>CAVSAZ010000001.1:0-21172 GCA_963726045.1 uncultured Pseudomonadota bacterium
AAGAGCTCGCTGACGCGGTCCAGCTATCTCGGCTCTCTGATGCACTCGGCGCGAGGATCCGAGCGCGGCGGCCGAGCTCGAGCAGGTGCTGCGTGAGAAGCAGGACGGGCGATTTGCAAGCTTCCTCGGACGGGCGGCCTCGTCTGCTGTGTCGGGGGCTGCCCCGACCACGCTCATCGGACGTCACATCGGCCCCTATGTGATCGAGGCCGAGATTGGCCACGGAGGCATGGGAAGCGTGTGGCGCGCGAGGCGGACCGATAGTCGCTACGAGGGCCTGGTCGCCATCAAGCTATTGCACCTGTCCTGGCTGGGCCAGGGGGGAGAGCAGCGCTTCCTGCTCGAGGGACGGCTGCTCGCGCGCCTCGACCAACCCAATATCGCGCGCCTGCTCGATGCCGGCGCGCTCGATGCCGGCCAACCGTATCTCGTTCTGGACTACCTCGAGGGCAAGCCGATCGACGCATACTGCGGGGGGCGGCTGGATACGGCGTCTCTAGTCAGACTCTTCCTCGAGGTCACTGATGCGGTGGCGCACGCGCACCGCCATCTGATCGTGCATCGGGACCTCAAACCGTCGAACGTGCTGGTGACGACGGCAGGAAGCGTGAAGCTGCTCGATTTCGGCATCGCGAAACCCGTGGCTGCGAGCCCGGAGCCGGTCGCATCGGCAACGCTCATTGCTCTTGTGCTGATCGGCACGAGTGTGTTCGCGCTCACGCAGATGTTCGCGGCGCGATGACGAGCGCGACCGCGCCATCGCGAATGCGCAGCGCGCGCAGGCCGAGGCCGATCTGACCGAATTCGTGATCGCATCGGGTCGAGAGACGACCGCCGTCAACGAGCGCCTCGAGTGCGCGCGGATGCTGGGGCTCGGTGGCGGAGGCGCAGGGAGACTACGGCCAAGCAGTCGCCCGTGAGAGAAAAGCACAGCACATGCTGGTCGAGGCGGGCATGTACGGGGAATCGCGCTACAGGTTCCGGACGAGCTCGGTCTTTCGGCACGGCCCTATGGGTACCGATCTCCGTTCGAGAAAAACGTGACTCGCCTGGTCGGCAGCCCCCGGGATGCGTATACGCCTCTTCAAGCCCTCTACGGAATCATCACTCCCTCAGCCCTTCACTACGAGGTCCTCCATTTCGGCATGCCAAGAATCAACCCTGCACATCACGAGCTGCTCATTGATGGCCTGGTTGAGCGCCCGTTAATTGTGAGGATGAAGGATCTGGCGCGAATGCACCCATTCTCACCAAGGCATTTACCCGCTTTCGCTCGTCATGGAACTGGAATGGAGCGGAAACGACCTTCGCCTCAGATGCACTGACGAAACAGGCTATTGTCAGCCGACGCGTGAGCAGATCATCGCCGTACGCGGTTTGAATGGCGCTGACCACTACAACGGTATCAAATGGTGGCGTGTTCGGGCTGGCGGAGAGATCGCGCATGCGTAAGCTGAGCTTTCTAACTTCTGGTCGGCCTTTTGGCCTTGGTTGCGTCGGTTTATGGACGCGTAAAGCAGGTTGGATTGGACACACTCCCCCGCGAAGGAGCTGCGCGAGTGGAAGAACACGGTGCTTCCCGACGGAACGGGGCTGCCTTCAGGAAGTGGCACACCTGCACAAGGTCAAACGATCTATCAGGCCAAGTGTAGTGGCTGTCACGGCGACCACGGACAAGGAAATGGAACGCTCGGACCACAACTCGTTGGCGGATTCGGCACGCTCAAATCCAATAATCCGATTCTTACTGTGGGAAGTTACTGGCCTTATGCCACAACGGTATGGGATTTTATCCATCGCGCGATGCCGTACTCGCGGCCGGGCACGCTGACTGCCAATGAGACCTATGCTGTTACTGCCTACTTGCTCTCTCTGAACAAAATCATCCGTCCGAATGCAGTGATGAATCGGGAAACCTTGCCTGAGGTTCGGATGCCGAACCGCAACGGGTTTATTCCAGACCCGCGTCCCGATGTGTCATCTCCGCCCAAAGACGAGGCAATAGGTGAACTCGCGTGCCGCCGCGGTAGCCTCGATGCCAAATGGCTCCCCGCAGCTGAGGCACGACCCGCACTCGACATATATCAGAGAAGCCCATGCTCCGCGAAGGAGTAGCAGCGGCTGTCGCCGACGATGACGTGATCGACGAGTCGTACGTCCATCAGGGCAAGGAGGTCCTTGAGGCGGCGGGTGATGAAATCGTCCGCGGGGCTCGGCTCGAGTGCGCCGGAGGGGTGATTGTGGGCGATGATCAGGGATGTGGCGTTGTGCAGCAGGGCCTGTCGCAGCACCTCTCGTGGGTGCACCTGCGCGCAGTCGACAGTGCCACGGAAGAGCTCCTCGAATGCTATCAGGCGGTGCTTGTTGTCGAGGTAGAGGCAGCAGAAGATCTCGTACGGACGGTCGCGCAACTGCGCCAGCAGATAGCGATAGGTGGCCTGGGGAGTCGTGAGCGGTGACCCGATCCGCATCTGCTCGTGCAAATGGCGCTTCGCCAGCTCGACGGCAGCCTGCACGGCGGCGTAACGCGCGGCACCTATGCCCTTGCGTCGCCAGCGGCTGAGGCGTGCGTTGAGCAGGTCGCGCAGGCTGCCGAAGTCCTTGAGGAGCGAGCGGGCCATGGCGACTGCGGAGCAGCCAGGGATCCCTGAGCCCAGGAGCAACGCGAGCAGCTCTGCATCGGACAGGGCGCGGGCGCCGCGGGCCAGCAACTTTTCACGCGGGCGCTCCGATTCCGGCCATTCCCGGATGGTGAGAGCGCCGCCGTTCCGGTCCGGACCGGGTGCATCGCTCGAGATGGCCGCTGTCGTACGTTCCAATGGGGACTCCTGCGCATCCGGTGACCCGCTCCCATGATCGCTCCCCGGTCCGGCCCCGGCGAGGGGCCCAAAGGCCGTCGTTTGTGGAGAAACGCCGCATTTCGCATCCCCAGGTTTGCGCCGCCGGGAGGTGGCGTTCGATAATCCGCCCATGCAAGGCAAACGCATCCTCCTCGGCGTGACCGGGGGCATCGCCGCCTACAAGGCCGCGGATCTCGTGCGGCGGCTGCTCGAGCGCGGCGTCGAGGTGCAGGTCGTGATGACCCCTCGGCCCGCGAATTCATCGGCCTGATTACTTTCCAGGCGCTCTCGGGGCGGCCCGTGCGGATGGATCTCTGGGATGCGGCCGCCGAGGCGGCAATGGGACACATCGAGCTCGCCCGCTGGGCGGAGCTGGTACTCGTCGCTCCCGCGAGCGCCGATTTCCTGGCACGACTGGCCGGCGGTCATGCGAACGATCTGCTCGCCACCTTGTGCCTGGCGACACAGGCGCCGATCGCCGTTGCGCCCGCCATGAACCGCATCATGTGGGCCAATGCCGCGACGGCGGCCAACGTCGCCACCCTCGGCCAGCGCGGCGTCGAGGTGCTCGGTCCCGCGGCGGGCGATCAGGCCTGCGGCGAAGTCGGCGAGGGCGGATGCTGGAGCCCACCGAGATCGTCAACCGATCGACATTCTGTTACCGCGCAGCGGGCCCGCTGCAGGGCCGGCGTGTGCTGATCACGGCGGGTCCGACACGAGAGCGGATCGACCCCGTGCGCTTCATCAGCAATCGCAGCTCGGGCAAGATGGGCTTCGCGGTCGCTCAGGCCGCGCGCGAGGCGGGGGCCGAAGTGGTCCTCGTCGCCGGCCCGTCAGCATCCCACACCATCCGGCGTGCGCCGGGTGGATGTTGAGAATGCCGCGGAGCATGCTGACCGCCGTGCTGCGTGAAGTGGGCGTGCCGACATCTTCATCTCGACGGCGGCCGTGGCTGACTATCGGCCCGCGAATCCGCAGGAACAGAAGATCAAGAAGACCGCCAACACGCTCGATCTCAACATGGAGCGCACGGCCGACGTGTTGGCGACCGTGGCCGCGCGCGCCGTCGGCCGTTCGTCGTCGGCTTTGCCGCCGAGACGGAATCCGTCGAGCGAATGCGCGCGCCAAGCTGCTGAAGAAGAATCTCGACATGATCGCCGCCAATGAAGTGGGCGACAACAAGGTGTTCGAGTGCGAGGACAACCATCTCATCGTTCTGTGGCGCAATGCGCGCCGCGACCTCGGCCACGGCACCAAGCTCTCATTGGCGCGCGACTGGTGCGCCTGATCGCGGAGTCGTACGTCGCATCGCTCACGGGCGGGGCCCAGCGCGATTCGGCGCAGGCATGAGCGCAAGCGCCGCGCCGACGGCCTGCAGGTCAGGATTCTCGACCGCGCATCGGTGCCGAGTTTCCGCTGCCGGCCTATGCAACCTCGGGCTCGGCGGGGCTCGATCTGCGCGCCTGTCTGGATACGCCGCTCATACTGGGGCCCGGCAAGGCCGAGCTGATACCGACCGGCATTGCGATCCACCTGGAGGATCCCGGTCTGGCCGCCGTGGTGCTGCCGAGGTCAGGCCTCGGCCACAAGCACGGCGTCGTTTTGGGCAATCTGGTGGGGCTGATCGACTCCGACTACCAGGGCCAGCTCATGGTTTCCTGCTGGAATCGCGCGCGCGAGCCATTCACGATCCGGCCCGGCGACCGCATCGCTCAGCTGGTCGTCGTGCCCGTGGTCCAGGTAGCGCTGGAGGTCGTGGATTCGTTCGAGGACAGCGCCCGCGGCGCAGGCGGTTTCGGGCACTCGGGCAAAGACTGACCGAGCGCCCGATCGCCGCTCAATCAGTGGCAGTGCGGATCGTTGTAACCGCCACACTGCACCCAGCCATGATTGTGGTACCAACGATGGTGGCCTCGGTCGTAGTAGCCCTCATGCCAGCCCGGTCCCGGGGCGACGACACAGCCGGCCAGAAAGGCCATCAGGCCGATCACGGAACTGACGCGAGCGATGTATCTGATTGCGGACATAGGAGTACCTGTCGGGGCTTGCTTGGAGTACGGCACTGAACCGCAAGGGTCATGCCTGAGCGCGAAGCGTACTCTAAAGCGTTGCAGGCCGCAGCCGCGTCATTCTTGTGTCATGCGGGGGCAGGCAATGTTGACCGAAGTTGAATGCCATCGTGATCCGCGATGAGTGCCGACAACCAGTCGACGAACACGCGTACCCGGCGCGACAGATGCCGGTTCTGCGGATATACGACATACAACGGTGACGGCTCCGGGAGCCAGTCCGCGAGCACGAGGTCGAGCGCGCCGCGCTCCATCCCCTCCTTGAGCACGAATGCCGGCAGCTGCGCTATCCCCAGCCCGGCTTCGGCGGCGCCGACATAGCTGTTCTCGTCCTCGAGCGCGAGATTGCCGGTAAATACGGCTTGTGCGCGCTCGCCATCCTTGGAAAAAATCCACTCGATGGTTCCCCCCGTGGTGGGCGAGAAGCGGTTGATGCACCGATGCCGCGCTAGATCGCGAGGATGCGCCGGCCTCCCGTGTGCTGCGATGTAGGAGGGCGCGGCGCAGGTCGCGAAGTAGAGCCAGCCGACGCGGCGGGCGACGAGGCTCGGGTCGGTTACCTCTCCGATCCACAACGCGCAGTCGATCCCTTCCCGATCAGATCGAAATGACGCTCATTGCAGGCCAGCGCCAATTCGATGTCAGGGTAGGCGGCGAAGAAGCGCGGTAGCGCGGGCACCATCACTGAACGGGCGATGAGTGTCGGGGCGTCGACGCGTACCCGCCCTCGCGGCACGGAGCGTTGTGACAGCGCCTCCTCCGCCTCCCTGACCTCGGCCAGGATGCCGGTGGCTCTCGTGTAATAGGAGGCACCGTCGGGCGTCACGCTGACCCGCCGGGTGGTGCGGTTCAGCAGCTTGACCCCGAGCGACGCCTCGAGCTTCTGCATCAGCGTCGTCGCCGTCGCCTTCGGGATCTGCAGGCTCTCGGCGGCGCGGGCGATACCTCCGGTCTCCACGACCCGGACGAAAAGCGCCATGGCTCGCAACTTGTCCACTGATTATTCAGTAATCAGAATAATAATTTCACTTTAGCACGCTTTATCTCAGATCAACCGGCTAATAGGATCGAGCGCGACACTTGGTGCAAGGAGATTTGCGATGAGCCAGGCCGCCAAAGCCGTGACGGACCAGACGTTCCAAACTGACGTCCTGGAGTCCCCAAAACCCGTGCTCGTGGACTATTGGGCGCAGTGGTGCGGTCCCTGCCGGATGATCGGCCCGCTGGTCGAGGAGTCCGCGGCGCAATACGCCGATCGGCTCACGGTTACCAAGCTGAACATGGACGAGAATCCCGCCACCCCACGCGCTACAGCGTCCGCAGCATTCCAACCCTGATGATTTTCAAGGGCGGTCACCCTGTTGCAATGCACGTTGGCAGCCTCAGCAGATCGCAGCTGCACGCTTTCCTCGACGCTCATACCTGAACCGGCACGCGCCGGGTCGCGCCGCCTGGCTCGGCGCCTCTGGACTTTGACTGCGGGAACCTGGCACCTTGCCTGCCGGCATTCCGACCGGAGGTGGTCCCGTGGCAAAAGTTCTCGTTCTCTACTACTCAGCATATGGGCACGTCGAGCGCATGGCGCAGGCGGTGGCGGAGGGTGCACGCTCCGTGTCGGGGACGGAGGTGCTCATCAAGCGGGTACCTGAGGTGATGTCCGAGGAGGTCGCCCGCAAGTCGGGGGTAAAGCTCGATCAGACGGCGCCCATCGCCACCGTCGATGAGCTGCCGAATTACGATGCCATCATCTTCGGCACGCCCACCCGGTTCGGCAACATGGCGGCGCAGATGCGCAACTTCCTCGATCAGACCGGTGGCTTGTGGATGAAGGGCGCGTTGGTCGGCAAGGTCGGGAGCGTATTCGCCTCGACAGGCACCCAACACGGCGGCCAGGAGACCACGATCACGAGTTTCCACAGCACGCTGCTGCACCAGGGGATGATCATCGTGGGCCTGCCGTATTCCTTCGCCGGCCTGCTGAACATGGACGAGATCACCGGCGGCGGTCCCTACGGCGCCACCACGTTGGCCAAGCCCGACGGCTCGCGGCATCCGAGCGAGAACGAGCTCGCGGGAGCGCGCTTCCAGGGCCGGCACGTCGCCGAGATCGCCACCCGGCTGGTGCGCGGCGCGCAGTAGGCAACGCTCGAAGTCCCGCGGCGCACGCGCAACACCGGCTGGGCTCCCGAGCGGCCCGGCCTTCGCCGGGCGTTAGGTCTAAAGTTGCTAGACCGGCTGGTTAACGGTAGATTGCACGCCCATGGCCACGAAGCCCGGCAACCGCTGGAGCGCTGTGTCGATAGTCTGCACCAGTGGGAGTTGTGGCGCGGCTCAGGCACTGAAGGGACGCCGTTACCTCGGGATTGATGCGCCACGACTTCCTCTGTCCAAGTGCACCTCGCCCGAGGTCTGTCCCTGCGTATATCACAAGCATACCGATCGGCGCACGGGGCCGCGACGCGAATCGGAAACGGGCAGCCTCCGGCGCAAGAATGCGAATCCGGACCGGCGCAGAGGCCGCGGCCGCCGCAACACTGATTGAAGTTCCCGATGAGCTGTCACCACGGCCGCGCTGTTGGTACGCGCGGCCCCTGATAAACATTACACCAACAGGAAGAAATCGATGCGTAAGTCACACGTGACTGCGGTCATCTGCGTACTGGCAGCTCTGGTCGCCACCGCGCCCGGGTGGGCCGCCACCAAGCCCGCCAAGTCGGCTGCGCATGCGGGTGCCCATGCGGGCCCGAAGCCGCCCATCAATCCGCTGGACTATGCAAAGTTCGTCAAGGACGCGCAGGTCACACCCGGGCTGATCGCGATCATTCAAAAGAAGGGCAACGTATTCTTCTCGCTCAGCCCGTCGCAGTTCGGCAAGGACTTCATCGAAACCTCCGTACCCTCCAGCGGTCTGGGCGGCCTCGGGCCGGCTGAAGGGGAGCCATACGTGGCGCCGGCGCGTCTGCTGCACTTCGAGCGGGTGGGAAACAGGGTCGTGCTGCGCTGGCCGAACCGTTACGCGCTCACGCGTCCCGGCTCTCCGCAGGCGATGGGGGTCCGCAATTCCTTGCCCAACTCCGTCATTGCCGTGGTGCCGATCTCGGCGCTCGACCATGATCACGTGGTGATCTCGGCGGATGCGTTTCTGGACGACATCGCCGATCTTGCCGACAGCCTGAATTCCGCGGACGAGAAACCCACGCAGCACTACTCGCTCGACCCCAAGAGGACGTTCTTTCTCGCCGCCAAGGCATTCCCACTGAATGACATGCTGCGGGTGGATCAGAGTTGGGCCGCAATGACGCCCGCAAAGCTCGACAACGCGCCGGACTCGCGCTATGCCGAAGTGCGGATGACCTACAACCTCATCGCCGCGCCGGATGACGGCTACGTGCCACGCATCTACGACCCGCGCGTGGGATACTTCTCGGTGCCGCTGATCAACTTCACCACCGACGACGAGATGCGGCGCGACGTGCATTACATCTCGCGTTGGAACTTCGGCAATCGCACGTCGTCGGCATCGTTCAAGGCGACCAACCCGCTCGTCTTTTATCTCAGTGACGACATTCCGACGGAATACCGTGACACGGTGCGTAAGGCGCTGCTCGCCTGGGGCCAGGCGTTCGCGAAGGTCGGCATCGAGGGCGCGGTCGCGGTGCAGGATCAGCCCGAGACCAAAGGCTGGGATCCTGATGACATCCGTCACAACATGGTGCGCTGGATCGATACCAGCTCGCCGGCGTTCGGCGCCGAAGCGCTCATCACCGCCGATCCCCGCAGCGGCGAGGAGCTCAACGTCGGCGTGAATTTCGACGCCGCGGTGGGGATGATCGGTCGCCTCTCTTATAAATATGTCATCGCGCCGGCGCGCGGCCTGGAAGATACGCCCGACGCGGAGCGTAAATTCACCGACGACTTCATCTATTACATCGTGCTGCATGAGTCGGGGCACGACATGGGCCTGCAGCACAACTTCATCGGCTCCACCGCGTATACCGCGCAGGAGCTGCAGGACAAGTCGTTCACGGCCAGGAACGGCATCTCGAGCTCCGTGATGGAGTACGTGCCGTTCAATGTCTGGCCGAAAGGCACGCCGCAGGGCGATTACAACCAGCTGGTTCTCGGTCCATACGACCAATACGCCATCCGGTACGGTTACGGTTATGTTGCCGGAACGCCCGAGCAGCAGCTGCCGACGCTGCGCGGCTGGGCCTCGAAGTGGGCCGACCCGCGCTACCGCTTCGCCAGCGACGAAGATGCCGACCTCTTTGCGATCGGTCATTCCATCGATCCCCGGGTACAGACCTTTGACCTGACGGATGATCCGTTGCAGTGGTGCGCGACCCAGGAATCACTGATGCACCGGCTGATGAACGCGGTCGATCAACGCTTCCCGCAAGCCGGCATGCCTTATGACCAGGCACGCGCCGCGTTCGTGACGCCGCTGCAGATGGATTTGCGTTGCGCACGCATGGCGGCCAACATCATCGGCGGCGAGTATCTCTCGCGCTCGGTCAAGGGCGATCCGAATGCCGTTGCGCCCCTCACGCCCGTGCCCATCGCGCGTGAGCGGGCCGCGTGGAATGCCCTCCGCGATGGGCTGTTCGCCGATGCCGCCTGGAAATTCAACCCCGCGGTCCTGGAGACTCTGACCTACTCGGAGGACAGCTCGGTGGCCGGTGATCCACATTGGAGCTACGATCCGCCGCCGCGTCACGACGTCGCGGTGGTGACGGTAGTGGGCAATGCCCAGCTCGCTACGCTGCACGCGCTCTTCTCGCCGCTGAGCATGGAGCGGTTGGACGACATGTCGACCAAGTACGCGCCGGGACAGACGATGGGCCTCGCCGATCTCTTCGACTGGGCGCAAGCGGGAATCTTTGACGGCCTCGCCTCCGGGGCAGCCCACGACGGCCTGATCCGGCGCAATCTGCAAACCGCATACGCCAGGCTGCTGGCGCAGATGCTGCTCGCACCTGACAAGAGCACTCCTTCCGATGCCCGGGCCCTGGCGCGGTTGGAGCTACAAAATCTGGCACACGATGCCGCTGCTGGTGCGCCTCATGCGTCGGATTTACTGGAACGCGCGCACCTGGAGGCGTTGGCTGCACTCGCGCAGCAGGCACTGCATGCGCAGGCGACGCTCATGGCGCCGATGGCGGGCATGTAAACCCGGGCTGGCGGCTTGCGGTCGCTGTGTCGCGCTCATTGCGCGGCCAGTGACCGCTCTTCTCAGGCCGGTTGCTGCGCCGGGCTCGGCAGTTGCAACGGATCGACCGCGATGTGGCCGATACAGTTGAGCCAGGCCCGATAGCCGTTCCTGTTGAGCACCTCGACGGCGCGTTCGGGGAAGCCACCGCTCGAGCGCCGCGCCGATCCGGTCGGAAGCTGACATGACGTCCTCGGGGGAAAGCGCAGGCAGCACGTCGCCGAGGTAGCCATTGGAGCGTGTAGGCTGCGGCGTTCATCGTGCCACCCACTGCCGCCACTGCCGGACGTCGTGCAGCCTCTGCAATTGCGGCGGTAGACCGCTCAGGAGCGCCGCGGCTTTCTTGAGCGCAACTGCGCGCTGCTTCGGTTCAGCGAGGGCCTGGGCGTAGAAGGCGCGCGCGAGCTCGTAAGGAACCCAGACGTCACCGTGATTGCGCGCCAGCAGGCCTTGCTCGAATGTCACGACCGGGTCGATCACCTGCGCGGCCTGCAGGAGCTTCCCTTGCCGCGCCAGCGACATCGCGAGCCAGGTCGAGATCTCGGCGCTGTCCCGCTTGCTCGCGAGGACCGATACGGCAAAGGGTAGGACGATCGCATTTCGTTCGAGCGCAATACGCTCCGCGCGTTCGGCCGACGCAAAGCGGCCCAGCTGATATTCGGCGTGGCCGTAGATACCGGACAGATCGTAGAGCAGATAGGCTTGCGCAAGGGTTTGCACGTCCCCCAGCGGCTTTGCGCTCAGCAACTGCGTGGTTGCCTGTCCGGCAAGACGGCTCGCTGCGGTGAAGTTACCGCGCTCGTACATTACCTCGGCCTGCACGATCTGCATGTCGAGCCCCGAGTCGAACCCACCACTACCGCTCGGTGGCTCGTGAGGGGAATCTGGCGCGAAGAACGCCTGCTCGCTCGCCACGATCCGCAGCGCGCCGGTGAGATCACCGGACAGCGCTTGCCAGCGGGCCATCCGGCTCCCGAGGTATCTGATCTGAACCACGAAGCCGCCGCCCAGATGCTTCCATACCCCCTTCCATACGGGGAACGACTTGTGACACCAGTCCAGCGCGTCATGCAAGCTACCGCCGTCCCATAGCGATATGCACACGTCGGTCAGCGCAATTGCGTGGTTGTTCCGGGAATTCACATCTCCAGGGTCGAGGCTGACGATCGTCTGCGCGGACTGCTGTTCCTGCAGCGCATAGACCTGCCCCGCGTGTGGGTCGAGCGCGCTTGACGCGGCGCCAACCATCGAACCGTCCGCGATCTCCCTGGCATTCAGGGTGAGCCGGTACCAGGGTCGTTTAGCCAACACTCCGTCGGCGACCGTAATGGCACGCTTCCCAACCTGAAGCGCCTCATCGTTGCGGTCGAGGTTGACGAGAGCGTTCACCCGCCAGGCGCCCGCGAAGGCGTAATAGCTGCTGACATACAGGTCGTCGAGGCTCTCGGCACCGAGCGCGGCGGCGATCTGCATCGCCTGCCCGGTTCTTTTCGCAGAGTCCTCGTAATCGACGCCGAACGTTTCATCGGCCCAGCCGAGATTCGTGAGGGCCAGCATGTAAGCTTCCCGGACCGGCCGTGAGGCTCCCGGCCGCTCAGCCAGCGACTGGATCATGGCTACGGGACGGCGGCAGTCGGCCGGCACGCCGGGGGAATTCGCGTTGTCGCGGCTCAGACAGCCGACCGCGTACGCATGGTCGAGTGCGACGAAAGTTGCCTCGGACCGGTCGCCGCTCCCTTGCAGGCCCTGGAGCAGCCGGATGGCCTCGGTGGAGTTCTTCGAGGCCGTGCCGGAATCGCCGAGCTGCAACACTGAAGCGGCATGTGCGCTCAACGCCATAGCCTGGTACCGGACGGTCTGCGGGTCGCGCAGGTCCGGCGGCAGGGAATGGAAGTAGTCGATCTGGCGCTGAGTGAACTGCGCGACGACATTGTCCTGCCCAAAGCTCGAGAGCTGGCGCTCGAAGTCCTCCGAGAGATACCCGAGCAGCTGCTCGGCATGAGTTCGGGCCTGCTCGGCCAGTTGCCGGTTCTGCTGCGCCAGGTGCTCGGCGCGACGAGCGCGTTCGGCACTCACATACGCGAACATCGCCGCCGATAGCGCGAGAACCGCGAGCAGAATGCAACCCATTGCGATGGCGCGAGCGCGCCTGAGAGCATGGCGTGCCGCGCGGGCGCGACCGCGTTGCTCTTCGAGTACTCGCTCGGCCGTCTCGCGTGCTTCGCGCTCGTGGCGCTGATCGCGGCTCGCCTTGACCACACCGCAGATCACATCGTGGGTCAGCTCGACCCGGCGCACATCGAGCCGCTCCTCGATGCGCAGCAGCCGCCGGTTGACCAGCGTCGCGAGCGCTCCAGGGGCGGCACCGGCGGCCTCGAAGCGCTTGACCAAGGTCTCTTCGGCTACGTTCTCGCGAAAGCCGGAGTCCGTGAGCAACTCATCCTCGATGATCCGTCGTACGGTCACCGGCTGATCGGCGAGCGAGCGCTCATAGAAGTTGCCGAGGATGCTCTCATGGGAGCCGGCGAGGAGATCGAGTGAGATCTCCTCCCGCCCCTGGGTCACGCGCGCATCGTTCAGCTCGCGGCAAATCAGGCTCAGCAGCGCCGGCTCGACTTCCGCGTTGGCGAGCTCCGAGGCACCCGCGACGAAGCGCACGATGGCAGCCGCCACCTCCGGCGACACCAGCTGTTGCCCTGGCCGCAGCACTGCCTCCAGCGCTTGGGCGCTACCCATCGGAGCCAGCCGCAGCCGGTTCTGCGACAGGCTCGGCATCAGGCCCTTCAGGCTCTCGAGCGGGGCGAGATAGTCCTCGCGGAGCGCGATCAGGACGCGATAATCGCTGCGCGCAAAGTCGAAATCCTCGGCGGCCAGGTCGTCCTGCTCGAGCCGCGCCTCGAGCGCCTTCGGCGGTCGGTTCTCGGCCAGGTCGGCGAGCTCCTCGATGAAGCGCGCCGCACGGGCTCTGCCGAACTCATCGTTCTGTGCGAGCGTGAAGAGCTCTTCGAACTGATCGAAGATGAGGAGTGGAATGAGCTTGGTGCCGGCGGCATCGCGCAGCACATCATCGCGGTGATGCAGGAACTCCCAGAGCGACTCCCCGGCGGTTGACACGCCAACCTGTGTCCACTCTCCAGAAGCGGTTGCAGCGCGCCGGATGGCGTCTTTGATCTGCTCGGCTGGCTCGGGCGTGTCGCGCTCATAGGCGATGCGCACATACACCGGGCAGTAGTGGTGCTCGCGCAGCTGTGGGACGAGCCCGGCGCGCAGAATCGAGGTCTTGCCGAGCCCCGATTTGCCGAACAGCACCGTGAGGAGCTTGCGTTGCACCCGCCGTGCGAGCTCGGCCACTTCCGGGTCGCGGCCAAAAAAGAACGCGCGAGTCTCTTCGGTGAAGGAGACGAGCCCCAGCCACGGATTGCGCGCATCGACCGCCGCTTCGGGCGCGGACGGTGTCGCGGCGCCGCCGCCCTGGGGGTCGGCAGTCACGCGCGGCGCGCTTTCGTCAGCTCGGCGAGGCGTCGAGCGAACTCCGGAGTCACCTCGCCACCCTGGAGCGCCGTGGCGTGCAGCGCCTGAAAGCGCTCGGGCACGGTCGCAGCAACCGCACTGACTCCATCCAGTGCCACTGGCAGGATGAAGAGCGCGCCGTCTGCCATGTTGCGTGCCCGATCGAGCGCGTAGCTCCACTCGCGCCGGAAGTAACCTTCATGGCGCCGCTCGGTGTTCGCGGAGATCACCGGAATGAAATACGAGCAGCGGGCGATGTTGCGCTGGATCTTGCGGTCATAGTCATCGCCGCCCTCGAGCCGGTCGATATCGAACCAGGTGGTGATCCCGGCTGCTTCCAGTCCCGCTTTGATCTGCTGCACCGCCGCCAGGTCCTCGCGGGCGTAGCTGATGAACACGGCTTGTTCGGGCATCTCGCGCGCAGGGGGGAGGAAGCGCGCCGCGCTCGCGGGGCTGGCTCGTGCTGTTCCGCCGTGCCGGGCCTGCCAGCGCTGGTGAAGTTCCGCCACGAAGCGCTCGGCGCCGCGGTAAATGCGGGTATGGACACTCACCTGCTGTAGGAACGCCACGAGCTTCTCATCCTGATCGATATGGTCGTCGGCGAGTACTTCTCCCACATCGCGTGGCGCTGAGAGTCGCTGACGCTTGGCCATGCGCAGAAAGAGCCGCGCCACCCAGTTGGTGAGTGAGCTGCCGATCAGCAGCAGATGGTTGTGCTCGAGCTCATAGAAGAGCTTCTCGGGAGCGAGATGCTCGCTCTGCAGCGCGCACATGTACTCCAGCAGGTCTTCGTCCGAAATCACATAGGTCGGCGAAGCCGAGACCTTTCCGAAGAGGTGATAAATGGTCGGCCGGGTGAGTTGCTCGCGCTCGGCCGGCAGATCGGTCACGCGGTTCGGCGCGTACGCGAGCACATCGGTCGAAGAGGCCCCGTGGAAGCGCTCGAGGTTGATCGCCGACTCGAGGAGCGAATCGAAAGTCGTGGAGACGAAGAGATCGAAATCAGTGATCGCGGCCAGCTGTCGCAGAGCCGCCGGAGGCTTGAAGTCGGCGTCCTTGAGCACCCCGCGAAGCCGAACGTAGGCCTCCTCGCGCCTTCCGCGATGCGGCCAGAACAGGCACACTACGTCATTGAGCGTGTAGGGCTGCGGGAGCTGCCGCGTGTCGATGTTGAGTTTCGCCGCCAGTCGCTCGGCCACCCAGTCGTAAAGCAGCCGCGGCCGATCGTCCGTCTCGACCATCAGGAGCTCGGGGCCCACGATCGGGATGACCCGTCGCTCTTCGATGAAGCTCAGGAGGTCTTCCCAGGCGTTCTCATCGAGTGCGGTCTCGTGCAGGGCGGGGGCTGCGGCGTTCATCGTGTGCGGCGGATAATCGGCAGACCCCTCTCTTCGTTTGCGGCGGATGCTACGTCGCGGTCGCGTACCAGTCCACTCCGGCTTACGCTCAAGCGGGGAGAGCGGTGCAGCGTCGGGATTCTTTACAGGCTGATCTTGAGGCTGGGCGCAAAATCGCGCAACTCGCTGAATACCTTTGGGTCGCTTGGACTGGCATAGCGTTTGCTCAGCCATAGCTTTGAATGGAAACCAGAACTCAATCAGGAGCTTGGATAAATGTTCACGCGCTCACTTAAGCTCGGGGTAATGGCCTCAGTCGCCGGTGCGATGTTCGCCGGTACGGCCTTCGCCGGCCCCGTCGAGATGTTTCTGACGAGCGGTGGTCAGACCACCACGGTGCTCATCGGCAGTACGGGCGATCCGTCCTCGGTTTCCTGGTCCGGCACCATCAACGGCTGGACTATCACCGCTGGCACGGGCGGCACGAGCTATTCGCCGGGCCTGAATACGGCTGTCGGCATTGATCTGGGCGGCTATACGGCGACGTGCGTCGGCGTTGGCGGCTGCTCGAAGGATCCGCTGACGATCGCCGTCAGCGCAACGGGCTTCACTACGCCGATCGACAGCAACGGCTTCCTGATGGAATTCAGCGGCAATGTCCACGGTGGCCAGGTGACCAGCTCCTCCTACTGGGATACCGCCAATACTTATTTCTGTAATTCCGGCGGCGGCGCCGCAAATGATTGCGGGTCCAGCGACCTCATCCACACGCTGACATTGGGCAACGGGACCGGAAGCAACTCGGCTCTCGGGGGTCCGGATACCATCAGGTCTTATTCACTGACCGTAGTCGACACTTTCTCGGCCGGCCGCGGCGGCGATCCGTCGTATAGCGTGGATACGACCGTCACGCAGGCGGTTCCCGAGCCCGCTACGCTCGCACTTTTCGGTGCGGGACTGCTCGGCTGTGCGTTCGTTGTCGGCCGCCGGCGTCGCGCCCGGCAATCCTGAGCTGATCCGCATCTGAGCCTGCCCTCCCCACTGGGGAGGGCGGGTCAGCCTTGCGGCGATGTTCGGCGGTGATCGTCGTAGCGCAGGCCCAGCGCTTGGAAGGCGGCATCATGCCCCACCACGACTGCGCCGGCGCGCTCGGCAACGGCACACTGCCACGCATCATTCTCGCCCATGCGTCGCGCGCTCCGTCTCTGGCGCGTGGCAACTGTTTCCGCGTGCATGCGATGAAGTCCCTGCCAGGCGTAGCGCCCTAGATAGGCCTTGACCGCGCTCACGTCCTCCGCGCCTTCGAGCACCTCGGCCAGGGTGACCGGGCTGATCCAGAGTTGAGCCTTCGCATTGCGCCGCAGCCAGGCGAAGGCCGCACCTTCCTGATCGTTCGCCATCTCGTTCAGAAGATCGGTGACGAACGAGGAGTCGAGCAGGCACTTCTTCACGGCTTGCGGGACACGCGCAGCCGCTGATCTCCCTTGCGCTCGAGTGCATCGGCGAGCAGGTCGGCACCGGTTGCGAGGGGCTGTTCGCGGATCAGCATGCGCACATAGGTCGCACGCTTCATACGTGCCAGCTGGGAGCGGCGCGTAAGCACCTTCTCTTCCTCTTCGGTCAAGCGGACGGTCAGTATTCCCATATCGGCCGCCATTTTGATCTGTATTTCTTTTGTATGTCAAGTTGCACGACGCGCTGTCCGTCATTTTGTCTGGTTGCGGTGGTGGTGGCGGCGGCGGCAACGCCAGCGGTGATGATGGCGGCAGCGGCGGCAGCTGCCCCCTCCCTGCGGGCAGCAGATCCGCCTTTGGTGGCAACATAACGGGATTGCCCAGCGGCCAGTCAGTTGCTGTCGGCGTGCAGACCACCGATGCCGGCAGCAATGTCGTTACGCTCACGGCCGGCGGCCCCTTCACCATACCCCTCGGGGATCCCCTGACTGTCATCAGCACATGGGGGGTTTTCGTGCAGCAACAGCCGACCGGCGCGACCTGTCTCGTCACCAACGAAGGCAGTGATGTGGTCGAGAATGGCGTCAAGACCACGAGCGTCGTTGGGATCGTCGTCACCTGTTCGCCGGCGGTCTACTACACCATCGGTGGCACCCTCACGGGGCTCACCAGCGGCGTACAAATCACGCTCCAGGACTACGATGACTCGACCGGGACCGCCGACGATCTGACTCTCACGGCCAATGGTACGTTCACGTTTCCCGCTACGGTTCGCGGCAGCGTCGGTGGCTATGGCGTCACTGTGACGGGCCAGCCAACCGGGCTGTTCTGCACTGTGAGCAATGGCTCTGGATCGGCCGTTGGCGCCAACGTGGTCGACGTGTCTGTCACCTGCTCACCGGCTCCGTACTACACCGTCGGCGGCACGCTCGTGGGCCTGGGCGCCGGCGGCCAGATCGCGCTCGAGAACTCTGATTCCGTGGACGACATCACCGATCGGCTGACTCTCACGAGCAATGCGGCCTTCACTTTTGTCACCTCTCTGCGCGGCGGTAGTGCCGGTTATGAGGTCACCGTGAGCGGTCAGCCAACCGGCCAACTTTGCGCCGTCAGTAACGGTGACGCGGTACCCATCACTGCCAATGTGACGAATGTGTTCGTCACGTGTGCGGGTGACGTCGGCGGCACTCTGACTGGGCTCGACAGCGGTGGGCAAATCACTCTTCTCGACAACGGCGGCGACGCGTTGGTCCTCAAAACAAACGGCACATTTACCTTCGCCACCGTGGTGGCCAACGCCGGCGCTTATGACGTCACTGTCGGCAGCCACCCGGTGGGCGAGTGCTGGCACTCCTGATTTTTGGTGTCGGCCTTTCCATCCTGTAACTCCTTGTGTTCAACCGCCGGACAGGTCAGTCGTTGCATGATCCCGCGGTAGGTGCATACGTCGTACGGCAGGAGTCCGCAGCCGCTCGGGTCGGCACGGAGCGGATATGGCCCGGTCATTTCGCTATGGTCGTCCTGATTCTGATATTCGCCATGGCTCTTCCAATCGCCTCGAATCGACTTGCAAGGACTACAGCGTTCGCCACTGTCGATGGCGGCAGCGCACTCTGCGGCTGGCGGCAGCGCGAACCCACCTACCGGAACCTGAATGACTCCGTCGGCGTAGCGCGCTGCCGGGCCTGCAGCGGCGTTTTGGGGTGGGAATGAGAGATAAAATCACCGGCTTGCTCGTTGTCCTGATTCTGCTGGCGGAGGCGGCGCTTTGGATGAAGAATCCGATGCACATCCCCGCCGCGTTCCTGCCTGCACGAGCCTTCGGCTTCCAGGTGTTCCGCGAGCTCGATGCCTCTATGAAGCCGACGATCTCTCCGCGCCAGCACGTCGTCGTGTCCGCGTGGGCATACTGGACGCGGCAACCGCAGGTCGGAGACGTGGTGGCGTTCCTCTATCCACCGAATCCCTCATTGGCCGACCTCAAACGTATCGTGGCGGCAGGGGGATCCACGGTCGAGATCAGGAACGGCATTACGTACGTCAATGGCAGGCGAGACCGCGGGTCTCGCGCCAACCCCTCGGTTGACGGCGGTGACATGCCGGTAACGCGGGTGCCGCCAGGCAGCTACTTCGTAATGGGGGACGACCGTGACGAGAGCGAGGATAGCCGCGACTACGGGGTCATCCAACGCGCACATATCATTGGCGAGGTTTTATGGCCGCCGGTCACGCGGCCGCAGAGCGCCAGGTCTGCAGTGCCATCATCCTATCAATAACATTTCCCGCGCGCGGACACGGGCCACACCGACTCGACCTTGCCATTGCGCACGCCGACATACCAGTCGTGGAGGTTGCAGGTCGGGTCGCAATGCCCCGGAATGAGCTTGAGCCTGTCGTTGATGCGTAGAATGCCGCGCTCGTCCTCGATCACGCCATGCTCATCCGAGACCCTGACGTATTTGACGTCGTTGCGGCCGTAGATGACCGGCAGTCCGCTGTCGAGCGACAGCGCCTTGAGTCCCGCGTCGCAGACCGCCAGGCCGGGAATGGCCCGGCTCATCACCGAGGTCAGGACGAAGAGCGCGTTCTCCCACTCGCCATGGTCGATGCGCTTGCCGTCCTTGTCCCTGATGCGCCCGTAGTCGGCATCCATGAAGGCGTAACTGCCGCATTGCAGCTCGTTGTAGACGCCGGAGTTCGCCTCGAAATAGTAAGAGCCCGTGCCGCCGCCCGAGACGAGCTCCGGCGCGAGCCCAACTCCCCGTAGAGCCGCGACGATGGGCTTCACCCGTCCTATGGCGTGATCGAGTTTGGCTTTGCGATCCTGGTAGCTCTCCAGGTGCTGCATGGCGCCCTGGTATGCCTGCACGCCGGTGAATCTCAGCCCACGGGCGCTGGCGATCGCTTGCGCGATCTCTATGGTGGCGGCGGCGCTTCTGACGCCGCAGCGATCAGCACCGCAATCGATTTCGACCAGGCACTCCACTGTCGTGCCGTGCCACTGCGCGGCGGCCGCAAGCTCCGCCACGTTGGCCAGATCATCGACGCAAACGATGATTCGGGCGCCATAGGTCGGCAGGTGGGCGAGGTGATCGATCTTGACCGGATCGCGCACTTCATTGGACACCAGGATGTCCTGGATGCCGCCCCGGGCGAATACCTCGGCCTCGGAAACTTTCTGACAACAAATGCCGGCTGCGCCTCCCAGGCGCTCCTGCAGCTTCTGTACGTCGACCGACTTGTGCATCTTCCCGTGGCTGCGGTGGCGCATGCCATGCGCCTTCGCATACTCACCCATCTTCCTGATGTTGCGCTCCAGGGCATGGAGATCGAGGATCAGGCACGGGGTCTGGATGTCCGCCTCGGCCATTCCCGGCAGGGCAGGGATGTCGTAACCGACCACGTGGTCGGTTAGTTTCGGCGTCGCATTCACTGCCGAAACAGTTGTCCGATCGCGAGGGCCAGTGGATAGGGTTGCGGGTCGTTGCGATTGCTGAGAATGATCACGGCAAGGTGCTGCTTTGGCCAGCGGACGATCACGTTGCGGAACCCCATGGATTCACCGGAGTGCCACACGGTATCACCTGTGATGCGCCAGCCGAAACCGTAGTCGATGGTGGGGTCGTCGGTGCGCACGTGCGCGCTGAACGCCATGCGCCGCGAGTCCGCGCTGAGCGGCTTGTCGGTATAGAGGGCAGCGTCCCACTTGGCCAGGTCGTCAATGGACGAGTAGACGCCACCGTCGCCGCGGGTGGCGCTCGTGGTGTCCTGGTCGGTCTGCGTCCACTTACCGTTGATTTCGCTGTACCCATAGGCGCGCTGCGTTACCTGGGGCCCGCGGTGGTGCTCATACAGCAGCGTGCGGTCCATGCCGAGTGGCTCGAAGATGCGCGCTTTCATGAATTGCGCGAGATCCATGCCCGAAATGCGCTGCACGATCAGGCCCAACAGGACATAGCCGCCATTGCTGTAGCGGTAAGCGCTGCCAGGGGGGAAGTAGAGCCGGTGCTGCGCGGCGATCAGGCTCAACACGTCGGCATCGTCCAGCTGAGCGGTTCGGCGCGGCGGAATCAGGTCTTCGTAATCGATCAGGCCGCCGGTGTGGGTCAGCAGGTCGTAAACGGTGATCGCCTCATCACTCGCTGGAAGCTCGGGAAGCCACTTGCGCACGTGGTCTTGCAGCCCCAGTTTGCCGTCCTGTTTCAGGAGCAGAATACAGGTCGCGGTGAACTGTTTGGTGACCGATGCCAGGCGATAATTGGTGGCTGCAACGGCCTTGCTGTGCTCCTCCAGATTGGCATATCCATAGCCGCGTCTCACGATGGCCTTGCCGTCCTTGATGACGAGCAGCGACGCGCCCGGCACGTCACCCGTGTAACGGCTCATCAGTTGGTCGACTTGGGCACTCCTCGGCTGCTGCGCGGACTGCGCGTGTACCCAGGCAGCCGCGGCCAGCCACGCCACTCCCAACAATATCAGTCGTTTGCGCTTCACGATTCCCCCTCTATTGGCGCGGCTGTCGCGGGCCTATTCACAAGCGTGCTCTTTCTCGAAGGCGAGGTCCTCGAAGTCGTCGCTGAAGTCGCCGTCGGGATCGACCTTGGCCATGTGCAGCGCCTCGCCCGGCCTGGCGGGGAACTGCAGCCACGCCTCGGAGTTGCCGCTTCCCCAGTGGACCAGGTAGCGCTCGCCAACCCGCATGACCTGGCCGGCCAACCTGCTCGATTTTTGCGAGGCGAAGAACACCACCTCT
>CAVSAZ010000002.1:0-25055 GCA_963726045.1 uncultured Pseudomonadota bacterium
ACGAGGTCGCTGACGCGGGCCAGCTGTCCCGGCTTTCCGATGCACTCGATGAGCTCACGCGTCTGGATCCGCGTCTGGCCGAGGTCGTCGATCTCAAGTATTTCTGCGGCTTCTCGTTCGCCGAGATCGCGCGCCTGCGCGGTGTGTCGGAGCGCACGGTGCAGCGCGACTGGGAAAAGGCGCGCCTGCTGCTCTTTCGTGACCTTGAAACGGGCACCTGAGGCGATCGCATGCCGGGCATCGAAGAGCAACGCTGGCAGAGTCTCAGCCACCACCTCGATCGGGTTCTGGAGTTACCCGAGGCAGAGTGGCCGGCCTACGTCGCTGCGCTGCAGCGCCAGGATCCGATCACCACGGCTGAGCTCGAGCAAGTGCTGCGCGCGAAGCAGGACGGGCGATTCGCAGGCTTCCTGGGACGCGCAGCTTCGTCTTCCCTGCCGGGCGCGGCCCCGGCCAAGCTCATCGGACGTCACGTCGGCCCCTATGTGATCGAGGCCGAGATCGGCCACGGCGGCATGGGAAGCGTCTGGCGCGCGAAGCGGACCGATGGCCGCTACGAGGGTCTGGGTCGCCATCAAGCTGCTGCACCTTTCCTGGCTGGGACAGGCGGGAGAGCAGCGGTTCCTGCTCGAGGGACGCCTGCTAGTGCGGCTCGACCATCCCCATATCGCGCGGCTGCTCGATGCCGGCGTGCTCGAGGACGGACAACCGTATCTCGTCCTGGAGTACCTCGAGGGCAAGCCGATCGACGCATACTGCGACGCTGCGGCGCTGGATACGGAGTCTCGGGTCAGGCTCTTCCTCGAGGTCACCGACGCGGTGGCTCACGCGCACCGCCATCTGATCGTGCATCGAGACCTCAAACCGTCGAACGTGCTGGTGACGACGGCAGGAAGCGTGAAGCTGCTCGATTTCGGCATCGCGAAACTGGTGGCTGCGAGCCCGGAGCCGGCTCCAACGCGCACGCTGCTGCCGGGACTCACGCCGCGATACGCCGCGCCGGAGCAGCGGCTCGGCAACTCGATCACGACGGCAACGGACGTCTACGCGCTCGGAGTCATGCTCTACGAGATCGTCGTCGGCAGGCACCCGTTCGCCGCCAGCCCGACATCTCCGGCTACCGATGCGGAGCTGATGCGGGCGACCCTCACCAACACACCACCACGGGCGTCCATAGCCGCGGCGGCTCAGGGAGGGCGCCGCCGTCCGCTCGGCGATCTCGACAACATTCTGGCGCGGGCCCTGGAGAAGAACCCGGGCGAGCGTTACGACGGAGTCGGTTCTTTCGCCGATGACTTGCGCCGCTTCCTCGCACACGAGCCGGTGCAGGCGCGGCCCTTCACGGTTGGCTACCGTGCCGTTCGATTCGTACGCCGCCACCGGGGCGCGGTCGCATCGGCAACGCTCATTGCTCTGGCGCTGATCGGCACCAGTGTGTTGGCGCTCACGCAGATGTTCGCGGCGCGAGCGCAGCGCGACCGCGCCATAGCGAACGCGCAGCGCGCCCAGGCCGAGTCCGAGCTGACCGAATTCGTCATCGGCGACAGCGTAGCCGCATCCCCGGCGATCTGGTGCGCCGGCGTCTCGATCGGGCACGCGAATTCATTGCGCAACGTTATGCCGGCTCGCCGGTGCTCGCGGCATGGCTTCTGGTCGATGTGTCCGGGCGCTACGTCAACATCGGGGAATACGATACGGCCGCGGCCGTGATCCGCGATGTCCGGGCGATCAACGCCCGCGTGCACGATCCGACGATCACCGCGCAGTTTGCCTGCGACCACGCCGATGATCTGGTGCTCGCCGCGGACCTCGCGGGCGCACAGGCTTCGCTGGCGACAGGCCTCGACAGTCTGCAACGGGTTCACGACCCACCACCGTCAACGGTCGCCTCATGCGCGGATGCTGCCGGGCTGGTATGGCAGGCGCAGGGAGACTACGGCCAAGCCGTCGCCCATGAGAGAAGCGCGCAGCGCATGCTGGTCGACGCCGGCATGTACGGGGAACCGCGCTACACCAGTACGACCAACAATCTCGGCCGGGCTCTCATGCTCGCGGGGGACTATCGCGGCGGTTGGAGTGTCATGCGTGACGTCATCGCGCTCACGCAGAAGAACGGGCGCTCCGACACTTCCGCGTATTGGGCGATGATGCACAACGCGTGTCGTTCGCTCCTTGGCGGCGGTCAACCGCGTCGGGCGATGGAGTTGGTGGATGACGCCGTCGCCAATGCCCGGCGCGGGAATCCCGCGTTCCAGACGCCTTTCTTCGCGGCCGGCTGCCGCGCGACGGCCGCTGTCCTGGCGGGCGATCCGGCTGGCGACCCGGAGTTGATGGCCGCCACGCGAGCGGCGGATGCGGCGGGTGCCCTCGTGTCACAGTCGTTCTATCCCGCGATGACCGTTGTGTCGGCACTCGAGCGCGAGGATCTCGCCGCCGCCGACTCCCGCTGGACCCCGCTGACCGCGGACGAAAGTCGTGCCCTCGCGGCCGGGAATCGCAGCGCTGAAACCGTTCGCTTGCTTCTCGTCCATGCGCGGCTCGACCTCGCCCATGGGCGCAACGCAGCCGCGGCGCAACTCCTGACAGTGGCGGGCAGTCTGATTGCCGCACGGACACAGTCCATCAACCCCGACAGCTACGACCTCGAGATGATCGCCGCCCGGGCGGCGATGCAGAGCCGCGACTACACGAGCGCCGCCCGACATGCTACGAACGCGCTGGCGCTGGCGAAGACGGCCGCCGTCGATGACACCTCATCGGCGTGGATGGGGGAGGCTCTGCTCGCGCGCGCTCAGGCCGACGAGCAGGTCGGACAGACCGCTGCCATGGTGGCGGACGCGCGCGCCGCGCTGCGCCATCTCGAGGGGAACCTGCTGCCCGGCCACCCCCTCATCATCGCCGCGCGGCGTTACAGCGAGCCGAGAAATGCAACCAGCTCGTCCTTCTGATTCTCGGTCAGCGCCATCTGGAACCTTTGATTGTAGAAGTTCACCACCTCGCGCAGTGTTGCCGCCGCGCCGTTGTGGAAGTAAGGGGCCCGTCCGGCGAGGCCGCGCAGGATCGGTCCCTTGAGGCGATTGAAATCGCTGCAATGCCCGGTGATCAGCGCGCGGCCCGGATCGGTCGTATAGAACGAGGCGGTCTGGCCGGGATTGAACGGAGCCGGACAGCCGGAGATCAGGAACACCGGCAGCTGCGGCATCGAGAGCTGGCTCACGGCCGTGGTAATGGTTGGGTCGGACTCGAACGAAGGATTCGCCGTGTGCGCCGTCCCGATATCCAGCGGCAGCGGCAGCGAGTGGTTGCCGACGTTCGGCGTATCGTGGCAGGTCGTGCAGGTGCCGCGGAATGAGGTGGGCTGGCCGAGCGCGGGGTTGTCGTTAAGACCGCGCACGTTCGTAATCGTGAGCGGTGCGCTGTTGAAGAGCTGCTCGCCGGCCGCGATCGCCGCCCGCACGCCGTGATCGCCGTCATCGCTGTGATCGCGGCCCAGGGGCGACGGGCGATCCGCCCACGCGCCGTACAGGGTCATGGCGGTTGCATCGAACGGCAGGCCGTTCGGATCCTGTCCCAGGGTATCGTTCATACCGGGATAATAAGCTTGCATCGCGAGAGCGAACGGACCACCGTACGCGCCGCTTGCCTGCAGCGCCCCCGCGTCGCAATCCCAGAGTTGGGCCGTGTACAGGCTGAGCTCGAAGTCGACGATCCCCTGCAGCTGCGCGGCTGTTGGCGGTGCGGTTGCCTGGGCATGCCCCGTGGTCGCATCGCTCGCCTGTTGGGTCAGGTCGGTGCGGAGGTTCACCGCATCGTCTGCCGGGCTGGTGAGCGGGGCGACGGTTTCGCGGCCATCGAACATCACCGCGCTGAGAAAGGAGAGGTTCGTGGCCGGCAGCGGACGCCGATAGACCGACACCGTCAGAACGTGCGTATTGGGATCGATGCGCAGGGCGCAACCGTAAGGGTCGCTCACCACGGAAATCGAGAATTCCGCGTTCGCCGGCACGGGGAGCGCAATGCGGATCAGGCCGTTGCGCAAAATCAGACTGTGGCCGGCGGCGTTTCCGGTTGCGACGTTGTCGCAGTTCGCGCCATCCACCCTTGCGAATAGTGGATCCCTGCCTCGCGTCGTGGCAAACAGCAAGTCGGCGTGCAGAGGAGTGAAGCTCATCGCTTCCTGCGGATCATGGCAGGTCGAGCAGCTGCGGCCGTTCGTGCCCAGGCTCTGGAAGAATGGGCCGCGGTGATCCAAGGGACCGTCGATCTTCAATGTGGCTACCAGGCCGGTCGGGTCGGGGGCAACGGTCAGTTCCGGCGGGCTCGGTGCAGGGCCGGCGTAGCCGCCACGAGTCATGAAGGCGAGCACGATGATCGCTGTGGCGCGCAGCTTTCGGGCGCTTACGAATCTCATTATGTTCAAGGGCGGACCCTCCCTATGTTTTTTGGGGTTCCATTGGGAAGATCGTATTCGGCCGCCCAAACACGACAGCGAGCCGACGCCGAGTCACCGCCTAAAGCAGTCCGTGCTCCGCGAAGGAGTAGCAGCGGCTGTCGCCGACGATGACGTGATCGACGAGTCGTACGTCCATCAGGGCAAGGAGGTCCTTCAGGCGGCGGGTGATGAAATCGTCCGCGGGGCTCGGCTCGAGTGCGCCGGAGGGATGATTGTGGGCGATGATCAGAGAGGTGGCGTTGTGCAGCAGGGCCTGTCGCAGCACCTCTCGTGGGTGCACCTGCGCGCAGTCGACGGTGCCACGGAAGAGCTCCTCGAATGCGATCAGGCGGTGCCGGTTGTCGAGGTAGAGGCAGCAGAAGATCTCGTACGGGCGGTCGCGCAACTGCGCCAGCAGATAGCGGTAGGTGGCCTGGGGAGTCGTGAGCGGCGAGCCGATCCGCATCTGCTCGTGCAGATGGCGCTTCGCCAGCTCGACGGCGGCCTGCACGGCGGCATAGCGCGCCGCGCCTATGCCCTTGCGTCGCCAGCGGGCGAGGCGTGCGTTCAACAGGTCGCGCAGGCAGCCGAAGTCCTTGAGGAGCGAGCGGGCCATGGCGACTGCGGAGCAGCCGGGGATCCCCGAGCCCAGGAGCAACGCGAGCAGCTCTGCATCGGAAAGGGCGTGGGCGCCGCGGGCGAGCAGCTTCTCGCGCGGGCGTTCCGATTCGGGCCACTCCCGGATGGTGAGGGCCCCGCCGCTGCAGTCCAGGGCGGGTGCGCCGCCCTGGATGCCGGGTCTACGATCCATGGCCCACTATGCGCAGCCGGTGACGCTGCAAGATCACCCGGCCGCGCCGGGCGAGGGGCTCAATGGCCGCCCTTTGTGCAGAAACGCCGCATTTTGCGCCGGCGGTTTGCGCGCCGGGGGGCGGCGTTCGATAATCCGCCCATGCAAGGTAAACGCATCCTGCTCGGCGTGACCGGCGGCATCGCCGCCTACAAGGCCGCGGATCTGGTCCGGCGGCTGCTCGAGCGCGGCGCCGAGGTGCAGGTCGTGATGACGCCCGCGGCCCGCGAGTTCGTCGGCCCGATTACCTTCCAGGCGCTGTCGGGCGCCCGGTGCGGATGGAGCTCTGGGATGCGGCGGCCGAGGCGGCAATGGGACACATCGAGCTCGCCCGCTGGGCGGAGCTGGTGCTCGTCGCCCCGCGAGCGCCGATTTCCTGGCACGCCTGGCCGGCGGTCACGCCAATGATCTGCTCGCGACCCTGTGCCTGGCGACGCAGGCGCCGATCGTCGTTGCGCCCGCCATGAACCGCATCATGTGGGCCAACGCCGCGACGGCGGCGAACGTCGCGACGCTCCGCCAGCGCGGCATCGAGGTGCTCGGTCCCGCGGAGGGCGATCAGGCCTGCGGCGAAGTCGGCGAGGGGCAGGATGCTGGAACCCATCGAGATCGCCGACCGACTCGACATGCTGCTGCCGCGCAGCGGCCCGCTCCAGGGCCGGCGGGTGCTGATCACCGCGGGTCCGACACGCGAGCGGATCGACCCGGTGCGCTTCATCAGCAACCGCAGCTCGGGGAAGATGGGCTTCGCGGTCGCTCAGGCCGCGCGCGAGGCGGGGGCCGAAGTCGTCCTCGTCGCCGGACCCGTCAGCGTACCGACACCATCCGGCGTGCGCCGGGTGGATGTCGAGAATGCGGAGGGCATGCTGGCAGCCGTGCTGCGGGAAGTGGCCGCGGCCGACATCTTCATCTCGACCGCGGCGGTGGCCGACTATCGGCCCGCGAATCCGCAGGATCAGAAGATCAAGAAGACCGCCAACACCCTCGATCTCAACATGGAGCGCACGGCCGACGTGTTGGCGACCGTGGCCGCGCGCGCTGGCCGGCCGTTCGTCGTCGGCTTTGCCGCGGAAACGGAGTCCGTCGAGCAGAACGCGCGCGCCAAGCTGCTGAAGAAGAATCTCGACATGATCGCCGCCAATGAGGTGGGCGACAACAAGGTGTTCGAGTGCGAGGACAACCATCTCATCGTCCTGTGGCGCAACGCCCGCCGCGACCTCGGCCACGGCAGCAAGCTTTCATTGGCGCGCGAGCTGGTGCGCCTCATCGCGGAGTCGTACACGGCGTCCCTCACGGGCGCCGCCCAACGCGATTCGGCGCAGGCATGACTGGCGCCGGGCGCCGACGCGGCCGCTGAAGGTCAGGATTCTCGACCGGCGCGTCGGCACCGAGTTCCCGTTGCCGGCCTATGCGACAGCGGGCTCGGCCGGGCTCGATCTGCGCGCCTGCCTCGATGCGCCGCTCACACTCGAGCCCGGCAAGGCCGAGCTCATTCCGACCGGCATTGCGATCCACCTGGAGGACCCGGCCTCGCCGCGGTCGTCCTGCCGCGGTCGGGGCTCGGCCACAAGCACGGCGTCGTGTTGGGCAACCTGGTGGGCCTCATCGACTCCGACTACCAGGGCCAGCTCATGGTTTCCTGTTGGAACCGCGCGCGCGAGCCGTTCACCATCCGGCCCGGCGACCGCATTGCTCAGCTGGTCGTCGTGCCCGTCGTCCAGGTGGCGCTGGAAGTAGTCGACTCATTCGAGGACAGCGCCCGCGGCGCGGGCGGTTTCGGGCACTCGGGCAGAGACTGACCGAGCGCCCGACCGCCGCTCACTCTCAGTGGCAGTGCGAGTCGTTGTACGCCGCAGTCGTGCCAGCCGTTGTTGTGCCACCAGCGATGATGCGACTGGTCGTAGTAGCCCTCATGGTAGCCGCGGTGCGGCGGGGGCGATGACGCAGCCGGCCAGCAAGGCGATCAGGCTGATGATGGCAACTGCCGCGAGCGATGTATCTGATTGCTGACATAGGAGGACCTGTCGGCTGCTTGGTGTAGGCACTGAATCGCAAGGGTCATGCCCGAGCGGGAAGCGTACCCTCGAAGCTTTGCCGACTGCAGCCGCGTCATACGCAGGTCATGCCGCTGCGGCAATGTGGACCGCAGTTGGATGCCGTCGTGATCGGCGATCAGCGCGGCCAGCCAGTCGACGAACACGCGCACCCGGCGCGAAGATGCCGGCTCTGCGGATAAACCACGTGCAGCGGTGACGGCTCGGGAAGCCAGTCCGCGAGCACCAGGTCGAGCGCGCCGCGCTCCATCGCCTCCTTGAGCACGAAGGCCGGCAACTGCGCGATGCCCAGGCCGGCTTCGGCCGCACTCACATAGCTGTTCTCGTCCTCGAGCGCGAGATTCCCGGGAAACACCGCCTGCACGCGCTCGCCGTCCTTGGAGAAGACCCACTCGACGGTCTCGCCGGTGGCCGGAGAGAAGTGGTTGATGCAGCGATGCCGAGCGAGCTCGCGTGGGTGTGCGGAGAGCCATGTGCCGCGATGTAGGCGGGCGCGGCGCAGGTGGCGAAGTAGAGGAATCCGACGCGGCGCGCGACCAGGCTCGGGTCGCCCACCTCGCCGATCCACAGCGCGCAGTCGATTCCTTCGGCGACCAGGTCGAAGTGGCGCTCGTTGCAGGCCAGGGCCAGCTCGATATCGGGGTAGCTCGCGAAGAAATCCGGCAGCGCCGGCACGATCACGGAGCGGGCGATGAGTGTCGGCGCATCGACCCGCACTCGCCCGTGCGCGGCATGGAGCGCTGCGACAGCGCCTCCTCCGCCTCTCGAACCTCGGCCAGGATGCCGGCTGCGCGCGTGTAATAGGCGGCGCCATCGGGTGTCACGCTGACCCGTCGGGTGGTGCGGTTCAGCAGCTTCACGCCAAGCGACGCCTCCAGCCTCTGCAGCAGCGTCGTCGCGGTAGCCTTCGGAATCCGCAGGCTCTCGGCGGCACGGGCGATACCCCCGGTCTCGACGACCCGGACGAATAGCGCCATGGCCTGCAATTTATCCATCTTATTATTCAGAAAACGGAATAATGATTTCAGAATAGCATGCTTTATCTCGGATGAGATGGCCAATAACTGCGCTCCCAGGCATCAACCGCGGAGAGTTCAGCCGATGAGCCACAGCCACCAAGACCGTGACCGACCAGACCTTCCAGGCGGAAGTGCTCGCTTCTCCGAAGCCCGTGCTGGTGGATTACTGGGCGCGAGTGGTGCGGTCCCTGCCGCATGATCGGCCCGCTGGTCGAGGAGTCCGCACCGAATACGCCGACCGGCTGACGATCGCGAAGCTGAACATCGACCAGAATCCCGCCATCCCCACGCGCTACGCCGTACGCGGCATTCCAACGCTGATGATCTTCAAGGATGGCCATCCGGTTGCGACGCACGTGGGCAGCCTCAGCAGGTCGCAGCTGCACGCATTCCTCGACGCGCACACCTGAGTCGGTGGGCGCCGGCGGCGCTTTGCATGACGCCGTCCTGACGGCTTAGGCTAGGGAACCCGGCACCTGGCGTCGTTGAACGCCGGGCAACTGCTGCCCGGAAGGTGCTGCGATGGCCAAAATTCTGATTCTTTACTACTCCGCATACGGACACGTGGAGCGCATGGCGCAGGCGGTGGCGGAGGGCGCCCGCTCCGTCTCCGGGGACGGAGGTGGCCGTCAAGCGTGTGCCGGAGCTGGTGCCGGAGGATGCCGCCCGCAAAGCCGGCCTGAAGCTCGACCAGAAGGCGCCGATCGCGAGCGTCGATGAGCTCGCCAATTACGACGCGATCATCTTCGGGACGCCGACGCGATTCGGCAACATGGCGGCGCAGATGCGCAACTTCCTGGATCAGACCGGCGGCTTGTGGGTGAAGGGAGCGCTGGTCGGGAAGGTTGCCAGTGTGTTTGCTTCGACGGCGACTCAACACGGCGGTCAGGAGACCACCATCACCAGCTTTCACTGCACGCTGCTGCACCTGGGGATGATCATCGTGGGCCTGCCGTACTCCTTCCCGGGCTGACACGGATGGACGAAATCTCGGGCGGTACGCCGTACGGCGCCACGACATTGGCGAAGGCCGACGGCTCGCGGCAGCCGAGCGAGAACGAGCTCGAGGGGGCGCGCTTCCAGGGGCGGCATGTCGCCGAGATCGCCGCCAAACTCGAGCGCGGCGCGCAGTAGGCAACCCTCGAACTCCCGCGGCGGACGCGCAACGTCGGCCGGGCTCCCGAGCGGCCCGGCCTCCCCGGGACGTTAGGTCTAAGTTGCTAGACCGGCTGGTTAACGGTAGATTGCACGCCCATGGCCACCAAGCCCGGCAACCGCTGGAGCGCTGTGTCGATAGTCTGCACCAGTGGGAGTTGTGGCGCGGCACAGGCACTGAAGGGACGCCGTTATCTGGGGATTGATGCGCCACGACTTCCTCTGTCCAAATGCACCTCGCCCGAGGTGTGCCCTTGCATGTATCACAAGCATCCCGATCGGCGGGCGGGGCCGCGACGCGAGTCGGAAACCGGCGGCCTCCGGCGCACGAATGCCAATCCGGACCGGCGCAGGGGCCGCGGCCGCCGCAACAGCGATTGAAGCCCCCGATGAGCTGACCACCACGGCCGTGCTGTTGGTACGCGCGGCCGCCTGATAAACATTACACTGACAGGAAGAAATCGATGCGTAAGTCACACGTGACTTCGATCATCTGCGTACTGGCAGCGCTGGTCGCCACCGCGCCCGGGTGGGCCGCTACCAAGGCCGCTGCCCCCAAGTCGGCTGCGCATGCCGGTGCCCATGCGGGCCCGAAGCCGCCCATAAACCCGCTGGACTATGCGAAGTTCATCAAGGATGCGCAGGTCACACCCGGGCTGATCGCGATCATTCACAAGAAGGGCAACGTATTCTTCTCGCTCAGCCCGTCGCAGTTCGGCAAGGACTTCATCGAGACCTCCGTACCCTCGAGCGGTCTGGGTGGCCTCGGGCCCGCCGAAGGCGAACCGTACGTGGCGCCGGCGCGCCTGCTGCACTTCGAGCGGGTGGGAAGCAGGGTGGTGCTGCGCTGGCCGAACCGTTACGCGCTCACGCGTCCCGGCTCACCGCAGGCGATGGGGGTCCGCAACTCGTTGCCCAACTCCGTAATTGCCGTGGTGCCGATCTCCGCGCTGGACCATGATCATGTGGTGATCTCGGCGGATGCGTTCCTGGACGACATCGCCGATCTTGCCGACAGCCTGAACTCCGAGGATGCGAAGCCGACGCAACACTACTCGCTCGATCCCAAGAGGACGTTCTTTCTCGCAGCCAAGGCATTCCCGCTGAATGACATGCTGCGGGTGGATCAGAGCTGGGCCTCGATGGCACCCGCGAAGCTCGACAACGCGCCGGACGCCCGTTATGCCGAAGTGCGGATGACTTACAACATCATCGCCGCACCCGATGACGGCTACGTGCCGCGAATCTACGACCCGCGGGTGGGGTACTTCTCGGTGCCGCTGATCAACTTCACCACCGACGATGAGATGCGGCGCGACGTGCATTACATCTCGCGTTGGAACTTCGGCAATCGCACGTCGTCGGCGCCGTTCAAGGCAACCAACCCGCTGGTTTTCTATCTCAGCGATGACATTCCGACGGAGTACCGCGACACGGTGCGCAAGGCACTGCTCGCCTGGGGCCAGGCATTCGCGAAGGTCGGCATCGAAGACGCGGTGGCGGTGCAGGATCAGCCCGAGGACAAAGGCTGGGATCCTGACGACATCCGTCACAACATGGTGCGTTGGGTCGATACCAGCACCCCGGCGTACGGTGCCGAGGCGCTCATCGTCGCCGACCCCCGCAGCGGCGAGGAGCTCAACGTCGGCGTGAATTTCGACTCTGTGGTGGGGATGATCGGTCGCCTCTCCTATAAGTATGTCATCGCGCCGGCGCGCGGTCTGGAAGATACGGCCGACGCGGAGCGAAAATTCACCGACGAGTTCATCTATTACATCGTGCTGCACGAGTCGGGGCACGACATGGGCCTGCAGCACAACTTCATCGGCTCAATGGCATATACCGCGCAGGAGCTGCAGGACAAGTCGTTCACCGCCAAGAACGGCATCTCGAGCTCCGTGATGGAGTACGACCCGGTCAATGTCTGGCCGAAAGGCACGCCGCAGGGCGATTACAACCAGCTGGTTCTCGGTCCTTACGACCTGTACGCCATTCAGTACGGTTACGGCTATGTCTCCGGAACGCCCGAAGAACAGCTGCCGACGCTGCGGAGCTGGGCCTCGAAGTGGGCGGACCCGCGCTACCGCTTCGCCAGCGACGAAGACGCCGACGCCTTCTCGGTTGGGCACTCCATCGACCCACGGGTCCAGACCTATGACCTGTCGAATGATCCATTGCAGTGGTGTGGGACCCAGGAATCGCTGATGCATCGGCTGATGGATGCGGTCAATCAACGCTTCCCGCAGGCCGACATGCCTTACGATCAGGCACGCGCCGCGTTCGTGCTGCCGCTGCAGATGGATCTTCGCTGCGCAACCATGACTGCCAACATCATCGGCGGCGAGTATCTCTCGCGCTCGATGAAGGGCGATCCGAATGCCGTCGCACCCCTCACACCCGTGCCGCTCGCACGTGAGCGGGCGGCGTGGAACGCGCTTCGCGACGGCCTGTTCGCCGATGCCGCCTGGAAATTCAACCCGGCGGTCCTGGAGACCCTGACCTACTCGGAGAACAGCTCCGTGGCGGGCGATCCGCATTGGAGCTACGACCCGCCGCCGCGGCACGACGTGCCGGTGGCGACGCTCGTGGCTCATGCACAGCTCGCTGCATTGCACGCGCTCTTCTCGCCGCTCACTCTGGAGCGTCTGGACGACATGTCGACCAAGTACGCGCAGGGGCAGACGATGGATCTCTCCGATCTCTTCGATTGGGCGCAAGCGGGGATCCTGGACGGCCTCGCCTCGGGGGGAGGGCATGACGGCTTGATCCGACGCAATCTGCAGACGGCATACGCCCATCTGCTGGCGCAGATGCTGATCGCACCGGACAAGGGCACTCCTTCTGATGCCCGCGCTCTCGCGCGGTTGGAGCTTCAGAGCCTGGCACACGATGCCGCCGCTGGTGCGCCTCACGCCTCTGATTTGATGGAACGTGCCCACCTGGAAGCGTTGGCGGCGCTCGCACAACAGGCGTTGCACGCGCAGGCAACGCTCGTAGCGCCGATGGCGGGCATGTAACACGGCTGGCTGCGGTCGCTGGGTCGCGCTCATAGCGCGGCCGGCGACCGCTCCTCTCAGGCCGGTTGCTACGACGGGATAGGCAGCTCCAACGGATCGAGCGCGATGTGGCCGACGCAATTGACCCATGCGCGATAGCCGTTCCTGATCAGGACCTCCGCGGCGCGCTCGTGCAGGCCTTCCTGCTCGAGCGCCGCGCCGATCAGCTCGGGACCTAACATGGCATCCTCGGGGGCCAGCAGGTGGTGATGCCTGCCGCCTCCAGTCCCGCCTTGATCTGCTGCACTGCAGCCAAGTCCTCGCGGGCGTAGCTGATGAACACGGCCTGTTCGGGCATCGCGCGCGCCGGCGGCAGGAAGCGCGCCGGAGTTGTGGAACTGGCTCCTGCTCCCGAGCCAACTCCGCGCCGTGCCTGCCAGCGCTGATGAAGCTCCGCTACGAAACGCTCAGCGCCGCGGTAGATCCGTGTATGGACGCTGACCTGCTGCAGGAAGGCCACGAGCTTCTCGTCCTGATCGATGTGGTCGTCGGCGAGCACCTCTCCCACGTCCCGCGGCGCGGAGAGCCGCTGGCGCTTGGCCATGCGAAGGAAGAGCCGAGCCACCCAGTTGGTCAGGGAGCTGCCGATCAGGAGCAGATGGTTGTGCTCGAGTTCATAGAAGAGCTTCTCGGGAGCCAGATGCTCGCTCTGTAGCGCGCACATGTACTCGAGGAGATCTTCGTCCGAGATCACGTAAGTCGGTGAGGCCGCCCACGATCGGGATGACCCGCCGCTCTTCGATGAAGCTTAGAAGGTCCTCCCAGGCGTTCTCGTCGAGTGCGCTCTCGTGCAGGGCGGGGGGCTGCGGCGTTCATCGTGCAACCCACTGCCGCAACTGCCGTATGTCATGCAGCCTTTGGAGTTGCGGCGGCAGATTGCTCAGGAGCGCGGCCGCTCGTTTGAGCGCAACGTCGCGCTGCTTCGGTTCAGCGAGGGCCTGGGCGCATAGGGCACGCGCAAGCTCGTAAGGAACCCAGACGTCGCCATGATTGCGTGCCTGCAGGCCTTGCTCGAACGTCACGATCGGATCGATTATCTGCGCGGCCTGGGAGACCTTGCCTTGCCGCGCGAGTGCCATCGCGAGCCACGTCGAGATCTCCGCGCCGTCTCGCTTGTTCGCGAGGACCGATGCGTCAAAGGGCAGGACGCTCGCATTTCGCGCTAGCGCGATACGCTCGGCGCGTTCGCTCGAGCCGAAGTGCCCGAGCTGGTATTCGGCGCGGCCGTAGATATTGGACAAATCGTAGAGCAGATAGGCTTGCGCAAGTGTTTGTGCGCTCCCCTGTGCTTTCTCACCTTGCAACTGCATGGTCGCTCGCTCGGCAACACGGCTTGCTCCGGTAAAGTCGTTACGCTCGTAGCTCACCTCCGCCTGCACTATCTGGGTGTCGAGCACAGAGGCGAACCAACCGGCACCGCTCGGGGGGTGGGAAGGAGACCCCGTCTCGAACAGACGTTGGTCACTAACCGCGGCGTGCAACGCGCCGGTAAGATCGCCGGCAGCCGCTTGCCAGACGGCCAGTCGGCTCCCGAGGTACCTGATCTGCACCACGAAGCCGCCGGCCAGATGCTGCGACGCTCCCGCCCATATGGGGAACGATTTCCGACACCATTCCAGCGCCTCACTCAAGTGGCCGCCGCCCCACAGCGAGAGGCATACGTCGGTCATCGCAATTGCGGCGTTGTTTTCTGAACCCACATCGCCCGGGTCGAAGTTGACCAACGTCTGTGCCGTCTGCTGCTCCTGGAGCGCAAATCCCAGCGCCTCGCGCGGATCGAGCGAACTTTGCGCGGCGTCAACCATCGAGCCGTCGGTGATCTCCCTGGCATTCAGGGTGAGCCGGTACCAGGGGCGTTTCGCCAGCACGCCGTCGGCAACTGCGAGCGCTTGCTTGCCTACCTGGAGCGCCTCATCGTTGCGGCCGAGGTTGACGAGCGCGTTCACTCGCCACGCGCCCGCAAAGGCATATAGGCTGCTGATGTGCAGATCGCCGAGGCTCTCGGCGCCGAGCGCGGAGGCGACCTGCATCGCTCGCCCCGTGGTCCTCGCCGATCCCTCGTAGTCGACGTCGAAAGTCTGTTCCGACCAGCCGAGATTCGTGAGCGCCTGCAGGTAGGCCTCCCGAACCGGACGGGACGCTCCCGGCCGCTCGGCCAGGGACTGGATCATGCTCACGGGACGGCGGCAGTCGACGGGCACGCCCGAGGAGCTCGTCTGTGAGGCGCTCAGACAGGCGGCCGAGTACGCCCCGACGAGTGCGACGAACGTTGCCTCGGACCGGTCGCCATTCCTTTGCAGACCGTCGAGCAGCCGCATCGCCTCGGCGGTGCTCTGCGCGGCCTTCTCCGGTGCGCCGAGCTGCGTCACTGCTGCGGAATTCGCGGTCAGCGCCATGGCCTGGTAACGAACTGTCTGCGGGTCGCGCAGCGCAGCGGGCAGGGAGCGGAAGTAGTCGATCTGGCGCTGGGTGAACTGCGCGACCACTCCGTCCTGCCCGAAACTCGACAGCTGCTGCTCGAAGTCATCAGAGAGATACCCCAGCAGCTGCTCGGCATGAGTTCGCGCCTGCTGAGCCAAGTTCCGGTTTTGCTGCGCCAGGCGCTCAGCGCGACGGGCTCTTTCGGCGCTCACATACCCGAACGCCGCGGCCGACAGAGCACGAGGAACCACAGCAGTACGAGCGGTGGCGATCGAGCGTGCGCGCCTGACGCATCAGCGCGCCCCGCGCGTGCTCGCTGGCGTCTCTTCGGGTCCGCGCTCAGCCGCTTCGCGTGCCTCGCGCTCGTTGCGCTGATCACGACTGGCCTTGACCACGCCACAGATCACATCATGTGTGCGGCTCGACTCGGCGCACATCGAGCCGCTCCTCGATGGGGAGGGGCCGGCACGTCGTTGACCAGCGTGGCAGACGCTCCAGGGGCAGCACCAGCGGCTTCGGAGCGTTTGACACAAGTGTCTCCTCGGCCACGTTTTCTTACCGCGGAAGCCGAGGATTCCATACGAAGTTCGTCGCTGGATGATTCGCCGCACGGCCGCCGGTTGATCAGCGAGTGACACTGGTGGGAGGCTGCTCGCCGGAGTGCTTCTCGTGGGAGCCGGCCAGCAGATAGAGCAGATCTCCTCGGCCCTGAGCCGCGCGCGTCGGTCGGGTCGCGGGCGGTCGAGGCTCAAGGAGGATCCACGGGCTCGACTTCCGCGTTGACAAGCTCCGAGGTACCGGCGACGAAGCGCACGATCGGCGGCTCCGCCCGCTCCAGCGACACCAGCTGTTGTCCTGGCCGCGGCCCTGCATCCAGGCGCTTGCGCGCTGCCCATCGAAGCCAGTCGCAGGCGGTTCTGCGACAGGCTGGGCATGATGCTCTTCAGGCTCTCAAGCAGAGCGGGATGGTCCTCGCGGAGTGCGATCAGGACGCGATAATCCTGCGCGCAAAGTCGAAGTTGCTTCGCCGCCGAGTTCATCCTGCTCGAGCCGCGCCTCGAGCGCCTGCCGGCAGTCGGTTCTCGGCCAGGTCGGCGAGCTCCTCGATGAAGCGTGCCGCACAGGGCTCTGCCGAACTCATCGGTCTGCGCCAGCGTCGAAGAGCTCTTCGAACTGATCGAAGATCAGCAGTGGAAGTAGCTTGGCGCCCGCGGCATCGCGCGGCGCATCGTCAGCGATGATCCTCCAACTCCCACAGCGACTGCGCCCGCTGGCGGAGACGCCGGCATGGGTCCTCTTCTTCCAGGAAGCACTGGGCGGCGCACGAGGATCGCGTCTTCGATCTGCTCGGCGGGCTCCGGCGTATCGCGCTCGTCGGCGGTGACTCGGTACAGCGGACGGTGGACTTCTGCTCGCGCAGCTGCGGGACGAGCCCGGCGCGCGGAATCGGCGTCTTGCCGAGCCCCGATTTGCCGAACAGCACCGTGAGAAGCTTCCTCTGCACGCGCCGGGCGAGCTCGGCCACTTCCTGGTCGCCGCCGGAGAGGAGACGCGCAAGTCTGTTCGGTGAAGAGACAGCCCCAGCCGCGGGTTGTCCGCATCGACGGCCGCTGCGAGCGCGGACGGTGTCGCGGCGCCTCCACCCTGGGGGTCGGCGGTCGCGCGCGGCGCCGCTTCGTCTGCTCGGCGAGGCGCCGCACAAACTGCCGGGGTCGCCTTCGCCACCCTGGAGCGCAGTGGCGTGCAGCGCTTTGAAAGCGCTCGGGCACGGTCGCGCCGCACCGCACTGACTCCATCCAGTGCCACCGGCAGGATGAAGAGCGCGCCGTCGGCCATGTTGCGCGCCCGGTCGAGGGCGTAGCTCCACTCACGCCGGAAGTAACCCTCATGGCGCCGCTCGGTGTTCTGGGGAGATCGCCCGGGATCGGAATGCAAGCAGCGGGCGATGTTGCGCTGGAGTCTTGCGGTCGTCGTCGTCGCCGGCCTGGAGCCGGTCCGATGGGGAACCAGGTGTAGTGATCCCGGCCGCTTCCAGTCCCGCCTTGATCTGCTGCACCCGCGGCAGAGATCCTCGCGCGCGTAGCTGGAGATGCGATTTCTGCCTGTTCGGCATCTCGCGTGCAGCGGAAAAGAAGCGCCCCGCGCTTCACGGGGGATTGACTCGCTCTGCTCCACCATGCCGCGCCTGCCAACGTTCGTGGAGCTCGGCTGAACGAAGCGCTCAGCGCCGCGGTCCATCCCCGTGTATGAACGCTTCTGACCTGCTGCAGGAAGGCCGCGGGCTCCTCGTCCTCCCAGATATCATCATCGAGCAAGCCCACCTCTCCCACGTCCCGCGGCGGGGGGGAGCCGCTGGCGCTGAGCCATGCGGAGGAAGACCGCCGCCCGTTGGTTCAGGAGCTGAAGATCGAGGAGCGGATGCGTGCCTTGCTCGAGTTCGTCGGAGAGAGCTTCTCGGGAGCCAAGTGCTCGCTCTGCAGCGCGCACATGTACTCGAGGAGTCTACCGTCCGAAATCTTCGCGTAAGTCAGTGAGGCCGAGACCTTGCCGGGGAGGTCGTACGCCGTCGGCCGGGTGGAGGCGCTCACGCTCGGCCGGCAGATCGGTCACGCGGTTCGGCGCGTACGCGGCGCATCGTCGAGAGGCCCCGTGGAAACACTAGAGATTCTTCGTCCGACTCGAGGAGCGGATGGAAGTGGTGGAGGCGGAGGAGATCGAGATCGGTGATCAGCGGCAGGCTGGCGCAGCGCCGCCGGGGACTTGAAGTGCGGCGTCCTTCAGTACCCCGCGCAGCCGCACGTAGGCCTCCTCGCGCCGCCCGCGTTCGCCATGAACTGGGCGCGCTACTCGTGGGCGTGTCGGCTGCGGGAGCTGCCGCGTGTCGATGTTGCGTTTCGCGGCAAGTTCGCTCTGCCACCCAGTCGATCGAGCGGCCGGACGGACCGATCCTCCGTCTCGACCATCGACGGCTACCGGGGCCCACGATCGCGATAACCACCGCTCCTCGATGAAGCTTGAAAGGTCGTCCCAGGCATTTGTGGTCGAGGTGTCTGAGATTGTTGCGTGGCGGGGCTGCGGCGTCCCATGGTGTGCGGCGGACTTCGGCAGACCCTTTCGTTTGTCCGGAGCAGAGATGCTCAGAGTCGGGTGGCGTGCCCGTCCACTCCGGCTCACGCTCAGGAGTGGAGCACGGGGCGCGTCGAAATTCTTTACAGCTGGCTCCAGGAGTCTGTACACGTGGGGTTGACGCCTGTGGAATTTCGGCTGACTTGCTCTTGCTCTGGCATAGCCCTTGCTAGAACCTGGCGCCGGTTGGATGGGGATTACGGGAAACTACGGAATGGATGCGGAGCTTGCAGTATGGGGAGGAGGCGCTTCCTTAGTATCGGAATCATGGCCACGGTCGCTGACGCGACGTGATGGTGCGGCCTTGGCCGGCCCCGTAGAAATGTCCCTACAGCGGGCGGTGCATCAGACCGCCACTGTGGCTGATCGGCTCACCGACGATGCCCTCCTCGGTTTCCTGGTCCGGCACAATCAACGGCTGGACAATGACCGCCGGCACGGGCGGCACGAGCTATTCGCCGGGCCTGAATGCGGGCGTAACAGCATGGATCTCGAGCAGCTACACGGCGACATACGTCAGCGGTGGCAGGACTGCTCGAAGGACTCGCTGACGATCACGCCGTCGAGCGCAACAGGCCTTTCACAACGGCCATCGAACGCCAACAGGTTCCTGATGGGATTCAGCGGCAATGTCCATGGTGGACAGGATGACCGAGCTTCGTCGTACTCGGATACCGGCAATTCCCTGTTCTCCGACTCCAGCAGCAGCACCGTGAATGATTGCAGTAAAGCGAGCCTCATCCACACGCTGACACTGGGTGATGGGACCGAGGAGCAACTCCGCTCTGGGCATCCGGGTCCCGTCAGGTGCTTATTCACTGACCGTGGTTGGAACACGTTCTCCGCCGGACTCAGCAGCGATCCGTAGTACAGCATGGACGCGACCGTCACGCAGGCCGTTCCCGAACCCGCGTACGCTCAGACTTTTCGGTGCAGGAAGCTGCTCGGCTGCACGGTCATCGTCGGCCGCCGGCGTCCGCGCCCGGCAATTCTGAGCTGATGCGCGCACCTCAACCCGCCCTCCCATTTCCGGAGGGCGGGTCAGCCGCTTGACCGCGCTCGCGTCCGCCGGGTCTCGAGCACCTGGGCCGGGTGGACGGACTTATCCAGAGTTCGGCCTGCGCATTGCGCTGCAATCACGCCAAAGAGCACACCTTTCCTGAGCGATCTTCGCCGTGAGTCCCAGCCACAGGATGTATTAGGGTTGTCCGCATGTATTGGAAGTGCGACCTGGTCTCACTACCATGCTGCACGGCCGGGTTGCGCCTCCAGAATAAATTCGACGAATTCGGGGGACTCGGACCTGGCCGCTCGATGGCTGGAGCCAACGTACTGGGCCGCGACAACCCTCACGCTCGTCGCGCTGTCCAGAATCGATCCTCTACAGCTTCACAGGTGGCAGCAACGGCACGCTCCCGGACGCCAGCCTGATCATGGATGGTGCCGACAATGTTTACGGCACCACCGAAGGCGGCAACAGCAGCAGCGGCGACGCGTTCGAGATCGATCCCTCAACCCTATAACGCCGTGCCGCCTGAGGCTTCCACGCGTTGCGCGTTGACCCAGCGATTGTCGTCGGACAACAGCGAGCGCGATCATCGGGCCGATGTCGTCGGGCACCAACGCGACCGAGCGCCGTCAGACCCGCGATGTATTTGTTGGTCGCCGGATTGTCCTGACCATGCCGCCGCTGAAATCGGTCTCGATGGCGCCGGGCGCCACGAAATTGACGGCGATCCGGCGCGGTCCAATTCCTTGGCCATATATTCCGTCAGCGTTTCGACCGCGCCTTTCATCGACGCATAAGGCGCGCTGCCCGGGATCGACGATGCGGGTGAGGCCCGACGACAGATTGACGATCCGTCCGCCGTCATTGATAAGCGGCAGCAGTTTCTGCGTCAGGAAGAACACGCCCTTGAGATGGACGTTGTAGAGCGCTGTCGAACTCCGCCTCGGTCGTCTTCTCGATGCGTTGTGGTGCGCCGTGCCGGCGTTGTTGACGAGGAAGTCGAAGCGCTCGGCGCCCAGGCGCTGCGTCTGCGCTGCACTCTTTGCACGAAGCTCGTCGAATCGCCGCGACATTCCCAGTGTCGAGTTGCAGGGCCGACAGTCGTTGCTCCGCGCTTCGGTGGACGAGTGCCACGACCTTCTGGGCCTCCGCGCGATTGGAATGGTAGGTGAAGACGCTGTCGAGCGCCCGCTGCGCGAGGCTCAGTACGGTGTTGCGGCCCAGGCCGCGGCTCCCGCCGGTGACAAGGGCGATGGGGGTCGAGGACTGGTCATGTGGATCTTCTTCCTGTTCCAGGTCGTCTCGGGTCAGGAGATCCTATAGGCAACCTCGAATCAATGAATCTGACTCAGGGTTTCTGATGGCTGTCCATGTAAGATGGACGATGACGCCGCATCCGCCCGCGTTCTCGCCTTGAACATGCTCGAAGCCATGCAGGTCTTTGTTCGCGTCGCTGGGCGATCGAGCTTCACCCGCGCGGCCGAAGGCGTCGGCCTCTCCTTCTGGCCGACGACTTCTTCGGCAGTTCAGCAGCTCGAGGCCTCCGTCGGAACTCGCCTGCTTCATCGCACCACCCCGCAAGGTCCAGATGACTTCTAGATGGCCCGCTCTACTACAGCGCTGCCGGAAGGAGGTCCTTTCCGAGGTCGACGGTCTCGGGAGCGTGTTCCAGCGGAGCGGCCAGGCACTGCGCGGCTCGGCTTCGCATGAACATGTGCGAGCAGTCTGGCGCGGCTCTCCGTCATTCCCCGGCTGCCGAAGAATCCTCGATGCGCATCCGCAGGTCGAATTCGAGTGAGCACCACTGATCGCCTGCGTCGATCCGGTCCAGGAAGAGAATCGACTGCGTGTTCCATCAGCGCCCACAGGAACCACAGCTGATCGTCCGTCCGTTCGGACGCCTGGCATTCGTCAACTGCGCGAGTCCGGACTACCTGGCCCGCCGCGGGACGCCGGAGACGCTCGCCGACCTGGCGCAGCACGATCTGATCGACTACGTCACCACGCTCAGGATTCCAAGGGACTGGGCTTCAGTACCCCGACGCCAGCGAGCTATCGGTGCCTGCCGATGTCCAGTACCAGGTCGTCGTCGACAGCTCCGATGCGTCGACGCGGCCTGCCTCGCCGGGTCAGGATCTGAGCCAGGCTCCGGAGATCGGAGTGCGCGAGCCACTCGCGCGCGGTGAGCTGGTCGAGGTGTTGCCGCAATATCGCCCTGGGCCCGATGCCCCGTCTCGCTGCTTTACGCGCATCGCCGCAACCTACCGAAGACGGGTGCGGGTGTTCATGGATTCGATGGCTGCGATCCTCGGCCCCGTGCTCCTCCACTGACTCGCTGCAACACAGGTCTCAGAACCATCCCCTCCCGATGGGATGAACGGGGTCGAGGGCGGAATTTCCGCAGGCTGGCCGGCCGGTGGCGGCGCCTTTTCGCGGTTTCGACACCCGTGCTCGGGCTCGTGGGTGCCGGCATCGGCCTCGTGGCCTTTGATCAACTGGTCGCAATGGGCGGACTGGGGACGGGCCCTGGGCTTTGCAATCGCGCTGGCCTATTTCGGTGCGATGGACGGCCGACTCGGCAGCAGCCAGAGACGTGGGCGAGCAAATCCTGGGAATCAAAGTAGTCACGGCCACTCCGAGTCGCTGAGTACCGGGGCTGCCACCTTCGCGCAGCAATCTTATCCGTTGCCCCTGTCCTGAACGGCGCCCCTCATCACTGCGGGCCCGGCGGTCGGGCTGGCTGCTTCAGCTTGCTGATTTTTGGCGCTCGTCTCTCCATTATTTACCTTCTACTGTTCAACCGCCGGACAGTTGAGTCGTTGCATGATCTCGCGGTCATGCGCGTACGTGCATGCGGCGGGATCCACGACTTGTCGCATGTCGGAACGAAGCGGATATCAGCCGGTCGTATCGGCGTGATCGTTCTGATTCTGCTGTTCGCCGCGGTGCTTCCAGTGGTCGCAAATAGCCTCGCCAGGACTCCCGCCTTCGCCGGGCTCCTGTCGGTGCAACAGGGGTTGCAGAGCGACCCGGCGGTGCGACACGCGAGTGCATTCGCCGGAATCAATCGTCTTTTCAGCTCGGCACACGGCACCAGCACGACCCGCGTCTTGAGCGTGAAGGTGATCCCTGCGAGGCGGGTTACGGCTTGCCGATCGCTGGCCGATCGGCTGAGAGGGGATCGTATCGAGTCGCGACCCAGCTGAGGCGCAGGACGACCGTATCGCCGTCTCCATGGTCTACGGCTCAACATTGGAATCGCGTCGGCATCCCGCAGCCGCACTGGGGTCTCACCCCGAATGGCGGCAACGCATCGCAGCGGCCCATGGCGGTGCCAACGCCGCCTACGGAACCTGGATGGACTCCGTCGGCGTGGTCACTGCGGCCGGTAGGCCCTGGGTCAGCGGCCGGCGTCGTATGCGATGGCGTCTTCCGCGCGCGGACACCGGCCAGACGCCTCGACCTTGCCGTTGCGCACGCCGACATACCAGTCGTGAAGATTGCAGGTCGGGTCGCAATGTCCCGGAACCAGCTGCAGCTTTTCATTGATGCGCAGAACGCCGCCCTTGTCCTCGATGACGCCGTGCTCATCCGAGGCGCTGACGTATTTCACGTCGTTGCGACCGTGGATCGACGGGAAGGCCGCTATCGAGCGACTGCGCCTTGAGTCCTGCATCGCAGACCGCCTGATCGGGCTTGGCATGGCTCATCACCGAGGTCAGGACGAAGAGCGCGTTTTCCCACTCGCCGTGATCGATGCGGCTCCCGTCCTTGTCCCTGATGCGCCCGTAGTCCGCATCCATGAAGGCGTAGCTGCCGCATTGCAGCTCGTTGTAGACGCCGGAAGCCGACTCGAAGTAGTAGGAGCCCGTGCCGCCGCCTGAGACGAGCTCCGGCCTCAGCCCAACCGCCTGCAGAGCCGTGACGACGGCCTTCACCTTGGCGATGGCGGCGTCGAGCTTCGCTTTGCGATCCTCATAGCTCTCCAGGTGCTGCATGGCGCCCTGATACGCCTGCATGCCGCTGAATTTCAGCCCCGGCGCGGCATCGATGGCCTGCGCAATCTCGATCGCGGCGCCGGGGGTCTTGACGCCGCAGCGGCCCGCGCCGCAGTCGATTTCGACGAGGCACTCCAGCGTCGTGCCGTGCCGCTGCGCGGCGGCCGAGAGCTCCGCCACGTTCGCCAGATCATCGACGCAGACGGTGATTCGCGCGCCATGATTCGGCAGACGGGCGAGGCGGTCGATCTTGACCGGATCGCGCACTTCGTTGGACACGAGGATGTCCTTGATGCCGCCACGGGCGAAGACCTCGGCCTCGGAAACCTTCTGACAGCAAACGCCGGCCGCGCCCCCCAGGCTCTCCTGCAGCTTCTGCACGTCGACCGACTTGTGCATCTTGCCGTGGCTGCGGTGGCGCATGCCGTGCGTCTTCGCGTACTCGCCCATCTTCCTGATGTTGCGCTCCAGCGCATCGAGATCGAGGATCAGGCAGGGAGTTTGGATATCCGCTTCGTCCATGCCGGGCAGCGCGGGGATGTCGTAGCCGACTACGTGGTCGGCGAAATTCGTGGCCGCATTCATTTCGCCGCCGCGGGACCGCTCGTTCAATGATTTAGAAACAACTGCCCGATCGCGAGCGCGAGCGGATAAGGCTGGAACTCGTTGCGGTTGCTGAGCATGATAACGGTGAGATGCTGCTTTGGCCAGCGGACGATCACGTTGCGGAAACCGATGCTCTCGCCCGAGTGCCACAGCGTATCGCCGGTGATGCGCCAGCCGAAACCGTAGCCGGCTTCAGGGATCGTCTGTCGGCTCGTGCGCGCAGAAGGCCATGCGTCGCGAGTCATCGTTGAGCAGTCTGTCGCTGTAGAGCGCGGCGTCCCACTTCGCCAGGTCGTCGATCGAGGAGTAGATGCCGCCATCGCCGCGCGTGGCGCTGGTGATGTCCTGGTCGGTGCTGCTTCCATATGCCGTTTCGTTGCTGTATCCGTAGGCGCGGTGCGTCACCTCGGGGCCGCCATGCTCATACAGCAGCGTGTGCTCCATCCCAGCGGCTGGAAGATGCGTGTTTCATGAAGTCCGCCAGGTCCTGCCGGAAACCCGCTCCACGACCAGCCCCAGGAGTACATAGCCGCCATTGCTGTAGCGGTGGGCGGTGCCGGGCTGCGAAGTAGAGCCGGTGCTGTGCAGAGAGCATGCTCAGCACGTCGGCGTCGTTGAGCTGGGTCGGTCCGACCGGGCGGACCAGATCCTCGTAGTCGATGAGCCCGCTGGAGTGGGTAAGCAGGTCGTAGAAGGTGATACCGTCGTCGCTCGCGGGGAGCTAGGGCAGCCACTTGCGTACGCAGTCCTGCAGCCGCAGCTTCCCATCCTGTTTCAGCAGCAGGATCCAGGCGGCGGTGAACTGCTTGGTGACCGATGCCAGGCGATAGTTGGTCTCCGGCCCGGCTTTGATATGTTCCTCCAGATTCGCGTAGCCATAGCCACGACTGACGATGGCTGCCGTCGCTGGTTACGATCAGCGAGGCGCCGGGCACCTGGCCGGAGTAACGGCTCATGAGAGAGTCGACTTCGATACGCCTCGCCTGCTCCGCAGACTGCGCGTGTGCGCCGACTGTAGTCACCAGCCATGCCAGCGCTGCAGCCAGAACCAGTCGCTTGCGCGTCATGATCGCAACTCCGCATCGAAAGGCGTTGCCCCGTCCTTATTCACAGGCGTGCTCCCGTTTGGAAGGTCAGGTCCTCGTAGTCGTCGCTGAAATCCGCGTCCGGATCGACCTTGGCCATGTGCAGTGTGTCACCCGGCTCCCTGGTGAAGAGCAGCCATGCCTCGGAGTTGTCGTCGGACCAGTGCACCAGAAAGTGCGCGCCAACGCGCATGACCTGTCCGGCCGACCTCGGTGATTTCCGAGAGGCGAAGAACACCGCGTG
>CAVSAZ010000003.1:0-112500 GCA_963726045.1 uncultured Pseudomonadota bacterium
CCACGCGACTTCGCTGCGTCGCAGCGACGGGTCGGTGCGCTACGTGCGGATCGCTGCCAACTCCCACTGGGATGCGGGCAAACTGATCCACAGCCGCTGGTTCGTACGCGAAGTCACCCACGAGCGGCTGGCGGAGAGCGCCCGCGCACATCTCGCCGCCATCGTCCAGTCTTCCGATGACGCCATCGTGAGCAAAACCCTGGAGGGCATCATCCGCTCCTGGAACAGGGCCGCGGAGCGTCTGTTCGGGTATACCGCCGAAGAGGCGGTCGGGCAGCCCATCACGCTGATCATCCCTGCCGGAGCGCGTGCAGGAGGAGCAGGAAATCCTGGAGAGGCTGCGCCGCGGCGAGCGCATCGATCACTTCGAGACCGTGCGCGTCGCCAAGAGCGGCCGGCGCATCGACGTCGCGCTCACTATCTCTCCCATCTGCAACGCCAACGGCGTGATCATCGGTGCCTCGAAGATCGCCCGCGACATCAGCGAGCGCAAGGCATCCGAGCAGGCCCAACAGCGCACCATCGGCGAGCTCACGGCGGGCCGAGGAAGCGCTGCGCGAGGCGGACCGGCGCAAGGACGAGTTCCTCGCCGTGCTGGCGCACGAGCTGCGCAACCCGCTCGCGCCGATCCGTTACGCGGTCGCGATGGCGAGGAAGGGCGGCCAGGCCCGAGGCCGAGCGGCTGCAGGCGCAGGCCATCATCGAGCGCCAGGTCGAGCACATGGGCCGCCTGCTGGACGACCTCCTCGACGTGTCGCGAATCACGCGCGGCAAGCTCATTCTGCGGCGCGTCGACGGTCGACCTCGCCGCGGTCGTGGCCGCCGCGCAGGAGCCGGCGCGGCCGCTCATCGAGGCGCGAGGCCACACGCCTGCTCGTGCAGCTCCCGCGGAGCCGGTGCGGCTCGTGGCCGACCCGGTGCGGCTCGCGCAGGTGCTCGCCAATCTGCTGATCAATGCCGCCAAGTACACCGACGCCGGCGGCCGGATCGAGCTCGAGGCGAGGCGCAAGGGCGGCGAGCTGGTCATCGTCGGTCCGGGACAACGGCATCGGCATCTCGCGCGGAGATGATGCCGCGGGTGTTCACTCTGTTCGCGCAGGCATCCCCGGCCCTGGAGCGCTCCGAAGGCGGCCTCGGCATCGGGCTCGCGCTGGTGCGCGGATTGCTGGAGCTGCACGGCGGCACGCGTGAGCGCGCACAGCGGCGGCGTCGGCCAGGGCAGCGAGTTCCTGGTGCGGCTGCCGATCGGAAGCCCCGGGGACGTCGAAGGTGTCTGCCAGAAGCAGTGCGCCGGCACACACCGCGACGAAGCGCGCTGCGGGTGCTGGTGGCCGATGACAACCGCGACAGCGCGGCGACCTGCGCCGCACTGCTCGAGGCATCCGGCCACGAGGTCGGCGTCGCGCATACGGGACGCGAGGCTTTCGATCTCGCCTGCCGGCTCAGGCCCGACGCGCTGCTGCTCGACATCGGGATGCCGGAGCTCAACGGCTACCAGCTCGCGCAGCGCATCCGCGGCGACGGGCTGGGGACGCCGGGCGATGCTGATCGCCATCACCGGCTGGGGCCAGGAGCAGGACAAGCGGCGGGCGCTGGCGGCCGGATTCGACCAGCACCTGACCAAGCCCATCGATCCCAATGGCCTGGAGGCGTTGCTGCAGCGCGCCGCGGTCGAGCGCCGGCGGCGGCTGACTGCCGGGGCCGAACTGACGCTCGGTCGGCGCAAGGCGCTCGCGGCACGGAATAACTGGCCTTCGGTCTGCGCAATGGCGCAAAATCGGGGGCACGGCCGTCGCAAACGAATAATCAGCTGAGGAATGACATGGCTACCAAGCTCGAGAAGACCCTGAAGCGCGAAATCGATGTGGACGGCAAGGCCTACATGCTGGCCATCTCCCCGGAGGGTCTGAAGGTCACCGAGAAGGGCAGGCGCAAGGGGCAGGAGCTCAGCTGGAAGGGCCTGCTCAATGGCCAGGCCGCGGCGCCCTCGGCGGCGCTGCGGTGGGTGGAGCGGAGACCGAGACCGAGACGCGCTGAGCGCGGCCGAAGAGTAGGCCGCTAGCCGCAGACAGCCGGTGATCGGAGCCCGGGGCTTGATGGTCTTCATGCAGACCGTGGTCTCGAGCTTCTGCACGCCCGGCATGCGCCGGATCTCCATCCGCAACAGCTGATCGAGCTGCGCGATCTCGCCGACCAGCACGTGCATCAGGTAGTCCGCCTGACCGGCCGTCGTGAAGCATTGCAGCACGGATGGGTGGCTCGAGGCGGCTGCTTCGAACTCCGCGTGCCGGGCGGCATTGATGGTCACGTGCACGAACGCATGCACCCGCAGGCCGAGACCCTCCGCATCGAGCTCCGTGCGGTAGCCGCGGATCAGGCCGCGCCGCTCGAGCTCCCGCACCCGCTGCCAGCAGGGGTCTTCGACAGTCCGACCTGCTGGCCGAGCTCCGCGAAGGAGATGCGGGCGTCGTCCTCGAGCAGGCGCACGAGCTCATGATCGATCTTGTCCATCGTCTGATGTTCTGTGGCACAGGCTTTGGCCAGGCCACTGTTCTACCCGCTGGGCTGGCAATAGTCCACTAGTCGCGCCCGGTGCGGCGTCTACAATCGCCGCAAGATGGCTGCGGACGATCGGCAATGAGCGGCGGGCGGGCGAGCGAGAAGAGGTCTGCGCGAGCTGCTGGCGCGCGCTGCGCGAGCGGCTGAGTCAGTCGCGAGTCTGGACGCGGATTCGCGCAAGCATCTTTCCGCGCGTGGTGAGCGATATCGACGGCGAACTTGGAGACGTGCGAGCGCCGCGAGCACGCACGCGCCAAGGCTCGAGTCCCTGGCGGTGCGGTTCGAGGCGGATCACCCCGGGCTGGCCGAGGTGATCCGCGAAGTCATCGACGCCCTGGTGAAGGGCGGGGATCTGACGGGCGATCAATCTTCCATCAGGAAGCTGCGGAGCTGCTCGCTGCGGCTCGGATGCCGTAGCTTACGCAGCGCCTTCGCCTCGATCTGACGGATCCGCTCGCGCGTGACATCGAACTGCTTGCCGACTTCCTCCAGGGTGTGGTCGGTGTTCATGTCGATGCCGAAGCGCATGCGCAGCACCTTCGCTTCGCGCGGAGTGAGCTGGGCGAGCACCGCGTGCGTGGTCTCGCGCAGCGACTCCATGGTCGCCTGATCGATCGGCGAGGCCACCGAGGTGTCCTCGATGAAGTCGCCGAGATGCGAGTCCTCGTCGTCGCCGATCGGAGTCTCCATGGAGATCGGCTCCTTGGCGATCTTCAGCACCTTGCGCACCTTGTCCTCGGGCATCTCCATGCGCACGGCCAGCTCCTCCGGAGTCGGCTCCCGGCCCATCTCCTGCAGCATCTGCCGCGAGATGCGGTTGAGCTTGTTGATGGTCTCGATCATGTGCACCGGGATGCGGATGGTGCGCGCCTGGTCGGCGATCGAGCGGGTGATGGCCTGGCGGATCCACCACGTCGCGTAGGTGCTGAACTTGTAGCCGCGGCGGTATTCGAACTTGTCCACCGCCTTCATCAGGCCGATGTTGCCTTCCTGGATCAGGTCGAGGAACTGCAGGCCGCGGTTGGTGTACTTCTTGGCGATCGAGATGACGAGGCGCAGGTTGGCCTCGACCATCTCCTTCTTCGCGCGGCGGGCCTTGGCCTCGCCGATCGACACCTCGCGGTTGATCTCCTTGATGTCGTTGATCGAGAGGTGGAAGTCGCCTTCCAGCTGCTCGAGCTTCTTCTGCCGGCGCTCGATCTCGTCCTTGAATTTGGCGAGCGGCGCGGAGTACTTCTTGCCCGCCTTCACGTGCTTGGCGAGCCAGCGCGGGCTGGTCTCGTTCTTCGGGAAGGTGGCGATGAAGTCCTTGCGCGGCATGCCGGCATCGCGCACGGCGATGATCATGATCTCCTTCTCGAGCTGGCGGACTTCCGCGACGTGGGTGCGCAGATTGAGGATCAGCGCATCGAACATCCGCGGCGAGAGCTTGAGCTCCATGAATTCATCGGCGAGCTTCTTGCGCGACTTCAGCGTCTTCGGGTCGCGCGCGCCGTGCTTCTCGATCCCGGTGAGCACGTGCGCGTAGGCTTTCGCCACGCTCGCGAAGCGCGCGGCGGCCTCCTGCGGGTCCGGCCCGGTGTCGACGGCTTCTTCCTCCTCGTCCTCGGCGCCGTCCTCGCCTTCCTCGTCGTCCTCGGACTTCTCCTCTTCCGAGGCCAGGTCCATCTTGGTCGGATTCTGCGGCTGCGCGATGACGTCCGGCGCGTTGGGATCGACGAAGCCGACGATGACATCGACCAGGCGCGCCTGGCCGGCCTTCACCGGCTCGTAGGCCTTGAGGAGGAAGTCGTGAGTGGGCGGATAGAGCGAGAGCGCGCTGCGCACGGCCTCGAGCCCTTCCTCGATGCGACGGGCGATGCGGATCTCGCCTTCGCGCGTGAGCAGCTCCACGGTGCCCATCTCACGCATGTACATGCGCACCGGATCGGTCGTGCGGCCGAGCTCCGCATCGAGCGCCGCGAGCGCGGCGGCGGCTTCCTCGATCGCCTCCTCGTCGGCGGGCGCGGAGGGCTCGCTCGCGAGCAATGACTCGGTATCCGGTGCCTTCTCGTACACCGGGATGCCCATGTCATTGATGGTGTTGACGATGTCCTCGATCTGCTCCGGATCGACGATCTCCGACGGCAGGTGATCGTTGACCTGCGCGTAGGTGAGATAGCCCTGCTCCTTGCCGCGGGCGATGAGCAGCTTCAACTGCGATTGACGATCTTCGGGCATCACCGGGGCGCGGCGCTCGAGTCCCAGGGGGCGCTTGTCCGCGGCGTGAGCAGCATTGCTCGGCCGCGTCCTTGTGGCGGCATGACGGCGTCCCCGCCTCGGGCGCGGGCGCAGCAGCCGTTGCGGCACCCTTCTTGTGCGCCGGGGCCGATTTACCGTGAGTCTTATCGTGCGCCTTATCGCGCGCCGCGGCGACCGGCGCCGCCTTCTCGGCGGAGGCGGTCTTGGCGGGCTTTGCCGCGTGCGCGGCCGGGCGTTTCCTACTTGCGGAGGCGGGCTTTTGCTTTGATTTCATGAGTACCGGGGGGTTTGGCGATGGGGCTGTCGATCCCCTATCTGCTGGCGGCGGCGGGCCAACTCAAGGGGCGCCAAAGTAAAGCGGGCAATTCTATTGGAGCGTCTCAGAAATACCAAATTTCTTCACCCGTCCGTGGTTCCACCGGGGCCACCTTTCTGGCCGGCCTTTCGGCGCATAAGATTCTGAAATTCCTCAAGTTCTTTCGCATCCAGACCGGCGTGCCATTCTGGCCTCAGCGCCTCCAGGCGGCGGTCGACCGCCTGGTCCGCGAGCCGCGACAGTGCGGCCTTGAGCTCCAGTGCCGCAGCGTGGGCGTCGCCCAGCACCTCCTCACGCTCGAGCAGCCGTCCGAGATGCTCTCCCCCGCTTCTGTCGGCCCAGCGCTCCAGGACTTGAGCCGGAACTGAGAGCGGGTGCACACGCAGGTCATCCAACAGTCGCGCAGCAGATCGATCCCGGGCTCCTCGCAGGTGTTGAGTCCGGCGCGCTCCGCCGCGCTGATCGCGCCTGCGATCGCCGGAAATCTCACCAGTCGCGCGATGGCCTGGCGTACCAGGCTGCCGCGTCCGGCGCTCACGCGGACACGTGGCTTTTCGGGCTCCGCGGGTGGGGCGCGAGCCGGCGGCGGGTTGGTGGCGGCCCAGAGCTCCTGCAACCGCTCGGCCGCGAGCCCGACGACGGCGGCAACTCTCGCAGTGAGAAGCTCGCGAAAGACACCCTCGGGCACCTTGGCGATGAGCGGCCGGACGCTCTCGGCAAAGCGCGCCCGGCCATCGGCGTGACTGAGGTCCGTCTGCTCGGACAACTCCTTCACCAGGTATTCGGACAGGGGCAGCGTCGACTCCAGGCGCCGCTCGAAGGCTTCGCGGCCTTCTTCTCCCACCAGCGAGTCGGGATCGTGTCCCTCGGGCAGGAAGAGGAAACGGATCTCGCGGCCTTCGCGCGCTTCCGGCAGAGCATGTTGCAGCGCGCGCCAGGCCGCCGCGCGGCCGGCGCGATCGCCGTCGAAAGCAAACACCACCTCCCGGACCAGGCGGAAGATGCGCCGGAAATGCTCGGGCGTCGTCGCCGTGCCCAGTGTGGCGACGGCGTATGGGATCCCGGACTGATGCAGGCGCACGGCATCCATGTAGCCTTCGACAACCAACAGCCGCTCGAGGTTGGAACGGGAGCGGCGGGTCTCGTACAGCGCGTACAGCTCGCGTCCCTTGTGGAAGAGGACCGTCTCCGGCGAGTTGAGATATTTGGGCTCGCCGCGGTCGATGACGCGCCCGCCGAAGGCGATCACGCGGCCGCGCGCATCGCGGATGGGGAACATGACGCGATCGCGGAAGCGGTCGTAGTGCCGGTCGCCTTCACGCATCGTGCCGGCCGAGGCCCGGGCCGCGTCGCGCTCGATGATGAGCCCGAGGTCCGCGAGCGCACGGCGCTCCGCCTCCCCGGTCCCGAAGCGCTTCAGCACGCTGTTCCAGGAGTCCGGCGCATAGCCGATTCCGAACTGCGCGATGGTGTCGGCGGTCAGGCCGCGGCGTGTCAGGTACTCCTGCGCGCGCGGCTCCCGCGACAGCGTCTCGGCATAGAACTTCGCCACCCGGGACATGAGGTCATAGAGCTTCTCGGAATCGCGCTCGGCGGGGGCGCCGCTGCCGGCCTCCCGCGGCACTTCGAGGCCGAGCCGCCCGGCCAGCTCCTCGACGGCCTCCGGGAAGGCCATGCGATCGTGCTCCATGAGGAAGCGCAGTACCGTGCCGTGCGCACCGCAGCCGAAGCAGTGATAGAACTGCTTCTCCGGGCTCACCCAGAAGGAGGCTGTTTTCTCGTTGTGGAACGGGCAGCAGGCCTTGAATTCGCGGCCGGCTTTCTTCAGCTGCACGCGCGAGCCGATCACCTCCACGATGTCCGCGCGGGCGATCAGCTCGTCGATGAAGCTCTGGGGAATGATGGGACGATTGTAGTACGAAACCTGCGGCGGCCGGCTGTTGCCTATGCCTGGGCCTGGGCCAGCTTCGCCTTCACGCGGGCGCTGACAGCGCCCATGTCGGCGCGCCCTGTGCCTGGGCTTTCACCGCGCTATCACCTTGCCCATGTCCTTCGGGGAGGTGGCGCCGGTGGCGGCGATGGCGCTGGCAATCAGCGCATCGAGCTCCGCGTCGCTGAGGCGGGCGGGCAGATAGGCCTCGAGCACAGTGATTTCGGCGCTCTCCTTGGCCACCAGGTCGGCGCGGCCGCCGGCCTGGAACTGAGTGATCGCTTCCTTGCGCTGCTTGATCATCTTCTCCAGCACCGCGAGCACCTGGGTGTCATCGAGCGTAATGCGCTCGTCGACTTCGCGTTGCTTGATGCCGGCCAGCGCCAGACGGATGGTGCCGAGACGCTCCTTCTCGCCGGCGCGCATCGCGCTCTTCATGTCCTCCGTGATGCGTTCCTTGAGGGTCATGCCGGCAAAGAACCTGAGATCAACGGGAAGGGCGCATGCCCTCGCGCGAGATGCGCTTCATGTGGCGCTTGATGGCGGCGGCCTTCTTGCGTTTCCGCTCCTGGGTCGGCTTCTCGTAGAATTCGCGCCGGCGCAGCTCGGTGAGAATGCCGGCCTTCTCGCAGGCGCGTTTGAAACGCCGCAGGGCGGCATCGAAGTACTCATTCTCACGGATACGGACGCTCGGCATCGAAACCTCAGGGCCAGGTGGAACGGGACAAGGGGAAAAACGGGCGCGCAATTCTAGTTGAGGCACATGGCAAAGGCAAAAGAAGCATTCCGCGATCCTGGCGATCGAGTCCTCCTGCGACGAGAGTGCGGCGGCCGTCCTCGATGAGTCCCGGGGGCTGCTGGCGCATGAGCTCTACAGCCAGGTGGAGCTGCACCGCATCTACGGCGGGGTCGTCCCGGAGCTGGCTTCCCGCGATCACGTGCGCCGGCTCCTGCCGCTGGTGCGGCAGGCCCTGGAGCAGGCCGGCACGGCGCCGCAAGCAGCTGGCGGGCGTCGCCTTCACGGCCGGTCCCGGGCTGATCGGGGCGCTGCTCACAGGGGCGGCGCTGGCCCGCAGCCTCGCCTATGCCTGGGGGGTGCCGGCGGTGGGGGTGCACCACCTGGAGGGACATCTGCTGGCGCCCGCTGCTGGAGCCGGAGCCGCCGCCCTTTCCGCACCTGGCGCTGCTCGTCTCCGGGGGACATACCCAGCTCATCGAGGTGGGCGGCATCGGACGGTACCGCGTCCTGGGCGATACCCGGGACGACGCCGCGGGCGAAGCCTTCGACAAGACCGCCAAGCTCCTCGGACTGCCCTACCCGGGCGGGCCGGAGCTGGCGCGCCTGGCGCAGAGCGGCACGCCGGGCGTCTTCCAATTTCCCCGGCCGATGCTCGATCGGCCCGGTCTCGAGTTCAGTTTCTCCGGCCTGAAGACGGCCGTGCTGCACGCGATTCGCGGGCGGGAGATGACACCGCAGCTGCGGGCGGACGTCGCCCGTGGGGTCGAAGAGGCGATCGTCGGCACGCTCGCCGCCAAGGCGGTGCGGGCGCTCGAGGCCACGGGGCTGCGATACGCTCGTGGTCTCCGGCGGCGTCAGCGCGAATCAGCAGCTTGCGTGCGGCGCTCGACCGAGGCGGTCAGCCGGCGCGGTGGCCGAGTCTACTATCCGCGCCTCGAGTTCTGCACCGACAACGCGGCGATGATCGCCGTGGCGGGCCTGGCGCGGCTCAAGGCCGGAGAGCACGACGGCCTTGCGATCCAATCGCCGCGCGCAATGGCCGCTCGAGACGCTTACCGATGGTGCCGTTACAACACAACAACGCCTGCGGCGCGGTCCCCAACACGCATGAGCACTGCGACACAATCCGACGACCGTATCTTCCTGCGCGGCCTGACGGCCGAGTGCATCATCGGCTTCATCGACTGGGAGCGGCGCGTCAGGCAAACCGTGGTGGTCGATCTCGAGCTGCCCGTGGATTGTCGGCCGCGCCGCGGTCAGCGACGATGTCGGCGACACGGTGGACTACAAGAAAGTCGCCAAGCGCGTGCTCGCGTACATCGAGGCGTCGGAGTTCAAGCTGGTCGAGACCCTGGCACATCGCCTGGCCATGCTGCTGCTCGAGGAGTTCGCGCTGGAGTGGGTGCGCGTCTCGCGTCAACAAGCCGGGCGCGATCCGCAGCTCCCGCGACGTCGGTGTCGTCATCGAGCGCAGCCGCGCCGATCTCACCGCGGCCGCGGCCGGCTCGCGTCTGATTCGATGACATGCCATGCCTCAGGTCTATGTCGCCGCCGGCAGCAACATCGAGCCCGAGCGGCATCTCGCCATGGCCGTGCGCGAGCTCGAGCGGCAATTTCGCGGGCATGCGCTTCTCGCCCTGGTATCGCAACCGCGGCGGTCGGGTTCGAGGGGGAGGACTTCATCAACTTCGTCGCCGGCTTTGCGACCGAGCTGCCGGTGCACGAGGTGCTGCAGCGGCTGCATGCGCATCGAGACGCTTTGCGGCCGTCCGCGCGAGGCGCCGCGCTGGGCGCCGCGGTCCATGGACCTGGATGTGCTGCTCTATGGGGACCTCGTCTGTCAGGAGCCGCATCTCAAGCTGCCGCGCCCCGACCTGTTGAAGCGGGCTTACATGCTGGGTCCTCTGGCGGACCTCGCACCCGACCTCGTTCATCCCACCGAGAGACGGACCATCGGGGAGCTGTGGCAGCGATTTCGATCGCGCGGCGCACCCCTTGGTGCAGGTGCGTGTCAGCGTCGATCCCTGAACCATCCTACCAGCCGATGCTCCTGCCGCCATCCACCGCGAGGATCTGACCCGTGACGAAAGGCGCCTCGGTCGCGAAGAAGAGCACCGCGCGGGCGACATCCTCCGCCGAGCCGGTGCGCTTCAGGGCGGTGCGGCTGATGATCTCCTCACGCAGCGCCGGATCGACGCCATCGTCCGGCCACATCGACCGGTCCCGGCGAGATCGCGTTGACCCGCACCTGCGGTCCGAGCTCCCGCGCCAGCGACTTCGTCAGCATGATGAGTCCGGCTTTGGCGATGCAGTACACCGGATGGCGGCGCATGGGACGCATGCCGTGAATGTCGGCGAGATTGACGATGAGGCCGCTGCGCTCGCGGAGCGCGGCCGCGGCCGCCTGCGCCAGGAAGAGCGGCGCCTTGAGGTTGGTGCCGATCAGGTCGTTCCAGTCGTCCTCGTCGATGTCCCCGAGCGGGGTCGGATAAAAGGACGAGGCGTTGTTGACCAGGATGTCGAGGCCGCCGAAGGCCGCCGCCGCGGCGTCGGCGAGTTGGCTCAGGGCGGCGCTGTCGAGCAGGTCGCATTGCGCGAGCGTCGCCGAATTCGGCCTGACGCCGTTCAGCTCCTGCGCGAGGGCGGCCGCTTCATCCGAGGAGCTGCGGTAGTGCAGCACCACGCTGGCGCCGGCCGCGTGCAGGGCTCCGCACGATGGCGGCGCCGACACGCCGTGCGGCGCCGGTGACCAGCGCGGCCTTGCCGGCAAGCGGCGCGGCCTGGGGGCTGTCGATGGCGGCGGCTTCCGGCATTGAGGTGCGTACAATATGATGCCGGCGCTGTCAGCGGAAGAAGAAGCGCACTCCCGTGCCGTCACCGCTCTGATCCGCGAACGGATAGCGGCAACCGGCGGCTGGATCCCGTTCGAGCGATTCATGGACCTGGCGCTCTATGCCCCGGGGCTGGGCTACTACAGCGCCGGCAGCGTGAAGCTCGGCCAGGGCGGGGACTTCGTGACGGCCCCGGAGGTCTCCGATCTCTTCAGCCGCTGCGTGCGCGCGGCAGTGCGCGCAGGTGCTGGCCGGCGGCGGGCGAAATTCTGGAGCTGGGCGCGGGCACCGGGCGCATGGCGGCGGTGATCCTCGAGAGTCTCGCCGCGCTCGGCGCGCTGCCGGCCCGATACGCGATCCTCGAAGTCAGCGCGGACCTCGCCGCAGCGGCAGAGGCTGCGGTTGGGAGAGCTGCCGCGTGAGATCCGGGAGCGGGTGGTGTGGCTCGAGCGTCTGCCGGAGCGGCCGATCAACGGCGTGATTCTGGCGAACGAGGTGCTGGATGCGCTGCCGTGCCGCCGGTTCACGTTGCGGGGCGGCGCGCCGAGGGAGCTTGGAGTCGCGTCGGAGACGAGACAGCGTCCGCGCCAGGAACCGGCCTGCGTGGAGCGGGAGGCTGTCGCAGCTGCGGCGGACGCGGGAGCTGGCGAGCGCAATCGCGGCGCTGCTGCGGAGCTGCCGACGCCGCTGCCGGAGGGATACACCTCCGAGATTTGTCTGCGCGTCGCCCCGTGGATTGCGGGCGTCGCGGCATGTCTCGGGCGGGGACTGATGCTGCTGTTCGATTACGGGCTGCCGCGAGCGCACTACTACCACCCGCAACGGACCGCGGGCACGTTGCGTTGCCATTTCAAGCAACGGGTGCACGACGATCCCTACCGCAACATCGGCGTGCAGGACATCACTGCCTGGGTCGACTTCACTCGCGTCGCGGAGGCGGCGGTCGACTGCGGGCTCGATGTCGGCGGTTTCTGCACGCAGGCCGCGTTCCTGCTCGGGATGGGAGTGGAGCAACTCGTTGCGGAGTCGACCGACAGCGTGGAGCACGCGCGCCTCGCGGGCGAGGCACGCCGGCTGCTGTTGCCCGGGGAAATGGGCGAAGCCTTCAAGGTGATGGCGCTGACGCGGGAATGCGCTGTCGCGCTGCCGGGGTTTGCGCTGCAGGATCTGCGGCGGTCGCTGTGAGCGACGCGGCGCTCGGGCAGAGCTGGGCGTCTCGCGTTGCCTTCGGCTCGTGCGCCAGCATGCGCGCGGCTGCGTAGAAGCGGGGCAGGTCGCCATTTTCCCGGCGCAGCAGGCGCTCGAACCCGGGCACACAATCGTTGTATGTTCCGATGGAGACCAACTGCGCGTTGTTTAGGCCCGCGGTGATCCACTGGTCGTACTCCGGGAAGCGAACCGCGAGGCGGCGCTCGAGCACGTGGATATTCGCCGCCAGATCGACGAAGAGCTGCTGCTTCCGGTTCAGCTTGGTTGCGCGTGGCGCATCCGATGCGTAGAGCTGCGCCAGTTGGTCGCGGCTACGCCGCAATAGAGTCACGAACTGTTCGTCCTCAGCCCGCTCTTTCCCGAACAGCGCAATGCGCGCCGGTCGGTCTTTGTATTGCAGCCAGCGCTTCAGTCCCTCATTCTCGACGGTCACGGCGAACGCCTCATCGAACCGTGAGTCGTTCTTGACGTAGAGCAGCTGGTGCGCAAGCTCGTGGAAGATCATGGAGGCAAGCTCATCGCTGCCGTAGCGCATCATGGTGCTCATCACGGGATCGGGCAGCTTGCCGAGGGTCGAGTACGCGGGCACGCCTTCGATAACGACGTCATATCCATCGTGCTTCAGCCGCGCCGCGAAGTCACGAGCACGCTGCTCTTTGAAGTAACCCCGATAAGCCACGCAACCGGCGATCGGAAAGCACCATTCCTTGGGCCGCAATGAGAGAACAGGAGCGGCGACCACGTTCCACACGACATACGGCCGGTCGATCCTGACGTAGGTGCGATAGCTGTCGTTGTCTGGCAGATCGAGCTCATGCGAGGCGAAGTCCCGGGCCTCGCGCACCTCGGCCAGCTCGCGGATCAGCGGTTCCGGCGTCTGCGGATCGTCGATGACCTGGACGATCGGCTTACGCCCGTGGATGACGTGCCATTCGCCGTTGGCCGCCTGCAGCAGATACGCCGTGCTGGTGCAGCCCGAGAGCGCGGCAAGCATCAGGGCGGCCAGCGTCAGCCGCGCGGCCCGGCTCACGGTGTGCATTCGGGTGGGACGGCCTTCTCGGTTAACATGTGCGCATTATGCAGGTGTATTTGGTCGGAGGTGCCGTGCGGGACCGGATGCTCGGGCGTCCCGTGAAGGAGCGCGACTGGGTCGTGGTCGGCGCGTCACCGGAAGAGCTCGAGCGGCAGGGATTCGTCCCGGTCGGGCGTGAGTTTCCCGTTTTTCTGCACCCCGAGACGCACGAGGAGCACGCGCTTGCTCGTCTCGAGCGCAAGGTGGCTCCAGGGTACCGTGGGTTCACCACGCAATTCTCGCCGGATGTGACGCTCGAGGAGGATCTGCGCCGCCGCGATCTCACGATCAACGCGATGGCGGAGACGCCTGGGGGCGACATCGTCGATCCCTATGGCGGTCGTCGGGACCTCGAGGCGCGGCTGTTGCGGCATGTGTCGGACAACTTCATCGAGGATCCCGTACGCGTGTTGCGCGTGGCCCGCTTTGCGGCGCGTTATGCGGACCTTGGTTTCCGTGTGGCAGAAGAAACGGTCGCGCTGATGCGCCGGATGACCGAGTCGGGGGAACTGACGGCGCTCGTACCGGAACGCGTCTGGCAGGAGACCGAGCGCGCGCTCGGTGAGTCTCGTCCCGACGTATTTTTTGAAACGTTGCGCGAGTGCGGTGCGCTGCAGGTCATTTTCCCGGAACTCGCGGCGCTCTATGGGGTGCCGCAGCCGCCGCGCTGGCATCCCGAAATCGACACCGGCCTGCATGTCATGCTCGCCTTGCGCTATTCAGCGGCCAGCGGCGCCTCTACGACGGTGCGCTTCGCGGTACTGATGCACGATCTCGGCAAGGCCCTGACTGCTCCGGAGCACTGGCCGAGCCACCGCGGCCACGAGGAAGGCGGCGTGCCCGTCATCGAGGCGCTGTGCGCGCGACTCAAGGTGCCGAACGGCTTTCGGGATCTGGCGGTGCTGACGGCGCGCCATCACGCCGTGGTGCATCGTGCGGCGGAGTTGCGTCCGAGCACGGTGTTGAAACTGTTGGAGACGACCGATGCGTTCCGCCGGCCGGAGCGGTTCGCAGAGATGCTGCAGTCTTGCGAAGCCGACGCGCGCGGGCGCACCGGCCTCGAGTCACAACCCTACCCGCAGCGCGACTTCATGCTCCGGGCGCTCGCCGCGGCCGCGGCCGTAACCCTGAATGAAAGCGAGCGTCAGGGGCTCGCAGGTCCCGCCATCGGCGAGAAGATCCGTGACAAGCGGCTGGCGGCGATCAAGGCGTTAACGTGAAAGGTCTAACCAGCCTGCGGCAAGGGATCATCGAAGCGATACCGCCTGATTGCCGGCACATCGCGCGCCAGGGATAGCTGAGGATTGAGCTCGCGAATGCGGTCAAACTCGGGATGGCACTCGAGAACGAAGCCCATCATATGCGTGGCATCCCGTCCAGAAGCGTTTTGACCTCCGGAAACGTGAATGGATTGCCCTCGAGCACACCCGCATCCCAGACGTACTCCGGGAGCATTCTCGAAAATCGAAACGTGGTGCGTTAGATCGATGCGCGCGGCAACTCTCGGGGAATCGAGTCCCGATCTCAGGAGAAGCCCAGTGAGTCGAAGAGAATCATCAGCGGATTCTATGCCTCGGCCAGAATCGCCGCGAGCCATCCTTAGTCGATGCTCTTGCGGGCCGCGTTGAGCTCGTTCGGCCACGTGAACGGGCCCAGATAGAAGGGCAGCAGCGCCATGATGTGCCGGGGCGTGATGCCGAGGCGGGCGAGCCCATTCTGGGTGCAGACACAGTCGGCGGTGAGGGAGTTGAAATTGTCGACCGAGAACGGCTTGCCCGGGAGCAGCCCCAGGGCCACCGCCTGCATCCACCCGAATATGTCGGGGAGCCTGAGAATCCTGCACGGAAGCTGCGCCACGGACGCTGTCATGCGCACGATCTGCTCCAGCGTGAGAATGTCCGGGCCGCAGAGCTCGTAGGTCTCCCCGAAGCTGTCGCGCTGCTCGAGCGTCTTCACGAACGCGTTCGCCACATCCCCAACATAGACGGGCGCGAAACGCGCCTGCGAGCGGGCCAGCGGCAGGAATCCGCCTGATATACCGAGCAGCGAGGCGAACCGGTTGGTGAGCGAGTCGCCGGGGCCGAAGATCACCGAGGGACGGAAAATCGTGTAGTCGAGGTGAGCGCCGGCGGCATGAATGAGGGCTTCGGTTTCGCCCCTGGACCGCAGGTAGCGGCTCGGCGCGCGCTCCCGATCCGCGCCCACGGCGCTCATCTGCAGCAGCCGCCGGATCTTGGCGCCGCGCGCGACGGTAACGACCTTCGCCGCGAGGTCCGCATGCACCGCTTGGAAGGTGCTCCGGCCGCTCTCGTTGAGAATGCCGACGAGATTGATGACCACGTCCATCCCGGCGAGGAGCTGACCGAGCGTGCGCATGTCGTGCACGTTCGCGCTCATGAGCTGAACCGTCGGGAGGACCCTCAGGTGCTGGCCACGGGCGAGGGCGCGTGTAGGCACGCGCACCCAGTGCCCCTCGCGAACCAGACGCGTGATCAGCTCCGTACCGACGAAGCCGGTGCCGCCCAACACGCAGATGTTGAGGTGCGGGCTCATCAGGGCTGCTTGCCGCCGCCGCCCGCAGGGCGAGGCAGCGATGGAGAGGCCGGCACTTTGACGAGGATGTTCGCGAGAACGGCGCTGCGTTGCTCCGCCGGCCGTCACGCAGCAGATCGATGGTGACCTTGTCGCCGACGCGAAGCAGCCCGATCGCGGCGCGCAGGTCGGTATTGGACTTGATCCTGTGGCCCGCTACGGCGGTGACCACATCGCCCGCGCGGACGCCGGCCTTTGCCGCGGGCGAGCCCGGAATCACATCCTCCACGAGTCCGCCGGCCGCCTTGTGCAGCCCGAGCGACCGCGCGACTGCCGGCGTGACCGCATAGATGTTGACGCCGAGCTGCCCCCGATCCACGGCGCCGTACCTGATGAGCTGTTCCATCACGCGCCTGGCGGTGTCGACCGGAATGGCGAAGCCGATGCCGATGTTGTCGCCGCTGCGCGGAGAGGATGGCCGTATTGATCCCGACCAGATCGCCGCGCAGGTCGACGAGGGCGCCGCCCGAATTGCCGGGATTGATGGATGCGTCCGTCTGAATGTAGTTCTCGAAGTCATCCGGGCTGAATCCGGAGCGCTTCAGGCCGCTGACGATGCCCGAGGTCACCGAATGCGGCAGCCCGAACGGATTGCCGATCGCCACCACGAAATCGCCGACGGACAGCTGCGCGGAGTCCCCGAAGTGGATCTGCGCCAGGCCGTGGGCGGCGACCTTCACCACGGCGATATCGGAAGGCGGATCGGTGCCGACGACCTTGGCTTTGAGAGTGCGCCCGTCCTGCAGCGTGACGGTGATGCTGGTGGCGTGCTCCACCACGTGGGCGTTGGTGAGGATGTAGCCGCGCTTTGCATCCACGATCACGCCGGAGCCGGCGGCCGCGAAGGGCTGCTCATCGGAGCTCTGTCCGGGAGTCATGAAAGAAGCGGTTGTCGAAGGGATCGTCGTGTTGGGCGTCGGCGTCGCTGTCGGGCATGACGCCGCGTATTGCGATGGTGACGACCGCGGGGGACACCTTGCGGATCATCGGCGCGAGGGAAGGCACGCGCATGCCGGCCAATGCGGCGGGAATCGCGGCGGAAGCGGCTGCGAGAGGTGTTCCTCCCAAGACCGCTGCGAGCAGCGCGGTACGGGCGAGATCCCGGGGATTCATGAGACTTCCGAGTGGCGGAGCTCCGATTCTACTAGTCCGCGGGCCCGGGACGAAACGCCGCGTGAACAAAGAGGAGTCCGGCCGGTCACTGCGCCAGGGGCGCAGCATCCGGCCGGGCTATCGGCTCATCGGGAGGAGCCGCGGGGGCTCAGGCCGCCGCGACTTCGATCCGCCGGGGCTGCAGCTTCGCCTGCTTCGGGATCGTCACCTCGAGCACACCCTGGGTGTGCTTGGCGCTGATCGCGTCCAGGTTGGCGCTGTCCGGGAGGGTGAAGCGTCGCAGGAACTTGCCACTGCGCCGCTCGAGTCGCCGGTAGGCGCCCGAGGTCTCCTCGGTGGTGCGCGCGTGCCGCTCGCCACGGATCGTCAGAACGCCTTTCTCGGCAGTGATCTCGATGTCCTTCGGCTCCACGCCGGGAACATCAACCAACACTGCGAAGCGCTCCGGCTCCTCATGGACGTCGACCTGCGGAATCCACCAGGTGCCGGCGGAATCGCCGGCGTCGCCGGTGAATGCCTCATCGAGCTGCCGATGCAGGCGGTTGACGAGCGACCAGGGCTCGTAGCGAAGAATGGTCATGTTGCAAACCTCCAATGGTGAAATGGATGTCAGGCTCGTTGGCCTCACTATGCCGTTGCAAGCGATTTGCGGGCGGGCGGTGAAGTTTCAAGTGTGAGTTGGTTCGCGGGCGTGAAAGTCCGCGGTGTCGCAATGGCTGACCGCCGTGAAGCCGCGCATCGTCGGCGGAAAAGCTGTGAGGAAAGCGCAGGCGGCGGGCGAGGCACCGCAGGCTGGGCCGCGGCATGTGAGCATGCTGTGCAGAACATGTGCGCGGCCTGGGCACACCATATATTGGGGTTGCGCCGCCGGTAGAAAAGGCGTCCCCGCGAAAAATATTATGCTGGGGATGTCGCGGCTCGCTTTTACGCGTAACTCATTGATTTATAAAAAGTAATAATTGCGTCACGAAATATGTCACAGAATCTTGACGCCTGCCGGGGTGCTCATTAGGCTCTGTACCCCGACACAAGATCTTGTGCCCGCCAGGCGGCTCCACTGAGATCGCGCGATCGGGGAGGTTCAGGGGGTTTCCGGCTGCCAGATAAAGAGCAGCGTGCGCGGTGATCCCGGTACGCGTTGCTCCAAGCGATCCGCGCGGGCCGTAATCCCCTGTGATCCGTACAGCAGGCGTGCTAAGACAATCGGAGCGCCGCGGACACATGAATACCGTCGTGAAGATCGAGCCCAAGGACATCGATGCGATTCCGTTCCAGGAAGCATCGCTCGATATCTGGGACAAGAAATACCGCCTCACCGCCAAAGACGGCTCGCCCATCGACAAGACGATGGACGATACCTACAAGCGCGTTGCGCGCGCGCTCGCCGACGTCGAGCGCGAGGAGTCTGCGCGACGCAATGGTACGAGCGCTTCCTCTGGGCGCTGCGCCGCGGCGCCATTCCCGCCGGGCGCGTGACTTCCAACGCGGGCGCGTTGGAGCACAAGCCGGCGACTTCGACGATCAACTGCACGGTGTCAGGAACGATCCGCGATTCCATGGACGACATCCTGCGGAAGGTTCACGAGGCCGGCCTGACACTGAAGGCGGGCTGCGGCATCGGCTACGAGCACTCGACGCTGCGGCCGCGCGGCGCGTATGTCTCCGGCGCCGGCGCCTACACGTCCGGTCCGCTGTCGTTCATGGATATCTACGACAAGATGTGCTTCACGGTCTCCTCGGCCGGCGGCCGCCGCGGCGCGCAGATGGGCACCTTCGATGTCGGTCATCCGGATGCCATGGAGTTCATCCGCGCCAAGCGCGAGAACGGCCGGCTGCGGCAGTTCAACCTGTCGCTGCTGATCACCGATGAGTTCATGGCCGCGGTGCGCGAGAAGCGCGAGTGGAAGCTCGCGTTCCCGGTCACCCGCGCGGAGATCGAAGGCGAGCAGCCCGATCTCAGCGACAGCTCCAAGTACGTCTGGCGCGAATGGCCGGTCCACGACGGCTATGTCGTGAACGAGGAAGGCCTGGTCGCCTGCAGGATCTACAAGACCCTGCCGGCGCGGCGCATGTGGGACGTCATCATGACGTCGACCTACGATTTCGCGGAGCCGGGCTTCATCCTCATCGACCGCGTCAATGAGATGAACAACAACTGGTGGTGCGAGAACATCCGCGCCACCAATCCCTGCGTGACCGCGGATACGCGGCTGGCGACTCAGTTCGGGCTCGTGCGGATCGGCGACCTCCACGACGCCAGGCGTCGATATTCAGGCGACGGTGGATCGCCGCGCGCTTGGCGAAAGCGAGGGCGGAGTTGCCGTACGTCCCGCCGTGCCTGCTTTCATGACGGCGCCATCTGCGGACGTTTATCGGGTCGTTACCGAGGCCGGCTACGAGATCAAGGCCACCGAGTGGCACGACTTCTACACGACGCGCGGCAAGATCAAGCTCAAGGACCTGCAAGCCGGGCGACGAGCTGCTCATCCAGTCCGGCAAAGGGCAGTTCGGTGGCTGTGGTCACGAGGCGCTCGGCGTAGCTGCTGGGCCTGATCACCGGCGGACGGGCACATCACCAATCGCGGCAAGGGACAGCAGGCGGCGGTCGTGAATCTGTGGGGCGCCGACCGCGAGTACGCTGAGCTGATCGTCTCCTACGTCAACAGCATGATCGCCGGTTGGTCGGCAGCGCCCAGGGACTATCGTGTCAGCGCGGTTGCGGTGCCGGAGCGCAATCTGGTCATGATTCGCTCCGTGATCCTGATGCGCTACCTGAAGGAGTTCTTCGGAGTCAGCGCGGCCTGCAAGACGGCCGTGCCGGAGATCGTCTGGCGTGGTAACGAAGCCTGTGTGAAGGGCTATCTGCGCGGGCTGTTCCAGTCGGATGGCACGGTGCAACGAGCGGCAAAACTCGGACACCAGCTGCTCGATTCGCCTCGCATCGAGCGTGCCGTCGCCTGCTGAAGGACGTGCAGATGCTGCTCGCCAATTTCGGCGTTTTCTCCGCGATCCTGAAGCGTCGTGCGGCTGGTGAGCGGCTGCTGCCGGACGGCAAAGGCGGCAAGAGGGCTTACGCCTGCAAGGCCGACTACGAGCTCATCATCGAGGGTCCGAGTCGCGAGAGCGCTTCATGGCGGAAATCGGATTTCTCACGGATGCCAAGAACGACGAAATATCCGAAAGGTGGGTGCGCGGGCCAAGCGCTGCGCAAGCGACAGCGGTTCGCCAGCGCCATTACAGAGATCGAACATGTTGGCAAGGAGGCCGTGTTTGATACAACGCAGACACGATCACAACACTGTCATTTTCAACGGGATGGTGACAGGGCAATGCGGCGAACAACCGCTTCCGCCGTATGGCTCGTGTTTGTTGGGATCTGTCAACCTGACGCGGTTCGTCGGGAGCCGTTCACCGATCGGGCGAAGTTCGACTGGGACGAGTACCGCGAGGTGGTGAAGGTCTTCACGCGCATGCTCGACAATGTGGTCGAGGTCAACGGGCTGCCGCTGGAGAAGCAGCGCGATGAGATCATGCGCAAGCGCCGCCACGGCATGGGCTACCTCGGGCTCGGCAGCACGATGACCCTGCTGCGCATGAAGTACGGCTCGCCGGAGTCGATCCGCTTCACCGAGGACGTGTCGCGCGAGATGGCGCTCGCCGGCTGGGAAGCGGGGCTCGAGCTGGCGCGCGAGAAGGGGCCGGCGCCGATCATGAACGAGGGATTCACGGTCACGAAGGAGATGCTGCGCAAGCGTCCCGAGATGGCGTCGCGACGGCTGGAAGGCCGGCGACAAGATCCCCGGCCGCATCCTGCACGCGAAGTACAGCCGCTACATGCAGCGGGTGGCGGAAGTCGCGCCGAAGCTGGTGGAAGAGCTGGCGGAGACCGGCTGCCGGTTCACGCATCACACCTCGATCGCGCCGACCGGCACGATCTCGCTGTCGCTGGCCAACAATGCATCGAACGGCATCGAGCCTTCGTTCGCGCACTATTATTTCCGCAACGTGATCCGGGGCGGCAAGAAGTCGAAGGAGAAGGTGGACGTCTACTCGTTCGAGCTGCTGGCCTATCGCGAGCTCGTCAATCCGAAGGCGAAGCCCGGCTCGACCGCCGAGAGCGAGAAGCTGCCGGACTACTTCATCGCTTCCGAGGGCATCACGCCGAAGGAGCACGTGGACGTGCAGGCCGCGGCCCAGAAGTGGGTGGACTCATCGATTTCCAAGACCGCCAATGTGCCGACGGACTTCCCTTACGAGAAGTTCAAGGACATTTATCTCTACGCCCACGAGAAGGGTCTGAAGGGCTGCACGACGTTCCGCTTCAATCCGGAAGCGTTCCAGGGCGTGCTGGTGAAGGAGCAGGACCTGAAGAACACGGTTTACAAGTTCACGCTCGATGACGGCACGGTCGTGGAAGCGCGCGGCGACGAGGAAATCGAGTACGACGGAGAGATGCACACCGCGGCAAATCTATTCGACGCAATGAAGGACGGGTACTACGGACGCTACTGAGGACGTTGAAATCCAACGTCTGCGGCTCCATATACCGGAAGTCGGACCATGACCATCAAGATCGAGCGCAAAATCGTCAAGTACAACGTGCAGAAGCCGGAGGACAAGGCGGCCGCGGCAGCCTGCGGAGGCCTCGAAGAGTCGGCGGCGCCCGCCGAGGAAGTCTTTCGCGACAAGAACGGCCACATGGCGAAAGTCATCCGGATGCACGAGAAGCTCGAGCGTCCGGAGGTCCTGATCGGCTCGACGTACAAGATCAAGACGCCGATCTCCGATCACGCGATGTACGTGACGATCAACGACATCGTGCTCAACGAAGGCACGGAGTACGAGCAGCGCCGGCCGTTCGAGATCTTCATCAACTCGAAGAACCTCGATCATTTCCAGTGGATCGTGGCGCTGACGCGAATCATCTCGGCGGTGTTCCGCAAGGGCGGCGACGTCACCTTCCTGGTCGATGAGCTGAAGGCCGTCTTCGATCCCCGCGGCGGCTACTGGCAGCCCGGCGGCAAGTTCATGCCCTCGATCATCGCCGAGCTGGGCCATGTCATCGAGAAGCATCTGCAGACCATCGGCCTGATGCGCAAGCCGATGCTCGATGAGCACCAGCAGAAGATGGTGGACGAGAAGCGGGCGGAATTCGAGGCGCGCGCCAAGCAGTCGGACGCCTTCGCGAAGTCGCATTTCCCCGAAGGCGCGCAGCTGTGCGGCAAGTGCAGCACCGCCGCCGTCGTCATGATGGACGGCTGCATGACCTGCCTCAACTGCGGCGATTCGAAGTGCGGCTAGGCTGAGCTTTTCCGGCTCAGGCGCTGTGTGTGAGCAGCCTCATAAGATGAGATTTCAGCCCCATAAGCTGAGACTTGCGGCCTCAAAAGGTGAGACTGATTCCGACATAAATGCATATTCCGGCGAGGACTCAGGTCCTCGCCGTTCCTTTACGGTGCTGCCATCCATGCCAGGCAACTCTCCAACCAGAGCGTACTGCAACTGCCCTGAAACGGGCCGAGTGCCTTGCGGAGAAGGCTGAACAGGGTCCCTGAATGCCCGCGATTCTGAGGCAAGCGGTTCGCAGCGATCTACCCGAGTTGTTTCGGGTGCGGCACGCCGTCTCTGAAAATCGCCTGTTTCTGCTCACCATGCCCGATGACCAGGTCATCGAGGCTCTCGAGACCACCGGCCGTGGATGGGTGATTGAGCTCGACGGAGTGATAGTGGCGTTCGCGATAGGCGACGCCCTCACCGGCAGCATCTCCGCACTATTCGTCGACCCGCCACATCGGGGCGAAGGCTACGGACGCCGGCTCCGCGACACAGTCGTGGACTGGCTTTGGTCGCACGGTCGCGATCGGATTTGGCTCGGATCGGAGGAGCCGGCGATTCCCGAACCGCGGGAACTTGTTACAAGGTGAGTCCGGGAGCATAGGCAGTGGCGAACAGATCGTCGGATGAGGTCTACCGCGTCTCCGGAAGCAGTTTGATGGCTTCTACAGCTCCATGTTTCAGAACCGCGTGTTCTCTACGCACGCCGCGTTCCTTCGGGAAGAGTTTCTCCGATTCGGGCAGCAGCACTGGGGCAATGCCCTCGTCGACCAAAAATTCTTCCGCGGGTGCAAAGCGGCTACTGCCGGCCGATTCGTGTCGAAGAGCGAGGTGACCCGCCGGTTTCGAATCTGGAAGCCTGTGATGGAGCGGATGGTTGCCGACGGGTCTCTCGTGACAAGGCAAATCGGGACAGGGCGCCATTCGCGAACCGTCATCGATCTCGAAAGAAGCCGTCTGCCCGATCAGTCGTCAGGCCTCATCACTGTGCGGCAGGCGTCAGCTCAGCTTGGACTACCGGTAAGCGTGCTGAGGGAACTTCGAAGCAGGCAGATATTCGTAGCCCCGCCCCGCCGTGGACGCTCGGATTCCTGTAGTAGGGCGTAGCGACGCTGGGCAGCTTTTTTCAATGACAAGAATCGTCCTCGGAACTCTGCGCCGTCGGTGGCTGCGCACCGTGCTCGTATGGCTGTCGACGCTGATTGCATTCATGTTGCTCGGCTTCTTCTTGGCGATTCGACACGGCTTCGCCGTCGGGCCGATGCAGGCCGGGGCGGACCTGTTGCTGCTCGAGCCGGTAGGCGGAACGTCTGGATTGCCGCTTGGATCGTTGTTGACCGTCGGAACGTTTCCTGGAGTGCGGTCAGTGGTCGGAATCGACGGCACCGGCATGCGCTTTGGCGCAGACCGGCATCCGGTGGTAGTCGAAGGCCTGTCTCCCCATACATTCCTCGAGCTCTCCGGTGTAGTCCGATTGGGCGAGCTCGCTGGCTCGCAGGCAAGAGCATGGCTTGCGGACCCGACCGGAGCGCTGGTAAGCATGGAGGCCGCGCAGAGGTACGGCTGGCGGGTCGGACAGACGTTTATCCTGCACACCATGGTGAGAGGGCCGCCACGAGATCTCACCGTGCACGTCGACGGGGTGCTTGCCAAGCACAAAGGGGTGAGTCCCATCAGCGGCCCGATCATGCTCGAAGCGGTGCTGTGGGCGATCGGCATGGGAGTAATCGGCGGACTGTACCCGGCCTTGCGAGCAGCACGCATGCCGATCGCTGGAGCCTTGAGAGATATTTGAGGCTGTCCTCCCCACCCACAGACCCTGTTGGGCCCTACTAGGGGCAGGGCACCTTCAGCATCTCGGTTGAGCGCCTCGGCCGCCTTGTTGCGCCGTATCTCACCACCCTTGGTCCTACCATATCTGCTCATCTATCATCTTGTCGCGGCCTGGAATTCAGTGGAAATTCTCAGCTTATGCGTAAATTGGGGGAGGAAGTCTCGCCTTCTGGGGTCATCTGGTCGCAGCTTATGGTGCCGGTCGAGCGGCCAAGCGGTTGATTGCACTGAGTTGGATGTCTCAGCTTACGTGCTCACACACAGTGCCACACCAGCCTCAGCTCCTGCGGCTGCCTGAACTCGCTGCCGAGAGGCTTTGCTGCGGCCATGTCCGAGATACGGCAGCCGGGCAGGCGCGAGAGCAGTTCCTCGAGCGCGATACGACCCTCGAGCTTCGCCAGGTTCGAGCCAATGCAATGATGGGGGCCGATGGCAAAGCCCAGGTGATTTCGCAGTCCGGGCCGATCGATGTCGAATCGATCGGGGTCGGCGAAGACTTCGGGGTCGCGGTTCGCTGCGGCGATCATGCAGTTGACCGTCTCGCCGGCACGCAGCGAAACCCCACCGACTTCCGTATCGTGCGCGACATGGCGCGTGGCGGATTGCACCGGACCTGCCCCAGCGGACCGTCTCATCGAGCACTGCACGCAGGGTCGACGGCTCGGCTCGAACGCGTGCGAGAGAGTCGGGATTCATGGATAGCGCGTATAGCGCATTCAGAATCAACGCTTCGACGGTCGAGATGCCTCCAAAGAGAATGATGAGCGCATTACGCTCGATCGCCTCTTCGTCCAGGCGCGCCTCCAGCGGGAGCGTGTGCGAGTGTGCTCAACAGGCTCTGCGGCTCGGGATGCCGGCGGAAATGCTCCATCCGCTCCCGAATGAGCGCCGAAAATGCTCGACGTTGTCCCGCGCAGCCGTGCGAATCGCCGCATCCCACTGGAAATTTGCGAGGGCACGCTCGAACGAATCGTACCAGCCTCGCAGGGATGGCTCGTGTTCGAGCGGCAGCCCCAGGAGCGACAGCATCGTCAGGATGGGCAGGCGGCCGGCGAAGGCCGATCGCAGCTCGACATCGCCGGCGCCACTGAATTCCGCAATCAGCCCGATGGTGTGCGATCTGATCTGTGCTTCGAGTGTGTCGCGCACTGTGCCCGGCAGGAAGGTCGGCGCGAAGCTCGATCGGTAGCGCGCATGGAGCGGGTCTTCCACGGTCAACAGGTGGGTGCCGAACGTATCGAACAGGGTCGAGTGCTCGGTGCCGACGGTGAAACGCTCGGGATCCTTGAGGATGCGGTCCACCAGGTCATAACGCACGACATAGTACATGTTGAGCTCGCGCACCCATGAGATCGGCTCGCGTTCGCGCAGCGACGATAGATGTCATAGGGATCGTGCGCGAGCGCGGCTGCCGTCACGGTCGCGCCAATGGGAAAGAGAGTTGCCTTATCTGTCACGGTTGCCACGGAGCAGGGGATTGAGCCAATAGAGGACCAAACCGAGGAAGAGCCAAACGCCGAAACGCCACCACGTCGTGATCGGCAGACCGGCGGCCATGATGCCGCAGACCAGCATGGCTCCGAGCGGGACGACCGGCACCCACGGGGTACGGAAAGGTCGGGGCGATTCCGGCCGACGGCGGCGCCAGATCACAACAGTGAGCGACACCGCGATGAACGCTGACAACACGCCGGCGGAGACCATCTGTCCGAGCACGCTGATCGGGACGAGCTCCGCGAGGGCTCCGGCGATGGCTGCTGTCACGAGCGTTCCGACGACCGGCGTCTGCCAGCGAGGATGCAGGCGAGCGAGGGGGCGGGCAGGAGGCCATCGCTCGCGATCGCGAAGAGAATCCGGGACTGCGCCATCAGCAGCACCAGCAGTACCGACAGCATCCCGATCGTGGCGCCCAGGTCGATCAGAGTCACGAGCCAATGCAGCCCTGACCCGGCGGCGAGCACCGCTATCGCCACGGGGTCGGCCACATCGAGCGCGCGGTAATCGACCAGTCCCGTGATCACGAGCATCATGAGAACGAAAAAGACGCTGCACACGCCGAGCGAGCCGAGGAGCGCGAACGGCACATCGCGTTGCGGATGGCGCGCCTCCTGCGCGGAGACCGAAACCGCATCGAATCCGAGATAAGTGTAGAAGACAATTCCCGCCGCGCGCAGCACGCCGCTCCAGCCGTATTCGCCCCAGTGGCCGGTGTTGTGCGGTACGAATGGGCTCCAATGGGCAGGCTTGATGAACGGCGCACCGAAGATGATCACCAGGCTGATCACCGTGAGCTTGATGATGACGAACGCAACGACGACTGCCGCCGACTGCTTGATGCCGCGAATGGCAAGCGCCGTGATGGCGATGAGCACCAGGAGAGAGATTCCGCTCGCGAGAGCCCGTGTGAGTGGGAGGCCTGGCGCCGAGAACAGCCCGGCGGCATAGGTTCCGCAGGACTGGGTGATGATGCCGGCCGCGAAGGAGTATTCGAGGACCAGGAGCCAGCCGATCACCCAACCGGGCAGCCGTCCGAAGGCCTGTGTCGTATAGGCGTAGGCGCTGCCCGGCGTCGGGACACATGGCCGCGAGCTCTGCATAGCACAGACCTGCGAGTCGCGCAGCCCAGCGCCGCGATGAGGAAGGACAGCACGATCGCAGGCCCGGCGAACTGCGCTGCCGCCGGACCCGGAATGACGAAAATGCCGGAGCCGATGATCGCGCCGATGCCGATGCTCAGGAGTTGCCAGCGTCCGAGCACCGGACGCAAGCGGACGGTCGCGCTCATGGGGAAGCGTACCGTCATCTATTATGAGTCTGCGCCTTCCGTGCCGAATACGAGGACACGGCTATGGCGATCGATGGCAAGTGCATCGCGCAGCGCCGGCGCGCTGGCGGCTGCCATGAGTCCCGCGAACGCCGCTGCGCCTGAAACTCCCGCGTCGATCTTCTGTCGCGCGAGCTCATCGCGCGCCGCCTCGGCGAAACGATCCTCGATCGCGAGGAAGGCGTCGGCACGCCGATTGAGAATCTTCCAGGCGACGTTGGAGGCTCGACCACACGACAGCATCTGCATCACCGTACTCAGGTCACCGCCAACGTTCACCGGCGATCCATTCATCGCGCACTCCAGCACACACGCCGCTGCCTCCGGTTCCACGACGATCAGTCGCGGCCGCTCCCGAGCAAAAATCTGGGCAAACGTGGCGGCTACCGCCGCGGCCAGGCCGCCCACCCCTGCCGGCACGAACACATGGGTTGGCGGGCAGTCGGTAGATTGCCCGTAAATTTCGAGTGCGCTCGTCGCATACCCGTTCATCACATCGATGACAGTCTCGTCAAATTCGTCATCGGAGGTGTCCATCACCGGAATCCACCCATTCGAGCGCGCGAGCTGGCTGGCAACTGATCACCGAGTCATCGTAGGTTCCGGGCGTCGTGATCACCTGCGCGCCGAGGGCGCGAATGGCTGCCGCCTTCGCTTCCGGAGCGTGCTCGTGCATGAACACGACGCAACGGCATCCCAGACGCTGTGCCGCATAGGCTACGGACCGGCCGTGATTGCCGTCGGTCGCACAAGCCAGGGTGGCGCGCCCCAGCTCCGTGATCGATGCGCGGGACAATGCGCGCTTGGCGGCATACGCGCCGCCGAGCGCCTTGAAGCTTCCGAGCCCGAAGCGGGTCGATTCGTCTTTGTATCTCAAGGACCCGATTGCAAAGCGTCCGGCAGGCTCGTGGAGACTCTCTGAGCGGTGCCGGCGCATAGCCCGGCCACTGCTCGAATCCCGTCAGCGCGGCGCCGGACTTCTCGAGCGAGAGAATGCGCTCTTCGTCGGCCTGTAAGGCTCCCGGCTTGCACGAGGATTCAGGTAGTGACGCATCGTCCCGAGCCTACCCTGCGCGTATCGCTGCCTGTGCGATCGGCTTCATCGTGCGCGAATCCGTGCAGTATCCCGTACCCGGTCGAGCGGACGACGACGTCACCATCTCTGGATATGGCAATGATGGCGCCGCGCGAGCGATCCTCGTTGGCGATCAATCCCAGCACGTGATGCGTTGCCTGCTCCAGGCTCTCGCCGAGATAAGTGACCCGGGCCACGATGTCGCGCGTCGCGCCCCGTCTGATGAAATGCTCGCCGGCACCGGTCGAGGAGAACGCGAAGCGCTCCGTCGCGAACGTGCTCGCACCGATGATGGGGGAATCGCCGACCCGGCCCGGCATCTTGCCGTACGTTCCGCCCGTCGAGGTGCCGGCGGCCAATATGCCGCGGCTGTCCATTGCGACGGCGCCGACCGTACCGATGCGGTTCTCGCGTTGCTGCTGGCGCCTGCACGGGAACGAAGTAGGTCCGCGGGGTCCGAAACAACTTCCGCGCCGAGCTGAATCAGCGATTGCTCGCCCGAGCTGCCGACAAACAGTACGTGCGGCGTTTTCTCCATGACCATTCGCGCGGCGACTATCGGATTCCTGATCCTGCGTCACTGCCGCGACCGCGCCGGCGGCGCCCGTGTCGCCCACCATGAGCGAGGCATCCATCTCGACGAACGCCGGCCGAGTTTCGATAGGAGCCCCGTCCGGAGTCCGTGAGCCCGGAGTCCTCGAATGACCTGATCGCATCGACCACAACGTCGAGAGCGCCGCAGCCGCGCGCGAGCTGCTCTTTGGCGGTTGCGACGATCTGCCGAGTCAAAGCGAGCACGTCCGGCGTCACCCAAATGTCGTCCGCGCTGCCGACATAGCCGCCATGGACGAGCACGACATATCGCCGCGCACGGCCCTGTTGCTTCATGCCGAATGGACTCTAGTACATCCGCATCGTTTTGATAGTACCTACGTATGGTATTATCGCGGCCGCTGCTGCGCAAGGGGCGGCGCCACAAGCGTGATTTAGAGCTTCGGCGCCGACCAATTTCCGGGCATCCGCGCCCGCGCATGCGGCTCCGGTATTTACAAAACAATACGAATGCACTATATATCCCATACCTTTGACTAAAATCTGATCAAAGGGGGGATAAGAATGCCGACGCCCTGTCAGCCTTTCGCACGCAGCCGGGCCCTGTTCACGGCCTGCTCTCATCTTCTCGTGCGTGCATGCAGGAGCTTCTCTCGCGCAGGAAGCACCCGCCGCTCCCGCGCCGCAGGCGCCGGCCTCCGCCAGCGTGTTGCAGGAAGTGATCGTCACCGCGCAGAAGCGCTCGCAGAACATCCAGGACGTTCCGATCAGCATCACCGCCATCACCGCAGAAATCCCTCGATATGCTCGGCGCAACGGGATATGTGGGTTACTTCGGCAGTGTCCCGGGGCTTATCATTCCAGAGCGCGGGGCCCGTGGCCAACGAGAACGGCACGTGTCAACAGCACCACGATTCTGAGCCTGCGGGGCATCGCCGCCACCACGGGCAGCAATACCGTCGGGTTCTACATCAATGACACTCCGATGCAATTCGTCGACCCGGATCTTTTCGATGTGAATCGCATCGAGGTGCTGCGCGGGCCGCAGGGAACCCTGTACGGCGCATCGTCGATGGGCGGAACCATCCGGATCATCACCAATGAGCCGGATTCCCACGCCTGGGGCGGGGACATCGAGGGAACGCTGTCGGAAACCCAGCACGGCGGCTCCAACCTCGACGCCGATGCGATGTTCAACGTCCCGATCGTCGCCGACCATGCCGCCTTCAGAATCGTCGCGTTCAGCCGCGACGATAGCGGTTACATCAACAACATCATCAGCGGCCCAACGAATGCCACTTCGAGCGTGGTGCCGCGGTCGACGGTCAATCTCGGGGGATCCGACGTCAAGGACGGTATCAATACCGAAACACTGCGCGGCGGCCGCGGCTCCCTGCGGCTGCAGTTTCTGAGTAACGATGCGCTGACCGTCGACCTGTCGGATATGCAGCAGGATCTGCGCATCGGCGGCGATCCCGACTTACAAGGTCGTTCTCGACCCCAACGATCCGAACCTTTCGTATGGCACCATCGCGCCTCTCGTCAACGATTTCACGCACGGCGCGCTCGTCACCCATGACATCAATCCGGCGCCGCAGGAGGAGAAGTTCTCGCTTTACGACGCCACGATCCACTACGAGCCGGGTCCGGTGTCGGTGGTGTCCTCGACCTCGTACTATGACCGCGACACCAGCAGCTATACCGACCTGACGGAAGCGCTCCCTTCATTTTCGGAATGTCGGTCCCGGTCGCCAACAACCTTCTCAGCGTGGAAAGCGGGCACGCGCTCACCGAGGAGCTGCACGTCTCGGGTAAGATCGCTCGGCCTTCGACTGGCTCGTCGGAGGCTTCTATCAGAACGTATTCACGCGCTTTCAGCAGTCCCTGGTCGATCCGAATTTCAACGACGAGGTGTTCGGCGGCGCGGATGTGGTCCCGGACGGGGTGTTTCTGGCATTTCTGAGCAACGATTCGGCGGCTCAGACCGCCGCTGTTCAGCGAAGACACGTACCATGTGACCCGGTCTCTCGATCTGACCGCCGGAATCCGTTATTTCCGCTACAACGACTCAATCGTGACCGTCGCCGATGGGCTCTTCAATGGCGGCCCCACGGCAGCGAACGCCCTGGCGCACGACTCCGGTAATACGCCCAAGGTGTCCGTCTCATATAAATTGACGCGGACGCCCTGGTGTATGCGACGCTGTCAAAAGGCTTCCGCCCCGGATTTCGGGCTGCAGCCGGTTGGCTCGGCATGTGATCCCACGCTTGGCCAGTCTCGGCCTGCCCGCGGGCGGCCCGCTGCAGGCCAACCCGACTCACTGTGGAATCACGAAATCGGATTCAAGACATCCTTCGCGGATCAGCGGCTCATCGTGAACGGGGCCGGATACGAGATGGATTGGAACAATATCCAGCAGAACCTGAATCTGGGGAATTGCGGATACAGCACGACCGTCAATAGCGGCAGCGCCAGGAGCGTGGGCTTCGAGCTCGAGGTGTCCGCGATGCCGCTCGACGGGCTCGAGCTCAACGTCTCCACCAGCATGTCGAATGCTTACCTCACCGGTAATGCGGCGACGGTCGGGGCCGTTCCCGGGTGATCCGGTTCTGGACGTAGCAAAATGGCATGCATCCTCGGCGATCACCTATACGCGGTCCCTGCGCGCCGGCTATGATGGTTACGCTCACGCGGATCATCAGTACACGGGCCCGATGATATCGGGTTATCAGTTCGGTACGCCGGAGCTCGATTATGCCTACCACCAGCCGGGATACAGCGTCACGAATCTCCGGTTCGGCGTTCGGCACAATGGCTGGGATGTCGCGCTGTTCATGGAAAACGCAACGAATTCGCGGCCGCGATTGAGCGTCGGAGTACTTCGAAAGTCCTGATCTCGGGGTCTATACGATCCGGCCACGCACGATGGGGATCAACATCAAGGAGATCTTCTGACCTTGATAATGCGGGATCATGCGTAAGCGGCACGGGCCAGCCGTGCGTCGCGTGCGGCGCTCGGTCCCAATGCTTCGCCTGATCGGGAAGCGAAGGATACGGGGCAGCCTCTGGACGCCTGCGCTCTCCTGGATCTCGACGCTTTCGAGCACAACGTTCGCTCCATGTCCGAGTTGTGCCGCAAGGCCGGGAAGCTGCTGCGACCGCACGCGAAGACTCACAAGAGCAGCACGGTCGCTCGCAAGCAACTCGAGGCAGGTGCAGTCGGGATTTCCGTGGCCACCGTACGCGAGGCTGCGGCGATGATCAGCGCCGGAATCGGCGACATCCTCATCACATCACCCATCGCCGGGGAAGCCAAGCTCGACGCCGTTGCGCGTCTCGCGGCGATTGCGCGGGGGCTCATCGTCGTCGTCGACAGCCTCGAGGGCGTGCAAGCGTTGGAGACGCGCATGCGGCGAGGAGGGGCGGACCGTGAGGGTCCTGCTGGATGTGGACGTCGGAATGAAGCGAACCGGCGTCTCGGACATCAGGCAAGCCGCAAAAATCGCGGCCAGGCTGCAGCTATCCGGGTTCTCTGGAGTTTCTCGGTTTGCAGTGTTATTCGGGAATGATTCAGCACATCCCGGCACACTCGCGGCGCGACCCGGATATACGAGCAAGGAGCTTCACCAACTCGAGAAGCTCCTCGAGATGCTCGCCAGGCGGGGATTCACGCCGCAGGTCGTATCCGGAGGCGGGACCGGGTCGTTCTACATCGATTCGGCCTGCAATCTATTCACGGAATTGCAGGCGGGCTCCTACGTCTTCATGGATCTGCAGTACAACGATGTGGAGCTGTTCCCTTCGAAAAGGCGTCCGTTTCGCACGTCTCTGTTCGTGCAGAGCATGGTACTCAGCAACAATCATCCGGGTGCCGCAACCCTGGATGCCGGCTTCAAGAGTTTCTCACTGGACGGCCCTCTACCGGTCCCCGGTCGTGGGGCGCCGCGACGTTCGACATTTGAATTCTACGGCGACGAATTCGGGATGTTACGGTTCCCGGCGCGCAGGAAAAGGATGCGGCTCGGCTCCATAGTCGACTTCGTGACACCGCACTGTGATCCCACGGTGAACCTCCACGACTTCTATCACTGCGTGCGTGGCGACCGATTGGTCGACATCTGGCCCATCGATGCGCGGGGGACGCTGTAGCATGCTCGCCCGTGCTAAACTGCCTGGCGACCCATGAGCAACGTGATCAGACAGCGCCTGCACCGACCTGGAACGGCGCGATATCCGAAAGGCCAGGAACGGGTCGAAATGATCCTGAACGCTGCCAAGGACATCCTCGTCAAGAAAGGGTACCCCGGGCTCACGATGCGGAATATCGCGGCTGCCGCAGCCACGACGGTCGGCAACCTTCAGTATTACTACTCGGACAAGGATCGGCTGCTCAAGGATCTGCTGAATTACACGGTGCACGGCTTCTTCGAGAGCTTCACCACCATCCTGGAGAATCCGAAGAGCTCACCGGAAGCCAAGCTCATCGCCTATATCGATTGCATATTCGATGCCTTTCCGATCGAGGACAAGGGAAAGTTCTATCCGGAGTTCTGGGCTCTGTCGAATCACGACAAAGTCGCAGCGCAGCTCATGCAAGAGATGTATGAAACCGGAATGGTGTACCTGCAGAAGATCATCAGCGAGATCAATCCGACCCTTACCCGCACCGAAGTGAAGGATATGGCCGTAACGATCGTGGGCTCAGTGGAGGGCCTGGTCGTGTTCGTCGGTTACCAGCGCCCGTGGGCGAAGTCCCTCAAGGCGGTGCGTCGCTACGTGATTCAGAACTGCCTCTATCTCGTCAAGACAGATAGACGAGCGCGGTGACCGCGCCGGTCGCGCCTCGCCTCCCGCTGGTCGAGCCTATCCGCTCCCGGTGGGGCCTCATAGCGTAAAGCTCACGGAAAACATATTCGTTCCGATGAGGGACGGCGTGTGCCTTGCAACGGACCTTTACTTCCCGACCGGAGCGGCGGCGAAACTTGCGGCGATCCTCATCAGAACCCCATACGGCAAACTCGAGTGGCGTTCGGAGGCCTCGCGGGGCGAGGTCGTGCGGATGTTCGCGAGCAACGGCTACGTGGTGGCCATTCAGGACAAGCGGGGCCGCTTTCTTTCGCAAGGGCGAATATACGCTCGCAATCAAGGAAGACGTCGATGGATACGACACGATCGAATGGCTGGCGAAGCAGGACTGGTCGAGCGGCAGGATCGGGACGTACGGCTGCTCTGATCGCGGCGATGCGCAGGTGTGGTTGGCCCCAACACGCCCGGCCGCCCTGGCCGCGATGGTGCCGCAGGCGTCGGGCAGCTCCATCGGAGCCGCGGGAAACAGATATCGCTACTTCGGCGCATTCAAGGGCGGCGCTCTGCAGCTCGCCGCGGCTGCAGATTGGATGATCAACAACGGCAGCAAGATCTTCTGGGGGCCGCCCGCATGGGTTCCGCAAAGCCAGGTGTCACGGATAGCGGAGCACTTCAGCGGCAGGCCGACACCTCCGGTAGCCGGCGCGGAGATCGATCGTCTGCTCTGGACTCTTCCGGTCAGTGCCATGATGGAGCGCGTCGGCCTGACTTACACCGACTGGGAATCCATTCTCGCTCACGGTCTCACGGATCCCTGGTGGAGCCAATTTCCGTACCTCCGGGGCGACGAGAAGGTCGACGTGCCGGCTCTGTTCGTGAATTCCTGGGCCGATTTCGGCGTGAATGAGACCCTGCTCGAATTCGACTTCTTTCGCACCCACTCGCTCTCGCAGCGGTCGGCGTCGAACCAGTTCGTCATCATTTCGCCCTCGGCGCACTGCCAGTGCGAGGCCGTTACCGCACCGACGCTCGTCGGCGCACGCGATCTCGGAGATGCACGCAAGGATTTCTGGTCGATTTATCTGCGCTGGTATGCGCATTGGCTCAAGGGCGAGCAGAACGACGTCACGCGCATGCCGCATGTCCAGTACTACCTCATGGGGAGGAACGAATGGCGGCAGACGGAATCCTGGCCCCCGCCCGGGACGCGTCCTCGGCGTTACTTCCTCCACAGCGCAGGTAAAGCGAATTCTCGCTGCGGTGACGGAGAGTTGTCGCTGCGGGCCCCCACGAGCGGGGAACCGGCTGACGCCTATACATATGACCCGCGGACACCGGTGCCGACGGGCACGGGCGCCGGCCTTGCGGCGGGGTTTTTCGATCAGCAAGAGACCGAGGCGCGCAACGATGTTCTGGTCTACTCGACTGCGCCGTTGCGGGCGGGCGTCGAAGTAACCGGTCCGATCACTGCGAGACTTTATGTGAGCTCATCGGCGCCGGACACCGATTTCACAGTGAAGCTGGTCGACGTCTATCCGGACGGACGCGCCTTCAATGTCCAGGACGGGATTCTACGAGCCCGATATCGCGAGGGCTTTGGCAAAAGCGTACTGATGAAGCCCGGCAAGGTCTATTCGATCGACATCAGTCTCGATGCCAGCAGCAACTTCTTCGATGTGGGACATCGAATCCGCGTGGAGGTGTCGAGCTCCAATTTCCCCCGTTACGACCGCAATCTCAACACCGGCAGAGACAATTTCTCGGAGACCAGGATCGTCGTAGCGCGCAACACGGTGCATCATTCACGCGACGCCGCTTCCTACATCACCCTGCCGGTGGTGTCCCAGCGTCATTCAGAGAGCCGCGCGTAGGGGCCGGAAGATCCGCGAGCCTTGCCGTCCTGCGCGGAGCCGATTCCCGCGTGGCAATCATGGCGACCAGACCGACTACCGATGCGGCGGTCCAACACCAGGCAGGTGCCTGCGGATTCCCGGTTACCTTGATCAGCCAGGTGACGAAGTATTGAGTGGTACTGCCAAACAGCGCCAGTGAACCTGCGTAGACCATCGCCACGCCACTGGAGCGGATGGCGGCCGGAAAAGACTCAGTCAACCAGATTACGGTGGGGCCGGCCGAGAGTGCTATCAGACTGGACAGCAGCGCGGTACCCCCCAGGAACACGGCCGGCGTGCGGTAATGCGCCATGGCGTGAAAAACCGGAAGTATTGCCAGCAGGAGGAGGGTGCCGGGTATGACCATCATCGGCTTTCGGCCCACGACGTCGGAAAGCGCGCCGCTCACGAGATCAAGCGTCAATCCACATAACCCAACGACGGCCGTGGCCGCAAATGCTACATTCGCGTGCATGTGCAACGTCGCGATGGCATAAGTGGTCATATACTCGGTGATGTAACCCCCGATGGTTCCACTCGAGAGCAGCACCAGACCGAGAAAGGCGACCCACAGATAGGGCCGCGCCGAGATGGGCTCGGCAGCGTTGCCCTCGCGGCGAAAAGTCTCCGGCAGCGTGAGTCGTAACCTGAGCCCAAAGGGGACGATGACGGTGCCGGCAAGAAAGGCAATGCGCCACCCAAAGCTCTGAAGTCCCTGCTCGGTGAAAATATTCGCGAGTGCGAAGCCGACCAGACCCGCGGTCACCACGGCCAGATCCTGAGTCCAGAACTGGAACGCGGTATAGAACCCGCGCCTCTCAGGAGGAGCCACCTCGAGCAGGAACGCCGTCGTTGGACCGACTTCGCCGCCGACGGCAAAGCCCTGCAACATTCGAAACAGGATCACGAGTATCGGCGCGGCGATACCTATCATCGACCGCGGCGGTGTCAAGGCGAGCCCCGCGATCGCAACACCCATGAGCGAGAACGAAAGGATCATCGCGGGTTTACGACCCGCCCGATCGCCCATCCTTCCTATCACCCAGCCGCCAATCGGCCGCGTGACGAAGCCGACGCCGAACGTGGCGAGAGATTCCAATAGACTCGTCGCGGCAGAGGCAGCCGGAAAAAAAGCCCGACCTATGTATACAGCGAAGAACGCGTAGGTCAGAAAGTCGTAGAACTCGAGCGCGTTGCCGACTACAACTGCCGCCACAACGCGAACCGGAACCGCCGTCCGCGGCGCTGATCGATGTGGAGTCATTGAATTGCCTCGAGCCCTGCCGGCAAGGATGACCGAGGGGCCATGCGTAAGCAAGCTGCGATCTTTGTCGCCCTATTTACAAAACAATACGAATGCACTATATAGACTATACGTGTGACTTAAAATTCGTTCAAGGGGAAGAAGCCACTCGTATGCTCAATCGCCGCGGTTTTCTCCAAAGTGGCCTCAGCGCAGCAACCACCTCCTTTGCGCTCGCGCGTGTAGACGGTGCGGGGAGCGTCGCGTCGGCCCGGGTAAAGTCGTTTGACCTTGCTGAAGTGACCATCACGGAGCTGCAGCAGCGGCTGGCAACGGGAGAATTCACCGCTCGCATGCTCGTCGAGAAATATCTGGCGCGAATCGCGGAGATAGACCAACGGGGACCGGCAGTCAACGCGGTAATCGAATTGAACCCCGATGCGCTCGCGATTGCGGATGCGCTCGACGCAGAGCGAAGACAGAAGGGTCCGCGCGGCCCGCTGCATGGCGTCCCGGTATTGCTCAAGGACAATATGGGCAGCGCCGACCGGATGGCGACCACGGCCGGCTCGCTCGCACTTGCCGGCTTCACTCCCCGCAAGGATGCCGGCATCGTAAGCCGGCTGCGCAATCGTGGTGCAGTGATCCTGGGGAAGGCAAACCTGAGCGAATGGGCGGACTTTCGCTCGTCGTATTCTTCCAGCGGTTGGAGCGGGCGCGGCGGGCAGACGCGCAATCCCTATGCTCTCGACCGTAATCCCAATGGCTCGAGCTCGGGTTCCGCTGCGGCGGTGGCGGCCAATATGTGCGCCGTCGCCGTCGGTACGGAGACGGACGGCTCCATAGTCGGGCCTGCATCAGCGAACGGTATCGTTGGAATCAAGCCCACCGTCGGGCTCGTCAGCCGCGCCGGCATCATACCGATCTCGCACAACCAGGATACACCGGGACCGCTGTGCCGCACCGTTGCCGATGCCGCGGTTTTGCTTGGTGAGCTCGCCGGCATGGACCCGGATGATCCCGCGACTCGAGGCTCGACGGGCCGCTCACACGCGCCCTATGCCTCGTTTCTGACTCCAGACGGCCTTCGCGGCGCCCGCATCGGGGTCGTCAGGAATTCATTCGAGCTCAGCGCCGCCGGCGGCAATTCAGGAGGCGACGAGGCCATTCAGCGCCTTTTCGATGACGCAATTCGCGCCGTGCAGCAGGAAGGCGCGACGCTGGTGGACCCGATCGAGATCAAGTCGCTCGGAATGCTCGGCGAATCGGAGTTCGAAGTCCTGCTCTATGATTTCAAGGCCGACCTGAATGCCTATCTCGCCGGGTGCGGGCCCAACGTTCCCGTCCATTCGCTCGCCGACATCATCGAGTTCAACGAGCGCAACCGGGAAGCCGAGATGCCTTACTTCGGCCAGGATATTTTTTTGAAGGCGCAGCAGAAGGGTCTGCGCACGGAAAAGGCCTACCGTGATGCCCTCATCAGAAGCCGCCGCCTCGCACGCAAAGAAGGCATCGATGCGGTGATGGACAGGCATCGCCTGGACGCGTTGATCGGACCTACCACGGGTCCGGCATGGCTGACCGATCCGGTGGATGGCGATCACGATCCCGCGGGAGTGTTTCCACTCGCAGCCGTGGCCGGCTATCCGAACATCAATGTCCCGATGGGCTTCATCTTCGGCTTGCCGGTCGGACTATCGTTTTTCGGCCGCGCATGGACCGAAGGCCCGCTGATCAGAATGGCGCATTCGTTCGAGCAGGCCACGAGAGTCCGCAGGCCTCCCACCTTCGGCGCTTCCCTGGCACTGCAGCAGCAGTCGCTCTCAGGGGCTTGACTCCCCGATGGTCGTATCCGCATCCGGCTCACGCAGCGCGTCCGACAATCGCTACCGGGCGCAGCTGCAGCCGGTACTCGAGGAGTTCATTCGGAAATACCGCGTGCCGGGCTTTACGATGGTCGTGCTGGAGCAACCTCGAGTCGCGTATTCATTCAGCTCCGGCGTGACCGATTCGGAGAACTCCAAGCCGGTCACGAACCGCTCTCTTTTCCACATGGCATCGGTCACGAAGCCATTCACCGCCACGGCCGTCATGCAGTTGTCGCAGCGGCGGAAAATCGCTCTCGACGCCCCCGTCACCGCGTACCTGCCGTACTTCGAGGTGCGTGGCAGATATAAGGATATGGTGACCGTTCGCCGGCTGCTGACGCACACATCGGGTCTACCGGACGTGACGAATTATCACTGGGGTGACCCGCATGACGACGATGGAGCGCTGGAGCGCTACGTGCGAGGCCTCGGTGATCTGCCGTTGGCGTTCAAGCCCGGCACCGCGTTCCGGTACAGCAATATTGGCTACGACATACTCGGCGATCTCGTCTTCAAGGCATCGGGGAAGACGTATGACGATTACGTATACGATCACATTCTCGGGCCGCTCGGGATGACCAAAAGCACGCTGTTGGTCCGTAAGGCCGATCGCAGGCGTCTGGTTCTGGGGCACGTGCTGGATTCTGAGGGAAATCCAGCGGCGAGCAGGGTGTATCCCTACAATCGGGCACACTCACCCAGCTCCGGACTCATCTCGAGCGCAAAGGACATGACCCGTTGGGCTGTCGCGAACCTGAATCGCGGGGAACTGCAGGGAAGGCGGATTCTGCGCGCCAAAACCTACGACGCAATGTGGAAATCCGCGCGAGCGCTGGATGATGTTGCGGGCGGCGCCGGAGCGCGCGTCGGGCTCGGGTGGTTCTTCAAGAACCATCGTGGCAATTTGATGGTGACTCACAGCGGAGGTGACACCGGCTTTCTCAGCGACCTGGCTCTGCTCCCTGAGCGGGGAGTGGCGGTCGTCTGGATGAGCAACTGCGATTGGACTGACAGCGGGTCGCTGAATGGGCCCGTCACATACGCGGCGCTCGATGCCGCGCTGGGCTTGAAACCGCAACCAATCCGAATTGCGCGCAATCCCAAAAAGATACCGCATCAGACCGGCCGGATCCGTTCAGAGAGAAATAACGCATGAAACGATACGTCGCGATGTTCGTTCTATTAATGGCGCCGACCGCGTTCGTGAGCGCCGGGGCGCCGCAGCCGAAACAACTTCAGGCTGCGGAAATCCTCTGGGACTCCTGGGGCGTCCCCCACATTTACGCGAAAACAGACGAAGCCGCTTTCCAGGCCTTCGGTTATGCGCAGATGGAAAGTCACGGCGACCTCCTGCTGCGACTATTCGCCGAGGCTCGCGGTCGCGGCGCCGAGTTCTACGGACCGGCTTACGCGGACTCGGACCGGGCGGTCAGAACGATGGACACGTACGGCGTCGCGCAGCGGTGGCTGGGGCAGCAGAGCCCCGCATTCCGTCGCTACCTGGAGGCATTCGCCGCCGGGGTCAATCAATATGCCCGGGAAAATCCCAATGGGCTGAATATCGCGGGCAAGGCGGTTCTGCCGGTCACCGCGGCGGACATTCTCGCCAACACCACGCGTGCCTTCTACTCTTTCGTTGACGCGATCACCAACTGCTCCAGTGCGCTGCCGCCCGCGATTCCGCTGGCCTCCTCGGGCGACGCATGGGCGGATCCGCGGTCGGGCAAGTCCAGCGGAAGCTTCGGCACGAATATATGGGCCATTGGACCGGCGCACTCGACGAACGGTCACGCCATGATGTTGTCGAACGACCATTTGCCGTGGACGGACGAAGTGTCGTTCTATGAGGCGCAGATCACGGCTCCGGGATACTCTGTATATGGGAGCACGCCTGTTGGGTGGCCGGTGTTGTCCACGGGGTCCTTCAATGATTCTCATGGATGGACGCTATCGGTCGATACTACCGACGGCTGCACGCTGTACGCCCTTAGGCCGGACGGAAGCGGCTACAGATTCGATGGCCGGCAGCGATCTTACGAAACCGAGCATGAGACGATCAGGGTGAAGCAGGCCGACGGCAGCCTGAAAGAGATTCCGTTGACGGTGCGGCACGCGGTTCAGGGCCCCGTGGTTGCAATGGACGGCAAACCGATCGCGATACGCATGGCGGGCCTGCAGGCGGGGTCATATCCCGGAGTGCTCGAAGAATTCTGGGACATGGGCCGGGCGCGCGACCTCGCGCAGTTCCAGGCCGCGTTGAAACGTATGCAGCTGCCGATGTTCAACGTGATGTACGCCGATAGCAGCGGCCACATCATGGTCAAGTATCTCGGGTTGGTGCCAGTGCGTCCGAAGGGCGACTGGGCATTCTGGGCGGCGCCGGTCAGGGGTGATACATCATCGCTCGTCTGGAATCGGATGCTTCCTTATGCTGACCTGCCGCAGGTGATCGACCCGCCGTCCGGCTGGGTGCAGAACTCCAACAGCGCGCCATGGTATATGACGCAGCCATTGCTGAGCCCCGCGAACTATCCGGCGTACATGGCTCCGCCGCCGGCACTGGCCGAGGGGTGGCCAAATCTGCGGGAGCAGCAGGGCCTGCGCATGATGACGCAGCGGCCGAAACTTTCTTTCGACCAGGTACTTGCCGACAAGCTGGTGACACATGCGGGGCTGTCTGATCGGGTTCTCGATGACCTCATAGCCGCGGCGAGGCAATCCAACGATCAGAATGCCAAGGAAGGCGCCGATGTCCTGCAGAAGTGGGACCGGAGCTTCGATTCGGATAGCAGAGGGGCGGAGCTGTTCTTCATTTGGATGCTGCAGCTGACTAAACAGGGCAACGTCTCCGACATTTTCAAGGTGCCGTTCAGTGTCCGGGATCCGCTGGGTACTCCCCGCGGCCTCAAAGATCCGGATAAGGCCGTGCGGGCACTGGGGACGGCGGCCGTCAGACTGCGGCAAATCGCGGGGCGGCTGGACGTGCCCTGGGGGCAGTTGAACCGCCTTCACCGCGGAACGTTCGATTTTCCGGGCAACGGCGCAACGGGTGATGACCTTGGAGTGTTTCGCGTCGTTCAGTATGCACCCTGGAAGGGACGGGAATTCCAAGGCGTCGGCGGCGATACTTTCATCGCGATCGTGGAATTCTCCCATCCCCTCCGGGCCAAGGTGCTGCTGATGTACGGGAACTCGAGCAACCCCCATTCTCCCCACTTTGGCGATCAGCTGGGACTGGCGTCGAAATATCAATGGCGCGAGCCCTGGCTGACACGCGCCGAGATCGCAAAGCACCTGGAAAATCGTACGGCCTTCTATAGCGATGGTAGCGTCGGTAATCTTCCTGGGGGAAAGAGCACTGATGCCTCAGCGCCGCACTAGCACGCTCACCGCCGCGTTTTGCCTGCTCGCGGCGGGGACCGCGGGGGCTTTACCTCCGGCGACCGGCAAGGGCAGCGCGCCGGCAGGATGGGTCGATGCCACCCGGCTCGCCGCCGCATCGCAGGCGCCCGGCGAATGGTACACAGCCGGCCGGGACGGGGGGCAAACCTACTACTCACCGCTCGATGCAATCAACGAACGGAATGTCGGGCAGCTCGGCTTTGCCTGGCAGTACTCGCTCGGCTTGCGCCGCGGCGTCGAAGCCACGCCGATAGTGGTCGACGGCATCATGTATACCTCGGGTCCCTGGGGATACGTTTACGCACTGGATGCGGTAACCGGAAAGCTGCTGTGGAAATACGATCCTCACGTGCGCGGGGGCTACGGTCGCTATTCGTGTTGCGACGTGGTGAACCGGGGTGTGGCTGTCTGGAAGGGTCGGGTCTATGTGGCCAGTCTGGACGGCTACCTGCACGCGATCGACGCACGAACGGGCCGGCGCCTGTGGCGCGTAAACTCCTTGCCCGCGCACGCAACGCACGCTTACTACTTCGTGACCGGCGCACCGCTCGTCGCCGGAAACGTCGTGGTGATCGGCTATGGAGGCTCGGATTTCAAGGGCAATCGGGGCTCCATCTCCGCTTATTCTCTCGCTACGGGGGCGTTTCGCTGGCGCTTCTACACCGTGCCGCGAGATCCGAAACTCGGCCCGCAGGACCAGCCGCAGCTGCGTGGCGCCGCCAAGACGTGGCCCTCCGGTTACGACTGGTCGATGGGCGCGGGCGGCGCGGCGTGGGGGAACTTCGATTACGACCCCAAGCTCGGCCTCGTGTATTTCGGCACGGCCAACGGCGAGCCCTATCACGGCGGCAACGATCCCAGGAAATTCGGTGACGAGCGGTATGTCGCCTCGATCATGGCGGTCCATGCCGACAGCGGCAGAATGGCCTGGTATTACCAGGAAGTTCCGGCGGAAGGATGGGATTACGATACCACCAACCCGTTGGTGTTGACGCAGCTGACCGTCGCCGGTCGTCCGCGGCAGGTCATCATGCAGGCGAGCAAGGACGGCTTCCTGTATGTACTCGATCGAGCCACGGGAGAGTTTCTCAGCGGCAACCGCTTCAGCTACATCAACTGGACCCGGGGGCTCGATCCGCGCACGCACCGGCCCGTTCCGCGGCCGGCGCTCGATTGGACCCATGCCCCGGCATCTCATCTGGCCAGGGGCGATCGGAGCGCATAACTGGCAACCGATGTCGTTCGATCCGCGGACGGGCCTGGTCTACATCCCCGTAATCGACTCCCCGATGGTGTATGTCAACACGGCCCGCCGCCGAGCCGGGCTGATCGAGGGCAACTTCGACCTGGCGTTCTTCCTTCCCGCGGACTATTCGCCGCCAGACCTCGCGAGTCTGTTCGGTCCGCTGCCGCCGCTCAGCGAGCTCGCTCGGGGCGGGCCCGCCGCCCGTCAGCCGTGGTTTCATCCGGGCCGTCGAGCCGATGACCGGCAAGACCCTATGGCAACACCAAACGGACAGCATCTGGGATGGCGGCCTGCTGTCGACTGGCGGCAACCTGGTGTTCCAGGGCGACGCCGCGGGTCATCTCAGTGCTTATGCCGCGGATAGCGGCAAGCTCCTCGAAAGGATAGACGTCGGGACTTCGATCATGGCGGCTCCCATGAGCTATCGGATGAAGGGCGTGCAGTACGTGGCCGTGGCGGGAGGGTACGGCGGCGGCATGCTGTACGAGCCGTTTCCGGCGGCCAGCGCCGCGTACCGGTTCGGCAATGACGACCGGATCATCGTATTTCGTGTCGGCGGCGGCCCGACGCCGCAGCCGCCACTTTTCCATGAACCGGCGCTGCCGTCGCTGCCGCCGCGTACCGGCGATCCGCAGGCGATTGCGCGCGGCGAGGTGCTTTACAACCGATACTGTGCACGCTGCCACGTGTTCGGGCGCGGACTCCTGCCCGACCTACGCCGCACGGCGCCGGCTTTGAGCCCCGCTTTCTACGAGATCGTGCTGCATGGCGCCGATCAGGCGAATGGCATGGGTCGCTTCGACGATGAGCTGACGCGGACGCAGGCCAGGCCATCCAGGCTTATCTCATCGATCAGGCCTGGCAGATGCAATCGCCCGCCCCCGCGCCGGTCGGCGCCAAAAACCTCGGGGCTACGCCATGATTCGACGGCTCCCGGCTGACACTCAACATTGGATCCGCCGCGCACTGGCCGTCGCGATTACTCTCGCCGTGACTGCCTGTACCGTCCAAAGTCCGGGTTTACCACTCACGCAAAAGCGCTCCTGGGAGGAGCATTTCAACGCCGGGGATTCGGCCGCGGTCGCGGCGCTCTATGCTCCCGACGCGCAACTCGTCCTGTCCGGGCAGGCGCCGATCAACGGCCGCGCGGCCATTCGTGCCGAGCTCGACAAGCTGGTGCAGTCCGGCGTCAAGGTGAGCATCGACACGGTCAAGGCGGAGAAGGCCGGCGACCTGGCGTATTTCTATGGCCCCTATAGCGTGTCATCCAAACAGGCAGTCGTGGAGCGAGGCGCCTATCTGGAGATATGGCGTCTGCACGGCGGCCATTGGCTCATCGAATTCGACGTCAATGCCACGGGCGCGCCGATCAAGCCCACGCCCTAACAGGCTCCGGGATTCATGTATCTCGAGAGATGCAATAAGGGCCGGAAGCCGCACTTGGTATCTCCAGTGATACAGAGGCGATACGTCTGTTGAGTTAATGCCCCGGTTTGCTGCAGTATGGAGAGACACGGCTCCATTGCGGCTTTCAGGATAGATCATGATAAACCTTGCTGAAGTAGCGCGGGCGCCGCAGCAGGCGCGGATCAAGAAAAGGCTCACTCCGGAAAAGCTGGCGCGACATGCGTGCGTTTCTCGCGCCACGCTATCTCGCATGGAAACGGTGGCCCGAGGTGATATGAGTGTCGCCGCTCTTCTCCGGCGCGCGCGCGCGCCTGGCCATGAGCTCAAACTGGTCGAGCGGAATAGCCTGCGCACGCTCGATGACGTGCTGGCAGAGCTGCAAGCGGCGAAGAGCGCTGTCGCACTGCCGCGCCGGGTCCGGAAATGAGATACGAGCTCTATTACTGGCCGACGATCCAGGGGAGGGGCGAGTTCGTGCGCCTCGCATCTGGAGGAGTCTGGCAGCGAGTACGTCGAGGTAGCGCGGCAGAGCGGCAAGGGATTCGGTGTGTCGCGGATGATGCGTTTTCTTGACGGTCGGAAACGCGGGGAGCTGCCGTTTGCTCCGCCTTTCCTCAAGGCCGGCCGGCTTGTTGTCGCGCAGACGGCGAATATTCTGCTCTTTCTCGGCGATCGGCATGGGCTTGCGCCGAAGGGCGAGAAGGGCCGGCTCTACACCCATCAACTGCAGCTCACGATCGCGGATCTCGTCGTCGAAGCTCACGACACGCATCACCCCATGGCCTCCGGTCTGTACTACGAGGACCAGAAGCCGGAGGCGCGGCGACGTGCCAAGGACTTCCTCGCCAACCGCGTGCCAAAATATCTCGGCTACTTCGAGCGGGTGTTGGCGCGCAATGCGCGGGGTCGCGGTTGGCTGGTCGGCTCACGGCTGACTTACGCCGATCTGTCCCTGTTTCAGGTTTTGACGGGTCTCGAATATGCGTTCCCACGCACAATGAAGCGAGTCTTGCGTCGGCATCGGCGCCTGACGGCCGTGCGCCACGGCGTCGAGGAGCGTCCGCGGATCGCTGCATACCTGCAGTCCGACCGTCGGATACCTTTCAATGAGGAAGGAATCTTCCGCCACTACCCGGAGCTTGAACATCAATAAGAGGTCTTATCGTACTTCGGCTTCTCGCGTAGCGAAGCTGAAGCGGCCGCACACGGTATTGCACTGAAGCTTGCGCAATGGAGAGAGCTCGGTGCATCCACCGGCATCGGGCTGAGCGACACAGAACTGAACGAGCTGGCACCCGCGTTCGAGCACGAAGACTCGGCGGCTGCTCGAGCATTGGCGCATTAAAGCGCCTGCGTTACCAAGGAATCGCCGCGTTTTCCCAGCGCGTGTACGTGCCCGACGGACCCTCCGGGCCGAGCATCGCGACCCGCATGATTTCACGCGAACCCTCCTCCAGGGACTGGGTGCCCACGAACCCGTTGAGGTTCGTTTTGGTGAAGCCCGGCGAGACCAGGTTGATTTTGATTTTGGTCGATTCCAATTCGACCATCATGGCAAGCGTCATCGCGTTGAGAGCTGCCTTGGACGCGGGATATACAGGGCCGAAGGAAGTATGGTTGGGGTAAGCCGGGTCGGCGTTCGTCGTCAATGAGCCGACGGCGCTCGACACATTGATGATGCGGGCGTCAGACGATTTGCGCAGCAATGGCAGCATCGCCTGATAAACGGCGAGGACGCCGAACACGTTGGTCTCCCATACCGCACGTACCTCATCGAGAGGAGCGTTGCTCGCGCGGCTCACCTCGAGGTATTCCTTGAGGGACATGTTGCCCTTGCGCGTATTCGAGATGGCGGCGTTGTTGATGAGGAGGTCGAGCCGGCCGAACTCCTTGCCGATGCGTTCCGCTGCGGCCGCGATCGAAGCCTTGATCCGTCACGTCGAGCTGGAGCGCCACCGCGCCGGTGCCAATCTCCTTCGCGGCTTTATCGCCGCGTGCGAAGTCGCGGGACCCCACCAATACCGTGAGTCCGTTTGCCACCAGCTCCTTCGCGACCTGAAAACCGACTCCCTGATTGGCTCCGGTGACCAGAGCCAGGCGTTTATCGGGCATAGCAATCTCCTTGGGGTGGCCTCGGGAGATCGCGGAGGCCGGACGCGCTAACGTGCAGGTTCCGCCTTACATTCGCAGGAGTCAGCCCGATCGTCCATCTCTCGACTTGGGTAGGCAGTGCGCCTGAAGGGACAGGTCAGCCGCAGGCGCAAATACCGTAGCGGCCCGAAAAACAGCGGCCAGCGGCCCACCGACTGCTGAGCGTTGCGCGCCGCGGCAAGGCTGGGGATTTCTAGGGCGATCGCCGGTTGGTCGATACTCCTTCCGGCGAGCCAGCGCACGGCGCCCAGCGCCCACCCCCCGTCGCAATCGAGAGCCCAACGAACCTTCTCCACGTAATGCGACAGTGGAGCTGGTACAGGGTGATCATGTCATGCAGCCGTGCCGGGCTGACGCCATTTCTGCCAGGCGTAGAGGGGCAGTCCCGCAAGCATCAACAGAGTGCCCCAGTACAGCGTGTCCTTGCCGGCGCCGGCGGTCGCCCACAACGAGAACGCGAACGCCAGAGAGCCAGGACGATGTTGCGGACGCGCGCCTTGTCGGCGCGGCCGAGCAACAGCTCCGCCATCGAGCAGAGCATGTACGGCAGCAGCGTGAAGAAGATCGCGATCAGGATGATGACATTGAACATGGTCACCAGATCGCTGCTGTAGTTCATGAGGATCAGCACGGTGGCGACGATGCTGGAGAAAACCAGGCCCGCAACCGGCGTGCCGCGCCGCGACTCACTGGCAAACCACAGCGGAAACAGGTGGTCGCGCGCCGCTGCCTGCGGGAACTGTCCCGACATCAGGATCCAGCCGTTGAGGGCGCCGAAACAGGAGACGATCGCGGCAAAGGCGATGACGTTACCCGCCCATCCGCCCCAGATAAGCTTGGCGGCGTCGGCGAACGGTGCGTTGGAATGAACGAGTGAGCCGGCCGGGATGATGCCCATCACGGCCGTCGTGCCCAGGATATACAAAACAGCCGCGATCCCGGTACCCCACATGGTCGCGCGGGGGATGGTCGTTTCCGGATCCTTGACGTGATCGGCCGGAATGGTGGCGCATTCGAGGCCGAGGAACGCCCACATCGCCAGCGCGGCGCTCTCGTTGATGGCCGCGGGCGCGGACATGCCCACACCATGAGCGGTGAGCAAATGCGGATTGAAGTAGAAGATTCCCCACAGGGCAAACACGAGCAGCGGCGCCGTTTTCAGGATCACCGTGATGACCTGCAGCCGTCCGGCAGCGCGCACGCCGAGTATGCTGACCCCTGTCAGGAGCCATGTCGCGGCGAGCGCGGCGCCCACGCCTGCCCAGCCGACTGGTGCCGAGCGACGGCACGAAAGTCGCCAGATAGCTCACGAAAGCAGCGGCGATACCCGCGACGGACGCCGCAATGCTCACCCAATACATCCACGCCAGCAGAAATCCCGCGAAATCACCGAAGACTTCCCGTGGATAAGCGTAGGGGCCGCCCTGCCAGAGGCACGCGGTGCGAGAGTCTGCAGAACACCCGGGCGAGCAGCAGAGCGCCCACGGTGCTTATCACCCATCCCCAAAGACTGTAAACGCCGTATGCCGCCAACGAAGCGGGCAGCAGGAAGACCCCGGACCCCACCATGTTGCCGATCACTATCGAGGTGGTTGCAACGACGACCGAGGCTGCGACGGGGTTCGCCAGCGGATTGCATGCTGTGCTTTCTAGTTCTTGAACGGCAAAATGCTGAGCGGCCGACCTTACCTGATATCCTCCCCCATTGATATGAGTGCGCTCCTCGCCGTGACTCGCAGGATCAGCGCCGCAATGATGCGCTGTGAGCTCACCCATCTGCAGCGCACCGCCATCGACGTTGCGCGCGCCCGGGAGCAGCATCATGGTTACGAACAGGCGCTGCGCAGTCTCGGCTGCCGGATCGAGACCCTGCCGAGGAGCCCGAGCTTCCCGATTCCGTATTCGTGGAAGACACCGCCATCGTCCTCGATGAAGTGGCGGTCATCACCCGTCCCGGCGCAGCCGTCACGCAGAGCGGAAACCGCGTCGATTGCGGCCGCGCTCGGAAAATATCGGGAGCTGGTCCGCATCGAGAGCCCTGGCACGCTGGATGGCGGTGACGTGCTGCGTGTCGGGACGCACACTGTATGTAGGGACCTCGAGCCGCAGCAATGCGAGCGGCAATCGAGCAGCTGGGCGCCGCGCTGCGCCCCTTCGGCTACCGCGTGTTGCCCGCCGAGCTGCAGGGATGCCTGCATCTCAAGTCGGCGGTCACGCAGGTGAGCGGCCGACGAGCTGCTGATCAACTCCCGATACGTCGATCGGAAGCAGTTTCCCGGAGTGCGCTTCATCGAAGTGGACGAGTCGGAGCCGTCCGGTGCCAACGCACTCATGCTGGGTACGGACGTGATCTATTCCAACTCGTATCCGCGCACCGCCGAAATCCTGCGACGGCACGGGGTCCGCGTGCACACGGTGGCGATGTCCGAGACGGAAAAGGCCGAAGGCGCCGTGACCTGCTGCAGCCTGCTGCTGTCGCAGTCGTGAGCGCTCAGCTCTTCTCGACCACCACTTCGCTGATCTGCAGCACCGGCGACAGGTCCGTGTAGTTGGGAATGTCGCCGAGGATCTCGCCGGCGTGCGGCCCGAAGCCGGCCTGAAACGCCTCGGCCGAGTCGCAGAAGATGTGGCACATGGCGATGTAGGTGGGCGGTTTGCCGGGCGCTTCGCCGGCGACGCCCTTGTCGACCGTGTAGTACCTGCACTTGTCTCCCATCAGCTTCTTCACCAATGGCATGTGCCGGTCGCGGTAGTACGCGTGGTCGAACCGCGCCCCGGGCTTGTTCGGGTACATCACACTTACTTTGATCATCGTGCTCTCCCGGGCGATCGGCGGCGTGGCGCGCGCCGGCGTCATGCTACCAACTCCCGGGCCGGCTACAAGATCAGCGGCCGCGCGATCTCCCGCAGAATGAAGATCGAGCGCGCCTGTCTCACGCCTGGAACACGGTAGAGCTTTTCGCGCAGGAAGTGCTCGTAGTCGGCCGTGCTCGAGGCGGCGACCCGCAGGTAATAGTCGAAGTCTCCCGCGACCAGCGAGGCCTCGATGACCTGGGGCATGCGCTCTATGGCGGCCTCGAAGCCTTCCAGCACGTCGCCGGTGCTGCTTCTGCTTGTCGACCGTCACCTCGACGACGACGGTCTCGGGAAAGCCGATGGCGGCGCGATCGATGATGGCCGTATAGCCCTTGATGATGCCGCTCTCCTCCAGGGCCCGCACTCGAGTCCAGCAGGCGGACGCGGAGAGCCCGATGCGGCGCGCCAGGTCGGTATTGGAGAGTCTGCCGTCGCGGGAGAGCTCCGCGAGGATCCGCTGGTCGATGTCGTCGAGCCGGTGCGGCGCGACCGGGATGGTGGCTGCGGAAGCGATCGGATCGGCCATATGCGGTTCACCGGGTTCGTGGGCTCATCGAAGTATTTACCACGAAACAGCTAAGTTACAGAAGATCCTTTTTAGAAACGCGCCCCCGGGTACTTCCTTTGAAAGCACATTCGATTGCCCTGGCACTAGGATTTCAGCAGGAGGGGTAGTCACGGTAGCGGCCACGGCGATCGCGGAGGGGTGGTGCGCGCCATAAACACCATAAGGGGAAAACCCGTGCTGAAGAAGAATCCGTTCGGCGATCCGAAGATATGCGTCCTCATCGCACTGTGCGCGACGCTTGCCAGCAGCCTGGCCGTTGCGGACGAGCCCGCACAGCCGGCGGCTCCGGCTACGACGGCGACAACATCGTCCTCGGACAGCGATACCACGCTGCAACAGGTCGTGGTAACGGCCGAGACCTACACTTCCACGGCCCAGAGCACGCCCATCAGCATCTCTGCGGTGACCGGCGCGCGAGCTCGAGAGCCCGGGGCATCAATTCGCTCGAGGCGGTGGCCCGCGACGTACCGGGCCTCTCGATGCGCAGCGCCGGCCCGGACCAGACCGAGTTCGAGGCCCGCGGCATCGCCTCCAACGGCGGTAACTCACCGACCGTCGGCTTCTATCTCGGCGATATCCCGCTGTCACCGCCGGCCATGGGACAGATCGGCAAAGTGGTCATCGACCCGGATCTGTACGACCTCGACCGTGTCGAAGTGTTGCGCGGGCCGCAGGGTACGCTCTACGGCGCGAGCTCCATGGGCGGCACCATCAAGCTGATTCCGAATCAGCCGCTGGTCAACAACATCAGCGGCTCCACGGACGCAACGCTTTCGCACACGGACGGCGGGCGGGCGAACGGCAGCGCCGACGGCATGTTCAATTACTCCAACAGTGATTACTGGGCGGTGCGCGGAGTGATCTCCGACGATTACCGCAGCGGTTGGATAAGCCGCACGGTACTGAACCCGTTCCCGGCGGACGTGTTGGCGCCAGATGGACCGCCGTACACCCGCGGCAATGTGTTGGACGCGCCGGTTCAGAAGGTCGTCCCCGACGTCAATATCGAGCAGGAGCTCTCCGGACGCGTCGAAGCTCTCATTCAGCCGAACGAAAACCTGCACATCAGCCTGCTGGCGCTCGGCCAGCTCACCAAGCTGGGCGGCTACGACGAGTTCGATCTGCCCCCGGGAGATGCGTACCAGACGCACTACCAGCCGTACCCGATCGCTGAGGAGCTGCACGATCGCGTGAGCGTGTTCTCGGCGACCGTGGTGGCCAATCTCGGCTTCGCCGACCTCACCAGCGCCACCGGCTATTTCGACCGCCGCTCGTGGCAGATCCAGGATGCCTCCGAGGCGACCTCCTGGACCCTGGAGTCGTTCCTGGTATCGCCGGCGGAAATGGCCGCGATCGGCATGCCGACATACATCGATACGCCCATCTACGAGGCGGAGCCGGAGCACCAGATCAGCGAGGAGCTGCGCCTGAATTCGACCGGCAGCGACACGCTGCACTGGGCCACGGGGCTCTTCTACAGCTCGCTGAATTCAGCCTTCGTGGAGCAGCAGAACGCGCCCTACATCGCGCAGCTCTCGCAGACGCTCTCACCGCCGATGAACAACCCCACGGGGCTGACATTCGGCATCGACAATCTCTACGAGATCACCCAGAAGGCGATCTTCGCCGATGCCTCGTGGCAATTCATGCCCACCTTCAAGGTCGAGGGAGGGTTGCGCTGGTTCCGCTATGACACTTCGGCGTTCAACAACGAGTGGGGTTATTTCTTCACGCCACAGGCGGCGCCGGAGGCGAACCCGCCCGGCAACTTCGCTTCCGCGAGCGGGGTGATCCCGCGCGCCGATATCGCCTGGATGCCGAATCACAACCTGACGACCTACCTTTCGGCGTCGAAAGGTTTCCGCCCCGGCGGCGCCAATATGACGATACCGCCGGTCGCCTGCCCGCTGGGCGGCCCGGAATCATTCGATTCCGATACGGTGTGGGACTACGAGGCCGGCGAGAAGGCGATGCTCGACCAGAACCGCATCAGGCTGAATGCTGACGTCTACTACATCAAGTGGGACAAGGTGCAGCAGACGGCGCTGCTCTCCTGCGGTACGGAGTACACGACCAACGCCGGCGATGGCCGTAGCTATGGACCCGAGATCGATCTCGCCGCGAAGCTCACCGATGCCTGGACGTTCTACCTGTCCGGCACATACACCCGGGCCGATATCACGAGCGTCAGTCCGGGGTATGAGAGCTCGCTCGCGAACGCGGGCTACAGCTTCCCCTCCTGCACGGTCGGCGGCTCCTGCAGCAGCGTGCCCATCCTCAACGTGCCGAAGGAAAGCGGCAGCGCCGCGATCGAGTACGCGCGGCCGATCGGAGATCTGACCTTGACCGCGCGCCTGGACGGGACGTATACCGGCTCGTCCTGGGACGAGGCGTATTCGGTGATCCAGCTTCCCGGCTACGCCATGGCCAACTTCCGCATCGGCGTAGCGGCCGCGCGCTGGAGCGGCTCGCTGTTCGTCACCAATCTCACGAACAAGGTACCCTGGGTGACGGCCAACAACACGAGCTTCAGCTTCAACGTTGGACCGCTGACCCGTATCTCGACGCTGCAGCCGATGACGATCGGCACGCAGTGGACCTACAAGTTCCAGTAGGAGACTTTGAATGAACCTGAGAATCCCGCTGATCGCAACGGCGCTCGCTTGCGCTTCACTCGTCGGCCCGTGCGCGGCATACGCCGCGGCACCGCAGGAGGATGCAGTGGGGCTGTGGTCGGTTTACGAGCACTCGCTCGCCGGCGCCCGTTACGTCGACCTGACGCACACCTTTGGACCCAACACGCCGCATTGGCGAGGCTTCGGGGCCATGACGGTCACGGCGCTCTACACCATCCCCAAGGATGGCTTTCATGTCGACCGCTACTGCCACGTCGGCCAGTGGGGCACCCATGTGGACGCGCCGGCTCACTTCCATACCGGGCTTGCGCACCATAGACCAGATCGCGCCCAGCGAGATGCTGCTGCCACTGGTGGTGATCGATGTGCACCGGGAGGTGGCCCGCAACCCGGACTACATGCTCACCATGCAGGACGTCCAGAGCTGGGAGCGCCGCCACGGGCGCATCCCGGCGCATGCGTTCGTCGCCATGCGCACCGACTGGTCGAAGCGCTGGCCCAACCAGGCGGCGATGGAGAATGTCGACGCCAAGGGTGTCGGCCACTATCCGGCCTGGAGCATGCCGGTGTTGAAGTTCCTTTACGAGCAGCGTCACGTCACCGCGACCGGCCATGAGACGACGGATACCGACGGCGGCATCCTCGCCTCGAAGAACGACTATTCGATGGAGTCGTACGTGCTCGGCACCAACCACTATCAGATCGAGATGCTGGCGCACCTCGACAAGGTGCCGGATGCCGGCGCGCTGGTGATGGTGACCTTCCCGAAGCCCGCCGACGGCACCGGCTTCCCGGCGCGCGTCGTGGCGATCGTGCCCCGATGAGTACGGCACGGCAACCCATCGAATACGCCGCCGCCTCCGCCGAGGTGCGCGCCGTCTACGACGACATCATGGCCACGCGCAAGGTAGATTGGGTCAACAACTTCTGGAAGGTTCTCGCCCACGATCCGCCGGCCCTGCGCCGCATGTGGAGCAACATCAAGCAGGTCATGGGGCCCGGCGCTATCGACCCCCTCACCAAGGAAATGGTGTACCTGGCGGTGAGCGTCACCAACGGCTGCCGCTATTGCATCGCCTCCCACGGCGCCGCCGCGCGCGCCAAGGGCATGACCGAACAGCAGCTCTCGGAGCTGATGGCCGTCATCGGGCTCGCCAACGAAAGCAACAGGCTCGCAACCGGCTATGACGTGCCGGTGGATGCGAGATTCACCGCAACCTCCTAAGGAATCCGCATGAAAACGCCCACCGCGGAGCTGGTCCGCCACTACAACTGGGACGCCATGCCGGCGGAGCAGCTCAAGAAGGGGCTGAGCCGCAAGCTCATCACCGGCGAGCGCATGATGATCGCGCACGTGTATTTCGAGAGCGGCGAGGAGGTGCCGCGCCACTCGCACGACAACGAGCAGCTCACGTACATCCTGAGCGGCGCGCTGCGCTTCTGGTTCGGCGCCAACGATGAGCAGGAAGTCACCGTGCGGGCGGGCGAGGTGGTGGTGATCCCCTCCAATCTGCCGCATCGGGCCGTGGCGCTCGAGAACACGCTGGACGTCGATGTGTTCGCGCCGCCACGCCAGGACTGGCTCAGCGGTACCGACGCTTATCTGCGAGGCTGAATGGACGGCTATGACATCGATCCCGGAGTGCCGGCGGCCATCGCGAGCTTCAGGCTGCCGGAGCGCCTCGGCTTCGGACAGATCGCCGCTCCGGTGATGTTCGATGCCGAGTGGCAGGACGGCGCGTGGCGGCGGGGGCGGCTGCTGCCCTACGGGCAGATCCAGGTGTGGCCGGGATCGCGGGCGCTGCAGTACGCCGAGCTGGTGTTCGAAGGGCTGAAGGCGTACCGGGTGGGTCGCAGCCGGCCGAATCTCTTTCGCGCCGACATGAACTGCCGCCGGTTGGCGCGTTCGGCGGTGCGTCTCTCCATGCCCGAGGTTCCCGAGCCGCTGTTTTTCCAGGCCCTGGGCGCGGTGGTGCGGGCGTGCAGTCCCATCATGCCGACGGAGTCGGGACGGTCGCTGTATCTGCGGCCGTTCCTCTATGGCACCGAGAGCGGCTACATGCTGCGCAACTCGCACACCTTCCGCTTCATGGTGATCGCGAATCCGGTCGAGGCCTATGCCTCGGGCACGATGCAGGTCGCCATCGAGCGCACCGATGTGCGCGCCACGGCCGGCGGCATCGGCGAGGCGAAGGCGTCCGCGAACTATGCCGCTTCGCTGCGGGCCTCCACGGCCGCCGTGGTGAGCGGCCGCACCATTGCGCTGTGGTTGGATGGGACCGAGCACCGCTACCTGCAGGAGCTGTCGGGCATGAACATCTTCGCCGTGCTCGACGGCGAGATGCACACACCGGAGCTCGACGGCGCCATCCTTCCGGGCGTGACGCGCGATTCGCTGCTCACGCTGGCGAAGAGTCTCGGCTACAAGGTGCACGAGCGGCGAATCGCCCTCGACGAGGTGCTCGATGGCATCGGCAGCGGCCGCTGCAGCGAGCTCTTTTCCTGCGGCACCGCCGCGATCGTCGCCCCGATCGCCGCGCTGGCGGAGAGCGATGGGCGCGAGTACCGGCTGCCGCGCGACCGACGTCGTTGCGAAGCATCTGCGCGAGTCGTTGCTCGCCATCCAGGAGCGGCGGGCGCCGGACCCGTTCGGATGGACGAAAGAACTGACATTCGACTGAACGAGCGCCAAGGGCCTGAATCATGAACTACGCGATCATGCTTCGCGATACGGGTGGTCCCGAAAAGCTTCGCTACGAGCGCGTCGACGTCGCTGATCCCAGGCCCGGCGAGCTTCAGATCCGGCATACGGCCATCGGCGTCAATTTTCACGACACTTACGTCAGGTCCGGTCTCTACGACACGCTGAAGCTGCCGGGAATCCCGGGCCTGGAAGCCGCCGCCGTGATCGAGAAGGTGGGCGCGGGGGTGCAGGGATTCGCGGTCGGCGATCGGATCGCCTACATCGACGCCTCGTATGGCGCGTATTCGGAGAGGCGCCTGCTGCCTGCTTCGCTGGCGTTGCCTCTGCCGGACAGCATCTCGGATGAAGCCGCCGCAAGCCTGACCATCAAGGGCTTCACCGCGTGCATGCTGCTTCGCAAGGTTCATCCCGTGCGTGCGGGTGAGACTCTGTTGATCCATGCCGCGGCCGGCGGGGTGGGGCAGCCGCTCGTGCGGTGGGCCAAGCATCTCGGTGCGACGGTCATCGCGACGGTAGGGTCGGAGGAGAAGGCCGAGATCGCGCGCGAATGCGGTGCCGACCACGTCATTCTGTACCGCGACCAGAATTTCGTGGATCGGGTCGCCCAGATCACCGGCGGCAGGGGCGTCGAGGTGGTGTACGACTCCGTCGGCGCCGACACCTTCGCCGGTTCGCTCGACTGCCTGGACTACCTGGGGACGCTGGTGAACTTCGGCCAGTCGTCCGGTCCGGTGCCGCCGTTCGCCATCTCGCGGTTGTCGGCGAAATCCAATACGATCGTGCGGCCGATGCTGTTCCACTACATCCGCGGCCGCGCCGCTCTCGAGGCGGTGGCCAGCGAGAGCTTCGAGGCAATGGAGAAGGGGATCATTCGACCGCAGGTCGGTCTGCGACTGCCGCTGTCCCGCGCCGCGGAGGCTCATACGCGGCTGGAATCGCGCGCGACCACCGGACAGATCGTGCTCGTGCCTTGAGCGTCGATTCGCAGGGACTGGCGCCCGCCGCCGCGCCGCCGGAGCTGCGGCGCACGCTTTCCGTCGTGGGCCTGACGGCCTTCGGCATCGGCTCCATCATCGGCACCGGGATCTTCGTGCTGACCGGCACCGCCGCGGCCAACCAGGCCGGACCGGCCCTGGTGCTCTCATTCGTGATCGCCGGCTGCAGCTGCGCGCTCGTGGCGCTGTGTTACGCCGAGCTCGCCGCGATGATCCCGGTGTCGGGGAGCGCCTACTCCTACGCCCATGCGGCGTTCGGCGAGATCCTCGCCTGGTTCATCGGCTGGAACCTGGTCCTGGAGTACACCTTCTCGGTCGCCACCGTGTCGGTCGGCTGGTCGGGCTACGTGGCGAGCCTGTTGGCGCAGTTCGGCCTGCATCTGCCATCGGCGCTGGCGCAGGCCCCGTTCGATCGGGGTGTCGGGCAGCTACGCTATCGTGACCACGGGCGCCTGGGTGAACGTTCCGGCGGTGCTCATCGTCGCCGCTATCGCGACCCTGTGCTATGTCGGCATCCGCGAGTCCTCGGGCACGAACACGATCATCGTCGCCCTGAAAATCGCGGTGATCGTCCTCTTCATCCTCGCCGGGGTGAGCTATATCCATCCCGGTCAATTGGCACCCGTTCATTCCGCCGAATACCGGCCACTTCGGCCAGTTCGGCTGGAGCGGCGTGGTCGCCGGCGCGGGGGTGATCGTCTTCTCGTACATCGGGTTCGATACGATCTCCACCTGCGCGCAGGAGGCGAAGTATCCGCAGCGCGACATGCCGCGCGGCATCATCGCCAGCCTCGCCATCTGCTCGGTGCTCTACATGGCCACCGTCGTGATCTTGACCGGCATGGTGTCGTATCGGGACCTGAACGTTGCGGCGCCTGTGGCGCTGGCGCTCGACAAATATCCGGGGTTGCGCTGGCTCGGCGTGCCGGTGAAGCTCGGCGCGATTCTCGGCATGACCTCCACCATGCTGGTGATGACGGTCGGGCAGGCGAGGATCTTCATGTCGATGGCCAGGGACGGGCTGCTGCCGCCGTGGTTCTCACGCATCCATCCGACGATTCAAGACCCCTGCGAACGGCACCTGGGTCACGGGGGCTGGCGGCGGCCATCATCGGCGGCCTGCTCCCGGTCAGGATTCTCGGCGAGCTGGTCTCGATCGGCACGCTGCTCGCCTTCATCACCGTATGCCTCGGCGTCCTCTATCTGCGTAAGGCACGGCCGGAGCTGCCGCGCCCGTTCCGCGTTCCCTGGCCGCGCTTCGTCTGCATCGGTGGCGCGCTCGCCTGCGCCGCCATGATCCTGGCGTTGCCGCGGGATACCTGGATACGCCTCTTCGTATGGACCGCGATCGGCTTTCTCATCTACGGCTTCTACGGCCGCCGCTCCAGCCGCCGCCGGCGAGAAGCGCTGTAACTTCGGGGAGTCCGGCGACCCGGCACGCGGCCGGATCGCCGGAAGATCTTTATTTGCCCAGGGTCACGCTGAGATCCTTGTCATAGCTCCAGGCGTCCTCCCAGTGCTCGGCGATGGCCGCGAGATACTGCTGGTGCATGCTCTCGGCGCCAGCCATGCCGTAAACCTTGGCCATCATGTCATCGGCGGAGGGATGCGTGTCCTGACCGGTGTCGGCCCATGACTTGTTCGGCCAGATGGCGACGAAATCCTCTCCCCCGTGGCCCGAGCCCTCGATGTCATAGCCCTCGAAACGCCCGTCCCAGTTGATTTTCGCGGCTGCCGCCGCGAATTGCCGCATCGCATTATGGAAGGCCGTCTCTTGTCCCGCCTTGATCCGGAAGACGTCGGCCCAGAGCATGGGCGCCGGGTCGGTATCGCCGCCGGGATTGTAGGTTTCCTTGGCATTCAGCAACGCGATCTCGCTGAACGCACTGCCGACGTGCGGCAGCACGTCTGTTGCGAACGTGGCCATGCACGCCTTGCCGGCCGCATCATGAGCGTCCATACCACCCCACGAGCTGTACCCGTTCAGGAAGAGGTACCGCGAAATATCCCCGGTCTCCGCATCGTACGCGGCGGTCGCCTGTGTCGTTCCATGATCCTTCAGGCACTTTTCCCAGGCCTTGACGCCCACATTGAAGGCGTGGTCCTGAGCCGCTGGCACCGTCACGACATAGACGCGAGTAACGGCGGATGACGTCCGCCTGAGCGAGACCGATCGAGCCGGCGAGCACCACTGCCAGAGCGGCGAGCCGGTATTTGGAAGCACGAACGAAATGCGAGTTCATTTTCTTTTACCTCGGTTGAGGCGCCGCCGGACGGTATTTTCCCCTCCGCCCGATCCGGCGCCGCGAGGGCGCGATCATTGCGCTCGCCGCCCGCACCTCGTCAAGACAATTCTCGGACGGCCGATATAAAAAAAACCCCGCCAGGAGGCGGGGTTTTATCGGTCGCTTGCTTGTGTGGAGGAGTGTCGTTCTTTTTCTCCAAGGGACACAGTGCTGGAGTGCGCCATCCTGCGCTTGACCCGGCCCGTGCTTTCTTCGTATCGTTGCTAGCTGCTTCCTTCCGGACCGCCTATCGGCCCTCGATGGTAGATATATAAGCAACGCCCGTGCCAAGCGGATCGCGACCGGGTTTGATATGACATGTTGCATCTGCGACGCGGTTCAATTGTGACGCAGTGCGCGTTGTGAGAAGTTATCGGACATCCGGAAGAGCACTTGCCGCACCCGATGCGCAGCCCTGGAAGGGGCGCCGACGGGCCGGGTGTCAAATTCGCCGACACCCGGGCGGCCACGGCGGTGCCCCGTTCCGGGCGGTCAAATTGTAACTCATTGAAATTGAAGTGCTTCCTCTACGGGACGGTGTGTAAATGAACTCGACACGGTGGCCAGGTGCCTCGCGAGCCCGGGGCTGGCTGTGGGCGCTCGTGCTGCTGCCGCTCGCCATCGCGCGCGCGCCGGCGGCGGATCGTGGCGATGCCCTATCCGCCGCAGCTGCAGCGGGATGTCGATTTCTGGGTGAACGTCTACACCCGGGTCGATACCGACTCCGGCTATCTGCACGATCAATACGATCTCGGCGTCGTCTACGACACGCTGCACTTCCCGCCGCACAGCTCGCAGCGGGCGCGCCAGCGCATCGTGAACGACGCGCGCGATCATTACGTCGCGGAGCTGCGCCGAATCGCCTCCGGACAGGGGCCGCTGACCGCCGAGGATGAGCACATCAAGGCGCTCTGGGGCGCGCAGGCCACTCCCGAGCGCCTGCTGGAGGCGATCGGATGACATGCGCTTCCAGCTCGGCCAGGCGAACCGCTTCAGGGACGGGCTCATCCGCTCCGGCGCCTGGCAGCGGGACATCGCCGCGGCGCTGAAGGACGAGGGCCTGCCGCCCGAGCTCTCCGCGCTGCCGCTGGTCGAGTCTTCCTACAATCCGCGCGCCTACTCCAAAGTCGGCGCGGCGGGACTCTGGCAGTTCATGCCCTCGACCGGCCGGCGCTTCATGCGCATCGATCGCGCGGTGGACGATCGCATGGACCCGTTCATGGCCACCGAGGCGGCGGCGCAGCTGCTCGCCTACAACCACCGGATTCTCGGCACCTGGCCGCTCGCACTCACCGCCTATAACCATGGAGTGGCGGGCATGCGCCGCGCCGTCGACACCCTCGGCACGACGGACATCGTCACCATCGTGCGCCAATACCAGAGCCGCACGTTCGGCTTCGCCTCCCGCAACTTCTATGTCTCCTTCCTCGCGGCCCTGAAGATCGAGCGCCACCCGCAGAAGTACTTCGGCGCGATCGTGCCGATGCGCGAGGAGCGATTCCGGCAGGTGCAGGATGCCGGCGTACGTCTCGGTCGGGCCGCTCGAGCACGCGTTGAACATCGATTCCGACAGATTGCGGGAGCTCAATCCGGCGCTGCGGCCGGCGCGTCTGGCGCGGCAGGCTGGCGGTACCCCGTGGCTATGAGCTGCGGCTGCCGGCCGGCGGCCCGACGCTGACCGCGGCGATACTGGCTCAAGCGATTGGGACCGCAGGTGATGCTGGCAAACGCGGCCTCACGCCGCGCCCGCCAGGCAGCGGCGCGCGCGCAGCTCGTGGCTGCTGTCATGAAGCCGGTGCACACGCGGCAGTCGCGCCGCCCGTCGTTGCGGCGGCGGCGCCGGCCTTATTACTCGCAGGTGGCCTTGGCCAGCGCTTCGGCGACCTTCCATTCCAGCGAGCGCTCCCGCGGGTGACTCTCTGCCGCAGACCGCCGCGCGCTTCGGCGTGGGCAGCCAGCACCTGCTGGATTTCAACGGCATCGATGCCGATGCGCCTGGAGCAGGCACCGCGACCGACGCCATGCTCACGAGCTCGCAGGGCGGAGCTCTGACCGCGCCCGCGCAGACCGATGAGTCCGGCGCCGCGGATGAGGGTGAGCAGCCGGTGTCCGGCGCGCAGGCGGATGAGGAGAGTCCCTCGCTCGGACCGACGGACGTGTCGGCTCAAAACCGAACCCCGACAGCCAGAACCCCGATCCGACCGATTACTCCGTCGCCGCCAACGACACCATTCAGGTCGCAGCCGCGGAAACTCTGGGTCACTACGCGGAGTGGCTCGGCGTCAGAGCGTCCGATCTGCGGCGCATCAATCGCATGCGGTTCCGCACGCCGGTGATCGTTGGACACCGCATTCGGCTGGATTTCCGCCGCGTGCCCGCCGGGGAGTTCGAAGCCCGCCGCCGTGAATACCATCAGGTGCTGGAAGCGAACTACTTCGCATCTCACCGCATCGACGGGACGCAGCAGTACGTCGCGCAGCGTGGTGATTCGTTATGGACTCTGACGCAGCGTTTTTCGCAATTGCCGCTGTGGCTGCTGCGCCAGTACAACCCGGACACGGATTTCACGGACCTGCGTCCGGGCACGCAACTGGTCGTGCCGCGAATCGAGGATGTGTCGGCGGGCGAGGACTGAGGTGTGCGGTCTCATTGTCAAGCTTGACGGCGGCGTGACGAACGCCCGTCCCCGTCTCTTGGCGAGCGCCTATAATTCGGCCATGTCGTTGAACAGAGCTATTTTCACCGCTGCCGTGCTCGCTTGCGGGCTGACGGCGACACGCGCCAACACCCGTCAGCCCGCCGCGCCCGGCGCCGTGCCGGCGCAGCAGTCGGCGCGCGTGACGCTGCTGCCCTCGCCCGATCTGCCGGACGTCGACCATATCGTCGTGCGGAAGTCGGACCGCCGCCTGTATCTCATGGACGGCGGCAGGATCGTGCGCGCCTACAAGATTGCGCTCGGCCTCGACCCGGTCGGCCCGAAAGAGCGCGATGGGGACTTTCGCACGCCGGAGGGCCGCTATTTCCTGGCACGCCGCAATCCGCGCAGCAACTACTTCCTCTCCATCCAGATCTCCTATCCCAACGCGAGCGACATGCAGCGGGCGCGCGTGCATCACTGGCAGACCGGCGGCTCGATCATGATCCACGGGCTGCCGAACCGCCTGAAGAGCTCGCCCTGGTATTACCAGCACAACGACTGGACGGACGGCTGCATCGCCGTCTCCGACGCCGATATGGTCGAGATCTGGCTACTGACTCGCGACGGCACGCCGATCGATATCCTGCCGTAGGTGGCCGTGGAAGATGGATAGCGACGTCGTCGTTCCGGAGTTCATCGACGCGCGGGTCGGGCCGCGCGGCAGCCTGGAGAACCTCTCGCAGGCGGAGATCGAGAAGCTCCTCGATTCCGGGCAGGGGGGCCTGTACGCGCTGTTTCGCAAATGCGCGCTGGCGGTGCTCAACAGCGGCGCCGACACGGACGACGCCAAGGCGGTCTTCGACCGCTATCGCGACTTCGACATCCGCATCGTGCGCCACGCCTGGGGCATCAAGCTGGAAGTCCACAACGCCCCGGGCTCCGCCTTCGTCGACGGTGAAATGATCCGCGGCATCAAGGAGCATCTCTTCGCCGTGCTGCGCGACGTGGTGTTCATCGCCAACGAGATCATGGCGGGCGGCCGCTTCGACCCCGCGAACTCCGGCGGACATCACCAACGCCGTGTTCCACGTGCTGCGCAACTCGCGCGTGCTCGACCACAAGGCGCGGCCGAACCTGGTGGTGTGCTGGGGCGGGCATTCGATCGGCGCCGACGAGTACAAGTACAGCAAGCGCGTCGGCTATGAGATGGGGCTGCGCGGCCTCGATGTCTGCACCGGCTGCGGACCGGGCGCGATGAAGGGCCCGATGAAAGGGGCGACCATCGGCCACGCCAAGCAGCGCATCGAGCACGGCCGCTACATCGGCATCACCGAGCCCGGCATCATCGCCGCGGAGCCGCCCAATCCGATCGTCAACCAGCTGGTCATCATGCCGGACATCGAGAAGCGCCTCGAAGCCTTCGTGCGCTTCGCGCACGGCATCGTGGTGTTCCCGGGCGGCGCCGGCACCGCCGAGGAGATCCTCTATCTCCTCGGCATCCTGCTCGATCCCGCGAACCAGGAGCAGCCCCTGCCGGTCGTGCTGACCGGTCCGCGCGAGAGCGCGGCGTATTTCGAGCAGATCAGCCGCTTCATCAGCGGCACGCTCGGCGAGGCCGCGGCGGCAGCGCCTGACCGTCATCATCGACGATCCCGCCGAGGTCGGCCGCCGCATGGTGCGCGGCATCGAGGCGGTGCGCGAATTCCGCCGCCAGCGCAGCGATTCCTACAACTTCAACTGGTTGCTCTCCATCCAGCCGGAGTTCCAGCAGCCGTTCGAGGTCACGCACGAGTCGATGCGCGCCCTCGCGCTCGATCGCGACCAGCCCGTGCACCAGCTCGCCGCCAATCTGCGCCGCGCGTTCTCCGGCATCGTCACCGGCAACGTCAAGGAGCACGGCATCAAGGCGATCGAGCAGCGCGGTCCGTACGAGCTGGCGGGCGACCGCGGCATCATGCAGCTGCTCGATGAGCTGCTCGCCGCGTTCGTCGCGCAGCAGCGCATGAAGCTGCCCGGCAGCGACCTATCGGCCGGTGTATCGCCTGGTGGCGTAGTAGCCCGGCTAGACATAACGTTGCGATTAGTGAGAACTGTAGTCAACGGGCGACATGCTTGTGAACCAGTTCCCCGCGTGCGGCAGCCAAAAGCCGTACGCTGCGGGAAAGGTCAAGGTGGTTCAATGAGCTCAACCGACAGGGGGCGAGGTAACGCGCCCAGCAAGCAGAAGGATCACGCCCGCCAGCGGGCGCGGCGCCCGATCGGCCGATCCGGCCGAGCCGTTCCCGGACTGGATGGACCGCATGCAACGCGCGCGCGGGCGTCACGCCGCGATCACGCGCAATCTCAACACCTGGTCGAGCTACAAGAACTGGGCCGACCGCATGCGCGAGTCCTGGGAGGACGAGGAGCAGAAGCCGGAAGGCGGCGCGCGCACGCAGTCCCGGGCGGCACCAATAAAGCGCGTTAGGTCGGCCGCTAGCTGACAGCCGCGGCCGCCGCTGCCGCGGGACTGGCCGCCTCCACTTTCCGCGTGCGCCGGCGGCGCCTCCAGCCACTCGATCAGCGGCCGCCACTCCTCGATGTCCTCTCTCACGATATAGGTCTTCATCTCGTGCACGCCGATGCCGTGCTCGGCGGCGCGCAGGTAGTTCTGCGAGTCGCGCAGCGTCGCCACGATGGGGATGCCGAGTGTCTTCAGGAAGCGGATCAGCGACTGATAGGTGAGGGTGTTGCGGCGGATGCGGTTGGCCACCACGCCCATGCGGTTGTCCTCGCGCCGGATCTTCGCGACCAGCAGCAGATCGCGGATGATGCGCGAGCAGGCGTGAATGTCGATGTCCGAGGGCAGCACCGGCACGATGATCTTGCGCGCATCGCGCGTCAGCTCCGGCAGCAGGCGCGGCTCGACCGCCGCCGGCGTGTCCACGATCACGTGCGTCGAGAAGTCCGGCACGCGCAGCTGGAACGTTCGCGTCGTTCAGCGGGTCCATGTCGAAGGCGTTGACGGCAGTGAACCGGCGGCAGCGCCGGATCGCGCTTGCGCACCCAACGGAGCGAGGACCCCTGCGGATCGAAATCCATCAGGACTGGCTTTTGCTGCCGCGAAGCGAAGTAGCTCGCGAGGTTGGTCGCGATGGTCGTCTTGCCGGAGCCCCCCTTCGGGTTGAGGACGACGATGCGATTCATGGTGGTTCGATGTTCTCTGAACGCGCGCTGAACGGAACGGCCTCAAGCCTACCATTCCCGCTGGCTCCGCGCAAGTCGGCGCGAGTGTGAAAATCCTCACGACAGCAGCACGCCGCCGCGAGTAGAGTTGGGTCGGATGGAATTCTTCCTGCACTTCTGGGACGAGCTGGACGATATGACAGGCGCATGTCGCCACGTCGCGACTACCGCGCTGGTGGAGGCGGCGGCCCTGTCCACCCCGCTTCTCGCCTGGGGCTCCGCGCTGGGTGTCTGGCTGCTGCTGCCGCAGCTGCGGGTGAACGCGGCGCTGCTCGCCGGCAGCGTCACCTGCTTCGACGTCTACCGCCGACTGCTCCGCCTCCCGGGCTAGCCCCCTACTTCCCGCCGCCGCGCCCTGGGACGCCCTTGAAAAAGGGGCGCCCGTGCCCAAATGTGCTCGCTCGCGCCTTTCAAGACATAAGACCACGAGCGGAGCGCCGAGCATGTCGAGTCCCGAGAACGTCGCGGCTACCCCTGCCGACCGTCAGACCCATGGATTTCAGGCCGAGGTTCGCGAGCTGCTGAAGCTCATGATCCACTCCCTGTACAGCCACAGGGAGATCTTTCTCCGCGAGCTGATCTCGAACGCCTCGGACGCCAACGACCGGCTGCGGTTCGCGGCCATCGCCGAGCCGGCGCTGCTCGCGAGCGATCCGGAGCTCGAGATCCGCATCGAGGCGGACCAGGCCGCGGGCACCCTGAGCATCACCGACAACGGCATCGGCATGACGCGCGAGGAGGCGGTGGCCAACCTCGGCACCATCGCCCGCTCCGGTACCGCGGAATTCTTCCGCGGCCTCTCCGGCGATCAGCAGAAGGACTCGCAGCTCATCGGCCAGTTCGGCGTCGGTTTCTATTCGGCGTTCATCGTCGCCGACCGGGTCGAGGTGCTGTCGCGCAAGGCCGGACTGCCTCCCGAGAGCGGCGTGCACTGGGAATCGAGCGCTGACGGTGATTTCACCGTCGAGAGCGAGACGCGGCCGCAGCGCGGCACGACGGTCAAGCTCCACTTGAAGCCGGAGGCCAAGGAATTCGCGGATCCCTTCCGCCTGCGGGCGCTGATCCGCCGCTATTCCGACCACATCGCCTTTCCGGTGCGCATGCGCAAGGAAGGGGAGGCGTCGCTGGAGTGGGAAGCCGTCAACCAGGCGAAGGCGCTGTGGACGCGGCCGCGCAGCGAGATCAGCGACGAGGAGTATCGCCAGTTCTACCAGCACCTGGCACACGACTTCACCGATCCGCTCGCCTGGAGTCACAACCGCGTCGAGGGCAAGCGTGAGTACACGAGCCTGCTCTATCTGCCGGCGCGCGCACCGTTCGACCTCTGGCAACGCGATGCCGCGCATGGACTGAAGCTCTATGTGCGCCGCGTCTTCATCATGGACGACGCGGAGCAGTTCCTGCCGCTCTACCTGCGCTTCGTGAAGGGCGTGGTCGACTCCAGCGATCTGCCCCTCAACGTCTCGCGCGAGCTGCTGCAGCAGGAGCCGGAGGTCGAGGCGATCCGCAACGGCCTCACCAAGCGGGTGCTCGACATGCTGGCGAAGCTCGCCAGGGACGAGCCGGAGAAATATGCGACCTTCTGGAAGGAGTTCGGCGCGGTACTGAAGGAAGGCGTGGCGCAGGACGCGGCCAACCGCCCCGCGCTGCTGCAGCTGCTGCGATTCGCGACCACGCACGGCTCCGGCAACGAGCCGACGGTGAGCCTCGCGGAATACGTGCAGCGGATGAAGCCCGGCCAGGACAAGATCTACTACATCATCGGCGAGAGCGTCGCCGCGGCGCGCGCCAGCCCCTACATCGAGCGTCTGACCCAACGGGGGCTGGAAGTGCTGCTGCTCTCGGAGCGCATCGATGAGTGGGTCATGGGCCAGATGATGGGCGAGGTCGAGGGCTTCCCGGGCAAGCGTTTCAAGGATGTCGCGCGCGGCGACCTCGAGCTCGGCACGCTCGAGAGCGAATCGGACCGCAAGCGCCTCGACGAGGAGCGCAAGGAGAGCAAGGGGCTGCTGAAGCGCGTGAAAGATGCGATCGGCGACCGGGTGCTCGAGGTGCGGGTCAGCGAGCGCCTCGCCGACTCACCGGCATGTCTGGTTCTCGGTGAGCATGATTTCGGCGCCGGCATGCGGCGGATTCTCGCGGCGGCGGGCCAGGCGGTTCCGGAATCGAAGCCGGTGCTCGAGCTCAATGTCACCCACCCGCTGGTGAAACATCTCGAGGGCCTGGGCGAACCGCGCTTCAAGGAGCTGTCGCTGCTGCTTTTCGAGCAGGCGGAGCTTGCGGAAGGCAGCCAGCTCGGCAACCCGGCGGAGTTCGTGCAACGCCTCAACCGGCTTCTGGTGGAGCTCACCGCAGCGCATCCGGCGTCATGAAGCCGCCGCGGGCGGAGCGCGTCCGCATCGCGGGTCCCGCCGGCGAGATCGAGGCCCTGGTGGAAATCCCGGCCGCGGACGGCCCCGCAACGGCAACCCGGTTCGGCGTCGTCTGCCATCCCCACCCGCTTTACGGCGGTACGCTCGACAACAAGGTCGTCTACACGATCGCGCGCGCTTTCGTCGAGCTGGGAGTCCCGAGCATTCGTTTCAATTTCCGCGGCGTCGGCGGCAGCGCGGGCAGTTACGACGAGGGCAACGGTGAGACGACGGATGCGCTCGCGGTGATCGCCTACGGCCGCGAGCGCTGGCCAGGCGCCGCGCTATGGCTCGGGGGATTCTCCTTCGGAGGGGCAGTCGCCGTACGCGCAGCCGCGCAGAGCGCGCCGGAAACGCTCGTCACCGTGGCGCCGGGAATCACCCGCGTGGATATGACGGGCGTTGACTCGCCGCGCTGTCCCTGGCTCATCGTGCAGGGCGATGCCGACGATGTGATAGAGCCCGCCGCCGTACTCGACTGGGCACAGCGCCAGTCCCCGCGCCCGACCATCAGTCTGCTGGCCGGCGCCGGGCATTTCTTCCATGGCCGCCTGCACGAAGTCCGTGCCACGATCCTCGATTTCCTACGGCCCGAAATCGAGCGCCGTTCAAAAGCAAGCCAATAAGCGGTCCGACAATAAAACAAAGCCCGGAGGGCTTGCGGCCGCTCCGGGCTGTCGAATATCTGCGACCGATGATCGCGGCTTAGGTGTTCACCATCGCCTTCAGGCTCTTCAGCGGCATCACGCGGACCTTCTTGCTGGCCGGCTTTGCCTTGAACATCATCTTCTCGCCGGTGAAGGGATTGATTCCCTCACGGGCCTTGGTCGCCGGCTTCTTCACGACCTTCATCTTCAGCAGGCCGGGCATGGTGAAGAGACCGTTGCTCTTCAGGCTCTTCTTGATCACGCCGTTGAGCGAGTCGAAGACGCCGCCGATCTGCTTGCGCGACAGCCCAGTGTCTTTGGAGATCTGAGTCAGGACTTCCGACTTGGTCGGAGCACCACCCTTTTTCGCCATATTGCGCTACTCCTCGATATTTAATGGTTGTGAGCGCGCTGTACCGCAGTCGCGCCAATGAATCGGCGCGGAAAATAGCACATGCGCGTGCCTGCGCGACAGCTTTTTTCGCTTCATCGTGCGCTGAAATGCCTTTTTTTAAAGGGTTTGCAACGATGTCGGCGCTAAGCGCTTAGCTCACCAAGCGAAAAAGCCCGGGCGTGGAAGGAAATACAGGATGATTTGAATGGCCAGGCAGGCCCAGAGCGGCGACAGATCGATGCCGGCGATGCCGGGAATTATCCTGCGAAACGGCCCCAGCACGGGCTCGCAGAGGCTCGCGAGCACCGATTGCAGCGGTGAATAGCCGCCGGGAGCGACCAGGCTGAGCAGCGCGTAGACGACGATCGACCAGAAGTAGATCCACAGCACCGTGTACGCGATCGTCAGCACGACCTCCTGCGCCCAGAACAGCGGGTCGGCGGGAAATCCCGCGAAAGCGAAGCCCACGGCGACCAGGATGACGGTGATGAGCACGACTGCGACCACGGTCGCGGTATCGAGCTTGCGAATCGGCGGCAGGATGCGCCGCAACGGGATGATCAGCGGATTCGTCAGGCGCACGATGGCCTGGCAGATCGGGTTGCGGAAGTCCGCGCGCGCCAACTGCAGCAGCAGGCGCATGAGCACCACGAACAGGGCGAGCGAGAGCAACTCGTTGACGATGATGGCCAGTAGATTCATGAGGTGCGCCTGGCCTCCTCGGCAAGCTCCCGGCTGCGGTGCGCCGCCGCCTGGAGGGCGCGGCCGATGAGCTCGTTGAATCCCGCACCCTGCAGCAGGCGTACCGCCGCTTCCGTGGTGCCGCCCTTCGATGTCACTTCAGCGCGCAGCCGTGCCAGATCGCCATCGCCGACGTGTACCATGAGTCCAGCGCCATGCAACGTCGCAATCGACAGACGTCGCGCCGTCTCTATCGGAAGTCCTAGCTCTACGCCGGCAGCTGCCATGGCCTCCGCCAGCAGAAAGAAGTACGCGGGTCCGCTACCGGAAAGCGCCGTCACCGCATCCAGCGCGTCCTCTGTGGCAACCCAGACGACTTCACCGACGGACTGCATGACCTCTGCGGCCATCGCGCGCTGCGTGGCGCCCACCTCTGACGAGGCGTAGAGCCCGGTTGCGCCGGCGCCCACGAGGGCGGGCCTGTTGGGCATGGCACGGATCACTGGAACCCCCGCGCCGCACCAGCCCTGCAGCACCTCTATCCTGACGCCGGCAGCCACGGAGAGGATGACCGGACGGCGATGTTGCAGCTGCGCCGCAAGGGATGTGAGAACGGAGGCTGCCTGGTAAGGCTTCACGGCCAGGACGATGAGATCCGCCTTGGCGACGGCAGCGGCATTGTCGGCGGTTGCCGCGATGCCGAACTCCCTGGAGAGCGAGGTCCGCGCCGCCTCGTAGCTGTCGCCGACGGCGATCTGCTCCGGGCGCATTCCGTGGCGGAGCAGGCCCCCGATGAGCGCGCGCCCCATGTTGCCGGCGCCGAGGACCGTCAGCTCTATATGACTCATGATGAGGGATTGTACCCGGTTAGTGCAGGAACATGGACGTGCCCCGCCGCCGCAGGTGGCGCAGCCGCGAGCAAAAACCGCGCTTTTTTTGATCGCGGCGCGCTGGGCCGGGCAGGAGCCCGGATCCAGCGCTTCGAACTATTGGCGGGAGCCAAAAATCGCGGTGCCGATGCGGATGAGCGTCGCGCCTTCCTGGATCGCCGCCTCGAAGTCCCCGCTCATCCCCATCGACAGCGTGTCGAGGCTGAGGCCGCCGGCGTTCAGGGAGTCCCTGAGCACCCTGAGGCGGGCAAACCATGCGCGCTGCCGCCCGGGCTCGGTCTCCTCGGGCGGAATGCACATGAGTCCGCGGAGCCTCAGACGCGGCAGCACCGCGACCGCCGCCGCCAGCGCCGGCACCTCCGCGGCAGGTACGCCTCCCTTGGCGTCCTCACCCGCGAGGTTCACCTGGATGCAGACGTTCAGCGCCGGCGCGTGAAACGGCCTTTGCGCGGCCAACCGCTCGGCGATCTTCAGCCGATCGAGGCCGTGTGCCCAGGCGAAGCGCTCCGCGACGTGGCGCGTCTTGTTGGCCTGGAGGCGGCCGATGAAGTGCCAGGTGACCGGCAGGTCGCCCAGAGAGTCCATCTTGGGGATCGCCTCGGCGAGGTAGCTCTCCCCGATGTCGGTCTGCCCGGCAGACGCGGCCGCACGTATCAGTTCCGCCGGCTGACCCTTGGAAACAGCGAGGAGTGTGACCGAGTCGAGGTTCCGGCCGGCGGTCGCGGCCGCCGCGGCGATGCGGGCGCGTATGGCGGCGAGGAGCGGTAAATTCTGCGAGGTCCTTAACATATGGGCAACCAAACTGCTCCGCTATACTGCCGCGGGCCCCCCTGAGAGCCGGAAATCCCCATGGCCGTCGATATCGCGCAATTGCTGGCGTTCGCCGTCAAGAACAAGGCATCGGACCTGCATCTGTCCTCCGGTGTCCCACCCATGATTCGGGTCGACGGCGACATGAAACGTATCAACATGCCGGCGCTGAGCCACAAGGAGGTGCACAGCATGGTGTACGACATCATGAACGACAAGCAACGGAAGGCATACGAAGAGTTCTTCGAGACCGACTTCTCCTTCGAGATTCCCAAGCTGGCGCGCTTTCGCGTCAACGCCTTCAACCAGAATCGCGGCGCCGGCGCGGTGTTCCGCAACATTCCGTCGGAAATCATCTCGCTGGACGACCTGGGGTCGCCGAAGATCTTCCGCGACCTGTGCATGCTGCCGCGCGGCCTGGTGCTGGTCACCGGACCCACCGGCTCCGGCAAGTCGACGACGCTCGCCGGCATGGTCAATCACTGCAACGACAACCGCCCCGACCACATCATCACCGTCGAGGATCCGATCGAGTTCGTGCACGAGTCCAAGCGCTGCCTGATCAATCAGCGCGAGGTGCACCGCGATACGCTCGGCTTCAGCGAGGCGCTGCGCTCGGCGTTGCGCGAGGATCCGGACATCATCCTGGTCGGTGAAATGCGTGACCTGGAGACCATCCGGCTCGCCCTGACGGCGGCCGAGACCGGCCACCTCGTCTTCGGCACCCTGCATACCAGCTCCGCCGCCAAGACGATCGACCGCGTGGTCGACGTGTTCCCGGCCGCGGAGAAGGACATGGTGCGCTCCATGCTCTCGGAATCGCTGCGCGCGGTGATCTCGCAGACACTGCTGAAGCGCAATGGCGGCGGCCGGGTCGCCGCCCACGAAATCATGATCGGCACGCCCGCGATCCGCAATCTCATCCGTGAGGGCAAGATCGCGCAGATGTACTCCGCCATCCAGACCGGGCAGTCATCGGGCATGCAGACGCTCGACCAGTGCCTGACCGATCTGGTGACGAAGGGCCAGGTCACCAAGGAGGAAGCTCGCTACAAGGCGCAGAATAAAGACGCTTTGTGATGCGCTGCGCGCAGGTCTTGACGGGACTCGAGGCGAGCCCCGTCCGTAAAGGGGCGCGAAGCGCGCCGATGGGGAGTTGCCGTGGATCGTGATCAAGCCATTAAGCTGATGCAGGACCTCCTGCGTCGGATGGTCGAGAAGAAGGCCTCGGACCTCTTCGTCACCTCGGGTTTCCCGCCCGCCATCAAGATCGACGGCGAGATCCGCCCCCAGAGCGAGCGCGCGCTGACGCCGGAGCAGGCGGCGACCCTGGTGCGCGCCATCATGAACGACCGCCAGTCACGGGAGTTCGACGCCACCAAGGAATGCAACTTCGCGATCGCGCCGCCGGGAATCGGCCGTTTCCGTGTCAGCGCCTTCGTGCAGCAGGGCGCCACCGGCTGTGTCATCCGCCTGATCAACGCCAAGATCCCGAGCTTCGAGGAGCTCGATCTGCCGCCCATCCTGAAGGAAGTCGTGCTGTCCAAGCGCGGCCTGGTCATCGTCGTCGGCGGCACCGGCTCCGGTAAGTCGACCACCCTCGCGACCATGGTCGGCTATCGCAACGAGAAGACCCGCGGCCACATCGTCACCATCGAGGATCCGCTGGAGTACGTGCACCAGCACAAGGGCTGCGTCATCACCCATCGCGAGATCGGGGTCGATACCGATTCGTGGCACGCGGCGCTGAAGAACACCCTGCGTCAGGCCCCGGACGTCATCCTGATCGGTGAGATCCGGGACCGCGAGACGATGGAGTACGGCATCCAGTTCTCCGAGACCGGCCACCTGGTGCTCGCGACGCTGCATGCCAACAACGCCAACCAGGCGCTGGACCGCATCGTGAACTTCTTCCCGGACGAGCGCCGCTCGCAGCTGCTGATGGACATGTCGCTCAACATCAGGGCGTTCGTGTCGCAGCGGCTGGTGCCGCGCGAGGGCGGCACGGGGCGCATCGCCTCCATGGAGATCATGCTCAACTCGCCGCTCATCCAGGATCTCATCTTCAAGGGCGAGGTGGCGAAGATCAAGGATGTCATGGCGCGCTCGACGCGGCTCGGCATGAAGACCTTCGATCAGTCGCTCTACGAGCTCTACGAGACCGGCTTCATCTCCTACGAGGACGCGCTGCGCAACGCCGACTCCAAGAACGAGCTGCGGCTGCGCATCAAGCTGGAGAGCAAGCGCGAGAACAAGGCCATCGATGACGGTGGCGCGTTGAAGATCGTCGAGGAAGAGGACGACGGCAGACAGCTATGACATTGAGCAAAGAAGCGCCGGATCCCGGCCTCGCCGCCACGGGAACGCACAGCTCGCTGGATGCGACCGGGACTTTCCAGGCACCGCCGGCGGTGGCGACCGGCTCGCACCCGCACCTCAACACCAAGCCGCTCTTCAGGCTGATGGTGGAGAAAAAGGCCTCGGACCTCTTCTTCACCTGCAATGCGCCCATCAAGATCAAGATCGAGGGACAGATCTTTCCGGTCAACAAGCAGGTGCTGTCGCCGGAGACGGTGCGCCAGACCGCGCTCGCCCTGATGACCGCGGAGCAGCGCGAGCGGTTCGCGGCGGAGTTCGAGATCGACTTCGCCATCTCGGAGCCGGGGCTCGGGCGCTTCCGGGTGAATGTCTTCCTGCAGCGCGGCTACCCGGCGATCGTGCTGCGCTACATCACGGCGGACATGCCGCGGCTCGATACGCTGGGGCTGCCGGACGTGCTGTCGGATCTGGCGATGATGAAGCGCGGGCTCGTCCTGGTGGTGGGGGCGACGGGGTCGGGCAAGTCGACGACGCTGGCCTCCATGATCAATCTGCGCAACGAGACCGCATCGGATCACATCATCACCATCGAGGATCCGATCGAGTTCCTGCACACCAACAAGCGCTCTATCATCAACCAGCGGGAAGTCGGGCTGGACACCAAGACCTATGCGCGCGCTCTGCGCGGGGCAATGCGGGCGGCGCCGGATGTGATCCTGATCGGCGAGGTGCGGGATCGGGAGAGCATGGAGGCGGCGATCAACCTGGCGGGAACGGGGCACCTGGTGTTGGCCACGCTGCATGCGAACAACTGCGCGGAGACGATGGATCGGATCATCAATATGTTTCCGCAGGAGCAGCACACGCAGATCTTCCTGGATATGTCGCAGTATCTGAAGGCGATATTGGCGCAGCGGCTGGTGATGGGGAAGGACAACCGGCGGATTGCGGCCATGGAAGTGATGCTCAATACGCCGCATATGTCGGAGCTGGTGAAGAAGGGAGATGTGATCGGGATCAAGGAGGCCATTTCCGCCAGCAGCGAGCGCGGGATCCAGAGCTTCGACATCGCCCTCTATGGGCTGGTGAAGGCGGCGCGGGTGGACATCGAGGAGGCGTTGGCTCATGCCGATTCGAGAGCCAACCTCGAGGCCAAGATCAACTTCGGGTAGTCTCACCCCGGCGGCTGCCGGAGCTTTGCGCTCCCTACAGCACCGTCAACGCGTCGAATACGGGGCCGTCCACGCAGACGCGCTTCATGGCCTCGCCCTCCGGTGTCCGCACCAGCACCGTGCAGCCGGCGCAGCCGCCCACCGCGCACGCCATGAATTCCTCCAAAGAGGCCTGACAGGGGACGGAGTGGCGGCGCGCCACGGCCGCGACGGCCACCAACATCGGGGTAGGGCCGCAGGTGAAGAGTCTCGACCTGTGACCGCTGGGAGGGGGCGAGGCTGCTCAGCCACTCCTCGGCTAGCTGGGTGACGAAGCCGTCGTAGCAGCCGGGGAAGCCGGAGCGGGTGGAAAGGCGGCTGGGGATGTTCCATTCATCCAACAGGGGCATGCACGCGATGGTGGCGGGGGGCATGCCCGGGACCACTATCGTCGAGGGCCGGGTGCGGAAGGGGAAGGGGATCTCGGAGCCCATCAGGACCAGCGGGATGTAGCGGCCGGGGGGTTCGTGGCGCAGGCGGTCGGCCAGGAAGACCATGGGCGGGATGCCTACGCCGCCGCCGATCAGCAGGGGGCGCGGGCGCTCCGGATGCAGGGTGAAGGGGTTGCCTATCGGGCCGATGATGCTGACCAGGTCGCCGGGCTTGCGGGCGGCCAGAGCGTGCAGGCCGGGCCCCTGGACTTTGTAGAGGACTTCGATCCAGCCGGTGTTGGGGTCGGCGCGCATGATGGAGAGCGGCCGGCGCATGGGGATCGTGGGGTCGCAGGTCAGGTGGACGAAAGTGCCGGGGGCGGCGCGGGCGGCGCAGGCGCGGGCTTCCAGGCGCAGGACGAACTGATCGCCGTCATAGGCGGTCTGCTTGATGACGCGCGCGTCTTCGAGGTGCAGCGTGCCGCGGGTTTCGCGGCTCATCCGGCGGGCGCCCCGCGGGTCAACACTTCTTCCAGGACGGCCATGCGGACGGCTACGCCGTTGCGGACCTGATCGCGGATGACGGATTGGGGGCCGTCGGCCACGTCGGAGGCGATTTCGATGCCGCGATTCATGGGTTGGGGATGCATGACGATGGCGCCGGGCCTGGCGCCGGCCAGGCGTTCGGGGGTGAGGCCGTATTTGGCGAAATAGCGGTCGGCGTCGGGGAGGTCGGCCTGGCCCATGCGCTCTTTCTGGATGCGCAGCATCATCACGACGTCGGCGTCCTTCAGGCCGGATTTCAGGGACGTGTGGCGCGAGCAGCCGGCAAATTCCTCGGCGGCGGGCATCAGAGCGGGCGGAGCGATGATCCGCAGGTCCGGGCAGCCGAGAGCGCGAAAGACGTGGTAGTCGGAGCGTGCGACCCGCGAGTGGCGGATGTCACCGACGATGGCGATGCTCAGGCGGTCGAGTTGCTGCTTGTGCTGCAGGACGGTCAAGGCGTCCAGCAAGCCCTGTGTTGGATGGGATACGTGCGCTTCGCCGGCGGAGAGCACGCTGACGTGCGGCGCGACGTTCGCGGCTACTGAGGCGGGTACCCCGGCTTCTGCGTCGCGAATCACCATGGCGTCGACATGCATCGCCTGCAGCGTGTAGACCGTGTCGAGCATGCTCTCGCCTTTGACGCGGGAGGAGAGCTGCACTTCGAGGTTGACGACATCGGCGCCGAGGCGCTTCGCGGCGAGCTCGAAAGACACCCGGGTGCGGGTGGAAGGCTCGGTGAAGAGGTTGGCGACCGTGTGGCCGGCGAGGGACTGGCTGCTGGGCGGCGGCGTGCCGAGCGGCCTGCACGAATCGCTGCGACCGCTCGAGCAGGCGCTCGAGAGTCGAGCGCGGCAGGTCTTCGAGGGTGATGAGGTGGCGCAGCGTCCCATCGGGTCGCAGTTGTGACGTCACGGCTCTGGCCGCAGCCGGCCAGGACATCGCGCTCTCTGTCATGTCAGTGTTTCTCCGCTCTCGCCCGCCAGCCAGCGCTCCAGGATCACCGCCGCCGCCGCGCTGTCGACATCCTCGCGCTGGATCCGCCGCCGCCCGCCGCCGGCGCGCCGCGCCTTGAGTGCCGCGCCCGCTTCCAGCGAGGACCAGCGCTCATCGACCATGCTGACGGGAAGCTTGAAGCGGCTCTCGAGCTCGTTCGCGAACCTGCGGGCAGCCGGAGCGAGCGCTCCCGGGGTGCCATCGACATTATACGGTGCGCCGACGATGAGACGCCGCGGTTTGAGTGCGTCCACCTCACGTGCGATCGCCTGCCAGTCGGGGCCCGTGCGGGTGACGGGAGCGGCGGGGCGGGGCGCGGCGGTGGCTGTCAGGGTGTCCCCGGCCGCGATGCCGATACGTCTGAGTCCGAAGTCGAAAGCGAGAACGGCCTCTACCGGCTTCTCAGGCATGCCCGGCGACCAGGCTCAGCCGGTCAACATCGATGCCGAGGAGCCGCCAGGCGCCGATCCAGCGCTCTTCGTAGGGCAGCTCGAACACCACGCGCGCATCGACCGGCATGGAGGTCCAGGCGTTCTCGCGCATCTCGCGCTCGAGCTGGCCCGACTCCCAGCCCGCGTAGCCGAGCGCGATGAAGGCATCGCCCGGGCCCTCACCGCGAGCCATCGCCGCCAGCACATCGCGTGAGGTGGTGACCTGGATGGTCTCCGACACCTTGTGCGTGTGGTCCCAGGTTCCGCCCGGACGGTGGAGCACGAAGCCGCGGTCGGTATGCACGGGACCGCCGCGCAACACCGGCTGGGCGGCGATGATCTCGGTCGATGCCGCGAGCTTCATCTGCTCCAGCACATCCGACAGGCGCATGGGCAGCGGCTTGTTGAGAACGATGCCGAGCGCGCCGCGGTCGGTGTGCTCGCAGATGAGCGCCACGGTCTGCGCGAAGTTCGGATCGATGAGGGAGGGCATGGCGATCAGCAGGTGATTCGTCAGGCTGGCGCCCGTTGCGGCCTCGAAGAGCGATTCCCCGCCCGCCGCCGCGCCCTCGCTGCTCTCCTCGCTCATAAACCCCAAGTATGGGGATGGATCCTTGCACTCACAAGGGCGAAGCACGCTCACGGAACCGCGCTCACCGAGCCCGTTGCCAAACGGCCGCCGGTGAACTGCCACTCGTAACGGAAGTTCAGCGTGCGGGCGCGCTGCGCGAGATCCGGCGGGAACGGGTCGAACGGGCTGGCGAGCCGCAGAATGGTCGAGCGCCGCCTGATCGAGCTCCGGATCGCCGCTCGAGCGCTCGATCGCCGCGTGATCGAGACGTCCGTCGGCGCCGATGGTGACTACGATGAGCGGATATGCATTCCTGCCGGCGTGCCGCGCGGCTGCGGGGAAGTTCAGACTGCCGATGCGCTCCACTTTGGCGCGCCACGCGGTGAGGTACGGCGCGACGATCGATGCGCGCGTATCCGGCGTCACCCAGAGCTGGTCGCGCTTGGGGCCACGCAGCTCGAGCGGGCCGGTGTCGTCCTCAGGGGCGTTCTGCGTCGGCGTCTGCTGCTTGAGAAGCATCGGCTGCTCTGCGGCCGTGCCCGCGCTGCCCTGGTCGGTCAGGTACTGAACGTCGGTGCTCCAGCCGGAGGTCGTGAGCACGCGCCGCTCGAGCGAGCCGGCTGCCTGGGCCTGCGCTGACAGCGCGGTGCCCGCCGCGGTCCCCTGCTGCGCCGGCAGGACCGGAGCCTGCGCGGGGTTGCGCGGGGTGACATCGTCGCGGGTATTTCCGGAGCCGAGCTGCGTCCGCTGGGCGAGATAGGTCGCATGATCGTTGCGATCCGCCGCCGGGACCTCGTCGGAGACCAGCAGCACCTGTAAACCCGGAGCGCTGTCGTTGCGGACGATCGGCGACTTGAACGTGAGACCGAGGATGACGATGCCGTGCAGCAGCGCAACGAAGAAGATCATCGTGAGCAGGCGGTCCCAGACCGGCGCTCTCCCTTCCCGCAGCATGAGCGCGCGTTTGGCCACGCAGGGCTACCTGGCCGCGAGCCGCCGCTCGATCGCGCTCATGAGCTGGCCGGCGATGTCGATGTGAAACTGCTTCTCGAGCTCGCGGATGCCGGTGGGGCTGGTGACATTGATCTCGGTCACGAAGCCGCCGATGACGTCGAGCCCGACGAACAGCATCCCTTTGGCGGCGAGCGCCGGCCCGATCTGGCCGGTGAGCCAGCGGTCGCGCTCCGTCGAGCGGGCGGCCGACGCCGCGGGCTCCGGCCGCCAGGTTGCCGCGGTTGTCGTGTGGCCTGCGGAATGCGCGCCAGAGCGTAGGGCACCGGCTCCCCATCGATGAGGAGCACCCGCGAGTCGCCCGATTCGACGATCTCCGGCAGGTAACGCTGCACCATCGCGAACCGCCGGCCGTAATCGGTGAGCGTCTCGAACACCACGTTCATGTTCTTGTCGTGCCGCTCCAGCACGAAGATCGAGCGGCCGGCCATGCCATCGAGCGGCTTGCAGACGACTTTGCCGTGCTCGCCCAGGAAGGCTTCCATGTCCGCCATGTCGCGCGTGATGAGCGTCGGCGCGCAGCATTGCGGGAACCAGGCCGTATAGACCTTCTCGTTGATGTCGCGCAGGCCCTGCGGCCGGTTGACGATCAGCGCGCCCTGCTCCTCGGCCCGCTCCAGCACGTAGCTGCTGTAGATGTACTCGGTGTCGAAGGGCGGGTCCTTGCGCATCAGGATGCAGTCGAGCTCCCCCAGGGGCTCCACGCGCGGCTCGCCGAGCTCGAACCAGCCGGACGGATCGGGCTTCACGGTGAGCGGCCGCAGCCGCCCGCGGGCGATGCCGTCGCGCAGGGAGAGATCGCGCTGCTCCATGTAGAACAGCGTCCAGCCGCGCGCCTGGGCCGCGAGCAGCATCGCGAGCGTCGAGTCCTTGGCGTAGTGGATGGCGGCGATGGGGTCCATGACGACCCCGAGGCGAACGGGCTGGCATAGGGGACATAATGCCAGCGGTCGCGGCCACTGGCGTCGGTCGACGGTCATGGCCGGCCGCTGAGTTACTCGCTTTCGCACAAAACGTGAACTGCATGCCATGGCAGGGGGTGTGCCGATATGTTAAAAAACCGCTGCGCCTCATTCAGGAGGCGAAGGGGTCGATGGCGAAGCGCCAGGCATTGCGTGTAGTCTCCGCCCCCGCTCGAGCATCCAGTCAAGTGGAAGGAGTTGTCTGACCGTGACCGGCAGCAACACGAAGCTCCAAGGCCTCAAGGTCCTGGTGATCGACGATAGTAAGACGATCCGCCGCACGGCCGAGACCCTCCTCGCCAAGGAAGGGTGCGAGGTCTTCACGGCGATCGACGGTTTCGATGCGCTGGCGAAAATCGCCGACCATCAGCCCGACATCGTGTTCGTCGACATCATGATGCCGCGTCTCGATGGCTATCAGACGTGCTCGCTCATCAAGCACAACAAGGTATTCCGCTCCATTCCCGTGATCATGCTGTCCTCCAAGGACGGCCTGTTCGATCGCGCGCGAGGGCGCATCGTGGGGTCGGAGCATTACCTCACCAAGCCGTTCACCAAGGACGAGCTCCTGAGCGCGATCGAGACGCACATCGGGAGATGAGGCCATGCCGCTGATTCTCATCGTGGACGACTCGCCGACCGAAGTGCACGTGATGCAGAAGGCCCTGGAGAAGCATGGCTACCGCACCGCGGCCGCGGCCGACGGCGCCGAAGGCGTGCGGCTGGCGCGGGAGATGAGCCCCGATCTGATCTTCATGGACATCGTGATGCCCGGCATGAACGGTTATCAGGCCACACGTCAGCTCGCCAACGATCCGCGCACGCGCACCATTCCCATCATCATGGTGACCTCCAAGGGACAGGAGACCGACCGCATCTGGGGTCTGCGCCAGGGAGCGGTCGATTACATGGTGAAGCCGGTCTCGCCGGACCAGCTCGTCGCCAAGGCCCAGGCGACTCTGTCGCCTTGAGGCCCAGGGCAACACCGGCATGACTGACGAAATTGCTCTCAGGTCTCTCAGGGACCGGCCCTTCGAGCTGCTCGCGGAGCTCGAGCGCCGCGGCCGCGCGGTCTCGGCGCAGATGGAGAAAGAAGGCGCCGCCGGGCGCGAGTGGGTGGGTGTGGCGTTGCGGATGGCGGGGGATCTTTATCTGGTCGCGCGTGAGGAAACGCGCGAAGTATTCGGAGTGCCGGCCGGCATGACGCGCGTGCCGGGCGCCAAGCCTTGGATCAAAGGGCTCGCCAATGTGCGCGGCCAGCTGCTGCCGATCATCGACCTGCGCCAGTTCCTCGGCAGCGGCACGACGTCAGATCACGCGCAATACGCGCGTCATGGTCGTCAACCATCGCGATATCCCGGCCGGCCTGCTGGTGGACGAGGTCCTCGGCTTCCGGCGCTTCGCGGAAGGCGAATTCACCGGCGATGCGCCGCCGACCGTCGCCCGCTGCGAGCGCTACCTGGCGGGCGCATTCCGCCGCGCCAGCGAGCAGTGGCCGGTGCTGAGCCTGCGCTCGGTGCTCGAGAGCCCGGCATTCGGGGAAGCCGCGGCATGAGCGCAGTGAACCCCGCCAACTCCTCGCGCCCCGGCGCTGCGCTCACCGGGCTCCTCGGCGCCGCCGCGGCCTGCGCCTTGCTCGCGGCGTTTGCCTACTGGTTTCCTCGCCAGCCATCCGGCGACCGCCAGCAGTCTGCCGCCCCCGGTCGTGGTTTTCGGCCCGGCGGCGCTCGGCATAATCGCCGCGGTGCTGGCAGGCGTCGCGGTGGCGATGGCGGCGCGGCTGCGCCGCACGGTGGCGGACCAGAGCCACGCGGCCCAGACCCAACGCCAGGAGAACGATCGCAATCAGCAGGCGATCCTGCGCCTCCTCGATGAGCTTTCGAGCCTTGCCGACGGTGATCTCACGGTGCAGGCGACTGTTACCGAGGACATCACCGGCGCGATCGCGGATTCCATCAACTACGCCGTCGATGCGCTGCGCGGTCTGGTGACCACGATCAATCAGTCGGCCATCCAACTCGACGGCGCCACGCGCCAGACGCAGGCGCTGTCGCAGCACCTCGCCAAGGCGAGCGGCGCGCAGTCGAAGCAGATCGCGTCCGCCACCGAGTCGGCCGGCGGCATGGCCAGCTCGGTGGCGGAGGTTTCGGGCAACGCGGAGCGCGCGGCCGACGTCGCGCGCCATTCGGTCGAGGTCGCCCACAAGGGTGGCGATGCGGTCCGCCGCACCATCGATGGCATGAACACCATCCGCGAGACCATCCAGGAAACCTCCAAGCGCATCAAGCGCCTCGGCGAGAGCTCGCAGGAGATCGGCAATATCGTCGAGCTGATCAATGACATCGCCGAGCAGACCAACATCCTGGCGCTGAACGCCTCCATCCAGGCCTCGATGGCCGGGGAGGCCGGCCGCGGCTTCGCCGTGGTGGCCGATGAGGTGCAGCGGCTCGCCGAGCGCGCGGCCAATGCGACCAAGCAGATCGAAGTGCTGGTGCGCACCATCCAGACCGACACCAACGAGGCGGTGGTGTCCATGGAGCGCAGCACCACCGACGTCGTGGGCGGGGCGCTGCTGGCGGAGAACGCCGGCGCCGCGCTCGAGGAGATCGAGCAGGTGTCGAACCAGATCGCGAGCCTGGTGCAGAACATTTCCGCCAGCTCGCGCCAGCAGACCGGCGGCGCGCAGAACATCGCCCGCAACATGCAGGTGCTCAAGGAGATCAGCGTGCAGACGGCGGAGTCCACCAACGCCACCTCGACGGCCATCGCCAAGCTCGCCGAGCTGTCCGCGGGTCTGCGGCGCGCGGCGGCGGGCTTCCGCCTGCCCGGCGGCGCCGACAGCGGCAGCCCAGGCACCTCCGGCACCTTCCGGCGGCCGGGAGCGGCCCCGGGGGCCGCCGGCGGCGCCCACACCAACACCGCCGCCAGCGGCACCGTGCGACAGGTCTCCGCCGCGGGCGGCACCTGAAGATGCCGGAAGTCGCCTCCCAGACGCTGGACCTGGTCGGCCGCGAGCTCAATGCCGCGTTGGCCGAGGCCCGCACGGCGCTCGAGACCTACGTCGAGCAGCCCGACAACGTGTCGCTGCTCGAGCGCTGCAAGCAGGAGCTGCACCAGGTGCACGGCGTGCTGCGGGTGCTCGAGATCTACGGCGCGGCGCTGCTCGCCGAGGAGATGGAGCAGGTCGCGGGATATCTGCTCGCCACCGTCACGGAGCGCAAGGGTCAGGCGGAGAGCCTGGATGCGCTGCTGCGGGCGATGGTGCAGCTGCCGGGCTATCTGGAGCGCGTGCTGGCCGGAGGGCGCGATCTCGCGCTCGTGCTGTTGCCGCTGCTCAACGACCTGCGGGCGGTGCGCGGCAGCGCGCTCCTTTCCGAAGGAACGCTGCTGGTCCTCAACCTGAAGTCGGACAAGCAGGCGGAGCCGATCGTCGGCCCGGCGGGCGAGCCGCCGCTCAACATCGAGCAGTGGAGCCGCCGGCTGCGGGCGCGCTTTCAGCTGGGGCTCATCGGCTGGATCCGCGGCGAGCGCATCGAAGCGAATCTCGAGACGCTGGCGACGGTGTCGCAGAAGCTCGAGCAGAGCGCCACCCGGCAGCCGGTGTTTCAGCTCTGGTGGGTGGTGGGCGCGGTCATCGAGGCGCTGCGCGAGCATGGCCTCGAGGGCGGTCAGTCGATCAAACGACTGCTCGGGCTCGCGGATCGCGAGATCCGCCGCCTCTACGAGCTCGGTGAGGCGCGCTACTGTCAGACCCCGCCGGTCGAGCTGCTCAACAATCTGCTCTATTACGTCGGGCGCGCGGATTCCAACGGCGTGCGCGTGTCTTCGGTGCGGGCCTCCTTCCGCCTGGCGGAGCTGTTGCCGGTCGATGAAAGCATCGAGCAGGAGCGCGAGAGCCTGTCGGCGCCGAGCGTCAAGCTCATGCAGACCGTCGCGGCCGCGATCCGCGAGGACCTGTCGAAGGTCAAGGATGTCCTCGACATCTTCGTGCGCCGCGGCGCCGGCCAGCCGCAGGAGCTCGCCCCGCAGGTGGAGCTGCTGCGCAAGATCGGCGACACGCTCGGCGTGCTCGGCCTCGGGGAGCTGCGCGCCACGGTGCAGGCGCAGACCGAGAGGCTGGAGAAGATCGTGGCGCGGGACCCTGCAAGGCCGACGAGGCGACGCTGGTCGAGATCGCCGCCGCGCTCATCGGCGTCGAGGACCGCCTCGATGACGGCCTGGTCGGCATGATCCTGCCGAAGACCAGCGCCGCACCGCGAGAGCGAAGATCACGAATTCCAACAGGTGCAGTCCGCGGTGCTGCGCGAGTGCATCCTCAACCTGGCGCGCATCAAGGAGGCGGTGACGCAGAGTGTCGGCGGCACGCTCGATGCCGCCGGGCTCGACAGCTGGCAGGACCTGATCCGCGGGCTGAAGGCGGCGCTGCTGATCCTCGGCAAGACCCGTGCGGTCGATGTCGTCGAAGCGCTCACCACGCAGTTGAAGCGGGTCATGCGGCCGGGCGCGCCGGTGCTGCCCGTCGGCTTCCTCGACCGGCTGGCCGATGCCATCGTCAGCGTCGAGTACTACATGGAGACACTGCAGGCCGGACGCAGCGATCCCTGGTACATGCTCGACAACGCGCAGGCCTGCGTGCAGGCGCTGGAGCTGCAGCAGACCGTGTCCGTGCCCACGGTGCCGCCGCTCGAGCCTTCCGCGTTCGCGAAGACCGTGCAGATTCCCCCGCCGCAGTTCGACGCCACACAGGTGGTGGATGCTGCATCGACCTCGCCGGATCTGAATGCCGCCCCTCTGTTCGACGCCTTCCTCCACCGCGAAGCTCGCGGCGCTGGCCGAGAACGCGGACCCGGAGCTGGTGAAGCTCTTCATCGAGGAGGCGCGCGAGGAGCTGGTCAAGATCGAGCGCGCCTACCCGGTGTGGGATCAGAATCCGCTGGAGCGCGAGGCGCTGGTGACGGTGCGCCGCTCCTTCCACACACTGAAGGGCAGCGGCCGCATGGTCGGCGCTCGCGAGCTCGGCGAGCTCGCCTGGGCGGTGGAGAACCTGCTGAACCGCGTGCTCGACAACACGCTGACCCGCAGTCCCGCGATCCTGGAAGCGATGCGGGATGCGATCGCGGCGCTGCCGCAGATGATCGATCATCTGGAGAAGCGCAGCCCGGTCACCGCGGATGTCGCTGCAATCGCGGCCCGTGCGCATGCTCTGGCGGCCGGACGGGACCCGATCGCACGGTGGCCGCCCGTCCCGCGGCGCGCCGCGCAGGCACGCGTGTCGACGGCCGAACCGCCGTCCGCCGCCATCGCCGCGACGGCAACAGAGCCCGAGGAATCCAACAGCTTCAGTCTGGCCCCCGAGCCGGCGATGCCGCCCGCGGAGGCGGAGCCCGAAGCGCAGGAGCCGGCCGCGTTCGCTGAGTCCGCGCCGTCGCTCGAGCCGCCGCATGCGACCTCGCCGGCCGCCATGGATGAGGCGCTGCGTGAGATCTACACGCGCGAGACCGGCGCGCATGTCGCCACCATTCGCGCTTACCTCAATCGCGAGTCGCAGCTCCCCGAGCCGCACGCTCCTTCCCGAGGACGTCTATCGCGCCTGCCATACGCTGGCGGGCAGCTCGAAAATGGCGCAGGCGCGCCACGGCGTGCGGCTGGCGGAGCCGCTCGATCATTGGCTGCGCCGCGCCTTCACCAGCGGCATCGGCCTGCGCACCTCGACCTGACATTGCTGGCCGACTGCATGGCGGCGATGGAATCGGTGGCCGCGCACCTCGATGAGCCCACGGGTTATTTCGTCAACCACTGGCAGCTCCTCGAGCGGCTGGCCGAGGCCGAGCGGGCGCTCGATGCGGATCACGGATCGCGCGAGCGCGATCCGCGGGTCGACGAGCCGCGCCGAGGAAGAAGTGCAGGAAGCACCTGATTTCGATCCGGAAGTCGCCGCGATCTTCACCGAGGAGGCGCTCGAGCTCATCGATGCCTCCGAGCACGCACTCAGCGACTGGCGCGCCAAGCCCGGAAGCCCGGAGAGCGCCACGGCGCTCAAGCGTCCGCTGCATACGCTGAAGGGTGGCGCGCGCATGGCGGGCATCATGGCCATGGGCGATCTGAGCCACGAGCTGGAGACGCTGGTCATCCAGGCCGAGAGCGGCACGATCGCCGTCGACGACGCCGCGTTCGATGTCATCCAGGCGAGCCTCGACGAGCTGGCGAGGATGCGCGAGGCCGTCGCGAACGGGCGGCGCGTCGCACCCGCGCGCGCGATGATCAGTCGCATTCAGGCGCTGACCCGGCCGGGCAAACCTTCGGCCGCCGAGGCGGAGCTCGCTGTGCCGGTCCCCGCGCCGCAGCCCCCGAAGCAGGAACTGCCCGTGCCCGTTGCCGCGATCGAAGAGATCCAGCCGCCCGCCGCACCTGTTGCAGCCACCGCTCCTGGAGCCCCCGCCGGCCTTTGACCCGTCCGAACCGCTCGACTTCCTGTTCGAAGAGCCGCAGGAGCCCGTGCTGGCGCTCATCGAGCCGGTGGCGAGCGAGGGTGACACGGTGGAGTCGGCTCAGCTCGATCCGGCGCAGCCGCCGCTGCTGGCGGACGCCCCGGAGCCCGAGCCGCCGCCGCCGCTGGAAGGAACCGTGCGGGCACCGGTCCTGTCCTCGGCGCCGCCGCCGACGGCGCAGGAACTCGAGACACCCGCGCCCCAGCCGCTGCCGCCAGAGCCGCATGCGCCGGAAGCCGCAGCCGAGGAAATGACCGCGCCGCAGCCCGTACCGCCGGGCCGTGAGCCGGTCGCGCCCGTGGAGCGGCAGGAGATGGCGCGCGTCGACGCCGACCTCCTCGACAAGCTGCTCAACATCTCCGGCGAGGCGAGCATCTCGCGCTCGCGCCTGGAGCAGCAGCTCGGCTCGATCGACTTCAACCTCGGTGAGCTGTCGCGCACCGTGACCCGCCTGAAGGAGCAGCTGCGCAGCCTCGAGATCGAGACCGAGGCGCAGATCCTGCACCGGCACGAGGACGAGGGCGGCCACCGCAGCGAGTTCGATCCGCTGGAGCTCGATCGCTATTCCTCGATCCAACAGTTCTCGCGCGCGCTCGCGGAGACCGCCAACGACGTGGCGAGCATCCAGCAGCTGCTCGAGAACCTGGCCAAGGACGCGCAGAACCTGCTGCAGCAGCAGGCCCGAACCATCACGGAGCTGCAGAACGGCCTGATGCGTACCCGCATGGTGCCCTTCCAGCGGCACGTGCAGCGCCTCGCCCGCATCGTGCGGCAGGCGGCTTCCGACACCGGCAAGCGCGCCGAGCTCGTGGTCGAGGGCGCTTCCGGCGAGCTCGACCGCCAGGTGCTGGAGCGCATGCTGCCGCCGTTCGAGCACATGCTGCGCAACGCGGTCGTGCACGGCATCGAGACTCCGGAGGAGCGCATGCGCCGCGGCAAACCGCCCGCGGGACGCATCCTGCTGGAGCTGCATCGCGAGGGCGCCGAAGTGATGGTGCGGCTCACCGATGATGGCGCCGGCATGAATCTCGAGGCGATCAGGGCCAAGGGGCACGCGCTCGGGCTGGTGCCGCCGGGCCGCACGCTGGGCGACGAAGACGCCATGCAGCTCATCCTCGAGCCCGGATTCTCCACCGCGGGCGCGCTGACCCAACAGGCGGGCCGCGGCGTCGGCATGGACGTGGTCGCCACCGAGATCAAACGGCTCGGCGGCGCGCTGCACATGGAGACCAAGGTCGGCGAGGGGAGCGTGTTCACCATCCGCCTGCCGTTCACGCTGGCGATCAGCCATGCGCTGGTGGTGCGCACGGGCGAGGAGTTCTACGCGCTGCCGCTGCCCACCGTCGAGGGCGTGCTGCGGCTGACGAAGGCGGAAGTCACCGCTCATCTGGGCCGCGATGCCGGTATGTTCGAATACGGCGGCCAGAAGTATCGCTTCCAGCACCTGGCGACGTTCGTCGGGCTGGAGCCGTCGGCGCTTCCGGAGTCGGACGTGACGATCCCGGTGGTGCTGGTGCGCGCTGGCGAGCACTCCACCGGTCTCGTCGCCGATGAGCTCGTCGGCAGCCGCGAGATCGTGGTGAAGTCGGTCGGGCCGCAGATCTCGGGCATCCGCGGCATCTCCGGGGCCACGATCCTGGGTGATGGACGGATCGTCATCATCCTGGACATCGGCGCGCTGGTGCGCGCGGAGTGGCGCGGGCGCGCTCAGCTTCCGACCGTGCAGCGGGAGAAGGAAGACCGCAGGACGTTCGCGCTGGTCGTCGACGACTCGATCACGGTGCGTCGAGTGACGCAGCGTCTGCTCGAGCGTAATGGCATGCGCGTGTTGACGGCGCGCGATGGTCTGGATGCGGTCGCCATCCTGCAGGAGAACTCGCCGGACGTCATCCTGCTGGACATCGAAATGCCGCGCATGGACGGTTATGAGGTCGCTGCACACGTGCGCAACGACGCACGTCTCAAGGACGTCCCCATCATCATGATCACATCGCGCGTCGGCGAGAAGCACCGGGCGCGGGCCATCGAGCTGGGCGTCGACGACTATCTCGGCAAGCCCTATCAGGAGGCGGAGCTGTTGGATGCGATCACGCCGCTGGTAGAGCGCCGCCGCGCCGCGCACGAGACCGGCCTGCAGGCCGTGCCGCTGCAGGCCGAGGGCCGATGACCCCATGAGCGAGCGCGTCCTGGAGATCTACAGCCTGCTGGTGCCGCTGGTCGACGGGCGTCTCATCGTGCCGCGCGCCTGCGTCGCCGAGGTGGTTGGCTTTCAGGTGCCGTCGGAGATGACCGGCGCGCCGCCCTGGTATATCGGTACGGTGCCGTGGAACGGGAAGGCGGTGCCGCTCGTGTCTTTCGAGGGAGCGTGCGGGCAGAACATCCCGCCGGCCTCAGGCCGTACCCGCGTGGTCGTCTTCCATTGTCTGGGGACGAAGCTCGATGGCGGCAACTTCGCCGTCGTCTCGCAGGGCTTCCCCCAACTCGTGCGCGTCAGCTCCGACGTGGTGCGGCCGGATAACTCCCGCGTCTTTCCGGAGCGGGCACCGGTGATCTGCCAGGTCAGGATGGTCAACGAGACCCCGCTGGTACCCGACCTCGAGAGGCTCGAGGAAATGATCGCGGAAGAGACCCGGGTCGGGTCATAGGCTCACAAACCGCCGAGCGGCGCTGCGTAACAACGCGCGCAGCGCCGCTCGAGCGGTCTTCCATTGAAAGCGCCCCGGCCAAGACATAGCCTTGGCTCCATCAGTATTAAAAAATGTGGTCAGGGGTCGGCCCATGGGCACGGTGAGCCCAGGGGGCTGGGTGCGGCTCCCAGCCTGGTATTCAACAACCCGCACGACGTTGCAGTCGACGGCTCCGGTCACCTGTATGTTGGGGATTTAGCCGCCATATGGGAGCTTACCCCCACCGCGACGCAATAGCTGAGCGCTTCGACGATCGAATGGTGGCTGAACTCCTAGTCAACATCGGCCGTAAGCATCGGGCGTCCCATCTCGATCAGATTTTTCAACTGGCGTTGCACGTAGGCCCCGATTCTCGACACCAGAGCCCTCTCGTCGCCCTGATAGGTCCCGTCCGCGGCTTGATGGGAAGCCGCATCATGGGCCGCCCGCCCGATCTTTTGCATCTCACGATTCAGCAGCGCGCGTGGAATTCCGGCCCGCTTGGCGAAGACGGCCCAATCGTATGGGCGGATGGCTGCGAGATCGAATTCGTCGCCGTAAGCCATCGCCAGCTCGTGGTCGAGCCCGAGCCCGTCGTATTGAACGAGGCTGATGAGGTCGTAGTACGGCGCGAGTGACAGGCCTGCTGGTTTGCAAAAGAACGTGATGTTTTTGCCGGGAGCCTCGGTGTTCCCGATCAGGTACTGAAAGATGGCCCAGCGCAGCAGTCCCATGCGGGTTACCGCCTTCTCGAAGGCATATTCGACGGCGGAGAAGAGGCGCTCGAAGCTGACGCCGTCGCGAATGTTGCGAACGTCGCGACTGGAACCGAAGTTGCGCTCGTATTTGTAGGCGACCGGAACGTCGAGGACCTGGCAGCCATCCGCAACCTGCAAGCGAGCTTCGGCACGCGTTGAGGCGTATTACTGCTTTTTGCGCTTCATTTATTGAAGCGTAAATAGACGATCTACGCTTCACGCGTACCGAATGCGGCTGAAGGTCAGGATGGTCTTTTTGTGGCAGCCGGTTTCCATTCCCAACCCGGCACCCCCAGGTCGAGCGTGATCCACGCCCAACCTCCGGCCACGAGCAGTCTGTTCCTGACCAGATCCTCGATATCGCGAAACGCAGTGGCCCGTGAGGTGTCAGCGATGCCCACGTACTTGCGCAAAGTGAGACCCCCTTCGAATCGTCCCGGCCCCGCTTCGAGCATCTTGTTGATGACCTTGCGCTGCCGCTCGTTGAGTGCGACCCCTTTGTGGTCACTCCAGTATCGGGCTCGCATCAGAGACTCATCGATTAGCCTCGAGGTCGCACGACAGGCATCCACATAGACATCCAAGAACCACTCGAGCCAGTCGGTGATGTCGCCGGTACCGCACTGAGCCCGGTTGAGGGCGTCGTAGTATTGCGTCTGGCGCCGCCGTAGCTCACTTGAAACCCCGTGCAGGCGCGTGGACCTCCTGACATCCTGGGCCAGCGCCAGATCGAGAATGGCTCGGCCGACACGGCCGTTCCCGTCTTCGAATGGATGGATGGATTCAAACCACAGGTGGGCCATCCCCGCACGCACGAGACCGTCTTCCGGACCGGCTCGGGTACCGTTGAACCACTTCAGGAAAGCGTGCATTTCGGCCGGCACTGCGGCGGAAGGGGGTGCCACATAGTGGACACGCTCCTTGCCCATGGGTCCGCTGACGATCTGCATGGGGTCCTCGATGCGTGCGGAAAGCGACCCGTCACGATGTGGCGCAGCGCCGTCCCCTCTGCAGGGAACAGTGCGGCTTGCCAACGGCACAACCGTTCCTTGGTGAGGTCGTCATCCAAGTCAGCCGGCGCGTTCTCCATGACATCCAGCAGACCCTCGACGTTTCGAGGAACCGCTGCCATGAAATCAGCGGGTATACCCAAACGGCGAACGACTGAGGAACGGACGCTGGTCAGCTTGAGAGTCTCACCTTCAATGGCACCGGTCGGGATCGCTTCGCCCGACCAGACCTCTCTTTCCAAATCTGCCAAGTCGGTAGCACCGATTACTTCGGCTTTGCCGAATAGACGGTCCATCTCACTTCGGGCTAGTTTCAGTGGCGGCGCGAGCCGCTGAGGCTGGAAAGTGAGTTCAGGCCAGGTAGGGGCATTCCAGATCCACGGGGTCTTGGACATATCGCACCAAAATGTGAGGCCTAACCAGCTTTCAGCACGCGCTGAGGCGTATAAGTACATTTTACGCTTCATTTATTGAAGCGTAAATAGACGATCTGCGCTTCATAGAGGCTTTCTCGTCGGGAGGAAGCCCGATTCTCGCCGACCAGACCCGGGTTGGCGGGCAGGCATCGGACGTGCTAAGCATAAGATAGCGGTACCATGTATCGTTGCATCGATCTTCTCCAGTGATTTGCGGGGCGTCGCCGTCAGCGGCAGCTTTGACAATCCGTCCATGCAGCGCTAGCCTGATACCGCTATCAAAGATCGGCTGGGCGCACAAAAAGCAGGGGAGACTGTCATGTTGCATCGCGCGCGAAGCTCGTTCTTGCTGGCCGTTGTGGCGGGGGCCTTCCTGCCCATGGCGCCGGCAGGCGCGCAAACCCTGCCGCAACAGATCGCCCAGTACACCTTTGCGGATGGCACGGTCGATGGCTGGACGCGCATTCTTCGATGCCGTCGGCGCCCGTCTTATTCAGCGGCCGCCACCGAGGATCCGGGCACAGGGAGCCTGCTCACCACGGTCAATTACACCAGCAGTGGCGGCGGCGGCGGGCCGGCGCTGCAGCTCACCGGTCTGGTGCCTGGCGCGACGTATACCATCACCGGCTACGTGATGTTGACATCCGGGCGAGACCGCGAGCGATGCGAACTTCACGATGCAGCGTCAGGACCCGGACCGCTGCTCCGGTGGAACCTGCTACGACACCCTCGGCACTTATCAGGTGCCGATCACGCCCACGGGTTGGGCGCAGATCGGCGGCACCTATACGGTGAGCACGACGGAGACCAGCCTGCTGCTCTACGCGCAGCTCGATCCCGCCGCCACACCGACCACGCCGCAGTCTTTCTACCTCGATGATGTGACGATCACGGAGACCGCGGGCCCGCCGAACAGCGGTCAGCAGGACAACTCCGGCATCACCACCAACGTTCGAGGACGGCGGCCTGGACGGCTGGTCGCAGAGAAGCGGCGCCAACGGGCTGTCGAATGTCGCGATCTCCAATGGCCCGCAGGGCGACACCAACGCACTCTATGTACAGGACCGGGCGGCGTACTGGGACGGCCCGCAGATCAGCGTTCTCAACAAGATGTACGTCGGCTCGCAGTACTCCATCAGCGTGTGGGTGATGTCACCTACCGGGTGACACGATGAATCTGAGCCTGCAGACGACGCTGACGAGCAGCGGCACGGCGAACTACCAGCTACACAGACGATCGCCACCGTCACGGCGCCCGCGGGTCAGTGGGTGCAGATCTCGGTGCCGCGATTCTCCATGTCGGAACCCTACGATCCGACGCCCGGGCAGCGCTTATCTCTATGTGCAGTCCTCGAGCAACGACACCGGCACGCAATGGCACGCCCGCGCCGACGGCAGCCGTTCTACATCACCGACTTCCAGCTGACCTATCTGCCGCCGCTGCTCGATCCAGCAGACCATCCCGTCGATCTATCAGACGCTGGCGGCTTACTTCCCGGTGGGCGCGGAGATCGACTCGACGGATCTTTCCGGGCCGAACGAGCAGCTGCTGGTCAAGCATTTCGACAGCATCGTTTCCGGCAATGACATGAAGTGGCAGGAGACGGAGCCGACGGAAGGACAGTTCACCTACACGACCGCCGACCAGGAGGTGGCGCTCGCCCAGGCGAACAAGATGCGGGTCCGCGGCCACAACCTGGTCTGGTCCACGGGCGCGCAGGTGCCTTCCTGGGTGTTCCTGGAGGCGGACGGCACGACGCCGCTCTCGGCCATCGAACCCGCGGACGTGCAGCTGCTCACCGCGCGCATCCAGAATCACATCAAGAATCTGGTGCAGCACTTCGGCACCGCGGTGTATGTGTGGGACGTGGTCAACGAGCCGCTCGATCCGAGCGCAGCCCGACTGCCTGGCGCACGGGCCGTTCTATCAGGTGCTCGGCCTGCAATACATCGACATCGCGCTGCAGGCGGCGCGACAGTACGCGCCGCCGGGAACGCAGCTCTTCATCAACGACTACAGCACTGACGGACCCGAACCGGCTGCAGTGCATGATCAGGCTCATCCGCTATCTGCGCCGCCATGGCGTGCCGCATCGATGGCGTCGGGCACGAGATGCACAACCATATCGACAATCCGTCGGCCGTACGTCGATGTACTAGGCCTTCGAGGACACTCCATCGGCTACTTCCCGCGGTCTGCAAGCAGCAGGTCACGGAGCTGGACGATGAGCGTCTACTCGGCGAGCGACAACACCTCGAACTACGGCGCCAACGGCGGCAGCGTGCCGCAATCGCTCATCGCGGAGCAGGGCTGGCTCTACAAGGACTACTTCGACGTCTTCCGCGCGGCTGAGGGACAAACTGGACGCCGGTCACCTTCTGGGGAATGGCGGACGACGACACCTGGCTCGACACCTTCCCGATCGACCGCCTCGATGAGCCGCTGCCGTTCGATCAGCTGCTGCAGGCGAAGCCCGCCTACTGGGGAATCGTCGATCAGACGCAGCTGCCGGGCTACGGCATGACGCTCGCTCTCGCGGGTGCAGTCCGGCGATCTGCCCAGTCGCAGACCTGGACCATCACCGCGACCAACCCCAGCGAGGGGACCGCATACAACACCGAGATCAACGGCGCCTTCCTGTTCCAGGTGCGCGGCCGGCCGTGCCGTGCGAGTCGTGACGCCGCCCTCGAAGTACCCGGTCGTGCTGGGTGATGTCGGGGGCGGCGGCACTGCATCGGCGTCCTTCAACGTGCACGGTTCCAGCACTGCGGCAACGAAGCGCGCTTCGTGCTCTGGGCGCCCTGGAGCGCGAATGTCTACGAGATGGGAACGCTGCTGGAAAAGAGCCTGCAACCGTAGCTGATACCGGCCCGCGAATAACGCGGTCCGACTACAAACCGCCGGGCGGCGCTGCGCAGACACGCGCGCAGGGTCGCTCGAGCGGTCCTGCACTCAGTACCGCAGCGCTTCACGGACCGCCGGATGCAGCGGCCCATTGGTTGCGAGCACCGTCGTCGTCTCGAGCGTCACATCCTTGCCTTCGAGATCCGTGAACGTGCCGCCGGCTTCACGCACGATGACCGCCAGGGCGGCAATATCGAGAATGTTGAGGTCGGACTCGATGACGACATCGAGAGAGCCGCTCGCCAGAAGGTGGTAGTGGGCGAAATCGCCGTAGCCGCGGGCGCGGCTCACGCGTGCAATCAAATCGCCGAGGCGGCCCCACTGCGCGGTGCGGGTCATGCTCTTCAGATTTCCGGTGGAAAGAAATGCCGCTGAAAGGTCCGCGACGGTGCTCACGCGGATCGGACGCTCATTGAGGTAGGCGCCGGCACCTTCCTCTGCCCATGCGAGCTCACCGTAAGCCGGGGCGTTGGACACACCCGCCACCAGACGACCCCGCGCATCAAGGCAATCTGAGTGGAGAAGTAAGGACACTCGCGCACGAAAGACTTGGTGCCGTCGATGGGGTCCACGAGCCATACGCTCTCGGCACCCTCGGCATGCTTTCCCGTCTCCTCACCGTAGAAGCCGTAACCCGGGAAACGCTCGCTGAGGATCGCGCGAATGGTCTCCTCCGCCTTGACGTCGGCCTCCGTGACCGGTGACTGATCCTCCTTGGTGCGGACGGTGAGATTCTTCTGATAGAAGCCGAGGATTACCTTGGCGGCGGCCTGCGCGGCGTCGATGGCGGCTTGCAGCTCTCGGGATGGCATGGGGAGGGTTCCTGCACCGGATGAGTAGCTAGGTTTGCCGCCGCGGCCAGCCGCTGTCAAGGCTCAGCCGAGCCGCATGGACAGTTCGATGTCTTCGGCGAACGGCGTCGATAGGTACCCGCTTTCAAGCAAGCGCACGTGAGCCAGGTAGTCCGGGCTGTAGTCTGCATTGTCGGCCACGATGAGAGCGCCCGGCCGTAAGCGGCTCTCGACTCTGGCGAGGATGTCGGGATAGAGGGACTTCGCACCATCCAGCAGCAGCAGGTCGATCGTGTCAGGTAGATCGCTGCTCAGTGTCGCGAGCGCGTCGCCCTGGCGGATCTCGACCAGGTCGATGAGACCGCCGGCGGTCAGATGCTCGCCGCGCCCGCGCCACTTTCGATGGCTCGAACTCGGTGGTGATCAGTCGGCCGCCGCCGTTGTCGCGCAGCGCCGCGGCGAGAAGCAGCGTCGAGATGCCGAACGAGGTTCCGAACTCGACGATCGCCCGCGCCTTCGAGCTGCGCGCCAGCATGTAAAGCAGCGTCCCGGTCGCGCGCGACACGGGCAGCCACAGGTCCTTCAGGCGGCCATAGAAATCGAGGTACTCCGTCTTGCTCTGCATGAGGCGCCCGCGCTCCTCGGGCGACATGTCTTCGAGGACGGGGCTGGTGGTGGCGTCGGCTTCGTCGAACAGGCGCTGCAGGAGCGGCGCCAGCGGGGCGGTGGCCAGAGTGGTCATGCGGATCTCCGATCGAAAGTTGAGCGCCTGCCGGCGCCTGGTAGAATGCGATTGATTCGTCACATTCAGAATACGATCAATTCGTCGCATTAGCTATTCGCATTGGATTTGCTCTCATGACCAGACGCCGGATTCCGCAGATTTCCTCGCGAAAACAGCCGCAACAGGCACGCTCGGCGGCGCTGGTCGCCGCGATCCTGGAGGCTGCTACTCAGGTTTTGGCGAAACAGGGCGCGCACCGCTTCACCACGGCGCGGGTGGCCGAAAAGGCCGGCGTCAGCGTCGGCTCCGTGTATCAGTACTTCCCGAACAAGGCGGCGATCCTGTTCCGGTTGCAGAGCGATGAATGGCGGCAGACGAGTGAGTCGTGGCGCACCATCCTCGAGGATGCGGCGCGGCCACCGCTCGAGCGCCTGCGCATACTGGTCCATGCGTTCATCCGCTCGGAATGCGAGGAGGCCTCCGTTCGCACGGCGCTCCATGACGCCGCGCCTCTATACCGCGATGCGCCCGAGGCGCGGGACCGGCGCGCATCGGGAAGCAGGACCGTTCAAGCCTTCATGCAGGAAGTCCTGCCCGGGGCGTCGAAGCGCACTCGCGCGCTGGCCGGTGATCTCATCACCACCACCATGAGCGCGGTGGGCAAGCAGTTTTCGGAAACACCGCGCGGGGCGGCGGAGATCAATGCCCATGCCACCGCCATGGCCGATATGTTCTGCGCCTATCTCAAGGCTCTGGAGCGAGGCTAGCCTATAATTGCTGCGCGGCGACTGCTTGCCGGGAGAAGGTTTCATGGGTAACAGGCTCAGCAAGATCTACACGCGTACCGGCGATGACGGTACGACCGGCCTCGGCGATGGCACTCGGGTGCCCAAGGACAGCGCTCGCGTAGAGGCGTACGGCACTACGGATGAGCTGAACAGCGTGATCGGTATGCTGATGGCCGTCCCAGGAGTGCCGGATGCGATGACTGCACTCCTTACAGAAGTGCAGCATGAGCTCTTCGACCTCGGCGCGGAGCTCTGCATACCCGGCCACACCGTCATCACCGCCGATCACGTCACCCGGCTGGAAACGGCGCTCGATGGCTTCAACGATCCGCTGCCGCCTTTGAAGGAGTTCATCCTTCCCGGTGGTGGTCCGGCAGCGTCCGTCTGCCACCTGGCGCGCACCGTGGCGCGGCGCGCCGAGCGGCGGGCCCTGACACTCGCCAGAGCCGAGACTGTCAATCCCGAGGTGGTGCGCTATCTCAACCGGCTCTCGGATCTGCTCTTCGTCCTGGCCCGGGTGCTGGCCCGCCACGAGCAAGGCTCCGAGGTCCTCTGGCGCCACGATCGCACCAAGCGGCCAAAGGAATCAAAATGACTCTCATGCAGGCATTCAAGGTCTGGTGGAGCTACAGCTGGCGGGCGAGCATCCTCGTCATCCCGCTGGTCGTCATCACGACCGCCATCTCACTGGCCGGATTGATCGCCGCCATGCAGGGCATGATGCAGTCGGGTCAGAGCCTGTCCAACCTGTCGAGCATGAACATCGGACAGCTGTCGCACTTGATATCCGGAGGCTTCGCCCTAGGTCTCATCTCCATGGTGCTCACCGCCGTCATCCAGGTGTTCGCCATGCGCTGGACGCTCAACTCGCGTTGGTCGGACTTCAGGCTGAAGGCCGTGCCCCCGGATGCTGATCCGAGTGAGCCTTTACGACCAGGTACTTCACGAGGCTGATGACGTCCTGCGGCGACTTCAGCGAATCCATTTCAACACGGTACTTCCCGTCCACTACGATGCAAGGCGTGCCCGGAATCTGCATCGCGGTGATCTGCGCGTCCGCCTGACGCATTTCGGTCGCTACGCCGAATGACCGGGCCGCGGTGAGAAACTTTTCCGGATCCACGCCGGTCAGCTGCGAGTAGTAGTGTGCGATGGCCTCCAGCGATGGCGCGGGATGCCTGATCTCATTCGTTTGCGCATCGACGGTCGCCAGTACACCCGACTTCCAGACGGCATCGTACATGGCCTGATGGGTACGGCCCGCGATCCCGAGTGACTGCGCTGCGAAGTAGGCCTGTTGGAATACCGGCCAATCCTCGGCCGGAATGAACGAGGCCGGCAGGTACACCATCTGCGCATAGGGCGGCAGGCTGTGCTCCATCTGATTGACGATGGGTTGGAATTTGTCGCAGAACGGACAGGCGTAGGAAAAGATCTCCATGACTTCAACCTTGTTCGCGGGCACGGTCGGGGTCTGCGCCTGATCGAGAATGGTGTAGTTCGTCCCCGCGATCCACTGCTGCGGCGCCGCCCCGGCAGGGAGCACCGCGGCAAAGAACACCTGCGCAATCAGCGCCAAACCGATCTTCTTCATGCAAGTCTCTCCGTCGTCTGTCGATGGTCCGCGAGCAAATGCCGGAATCGCGCCCATTCGAACACCGGGCCGGGGTCGGTCTTGCGGCCAGGGGCGATGTCGCTGTGTGCGGTGATGTGCTGCGCGGAAAGTGTGTGATAGGTCGCGAGCAATGCCGCGGCGAGAGCGGCGAGGCTGTCGTATTGCGCATCCGTGTAGGGAATCGAGTCGGTCCCCTCCAGCTCGATGCCGATCGAGAAATCGTTGCAGGCGCTGCGGCCCTGGTATTCCGATACGCCGGCATGCCAGGCGCGCATGTCGAACGGAACGTATTGCGTGATGCTGCCGTCGCGGCGGATCAGGATGTGCGCGGAGACGCGCCGCTTGGCCGTGTCTTTGAAAGACGGGTGGGCGTCGGCCCGCAGGTCGCCGGTGAAGAGCTGATCGATCCAGGGACCGCCGAACTCCCCGGCGGGCAGGCTGATGCCGTGGACCACGACCAGCTCCGCTGCGATGCCGTGCGGCCGGGCATCGAAATGGGGCGACAGCACCTGGCGGACACCGGCGAGGAGGCCGGTGGCAGGCTCGATCCGCAGCGAAGTTGCCCTGGTCCCGGTCTTGGTCTCAGTCATGAAGGTAGCGCGACAAGCCCGCCCACAGGACGGCCATCAGGCCGGTGACGAAGATACCATCGAATGTCCCGGCGCCGCCGATGGAGGCGACCGGGGCGCCGAGGGATTGGACCGCGCCCAAGTTGAGAAGATCCGCGCCGATGAGCGTGCCCAGGCTGCCGCTGATGTAGGCGAGGGGAGCGGCCCGGCGGCGCGACAGCGCGATGGCGATGACCGCGGTGGCGATGATCGGCACGAATATCGGCAGGGCGATGCCGAATCCCGGAACCGGCTGCGCCAGATAGTGGCACACCGCGGCCACCAGCAGCGTGCCGAGCGCGCCGAGGAGGAACAGCCGATGTTTGAACAGCAGATAGAGCGACAGGCACACCGGAATGATCGCGCCGCCGACATTGACCGCGAGCACGGTCGCATGGGTCTGGCGCACCAGCGGCACGATATAAGTCATCCCGAAGAAATTGATCTCGCCCGCCGTCACTGTGCGATGGCCCGGCAGATAGGCCACGGGAATGTTGATGTAACTCCCCAGCAGAGACAATGCGAGGACCGTGATCAGCGCTCTTTCCGTGAGCCCCATGGAGGCCGAGGCAAATCGCAGCAGGCGCAGGACCGCCAGGCCGACCAGGGCGATAAGCAGTCCCCAGAAGATCAGAAGAAAGGGCAGTGAGACCGGAAAATACTGCAGCTGCGAGGCGTTCATGGCGGCCGCATCATGCCACAATGCGGCCATGACCAGCGGCAACGCCCCCTACACCGCACGGGATCTCGCCCACGTCTGGCACCCCTGCACCCAGATGAAGGATCACGAGGATCTGCCGCTGATCCCGATCCGCCGCGGCTGCGGCGCATGGCTCGAGGACTTCGAAGGCAAGCGTTACCTCGATGCCATCAGCTCCTGGTGGGTGAACCTCTTCGGCCACGCCAATCCGCGCATCAACGCCGCGGTGCGCGAGCAGCTCGACAAGCTGGAGCAGGTCATCCTCGCCGGCTTCACCCACGAGCCCGTGATCGCCCTCTCCGAGGCGCTGACCGCCATCGTTCCCGCCGGACTCAACCGCTGCTTCTATGCCGACAACGGCTCCTCAGCCGTCGAAGTCGCGGTGAAGATGAGCTTCCACTACTGGCGCAACGTCGGCAAATCCGCCAAGCGCCGCTTCATCACCCTCTCCAACAGTTACCACGGCGAAACGCTCGGCGCGCTCGCGGTCGGCAACGTCGAGCTCTACAAGGAGATCTACCAACCACTGCTCATGGACGTGATCACCGTGCCGTCACCCGACTGCTACGAGCGTGAGCGCGGCGAGAGCTGGACCGAGCATTCGCGCCGCAAGTTCGCCTACATGGAGGCCGCGCTCGCGAAACACGCCGACGAGACCGCCGCCGTCATTCTCGAGCCGCTGGTGCAATGCGCCGGCTCCATGCGCATGTACGACCCCGTCTATCTGTCTCTGCTCCGCCAGGCCTGCGACCGCTACGGCGTCCATCTGATCGCGGACGAGATCGCAGTTGGTTTCGGCCGCACCGGCACGCTGTTCGCCTGCGAGCAGGCCGGCATCCGCCCGGACATGATGTGCCTGTCGAAAGGCCTGACCGCCGGCTACCTCCCCCTGTCCGCCGTCGTCACCACCGACTCCATCTACGGCGCCTTCTACGATGAGTACGTGAAGCTGACCGCCTTCCTCCATTCCCACAGCTTCACCGGCAACCCCCTGGCCTGCGCCGCCGCCCTGGCGAGCCTCGAGATCTTCCGCAGCGACGACATCCTGGCCAGCAACCGCCACCTCGCCGCCCACCTCGGCTCCCGCGCCCGCGAGCTCGCCGCCCACCCCCACGTAGCCGAAGTGCGCCAACACGGCATGATCGTCGCCGTCGAGCTGGCCCGCGACAAAGCGACCCGCGACCCCTATCCCTGGCAGGAGCGCCGCGGCCTCAAGATCTACCGCCACGCGCTCAGCCGCGGCGTCCTGCTGCGCCCCATCGGCACCGTCCTCTACTTCATGCCGCCCTACGTGGTCTCTCCGGATGAAATCGACCTGATGGTCGAAGTCGCGCGCGAGGGCATCGAGCTCGCGACATGCGACTGACCCGCGTCCACGTCGCCCGGCCCCCTGATCTGCGGCCGCCCCCACACGATAGAAGGCGACGCCGCCAACCACATCGCCCGCGTCCTGCGCCTCGAGCCCGGCGCCCCTCTGATCGTCTTCGACGGCCACGGCGCCGAATACTCCGCCCGCATCGAGTCCGTGCGCAAAAGCACCGTCATCATCGAAGTCGCAGGACCGCTCGCCCTCCAGCCGCGAGTCCTCCCTCTCCCTGACTCTCGTGCAAGGCATCTCCCGCGGCGAGCGCATGGACCTGGTGGTGCAAAAAGCCACCGAGCTGGGCGTCTCCGCCATCATGCCCGTGCTGACCGAACGCACGGTGGTGAAGCTGGACGCCAGACAATCCGAGCGCAAACTCGCCCACTGGCAAGGCATCGCCATCGCCGCCTGCGAACAAAGCGGCCGCGACACCGTCCCCAACATCGTAGCCGCCCAATCCCTGGATGAGCTCTACGCGCCATCGACCCCCAATCCACCCGCGTGCTTCTCTCCCCGACAGGCACCCAACGCGTCAACGACCTGAAAGCCCCCAACCGTAAGGTAGTCGTATTGATCGGCCCCGAAGGCGGTTTAGCCGAGAATCGAGCAACGCTCCGCAATCGGCGCCGGATTTCTAGCCGTCAGAATGGGCCCGCGCGTCCTTCGTACCGAAACCGCAGCCGTGGCAGCCCTAACGCTGCTGCAACATCAATTCGGCGATCTCTGACACTCAGGCGTTGACAAACACCCGCCGCCCATCCTTCTCCAGTTCGATCATGGGCGACATGTAGAGCTCGCTGAGCCTCTCGGCCGTGAGCATCTCGCCGGCCGCCCCGCTTGCCACCGCCCGTCCCCGTGCAGCAGCAACACCCGATCCGCAAACCTGGCCGCCACCGTCGGATCATGCAGCGTGGCAATGACCGTCTTACCTGACGCACACTGCCCCCGGAACAACCCCAATATCCCCATCTGGTGCGCCGGATCCAAGATGGTTCGACGGCTCATCCAACAAAAACACCCCCGGCTCCTGCGCCAGCAGCGCAGCGACCGCCACCCGCCGCAGCTCCCCACCCGACAGCGTGTCGGTCCGTCGCCCCGCGAAATCCGCGAGATCCACCGCCGCCAACGCCTCCTGCGCGATCCTCTCATCCGCCGCCGTCTCCCACTGCCAGAGCGCGAGATGCGGATGTCTTCCCACCAGCACCGCCTCCAACACCGTGGTGACGAACGACTCCTCGACATCCTGCGCCAGCAACCCCGCCCGCAGCGCCACCGTCCTGCGACTCACTCCCTCCATCGCCACCCCATCGAGATAAACCGCTCCCGCCTGCGGTTTCCTCAACCCCAGAAGCGTATGTAATGTGAGCGTCTTGCCGGTCCCATTGCGCCCCAGGATCGCGACGAACTCCCCCGCCACGAACTCCAGCGACAACCCTTCGACCAACCGTCGCGCGCCAACCGACACCTCGACATCCCGGGCGGCCAGCGAGCAGGTGCCTGCGGTTACGGCTGCAGTCGCGTCGCGGTCCAGGGTCCAGCCTCGAAATGCCCGCCAGGCACTTGCGTGAGCGTGCGCGTCCACCGTGCCCGGTCATGCACCCGCGCCTCGCCCTCCACCCACAGCTCCACAGCAATCCGCCCACAGGTGATAGCCACCCCAGTGCGGCGGCCGCGGAATCGTGATGTCGGGCTCGCTCTCGGCTCCCGCCTGCCCCGGCACGGCGCCCCGAACCGCTTCGTCGCCGCGGTCACTGCTTCGAGCAGCTCTTCCCGCGAGCCCACCGGCTCGACTCTGCGCGCTGGCCCAGGCGCCCACCCTGCTTCCGCCAGGGCCGGGAGGCGAAGTAAGCGTCACTGTCGGCTGCGCGGCGCCTGCAGCACCGGCCCCTCGATCCGTACCTGCCGATGCATCGCATCCCAGTGGATCACCGCCGCCGCCCGCGGGTTGTCCGTCGAGCTCCCGCCCCTTGCGCGACAGATAATTGGTGTAGAAGACGAGGTACCCCGGCATCGGCACCACCTCTTTGCACAGCACCACCCGCGCCGACGGCCGGCCCGCCGGGTCGCTGGTGGCCAGCACCATGGCATTGGGGTTCGGCTGATGCCGGTGCTGCCAAGCCTCTGCCATCCAGCGGTCGAGGACGACCAGGGGCTCGGGCGGCAGGGGCTCTGGGAGCAGCTCGATGTGTCGCGTCACGTCGACATGTTAAGCTGGTCCCGGCCGCGCACTTGCAGCGGCCACGCCGCGCTCGATAAAAGGGTAGGTCACTACAGCTTCGATTTCCGGAAGATCCCCCATGACGCGGGACAATGTGACCCTGGATGATTTGCGCCGCCGCCTGAGCGAGATCGACCGCCAGCTGCTGCAGCTGGTCGGCGAGCGCAAGGCGCTGAGCGGCGAGGTGGCCCGCGTCAAGCGCGCGACCGGCTATCCGACCCGCGATTACGAGCGTGAGCGCGAGGTGATCGAGGGTGCGCGCGCGGCGGCCGCCGAGGTCGGGGTATCGCCGGCGCTCGCCGAGGAGCTGATGCGCCTGCTCATCCGATCCTCGCTGACGACTCAGGAGCAGGCCAGCGTCGCCGCACGCGGCGCGGGCTCCGGCCGGCGTGCGCTGGTCATCGGCGGCGGCGGCAAGATGGGCCGCTGGTTCGTCGAGTTCCTGGCCTCGCAGGGCTTCAGCGTCGAGGTGTGCGGATCCTCACGGCGGCCCGGACGGGTGTGCCGTGCGTGGCGGACTGGCACACGACGGATCTCAAACACGACTACATCGTGCTCGCGACGCCGCTCGGCGTGACCGACGCCATCCTGCGCGACCTCGCGCTGCGCCGGCCTCGCGGCGTGATCTTCGATGTCGGGTCGCTGAAATCGCCGCTGCGCGCGGGCCTGCTGGCGCTCAAGTCCCACGGCTGCCAGGTGACTTCCATTCATCCGATGTTCGGACCCGACACGGAACTTCTCTCCGGACGGCACGTCATCTTCGTGGACCTGGGCATGCCGAGGCGCTGGCCGAGGCGCGGGCGCTGTTCGCGTCCACCATGGCGGAGCAGGTGGTGATGAGCCTGGACGATCACGACCGGCTGATCGCCTACGTGCTCGGCCTGTCGCACGCGCTCAACATCGCCTTCTTCACCGCGCTCGCCGAGAGCGGCGAGGCGGCGCCGCGGCTGGCGAAACTGTCGAGCACGACCTTCGACTCGCAGCTCGATGTGGCCACCCGGGTGGCGCAGGAGAGCCCGGAGCTCTACTACGAGATCCAGAGCCTCAACGATTACGGCGCCGAATCGCTGGAGGCCCTGGCGCAGGCGGTGGAGCGCATCCGCGCGGCCGTGCTGTCCCAGGACCACGACGCCTTCGTCGCGCTGATGCAGCGCGGCCGTGATTATCTCGAAGACCGGCGCAGCGTCGCGGAGCGGCGGGCCTGACGGAGCCTCATGGTGCGACCGGCCATGGCTCCAGGACGGTGCTGAAGGCGCTCGAAGACGAGAACGAGCGGCTGCGGGCGCGGCTCAAGGAGCTGACGGAGGCGGTCGGCCGCAACGATGACGCTGCTCCGCAAGACCCAGGAGCGGGAGCTCGAGCTGTTGCGCGCCGGATCGCTGGCGCAGCTGTGCAGCGTCTGATCCAGGGTCTGCGCAAGTCGTACCAACTCGATGCCGTGACCCTGCACCTGCACGACCCGCAGCACGAGATCCGCCACCTGCTCTCGGGCGATGGCATGCCTTCGAGGAGCTCGGAAGGTGTCTAGTTCGTCGATGCGCTGATCGCCGAGGCGCCGCAGGTCGCGAACCTGGAGCGCCCCTGGCTCGGGCCGCTGCGCCTCGCCGACCACGAGCTGCTGCTGCCGGGCATCAGCGGCGGCGCCAGCCTGGCGCTGGTCCCGCTGACGCCGCAGGAGCAGCTCGATGGCGTGCTGGTGTTCTTCAGCGCCGACCCGGTGCGTTTCACCGGCGAGCTGGCCAGCGACTTCCTCGCGCACCTCGGGCGTGGTGTCGGCCATCTGCCTCGAGAACGCCGTCAACCGCGCGCGCCTGGTGCGCAGCGGCCTGACGGACTTCCTGACCGGCTTTCACAACCGGCGCTACCTGCAGGCGCGGCTGCGCGAGGAGCTGGCGCGCGCGCAGCGCGTCGAAGCAGCCGGTCGCCTGCCTCATGATCGACGTCGATCACTTCAAGCGCATCAACGATCGGTTACGGGCATCTGGCCGGCGATGCCGTGCTGCGCGAAGTGGCGCAGCGCATCGATTCGGCAATGCGCATGAGCGATACCGGCGTGCGCTTCGGCGGCGATGAGTTCGCGATCGTGCTGCCGCAAGGCGGCTTCGGCGACGGCGAGCGGGTCGCCGCCCGCGTGTTGGAAGCCGTGAGCGGCCAGCCCATGGTGATCGGCGGCCAGGCGCAGGAGACGGTGACCCTGTCGATCGGCGTCGCGGTGGCCGCGCCCGACCAGAGCACCCGCGACTTCAAGGCGCTGGCCGACCGTCTGATCGCGGAGGCCGACGCGGCGCTCTATCGTGCCAAGAGCGCCGGCCGCAATCGCGTCGCCGTCTCGAAGAACATCGTCAAGTAGGTCTTCGCTCCAGGTTCCTCGGCCCGGCGCCGCAGCAGCGCGATGAAGAGCGGCGCGCCGACCAGGGCCATGATGGCGCCGACGGGCAGCTGCCGTGGCGCCACCACCGTCCGTGCCGCCACGTCGGCGCAGGCCAGCAGCGTGCCGCCGAGCAGCGCCGACGCCGGTGCGACCACGCGATGATCGCTCGTGCGGAACGCGAGCCGCACGATGTGCGGCGTGATCAGTCCGACGAAGCCGACCGTTCCGGCGCTGACGACCGCGATCGCGGTCAACGCGGCGCAGCCGACGAACACGAAGCTCCGCCACGCCTCCAGATTCATGCCGACGCTGCGGGCACGCAGCTCACCCGCCGCGAGCACGTTCAGCGGGCGCGCCAGCAGCACCGCGCAGGCGACGGCGAGGAGGGCCGTGATCGCGCTCGCCCAGGGGTTGACCGCCCAGTCCAGATCCCCCGCCAGCCAGAACACCATGCCGCGCAGGCTCGGAGGCTCGGCCACCGACAGCAGCACCGTCACCAGCGCGCCGCAGGCGCTCGCCAGCACGACGCCGGTGAGGAGCAGGCGGCGTCGTGCCGCCGCTGCGGGCCAGCACGTGGACGATGACCACGGCAACGACCGCGCCGGCCACGGCGGATCCCTGGATGGCCAACATCGCGGCGCCGGCGATCATGGCGAGCAGAGGCGCCGACCGCGGCGCCGCCGGATACGCCGAGCACGAACGGGTCGGCGAGGGGGTTGCGGAACAGCGCCTGCAGCAGCACGCCGGAGAGCGCCAGCAGACTTCCGACCCCGAATGCGGCCAGGGTGCGCGGCAGGCGCACGGCCAGCGTCACGGCCCGGGCGACGCTGTCGCCGGAACCCAACAGTGCCGCCAGAACCCGTCCCGGCGGGAATTCGGCGCTGCCGATGAGCAGGGAGCCGACGAATACGGCAGCCGCCAGCAGCAGCAGCAGGGCCAGGCCCTTCCAGGCGCCGCCGCTCGCACTGGGGAGGGTGGAAACGGACTTCAAATCACAGCCGCCGGGGTGGATGAGCGAGTAGCCTAGAAGCTATGGCTTGCTCAGTACAAGCCGCGCTTGATAAAAGCCTCGCATGGTCAGCAGACCTCATCGACTCGGACGGCTTTCGCGCCAACGTCGGCATCGTGCTGATGCGCGGCAGCGGCGAGGTGTTCCTCGGCCGCCGTACCGGCGGGCGTGGCTGGCAGTTCCCGCAGGGCGGCATGCGTGTCGGCGAGGGTCTCGAGGAGGCGGTTTTTCGCGAGCTCCACGAGGAGACCGGGCTCGAGCGGGCGGACGTCGAGCTGGTCGGGCACACTGCTCGCTGGCTGCGCTACCGGTTGCCGGCACGCTACGTGCGGCGCAATCAGAAACCGCTCTGCATCGGGCAGAAGCAGCGCTGGTTTCTGTTGCGGCTGCGGCGCGAGCCGGTGAGTTTCGACTTCAGGCGCACGCAAGAGCCGGAGTTCGACGAGTGGCGATGGGCGAGTTTCTGGGACCCGGTGCGGGAGGTCATCTACTTCAAGCGCGGGGTGTATCGGCGGGCGCTGCTGGAGCTGGCGCCGCTGGCTTTTCCCGCCGGGGCGCCGCCGCTGCCGAGCTGGTGGGACGAGGTGGCGCGCCGTCCTCAGCGAGAGGCGGCGCGGGCGGAGTGAAGCAGGAGTGAGCATTGCCCGTGACGCTGTTCGATAAGGAGCATCATCCGGAGCTGGTCGTCCGCGCGCACGCGCCCATGCGGCGGCTCATCCTGATGATCTTGCTCGCGGTCATCGTGCTGGTCGGACTGGTCGCGGCTTTCGAGTTCGGGCAATACCGCGCCGGCTTCAACGTCGTCGCCGCGGTGCAAGGAGCGGGCGCGGCTCGACAGCTCCATCAGGGAGCTGAAGAGCGCCAACACCGCTCTCCAGGGACGCATCATCGGGCTGCAGACCATGGACGCCGGTCACTCGCGTGAGGACCAGGAAGTTGTCGCGGACCATCGGTGATCTGCAGGCCCAGGTGGCCCGCCAGACGGAAGAGCTGGCCTTCTACCGCGCCGTGGTCGCCGAGGGAGCCCCGGCGATCGGAGTGCGCGTCGGCACGGTGCGCCTGTCGTCCGCCAAGCCTGCAGGGCACTTCCTGGTGAACGTCTCCCTGGTCCGGGCCGGTAAGACCGACGGCATGACGACCGGGAACGTCAGCTTGACGGTCGATGGCCAGGACGCCGGCGGCAAGCCCGCGACCCTGGCGAGCCAGGCGCTGGCGGCCGACGGCACGGGCGATGTGCCCTATGACTTCCGCTACTTCCAGGACCTGGAGCAGACCGTCACTCTGCCGGCGGGCTTTCGTCCCGAGCATCTGACCGTCGAAGGTCAGCTCCACCCGCAAGGACGTCGCCCCGCTGACGCAGACATTCCCCTGGAGCGCGGTGCTTCACGCCATGACGTATGTTCAACAGCGATGCCAAGCCCGATCGCATCGATACGCTGATCGCAAGGTCCGTGCGGGTCAACGGCGACGTCGAGTTCGCCGGTGGGATGCACCTCGATGGCCAGGTGGCGGGGGGCGTCCGGGCCGATCCCGCAGACCCCGTCCTCCTTGTCAGTCAGCGATACCGGCTCCATAGAGGGGCCGGTGGAGGTCACGGACCTGGTTCTGCATGGCAGCCGTCCGCGGCGACATCGTGGCGCGCGGGCGCGTCGTCCTCGGGGCGAGCGCACGCGTGGAAGGCAATTTTTACTATGGGGTCATCGAGATGACCCTGGGTGCCCAGATCACGGGCAAGCTGGTCCGCCTGGAGCAGCCGCCGGAGCCGGCGCCAAGAGCGGGACAACAGTCGGCGGAGCCGGCCTGAATTGTCACATTTGTTATTTTTGACGCCCGGGTAGCAGCCGGCCTTCTAGACTGAACGACATGAGCACCGTAGAAGCCTCGCTGGAAGCACCCGCCCTTCAGTTCACCGATGCCGCCGCCCGCAAGGTGGGCGACCTGATCCGTGGCGAGGGCAATCCCAATCTGATGCTGCGCGTCTTCGTGCAGGGCGGCGGCTGCTCCGGGCTGCAGTACGGCTTCGAGTTCGACGAGCAGGTCCAGGACGGCGACACCTGCATCGAGAACATGGGGGTGAAGCTGCTGGTCGACCCCATGAGCGTGCAGTACCTCATGGGCGCGGAGATCGACTACACGCGAGGGCCTGGACGGCGCGCAGTTCGTGATCCGCAATCCCAACGCCGCGACCACCTGCGGCTGCGGGTCTTCCTTCTCGCCGCCTGACGCTCGCCCAGCCAGCGTGCCTCCCGCCGCCTCCCTCCGCGATAGCCAGAAAGCCAGCGCGGGGCCCGCGGCACGCCCCGTCCCCGATGTACTCGCCGCGGTAGACCTCGGCTCCAACAGCTTCCACATGGTCGTGGCGCGCTACATCCACGGCCAGCTGGTCATCATCGACCGTCTGCGCGAGATGGTCCGCCTGGCGGCGGGCGTCGCGGAGAACGGCCGGATCGACAAGGAGGCGGCGGCCCGCGCGCTGGCCTGCCTGCAGCGTTTCGGGCAGCGGCTGCGCGATATGCGCGCCGACAGCGTCCGCGTCGTCGGGACCAACGCCCTGCGCCTCGCGCACCGCAAACAGGCCTTCCTGGAGCGCGCCCGTGAGGCGCTGGGCCATCCGATCGAGATCATCTCCGGCATGGAGGAAGCCCGCCTCATCTATGGCGGCGTGGCGCACACCATGCCGAGCGAGCCCGGCAGGCGGCTGGTGGTGGACATCGGCGGCGGCAGCACGGAGCTCATCATCGGCGAGGGGCTGGCGCCGCTCGACCTCGAGAGTCTGCAGATGGGCTGCGTCAGCCTGAGCGAGCGCTTCTTTCGCGACGGCAAGATTTCCGCCAAGCGGATGGCCGGCGCCCGCCTGGCCGCGCGTCTGGAGCTCGAGCCGGTGCAGGCAGCCTTCCGCCGCCGTGGTTGGGACCGCTCCGCCGGCAGCTCCGGTACCGTGCGGGCGATCGGCGAAGCCATCCGCGAGCTCGACAGCCAGTCCGTGACGATCACGCCCGCGGGCCTCGAGCGCGTCATCAGCTACCTGGTGGAGGCCGGTCATGTGCGCGAGCTCAAGCTCGCGGCGCTGACCGAGGATCGGCGCCCGGTCTTCCCGGGTGGTGTAGCCATTCTCGCGGAGGTGTTCGCGGGACTGAACCTCAAGGAAATGCGCATGGCCGAAGGTGCCATGCGCGAGGGACTGCTCTATGACATGGTCGGCCGCTACATGGATGAGGATGCGCGCGACCGTACCGTGCGCGGCATGCAGCAGCGCTATCACGTCGACTTCGCGCAGGCGGAGCGAGTGGAGGCGACTGCGCTCAACTTCCTGGAGCAGACCCGCGACACCTGGAAGCTCCAGGGGGATCCGCCGGCCGAACTGGCGCTGAGGTGGGCGTCGCGGCTGCACGAGATCGGCCTCGACGTCTCCCACAGCGGCTACCACCGGCACGGCGCCTACCTGCTGGAGAACGCCGACATGCAGGGGTTCTCCCGCGAGGAGCAGCGGCTGCTGGCGCGCACCGTCGGCGCCCATCGCCGCAAGCTCGACCTCGCGGGCATGGAGGAGCTGCTGCCGCCCTGGGACCGCAACGCGGTCTCTCTGATCATCATCCTGCGCCTGGCGGTGCTGTTGCATCGCGGCCGCAGCCCCGCCGCGTTGCCGCCGATTGCGCTCACCGCCGGGTCGAAGTCGCTGGAGCTGCGCTTCCCGGCGCGCTGGCTGAACGATCACCCGCTGACCTCGGCGGACCTGCAGCAGGAGGTCGATTACCTGCGAGCCGCGGGCGTGCGTCTGCGGGTGTTCAGCCGCAGTAGATGATCTACGGATTGTCGGCGGTAGCAGTGGTCAGCTGCGCGCCCGCGGCGTAATTCCCCAGCAGCTCCGCCTGCGCGTTCCTTGGCTTCTCGCCGCCCGGCGACAACCGCTCATAGTGGCCGTCGGCACGCAGCGTCCACGCCTGCGAGTTGTCTTCCAGGTAGCGTGTCAGATCCGCGAGGATGCGCTCGCGATGCGAGGCGCGCTGGATGGGGAATGCCACCTCGACGCGGCGGAAGAAATTGCGCTCCATCCAGTCCGCGCTGGTGCAGTAGAGCTCCGGCTCGCCGCCGTTCTCGAAGTAGAGGGCGCGCGAGTGCTCGAGGAAGCGGCCGACGACCGAGCGTACGGCGATGTTCTCCGAGACACCGGGGACGCCGGGGCGCAGGGCGCACAAGCCGCGCACGATCAGGTCGATCTTCACGCCGGCGCGCGAGGCGCGGTAGAGCGCTTCGATCGTCTGCTGCTCCACCAGCGCGTTCATCTTGACGATCACCCGCGCCGGCCGGCCGGCACGCGCGTGCTCCGCCTCGCGGTCCAGCTTGGCGACGCAGGCGTCATGCATGCCGAACGGCGATTGCATCAGGCGGTTGAGCTTCGGTGTCTGGGTCAGGCTGGTGAGCTGCAGGAAGAGCTCGTGCACGTCCTGGCCGATCTCGTCATTGCAGGTGAAGAGGCCGTAGTCGGTGTAGACCCGGGCGGTCTGCGGATGATAGTTGCCGGTGCCGAGGTGGCAGTAGCGGCGGATGCCGCCCGGCTCGCGCCGCACGACCATCGCGAGCTTCGCGTGGGTCTTGTAGCCCACGACGCCGTACATGACGTGCGCTCCGGCTTCCTGCAGGCGGTTCGACAGCTCGATGTTGGCTTCTTCGTCGAAGCGCGCGCGCAGCTCGATGATCACCGTGACGTCCTTGCCGGCATTGGCCGCGGCGACCAGTGCGTCCACGATGGGCGAGTCGTTGCCCGTGCGATAGAGCGTCTGCTTGATGGCGAGCACCTGCGGGTCGCCCGCGGCCTGCCGCAGGAAATCCATCACCGGCGCGAAGCTCTGGTAAGGATGGTGCAGCAGCAGGTCCTTCTGGCGGATGACGGCGAAGATGTCGCGTGTTGGCCACCAGGCGCTTCGGCATCCCGGGCGTGAACATCGGATATTTCAGGTCCGGCCGCTGCACCAGGTCGTACACCGCGGTCAGCCGGTTGAGATTGACCGGGCCCGGCACGCTGTAGGTGTCGACTTCATGCAGCGAGAATTGCTGCCGCAGGAACTCCACGATGTCGGCCGGGACAGTCGTTGGAGGTCTCCAGCCGCACCGCGGCGCCGTAACGCCGGTGCTGCAGCTCGCCTTCGAGCGCGCGGCGCAGGTCGTCGATTTCTTCCTCGTCGACGAACAGGTCGCTGTTGCGGGTGACCCGGAACTGGTAACAGCCGACCACTTCGATGCCGCTGAAGAGCTTCTGCACGAAGGCCTGCACGATGCCGGTGAGGAGCACGAGCGTGCGTTTGGAGCCTTCGATCGGCACCGGCACGACGCGCGGCAGCGAGCGCGGTGCCTGCACGATGGCGAGCTCGCTGTCGCGGCCGAACGCATCCTTGCCCTGCAGGCGCACGATGAAGTTCAGGCTCTTGTTCTGAATACGGGGAAAGGGGCGCGCCGGATCGAGCCCGAGGGGACTCAACACCGGCTCGACCTCGTGCTCGAAGTAGCGCTCCAGCCACTTGTGCGCTTCCGGCGTCCACTCCTCGTTGCCGACGAGGAGGATGTCGCGGGCCGCGAGCGCGGGCAGCAGTACTTCGTTCAAACAGCGGTACTGCTCCGCCACCAGCACGGCCGAGCGCTCGTGGATGGCGGCGACCTGCTGCTCGAAGCTCATGCCGTCGGCGGTGGACTGGCCGGAGCCGAGCTCGAGGAGTTGCTTCAGGCCCGACACCCTGATCTCGAAGAACTCATCGAGATTGCTCGAGGAGATGCAGAGGAAGCGCAGCCGCTCGAGCAGCGGCACCGAATCGTCGAACGCCTGGGCGAGCACCCGACGATTGAACTCCAGGAAGGAGAGCTCGCGGTTGAAGTAGAGGCCGGGCGATTTCAGATCGGGTGCGTCCATGGCCCAAGTACAGCAGACTACGGAGGCTTATGCACGCACGGGCGCGGCGCCCGTCGTCTACACTTGCATGACAACCGGATCACAGGAAATCATGAATTTCGACGATCAGATCGCCGAGCTGGAACGCGGTGCCGAGGAGGTGCTGCTCAGAGCGGACCTCGCCCGCAAGCTGGCCCGCGGCCAGCCGCTGAAGGTCAAGGCGGGCTTCGATCCGACGGCCCCGGACCTGCATCTCGGGCACACGGTACTGCTCAACAAGATGCGGCAGTTCCAGCAGCTCGGGCACGAGGTGATCTTCCTCATCGGGGATTTCACCGGCCTCATCGGCGACCCGAGCGGCCGCAACCAGACGCGTCCGGCGCTTACGCCGGAGGAAGTGCAGGCGAACGCACGCACCTACGAGCGGCAGGTTTTCAAGATCCTCGACCCGGAGCGTACCCGGGTGGACTTCAACTCGCGCTGGCTGTCGCCCATGCAAGCGGCGGATTTCGTGCGCCTCGCCTCGCATTACACCGTGGCGCGCATGCTGGAGCGGGACGACTTCGCCAAGCGCTACAAGAGCGGGCAGGCCATCGCCGTGCACGAATTCCTCTACCCCCTGGCGCAGGGCTATGACTCGGTGGCTCTGCAGGCCGACGTCGAGCTCGGCGGTACCGACCAGAAATTCAATCTGCTGGTCGGCCGGCATCTGCAGTCGGGCTACGGCCAGGAGCCGCAGGTGGTCATCACCCTGCCGCTGCTGGAGGGCCTCGACGGGGTCAACAAGATGTCGAAATCGCTCGGCAATTACATCGGCATCGCCGAGCCGCCGGGCGACATGTTCGGCAAGCTCATGAAGATCTCCGACGACCTCATGTGGCGGTATTTCGAGCTGTTGTCGTTCCGGCCGCTCACGGAGGTCGCGGGCCTGAAACAGGCGGCCGGGCAGGGGCGCAACCCCCGGGACATCAAGCTCGAGCTGGCGAAGGAGATCACCGCGCGCTTCCATGGCGCCCCCGAGGCGCAGCGCGCGGAGCGGGACTTCGTGGCCCGGGTGAGCGAGCGGGCGGTGCCTGCCGACCTGGCGGCGACGGCCATCACGGTGCCCGCGGAGGGGATCAGGCTTCCCGGCCTCCTCAAGGCCGCCGGCCTGGCCGCGAGCACATCCGAGGCCACCCGCAAGATCGAGGAGGGTGCCGTCCGCATCGATGGGGAAAAAGTGAGCGACCGGGCGCTGATGCTCCACGCCGGGGCCGACCACGTGCTGCAGGTGGGCTCCCGCCGATTCGCCAGGGTAAAGCTGGAGCGCAATGAGCCAGGATGGCCGGATGAGCAAGGGCTGAGAAAAGCTCCATCGAGCTCTTGGAACTCAGGCGTCGGGGCCCCATTTAAAGGTGCAAGGAGACAGGGACGATCTAAAGGAGCCCTCGGGAGTCGAGGGTTTTGGTCTTCCAAGGCCCCCGCCCAAGGATGGGCGCAAGGACGGAAGGCCGCAGCAGCGCGGACACCCGCTCGGGTCGATCTGCCCCTCCTAAAATGATTGTGACAATGCGTTGACAGGCCCCCAATCGGGGCTATACTGCGCGCCCCTTGCAGCCGTGCCGCTATGTGGCGGGCTGCAGGAGCGGACCTCGAAAAAAGGTCCAGCCGAAGGTTGACGGAGGATGGCAGACCGCTATACTTCCGCCCCCTTTCGGAGGCCGCGCGGCAACGCGTAGCCACCAATACCCCCGGCCTACAGCGCTGCGGGATGCTGTTTAAAAATTTGGCAGGTAATTTGTGTGGGGACTCGCGTCAAT
>CAVSAZ010000003.1:117500-592086 GCA_963726045.1 uncultured Pseudomonadota bacterium
TCAGCTAACCAGTACTAATTGCCCGTGAGGCTTGACCATATAACCTCAAGCGGTCTGTCCGCGAGAGGATGATGTAATGGAGCGATTCCATTTGATGTTGAACGCGACAGGCGTCTGAAACGAAACGAACCGAATTGGAGGCGCGCGGAGCCGGTGGCAACACCGGCTCCTCGAACCTCAACCAGTTTCCCTGGCGGCAATAGCGAGCAGGAACCACCCGATCCCATTCCGAACTCGGAAGTGAAAATGCTCTGCGCCGATGGTAGTGTGCCTTTCAGGCATGCCAGAGTAGGTCACTGCCAGGGTCCTAACGAAAAACCCCCGGAACCGCAAGGTTCCGGGGGTTTTGCTTTGCCGGGGGACCGGAAGGTCCGGCTTACATACCCGACATTCCAGGCATCGGCATGGCGGCCAGTGATGGCTTGACGAGCTTCACCACCATGTTGTCGGCTTCGCCGAGCGCGGCGTATTTGGCCTTGTTGCCGCTGTCGGCGGACGAGGGCCGGCGGGAAAAAGAACACATCCGACTTGCGGTCATCCTTCGGGTTGGCGTTGACCTCCGAAGTCCCTGCCAGCCTGAAGCCCGCCATCTCGGCTTCGTGAATCAGATAGTTCTGATTGACGCGTGACAGCTTGAACGCCTGGTCGAGCGGCATGTCGGGGGCTGCCCGGTGTTCCTCGATGCCCAGGACTCCGCCCGGCTTCAGCACCGTGTAGGCGCTGCGCAGGAAATTCTGCAGATCGGTATCGCTGCCCTCGCCGTGCACGTTCTCGAAAACCATGTCGTGGACGTTGCGGAAGGTGACCACCAGGTCCGCGGTGTTGGGCGCGCCGAGCGACATGTAATCCGTCGGCTCGAACGGCGTCAGCTCCACCTTGCCGAAGACGGCGGGGTTCGAGGCGAGCTTCGCGTTGTAACGCACCGCGCTGTCATGATCGAAGCCCATCGTGCCGACGACAGGGGGCTCGGCCTCGATCAGGGTGCCGTGGTCCTTGAGGAAGGGCGCCAGGATATCGGTGTACCAGCCACCGCCCGGCAGTACCTCGACGACCCGCATGTCCGGACGAATGCCGAAGAACTCGAGTGTCTCCACGGGGTGACGGTACTTGTCGCGCGCCACGTTTTTCGCGGAGCGCCAGGATCCGTGGGCGGCGGATTCGAGTGCCTGGTGAACGTCCGGTGAAGTCGCCGCCTGGGCTGGCGCGCTTGCCGCTGACAGTAAGAGCGCTGTAACGGTAACGGCGCCGAGCTTGAGAAAGAGATGACGCATCGCCTGAGGTGTCGAGCTCACGGGAGTTTCTCCTCGTTATTAAGCCGCGAACATGATGGATCCCCTTCAATCTACATGACTTAATGCTCCATAGCGAGTTTCGCCCATCGAGGTGGTCCCATGAATCAGCGAGGTCGTCCCATGAGCCGTCTGCAGGTCGGTACCGTACTGACGGTCTTTGCCAATGGCGCTGGCCGCGACTCCGGGCTGGGCGGCTTCCCAGCGCTCACGCGAGTTGCTGGTGGTGGAGAAGGGCAGCGCCGAGCGGCTCGCGATCATCGATCCGGTGCGGCTGCAGGTCGTGGCACGAATTCCCGCCGGCAATGATCCGCACGAGGTCATCGCCTCGAGCGATGGCACGCGCGCGTACGTGTCGAACTACGGCGGCTCGGGAAGCGCCCTCCACACCATCACGGTCATCAATCTCGCTGACCCGAAAGCCTTGTTGCCGATCGACGTCAGCCCTTTGCACTCGACGCATGGATTGGACTTCGCCGGCGGCAAGCTCTACTTCACGGCGGAGACCAATAGAGTGGTCGGGCGCTACGACCCGGCGACTCACCACATCGACTGGATCATGGGGACCGGTCAGGACCGCAGTCACATGATCATGGTTGGAAGCGACCAGATCTTCGTCTCCAATCCGGGCTCCGGAACGATCAGCATCATCGAACCGACAGGGCTGCTCACCGTGCCCGCGGGCAAAGGCTCGGAGGGTTTCGATGTGTCACCGGACGGGCGGCAGCTCTGGACGGCGAACGCGGGCGTCGACTCGGTCACGGTCGATCGACGTGGCGAACGGGAGGGCGACCGAGACCTTTCCCATTCCGGTCCAGAACGCGAACCGGCTGAAATTCACGCCCGATGGCAGGTATGTGTTCGTCTCGGGACTGGGGACGCCGGGGGAGAGGGCCGTGGGCAGCCCCAATAATCTGCTCATTCTGGATGCCCGCACCCACGCCAATCGTCAAGCGACTGAATCTCGGGGCGGCCGCCGCCGGAATTCTCATGGATCCGGCCGGCCACCGCGCCTTCGTGGCGGTGAGCGGCGGCAATGAGATCGCGGTCGTGGAGCTCAATGATCTCAAGGTCACCGGTGTCATCAAGGGGGTCACGGAGCCCGACGGGATGGCCTGGGCGAACGGTTCCCCGGGGCTGAGACGCACTTGTCTTCCTTCCGATGCAGGCTGCCCGGAATTGTGCGGTGCTCCCGGACGCCCCGGTCCGGCTTCCGCCACACTCGCCCGGCATGGGGAAGGCGCGTTCGTGAACCACTTCGCTCTCGGATCGGCTGTGCTCGCGCTCGGGCTGCTTGCGGCTTCCATCCCGCTTTGGCTGCGAAGGCGCCAGGTCGCCGCGGCGGAGCCCCCCGAGAACGTCCACGAGGCCGCCTTCTGCGCAGTCGCCCCTCGGCATGCTGGTCGTGGATGGCGGCTCCCTCGAGATCGTCGACGCCAATTCCGCACTGCAGAGCACCCTCGGCTACACGCTGGAGGAGCTGCGCCGATGCCGCTGGCGCAGATCTTCAGCGACGACGGCGGCCCGCCGGAGGCGCTGCTGGCGCAGCTCAAGGAATCGCCGACGCGGCTGATCATCGAGACCGGGCAGCGCTGCCGCAGCGGACGCTTCCTCCAGGTGGAGATCAGCGGCTATCGGCTCGATCTCGGCGAACGCAGCCTCTATGCCCTGACGATGCGCGACATCACGATGCGGCGTCGGGTGGAGGCGCAGCTGCTCGAGAAGCAGCAGCATCTCGATCACCTGGCCCATCACGACCAGCTGACCGGGCTGCCGAATCGGCTCTTCCTGGCGGCGCATCTGCCCGGTGCGATCGAGGAGGCGAAGCGCACCGGCAGCATGCTCGCGGTGCTCTTCCTGGACCTCGACCGCTTCAAGCACATCAACGACTCGCGCGGCCACGAGACCGGCGACAAGCTGCTGAAGGCGGTGGCGCAGCGCATCCGTACCACCACCCGCACCGACGACATCGTGGTCCGGATGGGCGGCGATGAATTCATCGTGGTGCTGAAGACGGTTTCCACCGCGGAGCAGATCAACGAGGCGGCGAGCCGCATCACCGAGGCGCTGGCTGCCCCGGTGCTCATCGATGGCAGAACGCTGGTGACGACCGCCAGCATCGGCGTCAGTCTGTTTCCGCGCGACGGCTCGACCATGGGCGAGCTGCTGCGCCAGTCGGATACGGCGATGTACCAGGCGAAGGACCGCGGCCGCAACAACTTCCAGCTCTTCAGCCCGGTGATGGAGCGCAAGCTGAAGGAGCGCATCGCCATCGAGTCGAGCCTGCGCGCGGCGCTGCAGTCGCAGCAGCTCGACGTGCACTACCAGCCGATCGTCGACATCGCAGTCGCACCGGGTCGTGGCGCTGGAGGCTCTGCTGCGCTGGCGCCATCCCTCCCACGGCTTCGTCCCTCCCGACCGCTTCATCGCGGTGGCGGAGGAGACGGGCCTCATCGTGCCCATCGGCGAGTTCGTGCTGGAACGGGCGATCGAGGATGCGGCGCGCTGGCGCGGGTCAGGGGCCGCCGTCGTTCCCATCGCAGTCAACATCTCGGCGGTGCAGCTGCAACGCTCCGATCTCGCCGCGACGATCGCGCGCCTGACGCGCACGCACCATGTGAGCGCCAGCATGCTGCAGCTCGAGCTGACCGAGAGCGCGCTCTTCGAGCGTCGCGAGGGCCGCAACGGCGACTCCTCGCAGGATGCCATCGCGCGCCTGCGCGAGCTCGGGACACGCATCGCCATCGATGACTTCGGCACCGGCTATTCGAGCCTGTCCTACCTCAAGAGCTGGCGGGTGGACTACCTCAAGATCGACCGCAGCTTCGTGCGCGACCTGGTCACCGACATGAGCGACCTGGCGATCGTGGAAGCGATCATCGCCATGGCGAAGCATCTCAACATCGAGGTGGTGGCCGAGGGCATCGAGGGCTGGCAGCAGCTCGAGAAGCTGCGCCAGCTCGGCTGCCCCTACGCCCAGGGGTTCCTGTTCGCCCGGCCGGCGCCGTTCGACCAGTGCCGGTCATACCTCACCGGCCAGCGCGCTCGACCTGACCCGCGAGCTGCCGGTGCTGCAGGAGCTGGAGCTGACGGGGAGCTGACCCCGGGAACGTGCGAGAATGCGGTGCCATGAGCACCGATACCCCGTCCGGGGCTGCTTCTCAAGGGCGGCAGACGCCCCGCCGGCAATGCGCCGATGCGGTGCTGATGGTGCGGCCCGCGAGCTTCGGGTACAACCCGGAAACCGCCGCGACCAACAAATTCCAGCAGCAGCCAGCCGATGCCCGCAGGTGCCGCCGCGGCCGCGGGCCGGGAGTTCGACGGCCTGGTAAACGCGTTGCAGGGGGAGGGGGTGCGGGTCTGTGTCGTGGAGGACACCATCGAGCCCGCCGAAGCCCGATGCGGTGTTCCCGAACAACTGGGTGAGCTTTCACGAGGACGGCACCGTCGTCCTCTACCCGATGCAGGCGGAAAACCGCCGCCACGAGCGCCGGGGCGAGGTCGTCGATCAGGTGGCCGACAAGCTCGGCTTCAAGGTGACGCGCCTGCTCAACCTGACTTCACACGAGCAGCACGGCCGGTACCTCGAGGGGACCGGCAGTCTGGTGCTGGATCACATCGACGCGGACCGCCTACGCCTGCATCTCTCCGCGCACGCATGCCGCCGTCGTCCAGGAATGGGCGAAGGAGCTGGGTTACGAGCCGATCTTCTTCAACGCCTTCGATCGCGCGGGCGTGCCGCTCTACCACACCAACGTTCTCATGTGCATCGGCGAGAGGGTGGCGATCGTGGGAACGGAGGCGATCGTGGCGGCCGGATCGCGGGCCGATCGTCGAGAGACTGCGTGCCACAGGTCGGGAGGTCGTCGAGATCGGTCACACCGAGATCGAGCAGCTTTGCCGGCAACATGCTGGAGCTCGGAACGTGGGACGAGGCGTTGGGGGATTACCGCGTGCTCGTCATGTCGGAAACGGCGAGGCATGCGCTTTCCGCGGAAGCTTTCGCCCGATTGTCGGCGTGCACGGATGAGGTGCTGGCGGTCCCGATCCCGACCATCGAGAGGCTGGGCGGCGGCAGCGTGCGCTGCATGTTGGCCGAGGTCTCGCTGCCCGCGTGACCGAGCTTCTCGTCAAAGCCGCTGCTCAGCTATCTGCTGGGCTCGATCGTCGGGTAGTCTCCTCGTGGGGAGACTCCGGGGTGGCGTCGACATCCGCCGCCTGGGGAGCGGCAACGCGGGCGCAACCAATGCGCTGCGCACCCAGAGCAAGCTGTTCGCGTTCTGGGTGCTGTTGATCGACATCGGCAAGGGGTGGATCGCCACCGGGCTACTGGCCAAAGGCGAGGATTCCGGGGATCGCGCCGGCGCCCGCGCAGTGGAGCGTGTGGGCGGTGGCGGCATGCGGGGTCGCGGTGATGTTGGGGCACATCTATCCGCTTTGGCACGGATTCCGGGGCGGGAAGGGCGTGGCGACGGTGGTGGGCGCCGTGCTCGGTGCCGCGCCTGTGCTCCTCCTTCCGATGCTCGATGGTCTGGCTGCTGGCGGTCATGCTCTTGGGCTTCGTCGGGCTCGCCTCGATTCTCGCGGCGGTGACCTTCGCCGTGGTCGCTGCGACCAGCGGTGTTGCCGCCGCACACGCCGATGCTCACTTTTGCCGTGCTCAGTGCCGTCCTGATCACTTTCACTCATCGCGCGAACATCGCGCGGATGCTGGCCGGCACGGAGCCGCGCGCGCGCCGGCTGTGGCTCCTCGGGGCGGCCAGGTCGCGTTCCTGACATGGACGGCGACATGACGAACCACTGCCGGATGCGAGGCGAGACTGCCGCTCGTCGCGAGGGTATTCGCGGCAGCTGGAGGATGGGGAGTTTCATTCCGGAGAGCAGCTCGCCGAGACTCTGGGCGTGAGCCGCAGGCGCGATCTGGAAGGCGGTGGAGTCGCTGCGCGAGCTCGGCGCGACCTTGCATGCCGTCCGCAACAAGGGGTATCGCCTGCGATCGGGCAGCGATGCGCTCGATGCCAGGCAGATCACGAGTCTGCTGTCAGCCGGCGGTTCGCGCCCATGTCCGCAGCATCGATGCCGCCTGGACCGTCGACTCCACCAACAGTGTTCTGCTTGCGCGCCCGAATCCTCCGTTCGGCTCCTGCGAGGTCATGCTCGCCGAATATCAGACGGCCGGCCGCGGCCGGCGCGGGCGCACGTGGGTGGCGCCACCCGGCGGCTCGATCTGTCTGTCGCTGTGCTGGGCTTTCCGGGAAGTGCTGCAGGACCTGGGAGCGTTGGGGCTCGTGATCGGAGTCTGCGCGCTGCGGGCCCTGCGGGAGTCCGGCCTCGAGGAGACCGGGCTCAAGTGGCCGAACGATCTGGTGGTCGAGGGCAAAAAGCTCGGGGGCATCCTCATCGAGCTGCGTGCGGAGTCAGCCGGACCGGCATGCGTCGTGATCGGTATTGGCCTCAACGTGGCGCTCGGCGCGAAGTTGCTGGAGGAGATCGGGGAGACGGGGTCGTCGCCAATCGACCTGGTCACCGCGGGATTGGAGCGCCTGTCGCGCAACGCTCTCGCGGCGGCCCTCATCAGCCAGATCGTTCACGGGTTGCTCGTCTTCGAGAAGGAAGGCTTGCAGCCCTTCGCCGAGGAGTGGCGCGGCGCCGATGCCCTTCGCGGCCATCAGATCGACGTGCACACGACTGGAGGGTGTTGCGCGGGGGCTGGCGCGCGGCATCGACCTGCACGGCGCGCTGGTCGTCGAGACACCTCAGGGTGTCAGGCGATTCATCTCAGGCGATGTGACCGTGAGGGCCGTCGAATGAGCGCACTGCTGGTCGACATCGGCAACAGCCGGATCAAGTGGGCATTGCTCAAGGGCGACCGGCTCGGGAAGGCGCAGGCGGCCGAGTATTCGGGCTGGCGGGCACGGGACTTCGCGCGCCGCGTCATCGGCTCGGGCTCCGATATCGAGCGCATCCTGGTGTCGAATGTTGCCGCGGACGACGTCGGCGACGCTCTGGCTGCGGCCGCGCGCCTGGCCGGGGCGCCGAAGCCGGAGCGGGTCACCACGCGCGGCGCGCGTGTGGAGTGACCATCGCCTACATCGATCCCTGGCGCCTCGGCGTCGATCGGCTGCTGGCGATGATCGCCGCGCATCGCCGTTTCGCCGGGAAGCCTGTTTGTGCGGTCGCGGTCGGGACCGCGATGACCATCGACCTGGTGGGAGCTGATGGGCGGCATCGGGGCGGCGCGATCATTCCGGCGCCGACGCTGATGGTTGTCGAGCCTGCTCGATGGCACGAGCGGCATTCGGCGGCGCGCGCAGGGCGGCGACAGAGGACGAGGACCTGCGCTTTTCGGGCGCTCGACGCGGGCGGCAGTAGAGCAGGGCGCCCGCTATGCCGCCGCGGCGGCGGTGGATAGGGCAGTCAGCGAAGCCCGCGCCCTGGTCGGGCAGACGCCCAAGCTCATCATGACCGGCGGCGGGGCGCCGGGATTGCGGCCTTTGATTCAAACCGCCAGTTTGCTCGTACCGGACCTCGTGCTCGAGGGACTTGCCGCCTGGTCGGCCGGTGTCGGGGGACAGAAGTAGGTCTACAATCCCCGCGTGCGCATCGCCGTCTATGCCCTGCTGCTCGTCAATCTGCTCTACCTGGGCTGGTCGGAGTGGATCGACGTGCCGCCGCCACCCGCGCCAAGCTCCATCGAAAAACTGCCGCGCCTGAAACTGGCCAGCGAACGTGCCTCGCGGACAAGCAGACCCCGCCGGCCACCCAAATGTCTCTGGAGACCGCGCCACCGCAGTGCGTCTCCGTCGGGCCCTTCAATGACCCCGCCACCGCGGGCAAGGCGGCCAACGGTTCTTCTGGCGAAGGGCTTCTCGCCGCAGCAGCGGGTAGCGGAATCGCCGGCCGTCCGCCGGTTCTGGGTCTACCTGGACCAGTTCCGGAGCGATGCCACTGAAATGAGGGTGCTTCACAGGCTGGAGAGCGCCGGCATCGATGATGCGGAGGCGATGCCGGCCGACGCCGGTGGCCGCCGTGTCTCCCTGGGTCTCTTCACCGACAGTCAAGGCGGCCGAGCGCCGCGCCAAGGCCGTGCGGTCGATGGGGTTCAAGCCCGTGACGGCCCAGCGGACGCTGCCGGGCACCGTGTACTGGCTCGATCTCACGCTCCCGAATGCGTCGACGCCCGTGCCGCTCAAGGACGTCTCGGACCTGGAGCCGGGCGGCGGCAGCTCGGCGATCAGCGTGCAACCCTGTGGCTCAACCCAACCGCCGAATCCGCTGTCGACCGGGACGCGATCATCGCTTCTTCAGCCGTGGCACAGCTGGCGAAGGTGCCGCGAGCTGCCGCCTCCTCGCCCTCGACTCTCCCGCGATGCAAGCCTGGTGGTGGCGGACCGGTGCCTTGCGTCGTGGTGAAGGCTGCTCCTCAGGCGTCGGTGCTCTGAGGGCGCTCCGGACCGGTACAATCGGCGGCTCGGAATTGACCTGTTCGGTCATTCTCTTCTCGGCGCCGGCTTAGCTCAGTGGTAGAGCAGCGGTTTTGTAAACCGTTGGTCGGGGGTTCAAGTCCCTCAGCCGGCATGAGTTTTCAACCTTAGGTGCTGCTTTCCTATTGGGCGTCGGCGCGCGCCGGCGATTGTGCCCGATTCGTGCCCATAACATTGACGTTGCCGGAATAGCCCCAAGACGCTCCGCCGCGGCTAGATGCGCGTAGCGCCGCACCATGCGCTGCTCAGCTGCGCGGCAAGTTCCCCAAGCTCGCAACGCTCATGGACGAGGCCGAATGCGACGTGCTCGCCTTCATGAGCTTCCCCAAGGCGCATCGCGTTCAGATCCACTCGACGAACCCACTGGAGCGGCTCAACGCGGAGATCAAGCGGCGGACGGATGTGGTGGGCATCTTCCCGAACGAGCCCGCCATAACGCGTCTCGTTGGCGCGCTGCTGCTCGAGCAGAACGACGAGTGGCAACTGCAGCGCCGCTACATGCAGCTTGAAGGATTACAGACGCTCGCCGACAATCAGCCCGCTCGGCTGTCCGCCGTGGTCAGCTAAGCACCAGTCCAACCGAACCGGAGCTCACGACTCGTACACCACGACCGGGGACACGATCCATGCGCTCGGACTCCCATCTGAGCGCGGTCACGGTATCTGATGGAGCGGTTTTCACGATCGGTGATGGACGGCCGGCGTGAGTGATTGTGCCGACGATTCGGCACGGATCTGGGTGAGGGCGGCAGGTCAGCGCGCGGCCGCGGCGCGCCGTGAGGTGTGGGCTTCGGGTTTTCCGTAGACCTGCAGATAAAGCTTCTCGTCGAGGGTGGTGATCTCGCGCTGCGCGGCGCTCATGAGGAGCTCGGCGGCCATGGACACGAGGATGCGGTAGTTTCCGGCGGCGTGATCGACGAGGGTCTGGCGCAGCTCGCGCGTCATGAGGCTGGCATTGCCGGCGGCAGCGAGCAGGTGCTCGAGGCAGGCGAGCAATTCATCGCGGGTAGCGGCCTCGGCTGCCAAGCGCGTTCTGATGCGCGAGCCCAGTGGGATCAGTTCCTCACGGCGCAGCTTTTCGAGGAGGCGGGCGTCGCCGGCGAGCACGATGCATAGGAGCGATTGGGAGTCGAAGCGGGCACTGGAGAGCAGGCGCAGCTCGTTGAGGACCAAGGAGCTCATTTCCTGCGCCTCGTCGCAAAGCAAAACGGAACGGCGGGTGGTGGATCCCAGGTGATCGAGCCAGCGGGTGCGCAGCGCCTTGAAGCCGCCCCCGGGTCTTCCCGTGCTCTTTCGATCTGAGTGTATACCGCAGAGCGGAGATTTAGTCCGACGCCGAAGGCGGCAGAAGGGCCTGATGGAAGCGCGGACTACGATTACCTGTGGTCGACGGGCATCAAGCAGCAAATGTCCATTGCGTTCCATGGCCGGCAACTGAATCGCATTAGCGCTCGCAAACGCTTCCCGCACACCCGGTCAGATGACAACATGGTGCTACGTAGGGCCGCCGGTAGCATTTCACGTGAGGCAATGCGGACAGGTGGCCACCCCGGGGGAATTTGCCGTCGCGGCCGACTCCACCCCCTCCGTCGCCCCTCGCTCGTAGCGGCGGATCGTCTTGCGATCGACCCCCGTCAGGCGCTCGATCTCGCGCTGGCTGCGCCCCTTGCGCAGCAGCGTTTCCACGGTAATTCGCAGATGCGGCTTCAAGACGTTCAACTCCCCGCCCCCGTGCAAAAAGGGGGCAGCGTAACGTCCCGCCGCCAATCAGCCCCTCGGCGCCGACCGGCGCCCGTTCACCTCAGGGGTGGGGGAGTTTCAGATGGACTCGGGTGGAGGAGTTTGGGCGGCCGCCAGGGCCGAACCATATCAAGTAGGCTGCACAGTCCATGACCATTCCGGGCTCATTCGTGCTTCGATGATCCGAAGCGATATACGCAGATCGCTTGCATCGGCGGCGGCGCGGAGATCAGATACGTAGCGGGGCGTCGCTGGCGCTTTCGACCCAGAGCAGCCAACCCCAATGACCGCTTGCGAGCGTCCATTACGCCGCCAGCCACGCCCACGCGCCAATTAGCACCGCGCAGGATGCGACGAGTAGGGAGCAGATTGGATATGCGGCCGGCCAGTCGCGCCGACGGAGCAGGCTGACCGATAGCGCGAAGGCGGCTGAGATTGTGGCGAGTGTACTTGCTGCCAGTGCCACCAATAGGAGCTCCCGGTCAGCACGGCCCACGACCACTGAGTGGACCGAAGACGCCGACCAGCCGGATAACAGCGCGGCCGCAATCAGACATGCGATTACGGTTATACGCACCGGCTCATCCCGCAAGCATGGGCCCACTGATTCCGGCACCAACCATCGCGATTAAAAACCCGATCACAGACCACCCCGCAAGACGAACCAGCCCTGCGTTGTCTGGGGAAGGCGGTAGCTCGCGGCAGAGGCGCAGAAGGTGGGTTGGCATGCCGCTATAAACAAATCCGATTTGGACGCGGCGACGCCGTGGTCCGACCAGCACGGCAATGCTCGCAATCATGCAAAGCAAGCCGATAGTGAGGCTCACAACAAATATTGCTTCGAGTGTGGTCTTTGGTGACATTGCAGCCTCAGAAGAACTCAACTACCGCCGACTATTCGATTATTCGGCTGGTGGTGCATACAAGTCTTCTAGGGTGACGAAATACTTGCCGGCATCCGGCGGGCCGAATACGACCAGACTTATGAGCACTTCAGCTCCGTTGTCTGCATAAGCGACGCATGACACTGCGGCTGCGAGATTGGTGGTATTAGGCTTGAAATACTGCACAGTACGAACTGAACCACATCTTGTCGGCGAGAGCGAGGAAGCGCCTAGACTACTAAGGCACCACCGTAGATCGTCCCGGATAGCCGTGGCAGAATCACGGCCGTATCTGAGGCCGTAGCCGAAGCGATCAGCTATCTGGTCGATATCTCCGCCACTGAGCAGCTTCACCACCTCCTGAGCGAGGGAAGCCAATTGCGACTCGGCGGGCTTAGTGCTGAGCTCCATAGCGCGAAACGACTTAGGTGAAGTGGACGCTACCCCAGGACCTCAGCAGCCATCCAAGCGTCGGTTGGGACTACATCGGGTTAGACTAATGCATCGAGCGAACGGCCGCTCTGCGGCGGTCCATTTAGCGGTATGAATGTCTCAAAGTGGCCGGACTTGCTCATTCCGCGCGATTCTTCGGATGCATCGGGATGGCTCGTCGCGAGCCGATTCACGAAATCCGCAAGGTCTCTCCACCGGCTACCGCAGATAGATTGACTAGTCCGAGGACTAGTCATACAATCTAGGCATGAATGCCAAGAGCTGGCCTGTACAGGATGCCAAAGCGCGCTTCAGCGAGCTGCTGGAGACGTGCGTCCGCGAAGGACCGCAAGTCGTAACGCGCCGTGGAGAAGAAACCGCGGTGCTAGTACCAATTCAGGAGTGGAAGCGACTGTGCCAACTCGCGCGGCCGTCGCTGAAGACTCTGCTGCTGACGGATTTCGCGCGTGCCGAGCTGACATTACCGCCGCGAGGCCGGCATCGGCGACGTTCGATTCCGTCGCTTTGAGGTTCGCGGTGTACCTGCTTGACACCAACGTCGTATCGGAGCTGCGCAAGCCCCGCCCGAATCCAAAGGTGATTGCTTGGATTCAGGACGCCGACGACCCGGATCTGCATCTTTCCGCGGTTACAATTGGAGAGATCCAGGCCGGTATCGAGGTGACACGCACTCAGAACCCGACCAAGGCAGAGGAACTTGAGGCATGGGCTGGCCAAGTGGCGGATTCCTACAATGTGCTCGCGATGGACGCCGCGTGCTTTCGCCGCTGGGCCAAGCTCATGCACCGCCAGTCCAGCACCGTCTACGAAGACGCGATGATTGCGGCAACAGCACTGGTGCACCATATGACTGTTGTAACGCGCAATGTGCGCGACTTCTCGCGCTTCGACGTGCCGGTCCTGAATCCGTTCGAGTGAGCGGGCCGCGACCCGTACGTTGCGATCGCGCGAGATCCTCAACGCCAACGACCGCTATGTAGAGATTTCTATCACGCACGCGTACGTCCGCAGTTGGCCGACTGCTGTCCGTACAGAACTGCGACGCCTGAGTATGGCTTGCGCTGAAACTTATAACGCTGGACCGGGATGCGCATGTCGGCAAAAGTGTTGTGCAGCGTGCAGTCGCCGGTGTTGTTTTCGCACACGGTGCAGTAGAGTTCATGCTTCGAAAGGAGCCGATCCATGCCCTCCTCGCGCACACTAGCGGCACGCGGCGTGGTGCTCTCGATCCGCAGTCCTTGCACGGAGCGCAGCGTACAGGCGCGCCTGAGCTCCCCACCCAATTCTACCCAGCAGGTGTCGCAGGTCTCGAGCGGCCCGAGCTGACTGTGGTAGCAGACGTGCGGGAGCTCGATGCCGTGAGATTCGAGGAAAGCGATCAAGGTTGATCGGGCGGCCCGGACAGCTCCCGCCCGTCGAATTGCAAGCTGCAGTTGGGTTGGGCCTCGGCGAGGTCGCCACAATTTGTTGGTCCGTCTGCCATTCGCGTACTCCTCAGCAGCTGCCGATGGGGGCGGTGGACCGCTACCGAGCAGGGCCTCCAAGTCCGAGAAGCATCCAGCAAGTATCGGCCCCACCCAGAGCGAGGCCGTTATCGCACGAGCGAGCTGGCTACCCCGAGCGTGAGCACTGCCTTCAGGAGGCTTTCGACCCCGAGGAGAATATCCGCTCGAGTTCGTATGGCTTCGCCGCTTCGAGCTGACCGTAGCCGCAGTCCTGCGCGCGCTTGTCGGGCCGCCAGCGCAGAAACTGGGTCGCGTGACGAAAGCGATCTCCCTGCATGTGGTCGTATTTCACCTCACAGACCCGCTCGATCCTAAGCGGCTCCCACGAGAGGTCCTTTCCGGTGCTCCAGCGGCTCTGAGCGCCTGGCATCCGAGTCGGTTCGACGGCGTTGCTCGCCCTGTCGCGCCAGGGATGCATGAGCACGGCGTTCCTGCGAAGCGGTGCGAGTTCCCTCCCAAGTCGTCGGCGCATAGCCATCGTGAAAGACATCGCAACCCCGACATGGTGGAGCACCTGCGCGTCATCATATAAGCCGAGCAGAAGTGAACCCACCGCATCTTTGCTGCCCTGGTACCAGCGGAATCCGGCCACGACACAGTCAGCCGTGCGCACGTGCTTTATCTTGATCATTGCGCGCTTTCCGGGAAGGTACGTCCCTGATTGGAGCTTCGCGACGACTCCGTCCAGCCCAGCTCCTTCGAATCGTGTCAGCCAGTCGAGCGCGACGGTGGGATCACTCGTCATAGGCGTGATGTAAACAGGCGGTTTCACCCGCCGGAGCAGCTTCTCGAGCTCTCTGCGTCGCATGGCTTGTGGCGCTGCCATGAAATTTCGCTCTCCCAATGCCAGGAGATCGAATGCGATGAACGAGGAGGGCTTCTCGCGCGCAAGCTTCTCGACGCGCGACGCCGCCGGATGCAGCCTCAGCTGCAGCGCGTCGAAATCCAGTCCCTCTTTTGTCGCGATAACGATCTCGCCGTCCAACACCGAGTTCTCGGGCAAACGTCGTAACAGCGCATCGTGCAGGTCAGGAAAGTACCGATCGAGCGGGCGAGCGTCGCGGCTCTGTATGAAGACGTCATCCTGGCTGCGGAACACGATCGCTCGAAAGCCGTCCCACTTGGGCTCATATAAATAATTCTCGACGGGCAGCTCGCTCCCGAGCTTGGCTAGCATCGGCTTGATGGGCGGCTCGAGGGCGAGCGCTGAGCTGCGCTTCCCGCGCCCCACTTTGCTACTGTTTGACGGCACGTGCTTCTGGTATGTCAGTTGCTGAAGGGATCCACATCATTTCGTCCGAGCAAGATCATCATGAAAAACGCCCAAGTCAAGGAATTAGTGTTGCAGTCCTTAGAGCACGAGCGCGGCGGCGTCAAGGTTTATGAGGCTGCGCTCCAGTGTGCCACCAACGAAGAGCTGAGAGAGGAGTGGCAGAACTACTTGCAGCAGACACGGCGGCACGTGCAGGCGCTGACAACGGTCTGCAGTGCACTGGGACTCGATTCAGAGGAACAGACGCCCGGCTGCCAGATCCTCCATAAAATGGGCGGCGCCCTGGTCGCCTCCATGGAAGAAGCACGCAGCGGCGGTGATGCCGAAGCGGCCCAATTGGTCGCATGCGAGTGCGTGGTGCTCGCTGAGACCAAGGACCACCTCGACTGGGAGCTCCTCGGTGAGGTGGCGAAGGAGCTCGAGGGAGAGGAGCAGCAAGCGCTGCGCAGCGCCTACGAGCAAATCGAAGATGAGGAGGATGAACATCTGTACCACACCCGCGGCTGGTGCCGAGAGCTGTGGCTCAAGTCGCTGGGCCTGAAAGCGGTCTTGCCGCCTCCCGAGGAACGACGCGACGTGAAAACGGCCATTGGCGCGGCGCGCGCTCAGCACGCCCGTACCAAGATGCGTTAGGCGAGGTCCTTGGCCCTTGGCCCGCTGGATCACGCGCAGGCTTCGGCGATCTTCATGCCGATCGACTGGCGCGCTTCAGAGAATCGGTTTGCCGCCTGTCACTGCTATCGTGGCACCGGAGACGTAGCTCGATAACGGATCGGCCAGCATGACCTAAGCGGTAGCGAGTTCGGCGGGTTGTCCGGGCCGCTTCATGGGCACCTGCTTGCCGAAATTGGCGACCGCCTCCGGGGAATGGAACGGGGAGTACTACGTTTCTCTCAGCCGCAAGCGCGAGTTGGAGGAGGCATGTCGGTTCGATTCTCGGCGACATTTCGCCGCGCGACACGGCTGCTGGTCCAGCTCCTTTCGGACGAGGGTGCCGGCGCGACCAATTACCACGTCCACGCCAGGTGCTTCGGAGCATGGGAGCTCAAGCGCCGCAATGGGGGCCAGAATGGTCACTCGTTGCCACTGGCGGATAACGGAGGCATCATCCCTGACCGTGAGCGCAACACAACGGACCGGGGAGAGCGGGACTGATTGCCCGCCGCAAATCCTTGGTGACCTCCTCTATGCGGACCATACACAGGCGCGCGTATCGGAAGGCGCGTGGGTGGCGCTCGTCAGAGCGATGGCCGCCGGAGATCAGCGCGCATTGCGCGCTCTGTATGAGAGGACGCACCGTCTCGTCTTCACCTTTCTGGCGCGGCTTCTCAACGACCGCCGCTCCGCGGAGGAGGTGACAGTGGACACCTTCCATGCGGTTTGGCAGCGAGCGGCCCGCTATGACCCCACCGGCGGCCCGGTCTTGGGTTGGATCATGAACCAGGCCCGTACCCGGGCGATCGACCGCTTGCGGTACGAGCAGCGAAAGAAGCGCACCGCGCGTCCTTGCGCAGACGATGGATCTGCGGATGGCGGTACGGACAGCGCCGATGAGGCGATCGAGGCGATCCAGCAGGGCCAGGCCCTGAGGGAATCCCTGAGCGTCCTCACATCGGGCGAGCGCGAGGCGATCGAGGCCGCTTTCTTCCTGGAGCTGAGCTACCCCGAAGTCGCCACACGGTTAAATCAGCCGCTCGGTACGGTCAAGACCCGCATCCGCTCGGGTCTGGAGAAGCTTCGCCAGGCCTTGTCGGTGCAGGAAGAGCCACAACCGTGAGCGCAAACACGGAGCAGTACCGTTGCGGGCGGTCCGAGCTGCTTCCCCTGTACGTGCTGCGCGCCTTGCCCTCCAGCGAGACACGCCTCCTGGAGGAGCACCTCACGAGCTGCTCCGAATGCCGACAACACCTCGAGTCACTGCACCCGGTGGTCGATTCCTTCGCGTCCTGGCCCGTTGACATTCTCCGACCGTCGGACTTGATGTGGAACCGTGTCCAGGAGCGCCTCGGAGAAGAGGTCAGTGACGACTCCGTGCTGCCCGAGGTCCTCGCCTGGAAGGAACCCGAATGGGATGACGTAGCCCCCGGCATTTCCTGCAAGCTACTTGCAACCGATACGGAGCGCGACCGCGTGAGTATGTTGGTGCGCCTCGCGCCGGATACCGCGTATCCAGCTCACCGCCATGCAGGAGTGGAAGAGCTGTTCCTTCTGAACGGTGAGCTCTGGATAGAGGATCGCAAGCTCTACCCCGGGGACTTTTATCGAGCGGAACCAGGCACGGCAGACACACGCGTATGGAGCGAGACCGGCTGCACCTGCGTGCTCATTACCTCGCCCAGCGACCTCATTTCCTAGGTCGCGCCAAGGCCGCCACGCCAGCGGTGTCGGCCGGCTCGTCGCCGATCTGCTGCCTCTTGAGCACCGGCGGGCTTGCCTAACTATGCGCAGACAAATCCCGCCAAAAGAGAATCGTTGGAAGGGCTTACCGCGCCAGTCCTCGACTCTACACAGGGCATCGCATACTCGCATCGAGGGGGAAACCCGGATGGCGAGAAGAGCGCCGAGCCGAAGATAACCACGCGGAAAACAGGCCCGCCCCGTCGTCAAACGGCCCGACGCCGCGAAGCCGGAGGGGTCGACCACCGGATCAGAATACCGCTGGCCTGGAGGATCGGAGAGTGCCAGGAGTGCGTGAGTGGTAAGGGAGTGCCGGGGATTTCATGCTTCCTTCCATTGCTTGAATTCGGACGGCCGCAGCCGGAATCGCGCGATGTTCCCGTCGTGCAGCCCGGCGAGCTCCGCGAGAGCAGTGCTCGTAAAACGATCGAGGTCTTCTGGCGAAACCATAGATTTCGCCAGCTGAGCGAGCTCTGCCTCGGTTGGTCGAATCTTTTCACGCACGGCGCGGCGCACGACGTCGGAGATCTCGCTGCGATACTTGAGGCGGAAGGCATCGGGCTCCGGAAGCGAGTCGCGTGCGGTCTTGTATCTGCGTGCCGAGCGCTCGTAGGCCCACAAATAGAGATCTCTTAGAAGCTCGATCCGGTTGAGCTCGTATATTCCGATCAGACCATCAATGTAGAGCTTTTCAGGGACGTCGACGAACGACAACGGAACCAGATTGCTTTTGATCAGTGGAATGTTCGCCGCGAGCCGTGACGTTCGCTTATTGACGTCGACGAACGGTTGCAGATACGGAAGCTGAGCCATGAGGAAGAAAGACTGTTCGAAAGGGTCGCGGATCGTCGCAGCCGTGTCTAGCAATAGCGTGAACAGCTCCTCGATGAGCTGGGGAATCGCTGTTGGCAGGTATGTCGTACCGCCGATGGCAACCGACGTAGTGCGGAGTCGCCCTGCGTTGCGGGAATCCTCGAGGAGGTTGTCGGCGAGGAGCGCGTGTAGGTTGGTTATGGTGTAGCGATTGACCCCGATCTCTTCGGCAGACTCCACCAGCAGTTCGATGGCCGCCTTGTGATTGAGGATCATCTGGGTTTCCTTCGCGTCCTTGCCTGGAGCGGCGGTGCCATGTTCGATGAGCTCACGAGTGTCGAGCAGCGAATAGGTGTTGCCCTCGAGGCGGCTCGACGCCCAGGAGAGATCGATGAGCAGCCGATTCAGGATTTCTCGTGCATAGGTGCCTGCCGGACGGTGTCCGTCAGGCGTGCGGCCTAATGCCCGCAGATGTGTCTTCAGGTTCCCGGGGAGGTATTCGGTCTCGTTCGGCACGTAGCTGTCCAGGAAGCCACGCTGGTAGCCAATGGGCGTGCGATCGACGATCGGCCTGTGAACGAGCGCCTGGACCTGCCGCCCCGCTGCAGAAATGGCAACGGATGATGTGACGGCTTCTGGCTCCGAAGCGCTGGCGGGTTGTCCCACTTCGGCGGCAGCCGTCGGCACGATGCTGTTGCGGGCTGGAAGGTATCGGCGACCCCGACGGATGCCCTCGGTTTTGATCGCACCGGAACGCGCCCACATATCAAGCCGGCGCTGAAGCGACCGGCGACTCACGACACCTTTGAGAGCCTCTTGCAGCTCTGCCAGGCCTAGGCCTTGAGGGTCGGCCGCGAGCGCGTTCGTGACGCGCTCGAGGAGGTCATCGGGAAGCAGTTTTGGCATCGGCGGTTTGGCGCAAACTAAATTTATGCGCCAATAGACTGCGCTTTTGTGGCGTACAAATCAAATATTGCGCCAAATATAGGTAGCATTGGCACATAGATTCTAGGTATCGGCTGACGTTCGCCGTGTCTGTGATCGAGCGGGCGAGCGGCGCCGTGAATGAGGTCCGGACCGGCTCCCAGGGCGGCAGCGGCGGCGAAAAGGAGATCTTCGCGAGCTACGTATTGACGGCGTCGCTGAGCTACGCTCTTTATCCCGACGGCAGTGCACGCCCTATCTTCGGCACCATTGTGCTCGATGAAGCCTTTCTCCAAGAGCTCCCAGGCGGTGGCCGGCCGGATCATTTCCGCTCTGCACGAGTTCGGGCTGCATCCGCTGTTCGTGACCCCCAACAAGGAGCTACGGCTGCTCCGCGCCCACACGCGCTCCGCGATCCTGGTTCCGTCAGGCAACCCTGACCTCTGTCACCTGGGAAGAGCTCGAAGACCACGCCCGACGGCGCGCCGGCGGCCCGAATGAAATCGCCGGCTGAGCTCGCACTGCGCTGGGCCAAGCAATGGGAAGTCGCGGACACTAGAGAGCAGCGGCTGCTCGATGCGCGCTCGTGGCCAGTCTCACTCCCCATCGGCAAACCGAGCACCGCGGAGTTCACGCAGCGCACCACGGATGCGCGCGAGCATCTCAAGCGCTGGCGGGCAGTCGGCGTCGGTCGGGTGCTCTGGGAATCTGTCACCTACCGCGGCGCGAGCGAGCCCGTCGACGTCCCGGTTCAAGGTTCAATGGGTTCTCGACAGCCCCTCGGAGTGGTCAGTGGCTTGCGATGACCCGGTCGTGCGGGAGGAATTCGAGCGCCTGGGCCGACTGGTCGCGGCCGCCGATCCGGTGTTCCACCGGACGCTCGTCCGTCAACGACACTTGCTCCAGGACAAGCCGGAGGCGGAGATCTCCCAAGCGATCGAGCTCGTCCGTGTGTTGATCCCAGGATGCGCGGCAGGCCGACCGCTGCGCGCTCTGGGCGTCTGCGGCGTCGACAGCAAATTCTTCGAGCGCCACTGCGCCCCCATCGTGCAACTCCTCGATGCCCGTTTTGACGGTCGGGAGAGCGATCCAGCGGGTCGGCGAAAGGCCCTGCGCCAAATCTCTGCCGAGCTCGTCTCACCTTCTTTACGAGTCCGCCCGGGCCAGAGCCCGAACCCGTAGTCTCGGCCGGCCCTCCGAGCACCGACTCGTACTCAGTGAGGGGTCGGAGTGGCAGCCACTCGATCTGCGCAATCGTCGTAGCAGCTTCTAATCCAGGCTGGTCGCGAGGAGGCCGGCTGGCAGCGCCGCGATTCGCTCGCGGATCTGATCGCGTGCGCTTCGAAAGCGACTTTGCATCTGCTCGGGGGAGATTGCCGGGTCGTTCGATGCGGGATCCGGAATTGGCCAGTGCAGGCGGCGGACTCGTCCGGGCAGTACCGGACAGACCTCTTCCGCACAGAGGGTGATTACAAGGTCGACCGCGGCTGTATCGACCTCATCGATGGATTTTGACCTGTGACCGGATATGTCGATGCCAATTTCAGCCATGACTTCGATCGCGTATCGATTTACGGTAGAGGGCTGCGATCCCGCACTCAATATCTCCATATCATCCTTCCCCGGCATCGCGCGGGCGAGTCCTTCAGCCATCTGACTGCGGGCCGAGTTCGCGACGCAGAGGAATAAGAGTCGCATAGTCATGCCCTTCCCCGGTCGGCAATCCGGGAGCCCGTGACAACGGGCGCACGGCGTCGTACGGCGCCCCCTTGCTCGTACCAGTCGCGGGTGGCGTTGACGATCCGTACGACCGAGAGCATGACGGGAACCTCGACGAGCACGCCCACGACAGTCGCGAGCGCCGCGCCTGACTCGAAGCCGAAGAGGCTGATCGCTGCAGCCACGGCAAGCTCGAAGAAATTGCTCGCGCCGATCAGTGCCGACGGCGCTGCGACACAGTGCACCTCACCCGCCGCGCGATTCAAGAGATAGGCGAGTCCCGCGTTGAAGTAGACCTGGATCACGATCGGCACCGCGAGGAGCACGATCACGAGGGGCTGCGCCAGGATCTGCTGTCCTTGGAACGCGAAGAGCAGCACAAGAGTTGCAAGCAACGCCATGAGCGACATCGGTTGCAAGGTCGCGAGTAGCCGTTGGAGTGCGGACAGGCCGCCTCGCGCTAGGAGCCCGCGCCTAACCGCCTGAGCAATCAGGACGGGGATGACGATATAGAGCAGGACCGAGAGCAGGAGCGTCGGCCAGGGGACGGTGATCGCGGACAATCCCAGCAACAGTGCGACAATCGGCGCGAAGGTGAATACCATGAGCACATCGTTCAACGCGACCTGCGAGAGGGTGAAGTGCGGCTCGCCCTTCGTCAGCTGACTCCAAACGAATACCATGGCCGTGCACGGCGCCGCGGCTAGGATGATGAGACCGGCGATGTATGAGGGGATCTGCTGCGCCGGGAGCAGTGATCGGAAGAGATACCCCACGAAGAGCCATCCCAGGAGCGCCATCGAGAAGGGCTTGACCGCCCAGTTCACGAAGAGCGTCACGCCGATCCCGCGCCAGTGCTCGCGCACGCGATGCAGGGCCGCGAAGTCAATTTTCAGGAGCATCGGCACGATCATCGCCCAGATCAGTGCTGCCACCGGCAGGTTGACGTGGGCGATCTGTACCAACCCGATGGCGTGAAAGGCGGCCGGCATGGCATGGCCGAGCGCCATTCCGGCAACGATGCAAAGGGCGACCCAGAGAGTCAGGTAGCGTTCAAAGACAGACATTCATGCATCCTGTGAAGGAGAGTCGTCGCTCTCTGCTTGCGCTTTGCCGATTTCGTCGATCCGATGCTGCAGTCGTATGCGATCGAGCGCGGCAATCGAAAGGCTCGTAAAGAGCTTGATGCGCGTATCGAGGATCTTAAAAGCCTGTCGGAAGGCGACCCATTGATCCGCTTCCGTCCCCTCAATCGCCGCGGGATCTTCGACGCCCCAGTGAGCCGTCATGGGCTGGCCGGGCCATGCCGGACAGACTTCACCCGCGGCCCGGTCGCAGACTGTGAAACGAAATCCATGCGCGGCGCGCCGGCGCGGGCAAATTCCTCCCAGCTCTTGCTGCGCAGGCCCGCGTTCGGCAGCTTCATCCGCTCTAGCAGCTGTAGTGCGATCGGGTGTATCTCGCCTCGCGGGTGACTCCCGGCGCTGAATCCTCTGAACTTCGCGCGCCCCCATTGATTGACCAAGGCCTCGGCAAAGATGCTCCTCGCGGAGTTGCCCGTGCAGAGGAACAGCACGTTGTAGGGCTTCGTGTCCATGGCAATCGAAGTCGTTACGCGGCCCGGTTGGCAGCGCAGCAGGGCTTGGTGCCTGCGGGCGGCAGTTCCGCATCGTGGCCATAGGCCCCCTTCCGCTCGCTTGAGCCGCTCGTACACCTCCTCGAGCTCCTCGCGGCTTTCCACCTGGACGCCCAAATGGCGAATGCCCGAGCCTCCCTCGCGCTGGCTGATCGCGAAGTTGACACGCGGGTCCTCGAGCATCCACCTCGCGTAGTCGGGCTTTAGTACTGTGGGCTCTGCGGCGAAGAGGTGCGAGTAGAAGCGGATCGAAGCGCCAAGGTCTTCGACCGCAATATGGACGTACAACCTTTTCATGCGCTTTTCCTCTTTGTACGTGCCACATTGAGCGGCTGACAATTGGCATCGCAGGCCTCATCGGCGAGGCTGCAGCAGTTCTCGGTAAGGAATCCCACGAGCGCGCGCATGCGCTCAAAGTTGGGGCTGTAGTATAGGTTCCGCCCCTCGCGCCGGCTCACGACGAGCCCGGAATGGGCGAGTTCCTTCAGATGGAAGGACAGCGTTGGCGCTGGCACATCCAGTCGCTCGATGAGCTCAGATGGCGTGTAGCCACTTGGACCGCGCCTTACCAGCAGGCGGAACGCCGCAAGGCGGGACTCCGAGGCCAGCGCGCCGAGCGAATTGATAGCTTCTTGTGATTTCATAATTTCAAGTATATGAAATTATAGACCGAAAGGAAGCTGCCCAACCGGTCTGGGCGGGCGGGCCGACAGGACTGCACCTGGAGCACGCAGTGGCGGGTGCGGCTCGCTCGTGAGCCTTGACAGTACGATAATACTCGAAATATAGTATTGATATGAAGGCCTTGGAAGTCATCGAAGCGCTCGGCGCGCTGGCGCATGAGCACCGGCTCGCGATTTTCAGGCTGCTCATCGAGCGGGGTCCTGAGGGATTGTCTGCCGGAGATATCGGCAAGCGAGTGGGCCTGTTCCCCTCGTCCCTGACCTTCCACCTGCAGAATCTTCAGCGTGCTGGACTCGTCTCCCGGCGGCGCGAGAGCCGGCAATTGATCTACAGCGCCGACTTCAAGACGATGGACGGCCTCGTCGGGTATCTGACTGAGAACTGCTGCGTAAACAGCGGATGCTGCGGGTCAGAATGTAGCCCGGCCATTTCAGACCAGGCTCCAAAGCGTAGATCCAAGGTGGGGTAGGGTCCTCTGTTATGGCCGAAGTTGCCGAAATTGTGCTGCGTCCCCGCCTCCCGTCCGACATTGCCGAGATCACGGTCATATACGCGCATGCCGTTCGTCACGGGACGACAAGCTTCGAGCTCAGCGCACCCGCTGCAAAGGAAATGGTCCGACGGCAGGAAAGCCTATTGAGCAAGGGGGTACCCATACCTGTTTGCCGTAAGCGGTCGCGAGGTTCTCGGCTATGCTAAGCAGGCCGTACCGGACGCGACCGGCGTGCGCGCATACCATTGAAGACTCCGTTTACGTTCGTGCAGATGCACAACGCCGCGGAATCGGGCTCTCGCTATTACGGCGTTTGGTGGAGGAAGCGCAGGTACGCAGCTTTTGCCAGATGATCGCCGTCATCGGTCATTCCGACAACCACGTGCAGGGAACCCTGGGGCTTGGTGCGACCGCCGAGCCATCATCCCCCGAGGTAGTTTCCAATGCGATCGGCTAACACACGCAATAAACTGAGCCGACGTCAGCTGCTGTCTTCGGCCACTGGCCTCGGCGCAGCAGCTCTCCTGCCCCGAAATGCGCCCGCGCAGCAACCGCAGGAGGCTTCGAACGAGCTGGGCCTTCCGGCAAGGCCTTATGGATTCCGGTCTCCCTTCGAGAAGGACGTAGTTCGCCTGGTCGGCTCGGGAAGCGGGCGCACGCCTCTTCAGGACCTCCAAGGGATCATCACGCCCTCAGCCCTTCATTACGAGATCCTGCATTTCGGCATGCCGATCATCAACCCTGCGCATCACGAGCTGCTCATCGACGGTCTTGTCGAGCGCCCGCTGATCTTCACGATGAAGGATCTGGAGCGAATGCCGGCGGTCTCGCGCGTTCACTTCCTCGAGTGCGCTGGGAATAGCTGGCGCGAGCAAGTCGGTAATCCCGGAAATACGCCCGAGGAAAGCCATGGTCTGCTGAGTTGCACGGAATGGACCGGTGTTCCGCTTTCGGTTCTTCTCGAGCAAACCGGGCTGAAGCCATCAGCGCACTGGATATTGGCGGAAGGAGCAGATGCTGGCCGCCTGGCCCGGAGCCTTCCAGTCGAAAAGGCGCTGGACGACATCATCGTTGCCTACGCGCAAAACGGCGAGGCTCTGCGTCCGGAACAAGGATACCCAGTTCGTTTGATCGTCCCGGGATGGGAAGGGAACGTCAACGTCAAGTGGCTGCACCGCCTCGAGGTGCTCGATCAGCCGGCAATGACTGCGTGGGAAACGGGTCACTACACGGACCTTTTACCGAGCGGAAAGGCGCGACAATTCACCTTCGTGATGGAAGCCAAGTCCGTGATCGTCCGTCCGGCGGGCGGCCAGCATCTCGAGGGTCCAGGCATTTACGAGCTCACGGGCTTAGCCTGGTCCGGTCGCGGAAAGATCACCGGCGTGGAAGTCTCCGTGGATGGCGGGCAGAGCTGGAAGAGAGCCGAGCTGCAGGAACCGATTCACACCAAGGCATTCACTCGGTTTCGCTGGACATGGAATTGGAACGGAGCTGAAACGACAATCGCCTCGCGATGTACCGACGAAACAGGCTATTGTCAGCCGACGCGCGAGCAGATCATTGCCGTACGCGGCTTGAACGCTACGGACCACTACAATGGCATCAAATGGTGGCGCGTGCGAGCGGGCGGGCTGATAACGCATGCGTAAACTGAGTTTGATAGGGTTGGCTTGCCTCGGGGTTTTTGTCACGTCGCTTCATGGACAGCAAAAGCAGCTCGGCCTCGGGCACACTCCGAGCATCCAGGAGCTAAGCCAGTGGAAGAGCACGGTGCTGCCAGACGGAATGGGCCTGCCTCCGGGAAGCGGTACGCCTGTACAAGGCAAACGAATCTATCTGGACCAATGCAGTGCCTGTCATGGCGACCAAGGGCAGGGAAACGAGCCGCTCGCACCGCAACTCGTCGGCGGGCTCGGCACGCTCAAATCCAGCAAGCCGATTCTTACCATCGGAAGTTATTGGCCTTATGCCACAACGGTGTGGGATTTCATTCATCGCGCGATGCCCTATTCACGGCCTGGGACACTGACTGCCAATGAAACCTATGCGGTTACGGCCTATTTGCTTTCTCTGAACAAAATCATCCCGGCGAATGCGGTGATGAATCAAAAGACATTGCCTGCGATACGCATGCCGAATCGCGAGGGCTTTGTTCCAGACCCGCGTCCCGACATTGCATGTTGCGCCGGGGACAAGGCCCGGTGATGTACCTGGCTGCCCTCTGTTCGCCACCGCGTTGCCGGGTCATCACGTCTGCCCAAGGCTGGGCATTGAGTCGATCGCCAGATCGCGGACACGCTCGGTGATCCGCTGAACGGGTTACGAGGGCTACTTCCTTCCCGCGTACAGGCCCCAGAACCACTCCGACAGGAAGGAGAGTGCCGCCAAGGCGATGGTGCCATTAACTACCTTGCCCAGCGCGTTCCGACCGGACAGGATGCCAAGTGCGACAAACAGGGTGGCGATCGCACCAAGCCAGAGCACCGGACCGGATATGAGGCAATGACGGCGGCCGCAGCGTAGTGCATTGAGGGCGCACCCGGTTCCCATCCAGGCTAATGCGACGGCCCACAAAAGGGAGGTCTTCGCGAGCGGCAGATGCCAGAAGTTCGTGGACATCCCGAGGCTGATCGGCATGCCCCACCAAAAGATGCAGCTGATCGGCTGGCGCAGCCAGTCTCGGGCCTGGGCGGAATCTACCGACGCGCAGCTTCGGCTCTCTGCCATTCCGAGATCACCGACAACAGCCCCGCTCATCCCCTCCTTGGGCGCGCGCGAGCTGAACGGGCGGGCATGGCACTGAGCCGTACGAGCAGAACACGCAGCAATCGCCCGCCTTGGGTCTCAAGATAGAGGCGCACGCCGTGCACTCGAAGAAATAGATGCAGGCATCGAGCGGCATGATTTGCGTGTGCCGTGTGCTACAGAATGGGCAGATCACTTCCGAGCTTATGAGTGGCACGCTCGAAGTTGCTGCCGCGATCATTGGGAAACACCCGTTGGAACGAGGCCATCCGCCATAGCGTGCACTTTGGCAGCGAAGACACGCGCGTCGAGGTGCGGGAACTGCGCAGTGTGCGGCAGTCCACCGAGCTGATGCATCAGAAAGGCGGGCTCGGGCGCTGCCGTGCCATCCCAGACCGCGTCGGGGCGGTAAATGAGCCAGGTATCCCAGGCGTACACCCAGCGGTGGCCGTTCCAGTAGCGAAGCACGTGCGACATTTGCCGACCGAAATCACCTGTCGGATTCCAGTAGAGTCTCGGGGTCGACGACTGTAGCAGGGCTGCCGCAGCCGGAATGTCTTTGGCCTGACCCCCGATGACCGGCTCGAACACCACGTACACCTTCACCGGCGCGCGTGCGCCCAGCTTCGAGAGCAGATCGTCGCCCATATCCGCGAGCCCGCGCAGGCAGCCCGGACAGATAGGATCGACGAGGAACACGAGCCTTACCTCGCCGCGGTCGCGGTTGAAGTCTTCTCGCAGCGGCTGGTCATCGCCCCCGAGAACAACGTAGCGGACGTGGCCGGCTGGGGCAGCATGGTTATGACCACAACCTGCAACACTCAGCACCACGATGACGGCGAGCGCAGCGGGCAGAATCCTCGACTGTCGCATGGACCCTCCATCACCAGAACGATGCCAGCCGTGGCAAGTAGGAAGCGATGTCAACGCAGATGACTATCAATGCCCCGAGCCACACTGCGGTGCGCAGGCTTTTACGATCTTCTACCGCGCAGGCTTCGCCTTTCACAGCAGACCGCGTTCGATAGGCGTACCAGAATCCCAGCCCTAGGAGTAGGAGCGTCACCGCTACCATGGGAGGCTGCAGGCCGGCCAGCCTTGCGAACATCACGGCGCCGCCCACCCCAAGCAAAGCCACTGCCCAGGGTGCGACGCAACAGACGCCCAAAGCGAGAGCGAATGCGCTCAGGGCGACTGCCCCGCCGGTAACACCAAGGATCTTGGGTTTGTCACTCACCTTTATGCTCCGCACGTTTAGCGTAACCCTTACCCCAGACCTGCGCGCCGGGACGAAGGCCTGTCCGCGATTTCTACCATTGTCGTAAGCTTAAGACCGTAGTCCACTACGGAGTCAATATGACCGAGCGATGCACCATTGGTGCTCTGGCCCGACGGGCCGAGGTTAATGTGGAAACCATCCGCTATTACCAGCGGCGCGGGCTCGTGCCCGAACCCGTGAAACCCCTGGGCGGGATTCGGAACTACGCGCCGGAATACGTGCAGCGCCTGCGCTTCATCAAGCGGGCACAGCAGCTGGGTTTCAGTCTGGAGGAGGTTGGGGACTTACTGTCCCTGGAGGATGGTCTCCATTGCCATGAGGTGGAAGAGATCGCCGGACAGAAACTGGCGATAGTGCGTGAACGGATCGCGCAGCTTGGAACGATCGAAAGCGCCCTGGGCACTTTGATCAGGAAGTGCAGAAGCAACAAGGGGAAGGTCCGCTGCCCGCTCATTTCGGCGCTGGAGGGCGCGACGGGTTAGCCCACGGTTCTGCTTGCTTTCAAAGATCTGACCGATGCACCTTCCCCGGCCAGCCACGCTACGATACAGACTCATCAAGCAGGGGCTCACGGCCCCGCGCTCAATCTATTTGCCGCAGACGGTGTGCGGAAAGCTCACAACCGTATCGGATTCGTCTTCGGTGCCCCCGGATCTCTTCGAATCTCGTTTGCAGCGAGCACATCGCAAATCAAGGCTGGTCTGCCGCGTTTGGCACAAGGCCTGATCTAGGCTCGGCCCGGGTGACTAATTGGTTTTCCGCACACAGCGCACCCCCAGCAGCGCGGTCTTCAAGTAAGAAAGCGCCGCGCCGCTGCCCGAAAACGCCTCGCCCCAGGCGAAGTCATCGTTGGCCTCAGTGGAACTCCAATAGCGATTCGTCGAGAAGTTGCCGAGGCTATAGGACGCGAGATTGGTATAGACGAGGCCCAATTCGTTCTGCGCCGGTAGATACCAGTCCGTATAACCGTCCTGAGCGCTTTCCGCGCACAGGGCCGCAGCATAGCTGCCGGCGCCCTGAACCGCGATAATCGTCGCGGTGTTGGTCTCTCCATCGCTCACCGAGGTTGCGCCCGTGACGCGGAAGGCGTCGTTGTACCAGTGGATTTCTGCTGAGGCGTCGGTCTCCGCGGCCACCGCGCCGCCAACGCTGCCCGTCGCCGGGGCCGTGTCGTCGATAGAATAGACGTATCCGCCCTCATAAATGCACCCAAAGCTCAGTACGCTGACATCCGCCTGGGACGTAGTGGCGTCGTCGGCGGAGACAGAGACGGCGTCTGGTGTCAGGGCGGTGCCGGATCCACAGTCCGAGGTCGCCACCGACCCGGGAGTGATCGTGATCGTGCAAGAGTCCGATGCCGCGAGAGTCGCTCCGCAGGTCGTCGCCAGGGTCGTGCCGCTCGGCAGTGCTCCGCTGGGACTGACGACGAGATCCGTCGCGGCGATCGATCCGGCATTCGTCACCGTGATCTGCCGTGGCGTCCCGGTGAGCGATGTATTCAAGGTGGTGTCGTCGACCGACAATGCGAGAGAAGACAGGCTGAGCGACAGGGTTGCCTGCGCGAATGTCACCTGGACCGTGTCATTGGTGGAGACATTCGTCAGGCTATAGACGCTGCCGCCGGTCTGCGCCGCCGAGCCGTTGACGAGCCACTGATCGACGGCAAATCCGGTATCGGGCACCGCGGTAAACGTGATGCTGCCCCCAGGATTGACTGTCTGCGGCGTCGACGGAAGAATCGTTCCATTCGCCCCGGCGCTGGGAACAACGGTGTAAGTCGGGTTCGTCACGCAGCTCACCGACACGTCGTTGACGGTCTGTGTGGCGCTCCCGGACTCGCTGCTGACCGTGCAGGTCTGCCCCGTGGGCTGATTCAGTACGGTAACGTCATATGCGCCGCCGTACGCGACCGGCGTGGCGAATGAGAAACTGGAGCTATCGGAAGAGACGGCGAGATTATCGCCACCATTGTTTTGCAGGACGAGGCCGCCGGCGGTCAAGCCGGAAATGGTTCCGCTGATGGTGAAGCTGCTCGTATCGCAGGTCACTTGAGCGGTGCCGGCGTTGGCTCGCAGATTCGAGCCGGTCCCTTGGCTGACGCTGCAGGTCAGGCCGGTCGGCTGCGTCGTGACCGTGACGTCATAGGCGCCGCCGGCCGCGACCGATTCGGTGAATTGAAATGACGTGGCGTTCGCAGCGACGGTGAGCGCATCGCCGCCGTTGTCTTCGAGTGTCAAGCCGGAGGCGGTAAGGCCGGTGATGGTCCCGCCAATCGTATAGGTTATGACGTTGCACGCGATGGCGATGTCGTTCACGGTTGCGCTGACGTCTATTCCCGTCCCCTGACTGACGGTACAGGTCAGGCCGGCGGGCTGAGCGGAAATGGTGACGTCATAATTGCCTCCGTATGCGACCGGAGAAGAGAATTCAAATGAGTTGCTGTTCGCCAGTACCGTCAGATCGTCGCCACCGCTGTCCTGGAGTGTGAGTCCGCTGGAGGTGAGGCCCTTGATGGTGCCCGAGATGACGTACGTCTCTGGCGCGCAACTGACGGTGACGTCGCTGACGGTCGCCTCTAGATTGCCGCGCGATCCCTGTGTCACGGAGCAGGTGAGACCGGTCGGCTGGGTGGCAACGGCAACGTCGTACGAACCGCCGGCTTCGACTTGCTGGGAAAACTGGAACGATGAGGCATTGGCGGGCACCGCGAGGGAATCTGCGCCATTGTCCGTGAGCACGAGACCGTTTGCGGTCAGACCGATTGCCGTGCCGGATACGACGTAACTCCTAGCTGCTCCATTTCCCGTATGGCAACCGGCGGCGGACAGCCCCAGAGCGCAGCTAATGATCGCAAGTAGCAGGCGATTCATCGGAATTTCCAGGCTTGGCTCTTAGGGGTTGCCGGTCGAGTAGCAGCCAGAATAGCCGAGCACGCGTTGGAATATGTTGAGCCAGGTCTCAGCTGGACGTGGCCCCAGCTTCACCGGACGCAGTCTTCGCGGCACATGCTCGGGCGCGTACCGACGGGCGATCCGAGCGGGTTCACGGACCGTTGGCTCAGCGCCTTATCGCTCACGCTAGCGAGCGACTGGCGTCCATTACAGGCACAGCCAACAGGTCCAGCGGACCTCTCCGCAGAAGGGATCGGCGGCCAGGATAGGCATCCCGCCGGTCGACTCAATCACAGGCTCGCGCGCACCCTTGCGAGGCCGCAGCCGTAACCGGCGTACACGTTCTCATCGTCATGTTATTGAGTCTGCAAGGTCAGCAGACAGAGGTCGCTTATACGGGCAAGGAGGCTCTCAGGCGCTTGCCATCGTTCAAGCCGGATATCGTACTCCTCGATCTCGGGCCGGAGATGGAAAGCCGCCTGAGCAGCGCGCGCCGCGCGATCAGCCGAACCTCTGTCCTCGTCTCGCGGGAATGACCGTATTATCCGCCATGATCACGTCGTAGAGCCATGCGGCGGGCTCGATATAGGTCGCACCCTTCCAGACGCTGAAAACGCCGCTGGCGTTCGTCAGCTCGAGGCGTGCCAGCTCCGTTTGAGCTTGGGAGCTGGTTTCGAACAGGTGCGAGCTCACGCGGTGGTGGCGCTCGCCACCCGCCTGTCGCGTCGTCTCGACGACATAGAATACCGTCAACGGAGCCGCTTGCTCGTCTCGCAGCACCCGGCGGCTTTCGCTCGTCATGGGATGGTTCCCACCATCCGCATAGCATGCTTTCCGCCCACCCGTCCGTCTGTGCTCTTGCGCACCGACGGGTGCGGGGTCGTCACCGCTGTTCGGTAACGCACCGACCAACGGCGGCTTCGCCGGCATCATGTGTCTCGGACGCTCCCGGAGCGGCGAGGATCTTGCGCGACAGCGCGCCGTCGCTGGAGCGATGCGACAACCATCGGCCAAGGGGCATTCATGATGTTTGATTTCGATAACGGCAAGGAGGCCGCACGGCACGAGCGGGCGGTCAGCGCACTGACACAACGTACCGGGGTTCCGCATGCGGAAGTCCGTGCTCTGTTCGCCGAAGAGTTTGCGCGGCTGGCGCGAGACGCCACAGTACGTAAATATCTCGTCACGCGCACGACATCCAACGTGCTCGGTGCGCTGCGCGAGAGGCGCCGGCTGTCCATCCAATAGGAGTCCCGCCGAAGCGTTTGCCGCAATTCATGAGCATCACGGCGCAGGCACGCTGACGGAGAATTCATTGTCACGACGCGCGCAGTTCCCGCACAGGCATGACGCGCGATGGGCGTCGCCTGGGTTCCTAACGCCCCTTCAGGGTATGCGGGATGCTGCCGCGAGGTCTGTGCGTCGGCGTACGGAAGCCGTGCGCTCACTCTTCTAATATCACGATCGCGCGGAAGAGATGGCAGGAGCGAAAGATGGGTACAGAAGACACCAGCTGGAGGCGGCTCCGCGACGAGCCGCAGAAGCATGCCGGTGTCAGCGTTCGCCGCGGACACGCGCCGCCCTCGCAGGGTGATGAGCCGCAACAAGTGGCGATTTGGGAGAATGAGGGCGGACAGTCAGCACTCCCGACAGAGCCCTTGCGAATCCTGATCGTCGATGATGATATCAAGTCGGCCAGCTCGTTGGAGCTCATGTTGCATGCAGCGGGCTATTCGGAGACTCGCGTCGCCTATTCCGGCCATGCCGCGCTGCTTATCGCGGCCGACTTTGACCCCGGCATCGTTTTGCTCGATCTCGGTCTGCTGGATATGAGCGGCTATGAGTTGGCCCGCCTGTTGCGTCAGCGCACGCAGAGCCATGGCCTGCGGGTGATTGCGATGACCTCGAGCCGCGAACACCCCGGCCGCGAGCTCGCCAGGGCGGCGGGATTCGAGCGCTATCTGCTGAAGCCCGTCGCCGCCCGCGATCTCGCGGGACTCATCGAAGAGCCGGGGACATCGCGATGAATGGCTGCGAGTGCGCGCCTTGATTTGAAACCGTTCGATTCGACTGGCGGCGGATGTGGGAGACCGTATGTTCGGCACCGCACGGACCTCCGCGCGATTTTCGTGCACGCTGCAAGTTGGTGATGCCGGTGCATGGCGCCCCTTGGGCCCGCCGCCGCCGCTCTTCAATCAGGAGATCCTCATGGCGGTGGAGCTGGCACGCATTCACATCGTACCGAAGCCTTGGGGAAGCACTGACCTGAGGCCATGGTACGGCTATCACGACAGCAAGGTTGCCGTCGGGGAAATCTGGTTCGAGCGCACCGATACCGCCGCGCCCAGCTCCGCGTTGCTCCTCAAGCTCATTTTCACGACTGCGCCGCTCTCGATTCAGGTGCATCCAGCGGACACGCTTGCCCGGGCGATGGGTCTGGCACACGGCAAGTGCGAAGCATGGTACGTCCTTGCCGCCACAGCGGATGCGAGGATAGCCTTGGGATTGAGCAGTCGGCTCACTCCCGCACAGTTGCGGGCGAGCATTCTCGACGGCTCGATCGCCGAGCGAGTGCAATGGCGCCCGGTGCGCGCGGGAGACAGCACTTTCGTGCCGGCGGGCACGATCCATGCCATTGGCGCCGGCCTCGTGATCGCTGAGATCCAGCAGCGAAGTGATGCAACATTCCGGCTCTTCGATTACGGCAGAAACCGTGAGCTCCACGTGGACGTCGGGATCGCGGCGGCAAATGCCGATCAACGCGAGCGCCGCACGCTTCCGCGTAAGCTCACCGCCACGAGAACCCTGCTCGTCGGCGGCCCGCGCTTCGTGCTCGAGCGTCTCACGCTTCCGGATGGTTGTGTCAGGGACTTGGATGCGACAGGCGAAACCTGGCTGTTCACCCTGGCGGGCGGTGGCCGCGTCGGCGCCATCGAGGTCACAGCGGGAATGGCGGCTTTTCTCGAGGGAGACCGGGCGCGCATCGAGGCAGGGCCCGATGGCCTCGAGGAACTGATTGCCTATGTCGGCTCCAATCCGGCGCCCGATCTCCTCCGCCGTACCAACGGCACCCGCATGAGCGATCCGGCATGCGATTCGCAACGGGCGCATTCGCGGCCGCAGCCCCGGTCGGCGCCATGAGCGTGCTCGGACGGTTTGCGTTCATTGGGAATTCGCTCCCGCGCCGCTGTGGCATCGCCACCTTCACGACTGATCTGCAGCACGCCATCGAGAGATCGCCGCCCCATGAGTCATGCGGCATCGTCGCGATGAACGACGGCGGCCGAACCTATGACTACCCGGCCACCGTGCGCCTGCAGATCGATGACCGCAGGCTCGGGGATTATGAGCGTGCGGCCGATGTCCTGAACCGGTCGCGGTGCGAGGTCGTTTCGCTGCAGCACGAATTCGGCATCTTCGGGGGCGAGGCCGGCAGCCACATCATGGCGCTCGTCACCCGGCTCACCGTGCCGCTGGTAACCACGCTCCATACCGTGCTCTCGCAGCCTACACCCGCGCAGCGCCGCGTCCTTGGGGACATCATCGCCGCTTCCTCCCGCGTCATCGTCATGGCCGACAAGGGCAGTGAGCTGCTGCGCACCGTCTATCAAGTGGCGGCCGCGAAGATAGAGGTAATCCCCCACGGAACTCCCGATTGCGCTTTCGTCGAGCCGGACCAGGCGAAGAGCGCCCTCGGCTTCGATGGGCATCCTGTCATTCTGACTTTCGGGCTGCTCTCTCCCAGCAAGGGAATCGAAGTGATGATCGACGCAATGCCCGAAGTCCTGAAGAGCAGCCCTGCAGCCATCTACGTCGTGCTCGGAGCGACGCATCCCAACCTCATTCGCGAGCAAGGCGAAGCCTACCGCAGCGGCTTGGTCGCGCGGGTGCGCGCGCTTGGAATCGAAGACCATGTCATCTTTCTGGATCGATTCGTGGATCAGGCGACGTTGCTGCGTTTCATCTCGATGTGCGATGTCTATGCGACGCCTTACCTGAATGAGGCGCAGCTGACATCCGGCACCCTGGCCTACAGCTTCGGGCTGGGCAAGGCGGTGGTCTCGACGCCCTATTGGCATGCGCGCGAGCTCCTGAAAGATGGCCGGGGCGTGCTGGTACCCTTTGGCGATGTCGCGGCACTCGGTCGCGAGATCTCCGGATTGCTGAGCGATGAGCCCAGGCGACTCGCAATGCGCGAGCGCGCCTATGCGGAAAGCAGGCCCATGACATGGCCGAGAATAGCCGAGCGTTATCGTGCTGTCTTCGAGAGCGTGGCGAGGGTTAGTGCTCTGCGGCTGGCGCCGCCGCGACAGGATGAGGACACAAGCGCCGCTCGCCGCGGCATTCAGGCTGAGCAAGCCATGCCGGTCGGCCATCTATTGTCACTGTGCGATGACACCGGCCTGCTTCAGCATGCTGTACACGCCGTTGCCGATCGCTCGCATGGCTATTGCACCGATGACAACGCGCGGGCGCTGCTGCTCGCCTGCGAGCTCGGCCGACCGCCGGAGTCGCCCTTGCCGGAGATCCTCACGAATCGCTTCGCGGCCTTCCTGCAGCACGCTTGGGACCCAGGCACCAGGCGCTTCCGCAATTTCCTGAGCTTCGATAGGCGCTGGCATTCTGATATGGGATCGGAGGACAGCCATGGACGCGCGCTCTGGGCGCTGGGCGAGTGCGCGCGCAGCGATCATGATCACTCGCGACGGAGTTGGGCCACCGCCCTGTTCGCGGAGGCGCTGCCGGCGGTGGCGGGCTTTACCTCGCCGCGGGCGTGGAGTTTCACGCTGCTCGGCTTGCACGGGTACTGCGCTGCCGTCGCGGAACATGCCGGCGCGCGCAGCCTCAAGGAGCTCCTGGCCAACAGACTGCTCGCCATCATGGCGGCGGTGGAGACCCCTCAGTGGACGTGGTTCGAGGACGGCCTGGCCTATGACAACGCGAGGTTGCCCCAGGCCCTGATCGTGACTGGCTGCTCCCTCGGGACACCGCGCCACGTGGCCGCTGGGCTGCGCTCTCTGCGCTGGCTCATGAGCCTGCAGACGGCGGCGGCAGGGCCACTTCAGGCCCGTCGGCTCGAGCAGCTTCGGGGCCAAGCGGACGCGCCCGCAGGCCTTCGATCAGCAGCCCCTGGAAGCTGCCGCATCGATCTCGGCATGCCTCGCCGCCTGGCGCGCAGGCGGCGATGACGCCTGGCGGGTCCACGCCGAACGCGCGTTGGCGTGGTTCTTCGGCAGCAACGATCTGTCATTGCCGCTGGTCGATCTCGAAACCGGGAGTTGCCGCGATGGCCTGCATCCGGATCGCGCCAACGAGAACCGCGGCGCCGAATCCGCCGTCTCCTATCTCCTCAGCCTCACCGAGATGAGTCAGTTCGGCCGCCTGCGGAGTGAGGTTCCAGCATCTGCGCTACAGGCCGCCGCCGGCATCTGACGGTCTCGCATGACATTCGAGAGTATCGGAGAAGCCTTGCCCCCCGCACCATTGCTCAACCGCCAGTCCCTCTGCCTGCGCCCCGATCCAACGAGAGTGGTGATGCGCCACTTCAAGCCGAGCGTCGAGCCGCGGGATTTCAACCCGCCTGATAGAAGGCGCGATGACGCAGATCGTCGACCGGGTGCTGGCGCTCGATTCGCTGGCCGCGGGCCGGCAGTTGGCCGAGGTGCTCGAGAGCTTCGAGGGGCGCCACCGGCGGCTCCTGGGCGCATTCGAGACCCGCGCCGACGCCGTGGAAATCGTGCACTCCGTGCAAGCTCCGCTGACTCAGGTGCAACGCCAGCTCATCGGCGCTTACTTCCTGCACGAGTACTCGTTCGAAGCGGCGGCCCTGTTCAATCCGAGCATCATCGCCCATCCGGATCAGTCCGCGCTGCGAAGCGGCGAGCGCCGTGTCATCGTGAGCCTGCGGGCTGTCGGGGAAGGTCATGTGTCATCTCTGACATTCCGATCGGGAATCGTGGCGCTCGACGGCACCGTGACCATGGACCCGGCTGCGCGCCTTGCATCGATCCCACACCTGCAGCGGCGCATGACAGCTTCGCCCCGGGATGGCATGGAAGTGATATTCGAGCCCGAGGGCGACATCAGCGAGCGCGTGATCTTCCCTGTTACCGAGGCGCAATCGAACGGTATCGAGGATGCCCGCTTCGTTGCGTTCGGCGACGACGGTAATCGGACCTTTTACGCGACCTACACGGCCTATAGCGGCAGGGCGATCAGATCGGAGCTGTTGGAGACGAGCGACTTCGAGCGCTTCACCATGACGCCCCTGACAGGTTCGGCGGCGCGCAACAAGGGCATGGCCCTCTTCCCGAGAAAGATCAACGGCCATTACGCCATGATCGGGCGGCAGGACAACGAAAACCTTTACCTCATCTACTCCGACGACCTGTACTGCTGGGACGAGGGCGTGGCCCTCCTGGAGCCGCGATTTCCCTGGGAGTTCGTGCAGATCGGCAATTGCGGCTCGCCGATCGAGCTCGATGAGGGGTGGCTGCTGCTGACCCACGGTGTCGGTCCGATGAGAAGATATTCCATCGGAGCGGCTTTACTCGACAAGCAAGACCCCTCCCGGGTCCTCGCCCGCTTGCCAGAGCCGTTGTTGCGCCCCGAGCACTCCGCGCGCGAGGGTTACGTCCCCAACGTCGTCTACACCTGCGGCGCCATGCTGCTCAACGGTCGCATCATCCTGCCATACGCAGTCTGCGATACGCTGTCGTGCTTCGCGACGGTCGAGATTCCGGCGTTGCTGCGCGCGATGGTGCCTTGACCGCTGCCTGCCGAATGTGTTCGGCACCGCACAGAGGCGGCGTTGCAGGCTGCTAACATCCGCTCATATGAGCGCGAATGCGTTGCAGATCGACGAGCCGCGGACGGCTCAGGTCGTCACCGGCGACGATGTGCGACAGTTGTGCGCGCGATTCGCGCAGCCTTCGTTGGGACGGGGGCTGTGGCAATTGGGCAGTACATTGGCCGCGTTCACGCTGTTGTGGTGGCTGATGGCCTGGAGCATCTACTCTCGCTGGGGCCACGGCTGGACTCTGTTGCTGGCGCTGCCTGCTGCAGGCCTTTACGTGCGACTCTTCATCATTCAGCACGATTGTGGGCACGGATCCTACTTCTCGAGCCGGCGCGCCAATCAATGGGTCGGTGCCTGCCTCGGGCTACTTACATTATTCCCCTTCAGCTACTGGAAGAAGACCCACGCCCTGCACCACGCGACTTCGGGGAACCTCGATCGGCGTGGGCGCGGTGACATTCGCACGTTGACGGTTGCGGAGTACCAAGCACGTTCCGCCTGGGGTCGCTTTCTCTATCGCAGCTACCGCAGCATGCCCGTGTTGCTCGGGCTCGGTCCAACGTATCAGGTTTTGATCAAGCACCGGCTGCCGCTCGGCCTGCCGCCGTCATGGAGGAAGGAGTGGGCCAGCGTGCTGCTCAACGATCTGATGCTGCTGATCGCCGCAAGCGCCGGTATCTTCCTACTGGATTTGCGCACGCTGCTGCTGGTGCAGGTTCCCGTCGTGACCATCGCCGGCGCGCTGGGCGTCTGGCTGTTTTACGTGCAGCACACTTTCCCGGATGCGTACTGGCGGCGCCGAGACTCGTGGAATTACGGCCACGCCGCAGTCACGGGCAGCTCCCACTACGATCTGCCGCGCGTGCTGCACTGGTTCACCGGCAACATCGGCTACCATCACATTCATCATCTGGCGCCGCGCATCCCGAATTATCGGCTGCGCGCGGCGTTCGAATCGAGCTCGCTGCTGCAATGTGCGCCGCGTCTGACCGTGCGCAGCAGCCTCAGTTGCGCTCGTCTGAAGCTTTGGAACGAAGAGCGCGGATGCATGGTTGCGGGCTGGCCGAGACGTGTCACGCTGATTTGAATTTGGGAGGAGCTCGAATGCGAGGTTCATCACGTGCGCCGGGTTCCGTGTATGAGCTGCACCGGCAGCGATGGCTGCGTGACCGCGCCGCGGCACCGACCCTACGCAGCACGTTTCCTGGTGTGCAGCGGATCCGCGTGGATCTGACGTTCCGGGACACCGCAGCGCTGTCTCCAGGCTCCCAGTGTCACGCGGTGTATCCCGCGGCGCGCGCGTTCTTCGAATTTCTCTGTCCCTATGCCGATTGCGATGGCACATTTGACCTCACTGCCGCAGTTTATTCAGTGATCACGGACGCGCCTGCGCACGCAGACGGGACTCTCCACTGCAAGGGTGAGCGCCCCCGTCCGGGTATAACGAAGGGCGCCTGCGCGGTAAGCGTTCGGTATACAATCGTTGCGGACTACAGCGCGCAACTCTGCTGACCCACCTCGATCGGCAAACCGTCCCCGGTATCATGCGCTCGTACTCCGGGAGCACTTATGGCATTCGACCTTATAACCGACCGGTATCCTGAGCCGACGGCAGCACCCTCCGGCAATTGGATGACGGATCACCGGGCGCGCATCGCCCTGGAGGAGAGCGAGCGGCTGGAGCGCAGTCAGCAGGATCTCCTGGCGCAGACTTCCGAGCTGAATACTCCGGCGGAACGCATCCGCATCTGGGAGCGGCGACACGGATTGGGCCTGCCTCGCGACGCAAATCACCGCATAATCGACCTGATCGCACATCAAACCGACCTCGCGCTCAATCAGGTGCGCGAGGAACAGCAGCGGCGCCTGGCGCCTGTCAACTTGGAGGCGATCGTCCCGCCCGTTGACTCGAGCAATGTGACTTAACTCGCTGGAATCGGCTGAATCAGCCTGCGGCCGCTGGGGATTTACGGCTCTGACCGATCTTTCCCCAGAACTGTTTCAATCTATCGAGGAATCGCTGCCATCCCGATTCAACTGCTGGGCTGCTCATGATGTGTCTCCGCTAACGCATGTTGTGCCCGTCGAGAGTCGATCCGGGGCGAGGCCCGGAGTGTGCGCCATTTTCACGGCGGCTGCCGAGACTTCCGATGTCAGCAGGCGTTACACTGAGCAGTGGAGCTTCGCGCGCCCAAGCATGAGCTGTGCAGTCGTTTTGGAGGTGAGCTCAACCGCGGCCAAACACTGATTCCTCCCGAGCTCACAAGGCGTGCGAAAACGGCGACACTAAACTCATTACGCCTCTTTGGGCTGAGAATCGGGAAATAACACATCTGTAAGGGAATGCAGCGCGCGAAGGGCAAAGGGCAAGCCGAGGCGGATGCGCTCGAGCGTCTCGACCACCAGAGTGTTGTCGCGCACCACCAGGGGCGCAGCTTCCGTCCACCCGCTTGCAACGTCGGTGAGGACCAGGCTGCTGATGTAACTGCCGCGGTTGGCTTCCCCGCGATGCGCGACGGTGTCCATTTCCATGCTGCCGGGAAGCGGCTCGTTCCGATCGGCAAAGGTTCGCGGCGGCAAACGCCGGCGCGGCTCAGGCACCATGCGGCGAGCCTTTTTCGAGCGGGTCGCGTTCCGTGGCGCTCGCAGCAATCTGTCAATCGTCGCCGCGCTCATTGCGAGGATCTTGGAGCGGATCGTTGCATCGAGCCTCAGATGTCCGTGGCGCTCCAAGGCGGGCTGCAAAAACTGGTATGAGGGGCCTTGAGCCGCTTGCTACAGACTCGATCTGAAGCCTCCCAAAGCACGATCAATGCCTCGTGCCGCCGTCCGCAGCCTCGAACCTTCCCGGGCGTGGCTGCTTTGCTCCGGTGTATGCCCCGCGCTCTACGCCGAACAGCTCGGCGCGCCGGCGTGCGTAGTCGCACAGCTATGTGACTTCGTCGATCTCGATGCCCCGATGTTCCTCTCCATTGACCGCGAGCCCGCGGCTGGTTATCGGGACGGCGTGATGCGGTACCCGGAGGATTGGGGTTTCCGTAGAGTCCGCAGCCGCCATTCGTCAGGCGCGAAGTCGAAACGCAGTTATCGCTGCTTGGCGGCTGAGCCAGGAGTCTTCGCCTGAGATTTCCCCTGCTCGGGGCTCTCGACACTCAAAAAATCCATCGAAAAATGTCCGCCAGGATGTGCTCTTCCATCAGGCCGGCTAGCTTGTCGCCACTCAGTGACCCGAAGCCTGTCAGCAACGTCCGGTGTTCCTCCACGACTTTGCGCAGTGACTTCTTGAGGGTGGCGAGGCCGAAGATGATGACCAGCTGCGGCTCGAGCATCTGCCACAGCTTGAGGAGGACGGGGTTGCCGGACGCTCTCATCAGCGTCTCGTGAAAGTGCGCATCGAGGTTGGCCAGAGCCACTGCTTCACCACGGACATCAACGTTGCCGCCGCGCTGCACTTCCTCGCTTCGATTCCCAATACCCGGATTCTCGAATACGGTGTCGAGCCCGGGGAGATCGCGCGGCGGCTGGCGCGTAATCCGATCCGGGTGGAAGACGGATTCGTGCGCATTCCGGAGGAGCCGGGGCTCGGCGTAGAGCCGGATGAAGCCTGTGCAGTAAATAATGCTGAAATCTGATGCTTATCACCCCGAACATCGACCATTGGTCTGCCGCCATCGGCCGCCGGCCAGGTAGGCAATGAGATCGGTGGCCGTGCTCCCGCGGCAACAACTCATCATTGCGCGACGCGTTGCTTCTAAACTGCACTACCGCTTGTCCCCGGTGTCCGTCAGGCGCGGGCCTGGCTGTTCCGGAACCTCGTCCCACTTCTCGAAGCTCATCTCCCTACCTGGGAACCCGACCTTATTGAGCGGCCACTTTTCGGCGATCCACTTCCGGAACGCCTCATAGACTTCAGCGTCCAGGTGCTCCGCGTCAGGCACCAACCACATGAGAGCCAATGCATCATAGTCGCGCTTCTTCGTCGGATTCACGTAGACGCCGCCGATACAGGTCCTGCGATCGGGGCTCATGACGACATAAGCGAAGGACCGGCGCCTCGCCCACTCACCCATGTGCCAGCCGACCTCCACAATCTCCTCCGCCAGCCGACAATCCTTATAGAAGCCAGTGCCTTGCCGAAGGTATTTTCCGAGGTTGTCCGCGCCCTTGTCGACAGACTCGTAGTCCTCATACATGTTGTCATAGCTCAGCGGCTCTACGATGTAGCGTTCGCCGCTGAATGTCCTCGGAATCTCCGCGTTCGCAGGCAGGAGGGGTACTTTGTACATGGGATTTACTCGTTGTCTCTTTATCGATGGGCATCGAAAACGTTCAGTGCCGGGCGTGCCGCGCTTCGCTGACGCCGTCTCTCACGGCACTAGCTCTTGTCGCCAGTGTCTGCGAGACGTGGGCCCGGTTGTTCAGGCAGTTTGTCCCATTCCTCGAAGCTGACATCCCGGCCCGGGTAGCCCACACTGGCAAAGGGCCACTTCTCCGCAACCCAACGCTTCAAGCCCTCATACACTTCGGTGTCCAGGTTCTTTGCAGCATCCGGCACGGTCCACATCAAAACCAGTGCGTCATAGTCCTTCTTCTTCGTAGGACTGATGTACAGAACCCCCAGACAGGAGTCGTGATCCGAGCTCATGACCGCGTACGCGAAGCAGTGCCGCCTTCTCCTCTCCGCCATGTGCCAGCCGACCTCGATGACCTCCTTCTGCACCGGGTAGTTCACATAGTCCGCTTCACGTTTACGAAGGCGCGCGGCGATGCTCTTGCCGCTTTTCTGTATCGCCGCGTATTCCTGAATCATATTGTAGTGGCTGAGCGGCTCCACCTTGAAACCCTTCCCTTCGAACGTCATCGGGGCCATGAAGTTGGCGGGTACGAGAGGGACTTTATACATGGGAGGACCTTCACTTCCTGATTCGTGACTGCATGATCGGAAAGCCGAATCGAATCCTAGTTGGTTTCCTCAGCCCGATAAATTTGGAAGCAGGAGTTCTTATATCGACATCTTTCGATGTACCTGAGCATCCGCGCTGGCGTGCTCCCGAAGCCAGAAGTCCTAGGCAGTCGGCGCCGACGGTGCCCGGGCTCCCCGAAATAGTCCATAGAGAGCGATCGCAATCCAGACGACATTTATAAACACGGAAGGGTAGGCGCCGTTCCAGCCGCTGTTAACGACGATTCCGGCGCCCGAGCACAGATTGAGCCATTGATACGAGGCGGACCGCGGGCTCAGTCTTCCGCTCGTCAACAGGAAATACGCTGCAAGCATCATCGCAGCGGCTGCCCACCCGATGACTTCAATGAGGACCTTGAGCATTGAGACCCCGTAAGCTTGGAAGCCTGTCGATGTAAAAAACTGAACTTCGAAATTTACCATGGCTTCGGGCGCCGGTACTCTTAAGGTAGAGTGGGTTGGCCTGGCGCTTCTACAAATTAGGCTATGAATAAAGCAGTTCAAAACCCAGTTCTGGACGTCGCCTTTTGTCGTTCACACTTTCCTGCTGTACAGAATGGATGGACTTACCTGGACAACGCAGGTGGGTCCTATGTGCCGCGCTCCGTCATAGAACGTATGTCCGCGTTCCTCGGTGAATACAGAAACCAGCCCTATGAGCATTTCGGGCCCGGCAAATTGGCAAAAGACCGGCTGGACGCCGCCTATTCCGGCATTGCGGAGCTGATCAACGCGAACAGGGACGAGGTCGTCATCGGGCCATCGACGACCACGAATATCTATGTGCTCAGTCAAGCGGTTCGCAAGATGGTCGCCCCGGGCGATGAGATCATCGTCACCAACCAGGATCACGAGACCAACATAGGAGCATGGCGGCGACTGAGCGAGATCGGAGTCAGGATAGTTGAATGGCGGATCGACTCCGACCTGGGCCTGCTGTCCGTGGATGACCTGGAAGGCCTGATCTCAAAACGCACAAAGCTCGTTTGTATAACGCACGCATCAAACGTCGTCGCCGCGATCAATCCTATCGCCGAAATCGCGGCGCTGGCGCACGACGCGGGTGCTCGTGTGTGCGTCGATGGGGTTGCGTTCGCGCCTCACGCGTTGATCGACGTCAAATCGTTGGACGTGGACTTCTATTTCTTCAGCCTCTATAAGCTCTACGGCCCCCACTTGGGCGTGTTCTATGGCAAGCGCGAGGCGGTAGCTGAAACTGACAACCAGAACCACTTCTTCTACGAGGATCACAGGCCGCAGATGCTGCACCCCACCGGCGATCAGTACGAATCGGTCGGGGCGGCCTCAGGGATTCTGGACTATCTCAGCTCAGTGTATACGCACCACTTCGGCGACGACGAAAAGTCCATTCGCGAACGCGCCGCCCGCGTGTTCGATCTGTTCGAGTCGGCGGAACTGGCGAGCGGCACGAAGCTCATGAATTATCTCACCTCCAAGCGCGGTGTGCGTGTTCTCGGTCCCCGAACCGGGGACAGGACCATGCGAATGCCGACAATTGCATTCAAGGCGGAGAACAAACGCTCTCAGGAGATCGCTATATCTCTGGCGAGAAACAAAATTGCCGTTGCATTCGGCAATTTCTACAGCGTCCGCTGCCTGGAGGCGTTGGGAATCAAGGATCTGAGTGATGGAGTCGTTCGCGCTTCACTGGTCCACTACAACACTCTGCAGGAAGTCGATCGACTGATTGAAGGGCTGGAAGCGGCGCTCGGATAGACTCGAGCCGCGGCGGCCGCTCTATCCGCGGAACTCATCTGAAAGTACGTCTTCCAGCGTCTTCAGTTGTCTCGTGAGGCGCGTTCCCGCCGCAAACACGCACTCGAATGTGCTGTCATAGGAGAGCTGCGCCGGTAGGATTGGACGCAGTCGACCGGCTTTCACCCACTGGGTGGCGGTCAAGGAAGGTAAATGGCCGATGAACTTGCCCGACAAAATCAGCGCCACGATACCCTCCATGGTCGTGCACCGACTGCCGATCTTCAACGGATGAAAGAGGCCCGGCTTGAGGCTGCCGCCGTAATATTCACGTGCCGCGTAGTCGTACTTCTGCAGCTCGCCGATATCGATCGCCTGATCGTCCTGTGCGAACAAAGGATGAGAAGCCCCGCAATAGAGCGTCTGGCGCTCGGTGAACAGCTTGACGTAGTGGAGGCCAGGCGCGTGACTGGGAAAGGTGTGTATTCCGGCGTGGATGCGCTGATCGAGGATCTGCCGTTGGATGGTCAACGGATCCGCCTGGCTGAGCACCAGAGTCACTTTCGGCATGCGATCACGCAGATTCCGAAAGACCTTGTCTGCTGGAAAATCAGGGTTGCCGACCAGTGCGTCCGCCAGGGCCAGTCTCAGATCGCCCGATAACGTGCCGCGCCGGGCGTTGATCTTGGTTACGAAGTCATCGCAGTTACGAAACAACTGTTTGCGTCGCCTCATAGACCGCATCGCCGTCATCCGTCAGTGAAAAGCCGCTGCGACCGCGACGGCAGAGTCGCAGACCAAGCCGTGCTTCGAGATCCGCCATCTGCGTGCTGATCGTGGATTGACTGACGTTCAGTAGTATTTGCGCAGCAGAGAAGCTACCCGCTTCGGCCACCGCGACGAAGACGCGAAGCAAGTGGATGTCGGGAGCAGAAACTGACGTCAGCATCTTTACGTCTCCGGAATTCTGCGACCATAATACATCCAGATTTATGAATGTAAAAACCTGAACTTCGAAATTCTTCATAGCTTCCCGCGCTGCTATGCTCCCCTCAAGAGACGATTGCTGTGATCGCAAGTCGAGGGGGCCCCATATGCAAGGTCACGCGGCGGTAACAGCCAACGCGCCGACCCTTCAACGCGTCATTGGCGCGCGAAGTCTCGCCTTCACCAGCTTCAACATCATCGTTGGCGCTGGAATCTTCGGCCTGCCGTCACTCCTGGCTGCCGGACTGGGTGCGCGTGCTGTGCTCGCGTATGGCGTCTGCGCGGTCCTGATAGGTCTGGTTGGTCTCTGCTTCGCGGAAGCTGGCAGTCGGGTCGGCGGGGCAGGCGGATTGTATGCCTACGTGACCACGGCCTTCGGGCCAGTCGCGGGCGGCGTCGCCGGTACGTTGCTTTGGTTTGCCAGTTGCGCGGCTTCGAGCGCGGCGGTCGTCAACCTTCTCGTCGACACACTTGCGGTAGCCGTCCCCGCCCTCAATGAGACCGTGCTACGAGCCGTGTTCATAGTCAGCTTGTACGGAGCTCTTGCGGCAATAAACGTCCGTGGAGTTCGATATGGTATGCGCTTGAATACGGTACTCGCGATCCTGAAGCTGGCGCCCCTCGCGCTGCTCGCCGCTGCCGGCATTTTCAAGGTTCGGAGCGCAAACCTGCAGTGGACGGGAATGCCGACTCTACCCGCCCTGAGTCACGGCGTCATATTGGTCTTTTGGGGATTCATCGGACTCGAGATATCTCTCTGCACGAGCGCTGAGGTGAGGAACCCCGCCCGAACGGTGCCACGCGCAATCGCGGGCGCTCTCATTCTGGTGACCGCGCTCTATGTCGCACTGCAACTGACGGCTCAGGGGATGCTCGGCACCGCTCTGTCGCGGACCAATGTGCCGTTGGTCGCCGCGGCGAACGTGCTCTGGGGCCCCTGGGGTGTGGGCTTCATGATCGCGGCGACGGCGCTGTGTATAACCGGAAATCTGACTGCCGATGTGCTGTGCTCCCCGCGAATCATGTTTGCGCTCGCCGAGCGAGGACAGTTGCCACGGAGGCTTTGCATCGTCCACAAGCGCTATCACACGCCCGCACTTGCAATCGTGGTTTACGCGATCATCTGCTCGACCATGGCCGTATCGGGATCGTTTCGGGAATTGGTACTCGTGGGAAGCTCGGGTACGCTTCTGGTCTATCTGCTCTGCTGTCTCGGCGTGCTGCGACTGCGGGCTCGTCACGTAACGACCGGGACCGAACCCTTTCGGGCTCCGGGAGGACCGTTCGTACCGATTGCTGCGTCGGCCATGATCATTGGTACCCTCTGGTCGCTCCAATGGAACGAATTGACGGCAGCCTTGAGTCTGGTCCTGGTGGCTGGGGCCGCGTATCTGATCCAGGAACGCAGACAGGCGCGGCCCAGCCTGGGTGATCCCGCCGAATTCAAAACTTGAACGTGGCTCGCACGAAATAGAAGCCACCGTCGATACCGAACGGTGAGAACGTAGGCACCGCGGAAGAACCTATAGGATCGTTATTCGCCGCGGCGGTGGGACTGTAAAACGTCCTGATGAGTGCCGGGTTCTCCAGTCCAGGGAAGCGATTGAAGGCGTTATTGGCACCGACGTCGACCCTCAGCTGCTTGGTCAGGTAGATGCCCAGATCGATGTTCGTGATTGGCGTTACACCGATCGTCGTCTTGTACCAATTGAAGACGTTCTGCGGGTTGTCGGCGTCATCGTTCTCCCACTCGGAAGACTTGCCGTAGATCTTCTCCAGGATATTCAGGGAGAACCGGCCGTACGTGTAGTTCATGCCAAGATTGACGACGAACTTCGGAGACGCCTCCTCGACGTCCGAGATCGTCTCCGGATTGAACATTGATGTGCCACCATCGAGAGCGGGCAGCAGCTGCGCCGGAGTCGGCCGTATACCCGTGACTTTGGTCGCGTTGAGCGTTCCCGCGACTGTCCATTCCACATGCCCAAAGGAGTAGTCAACGGGGAACTGAAAGGCCACATCGGCGCCATTGGTCGTCGTATCGAACGCGTTGCTGAACAGCACGATGTCCGTGCTCGTGACCGTCGAATTGATCGGCGTACCTGCGTCAGACAGCGCTGTGTCGATCAGATTGGACACGTCTTCGCCGTTGACCAGGCCATTCAGGGCGCCGCTGCCGATGATGCGCTTGGTGATGTGGATGCGGTACAAATCCAGCGTTGCACTCATTGCCGGCAACGGACGCCAGACCAGGCCCAGGCTGAGGTTGGTGGACTTCTCCGGCTGCAGCTTACCCAGGCCAAGGACGCCGGCGGCGGCACTATTCGGAGCGAATTGCGCGATGACGCTGCTTGGACCCGGTATCGTGTCGCTGTAATACTCCTCTTCCAGCGTGGGGGCGCGAAAGCCGTTGCTGACAGTGCCGCGGATTGCGAATTTCGGCGTGAAGTCATAGCGTGCAGTCAGCTTTCCGACCGTGGCGTCACCGAAATCGCTGTAGTGCTCGAAGCGCCCTGCAAGGTCGATGAGCAGGGGGTCGACGGGATTGGCGGACAAATCCAGGTAACCCGCATAGTTCTGCCGAAAATGCGCCCCTGCATCGGCCGGCGAGAAGCCTGACCAGGCAGAAGCTCCGCCCAGCAGGTACGAATTGGGCTCCCCGGCAGTGAGCCGGAATTCGTCACGTCGAAACTCGATGCCAGCCGCGGTGTTGAGGGGGCTCGACATGCCAATGTCCCAATCGCGGCTCACGTCCAGCGTGGTCGTCCATTGGCTCGCATACTGCAAACCATCGAAGAAGTTGGTGGGCGTCGTATAGCCGTGTCCGAGTGGTGCGCCGGTGGCTGAAACCGCCGTGATCGGCAGACCCGTCTCGGCGAATTCCTGCGGGTTGATCGAGTCCAGCGTATAGGTATCCATATGATCGGCGCCCGAGGTGGTGCTGAAGTCCCAGTTCCAGCCCGCGAGCTTTCCCTTGATGCCGATGGTCGCCGAATAATCGGTCTCCTGAGCGGCCTCCAGGGGCCAAAACCCATTCGGCAATGGATAGTACGTTTCCCCGGTCGTCGGATCCGTATAGCTATAAATGTGGGGCAGGCGGTAGTTCTGGTTTGATGCCGCGGACTTGCTGCCGTAAGTACCGAAGGCATAGAACTGGGTGCCGTTGTCGAAGTCATAGCCGGCGTTGAATTCCGCGAGCCTGGTGTGCGTTTCGGCGTCGCCTTCGAGCAGATTCAGGTACGGGTAGCCCGGAATATTGACCGTCTGTGAGTCCACCTGCGCTGCCCCGTTGCAGATGGGGTCGGCTGGAGTGCATCCGTCGACGTAGTACGGTGGCGTCACACGCGGATCCGCGCTGCCGCGGAAGGTGTGACCATGATTGGAAATCTCACCAGTCACGTTCAGGTAGGCACCAGCGAACGGCTGAAAGCCGATATTGCCGGTCACCTGATTGGTGCCGCCGTTCATGTTGACGCTCATGCGGCTGCCCTCCGGGGCGCCGTCGTAATCCGCGCCATAAAGGCCGGTGATGTCGCCGCCGGACGGATTCTTCTTGAGGATGATGTTGATCACGCCTGCGATCGCATCACTCCCATACTGTGCCGCGGCGCCCTCGGTCAGGACCTCGATGTGATCGATGGCGTCCTGTGGAATCATATTCAGGTCCACACTGGCCCCGCCCTGAATGGGATTGCCGCTGTCTATCGCGATATTGGCGGTGTTGTGCCGCCGCTTGCCGTTGACCAGCACCAGGACATCATTGGGACTCAAGCCCTTCAGACGGGCCTGTAGTGTCTGGTTGGCCATGTCGAAGCCAAATGGCGACATTTGCAGTGACGGCACAATCTGAGCCAGGGTCGACATGAGGTCGGGATTGCCCGCTGCGGCGTGGAGTGCGGCAGCGCTCAGGATTTCAATGGGCGCGGGGCTTTCGGCCGCGACGATGCCGGTTTGCCGCGTTCCGGTGACGATTACCGCCTGCAGCTCGTTGAGGCCGGTGTCTGCGCCTGCTGCGACGGCCTGTCCATGCGCGAGCGGTGCTGCAACGACGAGTGCTGCGACGGTGACCGCGCCGGCACCGCGCGCGGTAAGATTCAAGGTCTTGCTCATGAACTCGGCCCCCTGGCTGTTAGGTGTTTTAGACCATGCTGACAGGCGTGTCCGTGTTCCCGGCTTCGTTGAGCCCGCTGCCCGAGCGGTCTTGAGTCTATCGGCGGGGAAAGCGCGAATAAATTTCCAAGTCCGGGTATTTACATCGAGAGCTTTGAAAGTTAGTCACGTCCCTGAAGACCAACAGTCGAGCTCAGAGTGACGTGCTGAGCAGGCCTTGGCCGCAGGTCTCGGCATTAAAAAAAGGGGAGGGCGGGGGAGCGGCCGCCGCCCGGCTGGTCGTCCTCGACCAGCGCCGCCTGTGCGCGGGCTGCTTTCGGCAACGCATCCAAAAATATCGATGTAAATTCCCGTCCTTCGAAATTTATCATAGGGTTCGGACGGTGCTATCGTTCTCCCTGCGCCGTTGCCGCCGATGTGAAGGGGTCGATCTTGTACAACGTTCCACTCGTACCCAGCACCTTCAACGCACCTACCGCTTTCGAGGGAAAGGGGTACCGGCTGCGGCCGCTGAGCTACGACGTCATGATTCTGGACTACGCGGCGGTAATGAAGGGCGCTCTGAATCTCACCACGGCTGACAGGGAAGATGAGTACGACTACAGCAAATTTACGCTGCAGGACGAGATCATCGAGGTCGGCTGGCATACCGGCGAGTGGCGCCGGCGACATTCCTTTGCCTACTCGGTCATGAGCCCTGACAATGCCACCTGTTACGGCTCGGTCTACATAAACCCCACGAAGAAGCGGGACTACGACGCAGAAGCAATCATGTGGGTGACGCCCGATGCTGCCGCGGGGCTGGACGACGCTGTGTACCAGGGCGTGAAGCGCTGGCTGGCAGAGGTCTGGCCGTTCGGGAAAGTCGGCTATCCAGGAAGAGAAGTACCGTTCAAGGATTGGGACATGCTGGCAAACCAGAAGCAGTCGTGAGCCGCTGACGCGTACTCATCAGAATATGACGAGGTAAAGAAGCCATGTCGTCCGATCGCTGCTTTCCCACGCGCGGTATCGCCTGGCCCGAACTGGAACAGGCCCTCTATCGCTTCCGGGCCGCGGACCATGAGTGGAAGCTGTTCGGGCTCGACTGGCCTCACCGCGATACGAATATCCGCCTCGTCGGCAAGGGAGCGGGCGATATTTTCTTCGACGCATTCCTCTTCGGGCGCCAATTCAGTAATCCAAGTCTCTTTCCGGTGTGGGACCAAGTCGCGCAGATGGTGCGCGAAATCATCGGTGCTCCGGAGGGCTCGCACTGCACGCTGACGACCGGCGGCACGGAGTCGAACTTCCTGGCCACGAAGACTGCACGCGACAAGGCCAAGGCGAGTAAGCCCGGCGACTGGGTACCGGAAATAATCATCCCCTATACGGCCCATCCATCGTTCGACAAAGCCGCGCACTATCTCGGCATGAAGGTCATAAGAGTGCGCGAGCGGGCAGACTTTCGGGCTGACGTGCAGGCGATGGAGCGAGCGATCACCGATCGCACGGTGCTCATCGCCGGCTCCGCGCCGGCTTACCCCCACGGCCGCATCGATCCGATACCGGAGATTGCGGCAGTCGCGGCTGCACGCGGGATATGGTGCCATGTCGATGCCTGCGTGGGCGGATTCCTCGTGCCGTTCCTCAAGCGGCTCGGACATGCGATCCCCAACTTCTCCTTCGACATACCGGGCGTCACATCGGTTTCGGCCGATCTGCACAAGTTCGGTCAGACACCGCTGGGCATCTCGACCATGACGCTCCGCGACGCAAAGGATCTCGAGTACCAGGCATTCGTGTTCAACGCATGGCCCTCCGGGAGTCTTCGCTCTGAAGGATTCACCGGCTCCGGCACCGGCCGCACGATAGCGGCTGCGTGGGCGGTGCTCAAGCATCTGGGCGAGGAGGGCTACACGGAGCAGGCACGCCGGATCGCGAGGGCCAGCGAAGTGCTTTCCGATGAGCTCGAGAAGATGAATGGGATCGAAGCTTCTGGTCCGACCCGAGGCCGGCATTCTTCTATTTCGGCCGGTCGATACCGACGTGCGAGCAGTCGCGGAGGCGCTTCTCGTGAGGGGTTTCGGTGTCGTCGTCTGCGAAGAACCGCTCGCGATTCACCTCTTCATCGACGCGCCGCCAGATGACAGAGCGGCACACGAGTTCCTCACGGCAGTTCGCGAGAGCCTCGACGATGCCCGTGCCGGGCGCTTCAGTGGCGAGAACGCCAGAAAAGGCTACTCCTAAGCCATCGGCATCCGATGGATCGGCTGGTAAAGGGCTCCGCGCCAGCCGGGCGCGGCCCTGCTCCTCACCGGCGCAGCTTGCTGTGCCTGAATCCTAGAGGCGTAGATCACCCCGCCGAGCAATGTCCATAGAACCAGCCGGATCCAGGTGGCATGCGAGAGGTAGCGTGTCATCCATACACACACGACAGCTCCCAGCGGGCAGATCAGCATGGCGGCTGGGACGCGGAAGGGACGAGGCACATCGGGGCGGGTGAAACGCATCACCAGCACCCCGATACACACCACCGCGAAGGCGAGCAGGATCCCTATGGAGATCAGGTCTGCCAGCACATCGAGTGGGAACACCCCGGCGATCAGTGCCGCTCCAATGCCCGTCACCGCGGTGGCGACGTGCGGTGTCTTGAAACGGAGATGACAGCGGCTCATCGCCGGAGGGAGCAGACCGTCATCGGCCATGGACAGGAGAATGCGTGGCTGTCCGAGAATCGACGTCAGAATCACGGAGGTCATACCAATGATGATGCCGAGGATGAGCAGCCCCCGGAGCCAAGAGAGTGCGGGATGCGCGTCGAGCGCTATCGCTACCGGATCGGCGTCGTTCAATTTGAAATAGGGCACCATGCCGGTGATCACAGCCGCCATGGCCACATACAGCACCGTGGATATCACCAGCGTTCCGATGATCCCGATCGGCAGGTCGCGTTGCGGATTGCGTGCTTCGAGCGCCGTGGTCGAGGCGGTATCGAACCCGACGTATGAGAAAAAGATGATCGCTGCGCCCCGCATCACGCCCGACCAGCCGAAGTGGCCGAAAGTGCCGGTATTGGCTGGGATGTAAGGATGCCAGTTGGCCGGATCGATGAACTTCAAGCCTGCGACGACGATGACTATGATCACTCCCACTTTGAGCGCCACCATGATATTGGTGACCCAGGCGGTCTCCCGGATGCCGACGTAGCAGAGCGCACTCAGCGCGAGCACGATGAGGACCGCCGGCGCGTTTACGATGGCGCCGGTTGCGATCAGGTGACCGGTCGCGCTCTCCTGCAGAGGTGCATTGACCAGGATCGCGGGCAGCTGGATGTGTATTTCGGCAAGAAGGTTGACCACATATGCCGACCAGCTCACTGCGACCGCCGAGGCCGATATGCCGTACTCGAGCAGCAGGTTCCAGCCTATGAACCAGGCGATCGCCTCGCCGAGGGTGGCATACGTATAGCTGTAAGCGCTGCCCGGCACCGGTAGAAAGGCAGCGAACTCCGCGTAGCAGAGGGCTGCAAGCGTGCTGCCGAACGCGGCAATGAGAAGCGACAGCGTGATTGCGGGTCCGGACTGATTGGCCGCGACCGTGCCGGTGAGCACGAACACTCCCGTGCCGACAGTCGCGCCCACGCCGATGGAAACAAGCGACCAGGCGCTCAAGGCCTGCTGCAGCCGCTCCCCGCCGGCGAGCTCCCGCGGCTGCACTGGGCGTACCGCGAGGAGATTGCGCAGCAGGGAAGATTTGGCAGGCCGCCGCCGTCCGCCGCTTTCCGTCGTCTCGTGCATTGTGCGTGGCCTCAGCGAAAGGGCCCGGACAATACCGGCGTGCGTGTCGATTGGGAATTTCGAAGTCCAGGTTTTTACATTAAGGGATTTCGATGTTTTACGGCCTGGGTGCCGCCATACCTGTCCGCAGGCTATTGCATCGAATATCTAAGTTCTTCAATGTAAATAGCGGAACATCGAAATTTATCCCAAGTCCACATGCCGGTACGCTCCACATCAATAAAAAGGGTTGCGACAGGACATTGGCTACAGGATCTGACTATGACTTCCAGCACGAGAATCAATCCCGCGACTCCCAACTTCGGCGCTCCTCGTTACGCCGAAATCGCGACACTCCTGCGCGCGCCTTTGGCGACCGCGCTCGATGAGGTCGATCTGGGTCTGATCGGTGTTCCGTATGACGGCGCGTTGACCAACCGTCCTGGTGCCCGCCACGGTCCGCGGGAAGTCCGCAATCAGTCCTCTCTGACGCGATCGATCCATCACGTCACGCGCGTCAATCCCTTCGAGATCTGTCGGATGGCCGATCTGGGTGACGTGCCCTTCAGTCATGCCTTCGACGTCGAAGGCGCCCATGCCGACATCAATCAGTTCTTCAGCATGGTGCATGCAGCGGGAGTCGTTCCCCTTGCCGTCGGCGGCGATCACTCGATTACGTTGCCCATCTTTCGCGCGATCGTGAAGGACGGCCCGATCGGCATGGTTCATATCGATGCTCACACCGACACCTGGGACGAGTTTCAGAACTCCAAGTTCAGCCATGGCTCGCCCTTTCGCCGCGCCATCGAGGAAGGTTTGCTCGATTCCCGGCGTACAGTTCAGATCGGGATCAGGGGTGCGCAAAACGTTGCCGAGGGCTGGGACTATTCCATCGAGCACGGCATCCGCGTGGTGTTCATCGAAGAGCTGAATGAGGTGGGCTGCCAGAAGATCATCGAGGAGACGCGCCGGATCGTCGGTGACGGGAAGACGTACTTTTCGTTCGATATCGACGCTCTCGACCCCGTGTTCGCGCCCGGAACCGGCACCCCGGAGATCGGTGGGGTGACGACCATCCAGGCTCAAGCCCTGGTCCGTGGCATGGCCGGCTTGAACTTCGTTGGGGGAGACCTGGTCGAGATATCACCGCCCTTCGACCAGACCGGCAACACCGCACTGGTCGGCGCGTCCATCCTCTATGAGATGGCCTGCGTCCTGGCGCCGGCAGCGGCCTCCCGAAAAGCACGCGGCCGCTGAAGGCAGACAATGGTGGCTGTCGTCGAAAAAGTCGGGGTCGAAGGCGGACTGTCAGGACATCATGTTCGCATGGAACCCGCCGAAGCCTGTTCGCTTCTGCGGGAACGATATGCGATCGAAGGCCGGACGGCGCGCCTGGACACGGAAAAGGATGACACGTTCAGAATCGATTCGCGGGCCGGCCGGCGCTTCGTCCTGAAGGTGTCGAATCCGTGCGAAGACCTTAGCGAGCTCCAATTCCAAACCGCGCTGCTCGATCATGTGTCGACCCAAGACCCGAGCCTTCCGACGCCTCGCATCATCAAGAGCATCGCCGGCGGTGAGATTCAGGAAATCCTGGACAAGGCCGGCCAACGCCGTCATGTCCAGTTGCTGACCTATCTGCCCGGCATACCGCTCGACAGCACCGGCTCCTCGGAGCGGGAGCGCAGTGAAATCGGCAAGGTTCTCGCCCGACTGCGGTTGGCGACGGCGACTTTCGAGCATCCGTCCGATCACCGGATCTATGCGTGGGATGTTCAGCACCTGCTGTCGCTGCGATCACTGCTGGCCTCGGTGCGCGATGAGGAGAAACGCAAGCTGCTCGTGCGGGGGCTGGAGCGCTTTGCGACGATTGCTCCTCGTCTGCCGTACCTCAGGAGCCAGGTCCTGCACAACGACTTCAGCAGATCGAACATCATTGTGAATCATGACGCCGAGCAGTTCGTGACCGGCATCATCGATTTTGGGGACGCCGTGCGTACGGGGATCGCAATCGACGTCGCCACCGCACTGCTCAATCAGTTGCCTTCCGATGCCGCGAGTCGAGACATCGACGATCTCTTCCGGGAGGGGCGGCCGCTTCTCGCGGGGTATTTATCAGTTGCCGATCTGACGCAGGAAGAGCTGATGCTCATCCCGCACTTCGTCATGGGCCGCGTCGTCGCAAGGGCACTGCTCACCCTTTGGCGGGCGCAGCTTTTCCCGGAGAACAGTCGCTACATATTGCGCAACACCGAGCAGGGCTGGGGCCAGTTGCAGTGGTTTCTCAACCGCCGGATCCCGGACGTTTCCGATCTATTGGTATAGCGCCCACCATGCATACATCGACTCCGAAGACACGCGGGAAGATGAACAACGCCTTCGACCCAAAGGAGCTGTCCGCATTGCCCGAAATGACGCGGACGCTCATCGGCCGGCGGGCGAAGCTTCTCGGGCCGGCCTATCGGCTCTTTTACAAGAACCCGGTCGAGGTCAGTCGCGGCTCCGGGGTTCACCTCTACGACCGTGACGGTCACGAATATCTCGACGCGTACAACAACGTCGTATCGGTAGGGCATGCGCATCCCCGGGTGACCGAGGCTGTCGCGAGTCAAATGGCGACTCTGTGTACTCACACCCGATATATTCAGGAGGGGATACTGACCTACGCCGAGCAGCTCCTGGAGACATTCACAGGACATATCGGGGTATCCGGCCACGCGATGTTCACCTGTACCGGCTCCGAGGCAAATGATCTGGCGCTTCGGATCGCGGAACACTACACGGGCAACCGCGGAGTGATCGTAACGTCCGAGGCTTACCACGGTAACTCCCACCGCACCGCCGGGATCTCGCCATCGCTGGGAGCGAATTCGCAGCTGGGTCAATGGGTGCGCACCGTACCCACCCCGGATTCGTACCGGGTTTCCGCCCCAGAACTGCCACAGTGGTTTGCCGCCCAGGTAGCCACTCAGATTGCCGACCTGAAGCGTCACGGTCAGGGCGTAGCTGCATTCATCGCTGATTCGCTCTTCACTTCGGATGGGATCTTCGCGGAGCCGACCACGCTATTGGGGCCCGCCGTGGATCTCGTTCGCAAGGAAGGCGGCATCTTCATTGCGGACGAGGTGCAATGCGGCTTCGCCCGCACGGGCGAGGCGTTCTGGGGTCATCAACGGCATCGGGTCGACCCTGACATCGTGACCCTGGGCAAGCCCATGGGTAATGGTTTTCCGATTGCCGGTCTCACGGTTGCTCCGGAAGTGGTTGCCTCGTTCGGCAACGACATTCGCTATTTCAACACGTTCGGCGGTAATACGGTCGCCATCGCCGCGGCAAAGGCCACGCTCGATGTCATCCTGGATGAACGCCTGATGCAGAACGCCCAGATCGTCGGCGCGGAGTTGAAGAGTGGATTGCGCGCGCTTGCCGAACGCTACGACTGCATCGGGGACGTGAGGGGAGCAGGACTCTATCTCGGTGTCGAGATGGTGCGCGACCGCACAGCCAAGACGGCCGATATGACCAAAGCGAGCGCGATCGTCAATGGTCTGCGCGAGCGCCGTGTGCTCATTTCGGCCACCGGATTCAATGCGAATGTCCTGAAAATTCGACCGCCCTTGGTTTTCAGCAGAGACAACGCGGGGCGATTGCTCGAAGAGCTCAATCATGTATTGCGGACGGTCTGACACGTTGGCTGCTTGAAGTTTAGGAGCCATAAATGAACGACAGCGTCTTCCTCACCGACATCAGCTCAGTCGAATTCGCGGAGCGTGTGCGGGGAAACCCCATCGTCTTCCTGCCGGTCGGTGCGACCGAACAGCACGGTCCCCACCTGGGGCTCGGGGTCGATGTCTTTCTGCCCAACGCGGTCTGCGAGCGGGTAGCGCGAGTGCTGGGAGGCCTGGTCGCGCCGGCCATTCCCTATGGCTACAAGTCGCAGGCGCGGTCCGGGGGCGGGGAAGCATTTCCGGGAACCATCAGCCTCGACATGAATACGCTGGTGCTGACGATCGGAAACGTGCTCCGCGGCCTCGGATCGCACGGCGTTCGACGCATGGTGGTAGCCGTGGGTCACTACGAGAATGTGTGGCCGGCGATCGAAGGGATCGACCTCGCCTTGCGCGAATTGCGGCGCGACGGAATTTCGGACGCGAGCATCGTGAGGCTCGAATACTGGAACTTCGTACGGCAAGAGACCCTGGATCGTCTCTTTCCCGACGGTTTTCCCGGAACCGAATTCGAGCACGCTGCGCTGCTCGAGACATCCCTGATGCTCTCCGTGCGGCCGGACCTGGTCGATATGCCGAAAGTCCCGGGAGACGGCCCGGCGAAGTTCCCGCCCTTCGATCGGTATCCAAAAGCGAGCGGATACGTGCCCCCCTCCGGGGTGCTGGCTCGTGCAGAGCAGTCCTCTTCGGAGAAGGGCGACCTGCTGCTTCGCGATCACGTCGAGCTGATCACGAGCGCGCTCCGCGAGGCGTTCGCTACGTAAACGAACCGAGTTACTTTCGTCGCATAGAAAAGCAGGTGGGAAGAGCCAATGGCGAGCAAGAAGACCTACGACTACATCGTGATCGGCGCGGGGGCGGCCGGTTGCGTACTCGCTAACCGACTCACGGAACAGCCTGGCGTGCGCGTGCTCCTGTTGGAAGCCGGCGGTCAGGATGGCGGCTTGATCATCCAGATGCCGGCGACGATGTCGCTCGCAGCCCGCGACCCCAAGATCATTTGGGACTACGCCACGGACGCTGAGCCGCACCTCAACAACCGCAGCATAGAGCAGCCGCGCGGGCGGGTTCTCGGCGGCTCCACGTCGGTCAACGGCATGGTCGCAAACCGTGGCAATCCGCGAGACTATGATGCCTGGGCGAGTCAAGGCCTGCCGGATTGGTCCTACGCGCATTGCCTGCCCTATTTCCGCAAGATGGAGACCTTCGATCGCGGCTCCAGCGAGTACCGCGGCGGCTCGGGTCCGCAGCACATCGAGACCTGTCCCGCGACCAATCCGCTCGACCAGGCCTTCATCGCCGCCGGCAAGGAGGCGGGCTACCCGTTCACGCCTGATCAGAACGGCCGTCAGCACGAAGGCTTCCATGTCGCGCAGAGATTCACTCACAACGGCTCGCGCTGGAGCGCCGCAGCCGGTTACCTGAAGCCTGCGCTCTCTCGAGACAACCTCACGCTGGAGACGCGAGCGCTGGTGCAGCGCATCGTCTTCGCGGGCAAGCGCGCCGTCGGAGTGGAGTATGCCCGCAACGGGCAGACCGAGCGGGCTGAGGCCGAACGGGAAGTGATCCTCTGCGGTGGCGCGTTCAATTCGCCGCAGGTATTGCTGCTTTCGGGGATAGGGAACTCCAAACATCTCGTCGAGCTCGATATCCCCGTCGTTGCGCATGTGCCCGGCGTCGGGCGGAATCTCGACGACCATCTCGTCGTGCCGATCCAGTACAGCAGCCTCAAGCCGGTTTCGGTTGCCAGGCAGGTGAACACCCCATTGAAGCGCTGGAGCATCGGGCTGCAATGGCTGATGTTCAAATCCGGACTGGGCACGACGAACTTTTGCGAGGCCGGGTGTTTCTTCAAAAGCTCCGATGACGTGCCCTACGCCAACATGCAGCACGAGTTCTACGCGTTGTGCGCGGGAATCGGGGCGTCCGAGAGCATTTACCCTTCCGAGGGATTCATGTTCTCGATGAGCCTCATGAGACCGGCCAGCCGCGGGCGGGTCGAGCTCGTGTCACGGGATCCGGGGAAGTCACCTTCCATCCTCTTCAATTATCTCGAGGCGGAGAGCGATCAACGCGAATTGGTCGACGGCGTCCGCCGGACGCGCGAGATGGCCCTGCAGCGTGCATGGGACGAGTTCCGCGGTGAAGAGCTGACCCCCGGAAAGCAGATTCAGACCGACGAGGAAATCCTTGCCTGGATCCGCTCGGAGGGATCAGCCGAATTTCATCCCTGCTCGACCTGCCGCATGGGCGTCGACGAGATGGCGGTGACCGACGCGGTGGGGCGCGTCCGCAGCGTCGAAAGTCTACGGGTGATCGACGCTTCGATCATGCCGACCAATGTGACTGCCAACCTCCACGCGCCCGTCATCATGATCGCTGAGAAGCTCGCCGACGTCCTCGCCGGGAGGCAGCCGCTGCCGCCGGCGCGCGTTCCGGTGCACTGAGGTTGGCCCCATCTTCGCTAATCGGTTTTGAGGAGACCCACATGCTCGACAAACGCCAGTTCTACATCAACGGCCAATGGGCCAATCCCGTGAAGCCGTCCGACCTCCCGGTCATCAACCCCGCGACCGAGCAGCCGATCGCAGTCATCTCCATGGGGACGGCAGCCGATATCGATCGGGCCGTCAAGGCCGCCAAGGCGGCGTTCACGAGTTACAGTCAGACCTCCCCCGAGGAGCGGCTGGCGCTTCTCAAAAAGCTGCTCGCCATCTACGAGCGCCGCTACCACGAGGTGGCGCGCACCCTGACCCTCGAGCTCGGCGCGCCGATCACCATGAGCACGGAGCAGCAGGCAGACGTGGGTGTAGGTCACCTCCGTGGCTTCATCGATGCCCTGAAGCGATTGAAGACCCGCGAAACTCTCGAAAACGGCGATGTGGTGCGCCGCGAACCGATCGGGGTCTGCGGCCTGATAACGCCGTGGAATTGGCCCATCAACCAGATCGTCCTCAAGGTGATCCCCGCCCTGGCGACCGGCTGCACCTGCGTCCTCAAGCCATCGGAATTCACTCCGCTCAATGCGCTGCTCTACGCGGAAATGATCCACGAGGCCGGCTTCCCGCCTGGAGTATTCAACCTGGTCAACGGTAACGGCGCGGAATGCGGCGCCGCGCTTTCCAGGCACAAGGATGTCGACATGATCTCCTTCACAGGATCCACCCGCGCCGGCATCGCCGTCACGAAGGACGCCGCCGATACGGTCAAACGGGTCACGCTGGAGCTCGGAGGCAAGTCTCCGAACCTGATTTTTGCCGACGCGGACCTCGAGAAGCGGGTGAGCGCGTCGATCGGCGACGTCTTCAACAATTCCGGTCAGTCGTGCGATGCCCCGACTCGCATGCTCGTCGAGCGATCGGCTTATCACCAGGTCCTCGAGATTGCGAAGCGCGTGGGCGAGGAGGCGAAGGTGGGCAATCCAGAAAGCCAAGGCGCACATATCGGGCCGCTCGTCTCGGATATCCAGTTCAGCCGTGTCCAAGGGCTGATCGACGCGGGCATCAGTGAGGGTGCCCGGGTGCTCGTAGGTGGGTCGGGCAAGCCGAAAGGCTTTGAAACCGGCTACTACGTGAAGCCGACGATTTTCGTCGACGCCAACAACAGCATGCGGATTGCGAGAGAAGAGGTGTTCGGGCCGGTCCTCACCATCATTCCCTTCGATACCGAAGAGGAGGCCATCGCCATCGCGAACGATACCCACTATGGCCTGGCCGCGTACATCCAGACCGGCGATGCCGAGCGGGCCGAGCGGGTGGCCGGGAAACTTCGCGCCGGCATGGTGCACGTCAATGGCGGCCCGCACCGTTACGGCAGCCCGTTCGGCGGCTACAAGATGTCCGGTAACGGACGGGAAGGGGGGCTCTTTGGGCTGGAGGACTTCATGGAAGTAAAGACCTTCCACCAACCCTAGGCATGCAGACAGGCGCCGCTGCGCGGAATCGCCTGGTCGGGTCAGCAGTCAATTCAAAGTGTGTTTGGGGGATGTATGACAACAAAACGAGCGCAGCTGAAGCAGCTGATCTCAGCAACGATAAAAAATGCCAAGGCTCCGCCTCGCCGCATATTGATGGCATCGGTCGCGGGCGGAGCCATCGCCGCCGCTGTGACATCTGCCGCGTATGCTCAGTCGACCCAGCCCGGCGACGCCGCTGCGGGAGGAGCGGGCACAGCGACCGAATCCGCTCCGGCCCTGCAGGAAGTCGTCGTGACCGCGAATCGCCGGCCCGAGACCGTGCAAAACGTGCCGTACGCGATATCCGCGGTCAGTGGCGCCGAGCTGTCGCAGCTTGGCATCACCGGCATGAGCGGCATAAGCCAGACGGTGCCGGGGGTAACCTTTCTTGACAAAGGCGCGTATGCCGGATTGTCCGACAACACGCTCATCATCCACGGTCTGAATGCCGAAATAACCGGCGGCCTGATTCCGAATCAGACTCAATCGCCGGTTGCGACCTATGTCGACGATGCTCCGGTGTTCGTGAATCTGCACGTGACTGACGTCAGTCGGGTGGAAGTGCTCCGCGGACCTCAAGGTACGCTTTACGGCTCCGGTTCACTCGGCGGAACAGTGCGGTTCCTGCAGAATGACCCCGACCTGAATGATTACCAGGTGATTGCCACCGTCGGCGCAGGGGATACTCATAACGCCCGCGCGGCAAACTATGACGGCGACCTGATTGTGAATCTGCCGGTGACTTCGACATTCGCGCTGCGGTTCGAGGCCGGGGATACGTATCAGGCGGGCTTCATCGATATGCCGCATACCTATGTTCTGGACGCAAACCGCACGCCGGTTCTGGCGCAACCGGGCAACGAGCTGAGCAGCCCCCCGGTATTCGCCTCGCAAAAGGCTGTCAACGACGCCACCATTCACAACTATCGCGTCGCCGCGCTGTGGCAGGTCACGGACAAAATGGGTATTCGGTTGAATGTCAACCGACAAGAGACCAATGCGGGCGGACCGCCCGAGATCAATCCCACGATCTATGGTTTCACGCTGAATGACGCCGCGCTTTCCCGTCAGCCGGTTCGAGACGTCATCGATCTTTACTCTGCCGATATCTCCTATGATCTCGGCTTCGCGACCTTCACGTCGTCGACGTCGGACTATAACCATGCCGTACACGCCGACCAGGATCAGACGATGACGTATCAGTCGCTTCCCTTCTACGTTGCCGTGTACGGAAGCGGGCCGCGCCCGTACTTTGACAGCCTCAATATATTGGACGACAAGGGCGTTACCGAGGAGCTGCGGCTGGCGTCAAAGCCGTCGGATTTTATCGATTACGTGGTCGGAGCGTATTATTCCAGCCAGCGCGCCAGCCCGAGTTATTATCAATACGATCGGGGCTATTATGACTACGACAGCGCTTGCGTTCCGGCATATGGGGCCGGGTCGACACAGTGTGGATTGGGCGAGTACTACGGCATAGTGCCCTCGGAGAGCGGTGTACCCGTAGAAAAGGACGAGTCATTTCTCCAAAGCGTCAACAATCGATTTCTGGACAGGGCCGTCTACGGCCAGCTGACCTGGTTTATTTTGCCAAAACTGCAGGTTACCGGAGGCGCCCGGGTTTTCAGCCAGGTCCTGGATTCGACAGGAGACAATGGTCTCCTGTTTGCCGGCCCCGACTATGTCGCCTCCAGGACCAGCTCTACCACCAACACCAGCGCTTTGGGCAAGTTCGACGTGTTGTATGAGATCGCGCCGACGATGACGACGTATTTCAATTGGTCCCAGGGTTTCCGCCGCGGCGTGAACAATGCGCTGCCGCCTTCGACGAACTTCGGCACCGTTGTCGTCACGCCGCCTGGCGCGTTCACCGCGAAACCCGATACCGATGACGATTTCGAAGTGGGGCTGAAAGGGTCATTTGATCGGATAACCTACGACCTTTCGCCGTACTATATTCTGTGGCACAACGTTCAGGCCACCGTTTCGGCGACACCGGCTTTCATACCTTCCGTATTGAATGTGGGAGACGGATACAGTCGCGGATTGGATCTGGCCCTCTCGGGCTTCATCACCGGTCACATATTCGGGCAGGTCAATTATTCTTTTGATGAAACCAAGCTCACCGCCGTTTCTCCGCTGGTAGTCGAAGTGGCGTCGGCGCCATTTGAAGGCGGAGGTCGGTTCCCGGGGGTGCCACAACACCAATTGAATTGGAGATTCGAATACCGGCAGGAAGTGAGTTAGCAGTGGCAGCTGCATTACGGCGTCGACGGAAATTACCGCAGCAGCAGCTTTTCCACGATCTCGGCTGCCTCGGCGGAAGTGCCCGGCTTCTCGATGTGGGATCTTTATCTGGAAGGGACGAACGGGAGCTTATCCGCCAGACTGTTCGTTGACAATATCGCCAATACGCTCGGTATCACCGCGCGGTCGAATCCCGCGGAGCAGGGTCCGAACGCGCCGTACTATATCTCGATGCCCAGAACGGTTGGCCTGTCGCTGACTTATTCGTTCGATGCGCCGCGGTGATGGGCGCATATGGCCTAGTGTGCCGTGGCAGCCTGTTATGAAATGAACGTCTTCAGGTCACCTGTATTCGCGGCGCAAATCCTGGAGGCGCAACGGAGAGCGGAACGGCACGTCGCGAACGATCCGAGCCGGGAGCTTGCGTGGATAGCTCTCATCGAGAGTTGGCTCGCGCGGGGGATCCCCCGAATGCTTCTCCATCCCCGGCGTAGCCCTGGCTTTCTACAGAAGCTTTGCGAGCAGACCATCCTTGGGCTCGGTGTGCGCCTGATGCGGCGCGTAGACGGCCGTATCCAGAATCCGGATCAGGGCTTTGCGCGCCAAAAGCGATCGCAGCTTCGATCTCCCGTTCGATACCGGCCTTGATTGATTCAATCTCCGCGACAGGAATCTGGGCCGCGGCCATTCTTTCCTGTAACCGGATCAAAGGGTCGCGCGCTTTCCAGGCAGCCATTTCCGCATCCGTGCGCGGCTCGCGCAGATTTGCGCGCATGCTGTGCGGGCCCCAGCGCCAGGTCATGGCCTCGATCAAACTCGGGCCCTCGCCGCGGCGAGCGCGGGCGATCGCTTCGCCGAGGACCTGATACACCTCGACTGCATCGTTGCCATCGATGGTTTTGCCTGGGACGCCATAGGCCGAGACTCTATCGGCAATCTGCGGCACCGATGTGGTTTGATGGAAGGCGGTATTCAGCGCGTACTGGTTGTTCTCGCAGACGAAGATCATCGGCAGCTTTCAGACCGCCGCGAGATTCAACGCTTCGTGGAATACTCCCTGATTGGCACCGCCATCCCCGAAGAAGGCGACCGACACCTGTGAGGTCTGGCGCAACTTCGCCGTCAGAGCTGCGCCCGCGCCAAGCGGCATGGTTGCACCCACGATGCCGTTCGCGCCGAGAATATTGAGCTCCAGATCGGCAATATGCATCGACCCGCCGAGGCCGCCGCAGTAACCGGTCGATTTGCCGATGAGCTCCGCCATCATCCGGTCGACCCGCGCGCCCTTGGCGATGCAGTGCCCGTGGCCCCGGTGATAGCTGCCCACGTAGTCATCGGTATTCAGGTTCGCGCAGGCGCCTGCCGCGATCGCCTCTTCGCCCGCATAACTGTGTGCGGCACCCTTGATCATCCCCTTCTTGAAGAGCTCGCTCGCCGTTTCCTCGAAGCGCCGGATACGGAACATGGTCGCGAACAGCTGCAGCAGCACTTTCGAGGAAAGATGTGCTGCAGGTGTGAGCGAATTGCTGGGGTCGAGCACGACGGCCATAGTCTTCCTCATTCCGAATCTAAAGAGTCGCTCTAGTCTTTATCCAATCCACCGGTCACGGTGAGCCTCGCGGCGGTCATATACGCCGGAGAGTCGATAGCCAGCCATGCGAGGGATTCAGCCATTTCTTCCGCGCTCGTGCGGCGCTTGAGCGGCACACCTGCCGTGCGCTCGGCCTTGAATGAGAGAGCGGAAGAGGCGCCTTCCAGCCGCCCGAGCGCGGCCTCGATCGTCTCCTGCATCGGCGTATCCATCATGCTGGGCGAGAAGCCATTTACGCGGACGCCGTATGAACCCAGTGCGGCGGCACCCGGGTCAGCGCGGTCAACCACTCAAAGGCGGCGAGAATGACGAGTGTGAAGGCGAAGAGGAGAGGAGGGCCTAGCTCGTCCCAGAAGAGCGTCTCGATGGCCTCGTCTAAGGACTGTCCTGGGAGGCGTCGGGGCTTTAGTTTGAGAGGAGACCGTGAGCGCGGAACTTCCATTGAGCGACAGTTGTCCTGAATCCTGGTCGCGAGAATAGAGCGGCCGGGGGAAGAATTCCGTCGAGCGAACCACGCGGAGGAGAATTAATCCCCGCCTGGATAGCGAGTATCCTCAGCCGGTTCGCGCGCCCGACATACTCCGGAGCATGAAGGCATGAATCCCGATGAGCCATCGTCTTCGCCTCGGGGCCCCACAGACCGTCACTCAGCGCCGCATGACTAACGGGAGGCCCCGTTCGCTGTCATACCTGGCAATACGATCCGCGGCTCATTGAGATTGGCGTCGATCTGGCCCCGGCGACGATAGGAGCAGGGATTGCATCCGCATCGGCAGGTCGGCAATGACACTCGGCAACTGAGCGACGGAAACTGGGCGGGACAGCAGGTAACCCTGCAGGTGTAGCTTCTCGTGCTCCCACAGCAGGCAAAGCTGCTCCGGACGCTCGATGCCTTCGGCGGTCATCTTCAGCCCGAGCCGTTGGCCGAGCTCAATTATCGAGCGCGCGATGGCCAGCGCTCGAGTATTGGAGTCGATGCAGGTGATGAGGCTGCGGTCGAGTTTGACGCGCGTCAAAGGTAACTGTTCCAGAGAGGTCAGTGAGGAGAAACCCGTACCAAAGTCGTCCAGCGCAATGCCGGCACCCATCGCGCGTAACGCGCTGAGTCCGTCGATGGTAGCCCGTCCGGTCTGCAGCACGTTCTCCGTCAGCTCGATCTCGATGCACTCCGCCGGCAGTGAATGCTTCCGCAAGAGTTGCTCGACTCGTCCGACGAACTGTTGGTCCAGCAGCTGACGCGCCGATACATTGATTGCGACACATACGTTCGGCCATGACCCGCGATACAGGGCAGCGGCGGCCTCGATAGCCGAACGCAGCACCCAGTCGCTGATATCGAGAATGAGGCCGGAGTCCTCGGCGATGGCCAGAAATTCCGGCGTCGAAGCTTGACGGCCATCCGGCAGGCGCCACCTGAGCAGCGCTTCCACGAGTGCGACCTCGAGTGTGTCGATACGTACTTCCGGCTGAAAGGCGAGATCGAACTCGCCGCGTTCGATCGCATGCCGCAGGGCTTGCTCGGTGCTGAACCTTGCTGCCGCTGCGGCCAGGAGTTCCGGGCTGAAAACGTTGAGTTGATTGCGACCCAACTGCTTGGCGCGGAACAGCGCCGCATCCGCAGCGCGTAACAGCTCTTCCGCGCTCTGCCCGTGCTGCGGATAGAAGCTCGCTCCAAGGCTGACACTCATCAGCAACTCGCGGCCATCGACGAGCAGTGGTCGTTGAAAGGCTTGCAGGAGCTGCTCGCCGAACAGGCGGATTTCGTCACTGGAGGGGGCAGTTTCCTGCACGATTGTGAACTCATCGCCGCCGAGTCGTGCGGAATAACCTCTGCCCGTGACCACCTCGTCGAGTCGCTGGGCAACGCTCTGCAGCACGCGGTCCCCATATGCATGCCCCGCACTGTCGTTGATGTTCTTGAAGTTGTCCAGATCCAGAATGAACACGCCCACATGGAAGCCCTGAGTGGCTGCCTGTCGCAGGCCAGAGTCCAGTTGAGCGAAGAGCTGCCGGCGATTGGGGAGCTCGGTCAGAGGATCGTGCTCGGCCAGGTGCTTCAGTTGCAGAGTGCGTTCCGCGATGCGCGCTTCCAGCTGCTGGTGATGCGCTTCGGTTGTGGCCTGCGCTGCGGCGAGCTGCTCGGCCATCTGGTTGAACGAGACCGCGAGCGAGTCCAACTCTTTGATGCCGCCGCGGGCCACCCGCACGTGGAGCTCGCCAAGGGCGAGTCTGTGCGTGACGGCCATAAGGCGTTTGACTGGCAGTACGATTCCCAGCGCGATGGCTGAACAGATCAGCAGTAATAGCACTAGTGTTGACGCACTGAACCACGCCATGTAGGAGATCCCGCCCGAGACCTCCTCGTGTGTGGATGTCGTGGTGACGGTTGCCGGTGCGTGCGGGGCGGCCACCGGCGCAACCGGCGCAACGGGCGCAACCGGCGTCGGGTGGGCAGGCCGTCTCGTAGGGGTCGCGAGGATTTTGCGAAGTGCCTGAGTCTGCAGAGCCAGGGCCTGGCTGCTTGCCAGGAACTCCTTGAGTGCGCTGTCGCGCGACCGATCGGTATCTAAAAGAGCAGATTCATCGACTGATAGTTGGGTAGCGTGGTCCCGTAAACGTGCGACCCATGGAGCCCCCTTGGGAGCGCAGCAGGCTGGACTCGCTCTGCTGCAGCAGGCGTTCGAAAGCAGCGAGGCGCAATAGTGTGGCTTGCCCGTCGCTCTGCTCATGCTCGCCGGGTATTGCCATCCTCGTCAGGTCGCGCCGGAGCGGGTCTAGTTGGCGACTCACGGCCACGAGTGATTGTCGCGTGATTACCCGGCCAAATATCTTCCAGGCACCATCGAGCGCATTCGTTATCTGCGCATCGAGGGCGTCGAAGTGCTGCCCAGACTGCACGATCAGCTGGCGACGCGTATCCGCGAGGCTGATCAACCGAATGGCCTTCCGCTGGTGCGCCGCAACGTGCGCCACCCATTGGCTTGACGGACGACTGCGTCGCTGACCGGCGGCGGCTTTGGTGAGCGCCATGCTTTCAGTTCGGAGGGCCTGGGCGTCCCTTTCGAGCAACCGCGTGCGCTCTGGCGTGTTCTCGTCAACACGGCTCAGCACGTCACCGTCGAAGCGGTCGAGCGTGTCGGTCAAAGGGAGCTGAGCAAGCGGCGACGGGATCGGTTCTCCCGACTTCGGTGTGCTTGCTTCCGCGGGCGCGGGAGGAGCCGGGGAGGGCGCAGGGATCGTTGGCGCGAGGTGAGTCGCTTCAGTAACGCGAACAATCAACGTGCCGTGCTGCGCGATGCGATTTGCAGCGAGCACGAGCGCAGCAACAGCAGCGAAGGCCAGTAGGAGATGGCTCGTGATGCCGAGTCGACCGAAAAGACCGCCAAGTCGGTAGCGGAAATATCGCGCGATTCCTTCGTTGCTTTCCGATGCAAGTGGCATGCAGAGCACTGCGGTGGCCGGGTGGTCATTGTGCAGGTCCGCTAAAATCGCAAGCGTTAACTGCGTCGCGCCGGTCGTTGTATCGTCCGGGGACAGGACCTGGTTTTAACCTAGGGCGTGGCCGTATGAGCTGAGCGCACCCACGCTGGCGGGTAGAAGGTGGGCGTCGAGTCTGGTATTTGGCAGAAGCGCTTTTATGGACAGCTGATCAGGAAGCGGATGCGCCGGCGATGCCGTCAGGCGCGGGCCTGCCTGTTCCCGAGCCTCGTCCCACTTCTTGAAGCTCATCTCCCTGCCTGGCAATGCGACCTCGTCGAGGGGCCACTTTTCGGCAATCTACTTCCAGAATACCTCATAGACTTCGGCGTTCAGGCGCTCTGCGTCAGATGTCGACCACGCTCATCTCAGGACACATCATGTTCCAGACTCTCCAAAGCTTGCCTATCCCACTTTTGCTGCTGATCGCCACCACCCTTGAGGTGAGCGGGGACGCCACAGTCCGACTGGCGATCTATCAGCATACGGCCTCACTCGCACCGCCATGTTGCTCGCAGGCGCTGTGCTCCTGCTTGGCTATGGGACTGCCCTGAACCTGGCCCCGGTGGACTTCGGACGCGTCGTTGGGCTCTACATTGCGACGCTTTTCGTGATCTGGCAGATCATTAACCTTCTCGTCTTCAAAGCACTACCCGGACCATCGGTCTGGATGGGTGGCATTTGATCATCGCCGGCGGCCTGATCATCACCTTCTGGCGCATTCAAGCGCCCTGAGTTTGGGTGGACTACCAGACGGAGTCCTTGGGTACGAATTCGTGCGAAAGGGTTTTAGGCGAACCAGTTAGCCCCTTTTCTTCCCCGACTTCTTGCCGCCCTTCAGTTTCGTGTGAGGGGTGCTGAACACACGACCCCGCAAGCTTGGATGTCTGTCGACATAAAACCTGAACTTGGAAATTTATCATGGCTTCGTACGCCGGTAGTCTTCGGCTAGGGCAGGTTGGCCCGGTGCTTCCATGGATTAGGCCATGAAGATATTCGGAACCCAGGACCTCCGGATCCTGGGAGGATACGTAGGGTTGGTCACGGCGACTCCCGCGGCGTACAGTCAGGAAAGGCGGGCTAACGAGGGGGAAACCAGGTGGGTTCGGTTACGTATCGCTGCGGCGATATAAACGTTGATGCTGCGAATCACCGTTTTACCCGCGGGCGTACTGAAGTCTCCCTGGAGCCCAAAGTCTTCGCTGTAATTCTGCAGTTGCTTTCCAGGGCCGGTTCTCTGGTGACGCGCAATGAGCTTCTGGACGGTGTCTGGGGACACCGCTATGTCACCCCTTCCACGCTCAACCGGATCATCGCACTCGCCCGCGGTGCCTTTGGCGACTCGGTACAAGATTCCAAGTTCGTGCAGACCGTTCATGGCGCCGGTTATCGCTATATCGGTCCGATCGAGCTCCTGAACCCGGCCCGCGCGGATGCGCACGTGCGCTTCGGACCGCCGCTAATCGCCAGTCTGCCGGCACGTACGGAGGCGCTTATTGGACGCGAGGCCGAGCTCGCCTTGCTCGCGGACCTGTTGCGCGGGCACCGCGCAGTCACACTGCTCGGCACCGGGGGCATTGGCAAGACGCAATGTGCGCTCGAGGCGGCGCGTGGCAGCGCGGCGGACTTTGCAGACGGGGTATGGTTCTTCGATCTGGTCCCACTGAAGAGGGGTGAAGAGTGGTTGCACGCGCTCGCGACGGCGCTCGCGTTGCCCGCCGCCCCTGCCGACGAACTGGTGGCGAAGATCTGCGCGACACTGCGTGGCCGCGACGCGCTGCTGCTCCTGGATAACTGTGACCGCATCGCAGCCGAAGTAGGCGCGCTGGTGATCGCAATGCTGCGCGGCGCCATGTGCTAAAGTGCTCGCGACGTCGCAGTCACCTCTAAATTTCCTTGGCGAGCGAGTGATGCGCCTCCCGCCGCTGGCCGTACCGGACGCCGCTGCGGCGGGCGAGGTACCGCTAACCAAATAGAAAGATTTTCCGGGGTTGAGATGCTGCTCGCGCGCATTCGGGCGCTGCGTCCGACCTTCCGGCTGGACGAGGGCAAGGTCGCCGCGGTCAGCGACATATGCCGACGGCTCGACGGCTTGCCGTTGGCTCTGGAGCTTGCGGCACCGCGCTTTGCGATCTGTCGCCGCAGCAGGTGCTGGACCGTCTGGACCAGCGCTTTCGTTCCTGCAGAGCGACGTTGCCGGACGTGACAGTCGTCACCGCAACCTCCTAGAAATGCTTGATTGGAGCTTTACGCTGCTGTCGGCGGACGAGCGCCGACTGCTGACCTGGTGCGGTGTTTTCGTGCAGGGCTGGACCGTGGAAGGCGCACTCAGCCTGGCTGCGCCGCTGGGTATCACTGCTGAGATGCTCGTCGATCTGCTGACTGGACTGGTGAACAAGTCGCTGGTGACCGTCAACCACAATCTGACCCCGCCCCGCTATCACCTGCTGGAGACGGTACGTGAGTACGCGCTCGCGCACCTGCGCAACTCCAGCGACGAAACGAAGGCCCGTGACGCACACCTGGCCTTCGTCGTACGTATGAGTGAGTCGGCGCACACCGATCTGCTCAACGGGCAGATGCTCGAGCGTATCGGGCAGCTGATCCATGAGCACGGCAACATCGGCAGCGCGATCGACTACAGCGCATCGCGCGAAGCCGACCGAAAATCGGCCCAAAGCATCGTCGGCTCCCTGATGGTCTATTTCAAGGCTAACGGCGCCTACGTCGCCTCGAGGATCTGGTGCCGCAGGCGCTCCAGGGGTGCGAGGCGCTGCAGTCCCGAGAATATGGCCGAGCGCTGCTCTCACTTGCCGTGGCGAACATCGCCAGTGCGTCGATGAAGGACGAACTCGAGGTGATATTTCCCCGCGCGGTGGGCATCCTGGAAAAATGGTCGGACGATTGGGCCTTTGGCTATGGCAACGGCTACTACGCGCTGTGGCTGGCCAATTGGGCACGGCACGAGGAGGCGACGAGCCACCTGGGGGTCGCCGCGGGTATCGGCGCGCGGTTGGGTGATGCCCTGCTGGTGGGACTCGCTGAATTGGCACGCGGCTGGGTGTACCTTTCAAAACGTGAACCCGCGGCCGCCATCCCGGTATTGGACGCGGCACGCCACTTGGTCACGACGTGCACCAGCGGCATTTCATCGAAATCTATCTGGCGCTGGCGCGCTTCGGCATCGGCAGTCACGCGCAGGCGGCGGCGAATTTCCTCGAAGCACAGCTCATGTCAGGCGCGGTCGGAAACATGCGGGGCGTGGCCGGGTCGCTCGAGGGCTGCGGCTATTTGGCTGAGAAGGCGGGCGAGAATTCCGACGCGGCGCGCTTTCTCGGCGCAGCCGAATTGATTCGAGAGCGCACCACGCTGCCGTTGTTCCAGTTCTGGGTGCCTTACCATGAGGCGGCCATTACGGCGCTGCGTGCCAAACTCGGCCCTGAGGAATTCGAGGCTTGCCGGCGTGCGGGCCGGGAAATACGCGTTGAAGATGCTGCTAACGAGGTGGTGGGCCGACTCAGATCTTATTCACGCGCGCGCATCACCTGACGATTCTGACTCCGCAGGAAATCCAGCAATAGTCTCGCAGGAGGAGACATATCGCTCGAGCTGCGAACACAAATGTGTGGTCGGCGCACGGCCCAGGCATCCAACAATCTGGAAATAGTGAGTCCGGCCATTCTTTGGCATCTGCGAGCCGCCGTTTCCGGAACGACCGCTACGCCTATGCCACTCCCAACCATGCGGCAGACGGCATCGAAGTTGCCTAACCGGAAGCGCAATTTGAGGGCCTTCCCGGCCTGAATGGCGTGCTGCGCGATGTGCTGCTCCCTACAGAAGCCTTGGGAGCAGACTCCAGTCCAGCCGGGTCGCGTCGTCTCATCTTGACATCATATGATACTATGATGTCTAATCCTGCCGCTTTCCTGGCATTGACGCACGCGACCAGGCGGGGGAGGAAGGGCATTGCTCAAATCAAAGCGGGCATGGTGGGCGACGGCCGTGTTGGTCCTGTCTTCGTGCGTGCTGTGGGTCGGCGCGTCGAGCGCCCGGGGCGAGACGACGACGCAGCAGCTGCCGGCGGTGAGGCTCGACGGTAATTACTTCTCCAGCGGGGGACATCGTTTCATTGCCGTGGGTGCGCAGTGGGTGCCCGCCAAAACGGCGTTGCAATGGCCGCTCGCGGGGGACGAGAAGGATGTCGACGCCGACTTCGCGCAGATGGCGCGCATGGGCTTCAACACCGTACGCCTCGATCTGATGTGGGCCTGGTTCGAGCCCCGGGCCGGCGTCTACAACCCGCGAGCCTTCGAGCAGCTGGATCATCTCGTCTCGCTGGCGCATCGATATCACCTATATCTCCATCCTTCGCTCTTCATCGGCGGCGAAATCGGCGAGGCGTGGTGGGATGTCCCGTGGCGGATGGGACGCGATCCGCAATCCGATCCCGACATGTTGCGCTGGGAGACGAACCTCGCTGAGGAATTCGGCCGCCGCTATGGTCAGGAGACGGCAGTCCTCGCCTGGGATCTCACCGATGAGCCGCCCTTTTGGATTTCCAACAGTGTCACCGACGCCATGGCGGTCAACTGGACGAGGATGATCGCCTACGGCATTCGAAAGTACGACCATCTGCATCCCATCGTCGTGGGTGTCAGCACCGAGGACATGGAGCACGGCCCTTTTCGTCCGGACACGATTGCGGATGACGTCGATTTCTTCAGCGTCCATCCCTACACGATCTACACGCCGGAGTTGTTTCCTGACGCGATGCTGTCTCAGCGCGGCACCTATGGCGCGGCCTTCGAGACTACGCTGAGCGGGGGAGCGGGCAAGCCTGTCATGATGCAGGAGTTGGGCGCATCTTCAGCGCAGTACTCTCCGCAGAAGATCGCCGCTTACGACCGGACCAGCCTCTACTCCGCCCTCGGCGCCGGCGCCAACGGCTTCCTCCTGTGGTGCTACACCGATGCGGCCCCCTCGCAGTACACCCAAGTGCCCTATCTGCGCTCGGCGCACGAGACGCAATTCGGGCTGACGACATGGGACCGCAAAGTCCGTCCCCAAGGCGCGGCCTTCGAGAAGTTCGAGGGGGTCGTTCGCAACATGAATCTCGGTGGCGTCGCGCCCGCGAGCGCGGACGCCGCGATCGTGATTCCGGACGAGTGGTCGCACATCCCCGGCGATCAGCAGCATTTCGGTCTCACCGGCCCGGCCACGCTGCCATACGTGTCGCAAGTCGAGGGAGGAGCCGTCAACGGGCAGGCTCCCTCACCGTATCAAGGCAACCAATGGCTGATGAGCGCAGTACTCTCTTCCTTCATCCTGGCGCACCAAGCGGGCCTGAAGCCGGCGATGCCACGTGAGCTCGGAGATTGGACGAGGTATGCGGCTGTATTGCTGCCGTCGCCGCTCACCGCGACCGATCCCGTTTCCGTTCATGTGCACACCGATTTCTGGGCGAAGGCGGAACGCTACGTCAGGCAGGGTGGCGTTCTGTACGCCTCGCTGTCCGCCGATGCGGCGATCCCTCACATGACGCAGCTCTTTGGCGCCCGGATGACAGACTCCGTCCCGGCTTCCGAGGTCACGCTGCGGGTCATCAAATCTTTTGGTGGCCTGGCGCCCGGCGACACCCTGCGCTTCGCGGCACCGGATAGCGATGCCAAGTATTGGGGCACCGGACTCGAGGTCGGCGGCGGTGAAGTCATCGCGGTCGATCAGCAAAATCGGCCGGCACTCATCGCCAATACGCTGGGGAAAGGCCGCACGCTGTTGTCAGCGTATCCCTTGGAGGCTTATCTGGGAAATCGGCCGATGGCCTTCGATACGGGTGAGAGCGTATATCGCCTCTATCGCGCACTGGTGCAATGGGGCCATCTCAAGCCTGTAGTGGCGACGGATCAACCGGCGGTGGAAGCCGCGGCTCTCGATGGCGGCGGTCGTGGCTACATCGTTCTGGTCAATCACAGCGATCAGCCACACGACGCGGTGATATCGACGACGCTGCCCGTGCACTCGCTCAAAATGCTCGAGCATGGATCCTTGGCGCCTGCAGTGAGACAGGTCGGCGCCGGCTGGAGCGTGGACGTTCCGGCTTGGGACGGCGTGGTCCTGGAGTGGCGTCACTGACCCAACCGGGGCCGACATGAAGCGCAACTACCCGATCGTCGGGCTGATCCTTCTCATCTTCTTCGTCATTTCGTTCCTGACGAACATCCTGGGACCGCTGGTTCCCGACATCATCAGCGGCTTTCATGTGTCCCTGGCCATGGCCGCGGTGCTGCCGTTCGCATTCTTCATTGCCTACGGTGTGATGTCGATTCCGGCGGGGTTTCTGGTCGAGCGCTGGGGCGACAAGACGGTGATGGTGCTCGCGTTTCTCGCCGGGACCGCGGGCGCCGCGAGCTTCGGCTTGTATCCCACCTACCTCGTGGCCATCGCCTCGCTGTTCGTCATGGGGGCGGGAATGGCGGCCTTGCAGGTGGCGATCAATCCTCTGCTGCGGGTCGCCGGCGGTGAGGAGCATTTTGCGTTCTATTCCGCCTTCGCGCAGCTCGTGTTCGGCGCGGCCTCGTTCGTCAGCCCGCTCGTCTACTCGTATGTGGTGACCAACCTGGATGCCCACCGCACGGGCAGCCCATTTATCGCCTTGCTCGCGCAAGTCACGCCCGCGAGCCTCCCCTGGGTCTCCATGTATTGGCTGTTCGCCGTCGGCACGCTGCTCATGGCCGCCTTCGTCGCGGTGCTTCGGCTGCCCCGCGTCGAGAGAACAGCAGGGGAATCGGCCGGCACGCTGGGCATGTACGGCGCGCTGCTCCGTCAGCCGGTCGTGTGGCTCTACTTCATCAGCATCGTTGCCTATGTCGGGTGCGAGCAGGGAACCGCCGACTGGATGTCGCAGTTCCTCTACCACTATCACGGTTTCGATCCGCATGTCGTCGGCGCGCAGGCCGTGTCCCGATTCTGGGGCCTGCTCACGGCAGGCTGTCTCATCGGCATGGTGCTCCTCAAGCTGTTTGACAGCCGGCGCGTGCTTCTCGGATTTGCCGCGGGCGCCCTCGTCATGCTCACACTAGCGCTGTTCGGGCCATCCAAGGTATCGCTCATCGCCTTTCCCTGCGTCGGCCTCTTCGCGTCCATCATGTGGCCGACTCTGGTGTCCCTGGCGCTCAACTCCGTGCCCTCGCACCAAGGTCCGTTGGCTGGGATCCTCTGCACCGGAATCATGGGTGGCGCATTGGTACCCCTGGTGATCGGCCGCCTCGGCGATGCCTACGGCCTGCGCGCCGGGATGTTGCTTCTATATGTGACTTTCGGCTGCGTGTTGAGTGTCGGGTTGTGGGCAAAGCCACTCATCACGAACGCTGTGATAGGCGATCGGAAGAAGACGACGTCCGTCGGGCCGAATGCGCAGTTGACGGAGGGAGACTGATCATGTGCCGCTTGAGCAGCCACATCATCGCGTTGGGCCTGATGAGTCTGGTCGGCGTGGCCGCTGCCCGAGCCGCTGAAGTTCGCTATCTCAAGCTGCCGACGCCGCAGGCCATTCTGCCCGATGCTCAATCCTGGGAAGGCGATCAGCAGCCTCATACCCTCTCGGTCCTGAAGTTGAATCGCGATGGATTCAAGTACTGGGGCTGGTATGGTCTCAACAACGGCCGTGGTACGGGACTGGCCCGCAGCAACGATCTCACCCACTGGACGAAATACGAGAAGAACCCCCTCTGGCTCAACGCCCGGTGGACATCGGCACTGCGAGATGCCAGGACCGGTCTGCTGTATTTCGCCATTACGCGGGATTACGACACGCCGGGCAGCCGCATAGTGCTGGCCACGTCGCGGGACGGCATTCATCTGACTGAGGCGAAGACGCTGGTCCAGGCGGTGCCGGACGAGCGCAACCAGAATCCGGATCTATTCCGCGACCCGGTGAGCGGCAAGTTCTTCCTGATATTTTATCGCGGCAACGACATCGACTACTTCGACATCGTAGCTCGGAGCGCCAGGCGGATTGAGGATCTCGCCACCGCGCCCGACGAGCTGTTGCTACACACGACCGAGACCGTCGCGGCGCCGAACCTGGTGTACGTACCCAAGGGCGGTCCGGGTGGCAAGGGCATTTACTATCTAGCGACGGAGATCTATCCCAACCGCTACGGCAGGACGCAAAGCGGCACCTGGGAAGTCAAAGTGTTCTACGCTAACCGGCCCGATGGTCATTTCGCGCCGGTAGCGGGTAATCCGGTGCAGGTGGACGGGCGCGCTTGCCTGTTCCAACACGTCTTCGGCGGTCGATACTACGGGTACGAGTCGCACCTCGATCCCGTGACGGGGAAATGGGGAATGGAGGCTCTGGTCGTGCCGCTGACCCGGTAGCTCAACGCTTGCGTACCGAAACAACGGTTGCCCGGTAGCGATCGGCGCGCAGGAACGAGTGGCTGTGCTCGATCGGCGTGCGCCGCAGGTCGTAAGTGGTCTCGCGGATGAAGAGCAACGCCGCCCCGGGTCGAGGTCTGCAGCATCTGAGCCTGCTCAGCATCCGCGGTGGTGGCGCCGATCTCTTCCTCGGCCCAGCTCAGCTTGCGATGATAGGTCTTCTCGAAGAGCTGATAGAGAGATGCCCGCTCCAGGCGCTGGCGGTCGAGATCCGGAAACACCACTGCGGGCATGTGACTCGTGACCAGGGCGACCGGCTCGCTATTGACATAGCGCAGCCGATATAACGTGAAGATCGGATCGCCGGCGCTCAAGTGCAGCGCCTGCGCGACTTCGGCGTCCGCCGGCCCGCGCTTCAGGTTCAACACCTTCGCGGAGGGCACCAGCCCCCGGCGGCGCATCTCTTCCGTGAACCCGCGCAGCTCCTGGAAATTCCACGGCACATGGCTCGAGCCGATGACCGGACGCTTGCCCTTCTCGATGACCAGCAATCCCTCCGAGCGCAGTTTGAGGAAGGCCTGCCGCACCGGCATCTTGCTGATACCGAGGGAGCCCGCGACCTCTCCCTCGGAGTGGAAGACGTCGCCCTCGCGCAGCGCCTCCGAGCGAATCAGGTTGCGGACCTGGTCGACGATCTGCTGGTAATAGGGGACGAAGCTGTTGGTGTCGATCTGCAGATCGAGCACCGAAGAACGCTCTTCTATCGCGCGAGTCTTGCGTTGCATGAGGCCGTGGGTCCTGAAGGGCGTTCCGAATCATCTCATAGACATACGATTCTATGATGCCAGGAAACCGCGGCGGTCCTCCCGGCTCGAACGCTAGCCGCGAAGCGCTATGAATTCAGTCATATCCGTGGTTGCGAGCATCGCATTTGATCCACTATACATATGATGCTATGATGTCACGCAGCGTATAGGAGGGGGGATTGATGCGCGGCAAAAGCACCGCCATCGGAGCCGTCGACATCGGCGGCACGAAGATCGCAGTCGGACTCGTTGATGAGCACGGCAACCTCCTCGATCGGGAGGAAATGCCAACCGCGGCCACCGAGGGATTTGCCCGCGGCTTCGAGCGCATCGCGCTGGCGCTCGAAGCGCTTCGACTGCGCACGGGAGTGGGGCTCCACGGGATCGGCATCGGATGCACCGGCCCGGTCGATCCCCTCAGCGGCGAAATAGGAGTTGTCGAGTTCCTGCCGGGCTGGCGCGGTGCCAATCCCGTGCAGCGCGCTGGCCGGGCGTTTCGGTGTGACGGTGGCGATGGAGAACGACGCGGATGCCGCGGCGCTGGCGGAAGCGGAGTGGGGAGCCGGCCGAGGCAAGCGCAGTCTGATCTGCGTGACCGTCGGCACGGGCATCGGGGCAGGAATCGTACTGAATGGATCGCTCTATCGGGGAGTGGGCGGCGCGCATCCCGAGGTCGGCCATCACGTCATCGACGACTCCGGACCGCGATGCTTTTGTGGCGCCCGTGGGTGCTGGGAAGTGCTCGCGCGCGGACCCGCAATGGCCGAACGTGTGTTACGCGAGTCGCCTGCCAGGGAAGGTGTGACGGCCCAAGAGGTGTGTGAGGCGGCGCGCGCGGGCGATCCGCTGGCGGCAAGAGAAGTGGAACGGGAAGGTCGCTATCTCGGCCTCGGCATCGCCAATCTCATCACCCTGTATGTCCCCGAGACGATCGTCCTCGCCGGCAGTGTCATGGAGAGTCTCGATCTCTTCCTGCCGGTGATCCGCCGTGTCGTGAGCGAGAGCTGCGGGCTGGTTCCAGCCGATCGCGTCGAGATTGCGCCGGCAGCCCTGGGGGCCGCGACGCCGCTGGTCGGCGCGGCCGCGGTCTGGCTGCATCGGCTCGGAAGGACTCCTGTCCCATGTTGAGCTCCAACACCGATGTGATCGAGGGCCGATACTTCCACGACCTGATGGCGCAGCCGGCGGCGCTCGAGGCCACACTCGATTGGCTTGCGGGGCCGGATCGCTGGCGTTCGGCGCGAGAATTCGTCCGCGCACGCTCATGGAAACGCATCGTGCTGACCGGCATGGGATCTTCCCACCATGCCCTGCATGTCCTCGATCTGGCACTGATCGAGGCCGGCATGACCCCGATCGTCATGGAGACGGCCGAGCTCATCCATTACGGCCAGGCGTTGTGCGACCCGGAGACGCTCCTCATTGCCGTCTCGCAGTCAGGGGGCAGCGCCGAGATCCTCCGTCTCCTCGAAGTCAATCGTCAGGCGCCGCTTCTTGCGGTGACCAACACGGCGGATAGTCCGCTCGCGCGGGCCGCGGGCCTGTCGCTCCTGACCCAAGCCGGCCCCGAGTTTTCGGTCTCGTGCAAGACCTACGTGGCCGCGCTCCTCGCGCTGCAGTGGCTGGCAGGCGCCTTCGCGGTCGATGACGAAGGCGAGACGTTACGCCGACTCGCGCCGGCCGCGCCGCTCGCTCGCGAGTACCTCGCCAACTGGCGATCGCACACCTCGGCGCTCGCGGGCGAGCTCCAGGGCATCCGCCATCTGTTCCTGACGGGCCGCGGCCGCTCGCTGGCGGCAGCCGGCACCGGCGCGCTGATCATCAAGGAATCGGCGCGCTTTCCCGCGGAAGGCATGAGCAGCGCCGCTTTGCGGCATGGGCCGATGGAAATGCTGCGCGGCGACATCCTGACGCTCGTCTTCGCCGGCGATGAGCCGACTCGAGAGCTGAATCGGCGACTCATCAGGCAACTGCGGGCGGCCAGCTGGCGCTGCGATGAGATCGGCGATGAGTCGCGCGCGGCGGCACTGCGCATTCCGGCGTGCGAGCCCCCGGTGCGGCCGATTCTGGAGATCCTGCCCGTGCAGCTCCTGACTCTCGCGCTTGCGAGCCGCGATGGACGTGAGGCGGGTCGCTTCGAGTACGCCAGCAAGGTCACGGCTACGGAGTGACAGCCGTGGCGCACGCTTATCCGAGGTAAAACCCGTGTCCAGCCTACATCGCAAGCATCCCGTGTCCATTGCCGTGTCCATGGCGCTGCTCGCCGCCATGGCGGCAGCCGCTGCGGCAGCGCCAGCCACGGGTGGCCAGGCGGATACCCCGCAGGCGCAGCCCCCCTCGGCGAAAGATACGGAGACGCTGCCGGCGCCAGCAGCCAAATCGAACGCTTCGGGCAGCGCAGATCAGCAAACGGTGCTGTCCACAGTCACCGTCGTCGGAGTACGTGCATCGCAGATGCGCGCGATCGACCTGAAGCGCCTGGCTCCCGACATTCAGGACAGCATCTCGGCGGAGAGCATCGGCCAATTGCCCGACACGACCATCACGGACGCACTGCAGCGGATCACCGGCGTGCAGATCGACCGCAATGGTGGCGAGGGTACCGAGGTGGACGTGCGCGGCCTGCCCCAGGTCGGCAGCATGCTGAACGGCGAAGTATTCATCACGCCGGACCAGATCACCTCGCAACAGCCCGACTTCGAAACGCTGCCAGCGACCCTGTTCAATCAGGTGGACGTCATCAAGTCGCCCACAGCAAGCCAGGCCGAGGGCGGCATCAGCGGATCGCTGGATCTACACACCTTTCGGCCCTGGGATCTACCGCATGGGTTCACCTTCAGCTACAACGCCGACGGCGAACGTGGCAGCGTCACTAACAAAACGGGACCGGAAGCCACCGGCCTGATCTCCTTCAACGACGACGGCCGCTGGGGTCTGCTCCTTTCGGGCGACTACTCCGACACCACGCGGAACGGCCCCCAAAGTGACGGCATCAACGCAGGCTCGAGCGAAGGCCTCGATCAGTATGGAGTGATACTCAACGGTGAGAGCGCCGTTATCAACAACATGTCTCCGGGCAACTATTCCGGGTTCGTGGCGGCGTGGAACGGCTTGCCGATCCCTTCCAGGATCGTGCAGAACCCCGACGGCAGCGTCTCCGTGAACGGCGACGGCAAGACCAATGGAGTATTCATGGGAAGCCAGAACGTCGGCTTATACGACACCAGCATCGAGCGCAAGCGCGAGGCTGGCAATGCCTCGTTCCAGGCGGACCTGGGAGACGGGCTCACATTGACGAGCGACTACTTCTACGCGCAGCAGAGGCAATACAATCGCGTCGTCGGTATCCAGTTCGATTCCACGGACTGGCAGGGTGCGACCTACGTGCCGTTGCAGTCGCAGAACACCGGGGCCACGAGCCTGGGACAATACAACACCCCGGCGCCGGGCGGCGGCGCCAACCCGGGTTGGGCCGGCTCGCAGATCTATACCACCCAGGTGTATGAGAGGTGGCCGGGCGACGTCGAATCGTACTCGCAGCTCGAGAGCACCGGTTCCACCGCCCAGAACGCCAATCTGCAGCTGGATTTCAACAATGGCGGCAACTTCAGGGGCAGCCTGCGCGGCGTTCGCGAGACCGCGGATCAGTCGTATCTCGAGACCGATCTCGAAGTTGCGGATTCCGATGGCTGTCTCTGGCCCAATCAGTTGAATGACGGTGTCTCTCTGCCCTGCGGCACCTTCGTCTATCCGGCCCAGCTGGGCGGCGATCGGGTGTTCAATCCGATTGGCCTCCCAGAGGACTCGGAGCCCATCATCACGAACTCCACCGGCCGCTATCTGACGGTCACCACGCCCGCATCGATGGCCGCCAGTCTCGCGAACCCCAACGCCTGGACGTTCAAGACAGTTGAGTCCTCAGGCGATGACACCACTGCCGAAGCCGCGGTCACCGCGCTGCGCTTCGACGGACACTACGACCTTCGGCACGGCCTGCATCTCGACTTCGGCGTGCGCAACAGCATCCACACCGCCAATAACTACGGGTACACCCTGGTCACCCCCGTATATGCCGGCATGGGCGCGAGCGATCCGGGCGGATGCCTGGTGCGCTACGTCGGCGCCGATGTGATCCTGGCCGGCGATGGTAACGGTGGCGGCTGCACCGCCGGCAATGCAGAGGGTTATTTCCGCGCCGGCCCGCTATCGGCAGTACCGCTGTTGCAGACTCCTTCGCCTCTGTCGGGCAACTGGCGGGAATACACCAACGTTCTCAACTCTGGAATCAACTTCTGGGCGGTCAATCCCTCCGCTATGGACAATATCTGGGGATTCTGGAAGTCGCTGTATCCCGACACCACGACCCAGGAGGATCCGGGAGATACCTGGGCGGTGTGGATGAAGGAGACATCGAGCTATCTGCAAGCCGACTTTGCCAACGACATCGGCGGCATGGCATACACCGGCAACGTGGGTGTCCGCGTAATTCACACGAACCTGGATATCACCCAGCATCTGATCGGTGCACCGGGGTTATACGGCTTGAACTCCCTCGACGTGGGCATCACGGACACCCGGCGCGGTTACAACGACGTCCTGCCGGATTTCAACTTCGCTCTGGATCTGACCGACAAGCTGATGCTGCGCCTTGCCGCATCGAAGAATATGCAACCTCTGGATCTGCAGACCTGGGGCGGCGGCCTGTCGTTGAATTACTCGCTGGCGTATGTCAAGAACCCCAGCAACCCCGGCGGCCCGCCGATTCAGTTGTTTGAAGTCGCCGCGGGAAATTCCAACGGCAACCCGAATCTCGACCCGTGGCGCTCCACCAATTACGGCGCTTCACTCGAATACTACATCAATCCCGTGAGCATGGTCGACTTCGAGCTGTTCCGCATCGATGTGAGGAGTTTCATCGAGAACGGTAACGCGCAGAACTGCGATCTGCCGGACGAGGACGGTGTCGTGCGCCATCGTTGCATCACGATCGTCGAGCCCGTGCAGGGGAGCGGTAACAGCATCCAGGGCGCGGAGTTCGACTACCGCCAGGGATTCACCTTCCTTCCGGGACTGCTGCGCTATACCGGCATGGAGTTCAACGTCACGTATGCGCCGAGCAAGACGGGACAGACCGATCTCGCCGGGCGCCAGATTCCGTTCCAGGACAACTCGACCGAATCGGGGAATTTCGTCCTGTGGTACCAGAGCAAGCGTTTCCAGGTCCGCACGGCATACAACTACCGCTCCAAGCGAGCGGTGGAGAACGACGTAGGTAGCATCGCCGGCTTGGAAATGTATGAGGCGCCACAGGAGTACCTCGACGCCTCGATCCAGTACACGATCAGCAAGTACGCCACGGTATACGTAAATGGGAGCAATCTCACCAACGAGTACCAGCGGTACTACCTGGTATGGCCCAGTCAGGAAGGGCATGCCAGCTTCTCCGAGCGCAGTTATACGATGGGCGTGCGCGGACAGTGGTGAAGCTCTAAACGACTCGCTTCGAATGCCGATACGCGCGCGGCGTGCGCGCTCGCTTCTGATACACCCGCATATCGATCGACCCACCCGAGGAGACGGCACATGGCTTCTTATTCCGCCAGCAAATGGTGGCACGTGACAATCCTCTGCCAGCAGGCAGCTGTGGCCTTGACCGCATGTCTGGTCTTGGGTCAGGCAGACGCTCAGAACATCACCACTCCGGCGTCCTTGCTGCGAGGCGTGACTGTCACGGATGATCACGACATCCGCGATAGCGTGTCCATCAAGCAGGCTCTGGCTTGGGATGCGGGTTACCCCACTTACACGGCGTCCCCGAGCTCCGGGACCAAGGTCCCCGGTACATACACACCGGTCTCGAAGAATCTGTGCATCGCCGATACATCGGAATGCGACGGTGATCTCGGCAGCGTCTCGAAAACGACCACCAGCCCGGAGAGCCTGGGCGGCCTGTTGAATTGCCCATTGCCATAGATGGCAGGATGGGCTGGTGCACTACGGATCGCACCAATCCCAGCGGGGACGTAACTGATGCGATCGCAGCATTGATTCAGCACCGGAGCAACCGACACTGCCTCGGCTGGGCGGGGTAATGCCGGGGTGTGCCGCGAGTGCCGCTACGGCACCCTCATTCGTCTTATCCTTGGAGCAGTTCCTATGCCAAGGTGATGCCGTCCGTGATCTTTCGCCGTTCCCGCAGCAATCCCAGCCTTTCCCGCGGGGCTGATGCGGCCGGTGATCCGGGGCGGTCCCGGGCACTTTCCAGCCTTTTCGAAGAGCATAACCGCACCCTGCAGTCGTTCCTGATGGCGCGCCTCGGCAATGAGCAGGAGGCGCGGGAGGTCGCTCAGGAGGCTTATGTGCGCCTGCTGCAGCTCCACCAGCCCGGGACAGTCAGCTTCCTGCGCGCCTACCTTTTCAAGACTGCAGCCAACCTCGCTGTGGACAGGATCCGCCAGCGGGCGAACCGCGAGCGGCTGGATCGCAGGGGACCGGAGAGTGAGCTCATCGACCGGGTGAGTCCGGACCGCAGGCTGATGGCCGCTGAGGAGCTTGGCATCCTCGAGCAGGCGCTGCAGGAGCTGCCCCCGCAGTATCGACGCGCGTTCGTGCTGCACCGCTTCGAGGAGTGGTCGACCGGGCAGATCGCGCAGGAGCTCGGAGTGCAGGAGCGAATGGTCAGAAACTACATCAGCCGCTCGGCGATCTACTGCAAGCTGCGCCTGGATGGGGTTTCGCCGTCCGAGGCGACTGCGAGGGTAAAGGGATGAGCGCGCAGGAGCCCAAAGCCGTGGGGGTCAAGGAGGCTCGCAAGGGCATCCGCGCCATGGATGAGGCGATGTCGTGGCTGATGCGCATCCGTGACGGTTCGCTCTCCGAGCGGGACCTGGCCGAGTGGACCATCTGGTACGAATCCGACGAGCGCAACAAGCGCGCGTTCGATGAGATGCAGCAGTTCTGGATCGGATCGGGCGCACTGGCGGCTGGTGCCAGCGGACACGAGCGCATCCAGAGTCTGCTCGCCGAAAGAGTGGGAAGGCCCCAGGTACAGCCCGCACGGAGCAACGGAAAGCGATTGCTCGTACCACTGGCTTTGGCTGCCGCGGTGGCTCTCGTGGGTTTTACGCTTCATGCGCTGGCGCCCAGGCCGCTGCGACCTGCATCATCAGCTCCCGTTCGTCCGCCAGTTGTCCGCGAGACTCTCCTACCCGATGGCTCCCGGGTGGAGCTGGCCCCGAGGTCAGTGCTGCAGGTGAGCTACACCCCGAAGGAGCGACGGGTCGTACTTCGCACCGGGGAGGCTTATTTCTCGGTGATCCATGATCCCGCGAGGCCGTTCATACTTTCGGTCAACGACGTCCTCATCCGTGATGTCGGTACGGCTTTCAACATTCGCGATGCAGACGGCCGGACGATGGTGACCGTCATAAAGGGCGCGATCGATGTGGTGTCGGGCGGTCATGCCGCCCCGATCCGGGTCACTGCCGGCGAACAAGCTGGTTGGGGGCCCGATGCGCGGCCCGTGCTGGCGCAAGCCGATGCCGCGCGCGCTCTCTCCTGGCGCGACGGGCGGCTCGAGTATGTGGCTCAGCCCCTGTCGTCAGTCATCGCCGATGTAAACCGATACGCGCACCGACCCGTGGTCATTGGTGACAAGTCCGCAGGCGGGATTCTCTTCACCGGCACGGTGTTCACCCGCACGGCCGATGACTGGGTGCAGTCTCTGCCGAATGAATTTCCCCTCGAGTTGATTTCCAACGGCGGTGCCTCGCTCGTCCTGGCAAGCCGCCCCGCCAACCAGAACCCGTCCGGCCCGTAACAGGGAGCCGAGAATTTCTGCCACGGAATGCCGCGCCCATCTCCTCACTCGTCTTGGGTGCAGAGGATCGGAATCGACACGATCCGTACCGAGCCTGGGGGTTTTCTAACATGCATCATTCGCGTCTCACGCGCCGGTTATTGCTGTCCTGTCTTCTCTCGTGCCTGGCGCTTCACGCGATTGCCCGGGCCGAACCTGCCGTCGGCGATGCGTTGATCCGGACGGCTCAGTTCGATATCAAGGCACAATCGCTCGCCACCGCGCTGATCGAGTTCTCGCAGCAGGCGGAGGTGCAGGTTGCCGCCCCCGCCACGATGCTCGAGCATCTATCGACCAAGGGAGTGCATGGCCGCATGGCCGTCTCCGATGCGTTGCAGCAGCTTCTCAGCGGCACCCATCTCGGATTCCACGCGGCCGGGGTCAACACCATTGGCATCAACAGAATGCCAACCTCCGCGGAGCCTGCCTCAGCGGTAAATTCAGACGATGGACGTACCGCCACACCAGCGGCCGCCGGCGCCGGGGCGCAGACCGGCGAGTCCGACAACTCCGCTTCCCCTGCTCTGAGAAATCCCCCGGAGCTCACCGAGGTCATCGTAACCGCCAGCAAGCGCAGCGAGCGTGAAGGAGACGTGGCGGCTGCCCTGACGGTGTTCAGCGGCGCCAACCTGCTCGATCAGGGGTACACGAGTTTTCACGACTACGCAGGCCTGACTCCCGGGTTGCAGGTGATGGGGTCGTTCGGGTCCGGCGAGCCGGTCATCCGTGGCATCTCGGCGGGAGCTGACACCGGAGCGCTGGTCGGCATCGTGGTGGACGGCGCGCCGATCGGCTCCAGCTCCTCGCTCACATCGGTGGGCGCCGTCGATGCGCTCGACCTCGATCCGCTCGACTTCTCACGGGTGGAGATTTTGAAGGGGCCGCAAGGAACGCTGTACGGCGCCAACACGCTGGCCGGACTGATCTCTTACACTCTGGCCGAGCCGGACCTGCAGCAGCCGTCTGCTGTCGTCCGCGGCGGCGGCAGCACCACTGTTGACGGAGACCCCAGCTATACCGTTCGCGGTGCCGTCAGCCTCCCCGTCGTCTCGAACGAAGTCGGCATCCGTCTTTCCGCCTATCGTGAGTTCGATGGCGGCTTCATCGATAACTCGACGCTCGGACTTCACAATCAGAACCAGGCGGACCATTGGGGAGCGATGGCCTCAGCGCTCTTCAAGCCGAGCGATGCGCTGCGCATCATGGTCACCGGGTTTTTTCAGGACTACGGCGCGGTGCCGGACAAGGTGCTCTATGACCCGAAGACGCACCGGCCGATGGACGGCGACCTGAGCTACGACGCCGCCGTCTATCCGACCTCCAGCAAAAGAACGCGCGTCGGCCTCGCTACGATCGACTACGAGCTCGGCTTCGCCACGCTCACGTCCGTCACTTCATACCAGCGCATCGTCACCGCCGATCAGTTGAACGGTACGGGCGGAGGTCTCGCCGGTGTGATGGAGGTACTGCCGGCATTCGGCGGTCAGCCCTTTCCTCCGCCGGGCGCCCTCGCCATGGGTACCGGCACGGACGTCAGGAAATTCACGCAGGAGGCGCGCCTCGCCTCGAGGGGCCAGGGTCCGTTGCAATGGCTGGTCGGCGGCTACTATTCTGATGAGACGGATGACGATTATGAGCCCATGGTTGGCAGAATGGGGACGGGCGCCGTTTTGCCGGATCTGGATCCGGCCATCTACTTCAACCTGCCGGCCGGCTATCGTGAATATTCGGCTTTCGGCGACCTCACATACAAGCTGACACAGGCATTGGAGTTTACGGGTGGGGTTCGGCTCGGACACATCGATCAATCGTACGCGCAGTATTTCGGCGGCAGCGACGCGGCCGCTTACGATGCGGCTCTCACCTACCTCGGAGCGTCGCCGACGCCCTACAGCGTGCCGCTCAGCCGGTCGAGCCAGAACATCACGAATTATCTCGCGAACGCGCGCTATCACTTGAGTCCGGACACGATGGTTTACGCGCGCTTCGCCACCGGGTTCCGGCCGGGCGGCCCCAACACCAGGATCAACGGACTGCCGCCGACATTCCAGCCGGACAAGACCCAGGACTACGAGCTGGGCGCGAAGTCCGCCTTCTGGGATGGCAAGGGAGCGCTGGATCTCACCGGTTACTACATGCGCTGGAATGGCATCCTGCTCCCGGTCCAGGCAAACGGCATCGACGGCCTCGGCAACGGCGGCAATGCCAAGTCCTATGGCGTGGAGGCGAACCTCATGCTGCGCCCCATCGAGCGACTCACCCTGAAGGCCACCGTGGCGGAGTCGCATGCCCACATCGTCAGCACGAACGCTGATGCGGCGGGTGCTGTTGGGGTCGGCGACCCTCTCCCCTACGACCCGCAATGGAGCGGATCCTTTGCCGCTGATTACCGCGTGCCCGTCTGGCGTCAGTGGGACGGGGACTTCGGTGCGACGTACCGCTATGACGGCTCGCGGCACTCCGGTTTTGCATCGAGCATGGAGATCCCGGACTACGTGCTGCCTTCCTATTCCCTGCTCGATCTGCGGGCGGGGCTGGAGAGCGATCGCGTCGACCTCAGCCTCTATGTCGACAACGTCGCCAATGACCATGCGCAGCTCGCCGCGACTACCGCATTTGGTCCCACTGAGGTCACTGTCGAGCGGCCGCGAACCATTGGTGCCACGGCGACGGTCCGCTTCTGATGAGCGTGTCTTCGACTCTCAAGGATTTCGACGCCAAGAAGATAGACGCGATCTTCGCTCCGTTTGATCAGTGTCATGCGCCCGGTGCCGTGGTCGGCATTGCCGTCGACGGCGTACCCGTTTATCGCAAGGGTTTCGGCCGGGCAAGCGTGGAGCTTCCGGTACTCCTCAGCCCGTCGATGCGGATGCGCATCGGCTCGACGACCAAGCACATGGCGGCGCTCGCTCTGATGCTCCTCTGCGAGGAAGGGCGCGCGGGGCTCGATGACGAGATCGGCAAGTACCTGCCCGAGCTCAACGAGGCGAGCCGTCACGTCACGCTGCGGCACCTGATGAGCCATACGAGCGGAATCCGCGACGTCTACCAGCTCTCGATGTTCATGCATGGCTTCGAGCCCAAGGTCACCGACGCCGGGATGCTCGATTACTACCGGACCATCGATGACGTCGAATTCGAAGCGGGTGAGAGCTGGAGCTACAACAACGGCGGCTATCTCCTCGTTACCGCAGCCATCGAGCGGATCACGGGTCAGAGCCTCGATGAGGTGCTGAGCCGCAGAATCTTCCAGCCCCTGGGCATGTACGACACTCAGCTGCGCCGCTGGGACGGTGATTTTCTTCCCAACAGCGCCTCGCTCCACATGGTCGATGGCAAAGGCGGGTATCGCAGAGAGGGCATGGGAATGGAGCTCACCGGCGCCGGCGGCGTTCTATCGACCATGGACGACATGCTCCGCTGGTTGCGGCACATGGACTGTCCCGTGGTCGGCTGCGCCGCGACGTGGCAGCTGATGAAGGCGCCGCAGAGACTCGCCAACGGAACCGTCACTGCTTACGGATTCGGCCTGGTGCCGTCTCGCTACCGAGGCGTGGAAACGCTGTCGCATCCTGGCGGAGTCATCGGCGGCAATTCTCAGATGATCAAGGTGCCGTCCGCGAAGCTGGACATCTCCATCGCGGTCAATCGTGCCGATGCGAACTCAATCGATCTGGCCTACAGGGTAATCGATGCCTGTCTGGACGGATTGGAGCCCGCCAGTTCGCCGCAGACCCCTGCGGCGCCGGGAATTTTTTTATCGACGCGCAGCGGACGCGTCATCGAGATCCTGGCGATGGGACAGTCGCGGTTCGTCTCGGTGGATGCGGGCATGCCCATGGAAATCGTGCCGGACGAGGACGGAGTGTGGCGGCCGGCACCCATGTTCTCGCTCATCAAGCAGTTCCTCGAGGTCAAGAAAGGCGCGCTGCGGTTCAGCGACTTCGGTAATGAAGATCTGCTCCAGAGAGTCGATCCGGCAGAGGGTCCGCTTGGACCTCGAGCCGGCGAATACCGCTGTGAGCCGATAGAAGTCACCGCACATCTGCTCGAGGAAGGAGGGCGCGCGCGGCTGACAACCCGCGGTCGATACGGCGCAGCGGAATACGACCTCGAGCCGCTGACTCCCCGCGTATGGCAGGCGAAGTCCCGGCAGCCTTTTTCGCCGCTGGCCGGGGTCGTCACTTTCGAAGCGGGGCGCGAAGGATTCGTGCTCACGGGCGATCGGATGAAGCGCCTTCGCTTCGAGCACGTCCGCGCGTGCTGCGGCTGAGACCCGACGCTCGTCGCGGGCGGCGAAACCAACGCGGAAATCGCCCAGCTGTTCGAGCAGCAAGACGTGGCGCACGTGAATGACGTGTATCGCGGACGCTAACGTCCTATTCCCGCTGCTGGTCGAGGGGCATATCGCCCACGGGGCGGCCATCGAATGGTGGCAGGACCAGCCCGACGGAGCCGTCGGCACGTGCCTGCTTACTCGCCTCGCAGTGCTGCGGCTGTTGAGCAATCGGGTAGCCATGAACGGCAATCCGGTCAAGCCGAAAGGGGCTCGGTCGGCCTGGCAGCAGCTTGCGGACGATCCGCGCGCGGTCCACATCGAGTCGGAGCCGCCCACCCACGAGCCCCGACTCACCATGCTGGTCGCAGGGCGCGAACCCACGCCCAATCTTTGGATGGACGCGTGGCTCGCGGCCCTGGCATTGTCGCTGGATTACGAGATGACGACGTTTGATCGAGGATTCAAGTCGTTCCGCGGTTTGCGGGTAACGCTGCTTACACCGCTCGAGCGGTGACGCGCGCGCCCCGGCAGGCGCCAAATACCCATCAGCGGCAGTGCTCGACCCATATGGCGAGCAGCTCTTTGAGCTGAGCCTCGCCGTCCCTGCGGTTGGACGAGACGATCCTGCGCCCCCAAGTCAGATCAATTGACGAGGGTCTGACCGTCACCTTTGAGGAGCTTTGCGATCCCGATGGTGCACAGCGGCAGTATGAAGATGGCGATGATTGCAACTGCCATGAGGCGGTAGCCTTTTGCGATGAGCTCGACCAGGCCGACGGCGGCAGCCACGAACATCGCGCCCATGACGATCCCTGTGGGCACGAGAATGCGCACTGTCACAGGCGTCGCTCTGCCATGGCGTCGATAGAGCGCCGCAAGACGGGCGTTGAACGCATGCACGAATCCGACGCTGCTCTCCAGCAGAGCGAAAAACACCATCACTTCGAATGTCAGATGGAACAACGGTCGATGCAGCGCGCGGAGGATGAAATCCGAGGGCAGCTCCTGCGAGCCGATGCCGGGATAGAAGGCGAGCAGACAGGTGAAGAACAGCAATCCCGGCGCTATCGCCAGCGGGCCGCACAGTGTTCCGGCGATCACCGCATCCTTCCGGCTGGTCAGATGCCGCAGCATGGGCAGGATGAGGACTGCGCCAATGACATTGTAAGAGGCGTAGGTGACTCCCCCGACGAACCAGCCCGAGATCGGCGCGCCTGGTCGCAGATGCGCGCCGATGAGGCCGCCGAAGCGGTTGAATGTCAGCACGAAGAAGGCGATGTACACCGCGTACAGGAACAGCGATACCAGTTTGAAGAGTCGCTCCACCGCCCCCTGCCCGCAGATGACGACGATGAGGATTCCTGTCGCCAGCGCCAACGTTCCCACCAGGGGGCGCCAGCCGAAAAGCGCTTGCCCGATGGCGCCCGAGGCCGCGCCGTAGACGGCCAGGACGAGAATCAGGAATGCGAAATAGGCGACTTCGAAGGTAACGGCCCAACGTCCGAGAAGCTGCCCGAAGAAGGCTCGGTAGTCAGCGCTGCGGGTCTCGTATGCGAGTACGAAGGTCAGGGTGCAAACGATGCTCCAGATGAGCATCGCGAGCGCCATCCCCAGGATCCCGCCCACGGGCCCGGCCGGAAGAAAGAATTCGGCCAGCTCACGCCCCGTTGCATAGCCGCCGCCGATCACGACGGCCTTGAAGGCGAGACCCGGCAGCAATACGCGATTGATGATCGAGGGAGGTCGCATGCTCACTGCGGCAAGCGCCGTGCAGTCTCAATTGCCTGCGCGCGGCAGGCTGGCGACGCCGGCCTTGTACTCCGGCGGAGTGGTTCGTATCGACTCTCCCCTGACCAGGGTCCGCTCGAAGAAGTCCGCGGTGGCGTCGAAGTTGCGCACCCACGTCTGCCACATCAGGGAGTCGTGAGTCTCGTCGGGAAACACGATCAGCTCATAGGGGATGGCGTGCGCACGCAGCAGCGGAACCAGATCGACTGTCTGCTCGAAGGCAACGTCGCGATCATCGTCGGACTGCATCAGCAGCACCGGTGATTTCCAGCTCGCTATCGATGCGACCGGCGATGCCTGGTAGGCGATCGCTTTCGTTGCCGGCGACGCCCCCGTCATGTCCTCCGTCCAGTCGTGCACTCCGGCGTAGTCGACCCCTGCCTTGAAGATATCCGAATTGCGTGCCAGGCCCATCGCAGTCAGATAGCCGCCGTAGGAGCCGCCCCACAATCCGATCCTGTGCGGATCGACGAACGGCAGCGCCTGCAGATATCGGGCGCCTGCGACGACGTCCTGATACTCCGAGGCGCCCCATGGCCCCCAATGCGCAGGCTCGCGAAAGGCGCGGCCATACCCTGTGCTCAGGCGGTAGTTCACCGAGAGGACCACGAATCCGCGGCTCGCCAGATATTCGTTGGCGGCATACATGTAGTTGTAGGCATCCATCGGATGGAAGCCGAGCATCATCTGCCGGAAGGGCCCGCCATGCGTGAAGATGAGGCCCGGGCTGCGTGCCGTATGATTGCGCGGCACGAACAGCTGGCCGTGGATCTGCAGCCCATCGGGGCTCTCGAAGACCACCTCTTTCGGCGTCACCAACTGCCTGGAGGGATAGGCAGCCGGCAGCGCCTGCGCCGCAATCATCTCGCGCCCGTCCTCCGTCAAGCGGTAGGGCATTGCCGGCTGGGTCGCGGTCGAGCCGAAAAAGGCTGCATGGCGTCCGTCGCCCGTGACCACGGGCGACCACTCGATCGAGGCGCCGCGCGTCAACGCGACCGGGTCGGCGCGATCGACGCCCACCCGCCAAAGGTGCCGGCGATCGACGTCGTTCTCGTTGGAGGAATACAGCACCGCTTTGCGGTCTGCCGTCAGCGTCAGGGGGCCGTTGAAGGAGAAGCTCCCCGGCGTGAGCAGCACCGGCATTCCGCCGCCCGCTGTAATTGAATACAGGTGCAGCCAACCGTCTTCCTGCGATGCGAACACAATGCGATCGCCGGCGGCGAACTGGAACGCATCGTCTTCCCAATCGCCTTCGTTCAGATACGACCCGTTCGCATCGCTGGTGCTCTGCCAGATGACTTTCGTCCTGCCGCTGGCCGCATTCCACACCGCGATCGCCCAGGGTTGCGGCTGGTTGGATAGGAAGGGGTCGCCACCGCCCATCACCCTGATGAAAGCCAGCCTGGAGCCATCGGCCGACCAGCGCGGCAAGGTGTCATGAAATACGCTGGGGTCGATGTAGCGCACCGTTGCGCCACCCAACCGGAAGATGCCAATGAGTGCGTGACTGCCGCGGTCGCTGACGAAGGCAATCTCCTTGCCGTCGGGCGACCAGCGCGGCTGCGAAACGTCGCCGCGGATGTAGGCGAGCGGTCGTGCGGGCGTCAGGCCTGAAATCGGCGCCAGCCACAGCTCATGGCGGCCGCTCCAGAGCGCATATTTCCCATCGGGAGAGATCTCGATGTCCTCGCAGCCCTCGGGGGTGCAGTCCATCGTGCCGAGCAGCCGCGGCTTGCCGTCCACGATGTCGGCCGCCCACACCTGTTGCTCGGGCTGCTGCACGCTGCTGGTCGGGTCAGCCACTTCGCCCTGCGCGTTGGTCTCGCTGCCGCGCGCATAGACTGCCACCCGGCCATCCGGTGTGAGCTGCAGACCCGTCATGGGCATGCCGTCGTCCCCGGTGTAATGAGTCACCTCCCGGCCGGCGAACTTCGGGCCGTCGGCCACCCATACATTGCGCGCGCCCCGCAGGTTGAAGACCCAGGCGATCCGCTCGCCGCGCTTTGCCGCCGTGAGCTCATCGGGAAAGGGATATCCCAGCGCCTGAGCGAGGGTGAACCCTTGCGCCAGCGCCGGTTGCGCCGACAGCAGCAGCATCGCCAAGAGCGTTGCGGCGAGCCCCGGGATGCTGCCGCGCTCGAGAATTTCGCTGATGCGCATCATCGATGCTCCTCTTGCCTGCGGTTCACTGCTGAGGAGTGGCTGGGCAGTGCTGCAAAAGCGATTCGCGGCGAGCGCGGCCGGGTCGAGTCCGCCAATGGATTGCGCCGCGCTTTCGCCGCGGATCAGCGCGGCAGCGAGCCGGCGGCGGCGGGCGCGGTCTGGATGCCGTAGCCGCCCTGTCCGGCAAGCCAGAAGAACCCCGGCACGGCGGGGTCGAAACCGATGACGGGTGAGCGATCGGGCGCGAACGACCGCAACCCCGCCCACTTGCGGCGCACGTGAGTTGACTGTCACCCGCGTAGCCCGCTCCAGGCGATCGACCGCGATCGCGACATCGAGGTCCTCGGGCTGTACGTCGCTCGGCGCGACCGGCGTCTCATCGGCGGGAGAGACGAGCAGCAGGCCCGCATCGGGTTTGAAGTAATAGGTCTCTTCGATATCGATGGTCAGCGGCCACTCGTCGGATGCCGGACCGTCCGGCAGCTCGATCAGCGCTGCGGTGCGGCGACAGGGTTGGATCCCCACGGGCGTCACGCCGGCGAGGCTTGCAATGCGATCGGCCCAGGCGCCGGCCGCATTGACGACTGTGCCTGCGGTGAATTCTCCCGCGCCGCTTTTGATGCGCCATTTTCCCTCCGTGCGTGTGGCGGCGGTCACGTGGGCTCCCGTCACCATCGTGCCGTTGCGTTGGCGCAGGAGCCGCAGATATCCCTGATGAAGCGCATGCACGTCGATATCGGCCGCGTCCGGCTCGTAGGCGCCTCCGCCCGCGACCGTTTCCGGCCGCAGGAGCGGCGACAGGGTCAATGCCTCCTCCGGGTCGATCCGGCGCACCCGCATGGCCACATCCTCCGTAGTGAGGAATTGCTCCAGGGCGAGAGCCTGCGTGGCGGCGGCAACGTGCAGCCAGCTGCGGCGCTTGATGAGCGGTGAAGGGCTGAAGTCCGCCGGCGGGTCATACAGGAAGTCGCGGCTCGCCCGGGTCAGCGCGCGTACCACCCCATTGCCGTAGGACTCCGAGAAGACGGCCGCGGAGCGGCCGGTCGAGTGATATCCGGGCGCATCCTCCGCCTCGAGCACCACCACCCGGTGGCTGCGCGCGAGCTCGGCCGCCACGGAGGCGCCGGCAATTCCCGCGCCGATGACCACGATGTCAGGTTGCGAGCCGGTCATGGAGGATTCTCGGGGCCGCTGAACCCGACGAACTTCTTGCGCAGCTCGTGGATCGCCTCATAGCGCTCCTTGCGCCCCTTCAGCCGTTTGGCGACATCCACCAGCAACAACTCGAGAAGTGTCTGCGCGATGCTGAGGCGCTCCCAGGAGGAGTCGAAACCTGTCTCCAACATCAGCACGTGGTCGGTCATCTCACGCGCCCAGTGGCAGTAGGTGTCGGTAATGATCACGGCCGTGATCCTGCGCGCGGCGGCTTCCTCGGCGAGCAGACGGAAGTGCTGCGAATAGCGCTGCCAGTCCAGGAGCACGATGCAGCTCCCGGGGTCGCTGTCGAGCAGCGCGTCGATGTAGGCGCCATCGCTGCCGTCCGAGAACTGGACGTTGGTGCGCATGGTATGCAGGGCGGAGGCAAACCCGAGCCCCAGGAAGCGCCCGAGCTGGAAGCTCGCGACGTTGACCTTGCTGGCGGTGGCGAGCAACGACACGATCCGCGGCCATTCGGCCGTCAGGGGCAGGCGATGCGCATCGGTCAGCGCTTTGATCTTTGCATTGAGCGGCGCGTCATCGAACAGGGTCTTGGTGATCTGACTCGACAGCCAGCCGCTCTCCGGGACACGGGCGCGCAACGCTGCCTTCACCCCGCGCAGATCGTCGAAGCCGATCTTCTTCAGGAAGCGGCCCACCGTCATGGGACTCACGGCCAGGCGCTTGGCGATCGATGCCGCGGTCTCGAAAGGAAGCTGCTCCAGGTGCTGCAGAAAGAAGGTCGCCAGCCGCTGCTCCGAGGCGGTGAACTTCTTCCAGTCCTTCTTGATGACGCTCTCGATGGTGCGCATGGCGGGGAGGGTGGAATGTGATTTTACTATCATATTGTACATCCGGAGGAATACAGATACCATTTAACCAGGCGGGTGTTTCCTGCAAGGGGGTCATCATGAAGAGCGTTCACGGGCGACGTGCTGCTGGTTTGACCGGTGCTGCGCGCGCAGTCGTGGCGACGCTCGGTTTGATCCTGACCGGGCCGATCGCGGCCGCTGCACAGGCGGCCCCGGGGAGAGCCCGCCGCCGCCGGACCTGGATCGATACGTTGCCCACGCCATGCAGGCGTTCGGTGTGCCCGGAATGTCGCTCGCGATCGTGCAGAATGGCAACGCGGTGGTCTCGAAGGGCTATGGGGTGCGCAGCATCGACAGCCGGGCGCCGGTCACCCCCGACAGCGCGTTCCCGATAGGCTCGGAAACCAAGGCATTCACCTCGGCCGCGTTGGCGATCCTCGTCGATGAAGGCAAGCTGAAATGGACCGACCGCGTGGTGGACAAGCTGCCCGGCTTCAGGATGTACGATCCATACGTCACCGAGCATATGACGGTGCGCGATCTGCTCACTCATCGTACCGGCCTCGGGCTCGGCGAGGGTGATCTGCTCATCATCCCGGGAACCACGCGCAGCCGCGCGGATGTCGTGCATGCATTGCGGTATCTCGCGCCCAAAACCGGCTTCCGCGAAGTATTCGCCTACGACAACATCACGTACATCGTCGCCGGCGCCCTGGTTCAGGCGGTCTCCGGCGAGACGTGGGAGCATTTCGTCGAGTACCACATCTTCGCGCCGCTCGGAATGACCGATTCGCGCACGTCATACGATCCGACGGCGGCGAATGCCGTCGCGCTGCACGGGCGCACCGACGGGCCGATCCGCGGTATGGGCAAAGAGAGGGTCCTGACCCAAATACTGAATGGGCAGGCTGCCGCGCCCTGCGGCTTCATCAACGCCAGCGCAGCCGACATGGCCAAGTGGATGGCCATGTGGGAAGAGGGCGGCAAGCTCCCGGACGGCAAGCGGCTTCTCAGTACCGCGGCAGTGCAAGAGCTCTGGACCCCCGTGGTCGTCGTACCCGCCGATGCCTTCGGGGCGGCGTCCGCGCTGTTGCCGGAACCCACCTTTCAGGATTATGCCCTGGGCTGGTTCGTGGAGGATGACCACGGCCATACGGTGGTCGAGCACGATGGCGCGGTCTTCGGCGGCCTCGCCTCGCTCTATTTCATTCCGGACAAGCACGTCGCCTTCTCGGTCGATATCAACTCCGAGGACTGGGCCGCCAAGCGCGCGCTGGTGGACTATCTGCTGGCCTACTATCTGGGCCAGCCGCAGCAGGATTGGGTCGGCGGCCTGCAGCGGATCCACGAGCAGCTCATCGACCAGACGCTGGCGAAGCTAAAGGACCTGCCGCAGCAATACCGGCCCAACGACAGGTCCTCGTTGCCGACCGCGGGCTATGCGGGGACGTATACCGACCCGTGGTACGGCAGCATGACGATCACGGTGCGCCCCGGTAATGAGCTTTGGATCAACTTCGATCGCACGCCAAACATGGACGGCCCCCTCCAGCACGTCGCCGACGACACCTTCCGCGCGCACTGGACGGAAAGAGGCATCGAAGACGCCTATGTCACTTTCCAACTCGACAAGGGGCGCATCGAGTCGATCGCGATGAAGCCCGTATCACCGCTTGCGGATTTCAGCTTCGACTATCAGGACCTGCACTTCCGTCCCGCGCCCGGCGGCGCGCCGCTGACATAAGTCGCAATTCGAAGTGGAAGCCATGTTGCCTTTTTATGAGGGGGAGAATGGTCATGTCAAGGTCATCCCGCATTCCATCGCCCGTGCTGCTCGTTCTGGCATCGACCCTTCGCGGCCGGCCAGGCGGCGCAAGCGGACGATGCGCCCGCGCAGCCGCAGACTGCGGCGATGCTGCAGGAAGTCGTCGTCACCGCGCAGAAGCGCCAGGAAAAGCTGAGCAACGTGCCCATGGGGGTCACGGCGATCACGAGTCAGGCGCTGCAATCGATGCACCTGGTCGACTTCGCCGACCTCGAGACCCATGTGCCGGGCCTCTCGGTTGAGCTGACCGCTCCCGGCCTCGACCGCTTGAGCATCCGCGGCGAGAACGTCGGCGGCGTCGGCTCGACGGTGACCACCTACATCGACGACGTTCCGTTCGGCTCGAGCAACGCGCTCGCCAACGGCTACGGCCTGGCCGGGGACTTCGATACCTGGGACCTGCAGCGCGTCGAGGTGCTGCGCGGGCCGCAGGGCACTCTGTACGGCGCCGGCAGTGAAGGCGGCCTGCTGAAGTACGTCACGGCTCCGCCCGATCCGAGCCACTTCGCGGGCGCATTCGAGCTCGGCGATGAGGACGTGGCGCACGGCAGCAACGGGACCTCCTACAAGGGGATGGTCAATATTCCGGTCGCCGGCATCGCCGCACTCCGCCTCGACGGCTTCTACTCGAAGCTGCCCGGTTACATCGACGACCCGTACCTTGGCAAGACGGATGTCAACGCCGGTTACCGCGAGGGCGGCCGCGCGTCGTTCCTGCTCGACCTGGCTGACAATTTCTCGATCCGATTGTCGGCCTTCGGACAGACGCTGCACACCGACGGCACGCCCGACATCGACGTAGTCGGAGCCGCCGGTACTCCCGTCACCCCGCCCGCCAATCAGCTGCAGCCGTCCGTTGGCAACTACGACCAGCAGCGCTTTGTCAACGAGCCGTCAAACTTCAAATACAGAGTCTACAGCGCGAACCTCGAATGGCAGCTCGGTTGGGGTAGCCTGAGCTCGATCACCAGCTACGGGACGAGCGATTCGGATCAGTACGAAGACGTGACCTCGACCGAGCTGAATTCGGGAATTCCTTTCAGCTACGGCATGCTCATCGATGAGCTGTTGCCTCCCGGCAGCAACGCCTCGATGGCGGAGGTCAACGACGTCAACGTCAAGAAGTTCACCCAGGAGGTGCGCCTTGCCTCCCCGGAGGGGCAGACGATCGAATGGCAGGCGGGCGCTTTCTACACTCGTGAGTCCTCGAGCATCATCCAGTCGCTGCCTTCGTTCATCATCCCGACCCAGGCGCCGAGCGGGCTGCCGTCGCTGGAGAATGTGGACCTCGATGCGCTCTATCGCGAGTGGTCCGGGTTCGGGCAGATCACCTATCGCTTCAATCCGGCATTCGACCTGTCTCTCGGTGGCCGCTGGTCGGAGAACAAGCAGTCCGAGAACCAGTCGATCAGCGGCATCGAGGCCGTGGTGGGTCCGCCCTCGACAACCGGCGGGGCCTCGACCGGCACCGACTTCCTCTACTCGATCGCGCCGCGCTGGCATGTGACTCCCAACACCATGGCCTACATACGCGTCGCCAGCGGCTACCGGCCGGGCGGCCCGAACGCGCTGCCGCCGCCGCCGAGCACCCCGGTGGGCGTCGATCGTACGTATCAGTCCGACTCCACCGTCAACTATGAGCTGGGTGTCAAGTCCAGCGCGTTCGACAACCGTCTGTCGATCGATGTGGATACCTTCCTCATTCACTGGAAGAAGATCCAGCTGTTCGAGTATGTCGACAGCTTCGGCATCAATGCCAATGGCGGCACGGCGACCAGCAAGGGCTTCGAGTGGACCTTCGGGTTCACCCCCTTCCAGGGCCTCAATCTCACGCTCACCGGCGCCTACGTCGATGCCTACCTCACGGCGGATGCGCCTGCGGCAGGCGGCCTCAACGGGGATCCGCTGCCGTATGCACCGAAATTGAGCAATTCGCTCGATGCCGAGTACACCTGGAGGGCATTCGGGGACTACAGGGCCTTCGCCGGCGCAACCTGGAGTTACATCGGAGCGCGCGACAACGACTTCACCTCGAGCGCGACTATCGTGGGCAGCGCTGTCGTCTTCGTGCCCAATGCGCGTTTCGACATGGGTGGTTACAACACACTGGATCTGCGTGCCGGCCTGGACAACGGGCGCTGGTCGTTCGAGCTGTATTGCAAGAACATCGCCGATTCCCGCGGGCTCGCGACCTACGCGAGCACTGGGACACCCAACTTCGGCGGGGCGATCACCTTGCAGCAGCCGCGCACGATAGGCGGCACGATCGATCTGCACTTCTGAGGACGCGTCGATGGCGGGCAACGGGAGATTGAAGCTGACGGTGGCCGAGGAGCACTGGCCGATGAAGGAGCCGTTCGCGATCGCAGGCTATACGTTCACTGATTGCGATGTGATCGCGGTGGAGCTGGCGCGGGACGGCGCTGTCGGCCACGGGGAGGCCGCGGGCGTGTACTACCACAGTGAGACCCCCGTGACCATGATCGCCCAGATCGAGCAAGTCCGGTCGGCGCTGGAGGCGGGCATCTCCCGCCAGGAACTGCGCGGGCTGCTGCCACCGGGCGGTGCACGCTGCGCCCTCGACTCCGCCCTTTGGGATCTCGAGGCGAAATCGAGTGGTCTGCCGGCCTATCGGGCCGCGGGCCTGAACGCGCTCGCTCCACTGAAAACGACGCTCACCGTGAGCGTCGGCACGCCGCAGAAGATGGCGGAGGTCGCCCGGTCTTTTGCCCTGGCGCCCCGCCTGAAAGTAAAGATGACCGGGGAGGATGATGAGCCGCGCCTGCGGGCGGTGCGTGCGGCCCGGCCTGACGCGTGGATTGGAGTCGACGCCAATCAGGCGCTCACGCGCAGCTCGCTGCAAGCGCTGCTGCCGCTGCTCACCGAGCTGGAAATAAGCCTCATCGAGCAGCCGATCAAGGTCGGCCGCGAGGAGGAACTGCGCGGCCTGCGCTCGCCCATCCCGCTGGCAGCCGATGAGAGCGTACAGTCGCTGGCGGATATCGAAGGTGTGGCCGGACTCTTCGACGTGGTCAGCATCAAGCTCGATAAGTGCGGTGGCCTCACCGAGGCGCTGGAGATGGCGCACGAGATCCGCCGCCGGGGCATGAAGGTGATGGTCGGTTGCATGCAGGGCACTTCACTGGCCATTGCACCGGCCTGCGTCGTCGGCCAGCTGTGTGAGATCGTGGACCTGGATGCGCCGGTATTTCTCGACACCGACCGCCCGGCCGCGGCAGTGTACGAGAGCGGAACCGTCCGCTGTTCCGATGACTGGGGCTTGCCGATTTCGGCCAAACAAGATCGCCAGGGGGAAAAGAAATGACTGTTCGAATGGGTCGGTTGCGCAGACTTTTCACGGCATTGCCGGGTATCGTGGCGTTGCTCGCCGGAGCGGTCGGCACCGTGTCGGGCGCCGCTGCGGCGGCGGCCGGTCCGCCTCCGCTTGGCCCGGCGCCAAGCGTGAGTCAAACGTCGCCGGCAGCCTCATCGACGACGGCGATGGCCCCCGGGGATACCGGGCCTCACGCTTTCACCCGTGACGACGTGGCCACGTTCTTCGACGGCATGATGCCGTACGCCATCGATCGCGGAAATATCGCGGGCGCCACTATCGCCGTGGTAGCGGACGGCAAGCTGCTCTTCGCGAAGGGCTACGGCTTCTCCGACGTAAAAACGCGCGCCCTGGTCTTGCCGGATCGAACGCTCTTCAGGGTGGGCTCGATCTCGAAGCTGTTCACGTGGACGGCGGTGATGCAGCTGGTGCAGGCCGGCAAGATCAACCTCGATCGCAACGTGAACGACTACATCGATTTCCGCATCCCCGACAAGTTCGGCCAGCCGATCACCATGCGGGATCTGATGACGCATACGGCCGGCTTCGAGGACACGATCTCGCAGTCGTTCCTGCAAAAGCCGGGGCAGCTCATCCCCTTGCGCGACTATCTGGTGAATCACATCCCAACGCGCATCTTCCCGCCGGGAAAGGTCGTGGCCTATTCCAACTACGGGGCGACTCTCGCCGCGTATATCGTGCAGCGGCTTTCCGGTGAGCCCTTCGAGCAGTACGTGGCGAATCACATCTACCAGCCACTGGGCATGCAACACTCGACATTCGTGCAGCCTCTGCCGCCCGCGCTGGCACCCGACATGTCGCAGGGGTATGCGCAGGCGTCGGATGGCAAGTCGAAGCCTTTCGAGATCGTCGAAATCGCTCCCGCCGGCTCGGTCTCCGCCACCGCTGCCGATATGGCTCGGTTCATGATTGCGCAACTCGGTGATGGGAGCGATGGCGGCACGCCGATACTCGACGCGCAGACGCTGGCGCTGATGCACTCGCCACAGTCCCGCATGGCGCCGGGAATGAACGGCTTCGATCTCGGGTTCTACCAGGAGAACCGCAACGGGCTGCGCATCATCGGGCATGCGGGAGATACCAACTGGTTCCATTCGGACCTGCACCTGCTCCTCGATCGCAACGTCGGCATCTTCATGTCCTTCAACAGTGCGGGCAGCGACGGGGCTTCCGACAGTGCGCGCACGGCTGTGTTCAGGGCGTTTCTCGATCGCTACTTCCCGCATTCTGCGCCACGCGAGCCCACTGTCGCCCATCCGCAGGTCGATGCGGCCCGGGTGGCTGGATGGTATGAGTCCTCGCGGCGAATCACGAGCGCGCTGAGCATCATCAACAGCTTCCTGCAGACGAAAGTGGCGGCCTCGCCGGATGGCACGCTGCGGGTGGCCGCGCTCACGGATCTCAGTGGCACGCCGCTGCGCTGGCGCGAGGTCGGCCCGCTCACTTATCGCGAGGTCGGCGGACAGACGCATCTCAAGTTCGTCGCGGATCCCAAAGGACGGATCCTCTATTGGATTTCCGACGATTTCCTGCCGGTCCTGATATTTCAGCGTGCTCACGGCCTCAGGCAGACCGGCGACATGATATGGATGATGTCCGCCTTCTGCGTGACACTGCTGCTGACCATCATCCTCTGGCCGGCCGGCTGGGTGACGCGGCGCCGGTTCAAGGCTGGCCTGATGCTGTCGCCGGAACGAAAACGCCTGCGCGTGGCCTCCCGGGTCGGTGCCGTGCTGCTTCTTGCCATGGTGGCGAGTTGGGCGCTCATAGTCATGCTGCTGCTCAAGGGCAGCTGGGACCTCGATGGGCCGATGATCGTCGCTTACTGCGTCTCGGTACTGGGTTTCCTCGGCGCGCTGGCGATCCTGGTCGAGACGGTACCCAGAGTATGGTGCGGGCCCGGAGGCTGGCTGGTGCGCGGCGGTGAGGCGCTGCTCGGGCTCGCGGCGCTGTATGCCGTGTGGTTGATCTTCGCGTACGGGTTGATCAACTTCAGCCTGCGCTACTGAGTTTCGCCGCGGACAATGGGCATGGCAGGAGACATCGGGCCGGCGCCGGGTGCCGGCCCCGCCGCGGGGCCGGTGGCCGCATTCGGCTACCGGCAGGAGCTCAAGCGGTCTCTCAGTGTCGCTGATCTGCTCGTCTACGGTCTGCTGTACATCTCCCCCACCGCCCCCTTTGCCACCTTCGGCATCCTCTACAACGCCAGCGCCGGGATGGTGCCGCTGGTGTACATCATCGGCTTCGGGGCGATCGTCTTCACCGCGCTTTCCTACATGGCGCTCTCGCGGGAATTTCCGTTGTCGGGATCCGCGTACTCCTACGCGAAGCTGAGCTTCGGAGAGAGCGCCGGATTCCTTGCGGGCTGGGCCGTGACGCTCGATTACCTGTTGGCGCCGGCGCTGATCTATATCGCGGCGGCGGTGGCGATCGATGCGGTGCTGCCCGGCGTGCCGCTGGCGGTGTGGGCCGGCGTATTGCTGGTGCTCAATACGCTGGTCAATCTGCGGGGCATCGAATCCGTCGCCCGGGCGAATGCCGCGTTGCTCGCTTTGCAGGTACTGGCGGTCTCGCTTTTTCTCATATTCGCGCTGGCCGCGGTTATCCACGGCAGGGGAGGCGCGCACTTCTCTCTGGCGCCGATCCATGGCGGTCGGCCGGATCGCATCCGGCGTGGTGCTGGGCGCCGTATCGATCGGGATGCTCAATTTCCTCGGGTTCGACGCCATCTCGACACTTTCCGAAGAAGCCAGGGGTGGCGCATCCAGCGTGGCAAAGGCGACATTGCTGTCGCTGCTGCTCGCCTCGGTATTCTTCATCAGCGAGAGCTATCTGGCATCTTTGTTCGTGCTCGGACGCAAGGCGTTTCCCTCGGGCATTCCGACGTACGCCGCCTTCTATGACATCGCTGCGCTCGTGGGCGGCTCATGGTTGAAGGCGAGCCTGTCGATTGCGGGGGTCTTCCTCGCAAACATCGGCGCGGGGCTTACCGCGCAGGCGGCGGTCTCGCGGCTGTTCTTCAGCATGGCGCGCGACGGTCGGTTGCCGCGCGCATTGAGCCGCGTGCATCCACGGCGCGGCATTCCGGATCGGGCGACGCTGCTCGTGGCGGCGATCACGCTGGGGCTCATCATCTTCTTTGCCACTCGCCTGAATTGCTGCGTGACGATCGTGAGCTTCGGCGCGCTCACTCGCGTTCCTATTCGTGCATGCGTCGGTGGTGAAGCATTTCCTGTGGGATCGGCGCAGTCGCAACTGGGTCCGCCACCTGCTGGCACCGGCCATCGGATTCGGGGTGGTCGCCGTCGTCATCTGGGGAATGAGTGGCAACGCCAAGATCGTGGGCGGGTGCTGGATGGCTGTGGGCCTGGCGGTCGCAATGGTGCAACACAGGAGGCGCGGTGCCCGGACAGCTCAATGACGTGAGGATTTTCTGCCGGGCTCGGCCCGGCAGCTGCCATGACCGTCGGAGCCGCGACTGCAAGACCGTATACTTACGGGTCAGGATATTCACCTTGCAGCGAGCCCATGCTCGATTTCGGACGCGATACATGGCATTTCCTGCGTGAAAATGCCCGCTGGCTGGCCGGCGGGTTCCTGCTCACTCTTTTCTCCTCCTTCGGACAGAGCTTCTTCATCGGCCTGTCGGGCGACGCTCTGCGCGCCACCTTCCATCTCTCGGGCGGCGCCTTTGGCGGGGTCTACATGCTGGCCACGATGGCAAGTGCCATTACGCTGCCATGGCTGGGGCGCACGCTCGATCTCATGCCCGGCTGGAAGGTCGTTCGATTCACCGCGCCGGCGCTGGGTCTGGCTTGCGTGTTGATCGCCATAGCGCCCAATGTCGTGGTGCTCACTCTGGCGCTCTACCTGCTGCGCCTGTTTGGTCTGGGCATGATGCTGGAGACCGCCTTCACCGAGATCGGGCGATGGTTCGTCGCGAACCGAGGCCGCGCCATGGCGCTCATCGCACCTGGCCAGCAGGCGGGAGTGGCGATACTGCCGATTGCCGTCGTGCTGATCGCCAGGGCCACGGGGGGCTGGCGCACGGCGTGGATAGTCTCGGCTGCGCTGATCGTGCTGGCCGGCATGCCGGCCATCATCGCGCTGATGAAGGTGGAGCGCGTGCCGAGGTCGAAGGAGGCGAAGGTCCGCGACCGGCACACGGCTCGCGACTGGACGCGCTCGGAGGTGATACGGGACCCCATTCTCTACCTGCTGCTTCTCGGCGTCCTGGCGCCGTCGGTCATCTCGACGGTCATCTTCTTCGAGCAGGACTACCTCATCGATCTGCGCGGTTACGATCGCCTGGCTTTTGCGGCCGCCTATCCCGTGATGTCCGTCACGACCGTATTCTTCGGCCTGGTCTGCGGCGATCTGATCGACCGGTTCGGCAGCCTGAAGCTGCTGCCGTACTTTCTCCTGCCGCTCGCCGTCGCCACCGCGGCTGTCGGTCTGGTTAACGCCCATGTGGGGCGTATATCTCTTCATGTTCCTGCTCGGCATCAGCAACGGCTTCACGTCCACGCTGCTCGGTGCTCTGTGGCCGGAGGTGTATGGACTCGCCAATCTCGGCGGCATCCGCGGCGATCGTCGTCTCGGCCATGGTGTTCTCGACCGCGATCGGGCCCGGCCTTTCCGGCGCTCTCATCGATCGAGGCATCTCGCTGCCGAAACAGATGCTCTGGCTGTCCGGGTGGTGTATCGCGGCGTGCTTCGTGCTGGCCTTTGCCGCCTCGCGGGTGCGGCTGCGCGAGGAAGGACAAGATTGCCGTGCCCGTTTGGCCCCATAAATCCAAGAGCCGCTCAAGCGCATCGGATCAGCGTGCTCGCTTGCCGCCACCCTGAAGTTTTCGAGCTCGGCCGACGACTGGGCCAGCCTTTCGTGCCGGGTTGCCACTGTACAATCTCAGGTATTCAAAGCTGCATGCGACGGCGACGATGGTCCACTCGGGTCTCGTCCCCGAAGACGTACAACTGATCAGGGAGAATCTGCATGGCCCTCTGCCCCAGTTTTCATTCCAGGTTCGCAAACCGTGTGCGTTTGGCACTCGGGTCACTTGCGATGCTCCAGATGTCCGTCGGACCGGTGATCGCGATGATGGCGACCCCTGGCTATCAAGCCTCGACGGGCGCGCTGTCGTACGCCGACAAGCGCACGACCACCCCGATCAAGCACGTCATCGTGATCATCGGCGAGAACCGGAGCTTCGATCACGTCTTCGCGACCTTCGTGCCCCGAAAGCGCGGCGTCTCGGTCCATAACCTGCTCTCCGAGGGCATCGTTGCCCTGGATGCGAGCAAGAACGCGGTTCCGGGCCCCAACTTCGAGAAGGCGCACCAGCTCGCCGCCGCGGACATGGGTGCGACTGATCCATTCCTGCTGAGCCCGCCGAAGGCGCAGTTCCCGGGCGATCATCTACCTGCACCGCTCGTTGGCGGCCCCACGGTCTCCTATATTCCAAATAAGTGTGGCTCGGGTACCCCGATCGCCAGCTGCGCGGCAAGTCTGAAGCTCGCGCGACAATCCGAGAGCGGACTGCCGGCCTCCTACTACCACGAGCTGCTCACGGGCGGTACGGGCCAGACCGCGGGCAAGCCGGATCGGCGCATCACCGAGGTGACTTTGCTGCCAGCCGGTCCTTACCAGCTGACCAACGACTCGACCTTCGTTTACGACGACTACTCCCAGAGCCCGTTGCACCGCTTCTATCAGATGTGGCAGCAGCTCGACTGCAGTGTCTCGCAGTCGACGCCGGACAATCCTTCGGGCTGCAACGGAAAGCTCTTCTCCTGGGTGGAGGTGTCCACAGGACCCGGCGCCGATGACGCCGCTCAGCCCCCCGTCTGCGACCCGAAGAATCCGACTGCGAACTGCTTCAGCACGAACTACAGCCCGGGGGCCAAGACGACGGGCGAGGGCGCGGCGGCGCTGGGTTTCTACAATGTGCAGAAAGGTGACGTGCCGTACCTCAGGAGCATCGCCCAGACTTACGCGATGAGCGACAACTTCCACCAGTCGGTCGCAGGTGGAACCGGCGTGAATCACATTATGTTCGGTCACGCCGACATGATCTGGTTCAGTGACTCGAGCGGTAAGCCGGCAGTGCCTCCAAACGGTGTGCAGGTCTATTCGCGCACACCGGATGCAGGCCTCGTCCACGAGATCGAAAATCCCAATCCGGCCCCCGGCACGAACAACTGGTACACCGCGGATGGTTACGGCGTCTCGCACAATGCCGGCACCGCGCCACCATTCAAGGGCTCCCCGGTATCTGGCGGTGGCTCCTACACGGAGTGCGCCGATCCCAATCAGCCCGGCGTAGGGCCGATCGTCGATTATCTGGCGCACCTGCCGCGGCCGATCGATCCGCGTTGCATGCCGGGCCACTATTATCTGGTGAACAACTATAACCCGGGCTATTTCGGCAACGGCAAAAACGCCTTTACCGATCACAATCCGGCCAACACGCCGTTCACCATTCCGCCGTCATCGACGCCGAGTATCGGTGACGACATGAACGCTCACGGCATCTCCTGGAAGTACTACGGAGATCAGTGGAACAACTACATCGACGATCCATACCAGCACAATTTCGGTACTCCCGGTCCGAAAGCGGACGAGTACTGCAACATCTGCAATCCCTTCCAGTACGACACGTCGATCATGGCGCACCCGGAGGAGGTTGCGGCGCATATCCAGGACTCCGTGAACCTGTACTCCGATATCAGGAACGGCACGCTGCCGGCCGTGTCCATCGTGAAGCCGAGCGGCTACACCGACGGCCATCCGCAGTCATCCAAGCTTGATCTGTTCGAAGGATTCGTGCAGAAGATCGTGAACCAGGTTCAAGCCTCGCCCTATGCGAAGAACACCGCCATCTTCATCACCTTCGATGAGGGCGGCGGCTTCTACGATTCGGGTTACGTCCAGCAACTCGACTTCTTCGGCGACGGGACGCGTATTCCGCTGCTCGTAATCTCCCCGTACGCGAAGCGCGGGTACATCTCCCACGTGTATACGGATCACGTCTCGATTCTAAAATTCATCGAGCGCAACTGGCGCTTGCCCTCGGTATCGCACCGCAGTCGCGACAATTTCCCCAATCCCGTAACGGCCTCGGGCAACCCGTATGTGCCGCTCAACAGTCCGGCGATCGGCGATCTGTTCGACCTCTTCGACTTCTCACACGGAGCGCAGGCTCCGAGTGCGGCTGCTACAGAATCTTTGCGAGCAGCCCGCCGTCCGCGACCAGACCACTCGCATTGATGAATGCGGAAGCATCGGATAACAAAAACGCGATGACCGAAGCGATTTCAGCAGGGGTCCCCACACGCGGGAGTGCCTCGCGACTGAATGACAGCCCCAAGGCTTCAGGCCCCCCATGCGCCTCGAAAGCAGGTCTCGACATCCGGGTATCCACCGCCCCGACGATCAAAGCGTTGACCCGAATCCGATCCGCCGCGTACTCGATCGCCAGCTGTCGCGACAGTGCCAGCACGGCCCCCTTGCTGGCCGCGTGCGCTGCATGCCCTACGGCCGTGGCGATGGCATGCACCGAGGAAATATTGACGATGCCGCCGCTTGAGCGGCGCAGCACCGGCAACGCGGCGCGACCGACCCGGAGAATTCCGGTGACATTGATATTGAATGTCGCTTCCCACTCTGCGTCCGACAAATCTTCGAGACGCTTGCCGGTGTTGCAAACGGCCGCGTTGTTGACGATCCCGTGCAGCACCCGAAGGTCTTTACCGCGCACTGCACTGCCTGATCGACGGCGGCCTGCTGCGTCAGGTCCACTTCACGGAAATTCAGTCGCCTCGAAAATCTCGTAGCCTCTTGCTCGAGCGAGCGGCCCTCGTCACCATCCAGGCCAATGCCGCTACGCGCTTCCGGAGCCGCCTCGAAGTTGGCCGCCACAGCGGCTGCGACGCGAGAGCGCTCTTTCTCGTAGGCATCCAGGCGATCGCGCTCCGCCATCATGGCCGCTAGATCGCAGTAGCTCAGTTTGTGCGTCAAATAGGCTGATGTCCGCTGTAAAGGACATACATGGTACGTCTCTCGTAAAGGATATGTACGTTACTTGGGACATACCGCATAATGTCCCTTATGAAGGACATTAACTTGCAAAATCCCGAACAGCTCGGAAGAGCGGTCCGGCTGAAGCGGCAGGAAAGGGGCCTCTCCCAAAGCGCACTCGCGGCGCAACTAGGAGTCGAGCGAAAGTGGGTCATACGCCTGGAGGCCGGCAACCCGAAAGCGGAGCTGGGCTTGGTCCTGAAAGCCTTGCCCGCGCTCGGTCTGCGGGCATCCTTAGGCGATGAGAGGCTGCCCTCATCAAGCAGAGGTAGCCAAGTCTCGGAGCCATCAAGGCTTGACGAGGTTTTCCGTCAACTGCAGCGGTCCGAGCGCAAGTGAGCGAGCTCCTGATCCTCATCGAGGGCGAGGTTGCTGGACGCGTTGTCGCCGACAAGTCCGGTCGCCTTTCTCTCAGTTATGAGAAGGCTTGGCGAGAGTCGCCGCAAAGCCACTCCCTCTCCGTCAACATGCCACTGGCTGAGATCACGTATGCCCATAAATCCGTATGGACCTACCTGTGGAATCTCTTGCCAGAGAATCCCAACGTGCTGCAACGCTGGGCACAGCAGTATCACGTCTCAGCTGGCAATCCCTTCAAACTCCTGACGCACGTCGGTGCCGATGTTCCAGGTGCTGCCCAGTTTATTCCGCCGGAGCGGGGCGCAGAAATTCAATCGCAGCAACGCCCCGTCATCGCGTGGATGGATGTAGATGAGCTCCGCGAGCGCCTGATCCAGCTGCGAGCTGATATCTCGGCCGTACGACGACCCACGGACCCCGGCAAGATGAGTCTGCCAGGAGCGCAGGCCAAGACAGCCTTCTATTGGGACCGCCAGAAAAATCGATGGGGTGTCCCCGCGGGACGTACTCCGACCACCCACATCATCAAACCCTGTATTCCGGGTTTTGATGGCCTGGTCGAAAACGAACATCTATGCCAGGACATCGCGAGCCGGCTGGAGATGCCCGCAGCCCGATCTTTCGTGCTCATGCTCGATCAGCCGTACATAGTGGTTGAACGCTACGACAGACTGCCGCCAGCGCCGGGAACCCGATTATTCCGACGAATCCATCAAGAGGATACGTGCCAGGCCCTGGGCTTGATGCCAACACAGAAGTATCAAGAGGACGGTGGTCCTGGCATTGCGCAGATCACGACCCTCATCCGGCGGGTGAGCGCCAGTCCTGAGGTTGATGTGGAACGGTTCCTCAAAGCAAACATGTTCAATTGGCTGATCGGGGGAACCGACGCGCATGCAAAGAACTATTCATTCCTGATTGGCGCGGGAGATGAGATACGGCTCGCGCCCCTCTATGATTTGTCCAGCCAGCTGCCGTACTCGGACCTGATTGCACAACGTGTCTCGATGAGGATCGGCGAGCATTACGACTTCGCCCTCGTGACCGCGGCCGATTGGCGAACCCTGGCGCGAAGCTGTGCTCTGGATGAGGAGCAGATCATCGGCATGTTAACGCAAATGGCTCGAGCCTTACCGGATGCGGTCGCCGCCGCCCATACTCAGGCGCGTGCAGAGGGGTTGTCCGAGCTCGTTCTCGGGCCGCTGACTCAGCGCCTGACTGCGCACGCCAGCGAGCGACTAGCGTCCCTCACAGCGCCCAGGTCCAGGTCCGGCGGACCTGGCCGCCGGAACGCAGGGCGTAGATAGGTTCAGCATTGCCCGCTTCGTGCACCTGCCGGGAGCCCGGACGATTTCCCCTGATTGGACCCACTCCCGGCGGCAGCATAAAATTTATGGGTAATCTATTCGCGGATTCAGTAAGCACGCGTGATGCTATAAGAAGCGCAGAGGTGCGCCTTGCGGCGCGATGGCAGCTTGCATGCAGGAGCGCATCCGTCGCCCTTCGCGCGATCCTGCTGTCGTTAGCCCCCGGCAGCGCGCTGGCCCATTGGTCGATGCAACTGCCGTTGCCGCCGAACCTGCCCAGGTCGACGGTGAGCGGCTACGCACCGGTGAACGGCGTGAGGATCTGGTACGGCGTCTTCGGAACCGGGCGGCCGGTGATCCTACTCGAAGGCGGTGAAGATCCCGCGGACGACTGGAGCCTGCTGGTTCCGGTGTTGGTCCGGCATGGCTATCGCGCGATCGTCATCGACACCCGCTGCCAGGGCCGCAGCTCCTGCTCGCCGCGGGCACTCAATTACCATCTGTTCGCGGAAGACATGATCGGCACCATGGACCATCTCGGCATCCGCCGCGCCGCCATCGTCGGCTTCAGCGATGGCGGCATCATTGGCCTCGACCTGGCGATGCATCATCCCGACCGCATCACGAGTGTCTTCGCCTATGGCGCCAATTCCAGCTTCGCAGCCGAAATTTTTGCGACTCCCACGGATCCGGTCGCCGCCGCGCACAGCAAGGCCTCCGATCGCTGGTGCGAAGCGCGCTACCATGCGGAATCACCGACACCCGGCTCGTGGCGACAGCTCGACTCCCGGGTCCAGCACTTGTGGCAGAGCGAACCGAACTACTCGCCGGCCGATCTGCGTGCGATTCGCGTGCCGGTGTGGATCGCCGATGGCGACCGCGAGGCGTACATCAAACGTTCGGATACCGATATGATGGCGCTGACGATTCCCGACGCCTCGGAGTTGATCTTTCCCAACGCCGACCACTACGCAATGTGGGAGGACCCTGCATTGTTCAACCGCGCCGTGCTCAGCTTCCTCGCGGGTGGGTAATCGGGAGAAAAGGATAGGCGCGTCCACATGGCGCCTTCCGTGTGCTCGAGCATGGCTGGATCGGTTGGAATAGCTTTTATCCGCGACGTCAGCGAAGCCGGTGAAAAAGACGGGCGGCGATACAGCTCATCGGTAATGGAAGAACAACGCGGCTTCCAACGATGGGCGCAGACGCAGGAACCGACTCAGGCGCGGCCCTTGGATTTGATTGATTTGACAGATTACAGGGCTGGGGGCGAGCTCCGTTGGCGCAGGTAAAAGTCCCGTTCGCGCACCAAGAGTTCTCTTTTGCGCACTAAGCTCTACAATACGACCATGGTGCGTTCTGGCGCAGGTTCCGAAGCCGTGCTTGCACTGCCAGGCGTCCAGTGGAGCGAGTGGCGACTGATCTGGGTGGCCGGCGGGCTGTGCTGGCTGATCGCGGGCGGATCGAGCGTGCTCTGGGCGCTGCCTCTGAGTGGCAGAACCTTCGACGGTGGCTATTACTTCATGAGTACGCCTGCTCGGGTACTCGAGTATTGCGCGATGTTTCTGTTGGCCGCCGGCGCCTACCGCGTGACGCTCGCGATAGGATGGAACGAGCGCTTCACGGCTCGCGTGCGTATCGTGCTCATCAACGTGCCGATTGCGCTTACCGTAGCCCTCTCCTCACGGGTTGCCGGAGGGCTGGTGACGGGATTTGTCGATGGACACGTCTCGGACATGTGGGACTCTCTGGCGGAGTTCGAGCATCCATGGACCATCGGGCCCTGGGGCGGTCCGCTCTGTTTCTTCCTGCCACCGTATCTCATGGGACTGGGTGCCATCGCTCTGGTGAAATTTGCCGAACGCAGCCAGCGCGAAGCGGTACTGGCAACACGACTCAGCGCTGATTGTGCCGAAGCACGCCTTTCGATGTTGTCTGCGCAGCTGCAGCCACACTTTCTCTTCAATTCCCTACATGCCATCATGCGTCTCATCGACGAGAGCCCCGCTGACGCGGCCGCGATGGTGGCACGTCTCGGCGACTTTCTGCGGCACGCTCTGGAGACCAGTCATACACCCTGGGTCAGTGTCGCCACGGAGCTCGCGGGGCTCGAGGCGTACCTCGAAGTGCAACGCGTGCGCTTCTCCGAGCAACTGACTGTGAGCTTCGATGTCAGCTCCGCCGCGCTCGAGCTCTCCGTACCCTCGTTGCTGCTGCAACCTTTGGCTGAAAACGCGATCGAGCATGGCAGGGGAGGGGGCGCAGAGCCACTGGTGCTGCGCGTAGTGGTCAGCGTCGTGCCGACGCAACTGCAATTTATTGTCTGCAACAGCGGGCCCGGGCTGACCGCGCCCCTGGTACCACGCAACTACGGCCGCGGCCTCTCGAACGTCGCCCTGCGACTGCATGCGGCCTATGGCGGCCAAGCGCAACTCACTGTCGGGCCCGGAGAGCGAGGCGATACCACCGCCGTTTTGCGCCTGCCCCTGCGGCCTCATGTTGGTGGCGAACGGTCCGCCGCGGTGCCGCCATGAGCACCATTCCGGCCTTCATCGTGGACGATGAGCCGCTGGCACGGAGACATCTGCTGCACCTGCTGCGCCATGACCCGCAAATCAAAGTCGTCGGCGTGTTCGACTCCGCGACGGCGGCCGCCAAACAGGCCCCCGGGCTCGCGCCGCGCTTGCTTTTGCTCGATATTCGGATGCCCGAGCTCGATGGTTTCGCGCTGGTGTCGCTGCTCGCGGCGCAGGGCCTCAATCCATACGTGATCTTCGTCACCGCGCGCGCGGAACACGCCCTGGACGCCTTTGGGGTGGGCGCCGTGGATTATCTGCTCAAGCCATTCGACAAGCAGCGCTTTGCCCGGGCCATTACGCGCGCCAAAACACTCCTATCGCCTGCCGCCGCCGCGGTTACCGAGAAAAGCGCGGCCCAGGAGCCGGTGCGGGGCGGCAGCAATAATCGCTTGCTGCTCTTCGACCGTGGCAACGTCCAGGTGCTCGCAATGCGCGAGATCGAGTTCGCACAGGCCGCGGGCAGACACGTAAAGATTCATGCCCGGGGTCAATGCTATACCTACCGGCAGTCGATGCGAGAGCTGGAGCAGAGGCTGGATCAGACCCTGTTCGTGCGGGTACATCGGTCCACGCTGGTCAATATCGAGCACATCGCGCAGGTGCATCCGCTGTTTCACGGCGATTGCGAGCTGATCATGCGGCGCGGTACACGACTCAACCTGAGCCGGCGCTATCGTGACCGCCTCGCTCCCTTTCTCCTTTGATGCCGTGTCGCGTGCTTCTCGGCCTGCAGCCGATTGGCGTCCGATACTCAGAATGCCCGCAGCTTCACGGTGCGGCTGCGAACGTGGCCGAGACGCATGTGCCCCCGCCAATGGGGCCGGCGCCAGAAGATCGAATCGTCGCGGCGCACCAGATGTCCGCGCACGTGGTGCAGGCGCGGTCCCTGGCGCAGACTTTCGGCCATGGTGCCGGCAGCGGGCTGTGCCCTGCTCAGCAACGGACAGGAGACCGCGATGTGATCGAGCAACGCGGTGTGCCCGAGGCGTGCCCGCTTGATATTGAGCCGCGCCGCAGATACGGCGCGATGCTCCAATCCCGACTGCAAGCACATCAGCATGAATAGCGCCAGCACCCATGGCACGTCGAACGCCACGCTACTCAGGGTGTGGGCGATCACGAGATCACGCATCGCATCCGTTCGCAGCACGCTCGAGTAATAGCGGCGCCAGCCGGGATCCAATCGAAAGCCGGCACAGTGCAGTAGCGTGTCGACCTGCGGGTTCACCGGGTCGCGCACGCCGACGACGGCGCCGTCGAGAAGCATAGTGATGTCATTCGCACATGTCGGCTCGCTGTCGAGATCGATGATCGTTTCCCCGGCCGCGAGTACCGGCTCGCGCGGCTCGGCGCACGGCAGCCAGAAAGTACGCATGACCGCCCCGCGGCCGCTTGGATTCGCCGTTATCCATAATCCTGCACGCACACACGCAGCGGGCGCTACCGCACACTCAGGCAGGGCGCGCACCAATTCCGTGTGCCTCGCCGGCTCATTCCATTCCAGCCATATTTGCTCGGCGGGGAAGCGGACCAGATCCAGACAGCTCGACAACTCGTCGCCTTCGGAATAGGCAAGCTCCATGCAGATCCGCACCAGATCGTCGGCCAGAACATAGCGCAAAGGACATTGCGTCAGCCGCTGCGCAAATTCTGCCGCGCCCGGGAGCTGCCATAGCGCTCCGCTGCTCTGACGAAACACCAGCGGCGCCCGGTGTTGAGCTATGTGATCCAGCAGGTACAACGGCCGACTCCAGCAGAAAGAACCTCGGTACGGTATTGAAGCTCGCTGGATTCCGACAACAATCTGAGTCCGAAGCGCGACTGAGGATGCATGAGCGGCGCCAAATCGCACCGCAGCGGGAGGTGTCGTGCGCACGACTTCGGCGACTACTCCCGTCCGACTGGCTGTGGCGCCGCGCACACAGTCGTGATGTTGGGTGCTCAAAGTACCCTGTGGTGAAGAATGGGCGCCGCTCATGCACTTGGATGTCCCGCTCGCGCCCGTTGTATTGCGGCCGCTGTGTTGAACTCGATAGCCTTGCCGCCGGACTCTGGTGCCAACTATCGGGGGTAGATCACTATGAAAAGAATGTTCGGGGAATGGGTCGGGTCTCCAGGCGTGCGCAGGTCGATCAAGTGTGCGCTCGCTATCGTGTTGCTCGCCTGCTGTTCGGCGGGTGGCATTGCGGCCAACGCCCAGCAGGTGGCTGCCGCCAAAGAAACTGCCAGGGTGGCTGCCCCCAAGACCGCAGTCGCGAAGACGGCAGCGGCCAAGAAGCCCCTCCTGCTCGCGCAAGCGACAATCGTTCCGGCGCCCGCCGATAACACCGCTCCCGCCCCCGTACTGCAGACGATCGTGGTTACGGGCACCCTGATTGCGCGGCCGGCGGCCGAAACCGCCGAGCCCATCACTATCGTGAAGGCGGACGCCCTGAAGGCTCAGGGCATAACTACTGTTGAACAGGCGATCGACCAGATCACCGCCAACGTACCGTCGCCGTTCAACATCGCACAATCCGTCAGTGAGTTTACCGGCGGAGGCTCTTACGTCAACTTGCGCGACCTGCAGGCTGAACGCACGCTGGTGCTGCTCGACGGCCAGCGGTTGGCTCCCAACGCCTTCAATGGCCGGGGAGTCGACATCAGCGGCGTGCCGTTCTCGGCGATCGCTGACGTGCAGGTGCTGCGCGACGGCGCCTCGTCGCTCTATGGCTCGGATGCGATCGCCGGCGTGGTGAACTTCGTCACCAATAAGAACTACCAGGGAGGCAACGTACAGATCGATCTCAACCGTCCGCAGGAAGCAGGTGCAAGCTCTGGCGACGCGAATTTCATCTTCGGGCATGGCGATCTGGCGAGCGATGGCTATAACTTCATGGTCACCGGAAGCTACAGCAGGCAGAACGAGCTGAAGGCGCAGCAACGGTCGTTTTCCGCAACGGGTATCAACATTCCGGAAGGTCTCGACAATACGAACGGCATTGGAACCTGGCCCGGGTCCGTCATCGATCACGTCGGCAATATCTGGCAGGTGGGGTATCCGGCCTGCGCGGGCGATCCGTTGTATCTGAGCAGGCAGAACAATCAATGCCTATACGAGTATTCCGCGGCAACCGACATGATTCCGGAGTCGGACGAGGCATCCGGGATGGTGTCCTTCAGCAAGGCACTCCCGGATAACAACCTGTTACGCCTGCAGTATTTCTACACCCGCTCCACGGTGATCGACTGGGGCGGCGCCAATTTCTATTCGTTCCAGATGACGCGGCAGGATGATCCGACCTATTTCCCGACCGCATCGCAGTTGACATGCTATGAAGGCCCGGGCGGGTCCTGCACCGCGCCGGATCTGACGGACCCCATCACAGTGGACTGGAGCGATCCGAACAACAATCGCTATTTCAACAATGTCAATGGCGCGCAACGTATTTTGTTGACGTTTTCCGGCACGAATTTCGGATGGGATTACACCGCGAATCTCAATTACAGCGAAAACAAGGACACGCAGAATGTGCAGGCGGGCGAGGCGGATGAGGCGCTGTTCTACCAGGCTGACGGCAACCTCAGTAATCTGATCAACCCCTTCGGACCGGAAAGTGCGGCCGGGCAGGCCCTGATCAACAGCTCCTACATGAATGGCGCGCTCAGCTATAGCAAAGACAAGTTCTGGAACGTCGACGGCCATGCGACCCATGAGCTGGGCGATGCCTTCAACGCGGGGACTCCGGCGACAGTGGCCGTTGGCCTCAACTTTGGCGGCGAGCGCTTCGATTACGCTACGACACCATTGGCCATCCCCCTGGCGGCCGCGACTGCTTACAATCAGCAGCTCATAGAGGGCAGCCGCACCACCCAGGCCGTCTATATGGAATTGGACGTGCCGATGTCCTCGAAGCTCGACGTTGATCTGTCCGCTCGGCAGGACCGGTACAGCGACTTCGGCCAGACCACCAACGGAAAGCTGCAGGTACGCTATCAGCCGTCTCACTACGTGACGTTCCGCGGGTCCGCATCCACGGGCTTTCGTGCGCCGACGCTGTTCGATCTGTATCAGCCATCGGTCCTCGGCGCTTCGAGCAGTTCGGTGGGTATCGGGTCGCACACATCGGGCTACGGGAATCCGGTGTGCGCGGCGGAGCTGGCGTCGGGCAACTTCAACAGCACGGAGTTCACCGAGTCGGCCTGCGACAACCAGGGACTGAGGCTGGATGGTGGCAACCGGAGGCTGAACCCGGAGACATCGCAGAATTTCGATTTCGGGATCGTCGTCGAGCCGATACGGAACATGGGCATTACGCTCGATTACTACCGGATCCTCGTCAAGCAACCCATTGGAACCATTCCGGATACGGCCGTCTATGCCAATCCGACGGCGTTCGCCAGCTACTACGTACTGAACTCCTCCGGGTCGCTCACCGATTCGATCGATCTGGGTTCCGATTGCACTCCGTATACGGCGGCGACCTGCGGCTACATTCTTCATGACTCGACCAATACCGGGTTCATCAGCACCGACGGTGTCGATCTGAGCGTGAACTATCTGCAGCACACGTCGATCGGAACCTTCAACGAGGATCTGGAGGGCACTGCGATCACCCAGTACCACCTGCAGGAGTATACGGGTGGCCCCGTGCTGAACCTCGTGGGTTGGTACAACGGTGGCAATCAGCCCGCGCTGCGCTGGCAGCACACTCTACAGGTGAACTGGACGAGCCCGGGAGCCAGATGGGGCGCGGGGCTCACGAATCGCCTCATGTCGCAGTACATCGACCAGAACGTCGACGCCAATCGCAATCCGAGAAACGTGAGTACTGATTCGACGTGGGATACCTATCTCTCCTACAAGCCAATCATGCCGCTGACCGTGCTGGTAGGAATTCGTAACCTGTTCAACCGGAATCCGCCGTTCTCCAACCAGCTCGGCAACTGGCCCGCGGGTTACAACCCGGTGTACTCGGACCCGATCCTACGGACCTTCTACCTCAATCTGAAATACAATTTCCTCTGATCCAGACCTCGGAAATCGACTTCCGGCCCCGCTTCCGCGGGGCCGTTCTTTGATGGCAACGGAGGCTGATGCTGGCCGGTCGGGGCCTTGAGCTGCAGCCGTCGCTCATGCGCCGAGCACCAATTGTGTCGTCGCAGCCACATTGCTGACCACCGAATCGAGCCGGCACACCGATCCAGAGTGTCCCGAATGGGCCGCCGCATTGGCACCGGCGTGAGCACAGCCAAACCGGGGACCCTGCGTTGCGCGCGCGCATCGACAATTCCATATGTTGGATCGAGAACGGGGCAAGGAACGTGTCTTGCGCTGGTGGCGCGACATTGTCACGGCCGATGCGCGGAACTAAGCTCGAAGTGTCGTTCCCGTGCTCATCGCGCCGCGACCCTCAAACCGGACAGGAGAAGCCTCGCCATGATGTCAACGCAGCAAATCGCCAAGCGCCTCGCGGAACTGATGAGCAAAGGAAAATTCGAGGACGCGCAAAAGGAGTTGTTCGCCGACGATGCCGTCAGCATCGAGCCGCAACAATCGGAAGCCTTCGCGAAGGAAATCAGGGGCCTGCCGGCAATCATCGAAAAGGGCCACAAGTTTCAGTCCATCCTCACGGCGGCCGAGCGTGAAGCGATCGAAACCGCCTTCTTCCTGGAGCTGAGCTACCCGAAGTTGCTGCGCGGCTGAAGCAGCCGCTCGGTACGGTCAAGACGCGCATCCGCTCGGGGCTGGAGAAGCTTCGCCAAGCCCTATCTGCCCGGGAGGGGCGACAACCATGAGCGCGAACACAGAACACCGTTGCAACAGGGCCGAGCTGATTCCCCTCTACATCCTCGGCACCTTGCCTCCAGTGAGACACGCCTCGTGGAAGAGCATTTCACGAGCTGCTCCGAATGCAGGGAAGCGCTGCGCTCGCTTTCTTCAGTGGCCGACTCCTTCAATTCCCTGCCTAAGGACATTCTCCGATCGCCGGACTCGATGTGGTCCCGCCTGCAACAGCGCCTCGGTGAGGAGGCCGGCGAAGAATCGGTGCTGCCCGAAGTCCTCGCGTGGCGCGAACCCGAATGGGAAATCGTTGCGCCCGGCATCTCCTGCAAGCTGCTGGCAACCGATACGCAGCGCGACCGCGTCAGCATGCTGGTGCGCCTGGCGCCCGACACTGCGTATCCGCCTCACCTCCATGCCGGAGTGGAAGAATTGTTTCTGCTGAATGGTGAGCTTTGGGTAGAGGATCGCAAGCTCCATCCGGGAGACTACAACCGGGAAGAGCCCGGAACAGCCGATAAGCACGTGTGGAGTGAAACGCGCTGTATTTGCGTACTCATCACTTCGCCCAGCGACGTCATTTCCTAGCTGCACGCGCTCAATGAGACCGGTTTCGAACCGGGTCGCGAATGGAGATGTCACCACTCGCCCGCTAACCTATCTCCCATGCGATGCGAGGTATGACTATGACAGTGCTGTTCACGCTTTTTGCATGGGTCCCCGTCTCCTTCCTGTCCGCCTGGTTTTGGGGCACTGTGATCTCTCGCGGTGACGACCCCGTGGAATGCGAGCTGGCGGCGGTGCCGAATGTCACCGCAATAGAACCGCACTGCGAATGGAGATGTCACCCGGCCCCGCGTAGCCTTTCTCCCATGAAGTGCGAGGTACGAGTATGACAATGCTACTGACGCTCGTTGCGTGGCCTGTGATTTCCTTCCTGGCCGCCTGGTTTTGGGGTACCGCGTTCTCGCGCGGTGGCGACGCTGCGGAATGCGAGTTCGCGGCCGACGCCCGGGCAGCCTGAGACGGATCGGCGCGCCTGCGTCCTGGACGCTCTCGGTGCCAACGTCTTTTCCGGTTCCATAGTTTATCTCGGCGAAAGTATTCTTGTTCACGTTCACCGTGAGCAGGAGACGGCTCCCCTTGGTGATCCAGCGGCTGAAAAGATAATCCTGCCTGAAAGGAATCACTGCTTCTTTGCCCGGCGTGAGCAAGTGTCGGGTGCTCATGTCAGCAGCGTAGCTGGCGCGCTCAGTGTAGTAAGTGAGCTGAAAGAGCTGACCGTCGGGTGACATCTCGTACAGGGCGAGCCCGATATCGAGATCACGCTTGTTCACCCGCAGGTGAACGCTGCCATCCAAACCACTCACTTCCTCGGACCGGGGAAGGGCAGTGTAAGGAAGGTAAATCCATTGGAGAGGTCAGGCTTCCTGCCGCGGATGACGCCCGGATAGGAATCGTTGTTCATCGTCGTCCGGTCGGCGAGATTCACCTCCTGGTGCAAGGCGCCCACCCGTCGCGGGGCCGTCGTCGTGAGCAGATAGAAGCCGTTCTCTGCGTGGGTGGTCGTGAGGTAATAGCGCTCAGGCGTGCCCATGGCATCCAGCGAAGACGCGTGACGCCATTCATTCTCTCCCATCACCTCGTAGTTCACGCGGTCGCGCACCAGCGCCGGTCGCGGCTTGCCACGAATCACGAAGTCGAACCAATCGAAAGTCAGTTTCCAGGTGTCGATCTGCGCCGCTGGATCGATACCTGATCCGGGCATAGTCGCTGCGATAGGGGCTCATGTGCTGCCCGGATGTTGCAGCCACCTGTGCAGCCACGGATTCGCGACTCCGGCTACCGCGTCGACATCGTAATAGGATCGTCCGCTTCGATACCACCGCATCGGCAGCGCTGCCCAACGAGGATCGTCATAGGTCGTGTCATCGAGGGTCTTGTTGTCGGTGGTGTAGTAGATCCATGCGTAGTTGGGAAGGAGGAATACGTTGTTCTGCAGGGGCAGACCGTTGCCCGGATTGTTCGGCACCACCGGTACTATCGTCTTCAGGTGCCCGTTCGCCAGCATCGCGGCGGCCCACTGCGTGAAGCCATCGTAACTACCGCCCATCATGCCTACCTGGCCATCGCTCCACTGTTGCCTCGAGATCCAATCGATGACGCTGTTCGCATCTCTCCCATCATCCTCGTACGGCACGATCGCCTGCGGGCTGCAGGCCTTGCCCCGGATGTACGCCACGGGAGATCTCAGGCCAAAGGACCTGCATCATATGTTCCAATCCTTTCGCGAAGCGCGTGCCAATGAGTTTGACACTTCCTCGTTCGAATGCGTTTATACGGATGCATTCAAATTGGTAACTTTCTGATATGGCCATACAGATTCCGACGAATGTCGTCTTCGACTGCGACGGCACGCTGGTAGACAGCGAGGAAATTCACGCCAAGGCCCTGCAGGTCGCGCTTGCAGAGCTCGGGGTGCGGCTCACGGTGCCGGAGATCAGGTCGCAAAGCGCTGGGATCGCCAATCGGGACTACCTGGCCCGTGTGGCTGCCGAGAGGGGAGTCGAGTTTCCACCGCACGCCGATGCATGGGTCGAGGACATCTCGCACCGACTCATCGAGCACGAGATCAGGCTGATCGAGGGCGCTGATCTCACGGTCAGGACGTTGGCCGCGAGGGGCGTGCGACTCGGTGTAGCCTCGAATTCCTCGCGACGCCTGGTCGAGCAGATGCTGCGAACCGTCGGGTCTGGCACCGTTATTCGGCGACCGCATCGCAACCCGCGACGATGTCGTGCACGCGAAGCCTGCCCCGGATGTCTATCGCCATGCCGCGCGGCTGCTCGACGCGCGCAGCGAGGACTGCCTCGCGATCGAGGACTCCGCCGTCGGTGTCGCTGCCGCCCGGGCGGCCGGCATGAAAGTAATCGGCCTCTGCCCGCCCTCGACCATCTTCACCTCAGGGCAGCTGATCGCTGCCGGGGCAAGCGTAGTGATAAAGCGTCTGGTGGAGATTCTGGGCGACGCTTGAGGTGCGAGCTCCGCGAGCTCGGCATATTTCTTGCGCCGAATATGGCTCTGCAGGAGGTGCCATGAAGAGATCCGCGGCGATTATCGTCGGCAGCTTGCGGCGCAAGTCATTCAGTCGCGGCATCGCTCGCGCCGCGCTGGACCTCGCGCCCGCGGACCTCGATGCGCGGCTGGTGGAAATCGCCGACCTTGCCCTCTACAACGAAGACCTCGACGGCGAGCCGCCGGCGCCGTGGCGGCGATTTCGCGACGAGATCGGCGCGGTGGATGGGGTACTTTTCGTGACGCCCGAGTACAACCGCTCCATCCCGGGGTGCCTCAAGAACGCCATCGACGTTGGGTCACGCCCGCAAGGCAAGAGCGTCTGGGGTCACAAGGCCGCAGCGGTCATCAGTGTCACGCCCTATAAGTTGGGCGCGTTCGGCGCCAACCATGCGCTCCGCCAGACATTCGTTTTCCTGGACATGCCTGTGCTGCAACAGCCGGAAGCCTATATCTCGAACGTCAGGGAGTTGCTCGACGACGGCGGCGCATTGACCGATGGCGCCACGAAGCGCTTCTTGACCCAGTTCATGGCCGCTTTCGCCGCCTCGATTGGCACTTGCGCCGCCAGGCGGTAGTGGCGGATTCAGGGCTCAGGCCGGCCCGTTGGACTCGATGTGAGATTCAGCTATATTTGAGGCAGGCCAGCGCGGCTACCTGCTGACCGGCGATCAACGGTATCTGGCCCCCTATACCAGTGCCGCGGGACGTGTTGCGGGAGAGCTGGGCGCGCTCAGTCAGCTGATCAAGGACACCCGGCAGCAGGTGCAAACGCTGACGGTATTGCGGCGACTGAGCTCCGAGAAACTGTCGGAGCTGGGACAGACCATCGCGCTGTGGACTGCCGGCCAGCACGATGCCGCACTCGCGCTCGTGCGCTCCGACCGCGGTCTCGACTTGGTGGAAGACGTCCGCGCGCAGATCGAGACGATGCGCGCGCAGGAGGAGCAGCTCCTCAGGCAACGAGCGGCGACCGACAGGCGCTGGGGCGCCGCCGGCGTTTTGAGCCTTGGCGCCCTGGCGCTGATCCTGCTGGTGCTGCTGCTGCGCAATCTCTCCGAGCGCGACCGCGCGCTGCTCTTCGCCAGTGAGCAGCGGCTGCGCACGACCTTCACGAGCATCGGCGACGCCGTGATCGCCACCGACAACTCGGGAGCATCGAGCGGACGAACACGGTCGCGGAGCAGATGACCGGTTGGAAGTTGGCTGAAGCCCGCGGCCGGCCCCTCGAAGAGGTATTCCGGATCGTGCACGAGCATACCCGCCAGGTAGTCGAGAATCCGGTCGCCCGCGTGCTGCGTGAGGGTCGCATCATCGGCCTGGCCAATCACACCGCGCTGCTGGCCCGGGATGGACGCGAATTCATCATCGAGGACAGCGCCGCTCCGATTCGACACGAGGGGCGGGACGCTCGATGGCGTGGTGCGCGTGTTCCAGAATGCCACGCCCCGCAGACAGGCGGAGCGGGCCCTTGCCGAGCGCGAGCAACAGTTCCAGGTGTTGGCCGACAACACCCCAGCGTTGTGCTGGATGGCGGACGCAACCGGAACGGGGCTCTGGTCCAACTCCCGCTGGTACGAATACACCGGGACGACGCCCGAGGTGATGCAGGGCACCGGCTGGCAATCGGTTCTCGATCCCCAGATACTGCCGAGCGTGCTCGAGCGCTGGAGCGCCGCGATTACTACTGTGCGCGACACCGTCGGTCATGTCGTTCGTTGGTTCGGCACCAACGTCGACATCTCGGAGCAGCAGGGGGCGCATGATTCGCTGCGGCAGGCCGACCGCCGCAAAGATGAGTTCCTCGCCACCCTGGCGCATGAGCTGCGCAATCCGCTCGCCCCGGTGAGCAATGCGGTCGCCCTGCTCAAGAGCAAAGGTGAAGACCCACAGATGCGGGAATGGGCGAGCACGATCATCGAGCGGCAGGCGCAGAGCATGGGGCGGATACTCGACGGTCTTCTCGACGTTTCCCGCATCACGCGCGGAACGCTCACGCTGCAGAAGCAGCGGGTGAGTCTCGCTTCCGTGCTCGACAATGCCGTCGAGGTCGCGCAACCCATTCTCACGGCGCACCGCCATCAGCTCACGGTCGAACTGCGGCCGCAGACGATCGAAGTGGAGGTGGATCCGCTGCGCATGTCGCAGCTCATCGGCAACCTGCTCATCAATGCCGCCAAATACACCGACCCGGGTGGACGGATCGACCTGACGGCCGTGGTCGTGCAGCAGAGGGTCACCGTCTCCGTCAAGGACGACGGGATCGGGCTCGAGCCGGCGTCGATCGGACGGATCTTCGAGATGTTCTCGCAGGTGAAGAGCGCGCTCGACCGATCCGAAGGGGGGCTGGGGATCGGCCTCGCGGTCGTGAAGGGACTGGCGGAGCTGCATGGTGGCTCGGTCGAGGCCCGGAGTCAGGGTCTGGGCCGCGGCAGCACGTTCAGCGTCCACCTGCCGCTGGCGCAGCGCGCTCCCTCACCTGCGCCCCGCGGCGCTTCGCCCGCCGAAGCCAGGATCGCAGAAGTGCCGCAACGACGCCTGCTGGTTGCCGACGATAACAAGGACGCCGCGACGACTCTGCAAGCGCTTCTCGAGCTCGATGGCCACGAGGTTCACGTCGCGCACGACGGACAGTCGGCGCTGGAAATTGCCCAGCGGCTGCAGCCGCAGATTGCGATCCTCGACATCGGCATGCCCAGGCTGAACGGCTACGAGATCGCGCGCAAGATCCGTTCGGCCGACTGGGGTCCCGACATGCGATTGATCGCCCTCACCGGCTGCGGCCAGGAGGGAGACCGGCAGCGCGCTTTCGCGGCCGGGTTCGCTGCGCACCTCACCAAGCCCGTCGATCCGGATGAGCTGAAGGGGCTGTTCGGCTAGCCGCCGTCGGGAATGGAGCCCGGTCTGTTCCACGCCGGGACAGCGCGGCCGCGCCTGAGACTTGGCCGGCGGCCATTGCAGGCAAATCGGGCTGAGCGCGGTAACATTCCCGCTGCGGCATCCGCCAATCTGGAAAACCGGAGAACACCATGTTCGACATGAAGAATCTCAGCCGGCTGAAGAAGCTCGACGAGCTCGCACCCCAGCCGATGAAAGCCTTCTGGGCTTTCGACAAAGCGGCATTCACCGCGGGCGCGCTCGATGTGCTGACGAAGCAACTGATGGCGGTCGCCGTCGCACTGACGACGCAGTGCCCCTACTGCATCGAGATCCACAACAAGCAGGCCCGCGAAGCCGGCGCGACCGACGCGCAGCTGGCGGAAGTCGCCCTGGTTGCAGCGGCCATGCGGGCCGGCGCCTCCGTGACGCATGCCACTCATCTATTCGGATCCTCGGGCTGAGGAGTTCGCGGCCTCGAGTTGAGTGAACGGCCGGAAGGCGGGGCGAAGTCTCGTCACCGGCCGTTTTTCCCGCTATATTCGCGCCCGATATGCCCAAGGTTCAGGAAGCGGCGCTGCACGGCCTGCATCCAACACAGCTCACGGTCGGCATGATCGTGGTCCAGGACAAGAAGAAGCATCTCTCGGGGATGAAGGCTGCGGATCAGCAGGACTTCATGACGGAGCACCCGATGCCGGCCGTGGTCGGGCCGCAGGGGAAGCTCTACATCACCGACCATCATCATCTCGGGCGGGCGGCCCTGGAGGCCGGTCTGACCACGGGGTTCTTCCTGGTGGAGGACGATCTGTCCAAGTGCACCCTGGAAGCCTTCTGGAAAGAGATGAACGAGAACCTGTGGGTGCACCCGCTGGACGAGAACGGCGTTCGGCATTGCTACTCGATGATTCCTGACAGCCTCGGCAAGCTGGTCGACGACATCTATCGTTCCCTGGCCGGATACGTACGGGACAAGGACGGGTTCGACAAAACGCCGACCGCCTTCGCGGAATTCATCTGGGCCGATTTTTTCAGGCGCAACATCGCCATCGAGACGGTGCGATCCGATTTCCAGACCGCGGTGCAGGCGGGCATCTCCCTGGCCCACAGCAAGTGGGCCAAAGACATACCGGGATGCAACCGCAAGTGAGGATGCCGCGCGCGGGTGGGGTCAGTGACCCGCCGGGGTCCGCGGCAGCCTGATCATCGTCTGCTGGGCCATCGTGCCATTGGCGATGATGATCTGGCGCCCATCCGCGGTCTGCAGCACGGTATAGCCGAGAGAGATCTCCTCCACCTCGCCGACCTCCGGTCCGTTGGGCGCCTGGATCTGCAGACGATCGCCGCACTCGAAAGGCTTGTAGAGGACGAGGGCGATTCCCGCGACGAGGTTGCCGAGCGTGGTTTGGGCCGCGAATCCCAGGATCACCGACATCAGGCTCACCCCGGCGAGCAGCGCCGTGCCGAGTCGGTTGAGGGCTGGAATGAGGTGCGCGTAGATCGTCAGCAGCAGCACCCAGATGACCAGGGTGGACAGGTGACCGAGAAAGGTCAGGGTGATGTGGTCGATATGCTCGGATCGGTCCCGGCGCAGTGCCTTCGCGAGGCGATGGACCACCCGTGACAGGATCGCTCCGGCGACGAGAAACAGCACCAGCAGGAGCAGGGCTCCCACCAGGTGGCTCGGATCGAGGAAAGTCGGCATGAGTCGCTACTTCGGGGCGGCGCGAGATCAATCTATTTTGGCATTGAACCCGGACTCCAGGACGGGAAACCTGCCTGGCTCAAGCCCTACGTTCGGCTAGAATGCGGCGACAGGTCACTCCCGGAGTCACGCGTGCCGGCCGTTGATTCACAACCCGTCGTCGCCCGGCTCACTCGCGCCGCGATTTTTCTCGTTGCGAGCGTCAACCCTGGAGCGGAAAACGAGGCCCGCGTGCGGGCATTGTGCGGCGACGTCAGCTCCCTGCTGCGTGCCGTCGGGTTTCGGGATCTCGAGGGGCGGCTGTCTTGCGTCCTGGCGTTCGGCTCCGAGGCCTGGGAGCGTCTCTTCGGGACTTCGAAGCCGAAGGAGTTGCATTGCTTCCGCGAGATCCATGGCCGCCATCACGCCGTCTCCACGCCGGGCGACGTGCTGCTTCATATCCGCGCCACCCGCATGGATCTCTGCTTCGAGATGGCAACACAGATCATGTCGCGGCTCGAGGGTGCCGTTGCCATTGTCGATGAGGTACACGGCTTCGGCTACTTCGACAATCGCGACCTCTTCGGCTTCGTCGATGGGACGGAGAACCCGGTGGACGAGGGCGCCAGCCGTGCCACCATCATCGGCGATGAGGATGCGGCCTTTGCGGGTGGCAGTTACGTGATTACCCAAAAGTATCTGCATGACGTCGCCGGGTGGAACTCCCTCCCGGTCGAAATGCAGGAGAAAATCATCGGCCGCACCAAGCTCGCTGACATCGAGCTGGACGATGCGGTGAAGCCCACGTATGCCCACAACGCCCTGACGACGATCATCGAGGACGGAGAGCAACTCGAGATCGTGCGCGACAACATGCCTTTCGGCGAGTTCGGCAAGGGCGAATTCGGCACGTACTTCATCGGCTATGCGCGCTCGCCGCGCCGGATCGAGCAGATGCTCGAGAACATGTTCATCGGCAAGCCGCCGGGGAACTATGACCGGCTGCTCGACTTCAGCCGTGCGGTGACCGGTACGCTCTTTTTCGTGCCGTCGGCGACGTTCCTGGAGAACGTTGCAACGATGGCAGCCCCGCCACCGGCTGCAGACTCGACGTCCGGTGCGGACACGGCTGACAGCTCCGGATCGCGGTCGGCGCTGTCCGACGGCTCACTCGGTATTGGTTCCTTGAAGAAAGGGTAGCCCATGAATAATCTGCAGCGGGAACTCGCGCCCATCTCCGATAAGGCGTGGGCCCAAATTGAGGACGAGGCGACCCGTACCCTGAAGCGCCACCTGGCCGCACGGCGAGTGGTGGACGTGGTGGGTCCGAAGGGGACCGACCTTGCCGCCGTCGGTACCGGGCACCAGCGCGAGATCAAGCCGCCGGCCAATGGCATCCAGGCCAACCAGCGCGAGGTGAAGGCGCTCGTGGAGTTGCGGGTTCCGTTTCAGCTCGCGCGCGAGGCGATCGATGACGTCGAGCGCGGCGCGACGGATTCGAACTGGGCGCCGGTGAAGGCGGCGGCGCAAAAGATCGCATTCGCCGAGGATGGCGCGGTCTTCGACGGATACGCGGCGGCGGGCATAGAGGGCATCCGCCAGGGGTGCAGCAACCCGGCGCTGACGCTGCCAGGCAGCGTGAAGGCTTATCCGGCCGCGGTCGCGCAGGCGGTAAGCCAACTGCGGCTCGCCGGCGTGAACGGCCCCTATGTCCTGGCGCTGGGTGCGCAGGAATACTCGGCGGCCACTGGCGGGACCGATGAAGGCTACCCGGTGCTCCGCCATATCGAGCGTCTCGTGGAAGTCGAGATCGTGTGGGCCCCCGCCATCGAGGGCGGCTTCGTGGTCACCACCCGCGGCGGTGATTTCGAACTGGATATCGGGCAGGACATCTCGATTGGTTACGCGGATCACTCCCGGACGAGCGTCGACCTCTACCTGCAGGAGACCTTCACCTTCCGGATGCTGACGTCGGAGGCTGCTGCCGTGCTGAGGCCTGGGAGGAAGTAGTTCCGGCAGTCCTCTGCCTCCGCCCCCGGCCGTGCGGGTTAGGAGTTGGCGGCCCAGGCCAGGCACGACCTTTGCTCTTGTACCCGTCGGTAATCTCAACCTGTTGGGGGGAGCGAAAATTATGGATCTCCTGCTCGTTCTGATCCTGCTGTTGCTGATTTTCGGCGGGGGTGGCGGACTGTGGTGGGGTTTCGGTGCCGGCTGGGGAATGGGCCCCATCGGCCTCATCATTCTCGTCATCATCGTAGCCGCACTGCTGGGCGGATTCCGCGGCCGCAGGGGCCCGCGGCTCTAAGGTCCCGCGAAGCGGGGTGGTTGCGGCGGCGCGGCCCCGGCGGCGGGTCGAGCCGCCGCACGCCTTGCGCCGCCTCTTCATGACGTGCAAGGATCGCCCCTCGCGGCAAGGGGCGGTCATGAAGAACGGATACGGGAGGGCATCATCGTTAGTCGCTGCCGGGGCGCTGCTTGCCATGACGGGCGCAGCCGCCGGACAGCACGGACAGGATGCCGCTCGGGTGCGCCCGGTGACGCCGATCCGGCATCTGGTGGTCATTTACGACGAGAACGTCTCGTTCGACCACTATTTCGGGACCTACCCCGAGGCAAGGAATCCTCTTGGCGAGCCGCGCTTCGTGGCCGCACCCGGAACGCCTTGGCTCAATAACCTGCGCACCGCGGGGCTTCTCACCAGCAACGCGAACGCCAGCAACCCGAAAAACGGCGACCAGGGGCATCTGCCCTTCCGATTGGACAGGACCCAGGCGGGGACTGTCGATCAGAACCACGCCTACACGGCTGAGGAAGAAGCGGAGGACGGTGGCAAGGCGGATCTGTTCCCCCTCTTCACAGGCAACAGCCAGCCAGGCGCCGCAAGCCTCTTCGCGACCAATGGCCTCGTAATGGGCTACTACGACGGCAATACCGTGACCGCGCTGTGGAATTACGCGCAACACTTCGCGATGAGCGACGAGGCTTATACCAGCGCGTACGGGCCGTCCACGCCTGGCGCGATAGAAGTGGTGTCCGGGCAGACTAACGGCCTGCAGCTCGTCAAGTCATCGCAGAACTACTACTACATTTCCGACGGCCAGGGTGGTTTGACGATGATCGACGACGTCGATCCCGCCGCAGACAAATGCTCGAAGAAAGACGAAGTGCGGCTGCTCGGCAAGAACGTCGGGGACCTCCTGAATGCGCGCGGCGTATCGTGGGGCGGCTTCATGGGTGGGTTCGACAATACGGACTGCAATCAGAGCTCCTTTTCTTCGGTCCTCGACGGTTCGATGCGCGACTACGTTCCGCACCACAATTGGTTCCAGTATTACGCGTCGACTTCCAACCCGGATCATCTGTTGCCGCGGTCGACTGCGGCGATCGGACATAGCTACGATGCCGATGGAAGCAGGGATCCGGCGAACCACGAATACGGCATGACCCAATTCTGGCAAGCGGTGGACGCGGGTAATCTACCGGCAGTGTCCTTTCTGAAGGCCCCCGGTTACGAAGACGGTCATGCGGGTTATTCCGATCCGCTCGACGAGCAGGCATGGATCGTTCAGGTGATCAATCACCTCGAGCGGAGCCCGGAATGGGGGCACACCGCCGTCATCGTTACTTACGACGACTCGGACGGTTGGTATGACCATGCCTTCATCGCGCCGGTTCGTTCCGCCAAGGACCCGTCCGGCAATCCCTCTTTCGATGCCGCGGCGGATCGTCTCAACGGCCATGGTATTTGTGGCAGCGGCACGGCATTGCCTGGTTTGAAAGGGCTCCCGGTCAACGGCCGATGCGGCCCGGGCATGCGAATCCCATTCCTGGTGATTTCTCCCTACGCCAGAGAGAACTTCATCAGCCATGCGCTCATCACCCAGGCTTCGGTGACGCGCTTCATCGAGGACAATTGGCTGCACGGCGCGCGCCTTGGAGGCGGCTCATTCGATGCCACGGCGGGACGCATCACCGACATGTTCGATTTTTCGAAGCGCAGGCCGGATGAACCGCTCTTCCTGGATCAGCGGACGGGCAACCCGATCTCGGGGATCACCAGGGGCAATTCGCCTCGCTAGTTGACGGTTTCCTGCTCCGCAGGCGCAGCGTCGCCTGCCGCGACGGCATACGGCAGGGCGTCGTGTCGAGAAAACCGGCTGGCACGAATAGTTGCAGGCCTAGGGTAAGGTCCGGTCGCCCCCGCCGAGCGGGCGCTGCATGAGCACCACATCGACCCAGCGGCCGAACTTGAAACCGGCGGAACGCAGTATGCCCACGTGATGAAATCCGAAGCGGCGGTGAACGGCGATCGAAGCCGCATTGCCGCTGTCGCCGATGACGGCGATCATCTGCCGCCAGGGGCCAGCCTGGCAGCGGGAGATGAGCGCTTCGAGCAATACGCTGCCGATTCCCTTGCCGACGAGCTCCTCGGCAACGTACACCGAGTCTTCGATCGTGTAGCGGTACGCGGAGCGGGCGCGAAATCCCGTCGCGTAGCTGTAGCCGACTACTTCGCCGCCGCGCTCGGCAACCAGATAGGGCAGGCCGGCCTCGAGCACGGAGACCCGGCGTGCCATGATCTCCTGGAGCGGTGGCGGTATCTCCTCGAAGGTGGCGAGACCATGGAGGACATGGTGCGCGTAGACTCGTTGCACCGCCGTCATATCGCCCTCGTTGGCGTCGCGGACGACGATGCCGCCGGGCGAGTCGGGCGAAGCGGATCGTTCTGGCGGCTGCATGTGGGTTATCTCCGGGGAAAATCGCGGCGCAGCGTCCAGAGAAGCCGTCTGGTGTGCGGCGGTGCGTAGCGCCACGCGTCGAGGAGGGCGTTGACGAACTTATCTGGGAGCGAGTCGGCAAGTAATCGCGGAAGGCCGCGGAAGGAGACTCGCGGCAGCGATGGAAAGCCTTTCACCTCCGCGATCGTGGCCATCCCTCACGCTTTCGCTTTGGTGGAGCGCGAACCTTTCGCGGGCGGTACGACCTTGTTGTGCGGCTGCTCCCATCTCCACGGCTGGGCAGGCGCGCGTTGCGACACGGTTCGGCCGCGAGGGTGAGAAACCCGGCGGCGTTGTTCTCCTCGAAGCTCGAGTTGCGCGATCGGACCTGGCGGTAGCTCCGGCAGGAGTCGCTCGAAGCCCCCGAGGATGTTGAGAGTTCTCAATACGCGAATGAGCGTCACCAGTTCGACGCCCAGCCCCGCCTCGAGACGCTCGACCGTGCGTTTCCCGATACCGGCGCGCTCGGCGAGCTCGGCTTGGGTCAGCCTCGTTTCAATGCGGTAACGCGCGAGCCGCGCTCCGAGAATCCGGGCGACCGCGGAATCGGTAAGCTCCTGGGTGACACGCATAAATCGCCGTTAATAGCGAATAGTTGATATATTTAGCCACAAGTCGCTATTTAAGGCGAATTAAACATACCTTCAAAGATCATTCCGGAAAGGGATCAGCAACGATGGCATTCAAGGGGGGTGCACTGGCGCGGCTCGAGGCGAACCTGAAGACACACGTCGCCGACGGACAGCCCCCTGGGTTGGTGGCGCTGGTAAGCCGAGGCGGCGAGACGCATGTCGTTACAGCCGGCGCGATGACGATCGGTGGGACGCCCATCGCGCGTGACGCGATATTCCGCATCGCCTCGATGACGAAGCCGATCACCGCAGCCGCGGCCATGATGTTGGTCGAGGAGGGGAAGCTCCGGTTGGATGAGCCGATCGATCGGCTTGCGCCCGAGCTCGCGCAGCGGCAGGTGTTGCGGCGCATGGACGGTCCGCTCGATGACACGGTCGCCGCGCATCGGCCGATTACTCTGGAGGACGTTCTCTCCTTTCGCCTCGGCTGGGGCCTCGATTTCAATACTGAGGCGCCGTTCGCGCATGCGGTCGGACAGCTGCCGGGCTTCGGCAGTCCCAATCCCGCATGGCCGGGTAACGACGACGATTTCATGGGGGATCTCGGTCTATTGCCGCTGCAGGCACAGCCGGGCGAGAGGTGGCTCTATACGGCGGGATCCAACGTCCTCGGCGTGCTCCTGGCGCGGGCAGTGGGCCAACCGCTCGATGTGATCTTCCGGGAACGGATATTCGAGCCGCTCGGCATGCGTGACACCGACTTCTTCGTGCCTCCCGGCAAGCAGGATCGGCTGGTCACCGGATACGTCAAGCAGAACGGCACGCTCGCCCCGTTCGAGCCGTGGAATGGGCTCTACGCGAAGCGACCCAACTTCCAGGCCGGCGACTCGGGCCTGGTTGCAACCGTCGACGACTACGGCATGTTCGCGCGCTTCATGCTCACGGGTACCGCGCCAGGCGGCAAACGCCTGCTCAAAGTCGAAACGCTCAAGTCCATGTGCGTCAATCGGCTGACCCCCGAGCAGATGAAGGACGCTGAAGCGATCCTCAGCCCGGGCTGCGGCTGGGGTCTTGGCGTCTGCGTGCGGGTGAGTGTCAGTACCGATGGTCCTCAGCCTGGCGCCTATGGCTGGAACGGCGGCTTCGGAACGTCATGGTTCAACGATCCGGCCAAAGGGCTGATCGCCATACTCCTCACACAGCGCGTCTTCGACAGCCCCGATCCACCGCCGGTCCACAAGAGCTTTTGGCGGGACGTCTACGCGGCGCTCCCGTGACCTCGCGGTTGCGGTCGACACGCGCCTGCAGGGGATGGATAGTGCGCATCGGAAATCCCAATGAGAGCCCGCTCATGACCAAAATCCTCCCGGCTGTCGCGGCAGGAATCCTCCTGACTTGCGCCTTCTCGCCAGCTCACGCGCTCGATAACGGGCTGGCCCGGACGCCGCCGATGGGCTGGAACAGTTGGAACAGCTTCCACTGCGATGTGAATGCGAAACTGCTGGAGGCGACCGCCGACGCGATGGTCAGCTCCGGGATGAAAGCCGCAGGCTACGTCTACGTGAACATCGACGACTGTTGGCTGCTCAAGAAGCGCGGCGCGCATGGCGACCTGGTGCCGGATCCCAGGAAGTTTCCACACGGTATCGAGGCGGTGGCGGTGTACGTGCACCGCAAGGGCCTCAAGTTGGGCATCTACGAGTCGGCCGGTGTCAGCACGTGCGCCGGCTATCCCGGAAGTATCGGACACGAGAAGCAGGACGCGGCGCAGTTTGCCCGCTGGGGCGTGGATTATCTGAAGTACGACAACTGTGGCGACTACCAGGGCGAGACCTACCTGCAGCGCTATACCGCCATGCGTGATGCGCTCGCCCAATCCGGGCGCCCGATCGTGTACAGCCTGTGCGAGTGGGGCAACAAGGATCCCTGGAACTGGGCCCAGCCTGTCGGCAACCTCTGGCGCACGACCCAGGACATCACGCCGCGCTGGCGGACGGATCAGAATGAGAACAGCTACCCGCAAGGCATCCTGGACATCCTGGATCAGCAGGCCAAGCTGTCCGCCGCCTCGCATCCGGGTGCCTGGAACGACCCCGACATGCTGGAGGTCGGCAACGGCTATCTGACTGACGACGAGAGCAAGGCACACTTCAGCATCTGGGCATTGCTCAACGCGCCGCTCATCGCCGGCAATGATCTGCGTGACATGACCAAGGACGTTCGCGACACACTCATCAATCGCGAAGTGATTGCCGTCGACCAGGACTGGGGCGGCCGTCAGGGTTACAGGGTGCGTGACGACGGCAACACGCAGGTCTGGGCGAAGCCGATGTCCGATGGATCAGTGGCGGTGATTCTCCTCAACGAGCGCCGGGGGCCGGTGAATATCGCCACCACGGCCCAGGCGGTCGGCTTGAGGCGCGCCGCCACTTACTCGATGCGCGACCTGTGGAAGCACACTACTGCCGTGAGCGATGGCCGCATCGGGGCGACCGTTGGTACCCACGCCCTGGCCATGTTCCGGGTCTGGGCAGGTGCCAGGCCCGGCGGCTGAGGTGAGGCTCGCGACCGATTTTTGCGGTACGCTCACCGCAATCGCGGACCTGTGGAGTGCACAATCGTGGCGAGTCATACCTACCGGCTGCTGAATGTCTTCACGCGAGGCGCCGAAGTCCTTTCCGGCAATCCGCTGTGCGTATTCGAGAACGGCAGCACGCTCGATGATGCGACGATGCAGGCGCTCGCGCGGCAGTTCAATCTGTCCGAGACCACCTTCATCCTGCCCTCCGGCACCGCAAGCGCACGCGTCCGGATCTTCACGCCTTCCTACGAGATGCCCTTCGCAGGCCATCCCACGCTGGGCACGGCGCATGTGTGCCGCGCGCTCGGGATGGGCGGCAACGAGCTGACCCTCGAGATGAAAGCCGGCGTGATTCCGGTGACCGCGCAGGGGGATCGCTGGACGCTTCAGGCCAATGCGCCGAAGTGGCGTGAAGTCGTGGAGTCCCGGGGCGCCATCGCAGCGACGCTCGGCCTGGAGCAGAAGGACATCGGCGAGCGCCCGCTCTGGGTGAGCACCGGCCGCGAGCAACTGATCATACCGCTGAAGAACGAGGACGCCGTCCGGCGCGCGCGTCCGCAACCGGATCTGCTGACCCGCTTCGAGAGCGAAGATGGAGGCAGCATGGCGTACGTGTTCGCGCCGCGCAAAGGCGCCGCCACGGGCAGGTGGGACCTCCTATTGGCGCGGTTTTTCTTTCCGCAGGGACCGGCGGTGCTCGAGGATCCGGCGACCGGCTCCGCGACCGCCAATCTCGGCGGCTGGTGCATCGCGATGGATCGCGATCGCCCATGCAAGTTCGAGATCGCGCAGGGCGAGCAGGCGGACCGGCCGTCGCTTCTCTATCTCGACGTGAGTGCGGACAAACGGATCCGCGTCAGTGGTGACGTGATCGAGCTCGGGCGGGGCGCCATCACGATCTGAGTCGTCGGGAGAAGAGCGAATGAAGCATTTTCTATTGTTCTATGAAGCCGCCGCCGACTATCTGGCGCGGCGCGCCGAGTTTCGCGCGGCGCATCTGACCAGGGCGTGGCAGGCGAGTCAACGGGGTGAGTTGGTACTCGGAGGGGCGCTGGCCGACCCGGTCGACGGTGCGGTCCTGCTCTTCAAGGCTGAATCGCCGCGCGTCGTGGAGGAGTTTGCCAGGGCGGATCCCTACGTTACCTCCGGCCTGGTCAAGCGGTGGCACATACGCGAATGGACCACTGTCGCGGGTGACGATGCGATGACGCCGGTCCACCCCGATACGGCTGCGCAAGCGGCGCCGCAAGAACGAAAGGCGGCAACGGAACAGCCTGCTCCGGCAGCTTCTGGCGGCGGGATTTTGCGTCTGTGGAAGGGGCGCGCCACGGCAGCCAAGGCGGCAGACTACGTCCGGCATGCCAGCCAGACAGTGTTTCCCGAGGTTCAATCTCTCCCGGGCCATCAGGGTGCCTACCTGCTTCGGCGCGCCGCCGGCAATTCCGTTGAGTTCACGGTACTGACCCTCTGGACTTCCATGGATGCGGTCCGCGGATTTGCCGGACCCGATCCGGAGAAAGCCGTGGTGGAGCCCGCGGCACGTGCCGCGCTGTCGGACTTCGATGAGAACGTCACTCTTTATGAGGTCGTGGTCCAGACGGGAGAGGGCGCCTCATGAGAGTCGCGCGACTGAGAGCCCCCGGCGGCCTGCAGAATCTCCAATTGCTCAATGACGATCGGCCGCAACCGGGGCCGGGCCAGCTGCTGGTCAGGATCAGGGCGAGCTCGCTGAATGCGCATGACGATATGGTCGTGCAGGGCACGATCCCGTGCGCCGATGGCCGCATTCCGTTGACGGATGGCGCCGGGGAAGTAATCGCGGTTGGCGACAACGTCGAGGGGTTCCAGGCAGGTGACAACGTCGTCAGCACCTTCTGGCCATATTGGCTCGAAGGCGAAATGACGGCCACCACGAGGCGGGATGTACCTGGAGACACCACCGATGGCTACGCGCGTGAGTATGTGTGCGCACCGGCGCATGGATTCACGAAGACGCCTCCTGGCTACACGCATTTGGAGGCAGCGACTCTCCCTTGTGCGGCCGTGACGGCGTGGCGGGGACTGGTCACATGCGGTCACGTGAAACCCGGAGACAGCGTGCTGACTCTCGGCAGCGGTGGTGTTTCGCTCTTTGCCCTGCAATTCGCCAAGGCCGCCGGCGCCCGGGTGATCGCCACTTCGTCCTCCGACGAGAAGCTCGAAAAGCTGAAGCGCCTCGGCGCCGACGACGTCATCAATTACAAAGCGGTGCCGGACTGGGGCCGGAAAGCAAAGGATCTGACTGACGGGCGTGGCGTCGATCATGTGATCGAAGTTGGCGGCCCGGGGACATTGACGCAATCCATTGCGGCCTGCCGCACGGGCGGCCACATTGCCCTGATCGGCGTTCTAACCGGGTTCGTGGGACAGCTCGTGGTCCCGGCACTGTTTGGAAATCAGATCCGCACCAGCGGCATCCAGATCGGCAGCCGGGCCGATCAGGAAGATATGATTCGCGCCATCACGGTCAATGGCATCAAACCTGTCATCGACCGTCGGTTGCCGCTGCAGGAAATCACGGCGGCGTTCCGGTATTTCGAATCCCAGAAGCACTTCGGCAAGGTTTGCCTCGAGATGTAGAGCAGCCCGCGGCGGGTTCAGCGGCTAGCGCAGCCTGCCGTTGTGAGTCTCTTCTCTGTCCCGCTCGGCCAGATAGGCCGCGGCGGCGGGCGAGATCGAGGGTGGCGCGGCTGGTCGGACCGGCATTGCTCGTGCACTCAGCCGGATGGCCGCCTGCCTCAGAACGGATTCGAGTGGCTGTGGTGACTTCACCGCGGAAGTCTGGAGCGAAGTCATGCGCGCGGCAGCTGAATGTTGGGAGGCGCTTGCGATTCCGTAGCCGGCAGCTTGGCCTTGACGCCAGAGACCCAGATCCCACGAGCGCACCGTGAAAGTCACGAGGAATCCGCCGCTCGCCAGTAGCACGGGCAACGCCGCGGGAATCACTCGCTGGCCCAGCGATCGGGCCGGAAATTTCCGGCCCGCGGATTCTTTTGCAGCGCCGCGCATGGAGCGGAAGGTACGCCTGTTTCATCGCCATTGCTCGCGGTTCGATCGTGTCACGGGCATGTAACGAGCGCAGGCTAGCGTGACTGGTTTTACAAAGTGAAAATCCACCTCGCGACAACATGCCTGCTCGCCATGACGCTCGGACTGACCGGTCGAGCCGTCGCGCGCGATGCCAATGCCGATTGGTGCCCCCGTCCGGCGCCAGGCAGTGTCGTGGAGCAGCCGCGGGACCTGCGCAGCCGGAACGGTGTGCTGAAACTCGACCTCACCATCCGCGATTTCAAGGAAAAGGATGGCTCGGTCCGGTACTGCTATCTGTTGCCTGACGGCACGCAGTCGCCGACGCTGCGATTGCATGCAGGCGATCTGCTGATTCTTCATCTCGCGGACCGACTGACCGACCTGCCGCCGCCCGCCCCGGCGATGAAGATGACGATGGAAACGCAAAAGGACACTGGGAATCCGTGCACCCGCGGGACGATGTCCGACGTCGCGACGAACATGCACTTCCACGGACTCACCGTCCCACCGCTGTGCCATCAGGACGATGTGCTGGAGACATCGATCCTGCCGGGTGACCCGCCGTTCGAGTATCGCTTTCGTATTCCGCAGAACGAGCCGCCGGGCCTCTACTGGTATCACCCTCATATCCATGGGTTCACGCTGCCGGAAGTGTTGGGTGGCGCATCCGGCGCGCTGATCGTCGAAGGCATCGAGCGCGCCGATCCCGTCCTCGCGGGCCTGCCCGAGCGCGTGTTCGTCATTCGCGATCAGGACCTGCTGAATCCGAACGCGCCGCCGTCGAAGTCCGAGCCGGTGGTGCCGAAACTCTTCATCGATCACGATGGTGATTCGGCGAACAACGGCACCGGCTTCGGGCTGCCGGCCAAGGATCTGTCGATCAATTACGTTCCGGTGCCGTACCCCGACTACCCGCCGGCGCAGATCAGGATCAGACCCGGCGAGCGGGAGCTGTGGCGTATGGTCAATGCCTCCGCCATCACGTATCTCGACGTCGCGGTACTTTTCAACCGCATGCCGCAGCAGCTCGGAATCGTCGCCATCGACGGCGTGCCGCTGCACTGGGGCGGTAGTCCGTCGCCACCGATGGTAGCCGTGGATCACATCGGCTTGCCGCCCGCTTCGCGAGTCGAGTTCATCGTCGATGGGCCCGCGCTCGGCGTTCAGGGACTACTCGTGACCCGCACGGTCGATACCGGGCCGGGTGGCGAGAACGACCCCAATCGCGCGCTGGCGACCATCACCGCCGCCAACGATGCGCCGGAACCGCAGTCAGTGCTGCCTTCGCACCCGAAGCCGTTGCCGCCGTCAACGCTCCCCTGGCTCGGCAACGTGCAGCCGGTCAGGGTGCGCAAACTCTACTTCTCTGAAAAGCTGCAGAATCCGCGCGATCCCACCAGTGCCGTGGAGTTCTATCTCACGGTTGACGGGCAGACGCCGAAGCCATTCGATCCGAGCTCTCCCATGCCCAACATCATCGTCAGGCAGGGCACGGTCGAGGACTGGATCATCGAGAATCGCTCCCCGGAGCTGCATGCATTTCACATCCATCAGCTGCATTTCCAGCTGGTGGCGTGGGATGGCGTGGCGGTGAACGAGCCGTTCCTGCGCGACACCGTCAACATTCCCTACTACAACGGTCGCATGCTCGAGTATCCGAGCGTGCGCCTGCGCATGGACTTCCGCGATCCGAATACCGTCGGCACCTTCCTCTTCCACTGCCACATCCTCGATCACGAGGACGCCGGCATGATGGGAACGGTCAAGGTCCTGCCTGCCACTGCACCGGATCCGGCGCACAACTGAAACGAATCGTCGCAGCAACCCGTGCCGTAATCATTCAGACACCGTGCGGTAACAATCATCCACTAAAAATTGCGACGGACTCGACAGTATCAGGGGAGCTTTGCTTATGAGTATTCAATATTTCAGGTCTCGGCCTGCCAATTGGCTGCGCTGCGTGCTCGGAACGCTGGCGCTGCTGCAGATGTCGATCGGCCCGGCGCTGATGAGCGTCGCGGTCGCGGGCAACTCGTCGTCATTCGCCGACAACAACACCGCCTCTCCGATCAGGCACGTCATCGTGATCATCGGTGAGAACCGCAGCTTCGATCACGTCTTCGCTACCTACGTACCGCAGCGTCGCGACGTTACGGTCCGCAACCTCCTTTCCGAAGGAATCATCTCCCTCGACGCCCACAAGAACGCCATTCCCGGCCCTAACTTCGAGAAGGCGCACCAGCTCGCCGCCAACGACATGGGGACGAACGATCCCTTCCTGCTGAGCCCTCCGAAGCAGGAGTTCCCCAGCAACCAACTGCCGGCCCCGCTGGTCGGCGGACCCAAGGTCTCCTATATTCCGAACGAGTGCAGCGCGACCACGCCGATCGCGCAGTGCGCGGCCAGCCTGACGCTGGCGCAGCAGTCCGAGAGCGGCCTGCCGTCCTCCTATTACCAGGAGCTGCTCACCGGCGGCACCGGTCAGACCAAGGGAACGCCGGATCAGCGCATCACGGGCGTGACGAGGCTGCCGGCCGGTCCGTTCCAGCTGACCAACGGCTCGAGCTTCGTTTACGACGACTACTCCCAGAGCCCGGTGCACCGCTTCTACCAGATGTGGCAGCAGCTGAACTGCAGCGTCGAGCGCTCCACGCGGCATAACCCCTCGGGCTGCAACGAGAAGCTCTTCTCGTGGGTCGAGGTGACGACTGGCGCCGGCACGGATGGCGTCACCCAGCCGGCGGTCTGCGATCCCGGCAATTTGACCCCCGGGTGTTTCAGCACCAACTACCTGCCGGGAGCCACGACGACCGGCGAGGGCTCGACCGCCCTCGGTTTCTACAACGTGCAGCAGGGTGACGTGCCCTACTTCACCGGCCTGGTGCGGAAGTATGCGATGAGCGACAACTTCCACCAGTCCGTCAACGGCGGCACGGGCGCCAACCACATCATGTTCGGCCACGGCGACATGATCTGGTTCAGCGACGCGAACGGCCGGCCGGCGGCACCGCCGAACGGCGTCGAGGTGTTCAAGGGCACGCCGGACGCGGGCGTCGTTCACACGATCGAGAACCCCAATCCGGCGAGCGGCACCAATAACTGGTACACCGAAGACGGCTACGGCACCAGCTTCAACTCCGGCTTTCCGCCGCCGTATACCAACTCCCCGGCCTATGGCGGCGGCTCCTACACCGACTGCTCGGATCGGAGTCAGCCCGGAGTGCGGCCGATCACCGATTACCTGGCGAGCCTGCAGCGCCCGATCGATCCGCACTGCGAGCCCGGCCACTATTACCTGCTGAACAACTACAACCCCGGCTACTTCGGCAACGGTAAGAACGCCTTCATCGACCACAACCCGGCAAACACGCCGTTCACCGTTCCGCCTTCGTCGACGCCCAGCATCGGCGACGACATGAATGCGCACGGCATGTCATGGAAATACTACGGCGACCAATGGAACAACTACGTGCCGGACCCGTACCAGGAGAACTACGGCACCGCCGGGCCGACGGCGGATGAGTATTGCAACATCTGCAATCCCTTCCAGTACGACACCTCGATCATGTCGCACCCGGCAGAGGTGGCGGCGCATATCGCGGACTCCTCGCGCCTGTACGCCGACATTTCGAGCGGCCGGCTGCCCGCGGTGTCGATCGTCAAGCCGAGCGGATACACGGACGGTCATCCGTCATCTTCCAAGCTCGATCTTTTCGAGGGATTCGTGCAGAAGATCGTGACCCAGGTCGAGGCCTCACCGTACGCCAACGACACCGCCATCTTCATCACCGAAGACGAGGGCGGTGGTTATTACGACTCGGGCTACGTGCAGCCGCTCGATTACTTCGGCGACGGGACGCGTATTCCGCTGCTCGTGGTGTCACCGTGGGCCAAGCCCGGGTACATCTCGCACGACTACACGGATCACGTCTCGATCCTGAAGTTCATCGAGCGCAACTGGCACCTGCCGCCGGTGTCCTACCGCAGCCGCGACAACATGCCGGACCCGCGCACGACCCGGGACGACCCGTACGTGCCGGTCAACTCCCCGGCCATTGGCGATCTGTTCGATCTGTTCGACTTCTCGAACGGGAACGGCCATGGCCACGGCCGGGGCAACCAGCACTGACCGGATCCTGAGAACCGGTATTCGACTGGTCCCGCGGGCCGCGCATCGGTCCGCGGGATCTTTTATCCGGCGTCCTTCAGATGTCGGTCGTCAGGTACGCGAAGATCGTGCGCGGGCCGGGAGTCAGGGAATATCCGGGCGTATTGGCCACTGTCCACACGGAGGAATCCGCGACGTTCTGTAGATGGTATGCCGGCCGACCCGAAATATGCCACTCGCCCGTGCCGTTGAAGTGACCCGTCAGGCGCACTTCGCCCGAAGTGGATGTGTTGTCCTGATCCGGATAGCCGACTACCAGGTGCTCGGCGGCGCCGTTCGGCTGCGCGTCCGCGTAGAAGTCCGAAAAGCTCAGCGGATTGTCGGCTCTCGACCGGAAGCCGCCCGCGTTCAGCGTCCACGTTGGACTCAGTTGCGCGGCGACCAGCGCGCCGAAGTTTTCTGTCAGGTTGCGGCCCTGGGCCCAATTTTGGCCGAGATAGCCGCGCGGAACGGGCGGCGGCAGGTAGTTGCCGGCGGTGAAGAATTCCGGCAGGGTGGTCGCGTCGCGTGTTTGCTGCCAGTCGAACAGTCCCCGGACGATGACGCTGTCGTTGGGCGACCATTGCGGCGTCGCACCGACCGCTATCGGAGCTCGAGCAGGACCTGGGCGAGGAGAAGTTCGTCCGTATTCACCGCTCCACCATCGTGAACCTCGAGCGGATCACCGGCCTCGAGCTGCAGACCGGGGGCGAGTACAAGGTGGTGCTGCGATCCAGGGCCCGGCTGCGGCTGAGCAGACGTTATCGCAAGCGGCTGCGGGAACGCATGGGTGCCAGATCGCGACCATTGGGGGCCTTGTGATTGCCGCACCGCGCGACTCTAGAGCGGCCGTCTACCAACCAGGCCGTAGTGATAGGGCGGTAGTTGCACCACCGGGCCCGTGAGGTCGAACCCGGCCGCCTGCATCCATTGCTGACACTGCTGCGGGGCAGGCCGCACCTCCAGCGGCGGTCCGCGCGGCGTGTCGGGGTCCGTGATCCAGTGAATGACGGCGACCAGGCCGCCCGGGCGGAGCACCTCGTGGGCGTTGAGCAGCAGTCCCGCGGCGTCCTCGGCGTGCAGGATGTTGAAAAGCATCGCATAGCTGCAGCTGCCCGCCGGTAAGCCCGCCCCGCGGGTGACGAAGTTGCGTTCCACCGCCCTGACATTGCTCAGACCGGCTTCCTGCGCGCCGCGGGCGGTGGTCTGTACCATTTCAGGATCGATGTCGATCCCGTAAACGGTTCCGGTGGTCAGCGTCGCCGCCGTCAGCGTAAACGTGCCATAACCGCAGCCGAAGTCCACGATGTCTCCCGCCAGCGGCAGAGACAGCAGCTCGAGGATCTCCGTGGGCTCGAAAAACGATTCCCACAGGACCTGCTCGGGCATGCCGCTCTCGCGCACTTTCATGGCGGAAAGGTAACACGGCGCCAGGGCCTTCACACTGGCTCCTGCATTCGCGGCATACTCGTAACTCGCACGACCACTGAACGCACACCGTACGGAGAGCTGCATGACCACGACCCCGCAACCCGCCTTTCAGAGTCCCCCGATCGTGGCACCCGAAGCCTGGGAGGCGGCGCGTCAGCGGATGCTCGTCAAGGAGAAAGCGCTGACCCGGGCCCGCGATGCCCTGGCCGCGGAACGCCGCCGGATGCCGTGGATGGCCGTCGCGAAGGCGTATGAGTTCCAAGGGCCCGACGGGAAGGCCGGCCTGGAAGATCTCTTCCAGGGCCGCCGTCAACTCATCGTCTACCGCGCGTTCTTCGAGCCCGGCGTCTTCGGCTGGCCGGACCATGCCTGTCGCGGCTGTTCCATGGGCGCCGATCAGATCGGTCACCTCGCTCACCTGCACGCGCGGGACACCACGCTGGTCTACGTATCGCGGGCGCCACAAACCGACATTGCGCGCCTGCGGACACGGATGGGCTGGACGATGCCCTGGTACACGCTCACCGACGGCTTCGATGCTGATTTCGGCGTCAGCGAATGGCATGGCCACAACGTGTTCTTCCGTGATGGCAACAAAGTGTTTCGCACCTACTTCGTCAGTGCGCGCGGCGACGAGGCGATGGGCAGCATATGGAGCTACCTCGATATCACGCCGCTCGGCCGGCAGGAGACATGGGAGGACTCGCCCCAGGGCTACCCGCAGAGCGCGCCCTACAAGTGGTGGAACTGGCACGACAACTATGACGCCGAGCCGTCAGTCGATCCACGATGGGCCGACATCATCACCGATCCCGCGGGTGCCGCCATGCGCAGGAGCGAGGCAGAAAAGAAAGCGTGCGGCTGCTGAGGCGCGATTTCTTCAGCGGCTCAGCGCCCGCCATGCCGCCAGCGCCGCGAGCTTCTGGTCCCGACCCCAAGGTTTGGTATCGATCTTGCCTACCACGGTTGTGTCGAGGGAGGCGGCCGGCGTGAGGTGACAGGGGATCTGGCAGGCGTCACGGAAGACATCGCGGTAGAAGAGGCCCTCGGCCAGATGGATTCGCATGTGCGTCGCCAACGCCGCCTCCGGCTCCGACAAGGCCCCGACCCGCGCAACGATTGCGCCGGCGCGCACCGTTGGGTTCAGCAGGGGCGCGAGTTCCGCTCGCGCCCGCGCCAGCGCTCTAGCGCGCACCTGCGTCAGCCAGTGCCGCACGGACGCGGCTTCCACCCGGGCAGCGTCACGACGACGAATCTGGCGCTCTACGGGTCCTCGCACGGTTTCGACGACGACCCATCCAGTCCCGACTATTTCCGCTACTCGGGTACTTACCGCTCGTTCGTTTCGCGGGAAGCGTATCGAACGATCGGCAATGACCTGAGGTGGCGCTACGCGATGCCCTTCGGCAGTGCGCTGCTCGGCCTGTGGGCGGAGGAGGACCGGCAGACCGAGTCTCGGGTGGCCGTCGACCTGACGACAGGATCGCTTTACGACGCCAACGAGGCGGCGGGTTCACCCCTCTACTATGACTTCTATGCTCATCTATATACGTACCAGCCTTACGGAGAGCTCAACTGGCGGGTGAGTGACCGATGGACGATGACCTTCGGGATGCGATGGCGCGATGTGACGCGCGATTTCGACGCGTCCGCCATCCAGAATTTTCTGCCTGGCACAGAGGGAACGGTATCGCGGTCCGTATCGAGCAGCCTGCCGAGCTTCGACACCAACTACAGGCTGGCGCCGCAGACCAGTGTCTATGCGCAGGTGGCGCGCGGCTCGCTCGATCCCAGCCAGGCCTGCTTTTACACGGCGCATCCCGCGCTCGGCAACCAGGTCGAGCCCGAGAACGCCCCGGGCGAGCAGCTCGGCATCGTGCAGAGCACCGCCCGCTATGGAATCAGCCTCGATGTTTACAACATCGACTTCAACAACTACGTATCGACGATCACCGCGGGCGGGACACGACGTACGTGAACTCCGGCAGCGTGCGCTACCGCGGGGTCGAGACCGAGGCTCATCTGCAGCTCGGCGCCGGGCTCAGCGCCGCCATGAACGCCAGCCTGATGCGCGGCACCTTTCAGGACTCGTTCATGACCTCGCCCATTCAGGTGGCGGGCGACACCATTCCGTTCGCGCCGCACTACACGGGTCTCGTGGGATTGCTTTACACGCGGGATTTGTGGCGGCCGAGCCTGTTCGCGAAGTTCATCGGGACGGAGTATCAGGGCAAGAACGGCAGCGCCGACGGCACTGCCTATCGCGTCGGGGCTTATTCGTACACCAACATGGCCATCACGCGATTCCTGACCAGCGCACTGTCGCCGCGCGATATACGTCTGACACTGTCGGTCGGGAACCTCTGGAACTCGCATGCCGTTACCGACAACGCGGGACCTGCCATATTGGGTCCCGACCTGGTGAACGTCCTGCCGCGCCGCAGCATCATGTTGTCGGGGGTTGCGCAGCTCTGATCCTGTCGTCGAAGGCGATGATGTGGCGGGCGAGCGCCTCGGGCGCTTCGTGGTGCACCATGTGCCCGGCGCCGGGTACAACGGCGATCTCGAGATCGGGGATGTGCGCCCTGATATCGTCCGTGGAAGTGCGGGCGGCCGTGAATCGGTTGTCGTCGGCGGCATCTCCGCGCAGCAGCAGCACCGGAGCCTGAACCCTCGCCCAACAGGCCTCCGCTTCTTCCCGGCGATAGAGAACAGGATTGACGAGTCGGTGGCGCGGGTCGAACAACAAATCGACGTCGGTTGTGCTCGCGGCGTCCGGTGCGGGACGGGTCCAGGCCTCTGCTATGAATTCCGCGCGGTCGGGAGCGAGCCGGGGGTTCTTGGCACGCAGGACGGCCGCGAGCTGGGACACCGAGCGCCAGCGCCCCGCGCGCTGCGGCTGCCGCAGCTCATCGAGCCAGCGCGCGTAACGGGCGGGCGCATCCTGCGGCTGGGTGCGGGAGAGCCCGAATCCCTCCACGTTGACCAGCCAGGCGAGACGTTGTGGACGCACGCCGGCGTAAATCTGCGCGATGTTGGCTCCCATGCTGTGACCGATGATGCGGGCGGGCGCATTGGGTACCAGCGTGTCCAACAGAGCCTCGAGATCGGCGAAGTAGTCCGCGAACCAGTAGCCGCCGCTGGCCCACTCGCTGTGGCCGAAGCCACGCCAATCGGGTGCGGCCAGGTACCAGTGAGGCGGCAGGCAATCGACGAGAAACTGCCACGTTGCGCCGCAGTCCTGAAAGCCGTGCAGCAACACTACGGGTGACCCCGTTCGGTCACCCCACGAGGTCACGCGCTGACGGAGTCCCCGTATGGTCAGGGTTTCAGGTTGGGGTGGGCGTCGCGGCTGGTAACTCATTATGAGGTCGAGTCTACAATACTGTCGTGCTTTCGCGACGCCCGCCGGAACTGTGAGCTGCTGTGCACCCCGGCCAACGTCCCGCGTTCATCATGTACAGGCGGTAATCAGCACCGCAACGACACTTCGAGAAGAGGTTCCCATGACCCGTGTTGTCTCGCGCACCCGTAATGCAGCAATCGCTCTCGGCCTCGCCGCGGCTCTCTCAGGCTGCATCGTAGCGCCGGCCCCCGGGCCTTATTACGGCGGCGGCTTCGTCGCGGTCGCACCCCCCGTGGCTCGTGTCGAGTATTACGGCGCCGCGCCTTACCCGGGCTACTTCTGGATGGGTGGCTTCTGGCGTTGGGGAGCGGGCGGTTACGTGTGGGCTCCCGGACATTGGGCGGCTCCGCGCGCCGGGTACCGCTGGGTGCCGAACCGCTGGGAGCGCGGCGCACACGGTTGGCACATGGCCGGCGGCCGCTGGGCCCGTCGCTGATCGTCTGATCAGGCGCGCCGCCCGCGTCGCCTGAGAGCGGAGGGCGGCGCGCCCAGGACGCGCAGGAAGCTGCGCCGCATCCGCTCCGGATTTCCGAAGCCGCACGCCGCGGCCACCTGTTGGATGGTAGGGTTGCCGCTCTCCAGGTCGGCGCGTGCGGTGTCGACGCGCAGCCGCTCGACTGCCTTGGCCGGGGCCATGCCGACCTCCTCCTTGAATGCGCGCGAGAAGTTGCGTGGGCTCATGCAGCTCAACCGCGCGAGCTCCTCGATGCCGAGCCGGTCGCTGAGATGCGTCCTGACATGATCCCAGAGCGCGCCGAAGCGCCCGTCGGCACGCTCCATCTGCAGCAACGGCGAGAACTGCGACTGGCCTCCGGGCCGGCGGTGGTAGACCACGAGTTGCTGCGCCGTGCGCCGCGCGATGTCTTCCCCCAGATCTTCACCGATCATCGCCAGCGCGAGGTCGATGCCGGCCGTGATGCCCGCCGAGCTCCAGATCTTCCCATCCCGGACATAGATCCGGTCGGCGTCCAGCCGGATCCTGGGAAACCGCCGATTGAATTCCGCCGTTACGCTCCAGTGCGTCGTTGCGTCCCTGCCGTCGAGCAATCCGGCAGCGGCAAGCACGAAGGTGCCCGAGCAGACGCTCGCAACCCGGCGTGAGCGTTGTGCACAGCTCAGCACGAACTTCAGTGTCTTGCCGCAGGTCGCTGCCGCGCGTGTGCCTTCACCGCCCGCGATGATCAACGTGTCGATGGCGTTCGCGGAGCCCAGGGGCGCAGCGTGCAGACAGACACCCGATGAGCTCGCGACCGCTCCGGGCGTCGTGGCGATGGTACGGAGTGTGTAGCTGCCCGGGCGGAATCGCTCGGCGATCTCGAAGGCCGCGATCGGTCCGGTGGCATCCAGGACCTGGAACTGCGGGAAGAGCAGAAATGCGATGCGGCGCGACATGGCACGAAAGGTGGGAAGAATGTCGTTTACGCCAACAGGCTACCCAGGCATGCTGCCGGCGTCAACCCCGGGAGCAAACATCATGAGCGTCGACTTTCCGGTCGTGTTCGCGCTGTATCCGAACATCACGCAACTCGATTTCACCGGCCCCTATGAGGTGTTTTCACGTCTGCCGGGGGCGATCTGCATGCTCGCCTCGGTCGCGGGAGGCACGCTCGAGGCGGGCGCTGGCATGACCTTCGCGGGCGTTCGCAAATTGAATGAGATCGATTCCTGCGGCCTGCTCTGCGTTCCGGGCGGCTACGGCACCATCCAGGCGCTGGAAGACCGTGAATTCCTGGCGGCGCTGCGCCGCCTGGCCGGGCCGGCGCGTTATGTGACATCGGTATGCACCGGCTCATTGCTGCTCGCGGCGGCGGGCCTGCTGACTGGGAAGCGCGCGGCGTGCCATTGGGCATGGCGCGACTCGCTGCCGGCATTCGACGTGATCCCCGATCCCGCCCGTGTGGTGCAGGACGGTAAGATCTTCACCGGCGGCGGTGTGACCGCCGGCATCGACATGGCGCTGACCGTGTTGGCGCAAATGGCGGGGGTGGACTACGCGCAGGCCGTCCAGCTGTCGATCGAGTACGCGCCCGCGCCGCCCTTCGATTGCGGGCGACCGGAAAGCGCCCGGCCTGAGGTCGTGGCGGCGGCCAGGCAGCGGTTGGACGCCAGGAAGCCGGAGCGCGACGCGGCAGTGCGCCGCGCCGCCGCCGCGCTCGCGCAGCAGCCGGCTCAGGCCTCGAGCGCCGTGGCGACCGGCTGATCGGTGGCGATGCTGTCGGTGAAGAAGTTGGGATAAACCGGGGCCAGCTTCGTGGCGGCATCGAGCTCGGCGATCTGCGCGGCCGTGAGGCTGACCGCCACCGACTTCAGGTTGTCATCGAGCTGGCTGAGCTTGGTGGAGCCGACGATGACACTGGTCACGCCCTGACGCGCGAGCAGCCAGGCGAGCGCGACCTGCGCGACGCTGGCATCGTGAGCGGCGGCGATGGCGCGCATGCGCTCCACCAGCTCGAAGCCGCGCTCCTTGTCGAAGGGCAGGAAGTCGAATCCCGACAGACGATTGTTGGGATCGGACAGCGTCTGGCGCGTGTACTTGCCGCTCAGGAAGCCGAACGCCAGCGGACTCCACACTGTCAGGCCCAACCCGTAGCGCCGCATCATGGGTATGACATCGCGTTCGACGTCACGTCCCAGGAGCGAGTAGTACATCTGCCCGTGGGTGAAGGGCGCGAGACCGTTCGCCTTCTGGATCTCGAGCGCCGCCGCCGCTTTCCACGCCGACCAGTTGGAAAAACCGAGATACCGCACCTTGCCCGCACGCACCACGGCATCGAGCGCCGCGAGCGTCTCCTCGATCGGGGTGTAGGGATCCTCGCGGTGCGCGATGTAGACGTCGATCCAGTCGGTGCCGAGGCGCTTCAGGCTCTGATCGACCGACCAGAGGATGTGCCTGCGATTGAGCCCCGCGCGGGTCAGGGCGGGACCGGTGCGAAAACCGACCTTGGTGGCGATCACGACCCGGTCGCGGTGTGGCTTGAGCGCGGCGCCCAGCATCGCTTCGGATTCCCCGCCCGCGTAGCCGTCGGCGGTATCGAAGAAGTTGATCCCGGCATCGAGTGCCCTGCCGACCAGCTCTCCCGCCAAGTCCGCGCCTACCTTGTAGACGGCGCCGATATCCTTGTTTCCCGCGGTGAACGTCATGGCGCCGAAGGCGAGACGGGAAACGGTCAGGCCGGTGTTGCCGAGCAGGCTGTATTGCATCGCTGAACTCCCGGGCGGCGAGCCGCCACCCTGTCACGGCACGATACCGCGCGGCGCAGCGCCCGTGAATCTATCGTGGTGTGGATATGGTAGAGCCGCAGGCGCCGTTCAGCTGGGGCTCAGGTAGCCTGCGGCAGGCTGGCGACAAGTCTCTTGCTGCATTTGTTGTGACGTAATCATGTGGAGTGTTCATAAATGAAGCGAATGATCATGGGTGCAATGGTGCTGTCGCTGGCTGTCGGATCGCTGGCGCTGGCAGATCCCCCCGGCTACGACCAGGACCACCACGACCAACATCATCACATGGACGAGCATCATCGACCGATGGATCATCACGCAGGGTGGGCTGCGCACAGCAGGTATGTGCGGCCGCATGGGTACCACGCACACGACTGGCGGCGCGGTGATCGGCTGCCGCCGGCTTATCGCACATCTGCGTACGTCATCCCCGACGTCGCTGTCTATCACCTCCGTCCGGCACCGGCGGGCTATTACTGGATTCGGGTGGACGGCAACGCGCTTCTCGCGTCCATGGCGACCGGAGCAGTGGTAGACGTCCACGTCAACCTGTTCCCGTAGCAATCGCCGACGCCCGTGCCGGCCGCGGCACGGGCGTCGCATCTCACGACAGTCGCCTCTTTTCGTCACAATCCTTCATCACCACGCCACCGTTGCATCCTCGGAGATGCGCGGATCGAAGCGCCAAATGCTCCCAGTCCCACCACCGGGAGTACGACGTGGTCCGCTCAACGATCCCCCTGACTGGCGTGTCACGACGGGTGCATACACTGCTGCTGCGCGCGCTCTATCTCGCGAAGCCTGGACTCATCGCGAAGGTGCTGGCCATCGTCGCGTTCTTCACGATCGGAATCGTCTAGCGCAGTGGTCCCGCGCGCGCAGACGGCTGTTCGTCGCGGCGGCCGGTCGGCTGGCCTCGCGGCAACGGCGGAGTCTGAGCAAAACCGGCCGCGTCCGGATAAAGTGACGCCCCTCGCCCCACTGTGCTGGGGATTTTGGGAGGCTGCCCTTGCGAATGCGCGGTCTTGGATGGCTCGTGGTCGGATTGTCGCTGACGAATCTCGCGTGCGCCGTCGCTGGCCCGGGCGCGGTCGATCCGACGAATTATCAGGCGCTGCACTGGCGGCTCATCGGTCCCTTCCGCGGTGGGCGCGTGCTCGCCGTGACGGGCATCCCCGGTGACAACCGCCACTTCTATTTCGGGTCCGTGGATGGCGGCGTCTGGAAGACCGACGATGCAGGGCGCACCTGGCACCCGATTTTCGACGGCCAGCCGGTAGGCTCGGTCGGCGCCATCGCGATCGCGCCCTCCAAGCCGGCCACGATCTACGTCGGCACCGGTGAAGCCGATATGCGCTCCGACATTGCGCAGGGCGATGGGATGTACAAGTCAACGGACGGCGGCGCCCACTGGACGCATATCGGCCTCACCGACTCGCGCCAGATCGCGCGCGTCCTGGTCGACCCGCATGATCCCAACCTGGTGTACGTCGCCGCCCTGGGGCATCCGTACGGTCCGAATCCGCAGCGCGGCATCTTCCGCTCGCGCGACGGCGGTCAGCACTGGAGCCAGGTTCTTTACCAGAATGCCAACACCGGCGGTGTCGACCTGGCGTTCAAACCGGGCGACCCGAACACCATCTATGCCGCGCTGTGGCAGACCCGGCGGCCACCCTGGAACGTCTATCCGCCATCCAACGGGCCCGGCGGCGGCGTCTATGTCTCGCACGACGGCGGCGATCACTGGAGCCGCGTCGCGGGTCACGGTTTCCTCGCGCATCCCGGCCGCATCGGTCTCGCGGTCTCGGCCGCGAGTCCGGACCGGGTGTACGCGCTCGCCGATGGTCCCCGCGCCCAGGGAGGCCTCTATCGATCGGATGACGGTGGAGTCAACTGGCGTCACATCTCCGCCGATGATCGCATCTGGGGACGCGGCTGGTACTTCTGCGGCCCCACGGCCGATCCGGCCAACGCCGATGTCGTGTATGTGATGAACACCATCGTGCTGCAGACCAAGGATGGAGGCGCACATTTCATCGCGTTGAAAGGCGACCCCACCGGCGATGACTTCCACGCGTTGTGGATCGACCCGACGGACAGCGGGCGGCGCATTCTCGGCAGCGACCAGGGCGCTCAGGTCACGCTGAACGCCGGCAAGACCTGGAGCAGCTGGTACAACCAGCCCACCGCTCAGATCTATCACGTCAGCACGGACAATCAGTTTCCCTACTGGGTCTACGGGTCGCAGCAGGACTCCGGCGCCGCGGCACTGCCGAGCCGTTCGGGCAGCTACGACGGCATCACGATGGAGCAATTCCACGAGATCACTCCGGGCGGTGAGAACGGTATGATCGCGGCCGATCCGGACGACCCCGACCTCGTCTATGGTGATGCCGCCGATGCCGGCGCCACCGTCGAGAAGCTCGACCGCAAGAGCAATCAGGTTCGCGAGGTCAATCCTGTGCTGGCGTACCCATGGGATCACTACCGCGCCACCTGGACGATGCCGCTCGTCTTCTCGAAGCGCGGCCCGAAGACGCTGTACTTCAGCAACCAGCGGCTCTTCAGCACGGTTGACGGCGGCACGCACTGGCAGCCGATCAGCCCCGACCTGACACGGGCCAACCCCGGCACGCCCCAGAACCTCGATCCGACGACCGCGGCAGATGACTTTCACCTGGGGAAGCGCCGCGGGGTGATCTACACCATCGCGCCCTCACCATTGAGCGCCGGCGTCATATGGGTGGGAACGGACGACGGACTGGTCTGGCGCACAGCGGACGGCGGCGCGCACTGGATGCAAGTGACGCCGACCGCATTGACGCCGTGGTCGAAAGTTGGCGGCATCGACGTGTCTCATTTCCGGGAGGGAGTGGCATACCTCGCGATCGACCGCCACCGCCTGAATGACGACACGCCCTACATCTACCGTACGAACGATGATGGCAGGAGTTGGACGCGCATCGATGCCGGCATTCCGCGCGGCAGCTTCGTCAACGTCGTGCGGGAGGATCCCGTGAGGCCGGGATTGCTCTATGCCGGCACGGAATTCGGCATCTACGTCTCGTTCGACGATGGCGCCCATTGGCAGTCGCTGCAGCAGCACCTGCCCATTACCTCGGTACGTGACATCGACGTGCATGGCGATGACCTCGTGATCGCCACGCATGGCCGCGGCTTCTGGATCATGGATGACGTCAGCGCCCTGCGTCAGATGAATGATGTGCATTCCGGATCGGCCATGCTCTTCAAGCCCGCGGATGCGATCCGCGTGCGCTCCGCCTCCTTCACCGGGACACCGATGCCGAAGGACGAGCCGATGGCCGCCAATCCTCCGGACGGCGCGATCATCGACTACGTGTTGCCTGCCGCGGTGCAGGGTCCCGTCGTGGTGACGATTCGCGATGCGGCCAATGAGGTGGTGCGCACGTACAGCAGCGCCGATCCTGTGTCCGCGCCCGATCCGGCGACGCTGGAGTTCGCTCCGCAATGGGTTCCGCCGGCTGCCGTTCCGGCGCTCGCGCCGGGCATGCAACGATTCGTCTGGGATCTGCGCTATGCCACCGCGACGGCACCCGGCTCCAGGCACCGATCGCGTGACGCCGGAGTGTGGGCGCCTCCTGGCCGGTACACCGTCGACCTGACAGTGGCGGGGCAGAGCTATCGCCAGCCTCTGGTGTTGCGGCCCGATCCCCGCGTGCAGCTGCCGCAAGCCGCTTACGACCGCGAGTTCGACCTGGCACGCAAGGTCGAGGCCGCGAAGCTGCAGGCCGCGACGGCGTTGGGCCGGGCCGTGATCCTGCTCGATGCCTTGGATGCGCGACTCGCGAATGCAGGGGCAGCTCGCCGGCAGATGGCCGCTCTCGTGGCCAAGGCGAGCAACATCTCCGGAACGACCCCGCATGCCATCCCTTTCCCGGCGGTGCCGTCACTGCGAACAGACAGCCTGCAGGCACTCTCCAGCGACTTCGACACTCTCGAGTCGGCGGTGGATGGCGCGGATGCGGATCCGAGTCCCGACGCGTTGTCGTCCTACGCGGCGCTGTCGCAGAAGTTGACGGCGACGCTGGCGGAGTGGACGCGTCTGGAGAGCGTCGAGATACCCAAGCTCAACGAGCGGCTGAAGGCCGCGGGGACGCGGCCCATTTGAACGTCGACTGCGGGCCCGATTCCTCCGGGCCCGCACCTTCCAGCGCCAGCAGCTTGCGCTTGATCGGCAAGCCGCCGCCGAACCCCGTGAGGCTGCCGTCGGCGCCGATCACGCGGTGGCAGGGCACGATGACGGGCAGCGGATTCGCGCCGTTGGCGAGTCCGACCGCGCGCGACGCGCTCGGCTTGCCGATGCTCCGCGCGAGCTCGCCGTAGGAAACCGTCCTGCCGTAGGGAATCTCCGTCAGCGCGCGCCACACCCGGCACTGAAATTCAGTGCCCCGGGGCGCGAGCGGCAGCTCGAAGCGGCGCCGCTCACCGGCGAAGTATTCGCCGAGCTGCCCGATCGCGACCCGAAACGGCGCGCCATCGGCGATCCAATCCTGCCTGCGGCCGTAGCGGCCGCGGACCGGACTGGAAGCCCACCTGGATCAGGCTGGCGCCGTCGCCGGCGAGGAGCAGTCTGCCAATGGGGGAGTCGATCTCATGCCAGTAAAGGACTGGGGTTTTCATCGGGTATCTCCACGTGTTTGCCGGTCACCGGCCGCGCACCAGAGGTGCATGACGGCGTAACCGCGCCATGGCCGCCACGCCTCGGCGCGGCGTTCCAACTCTTTCAGTGTCAACGGTGCGCCGCCGCCGGCCATGCGGCGCACGACCAGGTCGGCGGTCAGGAATGCATCAGGCTCGCCGAGCGCGCGCAGCGCAATGTATTGCGCCGTCCATTCGCCGAAGCCCGGCAGCTCCACCAGGCTGGCGACGACTTCGTCGGCGGGGCGGTCGAACGCGACCCGGCCCTCGGCCACCGCCAGCCCGAGCGCCTTGAGCGCCGCGACCCGGGCGCCGGTGAGCCCGAGCCCATCGAGGTTCGCCGGCCGCGAGCGCCCGCGGTGTTGGAAAGAGGCGATCGAGTCCCGTTACGGCGGTCGTGACCGGCTCGCCGACGCGCTGCACCAGCCGAGCCGCCAGAGTGCGCGCGGCCACCACGCTGACCTGTTGACCCAACACGGCGCGCACCGCGCACTCGAATGCGTCCCAGGTGCCCGGAATGCGTATGCCGGGACGGCGGCGCACGAGCGGACGTAACAGTGGATCCGATTCCAGCCCCGCGGCCACGAGCGTCGGGTCGGCGGCGAGATCGAACACGCGCCGCGCCGCGGTGGCGATCTGAAAGAGCGCCGTGGGTGGCGCGCCCTGGACGCGAAGCTGCAGCGCATCCTTCCCCGCCAACGGCCGCACCTGGATCACGGCGTGGTCCGCGTCGGTGCGGATCAACCGGGCGTAGCCCTGGTCGTCCACCCGCTCCACTCCCGGCGTGGCGCGCAGCGCCAGGAAATCGCGCAGGTGATCCCAGTCGTAGGGCGGCCGGTAGGAGAGGGTGAGCGACACTTCATCGCCCGTGCCGTGAACAGGCCGCTCGCGGCGGTCGCGACGCAGCTCCCGCGGCGGCCGGCCGATATGCGTTACGGAACGCGTCGTTGAAGCGGCGCAGGCTGCCGAAGCCCGCTGCGAGCGCGATCTGTGTCATCGGCAGAGTCACTTTCGTCGATCAGCCGTTTCGCGAAATGCAGCCGCCGCGTCTGCGCGACCGCGAGCGGCGAGGCGCCGACGTGCTGCAGGAAGAGCCGATCGAGATGCCGCGCGCCAACACCGACACGGGTGGCGAACTCCCCGACGCTGGCCTCATCGAGCGCGCCCTCGTTGATGAGGCGCAGCGCCCGCCTGACGGCCGCGGACGTTCCGAGCCATGCCGGCGTGCCGGGCGCGGCTTCCGGGCGGCAACGCAGGCACGGTCTGAAGCCCGCCTCGGCCGCCGCCGCGGCTGAACCGTAATAGCGGACGTTGCCCTTTCTGGGGGAAGGCGATGCCGGGCAGATGGGACGGCAGTAGATGCCCGTCGAAGTCACGGCGATGAAAAATTTGCCGTCGAAACGTGGGTCACGGCTCAGCCGTGCCCGCTCCAGCACCGTAGGATCAAATGGCAGCGTCTCTTGCATGGGAGCGACGATACGCCCTGCCGCCGGCCAGAGACTAGCCATTTTCGGACGTGGATGCGCCATGCGTCCCCGCGGGCAAATCACAACGTTGCCAACATGCGGGGGAGGGCGCCATAGTAGCCGCTGAGGGATCGAAGGGGGAATTGGGACACTCGATGACGCACTCTACCTCGGCTCGCGGGCACACGCCCGCCGGCGGCGCGTTGCGCGCAGTTTTCCTGGTGGGCGCGCTCGCCGCGATGGCGCCCGCGCTGCACGCCCAGCAGGTGGCCGACAATCAGGTCAACCAGCTCAAACAGCTCAGCATCGAGCAGCTCAGCCAACGTCATGGTGATCTCCGTCACCCGGGGTCGGCAGCCCTTGTCCCGCTCCGCCGGCGCGGCCGCTGTCGTCACTAGCGGCCAGATCGAAAGTTCCGGCGCCTTGAACGTCCCCGAGGCGATCCGCTACGTTCCCGGAATCAACGTCGCGCAGATGACGGCGAGCCAGTGGGCGGTCAGCGCGCGCGGCTTCGCCGGCGGCAACTCGCCCGATCTGCTCGTGTTGAGCGACGGCCGCAGCATCTACACACCGCTCTTCTCCGGTGTGTTCTGGGACGTGCAGGATTACCTCATGCCGGACATCGATCGCATCGAGGTGGTCCGGGGTCCCGGGGCGGCGCTCTGGGGATCCGATGCGGTCAACGGCGTCATCAACATCATCACCAAGAGCGCTGCGGACACTCAAGGCGCCTGGGCTGAAGTAGGAGGCGGCTCCGCGGTGAATGCGCTGGCGGCCGCCCAGTACGGCGGCCAGGCCGGCGATCAGGCGTATTACCGCGTGTTCGCCAAGTATCAGAACGACGCCCCGGAGGACTACCCGGCCGGCGCGAGCTCGGACGGGTGGGATCTCGGCCACGTTGGCTTCCGCACCGACTGGCAAGCGGACTCGACGGATGCTTTCACCGTCCAGGGCGACGCCTACGACGGGCGGATCGGGCAAGTGAGTCCGGCGGTGAGTGTGATCGGCCGGCCCGGGCCCACCTCGCCGCTGGTCGTCGGTGTGGGCGGCGGCAACGTGCTGGCACACTGGCAGCACACGATGAGTGATGACTCGGATTACACGGTGCGCATCTACTACGACTACACGCACCGCAACGATCCCACCTTCACCGACGACCTCGCCACGCTCGATCTGGATTTCCTGGAACACCTGCCGTTCGGCCGCACCCAGGCGATCACGTGGGGGCTCACCGGCCGCACCATGAATGACATCTTCCACGGCAAGGGGGTGCTCGACCCTGAATCCGCCCGACTCCCGTTTCAACGTCGTCAGCGGCTTCCTGCAGGATGAGATCTCTCTGCCGGACTCGGTGCGCCTGACGCTCGGTACCAAGCTCGAGCACAATGACTTCAGCGGCTTCGAGGTACAGCCGAGCGTGCGCGCCGCCTGGGACCTCGCCGCCAGGAACACGCTGTGGAGCGCAGTATCCCGCGCCGTGAGGGTGCCGACGCGAATCGAGCAGAATGAGGACGTCGATGCCACCAATCCTGCCGGCAATCCGGTAGTGGTGCTGCTCGGTACCCGCAGCTTCCATGCGGAAGAGGTACTCGCGTTCGAGCTCGGCTATCGCTGGCGGCCGCTGTCGGAGCTGTCGCTCGATCTCGCGGCGTTCCGCAACCGCTACACCGGACTGGCCTCGCTCGAGATCGGCATACCGTACATCGATGGCGCCACGGGCCAGGAGATCGTCCCGCTGCTCACCGAAAACCTCATCGATGGCCATGCGACCGGCCTCGAGGGCCTCGTCCAGTACTCGCCGCTCGACTGGTGGCGGCTGTCGCTCAATTACACCTACATGCAGATGGTCCTGACGCCGCTGGGTGAGGATCTCAACCGCAACCGCTTCACCGCCGGCTCGACGCCCCGCAACCAGGCCGGGATCCAGGCTTACTTCGACCTGCCGCACAACGTGGAGATCTACGGCGGTGTGCGTGTGTTTTCGGCCATCGAAACCCTGCCTGAAATCGTCAATGGCACGCGGCGATCCCGGCTACCAGGAGCTCGACCTGAACGCGATCTGGCGCGTCACCCCGCACCTGACACTCTCGCTCGAGGGGGACAGCCTCCTCCACTCCAGCCACATCGAAATCGGCGCTCCCGAGGAGCGCAGCGCGATCAGGCGAAGCGTCTTCGGGCGATTGACATGGAAACTGTGAGAGCCCGCATTCGGATCACGGCGGTGGCGCTTCTCATCGCCGTCGGCCTGCTCGGCGGGCGCAGCGCGCTCGCGGTACCCACGGCGCCGCAGGTCGAGGCCGTGTTCCTGTTCTATTTCTCGCAGTTCGTCGACTGGCCGCCGGGATCCTTCGCCGACCAGGGCTCCCCGATCGTGATCGGTGTGTTGGGCGATGATCCCTTCGGCGGCGCGCTCGATCAGGCGGTCGCCGGCGAGCGGGTCAACGGGCGGCCGGTCGTGGTGCGCCGCCTGAAGAGCCTCGCGGATGCGGCCGGGTGTCACATCCTCTACATCAGCTCGTCGGAGGCGGCGCAACTGACAGGGATCCTGAGCACGCTCAAGGGCCGCAAGGTGCTCACCGTCAGCGATCTCGATCACTTCGTGCAGAGCGGCGGCATGATCCGCTTCGTGCTGAGCGATCAGCACGTGCGGCTGGACATCAATCCACGGGCGGCCCAGGCCGCCGGTCTCAAGCTGAGCTCGAAGCTGCTGCGCGCCGCCGGCTCAGCCGCGCCGGGGGAGGGCTAGCCGATGGAGCTGCGCAATACCCCGATCCGGCGCCGGCTCATGATCATGCTGCTCGTCACCAGCGGCGCGGTGCTCGCGCTCACCTGCGCGGCTTTCATCCTGTATCAGTATCAGGGCTACCGCGCCGTCGACGCGGCATACCGTCGAGACGCTCGGCGAGGTCACAGCAAGCAACAGCACGGCGGCGCTCGCTTTCGACAACGCCTCTGACGAGACGGACGTGCTCGCCGCGCTCCATGCGGAAGGGCGGGTCACGCTGGCCGCGGTATACGATTCCGGGGGTGCGCTCTTTGCGCACTATCCCGCGAATGCACTCGCAACCGCTTTCCCGCCGCATCCCGCAGGCGATGGCGTGCGCTGTCGATGCGGGCGCACTGATCTACTATCTGCCGATCCGCCAGGGCGGCAATGCCCGGCTGGGTACGCTCTATCTGCGCTGGGATCTGACCTCGCTGCATCGCGCAGATCGCCCTTTACGCGCTGATCGCCGCGGGCATGACCGCATTCGCGATGCTGATCGCCTACCTGCTCGGACGCTCGCTGCAGCAGCAGATCTCGGGGCCGCTGCAGACGCTCGGGCGCGTGGCGCTCGCGGTCTCGGAGAAGCGGGACTACTCCGTGCGGGCTCCGAAGCTCGGCAATGATGAGCTGGGAGCTGCTGACGGACGCGTTCAACCATATGTTGGATCAGCTCACCGCCGACATCACGGAGCGCCAGGCATGCGGAACGCGGCTGCAACGACAGCTGTCCCGGCTCGATCTCCTGCACCGCATCACCCGGGCGGTGGGCGAGCGCCAGGATCTGCGCAGCATCTTCCAGGTGGTGATCCGGCATCTCGAGGAGGACGTGCCGATCGATTTCGGCTGCATCTGTCTCTACGAGCCCCATCGAGGAGATACTGACCGTCACGAGCGTCGGCGCGCGCAGCCTGAGACCGCGCTCGATCTGGCGCTACCGGAGAACGCGCGGGTGCCTGTCGATCGCAACGGCTTGCGCCGCTGTGTGCGCGGGGAGTTGGTGTACGAGCCCGACATCGGGGCAAGCACGGTATCCGTTCCCGAGCACCCTGGCGAAGGGCGGACTGCGTGCCCTGGTCGTCGCGCCCCTGCGTGCCGAAAGCAGAGTCTTCGGCGTCCTCGTGGCGGCGCGGCGCGAGCCGGAGTCATTCAGCAGCGGCGACTGCGAGTTCCTGCGCCAGTTGAGCGAGCACGTCGCGCTGGCGGCGCACCAGGCGCAGCTCTATGACGCCCTGCAGCGGGCGTACGAGGACTTGCGCCAGAGCCAGGAGACCGTGGTGCAGCAGGAGCGGCTGCGCGCGCTGGGACAGATGGCGAGCGGCGTCGCGCACGATATCAACAACGCGATCTCTCCGATCGCCCTCTACACCGAGTCGCTGCTCGAGCGCGAGCCCACGCTGAGCGAGCGCGCGCGCTCTTACCTGACGACGATTCAAACAGCGATTCACGATGTGGCGCGGACCGTGAGCCGCATGCGCGAGTTCTATCGGCCGCAGGAAGGTCATGCGACGTTGGCGAAGATCGAGCTCGATCGCATCATCCGCGGGGTGGTCGAGCTGACGCAGGCGCGCTGGCGCGATCTGCCGCAGGAGCGCGGCGCGGTCATCGACCTGCAGACGGACTTCGCGATGCCCCCGGCCGCGATCATGGGTGCCGAGAACGAGATCCGCGACGCCCTCACCAACCTCGTCTTCAACGCGGCCGACGCGATGCCCGACGGCGGCACGCTCACCGTGCGCACGAAGAGCGTCGTGCGGCAGGCGATGCGGCGCGGCCGGAGGCGGAGGCGGCGGCCGAGGAGCTGGTCTCATCTCGAGGTCTCGCGACACGGGCGTCGGCATGGACCCGGAGACCCGGCGGCGCTGTCTCGAGCCGTTCTTCACCACCAAGGGTGAGCGGGGCACGGGAATGGGCCTCGCCATGGTGTACGGCATGGCGCAGCGTCATCGGGCGGAGCTCGAGATCGACAGCGCCCCGGGCGAGGGCACCACGGTCAGGCTGGTGTTCCCCGCCGCGCCGAGCAGCCGAGGAGGAGACGGTAAAGCAGCTCGCGCTCGGCCTGCCGGTGCGGCCGATGCGCATCCTGATCGTGGACGACGATCCCCTCATCATCGAGTCACTGCGCGAGACCCTGCGCGGTGACGGTCACCGCGTCACGGCGGCCGACGGCGGCCAGGCAGGTATCGATGCGTTCGAGGCGGCGCTGGCGAAGGGCGAGCCGTTCGAGCTGGTGATCACCGACCTCGGCATGCCGTACGTGGACGGCAGACGGGTGGCCGCCGCGATCAAGGCGGGGTCGCCCCAAACGCCCGTGGTTCTGCTGACCGGGTGGGGCCAGCGGCTCATGGCGGACAACCAGGTGCCGCCGCACGTCGATCGGGTCCTCAACAAGCCGCCGCGGCTGAAGGAGCTGCGGGCCGCGCTGGCAGAGCTCGGCCGCCGCTGAGCCAGGCGAACTTCCGCGGCTCTCGCGGATTCTAATGAGGGCTGCACGCCAGTCGTGCCACGCCAGTCGTATTGGGGAGGAGGTTCCCATGGTCCACCGCGATCAGGCTCCTGGCGGCATTCGCGGCCGCGGCTCTGCTCGCGGCCTGCGGCGGCGCGCATGGCTCGTCGACCCCGCCGCCGACCCACGACTCCGCAGGAGGGCCAGCTGCTCCAGAGCCCGCCCGCCCAGACCGGCTCCTACTCGGTATCCGACCTCCTGTCCCTGCTGAGCGGCGACAGCGATGCCGCGCAGCTCCTGCAGCTCGCCTTCACGCCGGCCTGCACCGTCACCGTCTACCACATGGAATACGAGACCGTGGGCGGCAAGGGCGAGGCAACCACCGCCTCGGGTGCCCTGATGGTGCCGAGCGGCAGCCGACTCCTCCTGCCAGGGACCGCTGCCCGTGGTGCTCTACGCGCACGGCACTTCGGCGGACAAGGCCTACAACATCGCCGATCTCACGAGCACGGCGGGCGACGTCAACGACGAGGCGGTGCTGATCGCGACGGTGTTCGCGGCGCGTGGATACATCGTGGTCGCGCCGAACTACGCCGGGTACGACACCTCGACCCTCTCCTATCATCCCGTATCTCGTGGCCGCCCAGCAGTCGCACGACATGATGGACGCGTTGACCGCGCGCGAAGAGCGCTTCGCCCGGCCTCGGGGCGAGCGCCAGCGGCAAGCTCTTCGTCACCGGATATTCGCAGGGCGGCTACGTCGCGCTCGCGACGTTGAGTGCCATGCAGTCGGCGGGCATAGCCGTCACGGCCGCCGGTCCGATGTCGGGACCCTATGCCCTCTCCGCCTTCGGCGATGCGATCTTCATGGGCGAGCCGAATGGCAGCGCGGTACTCAACTTCGCGCTCGATCACCGATTCCTACCAGAACTCGTACGGCAACATCTACACCGACCCCACGGACATCTTCTCGCCGCAGTACGCCACCAATATCGGCTCGCTCCTGCCGGGCACCACGACGACCTCCGATCTCTACTGCGCAGGGCCTGCTGCCGGAGAACACGATATTCAGCAGTACGCCGCCGGCGCCGCAGTACGCGTCGATCACGCCCGCGACCACGCCCGCGAATCTCGCGCCCGTATTCGCCCTCGGCTTCGGTCCGAGCCCGCTGGTGACCAACGCCTATCGCCTGAGCTACCTCCAGGATGAGCAGGCAAATCCGGATGGCGGCTTTCCCACGACGACCACGGACGTGCCGCCCGCCAACGCGGGCAATACGTCTGCGACAGGATCTGGCGAAAAACGACCTGCGCAACTTCAACCCCTCGGTCCCCGTGCTCCTCTGCGGTGGCGACAACGACCCGACGGTGTTCTACTTCAATACGTTGCTCATGCAGGCGTACTGGGCCGCGCATGCGCCGAACGCGCAGGTCACGGTGCTCGATGTCGATTCGGCGGTTGATGCACAACGACCCTACGCCGATGTCAAGGAAGGTTTCGCGGCTGCGAAGGCGGCAGTGATCGCCGCGGCCATTGCAGGAGGAGCCACGGACGGCGGGCAGGTCGCCGTGCTCACCGACTATCACACGGGACTGGTGCCGCCCTTCTGTCTCTACGCCGTGGAGAGGTACTTCGGCGGATTCTGACCGCTGACAGCCGATCCCGAGACGCCCAGCTGCACCGTAAGTGTGCAGCCGGGAACCGTTGCGCGCACGCCACGATTGCTGAAATTGCCGAGCTTATAGGCTATCTTGCTGGCCACTCATGGGCCACATGAGGACGGACCCGCCGCCTGGTCCCGGTTCCGACGCCCATTCACGTCATATCAGGGTCAGCAAATGAACCGAAAAATTCATCTGGTCTCAGCTCGCCGTCGCATCCGCGCTCGCAGGCAGTCTCGGTGGCATCGCGTGGGCCGATCAGCAATCCGGGCCGACCGCAACGGCGACGGAAGCAACCTCACCCTCCGATCAGCTGGCCACAGTCGTCGTCACCGCCACGAAGCGCAAGACGCTGGCGCAAGACACACCGATCAGCATGACGGTGCTCACCGCCGCCAACATCGCCGATCGCGGCGTCACCGATTTCAACACTCTGTCGCAGGGCATCCCGGGTCTGGCGATGCGCACCTCCGGTCCCAACCAGACCGAGTACGAGATGCGCGGCCTGAATTCCTCGGGCGGCAACACCTCGATGGTCGGCGTGTACCTGGACGAAGTCGCCGCTGTCGTCTCCCGCCTCGGAGCAGCTCGGCAAGGTGATCATCGATCCCAACCTCTACGATCTCGATCGGGTCGAGGTTCTGCACGGGCCGCAGGGCACCCTGTACGGATCGAGCTCGATGGGCGGCACGGTGCGACTGATTCCGGCGGTGCCGGAGCTCGGAGCCTTCGACGCTTCCGGCGAGACGACCGTCTCCGACACCGGCTCCGGCGGCAGCATCAATTTCGCGCAAAACGGCATGGTCAACCTGCCGCTGGTCGGATCGACGGTGGCCTTGCGGCTGGTCGGCTCCGCCTCCTCGCAAAGCGGCTGGCTCAACCAATACGTGCTCGCCGACGGTGCCGTGACAGACGGATGACTGGCGCGAGCACCCCGTGCTACCGGCCCAGCAATTTCTACACGGCGCCGCTGCAATCGAACACCAACGGGCGTGAACTCCGCGACCAACGATACCGTCCGCGCGACGCTTCTCTGGCAGCCCATCGATGAGCTCAAGATCACGCCGATGATCATGTGGCAGCAGGGCAATAGCGGCGCGCCCAACGCGGTGGACGTCAATGGCTCGCCGACCAATCCCACCTACCCGAGCCCGGAGGGACACTACGAGATCTATCAGACCGACGAGCCGCAACGGGATCGCTTCACGTTGGGGAGCCTGAAGGTCGAATACGCGCTCACGCCGGATATCGGCATCACTTCGATCACCGCCTTGTGGTCGAATCAACTCCCTGACTCGCAGGACGGCACCGAGGAGAATCGACGGCTCGGCGGGCCTCGGCTCCGGGACCCGACGAGCCAGTTCCCCTACGACGCTGCCGCCGGCGGCGTCGGCCCGACGGGCCCCGGCCCCTTCGGTCCCGCGGTCGAGGAGCGCGATTACACCCGGCAGTTCAGCGAAGAGCTCCGCGTCGCCTCCACGGGCAATGGACCGCTGCAGTGGCTGGCGCGGATATTACTATCAGGACCTGCAATCCGACTGGGACATGTGGTCGATCAATCCGCAGGCCGGCCCGATCTCCAACGTCTACGTCGACTACATGCCGCAGACATCATTCAGAACGCGGCCTTCGGCAACATTTCCTGGACGTTCATGCAGGGCCTCACGGCCAGCGTCGGCGCGCGCTACTATCACTACTCGTACGCCCAGGGCAACACCGAGTGGGGTGATTTCACGCCGTACGGCTTCGCAACCTGCTGGGCGGCGGCCGCGACGGTCGCCGGAAACCTGGCAGCCGTTCAACACCAGCGCGGCAGCAGCGCCAACGGAACCAATCCGCGCTTCAACCTGACCTGGCAGATCGACCCCAATCACATGGTGTACGGCACGGTCGCCAAGGGCTTCCGCCTGGGCGGCACCGATCAGCCGTTCGTCGGCTACAACCACCCGGAGACCGCGGCATCGTGCGCAGCGCCCTCCTCGCTGGCTGGACCTGCAGCAGTGCGGCCTGCAGACCAAGCTGTCGTGCGACCCCGCACCACGCCGGGCGACTGGTATACCCCGACTCGCGAACTTCCCCAACGTCAACGGCCAGGGCGTGCCGCAGTTCAACTCGGATTCCGTGTGGGACTACGAGATCGGCACCAAGAACGAGCTGTGGGATAACCGCGCCATGTTCAACCTGACGGCGTATTTCGAGCGCTGGATGGACCCGCAGGTCGCGACCAACATCTCCGGCTTCGGCTTCACCGTGAACGGCGGCGACGCCAACATCTACGGCCTGGAGGCGGAGTTCCGCGCCAATCTCGGCTACGGCTTCGATTTCTCGACCGACTGGGGCTATACGCACACCAAGTTCCTGACCGACAGCGCCATCGACGGCATACCCGCGGGGTACGCCGTTCCGGATACGCCGAAGGTCACCGGCTCGGCGTCGATCAACTACCATCAGGCCTGAGCGACAGCCTGTCGTTCTTCGGCAATATCACCTACAGCTACGTCGGATCGCGGTATGACCTGCCGTACGGCGTCACGGTCTATCTCAACAACATCAGCCAGACCGCGATCAATCTGCCGTCCTATGGAATCCTGGATCTGCGTGCCGGCATCCGTGCCGATCGAACTGGAGCCTGGCGTTCTTCGTCGACAACGCGGCGAACAATCAGGTGCTGCTCGATCCGCTGCCGCAGATCAACCTGGCGTCGCCGCAGTTCACGCGCTACATCGTAAATCAGCCGGTCACGTACGGCATGGATGTGACTTACAACTTCGGGAAGTAAACGCGGAGTTGACGGGTCGCCGGCCGTGCTTGACGGCGGCGGCCCGCCAGCTGTCGATTCGGGGGCTAACGATATGCGCATTCCACACCGAAGATTGCGGGTGTGTCTCCCTGCCGCTTTCTGCCTGCTTGCCGCCCAGCTGGCCTGGGGAGATACCATGCGCTGCGGCAACAGGCTCATCCAGGTCGGCGATTCCGTGACGACCGTGAAAGCGCTGTGCGGCACCCCGTCGGCGGTGCAGCAGGGTTTCGCGGAGCATGGTCAGGTTCCCATGGAAACCTGGACTTACGACCGCGGACCGGACCAGTTCCTGATGAACATTCGCATTGTCAACGGGCTGGTCGTCGAGATCACGACGCTGCATACCTACGGCAACTAGGCTCGGCGGCCGGATTTCCGCCGCCGGCGGCCATGGCCCATAATCCTGCATCACGATGCAGGGGAATCGACTTCTATGACGTGGCTTCTGCGGCAGGCGACTCCGGCGGACTGCGCGGAGATCCAGGAATTGATCGCAAGGTCCATCCGGGCGCTCGGCGCCGAGGATTACTCCGCGGACCAGATCGAGGGAGCTCTCCAGGGCGCCTTCGGCCTCGACACTCAGCTGATCACCGACGGCACCTACTTCGTGGTGGAGAGCGACGGACAGCTGCTCGGCTGCGGCGGTTGGAGCTATCGCAGGACGCTCTTCGGCGGTGACGCGCGCGCGGATCGGGACGGCGGCACCCTCGATCCCGGCGCCGATGCCGCCAAGATCCGCGCCTTCTTCGTCGACCCCGCGGCAGCTCGTCGCGGCGTCGGCAGCGCGATCCTCGAGCGCTGCGAGGACGAGGCGCGCCGCCAGGGCTTTCGCCGCGCGGAAATGATGGCGACGCTGCCGGGCAAGAGACTCTACGAGGCGCGAGGCTACGTCCCCGAGGAAAGAATCCAATATCCGATCGGGCCCGGCATGACCATCGATTTCGTGCCGATGTGGAAGAATTTGGCGCGCTAGGGCGCCGCGCCGCCCGGCTCCGATCCCGCCGCCAGGGTGAAATAGAAGGTCGCGCCGCGATCGGGCGCGGCCTCGACCCAGATGCGCCCGCCGTGCCTGCGAATGACGCGCTGCGCCAGTGCCAGCCCGATACCCGTGCCTTCGAACTCGCGCTGCACGTGCAGGCGCTGGAAGGGCTGAAAGAGCTTGTCGGCGTAGCGCATGTCGAAGCCCACGCCGTTGTCGCGCACGAAGTAAACGGGCGGAGTGGCCGGCTGCACGCCGATCTCGATCCGCGCCGGCTCGCGGCCGCGGGTGAACTTCCATGCGTTCTGCAGCAGTGCTTCCAGCGCCGCGGTCAGGAGGCTCGAATCTCCCTCGGCCCCCATGTTGTCGTTGATCGCCACCTCGACGGCACGCGCCGGCTCGGCGGCTCGCAGCCGCTCGACGATGCCACTGACAACACTCGCAAGCTCCAGCGGCACGGACTGTGGCTCGGCGCGGTAAATGCGCGCGAGGCTCAGCAGCCCCTCGAGCATGGCCGACATCTTCTGAGACGCTGCCACCACATGCTGCAGGTACCGGCGGCCGTCCTCGTTCAGCGCCGCGCCGCAATCCTCACTCAGCGCCGTCGCGAAACCCTCGATGCTGCGCAGCGGCGCGCGCAGGTCGTGCGCGATGGTGTAGGTGAGTGATTCGATCTCGCGGCGGCATTCCGCGAGAGCCTTGTCAGGGTCTTGCGCCAAGATGTCAGTCTCCGGCCGTGCGGCCAGCGGCTAGAGTGCCACGGAACCCCTGTTGGAGGAATCGAGGAGCGAGCGTCAGTTCGCGCGGGCGGCGGCGCTGTAGCTTTCCATCATCAGGCCGGTGCCACCTTGCGAGACGTGCGCCACCACCGCGGTTCGGCGGTGCAGCTTGGTGACCGCGCCGAGGTTGATCGCGAACGAGAGCACGACGGTCTGGCCCTTGCGCAGCCCAAGGTTGGTCGTCTCGATGAAGACGCCGGTGGCGCTCAGATTGACGGCTTTGCACAGCCTGCGGGTGCCGCCGGGAACGGTGATGTAGACGGTCGTCCGGGCTCGATGCCGAGTGTGCAGGCGGCGTTCCATTCAAGGCCTCGCGGAAGGTTGTTCTTGGCTTTTCTTGATCGCGAACGTCGCCATTATGCCTCGATCCAGAGCCCTGAGCACCGCCAGTCAACTTAATTCAGGAAAGAGCGGATCTCCCGGCCGAAGCGCTCGATGTCCAAAAGGAAGGAGTCGTGGCCTTCGATGCATTGCAGCGGCGCAAAGCGGGTGGCGGCACCCCCGGCCTGCAGCGTCTCGGACACCGCCTTCTGCTCCGCTATGGAGAAAAGAAGATCGGTCTCCACACCGATGACCAGCGCCTGCTCCAGGCCGGCCTTGGACATAACGGCCACCGGGTCGCCGTGGGCGGCGAGCTCGAAGCGGTCCATGGCGCGTGACAGATAAAGGTAGCAATTGGCGTCGAAGGCGTTCACCCAGCGCCGCGCCTGGGCCTCCAGGTACCCCTGAACGGCGAACTCCGCCGTGAACGGGCCATTGTGCTCATGGTCAGGCCGGGCCGGCTGGCGGTCGAAGCGCTGCTGCCACTCCGCGGCGGAGCGGTAGGTTACGGTGCCCAGCTTGCGCGCCAGGCTCATGCCGGTGCGCGGCGGCCGGTCAGCGGCGTAATTGCCATTGCGCCAGTCCGGGTCGCCGGTGATGGCTTCGCGCTGGATGGAGCGGAGCGCGATGGCGAAGGGTGAAGCTGCCAGCGTGCCGGAAATGCTGACCAGGCGCCGGGTGGTACCCGGGAAGAGCGCCGCATAGGCCAGCACCACCATGCCGCCGAGCGAGGGGCCGATGACCGTATCGAGCCGCTTGATTCCCAGCGCGCGCGCAACCTCGTAGCCGCCGCGCGCGATGTCCTCCACCGAAAGGTCGGGGAAAGTCAGCCGGTACGGCCGCCCGGTGGCCGGGTCGATCGCTGCCGGGCCGCTCGATCCGAAGCAACTGCCGAGGGAGTTGACGCACACCACGAAGAACTGATCGGTGTCGATCGCGAGCCCGGGTCCAATCATCCGTTGCCACCAGCCATCGCGAGGGTCTTCCGGAGAAGAGGCTGCGTGGGCTGGGGGCGAGAGTCCGGTGAAAAGGAGCAGTCCATTGTCGCCCGCGGCGTTCAGCCTGCCCCAGGTCTCGTACGCTATACGCGCGCCATGCAGCACGCCGCCCCGCCACATCGGGAAGGGGTCGGATAGTGCCGCGTAGCGCCTGGCATCGGGCTCGCGCTTATCAAGCGCTGGATCCGGGCTCCTGCCCGGCCCAGCGCCGTCTCGATCAAAAAGCGTGGTTTTTGCTCGAGACTCCGCCACCTGCGGCGGCGGGGCACCTCCCTGTGCCTCGGTTACGGTTTCGCGCTTCATGTATTCGGGGTCGACATCGCTGCCTAATCTTCTACCGTGCCTGCCAGGGCCCCACAAGCATCGGAGGGCTATCTATAGAGACCGTGGGATTATAATTGTCCGTGACTGTAAGGCTTCAAAAGCTGCTCGCGACGGCGGGCCTGGCATCCCGCCGCCAGGTGGAGCAATGGATCGCCGACGGCCGGCTGACCGTGGCGGGACGGGTTGCGAAGCTCGGTGATCGCGCCGGCCCGGCCGATGAAATCCACCTCGACGGCCGCAAACTGGAACTGGTGCCTCCGCAGCCGGCCGCGCGTCAGGTCCTGCTCTACCACAAGCCAGTTGGTGAGATGACCACGCGCCGCGATCCGCAGGGGCGCCCCACCGTCTTCGAGCGCCTGCCCGCGCCGCGGCAGGGCCGGTGGATCGTCGTCGGCCGGCTGGACGTCAATACTTCCGGCCTTCTTCTCTTCACCACCGATGGCGAGCTCGCCCATCGCCTGATGCACCCCTCGAGCTGCATCGAACGGGAGTATCTGGTCCGGGTCCACGGGCGGCCGGGCGGCGACACGATCCGCAGGTTGCTGCGGGGCGTGCCCCTCGAGGATGGTCCGGCGGCCTTCGACCGGGTGGTCGAAGAGCCTGCCTCACGCGGGGAGCCGAACAACGCTTCCTATCGCCTGGTGCTCCACGAGGGGCGCAACCGGGAAGTGCGCCGCATCTGGCAGGCCGTCGGCTACGAGGTCAGCCGGCTCTTGCGCCTCCGCTACGGGCCGATCGAGCTGCCGCGCGATCTGCGCGCCGGCCAGTGGCGCCTCCTCGATGACCGCCTGGTCGCCGCGCTCGCCGGCGCGGTGGCTCCTGAGACACCCGCCGCCGCCTCGCTACCGTCGGCATAGTCCTTGCGACCGCCGCGACATGGACGTGTTGGTCAATTCGGTGGGCGGCGGTTCCGATCTCACGGCGCGTGTGCGGGGCGTGATCGAGGGCAGGCTCGAGCGCTTCGAGGGCTGGATCACCCGCGTCGAGGTCGACCTCAGTGATCTGAACAGCCAAAAGCTCGGGGAGCGCGACAAGCGCTGTATCATGGAGGCGCGGCTGAGGGGCATGGGCCCGATCGCCGTCAGCCATGAGGCCGCGACGCTGACCGAGGCCATCCACGCGGCGGCCGACAAGCTGGAACGGGCGCTCGAGCAGGCATTCAGCCGGCTCGAGACAATGCCCGGACAGAGCATCGAGGCTCTGCGGTCGCCCGAGCACATCGAGGCCGGCAAGTAACCCGAGCGACCCCGGGGCGCCACTGCCCTGCTCTGGTATCAGCTCCGGCCGTCAGCAAAATACGCGCCAAGCGCATTGACACCCGCGCTGCCGGAAATCAAAATACGCGGCTCGTTTTCGCGGAGGGGTACCCAAGCGGCCAACGGGAGCAGACTGTAAATCTGCCGGCTTACGCCTTCGTAGGTTCGAATCCTACCCCCTCCACCACCCTTCGGGCTTCGGGCGGCGGGCCAGGGTAGGTGGATGGCGGTGGTAGTAGTGGTGGTGGGGAAGGTCCGGTCGGCTGCGCGGGTGTAGTTCAATGGTAGAACCTCAGCCTTCCAAGCTGATGACGTGGGTTCGATTCCCACTACCCGCTCCAGTATCCGTGCGAGCCAAGCCCACGTAGCTCAGTTGGTAGAGCACGTCCTTGGTAAGGACGAGGTCAGCGGTTCAATCCCGCTCGTGGGCTCCAGACGATGGTGGTTGTGATTGCGGTTGTTGAGTCTTTCCGGCGGGCCGAGAGCCCTGAAGATGTTTTGAGGAATATTCCATGTCCAAAGAGAAATTCGAGCGCAACAAGCCCCATGTGAACGTGGGGACGATCGGGCACGTGGACCACGGGAAGACGACGCTGACGGCAGCCTTGACGAAGGTGATGGCCGAGACGCACGGGGGTCAGTTCATGGCGTACGACCAGATTGACAAGGCCCCGGAAGAGAAGGCGCGGGGGATCACGATCTCGACGGCGCACGTGGAGTACCAGAGCTCCAAGCGCCACTACGCGCACGTGGACTGTCCCGGGCACGCCGATTACGTGAAGAACATGATCACGGGGGCGGCGCAGATGGACGGGGCGATTCTGGTGGTATCGGCCGCGGATGGCCCGATGCCGCAGACGCGCGAGCACATTCTGCTGGCGCGCCAGGTGGGGGTGCCGTACATCGTGGTCTTCATGAACAAGGCCGACATGGTGGACGACAAGGAGCTGCTGGAGCTGGTGGAGATGGAGGTGCGGGAGCTGCTGACGACCTACAAGTTCCCCGGGGACTGCCACGCCGATCATCATTGGATCGGCGCTGAAGGCGCTCGAGGGGGACAAGAGCGAGATCGGGGTGCCGGCGGTGGTGAAGCTGGTGGAGGAGATGGACAAGTACATCCCGATCCCCAAGCGGGAGATGGAGAAGCCGTTTCTGATGCCGGTGGAGGACGTGTTCTCGATCTCGGGGCGCGGCACGGTGGTGACGGGGCGCATCGAGCGCGGGATCATCAAGGTGAACGATGAGGTGGAGATCGTGGGGCTGAAGGCCACGCAGAAGACCACCTGCACGGGGGTGGAGATGTTCCGCAAGCTCCTGGACCAGGGAGAGGCGGGAGACAACGTGGGGGTGCTGCTGCGCGGCACGAAGCGCGAAGAGGTGGAGCGAGGGCAGGTGCTGGCCAAGCCCGGCAGCATCACCCCGCACACCGGGTTCGAGAGCGAGGTGTACGTGCTGACCAAGGAGGAGGGGGGACGGCACACGCCGTTCTTCAAGGGGTATCGGCCGCAGTTCTACTTCCGCACGACCGATGTGACCGGCACGATCGAGCTGCCGGCGGGGGTGGAGATGGTGATGCCCGGGGACAACATCAAGATGGTGGTGGAGCTGATCAGCCCGATCGCGATGGAAGAGGGGCTGCGCTTTGCGATCCGCGAGGGCGGCCGCACCGTCGGTGCCGGCGTCGTCGCGAAGATTATGAAGTAAGGCGCATTTTTAAGGTACAGGCCAGTAGCTCAATTGGCAGAGCGGCGGTCTCCAAAACCGCAGGTTGGGGGTTCGATTCCCTCCTGGCCTGCCAGCGTTTGACATGACAGACGAAACCAACCTCCTGGAAGTCGGTCCGGCCGACAAGGTGAAGCTCGGCGCCGCCATCGTCGCCGTCGGTCGCCGGCATCGCCGGCTATTACCTGCTCGGCAGCGACGCCAACTGGCAGCGCTGGATCGCCGTGGTCGCCGGACTCGTGGTCGGCGCGCTGCTGCTGGCGATTCTCGCGCTATGGCCACGAATTCCGTGAGTTCGTGGTGAGCGCGCGGGTCGAGCTGCGCAAGATCGTATGGCCGAACGCGGCAAGACACCGGCATGACGACCGTGATCGTGTTCGTGTTCGTCGGCATCGCGGGTTTCTTTTTCTGGGGACTCGATCTGCTGCTCGCCTGGGCGACGAAAGCATTGACGGGACAAGGGGGCTGATCGTGGCGCTGAGATGGTACGTGGTGCACGCCTACTCGAACTTCGAGCATCGGGTGGCGGAGTCGCTGAAGGATCGCATCAAGCGCGCGGGCCTGGAGCCGAAATTCGGCGAGATCCTCGTCCCCACCGAAGAAGTGGTGGAGATGCGCGACGGCCAGAAGCGCCGCAGCGAGCGCAAGTTCTACCCCGGCTACGTGCTGGTGCAGATGGAAATGGACGAGGAGACCTGGCACCTGGTGCGCGAAGTGCCGAAGGTCCTCGGCTTCATCGGCGGTACGCCGGAGAAGCCGGCGCGCGATCACCGATCGGGAGGCCAAGCAGATCCTGCGCCGGGTCGAGGAAGGTGCCGACAAGCCGCGGCCGAAGGTGCTCTTCGAGCCCGGCGAGGTGGTGCGCGTCGTCGAGGTCCGTTCAACGATTTCAACGGCGTCGTCGAGAGCGTCAATTACGAGAAGAACCGCCTGCAGGTGGCGGTGCAGATCCTCGGGCGCTCGACGCCGGTGGAGCTGGATTTCTCGCAGGTCGAAAAGGCCTGAGAATTTCAACAACCTGTTCGGGGAGCCTGCCATACAGGCGTTTGCACCCGAGGAGAGATGAATGGCTAAGAAGGTACAGGGCTACATCAAGCTGCAGGTGCCGGCGGGCTCCGCGAACCCTTCGCCCCCGATCGGGCCGGCGCTGGGTCAGCAGGGCGTGAACATCATGGAGTTCTGCAAGCAGTTCAATGCGCAGACCCAGAAGGTGGAGAAGGGCCTGCCGATCCCGGTGGTGATCACGGTCTACAGCGACCGCAGCTTCACCTTCATCATGAAGACGCCGCCCGCGTCCGTGCTGATCCGCAAGGCGATCGGCATCGAGAAGGGCAGCGGCACGCCGAACACCGCCAAGGTCGGCAAGATCACGCGCAAGCAGCTCGAGGAAATCGCGAAGACGAAGCAGCCCGATCTCACGGCGGCGGATCTCGAGGCCGCCGTGCGCACCATCGCCGGCAGCGCGCGCAGCATGGGCGTCGACGTGGAGGGGCTCTGATCATGGCCGTCGCAAAGCGTATGAAGACCTGGAAGGACAAGCTCCCTCCCGGCAAGCAGTATCCGATCGAAGAGGCGCTGAAGCTCGTCAAGGAATTCGCCAAGGCGAAGTTCGACGAGACGGTCGATGCCGCCGTGAACCTCGGCATCGACGCCAGCAAGTCCGACCAGCAGGTGCGCGGCTCGACGGTCATGCCCAACGGCACCGGCAAGACCGTGCGCGTGGCGGTGTTCACCTCGGGCAAGAACCAGGAGATCGCCAAGGCCGCCGGCGCCGACATCGTCGGCCTGGAGGACCTGGCGGCGAAGGTGAAGGCGGGCGAGATCAACTTCGATCGCGTCATCGCCAGCCCCGATGCCATGCGCGTCGTCGGCCAGCTCGGCCAGATCCTGGGTCCCCGCGGCCTGATGCCGAACCCGAAGGTCGGCACGGTCACGCCCGATGTGGCCACGGCGGTGAAGAACGCCAAGGCCGGCCAGGTGACCTATCGCGTCGACAAGGCCGGCATCGTGCACTGCACGATCGGCAAGGCGAGCTTCGAGGTCGGCCGCGCTCAAGGAGAACCTTGCCGCGCTGATGGCCGACCTGCAGAAGGCGAAGCCGGCATCGGCCAAAGGGCAGTATCTGAAGCGCGTCACCGTGTCCTCGACCATGGGGCCGGGTATCGCGATCGATCAGGCGAGTTTGTAGACGACGTTGTCGCGGATTTTGGCTCGCCAAAATCCGCCATTGATCGATCATCGTTTTGGTGCGGGCCGGGCTCCGTAAGCGGCCGCGGCCATCATCGAAGACCGCAGGCGAGGGGTCGACCCTCTTAATGACCGCCTGCGCAGATGGTGAACCGCTCTTCGCTTAGAGGCTCCTGCTCGAGGCGAGAAGGTCGCCATGGCGAAGCCCACCGGGAAGACCGGCGGCTTCATTCGTAACTGATCTTCTCACCCGAGAAGGAGAGAAGGAATGGCACTCAACCTGGAAGACAAGAAGGCGATGGTCGCCGAAGTGGCCGAAGTGGCCGCCAAAGCCCAGTCGGTCGTGGCCGCGGAATACCGCGGACTCACCGTCGGGCAGATGACGGATCTTCGTTCCAAGGCGCGTGCGCAGGGCGTGTACATGCGTGTGGTCAAGAACACGCTGGCGCGCAAGGCGTTCGCAGGCACCGCTTTCGAGGCTGTGGGACCGAAGCTCAAAGGGCCGCTCGTGCTCGCGTTCTCGAAGGACGATCCCGGCGCGGCCGCGCGCCTGGTGAAGGACTTCGCGAAGGCGAACGAGAAGCTGGTGGCGACTCTGGTGTCGCTCGGCGGGCAGGTACTGCCCGGCGGGGACCTGGAGAAGGTCGCCAGCCTGCCGACCCGCGAGCAGGCGTTGTCGATGCTGCTGGGCGTGCTCAAGGCACCCATCCAGAAGTTCGTCGCCACGCTCGCGGCGCCGCCGGTCAAGCTCGTCCGCACGCTGGATGCAGTGCGCGCCGCGAAGCCGCCGCCGCCTAGCCGACTTGTCTTGAAATAATTTGCGGAGACCCAACATGGCTGTCAGCAAAGACGAAATCCTCGATGCAATTTCCAAGATGACCCTTATGGAGGTCGTCGAGCTCATCTCCGATATGGAGAAGAAGTTCGGCGTCACCGCCGCGGCGCCCGTCGCCGCAGCGGCCGGTCCGGGTGCGGGCGCTGCCGCCGCGGCCCCCGTCGAGGAGAAGACGGAGTTCACCGTCATCCTCAAGGAGTACCCGGCCGACAAGAAGGTGACCGTGATCAAGGTGATCCGCGAGCTCACCGGTCTCGGACTGAAGGAAGCCAAGGACCTGGTCGAGGGCGTGCCCTCGACCGTCAAGGAGGCGGTCTCCAAGGCCGACTCCGATGGCATGAAGAAGAAGCTCGAGGACGCCGGCGCGAAAGTGGAGATCAAGTAACCCTTGGTCGCCACGCGCTGCGCGATGGATCAAGCAGGGCTCGCGCTTCGGCGCGGGCCCTGTGTATCGGGCTGGAAGCCCCTTTTTTCCGTTCTGAGGTGAACCCCCGATGGCCTATTCCTTCACCGAGAAGAAGCGCATCCGCAAGAGCTTCGGCAAGCAGGCGAGCATCCTCGACACGCCGTACCTGCTGGCCATTCAGCTCGATTCCTATCGCTCGTTCCTGCAGGCTGAACAAGCCCGAGGACGCGCGCGATAGCGATAGGGCTGCACGCTGCCTTCAGGAGCGTGTTCCCGATCACGAGCTACTCCGGCAACGCTTCACTCGAGTACGTGAGCTACCGGCTCGGCGAGCCGGTGTTCGACGTGAAGGAGTGCCAGCTGCGCGGGCTCACCTACGCCGCCCCGCTGCGCGTGAAGGTGCGCCTGATCGTGCTCGACAAGGAGGCCGCGGGCGCCAAGAAGCCCGTCAAGGACGTGCGCGAGCAGGAGGTCTACCTCGGCGAGCTGCCGCTCATGACCGACAACGGCACCTTCATCATCAACGGCACGGAGCGCGTGATCGTCTCCCAGCTGCACCGCTCCCCGGGCGTGTTCTTCGATCACGACCGCGGCAAGACCCACTCCTCGGGCAAGCTGCTCTTCTCCGCGCGCATCATTCCCTACCGCGGCTCCTGGCTCGACTTCGAGTTCGACCCCAAGGACTGCGTGTTCGCGCGCATCGACCGGCGGCGCAAGCTCCCGGTCACCATCATCCTGCGCGCCCTCGGCATGAACGAGGCCGACATCCTGGCCACGTTCTTCGATACCAACACGTTCTACATCGGCCGCGAGGAAGTGGCGCTGCAGCTCGTGCCGCAGCGCCTGCGCGGTGAGACCGCGACGTTCGAGATCCGCGTCGGCGACAAGGTGATCGTGGAGGAAGGCCGCCGCATCACCGCCCGCCACGTGCGCCAGCTCGAGGACGCCAAGGTCACGCGCCTGCGCGTGCCGCGGGAGTACGCCTACGGCAAGGTCCTCTCACAGGACGTGGTCAACACCGATACCGGCGAGATCCTCGCCAAGGCCAACGAGGTGCTGACCGCCGCTTCCGTCGAGAAGCTGATCGAGGCCGGCATCACCGAGATCCAGACACTGTACGTCAACGATCTCGACCGCGGCCCGTACATTTCGGACACGCTGCGCATCGACCCGACCAAGACGCGCCTCGAGGCGCTGGTCGAGATCTATCGCATGATGCGTCCCGGCGAGCCGCCGACCAAGGACGCGGCCGAGAATCTGTTCGCGAATCTCTTCTTCAATGGGGAGCGGTACGACCTGTCGGCCGTGGGCCGCATGAAGTTCAACCGCCGCGTCGGCCGTCAGGAGATCACCGGTTCCGGGATTCTCTACGACCGCAAGTACTTCGGTAGCCGCACTGACGAGGCCTCGAAGCGCATTGTCGAGAAGTACGGCGACACGTCCGACATCATCGACGTGCTCAAGGTCCTGATCGACATCCGTAACGGCAACGGCCAGGTGGACGACATCGATCACCTGGGTAACCGCCGCGTGCGCAGCGTCGGCGAAATGGCGGAGAACGCCTTCCGCGTCGGACTCGTACGCGTCGAGCGCGCCGTGAAGGAGCGTCTGACCATCGCGGAGACCGAGCCGCTGATGCCGCAGGAGATGATCAACGCCAAGCCGGTGGCGGCGGCGGTGAAGGAGTTCTTCGGCTCCTCGCAGCTGTCGCAGTTCATGGACCAGAACAATCCGCTCTCCGAGGTGACCCACAAGCGCCGCGTCTCGGCTCTTGGCCCGGGCGGACTCACCCGCGAGCGTGCGGGGTTCGAAGTGCGCGACGTGCACCCGACCCATTACGGCCGCGTGTGCCCGATCGAGACCCCGGAAGGTCCGAACATCGGCCTCATCAATTCACTCTCGGTGTACGCCCGCACCAACAAGTACGGCTTCCTCGAGACGCCGTACCGGCGGTGTCGAGGGCGGCCGCGTCACCGACCGGATCGATTATCTCTCGGCGATCGAGGAGGGCGACTTCGCCATCGCCCAGGCCAACGCGAGCCTGGGACCCAATGGCGAGCTGGTCGACGAGCTGGTCTCGTGCCGGTTCCAGAATGAGTTCACGCTCATGCCGCGGGAACGGATCAACTACATGGACGTCAGCCCGAAGCAGATCGTGTCGGTCGCGGCCTCGCTGATCCCGTTCCTGGAGCACGACGATGCCAACCGCGCCCTCATGGGCTCGAACATGCAGCGTCAGGCGGTACCCACTCTGCGCTCGGAGACGCCGCTCGTCGGCACCGGCATGGAGCGTCCCGTCGCGATCGACTCCGGCGTGACCGTGGTTGCGCGGCGCGGCGGCAACGTCGACTCCGTCGATGCCTCGCGCATCGTGGTGCGGGTCAACGACGAGGAGACCATTGCCGGTGAGCCGGGCGTGGACATCTACACGCTCACCAAGTACACGCGCTCCAACCAGAACACCTGCATCAACCAGCGTCCGCTGGTGAATGCGGGCGACACCATCGCGCGCGGCGACGTGCTCGCCGATGGTCCGTCGACGCATCTTGGCGAGCTGGCGCTCGGCCAGAATCTGCTGGTCGCGTTCATGCCCTGGAACGGCTACAACTTCGAGGACTCGATCCTCATCTCCGAGCGCGTGGTGCAGGAGGACCGCTTCACGACGATTCACATCGAGGAGCTGACCTGCGTCGCCCGCGATACCAAGCTCGGGCCGGAGGAGATCACCGCCGACATTCCGAACGTCGGTGATGCCGCCCTCGCGAAGCTGGATGAGGCGGGCATCGCCTTCATCGGCGCGGAGGTCAAGGCAGGCGACATCCTGGTCGGCAAGGTCACCCCGAAGGGCGAGACCCAGCTGACGCCGGAAGAGAAGCTGCTGCGCGCCATCTTCGGCGAGAAGGCTTCCGACGTGAAGGACACCAGCCTGCGCGTGCCGCCCGGAATGGACGGCACCGTGATCGACGTACGCGTATTCACGCGTGACGGCGTGGAGAAGGACTCCCGCGCCCTGTCGATCGAGAAGGCGGAGATCGAGCGCGTCCGCAAGGACTTCGCCGATCAGCAGCGCATCCTGGAGGATGACCTCTTCCAGCGCGTGCGCGGCATGCTGGTCGGGCAGAGCGCGGCCGGCGGCCCCCGCAAGCTCAAGGCCGGCACGAAGATCACCGCCGAGTATCTGGACGAGCTGCCGCGCGAGCAGTGGTTCGAGATCCGCCTCGAGGACGAGGATGCGAACTCACAGCTCGAGCAGGCTTCGGAGCGCGTCACGCTGCAGCGCAAAGCGTTCGAGAAGCGCCTGGAGGACAAGAAGGCCAAGATCACGGCCGGCGACGATCTCGCCCCGGGCGTGCTCAAGATGGTGAAGGTCTACCTCGCGGTGAAGCGCCGCGTGCAGCCTGGCGACAAGATGGCCGGCCGCCACGGCAACAAGGGTGTCATTTCCACCATCGTTCCGGTGGAGGACATGCCTTACACCGCGGACGGTACCCCGGTCGACATCGTGTTGAACCCGCTCGGCGTGCCATCGCGCATGAACGTCGGCCAGGTGCTCGAGACGCACCTCGGCTGGGCAGCGAAGGGCGTGGGTCTGAAGATCGGGCGGATGCTCGAGGCGCAGGCCGCGGAAGCGGAGCTGCGCTCGTTCATCAAGCAGATCTACAACGAGACCGGCGGCCAACGCGAGGACATCGACAGCCTGAACGGCCCGGACCTGCAGCAACTTGCGAAGAACCTGTCGAACGGCGTGCCCATGGCGACGCCGGTGTTCGACGGCGCCAGCGAGAAGGAAATCAAACGGATGCTGGAGCTTGCCGACCTGCCGACGAGCGGTCAGACGTACCTCTACGACGGCCGTACCGGTGAGCGCTTCGAGCGATCGGTGACCGTGGGCTACATGTACATGCTGAAGCTCAACCACCTGGTCGACGACAAGATGCACGCACGCTCCACCGGGCCTTACAGCCTGGTCACGCAGCAGCCGTTGGGCGGCAAGGCGCAGTTCGGCGGCCAGCGCTTCGGTGAGATGGAAGTCTGGGCGCTGGAGGCGTACGGCGCTTCCTACACGCTGCAGGAGATGCTGACGGTCAAGTCCGATGACGTGAACGGCCGCACCAAGATGTACAAGAACATCGTGGACGGCAATCACCAGATGGATGCCGGCATGCCGGAGTCCTTCAACGTGCTCGTCAAGGAAATCAGATCGCTCGGCATCAACATGGAGCTTGAACAAGACTGATGAGCAGAGGTCCGATTCTTTCGGCGCTCAGCGCCGCTGCATTTTCGGGGTCGGCCTGCCGACCCCGTAAGAGTTTGGGCGCAGCCCATAAGGATCACGAATGAAAGATTTATTGAAGCTTTTCAAGCAGCATGCGCCGGTGGAGCAGTTCGATTCGATCAAGATCGGACTCGCCTCGCCGGAGATGATCCGCGCCTGGTCCTATGGCGAGGTGAAAAAGCCGGAGACCATCAACTACCGCACCTTCAAGCCGGAGCGCGACGGACTCTTCTGCGCGAAGATCTTCGGGCCCGTGAAGGACTACGAGTGTCTTTGCGGCAAGTACAAGCGGCTGAAGCACCGCGGCGTCGTCTGCGAGAAGTGCGGCGTCGAGGTCACCCAGTCCAAGGTGCGCCGCGAGCGCATGGGCCACATCGAGCTCGCGAGCCCGACCGCCCACATCTGGTTCCTGAAGTCGCTGCCGTCGCGCATCGGTCTGATGCTCGACATGACGCTGCGCGAGATCGAGCGCGTGCTCTATTTCGAAGCCTTCGTGGTCATCGACCCGGGTATGACACCCCTGCAGCGCGGTCAGCTCCTGACCGACGAGATGTATCTCGAGGCGATCGAGGAGCATGGCGACGAGTTCGACGCCCGCATGGGCGCCGAGGCCGTCTACGAGCTGCTGCGCACCATCGACCTGCAGGCCGAGATCGGCAAGGTGCGCGAGGAGATGGCCGGCACCTCTTCCGAGACCAAGCTCAAGCGACTGTCCAAGCGTCTGAAACTGATCGAGTCCTTCATAGAGTCCGGTAACAAGCCGGAGTGGATGGTCATGACCGTCCTGCCGGTGCTGCCGCCGGATCTGCGTCCGCTGGTGCCTCTGGACGGTGGACGCTTCGCGACGTCGGACCTGAACGACCTCTATCGCCGCGTCATCAACCGCAACAACCGCCTGCGCCGGCTTCTGGAGCTCAACGCGCCCGACATCATCGTGCGCAACGAGAAGCGCATGCTGCAGGAAGCGGTGGATGCGCTGCTCGACAACGGCCGCCGCGGCCGTGCGATCACCGGCACCAACAAGCGGCCGCTGAAGTCGCTGGCCGACATGATCAAGGGCAAGCAGGGCCGCTTCCGCCAGAACCTGCTCGGCAAGCGCGTCGACTACTCGGGCCGCTCGGTCATCGTGGTCGGCCCGCAGTTGCGCCTGCATCAGTGCGGCCTGCCGAAGAAGATGGCGCTCGAGCTCTTCAAGCCCTTCATCTTCCAGAAGCTGCAGCTGCGTGGCGAGGCATCGACCATCAAGGCGGCCAAGCGCCTGGTGGAGCGTGAAGGTCCGGAAGTGTGGGACATCCTCGAGGAAGTGATCCGCGAGCATCCGGTCCTGCTCAACCGCGCGCCGACGCTGCACCGCCTGGGCATCCAGGCATTCGAGCCGCAGCTCGTCGAGGGCAAGGCGATCCAGCTGCATCCGCTGGTCTGCACCGCCTTCAATGCGGACTTCGACGGCGACCAGATGGCGGTCCACGTGCCGCTGTCCCTCGAGGCTCAGCTCGAGGCGCGCGCGCTGATGATGTCGTCCAACAACATCCTGTCGCCGGCCAACGGCGACCCGATCATCGTCCCGTCGCAGGACGTGGTGCTCGGCCTCTATTACATGACCCGCGAGCGCATCGGCGCCCGTGGCGAAGCCATGGCCTTCTCGGACGTGCACGAGGTGCACCGCGCTTACGAGAGCCGCATGGTCGATCTGCAGGCCAAGGTGCGCGTACGCATCAGGGAGACGCTGCGCGTCCCCGGCGGTGCGTTCGAGGAGAAGCGCCGGATCGTCGACACGACTGTCGGCCGGGCGCTGCTGTTCGAAATTCTGCCGAAGGGCCTGTCCTTCGACATCATCAACCAGGACATGACCAAGAAGACGATCTCCGGGACCATCAACGCCTGCTATCGCGCGTTGGGCCTCAAGGAGACGGTCATCTTCGCCGACCAGTTGATGTACACGGGCTTCCACTACGCCACGCGCGCCGGTGTGTCGTTCGGCATCGACGACATCGTCATCCCGGAGCAGAAGACGCGAATCGTCGCAGCCGCCGACAACGAGGTGAAGGAGATCCAGGACCAGTACGCGTCCGGTCTCGTCACCAACGGCGAGCGCTACAACAAGGTGGTCGACATCTGGTCGCGCGCCAATGACCAGGTGGCGAAGGCGATGATGGAGAAGCTGGGCACGGAGGAGGCGCAGGACGCCAAGGGCCAGCAGGTCCGGCAGAAGTCCTTCAACTCCATCTTCATGATGGCCGACTCCGGAGCGCGCGGCTCTGCTGCGCAGATCCGCCAGCTCGCCGGCATGCGCGGCCTGATGGCGAAGCCTGACGGCTCCATCATCGAGACACCCATCACGGCGAACTTCCGTGAGGGGTTGAACGTTCTGCAGTACTTCATCTCCACGCACGGTGCCCGCAAGGGCCTCGCCGACACGGCGCTGAAGACAGCCAATTCCGGCTATCTGACCCGCCGCCTGGTGGACGTTGCGCAGGACCTCGTGGTGACGGAGCCGGACTGCGGCACGTCCAACGGACTCAACATGGCTCCGCTCGTCGAGGGTGGTGATGTCGTGGAGGCGCTCGGCGAGCGCGTGCTCGGCCGCGTGCTGGCCGACGACATCATGAAGCCCGGCAACGAGGCGGAAGTGCTGATCCCCAGGGACACCCTGCTCGATGAGAAGCTGGTGCGGCAGTTGGAGCATGAAGGCATCGACCAGATCAAGGTCCGCTCCCCCATCACCTGCTCGACGCGCTACGGCGTCTGCGCACAGTGCTACGGGCGCGATCTGGCCCGTGGACGCATCATCAGCATCGGCGAGGCGGTGGGTGTCATCGCCGCGCAGTCGATCGGCGAGCCCGGCACGCAGCTCACGATGCGCACCTTCCACATCGGCGGTGCGGCCTCGCGGGCCGCGGCGGCGAGCAGCGTGGAAGTGCGCAACAAGGGCCTCATCCGCTTCCATCACATCAAGACCGTGCAGCACGAGAAGGGCCACCTGGTGGCCGTGTCGCGCTCCGGTGAGATCGGAGTGGTGGATGACTTCGGCCGCGAGCGCGAGCGCTACAAGATTCCGTACGGCGCGATGATCAGCGTCAAGGAAAGCGACCAGGTGGCCGCGGGTCAGGTCGTGGCGACCTGGGATCCGCACACCCATCCGGTGATCACGGAAGTCGCGGGCCTGGTGAAGTTCCAGGACTTCATCGACGGCCTGACCGTCACGACGCAGGTCGACGAGGTCACGGGGCTCTCCAGCACCGTGGTGCTCGACACCAAGCAGCGCGGCGGCAAGGAGGTGCGTGCGACCATCAAGCTGGTCAACAGCAAGGGCAAGGAAATGACCTTCGCCAACACGGAGATCCCGGCGGTGTACTCGCTCCCCTCGGGCGCGCTCGTCGCGCTGGAGGATGGGGCTCGGGTGTCGGTGGGCGATGTCATCGCCCGCATCCCGCAGGAGTCATCGAAGACCCGCGACATCACGGGCGGTCTGCCGCGCGTGGCGGACCTCTTCGAGGCGCGCAAGCCCAAGGACCCCGCCATCCTCGCGGAGAAGTCGGGCACCGTCAGCTTCGGCAAGGAGACCAAGGGCAAGCGGCGTCTGATCATCACCAGCGATGACGGCGAGAAGTACGAGGAGCTGATCCCGAAGTGGCGCCAGCTCAACGTCTTCGAGGGTGAGACGGTCGAAAGCGGCGAAGTGATCGCCGACGGCGAGCCGAATCCGCACGACATCCTGCGCCTGCAGGGCGTCGAAGCGCTGGCCAACTACCTCGTGCGCGAGATCCAGGACGTCTACCGCCTGCAGGGTGTCAAGATCAACGACAAGCACATCGAGGTGATCATCCGCCAGATGCTGCGCAAGACCGAGGTGCATGCCACGGGAGAGACCACTCTCCTGCGGGGCGAGCAGCTCGACCGGGCGCGCGCGCTCGACATCAACGACCGCGCACAGCAGGACGGCAAGCAGATGGCTATGCTGCAGCCGGTGCTGCTGGGCATCACCAAGGCGTCTCTCGCGACGGAGTCTTTCATCTCCGCGGCCTCCTTCCAGGAGACCACCCGCGTCCTCACGGAAGCGGCGGTTCGTGGACTCAAGGACGATCTGCGCGGGCTCAAGGAGAACGTCATCGTCGGCCGGCTCATCCCGGCGGGCACGGGCTTCGCGGCCCATGCGTCGCGCCGCAGGACGACGGACCGCACCGAGCGTCGCAGCTTCATGGACGTCGGTGGCGGCATACCGGACACCGAGGAGTCGGGCGGCGGTAGCAGCGGCGGCGGCGGTGGAGTCAGCGAAGAGTCGGAGAGCACGGCGAGCTGAGAAGCCCCGCACGCTCAGGCGACAGTGAACAGGGCCGGTGAGGAGCGAGAGCTCTCACCGGCCTTTTTGTTTGTGTGCCTAGTTGCGGGATTCGACAGTTACATTCGGACGCCGGGGTCTCGCTTGCAAAGGGTCGGGCGGGGGACGCCGCAAGTACGGTTGCGCGGCCTGCCGGCCGCTCACTGATCCGTGTAGGCTTCGTTCCGTCGTCCCTGACTCCACAGACCCCTGCCCGATCCCTTTGCAAGCGAGGCCCCGCTGTATGAATGGGGGCGAGGAAGCCTCGGGGTGAGGCTATCGAGCGGGTGGAAGGGATTGTGCCCCGCTTGTTGAGGGGGTATGGTCTTGCATGTCTAATCGCCCGGACGCCATCGAAGGGGCCGAGCGCGTGGGCTTTGATCTTTCTTGATCGATGCCAATCTCTCCTATTCCTACGAAAAGCGGATTCTCCTGCACGATCACGCGCTGGCGCTCGTGCTGGAGCTCGAGCAGGCGGGACGGAGACTTCGTGATGATTCTCAGTCAGCTGCTGCAGCGACTGTCCGACGCTGACGTCGATTTCGTCGTCGTAGGCGGCTTTGCCGCGCTGATTCACGGCTCGACCTTCGTTACTCGCGACCTGGACGTATGTGCTGTCCTAAGCCAGCCACGGCCGCCTCGGCTTGGTGACTGTGATCTCAACACGTTGCGCTCGGCGGGCGCTGCAGCACCAGGAAGCGCTGAATCTGGCGCTCGAGCTCGAAGCCATGTCCCCCTGCTTTTGCTCAGGCCGCGCTAAAGTCAGGATCACTCCCTACCACTCAACATCAAGGGGCGGAGTCGCCTACAGGGGTGTCAGCCCTAGTGTGAGCGTCTCCAGGCGGGATCGGACGTCTTTGCGGTAGCCCTCGCTGCTCGAAACGGTCGTGCCGCCGCTGAGCAGAAGGATGTAATCCCCTCTGGGAGTCTTGCTGACCTCACGCACGTGGTTCATGTTCACGAAACGCGAGCGGGAAATACGCATCAGCGGCAGCGATCGCATGGTGTCCTCCGCTTGCTGCAGCGTGCTGCGGGCGTGCAGGAACTCCTTTCCCACACACAGAGTAATGTAGTTTCGATCCGCCTCGACCACTTCGACATCGGCGATGTCCACCATCTTCATTCGACCGCCGGCCTGGACCAGAAGTCGCGGCCGCGTGTCGTGCGACGGGGAACTCCTCTCCACCCGCTCGATCAGCGCCATCAGACTATCCCGTCGCTCGGTCGTTTGCTCCGCGCTCAATCGCTGCCGAAGGCGCAGGAGCGTCATGGCGAATCTTTCCGCATCGAACGGCTTCAGAAGGTAGTCGGTGGCGTTGAGGGCGAACGCTTCGACCGCATATTCCTCATACGCCGTCACGAACACGACCAAGGGTTGCTTCTCGCGTTTGCTCAGCGCCCGCGCCAACTGCATTCCGGACGTCATCTCCATCTGAATGTCGAGAAAAAGCACGTCCGGAGTACGGCGCTTGATTTCAGCCAGGGCCGCGGCGCCGCTGCCAAACTCACCGGTCACCAAAACATCGGGCTCGCCAGCGCAACACTCACGCAACGCGTACCGTGCCGCTGGCTCGTCATCGACTATCATTACTTCCATCGTCGCACCAAAACCGTCAGGAGCCCGCTCGGGCGGCTGTCAATTGCGACAACTTCGGCATCGAGATCTGTACGACCCAGACCGTGCCGTCAGAGGCGTTCATGCTCAGCTCCGCCTCACTGCCGAAATGCACGCGCAATCGCTCCCGCACATTGTTCAGGCCGATGCCGGCGACCCTGAGAGCGCGGCCAGGACCGGTCGTATTCGTCACACGCAGGATCAGTGAGTGCTCGGTCGGCAGACTTTCAACACGAATCTCAACGGGATCCTCGTGCCCAGCGAGCCCGTGTACCACCGCGTTCTCGATGAGCGGCTGCAGAATCAGGCTAGGGACCCAGAAAGCCGGCTGCCGGTCAGGGTTCGGAACCTCCACCGAAAGCCGATCGGAGAAGCGCTGGCGTTGCAACTCGAGATAGGATGACACGAAGTGCAGCTCCTCGCCAAGGAGACAGAATTCGCGCTGCCCCACCCTTAACAGGCGCCGCAACAGACCCGCGAGCTGAACGATCATATCCTCGGCATTGTCGGGATCGGATCTGACGTGTACCCGGATCGTATGCAGCAGGTTGAATAGCGTATGCGGCGACAGTTGCAGTCGCAGCGCCGATAAACGCGCGGCGCTCCATTCTTCCCGCAGCGTCGCGACATGTAACTGAGATTCGTGAAATCGCTTGTACCACGCGAGCGCCGTAACGAGTGCAAGCCCGAACCAATAGGTGAGCAGGAAGCTGACAAAATCCGCCATCCAAAGCGCCGCCTGCCCTGAAGGCAAACTCCCGGCCATGGCTTTGACCACAGCGGGGGGAGTGAATAAATTGGACACGATCGCCGCCAGCTCCATCGAGAAGTAAGGCAAGGAAGCGAACACGACGGCGAGAGCGACTTGTAAGGCGATGCGAGCGAATGGTGTCCAACCCACCCGGAGCGAAATCCAGTAGGCTCCGACCAGTGGTGGGAACAGAATCAGATGCTGAACGACACGCTCGCCCCAGGGCGAAAACCCGGTCTTGGCAAAGGTGACTTGCATGCTGTGGCTGTACAGGACGTTCGAGGCGGCCACGTAGAGCCAGAACGCGGCCGATACGGCCACCAGTGAACGGAATGAAACCCTGCCGGAGATATCTGCGTCGACGAGCTGCTCGGCGGTGAACTCCGGGCTGGCGGATATTGCCGACTCAACTGTCTCGGCCGGAGTGTCGCGATCCGCGGTTTTTGCTTGTGTCGGCATGGTTCGGCCAAGCCTACTTTACCGCAATACCCGCGGTTCGTAACCGGAAGCTTGTCGCATAGAGGTGCGGCGAGCGTGGCAGTTTTTGGGACGAATGCGTTGTGCCCAGGGATGAAATCGTTAAATGAGTGTAGACCCGCCACATCGCCAGGTCGTGAAATGCTTCCACGGCAGCTATAGGCTCCCGGCAAAAACCTGCGTCCGCGCCCGCGGCGAATGCAGCAACGCAACTGCCCGGAGCTGTCGCATGAGAATGCTGATCGTCGATCCAGAGCCATCGCCGCTTCTGCAACTGTGCAATGAGGACAATGAAGTGGACGTGGTCGGTTCAGCCACGTCTGGCGAGGCGGCAATTCGCGCGGTTGCAAACGCCGGCCCGGATATATTGCTGCTCGAAGTCCGCCTGGCGGATATGAGTGGCTTCGAGGTGTTGCAGGCGATCGACGTTGAAGGCCAACCGCTCGTCATCGTGGTTTCCTCCGTGCGGGATCACGCCGTGGCTGCTTTCGAGGCCGGGGCCGTCGACTACCTGTTGAAGCCCGTGAAGGCCAGCCGCTTCCGCTGCGCGGTGTCGCGTGCGCGCACTTTGCTGCAACAGCGCGCGGAACTCGTTGCGGCAGAACAGCGTGCGACGGCCGCGGCAATGCTGGTAGGCGAGCGGGAGAAGCGCCTTTACCCGCTCCGTCCTACGGATGTGGATTACATCGAATCGGACGGAAATTACGTCTGGTTTCGAACGGGCGGCGAGAGCTACATCAGCCGTGACTCCGTCAAGCGCCTCGCCGGGGCATTGGCTGGCTGCGGCTTCGTGCGCATTGAGCGGTCACTGCTGTTGAATCTTCGTGCACTTTCCTTCGCCGAGCCCGCGGGCCACGGCACCTTTGCCTTTACTTTGAAATCGGGAATGAGACTGCAATCGAGCGCGACTTACCGGGCAGAAATCCTGCGTATGTTGCCGCTGGCGCGAAGCAACCCAAGTTGAAGGTCGACGAGCAAGTGTAGCGTATCGTCCGTACTCGACGTTGGAGTTATCCCGCGCCGGGAGAATGTTCTCCCTGCACCGGCCGTGACCGTCCCAAACATGATCGCCAAATCACCCTCGCTGGTAACGTCGCGAGCATGCGCTTGCTGGATCGTATTGCTCAATGCCGAACGCCTTTCGTTGTGGAGAACATCGCGGACGGCCGGTGTACTCGTCTGAGCGGTGCGGCGGACTACGCGGAGACGCTTGCGAAATGTCCGATCCGCTACGTGCTGAGTGACGCTCTCGTGCGTCTCTGCGCGGACCTTGCTTACTCCAAGGGCGCTCGAACGCTCGAGTGCGCAGACTTCCTGCGTATCCCTGCCGTCCATCTGTGGGTGGAGTGGGCGGAGGCGCCGTGGAGAGCCGAGTTGACCCGCTACGGGATCAGAACCTGCAACCAGAGCTCATGTATCTCAGGGAGGCGCGGCGCTTGGATTCAGAGTTCGCGCGACGGCAGGAGTGGGCAGCTGCGCACGTTCTGGTCCACCGGGGAGAACAATGCGGACGTCCGGGTAAGCAGCATGGAGGCTTACTTCGACCTCGACGCTGAGGATACGGGGCCGGAGCCGTCCGATGAGAGGTGTGGCGCCACTTTTGCCGTATTCGATGACGAGAATGCCAAGGCAGACCTTCTGCGCCGCTGTTTGCGCTTCCGCTACGAGAAGTCCTGGGCTCAGTACTACGATGCGGCGGCCCTCAATCCGATCGAGCGCGATGCCATCGCCCATCAGGCTCTGGGAACCATCGCCCTCGATGTTCCGTTGCTCGTCGCGTTTTTCCTGCTGCTCGGTACGCGGGCCGGTCTGCCGCAGCAATCATTTGCACTCACCAGGCTCAATCGTGCGCGATTTCGGCTCGGCAAAGCGCCATTGCTCGATCATGTAGACGTGTCCGCTCCGTTGCTTCCATCCCGCCAGCAGGGCGCCGGGGAGATAACGGACAGCGGCCGTCGCTCGCCGCGTCTGCATCATGTCCGGGGCCATCTTTTCCGGCGCGGCAGCCAGCTCATATGGCGCGTCCCTCACGTTCGCGGATCCATTCGTCACGGAGCACTCCGAAGCCGGACGGTTACCTGGACATTTGACTCGCTCTCATCGTCCGCAAACGCTCGTGAATTCGCGGATTCGGCAAAAGCGTCATCGTTTGCGCAAAGCGCGCTCAAGCCGTGAGCGCTCTGACTCGTTGCGTCGACACCGCGCACGCAGAGCGGGCTGCGCCCCCCTTCGGAAAACAGAAATTTCCCCGCCGTGGATGACTTTATCACACGTGCGGCGACTTCATAACAAAGTCACTTCGAATGCGAAGTCTGCATGTACCTTTCGATCCACAGTCTGCGGTTCGACCGGTGCTTCAATAACAGACACCCGCACGACCGCTTCGCGTTCCTCCTCTGGGGGAAGCTTCGATAAACATAGCGGGGGGCGGCCCAGCCGACTCGGGGAGATCCTGATGAGAGTGAATTATCAACTCGTATGCGCGGCCAGACGCGCCCTTGCGACAGTCGTGCTCGCCCTCTGCGGCACCGTGAGCATGATGGCGTACGGCGCGCCGGCGAGTACCACGCAGCCGAGCGCGACGCAGGCAAGCACCGCGCAGACGGGCACCCCGCAGACGGGCACCCCGCGACGAGCACCCCGCAGACGAGCACAGGCGCAGCCCCGAAGGCGGCCGCAGCGGCGGCAACCGCCAAGACACGTCCCACGAACGCGCCCATCGTGCTCGCGCAGACCATCCCGGCCCCCACGCCCACTCTCGCGCCTCCGGTGCTTCAGACTGTCGTGGTCACCGGTACCCTGATCGCGCGGCCGGCGGCGGAGACCGCCGAGGCCATTACGATCGTCAAGGCGGATGCCCTGAAGAACCAAGGGATCGTGAACGTCGAGCAGGCGCTGAACACGCTCACCAACAACGTTCCCGCGATCAACATCTCCGCGTCCGTCGGATCGTTCTCCGGAGGTGGTACTTACGCCAACCTGCGGGGGCTCGGTCAGGCCCGCACGCTGGTTCTTCTCGATGGACAGCGCCTGGCCGACAACGCCAACAGTGACAATGGGGTCGACCTGAGCGGCATTCCATTCTCCGCCATCGACAATATCCAGGTGCTGCGCGAGGGCGCCTCGGCGGAATACGGCTCCGATGCCATCGCGGGCGTCATCAACTTCATCACCAAGAAGAACTACCAGGGCGCCGAAGTCCAGGTGAATTTTGATCAGCCGCAGGAAAAGGGCGGCAGCTCCGGCTACGGCAATTTCACCATCGGTCACGGCGACTTGGTGAGCGACGGCTACAACGTCATGCTGACTGGAAGCTACAGCGAGCAACAGCAGCTGCGTGCCACATGGCGGTCTTTTTCCGCGGCGGGTTTCGATCCGGCCGAGGGCCTCCACGCAACGAACGATCCGGGAACATGGCCCGGAAGCATCGTTGAAGATGCCAACAACCCCGACTCAGACTGGTCCTATCAGCCGGACTACCCGTCTTGCCCTGGCAACAACTATCTGACCACCTTTCCCGGCGCCTGCGCCTACCGCTATCAGGCGGCAACGGATCTGCTGCCGAAGTCCGACGAGGCCTCAGGCCTCGCCACCATCACCAAGGCGCTGCCGGGCAACAATACGCTGCAGTTGCAGTACTTGGAGAGCCGCTCCGATGCGAACGGCTGGTTTGGACCCATGTTCTACGAGTTCGCCATGACGCCCCAGGCCGACCCGCTCTACTATCCGTCAGCGGCGGGGCTGACCTGCGTAGGAACCTGCGCTGCCCCACCGGCTCTTAACGGCCCGATCACGGTGGCCTGGACGGACCCCACCAATAACCGCTACGGCGGCGACCTCAATACCGAGCAGAGAGCTCTATTGAGCTTCTCCGGCAACAACAACGATTGGGACTACAAGGCCAGTCTCAACTACAGCCAGAACAAGAGCGATCAGCGCTGGACCGGCGGCATCCCCGATGAAACGCTGCTGTCCAACGGCAGCACCACCGCCAACGGTACCCCGATCCTCAGCAATCTGATCAATCCGTTCGGATCGCAGTCCGCGGCCGGAGAGGCCCTGATCAATACATCGTATCTGAACGGCACCTACGCCAACGGCGAGATGAAGCGCTGGAGTTTCGATGGCAACGCCAGCCATCCCTTGGGGGATGCGTTCAATTCCGGCACTCCGTCGACCGTGGCCCTCGGCTTCAACGTCGAAGGCGAGAACTTCGGCTTCGCCAGTACGCCGTACAACGACCTCACACATGTCGCAAGCGGCTTCACGGACACCAATGTGGAGGGCAGCCGCACCAGCCAGGCGCTCTTCATGGAGATCGACGTGCCGATTTCCAAGAGCCTCGATCTCGACGTGTCGGATCGGGAGGACCGCTACAGCGACTTCGGCCGCACCAACAACGGCAAGCTCGCGGTACGCTTGCAGCCGTACAGCTTCCTGACCCTGCGCGGCACCGCCTCCACGGGCTTCCGTGCGCCCACGCTGTTCGATCTTTACCAGCCCAATAACATCGAAGCCTCGGACGGCGGCACCATGGGGACCAACAACCCGTTCTGCGTCAACCCCACGGCGACCGGGCTCTGGACTCAGTCGACCTGCAGCTCGCAGGGACTGGGCGTATTCGGCGGTAACAGACACCTGACGCCGGAGACCTCGGAGAACTTCGATGTCGGTGCCATCATCTCGCCGATCCGGAACATGGGCATCACGCTCGACTATTTCCGCGTCCTGGTCTCGAACGCCATCGGCATCATTCCCGCCGAGAGCATCTACGAGAACCCGACTGAATTCGCCAACCAGATCGTGCCGAACTCCAGCGGAGGACTCACCCAGTCGATTCAGGAGGGCGCGTTCTGCACGCCGTACACGAATTCGAGCTGCGGTTACATTCTGCAGAACGCTCAGAATACGGGCGGCGTTACCACCGACGGTCTCGATCTGAGCGTCCAGTACCTGCAACATACGGCGTACGGAACGTTCCGCGAGGACCTGGAAGGAACCGCGGTCACGCAATTCCGCCTGCGACTGTACAACGGCGGCCCCGCGCTCAACCTGGTGGGCTGGAATCAGGGCGGAGCGCTCAATCCGCCGGCGTTCCGCTGGCAGCATGAGCTCAGGGTCGACTGGAGCAGCGCGGCCAAGATGTGGGGAGCCGGACTGAGCAACCGCTTCTACTCCTCCTACATCGACGAGTTCAATATCGGACCGGAAAATACCGGCCCGCAACGGATAGTCGGCGCGCAGTCGACCTGGGATGCCTACGCGTCCTACATGCCGGTTCGGAGGCTCACCGTTCTCTTTGGAGTCCAGAATCTCTTCAACACCAACCCGCCGTTCACCAACGCGGGGTCGAACAACTTCGCGGCTGGTTACAGCGCTCTCTTCTCCAATCCGATCATGCGGGACTTCTATCTCAACGTGAGCTACAAGTTCTTCTAGACCCTTTCGTCAATGTCTCTTCGAGGCCCCGCCTCGCGCGGGGCTTTTTCTGGCACTAAAGCCGGGGGCAGGTCAGGGTGCGTCCTTGCCAAGCTCGGCTCACTGACCGGACGCGATCGTATAACCCGTCAGCGTCCCACTGGTGTCATTCCCAGTCTCCGTAACCGCCACCAGCATCGAATCCCCCACAGCCAGCTGCACTATGTTGTTCCCCAGCGATTGCGTCCAGTCGGTGCTGCCAGAGGTTGCGTTGACGGCGTAGAGGTTTCCATTCGAGGACCCAACGATCACATACTGATTGCTGGTCTCATCGCTGATGACGATTGGGGCGGTACTGAGCTCCTTGTCGCCGCTGAAGCTCCACTGCACCGTATCGCTCGTCGCTTCGTCGGTCAGATTGACGGAGTCCAAGTTCGGGCTTTGCAGAAACCAGCCCGTGCTGCCGCTGAAGGCCGCCGGCAGCGAGTAGGTGAGCGTGCCGGCGCTGTTGTCCCCCGTCTCCGCATCGAAGATGGCGAGCGCGGAGGTATTCGAGGAATAAACCAGCCCATTGGCTACTGCAGGAGTTGCCTCCTGCGGACAGTAGAGCGTGCCGCTGGAAGTGTCCCAGATGACCTCTCCGGTCGCTGGCCTGAAGTCGATCGTGTAGCAACCGGAAGTCGTGGCGGCGACATACACCCCATCCGCGGTCACCGCGGGCGTGCCGCTTGCGCTGGTCAGTGACTGGTCCCATGCAAGAGCGCCCGTGGTCTCATTCAGCGCGTACAGCGTGGCGCTACCGCCGACGATGACATACACGTAGCCGTCTGCCGCGGTAGGGGCACCCGGCGAGGCCGCGCCCAGCTCCGCGCTCCAAATCAGCGCGCCGGTACCCGCGTTGTAGGCGTAAAGGGTGCTGCCGGAGCCATTGGCATCCTGCTGCGTAACGAATACCTGTTCATTGTCGTACGCCACACCCGCGGATCCGCCCGTGGCGCCGGGAATCGCCACCGGACCCCAGGCCGTAGCGCCGTTGGACTGGCTGAGCGCCAGAAGCTGCGACCCGCCGGAGGTCCCGGTGGTCAGGAATATCATGGTGTCGGCGATCACCACGTTGGAAGGCGTGCCCGCGCCGATATTCACGTGCCAGGACGATGGCGGCGGAAAAGTTACCGTGCTGCCGAAGTCAATCGCTCCGTCGTGTGCCGGATCTATCTGATAGGCGTTCGCATCGCCCGTCGGGGCTGAGATGGCGAGAGTCTCGGTATTGGACCCGCTGCCCGACGTACCCGGCGGGCTCGTTGTGCCGAGAGCGGCCGCGGACGGATTGGTCACGGTGATGGAAGCGTTGCCGGCCGAGGCGACATCAGCTGCGTTGATCTGTGCGATGAGCTCGGTGGCCGAGACAAACGTGGTGGACCGGTTGGAGCCGTTCAACTGCACCGCATCGCCGGAGCTGAATCCCGACCCCAGCACCGTCATATTGAAGGCCGAGGCGCCCACCGTGACCGTTGTCGGAGAGATCGAGGTGACCTTCTCCGTGCAACCGGCGACGGTTGCCGCCAGGACTGTCAGTGCAAACACATGCCGAGCGGACATTACGACTTCCTTACATTCCCAGGCTCAAAATTTCCTGATTCGTCGCGCTACCGGCCGGGTCGCCGCCGGGGCCGAAGCAGCGTAACGCTGCGCCCTACGTCGGGCAATACCCCTGCCGGTCATCGCGCTGGTCGACCATAGAATCTGAAACAAGAGCCAGAGGCCGAGCGCGAACAGCAGCGCGAACGCTATGCCCTCCGTGGACAGCCCGAAGGTTGGCACCCAGTCGCCGAGGGTTGCGTGCGCGACCGCGGAATCGACATGTAACGAAAGATAAGCCGCCTGCTGGAATAAGTTGCCATGCAGCGCCGCCACCTCGCCCTGCAGGCGCTGCACCGACGCGACGAGCGCACTGAGCGCCGCGCCCTCGGCGTGGAAGGTCGGGTCCTTGCTGGCCAGGTGGTACTGGATGAGCTGGTAGAGATCGCCGTGGAAGTTCTGGTCCGCGATTCGCTGCCAGGGTGCAAGATCCAGTTTCGCCTGATCGAGCATGCCACCCAGACGCTGCCTGTACTGCGATATGAAGCCCGGCACGAGGCCGCCAGCCACTATGGCGCAGATCAGCAGCAGGCGATCAACGAATCCACGGATGACTGACATAATCCGCCTCCTGTCCGGGAACCCCCCTGAGCTTACCCGTCCCCGGCCGTTGCGACCAAGCGCAGCCGGGGCGCGGTGAGCGGTTGATTCACAAAAGAAAACGGCCCGGCGCAGGTTGCGCCGCGCGCTTTGCATGAGTACCGTCCGCCCTAATGCAGCGCGCCCGCCAGGGGCGTGCTTCGACAACATTTAGGGAGCCGATGATGATGCGAAATTCCCTCCTGATGAGAGCGGCGGCCATGCTGCTGGTGGCAAGCGGGGTAGTGCCTGGGGCTTGGGCGCGCACGCCCCCGGCGAAGCCGGCTGCCGACCAGCCCAAGGACATCTTCGCGCAGCTCAGTTTTCGCAATCTCGGCCCAGCCATTGCCGGCGGGCGCGTGAGTGCTGTGGCAGGCGTCCCCGGCAATCCGCAGATCTACTATGTGGGCGCAGCCGCGGGCGGCGTGTTCGAGACCACGGATGGTGGCCTGAACTTCAAGCCGGTCTTCAACCATGCTTCGACCAGCTCGATCGGCGCGATCGCGGTCGCGGCCTCGAACCCGAGCCTGGTTTGGGTGGGAACCGGTGAGGCCAACATCCGCAACGACGTGATCCCCGGTGCGGGGGTGTACCTGTCCACGGACGCCGGCAAGACCTGGCGGTCAATGGGCCTCAAGACGGTTGGCCAGATCGCGCGCATCGTCATCGATCCACACGATCCCAACCACGTGGTGGTCGCCGCGTTCGGTCAGGAGTGGGGTCCGAGCCCGGACCGCGGCGTTTACGTGACGACCGACGGCGGCAAGACGTGGCGGAAATCGTTGTTCGTGGACAATAACACCGGCGCGATCGATGTCGTCATGCAGCCCAACAATGGCCAGGTGCTGTTCGCCGCGACCTGGCAGGCCAACCGCAAGCCATGGACACTGAATGACGGCGGCCCAGGCTCGGGAGTGTGGCGCTCGACCGATGGCGGCGAGACCTGGAAGCGGCTGCGCGAGGGTTTGCCGAAGGGCACGATCGGCCGCATCGGGCTGGCGATCGCGCCGAGCGAGCCGGACCGTGTATACGCACTGCTCGAGGCCGCGATCGGCAAGGGAACCCTGTTCGCCACCGACGACCTCGGCGATCACTGGCAGCAGGTCTCGGACAATCATGCCTACAACGTCCGCGGCTTCTATTTCACGACTCTCGAAGTCGCGCCCGACGATGCCGACCGCGTCTACTTCCTGGGCTTTCAACTGGCTGAGAGCGACGATGGCGGCAAGACGGCGCACGTGATCGACGAGTCCGTGCATGTCGATCATCACGCCATGTGGATCGATCCCACGAACTCCAAGCGCATGATCCAGGGCAATGACGGCGGTGCCTACCTCTCGCAGGACGGCGGCAAGAACTGGCGCTTTCTCGATGGGCTGCCGATCGAGCAGGAATACACGGTTGCGGCCGATAGCCGCACTCCTTATGACCTCTGCACCGGCCTCCAGGACAACAGCGCCTGGTGTGGACCGTCGTCCACACTAGCGGACAATGTCGTGTCCGCCCAGGACTGGTTTACCGTCGCGGGCGGCGATGGCGAATACGCTGTGCCCGCGCCGTCCGATGCCAACATCATCTATGCGGATTCCGAGGATGGGGCGATCACTCAGTTCAATCGCAAAACCAACCAGTCGCTCTTCATCATGCCGTACCTGCACGGCCCGGGATACGTCGACGATCTCGCGACCTACGCCCAGAAAATCCGGTTCAACTGGACGCCGCCAATCGCGGTCGACCCGCGGGACGCTAACACCGTCTACATCGGCGGCAGCGTGTTGCTGAAGTCCACCGACGGCGGACTCAACTGGAAGACGATCAGCCCCGATCTGACGCGTAACGACAAATCCAAGCAACAGCTGCCGGGCGGCCCGATCCACTACGATATCTCGGGAGCCGAGACCTACGACACGCTGCTTTCGATTCAGGTCGCGCGGAGCGATTCACAGGTGGTATGGGTCGGCAGCGACGACGGCGTCGTATCCGTCACCCGCGATGGCGGCAACACGTGGAGCAAAGTGGTGCCGCCGCGCGCCCCGGCCTGGGCGCGTGTCTATCAGATCGATGTCTCGCCGACGGATCCCGGCTCGGCGCGTGTCGTATACGACGCCCACGAGCTGGGCGACAACAAGCCCTACGCCTACGCTACGACCGACTACGGGCATCACTGGCGGTCGATCGCGGGCAACCTGCCCGCTGACGCGGCGGTGATGGTCGTGCGCGCCGACCCCGACGACAGTCAGGTGCTGGCCGCCGGCACCATGCGCGGAGTGTGGATCTCCCGCGACGGCGGCGACCGTTGGACGCAACTCAAGAGCAATCTGCCCACCGTGCCGGTATTCGATCTGAAGTTCGTGCGCGGCGATCTCGCGCTCGCGACCCATGGCCGCGGCCTGTATCTGCTCGATCATTTCGCGGCCGTGGCGCAGCTCGATCCCGGCGCGTTGCCGCAGCAGGTCAAGCTCTTCACGCCGGGCGATGGCATCGAATATCAGCGCTGGAGCCGCGGCGAAGGCGCGGAACCCGCGTTCGTCACACCCAATGCGCCGGATGGCGTCGTGCTCGACTACAGCCTGCCGAAGAAGCTCGAGGCCAGCGGGCAACAAAAGGCGCTCGAACAGACGCCGGTGAAGATCGAGATCCGCGATTCCAGCGGCGAGCTCATCGCGACCCGCTACGGAGATTCGCAGTACGGGGTCAATCGCTTCATCTGGGATATGCACTATGACAAGCCCACGGCCATCGATTTCGAGAGCGCACCGCTCGAGGGCAAACCCCCGGCGTTCGAGGAGCTTGCCGGCCCCGAAGTGCTTCCGGGAACGTACTCGATCAGTGTCACCGTCGGCGGCCACACGGAGACGGCAACCGCGCGGGTCATTGCGGACCCCAATCAGTCATCCGCGCTCGCTGGCCAGAGACGATCGCTGGAGCTGGCGCTCAAAGCTCGAGCGCAGGCCGATGCGATGAATCGGATGCTGAATCACATAAGTGCGATGCAGTCGCAGCTCGATGCCTTCCGTAAAACCGTGGCGATAGCAGCCAACGGTATTGATCCCGACGGCCAGACGCAGGCGCAGGCGCAGACGCCTCTTCTTGCCCGCGGCAAGGCGCTCGGTAAGGAGCTCGGGAAGCTCAAGGACTCCGTTTACGACCCGAAGGTGCAGCACAAGGTGGGAGAGGACAGCCTCCACCAACTGACGGACCTCCACGATGCGCTCGAGGCGAATGCCTCGTCACTGGCGAGCCTGGGCCTGCAGGCACCGACCGCGCCTCTGCTCGCGATCGAGGCGGAATTGACGGGCAAGCTCGACGCCAAGTTAGCTGCCTACAACGCGCTCCTCGCCGGCGATGTCGCCGCATACGACCAGGCGGCGTATGCGGCCGGCGCGCCGACGCTGTCGGCAGGGCAGCCGATCAAGGTCGCCGCGCCGCCGGAGATTCACTGAGCCGCGAATCAGGCTGCACTCGTACTCCGGGGCTGGCCAAGCGCATCGCACGGAAGATTTCCCCAATCCGCTGCGGTGCGTGCGGTCGCGCGTACATATGCTCGACATAGGAACGCAGAGTCGGACACTCACCCAGCAACTTGGCCTCGCCGGCCCAGTCGAGCGTGTACGCGACTACGAAATCGGCGGCGGTCACGCGATCGCCGACGACGTAAGCGCGATCCTTCATATGGCTCTCCAGGATGGCCGCCATCGGCAGGAAATCGCGACGCGCGAGCAGCACATCGGCCGGCAGTCGATCCTGCTCCGGATACAGGGTCGTGTGGCGCGCGATCCGCCATAGCGGCTGTTCCAGCTCGGTGACCGCGAACAGAATCCAACGGTAGGCTTCGGCGCGCAGCTGCGGATCGGCGGGAAGGAAGCCGCTATCCGCATACTTCTCGGCAAGGTAGAGCACTATGGCTACGGATTCGGTCAGGACGAGGTCACCATCGACCAGTACCGGCACCTTGCCTGCCGGGTTCAGCTCCAAATATTCAGGATTCCGATGCGCCCCCGCCATGAGATTGACGGTGACCGCCTCGAAATCCGAGCCGAGCTCCTGAAGTATCCAGCGGGCCCGGATCGAGCGGGTGGGCGCAAATTCGTAAAGCTTCATCGCAGCCTCCAAACGGCAGGTGGAAGTCCGGTACTATCCCTTAGACGGGCGAGCGGCCCTGAATTCGACCCCCATGATGCCAATCCTTGCCTTTGGGTATCAGTGGCTGCTAACCTCATCCGCAAATGCGAATCACTCTTATCTGCGGCGCCTCCGCCTGAGCGTACGGCATGGCCACGGTGGATGAGCGCGCTGAGATTTTGAAGCATTCCCGGGCATCGGGCCCGGGATGGAAGACTTTCCTGGCCGTCATGGGCCCGGGACTCGTGGTCATGCTTGCCGATACCGACGTCGGCAGCATCATCACGGCCGCGCAAAGCGGCGTGCAGTGGGGATATCGGCTGCTGCTGCTGCAGCTCGTGCTCATGCCCGTGCTCTACATCGTTCAGGAGCTGACCGTCCGGCTCGGCATCTTCACGGGCAAGGGACACGGCGAGCTCATCCGCACCACCTTCGGGCCCGGTTGGGCCTGGGTGTCGGTCACGGGGCTCGGCGTCGCCACCATAGGCGCTCTGATCTCCGAGTTCTCGGGCGTAGCGGGTGTCGGTGAGCTCTTCGGTGTGCCGCGCGCGGCCAGCCTCGGCATCGTCGCGGTGTTCCTGCTCGGGATCGTATTGACCGGAAGCTATCGCCGGGTCGAGCGTGTGGCGATCGCGCTGGGTCTGTTCGAGCTCGCGTTCTTCGTGGTGGCGTGGCGTTCCCACCCGCACGGCGCGCAGCTGGTGAGTGGGCTCGCCCACATGCCGGTGAAGGACAGCGCCTACCTCTACCTGGTGGCCGCCAACATCGGCGCGGTGATCATGCCGTGGATGATCTTCTACCAGCAGTCGGCGGTGGCGGACAAGAAGCTGCGCCGCTGCCACTACCGGCATGCGCAGTGGGACACGGCTTTCGGCTCCGTCATCACACAGGCGGTCATGGCGGCCGTGCTGATCGCCGCTGCCGCGACTATCGGCACAGTGCACGCCGGCGCCGCGGATGCGAGCCTGAACACCATCGGGGACATCAGCAAGATGTTGGTCCCGGCGCTGGGGGCCAACGTCGGTCGTGTCGTCTTCGGTTTCGGCACGATCGGAGCGGCCCTGGTCGCGGCCATCGTCGTGTCGCTCGCTTCTGCCTGGGGATTCGGCGAGGTGACCGGCTACCGCCATTCCCTCGAGCATCACCCGCTGGAAGCGCCGTGGTTCTACAGCATCTACGCGCTTGCTGTCGTCGGTGGGGCGGTCGTCGTGGACCTGGTGCCCAATCTCGTGGCGCTCAACATCGGTGTGCAGGTCATGAACGCGTTGATGCTGCCGCTCGTGCTCGGCTTCCTGGTGCTGCTGGCATTCAAGGCGCTTCCAGAGGAGCACCGCCTGCGCGGGCCCTACGCCTGGCTGGTCGTCGTGGTGTCAGCGCTCACCGCCGGGCTCGGCGTCTACGGCGGCATCAGCGGAGCGCACCTCTTCTAGGGGCACCTCCCTGTGCCTCTTGACTGCGTAGGGAAACAAGCTACTGCGACTGCGGTCGCACCTTCATGTTGGAGACGTAGCGGGAAGACAGCCAATAGGACCCGAGGTGCTTCTCGATGGTCACGCTGTCGCCTGCTTCCAGAGTCAAATCACCGGAGGCGGGTCCGGCCTGTTTCCAGACCTGGCCGTTGTCGAGGTGCAGCACCATGGCATTCGGCGAGCGGTCGAGACTGGCTATATTGGCAGTCACCTGCGAGCTGTCGCCGCCGCCGACAAGGCTCTTCCAGAGCGACGATCGCCGCGGGGCGGCACTCGCACCACTGGCCGCCGCGGGCGCGGCTGGCGCAGCTGCTGGGGCTGTTGCTGGCGTGGCGGCTTCTGGCGGCGGGGGCGTCTGCGCCGGCATTGGCGCTGGGGCAACGGCGGCAGCTGGAGGCGGTGGTGTCGGTGCTGGTGCGGCGGCGGACGGCTGCGCCGCCGGTGTCAGGAGGCGCGCCATCTCCGTGTCGTAGCAGTCCAGCCGCTTGCCGGCGTCCGTTTCGGCCGCGCAGGCCCGCAAGGACGGCGGGAACGCTCTGGGCGATGGCGGCGGCAGGGATGCCGCAAAGTGGCAGCGCACAGATCAGCGACCGGGTGATCCGGTGTGCTCGCCCCGCAACGCGGGCGCTCGGTTGCTCAGGCATCGATACTCTCCGGCGGGCTCGCCCGCCAGGTGCGATGGGCTCAGTGTAGCGCGCCGTCGGCCCTGAGGCCCACCTGCGGGATGCCGAACTGCCCCTGCAGCTGCGCCAGCTTGGCCAGGTCGATCGCGCCGACGATGTTGACGATCGCGAGCTCCCGCGGCTGCGCCGCGATGATCGTCACGCCATCGGTGCGCTTGCCGTCGCGCCAGATGTAGATATCAACGTTGTTTCCCTGCTTCAGATCGTGAGTCGACACCGCGTGCTGCCATTCAGGAGCGCGCAGCCGTGCCTGCACCGCCGCGATGTCGGCCGCGGAATACTCCCCCGCCTTGTCGAAGGAGTAGCTGCGCACGTAGATGGCCCGGATTCCCTGGATCACGTCGTTGACCGCAGCGGCGTTGCCGCCGTTGTTGGCGACGGTCCCGCTCAGCTGACGAAGCATCGACGGGTCCAGCGAGACGTCGACGGCCTGCGTCGCCCGTCTGCGACAGGGCCGGGAAGTCGGGCAGCTGCAGGCTGACCCGGTTCTTGCGCGAACGCGAGAGCGGGCGAGTAGCAGCAGTGCGCCTACCAGCATGAGGGAACGAAGTCGCATGGCAGTCTCCTTCTGATGGTGCGGTCAGGCGGGCTTACGAAGCCAGAAGAGTCCGGTCTGGATGGCGAACGAGCCGTCGGCCTCGACCTGCAGAGCCTGGCGGACTTCCCGCGGCGCTCCTTCCTGCAGCGAGCGGATGACGGCGGCGCGATCGGCCGGGGTACGCATCCGGGCTACCCAGGAGGCGAACTCCAGGCGAATGGGCCATTCCGCCCGCTCGAGCTCGACCAGGCCGGCCGTCCGCAGCAGCGAGCGCCACTCCGTTACCTTGCGATTGCGCACGTGGGAGGGGTCGCGCAGCAGTTCGATGCTCTGCATGAAGGTGTCGACCAGCGGATCCTCATGGCCGAGCGTGTCGATGATGAGCGCGTGTCCCCCCGGTGCGAGGACACGGGCGAGCTCCGGACAGCTTCATCGAGCCGCGTCCAATGATGCGCGCTGTAACGCGTGCAGACCAGATCGAAACTGCAATCTCGAAGGGTAGCGCTTCCGCGCTGGCCTGCCGGACCTCGATCTGGCCCAGGCCCCTGGCGAGGGCGGCCTGTGATACCGCGGCGAGCATGCCCGGCGAAGGATCGAGCGCGACCATGCGGGCGACGTGCGGTGCCAGAGCGAAGCTGAGATGGCCGCCGCCGCAGCCGAGGTCCAGAGCCTGGGAAGTCGCTCGCCACCGCCTGCGCCACCAGAGCCTTTGCCCGCTCGAGATCAGGACCGGCGGCATGCACCGCGCTGGTCAGATAGGCCTCGGCTCGGGGGTTGAACTGGTTCTGAACGGTCTGCTCGTGAGTACGCACGCCATCCTCCATGGTCAACGGGATGCCTCAGAGCATAGAAGCGTCAAAAGTCAGCGTCCAGGCAAAGGGACTGTGCCCCGCCGCCGCAGGTGGCGGAGCTCCGGCAGCGCGCTGGGCCGGGCAGGATGCCCGGATCCAGCGCTTCAACTAGGTCCGGCTCGCGACCTGCTGCCGCACCGTGTGGCGGGTGAGCTGCGCGCGGGTCCATTGGCGGACCCGGCTGGCATCGGCCACTCGCGTGTACCTGCCCCAGGAATTCAGCAGGACCATGACGACGGTGCGGTGATCGATGACCGCCTGCATCACGAGGCAATGGCCGGCCGGATTGGTGAACCCGGTCTTCTGAACGACGATGTGCCAGGACGCCCGATCCACCAGCGAGTCGGTGTTGTGGTAGGCGACCATGTGCCGCCCGGAGCGGATGGTGTAGCCGCGGCTGGTGGAATAGCGGCGGATGACGGGGCTCTGGGCGGCCGCCATGACGAGCTTCGCCAGGTCATCTGGCGTCGAGGTGTTCTCGCTGGAGAGGCCGGTCGGCTCCACGAAGTGGGTGTGCATCATGCCCAGCGCCCGGGCCTTGGCGTTCATGGCGCTGATGCACGCCGCCAGGCCGCCCGGATAGCTGCGCGCCAGCGCGTGGGCGGCGCGATTTTCCGAGGCCATCAGGGCCAGGTGGAAGAGCTCCGCCCGGGTGAGCCTGGTGCCCACCGCAAGCCGTGACGACGCGCCGCGGCCAATGGCACGATCGGCGGGGGCTACCTGCAGCACCTCATCCAGGGGCTGATCGGCCTCGGCGACCACGAGCGACGTCATCAGCTTGCTGATCGAGGCGATGGGCACCGGGACGTCGGCCTTGCGTGCATACAGCACTTTGTGATCGGTGACGTCGAGCACCAGAGCCTCGCTCGACCGCAGGCCCGGCTGTGTGCCCGTCAGACGGTAATGGTAATGGTGGTAGTGGTGCCGATGGTGGTGCGAGCGGGAGATCGACGCCAGATGGATGGGCGCCGCGGCGCAGGCGGCCGAAGCGCTGAAAAGGAGGCAAGTCCAGGCCAATGACGGCACCCGGGAGCGCTTGCCAAGCCCCGCAGCCAACTTCACCAGGAAACCGGGCCCCATTTTTCAGTCTTCTCCGCGCTCGACGCAGGACTCTGCAGGTAGCAGAGCATGATCCACCCGCTGGCGCCGTGACGTAGAGCGTGTTTCGGGGCCAACCGCGGCAAGAATACAACAATGTTGTGCCGTAGTGCTACGCCGCGAGGGGGATCGCGACCTGCACGCGATTGCGGCCGAGGCGTTTCGCGGCGTAAACGGCCGCATCGGCCTGTGCGATCAGCGCCTCTCCCCAGACACCCAGCTGATCGCTGCTGGCGACTCCGATGCTGCAAGTCAGACGGATCGCAGCGCCGTGACCCTCGATGTCGACCTCCGAGACGCGCAGGCGAATGCGCTCCGCGATCGGCTCCGCGGCTGCTGCGTCGGCGCCGCTCAGCACGACGATGAATTCCTCGCCGCCATAGCGGCCGAGGATGTCGGACTGCCGGAGCTCCGTCTGAATCGGGCGGATGACTGCAGTCAGACAGGCGTCGCCGGCCGCGTGTCCGTAGGAATCGTTGATGGATTTGAAGAAGTCGAGGTCGAGGAACAGCACGGCCACCGGAAGGGCGTTCGCCCGAGCGTGGCGGCACACACCCTCGAGTTGCTCCAGCAGCGAGCGGCGATTGAGAACACCAGTCAGCGCATCCGTCTTCGCACGACGCTCCGCGTCCGAGAGCGCGTAACGCTGCTGGCTCAGGCGGTCGGCCACGCCGAGCGAGGTCAGGATGGCCGATGCGACCATGGATATCGGCAGGCCGTAATAGAAGAGTGCCTCATTGCTCGCGGCGCGCGTGAAGAGGAGCCGCGTGGAGGTCACGATCGCGAACGTCTCGAGCAGCACCCAGGCGAAGAGGAACCAGCCGGCGGCGCGATTGCCGCGGCGCCAGGCCAAAAAGGCAACGACCAGCACGAAGACGCCGGCGCCGAGGAACATGAGATTGCCGATCGCAACGACGATCTGCCCGAGGCCGAAGAGCACCCCGACGTTGGCCACCGCCAGCGCGGCGAACGCCACCGCCAGCCAGCCGAAGGCGGCATAGACCCGCGGGGCGACGTGCCGGAGCTCGGCGATCTCCCGGGCGAAGAGGCTGGCCATGGTGCCGCTCAGTGCCACCGGGACGTTCCAGACGTGGGGCGCGAGCACGGCGGCGGCCGCCAGCAGGGGCCAGCGGAAGGCCTCCCCCGAGAAGTAGGCGAGGTACAGCGCCTGTAGGCCCGTCATGCCGGCATAGAGGATGAAGAGCCGGTCAGAGAGGAGGAGCCACATCGCCGTGGTGGCGAGCGCGAGGGCGAAGAGGGCGCCGTAGGCGAGCGAGATCATCAGCTCGTGCCGTGCTCCGCGCGCCAGTACCTCGGCCAGTGTGCTGGCGGTGAAATGCACCGGGTCGGCAGCAGCGGAATGCGCCTCGAGGCGGGCGTACAGCACCTCGCCCGCCTGCAGTCCGTTGCCGGGCACCAGAAAGGCGGCCTGGCGTGTGCCGCCGAATCCCGGCAGGGATGCCGCCCGCACGAACGGGATGGGCGTCCCGGCTCGAGGATAGACCTCGATCCGCAGGTCGCGGCGGGAGCCGACCAGGATCACGGGAACCTGCGCCGCCGCGATGCTTCGGGCTGCCTGCAGCCGAATCCAATGCACTCCAGGGAGCTGTCGCAGGGCCTGCGGCGCCGGGGGGGCGAATCGGCCATCGAGCGCACCGCTGGCCACCGCGGCGGCGGAAGGAGCGGCGCCGCCGGAAGCCAGCATGCTGATCTCGAGCGAGGAGTCGATGGCCGCCCTGGCAGGGGAGACTGCCAGCCAAGCCCCGAGCAGCAGCACCCAGGCCGTGAGCCTGGCCGGGCGGCGGACTTTACCTGGGCTGGAAGCTGGAGCTGGACGATACACCGGGGAAGGAGCGGCTTCCCCGCCGCGGCTCTGCCTCTTGACCGAATGGGAGATCATCCTCTCAGGGATTATGCAGGGGCGCAATCGTGGCCGTGGCTTCAGGTGAGCCGGCACGGTTGACACTCCCGGCCCCCCTACCTAGAATCGCCGGCCTTTCTCGGTCCGGCCCGTTTCATGCCGGTACCGGAAACAGAGAGATACATCACCGGGCCGCCGAGCGACCAGCAGGCGGCCCGGTCTTTCTTGAGCGCTGCACGCGCTTGAACGCAGGATCTTGGAGACAGAATGGCGACCACCGGTCAGCTCATCCGGCAACCGCGTCGGACGAGGGCAGAGAAAACAAAGGTTCCCGCTCTCGGGGCTTCCCCCCAGAAGCGCGGCGTCTGCACGCGCGTGTATACCACGACGCCGAAGAAGCCCAACTCCGCTCTACGTAAGGTCTGCCGTGTTCGGCTGACGAACGGATATGAAGTCACTAGCTACATCGGTGGCGAGGGACACAACCTGCAGGAGCACTCAGTGGTCCTCATCCGCGGAGGACGCGTGAAGGATCTCCCCGGCGTCCGCTACCACACGGTGCGCGGAACGCTCGACTGTGCTGGCGTCGGTGAGCGCAAGCAGGGTCGCTCGAAGTACGGCGCCAAGCGCCCCAAGAAGTAAGAGGCCTCAAGCATGTCCCGTCGAGCCCAGGCACCCGTCCGCACCATCCTGCCGGACCCGAAATTCAACAGCGATATGCTGGCCAAGTTCATGAACGTCGTCATGAAGGACGGCAAGAAGTCGGCCGCCGAGCGCATCATCTATGGCGCGCTCGACCGCATTGCCGAGAAGACCGGCAAGAAGGGTGGCGAGGCGATCGAGATCCTGTCGACGGCTCTCGACAACGTGAAGCCGGTCGTCGAGGTCAAATCACGCCGCGTCGGTGGTGCGACCTATCAGGTGCCGGTTGAAGTCCGGGCCACCCGCCGCCAGACACTGGCCATGCGCTGGGTCATCGAGGCTGCTCGCGACCGCAGCGAGAAGTCCATGGCGTTCCGTCTCGCCCACGAGTTGATGGATGCCGCCGAAAGCCGCGGCGCCGCTGTCAGGAAGCGCGAGGACACCCATCGCATGGCGGAGGCCAACAAGGCCTTCGCGCACTACCGCTGGTAGCAGCGGCGCGTCGGACGGGCGGAAGGCCCTCAAGAGGATAGGCAACCCCGTGGCACGCGCGACGCCCATTGAGCGTTATCGGAACATCGGCATCTCGGCGCACATCGACGCCGGGAAGACGACTACCACGGAGCGCATCCTCTTCTACACCGGCGTGTCGCACAAGATCGGCGAGGTGCACGACGGCGCGGCTGTCATGGACTACATGGAGCAGGAGCAGGAGCGCGGCATCACCATCACCGCCGCGGCTACGACCTGCTTCTGGAAGGGGATGGAGAACAGCTTCCCCGAGCACCGGATCAACATCATCGACACCCCGGGGCACGTTGACTTCACGATCGAGGTCGAGCGCAGCCTGCGCGTGCTCGATTCCGCCGTGGCGCTCTTCGACTCCGTGGCAGGCGTGCAGCCGCAGTCCGAGACGGTCTGGCGCCAGATGAACAAGTACCAGGTGCCGCGGCTCGCGTTCGTCAACAAGATGGATCGTGCCGGCGCCAACTTCCTGCGCGTCCTCGACATGATCCGCGCCCGCCTGCGCGCCAACCCGGTGGCGATCCAGATCCCGATCGGCGCCGAGGACGGTTTCGAGGGCGTGATCGACCTCATTCGCATGAAGGCCATCTACTGGGACATGGACACCCAGGGCATGCGCTTCGAGTACCGCGACATCCCGGCGGCCCTGAGGGCCGAGGCCGAGGAGTATCGCGCGAAGATGATCGAGGTGGCCGCCGAGGCCAACGATGCCCTCATGAACCGGTATCTCGAGGGCCAGCCGCTGAGCGATGCCGACATCCGCGCCGGTCTGCGCGAGCGCTCGATCCGCAACGAGATCGTGCTGTGCCTGTGCGGCTCGGCGTTCAAGAACAAGGGTGTGCAGGCGCTGCTCGATGCCATCATCGATTTCATGCCCTCCCCGATCGAGATGCCGCCCGTCAAGGGCATCGGTGACAGGGGTGAGCCCGCCACCCGCAAGGCGAGCGACGAGGCGCCGTTCGCCGCGCTCGCTTTCAAGCTCCTCAACGACCCCTTCGTCGGCAACCTGACTTTCTTCCGCGTCTACTCTGGCGTGCTCAACTCCGGCGACACCGTGTTCGTGCCGACGAAGTCGAAGAAGGAGCGCATCGGACGGCTGTTGCAGATGCACGCCGCCGAGCGCAACGAGATCAAGGAAGTGCGCGCCGGCGACATCGCGGCGGCCGTGGGCCTGAAGGATGTCATCACGGGCGATACCCTGTGCGACCTCGAGAAGGTGATCACGCTCGAGAAGATGGAATTCCCGCAGCCGGTGATTTCCGTGGCGGTGGAGCCGAAGACCAAGGCCGATCAGGAGAAGATGGGCGTCGCGCTGCAGCGCCTGGCGAAGGAGGATCCCTCCTTCCGGGTCAGCACCGATCAGGAGTCGGGCCAGACCATCATCGCCGGCATGGGCGAGCTGCACCTCGAGATCATCGTCGATCGCATGAAGCGCGAGTTCAAGGTGGAGGCGAACGTCGGCAAGCCGCAGGTCGCCTACCGCGAGACCATCCGCGGCAAGGTCGAGTCGGAAGGCAAGTTCGTGCGCCAGTCGGGCGGCCGCGGCCAGTACGGTCATGTTTGGTTGACGGTCGAGCCCAACCCCACCGGCAAGGGCTACGAGTTCGTGAACGGCATCGTCGGCGGCTCGATACCGAAGGAATTCATCCCGGCGGTCGACAAGGGCATCAAGGAGGCCGTTGAAACCGGCGTGATCGCGGGATACCCCGTCGTCGACGTCAAGGTCACTCTGATCGACGGTTCGTACCACGACGTCGACTCGAGCGAAATGGCATTCAAGATCGCGGGCTCCATGGGCTTCAAGGAAGGCTTCAGACGCGCCAGGCCCGTGCTGCTGGAGCCGATCATGAGGGTCGAAGTCGTGACGCCGGAGGAATATTCCGGTGATGTGATCGGTGACCTCAATCGCCGGCGCGGGCAGATCCTCGGCATGGACGAGACACCTTCCGGCAAAGCCATCACGGCCGAAGTGCCGCTGTCGGAGATGTTTGGTTACGCGACGACCGTGCGCTCCATGAGCCAGGGCCGCGCGACTTTCACCATGGAATTTGGCAAATACACCGAAGTGCCGCCCAATATCGCGGACGGCATCATCAAGCAATGAGATTCGTAAGGTAGCAAGCAGTCATGTCCAAAGAGAAATTCGAGCGCAACAAGCCCCATGTGAACGTGGGGACGATCGGGCACGTGGACCACGGGAAGACGACGCTGACGGCAGCCTTGACGAAGGTGATGGCCGAGACGCACGGGGGTCAGTTCATGGCGTACGACCAGATCGACAAGGCCCCGGAAGAGAAGGCGCGCGGGATCACGATCTCGACGGCGCACGTGGAGTACCAGAGCTCCAAGCGCCACTACGCGCACGTGGACTGCCCCGGGCACGCCGATTACGTGAAGAACATGATCACGGGGGCGGCGCAGATGGACGGGGCGATTCTGGTGGTATCGGCCGCGGATGGCCCGATGCCGCAGACGCGCGAGCACATTCTGCTGGCGCGCCAGGTGGGGGTGCCGTACATCGTGGTCTTCATGAACAAGGCCGACATGGTGGACGACAAGGAGCTGCTGGAGCTGGTGGAGATGGAGGTGCGGGAGCTGCTGACGACCTACAAGTTCCCCGGGGACGCCACGCCGATCATCATTGGATCGGCGCTGAAGGCGCTCGAGGGGGACAAGAGCGAGATCGGGGTGCCGGCGGTGGTGAAGCTGGTGGAGGAGATGGACAAGTACATCCCGATCCCCAAGCGGGAGGTGGAGAAGCCCTTTCTGATGCCGGTGGAAGACGTGTTCTCGATTTCGGGGCGCGGCACGGTGGTGACGGGGCGCATCGAGCGCGGGATCATCAAGGTGAACGATGAGGTGGAGATCGTGGGGCTGAAGGCCACGCAGAAGACCACCTGCACGGGGGTGGAGATGTTCCGCAAGCTCCTGGACCAGGGAGAGGCGGGAGACAACGTGGGGGTGCTGCTGCGCGGCACGAAGCGCGAAGAGGTGGAGCGAGGGCAGGTGCTGGCCAAGCCCGGCAGCATCACCCCGCACACCGGGTTCGAGAGCGAGGTGTACGTGCTGACCAAGGAGGAGGGGGGACGGCACACGCCGTTCTTCAAGGGGTATCGGCCGCAGTTCTACTTCCGCACGACCGATGTGACCGGCACGATCGAGCTGCCGGCGGGGGTGGAGATGGTGATGCCCGGGGACAACATCAAGATGGTGGTGGAGCTGATCAGCCCGATTGCGATGGAAGAGGGGCTGCGCTTTGCGATCCGCGAAGGGGGCCGCACCGTCGGTGCCGGCGTCGTCGCGAAAATTCTGAAGTAAGGAGCAGCGGCAATGGCGAACCAGAATATCCGTATCCGGCTCAAGGCCTTCGATCACCGCTTGATCGACAACTCGGCGCGCGAGATCGTCGAGACCGCCAAGCGTACCGGGGCCACCGTGAAGGGGCCGGTGCCCCTGCCCACCAAGATGGAGCGCTTCACGCTGCTGGTCTCCCCGCATTCTGACAAGGATGCTCGCGACCAGTTCGAGCTGCGCACCCACAAGCGGCTGATGGACATCCTGAACCCGACGGACAAGACGGTGGACGCGCTGATGAAGCTCGAGCTGCCGGCCGGCGTGGACGTCCAGATCAAGCTCAATTGCACGATTTGATTTGATACCGAGGGCGCGACTATACTTCGCGCCCCTTCGGATCGGGCGAGGTTGGGGCAGAGCGCTCCAAGACCACTCGAGAAACAAGGCGATAGCCGCGGTTCCGCGCTCGCCTGTCTCCAGTTGTCGCCCCTCGCGCCCGGTGTGCAAATGCACTTAGAGGCATAGCTCAATGGTAATTGGAGTCGTCGGCCGCAAAGCTGGCATGACGCGGGTGTTCACCGACGCGGGCGAGACCATTCCGGTCACCGTGATCGAGGTTCCGCCCAATCGCGTCACCCAGGTGAAGTCGCAGGACAAGGACGGCTATCGCGCCGTTCAGGTCACCTACGGCACGCGCCGGCCGCAACTCTATTCCAAGTCCCTGACCGGTCACTACGCCAAGGCGAATGTGGCACCCGGCCGGGCGCTGGTGGAGTTTCGCCTCAAGGACGGCGACAAGATCGATCTGCAGCCCGGTGCTGAGGTCAAAGTTGACGTCTTCAAGGCGGGTGAGTCGGTGGACGTCACCGGCACCACCCTCGGTAAGGGCTTCGCGGGCGTCATGAAGCGCCACAACTTCGCTGGCCTGCCGGCCACCCACGGCGTGTCGGTGTCGCACCGCTCGCCCGGCTCCATCGGCCAGCGCCAGACCCCGGGGCGGGTGTTCAAGGGCCGCCGCATGGCCGGCCACATGGGCGTGGTCCGACGCACCATGGAAAACCTCAAGGTCGTGCAGGTCGATGCCGAGCGCAATCTCCTCCTCGTCCGCGGTGCCGTGCCGGGAGCGGAGGGTGGCCAGGTCATCGTCCGTCCCTCGCTCAAGGCGGCCCGCCGGGCATTGCGCAAGACCGTGGCCCCGACCAAGGTCGGCTCGACGCCTTCGGCGAACCCGATGAAGCAGTCGAAGAAGTAAGACGCCATGAAGCTCAAGATGGTCAGCGGAGCTGCCGAGCTCCAGGTATCGGAAGCGACCTTCGGACTGAAGTTCAACGAGTCCCTGGTGCATCAGGTCATCACGGCCTACCGCAACGCCGGCCGTGCCGGCACCAAGGCGCAGAAGTCGCGCGCCGAGGTCCGCGGCGGCGGCAGGAAGCCCTGGAGCCAGAAGGGCACCGGGCAGGCGCGCGCGGGCTCGAACCGCTCGCCCATCTGGGTTGGCGGCGGCAAGACCTTCGCCGCCAAGCCGCGCGATTTCGAGCAGAAGGTGAACCGCAAAATGTACCGCGGCGCGTTGCGCTCCATGCTGTCGGAGCTTGCGCGCACGGAGCGTCTGGTGGTCACGGAGTCGCTCGGCCTCGAAGCCGCGAAAACCAAGCTCCTCGCGGGCCAACTGAAATCGTGGTCGCTTGCCAGCGTCCTCATCGTCATCGAAGCCAGTGACGAGAAGCTCCTCCTCGCCGCCCGCAATCTGCCGCACGTCGAGGTCATCGAGGTCTCGGCCCTGAACCCGCTGTCCCTGGCGAGCCACGCCAAGGTGCTGATGACCGTCGGCGCCGTGAAGATGTTGGAGGAGCGCCTGCAATGAACCGGGAACAGCTGATGGGGGTTCTCCTCGCCCCGCACGTGACGGAGAAGAGCTCCCTCGCGATGCAGAATCACAACCAGTACACCTTTCGCGTCCGCCGCAACGCGACCAAGACCGACATCAAAAAGGCCGTCGAGCTGATGTTCGATGTCAAGGTTGCCGCCGTGCAGGTGGTGAACGAGCCCGGCAAGACACGCCGCTTCGGCAAGAACACCGGCCGTACGCAGGACAGCAAGAAGGCTTATGTGAGCCTCGCCGCAGGCCAGTCGATCGACTACGAAGCTCGCGCGAGAGCCTGATCGGGAACATCCATATGGCGCTCATCAAGTACAAGCCAACATCGCCCGGTACGCGCTCGGTCGTCAAGGTCGACCGCTCGCACCTGTACAAGGGCGGTCCCTATCTGCCGCTCACCAGCTCGCAGAGCAAGACCGGCGCGCGCAACCACTCCGGCCGGATCACGACACGCCACCACGGCGGCGGCTCGCGCCAGAAGTACCGGACCATCGATTTCAAGCGCGACAAGGACGGCATCGTCGGCGTCGTGGAGCGTCTCGAGTACGATCCCAACCGTACCAGTCACATCGCGCTGGTGCGCTACGCTGATGGCGAGCGCCGTTACATTCTCGCTGCCAAGGGCATGAAGCCGGGTGACGAGATCCGCGCCGGCGCCGACTCGCCCATCAAGGCGGGCAATGCCATGCAGCTGCGCCACATCCCGGTCGGCTCCATCGTGCACAACGTGGAGATGAAGCCGGGCAAGGGCGGCCAGCTGGCGCGCAGTGCCGGCAGTTCCGTCGCCTTCACGGCGCGCGAAGGCATCTACGCGTACCTGCGCCTGAAGTCGGGTGAGACCCGCAAGGTCCACATCGATTGCCGCGCCACCATCGGTGAGGTCGGCAACGACGAGCACAATCTGCGCAGCTACGGCAAGGCCGGTGCGATCCGCTGGCGCGGCGTGCGCCCGACGGTGCGCGGCCTTGCGATGAACCCCGTCGACCATCCGCACGGCGGTGGCGAGGGCAAGTCCGGCCAGGGTAACCCGCATCCGGTCTCGCCCTGGGGCTGGAACACCAAGGGTCTCAAGACCCGCAACAACAAGCGCACGGACAACATGATCGTGCAGCGCCGCAAGAATCGGATTCGCTGAGGCTGAACCAACATGCCACGTTCACTGAAGAAGGGTCCCTTCGTCGACCTGCACCTCGCCAAGAAGGTGCAGGTAGCCTCGGCGAGGAACGACCGCAAGCCGATCAAGACCTGGTCGCGCCGCTCGATGGTGGTGCCGGAGATGGTGGGCCTGACGCTCGCCGTCCACAACGGCCGGCAGCACATCCCGGTGCTCGTCACCGAGAACATGGTCGGCCACAAGCTCGGCGAGTTCGCCCCGACACGCACCTTCAAGTCCCACTCCGGCGACCGTAAGGTCGAGGCGTCGAGCTGATGCAAGTCGTTTCCAAGCTGCGCCACGCGCGTATCTCACCGCAAAAGTGCCGCCTGGTAGCGGACGTCGTGCGGGGCAAGGCCGCGGGCAACGCGCTGGCTACGCTGCAGTACATGCCGAAGAAGGGCGCCGAGCTCGTTCGCAAGGTGCTCGCGGCCGCCGTCGCGAACGCGGAGCACAACCATGGCGCCGACATCGACGAACTGAAAGTGTCCCTCATCCACGTGGATGCGGCTCCGGTGCTCAAGCGCTTCGCCGCCCGCGCCAAGGGCCGCGGCGCGCGCATCGTCAAGCGCAATAGTCACATCACCGTCGCTGTCAGCGACGGCAAGAAGGATTAACGCATGGGTCAGAAGGTCAATCCGCTGGGCATGCGGCTCGGTATCACGCGGGACTGGAGCTCGCGCTGGTACGCCAGCCGGCAGCAGTTCCCGATGCACGTGCACACCGATTTCCGCGTGCGCGAGTTTCTGAAGAAGAGACTCGCCGAGGCCTCGGTGAGCCGCATCCAGATCGAGCGTGCCGCCAAGAAGGTCAACATCACGATCCAGACCGCGCGTCCGGGCATCGTCATCGGCAAGAAGGGCGAGGACATCGAGAAGCTGCGCCAGGAGACTGCCAAGCTCCTCGGCATGAGCGTGTCCGACGTGCGCCTCAACATCGCCGAGATCCGCAAGCCGGAGCTCGACTCGCAGCTCGTCGCCGACAGCATTGCGCAGCAGATCGAGAAGCGCGTGATGTTCCGCCGCGCCATGAAGCGCGCGGTCATGAGCACGATGCGCAGCGGCGCGCTCGGCGTGAAGGTTCGCGTCTCGGGCCGCCTGAACGGCGCCGAGATCGCGCGCACGGAGTGGTACCGCGAGGGCCGCATCCCGCTGCACACCTTCCGGGCGGACATCGACTACGGCCTTTCCGAGGCGAAGACCACCTACGGCGTGATCGGCGTCAAAGTATGGATCTTCAAGGGCGAGGTGTTCGACAAGGGCGAGATCGAGAAGCAGGCCGCCGAAGGCGAAGCCGCCGCCGCCGCCGCTGCCGGTGGGCAACAGCAGCAGCAACAGCCTCCGGCCGCCGCCGCGCCCGCAGAAGCGCCGGCGCAGGCATAAGGATCCGCCATGTCCATGCTGCAGCCCAAACGCACCAAGTACCGCAAGCAGTTCAAAGGCCGCAACTCCGGCCTGGCGCAGCGCGGCAGCCATGTGTCTTTCGGCGAGTTCGGCCTGAAGGCCACGAGCCGTGCGCGCATGACCGCGCGCGAGATCGAGGCGGCACGCCGCGCGATGGCGCGCTACGTGAAGCGCGGCGGCCAGATCTGGATCCGCGTGTTTCCCGATGTGCCGATCAGCAAGAAGCCCCTCGAGGTCCGCATGGGCAGCGGCAAGGGCAACGTCGAGTACTACGTCGCGCGCGTTCAGCCCGGGAAGGTTCTCTTCGAGATGGAAGGCGTCGATGAAACGACGGCCCGCGAGGCGTTCCGGCTCGCAGGCTCGAAGCTCTCGGTGTCGACCACTTTCGCCAAACGGCAGATTCGGTGATGAAGCTCGGACATATCAAGCAGTTCCGCGACAAGCTCGCGAAGTCCTCGCCGGCCGAGCTCGCCGACGAGTTGGTGAAGCTGCGCAAGGAGCAGTTCTCCCTGCGCATGCAGCGTGCCACGGGCCACGCGCCGAAACCCGATCAGTTCGGGGCATCGCGCCGCAACATCGCGCGCGTGAAGACCGTCCTGCGCCAGCAACGCAAGGCGGCTGGAGACAAGAAGTGAGCGAGAACGAGACCAATACCGCGCCGGCGGCCGCCGAAGCCAAAGGCATGCGCACCCTGACCGGGCGCGTCGTGAGCGACAAGATGCAGAAGACGGTCGCCGTGGAAATCGAGCGGCTGATCAAGCATCCCATGTACGGCAAGTACGTGCGGCGCACCACGAAGCTGCTTGCTCATGATGAGAACGGCGAATCCCACATCGGCGACCTCGTGACCATCGCCCCCTGCCGGCCGTTCTCGCGGCGCAAGTCGTGGCGTCTGGTCCAGGTGGTCGAGAAGGCCACCGGACGCTGAAGGGGACGCCAACATGATTCAGCTCCAAACGATGCTCAATGCCGCTGACAACAGCGGCGCGCGGACCTTGATGTGCATCAAGGTGCTCGGCGGCACGCGCCGTCGTTACGCGACGGTGGGCGATGTCATCAAGGTCAGCGTCAAGGATGCGATCCCGCGCGGCAAGGTGAAGAAGGGCGAGGTTTATGACGCGGTGGTGGTGCGGACCACCCGCGGCGTGCGCCGCGCGGACGGCTCGCTGATCCGTTTCGACGGCAACGCGGCGGTGCTGCTCACCAACAAGCTGGAGCCGATCGGTACCCGCATCTTCGGGCCGGTGACGCGCGAGCTGCGCACCTCGCAGTTCATGAAGATCATCTCGCTCGCCCCCGAGGTGCTGTGATGCGGAAGATTCGCAAGGGTGACAACGTCGTCGTGTTGAGCGGCCGCGACAAGGGCCGCAAGGGCGCCGTCGTCCAGGTGCTCGCCGACGGACGCGTGGTCGTCGAGAGCGTCAACATGGTGAAGAAGCACACCAAGCCGAACCCGCAGGCCAACACACCCGGTGGCATCATCGAGAAGGAGATGCCTCTGCCGGTCTCCAAGATCGCCATCTGGAACCCGGGGGCCAAGAAAGCGGATCGTGTCGGGTTCAAGACCCTGACCGACGGCCGCAAGGTGCGCTTCTTCAAGTCCAACGGAGAGATGCTCGACGCGTAAGCGCCGGGCTCCATAGCCAACAGCAAACGTATGGTCAGGTTACAGCAGTATTATCGTGAGCAGGTGCTCTCCCGCCTGCAAAAGGACCTCGGGATCAAGAATCCCATGGAGGTGCCGCGCATCACCAAGATCACGGTGAACATGGGCGTCGGCGAGGCGGTCGCGGACAAGAAGGTCATGGACGCGGCGGTGGCGGATCTGACCAAGATCACCGGCCAGAAGCCGCTCGTGACCAAGTCCCGCAAGGCGATCGCGTCCTTCAAGATCCGCGCCGATCTTGCGATCGGTTGCAAGGTGACGCTGCGTGGAGCTCGCATGTACGAGTTCCTCGACCGCCTCATCAGCATCGCGATGCCCCGCATCCGCGATTTCCGCGGCGTCTCGCCGCGCTCCTTCGATGGCCGCGGCAACTACAGCCTGGGCGTCAAGGAACAGATTATTTTCCCTGAGATCCAGTACGACCAGATCGACCAGATCCGGGGTATGGACATTACGATTACGACGACGGCGAAGGACAACCGTCAGGGCCGAGCACTGCTCGAGGCTTTCAGCTTCCCTTTCCGGAAGTAAGAGGAAACCGGTACGCCTATGGCGAAGACGAGCATGGTCGAGCGCGAAAAACGTCGCGCCAAGATCGTGAAGAAATACGCGGCGAAGCGGGCACAGCTCAAGGAGCTGATCCGCGACCCCAAGACCTCCCCCGAGGAGCGTGCGGCCGCGCAAGCGAAGCTGCAGTCGCAGCCGCGGGACGCGAGCCCATGCGCGCGGGCGCAATCGCTGCGCCATCACGGGCCGCTCGCGCGGGGTCTACCGCAAGTTCGGCCTCTCGCGGGTGAAGATCCGCGAGGTCGCCAACCGCGGCGAGATTCCCGGCCTCTCGAAGGCGAGCTGGTGAGGGACGCCCAATGAGCATGACCGATCCGATCGCCGATCTCCTGACACGCATCCGCAACGGCCAGACCGCGGGCAAAGCCGAGGTTCTCCTCGGCTCCTCGAAGCTGAAGATCGCCGTCGTCAAGGTGCTGAAGGACGAAGGTTATATTGCCGACTACCGGCTCGATGAGGAGAGCGGCAAGCCGACTCTGACCATCGCCCTCAAGTACTTCGAGGGCCGCCCGGTCATCGACCGCCTGGAGCGCGTCAGCCGTCCCGGCCTGCGCATCTATCGCGGCAAGGACGAGCTGCCCAAGGTCCTGGGCGGGATGGGGACGGTGATCGTCTCCACGCCGAAGGGCGTCATGACCGACAAGCAGGCGCGCTCGATCGGTCAGGGCGGCGAAGTGCTCTGCATCGTGGCGTAACGGAGAGCGAGGATGTCGAGAATTGCCAAAGCGCCGGTCGAGCTGCCGCAGGGCGTGACCGCCACGATCGCGGAGAGCTCCATAACGCTGAAGGGCGCCAAGGGCTCCCTGAGCCTCGCCTTGGGCGACGGCGTCAGTGTCGTGCAGGCGGAGAAGCACCTCGAGGTGAAGTACCGCGATCCCGGGCAGACGCGCACGCTCGCCGGCTCCACGCGGGCTCACCTGGCCAATATGGTGCGCGGTGTCACCAAGGGCTACGAGAAGAAGCTCGAGCTCGTGGGCGTCGGCTTTCGCGCGCAAGTGCAGGGCAAGACGCTGAACCTGACGCTGGGCTTCTCCCACCCGGTGAATTTCCCGATCCCGGAAGGGATCAGCATGGAGACCCCGAGCCAGACCGAGATCCTGGTGAAGGGCGTCGACCGCCAGAAGGTCGGCCAGGTGGCCGCGGAGATCCGCGGCATCCGGCCGCCCGAGCCCTACAAGGGCAAGGGCGTGCGCTACGCTAACGAGCAGATCTCCCTGAAAGAGGGGAAGAAGAAGTGATCACGTCGAAGAAGGAGCGGCGTCTGCGCCGCGCCATCAAGACACGCGCGCACATCCGCGACCTCGGCATTGCGCGCCTGACGGTGCATCGCACGCCGCAGCACATCTATGCGCAGGTCATGGACCCTGCCGGGGCGACGGTGATCGCTGCCGCCTCGACGCTGCAAAAGGCGTTGCGCGAGGGCCTGAAGGGCACCGGCAATGTCGATGCCGCGAAGGTCGTCGGCCGCGCTATCGCAGAGCGCGCGCAGGCCGCGGGCGTAAAGAAGGTCGCGTTCGATCGCGCGGGATTCCAGTACCACGGGCGCGTACAGGCGCTCGCCGAGGCCGCGCGCGAAGCCGGTCTTGAGTTCTGAGCAGGTAGACAATACATATGGCAAGAGCGGAAAAAGGCCAGTCGCAGGACGAGCTGCTCGAGAAGCTCGTCGCGGTCAATCGCACAGCGAAGGTCGTCAAGGGCGGCCGGCAGTTCGGCTTCACGGCGCTCACGGTGGTGGGCGATGGTGCCGGCCGGGTCGGCTTCGGCTTCGGCAAGGCGCGCGAGGTGCCGGTGGCCATCTCCAAGGCGATGACCCAGGCCAGGAAGAGCATGGTGAACGTCGCCCTGCGAAACGATTCCCTGCACTACGCGGTCAAAGGGGCGCACGGCGCCACGCGTGTGCTCATGCAGCCGGCCGCTGAAGGTACCGGCGTCATTGCGGGTGGCGGCATGCGCGCGGTGCTGGAGTGCGCCGGCGTGCGCAACGTGCTCGCCAAGAGCTATGGCTCGCGAAATCCGATCAATGTCGTGCGCGCGACGGTGAACGCGCTCGCGAAGATCCGCTCGCCGGAGGACATCGCGGCAAAGCGCGGCAAGACTCTGGAAGAGATCACGGGCTGACGCGCATGAATGCAGCACAACCCAAGGGGCTGAAGGTCACGCTCGTCAAGAGCCTGCACGGGCAGCTCCACAATATCGCCGCCAGCGCGCGTGGCCTCGGACTGCGCCGCATCCGCCAGACGGTTGCGGTGGCCGACACCCCGGAGAATCGCGGCATGATCCAGACCGCCGTGCACCTCCTCAAGGTCGAGCGCAAGAGCTGAAGAAGGGCCTGACGACCATGCGACTCAACACACTCAAGCCTGCCCCGGGCGCCAAGCGGCCCCGGCTGCGGGTGGGACGCGGCGCTTCCGCCGGCCAGGGCAAGACCTGCGGCCGCGGCACCAAGGGACAGCGCGCGCGCAAGGGCGGCTACCACAAGGTGGGCTTCGAGGGCGGCCAGATGCCCATTCAGCGCCGGATGCCGAAGGTCGGCTTCCGCTCCGCCATCGCGGCGACGCGCGCCGAGGTAAGGCTCGGTGAGCTGACGCGGGTCGAGGGCGACACCGTCGATCTCGAGGCCCTGAAGAAGGCGGGGGTAGTGCCGGCCGAGGCGGAGCGCGCCAAGGTCGTGCTCTCGGGCGCGATCGCCAAGGCGGTGACGCTCAAGGGCATCAAGGTCACCAAGGGTGCGCGGGCGGCGATCGAAGCCGCCGGCGGCAAGATCATCGACGAGGCCTGAACGGGTCGCGAGACAGTTACAGCGTGGCGAAATCGACACTAGGCAATCCAGCCGCCGCTATCAGCGAAGCTGCCCGCTTTGGGGAGATTCGCGCGCGCCTGCTGTTCCTGGTCGGCGCCATGATCGTCTACCGGGTCGGGACCTTCATCCCGGTGCCGGGCATCAACCCGGCGCAGGTGGCGCGCTTCTTCAGCCAGAACTCGGGGACGATCTTTGGGATCGCGAACCTCTTCTCCGGCGGCGCCCTGTCGCGCATGTCGATCTTCGCGATGAACGTGATGCCCTATATCTCGGCCTCGATCATCATCCAGATGATGTCGATGGTGGTGCCGAGCCTGGTGGAGCTGCGCAAGGAGGGGCAGGCGGGGCAGCGCAAGATCACCGAGTACACCCGCTACGGCTCGCTGATCCTCGCCGTGGTGCAGTCGTTCGCCGCCGCCGGTGCGCTGGTCAAAGGCGGTCTCACGCTGGTGAGCGGCCCGCAGTTCCTGCTGGTCGCCACGGTCACCATGACCACCGGCACCATGTTCCTGATGTGGCTTGGCGAGCAGATCACCGAGCGCGGCATCGGCAACGGCATCTCGATGATCATTCTCGCCGGCATCGTGGCGCGGCTGCCCTCGGCGGTCGGCTCCATGGCGGAGCAGGTGAGCAGCGGGGAAATGCAGGGCATTTTCGCGATCGTCCTCATCGTCCTGGTCGGCGGGGTCACCTACTTCGTGGTGTTCATGGAGAGTGCCCAGCGGCGGATCACGGTCAACTACGCCAAGCGCCAGGTCGGCCGGCGCATGTACGCGGCGCAGAGCAGCCATCTGCCGTTCAAGATCAACATGTCGGGCGTCATCCCGCCGATCTTCGCCTCCAGCATCCTGCTCTTCCCGGCGACGATCGCCAGCTTCGCCGGTACCGGCCAGGGGACTGTCGCCAACATCGCGCAGGACGTCGCGGCCGCACTCGGGTACGGACAGCCGCTGCACCTCGTGATCTACGGAGTGCTCTGCGTCTTCTTCTGCTTCTTCTACACCGCGCTGGTATTCAATTCCCGCGATACCGCCGACAACCTGAAGAAGTCCGGCGCCTTCATCCCGGGCATCCGCCCCGGCCAGCAGACCGCCGATTACATCGACAAGGTGCTGACGCGCCTGACGCTGTGGGGCGCTCTGTACGTGGCATCCGTCTGCCTGCTGCCCGAATTCCTCGTCTCGCAGCAGGGCTCGCCCTTCGCCTTCGGCGGCACCTCGCTCCTGATCGTCGTCGTGGTGGTCATGGACTTCCGGGCCCAGCTCTCGGCTCACCTCATGTCACACCACTACCCCGGACTCCTGAAGAAGGCCAATTTGCTCGGGTACGGCCGTTCCGGCTCGAGCGGGTAAACACTTATGAAAGTCAGACCCTCGGTCAAGAAGATCTGCAAGAACTGCAAGATCGTGCGCCGCCGGCGCGTCGTTTACGTCATCTGCTCCGATCAGCGCCACAAGCAAAGACAAGGGTAGATGTCGGAGTTTTCAGTTAAAATGGTACGTTTTCCCTGCGGTAAAGCATCATGGCACGCATAGCCGGCATCAACATCCCGATGAACAAGCACGTGTGGGTCGGCCTGACTCACATTTACGGCGTCGGCCGCGCGCGTGCGCGCAAAGCCTGCGAGGGCGCGGGCGTCAACCCGAGCACCCGGGTCAAGGATCTCACCGAGAACGAGGTCAATGCCATCCGGTCGCAGATCGCGAAGTTCGCCGTCGAAGGTGATCTGCGCCGCGAGGTCTCCATGAACATCAAGCGGTTGATGGATCTCGGCTGCTACCGCGGCATCCGGCATCGCCGGGGCCTGCCGGTGCGCGGACAGCGCACCCGCACCAATGCCCGTACCCGCAAGGGTCCGCGCAAGCAGGCGGTGAAACTCAACGCGCCTCCGGGCAAAGCCTAATCCGAGGACAGTTAAAGCAGTATGGCTGACCAGAAACAGCAGCAGGGCGCGGCGGCGCAGGCCGCGGGCGCCGGCGCCAAGAAGCCGAAGAAGGCGCGCAAGAACGTGCTCGATGCGATCGCGCACGTGCACGCCTCTTTCAACAACACCATCGTCACCATCACCGATCGCCAGGGCAATACGCTGTCCTGGGCGACGGCAGGCGGCTGCGGCTTCCGCGGCTCCCGCAAGAGCACGCCGTTCGCGGCGCAGGTCGCTGCGGAGAAGGCCGGCACGGCAGCGCAGGAGCACGGCGTCAAGAACGTCGAGGTGCGCGTCGGTGGTCCCGGCCCCGGCCGGGAATCCGCCGTCAGGGCGCTGAACAACTGCGGCCTGAAGATCACCAGCATCGCGGACGTCACGCCGATCCCCCATAACGGCTGCCGCCCGCCGAAGAAGCGCAGAGTCTGAGGTCCCAAGCATGGCGCGTTACACAGGTCCCACGTGCAAGCTCGCTCGTCGCGAGGGCACCGATCTCTTCTTGAAAAGCGGCGTCAAGGCCTTAGAAAGCAAGTGCAAGCTCAGCGTGCCGCCCGGCGGCATCAAGGGCGAGCGACGCCAACGCCTGTCCGACTACGGTACGCAGCTGCGCGAGAAGCAGAAGCTGCGCCGCATGTACGGCGTGCTGGAGCGTCAGTTCGGCAATTACTACGAGGAGGCGGCCCGCCGCAGCGGCGCCACCGGCGAGAACCTGCTGAAGCTCCTGGAGTGCCGTCTGGACAACGTGGTTTATCGCATGGGCTTCGCGGCGACCCGCGCCGAGGCGCGCCAGCTGGTCAGCCACAAGGCGATCACGGTGAACACCCGGCCGGTGACCATCGCTTCCTACCAGGTGAAGGCGGGCGATACGGTCGAGGTGCGGGAGAAATCGCGCAAGCAGCTGCGCATCCAGGCCGCGCTCGGCATCGCGCAGCAGGTGGGCCTCCCCGAGTGGGTGGAGGTCAACGACAAGGAATTCCGCGGCGTCTTCAAGTCGGCGCCAGGCCGTGACGATGTCCTGCCGGACATCAACGAAAACCTGGTGGTTGAGTTGTATTCGAAGTAATTCCCTCTCCCCGCTCTGCGGGCAGGGGGATCCGTCCCCCGAAGCGCCAGGGCGTAGTGGGATGCTCGTTTTTCTTGTTTGGACCGGCTGTCGCAGCCGGTAAGGTGAAACTGCAATGCAGGGATCCGTTTCAGAGTTCTTGAAGCCCCGCGTGGTGAAGGTGCAGCCCGTTGCCCCTCGCCAGGCGCGCGTCACCATCGAGCCGTTCGAGCGGGGCTTCGGCCATACGCTCGGCAACGCGCTGCGCCGCGTGCTGCTCTCGTCGATGCCCGGCAGCGCTATCACCGAGGCTGAGATCGAAGGCGTACTCCACGAGTACACCAGCATCGAGGGCGTGCAGGAAGACGTGGTCGATATCCTGCTGAATCTCAAGTCGGTCGCGCTCCGCATGCATGCCCGCGACAGCGCGGAGCTGCGCCTGCAGAAGAAGGGCCCCGGCCCGGTGACCGCGGGCGACATCCAGACCGATCATGACGTCGAAGTGGTCAACCCCGATCTCGTCATCGCCAACCTGACGAAGGCGGGCGAGCTCAGCATGACTCTCCGTGTGGAGAAGGGCCGTGGCTATCGTCCGGCCGCTTCACGTGCAGTGTTCGAGGAGCAGTCGCGTCCCATCGGCCGTCTGCAGCTCGACGCCTCGTTCTCCCCCGTGCGCCGCGTTACGTATTCCGTGGACGCAGCCCGCGTGGAGCAGCGCACCGACCTGGACAAGCTGGTCATCGACATCGAGACCAACGGCACCATCGACGCGGAGGAGGCAATCCGCCGTGCGGGCGCCATCCTCAAGGACCAACTGTCGGTGTTCGTCGATCTGCAGGGCGAGGAAGAGGCGCAGACCAAAGTTTCCGAGATGCAGTTCGATCCGATCCTGCTGCGTCCGGTGGACGAGCTCGAGCTCACTGTCCGCAGCGCCAACTGTCTGAAGGCGGAGAACATCCACTACATCGGCGATCTGGTGCAGCGCACCGAGGTGGAGCTGCTGCGCACGCCGAACCTCGGCAAGAAGTCGCTCACCGAGATCAAGGAAGTGCTGCAGAGCCATGGCCTGATGCTGGGCATGCGGCTCGAGGGCTGGCCGCCGCCGAGCCTCAAGCACGATGACGGCCGGGACGTGATCTAAGGTCGATCCATGAGACACCAACTTTCCGGCAGGCAGCTGTCGCGTAACAGCCCGCACCGGCATGCGATGCTGCGCAACATGAGCGTCTCGCTGCTGCGGCACGAGACCATCCGCACCACCTTGCCGAAGGCGAAGGAGCTGCGGCGGGTCGTGGAGCCGTTGATCACCCTGGGCAAGTCGGACGGGGAGGCTAACCGCCGCCTCGCATTCGCGCGCCTGCGCGACGCAGAGGTGGTCGAGAAGCTGTTCGCGGACCTCGGGCCCAGGTTCAAGGCCCGTCCGGGTGGCTATACCCGGATCCTGCGCATGAACCCCCGGCCGGGCGATTCCGCGCCGATGGCGCTGATGCAGCTGGTCGAGGGACCGGCGGCAGCCGCCCCGGCCGAAGAGGCCGGAGCCAAGAAGAAGGCGCGTCGCGCGAAGGCGAAGAAGGTCGAAGCCGAGGCTGCTCCCGAGAAGGCCGAAAGCGAGGCCAAGAAGCCGCGTACCCGCAAGAAGAAGGCTGCCACGGCCTGAGTCAGGCCAGCTGATCCAATCCGAGGACTGAACGCTGCGCCGGCTCGATGCCGGCGTAGTCGTTTTTGCGCCTTGCGGGGCGATGAGCTACGCTCGCGGTTTCCAGGGGCGATCCGCAAAAAAAACGAGGTGTCGTACCATGAGTCTTGCGAGTGAATTCAAAGAATTTGCCGTCAAAGGCAACATGATCGATATGGCCATCGGCATAGTGATCGGGGCGGCCTTCGGAACGGTCGTCACATCGTTGGTGGCGGACATCATCATGCCCCCGCTTGGTCTGCTCACGGGCGGGATCGACTTCAGCAAAATGGCGATGCAGATCGGCACAGCGCCCAAGGGTGAGGCGGTGCTGTTGAAGTATGGCCTGTTTGCGCAGGCGATCCTTTCCTTTCTGATCATCGCGCTGACGCTTTTCATGATCATCAAGATGATCAACAAGCTGAAGCACCCGGCACCGGCCGCCGCCGCGCCGCCGCCGCCGACCAAGTCGGAAGCGCTGCTGCAGGAGATCAGGGACCTGCTGGCGAAGCGCGCATAGTCCGCGTACGCGCCTGATCCGCGTACGCCCATAGACGGCGCAACAGCAGGGCGAACAGCAGCGGCACGAAGAGCACCGAGGCGTACTCGCTGAGGGAGACTCCGACGCCCCAGGGGTACCAGATGCCCGGCACGTGCTGGAGCTGGTCGTGCTCGATGAGCTCAATATCGCGCTCCGCTACCGTCATGTGCCGCTGGCCGATGTCATCGAAGCGGTGCGCGAGCGGCCAGCCCGGCAGCATGTCGTGATCACGGGCCGCGGCGCACCCGCCGAGCTGCTCGAGCTCGCCGACACCGTGACGGAGATGGGCGCAATCAAACACGCGTTCGATGCGGGCGTACGCGCGCAAAAGGGTATCGAACTGTGAAGGCCCCGAAATGAAGGAGCTCGTGTTGGGCGGTGTCCGCTCCGGCAAGAGCCGCTATGCGGAGCAACAGGCGCGCGCGAGTGGGCTGCAGGTCGTATACATAGCGACAGCGATTCCCGGGGAGGATACGGAGCTCGAGGAGCGCGTCCGGCGCCATCGCGCGCATCGTCCGGCCGATTGGGTAACCTTGGAGGAGCCTGCCGCGATAGGTGCCGCGCTGCGGGCACACGCCGGCGCGGAGCGCTGTCTGCTGGTCGAATGCCTGACTTTGTGGCTCGCCCATCTGCTCACTTCCGGATCGGAGGCGCGGTTGGAGTTGGAACGCGCGAGCCTGTTGCGCGCGGTGGCTGAGGTTCCCGGACGCGTGCTCCTGGTGAGCAACGAGACCGGGCTCGGCATCGTCCCCACCGGTGAGCTCAGCCGCCGCTTCCTCGATATCGCCGGTGAGCTGCACCAGAGTCTGGCCGCCGCGTGCGATCGGGTCACGCTGGTGGTCGCGGGCCTGCCGCAAAGGCTCAAAGAGGTCCCGCCGTGACCGCTGACGCGCACGTTTCCGGGCCACTGTGAAGGCGACCACGAGCCGGGCCCTTCTGTGGCCGCGTGCGGTATTGGTGGCCTTGCAATTCCTGACGCGCCTGCCGCTGCGAATCGAGCCGCAGCCTGCCGCACGGGAAATCGGCTTGTCGCTGGCGTGTTATCCCGTGGTCGGCCTCCTGCTGGGAGCCGTGCTCTGGGGTGCTGCCCTGGTGGTGTCAGGACTGCCGTCCCTGCTCGGCGCGGCGATCGTGTTGGTGGTGTGGGTGTCGATCACGGGCGGTCTGCACATCGACGGCCTTGCGGATATGGCGGATGCCTGGGTGGGCGGCCACGGCGATCGGGAACGCACGCTGACGATCATGAAAGACCCCCGCTCGGGCCCGGTTGCCGTCGCCGTGGTGAATTGTCTCTTGCTGCTGAAGTTCGCGGCGCTGGCCGCACTGGCGACGCATCTGCATGCGGCGCCTTGGCGCGATATGCGCCTTGCCGCGGGCTGCATCCTGCCGCCTCTGCTGGCGCGGACGGCGATCCCGGTACTGTTCGCTTACACGCCGTATGTGCGGGCGCAGGGTATCGCGCAGGATCTGACAGCTCATCAGTCTCGGACCGCCGGTGCCGTCACCGTGGCGCTGACCGTGATCGGTACGCTCGCTGCCTGTCGTGGCCGGGGTGCGATCGCGCTCGGCGCCGCGGTAATCGCCTATGCGATCGTCCGCTCGGGACTCGTCCGCCGGCTCGGCGGATTCACCGGCGATGGCGCCGGTGCTCTCATCGAAATCATCGAAGCGGCTTGTCTGGTCGCCGTCGCTGCCGCGTAGCCGAGTCAGCCGGCCGCAGACACGGCGTGGAAGGCATCCCGGGTCAGATTCTCGCAACCGGTCGCGGTCACCGCGAGGTCGTCCTCGATGCGGATGCCGCCAAACTTGCGCAGCGAGTCGACCCGGCTCCAGTTGATGTGGCGCGAGCGCCCGTCGGCCCGCGCCCCATCGAGAAGCTGCGGAATGAAGTAGAGGCCGGGCTCCATGGTGACCACGAAGCCCTCTTCCAGTCCCCGGGTCAGCCGCAAATAGGGGTGCCCGTCGGGGCGCGGGATGTCACCGCCGTCGGGGGAGCGCATGAAGGCGCCGACATCGTGGACTTCCAGGCCGAGGAGATGACCGAGGCCGTGAGGGAAGAACACGCTGGTGGTCGTTGTGGCGACCGCCTCCTCGGCAGAGCAGGTGGTGATGTCCGCTTCGCGCAGCAGCTCGGCCAGCAGGCGGTGGGCTTGCAGATGCACTTCGCGCCAGTCGACGCCCGGCTTGATGCTGGCGCAGAGCGATTGCTGCATCCGGTCCATCCGGCCGATCAGCGCCGCGAAATCAGCGTCCCGGTGGGAATAGGTCCGGGTGATGTCACAGGCGTAGCCGGCGAACTCCGCCCCGGCGTCGATCAGCAGGGAGTGGCGCTCGGCCGGGGGGGCCTTCTCCAGCACCTGGTAGTGCAGAACCGCACCGCCCTCATTGAGGGCGACGATGGGGTTGTAAGGCAGCTCCTGCTCGCGCTGGCCGCAGCCGGCAATGAAGGCGAGTGCGATCTCGAACTCGGAGGCGCCGCCCTCGCAGGCGCTGGCGGCGGCGAGGTGGCCGCGGGCGCCGAGGCGGCTCGCCTGGCGCAGGCATGCGAGCTCGTAGGGAGATTTGGCGGCGCGGCAGAAATCGAGGTGCCGGATGAGATGCGGTGGATTGATGTCCCCGATGCTCCAGGCAGCCAATTCCGCGAGCGAATCGCCCAGAAACGCGGTGGCGCGCAGGTTGGCGGGCAGTGCGCGCCGCGCCTCGTCCAGATTGCGGCAGGGCCGAATCTCGAAGTGCCGCGTCCAATAGCCCGTGGGCAGCGCGGCTGGCTTGTACCAGTAATCCTCGGGCTGGTGGAAGGCGAGCAGCGGGCGGCGGCCGGGCTCGAAGTACACGAAGCAGTCCGGGACATCGAGCAGAGGGGCCCAGACCTTGAACGGGGCATGCACCTCGAAGGGGTAGGTGCGGTCGTCCTCGAACACGGTGAGGAGTGATCCTGAATGGACCAGGAGGGCGGAATAGCCGCAGGCCTCGAGCGATCGGGCGGTGCGACGGCATAGCGCGTCGAGGTGAGCGGCGAACAGCGCATCGAGGGCTGCCGGCTCGGGCAGAGGCTTGGCAAGTGTGCCAACGTGGGCCATAGGGGCACTCCGGCGGGAAAACCCGACGATTGTAAGCTTTCGGGGGTATGAAGCACCTGCTCGGCACCCGGTCCGCCCCGGCGCGGGAGGGCCCAGGACGCCGAATTGTCGTGCCAGGGCGACAGCTGGACTGCCCAGGCTGTTTCCAATCGCATGATGACTCTATAAAATCCCGCGTCGCGATCCGTGAAGGACTCGCGGAACGATAAAAAGGGTCGTTCAGAAAGCTTTCTTCGTATTGGCTCTCTCAACAAAGCATCGGGGTATCGATCGATGAACACAAAAGTTGCTCTTAGCGCGCTTGCTGTTGCGGCACTCCTGCTGACGGCGTGCTCGAAGAATGATTCCTCCACCGAGCCCGCTGCTGCGCCGCCGGCTTCCTCGCAGAGCAGCCAGCCGGCCGCTCCGCCCGCCGCCGCGCCGTCGGATAACTCCGGTGCGATGGCGAGCCCGCCGCCGGCCGCTGCGCCGTCCGACAACAGCACTCCTCCGCCGGCTAGCCCTCCGTCGTCCTAAGACGGTGCTGCTCCGGGAGGCTGTTGTCAGCAGACTCCCGGAACTGGCTCCCCACGGCCCGGTCGGATCGCGCGCGCGAGCCGTCCGGGCCGTGCTCCTTTCGGGGTCCGGAAAGCCGATATGACCGTGACGGTTAGTGTGCGCGACGCGCGGAGCACGGAAGGCGACCGCCTGTGGATCCAGAGCGTGTATCGCGACTATCTGGACGATCTGGCACCCATCGGCGGCACCGGCAAGTTCCCGGCGCTCGGAGAAGTCGGACACCGCGCGCCCGATCAGCTCTTTCACTGGTTCGGGGACCCCAACAGCTTCCCGCTGGTCATCCTGCGATCCTCCGAATTGGTAGGTTTCGCGTTGGTGGTGCGCCGTAAGCCCGGGGCATCCCCGCGGCGCGGCACCCTGGCCGCCGCGCCGGCCGCGCCGGGCCCTGCATCGGTCGAGTACCGGATGGCGGAGTTCTTCATCACCCGCGCCACCCGCCGCCTCGGTATCGGCGCCACTGCCGTCAGGCTCATCTTCAGCCGCTTCGCCGGCCGTTGGGAAATTACCGAATACCTGCGCAACGCCAGCGCCGTCAGTTTTTGGCGGCGTGTCGTTGCGAGCTATACGGCAGGCAACTACCTCGAGCGCGTCGTGAACGGCGAAGTCCGGCAGACGTTCGAGTCCCACTCCATCTAGACCCGTCAGAAGTTCGAGCGGAACACACCGCCGGCTCGCGCGCCGGCTGGCACTGTGTTGCCGCGCGCATTCGAGGTACCAGGAGTGCTCCGGTGCCGGCGCCGGCCGTGCGCGGGACGAGCTCGGCGCGCCGCCGGTGAAGCAGAGTCCAGGCACACGTTCTTGACACGGCTGTTCGCACGTGTGACACTTTACCAACAGGTAATCTATACGCGCAATGCCGCTTGTTGTTGTCACGCAACGGGCGCGGGCGCGAATGATTGACAACAAATCCGAGGGAATTCCCAATCATGAGCCGCAATAATTCCGTCCGAAACTCCGTCAAGCGCGCGGTATCGCTGGCTATGCTCGCCGCCTTTGGCGCGGGCAGCCTCGCCGCGCTGGGGCAGCAGGCAAATGGCGCCGCGGCGCCCGCCACCGCCGTAAAGCCGGCCGCTGCGGCGACGCCAGTCACCGCGAAAAAGAGAGTTGCGCAGAAGAGCGCTGCCAAATCATCGCTCAGGCTGGCGCAGGCAACGCAGACGACGGCGCCGCCCGTAGCCAGCACCACCGGTCCGGCCCCGATGCTGCAAACCATCGTGGTCACTGGAACCATGATTCAGCGCACGGAAGCGGAGACCGTGGATCCAGTCACCATCGTCACCACCAAGGCCCTGGAGAACCAGGGCATCGTGAACGTGGAGCAGGCGGTGGATCAGATCACCGCGAATGTCCCCGAAGTGGTCAATATGTCCTCATCCGTCGGCTCCTTCAGCGGCGGCGGCACTTACGCCAACCTGCGCGACCTGGGGCGTACCCGCACGCTGATCCTGCTGGATGGTGAGCGCCTCGCCAACAATGCCAACGACGACGCCGGCGTCGACCTGAGCGGCATCCCGTTCTCGGCGATCTCGAGCATCCAGGTACTGCGGGATGGCGCTTCCTCGCTCTATGGCTCGGATGCGATCGCGGGCGTCATCAACTTCATCACCAAGCAGGATTACCAGGGCGCCGAGGTGGAGGTCGATCTACCAGCGCCCACAGCAGGCAGGGGGCAGTTCCGGCCAGGCGAATTTCACCATCGGGCATGGCGACCTGGTCAGCGATGGCTACAATGTCATGTTCACGGGGAATTTCACCAAGCAGCAGGCGCTGCTGGCCACGCAGCGCTCGTTCTCGGCCTACGGCTTCGATCCGGCGGCGGGCATCACTGGCACCAACGGTGAGGGAACCTGGCCCGGATCCATTACCGACAACAACGGTAACGAATGGCAGGCCAACTATCCGGCATGTCCGGGCAATCCGTTCCTGACGACCTACTTCGGCACCTGCGACTATCGGGCTTCCGCCGCCACGGATCTCGTCCCGGAAGAGCAACAGGGGTCCGCGATGCTGCAGGTCAGCAAAACGCTGCCGGCCAACAACACGCTGCGGCTGCAGTATTTCTACACCCGCTCCCAGGACGAAGGCTACAGCGGGCCGATGGAATACGGGTTCACCATGACACCCCAGGCCGACCCGGCGTATTTTCCGAAGGCATCCGAGCTGACCTGCGTGGAAAATACCAACGTGGGCGGCCCCTGCAGCGCGCCGGTGGATCTGACCGATCCCGTCACCGCGTTACTGGACCGACCCCACCAACAGCCGGCTCCAGGGCAACGTCGATACCGAGCAGCGGATTCTGCTGACGTTCTCCGGTGACAACCTCGGCTGGCACTACACGTCCAACCTGAATTACAGCCAGAACTTCAACGTCAATGACACTCGCGGCGGCATACCGAACGAGTCGGTGCTGGCGCCCAAGGGCGTCCTCAGCAATCTGATCAATCCCTTCGGCCCGCAGACCGCCGCGGGGCAGGCGCTGATCAACAGCTCATACTGAACGGCGCTTACGCCACGGGCAAGAACAAGCTGTGGAGCTTCAACAGTCACGCCAGTCACGAGCTGGGCGATGCCTTCGGTGCGGGCTCGCCGGCAACCGTGGCGCTCGGCTTCCAGCTGAGCGGTCAGAATTTCACCTACGCGACCACCCCCTTGAGCAACCTGATGCAGGCCGCGGAGGGAATCTCCCCCGTGGCAATCGACGGCAGCCGCCGGATCCAGGCGGTTTACATGGAGCTCGACGTGCCGATCAGCAAGGCCCTGGACCTGGACGTTTCCGACCGCGAGGATCGATACAGCGATTTCGGCACGACCAACAACGGCAAGGTGGCGCTGCGCTGGCAACCGAGCCACTTCGTGGCGTTCCGGGCGGATGCATCCACCGGGTTCCGCGCGCCGACGCTCTTCAATCTGTACGAGCCGAACCAGCTGGCCGCTTCCGACAGCCCGACGATGGGCTCGGGAAACCCGCTCTGCCAGCCGGGAAGCTACAGCACGGAGTGGAGCCCGCTGGTGTGTACCTCGCAGGGAATCGGGCTGTATGGTGGCAACAAGAATCTGGAGCCGGAGACTTCGCAGAATTTCGATCTGGGCATCATCCTGTCGCCGCTGCCCAATCTGGGCATCACACTCGATTACTACAGAATTCTCATCAAGAACTACATTCAGACCATTCCGGCTTCCACCATCTACGGCAATCCGAATGCATTCCCGAACTACTTCGTGCTGAACAGCTCCGGGACGCTCACCCCGATCGGCCGCCGAGGCGTCGCAGTGCCCGACGTATTCGGCCGCGACCTGCGGCTACCTCCTGCAGGACTTCCAGAATACGGGCGGCGCCACCACCGACGGATATCGATATCAGCATCAAATATCTGCAGCACACGACCTACGGAACGTTCAGCGAGGACCTGGAAGGGACGGCGATCACCCAGTATCTGCTGACGGAGTACACGGGCGCGCACCCCGTGAACCTGGTTGGCTGGTTCGATCAGGGACAGTTTCCCGCGATCCGCTGGCAGCATAACCTGACGCTCAACTGGGCGAGCCCGGGCGGCATGTGGGGTGCCGGGCTCGAGAACCAGTTCTTCTCGAAATACATCGACGAGTTCCAAACCGGACCGACCAATTCGGGCCCCGATCGGAACGTGAGCAGCCAGTCGACCTGGAATGCCTACGCCTCCTACAAGCCGATTCCGAATCTGACCGTGTTGTTCGGCATCCAGAACCTGTTGAACGCGACCCCGCCCTTCAGCAACCAGCTCGATTACAACTTCGCGGCGGGATACAGCTCGATCTTCTCGAATCCCATCATGCGGGCCTTCTACCTCAATGTGAAGTACACGATCTTCTGAGTGTTCCGGATATCGCGTCTCCTCTCGCGGCCATCTCTCGAGTCGGCCCTTCGGGGCCGACTTTTTTTCAGCGCCGGGCCGCCGCGGCGGGCGCCGGCCGCTTGTGCAGCAGCGGCCGCAGGTATGCGCCGGTGTGCGATCTCGGGTTGGCTGCGATCTGCTCCGGCGTGCCGGCCGCGATGATCTCGCCGCCGGCTTCGCCGCCCTCCGGGCCGAGGTCGATCACCCAGTCCGCGCTCTTGATGACATCCAGGTTGTGCTCGATGACGACGATGGTATTGCCCTGGTCGCGCAGCCGATGCAGGACATCGAGGAGCTGGGCGACGTCGTGGAAATGGAGGCCGGTCGTGGGCTCATCGAGAATGTAGAGCGTGCGGCCATGGGTCTGGCGGGCGAGCTCACGCGACAGCTTGACGCGCTGGGCTTCACCGCCCGACAGCGTCGTCGCGTTCTGCCCGAGATGGATGTACGACAGGCCGACGTCGGTCAGGGTTTGCAGTCTGGCGGCCACCGCGGGAACGTTCTGGAAGAAGCGCAGCGCTTCCTCCACCGTCATCTCCAGCACCTCGTGAATGTTCTTGCCGCGGTAGCGGATCTCGAGCGTCTCCCGGTTGTAGCGTTGGCCTTTGCAGACATCACAGGCGACGTAGACGTCGGGGAGAAAATGCATCTCGACCTTGATGACGCCGTCACCCTGGCACGCCTCGCAACGTCCGCCCTTGACGTTGAAGCTGAAGCGACCGGCATCGTAGCCGCGCGCCCGCGCCTCCGGGACGGCCGCGAAAAGCTCGCGTACCGGGCCGAAAAGGTTGGTGTACGTCGCCGGGTTGGAGCGCGGCGTGCGGCTGATCGGCGTCTGGTCGATATCGATGACGTGCTCGATATCTTCGAGCCCTTCGACCCGCTCGCACGGCGCGGCGTCGGGAGCGCTCAATCGCCCGTTGACCTTGGCGGTCGCGTGACCGAAAAGCGTGTCGATGATGAGGGTCGACTTGCCGGATCCGGAGACGCCAGTGACACACGTCAGAAGTCCCAGCGGAATCTCCGCGGTGACGTTGCGTAGGTTGTTGCCGGAGGCTCCGATGACGCGGATCTGCTTATCGGGCGAGCGCGGCGTACGCAGCCGCGGCAGGGTGACGGTGCGCTTGCCGCTCAGGTACTGACCGGTCAGTGAAGCCGGCGGAGGCAGTAATGTCGGCGGGCGTGCCTTCGGCGACGATGTGGCCGCCATGCGCTCCGGCGCCCGGCCCCAGATCGACGACGTGGTCGGCCTCGCGGATCGCCTCCTCGTCGTGCTCCACCACGATCACGGTGTTGCCGAGATCGCGCAGGCGCTTCAACGTGCCGAGAAGCCGCGCATTGTCGCGCTGGTGCAGGCCGATCGAAGGCTCATCGAGAATGTACATCACGCCGGTGAGGCCGGAGCCCACCTGGCTCGCGAGCCGGATGCGCTGCGCCTCGCCGCCCGATAACGTGTCGGCGCCGCGATCGAGCGTCAGGTATTGCAGGCCGACATCGGCAAGAAACCGCAGCCGCTGACCCACTTCCTTGACGATGGGAGCCGCGACCTCGCGGCGCCACCCCTCGAGAGCCAGCGAGCGATAAAGCTCCAGCGCGTGGCCGACGCTCAAGCGCGTGACCTCGGGGAGAGCCTTGTCGCCGACGAACACGAAACGCGCGGCGCCGGTTGAGGCGTGCGCCGCCGCAGTCGGGACAGGTGCGCGTGCCGAGATACTTGCCGAGCTCCTCCCGCACCATGTTGGATTCCGTCTCGCGGAACCGCCGCTCGAGGTTCGGCAGGATGCCCTCGAAGGGATGGCGCTTGGCAGTGCCGCGCCCCTTGCCCTCGGTGTAGCGGAACTCGATCACCTCATCGCCGCTGCCGTACAGCAACACCTGTCGCGCCCGCTCCGGCAGCTCCATCCAGGGCACCTCGATGTCGAAGCGGTAGTGGCGGGCAAGAGACTGGATGAGTTGAAAGTAGTGACTGTTGCGCCGATCCCAAGCACGCACGGCGCCGCTCGCGAGTGACAGGTCGGGGTGCGTGACCACACGCTGCGGATCGAAGAACTGCTGCGTGCCGAGGCCGTCGCACGTCGGGCAGGCTCCCGAGGGGTTGTTGAAGGAGAAGAGCTTCGGCTCCAGAGGCGGTACGCTGTAGCCGCAGACCGGGCAGGCATGACGGCTGGAGAAGACGAGCTCGGCGCGCTCCGTGTCGTCGAGGAAAATGAGACGGGCGAGCCCACCGGAGAGGCGCAGCGCCGTTTCGAACGATTCCGCGAGGCGTTGCTGCGCGTCGGGCCGCAGGCGCAGGCGATCGACCACTGCCTCGATCGTGTGCTTGCGCTTCGGATCGAGCTGCGGCAGTCCATCCATGTCATGGATGCGGCCATCGATACGCACGCGCACGAAGCCCTGGTCGCGCAGTGAATCGAGAATTTCCGCGTGCTCGCCCTTGCGGTCGCTCACCATGGGTGCGAGCAGCGCGGCCGCGGCGCCCTCGGGCAGCTGCAACACCTGGTCGACCATCTGACTGACCGTTTGCGCCGTCAGGTCGATCCCGTGGTCGGGGCAGCGCGGCGTTCCGGCGCGCGCGTAGAGCAGCCGCAGATAGTCGTAGATCTCGGTGACGGTGCCGACCGTGGAGCGCGGGTTGCGGGAGGTAGCCTTCTGCTCGATGGCGATGGCGGGCGAGAGTCCTTCGATGCTGTCGACATCGGGCTTGTCCATCATCGACAGGAACTGGCGCGCATAAGCGGACAGCGACTCCACGTAACGCCGCTGTCCCTCGGCGTAGAGAGTGTCGAAGGCGAGCGAGGACTTGCCGGAGCCGGAGAGCCCCGTCACCACGATCAGCCGCTCGCGCGGCAGATCGACATCGATGCTCTTCAGATTGTGGGTGCGTGCCCCGCGGACACGGATCGCTTGCATAGGCTGGCCGCGAAAAATCAAGCCCTCAAGTGTACCCGTCGGAGCCCTTTCGGCGGACTAATTGCCCATTCGCGCCGCCTTTCCGGGTTCGCGCGGGCCGCTCGCCACGTCTACAATGGCCCTCTCTTCAAGAGGGCACACTCATGGCGCGCGGAGTCAACAAGGTCATTCTCATCGGGCACCTGGGCGCGGATCCCGAGTCGCGCGCCATGCCATCGGGCAGCAGCGTCGCGAACCTGCGCATCGCCACCACGGAGAGCTGGCGCGACAAGCAGAGCGGTGAGCAGCAGGAGCGCACCGAGTGGCACCGCGTCGCCCTCTTCGGCCGGCTGGCGGAAATCGCCAGCGAATACCTGCGCAAGGGCTCGCAAGTCTATATTGAGGGCAGCCTGCGCACCCGCAAGTGGCAGGACAAGCAGGGCAACGAGCGCTATTCCACCGAGATCGTCGGCAACGAGATGCAGATGCTGGGTGGTCGCGGTGGCGCCGGAGCAGGCGCGTCGGGCGGCGGAGGAAGCGGAGGAGGCGGAGCGGGCGGAGGTGGCGGCGGCGGCGGTGCGCCGCGCGAGCCCATGCCCGAGTATCCCGGCCCCGGCCCCGGCCGGTCCGGCCCTGGCGGTGGCGGTGGCGAGCGGGAGGACTTCGACGACGACATCCCGTTCTAGCCCGTACTGTTGGCAATTTTGCAAAAAGGCCCGTGGGACGTATGAGTCCCGGGGGCCTTTTTTGCTATTGTTTCCGGGCGGTTTCCTGGGAGGGAGAAGAGAGTTCCTGTGCGCCATACGTGGACGATGAAAAGTGGCGAGCTTCTGAAGATGCTCTTGGCCTCGCTTATCGCCGCAGGCCTCAGCGGGTGCGCGATCGTGCACCTGGATGGCGATCCAAGAGGCACCCCGCCGCTCAAGCAGACTGCCGACGCCGCAGCGGAAACCGCAGTCGGGTTCGCGACCCAGGGAAGCTCCGCAACCAGGGGAGGCTCCGTGCAGGATGCGTGGCGAGATGGAGGGGGGAGCTGGCACTGGACCCAGGTGGACCAAAGCGGCGCCACTCTCCAATGCGAGGGTCCGAAAGTGGGCATGCCGACGCTTTGCGACTAAGTCGGTTCTTACTACGCCAGCGCTGTCGGCGGCGCCATGACGCATATAATCTATTGATTTGTATACTGTTTTACAGCCGTAACGCAGTTCTGCGCGGCGCCCGTGCGGTAGGGTGGCCGAGGCCGTAGAATGGGCGATCCCCTGCTTATGTCCCGCCGCTACTTCATCAAAACCTTCGGCTGCCAGATGAACGAGTACGACTCTGCCCGCATGGCGGACGTGCTCGAGGCTGGCGTCGGTCTCGTTCGCACCGAAGATCCGGCCGAAGCCGACGTGCTGCTGATGAACACCTGCTCCGTGCGCGAGAAGGCGCAGGACAAGGTGTTCTCCCTGCTTGGCGAGTGGCGAAGACTCAAGACTCAGCGGCCCGACGTGCTCATCGGCGTTGGCGGCTGCGTGGCCAGCCAGGAGGGCGAAGGCATCACCCGGCGCGCGCCCTTCGTGGACCTCGTGTTCGGGCCGCAGACGCTGCACCGCCTGCCCGACATGATCGCGGAGCTGCGCCGTACGGGCCGCTCGGTGGTCGATGTCAGCTTTCCGGAAGTCGAGAAGTTCGATCGCTTGCCGGAACCCCGCGCCGAGGGTGCGACCGCCTTCGTCTCGGTCATGGAGGGCTGCAGCCGTTACTGCAGCTTCTGCATCGTGCCCTATACCCGCGGCGATGAGGTCAGCCGCCCGTTCGAGTCGGTGCTGCAGGAAGTGCGTCAGCTTGCAGACCAGGGCGTGAGGGAGGTGACTCTTCTCGGCCAGAACGTCAACGCCTACGCCGGCCCCATGGCGGACGGCGCCGTCGTCGACCTCGCCACGCTCATTCATCACGTCGCGGCGGTGCCCGGCATCGAGCGCATCCGCTTCACCACCTCCCATCCGCTGGAGCTCAACGACAGCCTGATCGAGGCCTTCGCCCACGTGCCGCAGCTGGCGAGCCATCTGCACCTGCCGGTGCAGAGCGGCTCCGACCGCGTGCTCGCGCTCATGAAGCGCGGCTACACCGCGATCGAGTTCAAGGAAAAGGTCCGTAAGCTGCGCGCAGCGCGCCCGGACATCTGCCTTTCCTCCGACTTCATCGTCGGATTTCCCGGGGAGAGTGAGCGCGACTTCGAGTCGACGCTGGCGCTGGTGCGCGAAGTCGGCTTCGATCAGTCGTTCAGCTTCATCTACAGCCGCCGCCCCGGGACACCGGCGGCATCGCTTCCCGATGACACGCCCGCGGGGGTCAAACAGGAGCGATTGGCGCGCCTGCAGGCACAGCTGGACGCTCAGGCACACATCATCAGCGAAGGCATGGTCGGCACCGTGCAGCGCGTACTTGTGGAACGGCCCGCGAAAAAGGACGGGCGCGAGCTCGCCGGGCGCACCGAGAACAACCGCTGGATCAATTTTGCCGGTCCCCCGGCGATCATCGGCCAGTTCGCTCAAACCGTCGTGACCGAAGCAATGCGGCACAGCCTGCGCGGACGCCTGTGGCAGTAACGGCCCCCGAGGCGGTGCGGGAGTTCGATCTCGAGCCATCGGACAACGCACGCCTCGCCAATCTTTGCGGCCCGCTCGATGAGAACCTCCGTCTGCTCGAGGCGCGGCTCGAGGTGCAGATCCGGCGCCGCGGCAACAACTTCCGGGTGCTCGGCGCCAATGCCGGCAGCGCCGAGGATCTCCTGCGGGAGCTGTTCGGACTCGCCAAGGAAGAGGAAATCACGCCGCAGCGCGTGCATCTGGCGCTGCGCGAGCGCGAGGCCGGCCAGGAGCCGGCGGATCTCGACCCCGCGGAACGCGGGATCCGCGTGCCGCGCGGCGGCATCCGTGCCCGCGGACATCACCAGCGCGAATATCTCGCGCACATCCGCAGCCGCGACCTGACATTCGGCATCGGACCGGCAGGCACAGGCAAGACCTATCTCGCCGTCGCCTGCGCCGTGGAGTCGCTGCAGGCGGAGACCATCCGCCGCATCATCCTGGTGCGCCCGGCCGTGGAGGCCGGCGAGCGGCTCGGGTTCCTGCCGGGCGACCTCAACCAGAAAGTCGATCCGTACCTGCGCCCCATGTACGATGCGCTGTACGAGATGTTGGGGTTCGACCGTGTGTCGCGCTTCATCGAGCGCAACGTCATCGAAGTGGCGCCGCTCGCGTTCATGCGCGGCCGCTCGCTCAACGATTCCTTCATCATCCTCGACGAGGCGCAGAACACCACGGTCGAGCAGATGAAGATGTTCCTGACGCGCATCGGCTTCGGCTCCAAGGCCGTGGTCACGGGTGATGTCACCCAGACCGACCTGCCCGCCGGCAGGCAGTCGGGCCTGAGTCATGTCATCGGTGTGCTGCGCGGGGTGGAGGGAGTAGCGTTTACTTTCTTCGACGCACAGGACGTCGTGCGCCATCCCCTGGTGCAGCGCATCGTGCAGGCTTACGAGGCGCAGACGTGAAGAATAAGCTGCAAGTGGACGTACAGAGGCGCGTCAAGAGCTGGGCGCCGCGATCCGGTGACATCGCCACGTGGGCAGGCACCGCGGTCGGCCGACGCGCGGTGGGCGGCGAGCTCGGTGTCCGCGTCGTCGGGTCGGCAGAAAGCCGGCGTCTCAACGCCCGCTACCGTGGCAAGGACAAGCCGACCAACGTGCTGTCGTTTTCTCCGTACGCCCTCCGGGCTTCGGGAGACAGGTCTCCCTTCGCTTTCATCGGCGACCTGGTGATCTGCGCGCCGGTGGTGCGCTCCGAGGCGCGCGAGCAGGGCAAGTCTCTGCAGGCGCACTGGGCGCACCTGGTCGTGCACGGCGCGCTGCATCTCATCGGCTATGACCACGAACGCGAGGCGGAAGCGAAGCGCATGGAGCGCCGCGAGGTCGCAATACTGCGCCGTCTCGGCTTCGCCAATCCCTACAGAGTCTGATTCATGACCAAGGACATCAATTCGACGGGCAAGTGGCTCAAGCGGCTGACGCAGAGCTTCGCCGCGGAGCCGCAGAACCGCCAGCAGCTGCTGGAGATCCTGCGCGAGGCCCGCACGCGCGGCCTGCTCGAGGCCGACGCGCTGCCGATGCTGGAAGGAGTGTTGGAAGTCTCCGACCTGCAGGTGCGCGACATCATGGTGCCGCGCGCGCAGATGGTGTTCGTGCGCCGCGACGATCCGGCATCCCGCATCCTGCCGACCGTGGTGGAGTCGGGACACTCGCGCTTCCCGGTGATGGACGAGGACCGCGACGACATCGTCGGCATCCTGCTCGCCAAGGATCTGCTGCGCCTGGTCAGCAGTGAGTCGCGTGAGCGCTTCGATATCCGCGAATTCATGCGGCCGGCGGTGTTCGTGCCGGAATCGAAGCGGCTCAACGTCCTGCTGAAGGAATTTCGCGACAGCCGCAATCACATGGCCATCGTGGTCGACGAGTACGGCGGCGTGGCGGGCCTGGTGACGATCGAGGACGTGATCGAGCAGATCGTCGGCGAAATCGACGACGAGTTCGACGTCGAGGACGACCAGAACATCCGCAAGGAGGGCGAGCGCGTCTTCACGGTGCGCGGCGTCACCCGTATCGATGAGTTCAACGAGTACTTCGGCGCCCACCTGTCCGAGGGGGAGGGCTTCGAGACCGTGGCGGGACTTCTGATGAGGCAGTTCGGCCGCCTGCCGCGGCGCGGCGAGAGCGCCAACATCGAAGGTTTCGAGTTTCGCGTCGTACGGGCCGACCGGCGCCGTATCGATGCGCTGCGCGTCGTGCCGCCGCGCGATGTGACGCCGCCCGACGGCCACTCCCAGCCCGAGCAGGGTGAGTCGCACGCATGAGCTCGCGGCGCCTCGCTGCCATGGCCGCCGCCGCGGGCGAGGTGACTCCGCCGGGTCTGATCGCCGCGCGGGGTCTGCTCGTCGCGACCCGCTCCCGCCACGCACTGCTCGCGCGCGGGGTGGTGTCGTTTGGCGTCGGCGCGCTCCTCGCGTGCGCCTTTGCACCGCTCGAGTGGTGGCCGCTCGCGATCCTCTGCCCCGCGGCGCTGATGTGGCTGTGGGAGCAGGCCGCGCCCCGCGAAGCCGCCTGGACCGGATTCTGGTTCAGCTTCGGCACCTTTCTCGCCGGCACCTATTGGCTCTATGTCAGCGTGCACGATCTCGGCGGGGCGCCGGTCTGGATGACCATCGGCATCATGCTCGGCCTGATCGGAATCATGGCGCTCTACAACGCGCTCATCGGCTATGCGGTGGCACGCCTGCTGCCGCGCAGCGGCGCCTGGCGCTGGCTGGTCGGCATGCCGGCGGCGTGGCTCCTCATCGAGTGGCTGCGCGGCTGGTTCCTCTCGGGCTTTTCCTGGCTGTCGCTCGGCTACTCTCAGACCGATACCTGGCTGGCGCAATTCGCGCCGCTCCTCGGGGTCTATGGCATCAGCATGCTGCTGCTGATGAGCGCCGGTGCGCTGGTGGCGCTGATTCGCGGCAAGGGGCGGGTGCGCCTGCTGGCCGGGCTCACGCTCATCATGCCCTGGGTCGTCGGCGCCGCGCTCACGCCGGTGCGCTGGACGCATCCCTCGGGCGCGCCCGTCTCGGTGGCACTGATCCAGGCGAACATCCCGCAGGATGAGAAGTGGCAGGATGCCTACGAGAACAAGATCCTGCAGCGCTACCGCCAGATGACGGAGTCGGCGCTCGGCGCCAAACTCATCGTCTGGCCGGAGGCCGCGCTGCCCGAGCCGGCCAACAACATGCTGCCTTACATCGCGGCGATCGATCGCGAGGCGCAGGCCAAGGGCTCCTCGCTGGTGATGGGCGTGATCCGCGCCTCGGATGACGGCAAGAGCTACTACGATTCCATCCTGGCGCTCGGCAAGCAGGCAAGCTGGTACGCCAAGGACCACCTGGTGCCGTTCGCGGAGTTCTTCCCGGTCCCGCGTTTCGTACGCAACTGGCTGCGCCTGATGAGCCTGCCGTACGACAGCTTCACCCGCGGCGGCACCAATCAGTCGCCGCTGCCCGTGGCCGGGCTCGAGCTCGGGGCGACGGTCTGCTACGAGGTCGGTTACGGCGGCTACATGCTGCACATGCTGCCGAAAGCCGATGCGCTGGTGAACGTCACCAACGACGCCTGGTTCGGACACTCTACCGCCCGCTACGAGCAATTCCAGATGGCCCGCATGCGCGCGCTCGAGGAAGGGCGGAGCCTGATCGTCGCCACCAACGACGGTATCTCGGCCGTCATCGGGCCACACGGCGAGGTTCTGGCGTCGGCGCCGCCTTTCGAGCAGTATGTGCTGCGGTCTTCCGTCACGCCCAGGGCCGGGATCACACCGTTCACGCGTGTTGGAAACTGGTTGATCGTGAGCCTCGCCGTCCTCGGCCTCGCTGTGCCGCTGTGGAGCGGCGGCCCGCGCCGGCGCGCGGGCATGGCGAGTGCTACTTCTGTGCCACCCGGAGTCTGACATGAGCTCTTTTAGGCTCGCGCGTCTTCGCGCGACAATGATGGCCCTCGCCCCCGTCGCACTCGCCGCGTGGCTGGTGGCGGGGACGCAAGTGGCGGCCGCGGCAACGTCCGTTTCCTCCATGTGCACTCCGTCGCTGCCGGACTTCGCACCGCTGGTCGCCAAGTACGGTCCCGCGGTCGTCAACGTCGAAGTGATCGAGAAGGCGCCGGAGGGCGGCAGCCAGGGCGATGATCCGCTCAATGATTTCTTCCGCCGTTTCGGTATCCCGAATCCGGGCGCCGACCAGCAGCGTCACGAGGAGCCTGTGCGCGGCGCGGGCTCCGGATTCATCGTCAGCGCCGACGGCTACATCCTCACGAACGAGCACGTCGTGGACGGCGCGAGCCAGGTGACGGTGCGGCTGGTCGATCAGCGTGAGTTTCCGGCGAAGGTCGTTGGCTCTGACCAGCGTACCGATATCGCCGTCCTCAAGATCGCGGCGACAGGGCTGCCGATCGTGCGTCTCGGCGATCCGTCGCGACTTCAGCCCGGGCAATGGGTGCTTGCCATCGGCTCGCCGTTCGGCTTCGAGAACAGCGCGACCGCGGGAATCGTGAGCGCGATCGGCCGCTCGCTGCCGAGCGAGAATTACGTGCCGTTCATTCAGACCGACGTGGCGGTGAACCCCGGCAACTCAGGCGGCCCGCTCTTCAATCTGCAGGGAGAGGTGGTCGGCATCAACTCCCAGATCTTCAGCCGCACCGGCGGCTTCATGGGCGTCTCGTTCGCCATCCCGATCGATGTGGCGGTGAACGTGGAGCGGCAGATCATCACCGTAGGGCACGTGGTGCGCGGCAAGATCGGCGTCACCATCCAGGAGGTGACTGCTGACCTGGCCGACTCCTTCGGTCTCGGCAGCCCGCGCGGTGCGCTCGTGAGCTCGGTGGAGTCCAAGGGACCGGCCGCCCTGGCCGGCATCCAGCCGGGAGATGTCGTGCTCTCGGTCGACGGCCACCAGATCGAACACTACGGCGAGCTGTCGACCCGTATATCGGCCATGCGGCCGGGCTCGCAGGCGAGCCTGACGCTGTGGCGGGACCGCCAGGACCGAACGGTGCAAGTGCGGGTCGTGGAGCTCAAAGAGCCGCAGACGGCCGCGGCGGCGAATGCCACCCGGCCGGCCCCGGTGGTGCGCAAGCCGAATAGTCTCGGGCTCACCGTCCGGCCGCTGGCGCCGCAGGAGAAGGCCGAGGCCCGAACCAGCGGCAGCCTCGTCGTGGAGGCGGCCACGGGGGGCGCGGCGCTGGCTGGAGTGGAGCCGGGGGACGTCATCCTCGGAGTCGATGGCCGGCGGATCAGCACCGTGGAGGAGCTCGAGTCGGCCGCCAGGCAGTCGCACAAGAAGAGCATTGCGCTGCTGGTGCAGCGGGATTCGGCACAGCTGTTTTTGCCCGTCCCCGTGCCCTGATTGTCCGAGCGACCGCTCGTTCGTGTAAATTGCGGAGCTTTCCGAGGTTTACATTCGGGCGTTCTTTGAAATGGAAGAGCAATACGATCCGGCGGCTGTCGAGAAGGCGGCGCAGTCTTATTGGAATGGGCACGGCACCTTCGAGGTAAAGGAAGAGAAGGGCCGGGAGAAGTATTACTGCCTGTCGATGCTGCCTTATCCGTCGGGGCGGCTGCACATGGGTCATGTGCGCAACTACACCATCGGGGATGTGTTGGCGCGCTTCATGCGGATGCAGGGGCGAAACGTCCTGCAGCCCATGGGGTGGGACGCGTTCGGGTTGCCTGCCGAGAATGCGGCGATCAGCAACGGAGTGCCGCCTGCGAAGTGGACCCGCCAGAACATCGCGCACATGCGGGCGCAGTTGAAGTCGCTGGGGTTCGGCATCGCCTGGAGCCGGGAAGTCGCGACCTGCGATCCGGGCTACTACCGCTGGAATCAGTGGCTCTTCCTGCGAATGCTGGAGCAGGGCGTCGCTTATCGCAAGACGGGAGTGGTGAACTGGGACCCGGTCGATCAGACCGTGCTCGCCAACGAGCAAGTGATCGAAGGGCGCGGCTGGCGCACCGGGGCCCCGATCGAGAGGCGGGAGATCCCGACCTACTACCTCAACATCACCCGCTACGCGCAGGAGCTGCTCGCCGACCTCGAACAGCTGCCGGGCTGGCCCGAGCGCGTGCGCCTCATGCAGGCCAACTGGATCGGCCGCAGCGAGGGCTGTGAGGTCTCCTTCCCCTACGCGCCGGACACCACCGCCGCGATGTCCCAGGCAGGGGCGCTCAAGGTGTTCACGACACGCGCCGACACCCTGTTCGGTGTGACCTTCATGGCGGTGGCGGCGGAGCATCCGGTGGCCACGGCGGCGGGCGCGCGCAAGCCGGCGCTGGCGGCATTCATCGACGAGTGCCGCCGCGGCAGCGTCATGGAGGCGGATGTCGCGACGCAAGAGAAGAAGGGTATGCCCACGGGATTGCACGTGCTGCATCCCTTCACCGGCAAACCGATAGAAATCTGGGTCGCCAACTACGTGCTCATGGGATACGGCGAGGGCGCCGTGATGGGCGTTCCGGGGCACGACGAGCGCGACTTCGAGTTTGCGCACAAGAACTCGCTTCCCGTCGTCATGGTCGTGCGTTCGAAATCCGGCGCCTACGAGGACGTGCGCGCACCGTGGATCACGGACTACACCGACTACGGGATCACCGTGAACTCGGGGGAGTTCTCCGGGCTGCAGTTCCAGGCCGCGGTCGACGCGATCGCCGTGAGTCTGGAGAAGCGCGGGCTGGGTCGGAAACGTGTGCAGTATCGGCTGCGCGATTGGGGCATCTCGCGGCAGCGCTACTGGGGTTGTCCCATCCCGCTGATTCATTGCCGCAGCTGCGGCGAGGTGCCGGTGCCGGACGATCAGCTGCCGGTGGTGTTGCCGGAGGACCTGGTGCCGGACGGCGGCGGCAACCCGCTCACCAGGTCGCCCGCCTTCTACGAGTGCAAGTGCCCCAAGTGCGGCGGTGCGGCGCGGCGCGAGACCGACACCATGGACACCTTCGTCGATTCCTCGTGGTACTACATGCGCTACACCTGTCCGGACCAGGGCGGCGCCATGATCGACGAGCGCGCGGCTTACTGGCTGCCCGTCGACCAGTACATCGGCGGCATCGAGCACGCCATCCTGCACCTCCTCTACTCGCGCTTCTGGACCAAGGTGATGCGCGATCTCGGCCTGCTGCGGATCGGCGAGCCGTTCACCAACCTGCTGACCCAGGGCATGGTGCTCAACCACGTCTACTCCTATGTCCCGGCGGATGGACGCCGCCGCTACGTCAACCCGACGGACGTGCGTTCACGGCGCGATGCGGCCGGCGCCGAAGTGTTCGAGACGACTCTGGGCGGCGGCGAGATGATCCGCGTGCAGTACCAGGGGCTCGGCAAGATGTCGAAGTCGGAGAACAACGGTGTCGATCCGGAGGGGCTGGTCAAACGCCTCGGCGCCGATACCGCTCGCCTCTTCACGATGTTCGCATCACCGCCGGACCAGACGCTGGAGTGGTCCGATGAAGGCGTGCAGGGAGCATCCCGCTTCATTCGACGCCTGTGGAACGCAGTGTACGAACATGTGCGTCGCGGCCCGGCCCCCGCTCTCGATACCCGAACGCTCACCGAAGGGCAGCGCGGGCTGCGGCGTGCCACTCACCACGCGCTCGCCAAGGCGGCGGACGATATCGGCCGGCGCCGCAGTTTCAACACTGCGATCGCCGCCAGCATGGAGCTTCTCAACGCTATCGGACGTTTCGATGACACCTCGGATCCGGGCCGCGCCGTGCGGCAGGAAGCGTTGCAGATCGTCACACTGGTGCTCTCACCCATCATTCCGCACGTGACTCACGAGCTATGGCGCTCCCTCGGGCACGAACGGGCAGCCGTCGATGAGCCGTGGCCCGTGGTCGACGAGTCGGCGCTGATCCAGGACTCCGTCGAGTTCGTGGTGCAAGTCAACGGCAAGCTCCGCGGCCGGGTCCGCGTGCCGGCGCATGCCGACGAGGCGGCGATCCGTGAAGCGTCGCTTGCCGACGAGCACGTCATGAAGTTCGTCGGCAGCAGGTCGGCGATCAAACGGGTGATCGTCGTGGCGCCGCGGCAGATCGTCAATGTGGTGGTGAGCGCGCCGGCGGGTGGGCAGCCGGATGGTTGAGGCCCGAGGTTTGAGTGACGTATATCAGGCACTGGGCCGGGCAGGAGCCCGGATCCAGTGCTGCGTACTCCTGCTTCTGCTCGCTGGCTGCGGCTTCCACCTCGAGGGGCGCATCGAGCTGCCGCAATCCATCCAGCGGCCGTACATTCAGGCTCCGGATCGGCAAAGCGACTTCGTGCAGAGCCTGCGGCGTCAGATGTTGATATCCGGCGCGCACCCGGTCGATCTACGGACTCAGGCAACGGCGGTAGTCCACATCCTGTCCGACCGCGTCGCGCCTCGAGTGTTGTCGGTGTCGGCACAGAACCGCCCGGTCGAGTACCAGATCACTTACACGGTGCGCTTTTCCGTGACCGCCGGCGGCAGAGAGCTGCTGCCGCCGCAGCAGGTCTCGACCGTCCGCTCCTACAGCTTCGACGAGAGCCTGTTGCTCGCCAAGGAACATGAGGAGCAGATCCTGCAGCAGGCGATGGCCGAGGACCTGGCGGACATAGTGATGCGGCAGCTCTCGCGGGTGCCGGGCGGCTGACATGCTGGTGTTGAGCGGGGTCGATCGTATCGCGGTGGCGGCGCTGCTCGATCGTTACGGCCTGAGCCTCGCGCTGGTGGCTCCCGAGGAGATGATTCCGGGCTCTTACTGGGGTGAGACCGAGGCCGGGCTCGGGGGCGACCGCCTGTATGCGCGGCTCGATACGCCGGTGCATTCGGTGCTGCATGAGGCCGGTCACTACATCTGCATGACGCCGGAGCGGCGGTCGGGGTTGGATCGGGACGCCGGCGGGGACGATCTCGAGGAGTCGGCAGTGTGCTATCTGCAGGTGCTGTTGGCCGGCGCGCTGCGGGGAGTGGGGCTGGAGCGCGTGTTCGCGGACATGGATGCCTGGGGTTACAGCTTTCGGCTCGGAAGCACGCGCGCCTGGTTCGAGAACGACGCGGAGGATGCGCGCCGATGGTTGCGACGACACGGCGTCACGGACGGCGATGACCGCCTGACGGGGTCCTGCCGGGAGTAACCGGGGGAGTGACCGGGGGATGAGGATAGTGGCGGAGGCATCTGCTTTGCTGCAAAGCGCCCGATGAGTACTGCTGAGAGCCAGGCGAGGGTCGCCTGCCCGGACTGTGGGCTGGTGCAGCGGCTGCCGGCGCTGAAGGGCTGGCACTTTGCCGAGTGTGGGCGCTGCCTGCGGCTGCTGGCGGGGCCGGCGGTGGGACGCGTCGATGCTCCGCTTGCGCTCGCGCTGAGCGTGCTCCTTTTCCTGGTCCCGGCCACCATCGCGCCCCTGCTGAGCGTGGCCTCGCACGGCGCCGAGAGGACCTGTTGGCTGACGAGCGGAATCGTCGGTCTGTGGCAGCAGGGGTTCGCGTCTCTGGCGCTGATCGTCGCTGCCTTCACCGTCGTGCTGCCGTATACCTACCTGGCAATGCTCATCTTCGTTCTGGCAGCGTTGCGGTTGGGGGCGCGCGCGCATCTGGGCGCCGCTTTTCGCTGGCTCATGACGTTACGCCCCTGGATGATGCTCGAGATTTTTCTCGTCGGCTGCTTCGTCGCCTACAGCCGGCTGCGGCTCGTGGTCGCGGTCCACGTGCTCGCGGGCGGGTGGTGCCTGATGGCGGCCACCGCGGCATTGCTGCTCGTGCTGACGCAGCTCGATGAGAGAACGGTCTGGGAACTGCTGCCGGTGCGGCGTGTGCGGCGGCAGACGATGTGGCACTGGGGCCGGCGCGCGAGCGACCGCCGCGAGCTCGACCAGGCGATCGCCTGTACGGCCTGCGAGTTGCTGGTGATCGGGCGCGCGCGCGGGCGTCGCGTGCCCGCGCTGCGATGCCACGCTGCATCATCGCAAGCCATATGCGTTCAGGGTCACCGCCGCCCTAGTCATCGCGGCGTTCCTGCTCTACATTCCGGCCAACGCGCTCCCGGTGTTGACGCTGGTCAGCTTGGGCGACGAGCAGTCGAACACCATCATCACGGGAGTGCTCGAGCTGATTCACAACCGGCTGTGGCCGCTGGCGATCATCGTTTTCCTGGCGAGCATCGTGGTGCCGCTGCTGAAGCTGTGCGGACTCACCTGGATGCTGCTCGCGACCCTGGACGGCTCGCCGCGGACACTCGTCGCGCGCACCCGCTTCTTTCGCCTCATCGACACCGTCGGCTCCTGGTCCAACATCGATGTGTTCGTCGCATCGGTGCTGGTCGGCCTGCTGCAATTCGGCGCCATTGCCCAGGCGCGGGCCGGGGTCGGCCTGGTGGCCTTCGCCGCGGTGGTGGTTCTGACGATGATCGCCACCAGAACCTTCGATACGCGTCTCATGTGGGACGCGTCACAAAGAGGATGATCCACGATGCCAGACGAGTCGCAGGACCCGAACGCACCGCACCAGCCTGAGAGGCGGGTCGAGCGTCGTGAGCCGGAAGAGCCCGTTGAGGCGCGCGTCCGTCCGCGCCGTTGGGTGGCGTGGGTCTGGATCGTCCCGATAGCGGCCGCCGGCGTGCTGCTGTGGCTCGCGTGGACGACGATCGCGGAGCGGGGGCCGGAGATCACCATTTCCTTCAGCGCAGCCCAGGGGTTGCAATCGGGCCAGGCTACGATCCAACACCTGAACGCCGTGGTCGGCACCGTGACGTCGCTGCATCTGTCGCATGACATGCGGCGGGTGGTCGTCCGCGCCCGCATGGTCCGCGAGGCGACGCCTTACCTCACCGACACCACCATCTTCTACGTCGTGACGCCGCACCTTGGGGTGGGCGGAATCTCCGGGCTTTCCACGATCGTCTCCGGCTCCTACATCGAGATGTATCCCGGTAAGAAGGGCAGCCCGCGGCGGCGCTTCGCCGGCCTCGACGATCCGCCGATAGTGGCTCCGGGCTCGCCGGGCCGCTATTTCACCCTGCGCGCGCCGGATCTCAGCTCTCTGACCGCGGGCTCGCCCGTGACTTATCGCGGCATCGACGTGGGCGTGGTGGCGGCTTATGCGCTTGCCCCCGACGGACATGAAGTGAGCGTCACGACATTCATCCGCGCACCGAACGACCGGCTGGTGCATGCCGGAACGCATTTCTGGAACGCCGGCGGCGTCGCGATGACGCTCGGTGCCGGGGGGCTGCAGCTTCGCGCCAACTCCTGGCAACAGCTGCTCGCGGGCGGTGTGGCCTTCACCACCCCGGCAGGCGCAGTTGGCGACGCCGCCCAGTGCGGCGGGTAGCGTCTTCCAGCTCTTGAGCAACGAGCAGGCCGCCATGGGAGCGCCCGCCGGGCCGCCGGTGCTCGGCGATACGCTGCGCAATCTCAACGATGTGATGCACAATCTCAACGGGGTGCTCGGCAACCTCAACAAGGCCACCGCCGGACCGCAATTGCACGACGCGATAGTTTCTCTCAACCGCGTCCTGAAGCATCTCGACCGCCTGACGGTGCAGACACAACCCAACCTCAACGAGCTCCTGAAGTCACTGCGCGCGACCTCGGATGCGGCGCAGCGCACGCTTGCCCTGATCCAGGACAAGGCGGGCGGCAGCGAGCCCTCGAGCACGAATCTGCCGCAGCTGATGGGCGAGCTCAGCCAGGCCGCGCGCTCCGTGCGGGAGCTGGCCGATTACCTCGATCGCCACCCGGATGCCCTGCTGAAGGGACGCAAGCCGGACCAGCCCTAGGCGCGGCAATCCGCCTAATCGACGCTTGACTCGTGCAGATATAGTGATATAGTCATGTAGAACACTACATCAGATGGGGTCCGCCGCGGAGAATGAGCATGAAAACCGTCAGATCCTTGAGTATCGCGCTGCCCCTCGTCCTGCTGTCGCTCGCGACTCTCGCCGGCGCGCAGACCGCCCGGAAGCACCTCCAGGTCAGCCTGCGGGTGACTTCTTCCGGCAATCACCCGACACGAGCGCACTTCGACCCGCACCGCGTGCAGTGAACGCATCGTGGCGCGATAACAGCGGGAACGCGGAGTGAGCGACGAATGGAACGACAGCCAGCCGATCTACCGCCAGCTGCGGGATCGCGTGATCGCGATGATCCTCGATGTCACTGCTCAAGGAGGGCGACCCGCTGCCCTCGGTGCGCACCGTCGCGGCCGACTACCGGGTCAACCCGCTCACCGTGCTCAAGGCCTATCAGCAACTGGCCGACGAGCAGATCGTCGAGAAGCGCAGAGGTATCGGCATGTTCATCAAGTCGGGCGCACGCCAGCAGCTGCTGCGGGACGAGCGGCAGAGATTTCTCGAGGAGGAATGGCCGGCAGTGCTCGCAACCCTGCAGCGCCTCGGCCTGAAGGCGGAAGAGCTGTTGGACGGCGTCGCCGGCGAGCGCTCGCCGACCGACGGGCCGCCGCCAGCGAAAGGGAAGCGGTGAACCATGTCGGTCATTGAAGCACGCGGCTTGCGCAAAGTGTTTGGCACGACCGTCGCGCTCGATGGCATCGATCTGCGGGTCGAGCCGGGCCGCATCCTCGGCCTCATCGGGCCGAACGGCGCCGGCAAGAGCACCGCGATCAACGCGATCCTCGGCCTCACGCCCCATCTGGGGCAACTACGCGTGCTCGGGCGCGATCCCTGGACTGCGCGCGACCGGCTCATGCGCGATGTTGCATTCATCGCCGACGTCGCGGTGCTGCCGCGCTGGCTGCGCGTCTCGCAGGCGCTCGATTACGTCGCGGGCGTGCATCCGCGATTCGATCGCGCCAAGGCCGAGGCCTTCATCGCCCGGACGGCCATCAGGCCGCAACAGCCGGGTACGTGAGCTGTCCAAGGGCATGGTGACGCAGCTGCACCTGGCGCTGGTCATGGCCATCGATGCGCGGCTGCTGGTGCTCGACGAGCCCACCCTCGGGCTCGACATTCTGTATCGCAAGCAGTTCTACGATGCGCTGCTCAATGACTATTTCGATCGCAGCCGCACCATCCTGGTGACCACGCACCAGGTCGAGGAAATCCAGAACGTGCTCACCGACTTCATGTTCATCAACCGCGGCCGGATCGTGCTCGCCTGCAGCATGGAGGAATTCGAGGCGCGCTATGCGGAGGTGACGGTGCATCCGGAGCGCCTGGCCGCGGCGCGCGCAGCTCAAGCCGATTCAGGAACGTCAGGTCTTCGGGCGCAGCACGCTGCTGTTCGAGCGCGCGGATCGCGCGCAGCTGCAGCAGTTCGGTGAGGTGCGCACACCCGGCATCGCGGACGTCTTCGTTGCCGTCCTGGGCAGCCCGGCCGGTGCCTCGCAGGCGGGAGGGCAATGACAGTGGCCACCAGCGACTCAACGGCGATGCCGGAACCGTCGTCCCAACCGCACGCCGACCGCTCCTCTGCATTCGGTCCGGTCGGCGCTATCGCCCATGCGCCTGTTCTACTGGTCGGTGCGGCGCGAGCTATGGGAGAACCGCTTCCTCTACATAGTGCCGCTGATCGTCGCGGCCGTGGTCCTGTTCGGGTTTGCGATTGGCGCCGCCTATCTCCCCCTCACGCGGACCGGGCCTGCGGCATCGCCGTCCGCTCACCTCGCCGCATCTCCGCTCACCTTCGCCATGTTCGCCGTGATGCTGACTTACGTCATCCTCACGGTCATCTACTGCCTCGGGGCGCTGTACAACGAGCGCAGCGATCGCAGCATTCTCTTCTGGAAGTCGCTGCCGGTCTCCGACGTGATTACCGTGATGGCGAAAGCAAGCATTCCGATCTTTGTTCTTCCGCTCATCACTTTCGCGGTGCTGGTAGTCACGCAGGGCATCATGTTGCTGGTGGGTGATGTGGTGCTGCTCGGCAAGGGTGCCGCCGGCGCGGCGCCGTGGATGCATACGCCGATCCTGCCGTTGTGGACGGCGATGCTTTATCACCTGCTTGACCGTTCATGCGCTCTATTACGCGCCGATCTACGGCTGGCTGCTGCTCGTCTCCGCCTGGGCGCGCCGCGCGCCGATCCTCTGGGCCACCCTGCCGGTAGCCGCAGTCCTCATCGTCGAGAAGCTCATTTTCAATACCTCGGTATTCGCCCACATGTTGTTGTCGCGCCTCGGGGGCGGTCCCGGGGCGATCCAGTACCCGCCGCCCGGCAACATGCCGCATACGGGCGCCGACACTCGCCAATCTGGGAGCATTCCTCGCGAGCCCCGGCCTCTGGATCGGACTTGCGGTATGCGCGCTGTTGCTGGCCGCCGCGGTGCGGGTGCGCCGCTATCAGGGACCGGCCTGACCGGCCTGACCGGCCTGATCCTTGTCGCTAGCCCCTCTCTCCTCAGGCACACGGCTGTGCCCCGCCGCCGCAGGGGCTTAAAAATCTACGGTGACGCCGCCGAAGAATCCGCGGCGCGCGCCGTATTGTGGCGCGAAGACGCCGATGCCGCTGCCGTTGCGGATCAGATAGGCCTTGTCCAGAAGGTTGACCACATCGAAGCGCAGCTGCAGCGGTCCCGCCGGATCGCCGATGGCGAAGTCATGTGCCAGTCCGAGGTTGACCGCGGTATAGCTCGGCGTGTGATCACCGTTCGGAACGTCGACGCCGTCCGGCAGCGCCAAGTCATCGCGCAGCCCCGTCCCGAAGATGGCATCGATGCTGGCGCGCGTCCTGCTCCATTGGCAGCTCACGCCGCCCGAGGCCGAGACCCGCTCCTCGTGGTCGAGATGAATGTAGTTGTCGGCGATGTAGCCGAGCTGCTGCGGCGTGAAGTTGAATTGTGAGGACTCGACGCCCTTGCCCGTGGCGGACTGGACGGCGAGATTGCCGTAAGCCGAGAAACGGCGGCTGGAATAGTCGCCGGTGAATTCGATGCCGCCGCTGCGCCCCCAGCGATAATTGAACGGGGTGAGGACTATGGGCGCGCCGAATTGCCCTTCATCGATCAGATTTTGCGCGGTCTCACCATACGCATCGACGCCTAGCGTCAGGGCGTGCGCCGGGAGCAGCTCTCGCTCGACGCCTACGTCGTAGTAATCCTGCCGGGCGGCGAGGGGAGGCGTGTCCAGGGAATTCGATCCTGGCGGCACTGCGGTCGTGCCGCTGAATCTGGCGAATGTCCCGCTCGCAATCAGCTCGAACGGGGGTGGCGTGTAGTAGCGCGAATACCCGGCGTGCACCGTCGTGTCGGCCGTCGCCTTCCATACCGCGTTGACGCGCGGACTCACCTGGCTGCCGCTGGAGTAAGCGCTGTAGTGATCGAACCGCACGCCGTAATTGATCGTGACGGGGCGCAGTAGCCGCCACTCGTCCTGCAGGTACGCGCTCTCGATCTCCTGCGACTGATTGCCGTTGTCGCGGATGCTGAGCGGCGCGTCGCTGGTCTGCAGGCCGAGCGCGTCCACGGCCAGGACCTGGGAGGTGGTAGCGCTGGTTGCACTGTCGTGCTGCAGGAAGAAGCCGGCGCGCAGGGTGTGGTCGTCGTTGAGTCTGTAGGAACCGTCGGTCTGCCAGGCGAAAGCCGTATCGTCCTTGAAGGCGTTCTGGGCGATGCCGTTGTAGAGCAGATCGCCCACCCGATCCGGCGCGAAGTGCAGGCTGGTATAGCGGGCGGACGCGGAGTTCTGCACATCGAAGCCGTCCGCGGAGTGCTGCCAGCTCAGAATCGCGTACTGCGTCAGCTCGTGTTGAGTCTCCCGGAGATCGTTGCTCGGATAGCCGCTGATGCCGTTCACATCGAGACCGAGCGTCGGCTCGAGACCGTGCCGGTTCGGCACCTCGAATTCGTCGTCGGAGGTGCCGAGGATCAGCGCCAGCCGGTCATTGGAATCGAGGATGTCCTCGAAATACCCGAAGGCGTGGCCCTGCGTGGAATGATCGTGCAGCGGGCTCGCTGTTGCCATCGGGAGACTCGATGCCGAGGTCATTGCGCAGCATGTCGGCGCTCGCGAAGTAGCTGAAGCTGCCGGCGCTGCCGCTCACCTGCGCCGCCGGCTCGAGTGTCGAATGACTGCCGCCGTACAGCGAGACATAGCCCCCGGGCCTGAGCAATCCGCTCCGGGTCGTCAGATCGATGATGCCCGCGGTCTGCAGGCCGTACTCGGCCGGCAGGGCGCCGGTAATGAGGTTGAGTGCGGAGATCAGCCTCGGGTCCAGTGTCTGGCTGAATACGCTGATGCCTTCCGGCAGGATGATGCCGTTCAGACGGTACTGCAGATCGTTGTGGTCGCCGCGGACGTGCAGCTGCCCGAAGGAGTCTTGCACCACATCGGGCGCCTGCAGCAGCACCTGATTGAGCTGCACGTTCTCACCGCCGGGCTCGGCGTTGATCTCGGCGCTGTCGATCGTATAGGTCGAGGCGCCCGTCTGCGTCTCGATGCCGGCGCGCTTTTCGTTCAGTCGCTGTGCGGTGACGACTATGCTCCTGAGCGTGACGATGGGTGCCCCGTCTGTCGGCGAGGCGTCATTGGATGCGTCGGCAGCCAGCACGATCGACGGCATAGCGGCAGCCCCAGCGATCGCGAGCAGCAGGACCGCCCCGCGGGCGTTCTTGGATACAGGCATGCGGGAAAGCTCCAGTTTCCAGGCTTCAGCAAGCACGGTGGCCACGGTGCCCGTCAGGGCGACCCGTTATGTGATGATATAACATCACATATACCGTCGATTCACAAGCCTTCTATAATGTCGGCCGGCATTCCCCGAAACGTCGCGCTTGAAGCTCACATCCGATTCCCTGGCGTCGCATCTCGAGCAGCATCTCCTGCCGGCATACCTGGTATCCGGCGACGAGCCGCTGCTCACCGGGGAGGCGGCGGATGCGATCCGCGCGCGTGCGCGCGCCGCGGGCTTCACTGAGCGCGAGGTGCACTTCCTGGAGCGCGGCTCCGACTGGGACGACGTCCGCGCCTCGGCCGGCAATCTCTCGCTGTTCGCCGCCCGCAGGATGCTCGAGCTGCGACTGCCGAGCGGGCGCCCGGGCGTCGCGGGCAACAACGCGCTGCTGGCACTTCTGCAGCGGGACGATCCTGACACCCTGCTCATCATCCTCACGCCCCGCCTCGATCGCGACGCGCAGGCGGCGCAGTGGATTCGGGCGCTGGAGTCGCGCGGCGGCTGGATCCCGGTCTGGCCCGTGGAGGCGGACAGGCTGGTGGGCTGGCTGCGGGGCCGCTGCCGGCGGCTGCGGCTCGAGGTCGACGACGAGGCGCTCGTCGCTGCTCGCCGAGCGCACCGAGGGCAACCTGCTCGCCGCCCATCAGGAGTTGGAAAAGCTGCGCCTGCTCGCGCCCGCCGGCAACCTAACTCTCGATACTGTTGCTCGCCAGCGTCGCCGACAGCGCCCGCTTCGATGTCTTCAGACTGTCGGAGGCGGTGCTGGAGGGCGAGGCGGACCGTGCCCTGCGCGTGCTCGCCGGCCTGCGCTCGGAGGGCACCGAGCAGACGCTGGTGCTTTGGGCGCTGAACAAAGCGCTGCGGGATCTCTGGGGCGCGGTCGCCAGCCCGGGGGCGGCGCGCGGGCGCGGCGGCTGGCAGCGGCAGACCGCGGCCCTGGACAAGGCCGTGCGCCGGGCTCCGCGCCTCTCTTTCCGGGCGCTCACGCTGCGCGCCGCTCGCGCCGACCGCATGATCAAGGGACGGTTGCAGGGCAATGCCTGGGACGAGATGGCGCTGCTCGCCGCCGACATTTGTGGCCGGCCGGCGGTACCGGCGCCGCAGTCCATGTTCAAATAGGGTCATGCAACCGATCGGTCTCTTTGGCGGCACTTTCGATCCGATTCATTACGGCCATCTGCGCACCGCTTTCGAGCTGTGGCAGGAGCTGCGGCTGGCGGAGGTCCGCTTCCTGCCCACCGGCAGCCCGCCGCATCGCGACGACCCGCTGGCGAGCTCGGAGCTGCGGCTGCGCCATGGTGCGGGCCGCCGTCGCGGATCAACCGGCGTTCGTCGTCGACGACCGCGAGATCCGCCGCACGGGCATCTCCTATTCGGTGGACACCGTGACGGAGCTGCGGGCGGAGTATCCGGACCGCTCGCTCTGCCTGCTGCTCGGAATGGACGCTTTCCTCGGCCTGCCGAACTGGCACCGCTGGCGCGACCTCCTCGGGCTGGCGCACATCGTGGTCGCGCACCGGCCGGGTTGGAAGGCGCCGACCATGGGCCCGCTCGGCGAGGTCATGGTGGATCACGGCACCGGCACCATCCGCGATCTGCACGAGAAGACCGCCGGCCGGATCTACGTGCACGCCGTGACCCAGCTCGAGATTTCTTCCACCGACCTGCGCCAGCTCATCGTTTCGGGCCGTGATCCGCGCTATCTGGTGCCCGATGAAGTGCGGCACATCCTGCGCGAGAACAGGTGCTATGCTCCGGATGATTCTTGACACAGGAGAGAGCCCTTCCTCACATGGCCACCCGCACAACCCGGCGCCGCGGCGCTCCCGCGCAGGCTTCCAGGTCCGCACGATCCTCATCCCCGCCCCGCCCCCCGGCGTCATCCGCCCTGCAGCGCGCCGACCCTCCTCCAGGCCGTCGCTTCCGCCCTCGAAGACATGAAAGCCGTGAACGTCAAGGTGACTCGACGTGCGCGGCCTGACTGATATTCGCCGACACCCTGATCGTCGCTTCCGGCACCTCCGACCGCCACGTGCGCTCCATTGCGGACGCACGTGATCGAGCAGGCCAAGCGAAATGGATTCCGGCCGCTCGGCGCCGAGGGCGAGCGCGAGGGGGAGTGGGTGCTGGTCGACCTGCAGGACATCGTCGTGCACGTGATGTTGCCTCGCGTACGCGAGTTCTACGGCCTGGAGCGGCTGTGGGATGCGGGTAGCCGGCAATGCATGAAGAGCGCGGCGGCGTGGCGCACGCGGCGACGCCATCCGTAGGGTCGGTGCGAGCGCGGATCATAGCGGTGGGCACACGCCCGCCCGCATGGGTTCGCGAAGCCTGCGCCGACTACACCCGCCGACTCGGCTCGCGGCTGAAGCTCACGCTGGTCGAGATCGAGCCTGGCCCCCGCAGCGCCGGCCAGAGCCCGCGCAAGGCCATGGAGGCGGAAGCGCGCAAGCTCCTGACGACCCTGCGTCCCGACGAATGGGTGGTGGCGCTCGATGAGCGCGGCACGCAGATGAGCACGCGGGAGCTCGCCGACTGGCTCGGCGGCCCGCATGCGCGAGGGGCGCGATCTCGCGTTCCTCATCGGCGGTCCGGACGGATTCGCCGCGGAGGTCGTGGCGCGAAGCGACATGACACTGTCTCTGTCGCGCCTCACGCTGCCGCATGCACTCGCGCGTGTCGTGTTGGCTGAGCAGCTTTATCGCGCGATGACCATACTCACCCATCATCCGTATCATCGCGAGTAGATGCCAGTGACGCAGCTCGCCGCAGCGGCTCCGGTCATCTGCCTGGCTTCCATGTCGCCGCGGCGGCGTGAGCTGCTGGCGCAGATCGGCGTGCCGCACACCGTCGTCGCGGCGCACGTGGACGAGAGTCTGCTGCCGGGCGAAGCGCCCGCGGACTACGTCGCGCGTCTCGCGCGTCTCAAGGCAACCACCGTCCGGCAGCGGGGGGAAGCGCTGCCCGTACTGGCGGCTGACACCACCGTGGTTCTGGAAGGAACCGTCTACGGCAAACCCGACGGATCGCGCTGCCGGGCATCGCGATGTTGGAATCGCTCGCCGGCAAGACGCACCAGGTGCTCACGGCCGTGGCTCTGGCAACGGAGCAGGGCATCGCGCTGCGCGTCAACTGCAGCTCCGTCCGCTTTCGCAACATCGAGCGCGCGGAGATGGAGGCCTATTGGGAAACAGGCGAGCCGCGCGACAAGGCGGGGGGCTACGCCATCCAGGGGTACGGCGCCGTGTTCGTCGCGGCGTTGAGTGGCAGTTATTCCGGCGTCATGGGACTGCCGCTGCTCGAGACAGCGGAGCTGTTGCGCGACGCCGGAATCCGCTGCTGGATCGGAGGGATGCGGTGAGCGTGGAGATTCTGGTCAACGTGGTCCCCGGCGAGACTCGCGCCGCGCTGGTGGAAGATGGCGTCGTGCAGGAGCTTCATGTCGAGCGCCGGCGGCGCCGCGGTCCTGGTCAGCAATCTCTATCGAGGCCGCGTCACACGCGTGTTGCCGGGGATGCAGGCGGCGTTCATCGACATTGGGCTCGAGCGCACCGCGTTCCTGCACGCCGCGGACATCGCGAGTCCGCCGCCCGGATGAGACCGTCGTCGGGCTGGCGCAGCTCGGCGCGCCGCCCGTCGAGGACGTGCGCCAGCTGCTGAGCGCCGGTGACGACATGCTGGTGCAGGTGATCAAGGACCCGATCGGCACCAAGGGGGCGCGTCTGACGACCTACATCTCGCTGCCCGCGCGCTTCCTCGTGTACCTGCCGCGTGGCGATGGCATCGGTGTGTCGGCGCGGATCGAGGACGAAGCCGAGCGCCAGCGTCTGAAGGCGGCGGTCGCGCAACTGCGGGGCGCCGATGCGGACGGAGGCTACATCCTGCGCACCGCGGCGCAGGGCGTGGCGATCGAGAGTCTGCGCGAGGACATGGAGTATCTGCGCAAGCTGTGGCGCCACGTGCGCGGGCGCGCGACGGAGCTGTCCCCGGGCACGCTGGTGCACGAGGATCTGCCCTTGCCGTTGCGCATCCTGCGGGATGAGCTGTCGCGCGGCGTGGCTCGCGTGTTGGTCGACTCCCCGGCGGAGCATGCCCGCATGACCGCCTTCGCGGCGGAGTTCATGGCGGCGACCCCGGCGCGCATCGAGCTGCACTCCGGTCCGCGGCCGATCTTCGACCTGCACGCCGTCGAGGAGGAGATTGCGAAGGCGCTGCGAGCGCAAGGTGCAGCTCAAATCGGGCGGTCACCTGGTGGTCGATCAGCGGGAGGCGATGACCACGATAGATGTCAACACCGGCGGCTACGTCGGTCACCGCAATCTGGAGGAGACCACCTTCCGCACCAACCTCGAGGCGGCCGCCAGCATCGGACGGCAGCTGCGGCTGCGCAACCTCGGCGGCATCATCATCATCGATTTCATCGACATGCACGACGAGTCGCATCGCCGCCAGGTGCTCGCGGCGCTGGAGCACTCGCTGGCCGGCGATCGCGCGCAGGCGCACATCGTCAGTCTGTCGCCTCTCGGGCTGGTGGAGATGACGCGCAAGCGCACGCGCGAGAGCCTGGAGCACCTCCTTTGCGAGCCCTGCGCCGCCTGCGAGGGCCGCGGGTTCGTGAAGACGCCGGAGACCGTCTGCAACGAGATCTCCCGCGAGATCCTGCGGCAGGGCACGGAACCTCGCGGGCCGCGAGCTGCTGATCCTCGCGCACGCGGACGTGGTCGAGCGTCTGCTCGAGGACGAGGCGGCTACCCTCGGCGAGCTCAAGGCGCAGGTGGGCATTCCCATCCGGCTGCAGGTCGAAGGCCTCTACGGCGTCGATCAGTTCGACATCGTGCGGGCCTGAGCCGGGGGTCCGCCATTGCGGGCAATCCCGGACGCCCCCATAGTACCCAGCCATGCCCCTGGTCGCCGCGATACAGATGACGTCCGGTCCGGACGTGCCAGCCAATCTGCAGGAAGCGCGTACGCTCCTGGAAGAGGCGGCACGGCGCGGGGCGCAGGTTGCGGCGCTGCCGGAGAACTTCGCCTTCATAGGACTCTCCGATGGCGACAAGCGTGCGCATCGCCGAAGAGGACGGCCACGGACCCGTGCAGGATTTTCTCGCGGACGAGCGCCCGACGGCTTGGAATGTGGATCGTGGGCGGTACGGTGCCGCTGCGCGGCGCGGCCGATGGGCGCGTCGCCGCCGCGTCCCTGGTCTATGACGCCGCGGGGGAGCGCCGCGCCCGCTACGACAAGATCCACCTGTTCGACATCCAGATACCCGGAGCGCGCGGAGAGCTACCGCGAATCGGCCAACGTGGCGCCGGGCTCGACGGCGGTCGTCGTGGATACGCCGGTCGGACGCCTCGGCCTTTCCGTGTGCTACGACGTGCGCTTTCCGGAGCTCTTTCGCAAGCTCAGCGCCGCCGGCGCGGAGCTTCTGGTCGTGCCTTCCGCGTTCACCGAGCCGACGGGCAGGGCGCACTGGGAGACGCTGCTGCGGGCCCGCGCGATCGAGAACCTCTGCTGGGTCGATCGCGCCGGCGCAGTCCGGATTCCACCCGGGCGGCCGCGAGACCTACGGCGACAGCATGATCGTCGATCACTGGGGCCGCGTGCTCGATCGCCTGCCGCGCGGCCGCGGCTGCATCACCGCGCGAGATCGATCTCGAGCGGCAGCGGCGCGATCGCGGCAGCTTCCCGTCACTGACACACCGTGTACTGCACTGACTTTCCTCATCATGGACACTCGCAAGAGCTGCAATCGTGAACGACCCGACTTCTTCCGCTTCCGATCCCCTGGCTCTCGCCCGCGATCTCATCCTGCAGGCCGAGCGGCCTCGATGACAGCCGCCTCGATCGCATCTTCGGCGAAGTCCTGACGCACTCCGTCGACTTCGCCGACCTCTACTTCCAGCTCGCGCGGCAGGAGTCGTGGTCGCTCGAGGACGGGATCGTCAAGGACGGCAGCGCGAGCATCGAGCAGGGCGTCGGGGTGCGCGCGCTCGCCGGCGAGAAGACCGGCTTCGCCTATTCCGACGAGATCATCCTGCCTGCTCTGCAGGAGGCCTCGCGCGCCGCGCGCGCCATCGCGGTCCAGGGAGGCGAGCGGCGCGTCAGCGCCTGGCAGCCGCAGGCGGGCCACAGCCTGTACCTGCCTACCGATCCGGTCGCCACGCTGTCCGATCAGGACAAGGTCGCGTGGCTGGAGCGGGTCGACCGCGAGACGCGCAAGATCGATCCGCGCATCGTGCATGTGAGCGCGAGCGTGACCGCCGTGCATGAAGTCGTCCTGATCGCCACCAGCGACGGTGAGCTCGCCGCGGACGTCAGGCCCCTGGTGCGCTTCAACGTCTCGGTGTTGGTCGAGCAGAACGGCCGGCGCGAGCAGGGCTATTGCGGCGCCGGCGGCCGCTACTCGCTCGCGGAGCTGGTTGCCGGCGACCGCCCGCTGGCGCTGGGCGCGCGAGGCCGCGCGGCAGGCGCTGATCAATCTGGAGGCGGTGCCCGCGCCCGCGGGCCCCATGACCGTGGTGCTCGGGCCCGGCTGGCCGGGCATCCTGCTGCACGAGGCGATCGGCCACGGCCTCGAGGGCGATTTCAATCGCAAGGGCACCTCCGCATTCGCCAATCGCATCGGCGAGCGCGTCGCGGCGTCCGGAGTGCACGGTCGTCGACGACGGCACGCTGTCGCAGCGCCGCGGCTCCCTCAACATCGATGACGAGGGCACGCCGACCCAGTGCACGACGCTCATCGAGAATGGCGTGTTGCGCGGCTACATGCAGGACCGGCTCAACGCGCGGCTGATGGGCGGCCGCCCGACCGGCAACGGCCGGCGCGAGTCCTTCGCGCACATGACTCTGCCGCGCATGACCAATACCTACATGCGCCCCGGACCGCACGATCCCGCAGGAGATCATCCGCTCCGTGTCCGCGCGGCATCTACGCGGTCAACTTCGGCGGCGGCCAGGTCGACATCACCTCGGGCAAATTCGTGTTCTCCGCCAGCGAGGCGTATGCCATCGAGAACGGCCGCCTCGGCGCGCCCCTCAAGGGCGCGACCCTGATCGGCAACGGACCGGACGTGTTGACCCGCGTCACCATGGTGGGCAACGACCTGAAGCTGGATGACGGCGTCGGTACCTGCGGCAAGGACGGGCAGAGCGTCCCGGTAGGCGTGGGTCAGCCGACCCTGAAGGTGGAGAGCCTGACCGTCGGCGGCACGGCCTAGTCGCCATCCACCGGCCCAATCAGGCACCAGGATGTGCCCCGCCGCCGCAGGTGACGGAGTCCAGGTAATCCACGTTTTTTGCCGAGACTCGCTGGCCGGGCAGGATGCCCGGATCCAGCGCTTCAACAAGCGTAGTATCTCGCTTGGATGCACCTCTCACGCCCCATGTACGAAGGCCTGCCGTGGCTCTACATCGGCGCCGGCGTAGTCGCGCTGGGGGTGAGCTATTTCATCGGAGATTCCCACGTCGTCGGCCTGCTCGTGGGGCTTGCGGGGCTGGTGGCCCTCCTGGCGGCGTGGTGGTGCTCCTCAGGCGGCGCGACTTCCGCCAGATGCGCTCCCAGTACGGTCAGCCTGATCTCACCCAGGGACCGGATCAGGACTGAGCCGGGTTACTGGTCCCGCGTCTCCTCGAGCCCGACTTCCGTCTCTTCCTCTTCCTGTACGTGCGGCCGGTTCAGCGGTGCCGCGCCGGGACGCTGCTGCAGCACCGGAATCCCGGGCACGGTGTCGTTGAGGCTGCTGCGCGTACGCGCCAGGCGCTCATCGACGTAGATCAGCTCGTGCTTGCCGACCATCACCACATCGCCGTCATTGAGATAGTGCCGTCGAACCCGCTTCGATTTGACGTAGATCCCGTTCGTGCTGTTCAGGTCCTCGATCACGCTCGAGTTGGCACTGGTGGTGATCTGACAGTGATGGCGGCTGACGAACCTGCTGTCGATCTGCAGATCGTTCTCGCCGGTGCGGCCGACGATGACCCTGCCCTGGGTGAGCGCGATCTCCTGCACGGTGCGGCCGTCGGTCGCGACCAGGAGCTTGGCCAGTGTCGGCAGCGCCGCATCAGCGCCGCGCATGCGCGGCAGCGCCAGCTCCGTGGCGGCCCGAATCTGCTGTTGGGTCCGGGCCGAGAACTCCACCCATTGCAGCTCGCCCACGGCGCCATCGATGTCCGCCACAGTCACCATGCCGCGGTCGGCGGTGTAGGCAGCCATCATCGCCGTATCGCACAGCGTGTTGACGAGCCGGGGCACGCCGCCAGTGAAGCGGAAGATCTGCGGGAAGGTGTCCTCGGCGAAGATCTGCCGGTCCGCAGCGCCGGCGACCTCCAGACGGTGCTGGATGTAGGCCCTGGTCTCCGACTGCGACAACGCCGTGAGATGGAAGCGCAGGCGCACGCGTTGCGTCAGCTGCACCAGCTCCGGCGCATCGAGCTTCGCGTTGAGCTCCGGCTGGCCGGCCAGGATGATGCGCAGCACCTTCTCCTTGGTGGTCTCGACCCCCGACAGCAGGCGGATCTCCTCCAGCACCCGCAGCGACAGGTTCTGCGCCTCGTCGACGATGAGCAGCACCTTGCGTCCGGCGGCGTACTGCTCGATCAGGAAGTTGTTGAGAGTCGCGATGATCTCGCCCTTCTTCATCTTGAACGGCGAGAACCCGAACTGCACCAGGATCGCCTGCAGGAAGTCGATCGCCGACACCTGCGTCTGGTTGATCTGCGCCACCACGACGTCCGACTGAACCTCCTTGAGGAAGGACTCGATCAGGGTGGTTTTGCCGGCGCCGATCTCACCCGTGATCACGACGAAGCCGTCGGTGAACCAGATGGTCGACTCCATGTACGCCTTGGCGCGGGCGTGCTGCTTGGAAAGGTAGAGGAACTGAGGGTCGGGACTCAGTCGAAATGGCAGCTCTTTGAGTTTGAACGGGTCGAGATACATGTTTGTCTGCTGTTGCCGACAGGCGGTCCGCTGCTGGCTTCGACCCGATCCGGCCGGGCTCGTTCAGCCGCTTATCTTACGGGATGCGCAACCCGGGAGCCAGCTTGGCAAGCAACCGCCGTGCCCGGCGGTCGCGCCGGGCGGCCGTGGGCTCCACCACCGTGCAATGCCCGACTTTGCGCCCCGGCCGGGGCTCTTTGCCATAATCGTGCAGATGCAGGCCATCGCTGGAGAGCAGTCCCGCGCGCGGCGGAATGTCGCCGATCAGGTTCACCATTGCGCTGAAACCCAGCGGCCGCGTCGATCCCAGCGGCAGGTCGAGGATGGCGCGCAGGTGGTTCTCGAACTGACTGGTCGCGCAGCCCTCGATGGTCCAGTGTCCGGAGTTATGTACCCGGGGCGCCATCTCGTTGGCGATGAGACGCCCGTCACAGACGAAGAACTCGATCGTCAGTACCCCAACATAACGAAAATGGGCGAGACAGCGCTGCAGATGGGCGGCGGCGGCGCGCTGCCAGCGCGCTGGACCATACGGCGCGCGGGTCAGGCGCAGGATACCCTGCGAGTGCACATTGCCGTTCAGCGGATAGATGACCGTGGCGCCGCTCGCATTGCGTGCGCCGATGATGGAAACCTCGCAATCGAACGACACCCATTCTTCGTAGATGAGCGGCACGTTGCCGAGCTGCTCCCAGCCGCGGCGCGCGTCGTCCGCTGTTCTCACCGTGATCTGTCCCTTGCCGTCGTAACCCAAACGCCGCGTCTTGAGGACCCCCGGAGTGCCGACATCCCGCAGCGCCCGCTCCAGCTGTGAGCGCGACCCGACCGCCCGCCAGCGTGTCGTCGGAATGCCGCAGCCGTTCGAACAGACGCTTCTCGGCAACACGGTCCTGCGCGGTGGCGAGAGCCGCGATGGACGGACAGATGCGCGCGCCGCCGGCCGCGCGCGGCGTGACCGCGCAGCGCCGCCACCGAGATGTTTTCCCAGTCGAATGTCAGGACCTCGCAGTCGCGCGCCAGACGGGAGAGCAGCTTCGGGTCGGTGAAAGGACCGTGCAGCACCGGGGCCACGCGGCCCGCGGGCGCATCGCGGGCAGGGTCGAGAAAGAGGAAATCGAGGCCGAGCGGATAGCCGGCCAATGCGAGCATCCGGCCGAGCTGGCCGGCTCCCACGATGCCTACCGTCATGACCGCGGCGCGGTCGCGCGGATCGGGGTTGGCGAGCACCCCGGCGGTCTGGCTGTCGCGGAAGCGACCCAGCGCCTCCGCCACGGCCGGATACTTGTTGGCGAGGATGGCCGCGGCGCAGAGCGCGGCATTGGTCGCGCCCGCGGCGCCGATCGCGAAAGTGGCGACGGGGACCCCGGCGGGCATCTGCACGATCGAGAGCAGGGAGTCGAGTCCGCCGAGCGTCTTCGACTGCACCGGAACGCCGAGTACCGGCAGACTGGTCTTCGCGGCCGTCATGCCGGGAAGGTGCGCGGCACCGCCCGCGCCGGCGATGATGACCTCGAGGCCCCGTGAGCGCGCGCTGGCGGCGTACTCGAAGAGAAGGTCGGGTGTCCGGTGGGCGGAGACCACCTTCACCTCGTGCGGGACGCCGAGCTTCTCCAGCGTCTCGGCGGCGCAGCGCATGGTCTCCCAATCGGAGGAGGAGCCCATGATGATGCCGACCAACGCCTTCATCGCGGTATTTTACGCCGAGGAGCGCCCGCAGCGCCCTGAACAGCTCCCGGCCGGCGGCTCCCATCGGTCCTCCCGGTACCGGCGCTCCCTGGTCGGGCGCGCCGCGCGCCCGCTCGGCCCGGGCCGCGCTTACCCGCCGGCTCCACTGCCTGCGGTCGAGGCTCGGGCCGCAGCCGCGCGAGCTCCTCGAGAGCGCTCTCGCCCTCGAGGATCAGGCGCTCCCGCCAGCCCTCGGCGCGCTTGAAGAGCTGACGTTTCCAGCGCATCGCGCTCGCTGCGGGACGCCAGCGCCGCCCGGATAGGCTCGAGGTCGATCTCCCGCATCAGCTTGCCGATGTACTGGCGCTGGCGCGCGCCGCCGGCGCGGCTGCTGATGCGGCGGGCCTCGCGGATGGCCTCGATCAGGCGCTCCGGCAGGTCGAGGGCGTCGAGCTCGGCAGCGCGCAGCCCGATCAGAGTCTCCCCGAGGTCCTGCGCAGCGTGGGCGGCGCGCTTGCGCGCGCTCTTGCTCGGGCGCTCGCTCCGCTTCCTGACTCGGGGAAGTCATCCTCTGGGGTATGCACGGTCACGGGTCGGGCCTTTGCGGCTGCTAGAATCAAATTCTGCCCCATTATTGGATTCGAACGGAACGCGTATGCCACAGGCGGTCGAGGCGGACTCCCCATTGCTCCAGGACATTGCCGGCTTCGCGCTCGAGGAAGCCCGGCGCCAGGGTGCCTCGCAGTACGAGGTCGACGTCAGTCTGAGCCAGGGGCTCGGTACGACGGTGCGGCTGGGTGAGGTCGACACGATCGAGTATCAGCGCGACCGCGGGCTGGCGGTGACGGTCTACTTCGGCAAGCGCAAGGGATCGGCCAGCACCGCGGACCTGGGACGCGAGGCGGTCCGGGCCACGGTGGCGAAGGCCTGCGCCATCGCGGGTTTCACGGCCGAGGATCCCTACGCCGGCCTGCTGGAGCCTGAATATCTGGCGCGTGACATACCGGACCTCGACCTCGATCATCCCTGGGGATTGGCCGCGGAGGAGGCCATCGAGATCGCCCGCCGCTGCGAGCGGGCCGGCCGCGACAGCGATCCGCGCATCACCAACTCCGAGGGCGCCTCGGTCAGCAGTCAGAGGCACACGCGGCGTCTATGGCAACTCGCTCGGGTTCCTGGCCGGCTTCTCCGGCACCAGCCACTCCGTGAGCTGCTCGCTGATCACCCAGGACGCCGATCAGATGCAGCGGGATTACTGGTTCACCACGCGCGCGCGATCCGGTGGAGCTCGAGGATGCGGAGTCCGTGGGAGCCACCGCCGCGAGGCGCACGTTGGCAAGGCTCGGCGCGCGCAAGCTCGCGACGCGCAAAGCGCCGGTGGTCTTCTCTCCCGACATGGCCCGCGGTCTCTATCGACACTTCATCGGCGCGATCCGCGGGCCGAGTCAGTATCGCAAGGCCTCGTTCCTCCTCGACGCCGCCGGCGAGCAGGTATTCCCGGCCTTCGTGCAAATGCACGAGCGACCACACATCCCGAAGGGCCTGGCGAGCGCCGCCTTCGACGACGAGGGCGCCGCCACCCGCGATCGGGATCTGGTCGAGAGCGGAATCCTCCAGGGCTATGTGTTGGGTAGCTACTCGGCGCGGCGCCTCGGACTTGAAACCCACGGGCAACGCGGGCGGCGTTCACAACCTGATCGTGCAGGCCTCGGGGGATTCACCCGGGTACGACGCGCTGCTGCGCCGCATGGGCTCGGGGCTGCTGGTGACGGAGCTGATGGGGCAGGGAGTCAACGGCGTGACCGGGGACTACTCGCGCGGGGCCAGCGGCTTCTGGATCGAGGACGGCGCCATCGCCCATCCCGTGCAGGAGATCACGATCGCCGGCAATCTGCGCGACATGTATCGCAACATCGTTGCGGTCGGCAGCGATTTCGACTCGCGCGGGTCGATCCGCTGCGGCTCGGTGCTCATCGGAGAGATGACGATCGCCGGCGAATAAAATAAAGAGGCCCGCCAGTTGGCGGGCCTCTTTCCTGTTGGCTGGGGGACTAGGATTCGAACCTAGGTAAACGGAGTCAGAGTCCGTTGTCCTACCACTAGACGATCCCCCAAAAAGCCGAACCGCCCCCTGATTGCGAGTCCGGTTAGCGCTTGGAGTACTGTCCGCTGCGGCGGGCCTTGCGGCGGCCGACTTTCTTGCGCTCGACCTCGCGGGCGTCGCGGGTGACGAAGCCGGCATCGCGCAACTGCTTGCGCAGCGTCTCATCGTACTCGAGCAGCGCACGGGTGAGGCCCATGCGGATGGCGCCGGCCTGGCCGGTGATGCCGCCCCCGTCCACGGTCACGCTGATGTCGAAGCGGCTGCCGAGCTGCAGCGCCTCGAGCGGCTGGCGCACGATCATGCGGCCGGTCTCGCGGCCGAAGAACACATCGAGCGGCCGATCATTGACCGTGATCTTGCCGTTGCCCGGCCGGAGATAGACACGGGCGGTCGCGGTCTTGCGCCGGCCGGTGCCGTAGTTGTGCTGTTGTTGCGCTGGCATCGGTGCGATTTCCTCAGATTTGGAGCGGCTGCGGCTGCTGCGCCTGGTGAGGGTGCTCACCGCCCGCGAAAACATGCAGCTTCTTGAACATGCGCCGGCCCAACGGGTTCTTCGGCAACATGCCTTTGACGGCGAACTGGATCGCCCGCTCCGGATGCTCGTCGAGCAGCTTCTGCAGGGCGATCGACTTGATGCCGCCGATGTAGCCGGTATGGTGATAATAGATCTTGTCGGTCAGCTTGCGGCCGGTGACCCGCACCTTGCCGGCGTTGAGCACCACGATGTGATCGCCCATGTCGACGTGGGGGCTGTAGTCGACCTTGTGCTTGCCCTTGAGCCGATGGGCGATCTGCGTGGCGAGGCGTCCGAGCGTCTTGTCGGTCGCATCGACCACGAACCAGTCGCCCCGGACAGTGCCGGATTTGGCGAATACCGTCTTCATATAAGCCTCAACGAGCCGCCTCACACGCGGCCAGCAATAATTCCAAGCACCAGGCACAGGGATGTGCCCCGCCGCCGCCAGGTGGCGGAACCTTGGGCAAAAACCACGCTTTTTGCCCAAGGCGCGCTGGGCCGGGCAGGAGCCCAGATCCAGTGCCTCAAACGAGGGCCGGCAAGTCTACTGAAGCTGCCCCGCCAATGCAAAACGAGTGCTTATAATCGGGGCCCATGGAAACCGAGCATCCCCTGGATGCCTGGATCGGCGCCGCCGACCGGGCTCTGCGCGCGCTGCTGGCGCCCGCCCATGCCACCCGCCCCGTTCCGCAGCCGCCGCGGCGGGCGCGGCGGAGCTTTCCCCCGATGAGCGCCGCCGGGCCGCGGCCCTGATGCGGGTCAATCATGCCGGCGAGATCGCCGCGCAGGCCCTCTATCATGGACAGGCCATGGCGGCGCGGTCGGACGCAACGCGCAGGATGCTGCTCGATGCCGCGCGCGAGGAGACCGACCACCTCGCCTGGTGCGAGAGCCGCCTCGAGGAGCTGCAGTCCCGCCCCAGCCTGCTCAATCCGCTGTGGTATGCCGGCTCCTTCTTTATTGGCGCGCTCGCGGCGCTCGCGGGCGATCGGACCAGCCTCGGCTTCGTGATGGAAACGGAGCGGCAGGTCGAAGGCCACCTCGACGATCATCTCGGCCGGCTGCCGGCAGCCGACCTGCGCAGCCGGGCCATCGTGCAGCAGATGCGCGTCGGACGAGGCCGCGCACGGCGCCAACGCGCGGGCCGCCGGCGGCGCGGAGCTGCCCGGTCCGATGCGCGCGCTCATGCGCCACACGGCTCGCATCATGACGGGCACCGCCTACTGGGTTTGATCGCTACGCGGAGCATGACGCCCAACCTTTCGCCCCGAAACAACGCGTTGCTCTGGTTTTCGCTGCACCGCGTGCGGTACCCTTGCGACCGGGCGGGGGCAACGTAGAAACACTCTCTCATCATGACCACACAAATTCGGGGAGCGGGTATGGAAGAGAACGTCAAGCCGTTGAGCGATATTCCGGCGATCAACCGATTCCTGAGCTACTGCCGGATCCGCACCGTCCCGTCCAAGACGGTGGTCATCCACGCGGGTGACCTGCCGGATGTCCTCTACTACATCATCAGCGGCTCGGTCGAGGTGATGATCGAGGACGAGGAAGGCAACGAAATGGTGCTCGCCTACCTCAATCGCGGCCAGTTCTTCGGTGAGATGGGCCTCTTCTTCAGCGACCAGCCGACCCGCAGCGCCTGGGTGCGCACCCGCAACCAGTGCGAGCTGGCGGAGATGACCTATCCGCGCTTCCGACAGATCGCGGCCGAGAGCCCCGGTCTGATCTTCGAGCTCGCCACCCAGCTCGCCACGCGGCTCGACCGCACCAATCGCAAGCTCGGCGACCTCGCCTTCGTGGACGTCACCGGCAGAGTGGCGCACGCCATCAACAATCTGTGCGAAGAGCCGGATGCCATGACCCATCCCGAGGGCATGCAGATCAAGGTGAGCCGGCAGGAGCTCTCACGCCTGGTCGGCTGCTCGCGCGAGATGGCCGGACGGGTGCTCAAGGTGCTGGAGGATCAGGGCCTGCTGCGCGCCACCGGCAAGACCATCGTCGTGTTCAACGCGCGGCCGAAGATGAAGACGCGCCCGGTGATCGTGCCGGCCAAGCCGCTCGGCAAGCCGCCGGTGCCGCCGCCCGATCTCGATGACGACGACGATGAGGACGACGACGAATAAATCGCCGGGAGCGATTTATGACGACACGCGCGAGCGTGTCGGCCCCGCGGGGGCGGGGCAACGCCCACGACGGGTCGAGCAATAAATCGACCGGGCAATAGCCCAGGTCAGGCGCCCGCGATCTGCGCGCGCATCGCCTTGATCGTCGCGGCGTAATCCGCGCTGCCGAAGATCGCCGACCCCGCCACGAAGGTATCCGCGCCCGCGCGCGCGATGTCCCTGATGTTTTCCACTTTGACGCCGCCGTCGATCTCCAGCCGCACGTCGCGGCCGCTGGCGTCGATGCGGCGGCGCGCCTCGGCCAGCTTGCGCAGCGCGGTCGGAATGAATTTCTGGCCGCCGAAGCCCGGATTGACCGACATGATGAGGACCAGGTCGAGCTTCTCCAGCGTGTAATCGAGATAGTCGAGAGGAGTCGCGGGGTTGAATACCAGGCCCGGCCGGCAACCCTGCTCCCGAATGAGCTCGATGGTGCGGTCGATGTGCTCGCGTCGCCTCGGGATGAAACGAGATGTAGCTGGCGCCCGCCGCCGCGAAATCCGGAATGATGCGGTCCACCGGAGCGACCATCAGATGCACGTCGATCGGCGCCTTGATGTGCTTGCGCAGCGCCTCGCACACCATCGGACCGATCGTGAGATTGGGCACGTAATGATTGTCCATCACGTCGAAATGGATGCTGTCGGCGCCGGCGGCGAGCACGGCTCGCACCTCCTCGCCGAGTCGCGCGAAGTCGGCGGAGAGGATGGAGGGGGCGATCCAGGGGGTGGCCATGGCACAAGTCTACGCGGAGCGACCCGGGGCGAGAAATTAGCGCTGTGCCGCCGCAGTGCCTCCCGCCCGCAGTTGGGCCGATCAGGAACACCGGCCGTTCCGTCAGCGGGGCGGGGGGCTCACGAGGTCAGCCGGGCGAGGGCTTCGCGATACTTCTCGCTCGTCCTCGAGATGATCTGCGGCGGCAGCTTCGGGCCGGGCGCCTTCTTGTTCCAGTCGAGCGTCTCCAGGTAGTCGCGCACGAACTGTTTGTCGAAGCTCGGCGGGCTCATCCCGGCGCGATAGGTATCGGCGGGCCAGAACCGTGACGAATCCGGCGTCAGCGCCTCATCGATGAGAGTCAGGGTGCCGCTGTCGTCGACGCCGAACTCGAACTTGGTGTCGGCGATGATGATGCCGCGGCTGCTGGCATGCGCGGCGGCGAACTGATAGAGCGCGAGAGCGGTGTCGCGGACACGGGCCGCGAGCGGCGCGCCAACGAGCTTCTCGACCTCCGCGAACGGGATGTTCTCATCGTGGTGTCCGGCAGCCGCTTTGGTCGCGGGCGTGAAGATCGGCGCCGGCAGCCGTGATGCCTGCGGCAGGCCGGGCGGCAGCGCGACGCCGCACACACTGCCGGTCTTCTGATAGTCCTTCCATCCGGAGCCGATCAGATAGCCGCGCACCACGGCCTCGAGCGGCAGCGTCTTCAGGCGCCGCACGATGACCGAGCGCCCCTGCAGCGCGGCGCGGTCGGCCGGATCGCTCACCAGATCGTCGACCGCGCGGCCCGTCAGATGATTCGGCACGATGTGCCGCGTGCGCGCGAACCAGAAGTTTGAAATCTCGTTGAGGACGTGCCCCTTCCCGGGAATCGGGTCCGGCAACACCACATCGAAAGCCGACAGCCGGTCGCTGGTCACGATGAGGAGCGCATCGGCACCGGCCGAATAGATATCGCGCACCTTGCCCTCGTGCAGCTTCTCGAGGCCGCGCAGGGAGGTGCGGAAAACCGTTTGCGTATCCATGCTTGCTACTATAGCAGCGCATATGCGCTACACCGGCAAGGTCGTGGGTGGCTTGATGGGCCTGATCCTCGGGCCCGTCTGGGCCGTGGCCGGTGTGCTGCTCGGCCATCAGGTCGATGAGCACCTGGATCGAGCAGGAGGCGCTGCCGCCACCGGGGCCGGAGGAACTGGCGGCCATAGGCGAGCGCTTCTTCCGCGCCACCTTCCGCGTGATGGGATACCTCGCCAAGGCTGACGGCCGGGTGTCGGAGCAGGAGATCTCCGCCGCGCGCGCGGTGATGGCGGAGCTGCGGCTCGACGGTGCGCGCGTGCAGCAGGCCATCGAATGCTTCACCGCCGGCAAGCAACCCGGATTCGATCTGACCGCGGAGCTGACCGCTCTCGGGCGAGCCTGCGGCGGCCGGCCCGACCTCGTGCGCGTCTTCGTCGAGATCCAGGTGCGCGCCGCGCTCAGCGGCAACAATCTCGACGGACCGGTGCGCCCGCTGCTCAATCGTCATGGCTGGCCGCCTGGGCGTGTCCCCCTTCGAGCTGGCGCAGATCGAGGCAGTGCTGCGCATTCGCGGCGGCGGCTTCCGCTATGCCCATGCGGGTGTCGAGCCGAGTCCCAGCCCGTCGGAAAAGCTCGATCAGGCTTACAAGGTGCTCGAGGCCGCGCCCGGCGACAGCGACCAGGAGATCGTCAAAGCCTACCGTCGCCAGTTGAGCCGCCATCATCCCGACAAGCTGAAGGCGAACGGGCTGCCGGAATCGATGATCGAGCACGCCAAACAGCGCACCCAGCAGATCATCGAAGCCTACGAGCTCATTCGCGAGCGACGCGGGATTTAGTCGCTTCTTTTGGCCCACTCCTCTATCACCTCCTGCACGGCGTGGAGGCCGTCGGTGAGCGCGGCGGGACCGGGCTGCAGGATGATGGGGGATTTGATCTCACGCACGAAGCCGGTGCGGACCGCCGGGATCGCGCTCCAGCCCGGACGGGCCGCGACCTGCGCAGGCTGGAATTTCTTGCCGCACCAGGAACCGAAGATGAGATCCGGCGCGCGCCGCGGCACCTCCGCCGCATCGGCAATGATTCGCTGACGGCCGAGCGCCTGCACCGATAGCTCGGGGAAACAGTCATCCCCGCCCGCGATGCCGATCACCTCCGAGACCCAGCGGATGCCGGAGATCATCGGCTCATCCCATTCTTCGAAGTAGACGCGCGGACGACGCGGCAACGAGCGCGCGCGCTCGCGCGCAGTCTCGATACCGTCCTCGAGTCGCGCCACCAGCTCCGCGGTCCGCGCCTCGCAACCGATCATCCCGCCCAACGTGCGGATCATGCGCAGGATGTCCGCGACACTGCGCTGGTTGAACAGATGCACGTCCAGTCCCGCGCGCGCGAGCTGCGCCGCGATGTCGGCCTGCAGGTCGGAGAATCCCAGGACGAGATCGGGTTGCAACTCCAGGATGCGGTCGATCTTCGCGCTGGTGAACGCGGAGACGCGCGGCTTCTCTTTACGCGCGCGCGCCGGCCGCACCGTGAACCCGGAGATCCCGACGATGCGGTGCTCTTCGCCCAGCAGATACAGCGTCTCGGTCGTCTCCTCGGTCAGGCAGACGATCCGTTGGGGAAAGCCGTCAGCGATGGAAGCCATGTGCCTATGGTAACAGGCACACGGACGTGCCCCGCCGCCGCAGGTGGCTGGGCCGGGCAGGAGCCCGGATCCAGCGCTGCAACAGTGTTAACCTTGCGGGCGATGTGGCTCTGGACCTTTCTCGACGGGCTCTTCTTCGGTCCGGCTTCCCTGGGACCTGGCCGCTGGGCGCGCGCGGTCCGCTGGACCCGTTACCCCTACGCCGTCGTGCGCGACCTGTCACGCGGTGACATCAGCCTGCGTGCCATGGGGCTCGTCTATACGACTCTGCTGTCGCTGATTCCGCTCGCGGCCTTCAGCTTCGCGATCCTCAAGGTGTTCGGCGCGCGCGCCGACCTGCAGCCCGTGGTATACGAGCTCTTCAGCGCTCTCGGACCCGCCGGTGACGCCGAGGTGACCTCGCACCTCATGCAGTTCGCCAACAGCGTCAGCGGTGGAGTCGTCGGCTCGGTGGGGTTCGCGCTCCTCGCGTGGACCCTGGTCGGCACCATCAAGAAGGTCGAGGACAGCTTCAATTACGTCTGGCGCGTGCAGCAGCCGCGCAGCTTCGCGCGCAGGGTGAGCGAGTACCTGACGCTGATCGTCGTCGGGCCCGTCATCCTGGTGGTCTTCATCGGCATGTCGCGCCGCGCGTTGGAGAGCGCTCCGATCCGGGAGCTCGGGCACCTGCCCCTGCTCGACATCCTGACCACCACGGGCATCAGGCTGGCACCGTACGTCATGGTGAGCGCGTTCTTCACCGCGCTCTATCTCTTCGTGCCGAACACTCGTGTGCGCTGGCGGCCCGCGCTGATCGGTGCTCTGGTGGCCGGAATCCTCTGGGCCGCCGTAGGGCGCGGGTTCACGGCATTCGTGGTCCACTCGACGCGGCTGACGATCGTGTATGCCGGCTTCGCTTTCATCGTCGCCGCCCTGCTATGGACGTATCTCGGGTGGCTGATCCTGCTCGCGGGCGCGCTGCTGTCGTTCTACATCCAGAACCCGACATACCTGCGACTCGGACTGCAGGAGCTGAAGCTCTCCAGTATCGAGGTCGAGCATCTCGCGCTGCGTCTCATGTACTTCGTCGGGAGAACCTACATCACGGGCGGGGCGCGCTGGAGCGTGAACGGGCTCGCCACCGAGCTCGGGTTGCCCGGCATCGCGGTCGCGCAGATGGTCACTACCCTGGAGCGCGCGGGCCTGCTGGTCGTCACGGAGGACGAGGAGCTGCTGCCGGCGCGCGACATCGGCCACATCGCGGTGAGCGAGATACTGGAAATCGCTCGCAATCAACGCAGCGGGCACTTCAATCCACGCACGCTCCACATCCCGCAGGTCGATCGTCTGATAGCAGCCATCGACGAGGCACGCCGCAGTAACTGTGGCGAGCTGACGCTTCGCGATCTAGTGGAGGAGCCGCCGCGCCCGACGCTTACCCTAGCAGCGGGCAAGCGCGGCTAGCCCCGGATCCCGCGCTTTGTTTAAAGCGTGACGATCCCGCGCTCGGAACCCACGAGCAGCACGTCCGCGGGGCGCTTCGCGAAGAGACCCACCGTTACCACGCCAGTGAGGCTTCCGAGCTCGGCTTCGAATGCCGGCGGATCCGCGATGCTGAGGCCATGCACATCGAGGATGTGATTGCCGTTGTCGGTGACGAATCCCTGGCGCCATACCGGCCGGCCGCCGCGCGCTTCGAGTCGCCGGGCGACGAGGGTGCGCGCCATCGGAATCACTTCCACCGGCAGCGGGAAGGCGCCGAGTACCGCGACCAGCTTGCTCTCATCGATGATGCAGATGAAGCGGGCAGCCGCGGCGGCGATGATTTTCTCGCGTGTGAGCGCGCCGCCGCCGCCTTTTACAAGGTGATGCGCGCGGGTGGCCTGGTCGGCGCCGTCGATGTAGAGCGGCAGCTCCGCGACGTCATTGAGATCTAGTACCGGTATTCCCGCCGCAGCGAGCAGAGCGCCGCTGCCGTTGGAGCTCGACACCGCGGCGCGCACCAGGCCCGGATGCGCCGCCAGCGCCTCGATGAGGAAACGCACCGTGGAGCCGGTGCCGACGCCGAGCACCGACCCGGGCCGAACTTGCTGTAGAGCGGCTTCGGCGGCGCGCCGCTTGTTCGCATCGGCCGTGCTCATGAACCACTCTCCGAAAACGAACATGCCCGCTTGAGCGGGCACGATAATCGCGAAACTCGTCTGATTACTCGGCGGCCGCCGAAGCGGCCGCCGAGTAAAGGCCTTACTTCTTTTTAGAAGCTTTCTTCTTGGCCTTCTTTTTCGCCTTCGCCATGTTGGCTCTCCAGTTGACGGGTTAGTCCGAGGTCGGAGTATATACAGCTCAAGTAAAAATACAAGCAAGGGTGACGTGGTTGTGCTAGCTGCCTCACACACAACGGATGACGCCGCGCTCGGTGATCACGAGATCGAGTGGCACATCATGCGCGGCGGGCGCGATGTTCTCCGCCTGCTGCGAGGCATAACCAATGCCGACGAGCAGTGGCGCATGCCATGAGGTGCGCAGCCGCCTGAATGCGAACGCGCGATCGTAGTAGCCGCCTCCCATGCCGAGGCGAATACCGTGACGATCGAAGCCGACGAGCGGCAGGAACACGACATCGAGCAACCGCGCGCTGGCGAGCCGCGGTCCCTCGGGCTCGACGATGCCGAAGCGATTGCTGCGTAGCGAGCGCGGCGCCGCGGTGATTCGTGCGAAGCACATGGAGCGCGCATGTGAACGCGGATCGATGCGCGGCAGATAGACGAGGCAGCCGCGGCGCAGCGCGAGCGCGATCAGGCAGGAAGTGTCGAGCTCCTCGGCGGTGGCGGCATAGATGCCGATGTGTCGACCGGAGCGGAGATGGAGGAAGCCGTCGGCATGATGAGCGACCTGCCTGGCGGCCCGCGCACGCTGTGCCGCGGACACGGCGCGGCGCTTCGCGCGTAGCGACGCCCGCAGGGATTTGCGGGCGTCGGTCACTCTGGAATCAGGAAGCGTCACCCGCCTGTGCCGGTGCGAACCGTTGCTCTCGAACCAGAGCAACAAGGTGGGGCGAGCTGTGACAGGTAAGGCTTTCCGCTCAGGGCGGACTTGCACAGTGCTGCCGACGAGCCCTGCCCCTTAGGTGTTTCAATTAGGGTCCGAGGTAATCCGGTCCGCTTGTCGAACACCGCAGGCGACGCCGGAAGCCACTCTACACCAAACGCCGGCCCCTTTGGGCGGGCGTGTGTCTCACAGCTCGAGCTGCTGTGCCCGCTCGAGCGCGGTCTCGACGCGCTCGCGCAAGGCACGAACCTTGCCGCCTGCATCGGTTTCGGCCTTGGCGTCGCGACCCCGTATCTGCAGCAGCTCGTGCGCCATGTTGAGCGCCACCATCACGGCGACGCGGTCCAGCCCCACGACCTTGCCGCTGTCGCGGATCTCGCGCATGCGGCCGTTCAGGTACTCCGCCGCATCGAGCAGCTGGGAGCGCTCGTCATAGGGGCAGGAGACCACGTACTCTTTCTCCATGATGCGCACGCTGACGTGTGCCTGATCCTGACTGCTCATGCGCCGTGCTCCAGGGTCTTGAGCCTGCCGATCATCGCCTCGACGCGGGTGCGCACCTGCTCATTCTTCGAGAGGAGCGAGGCGCGCTCGGTGGTCAGCGAATCGTGCCGCTGCCGCAGCGCGCGGTTCTCCTCCCGCAGATGATCCACGGTGCTCACCAGCTCCTCGATACGCCGGGTGAGGCGCGCCAGCTCGAGATCGAGCTGTGATTTGGAGGTGTCGCTCATGGTGTCCCCGACTATAGTGCTGCGCTGTCAGCGGGGTCAATCGTAACTCGCTTTTCCAAAGGCATATAATGCCAATCTGCATGACCCAAGCCATCTACGCGGACATTCAGCGTGTTCTGACGGATGAGCGCGCGTTGACCGATGCTGCCGAGGCGCACGGGACGCTCGCGGGGTGCCTCTGCACCGCCATCGGCTACCGCTTCGAGGACTGGTTGCTCGAAATCCTGCCGGAGGGGCGGGCGCAACCGCTCGCCGCAGCCACCCTGCGCGAGCTGTATAGCGAGACCGCCGGCTCCCTGCGGGCACCGGACATGGAGTTCGACCTGCTGTTGCCGGAAGACGCGCAAACGCTCGATGAGCGCGCCACGGCCCTCGCCCAATGGTGTCAGGGGTTTTTGTACGGGCTGGGATCCGGCGCCGTGCAGGATGCGGCCAGCCTTCCGGGCGACGTGGGGGAAATCGTGCGCGACCTCACGGAGATCAGCCGTGTCGGCGTTGATATTGCCCAAACCGAAGAATCGAACGAGAACGCTTATGCGGAGCTCGTGGAGTTCGTACGCGTGAGCGTGCAGGTCATCTTCGAGGAGCTCGAGCCCGTACGCGGCCAGCCCTCCTCACCCGGAGCATCCCTTCATTGATCCGCCATAGAAGCGCCGCGCGGCGCGCCATGCCCCCCCATGTCTCGCGATCTGCGAGTGCCAGCCTGCAGGACCTGCGCGGCGAGTTCGCGCGCCGCCGCCGCGCGCTGCTGAAGCTCATGGGGCGCGACTCCATCGCCATTCTGCCGGCGGCTCCGGTCCGGCATCGCAACAACGATGTCGAGTACGCCTACCGGCAGGACAGCGACTTCCACTATCTGACCGGCTTCGACGAGCCGGAGTCGGTCGCGGTCCTCGTGCCCGGGCGCGATCACGCCGAATACATCCTCTTCGTGCGCGAGCGCGACCCCGTACGCGAGACATGGGATGGACGGCGTGCGGGTCCGGCCGGCGCGCGCCGCAACTTTGGCGCGGATGATGCCTTTCCCATCACCGACATCGACGAGATCCTGCCCGGGTTGATGGAGAACCGGGCCAAGGTGTTCTATTCGATGGGCATGTATCCGGAGTTCGACCAGCGCCTGGTGGGCTGGGTGAACGGGCTGCGTACCCAGGCGCGGAACGGCCGCCATGCGCCGCAGGAGATCATCGCCCTCGATCACGTCCTGCACGACATGCGACTCTACAAGTCGCGCGTCGAGGTAGGGCTCATGCGCGAAGCCGCGCGCATTGGCGCTCGGGCGCACGTGCGCGCGATGCAGGTCTGCCGGCCCGGCCTCAAGGAATACGAGGTGATGGCGGAGATCGTGCACGAGTTCCGCCGGCACAACGCCGATACCTCCTATCATCCCATCGTCGGGGGGGGCGCCAACAGCTGCGTCCTGCACTACCGCGAGAACGATCAGCTCCTCAGGGCGGGCGATGTGCTCCTGGTCGATGCCGGCTGCGAGTACGAGACCTACGCTTCCGACATCACGCGTACCTTTCCCGTCTCGGGCCGCTTCACGCCGGAGCAGCGTGCCGTATACGAGGTGGTGCTCGAGGCCAATCGGGCGGCGATAGCCAAGGTGCGTCCGGGCAATCACTGGAACCAGCCGCACGAGGCCGCCGTTCGCGTGATCACGCACGGACTGGTGAAGCTCGGCTTGCTGAAGGGCCGGCCCGCGAAGCTCGAGCGCGATGGTGCCTACCGACGCTTCTTCATGCATCGCACCGGCCACTGGCTCGGCATGGACGTCCACGACGTCGGCGACTACATGATCGGCGAGGAGTGGCGTGTGCTCGAGCCGGGCATGGCGCTCACCATCGAGCCGGGGATTTACATTCCCGCGGGCGCGCGCGGCGTGCCGAAGCGCCTGCAGCGGATCGGCGTGCGTATCGAGGACGATGTCGTGGTCACGAAGACCGGCGTCAAGGTTCTGACGGACGGCGCGCCCAAGGATGTCGAGGCCATCGAGAGATTGATGGCTCGGGCCGCGAGCACCCATGACTGAGGTCGACGTCGCCATCATCGGTGGCGGCCTCGTGGGCGCGAGTCTGGCGCTCGGCCTGGCCGGCACGGGCGTGCGGACGCTGCTGATCGAAAGTGTCGCAGCGGATTCCGCGGCCCAACCGAGCTTCGACGAGCGCACCACGGCTCTCGGCAATGCCAGCCGGCGAATCTTCCACGGCCTCGGTGTCTGGGACGACATCGGGCGCGACGCCGCGGCGATCCGCGCCATCCATGTCTCCGACGCCGGCCGATTCGGATTCGCGCGGCTGCAGGCCGCGGAGCATGGGATCGATGCTTTCGGCTACGTAGTTCCCAACAGAGTGATCGGCACCGCACTATGGCGGCGTCTCGCGGCTGTCAGCGGCGTGGAGACGCGCGTTCCCGCCGGGATCGAGGATCTCGAGATCACGACCGAGCGCGCCTACTTCAAGGTGGTCACGGCCGCCGCTGCACGCGGAGGCGATATCGGCGCGTCTCCTCGTGGCCGCTGACGGCGCACACTCCACCGTCCGTGCGGCGGCGGGGATCGAAGCGGGCGTCGAGGATTACGATCAGGTGGCGATAGCCGCTGCCGTGGTCGGCGATCGCGCCCACGACGGCACGGCCTACGAGCGCTTCACGCCGACCGGGCCCGTAGCGGTGCTGCCGCTTCGGGGCGGTGGCTACGGAACCATCTGGTCGTGCGCGCCACAGCTCGCGGAACGGCTACTGGCGTTGGACGATGATGCCTATCTCGCTGAGCTGCAGGGACGCTTCGGTTGGCGGGCCGGGAAATTCCGGCGCATCGGCCGCCGCGCGTCGTATCCGCTGCAGCTGAGTCGTGCGGTCGACCACGGTCGCGCGCCGCACCGTACTGATCGGCAATGCCGCCCAGGCGTTGCATCCGATCGCCGGCCAGGGATTCAACCTGGGGCTGCGTGATGCCGCCCTGCTCGCCGAAGTGATCGCCGACGCCACGGGCGATGTGGGCTCGGCCGAGCTGCTGCGCAAATTCGAGGACAGTCGCGCGGCGGATCGCGGCGGCGTCGTGCGTTTCACCGACGGACTGGTGAAGCTCTTCGGCAGCCGAACGCCCGGCGTCGGCCTGGTGCGCAACCTCGGTTTGCTGGCATTCGATCTCTCGCCCCCCGCGAAGCGCGCGCTGGCGCGAGTCAGTCTGGGCTTCGGCGGTCCCACGCCGCGTCTGGCCCGCGGCTTGCCGCTGCAATGACCGACCCCGTGAGCACGTCCGCCTCCGCGGTGAGCCGTTCGATGTGCTCATCGTCGGCGGCGGCCCCGTTGGCGCCAGTGCCGCGGCGCTGCTGCAGTCAGCCACAAGGGATGCGCGCCACCCCTTGCGTGTCGCCCTCCTCGAGCTCAACAGGCCCGCCGCCGCCACGCCCGATGCCCCTCTTGATTCCCGTGTCTCCGCGCTATCCCGCGCCAGCGAGCGGATTCTGACGGCCATCGGCGCATGGCCTCTGATCCCGCGGTCGCGCATGCAGCCTTACGAGCGGATGCGTGTATGGCACGAGAGCGTGCAGCCGCGAAGCACCGACGTACTCGAGTTCGACGCCGCGTACGCGGGCGAGCCGAACCTCGGCTACATCGTCGAGAATCGTCTCATTCAGATCGGCAGCGCTCACGGCGTTCGAGTCCGCAGGCGGCAAGGTCATCGCCGGCGAGCTCTCACGGCTGCGCGTTCACGATCATCAGGTGGACCTGGAAACGAGCGCAGGCACTCTTTCCTGCAAGCTGGTCGTGGGCGCCGACGGCGCCCGCTCGTCGGTGCGAGAGTCGATGGGCCTGGCGGCCGAAACCTCCAGCTACCGCCAGACCGCGATCGTGGCCAACGTGCGCACGGAGCTCCCCCACGAGCGCACCGCCTGGCAGCGCTTCCTCCGTACCGGCACGCTGGCCTTCCTGCCTCTTGCCGATGGCTGCAGCTCCATCGTCTGGTCCGCCGACGACGCCGCCGCCGCCCCGCTTCTCGCCATGTCGCCGGGCGACTTCGAGCAGGAGCTGTTGCGCCAGTCGGACGGTGTGTTGGGCGCCCTGAAGCTGCGCACCGAGCGCCTGTCATTCCCGCTGCACAAGCTGACCGCGCATCGCTTCACCGCGCACCGGTGCGCATTGATCGGCGATGCCGCACACGTCGTACACCCGCTGGCAGGGCAGGGCGTCAACCTCGGTCTGCTGGATGCCGCCGCGCTCTGCGAGCTCATCTGCGCCGCCTTCCGCATGCGCGAAGACCCCGGCGCCCAGACCGTCCTGCGCCGCTACGAGCGCTGGCGCAAAAGCGAGATCGAGCCCATCGCCCTGGCCATCGACGGCTTCAACCGCTATCTGGCCCACGGCGTCGGCCCCTTGTCGCGCCTCGCGCAGCGCGGCCTGGCGCTGGTGAACCGCAGCGACGAGGTCAAGCGCTTCTTCATCACCCGCGCCCTGGGCCTGGCCGGCGAGCTGCCCCGGATCGCCCGGCAACGCCCCCGGCGCCGACCGCGCCCTCGTCAGCTGAGCGGGATCTGCGTCGACCTTCGAGGCGCAGATGAAGTCGTTCTCGCACAACCCCTTGATGGCGTGCGTCGTGTACTGCACCCGGCAATAGTTGTAGCCGACCTCGAGATCCGGATGATGATCCTCGATGTTGGCGATATGCGCGAGCGCATTGACGAAGCTCATGGTCCGATAAAAATCCTTGAACTTGAACTCCCGCCGCAGATAAGGCCCTTCCTTCGACAGCACCCAGTCCGCATGCAGGTTCTTCATGAGCCGCTGCGCCTGCTCGCGCGTGTAAGGCGCAACCCCGCCTTCACAGGGCTTGCAATGCTTCTCGCGACAGCTCGCTCATAAAGTGTCTCCGGTCTAGTGCCGCGCGTCGCAAAATGACCGAGCCGGAAGCTCATCGCCAGGCATGGCGATCCGCCAGCCTACCGGGACGATAACGTTGCTGCTTCCTGCTGAACTTCCGCGCGATGTACTGCTCCAGCATTTCCTGGAACTCCTCCGCGATCCGGTCCCCCTTCAAAGTGACCGTCTTCTCCCCATCCTCATATACAGGCGCCACCGGCCGCTCTCCCGTCCCGGGCAAGCTGATGCCGATGTTGGCGTGCTTACTCTCTCCCGGCCCATTGACGACGCAGCCCATGACGGCCACGGTCATGTCCTCAACACCGTCATACTCGCGACGCCACTGCGGCATCCGATGCCGGATGTGTGACTGGATGCTCTGCGCCAGCTCCTGAAACACCGTGCTCGTAGTGCGCCCGCATCCCGGGCACGCCGTCACCAGCGGCAAGAACGACCGCAGCCCCATCGTCTGCAGGATCTCCTGCGCCACGATGACCTCCTGCGTCCGGTCGCCACCCGGCTCCGGCGTCAGCGACACGCGGATCGTGTCGCCAATCCCTGCTGCAACAGCACCGCGATGCCTGCCGTCGAGGCCACGATCCCCTTCGATCCCATTCCCGCCTCCGTCAGCCCCAGGTGCAGCGGGTAATCGCACCGCGCCGCCCAGGTCGGCGTAGATCGCAATGAGGTCCTGCACCCCGCTCACCTTGGCCGAGAGAATGATGCGGTCGTGAGCCATCCCCAGCTCCTCCGCGCGCCGCGCGCTCTCCAGCGCCGACAGCACCACCGCATTGCGCATGATCTGCTGCGCGCTCAGCGGCTCCGCCCGCGAGGAATTCTCATCCATCAGCCGCGTGAGCAGGTCCTGATCGAGGCTGCCCCAGTTGACGCCGATCCGCACCGGCTTGCCGTAGCGGCAGGCCGTCTCGATCATCTCCGCGAACTGCGGGTCGCGCTTGCTGCCGCGGCCGACGTTACCCGGGTTGATGCGGTACTTGGCCAGCGCTTCCGCGCAGCCCGGATGCTCGCGCAGCAGCTTGTGGCCATTGAAATGAAAGTCGCCGATCAGCGGCACCGTCACCCCGAGCTGATCCAGCCGGTCGCGGATGTGCGGTACGGCCTCCGCGGCTTCCGCCGTATTCACCGTAATGCGGACCAGCTCCGACCCCGTGCGCGCGAGAGACTTCACCTGCTGCGCGGTGCCCTCGACGTCCGCCGTATCGGTGTTCGTCATCGACTGCACGACGATCGGCGCCGTCCCGCCCACCCGGACGGGGCCGATGGACACCTGGACGGACTTGCGACGCTGGATGGAGGACATGGTGCTGCTCAGTGGTTCCTGGGACCGGACATTTTACATGGTATGATGCGCCGCACCCCATAATCGGTCTGTCCGGAGAGAGTCCGGCCACCGCCGGAACGCCGAAGGCGCAAGCTCCGCCCGGAAACGCTCAGGCACACGAACGGCAGATCGCGGGGTCTCTGGAGAGTGGTGGACGCCCATGGCGGCCACCCACCGAAGGGGAGCGGCGCCACGGCGCCCGATCTCTCAGGTCACCGGACAGAGGGGCGGCAAGGGCATCCTATGCCCGTGCCGCCGCTATTGGATCCGGAGTGACCTGTGACACGACGAACCCCGCTATTCGACCTGCACCAGAAGCTCGGCGCCAGAATCGTCGATTTCGGCGGCTGGGACATGCCGCTGCAGTACGGCTCGCAGATCGCGGAGCATCACGCCGTACGCCGCGGTGCGGGCGTCTTCGACGTCTCGCACATGTGCGTCGCCGACCTCAAGGGTGCGCGCGTGCGGCAATTCCTCCAGCAGCTCCTCGCCAACGACGTTGGCAAGCTGAAGGCGCCCGGAAAGGCGCTCTACGGCTGCATGCTCAATGAGGCCGGCGGCGTCATCGACGATCTGATCGTTTATTTTCTCGACGAGTCCTGGTTCCGCGCGGTCGTCAACGCCGGTACGCGCGACAACGATCTCGCGTGGATACGGCGGCATGCGCACGAATTCGGCGTCGACGTCGTGGAGCGCACGGACCTCGCCATGCTGGCGGTGCAGGGTCCGGAGGCGCGCGACAAGGCGGCGAGCCTGCTCTCGCCGGCGGCGCCACGAGCGCGCTCGGCTCTCGAGCCGTTCTTCGGACGCGAGATCGACGGTTGGTTCGTCGCGCGCACCGGTTACACCGGCGAAGACGGCTTCGAGATCATGTTGCCCGCGACGGAAGCGGAGCGGGTATGGAAGGCGTTGAATTCCGCCGGTGTTACCTCCTGCGGGCTCGGTGCACGCGATACCCTGCGCCTCGAGGCCGGCATGAATCTCTACGGCAGCGACATGGACGAGAGCACCCACCCTTTCGAGTCCGGCCTCGGCTGGACGGTGGCGCTCGAGCCGCGCGAGCGGGCCTTCATCGGCCGCGAGGCGCTCGAGGCGATTCGCGCCCGTGGACCGCAGCGCAAGCTGGTCGGCCTGCTGCTCGAGGGACGCGGCGTGCTGCGCTCGCATCAGAAGGTGGTCGTGGCCGATGCCGGCGAGGGCGAGATCACCAGCGGAACCTTTTCGCCGACCCTGGAGCGCTCGATCGCGCTGGCCCGCGTGCCGGCCGCGGCCGGCGCCAGCGTGCAGGTCGACATTCGCGGCAAGCTGCACGAGGCCCGCATCGTGCGGCCGCCGTTCGTCCGTCACGGCAAGGCGCTGGTCAGTCGTAAGCGCTTGCGGCGATTCCGAACCGTTACCCCGATTCTCCAATCCAAGCTCAAGTCTGGAGCGCCGCATGAGCAACGTTCCTTCCGATCTCAAATACACCAAGACCCACGAATGGCTGCGCACCCTGCCCGACGGCACGGTGGAGGTCGGCATCACCGATCACGCCCAGCACGCGCTCGGCGATCTGGTGTTCGTGGAGGTGCCCGAGGCCGGGCGCAAGCTCTCCGCCGGTGAGCCGTTCGCGGTCGTGGAGTCGGTCAAGGCCGCCTCGGATGTCTATCGCCCATCACGGGCGAGGTGACCGCGAGCAATGCGGCGCTCGCCGCGGAGCCGGAAGCCATCAACTCCGACGCCTACGGCAAGGGCTGGCTGATGCGCGTGCGGCCGTCGGCCGGCGGCGCCGGCGCGACATTCCTCAGCCCGGCGGAGTACGAGAAGCTGATCGCGGAGGAGGGCGGCTGATGGCATTCATCCCTCACACCCGCGAGGATGTCGCCGCGATGCTCGAGGCCATCGGCGTCGAGCAGCATCGAGCAGCTCTTCGACGAGATCCCCGCCAACCTGCGGCTGGCGGCGCTGACCGGCGTGCCCGAGGCCGCGAGCGAAATGGAGGTCGGCCGGCTCATGACCGAGCGGGCGCGGCTCGACGGCCGCCCGCTCTGCTTCATCGGCGCGGGCGCCTACGAGCATCACATCCCCGCGGCGGTGTGGGCCATTGCGACGCGCGGCGAGTTCTACAGCGCCTACACGCCTTATCAGGCCGAGGCGAGCCAGGGCACGCTGCAGCTCCTCTACGAGTATCAGACCATGATGGCGAGCCTGACGGGCATGGAGGTCTCGAACGCATCGCTTTACGACGGCGCGAGCGCCATGGGCGGAGGCGTGCCTGATGGCGGTGCGCGCCAACCGCAAGTCGCACTCGAAGCGGATCCTCGTGCCGACCACCGTGCATCCGCACTACCGCAAAACCGCGGCGGCCGTGGCCGGCAATCAGGAGCTGGTCTTCGAGGAGCTGCCCTATTGCACGGAGGCAGGGCTGCATTCCCGCCGGCGCGCTCGCGCGCTACGACGGCCAGGACATCACCGCGCTCGTCATCCAGCACCCCAACTTCTTCGGCCGGCTGGAGGATGTCGATGCGCTCTGCGACTGGGCGCACGCGCGCAACATCCTGGTGGTTGCGGTGGTGAATCCCACCTCGCTCGCGCTCCTGAAGCCGCCGGGTCAGTGGGGCGCCAAAGGGCGGCGGACATCGCGGTCGGCGAAGGCCAGCCGCTCGGGGTGCCGCTCTCCTCGGGCGGCCCGTACTTCGGCTTCATGGCCGCGCGCATGGAGCACGTGCGCCACATGCCGGGCCGCATCATCGGGCGCACGCTGGATGCGGCCGGCCGCTCGGGCTTCACGCTGACGCTGCAGGCCCGCGAGCAGCACATCCGCCGTGCCAAGGCAACTTCCAACATCTGCACCAACCAGGGGCTGCTGGTGACGGCCGCGACGATCTATCTGTCGCTGCTGGGGCCGGCGGGGCTGCAGCGGGTCGCCGCCGCATCGCACGCGCGCACGCGCGAGCTCGTTGGCGCGCTGACCCGGTTGCCGGGCGTGCGGCGCCTGTTCCGCGGGCCGGTCTTCCACGAGGAGGCCATCGCGCTCGACCGGCCGCTGGCGCCGGTGCTGGAGAAGCTCACCGCGCGCGGCATCCTCGGCGGCCTCGACCTCAGCGAGCACTATCCCGAGCTCGGGCCGGCGCTGCTCGTCTGCGCGACCGAGACCAAGACATCCGCCGACATCGAGCGCTATGCGAGCGCGCTCGCCGACTGCCTGCGCGATGCGCGCGCGGCCTGAGACTGCAAGATCATGAGCACCCGACTGGAAAAGCCCATCTTCGAGTATTCCGTCCCCGGCCGCGGCGCCGAGGACCAGTGGCCGCGCGATCCCGGAGCCGGCCGCGACCGACGACCTGCCCGCGACACTGCGCCGGGCCGGGCGGCCCGCTGCTGCCCGAGGTCAGCGAGCTCGAGGCCGTGCGGCACTTCACCCGCCTCTCGCAGCTCAACTTCTCGATCGACACGCACTTCTACCCGCTCGGGTCGTGCACGATGAAGTACAACCCGAAGGCGTGCAATCAGTACGCGATGCTGCCGGAGCTCCTGGCACGCCATCCGCTGGCGCCCGAGAGCGTGGGCCAGGGATTTCTCGCCTGTCTCTACGAGCTGCAGGAGATGCTGAAGGCCGTGACCGGGATGCAGGCCGTGGCGTTGAGCCCGATGGCCGGCGCCCAGGGCGAATTCGCCGGCGTCGCCATGATTCGCGCCTATCACCGCGCGCGCGGCGACCTCGAGCGCAACGAGATCATCGTGCCGGGAGCCGCCCACGGCACCAACCCCGCCACCGCCACGATGTGCGGCTGCGTGGTGCGCGAAGTGCCCGTCAACGCGGAAGGCGACGTCGACATCGAAGCGCTGCAGGTGGCTGTCGGTCCCAAGACCGCCGGCATCATGCTCGACCAACCCGTCCACGCTCGGGGTGTTCGAGCGGCGGATCGAGGAAGTGGCGCATATCGTGCACGCCGCCGGCGGGCTGCTCTATTACGACGGCGCGAATCTCAACGCCATTCTCGGCAAGGTGCGGCCGGGCGACATGGGCTTCGACGTCATTCACGTCAATCTGCACAAGACCTTCTCCACGCCGCACGGCGGCGGCGGTCCCGGCGCCGGCCCGGTTGGAGTCAGCGCGCGGCTGGCGCCGTTCCTGCCGCTGCCGATCGTCGGGCGACGCGGCGAGCGCTATTGCTGGCTGACGGAGCGGGACCTGCCGCAGTCGATCGGCCGGCTGTCGGCGTTCATGGGTAACGCCGGCGTGCTCCTTCGCGCCTACATCTACATGCGCATGCTCGGCCGGGAGGGGATGGCGAAGGTCAGTGAGTACGCCACGCTCAATGCCAACTATCTGCTCGCGCAACTGACCCGCGCCGGCTTCGATGCGGCCTACCCCGATCGCCGCGCCAGTCACGAGCTCATCATCACTCTCAAGCGCCAGGCGAAGGAGCTCGGCGTCACGACCATGGATTTCGCCAAGCGGCTGCTCGATCACGGCATGCACGCGCCGACGACTTACTTCCCGCTGCTGGTGCCCGAGTGCCTGCTCATCGAGCCGACGGAGACCGAGAGCAAGGCGGCCCTCGATGCCTTCATCGCCGCCATGGCCGCGATCCTCGCCGAGGCCGCGCAAGAACCCGAGCGCATCACCAGCGCTCCGCATACCATGCCGGTACGGCGCCTGGATGACGTTCGGGCGGCCAAGCAACTGGACCTCACGTGGAAGCCGACCGGAGCCCATGCGATTCCCCCGACCTCTTAGCCTTCTTCTGTTCGCCGCCTGCGCGCCTCTCGCCCTCGCCGCCGCGGCGCCCCAGGCGTCCTCACCGCATCCGGCGCGCAACACGCCAAGCCGCGCATCTTGCCCACCAGGCGGTTGTGGGTCGAGGCCAACCCGACCTGGGCCGCGACACTCGAGCGCATAGCGAGCAGCGTCGTCTCCATCAACGTCGATGAAGTGCGCGCCTTCGACACGGATTGGAACGAGACCGCGCAGGCGACCGGCTTCGTCGTGGACGCCAAGCGCGGCATCATCCTCACCAACCGGCACGTCGTGACCCCGGGGCCGGTCACCGCCGAGGCGGTCTTCCTGGACCGCGAGGTGGTGCAGCTGTACCCGATCTATCGCGATCCGGTGCACGACTTCGGCTTCTACCATTACGACCCGAAGAAGCTGCACTACATCCAGCCGCAGCCGCTCGCGCTCTATCCCCAGGGCGCCGAAGTCGGCAGAGAGATCAGGGTGGTGGGCAACAACGCCGGCGAGCAGCTCTCGATCCTCGCCGGCACTCTCGCCCGGCTCGACCGGGAGGCGCCGGACTACGGCTTCGGCAAGTACAACGACTTCAATACCTTCTACCTGCAGGCGGCGTCGGGGACTTCCGGCGGCTCGTCCGGGTCGCCGGTGATCGACATCCAGGGCCGGGTCGTCGCGCTCAACGCCGGCGGCGCCGACAACTCCGCATCGAGCTTCTATCTGCCGCTCGAGCGCGTGCGGCGGGCGTTGCAGCTGATCCAGGAAGGCAAGCCCGTCCCCCGCGGCACGCTCTACACGGTTTTCAACTACACGCCTTACGATGAGCTCGAGCGCCTCGGGCTGCCGCCGGACATCGAGACCGCCGTGCGCAGGCAGTTTCCGCAACGCACCGGCATGCTGGCGGTGGCGAGCGTGCTGCCGGGGACGCCGAGCGCGCTCGCGCTGCAGCCTGGAGATATCCTGCTGCGGATCAACGGCCGCTATGTGACCACGTTCGATCCGGTGGAGGAGACTGTCGATTCCTCGGTCGGACGGCAGGTACGGCTGGACCTCGTACGCGGCGGCAGGCCGGTGTCGGTGACACTGCCCGTCGGCGACCTGACCGCCATAACGCCCAGCAGCTACGTGCAGTTCGGCGACGCGGTGGTCAACACGCTCTCCTACGAGGAGGCGCGCCAGCTCAACGTGCCGCCGCGCGGAGTGTTCGTCGCCAACGCCGGCTACGTGTTCGGTGCCGCCGGAATTCCGCGCGGCGCGGTGATCAGCCAGGTCAACTCGATGCCGGTCGACGATCTCGGCGATTTCCGCCGGGCGCTCGGCCGCCTCGGCAATGGCGATTACGCCAACATCCGCTTCACGACGGTCGAGGACACCAACAGCAGCGAGCTCGGCTCCTTCCGCATGGACCGGCTGTGGTTCCCGGCGGGGCACTGCGCGCGGGACGATGTGCTCGGTACCTGGCCCTGCACGCCGCTCGAGCCGGGACCGGCGCCCAAGCCCGATCCGGTGAGCTCCACGCGCTTCCCGAAGTACCAGGACCCGCGGCTCACGGCTCTCGCTCCCTCGCTCGCAACGGTGGCATTCAGCATGCCGTACTCGGTCTCCGGCGTGACCGAGCATTTCTACCACGGCACGGGCCTGGTGGTGGACGCGCAGCGCGGCCTGGTGGTGGTCGACAGAGACACGGTGCCGGTCTCCCTCGGCGATGTCACGGTGACATTCGCGGGCACTGTCCAGGTGCCCGGACGAGTCGTCTACGTCGATCCCGTACATAACTTCTGCGATCGTCGCCTACGACCCCAGGCTCATCGGCACGACGCCGGTCAGAGCCGCGACTCTGAAGCCCGAGAAGCTGACGCCGGGCGAGCCCATATGGGTGGTGGGGCTGGGCGATGACAGCCAGATGCACTCCCGGGCCACGGAGATCGCCAGCATCGATCCGCTGGCGCTGCCGCTGTCGCGCACCATGCGCTTCCGCGATACCAACATCGAGACCATCGGCCTGGTCAACCCGCCGAGCGACTTCGACGGTGTGCTCACGGATGCTTCCGGCAATGTGCTGGGAACGTGGTCGAGCTTTGCGTATGACAACGACAACGGCATCGCACAGGCTCTGCGCGGCGTGCCGATCGATGTCGTAGCGGACATGGTCGATCGCGTGCGCAGCGACCGTCCGTTGCATTCCCTCGATGTGGAGCTCGATCCTGAGCCGCTTGCCAGCGCGCGCCAGATGGGGCTCTCCGGCGGATTGGGCGACGAAGCTCGCCGACCACAGTCCCACGGAGCGTCAGGTGCTGACCGTGATCCGCACGGTCGGCGGCTCGCCGGCGTCCTCGCTGCTGCAGCCGGGCGATCTCGTGCTGGCGCTCGACGGCAAGGTGGTCACTGAATTCCGCGAGGTCGAGCAGGCGACCGAGGATCAGCGCCGAAGTGCAGGTGACGGTTTGGAGAGGCGGCGGCGAGCAGACGCTCACGGTGCCGACAGTGGCGCTGTCCGGAGCGGAGCTCGGGAGAGTCGTGCAATGGGCAGGCGCAACGCTGCAGGCGCCATTCCAGGCGATGCGCGCGCAGCGGGGCATTCCTCCCGGTCGGCGTTTATGTGGACTACTTCGCATACGGCTCGCCTGCGGCGCGCTATGGGCTCTACCCGGGACGCCGCATCGTGCAGGTTGATGGCCAGCCGACGCCGGACCTCGACGCTTTCATCAGGGCGGTTGCCGGGCGACCGGACCGCTCTTCATTGCGACTGACCACGATCACCTGGAACAATGCGCCGGACGTGATCACCCTGAAGCTCGACAAGCATTACTGGCCTGCCTACGAGCTTCTGCGGACGCCCGCCGGCTGGACGCGGCACGGCCGCTGGAGTTGAAGCTCGGCCCAGACTGTCGTCAAAATGCAACGCTTGGTTTGGTCGCGGGAACGACCGGCCGGCCTTGCTAGAATCCGCATCATCATGGTTCGAGTGGTCAGAGCTACCCAGGTCGAGATCGAGACCGCCGTGCAGGCGCTGCGCGACGGCGAGCTCGTTGCTTTTCCGACGGAGACGGTCTACGGGCTGGGCGCCAACGCGCAGAACCCGGCCGCGGTCCGCAAGATCTTCGAGGCGAAGGGCAGGCCGAGCAATCATCCGGTGATCGTGCATCTCGACAGCCCGCGCTTCCTGCCTCGCTGGGTGCGGGAAGTGCCGGACGCGGCCATGATGCTCGCGGAGCGCTTCTGGCCGGGACCGCTCACCATGGTGATGACTCGCGCCGCCAACGTTCACGACGCCGTGACGGGCGGCCAGGACACCGTCGCCATCCGCGTGCCCTCGCACCCGATGGCGCAGCAGCTGCTCACGGCCTTCGGCGGCGGCATCGCCGCGCCCTCCGCGAACCGCTACGGCAGACTCTCGCCGACTCGCGCCGAGCATGTGCGTGAGGAGCTTGGAGAGCAGGTGAAGGTGATTCTCGACGGCGGCGAGTGTCAGATCGGGCTGGAATCGACCATCATCGCCTTCCAGGGGCAGAGCGTGCGGCTCCTGCGCCCGGGCGCGATCACGGCGCCGCAGATCCGGCAGGTGATCGGGGAGCTGCTGATCGGCGCGGACATCGAGTCGCCGCGCGTTCCCGGCGGCAGCTTCCTCGCATTACGCGCCCACGACTCCGATGACCATCGTGCCATCGGGCGAGATAGACGCCCGTGCTGCGGCGCTCTCGGAGGGAGGCCGCCGCGTGGCGGTGCTGGCGCAGCGGCTGCCGCTGAAGGCCCACAAGTACGTCACCTGGATCAATGCCGGCCGGCGGCCGGAGCAGTTCGGGCACGATCTCTACACCAACCTGCGCACGCTGGACAAAGCCGGCTGTCAGCAGATCCTGGTGCAGGACGTGCCGGAAGGCGAGCGCTGGATCGCGATCCGCGACCGGCTGGTGCGGGCTGCGACCAGTGTCAGCGACGTCGACGACAGCGGCTCGATGGCCGTGTTGCCGTAGTCTGTATGTCAACAGCAAGCCGGGAAGCGGCCCCGGGCCGTTCCCTGGGCCGCGGGGTCGAATGTGGCCAACAGGCCTGGCCGCGAAAAGCGCCATGGCGACTTTTCGCCGATCAACCATGAACCGTTCGCGCCGCGCGCGCTTCGTCGATCCGTTTCAGCCGGCGGAGGTCCGGCGGCTGGTGCAGCAGTTCGGCTCGCCGCTCATCATCCTCGATTGCGAGCGGGTGCGCGTGCAGTTCAGGAAGCTGCGCGCCGCGCTGCCGGGCGTCGACCTCCACTATGCGCTCAAGCCCATGCCGCACGCGGCGGTGGTGCGCACGGTGCTGGGCGAAGGCGGCTTCCTCGATCTCGCGACCACCGGCGAGGTGCACCTCGTGCGGCGTCTCGGGGTCACGCCCGACCGGTGCATTCACACCCACCCGATCAAGCGCCCGCAGGACATCCGCAACGCGCTCGATTTCGGTGTGCGCACCTTCGTGGTCGACAACCCGGACGAGGTGCGCAAATTCGAGCGGCTCGCCGATCGCGTCGAGCTGCTGCTGCGCGTGTCTTTCCGCAGCCCCGGGGCGGTGTGCGACCTGTCGCGCAAGTTCGGCTGTGATCCGGAGGACGCGCTGGCGCTCGCGCGGCAGGCAGCGGAGCTCGGCATCACGGTGCGCGGCCTGTCGTTCCATGTCGGCTCGCAGGCCGCGGACTCGGCGAAGCACGTCGAGGCCATCGTGGCGTGCGCGAAGCTCATGGCGGCGGGGCGCAAAGCGAAGCTCGGACCGCTCGACACTCTCGACATCGGCGGCGGCTTTCCCATCGACTATGCGCAGCCGGTGCAGGACATCGGCAGGTTCTGCGAGCCGCTGCGCGAGGCGCTGGCGAAGCTTCCCAGGAAGGTGCGTGTGATCGCCGAGCCCGGCCGCTACATCGTGGGGCCGGCCGTCATCGGTGTCGCGTCGGTGATGGGGCGTGCGCGCCGCGAGGGGCACTGGTGGTATTACCTCGATGACGGACTCTACGGCTCCTACAGCGGGCAGCTCTACGATCACGCGCGCTATCCCGTGGAGCCGTTGCGCGACAGCGAGGAGCGCCTGCCGTCCGTGCTGGCGGGCCCCACGTGCGACAGCATCGATGTCATCGCGGAAAATCTGCTGCTGCCGAAGCTGGAAGTCGGGTGATCTCATCGTGGGCAGAGCCATGGGCGCGTACACCTGGGCCAGCGCCTCGGAGTTCAACTTCTTCCCCAAGGCGACCGTGGTCGCCGTGAATGGCACACCCGGAGACACCGGTACCGTGATGCCGTTCCCGTTGTGAGGGTTCGGCTCAAATCGCCGGTCACCGCACAGCGTCCGCGCCGGCGCCGCCATACAATCTGGCGACCTGCAGATCCGCGGAGGCGGCTTGATTCGTAACGTAGTGTTCGACATCGGCTGGGTGTTCGTGCATCTGGATCACCGGCCGTTCCTCGACTTCCTGTCCGCTCACGGAGCGGAGGCCCCCGACCTCGACAGCGTGCTGGCGCGCATCGCGCTCGAGGAGCACGAAACCGGGCGCATGGATGGTCAGGGGCTGCTGGCGCGCTGCGCCGCGCTCGCGTCGCGGCCCATGGACCTCGAGGCGGCGCACTCCAGCTGGGTCGACATGTTCGAGCTGCAGCCGGCGATGGTGGAGCTCGCGCGCCGGCTGAGCGATCACTACCGCGTCTATCTCCTGTCCAACATCGGCGATCTGCACTGGGCACATCTTTCGCGCGAATACGAGCTGCACCGCATCGGTCACGGCGCGTTGCCGTCGTTCCTCGCCGGTGTGATGAAACCCGCATGACGGCATCTATGTGGAGGCGGAGCGGCGCTTCTCGCTGACGCCGGGCGAGACGGTCTTCATCGACGATCGTGCGGAAAATATCGTGGCGGCGCGCCGCCGCGGTTGGCAGGGCATCGTGCATGACAGCTACGATACGACGGTTGGCGCGCTTCGCGACCTGGGAGTCGCGTGCTGACATGAAGGGCGATCCGAAAGCTGCGCCGGAAACGGCGATTCACCGGCAGGTGGCCGCGGCCAGGGCGGGTCGCGAGCCGCGCGTCATCGCGCGTCTGTTCTCGGGTTGGGCGGTGTTCGGCGAGCGACAGTTCCTGCGCGGTTATGCGCTGCTTCTTCCCGACCCCGTCGTCCCCAGCCTCAACGCGCTCGGCGCGCACGAGCGCACGCTCTTCCTGCAGGACCTGGCGCGTCTGGGAGATGCGGTGCTCAAGGTGACGGCAGCGGAGCGCATCAACTACGCCATCCTCGGTAACCTCGAGCCGGCGCTGCACGCTCACGTCATTCCGCGTTATCCGACGAGCCGCCCAAGTTGCGGACCAGTCATCCCTGGGCGTACGACTGGGAGGCGGCAGCCGCTGTTCGATCGCGCCGCCCATCAGGAGCTTGCGGAGGCGCTGTTGAAGGAGCTGACGCGCATGGGCGTCACCAAGCCGATGCGCTTCGATCCGGGTGCCAACACCGGCATCTGCGGACGTGATCAGTCCGGCATCGGCTGTCATGCGGCCGATGAGGGCGTCCTCGAAGCCGAAGTTGCTCAGGTCGCGCATGCGCTGCGGGTAGAGAACGCCATCGAGGTGATCGACCTCGTGCTGCACGACCCGGGCGTGGAATCCCTCGACCGTGCGGTCGATTTGCGCGCCCGCGATGTCGCGGCCCTGATAGCGCAGCCGCCTGAATCGGGGCACCAGCCCGCGCAATCCCGGCACCGACAGACACCCTTCCCAACCTTCTTCCTGCTCGTCGTCGAGCGGTGTCAGCTCGGGGTTGACCAGCACCGTATAGGGTATCGGCGCGACATCCGGATAACGCGGATTGGAGGTCACCTCGAAGATGACCAGCCGCAGGCTGACCCCGATCTGCGGCGCCGCGAGGCCGGCGCCGTGCAGCGCGCGCATGGTGTCATTCATGTCTGCGACCAGCGCGGTGAGCTCGGCGTCGAAGCGCTGCACCGGAGCGGCCACCTGCCGCAGCAGCGGCTCGCCCATCTTGAGTACCGGTCGCACGGCCATGCCGGCGAATGTATCACTTCAACCGGCGCGATGGTCGCGGAACACCAGCGGATGCTCGGCGGCAGGCGCCGCTCCGCGCCGCTCCGCGCGCGCCACGGCTTCGGTCACGAGGTGATGATGGGGCGAGAGATCGCACACCGGGTCGGCGTTCGCCGCATCACCCGTGAGCAGATACGCCTGGCAGCGGCAGCCGCCGAAGTCGCGCGACCGCTCCGGGCAGCTGCGGCAAGGCTCCCGCATCCAGTCTTCGCCGCGGTAGCGGTTGAATGCCGGCGAGTCGTACCAGATGGAGGCGATGCTGCTGTCACGTACATTCGGGAACTGCAGCCCCGGCAGCATGCGCGCCGCCTGACAGGGCAGGGCGACTCCATCGGGCGCAATGCCGAGGAACACCCGTCCCAGGCCGCTCATGCAGGCTTTCGGCCGCGTCTCGAAGTAGTCTGGCACCACGAAGAACACGCGCATGCTCGCGCCGACGCGCTCCCGAAAGCGGGCGGTGACTTCCTCCGCGCGCTGCAGCTGCGCCCGGGTCGGCAGCAGCTCGTCGCGGTTGCGCCACGCCCAACCGTAGTACTGCGTGTTGGCGAGCTCGACATAATCGGCACCCATGCGCTCGGCCATGCCGAGGATCTCCGCCACGTGATCGATGTTGAGGCGATGCAGCACAACATTGAGGACCATCGGGTAGTGATGCTTCCTGATGAGCGCGGCCGCCCGCGATTTGAGCTCGAACGTGCGGCTGCTGCTCAGGAAGTCGTTCAGCACCCGCGTGCTGTCCTGGAAGGAGAGCTGGATGTGGTCCAGGCCGCCTTGCCGCAGTGCCTGCAGGCGCGGCTCGGTGAGACCCACCCCTGAAGTGATGAGGTTGGTATAGAAGCCGAGCCGGTGCGCGGCGGCGACGATGGTCTCGAGATCGTCGCGCACGAGCGGCTCGCCGCCCGAGAGCCCGAGCTGCACCGCTCCGAGCTGGCGCGCTTCCTCGAGAACGCGCAGCCAGTCTCCCGTGTCGAGCTCGGGGCCGATGTTGCCGAAGTCGGTCGGGTTGTAACAGAAGACACAGTGCAGCGGACAGCGATAAGTCAGCTCGAGCAGCAGCCAGAGGGGCGGCCCGGGGCGTCCGCCGCTGTCCGGCTGCGCGGCCGGCGCCGGCATCGGCATCGGAGCACTCACGAGCGCAGCTCCAGCCAGCTCCGCTGCACCGCGAGTGCGATGAATGCGCAGACATCCTCCGTCAGCCCGCTGACGGCGTACGTGCTCTCGAGGTTCTTTACGATGTCAGCGACGGTGCGCCTGCCATCGCAGCGCGTCAGGATCGCAGCGGCGCTTTGGTTGAGCTTCACCATTCCCTCGGGATAGAGGAGCACATGCGCCTCCTGCGCCGCTTCCCACTGCAGGCGAAAGCCCCGCCCAAGGGTCGCACGAGCCGCCATATCGACGCTGTCCATTCACTGCGCCCCGTATTTCAAAGCCATGGCGTCATTCATCTGCCACAGGACATCGAGCTTGAACTGCAGTATCTCGAGCGCCCGCTCCTGCTCCGCCCGGGTGCGGAAGCGCTCGAGCGTCGCCGCGAGCGCGAAGTCCGCATCACGATTGGCGAGGCTCACGCGGCTCTGGAAGTAGTGCAGGCCGGCGCGGTCGATCCATGGATAGTGATCCGGCCAGCCGGCGAGCCGCTGCTGATGTATCTGCGGCGCGAACAGCTCCGTCAGGGCGGCGCAGGCCGCCTCGTACCAGAGCGCGCGGCGGGCAAAGTTGACGTAGGCATCGACTGCAAAACGAACGCCCGGCAGCACGTCCGTCAGGCTCTCGACACGCGAGCGCTCGAGTCCCACCGCGTCCGCGAGCCGCAGCCACGACTCGATGCCTCCGGGATCATCGCCGTACCCGTCATGATCGAGAATGCGCTGCACCCAGTGGCGCCGCACCATGCGGTCGTCGCAGTTGGCGATGATCGCGGCATCCTTGCGTGGAATGTTGATCTGGTAGTAGAAACGGTTGGCGACCCAGCCGCGGATCTGCTCGGGCCCGGCGCGGCCCGAGTTCAGCATCACGTTGAACGGGTGATGGATGTGGTAGGCCCGGTCCCTGGCGCGCAGCCGGCTCTCGAACTCCGATCGGCTCCACGCCGCCGCGTTCATAGGCGCGATCTCCATTCCGTCCCAGGCCACCTCGATCCCGCGGCGGCCGAGCTCGACCCGCTCGACGGAGTCCTCATCCAGGATGGGGTTGGTGTTGTTGACGTGGATCAGGATCTTGCGCGTGTCGTCGGGCAGCCGGCCCAGCCACTCCAGCATGCCGCCCGGGCCGCTTTGCGCCAGGTGGCCCATGTCGCGCGCCCGCTTGTGTGACAGGCCGAGCCGCAGCATCTCATCGTCGCTCCAGAACGTGCCGTCCAGCAACACGCAGGCCGCCGACCGCATGGCCTGCCACGTGGTCGGGTCGATATCGCCGAGGCCGGGCGCATATAACAGGGCTTTGCCGCTATGCTCATCGGTCATGCTGAGCGCCACGTTGTCGCCGCTGACGGGAGAGTCGCGGTGGGGCGAGTAGGGAGCGGCGTTGCCCGCGACGGGCAGGGCGCGCCAGCGCACACCCGTGAGGCCCTCCACTCTGAAGTCGCTGCCGTCGAGTCCCATGCTTCTGCGCTCGATGCGGCAGTAGTGCGACAGTACCCTGAAGATCGGATTGCCCTCGGTCAGATCGGCGTATACCGCATCGGTGCACCAGAGCGGCCACGCGTGCATCGACTCGCGCAGCATGTAAAGACCGGTCGTGTGGTCGACCTGTCCGTCCACGAGCACGATCGCGCAGATCGCGGTGTCGCGTGGCGAGCGGCCCGGCTGAAAATCCGGATGGGCGCCAAGCTGGACCAGGATGTCGGGGGACGCATTGACGAGCACCCACGAGCGGGCGTCACTGGAGCCGGCAGGGCCATGCCCCGTATCGCCGCTGACCGCGATGGATGACTGCGTCCTGGCGCGCGTCCTCAGGGTTCCACCGCGCACGCCGGCGCAGTTGCGGCAGTTGCAGTTCCACTGGGGAAAGCCGCCGCCGGCGGCCGACCCGAGGATGCGAATTCTCATTCGCCGCGACAATGCGGCGGCGCATGCGCCGCCCTCGCGACACATGCGCCGCGCGCTTCCCGGTCAGCGATGGGCGATATACATCGTGATTTCCATGCCAAAGCGGAAGTCGATCGCCTGCGGAGTTTCCCACTTCATGATGAGCTCCTCGTCGTTTACCGTGAAGCCGGGCGGGATGGCCCGGCAGCCCATGCTCGCCAAAGCGGGCCGCCCCGGGAAAGCGGATCATCATGAATCGCGCCTCATGATTTTCATGAGTCGCAAATGCCGCGGCGCTGCTACGATGGTGTTCGGAGTATCGGGTCCGGCATTTGCCGATGAAGCTGCGCACGCGCCTGCATTTGGTGGTCACCGGCCTGACGGTCGCCTGGGTGATCGTGCTGCTCACATCCGAGGTGCAGCTGACGCAGTCGCGCGTACGGGAGGACATCCTGTCGGCAAATCAGGTGACCATCCAGCTCCTCGGCCGGCTGGTCAATGTCTACGGGCTGATCGGCGGCTCCGCCGCGATCGGCCAGTTCCTGACACAACTAGGACACGTGCGTTCCAACGACATCGTGCTCACCGATTCCGACGGCCGCGTCGTCTATCATTCGCCGGCCGCCACCTACAAGGCCGGCCGCGATGCGCCGGCCTGGTTCGCGCACCTGGTTGCCCCCAGCATCCCGCGCTACGTGTTTGCCCTTCCCTCGGGTCTGCAGCTCATCGTGCAGGCCGCACCGTCGCGCGGCATCCTCGATGGCTGGGATGCCATCACGCGGCTGTTCGCCATCGCCGCCGTCATGCTGGTCATCGTCAACGGCATCGCCTTCTGGATGGTCGAGCGGGCCGTGGCGCCGGTCGTGATCGAGCAGCGGCTGGACGAGGAGCGGCGCCTGATCGCGCACGAGCTGCACGATGAATTCGGACAGTCGGTGACCGCGATCCGCAGCCTCGCGACCGCGATCGCCGGCCAGTCGAGCCAACCACCGCTGCAGGAGGCGGCGCGGCTCATCTCGGATGAGGCCGCGCGACTCTACGACGCCATGCACGGCCTGATACCACGGCTGGCGCCGACCGCGCTCGATAGCCTCAGCTTCTCGGAGGCGCTGGAGGGCCTGGTACGCGACCTGCAGCGGCGGCATCCCGCCGTGGTGCTCACTCTGCGGCACCAGCTGGCCGGCAACCCCGGCCCCGGGGTCGCACTGGCCGCCTACCGTGTCGTGCAGGAGGGACTCATCAACGCCTTGCGCCACGCCAACGCCTCGCGTGTCGAGGTCGAGTTACACGCCGAATCCCGCAAGCTGACAGTGACCGTCAGTGACGACGGTGTCGGTTTGCCCGCGGACTGGTCGCGGCCCGGCCATTACGGCCTGCGTGGCCTCGGTGAGCGTGTCGGCCATCTGGGAGGCAAGCTGACACTGCGCAACAGCGAGCGTCGTGGCACGCTGCTCATGGCGGAGATCCCGCTCGCCGGCATGCCGCGGGTGAGCGCGTGATCCGTATTCTGCTGGTCGATGATCACGCGGTGGTGCGCACCGGCTTTCGACTGTTGCTGCAGGCGAGGCCCGATATCGCCGTGGTCGGCGAGGCGGACTGCGGCGAGACCGCCTGCCAGCGTTACCTCGAGCTGTCGCCCGATGTCGTCGTGATCGATATCGCTATGCCCGGCATGGGCGGTATCGAAGCGCTGCGGCGCATCCGCGCGCACGACCCGCAGGCGAAGGTGCTTGCGCTCTCCGCGCACGATGACCCGATGCATGCCCGGCGGGCACTGCGCGCGGGCGCACTCGGCTTCCTGTCGAAACGCAGCGCCCCGGAAACCCTGCTCGAGGCGGTATCGGCTGTCGGCAGCGGGCAGCGCTACATCGATCCGCGCGTCGCGCAGAAGCTGGCGCTCGAGGACATCGGGGGGACGGATTCATCGCCCATCAAGCGGCTGTCGGAGCGGGAATTCGACGTTTTCATCCGCCTGGCGCACGGCGCCAGCGTGCAGCGCATCGCCGATGACCTGAGGCTGTCGGCCTCCACTGTCGGCACGCATCTCTACAACGTCAAGCAGAAGCTTGGTGTCTCCAACCAGTCGGAGCTCACGCTGATCGCCATTCGGCACGGCCTCATAGAGGCGTGAACGGCGGACTTTCGACCGGCATCCTGCCTATCCGCCGGGCGGTGAGCCGCTCCAGGGAGCGTCGGGCGGCCGCTTTCGCGATATGCTTGCACCAGAGCGAAGTTTCGCGCGGTCCCTGACGGCGGAAGCGCTCGCAATCACAGGCCCAAACAATGCGCTCGTCCTCGGTCCGCAGCACCTGCACGGTGCGATTGGAGAAGAAATACGTGCCGAGAACCGTGGCATCGCCACCGCGGACCTGGCGCCTGGGGAGCCTGAAGGGCATGAGCCGGAGCATATCCCGGGTCGGCTGTGGATCGCTTGTGGATTAACTGTGCACGTCCTGTGATGTGAAGAAACCGCCCCAAAAAAAGGACACTGCCGCGATCTCGAGCGGCGGCGAGGGCCACGTCCTCGGTCTGGCCCTGGAGGAAGTGCGCCGGCTCGGGGACTTCACCACCCGGCCGCGCGTCCTGCTGATCACCGGGATCGCCATCCTGGTCGGCACGGCGGGAGCCATTGCCGGCCTGGTGCTGCTCGAGCTGATCCGCCTCTTCACCAATATCGCGTATTTCGGCCGCGCCACGCTGGCGCATCTGCCGCTCGCCGCCAGTCCCCTCGGTGTGGCCGCCGTGGCCGTGCCGGTCGTCGGCGGCCTGCTGATCGGACTCATGGCGCGCTACGGGAGCGAGAAAATCCGCGGCCACGGGATTCCGGAAGCGATCGAAGCCATTCTGCTGGGACGCAGCCGCCTCGACCTCAAAGTCGCCATCCTCAAGCCGCTGTCCTCCGCGATCTCCATCGGCACGGGCGGCCCGTTCGGCGCCGAGGGGCCGATCATCATGACCGGGGGTGCGATCGGCTCCCTCATCGGGCAGTTGCTGCCCGTGACCGACGGCGAGCGCAAGACGCTGTTGGTCGCCGGCGCGGCGGCAGGCATGACGACCGTGTTCGGTACGCCGATCGCCGCCATGATGATCGCCGTCGAGTTGCTTCTCTTCGAATGGACGCCGCGAAGCTTCATTCCGGTCGCCGCGGCGGCGATAACAGCGGCGATGGAGCGTCCCTGGCTGGGGTTGCAGCAGCCGCTCTTTCCGTTCCACGGCGGCATGGACCCGTCGGTGGCCGGGCTGCTCTGCTGGGTGCTGATCGGCCTGCTGTCAGGGGTGCTGTCGGGTCTGTTGACGCGCCTGGTCTATGCCTGCGAGGACCTGTTCCTGAAGCTGCCACTCCACTGGATGTGGTGGCCGGCGATCGGCGGTCTGGTCGTCGGCGTGGGCGGGCTCGTCGACCCCAGCGCGCTCGGCCTCGGCTATGACGATATCGCCAGCATGCTGCGGGGCGGCATGCTCCCGTCGGCGGGAGTGCTGCTGCTGATCGTCAAGGCGGTGATATGGGCGGTGGCGCTCGGCTCGGGCACCTCGGGCGGAGTGTTGGCGCCACTTCTGATCATGGGAGGCGGCCTCGGCGCGGCGCTCGCCCCCTGGCTGCCGGCGGCAAGCGTCGGCTTCTGGCCGCTGCTGGCGATGGCGGCCATTCTCGGCGGCACCATGCGCTCGCCGCTCACCGCGACGTTCTTCGCCGTCGAGGTGACGGGCAACACGCACGTGCTGCTGCCGCTTGCGACTGCCTGCATCACCGCGCACCTGGTGACGGTGCTGTTGCTCAAGCGCTCCATCCTGACGGAGAAGCTCGCGCGGCGCGGTCATCACCTGCTGCGCGAGTATCGGGTCGATCCGTTCGCGCTGGCGACCGTGAGCGAAGTGATGACTCGAGACGTGCAGACGCTTCCGGCCAACATGACCCTGGAACAGGCGCTGGCGTTTCTCGCCGCCCCGGAGACGCGCCACCCCAGCTTTCCGGTCATCGACGAGGAACGCCGGGTACTCGGTGTCGTCGACCCGCCTGTGGTGCAGTCGTGGCTGCGCGCCGGCAAGCCGCCGGAGTCGGTCATCGGCGCTTTGCTCGTCGGCACTACCGTGCCGCTGGCGCACCCGGATGAATATCTCGAGGGTGTGATCACCCGCATGGTCACGACGAACGCGGGGCACGTTCCGGTCGTATCCCGCGGCGACTCCAAGCTGGTAGGTTATCTCAGCTGGCGGGATCTGCTGCGCGCCTGGGAGCTGGCGCAACAGCAGGACGTCAGGCGGACGCTCTTCTATCGCTTCGGACGGGTGTCAGCTGATGTCGGCGAGAGCGGCGGGCACGTGCCGCCGCAGTAACACGTTCTTCGCCTGCCACTGCGCGGCCGCATCCAGTGTCTCGAGGAAGCGCACCTCGGCGCCGGCCAGCGTGGCGAGCGGCACGCCGTCGCGGTAGAGAATCCTGTTGCCCGCGAGCGCGGGTAACCGTGTGCCTGGTGTCAGGAGGCCGAGGAGGTTGAGCGGATCGGCGGCGGACAGCGACACCCACTCCCCGGAGCGCTCACGGCGGCGCACGTCCCGCAGCAGTCCCACCGCCTCGGGCGCGGCGAACTGCTCGCCCGAGAGCCCGGCGACGAAGCGGCCGCCGCGGATCTCGCCGCGCGCCTCCAGGCGGCGATAGCAGAACAGGAGCTCACGCCAGGGCGGCAGCCAATCGGCCTCGCGGGCGATCAGACGCCAGAAGACGACCCCCCAGCGCCGCAACAATCCACGAGCAACGAGCTCAACGGTCTCGGGGTCGGTGCGGCCGTTGGTGACGGCCGTCTGCTCGCGGCGCACGAGCGCCCAGCGCCCGGCCGAATCCATGCCGAAGAGCGCCCGGCGACGACGGCGCAGGCCATTGGCGGATCTGCGGCGATCGGACGGGACCAACAGCGCGCGCAGGCCGCCGAAGCTGTCGGAGTTGACCAGGCCGAGCCCGACGAGCTCGGCCAGTCCTTCCTCTGCCTGCGAGGGCAGGAGTCCCGAAGACTCGACGATCTCGTCGAAGAACGAAGCGCCGTGAGCGCCGAGGTGTTGCAACACGCCGCGGGCCTTCGCTGTCGGCGCGCCGGCATCCACGGGCCCCGCCAGCGCCGCCCAGGCGCGCAGGTGCCGCCGGCCGAGCAGTGCGATGGGCGTAGCGCGGACCGGGCCCGCCGTGGGTCCGGATTCAGCTTTGCGGCGTGCGAGCCGGGCCCAGACGAAGCGGCCGGCGAGACACTGCTCGTCGAGCCAGGCGGGGTCGTATTCGTTGATGCGCGCCGGCAGGATCTCCGTCTCCCAGGCCGCCGCTGGCGCCTCGAAACCCTCGAGCTGCGCGAGCACCGCGGCAACAGCGTCGGGCCCCTCCATGCGCGCCGGCGGTGCGGCTCGCTGCCACTCGAGCAGGAACCGCAGCAGATCGCGTGGCTCGACCGGCTCGATCTCGGCGCGCAGGCGCTTCACGGTGTAGCGATGGATGCGCGCCAGCAGTCCGCGCTCGCACCATTCTCCGTCCTCCGGCGCCTCGGCAGTGAAACGGCCGTGCATCACCGAGCCTTCGGTCTGCAATGCCGCGAGCGCCGCTGCCATGCGGCCGGAGGCGATGCCGATCGGTGCCCCCAGGGCTGCAGCGGACACCGGGCCCAGGCCCTGGAGGCGTCCCCGCGCGATCTCGAGCAGCGCCTCGTCCTCGGTCCATGGCCTCAAGTATTGGGCCGGTGCTTCGATGGGCGGCTCCGGCCGCGCACCCGGCAGAACCGCCTGCAGCAGCGGCAGGCGCTCGGCGGCGGCCCAGAGCCTGGCGCCGCCGCAGCGCAGGCGCGCAGCCCTGCGGCCGGCGGCGAGGCTCGTGGCCCAATCGGTCCAGTCCGCGCGCTTGGCCATCTCGGTCTCGGTCATGAACGTGAGCCAACACAAGGCATCGTGCAGCTCATCGGCATCCGCCGCGTCGGGCCATGCCTCCGCGCGCGCGCGGGTTATGGCGGACGGGTCGAGGGCGCCGAGGTCTCCGGCGGCCTCCGGGTCCAGCCAGCGGCGACTCAACACGGCCTGGGTGCGCCGCTCTTCCAGCGGGGCGTCATCGAGGAACGCATAGGGCCGCGCCGACAACACCTCCAGGGCGAGAGGCGACGGCTCGGTGAGATCGCGCGCAACCACCGCGACGGCACCGCTCTCGAGTCCGCGCAGCAGCGCCTCGAAGCCGTCGATATCCATCGCCTCCTCCAGGCAGTCGCGGATGGCCTGGCGCACGAGCGGATGATCGGGGATCTCGAGCTCGCCCGTGAGATTCTCGGCGCACGCCACCTGGTCGGGAAACACCGACGCGAGGAGGTCCTCGGCCGCCATGCGCGCCAGCGGCGCCGGCACCTTGCGGCCGCCGCGAAACCGCGGCAGGGCGAGCGCGATCGCCGCGCTCCAGCGCCAGCGGGCGGGAAACATCGGCGCCGCGCACAGCGCCTGCACCAGGAGCGGACGCACGGTGTTGGAATGAAGGTAGCGCGCGACCTCCTCGAGCTCGAAGCTGTGCGCGGTGGTGAGCGACAGCACGATGGCATCCTCGGTCGCCGCCGCCTGCAGCTCGAAGTTGAAGGAGCGGCAGAAGCGCTTGCGCAGTGCCAGCCCCCAGGCGCGGTTGACGCGGCTGCCGCAGGGCGAGTGGATGACCAGCTGCATCCCTCCGGCCTCGTCGAAGAAGCGCTCGAGAACGATCGTCTGCAGCGTCGGCAGCGTGCCGAGAGCGGCGCGCCCGGCGGCGAGATGGCCCGCGGCCTGCACCGCGGCGGGGCCGGCGATGCCGACCTCGTTCTGCAGCCAGCGCACCGCGCCCTCGAGACCGCCGTCGCCAGCGAGTCGCTGCTCGATCTCGCCGCGCAGGCGCGAGACACCCTGCGACAGCTCGTCCGTCCGCCCGGGCGCCTCACCGAGCCAGAAAGGGATCGAGGGCGGCTGGCCGTGCGCATCCTCCACCCGGACCGTGCCCTGTTCCACGCGCAGGATGCGATAGGAGGTGTTGCCCAGTTGGAAGACATCGCCCTGCAGGCTCTCGACGGCGAAGTCCTCGTTGATCGTGCCGACAGGCTGGGATTGCGGCTCCAGCAAAACGGTGTAGTCGGCCGTGTCGGGGATCGTTCCGCCCGAAGTCAGCGCGGTGAGACGCGCGCCGCGCCGGCCACGCACTTTGCGGTTGACGGCATCGTAGTGGATGAGGGCGCCGCGGCGGCCGCGTCGCGTGGTGAAGCCGTCCGCAAGCATCCGGACGACATCGTCCAGCTCGGTGCGCAGCAGTTCGCGATAGGGGTAGGCGCGTTGCAGCAGGGCGAAGAGCCCATCGAGGTCCCACTCGCGCGCCGCGACTTCCGCCACGATCTGCTGCGCCAGGACGTCGAGCGGCCTGGCCGGCATGCGCAAGCGATCGAGCTCCCCGCGCCGCACGCAGTCGAGCAACGCCGCGCACTCGATGAGATCATCGCGGGACAACGGGAAAAGCCTGCCTTTGGGCGTGCCGCCCAGGCTGTGTCCGGAGCGGCCGACGCGCTGCAGCAGGGCGGCGATGGACCGCGGCGAGCCGAGCTGACAGACCAGGTCCACGTCGCCGATGTCGATGCCGAGCTCCAGCGATGCGGTGGCGACCAGAGCCTTGAGCTCGCCGCTCTTCAGGCGCGATTCGGCGGCGAACCGCAGCTCCTTCGCCATGCTGCCGTGGTGGGCCGTGACCAGAGTCTCGCCGAGGCGCTCCGACAGATGGCGTGCAACGCGTTCCGCATGTCGGCGCGTATTGACGAAGATCAGCGTCGTACGATGCTCGCCCGCCAGCTCTGCAAGACGGTCATACACCTGTGTCCAGACATCGCCCGACATGACCGCTTCGAGCGGCGCCGGCGGCACCTCGATCTGCAGGTCGCGGTGGCGGACGTGGCCGATATCGACGATGGTGCAGTCGGCGCCGCCGTCGGCGCGCAGTTGGCGGGTGCCCACCAGAAAACGCGCAACCTCCTCGATCGGACGTTGGGTTGCCGAGAGTCCGATGCGTGTCAAGCGGCGACCGGCGAGGGCCTCGAGCCGCTCGAGGGACAGCGCGAGGTGCAGGCCGCGCTTGCTGCCGACCATCGCGTGGATCTCATCGACGATGACGCTGTGCACGCTCGTGAGCATGGCGCGTCCCGACTCCGAGCCGAGGAGGATGTAGAGCGACTCCGGAGTGGTGACCACGATGTGCGGCGGACGCCGGCGCATGCTCTGCCGCTCGTGCTGTGGCGTATCGCCGGTCCGTACGAAGGTGCGGATCTCGACGTCGGGCAGACCCAGCGCGCGCAGCTCGTCGCGGATGCCGGCGAGAGGCGCCTCGAGGTTGCGGCGGATGTCGTTGGAAAGCGCCTTCAGCGGCGAGACGTAGACGATGTACGTCTCGTCCCGCAGTGCGCCATGCTCCAGTGCCTCGCGTACCAGCAGGTCGATCGCGGCCAGGAACGCGGCGAGTGTCTTGCCGGAGCCCGTTGGCGCGGCAATGAGCGTATGGCGGCCGTCCTGGATTGCCGGCCAGGCGAGCTCCTGCGCCGGCGTCGGCGCCTCGAAGGCGCGCTCGAGCCAGCGTTTGACGGCAGGGTGAAAGGCTGGCTGAAAGACTTGCGGCATGGGTATGAAGCGCGGGCGACGCTCAAGTGCGATCCGAACGCGATCAGAGTAGAGTATCTCGATTCGTCACTGCGCGGAGAGCCGCTGGATGTGGAACAAGGCGACTGACCCGGAGGAGTCGTTCCGGGACAAAGCCATCTGGTGGTCGGCCGGAATCGTCATCGCCGCCGCCATCGCCATCGGGGTCTACTACCGCTTTTACTCTCCCGCGCGGGCAAAGCCGGTACCCCCTACGGCGGTCGCGCCGCCGGCCGCGCCGCCCCCGGTCCCCGCTATCCAGCATCCGATCCCGTCCGAAGCTGGGCAGCAGCAGGCGCCGCTGCCGCCGCTGGATCAGAGCGACCCCGTCGTCCGTGACGCGCTGACGGGGCTCCTCGGCAAGCCGGCGATTATCAAGTTCCTGGTACCGCACGAGATCGTCCGCGATGTCGTGGTGACGGTGGACAACTTGCCGCGCAAGAAGGTCGCGGCGGAGTTGCGCCCGGTGCAGCCGACTGCCGGCGACACCGCGGTCGACACCCAGGCCGGCCAGTCGATTCTCAGCGCTCAGAACTACGCGCGCTATGCGCCGGTCATGCAGGCCGTGAGCGCAATGGACCCGAAACAGCTGGCGGACATCTATTTCCGCCTGTACCCGCTCTTCCAACAGGCGTACGAGAACCTGGGCTACCCGGGCAAATATTTCAACGACCGCATGGTGCTCGCAATCGACAGTCTGCTGGCCACCCCGGATGTACCGGGCCCGATCTCTGTCGTGCGGCCGAAGGTGTTCTATCAGTTCTCGGATGCCAAGCTCGAGGGGCTGCCCGCGGGGCAGAAGCTGCTGATCCGCATGGGGCCGCAGAACGCCAGCGTCATCAAGCAGAAACTGCAGCAGTTTCGCGCGATCATCACCGCCACGCCGCCGCAAATGACCCAGCCTGCGGCGCCAACGGCTGCGCCGGTGTCGGCGCCGTCAGCGGCGAATCCGGGGACGGGCGCGCAGGCGAGTCCGCTGCCGCAAGGTACAGAGGCTGCGCCGTCAAATCCTCCTTGATTGGCGCCAAGCCGGCATCCTCGCTCTGCTCGTTGCGCTATTGCCGGGCTGCGGCCGCGGGCCCCATCCCGGCTGGGTGATTCACTCCTCGATCCAGGTCATCGGACCACCACCCGCTGGCGGCTACCGGCTGATCTTTCCCTACATCGTGGGCGATTTGTACGGCTCGCCCAACACCGGCGCATTCGTCGCGCCCGTGAGCCTGACGCCGAGCGCCTTCACCCTCGATCTCAATCGCTCGCAGGACTACCTCGCGCGCTCGCTCGCGCCTACCGACTTCGAGCTCCGCATCATGAAGATCACGCCTCGCGATGCGCGTCTCGCGCGGCTGACACCCGTCGCCCTGCAGCGCGATGGCATCGAGCCCGTGGGCAGGATGGACTGGATGGATGCGAGGTCACACCGGGTGCTGATGCTGGTCTATGTCGACCGACCGGCCCGGATCGAAGGCTCAGCTAGCCGCGATGGCAATACCATCCGTTACGATATCCGCGTCGCCAACCCCGGGTACGTCTGGATCGGCGCCACCCCGAGGGGCGGGCACGAGACACTCTACACGACGGTGCCGCCGCCCCAACAGCCGGTGCTGACCATCACCACCACACGGTAGAATCCATCCATGCCAGACTCCTCCCTGACTCAGGCACTGGCCCTGGCCGATTGGCAGGGCTTTTATACCCTCGTGGGGTCGTCGGCCGGCGCGCTCACGGGACTGACTTTCGTCGTCATCACCATCTCGGCGGAGCGCGGCGAAGATACCGCCTCGGCGTCGACCCGCCTCACCGGCACCCGCGTCTTCATCACTCCGACGGCGGTGCATTTCGCTGCCGCACTGTGGGTGTCGGCGTTGCTGTGCATTCCGGGCCAGACGGCATTCTCGCTCGCGATCCTGCTCGGCCTGACAGGCGCCGCCGGACTGCTTTACTGCCGCTCTCTGCTCAGCCGCATGCTCGGGTTCTCGGCAGGCGCTTACAAGCCGTTCAGCTCCGATTGGGGCTGGAATGTCGTGCTCCCGATGATCGCGTATCTGGCGCTGTTGACCACAGGCTTCACGTTGCGGTACGCGGTACCAACATCGCTCTATGTGGTGAGCGGCGCGGTGTTGCTGCTGCTCTTCATCGGTATCCACAACGCGTGGGATGTGGTGGTGTGGATGACCACGGAACGTCATGCGCATCGCGAGCGGCAGCAGCAGGAGCGCGAGCGGCGGGCGCGTGAGGCGGGACGTTGAGCTCCACGGACTGGTCGCCTGCGAGCTATCTGAAGTTCGAGGACGAGCGAACTCGTCCGGCGCGCGATCTGCTCGCACAGGTGCGCCCCGATGGCGTGCGAAAGATCGTGGACGTCGGATGCGGACCGGGGAATTCCACGGAACTGCTCACGGGCCGCTATCCGGCGGCGGTGGTGATCGGCGTCGACAACTCCCCGGCGATGCTGGAGGAAGCGCGCCGGCGCCTGCCGCAGGTGCGCTTCGAGTTCGCGAATGCGAATGACTGGGTACCGGACGCGAACGTCGACCTGGTGTTTGCAAACGCCAGCTATCAGTGGGTGCCACGTCATCTCGAGCAACTGCCGCGCGTCCTGGCGGCTTTGCCGGCTGGAGGCACTCTCGCCGTGCAGATGCCCGACAACATGTCAGAGCCGACGCATCGACTGATGCGCGAAACGGCGCTTGCGGGACGATGGAGCGAACGCCTCGCCGGCGCGGCGCGTGATCCGCTGCCGCCCGCAGGCGTCTACTACGACGCGTTGCGGCCACTGGCGGCGCGGGTCGATATCTGGCGCACCACTTACCATCATGTACTTCCTGGCGCCGCCGCTATCGTTGAGTTCGTCCGCTCCACTGGTCTGCGACCCTTCCTCGACCCGCTTTCCGAGGCGGAGCGCAAGGAATTCATTGCCAGCTACACGGCCAGCATCGCCGCTGCTCATCCCCCGCTGGCTGCTGGCAACGTGCTGTTGGCTTTCCCGCGGCTGTTCCTGCTGGCCGTGAAAAACGGTTCGTCTCGTGGGGGCGTCATCTGATTGCGGCTGCTCCGGCCGCCGTTCCGGCGTATCCCACCAATTCAACGTAGCCGCGTCCGGTGATTGGCCGTCCGGCGCGCGTGCCGGATACATCGACCGCTCCTTCCCAATACCTCGGGGAGGTCACGAGCTCCTGATCCGCGAGCACCGGGTGAACGGTTATGTCGAGGCCGGCTGCCGGCGCGACCAGCCGCCAGCGCGACGGATAGCGGGTGCCGCCCGCGTCCGTCCAGTAGTCCAACACCTGCACGCGAACATCGCCCCGGGACAGCGGTCGGGGGTGGCCCGCGGAGTCGACCCAGGTTCCCGCGCTGTAGGGATCTTCGACGCCCCCGCGGTCGCGCAGGAAATAGAACATGAGGCACGAGCCATCGCCGAGCTGCAGGCCGAACCAATCCCAGCCAACCTCTTGCGGCCCGAGGCGGCCGCTGCCCCATTCCCGGTCCAGCCACGCCAGGCCGTGCACGTGCAGTGGCCGGCCGTCGGCCACGATCGTCCCCTGCACGGCAACGCGCGGTATGGAGTAGTAATAGGTCGCATTCCCCGGTTCGCCTGACTTGCGACTCAACCCGCGCTCGCCGTTGAGGACCGGGGGCAGCAGCGGTTGCGCGGCGAGCGATAGGGCGTAGCCCTGGCCGTCTGCCTCCAACGTGCCCTGGCCGATTTGCCAGTTACCGACCCAGGCGCGGAACGGGTTCGCCCGCGCGCCGGCGAGCCCGAGCGCCCCGCGTGCCCGCTTCACGGCGAAACGGAATCTGTGTCGGGCGACATCGGTGACGGCGAAGTGCCCCAGATAGAGCTGACGCGTGCGCCACGCGGAAGCGCCTGCGCCGGTTTGAGAGCCCACGACGTGCCCGGCGCCAGTGCGAAGCGGAAGAGGGTCAGCTCGAACCCGAAGCGCTCGCCGTCGACTGCATCCAGGTTGCCCGTCAAGTACCACCATTCCTGGCGATAATCCGGATGGGGACCCTGATCCCGCGGAAACTCGAGCGGCCGCGGTGCCAGCGCCTGTGCGAACGCGGGCTGCTGCAAACCAACGGCATGCGCCGCAAGCGTCATGGCCGCCGCGGCAATCGCCGCGATCGTCGCAATAGCCGCCGAGCGCACCGTCACTCCTCCCGCATTTCGGCCGCGATCGGTCCCACGGCCGCACGCCATGCCGGATACAGGGCCGCCAGAAGCGCCGCGGCCAGCGCCAGCGCCAGCGCGTTGAGGAATTGAGCGCCGCGCAGATGCATCTCGATGTGCCAACCGAACGCGCGCCTGTCCACGACCTTGGTGAGCACCACCGCGATGATGAGGCCGGCCGGGATGGCGGCGAGCAACGCCGCGCCTCCCATGAAGACGGTCTGGGCGGCCACGAGTGTCGCCGCGCCGCGGGGAGTCAGGCCCGAGCGCGCGCAGCACGGAGAGCTCGCGCTTTCTGTCCAGCTCCCACGCCAGCAGCGCGCTCACCAGGCCGATCGCCGCGATTCCGGCCGCCAGCCAGTAGAGCACCCGGGTGATGATGAACGTCCGGTCGAAGATGGCGAGCGAGATGGCGCGGATGTCGGCGTTGGATCGAATCAGCAACGCCTGCCTGCCGCCGGCCGCGGCTCGGAGACGGGGGATCTCCTGCGCCGCGGTGACGCCCGGCGCGAGGTACAAGCCGATTGCCGTGATGGCATCGTCATGCCACAGCCGGCGATAGACGTCGAGGTCGATCATGGCGCTGCCGAGCCCACTGCCATACTCGTGGTAGATGCCGGCGATCGGGAAATCATGCGGTCCCGACACGGTGGCCAGTGAGAGGTGCTCGCCCGGCCGCAGATGCAGACGCCACGCGAGAGAATCGGACAGGAGCAGGGCGCCGTCGGCGTAAGCTGACCAAACGGTTCGCGGGTCCCCCGTGGTCACATCGACGCCGGCATAACTGCCAGGCGCGAGGTGCAGAGCATCGAGAGCGATGTCGCCACGGGATGAGTGCACGACCACGGAGCGGTTCGAGCTGTGGTCGGCAATGCCTGGTGTTGCGAGCAACGCCTGCAGCACAGCGGGCTCGATCCGCCGTTCCGGACGTCCAACGCCCGGGCCTGGTGCCGCAACATAGAGATCCGCGCGCATCGTCTGGGTGAGCCAATCGCGCAGAGATACCCGAAAACTTTCCACCATGATCGACACGCCGATCATCGCTGCGACCGCCATGCCGAGCGCTGCCACTGCGACACCCGTGCGGCTGAGGGAGGCGGCGACATCCTCCAGGGCGAGGCGCCCCACGGAGCTGACGCGCGCGAGTGCTTTCGCTGCGAGTCTCGCCAGAGCACGCAACACCGAAGGCGTCAGTGCCGCGACACCCAGGAGGAGCATGAAGAGCGCCGCGAAACCGGCGAGCACGCTGCGGCCGGATCCTGCGATCAGGCCGCACGCCGCGAGGGCGAACGCCAGACTGAGCCAGGAGAGCCGCGAGGCTACGAGCGCGGCGCGGCCTTCGAGCGCGGAGCGTCTGAGTCCGAGCTGCGGCAGGCTGCCGGCGGCCTCGAGCGCGGGCAGAAGGCTCGCCACCAGCGCGGTGCCGAGGCCGGCGCCGAGCGCCTCGAAGACAGCCCCGGCGGGCAGGGCAACCTGCTGGACCGCGACGACATAGTAGAGATCGTTGACCGTCTGCGACACCAGGCGGACGAGCCCGTGGCCGACCGCGAGCCCGAGGAGTACGCCGAGCCCGGCTCCGGCCGTCCCGAGCGCGGCCGCCTCGCTGAGCACGATCGTCAGGATTTCCCGGCGGGTCGCGCCGATCGCCCGCAGAACCGCGATGTTGCGCCTGCGCTGGATCACGGTGAAGCTGACGGCGCCATAGATGAGCAACGCGCTGACGAGGAGCGCCAGCAGGCTCATCGCCGTCAGATTGGTGGAGAAGGCGCTCGTCATGTCGAGTGTCGCGCGCACCTGGCCGGCTGCCTGCTCGAGGCGCACCCCGGGAGGCAGCTTGCGCCGCAGCTCGGCGAGCGCCGCCCGTCCCGCGGGCCCGCGCGGCATCCTGACATCGATACGAGTGAGACGGCCCGCCAGACGCAACCACTCCTGAGCCTGTGCGATGTCGGTGAGCAGCAGCGTCGCATCGCCGGCCCGGTCGCCGCGCAGGAGGCCGATGAGGGTGGCCCGCTGCCGTACACCGCCAACATCGATGGTCAGCGGCGCGCCTACTTTCAATCCCAACTGCTGGGCGGCGCCGGCAGGCAGAACGACCGCACCGGGCTCGAGAAACCAATGTCGCAGCCCGGTCAGCGTATCGCCGCCGCCGCCTGCCGTGATGCCTTCGTTCGGCCCATCCAGGTCTGCGTTGGCGAACGGATCCACCCCCACGAGCTGCATTACGCGGCCGGCAACGGTGACATAGCCGCTCACTTCGGGGGCGAAGACGGGCTGTGGGTTGCTGCTCAGTGGGGCGTCATTGAAGAGCCTGCACATAGAGCGCCTCATCGAGACCCTGCGGTCCCCCGGTGATGACCTGAGTGGCAGGGCCGTTGACCGCCCGCATCGACAGCTCGAATGCCCGGCGTGAGCTGGCGGTCGCGATGTTGACGGCCACGATCGTGGCCACGCCGGCCGCGAGAGCCACCAGCGCCAGCGCGAGTTGCGCCGGCTGGCGCAGGAAATGGCGCAGGCTGGCGGCCCATAGTGTAGGCGCCGGGCCCGGCATCAGCTGATGCCGCTGCGGCGCGCGGGAGTATGCGCGGTGTCCAGTTTTCCCTCGTGCAGCTCCAGAATGCGGTCCGCGCTGCGCGCCAGCCACGCGTCGTGAGTCACGATGATGAGCGTCGTGCCGCGCGATTTGCTCGCGGTGAGCAGCAGATGCAGTACCTGCGATGCTGTCTCCTCGTCCAGGTTCCCCGTCGGCTCGTCGGCCAGCAGCACGGCCGGCTGATGCGCCAGCGCACGGGCGATCGCTACTCGCTGCTGCTCGCCGCCTGACAGCCGGTCGACCGCGCTGTGCAACCTGTCGCCCAGCCCGACCTCGGCGAGGATGCTGGCGCTGCGACTGCGGGCCGCGGCGCCGCGAATCCCGTTGAGCTCGAGAGGGAGGCGCACATTCTCTTCGACGTCGAGCGAGGGTATGAGATTGAAGAACTGGTACACGAACCCGAGATGGACGCGCCGAAACAGCGTGCGCTCCGGTTCCTGCATGGCAGTGATGATCCGGCCAGCGATCGCGACCTCGCCGCTGTCGGCGTGATCGATCCCGCTCACTATATTCAGCAGCGTCGATTTGCCGGAGCCGCTGCGGCCCACGATCGCGACCACCTCGCCGGCGCGGATGCTGGCATCGACTCCATCGAGTACCCGGTGCGTAGCCGGTTCCTTCATTGAAGCTGCGGCAGAGTTGGCGGATGACGATCAAGGGGTGATTCCCGAAAGAGCCGCAGCCCGCGGCCGGCCAATATACAATCCCCGGATGAAACACGTTGTCGCCCGAACCACGACCCGATCGGCCGCGCCGCTGCCGCCGCCCTGCTCGCCTGCACCAGCCTGGCCTTTGCCCAGGGGATGACCGTCCCCGCGCAGCCGGCGAAGCCTCTGAGCGCCGGCGCAGACGAAATCCCAAGGGAGCTATAGCCTCGGGCTCTCGATGGGCGAGAGCCTTCGCCGGGCAGCCGTGCAGCCGACCGATGTCTCGACGCCGCGCTTGATGGAGGGCCTGCGCGATGGGCTGAGCGGCAAGAGCCTCCTTCGGGCAGCAGAATCAGGTCGAGATCCGCTCGCTGATCGTCGCCGCGCGCGCCAGCGCCGGCAACAAGAACCATGCCGCGGCGCATGCGTTTCTGGTCCGCAACGGCAAGAAGAAGGGTGTTGTCACCACCGCCAGCGGCCTGCAATACGAAGTGCTGAAGGCGGGGCAGGGCACCGCGCCGAAAATGGGCGACTCCGTGACCGTCAATTATCGCGGCTCGCTGCTCAATGGTACTGAGTTCGACAGCTCCTACAAGCGCGGCCAGCCGGCAACCTTCGAGGTCGGTCATGTGATCCCGGGCTGGAACGAGGCGCTGCAGCTGATGAAGCCCGGCGCGAAGTACAAGCTCTTCATCCCGCCGCAGCTCGCCTACGATCTCAGCCCGCCGATGGGTGCGCCGATCCCGCCGGGAGCGATGCTGATATTCGACGTCGATCTGATGAGTGTCGCGCCACCGAAGCCGGCCGCCGCGATGTCCCCGATGCAAGCGCCGCGCCCCGCCGCGCCGCCGCCCGGACAACCCCATCCCTAGGTTATAGCGCTCACTTCGAAATCAGGCACACGGAGGGTGCCGCGCCGCCGCAGGTGGCGGAGTTTCGAGCAAAAAAACCAAAGCTGAGCCGCTTCGGCGTTGCTCGAAACCGCGCTGGGCCGGGCAGGATGCCGGGATCCAGCGCTAAACGAGCGTATGGAAGACTTTCTGGACGTCTTCGTCCTGCTCCAGTTTGTCGATCAGGGCGAGGACTTCCGTCGCCTGATCCTCGGGCAGCTCCGTGGGCACGGTGCAGATGTACTCATGCTCCGCGGAGAGCGGCGTGATGCCGCGTGCCTCCAGGGCCTCCTGCAGCTTGCCGAAATCGGCAAAGGCGCCGCGGATGACCAGCTGCGGCTCACCCTTCTCGCCGCTGCTCTCGCCCATCTCCTCGAGCCCGTGGTCGATCAGGTAGAGCTCGAGGTCATCCTGGTCGATGCCCGCCGGGTCGAGGCGGAAGACTCCCATCCGCTTGAAGAGAAAGCCGACGCTGCCTGTGGTAGCGAGATTACCGCCATGTTTCGTGACGATATTGCGTACGGACGCGACGGTGCGCGTGGGATTGTCGGTCGCGGCTTCTACCAGGAGTGCGACGCCGTGGGGAGCGTATCCCTCGTAGTGCACTTCATGGTAGTTGGCCGCATCTCGTCCCGAGGCACGCTTGATCGCCGCCTCGATCTTGTCTTTCGGCATGTTGACGGCGCGCGCGTTCTGAATCACGCGGCGCAGCGTCGGGTTCGATGAAGGGTCGGGGCCGCCGGACTTCACCGCCATGGTGATGTCCTTGGCGATGCGGGCGAACTGCTTCGCCATGCGGTTCCAGCGCGCAAACATCGTGTGTTTGCGGACTTCGAAAATGCGTCCCACGGGGGACCTCGCCGATCAGGCCAGCTGCGCTTGCAGCACGCCGCAGCCTGCGCCGCTGCAGCTGCAGCCGCCGCTCGAGCTCCTTCAGCTGCTGCTGGAAACCAGAGTGGTCCCAGTGCTCGATGACGACGCGCTTCTTCTCCTCCAGCCACTGTTCCTTCACCTTGGCCCATTCCGCGACCGCGGCCAGGAAGGTGTCGTATTCGTGCGCCACCCGCTGCGTGAGCTCGGTCACCCGCGATGGCGCCGCCGCGGCTGGCAGGCTCGCGAGCTTTATCTGCGCGCGGCTGAACTGCATCAGGAGCAACGCCCGCTGGATCTGGAACACCGGCGTGCGCTTCAGGCGTCGCGTCAGCCCGACCCACTGCAGGCTCGCGATCAGCCACTTGGTCGGATCCCATTGCCACCAGCGCACGCCGTTACGGTAGTCGTGCGCGAACTGGTGATGGAAATTGTGGTAACCCTCGCCGAAGGTGAGCACGGCCAGCACCGGATTGTCGCGCGCCGTGTTCTCTTCGGTATAAGGCCGCTCGCCCCACATGTGTGCCAGTGAATTGATGAAGAACGTGAAGTGATGGCTGACCACCAGCCGCAGGACGCCGGCGAGCAGCAAGGTGCCCCAGAGATCTCCGAGCAGCCAACCGGCCGCAAGGGGCAGCCCGAAGTTCGTCGCCAGGACCATCGGTACGTAATGCCGATGCTGGAAGGCGAGCATACGGTCGCGCCGCAGATCGGGAATGTTGCTGAAGTCCTCGCGGCCGCTCGGGTACTCCCGCACCATCCAGCCGATGTGCGAGAACCAGAAGCCGCGCCGAGCCGAGTAGGGGTCCTGATCGAGGTCATCGACGTTGAGGTGATGGCGGCGATGGCCGCTGCACCACGCCCAGGCGCTGTTCTGCAGCGCCATGGTGCCGAAGATCACAAAGAGCAGGCGCAGGCTCCAGTGGGCGTCGTACGCGCGGTGCGCCCACAGCCGGTGATAGCCGGCGGTGATGGACATCTCGTTGGCGATCACGAGGACGCCGAAAAGCATCCAGGCTCCCACGGAAAGGTGGTGCGTCAGGCCGTACCACGGGACCAGCACTACGGCTGCCAGAAAAGTCAATAAAAACAGTGAGATATTCGTCCAGATCAGCGGCGCCTCAGCGGCGACGGGGGACGCGGAGTTCGGTGGGGAGGGGCTGGCAGGCATGGTGGTCGGGGGCTCCACGAGGGTGGCCGGTAAAACTCTGTAAACATAGCACGGTTCCTCATGCGCAAGGGAACGGCCGGGGCATTTGGGAGCGGGCGCACGGTCCATTGCCGGGGCGCTGGCTGGGCTGGGGGCGACGCACAGGGACGGCAAGGGCACGGCCCGTTCTGCTGTTGCCTGCTCTTGCCCGCCCCGCGGTGACGCTGAAGCTGGCGGCGAGCGCTGCCGCCGTCGCGGCTGCGCGTTAGGGATTGCCGTTCCCGCGGCGCGCTCCTCAACCTTACAGACGCGTAATGTCAGGTCTCGTGAAAGAGACATGGCGTTCCATTGCTGACACACTCGAGCGGTTCATTTCGGGCGCTGATTCGCGCGGGTGCATCCGCGCCGGGTTTGCGGTTGCAGGCCGGTATCGCCGGGTGTATTGATAGCGCCCGACAACGCAACCGTGCCCGACATGCGTGCGAAAAGATGTCCGCCTTGGAAGGCGTCGCTTCCCCCCGTTGTCTTTCGTGGAGGAGCGTGGGAATCGACCGTATTTCCGAAGAACCAAGAATTTGGAGGAGATATGAGCTATCTGTTTCGATCTTTGACCGCCGCCCGGGCGGCAGTCTCACAAAAGGGGGACATATGAAATTATCCAATTGGCGCAGGGTACTGACGCCGGCCGCCATCCTCTTGGCGGCGGGCTTGGCCTGCGGAACCGCATTCGCGCAAACAGGATCGGATGCCGAGGAGATGCACGCGAGCGCAAACGCCAACCTGTGGCCGTCGATGGGTCAGAATTTCTGGCTCGATCGGCATAGCGCTCTCAAGCAGATCACTCCATCCAACGTCAAGCATCTCGAAATGATCTGGTCGCAGTCGAGCGGTGCGCTGCGAGGTCACGAAGGGCAACCGATCGTCGTCGACGTCGACGGCAAGCCGATGATGTACTTCGTCAGCGCGTGGCCGAACATCGTGCAAGCGCTGGACCTCTCGGACCCGGATCATCCGGTCGAGGTGTGGAACTACCTGAAGAAGACCGATCGCGACCTTTCGGCCGTGCCGCGCGCCTGCTGCGATACGGTCAATCGCGGTCTGAACTATGCCGCGGGCAAGGTCCTCTTCAACACCCTCGATGGTTATCTCATCGCGCTGGACGCGAGGACGGGAGCGGTGGATTGGCAGGTCAAGCATGCCTACCCGGACGCCGGCGAGACGGTGACCAACGCACCGCTGATCGCCAATGACAAGGTGATCGTCGGCTTCGGTGGTGACGAATTCGGAGCGCGTGGACGGGTGGAAGCCTATGACCTCGCGACCGGCAAGCAGATCTGGAAATACTGGGACAACGGCACCGACGAGGACATCGGCCTCACCAGCGAGACCAACAAGGCAAATCCGAAATACGGCACGGCCGGCCACAACATCGGCATGACCTATCCCGGCGATGAGTGGAAGCGCGGCGGCGGCGCGGCGTGGGCGTGGTACAGCTACGACCCGCAGCTCAAGCTGGTGTATTACGGATCGGGCAATCCGGGACTGTGGAGTCCGGCCTATCGTTGCGGCGCGAACCCGCCCACCCAGGAAGCGTGCAACAGCGGCAAGTACGACAACAAGTACTCCATGAGCATCTTCGCCAGGAACGTGGACACGGGCAAGGTGGCGTGGGTCTATCAGATGACGCCGTTCGATCAGTGGGACTATGACGGTGTCAACGAGCCCATTTTGGTCAACATGAAGATCGACGGGCGGGAGCGCAAGACGCTGGTTCACTTCGATCGTAACGGCTTCGTGTACGTTCTCGATCGGACGGACGGCACCCTGCTGGAGGCGCACAAGTACGTCTCGGTGAACTGGGCGGAGAAGATCGACATGAAGACCGATCGTCCGGTGAAGGTGTCCGAGCACTCGCCGTTGATGGTCAATCAGATGGCGCAGGCGTGCCCGTCGGCGATGGGCGGCAAGGATCAGCAGCCGGCATCGGTCGATCCCAGCAATCCGCAGATCTTCTACGTGCCCACCAACAACTGGTGCATGCAGGACACGCCGCAGACTCGTACCAGTCTGCAACAGGGCGTGGTCTACGTCTTTGCCAACGTCTACATGTATGAGGAAGTGCCGGGCGTCTCGGGCCGGATCAAGGCGTTCAACGTCGTGACCGGGCAGACGGTGTGGAACATCCCCGACAAGTACCCGAACTGGGGCGGAACCCTCAACACTGCCGGCGGCGTCGTGTTCTACGGCAGCACGGGTGGTGACTTCCGCGCGGTCGACTCCAAGAGCGGGCACATCCTCTGGTCACGGAAACTGGGCTCCGGAATCATCGGCAATCCCATCACCTACTCGATCGGTGGACACCAGTACGTGTCCATCATGGCCGGCATAGGCGGCTGGATCGGGCTGCCGGTGACGGCCGGCCTCGACCTCAACGACAAGTATGGGGCGATCGGGGCAACGGCGATGGCCAAGGCAACGCACCTCAACGAGGTTCCGCAGGGCGGCGAGGTGTACACGTTCCGTCTCCAGGATTAGACGCTCCACGGATGTGATAGAGTGATCTGGACCCCGCGCAGCGCGAGCTGCGCGGGGTGTTCCAGACGATCGTCTCCGACAAGGATACGCAATGCCCTTGATGCAGCTACCGAGCCGCTGCGTGATGCCGGCGGCCGTGCTGTTGACTGCCGCCCTTCTCGCGGCGCCCGCCTTTGCCGACAACAACCCAAATAATTCCGCGGCCACTGCGCCCGGCCTGCAGGGGCCCTGGACGGGCAAGGACTTCGACCAGCTCGACGGGGCGGAGATAAACGCCGCCAAGCAGGCCGCGGCAAGCGCGCACTTCCGCACCCTGCGCGTCTGCGCCGATCCGGGCAACATGCCGCTCTCCGACCGCGCTCAGGAGGGATACGAAAACAAGATTCTCGATGTCCTCGCCAAAGCGATGGGCGCCCGACTGAGTTACTTCTGGCGCTCTTATGACGGTGATATCGTCAGCCAGGCATTCGGTGCCGCCGACGAATGCGACATCCTGATCGACATGCCGGATCATGATGATGACCTGCTGTCCACGGTGCCGATTTACCGCACCAGCTACGTGCTGGTCTGGCGGACCAGCGAAAACCTCACGATCAAGAGCCTGGACGATGCCCGGCTGAAACAGCTGCGTGTCGGCGTATTCCAGATCTCCGCTCTGCGTGAGGCGCTCGCGAACCACGGCATTCGCACGAACGTGCAGCTTTGGCCGGTGGCCAGCGACACGGAATGGGTCCCGGCGCATCAGCCCTGGCACCAGGTAGAGGAGGTGGTCGACGGCAGGTTGGACATCGCCGCCGCATGGGGTCCCATGGCCGGCTGGGTGCAGACCATGAAAGGTGCGCCCGTCACCATTCAGCCCACCAATCTCATGGACAGCAGCGTGCCCATGGAATTCAGCCTGGGATTGGGCGTACCCAAACAGGACGTGGTGCTGAAGTTCGCGCTCGACGACGCCCTCAGGGCGAACCGGGCCGAGATCGAGGGATTCTAAGGAAGTATGGCGTGCCGTTGGTGCAGTGTGCCGACTGTGTCGTTCCGGGAGACCTTCCGGCGCACGGCACCTACATGATGCAGTCCGCGGCCCAGACCGAGAGCGTGGCGACGCATTGGTCGGTTTCGCGCGCGCAGCTCGACCAGTGGCTGGCGGAAGGGTCGAGCGTCAACAAGGAGTTCGTCGATGCCGTGATCGCCAATGACGTCGACCGCGCCGGATATCTCATCGGCGAAAGGCGCCAATGTCAACGGACGGAGCAATCTCGGTGAGACCGCGCTGACGACTGCCTCGCGCGCCGGCTGCATCGAGATGATGCAGCTTCTGGTAAAGCACGGGGCGAGAGTCAATCAGCCCGACGGCGACGGGTTGACGCCGCTCATGGGCGCGGTGCAGCGTGATCAGGCCGCTGCGATAAAGCTTCTGTTGGCCCATGGGGCAGCCATCGCGTTGGGGGCGCCTCGCGGCTTCACACCCCTGTCGCTCGCCATCGAAGAGCAGCAGTTCGATGCCGCGTATGTGCTCATCGAGGCGGGCGCGGACGTGAACGCTCCGGCCAGCACACATCGGTTGACGCCACTCATGGTCGTCGCCAGCGAGTTGCCGCCGGAATCCGACAGCATGGTGCGCATACTGCAACAGCATGGGCCGATGGAAATCGCGCGTGCCCTGCTGGCGCACAAGGCAAAGTTGGATACGGTCGACGCCGATGGCGTCACCGCCCTCATGATCGCGGCCGCGCACGACAATTCCCAGATGATCGCCCTGCTGGTCCAGGCAGGCGCCGATCCACATGTGAAATCCGCGACGGGCGAGACCGCGCGCGACATCGCGGTCGAGGAACGACAACCTCGGCGCCGTACGGATCCTCGATTTACTCGTTCGCCGCTGAGCGGCGGACCACGGTATCCAGAGACAACCGGAGAAAACCATGATGAGACGCTTCGCCGGCGTGGCCGTTTCCAGTCTGGCCCTGGTGGCGGCAGGGTGTTGGCTCGTCGCAGCCGCGCCCGCCGGGGCCGCAGCCCCGGCGGCGCGCAAGGGCTCTGCCATCACGGGCAAGCCGCCGCTGCAGGTCGTCGCCTCGGCCCCCAAGGGATCGCTGCACAATCCGTATCAAGGCAACGCGGCCATGGCCGCGGCCGGCCATGATCTGTTCATGCATATCGGCTGCAACGGCTGTCACGGCGGCAACGGCGGCGGCGGGATGTGTCCGCCCCTCATCAATGGTGTCTGGATCTACGGCGGCGATGACGACACGCTCTTCCGTCTGATCTCGCTGGGATCGGACGAAGCTGCAGGCGGCCGGATATCAGACCCAGGCCCTGGAGAATGTCGCGGCTCCGATGCCGTCGATGGGTCCTCTGATCAAGAGCGACGGTGATCTCTGGAAGATCATCACCTGGATCAGGTCCGCCTACGACGGTCCGCCGGAACACCACTACAAGTGACCGGGGATGACCGGGCGACGGGCCGCTCGAGCTTGGGGCTGCTGCTGGCCTTGGCCGGCGTGAGCAGCCCCTTCCCGGCTGCCGCGGCGGCAGGCGCCGCCGCGCACACCTTCCCGATCGTCTATCTCCGTGAGGCGTATCCCGGGCCCGGGATCATGCCCTCGCTCCTGGAGACCAATCCCGAGGACCTGGGGCTGGCCGGCGCCGAGGATGGCACCTCCGAGATCAACACGACCGGCAAGTTCCTGGGTTGGCATTTCAAGCTGTATGTCGTGACTCTTCCGGCGGGCGCCGACGTGGCGGCGCAGGCGGCCAAGGTGTTCGCGCCCGGACCGGCGGTCATCGTGGCCGATCTGCGTGCGGACGATCTGCTGAAGCTCGCCGACTCACCCGCCGCGAAGCATGCCTTGATCCTCGACATGAGGACGACGGATGACAACCTGCGGCAGCGGGATTGCCGCGCGAACGTCTTCCACATCCTGCCGAACCAGGCGATGCGGGCCGATGCGCTGGCGCAATTCCTGATCGAAAAACGCTGGAGCCGCTGGTTTCTCCTGCAGGGGCCGACGCCGCAGGATGCGGTCTACGCCGCGGACGTTCGCCGCTCCGCCGCCCGTTACGGCGCCCGGGTCGTCGCCGCCAAAAGTTACGATTACGATCCCGGCTCACGCCGCAGCGACACCGGCTATCAGCAGATTCAAACGCAGATGCCTCTCGCCACCCAGATCGGCTCCAATTACGATGTCCTGTTCGCGGCGGACGAGACGGATCTGTTTGGAGACTATCTTTCGTACAACACGTTCGACGCGCGCCCGGTCGTCGGGACACAGGGCCTGGTGGCGACGGCCTGGACTCCGGCCTTCCAATCTTACTCGGCCCTGCAGATGCAGAACAGATTCCAGATGTTCGCTCATCGTGAGATGACCGAGCGCGACTATGGCGGCTGGCTTGCCGTCAACGTCGTCGGCAACGCGGTCATGCGGGGCAGACAGACCTCGCCCGCCGGAATACGCACCTATCTGCGATCGGACGGCTTTCTCGTCGCCGGCTTCAAGGGGGAGGGCCTGACGTTTCGCAGCTGGGATCAGCAGCTGCGCCAGCCGGTGCTGCTCGCTCAGCCGCTGATGGTGGTCTCGATGTCGCCTCAGGCCGGCTTCCTGCACCCGGACAACACCACCGACACCCTGGGATTCGATCAGCCGGAGACACAATGCCGACTGATGCAATGATCCGGCGCCGCGCGCCGCTGCTCGCAGCCGTCGTCGTCGGGTGCGTGTTCGCCGCCACGGCCCGCGCCAGCCAGCTCTTCGTCTCCAACGAAGTCGACGACACGGTGACCGTGCTCGATGGCGACAGCTATCGGGTGATCGCGACCATCAAGACCGATCAGAGGCCACGGGGAATCATCGCGACCCCGGATCACAAGTCGGTTCTGGTCTGCGACGGCGACTCCAGCAACATCGATGTCATCGATACCAGGACGCTGAAGGTGACGCGCCGGATAGATACCGGTCCCGATCCCGAGACGCTCGCGACTTCATTGTCCGGCGACAAGCTCTACGTATCGAACGAAAACAACGCCCTGGTCACGATCGTCAATTACGGCACCGGCAAATGGATCACCCAGGTGCCGGTCGGGATAGAGCCTGAGGGTCTCGCCGTCAGCAGGGACGGTCGCACGGTGGTGGTCGTCTCCGAAGAGACCAGCATGGCGCATTTCATCGCCACCAGGAACTGGCAGGTGGTGGCCAATGTGCTGGTGGATACGCGGCCGCGGGTCGCGGTATACACGCCCGATCAGCGGTATCTCTGGGTGTCGTCGGAGGTCGGCGGCACGGTTTCGGTGATCGATCCGGGCAACCAGCAGATCGTACACGTCATCAACTTCCAGATTCCCGGTGTCGACAAGCAATACATCGGTCCGCTCGGCATTCAGTTCACGGCCGACGGCCGTACCGCGTTCGTCGCCCTGGGGCGCGCCAATCGGGTTGCCGTGGTCGATGCCAGGAGTTATGAGGTGGAGAAGTACATACTGGTCGGTCAGCGGCCCTGGCAACTCACGTTCAGCCCGGATCGCAGCAAGCTCTATGTCGCCAACGGCCTGACGAATGACGTTACGATCATCGACGTGTCGGCGGAGAAGGCGGTGAAGTCCGTCCCTGTCGGCCGTCTGCCGTGGGGCATCGCCGTGGTCCCGTGAGCGGCCCCATGCGCGCCACCCTTGCGTTCGCCTGGTGCGTTCGTTCCATAGCCTGCACGCTTGTCCTCGCATTCAGCGCCGGGCACGGAGTCGCCCGGGCGGACTCGACTCTGCGCATCGGCGTCCTGAAATTCGGCACCGTGAGCTGGGTCATGGATGTCATCCAGCATCACGAGCTCGATGAGACCTACGGCATCGACATCGACGAGGTGGAGTTGGCGAGCAATCAGGCGACGCTGGTTGCGCTGCAGGCGGGACGTGTCGACTGCGTGGCCTCGGACTGGCTCTGGGTCTCGCGCCAACGCGCCGCCGGCGCTGATTGGACATTTTTCCCGTTCTCCACCGCCGTCGGCGCCCTGGTGGCGGCGCATGGCGCACCCATCCACGGGCTGGCCGACCTGCGCAACCGACGGCTCGGCGTGGCCGGCAGCCCGCTCGACAAGAGTTGGGTGATCGTGCAGGCGCTTGGGCGCGAGCAGCACGTCGACCTCGCACGTGATGCGCAGTTGTCGTTCGGCGCCCCGCCGCTTCTCAACCAGGAGTTGCTCGCGGGACGCCTCGATGCGGTGTTGACCTATTGGAATTTCGCGGCGCCGCTGGAGAGCCGCGGCTTGCCGGCCGTGCTGTCGGTCGACGAGGCCCTGCGCCAGCTCGGTTTCAAGAGCGCGCTCCCGCTCGTGGGCTTTGTCGTGTCGGAGCGCTGGGCGCGGCAGAATCCGCGCGCCGTGGCGGGGTTCGTGAGCGCCGTGCGTGAGGCGGAGTCCATCCTGGCGACATCCGATGCCGAATGGAACTGGCTCGGGCCGAAAACGGGTGCGCATGATCCAGCCGAGCTGAAAGCGCTGCGCGACGCGTTCCGCGCCGGCATACCGGCTCACTGGGGCAAGGACGAGCAGCGTGAGGCCGCGGCGCTGTATGCACTCTTCGCCAAAGTGGGCGGTCAGGCGCTGGTCGGTTCCAGTCCGGCCCTGCAGCAGGGTACGTTTCTCGACACAGTGAGCTACTGAATGAGCGTGGTCGCCACCGCGCAGCGCGCCTCGTCCTGGATGGCGGCATCGTCGGTGGCACAACGCATCGGCTCCGTCGCGCTGTTCATCGCAATCTGGCAGATCACGGCCGACGCGGTCCACAGCCGGCTGCTGCCCTCGGCCAGCGCAGTGTTCGTGGTGCTCGTCCAGGAATGCCTCCACGGGCCGCTCCTTTTCAATCTTGGCGTCACTCTGGCGCGGGTCGCCGCCGCCTTCATCGTCGCGATGGTCATCGGCACGGCGATCGGCATCGTGATGGGCCGCTCGCGGACCGTGGACGCCCTGTTCGACAGCTGGCTCGTGCTGTTGCTCAATCTGCCGGCACTGGTGATCATCGTGCTGGCATATGTCTGGTTCGGGCTCACCGAGGCGGCCGCGATCGGCGCCGTGGCCGTCAACAAGATCCCGAACACGGCGGTGACCCTGCGTGAAGGCGCCCGCGCGCTCGATCGCAGGTACTCGGACATGGCGGCGAGCTTCCACGTCGGCCGCTGGCGCACGCTGCGGCACGTGGTCATGCCACAGCTATACCCTTATGTTTTCGCGGCCGCGCGGTCCGGCCTGGCGCTGGTGTGGAAGATCGTGCTGATCGTGGAGCTGCTGGGACGAAGCAACGGCGTCGGATTCGAGATCCAGCTCTACTTCCAGCAGTTCGACGTGACCCGCATCCTCGCCTACAGCATCGCCTTCATGATCGTCATCCAGGTGATCGAATGGGCGATCTTCCAGCCGCTCGAGCGGCGCGCCGCGCAGTGGCGCCAGTGACGCCGGCGCTGATCGCGGAGATCCGCGAGAAGCGCTACGCGCGCCTGCGCGGCGCGCAGTCCCACGTGGCACTCGCCGGCCTGTCGCTGCAGGTCGCCGCCGGCGAGTTCGTCGCACTCGTCGGGCCGTCCGGCTGCGGCAAGACGACGTTTCTCAACATAGTCGCGGGACTGGACCGCGACTTTGCCGGCGAGGTCCGGCTCGCACCGCGGCCCGACGGCCGTCCGGCGCGGGTCGGATATGTCTTTCAGGAGCCGCGGCTGCTTCCGTGGCGTACGGTCTACGAGAACATCGCGCTGCCGCTGTCGCCGCAGCGCGCCCCTGCGATTGTCAAAGACATGCTGCGCGCGGTGGGTCTGCCAACGGCGCAGGACCTCTATCCGCCGCAGCTGTCGGTCGGCATGAGCCGCCGCGTGGCTATCGCCCGCGCCTTTGCGATCGAGCCGGACCTGCTGCTGATGGATGAGCCCTTTGTCTCACTCGATCATGACACCGTGGAACAGCTGCGTAATCTCTTGCTAAAGTTGTGGCATGCGCGGCCCACGACGGTGCTGTTCGTGACGCACGACATGCGTGAGGCGTTGGTGCTCGCCGATCGGCTGGTGCTCCTGTCAGGTACCCCGGGCCGGGTGCTGGCGCAAGTTCCGGTGAGCCTGGCGCGCAACCGTCGCCACAGTGTCGCCGAGATCGAGCTGCTGCGTGACGAGATCCTGCGCCGGCACCGTGAGCTCATCGGCGCCGCCGCCGCAATTGCGACATCCGGCGAGTGAAACATGGCAGCAAGTGACCGCACAGAGGCGCTGCCGCTCGTCGTTTCCGGGCTGAGCCACACGTTCGGTGAGCGCCAGGCGCTGCGCGACGTTTCCTTCGACCTCAAGCGCGGCGATCGCACGATGCTGCTCGGTCTCAACGGCGCGGGCAAGACGACTCTCTTTTCGCTCATCACCCGGCTCTACAACCACCGCGGCGGCTCCATCCGGATCTTCGGCTGGGAGATCAAACACAAGCCGTCGGAAGCGCTCGCCCGGCTCGGGGTCGTATTCCAGCTGCCGACCCTCGATCCCGATCTGTCGGTCGCGCAAAACCTGTTCTACCACGCCGCCCTGCATGGGCTGCCGCGTCGCGAGGCGGCAGCCCGCATCAAGCGTGAGATCGAGCGCGTCGGCTTGACCGATCGAACGCACGAAAAGGCGCGCACCTTGAGTGGCGGCCAACGCCGGCGCGTGGAGATCGCGCGCGCGCTCATCCACAAGCCGAAAATGCTGCTCCTCGACGAGCCCACCGTAGGACTGGACATCGCCAGCCGCCAGTTCCTGCTCGACCACGTGCGCATGTTGTGTCGTGAGGAAGGACTCGCCGCCCTGTGGGCAACCCATCTGATCGACGAGGTCGATGCCGCCGCGCGCGTGATCGTGCTCCATCGGGGCCGGATCCTGGCGGAAGGGCCGGTGCCGGACGTGATTCGGGGCGCCAATGCCGCGTCGATTCGCGAGGCGTTCGATAACCTTACCGGTGAGCGGGGCGAATGAGGCCGGTACAGTATTACCGCTGCCTGCGCGGTATCGTGTGGCGCGAGGGCCTGCGCTTCGTGAATCAACGGGGCCGCTTCGTCGCGGCCCTGGTACGGCCGCTGGTGTGGCTGATCATCTTCGCCGCCGGATTCCGTTTCGTGCTCGGCGTGTCGATCATCCCGCCCTACCAGACCTACATTCCCTACGAGGAATACATTGCACCCGGCCTCATCGGCATGATCCAGCTGTTCCAGGCCATGCAGAGCACCCTGTCGATGGTGTGGGACCGGGAAATGGGCAGCATGCGCACCCTGTTGGTGAGCCCGCTGCCGCGGTGGTTCCTCCTGGTGTCGAAGATGGTCGCGACGGTTGCGGTCGCGGTGCTGCAGTCCTATGTCTTCCTGGCCATCGCCTATTTCTGGGGAATCCAACCACCGCCCATCGGCTATCTCACGGTGCTGCCGGCGCTGATCCTGTCGGGCATGATGCTGAGCGCGCTCGGCCTCTTCATCTCGTCGGCGATCCGTCAGCTCGAAAATTTCGCCGGCGTCATGAATTTCGTGATCTTCCCGATGTTCTTCGCATCGTCCGCGCTTTATCCCCTCTGGACCGTGCGTGAAGCGAACCAGAAGCTCTACTACATCTGCATGTTCAACCCGTTCACCCATGCCGTCGAATTGGTGCGCTTCGCGCTCTACGGGCAGTTCAATGGTGTGGCCTGCGCCGTGGTCGTCGGGGCTCTCATCGTCTTCATGGCGTTGGCGATCCTCGGTTACGATCCCGGGCGTGGGCTCCTCGTCCGTCGCGGCGGCGGTCCTGAATGAAGCCAGGCACATGGACGTGCGCCGCCGGCGCAGGTGACGGAGCCGCGAGCAAAAACCACGCTTTTTGATCGCGGCGCGCCGGGCCGGGCAGGAGCCCGGATCCAGCGCTTAAAACTTGTAGACGCCCTGCAGCGCCACCTCGCTCTGGTCGCTGCCGTACTGCACGACCGGCGTTTCGGCTTTGACGAAGCTCGGCTCGTTCGAGGTGTCGTAGCGGCCCTCGAGTCGCAGCTCGAAGCTGGCCACCGGGTCGTAACCGAAAGTGAGCGTGGCTTCCTTGAGGTCCTGTGCCGTCCCCGTCACGAGCGTGGTGCCGTCCTTGTCGTCGAGATATTCGCCGCGCAACGACACGCGCCATTGGCTGTTGATCTGATAATTCGCGTACGCGGCTGCACCGTCCCAGTCCCCGCCCGCGAGTGTGTCCGCGGTCGCGGTGCCGGTCTCCTGCTTGCCCCAGTCATAGCTCACCACGAATGTGAGAGCCGAGGTCGCGTTGAACGTGGCGACGGTGTCGAAGAAGGTCCGTTCCGCCCCGTAGATCGGGTCCTTGCCGGCGTACATCTGCGCGGTGAGCGAGAAATACTTGTTGGGATTGAAGGCGACACCGAGCTCGCCGGTCTTCGAGCCATAGTCGATCTTGGTGTAGTTCCAGCCATTGTTGACCCCTACGATCACACTCACGGTGGCGGTGACCGCGTAGGTCGCCCGCAGCCCGGTGTGCGTCATCGGCTCGGCGTAGAAGAGCAGCGAGCGCGAGAAGCTCGTATTGCCGGTCGGCGCGATGACTTCGGCGCCCGCCAGGGTCGTGAATTTTCCGGCCTGTACCGTGAGCGGACCGCCCACGTACTGCACGAACCCCTGCAGGATGTCGAATGAGTTGGCGCTCGCGCCCGCGCTCTCGGCGGCATCGACGATCTTCGCGTCCTCGCCGGCGATCACATCGACGACGGCGCCGAAGCCGGATTTCGGCTGATAACCGAGCTGCAATCCGGCCTCATCGAGCTGGAAGGTGTCGTGCGAGGTGTCGAACTGGTGATAGGTGTTGTAGCCCGAGGAGTCGTAATAGGAGGCCGCCACGTAGCCGGACTCAGTGATGCCGGAGTTGGCCAGTAGCTGCGCGACGCGTCGCGGCCGGGGAGTCGGCCGCCGGTGCGACAGCCGGTAACGCGCCGGCCGTGCTGAGCAGCTGCCGCGATGTAGATTCGCTGCAACAACGGGTTCTGCATGGGGCCCCTTTCTCTGCCGAAGGATGTCGGTGGGCGGCCCGATCAAGCATCACCTATGCCAAGTGAGTTTCGCGTTAACAATCAATATATTGCGTTGGATCAGGACCTTGGCTCTGCCGCCAATGCACCGCCGGGGTGCGGTGTCGCGCCCGCGCTTCCCAAAGAGGTGCGTCTGAACCCGACCGGCGTGGCCTCAGTCCCACGAGCATCGCGGGCGGCGCCAATGTCATAATTTCCGTTTGGGCGTCAGCGCCGTCCGACAGGTTTTTCAGACCCCCTAAATGAGTTACGCTGCCAGAATCCTTCGGGATTCCACCAGAGCAGAGCCAGTGGAATGTCGCTCGATGGCGACAAAGGGGCTCTGTTCGTGTCGCGAAGGGCCGGGCACGGCATGAGCGAACCACTTGGCCAAACTGCCCGGGGAGCATTGGTGTCATCGTTTCATCGCACGCAGCTGGCCGCCGCGCTGGCATTGCTCTTCGCCCTGACCACGGCGAGCGCTCAGACGGCCGATACTCCGCAGCAGCAGCAGCCGGCGCCGCCTGCCAGGACGCATGCGCAAGCCAAGGCGCATCCGCAGGCCAAAGCACACCCACACGCCAAGGCTCACGTGCGCGCCAAGGGGCGCGTGGCGGCCAGGGCGCAGGCCCAGGCGGCACGAGCACCGGCTCAGGCACCCGCAGCGGCGCCGGCACCGCCGCCGCCCTTCACCTTCGCCACCGTGCAGCGGATTGCGCAGCTGCGCGCCGCGCGTCCCTACCGCGACCGCTCGACGCCGCTGCCGCACGAGCTCGCGGCCCTCAATTACGAGCAGTACAGCGAGATCCAGTTCAGGCCCGCGGCGGCGCTGTGGCACAACCAGGCGATGTTCGAGGTGCAATTCTTCCATCGCGGCTTCAATTTCGACCGCCGCGTCAACATCTACGAGGTACAGCCTTCGGGGGCAGTGCGCACCCTGGCGTATTACCCCTCGCTGTTCACATTCGGGAAGGATGTGCCGCGCGTCCCGCTGCCCGCCAACCTCGGCTTCGCCGGACTCGCCGTGCACTATCCCTTGAATACACCCGGCTTCAAGGATGAGGTGATCGCCTTTCTCGGCGCCTCGTATTTCCGGGCACTGGGGCGCAACGCCGGCTACGGTGTCTCGGCGCGGGGTCTTGCCATCGACACCGCAACGACCTCAGGAGAGGAATTCCCTTATTTCACTGATTTCTGGCTGGTCCAGCCGCAGCCCAATCAGCGGACCATGACGATCTACGCGCTTCTCGACAGCCCGAGCGTCGCCGGCGCGTATGAGTTCGACGTGCGCCCGGGGACCATCAGCCAGGTGGTGGTCTCGGGGGTGCTCTATGCCCGCCAGACGGTCGACAAGCTCGGCATCGCGCCGCTCACCTCCATGTTCCTGTACGGCGAGGGATCGAATCGCGGCAAGTTCGATGACTGGAGGCCGGAGGTCCACAACAGCGACGGCCTGATGATGCAAACCGGCACGGGCGAGTGGCTGTGGCGCCCGCTCGATAATCCCGACAAGCTCGAGGTCAACCGCTTCATGGATGAGAGTCCGAAGGGTTTCGGCCTCATCCAGCGCGATCGCGATTTCACCGATTACCAGGATCCGGACTCGCAGTACGAGCGGCGGCCGAGCTACTGGATCCAGCCGCTCGGCGATTGGGGCAAGGGCGGCATCGAGCTGCTCGAGATCCCGAGCGACGAGGAAATCCACGACAATATCGACGCTTACTGGGTGCCGAGCGCGCAACTGACGCCGCATGCGCCCTTCCGCTTCTCCTATCTGCTCTCGGGATTCCTGGACTCCGGCCACCGCTGGCCTCCCGGCGGCGAGACGATCGCGACGCGTTTCGGGCCGGTAATGAATGGCGCCACTGCGGTCTCAGGCATGCGACTTGTTCTTCTCGACTTCACCGGCGGCGATCTCGATTCTCTGTTGCCCTCGCAGCCAGTGCAGGCCGATGTGGCCGCGGATGGCGGTACTATTAGCCATGTCACCGTGCGGCGCATTCCCGAGAGCGGCGTCTGGCGGGTGACCATGGAGGTCAAACCTTCGGGCAGCGACCCGGTGGATTTGCGTTGTTACCTGGATCTATATGGCGAAGCCTTGACCGAGACATGGAACTACCAGTGGACACCGGGATCCTAGCGGTAGGCGCCGGCCGCCTGCGCCGCGCGGCGCTGTGGCGGCGGACGCTGTTTTTCTTTCTGACGCTGGTTACGGCCGCGGCGGCGACCGCGATGATGTGCGACATTCTCGCCGCCAACGGGTTGACGACGCTGGAGCGGATCGGCCTGGTGCTCTTCTACATCCTCTTCGTGTGGATCACGGGCGCGTTCTGGACGGCGCTCGCGGGACTCCTGGTCCGCCTGCGGGGCGGTGACCCGCTGGGACTCAAACCGGAGGCGCTGGCCGGCCGGCCTCCAGCCGGACGCACCGCCGTCGTCATGCCGATCTACAACGAGGAAACCTCGCGGGTCATCGCCGGGCTCGATGTCATCTGGTCCTCGCTGGCGCGGCTGCCGGAGCAGCAGGCATTCGATCTCTTCATTCTTTCTGACACCCGCAAGCTCGATGTTGCAGCGGCGGAAGAGGCGGCCTGGCGCCAGCTCACCGCCCGCCATCATGCCCGCGGCAGGATCTTCTATCGACGGCGACCGGAGAATGTCAGCCGCAAGGCCGGCAACATCGCCGACTTCGTGCGCGCGTGGGGCGGCGCCTACGACTACGCTATCGTGCTGGACGCGGACAGCATCATGTCAGGCGAATGCCTGGTGAACCTCGTAAGGCTCATGGATGCAAACCCGCAGGCCGGCATCATCCAGGCGCTGCCGCTGCCGGCGGGCCGGGAAACGCTGTTCGCGCGCCTCATCCAGTTTGCGGCGCGGCTGTCGAGCCCCATGCTGGCGAGCGGCCTCGCCTGGTGGCAGCTCGGGGAAGGCAACTACTGGGGCCACAACGCCATCCTGCGGCTGAAGCCGTTCGCGGCCTTCTGCGACCTGCCGCGGCTGCGTGGCGCGCCGCCCCTCGGCGGCGAGATCCTGAGCCACGATTTCGTCGAAGCCGCCTTCATGCGGCGGGCGGGATTTCAGGTCTGGCTGGTGCCGGACGACAGCGGCAGCTGGGAAGAGGTCCCCTCGAACCTCATCGACTACGCGGCGCGTGATCGCCGCTGGGCACAGGGCAACCTGCAGCATCTGGGCCTGCTGCCGATGCGCGGCCTGCACTGGCTGAGCCGCGTGCATCTGATCACCGGGGTGCTGTCGTATGCCAGCTCGCCGCTCTGGCTGCTGGTACTGCTCCTGAGCTCCACCGTCGTCATCCTGGATGCCGTCCACGGTCATCAATATTTCACGCCCGGTTCCTACGCGCTCTTTCCAACCTGGCCGCAGTACCGCAATGGAGAGATCGTGGCGCTGATGTCGATCACGGTGGCCGTGCTGTTCCTGCCGAAATTCTTCGGCGCGCTGCTCGCGCTGTCGGATTCGCGGCTGCGCCGCGGCTTCGGCGGCGGTGGGCGGTTGTTCGCGAGCCTCGGGCTGGAGCAGCTCTTCAGCATCCTGCTCGCGCCCGCGATGATGCTCTTCCATACGACTTTCGTCGTGACGACCCTGCTCGGCAAGCCGGTGGTCTGGCATGCGCAGGAGCGGGGCGATCGCGGCATCGGCTTCCTCGAATCGCTCCTGCGGCACAAGTGGCACCTCCTCATCGGCCTGGCGTGGGGAGCGGTCATCCTGACGTTCGCCCCGCGATACATCTGGTGGCTGCTGCCGGTGTTGGCCGGTATGGTGTTGGCGGTGCCGCTCACGATGCTGACCAGCCGTACCGGAGCGGGATTGTGGCTGCGCCGCCATCGCCTGCTGTTGACACCGGAGGAGGTCGATCCCCCTGCGGAGCTGGCCGCGCTGGAAGCACGTCTCGCCCCGGGCGCCAGTTCTGTGGGCGAGACGGCAGTGGCCGGTGAGCCTTGGCCCGCTGTGCCGGAGCACGTGCCGCTGCCGATGCAGGTACAGCCCGCGCGTTATCTGACCGCACGCGATGCGCTGCATCTCAAGCGCTGGAAAAGCGTGAACTCGACTCCCGCGCCCTGACCCGTTCGCCCGCACCGGCATGGAGCGCCAGCGGCGCCGGATGCACCACACCTGCGCGCCTTGCGCCGCCGCTCGGTGGGCAAGCGCCCCTATCGGACCGGGAGGCGATTGGCATGGGCGTTGCTTCAGGTGTCCCAGGAGGGCTACATGAACGCGCTCGACTTCGCCAAGATCGCTTCCCGGCCGGCTTCCAACGAGGAGCTGCGGCCCAGGTCGACCGCTGGCGGCCGACTTCCGAGCCGGCAACTTTCCCGTTCGCAGATCGTTGCAGCGGCGACGCGCCTCATCGCGCGGCGCGGCAATCATCGCATCCCCTGGCCGACCATCGCGGTCGAGGCCGGCGGTGAGCCCTTCGGTGTCGCCCCGGAGTGGCTCGATCACCCCTTCGAGCTCATCGATCAGTGCTACGCGGGTACGGCACAGGCTCTGACCGACAGCCTGTTGCGCGCGGAGACAGCGCCCGGCAACGCGCTCGACAAGCTGGCGGCGTTTCTGGTGGCTGCGCTCGAGGCGCGGCGCAAGCTCGGCACGCTGCTCTCCTTCCGCCGCGGGCGCAATTTGCCCGATTCGTTGCAGCGACGCCTGCACGAGCGCGACATGATGGTCCGCACGCGGCTCAAACGGCTGCTGGAGCAGGGCAGAAAGGATGGCTCCCTGGCGCGGCGCAATGCCGACAGCGCCTGTGAGCTGATCCTGGCCAGTCTCATGGTGCCGGACGTCGCGGTGACCGGCCCGGAGCAGCAGATCTGGGACAGCGAGCTAATCGAGCTGCTGCTCGCGGCCCTGGCGGAGCCTCATCCGGCGGAGCCTTCCAGGCCCGTGTAAACTCCATCTCCTGCCCGCAGTGGCCAGGAGAAACGCGTTGCTCGAGCATCTCGACCGGCTGCCGCCGGATCCCATTCTCGGCCTCATGGCCGCCTTTCGCGCCGACTCGGATGCGCGCAAAGTGGATCTCGGTGTCGGCGTTTATCGTGACGATGCCGGCCAGACTCCGGTCATGAAGGCGGTCCGGGAAGCGGAGCGGGATCTCATCGCGAAGCAGACCACCAAGACTTATGTCGCCGCCGTCGGCAACGCCGGATTCAACGAGGCGATGGAACGGCTGGTGCTGGGGCAGGATCACGCGGCGCTGGGCTCCGGCCGCTTGCGCACCATTCAGGCGCCGGGCGGATGCGGTGCGCTGCGACTGGGTGCGGAGCTCATCCGTGCGGCGGCACCGGACGCCGTGGTGCATGTCAGCACGCCCACGTGGGCCAACCACGTGCCTCTGCTCTCGAACTGCGGACTGAGGCTGCAGTCGTATCCCTACTTCGATCCGGCCACCGGCGGTGTGGCCTTCGACGCCATGCTCGCAGCGCTCGATCCTCTACCGGCGCGATCGGTCGTGCTGCTGCACGCGTCCTGTCACAACCCGACGGGCGCGGATCTCGAGGAGAGCCAGTGGCGCGATCTCCTCGAGGTGGTGCGCCGCCGCGCGCTGCTGCCTTTCATCGACATCGCCTATCAGGGCCTCGGCAGGGGAGTGCCCGAGGATGCCTACGGGCCGAGACTTTTCTGCGCGCAGCTGCCCGAGGTGCTGGTGGCGGTCTCGTGCTCGAAGAATTTCGGACTCTATCGCGAGCGTACCGGGGCGCTGCACTCGCTGAGCGCGACCACGACCGCGGCGGACGCGGCGATCAGTCAGCTCATGCGGATAGCGCGCGGCCTCTACTCCATGCCGCCGGATCACGGTGCGGCCATCGTGCACGGCATCCTGACGGACGAGCGGCTAAGCTCGTCGTGGGCGGCAGAAGTCGATACGATGCGCTCGAGAATCCAACATCTGCGCGCCGCGGCGGTGCAGCAGCTCGCGGCGGCCTGCCCACGCAAGGACTTCAGCTACATCCTGCGCCAGCGCGGCATGTTCTCATACCTCGGCGTCGACACCGCAGCCGTCCGCAAGCTGCGCGAGCAGCACCATGTCTACATGATGGACGACAGCCGGATCAATGTCTGTGGGCTGCGAATGGACAATATCGGGTACTTCGCGCAGGCGGTGGGGAAGGTAGTAACGTAGAAGCATGCGGCCGTCCACTTTTGGCGGCTCGAGAAATATAAGGGGGTCTCAGTGAGCAGCGCAAATCGCATGAAGTTCCTTCGTGTCGCGTTGATCGTGTTTGGTTTGATATTCCTGGTGGGGGTGTATCCGCTGACCATCCTCTGGCCGGCGGGTTGGGCCTGGCATCACACGGGTCAATCCCTCTACCTGCAGATGATTCTGGGGATTTACGCCACGCTGGGAGTGTTTCTCCTCATGGCGTCGCGCAATCCGCTGTCGAATCGCAGCCTGATCTGGTTTGCCGTCTGGTCCAGCCTCGTGCACGCGGCAATCATGGCAGCGCAATCGATCGTGTATCCCGAGCACCGTGGCCACCTCTTCGGTGACGTCCCCGCGCTCCTCATCGTTGCGATAGTCCTGGCGGTCCTGATGCCGGCCAAGGCGGGAACGATCGAGATCGCGGCTTCGCGCTGAGATCGAATGCCGGCCGATGGAGTAGGGGCGAGGCGCTATAGCTCGATCAGGCCGTCGGAGAGCTGATGGGTCGCGGTGGGATCAGGATCGGGCGGGTAATGCTCGGCCATTGCGCTGCCGCAGGCGTCGATCGCATCCACGAAACCATCCACTACCCGACCTCGGCTCACCTGGGCGACGAACCTGTCGATGATGCCCCGCCAGTGCTCCTCGCCGAGCCTTTCGTGGATTCCCTTGTCGGCCACGATCTCCACGTAGCGCTCCGCGAGCGAGACGAAGAACAGAACGCCGGAGTGGTGCGCCGTCAGCTGCACACCCTGAAGGTAGAACTGCGCCTGCGCGAGCCGGCTGGCGTGCGCGTGCTTCACGTGTCGGGGAATGAGCTTCAGATGCAGGCCAGGCACGGACAGGAGCAGGATCGCCAGACCGATGAAGATGAGCAGCTGGATCTGGTAGATGTGCACCCAGGGGAGCGACAGCCTGCCGAGCAGGCACGCGCCGGGAAAAAGCAGCGCAAGGATCGCGGACCAGAGCAGGGGTAGCAGGATGTAGTGGTCGCTGGCGCGCGCCACCACCGCGACGAACTCGCCGCTCGTATTCTGCTCCGCGGCATGGATGGCCGCTGTGATCCTCGCCTTGTCGTCCGCGGTGAATCGGAGCATGCCTCACCACCCGCCCGAGGCGCCGCCGCCTCCGAAGGATCCGCCGCCGCCCGAGAATCCGCCGCCACCACCGAATCCCCCGCCACCAAATCCGCCGCCGCGACTGCCGCCGCCGCCGAGCATGCCGAGCAGCAGCCATCCCAGCCACCCGCCCCCCACACGCCCGGATGCGTAGCCGCGGCTGAACATCGCTCGCAGCACCGGCAACACGACGAAAATCAGGATCAGGAACATGAGGAAGCCGGTGTTGCTGTGCTCGCGGACCTGCTGCTGCGCGACCGCGAGTTGCTTACCGCCCAGTACGGACAGAATCGCGTCGGTGCCGGCGGTTATACCTCCGGCAAAATCGCCGCTGCGGAAGTGCGGCCGCATGACGTCGTGAATGATCAGGAAACTCTGTGCGTCCGTGAGCGTCCCTTCGAGCCCGTAGCCCACCTCGATGCGAACTTGCTTCTCACCCGCGTCCACGATGAGGAGAGCGCCGTTGTTCTTGCCCTTCTCGCCGATACCCCAGTGTCGTCCCAGCTGGTATCCGTAGTCGTCGATGGGATAGCCGTTGAGGGTTGGAAGCGTGACCACCACGAGCTGCGTGCCATTCGCCTGTGAGTAGGCCAGGAGCCGCTGCGATAACTGGTCGGACACGTCCTGGGACAACAGGTGCGCATCGTCCACCACCGGACCCGTGAGCGCAGGAAAGGCCGGCATGCCTGCGTCCGGCGAGCTCTGTGCCAGGGCGGCAGGGATCACCGCGAACATGAGCAGCGACGCGAGCAGCCAACGTGGCCAATGGACCGCGCGTGCCTTGTGTGTTGCGCTCACGGCAGACATGCTCGCTTCACCGACGCCATCCGCTGCATGCGGTGCTGGCCCGGCTGATTACTAGAACTTCACCTGGGGAGCCTGCTGCGCCTGCTCCGAGATCGAGAAATTCTGCACCTGCTGATAGCTGCCGTAGAACATCGAACGGTACCAGCGGCCCGGGATGGTGGTGAGCTCGGTGTCGTACTGCTGCACCGCGAGGATGTAGTCGCGGCGCGCCACGGCGATCCGGTTCTCCGTGCCCTCGAGCTGGGCCTGCAGGGTCAGGAAGTTCTGGTCAGCCTTGAGGTTGGGGTAGTTCTCGGTCACCACCATGAGGCGCGACAGCGCCCCGCCCAGGGTCGCCTGATTCTGTTCGAAAGCCTGGAACGCCTTCGGATTGGTGAGAATGTCCGACGGGATCTGGGTCTGAGTGACCTTGGCACGCGCCTGCGTGACCGCCTCCAGCACGTCCGCCTCATGGGCGGCGTAGCCCTTGACGGTAGCCACCAGGTTCGGAATCAGGTCCGTGCGCCGCTGGTACTCGTTGAGCACCTGGCTCCAGCTGGCATCGACCTGCTGCTTGTACGTCGGGATGGTATTGATGCCGCAGCCGCTGAGCAGCAGCAGGGTAGCCGCCATGGCGACCCATCCGGAGAGCTTGAGGTGACGAGGGGGCTCGAGCATCTGACGCCTCTTTCAACCTGACCGTAGCTGATGCGCATCATAGCACCCTGCCGCATGACCAGGCAGCCGGCCGGCTGTATAGTGTGGGCGCCATGAGTCAGATGACACTTCCGCTTGCCGGCCGCTGCCGCTGCGGTGAGATTCAGCTGCGCATCAGCGCGTCGCCGATCCTGACGATGGCCTGCCACTGCAGCGGCTGTCAGCGCATGAGCGCCAGCGCTTATTCGCTGAGCGCGGCTATCCCGACGGGAGGCTTCGAGGTCACGCGCGGCGAACCCGTGCTGGGCGGCCTGCGCAACCCTGATCTTCGGCACTTCTTCTGTCCTTCCTGCATGACCTGGATGTTCACCCGGCCTCCGGAGATCGTCACTCGCTTCCTGCCGGAGTTCGTGAACGTGCGGCCTACCATGCTCGATGACGCGTCCTGGTGCTCACCTTTCATCGAGACTTGGACCAAGGCGAAGCTGCCGTGGGTAACGACACCGGCTGTGCACAGTTACGCCGAATTTCCTCCGGTGGAGGATTACCCGATGCTGCTCGCGAAGTTTGCGAAAAGGTAAGTCGCGGAGTCTGATCATCCGGCAAAGTAAAGCGCGTAGCGCACTTTGCCGGCGTTGCTGTACCCGAGGTCCATGTCTCCCTGACCGTTTCTGAAGACGATGTGATAGGTGTCGATGCCTGTCGGCTTCACATGCACGAAGGCAGTGTCAGGTACGCTGTTGACGCGAATAGGAGCGTTTTCCGCCGGAGGCTTGCCGTCGAGGATCTGCAGAAGCGAGGGCAGTCGTTCGCCCTTGACGTGGCCGCTGAAGCCGTCAATAGAAACGCCGGCCGTGTGGCTCAACAACTCGCGGAGAGTGACCCCGTGTTTCGCGGTGAACTGGTTGTTAGGTATTTTCCAGGACTTGAGGTGGGTATTCACGTTCGCGTCGAGGTCGATTCTTTGGGAGTCGACTAACCGTAACACGGCAAGCGCGGTGATCGGCTTGCTGATCGATGCGGCTTGGAATAGGGTGGTCGCCGTTACGGGATCACCCGCAGCGTCTCGGACACCGAAGCCACGGACCCACTCGATCGCGCCCGCACGAAAGACGGCGACACCGATCCCGGGCACGTGAAGCTTTTCCATGAGGGCTTTGAGCGTCGTGTCTTCCGGACGCTCTCCGTCTATGATCAGAGGTGGTGGAATGTCCCCGCAGATCCGGTCGATTTGCTGCTGGACGCTTGGCACAGCCGCGGCCTCTGAACTTCGGATGCCGAGGCCCATGAGGACGCCGATGGCCGCCAGATACATGGAGTATCGCGGCGCCCCGGCCATCATTTTTTGTTCGCGCGCGGCGTCGGCGTCGCCGCGGTCGGCCCGCACACTATCCGGTAGATGCGGTTCGAGGTGGGATCGTTCGGCAGCGGGACCGTCATGATTCTCCAGTCCCTGACTTCCCGGCTGCTGCCAACGGGCTTTCCCTTGAGGTAGCCGGTCGTCGTTACGGCGACGAAGGTGCGTCTGGCGCAGTCGATCGCAGTCCTTTGAACATAGCGGTCGAGCTCGATGTCGTGAGAGTTGACGAGCGGCCTGGGATACACCGTCATGATGTCGACGATGGTGAATTCGCCGAGCTTCTGCAGCGAGTCGGTGTCCACCATTATCCTGTTGTCGGGACTGCCGTTGCTGCCCACCGTGACCCAGGCCGATGCGAGCGCCGGCAGGGGCCCGACGAGTCCGAGGCAAAGAGCGAGCAGCGCCGCGCCGAAAATGGCTCGCATCGGGCCTCTACCTCGCGCCGGCGTTAGGTGCGTTCTTGATCATCATGCCTGCGATTTCCTTCAGCAGCTTGGCGGCCACGATCGCCGTCATGTCGGAAATGTCGCACCGCGGATTGTATTCGACGATGTCGGCCGCAACGATCGGCTGCCTGATCTGATGGATCCAGTTGATCACCTGGCGGGGCGTCAGCCCGCCCGGCTCACGGTGCGATACTCCGGGGGCGTAAGCCGGATCCAGCCCGTCGAGGTCGATTGAAATGTATACCGGCGTGGATATGTCGAACTGCAGATCCTCGCAGCAGTAAGCGGCTTCGATGGCTTCGACGCCGAAGCGGCTGAACTGCTCCCGATGGTGATTGCTCACCGAGCGAAGTCCCACCTGAATCAGACGGTCCGCCAGCTCCTCTTCCATGATCCGCGCGAACGGGCAGGCGTGCGATCGCATGTTGTCCTGGTACACGTGATAGATGTCGGGGTGAGCATCGATGTGCAGGATGGTCAGCTTGGGATTGTGCCGTCGCACCGCGCGCATGATCGGGTGAGTGATGGCGTGATCGCCGCCCAGGCAGATCAACGGATCGCCCGGTCCCAGGGCTTCCATGACGATCTCTTCAATGAGCACCCACGGGTCGACGGACGTGCCGCCAAAGGGAATGTCGCCGTGATCCTGGATGCGACCCCTGGCGGCGGTCTCGACGCCTGATTCGCTGAAGTCGCTATAGGCGTCGCAAAAGAATTTCTGGCGGATGAGCGGCGGCGCTTCGGCGGCGCCCCTCATGAAGGAGGAATTCTCGTCGTGCGGGACGCCGAGCAGCGATACCCTGGTCACTTTTCGATCCTTTCAGCGATGTTGCAGCCGCAGGCTCTGCCAGGAGCCATCGGACGTCCAGCCGCCGTCCACGGCGATGGCCTGACCGTTGATGAAACCGCTCGCTGTCGGATCCGCCAGGAAGCTCACCGTGTTAGCTATGTCTTCGGGAGAGGCGAACCGGCCCATTGGAACCCGGTCGCTGATATCGGCATCCGAGTAGCTTCCGCCCGCCTGGTCCGCCACGTCCATCTCGGTTTTGACCCAACCCGGGCAAACAGCATTGCAGCGTACGCCGTGCCCACCCCACTCGGCCGCGAGCGTGCGGGTCATGCCGATGAGCCCGTGCTTGGAAGCGTTGTATGCGACCCGGTCCGCGATCCCGACCAGGCCGGCGATCGAGGCGATGTTGATGATGCTGCCGCAACGCTGCGCGAGCATGACGGTGCCGGCCGCGCGGGCGGCGATGAACGCGCCGAGCAGGTTGATCTCGAGAACGCGGCGGAACTGTTCCGTGGACGTATCCTGTGCGGGACGGATGCAGCTGACGCCCGCATTGTTCACCAGGACGTCCAGGCGCCCCCAGCGGGACGTGATCTGCCTGACACCTGCTGCGATCGCGTGCTCGTCAGCGACGTCGGCAACCACTTCGATGGCTTCGCATCCGCCGCGGCGCAAAGCGGTGATGCGTATCCACGGGAGCGCGCACATCATTCAGCGCAAGCGCATATCCACGCGCTCCAAGGGTCTGTGCAATGCAACGCCCGATACCCTGAGCGGCGCCTGTGATCAGAGCTACACGCCTGGCTTCCACTCTCTCTCCGGATTCCTGCTGGCTGGTCGGGAAGTATAGCGCCGGGGCAATTGGGGCATGATTTGGCGTAAGCTCGCGGATACATGCAGCCAGCCTCGTTAAGCGATTTCATCGCCCGCTACCGCAGGCTTTTCGTCCTGACCGGCGCGGGTTGCAGCACGGATTCGGGTATCCCGGACTATCGCGACGGGAACGGTGATTGGAAGCGCTCGCAGCCCGTCAACTTCCAGGCGTTCATGGGCAGCGATGCGGTGCGGCGACGCTATTGGGCACGAAGCCTGGTTGGCTGGCAGCGCTTCCGGCGGGCGGCGCCCAACGGGGCGCACGCGGCACTGGCGCGCCTGGAGCAGCAGGGGCGGCTGCAGCAGCTGGTGACGCAGAACGTGGACGGGCTGCATCAGGCTGCCGGCAGCCTGAATGTAATAGATCTGCATGGACGCTTGGACCGCGTTCGCTGCATCGAGTGCGATAGCCTCATGCCTCGCGAGGAGCTGCAAGAGGAGCTGCTGGCGCGCAATCCAGAGTGGCGCGGTGTGCAAGGATTGCCGGCCCCCGATGGTGACGCGGATCTCACCGGGCTCCAGTTCGATGAATTCGTCGTTCCCGCGTGCAGTCGCTGCGACGGGATATTGAAGCCGGACGTCGTATTCTTCGGAGAGAGCGTGCCGCGCCCCAGGGTCGATGCGGCGATGCTGCAGCTGGAGCAGGCCGAGGCCGTGCTCGTGGTCGGCTCCTCGCTGATGGTGTATTCCGGCTATCGATTCGTGCATGCGGCGGCGCAGGCGGCCAAACCGGTTGCGGCGGTCAATCTTGGCCGCACGCGCGCGGACGAGCTGCTGACCCTGAAGGTCTCCGAGCCCTGCGCCTTGGCGTTGGCCCGCGGCCTCTAGGCGATCCTCTTGACGCCGGGCTCGGAATACGCGAGTCGACTTGACGCAAGAGAAGCTGCGCTGCGCGGGCTGGAAACCGTGCAGGCGCGGGTCAGTGGCGCGCGCCTCGTGCTCGCGGCCGTCGTTCTCGCACTGGCCTGGACATCGTGGGGCGAGCACTGGCTATCTGCGGCCTGGATGCTGGCATCCGTCGCGGCGTTCATTGCCGCAGTCGTCTACCACGCCGCTCTTCGCCGCCGCCATGCAAAAATCGGCCGCGCGGCAAAATTCTATCGACGCGGGATCGCTCGCCTGGAGGATCGCTGGGCCGGAGGCGGCAACCGCGGCGAGCGATTCGCTGATGCCCATCATGTCTACAGCGCCGACCTGGATCTCTTTGGCGAAGGCAGCCTCTTCGAGCTGCTCTGCGCTGCGCGCACACGAATGGGCGAGGAGACGCTCGCGCGCTGGCTTCTGGCACCGGCAGGAGTGGCGGAAATCAAGCAGCGGCACGCTGGCGTACTGGATCTGCGTGATCGCCTCGATCTGAGGGAGCGCATCGCTACGCTGGGCAGCGAGCGCGAGCTTGTCCTCGAGCCGGAAGGGTTGCTCGCCTGGGCGCATGCGCCGCCCACGTTGGGTGAGGCGTGGGTACGATGGGTCGCGTACCTGCTACCCACGCTGTTCGGTGCGGCGTTGGGTACTGGATTGCTGATCGGCATCTGGACGCCGCTGCTCCTGGTTCTGACACTGGAAGCTATCACGTTGTACCGGCTCAAGGAGGCCCTGCGGCAGGTCCTCTCTCCAGCCGAGCGAGCCTTCGACTTCGAGGGGCTGAAGACCTTCGTCGGCCTGCTCCTCGAGATCGAGCGGGAGAAGTTCGACTCGGCGCCGATGCGCGCGCTGGCTGATGGCCTCTGCTCCGATGCCGCCTGCGCGTCGGCACGAATCGGCCGGCTCGCCTTTCTCGTCATGCTGTCGGAGCAGCGGAAGAACCTCATGGTGGGCTGGCTACAGGTCCCACTGCTGTACACGCTACACGTCGCGTTGGCTGCCGAGCGTTGGCGCCGCGCGCATGGAGCCTCTGTTCGACGATGGGTGGAGATGGCCGGTCGCTTCGAAGCGCTGGCATCGCTCGCCCAGTATGGCTTTGAGCATCCGGACGATCCGTTCCCGGCGTTCGTTGAAGGCCGGGCGCGACTTCGGGCCCGGGCGGTCGGGCACGCACTGATCCCACGGCCGCAATGTGTTCGCAACGACGTGAGTATTTCGGATCGGGCGCGAGTCTGGCTGGTCAGCGGCTCGAACATGTCCGGCAAGAGCACGCTGCTGCGGTCGGTCGGCCTCAACGTGGTGCTCGCCATGGCCGGCGCGCCGGTGCGGGCCCAGATCTTCGAGCTGACACCCCTGCAGGTCGGCGCCAGCATCCGCATCAACGACTCGTTGCGCGAGGGCAGCTCGCGGTTCTATGCGGAGATCACGCGCTTGCGTCAGCTCAAGGATCTCTCCGGGCACGAGCCCGCGCTCCTGTTCCTCATCGATGAGATGCTGCAGGGCACGAACTCCAACGATCGGCGCATCGGCGCGGAGGGAATCCTCGGGGCCCTGGTCGAGCAGGGCGCAATCGGGATCGCGACCACCCACGACCTGGCTCTGACGGAGCTCGGCGGGTTGGGCGAGGGCGTTCTGCGCAACATGCATTTCGAGGATCACATGCAGGACGGGCAGATGCGATTCGACTACACGCTGCGGGAAGGCGTCGTGACGAAAAGCAACGGGCTCGAGCTGATGCGTGCCATTGGGCTGCGCGTATGACCGTCGCGATCGGACATCAGGCGCCGATCGGCCTGATCACTGAGCGCCTGCGCCTGAGGGCCTGGCGGCCGGAGGATCTACCGCATTTTGCCGCGTTGAATGCGGACCCGCGCGTCATGGAGCATTTCCCCAGGCTGCTGACTTCGGAGGAGAGCGATCGTCAGGCTGCGTGGGTCGCGGAACATTTTGCGAAGCACGGCTTCGGGACTTGGGCCGTCGAGGCGGTAGGTGTAGCGGATTTCGTCGGTTTCGTCGGACTCTCGGTCCCTGCGTTCGAGGCCCACTTCACTCCCTGTGTCGAGATCGGCTGGCGACTGGCCTTCGAGCACTGGGGGCGCGGATATGCCACCGAGGCGGCGCGAGCGGCTCTCGCCTGCGGGTTTCAGCGCCTCGGGCTCCAGGAGATCGTCGCGTTCACGGTTTCCGCGAACTGGCGCTCCATAGCCGTCATGCAACGGCTCGGGATGAGGCGTTCTGCCGCCGAGGACTTCGATCATCCGCGTCTGCCGCCCGGCCATCCGCTGCGCCGGCATGTTCTTTATCGGTTGCGGCGACCGACCGAGGCATGAGGGCGACCGACGCCTGCCTGGTCGGGCCTGTTGTTGCGGTATGATGTGCGCACCTGAGTGAGTGTCAACCATACGCTTGCAGAGTCATCAAACCATGTCGACACCTAGCATTCGTAATTCCGCCTGCTGTTGCGCATTCATCTCAGCGTTGCTTTCCTTTTCCGCCGCCGCCGCCTCACCGCCGTTGACGCCGCGCGCTGACGTCGTCACGGTGATGCACGGTGTCACCGTTCACGATCCATATCGCTGGCTCGAGAATGCCCGTAGCCCGAAGGTTCTGGCCTGGATCGGCGCGCAGAACGCGTACGCGGACAGTGTGATGGGCCAGTTCAAGGACGCTACGGCGATAACCGAGCGCGTGCGCCAGCTCGCAATCAGCAGCACCAACCAGTACGCGCCGCAGCTCGTTCACGGGACGCTCTTTTTCATGCGCGACACGCCGCCACAGGCGCAGCCGGTACTGGTTGCGCAAGCGTGGCCCGATGGCCCGCAGCGGGTTCTGGTCGACACGAATCCCGCGGGCGGCCATGTGGCCATCCAGGAGGTCTGGCCGTCACCGTCGGGTCGATACCTCGCCTATGGCACATCGGCGAACGGCAGCGAAGCAACCACAATTCACGTGGTGAGCGTTGTCGACGGGAAGAGCGGACCGGATGCTCTGGTCGATGCGGGCGGCGGGACTACCAACGCGGCGGTTGCCTGGGATGCGAATGAGCATGGATTCACATACGCACGGTTGCCGCACGGCTCGCCCTTCGGGGCGTCGCTCTATCATCACGTCCTCGGCACCCCGCAATCGAGCGATCGGCCCGAGTTCGGCAAAGACCTCTCACCCATAACGGAGTACCAGCTTCTCACCTCACCCGACGCCAAGGAGGCCGCGGCGCTGGTCCAGTTTGGCGATGCCACACCGTATCTGGTGTATCTGCGCAGTCACCAGAAGTGGCGACGTGTCTTTGGACCCGACGAAGGCGTCGCCGCTGCCGCCTTCGATGGCGACCGCTTGCTGCTCGTAGCGTTCGGCAAGAGCGACCATGGGCGCATCGTTGCGGTGAGCCCGGACGGCAAAGTCTCCACCCTGGTCGCGGAGCAGAAGAATGCGGTCATGCAGGATGTCTCGCCCATCCAGGGCGGATTCCTGGTGACGAGGCTGTGGGGACCGGATTGGGGCGTCGATCAGTATGCGAGCGACGGGCGCTTCGTGCGCCGGGTTCCGCTACCCCGGATGGGTATCGGCATCGATGCGATAGCGTCCGAGAGCCACTCCTCCCAGGCGATCGTCGCCTACTCCGGTTGGATCATCCCGCGTCGCTGGGCGCTCTATGACGCGGCGTCAGGGCTCCGTGCGGACCATCTTTGCGGTACGGCCGCCCGATGCGGGCTATGCCAACATCCGGACGCACCGGCTCACCGCAATTTCGAAGGACGGCACGCACATTCCGCTCACCGTCATCGCCTTGCGGTCGACGCCAAAGGGGCCCAACACACCGGCGGTATTGACCTCGTACGGCGGTTACGACATACCCGTCGCCCCGGAATTCGTCGGCACCAACCTCGCATGGCTCGAGCGCGGTGGCGTCTACGCCGTGGCGAACATCCGCGGCGGTGATGAGTTCGGCGAAGCCTGGCATCGCCAGGGCCGGCTCACGGCCAAGCAAAACGTGTTCGACGACTTCGACGCGGCGGCGCAGGCGTTGGTCTCGAACGGTTGGACCTCGCCGCGGCATCTCGGAATCATCGGCGGCAGCAATGGCGGGCTGCTGATGGGCGCCGAGCTGGTGCAGCACCCGTTGCAGTTCCGCGCCGTGGTGAGCTTCGTCGGAATCTACGACACGCTCCGCCATCAACTGTGGCCGAATGGCGTGTATAACGAGCGGGAGTACGGAACGGTCGCGGACGCAGCGCAGTTTCACGCTCTGTACGCGTATTCGCCGTACTACAACGTGCGCCCGCAGACACTGTATCCCGCCGTGTTGCTGGAGACGGGTGAGAACGACCCGCGGGTGGCGCCCTGGCAATCGCGAAAGTTCGCCGCCGCGCTGCAAGGGGCCACCACGTCCGGATTGCCGGTGCTGCTGCTGACGCGGCGCGCCGCAGGTCACGGGAACATTGGGGCATCGTTCAGTCAGCGCGTCGGCAATGCCGCTGCCACCCTGATGTTTTTCGATACCGAGCTGCGATAGCGGGCTCAGGGAGGGTCGTTGCTTTCGAGGAACTGCACGACCGCATCCAACATCTGTTCGCGCGTCGCGCTATGCGACAGCCAGTGATCCTCGTGTGGCAGGCTGACCAGCTGTACGGACTTGCCTGCGCGCTGTAGAGCCTTGGCCATTTCCTCGCTTTGAGAATACGGAACGACTACGTCGTCGCGTCCGTGGATCAGCAGCACAGGAACCGTAACCGCGTCGATATGAGCAATCGGCGAGATCGACGCCAGGCGCGGGTCGTCCGGACCGGTGACGCCGAGGAAGCGGTCCCAGTAACTCGTGAATTCATTGTGGCTGGTCATCATCTGGTCGCTGGTCCATTTGAGGAATTTGCCGAGGTCGGCCACCCCGGCGACCGACACGGCGCAGTGATAGATGCCTGTCTGGAGGGTTACACCCGCGAGCGCGGCGTAGCCGCCGTAGCTCGCGCCCACTATGCAGACACGCTTCGGATCGGCGATGCCACGGTCCACGAGATAGCGGACCCCGTCGGAGAGATCCGTCTGCATTTTGCGGCCCCACTCACCGAAGCCGGCATGTAACAGGGCGGGCGTCGTATTGGAGCCGCGGTAGTTGACCTGCAGTACCGCATAACCGCGGGTGGCGAGTGCCTGAGCCCACCAGTCGAAATCGCCGTCGTCCGTGGCTGCAGGTCCTCCGTGGGGCAGCACGACGACACTCAGGTTCTTCGCCGGCTTACCAGGTGGCAGCGTCAGAAAGCCGTCGATCGGCTGGCCATCCGCGGCGTTGTAGTGGATCGGCTGCACCTTGGCAAGCACCGTCAATCCCCGGTAGACGTTGCCGACCTTGGACGCGCTGATCGTGCTCCAATCGATCAGCATGTAGCTGTCGCCATATTCCGGGCCGAACACGCGGAGCAGCCATTTCGTGAAGTCATCGGAGTGGGAAACGAGCTCCACTCGCTCCCCGGAATAGACGTCGGTTATCGTGGACCAGTGCGCCTGCAGCGTTGGGTCGAAGAAGACCTGTTTCGGGTCCATGGGGGCCTGAACTCCGCCGATGACCTGTCCGGTCAGGCGGTCGAGAGTCACGTCCCAGAAAGTCTGGCCGGCGTCGAGCGGCGGCCCCCAGGTCGCATCGGCGAGGCCCAACGGCTTCCATATCCAGCCGTCCGGCGTATCGAACGCGACCAGAAGCGACTTGTTGTCGTAGCTGAAGCCGACGATGTATGGTGGGTCGATGGGGGCGTTGCCGGTGGCAACCCGCCGCATATCACTACCGCGACGTAGCCGCAGCACCCATGTGCCCTCATCCGATCCGGCGACGTCGTAATCGAAGGAGGCGGCGATCTGTCCCTGGGCGTCGACGGCCCAATCCGCCCCGTCGGTATCGCCGCGCGCAACCAACGTCGTTTCCTGATTCCATCGGAAGTCGATCGTGTACAACGCCGGCAGGACGCGGTTCTCTATATATGCGCCCGAGGCGAAGAGTTGCGGCTGGCCTTTCACGATGCGCGTATCCAGCGCCCCGGTGACCGTGTTCAAGCTGTCGTAGTTGTCGTCATGCAGGCTGACAGGCCGCATTTTGTTCTTGGCAAGGTCCCAGGTCACGAGCATGGACCACTCGTCGCGCGGGCCGTACAGTCCTTCGGGGGGATAGGAGGTGGCCGAATAGAGGATCAGCAACCGGCTGTCGTCGAACCAGCTGATCTGACGCACCTTGGTGTCGTTGAGACGGGCCGCCAGGAGGATCTTCCCGGCCTCCGGAGCCGCGATCTCGATATAGCGCTGATCGTGTTGAGTCGCGATGAACGCTATCCGGGAGCCATCGGGGGACAGAGCCGGGTCCTCCATCGAGGGCAATTGTCCGTAGAGTGCGAGCGGCGGGGGAGCAGCCGCGGCTGCGCCCGGGGGGTCGGCGAGCGCGGTTCGGGCCGCCGACAGGGCTGCGAGCAGCAGCAGCGATGCCGCGACGGGCACCGGAGTCCGTTGTTCCATACGGTCTTCCATTCATTGTAGTGAGTTATCGACCGGATGGGGATTGTACCGCGTTCGGCTGGAAGAGGAACTCGTACGTTGAGGCGGTGCGGGTGGCGGAGCGCACCCAGGAGGCACGCTCCTTGTCGACGGTCAGGAACCACGATTGGCGTTGGCGTACACCGCCTGTCCCGGAGAAGGCGCGGCAGTCGAGTACGGCGCCGCAACCTCCATGCTCGGGGTCTCGAACCGACGCGTAGCGGATGATCTGTATGTCAGCCGCGCGGGCGACCCGCGCCAATGCATGACAGGCGCCGTAGTCTCCGGGGTCGGTCCACATGCTTTCGTCACGTACGAATGGGTCTTTGCGCAGATCGATGCAACTGCCCCGCGCCATTACCTGGAAAACGGTGTGTGGCACGCCGTCGAGTCTCGTTAGCCCGTGGCTGTCCTTCACGAAGCGCCAGCGCCAGTAACCGATCTCAGCGCAGCTGGTGCGCACGGATTCCGCCCCGTACCAGACACCGGGATCATCGTAACCGCGGAACCGCGAGCCGCCCGGTGCCGGCGCGTAGCGGAAGGGCGTGTAGAGCAGATAATCGAGGCCGGCGCATCGCGCCGGCACGCGCGGTTTGGAGGCTTCGAGCACCGCCTCCAGGACCTCCTGTTCGGCGATGCTGTCGACCAGGGCGCGGGTGGCGACTACGTGTTGCGCTTCGACTGCGCGCCACAGCGTCAGCTCGCGTGCTTGCGATTCAGATGCGACCGCGCGCGGCGTCCAGGTACTGGATGACATGGAACAATCCTTCAGCCGTCACGATGAGCCGGGCCGGTTCGTCACCCAGTGCATCGTTGGCGGAGTGCAGCCAATCGCGCATCACCTGCGCTTTCCCGCCCGTGACGGCGGCAAGGGAGCGGTAGAGCCGCACGAACGCTGCCGCGAGCTCCCAGGCCTTGCTGCCCTCGGGTAGCGCCCACCTGCCCGACCCCAATCGCGATGTCGTCGCGGTACTCAGGCCCAGCACCTTGGCGAGTTGCGCCTGGCGAACGTCCAGCTGCTCAGCCGCGCGCGCGGTCGCCTTTGACAGGACCGTGGCGGCGCTTTGACTGGTGGCGACGGGCAGGATCACGTGGTTTCCTTTCTATAGAAATAATATATCACGATTGATTCATACGCAAGTGTGAACCCCCGCCCGGATCCTCTAGCCGACCAGCGGGCTGAGTGCCATGATCCGGAGCAGGACGTCGCCAGACCGGAGGTTGCCGTGAAGTGTCCGAAATGCGGTGTGGATCTGCAGCCTGCGCAGAGGCACAAGCTCCAGGTCAATTGTTGTCCGTCCTGCAGGGGAATGTGGTTCGAGCACGACGAGCTGGATCAGCTGGAGGACGAGGTTTTCGACTTCGGTGAACGCTGGAAGGGAACGCTCGTCTTCGACTCGACCGCGACGACCGACAAATGCCCGGAATGCACCGCCTCACTGCAGCGCTTTCACTACCGGTTCTACGATCTCGAGATGGAGTTCTGCCCCGAGCAGCATGGCTACTGGCTGGAGGCCGACGAAGACACCAGAGTCCTCGAGCTGATGAAGAAGGAAGAGACGGATCTGCAGCGCAAGCTGTTGGCGGAGAACAAGTGGGCGGAGCTGCTGCGGCACATGCACTCCGGGTCCTTCTTCAACAGGCTGCGGGACCTGTTCCGGGGTCAGTAGTTGCCTGGCGCCTGCGGGTCGCTCTTGCGCTCCAGCGTCACGAACGTGAAGGGGTAGGCGTTGCGCTCATCCGCGGGGTATCTGTGGCACTCGACGTCGGCCCACTGCGTGGGATCGAAATCCGGAAAGTAGGTATCGCCCGGAATCTCCGCGTGCACCAGCGTGAGGTAAATGCGGCGGGCGAAGGGCATCAGCAGCCGGTAGATCTCGGCGCCGCCGATTGCCATGAGTTCCTCGGCATCGCGCGCAATGCCGAGCGCCTGCCCCAGCGAGCGCACCACGACCACACCCTCCGCCCGCCACTCCCGATCGCGCGTGAGCACGAGATTGGTACGCCCCGGAAGCGGCTTGCCGATCGAATCGAAGGTCTTGCGCCCCATCAGTACGAGCTTGCCCATCGTCAGGGCCTTGAACCGTTTGAGGTCGTCCGGCAGGCGCCAGGGCAGGCCGTTGTCACGGCCGATGGTGCCGTTTTCTGCCATGGCGGCCACGAGAGAGATGAGAGGTTGCTGCAGGATCATGTCAATTGCGCCCAAGGCACAAGGACGTGCCCCGCCGCCGCAGGTGGCGGAGCTTTGGGCAAAAACCACGCTTTTTGCCCAAAGCAGCGATGGGCGGCGCAGGATGCGCCGATCCAGCGCCCCATATTATATCTCGACCACGGTGTTGAGAACGACCACACCGCGGAACGGCATGCGAAAGAATTCCGCCGCCTGCGTGCTGTGCTGTTGCATCCAGGCGAAGAGGCGCCGCTGCAGGCCTCTCCAGCCCGGCAGCGGCCGCGCGCGCACCACGTGTTGGCCGACGAAGAACGAGCTGTCCTCGGTGAACACTCTCAGCCCGCGAACTCTGCAGGACTTCAGCGCCTCACCGACGTCCGGGGTCTCCATGAATCCGAAGCGGGCGTGCACCAGGTAGACACCGGGCAGGGTTTCCTCGATTTCGACGCGCCGCACCGGGTCCTGGCGCGGGGTGCGCACCACTTCCACGTTGAGAATGATCAGCCGCTCGTGCGCAACGCGGTTGTGCTCGATGTTGCGGATCAGCGCCGACGGCACCAGGTTCGGGTCACTGGCGAGAAAGACGCCGGTGCCATGAACCCGATGCGTTCCCTCGAGCAGCTTCGGCAGGTCGCTGCGCGGCACGGCCATCCTGCCGAGCGCGGCCCGCAGCTCCAGCCGCCCGCCGCGCCAGGTCAGGAAGACGGTGAACAGGACCGCCGCCAGCGCCAGGGGAATCCAGCCGCCACTCGGCACCTTGGTCATGTTGCCGATGAAGAAGATCGTATCGACGATCAGCAACAGGCCGAACAGGGTTCCCACCCACCACTTCGGCCAGCTCCACTGCGTCACCGCCACGAAGGAGCCGAGAATGGTCGTGACCAGCATGGTGCCGACCACGGCCGCGCCGTACGCGCCCGTCAGAGCTTCCGATGAGCCGAAGCCGAACACGAAGGCGAGCACCGCGAGGAACACCAGCCAGTTGACGACGGGTACGTAGATCTGGCCCTGCTCGGTGGCGGAGGTTTGCAGCACGCGAATACGCGGCAGCAGGTCGAGCTGCACCGCCTGGCGCGCCATCGAGAACGCTCCGGAGATGACCGCTTGCGAGGCGATGACCGCCGCCGCGGTGGCGAGGATCACCATCCAGGGCCGCGCCGGTGCCGGCACGAGAAGGTAGAGGGCGAGCGGCAGGTATTTTCCCTGCGACAGAAGCAGCGCGCCCTGCCCGAAGTAGTTGAGTATCAGTGCCGGCCACACGAGCGCGAACCAACCGAGGCGCACCGGCTCCTTGCCGAAGTGCCCCATGTCGGCGTAGAGCGCCTCGCCGCCGGTCATGGCGAGGAACACCGCGCCGATGATCGCGAGCGCGACACCCGGACGGTGCGCCAGCAGCCTGATGCCGTAGAGAGGGTTGATGGCGACCAGCACGACCGGGTCATGGCGGATCGCGGCCGCGCCGGTGAGCCCGATCACCACGAACCATACCACCATGATGGGGCCGAAGAGGCTGCCGATGGTCGCCGTACCGCGGCGTTGGTAGGCGAAGAGGCCCGCGATTACGCCGACGGTGACCGGAACGACGGCGGTCTTCAGCCCGGGGTTCAGCACTTCCAGGCCCTCGACGGCGCTCAACACCGAGACGGCGGGAGTGATGAGAGAGTCGCAGAAGAAAAAGGCGGTGCCGGCGAGCGCCAGCCACACCGCGATGCGCGCCCAGTGGCTGCCGGGAATGAGCTGGCGCTGGGCAAGCGCGAACATCGCGAGGATGCCGCCCTCGCCATCGTTGTCCGCGCGCATGATGACGCTGACATACTTGATGGTGACGGAGATCGTCAGCGCCCAGAGAATGAGCGACAACGCCCCGAGCACCAACTCGCTGTTGAAACCGCCGGCCACGGTCAGTGTCGCATCGAGCGCATACAGCGGGCTCGTGCCGATGTCGCCATAGACGACGCCGAGCGCGCCGATGACCGCCGTCAGGCTCCAGCGACTGGAATGGCTCATGGGATGCGCGCCGCGCGCTTTCAGCGGCGCCGCGAAGACTTCCGGGCGGTCCCGCGCGTGCGCCCGCCATTCTTGCGGCGCTTCTTCGCGTCGCGTGCCGGCCGGGCCTGCTTCTTTGCCTTGCGCCGTCGTCTGGGCGCGCGCCGCGGCGGATCGGGCGGCCACAGCATGGTGCCGCGGCACTCCGCGAAGCCGCAATGACAGGCGAACACTTCCTCTATGCCGGGCGGATCGTCTTCCTCGCGCTGGATCTGATAGTCGTAGGTCATCTCCTCGCCGGGCTCGATGGTGCGTGTGGCCTCGATGAAGACGCGGCGGTTCTCGATCACCGACTCGCAGTTGGGCTTGCAGGAATGATTGAGGAACCGTGCCTCGTTGCCGTCGACACCTGCATCGATGACGGTCCTCGAGTCGACGATGAAGAGGAACGTGTGGGCGTCGCGTCGCATCCTTGGTCTCGTAGCGCCGGTCGGCCTCCGCGTGCGATACCCGCTCGCCGAGATACTCGACGACGCGGGTGCCCTTGCGGATGCGGCGCAGGGCGAAAGCGCCCATGCCATGGACCGGGGAGCCGCGCACTTCGAACAGCGGTTGTCTCGTCATGTCAGACCGCCACCGGAGCGGCAATGGCGGGATGGTGCTGGTAGTCCACGAACTCGAAATCCTCGAAGGTGTAGTCGAACAGGGTTGCGGGGCGGCGCCGGATGTTGAGCCGCGGCGACGGCAAAGGAGCGCGCGCGAGCTGCAGTTTCGCCTGCTCGAGATGATTGCGATACAGGTGGGCAGTCGCCGCCCGTCCAGATGAATTCCCCGGGCTCGAGGTCGCACTGCTGCGCGAACATGTGGGTGAGCAGCGCGTAGCTCGCGATGTTGAACGGCACGCCGAGGAAGACATCGGCGCTGCGCTGATAGAGCTGGCAGGACAGCCGGCCGTCGGCGACGTAGAACTGGAAGAGCGCGTGGCACGGCATGAGGTGCATCTGCTCGAGCTCGCCCACGTTCCACGCGCTCACCAGGATGCGGCGGGAATCGGGATTGCCACGCAGCTGCTCGAGCGCGAGGCGGATCTGATCGATGGTACGGCCGTCGGGCGCCAGCCAGGCGCGCCACTGCTTGCCGTAGACCGGCCCCAGCTCGCCGCGCTCGTCGGCCCACTCGTCCCAGATGGTGACTCCCTGCTCGTGCAGCCAGGCGACGTTGGTATCGCCCCTGCAGAAACCAGAGCAGCTCGCAGATGACCGAGCGCAGGTGGATGCGCTTGGTGGTGACGAGCGGGAATCCCTGCGCCAGATCGAAGCGCAGCTGCTCGCCGAAGAGCGACAGCGTGCCGGTGCCCGTGCGGTCTCCCTTGGGCGCACCGCTCTCCAGGATGCGGCGCATCAGGTCGAGGTAGGGTTTCACCGTGCGCGGCTCACTGCGCGTGGCGAAATTACCGGAGCGCAGCGCGGGCGCTGTAGGCGTAAGTCAGCAACGCAGCACCGATGAGAATCATAGGCAGCGACAGCACCTGGCCCATGGTGAGCCAGCCCCAGGCGAGATAACCGATCTGCGGATCCGGCATGCGCACGAACTCGACCAGGAAGCGAAAGGCTGCCGTAGAGCAACAGGAAGAGCCCCGATGGGGCCAGGCGCGGGCGCGACTTCGCGGTGAACCACCACATCACGATGCCGAGCACGATGCCCTCGAGGAAGCCCTCGTAGAGCTGCGACGGCTGCAGTATCTTGCCGTGGTAGAGAAACCCCCAGGGGAGCGTAGTCGGCTTGCCCCAGAGCTCCCCGTTGATGAAGTTGCCCATGCGGCCGAAGAAGAGGCCGGGCTCCGGCAGGGGCACCGAGAAGTCGAAAACATCGGCGATGCTGCGGCGGCGGCGCCAGGCGAACAGGGCGAGGGCGATGACCGCGCCGATGAAACCGCCGTGGATCGACATGCCGCCGTCCCAGATCTCGAACGGATACCACGGGTTCTGCGCCGTCCAGAAACTGAGGCCGTAGATGAGCACATAACCCAGCCGGCCGCCGAGTATCCCGCCCACCATGGCGAAGAAGACGAGATCATCGACATCGACGGGCTTCCAGGTGGAGCCGGGCCGGGCGGCGCGCCGGCGCGCAAGCAGCCACCCGGAACCGAACCCGAGCAGGTACATGATGCCGTACCAGTGCACTTTGACCGGCCCCACCTGCAGGGCGATCGGGTTGATGTTCGGGTACGGGATCATGGCGGCGCAGTTTAGCCGACCTCGCGCGTCACGCGGCAGAAGAAAGCCTTCAGATACCGCGTTTCAGGAATGGCCGGATGCACGGGATGGTCGGGCGACTGGCCGCCGGACTCCAGTATCTGCACGAAGCGGCCGGTGTGGCGGGCGGCCGTCTGGATGGCCGCCACCAGGTCCTCGGGCGCGAGGTGATACGAGCAGGAGCAGGAGACGAGCAGCCCTTCGCCCTGCATGAGAGCGAGCGCGAGCTGATTGAGCTTGCGGTACGCCGCCTGTCCCTGCGGCAGATCCTTCTTGCGCTTGATGAAGGCGGGCGGATCGAGCACCACGACATCGAAGCGCTCACCCCGATCGTGCAGCGCCTTCATCGCATCGAAAGCGTCGGCACGAATCGTCTCCAGCGCGACGCCGTTCGCCTGCGCATTGCGGCGGGCGAAATCGAGCGCATTCTCCGAGGAGTCGATGCAGGTTGCCGCTGCGGCGCCAGCCTTCATCGCGGTGATGCCCCAGGCGCCCACATAGCTGCACACGTCCAGAACCCGCGCCTGAGGCCAGAGATAGCGCACGAGACGCGCCCGGTTATGAGTCTGGTCGTAGAACCAGCCGGTCTTCTGTCCCTGCGTCAGCGGCGCGGTGAAGCGAATGCCGGCCTCCACCGGCGGTGATCTCCGCGGGAGGCTCGCCGAAAGCGGCCGCCGCGACCTGCGGCAGCTGCTCGAGCTGCCGCGCGCCGGAATCGTTCTTCCAGTAGAGGACTGCTCGGCGACAGCAGTGCGCGCACCGCCTCGGTCACCGTCTCCTTCAAGTGCCTCCATGCCGGCGGTTGCGATCTGTCCCACGACCACATCACCGTAGCGATCCAGTACCAGACCGGGCAGGCCGTCGGACTCCCCGAAGACGAGGCGGTAGTAAGGATCGCGGTAGAGACGTTCCCGCAACGTGAGCGCGGCGCGCAAGCGACTATCGATCAGCGCGCGCTCGATGGGATGGGCGGGGTCCCTGCTCAGGATGCGCGCGCAGATGAGAGCGTGCGGGATTGACGTAGGCGTGTCCGAGGAACTGGCCACGCTGCGACTTGATCTGCGCGACCTCTCCGGGCGCGAACGCCGCGAGCGGCGTGGCAGTCGGAATCGATCTCATTGCTGAAGACCCACAGATGCCCGGAGGAGATGCGGCGCTCTTCGCCGCGCTTCAGGCGCAGCTCGCGGGCGCTGCCGGTATCGGCGCGGGGAGTGGATGCAGGAGAGCTCAAGGGGGTTCGATGGGCGGTTCGGCGGGCCGGCAGTATACAAACGACGATCGGGGTATTCTTCTCGGCTGCATGGATACCCGACACCTGCAACCCGGACGGCACGCCGAAATACACCAACCGGCTGATCGACGAGACCAGTCCGTATCTGCGCCAGCATGCGCACAATCCGGTCGACTGGTATCCCTGGGGCGAGGAGGCCTTCGCGCGGGCGCTCGCGGAGGGCAAGCCCATTCACCTCAGCGTCGGTTATGCCGCCTGCCACTGGTGCCACGTCCTCGCCGCCGAGAGCTTCGAGGACGAGGCGACGGCGCACGTCCTGAACCAGCTATATGTCAACATCAAGGTGGACCGGGAGGAGCGGCCCGACGTCGATCGCATCTACCAGATCGCTCAGCAGATGCTGACGCAGCGCTCCGGCGGCTGGCCGCTCACGATGTTTCTCACTCCCGATGACCGGCGGCCGTTCTTCGGCGGCACTTACTTTCCCAAGCAGGCGCGTTTCGGTTTGCCTGCCTTTGGGGAGTTGTTGCTGCGGGTGGCCCGTTTCTACCGCGAGCACGAGGCGGAGCTGCGCCAGCAGAACGAGGCGCTGATGTCGGCGTTCGCGCAGCTCGACCCGCCGCCGCCCGCGGACTGCCGTCGAGCTGAGCGATGCGCCGCTGCGCCTCTGCCGCCAGACGCTGGAGCGGACGTTCGACTCTCGCTTCGGCGGCTTCGGCGGGGCGCCCAAATTTCCGCACGCGACCTCGCTGGAGCTGCTGCTGCGGGAGTGGCGGGCCGGTGCCGACAGCGACACGCCGGATCTCCATGCGCTCTACATGTCGGGCCTGACACTGCGGCGCATGGGCGACGGTGGTATCAACGATCAGCTGGCCGGCGGCTTCTGCCGCTATTCGGTCGATGAATACTGGATGATTCCGCACTTCGAGAAGATGCTCTACGACAACGGGAGCCTGCTCGCGGTGTATGCCGATGCGTATGTCGCGACCGGCGATGACTTCTACGGCAAGATCGCCGCGCGAGACTGCCGATTGGGTGCGGCGCGAGATGCAATCGCCCGAAGGCGGGTACTACTCGAGCCTGGATGCCGACTCCGAGGGGCACGAGGGCAAGTTCTATGTCTGGAGCCGCGACGAAGTGCGCGCGGCGCTGACAGCCGAGGAATACGACGTCTTCGCTCCCCGCTACGGCCTCGATCGCGAGCCCAACTTCGAAGGCCAATGGCACCTGCACGTTTTCCGCTCGCTCGAGGACATCGCAGCCGCGCTCGGTCGTCCGCGGGAGGCGGTCGAGTCGCTGCTCGATGCTGCGCGAGAGCAGTTGCTGCGCAGCCGCGAGCGCAGGATCCGTCCGGCCCGGGATGACAAGATTCTGGCTTCCTGGAACGGCCTGATGATCCGCGGGCTGGCGGTCGCGGCGCGAGCGCTCGGCCGTGACGACCTGGCCGATTCCGCCACGCGCGCGCTCGAGTTCGTGCGCCGCACGCTCTGGCGTGAAGGCAGGCTGCTTGCGACCTACAACGATGGCCGCGCGCACCTGAACGCCTATCTCGACGATTACGCCTTTCTCGCCGATGCCGTCCTGGAGTTGCAGCAGGTCCGTTTCCGCGCCGATGAGCTGCGGATTCGCCCGCGAGCTGCTGGAGGTGATGCTGCGGCACTACGCCGACGAGAGCGCCGGCGGCTTCTTCTTCACCTCGGACGATCACGAGCAATTGATCCACCGGCCGAAATCCTTCGGCGACGACGCCACTCCCGCGGGCAATGGTGTCGCGGCATTCGTGCTGCAGCGGATGGGGTACCTTCTGGGCGAGGCGCGCTACCTCGAGGCGGCGGAGCAGACGATTCGTGCCGGATGGGCCGTGATGGAGCGCTACCCGCAGGGGCACACCAGCCTGCTCATGGCTCTCGAGGAGATGTTGTCAGCCGCCGGAAATCGTCGTGTTGCGCGGCGACCCGGAGACGATCGAGAGCTGGCGGCGCGAGCTTGCGAAGCTCTACTCCCCGCGGCGGATGGTGCTCGCCGTGCCAGCCGATGCGCCGGACCTGCCGGCGGCGATTGCAGAGAAGACAGCCGCGCGGCGCCGCCGTGGCCTACGTCTGCCGCGGCAACGTCTGCGGCGAGCCGATTGCTTCCTTCTCCGACCTCACGGAAGCCCTGCGGGCGTAGCTAGGACAGCAACTCCACGGCGCCGCCGATCGCCGCCGTGTTGATGGTGAGGGTCCGTTCGGTGGCGAAACGCTGCAGGTAGTTCGGGCCGCCGGCCTTGGGCCCCGTGCCCGAGAGGCCCTGGCCGCCGAACGGCTGCACGCCGACGACCGCACCGATCATGTTGCGGTTGACGTACGTGTTGCCGACCGGAAGCGCGCGGAACGCGTGCTCCGCCATGCTCTCCAGACGGCTGTGGACGCCCAGTGTCAGGCCGAATCCCGTGGAGCGGATCGCTTCCAACACCCGGTCCAGGTCCGCGGCGCGGTAGCGGAACACGTGGAGGATCGGGACCGAATTCCTCGGTCTTGAGCTGCTGCGGCGAGTTGAGCTCGAAGAGCGCGCGGGCCGAAGAAGTGGCCGCTCCCCCATGCTCGACCGGACAGGCATAGAGGGGCTTCGCCTCGCGCCGCATCCGCTCCGCATGCCGGCTGCAGGCGCTGCTGCGCGTCGGCGGAGATGACCGGACCGACGTCGGTCGCCGGATCGGCGGGATCGCCGATCGTCAGACACTTCATCGCGCCGATCAGCATCTCGAGCACGCGGTCCGCGATCTCCTCCTGCAGATAGAGCACACGCAGCGCCGAGCAGCGCTGGCCGGCGCTGGTGAACGCCGAGGCGATCACGTCATCGACGACCTGCTCCGGGAGCGCGGTCGCATCGACGATCATCGCATTCACGCCGCCGGTCTCGGCGATGAGCGGCACGATCGGTCCTTCGCGTCCGGCGAGAGTGCGGTTGATGGTCGCGGCCGTGGCCGTGGAGCCCGTGAACGCAACGCCGGCGAGCGCCGGATGTGTCAGCGCGGTCGCGCCGAAGAGGGGGCCATCGGCTGGCGCAAGCTGCAGCACATCGCGTGGAATCCCGGCTTCGTGCAGCAGCCGCGTCATCGCGTGCGCGATCAGCGTCGTGGCCGGCGCCGGTTTGGCAACGACCGCATTGCCCGCCATCAGAGCCGCGGTGATCTGACCCGTGAAGATGGCGAGCGGGAAGTTCCACGGGCTGATGCAGGCAAATACGCCGCGGCCCTGTAAAGACAGCAGGTTGCGCTCGCCGACCGGGCCGTCGAGCTCCCGGGGAGCGGCGAACAGCTCGCGGCCGCGGACCGCGTAGTAACGGCAGAAGTCCGCCGCCTCGCGAATCTCGGCGATCGCATCGGGCAGCGTTCTTCCCGGCCTCCCGCACCAGCAGGTGGAGGAAGGCGCCGCGCCGGCTCTCCAACAGGTCGGCCGCCTTCTCCAGGCAGGCGGCGCGCGCTGCCGGCCGGTGTCGCGTCCCAGGCGCGCTGCGCCCGCGCGCAGGTGGCCATCGCGCCGCGCGATCTCCGCCGCGGTCGCATCCCGCGTCAGGCCCACGGTTGTCCGCGTATTCGCCGGCGAGCGCACCGGCACGTCGGGCTCGATCGTCTCGCCGTGGCTCAGGACGGGTCCGCCCGGGTAGGAGTTGGCGGCGGCCGCTTCGAGCTCGCTCTGCAGTGCCGCGAGCTCCGCCGGATTGCCGAAGTCCGCGCCGCGGGAATTGCGCCGCGATGCCGTAGAGAGTCGCCGGGCTCGCGGATCCGCGCCGCCGAGCCGTTGCCTGCGGCCGCGGCATCCGCGGCGGAGTCGGGAATCGCTTTGCCCATGATTTGCCCCACGACCTGCTCCACGGGAATGTCTTTGTTGAGGAAATGGTGCACGAACGATGTGTTGGCGCCGTTCTCGAGCAGCCGGCGCACGAGGTAAGGCAGCAGATCCTCGTGGGTGCCCACCGGCGCGTATACGCGCACGCGCGGGAAGTCGCGCGTGTCCGCGCGCACCACATCGTAGAGCGCCTGCCCCATGCCGTGCAGGCGCTGAAACTCGTAGACCGCGCCGTCCGGCGCAATCGCGAGCACCGCCGCCACGGTCAGCGCGTTGTGCGTGGCGAACTGCGGATAGATGACGTCGGGGGCGTCCAAACAGCCGGCGCGCGCAGACGAGGTAGCTGGCGTCGGTTGCGCTCTTGGACGTGTATACCGGGAAGCTGTCGAGGCCGCGCTCCTGGGCGCGCTTGATCTCCGCATCCCAATACGCGCCCTTGACCAGTCGCACGGTCATGCGCCGGCGGGTGTGTCTGGCGAGCTCCGCGACCCAATCCAACACCAGCGGCGCGCGCCTGCCGTAGGCCTGAACGGCAAGTCCCAGGCCGCCCCAGTCCCGTGTCTCGGCATCGGATGCCAGGGCCTGCACGATATCGAGCGACAGGTCGAGTCGATCCGCTTCTTCGGCATCGATGGTCAACCCGATGCCGGCGCTGCAGGCGCTGGCGAGCGAGCGACAGCATGCGCGGAACCAGGCGCTCCACGACCCTCTGGTGCTGCGTCAGCGAGTAACGCGGCTCGAGGGCGGAGAGCTTCACCGAAATGGCCGAGCGGCTGTGAACGAAGCCGGGAGGTTGTGACGCGCAGCGCTTCGATGGCCGCGGCGTAGGAGTCGAAATACCGCTGCGGCGTCGGCTCTCGGACGCGCGCGCCTTCTCCGAGCACGTCGAACGAGCACAGCGAGAGGCTCAGGATCGCGCCGTCCGCGCGCGAGCGCCGATTGAATCGACTCGCCGACGATGAATGCGTGGCCCATCATCCGCATACCGCGGCGCAGTGCCGCCACGCACGATCGGCGCCATGACGGGGGTGAGCAGCGAGCGGCCGGCATTGCCGTCGAACGACGCGCTCGGGTCCGGCAACAGCCGGCTGGCCGTTCCGAGCAACGCCATGGACATGCGGACAGTCAGGTCGGAGCTCTTCGCTCCGCCCGTCGCGCAGGGCGGCTAGCCGCTCGGCGATGAGGCGATCGGCGCATCGCGGGATCCGGAGTGCGCAGCAACGCCTCGGCCAGGCTCATGAGCGCCTTTCCCTGCTTGCTGTCGAGCGGGAACTGGTCGAGAAGCGACTCGGCGAGCGGCCTGGAGCGCGCGTGCTCGCGAACCGCGGTGACCCAGCGTATGGCGCGCCTGCGCGCGGCCTCCAGCGGCTCCGCCAGCGGAAGCAGCTCCTGCCGCATCTCTGCGATGGCTTCCGCCTCTGGGCGCAGCGTGGCAGCGACCAAACGCTCTGCGCAGACTGCGGAGCTGCTCGCTCTCGGCGGGCGGGGGCAAAGGTGCCGGAGCGGGCTCGGGTACGGCGGACATGATATCGCGGGTGCCGGGTCTATTTAGTTGATTCTGCTTATGATAGCCGGCAGAGTAGAGGATAGTTTTCCGTTTAGGCGCTATTAGCAGCACTATTAACTATCATGCCCGCCAAAATAGCCTCAGCGCAGCAGAACCCGCCAGCCGGCGACCGGCGGCTCGATCGGATAGACCTCAAGCTGCTGGCGCGTCTCCAGCAGGACGGCCGATTCCGGTGTCGCAGCTGGCGCGGGAGGTCAATCTGACCATCACGCCTACCCTGGAGCGGGTACGGCGGCTCGAGGCCGGCGGCTTCATCGAAGGCTATTTCGCGCGCCTCGACCCCCGCAAGCTCGGACTCGGCCTCCTGGCCTACGTGGAGGTCTCACTGGATCGCACCACGCCGGAGGCGTTCGAGCATTTCAAGGAAGTGGTGCGGGCGCACGACGAGATCATGGAATGCCACATGGTGGCCGGCGGCTTCGACTACCTGCTCAAGGTGCGCGTCAAGGACATGGAGACTTACCGCACTCTGCTCGGCGACACCATCGCGTCGGTTCGCGGCGTGCAGCAGACGCACACCTATTTCGTGATGGAGGAAGTCAAATCAACACACGCGATCGTGATGCCACAGGGATAACAACACGCGCGCGCTAACGTGCGAACCGACGTCGTATATAACGGCATAAACGACGGCAATACGCGACGGAACTTTTGATTTCGCGCAGTTTTGCGGACTTCTCCGCGAGCGTGGCTCGTGCTCTAATATTTCGCATCGATGTCATGGCGCGCTTTGGAGGCCGAGACACCTGTGAACGCTTTGAGAGAGGAGTTTCCAATGGAAAACGATGCGGCCGAGGTCGATCTGCGCGACTCGAGCAAGTCGATGGATCAGAAACTCGACAAGCTCGATGGCAGGACAGACAGGCTGAGTGTGAAGCTGGACTCCGGCTTCGAGCGGCAGGGTGCCAAACTGACAGCAGCCATCGAGACGCTGAATGCCAGGTTCAGGACGCAGGATGAAAGGTTCGAAAGGCAAGATGCCAAAATCGAGACAGAAGCTCGATATGCTGGATGCCAGATTCGCACAGATGGATGCCAAATGGGACGCAAGGTTTGAAAAGCTCGATGTGAAGATCGACAGGGTCGATGCAAAGGTTGAAAGCAAACTCGAGGCTTTCAGTACGCGCAGATTCTCCTTCTGGCTTACGCTGATCTCAGCAGCGGCGACTATCGGTGCCGTTATTCTTGAGCGATCTTGAGTTGGTCCGCGATCAACTTTTGAGCCAGATTCAAATCCAGTCCAGACCCGTTGGGGTCATCCAGCTCCGCCACGATGCTTTCCTGGACACTCCCGCGACGTAGCGCCTCGGCATAGGAAATCTCCGGGTGGAACATCACCATGGAGTAGCGCGGTATGAATTGGTCGGGAAAGCGGCGCTCGAGCTCCATGGCCAGGGCTTTACGCCGAAGGTAGGCGGGATCGCGCACGGTGTCGCGCATCTCGATGTAGTTCTCGAGTGCCATCTCGCGCGATGGCGGCGGTGTTGGGCAGGCGGGAGCGCTCGAAATCCGCGAACAGGGTCGTCCCAACCGTCGTGCCGATCGAGCAGGGTGTCGAGGACGAGGCAGTCTTCGAAAGCCGCGTTCATTCCCTGGCCGTGGAAGGGCACGATGGCATGGGCGGCGTCGCCTAGGAGGAGCACCTGGCCGCCGATATGCCACGGGCTGCGTGTAGACGGTTCCGAGCTGGCCTTGAGGGTGCGTCGTGAATTCCTCGATGAGATGCGGCATGAGTCGCAACGCGTCGGGGAATTGGCTGCTGGAACAGAGCTGCGATGCGATCGGGGCCTGTAAGCGTCTCGAAGCTGTCGGTGCCGCTGCGCGCCAGGAAGAGGGTGGCCGTGAAGCTGCCGTCGCTGTTCGGCAGGGCGATGAGCATGAAGCCGCCGCGCGGCCAAATATGGAGTGCGTGAGGCTCCATCACCTGGCGTCCGTCGCTTGCCGGCAGGGATGGTCAGCTCCTTGTAATCGTGATCGAGCCGGTCCTCCCTCACGCTGACAAGGCCGCGCGGGCGAGGCTCGAGCGTACCGCCGAGCCGGCGCCATCGGTGGCGAAGGTCGGTGCAATCGGCACATCGCACTCGTTGCCCGTGCCCTCATCGCGGAAGCGCAGCGCACCTGCCTGCGGCTGGGCGGCTAGACAGGTGTGCCGGAATCTGCAGTCGCACGCTCGGGTGCCGCGCGGCCTCTTCGATCAGGACACGGTTGAGGTCGGCACGGCTGACCGAGTAGATGACCTCCTCCTGCCGCTGGCCGTAGGGTTGCAGCTGCGTCTCGCCGACGAGCGGATGAATCATCCGCCCGCGCATCGGGATCATGAGCGGCCGGATGCGCTCCATGCATGCCTGCTCGCTCGAGCGCAGCGATGCCGCGCGCCGCAAGTGCGAGATTGATGGAGCGGCCGCGCTCAGCTCTCGACGGCTCGCGGATCGGACCTGCGCTCGTAGACTTCGACCGCGAATCCACGGCGCGCGAGCAGTACGGCGAGGAGGGCGCCTGCGAGGCCGGCGCCGACGACGTTGACGGGTTGCTCCGCGCGAGGCTTCACGGCTGCCGGCGCAGCGCTTGCGCGAGCGCCTCGGCGCCGCGGAATACATCGACGAAGCTGTTGTAGAGCGGAATGGGGGCCAGGCGAATGGTATCGGGCTCGCGCCAGTCGCCGATCACGCCGAGCGATGGTCAGGGCGTCGAAAACGCGCCGGCCGCGCCCTTGCGGCCCGGTAACCCGAATGGAGAGCTGACAGCCGCGGGAGTCGACGGCGCGCGGTGTGATGAGCGCGACGTCCGGGCGCCAGACGATCGAGGAGATATTCCAGATAGCCGGTGAGCGCCACCGACTTCTGCCGCAGCCTTTGCAGCCCTGCCTCTTCGAAGAGAGCGAGCGAGGCGATGAGAGGGGCCGCCGAGAGGATCGGCGGATTGCTGATCTGCCAGCCCGCGGCGCCGGCGGCGGCGTGGAATTCGGGCGCGCATGCGAAAACGTGTCGACGGCTCGTGTCCCCACCATCCGGCAAGGTGAGGACGGATCATGCCGCTCATGGACGAAGCAGCCGCCGATGGCCCCGGGACCGGCGTTCAGGTATTTGTAGCTGCACCAGACGGCGAAGTCGGCGTCGATGTCGTGCAGCGCGTGCGGCATGTTGCCGATGGAGTGGGCGAGATCGAATCCGACGACGCAGCCGGCACGATGTGCCGCCTGTGCGATTCTGCCGAGATCGAACGCCTGGCCGGTTCTGTACTGCACGCCGGGCCAGAGGACGAGCGCGACCTCAGCGCCATGCTCCTCCAGGTAAGCCTCGATCGACTCCTCCGGGATCGTGTCGGCGCCGCGCGGCGGGCGTCATCTCGACCAGCGCCTCCCGCGGGTCGAGCCGCCACCACGCGATCTGGGAGGCCACGGCGTGGCGATCGGAGGAGAAGGCGCCGGCCTCGATGAGGATGCGCCGCCGCTCGCCGCTCGGGCGATAGAACGCCGCCAGCAGCAGATGCAGGTTGACCGTGAGCGAGCTCATCGCCACGACCTCGGCGGGGCGCGCGCCCGTGAGCCTCGCGAGGCCGTCGCGAAGATTCTCGTGATACGGAATCCACGGGCGCGTGCCTGCTCGTGCCCGAGAACGGCGAGCTGCGCCCAATCATCCAACTCCTCGATGACCAGGTCACGCGCGGCGCAGCGGCATCAGGCCGAGCGAGTGCCCGCACAGGTATACCAGCGGGGCTCGCCGGGCATCGCGAGGCAACGCGAATCGCTCGCGAAAGGCGCGCAGCGGGTCGGCCTCATCGAGGCGGCGGGCGAACTCCAGTGTCGGCTCGTAATTCATGGCTGCCAGCGGCATAGAGCAGCGGTCGACTGGGGACGGCATCGCCGTTGATCGCGGGCACCTGCACCTCGCAGGAGATACGGGCCGTCCACCGCCTCGTCGGGAATGTACGCCAACTCGGTGATCGTGCACTGGGACCGCGCCGCACGGGCCAGAGCCGTCTCCCGGGCCGGAAGGCCGAAGAAGAGGCGGTGGGCAGTCAGCCGTCCCTCGTCGTGCGCGCGGTCGATGGACGGCAGATCCACGACGAGATGCTCGATGCCGCGCTCCACCAGGAATTGCGCCGCCTCGCGCGTGAGGTAAGGCGGCGTGATATCCGTGTAGTCGCGCGTGCGCTTCGCAGGCTCGTTGGGGAGCGTGCGGATCACCAGCGCGCGCGGCTCGAATGGCAGCTCCGCCGGCCAGGCAGTCTGCAGCGCGCCGCGTGTCACCACACTATCGGCCGCATGCGGCGCGGGGTCGGAGCTCTCCGATGTTTGATCGGAGGGCACGGGCCTTACGGAGACGAGCAGCGCCGGCAGCAGACCGCGCGGCACGATGCGCTGCGCATAGCAGCGGCTCGCGTGTGAGGTGGCCCGCGCACTCCGTGTGAGTGCCGTTGCAGTGCGGGATCAGCGTGATCGATTCGCAGTTGCAGCTCGCGCCGCGGGCCACCGAGCCGGTGAAGCCCGGGACCGAGTACGGTTGCGAGCCGGCGCGCGGCGCGCCGAAGTGCCGCGCCTGGGGTCCCTGGAAGTCGAGCTCCACGCTCAGGTCGAACGGTCGCGAGAGGTCGATGCGGACCTCACGGTCCGCCCACCTGCAGGCGCGCATTCAACCGGGGCGCTCCTGCACCGTGCCGCAGCGGGAGCAGGTGCGCTGCTCCTGGCTGGCGTAGAAGCGGTCGAACACCGGCGGCAGCTGCTTCTCGATATCGGTCAGCTCGATGAACTCCTCGTGCAGCAGGTTGCCGCAGCGCTCGCAGTACCATTGGAAGCCGTCGCGCTCCCCGGGCAGGCGCCGCCGCTCGACGACCAGGCCCACCGTGTTGGCGGGGCGCCGCGGGGAATGCGGCAGCTCGGGTGGGATCAGCAGAACCTCTCCCTGGCGTATCGGCACATCCACCGGGCGGCCATCCTGCATGGTCTTCAGCACGATGTCGCCCTCGAGCTGGTAGAAGAACTCCTGTCCCGGATCGACATGGTAGTCCTGCCGCGAGTTCGGTCCGCCGATCACCATGATGATGAAATCGCCGTCCTCGAACACCCGCTTGTTGCCGACCGGAGGCTCGAGGACCTGCCGGTGTTGGTCGATCCAGCGCTGAAGGTTGAAAGCGTGCAGCGACGTCATGCCGGCCTCCTCATTCGTCGGGCAATTGATAACCGGCGCACGACACGGCGATCGGCGTGCCGCCGGCGGCCGGGCCGCCTTCGAGATCGAACGCCGTGAGCGAGCCGCCCCATACGCAGCCGGAGTCGAGCCCGAGGACGTTCGTCGCGTACGACCAGACCGAGCGCCGACCAGTGACCGAAGACGATGCGGTTGGCTCGCGTGCGGCGGCTTTCGACATCGAACCACGGCAGCCACCCCGAGGCGGCTGCCGGTGGCTTCCCCTTGAGACGCAAGTTGATACGTCCCTCGTTCGTGCAGACGCGCATGCGTGTCAACACGTTGATGGCGAAGCGCAGGCGATCCGTACCCCCGAGGTCCTGGTTCCAGCGATCCGGCTCGTCGCCGTACATGTGTTCGAAGAGATGGCGCGGATCGTTGCGCAGCGCGAATTCAACCTCGCGCGCCAGTTCCAGCGTCGTCTCCACCGTCCATTGCGGTACGACGCCGGCATGCACCAGGAGGTCTCCCGCCTCGAAATGGGCCAGCGACCGGGTCGCCAGCCACTCGAGCAAGGCGTCGCGGTCGGGCGCCTGCAGGATCTCATCCAGAGTATCGGAGCGACGCGCGGCCTGGCAGCCGCAGGCGATGGCCAGCAGGTGCAGGTCATGGTTGCCCGAGGACCACGACCGCGTTGTCCCCGAGCGCGCGCACGAAACGCAGCGTCTCGAGCGATTGCGGGCCGCGATTCACCAGATCGCCGACGAACCACAGCGCGGTCGCGATCGGCGGTGAACCCTATCCGGGAGAGGAGCGCCCGCAGCTCGTCGCAGCAGCCCTGGATGTCGCCGATGGCATAGCGGCTCACTGCAGGATTCCGGGAATCGCGAGCCGGAAGGGCGCAATGGGCGCATCGAAATGCTGGCCGTCGGCATCCACCATCTGGTAGCTGCCTTCCATCGTGCCGACCGGGGTCTCGAGGACCGCGCCGCTCGAGTACCGAAAGCCCTGCCCTGGCTCCAGATGGGGCTGCTCGCCGACGACGCCCTCGCCGCGGACTTCCTTCACCCTGCCATTCGCGTCGGTGATGATCCAGTGCCGCGTCAGCAGCTTGGCCGCCCGCTGACCCTCATTGCGGATGGTGATGGTGTACGAGAAGACATAGCGCTCCTCGCCGGGGCTCGACTGCTCGTCGAGGTAGCTCGTGCTGACCTCGACGCGGATCTTGTGCGACTCCTGGCTCATGCCGCCGATTTTACCCGGGCGGCGCCTTTCCGACCCGCACCGCGAGCACGTCGCAGGGCGCGGCATGCAGGACGGTGTCCTCGGTGAAATTCACCAGAATCGACAGGCCGTGCCGCTCGCGGCTGCCGAGCACGATGAGATCGACCTGCCGCTCGCGCGCGACCCGCACGACCTCCGCTTTGACGTTTCCGCGACTCGACGCGGTGCGGGGCGCCGGGCAAGACCGAGCTCCGCCGCCAGCGCGGCGAGCCGCTGGCGCGCACGCACCAGCAGCTCTTCCTCGATGCGCACCGCGGGCATGAGGGTCTCGCCCATCGGCTCCACCGGCATGAATTCCACCACGTGCAGCAGCTCCAGCTCGGCGCCGACGGTCTTCGCCAGATCCCGTGCGCGCCTGCCGATCTGCAGGCTGTCGCTCGGTCAGGTCGACGACGAGCAGGATGCGACGATACGGATAAGTGGACATAAGCCGGCCCTCGGTGAAGCACAGGCACGCGGGGTGCCCGCCGCCGGAGGCGGCTTGACTCAATCCTAACTCAGCTGGCGTCGGACGGCAGCTTCACCTTGCCCGCGATGGCATTGAAGAGGGCCGGCGAGACCGTCTCCGGCCGGGCGGACGGATCCACGCCGCAGCTCTCGATCTGCTCCGCGGTAGCGACGCCGCGCAGCGCATTGCGGAGCGTCTTGCGGCGATGGGCGAAGGCCGCCGCCACGACAGCGGGGAACGCCGGGCACACGGCGAATGCCGGCCCGGCCCGAACCACGAGCCGCGCGACGGCCGACCACACCCGCGGCGGCGGCTGGAAAGCCCCCGGGCCCGACATCGAACAGGTGTTCGATCTCCACCCACGGTGCGAGCATGACCGTGAGGCGCCCATAAGCCGGATCACCCGCCTGGGCGGCCATGCGGGCGATCACCTCGCGCTGCAACATCACGTGCATGTCGCGGATGTCGTGCACGCTCTTCAGGAGATGAAAGAGCAGCGGCGTGGAGATGTTGTAGGGGAGGTTGCCGACGACGCGCAGTCGGCGCCACGTTGCCGTGCGAGGGCGCCGAAGTCGACTCGCAGCGCATCCTCGTTGTGCAGGCAGAAACGCGAGTCGCCGCTCCACTCCTCGCGCAGCATGCGCGGCGAGATCACGGTCGATCTCGATCGCATCGAGCGAGGCGCAGTCGGACTGCGAGCAGGTAGCGGGTGAGCGCGCCGCGGCCGGGGCCGATCTCGACCAGGGCATCGCCGCTTTGCCGGCGCGATCGCGGCGGCGATGCGCTCGATCACCGCCGGATCGTGCAGGAAGTGCTGGCCGAATCGCTTTCTGGGCCTGAGGCCGTGGCCCGCGGGGCGCATCACGCGGCCCGCGACGCGAGCTGCACCGCGAGATCGATGGCCGCCGCCATGCTGTCCGGCGTCCGCGAGGCCGGTGCCCGCAAGGTCGAGCGCGGTGCCGTGGTCGACGGACGTGCGCAGGATCGGGAGGCCGAGCGTCACGTTCACGGCGTTCTCGAAGCCCGCATGCTTGATCACCGGCAGGCCCTGGTCGTGGTACATGGCGAGCACCACGTCGAAATCGGCGAGCACGCGCGGCACGAAGACCGTGTCCGCGGGCAGGGGTCCCGAGACCCGCAAACCGCGCTCGCGCATGCGGGCGATCGCCGGCGCGATGACCTGAATCTCCTCGTCGCCGAGATGGCCGCTCTCGCCCGCATGGGGATTGAGGCCGCAGACGGCGATCCGCGGGCGGCCGATGCCCCACCAGCGGGTAAGGTCCCGATCGACGATTTCCAGCACCTCGCAGAGCAAGTCGGCTGTGATCGCAGCGCTCACTCGCGCCAGCGGCAGGTGCGTCGTGGCAAGCGCTACGCGCAGGGATGTCGTCGTCAACATCATCACCGGCAGCGGTGCGCGGGTGCGGTCGGCCAGGAATTCCGTGTGGCCGGTGAAAGGAATGCCGGCGTCGTTGATCACGCCTTTGTGGACCGGCGCCGTGACTATCGCGGCGAATTCGCCGCTGAGGGCGCCGTCGCAGGCGCGCTCCAGGAGGCGCAGGACATAGGGACCGTTACGCGTGTCGAGTCGGCCCGCAACCGCCGGCACCCGCAGCGGATGATGCTCTACGGCGAGTGTTCCAGGTATGTGTTGGTGCGAGGCGCCGTCGTACGGCCGAAGCTCGACGTTCATTCCGAGCGCGCGGGCGCGCTGCGCAAGCAGCTCGCGATCACCCAGGCAGACGAGGTCGCAATCGGGCTGTCGCGCCGCCATGGCGAGACACACGTCCGGCCCGATGCCGGCAGGCTCCCCCGAGGTCAGTGCGATGCGCGGCAGCATGTTGCGCCTGCGACCGATCAGCCGGTCATGACCTTGACGTAGGCGTCATCGCGCAGGTGCTGCAGCCACAGCTCCGTATCCTCATCGGCCTTGCTGGCGCGGATGGATTCCATCGCATTCAGCCGCACCACTTCCTGAGTCGCGTCATGGTTGCGTCGCCCGAGGAGCTGCGCGATGTGCCAGCCAAAATGGCTCTTGAACGGCTCGCTGATCTCGCCCGGTTTGAGGTTGCGCGACCTGCGCGGAGAAGCTCGGATCGAAGACCTCGGGACTCTGCCAGCCGAGATCGCCGCCCTCCGAGGCGGAGCCGGGGTCCTGCGAGGACGCCGCGGCCGCCACCGCGAAGGTCTCACTGCCGTTCATGATCTTCTGCCGGACCTGCTCCAGTCTCTGCCGCACGGTCGCATCGTCCTGCAGCGCGTTGGTCTTCAGGAGGATGTGACGCACGTGGATCTGCGCGATCATGTCCTTGTGCTGCGGCGTGCGCACCGAGTTGAGCTTGACGATGTGAAATCCGGTCGGCGTGCGCAGCGGCGCGCCGACCTGCCCGGCTTTCAGGCCGAGGATGAGGCTGGAAAGAAACGTCGGCAGCTCCGAGCCCTGGCGCCAGCCGAGCGAGCCGCCCTGCAGCGCATCCTCGCTGTTGGAATAGGCGACCGCGAGCTTGCCGAAGTCCTCGCCCTTGCTGGCACGCTGGTAGACCTCATTGGCGCGGTCCTGCGCCTGGGCGAGCTGGTCCGGCGTGGCGTTCGGCGGCACCGAGATCAGGATGTGCGAGACGTTGTATTCCTGATTGCCGACCGGCTGCTTGGCCTGCTTCGCGAGGAACTGGTCGACCTCGCGGGGTGTGACGACGATGCGCTGCAACACGTCGCGCTGCTCGCAGCAGGCCGAGCGTGAGCTGCTGACGCATCTCCTCGCGGTAGCTCGCATAATCGACGCCCTGCTGCGCGAGCACGTTCGGCAGCTCGGAGAAGGGGATGTTGTTGCGCTTGGCGATGTCCTCGAGCGCCGAGTTGACCTGGTCGTCGGAGATCGCGATGCCATCGCGATCCGCCTGCTCCAGCTCGATCCGCTGCAGGATCAGGCGATCCAGCACCTGCTTGCGCAGCACGCTGTCCGGCGGCAGCGCCATGTTCTGCGCCTGCAGCCGGCTGGTGACTTCCTTCATCTGGGCGTCGACCTCGCTCTCCATCACCACGCCGTCATTGACGACGGCGGCGATCCGGTCGAGCAATGTTCCCTGGGTCGACAGATCACGGGTCTGTGCCATGCGCCTGGCCCTGGAAGGCCAGCGCGCCGAGAAGCAGCACCACCATGGAAGTGGGGCCAATGGAGAAAAACCGCCGCATGCGCTCGTTCATCCTCATGGAATGGCCTCCTCGTCAGGGGCCAGTAATGACCGGGAATTCGATGTCCGCCGGAGTGTACCCGGGAATGGCCTCCACCAGAGAGGCATCCGAAGCCGATCCGACACTGGCCAGGCCCGTGAGTTCCAGCTGCAGCCAGATCCCGGTGTCCTGCGGTGCCCATTCGGGCCGTGCTGGTCAGGGGTCGGGCGCCAACGTAGCGGCGGGCGCCGAGGCGGATGCTCCAGCAGCAGGCCTTGTACTGGAAGCCTGCAAAGCTCTCCAGCGCCCCGTGGTCCGCCAGGGAGTACACCTCCCGGGCGAAGACGTCCCAGGACTTGGCGACGGGCCAGGCGCCGGAGAGCTCCACCTGCGATACGTTGCAGCTTGGCGTTATGGGCGTGCCGCAGAGGGGCGTCGTGATGGCCGTCTGCGGCGGATAGTATCCGGTGCCCACGTCCGAATCCTGCAGAATGCCGCGCTCGAAGCGGTACCCCAGATTGACGACCCGGTCAGGGCCCGGACGGTACTGGACCTCGATCTCGCGCGCGCTGCGACTGCGAGCTCTGCGGGTCCCATTGCAGCGCCCCATCCGCGCTCCAGTCCTGGAAGGCGGTGAGGGCGAGCTGAGCCACCAGATCCGAGCGCCGGTCGGTGCGCTGCACTTCGGAGGGCAGGGTCACGCGCGGGTTCGTGAAATAGAACTCCTGCCCGAGCGTCGCGGTCAGGTATTGCCGGCCATCGAGCGCATTCAACAGCCGCGTCGTCAGCCCGAGGCTCAACTGATTGGCATCGCCCACGCGATCGGTGCCGACGTAGCGATTGGTGCGGAAGAGCTCCACCGGATCGAGATCGGGAACGGCGGTATCGAACACCGGCAGCTGCGACTGGTTGCGGTACGGCACATAGAGATACATCGCCCGCGGCTCCAGCGTGATCGTGCGCTGATCGCGCGAGCCTGCGGCGCGCTCGAGCTGCAGGCCGGTATCGAGACTGGCGATGGGCAGCGCCCGCGAGGGCTGCGCCCGGCTCCCCGGGGGCCGTGTTCGATAGCTGATACTGCGTCGCGCGATAGCCAACCGACGGACGCAGGAAGTAGCCCGGCCCGACCAGATTGAGCGAGGTGGTGGGATAGAGATCGAGCCGCCAGCCGGTGACGCCGGTCGAGCGCTGGAAGTCGACCGCCTCGGACTCGAAGCCATAACTCACCAGGTTCCCCGGTCCCCAGCCGAAATCGGAGTTGATCGAGACGTCCGGCACGCGCGTATAGGGCCGTTGATCGAGTGCCAGCGTGCTGTCGATCGTCTGGTACTCATCGGCCATGGCGGCGACGTTCCAGTGCAGGTCGCGATAGGAGAGCACCGCGCTGCGATCGAGGAAGGGCGTGCTGGTGCCTTCCGGCCCGGTCGAGAAATCCTCGAAATACTGCGTGTCGCTGACGTTCTCCCCATCCAGCGTCAGCCGCAGGCCGTCGGGCAGGTCGGTGACGTTGACGAGCTTCACGCGGCTGCGGCTGGAGTGATACACGGCATCGTCCGGTAGATAGTCCCAGGAGAGCTCGCCGTGCTGGTCCTCCGTGAGGTAACGGAAGTCGCCGCCGACGTCTGGTCCGCGGCGGCTGTACTCGGTCGGCTGGAAAGTGAAATCGGCGTTCGGTGCGATGTCCCAGTAGTAGGGAACCGAGACCTCCGCGCCGCTGGTGGAGCTCTCGCCGAGCACCGGGAAGAGAAACCCGCTCTTGCGGACGTCGCCGAGCGGAAACGACACCCAGGGCAGGTACAGGATGGGTACGCCCTTGAAGTCGATGCGCGCATCGCGACCGGTGCCCACCTTCTTCTTCGTGTCGAGCGCGATCTGCGTGGCGCGCAGCACCCAGGACTGATCGTTCACCGGGCAGGTCGTGAAGGTGACGTGCTCCAGGCGCATCAGTCCCTGCGGGCTGAGTTGCATTTCGCTGGCGGCGCCGCGCGCCGAGCGCTGCACCAGGGTGAAGGTCGCCGACTCGATCTGCGCGCCGTCGGCCGGGGAGTAGGTGCCGCCCGAGCCGGTGACATGCGCCACCGGGTCGGTGTAGTCGATGCCGCCCTGGGTGCGCACCGAGTTGTTGTTCCGGTTGTACTGCAGATGGTTCGCCTTGATCGTGCGGTTTCCCTGGCGCACGATCACGTGTCCGGTCAGCGTGATCACGCCGTTGGCGCCGACCATGCTGTCGCCCGTCAGGCTGACGGGGCCGCCGGCCGCGATCGACTTCTCGCCGGCCGCCGGCCGCCGGCTCTTGGCGCCGGCTGGGGCGGGCTTCGCGCGCGGGCGGCTGCGGAGCGGGGCTCGCCTGGGGAGTCGGCGGCTCTTCGGCGCGCAGCAACGGAGTGAGGCCGCCGAACAACAGCAGGGCGGTCCAGAATGGTTTCCAACGACGGCATGAGGGACGGCATTATAATGGGCGAATGCCTGAGAACGATGCGAGACTCGCGCTCCTGCAGGGTTGGCTGGCGCGCGACCTCTGCCTGCGCCCGGCTGCGCATCGAGCGCGCCTCGAGTGATGCCAGCTTTCGGCGCTATTTTCGCGTGGTCTGCGAGGACTCCACGCTCGATTGCCATGGACGCGCCGCCCGCGACGGAGGACGTCCGGCCTTATCTGCGCGTCACGGCGCTGCTGGAGCCGCTCGGGATCCACGTCCCGCACATCTATGAGGCCGACGTCGGCCCAGGGATTCGTGCTGCTCGAAGACCTGGGCAGTACGCACTACCTGGCGCAGCTCGGGGCCGGCGGCGACCCGCAGCGCCTCTATGGCGATGCGCTGCAGGCGCTGGCGGAAATCCAGCTGCGCGGTGGCGCGGCGGCCGCGGAGCTGCCGCCCTATGACCGCGCCCCCCTCGCCCGCGAGCTGGCACTGATGCCCGAGTGGTTCCTGGACCGGCATCTCGCGCTCGAGCTCTCCGGCGAGGAGCGCGAGATCATCGTCGCGGCCTTCGAGTTTTTGATCACCGAGGCGCTGTCGCAGCCCGAGGTGTTCGTGCATCGCGACTATCACTCCCGCAACCTGATGGTGCTCGGGGAGCGCAATCCCGGCGTGATCGACTTCCAGGACGCGCTGCGTGGGCCGATCGGCTACGACCTGGTGTCGCTGCTCAAGGATTGCTACATCTCCTGGCCGCGGGAGCGCGTGCTCGAATGGGTGAGCGGCTATCGCTCGCTGCTGCAATCCCGCGGCGGCCGCGTCGGCGGCGGCCCGGCGCAGTTCCTGCGGTGGTTCGACCTCATCGGTGTGCAGCGGCATATCAAGGTGCTCGGCATCTTCGCGCGTCTCTGGTACCGCGACGGCAAGCCGGGGTATCTGCCTGACCTGCCGCTGACGCTCGATTACGTCCGCGAGACGTGCCAACTATATCCGGAGCTGGCGGATCTCTCGGCGTTTCTCGAGCGTCGGGTCGCCCCCGAGCTGCCGCGCGCCAACGAGCGCGTCGCCCGCCAGGCGGCGCCGCAAGAGTGAGCGGGTTGCGCTCAGGGGAGGCTCGCAAGGCCATGCTGCTTGCGGCGGGGCGCGGCGAGCGGCTGCGCCCGATCACCGACACGCTGCCGAAGCCGCTCGTCGCGATTGCCGGCAAGCCGCTGATCGTCTATCACCTCGAGGCGTTGGTCAGAGCCGAGGTCAGGGACGTGGTCATCAATCTTTCGTGGCTCGGGGAAAAGATCCGCGCCACTCTGGGTGACGGCAGCCGCTACGGCGTGCGTATCACCTACAGCGAGGAAGGACCCGTGCCCCTCGAGACCGGCGGCGGCATACATCGCGCGCTGCCTCTGCTCGGCTCCGACCCCTTTCTGGTGGTCAATTCAGATGTCTGGACGGACGTGGATTTCGGCCGCCTTCTGGCGTTGGAGGAGGGTGCCGAGGCGCGGCTGCTGCTCGCGCCCAATCCGCCGCACCATGCGCGCGGCGACTTCGGGGTGGAGGGCGATCTCGTCGTGGAGCGCGCAGCCGATCGCTTCACTTATACGGGCATCGGAGTGTATCGGCCGGAGCTCTTCGCGGGATGCGCGCCGGGCAGGTTTCCACTCCTGCCGCTGTTGCAGCGCGCCATCGCGGCGCGGCGTCTGCGCGGAGAGGTGTACCGGGGCGAATGGCTCGACATCGGCTCGCCGGAGCGCCTGGCCTGGCTCGATGCCAGGGAGCGCGCGGCGAGAGATCTCTGAGGAGGCCTCTGGGGCTCCCCCGGAAGCACTGCGAGCCGGGTTGACCCCATGGCGTAAAATGAGCGCCATGGCCAGCCTCAAAGACATCCCTGTCATCGCCGATGGCGCCCGCGGGCCGCGGGAAAATCCTCGTAGCGGCGAAAAATACGTTACCTCTCAAGGGTTTACCGCAATTCGGGACGGCATCAAGATCTCCGCCGCAGGCGCGGCATGGGCCCCCGGATCAGGGGCCCGCGCCGGCAAGCCGCCGTGGTTACGGGCCAAGGCACCCACGGGCACGGGCTTCCAGGCGGTCAAAGGCATAGTGAAGGAGCACCGTCTCGCCACCGTCTGCGAGGAGGCGAAGTGCCCGAACATCGGGGAATGCTGGAACGCCGGCACCGCCACCATCATGCTGATGGGCGCCGTCTGCACCCGTGCCTGCCGCTTCTGTTCGGTCGATACGGGCAATCCTCACGGTTGGCTGGACGCGGAGGAGCCGGAGAACGCCGCACGCAGCGTCGAGCTGATGAAGCTCAAGTATGTCGTCCTGACTTCCGTCGACCGGGACGATCTTCCTGATGGCGGCGCCGGTCACTATGCCGCCTGCATTGGGGCGATCAAGAACCGCAATCCCAACACCGCGGTCGAGGCGCTGACGCCGGACTTCCAGGGTGTGCCCGCGGACGTCGAAACCGTCGTTGACTCCGGCTTGGATGTTTTCGCGCAGAACATAGAGACGGTGCGCCGCCTGACCCACCCGGTCAGAGATCCGCGCGCCGGGTACGAGCGGACGCTGAGCGTGCTCGCTCATGCGAAGCAACACCAAGCCGCCGTGTTGACCAAGAGCAGCCTGATGCTCGGCCTCGGTGAAACGGACGCGGAGGTCGAAGAGACGCTGGCGGATCTGCGCGCCGCCGGGGTCGACATCGTCACTCTCGGGCAATATCTGCGCCCGACCGTGAACCACCTGCCCGTTGAACGCTACGTCACCCCCGCGGAGTTCGATCGCTACCGCGAGAGTGCTCTGTCGCGGGGCTTCCTCGAGTGCGTTTCCGGACCCCTGGTTCGCTCCAGCTATCGCGCCGAGCAGGCGCTCAATCGAAACAACGCCGGCCTCGACAATAGCCGCCTTTCCGGGAAGAAGGCCGTTTGAGCGTGGAGCAAGGCGATGTGACCGCAGCAGTGCGGGCTGTCGCGCGGTCCGTCCCTGTCCCATATCGTGCGCAACCTCGGGCTCGTGGAGTACGAGCCTACCTGGCGCGCCATGCAGCGCTTCACCGATCAGCGCGGACCGGACGCCGCCGATGAGATCTGGTTTCTCGAGCATCCGCCGGTGTTCACGCTGGGCATGAACGCGAGCCGCGATCATGTCCTCGCCGCCGGCGATATCCCCGTGGTGCAGATCGATCGCGGAGGCCAGGTCACTTATCACGGGCCAGGCCAACTCGTCGTCTACCCCCTGGTGGATCTGCGGCGTGCGGGTTTGGGAGTTCGTGACATCGTCACCGCGCTCGAGCGCAGCGTCATCGACTACGCGGCGGAGCTCGGCATCATGGCCGAGGCCCGCAAGAAAGCACCGGGGGTCTACGTCGACGCCCGAAAGCTGGCGAGCGTCGGCATCCGCGTGCGCCGCGGCGCCAGCTACCACGGCATCGCCATTAACATAAGTGCCGATCTCGAGCCGTTCCGCCGCATCAATCCCTGCGGTTATCCCGGACCTGCGAGATGACCCGGCTGGCTGACCTGAGCGCGGTCGATGCCGTGGCCGATGCGGCAGCAGGGCTGCAGCCGCACCTGCTGCGCCACCTGTATGGACATTCATAACCGATCTGTCACCTTCCTCCGACTGACGGCATAACTGCGCTCGCTCCAACATTGCCAGTTACTCACAGAGGACTGGCAATGCAGGTTACCCACAAGAAGCTCTTCCGGGACGGCGCGCTCTTCATCGCCGCTCTCCTCTTCGGCATCGTCTCGGGCTGCTCCCGCCCGACCGCATCCGGCGTGACACTTCTGAATGCATCGTATTCGCCGACGCGCGAGCTCTATGGCGACTACAACGCCGCCTTCGAGAAGTACTGGAAGGCGAAGAGCGGCCAGACCGTCAAGGTGAGCATGTCCTACGGCGGCTCGGAGCTGCAGGCGCGCTCGGTGGCCGAAGGCCTCGGGGCGGATGTGGTCACGCTGGCGCTCGCGGCGGACATCGACGTCATCGCACAGCAGGGCAAGCTGCTGCCGCTCAACTGGCAGACACGATTGGCGGACGACAGCTCCCCCTACACCTCGACGATCGTATTCCTGGTGCGCAAAGGCAACCCGAAGAACATCCATGACTGGAGCGATCTGATCAAGCCGGGTGTCTCGGTGGTCACGCCCAATCCGAAGACTTCGGGCGGTGCCCGCTGGAACTTCCTGGCCGCGTGGGCCTGGGCCCTGAAACAGCCCGGCGGCAATGATGCCGGCGCCAGGACCTACCTGCACGAGCTGTTCCAACACGTTCCCGTGCTCGATACGAGTGCTCGCGCCGCCACCACGACCTTCGTGCAGCACGGACTGGGCGATGTCCTGATCGGTTGGGAAAACGAGGCGATGCTCGCGATCCGCGAGAAGCCGAATGACGGACTCGACCATCGTCTACCCGTCGGTCAGCGTGCTCGCGGAGCCGCCGGTGGCCGTGGTCGACCAGTACGCCCTGCAGCATGGCCAGAGGCCGCTCGCCACCGCCTACCTGCAATATCTCTACAGCAGGGAAGGGCAGGAGATCATCGCGCGCAATTTCTACCGGCCGCGCGATCCGGGGGTCGCGGCTGAGTTCGCCAAGCAGTACCCGAAGATGAGTCTCGCCACCATCACCGACTTCGGCGGCTGGTCCAGCGTGCAGCAGAAGTTTTTCGCCGACGGCGGCGTGTTCGACCAGATCTATTCCAAGGGTCAGTAACGCGCCGCGCCGGCGGCTGCCACGCCGAGGGCGCGCCAACGAGACCCCGGTCCTGCCTGCCGGCCTTGACCTCCCCCCTCGGCAAGTCCTGGGCACCCCCCCACCCCCGCCTGGTTTCCCAACCCGCGCGCGAGCCTATAACCCCCCCCCCCCACCCGGCCCCGCCCCCCCCAACCCCCCTCAATCCCCCTATAATCTCCCTCTCCTCTGCCCCCCGGGCCCCCCCCAACCCCCGTCCCCCCCCCCCCTTTAACTCCCCCCCCCCCCCCCCCCCCCCGCCGCCACCTCACACGACGCCCCCCTCACCCCTCTCTCAAATCTCCCCCCCCGCGGCGGGTAGGATGAAATCACTCAAAACGAACTGCAAGCCCACCACCTCCCCCCACCATCTTTCCCCTCCCCCCCTTCCTGCTGCCAGCGCCGGTACAACACCGACAGCATGACCCCCACCCCCCACTATATGCGGCCGATTACTTTCATCAGCGTGCGCAAGAGTGACTTCTGATGCCTGCCCCCCCACCCTGCCTGCCAGCCCCGCCCCCCCGCCCCGCCGCCCGCCCGCCCGCCCTCCCCGGCCCAACCCCCCCCCCCCCCCCCCCGCCCCCAAAACACACAGCCAAGCCACGCCACGCCCCAAACCCAACCCCCCCCCCCACCCACCCCCACCCTTGCCACGCGCCGTCCTCCTCCCCCCCCCCCCCCCCCCGCCCCGCCATAGACCGCGAGACCACCCCCCCCCACCGCCCGCGCCCACCCCCGAACCCCCGCAAGCCCCCCCGACGACGCTCGTCGAACCACAAGAAACATAACCAACGAGACCAACGCGCCCTGCAGCACCACACCGCGCCCCGGGACCTTAAGAGCGAGACACCAGGACACACCCCTCTCGCCAAAACACACAGACCCCCCACAACCCACAAGGCACCCAAAGAAGAGAAAAGGGGCGAGCGAGCGCGCCACAACGCCCGACGAGATTAAGATCTGCTCCCGCCCCCCCCCAAAGGAAAAAGACGGAGAAGAGAAAGAAGAAAAAATAAAAAGAGAGGGAATGAAGGACCCAGCAGGCAAACACGGGCGCCCAGCCCCAGCAACAACACCACCAAAAAAGAAACTAAGCGACCGACTCGGCCAGCTCGCGGCAACTGGTGCAGCGGGCCAGCCCGCCCCACCTCTGGGGTCCTCGGGCCCACACCCCCAATTGCCCGTGTACACAGAGGACGCGCGCGCACCCCAGCAGCGCGCGCCCGAGCCAGACCCCCCCCCCCCCCTCATCCACAAGACCAAGCCCACGAGAGCTGGGTGCCTGCGTGAGAGAGTGAGAAGGAGGCGGAGGCTCGTAGGGCCTGCTGCTCGCCCCCCTCGAGCCGCCGGCAAACATGGTTGGGTGAGACTGGAGAGGAAAGAAGGGGGAAGGGGGTGTCTGTAGGGTGGCTCCACCCTCCCCCCACCCCCCCCCTTTCCCCCCCCCCCCTGGACGTTCCATGGAGCTGAAGTGGGAGGCGGGATGTTACGCGCTATCAGAGAAACGCTGTCGCGGCCGTTTCAGGGACGGCAGAAGCCGGAGCAGGACCACCGCGAGAGCTGGAGCTCAGCGACGTTGCAGCGGCTGGTGAAGGATGAGCTCGGCTCCCCGCAAGTGATCGTCGTGTCCAATCGCGAACCCTACGTGCACGATCGCCGCGCGGACGGTAGTCGCCAGGTGGAGGTTCCCGCAAGCGGCATGGTGACGGCGCTCGAACCGATCGTGCGCGCCTGCGGCGGGATCTGGGTGGCGCATGGGAGCGGTGCGGCCGACTGCGAGGTCGTCGACCTGCACGATCGGATTCGTGTGCCGCCGGAAGATCCTGCCTACACCCTCAGGCGCGTGTGGCTACGCCCCGAGGAAGAGCAAGGCTACTACTACGGTTTTTCGAACGAGGGCTTATGGCCGCTGTGCCACCTCGCCTACGTCAGGCCGGCCTTTCGCGAGGCCGATTGGGACGCATACCGGTCGGTGAATGAGCGGTTCGCGGCCGCCGTGGCGCGCGAGGCGCGCCAATCCGATCCGGTCATCCTGATCCAGGACTATCATCTGGCGCTGCTGCCGCGTCTGATACGCCAGCGCAAGCCAGCCGCGACCGTGGCGCTCTTCTGGCACATTCCGTGGCCCAGTCCAGAGACATTCGGCGTCTGCCCGTGGAAGGACGAAATCATACGGCACCTGTTGGACGCCGATGTCGTCGGCTTCCACACGCGTCAGCACTGTCTCAATTTCCTCGCCACCGCGGAGCAACTTCTGGAGTGCCGTGTGGATTACGAGAGAATGACGGTCACTGTGGAAGGCCATGTCTGCCGGGTGAGCGCTCATCCGATCTCCATAGAGTGGCCGCCACCACAGCTCGAAGGCCTGCCCTCGGTTTCCGCTTCACGCAGTCGGATCCGCCGCCGCCACGGAATTGGCTCGGGCGTGCACTTGGGCGTTGGCGTCGAGCGTTGGGACTTCACGAAAGGAATCGTGGAACGATTCCACGCTCTGGAGGCACTTCTCGCCCGGCGTCCGGATCTGCGCGGCCGCCTCACGTTACTGCAGGTTGCGGCACCCTCGCGAGCCAAGCTCCCGGCCTACCAGGCCCTGCAACGTGAAACCCTGGCGGAGACGGAGCGGATCAACGCGAGATTCGCTACGCCGCCCTGGAAACCCATCGTGCTCGTGGACCGGCAGCAGTCCGCGCAACAGGTGTTGGAGCTATTCCGCGCCGCGGATTTCTGTCTGGTCAACAGCCTGCACGACGGCATGAACCTGGTATCCAAGGAGTTCGTCGCCGCGCGTGATGACGAGGACGGTGTGCTGATTCTGAGCGCGTTCACCGGCGCCTCGCGCGAGCTGGTCGAGGCCCTGCTGGTCAACCCGTTCTGCATCTCCGAGACGGCGGCCGCGATCGAGGCGGCGATCACGATGCCGCGGGAAGAGCGCCGGGAGCGCATGCGGCTGATGCGCCGCACGGTCATGGAAAATAACGTGTACCGGTGGGCTGGGCGCATGCTGCTCGACATCGCGCAGGTGCGGCGGCGGCAAAATCTGCCAGCGGATTGGCGAGCCTCCGAGCTACGCCAGCCGGGCGAACGTGCGGCGGTCCGCAAGGCCTGAGCGGCTGCCGCTCAGCCGATTCCGGGAAGTGCCGGCGTCAGCTGATTCAGGTTGAGCGCGTGCGTTCGCCAGATTTCCCAGCACTGCGCGACTTCGTCCCGAGCCGCTTCCTTTTGGCGATATACATCTATGGTCAGGGGGACGTAGTGAGCGTCGTCGTTGCTCGCCAGCGTCAGCTCGCCGTCTTGCAGGTTGCTCCTTATCAGGCTGTACGGCAGCCAGGCGAGCCCCAGGCCGGTGAGCGCGCCGGCCCGCAGTGTTTCCGCGTGGGCGCTCCGTGCGTGCGCCACCAGCCTGGCGGCAATGTGCACGAAGGCCGCATGGCCGTGTAACAACTTGCCGAGATGCGATTCTTCCGTGTACCCCAAATAAGGCAATGGACGTGCGGCGGCGCGCGTGATCGCATAATAGGGCTCGCCGCCGCGTTCGGCGGGAATGCTGACCGGAACCAGGTAGTCGGTCCCGAGTGTGAGTTTCGAGTGCTCGTCGTGATCGAGCGCGACACTGCGGACCGGGCTGTCATAACACAGAAGGTAATCGCACTCGGCACGCTCGTAGCGTGATAGCGCCTCGCCAAAGTTGTTGGCGGCGACGTGCAGGCACACCGTCTGGTTGCTGAGGTTCTCATGCAGCAGTTTCGACAGCGCCGGCACGAATGTGGCGGACAGCGAATGCGTGGATGAGACGTAGATGTTCTTGGTGTCGATCCCGCGCCCGGGGCGGCGCGACGGGCGCAGTTCAGCAGCGCGATGACCTGCGATGCCGTCTCTTTGAAGGACAAACCGGCGGCGGTGATGCCCATCGGATTCGTGGATCGGTCGAGCAGCGTTCCCGCACCCAGCCAGACCTCCAGCGCCTGCATGTGCTTGCTGAGGGCCGATTGGCTCTGGAAGCGCCTCCATGCAGCCTCGGTGAAGCTGCGCGTCTCACAGAGAGCGACGAAGTCCTCCAGCCATTTCAGGTTCATGCAAGCTCACACCGGCCCGGGTGAGCGCATAGTGTCCGCGGGCCGGCGGTAGCAAGTCAGTCGAGCGCGGGTCTGGTAGCGGTTACGAAGCGGGCGGAGAGATGGAGAAATCCTGGGGGAGGCAGGCAGCTGGTGAGTTACTTCTGATACGGATAGAAGCGGAAGGAGGCCATGCCGACGAAGATATTGGCTTCCGGAGCGCCGCCGACGCCGGTGAACGCTTGGCGCTGCAGATACTCGCCCTGGACGCCGAACTGCAGGTTGCCGAGCCGGCCCTGGTAGTATTTCCACCAGAAGCCGCCGGTTACGTCATCCACTTCCTTCGTGTTACCGGTGCAGGTGCCGCTGAGGCCATAGCATCCAGAGTTGGTGAACTCGGGCGCTCCGTACCCGTAGGTGGCGGTACCGACGGTGTAGTAAGTCGCGCTTTCCTTCTCCCGACCACCGTACACGTAGATGCTGAGACGATCGTTCGGGGTCAGAGTGAGTCCGGCGAGAGCCTCGTACTCCTTGATCGGGCTGAGCGCGCCCGTCGGTTTCATCGTGACGTCCGGTAACTGTGCGGAGCCGTATCGGCCGATGCCCTTGCCGGCAAGGCCGCTCAGCTGAAACGTCAGCATCTTCGGCAGGATGGGCAGGATCATGCCGGCGCCGACGCCGCCGCCGGCAGTGGTGCTGCTCGAGCGGTCGATGCTGGAGCGGAATTCGCGGCCGAGGCCATAGACCTCGTAATGCCCGAAGCCGGGGTCGAATGCCGCTTTGATGATTACATCGGGCGCGACATCATCCGTGTAAGTCGTGGAGTTGTTCTCGAGTCCCGCCGAGTCGCCCGAGTTCTGGTAATTGGTGGTCGAGGCAGGGAAGGTGGTGCCGGACGGCAGGCCGGTGGAATTGATACCGTTCGAAGTCACCGTCTGCGGACTCTCGATCGACGCACCCAGCGAGAAGGCCTTGCTGAAGTGCTCGACGACGCGCAGCTGCGGATTGCGGGTCCAGTTGAATCCCGCGATGTACTGGGCATCTATGGTCGACGGGACGTTTTCGTCGCGCACGTAGAGACCGTCCTTGTAGAGCGTCGCGAGGCTCCAGCTCTGGCCCGCGATGACGTCGAGCCCGTAATCCGTCTGAATGCGCCCGTAGAAGTTACGCATCCGCAGGGTATAGCTATTGCTCTCGCGGGAATTCGAGGTCGTTCCGGAGCTCAGGAAGTCCGTCTCCATATAGGCTTCCGGCTTCAGCCCGTCGAAATCCTCGCCCTGGGCGAGCAGCGAGAACCGGCTCTGGCGAGCGCTCTCGCGAAACTCCGAAATCTGGCTGTTCGTATTGTCAAAGAACGGAATGCCGGTATTGAAGTCGGAGCCGACATCCGAGGATTCATTGCGGTTGCGATAGATGGTCGCGAGCTCGGTGAAGCCGCCGAACGTGAGCGTCAGCGGGCCCGCGTCGATGGCCGGGGCCGGGGCGGTTGCGGTCTGCGCAAGAGCCGGCACCGAGACCGCCGCGAGAGAGACCGCGACGGCTGCGGTTATCGCGTAGCAATGCGAGCGGGGGACTTGGTGCGAACGAAAGAGGTCGATGCTCGGGCGCGTCATCTTCAGGCTCCTGATTTTTGGTGGGATTTGATGGCCTATGCGCGCGGTCATCGGGCATCCTCAAAAGTCCCAATGGCGCTTCCGCCGTCGTCGGCCGCGCAGCCGGGGCGTACTGTGCGGCCTTTGTGCGACAACCGTATTTCAGAAGCATTACGGTTCCGTTACGGCACGCCACCGGTCAAGGTCAAGACCCTGGAAATCAGGAAGATGTATGGCGTTCGAACATAAGAAAAGCGGCATCTCGGCCTGACGCAGCCGTATCCTCGCTGCCACAGCCGCTGGAAAAACGGATGCCGGGTGCGCCCCCGTCAGCCTGCAATCACCGCTGCGGTCCAGCTCCGGCCACGGCCGTCAGCAGTCTGCTCGGCCGACCGTCGATCCCGAGCGCCACCGGGCCTGCGAGGGTCACGCGCCGCAGCTGGCGGCGCTGCCTGCCGGAATCGGCAATCGCCCGATGCTGCGTGGCGCGGTTGTCCCAGATGGCCACATCGCCAACCTGCCAGTGCCAGCGCACCGTGTTCTCCGGCCGCGTGATGTGCTCCTGGAGAATGGCCAGCAGCCGCTGCGAGTCGGCGCTGCTCAGACCGACAAAGCCCTTCACGAAATACCCGGCGAGCAGCGAGCGCTCGCCCGATTCCGGGTGGACCCGAACCACCGGATGCTCCGTCTCATAGACGGTCGATGTGAACACGGAGTCGCGCTGCTCCTGTGACCCGCTCCCGGCATCGCCGGCAGGATCGCGGCGATTGCTGTGAACAGCCCGCAGGGTGCCCACCAGCCCTTTGAGGGGTTCTGGAAGCTCCTGGTAAGCCGATACCGTATTCGCCCACAGCGTGTCGCCCCCGGCAGCGGGAATTTCGACGCCGCGTAGGATCGAGGCCTCCGGATAGTCGGGCAGGAAAGTCACGTCCGTATGCCAGGCGGACGGGGGGCGCCATCGCGCGAGTCCAGCACGAGCACGAAGCGCGAACCTGCGGCAGCCGGCACCGTCGGATGCGCGACCGGCGTACCGAGGCGCGCCGCGAAGGCCTCCTGGCCGGAGTCATCGAGATGCGCCTGGTTGCGGAAGAAGATCACCTTGTGGCGCACGAGCGCCTGGCGGATGGCGGCGACGGTGGCATCATCGATGTCGTCCGAAAGCCTGATGCCCTGGATTTCGGCGCCGATCCGGCGGGCAATCGGCACCGCCTGCAGCGCCAGGGAACCGGCAGAGCGGGCGTAGTTCACTGGTGGCTACCTCGCAGCGTGGGTACGGGCGGCTGCGATTCTAGCTCACGCCCCTGTTGCCGCCACGTCCCGCGCCGCCGCGGCGTGCCGGTCCCGGCGGGGTTCCGCTCCGGTTACAAATCGGTCTCAATCAGAACAAACATAACACCAGAAACTAACCATCGACCGAATAAACTGCCCGGCAATTCAAACAGGTGGGCCCGGGTAATATGGCAACAGAGAAGGCAGTCAGGCACATGAACATCCTTGTCAAGAGCGGCATCGTCGCCGCGCTCGCCGCGGCGGGCACGGGGCTCGCGCATGCCGACGTGGTGACGAGCACCGGCGGCATCAAAGTGCAGTCGTCGAACGGCGACTTCTCGGCGGCCGTCGGCACCCTGGTGCAGTGGGATGCTTACGCCGACGAGAACGACAGCAGCAGCACGATCGGCAGCGGCGTCGCCAATGGAAGCTCCAATGACGCCTTCAGGTTCCGGCGCGTCTGGATCACGCTCGCCGGCAAGGTGTACAGCTTTCACTACCACATCGACTACGATACGGTGTCGGGCGCGCTGCAAAGGGCGTGGCTCGAGCACGATCTGCTGCCTCACGGCTCGCTCTTCGTCGGCCAGGACAAGCCGTGGGCCAGTCTGGATGAGATCGCCCGCAATCCCGATACGCCGTTTCTGGAGCGCAACATCGCTTCCTCCAGCGGCATCAACGCCGTGGCGACCTATACCAACGGTGCCTACTACGAGTGGCACGACCACGCCCTGACGGGCAGCGATAATCTGTGGCTGGGCGCATCGGCCTCGTCCCTGCACAAGCAATCCGGCAGCACCGACAGCATCACCCAGGGCTCTGCCTACAACGCCCGCATCGCTTACGCACCGATCGTCGACCAGAACGAGTGGTTGCATATCGGGGCTTCGATCATCAAGGCTACCGCCGCTGCCGGCAGCACGACGTCGGGCGCGAATGCGCTCACTGCGGCCTATGCGTACGGCAATTACTACGATTCCGACGAGAAGCTCACTCTCGCGAGCTACCCTGTTTCGAGCACGGGCGTCAGACCGCACTCCAGGTCGGTCGCCGCAGAGCTCGCGGGGGCGTACGGTCCCGCGTACGTGCAGGCCGAATACGACAACGTGGCGTTCCATCAGACCGGGGAGCCGGATAACACGGTGACCGGCTACACGGTCACGGCGGCCTACACCTTGACCGGCGAGACGCGAGAATACAACACCCAGGATGCCACCTATCTCGGCATCACGCCGCAGCATAACTATGGCGCGTGGGAGCTCGCGGTACGCTATGACCAGGCTCGCAACGACGGCTCCGACGGCTCCTTCACTGGCCTCGCGCTGGCCGGAGCGAAAGGTACGGCCGCGACCGCGGACAAGGTCACGCTGATTACCGCCGGGGTAAACTACTACGTCAACGACCACGTGCGCCTGGTGTTGGACTACGAGCACGGCAAGGCCGATCTCGGCAAGGCGGGTACGGACAGCCCGAACACCATCGGAGCGCGCGCGCAGATCTGGTTCTGAGCGCTCGCGTGTCACCCTTCGAGGCGGCGCGGTCGTGAGGCCGCGCCGCCTGGAATGCTTTGCCCTCGTCTACTCCACCACCAGCTTGTAGCCAGCCCCGGAGGCGGTCTGCAGCCGCTGCGGTGCGCCCGGATCCGGCTCTATCTTCTGGCGCAGTCGATGGACGAGTTGCTTCAAGAGCTGCCGATCGCCGGAGCCGCGATGGCCCCAGACATGCACTAGCAGACGATCGGAGCTGACGGTGCGTCCGGCGTTTGCGAGCAGCATCTGCAGTAGCCGCAACTCGAGCTTCGTGAGGCGAATGGGCTCGCTCTCGCCGATGCGCACAGTATGTTCGTCCGTATCCAGCGTCAGCGTTCCCGACGATAGGACCGATGCGCTTTCCGTACCCGCCCGGCGAAGCAGCGCCTTGGCGCGCGCGAGCAGGGTGCGCGGACTGAAAGGCTTGGTCAGATAGTCATCCGCGCCGAGCTCCAGCGCCCGCACCAGATCCTCTTCCTCGCCGCGCACGGTCAGCATCATGATGGGCACGCGCGAGTTGCGCCGGACCGATTCACAGACCTGAAACCCGCTCGCGCCCGGCATGTTGATGTCGAGAATGATCAGGTCCGGCGCCTCATCGCCGACGGCCCTGATGGCGGCCGTCCCATCCGGGGCCTTGATGACCAAATAGCCGGCCTGAGTCAGCGTGAAGCCGACCAGGTCACGCAGATCACGGTCGTCGTCCGCCACCAGAACTTTCACGCTGTCACCTCCAAGGGTAGGTTCATGATGAACCGGGTCCGGCCCGCTCCCGTGCGTTCCAGGGTCACCGTGCCGCCGTGCCGCTCGACGATGGAGCGCACGATCCAGAGGCCGAGTCCGAGACCGCCCGGCTCCGGCTCCTGATCCGAGCCGCGACTGAAGGGCGCGAACAGCCCCTCACCGGCGGGCGAGGTGGGTCCCGGGCCTTCATCCTCCACCCACACCGCCAGCCGCCCGTCGTCGGCCGCGCAGCCGATGCGCACCGTGCTGTCTTCCGGCGCGAACTTGTTGGCGTTGGCGAGAAGGTTCACGAACACCTGCGTCAGCCTGTGCCTGTCGCCCTCTACGAGCGGCAGTTCCTCCGGAAGAGAGACTTCCAGCTGCTGCCGCCTGAGGGCGAGCAGCGAGCCGATGAGCGCGCGCGCATCCTCGATGACCTCCGCGAGGTCGACGCTCTGGCGCCGGATCGCGAGCTGGCCGGACTCGATGCGCACGCTCTCGAGCAGATTGTCGATCAGCCGCGTGAGGCGCAGCGTGCCGCGCTGCAGCGACTCGGTGAGCTCCCGGCGCTGCTCGGGCGCCATGGTGTCGAGATTGTCGAGCAGCAGCTCGATCGAGGCGAGCTGCGCCGCGAGCGGAGTGCGAAACTCGTGCGAGATGTTGGCGAGTACCGAGTCGCGCGCACGGCGCACCGCCTCGAGCTCCGTCTCATCACGGATCACCTGTACCTGCAGTCCGTCGACAGGTCCGGCACTGGTGATGACCGCCGTGCGCGTCTCGGCGCCCCGCTGCAGCCGCTCGACGCACTGCGCGCTGCCGTCGGAGCGCGCCATGAGGATGGGGCAGCGATAATCGCAGGGGCGCCTGCCTTCCTCCGGCAGCGGCTGCAGCACATCGCCGCAGAAACGGCCGACGGCCTGCTGCGGGTCGAGGCGCAGGAGTCGGGCGGCTTGAGCGTTCAGGTAGCGCACGTTGCGATGCTGATCGACTGCGTAGACGCCTTCGACGATACCGCCGAGCACCGCCTGCGCCTCAGCCTCGCGCCGCCGCAGAGCTCCAGTCAGTTCCAGAAGGTTGCGGCGCATGTCCTCCATGGTTTGTGCCAGCGCGCCAACCTCTGCGGCGCCGCCCGGCGGAATGGACACGGAAAAATCGCCGTGGCCGATGCGCACTGCCGAGTCCGTGAGCGCCTTGACGGGCCCGACGACGCGCTGACTGAGGATCGTGCCCGCAAGCACCGCGATCGCGGCCAGGATCAAGGTAGTCAGGACGAGATTGCGGATGAGCCGGGTGGTCGAGCTTTCCACGAGAGCGATCGGCAGGCTCGCATCGATGAAGCCGATGGCCTCACCGCTCGATGCAAAGAGGGGCACGCTCGCCTCGTAGATTCCGAGTGAGTCGATCCGCCGGACAGCGGAGTGTCCGTCGGCGAGCGCCGCGGAAAAGAGCGGCGTGTAGGCGGTCACCGGGTCGGTGCTGTAGGAGCGGTAATCCAGGAAGCGGATTTGAGTCCCGACCCGGCCGCGTCAACTCATGGGCAAGCCGCGCGTCCAGGAGCCGCAGCACGTAGATCCGAACGTCCTGCGGTCCTTGCATGGAGACGAACGCGCCGAGCGCGGCGAGGCGCAGGCCGGTCGGCAGCGCGAGGAAGGTCGGGCCCTGCTCGGCGCTTTCCGACCTGATTCCCTGCCAGTCGAGCGTCGGGCCGGTCGCCGCGAGCAGCGTCGCGCCGGAGAAAACGGCGCAGGCATCGAGTTGCGAGGTATCACAGAATCGTTGCAGGAAGGGCGCCAGCGCCTCGTTCTGGTGCTGATCGAGCAGCCGTTGCAGCGTCGGACGCTGAGCCAGAACACGCGCGGAGTTCAGGGCGTCCTCCGTCAGCCGGCGCACTTCCTCATGGGCCGTAGCGCCGGCGAGGAGCACCCGGGCCTTGCCCTGGTTATCGGCGAGCACGCGCAACATGCCGATGGCGGTCGCTGACAGCCCAATGCCGACCAGCAGTACCAGCAGCACCTGCACGGCGGACATCCACCACGCGAGGCTGGTGTTGGCCGGATCGGGCCAGAGCGCGGTCAAGCGACGGTGCCGCAGGAAGTCGAGCATGGGGTCAGCGCCGGCGATATCCGGCACGCTCCACCAGCGACTTCAGCACCAGGGTCAGGAGCGCGAGCAGCGTGAGGAGAGAGGCGACCGCAAACGCGCCCGTGAAATCGTAGTCGTTGTAGAGCGCCTCGATGGCGAGTGGCATGGTATTGGTCAATCCCCGGATGTGGCCCGAGACCACGGACACTGCGCCGAATTCTCCCATGGCGCGCGCGTTGCAGAGAATGACTCCATAGAGCAGTCCCCAGCGGATCTTGGGCAGGGTTACACGGAAGAAGGTCATCCAGCCCCCGGCGCCCAGCGTGATCGCCGCCTCCTCCTCATCGTTGCCGAGCTGCTGCATGAGCGGGATCAGCTCGCGCGCGACGTAGGGGAAGGTCACGAAGAGCGTCGCGATCATGATACCCGGGATGGCGAAGACCAGGCTGATGCCGTTCGCCGCCAGCCAGGCCCCGAACCAGCCCCGCATGCCGAAGAGCAGCACGAAGAGCATCCCGGAGATGACCGGAGAGACGGCGATCGGCAGGTCGATCAGGGTGATGAGCAGACTCTTGCCGCGGAACTCGAATTTCGCGATTGCCCATGCGGCGGCGAGCCCGAAGACCGTATTGACCGGCACCACGACGACGGCCGTGAGCAGCGTCAGGCGGATGGCCGCCTGCGTGTCCGGGTCGGCGAAGGTGTGCAGATATGGTTCCACACCGCTCTGGAACGCGGTGACGAAGACAACCGCGAGCGGCGCCAGCAGCAGCGCCGCCAGGAACGCCACCGACACACCGATCAGTCCGCGGCGCACCAGCGCGCTGACGATGGTGTCGCGCCCAGGACGCGTGTCCAGCTCCTCGAGAGCCCCGGAGTGGGCGCCGCCCGACATTACGCCCGCCTCCGGACCATGCGCTCTCTTCCCCACGCCTGCAGGAGGTTGATCGCGAGGAGGATGACGAACGAGGCCGCCAGCATGACGAAGCCGAGCGCCGCGGCGCCGCGATAATCAAACTCCTCCAGGTGGATGACGATGAGGAGCGGCGTGATCTCGGTTTTCATCGGCAGGTTGCCCGAGATGAAGATGACCGAGCCGTACTCGCCGAGCGCGCGCGCGAAGGCGAGAGTGAATCCGGTGAGTATCGCGGGGAGCACCGCCGGCACGACCACCCTGCGGAACACGTACCACCTGCCGGCTCCCAGCGTCTCCGCAGCGTCCTCCAGGTCTCGTTGAACCTCGAGCAGCGCGGGCTGCACGGTACGTACCGCGAAGGGCATGCCGATGAGCGTCATTGCCAAGATGACGCCGAGACGGGTGTAGGCGACGTGAATGCCGATCTCGGCGAGGTAACGTCCGAGCCAGCCGTTGGCCGAGAAGACCGCGGTGAGCGCGATTCCGGAGACGGCGGTGGGGAGCGCGAACGGCATGTCGATCATCGCGTCCATGAGCCTGCGCCCCGGAAACTCATAACGGGCGAGTGTCCAGGCGATGATGAAGCCGAAAAACAGATTGATGCAGGCCGCGAGCAGCGCGCCGCCGAAGGAAAGCCGGTAAGAGGCCAGCGCCCGCGGGCTCGCCACCGCCTCGAGAAGCTGGTGCAGCGGCGTCGAGGCGGCGAGCAACACCAGCGCCGCGAGCGGCAGCAGCACCACGGCGCTCAGGAAGAAGGTCGTGAATCCCAGCGTCAGCCCGAATCCAGGCAGGACGGTGGGTTGCCCGTCTTTCATTGGGTCAGCTCCGGCCGCTCACGCCGCGGAGCGACTGTGCGCCGGCCGTCTCCCGCTCGCGATGGACCAGCAGCACCGGCCAGCGGGGTTTGGCGAGCAGCGTCCCGAACTCGTCGGCGAGCTGGCTCGTGCTGACGATGCCGACGATCAGCATTTGTCCCGGCGACTCGTCCAGGCGCTGTTCCAGGGCCTGCGCTGCCACCCCGAACCGCATCTCCGTCCGGATCTCCAGGCCGTGCGCCGCGCGCGCTTCCGATCTGGCATCGAGCAAGGCCCGGATGCCGGACGAGCGCTCCGGCGCGAGGGTCTCTTCGGGGAGCACGTCGATATAGACGGCTTCCGCCGCAAGATGTCGCAGGACGCTGGCGGAGACCGCCAATGTCGCCCGGCGCGCCGAGTCGTCGCTCCAGTGAATGAGGACGCGCTGCGGCGACGAAGCATGCTCCGGCAGGATCAGAATCTCATCCACGCCGTGATCCAACAGCCACTTGGTATTCGACCTCACGTCACCGTTCGCCGCGATGACCGTGGTGCCGGGTAGCGCCCCGGGAGTTTCGCTCTTCGACGCCGAGCCTCCCAACATGGGCTCGACGTGCCGGCGGATGCGCGTCTTCATGCGCGATGACAGATCGAGCAGCAACGGGTTGCCGGCGAGCCTCTCGGCCGCGGCGCTGTTGGGCGCGCAGATCGTGAAGCTGGAGAGTGGAGTCGGCAGGATATGTGCCCGCCGGACACCGACGGTGACATTCTGGCCAGGTGTGATCGCGAACGCGCGTTGCTCGAACTGCGCGCGCGTTGCCTCCAGCAGTACCGCGCCATCATTGTTGGCATGAGCGAGAATCGGAGCGTCGGCGGCCTCATCGAGGCGGATACGCGCCCGCTCCAGGGCGCCGGTGAAGACCACTTCCTCCACCACGCCGTGACCGAGATAGCTCGCGGAGGTGAGAGCATCGCGCGAGCGCGCGACCTCGATCTCCTCCGGCCGCACCACCGCAACAACTTCCCGTTCGCGGGGCATGCCGGCGCCGTGCGGTGCCGCGGGCCATGCTCCCCAGCGCGGCCCATCGCTGCCCTGGCGCGCCAGAAGGAGATTGGCCGCGCCGAGGAAGGTGGCCACGAACCGTGTCACCGGGCGGGTATAGAGGTCCTGGGGGCTGCCGATCTCGAGCAGCCTGCCAAAGTTCATGACCCCGATCCGGTCAGCCATCGCGAAGGCCTCTTCCTGATCGTGTGTCACCAGGACGGTCGTGATCCCGAGCTCCCGCTGCACCTCACGGATGGTCCGCCGCAGTCCTTCACGGATCTTGGCATCGAGCGCGCCGAACGGCTCATCCAGCAGCAGCACTTCCGGCTTGTGCGCCAGCGCCCGGCCACCGCCACCCGCTGTTGCTGGCCACCGGAGAGCTGCCCCGGGAGCCGCTCGTCGAAGCCGTCGAGAGCCACGAGACGCAGCAATTCCTGCCGTCGCCGTCGCCGTTCCGCCGCGCGCATCCGCCGCACCCGCAGCGCGAACTCGATGTTCTCCGCCACTGTCATGTGCCGGAACAGGGCATAGTTCTGGAACACCAGTCCCACACCGCGCCGTCTCGCCGCGACGTGCGTGACATCGCGCCCATGCAACGCGATGCGCCCGTGATCCAGTCCGGAGAGCCCCGCTATCGCGCGCAGCAGGGTGCTCTTGCCGCTGCCGCTCGGTCCGAGCAGGACGAAGAATTCCCCATCCCCGATCTCGAGCGAGACATCGTTGACGACCGGGACGCCCTGATAGCGCTTGGTCAATTGATCGAGTGTTATGGACACGCCGGAGCATCGTACCGACGCTCCCCCGGCGCCGTCAGTCGCTCGCCGGTTATCCCCCGGTGACAAACCGGTTACAGCCGCGTCATGTCAGGCACAGTTATGTCTTCGTCGTCCAGGCACAGGCGACGTGCCCCGCCGCCGGCAGGATGCGCAGCGCTCAAATAAGCGTGAGTACACCCTCGCACGACTTCAGGTCGGTGGCCAGCGCCTCGACCTGCTCGCGCGACTCCGCCCGGATGCGGTAACTGATCGATAGGAAGTTGCCGTTCTCGCTCAGCCGCTCCGTCACTCTTTCCGGCTCGAGCAGCGGTACGTGACGCACCACTATGGCATGCACGCGTGCCCGAAACTCGTCCGACGGCCTGCCGATGACCTTGATCGGATAGTCGGTGGGGAACTCGAGCAGTGGCGGCGTCTCGTTCATCGCCATGGCTGATGCTGCAGCTCCTGCTTCCAGCGCTGGAACTCATCATACACCCGCCGCCACAGCGGGCCGGGGCGCCCGCTGCCCACTGCCTTGCCGTCGAGCGTCGTCACAGGCTGTACCTCGCGGGTCGCCGCCGAGATCCAGATCTCGTCCGCGTGCCGCAGCTCCGCTTCACTGATGTTGGTGCTGCGGTGCGGCACGCCCATGCGCGCGGCAAGCTCTTCCACGACTCCACGCGTCGTTCCCGGCAGGATATTCCGCGAGTTGGGCGGTGCGCGCAGCTCGCCGCCGATGACCACGTGCACCGCGGAGGCCGAGGCCTCCATCAGCTCGCCATTGCGCAGGAGGATCGTCTCCGCGCCATTGGCGTCCACCGCCAGCTGCCGCAGCAAGCACGTTGGCAAGAAGCGCTATCGACTTGATGTCACAGCGCGCCCAACGAGTGTCCTCCGCGGTGACGCAGGCAACACCCTTTTCCCACACAGTCGGCGCAGCGACCGGCAGCGGTGCGCAGAATGCGAATACCGTGCGCGGGATGTCGGGAAGCGGCGCATGATTGCGCCCGCGCTCCGCGCCGCGTGTCACCTGCCAATAGACATACTGATCGCCGCCGCCATTGCGGTCGACGAGCGTGCCGATGATGTCGCACCATTCCGCGCGGCTGTGCGGATCGTCCATACGGACCGCGGCGAGGCTGCGGCTCAGGCGCGAGCAGTGGGCCTCCACTCGAAACGGCCGGCCGCCATAAACCGGTACCACCTCGTACACGCCGTCGCCGTAGAGAAATCCCCGATCGAGCGGCGAGATGCGGGCCTCGGCGAGCGGCAGGTACTCGCCATTCAGATAACAGGTCGGCAACGGGTCAGCCATGAGCGGCGCCGCCAGTTCAATGATGAAACCAGAGGCGGATGCCGTCCATGGCACGCGTCCATAGGCCGCCTGCGGGCACCGCCTGCAGTGTGACGAGCGGTTCGCGCCCGACGACCTGGCCGTTGCCGTCGGTCACGGTCAGCTCGCCAACGACGGTGCCCGCCGCGAGCGGCGCGATCAGCCGTGGGTTGGTCAACCCCGCATTGGTCGTGATGCTTGCGGCGCGGCCGCGCGGCAGCGTCACATAGAGGTCGCTCGCGGCGCCCGACCGCGGCGTAGCCGGCGGCGGACTCATACACGCGCGGCTTGAGAATGGCCATGCGCGCGGTGGCGATCTTCTCCGTCTGGAAGAAATTGAAGCCGTAGTTGAGCAGCGCCTCGGTGTCGGCCTCCCGCGAGTGCCACTTCGGCGCCTTGAGGACCACCGAAACCAGGCGTGCGCCATTGCGCTTGGCGGAGCCGATGAGGCAGAACCCGGCTTCGTCGGTGTGGCCGGTCTTCAGTCCGTCGACCGAAGGGTCCGTCCACAGCAGCCCGTTGCGGTTCGGCTGCTTGATCTTGTTCCAGGTGAAGTCCTTCATCCCGAAGATGTAGTAATACTCGGGAAAATCGCGGATCAACGCGTTGGCGGCCGTCGCCAGGTCGCGGGCGGTCGTGTAGTGCTGCGGATCCGGCAGGCCGTCGACATCGACGAAGTGCGATGACTTCATGCCGAGCCGCTGCGCGTACCCGTTCATGAGCTGCACGAAGCCCGCCGTCGTGCCGCCCACGCGCTCCGCCAGCGCCACGGTGGCATCGTTTCCCGATTGCACGATCATCCCCTTCATCAGATCGATGACGGGCACCTGGCGTCCCCACCTTCACGAAGGTGCGTGAGCCGCCGGTGCGCCAGGCGGCCTCGCTGATCGTGACCTGATCGTCGAGCTTCAGCCGGCCGTCACGCAGGGCTGCGAAGACCACATATGAGGTCAGGAGCTTGGTGAGGCTCGCCGGCTCCATCCGCTCGTCGGCGTTCTTCTGGGCGATCACATTGCCGCTCTGGCTGTCGATCAGGATGTACGAGCCGGCATCGAGATCCGGCGCCGGTGGCGTGGGCACGGCGGCGCCGGCCAGGGCGGTCAGCGCAAGAGTGGAGAGTGCAAGCAGGGCGGTGACGGAAAAGCGGGACATCCTGCGAAATCCTCGTGAGTTTGCGGAAGAGACGCGGACGGATGGTACGACCTCATCGCCCGAAAGCAAGCTGGCTGGATTACAGGCGTCCACCAGGCGCGCGCCGGGATAGCCCAGAGTGGTGAGCCGGGCCACGAGCTGATCGAATTCCGGCACGCTGCTCACGGGACCGATGCGCACGCGATACAGGCGGCTGCGCGTCGCGGGCGGCCCGAACACGAATGCGGCGGGGAAGCCCGACGCCTGCAGCCTCGCGACCACGCGTTCCGCGTTGTCCCGCACGGAGTATGCACCAACCTGCACGTACAGCGTCGGGGGCGGGCTCTCCGCCGCCCGGTTGAGCACGGGTGCGCTCGCAATCGTGAGGGTCTGCACCTCGACGAGCGCGGTGCCGGTTCCGAGCATATCGAGCTTGGCGGCGGCAACGTACGACAGGTCGATCAGACGATTGGCCACGAAGGGGCCGCGATCGTTGACTTTCACGACGATACTGCGGCCGTTGCTCAGGTTCGTGACACGCACATAGCAGGGCAGCGGCAGGGTCTTGTGCGCCGCCGTCATGGCATACATGTCATAGCGGTCACCATCGGCGGTGCGCAGTCCGTCGAAGGTTGGCCCATACCAGGACGCCACGCCGGTCGCGTCATAACCTTCCGCCGAGTCCAACACGTAGTAGCGTCTGCCGTCTACATCGTAGAAGGGCGGGTTGCCGTGCGTGGAGCGCGGCTCGAAGCGCGGCACGGCATCGGGAATCGAGCCGATGTCGTGCGGCATCGGCGGCAGTGTGATGGCGGGCGCCGGCGGCGGCTGCCGGGTGGTCGCGCAGCCCGCGAGCAGCGTCGCCAGGGAGATCGCCCAGACGAGGCGCCGGCGCGCCGGCCGGGCGCGGGTCGCCAGTCACGTGCCGCGCTCACTGCGCGGATCGGGTGCTGCGAGCCGCATTGCCGGTGGATTTCGCCGTGGGCGCAACCGCCGGCGTGGCGCCAGGGTTGGCAGGGGTGAGCCGCAGCGCGATGGCGCGGGCCAGCTCATCGACCGCCATCGCGTACAGGGCGCTGTAGTTGTAGCGCGTCAGCGCGTGGAAATTGTTGAAGCCGACGCGGTAGGTCGGACCGTCCTGCTGCTCCGCCAGTATCAGCACTACCGGCGTATCGCCCGGCACGGCGGTGTCGACGCGTACGCCCTGGGCATTCAGGCCGTCGATCGTCCGGTCGAGCACCAGATTGCTCGGATTGATCTGGAAGGTGGCGCCCGGATCGATCCTGACATCGGCCACGACCGGGCCGCCGGGCTGCCAGCCGCACTCGTGCAGATAGTTGGCGACGCTGGCGAAGATGTCGTCCCAGTCGTTGAAGAGGTCCGTCTGTCCGTCGTCATCACCGTCGACGCCGTATCTGAGATAGGCCGACGGCATGAACTGCAGCGGCCCCATGGCCCCGGCATACGAGCCCCGCGCCGACAGCGGATCGATCTTGTCCCGCTGGCTCAGCACCAGGAACTGCTCGAGCTCGCTGCGGAAGTAACGCGCGCGCGGCGGGTAGTCGAAAGCCAGAGTCGCCAGGGCATCGAGTATGCGGTAGGAGCCCGTGATGCGGCCGTAGTAGGTCTCCGCGCCGAGTATGGCCACGATGTACTGCGGTGGCACGCCTTGCTCCGCGCTCACCCGCTCGAGTGAATCGCGATGCTCCTGCCAGAACTCGACACCGGCCGCGATGCGCTTGTCGGTGAGGAAGATCTGCCGATACTGCCACCACTGCAGCACCCGCTCCGCGGGGCGGTTCATGCTGTCGATGATCTTCTGCTGCGCGCGCGCGTGCCTCAGCACCCGGAGGACCGCCCGGCGGTTGAGTCCGTCGCGGCGCGCCACGTGCGCGGCAAACCGCGCCAGCTGTGCGCGCGGGAACGCGCTGGCCAGGCTCGGACTCCGCCGCGCGCGCGGCGGCAAGCGCCGATGGTCAGCGTGGCGAGTGCGAGCAGCGCGAGTGTTGGGATGGAGCGGGACACTTATGAGCCCATGAGTTTCCGGTGGGCGTGCAGCGACATCAGAATACCGAAGCCGGCGAGCACGGTCACTACCGAGCTGCCCCCATAGCTGACGAGCGGCAACGGGACGCCGACGACCGGGAGCAGCCCGGTCACCATTCCGGCATTGATGAAGACATACACGAAGAAGGTCAGCGCGATGCTGCCCGCGAGCAGCCGCGTGAAAGTGTCGGGCGTCTGCACCGCGAGGTAGAGCGCGCGGCCGATGATGAAGGTATAGAGCAGCAGGAACACCGCCAGTCCGAGCAGGCCGAACTCCTCGCCGATGACTGCGAATATGAAGTCCGTGGTTCGTTCCGGCAGGAAGTCGAGCTGCGCCTGGCTGCCGTTCATCCAGCCCTTGCCGAACACGCCGCCCGAGCCGATCGCGATCTGCGACTGGATGATGTGATAGCCGGCCCCGAGCGGATCCGACTGCGGATTGAGGAAGGTGAGCAGGCGCTGGCGCTGATAGCCATGCATGAAGCGCAGTCCGAACCACGCGGCCGCGACTACGAGCAACAGCATGCCGATGATGACCCGCACCCGCAGTCCGGCGAGGAACACGACCAGCGCGCCGCCGGCTGCGATCAGCGCCGCGGTGCCGAGGTCCGGCTCCTTGGCGACCAGGGCCACCGGGAACAGGATGATCAGGCCGAGCGTGAGCAGGTTGGGCCAGCGCGGCGGCAACGGGCGCTCGTGCAGATACCAGGCGCACATCATGGGCACCGCGAGCTTCATCAGCTCCGAGGGCTGGAAGCGGATGGGACCGAGGCTGAGCCAGCGTTGCGCCCCGAGGCCCCTGTGACCGACGACCGCGACTGCGAGCAGGAGGAAGACACCAACGCCATACAGCCACGGTGAGAGTGCGCCGCAGGAAGTTGGGATTGACCCGGGCCAGCGCCAGCATGACCGCCGTGCCGAGCACGAGCCGTATCGCCGTACGCAACACCATCGGCAGATTCTCCGCCGAGGCGCTGTAGAGCACGACCAACCCGTAGGCCGCGGTGAAGGCGAGCGCGGTCACCAACGGTCCGTCCATTTTGAGGGCCGAGAGTACTCGCGCCGCGCCGGTGAGGGTGCGGCGGGTGCGCGACTCGTAGCTGACTTCTTCGTAGATCATGCGCAGGTCGCTCATGCGCGCTATTTGGCCGGCCCGCTCGCCGCCCGCGGGTGCGGAGCCGGCCGTCGCCTGTTGGGTCGCCGCCGGCGGCGCGGGGGCGGGCAGGGACGGCAGCGACGAGCTCCTTTTTCGGCTTGAGGTCGGCCGGCTCCGAGTAGGGGCCGCGGGGCGCCTCGGGCAGCACCTTGCCGTCGGGTCCGAGGAGATAGGCGTCCATCACCTTGCGGGCGACGGGCGCCGCACTGTCCGAGCCGTACCCGGCGTGCTCGACGATGACCGCGATCGCGATGCGCGGCGCCTCCGCCGGAGCGAAGGCGATGAACCAGGCGTTGTCGCGGTACTTCTCCTTGATGTTCTTGAAGCCGTGCTCCTCGCCCAAATTGCCGGTGACTGATTCGTTCACTACCTGGTCCGTACCCGTCTTGCCCGCGATGGTGTACACGGAGCCGCGCATGGGATAGTACGCGGTGGCGTTCGGATAGGTTGTGGCGCCGATCATGCCGTGAATGACGCGCTTCCAGGAATCGGCGCTGATGTTGGACAGGGAGCCCTCGTAGACGGGCGGGAGCCATTCGATCCTGCCCGTGTCGGGACTGCGCAGCCCGGTCACCAGCCGCGGCCGCCAGATGCGCCCCTGCGTCGCGATGATGCTGGTGTAGTGGGCCAATTGCAGCGGCGTGACCAGGAAGTAGCCCTGGCCGATGCCGAGATTCACCGTTTCGCCGGGGAACCAGACCTTGTTGCCGGGGTCGGAAAAGTGCGTTTCCTTCCACGCCCGCGAGGGCACCAGCCCCGGCTTCTCGCCGCCGATGTCGATGCCGGTCGGCCGGCCGAAGCCGAGCAGCGGCAGCCAGGCGGAGATGCGATCGATGCCCATCTCGTGGGCGACCCCATAGAAGTAGACGTCGCAGGAGCGCGCTATGGCGTGATCGAGATCGACCGCGCCGTGACGCTCGTGGTTCGCGTCGTGCCAGATGTGGCGGCCGCCGGCCAGATGATAGTAACCCGGGCAGAAGACCGGCTTGTCAGGATCGAGCACCCCGTCAGTGAGTGCGCCGAGCGCCAGGCCCGGCTTGATCGTGGAGCCCGAGGAGTATTCGCCGCGCAGCGCGCGATCGTACAGCGGCCGGTTGGGATCGCCCTCCAGGTCCGCATACTGCTTTTCGGTGATGCCGCGCGCGAACAGGTTGGGATCGAAGGCCGGGGCGCTCACGAGCGCGATGATGTCGCCGCTATGGGGGTCGATGGCCACCACCGCGCCCTCCTGGCCGGCGAGCGCCGCCTCCGCCACCTTCTGCACCTTCATGTCGAGCGACAGAATCACGTCGTCGCCGGGCGTCGGCGCCTTCATCTCCAGATCCTTGCCGAACACGCCGGGCTTCTGCACCGGGCGGCCCTGCGCATCGACCAGGATCTGCCGGAAGCCGTTGTTGCCGTGCAGTTGTTTCTCGAAAGTGGCCTCCACTGCCCGTCTTGCCGATGACGGCGGTGCCGGCATAGGCTGCGCGATCGATGTGGGCGAGGTCCTGCTCACTGATCGTGCCTACGTATCCCATCGCATCGACCGCGAGCGCGCCCTCGGGGTACCAGCGTGCCTCCTCCGGTGTGATGTCGACGCCGGGGAACTCGTAGCGCCGCACCGCAAACCGTGCCACCTCCTCGTCCGAGAGGTGCAGGCGAATGGGTACGTTGTCGAAGGTGCGGCGGGACTTGATGGTGCGGATCAGCTCCGGGACGTCATCGGCCTGCAGCAGGCCGAGCCCCACCAGACGGCCCAGCGATCCTTTGAGATCCGGTACCTCGTCGGGAATCAGCTCCAGCTGAAATGTCGGCTGGTTGGAGGCGATCACCTCGCCATAGCGGTCCATGATGAGTCCGCGCGCCGCCGGGATCGGATCGGTGCGCACCCGGTTCTCGGCGGAGAGCGCCGCGTAGTAGTCGTGGCGGCTGACCTGCAGCAGGTACAGGCGCCCGAGGAGAGCCAACGCGAGCAGTACCATGACGGCGCCGGCGAAGAGGGCGCGGCGCTCGAAGATTCGCTGCTCTCGCCAATGATCCTTGATGCGGACGGGGGACATCTCTGTCAGCACCGTCTTGCGGTGCGGGTGCTCATGTCTGCGGCCGGTAGCTGCGCGCCAGGATCGCCGCGGCCGCCGGCCAGATCAATGCGCCCGTCAGCGTGGGTATCCAGCGCAGCGGTGTCGTCAACGCGTGGCCGCTCCAGCCGTCGATGGCGAACAGCACGCCCTCGTAACCGGCAAGCAGGGGCAACACGATCAGCGCCTGCTGGAAAATGGGCTTCGAGCGGATGCGCTGATGCTCGCGCACGCCGATGTAGGCCAGGAACGCCAGCGCCAGCGCATGCTCGCCGAGCACCGGCCCCTCGAAGGCATCGAGCAACAGGCCGCAGATCCAACCGAGAGTGATCCCGCCGGCGCGGGGCGCCGCGATCGACCAGTAGAGCACCGTGAGAGCGAGGAACGCCGGGCCGCACGATCTCCAGCCACGAAGGCAGCGGCAGCAGCGTCAGGATGAGTGCCGCGACCACGCTCTTCAGCATAGCGATGCGCGGGCTCGAGCCGCTCATGTTGGTGGCTGCTCCGGATTCCTGGCGGGCGCATGCGCCGGCGGTTTCGCACTCGCGGGAGCGGCGGCTCTGCGCGCTCGCCGGCTTGGCGGCGGTCTTTTTCGTCGCCGCGGTTGTCCTGCGCGGCGCCGATGCCGTCGCCGCGGGCTTCGGCTGCGGCGGCACGGCGAGCGGCTGGACGCTGCGGTCGCCGGTCGTGAGGTTGCCGTTTTGCTCCTTCACCGGCGCTGCGGGGCTGTCATGGCGGAACCAGATCAGCATGACCTCGGTGTCGGTATCGAGATGCGCGAACGGCGCGGCACGCACGTGCGCGAGCGGCTGCACCGCGTCCTTGTGCACTTCCGTCACCCGGGCGACCGGATAGCCCGCGGGAAAGACTCCTCCGAGACCCGAGGTGACGAGGACATCGCCCACGTGGACATCGGCGTTGGCGGGCAGATAGGGCAGGCCGAGCGAAGTCGAGTCGCCCGCTCCGACGGCGATCGTTCTCAGCCCCGTGCGCTCGATCTCAACGGGCAGCTCATGCTCCGGATCGGTGATGAGGATCACGTTCGCGCTCCACGGACCGACGTGCATCGTCTGACCGACCACACCGTCGTCATCCAGCACGGCCTGGCCCGGAGCGATCTCGTTCACCGAGCCCCGATCGATGAGCACGCGCTGACGCAGGCTGTTGAGCTGCACGTTGACGATATCGGCCGGCAGCCAGCGTTCCGCGACCGGCGGCAGCGAGTCGCGCAGCCCGATGAGAGCGGCGTTCTGCTGCGCCAGGGCATCGTAGCGCATGGAGCGCAGCTCGAGACCGCGCAGGCGTGTACGCAGGCGCTGGTTCTCGGCCTGGAGCGAGTCGCGGGTCGCGAAGCTCTGCCGCACCCAGCGCCATGCTGCGATCGGTGAGCTCACCGCGAGCTCGACCGGGTAGCTGGCCGCCTGCAGGATGTAGTGTGCCCGCTCCAGCCAGTCGAACCGCTGGTCGAGGATCATGAAGGCGATGGAAACGACGGCGTAGAGAAAGAAGCGGAAGCCGGGCGAGCCTCCGCGCCCCTGCAGCGGTCTACCCGCGCCTGTTGAGAATCCCGCCACTAATCTTTCAGCGCTCCTGCCGCTACTCGAGCCCGAAGTGGCCGGGGCCCATCTCGTCCATGAGCTCGAGGATCCGGCCGCCGCCGCGGGCGACGCAGGTGAGGGGATCGTCCGCCACGACGACGGGCAGTCCCGTTTCTTCCGTCAGGAGCTTGTCGATGTCGCGCAGCAGCGCGCCGCCGCCGGTGAGCACGATGCCGCGCTCCGCGACGTCCGCGCCCAGCTCCGGCGGAGTCTGTTCGAGCGCCTGCTTGACCGCGCTCACGATGTTCTGCAGCGGCTCCTGCAGCGCCTCGAGGATCTCGTTGCTGTTCAGCGTGAAGCTGCGCGGCACACCCTCCGAGAGATTGCGGCCCTTCACCGACAGTTCCCGCACCTGCTGGCCGGGATAGGCGGAGCCGATCTCGATCTTGATGCGTTCCGCGGTCGCCTCGCCGATGAGAATGCCGTAGTTGCGCCGCACGTAGTTCATGATCGCCTCGTCGAAGCGATCGCCGCCGATGCGCGCGGAGTTGGCGTATACGACGCCGTTCAGCGATAGCACGGCGACCTCCGAGGTGCCGCCGCCGATGTCGAGGACCATGGAGCCGCGCGGCTCGTGCACCGGCAGGCCCGCGCCAACCGCCGCGGCCATCGGCTCGCTGACGATCCCGACGTTACGCGCGCCGGCGCCTTCCGCCGACTCGCGGATCGCGCGCCGCTCCACCTGTGTGGAGCCGAACGGCACGCACACGAGCACACGCGGGGAAGGCTTCAGCATCCGGTTGCCGTGTACCTTATTGATGAAGAACTGCAGCATCTTCTCCGTATAGGTGAAGTCGGCGATCACACCGTCCTTCATCGGCCGCACCGCGGTGATGTGGCCAGGAGTACGGCCGAGCATGCTCTTGGCCTCCTGCCCGACGGCCACGATGATTTTGCCGCCCCGGGAGGGCTCGTCCTGCACTGCGACCACGGAGGGCTCGTTGAGGACGATGCCCTTGTCGCGGACATAGATCAGAGTGTTGGCCGTCCCCAGGTCGATCGACAAATCGCTGGAGAAATAGCCGCGCAAGCGTTTGAACATGAAGCGTCCGAAAGAGATGCGTACGGCGGGGGACCCCCCCGAAAGTGGCGCGTAATCTAGCAACCGAGGGGACATTCAGCAAGGCAACATGTATGATTTTGCGCTGTTTTTCTCATTCGTCTTTTGCCCCCATGGCCCTCACGCGCGCGCAGATCGAAAGCATCGCACACCTGGCCCGCCTCGAGCTGGAGCCGGCCGAGATTCCCGTGTACCAGGAGAACCTGTCGCGGATCATCGACTTCGTCGGTGAGCTCGACCGCGTCGACACGGCGGGCGTCGCGCCCATGGCCCATCCGCTGCCGGGTCTCAGCCAGCGGCTGCGTGCCGATGAAGTCACCGCGCGGGACGCCCACGAGCTCTATCAGGCGAACGCGCCGCAGGTGGCGGCGGGACTGTATCTGGTCCCCAAAGTAATGGAGTGAAGTGACGTGATTCACAGGAATTCCCTGACGCAGCTCGCGGTCGGGCTGCGCGCGAAGAAGTTCTCGAGCGTGGAGCTGGTGCGCGCCTATCTCGCGCGCATCGAGGCGAGCCAGGCGGCGCTCAATGCCTTTGTCTCGGTGACCGCGGATCAGGCGCTTGCCGCCGCCGCCGCGGCCGATCGCGATCTCGCGGCCGGACGCGGCGGCGCCCTTGCCGGCGTGCCCATCGGCCACAAGGATCTTTTCTGCACCGCCGGGGTGCGCACCACCTGCGGCTCGCGGATGCTCGACAATTTCGTGTCGCCGTACGACGCCACGGTCGTCGCCAAGCTCAAGGCGGCCGGCGCCATCAGCCTGGGCAAGCTCAACATGGACGAGTTCGCCATGGGATCCTCGAACGAGACCAGCTACTACGGGCCGGTCCGGAATCCCTGGAACACCGATTTCGTGCCCGGAGGGTCTTCCGGCGGTTCCGCCGCCGCCGTGGCGGCGCGGCTGGTCCCCGGCGCGACCGCGACCGACACCGGCGGCTCGATCCGCCAGCCGGCCGCGCTCTGCGGCATCACCGGCATCAAGCCGACATATGGGCGTGTGTCACGCTACGGGATGATCGCCTTTGCCTCGAGCCTGGATCAGGGCGGTGTCCTTACCGACGAGCGCCGAGGACGCTGCACTCATGCTGCGTGAGATGGCGGGGTTCGACCCGAACGACTCGACCAGCGTCGATCAGCCCGTGCCGGACTATGTGGCGGGGCTCGATGCTCCGCTTGCCGGCGTGAAGATCGGCTTGATCAAGGAATTCGTCGATGAAGGGCTCGACCGCGAGAACGAGCAGCGGATTCGCGACGCCCTCAAGGTGCTGGAGCGGCAGGGGGCGAGCCTGCGTGAGGTGAGTCTGCCGAACCTGCCCTTGTCGGTGCCTGTCTATTACGTGGTAGCGCCGGCTGAGTGCTCGTCCAACCTGGCGCGCTATGACGGCGTGCGTTTCGGCCATCGCTGCAAGGACCCGCGCGACCTTCAGGACCTCTATCGCCGCTCGCGGGGCGAGGGCTTCGGAGCCGAGGTCAAGCGCCGTGTCATGACGGGCACCTACGTGCTCTCGGCCGGGTACTACGACGCCTACTACCTGAAAGCTCAGCGCGTGCGGCAGCTGATCACCGCGGATTTCAAGCGCGCCTTCGGCGAAGTCGATGTGCTGGTCGGTCCGACCAGCCCGACGGCGGCCTTTCGTATCGGCGCCAAGACTGCCGACCCCATCACCATGTATCTCAACGACATCTACACCATCGGCGCCAATCTCGCGGGACTGCCGGCGCTGTCGGTTCCCTGCGGCTTCGTCGGCGGCCTGCCGGTCGGCCTGCAGATCGTGGGCCCGCATTTCGCCGAGGCGCGGATTCTCAACGTCGCGCACCGCTACCAGCTGGAGAGCGACTGGCACCGGCAGTCGCCGGAGCGGTTCGCATGAACATGGAGTGGGAAACCGTCATCGGGCTCGAGATCCACGCTCAGCTCTCCACCCGGTCCAAGATCTTCTCCGGCGCCGCGACTGCGTACGGAGCGCCGCCGAACGCGCAGGCCAACCTCATCGATCTCGGCTTTCCGGGCGTGCTGCCGGTGTTGAACGCCGAGGCGGTTCGCATGGCGGTGTGCTTCGGACTTGCGATCGGCGCGCGCATCGCGCGCCAGTCGGTATTCGCCCGCAAGAACTACTTCTACCCGGACCTGCCGAAGGGCTATCAGATCAGCCAGTACGAGCTGCCGATCGTGGCGCAGGGCGCTCTCGACGTTGTGCTCGATGACGGCAGCACCAAGCGCGTCGGCATCACCCGCGCGCACCTGGAGGAGGATGCCGGCAAGTCGCTGCACGAGGGGCTGGGTGGCTTCACGGGCGTGGATCTCAACCGTGCCGGCACGCCGCTCATCGAGATCGTCTCGGAGCCGGACATGCGCTCCGCGAAGGAAGCCGTTGCCTACATGAAGAAGGTGCACACGCTGGTGCGCTACCTCGACATCTGCGACGGCAACATGCAGGAGGGATCGTTCCGCTGCGACGCCAACGTGTCGGTGCGGCCGAAGGGCTCCGACAAGCTGGGCACCCGCGCTGAGATCAAGAACATCAACTCCTTCCGCTATGTGGAGAAGGCGATCCTGCACGAGGTGGCGCGTCAGATCGAGCTCATCGAGTCGGGAGGCAAGGTGATCCAGGAGACGCGCCTCTACGACCCGGACAAGGGCGAGACGCGCTCCATGCGCGCCAAGGAGGAAGCGAACGACTATCGCTACTTCCCCGACCCCGACCTGCTGCCGGTCGCGTTGGAAGAGGCTTTCATCGAGGCGGTGCGCGCGAGCCTGCCGGAGCTTCCCGACGAGAAAGCCGCGCGCTTCTCATCCCAGTACGGGCTGTCGGCATACGACGCCGGCGTGTTGACGGCAAGCCGCGAGCTCGCTGCCTACTACGAGGAAGTCGCGCGCGCCGTGCCGCGGGAGCCCAAGCTGGCCGCCAACTGGGTGATGGGAGAGCTCGCCGCCGCCCTCAACAAGGAGAATCTCGACGTCGGCTCGGGAAAGATGCCGGCGCAACGACTCGCCGACCTGCTGACGCGCATCGCCGATCAGACGATCTCCGGCAAGCTGGCGAAGGAGGTGTTCGAGGCCATGTGGGCGAGCGGCGAGAGCGCCGATGCCATCATCGAGTCGAAGGGTCTCAAGCAGATCACCGACACCGGGGCCATCGAGCGCGCCATCGAGGAGGTGATGGCGAAGAATCCGGGACAACTTGCCGACTATCGCTCCGGCAAGGACAAGCTCTTCGGCTTCTTCGTCGGCCAGGTGATGAAGGCGACGCAGGGCAAGGCGAATCCCGCCCAATTGAACGAGCTGCTGAAGAAGAAGCTTCCCGGTTGAGTAATTGGGATCCCTGCCCCATTCTGGGGGGCATGGAATCCTCAGCCACGCCCCGCGACGAGGTTCGTCGCTTCATCGTCGAGAACCGCCCGGTCCGCGGGCATTGGGTGCGTCTGGAAGGCGCCTGGCGAGAGTTGCGCGCCCACCGCGATTATCCGCAGCCGGTGCGCGAGCTTCTCGGCCAGGCCGTTGCCGCCTCGGTGCTGCTCGCGGCCACCTTGAAGTTTCGCGGCCAGTTGACATTGCAGCTGCAGGGAAACGGGGCCGTGAGCCTTCTCGTCGCCCAATGCACCCACGATTACCGTTTGCGTGCGGTTGCGCGCTTCGACGAAGCGGCGGTGTCGGCTCTGTCCGGAGATGGCGCCGCCGAGGATGCCGGCGCCAGGGGCGGCGTTTTCCGTGGCCTCGTCGGGAGCGAGGGCCGCTTTGCCGTCACGGTGGAAGCGGATGAGCGCAACACGCGCTATCAGGGCATCGTGCCCTTGAGCGGCGATTCGCTCGCCGGCTCACTGGAGGCTTATTTTGCCCAATCGGAGCAGCTTCCGACCCGCGTGATCCTCGCCGCGGACGGCGAGCGCGGCGCTGGCGTCCTGGTGCAGAAGCTGCCCGAGGATGCGATCACCGATGAGGAGCAGATGCGCGAGATCTGGGAGCAGGCGCAGCGCGGCATCGAGCGCCTGAGCGCGGACGATCTGCTGCGATGCCCCGTGGAAGAGCTGCTCGGACGCGGCTTTTCCGCGCAGGACATGCGGCTCTTTCGCGGTGCGCCGGTGCAGTTCGAGTGCCGCTGCAGTCACGGTCGGGTGACCAGCCTGCTTCGGGCCTTGGGTCCGGACGAAGTCAAAGATGTGCTTCGGGAGCAGGGGTCGGTGACCGTCACCTGCGAGTTCTGCCATCGGCCCTACCGCTTCGATGCGGGCGACGTCGAAGCGCTCTTCGGGGATGGCGGGGATGGCGCCGCCCCGGATGGCAATTCATCCACTATTCACTGAGATTGACTCATATTTGAGACGATGAGCCCTATTTTGCGGGCCTCAGCGGTTTTGGCTATACTGCACTTAAAGATTTGTGCAAATCTTTATATAGCGGATGCCTTCACTCCCCGCAGAGTCTGCTGATCACCTGGCTGCGAGCCGCCGGCGAGCCGACACGGCTGCGGTTGCTTGCTCTGTGCGCCGCGCGCGAGCTCAGCGTCTCCGACATCGCCGAGATCGTGGGCCAGAGTGAGCCGCGGGTATCGCGACATCTCAAAATCCTCGGCGAGGCGGGGCTGATCGAGCGCCTGCGGCAGGGGCAGTGGGTGCACTACGGCCTGGCGCGCAGTGGCGCCGCGGCCGGATTCGTCCAGGGGCTGCTCGGGCAGCTCGAGCGCGCGGATCCACTGCTGGCGCGCGACCGGCGAGCGGGCCAAGGCGCTGCAGCTCGAAGGAATGAGCGCGGCAGCACCGGCGGCGTCACGTCTCGGGAGGGAGCTGCGAGGCTTCGTCGAGTCCGCCGAGGCCGTCATTCCAGCTGGAGCGGTGCTGCTCGTCGGCGCGGATCATCCCGAGCTGATCGAAACAGCGGCGGCCATGGGCGCGGAGTGCGCCGTGCTCGCACAATCGCGCCGAGCCTCACAAGTGGCGCGCTCGATGGCCGAGCGCGCGGGCTTCCGCTGTCGCGTCCTCCTCGCCGCGGGCGGCGAGGCGCTCGGGCCGCGCGACCTGGCGCGACTCGGACGCACTTTCGATGCCGTGCTGATCGATCGCCTGGGGGGTCCTTGCGATGAAGCGCTCGGCGGCTTGCTCGCGGCGGCCCGGCGCGCCCTCGCGCCCGGCGGACGTCTGCTGCTCTTCGAGCGCTACGACTCGCTGGAGAGTCCGCGCGCGCGCGTGGTGGAGCATCCGCTTGCGCGGCTGCGCCGACTTCTCACCGAGGCTGGCCTGACCTGCGAGCGCATGAGTCCCATCGAGGCCGACGGCCAACACGTGTTGGCGGCCGCGGCCGTGCTGTCGGCGCAGCGGCCGCGCGGCACGGCGAGCGCGGCCTGACATAACAAAGGGGATCTGCCATGAACCTATCGTTCGAATTTTTTCCGCCCGGCGATGCGGAAATGGAAGCGACGCTGTGGCGCTCGGTACAGCGCCTGGCGCCGCTGGCGCCGCGATTCGTTTCCGTTACTTATGGCGCCGACGGCTCGACGCGTACCCGCACGCACCAACTCGTGACCCGCATCCAACGGGAGACTGCGCTGACGGGCGCTGCGCATCTGACCTGTGTCGGAGCGAGCCGCGGTGAGATCCTCGACATCGCGCGCCAGTACCGCGACGAGGGCGTACGGCATATCGTCGCCTTGCGGGGCGACCCGCCGCAGGGCGCCACCTGTTATGTGCCCCATCCCGACGGGTTCGCTTACGCGGCTGATCTGGTCGCCGGCCTCAAAACGGTTGCGGATTTCGATATCTCGGTCGCCGCCTATCCGGAAATGCATCCCGAGGCGCAGTCGGCGCAAGTCGGATCTCGACAACCTCAAACGCAAGGTGGACGCGGGTGCGACGCGCGCCATCACGCAGTTCTTCTACGACGTCGAGCTCTTCCTGCGCTTTCGCGATCGCTGCGCCGCGGCAGGGATTCGCGCGCCCATCGTGCCTGGCATCCTGCCGATCACGCGCTTCCCGCAGGTGTTGCGTTTCGCCGCGCGCTGCGGCGCCAGCATCCCGCCGTGGCTGGCGGACCGCTTTCATGGGCTGGACGACGATGCGGAGACGCGCCGTCTGATTGCCGCCAGCGTCGCGATAGAGCAGGTGCAGACGCTGGACCGCCACGGCGTCCGCGACTTCCATTTTTACACTCTGAATCGCGCCGAGCTGACATACGCTATCTGCCATGCGTTGGGGGCGCGTCCGCAAGAGTCCGGCGACGAACCGCCCTGTCGCCGTGGGAGCGCAATGATGCAGCGAGCTGCGCCCATACCGCGCCGCGGGCCGATCGTCCCGGGCCGGACGGCAAGGACTCCCCGGCGCCACGCGTCGCCGCTGCGCCCTTTCGCCGTGGCGCCGGTGGACGATACCGAGCGTGAGGAGCGCATCGAGCGCCTGACGCCGCCTCGCTGGACGAGCGCATCGTGCTGCTCGACGGTGCCATGGGCACGATGGTGCAGCAGCATCGGCTGGATGAGCACGGCTATCGCGGCGAGCGCTTCCTTCACCACGGGCGCGACCTCAAGGGCAACAACGACATCCTGACGCTGACGCGGCCCGATGTCATCGGCGGCATTCACCGCGCCTACCTCGATGCCGGCGCGGACATCATCGAGACGAACACCTTCAATTCCAACTCGATATCGCAGGCCGACTACGGCACCGAGGCGCTGGTTCCGGAGCTCAATTATCGCGCCGCGCGACTGGCGCGGGCGGCCGCGGACGATTACGCCAGTCGGCGCGGACGGCCGGCGTTCGTGGCGGGCGCGCTGGGGCCGACCAGCCGCATGTGCTCGCTGTCCCCGGATGTGAACGATCCCGGCTACCGCAGCACCTCTTTCGACGAGCTGGCGGCGACCTATCTCGATTCGGCGCGCGCGCTGCTGCTCGGTGGCGTCGACCTGCTGCTCATCGAGACGGTGATCGACACCCTGAACGCCAAGGCGGCGATCTACGCGGCGCTGTCGCTCTTCGACGAGACCGGCATCGAGCTGCCGATCATGATCTCCGGCACGATCACCGATGCTTCCGGCCGGATTCTCTCGGGCCAGACCGCGGAAGCCTTCTGGAACTCCATCCGCCATGCGCGTCCGCTTGCCGTCGGGCTCAACTGTGCGCTCGGCGGCCGTCAGCTGCGTCCCTACATCCAGGAGCTCGCCCGGGTCGCGGACACGCGCGTCTGCGCCTATCCGAACGCGGGCCTGCCGAACGCCTTCGGCGAATACGACGAGGCGCCGGAAGAGACCGCGGAGATCCTGCGGGAATACGCCGCCTCGGGCCTGGTCAACATTCTCGGCGGCTGCTGCGGCACGACGCCGGAGCACATCCGGCTGTTGCGCGCAGGGGATCGGACGGTGCGCCCCGCGCGCCATTGCCGCGGTTGCCGTGAAAACCCGTCTCGCCGGGCTGGAGCCGGTCGCGATCGACGAGGAGTCGCTGTTCGTCAACGCGGGCGAGCGCACCAACGTGACGGGCTCGGCGCGCTTTCGCAAGCTCATCGAGGCGGGCGACTACGCGGCGGCGCTCGAGGTGGCCCGACAGCAGGTGACGAGCGGCGCGCAGGTGATCGACATCAACATGGACGAGGGCATGCTCGACTCCGAGGCGGCGATGGTGCGCTTCCTCAACCTCATCGCCGCCGAGCCCGATATCGCGCGGGTGCCGGTGATGCTCGATTCCTCCAAGTGGAGCGTGCTCGAGGCCGGGCTCAAGTGCCTGCAGGGCAAGGGCATCGTCAACTCCATCAGTCTGAAGGAGGGGGAGGAGATATTTCCTCGAGCATGCGCGCAAGGTGCGCCGCTATGGCGCCGCGGCGGTCGTCATGGCCTTCGACGAGCAGGGACAGGCCGACACGGTCGAGCGCCGGGTCGCCATCTGCGAGCGCGCCTACGGTCTGCTGACTGCGCGAGGGCTTCCCGCCCGAGGACATCATCTTCGATCCCAACATCTTCGCCGTGGCGACCGGCATCGAGGAGCACAACGGCTACGCGCTGGCCTTCATCGAGGCGACGCGGAGGATCAAGAGCCTGTTGCCGCACGCACTGGTGAGCGGCGGTGTCAGCAACGTCTCGTTCTCGTTCCGCGGCAACGATCCGGTGCGCGAGGCGATGCACTCGGTCTTCCTCTACCACGCGATCGCGGCCGGCATGGATATGGGCATCGTCAACGCCGGCCAGCTCGCGATATACGCGGAGATCGCCCCCGAGCTGCGCGAGGCGGTGGAGGATGTCATCCTCAACAGGCGCCAGGATGCGACGGAGCGGCTGCTGGAAATGGCGGCGCGCTACAAGGGCGATGGCGGCGCCAAAGCGCAAGGAGGATCTCGAATGGCGGTCGCTGCCGGTGGCCAAGCGCCTGGAGCATGCGCTGGTCAAGGGAATCGACGACTTCGTCATCGAAGACACCGAGGAGGCGCGGCTCGCTTTCGAGCACCCGCTCCAGGTCATCGAAGGGCCGCTGATGGACGGCATGAACATCGTCGGCGATCTGTTCGGCGCCGGCAAGATGTTCCTGCCGCAGGTGGTCAAGAGCGCCCGGGTCATGAAGCGGGCGGTGGCGCACCTCCTTCCCTACATCGAGAAGAGCAAGGGAGCGTCGGGCGGCCGGCGGACCAACGGCCGCGTCGTGATGGCGACCGTCAAAGGCGACGTGCACGACATCGGCAAGAACATCGTCGGTGTCGTGCTGCAGTGCAACAACTTCGAGGTCATCGACCTCGGTGTCATGGTGCCCTGCGAGAAGATTCTCGAGACCGCCCGCCGCGAGAACGCGGACTTCATCGGTCTTTCCGGGCTCATCACTCCGTCGCTCGACGAGATGGTGAGCGTCGCGCGCGAGATGCAGCGCCAGGGATTCGAGCTGCCGCTGCTCATCGGCGGCGCAACCACTTCGCCGGCGCATACCTCGGTGAAGATCGCGCCGCAGTACAAGTCGGCCGTCGTCTATGTGAAGGACGCTTCGCGCTCGGTCGGCGTCTGTCAGACGCTGGTAAATCCGACGCAGCGTCAGGCGTTCGTCGACAAGGTCAACGAGGAGCACGAGCGGCGGCGCGAGCAGCATGCCGGCAGGAAGGTGAAGGCGCCCGAGCTCAGCATCGCGCAGGCGCGGGCCAACCGCCGCCGCATCGACTGGGCCGGCCTACTCGCCGACCGCGCCGCGCGTCCCGGGCGTGCGCGTCGTTCGAGAAGTATCCGCTCGAGGAGCTCCTCGGCTACATCGACTGGATGCCGTTCTTCAACGCCTGGGAGCTGACCGGGAAATTCCCGGACGTGCTCACCGATCCGAAGGTGGGCGAGGCGGCGAGCAATCTCTACGCCGATGCGCGCCGCATGTTGAAGCAGCTGATCGCCGAGCGCTGGCTGGAGGCGCGGGCGGTGGTCGGACTCTTTCCGGCGAATGCCGTCGGCGATGATGTCGAGGTCTACGCCGACGAGGAGCGCGGTCGGCCGCTCGTGACGCTCTCGTTCCTTCGCCAGCAGAAGGGCAAGCCGCCGGGCCAACCGCACGAGTGCCTCGCGGATTACATCGCCCCGAAGTCGAGCGGCGTGCGTGACTACATCGGCGCATTCGCGGTGACGGCGGGACTCGGGCATCGAGGAGCACGTCGCGCGCTTCGACCGGGCGCACGATGACTATTCGAGCATCATGCTGAAGGCGCTGGCGGATCGCTTCGCCGAGGCCGCCGCCGAGCACTTCCACGAGCGGGTGCGGCGCGAGCTCTGGGGCTACGCGGCCGCGGAGTCGCTCACCAACGATGAGCTGATCCGCGAGGAATACCACGGCATTCGCCCGGCGCCGGGCTACCCGGCCTGTCCCGATCACACCGAGAAAGCGAAGCTCTGGCAGCTGCTCGATGTCGAGCGCCGCACCGGGATCAGTTTGACGGAGTCCTTCGCGATGTATCCGACGGCGGCCGTGAGCGGCTGGTACCTCGGCGCACCCGGAGGCGCACTACTTCGCGCTCGGCAAGATCGCCCGCGATCAGGTGGAGGATTACGCGCGCCGCAAGGGCATGCCGCTCGAGCAAGCCGAGAAGTGGCTGGCCCCCAATCTGGGTTACGGGAGTTGATCGTAGCGCGGACGCGTCGCCCGTTGCGGACTTCCAGATCGCCGAACAGCGCCAGAGTCAGCGCCGAGTAGAACGTCAGGCCGATCGCGAACACCGCGAGCACCGCCGCGGAGCTGACTGCCCGCGATATCGCGGCATCGTCGGCGGCGTCGTCGGATCGCAGCCACTGCGATGATGGTGGCTACCAGCGTACAGAGGGTCAGGACGACTCCTATCCCGACACCATACATCGCGGCAACCCGCCACCAGTTGCCGCGCACGAGCCTGAAGCTGTAGGCGATGCTGCCGAGCACGCCTTTGCGTGCGAGCATCAACGCCGGCAGCGCGAACGACAGGGCGATTCCGATGTAGATTGCGGGCGCCAACATCACGAGGATGCCGGCGGTCCGATAGGGCGGGGCGAGCGCGAGCGCCGGCACCATGAACACCGCGACCGCCGCGCCGGCGAGCAGTGAGATGGCCACGATGGCGGGGGCGCGCTTGAGCGTATCGAGAAGCTCGGCGGAGCCGGCCACCGGCCTTCCGGCGGCGATGCTGGACTGGCGCAGCAGCAGCATGGTCGCCAGCATGACGAAGATCAGTGTGCCGACGCCGTGTATGGCGACCGCGACCGGGTCGTTGGCGTCGAGCTGCGGGGGAAGGCCGCGACACTGGTAGTAGAGCGACCAGAGCTGCGCCGCGATGGTGGCCAGGGTGGCGTAAGGCAGACATTTGAGCAGCGACAGGCGGAATATCTGCAGCACGGCATCGAGCAGCTCCGCGAACGAGCGCGGCTTGAGCGGCGGGTAAAGAGCATTTGGCATGAGGGCATCTTAGCTTTGCGATGACTACGACTGCTATCCAATCCGGAACCGCGACAGTCGCGGAGCTGCTCGCGGCCGGTGCGCAGCGCCTGCGGGGGCCCATCACCGCGCGCGAGATCGACGCCACGCCGGGGCTCGATGCGGAACTGCTCCTCGCTCATGCACTGGGCGTCGGTCGCGCGCGACTGCGATCCCATGGCGAGGAGGTACCGGCGGCCGACGCCGCGGCGCGCTTTCTGGCTCTGATCGAGCGCCGGGCCGCCGGTGAGCCGGTTGCGTACATTCTCGGGCGCAAGAGCTTCTGGACGCTCGAGCTCGCCGTCAGTGCGGCCGTTCTGGTCCCTCGTCCGGAGACAGAACTGCTGGTGGAACGGGCGCTTACGCTCCATCCGGGGATGAGGCGAGGGTCGCCGACCTGGGCACCGGCTCGGGCGCGATCGCCCTGGCTCTGGCGAGCGCCCGGCCCCGCTGGCAGGTCGTCGCGACTGATATTTCAGCCGCGGCGCTCGCCGTCGCGCGTGCGAACGCGGCGGCTCTGGGCTTCGAGCGCGTGGAGATGATTCAGGGTGACTGGCTGGCCTGCCTGCCGGCACGTACGTTCGATCTGCTCGTTGAGCAATCCGCCGTACGTGGCGCCGCAGGATCCCGGCGCTTCGCAGCCCGGAGCTGATGCGCGAGCCGCGGCTCGCACTGGTCGCGGAGCAGGACGGCCTCGCGGCTTTGCGCGCAATCGTCCGCGCCGCGCCGGCGCACCTCGAGCCCGGCGGCTGGCTGTTGCTCGAGCATGGCGCGACCCAGGCTGCCGCGGTAGCGGGTGCGCTTGTGGCACGCGGCTTCGCTCAAGTACGCTCGCACCGCGATCTCGCCGGGCGCGAGCGCATGACGGAGGGCCAATGGCCGACACATCCCTGATTCGATTCGAGACCTCGCACGGCGCTTTCACGGTGGAGCTCCATGCGAAGGAGGCGCCGCTCAGCGTGGAGAATTTTCTCCGCTACGTCGATGAGCGGCATTTCGACGGCACCATCTTCCACCGCATCGTGCCGGGCTTCGTCATCCAGGGCGGCGGGCTCGATGCGCAGTTCCGCAACAAGCGCACGCACGAGCCGGTCCGCAACGAGGCGAAGAACGGGCTGAAGAACAAGCGCGGCACACTCTCGATGGCGCGCACCAGCGAGGTCGACAGCGCCACGTCGCAGTTCTTCGTCAATCTTTCCGACAATGAATTCCTCGACCACAGCGCGCGCGATTTCGGCTACGCCGTCTTCGGTCGCGTCACGGAGGGGATGGACGTCGTCGACAAGATCGCGGCTGTCAAAACGGGGCGCCGGCAGGGTTACCAGGATGCGCCGCTCGAAGATGTGGTGGTCGTCTCCGCCCGACGCTTGGGGTCAGAAGCTCATTAGCGTCGCCGATCATGCAGCGAGGAGGTCTCGCGCGCCTGCGCCGCTGGTTGCTGCTCGCGATCGTGGCATGGCTGGTGGTGACGGTCGGGGCGGTGGCGCTGCTGCGCTGGATACCGCCCCTCGGCAGCGCATTCATGCTGGAAGCCCGCATCGATGCGCTGCGCGCCGGCGAAGAAGGACTACCGCACGGACTATCAGTGGGTGAGTCTCGAGCGCATCTCGCCCGGCGCCGCGATCGCGGTGATCGCATCCGAGGATCAGACCTTCCCGTTCAACTACGGGTTTGATCTGCAATCCATCCGCGGCGCGGTGCGCGCGGCGCAGCGCGGCAGGCGGCTGCGCGGCGCGAGCACGATCTCGCAGCAGGTGGCGCGGAATCTCTTTCTTTGGCCCGGCCGCAGCTATCTGCGCAAGGGGATGGAGGCGTACTTCACCGTGTTGCTGCAGGCACTATGGCCGAAGGAGCGGATCCTCGAGGTATACCTCAACGTCGCGCAGTTCGGTCGCGGCATCTACGGGGTGGAGGCGGCGGCGCGCCACTTCTATCACGAGCCCGCCGCGCGCCTGAGTGCGAGTCAGGCGGCGCTGCTCGCGGCCGTGCTGCCGAACCCCGTGCATTGGCACGTCGATCGGCCGTCGCGCTTCGTTGCGTGGAAGCAGCAATGGATCATCGCGCAGATGCGCAATCTCGGCGGTGCCGCCTACCTGCGGGAAGTGCGACAGAACCAATAGTTCCTCGCGGGCGCGACGCACGGCGCCATATATAATCACCGGGTACGGGCATTGCGGGCTGCACCGTCCACTGCGGATTTCAATCCAACACCATGGCCGAGCGCGAATTGACCACCGCGGACTGGCGCGGTTACTCCGAGGCACAGTTTCCACAGGGAAGCTGGAGCTTGGACGACGATGTGCTGCGCGCGCTGGCGGGCGGGCCGCCCGTCGACCTCATCACCCGCGAGCGCTTCCGCGATTTCACGCTCCATTTCGAGTGGCGACTGCCGCGGGGCGGCAGCTCGGGCGTGCTGTATCGCGTCGATGAGCAGCTCGAGCATGCGTGGCAGTCCGGACCGGAGATGCAGCTTCTCGATGACGAGCATCACCAGGACGGTGCCAACGCGCTGACTTCCTGTGGCGCGCTCTACGGCCTGATCGCGCCGTGGCACGATCAGCGGGACATCGCCAACACCTATCACAGCGCGCGCCTGATGGTACGCGGGAGCCTGGTCGAGCACTGGATCGACGATACTCAGGTGCTCGGCTACGACCTCGCGAGCGAGGAAGTGAGGGAGCGGGTCGCGCGCAGCAAGTTCCGCGAATGGCCGCAGTTCGCGCTCGTCGCGGCAGGGCACATCGCCCTGCAGCACCACGGCACGGAGGCCTGGTTCCGCCGCCTCCGCGTAGAGACTGGTTGAAGCGATGGATCCGGGCTTCTGCCCCGGCCCAGCAGCGTCTCGCACAAAAAGCGTGGTTTTTGCCCGAGACCCGGCCACATGCGGCGGCCGGGCACGTCCCTGTACTTAACTCATTTCACTCGAGCTCGGCGAGCAGCTCCGCCTGGTGCTCCTGCTGCAGCGCATCGAGCAGCTCATCGAGATCGCCGTCCATGATCTGCTGCAGCTGGTAGAGCGTGAGATTGATGCGGTGATCGGTGACCCGCCCCTGCGGAAAGTTGTAGGTGCGGATGCGCTCCGAGCGGTCGCCGCTGCCGACCTGCAGGCGCCGCGTCTGCGCCTGCGCGCTGCGCTGCTTCTCCTCCTCCGCGGCGAGCAGGCGCGCACTCAGGAGCTTCATCGCGCGCGAGCGATTCTTGTGTTGCGAGCGCTCGTCCTGACATTCGACCACGATGCCGCTCGGCAGGTGGGTGATGCGCACCGCGGAGTCGGTCTTGTTGACGTGCTGGCCGCCCGCGCCCGAGGAGCGATAGGTGTCGATGCGCAGGTCCGCCGGATTGATGGCCACTTCCTCGATCTCGTCGAGCTCCGGGAGGATCGCCACCGTGCACGCCGAGGTATGGATGCGCCCCTGCGCCTCGGTCTGCGGCACCCGTTGCACGCGATGCGTGCCGGACTCGAATTTCAGCCGTGAGAACGCCCCGCGGCCGGCGATCCGGCTGATGATCTCCTTGTAGCCGCCGTGCTCGCCCGGGCTCTCGCTCAGCACCTCGACCGAGAAGCCCTTGGTCTCGGCATAGCGTGCGTACATGCGGAAGAGATCGCCCGCGAACAGGGCCGCCTCATCGCCTCCCGTGCCGGCGCGCACCTCGAGGAAGAGGCCCTTGTCATCGCGCGGGTCCTTGGGCAGCAGGAGCGCGCGCAGCTGCGCTTCCGTGGCCTCGAGTCCCGACTGCAGCCGCTCCACCTCTTCGGCGCCGAGGGAGCGCATGCCGGCATCGGAGTCCGCGAGCATCTCGCGCGCGGCGGCAAGGTCCTGCTCGAGCTCACGGTAATGCCGCAGCCGCTCGGCCAGCGGCTCGAGGCGCGCGTATTCGACGGAAAGGTCGCGGAACTGCGGCGAGCCTCCGGCGATATCTGCGGTGGCGAGCAGCCGGCCGACCTCCTCGAAGCGATCGGCGAGCTTCTCGAGCCGCTGGCGGATGGATTCCTTCATGATCGTGGGCGTTTTCGAGGCGCGGCATTGTAGGCCATGCGCGCCGGACGGGGAGGCTCTATAGTGCGAGGGTGCGTCTCCTGATTCATGCCCGCCGCAGCGTCCCGCTCTCTGTCCACCGCCCTGTGCCTGGCGCTCGCTGGCGGGTTGTGCCACCGTACCGCAGAGAGCGGCCTCGCCGCCCGCAGCCCGATGCCGCTGCATTGACCATCGTGGCGGAGATCGCACTGCAGCGCGGTGACTGCAAGACCGCCGCCGAGACTTACGCCAGGGCGGCGCAGATCGCCTCCGCGCCGGTGGCGCATCGGGCGAGCGAGGTCGGGCTCGCATGCGAGGACCTGCCCGCGGCCTGGCAGTCCGCGCAGCGTTGGCGCGACCTCGAACCGCAGAGCCGCGAGGCGCTGGCCATGTACGCGACCGTGGCGCTGAAGCTCTATCGCATCGCCGATGCCCGCGCGGCGGTGAAAGCATTTCTCAGCGCACCGCCGCCGCCCGCAAGCACCTCGCCGCGGGCCGGCACGTCCGCGAGTGCCGCGGCTCTCGGGCGGCGCAGGATAGCGGCCTCGCCGATCTCGACGACGCTGCTGCTCGAGGAGTCGGAGCCGCCGGAGGTGTTACGCGGCGCTCAACGGCGTGATCGACACGGCGCAGGCCTCGTCCGCGAGGCTGACACTGCTCGGGGAGCTGGCGCTCGAGGGCTATGACGCGAACAGCGCCGAGCGCTACGCCTTGCGTGCCGTCCAGGAGAGCCCGAAGAACCTGCAAGCCAACCGCGTCCTCGTGCGGGCCTACGTGGTGTTGGGTGAGCCGGGGAAGGCCATCACGACGGCACGTGGCCTGATGCGCCAGGATCCGCGGCACGGCATGTTCGAGCTGGCCGAGGTCTACCAGCAGCTCGGCCGGGTGGAGGATGCGCATCAGGAGCTCGAGCGGCTGCGTACCGCCGATGCGCCGCGGGGCGAGGTCGATCGGCGCCTGGCGGTGCTGGCGTACGAGTCCGGCGACATTGCAGGAGGCGCAGCAACGCTTCGCCGACCTGGCCGAGAGCGGTGAGGCGGACGACAGCACGCTGATGTACCTGTCGGACATCGCGGCGCGGCAGGGCGATGTCGCCGCGGCGCTCGCCGGTTACGGCAAGCTGGCGGATTCGCTCGCTGGCGCTCGAGGCGCGGGAGAAGGCCGCGGCGCTGCTCCTCGGCTCGCATCACACGACCGACGCGCTCGCGCTCCTCAGGGAGTACGCGCGGCAGCATCCCGAGGAGAGCGTCGATCTGACCGTCGCGGAGGCGCAGCTTCTGGGCGACCACGGCCGTACCGATGCGGCGCTGAAACTGTTGGGTGTCGGGCTGCGGGCGCATCCGCAACACCCGTCGCTCGAGTACGAGCGTGCGATCATCCTGGAGCAGGCCGGGCACGTGAATGAATCGGTACAGGCGCTGCAGCGCCTGCTCGCCGTGCGGCCCGATGATCCCACGCTGATGAATGCCCTCGGCTACACCCTGGCTGATCATGACATGGACCTGCCCCGCGCCGAGTCGCTGATCGGCCGCGCCCTGGAGCAGATGCCGGACAATCCGGCAGTGCTCGACAGCATGGGCTGGGTGCGCTTCCGCCGCGGCGATGCGGCCGGCGCGGTGGCGCCGCTCGAGCGCGCATATGACATCAGCCACGATGCGGACATCGCGGCACACTGGGGCGAGGCGCTGTGGGCGGCCGGCCGGCACGAGGCCGCGCGCAAGGTGTGGGCGGAGGCGCTGGCGCGCAATCCCGACTCCAAGGACGCTGCAGGCGGTCGTCGCCCGCTTCATCCCGAATGCGAAATGACACGCGAGTGCCTTCCGGCCGGCCTGGTGTTGGCCGGCCTCGCGCTCGCTGTTGGCGCTCGTCGGCTGTCAGACCGTCCCGGTCTCTCCCGCCCCCTCGGTATCGTGGAGCGTGCGCCGGCCGGCGCTGCAGACTCTCGAGCACTTCGGCCTCAACGGGCGTGTCGCGGTGGCTGTCGGCAATCAAGGTTTCAACGCCGGGCTGCGCTGGACGCAGTCCGCCGCGGTGACGCATCTCGCGCTCACCGGCCCGCTCGGGGCGGGCGGCGTGGAAGTAACCGCGCATGGAGACGATCTCAGCGTCATCACCTCGAACGGCAAGCACCTGGGCAATGCCGCCGCGCGCACGCAGCTCGAGGACAAGCTCGGCTTCGAGCCGCCGCTCGCCAGCCTGCGGTACTGGGTTCTCGGCGTGCCGGACCCGGACCCCGCGGCCCCCGCCTCGGTGCAGCTCGATTCCCAACAGCGCATCACGCAACTGACCCAGGATGGGTGGCAGATCGATTACACCGCCTACATGCCGGTCGGGGCGGAGTGGCTGCCCCGGCTGCTGACTCTGCGGCGTCAGGATGTGCGGGTGCGGATGGTCGTGGACGGATGGCAGCTGTGAGCGGTGGCGCGGCCGAGTCGCGCCGGGAGATCCTCTGGCCGGCGCCCGCGAAGCTGAATCTCTTCCTCCACGTTACCGGCAGGCGGGCGGACGGCTATCACGAGATGCAGACCGTTTTTCAGCTCATCGATCTCTGCGACACCGTGGTGCTCGGCTGTCCGCGACGACGGCGCGATCGAGCGTCCCGAGGGCCCGGCGGGCGTGCCGCCGGACGCGGATCTCGTGGTGCGCGCGGCGCGCGCCCTGCAGGCTGCATCGGGTACACGGCTGGGCGCCACTCTGCGGGTGCGCAAGCGCATTCCCATGGGAGGCGGCCTGGGTGGCGGCAGCTCGGATGCCGCCACCACCCTGCTGGCGCTGAACAGCCTCTGGGACTGCGGCCTCGAGATCGACGAGCTGGCACGCCTGGGGTTGCCTCTTGGCGCGGATGTGCCTGTATTCGTTAGAGGTTTTTCCGCCTGGGCGGAGGGGGTGGGTGAGCGGCTGACGCCGATCGAGCTCCCCGAGCGCTGGTATTTGATCATCCACCCCGGGGTCGGGGTGAGCACCCGGGACGTCTTCCAGAGCCCTGAATTGACACGAAATTCTCCCGTCATCACAATACGCGCCTTTTTCGAGGCCGGCGGTCGCAATGACTGCGAGCCGGTGGTACGGGTGCGTTGTCCCGCGGTGGCTGCGGCGCTCGATTGGCTGTCGCGATATGCGCCGGCAAGGCTGACGGGAACCGGCTCCTGTATCTTCGCGTCTTGCGCGACTGCCATCGAGGCGGAGCGCATCGCGGCGCGCGTACCGGATGAGTGGACGAGTTTCGTGGCGCGGGGACTCAATATCTCACCGGCGCATCGTTCCCTGTAGTTGTTGCTGGGGTGTCGCCAAGTGGTAAGGCAGCGGGTTTTGATCCCGCCATTCGGAGGTTCGAATCCTTCCACCCCAGCCATTCCCTCGTTCCGTCCGGGAGCGGACATGACCTCAACGCCCCGCCTGCCGGCGAGCGCGGCTCGAATCCTCCTGATACTCCTGATCGTATGCCTCGCCTCGCCTGCGCGTCTCCGGGCTGCCGACTCCGGCCGCTTCTATGAAGTCCACGGAGTGAAGCTCTATGCCGAGGTGTTGGGCAGCGGCCCACCGATCGTGTTTCTGCACGGCGGGTTCAGTTTCTTCGACCGCAGTTTCGCCAACCCGAAAGCCTACTTCGCAGCGTTCCGTACCGTGATCGGCATTGATCAGAGGGGGCATGGGCACAGCCCGGACGACGCGCGACCCTTCTCGTACCGTGAGATGGCGGACGATATCGGCGCGGCGCCCTGGGCATACATGCCGGACAGCAATCCGGACCGGGCCGGGCTCAGAGCAGATGACCTCGCCTACGTGATCTACACCTCCGGCTCGACCGGGATGCCCAAGGGCGTGATGATCGGCCACAGGCATCTCTTCAACTATCTGTACTGGGCCCGGCACTTCTACAGCCCGGCCATCGGTGCGGCCGTCTCTTCATCGCTTTCCCCTTCGATGCCACGGTAACGAGTGTCTTCACGCAGCTATGAGGATGCCGATCTTCTGGTGCGCCTCGCCAGGGAGGCAGGGCGGTTCCAACTCGTGGAGTCGAGCGGCCCGTTCTACCTGTGGCGCCTGTACAAGGATCAGGCGCGCGAGGGCAGCGGAAATACGCGCTACAAATTGGCGGACACAGCCATGAACTGGTTGCGTGTCGTCAAGGAAGCGGCTGGAAACCAGCGGATCGGGGACCTCCTGTCGTCCCCTGATGAGGGGACGGTATGGCGCCAGCACTGTACGAGCTACGCGCGGCGACTATTTGAAAGCGATCCCCTCTCGTACGAGCTCTTCATGGATGAGCTGCGGTCGGTCGACCTGAACTTCACCTATCCTTAGGCTCACGGCCGTGCTTCGCGACGAAGGACGCCGGCAGGCCTGGAATGGCAGGGCAGGACTGGCCTGACCAGTGGCGGGGCCAGGTCGGGCAGGCCGCGCCTGGGGCCGGCGGATCGTGTATCATGCGCCCCCTTTTTACGTACAGGTCGGGCGGCGAACCCCCTACGCTGCTCGATCGGTAACTCACTGATTCTGCTGGTATTGTAGCCGGACCATGACGACGAGCGACACACTGGCGCTATTTGCCGGCAACGCCAATCCGGCGTTGGCCACGGATGTCGCGCGGCATTTGCAGACGCCGCTCGGGCGCGCCTATGTCGGTCGCTTCAGCGACGGTGAGGTGAATATCGAGCTGATGGAGAACGTCCGCGGCCGCGACGTCTTCATCGTGCAACCGACGTGTCCGCCGGCCAACGACACGTTGATGGAGCTGCTCGTGATGGTGGATGCGTGCCGCCGAGCGTCCGCGGCGCGAATCACCGCCGTCGTGCCTTACTTCGGCTACTCGCGTCAGGATCGCCGGCCGCGCGCGACGCGCTCGGCGATCACCGCGAAACTGGTGGCGAACATGATTTCGAGCGCCGGGGTGAACCGGCTGCTCACGGTCGACCTGCACGCGGACCAGATCCAGGGGTTCTTCGATATCCCGGTCGACAACGTGTACGCATCGCCGGTACTGCTCGGGGATGCGTGGAGGCAGGCGTACCGAAACGTGGTGATCGTGTCGCCGGACGTGGGCGGCGTGGTGCGGGCAAGGGCCTTCGCCAAGCGCCTCGACGATGCGGAGCTCGCCATCATCGACAAACGCCGGCCGCGGCCGAACGAGTCGAAGGTGATGAACATCATCGGCGACATCGAAGGCAAGAGCTGCGTGCTGGTGGACGACATGGTCGACACGGCCGGCACGCTCTGTCACGCGGCGCAGGCACTGAAGGATGAAGGCGCCACTAGGGTGGTCGCCTACATCACGCACGCCGTGCTGTCGGGCGAAGCAGTGCAGAAGATATCGCAGTCGGGGCTCGATGAGCTGGTGGTGACCGACACCATTCCGCTCTCGGCCGCGGCGCGCGGCTGCAACCGAATCCGCCAGCTCTCGGTGGCGGCGCTGCTCGCGGAGACCATCCGCCGCATCCGCGACGAGGAATCGGTCAGCTCACTGTATGTAGATTGAGTTTTTGGTTGCGCCGGGCTTGGTCGCGGGTACCGGCGTGTCTTGTCACTGTAGTTTGGAGAACATCATGCGTATTTCATTCAGCTTCGGCGCGGACGCGCGCGGGGCGCAAGGCAAAGGTGCGAGCCGCCGCCTGCGTCGCTCCGGCAAGGTTCCGGCCATTCTCTACGGCGGCCACAGAGAGGCGCAGTCGCTGGTGTTGGACCAGCAGAACCTGCTCACCATGATCAGTGACGAGCGCTTCTACTCTTCGATCGTGCAGATCAAGATCGACGGCGCCCCGCAGGAGGCGATCGTCAAGGACGTGCAGATGCATCCGGCCAGGAACGTCGTCGTGCACGTCGACCTGCAACGCGTCATCGAAAATGAGGCGATTCGCCTGCACCTGCCGATCCACTTCAAGGGCGAGAGCATCAGCCCCGGCGTCAAGACGGAAGGCGGCATCGTGTCGCACATGCGCGCCGACGTCGAGGTGAGCTGCCTGCCGAAGGATCTGCCCGAGTTTCTCGAGCTCGATCTGTCCCAGATGAGCCTGAACGACACCAAGTTCCTGGCCGACATCCCGCTGCCGCCCGGGGTCACGATCCCGGAGCTGGCGCATCGCAACACGCCCGTGGTCTCGATCCATGCCCCGCGCGCGGCGGAGCCGGAGCCGGTGGCTGCGGACGCAGTCGCGGCCGCGACGCCTGCCGAGGGCGCGACGCCTGCTGGCGGTGCGGCACCTGCGGCCGGCGCGGCCCCCGCTGCCGGCGGCGATGCCAAGAAGGGCGACGACAAGAAGGAGGCCGCTCCGGCCAAGAAGGAGGGCGGCAAGAAATAGCGGCAGCGCATGGCGGGTCTGCCGCTCACGCTCATCGTGGGGCTCGGGAATCCGGGCCCCACGTATGCGCGCACCCGGCACAACGCCGGTTTCGAGCTGGTGGACGAGCTGGCGCGGCGCACGGGTGTCAGCCTCCGGCACGAGGCGCGCCATCAGGGCGAGCTCGCGCGTGCCGCCATCGACGGCACGGATGTCTGGTTGCTGAAGCCCATGACCTACATGAACCTGAGCGGGCAGTCCGTCAGGAGTGTTGCCGGCTTCTACCGCATTCCCCCGCAGTCGATCCTGGTGGCTCACGATGAGCTCGACTTTCCCGCCGGGGCTGGTGCGCCTGAAGGAAGGCGGCGGCGCCGGCGGCCACAACGGGCTGCGCGATCTCATCGCACAGCTCGGCGATGACTTCTGGCGGCTGCGGATCGGCATCGGCCATCCGGGCGATCGCGACGCCGTGTTGAATTATGTGCTGGGGCGCCCGCCGGCGGCGGAAGCCGCGCTGATTCACGACGCGGTGGTCGCGGCCGCCGATGCCGTCCCGGTGATGTTGAGCGACGGCGCGCAGAAGGCAATGAATCGCCTGCCCGGCCGTGGCGGCGCAGGTCCCCCTCCGCGCCCCGAGCCGTAAGCCCGCGGCGCTCACAGGAGTTTTCTCTCATGTCCATCCGTTGCGGCATCGTCGGATTGCCGAACGTCGGCAAGTCGACGCTGTTCAACGCCCTCACCAGGGCGCAGATCGCCGCCGAGAACTATCCCTTCTGCACGATCGATCCTAACGTCGGCGTGGTTCCGGTGCCGGATCCGCGCCTGACGCAGTTGGCCGCGATCGTGCATCCGGAGAAGGTCATTCCGGCCGCAGTTGAGTTGGTCGATATCGCCGGCCTGGTCGCAGGGGCCTCCGAGGGCGCGGGGCTCGGCAACCAGTTCCTGTCGCACATCCGCGAGGTCGATGCCATTGCGCACGTGGTGCGGGCTTTCGAGAGCACCGACGTCATTCACGTGGCGGGCAAGGTCGATCCGCTCGCCGACATCGAGACGATCGATACGGAGCTCGCGCTGGCGGATCTCGGCAGCGTGGACAAGGCGCTCGATCGTGCCGCCAAGGCCTCGAAGGCAGGCGACAAGGACGCGCTGCGCAAGCGGGCACTCCTCGAGCGCGTCAAGGTGCAGCTCGACCAGGTGCGGCCCGTGCGGGCGCTGGGTCTGACGGAAGATGAGCAGCGGGACATCAGAGACCTGCACCTGCTGACCGCCAAGCCGGTCATGTACGTCGCCAACGTCGCGGAAAACGGCTTCGAGGAAAATCCGCTTCTGGCGGTCATCGAGGCGCGCGCGGCGAAAGAGGGAGCCGTGGTGGTGCCGGTCTGCGCCGCGATCGAGGCGGAGATCGCCCAGCTCGATGAGGGCGACCGCGCGGAGTTTCTCGCGGAGCTCAAGTTGAGCGAGCCCGGACTCGACCGTCTGATCCGGGCCGCCTACCGCCTGTTGGGATTGCAGACTTTCTTCACCGCCGGGCCGAAGGAAGTGCGGGCCTGGACGGTGCGGGTGGGCGCCACCGCGCCTCAGGCCGCGGGAGCGATCCACACCGACTTCGAGCGCGGCTTCATTCGCGCCGAGGTCATTGCCTTCGAGGATTATGTCGGGTTACGCGGCGAAGCCGGAGCCCGTGAGGCCGGCAAGCTGCGATTGGAAGGCAAGGAGTACGTCATGCACGAAGGGGATGTCATGCACTTCCGTTTCAACGTGTGAGAATGGGTGCTAACCCCGACGCGGCTCCAGAATCTTCAACTGCAGCCGGTCGGACCGGCAGACAATCTCCGTTACGGCCCGCAGCTCTGCGTTTTCGCCGGTCAGAACCGCGCGGACTCTGACGAGAGCCGAGCCCAGCGGGACTTGCAGCGCTCGCGCGGCATCGGCATCCGCCGGCACCGCTCCCATCGAACATCCGACGGCAATGGCCGACAGCCCGAGGCCGGCAAGCAGCGCCATCAGCGAGGTTCGGCTCGGGATCGGTCGCTGCAAACGATTCCCGATGGGCTGCGGCAGGTAGGCAGTGATGAGCGCCAGCGCCTCGCCCTGAGCCGGATAGAAGACGCTCGAGGAGGTAAGCCGTCGCGCCGATTTCCGCCGCGATTGCCTGTAGGGCCTGCGGAACCGGCGCCGTTTCGAAACGCAGCGTCGTGACAGCGGTACGCGATTCCTGGACTGCCGGTACTTCGAACAACGCATGCACTTCCATGGACAGCCGCGGCCGGCCCTCTTGTGGGCGGGCGTAAGTCCCGCTGCCGCGTCGGCGCACGATCCTTCCTTCGCGTTCCAACCGATCCAGGGCACGGCGGACTGTTGTACGAGACAGCCCGTGCCGGGCGCACAGCTGCGGCTCGCTGGGCAGAGCGCTTTCAGGATGGATCTTGCCGTCCTGAAGGGCTGCGGAGAGCAGCTCGTAGAGCCTGTAGTATCGAGTTACCCCGTCGTCGAAGCGCACGCTCGCGGATTCAGCGTCCCTTTTCGTCTTGCGTCGCGAGCGGCGTGTCGAGGCCATCGGAGTTGTCTCAGTCGGGCCTTTCCCTGGACCGCCGCCGCCGTGCAGCGCCGATGTCGATTGCGGCGTGCGCCTCATAACGGTCGGGACGGTACAAAGAGTCGACATACGCAAGCATGCGATGTCGCCGATCCCGCGCCAGCGTGCGTACGTTGAAAGCCGGCTCGCCGACTGCGAGATCCAGGATGTCGGCGACGAGGGGATCGGCCTCGAGTGCCGCAAATTCCCGCTCCACACTGGCGCTATGATGACCGTGCGCGCCCAACACAGTGAGGACGCCGTCGCCGTCGGCGCCGAGCTGCCGCCGGGTCAGTCCGGCCCCGATCTCTTCCGGAAGGTAAGAGCTCTCCAGGACGATCGGCTCGCGTCCGACACGGCGCACGCGGCGGACGAAGAGGACGCTATCCCCAAGTCCAGGATGCTCGTCGAGCAGGAATGCGGGTGTCGGCAGCCGCTGGAAGGTGACTGTCCGGCTGGTGGCTGCCGCGGCGCCTACCGCCGGCTGTTCCATCCAGCACGGCAGAGAGGTCCCTGAAAGCCGTGGCCTGGTGCCTTTGTGGGCGGGCGAAGGTACCACTGCCTCTTTTGCGCTCGATGCGGCCCTCCGCCTCGAGCTGCGCCAGGGCGCGGCGCACGGTCGAGCGGGAGATGTCGTAAACCTTCATGAGGCGCGGCTCGCTCGGCAAGGCTTCCTCTGAGCCGAACCGCCCGTCCGCCAGTGCCTGAGACAGTACCCTGTACAGCCGCAGGTAGCGGGATACCCCTGCCCCGGACCTCGTCGTTATTCTCATGCAAAAAAGCGAGCCCTTGGCACATTCAGGTATACACCTTCTACTTGGACGCGGCTGGATTATCGGGAGAGGGCAGCGCGGGTTGACACTGCCGGCAGGCCCCAAGGACAATGCGCGCCCCTCATGGGCGGGCCGCCGACCCGGGATCCCAAAAGGGCGGCTTGCGGCCTCGAAGAACAGTGGAAAGGTAGCTCAGCTGGTTAGAGCACGGCACTCATAATGCCGGGGTCGAGGGTTCGAGTCCCTCCCTTTCCACCACAAAATTAATCAGTTATGGTCATGAGGTACGGTAATCCCCGGCCCATACGGTAATGATACGGTAAGATTGGAAGCGCTGTCAGCGACTCACGTTACTGGACGGCCCTGCTAAGGGTGTAAGGGTCAAAAGCCCTTCGAGGGTTCGAATCCCTCTCTCTCCGCCAGAATCAAGCATTTACACGCTCCACTCTAGAACTAAGCGCTTTCGCATATGAAAACAATATGAAAAGCGCGTTGTGGACACAGGTAGACGCCTTTCGCTTAAAACTACAGAGCTGGTTCTCAGGAGCCGCCTTCACGCGGCTTCTTGACTGATGCCACCCTGAGCATCGTGCCCCGACGGCATTGCAGCGCTATTTTCTGAGCGCGTAGGCGATAGAGATGGCAGTCAGTTGGAAAGGGATCTACCGTACTCGTTGGCTAGCACCAAGGTGCGCTGATAAGTACGCCTGTCGATACGTAGCATCCGCTGCCGGGTTGCGCCAGAATGCGTTGAATCGAGAGATTGGGCGATGCCACAGGGGGATGGAATGAGGGGGAATCAGCGCCACCAGTGGTCGATTCATCAGTCCGTGAATTGCCTCCAGCCTGACTGATTAAATGGACGATCGCGATCCGCGCTACCCCGAGGATACGGCGAGGTAACAGTGCGTCGACGGACCATCGTGGTTCAGGGGCCTCTGGCGTTCAGGATGCGCCGTCTTGCCGCCGCGGACGAAGGAACCGTCGGCCTGCAGCTTACTACCTTGCCCCTGCTTGCCACGCGCCTTGCCGGCGGCTTCCTGCGGCCGGCACAGCTTGAGGATCTTGAATCCGCAATTCAGGCGGCTCTGAACGCCGGTGGATTCACGGACATCGAGCCGCTTCGCGCCCTGCCTGGAATGACACGGGCAACAGCCCGAACACTGAGAAAAGCCTGGGACGCCGACGTTGATCTGGATGGTCGTCCGGAGGCCCGCTTTGCTGACCTGGCCCTCCTGGAACGACGAGTGCGCGCGGGCTTGCCCTCTGACGCTCGGCTTCCTCGTGACCTATGTGAGCGCGCATTGCGTCGGGTGCAGCATGCGCCTTGCGTCGTCGGTGAGCTCGAGCTTGATCGCCTGCTCGACGTTCCAGTTGTATGGCGACCGCTCGTCTGCGCCCTGAGTGAACTCATCCCTGTTCGATGGATCCAGCCCGGCACGAGCGACCTTAAATGGTTTCCAGGGGAAATCGTCACCACGCCGCGATCTCAGGGGGCACGAAGCGCGTCGTAAGCTGTGCGAATCCGCGCTCTGAAGTGATGGAGAGCCTGCGTTGGGCGAGACAGTTGCTCGCCACAGGTCGCGCCCGCGCGCAGGAGATCGCGATCTGCGCCGGATCGACAGATGAGTGGGATGATCATTTCCTTACCCTTGCGAAGGGAGCGAGCCTGCCGATTCACTTCTCGAACGGCATTCCCGCTTTGTCCACCCGCGATGGCCAGGCGTGCGCCTCCCTGGCGGATCTACTGGGTAATGGGCTCAGCCAAGATCGAGTTCGACGTCTGTTTGACCATGCGATCGGGCGCGGGCGGCTCCTGAAGGAGATGCGGCGTGACTGGGCCATCGGGATCAGCCCGGAAGCCGGGCTGTTTCAAATTGAGCACTGGCAGCGTGCGCTCGCAGATAGCACGAACCGTTCGAGACTCGATCAGAACGCACGAACACTCATCGAACGTGCACTTCGGCTGCTGGCGCGCGGACTTGCCGCCGCCGAAGAGGCGGGTGAGGAATTTCTCGGATCGAGCGCAAGAATGTTATGGCATCGCGCGCTCCGCAGCGCACCCGCCGACGCGCTGTCTCTTTCCTTGCAGTCTCTGCGTGTGACAGACGAATCGGAGGCTGGCACGACAATCGTGTGGTGCCCCGCTACACATCTGGTCGGTGCGCCGCGGCCCTGCGTCTGGCTCCTCGGGCTCACGAGTGGGACATGGCCTGGAAAGCCCCGTGAGGATCCACTCCTGCCAGAGAATCTACTCGCACGGAAGATCCTGGATCCCGATCCATTCGGAGACAAGCAGCGCCGCGCGTTCGAGATCATCTGCGCGCACGCCTCTGTCGACTGCATGATCTCCCTGACTCGACGAAGCTCGCAGGGCGGACTCCTGCCCTCGAGTCCGTTGCTGGCGGGCTATCCCAAGGCGACCGCGCTCAAGCGTGGGCGTATTCCCCAGCACGCTTTCAGCGAAACCGACCGCCTGCTCGCGCGCCCGCAAGATGCCGCTGAATCGCCGCGGTTTCGCTCAGCTATGCGCTGTTGGTCGGACTGGAACACGGCGAAGGTTACTGAGCATGACGGCCTCATGCGCGCGCATCACCCCATAATCGAACGGGCGCTGCTGCGCACGCAGTCAGGCAACCTCGCTCGCCCGTCTGTTGCGGGACCCCTCGGCTTTGTCTGGCGCTATGCACTCGGATGGCGAGCGACACCTATACTCGAGGAACCTCTCTCGCTCGATGCGCGGGCATAGGGGGAACTCGTCCATGAGATTCTGAGACGAACGGTCGATCAGCTGGAGCCCGATCCGGGCTACACGCGCACAACTCCCCAGCAATGCAGCAGGCGCTCTGGCGTGCTGTCCTGGAGGTGCGGGAGAAATGGCCCCTTGAGCGCCCCGTCCCTCCGCTGCTCTTATGGGAGGACATCCTAGGGCACGCGCAACGTCTTGCGCACAAGGCATTGACGAGGGATGACTCCTTGAACCCCGGAACCCGGTGCTGGACCGAAGTCCCTTTTGGCAGCCCTGAAACCATGCCCGGCAATTGGCCGTGGAGCACCACCGCCCGAGTCAGTATCCAGGGAACCAACGTTTCTATTCGCGGGTCGATTGATCGCCTGGATCTCAATGCATCAGGAACCTCTGTGCGCGTGACAGACTACAAGACGGGCCGCGAGCCGCAGCGGCCGGATCGCGTAATCGTCAATGGTGGGTCGGACCTGCAACGGGTGGTCTACGCGATTGCCGCCAGGCAATTGCTTCCGCAAGCACGACGCGTGATCGCACGACTGTTCTATCTTCACGCAGGACGTGCCCCGCGCATATGAACTTCCGAATGTGGCTCAGGCGATCCAGGATGTAAATGGATACATCGCGCAGGCCTGTGCGTTGCTGGATGAAGGCAAGGGTCTGCCCGGACTCAAGCGAGCCGAGCACGAGGAGTATCGGATCGCGCTGCCGGCTAGCGATGAAAATTACTTCAATCTCAAACGTGCACCCCTTCGTCGAATGTTCGGCGCATTCACGCGCACCTGGGACGCGCCATGACGGTGACGGACGTGGCTGCGCGGGTCCGCGCGCTCACCGATCTCGGGGCGACGCTGCTCATTGAGGCAGCAGCAGGTACCGGCAAGACGGCACTGATAGCGGGCCGCCTGACGATGCTTCTGGCAAACGGCTGCGCTCCATCGAGTATCTCGGCGATCACCTTCACCGAGCCCGCAGCGAGCGAGCTGGCTGCGCGGGTGCATAGCTATGTTGAAAGACTGCTGGATGGGGAGATTCCGACGGCCATCAAGGACGCGCTGCCGAACGGTTTGTCGGAAGCACAGCACGAATGCCTCTCTGCGTCGCGGGCGAAGCTCGAGGAGCTCACGATATCAACCATTCACGGTTTCTGCCAGACCCTGATCCACAGTTACGCCGTTGAAGCCGGCGTCGACCCCGGCGCACAGGTTATCGATGCGGTGCAGGCGGAGGTCGCGTTTGATACCGCCTTCGATCGTTGGCTTCGCCGCCGATTCAGTGCGACCGCTGCGACGGATGATCCCCTCGCTGTATTATCGAGGGAAGATCCCAGACACGTCGTTTCTACCCTGGGTGAACTGGCACGCTTTCGCCGTCAACACCGGACGGGCCGCCCAGTGGCTGCAGACCTGGGAGGACGTCCGGACATTGATCTTGCAGAAGCAGTAGGGCGTTCAAGGGCTGGCGTTCGTCTGTACAGCCGGAAGCAAAGACGGATGCTCTGCTTGCAAGCTGCGAAATCATTTCACGGTTCTACGCGGATTCGTTCCAGAGGCCACCAGACTTTGAAGCCCTGTGGCGCCTTGCGCACCCTCCGACAGTCCCGGCCATGTACCGGGACTCCTTTCATTTCAAGCGCCCCGAACTGAAAGCGGGGTGGATCAAGGTGGCTGGTCCCAGTGACGGCACGCGCCTGCACGATGAGGCGATGGAGCAATTTGTTCGGGTGGAGACCTGCTACCGTACTCTCCTTGGGAAGGTTTCTACCGCGCTGATGCAAATTCTGTCCGAGCAACTCGACGAGGTATTGAGCGACTACACGGCTTTCAAGCGAAACGCGGCCCTGCTAGATTTCGATGATCTGCTGTATTACGCGCGGGATCTCGTCCGCGCACACGACCCTGTGCGTGTAGCCCTGGGTCAACGATACTCTCGAATTCTGATTGATGAGTTCCAGGACACTGATCCGATACAGGCCGAGATTCTCTTTCGGATCGCCGCAACCGACTCTCCGGAGCGTTGGGAGGAAAGCACGCTGCGCGAGGGTGCGCTATTCATTGTAGGAGACCCGAAGCAGGCAATTTATCGTTTTCGGGGCGCCGACATCGAGAGCTACACTCGCGCTCGCGAGGCGGTTCGTCAGCACCACGCTGAGAACATTCTGCACATTACGAATAGCTTCCGCTCGCAATCTAAAATTTTGGAACATGTTAATCGATGCTGCGAGGCGTCCCTGTCTGCCGCTGGTCAACCCGGTTACGTTCATCTCACCTCTACCCGTGAAGATGCTCAACAGCCGGTGCCGTGTGTGACGAAGAAAACCATAGAAATACTCCCCGGCTGCGGCATCAATGATGTGCGCGATGCCGAGGCCCGCGAAGTTGCGGAGGTCTGCGCGCGCCTTATCGGAAACATGGAAGTCATTGGTGAAGAAGGAAAGCGCCGGCCTCTCATGCCGGCAGACATCGCACTGCTTGCACCCGCCGGAACCGAGCTGCGCCGCTATGAGCGCGCCCTCGACAATGAGGGCCTCCCATACTCCTCTCAGGCGGGAAAAAATCTCTTTGGCCGCCAGGAAATTCAGGATCTCGTAAGCCTAGCCCGAGCGCTTGCTGATCCACAAGACACACTCGCTCTTGGGGCGCTGATGCGAGGCCCGCTCGTGGGTCTTACGGAAGAGGAATTGCTTGATATAACGGCGGCGCTTCCGGGGAATACCAGCGGCCAGACCTGATCCCGCGCCTCAGTCTGCTAACTGACCCTTCAGTGATCCCGCACACTCTCGCGCGCGAGGTTGTCACGACCCTTCTTGACTTGAAAAGTCAGGCGGGGTCCACCACACCAATGCTTCTTCTAAGTAATGCTATAGAGCGACTTCGCATACGTCCGCTTCTGATCGCGCGAGAGGGGGAGCGCAGCAGCCATGCCCTGGTGAATATAGATGCATTTCTTGAGCTTGCACGCGCCTACGACGTTCGTGGACTTAAGCAGTTCGCGCGAGACGCGAGTCGCGACTGGGCGCAGCGTGAATCGCGCGCCGAGGGGCGTGTGGATACGGCAGGCGATGCGATTGATATCGTCACCATCCACAGCTCCAAGGGACTGGAATGGCCGGTGGTCGTGCTAATCAACACGGTGACGAATTTTAGGTCAAGAGATAGATTTGTTCACCGCTCCTCTGATGACACGATCCACTGGGTTTTGGGTGATGTGGTTCCTCCTGACCTTCACTCTGCGCTCGAGAAGGAAGAGGAGAGTGCCGCGCGAGAACGGGAGCGACTGATGTATGTGGCTTTCACTCGGGCGCGCGACCTGCTCGTGCTGCCCAAGGTGCCGCATACAACGGATAGATCCTGGACGAGCATCATGCAGGGAACTCATCAGGATTTGCAGGAGCTTGACATGTCGCGGTTCACGCGCAAGGCGCTTCCACCGCGAGTTGAGCCAAAAAACGAACAGACTGCGGAGGCATTCGCCGATCAGGATCGGGCAATCTCCGAAGGCCTTCGCCGGGTCTCCTGGCTGCGCCCGAGCCTCGATGACCTTGATCGTGTGCAGACATCGGAACTACTGACGACAGATGCCGACGAAGGCGTCGGGGTGCCCGTGCCGGTTGGCGCGGGCCTCTTGCGCGGCCTTCTTCTTCACAAGATGCTGGAGGAGGTACTGACGGGCGAGCTCGCTGATGAGCACGAGTCGCTTGTGACGCGTGGGAAGGAGCTGCTGGCTCAGCTGGCAGCGCCGGTGATCGCCACCCCGGGTGCCCTTCCAGATCCTGAAGAGCTCGGTACTACGGTCGCCAGAGCTCTAGCACTTCCTGATATCGCGCCATTGCGTGGAGGACTAGTTCCCGAGATCGCAGTGTTCGGTACTCTTCCAGATGAGGTGCGCTCGGTCGCAGGAAGGGCGGATGCTGTATTCGTGGAGCATGAACGACCGCGAGTCGTTGTCGACTGGAAGAGTGATGTGGAGCCTTCAGATTCTGATATTTCGCTTCACGCGGCGCAGCTTCGCATCTATATGCGTGCCATGCAGGTGGTTCGGGGCGCGCTCGTGTATGTGTCGAGCTCTCGAGTGCATTGGCTGGAGTTGGAATAAAGGCCGCCCGCTACTGGAGGGACTGTCATGCCTACAACTCACTACCTTGCTTATGGTTCCAATCTGCATCCTTTGCGACTTCTCTCCCGTGTTCCATCCGCGCGCGTTGTGGGCGTCGTCGAGATGCCGGGTTATATGCTCGCGTTCCACAAGCGAAGTATCGACGGCTCGGGAAAGTGTCTTCTATACACGGAACAGGGCGAGCCGCATAGCGCATATGGTGTGCTGTACGAACTCGATGCTCGTGATGAGCCGGGCCTGGATGTTCTCGAAGGGAACGGAAACGGATATGTTCGGCGTCTCGTTCAATTCCCACTGAAGGGAAACACATACACGCCATACGTCTACATCGCCCAATCGACGGACATAGACCCGACGCTTCTCCCTTACAGTTCGTATAAGCGGCTTGTGGTCGCCGGAGCTCGCTACCATAACCTGCCGGATGCCTACATAGCGTCCATCGAAGGAGTACCCTCTAGGGAAGGTCTGCACAGGTCACGTTAACCCGCCAAGTGCATAAGGTTCGCGCCTCAGAGGAGGCGGAGCCTGGAATTCCAGCCTGAGACGCTCGGTGCGGTGGTTCCGCAACTCTCACCCAAGGTGAGAGTTGTAGAGTAGATAAACTGTTGGTGCGAAACGAAAGGACGGCCTCAACTCTGGTATGATTTTCGTTACCACACGTAAAATCAACTCCAGAGAGGCGACCGTCTCGATGAAGATTAGCAAGTCCGCCGTCCACTGGAAAGCCCGCGCGCTGCCTGAGATCCGTTTCGAGGACCAGCAGCTGACTTCCTTCGCAGGTCTCGTGGTGTTTCAGCCCCTGCTCGAGCGCCTTTCTCTCAAGGCTCGCCTGCGCGGGTGCTTCGAACACCTGAAGGTCAGCCCCATCTTCGGCCACGCCTCGATCGTGATGATCTTGATCGTGCATCTTCTCATCGGGTACCGGCGGCTCTCGGACCTGCGCTACTACCAGGATGACCCAATGGTGAAGCGGACGTTGGGGCTAAAGCGCCTGCCGGATGTGGCGACAGTGAGTCGCACACTCGATGGGATGGACAAGACGGCGGTGAAGGAGCTGCGCTCCCTATCGCGTTCGTTCGTGCTCGAGCGGCTGCAGGTCCTCTCGCCGGCGCGCCTGACGTTGGACTTCGATGGGTCGGTGCTCGGCACCACCCGCATGGCCGAGGGCACAGCGGTCGGGTACAACAGGAAGAAGAAAGGCCAGAGGAGCTACTACCCGCTGTTCTGTACTGTGGCGCAGACCGGGCAAGTCCTCGACGTCTGGCACCGTCCCGGCAATGTGCATGATTCGAACGGCGCTCGCGCCTTCATCCTCGCTTGCCTCAATGAAATCCGGCGAATCCTGCCCCGCGTGATCCTCGAGGTGCGCATGGACTGCGCGTTCTTCTCTGAGGAGATCGTCCGCGCGCTCGAGGCGCTCGGCATCCAATACACGATCTCGGTACCCTTCGAGCGCCTCACCCAGCTGAAAAGGAAGATCGAGAAGCGCCTCCTGTGGCACCGCGCCGATCGCGACGTGAAGTTCTTCGAGTGCTACTGGAAGCCGAACTGCTGGGCGGAAACGCGGCGCTTCATCTTTATCCGCACCCGCGAGCCGAAACAGCGCAAAGGCCCGCTGCAGCTGAATCTCTTCGCTCCCTATGAATACGGGTTTCAGTTCAAGGTGATCCTCACCAACGCAACGCTGTCGGCGCGCAAGCTCGTGGCCCTTCACAATGGCCGCGGCGCGCAGGAAGCGATCTTTGCGGAGCTGAAGTCCCAGACCCAGATGGATTACATCCCCTGCAGGCGCCGCGCCGCCAACCAGACTTGGCTCCTTTCGGCAATCATCGCTCACAATCTCAACCGCGAACTGCAGATGTCGACCGAGGTGCCCGAGCGCGCCACCACCGAACAACGCGCTCCTTGGTGGTCGTTCGTGCGCCTCGGCACCCGCAGGATGAGCCTGATCCAACGGGCCGGTCGGTTGACGAGCCCCAAAGGCCGCCTCACGCTGACCTTGTCCGCTAATCCCGCCGTGCAAGCCGATCTGTCGCACTACTTTGACGCCGTAGCCTGAAAGAATCGCTGACGCAGGATGAGGTCGGGACCAATGATTACCCCGCTCTTTTTGGATGCCGATGACAAGCGATTCTTCCCGGTCGATGCTCGCAAGGTGATCGCCGAGATCTGCGAGACAACGGATGTGGAGGTGCGCAAACTGCTTCCAATGCTGGCCGATGAAGTCGAGCTTGCGGCGCAGACCGGTACCCGAGTGATTCCGGAGATGGGCGAGACGGCGACGGCAATCAGCTCTCGCCGTATTCGCTGGGTCGTCGATCCTTCCCTTCATGGAGGGCTGGTATCCATTGCCAAAGCTCGGCTCCGCTGCACGCTGTTCCATGAGCTTCATCATTTAGCGCGCGGATGGGTCAGAGACGGAAGTGTCCCCAGGCCAATGCTCATGGATGCGGTCGTCAGTGAAGGGCTCGCGACCGCTTTCGAACGTGATATGACCGGCCGTCAACCTCCATGGGGCGAATACTCTGCAGAGGTGACGACTTGGATAGGGGAATTGCTTCGCGTGCCCCCCAACGCAAACTATAGGAGTTGGATGTTCAGGCACCCTGATGGCCGTCGGTGGATCGGGTACCGAGCCGGAGTTTACATTGCAGATCAAGCGCAGAAGAAGGCAGGTCTTTCAGCCGTGGAACTGGTGAATGCGTCAACCTACGAAGTACTTCGCCTTGCGGGAATTGAGGGAGGAGCGATCGCGGGGATCACCATACCGGGCGGCTGATTGCAAACAGCTGGCGTTTGTTCGCACTCCTCCAGATTTATGCAATGATTAGGTTAACTGACCGATACTGCGTGCAGTGGGCAGTAGCGCTCAGAGCCGGGGAAATCGATGAAGCAGACGACCTTTGCATCGGCGGCGTGGGAGAAGAAGGGCAAGGTCACGCGCCGGGAGCGGTTTCTGGCCGAGATGGACGCGGTGATTCCCTGGGCGCCGATCCTGGCGCTGATCGAGCCGCACTACCCGAAGGCCGGCAACGGCACGCAGCCGATGCCGATGGAGCGGATGCTGCGCATCTACTTCATGCAGCAGTGGTTCAACCTGTCGGATCCTGCGGCCGAGGATGCGCTGTACGACTCGGAGTCGATGCGCCGCTTTGCCGGCATCGAGCTGGTGGAGGATGCGGTGCCGGACGAGTAGCACGATCCTGCGCTTTCGCCACCTGCTCGAGCAGCATCAGCTGACCGAGCAGATCTTTGCCCTGGTGCGAGGGCTGCTGGAGCAGAAGCGGCTGCTGCTCAAGTGCGGGACGATCGTGGATGCGACCATCATCGATGCGCCGCCCTCGACCAAGAACGAGGCCAAGGCGCGCGACCCGGAGATGCAGCAGGGCAAAAAGAACGAGCGGAGTGGCACTTTGGGATGAAGGCGCACGTCGGCACGGATCCGCCGCGGCATCGTGCACAGCCTGGTGACCACCCCTGCCAACGCCTCGGACATCAGCCAGATGCCGCAGCTGCTGCACGGGCAGGAGCGCGAGGTGTACGGCGATCAGGCCTACTGGAGCGAGGTGCATCGGCAACGCGCGCGCAGGCGCCGGGGATCCGCTATCGCATCAACCGCCGGCCCAACGGTCAACGCCGCTCAGCGACGCATCAGCGGCACACTCAACCGGCTGCGCTCGGCGACCCGGGCGCGCGGCGAGCACGCCTTCCACGTGGTCAAGCGCCTGTGGGGCTTTACCAAGGTGCGCTACCGGGGGCTGGCGAAGAACACCGCCCGGCTGTTCACCGCCTTTGCGCTGGCGAACCTGTATATGCTCAGACGACGATTGATGCCCGTACGGGAGGCGTGTCGGTGCTGAGCGGGGAAACCCGCAGAAGCGGCCTGAAAAGGCCGCCTCAGAGGCTTCATCCTCACATCCGCGAGCGAAAATCATGCTGATCCGACCCGATTTATCACCAACTACTGCACTCGCTAGGCCTGTGCAGACCTTCCCTAGGTGCGCTGCGGGCGACAGGGCGGATATGTCCGGCTCAAATGGGGGCCGCTCCAGGTCGCGAGATGCGCGCCAGAGCCGATCAAATCGCATGCCGTAACTCATTATGACCAAACAAATGATATACGACTAGGCGTATTGGGGAAGCCCGGATAGCGGCATTGCGCCCAGCATTCTCGATGAACAGAATGCTCTTCCGTGATTTCGCTGGAGGGGCCGGGCGCGGAATGTCCTCGAGCGGAATTTGCGCGTCAGCGGTGCCAGTCGTCGTTGCTCATCGGCCCCTTAGGGGACTAGTGTTTGAAGCGCCCTATCAGCCGGTGTTGGTCGCACGGGTATATCAGCCGGACGTAGGTGATCTGCTTCTCCTCGAGCCATGTCCTGCGCTCGATGCAGAGGCAGGCTTTATTGCGGGCGATCTCCAGACGTTTGGCGATCAGTTGGTCGGCGTTGAGCGCTGAGATCTGATGCTCAGCCTCGGTCCATGGAATGCGGGTGAGCAGCCAACGTCCCGGGGAAATCCTATTGAAGCGCTCCCGTCGAGCTTCGGGGACCGTTTCAAGGTTGATCAACCGCTCCTCGAATGCGTGCGCTCGCCTATCGGCGTGGTGCAATCCAGTCAGGACGAGCACGGATGTGCCGGTCGGCACGTTGAGAACCGAAGCGTCGCTCGAACTGGCGGCGCGTGCCTTGCGATCGAAGCATTCATACTGATAGTCGTGTCCCGCGGCGTGGATTTCGGCCTCAATGTCGTGAATCTCCAGTACCGACTCTTGCGGCCGCGCAGCGTTGACAATAGTCCCGACGCGGCGTCGGCGCGTGATGAACCCCTGTTCGGCCAGGGCCCCGAGCGCTTTGCCCAGGGTCATCCGGGCACAGTCGAAAGTCTTGGCGAGCTTCGGCTCCGGTGGCAACTTGTAACCGGGCGGCCAGGCGCCTGAAATGATCTTGTCCCGCAGCGCATCGTGGATCTCACGGTAGCGAGGTGTCGAGGTCGGATCAGTGGCTGCCACGGCTCGGATACGGTTCATTCTGACCTGTACAACCGTACCATAACGCGGCGGTAGTCGGTGTCAATCCGTTCGCGGTCACGATGTCGATGGCCGTCGACAACGGTATGCCCGGCAGCAATGACCGTGCGGATGAGACGTCGGTCGGCTGCAAACACCCAGGTATCGAGGACTGTGTCACCGGTACGGCCGACGAGGTCTGGATGTGTGTCATCCAGTACCAGGAAGTCGGCTCGGTATCCGGGGGCGATGGCGCCGACGCGCTGCCCGAGGGCCTGAGCGCCGCCGGCAAGGGCGGCCTCATATAGGCTGCCTGCCGTGGAGGGGCGCTCGGCGGTGGCCAGGGCATTGCGGGTGCGGAAATGGAGTCGCTGAACGTACTCGAGCTGCCGCAGCTCGCCGGCCGCGGTCAGCTGGATGTGAGAGTCGGTTCCGATACCCCATCGTCCGCCAGCGTTGCGGAACGGGATCGAGGGGAAGATCCCATCCCCGAGATTCGCCTCGGTCAGCGGACAGACTCCTACCACCGCCTCGCTCCTTGCCAGTCCGGTCGTCTCTTCGGGAGTCAGGTGTGTCGCATGAACGATGCACCAACGGTTATCGAGCCCGGCGTTGCGAAGCAGCCATTCGACAGGCCGAAGACCGCAGAACGAGAGGCAATCCTCGACTTCCCTGAGCTGCTCGGCGGCATGAATATGAATCGGTCCTTCGGTGTACTGCCCGAGGAGCTGCGGTGAGGTGGCTGAAGGTGACGGCCCGTAGGGAGTGAGGGGCGATCCCGACCTGGCGTCCCGGGGAGCCTCCGGCGGACTTCCGTACCCGCTCCACGATGCGCGCGAACATATCCAGGTCGGTGATGAAACGGCGTTGCCCCGCGGTGGGCCGCACGCCGCCGAAATTGCTGGATTCATACAAGACCGGAAGCAGGGTGAGTCCGATGCCGGTCCTCTCCGCTGCCGCGAAATGCCTCAGAGAGAGCTCCGCCGGATCATCGTAGAGCATGCCCTTCGAGGTGCGGTGGAGATAGTGGAATTCTCCGACGCTGGTGAAGCCAGCCTCGAGCATATCTGCGTACGCGTAGGTGGCGATTGCTTCTAAATCGTCCGCCTCGAGCTCCCCGACGAAGCGGTACATCACCTCGCGCCAGGACCAGAAGTCGTCGGTTCCTTCAGGGCCCAGGCGCTCCGCAAGCCCCGCCATGGCGCGCTGGAATGCGTGGCTGTGCACATTCGGTAGGCCCGGCACTATCAGTGCCTCCTGGCGATCTCCAGACTCAGGGGCGGTGCCGACGCTGACCCGATCGATCACGCCGCCGCTCACCTCGACCCGGACGTCTCGACGCCAGCCTTCGGGCAACAGCGCTGAAGCGAAGAAGAACGTCCGGCGCATCGCTGGCTCCCGCTAGCCGAGAAGACCTTGCCAATATGCCTAGGCGTGATACGATTTGTCTAGTCATTCGCCGAGCGCTATCCTGCTCGTCGCATCGCGCAGGGCGATGCCCCGCTCGCGGCTCAGCACACGTTGGCGCGTCGCAGGCGCTCGAATAGGGGTCCAAGGTGGCGCTCGTAATTCCTCCAAGCGCCGACCGAGCTGGTGTAAACGGCGCGGCGGGCTTGCGCTGCGCTCGCTGTGGTGATGGCGTGATCGTGAGCGGTCGCGGAGGCATAGGCCGGCGCGTAGGTCAACCTGCAGTGAGAGAATACCTTCGCAGCCGTACTTTCCGGGTCTCGAACCAGCTCTTCGTACGACACATCCAGGATGCGGTTGGACAGGGTCTCGCGCCAATGTCTCATGAGCTTCCGATACGCGATGAAATAGCGTCCGAGGTCATCCAGATCGTAGGAATAGGGGTGAGCGTCCTCGAACCGTTGCTTGTAAATCGCCAGACAGGTGTCCATCGGATCACGAGCCATGTGCACAACGCACGCCTGAGGAAGTGCCAGGTGGATGAGGCCGATGTAGAGGTAATTCAGCGGAAACTTGTCGATGAAGCGCGCGCCACTCTCATGACCCGCGTTCACGCTTGCGACATAGTGCCGACCCAACTCTGAGTGGTCGATGAGAAGGCTTTCCCGTACGGTCTCCAGAGCATTCGACAGGCGCCCGCCCACGCGCCGGCGAGTCAGCGCCGTGACGAGAGCACCTAGATCCGCACGCTCGCCGGCACGTCTGATCTGCGGGCAGTTGCAGAGCATCCTCTCCAACAGCGTGGTGCCAGTCCGCGGCATTCCCACTATGAAGATGGGCTCGTCGGTACACAGGGAGCGCTGTTGCGCTGACAGTAGGGCAGGGCGGAATGCTTGGATGATAGCATCGATAATCGCCTCGTCGTGCGCCACGTCATATTGCATGTGCGCGCGGCGCACGGCGCCCGCGCGCGTCATGGCCTGGAAGGCGGCATCGAAATCACCCAGGTCCTCGTACTCCTTGGCGAGGGCGTATTCGATGCTGCTGACGTCCCGCGGCATACGCGCCTTGCCGCGCGCCTCGAGGAGTTCCTGAACGTGGTTGCGCTCGCGACTCTGCCGCGAAAGTCCGCTCCGCACGTACAGCGCATCCGGATCGTGTGGCCGCAGGCGCAATGCCTCCGAGCAGGAAATTTCCGCGCCGGCCAAGTCGCCGACAAAGCGTTGCACCACGGCGCGGTTGTAATGCAAGTCCGCATCGGCGGGCTCGGCAGCCACCGCGTTGGCATAGGCTGTGGCCGCGAGGTCATATCGCTCGAGCCGCGCAAGCACGTCACCGAGCTGGCCGTACTCCCATCCACTCGACAATCGGGTTACTACAATGGCATGTAGTAACTCAATTGCCTCTCCGACTCTGCCGAGTCGCTGCAGGCATATCGCTCGGCAGAGCACGATGCTCGGATCCCTGTCGCCGTTGATGGCTTGCGCACGATCGACGGCGATCAACGCCTCCGTAACCCGATTCAAGCCGAGTGCACACCAGGCGAGAAGGCTCCATGCCTCCGTGCTGCTGGGGTGTCGGCTCGTCAAGGCACGTGACTTCAAGTAGGCCTCATTGCCGCGGCGTGACGCTATGAGGTGGCGCACTTCAGTGAGCCCTGCAGTGATATCGTGCATGCCGTCCATCCTCCCATTGCCGGGTCCGTCAGTCCACACGCCAGCGGGCATGCGCCGGGCGACGGGCTGAGTCCATGAGTACGCCAGATATCTACGTGCCTTCCAATCCGCTGCTCGCGGCCTTCGCGCGAGTACGGCCGAGGCTGCGCCGCTTCTTTTCGAAGCGCGTGCCGCAGGAGGCCGTCGACGATCTGATGCAGGATGTGTATTTGCGCGCGCACGCGCGCGGCGCGGGCTCAACGCCGATCGAGCGCCTGGATCGTTATCTCGTGGCGGTCGCCTCGAGCGTGCTAGCCGATCGCGCACGTCGCCGCAGCGCGCGCCGTCAGTCTCAGCATGAGTCGCTCGAGGTGGGCGACCATCCGCACGAGCATCTGACGCCCGAGCGAATACTCCTGGACGGCGAGGCGTTGTCACGGGTAATCGACGCGATTGCGGGGCTCTCGCCCCGAACGCGCGACGTCTTCATCCTGCACCGGTTCGAGGAGGCGAGCTGTCCGGCAATTGCTGCTCGGCTCGGCATGAGCGTGAGCGGCGTGGAGAAGCACATCGTCGAGGCCCTGCGCCACCTGCACGCCCGGCTGATACCGGACTGATACTCCGAGGCGCTCCCAGCATGGCCAGCAACGAAGACGCTATCGCGAAGCAGGTCGCCCGCATTTTGTGCGACGTCGATCGGCCTCATAGTCGAGGCCGATGAGGCGGCGCTGCAGGCATGGCTTGGCGCGGACTCCGCTCACGCTGCCTCGTGGCTCGGAATACGAGCGTCTCTGGGCAGCGCTCGAGCATGCAAAGGCGGATCCGCGGGTCCTGGGAATGCGCGCGCAGGCGCAAAACCGCGAGCGTAGGCTGAGAGTGCCGCGGGGGATTCGTTTTACGGCTCTCGGGATGGCCGCGGTGCTGCTGGTCGGCATTGCCTTATGGGTGGGCTTGACTCATTTCCGCGCGCGCGCCGAGGGCGGACGGATTTTCACCACCGAGCATCGGGCAAAAATTGGAGATCGTGCTTGCCGACGGCAGCCATGTGACGCTCGATACCGCAACGAAGGTGCGGGTGGATACTCCTCTCGCGCGCGTCGTATCACCCTCGAAAGTGGGCAAGCGTATTTCGAGGTCGCCAAGAACACCGCGTGGCCCTTTGTGGTGGCTGCGGACGGCAGGGAAGTGCTCGCGACGGGAACCGCGTTCAATGTTTGGGTGCGGCCGGATCGGTTGCAGGTCGTCCTGGTCGAGGGAAGAGTGCGCGTGAGTCGCGAGTCCACGCGAATTCTGACCGACGCTTCGGCTCCAATCTACCTGCAGCCTGGGAGCAGGCTGACTGTCAAAGGTGGGGGCGCCATGCGCACCGAGCATGTCAACACCGACGACGTCACCAGCTGGCGGAGCGGGAGATTGGTGTTCGAAGGCGAGCACCTGGGAGACGCGGTCGCCGAGATGAATCGCTATTGGGGGCAGCGCATCGTCATCACGAGCCCGGCGCTCGCGGATCGGAAGATCACTGCGGTTTTCGCCACGTCGACTAGCGCTGCCGGTATCGCGCGCACCCTGCAGGCTTATGGCTTCGCCCGAGTGATCAAAAAATCGACGGCCACCATCTACTTGGGTCCACCCGTGGTCGATCGGAGGTGAGGGGTTCGCCGGACGCTGCGTCTATAGTCACCGAGGGGTGATTACGCGCAATCCGAGAAAGGGGTCGAACGATGCATTCTTGCGGTCCTGTCCAAAAGGCCGTTGTTGCGGCGCTCGCAACGAGCTCGCTCATGGCAGCACCTCGCCTCAGCCATGCGGCCGACCCGGTGGTGAGCGCCAAGCAGGTCCGGCTGGATATCAAGGCACAATCCTTGGCATCGGCACTCTCGGCTTTCGCGCTGCAGACGCACGAACAGATCCTGGTTGCCCAGGAGCTCACACGGGATAAAACGACCGCGGGCATCAGGGGAACATTCGTGCCAGTAGCCGCTTTGCAGCGGCTGTTGCGCGGCACTGGCCTGACTTTCTCGAGATCGGTAGGCGGCATTATCGTGGTATCCCTTGCGGCGGCTGCGCGGCAGTCTCCGCCCCCTGTGGATCCGCCGCAAGCACACGCCGACTCCGCAATCGCGCCTCCGCAAAAACCCGAGTTCGTTTTGCACGAGGTCGTGGTTACCGCGACCGGACGCGCGGAGAGCGTGCAGAACATTCCTTATAATATCTCGGCGGTGACCGGCGCCACGCTGCAGGCGGCCGGGGTCAGCGACTTTCATCAGCTTGCGCAGCTCGTGGGCGGAGTCGATTACGCCGATGTGGGGCCCCGAGGCGCGTTGTCGTCCAGCTTCGTGATTCGCGGCATCAGTGTCGGCGCGGGGGCATCGCCACAGTTTCCTTCGGCGACGGCGGCGCCCATCTCCACCTATATGGACTCCACGCCTATCTTCGCCAACCTCTGGTTCCTGGATCTCGACCGCGTCGAAGTCTTGCGCGGACCTCAGGGTCGCTCTATGGGGCGGACTCCGAGGGCGGCACCATTCGCTTCATCTACAACCAGCCCAAGTTCGATCAGTTCACTGCCGACGTTTCGGCGGATGGGAGCTTCACCGATGGCGCGACGGGATTGAACGGTCAGACTGTCCTCACACTCAACGTGCCGATAGCGCATGATCTCGGATTCCGAGCGACCGTCGGCGAGCAGCGGGACAGTGGATTCATCAACGCTCCGGACCGATACGTTCTCGGCTCCAACGGCGACCCCATCGCGGTCAATCCCGGCGATCTGATCGACAGCCCGGCGGTGAGAACCACGGCCCACGGCGTGAACTGGGATACCACCACGGCGGCGCAGGCCGCACTCCGTTGGCGCCCCAGCGACTTGTTCGACGCCAACCTCTCATATCATCACCAGGTGCAGAACTCCGGCGGACCGCAACTCGTGTCCTACCAGGCATTTGGAGTGGACTCGGACGAGACCATGGCGCAGATACCCGAAACGTTCAACTCCACCGTCGATCTCGCGGCGCTCGAAATCACGAGCCATCTCGGCTTCGCGACATTTACCAATTCGACCTCGACGTACGAGACGAAAGCGTCGGGGATCAACGACTTCACAGGGTTCTACTTCAGCTTTCCCTTCTACACATCGGTTTACGGCAACAATCCGCGTCCGCTCTTTACGGGTCAAGACGACTATAACTCCCATGGGTTCGTACAGGAGCTACGCTTCGTTTCCGCCACGCCGGGAAAGTTAAAATGGGTGGCGGGCGCGTTCTACGAGCGGAGTCCGCACCACGACGATCAACCAACAGTATGCTCGTGGGTACTCGGACTTCTACGCCGCCTGCAGCGCTGATCCGACCACCACTGTACCGTGCGGATACGGCACGTTCTATCCGCAAATCACCAGCTACGACAACGGTCAGGTACCGAACGCCGAGGACTTTTGCTATCTGAACGACGCCGACGTGCTGTTCAAGGACTTGGCGATCTACGGCGACTTCGAATGGCGTCTGACCGATCATTGGCGGCTCACCGGTGGGGTGCGCGGCTACCACGATTCATCGACCAATGATGAGAATGGCGGGCTGTTATTTCTCGGTCCGACGGGCGTCGGCGGCAGCACGGTGGCGACCTCGGACACCGGCGTCCTCGGCAAGGCCGGTATCTCCTATAACTTTACGGCTCACACGATGGCCTACGCGCTGTTCTCGCAGGGCAACCGACCTGCCGGGTCGAACGGTTTGCCCACCGAGGTGTACAACTTCAGCGGTAGCCCGACACCCACGACTCCAGCGCTGTTTGTTTATAAGTCGGATACGGTGGATAACCGAGAGATCGGCATCAAGGGCATTTTCGCGGATCGTTTCCGATACACGCTCACCTATTTCAACGACAACTGGAACGACGTGCAAATTGGGACCGACGTCACCGCGCTCGAGATCGGGGCTACGATAAATGCTGGTGACGCCAGAAGCGATGGTGTCGAGCTTGAGATCGGTGGTCCCATCACGCATCGACTCACCGCCTCCGTCAATTTGACCTACGACAACTCGCGGCTGGTGTCCGTCAATCCGCCGGCAGGGGTCGCTGCCTCTAGCTATAGCGTCGGCCAGAGTTTGCCGGGCGATCCGAAGGAGTTCGGCGATGTGGGGCTGCAGTACACGCAGCCGCTGCCACGAGAGCTGGCGCTGATATATGCGTTCAGCGTGAATTACACCGGCAACTCGGCCTCGGCATTGCTCAGCAGTCAGAATGTTGAGGTCGGCGGCTTTGCGACGTTCGATTCGTCCGTGTCACTTGTGGGCGAGTCTTGGACGGTAAGAGCGTACGTTGACAACGCCGCAAACCGCGTCGGGGTGTATGGTTATAGCGCGACGAATTGGGGCTTGTGGTCGGGCGCCAGTGTGACGCGACCGCGTACGATTGGCCTGAGCGCCTCGTACTCCTTCCGTTAGAGCCGCTTTCGAAGATTCCATAGTAGGCCGCGAGCGGTCAATGCCTCCGGGGAGGTTCTGTGTTGCGAAATCATGCGATTGCGATGGGCTGCTGTGCGATGCTGCTTGCCGCGGGATCTATCGGGCCGAAGCCGGCAATCGCGGCCGTGTCCCCGCGTATCACCCCTGTGAACTGGTACTGGGCTCCATACAACCGATGGTCATGGCAGCACACGCGACGGATATTCCCGTCGGCGAACATCGGGCGCGGCAATGGTCCAATAGCGCTGCTCCCGGAGGCGCCCCGGGATATATCGAGTATCGGTTTCTTCGATCCGGTGAGCCGGCATCGCATGACGATTCGGGAGATGCTGACGCGGACTGACACTGACGGCTTCATGGTCTTGAAGGGCGGCAAGATCATCAGTGAGCAGTATTTCAATGGCATGGCCACGAATACCCAGCATCTCGCTATGTCGATGACCAAGTCGGTAGTGGGGACGCTGGCCGGGATCATGGTGGCCAGAGGCGAGCTGCGTCCTGATGCGCTCGTGGTCGACTATCTGCCGCAGCTCAAAGGGACGGTTTACAGCAACGCCACAGTGCGCGAAGTCCTGGACATGACCGTTTCGGCAAAGTTTGATCGCAACAATCCGTACGTGGGCGACGATCAGGCGGCGGGGTGGATTCCCCCGGGTCCAAACGCGGCGCCGGGTCTGCGGGCGTTTCTCTTGACCATGAAGAGCAAGGACGGGCCGGACGGCAAGAAATTCCTTTACCTCGATCCTTCGCCGCTGGTGATCAGCTGGATCATGGAGCGCCTCACCAAGAGCGATTTCTCCGCGAGCTTGCAGCACGACATCTGGTCGAAGCTTGGCGCACAGCAGGATAGCTACGTACTCTTGGATCACTACCAGAATGCGTATACGACCCCCGGCCTGAACTTGACGCTGCGCGATCTTGCGCGGTTCGGTGAGATGATGGCCCAGGACGGTTGGTACAATGGCCAGCAGATCGTACCGCGCGCGTGGGTAGAGGACATCCGCGCCGGAGGCAGCACGAGTGCATGGCAGGCTGCGCGCGACGGGGACGACGATTCGCTGCCTGGCTATGCGAATGGCTCCTACCGGAGCTTCTGGTGGGTCGCGCAAAAGAGCTGTGGGCGGTTTGCGGCGATAGGACTCGGGGGGCAGCTGCTGATCGTCGATCCGGTCGCGAACATGGTCATCGCCAAATTCAGCTCGGCGCCGAGTCCCGAGGCCGGGGAGTCAACGACCCGCACGGCCTTCTATGGCGCGGACGCGATCATCCGGACCTTCAGCGGGCACGGCTGCTGAGTGATGGCAGGCAGACTGCCCCGGATCGAGGCGCGCTCGATCAATTATGTGCCGCTCGCGGAGCGGCATGGAAAGGTGTGGCACCTGTGGCCGGTTTGGTTCTCCGGCAATGCGCAACTCGCCACGCTCGCCGTAGGTACGCTTGGCATCACGCTCGGAGGCAATCTCCTGTGGAGCGCGATCGCGGTGCTTGCCGGCTGCGGGGTGGGAACGTTCTTCATGGCATTCCACGCGGCCCAAGGTCCGCAACTAGGACTGCCGCAGATGATCCAGTCGCGACCTCAGTTTGGATACCGAGGAGCGGTCCTGGTCTGGGTGGTGGCCCTGATTGCGTACCTTGGATACAACGCCCTCAATCAGGTACTGGCGGCACAGGCGCTCCACGAGATGAATGGCGCCATCGCCGCCACTTCCCCCCGCGTGATGGTGCTGTTTGCATTGCTAGCGATGGGGTTGGCGCTGGTGGGCTACGACAAGATCCATCTCGCGCAACGCGGCGTTGCCTATCTGATGATCGCGGTTCTGACGCTCTTTTCCGCGGGGGTCCTCCTCGTCGTCAGGCTCCCAGCGGCACAGTGGCAATGGAGCGGCTTTCGACTCACACCCTTCCTGACCGAATTCAGTGCCGCGGCGTCGTACCAGCTCTCTTGGTCGATCTATGTCTCGGATTACTCGCGGTATTTGCCGCGGAATGTGGGCGTGCGAGCATCGTTCTGGTGGACTTACCTCGGGGCGTTCATGGGGGGCGCCTGGATGATGCTGGTTGGCACGACGGCGGCGGCCGCGACGCCAATGCTGAGCGTGGCCGCAGCCATTAAGCACGTCGCTGACGCGCTATGCCAGGGCTTTGGCGACGTGGTGCTCGTCAGTGGTCTTCTCGGGCTGATCACCATCTCGGCACTCAACTTTTATGGCTCGTCACTCACGATCTTGAGCATGGTGGACACGGTTCACCCCTTGCGCTGTACCGTGCCGGAACGGGTTGCAAGTCTGGGCGCCGCGCTGCTCGCCACCATCGTCTTGGCGCTGAACGCCTCCGGTAGCTTCGACGCCACATTTAACGACCTGCTGTCCCTGCTGTTGTATCTATTCACACCCTGGACGGCAATCAACCTGGTCGACTTCTACATCGTACGCAAGGGCCATTACTCCGTCCGCGAGATCTTCAATTCTCGCGGGATGTATGGTCAATGGAACTGGCGCGGCATCACGGCTTATGTCGTCGGTTTCGTCGTCATGATTCCGTTCTTCAGCACCAGCTTTTACACAGGTCCCATTGCCCATTCTCTGGGTGATGCCGACGTCGCCATGTTCGTCGGACTGCCAGTTGCTGCGGCGGTTTATCTACTGGCGTCGCGGTCAATGGACTTCGAGCAGGATCGCCGGCAGGCGGCCAATGCGGACCGGGGTTTAGATCCCGACGACATGCTGGCTGAACCGTAGTCCTGGCCTGCCGCGGGTTTCCGCGGCATTCCTGGGCATGGTACTATTTGTCTAGACATAATAGATCTGCCTCGGGAGGAAGAAATGAGCACTGTCATCCTCGAGCCGGGCGATGTCGACTTTCCGTCCCCGACGGAGCGGAAATGACCTCGTGGCTCGAGGTTCACGGCGGTCATCTCCCGCTCATCGTGAGCTTCCCGCATACCGGGATCGAGATACCCGTGGACATCGAGGGCCGTATCGCCTCCCCGTGGTTGGCGCGAAAGGATGCGGACTGGTGGGTGCATCGGCTTTACGACTTCGCCTCCAAGATGGGTGCGACCACGGTCCGCACGGCGATTTCCCGTACCGTCATCGATGTCAATCGTGATCCTGAGCAGGTGCCGCTCTACGCCGGCGTATTCTCGACAGGGCTCTGTCCGCTGACGACCTTTGACGGCGAGCCGCTCTACCGGGCGGGAGCCGAGCCGGACGGGGAACAGATCCAGCGGCGCCGCGCGATGTTCTTCGATCCCTATCATGCGGCCTTGAGCGCCGAGCTTCGCCGGCTGCGCGATCTGCATCCGCGTGTCGTGCTCTACGATGCGCACTCCATTCGCTCGCGCGTGCCCAGGCTGTTCGACGGGCTGCTGCCGAACTTCAACATTGGCACCTATGAAGGCCGTTCCTGCGATCGGCAACTGGCACTGCTCGTCGAGCAGGCTTGCGAGCATCCATCGTTTACGCAGGTCACCAACGGCCGGTTCAAGGGCGGCTGGACGACGCGGCATTATGGGCAGCCCCAGCAGGGCCTGCATGCGATCCAGATGGAGCTGGCTTGTCGCAGCTATATGAATGAGCCCTCGGAGCCCTTGAGTGCGATGAACTGGCCGCAGCCCTTCGTCCCACGGCGCGCCGCAGCGGTGCGCGAGATTCTCGCCAGAGTGTTGCAGGCCTGTCTGCAATTTGCTGGCGCACAGGAGAGACCTCCATGAGTTCGCCGCAGGCTGTCGGGGCTCGCTTGGATACGACCCGCCTGATACGTGCCCCGCGCGGGATCGAACGCTCCGCTCGCAGCTGGCTGACCGAAGCGCCGCTGCGGATGCTGATGAACAATCTTGACCCGCAGGTGGCGGAGCGGCCTGCGGAGCTGGTGGTCTACGGAGGCATCGGTCGTGCAGCCCGAGACTGGGATAGCTATGACCGTATCGTGGCGACGCTGCGCCGGCTCGGCGGACAACGAGACGCTGCTCATTCAGTCCGGAAAACCCGTCGGAGTGTTCACCACGCACGCTGGAAGCTCCGCGGGTACTGATCGCAAATTCCAATCTCGTGCCGCATTGGGCGACCTGGGAAACGTTCAACGAGCTGGATCGCAAGGGTCTGATGATGTTCGGTCAGATGACGGCTGGCTCTTGGATGTACATCGGGTCACAGGGCATCGTCCAGGGAACGTACGAGACTTTCCTGGAGATGGGTCGCCGCCACTACGGCGGGCAGCTGGCCGGACGCTGGCTGCTCACGGCGGGACTTGGAGGCATGGGTGGTGCACAGCCGTTGGCTGCGGTCATGGCCGGAGCCTCCTGTCTGGCAGTGGAGTGCCAACGCTCGAGAATCGAAATGCGCCTGCGCTCCGGGTATCTGGACCATGCGACGGAGGATCTGGATGAGGCGCTGCAGATGGTGCGGCGGGCTTGCGATGCCAAACGGCCGATTTCCGTCGGCCTGCTCGGGAACGCAGCGCAGGTGTTACCGCAGCTGCTGCAGCGTCAGGTGCGCCCCGATCTGCTGACCGATCAGACCTCGGCCCATGATCCGGTCAATGGGTACCTGCCGATCGGCTGGACGGTGGAGCAGTGGTTGCGGATGCGACAGGAGGACCCGGACACGGTGGCGCAGGCCGCGAGGGCATCGATGGCGGTTCACGTGCGCGCGATGCTCGAATTCCACAAGGCCGGGGTGCCGACCGTCGACTATGGAAACAACATCCGGCAGGTGGCTTTTGAGCAGGGCGTTCAGGAGGCTTTCGCATTCCCCGGATTCGTTCCAGCCTATATACGACCGCTGTTCTGCCGCGGCATCGGGCCGTTCCGTTGGATTGCGCTGTCAGGGGACCCGGAAGACATCTATCGAACGGACGCGCGGGTCAGGGAGATCCTGGACGATAACGTCGGACTGCATCGTTGGCTCGAGATGGCGAGGCAGCGGATTCGCTTCCAGGGACTGCCCGCACGCATTTGCTGGGTGGGACTGAATGAGCGGCATCGGCTCGGTCTGGCATTCAACGACATGGTTGCCAAGGGGGAGCTGAAGGCACCGATCGTCATCGGCCGCGATCATCTGGATTCGGGATCGGTGGCGTCGCCGAACCGCGAGACCGAAGCCATGCAGGACGGCTCGGATGCCGTCTCCGACTGGCCCATTCTCAATGCGCTGCTGAATACCTCGTCGGGCGCAACCTGGGTATCCTTCCATCATGGCGGCGGGGTAGGCATGGGGTTCTCGCAGCATGCAGGCGTGGCCGTCGTCTGTGACGGCACCCCTGGCGCGGCGGCACGGATTGCTCGCGTGCTGTGGAACGACCCGGCAAGTGGTGTCATGCGGCATGCCGATGCGGGCTACCCCGAAGCCATTGAATGCGCGAAACGCCTCGAGCTCGATCTGCCTAGCGTTTCATCGCGCGAGTGAGTGCGCGGGCATTACTAGTGGTTTTCCTGGCTCGTAAGGTCATCGTGCTCTTAGTAGTTGTGATGGCAGCCCTATGCATCAAGAATAAGACATCTTTGTATGCATTTCATTCTCACATACCGCCTTGTTTAGGTCGCTCAAGTAGAACCTGACAAACTCGCCGAATTGAAATGGGGCGAACATTATCTTGCCTGCGGCATCTCCGTAACCGTCCGGCGATGACTACCTGCGGCGTCGAAGCGGCGTAACGATCGGCGGGAACTCGACGTTGGGTGCTGCGGTGCTGAATGCATTGAACTGAGTCGGGTTCATGAACATGACGCTGCACTGGCTGCAGGCAAAGAATTGCGTCTCGTACCGGCTGCCGTTCTTCCTCATTACGCTGACGCGGTGATAGCGCTCGAATGCGCAGATTCGGCAGCGCCATGCGCTGCTCGATACCGGAACGGGCGTGGCCATGAGCGAGATCGTAGTGAGCCTGCTCCCGCGGTGTCCATTCAGCCCTCCGGTGGAGGGGGTACTGTATGGGCCGCGCGAACAGCAGCTCGACGAGAACTCTTGCTGATGGGCACGAGATCGCCGGTCAGCAACTGAAGGCCATACGCATCGATCCGCTTCGTTGCTGCCCTCTCCGGAGCTGAAGCTACCGAGAGCAGTGAGCGCCAAACGGCTGGCCGGTCGGCCCACCGAGGCTCAAGGTGCCTGTGGCGCCGCTCGGCGATCCGGTCGAGCTCGGTAAGCTGCAGATCTCCGATGATCTCGGCGACCTTCTCCGCCATGCCAAGGATGATGCGGGCCTTCTCCCCATCCGTCCGGATGCATCTGCCACGCCAACATCAGCGTGGCGCGGGTGAGGGGGATGGCCGAGCGTCTGGGAAAGGGATTGCGCCAAGCGGTGCCCCGAAACTGCTTCTCGGGAAATTGGCGAACAGCCGTCCACCAGTCCACATTCCGAAACTCGAAATCGAGAAGGAGAAACGCATGTGCGGCCGCGCGCTTGCGCAGCTCCGGCGTCATCTCAAGAAGGAGCTCGCGAAGTTCGGAAACACGAGGCTGAAGGGTGGAATGCGATCCGTAGCGCGCCGCGTACACCAGCAGCTCGAGGCAGCGCTCGTTGACTTCCTGGATGGAGGTCAGGGAAAAGCCACCCCCTGCGGCTGGATGCCACCCCGACCGACTGCGGAATCTCCGTCCGGGCCGCCATATGCTCTGCTCGAGGACACCGTGTGGATTGGAGCGGGGAAATGAAGATTACACGGTGTGGTAATTTCATTATACACATGGTAGGCTCAAGGTCCAGTCTTCTCGGCTGGGCACGGGTAGATGGGCATCCGAAGTCTTCTTGCTCATTGGATTGGCGGTATCCGATGACCGATCCCCTCAAAGGGGCAGTGCGGGCGGCGGTGTTGCGGCTTCTCGAGCCGCTCATGAAGCTGCTGCTCGATGCCGGAGTCGGCGTAGGGGATTTATCGGTCTTGCCAAGGTGGCTTACGTCAGGGCGGCCAGCCGGCGGGGACAGGTCGGTGGCAAAGAGGGCCAGCGACCCACGGTCTCGCAGATCTCCGTGGTCACCGGCATGACGCGCGTCGAAGTCAAGGCGATCCTCGCCACCGGCGAGGCGGTGTCTCGCACCACTGAGCACAATCGTCAGCGCGCCGAGCGCGTCTTGTCGGGCTGGTGGACCGATCCCGCCTTCCTCACCCCGCAGGGCGAGCCCGCCATTCTTCGGCTGAGGGGGCCTCGTCGTTCCTTCGAGGCGCTCTGTCGGCGTTACAGCGGTGAGCAGCGAGCGGCGCCCATTCTGGAGGAGCTCGCCCGGGTACGAGCGATACGTCGTCTGCCGGACGGGCGCGTGCAGGCACTGAGCCGCACATATGCCACCGTCCGGTGGGATCCGGAGGGCATCGCGGCGGTCGGCGAGCAATTGGCGGAGCATTGCGCAACGCTGGTGGCGAACCTGGAGCAACCCATTCGCCCGCGCCTCGCGCGGCAAGTGGTCAATACGCGCCTCAATCCCCGTTACGCGCCGGTGCTCATTCGGGACATCGAGAGCAGCCTTCAGGTGCAGGCCGATGCCCTGCACGACAATCTCAATGATCCTATCCATACCGCCGAAGCCGGAGCGCCTGCGATGAGCCTCGGCGTCGGCATCTATGTTTTCGAAGCGCCTGCGGAGGATTCTGCCGAGTCGGACACGGTGGGTCCGCCAGCGGAACTGCCTCGCAATGCTCGTGGGAAGCGCCGAGGGTGATCACACTTTAGGAGCAGAGGGGACATGGCCCCTGGTACGTGGAACGCACCTGAAGAGAACAACACGGTCGCGGTGGCGAGCGGGGTCGCGTGTTGCAGCCGAACGCAGAGCCCGCGGGCCGATCGGAAAGCGCCACTGCGCCTCTCCTGCGATCCGTTTGCACGTTGGAGGCGCCCGAGTGAGCCGGCGCAGCTCCAAGACCGCCGACACGCGGCATGCCGTGGGCCGAAATTGGACCTCGGGCATTCTTGGAGCCCCTCGCGCGCATTCTGAATATCTCCGGTTGCCACCCGAGAGAGTTGCAGCGCGAGTTTGTGAGGATCTGCCGGGAGCTCCCGAAAGCCTAAGCGGGCATGGGGGCCGATGCGCCCGAGCTATCTTGCCGATCTCTCGCATGTGATCGCGCATTGGCATGCGGATGAGCAATACGTCGATGCTGACGGTCGGCCGGTTCCGTTACCGCTCGAAGGTCCGGAACCCAGTCTCAAGGGAGCTCATCTCACGGGTCCTGCCGGGCATCGATCCCGACGCAGCCATCAGTGGCTCATTGAGCTAAGGGCATTCGTCGCCAGGGCAAGCGGTTCCTCCCGACCGATAAGTACTTGGCGTTCAATCGCTTGCCCGTTGCCGCTTGGGCGCATGGGTTGACAGCGGTGCTCGGGATGCTGCGCACCGTGGAGCACAACATCTCCGCGCGTACCCGAAAGTCGGCTCCTCGAGCGCATCGCGATCAACCCGAGTTTCCGGTCCGCGCGCTGCCGCAATTTCATCGCAAACTCAAGCGTCAGGCGGGGGAGGTTTTCTGGCGCTTCGATACCGACATGCGACGGGAGGAGATTCGGTTACAGGGCGAGCCCGTCACGCGACTCTGTATCGGGCTTTATGCCTTTGAAGACCCACCCGTGACGGGGAACGGACGTAGAGCGAATCCGACAGAGGCGGAACGAAGCGGCCCCGCAAGCAGCGTTCGCCAGGGAGGCGGCAGTGAAACGGCGCCCCCCAAAGCACAGCGCGCCGGTCGGCATGAGCCGAGCCGGTCAGAGAGCGGCAGTCCGAATGACTCGCTCGATGCCGAGGTAGATGAGGCGATAGAGCGCTTCGTGCGTGTGCTCGTTCGGCGGGGAGCTTCGCAGCGAAGCGTCCAATGGGCGTTCCGGCGAGCATGGCTGCGCGCTCCGCGAAGGATCGCCGAGCAGGAGCGGCGTGCCTCGAGCGAGGTGATCGACGTCTCCCATGTACTGACGCTCTGGTTCGGCGATCCCCTTTATGTGGACGCGCGGGGCGATCCGCTTCCATTGCCGCTCCGCGGTCCAGCTCCTCGCTCGCCTCCCTCGTTCAACACGTCGATCCGACCCTCGATCCCAAACAGGTGCTGAAATCCTTGATTCGGGCAGATGCCGTGCGGCGGATTGGCAGCCGATACGCGCCGCGCAGTCGAGCCGTGGCGTTTCGCGGGACGGGGGCGCCTCTTCACGCTCGGAATCTTCGGGCGCTCCTTGGACTGCTTCGCACGCTTGAGCACAACATCGGGCCCAAGGACAGGGTCCCGTCCTGGTTCGAGTATGTTGCCGAGAACCCTCGCTTTCCGGTGAGCGCACGGGAGCCCTTTGACGCGAGGCTTCGTGAAGATGCGATGACGTTCCTGCGCAACCAGGACTCGAGGATGCTGAATCACGAGCGAAAGGCGAAGCCCGGCGAGCCGACAGTGCGGATGGGTGTGGGCGTCTTTCGGTTCGAAGAGGAGGTGTTGCCGGATTCTGGCGTAACACCGCGGATGAGGCGCCCGAGAATGCGAGCGAAATCGTAAAGAAGGTCAGCGGCGACGACGCTGAAGCGGAGGATCTATGCGCGTTTCAGAAGATCGATATTCCCGGGACCTGCGGCGCATTCAACTGGCTCACCGCCTGATTCGTCACGAGGTTCGTACATACTGGATCCGTGCCTTCACGCGCTTCACCGAGGGACGCATTCGAAATCTCTTGAGATCCTATGGGTTGGCCACAGACGGTGTGCGCACGCCATCGCGGCTCGGCCGCCCGAGTCTCTACACCAGATTCATGATGCCTGCGAAGCACAGCGAGGCCTCGGCGCTCGCGGGCGTTGCCTTGGTTTGGCATCTGGTACCCGAGGAACCGGTACGGAACGCCTGGCGGACGCTCCCGAGCCTGGAATTCGGGGAGAGTCTCTGCAAGGCGTTTGAGCTCTTCCGCCTGATGGTCCCAGGAGCCACCCTGAACCTCGACCGATTGTATCCTCCTCGTCATGGCTCTCGCCGAGCGGCAACTGACCGTCGGGCACTGCGGCCAGTGCCAAGCGCTGATCCTCCTGGATCCGTTGGGCGCCAAGAGGAGTCTTTGTGTCTCATGTGAGAGGCAGCCGTTTCCCTTGGCTGCGGTTTCTGCGGATTCTGAAGCGGCGGCTTTACCGGACGGTGCTCCCGGGACCGATGGTGGCGGGCGGCGCGGGGGGAAGCAGCAGAGCCTATTCTGATTTCGGAGAGGCGACTGCTCTCGCCCCACTGTCGGCGGCGTGCCCTTCTGAGACATTCACGACCGACCGCCTTCCGGCAAGATGCTCTTCAACTCAATATCGAATTCCAGCATTCTCGAGACGTGGACGCGGCACGGCGAACCACCTGCTCATGAAACGGCTGATGGCCAATCCCTTACGCACCCGACAGGCCACGCTCAAGCGGAGCCTGTAAGGGGATCGAACGACCGCTCTGCCGCGCGCTCGAGGCGCGGTGGCCCACCAGAGTTTATAAAACCAGTCGCTGTAGCTGACCCGATGACAATGATAGATTCTCCTTCGGCTACTCGCAGCTACGCTCGACAAGCCCGCGCGTCGTAAAGACGACAAACTTCAGACATGACGACCCACCGCAATCACTACGTTCCCAAGTGGTACCAGAAGCGCTTCTTCAAGAAGCCGGACGTCGGACTTTTCTCAACGGAGTTGTCGATCCCGGAAGATGGGACGCCTCGATCTGTTCAGGCTCGAGCGCATAAGCGGCATTCGCCAAAGGTTTGCTTTTATGGTGAGGACCTCTACACCACGATCTTGTTCGGCGTCCCAAATGACGACATAGAAAGGTTTCTGTTCGGCGACATCGATAATACTGGCGCCCAGGCGGTCCTAGCAGTTGCCGAGAACGATGAGCGAAAGATATACGAGTTCTTTCAGCCGTTCTTCGACTACATGAACGCGCAAAAGGTCAGGACCACGAAAGGGCTCGACTGGGTTAAGGCACAGTACCTCGGTCTAGATCAGATGAATCTCATGTTAGAGATGCAGGCGCTTAGGCAGATGCATTGCACGATGTGGGTCGAAGCTGTTAGGGAGATTGTCTCCGCAGAATCTTCGGACGTGAAATTCATAGTTACAGATCACCCGGTAACCGTCTACCACCCGGATTGTCCTCCTGACTCCGCTGAATGCCAGTACCCCAATGATCCAGATATATCGCTGAAGGGCTCTCAGACGATCTTCCCGCTGGGCTCGAATCACTGCCTGATCCTCACCAATCTGGAATATGCGAATGAACCAGATCGGAAGGACCTTCTAACCGCTCGAACCAATGCCAGGAACTTTGGCAAGACTCTGAGTCGCGTGGATTATTGGATCCGCACTCGTAAGCTGACTTCAGCTGAGGTCTTAGCTGTGAACCACATCCTGAAGGCTCGGGCTCACAAGTTTATCGCCGCCGACAAGGAAGAATGGTTATACCCAGAGCGAGCTGCGCCGTCTGACTGGAAGGCCTGCGGACGAGTGTTGCTTCCACCCGAGAACGAACTCGGGCAGTTCCGCGGCGAGACGTACATCGGTTACAAGGATGGTACCTCGGGCTATCAGGACGCCTTCGGAAGAACCTCCAAGAATCATGAGTACCTCAGCAAGCCTGTCGGTAGCGACGAGCCAGAGCCCGACAAACATTGTCCATGCGGCAGCGGGCGTCCCTTTGCCGCCTGTTGCCTCAACCTGAGTGTCGAAGATCGAATGCCCTGGAACGTGTACAGTATTCGCGAAAGAAATCTGTTGTTCATGCGGGCAATCGAGGGAATTCTAGACTTGGATGCTGAAGGGAAGACCTGGGATGACGTTCGCACGGAGCTGTCGGATGAACAGGTAAAGCGCATACACGTTGCCTATGCAGCGCTGTGGCCTCCGGACACCGACCTCGCGGAGCTTCTGCCGCGGCCTGACCCGAGCGTATTTCGAGGCGTCTACGTAGGGCTAATTGACCCCAGAACTATCGCGGCGACCGTTCAAGGGTGGCTCTCGTACTTCGACGAAATATTGCTGCCCAGCCCGTTCATGAATGCGCACAACATCAAGCCAGAGTACAGCCCCGTCGACTCCCCGGCACAATATAAAGAGCAGACGCTCAAGAATATTCTTCTGGTCTCCATGCTGATGCCCCATATACATGCCGGTCGTCTTCACTTTGTTCCTGACCCGCTGGATTTTAACGAGTTTTTTCGCAATTCGATCTGGACGATTGCGAAGGAAAAGCGAGATCAGTTGCGGCCGACGGAGGCGGATCTGGAGTTTGCGCGGGAACTCGGTAGGGACGACTTTAAACGAACATTTGCTCGTTTATCTGATGAGGACCTGCGTAGGCAGGTTCTCAAATACGATCCCAACATATCTGCGACAAATCTTGAAGGCGTCCTGAAGGCGTTCAGGTACCAGCAGCGCAAGGATCCATTGGCGCTTTTGCAGCCGCTGGTTCCCGGTGAGAAGAACGGCCAACTCATCCAGTTTCGCGCTATAAACCTTGAGCTCGCGATGTTTCTGGCTCAGCTGATAGGTGGGGCAATCTACTCCGATCAGGCGCTCACGAAGACGGAGCTCGAGCAGGCCAGATTGCCGGCCAATCTAGGAGATGCGAGGGAGCCTTCACCTGTAGAAAAGACAATTCTTGTGCGGCTCTCGGTTTTTGGGCCGTACGAAGCCCAGGTGGCCGGGATCGAGAATTGCGCTGGGATCAGAAATAAGCTCCGCACGCTCTGGCAGGCGGCATCGGGGTATAAACGCGAAGAAGATGCCACCGCGGTCATCACTGCCCTTGACGAGGTTGAGCAGGCTGTCATGGCGATGATTAAGGAAGACGGCGAACTTACGGTGCCGACTGAGCGAGCCGGAAGGCAACTCGGGTTCGATGTTGACGCGCGTATAGTTGTTCCGCCAAGAGGGTTCTGGAGGAGTGCCGTGCAGCGGTTTCTGGTCTCATTTGGGCGCCGGCGCCGGATGGAATCCGTCCCGCTTGCGATATTGTTCGGACGGGCCGTTAGCGGACCCGAAAGCGACACCACGCCGGGCATCTGAGCGCAACTACCGTAACGCGGCAATCGAGAGCAATGCCGTCCCTGGGCAAAGGAAAACGCAAGATTGAGGGTGAGCTTACGGAATTGGGCTACCGGCAGCTTGGCGGCAGCGATTTGACCGCCGAATGACCGATTGTGGCCGGTTCTGGCATTTGAGCGACCCGCCGTAATCTGTGCCGACTCCGTTGGCTCAGTCGCTTCCCCGCCTAGCTACGTTTGCCAACCGGCAGTGATCCTTCGGCTACCCCGTTGCCCTGACGCAGACTCCCGCGTCGACCTCAGCGTCCGCTCGTGACGCCTGAAAGTAGTCGTATTATTCCGTGATAGAGGGTCAGCATGAGAAAGCACCCCACGGAGAGTGCGAGCACACCGAAGAACGGAAAGGCCGGCCGATCTGAAGCCAGTTTCCAGAAGAGCGCCGTTAAGGTACCAAGCAGCGCCGCGGCGACGAGAATCGTACTGACGATGGGCTCGAGGATCATGAGCAAAGCCAGCACGGGCAAGCGGATCGCCTGCCAGCTAAGCCAAAGTAGGCCCGCGACGACTCCCAGTGTCATCGAGCCCCAAGCATTATCGGTTGATTCACGCATGTCATCGTAACTCGCAGGGTCGCCTGTAGGACATAGTCTACATTAATTTCGGGTGTTTCTGGAGGGACAGCGCCAGTAAATGCCTGAAATTTGACGTCATTTCCTGACGATTCGCACCCACAAGTTTGGGCTGAAAACACCCAAATGGGCCTCGCATTTCCGGTGGAAACCGCACCCTTTAGCGCGAGGAGCGCTTCCATTTCCGGTCAAACTCGACGGAAACGCGTGTAGTCGCCCATTGTCGGCCATGGTCAGATGGGCCCGTCAAAAGTAACTCGCCACGGGAGCGAGCCATGGATCAGAGCCTAAAACACTGCACAGTCCGCGCCGGGACCGGACTTTTTGCCGTCCTGGTCCTCGTTGCGATGCCGGATCTGGTGTTCGCCCAGGCGACCTCGCCCTTCATGACGGGGGCCACGGCCCTCCAGACCAACATCCTCGATTGGCTGACGCCCATTGCCATCATCCTCGTGATGGTCTTGGGCGCCATGGCGATGGCAAACCGGATTTCCTGGGGCTGGTGTATCGCGGCCATTCTGGGGATCGCCATTTCCTTCGGCGCCTCTCAGATCGTGACCTGGGTGCGGGGCATGTTCGGAGTCTAGCCCTAAGGGATGCATCGGAGGAGGAAGACACATGAGCGCACGGAATGAAGGCCTTATCGCCGATGTGCTCTTTGTCGGGGCAACCCGACCTCCGATGCGCTGGGGCGTGACGTATGCGGCGCTCCTTTTCAACCTCGTCTTCACCATGGAAGCGTTTCTTCTGACGAAAAATCTCCTGACGCTGCTTCTTGCCCTGCCGATTCATGGCGTTTGTGCGCTTCTTTGCGCGCGCGATGCGCGCTACTTTGATCTCATTCTCCTCTGGGGGCGTACCCGAATACCGGCGCTACTCTCGAACTGCCGGCTCTGGCGGGCGGTGAGTTACAGCCCACTGCCGCTCGACCCGCCGGATGCAAGGGGGTGGCGCCGGACCACGGTACAGGCTTCGGTAGCGACGTGCATCGTGAGAGAGGTCCCATGAGTGCCGTGCTGCGGCAAAGCTGCGCTGCGCCGGGAAATCTCGGTTGCGGAGCACATTCCGTACACGGCTCACGTGTCCGACACCGTCGTCCGAACAAAGCAGGGCGATTACGTCCAGGTCTTTCGCCTTTCGGGTGCGAGCTTTGAAAGCGCGGACGATGCACCCTCAACACCTGGCACGAGCGCTTGAACGTTCTGTGGCGAAATGTCGCAAGTCCCCAGGTCGCGCTCTGGAGCCACGTCATTCGGCGCCGGGAGTGGGCCACCGGGACCTCAGGCGAAGGAGGCGGGTTCGCCGGGCGGCTCGAGGCCAAATATCGCGCGCGCTTGGCGGATGAGACGCTCATGGTCAACGAGCTCTACCTGGCCCTCGTCTACCGACCGGTCGCAGGGATAGCGACGAGTTGGGTCGCCCGGCTTCTTGCGCGCACGAAACCCGAAGAAACACAGCTCGAGATTGAGGATGCACTGGACGCGTGCGAGAAGCTTGCCGAGATCCTGGGCGCCTCGCTCGATCGCTACGAGCCTGAGCGGCTCGGGACGTATCGGCGTTCGGGGCGTGACCATTCGCGTCTGCTCGAGTTTTTGGGCTTCCTGGTGTCGGGTGAGGCTCGAGCGGTGCCCCTCCCGCGCGCGCCATTGAACGAGGCCTCGGGACCATGTCGGCTGCTTTTCGGCTTTGAGGCCATCGAGTACCGGCTGCCGACCGAGACTCGCGTCGGCGCCATGCTCGGCATCAAGGAATATCCGACGCCGAGCGTGGTCGGCATGTTCGACCGCCTGCTCTCCGGCGCCTTTTCCGTTCGTGCTGACGCAGTCGTTCACGTTCTTAACCAAGGCGGCGGGGCAGGGGCTTCTGCAGCGCCAGATGAAACCGGATGGCGAATGCCGGGCGACTTCGCGGTCTCGCAGGCCGAGGAACTTGAGGAGGCACTCGATGCCTTGACGAGCAACGAGTTCGTCATGGGCGATCATCACTTCACGCTCCAGGTGCTCGCGGAGACGCCGGACGGAGGGGGAGAGGACCGGCGAGCGGCGATTAAAGGCCCTGAACGATCATGTGGCGCTCGCCCGCGCGCTCCTGGCCGATACCGGCATGACGGTCGCGCGGGAGGATCTGGCGCTCGAGGCGGCCTTCTGGGCGCAGCTCCCCGGAAACTTCGCGCTTCGGCCGCGCAAGGCGCCCGATCACCTCGCGCAATTTCGCGGCGATGGTGCCCTTTCACAACTATCCGGCCGGTCGCGCGACCGGCAATCACTGGGGCGAGGCACTGGCGCTCTTGATCACGCCCGCGCGCTCGCCGTATTACTTCTCGCTGCACGCGAGCGACCCCAAGGATCCCGACGGCGGGAGCCGCAAGGACACCGGGCATACCTTCATCTGCGGACCGACGGGGTCCGGGCAAGACGGTGTTCGTCGGCTTCCTGCTCGCGATGCTCGCGCGGCAGGGCGTGACCCAGGTGGTCTTCGACAAGGACCGGGGACTCGAGATCCTGGTGCGCGCGCTCGGCGGAACGTATCTGGCGCTCAGAAACGGCGAGCCGACGGGCTTCAATCCGCTGCAGCTTCCCCCGACGGCCCGCAACGTCGAGTTCTTGAAAGGCTTGGCTTCGAGCTGCTGGTCCGAGGGTCGAACCCGCTTTCGGCGCGCGAGGAGGCGGATCTCGATCAGGCGCTGCGCGGAACGCTGGCGCTGGATCTTTCGGCCCGGCGGCTCTCGCGGCTGATCGAGTTCATCGATGCGACGGACCCGGAGGGCATTCATGCGCGGCTCGCGCGCTGGTGCGAGGGCACGCGAGGCGAGTACGCGTGGGTGTTCGACAACCCTCGAAGACCTCATCGTCCCGGGACTCGACGCGTCAGACGACGATCGGGTTCGACGTCACCGAGTTTCTCGATAACGAGAAGCATGCGCTCGCCGGTCACGCTCTATCTCTTCCACGTCGTGCGGGAGCTCCTCGACGGGCGGCAGCTCGTCTGCTGGGTGGATGAGTTCTGGCGGCTGCTCGCCGATCCCGCGTTCGAGCAGTTCGCGAAGGATGGACCCAAGACCTGGCGCAAGTTGAACGGCGTCATGTGCGCTTGCGACGCAGAGCGCGAGCGATGTGCTCGAGAGCCCCATCAGCCGCACGATCATCGAGCAGACGCCGACCAAGATCTTCTTCCCGAATCCCGACGCAATCGACGAGGAGTACATCGCAAGGCTTCGGGCTCACCGAGCGCGAATTTCGGCTGATCAAGGAACAGCTCGAGCCCGGCGCGCGCATGTTCCTCGTGAAGCAAGGGCATCACAGCATCGTCTGCCAGCTGGATCTCAAAGGCTTCGACGGCGAGCTCGCGGTGATCTCGGGGCGCGCGAGCACGGTGGAGCGCCTGCACCGGATCATGGAGGAGACGGGGCCAGAACCCGCGCGTGGCTCGAGCGATTCATCGGAGAGAGCCGTGCGACGGCGTGAGCAGCACTGTCGCTTAGGTCCTGGCAGTAATTCGTCGGGGAGAGAGCGCAATGAAACCATGGTCCTTTAGGCTTCTCGTGCCTTGTTCCGTTTCTGTCGCTCGGTTGGGCGCCGGCCGCGCACGCGCAATGGGCGGTGATCGATGTCGGCGCGATCAACTCAGCTCATCCAGGAGGTCAGTCGATCCTTCGCCAGGAGCTGACGACCGCCGAGCAGCAGCTCTCCCAGGCGCAGAAGCGAGTACGCGGCCATCACCGGCAATCGCGGGATGGATCAACTCCTCTCAGGGCAGAACCGCAATTACCTGCCCACCGACTGGGCCCAGCTTCAAGGGGTGCTGCCGGGCTCAGGCGGCGCCTATGGGCGCTTGCCTCGTCGGTGCAGAGCCAAGTCGCCGCAAATGCCGTATTGACCCCTGCAGCAGGTCGCCGCGCTCTCGCGCGACGGAGCAGGCGCAATTGCAGGCGGATCGCAGTTCGACCGCGCTCCTTCAGGCGATGACGCAGCAGGCGCTCTCGACGACGAGTGCGCGATTCACATCGCTTCAGCAGCTGATCGCAGCGATTCCGAAGAGCGACGGACCAGAAGGGCGCTCTCGATCTTGCAAGCCCGCATCAGCGCCGAGGAGGCGATGCTTGCAGAACGATGAGATCAAGATGGGCGTGCTCTATCAGCTTGCACTCGCCCAGAGCCAAGCCAACGACGAGCGCGCGCGTGAGCAGGCGATTTCCGACATCGGCTCTTGCCGCGATCTCCCGCCGCTTCAGTTCTGAAAGGCCATCATCCTATCACTGGAGATGACCATGGAAGCGAAGTCGTCGTCGAAGCGCGGACTGTGGTTCGCGATGGTGCCAGCCGCTCATCGCGTGCAGCGCTGTGGCTCTTCCATGCCGGCGCGGACGGTGTCGTACTTTCAGGCGCACCCGCAACGAGCGGGAGAGCTCTGACAAGCGCTGCGCGGACGATCCGGGAACGTCTAGGGAAAACCCCGGAGTGCGTGAATGCAAGCAAGCGGAAGCGATCGCAGGATTCGGATCGTTCCGCCATCTTGCCGCCGATGCAGTTTCCTCCCATTGCGGCGGCCAGCGTGAAGAAGAGCGCTGGCTGCCTCGGTCGAAAGCGGCAGTCTCCGAAGTAGGGTCACCACGATGGGATTCTTTGGACAGTTCAACGCCTGGCTCATCTCGCTCCTCGCGAATTACATCGGCGACGAACACCGCGCTGATCGCCGCGAGCGCTCGAGCCCGTCGCGGTGACCTGGGGGTCGTGTACGTGATGATCTGGGGGTACCTGCAGCTCACCGGCCAGATCGAGGAGCCGTTCATCGCGGGCGTCAAGCGATCGTGGTGCTGGCGGTGATTCTCGGCGTGGCGCTGCACCTGTGGCTCTACAGACGCCTCATCGTCGATACGTTCTTCAATGCGCCGTCGGAGCTCGCCGCCGCGTCATCGGCGCGCGTACGACCCGGTCGACATCATCGATCAGATCATGGATCAGGGGGCGGATGCCGCCGGGCTCCTGCTCGCGAAGGGCGAGCGTCTTCCACGGCGATTTCTCGTACTACGTCGCCGGCTGTTGCGGTGTATCGTGCTCGTCGCGATCACGGCGGTCTACACCATGTTTCTGCTCGCGCTCTCGCGAATTGCGCTCTCGGTGCTGCTGGCGCTCGGGCCGCTTTTCATCGCGCTCCTCCTCTTTGACTCCACGAAGCGCTTCTTCGAGGCGTGGATCGCGCAGCTCGCGAATTACGCCTTCATCACCATTCTCACCGTGCTCGTCGCCGCACTCATGCTGGCATGTTGTCGGCGGCCGCGGCTCAGCGGCGGCGAGCACGGGCGGGGGGATTCAGATCGCGCAGGCCGTGCGGGTGTGTATGGCAGCGGGACTCACGTTCCTCATCATGCGCCAGGTCATGCCGATGGCGGCGGGCCTTGCGAGCGGGCTGGCGCTCTCCTCCTTCGGGATCGTGAGCGCCGCGCTCGCCTGGGGCTTGGGAAGGCCACTCGCTACGCACGGCCAGTTCACGCGCGGGCTCTCGGATCGCGAGACCACGCGCTGGGATCCCTTGAGCCGCAAGGCCGGCTACTACACCCGGCGGGGATGTGCTCGCCGGCTGGCGCAGGCTGAAAGGTCACAACCAGGTTCGAGCCTCATGACGGAGGAAACTCACATGAGACGCTTATGGTCGCGTGCGCGTGTCTGCTCACCGGCTGCAGCACCAGGCCGTGCGCTGCGATCGGCATTTGACGCCGATCAACGTGCCGAGCTGCGCCATCGCGGAGGACCGCACCGGTCAACGTGCGAGCGAACGCATCGGCGCGCGATCAATCCGCCGACGCCCAAGATCGAAGCGCCCTGCGCACCAGCGCCGCGCGACGGACCCGGCCCGGAGAGCCGCCATGAAGCCGGGACCGCGCGCTCGAGCCCTATTTCGCGGAAGCGGCGTCCTGGGACTGGATCGCGTCGCGCAGGCCCGGCGGAGCGCGCGCATGGGCTGGCTCGTTGCCGGCGGCGGGTGGCTCGGCGTCGTGCTCCTCGCGGTTGCGCTCATGCTGCTCATGCCATTGAAGCGGGTCGAGCCCTATCGTCATTCGTGTGGACAGCACGACGGGTCTGGTCGATGTGGTGCCGGTCTACACCGGGCAAGGCCACGATGACCGAGGCGGTCACGCGGTACTTTCTCGACTCATTACATCACGGTCTGCGAGCGGTTCAATATCGCGACGGCCGAGAGCGACTACGAGGAGTGCGGGGCATTTCAGACGCCCCAAGAGAACGAGGCGTGGTATGCGCGCTGGAATCCCTCCAATCCGCAAGTCGCCGCTCAATGTGCACAAGGACGGTAGCACGCGTCAGTGTGCGAGGTGGAGGACGTGAGCTTCTTCAAGCGCGCGAGCGGCGATCCAGGATCTCGCGCAGGTCCGATATCTCACGATCGAGCGGCCAAGGCGGAATGACGAGGAGCGGCGTACCGTCACTGGATCGCCACCGTCCGAATACGCGTACGTCTCGCCCTCGACGGACCCCAAGGTCGCGGCGCTGGAATCCGCTCGGCTTCAAGGTCGTCGAGTCTCGACCCGCGAGCCCGAGGTGCTGTCCGATCGGTCCGCGGCGCCCACGGCCGGCCGCGTCCGGCCGCGCCGACGCAGCTCCAGCCACGGAGGGCACCCATGAATGCCGCAAACTACGGCTATGCCATCGAGATGCGGACGGCAGTCGGCGCTTCGAAAGCGCACCTCGCGATTGTCGCTGCTCAGCGCGTTTCGTGCTCTGCGGTGCGCACAGTCGCCGACCACCCCGCCCGCTCAGCCAACTGGGTGCCGGCGCGAGGCGTTGTGGACAGCCGCATCCGAGTCGCGCCGTACAGTGCGGAGAGGTCTATCGGCTGTATGGCTATGTCGGCTATCAGATCGACATCTGAGTTCGCGGCGCGATGAGGCTTCGCGGGCCTCGCCGGCGGGCGATATCGGACGGGATCTCGTTTCAGGCGCAGGGGCAATCATCTTTTCCTGAAGCCCCGGGTCGCCTGCGTCCAGACGAATCTCGACGGTGCTCGACCAATCGCCGGCAGTACGAGTTCGAGTATTCGGTCTCTGCCCGGGCCGCCGGATCCGGCATTGGGCGAGGTGATGTTCGCGGTGCGCTTCTCTACCCGCGAGAACCGACGCGACAGAGCGGCTGCCGCTTGCCGCCGAGCAGATTGCGGGCGCGCTCGCGCGAGCGCGCTGAGGAGCCGGCCGCCGCAACTACGACTACTGGTATTGCGGCCGGCCGGAATTAAAGCCGCATCGCCGCCTGGGATGATGGCGTGCGGACGTGGCTTGAGTTCGGTGCGCGCAGCGGAGCTGCCCGCGATCTTCGTGCGCAACGATGACGGCACGGAATCGCTCGTCAACTTCAGCGTCGAGCCAAGGCGACATGGTCATGCAGCGCGTGGCACGGCGTTTCGTGCTGCGGCGCGGGCAGCTCGACCGGTTGCATCATCAACAAGGCATTCACCGGCGGTGGCGAGCGGCTCACCTCCGAGACCGTCTCTCCGCCGTCGAAAGAGTCACGCGCAGGGCGCTCAAGCGGAGGTGAGGCGCCATGAGGTTTCGAATGAGGTCCTCCTCAGACGAGAGCGGCATGCAGCTCGTGCATCGATGAGGCGCCTCGGCCGAGCGCCGAAGCGGACCCGGCGCGGCGCACGCCCCGAGAAGCCGCAGAGCGTGGCGGGCGAGCGCGGCATCGCTCCGTCAATCGGGCGCGCTCGCTGCAGTCGCGCATCAGCAACGTTCTGGCCATCGGGGCTCATGTGCGCGCTCGGACTTGGGGCTGCTCGAGCTGGTACTACGCGCATACGTTCGCGCGCAGCGCGCACGCGGCTCAGAGCGCGCAACGGCCGCAGCGCCACGCAGGCCGGGCGATGTGCCGCTGCCGCCACTCGGGATCGTTCAGTGCCCCGAGCGCTGCGGCTGCGGCCGCAGCCGCAGCGGCGCCGCCGACCCTTGCCGAGCAGCGTCTTCGGACCGCCCTCCCGAGCTGCCCGAGTCCTGCGGCGACGGCGGCATGGACTCAGGCGGATCACGCTCGCGCGCTTCAACGCCGGCGGCCAGCCGGCCTGCGACTGCTCGCCAGTGAAGCCGCCGGACGCAGCTCTTTGGATCGGCTGCTCGGCAGGTCCGGTTTCGCTCAGCCTCCGGGCCGGGATCTCGGCAGAGCGTGCGGGAGCGGCGCCGACATCGATGTCGAGGCCGCCCTCGGTCGGCAGTCGCCGAGCCGCCGCGGCCAGACTCGCGCCGGCAGCGCGGTGACGGTCACTGCAACGCTGCTGCGCCAAGCATCACGCCGGCCGTGCGGCCACGGTGCTGCCGACCGCAGCGTTGCTGCTCCCAAGGGCGCCTTCATCGATTGCACGCTCGAGACGGCGATCGACTCGACGCTGCCCGGGCATGACGACCTGCATCACGGCGACCGATACCTTCAGTGCCGATGGCACGGTCGTGCTGCTCGAGCGCGGCACGAAGCTCGTCGGGCGAGACCCGCGGGCAGGTGCAGCAGGGCAGGCGCGGCGTCTTCGTGCTCTGGACCGAGGCGCGGACGCCCACCGGCGTCGTCGTGCCGCTCGCCTCGCCCGGCACCGATGAGCTCGGGCGCTCGGGACTCCCGGGCAAGGTCGAATCGGCACTTCTGGCAGCGCTTCGGCGCGGCGATTCTGATCTCCGTGATCGATGGCGGCGTGCAGGCGGCCGTGCAGTCGCACGAACAACGGCGGCACGGTGATCTACAACCCCTCGGGCTCCGCAGGACGTCATGACGGAGGTCCTCAAGAGCACGATCAACATTCCGCCGACGGTCACGTGCGAACGGCGATCGCATCCAGGTGCTGGTCGCGCGCGATGTGGATTTCCGGTCGGTCTATGAACTGCGACGCCGAGCCGCACCAGCGCCGGATGCTCGCCGTGACGGGCGAGCGCCAGCCGCGATCGCGGCCGCCGCTGCGATCCGGTCGCGTCGAGTCCTCCGCCCTCGAGCTGACGCTGCGGGCGCTGCGGCCCCTGCTCGCCGATCCCGAGGTCACGGAGCTCTGCATCAACTCGCCCCGGCGAGGCCTTCATCGAGACCCGCGCGGGCTGGCAGCGCGAGCCTGCCCGTTTGCGGACTTCGACTGGTGCCGGAGGCTCGCGAAGCTCGTCGCGAACTCCACCCGGCAGCGGATCGATGAGGAATCCCCGCTCCTGTCCGCCTCGCTCCCGAGCGGTGAGCGCATCCAGATCGTGCTGCCGCCGGCCACGACGCCAGGGTGCTGTGGCGATCACGATCCGCCGGCCCTCGGATGAGGTCTGGTCGATCGAGGAGCTCGCGCGCCAGCGGGATCTTTCGCCCACGCGCGGCGCGCGAGCGATGCGCTCGATGACGACGGAGACAGAGCTGCTGCGGCTGCTCGAGCGCGAGCACTACGAGGCGTTCATGCGCCTGGCCGTCGAAGTCGCGCAAGAACATCCTGGTCTCGGGCCCCACGGGCTCCGGCAAGACGACCTGGACCAAGGCGCTGATCCGCGAGATTCCGAGCGAGGAGCGGCTGATCACCATCGAGGATGCCAAGGAGCTGGTGCTCGATCGGCATCCGAATCACGTGCGGCTCTTCTACTCGAAGGACGATCAGGGTCTGGCGCGCGTGACGCCCAAGCAGCTGCTGGAGTCCTGCCTGCGCATGAAGCCGGATCGGATTCTGCTCGCGGAGCTGCGCGCCGAGGAGGCGTTCGACTACCTGCGCAACGTCAACTCCGGGCACCCCGGCTCGATCACGAGCATCCACGCGGCGAGCGCGGAGCTCGCCTTCGAGCAGCTGGTGCTGCTCGTCAAGCAAAGCCGGGCGGGCCAGGAGCTTGCCGCGCGCGGACATCAAGAATCTGCTCTATCTCCTCGTCGACATCGTCATCCAGTTCGGCGTGGAGCGCCATGAGCGCTTCATTCGAGAGATCTGGTATGACCCCGCAACGCAAACGCCGCAGCCTGGCAGCCGCGCGCTAAGCGCGCACGCGCGGAGCTCGCGCCGCGCCGTGAAGATCACGGCCGCGGGTCTCGTGGCGCTGCTCCTTGCGCAGTACCTCGCGGGGTTTCTCTTCCTGTGGTCGCTGCGGCTCGATCCGCGCGCAGGCGAGTCCGCTGACCGTGCTGCGCTATGCCTATTACTACGGCGACAGCGCAGGCCGTGCGCCGGCGGCTCGAGGTCTGCTCGGTCTGGCGGTCCTTCGTCGTGGTCCTCTCGGCGCTGGCGGTGCTGCTGCGCCGCGGCGCGTCGCTGCACGGCGATGCGCGCTTTGCGACCCGGCGGGAGATGCTCGAGCGCGGGCTTGCTCGATGGGGACGGGATCCTCTTGGGACGCTGGGGCTGGGGCCCTGGCGCTGATTCCTGATGCTTCCGGGCCAGCAGGGCGTGGCGCTCGCCGCGCCGCCCCGGGCCGGCAAGGGCGTCGGGCGTCGTCATGCCGAATCTCCTCAACTGGCCGGGATCGGTCGTCTGCGTCGACATCAAGAACGAGAACTGGACGCTGACGGCGGGCTTTCGGCAGCGAGCCGGCCAGAAGACGTTTCTCTTCGATCCGCTTCGCCGAGGACGGCCGCACGGCCCGCTGGAATCCGTTCGTCTATGTGGCCCGAAGCGCCCGGGCAGCGCGTGAGCGATCTGCAGCGCATCGCCGAACATGTTCTATCCGGATCCGCCGAACGTCGGATCCCTTCTGGACTGCCATCGCGCCCGCTCGCTCTTTCTCGGGATTGCGCTCTATCTCTTCGAGACGCCCTCGCTGCCGAAGACGATCGGTGAGATCTGCGCCAGGGCATGGCCTCGGATGATGAGGAGGGTTCGGGCACCACTGGAAGCGGGTCATCGAGGGGCGGAGCAGCGGGAGCTCATCCGCTCTCCCCGCAGTGCGTGCGGGCGCTCTACGATGTCATCGATCTGGCGCCCGTAGACCGCGAGCTTCCATCCGCAAGACCTTCACCTCGCGGCTCGACTCTGTGGCTGAACCCGATCCTCGATGCGGCGACCTCGGCCAATGATTTCGACTTGCGCGAGCTGCGGCGCCAGCCCATGTCGATCTATCGTCGGCGTCAATCCCGAATGACCTGCACCGCCTGCGGCCGGTGCTTGAATCTCTTCTTCCAGCAGGCGATCGGGCTTCAGACGCGAGCGCTGCCCGAGCACAACCCGGCGCTCAAGTACCAGGTGCTGATGGTGCTCGATGAGTTCCCGGCGCTCGGGCGCATTCCGATCATGGCGGAGGCGAGCGGTTATCTGCCCGGCTACAACGTGCGCGTGCTGCTCATCATGCAGACGCCCGCGCAGCTGCGCGAGATCTACGGGGAGGATGGCTCGCGAGACGATGTTGAAGAGCCTCGCCGGCACGCATCGTACTTCCAGCCGAAGGACATGGCCGATGCGCGAGGAGATCTCCGACGAGCTCGGCTTCACGACCGTGAAGGTGAAGACCCACTCGAAGCCGGTCTGGGAGCTCTCGAATGGCAAGACGGGCCGCGCAGCGCTCGGTGAGTGTGAGCGAGCAGAGGCGTCCGCTCATGCTGCCGCAGGAGGTCACGGTCCCTTGGCAAGTCCGAAGAGATCGTCTTCACCGAGGACACCCCGCCCATCCTCTGCCGGAAGATCCGGTATTACCGCGTGCCGGCGCTTCGCAATCGCATTCGAAAGCCGCCTGTCGTGCCCGCCATCGAGCTGCGCCGGGACGGGAGCTCACCCGCATCGCGAGGCCGCCGCGGAGCCAGCTCGATTCCGACAGATCGAGTGTTCCCGATGCTGGGAGCGACACGCCGCCAGGGGCGCCGCAACACGGATGGCGCGGACACCTCGCCTCGCGTTCATGAGGCGAGTGTCGAAGATATCGACCGGGCCGACACCTTGACGCTCGAGGACTTCGAGACGGATTTCTCGCGCGTTGAGATCCCCGAGCACGAAGGCCCGCTCACTCCGCGAGGAGCTGCAGACGGCCGTCACGGATTTTCTCGATACGCTCGAGCGATAGGAGCCCTCCATGGCCGCTGAGACACCGAAAGCAGGCGGCACCGTGAGTCAAGAGCACCGGCCTCCGATGCGGAGAACGGGGCCGCGCGCGAGCGCGCTCTCGCGCCCGCTTGCTCGGCCGGAGCTGGAAGAGGCGAATTCCATCCGGGCGCGGCGAGTCGCGTGACCGCACGGGTCAGGAGCCGCGCGCGGGAGCGCCATCGCCAGCGAAGAGGGAGAGCGATCCGAAGTCGGCCCCGAGAGACTCAATCACCCGCCGCAAGCGCCGCGAAGCCTGCCGTTTCCCCGGGCTCGGGAGCTGCCGACCCCTGGGCTCTGCCGCAGTCCGTCCGCGATCGGTTCGTGCAAGACAAGCGGAGGTTCTATTTCCCGGACGGCGCGCCAGCGTTCCGTGATCATGGGAAGCGCCTCACGACAGGGAGCGAGAACACGGAGGTCGTCCGCAGCCTCGTAGAGATTGCGCGGACGCGCGGTTGGGAGGAGATCACCGTTGGCGGGACGGAGCGCTTCCGGCGGGAGGCCTGGCGCCAGGGGCGCCTCGCGGGTCTCGATGTGCGGGGCTATAAGCCCTCAGCGCCCGAGCGCGCGGCCATGGTGCGCGCGCGCGCGCGCCAGGCCGATGGCACACAGATGGAGCTTCGAGTCCCTGGGAGCGGGCCGGAATCGAGAATCGGCCGTGAGAGAAGGCGCCGCACTTCCGGTGCCGCCAAGATCCGCACTGCGCCGAAGGTGCGCGCGCTCTCATCGTCGGCAAGCTCATCGACCATGGCCGGGAGTCCTATCGGTTCGATCCGCGCGAATCGATGTCGTACTTCATCGAGCTCGGTACGGAGGAGGGCAAGCGCACGATCTGGGGAAAGGATCTCGAGCGCGCGATGAAGCAGTCCCTCACCCAGCCGCAGATTGGGGATGAGATCGCGATGCGCCGCACGGGTGCGGATCGGGTCACTGTCCAGCGACGCGACCGGGACGCTGACGGGCGGGTGATTTCGCGAGCGGGAAGTCGGCGCACCCGCAATCGCTGGGTGGTCGAGAAACGCGAGTTCTTCGAGGCGCGCGCGGCAGCCGCCGAGGTTCTGCGGGACCCGAACGTCGATCGGCGGCAGGCCGTGCGCCAGCACCCCGAGCTCGTCGGGACGTACCTGCAGCTGCACGCCGCGCAACTCGCCGCCCGTCGCATTCGCGACCCCGAGGATCGCGAGAAATTCGTCGCTCTGGTGCGTGCGGCGCTTGCGGATTCGGTCGCGCGGGGGGAGCCGCTGCAGCCCGTGCGGCTTCGCGACCGTGCGGGTCGCGTGCCTGAGAGAAAGCCGCTCGAGCGCGAGCCGGGTCCGGCTCGGGCGTAAGGGACGGGTCTTCCTCTCATGGCGACCGAGCGTTCCAGTCCCCCGAGAAGCCCGGCTTCCGGGGCCGCCTCACCGGGAGCGCCGCGCAGCGCCGCCGCGCCGGGGCAGTCGCCCCGGCCGCCGGTCGATCGTCTGACCGTGGGCAAGCTCTTGAATCACGGCCGCGCCCCGCACGAATTCCATCCGCGCGGGCACCCGTCCTATTTCGTGAAGATTCTGACGGACGATGGCGAGCGGACGATCTGGGGGAGGGGGCTCGAGCGGGCGCTCGCGAAGTCACGCACCCAGCCGCAGGTTGGCGATGCGATCGGGATCCGCGAGAACAACTTAGCTCCGGTCTCCTTCATCACGCGCACTCGCAACGCCGAGGGGCTGGTCGTCGCCACCCGCCAGACGGAACGCCGAGGCCGCACTGGGTCATCGAGAAGCTCGAGGACTTCGATCTGCGCGCCGCCGCTGCGCGGGCGCTGCGCGACCCCACACTCTCCCGACGCGAGGCAGTCGACCAATCACAAGGAGCTCGCTGACGCGTACAGGCTCTTGGATACCGCACATCAGTACGCCAGTTGACCGCTGGGAGAACCCGAAGACCCGCGAGACCTTCGAGGCGGCGGTGCGCGACACTCTCGCGCTGGCGATCGAGCGAGGGATCGAGCTGCCGCGGGAAAGGCGAGAGCCCAGCCGAACGGCGTCGGAGCCGAATGGCCCACAGCGCTCGGCCACACCGGTTCGTGAGTAGGCATAGACGGTCGCACCGCAATCCTCCGAGACGAGTGCGCCAGTCAGGCGCTGTGGCTCTTATCCGCCACCCCATCGCGAGCTCGT
>CAVSAZ010000004.1:0-1774061 GCA_963726045.1 uncultured Pseudomonadota bacterium
CATCCATCCGTGCTGCAATGCTTCACGACCGCCGGTCAGGCGGACTACCTGATGCACGTGCTGGTCGGCGAGATCGCGCAGCTCGATCAGCTGTTGCGGATGGAGATCCGACGCATGCCGGGCGTGCAGAAGCTCGAGACCACGGTCTGCATGAAGACCATCAAGCCCCGGGCGCCGATCACCGGCTGTCTGCGGTAGCGGCCTACTCTTCGGCCGCGCTCTCGCTCTCGGTCTCGGTCTCCATCCCGCCGCCGAGCGTGCGCCGAGGGCGCCGCGGCCTGGCCATTGAGCAGGCCCTTCCAGCTCAGCTCCTGCCCCTTGCGCCTGCCCTTCTCGGTGACCTTCAGACCCTCGGGGGAGATGGCCAGCATGTAGGCCTTGCCGTCCACATCGATCTCGCGCTTCAGGGTCTTCTCGAGCTTGGTAGCCATGTCATTCCTCAGCTGGTTATTCGTTTGCGACGGCCAGTGCCCCGATTTTGCGCCATTGCGCACGACCGAAGGCCAGTTATTCCGGCCACGGCCGTGCTTCAGCCAGCGTCTCGCGGCTGTCGCTGCCGCGCCGCACCCCTCTGCAACAGCGCCTCGAGGCCGTTGGGATCGATGGGCTTGGTCAGGTGCTGGTCGAAGCCGGCCGCCCGCGCCCGCCGCTTGTCCTGCTCCTGGCCCCAGCCGGTGATGGCGATCAGCATCGCCGGCGCCCCCAGTCCGTTGCCTCGGATGCGCTGCGCGAGCTGGTAGCCGTTGAGCTCCGGCATCCCGATGTCGAGCAGCAGCGCATCGGGCCGCAGCCGGCAGGCGAGGTCGAAAGCCTCGCGTCCCGTATGTGCGACGCTGACCTCGTGACCGGATGCCTCGAGGAGGGCGGCGCAGGTCTCCGCGCTGTCGCGATTGTCATCGGCGACCAGCACCCGCAGCGCGCTTCGTCGCGGCGCATGCCGGCGCGCTGCTCGTGGCAGACGCCTTCGGCTCCCCGGGGCTTCCGATCGGCAGCCGCACCAGGAACTCGCTACCTTGGCCGACGCCGCCGCTGTGCGCGCTCACGCGGCCGCCATGCAACTCCAGCAATCCGCGCACCAGCGCGAGCCCGATGCCGAGGCCGCCTTCGGAGCGCTCCAGGGCCGGCGATGCCTGCGCGAACAGAGTGAACACCCGCGGCATCATCTCGGCCGAGATGCCGATGCCGTTGTCGCGGACCGCGATGATCAACTCGCCGCCCTTGCGTTCGCCTCGAGCTCGATGCGGCCGCCGCGATCGGTGTACTTGGCGGCATTGATCAGCAGATTGGCGAGCACCTGCGCGAGCCGCACCGGGTCGGCCACCAGCCGCAACGGCTCCGCCGGGAGCTGCACCAGCAGGATGTGCCCTCGGGCCTCGATGAGCGGCCGCGCCGTCTCCTGCGCGGCGGCCACGACCGCGGCGAGGTCGACCGTCGAGCGCCGCAGAATGAGCGTGCCGCGCGTGATTCGCGACACGTCGAGGAGGTCGTCCAGCAGTCGGCCCATGTGCTCGACCTGGCGCTCGATGATGGCCTGAGCCTGCAGCCGCTCGGCCTCGGGCCTGCGCTTCCTTCCTCGCCATCGCGACCGCGTAACGGATCGGCGCCAGCGGGTTGCGCAGCTCGTGTGCCAGCACGGCGAGGAATTCGTCCTTGCGCCGGTCCGCCTCGCGCAGCGCTTCCTCGGCCCGCCGGAGCTCGCCGATGGTGCGCTGTTGGGCCTGCTCGGATGCCTTTGCGCTCGCTGATGTCGCGGGCGATCTTCGAGGCGCCGATGATCACGCCGTTGGCGTTGCGGATGGGAGAGATGGTGAGCGCGACATCGATGCGCCGGCCGCTCCTGGCGACGCGCACGGTCTCGAAGTGATCGATACGCTCGCCGCGGCGCAGCCTCTCCAGGATTTCCTGCTCTTCCTGCACGCGCTCCGCAGGAATGATCAGCGTGATGGGCTGCCCGACCGCCTCTTCGGCGGTATAGCCGAACAGACGCTCCGCGGCCCGGTTCCAGGAGCGGATGATGCCCTCCAGGGTCTTGCTCACGATGGCGTCATCGGAAGACTGGACGATGGCGGCGAGATGTGCGCGGGCGCTCTCCGCCAGCCGCTCATGGGTGACGTCGCGCACGAACCAGCGGCTGTGGATCAGTTTGCCCGCATCCCAGTGGGAGTTGGCGGCGATCCGCACGTGGCGCACCGAGCCGTCGCCGCGACGCAGCGCGGTTGCGTGGTTGCGCAGGGTTTTCGCCCGCGAGCAGCCGCCGCAGCGACTCCGCGGCATCATCCGGGTCGACGATGAAATTCCTCGATCGACCGGCCGACGCACTGCGCGCCGTCGCAACCCAACAGCTCGAGGCGCGGCGCCGTTCACCCAGAAGACGGTGCCGTCGGGCCCAACCTTGAGCAGACCCTCGAGCGCATTCTCCAGGAAATCGCTGAGCTCGCGGTCGCGATCCGCGAGCGCGCGCTCCACCACGATGCGCCGCTGCACTTCCCACTCCAGCGACCCCAGCGCGTGCCCGTCTTCACCGGCTCCCGCGTCGTCGGCGCCGTCTGCTCGGTCACGTCGATGCCATTCATTGCAATCGCCCTTCGGTCGACGTCTGCCGGGCTTTCGCAGGCTTGCGCGTCGGCGCGCGACCAGGGCGGCGCGCATCGCCCGCCAGTCGTCTCGATCGCGGGCAAAAGAGGCCGCGCAGATTCGGCGTAGTGCTCCCAGGCGCCGCTGCGTTCCAGCAGCGCCCGCGCCGTGCGCAGGGTGAACCTGGCAGGATCGAGGCCCTCGCGCGCCTGCCGCCAGGTGAGCGGCATCGACACCGTCGCGCCCGCGCGCGCGCGCGGCGAGAGCGGCGCTACCGCGGTTGCCGTGCGATCGTTGCGCAGATAGTCGAGGAAAATGCGGCCGGTCCGCGCGCGCTTCGCCATGTTGAGGACGTATCGCTGCGGACTGTCCGCAACCATGCGAGCGCAGAGCTGCTGGGCGAAGGATTTCACCAGCGGCCAGTCGAGCGTCGCCCTTGCGGGGTTGGGTGAAGGGCGTCACGACATGCAGCCCTTTGCCGCCGGTCGTCTTGAGGAAGCTCTCGAGTCCCAGCTCGCTCGAGCCGCTCACGCACCTCGCGCGCTGCGTCGATCACTGCGTCGAAGCCCGACGTCCGGCGCCGGATCGAGATCGAACACCAGGCGGCCGGGCACCTCGGGTGCGTGCGGGAGCGCAATTCCAGGGATGCAGTTCCAGCGCGGCGATCTGCGCCAGCGCGGCAAGTCCTTCGAGGCGATCCACCTGGACGTAGGGCTGACGGTCCCCGGAGACCCGCGCCAGGCTGATCAGGCTGGAGAGACCGCGCATGGCATGACGCTGAAAGAATCGCTCGCCGTCGATGCCGTCCGGGCAGCGCACCAGGGAGCAGGGTCTGCCCGCAATGTGCGGCAGCATCCAGTCGCCGACAGCGAGCAGGTAATCCGCGAATTCGCGCTTGGTGACCGGCCGGCCGTCGCCCGCATCCGGCCACATCACTTTGTCGGGGTTGGAGATCGTCACGCCAGGTGTCGGCTCGGGGACGCCTCTGCCATGGCCGCCGCGGGGACCGTGAGCCGTTCTGGGAGTCATGGGTTTTACCGCCTCGATCGCAGCCGCCGTATCAGCCTGCACTTCCCGCGCCGGCTTGTCCTCGCGCAGGCCCTTGAACGCCGCCTGTCTGATGTTACCACCCTCCGTCCAGCCCGCGAATTCGATCTCCGCCACGAGCCGCGGCTGGAGCCAGTGGATCTGCCGCCCCGAGGGCACCGCCACGCGAGTGCTGAACGGGCTTTCCTTGCGCGCCAACTTCTTCAGCCGCGGCATGAGCTGCCGCACCTTCGCGGCGCTGAAGCCCGTGCCAACACGCCCCACGGGCACGAGGCGGCCGCCCCGGTAAACGCCAGCGATCAGTGAGCTGAGGCTGGCGCCCTCCGACGTCCAGCCGCCGATCACCACCTCGTGGCCGGCGCGGCATTTGGATTTTATCCAACTGCCGGTGCGGCCCGACTCGTAGGGAGCCTGGAGGCGTTTCGACACCACTCCTTCGAGTGAGAGCCGGCATGCCGACTCCAGCACGGCGGCGCCCGCGCTGGTGAGATGCTCGAGATAGCGTATCCGAGCGCGGCTCGCCTTCGGCAGCGCTTGCAACACTCTCGCCAGCTCCTGCTTGCGCTCCTCGAGCGACGCCGACCGCAGGTCGCGTCCCGCGAGATACATGAGGTCGAACGCGAAGAGAATCAGTGCCGCGTCGCGTCCCTCGGAGAGGGCGGCCTGCAGAGCGGAGAAATCCGACACGCCGCCGTGATTGAGAGCAACCGCCTCGCCGTCCATCACGCAATCCGGCAGCGCCGCCGCCGCGCGGGCGATTGCAGCGAATCGTTCGGTCCAGTCGAGACCTTTGCGCGTCAAGAGCTCGGCGCGCCCACCTGCCACCCGCAGCTGCAGCCGATAGCCGTCGAGTTTGATCTCGTGTACCCATCCGGCTTCCTCGGGCGGTCGTGGCGCCAGCCGACACAGCGCCGGTTCGATGAACTTCGGCATGCGGGCGTGCCCACCGGCGTTGGAATTCCAGACCGCATCGGGCCGGACAGTTGCGCGGCCCTGTCTCATGAACGGCTTCGGGCCGCGGCCGCGGCCGGCGGCGATTTCCTCGAGCGTTCGTCCCGATGCCACCGAGCGATCGTCTTCCTGCAGCAGGCCATTGCCCGAGCGCGCCGAGTCATCGCGGTGCTTGATGAGTAGCCAGCTTGGACGCTTTCCGGAACGCGAGTCGCGCAGCCGCACGAGCACCCAGTCGCCGCGCAGTCGCTCGCCCGCCAGGGTGAGCTTGAGCTCTCCCGCCGCGAGAGCCTGCCCGGGTGTTCCCTTGCCGCGCGGTATCCAATAGCCGCGATCCCAGATCTGCACGGTCCCGCCGCCATATTGCCCCGCTGGAATAGTCCCCTCGAAGTCGCCGTACTCGAGCGGATGATCCTCGACTTCTACCGCCAGCCGCTTATCGGCGGGATTGAGTGATGGGCCGCGCGTAACGGCCCACGATTTGAATACCCCATCGAGCTCCAGCCTCAGGTCATAGTGGAGTCGGCGAGCGGCGTGCTTCTGGATCACGAACCGCAGCTGGGCCGACGGGCGTACGGCCCCGTCGCCCGAAGGCTCCCGGGTGTGCTCGAAGTCTCGCTTGGCGCGGTAAGTGGAAAGTCTCCGGTTGGCCATGAGCTACCTGGGCGTGGGCGCAACCGGACGGACGCAAGCCTCCGCGCAGGATCACGCGTCCTGCAAGCCTAGCGCCCGACGCCGACCTGCGGACACCCTGTAGCGACTAACGTGCCTGACGCGGCGGGAGCGGAACCTTCGTGGGCGTGTGGCGGCTGGCGACCTTGATGGCCGGAGCGGAGATCGTGATCGTCTCGGGGGATGTGGCATGGGCGCCCACCCACGAGAGCAGCAGGCCACCGGTGGCGAATGCCAATACCGCGGCACCCGCGAGTTTGCGACGGCTTGCGGCCGCAGAGGCTGAACGGATCATGGTTGCGTCCTTCGTATTCTCGATCGACCCGGCGCGGGTGCCGATTACCATCGAACCGCGAGTCGCAGGCCGATTGGCTTGGTCCAGCCCGTCACGGTCTCCGCTGCCAGCGACGCTTGCGGCTGCGGCCGGCTGCCCGTTGCGCCTGCGTCAGGGTCCAGTCGAACCGGTGTACAGGGGGCGGCGGGGAATTAGCGTTCGCCAGCCCGTTGAGGCCCGGCGTCGCGCCGATGAGTCCGACTGCCATTAATGTCTTTTTGTGAATCATGGAATCGTCTCCAGGAATCGGGGGATCGAAACCAGCATCGCGCCGGGCCGCCGCGGCGCGATATCAATTCCGCGATGCTCCATTACAGATGAAATCTGCCCGGAAATGAGCCGGCAGCGCTCGCCCGCAACCATCACCGGGTCATAGGACGGGATAGAGACCGTCGCGTTGCAGAGGTTACGGCCATGAACCATGAAACAGCACCACCGGCCCGAGCCCGGCTCACCCGCGCCCTGCCGCTTCTCGTCAGCGGCTTGCTCGCGCTCGCCACCGTGCAATCGGCAGGCATTGCGACGGCAGCGGCGGCGGACTACCGCTCCACGGAGGTGGCGGCTGCACTGTCACCCGATCAGCTCGACCAACTGGTTGCACCGATCGCCTTGTATCCGGACGAGCTGGTTGCGGAAGTTCTCGCTGCCTCGACTTACCCGACAGACGTCGTGGAGGCAGACCGCTGGATGCAGGCGCATACCGAATTACAGGGGGACGCCCTCGCAGACGCCGTGAATGCGCAGCCTTGGGCCGGCAGCGTCAAAGCGCTGGCACAGTTCCCCTCGGTGTTGGCCATGATGGACAGCAACCTGTCATGGACGACCTCGCTCGGCGGCGCCTACATGCGCGACTCGCAATCCCTGATGAGCGCCGTTCAGGAGATGCGCGCGCGAGCCGAACAGGCGGGTAACCTCAAGAGCACCCCGCAGGAGATGGTCTCGAACGACGACCAGGCGATCGACGTCGAACCGACCGACCCGGACGTCGTCTACGTTCCCGAATACGACCCGTGGCTCTGCTACGGCGCACCCGTTGTGTTCTATCCCGGCTGGATACCGGTCTCAGGCCTCTTCATCGGCGGACCGGGCATCTATTTCGGCTTCGGGGTCGGTGTCGGCCTGTTCGGCGATTACGGTTGGGGCTGGAATCACTGGAGACCGCATTGGCACGGTCGCGGCGTGTACTTCAACCATCGGCCTTACGTAGCGCACGATCTGACATTCGCGCAACACAGGCCCGCTACCTTCGCTCACGGCGGCGGCTTCGCCCGCGGTGGCGCTTTCGGTAGCGCCTTCCATGCCGGAGGCGGATTCCGTCCCGAAGGATTCGCCGCGGGTGGCGGCGCCAGATTCGGCGGCTTCAGGAGCGCCGGCGTCGGAGGATTTCGCAGCGGCGGCGGCGGCTTCCGCGCGGGTGGATTCCGCGGCGGCGGCTTCCATGGCGGCGGTTCCCACGGTGGCGGTTCCCACGGTGGCGGCGGCTCGCGCCGGTGATTTACGATATTCGCGCTCGATTCTTCGCGGCTCGTGAACGTATGCAACTTACATGATCAGACTCCTGCGACCAGGGGCAGATACGGGCGAGCACGCGCGACTGCGTGCCGCCCTCATTCTGCTCGGACCGATCATCATTGCGGCGTTCGCGATCTCCTCCGTGTACGACGGTTGGCGCGCATATCGGCACGTCGTGATATCGACGAATCGCGAGGTGGCCAATCTCGCCAGCGCTCTGGCCGAGCAAACCGCGTGGAGTTGGGCGGGAACCGATCTCCTCCTCACGCGGATCGCGCATTGGTATCCGGACCACGCTGGGCTGTCATCCGGGCAGATCGATCAGACTCTGGCCGCAGGCGTGGCCGGAGTGCCGCAAGTGCGCGCCGTGCGGATCATCGATCCGCACGGAATCGTCAGGTACTCCTCGGACGACACGGTGCCGGTTGGGAAGGATCTTTCCAACCGGCCTTACTTCGTGGCACAGCAGGGCTCCGCGGCGAGCCTCTTCATCACCCCACCCCTGGTCACGCCGTCGGGGCGTGCGGTTGTCATCGTCTCCCGCAGGATCATCGATGCCCAGGGGCGATTCGCCGGCGTCGTGAGCGCAGTTGTCGACTTCACCGACCTCAGCCACCTCTACGCGGCAGTGATGCTCCGAGGTCAGTTCACCGTCGAGCTGCTGCGCAATGACGGAACACTGCTGGTGCGTCGTCCGGCCGAGCCGGGGCTGATCGGGCACAGATTCGAAGCGCTGATGGCACTGACCCCGGGAATAGCGACCGAAATACGAAGCCCGGTCGATGGTCAACGGGAATTCATCGCCGTTGCGCCGGTTCCTTCCATGCCGCTCATCGTCGACGTTACCCGCAGCGAGGCCATCGCGCTCGCGAGCGTCGAGCAGGAGACGATCCACGGCGCGATACGCACGCTCCTCCTCGTTCTGCTCGGTTCCGCAACGATCGTAGTGTTGGTCCGACAATTGCGGCGTGTCGAACAGACGGATCTGGCGCTGCGGCAGTCGCAAAAGATGGAGGCGATCGGAACGCTGGCCGGCGGCATAGCGCACGACTTCAACAATATCCTGGGCGCGATTGTCGGCTACGGCGAGCTGGCGCAGCAGCAGGCGCGGGAGGGCACGGCGCTGCGGCGCCATCTCGACCACATCATGCAGGCGGCCGGGCGAGCCCGCTCGCTCGTCGACCGTATCCTCGGCTTCAGCCGCAGCGGCCTCGCCGAGCGCGCACCGGTTCGCGTCCAGCCCGTGGTTGCCGAGACGCTGCAGTTGCTGCGGGCTTCCATGCCGCCGCAGGTGCGGCTCGAGCAGGAGCTGCGCGCCGCAGATTCGACGGTCATCGGTGATGAGACCCGTCTGCATCAGGTGACCATGAACCTCTGCACGAATGCAGTGCAGGCGATGCCCGAGGGAGGCGTGCTGCGCATGGTCCTCGAGCGGGTCGAGCTTGCGCTGCCGCATGCTCTCAAGCGCGGCAGGCTTGCCCCCGGAACTTATGTACGTCTGACGGTCAGCGATACCGGCACCGGGATCCCACCGCAGATTCAGGATCGGATCTTCGACCCCTTCTTCACGACGAAACCAGTGGGAGCCGGTACCGGGCTCGGGTTATCGCTCGTTCACGGCATCGTCGCCGACCTCGGCGGCTCCATCGAAGTGGCCAGCAGGGTCGGGGAAGGCACGACCTTTCAGATATGGCTGCCAGCCAGCACCGAAGCCGTGCGGCCCGCACCTGCAGCGCCGGTCGAGCTGCCCCGCGGGAATGGCGCGACCCTCATGATCGTCGATGATGAGCCGGCGCTCGTGTCACTGGCTGAGGAGACGCTCGCCGAGCTCGGCTACGAGCCGGTAGGGTTCGAATCGAGCGTTGAGGCGCTGCGCACATTCCGCGCCGACCCTGGCCGCTTCGACGTCGTCGCTAACGGACGAGGTGATGCCGGAGTTGCCGGGTACGGAGCTGGCGCGCGAGATCTCGCAGGATCCATCCGGGCGCCCTCATCGTGCTGATCAGCGGCCACGGCGGTCCTTACCTGGCGGAGCGCGCCGCCGCGGCGGGGGTCAGCGAAGTACTGCGCAAACCGCTGCAGCGACAGGAACTGGCGGCAGTTCTTGCGAGACTGCTGACCCGCGCGCGTTACAGCCGTAATCCGGCGTAGCCGTCGCGAAATGGAACTGCAATGCGCGGCGAGTGATATGTCCTCATGGCAATCATTGCAGCCTACGAGAGCGACGATCTGATGTACGGGCTCCTCTGCGAGTGGCTGGGCGGAGCGGGTCATGTCGTGGGAGACCTGACCAAGACGCAAGATCGTCGAACGCCGCGCGCCGATCTCGTCATCGTCAGCGTCTCCGGCCAGAAGCGTGAGATCGACCTGATGATGCATTGCGTCCGCAGCGTTCATCCGGGAGCACCGATCGTTGCCTTGTCGAGCCAGGCCCGCCTGGGCCTGTCCTCCAACGGCGCGCTGGCCCGCGAGCTCGGCGTCGCGCGCGTGATGGCGAAGCCGCTCGCCCGTAGACAACTCCTGGGCGCGGTCCACGATGCGCTTGCTGGGGTATAGTAGCGTTGCCTGAGCCGGTAGGCCGGATTGGCAACCATGGCAGAAGCGATTCAGCCACATATCCTGATTGTCGATGACGATGCCGCGATCCGATCGCTCCTGACGGAGTATCTGGTCGAGAACGGCCTGCGTATCAGCGTCGCCGCAACCGGTGAGGCAATGACGGCCGTCCTTGCCGAGTCAGCCATCGATCTCGTCGTTTTGGATCTGCGCCTCGGGGGCGAGGACGGCATGGCGATCGCGCGCCGCCTGCGCAGCGACTCCGCCATCCCCATCATCATGCTGACAGGCGTTCGCGATGAGGCCGACCGGGTGATGGGCTTGGAGCTCGGAGCCGATGACTACCTGACGAAACCCTTCAGCCCGCGCGAGCTGCTGGCGCGGATCCGCTCGGTCCTGCGGCGCGCCAGAGCGGCGACCCCAACACAGGCCCGCGAAGGAGAAGTGCGTGCGTTTCGTTTCGGCGACTTCGAACTGAATCTGCGCACGCGCCGCCTCAGCGGGAAGGCCGGCGAGCGCATCGATCTCACCAACGGCGAATTCAACCTGCTCGCCGCCCTGCTGGCGTCCGCGCAGCGCGTCATGTCTCGGGATCAGCTGATCGAGGCGAGCCGCGTATATGACAACGAAGTGTACGACCGCGCGATCGACGTCCAGATACTGCGTCTACGGCGCAAGATCGAAGCTGACCCCTCGCAGCCGATCTACATCGTCACCGAGCGCGGCGTAGGCTACTCGTTCAAATCCGCGGTCGAGAAAATCTACTGAATTGGTTTGGGCCCGGTAGGATTCGAACCTACGACCAAGGGATTCACTCTGCCCCGGCGTTTCCGCCGGGAGTGGACTATCTCTTCACCCGTGAACAGCGCGCGTCGCCGCCGTCGGCGACACACTCCGTCCGTGTGGGTGCGGGATGCTCCTGCCTGTCATTAAGGGCACTGCAGCCCTCAGGTAGTCTCTGCACCTTCCGGCGGTGTACCGCCGGCTCGGCTCAGGATTGCCATGAGCCGCTTTGCGATCGCAGCTCGAAGGTTCCCCTGAATTCATCCCGTCCACTGTGCGCGTTTCCGCGCACAGGCACCTTTCCCGATGAGTCCCCTGCACTAACCGCTGTGCTACAGGCCCAACGCGGGAATTATTGTACCAATTGCGTCAATATGTTGTGCTCGACCATAAGTATCGCTTCGCTGCTTGACATGCAAGTATTTACTTGCCTATTATTCTCCCGGCCTCGGATCCTCGGATGAACGACCCCGACCTGCTGTTCAAAGCGCTGGCGGACCCCAGCCGGCGCAAGCTCCTCGACCTCCTCTATGCCCATGACGGTCAGACCCTCGGTGATTTGTGCAAGCACCTCGACATGACGCGTCAGGCCGTCACGCAGCACCTTGGCATCCTGGAAGCGGCCAATCTCCTCGCGACCGTGCGGCGCGGGACGGGAAAAGCTGCACTTCCTCAATCCCGTGCCGCTGCAGGAGATCTACGAGCGCTGGATCCACAAGTTCGAGAAGCCGCGCCTCAAGGCGCTGCACGACCTGAAGAGACTTCTGGAAGGTGAGCGCGATGAATAGATCGACCTACATGTACGTGACCTACATCCGCACGACGCCGGAGAAGCTCTGGTCCGCGTTGACCGATCCGGCGACCATGAGGCAGTACTGGTTCGGCATGCATCCGGAGACGGACTGGCTGCCGGGCTCGGCCTGGAAGCTCGTCTTCGCGGACGGCCGCATCGCTGATAGCGGCGAGGTGGTCGAAGCCGAGCGGCACAAACGCCTGGTCATCAAATGGCGCAACGAATTCAGGCCCGAGCTGAAGTCCGAGGGTTACTCGCGCTGCACGATGGAGCTGCAGCCGGAGAAGGACGCCGTGAAGCTCACCATCACGCACGTGATGGAGCGCGACGACTCGAAGTTCATCGAAGCAGTCTCCGGCGGCTGGCCAAAGGTTCTCTCCAACCTCAAATCACTGCTGGAGACCGGTCAGGTCGCGCTGAGCGGAACTCACTAGCCGCCGTTCGGGCTCCCCCGCTCTCAGGAAAACCCGGGCGGGGGCCTGAAGCCGCCCAACTCGCGCTCCACGAGCTGCGCGAACGCGAGCGTCGTGCGGTCCTCCAGAAAAGGCCCCATGATCTGCACGCCCACCGGCAGCCCGCTGCTGCCGAGGCCGATCGGCATCGCCGTGGTCGGCAAGCCTGACAATGAGGCCGGAGCCGACCAGACTGCCTGCAACCCGTAGGCGATCCGCCGGCCGTCGACATCGATGAAGCGCTGATCCATGTCCGCGTCATCGTGTGGGAAAGCCGTCGTCGGCAGTACGGGACAGACCACCACGTCCCACTCACGAAACAACTGCCGCCATTGATGCGAGATGGCGGTCCGTTCGCGCTGTGCGCGAAACCAATCGCGGTGACTGGAGACGAGTGCCCTCGCCTGCTCCGCCTCGCGGCTCCTGTCATCGGCCGGCAGCCGCGCCGCCTTGTCCCGCCGGCTGGCATACGCCACATCGGGGTAGCCGGCGCCGAGCAAAGCCATCAGCAGCCAGCTGAAAGTGTCAGTGATGCGGTTGAGCTCCGGCAGCAGCGGGCTGGTGTGTGCGACGGATGCGCCGGCACTCCGCAGACAGCTGACCAGGCTCTGCATCGCCGCGCCAACCTCGCTGGAGAGCGGCAGCAGCGGATGCCTCTCGAGCATGAGCACTCTGAAGTCTTTGAGATGCGCGTGGCGCGCCGCAGGCAGCGCGAGCCGGTATGCGGTCGCCTGCGCCTCGTCCGGACCCGCGAGCACCTCGAGCGCCAGCATCAGGTCACCGCTGCAGCGCGCCAGCGGGCCGACTGCGCCGACATCAGTGTCGATTGCGACGGACAGCTCCGGAGTACCCGGCGGAGCATGGCCGCGCGCCGGGACCAGACCTTGGCTCGGCCTGTGAGCAAACACCCCACAGCAATGTGCGGGGACCCGCAACGACCCGAACAGATCCGAGCCCAACTCCAGCGAAACGAATCCCGCGGCCAGCGCCGCGGCGGCCCCGCCCGAGGAGCCGCCGGGCGTGCGCGCAAGGTCCCAGGGATTGCGCGTACGCCCATACACGGCATTGACGGCCTGCCAATCGCCGAGATACGTCGAAATGTTGGTCTTGCCGAGGATGACGGCCCCGCTCGCTTTGAGACGCGCCACCGCGACTGCATCGTGCAGCGGTCGGGATGCGCCGGCCCCCGCTATCCCCCACGTCGTCGGCAGCCCTGCGACATTGAAAGATTCCTTGACGGTCATCGGCACACCGAGCAGCGGGCGCCGATCTCCCTGCACCAATGCAACATCGGCGGCGACAGCGGCTGCGCGCGCCCGCTCGAAATCCCGGACGACAACCGCATTGATGTCGGCGTCCCGCGCCTCGATTCTGGCAATCGCCTGTTCCAGGGCCTCGACCGCCGAAATGCGTCTCGAGCGCAGCTCCGCCACCAGGTTCGCCGTCGATGGGAAACTCAAGGAATTCCTTTCAGTTCGCGTACTCTCGGCGATATTGTACTCAGAAGTACATGTTGATCGCAGCCACGGGAGATACCGTCGCGCCAACGTTGCGGCCCGCGGCGGTGATCCTGGCGCCCGCGATCACGCCCATGCTGGGACTCCAGTTGTATTCGAATGCGGGGGCGAGATAAAGGATGTCATCCGATCCGGAGTTCTGCACCAGGTCGGCCGGCGGCGTTGACGTGACGGTCGGAGCGTAATCTCCCGCCACCTGGGTGTTAGCGTCGTGCTCCCACCAAAAATCGATTGCCAGCACCCAGCTTTGGGTGAGGCTGTACTCGAACGCCAGATCACCAAAGACGCTCGGGCCCGGATGCACCCGTCCATTGAAACCGCTCGAGGTGCCGTAGACGCTCGTCCCGTGTAGCATGCCCACCGCGAGGCTTCATACGAGAGATCGAGCCGCGCGCGCAGGATGCGACCGTTGGGCATCCAGAAATAGGTCTGCGAGTAGAGCGCCACGGTGGTCGAATATGCGCCACTGCCAACGGCGCCATCCGTGCGGCCATCGAGCTGGTCGTACTTGCCGGTTGGAAACGTCTCCTGGATCACGACAGCGGTCGCGGGAAGTTCGCTGCCCTGATGAAATTGTGTCAGGCCGAACGCCGCTTGCAGGGTGGTATCGCCCAGCGTGAAATCGGAAGAGTCCTGGCCGGCGCTGGACTCATGCAAGCCGAGACGGGGTATCAGGCCGACCGTCAATCTGTCCACCAGACCGTACTCGATGTAGGACTGAGAGCCGAAATCGTGCGCCGCCCCTGTGCCGTGCAGCGTTCCGTTACGGTCGAATTGGCCATACGTCATGTCGTCGTAGACATACGGCTCGATCAGCCAATGACCCTGCGGCAGGGTCGCAGCGTTGGGTGCGAGCAGCGGGCCGGTCCACCAGGCCTCGTCCATGCCCTCCTGTGGCGATGCGCCGCTCTGCGAGGTTGCGCCGGCCACCGCGGTCGCGCCGATGCCGATCGCGCAAATCGCGGTGTGGAGCGCCAAGCTACGGAGTCGTCGTGTGACTGTCGTGCATGCAACCAGCGTCTTCATGGCGCGGCTTACCTTAGCATTCCCATCAGGAGGAGACGCTTCGAAGCGTGTCGAACTGTTCCCGACAGCGTCGGCGCGGCGTCTATTATTACTCCGCCACGGACGGGGAGCTAGGGCCACCTGCCGCCAAATCCGGGTGCGGTCTGGTGCCACCCGCGACTAGAATGTGGCATTCATCCCGCTCGGACCCATCCATGAACAGCGTGTTGGTAACCGGCGCCTCGCGCGGTATCGGTCGCGCAACCGCCCTGCTGGCGGCGACCCGCGGTTGGTCGGTCGCCATCAACTATCGCAGCGATGCGCGGGCGGCCGCGGAAACGGCGGCCGAGGTGCAAAAGCGGGGCGCAAGCGCGATCACCGTTCGGGGCGACGTCTCGGTGGAGGCGGACGTGGTCGCGATGTTCGCGCAGGCGCAGGCGGACCTGGGACCGCTTCGCGGTGTCGTCGTCAACGCCGGCATCACCGCGCCCGCCATGAGCCTCGCGGACATGAGCGGCGAGCGACTGCGGAGAATGTTCGATGTCAACGTTCTCGGCGCCTATCTCTGCGCGCGGGAGGCCGCGCGCGCATTGTCGCGCAGCCGCGGCGGCAACGGCGGCTCGATAGTGCTCGTATCGTCGGGATCCGCGCGGCTCGGCTCACCGGGAACATACGTGGATTACGCGGGATCAAAAGCCGCGCTCGATACGCTCGCCATCGGCCTCGGCAAGGAGTTGGGACCCGAGGGCGTCCGGGTCAATTCCATCAGGCCCGGGCTGGTGCGAGACCGAGATCCATGCGACCACCGGCGATCCGGATCGAGCCCGCAAGCTCGGCGCCGCGACGCCGCTCGGCAGGCCCGGCCATCCCGACGAGATCGCCGCCGCCATCGTCTGGCTGCTGAGCGATGCCGCCTCGTACGTCACGGGTTCCGTGCTGGACGTCACCGGCGGTCTGTAGCCGGCGCCAGCGGCCGTGGATTGCCATCCGTAAGCACTTACGGATATAGTGTCCGCCTTTTACCGGGCGACATTTCGCCATGAATCGGGGTGGAGCCATGTTGACGGATCGGCAACAGCGCGCCGCGGCGGAGATCGCGCGGCAGACCGGCATCGACGCCGCGATGATCAATCGCCTCGTCCACACCTTCTATGGGAAGGTGCGCCAGGATGAAGTGCTGGCGCCGGTGTTCACCGCGCGGATCTCCGATTGGGAGCCGCACCTCGTCCGCATGTGCGAGTTCTGGTCCTCCGTGGCGCTGATGACGGGCATTTATCACGGGCGGCCGATGGAGAAGCATCTGCCGCTGCCCGTCGATGCGCGCCATTTCGATCGCTGGCTGCGGCTCTTCGGCGAGACCGCCGGCGAGGTATGCCCTGCCGCCGCCGCGGCGCACTTCATCGAGCGCGCGGCGCGTATCGCGCAGAGCCTGGAGATGGGAATCGCGGTCAGCCAGGGCGTGCTTCTGCCCCCGGGCCAGCGTTTTCGGCGGCCCGATCTGCTGCTCGGCGCGGCGTGATCATGGCGGCGACGCTGCACGACTACGGCTCGCTGCTCCTCGGCTCGCGCATGCGCAAGATAAGCGAAGCGCTCTACGCCGGGGTCGATGAGGTGTATCGCGGCGCCGGCGTCACTCTGCCGTCCCGCTGCTTCCCGATTCTTTTCCTGCTGCGTGACCACGGCCGGCTGGGGATCTCGGAGCTGGCGGCGAGACTGGGGCAGACCCATCCGGCGGTCAGTCAGATGAGCCGCAAGCTCCTGCGCCACGGTGTGATCAAGGAATCTCCGGATCCGCGCGATGACAGACGGCGGCTGCTGTCGCTCTCGGCTCGCGGCCGCAACCTCATGGCCCAGCTGGAGCCGGTCTGGAAGAGCATCGTCGCAGCGGTGGCCGATCTCGAGGCCGAGCATCCGTTTTCCCAACAGCTGACGGCCATCGACCGGGCGCTCGAGGCGCGCGGCTTTGCCGCCCGCATCCGCTCCCGGCTCGATGATGCGGCCGCCGTCGAGATCATCCCGTTCGAGCGCCGCCACGCCGCCGATTTCAAGCGGCTCAACCTCGAATGGCTGCAGAAGTACTTCCGTGTCGAGCCCATCGACGTGAAGGTGCTGTCCAGGCCCAGCAGCATCGTGCGCAACGGCGGCGCGATCTTCCTCGCCCGCTACCGCGGTGCAATAGTCGGCACCTGCGCCCTGCTCAATGCCGGCGGCGCGCGTTTCGAGCTCTCCAAGATGGCCGTTACGCCCGGGCACCAGGGACTCGGCATCGGGCGCAAGCTCATCCAGGCCGTGATCGCGCACTACCTCGAGCGCGGCGCGCGCGAGCTCTTCCTGGAGAGCAACAGCAAGCTGACGCCGGCGATCACTCTGTACGAGTCCTCCGGTTTCGTGCACGCACCCCGCCCGGACGCCCTCGCACTACGAGCGCGGTGACGTCTACATGGTCTACGCAGGCGAAAAGCGCTGATTCCGCCCGGGCGCGGATACTGCATATAATTACAGCCCTGCGCGGGCGTTGGGCGGCCCCCTGATGGTAGCCTTGCGCTACCAGTGACCTTCCCCGGCGGCGGGGCCCGCGGCGACGCTTTCCGGCTGTAACTTTCCGGCGCCCGCCGTGTTCTTGCCCCAAACGATGACACACCCGTGCAACAGGCAAGCCCCCGGCCCATCGACCCGAATGAGTTCGCAGCATTTATGCGCGCCTATCAGGATATGGTCTTCTCGACAGCCGTCCGGCTGACGTCCAACCCAGCTCAGGCTGAGGACATCAGTCAGGAGGTGTTCCTGCGCGCCTATGAGAGCTTCGACAACCTGCGCTCGAGCCCGAAGGCGGGCGGGTGGCTGAAGACCGTCGCCACCAATCTGACCTTAACCACCTGACCCGTCACCGTAAGCGCTGGCGTCTCTTCTCGGAGATCTTCTCCGACGATACCCGCGAGGAGGAGCTCGACTCCGCCGCCGGAAGTCTTCGACACGGTGCTCGCGGAGTTGGAGGCCGATGAGCGGCGGGCGCGGGTGGAAAAGGCGCTCGAGCGGCTGCCCGACCATCAGCGCATTCCGCTGGTGCTCTATCATTACGAAGAGATGCCCTATCAGGACATCGCGGACCGGCTGGGAATCTCCCTCGCCAAGGTCAAGACCGACATTCTCCGCGGCAGAGTCGCCATGGCGGGCCTGCTGGATCCTGCCGGTCTCGCGGCGCCGGCCGACCGACGCCGCAGCGCCGCCACTCAGCCCGGTGCACCATCATGAGCTCACGAGATCAGATCCGACGAGAAGCTCGAGCGCCTGGTGAGCCAGGTGCTGCGGGAGCAACCGCTGCGGCGGGCGCCTGCTTCGCTCGAGGCGCGCGTGCTGAGCGAGCTCGCGGCGCGGGCGCGGTTGCCGTGGTGGCGCCGCGGCGTCGCGTCATGGCCCGCCATGGTGCGCGTGCCCGTCATCGCAGGCTGCGCCGTTTGCGTCCCGCTGGTTCTGGGTTCTGTCGCTCTGGCTGGCGACGCGCCTGGTCCCCGTGACTCGGGCGCGCATCGCCGGCCCGCTCGCCATGCTGCATGGCACCGGACACACCCTCGCATCGCTCGGCGCGGTCGTGACTCACATCATTCAGAGCATTCCGCGCGACTGGCTTCTCGGCGGAATGATCGCCACCGCCACTCTCTACGCCACCATCTTCGCGCTCATCGCGATCGGCTACTCGCTGCTCTTTCCCAGACCCGAATATTCCAAGGTTCACCTGACATGAAGAACTCCCTCCGCTGGCTGTTGGCCTGCGCCATGCTCGCATGCCTCTGCCGGCTGCATGCTCTCCGGCACAGGCGCGGGACAGCAATGGCCGGATGGGCAACGACCGCAACTCGTCGCGGTCGGACACAACTCCACTCTGCCCGCGGGTGAGAAGCGCGCAGGACGTGGTCGCGATCATGGGCAACTCCGAGGCGGACGGCGATGTTTCCGACTCCGTTGTCGCCGTAATGGGCAACGTGACTGTGAACGGGACCGTCGGCAATGGCGGTGCGGTAGCCGTGCTGGGTAATGCCTACATCAACGGCAAGGTCGACGGCGATGTCGTTGCCGTGTTGGGTAACGTGACGCTCGGACCGCATGCGGTGATCAACGGCGACGTCACGGAAGTCATGGGGACGATCGAACGCAGCCCCACGACCGTGATACACGGCGGCACCGTCGGCGTCATGTCCGGATTCTTCGGCGATGTCGAGTGGCTGCACGCCTGGATCCGCCACTGCCTCGTCTTCGGGCGGCCGCTCGCTCCCAGTCTCGACGTGGCCTGGGCCTGGTGGTTCGCGCTCGGGGTGCTCGCGCTCTACGTCCTGATTGCGGCGATTTTCCGTGATGGAATACGGCGCTGCGTGACAGACGCTGGAAACGCATCCCGGCCAATCCATCCTCGCCACGTTCATCGCGGTGTTGCTGCTGCCCGTCGTACTGCTGGCCCTCTGCATCACCGTCATCGGCATCCCCGTCATTCCCCTGCTCGTGGCTCGCGTTGATGTGCGCTGGCCATCTTCGGGCGAGTGGTCACGATCGCCTGGTTGGGTGGCCGCTGCCTGCGGCTCAACAACTCGCAGATGCCCGCACGCGTGCTGCTCGAGGTGCTGGTCGGCGGCGTGATCGTGCTGCGCTCTACATGGTCCCGATCCTCGGGTTCCTGGTCTACGTGCTGCTCGGCATGTTTGGCTTCGGCGCAGTGCTCTACACGATACTGCGTGCGGTCAGGCCGATGCCGGCGAAGCCGGTGAGGCCCGCAACAGGCGGACCCAACACCAGCGGCAGCGGCACCAGCGGTGCAGGCGCGAGCGGCGCCCCGGCAGGTACTGCGGGCGCGGGAGTCCCCCGCCGTCATGGACGGCCAGCGCCGCGGCCGATCCCGCTGTCCACAGTACTGATACCGAAGACGCAGCGGCTGCGGGCGCGATACCGCCGCCGCCTCCGCCCGGCGCGCCGGCGGGCCACATGGCCAATATGCTCGACGTCGCAACACTGCCGCGGGCCGGATTCTGGATCCGCATGCTGGCCCTGCTGATCGACCTGATCCTGGTCGGCGTGGCCACGAGCTGGATGCACCACGGCGGCCGAGGCATCGCTGCTCCTGCTGGCAACCTACGGCGCCATCATGTGGAAGCTGAAGGGCACCACCGTCGGCGGCATCGTCTGCGACCTGAAGGTGGTGCGCATCGGCGGCGGTCCGCTCGACTGGGGGACCGCGATCGTGCGCGCCCTCGGCTGTTTTCTCTCTCTCGTGGTCTGCGGCCTGGGGTTCATCTGGATCGCCGTCGATCATGACCATCAGGCGTGGCACGACAAGATCGCCGGTACGGTGGTCGTGCGGGTACCCAAGGGTGTTGGACTGGTTTAGGAGCTTTCATGAGCGCGCAGCTGCAAGAAAATGGGGAATCCAGGGTGCTGGAGTTCGATCCGGCCGCAACCCGGACACGCCGCAAATGGCTGTTTGGAGCCGCGGGCATCGCGGTCGTGGTCGCGATCGCCGCTGCCGTCTGGATGAGCCGGGGCTCGGCGACCAAGCCCACGACCCTGGCGGCCAGCACCTCCATTCCGCTGGTGAGCGTCGTCACGCCCGGCGTCCAGCCGGTCGCGACCGAGGTCAATTTCACCGGCACCATCGAAGCGCTCCACGAGCTGCCGATCGGCAACTCGGGCGACACCGGACAGAGTCGTCGCGGTAAACGTGCAGGTGGGCGACCATGTCAGGCGCGGTCAGGTTCTCGCGCAGCTCGATGACTCGGTGCTGGCGCCGCAGGTGGCGCAGCTGAGTGCCGGGCTCGACCAGGCGCGCGCGCAGGCCGCTCTGTCGGCCGCCGAATACCGGCGCGGTGTTGCCGCCGGGCCGGCCGGCGGCTTGTCCGTGCAGGACATCGAGAAGCTGCAGGCCGCCTCCATCATGGACGCAGCCAACATCAAGGTCGTGGCTGCGCAGCTCGCCGTGATGCGCGCCAAGCTCGCCTTGACGCGAATCGTCGCTCCCGTCGACGGCATCGTCCTCACCCGCAACGCGGAGGTAGGCCAGATCGCCGCCTCCGGCGGACCTGCGCTGTTCGACGCTCGAGGACTCGGGCCAGGTCGAGATGATCGGCCAGGTCGCGGAGCAGGACATGGCGGACCTCAGGGTGGGTCAGTCGGCCGCCGTCTACCTGATCGGCAATCCGCGGCCGTTTATCGGGCAAGATCTGGCTGCTCGGCGCGGTGATCGATCCGCAGAGCCGTCTCGGCGAGGTTCGCATCGCGCTCACTCCCAACTCCGCGCTGCGGCCGGGCGCATTCGCACGCAGCCTGGTGACGCTTGCCCAGGCCCAGCGCCCGGTGGTGCCACAGACCGCCGTCATGGCCGACAACGACGGCTCTTATGTCTACGTGGTGGACAATAACGGCGAGGTCCAACGCCGCACGGTGGGCGTGGGCAACGTGATTCCCGACGGCGTCGTCATCACGGAAGGCCTGTCAGGGCACGAGCATGTGGTATCGGTGGACGGCGGCTTCCTCCACGGCGGTGAGAAGGTGACCGTCGATGTCGTCAGGAGTGCCGCAGATCATGAAGAACATCTCGGCCTGGGCCATCAGGCACCCGGTGTTGCCCATGGTGCTGTTCGCCGTGCTGCTGTTCGCGGGCACGGTGGCGTTCATCAGGCTGCCGGTCACCCTCAATCCGCCCATCCAGTACCCGATGGTGTCGGTGAACATCAGCCAGCCGGGCGCCGCCCCCGAGGAGGTCGAGACCCAGATCGTCCGCCGGGTCGAGGCCGCCGTGGCCAGCGTCAGCGACATCAATCACATCACTTCCGTCGCCCAGGAAGGCGGCGCGGAAACCGACATCGAATTTCGCATCGGCACCCCGATCGATCGCGCGGTGGCCGACGTGCGCAACGCGGTGGACCAGGTGCAGGTGGACCTGCCGCAGGACATCCAGCCGCCGATCGTCCAGCAGATCAAGGTCGGTGGCGGCCCGATCGCCTATTACGAGGTCAGCGCGGCCGGCATGACGCCGCAGGCCGTGTCCTGGTTCATCGACAACACCATCACCAAGAACCTGTTGACGGTGCCGGGCGTGGCGCAGGTGACGCGCTACGGCGGCGTCGATCGTCAGGTCAACGTGGAGCTCGACCCTGCCCGCATGCAGGCGCTCGGCATCACCGCTTCGCAGGTCAACGACCAGCTGCGCGATCTCAACATCGACATGCCCGGCGGCCAGGCGGACCTGGGCGACGGCGAGCAGCTGATCCGCGTGCTGGGCGGCGCCGACACGGTCAAGCAGCTCTCCAACACGCAGATCGTGCTGCCGGGAGGGCGGTTCGCGCGACTCGGGGATATCGCCGACGTGCGTGACGGCGCTGCCGAGATCCGCAGCTATGACTTCTACAACGGCCGCTCGGCCATCTCCTTCGCGGTGGCCCAGGCGCCGAACGTCTCGGATGTCGCCGGTCCTGAACGGAGTGGAGAAGGGACTCGACCAGATCCGCAAACAGTATCCCGACGTCAAGATCAGCCAGACCTTCACCACCGTCACGTTCACGGAGCTGAACTACCACTCGGCCATGAGCGCGCTCATCGAGGGCTCCATCCTCGCGGTGCTGATGGTGTGGCTGTTCCTGCGTGACGTGCGCGCCACGCTCATTTCCGCGCTCGCCATCCCGCTCGCGGCCATTCCGACATTCCTCTTCATGCAGTGGATCGGCTTCTCTCTCAACCAGGTGAGCCTGCTCGCGCTGTCGCTCGTCTCGGGTGTGCTGGTCGACGACGCCATCGTCGAGATCGAGAACATCGTGCGCCACAAGCGCATGGGCAAGAGCGCCTTCCAGGCGTCGCTCGATGCCGCCGACCAGATCGGCCTCGCCGTGATAGCGACTTCCGCCACCATCATCGCGGTGTTCATGCCCGTGAGCTTCATGGGCGGCATCATCGGACAGTACTTCAGGCAGTTCGGGCTCACTGTAGCCGCCGCCGTCTTCTTCTCGCTGCTCGTGGCGCGACTGCTGACCCCGGTGATCGCCGCTTACGCCCTCAAGTCGGACGGCGGTCATCACGAGGTAAGCGACGGGCCGATCATGGCCGGCTACCTCAGAGTGCTGCGCTGGTGCATCCGGCATCGCTGGAAGACGATCATCTGCGGCACGGTGTTTTTCGCGGTGTCAATCGTCGGCCTCATGCTGATGCCAAAGGCGTTCATTCCGGACTCGGACTCGAGCAACACCTCCCTGCACGTCGAGCTGCCGCCCGGCGTATCGCTCAATGACACCAAGACGATCGCCGATGACATCTATCACATCATCGCGCAGCAGCCCGAAGTGCAAAGCGTCGATGAGTCGGTTGGCGACGGCTCACTGAACGTCGCGGATCTTTACATCACACTGGTTCCCCACGACAAGCGCAAGGTCAGCCAGCAGGTCTGGCAGAACCGTGTTCTCGGCCTGTTGAAGGCGGTTCCCGACGCACGTATGAATTTCCAGACCCAGAACGGAGATTCCGACGGTCATGCCATCACCATCGACCTGACCGGTGATGACCTCGGGCTGGTTTCGAGGACGGCCAGCGGGATCATGGAGCAGATGCGCTCGCTCCCAGGGGTCGTCGACGTCGGCTCCGACGATGATCTGCCGCAACCGGAGATCCTGATCCACCCGAATTCGACCTGGCGGCGCGTCTCGGCGTCACGGTGGCGAACATCAGCGACACCATTCGCATCGCCACGCTCGGTGATCTGGTGCAGAACGATGCCAAGTTCACCCTGCCGGATCGTCAGGTGCCGATCCTCGTCAGCCTGCGGCGCTCGGCGCGGCAGGACCTCACCGCGCTCGAGAATCTGCCGGTGCCGACCACCGCCGGCGGTACGGTACCGCTGAAGGCGGTTGCCGACTTCAGCTTCGGTCAGGGGCCGACGACCATCCACAGCTACGATCAGAGTCTCCGGGTCGCCATCGATGCCGACTTGAACGGCATCGAGCTCGGCACGGCGCTGAAGGAAATCTACGCTCTGCCGTTGCTGAAGAAACTGCCTCAGGGAGTGCGGTTGGTCGAGACGGGCAACGCGCAGCTGATGAATGAGCTCTTCACGGACTTCGGCATCGCCATGGGCACCGGAATCCTGATGGTGTTCGCGGTACTGGTACTGCTCTTCGTACGGGTGCTGCAGCCGCTCACCATCCTGTCGTCACTGCCGCTGTCTCTGGGCGGCGCCGTGCTGGCGCTGTTTTTGAGTCGGAACCCGCTCTCCCTCGGAGTGATGATCGGCTTTCTGATGCTGATGGGCATCGTCGCCAAGAACGCCATCCTGCTCGTCGACTTCGCGATCGAGGAGATGCGCGCCGGCAAGGACCGGTTGACGGCGCTGCTGGAGTCAGGTCACAAGCGCGCCCGACCCATCGTGATGACCACCGTCGCCATGGTCGCGGGCATGCTGCCCGTGGCGTTGGCGATCGGCGACTCGTTCCGCGCGCCGATGGCGATCGCCGTGATCGGCGGCCTCATCACCTCGACCGGCCTCACGCTGATCGTGGTCCCGGCGGGCTTCACGATCATCGACGACATCGAGCGCTGGCTCGGCCCGAAACTGAGCAAAGTGCTGATCGCGGAGCCCGGTGCGGCGCGTCCCGGAGCACCAGCCCGCCGCCTGACATCAGCCCGCCGCATGACCCGGGCGAGCGAGATCTGCTGATCGGAACAGCAGGACCTTGACGCCCGCCTGCGTGGCGGCGCCCGCCGGCGGCAGGGCCTGGGTTGCACCCATTTTGGCGGCGGACCGAACTGCAGATTGGTCGCGGCCGTCGCGGCGGCGGCCCAGAGCAAGCGCCAGAACTCCTGGAATAATGCGATCCATGGCTCCCCGCCCTTTCTTTTATACTTTGTCCACTGCACGGACCTCCCCGCGCGACGACAATCTTACCACTTATGAGCCCGAGCAAACCCGTGCCAACACAGCCCTCGCCCCTCCTCGCCCGCATCAACGAGCTGGCGGCGGACATGCGCGAGGTGCGCCGCGACCTGCATCGCCATCCGGAGCTGGCGTATGACGAAAGTCGGACCGCGTCGGTGGTCGCGAAGCTGCTGCGCGAATGGGGCATCGAGGTGCACGAGGGGATCGGCAAGACCGGTGTGGTCGGTGTCATCACGGGCGGCGGCGGCACGCAAGGCGATCGGGCTGCGCGCCGACATGGATGCGTTGCCGATCCTGGAGACCTCCGGCGCTGCGCACGCCAGCGTCAATGCCGGTGTTGCGCACAGCTGCGGGCACGATGGACACACCGCGATGTTGCTTTGCGCCGCGCGTTATCTCGCGGAGACGCGCCGATTCAACGGCCGCGTGCATCTGCTCTTTCAGCCGGCGGAGGAAGGACTGGCCGGCGCGCGCGCAATGATCGAGGACGGCCTCTTCAAGAGGTTTCCCTGCACGGAGGTCTACGCGCTCCACAACTGGCCGACGCTGCCGGCCGGCACCATTGCCACGCGCGCGGGCGCCATCATGGGTGCCTCCGACCGCTTCACGATCACGGTGCGCGGGGTTGGCGGCCACGCCGCAATGCCGCACCTCACAGCGGATGCGGTGCTCTGCGCCGCGCAAATCGTGACGGGCGCCCACACGCTGATCACGCGCCGCATCGATCCCGCGGCGACCGCGGTGCTGTCCATCACCCGCATCGAGGGCGGCACCTCATTCAACGTGTTGCCGCCCGAGGTGAAGCTCTGGGGCACCGTGCGCACGTTCGATGCCGCGGTACAGGACAAATTGGAAGCGACCCTGCGCGAGTGGGTGGAGCTCACCGCCAAAGCCGCCGGATGCAGCGCCACGCTGGAGTATCGGCGCATCTATCCCGCAACCGTCAACGACCCCGCGTGTGCCCAGCACGCCCTCGATGCCGCCAGCGCCCTCTTTGGTCAGGCTCTGCGCGCGGATTCACCCGCGGCGACGGCGGAGGACTTCGCCTTCATGCTGCAGCAGGTGCCGGGCGCTTACATCTGGGTCGGCAGCCGCAAAGGCGAGAGCAGCCCGCCGCTGCATCACCCGTCGTTCGACTTCAACGACGAGGCGCTGCCTGCGGGAGCCGCGCTGTTGGCAAGCTTGGCCGAACGCCGCTTGCCGGCCTGAGCCCCGCCGCTTCCGCTCAATGCGAGCTGTGAGCGCTTTCCGGAAACAGGCGGCAGTAAACGCAATGCGGGGCGTCGGGCCCTGAGTCTATCCAGAGCGTTCGAACCCAGGGCAAGCTGCGCGGTGCGGCGGCAAACTCCCACGACCGGTTCTGCAGGTCACGCTCCAGTACCTCGTCCGGATGGGCGTGTCCGAGCAGCTCCGCGGCGCGCTGCACCTCGAGGTCACCGCGCGGCAGAACCGTGATCGTGGCAGCACCCTGCTCGATCTTCTCGGCAAGCCGATGGGCATGCCGGGCCCCGTCGGCCTGCGCGAACAGCGTCCCAAAGTACTGGGCGAGGCGGTCGTGAAGCGCGGCGGCCGGCTCACTGGCTGCGCGCCCTTGCTCGTGGCGGCAGGTGAGCTCGATGCGATCGGTGGGGAAGCCATCGCGGAACAGCGCCAGGCGGGCGCGCTCGGCGGTATCGAAGTCATTGAACACGGCCAGCAGTACTGCGCTCATGTCTGCCTCCTTACGGTAAAGCCGGTATCGGCGCCGGGAGTACTTCGTTTCGAAGCAAATTGTACGCCCGCCGCTTCCGGCTGGGGTAAATGGGTACCCGTGGCCGGGTAAAATGTTCATGGAACCGGTGCCGCCGGCCGGCGGTCAATCCGGCTCCTGAACCAAAGCGAGGAAACCGATGACGACTGCTGGCCTGAGCCCCCTTGGCGCGAAGCCCCCCCGCACGGGCAGCGCCGCCCACGTCGCCTTCCTGCGGCTGCGGGAATACCTGAGCAGCCAGATCCTCGGGCAGGCGGTCGTTGGTGGAGCGCCTGCTGGTCGCGCTGCTCGCCGACGGGCACCTGTTGGTCGAGGGTCCCCCGGGACTCGCCAAGACGCGGGCCGTGAAGGCGCTCGCGCACGCGCTCGATGCCGACTTCCAGCGCCTGCAGTTCACTCCCGACCTGCTGCCCGCCGACCTGACGGGCTCGGACATCTACCGCCCGGAGGAGGGCGCCTTCCGCTTCCAGCGCGGACCGCTGTTTCACAACCTGATTCTGGCCGATGAGGTCAACCGCGCGCCGGCCAAGGTGCAATCCGCGCTGCTGGAGGCGATGGCGGAGGGGCAGATCAGCGTCGGCGCGGCGACCTACCCGCTGCCGCAGCTCTTCCTGGTGATGGCGACACAGAACCCGATCGAGCAGGAAGGCACCTATCCGCTGCCGGAAGCGCAGCTCGACCGCTTCATGTTGCACACGCGCGTCGATTATCCCAACCGGGCCACGACGCTGGAGATCATGGCGCTGGCACGGCGCGAGGCGATCACGCGGCAGGAGCTGCCGCCGCCGGAGCAGCGCGTCGCGCAGGAGACGGTGTTTGCGGCACGCCGCGAAGTGCTCGGCCTGACGCTCTCGGACCCGGTCGCCGACTACATCGCGGCGCTGGTCGATGCCACGCGCCGGCCCGAGCCCTACAGCGCGCAGCTGCGCGAATGGCTGCGCTGGGGCGCCAGCCCGCGTGCGGCGATCGCCATCGAGCGCGGCGCGCGTGCGCTCGCCTGGCTCGATGCGCGCGAGTTCGTCACGCCGGAAGACGTGCAGGCGATCGCGCCCGATGCGTTGCGCCACCGTCTGTTGCTCGACTACACCGCGCAGGCGCGCGGCGTGTCGGCGCAGGCCTGCATCGAGGAGCTGCTGAGCCGGGTCCCGGCCCCATGATCGTCCCTGATCTCGCGGAGCTGTTGGCGCTGCGCGGCGCCGCGCACGGCATGTCGCTGCACGGCCGCAAGTCGGCGCGCGCGGCGCTGCTCGGAGCGCATTCGAGCGCGCAGCGGGGACGCGGCCTGGAGTTCCAGGAAGTGCGCCCGTACGTCGCCGGCGATGACCCGCGCAACATCGACTGGCGCGTCACGGCCCGGCGCGGTCGGCCGCACACCAAGCTCTTTCGCGAGGAGCGCGAGCGCCCCGTGTGGCTGCTGGTCGATCTGCAGCCCGGGCTGTTCTTCGGCACGCGCCGGCAGTTGAAATCGGCGCTCGCGGTGCGCACGGCGGCGCTGCTGGCGTGGGTCGCATCGCTCGGCGACGACCGCGTGGGCGCGGTGATCGCCCATGGCGCCGCGCAGACCCGGATCCTGCCGGCCCGCGCCCGCCAGGCGGGCGTGCTGCCGTTGCTGGAGGCGCTGTTGCAATCGCAACCGCGGTCACCGGGGCAACCCGCGCCGCTCGCGCTGGAGGAAGCGCTGCGCGCGCTGCTGCCGCTGGTGCGTCCAGGCAGCCAGGTTCTGGCCATCAGCGATTTCGCCGGCCTGCGCGCAGGAAGCAGACAGTCTCTGGACGGCGCTCGCCGCGCACGCCGACCTGCAGGCTCTTCTGGGTCACCGATGCGCTGGAGGAAGAGGGCCTGCCGAACGGCCGGTTTCGCGCCGGCTTGCCGGGCCGGCTGCGCATCCTGGATGGCGTCGCGCACGCGCGAGCGCTGGCATCAGGCCTGGCGGGAGCGTGAGGCGCGCATCGCCGCGCTGTCGCAACACAACGCCGCTCCCGTCGTGAGACTCGACACTCGCGAGCCGGTGGAGACGCATACTGCGGCCGCTGCTGCGGCCGCGGCAATCCGCGGCATGACACCCGGCTGGCTGTCACAACTCGCGCCCGCGCACGCGCCGCCGCCACCCGGCTGGTGGCCGCCCGCTCCGGGCTGGTGGCTGCTGGCGGTGTTGCTGCTCGCGGCAGCGGTCACCGTCGTATGGTGGTGGCGCGATCCGTACCGCAGGAGCCGGCAGAGCGGCGCTGCGCGAGCTGCGCGCCATCCGGGCGGAGCACTCCGACATCGTCGCCAGTGCGCGCGCCATCGAGAGTCTGCTGCGCCGCTTCGCCATCGCGGTCTTCGGCGCTGCGCGGGTCGCGCGGCTGACGGGCGATGCCTGGCTCGGCATTCGTGGCCGCTCAGGGCGGCGCGCAGCTCGCGGGCGATGCCGGACGGTCGTTGCTTGCCACCGCCTTCGGCGGCCGTGCGAGCGATGATCGCGAGAGTTGGATGGCGGGCGCCGATGCCTTCGTGCGTCAGGCACGACGCCCGACACAAGCCAAGCCCCCGGAGGAGCGCTGATGTTCCACTGGCGTGGCCGTGGATGGCGCTGCTGCTGCCGCTGCCCTGGATCATGGTGCGGCTGCGCCGCGCCGCCGGGCCGAATGGCGCGGCCCTGTACCTGCCGTTCGCCGCATCGGTCGCCGCCCCTGCCGCGGCCGCGACGCTGCCGCGCGGCACGCTGGCGCTGCTGGCATGCGGTCTGGGCTCTGTTGGTGCTGGCCGGCATGCGGCCGCAATGGCTCGGCCAGCCGCTGCCGGTGCCCACGACCGGCCGGCAGGTCGTGCTGGCGATCGACTGCTCGGGCTCCATGGCATCGCAGGACATGGAGGGCGGCGAGAGCCGCCTGCAGGTCGTGCAGGAGGTTGCCGGACACTTCATCGACCAGCGCCGCGGCGATCAGATCGGCCTGATTCTTTTCGGCACGCGCCCTTATCTGCAGGCGCCGCTCACCACCGACATCCCGACCGTGCATCAGTTTCTGGACGAGGCGGTCGTCGGCGTCGCGGGCCCGCAAACGGCCATCGGCGATGCGATCGGGCTCGCGATCAAGCAGCTGCGCCAGCGCCAGAGCACGGGCGGCGCCTCGATGCGGCAATCGGTGCTCATTCTGCTCACCGACGGCGGCAACGACGCCGGGGTCATGCCGCCGCTGCAGGCCGCGCGGCTCGCGGCGCAGACGGGGCTGCGCATCTTCACGATCGGCGTGGGCGCGGCCGAGCAGCAGTCCCTGTTCGGCCTCACCCTCGGCAACAGCGATCTCGACGTCGATCTGTTGCGGAAGATCGCGAGCGTCACCGGCGGTGAATACTTCCGCGCCACCGATGCCGCGACACTGAGCGCCGTGTACCGCAAGATCGATCAGCTCGAGCCGGTCTCCGGCGACAAGCACTGGCTGCGGCCCGCCGCGGAGTGGTTCACCTGGCCGCTGGGGCTCGCGCTGCTGCTGAGCGTGCCGGCGGCGTGGCTGATGGCGGAGCGGATCTGAGATCATGAGCCGCTTCCACTTCCTTTATCCCTACTGGCTGCTGGCGCTGCCGCCGCTCATTGGCGCTTGCCGTGTGGCTGGCTCGCCGCCGTGGCCGCGATGGGGCGTGGCCGCGCCTGTTGGATGGCGAGCTGCTGTCGCTGCTGCGGCTGAGCGACGGCGGCCGCCGGGCGCTCGCCCTGGCCGCTCGTCGGGCTCGTTTGGACGCTGGCGGTGCTGGCGCTCGCCGGACCCACGTGGCAGCGCCAGATAACGCCGGCCTATCGCGCGCCGGCCGCCTGGATAGTGGCGCTCGAAGTGGCGCCCTCGATGGATGCCGGCGGACGTTGCGCCGAGCCGGATGGCGCGGGCGCGCTATGCGGTCGACGATCTGTTGTCGGCGGCGCAGGATGCGCGCGTCGGGCTCGTCGCATTCGCGGGAGAAGCCTACACCGTGGCGCCGCTCACCAGCGATGTCGCCACGATTCGCAATCTCGCGCAGCCGCTGGCCCCGAGCCTGATGCCGGAGTCGGGCGACCGCCTGGCGCCCGGGCTCGAGGAAACGGCGCATCTGCTGCAGGCATCGCCGGGAAGTGACCGTCAGGTCATCGTGCTGACCGACGGATTCAGCGACCCGGCGCAGGCACTCCTTGCGGCGCAGCAGCTGCATCGTCAGGGAATTGACGTCAATGTCGTCGGCGTGGGCACAAGCGGCGGCGCCCCGGAGCCCGACGGCAACGGCGGCTTCGTCCGCGATACGAGCGGTCAGGTTGTACTGACGCGTCTCGACCAGCGACCTCCTGCAGCGGGTCGCGACCGCCGGCGGTGGCCGCTTCGTGGCATTGAGCGGCGCTGCCGCAGCTGATTGCGGCTCTGCACGCGGCCGGCTCGCGCCGGATCAGCTCCGGCGTCGCCGCGCATGTCAGGCTCGCGAGCTGGCTCAACGATGGCATATGGCTCCTGCCTGCGCTCCTGCTGCTGGCGGCGCTGGTCGCCCGGCGAGGGTGGATATGAAGGCATCGAGGGTCGCGATGCTGGCGGCGCAGCTCTGCTGCGCTGCCCTGCTGAGTGAGCCGGCGCGCGCCGCGAACGCGACGGGCATCTGGTCCGAGCCTCTGGCGCACGCCGGACCAGCAAGGTCAGGCGCTGCTCGATGCCGGGCAGCCGGCACGGGCCGCGCAGCGCTTCCGTGATCCGCGGCGGCGCGCCTACGCCGATCTGCAGGCCGGCGGCTACGCGGCGAGCGGCGAAGCTGCTCGCGCCCTTCACCGATGCGCAATCCGAATACAACCGTGGCAACGCACTCGCCCAATCCGGACAGCTGCAGGCGGCGCTGGCGGCATACGATGCGGCGCTGAAGCATGCTCCCGCCGACAACGACATCCGCCACAACCGCGATCTCGTGGCGCGCGCGCTGCGGCAAAGCAGCGGCAACAGCAACAGCAGCAGGGCCAGTCACCGCAGTCCTCCTCGGGCAACGGCCGGCAGGGCAAGCAGGCGGGCTAGCTCGCAGGGACAGCGGCCGCAGAGCGCATCGAGCGGGCAGCAGAGGCGCATCAGGCGCGCCGCAATCGGGCAGCAACGCATCATCGCAACAGTCGCGCCCCGGCGGGCTCGCAGTCGCCCGGCAACGATCAGGCCACATCGAGCGGCTCGCGGCCTGGCGCCAACCAGTCCGGCAACTCCGCGCAGGCGCAACGGGACGCCGCTGCGGCCGCGGCGCTCGCTCGCGAGCAGCAACAGCGAGGCACTGCCGCCAAGGCGACACAAAGGCGGGGCTCGGGCGTGCAAGCAGAGCGGCGAAGGCTCCCGGCAGCGACAGCATGCTGGCAGGTGGCACCCAAACCCCGAAGCAGCAGCCCGAGACCGAACGGCAAATGGCGCTCGATCAGTGGCTGCGGCAGATCCCCGATAGCCCCGCCGGCCTGCTGCAGCGGAAGTTCCTCATCGAGCACATGATCAGACAGCAGGATGGCGGCAACCCGCCGGAGGGCGCGCAATGAGAGCCCGGATGGCCGGACATCCTGCTTCTGTCTGCTCCTCGCGCTGCGCGGCCGCGACCCAGGCACTCGCGGACGTCCGGGCGTCACTCGACGTGTCCCAGATCGCTGTTGGTCGAAACGGTGCAACTGACCCTGGAGCACGACGGCCAGACGAGCGGCCAGCCCGACGTCACTTCGCTGCAGCAGGACTTCGACATCCTCGGCACCAGCAGCAGCACGATCTATCAGCTCATCAACGGCAGCGCCTCCGAGAAGACGCAGGTCGTCCTGACACTGGCGCCGAAGGTCGCCGGACAGCTGACGATCCCGGCGCTCTCGTGGAGCGGCGAGCAAAGCCGGCCGCTGGCGCTCGTTGTGACCGGACCCGCCGGCACCGGGCAGCCGGCGGCAGCGGCGCGCAGCCGCGGCCAGCGGTATTCATGGAGACCAGCGCGTCACCGCAGCAGCCCTACGTGGAGGGCGCCGTCAACTGACGGTCCGTCTCTTCATGGCCGAGCCCCTCTATCACGCCAATCTCGAGCTGCCGGAGAGCAGCGATGTCGTCGTCGAAGCGGCTCGGCTCGGATGAGAGCAGCGAAGCCGAGCGCAACGGCCAGACCTATCAGGTCGTCACGCGGCAATATGTGCTCTTTCCCCTGCACAGCGGCAAGCTGACCCTGCCCGGTCCGGTGCTCGATGCGGAGATCGCCGTCACGCAATCGCGCGGCGGCGATGGGCGACCGACCCGGGCATCTTCGCCGGGTCGCCGTTCGGCACATGTTGCGGACCGTGCGTCCCGATCCGCCTGAACGGCAATCCGATCGTACTGGCAGTGCAGCCTCGCCCGCCGAGTGCCGTCGGCAGTTACTGGCTGCCGGCCAGTGCGAGTCACGCTGAGTGCCGCCTGGAACCCGACGAAGCTCACCGCGCAGACGGGCGATCCGCTGACCCTGGATCTCGACTCTGCAGGCAACCGGGCTCACCGCGGCGCAGCTTCCCGACCTGTCGTCGCTGCTGAGTCTTCCCGCCGGGCTCAAGGCCTATCCGGACCAACCGAAGCTGGACGACTCGACACCAGGACGGAAAACTGGTCGGCAGCCGCGACCAGACCATCGCTCTGATCGCCGATTCGCCCGGGCACTACACGATTCCGGCGCTCACGGTCAAATGGTGGGACACGCAAGCCAACCAACCTCGGACGGCGACGGTGCCGGCGCGCACGTTGACCATCCTGCCCGCGCCCGGCAGCGCCGCGGCCGCCGCCTCGGCTCCGCCGGCGCCCGCGGCGCAGCCGCAGCCGGCACCGCTCGCGTCCCAACATGCACCGCCGCTCCCGCCGGCGCCGACAGCCAGCACCAGCCCGCTATCCCTCCGAGTGGGAATGGATCAGCATCGGCCTTGCCGTGGTGTGGCTCGCGACCCTCGGCGCATGGCTGTGGTCACGCCGGTCGCGAGCGGCACCGCGGCCGGCGCGCGCAGCCACTCCGACGCAGCCCGCACCAACTCCGGCCCGATCCCGCGAAAGAGCGCGCCGCGTTTCGCGCAGGCTGCCAGGCCAACGACCCGCATGCCGCGAGAGCGCATCTACTCGCCTGGGCGTCGGCGCTCTGGGGTACAGCTCCGGCAGGTGTCAACGCCATCGGCGCAAGGATCGGCGATGCCGCCGTCGCCGAGTTGCTGCGCGATCTCGACCGCGCCTGCTATGCCGGCGGGGCGTGGCAGGGCGGCCGCACTCGCCGCCGCGCTCACGGAGCTGCCCGCGCTGCCCGGCAAGACGGGTCGCCAGCGCGACGACCTGGCGCCGCTCTACCCCTGAAGACCGAAACGCCGCATTTTCAACAAATGCGTACGGCAGATCTGCGTTGACCTCGCGATACCACCATTGATCCCTCGTGCCGGCACGACGTCGAGCTGATTCCACGCGGTATCGCGTCAGCCGGCTACCCGAAGCCGCCGCCGCCGGGCGTTTCGATGATGAACACATCGCCCGGGGCCATCTCGACGACCTGGGTCGCCCCGAGGACCTCGACCGTTCCCGACACCCGCCGGACCTCGTTCCTGCCGAGCTGCCCCGGCTCACCGCCCTGCACAGCCGAAGGGCGGCACGCGGCGGCGATTCGAGAGAATCGCCGCGGTCATGGCCGTCCTGAAGCGGACATGGCGGATGACGCCGTCGCCCCCGTGGTGGCGGCCGGCGCCTCCGGAGCCCCTGCGGATCTCGAAGCGATCCAGAAGCACCGGGAAGCGCCACTCCAGCACTTCCGGATCCGTCATCAGGCTGTTGGTCGCATGAGTATGAACGGCGTCCGTGCCGTCGAAATCGGGCCCGGCGCCCGAGCCGCCGCAGATGGTCTCGTAGTACTGATGCTCGCCGTCGCCGAAGGTGAAGTTGTTCATCGTGCCCTGCGCCGCGGCCAGAACTCCCAAAGCCCCGTACAGCGCGTCGATGATCGTCTGGCTGGTCTCGACGTTGCCGGCGACGACCGCGGCCGGATAGCGGGGGCGCAGCATCGAGCCCTCGGGAATGACGATCTCGAGCGGCAGCAGACAGCCATCGTTCATCGGGATGTCGTCGTCCACCAGGGTGCGGAAGACATAAAGGACCGCCGCGCGGGAGATGGCCGGCGGCGCATTGAAGTTGTTGGGCCGCTGCGGGCTCGTGCCGCTGAAATCGATGGTCGGCGCGCCGGGCTGCGCGATCGATCGTGATGCGCGCCCTGATCACGGACCCGTCATCCATCTCGTACACGAACTCTCCGTCGCGCAGCACATCGAGCACGCGACGAACCGCCTCCGCCGCATGATCCTGCACGTGCCGCATGTATGCGGTCACCACCGGCAGGCCGAACTGCCGCACCATCCGCCGCAACTCCTCCGCGCCCTTGGCGCAGGCCGCGACCTGCGCCTTGAGATCGGCGATGTTCTGGTCCGGATTGCGCGACGGGATGCGGGCCGCTGCGCAACAGCGCGCAGCGTTTCCTGCTCGCGAAAGCGGCCGGCATCGACCAGCAGGAAATTGTCGATCAGCACGCCTTCCTCCGTGATGGTGCGGCTGCCCGGCGGCATCGAGCCGGGCGTGATGCCGCCGATATCGGCGTGGTGCCCGCGCGAGGCGACGTAGAAGAGCGGCTCGGCCGCCCGTGCTGCCGCGACTTCGGCGCCATTATCGAACACGGGCATGATGACCGTGATGTCCGGAAGGTGCGTGCCGCCGTTGTAAGGGGCATTGAGCGCGTAGACATCTCCCGGAAGCATGCCGCGGCCGTCCGCCTCGCGTTGCCGCGCGGCAATGATGACCTTCACGCTCTCGCCCATCGAGCCCAGGTGAATCGGCATGTGCGGCGCGTTCGCGATCAGCGCGCCATCGCGATCGAACACGGCGCAGGAGTAATCCAGCCGCTCCTTGATGTTGACCGAGCGGGCGGTGCTCTGCAGCGCCACCCCCATCTGCTCCGCGATCGACATGTAGAGATTGCCGAACACTTCCAGCATGACCGGATCGGCATCCGTTCCCACCGCCGCACGCCGCGGCAATGCCTCCACGCGCTCCAGCACAGATTCTCGAGAGCATCGACGCTCGCGCGCCAGCCCGGCTCCACGACGGTGGTGGCTGACGGCCTCGATGATGACTGCGGGGCCCGTCGATCACGTGTCCGAACTGCAGTTCATCCCGCGAGTAGATCGGCGTCGCGACCGCGGCGGCGCCGAACCAGATCGCTCGCTGCGCATGCACCGGGGGCGGTGCGACCGCTTGCAGCGGAGAGTTTCGCGGCCCGCTCCGGCACATCACCCGCACCGACGACCTCGACGGAGACGGCCTCGACGATCAATACTCCATCGGGCACATCGAACCCGAATCGCGCGCGATGCGCGGCGGCGAACGCCTCCGGCGGCGGCGCGCGTCTCGCCAAAGGGAATCACGAGCGCCAGATCCGTGCCCTTGTACTTCAGGTGCAGCCGCCGCAGGACGGTGATGTTGCCGGAGGCGACGCCTTGGGCGGTCATTTCCGCCACGCCCTCGCGCTCGAGCTCCGCGAGGATGCGCCGCAGCTCCAGCCGCAGCGCATTCTCCGAGCGGCGCCTCGATCGCCCTTTGCTTGATCAGGCGAAGGTCCGCGAGTCCCATGCCGTAAGCCGACAGCACGCCGGCCAGTCGATGGATGAGGATGCGGCGCATGCCGAGGGCGTCCGCCACCAGGCAGGCGTGTTGTCCGCCTGCCCCGCCGAAGCACGCCAGCGTATACGCCGTGACGTCATGACCTCTCTGGATCGAGATCTGCTTGATCGCATTCGCCATGTTCTCGACGGCGATGCGCAGAAATCCATGCGCCAGCTCCTGCGGCGATCGGCGCGCCCCCGCGGCTCGCGCGACTTCTTCGGCCATGGCACTCGAATTGCGTCGCGACCGCGTCCGGGTCGATCGGAGCATCGCCACTCGGACCGAACACGTGCGGAAAGAAGTCGGCCTGCAGGCGTCCCAACATGACGTTGCAGTCCGTGACGGTCAGGGGTCCGCCACGGCGATAGCATGCCGGTCCCGGGATGGCGCCCGCCGACTCCGGTCCGACGCGCAGTCGGATGCCGTCGAAGCGGCAGATGGAGCCGCCGCCCGCCGCAACCGTATGAATGTGCATCATGGGCGCGCGAATCCGCACACCCGCGACGACCGTTTCGAACGTGCGCTCCAGCTCCCCGTCATAGTGCGAGACGTCGGTGGACGTGCCACCCATGTCGAATCCGATCACTCGCTCCGCGCCGGCTTCCGTGGCCGTGCGTACCATGCCGACGATTCCGCCGGCGGGTCCGGAGAGAATCGCGTCCTTGCCGTGAAACCTGCGGGCCTGCACGAGTCCGCCGTTCGACTGCATGAAGAGCAGCCGCACGCTCTCTCCCAGCTCCCGCGCCACCTGGTCGACATACTTGCGCAGCACCGGAGAGAGGTAAGCGTCGACCACCGTCGTGTCGCCTCGTCCCACCAGCTTGACGAGAGGGCTGACCTCGTGACTCACCGACACCTGCGTGAAGCCGATCTCGCGCGCAAGCTGCGCGAACGCGCGCTCATGCTGCGGGAAGCGATAACCGTGCATGAAGATGATGGCGACCGCGCGGATACCATCCTCGAACGCCCGCACCAAGGCGGGCGCGCGCCGCGTCCAGCTTGATGGCAGCCAGGATCTCGCCCTGGGCGCTGAGGCGCTCATCGACTTCGAGAACGCGCTCGTACAGCAGCTCGGGCAACACGATATGGCGGTCGAAGAGCCTGGGCCGGTTCTGATAGCCGATCCGCAACGCGTCGCCGAAACCGGCGGTGATGGCGAGCAGCGTGCGCGCGCCGCGGCGCTCGAGCAGCGCGTTGGTCGCGACGGTCGTTCCCATCTTCACCGCCGTTATGGCGCCGGACGGGATCGGCGAGCCTTTCTCCAGGCCGAGAATCCGGCGGATACCCTCGACGGCGGCATCCGCATACTGATCGGGGCTCTCGGACAACAGCTTCTGAGTGCGCAGGCCCCCGTCGGGTGCCCGCGCGACGATGTCCGTGAAGGTGCCGCCCCGATCGATCCAGAACTGCCAGCCGACGCCGCTCATGGTCACATCAGCGCGGCCGTCGAACGACTCGGCCTGCAATCTGTCGAGGAACGCTCCGAATGCTGCCAGCCCCAGGCTGGATGCAGGAACCTGGCATGGGCCAGCTTGTAGATCCTGACTTTCCAGGGCGTATCCAGCGGAACTCCCGCAGGCGTCGCCGCCGGCCTGCCGGCGAGAACGCCGGCTCGGTGAGGCTCAGCATCACGATCGGAATCGCCGCGGTTGCCATCTAGTGCCCATGGTTCGCTCACTTCTACGGTTCGCTCTCGGGCCGCGCCGATGTTACGCGCACGCTGACCCCGCGTGGCCTAATGCGGCAGCGACTGCAGCCACGTGATCAGGGTAGCCTCCAATGCAATCCGATGATCGGAATAGACGTGGTCGCTGTCCAGGTGCACGGCGGTGACCGACTGGCCGCGATGGGCGTGCAATGCCGTCACGAGTGCACTATCTGTCGGCCGGTACCTGTCGTTTGCAGTGATGACGAGAACGGGCACGTGAACGATCCGATCATATGCCCGATCGAAGCGCCATTTCGCCGCATTGCGCCTCCAGCTCGGCGGCCATCTGCTCCGCGGTTACGCCGGCATACGACTCCATGAGACCCGCAGGAACGTGACCAGCTGCGCGTGCGGCATGTCGCCGGGGAAGTCCTTGCTCATGTCCGCCGCCGAAATCAGCGCCACGCCGGCCAGATGATGATCGCGTGCCGCGGTCTCGACAGCGACCCAGCCACCCATGCTGTGGCCCACGATCACGATGCGCCTGGCATCGATGCGCAAGGACCTGGCGACGGGTTGCGTTCGCAGATAGGTCAGAACCGCGTCTGCATCCTGCGGACAATGCGCGAATCGGAAGACGCCGGGACTGCCCCATGAGCCCCGGTAGAAGAAAGTGACGGCGTTCCATCCGGCGCGCCGCACCGCCTGGAGCAGATCCAGATTCTTCTCGTTACCCGGCAGGCCCACGAAGAATACCGCGCGTCGGATGGGCACCCGCGCCCGCGGCCAGATAGGCGATGCCGTTGATCTCCATCCCACCGGTCGGAATGTGCAGGATCTGCGAACGCGCCGGATACAACGCGTCATGCGGCGGATCGGTATAAACCGCCGGCGGGATCGCGGTGACCGCCCCTGCACCGCTCGCAGCCATCGACAGTCCAATCAGCAGCAACGCCCAACGCAAGCCGTTTCTGCGGACCATAGCGCACCCCGATTGATGTTGTCGTCTACTGGGCGGGCGGCGGCCCCGCATCCTTCCCGCTGCGCTGATCCTGGATCCACCGATCGATGACCTGATCGAGGACCGTGAGCGGCAGGGCGCCGTGCTCGCAGCAGCGCGGCATGGAAAGCCTTGATGTCGAACCGCGGCCCCAGCTCGCTCCTGCGCCTTCTGCCGCAGGCGCTGGATGTCCAGCTCACCGATCATGTAGGACAGCGCCTGCCCGGGCCACGCGATGTAGCGGTCGACCTCCGTATCGATGTTCTGCTCGCTGAGGGCGCTGTTGTCCTCGAAGTAGCGCACCGCCTGCGCGCGCGTCCAGCCCTCGGAATGAATGCCCGTGTCGACCACCAGCCTCACGGCCCGCCACATCTGGAAGTCCAGGTAGCCGAACCTGCGAATAAGCGTCGTCGTAGAGACCCATCTCATCGCAGAGCGTCTCGGTGTAGAGCGCCCAACCCTCGCCATAGGAGCTGTAGTAGTCGAAGCGGCGGAAGTCCGGCAGATTCTGCAGCTCCATCGCGATCGGGATCTGCAGCTGATGGCCGGGACGGCCCTCGTGACAGACCAGCACCTGGATCTCGTACTTCGGCCGGCTCTCCGGCTTGTAGAGATTGACGGACACGTAGCCGGCGACGCTGCCATCGCCGGCCGGCGGATCCGAGTAGGCGGGATAGGTGTCGGGAGCGAGCGATGCGGGAATCGGACGGACGCCGTACGGGATCCGCGGCAGGATCCAGATGGGGAACTCGTTGACGAGCAGCGGATCCACCCGCTTGGCCGCGGCGCGGTAGGCGTCGAGCAGCTGCTTCGGGTCCTTGTAGTAGAAGCGCGGGTCGGTGCGCAGGTAGTGCACGAAGTCCTTGTAGCTGCCCTTGAAGCCGACCTGCTTGAAGACCTGCTCCATCTGCGCATGGATCTCCGCCACCTTGCGCAGCCCCATGGCGTGTATCTGCGCGGGTGTCAGGTCGGTGGTGGTGTACTCGCGCACCTGGAATGCGTAATAGGCCTTGCCGTTGGGCAGCGCCTGCGCCGCGATGCTGCTGCGGCAGTGCGGCAGGTAGTCATGGTCGAAGTACTGCTGGAATTCGCGGTACGCCGGCGTGACCTGCGCCCGCGATCGCCGCCTTGGCGGCGGCGCGCAGCCGCGCCTGCTCGGCCGCGGGAATGATGTCCGGCATCTTCTCGAACGGCTCGTAGAACGGGCTCGCGGCCGGATCGGCCACGACATAGGGCGGTGATCTGGTGCGGCACGCGCGTCATCACCACCTGCGGCTCCGTCATGCCCGCGCGCGACGCCCTGCTTCAGCAGCGCGATCGTCTGCGTCCATGTAGGGCTTGAAGGTCTGCAGCCGCTGGACGAAGTTGCGGTAGTCGGTGTCGCTCTCGAAGCGCAGCGACTGCGTCAGAGTCCTCAGGGTCTGGATGCCGTCGAGCTCATTGACCGGCATCAGCTGGTCCTCGAGCCCGTAGTCCTGCACCCGCATCCGGTAGCGATACTCGAACAGGTCGTAGCTGATCCGGTCCTCGCCGCTGAGGCGATTGCGGTCGATGGCCGCAAGATTCTGCAGTGTCCGGATGTCCTCCTGGTGCTCGCGGGCGAGCGCGGCGAGACTCACATCGGGCCAGAGGCCGTCATACTGATGGAAGCCGTCCGCGGAAGCCTTCAGCGGGTCTTCACGCATCTCGCGCCGCCATTCGGTCTGCATCAGGCCGTGCAGGGCGGCTGCCGCGGGGCTCGCGGGCGCGGCTGGGCGCTGCGGCGGTTGTCGGCAGGCCGGCGCGCGCCGGCGACAGGACGACAGTGAGGAAGAGGCTGGCTCGCGCGACTCGGATCATGGCCCGGACTCCTCGATCTGCCGCGACTCGCGGCAGCAGCCCGTGAAGCTAGCACGAGGCGCCGGCGGCGCAGCTTCCCCGTCGCCCGCGCCCTCTCGGCTGGGCGCGCTAAGCCCGCGATTTCTCCGGCAGCGCCACGCTCAGCTCGAGGACCTCGTGCCCTTCCTCCTTGCCGAGGTTGATCTGCACCGCCTCCGGATCCACGTTGACGTACTTGTGGATCACCTGCAGCATCTCGCGCCGCAGCAGCGGCAGGTAGTCCGGGCTGCCCCGCGCGCTGCGTTCCTGCGCGACGATGATGCGCAGGCGCTCCTTGGCGACGCTGGCCGAGGACGGGCGTGCGGCGAAATAGAGCGAGCAGCCCCACATCAGCCTCCGAACATCCGTGCGAAGAAGCCTCTCTTCGGCTCCTCCAGGAAGCGCATCGGCAACTCCTCGCCGAGCAGACGCGCCACCGCATCGTCGTAGGCGAGCGAGGCATTGCTCTCGTCGTTCAGGATCACCGGAACGCCGGCATTGGATGCGGCCAGCACGTCCGGGGACTCCGGCACCACGCCGATCACATCGAGGCCCAGGATTTCCTTCACGTCATCCACGCTCATCATCTCTCCGCTCGCGACCCGCTTCGGGTTGTATCGCGTCAGCAGAAGATGTTCCTTGACGCCGCCGTTGCCCTGCTCCGCGCGCTGCGTCTTGCTGGCCAGCAGGCCCAGGATCCGGTCGGAGTCGCGCACCGAGGAGACTTCGGGATTCACGACCACGACCGCGCGATCGGCGAAGTACATCGCCAGGTGCGCGCCCTTCTCGATGCCGGCGGGAGAATCGCACATGATGTAGTCGAAGCCATCGGCGACCAGCTCATCGAGCACCGTTCTGACGCCCTCCGGGGTCAGTGCATCCTTGTCGCGCGTCTGCGAAGCGGCGAGCACGTACAGGGTCTCGAGGCGCTTGTCCTTGATCAGCGCCTGCTTCAGCGTGCAGTCGCCCTGGATGACGTTGACGAAGTCGTAGACGACGCGGCGCTCGCAGCCCATGATGAGATCGAGATTGCGCAGGCCGATGTCGAAGTCGATCACCGCGACGCGCTTGCCGCGGCGCGCGAGGCCGCAGGCCACACTGGCCGAGGTGGTCGTCTTGCCGACGCCGCCCTTGCCTGAAGTCACACGATGATTTCGGTCAATATCGTCTCCTCACCACATTTCAACCGCCAATTGGCGCGAAACGCAAATCGTCGCCATCCAGCCACGCCTGCACCGGCTTGCCGGCAAGCTCCGGCGGCAGGGTCTCGAATACGCGGAACACACCCGCGATCGATACCAGCTCGGCATGGAATTCCTGACAGAACACCCGCGCACTGGTCTCGCCGCGCGCTCCGGCCACGGCGCGCCCGCGCAGCGAGCCGTAGACATGCACGCAGCCGTCCGCCATCACCTCCGCGCCGGCGCCGACGGTGGAAGTGACGATGAGATCGCGGCTGCGCGCATAGAGGCGCTGCCCCGAGCGCACGGGCTGGTGTTGGATCAGCGCCGGAATGCCGGCCTCGGCGCGCTCCGCCGGCTGCGGCGCCGGCGGCGGTGCGCCGCATGCACGATCGGCGCCGAGCCTGCGTCTGCTGCCGGAAAGGCGCCAGCACGGGCAGCTGCAGCGCCGCCGCCAGCGACTCCACCGCGGCGGAGCCGCCCACCAGTCCCACCGGCAGCATGCCCGCGCGGCGCACGGCGTCGATCACCGCCCGCATCTCATCGAGCTGCGGGTCCCTGCCGAGTGCGGTCAGGTCGATACACACTCCGGTGCGCTGGAAGAAAAGCGGCGCGCTGGCCACACGGCCGGTCAGCTCGTCGAGAATCGCGCCCGGATCGGTCGAGCGGATGCGCACCTGCATGAGGCCGACCTGCCCGAAACGTAAGTCGATGGCCGGCGCTGCTGCGGCGGCATCCAATGGCTGCGTCATCATCGGTATTGACACGACCCGTCAGAACGCTTGGCTTGATATTTAACTGCGCCGTCAATCCGGCATAGCACGACCGTAGCGCGTGCAGCGCGCCCGAGTGCAATGCGGGATGGACGCGAAGTGTACCGGCTTAAGTTCGCCGCCGCACGCCTCTGACAGGCTCCGCCTCGAGGGGATTCTCCGGCCAGTAATGCTTCGGGTAGCGGCCCCGCATGTCCTTGCGCACTTCGGCGTACGAGCCGCGCCAGAAGCTCGCCAGATCGCGCGTCACCTGCACGGGCCGCTGCGCCGGCGAGAGCAGCTTGAAGGTGACCGGGACCCGGCCGCCGCCGATCCGCGGCGTCGCATCGAGGCCGAAGACCTCCTGCAGGCGGACGGACACCGCGGGCGCGCTCTCGTCCAGCGTAATCGATGTGTATGCGCGAGCCGCTGGGCACCGGCAGATGGGTCGGGGCGAGCGCATCGAGCTCGCCGCCGCTCGTCCCAACTCAGCCGCGCCAGCAGCGCATCGAGCAGCGGAACGCGGGCCAGGTGGCTCGCGGCGGGTGATCCCGTCGAGCCATGGCGCGAGCCAGTCGTCGACCGCGGCCGCGAGGGCCGCATCGGCAAGGTCCGGCCAGCGCTCGAAGTCACGCGCCCAGGCGCCGCACGAAGGCGACGCGCGCCTGCAGATCGCGGGCCTCGCGGCTCCAGGGCAGGGACTCGATTCCGAGCTGGCGCACGCCTTCCAGCATGGCGGCGCGCGCTTGCCTCGCGCGGCACCTCGGGCAGGGCGCTCTCCTCGAGCACGAGGCCGTCGAGCCGCAGCACGCGCCGGGCGAGCACCGCCTGCTCGCGCTCGTTCCACTCGACGGAATCGCTGCGCACCAGGCGCGAGCCAGGTGCGCTTCGATGTCCTCGCGGCTGAGCGGCGCCGCGAGCCGGATGCGCGCGTCCCGCTCGCGGTCGTCGAGATCGACCGCGACGATCAGCTCCTGGCGCGAGAGCGCCTGCGGCTCACCGAAATGCGCCCCGCGCCCATTGGTCAGCGTGAAGCGCCCTTCGCCACCGGCGCGCCGCCGCCCGATGCGATCCGGAAAAGCCAGCGCCAGCAGGCCGCCGACGGAGACACTGCTCACCGCATCGCTCGGATCAGAATCCGCGGCCGCGCCGAGCTGACGCAGCAGGTCGCGCGCGCCGCGCCGCGCCCTATGCAGCGCTGCGCGATCCGTCCCGACGGACTCGCTCTCCCCGCGCAGGGCCTCGATGCGCGCCGCGGATGTCGGCATCCCGGGCTCCCGTCGTGCCGCGCAGCAGGTCCCGCTCCGACAGCAGCGCCGCAAGATCGGCGGCGAGCGGCAGGGAGCCCGTCCGCCTCGCCCGCAGCAGCATGTGCGCCAGCCGCGGATGCACGCCGAGCCGCGTCATCTCGCGCCCGTGCGGCGTGATGCGCCCGCCGGCGTCGAGCGCGCCCAGGCGCTCGAGCAAGTCGCGTGCGCTCGCCAGCATGGCGGCCGGCGGCGGATCCAGCCACCTGAGCGCCGCCGCATCACGCACCCCCCACCCCGCAAGCTCCAGCGCCAGCGGCGTCAGGTCCGCCTCGACGATCTCCGCGGGACTGAAAGGGCGCGAGGCTGCGCTGCGCGCCCTCGCTCCAGGCGCGATAGCACACCCCCGGCTCCACCCGTCCCGCTCTCCCCTGTCTCTGCTCCGCCGAAGCGCGCGAGATACGCTCCGTCTCGAGGCGGCTCATGCCGGTCGCCGGATCGAAGCGCAAGCGGCGAACGAGCCCCGAGTCCACCACCACCCGTACCCCCGGAATGGTGAGGCTCGTCTCCGCGATGTTGGTGGCGAGCACGACGCGGCGGGATCCGGTCGCGCGCGGGCGTGAGCGCCGCGTCCTGCTCCTCGCTCGACAGCTCCCCATAGAGCGGCAGCAACCTGCAGCCGCGCCGCCGCCAGCCGCTGCCGCGGCACCCTCGAGCAGCGCGCGCACCCGATGGATCTCCCGCGCTCCCGGCAGAAACACGAGCACGTCCCCGCGCTCCTCCGCCAACGCCAGCCGGACGATTCTCGCGGTCAGCGCCTCGGGCGACTCCTGCGCCCGCGACCGCGTCTCAGGCAGCGGCGGCATCCCTTGCCCGCATATCGCGTCGTCACCGGGAACGTCCTGCCGTGCGCCATGACGACAGGCGCATCGCCGAGCAACCGCGACACCGCGGCCCCCTCCAGAGTCGCCGACATCACCAGGATCTTGAGATCCGGCGCCACGCTCTCGCGCGCATCCAGCGCCAACGCCAGCCCCAGATCCGCCTGCAGACTCCTCTCGTGGTACTCATCGAACAGAACGGCCGCCACCCCCTCCAGCGCCGGGTCCGACTGCAACATCCGTGTCAGCACCCCCTCCGTCACCACCTCGATCCGCGTATCTCGCGACACCCGCGTATCCAGCCGCATCCGATACCCCACCGTGCGCCCGACCGCCTCCCCCAGCGTCTGCGCCATGCGCCCCGCCACCGCCCGCGCCGCCAGCCGCCGCGGCTCCAGCATCAGGATCCGCTTCCCCGCCGCCCATTTCTCCTGCATCAGCACGAGCGGCACCACCGTGCTCTTGCCCGCCCCCGGCGGCGCCATGAGCACCGCCGACGAATTCTCGCGCAGCGCCTGCCGCAACTGCGGCAGCACCTCATCGATCGGAAGTCCGGAAGTGCTCTAGAGAGCGCGGCACGAGATGGGGCTCACGTCCATTCCCGCCAGACCCCATAAGCAAACACCACCCATCCCGCAATCAACGCCACCCCTCCCAAGGCGTCACCACCCCCATCATCCGCGGCGCCCCCAACGTCAAGCCGTAAAGACTGCCCGAGAACAAAACGATCCCCAGGAGCACCAGCACCGCGGCCGCCCGCAGCGTCCCCACGTTGAATGTCCTGAGCGCCAGCCCGATCCCCAGCAACCCCAGCGAGTGATAGAACTGATATCTCACCGCCGTCTCATACACATCCAGCCGCTCCGCAGCCCACCGATTCCTCAAGGCATGCGCGCCCAACGCCCCCGCCAACGTGGCCAGCGCCAGCAACACGCCCGCCGCCGCCAGCACCCAGCGACCGGCGCCCGCGCTCCTTCGTGCCCGCCGAGCGCCCTGTTGGCCGCCCGTATGGATTTGTCCACCAACCGCACCCCGCTCGAACGCAGCCGCCCCCTGCGATCCAGCGACCGATGGTAATGCAGCACCGCCGGCTGCGCGTACGTGCCCCGCGGAATCCGCTTTGCCAGATTGGTGGGAAAGTTGTACTCCAGCGGCAATTCCTGAAACGGCAGCCCCAGCTGCAGCATCGCGAACGCCCAGCTCGACCTGGTCGATGTGGTTGACCCACTGCTCGAGCAGGTGCCGATGCTCGCGTCAGGGTCGTCGCATAACCCAGCCACGCCTCGCCCAGCGGGCGCATGAACCGGCGCGGAATCAGCAACATGCCGCCGTTGCAGTTCATCGCATAGGTCATGGCCGCGGGACAGCAGGTCGGCGCCGCCAGCGCCGGCTGTTGCGGGACGCCCAGGAACTCGCGAATCCGCTCCAGCACCGCGAGCGGCGGATTCTCCTGATCGACGCGCCGCGCGCGGACGAACTCCGTCGTCGCGGCCTCATCGAGAGGTCGCATGATCGCCAGATCCGTGTCGCAGGCGACGAGCACATCGAAATCCTCGTCGGCCAGCGTGAACAGCTGATTGATCTTGTTGGTATAGGCGCCGTCCGGCCCGAGCGGCAGATCGAGCGCGCGGACGCCGAATTCCGCCGCGATGCCGCTTGCCGACCGCGCCGCTGCGCGCCGTGACCTGCGCCACGATGTCCGCAGGTCCGCACGCCGGCGGCGAGAATCGTCCGCAGGAATATCCGGCTCTCGAGGATGAAGCGTGAATGCTCGTCGATGACGAAGCTGTATCGGAGTCGCATGCGGACGCAGTTGCGAACGCGCTACCTGCGAGCCGCGGGGCACATCCATGTGCCTGTGATGCGTTCGTTCCGCCACACTAGGAGCCTGATTTTTCGTTCCGGTCCGGCCCCAGCGCCCCCATCAGCGGCCGGAGCAGATCGAGCGGCAGCGGAAACACGATGAGCGATGTCTTGTCGTGCGCGATGTCGGCCAGCGTCTGCAGGTACCGAGCTGCAGCGAGCTCGGTTGTTGCGCCAGCGACCTGCGCCGCCTCGACCAGCGTCTGCGCGGCCTGCTTCTCGCCCTCGGCGTTGATGACCTTCGCGCGCCGGGCGCGCTCGGCTTCGGCCTGTCGCGCCATCGCGCGCACCATGCTCTCGTCGAGGTCGACGTCCTTGAGCTCCACGTTGGCGACCTTGATTCCCCAGGCTTCCGTGCTCTGGTCGAGGATGCGCTGGATGTCGGCGTTCAGCTTGTCGCGCTGCGCGAGCAGGTCATCCAGCTCGTGCTGGCCCAGCACGGAGCGCAGCGTCGTCTGCGCCACCTGGCTCGTGGCCTCCCAGGCATTGGCCACCTGGATGATCGCCTTGCCGGGATCGACGACACGGAAGTAGACCACCGCATTCACCTTGACCGACACGTTGTCGCGGGTGATCACGTCCTGCTTGGGCACGTTGAGCACGATGACCCGCAGGTCCACCTTTTTCATTCTCTGGATGATGGGCCAGATCAGGATCACCCCCGGCCCTTTCACGCCCGTGAAACGTCCGAGCGTGAACATCACGGCCCGCTCGTATTCATTCAGCACGTTGATGGCGCTGAACAACAGCATGCGCGATGATGACGACAATGACGACTAGAGCGTAGGGCATGAGCATCTCCGCGGATGAAGCCGGCCGTTTATTGTAACGGCTCGACCCACAATGTCAGACCTTCCACCTTCACGATGCGCGCCGCCTGTCCGGCCCTGAGGGGCGCCGCGCTGCGGGCGTTCCACAGCTCGCCGCCATAGCGGACGCGTCCGCGCGCCGCGAAATCCTCCGCGGCCTCGACCGACGGCGCCGAGCATCGCCTGCGTGCCGGTCACGACCGGGCTGCGCCTGGCGTGGGCGGCAAGATACACGATCCCGAGAATGACGAGCCCGCCCACGGTCGCCAGCCCCCCGATGAGCGGCAGCGCCACCTGGATGCCCGAGCCCCCGAGAAAAGAGAATGAGTGAGCCGACGATGAAGGCGATGAGTCCGCCGACACCGAGCGACCCGTAGGTCGGGAAGAAGAATTCCGCCGCGATCATGCCGGCGCCGACGAAGAGCAGCGCCAGCCCCGCGAAATTGGTCGGCAGCAGCTGGAAGGCGAACAGCGCGACCAGCAGCGAGACGACGCCGACGACGCCCGGCAACACCCCGCCGGGATGATAGCCCTCGAAGAGCAGCCCCCAGATGCCGATCAGCAGCAGCCCGTAGGCGATCTCCGGATTGGTGATGATGCCGAGCAGCCGGATGCGCCAGTCAGGGTGCATCCACTCGACCCGCACGCCGCTGGTATCCAGGCGCACCGTCCGGTCGCCAATATGCGTCTCGCGGCCATTCAACTGTGTCAGCAGGCTCGCCATGTCCGGCGCGATGAAATCCACGACATGCTGCTGCAGCGCCTGGCCCGCGGGCAGGCTCGCCGCGCCGCGCACCGCCTGCTCCGCCCAATCGGCGTTGCGGCCGCGCAGCTGCGCGAGGCCGCGGATGTAGGCGATCGAATCGTTGAGGATCTTGCGCTCCTCGGCGCTCATCGGCGGCGTCGATTCGGCGGCCTGGGCAGCCTTGCCGTCTTGCTCCGGCTTCGCCGGATTTGCCGCGGGCGGTGCCGGGTCGGCGCCGCCGATCGACACCGGCGTGGCGGCGCCAAGATTGGTCGCCGGCGCCATGGCCGCGAAGTGGCAGGCATACAGGATGTACGTACCCGCGCTCGCCGCCCGCGCGCCCGGCGGCGCCACATAGGCGACGACCGGCACCGGAGAGGCCAGGATGCCGCTGATGATCTCGCGCATGGAGGTCAGGAGGCCCCCCGGCGTATCGATCTGCAGGATCACGAAGGGGCTGCCGCGCTGCTGCGCCGCCGCGAGGCCGCGCTGGACGTAGAGCGCCGTCGCCGGCCCGATCGCGCCATTGATCTCGAGCCCGAGCGCCGGCAGTCTTGACGACCGTGGGTGCCGCCGGCGCATCGCGCATCACGACGCGTCGCTCAGCAGGACGAGCGCCATCAGGACGCCCATGATGCGCCTGTCGTCGGGGCACGAATCGATGTCGGCCTCCTCATTGACACCCCCTCCGGTTACTTCTTGCGCGTGCTCCGCGGGTTGCGCGGCAGGCCGGTGTGCTGCGTACGAAACGTCTGCTTGCGGGCGCGCGGGCCCGCTGCCCCTCGCGCCTTCTCCCCGGTCCCCGCCGGCTGATACGCGGGCACGAGCTGATGCCTGCCGTTGCCGATCAGATCGGCGCGGCCCATGCGCCGCAGCGCCTCGCGCAGCACCGGCCAGTTGTTGGGATCATGATAGCGCAGGAACGCCTTGTGCAGCCGGCGCACCTTCAGGCCCTTCGGCACCCGCACCTCGCCGCCGGCGCGGCTCAGGCGCTTCAGCGGGTTCTTCCCGGAGTGATACATGGCGGTCGCCGTCGCCATGGGCGATGGCAGGAAGGCCTGCACCTGGTCGGCGCGGAAGCCGTTCTTCTTCAGCCACAGGGCGAGCTCGAGCATGTCCTCATCGGTCGTGCCCGGATGGGCCGCGATGAAATACGGGATGAGGTACTGCTCCTTGCCGGCCTCGCGCGAGTAGCGGTCGAACAGCTCCTTGAAGCGGTCGTAGGCGCCGATGCCGGGCTTCATCATCATCGCCAGCGGCCCCTCGGCGATCGCCTCCGGCGCGATCTTGAGGTAGCCGCCGGTGTGATGCTGCGCCAGCTCCTTCACGTACTGCGGCGACTCGACCGCGAGGTCGTAGCGCACGCCGGAAGCGATGAGCACCTTGCGGATGCCCGGCAGCTCGCGCACCTTGCGGTAGAGATCGATCAGCGGCGCGTGGTCGGTGTCGAGGTTGGGGCAGATTCCCGGATAGACGCAGGATGGCCGGCGGCAGGCGCTCTCGATCTCGCGGCTGCGGCAGGCGAGCCGGTACATGTTGGCGGTGGGGCCGCCGAGGTCGGAGATGACGCCGGTGAAGCCCGGCACCTCGTCGCGGATCGTCTCCACCTCGCGCACCACCGAGGTCGCGGAGCGGCTCTGGATGATGCGCCCCTCGTGCTCGGTGATGGAGCAGAAGGTGCAGCCGCCGAAGCAGCCGCGCTGGATCGCGACCGAGAAGCGGATCATCTTGTAGGCGGGGATGTTGGCATCGCCGTAGGCCGGGTGCGGCCGGCGGCGGTAGGGACGCTCGTAGACCCAGTCCATCTCCGCGGTGGTCAGCGGGATCGGCGGCGGATTCAGCCACACCTCGATGTCGCCGTGACGCTGCACCAGGGCGCGCGCATTGCCGGGATTCGCCTCCAGATGCAGGATGCGATTGGCATGCGCATACAGCACCGGGTCGGCGGCGACCTGCTCGAAGGAGGGCATGCGGATGACGCTGCGTCCGCGATCGGCGTTCTTCACGCGGCGCACGAACCGCACGACTTTTTCGGTTGCCGCGGCGGCCGGCGGCGCTTCGGCACCGTCCGGCACGGCCCGCGCGGGCTCCATGGCGTAGGGATCGGCGTGCGGCAGTGATCGGGCCCCGGCGCATCCAGGTGCGTGGAGTCGATCTCGATCCAACCCTCGGGGACCGATTTGCGCGCCAACGCGGTGCCGCGCATGTCGGTGATGTCGCGGATCGATTCCCCGGCCGCCAGCCGATGGGCGATCTCGCACGACCTGGCGCTCGCCGTTGCCGTAGATCAGCAGGTCCGCCTTCGCATCGAGCAGGATCGAGCGGCGCACTTTTTCCGACCAGTAGTCGAAGTGCGCGATGCGGCGCAGCGACGCTTCGATGCCGCCGACGACGATCGGCACATCCTTGAAGGCTTCCCGCGCGCGCTGCGCGTAGACGATCACGGAGCGGTCGGGCCGCTTGCCGCCGATGCCTCCGGGCGTGTAGGCGTCGTCGCTGCGCAGCCGGCGGTCGGCCGTGTAGCGGTTGACCATGGAGTCCATGTTGCCGGCGGTGATGCCGAAGAAGAGGTTGGGACGTCCCAGCGCCGCGAACGCCGCGGCGCTGTGCCAGTCGGGCTGCGCGATCATCCCGACCCTGAAGCCCTGCGCCTCGAGCACCCGGCCGACGATGGCCATGCCGAAGCTCGGATGATCGACATAGGCATCGCCGGTCACGATGATGATGTCGCAGCTGTCCCAGCCGAGCTCGTCCATCTCGGCGCGCGACATGGGCAGGAACGGGGCCGTGCCGAAGCGCTCGGCCCAGTACTTGCGATAGCCTGTGATGTCGCGCGCGGTCTGCATGGCGGATCAGTACAGCAGGTACGCCTGCCGCTCCGCGCTCCATGCGGCCTCGTCCCTCGCCGCGAGCGCATCGAAGTCAGCGGGCGTGGCCGCCGGATCGTCCACCCAGCGCCGCAGCAGGTCGCTGCCGTTGATCACATCGATCGCGAGTCGGTCGCGCTCGTACTCATAGGCGAAGTCGCGCCACAGCGGATAGTCGGGCACGAGCCGCCGCAGCGCCTTGAAGGCGAGTGCCAGCAGCCGCCACGGGCGGAACGCGTCGTGGTCGTAGTAGATCGGGTCCTCGACGTGGAACTGCACACCGGCGCAGAGCTTGCCCACGTGCTTGTGGAAGGTGGGCTCGAAGAAGCAGGCCCGCGGCCGGCAGCCGCGCATCCAGCCGGGCGCCAGCTCCCGCATGGTCGCGAGCAGCGCCGGCCATCGAGATCGGGCGCGCCGAATAGCTCCAGCGGACGCGTGGTGCCCCGTCCTTCCGAGAGCGTCGTTCCTTCCAACATCACGGTGCCCGGATAACAGCGCGCCATCCACAGCGTCGGGGCGTTGGGGCTCGGGTTGACCCAGGTGCGCCGCCACATCGGCCAGCCGTAGCCGGGCGCCGCGTCGGGTTCCCAGCCGTCGAGCGCGACGACCTGACAGTCGACATCCAGCTTCAGCGTCGAGACGAACCAGCGCGCCAGCTCCCCGAGCGTCAGGCCGTGACGCATCGGCATCTGCCCCGGGCCGACGAAGCTCTCACAACCGGGCCGCAGCGACAGTCCCTCCACCGGGCGCCCGATGGGATTCGGCCGGTCGAGCACCCACACGGTCTTGCGTCGCCTGGCAGCCTCCTCCAGGACGTAGCGCAGCGTCGTCACGAAGGTGTAGATGCGGCAACCGAGATCCTGCAGGTCGACCAGCAGGTCATCGAAGCTGTCCATCATGCGGTCCGTCGGCCGCCTCACCTCGCCGTAAAGACTGAAGACCGGTATGCCGTGTATCGGATCGATGAAGTCGCCCGACTCCACCATGTTGTCCTGCTTGTCGCCGCGCAGCCCGTGCTGCGGCCCGAAAGCGGCCGTCAGCCGAACATCGCCCAGCGCCGCCAGGGCATCCAGGGAATGCACCAGATTGCGGGTGACCGAGGCAGGATGGGCGAGCAGCGCCACCCGCCTTCCGGCCAGGGGCTTGCGGAGCTGCGGCTCCTCGAGCAGGCGATCGATACCGAACTTCATGGGGCAGTGGCAGCCTGACTGGGGAGCTCGAGCGCGAGCGCAAAGCCTTCGGGGTGGTGAAAATCCGGCCGCCCGGGCGGGTGGCGCATCGCCCAGTATGACAGTCTGCCCTCCCGGTCCTCCACTACCGCGCTCAAGGCGAGCCGCAGCAGTCGCCCCGGGGCCTCCGCGCCGAGCGGCACCTCTGCCTGCAGCTCCAGGTTCTGCCGCCAGGCGCCGGATCGCGAGCCGCGGCGGCGCATGGAGCGCAGTCGTCATGCCCTGCCGATAGGAATCGAAGCGATATGCCGCCCACTGGCCGGAGGGCGAAAAATTGAGCTCCAGGTATCCGGGGGACTGCGGCGAGCCGATGAACGCTTCGAAGCACGTGTGCGCCCAGAGCTCGTCTGTCCTTCCCGCATCCGCCACCGGTGGCGGCATGCGGATGGAGAGCGGGTCGGCCTCCAGCACGTAGCGAAACCGCAGCAAACCCGGGCCTTCGGCCGCGGCGCCGGCGGCGACCCGCCGCGCACCGCCGTTCGGCGACGTCCGGATGCGCCAACAGAGAAATAAAGGAGGAATCGCTCTTGGCCATGCCGCCATATTAAGGGTGGCCGGCACGGCAGCAACGGCCACCGGTCACAGCGCTTTGATCGCGTCCCAGCCCAGCTCGAGCGCCCCGCGCACCACACCCTCGACGACTTTGACTCCGGTGGTCGTGATATCGACGACACCGCGTATCGCCACGTGGCCTGCCTCTGCCAGGATCCCGTGAGGATGGCGGCGCGCGTAAATGACAGCGGTCCGCTCATCTGCCCGCGCGGCAGTCCGCTGCGCCGCACTCAGCTCCCCAACCGGCAGGCCGGTCACCCTCACCGGCGCCGTCCCGTTGCCATAGAAGCCCAGCCTTGCGGCGACGGCGGGCGTCGCGTCGATGACCCGACCGCCGTAGAAAGGGCCGCGGTCATTGACCATGGCCACCGCCTCGCGGCCGTTGCTCGTATTGCGGATTCTGACCCAGGTGCCGAACGGCAGGGTCTTGTGGGCGATCCGCATGGCACCGGGATCGAAGGCAGTGCCGCTCGCGGTCGGCCTGCCCGCATCGCCGCTGCCATACCAGGAGGCGATGCCCGTCGTCCGGTAACCGGCGCCCGAGGCGAGCACGCGATAACAACCATGGCCGGCCACGCAGTATGCGGGTGCGTGGGCTCTCGGCGGACCCGATGCACAGCCGCCCAGCCCGAGCAGCGCCGCCGCGAGCATCGCGCCGAACCCGCATTTACTCATCATGCAAGCGCATCAGCCACCGCTCCTGTGGCGTGATTCTACCCGCTTTACCGGCAACTGAAGCTCACGCTACGGCCTTCGCTCGGCGGCTCCCCCGATCCAACTTCGAGGTCCATGGTGCATCCGTTTCGAATCCTCATCCGTATCTCCCACTCATGGCCTGAAGAACGACAAACCGGAGCAGTTTCGCTGGTTATCCGCCGGTATCAATATTGCTGACGCTATCACCCCAACTGTCCCCGTGTGTCGAGGCAGCGGATGTTGGACATGAAAAGCCAACTTGAACGTATCGATGGGAGATAAATAACTTAAAACATTTGAGAATTCTCATGTCCCGAATCAGTGGAGGCTCTCGTGAGTACACGAAAAAGATTGCTCGGTATCGCAACGGCATTGGGTCTGACGATGCCCTTCGCCGCTTTTGCCGGCCCGACGCCGGTAACGATGAACTTCGATGGGATGGGCGTCCCCGAATATGTCGATAATTATTACGACGGTGGCTGCAGCACCATAGCCGGCGTCCTACCGGCGACCTGCGGCGGCCCCAACTATGGCGTGGTGTGGTCGGGCGCGATCACCGCCGACAGGTTGGCACCCTCGCCGCCAAGCTCTCCCAACTTCATGGCCTATGCCGACGGCGTCAGCGCGACCATGGACGTTGCGGCCGGTTTCAAAGGTGCGGGTTTTTCCTTCGATTACTACGGCGGGGGTCCGACGGTATCGGTGTTCAGCGGCCTGAACGGTACGGGCAGCCTGCTCGCATCGCAGACGTTGGACTCCAGCCTGTGCGGACTTGCCTTCTGCTGGAAATCCTACGATCTCGACTTCTCGGGCAGTGCCGAGTCCGTGGTCTTCGGGGGCACCGGCGTGTTCGACAACATCAGCTTCAATGAGGGAAGCGCAACGGTGCCGGAGCCGGGCGGACTCAGCATGGCGGCCCTGGGCCTGCTGCTGATGGGTGCGTTCGCCGGCGTGCGCCGACGTTCAGCCTGAGTCCACAACCACGCCGATTCGAATCGCGCCGCCTGGCAAGACCGGACGTGCGCCACCAAACCAGTCAAGCGATTGAGAGGATTTCATGAATACCGTGCAGCGTTCAGTTCTCAGGTTTTTGCCGGCGATGGCGCTGGCCTCCATCTTTGCGGCCGGGGCCGCCTCTGCCCAAGCTCTCGCCCCGAACCAGACCGCGGGCTTTTCCGGCGGCAAGCGCGAAGTCTTCACTTATCTGCAGAACTTCGATTGTGTCGATCAGGCCAAGGACGACCTCAATTACAACGGCGTGTTGGCGCAATCCGACCCGGGTGAATTTCAGACGCCCATCTGTCAGGCGGCAACCCAGCCGACGATGGATCCGACCGGGATGACGCCGAATCCGCAGGATTTTCTGTACGTTTTGATCCCGTTTTTCTCCGTCGACACCGACCAGAATCCGAACGATGCCATTGCCTGCCCCACCGGGGTCAGGTTGAACACGCTGTGCGGTCCGGCGCTCGGCAAAACGCTGATCGCGCTCTTCGGCGCGGTGCCGGAAGCCTATAAGAAGAAGCCGATGATATACACGGACTGCCCGACGCCGGGCGAAATGCCGGGAACCTGCACGATGCATGCCTCGACGGTCGACCTCGGCAAGGTCCTGGTCGCACTCAAAAAGCTGCCCGGGCCGGCGACGAACGTGTTTCTGCCCACACCCAATCACAGCCACGTGATCACCAACGCGGACGCAACCCAGTCGCCGATCTGGTGGGAAGTCGTACCGGTGCTGGTGACCAACCTGGCTGATTTTCCGACCAAGGACGGGAGCAGCGGCATCACCTCGGTCGCGGCCCTGAAGGCGGCGGAGCAGAGGGGCGATGCCATTCAGGTGCCGTCCAATTTCTTCCTGTTCTTCGGCTCCAAGCCGATGGGCAGCATGGCGGCCATGAACATGCGGTAACCCGCGCGCTGCAGCAGCTCCCCCTCGCGATCGCCCGCGAGGGGGAGCTCACTCGAAGACCGCTCGCGGGCGATCGGCGACAGTATTCCCGGCTGTCCGCCGCCCATGCCGTACCATAAGATCCTGGCAGTTCGAGTGCACGTGACCGCACCCGAATGACTCGCCGGGAGCACATGAGAATGGCTGAATCTTCGGGAAATACCGCACCGCCGGACGTTCGGATCGATACGGTCGCGAATGCGGGTCTATGGGCGCAGCTCGACATGATGTTCGGCGCGCTGTGGGGTTCGCCGGCGCGCAACGCGATCGCGGCCATCACGGCGGCAGTGGTCGTCGTGGTGGTAGTGACCGCCTACGGCCAGGTCCGCCTCAACCGCTGGAACCAACCGTTCTACGACGCGCTGTCGCACCACAACATGCACGGTTTCACGGTACAGCTCGCCGTGTTCGCCTTCATCGCCTGCTCCCTGCTCCTGCTCAATGTCGCGCAGCGCTGGCTCGGCGAGATGTTGAAAGCTGAAGCTCCGCGAGGGACTGGTGCATGACCTGGTGGAAGACTGGATGCGGCCGCGCCGCGCTTTTCAACTGGAGAGCGCCGGCCCGATCGGCGTCAACCCCGATCAGCGCATGCACGAGGATGCGCGCCACCTCACGGAGCTCTCGAGCGATCTCATACTCGGGCTGGTGCAGTCCTCCGCCCTCCTCGTCAGCTTCGTCGGCGTTCTGTGGGCGATCTCGCGCGGCTTCGCGCTGCGCCTCGGCGGCTGTCACATTGTCCGTGCCGGGCTACATGGTGTGGGCCGCGATGATCTATGCGCTGTCGGCCTCCCTGCTCACCTATTGGATCGGCCGCAAGCTCGTTCCGGACAACGCCGCCCGCTACGCGCGCGAAGCCGAGCTGCGGCAACACTGGTGCGGGTCAACGAGCACATCGATGCCATCACGCTCGCCGGCGGTGAGGCCGACGAGGCGCGACGCATCGAGCTCGACCTCGGCGGCGGTGCTCACCGCCATGCGGCTGCTGGTGACGGATCTGACACGGCTCACCTGGGTGACCGCCGGCTACGGCTGGGTCACGCTGGTCATTCCGATACTGGTTGCGGCGCCGCTCTACTTCGCCGGCAACCTCTCATTCGGCGGCCTGATGATGGCGGCGGCGGCCTTCACCCAGCTGCAGTCATCGCTACGCTGGTTCGTCGACAACTTCAGCACCATCGCCGACTGGCGGGCAACCCTGCTCAGGGTGGCCGTATTCCGGCGCGCGCTGCTCACGACCGCAGGCCTGCACAGCGATCAAAGCCGCATCGAGCGGCAGCGAGTGCGCGCCCGAAGGGCAAGAGCGGCGAGCAGACGCTGGTGATCGATCACCTCGAGATCGCCTCGCCCGCGGGCTGCACGCGCCTCGAGGGCAAGCGTGTCGAGATCAAGCCCGGCGAGCGCGTGCTCCTGATGGGCGAAGCCGGCGCCGGCAAGACCCTGCTCTTCCGCGCCCTCGCCGGCCTGTGGCCGTGGGGCGCGGGGCGCATCGTCCATCCGCCGGGACAGGACCTCTACTGCATGCCGCGCACCCCCTATCTTCCGAGCGGCTCGCTGCAGGAGACGCTGGCATATCCTTCGACCGTCGATCGGTTCAAGGACGAAGACTACGCGAAGGCGCTGCGAGCGGCTGGGACTCGAGCGCCTCGTGGCGCGGCTGCAGGAGGTCACGTCGCTGGGATCATGAGCTGAACGAGGACGAGCAGCAGGCGATCGCCTTTGCCCGCCTGATGCTGCACGTGCCGCCCTGGGTGCTGATCGACGAGGCGCTGGATTCCATCGACGTCAACACCCGTGAGCGGGTCATGGACATGTTCACCAAGGATCTCGCGCACACCGGCGTCATCTATATCGGACGCGCCGATCCGAAGAGCGGCTTCTTTTCGCGTGTGCGTGCGGCTGGCGAATGACCCGGCAACACGCCGCCTGCCGCGACGGCAGGCCGACGAGTCGCACCCTGCGGGAGCGGCGCCTGCGCCGGCAACCTGAGCGGGAATGCCCGCCGTTGCTCAGTGCATCAACAGCTCGCGCAGCACGACGGCCTGATTGTGTGCCTCATCGTGCGCTGAATAGACGAGAGTGAGCCGGCTCTCCGCGGCAAGCTGCCGCAGCCGGCCGACCAGCTCCCGCTTGCTGGTCAGCTCCGCCTTGTAGCGGCGGCGGAATTCCTCCCAGCGCGCCGGATCGTGCCCGAACCACTTGCGCAGCTCGTTGCTCGGCGCGATCTCCTTCATCCACTGCGAGATGCCGGCGTTCGCCCTCTTGATGCCGCGCGGCCACAACCGATCGACCAGGATCCGGGTACCGTCATGAGGCGAAGGCGGCTCGTACGCGCGCTTGATCGTGACTTCGGAAGCGACTTTCGAATGGCTCATCCGGACCTCCTACAGGTAAGGCGAGAGCAGCCAGAAGAGACTGTCGCGAAGCCGGCCGGCGAAGGTCTGCCCGGACAGGGGCCCCGCCGGCAGGCGGGCGGCATGATCGCGCGCGGAAAGCACGTACTTCGCAAGCTTCGCGCACACGGCGTCATCGTACACCTCTACGGCGATCTCGAAGTTCAACCTGAGGCTTCGCGGGTCGATGTTGGCCGAGCCGATCTGCGCATAGGAGCCATCGATGACGATGAGCTTGGTATGGGAGAAGGGCGGCGGCTGCAGATAGATCTCTATGCCGCGCTCGCAGCAGCGGCGGCAGCCAGCGCCGTGTCGCCCAGTCCACGTAGCGCAGGTTGCTGCGCGCCGGAAGCACGAGACAAACCTCCACCCCGCGCAGCGCCGCCGTCTGCAGCGCCGCGGTGAGCTCCGGAGGCGGTATGAAGTAAGGCGTCATGATCAGCACCTGACGGTGCGCGACCGCGATCGCGCCCAGGATCACGAACAGCAGCTTGTCGGCGTCCTCATCGGGGCCTTCGGTGATCACCCGGCAGATGGCCGAGCCCCCGTCTGCCTTCGCCACGGGCGGCGGCGCCAGCGTCTCGCCGGCGGCGAACTGCCAGTCGGCGGCGAAGCACTCCGCGAGCTGCGACACCACCGGGCCCGTGACCCTGAAGTGGAGGTCGGCCATGCGCCGGTGGTGCGCCTTGCCGACTTCGCGGCCACCGATGTTCATGCCGCCGACGAAGCCGATCTCGCCATCGACGATGAGAAGCTTGCGGTGGTTGCGCAGATTGAGCGAAAACACCGGCATTGCCAGGCGCGGCGGCAGGAAGCGTGCGGCGCGCACACCGGCGGCGCGCAGCAGACGGACGGCGTGCGGCCAGCTGTACCATTCTCCGATTCCGTCCACCAACACGTGTACCTGGGCGCCCCGCGCGGCGGCGGCGGCCAGGGCGGCAATGAATTCACGCCCGACCGCATCGGTCTCGAAGATGTAGGTCGAGAGCCAGACCGAATGCCGCGCCGCGCGGATCGCCGCCAGCATCAGCGGGAACGCGTTCTCGCCGTTTTCCAGCGCCACGACTTCATTGCCGGGCAGCCGCGGCCGCTGGGTCACGGTATCGCCGATGCGTGTCAGCTGGGTGGCGAAATCGTCCGGTGGGCAGCTGCCGACACGTGGACCGAAGCCGGTCAGCCCGGCGCGCAGCTGCCGGGCCCGGGTGCGCACGCGATTCACGCCGAAAAGCAGGTAGAGGACGGTACCGACGAACGGCAGCACCCAGCAGGTGACTATCCAACCCAGCGCGCTGCGCGGATCGGGCTTCGTGAAGAGCGCGTGCACGGCGGCAAACACGGCGCACAGCACGTAGAGCGCAACGGTCAACTGCTCGAACAGGGCTTCAGCATGCCCGGCCATGGATACTCTTTGCTCGCTGGTCAGCCGCGTACCCATTATGGTATCGCGGTAAGATTGCGACCCAGGCATTTCTCCGCGCGTGATCGGCCGCCGCAATGCAAGCAAAGCCCCGGATCATCATCATCGGCGGTGGCTTCGGCGGCCTTTCCGCCGCGCGTGCCCTGCGCGCCGCCGCCGTGGACGTCCTGCTGGTCGATCGCGGCAATCACCACACATTTCAGCCGCTCCTCTACCAGGTGGCGACCGCCGGGCTGGCCGCGCCCTCGATCGCCGCGCCGCTGCGCCACATCCTGCGCAGCCAGCGCAACGCGACCGTGCTCCTGGGAGAAGCCCGGCGCGATCGACATCGAGCGCAAGACCGTGGACGTCGACGGCGTCCCGCATCCATACGACTTCCTGATCGTCGCGACCGGGAGTACGCACGCATACTTCGGTCACGACGAATGGGCGCCGTATGCGCCCTGGGTTGAAGACGCTGGATGATGCCCTGCGCATCCGGGCGCGGATCCTCACGGCGTTCGAGCGCGCCGAGGCGACAGCCGATCCGGCCGAGCAGATGGAATGGCTCACCTTCGTCATCGTCGGGGGCGGCGCCACCGGCGTGGAGCTGGCCGGCACGCTCGCGGAGATCGCCCGCCACACCCTGAAGCGGGAGTTCCGCCACATCGACCCGGCTGCGGCCAGGGTGTTGCTGATCGAAGCGGGCTCCCGCGTGCTGCCGGCATTTCCGCCGTCGCTGTCGACAAGGCACAGCGTCAGCTCGAGCGCCTGGGGGTCGTCGTGCGCACGGGCCACGCCGTCACCAACGTCGACGACGCGGGGTGTTTGGATCGGGGAAGGAGCGGATCGCCGCGCGCACCGCATTGTGGGCCGCAGGGGTCGCCGCCTCTCCGCTGGGCGCGACGTTGGGTGTTGCCCTCGATCGCGCGGGCCGCGTACAGGTCACCTCAGAGCTTGACCGTCGCCGGACATCCGGAAGTATTCGTCGTCGGCGACCTGACGGCCGTGCCCGACGGCATGGGTCCCATACCGGCGATCGCGCCGGCGGCGAAGCAGATGGGGCAGTATGCCGCAGAAGCCATCCTCGCGCAGACTCTCCGGCCGCCGGAGCAGGCCATTCCGCTACCGGCACTTCGGCTCGCTCGCGACCATCGGCCGCATGGCCGCGGTCGCCGACTTCGGCCGCATGCGCCTCTCCGGAGCACTCGCCTGGTGGATCTGGCTCACGGCCCACATCTATTTCCTCATCGGCTTCCGCAACCGTCTGGTCGTGCTCATCGACTGGGCGGAGGCTTACTGGAGCTACCGGCGCGGCGCGCGCATCATCATTCCGGTGGGAGAGCCGGCGAAGCGTTGACCGGCGCAAGACAGCAACAGTGGAACATCACGACGTCATCATCATCGGCGCCGGGGCCGCGGGGCTCGCGGCGGCGGCTGCCCTCGCCAGATCCGGTCATTCCGTATTGCTGCTCGAGGCCCGTGATCGCATCGGCGGACGCATCTGGACACGCCTCGAGCCGGCGCTCGCCGCTCCCGGTGGAGCTCGGCGCGGAATTCATCCATGGCGACTCGCCGGAGACCTACGCGCTGCTGCGCCGGGCAGGCTCGGCGGCCCTGGACATCGTCGGGAGAGTACTGGTCGCTGATCGAGGGGCGGCTGCAGCGGCGCGCCGAGAGTCCGCTCGGCAAGGTCCGCGCCGCGCTCGAGGCCGCCGGCGTCCTCTCGCAGCCCGACATGTCGCTCGAGGATTTCCTGGCGGGCGATCACGGCCGCGCGCTGCCGGAAGAGGCGCGCACCATGGCCCGCTCTTTCGTCTCGGGCTTCGACGCCGCCGATCCACGACTCGTCAGCCTGCACTCCGTCGCGGAGGAATGGCGCGCCGGCGGCATGTTGGATTCTTCGCAGTCGCGGCCGCTCGGCGGTTATCGCCCGGCTCTGCTCGCGCTCGGCGCCGGGCTCGACGGCAGCGCGTGCGCCTGCAGCTTCAGACCGTCGTCACCGCGATCCGCTGGAGCGATCGCGCAGTGGAGGTCGAAGGCCTACGGCTCGGCCAACCGTTCCGCGCCGCGCGCACGCAAGGCCATCGTCACCGTTCCGATCGGCGTACTCAAAGCCGCCGCCGATGCGCCCGGTGCGATCGACTTCGTGCCGCGCCTCGAGGCCAAGCAGGATGCGTTGACGCGCCTCATCTCCGGTCCGGTCGCTGAAGGTAGTCCTGCATTTTCGCCGCCCGTTCTGGGAGGAGCTGGACGGCGGCCGCTACGCGGATGCCTCGTTCTTCCACGCGGCCGGCAAGGCATTTCCGACGTTCTGGACGACATTGCCCGTGCGCGCGCCGCTTCTCAACGCCTGGGTCGGCGGTCCTGCCGCGGCGCGCCTCTGCGGGCTGGACGACGCTGAGATCGTCGCGGCAGGCGCTGGACTGCGTGAGCGCCGTCTTCTGCGGCGGCGATGCGGTCGCCGGAGCTCCAGGCGGCCTACGTTCACAACTGGGAGCGCGACCCCTACGCGCGCGGCGCCTACAGCTACGTTGCCGCGGGTGGCGGCAGTGCCCGCGAGGTGTTGGCAACACCCCTGAGCGGCACCCTTTTCTTCGCCGGCGAAGCGACGGACACGACCGGGGAGGCCACGACGGTCACAGGCGCGCTGCGCAGCGGCACCCGCGCCGCCCTGGAAGTCCGCCGGCACCTCGAGGAGCAGCGCTGACAGCGCCGCTCACGCCCGGTCTTTGATGCTCCTCCGGTCCGAGCCGGCCGAGCAGCGATTTCAACAGCGGCGCGACGCGACGCAGCTCCCGCTGATGGGCGGCGGAGAGCCCTGCGAGCGCCTGCTCAGCCGGCGGCGGTGAGCGCCAGTAAGGTGCGGCGCCGGTCGCGCGGGTCGCCGCCGCGGGTCAGATAGCCACCGCTCACCAGCCGGTCGACCAGGCCGACCGTGCTGTGATGGCGGATGCCGAGCCGCTCCGCCAGATCGCCGATCGTCACCTCGGCGCCGCCCGGATAGCCCTTGATGGCGAGCAGCGCCTGGTGCTGGCGCGGCGCCAGGCCTGCGGCATGGGCCGCCTGCTCGCTGAAAGCTGCGAAGCGCATCAGCAAATAGCGAAATTCCGCCAGGACCTGATAGTCGTGCGGCGCCAGCTCGGGAGCCGGCAGGGCGTGCGGGCTATGTCTTTTGGGGGTGGCGGACATCGGATTTCTCATGGAGAATAATATCGTATTGCGATATAAAGCGCGCGCCCGACCGGGCGACGCAATCCCTGGAGAACCATGAAGAGCTCTGTTTCCACCCTCGGGGTGCACGACACCCTGCGCGACTTCAGCGCCGATCGGCGCCTGCTCGTGTTGTCCGCCATGGCGATCTTCACCGGCAGCTTCGGCGCCGGCGCGGCCTGGGTGCTGCGAAAGCTGATAGCTCTCGTCACCAATTTCGCCTACTTCCATGTCTACTCCACGGCGACCACTTACCTGAGTCATGCCAGGCTCGGGCCGGCCTCGATTCTCATACCGGTGGTCGGCGGTCTGATCGTCGGACTCATGGCGCGCTTCGGCTCGCAGAAGATCCGCGGCCACGGCATTCCCGAGGCGCTGGAGGCGATCCTCATCGGACAGAGCCGGATAGAGCCCAAGGTCGCGGTGCTGAAGCCGCTGTCGTCGGCGATCGCAATCGGCACCGGCGGCCCGTTCGGCGCCGAAGGCCCGATCATCATGACGGGCGGCGCGCTCGGGTCGCTGTTCGCGCAGTTCTTCCACCTGAGCTCCGCGGAGCGCAAGACACTGTTGGTCGCTGGCGCCGCGGCCGGCATGACGGCGATCTTCGGCACTCCCGTGGCGGCGGTGCTGCTCGCCATCGAGGTGATGCTCTTCGAGTGGAAGCCGCGCAGCTTCGTGCCGGTGGTCGTCTCCGCCATCGTCGCGATGGCATGGCGGCCGTGGCTGGTGGGCGCGTGGCCGCTCTTTCCGCACGCCGGCATTCCCGCGATGCCATGGTGGGGGCTGGCGCTCTGCGCCGCAGTCGGCGTCGTCGCCGGGCTGCAATCCGCCATCACCACCGGCGGCCTCTACTGGGTCGAGGAGTTGTTCGAGAAGCTGCCGCTCCACTGGATGTGGTGGCCGGCGCTCGCCGGCATCGTCGTCGGTGTCGGCGGTCTCATCGATCCGGCCGCGCTCGGCGTCGGCTACGACAACATCCAGGCGCTGATCAGCGGCTCGGTGTTGATGCACGCTGCCATTGCGCTGCTGCTGGTCAAAGGCGTCATCTGGGTCATCGCGCTCGCCTCCGGGACCTCGGGCGGTACTCTGGCGCCGCTTCTCATGATGGGCGGCGCCGTGGGCGCGCTGGAGGCTCACGTTCTGCCGTTCGGCGATCCCGGCTTCTGGGCACTGATCGCCATGGCCGCGGTGCTCGGCGGAACGTTGCGCTGTCCCGCTGACGGCGACCGTGTTCGCCATCGAGCTCACGGGCGATCTGAGCGTGATGCCCGCAGTGCTCGTCGCGTGCGTCGCCTCATTCGCCGTGACGGTGCTGATCATGCGCCGCTCCATCCTGACGGAGCGGCTCGCCCGGCGCGGGCGGCATCTGACCTACGAATACACGGTCGATCCGTTCGAGGTGATGCGGGTGAGCGAGATCATGACGCAGCCGGTGGACACGCTGCCGGCGCGCATGTCGACGGAGGAAGCGATCGCATTCTTCGACACCGAGAACGGCGCCAAACGCCACAAGAGCTATCCGGTCATCGACGATGCCGGCAGCGTCGTCAGCATGGTCTCGCGCGCCGACGTGCTGCGCTGGTCGCGGGAAGGTTGGCCCAAGGGGCAGACGTTGGAGGAGAAGCCGGAAGTCGGCGAAGTTTTCGTGGGCTACAGCGGATGAGCTGGTGGGCCACCTTGCCGATCGCATGGCGTCAGCCGATGTCGGCCGCGTCCCGATCATCGAGCGGGCCACCGGCAAGCTCGCCGGCCTGCTCGCGCAGACGCGACCTGCTGCGAGTCCGCGCCCACACCGCCCGCCTGGAGCGCGATCGGGCACGGCCGCTGACGATTCCCGGCTGATCGGCCGGTCTTTGGCGGCGGTGGCCGGACCGCCTTTTTGCCCGCCTGAGGCGCTGCACCCCGGCGCTGCTGTGTTGGCGGTCCGGCTACGGCGCGTTGGCGTGTGAGCCACTGCTCAGTTCGACCTCCCTTCCCCGGCCAACCTGCTGATTCTGTTAAGTCTGGCACGCCGGGCTGCCGGTTCCAGATGAGACAAAACACACTTGACGAGCCTCTGGGCTCGCCCGGCAGATCGCGCGGCTGCCCGATAGTTCCTGCAAACGCGCCTCGGGGGTAGGTTGTCGTTATTCAATAGAGCGCAGGCCAACGGTTGGCGGGTCGGCGTCATGCCGGCGGACCGCGAGACCGCGCTCGCCATCGTACGCTCCACACGCTCCGCGCGGCCGCTGCTGCGGCACTGCGCCGTGCACCCGGCGCTGGAGATCCGTGCCGAGCACGTCCTCGCCCCCCTCGCGCACAATCGCGAGCTCGGCGAATGCGGCGGTGAGCGCGGTGCTCGGCACCGACGAGTACCAACTGGTGCAGGTCGAGGCCCCGGACGTGAAGCCGGAGGAGCTGCGCGGCGCCGTTCGCTGGAAACTCAAGGACATCATCAGCTTCCCGCCAAGTGACGCCGTCGTCGACGTGTTCGAGATCCCCGAGCAGGCCCGTTACGTCGAATCGCGGATGATCTACGCCGTGGCGGCGCGCGCCGAAGCGGTGAAGCGTGTGGTGAGCCTGGTCAAACCGCGGGTCCGCGGCTTCGACTGTATCGACATCCCGGAGATGTGCCTGCGCAACGTCGCCGCTCTGCTGCCGCAGGATGAGCCTGGCGTTGCCCTGATCGCACTCGGCGAGGACTTCGCGCAACTGACACTGACCTGCCGGGGCGTGCTTTATCTCGCCCGGCGCATCGATCTCGGCCGCCGCGGCGAGTCTCGGATGACGGCTGACGGCGCGGGTATCGATTTGGCTGCGCTCGCTCTCGAGCTGCAGCGCTCGCTGGATTACTACGAGAGTCATTTCGATCGTTCCGCGATCACGGAAGTCGTGGTCGTTTCCGGTGATGCGCGCGCGGACCAGCTGCTCACCGGCCTCGGCACGGCGACCGGACACTCGGTCAAGCTGCTCGAAATCGCGGAGCTGTTCGACATCACCGACGGCGTCGAGCCCGATATGCGCTGGCCCGGACTGGTGGCACTGGGTGCGGCGCTGCGCAGCGAGCGGAGCCGGCAGTGAGCCAGATGCGCCAACAGGTCAATCTCTACCAGGAAACGGCGCCGCCCTGGCGTCCGTTCGGGTCCGCGACTCTCACCCTGGCGGTCGCCGCGGTGAGCGGCTGTCTTGCGGTCATCTGGGGCTTCGGCACCTGGCAGGTCAATCATCTGCAACAGGCAGTCATCGCGCTGCAACATCAGCAGCATACGCAGCAGGCGATGCTGAGCGCACTCGGCTCACTCCCCGGGGCCGGCGCCAGCGCCGCGGATCTGCAGTCACGGCTCCAGGAACTCGATGCAGAGCTTGCGGTACGTCAGCGCGCGCTCGCGCTGCTTAAGCGCAACGCCGCGGGCAGCACCAACGGCTTCTCGGCGGCGCTCGACCGCCCTGGCGCGACATCCCATGCCGGGCCTGTGGCTGCAGCAGATCACGCTCTCGGACCAGACCGGCTCGATGAGTCTTGCCGGCGAGGTCACGGACCCCGATAGAGTGCCGCGTTACCTGCACGCCCTCGGCTCCGAGCGCACGCTCGCGGGCATGCGGTTCGAGCGCCTCGCAATCCAACGGCCGCAGACCCAGACGGCGGCTTTCAGATTCGATGCGGACGGTAGCGCGACTACGCCGATCCAGCTCGCCGATACCCAGGCGCCGCAACCATGAAGACCGGCAGCGCCGTGGAATCCGTGGCCAAACGGTTCGATCGACTGAGTCTGCGCGAGCGTGTCCTGACGAGCGCCGCGACGCTCGTAGTGCTGGTCGCCGTGTTTCAGGTGCTGGTGCTCAAGCGGCTGGAATTGCACAGAAAGCAACTCACGCAGCAGCTCACTGAGATCGTTGGTGCGGTCGATGACGCCGCCGGGACGGGGAACGGAACGGATTCCAGCGGCGCGACATTGCAACGCACGGTCGCGCTCGCCGCGCAGCTCAAACAGGCGAACGCCCGCCTCGACTCCGAGTCCGCCGGACTCATCCCACCGCAGCGGATGACGCAGGTGATTCACGACGTGCTGAGCCGGCAACAGGGCGTGACGCTGGTTAGTCTGCGTAGTGTCGCGCCACGCGCGTTGGTCGACGGCTCCGCGCCCGGCGCTTCCGGGAGCCCCTACGTGCACACCGTGGTGCTCGTGATGCAGGGGCAGTATCTCGACGTGTTGGCCTATCTGCAGGCCCTCGAGAGTCTGCCCTACCACTTCTATTGGCAGAGTCTCGAGCTCGATGCGACTCATTATCCCATGACCCAGGTAACTGTCAGGCTCGGCACCGTCAGCATGAGCCACGATTGGATCACGCTATGAGCCGCAAACTCACGATCACCCTGTCGGCCCTGCTGCTGACGTGTGCCATGACCGGCGCCGTGCGCGCCGACTCTCTCAGCGACCCGACCCGCCCGCCCACGGCTGGGCGAGTGCAAGAGCCAGGCGAGCTGCAGCTCGAGGGCGTGCTGTGTCATGCCGGCGCTTTCGTCGCCATCGCCAACGACCGGCTGATCCACGCGGGCGACCGGGTCAATGGTGTAGTCATCCGCAGCATCTCGGCGCCGGGGGTGCTGCTACACCCGCGGCAGGCGCAAAATCTTCGCGTACGCTCCCGAGCCAATCCTCGAGGGTTGCGCGGGCACGGCTGCCGCCGCCCAGCCGGCAGGTGAGCCGCTCATTGGAGTGGACGTCACCGACGCACCCGCCAGAGTGTTCTTCCAGGGTCTCGTCGAAGATACCCCCTACAACATCCTCGTTCATCCCGATGTGGGCGGCCGGGTCACGATCTCTCTGAAGAACGTGACGCTGAAGCAGCTTTTGGACGCGACGCGCGACATGTACGGTTTGGACTATCGACGCACGACCGCCGGTTACCTGATCCTGCCGGCCGCCCTGCAGACGCGCGTCTTCCACATCAGCTACCTCGACCTGCGGCGCTACGGCGTGTCGAACACTCTCATCAGCTCCGGACAGGTCACCCAGGGAAGTTATAACACGCAGTACGGCGGTGCGCAGAGCCCCACCCAGAGCCCGACTACCGCCACGGTCGGCAGCGGCGATGACAAAGCGACGCTCGACACCACCGGTACGTCGGTGCTGACCCGCGACGACTCGGACTTCTGGGGCAACCTCGAGGCGAATCTGCACGCCATGGTCGGCGACGGCAGCGGGCGCAAGGTCATCATCGACCCACAGTCCGGCATCGTCGTCGTGCGAGCGCTGCCGGAGGAGCTGACCGAGGTGAGCGAGTATCTGCGCACCACCCAGGCGACGGTCACCCGACAGGTGCTCCTCGAGGCGAAGATCATCGAGGTCGACCTCAACCATGCCTACCAGGCTGGGGTCAACTGGGCGCAGATCATGACCCTGGGCAGCAGTCATTACGCCATCGGGCAGACCGCCCCGGCGAACGGCTTCGGCATCGCCAATGCGCTCACACCGCCCTCCAACTCCCCGATCACGCTGTCGCCCGGCACCCCCATCACCAGCCTCGCCACCAACAGTCTCGGCGGCGCGTTCACGGTGGCGGCCGATTTCGCGAATTTCGACACGGTCATCCAGCTCCTGAGCACCGAGGGCAACACCCACGTGCTGTCGAGCCCGCGGGTGGCCACGCTGGACAACCAGAAGGCGATCATCAAGGCCGGCACCGACCAGTTCTACGTCACCGGCGTCCAGAGCAATACCGTGGTGAGTACCACCACACCGACGATCTCGAACAACGTCAGCCTGACGCCATTCTTCTCCGGCGTAGCCCTGGATGTGACACCGCAGATCGGCCCTCAGGGCGAGGTGCTGCTGCACATCCATCCGATCGTCAGCCAGGTGAGCACGCAGGTCCTGACCATCGAGGTACAGGGCAGCCCGGACGTGCTCCCCATGGCCCAGAGCTCGGTGCGCGAATCCGACAGCATCGTGCGCGCCCACAGCGGCCAGGTCATTGTGATCGGCGGCCTGATGCAGGAAGAGGTGGACAAGCAGCAGTACAAGACACCGGTGCTGGGCGACATTCCGGGAGTCGGCCGGCTGTTTCGCAGCGAGCAGGACACCAAGAGCAAGGTGGAGCTCGTGATCCTGCTGCGGGCGATGGTCGTGAACGGCAGCGACTGGCCGCAGCTCGTCGGCGAGCAGCCGGCGATAGAAGATGCGACGGCGGCGAAGCAGGCCAAAGCGCCGTGAGCGAGCCGCCGCGTCGTAAACGAGTTCGGGTCGGAGAGCTCCTGCTCGAGCAGAAGCTCATCAACGAACAGCAACTGAAGACCGCACTGGCGGAGCAGAACCGCAGCGGCCGGCGCCTCGGCCGGGTGCTGACGGACCTCGGCATGGTGAGCGAGCAGGCCTTTCACGAGGCACTGGCGAAGCACCTGCAGATCCCCTTCATGGATCTGCGCCAGGTGCAGCTGTCGCCCGACACAGTGCGATTGCTCCCGGAGACACAGGCCCGACGCTCCCGCGCTCTGGTGTTGAAGGCGGACCCGGCCGGCGCGCTCGTCGCCATGGCCGATCCGACCGACCTCTTTGCCTACGATGAGCTCACCGCCGCCCTGAAGCGGCCGATCCGCCTGGCGCTGGTCAAGGAAGCCGACCTGCTCAGGATGATGGACACGATCTACCGGCGCACCGATGAGATCGCCTCGATCGCGCAGGAGGTGGGCCAGGAGCTGGAAGCGGATATCGACATCGAGCAGCTTGCGGCGGATGAAGGATCGCCCGACGCTCCGGTCATCCGCCTTATTCAGACGATGTTTCATGACGCTGTGCAGGTTGGTGCGTCAGACGTACACATCGAGCCTGGTGACAGTGCTCTTCGGGTGCGCCAGCGTGTAGACGGCCATCTGCAGGAGCAGGTGATCGAGGGGGGCCGCCGCGTGGCCAGTGCGCTCACCACGCGTCTCAAGCTGATGAGCAGTCTCGACATCGCCGAGAAGCGCCTGCCGCAGGACGGGCGATTTTCGGTGAAGGTCGGCGGCAAGGACCATCGACGTGCGGCTATCGACCATGCCCACCCAACACGGTGAGTCCGTGGTGATGCGGCTGCTCGATCAATCCTCCAGCCTGATGAACCTCGATGCGCTCGGAATGCCACCGCCGCTGCTCGCGCGCTTTCGCGCGCTGATCGAGCGCGACGCCGGGATGGTGCTGGTGACCGGTCCCACGGGCAGCGGCAAGACCACGACCCTCTACTCGGCTCTGCAGCACCTGAACCAGGCGGACACCAAGATCATCACCGCCGAGGACCCGGTGGAGTATCGCCTCGATCGCATCAATCAGGTGCAGGTCAATCCGAAGATCGGCCTGGATTTCGCGCGCGTGCTGCGCACGACGCTCAGGCAGGACCCCGACATCATCCTGGTCGGCGAGATGCGCGACAGCGAGACCGCCGAGATCGGGCTGCGCGCCGCGATCACCGGCCATCTGGTCTTCTCGACATTGCACACCATGAGCGCGCTCGCCACCGTGCACAGGTTGCTCGACATGGGCGCGCCCGGCTACATGATCGCCGCGGCGATCCACGGCATAGTCGCACAGCGACTGCTGCGGCGCGTGTGCGAGCACTGCGCGGGTCCCGCGCAGGCCGGACCGCACGAGGCGGCACTGCTGAAAGCGCATTTCGGCGCGGAGGCGTCCGCCGCTTCATTCCGCGTCGGCTCCGGCTGCACGTATTGCAACCTTACCGGCTATCGCGGCCGCATCGCGGTATACGAGATGCTCGAGATCGATCGGACGCTGACCGATGCGATATTGCGTGGCGATCTCGGACGGCTCGAGGAGGCCGCGCGGACGCGCCCTGAGTTATGTGTCGCTGGCGCAGAGCGCGCTCGATCTCGCGAAGCGTGGTGTCACGAGCGTTGCCGAGGCGCTGAGCGTGATCGGTGGCGCGGACGCGGACCACGCCTCGCCAGGCCTCCGTGCACCTGACCCGCTGTTGGAGGAAGCGCTGCGGGCACAGGCGATGGGCGGCGGCAAGTAACGCTGCCGGACATCTGCAAGACGATCTGCCGTGAGCCTATTCCTCTACACTGGACGATCGCCGCGTGGCGAGCTGGTCAGCGGCAGCCTCGAGGCCGAGTCCGAGGAAACAGTGGCGGCGCGTCTGCAGCAGGATGGCGTCACGCCGATCAGCATCGCCGCGACACTGGATGTGCCCCTGACCTCGGCGCCGCTCACCCAGATCATCCAGCGCATGGGCTTCGGCAAACCTAAGACGGCCGATCTGGTGCTGTTCACGCGCCAGATGTACACGATCGTCAAATCCGGCATTCCGCTGCTGCGCGGGCTGCGGGGACTCGCGGCCTCCACTCATAACATCGTACTGCAGCGAGCCCTGGAGGATGTGTTGCGCAGCCTCGAGGCCGGGCGCGACCTGACGGCGAGCTTTGCGCGCCACCCCGAGATCTTTCCGGAAATCTATCTCGGCCTCGTCTCGGTCGGTGAGGCAACCGGAAAGTTGGAGGAAGCGTTCCTGCGGCTGAGCGATTATCTCGGCCAGGAGCGGGACATGCAGGTGCGCGTCAAGGCCGCCCTGCGCTATCCGGCCATGGTCATGGTGGCCATCGCGGTGGCGGTCGGCATCATCACGACGTTCGTGATGCCGCGGTTCGCACCCCTCTTCCGCGCCCTCGGCAACGACATTCCGCTGCCGACCCGCATCCTCATGGGGACGGCGGAAATCGCCCGCAGGGATTGGTATTGGGTGCTCGCAGTGGGCGCGGCTCTTTTCGCCGCAAGCCGCGCGTACGTGCGCACGGTGGGCGGGCGCCTGCGATGGCACAAAGTCCTGGTGTCTTTGCCCGTGATCGGGCCCCTGGCGCGGCAGGCGGTTCTGGCGCGCCTGAGTCGCACCCTGTCCATCGCGCTGACGGCCGGCATGCCCATGCTCGAAACACTCGCCATCATCGCGCGCGTCTGCGGCAACGACTACCTGGCGCGCCGGATGTTTCGCCTGCGGGACCGCGTGGAACGCGGCGAGCCGTTGAGCCGCGCCGCGGCCGGCGTGCGCATGTTTCCGCCGCTCGTCCTGCAGATGATCGCGGTCGGGGAGGAAACCGGCGAGCTGCCGCAACTGCTCGATGAGGTAGCGGGATTCTACGAGCGGGAGGTCGAATTCTCCCTCAGCACGCTGAGCTCGGCGATCGAGCCCATCCTCATCGTGCTGATCGGCGGCATGGTGCTGATTCTCGCGCTCGGGGTGTTCCTGCCCATGTGGAACATGATCGCCAAGGTAGGTGCGGGCTCGTGAGCATGGCGCGTGAGGGCGATCACATCCCGGGTGTTGCTCCACGGATCGACGTCACAGTTTTTTCACTGTTTTCAACACGTTGCGAGCGCGGCACCTATGATTGATGACCATAATCCGACCCCTGCGGGTCTTGCTTCGGAGTCAAAACCCATGAACCGTTTCACACAGCGCGGCTTCACGCTCATCGAGCTGGTAGTCGTGATCATCATCCTGGGCATCCTCGCGGCATTCGCGGTACCCAAGTTCATGGGCCTGGAAGGCCAGGCGCGGGTCGCCGCGGTGAAGTCTATCGGCGGCAGCATGGAAGCTGCGGACACCATGGCGCACGGCATCTGGGAGGCGACTTCCGCCCCGGTCAGCCCGCTGACGATCGAGGGGCAGGCCATTACTTTCACCAACACCTACCCGAACGCCGCCAGCATCGGGCTGCTGCTCGACCAGAGCACCGCAACCGGGTATTCGAGTCCGGCGAACGGCGAGTACGTCCCGAATGGAGCCGGTACCCCGAACCAGTGTCGCGCCAGGTATGCTAACGCGACCGTCGTCGGCGGACAGGACATCGCCCCGATCGTGACCCTGACGACCACCAACTGCAATTAGTTTGAAAGCGCTGGATCCGGGCTCCTGCCCGGACCAGCGCAAGCCATGCGACGCGCGGACTCAATCAGGGGCTTTACGCTTCTGGAGCTGTGCTGCGTCATCGCCATCACGGGCATCCTCGCGGCGGTGGCTGCTCCTAAATTCGTCAGTGACGCCCCGTTCGATACACGGGGTTACGCTGACGTGTTGGCCGGCGCCATCCGGGCTGCCGAGTCAGCGGCGGCGGCAAGCGGCTGCGACGTGCAACTCACGATCGCTCCCGGCACGGGCTATAGCGCCAACCTACCCGCAGCGGGTTCGGCGTGCGCCGGCACATACACCGTTCCGGTCCTGCAGGCCGACGGTAACCCCTTGGCCGGAACACCACCATCAGGCGCTGATGTGTCGGCGTCGGTCACTCTCGACTTCCAGCCCAACGGCGCGATCGCGGGCCCTGCTCCGACAAATCCCACCACCATCACCGTCGTCAGCTCGCCAGCAGGCGCGGCGCAGCCGCTTACGCTTCAGATTGATGCGCTCAGCGGTTTTGTGACAGACCCGTAGAGCGGGTGGGCATGTCATCGCGCGCGCGTTGCCGTGGCGTCACGCTGGTCGAGCTGATCGTGACCATCGTGGTGATCGCCGTCGCGGTCTCCGGCGTGCTGGCCCTGGTGTCGGCAACCGCCGCGCGCAGCGCCGAGAACATGCAGCAGGTCCAGGCTGTGACGATCGCCGAGTCCTACCTGAATGAGATCCTGCAGAAGCCATTCGGGGTCGATGCCTGCGCCCCCGGCTGCACACGGACTGCAGATGGCCAAAGTGGGTGACTACAGCGGGCTCTCGGACGTCGGCGCTCACGATGCGACCGGCACCCCAGTGACGAATCTGACGAGCTACAACGTGCAGGTGATTGTCGCCAACAGCGCTCTCGGCACGGCCCCAGTTCCCGCCGCCCAGTCCGAGCTGGTCACCGTGACCGTGACCTCGCCCGACGGCCAGACCGCCGCCCTCGGCGGCTACCGGGCGCTCTACCCATGAGCCACCGGTTTCGCCGCGCAGCCGGCTTCACCCTCATCGAGTTGATCGTCGTGATCGTCATCTCGGCGGGCGTGGCGGTCTTCATGGTGCTGTTTCTGGATACGCCGATCGAGTCGTACTTCGCGCAGACTCGCCGCTCCGACCTGGTCGATTCCGCGCACCGCATCGGCGACGCCGTCACCGTCGATGCCCGCACCGCGCTTCCGAACAGCATGCGGGTCAATGCCGCGGGCACAGCGCTGGAATTACTCGCGACGACAGGGGTGGCGCGCTACTACGGCAAAGGCGACCAGAATTCCGCTCCGGGAGAGGAGCTCACGATCGGAGCCGCGGCGACAAGCTTTGGCACTCTCGACTCCTTCACAACCCAGACGCTGCCTTATCAGACGCTCAATCGCCTGTCCGTCGGCAACCTCGGCACCACCGGATACAACGCATACAGTGGCGCGACGGTCATGACACCCCTGGGCACGATCACCGTGGATCCTAACCCGAGCGCACCTCCGTACGTCGCCGGGGAGAATCTGGTGAAGTTGAGCGGCAGCATGACATTCAAGGCGCCGGGAGCGCCAGCGACGCAGCCGTTGGTACACAACGCCTACTTCGTATCAGGCCCTGTCAGTTACGTCTGCAAGGCGAATGCGGCGAATCCCGCGGCCGGAACTCTCAAGCGTTATTCCGGTTACACCATCACCGCTGCCCAGCCAGTACCTCCAGCCGGCACGGGGCGCACTCATCGCCCATGATGTGTCGGCATGCACGATCTCAATCGTGCCCGCCCCATTGGGGTACGCGTATGGGCAAATCGCCATTCTCTCGGTCACGCTCGCGAGCAACGGCGAAGGCCTGCAGGTCTTTCTCGAGGCGCCCACGGAGTATGCCCAATGAGCTGCTCGAGACAGCAGCCGCGCGGGTGCGCCGCGGGACAATCCGGCTTCTCTTTGATCGCCGCCATCTTCCTCATCGTGGTGCTGGCGGCGCTCGGGGCATTCGCGGTCCAGGTGGCCATGAGCCAATATCAGGCTGCAACCTCCGAGGTGCTGCAGGCACGCGCACAGGCGGCGGCGGAGGCAGGCATCGAGTATCAGGCGAACCTCGCTTTGCACCGCGCACCGCCCCTCTGCCTGGCGAGCAGTACGTTCAACTTCACTCGGGGGGCATTGACGGGCTTCGTCGTCACGCTCGCCTGCGGCGCCACGACACATCAGATCTTTACCGGCGCTACTCCCACGACATACACGGTCTACGCTTTGACGGCCAGCGCTTCCGAGGGCGCTTACGGCACCCAGGATTACGTGACACGCACCGTGACGCGTAATGTGACGCTCGCTCCGCCCTGAGCTTTCAGCCCAGCGCCTCTTTCAGCTCCCCGATCAGATCCTGCGCGTCCTCGATGCCGACCGATAGCCGGATGAGCCCATCGCCGATGCCGAGTGATGCGCGCATGGCCGCTGGCAGCGAGGCGTGTGTCATCAGCGCCGGGTGCTCGATGAGACTCTCGACCCCGCCCAGGCTCTCCGCCAGCGAGAAGAGATGGCAGCGCTCGAGCACGCGGCGCGCTTCGTCGAGATTCCCCTTCAATACGGCAGTCACGATCCCACCATAGCCGCCCGTCATCTGCCGGCGCGCGAGCGCGTGCTGCGGATGACTCGTAAGGCCCGGATAGTTGACGCGCTCGATCTTCGGATGGCCCGCAAGGAACTGCGCCACGGCCAGGGCGTTGGCGCAGTGCCGCTCCATGCGCAGCGCCAGCGTCTTGATGCCGCGCAATGTCAGGAATGAATCGAACGGTCCCGGTACGGCTCCCAGGGCGTTCTGCAGATAGGCCAGCCGCTCCGCCAGCGGGCTGTCGACACGGAGGATGGCCGCGCCTCCCACGGAGTCGGAATGCCCGTTCAGATACTTCGTGGTGGAGTGCAGGACGATATCGAAGCCGTGCTCCAGGGGGCGCTGCAGGTAAGGCGTGGCGAACGTGTTGTCACAGACGCTGATCAGCCCCTTTTTGCGCGCGATCTGCGCCACGGCCGCCAGATCGACGATCTGCAGCAATGGGATTGCTGGGCGTCTCCACCCAGACGAGACGCGTGTTGGGACGGATCGCGGCCTCGAGCGCCTCGGTTCGGGTCAGGTCGACGAACGATACCTCGTGCCCGGCGGTGCGCTTGCGCACGTTCTCGAGCAGCCGGTAGGTGCCGCCGTAGAGATCATGCATCGCAATGATGTGCGAGCCGGCATCGAGCAGCTCGAGCACGGTCGAGCTGGCCGCCAGGCCGCTCGCGAACGCGAATGCCGCGCCGCCGCCCTCGAGATTGCAGAGCGCGGCCTGCAGCGCATCGCGCGTCGGATTGCGGGTGCGCGAGTATTCGTAGCCCTTGTGCACGCCCGGGCTCGACTGCACGTAGGTCGAGGTGGCGTAGATCGGCGGCATCACGGCGCCGGTCAGCGGATCGGGATGCTGCCCCCCGTGAATGGTGCGGGTGGCGAAGCGCAGTTGCTTGTCGGTCATCAGGCCCTCACGTGCGGCGGCGCAGCCAGTTGAGCAGGTCGATACGCGTGACCAGCCCCAGGAATTCACTGCCATTCACGACGATGGCCACCATGCCGCGCTTGAAGATCTCCATCAGCTGCTGCATCGGAGCGTCCACCGGCACGGTGACCAGGTGGCTCTCCATGGCGGCGGTGACCGGCTCGTTGAAGTGCTTGGGATTGGCGAACACCTCGAGCAGGATGTCCTCCTCATCGACGATGCCGACGATGCGGCCGTTCTGCATCACGGGCAGCTGCGAGACGTCGTAGAGCTTCATGCGCCGGTAGGCGGCCATGACGGGCTCGGTCGAGCTTCACGGTCACCGCGGCGCGCTCCCAGTGGCGGCGCGCGATCAGGTCGCGCAGGTCGCCGAAGCGCTCGCGCTCCAGGAACCCCTGATCCAGCATCCAGTAGTCGTTGTAGACCTTGGAGAGGTACTTGTTGCCGCTGTCGCAGACGAAGCTGACGACTCGCTTCGGCTTGGTCTGCTCGCGGCAGTAGCGCAGCGCCGCGGCGACCAGCGTGCCGGTGGAGGTCCCGGCCATGATGCCTTCCTTGCGCCAGCAGCTCACGACAGGTCTTGAACGCTTCCGCGTCGGGGATCGTATAGGCTGACCTGACGCGGCCGAGGTCCGCTACCGGCGGCACGTAATCGCCGCCGATGCCCTCGACCAGCCAGCGTGCTGTGCTCCTGCGGCATCTTGCCGGTCTTCACGTACTCGGCGAGCACGGAGCCGACCGGATCCGCCAACACGACCTCGGCGTCCGGCGCAACACGCGAGAGATAGCGCGATACCCCGGTGAGCGTGCCACCGGTGCCGACGCCGCAGACCACGGCATCGAGCTCGTGATCCATCTGCTCCCAGATCTCCGGCGCGGTGGTCTCCTCGTGCGCGCGCGGATTGGCGGGGTTCCCGAACTGGTTGACATAGAAAGGAGTTGGGCGTCTCGGTCGCGAGACGCTCCGCCAGGTCGCGGTAGTACTCCGGATGGCCCTTGCTGACGTCCGAGCGGGTGAGCACCACCTCGGCGCCCATGGCCTTCAGGTGAAAGATCTTCTCCTGGCTCATCTTGTCGGGGATGACGAGCAGCAGCCGGTAGCCCTTCTGCGCCGCCACCAGCGCGAGGCCGAGGCCGGTGTTGCCCGCCGTGGCCTCGATCAGCGTGCCGCCGGGCGGCAGACGGCCCTCGCGCTCGGCCGCCTCGATGAGATAGAGGCCGACGCGATCCTTGATCGAGCCGCCGGGGTTCTGGTTCTCCAGCTTGAGAAAAAGCTGGCACGGGCCGGTATCGAGATGGTTGGCGGCGACGAGCGGCGTGTGGCCGATCATCTGCAGGACATTGCCATAGGACTGCGGCGACATGGATTTCCTCGCTGGCCAAAAAAGGCCGCTTTGGCCCGCTTATTGGCTTGCTTTCGGCCGGTAGCGCAATTCTACCGCGCCCGGGCATCCAGTAGTCGCCCGTTGTCACTACTGTACCGCCGGCGCCCTTGTGCATCGCCGCTGCGCCCACAGATACGGTAAAATTGGCGCATCCGCGAGCGGCTCCCGCTCGCTGTTGCCCTCCCATTCGGCCCCTTTTCCCGAGACACCATGCCGACTCCGGTGACGGAATGACCGACGCCAATCGCGATGCGATTCTCGTGCGCGGCGCGCGCCAGAACAATCTGAAGAATCTCGACCTCGACATGCCCCTCAGCGAGCTCGTCGTGGTGACGGGCGTGTCGGGCTCCGGCAAGTCCTCGCTCGTGTTCGACACGCTGTATGCGGAAGGTCAGCGGCGTTACGTCGAGACGTTCTCGCCCTACGCGCGGCAGTTCCTCGACCGCATGGACAAGCCGCAGGTGGATTCGATCGCGGGCATCCCGCCGGCCATCGCCATCGATCAAACCAACCCGGTGCGCACTTCGCGCTCGACCGTGGGCACGATGACGGAGCTCAACGACCATCTGAAGCTGCTGTTCGCGCGCGCGGCGACGCTCCATTGCGAGTGCTGCGGCCGGCCGGTGCGGCGCGACACGGCGGAGAGCATCTATGCGGATATGCGGAGCGCGCGGCAGCGGCGCGGCGATCCGCGGCTGCTGCTCACCTTTCCCGTGCCCGTGCCCGACAGCTTCCAGGAGGCGGAGGTCCGGGCGCTGCTCGGGAAGCAGGGCTACACGAGGTTTTTCGAGAGTGCCGGACGCAACCGCCGCGGGCGAAGAGGCGCCGGCCGTCGCGCAGAAGACCGAGGCGCTGCCGGCCGGGAAGCGCGGCAAGCGCACCCGCTCGACGCGCGCCGCGCCGCGGACCGCGACGGTGCTGGAGGTCGTGCAGGATCGTTTCCGCGCCGGCCAGGCGGAACGCGGCCGCGTGCTCGAATCGCTCGAGAACGCGCTGCGTGTTGGCCGCGGCCGCGTCATGGTGCAGGTGGTCGACGACAGCGACCCGCCGCGGCCGCTCGCGACCTGGCGCTATTCGAGCGCGCTGCACTGCGCGGAGTGCGACCGCTCCTACCAGGAGCCGACGCCCAGCCTCTTCTCGTTCAACTCGCCGCTCGGCGCGTGCGACAGTCTGTCGCGGCTTCGGGCGCACCATCGGCATCGACTACGGCCTGGTCGTTCCCGACGAGACCAAGTCGCTGCGCGGCGGCGCCGTGAAGCCCTGGCAGACCAAGTCGTACGCGGAATGCCAGCAGGACCTGGAGAAGTTCGCCAAGAAGCGCGGCATTCCGCTCGATGTCTCATGGCGGGAGCTCAAGCCCGAGCAGCGCCACTGGGTGATCGAGGGCGAAGGCGATTGGAGCAAGGGAGTCTGGTACGGCGCCAAGCGCTTCTTCGCCTGGCTCGAGAGCCGCTCCTACAAGATGCACGTGCGGGTCCTCCTGTCCCGCTATCGCGCCTACACGCCCTGCGAGGCCTGCGGCGGCGCACGCCTGAAGACTCAGGGGCTGCTGTGGCGCGTCGGCGACCGCGCGCTCGCCGATGAGGTGCTCGGCTCGACGCCGCGATTCCGGCCGCGCGCTGTCGCCTGGAGCGAGGAGACGCTGCGCTGCCTGCCGGGTCTGTGCCATTCACGATCTGATGCTGCTGCCCGTGGAGCGCGCCCGCGAGTTCTTTCGCCGGCTGGAGCTGCCGCGACCGCTCGATGAGGCGACCGATCTGCTGCTCGGAGAGATCCGCGGCCGCTTCGGCTATCTCGCCGACGTCGGCCTCGGGTATCTCACCCTCGATCGTCAGTCGCGCACGCTCTCCGGCGGCGAAGTGCAGCGGATCAATCTGACCACCGCGCTCGGCACCTCGCTGGTCAACACCCTGTTCGTGCTGGATGAGCCCTCGATCGGCCTGCATCCGCGCGACATGCAGCGGGTGATCACCGTGATGAAGCGCCTGCGCGATGCCGGCAACTCGCTGCTCGTGGTGGAGCACGACCCGCAGATCATGCTGGAGGCGGACCGCATCCTCGACATGGGGCCGGGCGCGGGCGAGCGCGGCGGCGAGATCGTGTTCTTCGGCACCCCGCGCGAGATCCGCCGCGATAGCCGCTCACTGACCGGAGAATATCTCAGCGGCAAGAGGCGCGTCGGCGGCGCGCGCGCCGTCACGTCCTGCACGCTCCCGCGTCCGGCAAGGAGGTTGTCGCCGAAGCGCGCTCCAACCGCTGGCTGGAGTTGCGCGGTGCCAGCCATCACAACCTCAAGGACGTCGATGTCCGCATACCGCTGAAGCGCCTCGTCTGCGTCACCGGCGTCTCCGGCTCCGGCAAGTCGACGCTGATCGAGGACGTTCTCTATCCCGCGCTGCTCAAATATCACGGCAAGCCGACCGAGGCTCCCGGGCACTTCTCCGGGCTTGCCGGCGCGGAGCTGATCGACGATGTCGTCATGGTCGATCAGAGCCCGATCGGCCGCACCACGCGCTCCAATCCGGCGAGCTATGTCGGCGCCTTCGATGCCATCCGCAACCTCTTCGCGCGCGGAGCCCGCCGCGCAGGAGCGCAAGTACACCGCCGGCACCTTCAGCTTCAACTCCGGCAACGGGCGCTGCCCGACCTGCAGCGGCAACGGCTTCGAGCACGTCGAGATGCAGTTCCTCTCCGATGTCTACCTGCGCTGCCCCGACTGCGACGGCAGCCGCTATCGCGACGAGGTGCTCGAAATCAAGCGCGAAGGAACCAACGGCCGCCGCGCCAGCATCGCCGAGGTCCTGGCGATGACCGTCACCGAGGCGCTCGAGTTCTTCCGCGACTCGCGCGAGGTCGCCGCGCGTCTCGCGCCCCTCTCCGACGTCGGCCTCGAGTACGTGACGCTCGGGCAGCCGGTGCCGACGCTCTCGGGCGGCGAGGCGCAGCGCCTGAAGCTCGCGGGCCATCTCGCCGAGGCCGGCTCGGTGCTCTCTAGCACCACGCACAAGGGCAAGCTGTTCCTCTTCGACGAGCCGACCACCGGCCTGCACTTCCAGGACGTGGCGAAGCTCCTCACCGCGTTCCGCAAGCTGCTCGCGGCAGGGCACTCCCTGCTCGTCATCGAGCACAACCTCGATGTGATCCGTGCCGCCGACTGGATCATCGATCTCGGCCCGGAAGGCGGCGATCGCGGCGGCAGTGTCGTCTGCGCGGGCACCGCGGACGAGGTGCGCGCGCACCCGCAATCGCACACCGGCCGCGCGCTCGCGGAATACGAGCGGCGCTCTGGGCGGTGAGCCGGCTTCGCCGCAGCGCCGCCATGCGGCCGTCAGGGATCCCGGCGCGACCTATGAGGCAGACCGCACGCGCGCCAATGGACATGCACGCAACTCCGTGGTGATCCACAACGCCCGCGAGCACAACCTGAAGAGCATCGACGTGCAGATCCCGCGGGACCGGCTCACGGTGATCACCGGCGTGTCGGGCTCCGGCAAGTCGACACTGGCCTTCGACATCCTCTTCAACGAAGGTCAGCGGCGCTATCTCGAGTCACTCAACGCCTATGCGCGGCAGTTCGTGCAGCCCGCCGCCCGGCCCGACGTGGACGCGATATTCGGCATTCCGCCGACGGTCGCCATCGAGCAGCGCACCAGCCGCGGCGGCCGCAAGAGCACGGTCGCGACGCTGACCGAGATCCATCACTTCCTGCGGCTGCTCTACGTGAAGCTCGGCACCCAGTACTGCCCCGATTGCGATGTCGCCATCGAGTCGCAGAGCGCCGCCTCGATCGCCGCGCGGCTGCTGCGCGAGCATCGCGGCACGCGCATCGCGCTGCTGGCGCCGCTCGTCGTGGCACGCAAGGGCTACTACACGGACCTCGCCAAGTGGGCCGCGAAGAAGGGCTTCAAGACCCTGCGCGTCGATGGCGCCCACCTCTCCACGGCGCAATGGCCGCGGCTGTCGCGCTTCAAGGAGCACACGATCGAGCTGCCGGTGGCGGAGATCGATGTCGGCGCCAAGACCGACACCGCGCTGCATCAGGCGCTTGCCCGCGCGCTCGACTTCGGCAAGGGCCTGGTGCACGTGCTGGGTCCGAAGAGCGACCGGCCGACGGTCTTCTCGACCAAGCGCGCCTGCCCCTCGTGCGGGCGCAGCTTCGCGGAGCTCGATCCGCGCCTCTTCTCCTACAACTCCAAGCACGGCTGGTGCGAGAGCTGTTATGGGACCGGCCTGGAAGTGCCCGCGGAGGAAGAGGCGGGCACCGGCGCGGAGGCCGAGGGAGACGGCGATGGCGAGGAGTCGCCGCAGACCTGCGACGCCTGCTGCCGGCAAGCGGCTGAATCCGGTGGCGCTCAACGTGCGCTTCCGCGAGCGCTCCATCGCCGACCTCGCCGCCGACTCGGTGGCGCAGTCGGCGGAGTTCTTTCGCCGTCTCAAGCTGTCCCCGCGGGAGCAGCAGATCGCGCGCGATCTGCTGGCGGAGATCCGCGCACGGCTCAAGTTCCTGGACCGGGTGGGCCTCGGCTATCTGCAGCTCGACCGCTCCGCGCCCACCCTCTCCGGCGGCGAGGCGCAGCGCATCCGCCTGGCCGCGCAGCTCGGCTCCAACCTGCAGGGAGTGTGTTACGTCCTGGACGAGCCGACGATCGGCCTGCATCCGCGTGACAATGCGGTGCTGCTGGACTCGCTCGCGGAGCTCTCCAGCCATCGCAACACGCTGGTCGTCGTCGAGCACGACGAGGAGACCATCCGTCGCGCCGACCACGTGCTCGATCTCGGCCCGGGCGCGGGCGTGCTCGGTGGCGAGGTGGTGGGCGAAGGCACCGTGAAGGATCTCATCGCCAACGCGCGGTCGACCACCGGGCGCTTCCTGCGACAGCCGCTGCGGCACCCGGCGCAGCCCTACCGCCCGGTGATCGCGCGTACCCCGCACCTGAAGCTCGAGCGCGTATCGCTGCACAATGTCAGGGGCGCGGAGGTGCGCATTCCGCTCGGCAGGCTGGTGGTGATCACCGGAGTGTCCGGGCTCCGGCAAATCGACCGTGGCGCGCGATGTGCTCTACGCCAACCTGCGCCGCCTGCTCGGTGAGATCGGCCGCGGCAACCCCGGCAGGTCGCGGCGGCGCGTGAGCGGCGCGCAGCTCATCGGCTGCGCCGGCATGCAGGGACTCGAGCAGGTGGATCGGGTGCTGGAGGTGGATCAGACGCCGATCGGCAAGACTCCGCGGTCCTGTCCCGCCACCTACATCGGGCTGTGGGACGACATCCGCCGCATCTTCGCCGCCACCACCGAGGCGCGGCTGCGCGGCTACACCGCCAGCCGCTTCTCCTTCAACACCGCTGGCGGGCGCTGCGAGGGCTGCGAGGGCCAGGGGGTCAAGACCATCGAGATGAGCTTCCTGCCCGACGTCAAGGTGCTCTGCGACGTCTGCGCGGGCCGCCGATTCAACACCGAGACGTTGTCGGTTCTCTGGCGCGAGAAGAGCATCGGCGATGTTCTGGCCATGGATGTGGACGAGGCGGTCGAGTTCTTTCGCGCCCATTCACGCGTGCATCACGCGCTGAAACTGCTGCAGGACGTCGGGCTCGGCTATCTCACCCTCGGCCAGCAGAGCCCGACGCTCTCGGGCGGCGAGGCGCAGCGCATCAAGCTGGTGGCGGAACTCTCCAAGGTGCGCACGGAAAGCGTCGCGGCCGGTCAGGACATGTTCGCCGCGGAGACGCGACCCGGGCCGCGGCAGCCGAGGAGCGCGGCATACCCTGTACGTGCTCGATGAGCCGACGGTGGGACTGCACATGGCGGACGTCGAGAAGCTCATTCACGTGCTGCACCGGTTGGTGGCCGCGGGCAACACGGCGGTGGTGGTGGAGCACAACCTCGACGTCATGGCGGAGGCGGACTGGATCGTCGACATGGGCCCGGAGGCCGGCGACGGCGGCGGCCGCATCGTCGCCCAGGGCGCCCCGGCGGAGGTGGCGCGCCGCAAACGCGATTCCCATACCGGCCGCGCGCTGGCCACATTTCTCAAAGGACGCGTGCACGGCGCATAATCCGGGCGCCATGCCTCACGCCATCGCCGCCGAACTCGTCTGCTGGAAATGCGGCGCCGCGCTCGCGGCGCTCACGCTGCCCCTGCGCCGTCTCGAGGAGTGCCCGAAGTGCCGGTGCGAACTGCACGTCTGCCGGATGTGCGTCGACTACGATACGACGGTCGCCAAGCACTGCCGCGAGCCCACCGCTGAGGAAGTCCGGGACAAGACGCGCGCCAACTTCTGCGATTTCTTCGAGCCCCGGCCGGGTGCTTACACGCCGCCCAACGCCGCTGCGGTCGATCGCGCGCGCAGCGAGCTCGACAAGCTGTTCAAATAGATTGGCGCAGAGTCGGCATCCTGCCGCTTTGCGCGGTCAGCCGCCCTTACGGGACTCGATCCCGCGGCCCAGGGAGCGGCCCAGGGCCGCTCAATGACTTGCCGTTAGCGAAACCTCAAGACTTGCGGACCCGCTCACTCAGCCGCTCGAGCAGCCGCGAGAACGGCGTGTTCTTCTGTACCTGGACGCGCAGGTGCCGCACTCCGGTGTCAGTCACCGACTCGCTCCTGGCGTTGTCGATGGCGAGCTCGTTGGCACCCAGAATCTCCAACGTCTCCTCGAGAGTCTGCGGGGTGCGGCGCTCACGCGCGCCGACCTTGCCCGCACTCTCGCGCTCCCGCGGGGCCCCGGATTGTGCCGCGGCCGGTACCGGCTTCGTGGCGACCGGCGCCGCGGCGGCGGCAGCGGAATTTGCCACGGGACGGGCCGGCTCTTCCGAATCTATCAGCTTGAATTCGTTGTCTTCGCTCGCGCGGAGCTTGCGCGCCGCGCCGCCGCCGGCGAAGCGCTGATTGTCCTCGGTGGCGCGCTCGCGCTCCTGCGGGCCGACCGGCACGACAGCGACCGCGATGAACTCCGAGCGCACGTAATAAGCAACCTGCTTGGCCGAGATCGCATCGTTGAAGAAGCCGAGACGCAAGCCATACCACTTGCGGCCTTCGCGGCTGCCTTCGACCGAATAGAGCGTGTAGGCGCTGAAGATCGCGAGCGGCGGCACCTTGTCGAGCTCTACCGGCTGCACCGACCACTGCAGCTGCACGGCGAAGGAAACCGGATCGTTGTGAGACACGGCCTCCTTCAGAGCGCGTCGTGTCCCAGTGTCGTCGGGCTTGAGCAGCGAGATGCCGGAATCGGCGGCGGCATCGGGCTGCAACCCGGCTTGCGGCTGCGTGTTGGCGTCCTGCTCGCGGCGCGACTCGAGAAAACGCAACACCTGGGTGTCGGTCAGCGACGGGGCGGCGGCGGCTTCTTCCTGAACGATCGGGGAAGGCATCAGCCGCGTCTCGCCGGTCGCATCGCCGTGCCTGTCCAACGCCGCCATGACTTCCTTCACGTTGGAGTCGCCAAAGAGCGGCTGCTTCGCCGGCTGTTGCGCGGGCCGCGAAGCGGCCTGCGCTGTCGGATTCGCGGCGGTCGGGGTCACTGGCGGCGGCGGCGGCGGCGCGGAACGCATGGCTGTGGCTGCGGGCGTCGTGGGCTTCACGGCCGCCGGCACAGCGGCCCTGGCGGGCGTTTTGGCAGCCGGACGCTGTGCAGCTGCCGGAGCAGTATTCGTGCGCGCGCGCGGCGGCAAGGTGGGAGCTGCAGAGGCGGGTCGCGCCGGGGGCATCGGGCGCGCCGCAGGTTGGCGCTGCCCGGGGCGAGCCGCGGCCGCTGGGGCACGCGCCGCGGGAGCTGTTGCGGCGAGGCGCTTCGACTGCGGTTGCGGTGCGGTCTTCGCGGGCGGTGCCGCCCTGGCAGGCTGCGCCGCGGGAGGATGAAGAGTAGGCACCAGCATCGGAACTTTGGTTGGTGCTGCCGCCGGGCGGGAGCTCGGGGGTTTGGCTGCCGCGGGCGCCGCAGGTGCCACGGACACTGCAGGCGCCGCGGGCGTCGGCACCGAAGCCGGTGTTCGGACCGAAGCTGCCGGTGCGGCTGCGGCGGTCATTTGTGGGCCGACGGCATGCCGGGCCTGGGCCGCGGCGGCCTCCGCGGCGCGAGCGCGCAGCTTTTTGCCCGGGGCCTCGCCCGCCCACGCGCCGGGATATAGGTCCCGGACCACACTCAGCCACTCCTCGGCTTCAGCCTGGGTGGCGAAGAATCCCATGTGCAGACGGAAGCGCTCGCGTCCCTCTTCGAAACGGCGGCTGACGAAGAACGTGAATCGCTTGAGCTCGGGCAGGTCGGTCTGCGCGAGCGCCATCGGGGTTGTCGAGGAGCACAAATTGAGCACGAACGACCCTGCCTCGGCGGCAGGCGCTGCTAATTGTTCCGCGCCCACCTCAGCGGACGCTAGATTTGCCGTCGGTGTCATAAATTCCCCGGACAGTCCAACAGCCACAAGCGATCGGACGCGGCTCGAGATGCCGAGGGGAATGCTATCGCTCGCGTGTTGCGCGAACGTGGCGGCCCCGCCGTCATAGGAACCTTCCTTTAGACCGGTGGCTTTGCGTCCCCGCCTTTCGACGAGTTTGCCCTTATCACTGCCGCCAGTGTCGAAGCCAGGCCGTATGGAGTCAAGGCCCGCGAGTGTGGCGCGGCTCTCAAAGAGCGCGCGCAGTGGTATTCGGAATTGCCGCGCTTTCGCTTATGTTGCGCGGCGTGTGTGTTATGTAATGTGTGCGGCTATTGAGTTGCCGCCACCAGGGCGCCGGGCTTGCGCGACTTCATCTGCGCGAGCGCGCAGATACCCTCATAGGTATAACGCTGCGCGCCACGTCGGCCGGACCGCAGGGTCCCGACCATTGCCGCCGCGGTGGTCGCCACGGGAATGCCGCGCTGCACCGTGCGCTCACCGGTCAGGAACGGATTCACGAGCGGCATTGCGACCCGTCGCACCACATCGGCGGCCCGCATTTCGCGCGGCCAGCCGAGCACCACAGCGGGCTGCAGGATATCGAGCGCGGCGAAACCGAGGCCGTTCAAGGCATTCTCGAGCTCCCCCTTGACGCGTAGATAGCCGCTCTTCGCGGCGACATCCGCCCCCGCGGCGGAGATGACCACGAACCGCGCCGCACCCGCGGCCTTCGCGGCGCGCGCGAACGCGAGTGTGTAGCTGAAGTCGACGCGCCGCGCCGCCTGCTCTTCAGCGCCGGTGCGGTCGGCGAGCCGCGCACCGAGACAGCAGAAAGCCACCTGACACTTCAGCCCCGCCAGCTGCCGTTCCAGGTGATCGAACTGCACGATCCGGTTGGCCAGCCGGCTGTGCTCCCGTCCCAGGGGACGGCGGGTGACGGCAAACACGCGTGCAACCTCGGGCGCATCGAGCAGGGCATCGAGGACACGGGCGCCCACGAAGCCGCTCGCGCCGGCAAGAAGCGCCACGACGGTATCGGTATCGGCCATGGCAGCTTATTAGCTCTGTCGCCGCGCCCATACAAGCGCCCGCCGCCGCTTCATTGCGAGGCCGTGAGACCGGTCACGGACTGAGAGCGGGGATTGTGATGCGAGGCACATGCAAGCGCCCCGCCGGCATCATCAGAAAGGTTGTGTACAGGTCACGGTGATGGTGACGCTCTGTTGGCCCGGCTCCACCGTGAATTCCATCTGCACGGCCCGGTAGCCGTCGCGCGTACCGATGACCGTGTAAGTGCCGGGTTGCAGCCGGATCTCCCTGCGCCCGAAGCTGCCGAATACGCCGATGCCCGGAATGCTGACTTGCGTGGCGTTGTCGGAAATCATGTTGAGCTGCACCGGCCGATCCAACTGCGGCATCAGCTTCGTCAGCCGCTCGACCTGCGCCTGCAGCGTGGGGCTCGGCGTCTGCTCGCGCGCCTCCTGCAGCAGTGTCACGGCTTCATCGCGCACCGCCGGGAAATCGAGCCGGCTCGGATGGTCGATGATCTGTTGCAGCGAGGAGGAAAGCTGTGCCCGCTCTTCATCCTGCGCCTTGCCGCGCTTGGCGAATTCGAGCGCCGGATCCACCTGCAGGGCGGTGTCATATACCGCCACGGCCTGACTCCAACGCTGCTCCGATTCGAGGGTCGCCGCCTGTTGGCGCAGCGAAGCGATCCGGCCCGCCTCCATGGCCAGGTTGACCCGCTGCAGGCCTTCGGTGGCCTCCTTGCCCTGCGGCCGCAAGCCGAGCGCCTGCCGGAAATCGCCCTGCGCCTCCGTGAGCCGTCCGGCCCCGAGCGCGGCAAAGCCCGCGCCCACGGCGCGCGCATAGCCGTCGTTGCCAAAGGTGGCTGTGGCGCGGGCGAGGCCCGCCTTCGCCAGCGCGTCGCCCGGATCGAGCGCGAGCGCCTGACTGTAGTCCTGCGCGGCCCGCGTATAGTTTTGCGTCAATTCAGCTTTCTGCCCATCGTCGAGCAGCGGCGCCACGCCGCGCGGCAACCCCACATGGCGCGAGCCCGCGATGGCGCGCCGGCTGTTGCGAGCGATGCGCGGCGCCCGCTGCGTGACCTTGTCCAAAAGCTGATTCGCCTGACGCAGGTGTTGGGCCGCGATCGCCATACCGCCGGCGGCCGCGGCGCCGCTCGACTCCGCGGCCTGCACCTGCGCCGCCGAGAAGTCCGCTCCATCCCACGCCACCGCGCCTCGGGCCGCGAGCGCGGCCGCCCGCTTCTGATAGGCCGTCGTCTGCGTGTTGAGTCGCGCCAGCGCCGCCGGGTCGACTTCGGGCTTCGGCGGCGGTACGACCGCCACCGGTGCCGGCGCCGCCGCCGGCTTCGCGGGAGCTGTCACCGGAGACAGGTTCAACTGCGACGGCGCGAGGGCGCTGATTCTCGCCAACAGGGGCTGTAGGCCGGCGAGGTCCTGACGCGGCAGCCAGAAGATCGCGGCCGCGGTAGCGGCACAGATCAGCAGCACCCCGGAGAGAAGCCCGCCGAGGAGGTAGGGCCAGGGGCTGGGCCGGTTGGCGCCGAATCGCGCCTCAGCGAACGGGCCCCGCGGCGGCGGCGCGGCCCGCAGCTGCGGCTGCTGCTCTTCGAATCCCAGATCGAAGAAATCGTCCGCCGAGACAGTCGCGACCGGCGCAACGGGCTCGTCAGTCGCCGGCTGAGCGACTGTCGGCGTCTCCTTCTCGGGCGCGGCTGCGGGCGGAGGTGCTACGGACGGGAGCCCGGTCGCTCCAGCCTGTTTGGAATCGCGCTGCGCGGCGACTGCGGCAGCGATCGGCTGCTCGCGCTCTTGCGGCGGAGATGCCGCGTGAGAGGACTCCGGCGGCGCGAAGGGCGCGGGCCGGGACGGCTCGGAGACATCGAAAAGCGGTCGCGCCGTGAGGCCTCGCCTGGCCTTGTTGGTTTCAGTGGGGCGAGGTCGCAGCGGAGTCTGCGCCGGGACGGATCGCGGCCGATATTGCGCGTCCGACGAGGGTACGTCGCTCGGCACGGGCTCCGCCGGCAAACCCAGGAAGGGTTTTTCGATCACCGGGCCAGGCTCGATCGTCGGCCGGGGTGCCGCTATGCCTGCCGGGCCTGCGACGCCTGCGGGTCGCGCGACGCGCACGGCTGCCGCCGCTCGAGCCGCGGGGCCGACCGGTGCTCCCGGTTTTGGCTCGGGACGCCGGATTACGCTCGATTGTGGAGGATCGTCTTCTTCATCCTCCGTCTCCACGCCCTCAGGCGCGAACGACAGTGTTGCGTTCAACGTCGCATCGAGCTCATCCATGACCTGTTGCATGGTCGCCGGCCGATCGGCGGCTCTCTTCGCGAGCATGCGCATCACGATCGCGGACAGCTCCGGCGGGACCTGCCGCAGGGGCACGAGCTCCGGCACGGGCTGGGTCAGCACCCGCTTGCAGCTCGAAGTTGGGATAGTACGGTGGCTGGCCCGACAGCAGCTCGTAAGCGAGCGCGCCCAGGCCGTAGATGTCATCGGCAGCACTCGCGGGCTCGCCGCGAAGCTGCTCGGGACTGGACGTGAAGGGCGAATGTCCGCCGCCGCCCTCGCGCGGATCCGGCGCGGCACCGGGCGCCGGCAACAGCGCGGCAATCCCGAAGTCGGCGAGCTTCACCCGGCCACGGCTGTCGAACAGCACGTTCCCCGGCTTGAGGTCCCGGTGCACGACGCCGCGCGCGTGCGCATATTCGAGGGCTTCCGCCACCTCGAGCAGCACCGGCACGATCTCCAGGTATCCCGCGCCGCGAAGGCGCCGCAGAGTCGCCGCCGGACGCGAGCTCCATCGGCAGCACCATGACGTCGTCCGACTCTTTCCGGGGCGAGAACCTGGAGGATGCCCGGAATGCTGCAGACGACCGGAAATGTCGTGTTCGCGCTCGAGCGTCTCCCAAGCCGCCGGATTGCGGGCGGCGGCGCGGGCGAGCACTTTGAGGGCAATGTCGACGCCGCGAGACTCGTCGTGAGCCTTCCAGACCTCGGCGTTGCCGCCGGTGCCGAGACGCTCGATGCAGCGTGTAGTGGCCTAGTGTCGCCGGCTGAGCGTGCTGCACGAACCTGTGACATGACCTCCACCTTATCTGGTTTCGCTCCTCACGAGAACTGCCTATTCGGACAGATGTATCACGCGACGGTGCCCGATCGGCTCTCCTGTCGCAACTTGACCACGGTCTCAGGAGGGCATCCCCACTACCGAGCAAGAATTCTGCCCGGCAGCCCGGCCGAGCTAGAGGTCGAGCGCGAGCTGCGGGCCTGAACGTGGCGGCCGGAACAGTGCCGTATTCGGCGGCTGCTGCCTTCCGGTCCCCAGGCTGAACCGCCGGCAGGCTCCCTGGAAGCGAGCGCGCAGCAGTTCCGCCAGAGGCCCCGTGCCGCGCATGCGGCGTGCCGAAGGCCGGATCGTAATCCTTACCGCCCCGCATCTGCCGTACCAGCGACATCACGTGATTCGCTCGATCCGGGTAATGCGCCGCCAGCCACTCCCGAAAGAGATCCTTCACCTCATGGGGAAGCCGCAGCAGCACGTAGCCTGCCCAGCGAGCCTGCGCGTCGGCTGCCGCTTCCAGAATGGCCTCCATCTCGTGATCGGTCAGCCCCGGAATGACGGGCGCAACCATCACTCCCGTAGGAACGCCCGCCGCGTTCAAGCAGTTCACCGCCTCGAGCCGGGCCCGCGGCGAGGCCGCCTGCGGCTCCATGACGCGCTTGAGCTCCACATCGAGCGTGGTGATGCTGACCCCCACCCCTGCCAGCCCGTCCCTGGCGAGATCGGCTGAGCAGATCCAGATCGCGCAGCACCAGCGCGCTCTTGGTGATGACGGTGACGGGATGGCGGCAGCGGGCCAGCACCTCGAGAATCTCGCGCGTCACCCGCATGCGCCGCTCGATCGGCTGATACGGATCGGTGTTGGCGCCGAGGGTGATCGGCTTGCACACATACCCCGGCTTCGCCAACTCCTCTTCCAACACCTTGCCTGCGTTTTGCTTATAGAATAGTCTTGTCTCGAAATCCAACCCCGGAGATAACCCAACATAACTGTGACTTGGGCGCGCGTAGCAATAACTGCACCCATGGCTGCATCCCCTGTAGGGATTGATCGACTGCTCGAACGGGATGTCAGGTGAATCGTTGCGTGTTATGACGGAGCGGGCGCGATCCGGCTCGATCGAGGTGGGGATGAAGTCGGGATCTCATCCTGGTACCAGCCGTCGTCGACGGCCTCGTGCTGCTGCCGCTCGAAGCGCCCGGCGGGGTTCGACAGCGCGCCGCGACCTTTGAGCGGCTGGTTCCTTTCGCGCGGCGGGGTCATGCCATGTACTGTACATCCATCCAGGTATACGGTAAAGTGCGCGACGCCGCGCGATAATGGCGGCAAAGCGGGCCCGATCCCGCGGGAGAAGAGCATGAGCGATTCAGGGGAGCCGGCCGGCTACGGCGGCGCCGTGAGCAAGGACGAGCGCAATCTGGCGATGTTCGCCCACCTGTCCGCTTTCGCCGGGCTGATCTTCTGGGCCGGCGGCAATGTGATAGCGCCGCTGATCGTCTGGCTGACGCAGCGGGAGAAGTCCGCGTTCGTCGCCGATCAGGCGCTGGAAGCGCTCAATTTCAATATCACCGTGTTGATCGCGGAACTCGCCTGCGGCGTTCTGTTCATCGTCGGGATCGGCATACCGCTCGCGATGCTGCTCGGCATCTTCTGGCTCGTCGGCACGATCCTGGGTGCGGTCAAAGCCTCCGAGGGCCAGCGGTTCCGACACCGCTTCACTCTGCGTTTGGTGCAGTAAGGCTGCGCCGCGGCAGCGCTAGGCCGTGTCCTTCAGCGGCACGGCGTGATCCGCCAGCTTGTCAGGATTCGGGCGCGCGCGCGCCGCGATCAGCTTGCGCGCCGCCATCTGATCCTTGGGACTGTTGACCGTGTCGATGGCGATCAACTCGCCGCCGCGCAGATAACACGCGCTGAAGGCTCGCGTCGCCGGGTCACCGCGCATCACGACGCTGTCGTATCCCTGACAGATGCCAATGATGATCAGCTTCAGGTCGTACTGGTCCGACCAGAACCACGGCACCTTGTCGTGGACCGTCTCGTGGCCCAGCAGATTCAGCGCCGCGCTCGCTCCCTGCTCGAAGGCGTTGTCGACCGACTCCAGCCGCAGTCGCCGGCTGGTAGTGCAGGTTCGGGTGGCTGGTGCAGTCGCCCGCCGCATAAATCGCCGGGTCGGAGGTCCTGCAGCGGTCATCGACGACTATGCCGTTCTCGCACGCCAGGCCGGCGGCGACGGCCAGCTCGTCGGCGGGAAGCACGCCGCAGCCCACCACGACCGTGTCGGCCGCATGCTCCTGCCCATCCTCGGTCAGCACCGCCCGCACGTGCCTGGCACCAGGCGCAGCCACGAGCGCCCGCACCTTCGAATTGCAGAGAATCCGCGTCCCGTGCCGCGAGTGCTCGGCCTCGTAGAAGGCGGAAAGTTGGCTGCAGACGACCCGATTCATCACGCGGTCGGCCATTTCCAGCACCGTGACCTCGAGACCGGCTTCCCGGGCCGTGGCCGCCACCTCGAGGCCGATGTAGCCGCCGCCGACGATCACCAGCCGCCTGCCGGGCAGGAAGCGGGCGCGGATCCGTTCCACATCAGCGATGGTTCTCAGGAAGTAAACGCCCTCGAGATCAGCGCCCGATGCTGCGAGCGCCCTCGGACGGCTGCCGGTCGCTATTAAAAGAGCGTCGTAGGCGACGGTCGAGCCGTCATCGAGCCGCAGGCGCTGCTCGCGAGGCGCGATTTCCTCGACTCGTCGCCCCAGCCGGGTCTCGACGGCATGGGACTCGTAGAAGTGCTGCGGCCTGAGCAGCAGACGCTCGCGCTCCAGCGTGCCGGCCAGGTATTTCTTGGAGAGCGGCGGTCGCTGATAGGGCAGCCAGGGCTCATCGCCGATCAGCGTGATCCCGCCGGTGAAGCCCTTGCGGCGAAGAGTATCAATGGCTTGGACGGCCGCCTGGCCGCCTCCCACGATGACAACTCGCTCGAACATCGACTCCGGAGCTTAGCGTATCGCCTCGATCCCACGCTGAATGCACCAGGCGCGGGCATCTGCTCCATAATGGTGCGCAGGAGCTGCCGGCGCCGACAGGGGGCAGCCGCGATCTCCGCCCTTTAGACGTATTCCCATGCGTGGCATGAAAGCTGCAAAATCGCACCTGCCGCGAACTGGGCAGCCCGCCTTCAAAGACAAAGCACCGATACCCGACGGAGAGCTCGCACATGAAACTGGTCACCGCGATCATCAAACCGTTCAAGCTCGACGACGTGCGCGCTGCGCTCTCCGACATCGGCGTCTCGGGAATGACGGTGACGGAGGTAAAGGGCTTCGGACGCCAACGCGGGCACACGGAGTTGTATCGCGGCGCGGAATACGTGGTGGACTTCGTACCGAAGACCCGGATCGAGGTGGCCGTCCGCGCCGATCTCGTCGATCAGGTCATCGAGGCGATCCTGAAGTCCGCCAAGACCGGCAAGGTGGGCGACGGCAAGATCTTCATCACCGATATTCAACGCGTCATCCGCATCCGCACCGGTGAAACCGATGACGCTGCTCTTTAGATTGACGCAATGCAGCGGCGGGCCGGGTAGTCAGGCGCATGGGCAAAGCGCATTCGGTTTCATGAGCACGGCGGGCCCGAAGTGCTGCGGCTCGAGGAGCTCGATCTCGGCGCGCCGCAGGCCGGCGAGGCGCAGGTGCGCCATACCGCCATCGGGCTCAACTACATCGATGTCTATGACCGCACGGGTCTCTATCCGGGAGAGCTGCCGAGCGGCCTGGGCCGTGAAGCCGCGGGTGTCATCACGGCGCTCGGGCGCAAGGTCCGCGGCTTCAAGGTAGGGGACCGCGTCGCTTACGTGTACACGCGCCCGGGCACCTATTGCGAGGTCCGCAACGTGCCCGCGGAGCGGCTCGTGAAGGTGCCCCGCGGGATTTCGGACGAGGAAGCCGCCGCACTGATGCTGAAAGGCCTGACGGCGCACTACCTGCTGCGCCGCACCTATCGCGTAGCCCGCGGCGACACCATCCTGGTGCACGCCGCGGCGGGCGGTGTCGGGCTCTTCCTCTGTCAGTGGGCGAAGGCGCTGGGCGCGAAAGTGATCGGCGTGGTCGGCAGCGACGCCAAGGCGGAGCTGGCGCGCCGCAACGGCTGCAAGCACGTGTTGATTCTGGGCCGCGAGCCGCTGCCCGCGGAAGTCAAAAAACTCACCAAGGGCGCGGGTGTGGCGGTCGTTTACGACTCCGTGGGCAAAGACACCTTCATCGACTCGCTCGACTGCCTGCGGCCGCTCGGCATGATGGTGACCTACGGCAACGCCTCCGGGCCGCCGCCGGCGGTGAGCCCGCTCGAGCTCAGCAAGCGCGGCTCGCTCTTCCTGACGCGCCCCACGCTGTTCAACTACATCGCCACGCGGCAGGCGCTGGATGCGGCGGCGCGCGAGCTGTTCGCGGCCGTCAAGAGCCGCGCCGTGCGTGTCAGGATCGGACAGCGATATCCGCTTGCGGATGCGGCGCAGGCGCACCGGGACCTGGAGGGTCGCCGCACGACGGGCGCCACGGTGTTGGTGCCCGTAAGACTCAAGCGCAGCGGCAGCCGCACGATGAAGCGCGCGCCGCAGCCCTCGCCGTCGCTTTGCGCTGCGACCGTTCCGGAATGCAGCTCCACCAGGTGGTGGACGATCGCGAGCCCCAGCCCGAGACCGCCGTGCCGCCGGCTGATCGAGCCATCCTCCTGCCGGAAGCGCTCGAAGACGTGCGGCAGGAATTCCGGGCTCGATGCCCTGCCCGGTGTCCGCGACGCTGATCTGCACCTGATCGCCGCTCATCGCGAGCTCGACATCGATCCGGCCGCCGGGCGCGGTGAACTTGATGGCGTTGGAGAGCAGGTTGCAGACGACCTGCTGCAGGCGCGCGGGATCGCCCCGGAGCACGCCGGTCACTTCGCCCAGCGCGGGCACGATCCTGACTTCCTTGGCCTCTGCCGCCGGCTGCATCGTGGCGATCGCCCCCTCGAGGACGGGCCGCGGCGCGACGTCCGCCAACTCCAGGCCGAGCTTGCCGGTCACGATGCGCGACGACATCGAGCAGATCCTCGATGAGGCGCTTCTGCGTGCGGGCGTTGCGCTCGATGGTCTCGAGCGCCCTGGCCTGGGCCGCCTCGTCCAGGCGGCCGGTGCGCAGCAGCGTGATCCAGCCGAAGATCGCATTGAGGGGCGTGCGCAGCTCGTGCGACATGGTCGCGAGGAACTCGTCCTTCAGGCGGCTGAGCTCCTCGGCGTGCTCGCGGAGCAGCCGCTCGCGCGCGAGCGCGGTGCCCGGATCGGTTTCGCTGCCCGATGACACGCCGGTCCGCCAGCGCCCCGGTCAGCGCACCACGCGCAGCGGCCGCGCGTTGCGCCCGATGCCGAGAGCGCCGCTGCGCACGACCTCGAGCAGTTCCGCGCCGCGCGCGAGATCGGCCGTGAAGCTGTCGATTTCCGCTTCGCTCGCCGTGAGCTCGACGATGAATCCGTCCGGCGCCGGATCGAGCACACGGCCGCCGGTGCGCACTACATAGCCTCGGACCGCATCGGTATCTGCCGGCCGGACGCGCAGCTTCAGCAGGATGAGCTCGCGCTCCAGATGCTCGCCGGTCGTCATGTCCTCGACACTCACCACGTCCACGAGCTTGTTGAGCTGATTGACGATCTGTTGGATGACGGCATCGGAGCCGGTGGTGACCAGAGTGAGGCGCGAGACGGTCGGGTCGTCCGTCGGCGCGACGGAGAGCGACTCGATGTTGTAGCCGCGGGTGGAGAACAATCCGGCGACCCTGCTCAGGGCACCGGCCTCGTTCTGCAGCAAAATGGCGATAATATGACGCATGCTCGCTCGGATCAGGTCGGGTACAGCGCAGAATAATGGATCGGGCGCCGAGCGGCCATTGGCGCCGCTTTCGTGCCGCGGATCGACCTGCTAGTCTCCGGAGACCACCGTCCCCGCCATCGAGGCGCCTCCGCGAGCTCCGCATGAGCGACACCGTCATCCAGCCCCGTCCCGTCGGAAATCCGCTTGCCGGCCAGACCATGTCCGGGGCGCGGATGATCGTACAGGTGCTGGCCGATGAGGGCGTCGAAGCGATCTTCGGCTATAGCGGCGGCGCCATTCTGCCGACCTACGATGCCGTGTTTCTCTATAACGAGGAGCAGGCGCAGCGCGGCGGGGCGCAGATTCCGCTGATCGTGCCCGCGAACGAGCAGGGGGCCGGCTTCATGGCGGCGGGATTCGCGCGCGCCACGGGCCGCGTCGGCGTCTGTCTCGTGACCTCGGGCCCGGGCGCAACCAATACGGTCACCCCGATTCGCGATTGCATGGCGGACTCGGTGCCGATCGTGGTGATCTGCGGCCAGGTCGCCCGCGCCTCGATCGGTACGGATGCCTTCCAGGAAGCGCCGGTCGCGGCCCTGATGGGCTCCGTTGCCAAGCACGTCTTCCTGGTCACCGATCCATCGCGACTCGAGGCGACGGTACGCTCGGCTTTCGAGCTGGCACGCACCGGCCGTCCCGGCCCGGTGGTCATCGATATTCCGAAGGACGTGCAGAACTGGGAAGGGGCCTTCCAGGGCACCGGCACGCTGCCCCTGCCCGGCTATCGCCGCCGCATGAAGGAGCTGGCCGATCAGGTCGTGGAGCCCCGCGATGCCGACCGGTTCTTCGAGATGCTCGGGGAATCGCAGCGCCCGCTGATCTATGCCGGCGGCGGTGTGATCAATGCCGACGCCGCGACCGCACTCACGGAATTCGCGACGACTTTCGACATTCCGGTCGTGACCACGCTGATGGGCATCGGCGCCATCGACACGACGCACCGCCTGGCGATGCGCATGCTCGGAATGCATGGCACGGCCTTCGCCAACTACGCCGTCGAAGACTGCGACTTCCTCATCGCCGCCGGCTCGCGCTTCGACGACAGGGTGGCGGGCGTGCCCGCGAAGTTCGCGCGCGGCGCGAAGCGGATCGCGCACCTCGACATCGACCGCGCGGAAATCAACAAGGTCAAGCACGTGCAGTGGAGCCACGTGGGCCTGCTCGAGCGAGGCGCTGACCGCCCTGACCGAGCACGGCCGCCGCGCCGGCTTCAGGCGCGACTATGGTGAGTGGCACCGCGCGCTCGCGGAGCTGAAGCGCGTGCACGCCATGGGCTATGACCGCGAGAGTCCGCTCATTCAGCCCTACTACGTCATCGAGGAGATCAACAGGCTCACCCGCGGCGAGGCGATCATCACCACCGGCGTCGGTCAGCATCAGATGTGGGCGGCGCAGTATTGCGATTTCCGCCGACCCCGGCTGTGGCTGACCTCGGGCAGCATGGGGACCATGGGCTTCGGGCTGCCCGCGGCGATCGGCGCGCAGCTCGCGCATCCGCGGCGCCTGGTCGTGGACATCGACGGCGACTCCAGCATCCGCATGAACATCGGCGAGCTCGAGACGGTGACCACATACGACCTGCCGATCAAGATCGTCGTGCTCAACAACTTCGGCGACGGCATGGTCAAGCAGTGGCAGAAGCTCTTCTTCAAGGGCCGCCTCTCGGCGAGCGACAAATCGCTGCACAAGAAGGACTTCATCCGCACCGCCCAGGCCGACGGCTTTCACTATGCGGTCCGCCTCGACCGCAAGGCGGACGTGCCGCGGGTAGTAGAGGAGTTCATTCGCTTCGAGGGGCCCGCGTTCCTCGAGGTGATGATCGACCCGGACGCCGGTGTCTATCCGATGGTGGGCCCGGGCCAGGGCTACGAGGAGATGATCACCGGCGAGTTCATCGCCTCGCGTTACAAGGTGGACATCAAGCCGCCGGGCCCATCGGAGATGTTCTGAGCGAGGGCGCCGTGAAATACCTGCACACGATGGTCAGGGTGACCGATCTCGACGCCTCGCTGCGCTTCTATCGCGACGCGCTCGGGCTCGTGGAGCTGCGGCGCAACGACTACCCGCCGGGGCGCTTCACCCTGGTGTTCCTGGCCGCGCCCGGCGACGAGTCGGCGCAGGTCGAGTTGACCTTCAACTGGGACCCGGAGGCCTACGCCGGTGGCCGCAATTTCGGCCACCTCGCCTACGAGGTCGACGATATCTACGCCACCTGCCGGCGCCTGATGGAGCACGGCGTCACGATCAACCGCCCGCCGCGCGACGGGCGCATGGCCTTCGTGCGCTCTCCGGATCAGATCTCGATCGAGCTGCTGCAGCGCGGCGCGGCGCTCGCGCCGGCGGAGCCGTGGACGTCGATGCCGAATACCGGAGCGTGGTAGGAAGCGATCCAGGCCGCGCTTCTCGAGCGCTATCTGCACCAGCAGATACCGCTTTCCGCCGCGATGGGCGTGCGGGTGAGCGTCGGCAACCCCGCAGCGGGTGCAGCTCTCGGTCCCCCTCGCGCCGAACGTCAATCACAACGAGACCGCCTTCGGCGGCAGCGCCGCTGCGCTGGCCACCCTTTCCGCCTGGGCGCTGCTGCACCTGCGACTCGAACGCGCGGGTCTGCAGGCGCGCCTGGTGATCCAGCGCAGCACCATGGAGTACGAGCAGCCCATCCCCGGCGACTTCGACGGCGTCTGCCAGTTCACGGACGAGCCGGCGTGGGAGCGGTTCCGGGCCACCCTGGTGCGCCGCGGCCGCGCGCGCTTGACGCTCGCGGCTCACCTGGTCTACGACGACCCGCCGGATGGCGACTTTCGAGGGGGATTTCGTCGGACTGGTTTAGTTTGCGACCAGTAGCAGGCTCGTCACGCTACTGTGGCTCCGCGCAGACATGGAACTGCAACGCACATGAGTGCAGAATGTAGGGAGTTGGAAACAACTCCGCTCGTCAAGAAGAGGCAACCTCACATGAGCAACGCTGAGATTCGGGGGCGATTCGTCTGGCACGAGCTGATGACGACCGACCCGCAGGCCGCAGGCGCCTTCTACTCCAAGGTCCTGCGGTGGAAGACCCAGCCTTCGGGCATGCCCGATTACACGCTTTGGGTCGCCGGCAAGACACAGGCCGCCGGACTCATGGCGCAGCCGGAATCCGCCCGCCAATCCGGCGCGCCGCCGAACTGGCTGGTCTACATCGGCACGCCCGATGTCGATGCCACGGCGGCCGCCGCCGAGCGCCTGGGCGGCAAAGTGCTGAAGGCCCCCGCCGACATCCCGAGCGTGGGCCGCTTTGCCGTCATCGCGGATCCGCAGGGCGCCACGTTCGCGATCTTCACGCCGGGCGGCTCAGCGCCCCCCGAAGGCGCCCCCAGCGAGCGAGTTCTCCTGGCACGAGCTCGCCACGCAGCGATCAGCAGGCGGCGCTCTCGTTCTACTCGGAGCTCTTCGGCTGGAGCCGCGGACCCGACCCATGACATGGGTCCCGCGGGGATTTACCAGCTCATCGAGCACGGCGGCGCGCAGGTCGGCGGTGCCTACAAGCTGATGGACGCCTCCAAGCCGCCGCACTGGCTGACCTACATCAGTGTCGCGAGCGTCGACAAGGCTGCGGCCGCGGCCAAAGCCGCCGGCGGGCGCGTGACGCAGGGGCCGATGGAAGTTCCCGGCGGCAGCCGCATCGCGCAGATCCTGGATCCGCAGGGCGGCGCATTCGCGGTTCACGAGCCGGCCAGGCACGCCGCCACGGCCAGCGCACCCGCGGAGAAGCCGGCCGCAGCGCGGCAAGGCTCCCGCGAAACGAGCCGCCGCCTGCCAAGCGCGCAAGAAGGCGCCGCAAGAAAGCGCCGCGCCCAGACCCGCCGCCAGGAAGGCGGCCGCCAAGGCGAAGAAGCGACCCGCGGCCGCGAAGCGCGCCGCCAAAAAATCGCCGGCCAAGAAGGCCGCCAAGACGCCCGGCAAGACGCAGCCGGCCAGGAAAAATCAGCCAGGCGCCCGGCAGAAAGAAGTAACGTCGCGCAAGCGCCGCAAAGAAGAAATCGGCCGAGGCGACCCGGGGCCGCGCAAGCCGGCGGGCGTAGAAGCTGAGATCGGCTGGCGCTGGCCCGCCGCCGATCGCGGCGGGCCTTGCGGGTCACAGTCTTAATCAGCGGGTGGCCGAAGTTCTCGCCGCGCATGGCTTTGATCAGGTGCGCGGGCGCATTCTCCAGTCCCTCCGCCACGTCCTCCCGGTACACCAGCCGATCCGCGCCGTGCCAGGCGATCGCGTCCTTCAGGAATTCGCTGCGGCGGTGCTCGTAGTGAGCCGGCATGCAAGCGCAGCAGACGTGATCTCCCCCGGGGCATAGCCCGCCCGCTGCAGCAATTCGGCGGGGACGTCCCTCGCGGACGCCGTTGAGAACGACCCGGCCGCCGGGCGCGACATGATGGCCGGAGAGCACGGCCTCGAGCAGCTCGCCGCCGGAGTTGTCGAAGTAAACATCGAAGCCGTGCGGCGCCAGCTGGCGCAGCCGGGCGCTCCAGATTCTCCGCATGCGGATTCACGCACGCGGCAAAACGCGCGTGCCGGGTCGCCCACTCGCACTTCTCGCGCGAGCTGCCAACGCCGATCACTCGGGCGCCCTTGATCGGCCGCCACCTGGCCGGCCATCGCGCCGGCGACGTTCGCCGACCGCGGAGACCAGTACCGTCTCGCCGGCGCGCAGCCGCGCGAGATCGAGCAGCCCGAAGTAGGCCGCCATGCCCGAGGGACCGAGCAGCCCGAGCGCTGTCGACGCGGGAGACTGGCCGGGATGCAGCGCGGAGGCATGGTGACCGTCGGAGACGCACATCTCCCGCATGCCGCACTCGAGATGACGACGTTTTGCCCGACCGCAAAGACATCGTGCCGGGACTCCAGCACTTCGCAAACGCCCAGCGCCGGAACGACATCCCCTGGCTGCGGTGACCTGCGCCGGAGCGCACGGCGGTACTCGGACGGCGAGTACGTGAAGCGGGTCGACCGCAAGCCAGCGCGTGCGGCAGAGTATGCCGCCGTTGGTGAGGCGAGGCATTTCGCCCGGCACTACCTCGAAGTCCTCGGCTGTCGCCGGCGGCCGCCTGATCCTGACTTCGAGATTGCGCATGGATCCGCCTCGCTATTGAGCTTGGGCCTCCGCCGCCTTGCGGCTTGCCGCGTCCTGCTGGTAGGCGGCATTGATCTGCTGCTGCACCTTCGCCTCGGTGTCCTTCGCCTGCTTCGCATCCTGCGCGGCGGAGGCACCGCCTGCCGCCGCGGTGACGCCGGTCTCGGCGAGACCACAGCCCGCGAGCGCGAGCACGGCAGCCAGCAATGGCCACGGATTTGATCGAGGGTTCGCATCATACGAATAGCTTAAACCCGAACGGCCGCTGCGGCACAATCACAGCCTACCACCATGCCCAAAGCTTCACACTCCCGCCCCGCGGCGACAGCGCAACCGCGGCTCCGCCGCGGCTATTTCGAATGCCGCTATGGCCAGCTGCACGTCCACAACTGCCATTCCCGCCGGCGGCGGCTTCGAGGAGGGTATCCCCCTCCTTTGTCTGCATCCAATCCCCCACTCCGGGCGGATTTTCACGCGGTTTCTGGCGGTGGCCGGCGGCCGGCGCTCGGTTTTTGCGCCCGACCTGCCCGGTTTCGGGGATTCCGATCCGCCATCACCCAAAGCGGGCGTCGCGGAGCACGCCGCAGCCATCGGTGACTTTCTCGAGACCATGCGCCTGCGCCAGATCGACCTGCTCGGGCATGGTTTCGGCGCCGCCAGTCGCCGCGGAGCTGGCCGCTACTCAGCCGGCCCAGGTCCGACGCCTCGTACTGGTCTCGCCGCCGCTATCCGCAGGCGCCGCCGAGCCGCCGCCGATGGCGCCGACCCCGGATGGTGGACACCTGCCCGAGGAGTGGCGCCGCGCGGTGGCCTATTGCGGGCCGGCGGCGCCGCCGGTGGCGGTGAGCGCCGCACTGGCGGAGCGGTCTGCGCAACGGCGCTCAGGCTGCGGCCGCCGCGGCCGCCGAGAGCGTGCTATCAATTGCGGCCCCGGCTGGCGCAGCTCACTGCGCCGCTGCTGGTGCTGCGCCTCGGCGCGGAAGTTTCAGCCAACAAGGGCCAGCCGCGCGACCTGCCGGCGCGGACCCGGTTCGTCGAGCTCCCGGAACGGGATGCCTCGCTCTTCGAGACCGCGCCCGATGTCGCCGCGCAGGCCGTGGAATCCTTCCTCCGTTAGGCGTGTTGCTTCACGGCTCGTCATCGCCGATCGCGCGCGTCCAATGCGCGACTTCTTCCACCGTCATCGAGCATGGCGCTGTCAGCCGCGCGTCCTCGAACCCCCACGTCCCGACGTCGGTCAGATACTGCTCCCGCGACAGCAGCGTGCCCTGACAGATGCGGCGCTGCGGCGGCTGGCGTGTGCAACTCGTGCGATCAGCCGCGCGATCGAGCTCGCTCATCACCCATGCGGGAATGCGTCGCCCGCTCCGATGGATACACGAACCCGAACAGGCCCAGATACGAGAGCAACACGCGCCAGTGGCCATCGAAGCGCTGCGAGCAGCCGCTGCCAGTCGAGCCGCTCCGCGCAGGCGAGCAGCAGATGCATGATGTCGGCGCCATCATAGCGCTCGCGCTCGGTGATGAACGCCTTCGACCAGATCATTTCCTCCGACGGACAGAATGCGCACGTCGACGCCGAGCACCGACCGGTGACGGCGTGCTCGAACCAGCCGTTCATCGACCTGCGACAGCCCGTTGCCGGAGCTGAAGATCACATCGATGGCAGCCGTGCTCGCAGCTCGCCTTGCCGAGCCAGTGGGGAAAAGTCAGCTCGGTGCCGATGCCGGCGGCGCCGAGCGCCCGCGCGACATCGCCGTAGTGCTCCGCGGCGCACGAACAGGTCGAAGTCCTTCGTGTGCCTCTCGATACCGGTGTGGTAATTGAGCGCATATCCGCCGCCCACCAGAAACGGGACGTCGTGCCTGCGCGAGCGGCTGAGGGTCCGCACGTAGAATGCATGGGCGCCGCTCGTCGAGCTCTCCCTGACGCTCGTCAGTCGAGGGCATGCAGATTGCTCCATCGCGCAAAACTACCTTAGGAGCAGTAAGCAAGCGATGCGCCTGGCCGCCGTCGGCGACCTGCACGTGAAGAAGACTTCGCAAGGGGCGCTGCAGCCGCTGCTCGCGCCGGTCAACGATCATGCCGACGTGCTGCTCCTCTGCGGCGACCTGACCGACTACGGCTTGCCCGAGGAGGCGGCGATCCTCGCCAGGGAGCTCACCGCCGCCGTGCGCATCCCCATCGTCGCCGTGCTCGGCAATCACGACTTCGAATCCGGCCAGCAGGCCGAGGTATGTCGGATCCTCACGGACGCCGGCGTCAAGATTCTCGACGGCGAGGCGTACGAGATCGACGGCGTCGGCATCGCCGGCGCCAAGGGCTTCGCGGGCGGCTTCGGGCGCGCGACGCTCGGCGCCTGGGGCGAGCAGGCAACCAAGCGCTTCGTGCAGGAGGCGATCGACGAGGCGCTGAAGCTCGAAGCGCGCGCTGGCACGGCTGCGCACGCGCGCAGCGGGTCGGCGCTGCTGCACTACGCGCCGATCCGCGGCACGGTGGAGGGGGAGCCGCTCGACATCTATCCCTACCTCGGCACCAGCCGGCTCGAGGAGCCGCTCAACCGCCATCCTGTCGATGTCGTCTTTCACGGGCACGCGCACCACGGTGCGCCCGAGGGCCGCACGAGCACCGGCACGCCCGTCTACAACGTGGCGATGCCGCTCCTGCTGCAGAAGTATCCGGACCGGCCGCCGTTTCGCGTGCGTGGAGTTGCCGGAGGCGCCGCCCTCGGAGACTGAGGCCGCACTGTCGAAGCGACGCAGACGGCCGGCGGCAAGCGACCGCCGCTCGTGGATAGACCTGCCGCCGCCATTTCCGATCGCCTTGAGAGTCGGCCGCCGCGGCGCGCTGCGGATATTCGCTAAGCTCGGGGCATGGCCAGCCCCTACATCGAGCGGATCCTCAAGGCGCGCGTCTACGACGTCGCGATCGAGTCGCCTCTGGAGGAGGCGCCGCGGCTGTCCCGGCGGCTCGGGAATCAGGTGCTGCTGAAGCGCGAGGACCTGCAGCCGGTGTTCTCGTTCAAGCTGCGCGGCGCCTACAACCGCATCGCGCATCTGTCGGACGCCGCTGCGAAGCGCGGGCGTCGTGTGCGCCTCGGCGGGAAATCATGCGCAGGGCGTGGCGCTGGCCGCCCGGCGGCGCGGCATACCCGCGGTGATCGTGATGCCGCGCACCACCCCGCAGATCAAGGTGCAGGCGGTCATCGACCTCGGCGGCGAAGTCGTGCTGCATGGCGACGACTACGACACGGCGCTCGAGCGGGCGCTCGCAGCTGGCGCGGGAGCGCAACCTCGTATTCGTGCATCCCTTCGACGATCCGGATGTCATCGCGGGCCAGGGCACGATCGGCGTGGAGATGCTGCGGCAGACGGGTGGCAATCTCGATGCGATCTTCGTCCCCGTCGGCGGCGGCGGCCTCATCGCCGGCATCGCGGTCTACGTCAAGTACCTCTATCCCGACATCCGCATCATCGGCGTGGAGCCGGAGGATGCCGCCGGCATGTACGAGTCGCTGAAGGCCGGGCGGCGGGTGACCCTGGACAGGGTCGGAATCTTCGCCGACGGCGTCGCGGTCAAGCGCGTGGGCGAGGAGACGTTCTGCCCTGTGCCGCGAGCATGTCGATGAGATCGTGCTGCTCGACACGGACGAGATCTGCGCCGCCATCCAGGACGTGTTCGAGGACACCCGCTCCATCGTCGAGCCCGCCGGCGCGCTGGCCGTCGCGGGACTGAAGAAGTACATCGCCCGCGAGGGCTGGCGCGGACAAGCGCGTCGTCGCGATCAACAGCGGCGCCAACATCAACTTCGACCGCCTGCGGCACGTGGCGGAGCGCGCCGACCTCGGCGGCGAGCGCGAGGCGCTGCTCGCGGTCACGATTCCGGAGCAGCCGGGCAGCTTCCTGCGCTTCTGCGAGCTGCTCGGCAACCGCAATGTCACGGAGTTCAACTACCGTTACGAGAGCGAGCAGACCGCGCAGATCTTCGTCGGCTTCGGACTCTCCCAGGGCCGCGCGCGAGAGCGATGCCGTCATGCGCGCCCTGCGCGAAGCCGGCTACGACGGTCACCGACATGACCGACAACGAGATGGCGAAGCTGCACGTGCGCTACATGGTGGGCGGCCGTGCGCGCGGCATCCGCGACGAGCTGCTCTACCGCTTCGAGTTCCCGGAGCGTCCCGGGAGCGCTGCTGAGGTTCCTGCAGGCGGTGGGCGGCCGCTGGAACATCAGCCTGTTCCACTATCGCAATCACGGCTCCGACTACGGCCGCGTGCTCGCCGGCATCCAGGTTCCGTCCGCCGGAGCGCGCCGATTTCCTGCAGCATCTCAACGAGCTGCACTATGCCTACGCCGAGGAGACCGACAATCCGGCGTATCGGATGTTTCTCGGGGCGTGAGCCCGCGCAGATGAGTCGCTACGCCTCCACGCCCTCCGGTATGACATAGCCCGCGCGCGGCAGCAGCACGCGCAGCAGCGGGCCCGTCATCACCGTCGTCACCACCGCCATGATCACCAACATCGTGAAGACGTTCTGCGGCATGAAGCCGAGATCGTAGCCGATGTTGAGCACGATCAGCTCCATCAGCGCACGCGTGTTCATCAGCGAGCCGAGGATGGCCGATTCCTGGTGCGTGAAGCCGGACGCGCGGCTCGCGACGATAGACCGGGACGATCTTGCCCAGGATCGCCGCCGCCAGTACCAGCGCCGAGCCACTGCCAGTCCGAGGCGCTCGTCAGCCCGAGGACGTTGGTGCGCAGACCGGTGTAGGTGAAGAAGACGGGCAGGAAGAACACCAGCACGAACTTGCCGACCTGCGCGCGCCAGGCCGCCACGAACCGCTTGTCGTGATGAAACAGCAGACCCGCCACGAAGCCGCCGAAGATCGTGAAGATGCCGAGCTCGTAGGTGCAGATGCCCATCAGCGAAGATCGAGGCAGACGATGACCGTCATCAGGTTGGGCGGAACGTCGCCGTTCTCGATGGGGCATCTTCGCCAGCAGCCAATGCACCAATGGGCGCAGCACGAACCAGGCCGACGACCATGAGCAGCACGATGCCGGCGACCTGCAGCCCGATGGCACCGGCGGAGAAATCGCGCCGACGCGTAGGCCGAAATGCCGGCGAGCAGCACCCATCCGGTCACGTCATTGATCGCGGCGGCCGAAATGGCCACCACGCCGATCTCGGTCCGCGTCAGATCGAATTCGCGCAGGATGCGGCCGAGGATGGGCACGGCGGTGATCGCGAGTCCGACGCCGCAGAACAGGCTGTAGGTCAGCGGATCGATGTTTGGCGCCAGAGTATGGCGCGGAGAACTGGCCGATCAGGAAGCCGAGCGCGAAGGGAATGCAGACGGAGGCGGCGGCGATGCCGATGGTGCCGTTGCGGTTCTTCGCCTGCGCCAGATGCCCGAACTCGAAGTCGATGCCGATCTGGAACATCAGCAGCACGAGGCCGATCTGGCTGATGATCGTGATCGGCGTCGAGTGCCGTCGCGCCGAACAAGAGCGTCACGGCGGCGCGCTGGAAAGAAATGCGCCGAACAGCGGACGGGCACGAGCAGCAGCCGGCGGCGCTCGGGCGGCGGCAGGAACTTCCGCGGGGTGGTTTCCGGCACGGCCCGCGAGCGCGTGCAGAGCCGATAGTATTACGATATTGTGGGGCTCGAGGCAAGTCCATGAATGACAGGCGAATCCGCAGCGTCGTGATCGTCGGTGGCGGCACGGCCGGTTGGATGGCCGCGGCCGCGCTTTCCAAGTCATTGGCCTGCATGGCAGTCGAGCTGCGGCTGATCGAGTCTCCACAGGTCAATTCCGTCGGGCGTCGGCGAAGCGACCGTGCCGCCGATCATGGACTTCCTGCGCCAGCTCGGCATCGAGGAGGCCGACCTGGTCCGCGAGATCAAGGCAACTTACAAGCTGGGCATCGCCTATCGCGACTGGACCCGCGCCGGGCACTTCTATTTTCACCCCTTCGGACCCGCGGGCCCGGGAATGGGCGACATCCCGTTCCAGGCGTATTGGCTGAAGATGCTGCTGGCAGGCAAGGCCGGACGGCTGGAGGAGTACTCGATCCAGGCGATGGCCGCGCTGCGGGGGCGGTTCATGCGGCCGGTGCATGCGCCCAACACACCGCTCAACAAGCTGACATACGCCCTGCACTTCGATGCCGGGCGCTTCGCGCGCTATCTGCGCGGCTATGCCGAGGCGCGCGGCGTCCTGCGCACCGAAGGTCACGTCAGCAATGTTTCGCTGCGGAGCGCGGATGGGTTCGTCGAGTCCGTGACTCTCGAGAGCGGCGAGCACGTCAGTGCGGATCTCTTCATCGACTGCAGCGGCTTTCAGGGCTTGCTCATCGAGGGAGCGCTGCACACGGGCTATCAGGACTGGAGTCAATGGCTGCCGTGCGATCGGGCCGTGATCGTGCACAGCGAGCGCGCCGCGCCGCCGAATCCGTGCACCCTCGTGACCGCGCGCGATGCGGGCTGGCAGTGGCAGATTCCGCTGCAGCATCGCGACGGCAACGGCTACATCTACAGCGGCGAGTTCAGCGGTGACGATGCCGCGACAGCCCTGCTGCTGCGCAATCTCTCCGGTCGCGCCCTGAGCGAGCCGGTGCGCTGCGCTTCCGGCCCGGGCGGCGCAAGGCGGCCTGGAACAGGAATGTGGTGGCGCTCGGGCTCGCCGCCGGGTTTCTCGAGCCGCTCGAGGCCACCTCGATCCATCTCATCCAGCGCGGCATCGCCATGCTGCTCAAGTTCTTTCCGGACCGCGATTTCGCGGCCGCCGACATCGAGCGCTACAACAGGATGCTGGAGGCGGAGTTCGCGCGCGTGCGCGACTTCCTGCTGCTGCACTACACCCAGACCGAGCGCGTCGGCGCGTTCTGGCAGCACTGCCGTCGACATCCCGCTGACCGAAACCCTGCGTGAGAAGATCGAGCTCTTTCGCAGCCATGGCAGAATCCTCCGCGAGGATACCGAGCTCTTTCCGGTGCTCAGCTGGCTGTCCGTCATGGTCGGCCAGAACATCATTCCGCGCCGCTACGATCCTCTGGTCGATGGGCTCGATTCGCTGCGGATCCAGAGCCGCCTCGAGGAGCTGCGCGTGGCGGTGAGGGACTGCGTCGCAAACCATGCCGGCGCACTGGGACTTCATCCAAAGCGCCGACCGCCGGCAGGTGTCGTAGCGGCTCAGCGCAACACCACCAGCAGGTCCTTCGCATCCACCTGCTGTCCCGGGCTGACCAGCACTTCCGCCACCTCACCGTCAGCCTCCGCGCGCACCGCCGTTTCCATCTTCATCGCCTCCAGCGTCGCGAGCATATCGCCGCGCGCCACCTTGCGGCCGGCCGCCACGGCGATGGTCGCGATGGTGCCGGGCATCGGCGCACCGACCTGCTTCGGATTCCCCGGCTCCGCCTTGCGCTGCGGCGGGCGCTTGGGGACCTGGCTGCGGTCGGGTACGCGCACGGAGCGCGGCTGGCCGTTGAGCTCGAAGAACACGGTGCGCGTGCCGTCCTCGTGAATCTCGCTCGCCGCGACATACCGCACGATGAGCGTTTTGCCGCGCTCCAACTCGACGCTCACCTCCTGCCCCGGCTCCATGCCGTAAAAGAACACCGCGCTCGGCAGAATGCCGACATCGCCGTACTGCGCGCGCTCGGCGGCGTAATCGAGCCATACTCGCGGATACATCAGGTACGAAGCGAGATCTTCGTCCGTCAACGGACGCGCGATCCTGGGTTGGATCCTGGCGCGCTCGGCCGCAAGGTCGGTAGCCGGCATCGCGGCGCCCGGACGCCCCTTCAGGGGCGCGGCGCCCTTGAGCACCTTGCGCTGCAGAGCTTCCGGAAAGCCGCCCTGAGGCTGACCGAGGTCGCCGCGGAAAAGCTGCACCACGGACTCCGGGAACGCCACCTCCACTTGGCTGTCGAGGACCTGCTGCTTTGTCAGGCCGCCCGTCACCATGAGGAGCGCGAGGTCGCCGACCACCTTCGATGTCGGAGTCACCTTGACGATGTCGCCGAACATCTCGTTGACGTCCGCGTACGCTTGCGCAACATCCGACCAGTGAGCGTTGTCGATCCCCAAGGAGCGGGCCTGCTCGCGCAGGTTGGTGTACTGTCCGCCGGGCATACCGTGCACGTAGACTTCCGACGCGCCGGAACGGATATCGCTCTCGAACGCGGCATAGAGCCTGCGGACCTGCTCCCAATAGGCGGACAGCAGGCGCAGTTTCGCAGGATCGACGCCCGCGTCGCGCGGACCGTAACGCAGCGCCTCGACGATCGAGCCCAGGTTTGGTTGGGAGGTCAGCCCGCTCATCGCATCGATTGCGCCGTCGACAGCGTCTGCGCCGGCATCGATCGCGGCGAGCACGCTGGCTGCCGCGATGCCACTGGTGTCGTGGGTGTGGAAGTGCACCGGCAGGCCGATCTCCTCCTTGAGCGCCTTCACCAGCGCGTATGCGGCGCGCGGGCGGCACAAGCCCGCCATATCCTTGATGCCGAGCACATGCGTGCCGGCCGCCTTCAGCTCGCGCGCGAGCTCGCAGGTAATAGTCCAGCGTGTATTTCTTCTCGCGCGGATCACTCAGATTGCCGGTGTAGCAGATCGCGGCTTCGCAGAGTTTGCCCGACTCCAGCACCGCCTCGATCGGCCACGCGCATGTTCTCGACCCAGTTGAGCGAGTCGAAGATGCGGAACACGTCGATGCCGCGCTCCGCCGCGCGCGCGATGAAGAACCGCACCACGTTGTCCGGGTAATTGGCATAGCCCACGGCATTCGCCGAGCGCAGCAGCATCTGCAGCAGCAGATTCGGCACCCTCTCGCGCAGCACCGTCAGGCGGTGCCACGGGTCTTCCTTGAGAAATCTCATCGCCACATCGAATGTGGCGCCGCCCCAGCATTCCAGCGAGAAGAGCTGCGGCAGCAGGCTCGCGTAATAGGGGGCGATCGCGCTCATGTCGATCGTGCGCATGCGTGTCGCGAGCAGCGACTGATGGGCATCGCGCAGGGTCGTATCGGTGAGCAGCACCCGCTCCTGCGCCAGCATCCATTTCGCGAAGCGTTCCGGTCCGAGCTCCTCGAGCTTCTGACGGCTGCCGGGCGTCGGCTCCGTCAGGGGCACCTGCGGCAGCCGCGGCGTTTCCAGTCGCGCCGGCCGCGGCCGGCCGCGCGTCTCCGGATTGCCGTTGACGATCGTTTCGGCGATGTAGGTCAGAATGCGGGTGGCGCGATCGCGCTTGCGCGGCCAGTGGAACAGCTCCGGCGTCTCGTCGATGAAGCGAGTGGTGTACTCGCCGCGCGCGAACCGCGGGTGCGTGATGACCTGGTCGAGGAAACGCAGGTTGGTGACGACGCCGCGGATGCGGAACTCCCACAGGGCGCGATGCATGCGGGCGTTGGTTTCCTCCGGAGTCGGCGCCCAGGCGGTCACCTTCACCAACAGGGAGTCGTATGACCGGGTGATGATCGCACCGGTATACGCCGTGCCCGCATCCAGACGGACGCCGAAGCCCGCGGGGCTGCGGTAGGCGGTGATCTTGCCGTAGTCCGGGATGAAGTTGTTTTCGGGGTCTTCCGTGGTGACGCGGCACTGCAGCGCGTGCGCCCCGATGCGGATCTCCCCCTGCGGCGGCACGCCGCTCTCCGTCGTCCCGATCCGCGCGCCTGCTGCGATGCGGATCTGCGCCTTCACGATATCGATGCCGGTGGCGCACTCGGTCACCGTATGCTCGACCTGGATGCGCGGGTTGACCTCGATGAAGTAGAACCTGCCGGACTCGGCGTCCTGCAGGAACTCCACCGTGCCCGCATTGAGATAGTTCGCGGCACGGCCGATGGCGAGCGCGGCGGCGCACAGCTCCGCGCGCTGCGCATCGCTCAGAAACACGGCCGGCGCGCGCTCCACCACCTTCTGGTTGCGGCGCTGCACCGTGCAGTCGCGCTCATAGAGGTGCACCAGACCGCCATGCGCATCGCCGAGGATCTGCACCTCCACATGGCGCGCGCGGCGCACCAGCTTCTCGAGATAGACCTCATCGTTGCCGAAGGCCGCCTTGGCTTCGCGGCGCGCCACCGGCAGCAGCTCCGCGAGCTGCGCATCGCTCTCCACGACGCGCATGCCGCGGCCGCCGCCGCCCCAGCTCGCCTTGAGCATCACGGGGTAGCCGATCTCGTGCGCGAGCCGTTGGCAATCCTCGAGACCGGCAGGCAGCGGCGGGGTCGCCGGCATGACCGCCACGCCGGCGGCGGTGGCGAGATTGCGCGCCGCCACCTTGTTGCCCAGGGTGCGCATGGTCTGCGGCCGCGGGCCGACGAAGACGATCGCCGGCGGCAGCGCAGGCTCGCGGGAACTCCGGGTTCTCGGACAGGAAGCCGTAGCCCGGATGAATGGCATCGACCCGGGCCTCGCGCGCGATGCGCAGGATGTCCTCGATGTCGAGGTAGGCCTCGATCGGTCCCTTGCCGCGGCCGACCAGGTAGCTCTCGTCGGCCTTGGTCCGATGCAGCGAGAACCGGTCCTCCTGCGAGTAGATGGCCACGGTACGCAGGCCGAGCTCGCTCGCGGCGCGCATCACACGGATGGCGATCTCGCCACGGTTGGCGACCAGAATGCTGCGGATCCCCTGCGACATGAGAGCCTTTGCCGGTAATATTCCGGCAAATCATAGCGGACTCTCCCATGCTATCCATTGCCATTCACGGCGGCGCCGGCGCCGTGCCGCGCAGCACTCTCACGGCCGAGCGCGAGCAGCGTTACCGCGACGGCCTCGCGGCTGCTCTCGATGCGGGATATACCGTGCTCGAGAAGGGCGGCTCCAGTCTCGATGCGGTCATCGGCCGCGGTGCACCAGCCTGGAAGACAACCCCCTCTTCAATTCCGGACGCGGCGCGGCACTGACCCGTGAGGGAGCGGCGGAGCTCGACGCCGCGATCATGGAGGGCCGGCAACAGCGTGCCGGTGCGGTCGCGGCCGTGCGGCACGTGAGAAATCCGGTCGAGCTGGCGCGGCGGGTGATGGAGAAGTCCCGGCACGTACTGCTGGTCGGGGCGGGGGCGGAGGAATTCGCCCTCGAGGAGGGGCTGGCGCTGGTTCCGAACGGCTACTTCCGAACCGAAGAGCGTTGGGCGCAGCTGGAAAGCGAGCGCAAGGGCCATTCGGTCTCGGACCTTTTCCCCTCTTCTCAGGGCACCGTCGGTGCCGTGGCATTCGATGCGGCCGGCGACCTGGCCGCGGCCACCTCGACCGGCGGCATGACGAACAAGCGCCCAGGCCGCGTCGGCGACTCACCGATCATCGGCGCCGGAACCTATGCCAAGAATGGGGTTTGCGCCGTCTCCGCCACCGGCCATGGCGAGTACTTCATCCGCACGGTCGCCGCGCATCACATCTGCGCTGCCGTGGAATATCGCAACCTCGCCCTGAAGGATGCGGTACACGAATTGCTGCACGAAAAACTCCGTGAGCTGGGCGGCAGCGGCGGCATCATCGCCATCGACGGCGGCGGCCGCATCGTCACGGACTTCAGCACGGAAGGCATGTTTCGCGGCGCCCGCGACTCCAGCGGGGTGAGGCAGATCGACATCTATTGAGAAGGAGAATGGCATGGCACTGGCGCGGCAGGAGACTGGGGATTCGACGCGGAAGCGGCGCCTGTTGGTCGTCGATGACAACAGAGACGCTGCTGAGAGCATGTCGATGCTCCTTCAGATGTGGGGTCACGAGGTCGTCTTCGCCTATGACGGTCCGAGTGCGCTCGAGACCGCCGAGCAGTGGCAGCCCGAAGCGGTGATTCTCGACATCGGGTTGCCGGGCATGAATGGCTATGAGGTGGCCGCGCGCCTGCGTGAGCTGCCGCATGCCAGGAAAGCGGTGCTCATCGCGATCACCGGCTACGGTCAGGATGACTGATCGCCTGCGCTCGCAGCGGGCCGGCATCGACCATCACCTGGTGAAGCCCGTTGCGCCGGATGCGCTGCGCGATCTGGTCGACTCACTGCAGCTGCATTGAAACCGGGTAACCCCGGCACGCAAGCCGAGGGCTGTGGAAGGAATCCCAGGTTTCCGCCGCCAGCATCTGCAGCCCGTGGACGCGCGCGCGTTCCAGGCTGGCCACATCATCTTCCGCCGCTGCCCGCAGCATCTCTGGCCAGAGCGGCACCTGCTTCGGCCACCGCGGCCGCAGCCAGCCGCAGCTGCGCTCCGCCAGCTCGTGCACCTGCGTCACGGAACAGGCGCCGAGCAGGCTGGCGCAATACGGGTGAATCCCGAGAACCGTTGGCGCGCCTTCCGCGTGATTGACCACCATGGACCAGGCATAAACGAACACTGTGCGCGCCACCGCAGCGGTCCGCGGCACCGTGAAGAATGAGGCGCACGGAGCGGCCGATCCATCGTTCACCCGCGGGCCGCTGAGCCACTGCCAACGCTGCGGCTCTCCGAAGCAGGCATCGAACAGCAGATAGGGGCAGGCCGCCGCCTGCCAGCGGGAGCGGTCATCGAGCGCCCGCCACAGCTCCCCGACCCGCCGCAGCGGCTGCTGCGCCTGGGGCGCGGCCGCCAGTGCCTGCTCGGCGAGCAGCCCGAGACAGGTGTGATTGACCTCCGCCAGGGCCTCCAGCATCTCCCGCCGCAGCCAGGAAACCCGGCCACAGACGCGCGATTCAAACGCCACGATCGCTTCGTTCCGCAACATGACGGCAACTCCCTTCCACTGCACCCTGCCGCATGGTACCCGCCCCGCCGCCGGAGGCAACAGGTGAAATTGGGCTTTTTTGCCCAAAATGAACTGGTTGTGTTTTGGGAAATAATTCCCAACAATAGGGCAAGGGATCTGATCCCAGGAACAGACGGCGGGGGGAACCGGCCATGCGCATCTCGGAAGACCGCTACGACCGTGATCGGCAGCGCCTGGAGCTGGCGCTTCGTTTCCTGACACACGAGGCGCGCACTCAGACGATCCGCCTCTGGACCGGGCTCAGCGACGACCGCATCCGCAAGCTCTATCGGTCCTATCTCGGCCGCGCCGCCTGTTATGTTCCCCGGCATCGCGGCAAGTCGCCGCACCAGTCGGCCTACTTCATGCGCACGCTGAGGATCCAACAGGAAACCGCTGTCCTGGCGAGCTTTTTCGCGCTCAACGGGCTGGTGCCGGCGGAGCCCTCCGCCAGCCGCCGCCGCAGCCCTTCCGGACATACCCCACGGCAATAAGCTCTGCGCCGCGTTCGAGTCCTACGCCACCCTGCTCCCGACCGCCTCGATCTCATTCGAGTACGCGGTCTTCCTCGCGGAATGCCTGGCGCGCGGCGATCAGCTTCGGCTCGGCAGGTGCTGCGAATGCGGCGGCATGATCGTCATCGAGCGCTTCCCCATCCGGGACAAGCGCTGCCAGCACTGCATGTCCGCGGCGCATCGGGGCTGAGCGGCGGCGGGGGGCCCAGGATCACGGCGGAAACTGCAACTGCTTCTCGAGCGCCTGGAAACGCGGCTCATGGCGCAATGGATCCAGGAGCGGATCGGCCTTCAGGGCAATCAGGCCCGAGTCACGCACCCGCATCGCCGTTTCGAGCCACTGCAGCGCCTCGACGCGATCGCCCCACTGCGCGTAAATCTGGGCATACTGGTACGCGGCGGCATCGCCATAAGTCATCTCCGCTCGCGTGACCACGGCCAGCGCGTCGGCGCGCCGACCGAGCTTGTAATAGACCATCGCCAGGCATACCTGACTCTGAAAGTTGTCCCGGTGGGGCTCGCACGAGGCAAGTGCGCTGCGCAGGTCGCCGGTCGCGTAGAAAGCCAACCCGAGCGACCCGTACCCCGTCTGGTAGTTGGGATCGACGCTGATGGATTCCCTGAAGACCGCGATGGCTTCCTGATATCGCCGGGCGCCAAAGAGGGCGTTAGCAAGACCCTGATAGGCAAGGTAATCGAGCGGGTTCAAAATCACGGCGCGGCGCCCTTGCGCGATTCCCTCCTCGAAGTGCCCCATGTAGGCGGTAAAGCCGCTTACGCGCTCGACTTGATCGCCGGTCCCAACGGGCAGGCGCAGTGCCGCGTCACCGCGCAGAACCCGGGCTCGACGAACCCTTATATCAAGAACTGCGTGCCGTTCGATCCATTCGGAGTCGGCAACAACAGCCTGGCGGCGATAAATTACGTGACTGCCGACTTCGGCAACACCGCGCTCAACTGGCAGGACGACGCCCAGGCGAACATCCAGGCGCCGGTGGTGACCCTGCCGGCGGGCGCGGCGCGGGCCTCTCTCGGCCTGGAGAGCCGTTACGAATACGCGAGCTTCAATCCGGACACGGCGTCTGCCCAAGGCCTCGGTTACTTCGTGCCCGTGGCCCAGACCCACGGAGACTTCAGCACCCACGAGGCGTACGGCGAGTTGAACGTACCGCTCATCGGGGACAACTTCAGCTGGCCCTTTGCCCACACGTTGGACGTCGACGGCGCGTACCGGCACGTCGACAGTGCCCTTGCGGGTTCCAACAACGCCTGGAACTACGGGCTGGTGTTTGCCCCGACGCAGGACGTGGGGTTCCGCTTCGGCCGGGCCAGCACCTACCGTGAGCCCTCGCTGCAGGAGGCGTTTTCACCGCCGACCAATGCGTTCGACGACGGCATCGATCCGTGTCAGGCCTCGAACATAGACTCCGGGCCGAATCCGGCCGCGCGCGAGCGCAACTGCGCTACCGCATTCGCCGCGCTCGGCGCCAATCTCCCGGAATTCACCAGCTCCAATGTGGAGCAATACACCATCCCGGTCACCTCGGGCGGCAACGCGGACCTGAAGAACGAGATCGCGCACTCGCTCAACCTCGGCATCGTGGTGACTCCGCGCTGGGTACCGGGGCTGAGCGTGACCGCGGATTACATTCAGGTCATCGTCACCGACGCGATCGAGTACGCCGGGGTCGCCAATCTGATGGAGGAGTGCTACGACTCGCCGACGTATCCGACCTCGACCTGCGCGGACTTCACGCGCGAGGCGGGCACCGGACAGGTCGTCTCGGCCAACGAGACCTTCATCAACGAGGGTTACAATCATCTGCGGCTGATCCAGTACAAGGTCGACTACGTGCACAGCCTGCAGGGGTTCCCGGGACTCGGCCGCTTCCATAATCCGGGCGGTATCTCCTTCACCACCAACATCGTCGACATGCGGGAGAACAACGGCTCGATCTCCGGCAAGGGCTTCGATACGATCGAGTCGGCCAATACGGCCACCACGGTCAGCGGCGACTTCCCGCGCTGGTCGATCAATGGCGACCTCGGCTATCACCGCGACGCATGGCAGGCCCATTGGCAGACGTTCTATCAGTCGCGGATGTACTTCGATCTGACCTACACGGCCGCCAATCAGCTGCCGCTGTCCATCCCGTCGAGCACCACGCACGAGCTGGACGTTCTCTATAACGTCAACAAGCACGTCCAGCTCGGGGCACACGTGTTCAACGTCTTCGACAAAGCGCCGCCGCAGCCCTGGACCGGGTATCCGGTGACGGGGCTCGGCAGGTTGTTCGAGCTGACCGGCCGGCTGATCTTCTGAGCGCAGGAGCGGCCAGCCGGCGCCGCATAATACAATCGGCGGCATGGAAGCAGAGCAGCCGAACTTCTTTGCAGGGCCCCATATCGATCGCCGGGCCGAGGAACGGGAACAGGCGGGCTGGGCGCGGGCCGCGCTCGAGGATCCGCGGACACTTTATCTTCTGGCCAGCGGCACGCGGCAGCTGGTCCGCAGCCAGCCGGAGCCGCACATCGCCTTCCTGGAGGGCGCGGCCGGCCGGCGCCTCGCCGGTGCCGACGAGAGCCGGCTCGTGCTCCTGGGTTGGTTCCGGGGGCGCCGCTGCGTGCTGGTGGACCTCGGGGACGAGGTCCCCACGGAATTACCGCAGAACGCCTCCTTCGAGGAACTGCGTCCGCTGTCACCCCTCATTCGCGGCGATGAGGCCGGCCTCCTCGCCTACGCGCGGGCTCTTTCGATCTGGCGCGCGCGCCAGCGCTACTGCGGCGTCTGTGGCGCGGCGACGGTTCCCCATCGCGCGGGGCACTCCATGTGCTGTTCCAAAGAGGGCTGCGCGCAGGAGTTCTTTCCGCGGCTGGACCCGGCGATCATCGTGCTGATCACGGACGGGGAGCGCGCGCTCCTCGGCCGGCAGGCGACATGGCCGCCCGGGACGCTACTCCACCATCGCGGGCTTCGTGGAGCCGGGCGAGAGCCTGGAGGATGCGGTCGCGCGCGAGGTCATGGAGGAGACGGGCGTGCCGGTGACCGGTGCACGCTACGATTCCTCCCAGCCCTGGCCCTTCCCGGCCTCGATCATGCTCGGCTTTCGCGCCTGGGCGCGCCCGGGAAGTCCCGTCCAGTGCAGCGGCGAGCTCGAGGATGCGCGCTGGTTCTCGCGCGAGGAGATCCATGCCGGCGCCGCGTTGCTGCCGCCCGCGTACTCGATCTCCTATCGCCTGATCGCCACCTGGATGGACGGTAAGTAGGCGTGTGCCTGCTCGTCCTGGCATGGAACGCGCATCCGCGCTACCGGTTGGTGGTCGCCGCCAATCGCGATGAGTACCACGACCGGCCGCGCGCGCCGCTCGGCCCCTGGCCCGCTCCAGCCGGGATCCTCGCGGGCAGGGATCTGCGCGCCGGCGGCACCTGGCTGGGCATCGACCGCCGGCGCCGCTTCGGCATCGTCACCAATTTTCGCGATCTGGTGCGGGCGCCGCCGCAGGCGCCATCGCGCGGCGGCCTGATTCCGCGGCTATCTCGCCGGCACGGCCGCGCCCAGGCGATTATCTCGCGGCGCTGCAGCCCGAGGCGCCGAGTTACGGCGGCTTCAACCTCCTGTTGGCCGACGGCGCATCCCTCTGGTACGGCTCGAACCGCGGCGCGCCGTTCGCGCGCGCTCTGTCGGCCGGCATCCATGGCCTGTCGAACGAGCAGCTGGACACTCCGTGGCCGAAACTGCTGCGGGTGCGGCGCGGCTTCGAAGCCTGGTTGCGCGAGGGCGGCAGCGTGGAGGATGGCGAGCTGTTCGCGCTGCTCGCGGACCGCGCGCCCGCCTCCGAGGAGGAGGGCCTGCCGGGCACCGGTGTCTCGCCGGAATGGGAGCGAACCCTGTCCTCCCCCTTCGTCCTGAATCCAGAGCTACGGGACGCGCTGCTCCACCCTGGTGGCCATCGAGCCCCGGGCGCCTGTTACCTCGCCGAGCGGCGCTTCGACCCGAGCGGCGCCCGCAGCGGCGAGACCGAATACCGGCTGCGGCCCGGAGAATGGCCCAGCCGCGAACGGCGCCGGGTAAGCGGCCGCGACCCGGCGCGTGGCCCGTTACAATTCGTGTTTCGTCCGCCCGGGTTCTTGGTCGCACGCATCAATGGCGCAGTGCAATTCGTCACACGGGGCTCGGTCGCGCTGGCGAGCCTCGGGCGTTCTTCTGTTGCTCTTCGCCTGCCCACTGGCGCTGGCGGACGTGACCATCACCGTCAAAGGCGTGAGCGCCCCGCTGCGCAGCAACGTACTGGCATACCTGAGCTTCGCCCGCTACCAGAAAACCAAGAACCTGAGCGCTGACACCGTCGAGAGACTGCAGAGCCGGATCGCCCCCGAGGTGCAATCGGCGCTGAAGCCGTTCGGGTACTTCCAGCCGACGGTGAGCTCGAGCTGTGACGGCCGCCGGCCCCGGCAATTGGAAGGTGTCGATCACGGTGCATCCCGGGCCGCCGGTGATCCTGGATCACGTTGCCGTGCGCGTCGTCGGCCCCGGAGCCAGCAGCCGGCGTTTCCGCGCATCACCTCGCACCTTCCCTTCCATACCGGCCAGCGGCTCGATCAGGCGAAATACGACAGTGTCAGGGGCGACCTGCTGCGTACCGCCGCCACCTACGGCTATCTCGATGCAACGCTGACTCACCACGAGCTGTTGGTCAACCCGGGCGCGCATACGGCGAGCATCGACCTGGAGCTGCAGACCGGCGTGCGCTATCGCTTCGGCGCCACCACGATCGAGCAGCACGCCGTCGGGGAGAAGCTGGTGCGCAGATACCTGCGTTACCGCGCAGGGCGACCCGTTCGACCTGTCGGAAGTCCTGCGCACCCAGTTCGCGCTCGATGACTCGCAGTACTTCACCAACCTGGAAGTGTTGCCCGGAGATCCGGACCGCACCAGCCACACGGTCCCGATCAGCATCCGCGCCGATCCCAACCGGCCGAACGTCTACTCCATCGCGGCCGGCTACGAGAGCGATACCGGAGCGCGCGGCATCCTCAGCTGGGAGGACCGGCAGGGTCAACTCCTACGGCCACAGGATGAGCGTCGATCTGGAGGCCGCGCAGGTGACCAAGTACAGCCTGCAGAGCCGCTACGTCATCCCGATCGGCGATCCGGCGGTGGAGAATCTGACTCTCGCCGGCACCGTCATCCAGCAGGAGCTCGCCGACGTCGACGCCCGCACCATGTCGATCGGACCGAGCATCACCAGAGTCATGGGAAACTGGCAGACGGTATGGTTCGTGAACGGGGTGCAGAGCACCGGCACCGTGAATACCTCCTGGCTCGGGGCCGTGAACCCCGCCAACAAGCAGTGCGTCGCCGGCGCCACCGCCGGCACGTCCTGCTACGCCGGCGTGACGATCGGCATACCCACCAACGACATGCTGGTGCCGGGAGTCGACCTCGCCTCCGTGCCCAAGGGCTATCTCGGCGAGCCCATGTTCGAGCACGGCTTCTTCGCCGAGATCCGCGGCTCGCAGGGCGCCTTCGGCTCGAAGGCGAACTTCCTGCAGATCCACATCGAGCTCGAGCGCGCGTTCAGGCTGTCGCGCAAGTGGCACCTGCTGCTGCGCGATGAGTTCGGGGCGACCGCCGCCTCGCACTTCGGCGAGATGCCGCCCGCGATGCGCTTCTACGCCGGCGGCGAGGGCAGCGTGCGCGGCTTCGAATACGACGGCCTGTCGCCGACACAGAAGTACTGTCTCTCGGGCAGTCGCGATCTGCGCCGAAGCGCAGGCCGGCGGCAAGGACGTGATCACCGGGACGGTGGAGTTCGATCGCGACCTGCCGCGGAATTTCGGCCTCGCGTTCTTCTTCGATTACGGCAATGCGTTCAATCACCTCGGGCCGCAGGAGCAGGCGGTCTACAACAACGAGGAGCAGATCGTCTACATCAAGGAGCCGCTGCTGCAGTACGGCGCCGGCATCGGGTTTCTGTTCCGCCTGCCGGTGCTGACGCTCGGCATCGACATCGGCCAGCCGCTGTCGGCAGCGCGGGCAGTCCCCGGCTCTACATCAACTTCTCGCCGAAGCTGTGAGCGCGCGGTAACCCCAGATGCGCCGCTTTCTGCTGCTCGCCACCGCCTGCTTCCTGCTGATCGTGATCGGTCTGCCGTGCGCGGCGCTCTACGCCGTCGTCTATACGCAGAGCGGTTTGCAGTTCGTCGTGCGCCACCTGCCCCAGCGCTACGGCAATGTCGGCGTGCAGGATAGAGGATGTCAGCGGCACGATCGCTGGCGGCGTCCGGGCGACGCCTGTTGGTGATCGACCAGCCGCGGGTACATCTCGAGTTCCGCGACCTCTACACGCGCGTGAAGCTGGAGCCGCTGCTCTGGCAGACCATCGACACGCCCGACACGAGGGTCGCTAGCGTGTCCATCGAGGTCAGACGCCCCACCGGGCCGCCGCAAGCGCCGGGCCACGGCGGCGGCCCGGAATTCCTGCCGCGCTGGCTCGCGATCTACATCGGGCACGCCAACGTCGGCAGGGTGGTGCTGGTGGTTCCGGGAGGCACGCGGCTGCAATGGACCGCAATTGCGGGCTCCGCGCTGCTGCGCCACCGCGACATCCACTTCTACCAGGCGCAGCTACAGATGGGTGAAGTCGGTTTCGACCTGACCGGCAAACTGCACGCGAGCGATCCGCTGCAGCTAGCGGCCAGCGGCCAGGTTACCTGGACGCCGCGCGGCCAGCCCGCCTGGCAGCTGACCGCCAACGCCGCGGGCGATCTCGACAGGCTGGCCCTCGATGCCGATATCGCCGCGCCCTTCCACGGCACCGTGAGCGGCCAGATGCTCGACCTGACCCACCACTGGCACTGGCAGGGGCGAGCCGCGGTACGCGATTTCGACCTGCGGGCCTGGCATCTCACGGACGCCCTCGGCCTCATCAGCGGCAATCTGGACCTGAGTGGGGAAGGGCGGAATTTCACTGCCAGCGGCACCGCGGATCCGGCGGGGCTCAAGGCGGGCTCGTTCGATGTGCTGTTCGACGGCGGCATAGCGCGGCAGTCACTCATCGCCCGCCGGATCGACGTCACGAATGTCGCCTCGGGGGCGCGCGCGCTTGCGTCCGGTACGATCGGTATCGGCTCCGTCCCCGACGGACCGCGTCTCGACTTGCGGGGGAGCTGGACCAACTTTCGCTGGCCGCTGCAGGGACGAAGCGTGCCCTTCCGCAGCGGCCAGGGCAGCTTCGAGCTCTCGGGACTGAGGCCGTATGATTTTCATACCCGGGGACTGGCGCAGGTGCCGACGCTCCTGCCCGGACTCGCGCCCGGTTCCCGCCGACGTCAGCGGTAAGTTGGGCGACAAAGGCGTCGAGCTTCAGCAGCGCGCAGCTCGATATCTTCCACGGGCACGCCGCTGTGCATGGCGAGGTGACCTGGGCCCCGACGCAGCACTGGGAAGCCAGCGGCCAGCGCGACCGGCATCGACCCGAGCCAGGTGCGGCCCGACCTGCCCGGCAGCGTCAATTTTGGCTTCGACGTCGCCGGCCGCGGGTTCAAACCAAACGATCCGCTCAGCGTGGCGCTCGATGGCCTGAGCGGGCGACTGCGCGGGCTGGCGGCGAGCGGAGGCGGCAAGCTGACCCATGCGGGCGACACATGGACGTTCCAACAGGTCGGAGTCGGCCTCGGTCGCACCCACCTGGCGCTCGATGGCAGCATCGACCGCACCGCGGATCTGCGCTTCGCACTGACCGCCCAGGATCTCAGCCTGCTGTCGGCGAGCGGCCGCGGCCGGCTGCAGGCGAACGGGACGATCCGCGGACCGCTCGCAAGCCCCGACATCGTAGCCACCGCGCAGGGGACCGATATTCTTTACGATGGCGTGGCGCTCGCGCAGTTCGATGCCAAAGTGGATTTCGACCCGACTTCGCAGCCGGCGGTCGTCGATCGCTGCGCATCTGCGACAGCTGCGCTTCCGGCGCCGCACTCTGCGCAGCCTGGACTTCACTTTCGACGGTCCGGCTGCCGACGCCAGCCGCCCATTTGCAGATGCAGGCGCCAGGGCTTCACCTGACCGCGATGGCCAGCGGCGGCTTCAACAGCGGCATCTTCGGCGGCAGGCTGGAGTCCTTCGACGTGTCGGGCAGCGAGTCGTTGCGACTGCATCTGCAGCAGGCCGTATCGCTGACGCTGTCGCGCTCGTCGAGCAACATCGACCGGTTCTGTCTGATCGGCATCGCCGGGCGATCTCTGCGCCCAGGGAAGCTGGACACCCGCGGCGTGGTCGACCACGCTGACCGCCGACCACCTGCCGCTCAGCACGCTGACGGCGGGTCGCACACCCGCTGTCGAGTATCTGGGCACTATCAACGTCGGGGCGCGCCTCTTCGGCGGCGGAAGCAATCCCGCACAGGGAGTGCTGCGCATGGAGCTGAACGATGCCGTGCTATCGCGACGGCTGGTCAGCGGCCGGACGGAGCGTACCTCCATCGGATCGGGAGTACTCGTGGCCACCGCGACCCCCGACTCGATCGACGCGAATGCGTCTCTGACGGCGGGAGAGATCGGTACGCTCGGCGGGAACGCTCAAGATCGGCAGAGGCTCGGGGCCCTGGCAGGACATGCCGGTCGCGGGAGAGCTGCACGCCCAGTCGGCCAAGCTCGATCTCGTGTCGGTGTATGTGCCTGACATCGACCGCGCGGCCGGCAATCTGACCGCCAATGCCCGCATCGCAGGCACGCTGGCGGCGCCGCAGCTCAGCGGCAGCATCCGTGTCGCGGACGGTGAGGTCGACTTCTATCAGACCAACCTGCACCTGCGACAGATCGGCCTGGCGGCAGAGCTCACCGACGATGGGCTGATGTTCGACGGCACCGCGCAGGCCGGCAAGGGCTCGGTGCACGCCAAAGGACAGCTGCGCTGGCGCGACACGCTCCCTTATGGCCAGCTGCACCTGGATGGAACCAACCTGCGCGTGGTGGATATCCCGGAAGCGCAGATCGATGCATCGCCGAACCTCGATTTCAAGGTGGCCGCGCACGAGGTCGACATTACGGGAACGGTGGCCGTGCCTTATGCCAGGATCGTCCCGACCAACCTCACGGGAGCGGTGACCTCCTCCCCGGACGAGGTCATCGTCGGCCAGGAGTCGCAGAACCCCGCCGACCAGTTCCACGTGCGGACCACGATCACCATGACCCTGGGGCCCAATGTAAACATCGATACCATGGGGCTGACCGGCCAGCTCGCGGGCAGCATTACCGTGCGCAGCGGTTATGACGCCATCACTCACGCCGCCGGGGTGCTCTCGGTGCAGAAGGGGCAGTACTCCGCCTACGCGCGCAAGCTCGACATCCAAAGCGGCCGTCTCATCTTCACGGGCGGCCCGATCGACGATCCGGGCATCGAGATCCGCGCCGTCAAGCGATTTCCCGACGTCACCGCCGGGATCAATGTTCGCGGCACGCTGCAGGGGCCGCGGCTGTCCTTCTTCTCCAACCCTTCGTTGCCGCAGTCGCAGATCGTCTCTCTCATCCTGTCCGGCGGCGGCGGTGACAGCACGCTGCAGATGCTGCAGGTGACGCAGAACCAGCAGGCGACCGCCGCCAACGAATTGCTGACCCAGGGCGGCGCGATCCTCGCGCAGCAGCTCGGCTCGCGGATCGGGCTGCCGGACATCAGCGTGGAGACCGATCTCAACAACGAGACTTCGCTCGTCCTCGGCAAGTATCTCTCGCCGCGGCTCTACGTGAGCTACGGCGTCGGCCTCACGGAGGAATTGAACGCCATCCGCCTGCGCTACAGCCTGGGCGATCACTGGACCATCCGCACCACCGCCGGGCAGATCAAGGGCGCGGACCTGGTGTTCAGCGTCGAGAAGTAGTCGGCTCCGTTGAACACATACAGCACGGGCTTGACCACGTCCACTATCCAGCTCGACACGCGCGTCGGGCGCGAGCAGACCGAGCTCCACCATGCGGTAGTACTCCTGAACCGTGAGTCGGTGGCGGCGAACGAGATCGTCTTGCACAGCGGCAATCATGATTGCTCTCGATCAGACAAGCTTATCGTGAGCGACGCCTGACAGGTTCGGACTCCACCGAATCGTCGGCGGTACAGGTTGCGCGGACGACCGTCCGAAGTCCCCGCGATTTGCTTACGCGTTTTCGTAGAAATGGCGATGACCTGAAGCAGTGCCGTCCAAGGAAGACGTCCTTGACACTCACGCATGAATATGCACAATACGTGCAACTTTATGCATATCCAAGACCCATCTGAAACTGCCATGGACGCCCAGCAGCTCGAGCGCCGCCAGGCCATCGTGCGCATCCTGCGCGACGGACAGGTGCGCCGGCAGGAGGACATGGCGCGCCTGCTGAAGACCGCGGGCTTCGAGGTGACGCAGTCCTCGGTCAGCCGCGACCTGCGCGACCTCGGCGTGCTCAAGGCGAGCGGCCGCTACGTGCTGCCGCCCGATGAGGTCTCGCGCACCAACGGCGACTTCGCCATGCTGGCGCAGTTCGTGCGCGGGCTGAAGCGCGCCGGGCCTTCGCTCACGATACTCAGGACCACGATCGGCGCGGCGCAGAGCGTCGCCGTCGCGATCGACCGGGCGGAGTGGCCCGAGGTCGCCGGCACCATCTCCGGCGACGACACCATCTTCATCGCAACCGCCCACTCCCGCGCGCAGGAAGCTCTCGTCGCCCGGCTGCAGGGCATTTTCCGAGTCTGAGCATGCCCAATCCCGTCCCCATGAAGGGCGACCAGCCCATCGTCCTCGCCTATTCCGGCGGCCTCGACACCTCCTTCCTGGTGCCCTGGCTCAAGGAGAACTACGGCCGCCCCATCATCACCGTCACCGTCGACACCGGCGGCATCGATGAGGCCGCGGCGCGCACGCTGGCGGAGCGCGCCCGCGCGCTCGGCGCGGTCGGCCATCACCAGGTCGATGCGCGCGCCGACTATTTCGAGCAGGTGCTGCGTTTCCTCATCATGGGGAACGTGAAGCGCGGCCAGATGTATCCGCTCTGCGTGGGCGCGGAGCGCGTCATGCAGGCGCAGACCATCGCGCACATGGCGCGCAAGCTCGGTACCAACATGATCGCTCACGGCTGCACCGCCGCCGGCAACGATCAGGTGCGCTTCGAGGTCGCGATGCGCACGCTGGCGCCGGAGCTCGAGGTGCTCGCGCCGGTGCGCGACCGGGCGTTCAAGCGCCAGGAGGAGCTCGAGTACCTGCAGAGCCGCCAGCCTGCCGGTGCCGCCGTTCGGCGCGGCTTATTCCGTCAATCGCGGCCTCTGGGGCGTCACGATCGGCGGCAAGGAGACGCTGACGTCATCCGGAAGCATTCCGGACGACGCCTGGGTGCTGACGCGCGACGCCTTCACTCATCCGCGCGCCGCCGAGTCGCATGTCATCGAGTTCAAGCAGGGGCGCCCGGTCGGGCTCGACGGCCGCGCGCTCTCGCCGGTGGCGCTCATCGAAGCGCTCGAAGCGCTCGCCGCGCCATTCGGCATCGGCCGCGGCATCCACCTGGGCGACACCATCATCGGCACCAAGGGACGCGTTGCATTCGAGGCGCCCGCGGCCGAGGTACTGCTCACCGCCCACCGGGAGCTCGAGAAGCTCGTGCTCACCGGCCGCCAGCAGCGCATCAAGGAGACGGTCGCGCAGCCGTACGGCGATCTCGTCCACGAGGGCCAGCTGCTGGATCCGGTCTGCCGCGACATCGAGGCGCTGCTGCTCTCTTCGCAGGAGCGGGTGAGCGGCCAGGTACGGATCCAGCCTGCGACCCGGCAACCTCTTCATCGAAGGCGTCGAGTCGAGCTACTCGCTCATGGCCGCCTCCAAGGGCGTGTACGGCGAGGCGGCGGCTGAATGGACGCCGGTCGATGCGCTGGGATTCTCGAAGATCGTCGCCCTCACGGGCGTATTTCACCGGCGCGCCGGCGAGCGCGCCAAGGACATGTGACATGGTCAGCGGCATGAGAAGCGTCGTCGTCGACAAGATCGCCTCCGTGGCGCAGGCCTGCGGCCTGTCGCACGAGGTGCGCATCTCGACCGAGATCCCCTCCGAGGAGGGAGTCGTCGTGGTCGTCGAAGTGCTGACCAACAAGTCGACCTACAACACCCTGGAGCTCACCAGCGGCCGCATGGCCAAGGTGGGCAAGGGCGACATCGTGGTGGGCGCTCTCGGCCACCGCAAGGCGCTCTTCGGCTACTCGGGGCACGTTCCCCCCGCGCTGCAGGCCGGCGACGTCATCCAGATGCTCAACATCGGCGGCGTGCTCGGGATCTGCGACTCCATCAATCCCGACAAGGGCAAGCCGTTCGACTGCCGCGTGCTCGGCGTGGCGCTGAATTTCCCCTATCTCGGCGAGCGCATCGGCGTGCCCGCGCGCGTCGGCACTTCGTCGGCTCGACCTCGACGCCAAACTCGACGCGCGGCAGGTGCCGGTCGTGGCGCTGGCGGGGACGTGCATGGAGGCGGGCAAGACCGCCGCGGCGTGCGCGATCATCAGCCGCATGCGCCACCGCGGGCTGGTGGTCGACGCCTTCAAGGCGACCGGCGTGTCGTTGCGCCGTGACGTCCTTGCGATGGAGGATGCCGGCGCGCGCCGCTCCGCCATCTTCACCGACTTCGGCGTCGTCACCACCACCCGTGTCAACGGGCCGGCCCTGACCCGCACCATGCTGACCGAGCTCTCGACCGGCAAGCCCGATGTGATCGTGTTCGAGCTCGGCGACGGCATTCTCGGCACGTACGGCGTCGACGCCATCCTGGAATGCCCCGACATCCGCGCCGCGCTCACGGGCGTCGTGCTCTCGGCCAACGATCCGGTCGCGGCCTGGGGCGGCGTCAAGCTGCTGCGCGAGCGCTTCGGGATCGAGCCCTGCGTGGTCACGGGTCCCTCCACCGACAATCAGGTGGGCGTCGAGATCATCACGACACAGATGGGTGTGCCGGCTTTCAACGCGCTGAGCGCCGGCGCGGCGCTCGGCGACCGCGTCATGGAGGCATTGAGCCTCGTGCGGCAGTCGGCCGCATGACCTCGCCCATCCCGACAGTCGTGCTCGGGGGCACCGGCTATGTCGCCGGGGAGCTGCTGCGCCTGCTGGCCGGCACATCCGCGCTTCGAGCTCGCGCGCGGTGATGTCCGACAGCCAGCCCGGAGAACCGGTCGCGAAGGCATTTCCGCACCTCGCGGCCGCCTACGGCGATACGCGCTTCAAGTCGCAGGCCGAAGTGCAGGCGCTGGTCGCCGGGCGCGCCGGAATGCGCCGTCTTCTCGCGCGGCCCCGCACGGCGTCTCGGCGCGCTGATCGACTCCCTGTTGCAGGCCGCCTCGCAGGCCGGAACGCGGCCCCGGGTGGTCGACATCTCGGCCGATTACCGCTTCCGCTCCGCGGCGGAGTACGAGGCGGTCTACAAACACGCCGCACGATGCTCCGGCGCGCCTGGCGGAGTTCACCTGCGCCGTGCCGGAGCACCTGCGCAAGCTCGAAACACCGCACGTCGCGCATCCAGGCTGCTTCGCCACCGCGGCGCTGCTCGCAAGCGTGCCGCTCCTATCCCTCGGGGCTCACACCGCCCGTGCTGTTCGTGGCGGGTATCACCGGCAGCACCGGCGCCGGACGCAAGCCCGTGGAAGGCACTCATCACCCGCTGCGGCACAGCGATCTCTATTCCTACAACGCGCTGTCGCATCGGCACGCGCCGGAGATTGCGGCCTGCGCGCGCGCCGCGACCGGCGTCGAGGCGGAGTTCGCGTTCGTGCCGCACTCCGGGCCGTTCGCCCGCGGCATTCACGTCACGGTGCAGGCGCCCCTGAAGACATCGATCGATACTCCGCAGGTGCTGGCGGCGCTGCGCGAGTTCTATGCCGGCTCGCCTTTCGTACGGGTGACGGACTCCGCACCGCGGGTCAAAGAGGTCGCGACGACCAACTACGCGCACCTCTCCGCGGTCGCGAACGGCCGCACCGTGGCGGTGATGTGCGTCATCGACAATCTCAACAAGGGCGCGGCGGGCGGTGCCGTGCAGTGGATGAACCGGATATTCGGTCTGCCGGAGACGACGGGCCTCACGGCCTGCGCGCCAGGCTGGACCTGAGAGATGCCATGAGCTCTGCAGCAAACGAACGTCGCCCACGGACGCTCCGGCCCGAGACTTCCTCGCGCCGGTATTCTCGCAGTATCCCTTCGAGGTCGCCTCCGCGGAGGGCGTATGGCTGTTGAACAGCCGCGGCGAGCGGGTGCTCGATCTTTATGGCGGCCACGCCGTCGCCGCGCTCGGCTACGGCCATCCGGGTTGGACGGAGGCGCTCACCGCGCAGGCCCGATCGTGCAACTTCCAGACCAACGCCATACCCATGCGCATCCGCGTGCGCGCGGCGGAGCGGCTGGTCCGCTTCTCGAAGCTGGACTTCACCAGCGTGTTCTTCGTCAACAGCGGCGCGGAAGCGAACGAGAACGCCCTGCGGCTGGCGTTTCGCATGACTTCCCGGCCGCATGTCGCGGCGGTCGAAGGCGGCTTCCACGGCCGCACGACGGCGGCGGGCGCGGTCACCTGGGGCTCCGACAGCTGGTACGGCTTTCCGCGCAAGCCGTTCGATGTCAGCTTCATGCCGCGCGGCGACCTCGGCGGCCATCGCTGCGCAGGTCACGGAGCGCACGGCGGCAGTGATCGTCGAGCCGGTACAGGGTCTCGCCGGCGCGGTGGACCTCGGCAAACCCTACCTCGAAGCGCTGCGCCGCCGCTGCGATGAGGTCGGCGCGCAACTCATCTTCGATGAAGTGCAATGCGGCTGCGGCCGCGTCGGCCATCCGTTCGCCGCCAATCTCTACGGCGTCATGCCCGACATGATCACCGTCGGCGAAGGCGCTCGGGAACGGCTTTCCCTGCGCGGCGCTGCTGACCTCCGCCAAGGTGTCGGCGAGCCTCGGCATCGGCCTCCTCGGCACCACTTACGGCGGCGGCCCCATGGCCTGCGCCGCCATCGAGGCCGTGATCGAAGCCATCGAAGTCGGAGGATCTGCTCGAGAACGTGCGGCGCGTGTCGGACTGCATCCGCCGCACCTGCATCGTCGGCCCGGTGAAGGCGAGCCAGGGTGAGGGCTTTCTCCTCGGTCTGCGCACCAGCCGGCCCGCGAAGCAGATCCAGGCCGAGCTGTTGGAAGGCGGCATCCTGGCGGGAACGGCGAGCGACAGCCACATCGTGCGGCTGCTGCCGCCTTTCATCCTGCAGGAGGAGCATGTCGAGATGCTGCGCGATGCGCTCGCGAGCCTGCCGCCATGAAACGCTTCCTCGACCTGGCGGATCTCGAGCGCGAGGAGGTGCTGGCGCTGCTCGAGCTGGCCCGGCGCCTGGAGACGCGCCCCGAGCCGCACGCGCTCGCCGGCAAGATCCTGGGACTTCTCTTCCTCAACCCGTCGCTGCGCACGCTCGCCTCTTTCCAGGCGGGCATGGCGCGGTTGGGCGGCAGCTCGTTCGTGATCACCCCGGGTCAGGGCACCTGGCAGCTCGAGACGCGCCTCGGCGCCGTCATGAGCGGCGCGGCGGCGGAGCATGTGCGCGAGGGAATTCCGGTGCTCGCTTCCTACTGCGACGCGCTTGGGCTACGCGCCTTCGCGGACGGCAAGGATCTCGCCGCGGATCTCGCGGAGACCGCCTTCAGCGCGATGGCGAGCCTGGTCGACAAGCCGCTCATCAACCTGGAGTCGGCGATCAGCCATCCCTGCCAGGCGCTCGCGGACTGGAAGACGATGGACGACCTCGGCGTGCCGCGCAGCGGCCGGTTCGTTCTCTCCTGGGCGTACCATCCGCGCGCCGCTGCCGCTTGCCGTGCCGGCCACCGCGGTCCACATGGCGGCGCTGCGCGGCATGGAGGTCATCGTGCTGCGGCCGGAAGGATTCGCGCTGCCGCCGCCGATCATGGAGAAGGCACGCCGCGCCGCGGCGCTCTCCGGCGGCTCCGTGCGGGAGACGGCCGACCGCGACGATGCACTGAGCGGCGCGCATATCATCTACGCCAAGGAATGGGGCGCGACGTCCTGTTACGGCGATGCGGCGGCGGATGCCCGGCTGCGCGGGCGAGCTCAAGGACTGGTGCGTTCGCAACGACTGGTTCGCGCGCACTGCCGCGGAATGCCGGCTGATGCACTGCCTGCCCGTGCGGCGCAACGTCGCCGTCGCGGACGAGGTGCTCGACAGTCCGCGCAGCATCGTGCAGCGGGAAGCCTACAATCGGCTGACCGCCCAGATGGCGGTTCTCTATCGCATGTTGAAGAGCATTTGAGGGACACACTGACATGATCATGCATCCTGGCGATCAGGCCCTGGCGATCCGCGCGCTCAAGAACGCCGCCCCGTACATCCGCATGTACAAGGGCAAGACCTTCGTCGTGAAAGCCGGCGGCGGCGTATTCGCCGATATCGCCTCCACGCGGGTCCTCATCGAGCAGATCGCGATCCTGCACTACTTCGGGGTGCGGGTGGTGTTCGTGCACGGCGGCGGCCCGCAGCTCACGGAGCTGTCCACGGCGCTCGGCGTACCGACGCGCATGGTGGAAGGCCGGCGCGTGACCGACCAGAAGTCGATCGACGTGTCGGCGATGGTGCTGAACGGCCTGATCAACACCCGCATTCTCGGCATCTGCCGCGACCTCGACATCGAGGCGGTCGGGCATCAGCGGCGTCGATGCCGGACTGGTGCGCGCGCACAAGCGCCCGCCGGTGAAGATCGGCTCGAGCGGCGAGATGGTGGACTTCGGTTTCGTGGGTGACATCGACGAGATCGACCCGACGGCGGTGCGCAAGCTGCTCGACAACGGGCTGATGCCGGTGGTGAGCCCGCTGTCGGCGGACGACAACGGCGTGCTGCTCAACATCAATGCGGATACCGTCGCCGCCGCCCTCGGCGCCGCGCTCGGCGCGGAGAAGCTGATCCTCTGCACCGGGGCGCCCGGCATCCTCGGCGATATCGCCGATCCAGGGCTCGCTCATTTCCTACATCGACCTGCAGGGGCTTGAAGCGACTGCGCGAGGAAGGGCGCATCGCCGACGGCATGCTGCCGAAGGCCAAGGCCATCGAAGACGCTATCCGCGGCGGCGTCGGCGTGTGCACGTGGTGTCCTACCAGGCGCCGGAGGGCATCCTCGGCGAGGTCTTCACCAACGAGGGCACCGGCACACTGATCGTCGCGGATATCAAGGCGCTGACCCCTGCGGAGCAGCAGGGGGCGCACAGCTGACTTCGCCGCGAGACGCTGTCATGACACGTCTGTGGGACAAGGGAACGCCTCTCGATGACCGCGTGTTGCGCTACACCGCGGGCGAGGACTTCGCGCTCGATGAGCGGCTGGTACGGTACGACGTGCGGGCGTCCATTGCGCACGCGGAGATGCTGCATCAGCAGAAGCTGCTGTCGGCTGCCGACCTCGAGGCGATCCGCGCGGGACTGACTGCGCTGGCCGAGGAGCATGCTCGCGGCCTGTGGCACATCGAGCTCGCGGACGAGGATGGCCAGACGGCGCTCGAGCGCAGGCTGACCGAGCGCATCGGAGCTGCCGGCGGGCGAGTGCATCTGGGACGCTCGCGCAACGATCAGGTCCTGACGGCGTTGCGACTCTATCTGCGCGATGCGGTCGAGGAGTTGGGTGCCGGCGCTCTTGGCGTCGCCGACGCGCTCGAGTCGTCTGGCGGAGCGCGAGAGTAAAACCGCGCTGCCCGGGTATACCCACATGCAGCAGGCGATGCCGAGCTCGGTCGCGCTTTGGGCGGCGGGGTTTGCGGCAGAGATCCGCGACGACGCGGACGGCTTGAGGCACGTACAACGCCGGCGTCGGCAAATCGCCGTTGGGATCGGCGGCGGGCTACGGGACACCCGGCTTACCGCTCGACCGCAATGCGACCCGACAAAGCTGGGATTCGCCGAAGTCCACGAGCCGGTGACCGCCGTGCAGCTCTCGCGCGGCAAAGCCGAAGCGACCCTGCTCTTCGAGATCGCGCTACTCATGCAGGACCTCGGCCGCCTGGCGGCGGACGTGCTGCTCTTCTATACGCAGGAGTTCGGCTTCCTCGAGCTGCCCGATGCCTTCACCACCGGCTCCTCGATCATGCCGCAGAAGCGCAATCCGGATGTCTTCGAGCTGATCCGCGGCCGCTCCGCAACAGCACAGGCGTGCCTGTCAGAAGCCCTCGGCCTCTGCGCCAAGCTCCCCTCAGGCTATCAGCGCGACCTGCAGTTGCTGAAGGTGCCTCTGTTTCGCGGCATCGACCTGGCCCAACAAACGCTCGATATCCTGCCCGCCGCTCTCGACGCGATGCGCTTCCGTCCCGAGCGCATCAACCTCGACCCCGCGATCCACGCGGCCGAGGAAGCCAACCGCCTCGTCGTGACCGAAGGCATTCCCTTCCGCGAAGCCTACCGCCGCGTCGCCGCAAAGCTGAAAAAGCGCTAAAGCGATGGCCAATGCGATCCCCGAGGGAACGGGGCCTCCGGAACACCCATTCTGATAATATAATCATCATTTGATTATATATTCTCTGAGAGGGGCCTTATTTGAGTCAAAAATGATTATATACTCAAAACGATTGACGATTTGAGAATATACTCATGGCAAGAGAAGGCTTAGAGGCCACGATTCTTCGGTTAGCGGCTCAAGCTGAAGCCTCATCCGCGGCGCTTTCGGCAGAGGACATTGCGCCTCACGTCACGGCAAGTCGACCCACTGTGCATCGCGCCCTGAGAGACCTGGTCGATACCGGGCGCCTGCTTCGCCTGGGCGCCGGGCGGGCTACCCGTTATCAGCTGCCGCCAAGCTCTCTTGCGGCAGAGTCTGAAAGTTTACTCCCGGCGCATGACCGCCCCCCAATCCGACCAGCCGCTACCGCCTTCTCTTTCAGCTCGGCGGCAGGCGAGTTACTGGCCGAGCTTCGCGCCCCATTGGGTTCGCGCAAGCCGGTCGGCTATCAACGCTCCTTTCTGGACGACTATCGGCCGAATCAGTCTCACCTACTGCCCCTCGAGGTCGCGGAGACGCTTTTCGCGGAAGGCCGATCGCGGGATCGGCAACCTGCGGGCACCTACGCTCGCAAGGTTCTCGAGCAGCTGCTGATCGATCTTTCGTGGAATTCCTCCCGTCTCGAGGGCAATCGCTTCAATCTGATCGATACGCGCGAGCTCTTTCGGCGCGGCCGCGCCAATGACGGCGACCGCGATGCCACGATGCTCCTCAATCACAAGGCGGCCATCGAATTCCTCGTGGACGCGGTGCCCGAACAGGGGATCACCGTGCCGGTTGTGAGAAATCTGCACAGCGTCCTCATGCAGGGTTTGCTGGCAGATGAAACGGCCGTGGGCGCGATCCGCCGCAAGATCGTAAACATCGATCAATCCGTGTACACCCCAACACAGATGCCCGCCTTGATCGAGGAGATGCTCGGGCAGATCGTCGACAAAGCACGCCTCGTCAAAAACTCGATCGAGGCCGCCTTCTTCCTTTGGGTGAATCTTGCCTATCTGCAGCCCTTTGAAGACGGCAACAAGCGCACCAGCCGACTCGCTGCCAACCTGCCACTATTTTTGACCAACTGCGCGCCGCTCTCGTTCCTCGATGTCGAAGTGCAGGATTACGCTTACGCCATGCTTGGGGTATACGAACGCAATGACTCGCGTCTTGCCGCCGAGCTTTTCGCCTGGACTTATCGCCGATCGATTGACAAATACCGCGTCGTTCGCGAGGCCATCGGCGTGCCCGATCCATTGCGGACGCGCTACCGCACGCAGATCAGCGAGATCATTCAGCGGGCAGTGGGAGGGGTTGCGCTCGATGAGGTCATGCGCGCCGCCGTCATCCCCGAGGCCGATCAGGCTGCGGTGCGGGAGATGGTGATCGCAGAGCTTCGAAACCTCGAACCCTACAACTGCGCCAGATTTCGCCTCGCGCCGGGTGTAGTTGAGCGCTGGATCGCGGCCGGGCGCAGCCTCGAAGGTAACGCTGCTCTCACGGCTCGATGATCGGTGAGCGAGGAAATCGCCTTCGCGTGAGGTACTTAACGCGGTGTGCGTTTAATACGGACAAGAGTTCTTTGAAGTCGCGGAACATACGGCATCGACCCCTTCATTGCATACAATGCCATCGTGATTTCCATGACCGCACGCATCCGACCTGCCGGCGACACCTCGCTCCATGCTTCCCGTTTCGCACGCTTCATCGCTTCCAGGCTCGGGAAGCGCGTAGAGTCTTATCCATAAGTCACGCACCCTCGCAGCTCGCTGCCCGTTCGCGGCGCCACGCCGCTGGAGGCGTGCCGAACTCGCGCCGAAACGCGCGGCTGAAAGCCGTGTCGGTCTGATAGCCGACCGCCTCCGCAATGCGTGCCATGGGAGCACTGCTGTGCGCCAGCAGGTTGGACGCCAGCACCATGCGCCACTGGGTCAGGTATTGGATCGGGGAGCTGCCGACCAGGTATTGGAAGCGCTCGGCCAGCACCGAGCGCGAGGTCCCGCGGTGTGCGCCAGCTCTTCGAGCGTCCACGGATGCTCCGGTTGCTTGTGCAACGCCTGCAGAGCGGAGCCGACGACCGGATCGCGAACGCCCGCGAGCCACCCGGTGCAGGCTGCGCTCTGCTCCCGCATGTAGAGGCGCAGCACTTCGATGAAGAGGACCTCGGCGAGCTTGGCCAGCACGCCCGCGCCGCCGGCCCGCGGCGATCTCGCCTCGGCCAGGGCGTAACGGACCGAGGCCTCCAGCCAATTGCCGGCGCTGGATCCCCGGACGTTGACGCTCACCAACGGTGGCAGCCCCGCGAGCAGCATGCGGGCGAGGCGCGCATCGCAGGCCAGATAACCGCAGACCAGCCGCGTGTCGCACCGCCGCCGCCGTAGGTCAGATGGCGCGGGCGACGCGCCAGTACCCGGTCCAGGCGCGCACCTTTCGCCGCGGGCACCCGGGCTCGGAGCACATGCGATGCGCGTGACCCTGCGGAAAGATCACGACGTCGCCGGCGCTCAGACGCGTCGCTGGCGCACCCTCCAACTCCACATGACATTCGCCCTCGGTAATCAGATGGAAGATGACTACCCGCTCGGCGCCGGGCTCCAGAAGCGGCGCCGCGAAGTCTGCGCGCGGCGACTGGTAGCACCAGGGAGCGGAAAAGCGGGCGTTGATGAAGATCGCGCCGATGAGCTGCACGACGCGCAGCGTTTCTGAGAGGGCGTCCACGGGCGGGACCCTTGGTCAGTCCTGCAGCTCGAGAGCTCAGCTCGACTGGCACGGAGTGCTGCAACGCGCTCGAGACCGGAGAGCGCTGATTGGCGCGCTCGATGAGCGCCTGCAGCCGCTCACGCGGCACCCCGGGGGGCCGAGACTCGCACCAGCAGCCTGACCACTGTGAAGGCCGCCGAAACCGGCGCGCCGTTCTGTCTCCGCCATGCCCAGCGGCCCGCGGACATCGCAACAGGCCCCCGCGGTGAGCTCCAGCGACTGGAGCTCGATGCCCTCAGCGGCGGCGTTGAGCAGGATCGAGCTCGCCGCGCACGCCGCAAGGCCGGCCCGCATCAACCAGCCGGGCGTGACACCGTCACCGTCGCCTCCGAGCTCCGCCGGGAAGATCGGTCTGTACCTTCAGGTCGCTTTTTGGGTGGCTGACTTTGAGTCTCAGCCCGTCCTGCCAACGGGCAACGGCAGGGGTCTCTTCGTGCTCGGCGAAGACCGGACGGGCGTGCAGCACGGACTCGAGCCGCTCCAAAGCCGTCGCAATGCGCTCTTCTGACATGGGCGTATTCCCCAGGGCTTGCGGGGGCCAGACGGGCCATTCTGCACGGATTCGACAGGCCAGCACAGCCGGACGGTCGGGCAGGGATCGCAGACGCCCGGGCAGGACGTTGGGCGCGGGAAGGCGAGAGTGACCACCCTGGATGCGCACGAACAGGGCATCCGATCCGGGGATCGGAGCGCGCGCTGCGTTGCGGGAGGAAGGTTCGCGGGCTGACCGACTCGAGCAAGGTGAATCATTATGGGTCTCATTGCGGCCGTATACGGCGTCGTCTGCTATGTCGTCTTCCTATGCTCGTTTCTCTACGCGATCGCATTCGTGGGCGATGTCATCGTGCCACGGACGATCGACTCAGGTCCGGGCGCACCATTTACCGTGGCGCTGGTCATCGATCTGCTGCTTCTCGGCGCGTTCGCAGTGCAGCACAGCGTCATGGCGCGGCCGGGATTCAAGGCGGTATGGACACAGCATCGTGCCCCGCTCCATCGAGCGCAGCACCTACGTCCTCCTATCGAGCCTGCTGCTCGCGCTCATCTGCTGGCAGTGGCGACCGATTCCGGCGCCGTCTGGGATGTGTCAGCCTCGCCGGTGGGCGCGCGTCTGCTGGCCGGCTCTTCTGGCTCGGTTGGCTGGTCCTCTTGCTCGCGACCTTCATGATCAACCATTTCGACCTCTTCGGGCTGCGTCAGGTGTACCTGCGCCTGCGCGGGCTCGAGTACTCCCCGCCGCGATTCACGCAGCGCGCGCTCTACAAGCTGGTGCGCCATCCGATCATGCTCGGCTTCCTGATCGCCTTCTGGGCGACCCCCGCATGTCGCTCGGCCATTGCATCTTCGCGCTCGCGACCACCGGCTACATCCTGGTGGGGATCGCCCTCGAGGAGCGTGACCTGGTGCGCGTCCCACGGGGAGCAGTATCGGGCCTATCGTGCCCAGGTGCCCATGCTGTTGCCGATCTTCGGCAGCCGCAACAGGAAGCGATCGCCCGCTGAGTTCGCGTACGAGACGCGACCCAGATGGCGCACGTCAGTGCGCCTCATCCCAGTTGGCGCCGGTGCCGACGTCGACTCGCAGCGGCACGCGCAGTTCCGCGGCACCGGCCATCTGCTCTCGCACGGCCTCGCATCACGCGCTTCCACGGCGTCGCTGCGCACTTCGAGCACCAGCTCATCGTGCACCTGCATGATGAGGCGCGCCGGAGCGTCCTCGCGCGCGCACCAGGCATCCACCGCGATCATGGCGCGCTTGATGATGTCGGCAGCGGTGCCCTGCATGGGCGCGTTGATGGCGCTGCGCTCGGCGTACTGCCGTGTTTGCTGCGTTGCCGGAGCGGATGTCCGGCAGGTACAGCCGCCGCCCATAGACGGTCTCGACATAAGCCGCTCTCGCGCGCCTGCTTGCGCGTCTCGTCCATGAAGCGCCGCACGCCCGGGTAGCGTTGGAAATAGCGCTCCACGTAGCTCTGCGCCGCGCCGCGATCGATGCCGAGCTGGCGCGCCAGCCCGAACGGCGACATGCCGTAGATGAGACCGAAATTGATGGTCTTCGCCGAGCCGGCGCTGGTCGGAGGTGACCTCCGTGAGCGGCACGCCGAAGACCTCCGCCGCGGTCGCCTGGTGCACGTCCCGGTCTTCCGCGAATGCGGCGAGCAGGCCTTCGTCGCCCGACAGGTGCGCCATGATCCGCAGCTCGATCTGCGAGTAGTCGGCCGCCAGCAGCACGTAGCCCGGCGGCGCGATGAACGCCTGCCGGATGCGGCGGCCCTTCGGCACGGCGGATCGGAATGTTCTGCAGGTTGGGATCGGCGGAAGAAAGCCTGCCCGGTCTGCGCCACCGCCTGGTGATACGAGGTATGAATGCGGCCGGTGCGCGCGTTGATCTGCTCCGGCAGCTTGTCGGTGTAGGTGGATTTGAGCTTCGCCAGCGCGCGGTAGTCGAGCACGATCCGCGGCAGCGCGTAGGACGTCGGCGAGCTCCTCCAGCACATCCTCCGCCGTGGAGGGCTGCCCGGTCGGGGTCTTGCGCAGCACCGGCAGTCCGCAGCTTCTCGAACAGCATCTGCTGCAGCTGCTTCGGCGACTCGACGTTGAAGTCGTGCCCGGCCTCGCGCCGCGCCTGCTGCAGCAGGTCCTGCAGCTGCGTGGCGAATCTCCGAGCTCTGCCGCCCGCAGCAGCTCGCGATCGACCAGCACTCCCCGATGCTCCATGCGCTCGAGCACCGGCACCAGCGGCTGCTCGATCTCCTCGTAGAGGCGCTCGCAGCGCCGGAATGCTCTCGAGCTTCGGCCATAGCGCCCGATGCAGGCACAGCGTCACATCGGCGTCCTCGGCGGCATACTCCGCGGCGCGCTCCACCGGCACCTGGTTGAAGCTGATCTGCTTGGCGCCCTTGCCGGCCACGTCCTCGAAGGTGATGGTGCGGCGCCCAGGTAACACAGCGCGGCGGCGTCCATGTCATGCCGGGTGCCCGACGCTGTTCCAGACGTAGGACTCGAGCATGGTGTCGTAGCGCATGCCGGCGAGCTGGATGCCGTGGTTCGGCAGCACGTGCGCGTCGTACTTCAGATGATGGCCGAGCTTCGGCTTGCTCGGGGTCCTCCAGCATGCGGCTTGCAGCGCCGCGAGCACCCGCGTCGCGATCCAGCTGCTGGCGGCGCGCCCGCATAGTCGTGCGCCAGCGGCACATAGGCGGCGTCCCCGGCTCGATGCAGAAGGAGAGCCCGACGATCTCCGCGTTCATGTAATCGAGACTCGTCGTCTCGGTGTCGAACGCGAACAGCTGCGCGTCGCGCAGCCGTGAGCCAGCGCTCGAGATCCTCCCAGTCGTCGATGGTCTCGTAGTTCCGGCGACTACGCTCGATGGCGCGGCAGCTGGCTGCGGCGGGATTGCGTCCAGGCAGCGCCCTCCGACCCGGCAGCCGCCGCCGTGCCGTCAGCCGCTGCTTCGCCTGCACCGGCATCGCCGCTGCGCCGGGCGCCAGCCTCTGGCAGCCCCATCCGCGCTCGCCGGCGCCGCCTCAGCTGGCGCAACAGCGCACGCAATTCATAGCGCGTGTACAGTTCCCGCAGTTGTTCCGTATCCGGCGGCGCGCGGCATCAGATCCTCCAGCGTGAGGGGCAGCTCGAGGTCGTATGCATGCGTCGCGAGCTTGCGTGACAGCTCGAGGGTCTCGAGCCCGGCGCGCAGGTTTTCGCCGACCTTGCCCTCGATTTCCGCGCGTGCGCGATCAGGTCGTCGAGCGTGCCGTATGTTCCAGCCACTTGGCGGCGGTCTTCGGACCGACCTTCGTCATGCCCGGGATGTTGTCCGAGCGTCGCCCACCAGCGCGAGGTAGTCGATGATCTGCTCCGGGAAGACGTCGAACTTGGCCTTGACCCCGTCGCGATCCAGGACGGTGTTGCTCATGGTGTTGACGAGGGTGATGGAGCCGTTGACGAGCTGCGCCATGTCCTTGTCGCCGGTGGAGATGAGGACGCTGTGGCCTGCGCTCGCGGCGCGGCAGGCCAGCGTGCCGATGACATCGTCGGCCTCGACGCCCTCGATGCGCAGCAGCGGCAGTCCCTGCGCCCTCAGGATCGCCAGCAGCGGCTCGATCTGCGAGCGCAGGTCGTTCGGCATCGGCGGGCGATGCGCTTTGTAGTCCGCGAACAGATCGTCGCGAAAGGTGCTGCCCGGGCGCATCGAAAACCAGACCCGATGCGCTCGGCGGCAATCCTTGCGGAACTTCGCCATCATGTTCAGCACGCCCAGCATGGCGCCGGTGGGCTCGCCGCGCGATTGGTCAGCGGCGGCATGGCGTGGAAGGCCCGGTACAGATACGAGGAGCCGTCGACCAGGACCAGATCGGGGGCATCGGGGGTGGACATAAGCCGCAGTATATCGGAGCCCGCCGCGGTCAACCGACGGCCGTGCCGCGCTCTATGAGGCTCAGGACAAGGGGTTGACCTCGGCCATTGCGGCCAATCGCTTCGGCCTCGGCGCCCGGCCCGGGGAGCTCGCGCCATCGGCGGCCGGGTCCCGACTGGCTGGGCGCGCAGCTCGACGGACCGGCGCCGGAGATCGCCGACGACGGCCTGCAGAGCACCGCCAGCATCCTGACGCAGGTCACGATCTGCGCCGAACGATCCGCGCGCGCGCCGGCGCGCAGCCGGAACGGCGAGCGGACCGGTCCGCGGCCGCCGGTGCGTTCAAGAAGCTCGGACAGCTCGTCCGGCCGATCTATGTCGCCGAGGCCGGCGCGCGCTTCGCCAGGCGGTGTCCACGGAGCGACCCTTCGTGGAACGCATGACGCAGTTCTGGGCCAACCACTTCGCCGTCTCCGTCGACAAGAGCGTGGTGCTCGGGCTCGCGGGCAGCTACGAGCGCGAGGCGATCCGCCCCAACGTTCTCGGCAACTTCAGCGACATGCTGCTGGCGATGGAGCGGCATCCGGCCATGCTGCTCTACCTCGACAACCAGCTTCGGTGGGACCGGACTCGCGCGCCGCACGCAACATCGCGCGCCGCAATCCGATCGCAAGCGCGGCATCAACGAGAATCTCGCGCGCGAAACCATGGAGCTGCATACGTTCGGCGTCGACGGCGGCTACACGCAGGCCGATGTCACTGCCTTCGCCGAGGTGATCACGGGCTGGTCGATCGCGGGGCCGGAGGGCTGGCGCACGCGGGGCGCAGCCGGGGACATTCCTCTTCCGCGCCGATATGCACGAACCCGGACCGAAGATCGTCCTGGGCAAACGCTATGCCGACAGCGGCTACGACCAGGGCGTGGCGGTGCTGCATGACCTGGCGAGCCGGCCGGCCACCGCGCGCTTCATCGCCACCAAGCTGGCGCGGCATTTCATCGCCGACGACCGCCGCCGGCGGCGGTGAGCGGATGGCAGCGGCGTTCTCGCAGGCGGCGGCGATCTGCCGACGGTCTATCGGGCACTGATCGACTCCGCCGGAGGCGTGGCCGCAGCCGCTGGCGAAATTCAAGACGCCCTAGGACTACATCATCTCGTCCTTCCGTGGCCTGCAGCTTCCCGTCGAGAGCGACAAGCCGCCGCTCGGCCTGTTCCAACTTCTCGGGCAGCGGATCTGGGCGCCCGGCTCGCCGGCGGGCTGGCCCGATCGCAGCGCCGACTGGGACGGCGCCTCGGCGCTGCTGAAGCGGATCGAGTGGGCGGATGCGATCGGACAGCGGTTCGGCCCGCGGCGCAACGCGTGGAGCTGGCGCCGCAGATGCTCGGGCGACTCTGAGCGCCACGACCCGCGAGGCGATCGCCCGCGCGGCGAGCGCCGCGCAGGCCATGACCCTGCTGCTGGCAGCACCGGAATTCATGAGGAGATGAGATCGATGAAGCGACGTGAATTTCTGACAGCCGGGGCGCTGGCCGCGGGCGGCGCCCTGCTGACCTCGCGGCTGTCCTTCGCCGGCAGGCCAACGGCAGGAAGCCGCGCCTGGTCTTCATCATCCTGCGCGGCGCGCTCGACGGCCTGGCGGCGGTGCCAGCCTACGGCGATCCCGGATACGCGGCCAGCTGCGGGCGACCTCGCGATCGCACGCCCGGGCACTGACGGCGGTGCACTGCCGCTCGACGACCTGTTCGGCGCTGCATCCGTCGCTGACCTTTCATGCAGCAGTCTATGCCGCACGTGAGCTCATGGTGTTTCACGCGGTCGCGAGCCCTACCGCGAGCGCTCGCATTTCGACGGCCAGGACGTGCTGGAAACCGGTTATCCGCAGCCGCATGCGGCGCAGACAGGTGGCTCAACCGCGCGCTGGCCGCGATCCCGGCCGGTCGCCCACGGAGAAGGAGCGCGGCATCAGCATTGCGCCCGACGGCGCCACTGGTGATGCGCGGACCCGCGGCCGTGACGTCCTGGTCGCCTTCGATCTTGCGCCGCTCGACGACGACACGCTGCAGCGAATCGCCGACCTCTACTCCCGCGATCCGGTGCTCGGCCAGAAGCTGGCCGAGGCGCTCGCGGCGGAAGCGATCGCCGATGAGCAGCCGGCGCTGGCCAACACGATGTGGCGCGAGGCGGCGCCGGCGGCGACGCGATGGTGACCGCGACGACCGATGGCGCAGCGAGGCGACGCCCGCACCGCGCACAGCCGGCGCCGGTTGGCCAAGCGCGGCAAGCCGGGCGCCCAATACGCCGAGGTCGTCCAGGCGGCGGCGAAATTCCTGCGCCAGGAGGACGGCCCGCAGGTGGCGGTGTTCGACACGACCGGATGGGACACCCACTTCAACGAAGGCGGCGCCAAGGGCCAGCTCGCGGCGCGGCTGGCGGCGCTCGATGCGGCGCTTGGCGGGCCTCAAACGGGACTCGGGCCCGGTCTGGAACGACACCGCCGTGCTGCTGGCGACGGAGTTCGGCCGCACGGTCGCGAAAAACGGCACGCGCGGCACGGATCACGGCACGGCGACCGCGGCGTACCTCGTCGGCGGCGCCGTGAAGGGCGGGCGCGTGGTGGCGGACTGGCCCGGGCCTCTCGGGCCACGCTCTATCAGGATCGCGACCTCAGGCCGACGCTGGATCTGCGGTCGGTGATGAAGGGCGTGTTGGCAGAGCAGCTCGATGTGCCGGAGCGCGCGCTCGAGAGCTCGGTGTTCCCGGAGAGCGGCCAGGCCCAGCCGCTCAGGGGCTGCTGCGGGCACGCCGGCCGGGCCGGCGCCGTCTGCACGACATCCAACACGGCTGCGCCGTAACGCTCGAGCTTGATCGCACCCACGCCACTCACCTCACGCAGCTCCCCGATGGAGCCGGGGCGCCGCCGAGCGATTTCCTCCAATGTGGAGTCGTGGAACACCGTGTAAGCGGGTACGCCATGCTCGCGCGCAACCTGCAGCCGCCAGGCCCGCAGAGCCTGGAACAACGCAGGTGAGCGTTGTCGTCTGGCGAGGCGTCGGAGCGCGGAAACCCGCGTGGCGATCGACCGGGCGACGATCGGCCCGCGCCGGCCGGGCCGCGATCGACAGTTCCCGCCGCAACCGTATCGTCCGCTCGCCACGCAGCACCTCGCGACAGGCCGGCAGTCAGGCGCAGCACGCTGTACCGATCGTGTCGACCTGCACCAGCCGCAGCATCACGAGCTGGCGCAGCACGGCGCGCCACTGCGCGACTTCGAGGTCCGCGCCGATGCCGAAGGTGCTCAGGCGCTCGTGGCCGAACTGCGCGACCTTCGCGGTGCGCTTGCCGCGCAGGATGTCGATGATGTGCTGGCGCGCCGAAGCTGAACCCGGTGGCCGACTCGCAGCGCGCAGATGCAGGAGAGCAGCTTCTGCGCCGCGACGGTGCCGTCCCACTCCTCGGGCGTCCAGGCAGTTGTCGCAGTTGCCGCAGGCGCCGCGGCCTCACCGAAGTAGTCGAGCAGGCGCACGCGGCGGCAGCTCGGTGGCCTCGCACAGGCCGAGCAGCGCGTCGAGCTTCGCGGTGACGACGCGCTTGTACTCCGCGCTCGCCTCCGACTGCTCGATCATCCGCCGCTGCTGCACGACGTCCTGCAGGCCGTAGACCATCCAGGCATCGGCGGCAGGCCGTCGCGGCCGGCGCGGCCGGTCTCCTGGTAATAGCCCTCGATGCTCTTGGGCAGGTCCAGGTGCGCGACGAAGCGCACGTCGGGCTTGTCGATGCCCATGCCGAAGGCGATGGTCGCGACCATCACGATGCCCTCCTCGCGCATGAAGCGGCGCTGGTTGTCCTCGCGCGTGCCGCTGTCCAGGCCGGCGTGGTAGGGCAGCGCGTCGACGCCCTGGCGGACCAGCATCCGCGGTCTCCTCGACCGTGGCGCGCGACAGGCAGTAGACGATGCCGGCGTCGCCCGCGATGCTCGTCGCGGATGAACTCCAGCAGCTGCCGGCGCGGATTGTCCTTCTCGACGATGCGGTAGCGGATGTTGGGCCGGTCGAAGCTGGAGACGAAGACGCGCGGCTCGCTGCAGGCCCAGCCGCGCGATGATCTCGCCGGCGCGTGGCGCTGTCGGCGGTCGCGGTGAGCGCGATGCGCGGCACGCCGGGAAAGCGCTCGCGCAGCACGGCGAGCTGCAGGTACTCGGGCCGGAAGTCGTGGCCCCACTGCGAGACGCAATGCGCCTCGTCGATGGCGAACAGCGCCAGCGGCACTGCATCGAGCAGCGCCAGGCAGCGCTCGGTCAGCAGCCGCTCGGGCGCGACGTAGAGCAGGTCGAGCTCGCCCGGCGCGCGCCTGCCGCTCACGTCGCTGACCGCCTCCGGCCAGCTCAAGCGCGGAGTTGAGCGCCGCGGCGCGCACGCCCGCCTCCTGCAGCGCCGCGACCTGGTCCTGCATCAGCGCGATCAGCGGCGAGACGACGACGCCCATGCCCTGGCGCACCAGCGCCGGGATCTGGTAGCAGAGCGACTTGCCGCCGCCGGTGGGCATCAGCACCAGCGCATCGCCGCCGCGGACGAGGTGCTCGATGATCTCCCGCTGCTCGCCGCGGAACTGCGGGTAGCCGAAGACCTCGCGCAGGATTCGGCTCGCTTCATCATCGACGTCCATGGAATCTTCGCCTCGGCACGGAGAGAGCGCAAGTCTAGTCGACCGCAGGCGGCACGCGGCGCGCTCCGGGGAGAAAACGCGGTTATTGGCAAAAATGCGCTGTTATTGTGGAGGCGTGGGCAGCGAGCTCGCCGGGGCAGATGCGCGGCGGCGAACTCGACGGCTGAGACGGCTGCGACGTCTTGCCTTTGTTCTTCGCGGGCGTCTGCGCCGGGTGCGTGACCACCGTTGCGTTCCGCTCCGGAAGGTACAGCGGCCCCTTGAAGCCGCAGCCGCTGCAGGCGAGCAGGGCCGCGATGCCGGCGATCCAGACCCGGGTTGCCGGCGCGCTCATCATGCCGACTCCCGGCGCTGCACGACCGCCATCGTCAGACGCGAGACGCAGACCAGTCTGCCGCTGCTCGTCGCGGATCTCGATGCCCCAGACATGGCTGCGGCTGCCGATGTGATAGGGGCGGGCCGTGGCGGTGACGACGCCGGACGCGATCGAGCGCAGGTGGTTGGCGTTGATCTCCTGGCCGAAGCACTCCAGCCGTTCCCTGTCGATGCAGAGGTTCGCCGCGACGCTGCCCACCGTCTCCGCCAGGGCGACCGAGGCGCCGCCGTGGAGAACCCCGTACGGCTGATGGACTTCGGGCGTGACGGGCATGGTCGCACGCAGATAATCCGGGCCGACCTCGGTGATGCGGATGCCGATCCGGTCGGCGAACGTGCCGCGCGACAGGCGCTCGAGCAGCTCGGGGGTGACTTCAGTGCGCCAGATGCTCATGCGCGCTATTGTAGCGACCATGAAGCTCTACACCTATTTCCGCAGCTCGGCGGCGTATCGCGTGCGCATTGCGCTCAATCTCAAGGGAGTCGACTATGAGTCCGTACCCGTCGACCTGCGGCCGGCGGCGCACCGCCAGCCGGACTACCTGGCTCTGAATCCACAGGGCCTCATCCCGGCGCTCGAGGACGGCGGCGCCGTCATCAGCCAGTCGCTCGCCGTGATCGAATACCTGGAGGAGACCCATCCGCAGCCGCCGCTGTTGCCGCGCTCGCCTCTGGATCGTGCGCGGGTGCGCTCGCTGGCGCTCGCCGTCGCCTGCGATATCCATCCGCTCAACAACCTGCGGGTGTTGAATTACCTGCGCTCGCCGCTCGGGCAGGAGCAGGAGGCGGTGGACACATGGTATCGGCATTGGATCGCCGAGGGTTTCGCGGGCCTGGAGGAGGAAGCGAAGCGCGCCAGCGGCGACGGCCGCCACATGTTCGGCACCGCAGGTGACGCTCGCGGACGTCTGTCTCGTTCCGCAGATGTTCAACGCCCGCCGCTTCAAGTGCAACCTGGAGCCGTTTCCCACCCTGCGGGCGATCTGCGCGCACCTGGAGACGCTGCCGGCGTTCGCCCGCGCAGCTCCGGGTGCGCAGCCGGACGCGAGCTGATATTTTTGCGCCGTGATGGAGTGGGGGGTAGTGGTATTTGCTCTGAGTGTGATGAGTACGGTGGTGTGGATGTGGGTGATCTCTACGCTTTCTGTGGCAAAGTCATGGACGTGGTGGTTTGGTTGCTGGTGCGGACTGCGTGAGCATGCAGATCAAGGTATGTGCGCGACGGTGATTGCAGCTCTCGGGGAGTGTGGCTTGCGCTTGAGGTGATGCGTTCTGGCAACAGGTGGAGGTTGGATGGAGCAGCTTCTGCGGTTAGGCTCTGAGCTGCGAGCACGATATAGTTCGGATGTCTCTCGCGACGCGACGCTTGCAGGAACGGAAGATCTGCGCTATCTGCGGCTCTGCGGCATAAGGGCAGTGCAGTCAACACCGCTCGTTTCGCGCAGCGGAACGTGTGTAGGGATGCTGTCCACGCACTGGAAGCATGCCCAGCAGCTTGCCGAAGGTGCGTGCGCTGCTCGAGTGTTTCATTCACGTGGCGGCGCTCATGGAGAGGGTTGCGTGGAAGAGGCGCTGCGCGGCAGCGAAGCGGCGCTGCGGCAGCGGCTGGCAGCGCTTGAGGTGGCCGGGGAGAAGAACAACTTCCTCGCTATTCTCGCGCACGAGCTGCGAGGCTCTCTGGCTCGCATTTACAGCGTCTGGGAGCTCTTGGCGCGGATGCTGGGTGATTGGCTTGACGCGCAGCGGCTTTTTGCGATTCTCAAGCGCTTGACGGACCAACTCACGTGGTTGGTGGCGGATCTGCTCGACATCACGCGCATGTAGGAGGGTCGCATCATCCTCGAGGAGCGGTTGATAGATATCGGCGCGGTGCTGGAGCAGGCGATAGAGAGCGTGAAACGCTTTTCAGGGAGAACAGCAAGGGTTGAGAGTGGAGAGACTGTAGCGCGGTACTGGTTTTGGCAGATAGCGCGCGACTGGTTCAGTGCGTGGAAATCTGCTCCACAACGGTGAAGTACATGATCAGACGGCGAGATCAGCGTGAAGTTCGCGCGTGGACATGCGCGTCTCGGTAGTAGTGAGCGATGACGGCGCGGAATCTCGCCAGCTCTCCTGCCTCACGTCTCAAGTTTCGTTCAGAACGAGGAAACGCTCGGGCATTCGCGCGGTGGCTTGGGGCTAGGGCTCGCGATCGTCAAGCGTCTGGTGGAAATGCACGGCGGGACCGTGGAAGTCGCCAGCGGGGGCGAGGGCTGCGGCTCGACCTTCGCCATTCACCTGCGGCGGCTGGCCGCAGCGCCGACGCCATGCATGTGAACTATCCGCTACAGTGAAAGTCCTGCTTCATAGCCGGAGCAGCCAGTTCTGTCGTCCGTGTGCAACGGCACCTGCGTTTCGGCTCAGAATCTCCATGGAGATCCTCATGCGTAAATTTCTGCTGCTTCCCCTTCTGGCGCTCGCGGCTGCCACGGCCCATGCCGACGACGTCGCCGATACCGGCGTCTACGCCGGCGCCGGCATCATGAACTCGAATGTGCAGAACATCGAGGGAACCGGCTTCAACATCAACAATACGTCCGTCAAGGCACTGGCGGGCGCGCGTTTCAGCCTGATCGGCGCCGAGGTGGACTACTACCGGCTGGGCAGCGATTCGCGCAACTTCTACTTCGGGGGCGCCAACGCCGATGCCCGGGCGTTCGCCGCCTACGCGGTGGGCTACCTGCCCCTGCCCATCCTCGATTTCTTCGGCAAGGTCGGACTCGACCGCTGGCAGCTCAACAGCAGCTCCACGAACCCCTCACTCTTCCAGCTCTCCGACAGCGGCACCCAGTTCGCCTGGGGCGTGGGTGCGCAGGAGCATTTCGGCAATTTCCTGGCACGCCTCGAGTACGAGCATCTGGCCATCTCGAACAGCGACGGCGCCCGGGTGATCAGCTTGGACGTGGCCTACAACTTCACTTTTTTCTGAGCCAGGTATTTGATCTCAAAGGGTATTTTCATTTGTAAGCAGCGGAACTTCACCCCCCCTCCACCGTCTAATTCGTCGAGTGCTTCGGTACTCCCCGCTTCCCTCCCTGAGCGGGTCAAACCCGGTTCACACGAGACCTGTGCCGGGTTAGTCTGCCCCGGTGGCCTCACCAGAGGTCATCGGGGTTTTTTCTTTGCGATGCCAGCCAGGTCCGCAGCACGCCCTGGGCTTCGTCCAGGCCGGTGCCGCGCATGAGCGGAAAAGAGCTGCACGGTGCCGCGCCCGGCAAGCGCCGCTACAGCCGCAGCCAGTGCCTGCCGACCCTCATTGCGGGTGAGCTTGTCCGCTTTCGATAACAGCACGTGCACGCGCTTCTGCGGCAGCGCCCATTCGAGCAGCGCCTCATCCCCCTCGCCGATCCCGCGGCGCGCATCGACGATCACGAAGAGACCCTTGAGCGCATCGCGCGCGCGGAGCGCCTCGATGAGGCGCGGCCACTCGCGGCGCTCGCTCTCCGGCGCGCTCGCATAACCGTATCCGGGCAGATCCACGATCCGCTGCTGCGGGCGCGAGCTCGAAGAAGTTGATGAGCCGCGTGCGCCCCGGCGTCTTGCTGGTGCGCGCCAGCCCCTGGCGGCCGACGATCGCGTTGATGGCGCTCGACTTGCCGGCGTTCGAGCGCCCGGCGAACGCGACTTCCGCGCCCCAGTCGGCGGGATACTGCCCCGGGGCGGCGGCGCTCACGAGAAATTTTGCGTGCGGAAATGCGGCCATGCGCCTAGTGTACAATCCGGCGCTTTCGCAGCACTGGCATACTCGGGGAAAGAGCGAAAACGATGGCGAAAAGAGCAGCGCTGATAACCGCATCGGCCGCACTGTTGTCCGTGGCCTTGTCCAAGTCTGGGCCGCACGCGGCGACTCCACCGGTCACGCCCGATCCGTACACGGACGGCACCGTGCAGGCGGGCACCACCAAGGCCGCGGTCTGTTTCTCCTGTCACGGCCCCAATGGCAACAGCCAGAACCCGGCGTGGCCGCGCCTCGCCGGCCAGAATGCCGTCTACATCGAGGAGCAGCTGCACCTCTTCAAGGACGGCATCCGCAAGAACCCGGTGATGCAGCCCATGGCCGCCGGCCTCGAGCGATCAGGACATCGACAATCTGGCGGTGTTCTTCGCCGCGCAGACCCCGACGGGCCTCGAGGCGGACCCTTCTTACTGGAAGGCGGGACGGGCGCTGTACCTTCATGGCGATGAGTCGCACGGCGTTCCGGCGTGCGCCGCGTGTCACGGCCCGGTCGGGCGCGGCAATCCCGCGGCGGGCTATCCGGCACTCGAAGCGCAGCAGTCGGTCTATGTGGTGACGCAGCTGCAGAACTACGCCAACGGCACACGCTATAGCGGCCCGAACGCAACCACGGCCACCGCCAACAGCGCCATTATGTTCGATATCGCCAAGAACCTGACGCCGGAGCAGATCCGCGACGTCGCCTCCTACGTGCAGGGCCTGCGCTGAGGCCAGGACGCAACCGAATGACTCGAAAGCTATCGCTGCCCGCCTTCGCCCTTGCCACCGCAGTCCTGTTGGCCCTCGGCGGCTGCTCGCGCCACAGCCAGGCGCCGCAGCAATCGGCGCCGGCCGACCAGGCGGCAACCGCCCCTGCCGCAAGCGATCAGTCCACGCCCGCTGCACAGACTCCTCCGGCTGCCGCACCCAGCCCGCCCGCGAGCAGCGCTCAGCCTGCCGACTCCGACAGCAACTCGCTCGATCACCTGGCGGCCGTGCCCGCGAGCGCCGCGCTGCCCGAGAGCAGTGATTGGAAGCCCGGCGTCAACTACGATGTCATCTCCCCGGCCCAGCCCACCACCGTCGATCCCGGAAAGGTCGAGGTGCTCGAGGTGTTCTGGCTGGGATGCCCGCACTGCTTCAAGCTGGAGCCGTACATCCGCAACTGGCTGAAAACCAAACCCGCCTACGTCCAGTACGTGCGGGTGCCGGTGATGTGGGACGACCCGATACGCCAGGCGCACGCGCGCTTCTTCTTCACCCTGGAGTCCCTGGGCGGCGATGACCTGGTGGAGAAAGCCTTCGCCTATATTCACGACACGGAAGATCAGACCGGCACCGAGTCGGTGCTCGCTACCAACAGCGACGGCGACAGCTTCAAGCAGCAACAGGCCTGGGCCGTGCAGAACGGCGTCAATGCCGACGCTTTCGCGAAGGCTTACAACTCCTTCTACGTCACGACGCAGCTGCAGCAGGCGAACGAGATCACCAACCAGTACCAGGTCCAGTGGGTGCCCTACATCGCCATCGACGGCAAGTTCACCACCGATGTCGGCAAGGCCAGCGGTGGCGATGACCCCGCCAAGCTGATCTCACTGCTCAATTTCCTGACGGCCTGGGAGCACGACCACCGGCAGGGAGCGGGCTGACACCTCGTCCTTCGAGCCAGAGTGCGGCCTTCATAGCGGCCCTTGCCATCGACTGAGACTTCGCAGCGCATAACCGTAGTCGGCATCGGCGCTTCGCAGGCGGCATCGAGGCGTTGCGCGAGTTCTTCGATGCGGTGCCGGCCGATCTCGGGCTGGCGTACGTGGTGATCGTGCATCTCTCGCCCGATCACCACAGCGAGCTCGCGGCCATCATCGGCCGCCGCACCAAAATGCCGGTCGCGGAAGTCAACGAGCACAAGCTCGAGCTCAAGCCGGACCACGTACGTGATCTCTCCCGATCGCAAGCTCGAAATCACCGACACCAGCATCGGCGCCACACCCTTCGGGGAGCCGCGTGCGCACCGCTTCGAACGGAGCCGACGCCCTCAAAGCCGCCGCGGAATTCCGTCCGACGTCGTGCTGCTCGATTTGAGCCAGGCATGGATGGTTACGAGTTGGCGCGTCGCATGCGCGCGGAACCCTGGGGTGAGAAAGCTCTGCTGGTTGCCGTGACCGGTTGGGGTCAGGAGCAGCACCGTCGCCGTTCCAAGGAGGCCGGTTTCGATCGCCACCTGACCAAGCCTGCCGACCCGGACGCGCTGCGAGCCGTCCTGAATGGAAGCGGCGCTTAGAGAATGTAGCGGCTGAGATCCTCGTCCTTGGCCAGGTTGCCGAGATGATCATCGACGTACTTCCCATCGATCGTCATCTGCGCGCCGCCCTGCTCCGAGGCGTCGTAGGAAACCGACTCGAGCAACCGCTCCATCACGGTATGCAGCCGCCGCGCGCCGATGTTCTCGGTGCGCTCGTTCACCTGGAATGCGATCTCCGCGATGCGCCGCACCCCATCCTCCGTGAATTGCACCGACACCCCTTCTGTGCTCATCAACGCCTGATATTGCGTCGTGAGCGAGGCATCGGGCTCAGTCAGGATACGAACGAAGTCGCCCACCTTGAGTGAGTCGAGCTCCACACGGATCGGCAGCCGTCCCTGCAGCTCCGGAATGAGGTCCGAAGGCTTCGACAGGCTGAAGGCGCCCGAAGCGATGAAGAGCACGTGGTCGGTCTTCACCGGTCCGTACTTCGTGGCGACGGTGGAGCCCTCGACCAGCGGCAGCAGATCGCGCTGCACGCCTTCGCGCGAGACATCCGCGCCCATCGTCTCCTGACGGCGAGTCACCTTGTCGATCTCGTCGATGAAGACGATGCCGTTCTGCTCCGCGTTGGCGAGCGCTCTGACCTTGAGCTCCTCTTCGTTGATGAGCTTTCCGGCCTCCTCCTCGACGAGGAGCTTCCGCGCCTCGCGCACCTTCACCTTGCGGGTGCGGGAGCGGTTACCGCTGAGATTCTGGAACATGGACTGCAGCTGCTGCTGCATCTCTTCCATTCCCGGCGGCGCCATGATCTCGACACCCATCGCCATCGAGCGCACCTCGATCTCGATCTCGCGATCATCGAGCTCGCCGGCGCGCAGCATGCGCCGGAACTTCTCGCGCGTCTCCGCATCGCGCGGCTGCGCCGGCTCATCGGTCGAGAAACCCATCATGCGCGGCTTCGGCAGCAGCGCATCGAGCACATGCTCCTCCGCGGCCTCCGCCGCGTGCTCGCGCACCTTCTGCATTTCCTGCTCGCGAGTCATCTTCACCGCCACGTCCGCCAGCTCCTTCACGATGGAGTCGACGTCGCGGCCGACATAGCCGACCTCGGTGAACTTCGTGGCCTCGACCTTGACGAACGGAGCATTGGCTAGCCGCGCCAGACGGCGCGCAATCTCCGTCTTGCCGACGCCGGTGGGCCCGATCATCAGGATGTTCTTCGGCGTGATCTCCTGGCGCAGCGGCTCCGCCACCTGCATGCGGCGCCAGCGGTTGCGCAGCGCGATGGCGACGGCGCGCTTGGCGGCGTCCTGGCCGATGATGTGCTTGTCCAGCTCCTGGACGATCTCTCGGGGTGTCAGTGATGACATGGTGCCAGACATATGTTAGGACGCCAATTCCTCTACGACGAGATTCCGGTTGGTGTAGATGCAGATGTCGGCGGCGATGTTGAGCGCGCGCTCCGCGATGCTGCGCGCATCGAGCTGCGTCGTCTCCAGCATCGCCCGTGCCGCGGCGAGCGCGAACGGGCCGCCGGAGCCGATGGCGACCGCATCGATATCCGGCTCGATGACATCACCGTTGCCGGAGATCACGAGCAGCTTGCCCGGATCACCGACCAGCAGCAGCGCCTCGAGGCGGCGCAGGTAGCGGTCGGAGCGCCAGTCCTTGGCGAGCTCGATGGCGGCGCGGGTCAGATTGCCGTACTTCTCCAGCTTGCCCTCGAAGCGCTCGAAGAGCGTGAAGGCGTCCGCCGTGCCGCCCGCGAAGCCGGCGATCACCTTGTCGTTGTAGAGCTTGCGCACCTTGCGCGCGTTGCCCTTCATCACGGTATTACCGAGCGTGACCTGGCCGTCGCCGGCGAGCGCCACGGTACCGTTGCGCCGCACACCGAGAATGGTCGTGCCGTGCGGATCGAATCGCTGCGAATCAGCCATCAAGCCCTCATCAATTGCGCAAAGTCGGCCTCCTGCCGCTTTGCGCGAGCACGGCCTACCAGCCTCGTCGACCTCGCGGCCCAGGGAGCGGCCCTGGTCCGCTTACCGGATCGCTTTCGCGCCTCAAGCGCGCCCTAGCCCTTGCGACGGGCCCGGGGGTGGGTAGCGTCGTAAATACGGGCGAGGTGCTGGAAATCAAGGTGGGTGTAGATCTGGGTCGTGGCGATATCGGCATGACCCAGCAGCTCCTGCACGCCGCGCAGCTCGGCGCCGGACTCGAGCAGGTGCGAGGCGAAGGAGTGCCGGAAAAGGTGGGGATATACATGGGTGGCGAGGCCCTGGCGGCGCGCCCAGTACGCGACCCGCAGCTCGACGGCCCGCCGGCCGAGGCGCCTGCCCGAGCGGCCGACGAAAAGCGCCTGCTCGCCCGCTCGCGCCAATTCTGCGCGCTCGGGCATCCATTGCTCGATCGCCTTCAGCGCGAGGCGTCCCACGGGCACCACCCGTTGCTTGCTGCCTTTGCCGAGGACATGGACGACCCGGTCGGGCAGGTCGAGCGACCCCATGTTCAGCCCGACGATCTCCGCCAGCCGCAGGCCCGAGGAATAGAGCAGCTCCATGATGGCGCGGTCGCGGGCGGCAAAGGGCTCCCCGGCCGGGATCTGGAGCAGACGCGCCATCTGGTCAGCATCCAACGTCTGCGGCAGGCGACGCGCCGCCTTGGGCGCCCGCACGTCCTGACCTGGATTGCTGCGGATCTTTGCGACTTCGCGCTCGCCGTCGTCGGCGGCCGCGAGTCGCAACGCATGCGCCTCGCGCTGCAGGAACTCGTAGAAACTGCGCACCGCGGACAGCCGCCGTTGGATGCTGCGCGGCCCGAGGCCCGCGGCATGCTGGCGCGCGGCGAAGGATCGCAAGTGACCGTGATCGACAGCCGCCCAGCTATCGAGTCCCGGTGCGTTCGCAGTACACCACCAACGACCGGAGGTCGCGTGTGTAGGCGGCCACGGTATGCGGCGAGCAGCGTCTTTCCATCGCGAGATACTCGCGGAAGCGCTCGATCCAGGCGAGGGCGGTCGGAGTCATGAAGTCCGCGTGGTGAGGCGGACGAGGAGGGCGCTTCGCGGGCAGCTACCCGCGAGCGTCACGCGCCCGGGCCCGTGGCCAGGGAGTCGCTGATCAGATCCGCCATGCGCCCCAGGAATTCGGTGCTCATGCCGGGGTGGAAGCGATCGCGGTCGGTGCTGCCCAGGGCGAGCACACCGAGCGGGGCAGCCTTGTCGCCCAGCGGCACCAGCGCCACGGAGCCGATGTCGTTGGCGTCCTGGCCGAAGAGAAACTCACGCTGAGTGTCGCGCACCTGGCCGCAGCGCGGCTTGCCGCTCGAAAATAGCGTGTCAAAGGGCTTCAGGCCGGCATCGTCGCGCCCAACCGAGCGCACGAATCGCTGCGGCGCCAGGTCGGGATACTCACCGATCAACACCAGCACGCCGTGGAAGGAATCGAAATCCTCCCGCAGGCTGGCTTCGATCAGTGTGACGGCTTCGGCGCGCGAGCCGGCACGCAGGAGCTTGCGCGTGAAGTGATGCAGCTTGTCGGCGATGGCGTCGTTGGCGCGCGCGACACTCACCAGCTCCGCCAGCTTGTCTTCGAGCCCGGCGTGCTTCTCGCGCAGGACCTCGATCTGCCGCTCCACCAGCGAGATGGTCGAGCCGCCGCGCGCGTGCGGCACCCGCAGGCGCAGCAGCAGTGCCTGGTGGCGCTCGAAGAAGTCCGGGTTGTGCTGCAGATAGGCGGCGACCGTGTCTTCCTCGTTCTCCTTGGCGGCCAATCCTCGGGCTTCTCTTGTAGTCATCTCTTCAAACCTCTACATGGCCTGCGAAGGATACCGCTGCGGCTCCCGTCAGCCAGATGTTCTCTCCAGGACCGTTCCAGTTTACTCGCAACTCGCCGCCGCGCACGCTGACGTGAACTTCACCGTCGAGTTCGCCCCAGTGTCGCCCTACGGCCACGGCAGCGCAGGCGCCCGTGCCGCAGGCGAACGTCTCGCCGGCGCCGCGCTCGTACACGCGCAGGCGGATGTGCCCGCGATCGATTATCTGCATGAAGCCCGCGTTCACACGCTTGGGAAAGCGCGGGTGGCACTCGATAGCCGGGCCGAGCCGCTCCACCGCGGCAGTTTCCACCGACCCGACGGCGACAACGGCATGCGGGTTGCCGATGGAAACCGCACCGATCTCGACACTGGCGTCCGGTAGCTCGAGGGGGTAGCGCTGGGCCTCCGCCTGAGCATCGAAGGGAAGTGACCCCGGGTCGAAGCGCACTGGCCCCATGTCCACGGATACCTGGCCCTGTTGCAGAATGCGCGCCCGAATCAGGCCCGCGGGACTATCCATGGTGACCGACCCCGAGCGCGCGAGGCCCCGCGCGGCAAGGAGCGCGGCGATGCAGCGCGCGCCGTTGCCGCATTGCTCCACCTCGAGGCCGTCCGCATTGAAGATGCGATAGAACACTGCGGCATCGGGTCGTTTGGGCGCCTCCAGCAGCAGCGCCTGGTCGAAGCCGATCCCGCTGTGCCGGTCGGCCAGGCGACGGATGAGCCCGCCGTCGAGCGCCGCGGCGCCGGCGCTGTCGAACACGGCAAAGTCGTTGCCGAGCCCATGCATCTTGGTGAACTCGATGCGCTTCACGGACGTGGAGGATAACTCATAATCGAAACCGTTCGCGCAGCTCCCCGGCCATCCGCCGGCTGACCGCCAGCGGCGCCGCCGAATCGCGCAGCCGCACGAAGTACTGGCCATCGGCATTGCGCTCGATGCGGTCGAGATGGCGCACGGCAACCAACGCGTTGCGGTGAATGCGCACGAAGTCCGATGCCAGCTCCTCCTCCAGCGCGCGCAGCGAGTCCTCGATCAGATCCTCACCGCGCAGGTGATACACCGTGGTGTATTTCTGTTCGGCGAAGAAATACCGCACCTCCGCGACCGGAATCAGGCGCAGGCCTTCGCGGTGGCGCGCGGCGATGTGCGTGCGGCGCTCGGCCCGCGCGGCGGCCGCGAGTCGCTGCAACTGCGGCCGTGTCAGGCGCCCCGCCTGGACGAGAGCGGCGGCCAGCTTCTCCTTGCGGATGGGCTTCAGCAGATATCCCACGGCCCGCGTCTCGAAGGCGTTGAGGGCGTACTGGTCGAACGCGGTCGTGAAAATCACCGCGGGCGGCTCCTCCAGGATGCTCAGGTGCCGCGCCGCCTCGATGCCATCCATGGAGGGCATGCGCACATCGAGCAGCACCACATCCGGCGACAGCGCGGACGCCTGGGTCAGTGCCTCGGTGCCGGTGGCCGCCTCACCGACGATCTCGGTGTCGCCGATCTCCGCGAGCAGGCTTCGCAGCCGCTCGCGCGCCGGGGGCTCGTCATCCACGATCAGCACTTTGATCATGGGGCTGGCTCAGCCCTTCCCGCGCGCACTCACGTGAGGGAAGCGCAGGGTCACGATGTACTCCTCGCCGAAGCGGCCTGCCTTCACCAGGGCGAGCTCGTCATAAAGCAGCGCCAGCCGCTCGCGGATGTTGGCGAGAGCCACGTGATTGCCTTCATGCCCGCTGTCGCGGGCAGCCACCGGATTGCGGACGACGATGGTGATGAGGTCGCCGGCAACCTCTCCCACGACGCTCACCGTGCCGCCTTCCGGCCGCGGCTCGATGCCGTGATAGATCGCGTTCTCGATCAGCGGTTGCAGCAGCAGACCCGGGACGCGCGCGTCCTGCGGCAGCCTGTCGACATCCCACTTCACCTGCAGTCGCGGGCCGAGGCGCAGCTGTTCGATCCGCTGATAGGTCCGCGCCACCTCGAGCTCCTCCGCCAGGGTGATGGTCTGATGCTGATCGCTCAGGGAGGCACGAAAGAGATCCGCCAGGTCCTGCACCGCCTGCTCGGCGAGCACGCCGTCGGAGCGGGTGAGGGAGGCGATGGTGTTCATGCTGTTGAAGAGGAAATGAGGGCGGATGCGCGCCTGCAGCGCATGCACGCGAGCGGTGGCGCGCATCTCGATGTTACGCCGCCACTGATGCGTCACGTAGAAGTACCGCAGCGCCACCGCGGTGATTACGAACCCGATCGCTGCGTTGCGCAACAGGAACGGCCATACCCGCGACGGGAAGAACGCAGTGGCGCCCGCCCCGGCTGCGAGTTGGCTGCGGCCGATGAAACATGCAGCGGCCGAGATCGCGGCGATGGCGACCGTGAGCAGGATCAGCACGGCCGCGGAGCCGCGGGCGACGGTGAGCCGCGCGAGCCGCCGGCGGGATGCGCAAAGGAGTGCCGCGCAAATCAGCCCGACCCACAGCAGGAAGAGCGACGTGCGCGCCAGGTCGCCCCAGAAATCTCCACTCTGATTCACGCCCTGACGGGCCAGCGCCAGCACGACGGCGGTCAGCTCGACGATGAGCACGATCGCCAGCGCCGCCCTCGAAGTACAGAAATCGGGAAGGTAGAAGGACTCTGCGCCGCTGCGCAGCGTCTCCTGCACGATCTCGCTTCGGGTCAGGCGGATGGAGCGCGCCCTCGTGCGGGTTCGAAGAGCTCCGCCTTGAGGCGGAACGCGGCGGAGATGTCCTCATCGCCGTACCCGCGAGCGACCAGCTCCGCGTACTCGCTCAGCATCCGCTCCACCACCGGCAGCGCGACACCAAAGCGCGCCGCCATGTCACGGCAGATCGTCAGGTCCTTCGCGTGCAGCCGCACGCGAAATCCCGCCGGATAGCTGCCGCGGGCCATGTTGGGCGCGCGGTGCACGAAGTACCAGCTCGAGCCCGCGCCTTTGCCCAGAGTCTCGATGAGCTTATCGAGCGGCAGGCCCTGGGCGCGCGCGAACGCCATCGCCTCCGAGACCGCCTCGATGATGCCCGCGCACATGATCTGGTTGGTTGCCTTCGCCGCCTGGCCGCTGCCGGTCGGTCCGAAGTGAGTGACGGTGCGGCCCATGGAAGCAAGCACCGGCTGGGCGCGCTCGAAAGCATCGTTGTTGCCGCCAACCATGACCACGAGCGTCCCATCCCGCGCTCCTTCGACGCCGCCGCTCACCGGACAATCCAGGAACTCCACGCCCTGCTTGCCCAGGAACTCCGCGGCCTTGCGCTCGGTGTCCGCCGCAACCGTCGAGCAATCCATCACCAGGCTGCCCGCGGCCAACCCCGGAGCCAGAGCGCGCACTACTTCCAGCACATCATCGTCCGCCGATACGCAGAGGACGACCCCGTCCACGGCAGCCGCCAATTCGGCGGTGGTCGTGGGCGCCGCAACGCCGAGCTCCTGGGCCAGCGAGCGCGCCTTGTCCGCGGTGCGGTTCCAAACCGCGGCGAGCAGCCCGGCGCGATGGAGATTGCGCGCCATGTTGGCGCCCATGGCCCCGAGGCCGACGAAACCGATTTTCTTCATACGTGCGCCGTGGCGTGCGGAAGCGGAGGGCTGCGCGGCCCAGGGCCGCCCTTGGGTGCCACTATAGTGCCCGGGCCCGCGTTTCGGAACGGATCAGCCGCGGATCACGCTCGGATCGGGCTCGGCTAGCCGCCGCTTCCGCAATCGGCATCCATGGCCTGCTTGGCCTGGAGTCGGAGGGCGTCCGCGTCCGCATCCGAAAGGTACGTGCGGTTACCGCTCTTGTCGGTCGTGAAGATACGGCGTGACTCGATCATCCTCTGATACTGCTCCTTGTCCTGGGTGCATCGGGCCGCACGCGCCTTGGCTTCGTCGGCCTGAACGGACTGGGCTTCCTGCTGCTCCTTGAGGTCGTGGGAGGCGGCATTGCTCTCGTTCTGGATGCCCTGCGTGGCGCTCGAGTCCGCCTGCCGGTGGACTGCATCTCCGGCCTTGACGACCTTGGCTCCGGGCACCCATTGGTCGGTGTAGTGCACCTGGCCATGTGCATCGGTCCACTCATAGACCGTATCAGCGCGCGCGGCACCGATCGTACCCAGAAGAACGGCCATCGAGGTGGCCAGCAGGAAGGCGGTGGATCGTGACATGACCTTACTCCCCGGAGCACCGCCATTGTCCACCCTTGGCGGCGCTTCGTCCTTTGAATTCGGTCACACAAAGCAGCGACCGAGGCTCAATTACATGTCGTAGGCGCGCTCGCCGTGGACCGTTATGTCCAGGCCCTCGCGCTCTTCGTCCTCTTCCACGCGCAGACCAATGGTCCACTTGACCAGGTAGAAACCGATGGTGGCCACGACAGCGGTCCATGCGATCACCACAGCCACGGCCTTGGCCTGGATGAGGAACTGCGCCCAGATGCCGGGATAGGCGCTGCCACCCGGCCCACCGAGGGCGGGGTCGTTGAAGATCCCGGTCGTCAGGGCACCGAAGATGCCCCCGAGCGCGTGGACGCCAAAGACATCCAGCGCATCATCGGTACGGATCATCTTCTTCAGTCCGGTGACACCCCAGAAGCACAGCGGGCCCACGCCCGCGCCGATCACGAACGCACCCGGGATACCCACATTGCCGGCCGCCGGGGTGATGGCCACGAGGCCCGCCACCGCGCCCGAGGCCGCACCCAGCATCGAGGGCTTGCCCTTGACGACCCACTCCGTGCCCATCCAGGTCAGCACCGCCAGCGAGGTTGCCAGATAGGTGTTCATGAAGGCGAGTCCCGCGGAGCCATTGGCCTCGAGGGCGGAGCCGGCGTTGAACCCGAACCATCCGAACCAGAGCAGCGAGGCGCCGATCATGGTCATCGTCAGGCTGTGCGGCGGCATCGGTTCCTTGCCGAGGCCGATGCGCTTGCCGAGAACGACGGCGCCCACCAGGCCCGCGACACCGGCGTTGATGTGCACCACCGTGCCGCCGGCGAAATCGAGCGCGCCCCAGGCGCCCAACAGCCCGCCCACCGGGTGGTCGGCGGGGTTGAGGTCCAGGCCCGGCACGTACCACACCATGTGCGCCACCGGGCAGTAGCAGAAGGTGAACCAGAACGCGAGGAACAGCAGGATCGCGGAGAATTTCACCCGCTCGACCAGCGAGCCGAGGATCAGGCAGCAGGTGATCGCGGCGAAGGTGGCCTGGAAGCCGACATAGACCAGCTCATTCAGCACCACGCCCTTGTCGAAGGTGCCGATGTTGGAGAACGCGCCGGTCGCCGGGTTGAAGGTGCCCGACAGAAACAGCCGGCTCAGACCGCCGATGAACTCATTGCCGGCGGTGAAGGCGAGCGAGTAGCCGTAGATGCACCACAGGACTGAGATCAGCGAGAAGCCGACGAACACCTGCATCAGCACGGAGAGCATGTTCTTGGTGCGCACCAGCCCGCCGTAGAAAAGGCCCAGGGCAGGCACCGACATCAGCAGCACCAGCGCGGTGGAGGTCAGCATCCACGCCATGTCCCCTTTATCGGGCGTGGCCGGCACCGCGTCGGCCGCCCGCGCCAACGTTGGTGCCAGCGTCAATGCCAACGTTGATGCAACGGTCGCGAAAGCGGCTGCACCCGTCGTTCGTCGAATCGCTTTGCAGAGGATCGGAGCGGTGCGCATGTGGTCTCCCGGCGGTTCTCGAGTCTTTGAGCGCGTTTCGCCGCGATCAGGCCGCAAATGGCGGCTGCCGGACCGATGTTCGCGCGCGTAATCTAGTGCAGCGGGCAGTAGGGTGCAGAATCCATGCCATTGCGATTTCCCTGTACTATCCGGTGCTTGCGCGGCCGTGAGCCCCCGCGCGCACTCCTTTGGTGCCGCGCACCGGCCACCGCGCCCCATCTCGGGGCATCGCGCTTGGAGGTCAGAAACGATGGACAACTTCCGGATCGATGAGATCGCCCGCCGCCTGCTCGACAGCGTTCCGCCGGCGCTGCGCACGGTGCAGCAGGACCTGGAAACCAACTTTCGGGCCGTGCTGCGCTCGAGCCTGGGAAAGCTCGACCTGGTGACGCGGGATGAATTCGACACGCAAACCCGCGTGCTCGAGCGCACGCGCGCCCGCCTTGCGGACCTGGAGGCGCGTCTGCTGACGCTCGAAGGCGCTGCGGCCCCCAGCGGAGACTCGCACTCGAATTGACGGCCCGTCCGGGCCGTCTCTCGCTTCAGGGACGAAGTAGATGCCGCTTCCCATCGTTGCCACGCTTTCCTGCCGGGCGCAGGTGGGCCTGGAGGCGCCGCTGGTGCACGTGGAGGTCACCGTAACGAGCGGGTTGCCCGCCTTCCACCTGGTCGGCCTGCCTGCCATGGTGGTGCGGGAGAGCCGCGATCGGGTGCAGGCCGCGCTGCTCTCGAGCGGCTTCGACTATCCCGCCGGCCGCATCGTCGTCAATCTCGCGCCTGCCGAGATCCCGAAAGAGGGTGGCCGGTTCGAGCTCCCCATCGCCCTCGGCATTCTGATTGCCTCCGGACAGCTGCGCTGCGACCCGTCATGCGTGCGAGCTCTACGGCGAGCTGGGACTCGGAGGAGAAATCAAAGCCGTGCGCGGCATTCTGCTCGCCGCCGCACACGCCAGCCGGGACGGGCACGAGCTGATCGTCCCCGCCGCGAATGCGGATGAGGCTGTGGTGGCAGCCACCACAGCCGTCCGCGCCGCATCACATCTGAAGGAGGTGTACCAACACCTGGCCGGCGAAGCCGCGCTGCGCCCGTATGGCCCCGCCCCGTGCGCCCGTCCGCCGGCGCCGCGCTTCGGCGCCGAGCCCGATCTCAGCGATGTCAGAGGCCAGTTCCAGGCCAAGCGGGCGCTGCTGATCGCCGCGGCGGGCTCCCACAGCCTGCTCATGATCGGGCCTCCGGGCTGTGGCAAGAGCATGTTGGCACAACGCCTCCCCGGCCTGCTGCCGCCGCTCGCGGCGACTGAGGCACTGGATTGTGCCGCGATCGCCTCGGTAAGCTCCGTCGGTTTCAACATGATCGGCTTCGGACGGCGGCCGTTTCGATCGCCGCATCACACCGCTTCGGCGGTGTCTCTGGTGGGCGGCGGTGCCAGCGCGCGGCCGGGCGAGATCAGCCTGGCGCACCACGGCATTCTCTTTCTGGATGAGCTGCCGGAGTTCGAACGCCAGGTCCTCGAGGCGCTGCGCGAGCCGCTGGAAGCCGGCGTCGTGAGAATCGCGCGCGCCGCCGCGCACGCCGACTATCCGGCGGAGTTCCAACTCATTGCGGCGATGAACCCGTGCCCGTGCGGTCATCTCGGCGATCCCGCCGGGGACTGCCGCTGCACGCCGGCCCAGACCCGACAATATCGCGGCCGAATCTCAGGACCCCTGTTGGATCGGCTGGACATGCACGTGCAGATCCCGCGGGTCGAAGTCGGCGACTTCGACGATCGCGCCGGTAGAGGGGAGCCGAGCGTAGCCATCGCCGCCCGGGTTGCCGCCGCGCGGTCATTGCAGCTGGCCCGGCAGGGCCGCTGCAACGCGCGGCTGACCGATGCTCAGGTGGATCGGTGTTGCATCCTGCAGCCGCGCGCCCGCGCGCTGCTCGATCGCACGATGCGGCAGCTGCGCTTCTCCGGCCGCACGCGCCAGCGAATTCTCAAGCTGGCGCGCACGATCGCGGATCTCGACGGTATGGAAGCCATCGCCGACACCCACGTCGGCGAGGCGGTGATGCTGCGCTGCCTCGACCGGGAGCCGCTTATTTCTTCTTGCCGCTGACCATCGCCGGAGCGACGAGGGAGACCATGTAGTTCACGCCCTGCTCGACCATGGCATCCGGCACGTCGGTGCGGCCGCCCTTGGCGGGCATGGTGCCGGTTTCGCCGGTGAAGCCGTGTAGCGCATGGTCGTAGAGCGTGGGCAGGCCTTTCGCGATGTGAGACGCCCAGGCCGCCTTGTCACCCGCCTTGGGCGCGCCGGCGATGCCGGCGCCGTGGCAGGCACTGCAGGTCTCATCGAAGAGCTGCTTGCCGCTGGTGGGCATGGCGAGGCCCGAGGAGCCGCCGCCCGCCTGGGCGGCGGCGCCAGCCACAGGCGTGATCGCCAGGGCGGCATTGTTCTGCCCCGCCACGGCTTCCTGCTCCACCGGTGCGACGCGGGACGCGACGCTATTGTAATAGTCCGGCCCGCTCAGCACTTCCTTGCCCTGCGTGGCGGCGCCGATGGCGCGGGCCGCGACGAAGAGAACGATGGCGAAGGCGACCAGTACGCCGATCACCAGGCTGAACATGTTGATGAAATGGGTGTCCTGCTTGCTCACCGACGCCTCACACGGGACCTGAGATCACGAGGCGCGCAGTATAGCCGTTCGACTGGCGCCTTCGTAAATGGCGCCGGGCGATGCATCCGCGTATCATTTTCGGCCCCCGAGCGGGCGGCGCGCCCGTAGCTCAGTTGGATAGAGTGGCAGCCTCCGAAGCTGCAGGTCGCTGGTTCGAATCCAGTCGGGCGCGCCAATTCGGCCGATCCGGGGCCCGCTCGTCGAATGCTCTCGAGGTGAATTCTGTGCCGTGATCGAGGGTGATTGATCGCGCCTTCCCGTGCAGCTCGATGGCCGGAACGAGCGCATCGGCCACTGTGTTCCCTGACATGCCTTGAGCGACCTTGAGGATCAGGCACCGTGAATGGCAAGGAAGGTCACGGTGAACACCCCGATCACGACAAGCGGGTGCTGCGCTTCGATCGCGAAGGCTGTATTCGGGGCGCCATCCATTTGGACCTCCATTTACATCCAATTATACGCGGTGATTTTCCTCGGTTTTCCTAGCCACGTCGTCGCATGCCTCGTTCCGGCCGTGTTGCGCTTCGTATCTGGGGTCGCGACTCGACGCAGACTGGAGCGCATGCGCTGGCTGGGCGCGGAGCGCCGGCGGGACTAAAGAGAAGTGACGACCCACGCGCCAATTACTGCGAGCACATCGGGCCGCCGATGTTCCGGCGCGAGCCGAAGCGGCAGGCGTATCCCCGCGTGAGCTCGGCGCCGAAGAGGAACACCTCGGCGGAGTAATACACCCAGAGCAGCAGCACGATCACCGAGCCCGCCGCGCCGTACGTCGAGGCCACCGTGCTGCTGCCCAAATAGAGCCCGATCGCGAATTTACCCACGGTGAAGAGCACCGCCGTGATCAGCGCCCCCACCAGAACGTCCTTCCAGGCGAGCCGCACGCTGGGCAGCACTTTGTACACGGTCGCAAAGAGGAGGACCGCCAGCCCGAAGGATAGGACGGCGTTCGTCGAGCGCAGGACCAGACCGACGATGAAGATTCCGCGTGACAGCCCCTGTAGGGCACCCAGAGCCGCACTGAAAAGGAGCGAGGCCAGCAGCAGGAAACCCAGCGAGAGAATCAGCGCGATCGACAGCAGCCGGCTTTGCAGATACTCCCAGTACCACCGCCGCGACTGGGACTGCACGCTCCAGATCTCGTCCAGCCCGGATTTCAGCTCCACCAAGGCTACATCGGCGCTGAACAACAGGGTGATGACACTGATGGCCGTGGCCACGATCCCGGCGGCCGGATGATGCGCCCTCTGCAGCACTGTCTCCACCTCGGTGGCGGCCTTGGCCCCGATCAGGGTGCCGATCTGCTGATGGATCTCGCTCCGGGCCGCGTGCTGCCCGAAGAAAAACCCGGCCACCGCGACCGCGAGCAGCAGGATCGGCCCAAGGGAGAACACGGTGTAGAAGGCGAGCGCCGCGCCGATGCGGGAGGCGCGATGCACGTTCCAGCCATTGGCCGCATCCTTCGTCAGGGCCCAGATATCGCGAACGCGGCGGCTGAGCCAGGCCGTAGTGTCAAGCATACCGGTTGGAGCGCAACCGTCGTGCCGCGATGCCTAACCCGAGCGCGGCCTCGGCTTCGGCCGCTGCCGGAGCACGGCGCTGCCGACGCGCACCTGCCCCAATAGCGCCGCGGTGCGACGATGCCCGGAAGCCAACTGGCGCGAATTGTCCCATTCCGGTCCGGAAATGACGTATTCGAGCCTTTTGGCAGCGGCTACGATGTGGCACATATCATGCAACGAGGGGCCTGAAATGTCAGCCCAAACAGCTTTACTGGTGATCGATGCCCAGGAATCGTTCCGCCACCGGCCCTATTTCCGCAATGAGGAGCTGCCCGTCTACATCGAGCACCAGCAAGCCCTTATTGACGGCGCGCGCGCATCAGGTATTGCGCTGGTGCAGATATTCCACGTCGAGCAGAGTGGCGCGTTCTCCGAAGCATCGGGCTTCGTGAAGACCCTTGCGCCCTTGCGGGTCGAGGCCGACGCTGTCTTCAAGAAGACCCGCCACAGCGCGCTCGTAGCCTCAGGCCTCGATGTGTGGCTGACGGCGAACAACATTGCCCGAGTGATCGTGTCTGGAATCCGCACCGAGCAATGCTGCGAGACGACAGCCCGCCACGCTTCCGATCTGGGCTATGAGGTGGACTACGTCAGCGAGGCGACGCTGACCTTTGCCATGACGGATGCGATCGGCAGGCAATGGAGTGCCGCCGAAATCCGCTCCCGCACCGAGCTGGTGCTTGCCGATCGTTTCGCACGCATCGTGAGTGTGGAGCAGGCTTTGGCGGCGGTTCGGGACAAGGCTGCCGCCTGATGCCGGCGGCCGCGCGCAGACGGGTTGCCATTTTCCTGGTGGTTCCGCCGCGGGCGTTGCTGTTGGATATTGCCGGCCCGATCGAGGTACTGCGCAAGGCGAATCTCGAACAGACAGGCCTGCTGTTCGACGTGACCTACGTCGGTCCTGCGCCGAAGCTCGGCAGCTCGATCGGTCTCGACCTATCGGGCATCGGGCCGTTGCCGGAGTCGTTGCCGCAGAGCGCGGTGGTCATCGTGAGCGGCAACGTCGATGAGCCACTCGGTTCCGGCGTCCGTATTCGAGAACAGGAGCGGCGGCTGGACGCACGGATTGTGACTTGGCTGCGCACCGCCATTCATCCCGGCATTCGGCTGTTGACGATCTGTTCCGGCGCTTTGCTGGCCGCGCGCGCCGGTCTACTCGACGGATATGAGTGCACCACTCATCATGGTTCGATTGCCGACCTGAAGCGGCTGGCGCCTACTGCGCACGTGCGCGAGAACCGACTGTTCGTGGAGGATGGCGAGCGGCTGACCAGCGCCGGAATTACGGCGGGCATCGACCTGATGCTGCATTTCGTGGCAGCGGAGGCCGGTCATGCCACGGCGCTTGCAGTCGCGCGCTACCTCGTCGTGTATCTGCGGCGCGGCGGATCCGACCCGCAACTGTCGCCCTGGCTCGAAGGGCGCAATCACATCCATCCCGCGATCCACCGCGCCCAGGATGCCATCGCGGCGAATCCAGCCGAAGACTGGTCGGTGGCGGCGCTGGCAAGGATCGCCGGCACCAGTCCGCGCAACCTGTCGCGTCTGTTCAGCGCGCATAGCGGGACGAGCGTAACCGACTATGTGAACCGCATAAGGATCGCGTTGGCTCATGAGCTGGTCATCGGCTCGCAGCTCGACATGGAGAACGTGGCGGAGCGCACGGGGTTCAGGTCGGCGAGGCAGTTTCGCCGCGCCTGGAAGCGGGTCTATGGCACGCCGCCCGCTCAGGCTCGCGGCGCATCCGCTTGAGGTCAGCGGCCCGCTTTCGGCTTCTTGGGCGGCTGCTCGAGCGCCAACGCTGCCGATACATGCGCCAGATGGGTCAATCCCTGTGGAAAATTTCCCAACATCTCGCCGTGCCTGGGGTCGAACTCCTCGGCGAACAGGCCGAGATCGTTGGCGCAGCGGCACGCCCGGTTGAAAGCCCGTCGCGCCGCCGCGCGCCGATGCTGGTGCGCCAGGCACTCCGCCAGCCAGAAAGTGCAGGGAACAAACACTCCCTCTCTGCCGCGCAGCCCGTCCTGGGCCTGGTACCGCTGCACCAGCCCATCGCGCGACAGCTCTCTGCGGATCGCTTCGGCCGTGCGCACCATGCGCTCGTCATCCCAGGCCACGAAATCGACCGCGGGCAGCAGCAGCAGCGCCGCGTCCAGATCCGTGCTGCCGTAGTTGCGGACAAAGACACCCCGCTTGCGGTCATAGCCGCGGCGCTCGATATCCTTGCGCATGCCATCGAGCTCCGCGCGCCAACGGTCGAGCGGCGCCGGCAGCCCGTACCGCTCGGCGAGGGCAATGCCGCCGTCGACCGCCGCCCAGCACATGACCTTCGAGTGCACGAAGTGCTTCGGGCGCGAGCGGACCTCCCAGATGCCGCGATCCGGCAGATGGCGCCGGGCGATCGCCACCTCCACGATGGCGGTGAGAAACCCCCAGTAGGTCTCGTCCGGCTGCTCGCCGTGCTCGCTCCAGCGCCACGACAGCTCCATCACCAGACCATACATGTCGGCCTGGAACTGTTGCGCCGCACCATTGCCGATACGCACCGGACGCGAGCCGCGCCAGCCATCGAGGTTGGGCAAGCGGATCTCCGGCAAGCGGCGTTTGCCGTCGACCGCATAGAGCACCTGCAGCTCGCTGCGCGTTGCCCGAGGCGGTGCGCTGGATGAAACGCCGCATCCCCTGCGCCTCGGACCGCAAGCCGAGATTGCTCAACGCGTGCACGGTGAAGATGGAGTCGCGCAGCCAGCAGTAGCGGTAGTCCCAGTTGCGCTCGCCGCCGATCTGCTCCGGCAACGAGGTCGTGGGCGCCGCGATGATGGCGCCGGTCGGGGCGTAACAGAGAGCCTTCAACACCACGGCCGAGCGCGCGATGGCCGTGCCTCGCGCGCGCTTCTTATGCGGCCCGCCGCCCTTGGCGTCGTCCCGCCCATCTGCGATCTTTGATCTTCGCCGCCCAATCCCGCCACCAGCGCAGCGTTTCCTGGTAGTGATCCCCGAGCTGAGCCAGCTCCTTGTCGCCGCCGATCCGCTGCTCGGACTCTTCCGGATCCAGGAACTGCAACCCGAAGTGATGGCGCGAGCCGGCGTTGACCTCGATGACTCCCTCGAGGTCGTGATCGCTGCCGGCATGGAGCGGCGCATCGCCGAAAATCGTGAGCCCGGCGTTGCTGCCCACCGCGACATGGGCGTTCCCGGAACACGGGCGGATCCACGGCTTCACCTCGCCGAAGTCGAGCCGCGGCACGAACCTGACCTGCAACCGCAGCCGGCCGCTGACACCTTCGACGATCCGCACGATCTCGCGGCGCGGACGCTGCCGGCCGCCGCTGCGCATGGCGAAGAAATCGATCAGCCGCGCCTCGCCGCCGGCTGCGCGAAAGGTGGTGACCAACACCAGGCTCCTCTCGCGGTACTCGCGGCGCGAGCTGAAACGCCCCAGCGGACAGATCTGGAAATAGCCGCCGTTGTTCCAGTCGAGCAGCCGTCCGAAGCAGCTGTCGGAATCGAACCGCGGCAGGCAGCACCAGTCGATCGAGCCCTGACGGGAAACGAGCGCCGCGGAATGACAATCGCCGATGAGCGCGTAGTCCGCGATCGGTGGGTACTCGCTCCGGCGCTTCATTCCCTGGCCACGCCCCGGATCAGCGGCTGCCGGAGCCGTTCTTCTCCGCGCTCATCGGGCCGATCATTTCCCGATAATCCTCGATCGCGGCGGTGATCACCCGGGCCGCGTGCTCGTAGCCGTAGCGGCCGACGACCACGATCTTGGCGGGCTCGCCAGGCACCAGCTTGTAGGTCGAGAAATAGTGCTCCAGCCGCTCCAGAAGCGCGGCGGGCACGTCGGCGATGTCACTCGCATCGCCCCAGATGTAATCGCCATCCAACACGGCGACGATCTTGTCGTCGGCTTCGCCCCGGTCGATGATCTTGAGGCCGCCGACGACCCGCGCGCGCAGGAGGATTTCCGAGTGGGTGATCGGCCGCTCGCTGATGACGCAGATGTCGAGTGGATCACCATCACCGCGATCGCAGTCTTGCGCGAGACGCCGCACCCGCTCCCCGCAATAGGTCTGGGGCACGAAGCCATAGAGCGACGGCGGATGGGACGAGGTGCGCTGCGGGCGGTCCACCCGCAGATAGCCCGTGGCCTTGTCGACTTCGTATTTCATGAGGTCGAAGGGCGTGATCTCGATGAAAGCATTGACCACACGGGGGCATTCGGGCCCGGGATCGAGCCCGTGCCAGGGATGGGGCCGCCAACGGGCATAGCCGAGGGGCGAGTCCGAAGTCATGCTCGCTTCATTTCTGATCGATTCGGCGCTCCCGCACGGAGCGTCAACGCGGTGGGCGCCCGGTTCCGCGACCGGGCGCCAGCCAGCGATTCTAGATTATTGCTGCGGCGGATTGCCGTTGTTCTGCGACGGCGGCGGGGTGGTCCCGTTGGCCGGAGGCGGCGAGCCGGGGTTCGGGTTGGTGCTCGGCGGCGGCGGCGGCGGGTTCTGCTCCGGCGCGCCTCCGGGCTGCGAGCTCGGGTGTGGCGGGCGGCGTCGCCTGCTGATCGGGCGGGGGCGTGCTCGGGCTCGACGATTCGCTGGACGGGGAGCTCGTCGAAGTCGTCGTTCGGGCTGGTCGATTGGTGCGAGCATGCGCCCAGGGACAGCGCGAGCGCGGCGGCGCATAGCAACGGCAAGCTGCGATTCATAAGGGTCACCTCTAAAAGGACTCGTCAGTCGGAGGCGCGGTGTCGCAAGCACCGTTCCACCTCAGGCCGCCTTGCCGGGGGTGACCCTCGCCGCGAGCGCGTACTACTTCTTGGCCGGGCGCGCTTTTTCTTCTTGGCCGGGTCCTTGGCGCGTGATTTGCCGAAAGAGCCCCGGTAGATCTTGCCTCGCCGGGACCTCTGATCGCCCTTGCCCATGTACCTGCCTCGCTAGCTAAGCCTCTGGAACCGGCGGCAGTCTACGGGGTGGCGGTGCGAAAGCAAGTGAGGCGGCTCAGGACTTGGCAGACCCGGCCAGCTTCTCCAGGGCGCGGATCTGCATGACGGTCGAGTCCGAGGCCGGCAGAAGATCGTTGGCCTGCCGCACGAATGCCGGTACGGCGGCGGCCGGCATGGGCGGGCTGATGAGGTATCCCTGAGCACAATCGCAATGCAGCTGCTTGAGGAGGTTCCAGGCTTCCGCCTTTTCGACACCCTCCGCCACACGTTGAGGCCCATGCCGTGAGCAAGCGCGATGGTCGAGGCCACTATCGCTACCGCGCCCTCGCCGGAGAGGGCCTGGGAGATGAACGAGCGGTCGATCTTCAGCTCGTCCACCGGCAGTCTGCCGAGAAGCGACAGCGACGAATGACCCGGTGCCGAAGTCATCGAGCGAGAAGCGCACGCCCGCCGCCCGCAGGGGCTGCATGTGCCGGGCGGCAAGCTCCGGATCGCGCATCACGGCGCTTTCCGTGATCTCGAGCAGCAGGGCCCGCGGCTCAACCTGCTGCTCCGCGAGCATGGCCAGGATCCCGTCGCCGAGGTGCGGGTCGAGAATATCCGGTGCCGACAGGTTGACCGCGAGCTCCACCAGCAGACCGTCACGGCGCCATGCCGCCAGCTGCCGTATGGCTGCCCCGAGCACCCAGTTGGTCAGCATCCTGGAGGCGCCCGCGCTCTCCGCGAGCGGCACGAACTCTCCCGGTGACACCGCTCCGAGCATCGCGTGCTGCCACCGGACCAGCGCCTCCAGGCTCTTCACACAGCGGGTCGCCACATCGACCTTCGGCTGATAATTGAGTGTCAGCTGGTCGTTCTCGATCGCGGCGTACAGGCCGGCAATGAGTGTCAGCCGGCGCCGGTGCTTCTCGTCCCGGCCGGGCTCGTAGCTCGCGATGCGCAGCCGGGTATCGGCGGCATCCTCCAGGGCGACCTGCACCCGGCGCAGCAGGTCCTGGGCACTGTGGCCGTGCTCGGGATAGACGCAAATCCCGGAAGTGACACCGAGATCGAGTGTCATGCCGGAAAGGTGGAAGCCGCCGCGCAGCGCCCCGGCGAGCTGGTCGACGTAGATGCGGGCGCGCTCGGCGGTGAATCCCGGCGCAATGATGAGAAACTGACTCTCGCCGAGGCGGGCAATGACATGCTGCGGCAGCACGTTGCGGCCAGCCGCCGCGCCGCTTCGCGCAGCACCTCGTCGCCGACCTCGTGCCCGAATGTGGCGTTCACTTCGCGCACGCTGCCGACCAGGATCAGGATGAGCGCGAGAGGCGGCGCAGGCTGGCCGCCGCGCAGCAACTCCTCCAGCCGGCGCTCCGCCAGCGCGCGGTTGGGAAGATCCGTCAGGGAGTCGTAAAACGCATGCCGCGTGATATCCGCCTCGCGGTCCGCGATGGTGCGCTGCATGGTATTGAATGTCACCGCCAGGCTGCGGAATTCCTCGCCGCCGGATGCCGTCACCGCCGTGTCGTAGCGGCCTTGCTGGATGCGCTGTGCCGCGCGCAACAATTCCCCGAGCGGGCGGGTCGCGCTGCGTCCGAGGATCATGCCGATCACCGCGGCGAGGACGATGGTCACGCCGTCGATGAACAGAAGCGAGTAACGCAGCTCGCGATATGGCGCCAGCACGGCGGCCATCGGCTTCTGCAGGATCGCTTCGACCGGCTCGCCGCGCGAGTCGATCCGCTGCACGAAAGTCAGATAGCTCGGAATCGCACCGTCGCGGCCTGGCGGCAGGCTCGAGGCGACGCGCGTCGATGCCGCGCAGTCGGCCGCGGCCACCGCCCGAGTGTCACTTCCTACGCCGGCAAGGTCGCGGATCTTGCGCGCCAGCGCATCGTCGACCTCGAATCCCATGGCGATCCAGGCGATGATCTCCGGCGTGCGCACCGGCGCGAGAAAGAACTGGTAGGTCCGCCGGCCCAGCACCATGAACTGCGGGCGGTCATGGCGCCGCCGGACTCTCCGAGCAGCAGGCCGCCGATGGAAGAGCCGACGTGGGCATCGGATGGCGCGTTCGTTGCCAGCACCCGGCCGTGCGTATCGATCAGCAGCACCAGATCGGCGCCGATCCGCCGGGCATTGTTTCCGGCGGCGGAGAGCATCGTCGGGCCATCGCCGCTCGCCACCGCTTCGCGAAAGCCGAAATCCTCCGCCAGCACCGCCACGGCGCTTGCCAGCTGCTCCGCCCGGTAGCGGATCAGCTGGTCCACGAAGGAGCCGGCCGCGCTCAGCTGCTCGGCGCCCCGCGCCTCCACATTGCGCGCGGTACTCGCCAGCACTGCAAACAGCGTCACAGTCTGGGTTAGAACCGCCAGACCGATGATCAGCACGAGAAGTCGTTTGCGGAAACTGCCCATTGGATCCGCTCGAATAGACTGCATCGTAAGCGCCGCCGGATCCCGGCGCGAGCAACTGGTAGAAGGAATGAGACTTTCCGCACGCTCGAGCCGCGCATTACGCACCGCCATTGCCGTGGCTATCGCCGCCATGGTGTTGGCCTGTGCGTTCCTGCGCGCTCCCCCGGCGTCGGCCGCGACCCTTGCCATAGCAGTACAGCTGCCGGACGGTCTTCCCCTGTCCGATGCCGTGGTCACCGTGCAGCCGATAGGCCGCAAGCTGCCCCCGCCCGCGCCGGTCCACGCGGCCATGGACCAGATGCATCGCATGTTCGTCCCCGAGGTGGTGGTCGTCGCCCTGGGATCGACCGTGTCGTTTCCCAACAGCGATTCGGTGAGCCACCAGATCTACTCGTTCTCCGCGGCCAAGCGCTTCCAGCTACCGCTGTACCGCGGCAAGCCCTACCCGCCGGTGCTGTTCGATCAAACCGGCATCGTCATCCTCGGCTGCAACATCCATGATTGGATGATCGGCTACATCGATGTGACGGACGCGCCTTTCTTTGGCACCACCGATGCGAGCGGCGCCTGGTCGACTCAATTGCCCGCAGGCCGTTACCAGATCACGGTCTGGCATCCGCGGATGCGCGAACCGACGCCAACACTCGTTCGCGAGCTGTCCATCGATACCGGCGACCGGGCGGAGCTGACGCTGCAGCTGACCAAGCCCCTGCGGCCAGCACCCATGGAAGGCGGCTCGCCCTCCTGGGACAGCTACTGATGCGCGCGCTGCCGACACTGTTGGCAGTCGCCGCGGCCGCACTACTGGCCGCCACGGCTGCTCACGCCAGCGACTGGGAATTGGACCTCGACCTACGCACTGTGGCCTCCGATGCCACGACTTCGACGCTCGACGGCGGCTATAGCCCGACACGATTCAGCCGACACCAGTTTCCGTTGCAGCTGGGGCGCTTGCGCTTGGCCTTCGACACGGCTCTCGGTGAGGTGTGGCGAGTGCATATCGACGCCTCCGCCTGGGACCACTCGTACGTGCATCCATTCGGGTTGACTGAAGCGTATCTGCAGTACCGGCCCTACCCGAGCAACCGCTTGCGGGTGCGAGTCAAGGCCGGCGCGTTTTACGCTCCGATCTCGCTGGAGAACAGGGCCGGAGGGTGGGCGTCTCCCTACACGCTGTCATACTCGGCGCTGAACAGCTGGATCGCCGAGGAGTTGCGCACCCTTGGTGTGGAGAGCAAGGTCGACTGGCTCGGCACGCGCAGCGGCTTGCCGTTCGACATCGGCGCCGTCGCGGGAGTCTTCGGTTGGAATGAGGGCGCGGGCGCGGCGCTTGCCGACGGCGGTTTCATATTCGACGATCGCCAGACGCCGCTGTTCGATACCGTCGGCAGAATGGAGAGCCCCGCGGGCGCGTACCTGCAACCATTCAGCGAAATCGACGGACGCGCGGGCTACTACGGCGGCCTGGACCTGGACGATCCGGGGCGCCTGCTGATCACGGCGCTGCGGTACGACAACCGGGCGGATCCGTCGTCTGCCGACGCCGTCGCACACGTTTTAGCGTGGCACACCGTTTTCAACAGCGCGGGCGCGCGGCTGGAGTACGGCCCAGGCTGGACTGTGATCGCCCAGTGGATGTCCGGACAGACGTCGATCGCCCCGGGCGGAAATACCCTCGAGTGGCCGTTCGACGCCAGTTATCTGCTGCTGTCGAAAAGCTGGGGACGCCAGATGCTCAGCGCCCGCTACGACCGCTTCGAGGTCGACAGCCGCAACGCGGAGCCTGACGGCGCGCAAAGCGGTCACGCCTGGACCATCGCCTACGTGTTCGATGCAAACAGGAGCTGGTCGGCCACTTTGGAGCTGCTGCGGGTGACCAGCAGCGCCTACAGCTGGGGGGAGGACACGGGCAACTATGGCCCCGTCACCGACGACCAGGCACAGTTGAGCGTGCGCTACGCCGTAGGCTCCGCAACCTACTGACGTCAGCCCAAAGAAAAAGGCCGGCCCCCAGGCGGGCCGGCCTGTCAGTTCGGCTGCTTACCAGCGCTTCGGAGCGCCGCCGCCCCGTCCGCCGCCGTCCCGTCCGCCGCCGCCGCCGCCGGTGCGCTCCTGCGCCTCATTTACCCGCAGGGGCCGTCCGCCGAGGTCCTTGCCATTCAGGCTGCTGAATGGCCTTGGACGCATCGGCTCGCGCCATCTCCACGAATCCGAAGCCGCGGGGCCGGCCGGTGTCCCGGTCGGTGATGAGGCTTACGGACTCGACGGTGCCGTGCTGCGCAAACAGTTCACGGACCTCACTCTCAGTGGCCGAAAACGGAAGGTTTCCGACGTAGATCTTCGTCATGCAATCAAACTCCAAGAAACGATATGACCTGGCCGGGAACGATTCGGCTTTTCTCAGACTCGGAAGCCGGTCCCGAGTGCAAGGCGGGCGGCAGGCGGCAGGGAAAGGGAAAGGTCACGGACCGGTGGCGCACGATACCCTAGGTCCCAGATGAGATACAAGCGGGGTGTTTGCCTGGCGCGTGCAGTTAGCGATAACGGGCCAGGATCCTGGCCAGGCCCTTGGACCCGGGCGACAGCACCTCGTAGGGCAGGCTGTTCAGCGGCTCCTCGGGGGTGCCGTTGACCTGGTGGAACTCCCGCCTTCCCCCCTCGCGAGTCGGCGATCGACATACAGCAGCCCGGTCAGGTACTCCCCGGACTTCAGGCGCTCCTGCACCCTGGCCTGCGCCAACCCCCTGTCGGTGGGGTCATAGGCCTCGTCCAGCTTGCGCAACACGATGCGGCTGCCGTCGTGCATGGTGACCGCCAGTGACTCGCCGGCGCTGTATTCGGCCGTGATCTCCCGCTCCGGCGGCACGAAGTCGGCCTGGACCGCCGGCTCGTAGTGCTCGCGGGTGTAGGCGTAGCTCTTGGTCGAGCCCTCGTGGTCGTTGAAGGTGACGCAGGGGGAAAGGACATCGATCAGGGCGAAGCCGCGATGCCTCAGGCCAGCCTCGATGAGGGGCACGAGCTGCTGCTTGTCGCCGGAGAAACTGCGCGCCACGAAGGATGCGCCGAGCGTCATGGCGAGCAACACCGGATCGATGGGCGGCTGGACAGTTGGTCTCGCCCTTCTTCGCCTTGCTGCCGATGTCCGCGGAGGCGGAGAACTGACCCTTGGTGAGCCCGTAGACGCCGTTGTTCTCGATGATGTAGAGCATGTCGAGGTTACGGCGGATGGCGTGACAGAACTGGCCGAGGCCGATCGAAAGCGTGTCGCCGTCACCCGAGACGCCAATGTAGGTGAGTCGTCTGTTGGCGGCGTTGGCTCCGGTCGCAATGGAAGGCATCCGGCCGTGCACGGAGTTGAATCCGTGGCCGCCGCTGACGAAGTAGGCCGTGGTCTTCGAGGAGCAGCCGATCCCGGAGAGCTTGACCACGTTCTGCGGCTCGAGCGACTGGTGCCAGCACGCCTCCACGATGGCGGCGGTGATCGAGTCGTGGCCGCAGCCGGCGCACAGCGTCGAGAGCGATCCCTCGTAATCGCGACGGACCATGCCGAGCGCGTTGCGCGGCAGGGAAGGATGGACGACCTTCGGTTTGGCGATGAAAGTCATGAGTGTGTGTCCGGCTCAGGCCGTGCCACTGGCAGTCCGTGGCGGTTGGGCCCCCGGCGCGGGCATCCTGTCCCGGCGCACCTCGCCTTCGGCGAGGATGCCCTCGACGATGAAGCTCGAGGAGATGGGAAGCCCGTTGTAGTGCAGGAGTGAGCGCAGCTTCGACTTCTCCACCGCGGTCTCCAGAGTCAGCAGCGCACGAAACTGCGCGTCCCGGTTCTGCTCCACGACGAAGAGCAGGCGGTGCGCGGCGAGAAACCGCTCCACGTCCTCGCTGAAGGGGAAGGAGCGCACGCGCATGTAGTTCACGCCGACGCCCTGTCGCTTGAGGATCGCGAGCGCCTCGTGAATCGCACTGTCGCAGCTTCCGATCGAGACGATGCCGATGTCGCTGCCCGCCGTGGCATCGATGATGGCCCGCGGCACCAGCCGCTTGGCGGTGTCCCATTTCTTCATCAGCCGGTCGAGGACGATCTGGTACTCCGTCGAATCCTCCGTGTACGTGCCGTACTGCGAATGTCCGGAGCCGCGCGCGAACCAGGCTCCCTTGGGATGCACGCCCGGCAGAGTGCGGTACGGAATGCCGTCGCCGTCCTTGTCGAGGTAACGCTGAAATTTCTCCAGCTTCTCGATCTGCGCCAGGTCCAACATCTTGCCGCGGTCGGGCCGGTAGGCGTCATCCCACTTGAGGTCGCGGCACATCCAGTCGTTCATGCCGATGTCCAGATCCGACAGCACCATCACCGGCGTCTCCAGCCGCTCCGCCAGGTCCAGCGCCTGCGCGGCCATGTAGAAGCACTCCTCGGGGTTGGCCGGATACAGGCAGACGTGGCGCGTATCGCCGTGGGAGGCGTACGCACACTCCATCAGGTCACACTGTTGGGTGCGCGTCGGCATGCCCGTAGAAGGACCCACGCGTTGCACATCGAACACGACGGCCGGGATCTCGGCGTAATAGGCCAACCCGAGGAACTCGTTCATCAGGGAGATGCCCGGGCCGGACGTCGCGGTGAAAGCGCGGCAGCCATTCCACGAGGCGCCGATCACCATGCCGATGGCGGCCAGCTCGTCCTCCGCCTGGATGAAGGCGAAGCGCTTGGCCCCGGTCTGCGCGTCGACACGCGTGCGGTCGCAGAAGCCCTTGAAGGCATCCATGAGCGAGGTCGACGGCGTGATCGGGTACCACGCGGCGACGGTCGCGCCCCCAAAGACGCAGCCGAGCGCTGCGGCGGTGTTGCCGTCGATCATGACGTGGCCGGCGGTCCGGTCCATCTTCTCGACCTTGAGAGGCAGCGGACACGGGAAATTCTGCCGCGCGTAGTCATGGCCGAGCGCGATCGCCTTCATATTGCTCGTCGACCAGCTGCGGCTTCTTGGCGTACGTTTCGGCCAGCAGCTCGCGGATGCGCTCGAGATCGAGATCCAACAGCGCCGCCAGCACGCCCGCGTAGCAGATGTTCTTCATCAGAATGCGCGTGCGCACGCCGTCGAAGCTCTCGTTGCACATCCTGGCGAGCGGTGCGCCGAGCACCGTGATGTCGGAGCGGCCGAGCAGCGCCGGACGCGGCCAGGTGGAGTCGTACACCAGATAGCCGCCGGGCGCGACTTCCTTGACGTCGCGCGAGTAGGTCTCGGCGTTCATCGCGACCATGAGATCGACCGCGCCGGAGCGGGCGAGGTGCCCCTCGCGGGAAACCCGGATCTCGTACCAGGTGGGCAGCCCCTGGATGTTGGACGGGAAGTAGTTCTTGCCCATCACGGGAATGCCGCTGCGGAAGATGGACTTCATGAGCAGCGTATTGGCGCTCGCCGAGCCGGTGCCGTTCACCGTGGCGATCTTGAGCGTGAAATCGTTGATTCGGCTCATGGTTGGTTCAGGCGATCTTCGGCTTCCGGGCTTGCATCGTCGTCCGCGCCTCATCCTCGGCCTGCGGCCAGTGAACCAGGGATTTCTGCATGTCCCAGGCGGCTGTCGGGCAACGCTCGGCGCACAGGCCGCAGTGCACACAGAGGTCCTCGTCCTTGACCATCACACGCGCCGTTTGCGGTAGTGGTCCCGACACGTAGAGCGGCTGAGCGAGGTTGCGGGCCGCAACCTTGAGGCGCTCGCGCAGCTCCTGCTCCGGGCCGTTGACGGTGATGGTGAGACAGTCGACGGGACAGATGTCGAGGCAGGCGTCGCACTCGATGCAGAGCTTGGCGCTGAAGACGGTCTGCACGTCGCAATTGAGGCAGCGCTGCACTTCCTGCGCAGCCTGCTCCGCGGTGAAGCCGAGCTCGACCTCGATGTTGAGCTTCTTGAAGCGCTCCTTGAGGGAGACGTGCGGCATCAGTCGGCGCTCGACCGGAGTGTAGTCGTTGGAATACGACCACTCGTGCATGCCCATCTTGCGGCTCTGCAGATTGACCCCCGGCGCCAGGCGCTCACTGATGGGCTCACCCAGGCAGTGCCGGTGAATGGAAATGGCGGCCTGGTGGCCGTGCTCCACCGCCCAGATGATGTTCTTCGGGCCGAACGCGGAATCGCCGCCGAAGAAGACGCCGGCCCGGGTGGACTGAAAAGTCACCGGGTCGACCTTCGGCACGTGCCACTTGTCGAACTCGATTCCGAGATCGCCTTCGATCCAGGGGAACGCGTTCTCCTGCCCGATCGCGAGGATGACGTCGTCGGCCGCGATGAATTCCTCTCCCAGCAGCCGCTCGGCGGTGATGCGCCCGCGCGCATCGAGGTCATATTCCATGCGGTCGAAATTCATTCCGACCAGACGGCCGCCCTCCATGATGAACGCCTTGGGCGAGCGGTTGATCACGATCTCGACGCTTTCCTCCTCGGCATCCTCGAGCTCCCATTCCGAAGCCTTGAAGAAGCCGCGCGGCTTGCGCGCCATCACCTTCACCTGTTTGGCGCCGAGCCGCAGGCTCGTGCGGCAGCAGTCCATCGCCGTATTGCCGACACCGATGATGAGTACTCGCTCCCCGATGCGGTCGATGTGCCCGAAGGCCACCGACTCCAGCCAGTCGATGCCGATGTGGATGTTGGCGGCCGCCTCGGCGCGGCCGGGAATCTCGAGGTTCTTGCCTTTGGGCGCCCCGGAGCCGACGAACACCGCGTCGAAACCGCCGTTCGTGAGCAGTTCCTTCATGCTGGCGATGCGCGACCCCAGCCTGAGGTCGACGCCCATGTCCACGATCATCCGGATCTCCTCCTCGAGCACGCTCTGCGGCAGGCGGAAGGAGGGGATGTTGGTGCGCATCAGGCCGCCTGGCTCGCCGTACTGCTCGAAGATCGTGACCTCATAGCCCAGAGGCATCAGGTCATTGGCAACCGTGAGCGAGGCGCAGCCGGCGCCGATGCAGGCGATGCGCTTGCCGTTCTTGATCCTTGGGATGGGCGGGAGCTTGCCGGTGACGTCGTCGCGGTTGTCGGCTGCGACGCGCTTCAGGCGGCAGATAGCGACCGGCTTGGCCTCGACCCGCCCGCGGCGGCATGCCGGCTCGCATGGACGGTCACAGACGCGTCCGAGGATGCCCGGAAAGACATTGGAGTGCCGATTGACGAGGTACGCTTCGGTGAAGCGCCCCTGGGCGATCAGCCGGATGTACTCGGGGACGTCGGTATGGGCCGGACAGGCCCACTGGCAATCGACCACACGGTGATAGTAGTCGGGATGGCTGGTATCTGTAGCTTCCACGATGTACCGCTGCTGGAGCAGGGACGTCCATAATAGTGCATATTGGATTGGCTGAAACCGGCCTGCGGCCGTTTCGGCGGCCAGCCGAGTAGCTTTTTCGACCCAGCCCCATGTCGGACGACCCCCAGCCTCTGGAAATCAAGCTGCGCCGTGCAGCCCGCCTGCTCGAGGTGACCTTCGAGGAGGGCCTCCGTTTCGAGCTGCCCTTCGAGTACCTGCGGGTGTATTCCCCCTCGGCGGAGGTCAAGGGTCATGGCCCCGGACAGGAAACCCTGGTGCTGGGGAAAGAGGCGGTCGGCGTTCGCGCCATCGAGCCGGTGGGGCAGTACGCCGTGAAGCTGGTCTTCGACGACGGCCACGACACGGGCCTCTACACCTGGAAATATCTGTTCGAGCTCGGGCGCGACCAGCAGGAGAAATGGGCCAAATACCTGGCGCGGAGGGCCGCCCATACCCGTGGAAATAAAAAGCCGGACAGTGTGTGACCACTGCCCGGCCTTTTAGTTCACAAGACCCCCATTACCGGGCCGGATTCTGCGCAGTATGTGGTCCAAAAAGCAAGAAGATACAATACCTATTGACCCGCGATCCGGCCCTCTACCCAGCGAAACGATGACCGACCCCCGATCCACCGACTTCGGCTATGAGCGTGTGTCCTGGCGCGACAAAGCGCGCCGGGTACGCGGCGTCTTCGACTCCGTCGCGAGCAATTACGACCTGATGAACGACCTGATGTCGGGCGGCGCGCACCGGCTATGGAAGAGTTTTACCTTGTCGCTCACGGGTTTACGGCCGGGGCAGCGCGCGCTCGACGTCGCGGGCGGCACCGGCGACCTGGCCGCGGGCCTCGCGCGGCAGGTGGGGGACCGGGGTGTGGTCGTGCTGAGCGACATCAACTCCGCGATGCTGAGCCGCGGGCGCGATCGCCTGACGGATCGCGGCGTCGTCGGCAATGTGCACTATGTCCAGGCGAACGCGGAGCGCCTGCCTTTTCCCGATGACAGCTTCGACTGCATCACCATCGGCTTCGGCCTGCGCAACGTCACCGACAAGCGCGCCGCGCTCGCGGCCATGCGGCGGGTGCTCAAGCCCGGCGGCCAGCTGCTGGTGCTGGAGTTCTCCCACCCCGTGGCGCCCGGGCTGGGGCAGCTCTACGACGTCTATTCCTTCCGCGTGCTGCCGCTCCTCGGCCGGATCGTGGCCCGGGACGAGGCGAGCTATCGCTATCTGGCGGAGTCCATCCGCATGCATCCGGGCCAGGAGGCGCTGCTCGAGATGATGCGCGCCGCCGGGCTCGAGGGCTGCCGGTATCACAACCTCTCCGGGGGCATCGTCGCGGTGCACCGCGCCTACAAGTACTGACGGACCGATCGATGCTGACCGCCACGCTCGAGAACGTTCTCAACCGCGGACTTCCCCGCTCGCCGCGCGCGCAGCAGCTGTGCGCGGAGCTTGCCGGGCGGCGCATCGCGATCGCGGCGTCGGCGATGGCTCGGCTGTTGATCGAATCCAACGGCAACTCGCTGCGCATCACCCGCGGCGGCAACCTGCCGGCCGACGCGGAGGTGATAGGCGGCCCGTTGAGTCTGCTCGCGCTGGGCGGCAGCGCCGGGGACGCAGCACTGGCGCGCGGCGAGGTCGAGGTACGCGGCGATGCGGAGCTCGCGCAAAAATTCCGCGAGCTGGCGCGGTTGCTCAAGCCCGACCCGGAAGAGGAGCTGTCGCTGCTCATCGGCGATGTGGCGGCGCATCGCATCGGCCGGCTGGCACGCGGCGCGTTGGATTGGAGCCGCAACGCAGCCACGACGCTATTAAAGGATGCAGGTGAGTACTTCAGCCACGAGCGCGGAGATCTGGTATCCCGCGAAGAGGGCGCGCAGTTCCTGCGCGGCGTGGACGGGTTGCGCGAAGACGTGGACCGCCTCGATGCGCGCCTCGAGCTGCTGACGCAGCGGCTCGCGGCCAAGTGACGCCGGTGTCAGACCCGTGAAGCTGCGCGTCCTCGCGCGGCTCCTGCAGATCCAGCGGGTGCTGTTGAAATACGGCCTGCACGATTTCGTGCGGGCGACGCACCTCTATGCGCCGCTGCGCTTCCTCTTCTATCTCTCCCCCGACACCTGGCTGAATCCGCACCGCAACGCCAGCCCCGCGGTTCGGTTACGACTCGCGCTCGAGGAGCTCGGCCCCATCTTCGTGAAATTCGGCCAGGCGGTCTCGACTCGCCGCGACCTGCTGCCGACCGATGTCGCCGATGAGCTGGCGAAGCTCCAGGACCGCGTGCCGCCGTTCCCGGGTGCCGAGGCGCGCGCGATAGTGGAGAGCCGTTACGGCCGTCCCGTCTCGGAAGCGTTCTCCGAGTTCGAGGAGAAACCTCTCGCCGCCGCCTCGATTGCGCAGGTGCACGCCGCGCGTCTCCCGGACGGCAGGGAAGTGGTCGTCAAGGTCTTGCGACCGGACATGCGCGGGTCGATCGAGCGCGACCTCGAGGTGTTGTATGCGCTCGCCAGGCTGGCGCAGACCTACTGGCGGGACGGGCGGCGGCTGCGGCCGCTCGAGATCGTGGCGGAGTACGAGAAGACGGTCATCGATGAGCTGGATCTGATGCGCGAAGCCGCCAATGCCTCCCAGCTCAAACGCAACTTCGCCGGTTCCGATCTGCTCTACGTCCCCGAAGTCTATTGGGACTACTGCCGCCTGGACGTCATGGTGATGGAGCGCATCCACGGCATCCCGATCTCGGACATGCAGCGGCTGCGCGCCCTCGGCACCGACATCAGGCTGCTGGCCGAAAACGGCGTGCGCATCTTCTTCACCCAGGTGTTCCGCCACAACTTCTTCCACGCCGACATGCATCCGGGCAACATCTTCGTGCTGGTCGAGGACCCGGCGCGGCCGCGCTATGCGGCGGTCGACTTCGGCATCGTCGGCACGCTCGATCCGCGCGATCAACACTACCTCGCCGCCAATTTCCTCGCGGTGTTCGACCGCGACTACCGCCGCGTGGCGGAGCTGCACGTCGAGTCGGGGTGGGTGCCCCCGGGTACACGGGTGGACGAGATCGAATCGGCCGTGCGCACGGTGTGCGAGCCGATATTCGACCGGCCGCTCGAGGACATCTCCTTTGCCACCCTGCTGGTGCGCCTGTTCGACATCTCGCGCCGCTTCAACGTGGAACTGCAGCCGCAGCTGATCCTGCTGCAGAAAACGCTGGTCAACGTCGAGGGGCTCGGCCGCGAGCTGTATCCGCAGCTGGATGTCTGGCACACCGCGGCCCCCATCCTGCGCGAGTGGATGCGCGAGCGCATGAGCGTGCGGCATATCTTCCACAACCTGCGCCTGCAGCTGCCGGAGCTGATCGAGGTGGCGCGCGTGTTGCCGGGCATCCTCAAGAGCACGCTGCAGCGGGCCGAGGGTGGGATGCTGCGGCTGCTGGTGGAGACCCCCGCCGTCGAGCTGTTGCATGCGGAGCTGCGCCGCGGCCACAAGCGGCGCGATGCGGTCATCGTCGGGGCGGCAACTCTGCTCGGCGGCATCATCTGGCTGGCGCTCGGCCGCACCGCGTGGCCGGGGTGGACGCTGGCGGGGATCGGCGCGCTGTGGCTCTTCATCGTCTACGGATTGTTTTGATGCGCTCGCTCACCGAAGGCTCCATCAGCCGCGGCCTGGTGCAGTTCGCGCTGCCCATCCTCTACGCCAACGTGCTGCAGTCCCTCAACGGCTCGGTCAACTCCATCTGGGTGGGACGGTATCTGGGCGAGGTGGCGCTCACCGCCACCTCGAACGCCAACATGGTGCATGTTCCTGCTGATCGGCATCGCTTTCGGCATCGCGATGGCGGCCACCATTCTCGTCGGCCAGCGCATCGGCGCCAATGACATCCGCGGCGCGCGCCATGCGGTCGGTACCAGCGCGAGCTTCTTCGCCGGAGTCTCGGTCGTGATGGCGATCGTCGGGCTGACTCTGTCGCCGGCGATCCTCGTCGCCATGAAGACACCGGCACAGTCGCTGCCGCTCGCGATCGCCTACATGCGCGTCATCTTCTGCGCGCTGCCTTCGCTCTACATGTATGCCTTCGTGATGGCGGTGCTGCGCGCGGCCGGCGATTCGAAGACGCCGTTCTATTTCATGATGCTGTCCGTCGGCCTCGATATCAGCCTGAACCCGGTCTTCATCTTCGGTGTCGGACCGGTGCCGCGACTCGGCATCGCCGGCTCCGCCCTGGCCACGTTCATCGCGCAGACGGTCAGTCTGACGGCGATGGTGCGTCATCTGTACCGGCGCCGGCACATCCTCTGCCTGCGGGGCGAGGAGCTGAAGTTCCTGCGCATCGATTGGAGTCTGGCCGGCGCGCTGCTGCGCAAAGGCCTGCCGATGGGCGGCACGATCTCGGTGATGTCGGTGAGCGGGCTGCTGATGATCTCGCTGGTCAACCGCTTCGGGGTCGATACCGCCGCCGCGTACGGCGCGGCACTGCAGATCTGGAACTACATTCAGATGCCGGCCTTCGCTGTCGGTCAGGCCGTGTCCGCCATGGCCGCGCAGAACGTCGGGGCAGGCAAATGGCACCGGGTCAACAGGATCGCGCGCGATCGGCGTCGCTCTATGGCATCGCCATCACCGGCTCGGTGATCATCGTGCTCGAGATCTCTCGGTCCGCGCGCCTTCGCGCCGTTCCTGCCGGCAGGGTCCCCGGCGCTGGCCATCGCGGCGCACCTCAACCACATCGCCACGCCCTCTTACATGTTCTTCGCGATCGCGATGATCGTCTTCTCGATCGTGCGCGCGACCGGCGCGGTGATGCTGCCGCTCGCCATCATGGTCATCTCGCTGCTGCTGGTGCGCTTTCCGCTTGCCGACCTGCTGCAGTCCCGGTATCAGGTGGATGCCATCTGGTGGAGCTTCCCCGTCTCCTCCGCGCTCGCAGCCGTCCTCGGCGCGCTGTACTACAAGTTCGGCGGCTGGCGCACGGTGCGCATGATGTCGGGAAATTTCGCCGCGGCCAGCCCGAGCGGTTAGCCGGTCGCGCCGCTGCGCAGATCCCGCAGCCAGCGCGCCGGATCGCCACCCTGCTCCAGCAGCTCCACCAGCGCGGAGCCGATCACGACGCCATCGACGTGATCCCGCAGGAGATCGAGCTGCTCGCGGCCGCGAATCCCGAAGCCGGCGCAGACGGGCACGGGTGACATGGAGCGCACGGTGTCGAGATAGCGCGTGACTTCAGGCGGTACGGCGACGCTCTTGCCGGTCGTGCCCGTCATGGTCACCGCATAGACGAAGCCCTGACTGCTCGCGCAGATCTGCTCGAGGCGCTGCGGCCGGGTCACCGGCGTCACCATCTGCACCAGCGCCAGCCCTTGCGCCTGCAGGGCGGTGCGCAGCTCGGCGCTCTCGTCGAAGGGCAGATCGGGAACGATGAAGCCCGCCACGCCGGCCCGCGCGCCCGCCACGGCGAGGGTCTCCGCTCCCAACGCGAGCAGCGGGTTGAGATAACTCATGAGGAGCAGTGGCGCCTGGCGTGCGCGGCATTCCCTCCAGTTGTGCCAGGATCCAGCGCAGGCTCACGCCCTGCGCGAGGGCGGCATGGCTCGCGCGTTGGATGGTGACGCCGTCGGCCATGGGATCCGTGAAGGGCACCCCGATCTCGACGACATCCGCCGCCGCCGCGATCGCCTGCACATGCTGTTTGAAGCCGTCGCGGCTGGGAAAGCCCGCGGTGAGGTAGGCGACCAGCGCCGGCTCACCGCGGGCCGTCGCGGCGCGGATCGCGGCACTGATCCTTTCGTGTCCCTTGGCTCATCGCTTCTCCGACAACAATGTCTGTTGCAATGTCGGCATGTCCTTGTCGCCGCGGCCCGAGAGGCATACCAGCACCGTGCGGCCGGCGTGGCTCGCGGCCCAGCGCTGTGCGCCAACGAGGGCATGCGCACTCTCGAGCGCGGGCAGGATGCCCTCGCACTCGCAGAGTGCGCGCCACCGCCTCCAGCGCAGCGGCGTCGCTCGCGGTCTCATAGCGCGAGCGCCCGCAGGATGCGAGCAGCGCGTGCTCGGGCCCGACACCCGGATAGTCGAGGCCAGCGGAGACCGAGTGGGTCTCCTGGATCTGGCCGTTCTCATCCTGCAGCAGCACGGAGTAGGTGCCGTGCAACACCCCTGGCCGGCCGAAGGAGAGCGTCGCGGCGTTGTCGCCCAGGCCCGGGCCGCGACCACCCGCCTCGATAGCCGATCAGCTCCACCGTGCGATCCGCCACGAAAGGGTGGAACGCGCCGATGGAGTTGGAGCCGCCGCCCACGCAGGCGATCACGGCATCGGGCAGAGCGCCGCTTCTCTCCAGGATCTGCGCGCGCGCTTCCCGTCCGATGACGGACTGCAGCTCGCGCACCAGGTAGGGATAAGGATGCGGTCCGAGCGCGGAGCCCAGGAGATAGTAGGTTTCCAGCGGATCGGACACCCAATCGCGCAACGCCTCATCGATCGCCGCCCGCAGCGTCCGATCGCCGCTGGTCACCGCCACCACCGTCGCACCCAGGAGGCGCATGCGGTCGACGTTCGGTGCCTGCCGCTCCATGTCCAGGGCGCCCATGTAGACGGTGCAGGGCAACCCCAACCGCGCGCAGGCCGCCGCGCTGGCGACGCCGTGTTGGCCGGCGCCGGTCTCCGCCACGACGCGCCTGGCGCCGAGCCGTCGGGCCAGCAGGGCCTGTCCGAGGGCGTTGTTGATCTTGTGCGCGCCGGTGTGGGCGAGATCTTCGCGCTTCAGCCAGATGCGTGCGCCCCAGCGCTCGGACAGCCGGCCGGCGAATGTCAACGCGGTAGGACGGCCCACCCAGCTCGTCAGCTCCTGCGCCAGCTCCTGTTGGAAGGCCGTCCCATGCAGGTGTTGCCGTACGCCCTGCTCCAGGCGATCCAGCGCGGGAATCAGCGTCTCCGGCACGTAGCGGCCGCCGAACGGCCCGAAGCGGCCGCGTGCGTCTGGGAAGCGTCCCGCGATCAGGGACGCGATCGGATCGTTGGCTGCATTCACGTTCACGCTGTCTGTTGCTCCGATTGGATCATCTCGAAGGCGCTGCGTGCCGCGGCGGCGAACCGCGCCACCTCAGCCGGACTCTTTCCGCCCGGCCGCTCCTCCACTCCGCTCGACACATCGACGCCGAAGGGCCGAACCGCGGCGATCGCCATCGCCACGTTGTCGGGGTCGAGGCCGCCCGCCAGCACGAGCTGAGTCCGGCGCGCCATGCGCTGCGCGGTAGTCCAGTCGCACGGAGTACCGCTGCCGCTCGTCGGCCCCTCGAAGAGCAGACGCGCGGGAAGTTTGGTCTGCTGCGGATCCCAGCCACGAAAGACCGGAAGCAGCTCGAGCTGGTTCGGCAGGCGCATGCCGCTCAGGTCCTCGGCATCGCTCTGCAGCACGTCGGGACGGAACACGTCGAGAATGTCATCGACATGGCTCTGGCTGGGATGGCGTGTCACCGCGACGCAGCGCACCCGGCCGCGGGCGGGCGCGGCCAGTGCCACGGCATCCTGCGAGGGTCAGCTGGCGCGGGGAATCCGCGAAGACGAAGCCGATCGCATCGACACCCGCCGCCAGAGCCGCTGCGACGGCCGGCGCGGTTGTGAGGCCACAGATCTTGATCCACATGATGTCGCTTACCTGTTGACGACGTCGGCGCGGGCCGCCCGTGCGGCGGCGAGCATGGCGCCCGCCAACGCGGCCGGGTCAGTCACCGCTCATGAGCGCGCTGCCGACGAGGGCGAGATCATAGCCGGCGGCGGCCACTCGGCGCGCATCCTCGGCGGACCCGACGCCGCTTTCGGCCACCCGCGGAATTCCGCGCGGCAGTCCACGGGCGAGCTGCTCCAGACGACTCGGGACCACCTGCAACGTCTGCAGATCGCGCGAGTTGACTCCCGCCAGCAGGCCCTCACCGCCCAACCGGCGAACGAGCCCGTCCAGCCGCACGAGGTCCTGCTCATCGAATGCCTCGAGCAGGACGAAAAGCTCCAGCGCGCGCGCCTGTTGCAGCAGCGCCTCGAGCTCGGACGAGGACAGCATCCTGACGATCGCGAGCACGCCGCCGGCGCCGGCCGCGCGGGCCTCGATGACCTGGTAGGGATCCACCAGGAAATCCTTGCGCATTGCGGGCACCGCGAACGGCCGCAACGCCTCCGCCGCGATGCGCAGATGATCGAGGCTGCCGTCGAAGCGGGTCGGCTCGGTGAGGACGGATACAGCGGCGGCACCCGCGCGCGCATAGGTTGTGACGCGCGCGGCCACATCCTCCTCCGGACCCCTGAGTCGCCCAGCCGCCGGCGAGCGCAGCTTCAGCTCCGCAATGAGATCGAAGCCGCCGGCCTGCAGGCGCAGCCGCGGCGGCGGCGGCGTAGCCAGGGCCCGCGCGAGCAGTTCCGTCTGGGGGCAAGCAGCGCGCGCCGCGGCAACCCGCTCCCGACTGGCGGCCGCCATTTGCTGCAGGAAATCGCTCATGCCGGCTCCAGCCGGGGCGTCGCCAGGACTTCGAGCACGCGCGCGGCGGTGCCGCTGTCGATGGCCGCCGCGGCGAGCTCGATCGCCTCGCGCGGCCGCGAGGCGTTGCCGGTCACTTCCAGCGCCAGGGCCGCGCCCAACAGCAGGCAGTCGCGATGCGGTCCGCGATCCTCGCCCTGGAGCACGGCGCGCAAGGCGCGGGCGTTATGTTGGGCGTCACCGCCGGCGAGCCGTGCCGGCTCGCAGCGCTGCAGGCCGTACTCCTCCGGCGTCCGCGTATGGCGCTCCGAGTGCCCCGGGCGTACATCGAACACGCGTGAAAGGGCCGACCGGCGTCGGCTCGTCCCATCCCTGTGCGCCGTGAAGGACGAACGCCCGCTCCAGCGGCATGCCGGCGAGCGTGTGGGCTATGAGCTCGGCAACCTCGAGGCTGAAGGCGCCGATCACGTGAAAAGGCGGCGCCGCGGGATTGGTGAGGGGCCCGAGGATGTTGAATATCGTGCGCACACCGAGTGCCGCCCGCACCGCCGCGACCGCTTTGGTCGCGGGGTGGTAATAGGGCGCGAACAGGAATGTAAAGTTGCAGGCGGCCAGGTATTTTCCGGCCACGTCCTCATCGAGCGGCAACGCCAGCCCCAATGCTTCCAACACATCGGCACTCCCGGCCCGGCTGGAGATGGAGCGGTTACCGTGCTTCACCACTGGCACGCCGCAAGCAGCGGTCAGCAGCGCGGTACCCGTGGAGATGTTGAGGCTTCCGGAGCAGTCGCCTCCGGTACCGACGACATCGACGGCGGGCAAGCCCAGCGGGAATCGACGGTCGCCGCGCGAGGCGCCGCATCGCCTGAGCGAAGCCACGCACTTCGTCGGCCACGACACCTTTGGAGCGCATCGCGGCGAGCACGGCGCCCGTGAAGGCGGGAGAGGTCGCCGGGTCCGCCAGCACCCCGAGCAGCTCCTCGGCCTCGGGTTGGGTCAGGTTGCGCCGCTCGAGCAAACGGTCGAGCAGATCACGCGCCGCGGACATCACCGGCTCCGTCTGTCAGGAAATTCCCGAGCAGGCGCGGTCCCTGCGGCGTCAGGATGCTTTCGGGGTGGAACTGCACTCCCTCCACCGCGAGCTCCCGGTGGCGCACGCCCATGATCTCGCCCTCTGGCGTCCTGGCCGTGACGGTCAGCTCCGCGGGCAATGTCTCCGGCTCGGCGATCAGCGAATGGTAGCGTCCGACCTCGCACGGTTGCGGCATGTCCCGCGAACAGTCCGAGCCCGTCGTGATGGACGAGCGATGTCTTGCCATGCATCAACCGTCCCGCGCGCACGACCTTGCCGCCGAACACCTCCACGATCGACTGGTGCCCCAGGCACACGCCCAGCACCGGCACGCGTCCCGCGAAGGCGCGGATCATCTCCATGGAGACTCCGGCGTCATACGGAGTACCGGGGCCGGGGGAGATGCAGAGGCGGGTGGGCGCCAGGGCCCGTGCTTCCGCGACCGTGATGGCATCGTTGCGGTACACCAGCACCTCGGCGCCCAACACGAGGAAGGCCTGCACCAGGTTGTAGGTGAAGGAATCGTAGTTGTCGATCAGGAGCAACCTCAAAGCCCCTCCTCCGCCATCTCGAGCGCGCGCGCCATGGCGCCGCTCTTGGCGAGAACCTCATCGTGCTCCGTCGCGGGGACGCTGTCGGCGACGATTCCGGCGCCGGCCTGATAGCTGTACTCGTCGCCCCTGAAGACCAGCGTGCGGATGGTGATCGCATGATCCATGTCGCCGCGGGCGCCGAAGTAACCGACCGTACCGCCGTAGAGGCCGCGACTGACGGGCTCCAGCTCGTCGATGATCTGCATGGCGCGCACTTTCGGCGCTCCGACCAGCGTACCGGCCGGAAAGGTGGCCGCGAACAGATCGAACGCGTCGCGCCCGGGCGCGAGCCGCCCGTTGACTCCGCTCACCATGTGCATGACGTGACTGTAGCGCTCGATCGCCCGATAAGGCTCCACGCCGACGCTGCCCGCAAGCGCTACGCGCCCGAGGTCATTGCGCGCGAGGTCGACCAACATGACGTGCTCGGCGTTTTCCTTGGGGTCGGCGCGCAGCTCGGCTTCGCGCGCCACATCGACCGCGGGATCGGCCGCGCGCGGCCGCGTGCCCGCGATCGGCCGCAGCTGCGCCTGACCCTCCTTGAGTCGTACCAGGGCTTCCGGCGAGGACCCGACGACCGTTACGTCGCCGAGCGCGCAGTAATACATGTAGGGAGAAGGGTTGATCAGACGGAGTGCCCGGTACGCCTGGAATGGATCCAGCTCATGGCGCCCCTGAAATCGTGTCGATAGGACGAGCTGATAGACATCGCCAGCGGCAATGTATTCCTGCGTCCGTCTCACACCCGCGAGGTAGTCATTTCGGCTGAAGGCCGGCTCCGGACGTGCATAGCGCCCAGGGCGGCCCGTATGCGGCAGGCCCCCCCGCAACGCGCGAATCACTTCCTTTCGCAGCGTCCGGCGATCCTCCTCCGACCCATCGTGGAGCAGCGCGATGCCGCGAGTGAGGTGATCGAATACCAGCAGCGAGCGGGGAGCCACGTAATGGAGGGCAGGCACACCGCTGTCGCGTCCAGGTGCCACAGGCAGCTTCTCGAAAAACCGGACCACGTCGTAGGCCGCGTAGCCCACCAGACCGCCCGCGAGCGGCACCCCGGCGATCTGCGGACCCGGCTTGGGTGCGCGGCCGAGCGCATCCCGCAGCGCCGCCAGCAGCTCCGCGGTCGTCCCCGGCACCGGCCGGCGTTGGCCGCCGGCGTGGAAGCCGTCCCGGTCCAGCCGCACCTCCAGCCCTTCGCCGAAGCCGATGAAGGAGTAGCGCGCCAGGCGCTCGCCGCCCTCCACGCTCTCGAGCAGGAAGCGCGGCGCGAAGGCCGCGAGCTTGATGAACGCCGAGACCGGCGTGTCGAGATCTCCAGGGATGTCGAAAACGGCGTTCATATTCGGAAACGATAAATGACAAAAAACCCACTCCGGAGTGCTCCGGAGCGGGTCATGGTGACGGTTGCGTGTTTAGTAGGGTGTCGAGAAACTAGCAGCCACGTCCGGGGGCCCACTCCGATTTGAGAGTGCGCCACCACCACTGCGGACGAATGTGCTGCCGGGACATGGGGGGAGACTATCACCGCCGGGCACTGGGCTACAATAGCCGCCCGCCGGCCTGGCCGTTCCGCCCGTCCGGACACGCAAAGGTCAGCTCCCGTGCCGTCTTTCGACGTAGTTTCCGAAGTCAATTCGCACGAAGTGGCGAACGCCATCGACCAGGCGAACCGCGAGCTCGCGCAGCGCTTCGACTTCAAGGACACCGGAGCGCGCTTCGAGCTCGAGGAGCTCACGGTGACCCTGCACGCGGAGGTGGATTTTCAACTGAAGCAGATGCTCGAGATCCTGAAGTCGCGCTTCGGCAAGCGCGGCATCGACCTGGCCTGCCTCGACATCCAGGAGCCGCAGACCAACCTCGCGGCGGCCCGCCAGCAGATCCTGCTCAAGCAGGGAGTCGATGCCGACACCGCCAGGAAGATCTCGCGCCTCGTCAAGGACTCCAAGCTCAAGGTGCAGGCGAGCATCCAGGGCGAGAAAGTCCGGGTGACCGGCAAACAACGGGACGACCTGCAGGACGCCATCAAGCTGCTGCGCGGCGCGAAGCTCGACCTGCCGCTGCAGTTCAACAACTTCCGCGACTGAGCGCGCGCGGATGCCGCAGCCTGGCCTGCTCGTCCGTCTGCTGTGGCTGGCATTCATTCTCTGCTGGCTCCTCCTGGCGCAGTTCAACAAGAAGGCGAGCCGGGGGACGCCGCCATGGTCCGGATTGCGCCTACGGCTGATCATCATCATCGGCGTGATCGTCCTCGTGCGCTTCCACCGGCACGCTGTCGTTGGTTTCTTCGCCGCTGTCAGCGGCTCGCGGCTGCTCCATCCGGTCATTGCGCTGCAATGGCTGGGAGTTGGGTTATGTCTGGCCGGATTCGGCTTTGCCGTGTGGGCGCGCGTGCACATCGGCCGCAATTGGGGCATGCCCATGTCCCTGCGCGAGGGGCACGAGCTCGTGACCTCCGGCCCGTATGCCTACGTACGGCACCCGATCTACTCCGGCCTCATGCTCGCGATGATCGGGTCCGCTTTCACCGCCGGCCTGCTCTGGCTGCTCGGTCTGGTGTTCTATTTCATCTACTTCATCTTCGCTGCACGCAGCGAAGAGAAGACCATGCTCACGCAGTTTCCCGACGCTTATCCCGCTTACCGCCGGCGCACCAAGATGCTGCTCCCGTTCGTGTTCTGAGCCGTCCATGGCGGCAGATCCCAGGGGGGCCGAGGGTACCGCCGCAATCCGGCGGTGGTACCTCGAGGTGTCAGGTCGGCGGGCAGGGCCATTCGCCTGGACGGTGCTCGTGGAGCTGGCGCAGGGCGGGGCGCTCGCCGCCGATGACCGTGTCTGGCGCATGGGGCTCGCGAGTTGGTGCCGGACGGCGGAGCTGGCCGACCTCGCTGCACTCATGCGCGCGCCGGCCCCGGCGCGAACGTTCAGCCGCGCCGGTTACGCCGGGCGGGACCGAGCGCGAGCGCTTGGCTATCCGCCTCCTGGCCGCGCTCTCGGCGCTCCTGCTGCTGGTGACCGCCGGCAGCACTCGCCTCCCGAACAACGTTCCTGCGGTCGAATCGCCGGTCGCTCATGCATCACAGGCGACGGCATTCGAGCAACGCTACCAGTTCCTCAGCGCGCTGCGGCGAGTCGCGCCATCACGGTTCGATCAGCTGGATCGCGCCGTGCGCCTCGGGGTCAGCCGCCATGCAACAGACAGCCAACTCAACGGGCTGGTCGCCGCGGCCGCAGGCGCCATGGAGCGCGAGCGGCTGGCCGGTGTCGACGCCGGCAGCGCGCTTCGGCTGCTCGTGGAGTTGCGAACCGCTGCGCGGCGCTTCCAGTCGTCGGACCCGGTCCAGTGTGTTGCGATACTCGGCTGCAATCGTCGGCGTCCGGTCCGGTCCGCTCCGCCGCGGCGCTCGCGGCGATCAGTCCCGCGCTCGCCGCGCTTCTCGATGCTCCGGCTGATGCAGCGGGGCGCGGCGGCATCCCAAGGCAGCACGCCGCAACAGGATGCGCGCGACATCAGTCCGAAGCTCGATTGCGACCGCCTGCTGCTCATGTACGACACGGCGGTCGCCTCCAGTCCGGACACGGGCGCAGCCTTCATACGCGCGCTGCAGGGCAACCCGGGGCGTTGAGTCATGATCTGGTATGTCCGCCGCGGCGAGCGTGAGATCGGACCACTGGGGGAAGATGCCCTGCGGGCGCTGGTCGGCACCGGACAGGTCACCCGCGATACTCCGCTCTGGCGTGAAGGATTGCCCGGCTGGACGGCAGCCGGAGCGCTTCCCGGCGTCCTCGGACCCAAGGCCGCCGGCGGAGCGCCGGGCCCGCAGCCGGCAACACCACGGCCTCCGCATCGGACTACGCTATTGGGCGGCGGCAGCAATACTGCTGCTCGCAATATCGGCCCTGCTCGCGCTGCTACCACGGACGCAGCGCGATCGGGCGCGCCACCCTTTCGCGAGTGCGCCGGCATCCAACCTGCAGCAGGAACTGACACAGGCCGCTGACGGCGTGAACGCCAGCACCCCGCGGATGATCGACGACATGACCAGACTCGACGGCGCGCAGGCCGGGCCGGGGACGCTCTTCACCTATGACTATACGCTGACTAACATCAGCGCGAGCCAGCTGTCGCCGCCGTCACTGCGGACGCTGCAGCAGCGACTGTCGGCAGACGTGCGCCAGACTGTCTGCGAAGGGGCAGCCCTGCAGCCGTTGCTCCACATGGGCGCCGTCATCCGGTTTCACTATCGTGACCGCGACGGCCAGGATCTGGTCTTGACGTCCGTCTCCAGCGCGGAGTGCACCAATGAGCGCCGATCCCTCTCAACGACGGCGTCGCTGGCACGCGCAACCGCAACTTCAACGGGTCGTTGAGGCTCTGCAGGAAGTCGCGCCGCTGCCACCGGTGTCAGGCTGGCCCAGTCGACCTTGCCGGCGTGCTGGCGCCGCAACTCGCGATCCGTGACACGGGCTTGCGCGCGGCTCTTGCTGGCCCATCGCGTGGGCAAACGCCGGGTGGAGCCCTTGCGCAGGATGTCGACTATCGCGGCTGCAACCTGCGCATCGCGGGTCAACTCGCTGTGGGCCGTCCTGGTGAAGTACGTATTGGCGGCGCCCAACGCCGCACCGTTGACGGGGACGGTGCCGTCTCCATGCCGCGTAATGGTGTACACGAAGCCATCTCGTCCCTTGGACACCGCCGTGACCGTCTCTTGCCCCACACCGGCGACCGCTACGAAACGCTCATCCGCGGGCGGCAAGCCTTCACGGAAATGGCGCGCACGCTCGAGGAGCGGTAGTCGCAGCGGCGGACCGGATTCGCGGCCATGCGCCCGGATCCAGCAGGTCGGCCACGCCTTTGCCGCCTGCCGTGGGGACCATCTGATAGAGGCTCGGAAAGCTGTTGAACACTTCCTCGGTCAGGCGCTCGGCGGTGGTGGCGCCATCGAGCCGCGCGATCTTGCGGACGGTCGCATAGGTACCCCGTAAAACCTGGACCGGCGCGAACGATCCCTGGTTCGGGGTGCCGAGGAGCACCACCCGCTCGACGTGTTGCGTTCCCGGCAGAGTCAATGCCGTCCGGCTGAGCAGGCCGCCCATGCTGTGCGCAACGATCGCCAGGCGCCGCGACCCGTGCTGACGCAGGCGTTCCGCGAGAGCGGCGCCGGACTCCTCGATCCCGAGTCGCCAGTCATAGTCGTGAAACGTGACGGCAAATCCCGCGGCGCGCAGCCGCAGGCGCAGCTTCAGGTGCGAGTAGAGCACCACGCCGAGCGGGATGATCGGCGCGCCCGCGTCCAGCCCGAGGAGCCGCAATCTTCCGACCTGGATATCGATGGGATCGAGCCACAGCACATCATTGGGCAGCGGCGGCGGGCGCGCGATTCCGAGCTGCGAGCCGAGAATGCCAGGCACCACTACGACGTGAAGACTCGCATCGCTCACGCCGACGCGCTCCGCCTTGCGCGCGAGCCGCACCAGGTCCAGGTACTCGGTGTCCCCGAAATACGCGGCCAGCTCCTGTCGTGCCTCGCCGGAGACCAACATGCGCTCCACCTCGACGTCGCTCCATGCGAAGCGGTCGTAGGGTGTGATGTGCTGCGTGCTTGTTCCCGGTCGGCTCACTCCGCAGGATTATGCCAGAGCGGGGCTCTCAGCCCGCCCGCTCGGTGATCAGCTTGCACAGCGCATCGATCGCCGGACGCCGGGCAGTGGTCTTGCGCCACACCGCGCCGACGTGCCGCACCGGCGCCGGTTTCGCAAATGGCAACACGGTGACACCGCGCGCATCGCCATAGGCTCCCCGGGTGGCGAGCTCCGGCAGCAGGGTGACGCCGGCACCGGTTGCGACCATCTGCCGCAGGGTTTCCAGGCTGGTGGCGCGGAAATCCTGGCTCTCGCCCGCGCCCATCCGGCTGCAGACCTCCAGCGCCTGGTCGCGCAGGCAATGGCCTTCCTCGAGAAGCAGCAGCGTTTCGTCCTCGAGGTCGGCTGCCCGGACGCGCTCGCGCTTGGCGAGCCGGTGTCGGTCCGGCACCGCCACGGTGAACGGCTCCGCGAAGAGCTCCCGCGCCTCCAGGCCCTCGAGATCCACCGGCAGCGCCAGGATGCCGAGATCGAGCTCGCCGCCGCGCAGCTTCTCCAGCATCGGCGCCGTCTGATACTCGTAGAGGTGCAGCTCGAGCCGCGGCAGCGCGTGTCGGATCGCCTGCGAGATCCGCGGCAGCAGATAAGGTCCGATCGTCGGCAGCAGGGCGACGCGCAGCCGTCCGGCCAGCGGATCGCGATGCGCACGCGCCAGGGTCACCACCTCGTCGCTGGCCTCCAGGATGCGTCGTGCGCGGGCGACGATCTGCTGTCCGGCTCGGTGAGCGAGACGTTGTTCGGCTGGCGCTCGATGAGCTGCACCCCGAGGTACTGCTCCAGCTTCTTGAGCTGCGCCGACAGCGTCGGCTGGCTGACGAAGCAGCGCTCCGCCGCCCGGCCGAAATGCCGCGCGTCGGCCACGGCGACCAGGTAGCGCAGATCTTTCAGCTTGATATCGGCCATGCGGTCATGACCTCTCGATATATGGCGTCTATCGAGATTATAAAGTCAATCGATTGGAAAAATAGCGGCCGGGGCCCCACGATGCTCGCATTCCCGCATGGGACCCGACGATCGGCCGATTACCCAGGAGTCATGACATGTTAGGCATTGGTCAGCGTTTTCCGGATTTTTCCCTCACCGGCGTAGTGTCGAGCGACGTCGGACAAGGCGCTTCCAGCCCCTCACCCAGGACAGCTTTCCCGGCAAGTGGAAGGTCGTGTTCTTCTGGCCGAAGGACTTCACCTTCGTCTGTCCGACCGAGATCGCCGCGTTCGGCAGGCTCGACAAGGAATTCCAGGCCCGCGACGCGCAGGTGCTCGGCGTCAGCACGGACAGCGACTTCGTGCACCTCGCCTGGCGGCGGGACAAGGAGGAGCTGCGGAATCTGCCCTTCCCCATGCTCTCGGACATCAAGCGCGAGCTCACGAGCCGTCTCGGCATCCTGGACCCGGAAGCAGGCGTCGCGCAGCGCGCCACGTACATCGTCGACCCGCAGGGTGTCATCCGCTTCGTCTACGTCACCGACCTCAACGTCGGCCGTAACCCGGAGGAAGTGCTGCGCGTGCTCGATGCGCTGCAGACGGACGAGCTGTGCCCCTGCAACTGGAAGCAGGGCGAGGACACCCTGAAGGCTGCCTGAGCCGGCCGAGGCCGGACCGTGTGAGGATTCATGATCACTCTGGACACCCTTCGCGATGCGCTCCCGGACTATGCGCGCGACCTCAAGCTCAACCTGGGCTCGGTGCTCTCCCCGACGGGAGCGCCGGGCCTGACGGAGCGGCAGATCTGGGCGGTGGCTCTGGGCGCCGCCGAGGCATCCCGCAACCCGGCTTTCGCCGCGTGCCATCGAGCGAGCTGGCGGCGGCGCATCTCGATGCCGCCTATCAGACCGGCGCGCGGGCGGCGGCCGCCATCATGGGCATGAACAACGTCTACTACCGCTTCCTGCATCTGGTGGAGGATCCGGAGTACGGACGCATGCCGGCCCGCTTGCGGATGAACGTCATCGGCAACCCGGGCATCGACAAGGTCGATTTCGAGCTGCGTCTCGCTGGCGGTCTCGGCTATCAATGGCTGTGGCACCTGCGTGGCCTCTCACGAGCGTCAACTGCGTCAACACGGGCTGCCCCGCGAGACGGTGCAGAGCGCCGTCCGCATCGCGGCCACGGTGCATGCCGTTGCGCGGGTACTGGAAAACGCCGGCTGGACGGCTGCCGGGGCGAGGCAAGCCGCCGCGTAGACGGGGACCGGGGGGCTACCCAGGCCAGGATGCGGGTGACCGGTATCGCCGGCCAGCTCGCCCGAGGTGCTGCTTTTTGGCGTCAGATGCGATGCAGCGAACGCCAGTCAATATTCCGCACTTCATCGTGCTGGCGTGGAGTAAGTCATGAACACCGTTTCGGACACTCGGTCGAGCAAAGAGCAGGATCAGGTCGAATCCGGTCGTCAGGACGCGGAGCCGGTCGCGGACGCAGCGCTCGTCGAGCTGGGCAAGGTATCGGATACGCAGGGCGGCTGGTTACCGGCGTAGGAAGGCTAGACTACGGGCTTCGGCTTTCAGAACTCCTGAGACGGGCCCGGTCTCGGTTCACCAGCGCTTGCTGATATCAACGCTCACGACACGTCCGAGGGCCTGGACGTTAAGGCGTCATAGCCGCCTTGATTGTCGACGAACGGCGGATCATGGTTGAGCAGGTTCGTCGCATTCAGTGAGAATTGCATCCCGCTCCAGCCAACCGGAGCCCTGCGGTGTTCGATACACGGCTCGAAGGTCGAGCGTCGTCCACGGCGACACATCCGGCATCAGAAGACTGCCGGGATTTTTGTATCCGCCGGTGTAGTTCACCGCCAGGTAGACTGCGGGCCCGGGCAGCTGCGGGCCTTCGCGACTCCAGCCGACGGTGCCACGCAGCCGCAGCGCCAGCGGGTTCGCCACCGTGTTGACGATATCGACCGACGGCGAGGTATCGGTCACGGCCTGATCGAAGTCGAAGACGTAATTTCCGGCGAAGTCGAGGCTGAGAGTTCCCACGGCAGTGCTCAGGGAATCGTGCGCTTCCACATCCAGACCTCTCGTTTGGGTCGTCGAGAGATTTGTCAGCATGCCGTCGATGATCGCAGCAGGTGAGCTCGCGAGACACGAGGATACCGACTGCTGGTAGTAAGGGCTGTTGCAGATGGCGTGCTATTTCCGCTCGCGTTGGATTGCGGGTGATCACCGCCTCCCATTCATCCTCATCGATCAGGATCGCGAACGGATTGTCCGCTCCCGGCTCTGCGATGCGGTTGATCGTAGTTGATCGAGTAGTACGTGAGCGAAAACGTCGAGCCGGACAGGTACGGAGGCGCCAGATCGAAGCCCGCCGTCCATGTTTTAGCCGTCTCCTCCGTCAGGTTCGGATTGTCTCCCTGCTCCACCAGCACCAGCGAGCGGCCCGTCGGCGATTGCGGATCCGACAGCACGAGCGATACCGCCGCGTTCGCTGAGGTGTCGTAGAGGTTGTCGAGCGTAGGGGCGCGGAAAGACCGCCCCCAGCTTGCCCGCAGCTTCACGGGATCGATCGGGATCCATTGGATCCGGAAATCGGGTTGAATGTGCCACCGAAATCGCTGTAGTGCTCGTAGCGGCCGGCGATGTTCAGCTCCAACCGGGGCGCGGCGCGCGGGTTGGCTGCGTCCCCCACCAGGGGCAGTACCAGCTGCGAAAAGAGCGACTCGATATGGCGGGAGTAGCTTGCGGAATCGAATCCTCCGCGGGATTCGCTGGATCCGAGACGCTGTGATACAGCCCCTCCTCTCGCCGTTCGATGCCTACGGCGAGCTTGGCGTCACCGGCCGGCATCCTGAACAACGAGCCGTCGGCGACGAGATTCGTGTACTCGACGGTCGATGCGGCATGTAACAGGAAGTCCCTTTCGATCGCCGCGAGTGTCCGCGGGTTCGTGGCACCAAACGGGTTGAAGGCCGTGGCCGCGCTGGAATCGGCCAGGTAGTAACTCAGCGCCCCATCATCGGGCTGAGCATATTGGTTGATCCCCAACGATTGACGACCATACGACTCGCTCAGCGTGGCCTGCCACGTTTGACCCATCTGTGCCCTGGCTCCCAGCGTAGTCATGTAAACCTGAGTGCTCCCGGAAAACATCGTGGGCCCGTAGTCGTTCACGAAACTGTACGCAACCGGGAGGATGACATCCGTACCGCCGAATGGATTCACGTAATAGGGATTGGACGGCGGAACCGCCAGGGTCTCGGTGGCCGGCAGCTCGCTTTCCAGCGCGTCCCGTTCGGCGAACCGGCCCTCGAAGAACAGTTGCAGTCTGTCGTTCAGGTTCTGCGCCGCGGTCGCATACAGCTCATTTGGCGGTCACCTCGGGAAAAATCTGCTCGTCCGCAAATTGATTCTGCAGATTGATGGTCGGCGACAGCGCGGCTATCGCCGGCGGCCTGCCCACCTGCGCCGCCGCCAGACCGTAAGCGGGCAGACCGGTCACAGGATTCAGGATGTTGCCGGGATAGGTGTAATAGCTGTCGTAGTTGCCTCCGCCGTAGGCTGTCTTGTCGGCGTTTGCCGCATACGGCCGCTGCGCTGCGGCAAGCGGGGTCTCATCGGAGTACTGGTATGCGAGCATCGCGTGACCGCCGCTCCAGTGCGTACCCAGAAGCTGCGAAGCCTCCATCTCGCGCCGCCCCCCGATGGCGGTGCCGTATCTCAGCTGCGACTGGGCTCCATCGAAGTCATTCCGCATGATGATGTTGATGACACCGGCGACGGCATCCGAGCCGTAGAGCGCCGAAGCCCCATCCGGCAGGACTTCGATGCGCTCCACCGCACTCAACGGGATCGTGGATACGTCGACGAAATCGCCGTTCAGACCCGATAGCGGTTGCCGTTGTCCGTTCACCAGCACCAGCGTGGCGCCGACACCCAGGCCCCGTCAGATCGAGCCCGGCGCCATACTGATAGTTGGCGTCGATGCCCAGGTCCTCGCGCGGCCCGTTGAGCGACATGATGGGCTGGGTGTAGAGAGAGTCCTGGACGGTCTCGTAATCCGCCATGGCCAGCTGCTGCGGCTTCAGGTATATGAGCGGTGCGACGGCGTCCTGCACGCCTCTGATCAGGCTGCCGGTGACGTTGACCTGCTCGAGCCGTCCGCCGTAGCGATCGAGCGGCGGCGCTGGCGGCGGCGACACGTGCGCAACCGTGGCCTCCGGCTTCGGAGCGGCATCGGGCGCGGCGGGTATGATGTCCACCGAGTTGTCGGTGTCGAATCTGTAGGTATAGCCGGTTCCCTGCAGCATCAGCTGCAACGCCTGGGAGCTCGCCATCGTCCCGGAGATGGGACTGCTCTTCGCCCTGGTCATCCGCTCGGTGGCGGCGAAGCCGGGCTGGACGCCCGACTGATGATAGAAGTCGATGAGCGCCTGCGGCAGGGGCTCCGCGGGCACGTTGAAACGGACGACCGGGTCATCGGCCCGAGCCTCGGTCATCACCAACAGGGAAAGGGGCGCCGCAGTCGAGAGATACAGCAGCCCATGCACAACTACAGAGGTAATCCTGACCATCTTCCGACGTGCCGCCCTGCCGATCCAGCCCCTAAGTCATTGTAATTGATGGCACTCCATCCTAACGCGCACTGTACCAGAGCCCCCTGGCGGCGCGATAGCAATCAACAGCCGTTCCTCTCGGAAGGCGGGCGACTCGGCCCGGCGAATGATCCGCGCGCGAGCCGCACGGTCTATTCTGGCGCCTACGGCCCGCTGCTCCGGGCAGCCGCTATTTTCCCGCATAGCGCCGCGGTCGCGTCGATGACACCGGGCCCCAATCCCGCCAGCCGCTGATCTTCGAAATCCAGCAGCCGCCCGGTTTTGACAGCGCGCAAGGATGGAAATCGCTGCCACTGCGCCAGCCACGCGGCGCCCTTTCCCGGCGGCGCGACCGCGATGATGATGTCCGGATTGCGGGCCAGTACCGCCTCGATTCCGATGGCAGGGGCTCGCGAGGGCAGGTCCGCGAACGCATTGCGCACCCCGCATACCCGCAGCGCATCGCTCATCAACTCGCCGGCGTCCCACGGTATACAGGGGTTTGTCCCACACTTCGAGCAGGACCGTGGGTGTATGGCTCGAGTTTCCATATTTCCGGCGCAACCCCGCGAGCTTGGCGGCCAGCGCGCCCGCCTGCCGGTCCGCCACGCCGCTGGTGCCGGTCAGCCCTCCCAGCCGGCGCAGGGAGTCGGCAATGCCGTCGAGCGTATTGCCTCCTGCCTGTAGACGGGCATCCCCAGGCGCTCGATGGTGGCGATCTGGGCCGGGTTGTTGCCATCGGGCCAGACGACCACCACGTCCGGTCTCAACTCGATCAGAGCCTCCATGTCGATCGCATCCGCGCTGCCGATCTTCGGCAGGCTCATTTCGGAGGCCGGCTGCCCGGAATATTCGATCGTGCCCACGATCTGGCTACCCGCGCCGGCGGCCAACCAGCATCGCGGTGGCGCCGGGAGCGAGACTCACGATCCGCAGCGGGTGGAGCGCGAACCGTGACGTTGTGTTGGAAGTCATCGGTAACGGTAATGCGCGCGTTGGCGGCGGCGTCAGCGCAGCAGCGCAAACAAAACGAAAGGGATTGCCAGCGGCGCCCACCGCCGCAGTCGCGTCATGGCACGCCCACTGCCTCGGCAGCCCAACGCACTATCGGCTGCAACCTGGTGGCTACCAGCGAGAGCGCGCTGTCACGATCAACCCAGCGCCACTCGTCGTGCTCCGGCCTGCCGAGCTCGGGGCTGACCGGCAAGGCGATCTTCTCGGTGCTGGTCGCCGCCACGTAGTACCGGGCGATCTTCCGATTGCCGTAAGGTCCGGTCTCCTGATAGACCTGCCCCCAGTTGAACGCCAGATCCTCGATGAGAGTCTCTTCGCGGACCTCGCGGCGGGCGGCCGCCAGCGGCTCTTCGCCGGGCTCCACCATGCCCTTGGGGAAGTCCCAGTTTCGATAGGCGCGCAACATGAGGAACAGCCAGCCTGGGCGCTTCGCCTCACAACCACGACCCCGGCGGAAAGACGCGTGGACAGGACCGCGACCCTTATACGCGCTCCGGCTCCGCTTCCAACACGCTGGCCGCGCCGTCCTCGACGACCTTTGCCAGGCCCATCGCCTGCGGCAACACCTGCTTGGCGTAGAAGCGGGCGGTGTGGATCTTCGACTGTAGAAATCCTTCCCGGCGGCGCCGCGACCGGCCGCGGCGATCGCGGCCGACCTGGCGAGCAGCCAGCCGCCGGCCACCAGGCCGCAGAGCTTGAGAAAGGGCACCGACACCGCCAGCGCCCGCTCCGGCGCGGCGGCGATGTTGGCGACGAGGGAGCGGCTCGCGGATTCCAGGAGCGCGACCGCCTGCAGGGCCGCATCACGGGTCTCTCCCGGCACGTCGCCGCGGGGCTCGCAGCGCCTCGAGCTCACGCCGCATGTCGGCGATCAGGGCGCCCAACGCGGCGCCGCGGTCGCGCCCGATCTTGCGGCCGATCAGGTCGTTCGCCTGGATGCCGGTCGTGCCCTCATAGATGGTCGTGATGCGCACGTCGCGCACGTACTGCGCCGCGCCCGTCTCCTCGATGAAGCCCATGCCGCCATGAATCTGCACGTCGATGGCGGTGACTTCGTTGGCGGTCTCGGTGCTCCAGCCCTTGACGATCGGAATCAGCAGATCGGCGCGGGCCTGGGCGCCGGCGCGCGCCGCGGCATCGGGATGATGCGCGGCGAGGTCGAGTTGCTGCCCGGCGTAGAAGGCAAGGGCGCGCGAGGCCTCCGTGCACGATTTCATGGTCAACAGCATGCGCCTCACGTCCGGGTGATGGATGATCGGCAGGCGCTTGCCGTCGGCTGCGCGCCCGGGACTGCCCTGCAGGCGCGTGCGCGCGTATTCCGTGGCCTGTTGCAGGGCCCGCTCGCCGACGGCATAGCTCTGCACGCCGACTCCGAGTCGCGCCGTGTTCATCATGATGAACATGTACTCGAGGCCGCGATTGGGCTCGCCCACCAGGTAAGCGGTCGCGCCCTTCTCGCTGGCCGAACTGCAAGACGCAGGTCGGGCTGGCGTGAATGCCGAGCTTGTGCTCGATCGAGATGCAGCGGACCTCGTTGCGCTCGCCGAGCGAGCCGTCCGCGTTGACCAACACCTTCGGCACGATGAAGAGGGAGATGCCCTTCACTCCCGCCGGCGCGCCCTCGATGCGCCCCAGAACCATGTGGATGATGTTGTCGGTGTAGTCGTGGTCGCCCCAGGTGATGAAGATCTTCTGGCCGAAGAGCCGGTAGTGATCGCCCTCCGGCACGGCGCGCGTGCGCACCTGCCCGAGGTCGGAGCCGGCCTGCGGCTCCGTCAGCACCATGGTGCCGGTCCATTCGCCGCTCGCCATCTTGGGCAGGAAGAGCTGCTGCTGCGCCTCGGAGCCGCAGAGCTCGAGCGCGTGCACGGCGCCGTGCGTCAGCATCGGACAAAGCTCGAAGGAGAGGTTGGAGGCGCCCCAGAGCTCCTGCACCGCGCAGTTCAGGGACTGCGGCACGCGCTGGCCGCCGAAGCGCGGATCGGTGCCGAGCTGCTGCCAACCGCCGCTGACGAACTGCCGCGTACGCCTCCTTGAAGCCCTTCGGCGTCGACACGCCCTCCGGCGTCCAGTGCGCGCCCTCCGATCGCCGGGACGGTTGAGCGGATCCAGCACGGTCTCCGCGAAGCGCGCCGCCTCCTGCAGGATCGACGCGCCTACCTCATCGCTGTAGTCGGCCAGGGCGGGACAGGCGGCGAGCTGTCCGGTGCCGAGGAGCTCCTCGAGCACGAAACGCAGTTCCTCGAGCGGCGCGCGATACATGAGTCGTCTCCGTGGAGGCGGTGAGGGGCCGCTGGCGGGCCCGATAGCGCGCTAGTTTAGCCGCCGCGGCGGCGCAATCCTACTGGCCGGTAACCTGTCTGCCCGCGGGTAGGATTTCAGCCGCTCCGCCAGCGCCGGCACCACGCTGGCGGCCAGAAAGTCGACGAAGCGCTGCACGCGCGTATCCGCCTCCAGCGCGGCAGGGTAAAGGGCGTGCAGCGCGGCCGCGGGCGGCGCGGTCCAGTCCGGCAGCACGACCTTCAGCCGGCCGGTGGCCAGGCCCTGGCGACAGAGAAATCCGGGCAGAAGGCCGATACCCAGTCCCGCCGCCGCCGCCGCATGCAGCACCGCCGGATCGCCGACCGCGAGCTTGGGCGATACAGCAATTTCGGCCCGCTGCGCGCCGCGGCTGAGGAGCAGCCGGAATTCCGGCAGCTCCGCGGGCTCGGGTGTCAGCAGGTCATGACCGCGCAGGTCCTCGGGTTTCGACGGCGTACCGCGGCGCTCCAGGTAAGCAGGCGTCGCGCAGAGCACGGCCGGCGGCGCACCGAGCGAGCGGTGCGCGATTGCAGGGTCATCCGAAGGTCGCGCGCCGATCGCCACGTCCCAGCCGCCTTCCGCGCCAACACCATCGAGCGCCACCTCCAGCTGAATATCGGGAAAACTCTCGAGAAAACGCGGCACCAGAGGAGTCAGCAGCAGGCGCCCATAAATCGGGTCGGACACGATGCGCAAGCGGTCCGGTCGCGGGCGCGTGCAGCTTCGCGATCGCGGCGCGCGCCGCGTCGCATTCCTCGCTCACGCGCCTGGCATGCGGATAGAGCAGTCGCCCGGCCGCTGTCAGCGAGAGACGCCGGGTCGTACGCTCCAGCAGGCGCGTTCCGAGCGCCTGCTCGAGGTCCGCCACGGCCCGGCTCACCGCCGCCTTGGGCACGCCGAGGGCGCGCGCGGCGGAGGAGAAGCCATTCAAATCCACGACCTTGGCCAGGACGGCCAGCTGTGCGGGTGCCCAGAGCTGACTCACGCCGGATGCAATCCCTCAGAAGTGGGAGCTTATTGTTTCACCCGAGGGGCACGCGCGCCAGCGTTTCGGATGATTAAGATGCGCAGTCCGATCCATGCCGCCGTCATCCACGCCACCTCCCTGGGGAAAGCCAATGAAAATCTCCGTTCACGCCGTCTCGGTCGACCTGCTCGCCAACAGCCTGACGAATCTCTCGCACGTGCTCGACAAGGGCCAAGCGCATGCCGTCGCGCGCAAGTACGACCCGGCCCTGCTCCTCGCCGCGCGCCTCACGCCCGACATGCTGCCGCTGACCCGCCAGGTTCAGATCGCCTCCGACGCGAGCAAATTCGGCGTGCGCGCGTCTGGCCGGCGTGGAAGCGCCGAAGTTCGAGGACAAGGAGCAGACGTTCGAAGAGCTGCGCGCCCGCATCGCGCGCACGATCGATTTCATCAAAGGCGTGCCCGCGAGCTCGCTCGAGGGCTCGGAGGACCGCATCATCAAGGTGCCGGTGCGCGACCGCACGCTGGAATTCAAAGGCCTCGACTACCTGGTGCGCTGGGTCATTCCGAACGCGCTCTTCCACGTCACGACCGCTTACGCGATCCTGCGCCAGGCCGGCGTCGAGATCGGCAAGAACGACTTCCTGGTCGGCAGCGGTCCCGCATTTAGTCAAAGCGCCTGATCGTAATTTTTGCCGGCGCCCGTGCGGCGCCAGCTTATGTACGGGGCTGGCCGCCGCGGCGAGCCCCGTAGCCTCCCATGCAGCACATGAAGAGACCCACTTCACGGCGCCCCCGGGAGTATGCTGTCACGCTAAACGCACACTGACACCGGAAAACACAGCGCGATGATGGGGAAGGTTTTACAGCCACAGAATGCGCTCCCGGCACGTCCTTCCAGCGGCGGCCCCGCGAACGGCGCGGAGCCGGCCACCGCGGAGGCGCTGGGCCGGCAATTGCGCGCGGCGCTGCCGCCGATACGGCTGCACTCCATCTCGATCTACGACGGCCAGGGCAATGTGCTTTGGCTGAGCGAGGGCGCGCTCGGTCCCGACGAGCATTCACTCGTGCTCGAGGCCCTGGAGACGCTCAACGGCGATAACGGCAGAGGATATTGCGAGCACGGGCTCGAGAACGGTCGCATCGCTGCGTTTCTGGCGGTGCGCGCGCCGCAAGGTCATCTGGTGGGACTTGCCATGATCCTGGCCGACATCAAGTCCAGCGGCGAAGGCCTGATGGACCGCATCATGTCGGCACCCACGCGCACCGATCCTGCAGAAGCTCGCGGTGCTCCTGCGGCCCGCCGGATCCACGAGCGTGGTCCTCGCTCATCTCCCCAGCCGCTGTTGCAGCCGCTGGGCTGGAACCCGTCACGACGGCCTCGGTGCCGTTACAGGTTGTGGCCGGCCCCAAGGGCGCGACGGCGCGCAGCGGGGCGAACGAGCTCACGGCGGATGCGGTGAGCGACATCCTGGAATTCGAGCTCACCGACACGCCGCTCGCGCCGCCGGGCCACCCGGCTGCGGAGCGCATCCGCCGGCACGTCCTCGACATGGCAGCGGCCGCGCACTGAATGGTCATGCGCGCGACGGCGGAAAGCGGCAGCGTGCGCGCCCCGATTCTCCCCGGCGCGGCCGATACGGCCAGCGCCAAATTGCTCAGGCAAGGGCTGGCCGGCACCGATACCACCAGCTCCAGGAAGCTCCCGAGCCCCGCTGCGACGGGCGCCGCACGCGCGCTCTCGCTCGATCCCGCCCTGGTCACGCTCGAAATGCTGCCGTTCGTGAAGCTTCGCTCCGGGCGGACGACTCAGGCGCTTCGAGGTGCTGCCGCAGCACTGCGCGTGAGCTGCGCGATCCCGCCGTGCTCGATTCGCTGGCGATGCAGCGCCTACTGGCGTGGCTCGGCGCTCACCGCGCCGCCTGGACCGTCGATCCCGCCAGCTTCACTCTCAGCGTCTCCATCGCCACCCTCGAGGACGAGGGCTTTCTCAAGCAGGTGGCGCGCCGGATTGCAGAGCAATGGCATCGCGCCGGATACGGTCGGTTTCGAGATCTCCGAGCCGCTCTGCACCCAGCGGCGCGCCCAGGTGGAGCACTTCATGGCCGGGTGCGAGAAGCTCGGCTGTTTCGTCGTCATCGACGATTTCTCCTTCGACTCCGCCGTGGTGCCGCTGCTGCGCTCGAGGGCGCTGCGGCTGGTGAAGATCGATGGCCGGCTGACGGACAGCGCTCTGCGCGACAAGCTGTCCCAGGCGCTGGTGGTGGCGATGGTGCAGGCGGTAAAGGTGCTGGGCATGCACTGCGCGGCGCAGCAGGTGGACTCGCAGCCGGCGCTGCAGTGGCTGAGCGCGGTCGGGTGCGATTTCGCCCAGGGCCCGATGGTGGCCCGGCAGCAACCGCTGGAAACGCTGCTCGGGACCGCTTCCTGAGCGCCCGCCGGGCGCTGCCCGAGGGATTTCCACGCTGATTTTCCTGCGGAATTCTTCCTGTATGATGGTCCGCGGGGGAACAGGCTAATTATGCTCACGCTCTCGCAACTGCGCTCCAGTCGCAACGTCCGCTTCTGGTCCTTGCACGTCACCGGCTGGCTGGCCTACGGGCTGGCGGTCTATTTCGGCTTTCTCTTCTATAAGCGGCCGGCCGGCCTCGGGCCCGCGATCGCCATCGCGGCGGCTGGGGGATTCGTGCTGTCCGTCCCGATGCGCTACGTGTACCGCGCCATCTGGGGCCGCGGCGAGCGCTGGGTCATTCCGGTCGTGCTCGCGACGTCTTACCTCACGGCACTCGCGCTGCGCGTCGTCATCAACCTCGACTGCCTGCACTTCCTCGATCGCAAGCCCTTTCACCTCGCCCTTCGACCTCTTCGAGGGCGCGCTGATGTCGACCTACCTGCTGCTTTGCTGGAGCGCGCTCTACTTCGGCATCAAATACTACGAATCGAAGCAGCAACAGCAGGAGGCGGTGCTGCGGGCGGTCACCCTGGCGCAGGAAGCGCAGCTCAAGATGCTGCGCTACCAGCTGAACCCGCACTTCCTGTTCAACACGCTCAACGCCATCTCCACGCTCATCCTCGATAACCAGAACCGGACGGCCAACCGCGCCGTCATGCGCCTCTCGGAGTTCCTGCGCTACACGCTGGATCAGGATCCGATGAAGCGGGTGACGCTGCGACAGGAGATCGAGGCGCTCGATCTCTACCTCGGCACGGAGCGCCTGCGCTTCGGCGAGCGCCTGCGGCTGGAGTTCGCGATGGAGGGCACGGCGCTCGATGCGCTGGTGCCGAGCCTGCTGCTGCAGCCACTGGTGGAGAATGCGCTCAAGTACGCCGTCTCCCCGCGCGAGCTGGGAGGGATGGTGCGCATCGAGGGCCGCGTACGCGGCACGATGTTGGAGCTCAGCGTCACCGACGATGGACCGGGACTCGACGACTCGTCTCGTCCCACGGAGCGGCGCGGTGGCGTCGGATTGCGCAACACGCTCGAGCGCCTGGCGGTCCTCTACGGTGACAACTATCGCTTTGCCGTGCTCGACAGCCATCCCGGCCTCAGGGTCGAGATGGCGCTGCCTTTCGAAACGAATGCTCGCGAGGAGACGACGCCGCGCGTTGCCGAGCCGCGCTATCCGCGTCCGGTGCATGTGCCGCAGAGCGCGAGCGCGTGAGGATCCGCACGGCGATCGTCGACGACGAGTTGCTCTCGCGGCGCGGGATCGCGCTGCGGCTGCACGAAGCTCCGGAATTCGAGGTAGTGGCGGAGTGCAGCAACGGCCGCGAAGCGGTGGCCACCCTGCAGCGTGAGCGTCCGGACCTCGTCTTTCTCGACATCCAGATGCCGGGCCTTTCCGGCTTCGACGTGTTGGCGCACCTGCCGCGCGACATGTTGCCCCTCGTCGTCTTCATTACCGCCTACGATCAGTACGCGGTGCGCGCGTTCGAGGCGCGCGCGGTCGATTATGTCCTGAAGCCCATCGACGACCGCAGGTTCGATGCAACACTGGAGCGGGTGCGCCAGAGCGCTCTCGCGCGCAGTGCGGTCGATCAGCGCGACCGGCTGATGGAAATCGTGGCCGAGGTCACCGGCTCCGGCGAGATCGGTCTCGAGGAGCTGCTGGAGCGCGGCACGGCGGCGCTCGGCGTGCACCAGCCGCAGGTGCTGCCCATCCGCCAGGGGCGCAAGACCGTGCGCGTGCCGATCCCAGCGATCCAGTGGATCGATGCCGCCGGTGATTACATGTGCGTGCACGCCGAGGGTGACACTCACATCCTCAGGGGCACGATGAAGGAACTGGAGGAGATCCTCGATCCGCGGCTCTTCCAGCGCGTGCACCGCTCCACGATCGTCAACCTGCGATTCGTCAAGAGTCTGCGCGCGCACATGAACGGGGAGTATTTCCTGACCCTGGAAGCCGGTCAGGAGCTCAAGCTCTCACGCACCTACCGCGACAAGGTCGAGCACTTCCTCGAGCGTCACGCGCTGCGACGGAACGCGCCAGTCGAGTAGTTGATCCCGTAGCAATCCACCACCCGGATGCCGTTGCGGCCGCCGCGCTTGGCGGCAGTAGAGCGCCTCGTCCGCGAGCTGTACCGCAATGAGCGGCAGCAGTACCCGCGCCGCGGGTAGATACAGGCGCGTGTACCGGCTGCGGCTCCAGGAGGTCAGCGCCAGCGCCAGGCAGGCGGGAATCACCGGCCCGAGCCAGCCGAGCGTCACTGCGCGCAGCGGCACTCCATTCAACACCGTCAGTTGGACCGCGGCGGCGACCGCGAGCAGCCCGATCGCGAGTTGGAAGAAATGCCCTCGCGTGCGGGCGCGCTTGAGGTGAAACGCCTGAAAATGCCGCTCGAGATCGGGCGCGAAGCGCAGATCCGGGAAACCACGGCACAGTTCCTGCGCGTACGCCGAATCCGGGAAGCTCTCGTATTTCAGCTGCCCGGGGAGATGCATCGCGGGAGCAATTTAGCCTAGGCAGGCCGGCCCGAGTGTGACGCAGTACCGCTGCCGAATCCCGCCGGCTCACGGCGGAAGTGCGATCGGAGTCACGATTCGGGGCGGGCACGGTGTGATCTGTGAGCCGGCAGGTTGGCTTGCTCGCGCGCCCGTTGCAGGATCGGCGCCTGGATTGCCGAAGGTCGCTGCTCGCACATGATGGACCCCAGATCTCGTCCGCTTCCCGACCCGCTGCCCGATCTGCCCGTCGAAACGCCCCTCGATGCATTGGCGTTGAGGAAGCCGTTGGCGGAGCGACAGCGCTGACGCGCTTGCGGCGGCGACGGTGCCGACGCCGAAGCCGACATCGTCGGCGGGACAGAGCGACGACCAGACCGAGGACCTCATCGATCCGGAGCTGCTGCTGCTCGCGAGCGAACCACCGCCCGCCCAATCCACCGCTACGAGTGACGACTCTGATCCGGGCGATCGCGACAGCGAGAGCGTCAAGGCGCTCGCTCGGACCGAGCGCCCGACACCTGCGCCGGAACCCGCGCCAAAGCCGTCGCGATCGACGTCACCCGCGGCTTCGGCGCCGAATACAAAAGGTTCGAGCACAACGAAGCCGATTGCGGTGAAGACCAGGGCTTCGAAGCCGACTACTACATCATCCGCGGGCACACCACCCGTGGCAGCGCGAGCGCCCGCTTCAGCGGTCACGCTGACACCCGTGTCGACTCGGCCCGCTGCGACACCGCCGCCCGCGGCGCCGCTGGCTCTCGTGGAGGAGCCACCGCTTGTGCCGCTGCCGATCGCTGTGCCGCCCGCCGCAACATCGGCGCCCGCGACACCGCCAGCCGCGGCACTGGCCATCGCAGCACCGCCCAGCGAGGAGCCGCCTATTGCGGCCCTGCCCATTGCCGTACCTCCCCCAGCGGTGCCAATCGTCGCAGCGCGACCGACGGCTGCACCCGCCGTCGCGTCGACTTCTGTCGCTGCATCAGCAGCAGCACCAGCTGCCCCGGCACGGCCTGTCGCGCAGCCAATCGCGGCGGTACCCGCGCCGGGCCCAAAGGCGGCAGCGTCACACGCGGCAGCGATACCGGTTACGCCACCGCCGCCCGACAGCGCCGCGGTGCGGGCTCCCGAACACATGGACCGGGATTTCATCGCTCGCAACCAGGTTGTCGAGCGCTATCTCTCGGGCCGGTTGCCCATCAAGGGCGCGACGGATTTCGAGAGCTTCTGCCGCGAGCACCCGGAGCTTCTCGATGAGCTCGGACTTCCGGAGCGCGTGAACGCGGCGCTGCGCCTTCTGGAGGCGAGCGGCAAGCCCGAGCCCTGGGCCGAGCCCCCCAAGCCGTTCTGGCAGAGGATCGAGATTCCTCTCGGGCTGCTCGCCGTCAGTTTGGTATTGGCCATCGCTCTCGTCGGTCGTCGCCAGCGGCAGCGCGCAGAAGACGCGCCGCATTGCTGCCCTCGCTGCGGCAAGCGAGCGAACGGGCCCTCGATCCGGCAACCAGTACGCGCGACATCCATTTGCTGCCGAGCCGCGACGGCGCCTCCGACTCACCTGCCATCATCATCGGCGGCGGCAGCGACGCGCGAGCTCGCCGATTTCCGCATCGACGAGTCGCGCTCACCTTTCCGGCTGTTTCGCATCACCATCGATCGCATCAATCAGGGACGCGTCGGTGTCATCGACCACATCGCCAAGGATTCGGACGGCAACCTCAGGATTGCACTCAACAGCAGCGCGCTCGGCCCGGGCAATTACCAGCTCACGATCGAAGCGCTGAACTGGCAGGGTCAACCGCTGCCCGACTCTTGGATAACAATAGGCGTCCAGGCCACAAAGTGAATTCAGTACGTCCCGAAGTCTTCGTAGCACGACAGCCTATCTACGACGCCTCCATGGCGGTCATAGGTTACGAGCTCCTGTACCGCTCATCTCCCGTCAGCCGTAGCGCACAATTCGGCGACGCCGGCAGCGCGACCCTGGATGTCGTCGCGGTCGGCGCATTGGAGATCGGCCTCGATCGCCTGGCGGGTGGCCTGCCGGTGCACATCAACTTCCCGGAGGAGTTGTTGGTGAGGCTGCCCGACCTGCCGCTGCAGGGTGAGCGGGTCGTCATCGAGGTCCTGGAAGACGTGCGCGCCAACCCCCAGGTCCTCGAAGGTATCCGCAAGCTGCGCGCGCGCGGCCATCGGATCGCGCTCGACGACTACTCGCCTCAAAGCAGCGACCCCCGTCTGCTGGAAGTGGCGGATATCGTGAAACTGGAGGTCACCCACCCGCCGCCGGACGAGCTTGCCCGCCTGGCGCGGGAGCTGCGCGCCGCGCGTTTTCAGCTCATCGCGGAAAACGTCGAGACCCGCGAAGACTTCGAGCGCTGCGTCGCGCTCGGGATTCACCGGCTTTCAGGGCAACTTCCTGCATCAGCCGGAGACTTTCCGCGCGCGCCGGGTGCCGGTCAGCCGCATGGGCGCGCTGCGCCTGGCGGCGGCCCTGCAGAGCGAGGACTACTCGCTCGATGAGGTCGAGCGCCTCCTCAGCCAGGACGTGTCACTGTCCTACCGGGTGCTGCGCTGCATCAACTCGAGTTACTACAACCTGCCGCGCAAGATCGACTCCATCCGCCAGGCCGTCGTGATCCTGGGCGTCGATACGCTGCGCCAGCTCTCGGGGCTTCTTTGCCTGCAGGGCATGGACGATCGGCCGCCGAGCCTCATCGTGCAGGCCATGACCCGCGGCAGGATGTGCGAGCAGCTCGGCAAGCTGGCCGGCGCGCGCGATGCCGGCCCGTTCTTCATCACCGGGCTCTTCTCTCTCCTCAACGCGCTGCTGGGTCTCCCGACCAAAAAGGTGGTGGAGGATCTGCCGCTCGCGCCCACGATAGTGAGCGCGCTGGTCGCGGGCGAGGGCACCCTCGGCGCCGCACTGCAATGTACCCGCGCCTACGAGCGCGGCGTCTGGGACCACGCGGTGTATGCCGACCTGCGCGCCTCACCTCGTCCGGGCGGCATACGTCGACTCGCTCTTCTGGGCCGAGCAGTCACGGACGCTGCTGTCCGCAGCCTGATAACATAGGGCTTCCTGTCCGCACGCGGGCACGAGTCCTGCGCCCTGCGCTGCATCTGTTCAGCGCATCACGAGGAGGCAGCATGAGCAAGTCACCCGGCCACCAGAAGTGGCCCGAGCACAAAGTGCTCGAGTCGCCGGTCGGTCAGCGCGTCACGGTCGAGCTCAACGGAGAGATCGTCGCCGACTCCGGCAGCGTCATTCGCGTTGATGAGGATGGCAGCCCCGTGAGGTATTACTTCCCGCGCGGCGATGTGACCATGGAGAAGCTTCAGCGCAGCGCCACCACCAGCGAGTGCCCCTTCAAGGGCACCGCGCACTACTTCAGCCTCGAGGCGGACGCGAGCGTCGCGGACGGCAAGCTCGCAGACGCTGTTTGGTCCTACGAGGACCCCTTCGAGGAGCACCAGGCGCTCAAGGACAGGCTTGCCTTCTACGACGACAAGTACCGCAACATCCATGTCCGGGTCATGTGAGACGCCGTAGGCCGCTCATTACTCATGTCCATGGTCATGATGGATATCGGGGTAATGCGGATGGCTGTGGGTCAGGACACGCATGCGCATGCTCGTGCGTATGTGCCTCACTGCCGTCCAAATCGAAATCGTGTGAGTGTTGATGGTGCTCATCGTGCCTATGGCGGTGCGTGTGCCTGACGGGCGCGATGCGTATGCGCGTGCTGGTGCCGCTCCCGCAGATGTAGCCATACCCCGGCTCCCATCAGGACAGCCGCCATCCAGATGATGGGCGAGGGCCGCTCGCCAAAGGCAAGAACGGCGATTGCCGCGCCCATGAAGGGTGCGGTGGAGAAGTAGGCGCCGGTGCGTGCCGCGCCCAGACCCCGCAAAGCCAGCACGAACAGCACCAGGCTGACACCGTAGCCGCAGAGGCCGATCGCCATCGCCGCAGCGATCCCCTGCCGGCCCTGGAATTCGGGCGCCGAGGAATATGGCCAATCCGGTATTCACCACGCCCGCCGCGAGCCCTTTGAGCCCCGCGAGAAATGCCGCATCCGAAGCCGAGACCTTGCGCGTGAGGTTGTTATCCAGTGCCCAGCACAGGCAGGCGAGCGCGATGAGCAGCGCGCCGCCCGCGGACCCCGGCGCGTAGGAAGGGCCGCGTCCGGCCAGCACCGCGGCGCCCGCGACTATCAGCGCCATGCCGAGAACCACGCGCCGATCGGTATTTTCGCGAAAGACGATCCACGCCAGGAGCGCCGTCAGCACTGCCTCGAGGTTCAGCAGCAGAGACGCGGAAGCCGCCGGCGTACGCACCAGCCCCAACATGAGAAGCATGGGGGCGAGCACACCCCCGAAAGCGATCGCCGAGAGCAGCCAGACCCACTCCGCGCGGCGCAGCCCCGGCGCACGCCAGCCGCGATCGCGCAGCAGGCGGCCGACGCTCAGGCCGATGCCGCTGCCCAGATAAAGCAGGCCGGCAAGCAGCAGCGGAGAGGTGTCTCGGAGAAGTTGCTTGGCGAGCGGTGTGCTGGCGCCAAAGAGCAGCGCCGCGGCGAGTGCCGCAGTGATTGCCGGGGAGAGACCTGCGCGGGACACACGCAAAGACTACTCCGCCGCCGCGGTACGGTATAGCGATCAGCCGTCCCGGGCAGCGGTCCAGGCCGGCTTGCGCCGCAACGGGGCGGTCAGGCAATCGAAGATCCCGCTGATGATCCGCATTCCCCGCGATTGCGGCGAATATGAGAACGCGATCTTGCGAATGTAATTCGACACGTTCCACTGATACCGCGAGCCTGCGGGAAAGAGAAAAGTATCCCCCGTCTGCAGCCGCCGCCGCACGCCCGCGGCGTCTTCGATGACGGCGGAGCCCTCCAACACGTGAGCCACTTCGTCGTCTTCGTAGAACCAGTCGAACCGGCCCGCCGTGCAGTCCCACATGACGCGTGCTCGGCAGCGTGCCGTTGCCGCCGGTGAGGCGCTTGTTGCGCGCGACGGGATTGCCCTCGCGAATCCAGGCTCGGGAGATGGGCGCCGGGGCGAGGCCGAGCGCATCGAGGCGCAGCTCGCGGGCACCCTCGATCGAGATCGTCTGCTCCAGCATATCGAGCTCGACCGTCGGGTCATCGGCTGTCAGATCGTTCGTGTGGCATCGCCCTGTTGTGGTTATTTTTCCAAGTCGCTCCCCGGCTCTCTCTCTTAACGTAATCCATTCATCCGGGCCGAAGCCGGAATGCGCCGGGAGCATACCGGCCGAGCGCGCAGCGGCGCTGTGAGATGTCGCACATAAGGTCCGTTCAAACTTCGGCGCGCAAAGTCGCGAGCGGCGGTTGTCGTACGACGGAGCGTGTGGCCAGCCAACCGCTCGCCACCACCACGAGCGCGCCGCCCAGCAGTCCGACGACGCAGGCCCACGGACTGAAGACATATCGCAGGTCGAGAACTCGCGTGGTGAGAAAATAAGCGGCCACCGAGGCTCCGGTCGCCGCGATGAGTCCGGAGAGGACGCCGAGCGCGGCAAACTCGGCCAGCACACTTTTCAGCACCGTGCGGCGACTCGCCCCGAGAGTGCGCAGCATCGCACTTTCGTAGCGCCGCTCATCGCGGCTCGACTGCACCGCGGCGAGCAGCACGGTCAATCCCGCGAGCAGCGTGAACGCAAATACGCTCTGCACCGCCAACACAGCCTTGTCGAGCACGGAGCGCACGTCGGCGAGCAGATCATCGATATCGAATATGGAAACGCTCGGAAACTGATGCGCTAGGCCGGCCAGGGATTGGGCGGCGCCCGGGTCGATATAGGCGCTGGTCAGATAGGTACCGGCGACCTTGTCGAGCAGTCCCGGGGCGAACACGATGAAGAAGTTGGGTCTGAAACTGTCCCATTTGACCTTGCGCACGCTCGCCACGCGCACGGTGAACGACTCGCCCGCGATATCGAAGGTGAGCCGATCACCGAGATGCAGGCCGAGCCACTGCTCGAACTCCGTGGAGACCGACACGAGCGGTTGGCCGTAGTCGGCCGGCGTCCACCAGTGGCCCGCGACCACGCGGTTGTCGGCGCCCAGCGCAGCGGACCAGGTGAGGTTCTGCTCACGGTTCGCGAACTCTTCGCCGCGATGGCCGGTGAAGTGCATGTTCTGCACCGGCCGGCCATCGATCGCCGACAGCCTGCCGCGGATCATCGGCAGCACGCGCGAAGTCCTCGCGCCGCGGGCGCGCAGGTAAGAGATGAAGGCGTCACGGCTCGCCGCCGGGATGTTGATGAAGAAATAGTTGGGCAGATCGGCCGGCAGGCTCCTGCGCCAGTCTACCGTCGAGATCGTTGCGGATGATCCCGAGGAGGAGCAGCGCCATGATGCCGGTGCCGAAGGCGACGATCTGCAGGATGCTGTCGGCCCGGCGTCGGCTGAGGCTGGCGACACCATAGCGCCACGCGACACCGGCACGGGCCCGCAGCCGTCCCGCGGCCATGACGAGCAGTGTACCGGTGAGGACGAGCACCGCGATGAAGGCCGCCAGCCCGGCGCTGAAGCCAAGGAAGAGCTTCCAGTCGAGCACGACCCAATAGATCAGGAGCGCGACGACCGCCACCGCGGGCCCGAAAGCGAGCAGCACGAGCGGCTGCGGTGGGCCGATGTCGCGTCGCAACACGCGGATCGCCGGCACGCGCGAGAGCTGCAGCAACGGGCGGCAGTGCAAAGCCTGCGAGGAGCGCGATGGCCGTCAGAAGACCCATTCCCACCGGTACCAGGCTTGCCGGAGGCGGCGCGCTGCCGCCCGCAAGAAGCCCGCGCAATGTGTACACCAACCAGTCCTGAGCCAGGTATCCCACCGCGGAGCCGATGGCGGCGCTGAGCGAGCGCGACCGCGAGAAGCTGCAGCGTCGTCAGCCAGACGGTGAATCCTCTGGTCGCGCCCAATGTCTTGAGCAGCGCCACAGAGTCGAGATGCCGGCGAACATAGCGCCGCGCCGACATCGCTACCGCGGTGGCGCAGAGGAGCACCGCTACGAGGCTCGCGAGGCTGAGGAACCGTCCGGCGCGGTCGACGGCGCTCTTGATCTGCGGACTGGTGGTCGAGATGTCCCGCAGGCTCTCCTCGGGACGTTTGTGCAGGCGGAGCCAGTGTTTGAACGCGACGACGCGCTCAGGCGCCCCTGCGAAGAGGGCGGCATAAGTCGACCCGGCTGCCCGGCTGGATCAACTGCGTCCGCGGCAGGTCGGCGGCGTTCATGAGCAAATTCGGAACCAGTCCGGTGAACGTGCCGCCCTCATCGGGCCTGGAGATGAGGACGCGTCCGACGCGAAGGTCCGCGGCGCCGACGGTGAGCCGGCCACCGACGTGACCGCCGAGCGCCGCAAGCAGTCTCGAGTCGGGCCACACTTCTCCCGGCGGCGGAATCGCTCTTGACTGGCAACCCTTTGGCGAAGGGTTGATTCGCCACCATCACCGTGCCGCGCAGCGGATAACCGACCGTCACCGCATTGATGTCCGTGAGCTGACTCGCATCACCCTGGAACACCACGCTGAGGAGACCGGTGGTGCCCGCGACCTGCAGGCCGTCCTGGCGCGCCGCCGCCATATACGCTTCCGCGATGGGCTGCGACGACTCCAGTCGAATGTCGGCGGCCAGTACCTGGCTCGCCTGCATGGCCACCGCGGCGCTGATCCGGCTCACGAGGAAGCCGACGCCGGTGAGGGCGGCGACAGCGATCGTGAGTGCGAGCAGCAGGACGCCGAGCTCCCCGGAGCGCCATTCCCGCGACAGCATGCGCATCGAGAGCCGGATACGCGCATGCCGGCTATCTCAGGCCGCCGGCTTCCATGTGGACGATCCGCTCGCAGCGGGTGGCGAGATCGCTGTCGTGAGTCACCAGCACCAGGGTGGTGCGGGAGTGCGCATTCATCTCGAACAGCAATTGCCCGATCCTCGCGCCCGTCGCCGCATCGAGATTGCCTGTCGGCTCGTCCGCGAACAGGACGGCGGGCTGCGTGACGAACGCCCGCGCCAGCGCGACGCGCTGCTGCTCGCCGCCCGAGAGCTGGCGCGGGTAGTGGCGCGCGCGCTCTTTGAGTCCCACCTGGCGCAGCGTCTCGAGCGCCGCATCGCGAGCCCCCGCATGGCCGGCGAGCTCCAGCGGCAGCATCACATTCTCCAGCGCGGTGAGCGATGGGATGAGATGGAACGACTGGAAGACGAACCCAACCCGCTGCGCGCGCACCAGAGCCCGGCCATCCTCGTCCAGGCGGGTGAGATCCCGGCCTTCGAGGAGCACGCGCCCGGCGCTGGGCAGGTCGAGCCCGGCGAGTAGAGCGAGCAGGGTCGATTTGCCCGCTCCGGATGGGCCCAACGACCGCAACCGATTCACCCGATGCGATGTCGAGCGAGACGTCGTGCACAATAGTCAACTGCCCTTCGGGACTCTGGACCTGCTTCGTGAGGTGCTCAGCCTTGAGAACGCTGCTGCGGACCGCCTGCGCCTGGGCGCTGGTCTTCGGCGGAAAGTCGCCTGCGGCGCTTTCCGCTCGCATGTCAAAAAGCGTGGTTTTTGCCATGCTCTGCATCGGGTTGATGTTCATCGCGCTCCAGAACGCGGTGGCGTCCGACCATACCATTCTCGTGTTCGGCGACAGCTTGAGCGCCGCCCACGGACTCAGGCCGGAGCAGGGTTGGGTGGCGCTGCTCATCGCGCGCCTGAAAGCGCAAGGTTACGGGTACGAGGTGATCAACGCCAGCGTGAGCGGCGAGACCACTACCGGAGGCCTCGCCCGGCTGCCCCGGGAACTGCGCCTCACCCAGCCCGGCATCCTCATCCTGGAGCTGGGTGCGAACGACGCCTTGCAGGGCCTGCCGCTGGATCTGGCGCGCCAGCGCCTGGCGGCGATGATCCGGCTGGCCGAGACCGCCGGAGCGCGCGTGCTGCTGGTCGGTCTGCTCATCCCGCCGAACTACGGGCCGCGGTATACCAAGCAGTTCGCGGACATGTATCCGGCCCTCGCCCGGCAATTTCACACCGGGCTGGTACCCTTCCTCCTGAAGGGGGTGGCGCTCAATCCGCAACTGATGCAGGCGGACGGCCTGCATCCGAATGCGCGCGGGGAGCCTCTGGTATTGGATACCCTGTGGCCGTATCTGAAGCCGATGTTGAAAAAGAGCAGATGAGGGGGCAGTGCCGATGAACCGATTCTGGCTGAAGTCCTATCCAGCCGGACGTCCCGGCGGAGATCGACCCGTCCCGCCTGAAGTCCCTCGCGGACCTGCTGCGCCAGGCATGCGCCGCTTACGGGGATCGGCCGGCTTACGAGCAGATGGGCCGCACCATGACGTTCACGCAGCTCGATGAGCTGAGCCGCGACTTCGCGGCCTGGCTGCAGGCGGCCGGCCTGGTGAAGGGCGACCGCATCGCCATCATGCTGCCCAACACCCTGCAGTACCCCATCGCACTCTTCGGCGCGCTGCGCTGCGGCCTGACTCGTCGTCAACACCAACCCCCTCTACACCTCGCGGGAGCTGCAGCACCAGCTGCGAGGACTCCGGTGCGGCAGCCATCGTGGTGCTGGAGAACTTCGCCCACGTGGTGCAGGAGGTGGCCCCTCATACGCGCCTGAAGAAAGTGCTGGTGACCGCGGCGGGAGACTTCCTCGGCTTCCCGAAATCGTGGATCGTCAACTATGTCGTGCGGCATCGCCGCAAGCAGGTACGGGAGTGGCACATTCCGGGCGCGGTCGATTTTCGCGAGGCGGTCCAGGCCGGCCGCAGCCTTCCACTCAATCCCGTCGAGGTGGGACCGGATGACCTCGCCTTCCTGCAATACACGGGTGGGACGACCGGGGTGGCGAAGGGCGCCATGCTGACTCACGGCAACGTCAGCTGCAATGTTCTGCAGGCGGAGGCATGGCTCGGCGGCCGCTTCTCCCGTGAGTCCGGGATCTGATCACCGCGATTCCGCTGTACCACGTGTTCGCCCTCACCGCGAACTGTCTGCTCTTCGTGCGCCTGGGCTGGAAGAACGTGCTGATCATCAACGCGCGTGACTTCCCGGCGCTGGTAAAGGAAATGAAGAAGCAGCCATTCGCCTTCTTCACGGGCGTCAACACGCTCTTCAACGCGCTGCTGCACACGCCCGGATTCGACTCCGTCGACTTCAGCCACCTCCAGGTCACGCTGGGCGGCGGCATGGCCGTGCAGGAATCGGTGGCGAAGCGCTGGAAGGAGGTCACCGGCAACAAGCTCACCCAGGCCTGGGGCCTCACGGAAACCTCCCCCGCGGCGACCATCAATCCCACGAACGAAGAATTCAACGGCTCGATCGGTCTTCCCATCTCCTCCACCGACATCGCCATCAAGGATGAACAGGGTCAGGACCTTCCCCTGGGCGAGACCGGCGAGATCTGCGTCCACGGCCCCCAGGTGATGCGCGGGTACTGGAACCGCCCCGATGAGACCGCCAAAGTCATGCTCCCGGATGGTTGGCTGCGCACGGGTGACGTCGGCCACATGGATGACCGCGGCTACGTGTTCCTTCAGGACCGCAAGAAAGACCTGATCCTGGTTTCAGGCTTCAACGTCTACCCCAACGAAGTGGAGGAAGTGGCCGCCAGCCATCCAGGCATCCTCGAATGCGCCGCCGTCGCCCAAGCGGACGAGCACTCCGGCGAGGTGGTCGCGCTCTACGTCGTACGCAAGGACCCCAACCTCACCGAGCGCGACGTCATCGAGTACTGCCGCAAATCCCTCGCGGGCTACAAAGTCCCCAAGCACGTTTACTTCCGCAACGAGTTGCCGAAGAGCAATGTGGGGAAGATTTTGAGGAAGGAGCTGAGGGAGCAGCGCTAAGCCTGCGACCGTCTTAGCGGGGGCAATGTATGCATGAACATGGACGCCGGCTCGCACCGCCCGTGCATTCTCGTGATCAGCAGTAGTCCGGTCCTTTGCGCGCCTAGTTTCGAGCCAGTCGTTAATAGTTCTCGCGAACATCGCACCCTGAAGTCTCGAGAACTGCTGAAAATCGATCACAAACTCAGCCGGTAGGTCAGGCACTTCTGCAAATCGCTCTAATAGATGAGCTGACGTCGGCGCTCCCTTTAAATTATCTTCAACTGTCTCAAGTAGCGACATCAAACATCGGGCCACGTGCTGTAAGACAGTGGGGCCATATATTGAAACCAGCGCTGTATCACCTATAGGTCTATAACGATTACCCGAGCATGGAGTAATTAAACCCAAGGATCGAATTCGGTAGGCCAGGTCGATCGGATCAAACATTGGGCCTTGGGATCTGATCAATGCCTCGACGCTCAGTGCTCGCCCAAGCAAGCTAACCGCTCTCGGTTTTCCTCTGGAGTTCAAATACCGTCTGTCGCGGTGCCACGCATCTAGCACTAAGCTGAAAATTGCCAACTCACCGCCGCCCGATTGGCTGAGCGACTTCGCTCTACTTATGGCGACCTTGAGGGCGCGATTTGCCATTGCGGAGACGACTTTTTCGCGGATGCCGCACTGAATTAGCAGTCCGAGCACAGCTGTAAGTACGCGCTCGTAGTCGCGGCGGGTCTGCTTCAGCGGAATTACGTTCATATGTGTCCTTGCATGCCAACCTTTGGGTATAGGTCTAGTGGCGCGCAATTAGATGCGCTCGGTCTCCTACTCCTACCTCAGGACTTCTTTACGTCGGCATCGCCCAACAGAACAGTTACGGTAAGGGCGTGCCTCGAAGACCTCTGTCGGATAGGTCTTGTGAACTCATGCTCCAGAGATTCTTTTAAGCCGTGTAAAAGAGATTGGACGGCCGAAGAACAGCGTTGGCGGATCAGCGCGAGTTCAGCCTCGGTGGTTGCCTGAAGTCTTAGGCGATAAAGCGCCGAGCCGATGGGAGAAGATGATCCATGCGATGCGATTCTCAGGCCATCCACAAGAGTTGGGATGACTCGATTTAGCGGACCCAGGCCATCTCTTCGGCTTTGCCGCCTAGTCGCCTGTAGCTTCAGACGATCTCCGACACGACGTGCGGTTCTTGAGCGCACTAGTTCTTCCAAGACCGCTCGCGGAGAAACATCTCCGCCGTATTCTTTTACCAACCGACCGAACGAAATCGATCCTTCACTGAAGACCAACGATTTTGGACGGTTCTGTCGGGTCAGAAACCGCCGGTCGGTTAGCCACCCTCGCACGACCCGTTCGGATGGCTTGCAATTGTCGAGTCAGACTCCAAACGGACTGTTGGTTGTTTGAGTATTCTCCTTATCTCCTTGCGGGGCAAGCCTGTCAGGGCGGCTATTTTGGAATGATTGAGCTTCCCGTTTCTTAGCCTAGCCTGGCCGGCGGCGGCCCGAATGAACGCTTCTCTCGCGAGTTTGGCGAAACTAGTCGGCGTAATGCCGCGCGGGAGTAGAACGAGCGCAAGTTCAATGAGGAGCTGCTGTAGGTCGGTGTCCCCACCGTCGCTCTGCTTCGCTCTAACCCCCGTGCGCTTAAGATGAGAATTGCGATGACCCGTGTCAGGGGCGTGAGGAAGTCTCGATGGTCGAGTTTGGAGATGGGATTTCAGAACTCGCACAACGCAGCACAACTCCGCTAGTAGCGGATAATCGACCTATCGGCGAGAAAGGTAAATCCGGCGTTTCTGGTGCATAAACCGAAATATGCCGTATTGACATGCTGTGGCCTGTCGAGGTTGGCAGGGTTGAACTCAGCTGCTCCTTCAACTGGACCGCCAGTATTCGCGTGGCGGATCGGACACCCTACGGCATCCGACCCGCCACCGATGCCGCGATTGTTCTTCTTAGCCTTCTCTTATTTCGCGCCCGGAGGTCGCGTTAGCCCGATCCGCTGATCCCCAACGAAGCGCCAGACCCGCTAATTCCAAGGCTCTTGCTCTTTCCGCTTCCGCTGATGCCGAGCGAAGCGCCTGACCCACTGATTCCCAGTGAGGCACCGGATCCACTGATTCCGAGTGCTGCGCCAGAGCCGCTAATGCCCAGCGAAGCGCCTGACCCACTGATGCCGAGAGCGTTGCTCTTTCCGCTTCCGCTGATGCCGAGCGAAGCGCCTGACCCACTGATTCCCAGTGAGGCACCGGATCCACTGATTCCAAGGCGCCTGAACCACTAATCCCCAGTGAGGCACCTGATCCACTGATTCCGAGTGCTGCGCCCGAGCCGCTGATGCCCAGCGAAGCGCCTGACCCACTGATGCCGAGAGCGTTGCTCTCTCCGCTTCCGCTGATGCCCAGCGAAGCGCCTGACCCACTGATTCCCAGCGAGGCACCGGATCCACTGATTCCGAGTGCAGCGCCAGAGCCGCTAATGCCCAGCGAAGCGCCTGACCCACTGATGCCGAGAGCCTTGCTCTTTCCGCTTCCGCTGATGCCGAGCGAAGCGCCTGACCCACTGATTCCCAGTGAGGCACCGGATCCACTGATTCCGAGTGCTGCGCCAGAGCCGCTAATGCCCAGCGAAGCGCCCGACCCACTGATGCCGAGAGCCTTGCTCTCTCCGCTTCCGCTGATGCCGAGCGAAGCGCCTGACCCACTGATGCCGAGTGAGGCACCCGATCCACTGATTCCGAGCGAAGCGCCAGACCCGCTGATGCCGAGCGAAGCGCCTGACCCACTGATGCCGAGAGCTTGCTCTTTCCTTCCGCTCATGCCGAGCGAAGCGCCTGACCCACTGATGCCGAGAGCTTGCTCTTCCGCATCCGCTGATGCCGAGCGAAGCGCCTGACCCACTGATGCCGAGAGCCTTGCTCTTTCCGCTTCCGCTGATGCCGAGCGAAGCGCCTGACCCACTGATTCCCAGTGAGGCACCGGATCCACTGATTCCGAGTGCTGCGCCAGAGCCGCTAATGCCCAGCGAAGCGCCTGACCCACTGATGCCGAGAGCCTTGCTCTTTCCGCTTCCGCTGATGCCGAGCGAAGCGCCTGACCCACTGATTCCCAGTGAGGCACCGGATCCACTGATTCCTAGTGCTGCGCCAGAGCCGCTAATGCCCAGCGAAGCGCCTGACCCACTGATGCCGAGAGCCTTGCTCTTTCCGCTTCCGCTGATGCCGAGCGAAGCGCCTGACCCACTGATTCCCAGTGAGGCACCGGATCCACTGATTCCGAGTGCTGCGCCAGAGCCGCTAATGCCCAGCGAAGCGCCTGACCCACTGATGCCGAGAGCGTTGCTCTTTCCGCTTCCGCTGATGCCGAGCGAAGCGCCTGACCCACTGATTCCCAGTGAGGCACCGGATCCACTGATTCCGAGTGCTGCGCCAGAGCCGCTAATGCCCAGCGAAGCGCCGTCACCGCTACCGCTAATACCGCTAGCGACAACCAAACCACGGGCATTAGGTTGCGTACCGATTATCTGGAGTGCTGTTCCAACAGCGGGGGCAACAGCACCGTTCGACATTGTGGCAGTGAGATCGACGACCAGACCATCTACCGTTACTCGACCCACGGCGCTGTCGGACTTCTGAACTTTGCCGGAGAGAAATATTACTGTGGCGCCAGCGACGTACCGCCCCTGGTCAACTATTGACGTTGCTGCAAAGCTTCCATTGGCCTTCGTAACACCAAAGACGGCAGCCGTGTCACCGACGACCAGCTTTTTGGCTTCGCTGTAGGCCAACTTCTGACCCAGGATGGTAACCAGACCAGCTTGCACATTTACGGCATCGACGGGTCCAATGAGGAGCAACTGCCCCTGTTGCAAAGAACTCGTGCTACCGCTGCCGCTAATTCCAGTGGCGTGAGCGGTAGAGACCGCAGCTATTGCCGTGGTGACCGCGGCTAAAACTAACTTATTCATTTAACTCCCCGAATACTTCCGCTTATTCTTTCCCGGGCCTCGCCGCGAGAACATCTATCTCTTCTGTTGGCCGACTGTTTCCAGTCTCAAGTTGAGGGCTTCGCCTTCTAGGCTCACGGTCAACTTGTCCCGTCGATTTGTCCTCAAAAAAATAGATCCCTACCCCGTATCTTTTTCCGGATTCAGCCTTATCCGGCGTTGCAATCTGCGTGAGAAACGTATCCAGCTCTGTAAGTAGCTCCATGCCTCTTTCCGACGCTACGGCAAGAAACTTGTCGCGACTCGAATCAGAGAGGGGATCATCAGAAACCACGGTGCGCTCGAAATACGACGGCTCGGTTTCGGAGCGCATCAAGTTATGTGCCAGGCTGGTCGACACTGCGCCGAGGAACCGGCCCATTCTGGCAATCCGAGTTACATCTTCACCTGACGGCACGTACGTCCGCGACAAGCAACGGGCGGTACTGCCGTCAACGACCTCAACGCAGTGCGCAGAAATCAATTCGTCTAAGAGAGCTTCACTGTCGGCACCAGGACATGCCACGTCCACAAGCTCTTTGAAATTGTGTCGGGGCGAACCTGGAACGGACATCACATCGAGGTCCATAGCCAGCCCATACGCCCCAGAGAAGTTCGTGTGGGTGTGCCACGCAGTCAGTAAGGTCGTTAGTTGATCCAAACTAACGCTCGTACGGCCGCCATGTGGCGACCCGGACCGAAGGGCGTCTCGCAAAGCGGTGACATCGGACTTGGGCAGCCCAGCAACGGCCGCGAGACGCGCATCAGTAGGCGGTCGGTTCTGCTCCACTAACTTTGCTTCGAGTGCCTGCACGTACGTCCGCCTAACCGTCCCCGCGATCTCACTTGCTGATATTCCGTATTCAAAGGCAACTCGCATAAGCGGCCGGATCAGAGCCGCAAATACGTTGAGCACCGCCTCCTTTTCCTTGCTCGGCTTCTTCATGGGTATAACTGAGCTGTTTGCCCGAAAACTCTAGGCTTAGCAGCAGGTTATGTCAATTGAAAAGTGTGACCCATGCACGGCTTTTTATACTTATGTAAAACGATACCGCCTATAGGGAGTTGTACTTATGTAACGTCAACGACGTGCGTCTAGGGGAACGATTTAGGTGCCAATCGCTCGTCCGCCGCCTTCCTCATGAAGCGCTTCCGAGTCGTTGGTATGAAGCGTAAGTCTTTGACAATAAAGAAAATTTCTAAGCGGATGGATGCCGCTTGCCCGTGGGGGCACCCTTTGGTCAGGTCCGCTCGGCAGGGTCGAATAGGCGGCGGTGCTCCAGGATGGCGTACCGGTCGGTCATCCCCGCGATGTAGTCTGCCACCGCGCGGGCACGGCCGGCGGCTCCTTGCGCGGTCTCGCCGCGGGCGGCTGCCTCGCGGTGCTCGGGGGGCATCAGCTGGATGTCGCTCAGGAAGGCCTCGAAGAGCTCTTTCAGGACGCGGCGGGCCTTGGCGGTCATGCGCAGCACCTTGTAGTGCCGGTAGACCCGCTCGCGCAGGAACTGCATCAGCTCGGCATGCTCTTCCCGGGCGGTCATCGCTGAGGGCGATCAGGGGCTTCGGCTGGCTGCGGACCTCCTCTATGGAGGCCGGGTGGGCGGCCTCGAGCCGCGCCTGGCTGGTGCGGATCAGGTCGACGACGATGTGATTGATCATGCGGCGGATGACTTCGTGGACCAGCCGCCGCTCGCCGAGGTCGGGATATTTGGCGGTCACGACGTCGAGCTGGCGGCGGAAGAGGCGGGTCTCGCGCAGCTCATCGAGGCTGACCAGCTGCGCCCGGATGCCGTCGTCGACGTCGTGGTTGTTGTAGGCGATCTCGTCGGCCACATTGGCGATCTGCGCCTCGAGGCCGGGCTGGGTGCGCTTCAGGAAACGCTCGCCGAGGTCGCCCAGCTCCCGCGCCGCCCGCGCGGAGCAATGCTTGAGGATGCCCTCGCGGCACTCGAACGTCAGGTTGAGGCCGGGGAATTCGGCATAGCGCTCCTCCAGCTCATCCACCACCCGCAGGGACTGCAGGTTGTGCTCGAACCCACCATAAGGTCGCATGCACTCGTTCAAGCGCGTCCTGCCCGGCATGGCCGAAGGGCGTATGACCCAGATCATGCGCCAGGCAGATGGCCTCGGTCAGCGCCTCGTTGACGCCCAGCGCCCGCGCCACGGAGCGCGCGATCTGCGCAACCTCGATCGAATGGGTGACCCGGGTCCGATAGAGGTCGCCCTCATGGTTCACGAACACCTGGGTCTTGTAGACCAGCCGCCGGAACGCATTGGAGTGGATGATCCGGTCGCGATCCCTCTGGTACTCCGTACGGTATTCCGGCTTGGGCTCCGGGTAGCGCCGGCCGCGGGAGCTGTCGTCCCGTGCCGCATAGGGCGCCAGCATTTCTCCACCGGAAACCGGCTCGCTCACGACTCTACCCCAGATGTGTCGCAGGGTCTGGCGCAGGGCGGCCTCGCCGTAATCCGCGGTCACGAAAGCGCCGCCGATCCCGCGCAGCAGTACCAGCCGGATCCTGCCCGCCTGTACTTTCTTATCGATTCGCATGAGCTCCAGAGCCAAGTCTGGCTTCACGTTGGAAACATGCGTCGGCAGGCCCGCGCGCGCCACCAGGCGCGTCACCCGATCCAGCTCATCCGAGGTCAGGTACCCGGACTCCCGCGACATGCAAGCCGCCATCACCAATCCCGCCCCGATTGCCTCGCCATGGAGCCACTCCTTATAGCCCGTGGCCGACTCCACGGCGTGTCCGAAGGTATGGCCGAGGTTGAGCAGCGCCCGATCGCCTTGCTCCCGCTCGTCCCGCCCCACGATCTCCGCCTTGATCTCGCACGACCGGCGGATCACGCGCGCCAGCGCCGCCGCATCGCCCGCCAGCAGCGCGTCGATGTGCGCCTCCAGCCAGGCGAAGAAGCCGGCATCGCAGATCAGGCCGTACTTGATGACCTCCGCCAGCCCCGCCCGCAGCTCCCGCGGCGGCAAGGTGGCCAACGTATCGGTATCCGCCACCACCGCGACGGGCTGGTGGAATGCGCCAATCAGATTCTTGCCGCCGGGATGGTTGACCCCGGTCTTGCCGCCCACGGAGGAGTCCACCTGGGCAAGCAGTGTCGTCGGCACCTGCACGAACGCGACACCCGCGCTGATACGTCGCCGCCGCGAATCCGGCCATATCGCCCGACCACGCCGCCGCCCAGGGCAATCACGGCGCAATCGCGCCCGAAGCGGTTGGCCACCAGCACATCCAGAATGCGCGCGACGTTGGCCAGCGTCTTGTGTGACTCACCGTCCGGAAGGATGGCCGCGACTACCCGCCGGGGCCTGAGGCTGGTCTCCAGCGAGCCCAAATAGAGCGGAGCGACAGCGGTATTGCTGACGACCAGAAGGTCGCGCGCCTGCAGATGCTGCTCGAAGAGCGCGCGCTCGCCGAGCAGGCCCTGCCCGATCAGGATCGGATAGCTGCGGCTGCCGAGCTCGACGCGGAGGGTCTCCATGGCCTGCAATCTAGCGAATCAGCCGCACGATGTCCTCGGCAACGGACTTCACCCGCCGCCCATCGGTCCTGACGGTGATGTCGGCGATCTCGCGATAGAGCGGATCGCGCACCGCCATCAGCTCCTGCAGGCGGATTGCCGGATCCAGGTTGCTGTTGCTGATCAGCGGGCGGTTTCGCCCGTGCTGCACCCGCTCGGCCTGCTGCTCGACCGAGGTCTCGAGGTACACCACGCAGCCGCCCTCCGCGAGCAGGCGCCGGTTCTCCGGCAGCAGAATGGCGCCGCCGCCCGTCGCCAGCACGATCCCCCTGAGCGCGACCAAAGCCGCGATGGCTTCCCGTTCCCGCTCCCGGAAGCCGGACTCGCCCTCTTTCTCGAAGATGTAGGGGATATCCACTCCCGTGCGGCGCACGATCTCCGTATCGCTATCGTAGAAGGGCTTGCCCAAATGCCGGGCGAGACTGCGGCCGACCGCGGTCTTGCCGGAGCCCATCGGGCCGATGAGAAAGATACTGGACGCGCCATGCATAGGCGGGCGGCAGCATAGCAAGCGTACGCCCCGGCTGAAATGACGCGGCCGCCCGAAGGCGGCCGCGAATCGAGCTACTGTCCTGCGATCCTCAGTAGACGTTCACGCCCTGCCGAATGATCTTCGGCGTGACGAAGATCAACAGCTCATCCTTGTTGTTGGTCGATTCGTGTTCTTGAAGAGCGTCCCGAGGATCGGGATGTCGCCCAGCAACGGCACCTTGTTCACGACATTGCTGGCCTGCGTCGTGAGGATGCCGCCGAGCACCACGGTCTGTCCGTCGTTGACCAGTACCTGCGTGGTCACCTCGCGCGTATCGATCGCGGGCACGTTGACGCCGCCGGACTCCACGACCACCTGTCCGACTTCGTCATCACGGACGTCGAGGTCGAGGATGATGCGGTTGTCAGGCGTGATCTGCGGCGTGACCTGCAGCTGCAGGACCGCGTTCTTGAATGAGATCGAAGTGGCGCCGCTCGACGCCGACTGCTGATACGGAATTTCCACACCCTGCATGATCGTCGCCTGCTTCTGATTGGCGGTGATCACTCGCGGCGAGGAGATGTCCTTTGCCTCGGTCTCGGCCTCGGCGGCAGAGAGCTCGAGATCGACCAGGTGCGAGGCAGAGAGAATGCCGACAGCGATCGAGCCGTCGGGTGTGGCCACGGGCAGATTGACGTTATAGCGATCGGCGCGCGCTCGTCCCTGTCGGGATCTGCACCGGGAACGGCTGCCCCGTGCTCTGAATGCTGCTGAGCGCGGAGCTGATGATCGAGTCCGTACCCACGTCAGTTCCCGTAGTTGTCACGACGCCGCGTCTGACCATTCCGCGTCACGTCGGTGAATCCCAGCGTCGAGCCGAGCTGTCGGTTGAAGTCGTCGTTGACCAGCACCACGCGCGCCTCGATCTCGACCTGCCGCACGGGGACATCCAGCCGCGCCACCAGACGGTTGACCTGCTCCAGGTTCTCCGGGCGTGTCCTGCAGCAGCAGGGTGTTGGTGCGGTCGTCAACGGCGACGTTGCCGCGCTTGGACAGCAGCGAGTTGCTCTGCCCCTTGATGAGAGCGGCGAGATCGGCCGCCTTGGCGTAGTTGATCTGCAGGTACTCCGAGCGCAGCGGCTCGAGCTGCTGCACCGAGTCCTGCGCCGCCAGGTCCGCCTTCTCGCGCGCGGCGAGCTCCGCCTGCGGCTCGACGAGGATCACGTTGCCCTCCTCGACCTTGCCCGAGACCCTTGGTCTGCAGAATGATGGCCAGGGCCTGATCCCACGGCACGTTCTGCAGGCGCAGCGTGACGTTGCCGCTGACGGTGTCACTGACCACGATGTTCTTGCCGCTGGCGTCCATGAGCAGCTGCAGTACCGCGCGCACGGAGATGTCCTGGAAGTTCAGCGTCAGGCGCTCGCCGGTGTATTTCGGCCGCTGCGTCTCCGCCTGACCCTTCTTCAGCGGCTGCAGCTCGATGACGTACTCATTGTTGGACTGGTAGGCCAGCTGGTCGTACTCGCCGCTGGCGTCGATCGCGATGCGCGAGCCATGGCTGCTGTTGGTGACGTCGAAATCGGTGACCGGGGTGCCGAAATCGCTGGCGTCGTAGCGGCGGGCCAGGTCAGCCGGCACGGCGCATTGGTGAAGTCCACCACGATCTGGTTGCCGACCTGCTGCAGATTGATCGGAATGTGCGGATCGGAGAGACGAACGATCACCCGTCCCGAGCCATCGGCTCCGCGCCGGAAGTCGATGCTGCGGATCTCCCACTGCCCTGGCCGTCGCCGCCGGCCGCCGTGGTGTCCGCGGATCCGGCCGCCGGGACGCTCTGCGCGGCCTGGCCGGCACCTGCCGCCTCCGGCTGCGCGTTGCCCATCGTGGCGCTCGAGCCCACAGTGACGACGATCTCGTTCCCCTGACGCTCGATGTCGTAGGGCACGAGGTGATCGAGGCTGAGGACGAGGCGCGAGCGGTCCTTGGCCTCCGCCGCGAGAATGGAGTCGAGACCGCCCGACTGCACGTCGATGCGGCGCGAGGGCAGCGCGAGCGTGGTATTCGGCAGATCGATCGCGATCCGCGCCGGGTTGTCGATGGTGAAGGATAGCGGCTGCGGCGCCGGTCCCGAGAGGTGCAGGGTGAGTTGCACGCGCTCGTTGGTGAGCGGTGTCACGTCGATCGACTGCAGCGCGGCTCCATCTGCGGCCCAGGCGGTGCGGCTCGGCAGCGTCGCGAACGCCGCGAGCGCCGCCAGCCAGGCGGCTGCGCTCAGGATCCGACACATCGGGGAAAGGGATTTCATTGTTCGAGACTCCCTACTGGCTGAGGCCCAGGGCCGCCGGCCGTTTCATATAGCCGCCGAGGCCGTCGGGGACGATCTCGGCGAGGTCGATCTTGGAAGGTGAGATGTCGGTGATGCGGCCGTCGTTCTGGCCCAGGTAGTTGCCGACCGTGACCCGATGGACGATGCCGTCCTTCGTCTGCACCAGGGCGTACATCGTCCCGTCCATGCGGAGGGTGCCCACCATCTTCAGCGTGTCGAGCGAGAACTGCTCCAGGAACTCACGCGGCCGCTTGGCATCGCGGACGCACGGAGGCTGAATCCCGTCGCCTGGCTCGGCACGAAGGGCGAGCGCAGGCTCTGGTCGTCGTAGACGTAGGTCTCGTACGGCTTGATCTCCGGCAGCGGGTCGACGTGGCCGCCGGGCTGCTGCCTGGGTCTGCTGGATGAACTGCTGCAGGTCGCTGTCGGCGCTCGAGCATCCGGCAAGCGCCGATGAGGGCGAGCGAATGCCAGCACGCAGGCGCGAGCGGCGCTGGTTCGTACGAGAGTGTGTTGTCGCATGTGAGTGACCACCCCGCTTCGCTCCTCAGTGTGCCCGGCGGACGGGCGAACTTCGTGCCGCCGTGCTGTTGCGCCATCTCATCCTGATCGAGGTAGCGGTACGTCTTGGCGGTGAGCGTCAGCGTCAGATCGTCATAGCCGCCGTTGTTCCGGTCGGCTTGATGTCGATGTCGTGCAGCGTCACGATGCGCGGCAGCGCCGCGATGCCGCTCACGAACTGGCCGAACTGGTGATAGCTGCCGGTGAGCACCATCTTGATGGGCAGCTCCGCGTAGAAGTCCTGCGCCTGCTCGGGTCGGGCTGAAAGAGCTTCTGCTGCAGGCCCGCGCCGAGCGCGGTCTGGGAAATGTCGACCAGGAGGTTCGGCACCTCGGTCTTGCCCGGGAGCTGGCGCAGCAACGCCCCGAATGAGCGCTGCAGGTCCTTGAGCTGTTGCTTGTAGACCGCGAGGTTGACCGCCTGCGCGTGCTTGTGCTGGATACTCCTGCCGCAGCGACTGCTCCTGCGCCTCCTTCTGCTGCAGCTCCGTCCGCACATCCGTACCAGACGAAGAAATAGATCAGAAACAGCGTCAGCAGCGAGGAAGGTCGCGCCGACGGCCGCCGCCAGCACGGCCAGAGGCCAGCGGCCCGGGTCGCGCGGGTCGAGGTCGCGCAGCTCCTGGAGAAAATTGAGGTTGAGGTTCATCTAGCGCCCCCCCGCGTTCGCCATCACGCCCGGGTCATCGCCGCCGGCGGCATCGCCTCGCGGTCTGCTCGGCATCGAGCGTGAAGCTCGAGCCGAACGCGCCCGGCGCTGACTGGATCACCTCGAGGGTGGGGTTCTTCATCCACTGCGACGCGTCGATGTTGCGCATGAAGGCCGACACCCGCGTGCTCGACTGGGCCACGCCCGTGAACTTCAGGTGATCGCCCGATCTGCGTGATGCCGGTGAGATAGACGCCGTCCGGCAGCGTCTTCACGATCTGATCGAGGAGATGCACGATCTCGGGCCGCGAGCGCTGCAGCTTCTCGATGATCTGCATGCGGGCGATGAACTGTTTCTTGGTCTGCTCGAGATCATTGATCTCCTCGATCTGGCGATCGAGGATCTTGATCTGCGGCCGTCAGCATCGCGTTGCGCGAGTCCTGCGCATCGATCATGCCGTTGTAGAGCAGGTAGACCGCGCCGGTCACCAGCAGGGCGCAGACGACCGCGCCGCCCATGGCGACCATGAAATTGAGCTTGCGCTCCTTGCGCTTCGCTTCCCGGTAGCGGAAGTAGGTTGATGCGCGGCATATCAGTCGAAGCTCCGCAAAGCCAGTCCGCACGCCGTCAACAGGGCGGTCGCATCGCGCTGCACCGCCTGCGCTTTGGCGCGCGAGGATAGCTTCATTTGTCCGAGCGGCTCGCCCTTCTCGGCGGCGATGCCGACACGGCTGGAAATCACTTCGGCGACACCCGGGATGTTAGCGCAGCCGCCGCAGACCAGGATCTTCTCCGGCTGCTCGCGGCCGGAGCCGGAAGCGAGGTAGAACTGCAGCGAGCGGCTGACCTGTTGGGTCATGTCGTCGATGAAGGGGTCGAGCACCTCGGACTGGTAGTTGCCGGGCAGGCCGCCTTCCTTCTTCGCCCGCCCGGCCTCCTCCATGGAGAGTCCGTAGGTGCGCATGATCTCCTCCGTCAGCTGTTGGCCGCCGAAGGAGAAATCACGCGTGTAGACCACCTTGAGATTGCGCAGCACGCTGAAGGTGGTGCTGCTGGCGCCGAAGTCGACCACCGCGATGGTCCGGTCGATCCCCCCGTCCGGCATCTGGTGCGTCATCAGCTTGCAGGCGTTCTCGAGCGCGAACGCTTCGACATCGACGATCTTCGCCGACAGGCCGGCAGCCTTGACCGCCGCCTGACGCTGCTCGACGTTCTCCGTGCGCGTGGCCACGAGAAGGACATCGTTGGTGTCGGGGTCCTTCTCGGAAGGGCCGAGCACCTCGAAATCGTAGCTGACCTCATCCATCGGGAAGGGGATGTACTGATCGGCCTGCATTTCGACTTGCGCCTCGAGGTCGTTGGCGCGCAGCGCCCGCGGCATCTGGATGACCTTGGTGATGGCGGCATCGCCGCTGATCGCCACTGCCGCCTCGGTGCTCTTGGCCCCGGAGCGCTTGACCGCCCGGCGGACGGCTTCCCCCACGGCCTCGGCATCCACGATCGCTTTCTCGTTAATTGCATTCTGGGGAGTGGGCTCAGCCGCGTAGGCCTCGACCCGGTATTGCCCCCCGGACATGGTAATCTCGATCAGCTTGACCGAGGAAGTCGTTATGTCAAGTCCCAGAAGGGGCCGGTGCTTGCGCTGAAGGAGGAACATTTTTATTTCCTTTTCAGGTACTTACGCCTGAAAACGACCGCCCCGAGTGAATATCCGACGCACTATATATCAGCGCAAAGTTAAATTGAACGTGAGCGCGCTCACGGAACCGCGCGATTGCGTCCCGGAAGGCCCGGACCCGGGCATGCAAAGTGCCCCCGCCGTCACAGAGGGCAAAGGTCGCCCGCCCTGATCGAAGGCAAGTGTGTAGGGTCTTCCGCAGACCGCCGCCGGCGGCCTTAAGGCAGAGGAGAACAGTATGAGGTGCCTGTGCCGTACCCAAGCATTCTGGAGACGCGTCCTTCGGTCGGTCGGCCACGCGCGGAGCGAGGAACGGTCGTGCGGTCCGAAACCAGACCGGCAACCCCGCTGTCATAGGCACATGAGTCCCGTAGACCGGAGGCTTTGCGTCCCCACCTTTCGGTGAGTTTGCCCTGAAACGGGCGCTACTATGCATAGCCCCCGCGGCGAGCGCAAGCAGAGAGAGTCGTTTTCTGTGAAATGGAAACAGGTTCGAATTCCGGCCACCGCCCTGGGCGGTGTGATGTTGATCACACTTCTCGGGCTGTACCTCTACGCCTGCAGTTACGTCTACCTGCAGCCGTCCCTGCCGACCAGCGCGCAGATGCGCAACGTGGAGCTGAAAGTCCCGCTGCGCATCTACACCTCGACGCGGCGATCTCATCGCGCAGATCGGCGAGCAGCAGCGCACGCCCGTCCGCTACGACCAGATCCCGCCGCTCCTGCGCAATGCGTTTCTGGCGGCCGAGGACCATCGCTTCTTCCAGGAAAGCGGCATCAGCTTCCTCAGCATCGCGCGCGCGGCCATGGTCGACCTGATCGCGGGCAAGAAGGTCCAGGGCGGCAGCACGATCACCATGCAGGCCGCCCGCAACATGTTCCTGACGCTCGACAAGACTTTCCGCCGCAAGCTGCAGGAGACCTTCGTCACCTACGAGATGGATCATGAGTTCACCAAGGAGGAGATCTTTCAGCTCTATCTCAACAAGATCTTCTTCGGCCAGCGCTCCTACGGAGTCGCGGCCGCGGCGCAGACCTACTTCGGCAAGGGGCTGGATCAGCTGACGGTGGCCGAGGCCGCGACGCTCGCGGGGATCCCGCAGGCACCCTCGCTTTACAACCCCATCATCCATCCGCATCTCGCCGTGGCGCGCCGCTCGTATGTGCTGCAGAGAATGCTCGATCTCGGCTACATCGACGCCGCTAGCGCGCAAACCGCCAACCACGCGCCCATGGACGCGAGCCTGCATGCGCCGCATGTCGATGTCGACGCGCCCTACGTGGCGGAGTTGGTACGGCAGCAGATGGAGCAGTCGTATGGCGCCGCGGCCGAGACGGCCGGCTACCGCGTCTATACGACCATCGACGGCCGGCTGCAGGCGCTCGCCAATCGCGCGGTACAGCTCGGACTCATCGAGTACGACCGGCAGCAGGGCTGGCGCGGACCGATCGGCCGCACGGTGCTCGCGCCGGACGTCACGCCGGCGCAGCTCGAGCAGTTGGTTGACGAGTACACGCCGCTCGGCATGCTCATGCCCGCCGTCGTGGTGAAGCTCGGGAACCAGGACGCCGGCATCTACATCCGGTCTCGCGGCTTTGCCGACATCGACTGGAACGGTCTCTCCTGGGCGCGCAAGACGTTAGGTGAGGACGCACTGAGCGCCTCGCCAAAGACAGCCGCCGACGTCCTGGCGCCCGGTGATGTCGTATATGTTGTCGCGGACAAACAAGGCCATGCGCAGCTGGCGCAGGTGCCGCAGGCGCAGAGCGCGTTCGTCGCGATGAATCCCAACGACGGCGCGATCGCCGCGCTCGTCGGCGGTTTCAATTTCTTCTCCAACAAGTTCGATCGCGCGACCCAGGCGGAGAGGCTTCCGGGCTCGGGATTCAAGCCGTTCTTCTACTCGGCGGCGCTCGAGGACGGCTACACGCCGGCGAGCACGCTGCTCAACGCGCCGGTCGTGGTCGGAGGCGACGGCCTGGAGGCGACCTGGCGGCCGGAGAATGACACCCGCTCGTTCAGCGGCCCGGTGCGCCTGCGCGTGGCGCTCGCCCATTCTCTCAACCTCGTCTCCATCCGCCTGCTGCGCGACGTCGGCTTGCCGTACGTCACGCAGTATGTCAGCCGCTTCGGCTTCGACCCGAGGACCGTGCCGCAGAACCTGACTCTCGCTCTCGGCACGCTGCGCGCGACACCGCTGCAGATGGCTTCGGCATACTCGATCTTCGCCAATGGCGGCTTCAGGATCGAGCCGTACTACATCGACCGGGTGGAGGACGCCTCGGGCAAGGCGGTATGGCAGGCAGCTCCCCAAGTCGCCTGTGCGCTGTGCGCCAATCCCGGCGCGCCCGCCCAGGCGACGCCGGCAGCGACCGCGGCGGCGCTCCTGGCACAGGATGATGAGCTGCGAAGCGGTGAGGGTCCGGTGCCGCCCGGCAAGCCCGCGCCCCAAGTCATAAGCCCGCAAAACGACTATCTCATGACCTCCATGATGAAGGATGTCGTCAGGTATGGCACCGCCGTGAAGGCGCTCTCCCTCGAATCGCCAGGACATCGCCGGCAAGACCGGCACGAGCAACGACTACCGTGACGCCTGGTTCAACGGCTACACACCGGAGCTCGAAGCGACGGTTTGGGTCGGATACGACGACGACCGGCCGCTCGGCGCCGGCGATGAAGGCGCGCACACGGCGCTGCCTATCTGGATTCACTTCATGCGTTACGCCCTCGCAGGGCGTTCCGCAGTGGCAGCGGCCCATGCCGACCGGTATTGTCACGTTGCGCGTCTCGCCGCAAACGGGCGCGCTGGTGAGCGATGAGAGTCCCGACGGCATCCCTGAGGTGTTCATGGCCAACCATCTGCCGACGGCGGCCGCCCAGGGGCCGGGCGCGACGGCGCCGGGCGCGCAGACCCAAACCGGCGCCGAATCGATATTCTAACCAACATGGCGAGAAGACATCCGACGCCCCGCGGCGATAATCTGCGGCGCGCGCTGGCGCAGGAGGCGGCCCGCATCATGGCGGAGCACGGCATTCGCGACTTCTTCGTCGCCAAGCGCAAGGCGGCGGAGAGACTCGGCGTCCAGGACGGTGTCGCCGGCCTGCCGAAGAACACCGAGATCGAGACGGCGCTCGCGGAGTACCAGCGCCTCTTCGGCCGCGAGTCGCATGAGGAGTCGCTGCAGGCGCAGCGGCGCGCGGCGCTCATGGCCATGCAGCAGCTGCGGGAATTCGAGCCGCGCCTGGTCGGTCCGGTGCTGAGCGGCACTGCGACGGAGCACTCGGAGGTGCAGCTCCATCTCTTCGCCGACCGCGCCGAAACGGTCGCGCTCAAGCTCATAGATCACGGCATCGCCCACGAGGTGACCGAGCGGCGCGTGCGCATGAGCCCGGAACGGGTACTCGCCTACCCGGGATTACGCTTCGAGGTCGAAGATCAGGCGATCGAGGTCACGGTATTCCCGACGGATGGAATCCGTCAGGCGCCGGTGAGCCCGGTCGACGGCCGGCCGATGAGGCGGGCCAATACGGTCGAGGTCGAGCAGCTACTCGAGCAGTAGCCGATGGTCGCGCCTACTTGGCGGCGGCAGCGACGCCGTACTTCTTGCGGAATTTGTCGACGCGGCCGGCGGTGTCTACGATCTTCTGCTTGCCCGTGTAAAACGGGTGGCAGCTCGAGCACACCTCAACCTGCAGGTCGTGTCCGAGCGTGGAGCTCGTCTTGAACGAGTTGCCGCAGGTGCAGCTCACCGTAATCTCTTTGTACGCAGGATGGATGTCGGCTTTCATGGCGTGCTTCGAGCAGTTTGGCGTTACGTCCCTTATGGGGCCGGACGCGGTCGATTCAAAGGGCCGGCGAGTGTAGCCGCCGATTCCGGCCGCGACAAGCGTTTCCGGATCCGCCGTCCGGCTCGGCCTGCGCTACGCGGATCTATGGCTTAGCCCGAGGCTCCCTTATCCACAAAAACTGTGGATAACTCTGTGAGTGAGCGCAGCGGCATGGGTAAATTTTCCCGGCTATATTGCATATTTATTGCAATGGTCAAAATATGACCACCCATTTTTGCCTTGTCTTATCAATGACTTGCGAGTACATCATTGACCTACATGGTCGGTTTGATGGCTAATTTGCTCATTTTACGTCCCCCCCTCCCATGCCTGTGAATAAAGCTCGTTCGGCAAGCGCGGGCGCGGCCTGCGGAGCGGTTGACAATTCCGATTGACCGGCGCCCCTCGGGATTTCCGTCACAAAACGTAACAATACATCGTTGAGGAAGCGCAGGCCGTGCGGGCTCGTCCGGTAGCACGAGCCCGAGGTGACGATCAAGCCCTCGCCGACGAGACCAGCCATCGTGGCGGCAACGGCCCGCCAGGCCAGGCCCGTCCTGCCCGTGAAGGTGCGCACCTCGAACCCCTCGACCAGTCGCAGCGCATTCAGCATGAATTCGAACGGCAGGTCGCGCGCCGCAACCGGCGAGCGCGCCAACGTCCCTTGACCGACTGACGACAGGTATCGGCGCGGCTCACGCATCTGAGCGGTGCGTACGATCTGCCCGCGATCCGGCAAGCTCAGCTTCCCGTGCGCCCCGGCCCCGATCCCGAGATAGTCGCCGAAGGACCAGTAGTTGAGATTGTGGCGGCACCGCCGTTCGGCGGTCGCGTAGGCGGACACTTCGTATTGGGCAAACCCCGTCTGTTCGAGACGCTCGCGGCAGGCATCCAGCATGGCGTCGATCACTTCGTCGTCGGGCAGGATTGGCGGGCGGCCAGCGAACACCGTACCGGCCTCGATCGTGAGCTGGTAATGCGAGAGATGGCTGGGGCCGAGCGCCAGGGCCTCGGCTACGTCGCGCAGCGCCGCGTCGACGTCCTGGCCGGGCAGGCCGTACATGAGATCGATGTTGAAATTGGCCACGCCCGCGGCATGCAGCTCCGCTGCTGCGCGCCGTGTCTCTTCCGCGCAGTGGATGCGACCCAGCGCCGCCAGGCGGGCGTCGTCGAACGACTGCGCGCCGAGCGAGACCCGATTGACGCCGGCCGCGCGGTACTCCGCGAACCGGCCGCGCTCGATGGTGCCGGGATTCGCCTCCAGGGTCACTTCAAGGTCGGCCGCAAGCGTGAGCTGCCCGCGTGCTGACTGCAGCAACTGCGCGATCGCCTGCGGCGAAAACAGGCTCGGGGTGCCGCCGCCGAAAAATATGCTGCTGACCTCGCGGCCGGCCACCTCCGGCGCCTGCGCGGCGAGATCGCGCTGCAACGCGGCGACGTAGCCGCGCTCCTCGAGCTCCCCGTGAAGGGTGTGCGAGTTGAAATCGCAGTACGGGCACTTGCGGACGCACCAGGGGAAGTGCACGTAGAGCGCGAGCGGTGGAGTTTCGAGCACGGCGATACTGCTATGCGACAGCGCCGGGGCGCCGGGGTTCAGGCGTCCGCAACCAGTGATTGTTAAGCCTCGTTAATATTACCCGCCGGTAGGGCGGTGTGGCGCAATTGCGTCTTGATTCGGAGCGCGGACCGTGTAAACCTTCCGCTTCTCCCCCCGCTGGCGCCGACGGCCCCTAAACGCAAAGCGTCCACCGAATGACAGAGAAGACATTCGAGCTCGCCGACCGAGCCTCCGACCGCGAGGTCTCCCTGCCTGTCCGCCCGGGCACCATCGGCCCTTCCGTCGTCGACATTGCAGCGCTCAACAAGGACCTCGGGGTCTTCACTTACGATCCCGGATTCGGCGTCACCGCTGCGTGCGAGAGCAAGATCACCTACATCGACGGTGATGCCGGCGTGCTGCTCTATCGCGGCTATCCGGTGGAGCAGCTCGCGGAAAACAGCTCGTTCATGGAGGTCTCATACCTGCTGCTGCACGGCAATCTCCCGAGCCACAAGCAGCTGGAGGAGTTCGAAGGCAGCATCCGTCATCACACGATGATCAACGAGTCGCTGCTGCGCTTTTTCCACGGTTTCCATTACGACGCGCACCCGATGGCGATGGTCTCCGCGGTGGTGGCGTCGATGTCCGCGTTCTATCACGACACGATGGATATCCATAATCCGCGGCACCGGGAGATCTTCGCCCACCGCATCATCGCCAAGATTCCGACCATCGCCGCCGCCGCTCACAAGCATGCGCTCGGACAACCCTACGTCTATCCGCGCAACGATCTCGACTATTGCAGCAACCTGCTGCACATGCTCTACGCCGTTCCGTGCGAGCCATATCACGTCGATCCGATCGCCGCCGAGGCGCTCGACCTGCTCTTCATCCTCCACGCCGATCACGAGCAGAACGCCAGCACTTCGACGGTGCGGCTCGCGGGCAGCACCGGCGCCAACCCTTATGCCGCTATCTCGGCAGGGGTCTCCGCGCTCTGGGGCCCGGCACATGGCGGCGCCAACGAGGCCGTGCTCGCGATGTTGGAGCAGATCGGCACCGCGGACAACATTCCGAAGTTCCTCGGCATGGCCAAGGACAAGTCGAGCCATTTCCGGCTGATGGGCTTCGGTCATCGCGTCTACAAGAACTTCGATCCCCGCGCCAAGATCATCCGCGAGATGTGCCACAAGGTGCTGGAGCGCCTCGGCCGCTCCGACAGCCCGCTGTTCGAGCTGGCGCTGCGTCTGGAGGAGATCGCGCTCAAGGACGACTACTTCGTGGAGCGCAAGCTCTACCCCAACGTTGATTTCTATTCCGGCATCATCTACAGCGCGATCGGCATCCCGCGCTCGATGTTCACCGTGATGTTCGCCATCGCGCGCACCGTGGGCTGGGTTGCGCACTGGCAGGAGATGATCTCCGACCCGTCGATGCGCATCGGCCGCCCGCGCCAGCTCTACACCGGGCCGACCAAGCGGGATTACGTCGAGATCGGCAAGCGCACCTGACGCCGGGCCGCTTGGAGCGAACTGCTAAGGACTTCCTGGTAGTTCAACGCGGACGACGCCTGGACAGCCGTAACGCCATTTCCCGTTCTGCACCCTCTCGCCGTCGGGCACAGCTATCGCTCTGATTTACAAGCCAGTAAGTAAATCGCGTGGAGCGACGCTCGGCCATCGAACTCGCCTTTGATGAGCGAGGCAGCGTTGGTGAAGACCGCCTGGACAACTTCTGGTTCACTCTGCTGCACGAGCTTGTGCACGCATGGAAGCACCTGGACCCCGAAAAGCATCGGGCCATTGCTGACGAGAACATCGAGAAGCCGGCCGCAGATACCGAAGACATCGAACGGGAGGCAAATGAGCTCGCAGCGGAGATTCTCATTGATAACGCAACGTGGCGACGCAGTGACGTGCATCTGAAACCGTCGGCTCAAGCTATTCATGATTTCGCTACTCGGATGCAGGTGAGTCCCGCCGTTGTTGCAGGCCGCATTCGCTACGAGCGGCGCAACTTCTCTTTGTTCTCCAAGTTGGTGGGGTATCGCACGGTTAGGACGATGTTCCCCGAAGTGAAATGGTCTTAAAACATGGCCGCTTGTGCGCCTGAATCCGGATCTCCCGCTCGAGGCGTTTGATGGCTAAGGCGTGGGGGTCCCGGAGCTGCTTTCGGACTTGCGCAGCCTGATTCAATTCGCTCGGCAGCGCATTGCGTCGGCGGTCTCTGCGACGCAGGCCCTGCTCTGTTGGCATCTGGGACGTCGTCTACTGAGTGAGAACCTTCACGGCAGTCGGGCGGCATACCGGAAGCAGATTCTCGTGACGGTGTCACGAGAATTGAGCGTGGAGTACGGGCCACGCTTCAGCTACGCGGAAATCGCCCGCATGATCCAGTTCGCGCAGCTATTTGAGCTGGTCCCATTTTCATGCACTGCTGCCTATCAAAGACCAGCTGGCCCGTGAGTTCTACGCCGAGATGTGCCGCATCGAGCGCTGGGATGTGCGCACCCTGCGGCAGAAGATCGGCGGCATGCTTTTCGAGCGCACTGCGCTGTCGAAGAAGCCCAAGGCCATCGTCGCCACTGAGATCGCTAAGCTGCGCGACGGGATGATGAGTCCCCGTAGATCGTGCCCGGTGTCGCTGTTCGGGGTTTCGTGTACTGAGTTCAGACTGGAACGAGTTCTCCGGAAAACGATCGTGTCCCCGGACGTGGTGTACGAGTCGTGAGTCCCGGTTCGGTTGGACTCGTGCTCAGTTGACCACTGCGGACAACCGAGCGGGTTGATTGTCGGTCGAGAGTCTGCAAGCCTTCAAGCTGCAGGTATCGACGCTGCAGTTGCCACTCGTCGTTCTGCTCGAGCAGCAGCGCACCGACGAGACGCGTGATGGCCGCTTCGTTCGGGAAGATACCGACGACATCGGTGCGGCGCTTGATCTCGGCGTTGAGCCGCTCCAGCGGATTCGTGGTGTGGATCTGCATGCGATGCGCCTTCGGGAAGCTCATGAAGGCCAGCACGTCGGCTTCGGCACTCGTCCATCAGCGCGGCGAGCTTCGGGAACTTCGCTCGCAGCTGATCGGCGACCGCGCGCCACTGCGCGATGGCCGCTTCCTGCGTGTCCTGCGCGAACACGGTGTTGATCAGCGCGAGCACCATCTGGCGTTGGCCCTTGCCGGCATGCGCGAGCGCGTTGCGCATGAAATGCACGCGGCAGCGCTGCCAGGTGGACTTCAGCACCTTCGCCGACGGCGGCCTTGAGGCCCTCGTGGGCATCGGAGATCACCAGCTTCACCCCGCGCAATCCGCGGCGCGTGAGCGAGCGCAGGAAGCTCGTCCAGAACGGCTCCGCTTCGGACGGACCGATCGCCATGCCCAGCACTTCCCGCACGCCATCGGTGTTCACGGCGACGGCGATTATCACGGCCACCGAGACGATCCGGCCGGCCTCCCGCACCTTCACGTAGGTCGCATCGATCCACAGGTACGGCCAGTCCCCCTCGATCGGGCGGTCCAGGAACGCGTTGACCCGCTCGTCGATCTCGCCGCACAGCCGCGAGACTTGGCTCTTGCTGATGCCGCTCATGCCCATCGCCTTGACCAGCTCGTCCACCGAGCGGGTCGAGACGCCCTGGATGTACGCCTCCTGGATCACGGCGGCGAGGGCCTTCTCGGCGGTGCGACGCGGCTCCAGAAATCCAGGGAAATAGCTGCCTTTGCGCAGCTTCGGGATCTTCAGATCCACGCTCCCGGCGCGCGTCTCCCAGAGCCGCTCCCGGTAGCCGTTGCGGCTGTTGGCCCGCTCCGGGCTTCTCTCCCCGTACGCCGCCGCGCACAGGCTCTCCGACGTCCATCTCCATCATCCGCTGGGCGACGAAACTGGATCATCTCCCGCAGCAGATCGGCGTCGGCACCCTTTTCGGCAAGCTCGGCCAGTGCCATATTGGCTTGGTGGTCATCGTGAGTTCTTCGGTTCAGATTGGATGGTGTGGTAACCCAACCTTAACCAGACTCACGATGACCGCCTCTGCAGCCTCCGCGGCCCCTTCGGGGACCGCGTCTGCCTTACGGATACCGAGCTAAGGCTCGGATCCGAAGAGGAAAATCAGAAAACTCGTACACCACTCCCGGGGACGTCAGCCGGAAAACCTCAGCCCCAGTCCACGAAACCTCCCACATCGATATCCGGCGATCACTGTCGCTGCCCCTTAATTCCCGCAATGGCTCGATCTTGCAATGAATAGGAACAAAAGGTTAGCCATCCGGTATCGGTTCCTTAACTGCCGGATTAACGTCAACGGTTCCTCAATTGCCGGACAAAAGGGAAGGGCGAGCGCATGGCATACTGACGGCAGTCCCAATATCCAATATCGCTCAACTGGAGTTCAGAACTGTGCCCACCGCGTTGCAAGGTGTCCCTGCGGTCTTCCTGCTACTGGCGGCAACAATACTCGAAGTCAGTGGGGACGCGGTCATTCGAACGGCGATGTATGGCCACGTCGGTCTAGTTCGTCCCGGGCAGTTTCTCGCGGGCGCCGCGTTATTGTTCGGCTATGGGACCTTTCTCAATCTGGCGCCGTTGCAGTTCGGCCAGGTTGTCGGTTTGTATATAGCAACTCTGTTCGTAGTCTGGCAGGTGATCAATTTCGTGGCCTTTCGGACGCTGCCCACGCTGCCTATCGTGGTCGGCGGCTTACTGGTGATCGCCGGCGGTGCAATCATTACCTTTTGGAAGCCCACTTAGCCTACGCGCAGCCAACCCGGCAACGGCCCGGTCCCTCAGGCCCAGCGCACGCACGAGCGCTGGAGCATGGATTTCGTGCACGATCAGCTGTTCAATGGGAGGGCTTTTCGGGTGCTCACGGCGGTCGATCAGTTTAGTCGTCAGACTCAGTTACTTGAGGCCCGATTTTGCTTTTCCGGCCACGAGGTCGCGGCGGCCCTGGATCGAGCGATCGAGCAGGCGGGTGAGATGGCCCCGGGAAGCTGGACAGCCGGATAAGTGGATTGCTCTGCTCTAGAAGGCGAAGATATCGCCTGGAACTTGTAGCAGAAATGACCCGCAGATCTCGACGTAACCACTCACCGGCGTTCAAGGCGAAGGTGGCGTTGGCCGCGCTCAAAGGCGAGGCGACGCTCGCTGAGCTGGCCGAGCGCTTCGACGTGCATCCGAACCAGATCACCCAGTGGAAATCCCAACTGCTCTCTGGCGCTGAGGAGGTCTTCTCCTCGGGCAATCCGCCGAAGCAGGAAGGACCGAGCCTGAAGGAGTTGCACGCGAAGATCGGCCAGCAGGCTCTGGAGATCGATTTTTTAGCCTCCGCGCTCGGCAAAGTGGAAGGGCCGAGCGGAAAGCGCTGATGGACTGCACCCATCGACTGCCGATCACACGACAGGCCGAGCTGCTGTGCCTGTCGCGATCGAGCGTGTACTACCGTGCGGTGCCGCCGACGGACCTGGTGAGCACGGCCACTCTATGTGATGGCGGGATGCGGCTTTCTGGTCACGCTCGGTGATGGAGAGCCGGCGAGGTCCATCACGGACGGTGACCAGGCTGTGGGTCTTCTACACAGCGTCGGCTGCCGAGGAGGATTGCCTCGGGCGAGGCTACCGTAACCGACGAGCATCACGGTCCCTGCTACGTGAGCAATGCTCCCGCTCCAACGCAAGCAAGGTACACCCACGCGTGTATGTAGCGGTGGTGCTGATGCTGGGTTCGCCGCCGGCCGGCTCTGCCGCGGGCGCGCTCGCAGGTCTCATGGCGGTACCGGTGCGCACGGTGAGACCAGGTTGTCGGCGGCCTCGGCAAATCGGCGTGACGATGCCCCGGCCACGCTCAGCCGCCAGCATCTGCTGCGTCCACTGAGAGAGCGCCAAGCGGCACTCTTTGAAGTAGTCATGGCGATCGTAGGTGTCCTCAAGCCCCTTGAGATCGTGACCAAGGCATCGTTCAGCCTCTTCTCGCCGTCTCACAGCGCTGCCGGGGGGTGCCGGGTCACCGAAGGCAATGAAGCGCAAACCATCTTTTTACGCCTCAATAAATGAAGCGTAAAATACGATATACGCTTCATAGCGTGTAAAACGCTTATTACGCCTCATATAATGGTGCGATATGTCCAAGACCCCCTGGATCTGGAATGCCCCTACCTGGCCTGAACTCACCTTCCAGCCTGAGCGACTCGCGCAGTCCCTGAAACGAGCCCGAAGTGAGGCGGGTCGTCTATTCGGCAAAGCCGAAGCAATCGGTGCTACCGACTTAGCCGACGTGGAAAGAGAGGTCTGGTCGGGCGAAGCGATCTCGACAGCTGCCATTGAGGGTGAAATCCTGACCCTGGCCAGCGTCCGTTCCTCGATCGCGCGCCGCCTCGGCATTACGCCTGACTTCGTGGCAGCGATTCCCCGAAACGTTGAGGGTCTGCTGGATGTCATGGAGAACGCGGCCGCCGACTGGGATGCCGATCTCACCAAGGAGCGGTTGTGCCGTTGGCAAGCCGCACTGTTCCCTGCAGAAGGGACGGCACTGCGCCACATCGAAACGGGTCGCTTTCGCACCCATGAAGATCCCATGCAGATCGTGAGCGGGCCCATGGGGAAGGAGCACGTCCACTACGTGGCACCCCCTTCCGCCGCAGTACCGGCCGAAATGCACAGCTTTCTGAAGTGGTTCAACGGCACCCGAGCCGGTCCCGATGACGGTCTCGTGCGTGCCGGCATCGCCCACCTGTGGTTTGAATCCATCCATCCATTCGAAGACGGGAACGGCCGGGTCGGCCGAGCCATTCTCGATCTGGCGCTGGCCCAGGACGTCCGACGGGCCACGCGCCTGCACGGGGTCTCCAGTGAACTGCGGCGGCGCCAGGCGCAATACTACGACGCCCTCAACCGGGCCCAGCGCGGCACCGGCGATATCACCGAGTGGCTTGAATGGTTCTTGAATGTCTATGCGGATGCCTGTTGTGCAACGTCGAGGTTAGTCGATGAGTCTTTGATGCGAGCTCGATACTGGAGTGACCATAGAGGGGTCGCACTCAACGAGCGGCAGCGTAAGGTCATCAACAAAATGCTCGAAGCGGGGCCAGGACGATTCGAAGGGGGGCTCACGTTGCGCAAGTACGTGAGTATCGCTGATACCTCACGGGCCACGGCGTTTCGCGACATAGAGGATCTGGTCAAGAACGGACTGCTGTTGGCCGAAGGTACGGGACGCGGAACGCGCTACAACCTGACCCTGCCAGGTTGGGAATGGAAGCCGGCTGACGAGTAAAAACAAGGGCCGATCACAAGCTGAGTCCCCTACATCTCCAGCCGGACCGGTAGTCTGCAAACTGTGCTCTTTCCGACTCAGCGCCCGCGATATCGAGACGTACCATTAGAGCCTGTTAGTTGACGTAGGCGAGAGATGCAATTCAATTCAGTAGTGAGCAGGGCTTGGTATGGCGCTTCGATCGAAGCCTTGCTGGCTACCGAGCCCGATACCGTTCTGGGTGCACTCGCTCGGTCCAGCGGCATGAACATCGATGTAACGCAGCGTGATGCGTGGCTGGTGGAGGTGAATCTTCTCCAACAGCGGCTGCGCGGGCTCTCGGGCTGCGTTTGAGCGCGCCGCGCGCGACCAAGTATGGGATTACGCACTCGACCTGAAGAACTTTCACGAGACGAGTCACAACCAGACAATTGTGCCGTTGCTAGTCGCAACCGAGGCCGAACCTTCGTCGAAATTCGACATCCAGTTCGCTTCCGACCGCGTCGCAAAGCCGATTTATGTGGGACCGGACAGCCTCGCTCGGCAGTTGATCAGGTAAGGCTCGCGGTCGAAAGAGGAATGTCTATCGCGGCGGACTGGGCGACATCGCCCTATAAACCAACGCCGACCATCGTCGAGGCAGCGCGCGCTTTTTGCGAACCATTCGGTCGAGGCTATCGCGCGCCAGGATGCTGGTTTGCGTGAACAACCCTGGAAGCCGGTGGACGCCCATGGGCGTCACTCGATATTCTGCACCTGCTCGCCGCGGAGCGGTTCTAAGCAATTGAATATCAAGAGATATGGCTATCGAGTGCCCTCGATAGCTACATATCCAGCTACAGGCGCAAGGCGCTGGGTGGAGCGGCCAGCGCGCATCTCGATCTTCATGCGCTCCAGTCAAGGCGCTGAGTAAAAATGCTCAATGTCCTGAGTAAACTGTAGACCGACGTTCGGCCGTCGAACTCGGAAGGCTGGTCGCCGAGATGCAGCGAGCCATCCCCGCCATCGACTCGGAAGCGGTCAGTTCCGAGTCGCTTCCGAGTCGTTCGCAGCCATTCGAGGTCTCACGCGGCGCGATCTGCAGACCCTGCAGGTGGCATGCTTCCGAGGGACGGGTCTTCGACCCCTGCTGCGGCTCGGGTGGGCAGATTGTCGGCTGACATGAATGGGAACGAGATAGAAATTCCCATTGTGGGAACATTCTGCTATCCTAGCGCTCTGAACTCGCACGGGCCGCTTCATGAAGATTGCTGGGCGCAATTTGTTGGAGGGCTTTTGCGCCAAGCACACCGACGCCAGACACTGGATCGAAAACTGGTTATCCGACGCGGAGGCTGCGACATGGGCAAAACCCCAGGACATCAAGGATCGGTATTCCTCCGCCAGCTTTCTGGCTGGCAATACTGTCATCTTCAATGTGAAAGGCAACGAGTACAGATTGGAGGTTACCTGTGCCTACCAGACCAGCGTTGTGGTTGTGAAATGGATTGGCACGCACTCCGAGTATGACGAGAGAAACCGCAAGCGCTGACATCCAGAACGCAATGGACATTCGAATCATCAAGACTGACGAGCAGTATCGAAAAGCGCTCGAAGAGGTTGGGCGGCTGGCCGAGAAGGACCCGGTGCCGGAATCGACCGACGGCGCTCGCCTGGAGCTTCTGGCAAAGCTCGTTGAGGACTATGAAAAGGACCGGTTCCTCTTCAAGAAACCCGATCCGATCGACGCGATCGTCTTTCGCATGGAAGAGAAGGGTCTGCGTCAGAAAGACATTGCCGACCTATTGGGCGGCCGCAACCGCGCATCCGAGGTTCTTTCCAGAAAGCGCCCCCTCACGCTGCCAATGATCCGGGCGCTATATGAAAAGCTCGATATTCCCCCAGCGCTGCTCGTCCGCGAACCGACGCGGGAAATACGAGACAGAAGCGGATTTCGACGAAGCGGACATTCCGCTTGATCTGCTGCAGCAACGCGGCTGGATTGAAGCTGGAATTACGGCTAAGCAACTCCTTCACCGCCTTCTCGCTCCCGCAACCAGTCCCGTGCTGCTCCGGCATACACAGGTCTTCGGTGGCGGCACGCGTACCAATCATGTTCGCATTCAGCTTTGGCTGGCGCGCGTCCGGGAGATTGCCGACTCGCGCGACTACCTGAGGGGGCGCTACCGGAAGGATCACCTGAACCTGGAAACGCTTCGCTACATTTCCCGCCTCAGCTGGATGCCGGATGGGCCCCGCCTGGCAGTGAATTTTCTGGCAGAACGTGGCATCGCGCTGGTAATCGAGCCACATCTATCCCTACTCGGCTCGACGGCGCCGCGATGATCGGTCGCAATGGCGCTCCGGTTATTGGGCTCACCGTGCGTGAAGACCGCCTGGACAACTTCTGGTTCACTCTGCTGCACGAGCTTGTGCACGCATGGAAGCATCTGGACCCCGAAAAGCATCGGGCCATTGCTGACGAGAACATCGAGAAGCCGGCCGCAGATACCGAAGACATCGAACGGGAGGCAAATGAGCTCGCAGCGGAGATTCTTATCGATAAGGCAACGTGGCGACGCAGTAACGTGCATCTGAGCCCGTCGGCTCAAGCTATTCATGATTTCGCTACTCAGATGCAGGTGAGTCCGGCCGTTGTTGCAGGCCGAATCCGCTACGAGCGGCGCAACTACTCTTTGTTCTCCAAGTTGGTGGGGTATCGCACGGTTAGAGCGATGTTCCCCGAAGTGAAGTGGTCTTAAAAACATGGGTATGGGGGGTAAGAAGAAGCTGACGAAGGCATCTACTGCCCTGGCGCGCAGCACGGTCGGCAGTGCGTCGCGCGGGCGCACGCAGCGAGGAGCCTCGTTCCCCGTTTGCGCCTACGCGGTCGGAGCTGCCGATCGGCTATGCGGAGATGCTCGGCGAGATCAAGCTGCGCATTCAGCAGGAACGCCTTCGCGTCGTGCTCGCCGCGAACGTGGCGATGGTCATGCTCTATTGGGACATTGGCCGGATGATCCTCGATCGACAGGAACGCGCGGGCTGGGGAGCCAAGGTGATCGATCGACTGGCTGCGGATTGCGTGCAAGAGGCTCTTGAACAAAAAATTCCCACTGCGTCATCGCACGAGTCAGGTCGCTTGACGCGCGTCGGCCCGGAAAAGGGGGGCTACTGGAGGGTGCCTCAATGAGCGTCTTCATCGAATACATCGTCGAAAACGCTGCGCTCGAGTCGCTACGCGCGGCAGAGTGGAGCCGACACAGGCGCGGCCCGGGATAGCATGCGCCTGCAGAAGCAAACGCAGGGATGAGCACACCCGCCAAGGTCCCCGGCGGCGAGGTGGCGGTCTATGAAGCGACGGACGGCTCCGTGCGGGTGGACGTGCGGTTGGAGAAGGACACGGTCTGGCTGACGCAGCGGCAGATGGCCGAGCTATTCGAGTCTTCGACGGACAATATCGGCCTGCACCTGAAAAAGATCTTTGCCGACAATGAGTTGCAGGAGGCGGCAACTACCGAGGATTTCTCGGTAGTTCAATCCGAGGGCAATCGCAGCGTCCGCCGCCGGGTCAAGCACTACAACCTCGACGCGATCATCTCGGTCGGATACCGTATCAATTCCCATCGCGGGGTACGTTTCCGCCAGTGGGCGACCACCACCCTTCGTGAGCATCTCGTCCGCGGCTACACCCTAAACCGCCAGCGCTTCCAGCAGAACGCCGCCGAACTGGAGACGACTCTCGCACTCGTACGCAGGGCCGCGTCCGGCGAGGCGCTGACCACTGACCAGGGGCGCGGGCTCATCGATGTCATCGCCCGCTACACGCAGACCTTCCTCCTGCTGCAGCGCTATGACGAGGGGCTGCTCGTCGAGCCCAAAGGCAACCCAGGAGGCGTGCTGCCGGCCGCGAACGAGGCACGCACCGCCATCGCACGGCTCAAGTCCGATCTGCTGGCGCGCGGCGAGGCCAGCGATCTCTTCGGCCGCGAGCGCGAGGACGGTCTGGCCGCCCTGCTCGGCAATCTCGATCAGAGCGTCTTCGGCGAGCCCGCCTATCCGACGATGGAGTCGAAGGCCGCGCACCTTCTCTACTTCGTCATCAAGAATCACCCCTTCTCCGACGGCAACAAGCGCATCGGCTCGTTCCTGTTTGTCGACTTCCTGAACCGCAACGGCAGGCTGTTCCGCGACGGCGAGGCTGTGATCAACGGTGTGGGCCTCGCGGCACTCGCGCTGCTGGTCGCCGAATCCGCGCCCAAGGACAAGGAGGTAATGATCCGACTGGTGATGAACATGCTCGCGGAGCCGACAGCTTGAGCCGGCTTTCCGAATCCATCCGTCGAATATGCCGCACTTGGCCGGCTCGGAGGCGCTGCGCTACGCCGTCTGATAGCATCCGGCATGGAAGTCCTTACCATGACTCCCGAGTCCGCTGGCCGCCGAGAGATCGACCTTTCACCGCTCAACGCTATCGCGGCGCAGCAGGGTGATGTTTATGACGCAACGACAGCGGGTATCAGACTCCAGTGGGGGAGAAGCGAAAGGAGTTTCCAAATCCTCCCTTGAGGAACTGCGAGACGCGTTGCGCCGATTCGCAGCGGAACGCGACTGGGACCAGTTCCACTTTCCAAAGAACCTGGCAATCGCGCTCAGCGTCGAGGCGGCTGAACTCCTCGAGCACTTCCAATGGCTTCCGGACCTCGAATCGGCCGTGCTTCCCGCTGAGACCCGCGCCAAGATCCGCGAAGAGCTTGCGGATGTGCTGCTGTATCTCGTCCGCCTAGCTGACAAGCTCGACATTGATCTGGCAGCCGCCGCCGTCGACAAGCTGTCAGTCAATGCCCAGAAATATCCCGTAGATAAGGCGCGCGGTACCAGTAAGAAGTACACGGACCTGTGAGCACGCGACGTGATCATCTACAGGAATGACAAGAGAGGATTTCTGGAGGACGCATTCACCAAGGACATCGAGGACGTCATTCTTCAGGCCTTCAGAGCCCGCACCGGCAAAACCGTCGCAACCTCGGAAGTCCTTTCCTGGAAGGCGTCCCTTGTGGCCCTGGCAAAGGTCCTCAATGACGAGGGCATTCCCGGAGACTGCGGCGTCGCCATCGAATACGGCATTCCGCAGACGGCGAAGCGGATCGATTTCATTCTGTCGGGCCAGGACGGCGGGCGCGCCGAGCAGCTGATCATCATCGAGCTCAAGCAGTGGCAAAGCGCCCGCAAAACGGACCGGGATGCCATCGTGACTACCCGATTCTCCCACGGTGAGCGCGACGTAAGCCACCCGTCCTACCAAGCCTGGTCGTATGCGTCACTCATCAAGAACTTCAATGAAGCGGTCTACGAAGATGACATTGCCCTTCAGCCCTGTGCCTACTTGCACAACTATATCGATGACGGTGTGCTCACGGATCGTTTCTACGAACACTATGTCAACCTCGCACCACTCTTTCTGAAGGGCGAGGCGGAACGGGAACGGCTGCGCCATTTCATCAAGCGGCATGTGCGGTACGGCGATGGACGCTCCATGCTGTACCGGATCGAGAACGGCCGGATCCGGCCGTCCAAGAGCCTGGTAGAGAGTCTCGCCGGGATGCTCGCTGGCAGACCCGAGTTCGTCCTGGTTGATGACCAGAAGGTGGTTTACGAAACCGCGCTATCGCGAGCTGCTGTGGCCAGCGAGCAATCGAAGCAGGTCTTGATCGTCGAGGGCGGCCCGGGCACTGGGAAATCAGTCGTGGCCATCAATCTCCTCGTGGCGTTCACCGGCCGTCGCCTGGTGGCGAAATACGTCAGCAAGAACTCCGCACCCCGAGCGGTATTCGAGAGCGTATTGGCAGGAACCCATCGAAAGTCGCAGATCTCGAACCTGTTTACCGGATCCGGGTCGTTCACGGACACGCACGCCAATACCTTCGACGCACTGATTGTGGACGAGGCCCATCGTCTGAATGAAAAATCGGGGATCTACGGCAATCTCGGCACCAACCAGATCCAGGAGCTCATCGGGTCGGCAAAGTGCTCCGTTTTTTTTCTCGACGAGGATCAGCGGGTCACCTTCAAGGACATCGGGGAGAGAGCTGAGATTGAACGGTTTGCGCGGCAAGCTGGCGCGACCGTCACCACGCTCACCGCTGACGTCGCAATTCCGGTGTAATGGTTCGGACGGCTATCTGGCATGGCTTGACGATACCCTCGGACTCCGTCCCACCGCCAATGACAAGCTGGACGACACCGAGTTCGCCTTTCGGGTATTCAGCTCACCGGAGCAACTGCGCCGCGAGATCATGGAACGGAACAAACTCCGTAACAAGGCGCGTATGGTCGCCGGATACTGCTGGGATTGGCGAAGCAAGAGCGACCCCACGAAGCAGGACGTCGTGATTCCTGAGCATCATTTCGCAATGCGCTGGAACCTGACGAAAGACGGTGGCTTGTGGATGGTGGCGCCGGAGTCCGCGAGCGAAGTCGGCTGCGTCCATACCTGCCAGGGACTGGAGGTGGATTACATCGGGGTAATCGTGGGACCCGATCTCGTCTTCAGAGACAATCGCGTCGTCGCTCAACCCGCGATGCGCTCCAAGCACGACAAATCCCTGAATGGATATAAGCGTCTGGTGAAGATCGATCCCGAGGAGGCGGCGCGAAGAGCCGAACTGATCATCAAAGAATACCTACCGCACCCTGATGACCCGTGGAATGAAGGGGTGCTATGTGTATTTCACGGATGGGGCTCTCGAGCGCTACGTCCGCAGTCGCCTCAGCCGCCCGAATATTCCATCTAAGGGCGTCGAAAAAATCCTCAGCGCTGCCCAGCCTTCTGCCCCCCAAGTTGTAGGGAAGCGATCCGATAGCACGAAAAAGTGACGGGCTGACGCGTGCGCTATTGGTGGGTCAATCAGAATCAGACCTTCCGCCAGGAGATTGAGGGCGGTTATCTCTGGTCGCCAAAGCGCAACAAGAACGGACACCGGAATCCCTTCTACGAGTTCATGCGCGAGGTCGCGCCTGGCGACATCGTCTTGTCATTCTGCGATACCCGCATCGCAGCCCTTGGTATCGTCAGCTGGCTATTGCCGGGAGAGCCCGAAGCCGGAGGAATTTGGCCTCGCCGGCACCAACTGGAGCCAGATTGGCTGGCGGGTGGGCGTTCGCTGGCAGCGTCTTTCCAATGCAGTCCGTCCCAAGGATCACATTGCGCGACTGCGTTCTCAGCTGGCTAGCAAATACTCACCATTAACCCCTGAAGGCAATGGTCTGCAGAGCGTCTATCTGACGGAGATCAGCCGGGGGCTAGCGTGGGCGGTGTTCGATCTGATCGGAGCGGAGGCGCAGCGGGTCGCCGATGTCGGTCAGGAGGTCAGCCGGATCGAGCGCGACTCACCGGCGCCCGAGCGCGATATCGAGGAATGGGAGCGGCGCGTCGAGGCTGACATCAATACCGATGCGGCGATCCCGCAGACCGAGCGAACCGCGCTGGTCCAGGCGCGTCGTGGTCAGGGGATTTTCCGGGACAATGTGCGCTCAATCGAGCACGCCTGCCGCATTACCCGGGTGGAGCGCATGGAGCACCTGATCGCGAGCCACATTCAGCCCTGGCGAGACAGCAGTAATGAGGGGCGCCTCGACGGCGAGAATGGTCTGCTCCTGACCCCGACGGTGGACCACCTGTTTGACAAGGGATTCATTTCTTTCGAGAACGCGGGACAGCTGATCGTATCTCCCGTGGCGGACCCGGTGTCCCTCAAGCGGATGGGAATCCATCGCGACGCCCGAGCGAACGTCGGTGCATTCTCCGAGGGGCAGAGGCGGTATCTCGAATTTCACCGCGAGAACGTGCTGCGCATGGCGCGCGGCCTCTCGAGAGGCGAGCACAGCGGCTGAGGAGTTGGTGAATGCCAAGGTAGCGAGCGGCTGCCACGCGATCGTGTCCGGTGTCGCTGTTCGGGGTTTCGTGTACTGAGTTCAGACATCCTGGAACGAGTTCTCCGGAAACCTCGGCCCCAGTCCACGAACCTCCGACATCGACACGCGATCACGCGGTGTGAGATTCTGGTGCGGCCAAGAGTGCGTGCAGGATAGCTTCGCGGCGGCTATTGTTATACACGCTGACCAAAGCGATGTGCGGTGCGCACACCAGTGGCTCCGCATGGATGGGTCGCGGCGCGCGCAGTCGGCATTCCGTAGACTCGGCTGGACGGCGTGGATGGCGCGTCGATATCCGAAGACGCTCATCATCGGCGGGTCGTAGCCTCTCGAATCGGCACGAAACAAAGAGCCAATGCCAAAACCACCCCTGGCCAAAGCCGTCGCGTTGCGCATCGAACTCAAGGAGGTGGCGCCGCTCGTCTGGCGGCGGGTGCTCGTTCCCGACAATTGGACGCTCGCGGCCCTGCACAATTATCTGCAATGGGTGATGGGCTGGACGGACTCTCACGCGCATGAATTTGAGGTCGGAGCGGGTCTGGTTGCGCCCGATTGGTGGATCAGGGAGGCTTGGTCCGAGGAGGAAGCCAACCGTTTTCGAGACGAACGTCGAGTCTCGGTCGCTGCCGTCGTGGCGGAGCTGGGGCCGAGGGGAGCATTCGAGTACCGCTACGACATGGGGGACGGCTGGGCACATCGGATCGTCATCGAGTCCGCGCCGCCCTCGGCGGCCGGCGAGTTCCCCCTTCCAGTCTGTGTCGCCGGGGAGAATGCCTGCCCACCCGAGGACGTCGGCGGGCCGCATGGCTACGCGGAGTTCCTCCGGGCGCTCGGCGAGCGTAGGCACGAGCAGCACGAGGACATGGCGCGCTGGATTGGCGGTGTGTTCGACCCCAAGGGGTTTGATCTGAACTGGATCAACCGGGACTGGAAGGGTGCCAAGCGGCGGCGCCGCTGATCTGCGCGAACGCGGCTCGGTCCTTTCCGCCGCTGTCTGGATCACCCCGCCTTGCGTTGCTCTGATCGCTGGCCGATCGCTGTCACTTTGCGATCGCCACGCTCTGTCTCGAGCAGCAGAGCGGTCCACTGCTGGAGCGCCGCCCGCCGCTCCTTGAGGTAGTCGTGTCGGTCATAGGTGCCCTCGACCCCGCGCAGCTGGTGCCCCAGGCAGCGCTCGGCCACTTCGCGCCGGATACCGAGCGCGGCGAGCTGGGTCCGTGCGGTGCGCCGCAGGTCGTGGAGCGTGAAGGGACGCAGGCCGTGCGGCACGCGCTCCAGAGCTACGTTCAGCGTATCGAGACCAACATGCGGTACGCGCTCGCGAGGGTCGCGCCGGCGCTTCGGGAACAAATATTCGTTGCTGGCCGCAAGCGTCTTGAGCTCCCGGAGCCAACCGACCACCTCGGGCACGAGCGGAATGTCGAGGGCGGTGGCTGTCTTGGTACGGGACGCGGGAAGATGCCAGACCGCACCTTGAGGCGTGCTGCCATCGAGATCAAATTCTTCCGACCGGGCGCCCAGCAGTTCGCCCTTGCGGACGCAGAGTGCGAGCAGTAGTTTGAGGGCAAGTGCGTTGGCGGCGCCGAAGCTCGGCGTTTCGCGGACCTTCTCGAAAAGCTGCGCCAACTCATCGAGGCTCAGGGCGCGGCTGCGGGGCCTCTCGGTGCCGCCTCCATCGAGGCGCGGTGAGAAACCGGAGGCCGGGTTGGCAGGGACCATGCGCCGACGCACGCCGAAGGCAAAGATACGATAGGCGAAGCGCAGCAGGTCGTTTGCCGCCGTCGGTGCTCGTCCCTTGACCTCGTCGATCACGCGGGCGATGTCCGCGGCGGTGACCTCCGCCGCCGCCGTGCGGCCGAGCTTGGGCAGCAGGTATTTGTCGAGATGCCGGCGCGGAACGCTTGGATGCTTGATCCCACGGCCGATGATCTCGTTCCGGTACCACTCTTCGCACAGCTCTCGAAACGAGCCGCGCTGGCGCTGCGCGGCTCGAGTGGCGCGGCGCACGCTCAAGGGGTCCTGCTGCTTGTCGAGCAGCACACGAGCCTCCCTCGCCTCGATGCGGGCCTGTGCGAGCGACATCGCGGGATAGTGGCCGATGGTCAGCCAGTGCTCACGGCCGGCGAAGTGATAGCGCAGCGTCCACGAGGCGCCATCGCGAGTCTGCTTGCGCAGATACAGCCCGTCGCCGTCGCTGAGCAGCATCCGCTCGCCCGATCGGTGCGCCCGCTCAACGGCGAGCGTAGTGAGTTTCGCGCGCTCCATCCGACCCCTCCATCCGCAAGGATTCGATCCAGTGGGTCTCGATCCGGGTGGTTTGCGAAGTGTTTCGGCACCTCACCAGCCGCCCTGATCGTCGAATAGCAGCCACGGACTTAGCTACAAGTCAGCTACCGTGCTAGCTACAGGATAGCTGATATGAGGTTGGATGGAAGTGGCCATTTATGGCCAAAATCACTAGAAATGCAGGGTATTCGGGACGGCGATGGATGCGCCTCGACGCCCCTAGACGCTATTCCGCGTTCTGCACCTGCTCGCGCATCTGCTCGATGACGACCTTCATGTCGACCGCGGTGCGCGTGGTGTCGAGGTCCTGAGACTTCGATGACAGCGTGTTCGCCTCGCGGTTGAGCTCCTGCATGAGGAAATCGAGCCGCCGGCCGGCGGGCTCGTTGGCGGTGAGGACGCGGCGGATCTCCTGGATGTGGCCGGAGAGCCGGTCGAGCTCCTCATCGACGTCGAGTCGCTGCAGCAGCAGCGCGAGCTCCTGCTCCAGTCGGTCCTGATCGACGCTCGCGGTGAGCTCCTTCATCCGCTCATCGAGCCGCGCGCGCATCCGGGTCTGCACTTCGGGCAGCCGCTCACGCACCTGCCGCACCTGATCCTCGAGGCTGGTGCAGCGCAGCTCCAGGATTTCCTTGAGCCGCAAACCCTCGCGCCCCCGCGCGGCGAGCAGATCCTCGAGCGTGCTGCCAAAGACCGCCTTCGTGGCCACCATCAGCTCTTCGCCCGCGGAGCTGTCCTCCTTGAGCACACCGGGCCAGCGCAGCACGTCTACGAGATTCACCGTGTGCGTCGGGAAGGAGCGGCCGAGGTCCTTCAGCGCGCGACCAGCGCGCTCCAGCGCCTGGGAGTCGACCTCCAGCCCGGCCTCGGAAACCTGCGCGCGGCGATAGCTGATCGAGCAGTCGACCTTGCCGCGGCGCACTTCGCGCGCAAGGTGCTGGCGCAGCTCGCCCTCCGCGGAGCGCAACTCATCCGGCAGGCGGAAGCCCGGCCTCGAGAAAGCGGTGATTAACGCTGCGCAGCTCGCACACGAGCGTCCCCCAGGGGCCGGAGATCTCGCGCCGCGCGAAGCCGGTCATGCTGGCTATCATGAGTTAAAGGTCTTAGCTCCGGGCATTGAGGAGTGCTATAAAGGTGGACCGAAAGTCTAACAGATGCACGGACTTATTCTTGCGGGTTGAGTACGCCGACGTCAGCCTCCTGGGCGGGCGCGAGGAGAACCAGGACCGGGTCGCCACCGCCGTCGCCGACCATGCGGCGTTGCTCGTCGTCGTAGACGGCATGGGCGGTCACGCCAACGGCGCGCGCGCCGCGGAGATCACTCGCGAGATCGTCCTCGATGGCTTCGGCCACAGTCCGCAGCCGCTGTTCGATCCACTGGGTTTCCTTCACCTGGTGCTGGGCCGTGCGCACGACGAGGTCGTCAAACTCGGCGCCTCGCTGCCGCTCGAGCAGCGGCCGCGCGCCACCTGCGCGCTCTGCCTGGTGCAGCAGGGCGCTTCCTGGTGGGCGCACGTCGGCGACAGCCGCATCTATCATTTGCGGGCCGGCACACTCGTCGGCCGCAGCCGCGACCACAGCCACGTCGAAGTACTGCTGCGCGAAGGCCTGATCACCGCGGAGCAGGCCCTGACCCATCCGCACCGCAACTATGTCGAATGCTGTCTCGGCGGCGATCCCATTCTGCCCGACATGGCGATCACACGGCGGCGCCCGCTGCAGGCTGGCGACGTATTGCTGCTGTGCACGGATGGTCTGTGGAGCGGCCTGAAGGACGCGGAGATCGCCGCGGAGTTGGCTGCGCCGCCAAGCCCGGGCGGCGCCGCGGCGACCCCGGGCGTACCGCTGCGCGAGAAGCTTCACGAGCTTTGCCAGAGGGCCGTGACCCGCAACGGCACGGGCAGCGACAACACTTCCGCGGCCGTGCTGCGCTGGCTCTCATGACCCGCCCGAGCGGGCGCGCGCCCGATGAGATGCGCGCGATCACCTTCGCGCACCGGTTCGCCAAGCACGCCGAGGGCGCGGTGTTGATCGAGGTCGGCGACACTCAGGTGTTGTGTACCGCCAGCATCGAGGACACCGTGCCTGCCGTTCCTGCGCGGCAAGGATCAGGGATGGGTGACGGCGGAATACGGCATGCTGCCCCGCTCGACCCATACCCGCTCGGCGCGCGAGGCGGCGCGCGGCAAGCAGAGCGGTCGCACGCAGGAAATCCAACGGCTCATCGGCCGATCGCTGCGCGCGGTGATCGATCTCAAGGCGCTCGGGCCGCGCACCATCACCATCGACTGCGACGTCCTCCAGGCCGACGGCGGCACGCGTACCGCCTCGATCACCGGCGGTTATGTTGCGCTGGCGCAGGCGTGCGCCAGGCTGGTCGCGCAGCGCACCATCGCCGCGCTGCCGCTGCACGGCCAGGTCGCGGCGGTCTCCGTGGGCATCGTCGGCGGCAGCCCCGTGTTGGATCTCGACTACCGCGAGGACTCGCAGGCCGAGACCGACATGAACGTGGTGATGCGCAGCGGCGGCGGCTTCATCGAGCTGCAGGGCACCGCGGAGGGACACGCCTTTCCGCCGGCACGAGCTCGATGCCATGCTCGCTCTGGCCGCCGGCGGCATCGAGCAGTTGTTTTCCCTGCAGACCCAGACCCTCGCGGACCGGCGCGCGTGAAAAAGACGGTGCTCGCCAGCGGCAATGCCGGCAAGCTCAAGGAGCTCACGGCGATCCTGGCGCCCCTGGGCCTGGAGCTGATCGCGCAGAGCGCGCTCGGCATCGAGTCGCCGCCGGAGACCGGCACCACCTTCCTGGAGAACGCGCTCATCAAGGCGCGGCACGCGGCGCGGGTTTCGGGCCTGCCCGCGCTGGCGGATGACTCCGGCATCGAGGTCGACGCGCTCGACGGCCGGCCGGGCGTACGCTCGGCGCGGTTCGCCGGCGAGGGCGCGAGCGATGCCGACAATCTCCACAAGCTGCTCGCGGAGCTGCACGATGTGCCGGCGGAATTTCGCCAGGCGCGCTATCACTGTGTGATCGCCTTCGTGCGCCGGCATGACGACAGCCAACCGATCGTCGCGCAGGGCCGTTGGGAGGGCCGCATCGCGCTCGAGCCGCGAGGCAACGGCGGCTTCGGTTACGACCCGATATTTCTCCCGGCAGACTGTCCGGGGACCGCTGCGCAGCTCGACCCGAAGGTGAAGAACGAAGTCAGCCACCGTGCTCAGGCGTTGCGTGCCTGGGCTGGCCGCAGCGCGCGAAGAGCTCGATGTCGCAACGACGCGGCCGACGCCCGCCACACGAGGAACGCTCTTCGTGCTGGCCGCGCCCTCCGGCGCCGGCAAGACCTCGCTGGTGCGAGCGCTGCTCGAGCGCATGCCCGCGCTGCGGATGTCGATCTCCCACACCACGCGACAGCGGCGCCCTACCGAGGAGCATGGACGGGAGTACTACTTCATCACGCGTCCCGGAATTCGAGCGTCTGGTAGCCGAAGGACAGTTCCTGGAGCACGCCCGCGTCTTCGACAATCTCTACGGCACGGCACGCGAGCCGGTCGAGACGCGCCTCGCGCAAGGCGGCGACATCGTGCTGGAGATCGACTGGCAGGGCGCCCGGCAAGTGCGCGCGGCCATGCCCGACTGCGTGACCATCTTCATCCTGCCGCCGTCGCGCGAGGCGCTGGAGAAGCGCCTGCAAAGTCGCGCGACCGATTCGCCGGAAGTGATAGCCCGCCGACTGCGCGACGCCGTGAGCGACATGTCGCATTGGCGGGAGTTCGACTACGTGGTGGTGAACGACGACTTCGAGACGTGCGGTGGCGGACCTGATGGCCATCGTGGCGACGCACGGCGAGCGACAGCACCCTCTGCGATCGCGGCGGCGGCGGCCGGAGAGCGCGAACCTGGCCGCCGGCCGCCCCGAGCTGGCTCCGCTGCTGGCGCGCCTGCTGGCTTGAACCTCCGATTGGCCTTATAGTAGGTGTACCCCCGGCGCCATCCGGCGCCCCTCTTTAATGCACTTTGCGTACCCCTACTATGGCCCGTATTACCGTCGAAGACTGCCTGCAGAACGTCGATAACCTCTTTCAGCTCGTCATCCTGGCGGCGCAGCGCGCGCGCCGGCTCGCCAACGGCGCGGAGCCCACGGTCGGCTGGGAGAACGACAAGCCGACGGTGGTCGCGCTGCGCGAGATTGCCGCGGGTAACGTGACCCTGGAGATGCTCCGCGAGCCTGAGCCTCCGGCCGAGCCCGCGATTCCGGAGCTCGAGGCGCAATCGAGCTTCCGCGCGCCGCAGTTCGGGCTAGGGGATTAAACCCTCAGCGGGAATTCCCATGGACTATGCGTCTTCGCTCCTGGGACTGCTCCCCGGCGGAAGGCGCACCCCGGGGCTCAAGGAGCTCCTGGCCGCGGTGGGCAAATACCTGCCGTCGGAGCAGGTGAAGCGCATCGAGGAGGCGGCCGAGTTCGGCGCCTCGGCCCACAAGGGACAGAAACGCCTTTCCGGCGAGCCCTACATCGCCCATCCGGTGGCGGCGGCCGCGATCCTCGCCGACCTGCACCTCGATGCCGACACGCTGATCGCGGCGATCCTGCACGACGTCATCGAGGACACCCCGACGCCGAAGGATCAGCTCGCTGCGCGCTTCGGCGCCGACGTCGCGGAGCTCGTCGACGGCGTGACCAAGCTCGATGCGATCCAGTTCAAGAGCCGCGAAGAGGCGCAGGCGGAATCCTTCCGCAAGATGCTCCTCGCGATGGTGCGCGACCTCAGGGTCATTCTGGTCAAGCTCGCCGACCGCACCCACAACATGCGCACCATCCAGGCGATGCCGCTGACGAGGCGGCGGGCCGTCGCCCGTGAGACGCTCGAGATCTACGCGCCGATCGCCGAGCGCCTCGGTCTCTACAACATGAAGCTCGAGCTCGAGGATCTCGGCTTCGAGGCGCTCTACCCGCACCGCTACGAGGTGCTGGAGCGGGCGTTGCGCAAGGCGCGCGGCAATCAGAAGGAATTCATGAAGAAGATCGACCAGCAGCTCACCGGCGCGCTGGTCAAGAGCGAGATGCAGGCGCGGGTGGAGACGCGCGAGAAGCATCTCTACAGCATCTACAAGAAGATGCTGCGCAAGCGCGCCTCGCTTGCCGAGATCGTCGATGTCTACGGTCTGCGCATCATCGCCGACAAGCCCGATACCTGCTATCGCGCGCTCGGCATCGTGCACTCGGTGTTCAAGCCCATGCCCGGGCGTTTCAAGGACTACATCGCCATCCCGCGGGTCAACGGCTACCAGTCGCTCCACACGACGCTCTTCGGTCCCAACGGCGTGCCCATCGAGGCGCAGATCCGCACCGAGGACATGCATCGGGTCGCGGAGTCCGGCATCGCGGCCCATTGGAAGTACAAGAGCGGCGGCGATGCCGACTCCATGCAGCAGCAGCGGACACGCGAGTGGCTGTCGGGCCTGGTGGAGCTGCAGGAGGATGGCACCTCGGAGGAGTTCCTCGAGAGCGTCAAGGTCGACCTGTTTCCCGACAAGGTTTACATCTTCACGCCGAAAGGCACGATCCTGCGCCTGCCGAGCGGTGCCACCGTGGTCGACTTCGCCTATGCGGTGCATACCGACATCGGCAACCGCTGTGTCGCGGCCAAGGTGGACCGCCGGTTGACGCCGCTGCGCACGGTGCTGCGCAACGGCCAGACCGTCGAAATCATCACCGCCAAGGGCGCGATGCCGAATCCGTCCTGGGTCAACTTCGTCGTCACCGCCAAGGCGCGCAACGCCATCCGCCATTACCTGAAGAGCCTGCGGCGGACCGAGGCGATCGCGCTCGGCCAGCGGCTGCTCAACCAGGCGCTCGGGGAGTTCCGCCTGACATTGGAGGAGGTCAGCCCCGAGGTGCAGCAGGCGGTGCTCGGGGAGTTCGGCATGAAGGACCTCGACGATCTCTACGAGAAGATCGGCCTGGGCGAGCGCCTGGCGCCCCTCGTCGCGCGGCGCCTGCTGCCGCCGCAGCCCACACCGGGCGGCGATCCGCACGCGCCGGCGCCACTGGCGATCGCCGGCACGGAGGGGCTGCTCGTCTCCTACGCGCGCTGCTGCTTCCCGCTCCCGAACGACCCGGTGTTCGCATTCCTCTCCGCCGGCCGCGGCGTGATCATCCACCGCGAGCGCTGCGTCAACGTCGAGGACTACCGCAAGCACCCCGAGAAGTGGCTGCCGGTGAGCTGGCGGCCGGCGCCGGAGCGGCTCTTCAACTCGGAGATCCGCATCTATGTGGTCAACCACACCGGCGTGCTGGCGGCGGTCGCCGCGGCCATCGCCAGCACCGAGACCAACATCCATCACGTCTCGATCGAGGAGCAGGACGGCGACGCCTCGATCCTGACTTTCGAGCTGAAGGTGCGCGATCGCAAGCATCTGGCGCGCGCGATGCGCGTCATCCGGCGCATGCCGGACGTGACGCGTGTCAGCCGGACGATAGCCGCCCATGCGCGCACCGACCCGACCGACGGAGACATCGCCGGCGTCGATGAGAGCGACGATCAGGATTCCAACCCAGAGAACGAATGAGAGAGCCAATGAGCCGTAAAGTGATTCATACCGAGCGGGCGCCACAGGCGATCGGCACCTACTCCCAGGCGATACGCACGGGCGATACCGTCTACCTGTCCGGCCAGATTCCTCTGGACCCGGCCACCAAGGAGCTGGTCAGCGGCGATATCGAGGCGGAGATCCGCCGCGTATTCGACAACCTGAAGGCGCTCGCCGAGGCCGCGGGCGGCAGCCTGGCGCAGTCCGTCAAGGTCAACATCTATCTCACTGACCTGGCGCACTTCGCCAAGGTCAACGAGATCATGGCGCTCTATTTTCCGCAGCCCTATCCGGCACGGGCGGCGATCGGTGTCGCGCAGCTGCCCCGCGGAGCGCGCGTCGAGGCCGACTGCGTCCTCTACCTTGGCTGAGAGACTGTGCCGATCAGCCGTCGCCCCCCTCCTCTTCCTCAGGCACAGGGAAGTGCCCGGCCGCCGCAGGTGGCCGAGTCTCGGGCAAAAACCACGCTTTTTGCCCGAGACGGCGCTGGGCCGGGCAGGATGCCCGGATCCAGCGCGTTACAACCAGAACAGCGGCCGATTACGGCGTTGCGCGGCGTCGGCGAAGCACTTGCGGAACGCCTCGGGCGTCTCGGCGTCGCCCAGGTTCAGGACCTCCTCTTCGTGCTGCCGCTGCGGTACGAGGACCGCACCACGGTCGTCAGAATCGGCTCTCTGCTACCCGGGACGCGGGCGGTGGTGGAAGGCGAGATCCAGCTGGCGCAGGTCGTCTACCGCCGGCGGCGGCAACTGCAGTGCAGCCTGTCGGACGGCACCGGCTTCCTGACACTGCGCTTCTTCCACTTCTCGGGCTCGCAGCAGCAGGGACTGGCCCGCGGCACCAGGTTGCGTTGTTTCGGAGAGATACGCCGCGGTCCGCAGGGCTTGGAGATAGTCCACCCGGAGTATCGCCGCGTGAGCGGCGATGAGGCGCCGCCGGAGGAAACACTGACGCCGGTGTACCCGCTGACGGAGGGCGTGCCCCAGGGGAGGCTGCGCGCGCTCATCGCGCAGGCGCTGCACGAGCTCGATACCGCGGCGGTGCGCGACTGGATCCCGGCGCAGGTGTTGGATTCCCTCGATCTGCCGTCGCTGCGGGAAGCGCTGCAGTACGTGCATCGGCCGCCGCGCGAGGCGCAGCTCGACGAGCTCGCGGCCGGCCGCCACCCGGCGCAGCGGCGGCTGGCGTTCGAGGAGCTGCTCGCCCACCAGGCGAGCCTGCGCCTGATGAAGCGCGCGGCCAGGACCGATCCCGGCGTGGCCGCTCGATGACCCGGACGGAATGGCGGCGCGGCTCACCGCCGCTTTGCCCTTCGCGCTCACGCCAGCGCAGGCCCGGGCGCTGTCGGAAGTCGAAGCGGATCTGCGCACCAGTGTGCCGATGGTGCGCCTCATCCAGGGAGATGTCGGATGCGGTAAGACCGTCGTGGCAGCGGCCGCCGCGGCGCGCGCTGTGGGCAGCGCGCTGCCGCATGCGTCCGGTGAGCATTTCCAGGCTGCGCTCATGGCGCCCACCGAGCTCCTCGCGGAGCAGCACTGGCGAAATCTGGAGCAATGGTTTCGGCCTCTCGGCCTCAGCGTCGCGCTCATCACGGGCTCGCAGCCCGCGCGGACCCGGCGCAGCGCGCTGGAGGCGGTGGCGAGCGGTGACATCCGTGTCGTGGTCGGGACCCATGCGCTTTTTCAGGAAGGCATCGAGTTCTCGCGCCTCGGACTCATCATCGTCGACGAGCAACATCGCTTCGGCGTCCAGCAGCGGCTGCGTCTGCGGGAGAAGGGCAACAAGCTCGGGCGCTTTCCGCATCAGCTCATCATGACCGCGACGCCGATTCCGCGAACACTGGCCATGACCGCCTATGCCGACCTCGACATCTCCGTGATCGACGAGCTGCCGCCGGGCCGCACCCCGGTGCGGACGGTCGTGGTGCCGGAGCAGCGGCGCGACGAGGTCGTGGCGCGCATCGTCGCGGCTTGCCGCGGCGGCCGTCAGGTCTATTGGGTCTGTCCGCTGATCGATGAGTCGGACGAGTTGCGCGCGCAGGCCGCGGAGGAGACCGCCGCCGCTCTCGCCGAGGCGCTGCCCGAGATTCGGCTGGGCCTCGTCCACGGCCGCATGCCGCCCTCGAAGAAGGACGCGGCGATGCTCGCCTTCAAGGCAGGACGTATCCAGCTGCTGGTCGCGACTACGGTGATCGAAGTCGGGGTCGATGTTCCCAACGCCACCCTGATGGTCATCGAGAATGCCGAGCGCATGGGGTTGGCGCAGCTGCACCAGCTGCGGGGCAGGGTGGGTCGCGGCGTCGGAAGCGAGCACCTGCGTGCTGCTCTACCGCGCACCGCTCTCGCCGCTGGCGCGCCAGCGCCTGAAGGTCATCCGCGATACCAATGACGGCTTCGAGATCGCGCGCCGCGATCTCGAGCTGCGAGGTCCCGGCGAGCTTCTCGGCACCCGGCAGACCGGCCTGGCCCAACTGCGTGTGGCGGATCTGACGCGCGATGCGGACCTGTTGCCGCGCGTACAGGACGCGGCGGAGCTGCTGATCGCGCAGTACCCGGATAGTATTGCCGCGCTCGCCGCCCGCTGGATCGGTACGGCGGGGCAGTACGCAAGAGTCTGACCCAGGAATCCGAGCGAAAGCAGATGAACAGCAGCACAGCCGCAAGCGACCTCGGCCTGGCGGCCAAGCCCAGAGAGGCGCCCTTCTACCACCGCATCGGGCGGCGTTTGGAGGAGTACGGCAGGCTCGCGCGCTCGATCGTCCCATCGGCACGTGGCTGCTGCTCTGGCCGGCACTTTGGGCGTTGTGGGTGGCGAGCGGCGGCAGGCCGCAGCAGGAGGTATTGATCGTCTTCGTGTTCGGTGTGGTCCTCATGCGCGCCGCCGGCTGCGTCATCAACGACTTCGCCGACCGTGACATCGATCCGCACGTCAAGCGTACTCGCGAGCGGCCGCTCGCCGCGCGCCGCGTCTCCCCGACCGAAGCGCTGGTGCTATTCATCGTGCTCGGCGTCGCCGCGCTGTGCCTGGTCACCAGACTCAACACCTTCACGCTGAAGCTCGCCGTCGATCGGCGGCGCCCTCACCGTGTCGTATCCCTTCGTGAAGCGGTTCTTCCCGCTGCCGCAGCTCTATCTCGGCATCTCCTTCGGCGGCTGGAGCGTACCGATGGCCTTCGCCGCGCAGCGCAACTCACTGCCGCGCATCGCCTGGGTGCTCTATATCGCCGCGGTCATCTGGGCCGCCGCGTACGACACGATGTACGCCATGGTCGACCGGGAGGATGACATCGCCATCGGCATCAAATCGAGCGCCATCCTGTTCGCCGACATGGACCGGTTCCTGATCGGTGTCATGCAGGCGTTGATGCTGTTCGCGCTGGTGCTCGCCGGGCGCGACCTGAGCTTCGGCAACTGGTACTACACGGGGGTCGTGGCCGCCGGGCTGCTCTTCCTCTACCAGCAGTGGCTGATCCGCGCGCGCGAGCCGGCCGCGTGCCTGCGCGCATTCCTCAACAACAACTACGTCGGCATGGTCATCTTCATCGGCATCCTGCTGCAATACATCTACTCGCGTTGAGCCCGCAAAAGAATCAACCGCTGTGGCGCCGCATGGGGTTCGCTCTGTCGGGCCTGGTGGTGGGCCTGCGGCGGGAGCGCAGCGTGCGCTTCGAGGCGTTCGTGCTGGTGCTGGTGGTCGCGACGCTCGCCGTATTCCGCCCCGAACCCATCTGGTGGGCGGCAGCGGCGCTCGCGAGTGCGGCGGTGCTCGCGGCGGAGCTGCTCAACACCGCGATCGAGACGCTGGCCGACCATCTCAGTCCCGAGATTCATCCGGAAATCCGGGTGGTGAAGGACTGCGCCGCCGCGGCCGTATTCGTCTGCGTGGTCGGCGCCCTGGTGGTAGCCGCGGCGCTGGCCGTGCATCTGCTGCACTGATCATAAATTGATCTAATGTCTACTCACAGGCCGGCCTCGCGTTGACATTCGCGCCGTCGCCCGCGAACATCCGGACCGTCCCGACCACTGGACCTGCGCATGCCCCCGACCGCCCTCGGAACCGTTCGTCACGACTGGACGCTGGCTGAGGTCACGAGCCTCCTTGGCCTCCCGCTGATGGATTTGCTGTACCACGCCCAGCGCGTGCACCGCGAGCATCACCAGCCCAACACGGTGCAGATGAGCACGCTGCTGTCGATCAAGACAGGCGCCTGCCCCGAAGACTGCGCCTACTGCCCGCAGAGCGTGCGTTACGACACCGGGCTCGAGCGCGAGGAGCTGATGGAGATCGCCACCGTGCGCGAGCGGGCGCAGCGCGCCAAGGAAGCCGGGGCGACGCGGTTCTGCATGGGAGCGGCCTACCGCTCGCCCAAGGCGAAGGAGCTGCGGGTCATCGCGCAGATGGTCCGTGAGGTCAGCGCGCTCGGACTCGAAACCTGCGCCACCCTCGGCATGCTGACGCCGGAGCAGGCGCGCGAGTTGAAGGACGCGGGCCTCGATTACTACAACCACAATCTCGACACCTCGCCGGAGTTCTACGGCGAGATCATCACGACCCGCACTTATCAGGACCGGTTGGACACGCTGCAGGCGGTTCGGGCCGCGGACCTCAAGGTCTGCTGCGGCGGCATCCTCGGCATGGGTGAGTCGGCTGGCGATCGCGCCGGACTCCTCATGACGCTCGCCAACCTCCCGCAACATCCGGAGAGCGTGCCCATCAATCAGCTCGTGCAGGTGCCGGGCACGCCGCTCGACGGGACGGCGGCCGTCGATCCACTCGATTTCGTGCGCGTCATCGCGGCCGCTCGCCTCATGATGCCGCGCGCTCACGTGCGCCTGTCGGCGGGGCGGCAGGGGATGAGCGATGAGCTGCAGACCCTCTGCTTCCTCGCCGGCGCCAACTCGATTTTCTATGGCGAGAAGCTGCTGACCACCGGCAACCCCGACGTCGAGCGGGATCGCGACCTCCTCGCGCGGCTGGGGATCGAGCCGGAAGGGCGCCTGCCTCCCGAAGCGGCCTCGCGTAGGGAGGCCGCCGCTCATGAAGAGACAGCCGCTTGAGCCGGCGCTCGAGGAGATCGAGCGGCAACATCTGCGGCGTCGCCGCGCGACCGTAGACGACTATCCCGAACGGAGCAGCCACGCGCAGGTGATCGTCGAGGGCCGCAAGCTCGTCGACTTCAGCAGCAACGACTATCTCGGGCTGGCGGCGCATCCGGCGCTCGCCGCCGCCATGATCGAGTGCGCGACGCGGTGTGGCGCGGGCAGCGGGGCCTCGCATCTCATCAGTGGTCACGGGCGGGAGCACGCCGCTCTGGAGGAGGAGCTCGCCGCTTTCGTCGGCCGTCCGCGCGCACTTCTCTTTTCCACCGGATACATGGCGAATCTCGGTGTCGTGACCGCGCTCGCGGGCCGCGGCGAGTCCGTGCTGCTCGACCGCCTGAGCCATGCCTCACTCATCGACGGCGGGCTGCTGTCCGGCGCTCGGTTCCGGCGATATCCGCACTGTGATGTGGACGCTGCGCGCCGCCTGCTCGCCGAGAGCACACCGCAAACGACCGTCGTCGCGACCGATGGCGTGTTCAGCATGGACGGCGATATCGCACCGATCGCGGCATTGTCAGAGGCTGCGCGCGTGCATGACAGCCTGGCTCGTCGTCGACGATGCGCACGGCATCGGGGTGTTGGGCGCGAACGGCCGCGGAGCACTGGAGCTGGCCGGCCTCGATTGCGACCAGGTGCCCGTGCTGGTCGGCACTCTCGGCAAAGCGTTCGGCACCTTTGGCGCCTTCGTCGCCGGCGCGGAAGATCTGATCGAGCTTCTCATTCAACGCGCGCGCTCCTACATCTATACGACGGCTTTGCCGCAGCCTGTCGCCGCGGCAGCTCGCGCGGCACTGCGGATCGCGCAGGAAGAGAGCTGGCGGCGGCAGCGCGTGTTGGCTCTCACCGCGCGCTTTCGGGCGGCGGCGCTGCAGGCGGGCGTGCCGCTCGCCGACTCGGCGACCCCCATCCAGCCGATCCCGTTGGGTAGTGCGCCGGCGGTGCTGGCGGCGCAACAGGCGCTGCGCGCGGCCGGCTTCTGGGTGGTCGCCATCCGCTCACCAACCGTGCCCGCGGGCGCGGAACGGCTGCGGGTCACACTCACTGCCGGTCATCAGGAAAATCAGGTCGACGCGCTCGTCGCAGCTCTGCGCCGCGTCTGCGCGCCGAAGCCCATGTCATGAGTGGCCTCTACACCGAGGTCCGCGGCGAGCGGACCGGCACTCGTGCTCCTGCATGGCTGGGGACTCAACGTACGGGTCTGGGACGGGCTCACGGCGGCACTCTGCGACCGCTTCCGGATCATCGCCGTCGACCTGCCGGGTCACGGCCGCAGCGTCTGGCTGCCCGAACGATCATCGCTCGAGCAGCAGGCCGCCCAGGTCGCCGAGACCGTCGCCGCGATGGCCAGCGAGTATTCGCTCCTCGGTTGGTCGCTCGGCGGCCAGATCGCACTGCAACTCGCCAGCTCCACGCGCAGGACGCTTCTACGGCGGGCCGTGGACCGCCTGGTGTTGATTGCGGCCACGCCGCGGCTCATCACCGGCCCCCGATTGGCCTCACGGCGCACCGCCTGAGCGTCTGGCGGCGCAGGCGGACGGTTTGGAGACGGATTACCGGCGCACGGTGAGCGATTTCCTGGAGCTGCAGGTCCGCGGCAGCGCCGGCGGTGGCGAGGCGCTCGAGCAGCTGCGCGCGGCTCTCTTCGCCCATGGATATCCGGGCGTGGCGGCGCCTCGCCCGCGACCTCGAGCTGCTGCGCGAAACCGACCTGCGTCCGCTGCTCGCCGGCATCACGCTGCCGACTCTCGTCATCGCGGGCCAATACGATCGCGTCACGCTGCCTGCCGCCTCGCACGCGCTCGCCGCCAGCCTTCCCGATGCCCGCTACGTGGAAATCCGCCGCGCCGCGCATGCGCCATTCCTGTCGCATCTCCCCGAGCTCGGCGCGCTCGTCTGCCGATTTCCTGCTGCGAACATGAGCACCGGCAAGCCGCCCGATGTCTTCCAACTGGACAAGGCCGGCGTGCGCGCCGCCTTCGATCGCGCGAGCGCGACCTACGAGGCTGCGGCCGTTCTGCAGTCGCAGGTGGCCGCTGAGCTCCTCAGCCGTCTCGAGCCCTTCGACATTCACTCCCGAGGTCATTCTCGACCTCGGCGCCGGCACCGGCCGCATCGCCGCGGAGCTCAAGCGCCGCTACCGCGGCTCGCAGGGTGATCGCCCTCGATCTCGCGCCCGGCATGTTGCGCCAGGCAGCCCGCCATCAGCGTCTCTTCCGCCGCTTCGAGCGTGTATGCGGCGATGCCGCGCGCCTCCCTCTCGCATCCGCGCAGCATCGACATCGTGTTCAGCAACCTGATGCTGCAGTGGTGTGAGCCGCTCGACGACTGCTGTCGCGGAAGTGCGCCGCGTACTGAAGCCTCAGGGACACTTCGTCTTCAGCACCTTCGGCCCCGACACGCTGCAGGAGCTGCGCAGCGCCTGGGCCGAAGCCGACAGCCACAACCACGTCAACCGCTTCCTCGACATGCACGACGTCGGTGACGCGTTGGTGCGCGCCGGGCTCCTGGAGCCGGTGTTGGATGTCGATCGTCACAATTCACCTAGACGACGCCATGACGCTGATGCGCGATCTGAAGTCCATCGGCGCGCGCAACGAAACCGCGGGCCGCCCGCGCTACGCTCCTGGGACGCCGCCGCCTGCAGCGTGTCTTCACAGGCCTACGAGGCGTTCCGCAAGGACGGCAGACTCCCCGCGACGTATGAGATCGTCTACGGCGCCGCCTGGGGCACCGCCGGCAGACCCGCGGCAGCGGTGCAGCGCGGGCGAAGTCAGAATTCCCCCTGCCGCACATCCGGCGCAGGAAATGAAGCCATGAGCAGAGGCCTTTTTCGTCACCGGCACGGACACCGGATGTCGGCAAGACCGTCGTCGCCGCCGCTCTGACGCGCGCGCTGGCCGCCCGCGGCCTGCGGGTGGCGGTGATGAAGCCGATCGCCTCCGGTTCCGATCCGACACCCGAGGGCCTCGAAACTCCGACGCCCTCGACCCTGATGGCCGCCGCCAACGTGCCGGCCCCCTACGAGGTCGTGAACCCGTACTGCTTCCTGCCTGCCGTCTCCCCGCACATCGCCGCCCGCGAAGCCGGGCGTGAGCATCGATCTCGCGCTGACTGCGCTCCCGCTTCGACTCCCTCGCCAGCGCCTCCGATTGCGTCATCGTCGAGGGCGCCGGCGGCTGGCTCGCCCCGATCAGCGATACCGCCAGTCCATGGCCGACCTCGCCGCCGCGCTCGCGCTGCCGGTGCTCCTGGTCGTCGGCCTGCGCCTCGGCTGTCTCAATCACGCGCTCCTCACGCGCGAATCCCTGGCCACCCGCGGCACGGCCTTCGCCGGCTGGATCGCCAATGCCATCGACCCGCATTTCGAGCGCGCCGCCGAGAATCTCGCCACCCTCACGGCGCGCCTCGGCGCGCCGCCGCTGGCGCATGTTCCCTTCCTCGACCGCGGCCACGGCGCGCCCGATCTGCGCGCGGCCGCAGGCAAGCTGTGCGCTTGAACAGGCGCCACTCCTGGCCGCTCTGGAGGCGTCGAGCGGCCTCGCTTGCCGCATGGCCGGCAATCATGGAGGCCATGCAGCAGATCCGGCAGCCCGTGCGCATCGTCATCTGCCCGAACTGCTCGCTCAGCTTGCGCGGGGCGCGCGCTATTTTTCGCCGGCCTGTGCCTCTTCTGCTTCACGCTGGCGGGCGTGCTCGCGCTCAAAGGGATGTGGCCGATCCTGCCGTTTTCGGGGCTGGAAATGCTGCTCGTCGGCTGGGCGCTGCACGCCAGCCTCGCCCGGCGGCTACCGTTCCGAAATCATTACACTCACGGACTCCGACGTCAGCGTCGAGTCGCGCGATCGCGCGCGTTGCCACCTTACCGTGTTCCAGAGGCACTGGGCTCAGGTTAAACTGCGCCGTCCTGCCTCGCGATTGCATCCGAGCCGGCTCACGATCGAGTCGCACGGCCGGCAGTGCGAGCTGGGCAGCTTTCTCACGGACGAGGAGCGGTACGGGCTGGCGGTGAGATTGCAGCGCCTGATTGGCCGCATCAACGAGTCGCCTCCCTCGCGGAGACGCTTCGGGCCAGAGCAGGGGCCTGCCGCTAGGCAGGCAGTTTTTGGTTAGATTTAGCGTATCGCGCGGGGGGCTTCACTATGGGACCGCGCGAGAAAGGCACGACAACGATGCATCGCGCAAGACTCGGAATACGGCCCGGGACATGGCTCAGCATCGCGGCGCTGCTCGCCGCGGCCGTGGACGGCTTCGCCCGCCATGGGCGGAGGATGCCGTGCGCCTCGGCCGGCTGGGGACTGCTCAACCTCCCGGTGGGGGTCACCAGCATCAGCAAGGATGTCTACAGCCTCCACATGATGGCCTTCTGGGTCTGCGTGGTCATCGGCATCCTCGTCTTCGGGGTGATGATCTGGTCGATCATCTTTCATCGCAGGTCGCGCGGCGCGGTGGCCGATGTGACCCTGGTCCACAACACCAAGGTCGAGATCATCTGGACGGCGGTCCCGGTGCTGATCCTGATCGGCATGGCGATCCCGGCGGCACGCGGCATCGTGCTGATCGGCGACGACGCCCACCCGCAGCTCGACATCAACGTCACGGGTTTCCAGTGGGGCTGGCAGTACACCTATCCCGGCAAGGGAGTGAGCTTCGTCTCCAAGCTCGATGAGCAGAGCATGGCCGCGAGCGATCTCGACTCCGGCATCAGCCCCTACAGCGTGCCGCACTACCTGCGTAACGTCGATCATCCGCTCGTCGTGCCCGTGGGCACCAAGGTCCGCCTGCTGATCACGCGCGGTGGACGTGATCCATTCCTGGTGGGTGCCGGACTTCGGCATCAAGAAGGACGCGATTCCCGGTTACATCAACAATCCTGGTTCGAGGTCGACGCCGACAAGCCGGGTGTCTACCGCGGCCAGTGCGCGGAGCTCTGCGGACGCGGCCACGGGTACATGCCGATCGTGGTCGACGCCGTCTCCAAGGCGGATTTCGACGCTTGGGTGAAGCGTGAGGCAGCCGCGGAGAAAGCCGCTGCCGCCGGCGCATCTTCGAGCTGAGAAGACGGAATCAACCGCCCCTGACCTTTCAGACCGGACCCAGAAGTTTTCGAGAGGGTAGATCCCATGGCTGAGACGCCGCACACCGAAGTCCACGCGCACGCCGATCACGATCAGCGACCACGATCATAAGCCGCACGGCTGGCGTCGCTGGGTGTTCGCGACGAATCACAAGGACATCGGCACGATGTACCTCGTCTTCTCGTGCCTCATGTTCTTCACCGGCGGCGCCTTCGCGATGGTGATCCGCGCGGAGCTCTTCAAGCCCGGGCTGCAGGTCGTCGATGCGGGAGTGTTCAACTCCCTGACGACCATGCACGGCCTGGTGATGATCTTCGGCGCCATCATGCCGGCCTGGGTGGGACTCGCCAACTGGATGATCCCGATTCAGATCGGCGCGCCCGACATGGCGCTGCCGCGCCTCAACAACCTGAGCTTCTGGATCCTGCCGTTCGCTTTCCTGCTGCTCCTCTCGTCCTGGCTCGTGCCCGGCAGCGCGCCGGCCGGCGGCTGGACCATGTACCCGCCGCTCACGCTGCAGTTCGGCGCCTCCTTCCCGATGCTGATCTTCGCGATTCACATGATGGGCATCTCCTCCATCCTGGGGGCCATCAACGTGATCGTCACCATCATGAACCTGCGCGCCCCCGGCATGACGCTGCTGCGAATGCCGCTTTTCGTCTGGACCTGGCTCATCACCTCGTTCCTGCTGGTGGCGGTGATGCCGGTGCTCGCGGGCGCGGTGACCATGATGCTCACCGATCATTTCTTCGGCACCAGCTTCTTCAATGCCGCGGGCGGCGGCGACCCGGTGATGTTCCAGCACATCTTCTGGTTCTTCGGCCATCCCGAGGTCTACATCATGATCCTGCCGGGCTTCGGCGTGGTCTCGGAGGTGATCCCGGCTTTCTCGCGCAAGCCGCTCTTCGGCTACGAGGCGATGGTGTACGCCACCGCTTCGATCGCTTTCCTGTCGTTCATCGTCTGGGCGCACCACATGTTCACCGTGGGGCTGCCGACCTCGGCGCTGCTCTTCTTCATGTTCGCCACCATGCTGATCGCGGTGCCGACGGGCGTGAAGGTCTTCAACTGGACGGCCACCATGTGGCGCGGCTCGCTCTCCTTCGAGCCGCCCATGCTGTTCGCGCTCGCCTTCCTCTTCCTCTTCACCATCGGCGGCTTCTCCGGCCTGATGCTCGCCATCGTGCCGGCCGACTTCCAGTACCAGGACACCTACTTCGTGGTGGCGCACTTCCACTACGTGCTGGTCTCCGGCTCCGCCTTCGCCATCATGGCCGGCGTCTACTACTGGCTGCCCAAGTGGGTCGGGCGCATGTATGACCTACGCCTCGGCACGTGGCACTTCTGGCTGTCGGCGATCTTCTTCAACGTGCTCTTCTTCCCGCAGCACTTCCTCGGCCTCGCCGGCATGCCGCGCCGCATCCCGGACTACGCGGTGCAGTTCGCCGACTGGAACATGGTGTCCTCGATCGGCGGCTTCGCCTTCGGTCTGTCGCAGCTCCTCTTCCCGTATCTCATCTGGAAGTGCGTGCGCTCCGGCCAGCGGGTGGAGGGCACCAGGGCATGGGAAGGTGCGCGCGGCCTCGAGTGGGAGCTGCCCTCACCGGCGCCGTATCATTCCTGGACGACCCCGCCGACGGAGGCGATGATCGCCCGCGGCGCGGCGCACTGAGCGACATCGCACGCGAATGCAGATGATGACTTCATCGGAGCGGCCGATCCTGACGTGGCAGGACGACGCCGGAGCGGCGCAAGCGAGTTCGGCGCACCACTCTCGTGGTGACACTCGTCGTGCTCGCTTTCTACTTCGGCTTCATCGCGATGATGCTGTACCGCGCCACCCGATGAGCAGCCAGCAGCCGGAACCTGCGCATTCACGAAGGTCACGACATGGCATCAGACGCACACGCCCCCGACAGCCAGCACTACTACGTTCCGCACGGTAGCCCCTGGCCGATCGTCGCCGCGGTCGCGCTTTTCACCCTGATGTGGGGTGCCGTCGCCTATCTGGACAACTGGACGGGCGGCTGGGTATTCCTGCCCGGGCCGCTGTTGCTGCTGTTCATGTTCGCCGGCTGGTTCCACACCGTCATCGGCGAGAATCAGCTCGGCATGTACAACACCCAGGTGGACCGCTCCTTCCGCATGGGGATGATGTGGTTCATCCTCTCCGAGGTGATGTTCTTCGGCGCCTTCTTCGGCGCGCTCTTCTATGCGCGCGTGCTCGTCGGTGCCGTGGCTCGGTGGCGCGCGGCTACAGAGCGATGACCAACCTCATCCTCTGGCCGCACTTCGAAGCCGCATGGCCGACCAACGGGCCGGGCACGGGTCGGCGGCGCGAACTTCGAGGCGGAGAGCGCCTACGGCATAGCGGCCATCAACACACTGATCCTGTTGACCAGCGGCCTGACCGTCACCATCGCTCACCATGCGCTGCGCTCGGGCAATCGCGGGCGGCTCAAGCTCTTCCTCGCGCTGACCTTCATCCTCGGCTTCTGCTTCGTGGCCCTGCAGGGACACGAGTACTACGATGCCTACACGAAGATGAACCTGCGCCTGACGACGGGCATCTACGGCTCCACCTTCTTCATGCTCACCGGCTTCCACGGCCTGCACGTGACCATCGGCGCCATCATGCTGGTGGTGGTCTGGCTGCGGGTGCTGCGCGGGCATTTCACGCCGCGGCAGCACTTCGCGTTCGAGGCCGTGTCCTGGTACTGGCACTTCGTCGACGTGGTGTGGCTCGGCCTCTTCATCTTCGTCTACTGGCTGTAGGGCCACGGTACATGGACGGAGCTCGCCGCCGCGGTGCCTGCGCCGGGCAGGAGCCCGGATCCAGCGTTAACGAGAGGGATGATGCCGTGGGGCGTGATCAGCCCGGCGTACCAGGCGATCATGATCAGCGCGAAGAGCGCCAGTGACAGCGCGATGCGGACCGTCAGCGCGCGCGCGAGCTTGGCGGAATCCTGCTGGGTGCCGCGGGAGAGGTGATACAACGCCGAGCCCAGGCTCGCCACGATGGCGGCGAGCGCAATGAGCACGACGATTCGAAACAGCTCCGGCATGGCACCGTCCAGTCTACCCGCAAAGCAACCCCCGTACCCATGCGCCTGAGCTTCGGCACCCGCCGCTTCGCGCCGTCGCCCGGTCTCACCGTGCTGGTGCTGGTGTTGTGCGTCATGTTCATCGCTCTCGGACGCTGGCAGTGGCGGCGCGGGAACCTGCACGCGGCGGAGCATGCGAGCTTCGAGCGCGGTGCCCGCGAGGTGCTGACGCTGGGCTCGCGACCGCTCGACGGCAGGTGCCCGCCGATCAGCGCGTCAGTCTCACCGGCACGTACGATTCAGCGCATCAGTTTCTCATCGACAACATGAGCTATAACGACGTCGACGGCTATCAGGTGTTGACGCCGCTCGCTCGTCCGGGCGGTCTCACGGTGCTGGTCAACCGCGGCTGGGTGCCGTTCCTCGGCAGCCGCGCCGAAACTGCCGGACGTCTCCATCAAGGGCAGCGGGACCCGTGACCGTCAGCGGGCGTGTCGGCAACCTGCCCGTCGCCGGATTGGCGATCGGCCGCGCGCCTCCGCCCGACAGCGGCCCGTGGCCACGGGTGACGAGCTTTCCGAGCATGGCGCAGTTGAGCGGCGTCCTCCGCCGGCCTCTCGAACCGCGTGTCATCCTGCTCGATGCGCAGCAGCCGGAGGGCTACGTGCGCGACTGGCATCCGCCCGGTATCCCGGCGTTACAGAACTTCGCGTACGCCTTCGAGTGGTGGTCGTTCGCGATTGCGGCCCTGGCGATGTGGGTTGTCCTCAGCACCCAGAAGCCCAAGGTGGGCGCTTGAACGCCGGCGCGGGCGAGCTCCGCTCCCGCAACCTGCGCATGGTGGTCGCGCTCGCGGCCCTGTTCTTCATGCCGCTTCTAGCCTCCTACTTGCTCTACTACGGCCTGGGCTGGCGGCCGTCCGGGCGGATAAACCACGGCGAGCTCATCCAGCCGCCGCGGCCGCTGCCGCGGGTGGATCTGCCGCCGATCGCGGCCGGCGGCGACACGGTGAGCGAGCTCCGGGGCGCCGAGCCTGCTCTTTTCCGCGGCGCATGGACGCTGGTCTACATCGGGGACGGAAGCTGCGATGCCTCCTGCCGCGCGACGCTCTACGTCATGCGACAGACGAGACTCGCGCTCGGCACCGACCAGACGCGCCTCGCACGGGTCTTCCTGGTCACCGCGAATTGCTGCGCCAGGGAATATCTGGCGCGGGCGCACGCGGGAATGACGGTTCTCGATGCAACCGGCGCCGCGGCCGCTCCGCTCCTCAGCCTATTCCCGGCGGGGGACAGGGCGCACTCCGTGTTCATTGTCGATCCCCTGGGTAATCTGATGATGCGCTACGATGTCGGCCGCGAGCCAGGCGGCCTGCTGGTGGATCTGAAGAGACTGCTCGAGCTGTCTCAGATCGGCTGAGGCGACCCCGGACCCGCCGATCGATTCAGGAGATAGCTTGTCCCAGATGTCCATCGACCGCTGGCTGCGCGGCCTGGCGCTCTTCGGAGCGCTGCTGTGCTTCGGCGTGGTCGTGCTCGGCGCGTACGTGCGGCTCACGGACGCCGGCCTGGGATGCCCGGACTGGCCGGGATGCTACGGTCACGTCAGTCCGCTGGGTGCGGCAGACAGCCCGGGGAGCCAGGCGCAGTTTCCGGGCAGGCCACTGCAGGCCGGCAAGGCGTGGCACGAGATGATTCACCGCTATGCGGCGGGCACGCTCGCCTGCGTCATCACCGTGATCGCGGCGCTGGCGATCGCCGCCCGCAAACCCAAGCTCGTGGGCACGGGATTCGGGCTGCTGCTCTTCGCCACGGTGATCGTACAGGCCATCCTCGGCATGCTGACCGTGACGTGGCTGTTGAAACCGCTCATCGTGACGCTGCATCTCATCTTCGGCATGACCACACTCGGCCTGCTCTGGTGGTTGTGGCTCAGATTGCAACAGCGTCCCCGCGGAGCGGTGCAGCTGCATATCGTGCCGGAGCACGGTGCCACGCGGTGGGCGAGCGCGGCCTCGGCTGCGCGCAGCGCGTACTGGCTCACGATCCTCGCCCTCGTCGTGCTCGCGGTTCAATTCTTCCTCGGCGGCTGGACCAGCGCCAACTATGCCGCCGTCGCGTGTCCCGACTTTCCGACCTGTCAGGGCTCCTGGTGGCCACACACCGATTTCCGCCATGCGTTCGTGCTGTGGCGCGGACTCTGGATCAATTATGAGGGCGGCGTGCTAGCGAACCCGGCCCGTGTCGCCATTCACTTGGTCCATAGGCTCGGCGCATTGACGGTGACACTGGTGTTCCTCGCCGCATCGATCTTCGTCATCAGCCAGCCGCCGCTCGCAGCGGCGCGGCCACGCGCCTACCTCGTACTCGCCGCGCTCGGCCTGCAGCTTGCGATCGGCATCTCCATGGTGGTGAGGACATTTCCGCTCTGGCTGACCACGGCACATACGGCCGGAGCCGCGCTCCTGCTCATGGCGATCCTCGCGCTGACAGCAAAGCTGCTGCGTCCTGCGTGCGGTGCGCACGGCCTGACGGACGAGAGCTCGCGGTGGCAGCAACATCAGCACATGCGGCACTCGCCCAGCCGGTCTGGCGGCGGTATTACGAGCTGACCAAGCCGCGGGTAGTGGCGCTCATCACCTTCACCGCGGTCGTGGGAACGCTGCTCGCGAGCCCGCGCTGGCCACCGCTCGGGGCTCTCATCTGGGGTACGCTCGGAATCGCTCTGGCCTCGGGGTGCGCCGCGGCCATCAATCACGTGCTCGATCGCCGCTATGACGAGCAGATGTCGCGCACCCGTTCACGCCCGTTGCCGACCCGGCAGCTCACGGAGCGGCGGGCGCTGATCTTCGCGGCAGTGCTGGGCGTCGTGGCGATGACCATTCTCGCGTTCCTGGTCAATCTATTGACGGCGGCGCTGACTTTCGTGTCACTGATCGGTTACGCGGTGGTCTACACGGTGTGGCTGAAGCACGCCACATCGCAGAACATCGTGATCGGCGGGGCAGCGGGCGCGGCGCCGCCGGTTCTCGGCTGGGTCGCGGTCACCAACCATGTCGATCCCAACGCGCTGCTTCTCTTCCTCATCATCTTCGTGTGGACGCCACCGCACTTCTGGGCGCTGGCGATCGCGCGCAAGGATGAATATGCGCGCGCCGGAATCCCGATGCTGCCGGTCACTCACGGGGTGGAGCACACGCGGCTGCAGGTCCTGCTCTACACGGTGCTGCTCACGGTGGTGACGGTGATGCCGTTTCTGTCCCGGATGAGCGGCATCATTTATCTGGCCGCGGCGCTGGTGCTCAACGCGCGTTTCCTGTACTTCGCACTGGCGCTGAAGCTCACCGCACGGCAGGAGATGCCGATGCGCGTTTTCAGATACTCCGTGAGATATCTGATGTGGCTCTTCGCCGCGCTCCTGATCGACCACTACCTGTATTTCTGATTGCTGGCCCTGGGCCGCTTGGTGACTTGCTGTTGACGTTACGGACGGCGCAGCAGCACCTGCCAGGACGACAGGCGCCGGTCCTCGAGCAGCAGCATGCCCGTCGATTCGTAGGTGTCATCGTCGAGGCGGCGCAGATGGTCGGCGCCGTGGTAGCCGGCCGATTCCGAGCGATAGACCGAGAGAATCGAGCTGCCGATGACCGAGAACGTGCCCTGGAGCTTGCCGAGGGTCGCATTCTCCGAGCTCCACTTGATCGCCGCGCCTTCCCGGCCGGGCAGCTGGATCCAGTAGGCATTCACGAACTCCACCGGCGGCGAGCCCAGCACCTTCAGGCTGCCGGAGAGCAGCCAGCACTCGGTGCGGTGCGCCACTTCCGTGCGGCATTCCGCTGGCAGCGGCTGACCATCTGCGCACCAGAACGTCCCGCTGCCCGTCCAAAGAGCCGGCTGGAAAAGATAGGTGTGGGACATCGATGGACTTCCCGCGCCGTGGACGTGACCGGCCATTATCCCTCGGCTCGAGCCCGGCCGCATGTTGCGCCGTCACAACCCTGAAGGCTCAGTCTATCGGCAGGTACTCCTCGTCCGGATGCGGGGCGTCGTCGCGTCCGGGGGTAGACCGCTGGAGCCACGGACGACCAGGCGCGGCGGCAGAGTCACGCATTCCGCGGGCTGGCCGTCGATCAGGTGGATCAGGGTCTGCACGAGCAATTCGCCGGCCCGCTTGGTGTCCTGCGCCACGGTGGTCAGGGCGGGGCGGGTGAAGGCGCCCATCGGAATCCCGTCGAAACCCACGACCGCGATGTCATGCGGCACCCGACGGCCCGCCGCCGCCAGCGCGGTCATCGCGCCGATGGCGATCAGATCGCTGGCGCCGAACACGGCATCGAAAGAGGACCCCCGCTCGAGCAGCGCCTGCATGGCCTCGTAGCCCGAGGCTTCCGTCGAGATGGCGCTCACCTGAAGCCGCGGGTCGGGATCGATGCCGGCATCGGCCAGTGCGGCGCGATAGCCGCGATATCTTGCGGCCATCTCCGGCGAAGAAGGGGCGATCTCGCCCAAAAACGCGATCCGACGGCGCCCGATTGCCAGCAGATGCTCCGCCGCCAGCCGCCCCCCGAAGCGCATTGTCACAGCCGATGGAGACCCCCGGCTGATCGGAAGTCACCGGGCCCCAGCGAACCAGGTGCGCGCCCCGCTCGAGCAGCGGCTGCAGGCGGCTGCGGTGAACGACGTAGTCGCCGTACCCCAGCAGGATGATGCCATCTGCCTTGTGGGTGTCCTCGTAATCGGCATGCCAGTCGCGCAGCAGATCCTGGAACGAGACCAGGAGGTCATAGCCGTGCCGGGAGCAGGCGCGAATGATCGAGCCCAGCATCGAGTGAAAGAACGGGTTGATCGCCGAGTCGTCGGCGGTCGGATCCTCGAAGAACAGCAGCGCCAGCGTGCCGGAGTGGCGCCGGCGCAGATTGGAGGCGTTCTTGTCGACGTGGTAATTGAGCTGGCGCGCAACCTCGAGCACCCGCTCGCGCGTGCACGCGCTGACCATCGGGTCGGCGCGCAAAGCGCGCGACACCGTCGACTGCGAGACACCGGCCAAATGCGCGATGTCCAATGAATTGGGTCTGCGTCGCTGGTCACGCATGCCCTGAGCCACCCCCTCGATCTGTGTAGTCGTGTGGCGCTCCGTAGTCTAAGCCAAGGTGCGCGACCTTACCCAAGCCCCCGCCGTTGCTCACCTGCAACGCGACCGAAGAAAACGCCGTGCGCCGGCAGCTCGAGCTGGCGGCCGGCCAATCCGGCCGGCGCTGAGGCCGTGGTCATCGAGGGGGATGACGGGTCCCGTCCAGCGGCCGGCAGGGTAGCCGCCTGCGGACGATCCGACAGATTGAAGACGGCGAGTATCGATTGCGAAGCGAGCACGCGGGTAAAGGCGAGCAGCGGCTCCGGCAGCTCGATGAAGGCGATATTGCCGCGGCAGAGGGCAGGCAGCTCTCGGCGCCAACGCAGAAAGCGGCGAAACGAATTGAGTGGCGAGTCCGGATCGGACTCCTGCCTGGAGACGGCGAGTGGCAGATGCTCCGGCGGCACGGGCAGCCACGGCGTACCCGTGGTGAAGCCCGCATCCGGCGCATCACGCCAGGGCATGGGTGTACGGCAGCCGTCCCGCCCCTTGAAGTTGGGCCAGAAAGCGATGCCGTACGGATCGCGGAGCGACTCGAAGGGCAGTCCCGCGTCAGGCAGACCGAGCTCCTCGCCCTGATAGACGCAGACCGAGCCGCGCAGTGAGCAGACCATCGCATTGAGCATGCTCGACATCCTGGGCGAGGCGGCCGCGCGGCCCCAGCGCGTCATCACGCGAGCCACATCGTGGTTGGAGATCGTCCAGCACGGCCAGCCGTGCGGCATCTGCCGCTCCAGCCTCTCGACCGTGCCGCGGATGTGAGTCGGCTCCGTATTCCTCGGTCAGCAGCTCGAAGCTGTAGGCCATGTGCAGCCGCTTCTCGTCGATGTACTCCGCCATCGTCGCGAGCGAGTCCTCGGCGGAGATCTCGCCGAGGCCCACCACGCCGGGATAGCGGTCGAGAAGGCGGCGCAGCTCGGTCAGGAACCCGAGATTCTCCGGCTGGGTATTGTTGTACCAGTGATATTGGTACGCATAGGGATTGTCGGCGGTGAAGCCGCGGCCGTTGCGATGCTCCGCGGGCTTCGGCGGATTGTCGCGCAGCAGCCGGTCGTGATAGCAGAAGTTGATCGCATCGAGCCGCAGACCGTCGACGCCGCGCTCAAGCCAGAACTCCAGGTTCTCCAGCATCGCCACCGGCACCTGCGGGTTGTGAAAATTGAGATCCGGCTGCGAATCGAGGAAGTTGTGCAGGTAGTACTGCCGGCGACGCGGCTCCCAGCGCCAGGCGGGGCCACCGAAGATCGACTGCCAGTTGTTGGGCGGGCTGCCGTCGTTCGCGGGGTCGGCCCAGACGTACCAGTCAGCCTTGGGATTGTCGCGGCTCGAGCGGCTCTCGAGAAACCAGGGATGCTGCGAGGAGGTGTGGCTCAGCACCTGGTCGATCATGACCTTGAGCCCGCGGGCATGCGCCTGCGCGATCAGCCGATCGAAGTCCGCGAGGTCGCCGAAAATCGGATCGACGGCGCGGAAGTCGGCGATGTCGTAGCCGAAATCGGCCATCGGTGACTTGAAGAACGGCGACACCCAGACCGCATCGACGCCGAGACCCGCGACATAATCCAGCCGTTCGGCGATTCCCTTGAGGTCGCCGACGCCGTCGCCGTTGGTATCGAAGAAGCTGCGCGGATAGATCTGGTAGATGACCGCGCCGCGCCACCAGGGAAATGCACTCATTCTCTCGCAGGTCCTCCCGCCCCGCCGCTGCGTTTACTCTGACACAGAGAGACGCCGCGGCGTCGCAGCGCCGCATACGTATGCGTGCCTGAATACGTATGCGATTCCTTGCATTCAAGTGCACCGCCCTCGAATGATCTGTCAGCCGTTGTTCAGACTACAAATCCCGGGGGAATTCTCCAGTGATCAGACGCAAGCGCAACATCCTCGAGATGGCGGTCGCTACGGCGATCTTCGGCGCCTGGGCGATCAGTGCGATGCCCGTATCGCACGCACAGGCCGCGAGCGGCGCCGGTGACAACGGCGGCCAGACGACCCACCGACATCCGACCAGACACCACCGATCAGGACAAGAAGCAGAGCAAAGAGCAGGTGGCCAACGAGGACCTGCTGCAGCCCGTGGTGATCAGCGGCTTCGTCAGCAGCCTGCAGAATTCGATCGTCATCCAGAAGAATTCCGACTCCATCGTCGAGGCGGTGTCGGCCCAGGAGATCGGCCAGCTGCCGGGCACCAGTATCGCGGACGCGCTCGGACGCCTGCCCGGCGTCAGCGCCGCAGATACTTCAACGGCCGCCCGCAGCAGATCAGCATTCACGGCCTCAGCGCCGACTTCGACGTCACTCAGGTCGACGGCAGCATCCAGCCGAGCACCTCGAACAACCGCGACGTCGAGCTCGATCAGTACCCGCAGAGCTGGTTCAGCACCATCGAAGTGCACACTGACTCCAAGCGCCGACATCGTCAATCAGGGTATCGCGGGCACCATCGACATGCTCACCATGAAGCCGCTCGATCAGAAGGGGCCGGTGCTGACGCTCAACGCCAACTATCAGACGATCGAGCCGCACGAGGTGATGCCCGGACCGGGCGTCAGCGCCAACGGCCACGACATCGACGGCATCGTGGGCGACGAATTCTTCGACCATACGCTCGGCGTCTATTTCGGCGTCGATCTCGAGGCCAATCCGTACCACATCCTCCATCAGGCCCCGTGGGGCTATGCCACCGACTGCGAACGGCAACCTGCATCATCGGCGGCTCGAAGAACTACAACATCTCCGACCTGCTGAACCGCAATGGCTTCATCGGCGGGATCGAGTTCAAGCCCTCGAGTGCCCTAGACAGCACGCTCACCCTGATGGAGGAAGACTCGAACGAGACGCAGCAGGCCAAGGGCGCCGAGTTCCCGCTCGCCTACGGCAGCAACGAGACCGAGCTGCCGGGCACGGCGCTCAACGGCTTCGATCCGACCGGCACGTTCGACAATGTCTATCCGGTCATCCGCAACGACTACAACCTACTATCAGGCGCGCCTGTACAACATCATCTGGAACAACGACTTCAAGCTCGGCGACAACTGGACCGCGAATCTCACGGGCGCCTATAGCCGCGCGGAGCGTGACGACTACTTCCTCGAGGCCTACTCCGGCTACGGCTACGATGGCCCGGCGAACGAGTCGACGCTTCCCGGCACCAACGTCGGCTTCCGCGAGAGCGGCAACGGCGAGCTGCTGCTCTATCCATCGCAGGGCCTCGACGGCAGCAACATCATGCTGACCGATCCCCAGGGATGGGGCTCAGGCTCGAACCTCGTGCAGGCGGGATTCATCAACGAGCCGCACACCGAGGACCACATCGGCCGCCTGGAGCTGAGCGCGACGCGTTACTTCGAGAGCGGCCCGTTCTCGGGTCTCGAGTTCGGCGCCGACTATGAGCATCGGCGCAAGGACTACGTCATCAACCAGGACTTCCTGGTACTCGGCGGCGGGCCCTCGCTCCTGCTCAACGGCGGCGCGACACAGACCGCGCCCATTCCGCCGAGCGCGCTCGAGGGGACCGCCGACCCGCTCGGCTTCATGGGGGTCGGGCCCCGAGCCTGCTTTACAACCCGTTCGCCCTGATCCAGAGCGGCGCGCTGGTCGAGTATCCGACGGCGCTATCCTCGATTTCCGTGCCTCCGGACTGGGTGGTGTTCGAGAACGACACTACTCCGTACGTGCAGCTGGACATCCACAGATGATTTGGGTTCGAGCGTCGGCCTGCGCGGCAACGTCGGCCTGCAGGTGGCGCATACGAGTCAGTCCTCCGACGGCCAGCGCGTAGCACCCGGCTCGACCATCGGGGGATCGGCCGCTGACCATCCTGCTGCCGGTATCCGGCGGTACGAGCTACACTCGCTATCTGCCGAGCCTGAACCTCGTCTTCTCGCTGCCCGACGACAACGACGCACGCTTCAGCGTCGCAAGAACGATGGCGCGACCACGCATGGACTACATGAGCTCGAGCCTCGACATCGGCGGCGACATCACTGCATTTGGCGGTCAAGGATCCCCTGGAAGTCTTATTTCAGCGGCTCGGGCGGTAACCCGAAGCTGCTACCCACCATGTCGACCAATGTCAATCTCAGCGTCGAACACTACTTCAAAGGACCGTCAAACGGCTTCTCCTGCACCGGCAGCCAGTCGAAGTCCTCACAACTCTGCAGCTCGGGCGGTGAAGGCTACGTGCAGCTCTCGGGGTACTACCTGAAGCTCACGGACTTCATCAATCCGAAGCGCACTGTCGATCTACAATTTCTCCGCCTTCGAGTCCGGGTTTCTCACTGCGGCACAGCAGGCGCAGCTCGGAACGCCGTACGGCATCCTGAACATTCCACAGAACAACGGCGCGGGCCACATCGAAGGCGAGCAGTTCGCGGCCAACCTGCCGTTCGGCGATTTCACGCACTGGCTGAACGGCTTCGGCGTGAACGGGAGCGTTGACCGGACACTGAGCTCAGTGCTGTATGCGGGCCAACCGGGCAGGTGACTATCCCGGGACTCTCGAAGTGGGTCGAGAACATCACGCTGTACTACCAGCTGGGAGGCTTCCAGGCCAGCATCAATGACGACATCCGCTCGAGCTTCCTCGGCGAGGTATTCGGTATCAGCTCCACCCGCATGGAACAGGTATTCAAGGGCACCGCCACCGTGGACGCGCAGCTGAGCTACGCCTTCACGGATGGCATGCTGAAAGGGCTTGACCCTGATCGCCACCGGCTCGAACCTGACCAATCAGGGAATGCAGACCTATCAGAACGGCGATCCCCGCGCGAGGTGCTCACCTGGGAGGAGTACGACCGGCTGTACACCATCGGGTTCTCGTACAGCTATCAATAGCTGTCGAGGAACGCCCTCCGCCTCGCCGGCTGACACCGGCGGGGCTTATTTTTTGTCGCGGTATGGTACGGTTCTGAGATGAGCGACCTGCGCATCCGACGCGTGGTGATCGTGGGCGGCGGCACCGCCGGGTGGATGGCCGCGGCCGTCCTCAGCCGCGCGATGGGCGCAAGCCTGAATATCGAAGTTGTGGAATCCGATGCCATCGGCACCATTGGCGTTGGTGAGTCCACCATTCCGCAGATTCGGAACGTCAACCAGTTTCTCGGCATCGATGAGGACGCGATGCTCCGGGCCACGAGCGGGACCTTCAAGCTGGCCATTCAATTCAACGATTGGGTGCGAGCCGGGACACAGCTATCTGCATGCGTTCGGCGATGTCGGCTTACCTGTGGGCCCGCTGCCGTTCCAGCACTACTGGCTGCGCCGGAGGGCGGAATCGGGCGTCGAGGATCTCGAGACTTATTCGCTGAACGCAACCGCGGCGAAGTCCTGCCGGATGGCGCGAATCGAGAAGGTCGGCAGCAGCCCCATGGCCGGCATCAAGTACGCGTTCCAGTTCGATGCCGGGCTGTATGGTCGCATGCTGCGCACTTATGCCGAGCAGCGGGGCGTAAAGAGAACGGAGGGCAAGATCGTCGATGTGCGGCTGCGCGGCGAGGATGGCTTCATCGAGGCCATCGTTCTCGAGAGCGGCACGAGCATCGACGGCGATCTCTTCATCGACTGCTCCGGCTTTCGCGGCCTGTTGATCGAGGGAGCGATGAGGAGCGGATTCGAGGACTGGCGGGAATGGCTGGCCTTGCGATCGCGCGATCGCGGTCGGGAGCCCTCCGCCTCACCGATGCGGCCTTACACGCAGGCCAACGCGCGGCCGGCCGGCTGGCAGTGGCGGATACCGCTGCAGCATCGTACCGGCAATGGTCACGTTTACTGCAGCGAATTCATGAGCGACGACGAAGCTGCTGCGATTCTCCTCGGCTCTCTCGACGGCGAGCCGCTGGGGGATCCGCGGCCGCTCGCGCTTCACTTCGGGCGTACGGCGGCAGATCTGGTCGCGCAATTGCGTGGCCATCGGCCTGTCCGCCGGCTTTCTCGAGCCGCTGGAATCGACGGCGATCCATCTGATCCAGTCGGGAATCAGCCGCCTGCTGTCGCTGTTTCCGGATCGCGGTTTCGATCGGGCGGTCATCGACGAGTACAACCGCAACACGCGCCAGGAATACGAGCAGGTGCGCGACTTCCTGGTGCTGCACTACCGCACCATGGAGCGCGCGACACACCTTTCTGGCAGCGCTGCGCCGCGCTGCCGCCACCCGACGGCCTGCGGCACAAGATGGAGATCTTCGATGCGCACAGGCCAGATCTTCCGCGACGGCGAGGAGCTTTTCACCGAGCAGTCCTGGCTGCAGGTGATGGTCGGACAGGGCATCCTGCCCCGCCGTCATCACCCGCTCGCCGACAACCTCGCGCCGGAGAAGCTCGAGGAATTCCTCGGCAGCATCCGCAGCCTGATCCGCGGCGCGGTCGAGCAGATGAGCAGTCACGAGCGCTTCATCGCAGAGCACTGCGCGGCAACCCGCTAGCGATCATCCGGACAAAGAGCCTGATAGATCTGCGCCAGAGCCATCTCGACGGTAGCGCGACTCCTCGACCTGCCAGTCGAGCCAGTCGGCAATGCTCTCGAGCGCCGTTGTCGAAAGGCTCCGTAACGCCAGCTGAAGTTCCGTGAGCGTGCTCATCGTTTTCACCACAGCTGTACCACGTGAGTCAGCCTAACTTGACACTCGTGCGTGTGGAAGATGGTATTTCGGTGCGATCGATCGAGGAATACCATGACGACGTCGTTACGGTACGTTGCATTGGCTACGGGAGATGAATACGTATGCGACCCGTTGCAAAGCGACGCTAGGCCACAGCATTCTCCGAGCGATGGTCCGCCTTCTCTCGTGCACTCGGCGCCACCGCAGGCTCACGGCGGCACTGGCCAGCGCGGCGTTCATCTTTCCTGCCGCGCCGGCCGGTGCCGCGACTCCGCCGCCGCACGCCGCTTCGGGGGTCTATTACGAGATCTTCGTCCGCTCATTTGCCGATTCCAACGGCGACGGCATCGGCGATCTCAACGGCATCACCGCCAAGCTCGACTATCTGAAGTGGCTGGGGGTGAGCGGCATCTGGCTGACGCCGATCTATCCTTCCGCCTCCTACCACGGATACGACATCACCAACTACTTCGCCATCAATCCGCAGCTCGGCACGATGGCGGATTTTCATCGTCTGCTGCGGGAGGCACATGCTCGCGGAATCAAGGTACTGATCGACATGGTGCTCAACCACACCAGCGACCGCAATCCGTGGTTCGAGCAGGCGCTCGATCCCAAGAGTCCGCTATCACGACTGGTATACGTGGGCCGGCAGAGGAACCGACCTCGCGCGCGCAGAGCTCCGTTGGGCAGCCGGCCTGGCATCGGCGCGACGGACAGTACTATCTCGGGGATTTCAGCGACGGCATGCCGGACCTCAACTACGACAACCCGGCCGTGCGGCGGGAGATGATCACGGTGGGCCGGTTCTGGCTGGCACAGGGAGTCGACGGATTCAGGCTCGATGCCACGACCCAGATCTACATCGACTTCAAGTCCGACATCGGCAGCCCGCGCGCGATCGACAAGAACATCGCATGGTGGCGGCAGTACCACGCCGCATTACGCGCCATCGACCCGGGAGTGTTCCTGCTCGGAGAAGTTCCGGCGCGACACCGAGGCACAGGCGGCGCCTTACTATCGCCGGGCTGAATTCAGTGTTTGATTTCCCGCTGGCGAAGGTCCTCGTTGCGGCCGCCGCCAGCGAGACCAGCCCGGATCTGGGCAGTTACGTAGCGCAAGGCCTGGCGCAGTTTCCGGCAGAACGCCGCGGGGCCGATCGTCGACTCGCCTTTTATCGGCAACCACGATCGGGACCGCGTGCTCGACCAGTTCCGCGGCAACACGAACCACATGCGCATGGCCGCGGCGATGTTGCTGACGATGCCGGGGGATCCGTTCGTCTACTACGGCGAGGAAATCGGGATGCATGGCATCAAGCCGGACGAAAGCATTCGCGAGCCCATGCGGTGGGGTCGTAAGCCCGGTCAGCCGGGTGAGACCCGGTGGGAGCCCGCGCCCGACAATGCCGTCGCCCGCTCTCTCGGTCGCCGCCGAGCGGTCCGACCCGGGATCGCTGCTGAATTTCTATCGCCGACTGATCCAATGGCGCAGCGAGCTGCCTGCTTTGCGTGACGGCGGCATCGCGGCTCATCCGGCCGATGGCGGCGCGATAAGCGCCTACACCCGCAGCTGATCACACGCAGCGGCTGCTGGTGATCCACAATCTCTCCGGCGCGACCCGGAGCGTCAGGCTGCCGGATGGGAGCTTCCGGGCCGTGATCCGGCCACTCGCCCCGGCATCCGGCTCGATGGCCGCGACCTGCGCCTACCCGCTTATTCCACCGCGATCCTGCAGTAGCGACGACAGATCCAATACGCGTGAGGAATGCTCGGCCGCGCTGTTGGTGGCGGCCGTGTTGCATCCACGGACAGCTGCGGCAGTATCGCGGACAGCAGCCGCCGCGCGCGCGCAAGCACAGTTGCGCGACGGTGGAGCAGACCTGCGTCTGGCCGGCGGTACGCTGTCGCTACGCCTGATCGGCGGCAACGTTGTGCACGTGCATTTCGTTCCTCGCGCGGGGGCCACTCCCCCCACTCTGGTGATGGCGCCGCACCCCACCGAACTTTCCACAACGGACGTCGCCACGTTAGGCGGGGCGATCGTCTCTTGCTCCGGCAGAGGTCACTTCGCGTTACGCTCGACGAGGGTTCCGGAACTCTCGCGGTCTTCGACGGCGGCGCGCAGCAGCCACTATTGCGGATGACTGCACGTCAACAGCCTCGCCCAAGGCACGCTCGTGCTGCGCTTTACCCAGGGGGCCCCGCTCTATGGGATCGGTGGCACCGATGCTTTCGACACGAAGCCCGGCGGAACTGGTGCGACGCGGCAGACTGCTCGCCAAGGCCGGCGCGCAGGGCAATGCGGGCGCGCCGCTGGTATGGAGCACGGCTGGCTTCGGTGTGTTGCTCGACAGCAAAGGAGCTACGTTCGATCTGGCACCGGGAGGCCTTCGAATCTCGAAGATCTCGCGCCCCGATGCCGACTTGTATCTGATGGTGGGGGGGCCGAAGGCGATCTTCGCCGACCGTGGCGGATTTGAGCGGTCATCCGCCGCTCTTCCCTGAGTGGTCCCTCGGCTTCATCAACAGCCAGTGGGGCATCGATCAGAGGCGAGTTGCTGGATGACGTTCGCACCTACCGCGCCAAGCGCATCCCGCTCGACGCTTTCGAGCTCGACTTCGACTGGAAGGCATGGGGCGAGGATGACTACGGCGAATTTCGCTGGAACCGGCAGACATTTCCCGACGGCCCGAGCGGCAAGCTGGCGGCGGAGCTCGACTCCGAGGGGGTGCACCTCATCGGCATCATGAAGCCGCGCATCCACGTCGACACAGAGGAGGGCCGTTACGCGACCGCCCATCAGCTGTGGATCCCGGGCGAGAGGCCGACCCCGGACTACTTCTCGCACAAGGCCGTTGAAGATCTCGACTTCGACAATCCGGCGACGCGGGCCTGGTTCTTCAACCCCACACTGCAGAGAAGCTTCGAGACCGGGATCGTCGGCTGGTGGAACGACGAGGCGGATGAGGCGGGCGGCAACACGCAATTCCTGAACATGGAGCGCACCATCTATGAGGGTCAGCGCGCGCATTCCGATACGCGTGTGTTCTCCCTGAACCGCAACTTCTGGCTGGGCGCGCAACGTTATGCCTACGGGCTCTGGTCGGGGGACATCCAGACGGGCTTCGCCACGATGGCGCGGCAGCGCTCACGCATGCTGAGCGCCATAGACCTCGGCGAGATGTGGTGGAGCATGGACGGCGGCGGCTTCCACGGCCATCCTTCGGACGAGAATTACGCCCGCTGGATCGAGTTTGGCGCCTTCACGCCGGTCTTTCGCGTGCACGGGGTCTATCAGGAGAAGCGCCAGCCCTGGCGCTACGGACCGATCGCGGAGCGCGCAGCCACTCATGCCTTGCGCCTGCGCTACGAGCTGCTGCCCTACATGTACTCCTATGCCTGGCACGACCATGTAGCGGGTGTGGGATTGGTGAGGCCACTGAGCTTCGGCTGGCCGGCCGACCCCAAGGTCCGCGCCGACTCCAGCGCGTGGTCGTTCGGCCAATACCTTCTCGTCTCGCCGGTCGTGCAACAGGGTCAGACGGACAAGAGCCTCTATCTGCCGGCGGGCATCTGGACTGACTGGTCGAGCGGCAGGGTTTATCTCGGCGGCCGCACCATCACTCTGCCCGTCGACAGCGCTACCTGGAGCGACATTCCGCTCTTCATCCGTCAGGGTGCGATCATCCCGACTCAGCCGGTGGAGGATTACGTCGGCGAGCACCCGGTCACCACGGTGCAGGTAGAGGTCTTTCCCGACTCGAAGCCTACGGCTTTCGACTACTACGACGATGACGGCAAGACGTACGCCTACGAGCACGGCGTCTATTTCCTGCAGACTTTGAGCGCGCAGGCGACTGCGGGTGCGATAAGCCTCACCACGGACGCTCGTAGCGGGACCTATCAACCCGCCCTGACTCACTATGTCTTTGCTGTTCATCGCGTACTGGCGACGCAAGTCACCCGCGACGACGCGCCGCTCCCTCGTGTTGCCAACCTGGCCGCGCTGCGGCAATGCGGCGGCGCGTGCTGGACAGTCGGTGGCGATCGCTACGGCGGCGTGACCTACATCAGGCTGCCCGCGGGCCTCGCGGCCCGCATCCGCATGAAGTGAGGAGCGAATGCACCGTGCCTCTCTAGCGGCATGCGCCCTCTTGGCCGGCGCGCTGCTTTTCGGCACCGGTCGTGCCGAGGCTTGCTGGCACGACAACAGAGTGGAGCGGAACTATCTGTTCGCCGACCAGGGGCCGCTGTATGACAGCAATCCGGAGCCCACCGCAACCACCCCGGTCACTCTGACATTGCGAGCCTGCAAGGGAGACCTTTCCGGCGCCAGCATCAAGTACTACGACGACGCAGACAGGTCGTTTCACTGGATCCCGATGCATCGGGTCGTCGAGCGACCCGACCGGTCGGTTCGACTACTGGCGGGGCACGATTCCCGCCGGCGGCTCGGAGAAACACTACCGATTCCGGGTTGACGACGGCTCTGCCAGTGTCCTGGCTCAACGCGGCCGGAATCACCCCGAGGGAGCCTTCGTCGGGCGACTTCTTCATCATCCCGGGCTTCAAGACCCCGGACTGGATGAAGCGTGGGGTGATGTATCAGATCTTCCCGGACCGGTTCTACGACGGCGACACGTCCAACGACGTCGCGAACGGCCAGTACACCTACTCGGGATGCGCGACCGAGCGGCACGCGTGGGGCACGAGCGTTTTCGCCCGAGCCAAGGGCTGCAACAGTGCGGTCTTCTTCGGCGGCGATCTGGCGGGCGTCGACCAGAAGCTGAGCTACATCAAGAGGACGTTGGGTGCGGACATCCTCTACCTGAATCCCATCTTCAGATCCCCCAGCAACCACAAGTACGACACACAGAACTATTACGAGGTGGATCCGGCCTTCGGTACCGCTGCCACACTGCGGCATCTCATCGCTGACGTCCATGGCACCGCCAACGGACCCCCCGGACTACATCATCCTGGATGGCGTGTTCAACCACAGTGGAGACAGCAACTGCTGGTTCGACAGGCAAACGTACGATGCCATCTCCTGTCCGCGGCACGGAGCCTACCGTTCGCGGTCCAGTCCCTATTACGGCTACTACACGTTCCAGTCCTGGCCCAATTCATACTCGACGTTCGCGATGAGCGTGCCGAGCATGCCCAAGCTGAATTACGGCGCCCGCGGCTCGGCTGTGCGCAAGCAGATCTACGCCGGCCGGACGTCTGTCATGCAAACCTATCTGCGGGCGCCTTATGGCATAGACGGGTGGCGGCTCGATGTGGCGCAGTCTCTCGATGCGGACGGTAGGGACGGAAGCGACGCCGCCAATCACCAGATAATGAGCGAGCTTCGCGCGGCTGTGCTGTCGGTGAAGCCTGAACGCCGAGATCCTCGGCGAGTACTGGGGCGATGCATCGCCGTGGCTCGACGACGGCAAGGAGTGGGACGGAGCCATGAACTACAACGGCTTCACCAATCCGGTCTCGGAATGGCTCTGCGGCAAGGATGAGTACGGGCACCGAGCCGCGATCTCGACGACCCGGCTGGATCACTGGCTGCGCGCCAGTCGCGCCGACCTTCCCGTCGGCGTCCAGGAGACGATGACGAACGAGCTGGGGACCCACGACACCATACGCTTCGCCACCCGCTGCGGCGGCGACATCGGCAAGACTTACCTGGGACTCATCTTCCAGTTCACCTATATCGGTACGCCGAGCCATCTACTACGGAGATGAGTACGGCATGCGTGGCGGCCCCGACCCCGATGACCGCCGCACGTTCGACTGGGTCGCGGGCAAACATCGGCAACCCTGCCGTCGCGCTCACGCACAGGCTCGCATCCATCCGCAATCGATACCCGCAGCTGCGCACAGGCTCGTACCTCACCCTGCTGGCGGACGATGCCCGTCATGTCTACGCTTTCGGCCGGTTCGACGCCACCCACAGGATCGCGGTCGTACTCAATGACGACAGCGTTGACAGGAACGTGACAGTCCCCGCCTATCAGTTGAGCATGACCGACGGCTCCCGGGTCGAGGATCTCCTGACTGGAGACACCTATCGGGTCAGCGATGGCCGCCTGACCGTGCGAGTCGGCAAACACTACGGCGCGATTCTCGAGCAGTAGCAACCGACACGTAACCTGATCGACACATCCCCCCTGAATACGTATGCGGTTTGAATACGTATGCGAACTGTTGCAAAGGCGGTAAAGCGAGTCGCATCCTGCGGCGAAAGTCCGGCGTACCAGGGAGACATCCATGAACCGTCAATACCAGCATCGCGGCGGCCGCTGGCTGCAGCGAGCGTCTTTGGCCGTGTATATCCTGCTCGGGGTCGCGCTGCTGTGCGGCGCCGGCCGCGTGCAGGCCTGCTCAAACGACAACAACGTGGAATGGGACTATCTGTTCTCGGATCAGGGACCGATGTTCGACAGCAATCCGGAGCCCACCGCGTCGCAGTCCGTGACGGTGACTCTGCGCACCTGCAAGAGCGACATCACCAGCGCGAACGTCAAGTACTACGATACAGCGGACAGCTCCTACCACTGGGTATCGATGGTCTGGGTGTCCAACGATCCGACAGGCACGTTCGACTACTGGTCGGGAACCATCCCGGCCAGCGGCTCCGAGAAGTACTACCGCTTCCAGATCAACGACGGCACGTCCACGGCCTGGCTCAACGCTGCCGGCACCTACTCGAGCGAGCCTTCCTCGGGCGACTTCTTCGTCATCCCGGGCTTCAAGACGCCGGATTGGATGAAGAACGGGGTGGTGTATCAGATCTTTCCCGATCGCTTCTATGATGGCGACACATCCAACGACGTCACCAATGGAGAGTACACGTACGGCGGCTGCGCGACCGAGCAGCACACGTGGGGCTCGAGCGTTCTGTCCACCGCGGACCCCACCAACTGCAACAGCGAGGTGTTCTTCGGCGGCGATCTGGCCGGCGTCGACGCGAAACTGAGCTATATCAAGCAGACTCTGGGCGCAAACATCATCTACCTCAATCCCATCTTCAACTCCCCCACGGTCCATAAGTACGATACCCAGAATTACTATGAGATCGACCCGGCGTTCGGCACCAGCTCGGACCTACAGACGCTGATCTCCGACATCCACAGCAGCGCCAACGGACCACAGGGCTACGTCATCCTGGATGGAGTGTTCAACCACAGCGGCGACAGCAATTGCTGGTTCCAGGCGCAGCTCTACGACGGCATCACCTGCGCGCTACCAGGGCGCCTACCAGTCGCAATCAAGCCCCTACTACGGCTACTACACCTTCCAGTCGTGGCCCAACCGCGTACTCGGACTTCTTCGGCTTCGGCGGCATGCCGAAACTGGACTACGGCTCGAGCGGCTCGGCGGTGCGTGACCAGATCTATGGCAGCGCCTCTTCGGTCGTGCAGACATATCTCTCGTCGCCCTACAACATCGACGGCTGGCGTCTGGATTTTCCGCAGGCACTCGACTCCGGCGGCAATGGCGGCAGCGATGCCACCAACCATCAGATCACTGCAGGAATTGCGCTCGGCGGTCAAGGGCGTAAATTCCAATGCCGATCGTCATCGGCGAGTACTGGGGCGACCCCTCACCGTGGCTCGATGACGGCACGGAGTGGGACGGATACATGAACTACAACGGCTTCACCCAGCCGGTGTCGGAATGGATCTGCGGCGTGGACTACCATGGCAACAGCGCCTCGATCGACGAGAGCTCGCTCGACAGCTGGCTGCTCGGCACCCGCGCCGACGTCCCGATCAACGCGCAGGAAGTCTCCACCCTCGAGCTCGGCTCGCACGATACGGAGCGGTTTGCGACCCGCTGCGGCGCCGACATCTGGAAGACTTATCTCGGACTCATCTTCCAGTTCACTTACGTCGGGACTCCCACCATCTACTATGGAGACGAGTACGGCGAGCAGGGCGGCAACGACCCGGACAACCGCCGCACTTTCGACTGGACGCAGGCCACAACCAGCAATTCGGCCGTGGCGCTGACAAAGCAACTGATCACCATCCGCAATGACTATCCACAGCTGCGGACCGGCTCCTACAAGACTCTGCTGGTCGACACCACCAACCACATCTACGCGTTCGGGCGGTGGGATTCCAATCACCGGATCGCGGTGGTGCTCAACAATACTTCCAGCACCGAGACCGTGACGATTCCCGCGTGGCAATTGAGCATGGTGAACGGATCGTGGGTGACGGATCTGCTGACGAGCACCACTTACCAGGTCATCAGCGGCAATCTCACGCGTGACCGTCCAGGGCCACTACGGCGCGATCCTCGAACAATAGCGGAAAATGAGGCCGGCACTCGCCGGCGTGGCCGCCCCGGTTTGACGGCCGGGGCGGCTTCGTTTTAGGTTTCCGATCCATGAGAGCGCAGTGCATAAGCTGAAGATCGCGGCGATGGCGCTTTGCGCGCTGCCATGCGCCGCAACGCACGGCGCGCGCGCCAACCCGACTCAGGACGCAGCAACGGCGTGCGGCTGCACCCGCCTGGCACGACGGCCTCTCGTGGCAGGGACGGAGCGCGTGGGTAACGGTGCGCCCCGACGGCAAATACGTGCTGCACCGCCCGGCGGGTGAGCGCGTGATCGCGGCACAGCGCTGGCGCGTACGGACAGCAAGCGCGCTTTTCGATGCGCTCTTCGCGATGGCGCAGGAGGATCTGGGCGGGGATTCGGTCGATGTCATCACCGACGCGGCGTTCGACCACGGCCGACCCATTCCCTGCCGATGTTTCATTGCCGGCAAGCAATGGCCGTTCGTCTGGACCCGAGACGTGTCCTACAGCATCGACCTCGGCCTATGGCGTCTCGACGCGGCACGCGCCCGCGCGTCGCTTCTCTTCAAAATCTCGCCGCCGCGCGCAGGCCCGGCCTCATCCGGGCTCTATGTGATGCAGGACACCGGCTCGGGAGGCAGCTGGCCGATCAGCACCGACCGCGTGGTTTGGTTCCTCGGCGCGCGTCACCTGCTCGATGACCACGCCTTCGCCGATACGGTGTATCCGGCGCTCACCGATACCCTCGCCCAGGATCGGCGCTATATCTTCGAGCCGCGGGTCGGGCTTTACCGTGGGGAGACGTCATTCCTCGACTGGCGCGAACAGACGTACCCCGCCTCGACCGCGCACGACGTCGTCTTCATCGCCCAATCGTTCGCGCTTTCGACCAATGTCCTGCATTACCAGGCTCTACAGCTCGCCGCCAACATGGCGCGTGAGCGCGGCCGAACCACGGCCGCGACGCGTTACGCGCGGCAGGCCGAGCTCCCTGAAGCAGGCGATCAACGCCCGCTTCTGGAGGCCTGACCGCGGCCTCTACATGAGCTACATCGGCGGCCCCGTCGACCCCGGGCCCTTCGATGCCTACGATCTTCTCGGCCTGGATCTGGCAATCATCAGCGGCGTGGCGAACCGAGCGCGAGCGGCCGAATCACTCGAGCACTACCCCGCGTGGCCGGCCGGAAGCCCGGTGATCTGGCCGGAGAGACGCGATCAGCCCATCTACCACAACCGGGCGATCTGGCCGTTCGTGAGCGAGTACACCCTGCGTGCGGCGCAGGCGGGTCGGCGATCCCTTCTCTCATCGCGCTCGAGTTACGCTCGCAGATGCGCGGCGCGGCCCTCGAAGCGTCCAACATGGAGAACTACTCGCTGCTCTCCCAGTCGACGCACGTGCCCGGCAATCTCGGCGGTCCGGTCGTGGATTCGCGGCGGCAGCTCTGGTCCGTCGCGGGCTATCTGGACATGGTGGTGCGCGGGGTATTCGGGCTGGAGGACGATGGCCGCGTGGCGCCGGAGCTTCCGGTGTCGCTGCTGCCAATGCTGTTCGGCACCGGGCAACCGCATACGCCTCTATCTCGATGGGCGCACGATCATACTCGACCGTCCGATCGCTGCCGGCGGCCCGCTGTTGGTTGCCGGGCGAGTCCGGCACCAGGGCGATACGACGGAAGTGCAGCTCGTCCCCGCCCCGGCCGGAGCCCCGCCGCCCCCCATGAGCTGCATCCGATGTACCTTGCAGCGACATCAGACTCACCGCGGCTCACCGTGTCCGATGCTGATCCCGCGGCCCGCGTGGTCGGCTCATGGCCCCGACATTGGACCGCCACGCGTCGCGGCAGCTATCTCGCATGGCTCGACTATTCCAATCGGCATGGCCCGATCAACACCGGGCATAACGGCGGCGGTCAAGCGCCTCGAGGTGCGCTGCGCCGGCAGTCCGCCCGCGGTGCTGCCCGTAGTGATGCCCCACAGCGAGGGCTGGCAGGCCTCCACGTCGGCTCGCTTCCAGGCCGCTGCCGGCGCAGCCTGCACGTTCTCGCTGCTGCAGGGGTTCAATATGAGTGACCTGGCGCGGTTCGCCCACTACACCGGCAGGCGGTGTCAGCGGCCCTCTCAATAGCGCCCGCATCGGCGCCTTGCGGATCGCGCCGCGTCGCGGCGCGAGCGGACGGCGCCGTGACCGCGAAACCCGAGCTGTCGTTCCGGCAGGTCTGGAACATGTGTGTCGGTTTTCTCGGCATTCAGTTCGCATTCGCGCTGCAGAACGCCGACGTCAGCCGGATTTTCCAGACTCTCGGCGCGGACCTGCGGGACATCCCGATACTATGGGTGGCGGCGCCGCTCTCCGGGCTCATCGTTCAGCCGATCATCGGCTACGCCTCCGATCACACCTGGACGCGACTCGGACGGCGGCGGCCGTATTTTCTCGGCGGCGCGCTGCTCACGACACTGGCGCTTGCCTGGATGCCCAACTCTTCCACACTGTGGGTGGCGGCAGTTATGTTGTGTCTGATGGATGCCTCCATCAACGTTTCCATGGAGCCTTTCCGGGCGTTCGTCGGCGACCAGCTGCCGGAGTCGCAGCGGCCACTGGGGTTCGCGCTGCAGAGCTTCTTCATCGGCGTCGGCGCGGTACTGGCCTCGATATTGCCGTGGGCACTGGCGAGGCTCGGCGTCGCGAACGTTGCGCCGGCTGGACAGATTCCGGCGACCGTGCGCATCGCCTTTTACGTCGGCGCGGCGGTGCTGTTCTGCGCTGTGCTATGGACGGTGGTGACCACTCGCGAGTACGCGCCCGAGCGACTGCTGAGCTTCGCACGCAAAGACCTGCCGGCCGCGCCCATGGACGTCTGCAAAGCATGGCGGCCCGGTATCTTCATGTTGGTGGCGGGGGGAGCAGGGGTTTGGCGCTATCCGGCGGCTCTCGCTCGCGCACGAGCTCTATCTCCTGGTGGGTGGATTGATCGTATTCGGAGCGCTGTTCGCCTGGCTCAGCGCGACCGCCAGCCGCGGCATGGCGCGACAGGTGCTGGCGGATCTCTACGGCATGCCGGGGCCGATGCGCCGGCTGGCCTGGGTGCAGTTCTTCTCCTGGTTCGCGCTCTTCGCCATGTGGATCTACACGACGCCGACGGTGACCGCGGTGCAATTCGGCAGCGCCGATCCCCGCTCGCTTGCCTACAACACGGGCGCCAACTGGGTCGGGGTGCTGTTCGCCGCCGGCAACGGCTTCCTGGTCGCGGGCGCGGTGGTCATTCCGCTGATGGTCCGGTTGCTCGGCCTGCGCTGGAGCCATCTGGTGAACCTGGCGGCTGGCGGCCTGGGCCTTGCCTCGTTCGCCTGGATCCGCAGCCCCGACTGGCTACTGCTCTCCATGGTCGGGGTCGGCTTCGCCTCGGCATCGATCCAGTCGCTGCCCTACACACTCCTCTCGGACAACCTGCCGGCCGAAAAGATGGGCGTCTACATGGGCATCTTCAACTTCTTCATCGTCATCCCGCAGATGCTGGCGGCCAGCGTGCTGGGCGGCCTGGTGCATGCGCTGTTCGGCGACCGGCCGGCCTTTGGCCTGGTGCTGGGAGGCGCCAGCATGCTGATTGGCGGCCTCTTCACCCTGCGGGTGGCCGAGCCGCGGGCCGCCGCGGCTTCCGGTATGCTCGCCTGATGCTCATCGAGCGTATCTGGTCCGCCAACCGGTACCGCAATTTCCACTACCTCATCGCCTGTCCCGAGAGCGGCGAGGCGCTGGCGATCGATCCGCTGGAGTGGCAGCTGTGCCTCGATGCGGCCCGTGCCAAGGGGTGGCAGATCACCCAGATCCTGAACACCCATGAGCATCTGGATCACACGGGCGGCAACGCGGGTCTCGTCGACGCCACGGGCGCCAAGGTGCTCGCCCACGCCGCGGCCGCAAGCCGCATCGGTGGAGTCGACCGCGGCCTCGGCAAGGGCGATGTCGATGCGCGTCGGGCGCACCGTGGAGCTCGAGTGTCTCGACACCCCGGGACATACGATGGCGCACATCTGTCTGCTCGCCGAGGACCGAGCAACCGGCGCTCTTCTGCGGTGACACGCTGTTCAATGCCGGCGCGGGCAACTGCCACAACGGCGGCCATCCGCAGCAGCTCTACGAGACCTTCGTGACCCAGCTCGCGCGCCTGCCGGAGGCAACGCGGGTTTTCGCCGGTCACGAGTACCTGGCGCGCAATCTCGAATTCACTCTCGACCGCGAGCCCGACAACACGGCGGCGCGAAGTCTCCTCGACGCCGCACGCGAGCAGGCGCCGGAGTCGATGCAGATCACGACACTGGCTGAAGAGAAGCGAATCAACACGTTCTTCCGCCTGCAGAGCCCAACGGTCATCGCGAAGCTGCGCGCAGGCGTTCCCCGACATCGGCGAGCAGCCAGACGCGCGCACCGTGTTCCTGAAGCTGCGGGAGCTGAGGAACAAGTGGTAACCGGGGCGGCGCAACGCGTCCTCTATGTCGATGACGAGCCGACACTCGTTTTTCTGATCACCCGCGCGCTCGAGAAGCTCGGCATCGCCTGCCGCGGGTTCGCCAGCGCGGATGAGGCGCTGGCGGCATTCAGAGCAGCGAGCCGCAGGCCTTCACTCTCGTCCTGACGGACTTCACCATGCCCGGTGGCATGAGCGGCCTCGAGCTGGCGCAGGCGGTGCTCGCCATCCGTCCGGACGCGGCCGTCGTCATCGCCAGCGGCGCGATCGATGCGGCCGAGGTCCAACGTGCAGCGGCGATCGGCGTGCGTACTGTGATCCAGAAGCCGGCCAAGGTGGCCGAGATGGCCGGCTATCGTGTGCGGGCTGCTCCGCGATCTGCGATCCTGACGACAACCATGGTCTACTCGGGTTTCTACCGCCGCTGCTTTCTCGTCGCGACCGCCGCGATCCTGGCCTACCTGTTGCTGGCGGTGCTGGCGCCGCTCAGGGGCGCGCTCAGCTGGGCGGCCGTGCTGGCCTTCCTGCTGTATCCCCTCCACGAGCGGCTGTCGCGGCGCCTCAAGGGCCGCAGCGTGCTCTCCGCGGGCATCATCACCGGGCTCACGCCTTTCCTCGTGCTGGCACCGCTGGCGGTTCTCGGGGTGGTATTTGCCGGCCAGGTCGCCAGCCTGATCGGCTACCTGCGCGGGCAGAGCTCTCTCGGCTATCCGCAGCTGCTCGCGCGGCTGGAGAGCTACCCGCTGATCGGCACGCGCGCTGCGCTGGTGCGAGCGCCAACTTCCCGGTGAGCGCGGGACAGATCCAGGGCTGGGTCACCGGCGAGATGCAGGATCTGCTGAAGTCCGCCGCGGCCGCGGGCGGCAATCTCGCGCTCGGGCTCTTCGGCACCGTGGTCGGCTTCTTCATGATGCTCTTCCTGCTCTTCTTCCTGCTGCGGGACGGGCGCGAGATCCTCGATCACCTGACACGGCTGATTCCGCTCGAGGCGGAACGCCGCGCAGCGGCTGCTCGAGTATCTGGCGCAGGTGACGCGCGCGCGTGGTGTTCGGCTCCGCCGCGACCGCGCTCATTCAGGGCATCTTCGTCGGGGTGGGCTTCGCGCTGGTCGGGCTGCCGTCGCCGCTCGTTTTCGGCGTCGGTGGCGACCATTGCGGCCCTGCTGCCGGCCGGGGCGAGCGTCGTGCTGGTGCCGGCGGTGCTCTATCTCGCGGTGAGCCGGTCACTGGGTCGCGCGCGGTCTTCCTGGCCTTCTGGACCGGCCTGCTCGTGGTGGTGGAGAACGTGGCGCGTCCGCTCCTCACGGCGCATCGCGCCCACGTCTCGACCCTGGCGGTGTTCGTGGGCGCCGTGGGAGGCGTCTCGGCCTTCGGCGTCCTGGGGCTCATCATCGGCCCGGTGTTGCTCAGCTTCGTGGTGGCGCTGGTCAGGTTCACGACCGAGGTGCGGGGCGCCGCCATACCGTAAAATGCGCGCCCTCATGGATCTCGACCCCATCCTCAATCCTCTGAACGAGGCGCAGCGCGCCGCGGTCTCGGCGCCGCTCGTTCCCGTGCTGGTGCTGGCCGGCGCGGGCAGCGGCAAGACCCGGGTGCTCACCCACCGCATCGCCTGGCTCATCCAGGTGGAGCATGCCTCGCCGTACTCCATTCTGGCGGTCACCTTCACGAACAAGGCTGCCGGGGAAATGCGCGGCCGCGTCGAGCAGATTCTCGGCGCGCCGCCCGGCGTGCTCTGGATCGGCACTTTCCATGGCATCGCGCACCGCCTGCTGCGGCTGCACTGGCGCGAGGCGGGGCTCGCGCCAGGGCTTTCAGATCCTCGATTCGGACGACCAGCAGCGGCTGGTGAAGCGGATCATCAAGGCCAATGACCTCGACGAGTCGCGCTGGGAGCCGCGCGAGGTGCAGTGGTTCATCAACTCGAACAAGGACGAAGGGCGCCGGCCGAAGGACCTGAAGGCCGGCAACGATCCGACCCGCGCGCAGATGATCCGGCTCTACGGCCTCTACGAGGAAGCCTGCGCGCGCGCCGGCGTGGTCGACTTCGCGGAGCTGCTGCTGCGCGCCTACGAGCTGTGGCGCGACCGTCCCGAGCTGCTGGCGCATTACCGCCAGCGCTTCCGGCACGTGCTGGTGGACGAGTTCCAGGACACCAACTCCATCCAGTACTCGTGGCTGCGCCTCATCGCCGGCCCCGACGGCCACCCGTTCGCGGTGGGCGATGACGACCAGTCGATCTACCGCTGGCGCGGCGCGCGGGTCGAGAACCTGCAGCAGTTCCGCCGCGATTACGCCCGCGCGCAAGCTCTACCGTCTGGAGCAGAACTACCGCTCCACCGCGGCCATCCTCGCCGCCGCCAACGGCTCGATCGCGCACAACTCCGGCCGCCTCGGCAAGACGCTGTGGACCAACGGTGAGCCCGGCCTGCCCATCCAACTCTATGCGGCATTCAACGAGCGCGACGAGGCGGAGTTCGTCGCGCGGCGCGTGGCCGACTATGTCGCCGCCGGACACCGGCGCAGCGATATCGCCGTGCTGTACCGATCCAACGCCCAGTCGCGCGCGTTCGAGGAAGCGTTCATCGCCGCACGCATCCCGTACAAGGTCTACGGCGGCCTGCAGGTTCTTCGAGCGCGCGGAGATCAAGGACGCGCTCGCCTATCTGCGGCTGCTGTTGAATCGGGACGACGATGCCGCGTACGAGCGGGTCGTGAATCTGCCGACGCGCGGCATCGGCGATCGCACCGTCGAGAGCCTGCGCGAGGAAGCGCGGGCCGCCGGCATCTCGCTATGGAAGCGGCCGTCGCGCGCAGCGAGGCGCAGCAGGGCGCCAGGACCGCGAACGCGCTGCGCGGCTTCCACGAGCTCATCGACCGGCTGGCGCGGGAGACCGCGGGTCTCGCGCTGCACGAGCAGATCGATCACGTGCTCAAGGAGAGCCGGCTCATCGAGCATCACGGCCGGGAGAAGCCGAGCCAGGATTCGGCGCGCGGCGAGATGGCGCGCAGCGAGGCCCGGCTCGAGAACCTGGCGGAGCTGGTGAGCGCCGCCCGCACGCTTCGGCGCCGAGAGCACCGACGTCGAGCTGCCGCCGCTCGAAGCCTTTCTCGCCCACGCCGCCCTGGAGTCCGGCGAGAGAGGGTCGGACGCCGGAGCGGACAGCGTGCAGATGATGACTCTGCACATGGCGAAGGGCCTCGAATTCATGTTCGTGTTCCTGTGCGGCATGGAGGAAGGGCTCTTCCCCCACAACCGCTGCATGATCGGACCTCGACGCCCTGGAGGAGGAGCGCCGCCTCTGCTACGTCGGCATGACGCGCGCGATGAAGCATCTCTATCTCACTTATGCCGAGCAGCGCCGCCTGCACGGCATGGACACGCATCCCGCGCCTTCGCGCTTCATCAAGGAGGTGCCGGAGGACATCGTTGCGGAAGTCAGGCCGCGCGTGCAGGTCAGCCGCTCCATCGGCGGCGCACACGCGGCGCGAGCAGCCGGCGGCGCCCGCCATCAGATTCCGGACTGAGCGAGCCACCGCCGCCCGGGATGCGTCTCGGTGCGCGCGTACGGCACGGCAAGTTCGGCGAGGGCGTGGTGTTGAATGTCGAGGGCAGCGGCCCGCATGCGCGGGTGCAGGTGAACTTCGAGCGGCAGGGCACGAAGTGGCTGATGATGCAATACGCCAACCTGGAACCGGTCTGAGACGTAAAAGAATGAAGATTCTCATTCTCGGCGCCGGCCAGGTCGGCCGCACCGTCGCCAGGCATCTCTCGCGGGAAGAGGCCAACGAAGTCACCGTCGTCGACCTCAACGAGGACGTCCTGCGCGACCTCCAGGACCGCCTCGACGTCCACACCGTCGTCGGCAACGCCGCCTACCCGACGGTTCTCGAAGCGGCAGGCGCCGCGGAGGCGGAGATCATCGTCGCCCTGACCAACAGCGACGAAGTCAACATGATGGCCTGCCAGGTGGCGTTCACACTGTTCCGGACGCCGACCAAGATCGCCCGCATCCGCTCCGCCGAGTACACCCAGCGGCCGCAGCTCTTCAGCGAGCAGTCGATCGCGGTCGATGTGTTCATCAGCCCGGAGCAGCTGGTCACCGAATACGTCGAGCGGCTCATCCGCCATCCCGGCGCGCTGCAGGTGCTCGACTTCGCCGCCGGCAAGGTGCGCCTGGTCGGTGTGCGCGCCGTGAGCGGCGGCCTGCTGGTCGGCCATTGCCTGCGCGAGCTGCCGGAGCATCTGGCCCGCATGGAGGCGCGGGTGGTCGCCATCTACCGCCGCGGCCGCAGCATTCCGCCGGAAGGCGACACGGTCATCGAGGAAGGCGACGAGGTGTTCTTCCTCGCGGCGCAGCGCCGACATCCGCCGCATGATCGGCGAGCTGCGCAAGGAAGACACCCGCGTGCGCCGTGTGATCCTCGCGGGCGGCGGCAACATCGGCTTTCGCCTGGCGCGGTCGCTGGAGAAGACCAGCCAGGTGAAGCTCATCGAGCGCGACGTCCGTCGGGCGCGGCGCGTGTCGGAGCAGCTCGAGAACACCATCGTGCTCGCCGGCGATGCCGCGGACGAGGAGCTGCTGATCGAGGAGAACATCGACAGCACCGACGTGTTCGTCGCGCTCACCAACTCCGAGGAGGCGAACATCCTGTCCGCCATGCTGGCCAAACGGCTCGGGGCGCACAAGGTGATGGCTCTCATCAACAAGCCCTCCTATGCCGACCTGATCGAGAGCGGCAGCATCGATGTGGCCATCTCGCCGCAGAGCATCACCATCGGCTCACTGCTCGCGCACGTGCGCCGGGGCGAGGTGGTGCGGGTGCACTCCCTGCGCCGCGGCGCCGCCGAGGCCATCGAGGCGATCGCCCAGGGCGATGAGCAGAACTCGCGCGTCGTCGGCAGGACCGTGGACGACATCCCGCTGCCGGAAGGCTCCTCCATCGGAGCGGTGGTGCGCGGTGAGCAGGTGATCATGGCGCATCACGACACCTTCATCCGGTCGGGCGATCACGTGATCCTGTTCCTCTCCGACCGCCGCCACATCGAGGCGGTCGAGCGGCTGTTCATGCGTGCGGCCGGTCCGTGAGCTGCGCCTAGGCGCGATACCTTGCTCGGCATCGCGCACCTCCTCGGGATCATCCTCGCCTCCTTCGGGCTCGCCTATATCCTGCCGATAGGATGCTCGCTCGCCACCGGCGATGGACTCTGGACGCGATTCCTGCTCGCGGCCGCGATCACGGTCGCCGCCGGCGCGGTCGCTGGCTGCCGCCACTTTCCGCTAGCGCCGGGAGCTCAAGCCGCGCGACGGCTTCCTCCTGGTGACGCTCGGCTGGATCCTGCTGGCCGCCTCCGCGACCCTGCCGCTTCTCTTCTCGCTACCGGGGTTGACCTTCACCCGCGCGTTCTTCGAGACGATGTCCGGGACTCACGACCACCGGATCGACCGTGCTCGACGGACTCGATTCGCTGGCGCCCTCGATCAACTTCTGGCGCCACACGCTCATCTGGCTGGGCGGCCTCGCGGTCATCGTGGTGGCGGTCGGGGTGATGCCGCTGCTCGGCGTCGGCGGCATGCAGCTCTCCAAGGCCGAGGCGCCCGGACCGGTGAAGGACGAGCGGCTGGCGCCGCGCATCACGGAGACCGCCCGCTCGCTGTGGCTGGTCTACGCCCTGCTCACGTTGAGCGGCGTTCTGGCGCTGCGGCTCTGCGGCATGACGTGGTTCGACGCGATATGCCACGCATTCTCCGCCGTCGCCCTCGGCGGCTTCTCGACTCACGACGCCAGCATCGGGTACTTCCACTCGGCGGCCATCGAGTTCGTGCTGATCGTCCTCATGCTGATCTCGGCCCTGAATTTCGCGCGTCACTTCGCGGCGCTGCGGCGGCTGTCGCTCAAGCCCTATCGCCACGATCCGGAGGTCAGGACGGCCGCGCATTCTCGTCGCGGCCAGCGTCGTCTTCATCGCCGGGCTGCTGACCTGGCACGCGGTCTATCCGACCTTCGGCACAGCGCTGCGGTACGCGGCCTTCAACGTGGTGTCGCTGGCAACCACGACCGGGTGGGTGACGGTGGGCCGACCGGCTTCACCACCTGGCCCGTGTTCGCGCCCATCTGGATGCTTTTCCTCTCCGGCATCGTCTGCAACACGGGGTCGCCCGGCGGCGGCATCAAGATGTTCCGCACGCTGGTGCTGGCGCGCCAGGCGGGCGGGAGCTCAAGCTCCTCGTGCACCCGAGCGCCATGGCGCCGGTGCGCGTCGGCGGCCGGCCGGTGACGGAGCGCGCCGCGGATGCGGTGCTGGCATTCATTTTTCTCTACTTCATGACGGTATCGCTGCTCACCTTCGCGATGTTGCTCACCGGAATGAACTTCAATTCCGCCTTCCGGGTGGTGGTCGCTTCCATCAACAACACCGCCTTCGGACTGCCGGGCTACGTCGCCTGGAACCTGCATTCGCTGACGTCGCTGCAAACGTGGATCTGCACGGCGGCCATGCTCCTCGGACGCCTGGAGATCTTCAGCGTCATCGTGTTGTTCACGAGGACATACTGGCGGAAGTAGCGTCCGCCTACCAGCGGCGAGCGGATTTCTTCGAAGATGTTGGTTCCGCTCTCGGATCTGGTGAGCCACTGGTAATGCTCGACGAGGCGTAATCGTCCATCTGGCAGGCGATCGAGCACGCCTTCCGAAACTCCGGCGTCCAATCGCCCGCTGCGATCGGCCTGAACGTACCGGAAGCGAAGCGACCATCCCTCGAGCTGCCCGATCAGATAGCCGTCGATGATCTCCCCGCCACGATAACGTGCCGACACGACATTACCCTGCTGCTCGAACGTGAGCACGGTGGACGTGCTCACGACGCTGTGAGCACCTGAGTCCGAGACCGTCATCCGCACTCCGGCTAGATCTGGGCTAAGTCCGCGTTCTGGCACGCCTATGCTCCTCACGCATATTTAGCACTGTATATGTTGCATCTTTTGCGTGACCAGACTCATATGCATTATATAAAATGCATCCATTATCTCCGCGACGTCCGCAGACTGAGGCCGCGCCACACACTCGCAATGACGAGGAGCCATCGGTGCGCATATCCGACATTCCGTTTGGCATCACCGACTGGTCCAGGATCGAGCGAACCGAACATAAAGGCGAGCGTGGCTGGGCCTATTGGCGGACGCTGCATTTTGGAAACCTACGCGTCCGCACGGTCGAGTACTCACCGGGTTATGTCGCCGACCACTGGTGCGTCAAGGGTCATATTCTTTTTTGCGTTGAGGGCGAACTCCACACCGAGCTGGGAGATGGCCGCAACTTCACGCTCAGGCCAGGAATGAGTTACCAAGTGGCTGATGGTGCGGAACCTCACCGCTCCCACACAGCTGTGGGCGCCAAACTGTTCATCGTAGATTGAGTACCTCAGCTGTGGATGTACGTCTCCAGCTGCGCGATCGTCTGCTGCTGCTCCTCGATCACGGCTTTCACCAGGTCCCCGATCGAGATCATGCCGATCACACGGCCGCCGCTCCACCACCGGCAGATGGCGAATGCGGCGCTCGGTCATCAGGCGCATGCAGTCCTGAATGGAGTTGTCGGGCGAGACCGTCACCACCGGCGAGGTCATGATCTGCCAGACCGGTGTTTCCGCCGAGGAGCGGCCGAGCAGGACGACTTTGCGGGCATAGTCGCGCTCCGACAGGATGCCGGCGAGCTCGGTGCCTCGCATCACGAGCAGCGCGCCGACGTGGCGATCGGCCATCATCCGGATCGCCTCGAGCACCGGGTCCTCGGGCTCGATGCTGAAGAGGGCTCGACCCTTACCGTCGAGCAGGTGACGCACGGTGATCATGGTCTACCTCCGACATCGCGGCGAACGCGCCTGCGCGGTTGCAGACAGACTAGCGCTTGGCGGGCGCGACTTCCACTGTCAGGGTAACGGTGGCGTTGACGTCGATCGTGCCTGTTTCGACCGGAGTGGGCGCCGGCGCCGCGGCCATCGGCGCAAATACCCTGCCCCGCGGGTAGACGGGCATCTCCGCCGGGCCCCCTCGTCCAGAGACAGCACCCGCACGACCCTCAGGCTCAAGGGCTCCGGCCAGGTTTTCGGCGTCCTGACGGGCGTTCAACGCGGCTTGCCGCAGAGCCTCAGCCCGGGGCGCCTCCTCGTCGCGCAGCGCGAAGCGGATGTCCTGCACATTGTTGGACCCCGCCTGCGTCGCCGCATCGATCACGGAGCCGATCCTTCGCAAGTCGTCCAGCCGCACCTCCGCCACGTTGCTCACGGTATACCCTGTGACGGTGGGGGTGCCCCCGTTGCGCGGGTAGTTGTAGTTGGGACTGATGGAATATTCGGTCGTGGTGAGCTGCGCACCGGCGCCTGCCGCTCGTTTCACGGCCGTGATCACTGCGGCAAGGCCGCTGTCGCGTTCTCGGCGGCGGCGGCCTCCGACTTCTGCGCCTGCGTCGTCACGCCAATGTCGATGTAAACCCGATCCGGGATCTCCGACACCTTGGCCTGGCCCGTGACCTGGATGGTGGCGGGCAGCGGCGGTGGCGCCGGAGGCGCCGGCGGATACGGTTGGGCGAGCGCCCAGGAGGATGCGGCAGTCAGCGCGACGGCAAGGAGTAATCTCATGCAGTGATCTATAGCGAAGCTCTGAAGGGATGTCAAATATCCCTACCGGGTCTCGGCGAGCAGCTCAACCCAATAACGACTCGCGGCGGTAAAGGCGTCCGGCCGCGAAGACGAACAGTGCCGCCAATACCAGGGTCGCAGCACACCGAGAGCGCGACATACGCCGCCGGCAGCGGCTGCATCCTGATGAGACTGAGGATGATGAAGTGCTGTCCCAAGGACGGGATCGCCATCAGCGTCTAGCCCGCGGCTGCAGGCCGAGTATGGCTGCGAAGACCAGCGGCAGGGTCGGAACCAGCAGCACCAATCCGACGTAGGTTTGCGCTTCACGATAACTGCGGGTGAACGCGGCCACCAGCGTCATCAGGGCGGCGCCGAGCGGCACCAGCGGCAGACAGGCGAGCACGATGCCCACCGCGACCCGGAGTCCGAAATCGGCGCTCATGCCGAAGCGCTCCAGCCCGACGAAACGCAGCGCGATCGCGAACGCGGTCACCGACAGTGCGAGCGACAGTGTCATGTAGGCGCAGGCCGCGAGGATCTTGCCGTAGATGAGGTACTCGCGACGCACCGGCACCGTGAGCAGCGGCTCCAGCGAGCCCCGCTCCCGCTCTCCGGCGGTGGCGTCGATCGCCAGATACATGCCGCCCATGAGCATCGTGAGCAGCACGAGATAGCTCAACGTTCCCAGCGCCAGCGCCGAGCGGGCGGCTGGCGTCGAGATGTCGACGGGATGCAGCACAATGGGTACGGTGAGCAGCGGATCCAGCCCGCGCGCGACCAGGCGCAGTCGGGCGATCGTCGCGCCGTACTGATTGATGATGCCGGCGATCCGCTCCACGTTCGTGCGCGCTTCGGGTATCGGACTCGTCGGCAAACAACAGTAACGGCGCAGGCTGTCCGGCTTCGAGCCGGGAGCCGAAATCGGCCGGGACCAGCAGGACTTCCCCGCCGTGGTGTGCCGTCACCTCGCGCCGCGCCGCCGCCTCGTCCTCCGCGACGGTCTTGATCCTCACGTTGTACTGGCGCAAATACGCGATCAGCTCCGGCGCGCGCTCCGCATGCGATACGATCAGATGCAAGGGCCGCGTCCTCCTGCGTCCCCGCGCCGCGAAAACTCAGCGACAGTGCGCTCGCGACCATGATGGGGCCGAAGAGAGGCCCGAAGATGAGCGCCGAGATCACCGTGCGCCGGTCGCGCAGATTCTCCCGCACCTCCTTGATGAAAACCCGCCAGATCGCCCTCATCGATGGGCTCCCTCAGGCTCCGGCCCGGCGTCGCCCGCGCCGACCAGGCGCACGAAGGCTTCTTCCAGCGATTCCGTCCCCGCGCGCTCGCGCAGCTCCGCGGGAGTGCCCTGCGCCAGCACGCGGCCGTGCGCGATGACGACCACGTCATCGCAGAGCGCCGCGATTTCCTGCATCACGTGACTGGAGAAGAGGATGCAATGACCCTCGCGCGCGCAACTGCTGCAGCAGCCCGCGCAAGGTCCGCACCGCCATGACATCCAGACCATTGGTCGGCTCATCGAGCAGGATGTTGCGCGGCCTATGAATGAGCGCTCGCGCCAGGGCCGTCTTGATCCGCTGTCCCTGTGAGAAGCCGCGCGCCGGCCGGTCCGCGAACTCTTCCATCTCGAGCTGTCGGATCAGCTCCTGCGTGCGCACGCGCCGCTCGGCGGCAGAAAGCCCGTGCAACGCGCCGAAGTAAGCGACGTTCTCGCGTGCCGTCAGATTGGGATAGAGGCCGGCGCCATGAGGGAGGACACCCATGTTGCGCCGGGCCGCGAGCGGATCGGCGACAACACTGACGCCGTCGATCCGCGCATCACCCGAATCCGGTTGCAGCACGGTGTAGAGAATGCGCAGCGTGGTGGATTTGCCGGCGCCGTTCGGTCCGAGGAGCCCGGTGATGCGGCCATCGAGCGCCCGCAGGCTGACGCCGCTCACCGCCGCGACCGTGCCGAATCGCTTGTTGAGTCCCTCGGCCTGGATCAAGGTGTCGGCCCGTTGCGTGTCAGGAAGAAAGGCATGGGCGACAGATGGCGCGTGCAGGTCGTATCGAGGCGCGGAGACCGTGCCGCGGCTGCACGAACTGCGCCATGACGGCCGCCATGCAGGGATCGGTGAGCTGGCCGTGCCCGAATTCGGGGACCACCAGGCTCAGACTGTGGCTGAAGCCGCGCGCGGCCGCCGCGGCGTAGCGGGGCGGCGTGATCGGGTCATTGCCGCCCGAGAGCAGCAACGCGGGCACTTCGGAGTGCAGCGGCTGGTGGAAATCGGCATCCATCGGGCCCCGCGGCCAAACGCCGCAGATCGCTTCCAGGCCATCGAGCTGCGACGTGCCGAGGAACGTCTTGGCGAGCGCGGCCCGCTCTTCAGGGCCGACGTGGTAGAACGGAACGTCCTCGGAGCAGACCACCGTGTCGTTCATCCCTTCCGCGATGGCATCGCCGTACACACGATCGATGAGAAGAAACTGTCCCGCGAGCGGCGCGAAGTTGTTGGACGCAACGGCCTCGTGCAGGTCGAGAGGCAGGAGTGCCGCCAGCTCCGGCGTGTAGCTCGCCAGGCGCAGCACCATGGCCAGATGATAACCCGTGAACTGCAGCCGCTGGGGCGCGCCGCTCGTCGGGTCGGTCAAATCGACCGCCACGGGATGAGCCGCGAGCTGGTCGCGAACCTGTTGGTAGGCCGTCGCCGGGTCGCCGAAGCGCGCGTGGCAGGCCGGCTGGCGCACGCAGCGGGAAAAGAGGCTCGAAAGCGTCGCTTGCGCATCGAGCGCGCTCGTGGCGCCGAGTGCCAGTTGCGGGTGGCGCCACGCCGTCGAGGATGACGCTGCGGACTCTGTCGGGAAAGCGGCGCACATACTGCTGGGCGACGATCGTGCCGTACGAGGAGCCGTAGAGATTGATCGACGCATACCCCAACGCCGCGCGCACCCTGTCGAGATCCTGGACGGCGAGACTGGTCGTGTAGAACCTGACGTCGGCATGCGCGCTCAGCGTCTTGCAGACACCGCTGGGTCTCGGCAACGATGTCCGCGGTCGTGCTCTCGTCGATGTCCGCGTCACTGGACTGGCAGTCGAGGGCATTGGACGCGCCGGTCCCGCGCTGGTCCACGAGGACGATGTCGCGGTCGCGATGGATGAGTGCGAAGACCGGCTCCACGCTGGTGTAGAAGGAGGCTGCACCCATGCCCGGGCCGCCGGCGAGAATGAAGAGCGGGTCGAGGCGCTTGCGGGTGCTGATGGCGGGCACCACCGCCACCCGCAACGCGATCTGCCGCCCGCCCGGCGCCGCGGGATTCTCCGGCACGGACAAACGACCGCAGGCGGCCTGCACCAGGGTGAGGTCGAGCGCCTGCTGCAACTGGCAGGGAGACAACTGCAGCTGCCCGGCGGGCGCCGCGCGGCAGGATGGGGCGGCGCCCAATACGGCGGCGGCCAGCCAGAGGAACGACAGGGTGATGGTGCGCACGGCTCACTTGGGCTGGAGAATAAGGTATTCGAGGCGATTCAGACGCTGCCCTTGTTCACGCGCCCCGCCCCTCTACAATATTGACATGCGATTTGCCCAGTCCTTCGATGTCATCGTCATCGGCGGCGGCCATGCCGGCACGGAAGCCGCGTTGGCGGCGGCGCGCATGGGCGCGCGCACGTTGCTGCTGACGCAGAGCATCGAGACACTGGGCCAGATGAGCTGCAATCCCGCGGTCGGCGGCATCGGCAAGGGCCATCTGGTGCGGGAGATCGATGCGCTGGGCGGCGCCATGGCGCGCGCTACTGATCGGGCGGGCATCCAGTTTCGGACGCTGAACGGCAGTAAGGGGCCGGCGGTGCGTGCCACCCGCGCCCAGGCGGATCGCCAGCTCTATAAGAAGGCCATCCGCGCACTGCTCGAGGGCGAGCCGCGCCTGTCGATCTTCCAGCAGGAGGCCGCGGACCTGGTGGTCACAGGGGAGACCGTCACCGGCGTCGTCACGATGACCGGCATCGCCTTCGAGGCAGCCGGCGGTGATACTCACGGTCGGCACCTTTCTCGGCGGCCGCATTCATGTGGGGCTCGACAACTACCAGGGAGGGCGCGCCGGCGATCCGCCGTCGAACCGGCTGGCGAGCCGCCTGCGGGAGCTGGCGCTGCGGGTCGGCCGGCTCAAGACCGGCACGCCGCCGCGGCTCGACGGCCGGACGCTCGATTTCGCCGCCATGACTCGGCAGGCCAGTGACCAGCCGCTGCCGGTGTTTTCGTTTCTCGGGCGAGCCGAAGAGCATCCCAAAGCAGATAGATTGTTTCATTACCCATACTAATGAGCGAACCCACGAGGTCATCCGCGGCGCCTTGGACCGGTCGCCGATGTTCACGGGTGCCATCGAGGGTGTAGGGCCGCGCTACTGTCCCTCCGTCGAGGACAAGGTCTTCCGCTTCGCCGACAAGACCTCCCATCAGATCTTCGTCGAGCCCGAAGGCCTCGACACCCACGAGATCTACCCCAACGGTATCTCCACCAGCCTGCCGTTCGACGTGCAGTACGCGCTGGTGCGCACCATCCCTGGATTCGAGCATGCGCACCTGACCAGGCCGGGCTACGCGATCGAGTACGACTACTTCGACCCCCGGGATCTGCGTCCTTCGCTCGAGACGCGGGCGCTCCACGGGCTCTTCTTCGCCGGCCAGATCAATGGCACGACAGGCTACGAGGAAGCGGCGGCGCAGGGCGTGGTCGCCGGCATCAATGGGGCGTTGGCCAGCCGCCAGCGCGATGCCTGGGTGCCGAAGCGCAGCGAGGCGTATCTCGGCGTACTCATCGATGACCTGGTGACCAGGGGCACCCGGGAGCCTTACCGCATGTTCACCAGTCGCGCCGAGCACCGTCTGCTGCTGCGCGAGGACAACGCCGACCTGCGGCTGACGCCCCTGGGGCGGCGAGCTCGGCCTGGTGGATGATGAGCGCTGGCGTCTCTTCGAGACGAAGCAGCGCCTATCCGAAGAGGAGGCTGCGCGGCTGCAGCGCACCCGCGTTCATCCCGGTGACGTGACCGAGGAATGGTCGCAGCGGGTGCTGTCCGGCCCTCTGGGCCGGGACGTATCCGCATTCGAGCTGCTTCGCCGGCCGGAGGTCAGCTACGAGGCCCTGCTCGACGTTGTAGGAAGTCCGGATTGGCACAGTGCCCCGTTCGATGACCGGGTACCCCGGCAGGTGCGCGTCGAGGTCGAAGCGCGCGCCAAGTACGCCGGTTACATCGAGCGGCAGCGCGAGGAGATCGACCGCCAGCGCCGCAACGAGGAGACGAAATTGCCGGACGACATCGACTACGGGCAGGTGGCGGGACTCTCGCACGAGGTGCGCGGCCGCCTCGCGGAATATCGCCCGGCCACGATAGGGCAGGCCGGGCGGGTGCCGGGCGTGACGCCGTCCGCGGTCACCCTGCTGCTGGTCCATCTGAAGAAGCGCAGCCTCGCGGCGGAACGCACGCGGGTCGCATGAGCAGCTTCCTCACACAACTTGCCGCGTGCTGGGCGCGCAGCGACTCGCTGGTCTGCGTCGGGCTCGATCCGGAGATCGAGCGCTTCCCGCAGCAGATCGCGGCCCAGCCCTCGCCGATCTTTCAGTTCAACAAAGCCATCATCGACGCCACGGCGGACCTGGTTTGCGCGTACAAGCCGCAGTTCGCCCATTACGCGGCTTACGAGGCGGAGGACCAGCTCGAGCGCACCATCGACTACATCCACCGCGTCTACCCCGGCGTACCGGTCATTCTCGATTCCAAGCGCGGCGGACATCGGCAACACCGCGGAGCGCTACGCGATCGAGGCGTTCGAGCGCTACGGCGCCGATGCCGTCACGGTGAACCCCTACCTCGGCGGCGATTCGCTCGAGCCTTTCCTGCGCCACGAAGACCGCGGCGTCATAGTGCTCTGCCGCACCTCCAACCCGGGAGCGCGCGATCTGCAGGATCTGGAGGTCGGCGCCGGCGGCCGGCGGCTCTATCACGTGGTGGCCGATCTCGCCGCAACACGTTGGAATACCCGCGGCAACTGTCTGCTGGTCGTGGGCGCCACCTATCCGCAGGAGCTGGCCGAGATCCGCCGCATCGTCGGCGACATGCCGTTACTGGTGCCGGGGGTCGGCGCGCAGGGAGGCGACGTCGCCCAGGTGGTGCGCTCCGGACAGACCGCCGCCGGGACGGGGCTGCATCGTCAGCTCGGCGCGCGGCATCCTGTATGCATCCTCCGGCGAGGACTTTTCCGCCGCGGCCCGGGCGGCGGCGCTCGCGCTGCGGGACCAGATCAATGTCCACCGCCATCGGCGCCCGTAGTCGGTGTCACTGATGCGCAGCGCTGCCCGTGCGCTCCTAATCCTGCTGCTCACGCTCGCCGCGCTCTGCGGCTGTTCGCGCTCACACACCGGCACGCCGGCGGGCACTACGGCGAACAGCCCCAGCGATCCTGCTGCGCGGCCTCGGCGCGGAACCTGACTCGCTCGACCCACAGAAGGCGCGGGCGGACGAAGCGCAGCGGGTGCTGCGGGACATGTGCGAAGGACTGACCACCCTCGACAAGACGGGCGGTGTCGCACCGGGCATTGCCGCGAGCTGGCAGGTGAGCCCCGATGGCAAGACCTACACGTTTCATCTGCGCCACGACGCCAGGTGGTCGAACGGTCAGCCCGTGGTGGGCGCGGATTTCGTGGGCGGTCTGCGCCGCCTCGTCGAGCCCGATACGGCCTCGCAGTACGCGGAGGTCGTCGATGTCATCGTCAACGCGAGCGACATCGTCGCCGGCCGCAAGCCTGCGGAGAGCCTCGGCGTCTCCGCTCCGGATCCTTACACCGTCATCGTGACGTTGCGCAACCCCGCGCCGTATCTGCCGGGGTTGCTGTCGCATCCGAGCACGTGCCCCGTGGAGCCCGTCGCCCTCGTCAACGACAAGGACGGACTACGCCCATCCAGGCAAGCTGCCGTCGGACGGACCGTTCGTGTTGTCGCAATGGGTTCACGGCTCATACATCTATCTGACCCGCAACCGCTACTACTGGAACGACGCCGCCACGCGCCTCGATGGGGTGAAGTACCTGATCATGACCGATGAGAACGCGGAGCTGACTCTCTATCGTGCGGGTCAACTCGACATCACGGACGTGATCCCCCGCGCTCAGTATGGATGGATCCGCGCCCATCTCGCGGATCAACTCCATATCGCGCCGGAGCTGGGCGTTTACTTCTACGGCTTCAATCTGCAACGCGCGCCGTTCAACGGCGATGCGCGAGTGCGCCGCGCCCTCGCCATGGTGATCGACCGCGAGAAGCTCGCGCAGCTGGTGCTTCGCTCCGGTGAGTTGCCGGCTTATGGCTGGCTGCCCCCGGGAGTCGACAACTACGCGCCGCAATCGCCGGACTATCGCGCACTACCCATGGCGCAGCGCCTCGCCGCGGCCCGCAAGCTGTACGCGGCGGCCGGTTACTCCGCGGCGAAGCCGTTACGCTTCGAGCTGCGCTACAACACGGAGGAGATACACACGGAGCTCGCCATCGCCATCGCATCCATGTGGCAGCAGGCGCTCGGCGCGCAGGTGACCTTGAGGGCCGAGGAGTTCCGCTCGTTGATGCAGGACATCGACAGCGGCGAGGTGCAGATGTTCCGCTCCAGCTGGATCGGCGACTACAACGATGCTTACACCTTCGCCCAGTACTTCAAGGGCGACTTCGGCGTCAACCTCACCCACTATCACAACGCTGCCTATGACGACCTGCTCAACCGCGCCGCGGTGGCGGTCGATCCCGCGAAGCGCCGCGGGTTCCTCGAGCAGGCGGAGCAGGATCATGCTGCAGGATCAGCCGGTGATCCCGCTCTACTTCTACGTCAGTAAACACCTGGTCAAGCCGCGCGTTACAGGGTGGTACAGTGACATCATGAACGTCACGTACAGCAAGGACCTGGGCCTGACGAGGTGAGGCTTGGCGCCGCCCCGCTCCGGTCCCATAATAGAGTTCGGCGTGTCGTCTCCGTCGGAGGAGTTTCGACATTATGGTCAAATCAGAAAAACATTCAGCCACCCTTCGCCGGCTGTCGGCCTCCCTCCTCGCGGCAGCTTTGCTGTTCGCCGCCGCGCCACGCATGGTGTTTGCTCAGACCCCTCCCGCGGACGAGTCGCAGCCTACGTCCGGTTACGCGCAGCAATCGCCGGAGCAGCTGCAGCAGCTGGTGGCGCCGGTTGCGCTCTATCCGGATTCGCTGGTTGCGGCAATCCTCCCGGCGGCAACCTTCCCCGAGCAGATCGTCGAGGCTGACCGCTGGCTGCAGGCCAATCCGGGCCTGGCGGCGGATGATCTCGCCCGCGCGGCGAACCAGCAGCCCTGGGATGCGAGCATAAAGGCGCTCACCGCGTTTCCGGCCGTCCTCGGAAACATGGACCAGAATCTCTCCTGGACCTCCTCGCTGGGCGCGGCCTACTACAACCAGCCCCAGGACGTCATGGCCGCGGTGCAGAACCTACGCCGAAGTGCTGAGGCGGCCGGCACCCTGCAGGGCACGCCGGAACAGGATGTCACCACGGAGGGGTCGGACATCGACATCGAGCCCACGGATCCCGACGTCGTTTACGTTCCTGAGTACGATCCCTGGGCCGTATACGGGATCGCGATCGATGCCTGGCCGGGGTGGTACGACTACCCGGGAGTTTGGTACGGCGGCCCCTACCTGGCATTTGGAGTAGGCAGCCCTATCGGGTTCTCCGGCCACTATCCCTGGGGTTGGCATCACTGGCGATGCGATTGGCGTACTCGCAACGTAGCGTTCAATCACTTCCCGTACGCTTCCCGCGGCTTCGCCTTCGTCAACCGCGGCAACTTCTATCGCGGCCGTCCCGTGCCCGGTGAGTTTCACGTGGGTACCGCCGGCCGCTTCAGCGACAGGCCCGATCCCTATGGCGGCAACTTCCGAACGGAGCGCGGATATACGTTCCGCTACGCCGGCCCGCGCCAGGCGGTCGGCATGCGCTCCGGCGGCTACGGCTACAACCGCTTCGCCCGCACCGGCGGCCAGAGAATCTTCGCATCACCGGGCCGCTCCGGTTTCAGCGGCCGCGCATTTCGGGGCGGTGCCGCCCCCCGCGGCAGCTTTGCCCGCGGCGGTGGGGGGCGAAGTGGCGGCGGTAATCGCGGCAGTCGCGGCGGTGGCCGGAGCCGCTGAACGGGTAGTTACACCTGTAGTTGCTCCGCCTTCGAGAACGTCGTATCTGTGTCAACCACATAGCAACCAACGCCGTTGTCGATGTTGCAGTCCTACCACCACCGCGCAGGACCTGCGGAGCACAGAATTGGCTTACGGTGCAGGCCTACAAGCCAAGTTTGGACAATTCGCGGTGCGCGCTGAATATGAGCGCATCAATGCGCGCGGCGGAGACCCGGACCTCCTATCGGTTGGCATGTCGTTGGCGTTCTAAGAACGGCTGCTGCAAGGACCGCCGTCTCACCGACGGCGAGAACGATGCTTCCGGCTCGCGGGGCCTCGCGGCGTCGGGTGTCCACTCATCGGGCCACGACCCTCGCTGCGCCGCTGTTTCCAGCGGCGCACATGCTCCTTCCAAGCCGCGGTACGGTCACGGACGAAATCACTGAGATCGGACGCCGACGCGAATGTCGGGGCGGCTACATCTTCCGGGTAATGCCCTTGCTGGTTACGAACCGGAAGCCTGCTACCAGCGCGGCGTGGATCCTGTCGAGTTTTGATCGGCCTGGACGCGTTCGGACTCGCTACCGAGGAGACGGCGGAAGGACACCGCTCAGCGGATCGTCTGTTCGCGGTGTGGTCAAGGGTGACTACATCGCCAAGTGAGGCCGCATTACGATCGCGGTTCGTCAGCGCCTCGGTGCCCCAGCGCTGCCGCGATCGTGCTCAGCACCGAAGTATGATCGATCGGCCCCGAGCCCCTGAAAACCGTACCCGCGGCGATGCGCGGCGAAACCAACACGGCTGGCACGCGCAAGCCGAAGCGGGTGAAATCGAACCCGTGCTCACCGACGGTTCCATCGCCTGGCGGTGTGGCGTTCGCGGGCGGCGCCACGTGATCATAGTTCCCGCCGTGCTCATCGTAGGTGATGATGAGCAGAGTGGAGTTCCAGGCCGCGGCATTGCTGCGCAGCGCGACGTAGATGTCGTGGAGGAACTGCTCGCCCTTGGCGACATCGTAGTTGGGATGCTGGCTGTTTCCCGAGGCATCCCAGCTCGGCTCCAGGAACGTGTACGGCGGCAGCGTTCCGGCCGCGGCGCGCTGCTGGAAGTCGCGGAAGTGCCCGAAATGGCTGTCGTCCGCGGCTGTGGTGTCAGGGAACGTCTGCCGCGTCAGGGGATCGCTGTTGTAGCCGTAGATCGCCCAGTCGAGGCTCTTGTCCGACAGCCTGCCGAAGATCGTCGGGCAGGTGATAGGTCTTCGGGCGTATCGTCGAGGTGGCCCTGCGAGGTCGCCGCGGCCGCAAAGGCACGGTTGGGCATGGTCATCGTGGGCACGGATGCGAACCAGACGGTCGCACACCGCGTAGCCGCGTCGCCAGACCGGAGAGGATGGGCAGCAGCTCCGGGGTGTACATGCCCATGATCTGCGACGGCTGCGTGCCGGGCAGCGTGTCGCTGTAATGTTTGGCGAGGTCGGAGGCGATCGCGGACTTGAAGTTGATGACGAATCCCTGGCTCGTGGGCGTGGCCCCGGACGCCGGATCGTCCGTCGAGAAGAGCTGGTAGTTGGTGTTCAGGAATCCTTCGCCCGGGTCGGCGCCCGGCATGAGATAGGGATTCGGGTCGGTCGCCTGGATGGCATAGACGGCGACACTGCGGCCGGTGCCGTCGGGATTGGACTCCTCGCCCGTGAGGCCGTCGAACGCCTGGCCGGCGGCCGACACATTGCCGCGATCCGCGTACAGATAACCGAGCATGTGGTCGAAGGAGCGGTTCTCCAGCATGACCTGCACGATGTGCTCGATCTTTCCAAGTTGGTTCGGCACTGGAGGTCTCCTGATGTGTCTTGCCCAAGAGCGGCGTCAGGGCGAGCTTACGCCGGCGCGATGACGGCAATATGAACGAGCCGCAGTGACGATCGCTCAGATCTCCGCAACGGTGGAATGCGGGGCGGCCGGGGCGCGCGGCCGTCCCCCGAAGACCACCAGCAGCGGGATCACGGCCAACGTCGCGATCATGAGGAGCTTGTAGTCATCGTTGTAGGCGATGACCTGGGCCTGCTGCGTGATCAGCGCATCGAGCGCGGCGCGGCCGGCGGCGGTCAGCGGATTCAGGGTCTGGGCGACGATCGGATTGCCGAAGCTGCGGGTTGACCGCGGTGACGTACTGCGTGATGTCGGCGTGGTTGACCTGGGTGGTGCGCGTGAGCAGCGCGCCGACGATGGAGATGCCGACGCTCGAGCCGACGTTGCGCGCCAGGTTGTAGAAGCCGGCGCCTTCCGGCCGCACGGCGGGTGGCAGCGTCGACAGCGACACGACACTGAGCGGCGTGAAGAGGAAGCCCAGCCCCACGCCTTGGACCACCCCTACCCAGATGACGGTCCAGCTCGAAACGTCCGGGGTCCATCCCGTCATGACGTAGAAGGACCACGCCGAGAGGCCGAGCCCGAACGCGAGCAGCAGCCGCGTGTCGGCCCGACCCATCAGCTTGCCGACGATCATCATGGCGCCCATGGTGCCGATGCCGCGCGGACCCATGACGAACCCCGCGGTGATGACGGGGTAATTCATCAGCTCCTGCAGATAGGGCGGCTGCAGGGCGAGCGAGGCATAGAAGGTCAGGCCGACGATCGCAACGAAGATCACGCCGGCGGTGAAGTTGCGATCGCGGAACAGCGCCGGCCTGCAGGAACGGCTCGCGCGCGGTGAAGATGTGCACCAGGAAGACGTAGAACGCCGAGCCCGCGACGATGGCTTCGCCGACGATCTCCTTCGAGCCGAGCCAGTCGAGCTCCTGGCCGCGATCGAGCATCACCTGCAGGGCCGCGATCGCAATGCTCAGGCTGACGAAGCCGGTCCAGTCGAGCCGCGCCCGGGTGCGGCGCCGCGCCTCGGGCAGGAAGAGGACCATGCCGATGAAGGTGACCACGCCGATCGGCAGGTTGATGTAGAACACCCAGCGCCAGCTGTAGTCCTCGGTCAGCCAGCCGCCGAGCACGGGCCCGAGGATGGGCGCCGCCATGACCGCCATGCCCCAGGCCGCCATCGCCGACCCGTGGCGCTCGGTCGGGTTGATGTTGAGCAGCACGGTCTGCGAGAGCGGCACGAGAGCGGCGCCGAACAGACCCTGCAGCCAGCGGAAGATCACGATCTCGGCGCACCGATTGCGCCATGCCGCAGAGCATGGAGGCGATGGTGAAGCCGACCACGGAGACGATGAAGAGCCGCTTGAGGCCGAGCCGCGCCGTGAGAAATCCGGTGAGCGGCGTCGCGATCGCCGCGGCCACGATGTAGGACGTCAGCACCCAGTCGATCTCGTCCTGGCTCGCCGACAGGCTGCCCTGCATGTGCGGCAGCGCCACGTTGGCGATCGTCGTGTCGAGCGACTGCATGAGCGTCGCCAGCATCACGCAGACCGTGATGGCGCCGCGATGCGGCGTAGTTGGGATGCAGCTCCTCGGCCACCGCGCTCTTCCTGTCAGAGAATGGACCAGCCGCGCACGTGGCCGGTGTGAATGCTGACTTCGACGCTCATCCCGGCGCGCAGCGGCGGCAGATTGCGGTCGCTCGTGTCGACCGCGATGCGAATCGGAATCCGCTGCACGACCTTCACCCAGTTGCCGCTCGTGTTCTGCGCCGGCAGCAGCGCGAACTGCTGCGCGGCCGCCGGGCTGATGCTCTCGACCGTGCCGTGCCACTTCTCACCCGGATAGGTATCGACCTTCACCGTGACCGACTGCCCCGGACGCACGTAAGTCAGCTCGGTCTCCTTCGGGTCCGCATGCACCCAGACGTGATCGGTGTCCACCAGATAGAACGCGGTGACGGACTCCGCAAGATAACGGCCCGGCTGGATCGACGGCACGCTGGTCACGATGCCGTCGAACGGCGCCCGCACGACTGTGTGGTCCAGCTCGCGGGCCGCCTCGTTGCGCGCGGCGAGGGCGCTCAGGTATTGCGGGTACTGCTCCACCGGCCCCGTCGGCGTGCCCGTTCAGGCTGGCGCGCCATGCCGGCGAGCTGCGCGTTGAGGGAAGCCAGCGCCTGTTGGGAGCTCTCGACAGGTCGCGATGCGCGGTGTCGTAGCCCGTGCTGGAGACGATGTGCACGTGGGCGAGATTCTGCGCACGCCGGAACAACACCTGACTGTAACCCAGGTCGTACCGCGCCTGTGCGATCTTCGCCTGCATCTCGCCGATAGCTCGCCTGCTGCGCCAGCAGGTTATCGCGCACGGTGCCGAGCTCCGCATCGGCGCGATCCAGCGCGTAGCGGTAGTGCCGCGGCCCCAGCGTGTACAGGATCTGACCGCGCGTGACGTGCTGGTTTTCCTTCACGTAAACCTGCGCGACTATGCCCGATACATCGGTCGAAACTCCGACGGTGTTGGCTTCCACATACGCGTCGTCGGTCGACATCGTCGCGCCGCCCATGGCGTAGAGGATCCAGGCGATGATGAGCACCAGCGGCAGCAACAGGAACAGCACGACACGCAGCCGCCGACGCGTGGCCGACGGCGCCGGATGCGCCGGCGCCGGCGTTGGGGAGGGAGCGTGTACCACGGGGCGGGCGAGGCGCCGCTCGCGCGACCGCCGTCAGCCCCGGCCGGTCCGAGCTCGTTCTGCGCGAGCAGCGCCGCGAACTGCTGGTCATCGATGACGTTCTTGCAAACCAGCAGGCTGCAAGGGATGTGATCGCTCAGATAGGCGCCGCTCGGCCCGGACCACCAGCGCCCGATCGCCGTCTGGCGCCGATGGCCCGACGACGACCAGGTCCGCTTTCACCTGCTCGGCATAGGCGCCGATCTCCCGTGCCGGCTCACCGATGACGAGCTTGCCCGTCGCCTGGAAGCCGAGCGCCGCGAGCCGCGACATGCCTTCCTGCAGCACGCGCTCGTAATCCTCCTGCTGCTGCGCAACGCCGCCGCCGCCGACGCCCTCGCCGAGCTTGGTGCCGGCTGCCTCCCGGATGACCGAGAGCACGAACACCTGCGAGCCGAACCGTCGCGCCAGCAGCGCCCCCTCGCGCAGCGCCGTGCGCCCCTCGATCGAGCCGTCGAAGGCCAGGAGAATTCGCTGGTACACCGTAATGCCTTTTTCCAGGATCCGTGGGCGCGAGGGAAGAGCCCCAGGATACAGCGGTCACTTGCCGATGCAGAAGCCGCCGAAGATCCGGCCCAGCAGGTCCTCGCTGGTGAACTCGCCCGTGATCTCGTTGAGAGCCTCCTGTGCGCCGCGCAGCTCCTCGGCGACCAGCTCGCCGGCGCGGGTCTCGCGCAGATGCCGCTCCGCCTCGGCCACCTGCCGCCGGGCGCGATCGAGGGCGTCGATGTGCCGCTGCCGGGCGGAGACGGTGCCGGCCTCGAGAGTCTGATATCCCATGCAGGTCTTCAGGTGGGCGCGCAGCACATCCAGACCGTCGCCGGTGAGCGCGGACAGCGCGACCCGCGGCGGTCCCGCCAGGGTGTCGGCGACGGGGATGCCTGTCGCCAGGTCGCATTTGTTGAGCACCAGCGTTACCGGAACGTCGAGCGGCAGTCGATTCTTTTCCTCGCTATAGGCGGTCGCTCCGGGATCCGCGGCGGCATCGATCACGAAGAGCACCCGATCGGCGCGCCGCATCTCAGCGTGTGCGCGTCGAATTCCTTCTGCTTCGACCACGTCCGCATCTTCACGCAGACCCGCCGTGTCGAGGACATGCAGGGGCATGCCGTCGATATCGATCCGCTCACGGACGATATCGCGAGTGGTCCCCGGGATGGCCGTGACGATGGCCGCGTCATATCCGGCCAGCCGATTGAGCAGACTCGACTTGCCCGCATTGGGTCGGCCCGCGATCACCACCGTCATCCCTTCGCGCAGCAGCCGGCCCTGGCGTGCGCTCTGCTCGACCGCCTCGAAGTGGTCGTGCACGGCCTGGAAGCGCTCCTCGAGCTCCCGTCGGCCAGGAAGTCGATCTCCTCCTCGGGGAAGTCGATAGCTGCCTCGACGTAAGTGCGCAGGTCCACGACCGCATCGGTGAGCCCCCGCACCATGGCGGAGAACTCTCCCTGGAGCGACCGCATGGCCGCGCGGACCGCCTCGCGCGAGCCGGCATCGATCAGGTCCGCGATCGCCTCCGCCTGCGCGAGATCCAGCTTGTTGTTCAGGAAAGCGCGCTGGGTGAACTCGCCCGGCAGCGCGCGCCGCGCAGCCGAGCTCCACCACCCGCGCCACCAGCGCCTCGAGAACCAGCGGTCCACCGTGGCCGTGCAACTCGAGCACATGCTCGCCGGTGTAGGAGTGCGGGCCCGGGAAGAAGAGCGCCAGGCCGGCATCGATCGGCTCCTGCGCGGCATCGAGGAAGCGCGCGAATCCCGCCCGGCGCGGCAGCGGCAGCTCGCCGAGCAGCACGGCGGCGATCTCGGGTACCCGCGGACCCGAAACGCGTACGATCCCGATGCCGCCTCTTCCCGGCGGGGTCGCCGCCGCCACGATGGTGTCGGTGCGGCTCATGCTGGTGTGAGGCTACCGCCGCTGCGGCGCCGGTTGAAGAGCCGCCTGCCGCAGCCGCGAACGACTCTGCCGCAAGCCGCTCAACCGTTCCGCCGATGGAGCAGCCGCGTCACGCACGCGACGCTCATGCCTTCTGTCGCCGCGGTGCTGGCGCCCACGCGGCGATTGATGTTCCACTGCTGCGCGAGCCCGAGAATGGTGTTCGTGGCGTAGTAGAGCACCAGGCCCGCGGGGAAGAAGGCGAACATGGCCGACATGGCGATCGGCATGACCATCATGACCTTCGCCTGCGCGGGGTCCGGCGAGGTGGGATTCAGCTTGTACTGCACGAACATCGCGATCGCCATGATGCCGGGCAGGATGAAGTAGGGATCGCGCGCCGACAGGTCCTGGATCCAGAAGCGCGAACGGCGCCTGGCGCATCTCCGCGCTGTAGAGCAGCACCCAGTAGAAGGCGATGAACACCGGCAGCTGCATCACCATGGGCAGGCAGCCCGACACCGGGTTCACTTTCTCGCGCTTGTAGATGTCCATCATGGCGCGCCCGAGCTTCTCCTTGTCGTCCTTGTAGGTCTCCTGGATGTTCTTGATGCGCGGGCTCAGCGCTTTCATCTTGGCCATGGAGCGGCCGCTCGCCTCCGACAGCGGATAGAGCAGCGAGCTTCAGCAGGAACGTCACCAGCGATGATGGCGACGCCCCAATTGCCGGTGAGCGCGTGCACCTTGCTCAGCAGCCAGAAGAGCGGACCGGCGAGTATGGTCAGGTAGCCGTAGCCGACGACGTACATGCAGGTTCGGCGTCGATCTTCTCGAGCTGCGCGTGCAGCATCGGGCCGACGAAGAGCGTCTGCTGAATCGTTGCCGTCGCGCCGGCGGCAACCGTCTGCTCCGGGCCCATCGCCGCGAGGAGGTATTCGGGCCCGGAAACCTGCAGAGGTGAAGCGGTAGGGCGCGCTCTTCGGCAGCACCACCGCGCTCACGAAATCGTTCTGCGTGGCGGCGATCCAGCCGTCGGTCACCGTCTGCGAGAATGCTGGTTGTCGGCCTTGGAGGGATCGAGCTGCTCGTATTTGTTCCGTCCCAGATCGCGGGCCCGTGATAGGCGTAGCTGTTGGGATTGAAGTAGCTGCTCTTGGTACGCGGATCGTCGCGGTAGATCTGCGCGTAGGGCTGCGCGCCGCCACGGCGCCGCGCCCTGATTCCGGATGGTGTACTCCAGGCCGATGCCGTAGGAGCCCTTGGTGAAGACGAACGTCTTCGTCACCGTGACGCCGCCGCTGCTCCAGGTGAGCGGTACGCGCAGCTGTCCTGCGAGCCATCCATCTCATAACTCTGCTGCGAGCGCGGTGAAGACTGCCGCGTGATTCGGGTACGAGAGCCTCCCGATCCCGTGAGGCCGCTCTGCAACAGATACAGCGTCTGCGGGCTGGCGTCGTTCTCGAGCTGCACGCGAGCCGCCTGACCCTTGATTTCCGCGTACTTGAGAAGCTGCACCTGCTGCAGCGTGCCGCCGACGGGTGCTGATGTCGATGTCGTAAACGTCCGTATGAACGTGGATCAGCGGCGCGTTTGCCGATGCAGCGGGCTTCACCGCGGGAATACCCGCGGCGCAGCCGCGACAGGCGGCGGCGCGGGCGCCGTCGCTGCGTGTTGGTGGCGCCGCTCGCTGTCCGGCTGCTGCGCCTGCGGAATGCTGTTGGCGAGCGTGCTCTGCTGTTTGGAGGGCGCGGTTTGACTCTGGACTGCCGTCGCGGCGGCGGCAGACGGCGGGAAGTCGCGTTGCCAGGTCGAGTAGTTCAGCTACAGGACGACCAGCAGCGCGAGCCAGAGATAGAAGCGCGGATTGTTATTCATGAGGGTGGCGGTGAGAGGTCGGGACGTCGCCGGCGGGCACCGGGTCGAGGCCGCCGGGATGCCAGGGATGGCAGCGGCGCGATGCGCCGCATGCCGAGCCAGCCGCCGCGCAGCAGGCCGAAGCGGCTGATGGCCTCGAGGGTGTAATGCGAGCAGGACGGATGGAACCGGCAGCAGGGGCCGAGCAAAGGGCTGATCGTCCACTGGTAACAGCGGATCAGACAGATTGCAAGAAAGCGCAGCGCGCGGCTCATTTGTGGTCCATCACCATCTGCCACAGCTCCGCCAGGCTGGCGCGCAGCTCCGCACCCGATGCGCCGCGAGCCTTGGGCCGAGCGTTGACTACGAGATCGAGCGGCCGGAAGCACATGCTGGTGCAGGCGGAATGATTCCCGGACGATGCGACGCAGCCGATTGCGCTCCACGGCATTGCCGGCCGTGCGCACGGCAACTGCCATGCCGAGGCGCGCACCTTGCTTGTCGTTGCTGCTTGCTGTCACCGCGAAGAATCCATTGCCAAAGCGCCGGCCGCGCGCATACGCGGCGTCGAACTCCGACTTGCGCCGCAGACGCTTGTGCGCCGGGAAAGTAAGCCGGTGCATAGTCTATGTGCTGAAAGCCGGCCGGTGTGCGGTTCCAGCAGATCTCCGCCGGCCGTGCCCCGAAGCGTACGGCCGGGAGTGGCAACCGTGAAAGTCGGAGCCCGTTCGGAGCCGCTTAAGGGATCAGCTTGCGCCGACCCTTGGCGCGGCGACGGGCCAGCACCTTGCGCCCGTTCTGGGTCGCCATGCGTGCCCGGAACCCGTGCGTGCGCTTGCGGCGCACTTTGCTAGGCTGATAGGTACGCTTCATACAGGGCGCTCCAGAGGATCCGTGGGGGTTCCAAAAAGGGGCGGCAAGGCTAAGCCGTTGAGCGCCAAGGTGTCAATATCTTTAGGTCGCGCAAAGCCTTCAGCGACGGCGCTCAAGGGTATAGACTCCGCAGCCCTTTCCCCCAAAGAGCCGGGCAGACCAGATGCTGTGCAACGCCCTCGCTACGGCGATTGTCGATCATCCGGTCGCTCGGCCGGTCGATCAGTCGGGTTCCTGAAGTGGTCGCGGAGGCAACGCGCGTGGAAGCGTCGCTTTGGGCTCGGTGCAAGTCCGCGTTGGAAGCCGAGCTTCCGGAGCAGCAGTTCAATACCTGGGTGCGGCCACTGCAGGCGCTCGAAGGCGCACGGCGCCCTCAAGCTGCTCGCGCCCAACCGCTTCGCGGTCGAATGGATCACGACGCATCTGCTGCCGCGCATCGGCGAGCTGCTGCGCGATGAGAGTACCGGCGATGCGCCCATCGTCACCGTGGAGGTCGGCTCGCGCAGCACTCCCATGCGCGCAGCCGTGGCGCCGGCAGTCCTTCCCGGAGGCGCGCCACCGTCGAACCAGCGGCCGCGTCGCGCGGAAGGCCTGGTCGTCGGCGCACGCATCAATGCGGATTTCACCTTCGGCACTTTCGTCGAGGGCAAGAGCAACCAGCTCGCCAAGGCCGCCTCACTCCAGGTCGCGGAAAATCCCGGTCGCGCATATAACCCGCTGTTCCTCTACGGCGGCGTCGGGCTCGGCAAGACTCACCTGATGCACGCCGTCGCCCACCTCATCAAGGAGCGTGACGGCGAAGCGCGCATCGCCTACGTGCACTCGGAGCGGTTCGTCGGCGACATGGTGCGTGCGTTGCAGCACAACACCATGAACGAGTTCAAGACCGCGTACCGCTCGCTCGATGCGCTGCTCATCGACGACATTCAGTTCTTCGCCGGCAAGGAGCGCTCGCAGGAAGAATTCTTTCACACCTTCAACGAGCTGCTCGAGGGCCAGCACCAGGTGATCCTGAGCTGCGATCGCTACCCGAAGGAGGTCGAGGGCCTGGAGGAGCGCCTCAAATCGCGCTTCGGCTGGGGATTGACCGTCGCCATCGAGCCGCCGGAGCTCGAGACCTGCGTCGCGATCCTGATGTCCAAAGCCCATGCCGCGGCCGCGCATCTACCCGAGGAAGTCGCGTTCTTCATTGCGAAGCGCATTCGCTCCAACGTGCGCGAGCTCGAAGGCGCGCTGCGGCGGGTGATCGCCAACTCGCGCTTCACCGGTCATGCGATCACGCTGGACTTCACCCGCGAGGCGCTCAAGGATCTGCTGTCCCTGCAGGCGAAGCTCGTCACCATCGAGAATATTCAGAAGACCGTTGCCGATTACTACAAGGTCCGCATGGCGGATCTGCTCTCCAAGCGCCGCAGCCGCTCGGTCGCGCGACCGCGGCAGGTTGCCATGGCGCTCGCCAAGGAGCTCACCAGCCACAGCCTGCCCGAGATCGGCGATGCCTTCGGCGGCCGCGACCACACCACGGTGCTGCATGCCTGCAAGCGCATCAAGGAGCTGCGCTCCTCGGAGGTTCGCATGAGCGAGGACTACTCGAACCTGTTGAGAACCCTGACGGGTTGATGGGGGTAGGCCTGTGGATTTTCTGTGAGCGCACGCGGGGATAAAGTTACGCACAAGCCACCCACAGTCAGCGCGCAGGTCGTCCCTCGATCCATCATGTCGCGAGGACCGGCCAAGCCTTTGATCCTGTGGCACCAGGCGGGTTGTTCCCGTTATCCCCAGGCCTAATAACTACTACAATCTGAATTTAAGATTCTCAAGAAAGAATTAAGACTATGAAGCTGACAGCGACACGCGAGGATCTGCTCGCTCCCCTGCAAAGCGTGATCGGGGTGGTCGAACGGCGGCAGACGATGCCGGTGCTGGCGAACGTGCTGCTGTCGGCACGAGACAACCGGCTGGCGATCACGGGCACGGATCTGGAGGTCGAGCTCGTTGCCGCCACGAAGGTGGGGCTGGAGCAGCCGGGCGATATCACGGTGCCGGGGCGCAAGCTGGTCGACATTTTTCGTGCGCTGCCGGATGGAGTGAATGTCACGCTGAGCACGGAGGGAGAGCGTGCGATGGTGCGCGCGGGTCGCAGCCGATTCACGCTGTCGACTTTGCCGGCGGCGGAGTTTCCGGTGATCGAGGAGATCAATGCCGCGCAGACTCTCTCGCTGCCGCAGGGGGAGTTCCGACGCCTGATCGACAAGACGCATTTCTCGATGGCGCAGCAGGATGTGCGGTACTACCTCAACGGGCTTCTGCTGGAGACACAGGAGGGCGTGCTGCGGGCGGTGGCGACCGATGGGCACCGGCTGGCCTTGTGTGAGATGGCGCTTCCTTCTGCCGGCAGGACGGGACAGGTGATCGTGCCGCGCAAAGGGGTGCTGGAGCTGCAGCGGATCCTGGGGACCGAGGGGACGGTGGAGCTGGCGATCGGGTACAAATCACGTTCGCGCCCAGATCGGCGACATTCGGTTCACTTCGAAGCTGATCGATGGCAAATTCCCGGAGTATGGGCGGGTCATTCCCAATGCGCCGGGAAAACTGGTGCAGGCAGATCGGGAGCTTTTGCGGCAGGCGCTGCAGCGGACGGCCATCCTTTCGAATGAGAAATACAGGGGGATTCGGCTGGCGGTGCGGACGGACCTGCTGACGATCCAGGCGCACAATCCGGAGCAGGAGGAGGCGGAGGATCAGGTGGAGGTGGTCTATGCGGGGGATGAGGTGGAGATCGGGTTCAATGTCAACTATTTGCTGGATGCTTTGAGCGCGATCGAGGGAGATAAGGTGGAGATCGGGTTGACGGATTCGAACAGCAGCTGCCTGATTCATGCGCCGGGGTTGACGCAGACCCGGTATGTTGTGATGCCTATGAGGCTCTAAGAGCAAGCGGCGCGGGTTGCCCTCGAAGGTTCGGGGCTACTTGCTGGTGTCCACGATTACGGTGCCGGGGTGGGCGGCCAGGAGTTGGAAGGCTTCGGCACGTTTCCAATCGATCACTTCCTGGGGGGTCAGGCCGGCGGCTTTGGCGGCGGTCGCCAGGGATTCGGCGTCGATGGAGGCTTGGGCGATCTTCAGGGCTTTGCGTTGCTGGATGACGGCCATTTGGGCGGCCCGGGTTTCGAGCTCCGCCTGGTCGCCGGCTTTGGCGTTCATTTGCGTTTGGATGGCTGGCGGCAGGTCGAAGGTGGGGACGGTGACGGATTGGATGCGGAAAGGGTCGATGCCGGGGTATAGCTCGCGCAGGCGCTTGTCCATGACCGTTTGGATGGTGTTCGCGTAGTCGCCCAGGTGGGAGGGGATGGTGGCCAGGTCGCTGCGCTCGGTGGCGATCTGGACTGAGTAGGGAACGACGGATTGCTCCAGGACGCCGAGGCCCAGGGTATAGAGCTCGGACTGAGGCTCGCGGTCCATCTCTTTGCTGTTTTGATGGAACACGGCCACTTTCGAGGGGTCGAGGCTGTAGGTGACCACCACGGAAACGTCCTGCAGTGCCACGCCGTGGGAGTCTTTGGGCTGCATCCCGCGCACCGTGGCCCGGGTCAGGGTGGTGTCGACGGGGTCATAGCTGGTGACTGGGCACTCTGCCAGGTGGCGCCATGATACGGCGGAGGCGCCGCGCTCACGATGTCACAATGGTGAATGATCCTCAGTGAGCTGACTCTTCGCGATCTGCGCTGCATCGAGCAGGCGGAGCTTTCGCTGCATCCGGGACTCAATCTCATTTGGGGAGGAAATGGCTCCGGGAAGACCTCGCTGCTCGAGGGAATGTTCCTGCTGGGTCGCGGACGATCTTTTCGCACCCGGAATTCGGAGCGTTTGGTTCGCCACGGACAGGAGCGGCTCGTTGTGTTCGGCCGGACGGAGGGGTCGGGACTGGAGGGCAACGGGCTGGTCCATGCTTTGGGGGTGGAGGTGCACCGGCGGGAGGGGACGAGGGCTCGGATCGATGCGGCGGCTGTGGGGTCGCTGGCGGATCTCTCGCGGGTGTTTCCGGTGCAGGTGATCGATCCGGAGATTCACAAGCTGATCGAGGAAGGCGGGAGGAGACGGAGGCGGTGGCTCGACTGGGCAGTGTTCCACGTGGAACCTCAGTTCGCGGACTGGTGGGTTCGGTACGGTCGGGCGATTCGGCAGCGGAATGCGGCGCTGCGAGAGAGGGGTGGGACCACGAAGCCTTGGGATGTCGGAGGTGGCTGGCGTTGGGGGAGAGGATTTCCGAGGCCCGTCGCGCGGTTGTGGATCGGATGCAGCCTTACTGGCGGCAGGTTCTGGATGGGCTCAATTGTCCCGCGGGTGAGCTGCACTACTTCCGGGGGTGGGGAGCGCAGCAATCGCTGGCGGAAGCGCTCGAGACTTCACGGGGACGGGACGAGCTGCGGGGGCTCACGCATGCCGGGGCCACATCGGGCGGACGTGCTCATCAGGGTGGATGGGAGGCTGGCGCGGGAGGTGCTTTCGCGAGGGCAGCAGAAGCTGATGGCGGTCGCGTTGACCCTGGCGCAGCTGCGGCTACTGAAGGAGGTATGCGGCGACGACGCCGACCCTGCTTCTGGATGATCCCGCCGCCGAGCTCGATTCGGAGCACTTAGGCCATTTTGTCCGCCAGATCGCGCCACTTGGGTGTCAGTTGGTGATCACCTCCCTGCACCCGGAAACACCTGCTTTTGGGTCGCCGGACCGGGTGTTTCACGTGGAACAGGGGAGGGTAGGCCGGTATAATGTCGCATCCTGAGATCGGACATTTGCATGGCTGAAGAAGACGTCTACGATTCCAGCAAAATCAAGGTACTAAAGGGCCTCGACGCCGTGCGGAAGCGTCCGGGGATGTACATCGGTGACACCGATGACGGCACCGGTCTGCACCACATGGTTTTCGAGGTCGTGGACAACGCGATCGATGAGGCGCTGGCCGGGTACTGCGACAAAATTGTCGTCACGATCCACGCTGATGAGTCCGTGACCGTCTTCGACAACGGCCGCGGGATTCCGGTGGATATCCACCCGGAGGAGGGGCGCTCGGCGGCGGAGGTCATCATGACCGTGCTGCATGCCGGCGGAAAATTCGACGATAGCTCGTATAAGGTTTCGGGCGGACTTCACGGGGTCGGTGTCTCGGTGGTGAACGCACTGTCTGATTACCTGCTGCTGACCGTTAGTCGGGAGGGAAAGGTGCATCGCCAGGAGTACCACCTCGGCGATCCGATCGCGCCGCTCGCCGTGGTTGGTGAGACCCCGGAGCGCGGCACCGTGGTGCGTTTCAAGCCCAGCTCGCAGATCTTCACCAACATCCAGTTCGACTACGAGATCCTGGCCAAGCGGCTGCGCGAGCTCTCGTTTCTCAACTCGGGCGTGCGCATCGAGCTCATCGACGAGCGCGAGAACAAGTCCGATGTCTTCCAGCACGAAGGCGGCCTCAAGGCTTTCGTGAAATATCTCAACCGCACACGCGTGCCGATTCATGACTCGGTGTTCTGGTTCAAGAGTCAGGAAGGATCGACCTCGGTCGAGGTCGCGATGCAGTGGAACGACTCCTATCAGGAGAGCATGTTCTGCTACACCAACAATATCCCGCAGAAGGACGGTGGCACGCACCTGGCGGGATTCCGCAGCGCGCTCACCCGCACGCTCAACGACTACATCGAGAAGGAGTTGTCCGCAAAGAAGGACAAGTTGCCGACCACGGGCGACGATTCCCGTGAGGGACTCACCGCGATCCTGTCGGTGAAGATGCCCGACCCCAAGTTCTCCTCGCAAACCAAGGACAAGCTGGTGTCTTCCGAGGTGAAAGGAGTCGTGGAGGCGGTCGTAGCCGGCAAGCTGCAGGAGTTCCTGCTGGAGCACCCGCAGGATGCGAAGGGCATCGTGGCGAAGATCATCGAGGCCGCCCGCGCCCGTGAAGCCGCGCGCCGCGCACGTGAGATGACGCGCCGCAAGGGCGCGTTGGATGTGGCGGGTCTGCCCGGGAAGCTGGCTGACTGTCAGGAGAAGGATCCGGCGCTCTCCGAGATTTTCATCGTCGAGGGCGACTCCGCCGGCGGCTCCGCCAAGCAGGGTCGCGATCGGCGGACTCAGGCCATTCTGCCGCTCAAGGGCAAGATCCTGAACGTGGAGAAGGCGCGCTTCGACAAGATGCTGTCATCGGTGGAAGTCGGCACGCTGATCACCGCGTTGGGATGCGGGATCGGCAAGGACGACTTCGATCTCAACAAGCTGCGTTACCATCGCGTGGTCCTCCTGACGGACGCCGACGTTGATGGCAGTCACATACGGACGCTGCTTCTGACGTTCTTCTACCGCCAGCTTCCGGACCTCATTGCGAACGGGCACATCTACATCGCGCAGCCGCCGCTCTTCAAAGTCATGCGCGGCAAGCAGGAGTTGTATGTCAGGGACGAGGCGGAGCTCGATGCGGCTCTGCTGAACGCCGCGATGGACAGTGCCGCGCTGCACGTGAACGCCGCGGCGCCGCCGCTGCAGGGGGCCGGCCTCGAGTCGCTGTCGCGCAGATACATGGAGGTGCAGGCCATCATCAAGCGCTGGTCGCGCCGCTATGACGACCGGCTGCTCGAGCAGCTGATCTACATGCCGGAGGTCAAGCCGACCGATTTCGACCGGCTCGACTGGCTGCGAAGCTGGGCGCAGGAGCTCAACCAGCGGCTCAATTCACTCGATGATGCGACCCGCGCCTACCGTGTGGAGCTGCATGCCGCGTCCGGCGAGCATGCGGCGCGCATCATGGTCCACAAGACGGAGCACGGCACCGCCAGCCACAAATACCTACCGCGGGAATTCTTCGATTCCGCGGAGTACCAGCGGATCGCCGACCTTGCCCGCACGCTCGCGGGGCTCATCGGCGAGGGTGCCTTCGTCAGCCGTGCGGGCGACCGCCAGGACGTCGGCTCCTTCAAGGAGGCCATGAAGTGGCTCTTCGACCAGGCGCGCAAAGGGCAGAAGATCCAGCGCTACAAGGGACTGGGTGAGATGAACCCGGAGCAGCTCTGGGACACGACCATCAATCCACAGACCCGGCGCCTGCTGCAGGTGAAGATCGAGGACGCCGTCGCGGCTGACGACATCTTCACCACCCTGATGGGCGATCAGGTGGAGCCGCGTCGCGAGTTCATCGAGAAGAACGCGCTTTCTGTGACCAATCTCGATGTCTAGCGCTCTACTGTCTCTCGGGTGAGACGATAGAGGTCTATTTCACTCAAACACCTACGCCGCGCACATTCAGGTATACCGCGTAGAGGGATGTGCTGGCACAGATATAGAGCCGGCTGCGGTTGTGCTCGTAGCCGCCGAAGCAGAGATTGGCGGCCACTTCCGGCAGAACGATCCGGCCGATCGGGGTGCCGTCGGGCCCGAATACGCTGACTCCGTTGAAGTTCTTGTCGGGGCCCCAGCCGCCCGCGCACCACAGGTTGCCATCCTCATCGACCCGGATATCGTCGGCAATGCCGCCATGCGTGTCCGCCAGGTCATGCAGGACGTGTCTGTCGCCGAGCTTCCCATCATCCCGAACGTCGTACACACGGATGTAGGACGGCGGCGCGGCGGTCTCCGAAACGTAAAGCTTCTTCTCATCCGGCGAGAAGCAGATGGCATTCGGCTGCTGGTAGTCGGTTTCCATTGCCGTCAGAGTGTCGCTGCGCGGGTCGAACCGATAAACGCTGCCTGGCAGCTCGGACTTGGCGCGCCAGCCCTCGTGGTCGCCCTGGATGCCGTAGGTCGGATCGGTGAACCAGACGGTACCATCGGATTTGACGACCACCCCGTTCGGGGAGTTCAGCCTCTTGCCGCGGTAGCGGTCGGCGAGCACCGTGATGCTGCCGTCGTACTCCGTGCGGGTGACGCGGCGGGTGCGCTGCTCGCAACTCACCAGCCTTCCCTGCTGGTCCCGCGTGTTGCCGTTGGCCTCATTCGACGGATAGCGAAACACGGTCGTCTGGCCGCTGACCTCGTCGTAGCGCATCAGGCGATTGTTCGGCACATCGCTGAAGATGACGCTGTGCATGTCGCCGAAATACACGGGCCCCTCCGCCCACTCCGCCCCGGTCCAGAGCCGGCGCATTTCGGTCGTGCCGACGATGTATTTCGCGAATAGTGGATCGAACGCCTCCATGGCTGGATCCGGGTAGGTGACGGACGCGGGATCGTTCCAGTCCCGCGGTGGCGGCGGAGTTCCCGGCGGGTCGGTTCGAGATCGCGCTACGGCCGACGCGGCCGCCACAGAACCGACGGCACCCGCGACGGCGGCGTTCAAAAACGAGCGTCTGTTCATTAGGAGCAACCCCCGGGCGGGATCATACGCGAGCGCATGAGTCCGTGCCCCCTGGAGGCCGCGCCGCGAACTTGTTGACTAGTCAACGATCTCCGCAGGGAGCACCGGCCACTGCCGCCGGCTCCGCGGGCGAGTCACCTGACCAGCCTGTCGGGCGTGATCGGCAGATCGCGGACGCGCATGCCCGTCGCGTGATAGACCGCGTTGGCGATCGCAGCGGCCGCGCCGACTATGCCGATTTCGCCGATACCCCGGGACCCCATGGGTGTGGAGTGTTCGTCGACCTCGTCCAGCCAGACGGCATCGAGATTGGCGGCGTCGGCGTTCGTGGCGATGTGATAGCCCGCCAGGTCATGGTTGATCAGGAGCCCCAGGCGCTCGTCCATCACGCTCTCCTCGTGCAGAGCCATGGAGAGTCCCATGGTCATGCCGCCGATGAGCTGCGAGCGCGCCAGCCGCGGATTGATGATGCGACCGGCCGAGAACACGCCGAGCATCCGCACCACCCTGACCTCACCGGTCTCCCGGTTCACGCGCACCTCGGCGAACTGCGCCCCGAAGGAGTGCTGTGCGAAGCTGGCGTCATGCGGGGGCTTCGGGGTCTCCGCCGCGGCCTCGGCACCGGGCGATGGCCGCCCACCGTGCACGCGGCGAAGCTCGCGGGCGGCGGCCACTATGGCCCACCCCCAGGAGGAAGTGCCCGACGATCCGCCCGCCACGGTCGCATTCGGTTGGTCAGTGGCACCGATCTCCAGCCGTATCGCTGCAACCGGGCACTCCAGGGCATCGGCGGCAATCTGCGTCAGCGTCGTCCAGGTACCCGTGCCGAGGTCGGCTGCACCGATCCGCACGAGGTAGCGACCGTCATCTCCGAGCCGGATCGTGGCTCGTGAGCCCAACAGGACGTAGCGCGGATAGGTGGCGCTGGCCACCCCCAGTCCGAAGAGCCAACTCCCCGCGATCCTTTGCCGGGGCCTTGAGTCCCGCGCGCTCCAGTCGAAGCGACGGGCTCCCTCGCGCAGACACTCGGCGAGATGGCGATTGCCCCAGGGCTTGCCCGATTCCGGGTCACGCTCGGGCTCGTTGCGCAGCCGCAGCTCTATCGGGTCGAGGCGGCACGCCACTGCCAGTTCGTCCATCGCGACCTCGCCGGCGAACATTCCCGGCGTCTCGCCCGGAGCGCGCATCCACGACGGCTTGGGCACATCGAGCGCCGCCAGGCGGTGGCGGGTGCGGCGGTTCGGGGCGGCATACATGATGCGCGTGGGTACCGCCGTCTGCTCGGCAAATTCCTTGAACCGGGAGGTCTGCTCGATGACTTCGTGAATGATCGCAGTCAGCCGCCCGTCCGGCGTGGCGCCCAGCCGGAAATGTTGGATCGTCGGCGTACGATGGCCTGCAAGGGTGAACATCTGCTGACGCGTCAGTGCGAGTTTCACCGCTCTTCCCGGCGTTCGCAGCGCGGCAAGCGCGACCAGGGCATTGTGAGCATGTGGCTCCCCTTTGGAGCCGAACCCGCCGCCTACATAAGGCGACACCACCCGTACCTGATCGGGACGGAGGCCAAGTATCGCCGCTACATTGGTGCGGACCGAATGAGCACTTTGCGTCGAATCGTACAGCGTCAGCTTTTCCGCGTGCCACAGTGCGACCGTCGAGTGCGGCTCCATCGGGTGGTTGTGCTGCATGGGCGTCGAGTACGTCGCGCTCACTTTGACCTCGGCGGCGTTGAATGCCGCCTCGGCGTCGCCTTCGTCCGTGTCGGTTGGGTAACTCGGATTGACGACTTTCGGCGCGTAGAGATCGTTGCGCCCGGCATGAAATCGCACGTCGTGCGCCGCCTCCTCGTATTCCACGCGCACCAGGTCAGCGGCCTGCTGCGCCGCTTCCAGACTGTCCGCAACGACCGCGGCAATGAACTGCCCGCGAAAATGGATTTCGTCGGACTGCAGCACCCAGAGCTCCTTGTTGTCATCGGACGCCAGTCGCGGTGCCGTCAAGTGGGTGATCACCGCAATGACACCCGCGATGCGTTCCGCAGCGCTCGTGTCGATAGCGCGGATGCGTCCACGCGCGATTGTCGACTGCACAGGATGCAAATACGCGGCGTGTTCGACTGGCTGCTCGAAAGCGTAAGGCGCTGCTCCCGTCACCTTGAGCCTGCCATCCATCCGCTCCAGGGAGGCTCCAATGACGTGCGTCTCCAGCATCTTCATTGTTGTCGCGTCCCTGCTGCCAACTGGCGCAACACCATGCGCAAAGTGTTGCGCGCCAAGGGGACCTTGAACGAGTTCTGCTCCAGCGGCTTGGCGTCAGCGAGCTCGGCCGCCGCGGCGCGGTCATAGCTTTGCTCGGTGGCTGGGGCGCCCCTGAGACTTGCCTCGGCGCGCACGGCCCGCCATGGCTTGTGCGCGATGCCGCCGAACGCGATGCGCACGTCTGCGACACGCCCGTCGCGTACTTCCAGCGCCGCCGCGACGGAAACGAGCGCGAAGGCGTAGGACGCTCGATCCCTGATTTTGTAGTAGGCGGAATGCGCAGCCACAGGCAGCACGGGCAGCTCGACGGCGACGATGAGCTCGCCGTGCTCGAGCACCGTATCGCGCTCCGGCGTATCACCCGGCAGTCGATGGAAGTCTGCGATCGGTATCCGCCGCTCCCCCTGCCGCCCGAGGACGACCACAACCGCGTCGATCGCTGCCAGCGCAACCGCCATGTCCGACGGGTTGACCGCCACGCAGTGCTCTGACGCGCCGAGGATCGCGTGATCGCGATTGCGCCCCTCGACGGCGGAGCACCCGCTGCCCGGGGTGCGCTTGTTGCACGGTGTAGTCACGTCCTGGAAGTACGCGCAGCGCGTGCGCTGCAGCAGGTTTCCGCCGGTGGTCGCCAGATTGCGCAATTGGCCGGAAGCGCCGGCCAGCAGCGCCTGCGATAGCATCGGGTAACGCTTTCGAACCGCTACGTCCGCGGCGAGGTCGCTGTTGCGTACCCCGGCCCCGACACGAATGCCGCCGTCCGCCATCGACTCGATTGCCGAGAACGGCAGATGCGTCACGTCGACCAGCAACTCCGGTCGTGCCACGCCGAGTCTCATGTGGTCCACGAGATTGGTGCCGCCGCCGAGAAAGACGGCGTGGGGATTGGCGGCCACCCGGGAGACTGCGGCGCTCGCGTCAGAGGCACGCTCGTAATCGAACGGATTCATACCGGCGCCCTCTTGCCCATGGCCTCGCGAATCGCGGCGACGATGTTCACGTAAGCGCCGCAGCGGCAAAGATTGCCGCTCATGCGCTCGCGGATCTCCTCGTCGCTGAGCTGCGCTGGCGCGGTGAGGCCTGCGGTGAGGAAGCTCGGCTGGCCTGACTTTGCCTCCTCGAGCATTCCCACCGCGGAGCAGATTTGCCCGGGGGTGCAGTAGCCACACTGCAGCGCATCGCAATCCAGGAACGCCTGCTGGACAGGGTGCAGCTTGTCTCCAACGGCGCAGTCCCGCGAGCCGTCACGATGGAGGCTCCGTCACACGCAACCGCCAGGGACAGGCACGTGGTCACGCGCCGGCCATCGAGCAGAACCGTGCAGGCGCCGCATTGGCCGTGGTCGCAGCCTTTCTTGGCTGCGGTGACGCTCAAATGCTCCCGCAGCGCATCGAGCAGCGTCGTGCGCGTGTCGACGGTCAATGAGCGCTGCTCGACCGTCGACTCGCAGAGTGATGCTGGCTTGCACGGAAGCCTCCCGCGGCTGACCGCAAACCAGCCCAACGCGCCGGTCCGTGGGCGGTTCCCGCTCCCGCGGAGGCTATCTTCCCGGATCGAAAAACAGCAGCTCGAGCGAGTCCGCGGACGAACGGTGACGGGCCGTGCTTTCCCGCCATGCCGGGCTGCCCGGTATGCCGCCATCGCTTTGGCGGTGGTCGCGGCCGCCGCCAGGAAGATCCGGCCGCTGACCGGATCGACGCTCATCGTGCGTGCCGACAGAGCGGTCTTGACCGTCGCGGCCGCTACGAAGGTGTTGGCGTCTACTTCCCGGATGATCGACAGCGTGCCGTCCATGCCGTTGGAGCTGAAGATCAGCTTGCGCGTCGGATCGAATGCCGCAGCGTCGGTGCCTTGACCGATCGGCAGCGTTGCGACCGTCCCGCCGGTGTCGGCATTGACGACGACCAGGCGCCCGTTCTCGCAGCTCGAGAACAGCCGATGCGTCGCAGTGTCGATCGCCAGGCCGTGCGGGGCGTCGCACTGCGGGATCGGCCAGCGTGGCATCGACCTCGTTCGTGGCCGTGTCGATGCGGAAGATCTCCCGCTTCTCGACGCCGTTCACGTACACCTTGCCGTTGTTGCCGGCAACGGGGAATTCCATCTTGCTGCCGACGTTCACCGTCGCAACGACGCGATCACCGCCGGATCGATCACGGTCAGCAGGCCCGGATCGCCGTCGACCACGAACACATGTCCGCTGGTCGGATCGATGGTCACGGCGTCGGAGTCCGGCGCCGCCTTGAGGTGCTTCACGACCTTCAGGGTCTTCAGACTGAACGCTACGGCCTCTCCGGCCTCGCCATCATCAGTGAAGCCGAGCCCCGAGGCGTGCGAGATGGCGATGCCGTGCGTGCCGCCCGGCATGCCCTCGACCTGGCCGATGATCCTGCCGCTCGTGGCCGTTGACGACGGTCACCCGGTCGCCGTGCGCGACGTATACGCGATGCGACGGACTGTCATAAACCATGTAATCCCAGCGATCGGGAGCGCCGAGCCGCACACTGTGCGTCAGGTGATAGTCGCGGCAGCGGATGCGGCATGCGCGGCGAGCGCCATCGGCATGACTGCGAACCCAACAGCCGTCGCAACCACGGACAGCAGATACCGTCGCGCCATATCCCCTCCAGTGATCGAGGGGCCGAACGCCACCATAGCACCCGGCTCCTTTACCGTCACGGGTCACAGCCGCTAGACTGGGTCACTTCACCGCAGACGGCCAACATCGTCATGCCAGGACCCTCGGGACCTTGCTGGCAAGGATGCAATCGATCTCGACCGCTACCTCGCGCGGATCGGCTACCGCGGCACGCCGCGGGCGGACCTGGCTACGTTGCGCGCTCTGACGGAGCTGCACCCGGCGGCAATTCCTTTCGAGGCCATCGATGTCTTCCTCGGGCGGCCGGTCGATCTCAGTCCAGGCGCGATCCAGGCAAAGCTCATCGACGGCGGCCGCGGCGGCTACTGCTTCGAGCAGAACGGGCTGCTCAAGCGCGTGCTCGAGGCGCTCGGATTCACGGTCGAGGGGCTGATCGCGCGCGTGTTCTGGATGCGTCCGCCGGAAGCGCCGCTCCTGCCACTCACTCACATGGCGCTGCGCGTCACCTCGACGGCGAGCGGTGGCTGGCGGATGTGGGCTTCGGCAGCTGCTCGCGGGCGCTCCGCTGCGCTTGGACCCCGCTCGGCATCGAGCAGCCAACACGGCACGAAACGTTTCCGCCTCACTCCGCGAGGCACATGGACGCTGCTCGAGGTAGCAACTGCCCGACGGCTGGCATCCCGTGTATGCGCTGTCGCCGGAACCGGCGTTCGAAATCGATTACGTCGCCGCCAACTGGTACACCTCGACGCACCCGGAATCCGGATTCCGGACAGCGAGCTGCGCGTCGCGCTGACGACACCCCAGCGGCGCACGACCCTGGCGGGCAATCGCCTGACCGTGCGTCACGACCACGGTGCCGTGGAGCGGCGCTTCCTCACTGAGCCCGAGCTCGCGGACGCACTCGTCTCGACCTTCGGGTTGCGGCTCGATGCCGACTCGCGCGCGAAGCAGGCGGCAGCGTATCGCCACCGCGTCCCTGCAGCAGCCTGCCGCTTGATATCCGGGAACATCGGGCCCGTCCCCCGCCTTCGCTGGCGCATCGCCGGGCTGATCGCCATCGGCGTACTGATCAATTACTTCGATCGCATCAGCCTCTCGGTCGCAGGCCCGCAGCTCGAGCGCTCGTTCCAGCTGACGCCGGCCGAGCTCGGGATGCTCTTCAGCGCCTTTTTCTGGAGCTATGCGCTGCTGCAGATTCCGGTCGGCCTGGTGCTCGATCGCCTCGGCGTCACTCGAGTCGGCCGTTGGAGTGCCTTCCTGTGGGGTGTGGCTCAGGTGCTGACCGCCTGTGCGGGAGGCTTCGCCGGCATTTTCGCCGCCCGACGTGCTCCTCGGCATCGCCGAGGCGCCGAGCTTCCCCGGCTGCTCGAAAGCCACCGGCTATTGGTTCCCGCGCGCCGAGCGGGCCACGTCGACCGCGCTGTTCGATCTCGGGGCGAAGTTCTCCAACGTCATCGGCGTGCCGCTCGTTGCCCTGGCGGTCGTGCGGCTGGGATGGCGCTGGGGCTTCGGCACTGGTGGCGGCGCTGAGCTTCATCTACTTCCTGGTGTTCTACTGGATGTACCGCGATCCGAGCCAACACCCCAGGCTGACGCCCGAGGAGCGGCAATACCTCGCCGCCGGTGGCGCGGAGCCCGAAGGGCAGCCGTCGGCACCGCCTGCGGCGATGCTCGCCTACCTGCTGAGCACGCGCAAGGTCTGGGGCCTCGTGATCGGGTTCGGCTGCCTACGGCTACAGCTTCAACCTCTTCCTGACCTGGCTGCCCGACTATCTCGTGCGGACGATGCACCGCAGCATCCTCACCTCCGCCGGTTTCGCCGCCATCCCGTGGGCCTGTGGTTCGGCTGCGCGATCTGCTGGTGGGCGGCTGGCTGATCGACTTCCTGATCCGCAGAGGCCGCGACGAGACGCGCGTGCGCAAGGCGGTGTTGCGTGATCGGCATGTGCCTGGGTCTCGCGGTGCTGGGTGCGACGGCCACATCCCGTCCCAGCGTCGCGTTGGCGTGGATCTCCATCGCCGTGGCCGGGCTCTCGACAGCCGCGCCGGTCGCCTGGTCGCTGCACTTCGCTGATTGCCCCGACGGGGGGAGTCGGCGCCGTGGGCGGCATGATGAATTTCTCCAACAACATGATGGGCGTCGTGGCGCCGATCGTCACCGGCTTCGTCGTCGGAGCGCACGCACTCCTTCGTGGGTGCCTTCCTGATCGCCGGCCTGGTGTTGCTTGCGGGCGTCGCCTCCTTCGTATTCCTGCTCGGCCGCATCGAGTCGATCCCGGAGCCGCAGCGAGGCGGCGCCAAAGTTCCTCTATGATGACAACTCCTTTGCGCAAGGGCCTGGTATGACGTCGAACGAGGCTTGGACCGGGGTACATCGCAATGTCGTCGTGGCCAGCTTTCTGGGATGGACGCTCGACGCCTTCGACTACTTCCTGGTGGTGTTCGTGCTCGGGCGCCTGGCGAGCGATTTTCACACTGACGTCACGACCATCACATGGGCCACTGCGCTCACGCTGGCGCTGCGTCCAGTGGGCGCTTTTCTGTTCGGCCGCATTGCCGACCGTTACGGGCGGCGTCCGGCGCTCATGGCGAGCGTGCTGCTGTACTCGGCGATGGAGCTGGCGACGGCATTCGCGCCGTCGTTGGTCGTGTTCCTCGCGCTCCGCGCGCTCTATGGCGTCGCCATGGGCGGTGAATGGGGCGTTGGCGCCTCACTCGCTTTCGAGTCCGTGCCCACCCGATCGCGTGGGATTCGTCTCCGGCTCCTGCAGGCCGGCTATCCCTGCGGATACCTGCTGGCCGCCGTGGTCTACGGACTGCTGTTCCCGAGCATCGGCTGGCGCGGCATGTTCATCGTTGGGGCGGCGGCGCCCGTACTGCTGGTGTTGTTCATTTTCAGCAAGGTGCCGGAGTCCCGAGACCTGGGCGGCGGGACGCCGGGAGCCCTCGAGCCGCGGACTGCTGACGGCCCTGCGAGGTCACTGGCTGCTCGCGCTCTACGCCATCGCGTTGATGACGTGCTTCAACTTCTTCAGTCATGGTACCCAGGATCTCTATCCGCGCCTGCTGCAGGCGCAGCGCGGCTTCTCGAGCGGAACCACCGCCTGGATCGCCGTGGTCTACAACATCGGAGCCATGTGCGGCGGCCTGGTGTTTGGCTCGCTGTCGAGCCGCATGGGCCGGCGCCGCAGCATTGCGCTCGCCGCGGCGCTCTCCCTGGCCGCGCTGCCCTTCTGGGCGTATTCCTCCACCCCCATGACGCTGGCCATCGCCGCCTTCGCGATGCAATTCATGGTGCAAGGGGCGTGGGGAGTCGTGCCCGTGCACCTCAATGAGCTGTCGCCGCAGGGAATACGAGGGACGTTTCCCGGCGTGGTGTATCAGCTCGGAAATCTGATCGCCGCCTGCAACGCCCCACTGCAATCCGCCATTGCCGACGCTCACGGATCGGCCGGGCACTCCGACTACGCGTTCGCTCTCACTCTGATATGCGGCATCGTAGCCGTAGCGCTGGTGCTGCTCTCGCTGCTGGGACCGGAGCGACGGGACGTAACCTTCGCGGCGTGAAGCGCTGGGCGCGCGGGTATCAGGCTGGCGATCTGTCTGCGCCCTGAGACAGTGCTGGCCCGAGGGCCGCGCCGGCGCTAAGGTACCCGCGGAACCTGCACCCGCAGACCAGGAGGCGGCGCCATGGCCAAACATCCACTCAAGGGAAGCGAGCGAACAGCGCTTCCGAATTCGCGCGCATTGGGACCCGCGGACCCGACGGAGCGTCTGGAGGTCACCGTGATCGTTCGGGCGACCGACCCGCAGGGCCTGCAGGACTCGCTTGCGGGAAATCGCCGGACGACGGAGTCCGGGAGGCCGCCTCGTCCCGTGCCGAATATGCCCGCCGCCACGGCGCCAACCGGGCGGATCTCGACGCCGTGCGGGAATTCGCCGAGGCGCACGGACTGGCGGTCGTGCAGGAGCACGCGGGCGCAGGACGATGGTGTTGGCCGGCACGGTCGCGCAATTCAACGATGCATTCGATGTCGAGCTGCACCACTGCTCCCATCCCGGCGGCACCTATCGTGGGCGGACGGGCGCCGGTCAACATCCCGGCGGAGCTGAGTGGAATCATCGAGGCGGTCCTGGGCCTCGACAACCGGCCGCAGTCCGAGGCAGCATCTCGCCGCCCGGCGCGCGCCGGCGGGCGGCGCGATCCTTCACGCCCGTGCAGCTTGCCGCGGTCTATGACTTCCCGCAGGGTGATGGCGACGGCGAGTGCATCGCCCTCATCGAGCTCGGCGGCGGCTACAAGCCGCAGGATCTACAGACCTATTTCAGTGGTCTCGGTGTCGCGTTGCCGGCGGTCACGGCGGTCTCCGTCGATCAGGCGGCCAACCAGCCGACCGGCGATCCCAACGGCCCGGACGGTGAAGTGATGTTGGATATCGAAGTTGCCGGTGCGATTGCTCCCGCCGCGGCCATTGCCGTGTATTTTGCACCGAATACGGACGCCGGCTTTCTCGATGCGGTGACGACAGCCATCCATGACGAGGTTCGCAAGCCGTCGGTGGTCTCCATCAGCTGGGGCGGCGCCGAGTCCACCTGGACGCAACAGGCGATGACCACCATGGATCAGGCCTTTCAGGCGGCTGCCGCCATGGGAATAACCGTCTGTGTCGCCTCGGGCGACAGTGGCTCGACCGATGGCGTCAGCGATGGTGGCGACCATGTTGACTTCCCCGCTTCCAGTTCCTACGCGCTGGCGTGTGGCGGCACCAGCCTGCAGGTCAACGGAACGACGATCGTCAGCGAAGTCGTCTGGAACGACGGTGACTCCGGCCGACGGTGCGGGCGGGGGCGGTGTCAGTACTTTCTTTGCATTGCCATCATGGCAGCAGGGCCTCGACACGACCGATGCGGAAGGCACCCGCAGCCCGTTGTCGATGCGAGGAGTTCCTGACGTCGCGGCGGATGCGGATCCGCAGACCGGTTACAACATCCTGGTCGATGGCACGACCGCCGTGTACGGTGGCACGAGCGCCGTGGCGCCTCTCTGGGCCGGTCTCATCGCGCGCATCAACGCGGCGGCCGGGCGCGCCGCGGGCTTCATGAACCCTGCCCTTTACGGCCAGCGCTCGGCTCTGCACGACATTACGCAAGGCAACAACGGCGGCTTCGCTGCAGCAGCGGGCTGGGACGCCTGCACCGGCCTCGGCAGTCCGGATGGCGTCAAGGTGGCCGCCATCACTGGTCTCTGACGTGCTTTGATCATCGGCACCGGAGCGGCGCTCGGCACTCCGGTTGCGGCAACGCCTCTCTGCGCGGACCGGTCCGCCGGTTCATGACCAGTTCAATCGGCGGTGCTTAGCATGTGCACTCATGTCGGTGCCATGCCACACAAATGCAAATGCTTCGCTCACCATGAGGGATCTTCAGGATTCTTCACACAAGCGGCGAGGTTCGGACCTTACCCCTCGCGTAAAATCGCTGCCTCTGTCGCCGCTCCCGTCATCGGCGGATCGGCAAGGGCGTTGAACCGAGAGATGACGGAAGAGTAATGGAAGTCATGCAAAAGCCCCTCATGCGAACGTTCCAGAACCAACAGACGATCTCGGGCTCGGCCGCGATGGCCGTCGTGCCGCCACCGAACATGACCGGGGTCTCCCGGGAGCCGGGGGAGTTGTGGAACTACGCGGTGTACGGCCTGGTCGCCGTGGGCTGCGCCGTGGTCGGCTACTACCAGTTCCATATCATCGTGCTGCGCATCCTGCGGCTCGCGGAGAAGCAGCACGGGCTGCGCGCTCTCGCCTACCTCGGTCTCTTCTGGCTCGGGCTCGGATTCGTGCTGGTCGTGGTGCGGACGGTTTTCTGGATCGCATATCGTCCGGCGGCCGCGGCCACGCGGGACAGCGCACCCAGCCTGACCGTGATCATTCCCGCCTACAACGAGGGGGCAATGGTCCTGCAGTCGATCGAGTCGGTGGCGAAAGCCGACTATCCCCACGATCGGTTGGAAATCCTCGTCATCGACGATGGCAGCAAGGACGACACCTTCAGTTATATCGAACAGGCGGCGCACCGCTACCCGGGGCTCGTCACCGCGCTGCGCCACGAACGCAACCGCGGCAAGCGCGAGGCGCTCGCCCTGGGTTTCAGCCGCGCCCGTGGCGAGGTGCTGGTGACGATCGATTCGGACAGTGTCATAGAGCGCGACGCGCTCCTCGCCCTGGCCGGCCCGTTCCGCGATCCCAAGATCGGCGCGGTGGCCGGGCGGGTCGAGGTGTACAACCGCAGCAACGGCATCATTCCGCGCATGCTGCACGTCCGCTACATGCTCTCGTTCGACATGTTGCGCGCCGTCGAGTCAGTGTATCGCAACGTTTACTGCTGTCCCGGCGCCCTCACCGGCCTGCGGGCCGCGGGCGTCCGCCGGGTGCTCGAGCGTTGGAAGAATCAGCAGTTCCTGGGGTCCCGCTGCACCTTCGGCGAAGACCGCGCCATGACGAACTATCTGCTCGACAGCGGTTACGACACCGTCTACCAACGAACGGCCGTCGTGCGCACCCTGGTGCCGATTTCCTACGTGAAACTCTGCAAGATGCTGCTGCGCTGGGATCGCTCCTACGTGCGCGAGGAAATCCGGTTCATGGGCATCGTGTGGAAGCGGCCGTGGCCGACGCGCATCATGGCGATGTTCGATCGCGCCGTGACCAACTTCCGCTACCCCGCATCCTATTCCAGTCTCGGACTGCTGCCGATACTGGTGATGCAGGACCCGACGGTCACCATGCCGATAGTGGCCACGATGGGCGCGATGTCGATCTTCAGCGTGCTCTACTTCCTGCGCACCGAGCGCTCGATGAGCTTCCTGTACGGCGTGTTGTATACGTACTATTCGGCGATCGCGCTCTTCTGGATCATGCCCTACGCCGTCGCCACCGTACGCTCGCGCAAGTGGATGACACGCTAGTTAGAGCGCTGGCTCCGGGCTCCCGCCCGGCCCGGCTCCGCCACCTGCGGCGGTGGGGAACATCCATGTGCGGGCGAGACGCGAACTAGCGGTCGGCGGCCGCCCCCGCCGCGCGCCCTTCCGCGAAGAACTCGGCGTGCTCGCGCCGGTACTTCTGGTATCTCTCGCTGGTGGCGCGGATGTCGGCCACGATCGCTTCCTCCGCCGCGTCCGGCCGACGGGCGCGAATGGCCTCGAGCGCTTCCTGGTGATGCGTCGTGGCGCCGCGCTTGATCTTCTCCACTCCCAGATCCACGAACAGCGCCACGGTGCATGGGCCGCATCGCACCCACAGCGGCTCGATCAGCTCCAACATCGTCGGCTGCTGGGCCGCCTCGTAGATGGCGAAATGGAATTCACGGTTGCGCTGTTGGATGACCGTCGGTGCGCTCGGTACCCTGGCGGAAAGGAACGCGCGGCTCGCCTCCTCGATCCTATCCAGCTCGGCAGCGTCGGCACGCTCCGCCGCGAGACGCGCCATGTGGCCCTCGAGCAGCATGCGCGCTTCGCAGATCTGCGCGAACTCCTCCGCTGACAGCACCGGTACCCGCACCGAACGCGTCGGCAGCAGCTCCAGCACCCGCTCCACCGTCAGTTTCTGCAGCGCTTCGCGCACCGGCATGATGCTGGTGCCGAGCTTCTGCGCCAGCTCGCGGATCGTCAGCACCTGACCGGGCTTGAACTCCGAGTGGATCAGGGCCTGGCGGATGCGCAGATACACCCGCTCCTGCAGCGTGTCGCGAACGATGGGTGTCAGCGAGTGGGTGTGGGGCTTCTCCATGGAGCCCGATGCAATCGATGCGGAGCGCGGCATGGGGGATGTTCTCTTCACCGTAGTGCATTCTGCCTGAAAGACAATCGATACTGTTGCGGCGACATGCCGCTCCTGGCATGGAAGAGGCGCGAGAAATATGCCGCATCCTCGAATCCGAGATCGAGCGCGATGGCGCCGATTGGTGACGACGAGCCGATGAGCCGGCGCTTGGCTTCACGAATGAGACATGCGTGGATGAGCCGGACGGGCGGTGCGCCGGTGACCCTGACGCACATCGCACGGAGATGCCCCGGCGACACATGCAGCGCTCTGGCGTACTCGGTCAGGTGCCAGCGCTCGCGGCAGTGCGCCTCCGCCAACTCCACGAACTGCGCCACCAGCCGCGCGGGGCGATCGCCGCTGCCCATGGCGCGATCGCGGGCATCCCCGAACTCCTGATCGTTACTGGCTGCCAGCGAAAAATCCAAGTCACTGCTCCGAAACGTCCATTGGGCGTCGAGCGCCGAAGCGCTATTGTGATCACAAATACTGCTATTACTAAATGCTACCCGCGCGGGTGGCCAAAAGCCATAGGGGGTGCGCTTGAAAGTAATTCAGCCGATCGCGATGAGCGCGCTCTCCGTCGTGGCCTCGGCGGCGACGATGGCCGCCCCGAATCATGCGGCGCGGCAGCTCGGCATCGCCCAGATCGCGAGCGCGCCCTTTCCCTACGATCTTGCCGCTTCCCCGGTCGATGCGGCCGTGGCCTGGGTCTACAACGAGCGCGGCGCGCGCAATGTTTGGGTCGCCATACCGGGCCCCCACGGCGGTTATGCCGCGAAAAGGCTCACTCCGTACACGGCCGATGATGGCGAAGTCATCTCGAACCTGGCTTGGAATGGTGACGGCAAGACGCTCTTTTATACACGCGGTGGCCTGTCGGAGAATGCGGAGGGCCCCGTGAACCCGCTGAGCCTCCCGAGCGGTCCCCGGGCGGGAGCCGTCTGGGCCGTCTCTTTGAATGGAGGCGTGCCGCGCCGTGTTGGCACGGGCACCATGCCGGCGCCGTCGCCCAAAGGCGATGTCGTGGTTTTCCTCCGCAACGGCCAGCCGTGGGTGGTACCGAGCCAGGGCGCCGCCGAGCCCGAGCCGCTCTTCGTCGATCGCGGCCGCCTGAGCTTCGTCGCCTGGTCGCCCGATGGCACGCGCCTCGCTTTCGTGAGCAACCGGCCGGCGCACAGCATCGTCGGTGTTTATGACTTCGCGAGGAAATCGATCGCATGGATCGCGCCGGGGATCGACTACGACATCGACCCCATATGGTCGCCGGATGGCAAGCGCATCGCGTTCGTGCGCACCCCGTCCGACCCGGTCGTCCCTTTCACGTCCGATCGCGAAGGCACGCCCTGGGAGATCTGGATCGGTGATGCCGCGACCGGCCAGGGCCGAAGGATCTGGCGCGCCGCGGCTGGCGTCGGCAGTCGGTTCCGGCTCCTCTTCAACAGCCGCGACAGCATCTTCTGGGGTACCGGCAACCGCCTGGTGTTTCCCTGGGAGGTCACCGGCTGGGTGCGGCTCTACTCGATTTCGGCTGACGGCGGCGAGCCGTCGTTAATGACACCCGGAGAGTCGGAAGTGTTCGGTGCGCAGCTCAGCAGCGACCGCTCGCATCTGGTCTACTCGTCCAACCAGGGCGATCTCGACCAGCGTCACATCTGGCAGTTGTCGCTGACACATGGGCAGCCTCGCCGGGTCACTCGCGGCGATGGCGTGGAGGACATGCCGGCCATAGCGGTCGACAACCGGATCTTCGCGCTGCGCGGCGAAGCGCGGCTCCCCTTGCGGCCCGTTCAAGTGACGGACGACGGCATGATCGATCTTGCGCCCGGTGCCATACCGAAGGACTTTCCTTCGAACGATCTCGTCGTGCCGCAGCTCGTCACCTTCGCAGCCAGCCGACGGCACGATGATTCATGGCCAGCTGTTCATTCCGCGGGGACGCATGACGCCCGGCCCGGCACTGCTCTTCTTCCACGGCGGCCCCACCGACAGGCAGATGTTCGCGGCCTGGGACCCGTTCGAGACGCACAGCCATCTCTACGAATCGAGTCAATACCTGGCTAACCATGGCTACATTGTGCTGTCCGTCAATTACCGCGGCGGCGCGGGTTATGGTTTCGAGTATCGCGAGCCGCCGCGCTTCGGCGCCGGCGGAGCGTCGGAGCTCGATGACATCGTCGCGGCCGCGAAATACATGCAGTCCCGGCCCGATGTCGATCCCAAGCGCCTCGGGGTTTGGGGTGGCAGCTACGGCGGCCGCATGACCCTGCTCGCGCTGGCGGAGGCGCCGCAGTACTTCGCAGCCGGCGCGAGCTATTCGGGCATCTACGACTGGGTGACGATGCCGGAATTCGACGTGGACGGGGCACAACCCGGCAATGAAGCTGCCGTGCGGCTCGCCTATGACTCCGGCCCCGTCGCGCACATGGACAAATGGCGCGCGCCGGTGCTCCTCATGCTGGGTGACGCGGACCCCATAGTCACCATCGAGCAGACGACCGCGCTCGCGGCCGTTCTGCGCCGCAGGAAGATACCCGTGGACGTTCTCGTGATTCCCGATGAAGTCCATTTCCTCCTCAGAGACAGCTCCTGGAACCGGGTCTTCGAGGCAACCAAGGATTACTTCGACAAACGCCTGTGACCAGACTCAAGAACGCCCGCACGGCCGCTGCCGTGGTCCTCGTTACGACCGCCTGCCTGACGGCGCGCACCGCAACGGCGGCGCAGATGCCGCAACTCACGATAACCCTGGACACCGGCCGCGGCTGGCCCCGATGGCAACATTCCTTACATCGACGTGCAGGTGGTCGCGCCTGACATGCGGGTGGCGGCCGGCAAGCCGCTGCTGCGCCTGCCGCTCGTATCCAGCAACGTGACGACCATCGCGAACAGCATCGCCAGCCTGCGCGTGACCGATTCCACGGGGGTCTTGTCGCTGACGACGCGCGATGATCGGCCGTCCGGTCTGATGTCTTTCCGGCATTGGTATGCCGGACGCGCGGCCGCTGGAACCGTCACGATCCGCTATCGTGCGCCGATCACGAATGCACTCAACCCCGGCGGCGCCGCTCCGCCGCTGGAGCTACGTACGGAAGACGACGGCTTCTCGGCCGAAGCCAGCACCTTCCTGGTGCTGCCCGACTCCGACGCGACGTACCGCATCGCGATCCGATGGAACTTCGCGGCGTTGGGTCCGAAGGCGGTCGGGCTATCGACCCTGGGTGCGGGTGACGTCGGCGCCGGGCCCTCCGATCAGAGCACTCAGCGCGCGCTGAACAGGATCTACGACAGCGGGCTCTACGTGATGGGTGGGCTGGTGCACGTCTATCCGTCGCCCATGCCCGCGTCGGGATTCATGTCCGCCTGGCAGGGAAAGCCGCCATTCGATGCTGTCGGACTCATGCGCTGGACGCAGACGCTGTACCGCAGCTACCTGCGGTTCTTCCACGCGCCGCCGCAGCGCCCGTATGAAGTCTTTCTGCGCCGCAACCTGATCAACGCCGGGGGCGGCGTCGAAGTCGGCGGCTCGTTCGTCGGCACTTTCGATCGGCAGACGCAGGAAAAGGATTTCAAGCTGACACTGGCACATGAGATGGTGCACACCTTCGCGTACGCGCTGGATGCCCCCGATGGGCTGCTCTCGTCCTGGTACGCGGAAGGACTCGCGGTCAACTACGAGCGTGTCCTGCCCTGGCGCGCGCACCAGATCTCGACGGCGGATTTCCTCGCCGACCTCAACAAGACCGCCGCGCGCTATTACACCGACCCGCTGAACGACACCCCGAACAGTCAGATCCCCGCACGTTTCTGGGCCGACACCCGGGTCCGCGTGTTGCCTTACGACCGCGGCTCGCTCTATTTCGCGACGGTGAATGCCGAGCTGCGCCGCCGCACTCACGGCCGGCGCTCTCTCGATGACCTGGTGTTGCAGATGATCGCCAAACACCGCCGGGCCAGGTGGTCGACGAGGGCGCCTGGGTCGCGCTCGTGCGCCAGGAGCTCGGCGGCCGCGGCAGTGGCGCAGTTTCACGCGATGATGAACGGCGCGCTCGTCCTGCCACCGTCGGATGCGTTCGGGCCGTGCTTCGAGCGCACGACCGCGCCCCTGCGGCGCTATCAGCTCGGCTTCGACAGCGCGGTGCTCATGGAGCCCGCGCGCATCGTGCGCGGACTCAGTGCCGACTCCGCGGCGGCCCGTGCCGGCCTGCGCAACGGCGATCGGATCGTGAAGCCGATTCCCCAGGATGAGATTCAGGCCGATCAGCACGCAACGCTGACACTCCTCATCGAGCGCGACGGCAGGACCTTCCCGATCACCTATCTGCCGCGCGGCGCCACGGTCCCGGCCTATCAATGGCGGCGGCGGCCGGGTGTCCCCGATCGCGGCTGCGGCCTGTAGCGCCATAGGCACCGGCGGGGAAGCGAAAAGTCCAAATGCGCTCGCCGCTTCGTCCATTGGCGCCCCTGCGTAGCAGTGCTAGTGTGATCACAGACTAATCTATTACAGATCGGGGGAGCTCGAGATGAACGTACGGTCGATCGTGCGATTGCTGTTGCGCGGCGGAACGCCTCCGGCGGCCGCGCTGGTGTTGCTGGGCGCGTCCGCAGTGGCCGGTGCGCAGACCGCCGCGACCGCTGCTTCGCCGCCGGCGGATGCGGCCCCGACGCAACTGCAGGAAGTCATCGTTACGGCCGAGAAACGTCGGCAACCGCTACTCGAAGCCCCGGTGTCGGTAATCGTGGTCTCCGGGCAGACGCTCGAGCAGCGGCACGAGGTGAAATTGGCCGACTACCTGGCGCAGATTCCGGGAATCTCCGTGCAGGACAACGGTTACGGCCAGGTCGACTTCTCGATCCGGGGCATCGGATCCTCGCCCAACCTCGCGCCGACGGTCGGGGTCGAGGTCGACGGCGTGCCCATCGGCTCCAGCAATGCCGCCGGTGATGCGGCGCTCAAGCCCGACATCGACCCGAACGACATGGCGAACATCCAGGTCCTTTACGGTCCGCAGGGCACCCTCTACGGCGATGACGCGATGGGCGGCCTGGTGGAGTACACGACCGTGAAGCCCGACCTCAACCGCTTTTCCGGCCGCGCCCAGGCGGACGTCTCGCAGGTGCAGGGCGGTGGTGTCGGTGATGCCCAGCGCGCCATGGTCAATCTGCCGGTGATCGACGGCACGCTCGCCCTGCGTGTCAGCGGCTTCCTGCGGCACGATCCGGGCTTCATCGACGACGTCGAGTCGGGACAGCAGAATGTCAATGACGACGCCGCCAAGGGCGGTCGCCTCGACATGCTGTGGCAGATCGCGAGCAACGCCTCGCTGCGCCTGAATGCGCTCGCACAGGATGGTGACGCCAACGGTGACGCGGAGGAAACTCTCAGTCCGGGCTATCAGTCGGTGAATGGCGACCTGAAGGCCCTCGGCCGCGCCGGCTTCAACGGCTTCCAGAGCAAATATCGCTTCTACACGGCCACGCTGGATATCGATCTCGGCTGGGCTCACCTGTTGTCCCTGTCCGGTTACAACACCACGGAGTACGACGCCAAGCTGGATCTCACCCAGGTCTTCGGTCCGATCTTCGGCACGCCGCCGTTCGTGCTTTTCCCGCTGGAGCAGGGCGACCGTACCAACAAGTTCAGCCAGGAAATCCGGCTGACTTCGCCGTCGAATCAGCCGCTCGAGTGGATCGGCGGGTTGTACTATACCCGCGAGAACACCAGTTTCGCCCAGACTCTCACCGACGTCGATACGACGACGGGCCAGGGCTTCGCGGGCTTCCCCGAGTCGGTGCTGTCGGCGCCGCTGGTGAATCCGCCCACCGCCTTCCACGATTACGCCGGCTACGTGACGCTGACTTACCACTTCTCGCCGCAGTTCGATCTCGAGGCGGGCGGACGCTATACCAGCGAGACCACCGCCGTTCCCTATTCGAGTGCCACCGGGTTCATTGCCGGTGCGCCAACCCCGGCGAGCAGCGAGAAGGACAGTGCGACGACCTTCCTTGCTTCCGGCCGCTATCACATCTCCCCGGACCAGATGGCCTATCTGCGGGTGGCCTCCGGATTCCGTCCCGGCGGCAGCAACGGTGTCCTGCCCGCGGTGCCGGCCACCTACGGGCCGGACAAGACCGTCAACTATGAGCTCGGATACAAGGGCGCATTCCTCGAGCGGCGGCTCGAGCTCGAGACGGCGCTCTTCTATATCGACTGGACCAACATCCAGCTGTCGGCGCTCAACGAGTACGACGAAGGCTTCACCGTCAACGGCAACAAGGCGAGGAGCCAGGGCGCGCAGTTCAGCGGCCAGTATCTGCTCGGTTATGGCTTCTCCGCGCAGCTCTCCCTCACGTATGCCGATGCCGCGATGGTCCAGGCGGGACCGCCGAGCTCCGGCGCTGTGGCCGGCGCGGCGCTGCCTTACGCCAACAAGTGGAGCGGCAGCTTCAGCCTGGAGAAGCGATTCCCCATCACGCCGCGGTGGCAGGGCTCGGCGCAGGTGGTCTACGACTATTTCGGCGATCGGTCTGGACCGTTCAATTCGATCGTGCCGCCGTCGCCGCAGCAGCCCCAGGTCTTCATCCCCGACTACAGTACGGTCGATTTCCTCGCGGGCATCGGCGACGGCCGCTATTCACTCAATTTCTTCCTGCGCAATATCGCCAATAAGCGGGGCATCACCAGCCTGCAGGCCGAGGGCGGTGGCGGCAACGGCGATCTGCAGGCGACGATCATCACGCCGCGTACCATAGGCGTATCTCTGACGGCGAACTTCTGACATGCAAGCCCGCAGGACCGCGATGCGAATTCCGCTGCTGACGCTGCTGGCGCTCGGAATGATCCCGGGCGCGTCACCGGCTGCTCCGGCGCCGACGCCGAGGTCGGCCATCACCCATCACGTCGGGCAGTTCAACGGCACTCGAGTGCAGTACACCGCCTGGGTCGAGGACAATTTCGTCAACGATTCACACGGCAAGCCGGGCGCCTCCGTCATCACCGTGGCCTACACCCGAGACGGCGTCGCCGCCACGAACGAGCGACCGATCCTGTTCGCGTTCAATGGTGGCCCGGGGGCGGCGGGATCGATGCTCAACCTCAGCGGCATCGGGCCGGTGCGACTGGTCGGGAGCGCGCACGGCGGCCCCGGCGTCAAGCCGGGTCTGCCGGCCTCCGGGCGTTATCAGGACAATCCCGACAGTCTGCTCGACGCGGCCGATCTCGTCTTCATCGACCCCGTGAGCACGGGATTCAGCCGTGCCTTCCCGGGTGAGAATCCGAAGCAGTGGTACTCGGATGCCACCGATGCCGCCGCCGTGACCCAGGCCATCGGGCACTGGCTGACCGTGCATCATCGCTGGTCATCGCCGCGCTACCTCGTCGGTGAGAGTTATGGCACCGATCGCGCTGGAACCATGCTCGCCAAGGACAAACACCTGCGCTTCGAGGGCGTGGTGCTGATTGCGCTCGCCGTCCCGGAAGACGGCCGCCTGGTCCCCTATGTGACCGCCATCCCCACGATGGCGGCCGGAGCGTGGTATCACAACAGGATCGCCCACGACGGCCGCTCGGTTCAGCAGGTGTTCGATGACGCCGCAGCATTTTGCCCGCACCGACTATCTGACGGCGCTCTATCAGGGCAACAGCCTGCCCGCGGCGGATCGCGCGCGGCTCGCCCAGCGCCTGTCGCAGCTCGTCGGGCTGCCGGCCAGCCTGATCGCGGCCGATGATCTGCGCATCGAAAAGAACACCTACATGTTCAACCTGCTGAAGGATCAGCATCTGCGCACGGGGCTGCTGGATGTGCGGGTCACCGGCCCGCTGCTCGCCAATGGTCAGGGTGCCATCGACGATCCCGCGCTCGGGGCGCTGCCCAAGAAGCTCCTCGGCTCCAAGCACCTGACGGCCGCCAGCATGGGTATCCTCAAGAACACCAAGATCGGCGCCTACATCGAGCAGCAGCTGCACTTTCCGACCACGCAGGAGTACTACAGCATCAACTTCATCGCCAACTCACAGTGGGCTTACGACCATGACTTCGACCCCGTGGCCGCGGTGAGCGACGCGATGAAGGCACAGCCCGATCTGCGCCTGATGTGGGTGCAGGGGCTTTACGATCTGACCTGCCCGGCTGATCTGGCACGCTACACGATAAACCAGGACGGCATCCCCGCCAACCGTCTGACTGCGCTCCTGCTGCCGGGCCCGCACAGTGCCTACACGGCACCGGATACGATGCCGATGTTCACGGCGGCGCTGCGAAAGTTCGTCGGCCGCTAGAGAAAAGGGGAGCCGATGTCGTTGCCGGGGCGATGGAATCGAAGAGGCGGCGTCAGGGCGCGCGCGCTGGCGGTACTGCTCGCCGCGGGCGCCTCCGTCACGGTGGCGGCGCAGCACGTAGAGAACGGTTTCAGCTTTGCCGCGGCTGGTGACCTCATCGGTCCGAACCATAGTCTCGCAGGAGCTCCCGACCGCAAGCTGCAGGCCGTGGCCCGACATTTCCGCAACGCCGATCTGGGCTTTGCCAACCTGGAGGGGTCGCTGTTCGATCTGGCCGGCTTCGGGGGCTGGCAGGCGCCGGAGACGGGCGGCGGCTATCCGATCGCACCGGCCGCCGTCGCCAGGGATCTCGAGTCTCTCGGCATCACCCTCGTCTCCAAAGCCAACAATCACGCCACGGACTGGGGCACGGAGGGGCTGGTCGCGACTCTCGCGTCCCTGCGCGCCGCGGGGGTAGCCGAAGCGGGTGCGGGCATGACCCTGGCGCAAGCGCGGGCGCCCGTGTACCTCGACACTCACAGAGGCGTGGTCGCGCTGGTGGACACCGCGGCGACATTTCCGCCCATGTCGGTGGCCTGTCCGCCACCCAATGCCCGCTATGGCCCTTCCGCCCGTGGCTGCCCGGGTATCAGTGCGCTGCATGTGCGCGCCGTTCATCTGTTGCCGCAGGCGCAGTTCGATCAGCTGCGAAGCATCGTCAGCGGGCTCAGAGTGATGTCGCCGGCGCAGTCGTGGTCGGGTGAGCTCGACAGCACGCTCGCGGGGCAGGGAAGGGGAGACCTGTTCGTGGGGGACACAGTCTTTCGCGGCGCGCCGTCATCGGGGCTCGCATGGGAGATGGACCCCGATGATTTCCACGCCGTTATCGCCAGCGTCCGCCAGGCGCGTCAGCGCGCCAACTTCGTGTTGTTCTCCATCCACGCTCACGAGATCACCCCCTACGCGACTCCCTCACAGGGAGATGACAACGACACGGCACGGCCGGCAAGCTTCGAGCCGATCCTCTTTCACGCGGCCATCGATGCCGGTGCCGATGCCGTCGTGAGGAATGGCCCGCACGTGCTCGGTGGCATCGAGATCTACAAGGGCAAGCCCATCTTCTACAGCCTGGGGAGTTTCTTCTTCGAATTCGGGGGCAGCCGCGGCTACCAGGTTCCTGGCGGCATGCTGCTGCGCTTCACTGATGCCTGGTTCCAGACTGTCGTGCCGGTCGTGACCTACGGGAGCGGCGGGGTGCGCGAGATCAGGCTCTATCCCATGATCATCGAGTCGAGCCATGCGCCGACCGACGGCCGGCCGCGCCCTGCCGATCCGCGGCAGGCACGCGAAATCCTGACGCGACTTCAAACCATGTCGGCCGCCTATGGGACACGCATCGAGATCGTGAAAGGCGTCGGCATCATTCACGGGCCCGGGTAAGCGAATGACTGCTTCGTATCGCCGTACAAAGTCCGGCCGCCACGCGCTCTCACTGGCAGTAGCGGTGTTGGTCCTCAAAGGTTCGATGCCGCGACCCGCGCCCGCGGATCCCGCCGATGGTGTTCCGATCGTTACCACCCACGAGATGCGGATTGGCGGCAGCCAATTGGCATATGCGGCGGAGGTCGGGCGTATCGCCATCCGTGATGTCGCGACCGGGGAGCCGCACGGGTACATGTTCTATACGGCGTACAGAGCCAAGGCCGCGGCCAAACGGCCAGTGATGTTCGTATGGGACGGTGGTCCGGGCGCTCCTTCCGCGTGGCTGCATTTCGACATCGCAGGCCCGAAGCTGCTGCAAGGAACGCAGTTGGTCGACAATCCCGACACGTGGCTTGCCGCCACCGACCTGGTCATGGTCGATCCGATCGGCACGGGGTTCAGCCGTCCGACCAGCACGGCCTACGAGCACGAGTTCTACGGCACCGTCGGCGATGTTGCCTCGGTCACGGAGTTCGTACGCTGCTGGCTGATACTGCATGATGCTGTCGGCGCTCCTGTGATTCTCGCGGGCGAGAGCTGGGGAGCCGGCCGGGCCGCGAGCGTCGCGTACGCGCTGGAGAAACGGGGCGTCACCGTACAACGGCGTGATCCTGATCTCCGGCGGCTTCGGACTCGATCGGCACTACGGCTCACCGTCATTGCTGCAGGCGCTCGGTGCAGTCGACATGGCGAGCACGGCACTCTACTGGCGCCGCAGCGCGCCCGATCTGGGCAGCGATCCGGCCACGGTGCGCCGGGCGGCCGAAACGTGGGTGCGCGCGACGTACGCACCTGCTCTCGCCCACATCGGCGGGCTCTCGAGCGCCGAGCGCGATCGGATCGCGGCGCAGCTCGCGCGTTTCACCGGCATTGCACCCGCAGCTATCGATCGCCGCACGCTCGTAATCACGCCGCACCAGTTCCGCACGGAGCTCCTCGCGGGGAAACGCAAGGAGCTCTATCTGCTCGATGGCCGCCGCACCGAGTCCGCCGAGCGATGCCGGCACGCCGCAGATGCTGCATTACTTGCGAGAGACCCTGGGCTATCGCACCGATCTGCCCTATATCGATCTCGAGGACCTGACTCGAGGCTTCGCCCCATCGGGTACATACCCCGCGGGTGTTGGCGAGCAGTGGAACTATGCCACTGCGCCGATGACTGCCGAGCAGGTGAAGGCCGCGATCGCGGCCGCGATCGCCTCGGGTGCCGGGCCGCCGCAGCTCGGACCGCCGCTGCCCGGCCTGCGGCAGGCGCTCGCGTTCAACCCACGTCTCAAAGCGCTGGTGGCGGTCGGAATTTATGACCCGTACCAGCAGTGCGCCCGCGGGCAGGCCACCGAAGATGCACTACCTGCCGATCTGCATCACGCCATAACTTTCAAGTGTTATGCGGGCGGGCACGCGATGTACCTGGGGAGTGATGCGATACGCGCGGAGCTGAGCCGTGATGTGACGAAGCTGGTGGCGGAGGCGCGCTAGCGTCGGCGGGTCCGGTGTCTGGAGCCAATCGAATCGCCGGGGGAACGGAAATGCGTCGCATGTGTCGATCGATGAGTTTTGCGCTGCTGCTGCTGGCGGGCGCATTCGCGCCGGCTGGCGCGGAAACCGCCTCGCAACTGTTCCCGCCACCGCCACTGGCTCCGCTCGTCATGACCGCAGTGGACGGATCACACGTCTTCAGCACCGAGCACAGCGGCGTCTTCAACGGACACCACATCCGCTATCGCGCCACAGTTGCGGAGACACTAGTCGAGGATCCCGGCGCCGTGCCTGCGGCCGATCTCTACTCCTTCAGCTACATTGCGGAGGGGGCCGGTAACACGGTCGCGCGGCCCGTCATGTTCATCTTCAATGGCGGCCCGGGCGCTTCCTCGGTGTTCCTGCACCTCTGCTCCCTGGGGCCCAGGATCCTTCGCGATTGCACTCCGGCGGGCACTGCCAACCCGGCAACACCGCTCATCGACAACCTCCAGAGCCCGCTCGATGTGGCCGACCTGGTGTTCATAGATCCCACCGATACCGGCTGGAGCCACACGCTGCCCGGCGTCTCGCCCGAACAGTTTCACTCCGTCGACGGCGATTCCGACGAGGTGACCGCGCTCATCGCGTGGTGGCTGCGCAGGCACGGGCGCCTTGGCTCGCCGGTGTACGTTTACGGCGAGAGCTACGGCAGCATGCGCGGCGTCGCGGTCGTGCGCGATCTCGCCCGCAGTAAGCCCACGGTCGTCGTGGCGGGCCTCATGCTGGGGGGCTTCGCGATCACGTTCGGCCGCGGCAACGGAACTCCCGACCCGATCTGGGACGCGCTGCGCCTACCGACAGCGGCTTCCATGGCGTGGCACTACGGCAGGATCGACAACAAACACCAGACCTGGGAGCAGGCGGTCGACAAGGCCGACCTGTTTGCGCGCACGCAGTATGTCGGCGCGCTGATGCTCGGGCCGCGGCTCGATGCGGCCACGCGGCGGCGAATCATCGCACGCCTGCCGGCGCTGAGCGGCATTCCGGTGAGTTACTTCGTCGCGCATCACACGATCGAGACGGGAGATTTCGCCACCGCGCTGCTGCAGGAGCAGGGCCTGGTCCTGGATGGCAACAACGGCCTGTGGACATCCCGCGCCGGCTCCAGGCGGCCCAAGGACGGGTATATCGCTTATTCCGCGGGCATCGCGCGCTACGTGAGCAGCGAGCTGCGGGTGCATGGACTGGGCGCTTACCAGATCCTCACTCCCAACGGCATGCAGGTATTCGAGTCCTGGAATTTCCGCACCAGCGGAGCGCCGTCTCTGGAGGTGACCCTGGCCCAGGAGATGCGAGCCGACCCGCACCTGCCGCTGCTGGTCGTGCAGGGTAGATACGACACTCAGACACAGGTGGCCGATACGCGCTACGTCCTCGACCAGACGGATATTCCGCGCGATCGGCTGCACATCGCTTACTTCGACGGCGGCCACATGCTCGAGGCGAAACCCGAGGTGATGACGGCCATTCGCGGTTTCATCACCGGGGGCAGACAGTGATGGCCCCCGAGCCCGCGTCGGCTCTCGAAGCGGCCCGGGACTACTTCCCTTTCGTCAACGAGGCGGTCTATCTCAACACCGCCACCGCCGGGCTCGCCTGGAAAGGGCTGGGGCAGGCATCGGCCGCTTTCTACGAAGCGAAGCTGCGCGGCATCTGCGGTCGCGGTGATTGGGTTGCAATCGCCGCGCGAGCGCGTGCGAGTCTGGCCGCGCTGTTGAATGTTCAGGAGGACGCCGTATCCTTCACCGGCAGTGCGACGGAGGCTTTGAATCTGGCGTGCCTGGGGCTGCCGCTGGCGCCCGGCAGCCGGATCGCGATTGCCGCCGATGAATTCCCATCCGTCTGGCAGGCCTGCCTCGCGCTGCGCAAATCGGGAGTGGACATTACACCCATCGATATTCCGGCCGAAGCCGAGCGCAGCGCCGCGATCGCGCAGGCGGCCGCCGATGCGCAGGCCGTCGCCGTGTCTCACGTCCACTGGCGCACCGGGACGCGGGTGGATCTGGAGCAGATCGGCGCCGCCTGCCGGGCGAGCGGCGCCTGGTTGATCGTCGATGGCGTGCAGGCCGTTGGCGCCATACCGGTGCGCGCCGCACTCGCCGATGCGTACTGCGGCTCCTCGTTCAAGTGGCTGCTCTGCGGCTTCGGCCTGGGTTTCATGACGTTGAGCGAGCGACTGGCGCGCGAGTGGACACCGCCATTTCGCGGCTACGCCAACGAGTGGCCGAGCCGCGATCCGCAATACGGGCATCTGGATTACCCGGGCATTTACGCGCTCGGCGCCTCGCTCGCCTTCCTCGGCTCGCTGGGGTGGGAGCCCATTTTCCGCCAGGTGGCGCAGCTCACGCGCCAGCTCTCCGAACAGTTGCTGCGCCACGGCTTCGAGGTGTTGACCCCGCGCGCCACCACCGCCGGAATCGTCTCCGTCCGTCGCGACGATGCGGCAGCGGTGGTGGCGCGCCTGGCCCAGGAGTCGATTTTCGTCGAGGATCGGGACTCGATCGTGCGCGCCTCGCCGCACTTCTACAACACGGAGGCGGAGATCGACCGCTTCGTGGCGTCGCTCACGCAGTGATGATGACCGTGCCGGGGACCGGGACCTCACGGCGGCCCGACTGGTCGGGATTCGGCTGGGCGAGCGGTGAAATCGGACTCGCCTGTTATGCGGCCATCTCGACCATCTATCTGCTCTTCTTCGCGATCAACGTGCTGCGCTTCCCGCCGCTGTGGGCCGGCCTCGCGTTGCTCGTTCCGCGCATCTGGAATGTCGTTGCGGATCCGATCTCCGGGATCGTTTCCGATCGGACGCGCACGCGCTTCGGCCGTCGGCGGCCGTACCTGCTGGGCGGCGCGATATTCTGGGGCGTCTGCTTCGCCGCCCTGTTCAATCTGCCTCCCGGACGGGCTTCGGTGCTCGACATTCTCTGGTTCAGCGCCGTCTTCCTCCTCAACAACACGGGCCTGTCGCTCTACCAGGTGCCGTACGCCACCATGCTCACGGAGATCTCGCGCGATCAGACGATACGTACGCGCCTCGCAGGCTACCGCGAGATCGTGGCGCGCGGCGCGGTCCTGCTGACGCTGTCGATCGGGCCGTGGTTGCTCGGGCGCTTCCCGGGGGCAAAGGGCTACGGCGTGCTCGGCACAGCTTTTGGCGCGGCGATCATCATCAGCGGCGTGGCGGCTTTTTTCGCGACCGCGGGGGCGCCCGAGCCCGAGCCGCGGCCCCGAGCATGGCCGCAAGCATGGATTGGGCGCCCAGCTCGCCACACTGGCGGCCAATCGGCCGCTGGCCTGGCTCGCCGCCAGCTTTCTCTTCGTCAATCTCGGCGACACCGTGTTCAGCGGCGCGCTCACTTTTTATCTGACCCGGATCCTCGGCGACAGTCCGTCCGCGGTCATGAAATTCTATCCGTGGGGCTCCATCACCGGCATCCTGGTGGCGCCGCTGTGGTGGCGTGCCGCCAATCGTCTGGGGAAGATCCCGCTGTGCCGCGCGGCGTTCGCCCTCAATGCGCTCTGCTGCGTCTTGCCTTTGTGGATCACACGCCAGCACGCCATCCTCATGTATCCCTTCATGGTGCTCTACGGGCTGTCCAACACGGGCGCCCGGCTGTTGCCGAATGCCATGGCGCCCGACACGGCGGACCTCGATCAGGCGCGCACGGGCGAGCGGCGCGAGGGGGCGATATTCGGCATTTTCGTGTTCGTGCAGCAGACGGGGTTCGCAATCGGCGGCTTCCTCCTCGGCCTGCTGCTTGCCGCCGGCACGCACGTTGGCTCGCAACAGCCGACCACGGTCTCGATCCTGTTGACTTTCAGCCTCGCGTCCGCGGCGCTCTATGGCGGCGCATTTGCCGCGATCCTGCCTTACCGCATGCCCGCTCAGCCGACGTGGTCGACGTCGACTCCAAGCTGAGCACGCAGCTCCCGCCGGCCCTTCGGTAACACCTCGACAGCGCGACTCTCCCGTCCGCGCCGCAGCCATCCTGAGGCGCAGAGCACGCTCAGCAGCTCGACTCCGAGCGGGCCCGCGATATGGTGTTGCCGCTCCGTCCAATCGAGACACTGGCGCGCGAGCCCGCCGCGTGACGGCTTGAGCCCTGCCAGGTCGACTCCGAGACTCGTCAGCCACTCCGAGCCGGCCGGCGTGACCTCCAGCCGCTTGTTCTCCAGCGGGCGCAGGTAGGCGCGCTCCTCCAGTGCCTGTGTCAGGGCCACTCCGAGCCGCCCGGCCAGATGGTCATAACAGCTGCGACAGAACCGCAACCGCTGCGCCTCGGGGCTGAGCGCGCGGCGGCGGATCGGGGTATCCGGCCGAATCGCGGCCAGAACCTCCAGCGCCTGCGCCACATGCGGACCCGCCAGCCGGTAATAGCGATGCCTGCCCTCGATCTCGAGCGCGAGCAGGCCGCCGCGCAACAGCTTCGCCAGGTGAGAGCTCGCGGTCTGGGCCGTCACCCGGGCCGCGTAGGCCAGCTCGCCCGCGGGTAATGCGCCTCCATTGAGCAGTGCCGTGAGCATGACGGCACGCGCCGGGTCGGCCAGCAGGAATGCAGTGCCGGAGAAGCCGGAAAGCTCGGAATGACTCGGTTGGACCATGAGGCTACGGTACCACCCGCCCGGCCGGTAAGCTTCGATACCCGTCGAAACGTCCTCGACCTTGCGGGAGGTACGCTTTCTTCCCTCTTGCGGACACACGAGGAGGAAGCACTCTTGGATACCACCATGCAGCACAAAGGGGGCCGGCGCGTCGCGCTGAGCCATTTTCCGGCACTGCTCACGCTGTGCCTGGCAGTACTGGTCGCGCAGATCGACACCGCCGTCGTCAACCTGGGCACCCACCGGATCGGCGCCTATTTCCACGCCAGTGTCGATGCCCTGCAATGGGTGGTCGATGCCTACAACCTGACCTATGCGGTCCTGCTGCTCAGCGGCGGATTACTGGCCGATCTGCTCGGCCGCCGCAGGATTTTCATCATCGGGGCCGGGATTTTCACCGCGGCGTCGCTCCTCGCCGCGTTCTCACCGTCGGTCGGTGTATTGATCGGCGCGCGGGCAGTCGCAGGCGTCGGCGCCGCGCTGTTGATTCCCGCCTCTCTCGCCATCACGCGTGTCATATGGGTCGATTCCCGTGAGCGCGGCCGGGCGCTCGGCATCTGGGCGGCGTGCAACGGGCTGGCGCTCGCCATCGGGCCCACGCTTGGCGGAGTACTCATCCAGCGATTCGACTGGCGGAGCATTTTCCTGGTGGTCGTTCCCGTCAGCCTCGCGGCCGTCGCCCTGGCGCCGCTCACCCTGTCGGAATCGGCGGATCCGCAGGGCCGCAGCTTCGATACACGCGGCCAGACACTCGGTGCCATCGGGCTCGGCGCCGTCGCCTTCGCGGCCATCGAGGCTCACGCCAGTGTCTGGTCCGCGCTGATTGCCGTCGCCGTGGCCATCTTCTGCATCGTGTCGTTCATTCTCGCCGAGAGGAGTATCGGAGCGGCGGCGCTCGTGCCGCTCGAGTTGTTTTCGTCGAAGACGTTTTCCGCGGCCTCGGTGGCCACGACGGCCATGACCTTCGGCATGTACGGTGTCATCTTCCTGCTGCCGCTGCTGTGGCAGAGCTCGCGTGGGCTCAGCGCGACGAGCGCGGGGATTGCGCTGATCCCCATGGCGTTGGTGTTCGTCATCGTCTCGCCGTTCTCGGGGAAGCTCACCGAGCGGTTGGGAGCGCGCTTCATGACTGCCGGCGGCGTCGCCATCATCGGTGTCGGCCTGCTCCTGATCGGCCTGACCGCCGATCTGGCGACGCTCTGGTTCGCGGAGATCGGGCTCACGCTCACCGGGGTCGGCATGGGCTTGGCAACCGGGCCGTTGATGGCCGAGGCCGTCGGTGCGGTGCCCGCCGCCCGCTCCGGCACCGCCTCCGCGCTGATCAACGTTGCGCGGATGGTGGGAGCAACGGTCGGCGTCGCGGCGCTCGGGGCGGTCTACGCGGCTTTCAGAGGCGGCCCCGAAGGCCTGCGGTGCGCGATGATCCTGGGAGGCATCGCCCAACTCTCGGGCGCGGCTTACGCGTGGATTTCCACCGCCGGCGTGCGGCGCGCCGCCTCGACCTGACGGCACTATGCCTGGAGGGCGGCCACGGTGGCCTCGATCCACTCCTGGATCTCGCGGTTCACCTCGCGAACGTCGCGGCCGTCGGCGGCGACCGGCTCACCGATCACGACCCGGATGGTTCCCGGCTTCTTGAGAACTCCCCGCCGCGGCCAATAGTGGCCGGCGTTGTGCGCGACGGGGACGATGAGCTTGCCGGTGTCCGCGGCCAACAGGGCGCCGCTGACTCCGTAGCGACGCGTCTCCCCCAACGGCATGCGCGTGCCCTCGGGAAACACCATGATCCAGTCGCCTTCGGCCAGGCGCTGCCGCCCCTGAGAGATCACCTGCGATACGGCCGAGTGTCCCGATTTGCGATCGATGGCGATGGCATGGAGTTGCCGGATTCCCCATCCCACCACGGGAACCCAGAGCAGCTCGCGCTTGAGCACCCAGACCTGGCGGGGGAAGACCATGTTCATCGCGAGCGTCTCCCACGAGGAGGAGTGCTTCCACAGCGCGATGTGATTGCCCGCGGGCAGGCGCTCCGCGCCCTCGACCCGGTAATCCAGTCTGCAGGTCCACTTCAGCGCCGTCAGCAGCACCCATGCCCACACCCGCGCCAGCCTGAACCGGTGCCGGAAGGGAAGCAGCGAGCAGGCGATGACGAAGAAGATGGAGTAACAGAACGTCCAGACGAAGAAGAATCCCGTGAAGAAGACCGAGCCCAGGAATTGCATGGCCGCGCCGCTCAGCCCGGCAGTCGCGACAGGTCCGCGACGCCCGCGAACAATTCACGCATGCGGGCAAGCAACGCCAGCCGGTTGGCGCGCAGCTTCGGGTCCTCATCCATGACCATCACCTGGTCGAAGAACGCGTCCACCGATGGACGCAGCTGTGCGAGCAGCGCGAGCGCGCCGGCATAATCCTTGCGGGCCGCGGCAGCCGCGACGCCGTCGCGCCGTTCCTGCATCGCCCCGAACAGCTGCCGCTCCGCAGCAAGCCGCAGGGCCTCCTGATCGATCTCCGGCGGCGCGCTCTCACCCGCCTTGCGCAGGATGTTGGCGACGCGCTTGTTGGCGGCGGTCAGGATGGCGGCCTCCGGTAGAGTCAGGAAGGTACTGAGCGCCTCGAGGCGCGCGTCGAAGTCGAGTGGCGATGCCGGGCGGCTCGCGAGCACGGCATCGAACATTTCCGTGGTGATGGTTGCGGCGGCGCGCTCGAGGTAATAGGCACGCAGCCGCTCGAGGATGTAGCCATAGACCTCGGCCGCGATGCTCGCTGGTCGCGAGCACCGGGGCCGGCTTGCCGGCGGCTGCCGCCGACTTCTCGATATCCGCGCGCACCCGCGTCACGGCGCGTTCCAACAGCCGGGCCACATCCAGCTCCAGCCGCTTCTCGATGAGGATGCGGACGATGCCGATCGCCGCGCGGCGCAGTCCGAACGGATCCTTCGTTCCCGTCGGCTTCTCTCCGATGGCGAAAATGCCCGCCAGGGTGTCCAGCTTGTCGGCGATCGCCAGGGTGATGCCGGCCGCGGTGACCGGCAGCGCATCGCCGGCGCCGCGCGGTTGGTAGTGCTCCCGGATCGCATTGGCAACCTCGGCCGCTTCGCCATCGGCGAGGGCGTAATAGGTGCCCATGATGCCCTGAAGCTCCGGGAACTCGCCGACCATCGCGGTCAGGAGGTCGCATTTGCAGAGCTCCGCCGCGCGCCGCGCCTGCGCGACCCCGTTGCCGTCGTGGGTGTTGGACTGCGCGAGCCTCCGCGATGTCCACCGCCAGCGCCGCGACCCGCCGCGTCTTGTCGCCGAGAGAGCCGAGCTTCGCCTGGAAGGTGACTTTCGCCAGCCCTTCGGCGCGCGCGGCAAGCGGAGACTTGCGGTCCTGCTCCCAGAAGAACGCCGCGTCGGCGAGCCGTGGCCGCACGACACGCTGGTTGCCTTCGACGACCTTCGCGGGATCGCGGCTCTCGATGTTGGCTACGGTGATGAAGTGGGGTAGCAGGCCGCCGTCCGCGCCCTCCACCGGAAAGTAACGCTGGTGATCCTCCAGAGTCGAGATCAGCACCTCGCGCGGCAGCGACAGGAAGCGCTCCTCGAAGCGGCCGGCGAGCGGCACCGGCCATTCCACCAACGCCGTGACCTCATCCAGCAGCGCATCGCTCATCAGCGGCCGGCCTCCCAGGCCAGTCGCGACCGCCGCAACACCGTCGCGAATCAGCGAGCGTCGCGCCTCGAAGTCGGCCACGACGTAACCTCGCCCGCGCAGCGTTCGCTCGTAGACGCTGGGGCTCGACAGACGGAGCGGCTTCGGCGCGTGGAAGCGGTGACCCCGGGTGAGGTTGCCGGAGCTGGTGTCGAGAAGGTTCGCCGGCACGACTTCCTTCCCATACAGCATCACGATCCAGTGAACGGGGCGAACGAACTGCGCCTCGCCCGCGCCCCAGCGCATGCGGCGCGGAATCGGCAACGCATCGAGGGCACTCTGCACCAGACCCGGGCAGCAGCTCTACGGTGGCAGCCCCGGCTTTGACGCCGACGTAATAAAGGAATGTGCCCTTGCCCTCATCGCGGCGTTGCAGCTCCTCTATGGAGGTCTTGCAGGTGGCCGCGAAGGATTGTGCGGCTCGCGTCGGCAGACCCTCGGCATCGAATGCCGCGCTCACGGGCGGTCCGCGCCGCTCGATCTTCTGGTCCGGCTGACGCGCCGCCAGCCGTCGAATCAGAACCGCCAGCCGCCGTGGCGTCGCGAAGGAGCGCACCTCGCCATGCTTCAGGCCGGCCTTCGCCAGCCCGGAGCCGAGCTCCGCGGCAAACGCCTGTTCCAGGACACGCAGCGCCTTGGGCGGCAGCTCTTCGGTGCCGATCTCGACCAGGAAGTCGCGCTTTTCGGCGGCGCTCATGCGCGCGACCAGCGGAAAGCCCAACGCCTGTCGGCTCTCGTAGTAAGCCCGCGCCACGCCGCTCGCGAGCGCGCGCATGCGCAGGATGTAACGCTGCCGCTCCGTCACCGAGATCGCGCGGCGCGCGTCCAGCAGGTTGAAAGTGTGCGAGGCCTGCAGCACCTGCTCATACGCGGGCAGCGCCAGGCCGCCTTCGAGCAGCTCCCTGCAGATGCGCTCGTGATCGTCGAAGTGGCGCAGCAGCGTCGCGACATCGGCCCGCTCGAAGTTGTAGCGCGACTGCTCGACCTCGTTCTGATGGAACACGTCGCCGTAGGTCACTCTTCCCAGCGGGCCGTCGGTCCACACGATGTCATAGATGCTCTCCACTCCCTGCAGATACATGGCGAGCCGCTCGAGGCCGTAGGTGATCTCGCCCGTCACCGGCCGGCAGTCGAGGCCGCCGACCTGTTGGAAGTAAGTGAACTGGGTGATCTCCATGCCGTTCAGCCACACTTCCCAGCCGAGCCCCCAGGCGCCCAGGGTCGGCGATTCCCAGTTGTCCTCGACGAAGCGGATGTCGTGCACCAGCGGGTCGAAGCCGAGTGCGCGCAGGCTCCCGAGATAGAGCTCCAGGATGTCGAGCGGCGAGGGCTTGATCACGACCTGGAACTGGTAATAGTGCTGCAGCCGGAAAGGGTTGTCGCCGTAGCGGCCGTCGGCCGGGCGGCGCGAGGGCTGGACGTAGGCGGCGCTCCACGGCTCCGGTCCTATGGATCGCAGGAAGGTGGCCGTGTGGAAGGTGCCGGCGCCGACCTGCATGTCGTAGGGCTGCAGCACCACGCAGCCGCGCTCCGACCAGTAGCGCTGCAACGCGAAGATCAGCTCCTGGAAGGTGCGGGGCGCCGATGCCGATTCTCATGGGTGGGAGCGAACGCACAAAAGAGCCGGCGAGTATATCCCGCCGAAACCGCGCCGGCGGAGCCGGCGATCTGCACTAAAACGAGGCGTATTGCGGGGCCCGGACCGCCTATGCCGGGCTCTCATGGCTTGGTATTGCACCAGATTGGTGCCAAAATGAGGCGATTCGCACCACGGTGGTGCATTGGCTCCGCTCTTCGATCGCTAACTCCTTGATCCGCCGCGCGGCCAAGGTTGGCACAGCGCCTGCACTGACCCAGCGCGCCGCCACCTGCTCCCGGGAGACTCGATCCGCCCGGCGGGCACCATCCTTTATTTCTTCCGGAGGAGATATGACACCGGCCGATGTGCTCAAGCTGATCAAAGAAAAAGAAATCAAATTCGCGGACCTGCGATTCACGGATACGCGCGGCAAGGAGCAGCACGTGACCATTCCGGCGCGGCTCGTCGACGAGGATCTGTTCCGCGACGGCAAGATGTTCGACGGCTCCTCCATAGCCGGATGGAAGGGGATCAACGAGTCGGACATGATCCTCATGCCGGAAGCCAACACGGCGGTCATCGATCCGTTCTTCGAGGACGCGACGGTCAACATCCGGTGCGATGTGATCGAGCCGGCCACCATGCAGGGCTACGAGCGCGACCCGCGCTCGCTGGCCAAGCGCGCCGAGGCGTACCTGAAGTCGACGGGCATCGCCGACAACGCGCTCTTCGGCCCGGAGAACGAGTTCTTCATCTTCGACAGCGTGCGCTACGGCAACGACATGCGCGGCTGCTTCTACTCCATCGACTCCGCGCAGGGCGCATGGAACTCCGGTACGGAGTACACCGAAGGCAATCGCGGCCACCGCCCGGGCAGTCAAAGGCGGCTACTTCCCGGTGCCGCCGGTCGATGCGTTCCAGGACATCCGCTCCGCGATGTGTCTCGCCTGCGAGGAGCTCGGCCTCATGGTCGAAGTGCATCATCACGAGGTCGCCACCGGCGGCCAGAGCGAGATCGGCATCGGCGCCGGCACGCTGGTGCAGAAGGCCGACCAGGTGCAGCTCCTCAAGTACGCGGTGCTCAACGTGGCCCACCGCTACGGCAAGACCGCGACTTTCATGCCGAAGCCGCTGGTCGGCGACAACGGCAGCGGCATGCACGTTCACCAGTCGCTGCAGAAGGAAGGCAAGGCGCTCTTCGCGGGCGACAGGTACGGCGGCCTCTCGGATGTTGCCCTCTACTACATCGGCGGCATCATCAAGCACGCGCGGGCGCTCAACGCCTTCACCAACGCCGGCACCAACAGCTACAAGCGTCTGGTGCCGGGATTCGAGGCGCCCGTGATGCTGGCGTACTCCGCGCGCAACCGCTCGGCCTCGATCCGCATTCCGTGGGTGTCGAACCCGAAGGCGCGCCGCATCGAGGTACGCTTCCCGGATTCCCTGCGCGAACCCCTACTTCGCCTTCGCGGCCATGATGATGGCGGGGCTCGACGGCATCCAGAACAAGATCCACCCCGGCGACCCGGCCGACAAGGATCTCTACGACCTGGAGCCGGAGGAGGCCAAGCACATCCCGACCGTCTGCCACTCGCTCGACATGGCCATCGAGCACCTGCACAAGGACCGCGAGTTCCTCACCCGCGGCGGGGTGTTCACCAATGACGTGATCGACGCGTACATCGGCCTGAAGATGCAGGAAATGACGCGGTTCCGCATGGCGACCCATCCCATGGAGATGGAGCTCTACTACAGCTGCTGATCGGCAGGACGGGCCATGAAGATAGATGCCCCCTCAGCCGGCACCGGAGCCTCCCTGGCATCCAGGGAAGGCTCCGGCCGCCGGCTCGAGGGGGTCCGGCCCCTTTTCTGGAACCCGGTTCCTTTGTCCCCGGCTCCGCATCGGGCTATGCTCGGCCCCTATGCGCCACACGCGATTTACCTTAATCCGGACGACCGCGGCGGCCCTGGGGAGCCTCGGCCTGCTTTGCGCCGCCGCGCTCGCGGACAACGGCACCACGACGGTCTACAAGTGGGTCGACGCCCAGGGCGTGGTCCATTACAGCGACCAGCCGCACCCCAACGCCCAGAAACTGGAAGTTCGCGGCGCGCAGACTTTCTCGTCGCTGCCGCTGGCGCCGCAGGGCTCCTCGGCACCCACCCAGCCCCAGCCCGCCGGCGGCCCGGCCTACGACAATTGCTCGATCACCCAGCCCGCGGATCAGCAGATGCTGATGAACGTCTACAACGCGACCGCGGTGGTGCAGACTTCGCCGCCGTTGCGCGCCGGCGATCAGGTCCACCTGTTCGTCGACGGCAAGCAGATCCAGGGCGGCAGCACCTCCTTCACCTTTCCGGTGGTCCGTGGTCAGCACTCCGTGCAGGCGGTGATCGAGGACAACACCGGCCAGATCGTCTGCGAGACGACCAGCGTCACTTTCTTCGTGCATCAGCCTTCGATCGCGAATCCGCACAACCCCGTACACCCGCGTTAGCGGGCCGGCGGGCATGGGACGGAGGGTCCCGTGGCCGCTGAGTACAACCTGCCGTCGGCGCTGTCGCATTTCGATCCCGCCGATCTTCTCGACACCCTCGCGACCGGCATCATCGTCCTGGACGCTCAGCTCTGCGCCATCTACGCCAACGTAGCCGCGCAGGATCTGTTGGCCTTCAGCCTCAACAAGGCGCGCGGCCGGCCCTTCTCCGATTTTCTCTACGACGGCAACGGCCTGACCGGCATCCTGCGCCGTGCGCTCGCAGGCGGGTGAAAGCATCGCCGACCGCGAGCTCACCATCCGACCCGCCGGCCTGCCCCGGGATCCGCGCACACTCGATGTCACCATCACACCGCTCGAAGGCCAGGTCACCGGCACCCATCTGCTGCTCGAGCTGGCCGACACCACCCAACGGCAGCGCATCTCGCGCGAGAACGACCTGATCGCGCGTCTGGACGGCAGTCGCCTGATGATCCGCCAGCTCGCCCACGAGATCAAAAACCCGCTCGGCGGCCTGCGCGGCGCGGCCCAACTGCTCGAGCGCGAGCTGCCGGGCGCCGAGTTGAAGGAATACACCCAGGTCATCATCGGCGAGGCGGACCGCCTGGCCGGCGCTGGTCGATTCCATGGCGGGCCCGAAACGCGTGCCGCAGAAGGCGTCGCTCAACGTGCACGAGGTTTGCGAGCACGTCTACCACCTGCTGCGGGCGGAGGCAGGCCCCGCGATCCAGATCGAGCGCGACTACGACCCGAGCCTGCCCAACGCCGTCCTCGACCGTCATCAGATCATTCAAGCGCTGCTCAACGTGGCGCGCAACGCCATGCAGGCGCTCGCAGCCCGCGGGCGGATCGTGCTGCGCACGCGCGCTCTCTCCAATGTCAGCATAGGTTCGGCCCGCCACCGCCTCGTGGCCGTGGTGCAGGTGGAGGACGATGGCCCCGGCGTTCCTGCGGAGCTGCGCGCGAGCATCTTCTATCCGCTGGTCACCGGTCGTCCGGATGGGACCGGTCTCGGTCTGGCGGTGGCGCAGGAGCTCGTGTCCCGCAACGGCGGCCTGGTCGAATTCGAGAGCGAGTCCGGACGTACCGTGTTCACACTGCTGTTGCCGCTGGAGGAGCCTGCATGACAAATCTACGACGCCGTTGCTCTGCGTGTCTGGCTCGTCGACGATGACGCGTCCATTCGCTGGGTGTTGGAACGCGCATTGCGCAACGGCGGCATGACGCCGCGCGCGTTCGAAGCGGCGGAGCCCGCGCTGGAGGCGCTGCGGCGTGAGGCGCCGGACGTGTTGATGACCGACATCAGGATGCCGGGCCAGTCGGGCTTGACGCTGTTGCGGCGGATTCGCGATACCCGGCCCGCGCTTCCCGTCATCGTCATGACCGCGCACTCGGATCTCGGCAGCGCCGTGTCGGCATATGAGGGCGGCGCCTTCGAGTACCTGCCGAAGCCCTTCGACATCGATCAGGCGGTGGCGCTCGTCCGGCGCGCCGCCAGTGCTGTCGGTCAGAGTGGTGCCGAAACCGGCCGTCATGCCCCGCATTCCGGAGCTTCTGGGCACCGCGCCCGCCATGCAGCAGGTGTTTCGCGGCATTGGACGGCTTTCCCGCTCCAGCGTCACGGTGCTGATCACGGGCGAGTCCGGTACCGGCAAGGAGCTGGTGGCGCGCGCCCTGCACGATCACAGCCCGCGCGCCGGCAAGCCTTTCATCGCTCTCAACACCTCGGCGATTCCCGCGGACCTGCTGGAGTCGGAGCTGTTCGGCCACGAGAAGGGCTCATTCACCGGTGCCGATGCGCAGCGCCGCGGGCGCTTCGAGCAGGCCGACGGCGGCACGCTGTTTCTCGATGAGATCGGCGACATGTCGACGCCCCTGCAGACCCGTCTGCTGCGCGTGTTGGCCGAAGGCGAGTTCTATCGGGTGGGCGGACAAACACCCATTCGCGTGGATGTACGCGTCATTGCCGCGACGCATCAGAACCTGCAGGAGCGTGTCGCTCGCGGCCTTTTCCGCGAGGACCTCTACCACCGCCTCAATGTCATACGGTTGGAGCTGCCGCCGCTGCGCGCCCGCGCGGAGGATATTCCGGACCTGCTCGCCCACTATCTCAGGCTGGCGGCCCACGACCTCGGCGTGGAGCGCAAAGCGCTCGCCACGGAGGCGGAAGCGAAGTTGTCCAGCTACGGCTGGCCGGGCAACGTTCGCGAGCTGGTGAATCTGTGCCGTCGCCTCTCGGTCCTGGCGCCCGGCAGGGAGATCCATGTCGAGGATCTGCCGTCCGAGATACTCTGCCGCCGGCGCGGCCGACGGTGATGCCGACTGGGAGAAAGCCCTGGCGGCCTGGGCCGACCGCCACGTCCTCGGGGGCAAGCGGCCGCTGCTGGAGCTGGCGCTGCCCGCGCTGGAGCGCATCCTGGTCCGCGCGGCCCTGAAGCGCACTCAGGGCCATCGCCAGGAGGCCGCGAGGATTCTCGGCTGGGGCCGCAATACGCTCACCCGCAAGCTGAAGGAGTTGGGAATGAGCGCGGGACGAGCCCGACCGCTGCTCAGCCCGATACCGGGGCGTCCTGAACCTCTTTGCCGGTGCGCAAGGTGCCTACCAGCGCCGCGACGCTCTCGAGGCCGCTCTCCCGCAGGTAATCGGCGATCCCCTCATTCACCTTCTTGCAGACGAAGGGGTCGTAGAACAGCGCCGTGCCGATGCCGACCGCGGTCGCGCCCGCGATCAGGAACTCCACCGCATCCGTGGCGGTGGTGATGCCGCCCTGGCCGATGATCGGAATGCCGTGCGGCTTCGCGACTTCGTAGACCTGATGCACCTTGAGCAGCGCGATCGGCTTGATCGCCGGCCCCGACAGGCCTCCCTGGATGTTGCCGATGATCGGGCGGCGGCTGCGCGCGTCGATGGCCATGCCCATCATCGTGTTGATGACCGCCAGCCCATCCGTACCCGCCTCGATGCAGCGCCGCGCGTTCTCGCGGATGTCGGTCTGATTGGGCGAGAGCTTGGTGATCAGCGGCTTGTTGGTGACCCGGCGGCAGGCCGCCACCACCTGCGCCGACATGTCGGGATAGTTGCCGAACGCGACGCCGCCCTCCTTGACGTTGGGACAGGAGATGTTGATCTCGATCGCGTCGATGGGCGACTGGTCGAAGAGGCGGGTGACCGCGGCGTATTCCTCCACGGTGGACCCGGAAACGTTGGCGATGAAACGCGTCTCGCCGAAATCCAGCGCCGGCAGGATGCGGCGCACGACGTGCTCGGCGCCCGGGTTCTGCAGGCCGATGGCGTTGAGCATTCCGGCAGGCGTCTCGTACACGCGATGCGGCGGATTGCCGAGCCGGGAGCCAAGGGTGGTCCCCTTCAGCACCACCGCGCCCGCATCCCGGTTGGAGAAGCCCTGTATGCGGGTGTACTCCTCGCCGAAGCCGACGCAGCCGGAAAGGAGCACGATCGGGGAAGCGAAGTCCAGGCCGCAGAACTTCAGCCGCAGGGAATTCGAGGGGGCGGTTGCCGGTCACGTCAGTACCTTAAAGCCTGCGGACGTGCACGTCTATCTTCCCCTGGGGGCCGATCAGCAGGGAGCCGAGCCAGCCGGTGATCCAGACGATGAGCCATGTCGCGAACGCTGATGAGAAGCCGCCATAGATCTGGAAGCCCGGCAGTATCAAGGCGACCAGCGCCACCATCGCCGTGTTGACGACCAGCAGGAACAGCCCGAGGCTGACGATGGTGATCGGCAGGGTCAGGATGATCAGTATCGGCCGCACGATGGCGTTCACGACGCCGAGCAGGATGCCGGCGAGTACCAGCGTGCCGGCATTGTCGATCCGGATCCCGGGTACCCATCGGGTCGCTATCCAGAGCCCGATGGCGCTGATGACCGCACGGAGAATGAAGCCGGTCACCTGCCGCCCCGCTCCCGCCGGGCGGCACTCTCGATCACGACCTTCAGGCGGCTCATGGCCGCCTGCCAGCCCGTTCGCAAGCGCAGATACTGCGCGTCCCATTCCGGTGCCCCCGGAATCCCCGAGCCCAGGAGGCGCAGGATGGTCCCGCCGGTCCGGGCCCGGCTCCAGGATGAAGTCATCGATCAGCGCGCTGTCCGCTGCGGGGAGCGCGGCGCTCGGCAGGTAAATGAGCCGCAACCGCCGGCCCGGCTCACAGACATCGATATGCGCTTCCAGCTCCGTGACCCGATCGACACAGGCCCGAAAGAGGCCGCCGGCGCGCGCGCGGATCTCGGCCTTGGGCGAGCACCACGCGGCAAGCAGCGCCGGGTCGGTCAGCGCCCGCCAGACCGTCTGCACGTCGGCGGTGAGGTCGATCCGGTGGGCATAGCCCCGAGTCTTGTCCTTCATGGGGCGTAATTGTGCCACCAGCGCACCGGCTTGGCCCGGTCGAACGCGGTATCGTTTATCCTAAAGCCTATGCTTACGGAGGCTCCCCATGGCCCTGGTCAACCTGATAGTTGTTCTCGCTCTGCTGCAATTCTTCGCTTTCGCGACCGCCGTCGGCAGGGCGAGGGAGAAATACAACGTCCCTGCTCCCGCCACGACGGGCAATGAGGTTTTCGAGCGCTACTTCCGCGTGCAGATGAACACGATGGAGCTGCTCGTCGTGTTCGTGCCGGCGATCTGGATGTTCGGTTTCTACGCCAACTCGAGGATGGCCGCAGGGCTCGGCGTGATCTACCTCATCGGACGCTGCGTTTATTTTTTCTCTTACGTGAAGGATCCGGGCAAGCGCTCGCTCGGCTACAGCCTGTCGGCGGCTCCGGTCGCGGCGCTGCTGGTGGGTGCGCTGGTCGCGGCCGTCCGGGCCGCACTGCACCCATGACCGGGTTGCCGTCTACTCCGTTTCCGACCTGATCGGCCGCGTCATCAGGGCGCGGACCGCTTCCCGCGCCGGCACGCCCTCATACAGCACCCGGTAGACACCTTCGCAGAGCGGCATTTCCACCGCCGCCCGGGCGGCGACGGCGCGCAGGGCCTTGGCCGCGGGATATCCCTCCACGACCTGGCCGATGTCCACCAGCGCCTGCTCGGGGGTCTTTCCGGCCGCCAGCTCCAGGCCGAAGCGGCGGTTGCGGGACTGGTCGTCGGTGCACGTGAGCACCACGTCACCGAGGCCGGCGAGCCCCATGAAGGTGTCACGGTGCGCCCCGAGCGCGACTCCGAGTCGCATCATCTCCGCCAGTCCGCGCGTGATGAGCGCGACGCGCGTGTTGGCTCCGAAGCCCAGGCCGTCCGACAGGCCTGCGCCCACCGCCAGCACGTTCTTGACGGCCCCACCGACTTCGACGCCCGCAATGTCAGTTGACGTGTAGGCGCGGAACTGCGCTGAAGAGAGATCGTGTGCCAACGCCTTTGCGAACGCGGCATCGGACGACGCTATCGTCATCGCCGTAGGCAGTCCCGCCCCGACTTCGCGCGCGAACGTCGGCCCTGACAACACCGCAACAGCACGCTTGGGCCCCAACACCTCGCGAGCCACCTGGTGGGGCAGCAGACCTGACGGCAGCTCGAACCCCTTGGTTGCCCATGCGAGCCGCATTTGCGGCGCGATGAGCGGCGCGATCGCACCGAGCAGCGTCCGGAAAGCATGGCTCGGCACGGCGATGAGCACATCGCGCGCGCCGCGCACAGCCTGCGCGAGCTCGGGCTCCACAGTCAGCGACTGCGGGAACTTCCCGCCGGCCAGGTAACGCTCGTTGCGGCCGCTCCCGCGCCATCACGGCGAGGCGCGCGCGATCGCGCCCCCAGAGCCGCGTGGGCCGTCCGCTGCGCGCGAATTGAATGGCCAGCGCCGTCCCCCAGGAGCCCGCGCCCAACACGGCGACCGGCGAGTCGCTCCCTGAGACGGCGCTCATGACGCCGCTTGCGGCTCAGTTGGTCTGTTCGGGGGGGCGGCTCTGGTTCGCCGCGTACAGCGCGTCGAAGTTGACGGGTGGCAGCAGGAACTGCGGGAATCCGCCCTGAGTGACGAGGCTCGACACCGCCGCGCGCGCGTACGGGAAGAGCACCCCCGGGCAGACGCTGCCGACAGCGCGCTTGATGTCTTCATCCGACAGGTTGCGCATCACGAAAATGCCGGCCTGCTTCACCTCGACCAGGAAGATGGTGGCTGTCGTTCTGCTTCGCGGAGACGGTCACCGTCAGCACGATCTCGCGCACGTCGGCGGCCAACGGCGCGGCGGCTGTGTGCAGGTCGAGATTGATCTGCGGATTCCAGTTGCCTTCCACGCGCGGGCCGTTGGGCGCCTCGTAGGAGCAGTCCTTGAGGTACACGCTCTGCAGGGCGAGCACCGGGCCAGTCGCGGCCTCGGGTGTCGGCGCGAGGCCGGCAGCTTCATTCGTCATCTGTCACTCCAGTTTGCAATAGTTTGTCGAGACCCCCGCCGGCATCGAGATCGTGCAGATCGTCGCACCCGCCGACATGGGTCTCGCCGATGAAGATCTGCGGCACCGTGCGCCGCCCGCAGCGGGACATCATTTCCGCCCGGGCCACCGGGGCGGCCTCGATGTCGATCTCCTCCACCGCGACGCCCTTGCCCTCGAGCAGCTCGCCGCGCGCGGGCGCAGTACGGACACCAGCTCGTGGCGTACATCACGACCTTCGGGCGCGGTCATCCGCCTGCCTTCGAGCCCTTCTCGAGCGGCAGGTTTTCGGCGCGCCACGCCGACAGGCCGCCGCGCAGATTGAAGGCCTGCTCGAAGCCCTGGGTCTTGAGCTGGCGCGCGGCCGAGTTGCCGAGCGAGCCGGATTCGTCATAAACGATGAGCGGCTTCTGCTTGTACTTCTTCAGCGTGTCGCCGGCCTTGAGGATCTGAGCGCCGTCCAGGCGGCGCGCGCCGGCGAGGTGCCCGGCGGCATACTGCTCCGCGGCGCGCAGGTCGATCACCATCGCGCCGCGATTCATCAGCCGGATGGCATCCTGCGGCGTGATGGTGCTGAGAGCTTTCGCGCGCGCGCCCGCAGCTCGAACACGATGACGAGCACGAGCACCACGACCGTGGCGGCGACCAGCCAGTGATTCAGCTGGATGTATTGCGCGAGACGATCCATGCGGGAGCGGTAGAAGGGCGGCGCCGGCCTGTAAAAAGGGCGCGCATTATAGCGCTCATATGCGACGCCTCCGCATCATTGGCCTGATCGCGCCATTCCTGCTGGCCGTGCTGGCGGCCGCGCCCGCCGATGCCGCCGGCAGGCATGCCGCCCGGTCCGGCGGTCATGCGGACGCCGGCCAGACGCGGGCACAGCTCCAGGCGTTGCGTGACCAGATCGCGCGCATCGCCCGCCAGGTGAGCCGCGGACAGGCGGAGCGGGACCGCCTCACGCGCCAGCTGCGGGCCACGGAAGAGTCGGTCGGCAAGGCGCAGGCCGCGCTCGATGACCTGCGCCAGCAGCGCCAGGCCGGCGCCACGCAGCGGACGCAGCTCGAGGCGCAGAAGCGCCAGCTCGAGACCGACCTCGCCGGCAACCGCAGCGCTCTCGCCGGGCAGCTGCGCGCCGCCTATCTCATCGGGCGGCAGGAGCCGCTGAAGCTGCTGCTGAATCAGGGCGACCCGGCGCAGGCGGGCAGGATGTTCGTCTACTACAGCTATTTCGGCCGCGCCCGCGCCGTGAAGATCCAGGCCATAGAGGCGGACCTGCAGCACCTCGGGCAGCTCGACGGGCAGCTGCAGGCCCAGGACGCGAAGCTGGCCGGCCTGCAGCAGGCGCAGCAGGCGCAGGTCTCCGCGCTGCAGCAGGCACGCTCGCAGCGCATGCAGGTGCTGGCGAGCATTTCGGCGCAGACCCGAGCCGCAGCCGAGCGACTGACCCGCCTGCGGCACCAGCGCAGCGACCTGGAGGCTCTGCTGGCGCAGCTGCGCCGGGCGGCCGCGAGCCTGCCTCCCGAGGACCTCGGCCATGCTCCGTTTGCGAAGCTGCGCCGCCGGCTCCCCCGCCCCGTGGCCGGTACCATCATCGAGGGCTACGGGCAGGTGCGGGCCGGCGGCCTCAAGTGGCAGGGGGATCTGTTCGCGACTCAGCGTGACGCGCCCGTGCGCGCGGTGTCCGGGGGCCGGGTGGTCTACGCCGACTGGCTGGCGGGGCTCGGGCTTCTCATCATCATCGATCATGGCGATGGCTACATGAGCCTCTATGGCCACAATGACCGCCTGTACGAGTCGGTCGGACAGCAGGTGGCCGCCGGTCAGGTCATTGCGCAGGCGGGCGACAGCGGCGGCAGCGCCCGGCCGGAGCTCTACTTCGAGATCCGGCGGGCGGGCGAGCCGGTCGATCCCCGCGAGTGGTTTGTGCGCTGATTGGCGGCGTGCGACTTGTGAACGACTTCAAGCTTTGAGACCGCAGGCTGGGCCTCGATCCGGGAACCGCCAACTCGCGCAAGGCCGGGCGCGTCCCTTCCGCGCGACAGTGACGGCCATTTTGCATAGCAAGCCACGGTTGCCTCGGCATGAGCCGGCCTCCGGACGACATAAAGCTGTCCTCTGAGACCCGCCCGAGCGGGTCCGAGGGCTCCGGGAAACCTGCGGACGCGTGGAGCGGCTTCGAGCCCCACGCGCAGCTCTGCCGCTCGCTGCTGCCCCGCGCTCAGACCATTGCGATCTTCGACGCCCGGGGCGCATTGCGCTGGTCGACCGATCAGGCCGCCGCCGACGGCCTCAAGCCCGTGGTTGCCGGCGCCATCGCTACGCGTCCGCTCCGCGCCCGACAGTGCCGGTGAGCTCCACGTTCTGCCCGGCAACTCGCCGGCGTATGTCAGTTGGATTCGCGACGAGTCGCGGCATCCGCTGGCGATGCTCGTCATCGCCTGCGCCGCGAGCGGGGACGGCGAGCCGCGCGGCTACTCGCTGGTGCAGGCACTGCTCGCTCCCGTCCTGGAGTGTCTGCGGCGCGAGCTGCTGGCGCGCGTGATGGTCGCCAGGCTCAAGCAGACCGTCGCGGAGCTGAAGAAAATCGAGCTCACCAAAATGAGCCCGGGAGAGGATGTCGGCAGCTGTCGATACGCTGACCGGCCTCTACACCCGCCCGGCGTTCGAGACTCGCGTCCGCCTCGCCGTGGCGGGCAACGACAGCTCCTCGGGCTGGAGCTCTCTCTACATCAACGTCGATCAGCTGCACGTCATCAACGACAACTTCGGCATGCGGGTCGGCGACAGCATGCTCGGCCAGCTCGGCGAGCTGCTGCGCGGCCGGCTGCCGGTCGGGCGCGTTCGCGGCCAGGATCTCGGGCGATCGCTTCGCGGCGATGTTGCCGGGCCACCTCGATGATGCGGAGCGCTTCGGCGAGGCGCTGCGCGCAGCCGCCGAGCAATTGGGCAACATGCAGGGCAACTCGCGGCTGCGTGTCTCGATCAGCATCGGCGTGGCGGCGCTCGATTCCAGCGAGGGCGAGCTCATGCACTCGCTCGCCGCGGCGGAGACCGCCTGCAAAGCCGCCAAGGACCGCGGCCGCAACCGCGTCGAGGTTTATCGGGCCAACGATGTCAGCCTGGTGCGCCGTTTTGCCGACATCAACATCGCCGGACAGCTTCACGATGCCATCAGCGCCGGGCGGCTGCGCCTGGATGCGCAGCTCATCCTGCCCTTCGGTGGCGGCACGCACCGGCGGGCTCACTACGAGCTGCTGGTGCGCATGCTCGATGAAGACGGCACCGCCGCGGGCCCCGACGCTTTCATGTCGGCGGCGATACGCTATCAGCTCATGCAGAGCATCGATCGCTGGGTGATCGACACAGCGATCGCAGCGCCTCAAGACCCACGCCAACACGTTCGCCGACGGGCCGTTCACTTTCGCGATCAATTTTTCCGGGCAGTCGCTCAACGACGAGAGCTTCAGCGAATTCCTGCTCGAGCGCATGCGCTCGAGCGGCCTGCCGCCGGAGCTCTTCTGCTTCGAGCTCACGGAGAACACGGCCGTCGCCAGCGTCAAGCGCGCGACCGAGCTGATGGGCAAGCTGCGCTCGCTCGGCTGCGGCATCGCGCTCGATGACTTCGGCACCGGGCTATCCTCGCTGTCCTATTTGCGCGAGCTGCCGGTGACGATGCTGAAGATCGACGGCAGCTTCGTGCGCGACGTCATCCGCGATCCGCGCGCCGAATCGATGGTGCGCGCCATCGCGCAGCTCGCGCGCACCATGTCCCTGGCCACGGTGGCCGAATACGTCGAGACCAAGGAAATCCTGGCGCGCGTCGCCACACTCGGCGTCGATTACGGGCAGGGATTTGCCATCGCGAGGCCCGTGCCCCTGGACGATCTGCTGGTGGAGCTCACCGCCTCCGGGGATGCCGCGCCCGCAGTGCCGGGGCAGCTGGGAGCCACGGGGTAGCCTATTGGTCGCGCTCTGCTCGCCGACGGTCGGGCGGCCATTGACCGGCAGGGGCACGCCGTAGCATCGTTGGGCGTCTCCATATCCTTTGATCCCACGGGGGGATAGTCACATGTCGATGCGATCGCGGACGCTGATCGCTCTTGTTGCAGGGGCTATTTTCGGCTTTTCCGCCGCTTTGGCCGGCGGCGTGCTGGCGGACGACCCGGGCGCGCAAGGCGATTCCAATGATCCCGCCACCCTGCCCTGGCAGGAGGCCCGCCTCTTCGCCGAGGTCTACGAGCGCATCAAGCACAACTATGTCGATGGGTCAGTGATCGCAAGCTGATGGATGCCGCGATCCGCGGCATGGTGTCGTCGCTGGACCCGCACTCGGCCTATCTGAACAACGAGGAGTACGAGGAGACCCGTCTCAGCACCATGGGCTCCTATCCCGGCGTCGGGATCGAGGTCGCCGCGGACGGCGCCGCGGTGAAGGTCGTCGATGCCATCCAGGGCTCGCCGGCCGAGCAGGCGGGACTGCGGGCCGGCGATGAGATCGTGGCGATCGACGGCAAGGAAGTCGGAGCCGACGTGAACGGCGCGATCGAGCACATGCGCGGGGTTTCCGGAAGCACGGTGACGCTCACCATCCAGCGCGCCGGGAAGGGTGGCCTGCTGAAATTCGCGATGCGCCGCGCGAACGTCGAAGTGCACAGCGTGGCCTACCAGAGCCTGGCGCCAGGCATCGGCTATGTGCGGATCGACGAGTTCAGCGATACCACTCCAGATGAAGTGACCGCCGCGATATCGGCGCTCCAGCGCGACAATCAGCGGGGTCTGCGCGGGCTGGTGCTCGATATGCGAGACAATCCAGGCGGTGTGCTGGAGTCTGGCGCGGCTGTCGCGGACGACTTCCTCAACAGCGGCGTCATCCTCACCGCTGAGGGTCGGACGCCCGATGCGCGGTTCGAGATGGACGCTACGCCGGGCGATCTGATGAACGGAGCGCCTATCGTGGTGCTGGTGAATAGCGGCACTGCCTCAGCCGCGGAGATCGTGGTCGGCGGCACTCAAGGACCACGGTCGCGCGGTGGTGATCGGACACCGGACCTACGGCAAAGGCACCGTGCAGACCGTCATTCCGTTGCAACACGGCGGGGCAGTGAAGCTGACCACCTCCCGGTACTTCACTCCGTCCGGCGGCTCCGTGCAGGGCAAGGGCATCCTTCCCGACATCGTCGAGAAGGGGCCGGAGCAGCAGCCGGCGGACGTCATGACTGCGAAGAGCGCGCCCTCCCTGCAGTCCCGGGATGCCGAGGTGCGACTGGCCTTCAGCACGCTGCAGAGCGAGGTACACGGCGGCGGCGCCAGGCCACATGGTCAAGACGGTGGCGCGGAATCTTCCCCCGCGTTCGCCGGCGACGAATGCTGCCCTAGCAGCCCGGTCGGATCCTCGTGCTGTCATGGCTGATCGATCTCGTACTGCACCTCGACCGGCATCTGGTCGAGCTGCTCGTCCGCGTTGACCTCTGGATCTACCCGATCCTCTTCGCGGTGATTTTCGCGGAGACCGGACTCATCGTGACGCCGTTTCTGCCGGGCGACTCGCTGCTCTTCGGCATCGGCGCGCTGGCCGCGGTCGATACCAGCCACACGCTCAACGCGCCGCTTTTGTCCATCGTGCTCGGCCTCGCCGCCGTGCTCGGCAACACGGTCAACTACTCGGTGGGCCGGCTGGTGGGTCCTGCCGCCTTCAGCGGCCGCTATCGCCTGCTGCAAGGTGCAGTACCTGCGCCGCACCGAGGAGTTCTTCCTGCGCCACGGCGGCCGCGCGGTCGCCCTGTCGCGTTTCATCCCCATCATCCGCACCTGCATGCCTTTCGTCGCCGGCATCGGCCGCATGCCCTACGCCCGCTTCCAGGCCTACAACATCCTGAGCGGCTTCGGCTGGGTGTTGCTCTTCCTCTGGGGCGGGCTATCTCTTCGGCAACGTGCCGCTGGTGAAGCGCAACTTCGGACTGGTCACGATTCTGATCGTCGGTCGTGTCGCTGCTGCCGATGGCGCTGGGATTGATCAGGCGGCGGCGGTCGGCGCCGGATACGGCACAGTCGAGGTAAGTGAAATCGTGAAACCGTGGTTGAGCACCGAGTCGAGGCTGCGGGAAATCCTGCAGGATCTGAGCAGCCGCGAGCCGATCTTCCATCGCCCGGAATTCGGCACTACCCGGGCCGACTTCGAGCGCATGACCGACGAGGATTTCTGGGAGGTCGGCGCCTCCGGGCGCCGCTACAGTCGTGACCGCGTTCTCGATGTGTTGGAGGACCGCAATCAGGTCGCGAGCCATCTCGCGCTGGAAGACGCATGGGAAGCAACCGACTTCGCGTGCCGGGAGCTGGGTAGCGACACCTACTTGTTGACGTATACGCTGGTCCAGGGGCCGCGCAAGACGCGGCGGGCGACAGTCTGGAGGCGCGCGGCCCGGGAATGGAAGATCGTGTTTCACCAGGGAACGGTCGTCGAGGACGACACGTCTGAATAGCGCATCCATGTGCCTACGGCTCGAGCGTCGGGCACTCCGAGCGCTTCTTCCAATGCGCTCGTCAGCGGCTTGAGAAAGAAGGATTCCTCCGGCATCAGCCGCGCGTCGATTCCGTGCCGGCGAAGATTTTCCGCCACCACCGGCCCGACTGCCGCCACCAACGTGTTGGTGAGCACCGCCCGGGCGCCTTCCTCCGAGGCGACGGCAATCAGCCGCTCGACCTGCGCCGAGCTGGTGAAGGCAATGGCATCGACACTGCCCTGGCGCAACTGAGCGACAAGCTGCAGCACGGCCTGCTCATCGGCGGCAGCAGCGTAAACGTATGGCGCCACTGTCGACACGATCGCGCCCGCACTCGCGAGGAAATCGACGAGCGGCCGGTTGGGTTCCGTGCCGTAAAGCTGTACCGCGACGCGCCGGCCCTGCAGCTGCAGGCGTTGCAGACTGACGATCACCCCGGCGGTCGTCGGCTGCTCGGCGGGCAGCTCCGGCTTCATCCCGAGCTCACGCAGCGCCTTCGCCGGCTTCGGACCCCGCGTGATCTTGCGCATCGCGCCCAGCGCCGCGATGAACTTCTCTCGCAGTGCCGGCTCGTGCCCATCGATGCACGCGAGAAGGCGCCGCAATCCCTCGCCCGTGAGCAGGATGAGATCGTCGAATGCGCCGGCGGCGAGTCGGCGACTCCATTCGAGCACCGGCTCAGGATCGGGTGCGTCGCGGATGGCCACCAGCGGGCAGCGTATGACCCGGGCGCCGCGCCGCTCGAGCAGGGCCGCGAAGATTTCCATGTCGCGGCTCTCGGGCACGGCGATGGTGCGGCCGGCAAGGGGCTGAGTGGTCATCGCGGCCAGTCTACCTGCCCGGGTGCTCGGTGGTGGCGATCACAACTTGTCATCGCAAAGTCGGGTATCCTCGCGATGGGGAAGCGCCAGAGGCGGCCCTTGGGGGTTCTTTGTCCATAGATTCCACGGCACGGCTACCTACTGCCGCTTTCTCCCAGTGCTGGCGCCGCATTCTCTCGCCGCGCTACTGGCCCACGTGGATCGGTCTGGGCCTGCTGCGGCTGCTCGCACTGCTGCCATTCCCATTGATGCTCGCTGTTGGCAGGGTGCTCGGCGCCGTGCTGCGCCGGCTGCCGCTGGGCTGGGCGCACACCGCGCGCCGCAACATGGAGCTGTGTCTGCCGGAGCTCGGGACCGTGGAGCGCGAGCGGTTGCTCGACCGGCACTTCGCCAGTCTCGGCATGGCGCTGCTGGAAGTCCCGCTGGCATGGTGGACTCCGCAGCCGCGTCTCGACCGGATCATCAGCGTGGAGGGGGCGCAGCACCTGCAGGCGGCGCTGGCGCGGGGCCGCGGTGTCATACTGCTCACAGCACATTTCACGCCCATGGAGATGGCCGGGAGGATGCTGGCCTCGGTCACGCCCGTGAACGTCCTTTACCGTCCGACGAAGAATGAGGCGCTGGCCTATGCGCTCGGCCACTGCCGCTGCGACCTCGGCGTCAACCCGATTCCCCGCGATGACATCCGGGCGCTGATTACCGCCCTCAAGAACAACGAGGTCGTCTGGTACGCGCCCGATCAAAGCTACCGCAAGAAGGGAGCGGAGATGGTGCCGCTGTTCGGCATTCCGGCCGCAACCAACACCCTCACCTCGCGGATCGCGCGCATGACCGGGGCCGCCGTGCTGCCCTACTTCGTGGAGCGGTTGCCCGGCAGCCGCGGCTACCGCGCGGTCATTCATCCCGCGCTGGAGAATTACCCCGGCGATTCCCCGAGCGGCGACGCGGAGCGATTCCACCATCTGATCGAGGACCGGGTGCGCGCCGTGCCCGAGCAGTACCTGTGGATCCACCGCCGCTTCAAGGGCCTGAGCTCCGACTACCCCGATTACTACGCGCGACAGCTGCCGCGCCACCCCTGATCGCACCATGAGCACGAAAGCGCGCCAGCGCCGGCCCACCGCACGTCCGGCCGAAACGCCGGAGTCCACCGCGGCGGCGCAAGCAATCCATCCCGGCATCCGCTTCCGACTCGACTTCCACGATGGCTGCTCCATCGGCATCGGCAAGATAAGCCTGCTGGAGGCGATTGCGCGCACCGGCTCGCTGTCGCAGGCGGCGCGCGATATCGGCATGAGCTACCGGCGCGCGTGGCTCCTGGTCGACAACATGAATGGCGAGTTCGACACGCCGGTGATCAGCGCAACCGTCGGCGGCAGCGGCGGCGGCGGTGCCCGGCTCACTCCATTCGGGCGGGATCTCATCCAGGCGTATCGCAATCTCGAGGCCCACATCGTGCCTCTCGCCGCGGAGCACATGAGCCAAGTGGCCACACACGCGGCTGCGCCGCGCCGCGGCGCGGCGGGCGGCGGCTCCCAATCGCGCGGGCGACTCTCGAGACCTTTAAAGCATCCGGCCTGACGCGTCGCCGTTGGTCAGCGCACGCCGGCCATCAGCCGCTTCACCGGCGGCGTGATCAACAGCATCACCGCGCCGCTCGCTCCGGTCCACCAGAAGAGCTTCAGATAAAGGGCCGGGAGTGTCTCGAGATGCTGCGCGTTGTAGGCGCCGGACAGCAGGCCCGCGAGGAAGCTCCCCAACGCCAGAGTGAGGAAAAACAGTCCCATGGTCTGGGCGGCGAAGCGCGCGGGAGCCAGCTTCGTGGTGGCGGAGAGGCCCACCGGCGACAGGCACAGCTCGCCGCAGGCAGTGAAGAAATACGCAACAATCAGCCACAGCGGCGAGACCTTGTCGCCATGGAGCACGCGCAGCGCCGCGAGGTACATGATGAGCATGCCCACGGCCATCAGCAGCAGCCCCCAGGCGAACTTGGCGGGCGCGGACAGGTCCCGATCGCGCTTCCCCAACGCAATCCACAGCGCCGCGAAAACAGGCGCCAGCAGGATGACGTAGACGGGAGGAAATGTCTGCAGGTCCCCCGCCGGCATCTGCCAGCCGAAGACATCGAGATCGGTGTAGCGCTGCGCGAACAACGTCAACGAGCTGAATATCTGCATGTAGGCCATCCAGAAAACGGTGGAGGCCGCGAACAGTGTCATCATCGCGAAGACACGGTGTCGCTCCGCGCGACTGAGGCCGCCGAGGAAGGCCACATACAACAGATAACCCGCGAGCAGCACGCCCACCACCCACGATACGCGGGCGGCGAGGCTCACCGGATTCACCCTGACGACTCCGCCGTACAACAGCACCGCGAGCACGCCGATCACGGCGACATGGCCCACAGGACGACCCAGGATCGCGGCCGCGCGCTCGCCGGCGGGGCGCCGGCGGAGCCCAGGTAGCGGCGCGTAGCCAGGAACTGCACCACACCCAACAGCATGCCGAACGCGGGCAGGGCGAAGCCGGCATGCCAGCCGTACCTCTGGGCCACGACCGGCACGAACATCGGGGCGAGCAATGAGCCGACATTGATGCCGACGTAGAAGATGGAGAAGCCGGCGTCGCGGCGGGAGCCGCCCTCGGGATAGAGGGCACCCACCGTGTTGCTCGCGTTGGGCTTCAGCAGTCCGACGCCGAGGATGTTGCAACCCAGTCCGAGGAAGAAGACGCGCTCGTTGCCCGCGGCGAGCAGCGTATTGCCGATCGTGATCAGCACCCCGCCCGCGGCTATCGCCACGCGGCTGCCGGTCAGCTGGTCGGCCACCCAGCCGCCGAGAAGCGACAGCAGGTAGGTGCCGCCCATGAAGAGGCCCCAGACGGCGCTCGCGCTCTGATCATCGAAGCCCAGGCCGCCGCGGCCGCTGGCGGTCACCAGGAACAGGATCAGGATCGACTGGATACCGTAGTAAGTGAACCGCTCCCACATCTCCGTGAAGAAGAGGGTCGCGAGGCCGCGCGGATGACCGAAAAGAGTCGCTTGCGGAGTGTCGACAGCGGTCGCATCGCGAGACGCCGCCGTCCCGGTTTCGACCACCCGACTCATGCGGCAGCGCGCCGCATCAGGATGCCTGAGGCTGCTCGGCGTCCTGCCGCTTCGAGCGCTGCAGAATGCGCGCCATGATGAGGCCACCCTCGAAGAGCAGATACATCGGGATCGCCAGCAGCGATTGCGACACTGCGTCCGGGGGTGTGAGGAATGCCGCGGCGATGAAGACGCCCAGCAGAACGTAGCCGCGATAACTCTTCAACTTGTCGAGCTCGATCAGGCCGGTGAGCACCAACAGTACCACGGCCACGGGCAGCTCGAACGCGGCCCCGAACCCGAAGAACATCAGCAGCACGAAATTGAGGTACTGCGAGATGTCCGTCATCATGGTGACGCCCTTGGGGGTCGTGCTGGCGAAGAAATGAAACATCGCCGGGAACACGAAGAAGTAGGCGAACGCCATGCCGCCGTAGAAGAGCAGGATCGAAGAGACCAACAGCGGCAGCGCGAAGCGCTTCTCGTGCCGATAGAGCCCGGGCGCGACGAACGCCCATATCTGATACAGCACGAAGGGCATCGCGACGAACAGCGCCACGAAGAAGGAGAGTTTGAAGGGTGTGGTGAATGGCGCCGCGACGCTGGTTGCGATCAGGGTCGTGCCCTTTGGCAACCTGTCGATGAGCGGCCGCGAGGCCAGCGTGAAGAGAGGATTGGCGTAGAACGCGCACGGTACGAACACAATCCCGACCACGACCAGTGCCCGGATGAGGCGGTCGCGCAGCTCCAGCAGGTGCGAGATCAGGGTGCCTTCGGCGAGCTTCTCGGATTCCTCACTCATGGGCGCCCGTGGTCGGATGCTCGGGCGGCTGCTCGCCGCCCGGGGCGGCCGCCGGGGTTGGCGGTGCTGCCGCAGTCTGCCACGGGTCGGCAATGCTGGGTACCGGATCCGGCTGCTCCGGCGGCGGCGAGTGATCAACCGGTAGCGTGCCGCCTACGGGCCGCATGGGCTCGGCGCGGCGCGTCGTCCGGCTGCGATCGTTATCGACCTCTTCCTCGAGCTGTTCCTGGAATTGCCGCGCCATGGCACGCGCCCGGCCGACCCAGCGGCCGACCTCGCGCACGACGCGCGGCAGCTTCTCCGGTCCCAGCACGATCAGCGCCAGGACGAAGATGACCAGGATCTCGGAGAATCCGATATCGAACATGGGAACTCAGAACCGCAGAAATGCGCTCGCGTGCCTCGCGGCCGCGTCGGACCCGCTGCCCGCGGTCACGGCAGGCTCAGGCGCTCCGCTCGCTCTTGGCGGCGGCCTCGGCCTTGGGGGCGGCCTTCGTCTCGGGAAACTCGGCATCGGGGGCGTCGGACCGGATCTGCCGGCTCGAGGCGGCGGTGGTCTCCTCCTGCTCACCGTCGCTCATCGCCTTCTTGAAGCCGCGCACGGCGTGGCCCAGATCCTCGCCGACGCCGCGGAGCTTTTTGGCCCCGAAGACGACGAGCACCACGACCAGGATGATCAGCAGCTCCTTCATTTCCATAACGCTAGGACTCCGCTCCGCTTACGCGTGAGAGAACATAATCAAGTAGGGAATCATAAGATAAAAGACCGGTTCCAGCCGGGAAAATTCGCAAATCTGTGGATTACCGTCGCGGTTACGGTGTCCCGCGCCGCAGCCCGCGCTCACCCTTCCAGCCAGAAGGTCACCGGCCCGTCGTTCACCAGCTCCACCTGCATGTCGGCGCCGAACTCACCGGCCGCCACGGGCGAGTGCATGCTCACCGCTCGCGCCAGCAGGTAGGTGAAGAGCTCGCATGCTGCCTCGGGGGCCGCGGCGGTGCTGAATCCGGCGCGCGTACCCTTGTGGGTGTCCGCCGCCAGCGTGAATTGAGGTACCAGCAGCAGGCCACCACCGCACGCGCGCAGCGACAGGTTCATGCGGCCCTCCGCATCGGGAAAGATGCGATAGCCAAGCACGCGCTCGAGCAGCCGGTCCGCGGCGGCGCGATCATCGCCCGGCCGCACGCCGACCAGGGCCAGCGTGCCACGGCCGATTTCGGCGACGCGCCTACCTCCGATGCTGACGCTCGCCCGCGAGACCCGTTGGATGAGACCGATCATGCGATGGTGCCTCGCTGGGTGCCCCCCCGGCAAACACGGCGAGCCGCATCGGGCACCGCACATCCCGGTGCCTGGATCGCGCCTTCACTTGCTCGCGGTGGGGCACTTCTGCGTCGAGGTCTTCATCACCGGCTGCGGCTCGAGCTTCCAGTCGGTCGGAATCTCGAACTGATCCGGTGAGATGCTGGTGGTATCGATCGAAGTCGTCTCGGTGGTGAACGAAACCGCCCTGACGAGCGCTCCCGGCGCCGGTGCGGGGGTCGGCGTGGCGCCCGAGGAGGGCTGCTGCGGTGCCACCGCGTTCGCCGCAGCATTGGCCGTCGGGTCAGCCGCTGAGTTGGCCGCGTCGGACGCCGCCTCGCCGCCCGCGGAATTCGTGGAAATAGCGGAAGCGCCATGATGGAACAGTCCCCCCAAGCCGCTCGCGAACGCGTGGGAAGCGATGTTGTGCATGCTGAAGGGATTGCTGCTGGCCGCCTGTTGTTGCTGCGCGGCCTGCTTCGCCTTGCCGCAATGCGGGCCGCCGAAAGCCATGTAGAAGGTCGTGCGCAGTGGATAGCCTTTCAGGTCGCCCGCCTTGCCCTGCAGCTGCTTGAGCTGCGCGGCATAGGGCGCCATGAACTGCTGCATTGTGCGCTGCAGCCGCGGGTCGTTCGGATCCAGTCCCTGCGCCGCCAGATATTTCCGCGCGAACGCGTTGCGCTCGCCGGTCCCCGGAATCACGTCCGTCGTGAGCCACGTCTCGAAGCCGTAATCGATCTCGCACACGTCTCCCGTCTGGGTGTCAGTGCACGTTTGCGACATCACCACCTGCGTCTTTCGGGCGTCGTGTCCGACAATGGTGGCGTGCTCGTCGGTGGCAGTCACGTTGACCACGGGCGAGCTCAGTTGACAGTTTGAAGTGTCGGGCGCCGACGGCGATGCATTGGGCGATTGCGGCAGCGGACACTTCTTCAGCTCCTCCATCTCGTCCTCGATCGCCTTTTGCGCCGCCGCGCGCTGCTCGGGTGTCGGGAAGGGGCGCTCGGTGTATGACTTCTTCTGCGGCTGCAGCTGCCACTCGAGCTGCTTGTCCAGGCGAACGATGTGGCCGCTCTCGACATCGTGGCAGAAGAAGGCGAGGAAGCCGTGGCACTCCACCGTCGAGTCGTTGCGCTGCTTGGTGTCGCTCGTGCGCTCCGTCGAGTTGACGTCGATGTTGAGGCCCGCGAGGCTCATGGAGGTCTTCTGCGCGACGGTCACGTCGGCATGTGCGGGCGGAGCGAGCACCGCGAGAGCCGCGGCGGCGAGGAGTGTCAGATTGAGACTGGCGAAGGTTCGGCGACGCAGGTTCATGTTGTCTGTCTCCACCTGTTATCGGAATGGGAAATCGTCTCTGGCGGCCGCGGGGATTGTCCGCCTTCGCCCGGCACCTGTCGATGCCCTCCTCGGGCCGCCTTCATCGTGACCTCCCGGGGCAGTTTGCGCGCACGGTCCCGGGCGTACGCTGCGGCTCGGCGGCTTCACGGTCGGCCGGGTGCCGCCCGCGACCGCGCGCTCGTCCACCGCGACAGCCGGGGCTCCCACTGGCGTCCGATGCGGCGGGTCCGATAAGATGCACCGCGGTTTTACGCACCGGGGCGGAGATCACGATGGCGGGACGTTGGTTGCGTGCACGAGTGGGTTCCAGCGTACGGGCTGCGATGACAGCCCTCAGAGTCGGCGCTGCGGTCGGCGTCGGGACGCTTGCGACCGCGGCGGTATTCGCTCAGCAGCCGCAGCCCGCGGCCAGCCCGCAGCACGGCGCGACGCTGGCATCTACCTGTCTCGGCTGCCACGGCATCGAGGGCTACCGCAACGCGTATCCCGATTATGCGGTGCCGCGCCTCGCCGGTCAGCACGCCGATTATCTGCAAAGTGCTCTCAAGGAATACCGCAGCGATGCGCGGCAGTACCCCACCATGCATCTGCAGGCGCTGTCGCTCTCCGATCAGGACATGACGGACGTCGCGACCTATCTGGCAGGCGCCCCGCTCGCCGCCACCAGCGCCGCCAGCCCGCCGCAGATTCCGCAGCCGGCGCTCGTCTGCACTTCCTGCCACGGCCAGGACGGAATCGGTGTCACGCCGACGTATCCGTCACTCGCCGGGCAGCACGCCAGCTATATCGAGCGCGCGATCCAGGAATATCAGACGGGCTATCGCAAGAATCCGATCATGAACGGCATGGTCGCGTCCCTGAAGCCGGCTGACATCGTCGTCATCGCGAATTACTTCAGCAGCCTGAAGCCGGGACTCCACACGGAGTCCCGCCCGTACTTCAGCTGGACTCGTAAATAGGCGCAGATCGCTCCCGGCGATTCGCGCGGCCAGCCTAACGACAGGGATTCATCACGCGGCCCCGGGACGGCCCGGGGCCGCTCATTCAGGTGCTTTTGATCGGCGCAAGCGCCGGCGCAGGCACTTACTTCACCTGCACCGGCACGAAGATCCGCGTGCCGCCGCGCTGAATCAGCAGGGCTACGTGGCCGTGCGACTTCTCGACCGCGGCGCGCAGCTCATCGACCGTGGCGACTTTCACTCCGTTGGCCGCCAGAACGACGTCGCCCGGCTGAATGCCGGCATCCTGCGAGGGGCCGCCGGCGCCCTCGACCAGCAGGCCGCCGTGAGTGTGCGTCTCCTGCTGCTCATCGTGGGTCAGCGGCCGCACCGCGAGCCCGAGACTGCCGCCCTGCTGCTGCGGGTGCTCGGCGGAGGCCACGGTCTGGTCGCTCATCGATGAGAGCTTCACGTCGATTTCCCGCCTGGCGTGATTGCGCCAGACAGTCAGATGCACCGTCGTGCCGGGCATGAGGCTCGCGATCCGCACCGGCAGCTGACTCGAGGTTTCCACCGACTCGCCGTTGAGAGCGAGGATGACATCGCCCGGCTGCACGCCCGCGCGTGCCGCCGCGCCGTTCTGCTCGATGCTGGACACCAGCGCGCCCTCGGGCTGCGGCAGGCCGAAGGAGTCGGCGAGACCCTGGTCGACGTTCTGGATCACGACGCCGAGCTTGCCGCGCTCCACGTGCCCGGTGGTCAGGATCTGATGCGCCACCTGCATCGCGACATTGATCGGGATGGAGAAGGACACGCCCATGTAGCCGCCGCTGCGGCTGTAGATCTGCGAGTTGATCCCGATCACCTGACCCTGCATGTCGAAGAGCGGACCGCCGGAGTTGCCCGGATTGATCGGCACGTCGGTCTGGATGAAGGGAACATAGCCGGAATCAGGCAGCGTGCGCCCCTTGGCGCTGACGATGCCCGCGGTGGCGCTGTTCTCGAAGCCGAACGGCGCGCCGATCGCCAGCACCCATTGCCCGACCTGCAGGGTGTTGGAATCGCCCAGGTTGACGGTCGGCAGGCCGGTCACGGGGATCTTGATCACCGCGACGTCCGAGGTCTTGTCGACGCCGATCACCTTGGCGCTGTACTCGCGCCGGTCCGTGAGCTGCACCGTCACGCGGCTCGCGCCCTCGACCACGTGGGCGTTGGTGAGGATGAGGCCGTCGGACTGTATGACGAAGCCCGAGCCCTCGCCGCGGATCGGCTCCGAGGGAGGCGGCGCCTGGAAGGGGAGGCCGCGGAAGAACGGCGCGAACGGACTGTTCGGTCCGAACGGATTGTCGCTGCCTTCGTCCTGCGCCTTCTCGATGACCCGAATGTTGACCACCGCCGGGCCGTACCGCTTCACCAGAGTGGTGAAGTCCGGCAGCATCACGGCGACGCCGCCTCGCGGCTGGGCGGAGGTCACCGCCGCGGGCGGTGGGGATCCCTGCGCCTGCGCCGTGCTCGGCGCCGCGATGCCATACAGGGCCGCGAGCGGCGCGGCTCCCAGCACCACGCCGAGCTGCGCCGGCGATCAATGGATTTCGAACTGCGGTCCTCACTGTCATGTCTCGCTCCCGCGGATGGGTCCGGGTCTGCGGGCGGAGAATAAGCGCCGGACACTTAAATGAGGCTTAAGGGCCCTCGAGGGCCAGCGGTCGGGCGGGCTCAGAGGCCGCGCCTCTCGAGCCAGGCGAGGAGTCCCAGGGTATTGAGCTCGAGGTCCCCCTCGAGGAGGGCCAGCACGCGGTCCGGAGCCAGCCGGCAGCCATGGCGCGCGACCAGCTCCCGCCACAGGCTGCTCAGGCCGGAGCGGATCGCGGCCGCCCGATCGGGCGCCGCCACACTCTGCTCGGCGATGCGGGTCGGGTCCCGGATCTGCCCCTTCAGCGATTCCGCGAGGCGCGCCACGTCCGTGACACGGCTGAAATGCATGAGGTACATCGCTTCCGGCGAGTACGAGACCAGCCGGTCGACGGAGGCGATGAGCTGCTCCGGATCGAATTGCGTGGGTGTCGTCGTCGGGAGAATGAAGGCGCCCCGGGGCGAGTCCAGCTCCCGATAGGAGAGGCCGAAGGTATCGCCGGTGAACATGCAGGCGTGCGCCCGATCGACGAACACCTGGTGGTGCATCGCGTGCCCGGGCGTGTGCAGGATCTCGAGCTCACGCCCGGCGAGGCTCAGCGCTGTCTCCGTCCCGGGTCACGCGCACCCGCTCCGCCGCAATGGGCAGGATGTCGCCATAGAAGCTGCCGGAAGCGCTCCTCGCCGTACACCGCCCGTGCGCCGGCGATCAGCTTCGCCGGATCGATCATGTGCGGTGCGCCGCGCGGATGCAGCACGGCGAGCGGCATTCGGCAGCTCCCGCATCAGCCGTCCCGCGCCGCCCGGCATGATCCAGGTGGACATGCGTCAGCAGCAGGTAGTCGACCGACTCGCGCGCGATTCCCAGCGCCTCCAGCCCGGCCAGAAGATAAGGCACCGAGTCGTTGGTGCCGACGTCGACGAATGCCGCGCGGCCGCGATGTTGAACGACGTGCGACGCCGCATGTCCTGGATGCAGGTACTCGGTATCGATCGCCGTGATCCCATCGGGGTGGCGGAAGAGTCGCGGCGTGGGCAGGGCGATGGACCGATCCGGCATGCCGCATAGGGTAGCAGGTGAGTGTGCCGGGCCGGGCACTCCTACCCGCAGCCGATTTCAGGCAAGCTTCGACACATGATCCAATTCCAATTTCCGCGCCGGGCGACTGTCCGTCCCGGTGCTCGTCGGCTTGCTGCTCGGCTTCTGCCTGCCGGCGCACGCGCAACCCTTCACCGTCCCCACTCATCGCGTCGACGGCACGCTGGTTTTCGACGGTATCCCGCCCCTCGATCCGAGCCTCGCCCTGCAAGCGGGGCAATACGGTGAATGGCGGCAGGCGACCTTTCTCGACTGGCTGCCCGACGGCAGTATGCTCGTCGCGACGCGCTTCGGTGCGCAGAGCGAAGTGCATCGCGTCGCCGCGCCGCTCGGCATGCGCGAGCAGCTCACTTTTGGCGACGGCTCCGTGCTCGAGGCCCGGGCGCCGCATAGCGGCGCCGGGTTCGTCTTCGTCCGGCAGACCGCGGGCTACCCGCAGCTCTTCGACTACTCGGGTCCGGGCGCGACGCGTCAGATCACGCAAGGCAACTACCAGCATGGCAGCCCTGTCTGGGCGCACGACGGCAAGCGCGTTGCGTTCTACGGAACCGATCGCACCGGCGTGAACGATGACATCTACGTCGTCGACATCGCGGCGGCAACGCGCCCCCGGCTAGTGGTCGCGGGCGCAGCGGGCAGCTGGCAGCCGCTCGATTGGTCGCAGGATGACGGCAAGCTGCTGTTGTTGAATGCGGTGTCGACCCGCAGAAAGCGCGCTCTACGTCGCCGACGTCGCGACCGGCGCCCTGACTCCGGTGGCCATCCCCGACTCCCACATCAGCGCCGCGACCTTCGCTCCCGATGGCGTCGGCTTCTATCTGATTGCCGACGCGCAGAGCGATTTCGAGCAGCTTCTCTACTACAATCCCATCACCAGGCTGACCCGCCGCGTTTCCGCCGACGTGCCCTGGGACGTGGAGGAATTCGCGGTCGGCGCGGGCGGCCACTACGTTGCCTATGTCGTGAATGACGACGGCCAGAGCCGGCTGACCGTCCTCGACACGCTGCGCAATCTGGAATTCAAGCCCCCGGGCCTGGATGATGGCCGCATCGACAGCATCGGCTTCGACGACAGCGGCCAGAAGCTCGCCTTCTCCTACGAGTCGGCCCGCTCGCCGAGCGATGTCTATGTTTACGATGTCGCCGCGGGCGCGCTGCAGCGCTGGACCGCGAGCGAGATCGGGCCGCTGGATCCGGCGAATCTCGCGGCCGCGCAGCTCGTCCATTACCCGACCTGGGACCGCTCCGGTCTTAGTCGGCGCACGCTCTCCGCCTATGTCTACCTGCCGCGCGGACCGTCGCCGTGCCCGGTGTTGATCGATCTGCCGGAGCGGCGAGGGGCTGCATTCACAGTCCCGCCCCGACTGGAAGCCGTTCATCCAATTCGTGGTCAACGATCTCGGCTACGCCGTGATCGCGCCCAACGTGCGCGGCTCATCGGGCTACGGCAAGGCGTTCCGCGCGCTCGACGGCGGCAAGCTGCGCGATGATGCGGTGCGCGATGTCGGGGCGCTGCTCGTCTGGATGGGCCTGCAGCCGGGTCTCGATTCCCACCGCGTGGCGGTCATGGGCCGCGGCTATGGCGGCTTTCTCGCGCTGGCTTCGCTTGCCGACCTACGGCGATCACCTGCGCGGCGCCATCGACGTCGCCGGCATCGCCAATCTGGTCGACTTCGTCGGCAACTCGCCCGCGGGCGAGCGCGCCCAGCGCGTCGCGGAGTTCGGCGACATCCAGGACAGCGACATGCGCGCCTTTCTCGACCGCATCTCGCCGCTGGACAACGTCGCCCTGATCCATCATCCCGTGCTCATCGTCCAGGGACTGGACGCACCCGGCTCGCGCGCCACCGACTCGCAGCAGCTCGTCTGGCGACTGCGCTCCGAGGGTGATCAGGCCTGGTATCTCAGCGCCAACGATGCCGGCAATGCCTTCACCACGTCCCGAGGACCGGCAGGCCTATCTCGATACCGCCGCGCAGTTTCTCCAGATGTTGGCCAGGTGAGCGCGGCTCACTCCGCGCCGGGAAAGGCCACGGTGACGGTCAGACCGCGGCCCGTCCGTCCCTTCCCCTAGAGTCACGGTGGCACCGTGCGCGACCGCGATCGCCTTGACGATCGCCAGGCCGAGACCGCTGCCCGGCGAGCGCGTTCCCGGCTCGCGGTAGAAGCGGTCGAACACCCGCTCGCGCTCCTCCGGCGGCTATCCCCGGGCCGTTGTCCATCACGCGCGATCAGGGCCTGCGCCGGCATTGCCGCGGAGCGCTCGACAGATACATCCACTCGCCCTCCCGGCGGCGTATAGCGCACGGCGTTGTCGACGAGGTTCCTGATCAGCGTCGCCACCGCCTCCCGCTCTCCCCGCACGAGCACCGTCTGCGCCTCCGACATCCCGAGGTCGATCCGCCGCGCATCCGCCAGCGGCACCAGCTCCGCCACGACCTCACGAGCCAACTCATCGAGCGCGAACTCGCGTGCGCACCGGCTCCGCGCGCGGCTCCTGCCGCGCGAGCGCCAGCATCTGCTCCACCAGCCGGATCGCCCTCTGCACGCCTTCCGACAGCTTGCCCATCGCCTCGCGTGCGCTCGCCTTCCGTTCCGGCCCGCGCCAGTGCGCCCAGCTGGAGGTGCAGCGCCGTCAGCGGCGTGCGCAGCTCGTGCGCCGCGTCCGCCATGAAGGCCCGCTCGCGCTCGAGCGCCGCGGTCAGGCGTCCCAACAGATCGTTGAGGGAGCCCACGAGCGGCCGCACTTCCTCCGGCAGCCTCTCGTCGGACAGCGGCTCGAGCTCATTCACCCGGCGCGCCTTCACCGTCTTCGCCAGCCGTTGCAGCGGCTGCAACGCGTGTCCGACCGCGAACCAGACGAGCAGTCCCAACAGCGGCACCAGCAGGGCGAAAGGCGCCAGCGTACGCAGCGCCAGCTGGGCTGCCTCGCCGGCGGCGGACGCTCATGGGCTGCGCCACCTGCACGACTTTCGTGGGCGACACCGCGCCGTACACCCGCCACTGCCCGACGCTGGAGTTGACTGTGGAGATATCCGAGGGCCGTGGAGTTAGGCAGTACCGCTTGCTCAGGGCCTATATAGATCCGCCGCCCGTCGACCGTCCAGATCTGGACGACGAAGTCGTAACGCGACATCGCTGGGTGGAATGGGCGTCGGAAACTGATACTCGACCGGCTGATCGCGCAGGAAGAGCGCCGTCTCCTTGAGGTGATAGTCGAAGAAGGCGTCCGCCTCCGCGAGGCGCATTGCGGTACACGACGAACCCGCCGGCCGACGCCGACCAGCACCACGCCGCCGAGCAGCCACACCAGCAGGCTCGTGCGCAGGCTGGACCGTCGTGAGCCCGGCCTCATGCGGGCGGCACCCGATAGCCAACGCCGCGCACGTTCAGAATGTAGTCGGGGCCGAGCTTGCGCCGCAGTCCATGGATGTGCACCTCCACGGCGTTGCTCTCGACTTCCTCACCCCAGCCATACAGCCGCTCCTCGATGCGCGCGCGCGACAGGATCGTCCCCGGCCGCTCCATGAGCAGTTGCAGCAGCGCGAATTCCTTCGGGGAAAGCGCGACCTCGCGGCCGTCGCGGGTGACGCTGTGCCTGGCGGGATTGAGGATCACGCCGCGATGCTCGATGGCCGGCGCCGTACGGCCGGACTTGCGCCGCAGCAGCGCGCGAATGCGCGCCGCCAGCTCGTCCAGGTCGAAAGGCTTGACCAGGTAGTCGTCGGCGCCGGCATCGAGGCCCTGCACCCGGTCGGAGACGGCATCGCGCGCGGTGATGATGAGAACCGGCAGCTCCTGCCCCTGCGCGCGCGCAGCGGTGAGGACCTCGAGCCCCCCCTTGCGCGGCAGGCCGAGATCGAGCAGCAGCAGATCGAAAGACTCCGTACGCAGGACCTGCGAGGCGGACTCGCCGTCGTGCACCCAGTCCACGGTGAAGCCCTCGCGCCTCAGGCCCTCGCGAATCGCCTCGCCGATCATGGCGTCGTCTTCTACCAGGAGCAGTCTCATGGCGAAGAGAATATGATTCCGCGATGCTTCAGCGTCTGGTACATGATGCCGCCGCACTGGGCGTGGCGCTGACGGAGCACGATGCCGCGCGGCTGCGCCAGCTCCTCGAGGAGTTGGCGCGCTGGAACCGCCAGTTCAATCTCACCGCCATCACCGACTTCGAGAGCATGGTCAGTCATCATGTGCTCGACAGCCTGGCCGTTCATCGCTATCTGCACGGCACGGCCATCGCCGATGCCGGCACCGGCGCGGGTTTTCCGGGCCTGCCGCTCGCGCTCGTGAATCCGGAGCGCCGCTTCACCCTCATCGACTCGAACGGCAAGAAGATCCGCTTCGTCTCGCACGCGATGCGCACCTTGGGGCTCATGAACGTCGAGCCGCTGCAGGCACGGGTGGAGACTCTGCACCCGGAACGGCCGTTCGACACCGTGGTGGCGCGCGCGTTCGCCCCGCTGCCCGAGCTGCTGGAAACCGTGGCGCCGCTATGCGGCAGCGAGACGCGAGTACTCGCGATGAAGGGCAAATGGCCGCAGGACGAGCTCGGTGCCCTGCCGCCGCGTTGGCGCGTCGCAGAGTCACACACGCTCACCGTGCCCGGCCTCGCGGAGGACCGCTGCCTCATCGTGCTCATGTCAGGCGTAGCGCATTAGGACTTGACGGCGAGCGGCAGAGCCGTCGTCTCCTTGATGACGGAGAGCGCGATGGAGGAATGGACCGACTGCACGCCCGGGAAGCGCGACAGGTGATCGAGGAAGAACGCCTCGTATGCCTTGATGTCGCGGCAGACGATGCGCAGCAGGAAGTCGGTCTCGCCCATCAGGGTGTAGCACTCCAGGATCTCGGGATGCTGACGCACGGCCTGCTCGAACTTCAGCAGCGCATCGCGGCCGTGGCCGCTCAGCTTCACGTGCGAGAACACGAGCACGTTGAGGCCCACCTTCTCCCGATCGAGCAGCGCCACCCGCTTGCGGATGACGCCCAGCTCCTGCAGCCGGCTCACCCGCCGCCAGCAGGTGGAGGCCGTCATGCCCAGCCGCTCGGCGATCTCGGCGGCGGAGAGGTCACCGTGCTCCTGGATCAGTTCGAGAATCCGCGCATCACCGCGGTCGAGGTCTGCCTGCATCGCCCATCTCACCCTTGGTGCTTCCGATGCAATGAATCATTCACCGCGACGCGCCAAAGGGCAACCTTTGTGACGCGCCGTGCAAGGAGCGGCGGGTATGGTGGGGACCTCAACCCGGGTTTGCGGAGCGACTGCGATGGACCTCTTCCAGATGCGGGATTTCGATGCCCACGAGCAGGTGGTGTTCGGCTGCGACGCGGCTTCGGGGCTGCGCGCCATCATCGCCATCCACTCCACCACCTTGGGTCCCGCCGCCGGCGGCTGCCGGATGTGGCCGTACGCCACTGCCATCGGATGCCGCTCGTGGACGCTCTGCGGCTTTCGCGCGGCATGAGCTACAAGAACGCCATGGCGGAGCTGCCGTTCGGCGGCGGCAAGGCGGTGATCATCGGCGACCCGCGGGAGAAGACCCGGCAGCGGATGGAGGCGTTCGGCCGGCTGGTCGATTCGCTCGGCGGCCGCTACATAACCGCGGAGGACGTGGGGACGACCACCACGGACATGGGGCAGGTCGCCGCCGTGACGCCGTTCGTCAGCGGGCTGCCGCGCGACGCGGAGCGCGCCGCCGAAGTCGGCACGACTGCCATGGTGGCGATCCGGGGCCGAAGACGGCGCTCGGCGTATTCCTCGGCATCAAAGCCGCCGTGCGGTTCCGCCTCGGTCGCGCCAGCTCTGGAGGGGTTGCGGGTCGCGGTGCAAGGGCTGGGCGGCGTCGGCTATCCGCTCTGCCGCCTGCTCGCCGGCGGAAGGGCGCGTCGCTTCGGGTCGCGGACTCACGGCCTGGTGTGGCGCAGCGAGTGTGCGCGGAGCTCGGGCGCGAACGAAGTGCCCGCGGAATCGATTCTGTCGCAGGACGTGGACGTCCTTGCCCCATGCGCGCTCGGCGCGGTGTTCGACTCCCGCTCGATACCGACCGTGCGCGCGCGCGTAGTTGCCGGCGCTGCGAACAACCAGCTTGCGCGCGAGGAGGATGGAGAGGCGCTGATGCGGGCGGGGATCCTCTACGCTCCGGACTACGTCATCAATGCCGGCGGCATCATCAGCGTCGCCCACGAGTACCGCGGCGGGGCGACCGCCGCCCAGGTGAAGGCGGAGATCGAGCGGATCCCCGTGCGCCTGACGGAGATCTTCGAGCGCGGCCGCCGCGAAGACCGCCCCACCAGCTCGATCGCCGACGAGATGGCTCGTGAGCGGCTGGCCGCCGGTGCGCGCCGAATGGTGGCCTAGCTAAAACGCTGGATCCGGGCATCCTGCCCGGCCCAGCGTGCCTCAGGCAAAAAGCGTGGTTTTTGCCCGAGGCTCCGCCACCTGCGGCGGCGGGGCACCTCCCTGTGCCTGTTCTTGAGTTCGCGCCAAGGCTCACTGGCCGCAGGCGTGTTGCAGCCAATGTACACTCTGGCGCATGAAGCGCGTCATCGCGGTCGCCAATCAGAAAGGCGGCGTCGGTAAGACCACCACCGCGGTCAATCTGGCCGCCTCGCTGGCGGCCACCCGCCGCCGGGTCCTGCTGCTCGACCTCGATCCGCAGGGCAACGCGACCATGGGCAGCGGGGTCGACAAGTCGCAGCTCGCACGCGGCACGCTCGAAGTGCTGCTCGGGGAAGCCGAGATGGCGGCGGCGCGTCTGCAGCGTCGAGCACGGCGGCTATGCGCTGCTGCCGGCGAATCAGGACCTGACATCCGCGGAGGTGCGGCTGCTCACCCAGACGGTCGGCCGCGAGACGCGGCTGCGCCGCGCGCTCGAGCCGGTGCGCGGCGCCTACGACGTCATCCTCATCGACTGCCCGCCGGCTCTCAACATGCTGACCGTGAACTCGCTCGTCGCGGCCGACAGCGTGCTCATTCCGATGCAATGCGAGTATTACGCGCTCGAGGGCCTGTCGGCTCTGCTCGGCACGGTCGAGCAGATCCGCCTGGCCGTCAACCCGCCGCTCGAGATCGAGGGTATCCTGCGCACCATGTACGATCCGCGGAACAACCTCGCGAACGAGGTCAGCGCGCAGCTCCTCATGCATTTCGGCGACAAGGTTTTCCGCACGGTCATCCCCCGCAACATCCGCCTCGCGGAGGCGCCGTCGTTCGGCCGGCCGGTGTTGTTTCACGACAAGGAGTCGCGCGGCGCGCTGGCATACCTCGCGCTCGCGGGCGAGATGATCCGGCGCGAGGAGGAAGCGCGGGCGCCCGCCGGCGCGCCGCCGCGGCGGCCGACGTGGCAGCCGGGGGCGAGGCGTCATGATCCAGAAGAAGCCGACTCTCGGCCGGGGCCTGGCGGACCTGCTTGGCCAGATGAGCGCGCCGCGCCCGATGCCCGCTGCGGGGGAGCCGGCAGCCTCCGGCGCCGCCCCGCCGGCCGAGGAGCTGGCGCGCCTGCCGCTCGACGTGCTGCAGCGCGGGCGATATCAGCCGCGCATCGACATGCGGCCGGAAACGCTGGAAGAGCTGGCCGCCTCGATCAAGGCACAGGGAGTGGTGCAGCCGATCGTCGTGCGCCCGATCGCCGCGGCCGCCGCCGGCGAGTCGCAGCGCTACGAGATCATCGCCGGCGAGCGCCGCTGGCGCGCCGCGCAGATCGCGGGCCTGGCCGACATTCCCGCCGTCATCCGCCACATCCCCGACGAGGCGGCGATCGCCGTCGCGCTGATCGAGAACATCCAGCGCGAGAGTCTCAATCCGCTCGAAGAGGCGCGCGCGCTCGAGCGGCTGATCACGGAGTTCGAGCTCACCCATGCGCAGGCGGCCGAGGCCGTCGGGCGCTCGCGCGCCGCCGTGAGCAATCTGCTGCGCCTGCTGGAGCTCGCCCCGGAGGTCGGCGCGTTGCTGGAGCGGCGTGAGCTGGAGATGGGCCATGCCCGGGCGCTGCTGGCGCTCTCGGCGCGCCGCCAGCAGGCCGAGGTGGCCGCTGCTCGTGGCGAAGAAGAGCCTCTCGGTGCGCGACACCGAGGCGCTGGTGCGGCGCATGCAGCAGCGGGGCAAGGAAGCGCGAGGGCGCGGCGGCGAATGGGGGCGCCGGCGCGGGCGACCCGGACGTCCGCCGGCTGGAGCAGGAGCTGGCCGACAAGCTCGGGGCGAAGGTGCTGATTCAACACTCGCAGGCCGGCAAGGGAAAGCTGGTGGTGAGCTACAACAGCCTCGACGAGCTCGACGGAATCCTCGCTCACATTAATTAGGCGCTGGATCCGGGCATCCCGCCCGGCCGCACGCCGTCACGGTCAAAAAAGCGTGGTTTTTGCCCCAGACTCGGCCACCTGCGGCGCCGGGTACGTCCCTGGACCTGATCGCCTGACCGAGCCTGCCGGTGACCGCATGGGCGCGCCCATTTCGCGCCTCCCACGCACCCTCGACTTGCACGCTAACGGCGTATGGCCTTTTCCGGGCGGGATCACTATAATTCCGCGACTTTGCCCTTCGAGCGGGTGCAAGTACCTGTCGGACAAGGCAAAACTGCAGATCGGTGCCGCGGTTTCCGGGGCGACAGGGCGCCTCGATCGAACCCCACGTAACTGAGTGACACGCTCGAGCGTGAGGGCAGGGGCGCGGGCGTGTCGTCAACAGTTTTGCGGGGTTGAGAGGGTGGCGATCGTCATCGATCTGCCGGCCGCGAAGCGGCTGGCCTTCGGAGTCGTGCGGGGACAGGCGGCTGGTGACCGTGGCCGCGGCGCTTCTGGGCTCTGCGCTCGGCGGCTTTCACGTCGGGCTCTCCGCGGCGCTCGGCGCCGCGATCGGCACCATCGCGAGTCTCGGCATGGCGCTGGTGGCCTTCGGCGGCAAATCGCCCGCGAGCCCGGCGCGGATTCTCGGCACGTTCTACGTCGGTGAAATCGTGAAAGTGGTGCTCGCGATCGTCTCGTTCATCCTGGTGCTGAAGCTGGCGGGCGCCGCGCCGCTGCCGATGTTCGCCGCCTACATGGCGACCTTCGTCGTCTACTGGATCGTGCTGGCGCGCATGGCGCTGCCGGCGCTGGCCGCGACCCGCCGGGCGCGGGCCTGACGGGACCGAGGAACATCGACATCATGATGCTGCCGCAGCTCTTCGCCGCCGAGACTCCGAACCTCACGGAGTACATCACCCATCACATCACCTTCCTCACCAACCGGCAGCCGGCGGGGTTGATCGATTTCTCGGTGGTGAACTACGACAGCGTGTTCTTCTCGATTGCGCTGGCGTTGGTGTTCTTCAGCTGTGTTCTTCATGCGGCGGCGCGGCGCTGCACCACCGGCGTGCCCGGCAAGTTCCAGGGCACCATCGAGCTGATCCTGGAGAAGATCGGCGAGCAGGTGAAGGACACCTTCCAGGGCACCAGCCGACTGATCGCGCCGCTCGCGCTCACGATCTTCTGCTGGGTGTTCCTGTTCAACTTCATGGATCTCCTGCCGGTGGACCTGCTGCCGGACGTGGCGGGCAGCGTGGGTCTGGCGCATCTCAAGGACGTGCCGAGCACGGATCTCAACATCGTGTTCGGCCTCTCGCTCACCGTGTTCGCGCTCATCATCTTCTACAGCATCCGCATGAAGGGCCTGGGCGGCTTCATCGCGGAGTTCACGCTGCACCCGTTCTCCAACCGCAACGTGTTCGTGCAGGCGCTGTTCGTGCCGGTCAACCTGCTGCTCGAATCGGTGATGTTCTTCGCCCGGCCGATTTCACTGGCGCTGCGTCTTTACGGCAACCTGTACGCCGGCGAGATGGTGTTCGTTCTCATCGCGCTGCTCACGCTGACCGGCGGCTATCACGCCCTGGGCAGCGTCGGCGGCTGGGCGCTCGTCATCCTGCAGTTCATCCTGGGCCTGGGCTGGACCGATCTTCGATCTGATCATCGGGCTGCTGCAGGCGTTCATCTTCATGATGCTGACCGTCGTCTATCTCTCGCAGGCGTACGAGCATCATTGATCATCGATCAGGTAGAACCAGCAATCGTCGAGAGTTACGTTTCATTCGGAGGCTCATAAAGTGGAAGGTATCGCACAAGTTCAGGCCATGACCGCAATCGCCGTCGGTCTCATCTTCGGGATGGGCGCGCTCGGCACGGCCATCGGTTTCGGCATCCTCGGGGGACGCTTCCTCGAAGGTATGGCGCGCCAGCCGGAGCTCGCACCTGCGCTGCTCGTCAGAATGTTCATCGTCGCGGGCTTGCTCGATGCGGTCTCGATGATCGGCATCGGGTTCGCGCTCTTCTTCATGTTCGCGAATCCGTTCCTGACGGCCCTGCACACGGTCGCGCACTGATCGGATCAGGGCGCGACCCGCAACGGGAGACCAGAGTGAACATCAACCTGACGCTCATCATCCAGATGATCGTCTTCGGCCTGCTCGTCTGGGGCACGATGAGCTTCATCTGGCCGCCGCTCATGCAGCGCGGTGGAGGAGCGGCAGAAGAAGATCGCGCACGGACTGGCCGCCGCCGATCGCGGCGAGCAGGAGCTGCAGCAGGCGCGCCAGGGCGCCGAGGAGATCCTGCGCGAGGCGCGCGAGCGCGCCCGGCAGATCATCGACCAGGCGCAGCACCGCGCGAACGACATCCAGGAGCAGGCGCGCGTCAGCGCCACCCAGGAGGGTCAGCGTCTGGTGGCCTCGGCGCAGCAGCAGATCGGCCTCGAGGCCTCGCGCGCGCGCGAGAGCCTGCGGCGCGAAGTCGGCGGGATCGTCGTCGACGGCGGCATCGAAGCTGCTCGAGCGCGAGATCGATCCGAGCGCGCACCAGGATCTCATCAGCAAGCTCGCGGCGCAGATCTGACGGAGCGGTGACGGATGGCGGATAAAAGCACCATTGCCCGACCCTACGCGAAGGCGGCTTTCGAGGAGGCGCGGGACCGCAAGCGGCTCGGCCCCTGGTCGGAGGCGCTGCGGACCGCCGCGGCCGTCGTCAGCGACTCCAGGGTCGAGGAGCTGCTCGGCAATCCGCGCGTCACGCCCGAGGAGCTGGCCGCGCTCGTCAGCGAGACCGCGCGGCCCGCAGTTCGATGAGCAGGGCCGCAACTTCGTGCGCACGCTCGCCGACAATCGGCGGCTGTCGCTGCTGCCGGAGATCTCCGCACTGTTCGATGAGCTCAAGGGCGAGGCCGAGGGCGTCGTCGACGTGACGGTGACCTCCGCCGCCCCGCTCGATGAGTCCCAACGCGGCAAGCTTGCCGCGGCCCTCGAGCGGCGGCTCGGGCGCACGGTGCGCCTGCAGTGCGCCACCGATCCGGCGCTCATCGGCGGCGCGGTGTTGCGCGCCGGGGACATGGTCATCGACGGCTCGCTCCGCGGCCGGCTCGAGCGCATCGCCTACGAGCTCACCGCCTAAGCAATTTTCCGGGGAAACACTCTCATGGCCATCAAGGCAAGCGAAATCAGCGATCTCATCAAGCAGCGGATCGAAGGCTTCAAGTCCGTCACGGAGGCGCGCAACGTCGGCACGATCGTGTCGGTCACCGACGGCATCACGCGCATCCACGGCCTGGCCGATGCCCGCTACGGCGAGATGTTGGAGTTCCCGGGCAACACCTTCGGCCTGGCGCTGAACCTGGAGCAGGACTCCGTCGGCGCGGTGGTGCTGGGCGACTACAAGCACCTGCGCGAGGGCGATCAGGTCAAGACGACCAGCCGCATTCTCGAAGTGCCGGTGGGCCGGGAGCTCCTCGGCCGCGTGGTCGATGCGCTCGGCCGGCCTATCGACGGCAAGGGCCCCATCAATGCGGCGCGCACCGCGCCCATCGAGCGGGTGGCGCCGGGCGTCATCTACCGCAAGTCGGTCAGCCAGCCGGTGCAGACCGGCTACAAGGCGGTCGACTCCATGGTGCCGGTCGGCCGCGGCCAGCGCGAGCTCATCATCGGCGACCGTCAGACCGGCAAGACCGCCCTCGCAGTCGACACCATCATCAATCAGAAGTCTTCCGGCGTTAAGTGCGTCTACGTGGCGATCGGCCAGAAGCAGTCGACCATCGCCAACGTCGTGCGCAAGCTGGAGGAGCATGACGCCCTCAAGCACACCATCATCGTCGCCGCCTCGGCCTCGACGCCGGCCGCCATGCAGTACATCTCGGCCTACTCGGGCTGCACGATGGGCGAGTTCTTCATGGACAACGGCGAGGATGCCCTCATCGTATACGACGACCTGTCGAAGCAGGCCGTCGCCTATCGGCAGATCTCGTTGCTGCTGCGCCGGCCGCCGGGACGCGAGGCGTTCCCCGGCGACGTGTTCTATCTGCACTCCCGCCTGCTGGAGCGCAGCGCGCGCGTCAACGAGGAGTATGTCGAGCAGGCCAGCAAGGGCGCCGTCAAGGGCAAGACGGGCTCCCTGACCGGCCTGCCGATCATCGAGACGCAGGCTGGCGACGTCACGGCATTCGTGCCGACCAACGTCATCTCCATCACCGACGGTCAGATCTTCCTGGAAGACCGACCTCTTCAACGCCGGCATCCGCCCGGCGATGAACGCCGGCATCTCGGTGTCGCGCGTCGGCGGCGCCGCGCAGACCGACATCATCAAGAAGCTGGGCGGCGGTATTCGTCTCGCGCTCGCCCAGTATCGCGAGCTGGCCGCGTTCTCGCAGTTCGCTTCCGACCTCGACGATGCCACCCGCCGCCAGCTCGAGCGCGGCCAGCGCGTCACCGAGGTCATGAAGCAGAAGCAGTACGCGCCGATGTCGGTGGCGGAGATGGCGCTCTCCATCTACGCCGTCAACAACGGCTACATGGACAAGGTGGAGCTGAAGAAAGTGGTGGCCTTCGAGGCCGCGCTGCAGGCTTTCGCGCATACCAGCTACCAGCCGATGCTCGATCGCATCAACAAGGAGCCGAAGCTGAAGGAGAGCGAGGCGGACCTGAAGAAGTGCGTCGAGGACTTCCTCAAGACCGGAACCTACTAACGCTGCGAACGGCGCAGTAGTCATGCCAGGCACCAAGGAAATCCGCTCCAAGATCGCGAGTGTGAAGAGCACTCAGAAGATCACCAAGGCCATGCAGATGGTGGCCACGAGCAAGATGCGCCGCGCGCAGGAGCGTATGCGCGCGGCGCGCCCGTATGCGGAAAAGATGCGCAACGTCATCGGGCATCTCACCGAGGCCAATCCGGACTACCGGCATCCCTTCCTGCAGGGTCGCGACGACGTCAAGGGTGTGGGCATCATCGTGGTCTCCAGCGACCGCGGGCTTGCCGGCGCGCTGAACGCCAACGTCTTCAAGCAGACGCTGTATCTGATGCGCGAGTGGCAGGGGAAGAGCGCGACCGTCAGCCTCTGCCTGATCGGCGCCAAGGGCGTCGTCTTCTTCCGCCGCCTCGGCGTCCCGATCCTCGCCAACGTGTCGCATCTCGGCGACCAGCCGCACGTCAAGGATCTGATCGGCACCGTCAAGGTGATGCTGGATGCTTACCGGGAAGGGAAGATCGACCGGCTGTTCCTGGTGAATGCGCAGTTCGTCAACACCATGACGCAGAAGCCGGTGGTGGAGCAGCTGCTGCCCGTCCAGCCCATGGACACCGAGGGTCTGCAGGAGCATTGGGACTACATCTACGAGCCGGAAGCCGCGAAGATTCTCGATGGGCTGCTGATGCGCTACATCGAGTCGCAGGTCTACCGCGCGGCCGTCGAGAACGTCGCTTCCGAGCAGGCGGCGCGCATGGTGGCCATGAAGGCCGCGACCGACAACGCCAGCGAGCTCATCAGCGAGCTGCAGCTCATCTACAACAAGGCCCGCCAGGCCGCGATCACCAAGGAGCTCTCCGAGATCGTCGGCGGAGCTGCCGCGGTATGATTTTTTTCTGAGGAAATTTCATGGCTAACACGGCCGAAGGCACCATCACCCAGATCATCGGCGCCGTCATCGACGTCGAATTCCCGCGCAACTGCCATGCCGCGCATCTACGAGGCGCTGAAACTGAAGGACGTCGACCTGACGCTCGAGGTGCAGCAGGAGCTCGGCGATGGCATCGTGCGCACGATCGCGATGGGATCGTCCGAGGGTCTGCGCCGCGGCCTGGCCGTGGTCGCGACCGGCGCGCCGATCACCGTTCCCGTGGGCAGACCGACGCTCGGCCGCATCATGGACGTGCTCGGCCATCCGCAGGACAACCGCGGCCCGGTGCAATCGCCGGAGCAGCTGCCGATCCACCGTGCGCCGCCGTCCTTCGAGGACCAGGCGGGCGGCCAGGACCTGCTGGTCACGGGCATCAAGGTCATCGATCTGCTGGTGCCGTTCGCCAAGGGGGGCAAGGTGGGCCTCTTCGGCGGCGCCGGCGTCGGCAAGACCGTCAACATGCTGGAGCTCATCAACAACATCGCCAAGCAGTACAGCGGCCTGTCGGTGTTCGCCGGCGTCGGCGAGCGCACCCGCGAGGGCAACGACTTCTATCACGAGATGATCGAGTCGGGCGTCATCGACCCGAAGACGCTGTCGAACTCCAAGGTGGCGATGGTCTACGGCCAGATGAACGAGCCGCCGGGCAACCGCCTGCGCGTGGCGCTCACCGGCCTGACGATGGCGGAGTACTTCCGCGACGAGACGCGCGAGGACGGCGGCAAGGGCCGTGACGTACTCTTCTTCATCGACAACATCTATCGCTACACGCTCGCGGGAACGGAAGTGTCGGCGCTGCTCGGCCGCATGCCGTCGGCGGTGGGTTACCAGCCGACGCTCGCCGAGGAAATGGGCGTGCTGCAGGAGCGCATCACGTCCACCAAGACGGGCTCCATCACATCCATCCAGGCCGTGTACGTGCCCGCGGACGACCTGACCGACCCGTCGCCTGCCACGACCTTCGCGCACCTGGATGCGACCGTCGTGCTCTCCCGGCAGATCGCTTCGCTCGGTATCTACCCGGCGGTGGATCCGCTCGACTCGACCAGCCGGCAGCTCGATCCGCTGGTGGTGGGCGAGGAGCATTACAACACCGCGCGCGGCGTGCAGGCAGGTGCTGCAGCGCTACAAGGAGCTGCAGGACATCATCGCCATCCTCGGCATGGATGAGCTGTCGGAGGAAGACAAGCTGGCCGTGTACCGCGCGCGCAAGGTGCAGCGCTTCCTGTCGCAGCCGTTCAACGTCGCCAAGGTGTTCACCGGACAGGACGGCAAGATCGTGCCCGCTCGCGGAGACCATCCGCGGCTTCAAGGGCATCATCAGCGGCGAGTTCGACTCGCTGCCGGAGCAGGCCTTCTACATGGTCGGCTCCATCGACGAGGCGGTCGCCAAGGCGAAGACGCTGCAGTAAGAGGTACCCATGGCCGAGCAGCACACCATGCACGTCGATATCGTCAGCGCCGAGGGAGAGATCTTCTCCGGCGAGGCGGCGATGGTGTTCGCCCCGGCTTCGGAGGGAGACATCGGAGTGTTGCCGCGGCATGCGCCGCTGCTGTCACTCCTCAAGCCGGGGGAAGTGCGGGTCAAGACGCCGGATGGGCAGGAGCTGCACTTTTTCGTGGGCGGTGGCGCGATCGAGGTGCAGCCTTCCAAGGTAACGGTACTGGCCGATACCGCGCTGCGGGCCAAGGACATCGACGAGGCGGCGGCGCTGGCCGCGAAGCAGCGGGCGGAGGAAGCCCTGCGGGATCGCAGCGGCCACATCACGCAGGCGGAGGCGCTGGCGGAGTTGGCGCGCGCTGCCGCGCAGTTGAAGATTATCCAGCGGTTGCGCAAGCCACACAGCTGATCTTTGCGGGCTTGGGCACCGCGGTCACAGGATCGCCATGGCCAAATCACCCTCCGGGACCACCGCGTCCCCACTCTCCGTAATCATTCTCGCCGCCGGCGAGGGCAAGCGGATGAAATCCGCGCTGCCGAAGGTCCTGCAGCCGTTGGCGGGACGGCCGCTGCTTGCTCACGTCATCGAGACCGCGCGGTCGCTGGGCCCGCAAGGCGATTCATGTCGTCTACGGCCATGGCGGGGAGCGGGTGCGCGAGGCGCTTGCGGGGGAAGGGCTGGATTGGGCGCTGCAGGCGCAGCAGCTCGGCACGGGCCACGCGGTATTGCAGGCCATCCCCCGGGTGCCCGACAGCCATACGGCACTCATCTTATATGGTGACGTTCCGCTCCTCGGCCGGCAGACGCTGGCGCAGCTGGTCGCGCTTGCGGGGCCCCGGCAGGTCGCGCTGCTCACCATGACCGTTGCCGATCCGGGCGGGATACGGACGGATCGTGCGCGACGGCCAGGGGCGGGTGGAGCGCATCGTGGAGCAGAAGGATGCCTCGGCCGCAGCAGCGTCTGATCCAGGAATGCAATACGGGCGTGCTCGCGGCGCCGGCGAGGCTGCTGAAGCGTTGGCTCGAGGGCCTGAAGGCCGACAACTCGCAGCGCGAGTACTACCTGACCGACATCATTGCCATGGCGGTGAAGGATGGCGTCGCGGTCGCCCCGTTGGGGTGCGCCGATGCCATCGAGGCGCTCGGCATCAATGACAAGGTGCAGCTCGCCACTCTGGAGTCCGAGTGCCGGCAGCGGGCCGCGCGCGCATTGATGCTGGCAGGGGTGACGGTCTCCGACCCGGCGAGGATCGACGTACGAGGACGTGTGACCCATGGCAAAGACGTGTCCATCGACGTCAATGTCGTGTTGGAGGGGACGGTGAGGCTCGGAGACCGGGTTCATATCGGCCCCGGCTGTGTGATTCGTGACGCCGAGATCGGGGATGACACCCAAGTCCTTCCGCACTGTGTCATCGAGGGCGCGGTGATCGGCCCCAATTGCAACATCGGGCCGTTCTCGCGATTCAGGCCGACGTCACATCTGTCCGGCGGCGTCCATATCGGCAACTTCGTCGAGGTCAAGAATTCGACGATGGCGGCGGACTCGAAGGCCAATCACCTGTCGTACGTTGGTGACGCGCAGGTCGGCGCGCGCGTCAACATCGGCGCCGGCACGATCATCGCCAACTACGATGGTGCCAACAAACATCGCACCGTGATCGAGGACGACGTCCATACCGGATCAAACAGTGTGCTGGTGGCGCCGATCACGGTCGGGGCCGGCGCCACGGTGGCGGCCGGATCGACGGTCGCGAACCAGGTACCTGCCGGCAAGCTCACCATTGCGCGGGCCCGCCAGACGACGATCGAAACCTGGGAGCGGCCGACGAAGCAGAAGAAATAGATTTCCGGATGGCTTCAAAAACGACGTCCCGCACCGACGATCGTCCCAACGTAGATCAGACTACGCTACGTCAGCTCCCGAGATAGACGCTTACTAACTCGTCCATACTTGGACGCCGCGCGAAACCCCGTTCAGTGAGTTTCGGCACAAACACGTAGCCTATTGCTATTTCACGCGAACGATTTCCGCCTACACTGGCCTATGCGGCATCCGTGCCGCAACGAGGTGCAGGAGATGAATGGGATGTCGGAGATCGAGCAGGCGATGAGATACCTCTCCCGGGATCAGCAACGGGCGCTGTTCGAATGGCTCGCGGGCGAGCTTGACTCGGAAACGGGAGTTGCAGAACCGCGGGCGGCCTACGGTGGTGCCGCGGCGGTGCGCGAGTTGTTCTCTCTCCAGGAATTTTTCGAGATCGAGGAGAAGAGCTCGATTCTGCACGAGTATGTTGCCGGTCAGATCTTCGCCATGGCGGATCCCTCCCAGGCTCATGACATCATTGCGGTGAATCTCATGGGGTCTATTCATGCTCATCTGCAGGATCGCCCCTGCCGAATTTACACGCCGCAGCGCAGACTTCAGTTCAAATGTTTCGGCGATGACTTCGTGTACCGTCCCGATGTTCGCGTGGCATGCGGGGAGACCCGGGACACCAAAGGAGACTATGTCGATGAGCCATGCCTGGTGATCGAGGTTCTCTCACCCTCGACGGCGCGGGTCGACAAGCGGGAGAAAATGATCGGCTATCGGGAGATCTCCTCGATCGAGGAGTATGTGCTGGTTGCGCAGCAGCCTGCGCACGTGATGATCTACCGCAGGTCGGAGCGGTGGCAGCCGCAGATTATCGATTCTCTCGGGGACGTCCTCGAATTGCGCTCCATCGGGCTCGCTATCCCGGTCACCCGCATCTATAAGGGAGTTCCGTAACTCCAACCCCCGGGGAACGAATGACATACATGTGTCATACGTATGGTAGTTACCCGCCCCGGCCGCGTCGCTTGCCGGCGGCTTTCCCTCGGGTCTCCTCGATTCGCCGGGCTGTTCATCCAACGGTCGCGATATCGCTGACAGCAAACCGCGCTCGCTGGAGCGAAGGCCTAATGGACGCGGCCGAGCCGTAACAGATTTGCCAGACCGACCAGGACGACAGCACCCAGGAGCGAGACCAGTAAAGCGTTCAGATTGAACAGACCCGTGCTGCCCACCCCGCCCAGGAGGGGCGCAAGTAGGGGTCCGGCGAGAAGCGCGCCAAGGATACCGGCCGAAGTGCTCAGCACCGCGCTCCGGTCTGCATCGCATCGCATGATCAGGCTCCCGAGAGAGCCGATCACGATACCGACGATTACCCAGATGAAGATGCTCATTGGGGGCCTCGAGCCGTTTTCCCGGCGGACTGCCTAGCCTCTCCTGAAGCACCCGTCGTGCCCGGCCAAGCTTATGGTCAGGCAGCCTCCCCGGGGCCCTCCCAGTCCTGAATTCAGGCAAACTGGGCGTTCTCAGAACACCCAAGGCTTGGACACTATGTGCGGAATCGTCGGCGCCATCGCGGAGCGAAATATCGTCCCTATCCTGATGGAGGGGCTGCGGCGCCTGGAATACCGCGGTTACGATTCCGCCGGCATCGCGGTTCTAAATGGCAACGGGCAGCTCAGCCGGCTGCGCACCGTCGGGAAGGTACGGATGCTTCAGGACGCGCTCGAGCGCTCCCCGACCAACGGCAAGCTGGGCATTGCCCATACCCGCTGGGCGACCCACGGAGTACCGAGCGAGCGCAACGCCCACCCGCATGTCTCTCTCGATGGCCTGGCGATCGTCCATAACGGCATTATCGAGAACCACGAGGAGCTGCGCGCTGACCTGGAGAGCCGCGGCTACGAGTTTGCCTCGGAAACCGACACGGAAGTCGTGGCCCATCGCATCCACCATCACCTGGAAACCCTGGGTGACCTCTTCAAGGCGGTCCGCGCCACGGTGGCGGAGTTGGAGGGTGCCTACGCGCTGGCGGTCGTCAGCGAGAATGATCCGGACCGCGTAGTGGCAGCCCGCCAGGGTTGCCCCGTGGTCATCGGATTGGGCGTGGAAGAGAACTTCATCGCATCCGACGTCTCCGCGCTGCTGCCGGTGACGCGACGCTTCATGTTCCTGGAAGAGGGCGATGTCGCCGAGGTCCGGCGCAAATCCGTTCGCGTCATCGACGCCAATGGCAACACCGTCGAGCGTGAGATACGCGAGAGCGAGCTCAACGCCGATGCGGCGGAGAAGGGGCAGTACCGGCACTTCATGCTGAAGGAGATCCACGAGCAACCCCGATCGCTCGCCGACACGCTGCAGGAGCGAGTGGCCAACGGGCGACTGCTCGAGGCGGCATTTGGCCCCGCGGCGGCCGACGTATTCAAGCGTACGACGGGCGTGCATATCGTGGCGTGCGGAACGAGCTTCCACGCGGCGGCGACCGTCCGCTACTTCATCGAGCAGATCTGCCGGATCCCGTGCGCCGTGGATATCGCCAGCGAGTACCGCTATCGCAATCCGCTGGTGCCGCCCAACTCCCTGTTCGTGACGATTTCCCAGTCCGGAGAGACCGCAGACACGCTGGCAGCGCTGCGCCTCGCGAAGGAGTCGGGCTACCTCTCCACCCTTGCCATCTGCAACGTCCCGGAGAGCTCACTCGTGCGCGAGTCGGAGCTCGTGATGCTGACGCGCGCCGGCCCCGAGATCGGGGTCGCCTCAACGAAGGCGTTCACCACGCAGCTCGCGGCGCTCTCGATGCTGGTCATCGCGCTGGCTCGCCATCACGGGGCCGACGCGGAGCGCGAGCGTGGGCTCGTGACGCGCCTGGTGGAGCTGCCGGCAATCATCGAGAAGACCCTCGCGCTCGATCCGGTCATCCATCGTCTGGCCGAGCGCTTCGCCGACAAGCGCCATGCCCTTTTCCTCGGCCGCGGCGCCCTGTATCCCATCGCGATGGAGGGAGCGCTGAAACTCAAGGAGATCTCCTACATCCACGCCGAGAGCTATCCCGCCGGCGAGCTCAAGCACGGCCCCCTGGCCCTGGTCGATGCCGACATGCCGGTCATCGCCGTGGCGCCCAACAACGATCTGCTCGAGAAGCTGAAATCCAACCTGATGGAAGTCCGCGCCCGCGGCGGCGAGCTCATCGTTTTCGCCGATCCCGAATCAGGCTTTCAGCCCAGCGACGGCGTCACCGTCATCGAGATGCCGAAGCACGTGACGTACTTCCAGGCTCCCGCGGTCTACACTGTCCCCTTGCAGCTGCTCGCCTACCACGTCGCCATCCTCAAAGGCACCGACGTCGACCAGCCGCGCAATCTCGCAAAGAGCGTGACGGTGGAGTAGTCCGTTCCTGCTCAAGCGCTCGTGGCAGGGATTTTACTCAGCATTTCCGTGGTCACGATCACGATGTGTCTGATTGCATCGAGGAGTCTGGTTTCACCAGCCAGGAATCGATTGGACCCTTCGGGGAGACCCTTGTTGTCCGTTCGAATCCCCCTGACCAGCTCGTCCATGGTGGCCACAAGAGTCCGGCTGATCCGCGTCAATTCACGTTCGCAGATCGATGGCGACAGCCCGAGCTTTTCGCCGGCTGCCAGCACGGCTTCACGATCAAGTTCGTTGTAGGCCGAGCAGCCTGGTAGCGAGATCGTCAGGGGGACAGCGGGCCAGTCTGCGCGCTCTTGCGCGAACAGCCGCGTGTGGTAAACAGCGGTGCTCAGAAGATCATAAAACGGGCACAGAGCGATGCCTTCGTGGTCTACCCTGAAAGAGAGGTTCTTCAAGTGGTTGTCGTTGTTACCAATCAAAATGTTATAGGTGAGCCACTGAAACAGGGCAATGCGGGTGCGGGCCTTGTTGGTGCACTGCTCGATTATTTCTGACATCGTATCCAGGGTCGCGGCGGTGTACTTGAACAGACGCGATTTGTTCAGCAGCTGGCAGGCATCAATGATGTGAATGCGGCTGGTTTTTCCCGCGTCCTGGTAGCGATCGAATCGCTCGACGATGTACACGGGCTCCGGTACGTAGCGACGATATACCTGCGGCACTTGTAGGTGCAGCTTTGCCGCCAGCTTCATGATCATGTATTCATTGATGACTGTGGCCGGATAATCCGCGCTGGTGTTATCGGGTTTTAGGATGTGAGTAGAGGGCTCGGATCCTGTGGGCTCGAAAAGCGATCCATCCCGGTATACCACCAGGAGCTTGTTCTGGGTGCCTGCGGCGGACATGCGCTTCGGCGCACTGCTGCTCAAAGGAATGCGCTGCATGTTTTGGATGCGCCGCGACAGCGCCTCGTCAGGCAGCGGCTGAAGCCCGCCGCCTTCCTTTGTTAGCGGAATATCCGGTGGCACCAGGATCAAGGAGCCGGCGGACTCTCGTCCCAGGTATTCAAGCAGTGCAAAGGCATCGTCGCCGCGAATGCCAGCCTCGCGGCTCACCGCTTCTCTGAGCTTTTCTTCTGGCAGGAGATTGTCGAAATACCACTGTATGGGGCGCACGGTGGCGCCGTCTTGGTACCGGCGTGTCGAGCGCGACAACGCGGGTGACAGGTCAAACCCGTTCGGGGATTCCTGCCAGTTGATCTCGTACTCGAAGTTCCAGAGGTCATCCGCTTCGTGCAGGGTGCCGATGCGGGTCGCGTTGAGATAGACCGCAAGGCTTCGCATGGAGTCTTAGTCCTTCTTTCCGCCGCCGCTCCCTGAAGGCTCTTGGGGACCGCTTAGGTTAGTAATCGGCCCTGCCTCAGCGGCAACGGCGGAGCGCCTGTTGGGCAGGCGTCGCACGCGATTTGAGCGAAGAGCGACGAGCTGCTTTTGTGCGGAGGCTGGAACCTCAACACTGACCTTGAGCCCAAGCTCGTTCAAAATTTGAAATACCAGCCCTAGCCTGACCGTGGGCTTGCCCAGCTCGACATCAGTGGCGAATTGCTTGCTTACCCGAGCCATGGCTGCCAGATCATCAATTCGGACTCGAGAGCTTCGCCGCACTGCACGGACGAGCAGGCCCAATTCCCCTGGAGAAGTGACCTTAGTTTGCATGGCATCTATTCCTATGAACATAGGAATAATATCACGTGTAGCGGTCCTTTTTCAACAATATTCCTATATTCATAGGAATAATTGAGCGAGTCGCTCACTCCGAGTTCCGCGTTCCTATGATCGTAGGAATGAGGGTGGGCCGGAGGCTTAGACTCAGTACGTGATGGACGCGCCCGCAATCAACCACTACGTCCGCGAGGTGAAGCTCCGACGAGATCAGGTCACCTCATTCGATCAGTACCCCTTTTCCTTACCAGTGGTCCGGGATCTCGAGAGTCTCGAGCTTCACCCCGCCGTGACTTTCCTCGTAGGAGAGAACGGCAGCGGCAAGTCGACCCTTCTGGAAGCCGTCGCAATCGCCTGGGGATTTAACCCTGAGGGCGGCACCAAGAACTTCCGCTTCCAGACTCGCGAGTCGCATTCCGCGCTTCACGAGTACTTGAGACTCGTGAAGGGAGTGCAACGGCCCCGGGATGGATTCTTCCTTCGGGCCGAGAGCTTCTTCAACGTAGCGACTGAGATCGAGCGCCTCGATATCGGGCCGGGCGGCCCCCCGATCATCGATTCGTACGGTGGCCGCTCCCTGCACCAGCAATCCCACGGTGAGTCATTCTTCTCGCTGATGATGAACCGCTTTGGGGGCCAGGGCTTCTACGTCCTCGACGAACCGGAAGCCGCGCTCTCGCCCTCACGCCAGCTGGCGATGATCTCCCGTCTGCACGAGCTCGTCCAAGACCGCTCGCAATTCATCATCGCAACCCACTCGCCGATCCTGATGGCTTATCCGAACGCCTGGATATACGAGATCAGGGCCAACGGACTACACCGGGTTCCCTACGAGCAGACCGAGCACTACGCAGTCGCCAAGCGCTTCCTCAACGATTCGAAAAGACAGCTCGAGATCCTGCTCGGCTGATCTGCCGCTTTGAGACTTCCCCCGGACCCGAATTCCGGCGGCCCTGAACTAAAAATGGAATCAGTTCAGCACGAATACCTCGCCGGCAGTATAGGTGCCGAAGTTCGCCAACCCGTAGAGGCTGCCGTCGCTGGTCTGAACGAGATCGCCGTAGGTGTTTGCTTCGCCGCCGTAAGCGCCGGGGAAGAAATACAGAGGGGTTTCGGAGCCGGTCGGCGTGATCTCGAAGATTGTGCCCGAAATGTACGCGCCGCCTTTTTCAGTCATGCCGTAGAAGTTCCCGTCATTGGCCCGAATGAGGCTGCTCTTGGGAGTCGCGCCGTCGTCTGCGGGCGTGCCGGCGAACGAGTGCAAAATGGTCTCGGTGCCGCCAGGGCTGATTTTGAAGACCGTACCGAGGCCGTACGCCCCGCCGCTCGAAGTCATCCCGTAAAAGTTGCCGTCGCTCGCCTGGATGAGACTGCCGTACGGAAGTGCGCCGTCTTCGGTTCCGCCAGCAAACGAATATAGAACGGTTTCGGTGCCCGCGAGCGTGACCCTGAAAACGGTGCCGTCGTTGTTTGCGCCACCGCCGGCCGTCATGCCATAGAGGTTACCGTTCGTGGCCTGGACCAGGCTGCCATAAGGACCCAGGCCGTCGTTCGAGCCGCCGGTAAACGAATGCAGGACGATCTCGGTGCCGGCGGTCGTAACCTCGAAGACTGTGCCGGCGCCGCTTGCTCCACCCCCGTTGGTCAACCCGTAGAAGTTGCCGTCACTGGCCTGGATGAGATTGCCATAGGGATTGCTACCGTCAGCCGGGGTGCTGCCAAAGGAGTGCAGAACAGTCTCGACGCCCGCGGGAGTGATTTTGAAAGCAACACCCGCATCGCTCGCCCCGCCGGTTTCGGTCATCCCATAAAAGCTGCCATCGCTGCCCTGAACGAGGCTGCCGTAGGGTTCCTGACCGTCCGTTGTCCCGGCGAAAGAGTAAAAGATGGTTTCAGTGCCGCCGGGGGTGATCATGAAGACGGCGCCGGCTTCGTTCGCCCCACCACCGCCGCTCAGGCCATATAAGTTGCCATCGCTCGCCTGGATGAGGCTGCCGTCGGAACCACTAGCGTCCGTTCCACCGTAAAAGGAGTACAGGATCGACACTCTGCCGGGGAGGCAGGAGATGCTGATGTCAGTGACATTGGCGGTAACCATGCTTCCCGCTCCGCCGGTGAGGGTGCAGTTGAGCGCGGGCGGGTGGGCTTGTACCGTGACGTCGTACGACGATCCGTACGTCAGCTTGAAGGGCATCGTATAGCTCGTCGTGCCCGCGGGCACGGCGAACGTTTCGCTGCCGTTGACCAACACGAGCCCGGAAGCGGCGCCCAGACCAGTGATTTGGCCGCCGAGGGCGTAAGTATTGCCCGTGCAGGTGACGGCGACACCCGTGATGGGTTGCGTTCGAACGGTGCCGGAGCCTTGGGCCACGCTGCACATCTCACCGGCGGGCTGGGTGCCCACGGTAACCGAGTAAGTCGCACCGCTGCGGAGCGCAGTGGGAAACGTATACTCGCTATTGACCGAAACCGTCAGCGCATCGCCGCCATTGTCGAGCAGGACCACGCTCTCGCCGGACGCAAGGCCGCCAACGGAGCCGCTGACCGTGAAGCTCTGTGGCGTTGAGTTCGGGTTGCTTCCCCCGCCGCAGCCACTGAGTGCCGCCAGGCTCGCGACAACAACGGGAAGGAACCTTGGCTGTGCCCGCTTCTTCATCGTCCTATCTCCTTTTACCGCCGCGGGACTCTATGAGCCACGCACCCGGATTCCAGCACCGTCGATCAGTTCAGCATGAACACTTCGCCGTAGCCGCCCGGACCGCCGTAGACGGTAGTGCCGTAGAAATTGCCGTCGCTCGTCTGGATGAGGCTGCCGACCGGATTCGCGCCGTCCGTCGTCCCGCCGGCGAAGGAGTACAGCACCGTCTCCCTGCCGTCGGGCGTGATCTCGAAAACGACGCCCATATTGCCCGGGCCACCGTTTGTGGCCGTGCCATAGAAATTACCGTCGGCCGCCTGAATTAGGGCGCCCTGAGGGTTGGCGCCGTCCGTCGTCCCGCCGGCGAAGGAGTACAGCACCGTCTCCGTGCCGTCAGGCGTGAGCTTGAATACAGTGCCTTCATTGCTGGCGCCGCCCAGATAGGTCGTACCGTAGAAGTTGCCGTCGCTGTCCTGAATGAGATTGCTCTCGGGATTCGCGCCATCCGCCGTTCCGCCGGCGAATGAGTACAGCATCGTCTCCGTGCCGCCAGGCGTGATCTTGAAAACGGTGCCCTCGTTGCTCGCGCCGCCGCTGACCGTGGTGCCGTAAAAGTCGCCGTCGCTGGCTTGAATCAGGCTGCCCTGGGGCGTCGAGCCGTCGTTCGTTCCGCCGGCGAAGGAGTACAGCACCGTCTCCGTGCCCGTGGGCGTGATTCTGAAAACCGTGCCTGCGGTGCCCGTGCCGCCTTCATAAGTTGTGCCGTAGAAGTTGCCGTCACTGGCCTGAATGAGGCCGCCCTGCGGATCTCCGCCGTCCTCTCGCCCGCCGACGACGTCTACGGCGAAGGAATACAGCACCGTCTCGATACCGCTCGGCGTAAGCTCGAAAACGGTGCCGTAACCGAACGTGCCTCCGCCGCCTGTCTCTCCGTAGAAATTGCCGTCACTGGCCTGGACGAGGCTGCCATCAGGCGATTGGCCGTCCTCCGTCATGTTGTTGAACGAATACAGCACGGTTTCGGTGCCAGAGGCTGTCAGCTTGAAGATGGCGCCAACGTCGTGCACGCCTCCCCTACTGGCCACGCCGTATAGGTTGCCGTCGTTGCCCTGAATGAGGCTCCCGTCGGGAGCCTCGCCGTCCGTAGAGCCGCTGGGAAAGAAATGCAGGGCAGACACGGTACCGGCCGCACAGGAGACGTTGATGTTCGTAACATTGGCGGCATTCATGGTTCCCGCCGCCCCTGTGAGTGTGCAATTGAGTGCCGAAGGGTGGGCTTCCACAGCGACGTCGTAAGACGATCTGTACGCCACGGCGGTTGGCATCGTATAGCTCGCGGCGCCGGCGGGTACGGGGAGCGTATCGCTGCCGTTGACCAGCACGAGCCCCGACGCGCCCAGGCCCGTTATTGCGCCGCCGATGGTGTAAGTGTCGTCCGTGCAGGTGACGGCGACACTCGTGATCGACGCCGCCTGAACGTTGCCGGAGCCCTGGGCCACCGTACAGGTCTGACCTGACGGCTGGGTGCTTACCGTAACCGAGTAAGTTGCACCGCTGCCGAGCGCGGTCGCAAACGTATAATCGCCATCGGCCGAGACCGTGAGCGCATCCCCACCATTGTCCAGCAGACCCACGCTCTCACCGGAGGCAAGGCCGGTAATGGACCCGCCGATCGTATGAGTCGGTGGCGGTGAGTTGCTTCCTCCGCCGCAGCCGCCGAGCGCCGTCGCGCTCGCGACGACAGTGAGAAGGAAGGTCTGGTGTCCCAGCTTCTTCATCGTTTTATCCCCATGCCCCACGGGGTCCCTCATTTGCGGACCCCTTCCGCAAGTCGGCATCGTCCCCGATGCCGCAATCCTAACGCAAACTTTGATTCACGCCAACATGCGGCGCCTGGCAGACCCGAGTCGGGCGCCCATTATTGCCAGACCACCCAGCAGCAGCCACAGGCTGTTCGGGCTCGGAGCCGACGATACATTGGCTGATACGGTGATGTCGGTGAGTGCGCCGAACATACCGGATCCTGCACTGCAAGTCGCATTTGCGCAAATTTGAAAATATAGCGGCATGTCGCCGTACTGTTCGCTGATCGCACTCACTGGGGTCGGTCCCAGCGGGGCGCCAAGCTGCACGCTCGTCGTAAAGCCCGACGGAGTGCTGCCGAAGGTCTGATCGATCGCGCTGACCGAAAAGCTGCCCGCATTGCCGTTCGATTGCCGGCCGCTCATGCCGATGACAAGCTCGTCCAGGAGGCTATTGCCGGACAATACCTCGTTGTAGGCGATCTGAACGCCGGTGCCCTGTGTCGTCGAGCCAAATGCGCTCGTAATCGTGATGGGCGCGCTTCCGTTCAATTCCAAAGATACGGACTCAACGGGGGAGGCGGCGGTGGCACTTTGCTGCCGGTAAGCCTCGTATCCGTTGCCGCCGGTCCCCGGGAATGAAGTGTCGACAACCACCTGCAGGTCGAATGGGTCTCCCGCCGCGACGCCGGTCGGAAATAATCCGCCTGAGCCCGTCAGCTCGCTCACTGTGCCAGTGAAGTTGTATGTGGCGAGGGTGCCTGCGCGGACATTCGGACTGGCACAGACTGCGGTCGCAGCCAGAACGCCCAGGGAAAGCGAATGCGTAATCCAATGCCTTGAATATTTCATGAGAGTTCCCTACTCCGATCCGGAGTTGTTATTTGCGACGAACTATATTCACTTCGCACCCTCATCGCCACAAGTCTGAAGGCTTCGATCCCCCCGAGTGTCCGCGGCAGTGCTGATAGGGGCGGCGTCTCATACGGAAGCCATCACGGTTCATTGCTAAGATATGTCAAATGTTTGCGTCCATCTGACCAGAGTGGCGGCTGGGTCATCGCCCTCACGGCGGAGTCTTCTGCGTCGCGGCCCGATCCGGAATGCGGCGGAAAGCGAGGGCAAAGACCGCGGCGCTGCTCATGTCGAAGCCGGTCACTTTGCCCGCGGAATCACTGACGAAACGGACCACGAACTGAGAATCGTCTCCGTTGGCCTCGAATGACTGCGAGACGAGCGGAGTCAGAGCCAGCGCGGCGTCACGCCGGCCGACGGGTGTTGCGACGAGGTTGCCTCCTTTCTGAGTGACACGGTATGTCGCGAGCGCTTCCGGACTCCAGTAGGTCCCTACGTATTGCCGCAGCTGCTCGAACGAGGGGCTCCACGCCCGCGCCCTCACGTATTTCACGGGACCGCTGCCGCCATTGGTATCCACGAAATGATCATCGTCCGCGAATCGGACTGAGTCATAGCCGGACCTGAATTCATCCCCGGATACCGCCGGAAGAGCCGGACCACCCGCGACGCTGAGACCGTCGCCCGCCACGGACAGGCGAAGGGGCAAGCCGCGAAGCTGGTCGATATAGAGGCCCGCACGGCGCGCCAATCGGCCCGGCTCGATCTTGAAAGCAGGCTGCTTGGGCGGTCCCGGCAAGAAGACGTCAGCGACAGAGTGGGCCACCTGCGTGGTAGCTATCCCCTCGGAGTTGCAGAGCAGCGCGATCGAGAGGTGTGTGGAGGGAAATCGGCCGAGCCAGGTCACGTACCCCGCTGTGTGGCCGTCGTGGAAGACAATAGGCTGTCCTCTGTAGGTTCCGATGAACAAACCCCGCGCATAAACGATCGGCTGACCGTCATTGAGCCGCGTATTGCGCTGCAATTCCCTCGTGACGTAGGGGCCGAGCGTGCCGTTGGAGAGCGCTCGATTCCAGCGCAGCAGATCGCTCACCGTCGTCATTAACGCAGCGTGGCCGTACGTATCTTCGAAGGGCATCAACTGACGAAAGCCGTGATCACCCGGCTCGTAGGCGATGGCACGGTTTTTCACCACCCGACGGAAGTCGTCTCGCCATTGAGTGTGGGTCATGCCTAACGGCGTCAACAGATGCTTGCGGCTGAAGGCGGGGAGAGTTTCGCCGCTGACTCTACCCACGATGATCGCCAGGAGGTCGTAGTCCGTATTTATGTACTGATAAAACGTACCCGGCGCGTAATTCAACTTTCTTTGTGCGCTGGCGATGTCCAGGATGTCGTCCATCGTGTACACGCGCGTCGTTCGCGGCCACCCCGCCATCGCCTCGACAATGCCCCAATCGCGCAGTCCGCTGGTGTGCCCGAGCAGATCGTTGAGGGTGATCGGACTCCCGTAGTCGGGCAATTCAGGAAGATATTTCCTGACGTCGTCCGTGAGCGAAAGCTTGCCCTGTTGTGCGAGCAACAGGATCGATGCGGCGGTGAATTGCTTGGAGACCGATCCCGCCTCGAAGATCGTGGCGGGCGAGATGGGCACATCGTGTTCGAGATCCGCGGTCCCATAGCCCCGAGTCAGGAGTACGCGTCCATCCTTCTCGACTCCCAGCGCGCAACCGGGAGCGCCGGGTTGGGTCACCGACTGGAAAACATGATCGATGAGGCGTTCGGTCTCTGAGGCGTCGGCCTGCGCCTGTCTCGGCGTCGAGTTTGCGAGCGCGCCGAGCACGAGAGCGAAAGCTAGAGATCGCGCCGAGTACTTTCGCCCTTCTGCGGTCATTGAGCTCCTATACAATAAAAGTGCGAAAAGACGGGCTTTCCGGCATTTTAATGTATACGCCATATCGAAGCGAAACACCCTTGCAACGGCTCTCCCCTTCGAGGTCGAGCAAGCGCTGAAGACTCCAGGGACGAACCTGCGCTGCTCGCCTCGGGCGCAATCTCTCGATTGAGCAGGTTGCCGCCAAGATCGGCGTGGGCCATCGGACGGTGGCCACGGCTGAGGCAGGTCCCGGGACGACCGAGTCCGTCGCGGCGGGTCGCTTCAGGATTCTAGGCTCTCGCCCGCCTATGACCTTACGCCGATCCCGCAACTCAGCGTCGAGCGCGAAGAGGCCGTCCGTGTGGTCAATGAAATGGAAGCCTGCGTACGCACACGGTGGTGCGCCGTTTCGCGCCGTGAAGGCGTGACCGAGCACGACTGCGCGCAGGTTGCACGCGCCTTCGTGTACGCAGGCTTCCGCTATCCGCCAAACTCTCGGACCTGACCTGCCGAGATACTGACCGTCAGGCTCGATTCCTCAGGGAGGATTGTTCGGCTTGTTCTCGCTGTGCTCCTTGTCTGCGCTGCCATGCTCTTTTCCGTGAGCGCTCGTTGCGGGTGTGCCTGGCCGCTGGGTATGGCCACCCTTCGGCGGACCATGCCCCGCCGGGGAACCGGCGGCACCATGCATCTGGCTTTCGGAATGCATCTGGCTTTGGGAGTGCGCTGCAGCGGGCGGCCGCGAATGTGTCATCGGATGCGAGCTGGGCTGACGCGGAGACGTATGGTGTGAGCCTGTCTGGAGTGGACCTGACTGATGTGAACCTGATTGGTGTGAACCTGACCCGTGTGCACCATGCTGCGGCGGCTGTCCCGATGGCCTCGTGAGTCTCGCGGGGCGGGCAAAGTGGCGATGGGCCCACGTTTCTCGTTGCCCATACCACGGCCGGCCCTGGTAGTACTGGCCCCAGTAGGTGTCGACGGAGAACGTGATCACCGGTACACCCACCTGCGGTCCGTAGGAGTACAGCCACGCTGTTCCGCCGTTGTCGTCGAAGTAAATGCCGCCGCCGTACATCCAGCCTCTGTTGCCGTCAACCGAGACATCGCACCAGCTATAGCCATCCAGGCACCCATGCACTTCGAGCGGCGCGCCCTCATCCACCTGCGCGACCAGCGGGTAGTCCCGGTCCGGCCCCGCGTGTAAGTTCATCTGTTTAGCGGTATATGCGTTCTGCGCGCCCGCAGTGCCGCATACCGCAAGCAGTAGCACCGCTAATGAAGAGACGATATGACGTCGATACATGGGCCAAGCCTCCGATTGTTGTGTTTTCGTGGCCGTCTATTCAGGGGGAAATCAGTTCGATCCACGATGCATTACTCTCGGGTTGAGTTCCCGATGAAGCCTCGACGGCTCGACCACTGCGTAGCATAAGATGTGCCGAGCCGATGCTCGGACTTATTCTGAGCCGTTGGCGCTCGTCACGTCCAGCCGAGCGACTGCCATAACCGGCGCTCCTCGCCATTCGGATCGTCGACCACTCGACACCCGCTGTTGAGCAGCATGACTGCGCGGGTCGCGGTGTCGTAACGCGGCCATGCCGGCTGCCCTCGTGCCGTTGGAGTCCCATTGCGGGCGAAACTGGCGAAATAGCCGCTCATCGCCCTGGAGACCGCCGCGAGTCCCGGCCCATGGCCCTGCAGGTCGGTCATTTCGTAGTTGTAGAACACTATGGAGATGTCGCTGGCATGACAGGCGCGCAGCGTCCAATCCGTGCCGGCGATCGGCACGTTCGAGCGGAAATCGTCGCGATAACGGTAGACGGGCGCCGGCTGCAGCGATTTGCGATCCGCCAGCAGCGCCGTATTGGTGCCCATGAACGTGGCGGTCTCGATGGCAATGGCCCGCTCGACCGGGGAGGCCGTCGGCATGAAAGTGCGATAGGAGGCGAAAATGTGGCCGGCCGCCTCGCCGACCTTCTGACGTAAGCGCTCAGTCAGCTGTGCGGCGCTGTCGAAAAAGTACCCGGGATCATCGCGGTGAAAGAAAACAGCCTCATCGTGGGTGTTGCCGATGAGGAGCGGCACGGTCGCCGCGAGCGGTGGCGCGTTCGGCTCGAAGGGGTCCCGCGGCAGATAGGTCCCCTCCACCACCGGGCTCCAGGCGCCTGCATGCTGCGCGCGCAGCGCGGCAATGCTCGGAGGCGGGATCGGATGGCTTCGAAGATAGCCCTTGGTTGGCACCGACAACGGACCCTGGTGCTCATCGCCCGCAAGCTGGATGGCGATGAGCTTTTCCGCCGGGACCTCGGCAAGCCGCCCTACTTCGTGCGGCGCGAGGCCGAGGCCGGCCAGCACCCTGCGAGCGGTTTCCGTGGCGATGTCCTGCGGCAGGCCGCGCAGCATGGCGCCGCTCTGAATTCCCGCCTTGTGAAAAAGATCTTGCGCGGCCGGCATCGTCATCAGCGTGCCGGTCTTCAAGCCGCCGCCGGACTCGCCGAACACCATCACGTTGTTCGGATCGCCGCCGAACGTTGCGATGTTCCGCCGCACCCAGCGCAGCGCCGCGACGATGTCGAGCATGCCCTGATTGCCCGACGTCGCGTATTCGCCGCCGCCCGAGCTCGCCGAGATAGAGATAGCCGAAAAGGCCCAGCCGGTGATTGCTCGCCACCACCACGACGTCGTAAGTCGCCGCGAGACGCGCGCCGTCCTGGATGTTCTGGCCGCCGGAGCCGGTGACGAATCCGCCGCCGTGACAGTAGAACATCACGGGCCGCTTGCCATTGTCATTCACCGCCGGCGTCCAGACATTGAGCACCAGGCAGTCCTCGCTGCAGGCGGGCTCATGCTCGCCGTAGGTGGTGCCGGGCCCCTGCATCGCGGGCGGTCCGAGGCGGGTAGCGTCGCGCACTCCCGCCCATGGCGTTACCTTCGGGCGCTTCCTTGAAGCGGTTTCGGCCCGATACCGGGCCCGCATATGGAATCCCTTTGAATGCCAGTGCGCCGCGGCTGTGACCGCCACGGATGCGCCCGCTGTCGATCTCGACCTCGATGAAGGGAGCGACCGTCTGGGTAGGCCAGGCTGGCTCCGCGGCGCGCGCCGGCAGACATAGATAAGGAGCCGCGATCATCGCCGCGCCGGCTTGCAATACACTCCGGCGGTCAAGAGACTGTCGCATGCGGTGCCTCCAATGGTACCGCTACCATTGTAGCACGGCCAACGCCTGCAACCCGGCTCAACTACGGCCGAAAATCTCCCGCAGCTCCTGCTTCGCCGCGTTCAGAACCCGCCGCCGCTCCGGGCTGAGGCTCTTGCCGGCACGATTGATGTGGAAGCTCAGCATCGACATGGCCGAACGATAAGGTTCGGACTTGCGCCGCTGGCTCGACTCGGCGGAGCGCTTCAGCGAGAGCGCGATCGCGCGCGGCGTTCGCTTGGTGAATACGCCGGGCTCGAGATCGAGCGCATCGCTCTTCTGCATCACGCGCTTGGACCATCGGGATGGCATGGCAAAACAATTCCGCGCCGCCCGGAGAGTTCCCGCTGCGTAGCCCAGGCCACCGACCGGCGGAGTAGACTGCCTGACATGTTCAAAGCGATTTGCGTATGCGCGCTGCTCATTGGTGCTGCTGCACAGGTCCAGGCCGGCGACGCCACGGCACCTGAGATGGTGCAAAGCCTCGTGACAGAGGTGAACCAAGCGTACTCATCCTCGGACTGGAAGGGCTACCGCTCCGCGGCCGCGAAGCTCGTTCGCGTTTTGAACGGATCTCCGGATGCGTTGCTGGAGCTTGCGAAGGCGGATGCGCGCAATGGTGATTCGGATGCCGCCATGCGAGACCTCCGGACGATCGCCCGCATGGGGGTGTCATCGGCGAAGATCGCGGCATTGCCGGATTTTTCGGATATGCGAAATTGGCCGCAGTTCCAACAGGTCCTGCGCGTGCTGGCTGCCAACGCCAGACCAGTCTCGCATTCGCAGCGCGCGGTGGCGATACCTGACACCGGGCTGCTGCCCGAGGACGTGGCTTATGACTCCGGCGAGCGCCGGTATCTGCTGACGAGCGTACGCGAAGCGAGGATTGTGGCCATCGCGGCCAGTGGCAGGATGAGCGCGTTCGCGCCCGCGCCGGACGGCTGGCCGATGCTGGCGCTCGAGATCGATAGCCGGCGCCACCTCCTCTGGGCCACGGAGGTGGCTCTGACGGGCTTTCGCGGTGTTCCCCGCAACGATTGGGGACGCTCCATCATCCTCGAATTCGATTTGCGTACGGCTCGACTACTGCGCCGTATCGAGGGACCGCACGGCAGTCAGCTCGGGGACATGACGCTGTCGCCCGCAGGAGATCTGCTGGTGTGCGATTCCGATCATGGCGGACTCTACGTCGTGCGACTCAACGACCCCAGGCTCGTGCGTTTGCCCACGAACGAGTTCGTGTCCCCGATGACACCCGTATTCGTCGCGCCCGACAGGGTATTCGTCGCCGACTACGTGCGTGGCATCGCGCTGCTGGATCTCGGCAGCGACCGGGTCATGTGGCTGTCCACGCAGAACAGGTACGCGCTGGCGGGCACCGACGGGCTCTACTGGTATCAGGATAGGTTGATTGCAATCCAGAATGGCATCGCGCCCGAGCGCATCGTGAGCCTGACTCTCGATGGCGCGCACACCCGGATAACCGGCGAAAAGGTCATCGAGAGCGGCACGCCCGACCTCGATCCCTCGCACGGCGTGATAGTCGCAGGCTCCCTCTATTTCATCCAGAACTCCGGCTGGAACGAGCTGACGAACGACGGCTCGGTGCGGCCGGGAGCCAGGTTGACTCCGGCCGCCCTCATGCGGGCTCGGTTGTAGAGCTGCGCGCGCTGACTCCTACTGCAGGTGCGTGGTCATCCAGCCGACCCAGCGGCGGAAGACATCCGTCATCCGCACGATGTCCCCCGGGAAGTGAGTGTCGGCCGGGTAAGCGTAGAACTCGACCTCCACTCCGTTGTCGCGCAGCGCGTGATACCACTCGTAGCTGTTGACCAGCGGCACGTTGGGATCGCCGACATCGCCCATGATCAGCGTCGGCGCCTTGACGTTCTGCGCGTGGGCGATCGGCGATTGCGCCCGCCAGATCTGATAATCGCGCGCGGTCCAGGGCGAGCCGCCGAAGAAATACATATCACCCTGCTGGTAGTAGGCGACGGTGTAATCCATCACCCAGTCGTTCAGCGCGGCGCCCGCGACCGCCGCCTTCCACACGCGCGGGTAGCGGCTGGAGAGCCAGTCCGTCATGTAGCCGCCGTAGGACCAGCCACTCACGCCGATGCGCGTCTGGTCGACGATGCCTAGCTTCTCGACCGCGGCCAGGCCGGCCATGACGTCCTTGCCCGGCCCTTCGCCGGTATCGCGGTAGATCGCATGCTGGTAGGCATCTCCCAGATTCGGGCTGCCGCGATAGTTGGGCTCGAACACCAGGAACCCGGCCGCCGCGAGCAGTTGGGTCAGCGGGGAGAAGCGCACCGTCGAGGCGCCCTCCGGGCCGCCATGGATTACCAGCACCAGAGGGTACTTGCGTCCCTGCTGGTAGCCCGGTGGATAGGTCAGTACGCCGTCCTCGTGGAAGCCGTCCGGTCCCTGCCAATCCACCGTGGCCACACGGCCGAGTGAGCAGGGAGTCGAGGAAACCGTTGAGGTCCGTCAGGCGTCGCGGGCTCGCGCTGAGCGAAGCCATTACGTACAGCTCGTCCGCATGACCCGGCGTGGCGCCGACGAAGGCAATCACCCCATTCGAGGAGACACTCGGCCGATCCGCGATCTCGACGCCCCGAGTATCGAGCTTTCGCGCGACCGCCAACCGCCTGTTCCCACATGACGGAGTGAGTGCCGTCACCGCCAACGAGCAGGAGGTTCTTGCCGTCCGGCAGCCACGTGTAGAAGTCCAGGTTGCGTGCAAGCTGCTCGCGTGGCATCGAACGTGTGGCCATCTTGCTTACGTACACCGCGGTTCCATTGTTCTCATCGCCATTGCGGGGCCGCGTGAACGCGAAGGCACCTCCCGAAGGCGCATAGCTCAGCGTCGTCGCGCCCTCGAAGCCCGACGAGGGTCGACGGAGTCCCGCCGTTTGCCGCGACTGCGTCGATGACCGATCGGTAAGACAGCGCCCAGTAGGGGTCCGGGAAGCGGCTGAAGGCGATCGTGCGGCCATCCGGGCTCCACGCCGGCTCCGCCTGCCGAATCCTGCTGGTCGGTGTCGAGACTGAATTGACCCTGCGTCAGCCGTTTGGCCGTGCCGCCCGTGCTCGGCACGACCCAGAGGTGCGAGGGAGTCAGTGCCGCGCGGACCAGGAAGTTGTTCTCCGTGACCTTGAAGGCATCGTCATGCGCCTTGATCGCCTTCTCGTTCGACGGCGCATCGGCCGTCACGTAGGCGATCGTCTTGCCGTCCGGGCTCCAGGAGAATGAAACGACATCCCGGCCGGCAGCGGTGATGCGTTGCGCATCGCCCCCATCCATCGGCAGTACGAAGACCTGGTCACATTTCGCGTTGCCGTCAGCCGCGGTGCTGCTCTTGCCGTCGCCGGCGTGCAGGGGCGGCTGGCGTCGTGTCCATCGTAATGAACGCGAGTCGCTTTCCATCCGGTGACCACCGCGGCGAGGCGACATCCGTGCGGTAGCGCGTCAGCGGCCGCCGCGCGCCGGTGGCGATATCGATCAGGTCGATCTCGTCGCTCGCCTTGTCGGTATTCCAGTCGGGCGTGGTGACCACCACGACGATCTCGCGGCCATCGGGCGAAACCTGGGGATCGCTCAGCGATACGATGTGCCGCAAATCGGCCAGCGTGAAGTCCGGACCCCGCCGCATGGGCCGGGCTCGCAAGCCCACGCAGGCCGATGAGCGCCGCGGCACCCATGCCCAAAAAGCTGCCGGTCCTCATGTTGTTCTCTCTTTCGCTGGCTTGGCGCGATGAGCCGGGTATTTTACCGTCGGAATTGCGTCCGGTCCGCATCCGCCTGCAGCGGCCACGATGAACGGCGTAGAATCTGCGGCGGACGGTCCGAACGCGATCAGCGGGAGGCAGGCGTTGCGGTTGAAGCAGGCATTCCGTGCGCAGCGTTGCCTGCGCGGCGGCGCTGCTCGTCGTGCTGCTCCTGCCGGCTTTCCTCACAGGCCGCCGCCGCCGCCCGCTGCGGCCGCCGAAACCCGCCGCGCCAGGCGCCCAGGAATGCAGCTGACCTCGATCCTCATCGTGGCCCAGGGTGCCGTGTCGGACCCCAACTTCGGTGGCTCGATCGTGCTCGTGATGAACAACCTCGGTCCGGCTCCGGTCGGCATCATCATCAACAGGCCGATGCCGCTCGACCGTGGCGCGCTTCTTCTCCGAAGCTGAAGCAGCTGGCGCGGGTGCACGACAAGATGTATTTCGGCGGCCCCGTCGAGTTCGGCACCGTGTGGTATCTCTTTCGCGCCAAAACGGCGCCCGGCACCCGCAATCAAGGTTTGCGACGGGGTGTACGTGAGCTCGGACGACAAGCTGCTGCTCGAGCTGCTGGCGCGCCCGAACCCGATGCAGGGCCTGCGGCTCTTCATCGGCCATGCCGGTTGGTACCCCGGGCCAACTGCAGATGGAGATCCAGGGCGGCGCCTGGAAACCCAGGCGCGCCGATGCCGACTTCGATCTTCAACCCGCAGCCGCAGCTCCCCTGGCCCGGGCGCGTCAGGTCCCAAGCGCCGGGACCTGACGCTCTGCGGATCAGCCGTTCCCCATCACTCGAACATAAGCCGGACGCGCCGTGCAACGCTGGCTCCAGGCGTTCAGGTGCTGGTACTCGCTGAAGTCCACCTTCATGAATCGCAGCCAGTCGACGCAGGGAGTTCACGTGGGTGTCGGCCAGCGTGTAGCCCGCGAGCAGGTATTGCCTGCCGTCGAGCGCCCGATCGAGAATCTGCAGACAGCCGTGCGTGTCGGCAAGTCGCGGCCGCGGCCGCCTTGGCGTTGTGTTGCTCGGCCGGGAACCAATCGGTCGTGTTGCGAACATAGCGGCCGAACGCATCTCCCAGTGTGACGTTGGACCAGATCACCCACTTCATCGCCTCGCCCCGTTGCGGGCCGGGCTCGCGGATACAGGCCCTTGGCGACGCCGAAGATCTCGCCGAGGTAGAGCGTGATGGCCGCCGACTCCCAGATCGCGATGCCGTCGTGTACCAGCACCGGAATCTTGCCGTTGGGATTCACGCGCAGGAATTCCTGGGTGTGGGTCTCGCCCTTCTTGAGATCGACCGTGACGCGCTCGCACGGCACGCCGAGCTCTTCCAACACGAGATTGGTGAGGACCGCCGTGCTCATCGGAGAGTAATAGAACGTCAGGCTCATGACGCTCGGCTCCATGTTGGTTTGGATGGGGAGTGCAGTGTAGCGCCACCGCTTGCCGCCGGTCCAACCAGCCGCGCCGGCTGCGCTGCACTGGATGAGGCCTGGGAGCGGGCCAGAGCCGGGCTGGGAGCTGGGACTCAGGCCTTGCCAGGCGCGGCTCGCAGCCGCGCCGACAGATCGTAGGTGTCGCTCGCGGTGATCTCGACATCGGCCCAGTCGCCGGGCCGCAGTCCTTTCGCGCCCGCGATGCGCACCACGCCGTCGATTTCCGGCGCATCGGCCTCGCTGCGGGCGATCGCGCCTTCGTCGCTGACGGCATCCACGAGCACGCGCATCCGAGTGCCGACCGCGCCTTGCCAGCCGTGCCGCGCTGATGGCCGCCGCGCGCTCCATGAACCGGGAGTAGCGTTCCTCCTGGACCTCCGCGGGCACGTGCCCTTCGAGGGCGTTGGCGGTGGCGCCTTCGACCGGCGAGTACTTGAAGCAGCCGACGCGGTCGAGCTGCGCCTCCTCCAGCCAGTCGAGCAGCTCCTGGAACTCGCGCTCGGTCTCCCCGGGGAAACCCGACGATGAACGTGCTGCGCAGCGTCAGGTCCGGGACACTGCTGCCGCCAGGCCGCGATGCGCCGCAGCACATCCTCGGAATGGGCCGGCCGCCGCATGCGCTTCAGCACCGAGGGGCTGCCGTGCTGGAAGGGGATGTCGAGGTACGGCAGCACGCGTCGCTCCGCCATCAGCGGAATGACTTCATCGACATGCGGATACGGATAGACGTAGTGCAGCCGGACCCAGATGCCGAGCGTTCCGAGCCCGCGCGCCAGGTCGATGAATCGCGTCCGGTACTCCTCGTCGCGCCAGGCCGCGGGCGCATAGCGGATGTCCGCGCCGTAGGCGCTGGTGTCCTGGGAGATGACCAGCAGTTCCCGCACGCCCGCCGCGGCCAGCCGCTCCGCTTCGCGCAGCACCTCGTCGATGCGGCGGCTCGCGAGCTTGCCGCGCAGCGCCGGGATGATGCAGAAGCTGCACTTGTTGTTGCAGCCCTCGGAGATCTTGAGATAGGCGTAATGACGCGGCGTCAGCCGCACGCCCTGCGGCGGCACGAGGTCGAGAAACGGATCGTGTTGCGGCGGCAGATGCTCGTGAACGGCCGACACCACTTCGGCATAGGTCTGCGGGCCCGTGACCTTGAGTACGCTCGGATGCCGCTCGAGGATGCGCTCCGGCCTCGCGCCCAGGCAGCCGGTCACGATCACCTTGCCGTTCCGCTCCAGAGCCTCGCCGATGGTCTGCAGGGACTCGTCGATCGCCGCATCGATGAAGCCGCAGGTGTTGACGACCACGAGGTCGGCCTGCTCGTAGCGTCGGGGCTACCTCATAGCCCTCCGCCCGCAGCGTCGGTCAGAATGCGCTCGGAATCGACCAGCGCCTTGGGACAGCCGAGGCTGACGAAGCCGACTTTCGGGATGCGCTCGCGCGGCTTGGCGCGGCGCCGGGTTGCGGGGCGGGAGGACATGAGGGGGCGCGAAGACTACCTGCCGGTCCTCGCCGCCGCAATAGCGGCGGCGCTCGACGGCCGCCTAGCGGCCGTAGAGCCCCACGATTTCCGTCTGTGCCAGGGCCTCGGCCTGCACTTTGGCCGCGACTTCGGCCGCGCTGGCGCCCGCGCCGAGCCCCAGCTTGGCCACGCCCAGGGCATAGAGCATCAGCCGATAATGATGCGGCGCGCCGGGCGGCGGGCACGGGCCGCCATAGCCCAAGGCGCCCCAGTCGTTGTGCGCCTGGATCGCGCCCATGGGCAGCAGATGTCGCGCCGGATCGCCTGCTCCGGCGCGAAGCGAAGTCACCTCCGCGGGGATGTCGAACACGGCCCAGTGCCACCAACCCCCGCGCGCATCCGGATCGAACATCAGCACGGCGAAGCTGCGCGTGGCCGCCGGCGGGTGATTCCACGTGAGGGCGGGGGAGCTGTTGCCGCCGCGGCAGCCGAACCCGTCGTAGACGCAGCGCATGGCAACCGTTCCGCCCGGCGCGAAATCGGCGCTTTGCAGCGCAAATGATCCCGAGTCGGCGGCCAGGCGCGCGGCCGGCATGCTCGTGACCATGGGGTCCGCCAACGTCAGGGCGGGCGCGATGAGGAGCGCCGCCGCGAATGTGAGCACGTTCCGCCGGGCACCGATGATCCGCACTGTTCGCCGCATGGTACGAGACCTCCCCACCTGCCGAACGCATCAAGTGTGCAGCGCCGGACGCCATCCGGCAAACTTGCCCGATGACGGCGCGCAGGCCCCAGAAAGTCGCCTTGATCACCGGCTCCACCGACGGGCTCGGCCGGGCCGTGGCGCTCACGCTCGCCGCCTCCGGATTCGAGGTATCTGATCCACGGCCGTGATGTTCAGCGCGGCACCGATCTCGTGCGCCGGATCTGCGCGCAGGGCGGCTCAGCCGTCTTTCATCGCGCCGATTTCGCCTCCGTGGCGGCAGGTGCGCGCTCTGGCCGAACAGCTGAGGAGCGGGCACGAACGCCTCCATCTGCTGATCAACAATGCCGGCATCGGAACGGGTGATGGCCGTCGCGCCGAGCCGCGGCAGACGAGCGCGGACGGCCATGAGCTGCGATTCGCCGTCAACTATCTTCCCTGCTACCTGCTGACGCGGCTGCTGTTGCCGCTCCTCGTGGCGGCCGCGCCGGCGCGCATCGTCAATGTCGCCTCGTTGGGCCAGTATCCACTGGATTTCGACAACCTCATGCTGACGCGTGCCTACAGTGGGATGCGCGCGTATGCGCAGAGCAAGCTGGCGCAAGTCATGTTGACGTTCGATCTCGCCGCGGAGTTGCGCGACAGCGGCGTGACGGTCAACTGCCTGCATCCGGCAACCTACATGGACACGACGATGGTGCGCGCCGCGGGCGTCGAGCCCAGGAGCACGGTGGCAGAGGGGACCGCGGCAGTGATGCAACTTGCCGTCTCGCCGCAGCTCGAAGGCCGCAGCGGCGAGTACTTCGACGGGCTGCGCCCCGCCCGGGCAAACGCCCAGGCCTATGACCCGCAGGCGCGGCGGCGGCTGGCGGAAGTCAGCGCCCAGGCTCGCCGATGGATCCGCATCCCGGACGGCCTGGACTGACGACTCCCCAGGTCTGCCTTTCGATCGCGAGTACTACCGGCGCTACTACTACGATCCGCGCACCGCGGTCACGACCCGCCGGGAAATGACAAGCCCGCGCGCGCCTCATCGCGGCTTTCACCGAGCACGTCGGGCTGCCGGTGCGCAGGCTCCTCGACGCCGGTTGCGGCACCGGCCTGCTGCGCGACTCCGCTCAAGCGCCTGCTGCCGAGGGCTGACTACGTTGTCTGGAGACCAGCGCTTATCTCTGCAGCCGCTACGGCTGGGAGCACGGGCGGATCGAGGAGTACCGCAGCGCCGCGGCGTTCGACCTCGTCATCTGCTACGACGTGCTGCAATACCTCGACGCCCGCGACCGCCGCGCGCGCCTTGAGCAACTTCGGCGCGGCTCTGCCGCGGTGTGTTGTATTTCAGCGCCCTGACACGCCGCGACTGGGAATGGAATTGCGACCCCGTGCGAACCGATGCCAACGTCCATCTGCGCGCCGCGAGCTGGTATCGGCTGCGCCTGCAGCGCAACTTCCGCGAAATCGGCACCGGGTTCTGGCTGCGGCGCGGCGCCCCGCTCACCGTCTGGGAGCTGGAATCCCAGTTCTGAGCCAGGATTGCGCGTGACCGACAACGAATCCACCGTGTCGCTCGTGGCCGCGCTCCGCGGCCCGGTCACCTGCGTCCGCACCGCCAACGCCCTGATTCTCAGCGGCGCCGCCGCCGATTCCGCCGACGACCGCCTCATCCTGACATTCATTGCCCCGGTCGATTGCCGACATCCCGGACTCGCTGACCGCGGCCAGCGTGCACGCCCTCGACGAGCATCACTATCGCATCACTTCGCGGTCTGGAGAGATGCGTCGTGCGAGGCGACATCCGTGCATGTCCATCGCGATATCGGCAAAGCGTTCTACCGTGCGGTGCCACCGCGCCCGGTGCCGTTCGCGAAGCGCATGTTCTGGTCGCTGGTGCTGGCGCTCGCCGGCAGTCGCACCGGCAAGCGCGTGTTGGCGTCCCTGCGCCGGAAGTCCTAGCTCGGCTCCGCGAGCTCCGTCGCCGGCACCACGGCGCGCTCCCTGCCCAACAGCGCCCGGTAGGTCGCCATCTGCCCCTGAAACGCCCGGTTCCAGGTGTACTTCCGCAGCACTTTCGCCCTCGCGTTGGCGCCGAGCGCCTCGATGTCGCGCTCGTAGAGCTCCGCGATCGCCTCCGCCATCCGCGCGCCGCTGCCGGGCTCCGCCAGCAACCCCACGCCGTCGTCCACGAACTCCGGAATCGCCGCTGCGCGCACCGCCACCACCGGCCGCCCGCAGGCCATCGCCTCCAGGATGACCAACCCGAAGGTTTCTTTCGTCGCCCGCGTGCACCAGCGCATCCGCCGACGCCAGCCATTCCGCCAGCTCGATACTGTTGCGCCGGTAGGGCAGCATCGTCACGTTGGCGGCCGGGCGCCCTTCGCGCTCACCGCCGATCAGCAGCAAGTGATACGGCGAGCCCAATCTGCGCGAACGCCTCGAACAGCACCGGCAGGTTCTTTTCGCCCGAGAACCGCCCCGCGTAGGCCAGCACCCGGGCATTCGCCGCAATTCCGAGCCGCTGCCGCAACCAGTTGCCGCGCCGCTGCGGCTGGAACACGTCCGCATCGACGCCGAGCGGCTGATGCGCCGTATTCATGACGCCCAGGCCGTTGAGCACGTCGCACATCACACGGCTCGGCGCAAACACGACGTCGAAGCGCTCCGTACAGCCAGCGCAGATAGCGCTCCAGCATCCTTCCGGTGAGGCGTCCGCCCATGCGGCGGCTGATGATCTGCGGCAGGTTGGAATGATAGAACGCGGCGATCGGCGTGCCGCGGCGCCGCGCCAGGCTCCACGCGGCCCACGCGGGATGGAACGCATCGCCTACCTCGATCAGGTCCGGCTCCAGCGCCTCGAGCAGGCGCACCCAGCGGCGCGGATCGAGCGGCAGGCGGTAGTTGAAACTACCCGGTACCGGATAGCCCGCCAGCGTGCACACGCCGCCGCGCTCCGTCCGGTCACGCTCCCCCGGCACGACCAGCGTGTGCTCCCAGCGGCTGTGCGCCGCCAACCAGGCGTGCTTCGCGGTCAGGTAGCGTTTGACGCCGCCGCTCGTCGGCGAGTAGAAAAGCGTGCGTATCGACGAGGTGCAGGCGGTCGTTCAAGATCAGGAAGTTGCCGGGTCGGACCAGGTGCCCGCATTGCACCTTTCCCGAGCGGGCATTGTCAAGATGCGCGGTCGCCCTGACGAGGGCCGCCGTCAGGCCGCCGTCGACTGTACCTGGGGGGCGGAGCCCTGGCGCAGCGCGGCGGTGGCCTCGATCACCTCATCGGCCGTGTTGAATCGATCCTCGCGCCGCTTCGCCAGCAGGCGCGCGATCACCGGCATATGACGGGAGAGTGACAACGGCAGCTGGGGCGGCGGCGCATTCACGTGCTGTTGCAACACCTCCATCGCCGAGCCGCCGGTGAACGGCTTCTTGCCGGTCAACATCTCGTGGTAGATGACGCCCAGGCTGTAGAGGTCGGAGCGCGCGTCCAGCTCCTCGCCCAGGGCCTGCTCCGGGCTCATGTAGTACGGTGAGCCGCGCAGCACGCCGGTGCGGGTGCTGTGGCGCCGCCATCGAGCGTGCGCGCCAGCCCGAAATCGATGAGCGCGATCTCGTCGTTTTCGCGCAGCATGACGTTGGGCGGCTTCAGGTCGCGATGCAGCAGACCCGCGCCGTGCACGACGCTGCAGCGCCGCGGCGATCTGCTCCACGTAGCGCAGCGTTTCCGCCTCCGTCACGCCGAAGTACATCCGCGCCTTGAGGTCGCCGCGCGGGAAGTATTCCATGGCGAGGTACTCGAGGCCGCCCTCGATACCGTAGTCGTGGATCGTGACCACCGCCGGATGGCGGATGGCGAGAATGGCTTTGTATTCGCGCTCGAGCGCCTGGCGCTCGGCGTTGCGTCGCGTGAGGTCCTGCTGACTTTCAACGCGACATCCGTGCCGAGTGCGGTGCTCGCGGCCAGATAGACCACGGCTTTTTCCGACTCGCCGATCTTCTTCGCGATCGCATAGCCGGGGATGACCGGTGGCGATGTCGCTGTCTGGTGCCGGCGGCGCAGCCGCGGCCGCTGCATCGGCCGGCTTCGCCGCTTGCCTGCTGCTGCGGGCGCATCGAGCGCGATCGGACTGAGCCGTATGCGCCAGGTCCGCGAGGCGGCGGGCGACGCGCTGCTCGATGCGGCGCAGCGCGACGCGCACGGAGGTCTTCAGCCGGTCCGGGGTGAGCAGGCGCTTCGGCAGGTAGTCGGCGGCGCCGAGCTGCAGAGCCCGCACCGCGGTGAGCTCGTTGCCGTCGTCGGCCAGCGCAATCACCGCCGAGGCGACGTTGCGCGCCCGGAGCTTGCGCAGCAGGTCGAGACCGTGCGCTTCGGGGTCTTCGGGGCTGGTGCCGAAGCTGGCGGCGAGCAGCAGCACGTCGCACTCGCGGCCTGTTACCAGGGCGCTCCAGGGCTCGAACTCCGTGAGGTCAATGGCGCCTATGGCGGCGTCCGGGCACACGATACCCAGATGCATCCGCAGCCATTCGCGATACTTCGCATCGCGATCCACGACCAGCATGCGCGCCGGTGAGCCTGTCCGCCTGGTTTCCACCTGCCACCCGAGAACGGCCGTTCTCTCAAGCAGAAAACGATGGACCAGCCCGGCCTCAGTTGTCGCTAGGCCGCGGGCGATTCTGTGAAGCCCGTCATCCGTGCCGCCCGGACTTGTGATCGAAAGCAAGTAATTGAGCGGTCCAGGGCCGCCGCTGGACTAATTTCGCGGCAGCAGGAACTGCGTGCCCTGGTAGCTGAGGACGACGCCATCCGGCCGGATGGCATCCACGTGCACGCCGCCCGGCAGGGTATCCCCCTCTCCCAGCCGGTGCATGTTGATCATGACGAAGCGATCCTGTGGGCGATCGGCGAAAACGTGCATGTCCAGGTGCAGCGCGGGCAGGCCATCGCTGCGTGACGATCTGCTGATAGAGCGGCATGCTCCCGTCGGGTTGCCTCCGCCCGTGGTCGCGAAGCCGGGCGTCGCGGCCGGCTCGACCGCCGGCGCGTTGTCGCTCGGATTGTCGCTTGGGGACGCCTGGCCGGAGGACTGCCCGGCGCGAGCAGCCGGCGCGGCGGCCGAGTGCCGCGGTTGCCGGCGGCGTGGCAGCCGCGGTTGCCGACCGGCGGGCTGCTTGCCGCCTGTCCCGAAGCGCGGGGCGCCCTGGGACCGGTGGGGTGATCGCCGCGCGGGCTGCCGGAGCCTCGTGGGCAACGGGGGCGGCGGGCTGCGGGGAAGCCGCGCGGCTGCGGTGCAGCGGGACGCCGCAGCAGCATCCAGGAGATCACGATGACATTGATCCCGAGGAGCACGGCGATCGCCACCGCCCAGATCGGCAGCGCGCCGCCGCGGCGGGGCGACCTTGACCTCGAACAGTGACGGCCCGCTCTGCCGCTGCCGGTCGCTCTCGGATTTCTTCAATGCATCCAGGATGAACGACATGTTGGTTACTCGTGCGCCGCGGTCAGAAGGGGAGAGCCGGGGCTCGCCAGCGCGCCGGCCAGTGCGACCTGGGTGCGCACACCCGCGATGCCATCCACGGTGAGCCGGTGATTGCGCTGGAACTGGCGCACGAGGCTCGCCAGGCTGGCATCGTATACATTGCTCGGCGAGCCGGGATCGGGCACGCCCGCCAGCTTCTCCAGGCTGCGCCGCAGCCAGACGTACACCATTGCCGCTCATGCCGGGAGAGAGCGTCTGCACCGGCGCGGCCGCCGGCCGCCACAACATCACATAGTCGCCCATCCAGTAGGTCGACAGCTCGCCGTCACCGACCTGGTGCGTCGACTTTGCCGAGATCGATGCTGGCGTGCTCGCCGTCGAGACCGGTCAACACCACCTCGTGACTGGCGCCGGTGGCGTCGGTCAGGATCAGGATCGCGGGCCGGTTGTAGAGACGCAGCTGTCCGAGAGAGCCGCGCTCGGTGAGGCACGCGAGTCCGTGTTGGGTCGCCTGCGTGCAGGGGTCGGTGCCATCCATGGTGTAGTGGATTCCCCAGAGGCCGAAGAGCCTGGTGAACGCCGCATCGGTGGTCGTGTCGCTGGGGTGCTTGGCCAGCAGCGCCGGCAGAGCGGCTCGATCGCCGGTGCAGTCGGCCGCGGTCGCGGCGGGGCTGCCTGCACTGCGTCGGCGTGTGCCACGGTCGCCGGTGCGCGGCAGCGAGCCGGCTCGCCGCAGACGCGTCGAGCGGCCGCTTGCGGCGTCGCGGCCGCTGCGGCGCGCGCGGCGTCACCGCCGCGCGTATGCATCCAGCTCCACGGCTGCAGCCGCCACAGCGCGAAGCTGCCAACGGCCAGCACAGCCGCCACCGCCGCCGTCCCGACCCACGGCAGCCAGGGCGGCGTGAACCGCTTCCCGAAGACTTCGGAGGCGGCATTGCGCACCAGCGGGCCGGTGATGCGGTGGCGGTCCTGCGAGTAGCCGCCGAGCAGCGCCCGGTCGCAGATGACGTTGATCACCCGCGGCACGCCGGCGGAGAGCCGGTAGATCTCCTCCAGCGCGAAGCGGTTGAAGATGTCGGCGGTGGCGCCCGCGACGCGCAGGCGGTGCCGCACGTAGGCCGTGGTCTCCTCCGTGCTCAGCGGGCTCAGGTGATAGCGGCCCGGTGATGCGCTGCGCCAGCTGGCGCAGCTCGTTGCGCGCCAGCAGCTCGCGCAGCTCCGGCTGGCCGATGAGGATGATCTGCAGCAGCTTCTGGGTGTTGGTTTCCAGGTTGGTGAGCAGGCGCACCTGCTCGAGGACCTCGGGCGCGAGGTTCTGCGCCTCATCGACCACCAGCACCACCCGCCGCCCGCCGGCGTGCGCGCGCAGCAGATATTGGCTCAGGATGTCGACCAGATCCTTCAGGCTCTCGCGTCGCCGAGTCCGGCACGCCGATGCCCAGCTCCTCGCAGATGGTCAGCAGGAACTCCGGCGCGGTCATCCGCGGATTGAGGATGAGCGCGATCTCGGCGTTCTTCGGCGCCTGCGCCAGCAGCGAGCGCACGATGGTCGTCTTGCCCGTGCCGACCTCGCCGGTGAGCTGCACGAAGCCGCCGGCCTCGTTGATGCCGTAGAGCAGGTGCGCCATCGCCTCCGCGTGCCGCTCGCTCAGGTAGAGGTAGCGCGGGTCCGGGGTGATGGAGAACGGTTTTTCGTTCAGGCCGAAGAACGCGAGATACATGGGCGAATGAAAGCTACTCGATCGTATTGCCGCGCCGCAGCGCGCCCGTGCCGAACCGCGCGCGCACCTCATCCAGCGTGGAGTCGAGGCGCGGATCGCGGGCGCCCTGCGCCGGCCGCGGCGCATGCTCCGGGCCGGATCGAAGAGGCCCAGCTGCGAGGCCGGACTCAAGTCGGTCAAGACCACCCCCAGGAGCCGAAGTTTCGCACCGGAGTGCTCCGCGAGCCAGCGGGAAAGCAGTTCCCGGGCGACATTGCGCACCGTGCGGCCGTCCTGGGTCGGCGGCGCGATCGCCCGTTGGCGGGTGAACGTCGCGAAATCGTGACGGCGGATCTTCACGCCCACCCGCCCGGCCATCAGGCCCCGGCCGCGCAGCCGCTCGCCGGCAAGGTCCGCCAGCCGGCGAGAGCTGCGCGTCCAGCCGGCGCGGATCGGCGAGGTCCTGCGCAAAGGTATCCTCGGCGCTCAGCGACTTCTCCTCCAGGTCCGGCTGCACCGGACGGTCGTCGATGCCGGCCGCCCGCTCGCGCATCCGCGCGGCTGTCGCGGCCGAAGAGCGGCCAGAGGACGGCGTCGGTCGCCGTCCGCAGCTCGCCCAGGGTACGCAGTCCCGCGGCCTCCACCCGCTCGCCGAGCTTGCGCCCCAGCCCGGGAAGGCGGCGCACCGAGAGCGGATCGAGCACTTCGCGAATGCGACTCTCCGGCACGAAGGTGAGGCCGTCGGGCTTGTCGAGGTCCGAGGCGATCTTCGCCACCAGCTTGTTGGTGGCCACGCCGACCGAGGCGGTCAGCCCCGTGCGCGCCCGGATGTCGTCCTTGATCCGCCGGGCGATCGCGGCGGGCTCGCCGAGCAGCGCCTGGCTCTCGGTGACATCCAGGAACGCCTCATCCAGCGACAGCCCCTGTACGAGCGGCGTGATCTCGTGAAACACGCCGAAAACGTTCTCCGAGATCTCGCGATAGCGCTGCATGCGCGGCGGGATGCAGATCGCATCCGGGACACAGCCGCAGGGCCGTGTGCATCGGCATCGCCGAGCGCACACCGAATTTGCGGACCGCGTAGCTCGCCGCCGCGACCACGCCGCGCCCGCCGGGCCACCCGACGATGACCGGCTTGCCGACGAGCTCCGGGTTGTCGCGCTCCTCCACCGACGCGTAGAAGGCGTCCATGTCGACGTGCAGGATGGCGCGATTCACAACATCAGGAAGCGAGTAGGAGACGTGGCCGATCAGCATCAGTCACGCCGAAGACAGAGTAGGCGCATACCGAGGCGCACGCCGACGCTTCCCAGCGTCGAGCCAGCGGACCCTGACCATAGACGCGCCGCATCGACGTGATAGAAATAGATCGGGATGTAGAGGCGATGCACGGGGTCGAACGGGATCGAGCAGCCGCGGTCGATGCCAGTGACCATCTTGAGCAGAGTGCGTCGCCGCCGAGCACCACGAAGAGGAAAGAATGGTTGTGCAGCGAAGAACAGCAGATGCTCGACGTAGTGCCGCGGCGGCCTGAGATAGAGCGGCTTCATGACGAGCGCCAGCAGCGGCAGCAGGAGGAACATGGCGCGCTCGAGGTTGTGCTCGGCAGCTTCGTCGAGGCGCTCGATGCCGCCTTGCGGCCAGGGCGGCCTACGCAGTTCTGGCGTCACCCGCGGGCCCAGGCGTGCGAGCCAGCCCGCGTGTGCGCGATGGAACGACGCCGCAGATCACCTCGACGCGACGCTGGCGCGCAGCCGGCATTGCGCCGAGCGCCGTGGGTCGCGCTCACGGACCTGGCTCTGGCGACGATCTTTTGGGCTGGCACGACCGATACGACTCTGCCGATGTAGCTGAGGATCGCGGCCTGGGTCGCGATCCGCGACTCCAGGCCGGCGATGACGAAGAAGCAGGCTGACCACCAGATACAGCCGCACCGGCGGCAGATAGCGCGCCCTGGCGGCCCTCCAGGAACTCCCGTGTCAGGAATCCGGGCCGGAAGAGCAACGCGCGCAGGGTCAGCCACAGCCGCGAGTCGGCGTGGGTGAAGTCCTCGAGCCGCCTCGCGCATGAAATGCCAGAAGTGATGCACCGGCTGGCTCGTGGTGGCGCTGCCCGCACTGCGCTGCAGTACTTGCCGATGAGCGGCGTGCCGCAGTTGGCGCAGTGCGGCGCGGCCGTGACGTTGACGCCCGGCGCGGATCGACACGGGCTCTGCCGGGGCGCCGCTGCTCATGCCGCGCTCACACCGCCTGCGGTGCCTTGCTCGGCCTCGCAGTGCCGACTCCGGCGTGTCGGGCGTTGGATTCCGGCGGGTGCCTGTGCGCCGAGCTCGTGCGGCGCGAAGTCGTCGACGCGCACGAGGCTCATCACCTTGCGGTCGTAGTCGCGCAGCGCCGTGGCCTCGTCCTCGGAAATGATTCCCAGCGCCTGCGCCTGCGCGATCTGGCCGGGCAGGTCGAGCGCCGTCACGCGGCCCGGTCTTGACGCCCTCGACGCGGATGCGCTTCTCGATGGGCTCCAGCGTTTCCGCGAGCCGCAGCGCTTCCTCGAGCAACCCGAGCGGATTGCCGGGCTCGAGCGTCCAGTAGACGTACTGGCAGAGGCGCTCGCGCGAGTCGCCGGAGCGGGTCACGAGCTCCGCCACCCTGCGTCCGAGCCGATCCGACGGCGCGGAATAAGCGCGGCCGCGCGGGAAGACGATCGCGCGCATCACGCCGGCGAGCAGGCGGTTCGGGAAGTTCCGCAGGAAGCCGTGCAGCTGCTCCTGGGCGTGGTAGAGGAGATTGCGGCACGCCCACTCGACGATCGGCAGGTCCTCCGCCGGCCGGCCCTGGTTGTCATGATGCTTGAGCACCATCGAGGCGAGATACATCGCCGACAGCACATCACCCAGCCGCGCCGACAGGCTCTCCTTCTTCTTCAGGTAGCCGCCGAGCGTCAGCATCGCCACATCCACGGTGAAGGCGAACGAGGCGCTGAAGCGCACGATGTGCTGGTAGTAGCGGGCGATCGGAGCCCGATACCGGCGCGCGGGTGAAGCGCGCATGCGTCAGCGCCATCACGAGCGAGCGCACCGCGTTGGAGATGGTGAAGCCGATGTGCGCGAACAGCGCCCGGTCGAACTCGTCGACACCGCGGCCGCGATCCGGATCGCGCGCGGCAGTCATCTCCCGCAGCACGAACGGATGGCAGCGCACCGCGCCCTGGCCGAAGATGATCAGGTTGCGCGTCAGGAGGTTGGCGCCCTCGACGGTGATGGTGATCGGCACCGACTCGTAGCCGCGGGCCAGGTAGTTGTGTGGGCCCAGGCAGATGCCTTTGCCGCCGTGCACGTCCATCGCATCGTTGGCGACCTGCCGGCCCATCTCCGTCACGTGGTACTTGAGCATCGCCGACGGCACCGACGGCTTCTCCCCACCGTCGATCGCGCCCGCGGTGACGGAGCGGGCCGCGTCCATCGTGTAGGTCAGACCCACCATGCGGGCCAGCACGGCCTCGACGCCCTCGAAGCGCCCGACCGGCATGTTGAATTGCCGGCGGATCCGCGCGTAGGCGCCGGTCGCCCATACCGCCCCCTTGGCGCCGCCGGTGGCGTTCGAAGGCAGCGAGATGCAGCGTCCGACCGAGAGCTGCTCGACCAGCATGCGCCAGCCGGCGCCCGCCATGCGTGGGCCGCCGATGATGCAGTCGAGCGGCACGAAGACATCGTGGCCCTCGATCGGCCCGTTCTGGAACGGGACGTTGATCGGGAAAATGGCGCCGGCCGATGCCGATGCCCGGGCGTGTCGCGCGGGATGAGAGCGCAGGTGATGCCGATGTCCGCCCGCTCGCCGAGGAGCTTCTCCGGATCGAACATGCGGAACGCGAGGCCGATCACCGTCGCGATGGGCGCCAGGGTGATGTAGCGCTTGGTGAAGTTGAGCCGAATCCCGACGATCTCGCGGCCCTGCCACGTGCCGCGGCAGACGATGCCGGTATCCGGGATGGAGGCCGCGTCCGAGCCGGCCCGCGGACCGGTGAGCGCGAAGCAGGGCACTTCCTCGCCGCGCGCGAGCCGCGGCAGGTAGTGGCTCTTCTGCTCCTCGGTGCCGTAGTGGTTGAGCAGCTCCGCCGGACCGAGAGAGTTGGGCACCGCGACCGTGGAGGCGCAGGTGGCACTGCGGCTCGCCAGCTTGGCGAGCACACAGGAATGCGCATAGGCGGAGAACTCGAGGCCGCCATAGCGCTTGGGGATGATCATCGCGAAGAAGCCGCGCGCCTTGAGGAAATCCCAGACCTGCGGCGGCATGTCGCCCAGCTGATGGGTGATGACCCAGTCATCGAGCATCCGGCAGAGCTCCTCGCACGGTCCGTCGAGGAAGGCCTGCTCCTCCGCGGTCAGCTGCGGCGCGCGGGCCGACAACAGCTTCGACCAGTTGGGCGCGCCGGTGAACAGCTCCCCGTCCCACCAGACCGTGCCGGCCTCCAACGCCTCCCGCTCCGTCTGCGACATCGGCGGCAGAAGCTTCAGATAGGCCTTCATGAACGGCCGGGTGATGATCGCCTTGCGCAGGGGCCGCAGATTGAGCAGCCACAGCCCCGCGAGCAGCAGCCAGAGGAATCCCTTCCATGCCCCGGCAGGCGTGCCCGAGGCGCCGAGCAGCGTATAGGCGATGAGGAGAACGGTGAAGGTCGCGGTGAACGCGAGCAGGGACAGGCGGCGGTAGGCGAGAAACAGCACCGCCGCCACGAACACCAGGGTGATTACGACTCCCATCACCCCGCGGAGTTTACTCACCGCGATGTCAGGCACAGGGATGTGCCCCGCCGCCGCAGGTCGCCTAAAGCGATCCCTTCACACCCTCACGCTCCTCTTTGAGCTCCGCCAGCGTGGCGTCCATCCGCTTGCGGCTGAACTCGTCGATCGCCAGACCCTGGACGATCTGGTACTCGCCGTTCTTGGTGGTCACCGGATAGGAGTAGAGCACCCCTTCCGGGATGCCGTAACTGCCGTCGGAGGGGACCGCCATGCTGACCCAGTCACCCTCGGCCGTGCCGTGAAACCAGGTATGGACATGGTCGATGGCGGCGGAGGCGGCGGAGGCCGCCGAGGAGGCGCCGCGCGCCTTGATGATGGCGGCGCCGCGCTGCTGCACGACCGGGATGAAGGTCTGCTCCACCCACGCGGCATCGACCAGCGAGCGTGCCGGCTTGCCGTTGACCAGGGCATGGCTGATGTCCGGGTACTGGGTCGCGGAGTGATTGCCCCACACCGTCATGCGGCGGATGTCGGTCACGCGGGCGCCCGTCTTTTCCGCCAGCTGCGACAGCGCCCGATTGTGGTCGAGCCGCATCATGGCGGTGAAGTTGCTCGGGTTCAGATCCTTGGCGTTGGAGCGCGCGATGAGCGCATTGGTGTTGGCGGGGTTGCCGACCACCAGCACCTTGACGTTGCGATCGGCGGCCTCGTTGAGGGCCTTGCCCTGGGCGGAGAAGATCTGCGCGTTGGCGAGCAGCAGGTCCTTGCGCTCCATGCCCGGGACCGCGCGGCCGCGCGCCGACGAGCAGCGCCACGTGGCAGTCGCGGAATGCGACTTTAGCCTCGTCGCTGGCTAGGATCCTGTTGAGCCCGGGGAACGCGCAATCGGACAGCTCCATCACGACGCCGTTGCAGCGCCTGCAGCGCCGGGGTGATCTCGAGCAGGTGCAGGTTGATGGGCTGGTCCGGCCCGAGGAGCTGCCCGGAGGCGACGCGGAAGGCGAGGGCATAGCCGATCTGCCCGGCGGCGCCGGTGATCGCAACGTTCAAGACTGGCTTCATGGCGTGCTTTAAGCTTGGCGAGGGGAAATGAAGGAAAATTCTACCTTATGATGGCGGTGCATGGTCCTAGAAGTGCGCACTACGGAGCGGGGCATCGCCCTTGATCTGACAGGCGAGTGGCGGGCGCTCGCTTACCGGCAGATCGATACCGCGCTCGCGGCGGTGGATCTTGCCGGCGCGCGCCACATCGAGATCGCCACCGGCAGGCTCGCCGCACTCGATCTGACAGGCGCCTGGCGTCTGCGGGAGTTCGTGCTGCAGGCGCGGCAGGTGGGCGCAGAGGTAACTTTCGCCGGCACCCCGCCGGATCAGATGCGTCTGGTGGACGAGACCCTGCGGCCGATCGAGGCGGCGGCTGCGGCCACGGCGCCGCATGCCGTGATGGACCTGCGCACCGAGCTGAAGGAGCTTCCCCTCGAGGCCGAGGTCGTGACCCTCACCTTCATCGGGCGCCGCACGGTGACTCTCTGGCGCGACATGTTCCGGCGCTCTCGCCTTCCTCGGCAGGGTCAGCGCCACGGCGCTGCGCGCGTTCCGGCATCCGCGCAGCCTGCGCCCGATCTCCATCGCCCGTCACGTATATGACACCGGCATCACCGCCATACCGATCGTGGCGCTGATCGCCTTTCTCATCAGCGTCATCGTCGCCTACATGAGCGCGCAACAGCTGCGCAGCTTCGGCGCGGAGATCTTCGTGGTGGACCTGGTCACCATCGGCGTGCTGCGCGAGCTCGGCGTGCTGCTCACCTCCATCATCGTCGCGGGCCGCTCCGGCAGCGCATTCGCGGCCGAGATCGGCTCCATGAAGCTCAACGAGGAGATCGATGCGCTGCAGGCGACCGGCGTGGATCCGTTCGAGGCGCTGGTGCTGCCCCGCGTGCTCGGGCTGGTCATCGCCCTGCCGCTCCTCACCGTGGTCGCGGACCTGGTCGGCCTCATCGGCGGCGCCGTGCTGTGCGCTTCTTTGCTGCACATGCCGCTCGACCAGTACGTCACCCGCGTGAGCCAGGCCATCTCGCCCAGCACCTTCTGGGTGGGCGTCATCAAGGCGCCTGTTTTCGCGGTGCTCATTGCGATGGCCGGGACACACAGGGGCATGCAGGTGAGCGGCTCCTCGCGCGAGCTCGGGCGGCTCACTACCGTCGCGGTCGTCCAGGCGATCTTCCTGGTGATACTGGCCGATGCGCTCTTTGCCGTGCTCTTCCTGGAGATCGGCGTTTGATCCACCCGGTCCTCGAAGTGCAGGGTCTCGTCAACCGGTTCGGCTCCCAGCTGGTCCACGACGGGCTGGACATGGAGGTCCGCGAGGACGAGGTGTTCGGCATCGTCGGCGGCTCCGGCACCGGCAAGTCAGTGCTGCTGCAGGAGCGTCCTCGGTCTGCAGCGGCCGCAGGCCGGCACGATCCGCCTCGAAGGGCACGACATCACACAGCTCTCCGGCGCCGAGCTGCGCGCGGTGAAGGCGCGTTACGGCGTGACCTTCCAGCAGGGGGCGTTGTATTCCGCGCTGAGCGTGCTGCAGAACGTGCAGCTGCCCATGGTCGAGTACCTGGAGGAGCTGTCCGCGTCCGCCCGCGACGAGCTCGCCATGCTGAAAATCCGCCTGGTGGGCCTTCCCGCCGACGCCGCGCGCAAATATCCTGCTGAGCTCTCCGGGGGCATGATCAAGCGGGCCGCCCTGGCGCGGGCGCTGGCGCTCGACCCCCGGCTGCTGTTCCTCGACGAGCCGACCTCCGGCCTCGATCCGATCAGCGCGGCGGAGTTCGACGAGCTGATGCTGTACCTGCAGAAGCAATTGCGGCTGACCGTCGTCATGATCACACACGACCTCGACTCCATCTTTCGCACCTGCAACCGCGTCGGGGTGATCGTGGATCAGCCGCATGGAGACGGATACGCTGGAGCGCATCGTCGATCATCCCAATCCATGGATCCAGGCGTATTTTCACGGCGAGCGCGCCAGCATTCATCTCAAGGTGGCCCATGGAGCGTGAAGCGAACTATGCTGCCGTCGGCGCTTTCGTGCTGGTGGTCGCGCTGGCCGCGGCGCTGTTCGTCTACTGGTATTCCGGCACCCGCGTGCACCGCACGTACGATCGCTACGAGATCTATTTCGACGGCAGCGTCAGCGGTCTGGAGCAGGGCGCGCCGGTCCGCTATCTCGGCGTGCGGGTGGGGCGGGTCGATCGAGATGCGCATCGACCCGCGCAACGCCGGGCGCGTGGAGGTGATCGCCGCGATCGAGTCCACGACCCCGATCTCCTCCCGCACGCTCGCGGAGCTCGACCTGCAGGGCCTGACCGGCCTGCTCTACATCGACCTGCAGCACTCCGCGCAGGCGGCGGCCATGCCATCGGTGCCGAGCCTCAAGTACCCGGTGATCCGCGCCGCGCCGTCGCAGTTCGACGTCTTCATGGGGCAGCTGCCGCGCCTCGCGGCCTCGGCCGGCGGCGTGATCCAGCGCCTGAACCGCCTGTTGAGCGATCGCAACATCGACGACGTCTCGCGCAGCCTCGACAACCTCACGCAGGCGAGCAACTCACTGCCGGAGACGGTGCGCAGCGTCAACGCGCTGCTCGTCCAGCTCCGCTCCGCGACGGTGGAGCTTGGCGCCACCGCCGCACAGCGCGCGCAACGCTCATGGATACGGCCGGTCCGCAGGTGGTCACGACCGTACAGCGCCTGCAGACGGTGGCGGACAAACTGTCGGACGCCGCGGATCAGCTCGACAAGATGATCGCGGAGAACCGCGCCGACGTCCGCTCGTTCACGCGCTCCAGCCTGCCGGAGATCGAAAGCTTGGTGCGCGAGGGCCGGGCGGCCGCGCAGTCGCATCCGTGAGCTTTCCGACGAGCCTGCGCCAGAATCCGTCGCAGCTCATCTACCAACCGGCCCCGGCGGGCGTGGAGATTCCGCGGTGAAGGCAACCAGCAAACTTCTGCGCCACCTCGCGCCAGTCCTGCTGGCGCTGGCTGTTGCCGGCTGCTCGGGCCTGCTGCGCAGCAACGCGCCGCGCTGTGCAGGTCTACACGCTGCAGGCCACCGTCCGCCGCATCCGATAACGCTGCAGCTCAGGCCGTATCGGCGGACGCGTCGTTACGCGTGGCGCACCCCCGCTGCCGAGGCCGGCCTCGGGACGTCGCAGATCGTGCTGCTGCAGTCCGATCACCGCTTGAACGTGTATGCCGCCAGCGCCTGGGCGGCCGACGCGCCGGTGCTCCTCGAGTCGCTGGCGGTGGCAGACTCTGCGCGGGTCGCGGTCATTGGCGCTCGGTCCAGGATGCCGAGAGTCCCTTCCCGTCCGATTACCTGCTGCAGATCTCGGTCAGCCCACTTCGATGCCGACTATTCCGACGACACGGGCGCGCCGCCCACGGTGCAGGTGACACTCGACTGCACGCTCGGCAGCGAGGAGGGTCGCGACATCATCGCGACTTTCGTGGCCAGCGGCTCGGCTGTCGCCAGCGCCAACCGACTGGGCGAGGTCGTCGCCGCATTCCAACAGGCAACCGATGCCGCCATGACGTCGCTGGCGCAACAGGCGGCGGCCGCTGCGCGGCCGCGCGGCATGAGCGCGCCTGCACGACTTGAAATACCGCCACGAGCATCACGCCGGTAACTTCGCCGACGTCCACAAGCACATGACGCTGCTGGCGCTGCTCGCCGCCTTGCGGCGCAAGGACAAGGGCTTCCTTTATCTCGAGACGCACGCCGGCCGCGGCGCCTATGACCTCTCCGGACCGGCCGGCGAATCGCGCCTCCGGCATCGGCCGCCTCGAGGCGCATCAGCGCTCCGCCGGCGCTGCGAGAACCTGCTCGCCGAGGAGATTCGCGATTACCTGGCGCGGGTCGCAGCTGTTGCGCCGCGAGCGCGGCCGAGCCGCGGCTCTATCCCGGCTCGCCCGTTGCTTGCCGATGAGCGAGCTGCGCGCCGCCGATCGCGCTGTATTCATCGAGAGCCAGCCCCCCGAAGCGCGCGCCCTGGAACGCGCGCTATCTTCTCAGGCACAAGGACGTGCCCGGCCGCCGCAGCCAGCGCACATAACAGACAGCCGATGGGTTCGAGCGTCTGCGCGCCTGGCTGCCGCCGCGGGAGCGCCGCGGATTGACGTTCATCGATCCGCCCTACGAGGAGAGCCGCCAGGATTTCGAGCGCACCCGGCATGCGGCCGCGGAAGCGCTGCGCCGCTTCCCCACGGGCGCTGGTGGCGGTCTGGTATCCGATCAAGGACGAGCGCGATACCGCGGCCTGGCATGCGGCGCTCGCCGCGGAGCTCGACTGCGCGCTGCTGGCGGCGGAGCTGTCGCTCTACCCGCGCGACTCGCGCGTCGCGCTCAATGGCTCGGGAATGCTCATCCTCAACCCCCCCTATCAGCTGGCCGAGCGCATGGCGATCTGGCTGCCGCAGCTTCACGCCTGCCTCGATCTGGGGCACGGCGGCGGCGGCGGCGTACTGCAGATCAAGTAGATGCGCTGGATCTGGGGTGGCCATCCATGGCCACCCTGCCCGGCCCAGCGCGCCGCGAGCAAGCCGAAGCGGCTAAGCCATGGTTTTTGCCCGCGGCTCCGCCACCTGCGGCGGCGGGGTCCGAGGGCTCACGTGCCTGGGGCTTCACCGCGACCGGGACCGTGACGGCGGCGCGCCGCGGGAGCAGAATCGCTCAATGAGCGGACCGCGATCAGTACGGGGTCGTGGGCCACCCCGTGGCCCACAGCTTCTCGCCCTTCATCCACGCGATGTTTGCGCGCCAGACCGGGCAGTCGATGAGCTACCGCCTGTTCGATTTCGCGCCCGGAGGAGCTCGAGCAGCGGATCGCGGCGTTCTTCGCCGCGGGTGGCCGCGGGCTCAACATCACTTTGCCTTATAAGGTCGCCGCCATGGCGTGCGCCAGCGAGCTGACCGCGCGGGCGCAGCATGCGGGCGCCATCAATACACTGGCGATGCGCAAGGACGGGACCATCCTCGGCGACAACACCGACGGCGTTGGACTGACACAGGATCTTTCCCTCAATCAGCGCGTGGTCGTGACGCGACGGCGGGTATTGATCATCGGCGCCGGCGGCGCCGTCCGCGGCGTGCTGGCGCCGCTGCTTGCGCTGAGCCCGGAGGTCGTCGTCATCGCCAACCGCACGGCGGATCGGGCCAAGGCACTCGCAGCCGCATTCGCTGCCGATGGGCAGCGTGCAGGGCGTCGGCTTCCGCTACATCGCGGGCGGTCCCTACGACGTCGTCATCAACGCCACCTCCGCCAGTCTCACCGGTGAGATCCCCGATGTGCCGGTGGCCGTAATCGGCCCGGAAACATTTTGTTACGACATGGCGTACGGCAAGGGCGATACCGCATTCGTGCGCTGGTGCGTGGAGCTCGGCTGCCGCGCCGCGGTGTCTGGCTGGGGAATGCTGGTCGAGCAGGCGGCGGAGTCCTTCCGCCTCTGGCGCGGCGTGAGGCCGCTCAGCGGGCCGGTGCTCGCGGCGCTCACCGCATCGTAACCAGCTCTTCGGCGCTGGTGGGATGGATCGCCACGGTGTCGTCGAAGTCCGCCTTGGTGGCCCCCATCCGCACCGCGACGGCGAAACCCTGCATCATCTCATCGGCTCCCGGCCCGATGACGTGGACGCCGACGACGCGCTGCTTCGGGCCGACCGTCACCAGCTTCATGTCACAGCGCGGCTTTGCCGTCGTGAGCGCGTGGTACATCGGGATGAAGCTCGATCTGAAGACGGTCACCGCCTCGTCGCCGTAGTCGGCGCGGGCGGCCTTCTCGGACAGCCCGACGGTGCCGATCGGCGGGTGCCCGAATATGACCGTCGGGATGTTGTGATAGTCGAGATGCCGGTCGCTCCTGCCGCCGAACAGGCGATCGCTCAGCCGGCGGCCGGCCGCGATCGCCACCGGCGTGAGCGGCGCACGGCCGGTCACGTCGCCGATGGCATACACGCCCGCGGCATTCGTGTTCTGATACTTGTCGGTGGCGATGAAGCCGAAGGCGTCGAGCTGCGACTCCCGCCCGATCCACGCCCAACTCCTCCACCGCGGCGTGCGCCCGATCGCCCAGAGCACGCAATCGAACGGCTCGAGCTGCTTGCCGTCACGCAGTGACAGCGTCGAGATGTCCGGCGGCGTCGCTGGCCAATGCGGCTGGCCAGGCCTGTCTGACGATGCTCACGCCGTCGTCACTCAGGATCTTCGACATCGACTCCCCGATCATGGAGTCGAAGTCGTTCAGCATCGTCTGGCCGCGCAACACGAGCGTGACGTTGGAGCCGATTGCCGCGAAGATGCCGGTCAGCTCGATGGCGATGTAGCCGCTGCCGACGATCGCCACGCGCTGCGGTCGGCGAGGCAGCTCGAAGAAGCCGTCGGAGGTGATGCCGAGCTCGGCGCCGGGGATGGGTGGCAGCAATGGACGGCCGCCGGTCGCAATGATGATGTGCGGGGCCGATGAGGAAGAGCCCGCCACGGCCACCGTCCGCGCCGTCTACGAAATGCGCGCGTCCGCGGAGCAGCGTTACGCCGCGCTTGGCGAGATTGCCCTCGTAGATGCCGTTCAGGCGCCGGATGTAGGCGTCGCGCTTCGTCCTTGAGCATGCGCCCAGTCGTGCGGCTCCGGCGGAGAGCGCGAAGCCATAGTCCGGCGCATCCCGCAGGTCCTCGGCGAGGCCCGGCGGCATTCCACATGATCTTCTTGGGCACGCACCCCACGTTCACGCAGGTGCCGCCGAGCCGGTCCGACTCCACCAGGGCAACCCGCGCCCCGTATTCCGCGGCACGCTGCGCGGCGGCCAGACCGCCGCTGCCGCCGCCGATGACAATCAGGTCGAACTCACTCATTATCGGATTGTAGTATGAAGCGCTGGATCAGGGCTCCCGCCCGCCCGGCGCGCCGCTCGACAATAGGTGCTCGATGGACAATCCCCTGCTCGCCCAGGAGCCGCTGCCGCCCTTTCCCCGCATCCGCCCGGAACACGTCGAGCCCGGCGTTCGCGCGGTGCTGGAGCGGGCGCGAACCCGGATCGAGGAGATCGCGGCCAACGACACTGCGACCTTCGCCACGGTGGTGGAGCCGCTGGAGGAGCTGCAGCACGGGGTGGCGCGCATCTGGTCGCCGGTGAGCCACCTGAACGCGGTGCTCAACTCCGAGCCGCTGCGCACCGCCTACAACACCTGCCTGCCGCTCCTCTCGGCCTACCAGACGGATCTCGCCCAGAGCGAGCCGCTCCACCGCGCCTACCGCGCCATCGGGGAGCGCGAGGGCGCGGCGCTCGATCCCGTGCAGCGGCGAGTGGTCGAGCATGCGCTGCGGGACTTCCGGCTCGCCGGCGTCGGACTCGACGCCGCCGACAAGCAGCGCTTCAAGGAGGTGATGCTGGAGCTCACCGGCCTGCAGGCCAGGTTCGAGGAGAACGTGCTCGATGCGACCAACGGCTGGAGTTACCGTGTCAGCGACGAGAGCGCTGCTGCGCGGCCTCAACGAGATGCTCGTCGACCAGGCTCGCCGCCGCGCCCACGATCAGCAGGCGGACGGTTGGATCCTGACACTCGATCAACCGACCTACGTCGCAGTCGCGACAGACGCGGAGTCTGACGTTCTGCGCCACGCGTTTTATGAGGCATGGACCACGCGCGCATCTGATCAGGGGCCCAACGCCGGCAAATGGGACAACGCCGGCGTCATGGAGCAGATCCTGCGCAAGCGTTACGAGGCGGCGCGCATTCTCGGTTTCGCCAACTACGCCGAATATGCGCTCGCCACGCGAATGGCGCACAGCGTCTCCGAGGTCATGCAGTTCCTCGACGAGCTGGCGCGATCGGCGCGGCCCGCGGCGGTGCGGGAGTTCGAGGAGCTCGAGGCCTTCGCCGGGCGCAGGCTCGAGGCCTGGGACGTCGGCTTCTTACGCGGAGCGGCTGCAGCGCGAGCGCTACGCCGTCTCGCAGGAGGAGCTGCGCCCCTATTTCCCGCTGCCCCGCGTGCTCGCGGGCCTGTTCGAGGTCGCCGAGAGACTCTTCGACGTGCGCATCCGGGAGCGCAACGGCGCGCCGGTGTGGCACCCGGACGTGCGCTTTTTCGAGATCGAGAGCGGCGCGGGACGACCGGTCGGCAGCTTCTATCTCGATGCCTACGCCCGCCCCAACAAGCGCAGCGGCGCGTGGATGGACGAGTGCATCGGGCGCAAGCGGCTGGCGACGGGCTCCGCCCTCCCCACGGCCTACCTGGTGTGCAACGTGTTGCCTCCGGGCGAAGGCCGGCCGGCCCTGCTCACGCACGACGACGTGCTGACGCTGTTCCATGAGTTCGGGCACGGCCTGCATCATCTGCTCACCCGTGTCGACTACCCGAGCATCGCGGGCATCAACGGCGTGGCCTGGGACGCCGTCGAGTTGCCCAGCCAGTTCATGGAGAACTACGCCTGGCATCCCGGACGTGCTCAGCCGCATCTCCAGCCATTATCGGACGGGCGCGCCGCTGCCGGCGCAGACACAGGAGCGGCTGCGCGCGACGCGCAGCTTCCACGCGGGTCTGCAGATGGCGCGGCAGCTCGAGTTCGCGCTGTTCGACTTCCGGCTGCATGCCGAGTACTCACCCGAAGCGCGGCGCGCGCGTGCGCGAGGTGCTGCGGGAGGCGCGCCGGCGAGGTGGCGGTGGTGCCGGCCCCGGAGTGGAACCGCTTCGCGAACAGCTTTGGACATATTTTCGCCGGCGGCTACGCGGCCGGTTACTACAGCTACAAATGGGCCGAGGTCCTCGCCGCGGACGCCTTCTCGGCCTTCGAGGAGAAGGGGGTCTTCGACCGCGCCACCGCCCAGCGCTTTCTGGACTCGATCCTGTCCCGGGGCGGCAGCCGGGACGCCCTGGAGGCCTTCATCGAGTTCCGGGGCCGCCGCCCCGATATCCGGCCGCTGCTGGCCCAGCACGGGATAGATCGCCACAGGGGAGCTTGCGGGCTGAGTTGCCCCAAACTGTGCGGTACTTCGCAGTCGGCGAGGGGGAACGGCTCCTAGACTCACTCGATTCTCGCTCCCGGGGAGCGGCCCAAGGCCGTGCTACAAATCACCAGAATGAGCAGCGCCCGGCGCAGTGACTTCGACGTCACCAATTCCGTCCAGGTTAGCTCCCCGGAGGCGGTGCTGCGCGCCGTCGAGGCGCTCTACCGGCCGACCTGGCCGGATGCGCCCATGGAGCCGCTGCGGCGGTCCTTCGAGCATTTCGAGCGCCTGTTCGCCGGCGAGGTTGCCGGCTTCCACGGCGTCGACACGGTCTACCACGACCGCCAGCACACGCTCGACATCACCCTGGCGCTGGCGCGGCTGCTCGTCGGGTACGAGCGGCAGGCCGTCGAAGCACGAGCATCTGGGGGGCGAGCGGGCGGTCGTGGGCCTGATCACCGGCCTCTTCCACGACGTCGGCTATCTGCGGCGCGCCGACGACCAGGAATCGCGCAACGGCGCGGAATTCACCCGTATCCACGTCTCCCGCGGCGCGCGCTTCCTCGAGGAATTCCTGCCGGAGGTCGGCCTTTCCTCCTGGGTGCCGGTCGCGCGCGAGATCATCCATTTCACCGGCTACGAAGTGCCGTTCGCCGAGCTCGAAGGCGCGCATCGGGATCCGCGCGACGTCATCGTGGGCCACCTCCTCGGCACGGCCGACATGATCGCGCAGATGGCCGACCGCTGCTACCTGGAGAAATGCCGCGACCGGCTGTACGCGGAGTTCGTTCTCGGCGGGGTGGCGCTGCCGATGGCCGCCAACGGCGGCCGCCAGGTCAAGTACGCCTCCGGCCTCGACCTGCTGCGCCAGACCCCGGATTTCGTGGCGGAGGTGCGCGAAAAGCGCCTGGACGGGGATTTCGGCTCCGCCTACCGGTACCTCGAAATCCTCTACGGCGGCCGGAATCCCTACATGGAGGCCATCGACCGCAACGTGGATTATCTGCGCCAGGTGCTGCGGAGCGAGAACTGGCGGCTGCTGCGGCGCAACCCGCCGATCTTTTCCGCCGTCGCCGACCCGATGTCGACCATGCGGGGGCTGATGGTAGGTTACATAAAGAAGGTCTGGTCCGGGTTCTAGTTGAAGCGCTGGATCCGGGCTCCTGCCCGGCCCAGCGCCGTTGAGCCAAAAAGCGTGGCTTTTGGCTCAACGCCCGCCACCTGCGGCGGCGGGGCACGTCCCTGTGCCTCACCGATTCACTTTTGGGTACTATGGGGCCGCGATATTGACAAATCGGGCCCCAGTGACCTCTGCGAACCTCAAGCTGAAGTACGCCACTGCCGCGTTCGCGGTCGTGCTGTTCCCGACCGCGGCGGTGATCGCGCTATTCGTCTGGCGGCACCCGCCGGATCTGCTCACCGTCCAGGGGGTCAGCGCGCTCGCGGTGCTCGGCAGTCATCGCCGCGGCGGTGCTCGCCTGGCGGGCGGCGCGCGGCATCCACTTTTCCACCGCGGCGCTCATCCGCAGCGCCGATCGCGTCGGCCAGGGCGACTACACCCGGCAGATCGAGGTGCGCCGCAGCGACATCATCGGCGAGCTGGAGCAGGCCCTGGAGCGCATGCGCTCGCGGCTGCGCCAGTCGACCATCCACAAGAACTACCTCCACAGCGTCCTCAACAGCATGACGGACGCCGTCTTCGTGACCTCTCCCGACGGGGTGGTGAAGGTGGCCAACTCCGCGGCCTGCAAGCTCCTCGGCTACAGCGAGGAGGAGATCCTGGGCCGCAGCATCATCGCGATCCTCGACGAGCGCGAGCGCGAAGGCTTCGATCTGCTGCAGGCCGCGCAGGAGACGCGCGAGACCGTGGTGCGCACCCGCGGCGCGCAGACCATCCCCGTGTCGCTCACCGGCTCGAGGATCGAGAGCGCCGATCCGCAGTTCCAGGGCAACATCTTCGTCGCGCGCAACATCACCGACCGCAAGCGCGCGGAGCGGCGCATCCGTTACCTCGCCCGCTTCGACGCGCTCACCAAAGTTCCCAACCGCATGCAGTTCCATCACGTGCTGCAGCAGACGATCGCCCGGGGGCTGCGCAGCGGCCAGTCGGTGGCGCTCCTCTATCTCGACATGGACCGCTTCAAGGAAGTCAACGACACCTTCGGGCACGGCGCCGGCGACCGCGTGCTCGAGGTGCTGGCGGAGCGGCTGACCGGCGCGCTGCCGAAGGGCGCGCTCCTCGGGCGCCTGGCGGGCGACGAGTTCGCGCTGTGCATCGACGGCCTGCCGGCGGAAGGCGACAACCGCGGCCCGATCGCGCACCTGGCGCGCGCCGTGCTCACGGAGGTGAGCCGCGCCTTCCAGCTGAACCAGCACGAGGTGTTTCTCACCGCCAGCATCGGCATCGCGTTCTGCCCGCGCGATGCGGAGAACGTCATCGACCTCATCCGCAACGCCGATGCGGCGATGTACTACTCGAAGCAGAACGGCGGCAACACCTTCGCCTTCTACTCCCCGGAGATGAACGCCGCGGCCGTCGAGCGGCTGATCCTGAAGAGCAAGCTGCGCCGCGCGCTCGAGCGCGACGAGCTCGTGATCCGCTACCAGCCCAAGGTCGATCTCGCCAGCGGCCGCATCATCGGCGCCGAGGCGCTGCTGCGCTGGCGCCTGCCCGGACACGGCGACATCCCGCCGTCGCAGTTCATCCCGCTCGCGGAGGAAACCAACCTCATCCTCGACATCGGCGAGTGGGTGCTGAATCGCGTCTGCATGGACTACCGGCAGATGCAGGCCGAGATCGGCGATCCCGGCCGCATCTCGCTCAATCTGTCGCTGAAGCAGCTGCGCCAGGCGAGCTTCATCCTGCGCTGCCGCTCGGTGTTCCGCCGCCACGGGGTGTCGCCGACCGCCTTCGAGCTGGAGATCACCGAGACCACCCTGATGGCGGACGCCAAGCGGACGCTGCGGCTGCTCGATGAGCTCTACGCGATGGGCCTGCACCTCTCGATCGACGACTTCGGCACCGGCTACTCCTCGCTCTCCGCCCTGCAGCAGTTCCCGATCGACACGCTCAAGATCGACCAGTCCTTCGTGCGCGACGTCGGCGAGAACACCGGCAACGCCACTCTGGTGCGCACCATCATCGAGATGGGGCGCAACCTGGAGATAGACGTCATCGCCGAGGGCGTCGAGTCGGTCAGTCAGCTCGAGTTCCTGCGCCGCAACGGCTGTCACTACGCGCAGGGCAGGCTGTTCGGCGAGCCGCTGAAGTCCGAGGAGCTGCTGGCTTCTGTTGCAGCGCCAGGCGGCGTCCGGGGCCGCATTCAGGCGCTATACGCAGGAGTCCACCGCGGTCGCCGTCGGCGAGCCGACTCGCTGACGGTCCGATGCTCACTCTTGCCGAGGTCCGCCTGCGGCGCGGCCCGCAGGTTCTCATCGACGGTGCGACCTGCGGCATCTTTCGCGGCGAGAAGGTCGGCATCGTCGGCCGCAACGGCTGCGGCAAATCCACTCTGCTGGCGCTGATCCGCGGCGAGCTCGCGCCGGATGCCGGCGAGTACCGCGCGCCGCCCGGCCTCGCGATCGCGGCCGTCGCCCAGGAGTTGCCGGACACCGGACGCGACGCTGGTCGAATACGTCGCGCGGCGGCGATCTGGAGCTGGCGGCGCTCGAGGCGCAGATCACCCGCGGCCGAAGGCACACGGCTCGGCCATGCTGCACGCGGAGTACGACCGGCTGGGCGGCTATGCCGCGCGCAGCCGCGCCGCGCAGCTCGCCGCCGGCCTGGGATTCGCGCCCGATGACCTCGAGCGGTCCGGTGCGCCAATTCTCCGGCGGCCTGCAGATGCGGGCCAACCTCGCACGCGCGCTGATGCGCCGCTCCGACGTGCTGCTGCTCGACGAGCCGACCAACCATCTCGATCTCGATGCGGTGCTGTGGCTGGAGGGCTGGCTGCAGAGCTACGCCGGGACGCTGCTGCTGGTGTCTCACGACCGCGAGTTCCTCGATGGCGTGGTCGGCCGCATACTGCACATCGAGGCCGGGCGTCTGCGCAGTTATGCCGGCAACTACAGCGCCTTCGAGACGCAGCGCGCGCGCGGAAGCGGAGCGCACGCAGGCGATGTTGGCCGAGCCAGGCGCGCGAGCGGGCGCGAGTCGAGAGCTTCGTCAGCGCGCTTTCGCGCCCAGGCCAGCAAGGCGCGCCAGGTGCAGAGCCGCATGAAGTGGCTGGCCCGCCTGCCCGACATCGCGCCGCTGCATCTCGAGGAGGGCTTCGAGTGGGAATTCGCGGCGCCCGCGAAGCTGCCGCGGCCCCTGCTGACACTGGAGCACGCCGCGGCCGGTTACGGCGATCGCCGCGTGTTGAGCGATGTGTCGCTCGAGTGTCAGCCCCGGCGACCGCATCGGAATTCTCGGCCGCAACGGCGCCGGCAAATCGACGCTGATGCGGGTGCTGGCCGCGCAGCTGCAGCCGCTCGCCGGCACGCATGCGAAGCGGCGCCGGACGTCGCGACCGGCTTCTTCGCGCAGCTGGAGCTCGAGCATCTGGACGCCGACGGCACCGCTCTCGCCGAGCTCGAGCGCCGCGGCGGTCCCGGAGCAGGCGCAATGGAGCGAGCTCGAGCGGCGCAATCACCTCGGCCGCTTCGGCTTTCGCGGCGACCGGGTGTTCGAGCCGACACGACAGTTCTCGGGCGGCGAGCGCGCCCGCCTGGCGCTCGCCATCCTCGTCGCCCGCAAGCCCAACCTGCTGCTGCTCGATGAGCCCACCAACCACCTGGATCTCGACATGCGCCACGCGCTGCTCGTGGCGCTGCAGGATTTCGCCGGCGCGGTGGTGATCGTCTCCCATGACCGCGCGCTGCTGCGCGGCGCCTGCGACCGCTTTCTCCTGGTGGCCAACGGAGCCGTGACGCCGTTCGACGGCGATCTCGAGGACTACGCGGCATGGCTCGCGCGCGGGTCCGACACGCCGCAGGCGGACGCACTGCGGAGGCCGCCGCCGGCCCGTCCCGGCGGGAGCAGCGCCGCCTCGAAGCCGAAGCCCGCAACCGTCTGACACCCCTGCGCGCCGAGCAGCGCAAGTTGGAGCGTCTGCTCGAGCGTCCTCACCGCCAGCGCGCGAGCATCGAGTCCCGTCTCGCCGACCCCGCCACCTATGCCGCCGCTGACTGCCGATGAGCAGCGGCGCCTGAGCGCCCGTCACGGCGAGCTGGCGGCGCGAGATCTCGCTGTCGAGGAGCGCTGGCTCGAGGTCGCTTCGACCCTGGAGAGCTCGCCGGATAGATTAGCCGGCTGTTTCTGCCGAAAGTCGGTCCATTCTCGGGGGACCTCGGTGCGCGCACGCCGGCTCTATGCTCGCGCGCGCATGAGCATCGCGATGGTTGGCGCGAAGTTGGTGCGCAGTCCGGGACTCACCGGCGACCATGTCCGGGTCCTGATGGCGCAGGCCGGCGGGAGACCTGGAGCGAATCTGCGAGCCGGAGGTCATCGCGCGGGTGGAGTTGCCGCCCGCGGCGCGGGAGTTTCTGCGCAGACCCGACGACGGCGGCGCTCGGCGCCGACCTCGAATGGCTGCGCGCAAGCGGCGCTCGCCTGCTGCTGTGGGGCGAGCAGGACTATCCGCAGCCGCTCGCCGCGATCAGGGGCGCACCGCCGGCGCTCTATGTGATGGGAGAGGTCGCGGCCCTGAGCGCGCCGCAGCTCGCGATGGTGGGGGCGCGTCGGGCCTCGCCGTCGGGCAAGGCGATTGCGCGGGAGTTCGCCGGCTGCCTTGGCGCAGGCCGGCCTGACCATCACCAGCGGCCTCGCGGCCGGCATCGATGCCGCGAGCCACGAAGGGGCGCTTGCGCCGGCGGGCGCACGGTGGCCGTGCTCGGCGGCGGACATCGCCGCGCTGTATCCGGCGGAGAACGCCGGCCTGGCCGGAGCGCATCCGCGGCGACGGGCGCGCTGATCTCGGAGTTTCCGCCGCGGGCCGGACCGCGGCGGCAATACTTTCCGCAGCGCAACCGGGTGATCAGCGGCCTCGCCCTCGGGACACTCGTGGTCGAGGCGGCCGAGAGCAGCGGGTCATTGATCACCGCCCAGCGGGCGGTGGAGCAGGGCAGGGAGGTCTTCGCGGTGCCCGGAGTCGATCCGCAGTCCGCTCTCGTGCGGCTGCCACAAGCTGATCCGGGACGGGGCGCAGCTCGTCGCCGGGCCGGCGGACGTGCTGGCGGGGCTTCGAATTTCATCAAGGAATTTCAAATGGCTTATACCGCACGACCCGGGCGGCTGCGATGATCCCAGCCCACCCCCGGGGGCCGGCGCCCCATTGGACAAGGAGTATGAAATGCTGTTAGATGCGCTCGGTTTCGAACCCGCGACCATCGATACGCTGGTGGCCCGCTCAGGCTTGTCCGGCGAATCGATTGCCTCGATGTTGCTGATTCTCGAGCTTGAAGGGCGCATCGCGCCGTATCCCGGCGGCCTGTACGGCCGAATATCCAGATGACCACCGGCAGTGTTCTGAAAGTGCTGATTTACGTTTACGACCACTACATGCTGGCCGACCCGGCGGATGTGCCGGAGCGTCACCGCATGCTCGAGGACCTGCAGCGGCGAGGCTTCTCGGTGAGTGAGGTCGTGCACGCGATGGAATGGCTGTCGGCGCTGGTGGGTGACCAGCGCGCCTCGGCCCGGCGCCGACGCCGAGGCGGATTCCGCTCGCGGCGCTGCGAGTGTTCGATGATGGCGAGCTGTCGCGTCTGTCGGCCGATTCGCGCGCCTTCCTCATGCTGCTGGATCGCCAACACGTCCTCACGCCCGCAGCAGCGCGAGCTCGTCATCGAGCGCGCGCTCGCTCTGGACGTCGGACGAGGTCGAGGTCGAGCAGCTGAAGTGGGTGGTGCTCCTGGTTCTCTCCAGCCAGCCGGGACAGGAGCTGGCGTTCGCCCGCTTCGAGAGCGTCATGTCGGCTGCCGGCGGCCCGTGTCCGGCACTGATGGCGAGGACCCGCTGACTCATGGCTGAAAATCTGGTCGTGGTCGAGTCGCCCGCCAAGGCGAAGACCATCAAAAAGTACCTGGGCAAGGATTTCGAGGTGCTGGCCTCGTATGGCCACGTGCGCGACCTGGTGCCGAAGGAAGGCGCGGTCGATCCCGAGCACGGCTATGCGATGCGCTATCAGGTGCTGGAGAAAAACGAGCGCCACATCGAGAGCATCTCCCGTGGGCTCGCGAAATCGAAGGCGCTGTATCTGGCCACCGACCCTGATCGCGAGGGTGAGGCGATCGCCTGGCACCTGAAGGAGATCCTCAAGTCGCGCGGCGATCTCGACGGCAAGGCCGTGCATCGGGTGGTCTTCTACGAGATCACGCGCAACGCGGTCCGCGAGGCGGTGGCGCAGCCGCGTAACCTGTCGCTCGATCTGGTCAACGCGCAGCAGGCGCGACGCGCGCTCGACTATCTGGTCGGCTTCAACCTGTCGCCGCTCCTGTGGAAGAAAGTGCGCCGCGGTCTTTCCGCGGGCCGGGTGCAGAGTCCGGCGCTGCGCATGATCTGCGAGCGCGAGGAGGAGATCGCCGCCTTCGTCGCGCAGGAGTACTGGACGCTCGAAGGCGAAGGGACGCATCAGTCGCCGCTCCTTCCCGCTGAAGCTGACCGAGTACGCCGGCAGGAAAGTCGAGCAGTTCTCTTTTACCAACGAGACGCAGGCGCGCGAGGTCGAGCGCTCGATCCTGGCCGCGGCACGCCAGGCCGCGGCGCCGGGGGCCAGCCGCGCCGGGCCATCTGGGTCAGCTGCGCGTCATCGCCGTGGACCGCAAGCAGCGGCGGCGTACGCCGGCGCCGCCCTTCACCACCTCGACGCTGCAACAGGAGGCCGCCCGCAAGTTGGGTTTCAACGCGCGGCGAACGATGCGGCTCGCGCAGCAGCTCTATGAGGGTCAGGATCTCGGTGAGGGCAACGTCGGCCTCATCACCTACATGCGTACGGACTCCGTTTCGCTCGCGGCCGAGGCGGTCCGGGAGATTCGCGAGGTCGCGGGGCGCCTGTACGGCATCGCCGAGGTGGCCGAGGAGCCGCGCATCTACAAGACGAAATCGAAGAATGCGCAGGAGGCGCACGAGGCCATCCGCCCGACATCGGCCGCCATCACGCCGGGCGATGTCGAGGGCAAGGTCGAGCAGCGATCTCTACAGGCTCTACGCGCTGATCTGGAAGCGCGCCGTCGCCTCGCAGATGGCGCCGGCGGTCTTCGATACGGTCGCGGTCGACATGCTCGCCGGGCCGGACGGCCCGGAGCGTCACGTGCTGCGCGCCAACGGCTCCACCTTGGTGAAGCCGGGATTCATCGCCGTGTATCAGGAGAGCGCGGACGACGTCAAATCGGACGAAGGCGATCACGTGCTGCCGCCGTTGGCAGGAGGGCGATCTGGTCGATCTCGTGAAGCTGCAGGCGGATCAACACTTCACGGAGCCGCCGCCGCGCTACTCCGAAGCCTCGCTGGTGAAGGCGCTGGAGGAGCACGGCATCGGCCGTCCTTCGACTTACGCCGTCCATCATCTCCACGCTGCAGGACCGCGAATACGTGGAGATGGACCAACCGCCGCTTCCTGCCGACGGACATCGGCAAGATCGTCAATCGCTTCCTGACGGATCACTTTCACCGCTACGTGGAGTACGGCTTCACGGCGGCGATGGAAGATGAGCTCGACGCGATTTCCCGCGGCGAGGAGGAATGGACGCAGCCGCTCGACAAGTTCTGGAAGCCCTTCATCCGCCAGGTGGAGCTCATCGAGAAGAACGTCTCGCGCGAGGAAGTCGCGCAGGCGCGCGAGATCGGCAAGGACCCCGCGACCGGCAAGCCGGTCACCGTCCGAATGGGCCAGTACGGCCCGTTCGTGCAGATCGGCACCAAGGACGATGTCGAGAAGCCGCGTTTCGCCGGCTTGCGGCCCGGGCAGAAAATGGACGCCATCACGCTCGCCGATGCGATGGAGCTCTTCAAGCTGCCGCGCGCGCTCGGCCAGACCGCCGCGGGCGAGATGTCGTCACCAACATCGGCCGCTTCGGCCCGTACGTGAAGTACGGCAGCAAGTACGTCTCGCTGAAGGAAGACGATCCCTACACGGTGACGCTGGAGCGGGCGCTCGAGGTCATACGGCTGAAGCAGGAGGCGGACGCCAACCGCATCATCGCCGACTTCGGCGTGGACAACATCCAGGTGTTGAATGGCCGCTACGGCCCCTACATCACCGACGGCAAGAAGAACGCCAAGGTGCCGAAGGATCGGGATCCGAAATCAGTGACGCTGGAGGAGTGCCGCACGCTGTTGGCGCAGGCGCCGGAGCGCGGCAAGGGCAGATGGGGCAGAGGCAGGCGCGGTGCCGCCGCGCCGAAGCCCGCAGCCGCCAAAGCCCGCGCCCGAAGCGCACCGGCTGCGCCGCCCGCGTGCCCGCGCGCCGCGACCCCCGGCCGAGCGAGCCGAAGCCGCTCACGCCGCCGCGCCGCGGCGCGCGCAAGACTCGCCGCGGAGCGCAGCAACGGCAACGGCGCCAAGCCGAAGGCGCCCGCCGCCGCCCCGCCACCGCCGCCAAGAAAGCCCGCCAAGAAGAAGGCAGCCCCGCGCAAAGCCGCCCGCAAGCATCCCTCCGCCGCCCCCGCGGCGTCAAATAACCAACGGCTTGCTTGTGCTCTGATCAGGCACATGGAGTGCCGCGCCATCAATCAAGGATTGTGGACGACGTCGCCGACCTGCGACGGTGTTGGAAGCGCCGACGATCAGGCCGAAGCTCACTTCGGATAGCGTCTTGAAGATGAGCAGCGTGCCCGCGCGCTCATTCGGCAGCCGCACGCGCGGCGCGAACGCGGTGCCCAGGTCGCCCATGAGACGCAGCACCCCGCCGTGCGTGCCGTTGGTATCCCGCACCACTCCGCCGGCCTTGTCCACCTCCAGCACATTTCCCGGCTCGAGCCCGGCATCCGAGCCGCGGTTGATGCACGACGATGTCGAACTGGCCCGCGAGGTCGCTGATTCCCGTGTCGCCCACGATCCAGGCGATCTTGCCGTCGATCTGTGTCGCCGGCGCGCGCGGCACCAGGTCGAGCGGCGCCTGAACGTCCGTGGAAATCAGCTTGTCGCCGCGCAGCGTCTCGCGCGCGCGTGTCGATCAGCTCCGCCCGCGCCGCCGGATGGGTCGCCGGCTGAGTGATCAGCGCCGTGGCCGTGTAGATGCCGAGATAGCCGAGCACGTGTCCCGTGTCGGGGTCGCGGAGCCGATCGCTCACGTGGATCACGCTGTAGCGGCTCTGCGGCTCGGTGCCGAGGCCGCGGATATAGGCGATGACACCCGAGCCGGCAATCTGGTGATCGTCGCGGAAGGCGACGATGTGCGGCGCGTCATTGCGCCTCGTCCTTCGTCAGCACCGTCGGCCGCGAGAGGAATGAGGCGATCGCGGAGTACGGGATCGTCGGGATGGCGGCGGCGATCGGCGTGCTGCGCAGCCGCGGCTCGAGCCGCAGGGCGCTCGCCTCGACCAGGCGGACCTGCGGCCGGCCATTGCTGTCATACGCCAGGGCCAGCTTGTCGCCCGGATAGATCAGGTGCGGATTGCGGATGTTCGGATTGATGTACCACACCTCCGGCCAGTCCCAGGGGTCGCGCAGGTACATCGAGGCGATGCCCCACAGGGTATCGCCGCGCTTCACCGTATAGGTCAGCGGCGCATTGGGATTGATCTGCGGCACCGGCGCCGCCGCGGCCTGCGGCTGGGTATCGGCGGCTGAGACCGCGGCCTGGGTGGCCGTCTGGCTGTCGCCCGCGCCCTGCGCCTGGCGCGGCAGGCGGCGCGGTATCCTGCGCGGCCGCGGGTGCCGCGTGGCGGGAGCCATGCAGCAACGAGCAGCCGGCCAGCGTGACCGACAGGGCGAGACCCGCGGCCAGGCGGGTCCGGAAAGCTAGATTCGAGACCATTCCTCCACCCCGCCTGCGACCAGCTTGAATGGGCGCGTTATAATCGCACGCCGGTATCCGGTCGCAGGGCGACTTAATGTCAAGTTGTGCGCTCGGTCACGGGCCGGACTCGGCCGCCGCGCCACCCTTGAACCGCCGTCTCCCGCCGCAATCGAACCCCACATGGCGATTAGAACCATTCTCGAATTCCCCGATCCCCGGTTGCGGACGCGGGCGCAGCCCGTCACCCGGTTCGATGCGGACCTTCACCGGACCGTCGACGACATGCTGGAGACCATGTACGCCGCACCCGGGATCGGCCTGGCCGCGACCCAGGTGGACGTTCACCAGCGGCTGCTCGTCATCGACATCTCGGCCGATCGCAACGACCCCCTGGTCCTCATCAATCCGGAGATCCTCGTCCGCGAGGGGGAGATCGCCACGGAGGAGGGCTGCCTCTCGGTGCCCGGCTATTTCGATGAGGTGAAGCGCGCCGCCAAGATCCGCGTCCGTGCTCACGACCGGGACGGCAATACTCTTCGAGCGCGACTGCGATGACATGCTCGCCGTCTGCGTTCAGCATGAGATGGACCACATCGACGGCAAGCTGTTCGTCGATTACCTCTCCAGCCTCAAGCGCGAGCGCGTCCGCAAGAAGCTGGAGAAGGAGCGCAAGGAGCGCGCTGCCAGCGTCCGCGCCCGAGCGCCGGCGCGCGCGCTCTAGTTGCCTGGAGAGTCCCCCCGAATCAGAAGCGGATCGCCCGCGCAGGCCCGACGCCGCCGCCGCGGGCGCCAGGGAAATCGGCCCTGCGCCTGCGCATGATGCCCGGATAGCGCACATGCGCGTCGTCATTTGCGGGCACGCCGGAGTTCGCCGTGCCGACGCTGCTCGCTCTGATGGGCTCGCCGCACCAGCTCGTCGGCGTGTTGACTCAGCCCGACCGTCCGCGGGGCCGCGGGCGGCGGCTGAGTCCTTCGCCCGTGAAGGCGGCGGTCGGCGCCTCGGTGCCGGTGGCGCAGCCGGCGGCGCTGCGATCGCCCGAGGAGCCGCGCAGCAGCTCGCCGCGTGGAAGCCCGACGTGTTGGTGGTCGTAGCCTACGGGCTCATTCTGCCCAAAGCCGTTCTCGAGATTCCGCGGCTGGGCTGTGTGAACGTGCATGCCTCGCTGCTGCCGCGCTGGCGGGGCGCGGCGCCGGTCGAGCGCGCGCTGCTCGCCGGCGACGAGACGACCGGGGTGACGATCATGCTCATGGATGCGGGCCTCGATACCGGACCCATCCTCCTGCAGCGAGCGGTCGCAATCGAGCCGCACGACACCGGCGCCAGCCTGCGCGCCAGGCTCGCCGCGCGAGGGCGCCCCGCTGCTGCTCGAGGCGCTGCAGGGGCTTGCCGACGGCAGCCTGTCGCCCCGCGCCGCAGCCGGCCGAGGGCGTCACCTATGCCCGCAAGCTGGAAAAGCGCGAGGCCCCATCGACTGGAGCCGGCCGGCGGTCGAGATCGAGCGCCAGGTCCGGGCGCTGCAACCCTGGCCGGTGGCGGAGACCGTGCGGGTCGACCCGCGGACGGGCCGGCCGAACGGCTTCTGGTCTACGCCGCCCGGGTGGCGTCCGCCGGCAGCGCGGCCGCGACTGCGGCCAGCCAGGCTGCATCATCGCGACCGACGGCGGCCATGCAGCAGGGGTACATCCGCGTGCAGTGCGGTGACGGTGCTCTGGACCTGCTGACCCTGCAGCGTCCCGGCGGCCAGCGCTGCCGGCCTCGCTGTTCACCCGCGGACCACGGGCGCTCGAGCCGTCGATGGTGCTGGGCGGAGTGGGTTGAGCGGCGCTGCAGGGAATCCGGGCGCGCAGGCTCTGGCGGAGGCGGCGCGCGCGGTCGCCGCAGTCGTCCGCGGACGGTCGGCCGACGAGGCGTTGGCGGGCTCCGAGGCCGGCCCGCAGCGCTCCGCCGTCCGAGCCATCGCGCTCGGCACCATGCGCTGGTATCTGCGTCTTCGACCTGCCGTGGAGGCGCTGCTCAGCTCGCCGACAGACGCTGGCTCGCGAAGTCCACGCGCTCCTGGTCACCGCCGCTTACCAGATCGAGTATTCGCGCGACGCTCCGGCGCTCGTCGTGAATCTGGCGGTGGACGCAATACGGGTGCTGGCGCAGCCGCGTGCAGCCGGGCTGGTCAATGCCGTCCTGCGCCGCTTCGTTCGGGAGCACGAGGCGTCTTCTTGCCGCGCGCGGACGCGGATCCGGCGTGGCCGCCGCGCATCCCGGATGGCTGGTTGCGGCGCTGGCCGACGCGTGGCCGGAGCACTACCGCCGCATCCTGGAGGCCAACAACGCCCACCCTCCCATGGTGCTCCGCCTCAATACCCGCCGGCGGCCGGTCGCCGAATATCTCGCCGACCTGGCGGGCGCCGGACTGGCGGGTCAGCGCTCGATTGGAGCGTACTGCCCACCGGGTCCGTCGCGGTGCTGCTCGAGCGGCCGGTCGCCGGTCGGCTCGCTGCCCGGCTTCAAGGAGGGCTGGGTCTCCGTGCAGGACGCCGGCGCACAGCTTGCGCCGCTGCTGCTCGAGCGCGCAGCCGGGAATGCGGGTGCTCGACGCCTGCGCCGCTCCCGGCAGCAAGACCAGTCATCTGCTCGAAGCGCGGCCGGCCCGCTCGAGGTGACCGCGGTGGACATCGACTGCCGGCCGTCTGGGGCGGGTCGCCGAGAACCTGGAGCGGCTTGGCCTCGCCGCGCGGCTGGCTGCGGCGGACGCGCGCGATCCCGACGCCTTCTGGGATGGTCGGCCTTATCGAGCGGATCCTGGTGGATGCCCCCTGTTCGGGCACGGGAGTGATCCGGCGGCATCCGGATATCAAGCTGCTGCGCCGCGCCGAGGACGTGACTGCCTTCGCCCGAACCCAGCTCGAGATGCTGCGGGCCGCCTTTCGGCATGCTGGCTCCCGGGGGGCGGCTGGTGTACGCGACCTGCTCGGTCCTGCCGGCGGAGAATGAGGCCGTGGTGGCCCGGTTTCTGCTGGAGGAGCCGCAGGCGGTTGCGGCGGCGATGCCCCAGGGCGAAGACCTGGCCCCGGGAGGCATCGCCGGCGAGCGTCGGCACCCAGCTTCTTTGCGGAGGAGCGGCGGGAAGCGACGGGTTCTATTATGCTTGTCTCGAAAAGACAACGCGCGGAACCCGGGCGTAGTGTTCGAGGTCCGAGAGACTTAATCATCTGCCGTTGCATTCATGCCACGAAGGTTCTCATCACCAGGTCGCGCTCGCGCCGTCCTCGCACGGGTGTCTGGCCCGGGCCTGATCGGTCTGGGCGTCGGCCTTCTGATCGCGCTCTCTGGAGCACGCTGGCTCTGGCGGATGCCCTGGATGGGGTCGCTGCAGGTCGGCTCCGCCTACGTCAATTTCGACAACGGCGTCATCCAGCTCTACGCCCGTGTCCAGTATCCGCTGAATCCGGCGATCAAGAAAGCGCTCCAGGACGGAGTCACGCTGACGTTCGATCTCGAGGCGAGAGTCGACCGCGTGCGCCATCTCTGGTTCGACGCGAACATCGTCGACCTGACGCTGCAGCGGGAGCTTGCGTACCACGTGGTCACCGATCAGTTCGTGGTCCGCGATGTGCGCAGCGGCGATGAGAAGAGCTTCGATACACTCAAAGAGGCGCTGGCCTACCTCGGCAGGGTCGACAGCTGGCCCATTCTCGTGGAGCCGCAGCTCGACGGCGGCCGCTATATGATCAGCGTGCGCGCGGGCGTGCGGCGCGGCAAGCTGCCCTCGTCACTGCGCGCGCTGCTCTTCTGGACCGATGACTGGCAACGCGTGAGCAAGTGGTACTCATGGTCTCTGCCGGTGTAAGCGACGATCGCGACACGGCGCCGCGGCTGCGGGCCCGCCGCCGCGGCGCATGGTGGCTCGCGTTCTGGGGCGTCCTCGGCCTCGGCGCGCTGCTGCTCCTGCTCGCCAAGAGCGTGCAGAACTCCGCGGAGTTCGGCCGCCTGCAGCCCTGGATCCTGCTGCTCAACTTCGCCGGCGTGCTGACCCTGGTCGTGCTGCTGGTGCGCAAGCTCTGGCAGTTGGTGCGCGACTACCGCAATCACGTGCCGGGCTCGCGCCTCACGGCCCGCACCGTGATCATCTTCGGCTCGCTGGTGGTGGCACCGCTGCTCATCGTCTACCTGTCCTCCCTGCAGTTCCTCAACCGCGGCATCGACAGTTGGTTTCGGGTGGAGGTTCGCCAGGGCCTCAAGGACGCGCTGGTCCTCTCGCGCGAGGCGCTCGATCTGCGCGTGGAGGAGTGCTCGCGGCGCACCGAGGAGCTGGCGCGCGCGCTCACCGAGCGCTCGGGCATGGAGATCCAGAACCGCATCGACGAGGAGCGGCGCGCAACTTCGGCCTCGGAAATCGTCCTCTTTGGCGGTGACGAGCGCATTCTCGCGGCGAGTCTCGACAACCCGCTGGCCACGGTGCCGCTCGCCCCGCCCGCGGATCTCGTCCGCCGCGTGAACGAGCATCGACCGTACGTCAGTCTCGAGCCGCAGCCGGGCGGCCAGTACGTCATCAGGATCGGTGCGCCGCTCAGCGAGTCTCCCGACAGCCCGGACGACCGCTATGTCATGGCGCTTTATCCCGTGCCGACGCAGCTCGCGGATCTCGCGGATGCCGTGCAGCGCTCCTACTCGCAATACGGCAATCTCGCCGCGCTGCGCGAGCCGCTGAAGTACAGCTTCAGTCTGACGCTGACGCTGGTGCTGCTGCTCGCAATGCTGGCGGCGTTCTACGGCGCGATTTTCTCCGCGCAGCGGCTTGTCCCGCCCGGTCCAGGACCTCATTGCCGGCACCCGTGCCGTCGGCAAGGGCGATTTCGACACGCGTCTGCCGCTGCCTTCTCGCGATGAGATGGGATTCCTGGTGCACTCCTTCAACGACATGACCAAGCGCCTGCGGCGCGCACACGAGGAGGCGACGCGCAGCCAGAAAGCCGTGGAGCGCGAGCGCGAGCGGCTGGCGATCATCCTGGCGCGGCTTTCCACCGGCGTGCTCGCGGTGGATCGGATGCTCACCGTGCGCATCGCCAACGAGGCCGCGGGGGCGATCCTCGGTACCGATCTCTCCGCGGCGACCGGCCGCTCCCTGCCCGACCTGTCGGCGGGCAACGAGCGCCTGGGGCAGTTCGTCGCCGCGCTGGCGGTGCGCTTCGCGCGCGGCCGCGAGGAATGGCGTGAGCAGCTCGATCTCGAAGGCGGCCCGGCGCATGGGACCTCGGGGCGGCGCAATCTCATGTGCGCCTGCACGCCGCTGCCCGGCGAGGGCGGCGATATGGGTTACGTCATCGTGTTCGATGACATCACCACCCTGCTGCAGGCGCAGCGTGACGCCGCCTGGGGCGAGGTCGCGCGCCGGCTGGCGCACGAGATCAAGAATCCGCTCACCCCGATTCAGCTGTCCGCCGAGCGCCTGCGCCGCCGGCTGCTCGCCGGCATGGCGCCGCGCGATGCGGAGATCCTCGAGCGGGCCACGCACACCATCGTGCAGCAGGTCGAGAGCATGCAGCAGATGGTGAACGCCTTCAGCGAGTACGCGCGCGCGCCCGAGATGCGGGTCAGCCGCTTCAGCCTGAATCAGCTCGTGACCGAGGTCGCGGACCTGTACCGCTCCCAGGACCCGCGCGCCTCCATCCACCTCGAGCCTCGATGAGCGGCTCGAGGGCATCGAGGCCGACCGCGGCCGGGTGCGCCAGATCCTCAACAATCTGGTCACCAACGCCCTGGAGGCGCTCGAGGGCACGCCACAGCCGCGCCTCGAGATCTCGACCCGGCTCGATGGCGCCGACGACGGCCAATACGCCGCGGTGGCCGTATGTGACAATGGGCCCGGGTTTCAGCGCGAGCTGCTGGGCCGGGTCTTCGATCCCTACGTCACGAGCAAGCCCAAGGGCACGGGCCTGGGGCTCGCGATCGTGAAGAAGATCGTCGAGGAGCATGGCGGCCGGATCGATGCCGACAACCGCCCGGAAGGCGGCGCCCGTGTCAGGGTGCTGTTGCCGGTCGTCGACAGCACCCGGACGGCGGCCGGCACGCGTGACCGAAGAGAGCAATTGCGGAGAGAGAGGGCATGAGCGCTCCACACATTCTGGTGGTCGATGACGAGGCGGACATCCGCGGCCTGCTGAAGGAGATCCTCTCCGAGGAAGGCTACGAGGTCGATGTCGCCGCCAACGCCGCCCAGGCACGCGCCTCGCGCGCGCGGCAGACGCCCGACCTCGTGCTGCTCGACATCTGGATGCCCGATGTCGATGGGATCACTCTGCTGCGTGAGTGGTCAGCATCAGTCACGGATGGTTGTCCCGTCGTCATGATGTCCGGTCACGGTACGGTTGAGACCGCCGTCGAGGCGACGCGCCTCGGCGCGTTCGATTTCGTGGAAAAGCCGCTCTCGCTCGCGAAGCTGCTGCGCACGGTGGAGCGTGCGCTCGATGCCGGCAGGCGCCGCCGCCAGTCGGGCAAGCTGCTGGTGCCGGCGCTGACGGTGCCGGCGGGCAAGAGCAAGCTGATGCAACAGCTGCGCACCGAGCTGCAGCAGATCGCCAGTCACTCCTCCTCGGTACTGCTCATCGGCGAGCCCGGCTCCGGTCGCGAAGCGTTCGCGCGCTATCTGCACGAGCGTGGGCCGCGTGCCGGCTCGCCCTTCGTCACCCTCGTCGCCAGCAGCCTGCGCGAGGCGGAAGCGGAGAGCAGGCTCTTCGGCCGCGTGGAGGGCGCGAACCGGCATCCCGGCCTCATCGAGCAGGCGGCCGACGGCACGCTATTCATGCAGGAGATCGAGGATCTGCCCGCCGGCGCGCAGCGCCTGCTGGTGGGCGCGCTCGAGTCCGGGCGCTTCTCGCCGATCGGTGCCGCGGAGCCGGTCGAGCTGCGCGCGCGCGATGGTGTCCTCCGCGCAGCCGGGCATCGAGAGCAGGGCGGGCGCGGACGGACTGCGCCGGGACCTGCTGGCGCATCTCAACACCCTCATCGTCAGGGTGCCGCCGCTGCGCGATTACGCCGAGGACGTGCCGGAGCTGCTGCGCCAACAGGTCGACCGCATCGTCGACACCGAGGGGCTGCCCTTCCGCCGTTTCAGCGTCGCGGCGCAGAATCGGCTGCGCAACTATCCGTGGCCCGACAATGTGCGGGAACTGAAGAATCTGGTGCACCGGCTGTTGATCCAGGGAGGCGGCGAGGAGATCAGTCTCGATGAGATCGAGCGCGAGCTCGCCGTGCAGGCGCCCCCGGGCGAGCCGCTGGTCAAGCAGGACCTGCTGGCGCTGCCGCTGCGCGAGGCACGGGAGCAGTTCGAGCGCGCCTACCTGCAGCAGCAGCTGTTGCTCTGCAACGGCAAGGTGGGCCAGCTGGCGAAGCGCGTTGGCATGGAGCGCACCCATCTCTATCGCAAGCTGCGCTCGCTCGGTCTCGATTTCCGTTCGATCGGCGAGGATTAGACTGCTCCCAGCAGCGGCGCGAACTGTTGTATCCTCTGCGAGACAACGTTGTCGGAGCATGACAACTGACAGCCGCTGGAGAAGGCAAGGGAAAGGGGCCCGCTCGAGCGCGGAACGGTTCCGCGCCGGCCGGGGCAGGGAAGGGCGTTACCGCGGGCAAGGGCCTGCGCCTGCTCATCGTGGAGGACGTCGCCGCCGAGGCCGAGCTTGCGGTCAGGCATCTCGCTTCCGGCGGAATCTCCTGCGTGCCCCGGACCGTGGCGGATGAGCCGCAGTTTCGCGCGGCGCTCAAGCGGTTTCCGCCCGCACCTCATTCTTTCCGACTTCACGCTGCCCGACTTCGACGGGCTGGCGGCGCTCGAGATCGCCTGCGAGGAGGCGCCGGACATTCCCTTCATATTCCTCTCCGGCACCATCGGCGAGGAGCGCGCGATCGAGGCGCTGCGGCGCGGTGCGGTCGATTACGTCCTGAAGACCAATCCCGCGCGGCTGGTGCCGGCGGTCCGCCGCGCGCTGCGGGAAGTGGAGGAGCGCTCGCGGCGTCGCGCCGCGGAGCGCCAGATCGCGCGCCTCACTCGCCGGCTGAGGATGCAGAGCGGCATCAACAGCGCGGTGATCCGCATCCGCGACCGTGACGAGCTGCTGCGCGAGGCCTGTCGCCTCGCCTACGAGGTGGGGGGCTACGACAGCGCCGCGATTTTTCTCGTGGCGCGCCGGACGGGCGCAGCGGCGACGCCCTGGTATGCGCTGGGAGTCGGACCTCCCCGCGGACAAACCCTGCCGGTGATCACGATCGGTGACGGCACGGAGCCCGACACCACGCTGACCGGCCAGGCGCTGCGCACCGGGGAGATCGCGCGTCAGCGCCGATCTGGCGCGCTCGCGAGCCGCCGATCGCCGGTCGCGACCGGCTCCTGGAGGCTGGGGCTGAGGTCGCTGGTGGCGCTGCCGCTGCATCGTCGGCGGCGTGCGGATCGGCGCTCTGGTGCTCGGCGTCGCGCGAGACGCACGTCGTCAGCGATGAAGAGCTGCGGCTGCTGCAGGATGTCGCCGCCAACATGTCGTTCGCGTTGCGCTATCTGCAGCAGGAGGACCGGGCCCAGTACCTGACTTCCTTCGACCCGTTGACCGGGCTCGCCAAGCGCGCGCTCTTCTGCCAGCGGCTCGATCAACGGCTGAGCAACCGCGCCACGCTCGAGAGCACTCCCACGGTGGTCGCATTCGACGTCATGCATCTCAGCAAGGTCAACGACAGCTTCGGGCGGCATGCCGGTGACCTGCTGCTGCAGGCGGTCGCGAAGCGGCTCAAGTACCACATCGCGGACGATGACCGCCTCGGATACCTGGGGGGCGGGACCTTCGTGCTGCTGTTGCCGCAGGAGGAGACCTCGGCGGAGAGTGTCACGACGCTGCTGGAGAACACCGTATTCCGCGAGCCGTTCCGCATCGAAGGACGGGCGCTGCGCACATCCTTCCGCTCCGGCATCGCCCGCTCACCGGCCGATGGCAAGGATGGCAACACACTGGCGCAGCGGGCGGAGGCGGCGCTCAAGCAGGCGAAGGAAGCGGGTGAGCAGTACCTGCACTATCAGATCGAGATGCACAGCGACATCGCCGAGCGGCTGGCGCTCGAGCATCGCCTGCGCGCCGCGCTCGATGAGCGGCAGTTCGCCCTGCACTATCAGCCGCAGGTGAGCCTCGCCACGGGGCGGATCGAGGGCGTGGAGGCGCTGCTGCGGTGGCAGGATCCGGAGCGGGGATTGGTGCTCCCCGGCCAGTTCCTGCCGGTGCTGGAGTCCTCGGGCATGATAGTGGCGGTGGGGGAATGGGTGCTGCGTCAGGCGGCGGAGGACTGTCTGCGCTGGTCGCGCAGCGGGATCGCGCAACTGCGGGTCGCGGTGAATGTCTCCGCGCAGCAGATCCGGCGCCGGACGTTCGCCGCGCATGTGCTCGCCGCGGCGAAGCCTTGCCTCGACGAGGGTTGCGGCATCGATCTCGAGATCACGGAGACCGGATTGCTGCACGACGTCGAGGGGGCGAGCCGCAAGCTCCGGGAGCTGCGCGCGGCGGGGCTGCGCGTTGCGCTCGATGATTTCGGCACCGGTTATTCATCGCTCGGCCTGCTGTCCAAGCTGCCGGTGGATCTGGTGAAGATCGACCGCTCGTTCATCACCGGGCTTCCCGAAGACAAAGCCAGCGTCACGTTGGTGTCGAGCGTGATCGGACTGGCGTCCGCGTTCGGGCTGAGAGTCGTGGCGGAGGGAGTGGAGACGGCCGGGCAGCTCGAGATGCTCAGAAAGCTGCGCTGCGATCACTCGCAGGGCTATCTGCATTCACGGCCCGTGCCCGCCGATCAGTTGGAGAAGCTGTTGCGGCAGCAGGGTACCGGCGGCTCCCGCCGCTGAGCCTCAGCGCGACATCAACGTTTCGCTCGCGGCTTTTTTCCTTTGCGGCGGGCCGTCGTTGCCTTCGTGGTGCGCTTGGCGGGCGCGCGGCGCGCCGCCTTCGCCGGCCGGCGTCCGGATTTCGCGCCGCTGTAGGTTTGGCGGCGGGCGTACGCGCGGCCGGTTTGCCCTTTGCCGCGCGGCCTGTGCCCGCTTTGGCTCGGGTCTTCGCGGCCGCTGATTTTGCCCCGGGGCGCTTGCGCGCCGGCGTCTGCCCGCCGGCGGCGCTCGCCTTCGCGGCGCCTTCGCCGGTGCGGCAGGCCCATCGACGCCGCGCAGCTGCTCGAGAATCGCCGGGTTCTCCAGCGTCGAGACATCCTGCGCGATCTCCTCGCCGCGCGCGATCGCGCGCAGCAGGCGGCGCATGATCTTGCCGGAGCGGGTCTTCGGCAGGTTGTCGGCGAAACGGATCTCGTCGGGCCTGGCGATGGCGCCCAGGTGCTCCGCCACCCAGGTGCGCAACTCGTTGACGAGCGCACTGGTATCGCCTCGTCGGGCGCTGCACCGCGGCAGACGACGTAGGCGAAGACCGACTCGCCCTTGATCTCGTGCGGCTTGCCGACGACGGCGGCCTCGGCGACCCGTGGGTTGGAGACCAGCGCGGACTCGATCTCCATGGTGCCGAGCCGGTGACCGGCGACATTCAGCACATCGTCGATGCGGCCCATGATCCAGAAGTAGCCGTCCTTGTCGCGATGGGCGCTGTCGCCCGCCACGTAGAAGCGCCGGTCGAATTTCTCCCAGTAGGCGGCGAGATAGCGCGCGTTGTTGCCCCAGATGGTGCGCAGCATGGAGGGCCAGGGCTTTTTGATGACGAGATAGCCGCCGGCATCCGGCCGCGTGCACGGAGCGGCCGCGCTCGTCGACGATATCCGCCTCGATGCCGGGCAGCGGCAGCGTGCACGAGCCCGGCTTGGTGTGCGTGATCCCGGGCAGCGGCGAGATGAGGATGACGCCGGTCTCCGTCTGCCACCAGGTGTCGACGATGGGGCAGCGGCCGCGGCCGATCACCCGCTGATACCACATCCACGCCTCGGGATTGATCGGCTCCCCGACGCTGCCGAGCAGCCGCAGGCGCGACAGGTCGTAGCGCGCCGGTATCTCATCGCCCAGCTTCATCAGGGCGCGGATGGCGGTGGGCGCGGTGTAGAAGACGCTGACCCCGTGGTCCTGACAGATCTTCCAGAAGCGCCCGGCATCCGGGGTCGTGGGCGCGCCCTCATACAACACGACGGTCGCTCCCGCGGCGAGCGGCCCGTAGGCGACATAGCTGTGGCCGGTCACCCAGCCGACGTCGGCGGTGCACCAGAAGACGTCGTCGTCGCGCAGATCGAAGACCCACTGCGTCGTCAGCTTCGCGCCGAGGAGATAGCCGCCGCTCGAATGTTGGATTCCCTTCGGCTTGCCCGTCGATCCCGAGGTATAGAGCAGGTAGAGCGGATGCTCCGCCTCGACCCATTCGGGCTCGCAGACCGGCTCCTGACCCGCGAGCGCCTCGTGCCACCAGAGATCGCGCCCCGGCCGCATCGACACCGGCCGGCCGGTGCGCTTCAGGACGATGACGTGCTCGATGGTCTTGCAGCCTTCGGCCAGCGCCTTGTCCGCCGCCGCCTTGAGCTCTATCGGGTGGCCGCCGCGCCAGCCGCCGTCCGCGGTGATCAGCAGCTTGGCGCCGGTGTCCTCGATCCGGTCCTTGAGCGCCGGCGCCGAGAAGCCCCCGAACACCACCGAATGGATGGCCCCGATCCGGTTGCAGGCGTGCATCGCGACGATCGCCTCCGGCACGAGCGGCAGATAGATCGCGACGCGATCGCCTTTGCCCACACCTTGCGCCTTCAGGGCATTCGCGAACCGGCAGACCTCGGTGTGCAGCTCGCGGTAGGAAAGCCGGCGGGTGTCACCGGGCTCGCCTTCGAAAATGATCGCGGTCTTCTCGCCGCGCTGCTCGAGATGCACGTCGAGACAGTTGAACGAGACGTTGAGGCGGCCGTCCGTGAACCAACGATAGTTCGGAGCGGCGGACTCATCGAGGGTTACCGTGAAGGGCGTATGCCAGGAAATCTCCTGGCGGGCGAGCTGCGCCCAGAAGCCGCTCGGATCTGCCGCCGCCTCGCGGCGCATGCGCTCCAGGTCCGCCGGCTTGACGCGCGCCCGGGCGGTGAATTCGGCGGCAGGGGGGAACGTGCGCTCCTCCTGAAGGACGGACACGATGTTCTTGCTCGCCATGACGGATTCCCCTCGCAGACGGCCCAGCCGAGCGGGCCAGCATAACGAATCGCGGCTGCGGGGCGGGAGTCCGCGCTACCCTCTGACCTCGGCCAGCAGGCGGTCGATGCTCGCGCGCGCCTGGCGGGCGTAGCCGCCGCCAAACAGGTTGGCGTGATTCAACACGTGATACAGATTGTAGAGCTCGGCCCGCACCGCATGCCCGGCGGGCAGGGGCGCCGCCGCCAGGTACGCGTCGTAGAAGGCGCGGCCGAAGCCGCCGAAGAGCCGTGTCATCGCGAGATCCGCCTCGCGGTCGCCGTAATACACCGCCGGGTCGAAGATCACCGGCTCATCGTGCTCGTCCGCGAGCCAGTTGCCGGCCCAGAGGTCGCCATGCAGCAGCGAAGCCTGCGGCGTGTGTCCGGCAAGCAGCGCCGCCAGCGATTCCAGCAGGCGCGCGCCGGGGTGCTCGAGCAGCTGCGCGAAGCCGTTCTGCGTCGCGAGCGCGAGCTGATGGCGCAGACGCCGCTCGCGGAAGAACTCGACCCAGTCCGCCAGCCAGCCGTTCGGCTGGCGCGTCCGGCCGATGAAGTTGTCGTCGGCGAAGCCGAACTGCGCCGCCGTCACCTGGTGCTGCGCCGCGAGCTGCTCGCCGAGCCTGTGCTCCGCCGCCCGGCCGGCCGGGCGGGACTCGATCCATTCGAGCGCGAGAAACGTGCTGCGCCCGGCGTTGCCGCGCGCCAGCACGCGCGGCACACGGACCGCGCGTGCAGCCGCGAGCGCAAGCAAGCCCCGGCTTCGGCTTCGAGGCCGGCCTGTCGCTGCGAGCCGCGACTTTCACGAAAGCTGCGTGTCGCCGCAACGCCAGCGGTAACAGCGATGAATGCTGCCGCCCGCGACGGCGCTCTCCGGCTCCGGCGCGCAATCGCTGCCCATCTGCGCGCCGATCTCGCGCGCGATCGCCTCGAAGCCGCCGCCGTCCTCGTCCGTGTCTCGCTCAAATGCGAAATCTCCCGCTCGAATGCTCAGCTTGCGATCGCCGCGGCGGCGGTGCCGCACTGCTCGCGCGAGGCGCTCGCCCTGGCGGCGCAGCAACGGCCCGAAGCCGAGGCGGTCATAGAGAGCGCCCAGAGACGCAAGATCCGGAGTCCGCGGCCGCAGGTCCGCGGCGCAGACGCCGAGCGGCATGTCGCAAACGATCCGCGTCAGGCGCCGCGCGAGGAAAACCGACTCGCGATGCGCGGCCAGGCGCTCGCCGAGTGCGCCGCCGCCGCGCAGCCCCAGGGCGGCGACGCGGCCGACATTGGCGTAGAGCTCATCGAGCGAGCCGAATTTTCGCATCAGCGTGGCCGCGATCTTCGGCCCGATGCCGGGCACGCCCGGAATGTTGTCCGAGGCGTCGCCGGTGAGGGCGAGGAAGTCGGCGAAGCCTTCGGGCGCGACGCCGAAGTAGCGCGCGACGTCGCGATAGCCCGATTTGCGTGCGCGCGCCGAAGTCCCAGAGCAGGTCGCCGTCGCGCACCAGCTGCGCCATGTCCTTGTCGCGCGTGATGAAGGCCGAGCGGATGCCTTCGGCGCGCATCAGGCACGAGAGTGTGCCGATGATGTCGTCGGCCTCGAAGTCCGGGTCGACGAACGTCGGCAGGCCAAGGTGCCGGCACAGCTCCCGGCAATACTCGAACTGCCGCGGCAGGCCCGCGGGCGTCGGCTCGCGGTTGGCCTTGTAAGCGGGGTAGATCCTGTTGCGGTAGGACGTCGTCAGCCGCTGATCGAAGGCGACGCCGATGTAGCGCGGCCGGATCCGCTCCATCAGATCGCCCAGAAAGCGCGCGAACCCGAAGACCGCATGCACCGGATTGCCGTCGCGGTCGACCATGTCCGGCAGCTGCGAGTGGTACGCGCGGAAAACGTAGACCGAAGCGTCGACCAGGAAAATCAAGGCGTCGCATCCCGGCGCCGGCCAACGCTCAGAAGCCAGCGCTGGATGCGGTCGTGCAGCGGGCTCGTGCGCGGGAAGTGCGCCAGCAGATACTGCATCTGGTCGGCGAGCACGCGCCGGCCCTTGAGGAAGATGTATTCCGCGTAGGTCGGGGTGAACGGCACCGCGATGAGCTGCATCTTCGCCTGCTCCGGAGTGCGCGACGCCTTCTGGTTGTTGCAGCGCCGGCATGCGGTCACTACGTTCGTCCACACGTCGAGGCCGCCCTGGCTGAAGGGCCTGATGTGATCGCGCGAGAGCTCGCGTGACGGGAAGCGCAGGGCGCAGTACATGCAGAGGTATGCGTCCCGGCGGAAGAGCGTCTGATTGTTGAGCGGCGGCACGTAGTCGTGGCGCGTATTGCCGGGATTGCCGGTGTGGCCGACGGTGGCGACAATGGAATTGATTTCCAGCACCGTGCGCCGGCCGGTGAGCGCGTTCACGCCGCCGTAGAGCTCGAAGAGGGGCGAGCCGCAGGTATAGGCCACCTGCTCCTGGTGGTAGAGCCGCGCCGCCTCCTTGTAGTCGATCCACTCGAGCGGCATGCCGGCGACGTCCGTTCGCAGGACGAGTTGGGAGAGCCCGCGCGCCGTCCCGGCGGGTACGATCCGCAGGTCGTCCGCGTAAGCCGCGGTCGGCCCGTTCGAGGTCTATGCCCATCATGGCAGCTGTAAGATACGGCAATTTTATGCGAATATTCAACAACCCACGCCCAGGACCCCGAAATAGGGCCGTAAGATGCCAGTAACCATCGGCGCGCTCCGCGAGAGCGCGCCTCGCGAGACTCGTGTCAGTTTGGTTCCAGAGGTGGCCGACAAGCTCACCCAGAGCGGCGCGCGCGTGCTGCTGGAACGAGGCGCCGGCGCGAGCGCGCAGTTTCCCGATGCCGCGTACCGCGGCGTGGAGTGGGCCGATTCGGCGGCCGCCGTGCTCGAGCAGTCGCAGGTGCTGCTGACGGTCCAGCCGCTCTCTCTGGAGCGGATTCAGGCGCTGAAGGCGGGTACCGTGCTCGTCGGCTTCCTGCAGCCCTACGCGCGCCGCGAGGAAGTGAAGGCGCTCAAGGAGCGGCGGATCACCAGCTTTGCGATGGAGCTGGTGCCGCGCATCTCGCGCGCGCAGTCGATGGACGCCCTGTCGTCGCAGGCTGCCATCGCGGGATACAAGGCGGTTCTGATCGCCGCCAGTAACCTGCAGAAGTTTTTTCCGATGCTCACGACGGCGGCGGGGACGATTCGTCCCGCGCAAGTGCTCGTCATCGGTGCAGGCGTCGCGGGACTACAGGCAATCGCGACGGCCAGACGCCTCGGAGCGGTTGTGGAAGCGTATGACGTCCGTGGTGCCACGCGTGAGCAAGTGAAGTCGCTGGGCGCGAAGTTCGTGGAGACCGGCGTGAGCGCCGATGGCGCGGGCGGTTACGCGCGCGAGCTCACCGAAGAAGAAAAGCGCAAACAGCAGGAGGTGCTCGACTCCCGCATCGCGGCCGCGGATGCGGTCGTGACGACGGCAGCCGTTCCCGGACGCCCGGCGCCGAAGATCATCCAACGCGGCGTGGTGGAGCGCATGCGGCCGGGCTCGGTGATCGTCGACATCGCCGCGGAGCAGGGCGGCAACTGCGAGCTCACCCGCCCCGGCGAGGTGGTGCTGCACCAGGGCGTCAAAGTGATCGGCGCGATCGGGCTCGCCGCCGAGCTCGCCTACAACGCCAGCGAGATGTACGCCCGCAACCTGCTCAATTTCCTCAAGCCCGCCATTCAGAAAGGCGAGCTCGCCATCGACTGGAACGACGAGGTCTTCGCCCAGGCCTGCCTGACGCACGCCGGCGAGATCAAGCACGAGCCGACACGCAAGGCAATCGAAGGTTGAAGCACCGATGACCGGAATCGTAGCCCTCTACATCTTCATGCTCGCGGCCTTCACCGGCTACGAGGTCATCTCCCGCGTGCCGGTGATCCTGCACACCCCGCTCATGTCGGGCTCCAACTTCGTGCACGGCATCGTGCTGGTCGGCGCCATGGTCGCGCTCGGCAACGCGCACACGCCGCTCGAGAAGACCATCGGATTCATAGGCGTGCTGCTCGCGGCCGGCAATGCGATGGGGGGCTACGTCGTCACGGAACGGATGCTGGAGATGTTCAAGTCGAGCAGGGCGCGGCGGCGCGCGCAAGGGAGGCGCATTAAATGCCAGGCGCATCGATGTCGGCGTTCCTCGGGACGGACACCCTCATCCAGGCGAGCTACTTCGTCACCGCCGTGCTCTTCATCGTGGGACTGAAGCGCATGAGCTCGCCGGTCACGGCGCGCAGCGGCATCCTCTGGGCCGGCGCCGGCATGCTGGTCGCGACCCTGGTCACCTTCGCCTATCCGGGGATGAGCAACTATCCCGCTCATCGGCGCCGCCATCATCGTGGGCGCGGTCCTCGCCTGGTGGAGCGGCAAGCGGGTCGCCATGACCGACATGCCGCAGATGATCGCTCTCTACAACGGCATGGGCGGCGGCGCGGCTGCGGCCATCGCCGCGGTGGAGCTCTATCGCGGTGGCGCGGACGGCTACGCGACGGCAACGCTTGCCGTTGTCGGCGGCCTGATCGGCGCCGTGTCCTTCAGCGGCAGCGCCATCGCTTTCGGCAAGCTGCAGGGGCTGATCAAGCGCAGCTTCCGTTTCCGCGGGCAACAGGTGCTCAACATCCTGCTGCTGCTCCTGGCGCTGGCGCATGCGGGTGCTCCTCGCGGGACATTTCGACGCTTCACCGCACGTCGTCACTGCGCTCTTCGTCATCGCGCTGATCCTCGGCATCACCATGACGCTGCCGATAGGCGGCGCCGATATGCCGGTGGTGATCTCGCTCTACAACGCACTCACCGGCCTCGCCGTCGGTCTCGACGGTTTCGTGCTGCACAACGCCGCGATGATCGTGGCGGGCACGGTCGTCGGCTCGGCCGGTACGCTGCTGACACAACTCATGGCGAAGGCGATGAATCGCTCACTCGCCAACGTGCTCTTCTCCGGCTTCGGCGACACGGGCGCCGGGCCCTCGGGCACCGTCACCGGCAGCCTCAAACCGATCGAGGCCTCCGATGTCGGCGTCATGCTGGCGTTCGCCCAGAAGGTGATCATAGTGCCCGGTTACGGCATGGCGGTCGCCCAGGCGCAGCACAAGATCTGGGAGCTCTGTCAGCTGCTCATCGATCGCGGCGTGATGGTGAAGTTCGCGATCCATCCGGTCGCGGGCCGTATGCCGGGGCACATGAACGTGCTGCTGGCGGAAGCCGGCGTGCCGTACGACCTGATCGCCGACCTCGATGAGATCAACGCGGAGTTCGAGACGGCGGATGCCGCCCTCATCATCGGTGCCAACGACGTCGTCAACCCGGTGGCCCGCACCGACAAATCGAGCCCGATCTACGGCATGCCGATCCTGAACGCCGACCGCGCCAAGAATGTCATCGTGATCAAGCGCGGCCAGGGCGCCGGATTCTCCGGTATCGAGAATGCGCTCTTCTATCTGGACAATACCCGCATGCTCTACGGCGATGCGCAGAAGGCCGGCGCGGAGCTGATCCAGGCGGTGAAGGCCGTCGCTTGAGAGGGAGGCTGAATGGTGCGCAACGCGCTTGGAAAGTCGCCTGGCCCTGGCTGCTCTCGCCGCACTTCCCTGCTCATGGCGCAGGAGTGCGGCCGACAACACCCCGCCCTCCCTGCAGGCGCTGACTGCGCAGGCCGCGCCAACACCCGACGCGATGCTCGCCGGCGCGCCCGCGTCCGCCTGGCGCACGCTCGATCCTGACGATACGCTCTATCGTGACACTGCCGCAGGGCCGGGTCGTCATCGAGCTGGCGCCGCAATTCGCGCCCCGCTACGTCGCCAACATCAAGAATCTGGTGCGGCAGGGTTTCTTCAATGGCCTGCCCATCTTCCGCGTGCAGGACGACGCCGTTGTGGAATGGGGCGACCCGACCGGGCACAAATCGGTTGGCATGGCCAGGCGCATGGTGGCCGCGGAGTTCGAGCGGCCGGCGCGCGACTCTGCCTTTCACGGCACTGCCGGATCCTGACACCTACGCCTCGCAGGTCGGATTCTCCGACAGCTTCCCGGCGGCTCGCGATCCGGCGTTCGGTCGCGCGTGGCTGGTCAACTGCTACGGCATGGTGGGAGCGGCACGTGGCAACAACGTCGACAGCGGCGGCGGCACCGCCCTGTATACGGTCAATCGGCGGTCCGGCAGCGGCAGTGGGATCGTAATACCAGCATGGTCGGGCGCGTGGTCGCGGGCATGCCGCGTTCTCTCGACGCTGCCGCGAGGCAACGGTCCGCTGGGCGTCTACACGAGCCGCCGCCAGTGGGTGCGCATCGAATCAGTGCAGATCGCGGCGGACCTGCCCGCCGCGAAACGCACGCCGCTGGAAGTTCTGCGGACCGACACGCCGACCTTCACTCAGTACGTGGAATCGCTGCGCAACCGTCGTGGGCCGTGGTTCAAGGTGCCCGCCGGACGGGTGAGCGTTTGCGCGATCCCCATTCCGGTCCGCTCAAAAGCCAGGCAATGAGCGGCCCAAGGCCGCTGCCTGGGCCGCGAGCCGAATCCCTGACAATGGGCTGGCCGCGATCGATTACCGCGGCCTTGCCGGGCGCATCGGAGGAAAACGCCGCATCTGCATGCTCTGACGCTGACGCCGCTTCTGCCAGGCGTTGCGGAACATCTGCTGCCGCTGCGCGGGCGAGGCCCGCTGCCACTGCTGGCGCAGCATCTGGCGACGCCACGGGCGGCAGGCGCTGGAACTGGTGGTAGCTCTGGCGAATCGCCTGCTGTTGTTGCGGCGGCAGCGATTTGAAACTCTGCCAGCGCTGGCGCAGCATCTGCCGCTGCTGCGGGCTGAACCGCCGCCACTGCTGAAAGCGCTGGCGCGCCATCGAGCGCTGCTGCACGCTCATGCTGAGCCAGCGCTGGCTGCCGCGCGCGAGCGCCTGTTGGCGCGCCGCGGGCAGCGTGCCCCAATTGCCGGAGAGCGATCCGAGCAACTGCTGCTGCCGCGGTGACAGACTGGACCAGGGCACCGGCGCGGCCTGCGCTGCACCTGCCGCGGCCTGCCCCTGCGGGACCGGGGCGGGGGGCGCCTGCGCCAGGACGCACGCCGGCGCCGCCGCCAGCAGCAGCCCGAGCATCAGCGCCTTGCGCTCTTTGATCATCGTGTCAAACACCTCAACCACCCGGCTTGTCGGCAGCAGGCTGCGAGTCCGTCGGCTTCGTCTGCCCCGGCGGCTGCGGCGCCTGTGAAGACTGTGACGCCTTGGCTACCTTGCCGATGTCGATCTGCGACAGATACGCCAGCCAGCTGCCATCGTCGGGCTGCTTCGAATCAGTCGCCGGATCGACGCTTCCCAGGAATTCCAACAGACCCGCGCCGGGAGCATCCGCAGTCCCCTGCGGGGGGTCCCCGGCACGCCCGAGGCCCGACCCGACTGCGAGTGCCGCCGTCACCACCGCGATTCCGATACGGCGCGCGACGCGCATCTCAACCGCTGTTCTGGTTCGTATCGGGCCCAGCGTTCCGATCGCTGGGCGCCTTGCCCTGTACTCCGGCGCCGCTTCCATCCGGCTGATCGCCGGCGTCGGTCTGCGCCATCGCCCACTCGTAGAATTGCCCGTCGCCGCTTTGCATGAGATCCATGCCCTCGCGATCGGCAACGAGATCCAGGTCTTCCACGTTGCTCGGAGTCGCCTCCACCCCGGGGCGCGCCTGCGGCGCATGCGGCCAGAGCACGAAGGCAACCAACACCGCGGTAGCCATCGCGCCCGCGGCCGGCATCCAGAACAGGCGCTGGTGCCGGGTCCGCCTCAGTGCGCGCAGCGGCATGCGCCACCGGCTGCTGCTGCGCGCCGCCTCGGCGAGCGCCGCGTGCCGGGCCTGGGTCAAACGCGAGCGCGCGTGGCCGCCAACCCGCTGCACGCTCTCTTCCAGAAGTGCCTGCAGCTGGTGCTCGAAATCGGTGTCGCCGTTGAGGTCCCGGCTCATACGTAAAAGTCCCCGAGCTGCGCGCGCAATGTCTGCAACGCGCGAAAATAGTGTGTCTTGACGCTGCCCTCCGAGCACCCCATGGCGCGAGCCGTCTGTGCCACGTCGAGCCCTTCCATGGTGCGCAGCAGAAACGCCTGCTGCTGCCGTCTGGGCAGGGCCGCGAGAGCTTTCTCCAGCGCCTCCATGGCCTCGGCTATCTCCAGCCGACGCATCGGCAGCGGCTCCTCGCTGGCGGCCTCCGCTATCGGGTCGGGCTCATCCTCCTCCGACTCCCCCCGAAAGGGTAGCCAGGACATGACCCGGTTGCGCACCGTCCTGCGGCGCTGCATGTCGCGGATGCGATTCTCCAGGATCCGATAGAAGAGTGGTTTCCACTCCTCCGCGGGCCGATCCGAATAGGCGCGCGCCAGCTGCAGCATCGCATCCTGAACGGCATCCAGCGCATCATCCTCGTGCCGCAGCGCCGACTGGGCAATCTTGAATGCGCGCACTTCGACGCTCGCCAGAAACTGGCTGAGCGCTCTGCTGCGCGCATTACTGGAAGATTCCGACAGGTCCACGTCGCCGCGAGAGGCAGCCGGCATGCTATAAGGCGACGCGAGCGTAGCAAACTCTGGCATGACAGGTACAACGCGCCTGCGCCGGGTGCGGTTGACCGAGGGCGCTGCGCACGTAAGTCTCTGATTTATCTTCACTCATGAGTTCCGTCCCCATCATTCGTGTGGCGCTGCCGACGCCGCTCAGGCGCCTGTTCGATTATCGGGCCGACCTGGCCGGCCCGTCAGCGATCGTGGCCGGCTCGCGGGTCCGGGTCCCGTTCGGCCAGCGCCGCCTCATCGGCGTGGCCATGGAGACTGCGACCAGCTCGGAGCTGCCCGCTGAGCGGCTGAAGCCCGTGCTGGAAAGGCTGGACCCGCAACCGATCTTCGATCCTGCCACCCTCGCCCTGCTCGGGTTGGGCGGCAGACTACTACCATCATCCGGTCGGGGAGGTGCTTGCCGCCGCCCTGCCGAAGGCTCTGCGGCTGGGCGCCGCCATCGATGCCATCGAAGAGCGCTGGGTCGTCACGCCCGCAGGGCTGGAAGCGTACACCAGCGGCGAGCCCCGGCGCGCTCCGCGCCAGCGGCAGCTCCTGGCCGCGCTGGCGACAAGCGATGGCGCGGCACCTCCTGGTGCGGGATCGAGCCCGCCGCCCGTCGGCCTGTCGGCCGCTGCGCTCGACGAGAAGCTGGGGTCGTGGCGGGACGCCGCGCGCGCCCTCATCGCCCGCGGCTGGCTGAGCACGGTCGCGCTGGCCCCGGCCGGCGCCGCCGAGCCCCATTCCGGCGCCGCTGGCGGTGAGTCCGGGTCCGGAGCCGAACGAGGAGCAGCGTCTCGCCATCGACAGAGTCTGCGAGTCGCTAGGCGGCTTCGCCGGCTTCGTGCTGCACGGCGTCACCGGCAGCGGCAAGACCGAGGTCTATCTGCGGGTGGTCGAGCGCGTCCCTGCGGCTCGGCCGCAGCGCCCTCGTGCTGGTGCCGGAGATCGGCCTGACGCCGCAGCTGGTGGATCGATTCCGCAGGCGGTTCGCCGCGCCCATGGCGGTGCTGCACTCGGCCCTCACCGACCACGAGCGGCTGCTCGCCTGGCGGGAAGCCTTCAGCGGCCGCGCGCGGGTCGTTCTCGGCACGCGCTCGGCGGTGTTCGCCCCGGTGCCGGACCTGGGCGTGATCATCGTCGATGAAGAGCACGACACGTCCTTCAAACAACACGAGGGCGGCTTCCGCTATTCCGCGCGCGACCTGGCCGTGGTGCGCGCGCAGCGCGCCGGCGTGCCCGTCGTGTTGGGCTCAGCGACGCCCGCGCTCGAGACGCTGCAGAACGTCGCCACCGGCCGATATACGCGCCTGCTGTTGACTCGCAGGGCCGCCGACGGCGGCGCCGCCGCGACTGTCGCTCATCGACCTGCGCGCGCAGCGCCGTGCGTGCCGGCATTTCCACGCCCGCGGTGCAGGCGATCGAGCGGCACCTGGCCGCCGGCGGCCAGGTGCTCGTGTTTCTCAACCGGCGCGGCTACGCGCCAACACTGCTCTGTACCGCCTGTGGCTGGCTGGCGCCGTGCCGCGACTGCGATGCGCGGCTCACCGTGCATCTCGCGGCTGCGCGGCTGCGCTGCCATCACTGCGGGGCCGACAGCGCGCTGCCGGAGCGCTGCCCGCAGTGCGGCTTCGCGGTCAGGCCGGTCGGTCAGGGCACGGAGAGGATCGAGGAGACGCTGGCGGCGCTGTTCCCCGGCATGCCGTGCCTGCGGCTGGATCGCGACGTGCGTGCGGCGCCGCGGTGACATGGAAGCGGCGATGCGCCGCATGGCTTCGGGCGAGGCCCGCATCCTGGTCGGCACGCAGATGGTGACGAAGGGGCATGACTTTCCCAACGTAACACTGGTCGTGGTGCTGAATGCCGACCAGGGATTCTTCAGCAGCGACTTTCGCGCGCCCGAGCGCCTCGCGCAGACCATCGTCCAGGTCGCCGGCCGCGCCGGTCGCGGCGAGAAAGCCGGCGAGGTGCTCATCCAGACCGAATTCCCCGATCACCCGCTGCTGCGAAGCCTGCTGGCGGAGGGTTATGACGGCTTTGCCCGCGTAGCGCTGGCGGAGCGCAGCCAGGCTTCCTGGCCGCCCTTCAGCCGGCTCGCCGCCGTGCGCGATTCCGCGCCGACCGCGGAGGCCGCGTTGGCGTTCCTGACGGAGGCGCGCAGGTCCGCGGAAGACCTGCGCGCCGGCCGCACCTCCGGCAGCCGCGGTGAGGCGCGCGCAATCCGCCTCCTCGGACCCGCTCCGGCCGCCATGGCGAAACGCGCGGGGCGGTATCACGCGCAATTGCTGGTCGAGAGCGTGGATCGCGCGGCGCTGCATCGCTTCCTCGATGCGTGGCTGCCCGCGCTCGAGTCACTGCCCAGCGTACGCCGCGTCCGCTGGGCGCTCGACGTCGATCCGATCGAGATCTTTTGATAAGGTAAGATTCTCGATCCATTGGCCAGTGGATCGTCTCGCTCTTGAAGCAGGAAATCGAGCAACTCCTTGCGGGCGCAGTCAATTCGCTCGTCGGCAGCGTACTGCCCGAGGCGCCGGCGCCCGGGGCGCTGACGCTCGAGCGCGCCCGCGACGCGCAGCACGGTGACTTCGCCACCAACGCGGCGCTGCGCCTCGCAAAGTCCGCCGGCTGCAAGCCGCGCGAGCTGGCGCAACGGATCATCGCCGCCCTGCCGGCGAGCCCGCTGGTCGCGCGCGCGGAGATCGCGGGCGCCGGCTTCATCAATTTCTTCCTGACGCCCGAGGCGTACGGCCGCGAGCTGGCCGCCCTCCATGAGCGGGGCGAGCGCTATGGCCGCAGGGAGGGCGAGGACAGTCTCGGCCGGGGAGAGCGGGTCCTGCTCGAGTTCGTCTCTGCCAACCCGACGGGCCCGCTGCACGTTGGGCACGGACGTCAAGCCGCATACGGGGCCACGTTGGGCAACATCCTGGCCGCCTGCGGATTCCAGGTCACCCGCGAGTACTACATCAACGACGCGGGACGCCAGGTCGACATCCTCGCGGTGAGCGCGTGGATACGGTACCTGGAAGCCTGCGGCGAGACGCTGCCCTTTCCGGAGAACGGCTATCGCGGCGATTACGTGCGCGCCCTGGCGCAGAAGCTGCTGAGCGCCGAGGGCGAGCGGCTGCGGCGCATCCTGCGGCAGTCGTTGCTCGCGGGGCTGCCCGCCGATGCGCCGGGCGGGCGATAAGGAGATCTACATCGATGCGCTGATTGCACGCGCGCGCGATCTCATCGGCGCGGAGGCGATTCGGCCTCGTGCTCGAGAGCTCGCTCGACCGAGATGCTCGCCGACATCAGCGAGGATCTCGGCCAGTTCGGGGTCAGCTTCGACCGCTGGTATTCCGAGCGCGAGCTGGAGGAGAGCGGCGCCATCGATCGTGCGCTCGCGCGGCTCGAGCGCGGAGTCGCGACTGTATACCAAGGACGGCGCGACATGGTTCCGCGCCACGGAGTTCGGCGACGAGAAGGATCGCGTCGTGGTACGTGAGAACGGGCAGAAGACTTACTTCGCCTCCGACATCGCCTACCACCTGGAGAAGCGCGAGCGCGGATTCCAACGTCTGATCGACGTCCTCGGCGCCGATCACCACGGCTACATCGCACGCGTGCGTGCGGGCCTGACGGCCATGGGCGAGCCCGGCGACTGTCTGGAAGTCAACCTGATTCAGTTCGTCAGCCTGTTCCGCGGCGGCGAGAAAGTGCCGATGGGCAAGCGCGAGGGGCAATTCGTGACGCTGCGCCAGCTGCGCGAGGAAGTCGGCAACGATGCCTGCCGGCTCTTCTATCTGATGCGCAGCCACGAGCAGCCGCTCGATTTCGATCTCGAGCTCGCCAAGTCGCGCAGCAACGAGAACCCCGTCTACTACATCCAGTACGCCCATGCCCGCGTCGCCAGTGTGATGAAGCAGCTCGGCGCCCGCGGGTTGTCGTTCGATCTTGCCGCGGGACTCGCCGGCGCGTCACTGCTGACCGGCACGCAGGAGCAGGCGGTCCTCGGCTCCCTGGTGCGTTATCCCGAGGTGCTGGAGCAGGCGGCGCTCAATCGCGCGCCCCACGCCATCGTCCACTACCTGCGTGACCTGGCCAACACGTTCCACACCTATTACAACGCGGAGCAATTCATCGTCGGCGATCCCGGCACCGCAATGCGCGTCTGGCGCTGGTGCTCGGGGTCCAGCAGGTCATCCGCAACGGCCTCGGTCTGCTCGGCGTTTCCGCGCCGGAGACGATGTAGACCCGCAAGCATGCCCCGCCTGACCACGCGCGATTACAAGCGGTCGTCCCGCAACTCGGGCGCCGCGAAACTGAAGGAGTTCGGCCTCGGCGTCCTCGTCGGCGCGGTGTTGGCGAGCGCGGCATTCCTGATCGCGGGTGCTCATGCGCATCATCGCGCCGCGGCGTCGTCGCAGGCGGGCGCCGGGCGCGGACAAGCAGAGCAAGGCGCCCCACGCGCCGGCGCCGGACGATACTTCTCCGACGATCCCGACCCGGCGAGCCCTTCCGGCTCGGCCCCAACATCGAAGTCCGCGTCGGCATCCGCAAGCGCACAGCCGCAACACTATGATTTCTACCGCATGCTGCCGAACTTCAAGGTCCCGGTCTCCCACGACGACCAGCACCCGACTCAAGCCGGGCCGGCGCCGGCTGACGCCCGGGCCGCAGCACGCGACAGGCTCCGGTCCCTCCTATGTGTTGCAGATAGGCTCGTATCGCAGCACTGCTGAAGCCGATGCGGTACGCGCCCGGCTGGCTCGCGCCGGAATAGCCGCGCAGGTACAGCGGATCGTGCAGGGATCGAGCGCCTGGAACCGGGTCCGGATCGGTCCGCTCACCGCACCGGAGCTGACCAGGGTTCGCAAGCAGCTTCGCACTGCCAACGTCCACGCGCTGGTGATTCGCGAGAACCGTTAGTCGCGCGACTCAGTCGTCGCATCATCCGCCGGTACGTGCGCGCTGATTTCCGCCGCGATGCCCGCGGGATCGGCGCCCGTGAGCGAATACGACTTCGACCACGCCACCGAGCCGTCATCGACCTTGATGACCTTTACGGTGAGCTGTTGATCGGGCGCGCTTCCCGCGACGGCGCCATAGACGATGTAGCTGGAGTCATGTGCACGCCCCTGTGCCACCGCGGGCGACGGATCCAGGGTTGGCAGTGGCTGATCCGCCAGCGCTACGTGCCCATGACGGGCGATGGCGAGCCGTCCGTACAACTGAGTGAAAACGGAGCCTGTGAGCTTCTGCGCGGCGGCATCGCCCGCCGGCGCGCCGAAGGGAATCGCCAGCACCGGGGCGGAGGCGGACGAGTCGTCCAGCGGCCTCAGCGGGGATTTGCTTCGGCGATCTGAGCGATGAGGTGCGCCGGTGTCGGCCGCTGTCCAGTTGCCTCCATGGCTCGCCCCGAGCTGCTTCAGCTGCTGTTCCTGTGTGGAGGAAATCCGCGGCGCATCGTCGTCGCGCGAGCGATCGTCATGCGACGTACTGCAGCGCGAGATCAGCAGGATTCCGATCCATACATAGGCGAGGATGCGCAGCCAGCGGGGCAGGCGCTGGAATGCGACCCACGCGGACTGGAACCCCCAACCCACGACCTGGAACCAGAAGCGGACCCTCTGTCCCGGCTCCTCGCGGGGAAATGGAGGAACCTCTCGCTTGGCAGCGCTGGCCGCCTCGGCCGAGGACGAGGTCGCCGTCGGCGGCGTCGCCGGAACGCGCGGCGGGCGCGGGCGCTCGCTGCTCGAAGGCGGCGTGCTGTCACCCGACACCAACCGTCGGCAGAGCGCCTCGAGCGCCGCGGTCGGCTGCCCGTCCGGAACCCGTAGCCACTGCACCGCGCGGAACCTGTCGGGAACGCGCGCGCCCGCTTCCGAGGTGTTGTCGATGACGACGGGCAGCAGAAAAACGTGGTCATCGACCATGTCGAGCGTCCGCTCGACGGCCAGGCGCCACTCCCGCCGGAAGTACCCTTCGTGGCGCGCCTCGGTATGAGCCGAGATGACCGGCATGAAGTAGTCGCACTCGCGGATCTGGCGGCGGATCTTCTGGTCCCAGGCATCGCCGCCGACCAGATCGCTCTCGTCGTACCACACCTCCATGCCGAAGGCCGGCAGAGAGTCGCGGAGGACCTGCGCCGCGCGGCGATCCTCCGAGGCGTAGCTGAGGAATACCGTCGGACGCGCGGAGCCGGGAGTTTCGCTGTTGTCGGTCGACATCGGGATGAAGAGCTGGTTACTTGCCGGCGGCGCTCTCGCCCGCGCGGACGTAGCGTCGCTCGCCGCTGGCGCGGTCATATTGGACCTCCAGGGTCGCGCCGGTCGCCGGGTCCTCGAAGCGCTCTCCGGTGCGCTCCCAACGCGCGGCGGCGGGCGGCGCATTGCGATAGCGCCAACGCTCGAAGGCCGTGCCGAGAATGATCGCCGCGCCAGGCAAACCAGGTAGACGCCCGGCCCCCGGGTGCCGGAGCCGACGAGCAGCGCGCCGGCCGCGACGGCGATGCCGCCCAGCGCAAGGACCAACACCCGCAGCATCACCCGGCCGCCTTCTCCAGCACCACGGCCGTCCCGTACGCGACGATCTCGCTCATGGTCTGGCCGATCTCGGCGGAGTCGAACCGCATCATGACGATGGCGTTGGCCTGCATGAGCGTCGCATTCTTGACCATGCGGTCGACCGCATGGCGGCGCGCCTCCTCGAGCAGTTGCGTGTACTCGGTGATCTCGCCGCCGGCGAGCGAGCGCAGGCCGGCCATGATGTTGCCCCCGAGCCCGCGGCTGCGCACCACGACGCCGAACACCTGGCCCTTGACGTCCCTGACGCGATAGCCCGGGACGTTCTCCGTCGTGACGACCAGCATGGCTTCTCCCCTCATCTTATATGGCCGACCCGGCGGTCGGCGCACAAGTATACCCCGCCACCCCGCGCCGCTTCGCCAGCAGTCATGGCAAATGGGGCGGGGCAAAGGCCGGACTGCGGGAAATTCGCTGAATCTGCGCAAACGCGTGCCAAACGCCCTCTGGGCCGCGGACGGCGCGCGGGCCTAGGCTGGCCGCCGTCGTAAGCGCAGGAGTGTCTCGGATGGCTCGCAAGAAGAACCGTCCGCCGGCTCCGATGTCGCAGCAGGCGCGCTATGAGTTTGCGGTGGCCTATCTCAACGCAATGCTGCAAGACGCCGGCCCGGAGGAGTTGGCGGCCGCGCTCGGCCGCATCGCGCGCGCCTCCGGGGGGCCGAAGTTGGCGGAGAAGGTGGAGCTCAGCGCGGACTCGCTCTACCGCACGTTATGTCGGCGCGGGAACCCGGAGCTGCGGAGCACGACGGCCTTGCTGAAGGCCATGGGCATGCGGCTGGTGCTGCAGCCGGCGCCAGGGCACGGAACTTGCGGCGGCCCTTTGCCGGAAGAGATTGAGAGAGACAGTCATGGGTGAGGTCATACACGTGGCCTTCGGCACGGAGCGCGAATGGGAGCAGACCCGGTGCGAAGACGGTCGATGGTCTGGTCGCGATCGGGTCGCTGTTCGGCGACGATGAGGCGCTGATGCGCGCCAAGGCGGACTGTGTCTACACGATACTGCGGCAGATCGTGGAGGACGTCCCGACCGTGCAGATCACGACGAAACTGCCGGAGAACCTGTCGATCCGAGCAGCTCGACCTCCTGACGGGCGCCATCAAGGAGGCGGCGCTGAAGGGCATCGAGATCGCCATGACACACTCCGTGCAGGTGCTGATGGCTTCGATCTACGATCTCTGCACCTCCAAGCTGCATGCACAGACCGTCATGAGCTGCGGGACCAACTGCAGCAGAGTAGCGGATTGTGACTTCGTTGCCCACCCATTCCGTGGACTGCCACTGTCCCTGACCGACGCCGAAATCGAGGCGCCGCAGAGTCGTCTGCCCTGAAAGATAACCGACCGAGTGACCCTGCACGCGTGGCGGTTCGCCACGTGAACGGGATGGTGATGCTGCGCGTCACGCCGCGCAGAGTGAGAGAGCCTGTCGCCTGCGTAGCCGGCGGCCGTCTTCTCGATGCGGCTGGCGCTGAAGCGCGATTGCGGATACTGCGCGACGTCGAAGAAGTCCTTGCCGCCAAGCGTGTCGTTGCGCTGTTGGTCGCCGGTGTCGTAACGACCGCATGTCCACCATGACATCGAGCCGGCTGGCGGTCGGGATCGAAGCCGACGGTGAAGGACTTGAACCGCCCCTGGTTCTCGGCCCCGGCCTGGGTGAACGCGTAGGTCAGCGAGCTCTGCGTCGCGACCGCGTGTACGCGGAGCCGGCCGCGCGCGCCACGGCGGGCGCGAGCACGCGCCGGCAGCCGCAGCGACTGTGATCCGTGCCGAAAGGCAGCATCCGTCGCAGCGTATCGTCTTTCAGCACGAAGTGATGCTTGAGCGCGCCGGCGATGTGCAGCGCCACGGTGAGAGCCAGCGCGACGCCAGCGCCGCGTGAGTCGTCACCATAGCGTCGTAGAGTGTCTCGGCTCTTCGGCACGAGGTCGGGCAGCTGGTAGAGACTGAACCAGCTCACCGGGAAACCGCGCGCCGACGACATGATCCAGCCGGTGAGCGGCATGGCGAAGAGCAGCACATACAGTGCCGCGTGGGTGAAACGCGCCAGGAACCGCTCATGAGGAGTCAGGTTGGACGGCAGCGGCGGCGTGGGGTTGAGCCAGCGCCAGAGCAGGCGCAGCGGCGGCGAGTGCCGAGGATGGTGATGCCGATGCGACTTGTGGCGCGCCAGCAGCGCCAGCTTCGTCAACGCCGAGCGGCAACAGGCGTCCCGTGAGGCCCAGGGTGGCCTGGATGGCGATCAGCGCGACGATGAGCCAATGAAGAAACTGGGAGACCGCGCCCCAGCGAGCCGCTGTGTTTCTCATGGGCATCCCGGACAGCTTAACGTCACCGGCCGTACGTTCGCTCGGCGGTGCGCGGCGGTTCAAGCCGGCTGCCGGATCCTGGAGCAGCAACAGCGCGGTGCCCTCGGGTGCCCTCAGCAGAGCGTTGTCGCGGGCGTCGAGTCCCCGCGGCGGCGGCTCGAGCGGGCACACGGCCAGCTCCCGCAGCCGCGCGATCCGCTCCGGCATGGCCGGGTCGCGAAAGACGAGCAGCGGCTCGAGCGCAGAGCTGCGGCCGGTGCAATGCCAGCTCGAGACCTTCCCGCGACAAGGGCAGATGGGGATAGGGGTGCGATTGGAGCTCGCCCGCCGTCGAATCCGAGCGTCCTCCCAGAAGCGGCGCGCCGGCTCGAAGTCGGCCGCGGGCATGCTCAGCCCGCGGAATGCGCCGCAGCGGGACGGCTCGAGCGCGGAGCGGTCCGAGGGCGAGTAGGTCCGCGCTTCCAGCAGCCGCACCGGCTGGCCGGCGGGATCGCGAAAGCCGACCTCGTTGAAAACCTCGCCGCCGATGTTGACCGTCGCCGGCTCGATGCCCATCCGCTCGAGCACGGCCAGGTAGCGCCGCGATCCCCGGGTGCACGAAGGTCAGCGCGGGCGAGTCGAGCCTGCTCTGGTGCAGTCCGATGTACACCGCGCCGTCGGTGAGCACGCCGTAGGGGTGCGGCCAGATGTCACCGGTCTGCGCCTGCGTGAAGCCCAGCCGCTCGTAGAACTCGACCGACGCGCGGATGTCCGCGTCGCGATGCCGATCTCGAGGAAGCGCGGCCAAGACATAGTCGTCAGGCTCGCCAATGGGCTTCGCGCCAGGCCGCGACCCGCCGTGAGCGCAATTCCGGCCAATCCAACGATGCCCAGCCCTGGCAGTGCCGGGCGATGTGGCTCGCGAGGAAGCGCGCATGCTCCGGGCGGTCGTTGAGCGCCGGCACGTAATCGAAGCGCTGCCCGCCGGCGCGCAGGAACCTGTCGCGGTTCTCGATGGCGATCTCCTCCAGCGTCTCCAGGCAGTCGACCGCGAATCCCGGACACACGACCGTCACGGCGCGCACGCCGCGTTCCGGAAGCTGCGCCAGCACCTCGCTCGTGTAGGGCTTGAGCCACGCCGCCGGGCCGAAGCGCGACTGGAAGCTGACACTCCACTCGCCATCGCGCAGCATCAGCTCCTCGGCGAGGAGGCGCGCGGTCTTCTGACATTTGCAGAAGTACGGATCGCCGTGGTGGAAGTAGCGCTCCGGGATGCCGTGGAAGGAAATCAACAGGTGGCGCGTCGGGCCGTGCTCCCGCCAGTGCTCCAGCGATGCTGGCGCGCAGCGCCTCGATGTAGCCCGGCTGATCGTGATACTCGGCGACGAAGCGCAGCTCCGGCAGCCAGCGCCAGCGGCGCAGCTCCGCCGTCACCTGGTCGTAGACCGCGCCGGTGGTGGCGCCGCAGTACTGCGGGAAGAGCGGCAGCACGAGAATGCGCTGCGCGCCGGACTCGCGCAGCCGGGTCAGCGCCTGCGGCACGCTCGGCTCGCCGTAGAGCATGCCGAGCTCCACCGAGAACGGCGCCAGCATGCGCTGCGCCAGCGTGCTGGTCAGCTGCGCGCGCAGCCGCTCGCGAGAGTCGCGCAGCGGCGAGCCGGACTGCGACCAGATCGCGCGGTACTTGCGCGCCACCCGCCGCGGCCGCAGCGGCAGGATGAAGCCATGGAGAATCGGCAGCCAGAGCGCCCGCGGCATCTCCACGATGCGCGGATCGGACAGCATCCGCGCCAGAAACCGGCGCACGGCCCGCGGCTCCGGCGCGTCCGGCGTGCCGGAGTTGACCAGCAGGATGCCGATCCGCTCGGCGGAATCGCGGTGGAAGTCGGGGGAGCTGATGTAGCGCATGTCGATGGCAGCTTATACCCGAAACATCAGGCACAGGGACGTGCCCGGCCGCCGCAGGTGGCCGAGTCTCGGGCAAAAACCACGCTTTTTGTCTGCGACGCGCTGGGCCGGGCAGGAGCCCGGAGCCAGCGCTTTTACGATAGGCCGGTGCACAGGTACTTGAGCTCGGTGTAATCGAGGATGCCGTATTTCGAGCCTTCGCGGCCGATGCCGGATTCCTTGATGCCGCCGAAGGGGGCCACCTCGGTGGAGATGATGCCGGTATTCAGCCCGACGATGCCGTACTCCAGGGCTTCCGCCACCCGCCAGGAGCGCGCCAGGTCGCGCGTGTAGAAATAGGCGGCGAGGCCGAACTCCGTGGCGTTGGCCATGCGGATCGCGTCCGCCTCGGTCTGGAAGCGAAAGAGCGGCGCCACCGGCCCGAAGGTCTCTTCGCGCGCAACCAACATCTCCGCGGTGACGTCGGTGATCACGGTCGGCTGGAAGAACGTGCCGCCGAGCGCGTGGCGCTTGCCGCCGAGCGCGACGCGCGCGCCTTTCTGCACCGCATCGGCGATGTGCTGCTCGACCTTGGCGAGCGCTTTGCGATCGATCAGCGGTCCCTGTTCGGTCGGCCCCTCGAGCCCGTTGCCGACGCGCAGCTTGCCGACGGCCGCCACCAGCTTGCGCGTGAACGCTTCGTAGACGCCGCTCTGCACCAGCAGGCGGTTGGCGCACACGCAGGTCTGTCCGGTGTTGCGGTACTTGCTCGCGAGAGCGCCCGCCACCGCCGCATCGAGGTCGGCATCGTCGAACACGATGAAGGGTGCGTTGCCCCCGAGCTCCAGGGACAGCTTCTTCAGCGTGCCCGCGCACTGCGCCATCAGCCGCTTGCCGACCTGCCGTGGAGCCGGTGAAGGTGAGCTTGCGCACCGCCGGGTTGGAAGTCATCTCGCCGCCGATCGCGGCGGCATCGTCGCCCGTCACGATGTTGAGAACACCGGCGGGAACGCCGGCGCGCGCGGCGAGCTCCGCCATCGCGAGCGCGGAGTAGGGGGTCTGCAGCGCGGGCTTGCAGACGAAGGTGCAGCCGGCCGCGAGCGCCGGGCCGGCCTTGCGGGTGATCATGGCCGCGGGAAAGTTCCAGGGCGTGATCGCGGCCACCACGCCGATGGGCTGGCGCAGCACCAGGATGCGCTTGTCGGCCTGGTGGCCCGGGATCACATCGCCGTAGAGCCGCTTGCCTTCCTCGGCGAACCACTCGATGAAGGACGCGGCATAGGCGATCTCGCCCTTGGATTCGGCGAGCGGCTTGCCCTGCTCCGCGGTCATGAGCGCGGCGAGATCGTCCTGATTCGCCATCATGAGGTCGTACCAGCGTCGCAGGATCGCTGGCGCGCTCCCCGGCCGTTTTGGCCGCCCAGGCTGGGAACGCCTTTGCGGCCGCCTCGATCGCGCGGCGGGTCTCGGCCGCTCCCATGTCGGGTACGGTGCCGAGCCGCTCGCCGGTCGCCGGATTCGCGACCTCGCGCGTGGCGCCGCTGTCGGCATCCACCCAGGCGCCATCGACATAGGCCTGCTGGCGCAGCAGCGCGCCATCTTTCAGTTTCAACATCACTCGCTCTCCCGATCCTCGTCCGCACGCCCCTCGTCCTTGCCGTGGCCTTCGCCGGCCAGCCGCGCGCGCGAGGAAACTCGAGCGTGCGCTGGCGGGCGAGAGCGGCGGCGGCCGCGTCGTAGCTCGGCCGCAGATCGCAGTTGAAGCCGTGACCGGCGCCGTCGTAGACGTAGAAGATGCCCTGCGGATTGCGCCGCCTGCAGCCGCTCGACCTGCTCCGAGCGGGATGCTCTTGTCGGCGGAGCCGAAGTGATACATCACCGGACACCTGGGGGTCTTGCTGGTGTCCCGCGGATTGCCGTAGTAGACGACGGCGCAGGCAATCGGCAGCTCGCACGCCGCGCGGTAGGCGAGGCCGCCACCCCAGCAGTAGCCCACGATGCCGACGCGGCCGGAATGCTTGACGACCGCCACGGCGGCCGCCACATCCTTCAGCGTCTCTTCGGGCTTCAGCTGCTGCACGTAGCCGCGCCCCTCGTCGCGCCCGGCATCGTCGTAGCCGAGCTCTATGCCCCGGCGAATCCGGTCGAACAGTGCGGGCGCGATCGCGGTGTAGCCCTCCGCCGCGAAGCTGTCGGTGACCGCGCGGATGTGGCGGTTGACGCCGAAGATCTCCTGCAGCACCACGACCGCGCCCCGCGGGCGGCCGGCGGGGCGGCGAGATAGGCCTGGAACTCATGGCCGTCGCGGGCCATGAGGGTCGTGAATTCACCCATGGCGGGGAGACCCTTCGAAGTGGTGCGCGATCGGGCCGAGCAGAATACCGCCCGCGGGCGCCACGCTGCCACTGTCCGTTCGGGGCAGCGAATACTTGGCCTCGGCCGGCAAACCAATGGTAGCGTACGCGGATCGGGGCAATCCTTCCCGGTTTCGGGCCGGTCCACTGGAGGTTCCATGCTCGTCGGCACAACAGTGCGGCGCGTCGCGATCGTCGGCGGTCTGCGCATTCCGTTCGCGCGGGCGCACACGGCGTATGCCACGGTCGGCAACCAGGAAATGCTCACGGCGGTCTTCCGCGCGCTGGTGGAGCGCTGCAGCCTGCCGGCGCGCGGCTGGGAGATGTCGCCGCGGGCGCGGTGATCAAGCACTCGCGCGACTACAACCTGACACGCGAGTGCGTGCTGTCGTCCGGCCTCGATCCGCAGACGCCCGGGCTCGACCTGCAGCGCGCGTGCGGCACCAGCCTCGAGGCGGCGATCGCGATCGGCAACAAGATCGCGCTCGGCCAGATCGACTGCGGCATCGCGGGCGGCGTCGACACCATCAGCGACCCGCCGGTCGTGTACCCGCGCGCTTACCAACAGCTGCTGCTCGCCAGCGCCCGCGGCAAGACCCTCGGGCAGCGGCTGGCGCCGTGGCTGCGCGCTGCGGCCGCGACACTTCAAGCCCGTGCTGCCGGCGGTCGTCGAGCCGCGCACGGGACTCTCCATGGGCCAGAGCACCGAGCTCATGGCGCAGCGCTGGGGGATCGGTCGCGAGGAGCAGGACCGGCTGGCATTCGAGAGCCACATGAAGGCGGCGGCGGCCTGGCGCGAAGGGCTTCTACGACGACCTGGTCGTGTCCGTACCTCGGCCTGAAGAGCGACAACAACATTCGCGCCGACACCTCGCTCGAGAAGCTGTCGCGCCTGCGCGCGAGCTTCGATCCGCGCGATGGCACGCTCACCGCGGGCAACAGCACGCCGCTGACCGACGGCGCGAGCGCGGTGCTGTTGGCGTCGGAGGAGTGGGCAGCGCGCCGGAAGCTGCCGGTGCTCGCCTGGCTGCGTTACGGCAAGGTGTGGGCCGTCGATTTCGCCAGCGGCAAGGAAGGCCTGCTCATGGCGCCCGCGTACGCGGTGCCGCGATGCTGCGCGATGCCGGGCTCACCCTGCAGGATTTCGACTACTACGAGATCCACGAGGCATTCGCGGCGCAGGTGCTCTGCACCCTGGCCGCCTGGCAATCGCCGGAGTTCTGTCGCGACGCGTTGGGCCTTGCGGCGCCGCTCGGCGCCATCGACCGCGCCCGCCTCAATGTCAAAGGCGGCAGCGTCGCCATCGGTCATCCCTTCGCCGCCACGGGCACGCGCATCGTGGCAACGCTGGCGAAGCTGCTCGCGGGCAACCCGACGGCCAAGCGGGGCTTGATCTCCGTGTGCACCGCAGGTGGGATGGGCGTCACGGCCATCCTGGAGCGCTGAGGCAATCGCCGCCGCCGCGGGGATATACTGGCCGCCACATAACAGGGGGCGTACCGCCGGGTGCGATAGAGATCCGTCGAATGGATGGCAATCCCTTCGAAGAGACCGCGACGCTGCGCTCCGACGTCGGGGCGCTTCTCGCCGAGATGCCGCTCTTCAGCGGCCTCGACGCGACGCTGCTGCGCGAGATTGCCGCGGCCGTCGAATGGCTGTCGCTGCCCGGCGGCGCCAAGCTGTTTTCGGCCGGCGATCCGTCCGATGCGCTCTACATGGTGCTGAGCGGCTGCCTCGGCGCTTTCTCCCCGATCCCGCCCGGCGACGCTTCCTCGCGCGCATCGCGGCGGGCGACATGGTGGGGGAGATGGGGCTGATCTCCGGCCGGCCGCGCAGCGCCGACGTGGTGGCGTTGCGCGATACGGAGCTCGCCCGGATCTCGGCGAAGGCTTTCAACGAGGTGCTGCGCGGCCAGCCGGAGGCGATGCTGCGCATCGCACGCCTCACCGTGGATCGCCTGGCGCAGTCGCAATCTCCCGCGGCCGCGGCGCGCAGCCGCGGCGCATGCACCTTCACCGTTCTGCCGCAGAGCGTCGAGGTCGATTTCGGCGGCTTCGCCAGCAGGCTCGTCAAGGCGCTCGGCGGAGCTCGGGCGCGCGGAGCTCGTCTGGAGCGTGCGCGCCAAGACCCATACCAGCCAGTGGTTCAACAGGATCGAGGCCGCCAACGACTACGTGGTGTATGTCGCCGATCCCGACTCCGGACCGCTGGACCAAGCTCTGCGTGCGCCAGGCGGATGCGCTGCTGCTGCTCGCGCGCGCGGAGAGCCCGACGGGCAGCTGGGCGGCGCTGCGCTGGCCGGACGATCACAGCATGGCGCCGCAGCGCGCGGAGCTGGTCCTGCTGCACGACGGCACGCTCGAGACCGGCGCCGCGGCGCGCTGGCTGGCGGATCTGCCGGACGTACCGCATCACCACGTGCAGTCCCCCGGCGATTATTCACGCCTGGCGCGCGTGTTGACGGGTCGCGGTGTCGGATTGGTGCTGTCCGGCGGCGGCGCGCGCGGCTTCGCGCATATCGGCGTCGTCAAGGCGCTGCGCGAGGCCGGTGTGCCGGTGGATCTCGTGGGCGGCACCAGCATGGGAGCCATCCTCGGCGCCGGCGTCGCGCTGCGCTGGAGCACCGATGAGCTCAAGGAGCGCTTCCGGCGCGCGTTCGTCGATTCCAGGCCGCTGCGCGACTACACGCTGCCGCTTCGTATCGCTCGTCTCCGGGCCGCAAGGTGAGCGCCAGCCTCTACGAGGCGTTCGGTGACCTCGCCATCGAAGACCTGCCGATCGATTTCTTCTGCGTCTCATCCAACCTCACCACCGGCCAGACCATGGTGCATCGCCGCGGCACGCTGTGGCGCTGGCTGCGCTCCTCGGTGTCCGTTCCCGGGGTGCTGCCGCCCGTGCTGCACAAGGGCGAGGTGCTGGTCGACGGTGCCACCATGAACAACCTGCCGGTCGATGTGATGCGCGAGCTCGGCCGCGGGCCGGTGATCGGCTGCGACGTCGGCGGCGCCGACCGGGCCTTCACCGCCCGCAGCGACGAGATCGACGTTCCGCTGCCCTGGCAGCTGCTGCGTTGGATAAAGACGCGCCGCCAGCGTCCCAGCATCTTTCAGATCCTCTGGCGCGCCGGCATGGTCAACAGCAACGCGAGCACCGTCGCCCACCGCGCGCAGTCGGACCTGCTCCTGCAGCCGCCGCTGGCGGAGGTCGACATGCTCAACTGGGACGCGTTCGACCGGGCGATCCAGATCGGCTACGAGTACGCGGTCAGGCGACTGGAAGAGCTGCCGGCGGACTCGCCATTCTGAAATCCGCTGCAAATTTCGCCGAGTAACAGCGCCATTGGTGGCGTCTGAGAAGGGAGTTGGCGTATTCGTGCACGCGTGCCGCTGGCACAATTGGCCCGGCTGGGATCGCTGGCATCAGTCGATCCGGCGCCGGCGCCAGGCGCGGCGAGAGCAGGTGCACGACGAGGAGCGCCAGCAGGTAGGCGCAGCCGGCGTAGGCGAATAGCGGCTTGAAGCTGCCCAGGCGCTCGAGCACCCAGCCCGCGTATTTGGCGAGCAGCATGCCGCCGATCGCGCCCGCGGTGCCGCCGATGCCGACGAGGGAGCCGACCGCGCGGCGCGGAAAGACGTCGGACGGCAGGGTGAAGAGGTTGCACGAGAAGCCCTGGTGCGCCGCGGCTGCGAGGCCCACGATCGCGACCGCTCCCCACAGATTGTTGACGTACGGCCGCCCCGAAAACCGGCAGGACCAACAAGGCACACAGCAGCATGGTGAATTTGCGCGCCGCATTGAGCGAGAAGCCCGCGCGCAGCAGCCGCGACGACATCCAGCCGCCCGCGATGCTGCCGATGTCCGATATGACGTAGACGGCGACGATCGGGGGCCCGAATGTCTTCAGGTCGAGGTGATGGCGCTTCACCAGGAAATCGGGCAGCCAGAAGAGCCACAGCCACCACACCGGATCGATGAGGAATTTGCCGAGCGCGTATGCCCACGTCTCGCGCAACCGCAGCAGCCTCCTCCAGGGTATCGACACCGTCGGGTCCGGCGGATCGCTCTCTATGAGCGCGAGCTCCGCGGCACCGAGCCGAGGGTGCCGTTGCGGTGGCCGGTAGACAGCCAGCCATACGACGAGCCACACCACGGTGAAGCTGCCCGTGATCAGGAAGGCCGCGCGCCAGCCCAGCGTCAGCGTGATGGCCGGCACGATGAGCGGCGTGACGATCGGCGCCGATGTTGGTGCCGGCGTTGAGGATCCCCGTCGCGAACGCGCGCTCGCGCTTCGGGAACCATTCGGCGACGGCGCTGAGCGCCGCCGGGAAGTTGCCCGATTCCCCGAGCCCGATTGCGAAGCGTGCCACCATGAAGTCGGTCAGCGAGCTCGCCCAGGCGTGCGCGACGTGCGCCACCGTCCAGATCGCCGACCGCGATGGCATATCCGGCGCGCGCGCCGATCCGGTCGATCAGCCTGCCGAAGACGATGATAGCCGACCGCATAGGCGAGCTGGAACGCAGAACACGATGTTGCCGTAGTCGATCTCGCTCCAATGGAATTGCTGCGCCAGCGGTCGGTTGCAGGATGCCGATGATCTGGCGGTCGACATAGTTGAGCGCCGTGGCGGCGAAGAGCAGGGCGCAGATGGCCCAGCGGAACCTGCCGACACGCGCGGTCGCAGCGTCGGTGCGCGCCTGCGGCGGGGCAGTCACGACGGTGCCGCTCCCGCCTCGGGGCCGGCGACGCTGGCGAGAGCGCCGCGCGCGGCGATCAGGTCGTATGTCAGGCCGAGCGCGCGCGTGAAGCGTGGGTCGCTGCGCAAGCTCCGGCGGAAACACACCCGGCAGGGCGAAGAACAAGGGCAGATCGTGATCCGCGTCGCCGGTTGCCTGCCGGCCCAACAGCGACAGTTGCGCGGCGAGAGGGTCGACGATCGCAATCCCGTCCCGGGCTCGAGCGCGGACGAAGTGCATCCAGGCGGCGACCGGCACCGTGAGGCGCGCGAGGGATCTGCCCGCGCGCCAGCGCATCCGCGATCGTGCCGAGTATCCGTATCGGCAGCTTCTGCGAGCCGTCCCATGCGATCTGCGCGAGCTGATGCCGCATGGCCGGGTTTTCGAACCGGCGCAGGATGGACTCGCGGTAGACGGTGAGGGCGCCGGGCTGCGGCACGGTGAGCGTCGGCTCGATGTCCTCGATCATCATGCGCTCGATGAATGCGCGCAGCACCGGCTGCCCCATCGCTGCTGCGACCGTTTCCAACCCCGCCAGCAGACCGACGTAGGCGAGGGTGGAGTGCGCGCCGTTCAACAGCCGCAGCTTCGCGCGCTCATACGCTGTCACGTCGCGGCTCATCGTGATGCCGACGGACGCCCAGTCGGGCTGTGCGGCCCAGTCAACCTCTTCGATGACCCACTGCACGAAGCGCTCGCGCTGGACCGGCCACGCATCTTCCAGACCGCTCGCCTGCGCGACTCGCTCGCGCAAGCGCCTGGTCGGTGGCGGGCGTGATGCTGTCGACCATCGTCCGGGGAAACTGCGCCGCCTGCTCGATCCAGGCGGCGAGGCCGGCGTCACGCCGGGTCGCGAGGGCCAACACCGCGCGCCGCAACCTCGGAGCCATTGTCTGCGAGATTGTCACACGAGACCACGAGGTAGGGCGCGAGCCGGCGAGCGCGCCGCAGCTCGAGGCCGCGTACCAGCCAGCCGATGAGGCTGCGCGGCGTTTCGGGATGGCTCAGGTCGTGGGCGATGTCCGGATGCGCGAGGTCGAGATCGCCGCTGCCATCCAGACAGTAGCCTTTCTCCGTCACCGTCATGGTGACTACCGAGGTGTCAGGATCGCAAAGGCGGCGTGCGACGGTGTCGGGGCTCTCGGCGGCGACCAGCAGCTCGCGAATGGCGCCGATGACGCGCAGCGTCGGCGCCGCGTCGAGCTCCAGCAGCGTGTAGAGCCCGTCCTGCGGTGCGAGCGCGTCGCGGAGCGAGGCGGATTTGAGTGAGACCGCGCAGATGGCGCGCGCCGGGTCCTTTTCCAGCAGGCGATCGAAATAGAATGCCTGGTGCGCCCGATGAAACGCCCCCGGGCCGAAGTGCACCGTGCCGATGCGCGTGCGCGCGCGGCGGTACCCGGGCCGAATGAGCTGCGGCGAGCCGCGATCCAGCGTGCCTTCGCCGAGACGTAGCGGACTCACCGCGCCCCGTCTTTCTCCATCATGCGCCTGAAGGCGGGACGGTCGGTGATCCGGGCGGTGTAGTCCCTGAAGACCGGCGTCTCGTTCATCAGCTTGAAGCTCATGAGGAAGTGAATGGTGCCTCCCACGGAAATGTCCGCGGCGGAGAATTCATCGCCGAGGAGATATTTCCGCCGCGACAGGGTCGCGCCGAGTACCGCCTCCACCTCGCCCGCTTCCGCCCAACCCATCCCGCCCTGCAGGTGCTGCACGCCGAGCCGGCGCATCATCATCGCCGGCTCCATGACTCCGGGCCGATAAGCGAGCCAGGAGAGGTACTCGCCCCGGTTCTGATCGCCGACACGGGGACCGAGCTTCGCGTCCGCAAAGAGGTCGGTCAGATAGAGGCTGATGGCGGCGATCTCGAACACGCGCTGGCCATCATGTTGCAAACACGGGACCTTGCTGTGCGGATGCGGATTCGCGGGATCGCGCCCGCCGCTGCCGTCCGCGCGGCGGATTTCGACGAGCTTCGTTTCGTACGGGATGCCGAGCTCCTCGAGCAGCCACACGATGGTGCCGGAGCGGGTCTTGGGCGAATGAAACAGTGTCAGCATGACGGCTCCCTCGGTGCATCGGCGGGTCGTGGTACTCTGATGCGCATGCGCTCGCTTTGCAAGTTGCTGGCCGTCTCGTCCCTGCTCGTGATCATGGTGCCGCCGGTCGCAGCGGCCGACGCGCAGCCCGTGTCGCGCACTGCCGTTCGCATCGCGATCGATGGCGATGCTCCGGCACACGCCTTTCCGCACTTCTGGGAACAGATGTTCGGATCAGGGCCGCGCGGTGCTGTCGTTGCGGGCCAGCTATCGCGACGACATGCGCGCGGTCAAAGCCGCGACCGGCTTCCGCTATGTGCGGTTCCACGGCATCCTCGATCGGGATGTCGGCGTCTACACGGTCGATGCGCAGGGCCGGCCCGATTACAACTTCACATACGTCGATCAGATCTACGACGGCCTGCTGCGGCAGGGAGTGCGCCCGTTCGTGGAACTGAGCTTCCTGCCGCCGGACATGGCCGCGCGCCAGCAGACCCAGGGCTTCTGGTACAACCCCATCGTGGCGCCGCCCCGGCAATGGGCGCTGTGGAGCGACCTGATGCAACGATTCGCGCGGCACCTGGTGGCGCGGTACGGCATCGATGAGGTCTCGCAGTGGTATTTCGAGGTGTGGAACGAGCCGAACGGCTCCTTCTGGGGCGGCGATCCCGAGCAGGCAACGTACTTCCAGCTCTATGACCTGACGGCGCGGGCGCTGAAGAGTGTGAGCCCGCGGTTGCGCGTCGGTGGTCCCGCCACGGCGCAGGCCGCCTGGGTGCCCGCTTTCATCGCGCACTGCGCCAGCGGCCATGTCCCGGTGGATTTCGTGTCAACCCACGTCTATGGCGACGATTCGGCGCACAACGTGTTCGGAGTGGATGCGAGGATAACCCGGCGCGACATGGTGATCCGCGCAGTGCAGAAGATCCACCGCCAGGTGGCGGCATCGCCGCTGCCCGCCCTGCCCATCATCTTCAGCGAGTTCAATGCAACCTACACCGGCACTGAAATCGATGTGACCGACTCGCCTTACATCGGCCCGTGGCTGGCCAACACGATCCGCGCCTGCGATGGGCTGTTGGATTCGATGTCGTACTGGACCTTCTCCGACGTGTTCGAGGAGGGCGGTATCGCGCCGAGCCCGTTCCATGGCGGCTTCGGGCTGATCGCGGCGGGCGACATCCCGAAGGCCTCGTTCAACGACTTCAGATTGCTGCACCAGTTGGGCAGCGAGCGGTTGGCGGTGTCGATCCGACGCCGCGCTGGTGACGCGCCGTGCCGACGGCAAGTTGGCAATCGCCGTCTGGAACTACGCAGCCGCCGGGACCGGGCGGCGAGACCAGGACCTACCAGCTTGCATTCCACGATGTGGCCGGCGCTCGCCGGGCCTACATCTGGCTGGTCGATCGCGACCACGGCTCCGCGCTCACGGCCTGGCAAGCCATGGGCGAGCCGAGATTTCCGACCTTCGAGCAGCACCGTATTCTGATGCAGGCTGCCGAGCTGCCGGGGCCGCGCATCGAGACGATGGCACCAGGCGATCCCCGGCTCACACTGCGGCTTCGCCCGCACGCGCTCGCGCTGATAGAGCTCGCACCGTGAGGTGCGCGGCGGGCTGCCGGCTCAGCCGTGTGGCTTTCCGACTCGCGGCTGCTCGCGGATCGGACGCAGGGGTCGCACCTCCACGCAGCCTATCTCGGCCGGCGGGATCTTGCCGGCGATCTGGATGGCCTCGTTGAGATCGCGCGCCTCGATCAGATAGAAGCCCGCGAGCTGCTCCTTCGTTTCGGCGAACGGGCCGTCCGTCACCGACAGGCGTCCATTGCGCACGCGCACTGTGGTCGCCGTGGCGACGGGCTCCAGCGCTTCGGAGGCGATGCATTGTCCGCGCGCACGCAGTTCGTGGTCGACTGCGAGGCACTTCTGGTCATCCATCTCACAGATCTTGTGCTCTTCGCCGTACACCAGACACAGGTATTTCATCGCCGCACCCCTACGCCGCGTTATTTGGAAGGCGCACCCAGGGACCAGGTTACCCCGAACGGGTCGCGCAGCTGTCCCCACCGGTCGCCCCAGAACATGACCTGCAGCGGCATCACGACCTGGAGGCCGGCCGCCACGGCTCGTTGCCACCACGCATCGACGTCATCGACCTGCAGGTGGAGTGAGTAGCCCTGGTGCGGCTTGAGGGGGTGGCCGTGCTCCGGATAAGCGTCCGAAAGCATGAGCGAACCGCCATTGACATACAGGTGTATGTGCATCGTGCGGCCCTTGGAATCGGCCGGGGCCCGTCCAACCTCACGCGCTGCGAAGGCGCGCTGATACAGTTCAGAGGCGCGAAGTGCCCCGTCGACGAACAGGTAAGGCACCGGACCGCCCAGAACTTCCGGTAGGGGGGAATCAGTAGTGGCTGCGGCATTCATTTGAGACCTCCGAAATAGCGCTTTCCCTGGATAGCCGAACCAGGACTGCGCAGAATCGACATCGGCCCGGCGCGTCATTGGACTGCCCGCTCATCTCCCCAGCTCCGCCATCCGACGTTGCAGGTAGTGCCGCTCTGGCTCCAGCTGTGTCAGGGCGAGCGCCCGCAGGTAGGAGTCGCGCGCCTCGGCGGATCTGCCCAGCCGGCGGCACAGGTCCGCCCGTGCCGCATGGGCCAGCCGGTATTCCGCGAGCTCCCCCCTCGCGAGCAGGCCATCGACCAGCGCGAGCCCTGCCTCCGGACCGTCACGCATGGCGACCGCCACTGCGCGGTTGAGCTCCACGATGGGCGTCGGCTCGATGCGCAGGAGCAGGTCGTAGGCATGCACGATCTCGGTCCAGTCGGTGTCCGCGGCCCGGGTGGCCCCGCAATGCACGGCGGCGATTGCCGCCTGCAGGCTGTAGGGGCCGAAACGACGGCTGGCCAGAGAGCCCGCTCCACCAGCGCCGATCCTTCCTCGATCTGCGCGCGGTTCCAGAGGGAGCGGTCCTGGTCCTCCGAGCACGATCAGCTCGCCGGCTGGCGAGAAGCACGCGCGGCACGGCGGGAATCCTGCAACAGCATCAGCGCCAGCAGCCCGATCGCCTCGGTCTCGGGCAGCATCTCGACGAGCAGACGCCCGAGGCGGATTGCTTCGCTCGCCAGATCGAGGCGCATCAGCTCCGAGCCACTGGTCGCGGTGTAGCCTTCGTTGAATACCAGGTAGATGACCCGCAGGACGGTATCGAGGCGCTCCGCCAGTTCAGCCGTAGCGGGGACCTCATAAGGAATGTGGGCATCGCGGATCTTGCCCTTGGCGCGCACGATACGCTGGGCCAGGGTCGGTACCGGTGTCAGGAAAGCCTGCGCGATCTGCTCCGTGGTCAGGCCGCAGACTTCCCGCAGGGTCAATGCGATCTGCGCGTCGGGCGCAATTGCCGGGTGGCAACAGGTGAAGATCAGCCGCAGGCGATCATCGGCGATGCTCGCGCCGTCGTCGCTCTCGTGCGTGGCTGGCGCGGTCTCGGCGGGCAGATCGTGGGTCTGCGGATCGAAGGAATCGAAGCGCGCCTGGCGCCGCAGCTGGTCGATGCTGCGAAAGCGCCCCGCCGACACGAGCCATGCGCGCGGGTTCTCCGGCATGCCCTGCTCCGGCCACTTCTCCAGGGCGGCGCGGAACGCGTCGTGCAGCGCTTCCTCGGCACGGTCGAAATCGCCGAGCAGTCGAATCAGAGTCGCGAGCACGGCGCGCGATTCGGATTGATACACGGCTTCGATGCGCAGCTTGAAATCCGCTTCGGACATGGCGGCCGCGGGTCCGACTCAGCGGCTGGACGGGCGCTGCGCCCGGTATGCGCTGGGCGCCAGCCCGGTTGCGCGCCGGAACTGGCGGTTGAAAGTCGACAAGTCATCGAAGCCGCAATCCAGGGCGACGGCTGCGATGCTGTCATTGGAGCTGCGCAGCCTCACCGCCGCGCGACGCAGTCGCGTGCTCAGCATGTACTTTCCGGGCGTGACCCCGACGACCTGCTCGAAGACGCGCAGAAAATGGCAAGGGCTGACCGCGGCCTCTGCCGCCAGCGTATCGAGCGAGAGCCGCGCTCCCTGTTGCGCATCGATACGCCGCAGCGCTGCGGCGACGCGCCGCTCGTCCCGAGGCGTGGGTGGGCGTCGGGTAACCGATCGTTCCTCGTTCAGCGTAGCTGCAGACCGCACCGGCCAACTGCAGCGCCAGCTCATGGAACTCCTCCGTGCTGCCGCCGCTCTCTTCACGCAGCGCTTGCGCCGCCGCCAGGGCGGCAAGCACGGACGGAACGGGCGGCAGCCTCGCCGCCGCCAGCGTCAGGCGCTTGGTGCCCGGCACCGCGGCCACGACCGACTTCGAATACTTCCGGAGAGAAATGAAACGCGAGGCAACGGTCACCGCGGCTGTGCTGATGCCCGCATTCGAAGCAGGCGCCCTCGTTGCCGAGCAGCAGTGATCCCGGCGTCATGAGCGCCGAGCCCTGCGCGGTGCGATAGTGGAAGCTGCCGTCGGTCACCAGCGCAATACTGTACGCGCCGTGCTGCTCCACATAACACGGGTCACGCGGACCGGACGTGCAGACGAAATCGCTGACGCGCCAACCGATACCCGATGCCAGCAATTTAGCCGCGAGCGACATGCGCCAAGGATAGCAATTTTTCCCAAGAGACCGGGCCCGGAGCTGTCTTACTGTGGCACCACGAACAGCGCCACGACTGGGAGCCATGTCGATGATCGACCACGTTTCGATAGGAGTGAGAAATGTCGCAGCAAGCAAACGCTTCTACGACGCCGTGCTGCAGCCTCTGGGGTTCAAATGCCTCAGCGACTCGCCCGGATCCCTCGGCTACGGCGCCAATGCGCCCGCGCTCTGGGTCAACGCGGCCGACAGGCCGGTACCTGCGGACAGCGCCTCAGGTCTGCATTTCTGCTTTGCAGCTTCGAGCCGCAAGTCGGTCGATGCCTTCCATGCAGCGGGCTCGACGTCCGGCGGCCGGGACAACGGCCGCCCTGGCTTGCGCGCCGATTACGGCACCGGTTATTACGCTGCCTTTCTGATCGATCCGGACGGCTACCGCATCGAGGCGTATTTCGCTGACCAGGCGTAGGGTCTACGCGGTGAGCCCCAACGTGTTGGACGTCAGAGATGACGTTATGACGTGACGCGGGCGCTCGGCTGTCAGGTGGCGAGGAAATCCAGGATCTTCTTCTGATCGGCGGTCATCTGCTCCCGCGGAGTGATCACTGCCCCTGTCAGCGCCCGCCGGCAGGGGCGTGACTCATCTTCCGCGTACTCCGCCACGACCTTTGCGATGAGCTTCTGGACTTTTTCCAGGCTCTCCTTGAATTGCGCCATGACCTGATCCACCGATACATGCTGCGCGGGGTCGTCCAGCCAGCAGTCGTAGTCCGTCGCTACAGTGACGACGCAGTAGCCAACCTGAGCTTCCAGGGCGAGGAATGCCTCCGGTACGTTGGTCATGCCCACCAGGTCCGCCCCCGCCGCACGCAGCCAGAAGCTCTCCGCCCGGGTGCCGAGCCGCGGCCCCTCCACGCAGGCGTAGGTCTTGTCCTGGTGGAGCTGCTGCCCGATCGAGTCCGCAACCCGGGCGATGAGCGCCGCCGTGTGCGCGCAGGTCGGGTGAGCGCTGGACACATGGGCCACCAGCCCCTTGCCGAAGAAGCTGGCCGCCCGCAGGCCCTTGGTGAAATCGAGATATTGTGCCGGCAGCGCCAGGTCGCCCGGATGGATCTCCTCGCGCAGGCTCCCCACGGCCGATGCGCCGATGATGGTTCGCACCCCCACGCTCTTCAGCGCCCAGATGTTCGCCCGGAAGTTGATCTCGCTCGGCAGCAGGTCGTGCTTCAGGCCATGGCGCGCCAGGAAAGCGATCTCCCGCCCTGCCAGCCGCCCCAGCATCACCGGAGCCGGAGGGCCGGCCGAAGGGCGTGTCGATCTCGCTCGTGCGAGTGACCTCGAGACCATCCATCCGGTAGAGACCGGTGCCGCCGATGATGCCGATCATGTGGGATCTCCGTTGCGCGGGTGGCCCGCGAGGCGGCAAGATGCCAGATGCGCAGCCCTGACGGTAGCCGACGGATCGCGCTCACTTTTAGCGAGTCACCCAAAATCATGAATTGGAACGACCGAGTCACCCAGGCACAAGGATGTGCCCCGCCGCCGCAGGTGGCGGGGCTTTGGGCAAAAACCACGCTTTTTGCCCAAAGCAGCGCTGGGCCGGGCAGGATGCCCGGATCCAGCGCCTAAACATGGATATCGCCTTCGAGCGGCGCCTGTCCGCGCTCGTCAACAGCGGCCAGCCCGAGATCCTCCAGGGCGGCCGCAAGGGCCTGGAGAAGGAGTCACTGCGGGTCACCCCGGAAGGGCGCCTCGTTCAGACCCCGCATCCCCGCGCGCTCGGCTCCGCCCTGACCAGCGAGCACATCACCACGGACTATTCCGAGTCGCTGATCGAGCTCGTCACGCCGACCTTCACGGCCACCTGGGAGCTGCTGCAGTACCTCCTGGACCTGCACCAGTTCGTCTACCGCCACCTGGGCAGCGAGCTGCTGTGGGCGACCAGCATGCCGGCGGCGATTTCGCGGGACGAGGAGATCCCGATAGCCGAGTACGGGCACTCGCACATCGGCTGCATGAAGACCGTGTACCGGCGCGGGCTCGGACTGCGGTATGGCCGCATGATGCAGGCGATCTCCGGCGTGCACTTCAACTACTCCTTCCCGGTGCCATTCTGGGACGCCTACGCCGATCTCGTGAAGTCGCGGGATCGGGATGCCGCCTTCGTGTCGGCGCGCTACTTCGACCTGCTGCGCAACTACCGGCGCCACGGCTGGCTGGTGTTGTATCTCTTCGGGGTGTCACCGACCGTCTGCAAGTCCTTTCTGCAGGGCCGCGAGCATTCGCTCCCCGATTTCACGGCCGATACCGCGTACGAGCCGTACGGCACCAGCCTCAGGATGAGCGACATCGGCTACCGCAACCGCAACCAGGCGGATCTCACCGTCTCGGTCAATAGCCTCGATGAGTACACGCGCGACCTGGGTCGCGCCATCACGACGCCGTATCCGCCTTACGAAGCTCTCGGCGTCAAGAAGAACGGCGAGTACCAGCAGCTGAATGCCAACATCCTGCAGATCGAGAACGAGTACTACAGCTTCATCCGCCCGAAGCGCGTCGCCCGTTCCGGCGAGCGTCCGACCAAAGCGCTGCGGCGTGCGGGCGTCGAATACGTGGAAGTGCGGGCGCTCGATGTCAGTGCCTTCGATCCGGTGGGCGTGAATCAGAACAAGCTGCGCTTCCTGGAGGCGTTCCTCGCCCTGTGCCTGCTGAAAGACAGCCCGCAGATCAGCGCCGACGAGCAGCACTCGCTCGATCAGAACCATCTTGCCGTCGCCCGCCGCGGCAGGGAGCCCGGCCTTACCCTGATGCGCGACGGGCACAGCGTGCCGATGCGGCAATGGGCACGGGAGCTGATCGACTCCATGGCCGGCATCTGCGAGATCCTCGACCGTGGCGATGCCACCCGGCCTTACTCGGCGGCGCTCGCCGTGCAGGCGGCCAAGGTGGAGGACGTGGCGCTGACGCCGTCGGCCAGGATGATGAAAGAGCTCACCGATACCGGCGAGCCGTTCTTCGATCTGGCGTTGCGCATGTCGGCGACCCACAAGGCGTACTGCCTCGATCTCTATCCGCCGAACGAGGCGCGGCTGCACGAATTCGCCGCGGAGGCGGCGCAGTCCCGCGCCCGGCAGCAGGCCATCGAGGCCGCCGATCAGGGTACGTTCGACCAGTTCCTGGCCCGATACTTCAAGGACTGAAGTCCGCCGCTGGCGGCGGGCGATCTACCGAAATGGGCATTGCGGCCTCCCGGCAGCTGGCAGGATTCTTGTCGGTTATGAATGCGCTCTCGGTCAGCGGACTGACGAAGACCTACAAGAACGGCGTGCAGGCGCTGAAGGGCATTGACCTCGAAGTCGAGCAGGGCGATTTCTTCGCTCTCCTCGGCCCGAACGGCGCCGGCAAGACCACCCTGATCGGCATCATGACTTCCCTCGTCACCAAGACCGCGGGCGAGGCGGCGGTCTTCGGCCACGACATCGACCGGGAGCTCGAGGCGGCGAAGGCCTGCATCGGCGTCGTGCCGCAGGAACTCAACTTCAACATGTTCGAAACGCCCGAGACCATCGTGGTCAATCAGGCCGGCTTCTACGGCATCCCCCGGCCCGAGGCCCGGCGCCGTGCGGAGCACTACCTGAAGCAGCTGCAGCTCTGGGACAAGCGCGACAAGGCTTCCCGCAGTCTTTCGGGCGGCATGAAGCGCCGGCTGATGATCGCGCGCGCACTGATGCACGAGCCGCGGCTCCTCATCCTCGATGAGCCCACCGCCGGCGTCGACATCGAGATCCGCCGCTCGATGTGGGATTTCCTGCGGGACATCAACCGCCGCGGCACGACCATCATCCTGACGACCCACTACCTCGAGGAAGCGGAGACGCTCTGTCGCGATATAGCCATCATCGACGGTGGCCGAATCGTCGAGCGCGACCGCATGAGCAGCCTGCTGCTGCGCCTGCATACGGAGACCTTCGTGCTCAACGTGAGCGCGCCCCTCGCGGCGGCGCCCCGGCTGGACGGCTATCCGGTGCGCCTCACCGACGATCACACCCTGGAGGTCGAGGTCTCCAAGGAACAGAACCTCAATGATCTCTTCGCGCGCCTGTCGCAGCTCGGCATCGAGGTGGTGAGCATGCGCAACAAGGTCAACCGTCTGGAGGAGATATTCATGCGCCTGGTGGACAAGGGAGCGGCGGCTTGAGCAGTCTCGCGGAGAACGCCACCCCGGAGACATTGGATCTCGGCCTGGTCCGCTGGATCGGGTTCAGGACCATCGTCCTGCGCGAGTACGAGCGCATCATCCGCATCTGGACCCAGACGATCCTGCCGTCGGCGGTGACGCCAGGCGCTGTATTTCGCGATCTTCGGCGGCCTGCTCGGCAGCCGTGTCGGGCCGATGGGCGGCTTCGGCTACATGCAGTACATCGCGCCCGGCCTGATCATGATGGCCGTCAACATCAATTCCTACTCCAACGTCGTTTCATCCTTTTACGGCGCGAAATGGGGCAAGCACGTCGAGGAGCTGCTGGTCTCGCCGCTGCCGAGCTGGCTCATCGTTGCGGGCTACGTGGCCGGCGGCCTGGTGCGGGGGCTGCTGGTCGGCATAGCGGTCACGGGCGTATCGCTGCTGTTCACCAATCTGCACGTGCATCATCCGCTCATCATCGCGGGAGCGGTACTCCTCACTTCGGTGACGTTCGCGCTCGGCGGCTTCCTCAATGCGCTGTTCGCCAAGAATTTCGATCAGGTCAACATCATCCCGGTGTTCGTGCTGACGCCGCTCAACTACTTCGGCGGGGTTTTCTACTCGGTGGCGCTGCTGCCGCACTGGGCGCAGGCCATCTCGTACTTCAATCCCATCCTTTACATGATCAACGCCTTCCGCTACGGCTTCCTCGGCGTGTCGGACGTCAACGTGGGTGTCGCTTTCGCCATCATGGGCGGCGCCGCGGTGGCGCTCTTCGCCGTCGCGATTGCGATGATGGAGCGGGGCGTCGGAATTCGGGAGTGAGGGCGCGGATCGCGCTGGTGAGCGCGCGCGCCGCGCGCGGCCTGGACGCGGATATGCCGCCGCTGCTGGCGGCACTCGCTGCCGCGGGGCTGGATGCGGCAGTCGCCGATTGGGATGACCCCGGGGTCGATTGGGCGCGCTTCCGGCTGGCGATCCTGCGCTCGACGTGGGATTACGCCGAGCGCTTTGCGGAGTTTCTCGCCTGGGCGCAGCGGACGGCGGCGCTCACGACGCTCCTGAATCCTCCCGCCGTCATCCGCTGGAATACCGACAAGCACTATCTGCGCGATCTCTCGCGGGCGGGCGTCCCCACCGTGCTGACCCAGTTCGTGGAGCCCGGTGAGCACGCGACCGAGGCGCTGGCAGGATTTCTCCAACGGGGGGTCGCGGAGTGGGTGGTGAAGCCCGCCGTCGGAGCGGGCTCCAGGGATGCGGCGCGCTACGCGCAGGGTGAGGATGGCGCGGCGAGCGACCACATGGCGCGGCTTCTCGCTGCCGGGCGCAGCGTGCTCCTGCAGCCCTATCTCGGTCAGATCGAGGTTCACGGCGAAACCGCCCTCATTTATCTGGCGGGGCGCTTCAGTCACGCGATCCGCAAAGGGCCGCTGCTGCGCCGGGGCACGGCACCGACGGATGCGCTGTTTGCGGCCGAGCAGATCACTGCGCGCGTGCCCGGCGCCGACGAGTTGCAAGTTGCGGCGCGGGCGCTGGCGGCGCTGCCGTTCGCGGCGCCCCTCTATGCACGCGTGGACCTGATCCGGTCCGAGGATGCCAGCCCGTGCCTGCTCGAGCTGGAACTCACCGAGCCTTCGCTCTTCTTCACGCACGCGCTCGAGGCCGCCGACCGGTTTGCAACGCTGTGCTCACAGTTGCCGGCGGTCAGGTGACGCGCGCGGCTCACCTGGGGCGTAGCCGCGGGGTCGATGCGAGGCGTATGGTGTGTGAGTTTCCTCAAGCCGAGCAGACGAGGACCTCAGCATGACCCCATCGTCGCGATCCGGCTCGCCGGCTGGCAATCTCGGCGCTTACGCGCTGATTGGTGTCACGCTGGTGATCATCGCCGTCGCCTTCGGTTATGTGGGCGGCTGGCTGTCCCCGCACCGGCTCACCCCGGCGCGCCTCGTCAACCAGCTCCAGACCACCAACGGCGGGGTGTACCCCGGATACCGCCGCAATCACGCCAAGGGCGTCTGCGTCGTGGGATATTTCCAGAGCAACGGTCAGGCTTCGACCTATTCGGTGGCGCAAGTTTTCGCCCCGAACGAGCGCACGCCGGTCGTCGGGCGCTTCGCCATTCCGGGGGGCAATCCCTATGCGCCGGACAGCAGCATCCCGATCCGCAGCATGGCGCTGCGCTTCGCGCTCGCCAACGGTCAGCAGTGGCGTACCGGCATGAACGACATGCCGGTCTTTCCCGTCTCGACTCCCGCGGCCTTCTATCGGTTGCTGCAGGCACAGCAACCCGATGCGGCGACCGGGAAGCCCGATCCCCAAAAGATGGGCGCGTTCTTCGGCGCGCATCCGGAGACTGCCGAGTTCCTCGCCTGGGTGAAGACGGCCACGCCCTCGGCGAGCTTCGCCGATCAGAGCTATTGGAGCCTCGACGCATTCGAGTTCATGGACGGACACGGGCAGCGCCATCCCGTGCGTTGGCGCATGGCGCCGGAAACTCCGGCCAGTGGCGCCGCAGGTCCGGCAGGCGATTCCGACTACCTCGCTGCCGACCTGCGGCAGCGTCTGGCGCAGGCGCCCCTGCGTTGGCATCTGCTGATCACCCTGGCTCAACCGGGCGACCCGGTCGACGATGCGGCCAAGGAGTGGCCGGCCGCCCGGCCCAGCGTCGATGCCGGCACCCTGGTGCTGACCAGCACGCAGCCGCAGCGGAGCGGCCCGTGTCGCGACATCAATTACGACCCTACTGTGTTGCCTCATGGCATCGAGACATCGGGCGATCCACTGCTGCCCGCGCGATCCGCCGCCTATGCCGATTCCTACCTCCGCCGTACCAGCGAGGAAGCCCATCTGCCTGGCACGGCCAGCGCGGCCGCGAAACCGGACAACCGCTCATGAACGAATCAACCCAACCATTCTCCCCGGCCGCGCGCCTGCTCCATTGGCTGATGGCGCTGCTCATCCTGACCATGCTCTTCATCGGTGTCGGCATGGTCGCGTCCGTGTCGCGAGCGGCACGCGTGGCTGGTAGGGCATTCACAAGCCACTCGGCATCGCGATCCTCCTGCTTGCCATAGTGCGCCTGGTGGTGCGGCTGCGCCGGCCGCCGCCGCGTGCCGGCGGACTTGCCCGCGCCGCAAAAGCTGGCGGCGCATGCCTCTCACTGGCTGCTGTATGGGCTGATGATCGCGCTGCCGCTCATCGGCTGGGCCATGCTGTCGGCGGGCGGATATCCCGTCATGCTCGGCAGCTCACTGCGTCTGCCGCCGATATGGCCCTTCGATCCCGCGGCGTTTGCCATATTGCGTCATCTGCACACCTGGCTCGCCATGTTGCTGTTCCTGACTTTCCTGGCGCACCTGGCGGCGGCGTTGTATCACGGGCTGGTCCGGCGCGACGGCGTGCTGTCCAGCATGACCGGGACGAGCTGAAACCGGCGCTGTAACAGAATATTCATATTGCCGTCATGAGCCTGACGCTTTCCTCCGGCACTCTGTCCTCCCGGAGAGGACATATGCCGGAAGCGCCAACAACTTTGTTGGGTGTCTGGTTCGCACGGGTGGATGCCGCGGAGTACCGGCATCTGCCGCAGGCTGAACCAAGGGGCGGCTTTCCCCGTTCCCCGCCGCATCTTCCAGATCGCCAGCCGGCTCGGCGACGGCGTCATCTGGTATGTGCTGATGCTGGCGTTGCCCGTGTCTATGGTCACCAGGCGCTGCGGCCCGCCGTGGTCATGGCGGTCACCGGCGCGCTGGGCGTTGCGGTCTACAAGCTGCTCAAGCGTGCCTTCGTTCGCGAGCGGCCGTTCATCGCCCACGCGCGATCGATCCGGCCATGCCGCCCCTCGACCGCTACAGCTTTCCGTCCGGGCATACGCTGCACGCGGTGTCGTTCGCCCTGCAGGCGAGCATGCATTTTCCCCAGCTCGCCTGGGTGCTCGTCCCGCTGGCTCTCGACCATCGCCGCCTCCCGCGTAGTCCTGGGCCTGCACTATCCGACCGACGTTCTGGCGGGAGCAATCCTCGGGGCCTCGCTCGGCGCGCTGGGACTGTCGCTGAGTTGATACATCGGTAGTTCGTGCGCGTCCTCTTCATCTCCGACGTCTATTTCCCAAGAGTCAACGGCGTCTCCACCTCCATCAGAACCTTCCGCGAGGATCTGGCGCGGCGCGGCGTCGAGACAGTGCTGATCGCTCCCGAATACGAGGGGCAACCGCAGCCGGCGGAGCACGGACTGATCCGCGTACCCGCGGGGCGCGTTCCCAAGGATCCCGAAGATCGCCGCTTGCGATGGGGCGCGCTCAACCGCGCGCTCGAGGCTCTGCAGTCGACGGATTTCGACCTCGATCCACATCCAGACGCCGTTCGTGGCGCACTACGCCGGGACGCGGTTCGCCCGGCGATGGCGCATACCGTGCGCCGAGACATATCACACGTTCTTCGAGGAGTATGTGCATCACTACGTTCCCGCGCTGCCGCGCGTCGTGGGACGCGCGTTTGCGCGCGCGGTAACGCGCTCGCAGTGCCATGACGTACAGGCTCTGATCGCGCCGTCGGAGCCGCTGCGGCAGTCGCTGCTGCGAATACGGCATCACCACGCCGGTGCACGTCGTTCCGACGGGACTGCCTGCCGATCGCTTCACTCCGGGCGACGGGCGCCGGTTCCGCGCAATACGCGGGCCTGCCCGCCGACAGGCCGCTGGTGACCTACATCGGTCGCGTGGCGCATGAGAAGAACATCGAGTTCCTGGTGCGGATGTTCGTCCGGGTGCGCGAGGCGGTGCCGCGCGCGATGCTGGTCATCGCGGGCGAGGGGCCGGCGCGGGAGTCGTTGCGGCGACTGGTGGCCGCGCTCGGCCTCGAGGGCGATGTTCACTTCGCCGGCTATCTGGATCGCGACACCATGCTTCTCGACTGCTATGCGGCCGCGGCGGTATTCGTCTTCGCGTCGCGTACCGAGACACAGGGACTGGTGCTCCTCGAGGCGATGGCGCAGGGCGCGCCCATCGTCTCCACCGCGGAGCTCGGCACGCGCTCGATCCTCCTTCCGGATTGCGGGGCCCTGGTCGTCGAGGAGAAGGCGGCGCCATTCGCGGCGGCGGTGGTCCGCGTGCTGACGGAGCCGGGCCTGGCGAGCACGCTGTCGCAGCAGGGAAGGCCGTACGCCCGCGCCTGGTCCTCCGCCGCCATGGCGGGGCGCCTCGCCGACTTGTATCGCGCGATCACAGAGCCGGCAAATACCGTTGCACGCTGCGCTCAGCGCATGTAAGACTCTCGCGCATGGCGCACAAGCGGGCGTTGATCGTCGACGACTCGAGATCGGCGCGTCTTTTCCTCGCGCGTATCCTCGAGAAGCACGAAATCGACGTCGATAGCGTCGACAGCGCCGAGGCCGCCATCGGCTACCTGGCGAGCCGACAGGCCCGACGTGATCTTCATGGATCACCAGATGCCGGGCATGGACGGCTTCCAGGCGGTGCAGGCCATCAAGAACGATTCGCGCACCGCCACCATTCCCATCATGATGTACACGTCCCAGGAAGGGGAGGTCTACCTGGGACAGGCGCGCGCGCTGGGTGCCGTCGGCGTGATGCCGAAGCAGATCAAGCACGCCGACGTCTCGAAGGTCCTGTATCAGCTGCATCTGATCGCCGATCGCCGCAGCGGTGAGCAGACGACCTTCAAGCCGCTGGAGGCGCTCATGCCGCGATGCGGCCTGGGAAGGCGCCGGCAACCGATGTCGGCGGCGCGCGCGGCCCGGGATGCATGAATCGCCGGATTCGCTGCCGGCGATGCGCCGCTGGCTGCATGCCAGCCTCGAGGCGCAGACCGACCACATCACGGCCGAGATCCGCGCGCTCGTGCCGCCACAGCCCGGCGCGGCGCCGTCCGGCTGGCTTGCCGGCGTGGCGGCCGTGGTCTGCGCCGCGGCCCTCGTCGCTGCCGGTTTCTGGTGGGGCGATCACAGCCGATTGCAGGCGGATCGCGCTGAGCTGATGCTGCTGCGGCAGTCGATCGCTGCACGACCGGCTGCGGCGCCAGCGGCTGCAGCCCGTGCCGGCGGCGAGCGCCCGTGCCACGCCGGGCTCGCCGCAGCGGCGCCGCAGCCGCTGGTGCTGGAGGTTCCGTACGGCGCTGATGCCCTCGGCGGGTCGCGGCTCGAGCGTCATCAGGCAGATGCTGGACCGCCTGGTGGCGGATAACGTGACCGGCGTCGTGCAGATCCGCACCTTCGCCGGCCGCTTCTGCCTGAAGGGCGACCCGGTGAACGGGTACGCGCTGGCTCCCGGCAAGACTCCCTTTGCCCAGTGCGATGTCGTCGGCAACCCCGCCGATGACGCCCTGCCGCCGGCGCAGCGCATGCCGCTGGCTCTCGCCAACCTCATCGGCGGGATCCGCGACTCGACCCATGGCGCTCTGGACGTTGAGACCTCCGTAGGCGATCCTGCGATCCTCAGAACACCATACCCTCCGGTTACCGACGAGCTGACGGCGGGCGAATGGAACCGAGCCGGCAAGGCCAACAATCGAGTCGAGATCCTGGTGCGCTGAGCGCCGCCGTGAGTGAACCGGACCAGGAGCGCGTCAGGGTCCATGGCGCCCGCGGATGACTTCCGTCCACCGGCGTGGCTGCGCAGCCCGCCATCTGCAATCCATGCTTGCCAGCACGGGCGCGCGGCGCGGCCCGATCGCGCGCCGTGCCGCGCCGCTGATGGCCGCGCAACGGGAAATGCTGCTCGACTGCGGCGGCGACGTACGGCTGCAGTGCTTTCGCTCGACTCCACCGCGGCAGCCGCGGCATTCCCGTGGTGCTGCTGCATGGTTGGGAGGGGAGCGCGGAGTCGCTGTACGTGCTCTCGCTGGGCCAGCAGCTCTTCGAGCGCGGCTTCGACGTCCTGCGGCTCAATCTGCGCGATCACGGCGACACCCACCATCTCAACCGCGGGCTCTTCCACTCCTGCCTGCTGCCGGAGGTGGTCGGCGCGGTGCAGCGCGCTGCAGTCGCAGCTCGGCGGCAAGCCGCTGCGGCTGGTCGGCTTCTCGCTCGGCGGCAACTTCATGCTGCGCGTCGGCGCGCGAGGCGCGCGCCGCGAATCTCGACCTGGCGCGGATCATCGCGGTGTCGCCGGTGTTGGATCCGACCGATACGCTGCTCGCGCTGGAGAGCGGCTTCATCGGCTATCCGGTCTATTTCGTGCGCAAGTGGTGGCGCTCGCTGCTGAAGAAGCAGGCGGCGTGGCCGGCGCACTACGATTTCGCGCCGTTGCGCCGCGTGCGCGATCTGCGGGGCCTGACCGCGGAGCTCATTCGCCGCTTCACGGATTTCGCCACCTGGAGGAGTATCTCGACGGCTACTCGATCACCGGCGAGCGGTTGCGGGGGCTGGAGGTGCCGAGCACCATCTTCACCTCGCTCGATGATCCCATCATACCCGCGGGTGGTCTGGAGCGGTTGGCGCAGCCGCCGGCGCTGCGCATCGTGGTGACACGGTTCGGCGGCCACTGCGGATTCCTCGACCGGCTCACCGGTCCCACCTGGGTGGAGCGGCGAATTCTCGCGGAGCTCGATGCCGGCGAGCCGCCGGCGGCTCTCGATCCGGTGCTCACCGGCGCTTAGTCGAGCGGCCCTTGCCGTGGCCGTGATGGCGCTTCTCTTCGAAATGCACGACCGGCTGGCCGCCGGTGACTGTCATGTCGCCGTCGACCACCGCGCCGCGCGCGATCGCGACGGCATGCGCCACGATGTCGGCGTGGATCACCGCGGAGGAGCCGATCTCGAGTTTTCCTTCGATGACCAGGCGCCCGGTGAAGCTTCCGGAGATAACTGCCGCCGCGGCGTGCACTTCGCCTTGCCAATGCGCGCCCGCGGTGAGGCTCAGCGCGCCGCCGACGCGGCCGTCGCCGCGGATCGAGCCGCACAGGAGCAGCGGTCCGTCAGTCTCGACATCGCCGGTGAACTGACAGCTCGCCGCGACCAGTGTCGGCGAGGCTCCCAGCCGGTCGAGCAAACGGCGCTTGGGCGTTTCATTCATCGTTTGACCATAATAGGGGGAAGCTTCCCCAGGGGTGTCGATGAGATTCACGTATCGTGCGGCAGGTCCGATTACGGTCGCAGTCATCTTGACTCTGCTTGCCGGCTGCAGCCGGACCCAGCAGGATTGGCGCGCGGCGCAGCAGGCCGGTACTGCCCAGGCCTATGACGTCTTCGCGCGGCGACACCCCGACAGCGAGCTTGCCGGCGTCGCACGCCAGCGCAGCGCGCAGCTGACGGAGGCGGCGGTGTGGCAGCAGGCTGCGCGAACGAACACCGCGGCCGCATATCAGGACTACCTGACGAAATATCCCAACGGCACCTGGTCCGGCGATGCCCGCATCAGGATGGAGAGCAAGGCGCTCGCGGCCGCGCCCAAGGGCACCGCCGCGACGACGCCCGCAGCCGTCATAACCGTCCCGCCGAGCGATACCGCCACCCCGACCACCGTTTCCTCGCCGCCATCGCCATCGCCATCGCCATCGCCATCGCCATCGGCCGCGCGATCCAACTTCGCGGTGCAGCTCGGTGCCTTCAGCAGTGACGCCAACGCCCGCGCAGCATGGCGACAACTCGCGGCCAGCTTCGGCCCGCAGCTCGCGGCACTGACTTCGCGTCATCGTCCCGGTCACCGTGTCAGGACGTCAACTTTACAGGCTGGAGGCAAGCGTCGCGAGTCAGTCCGCGGCGCGCCAGCTCTGCCGGCAGCTGCAACAGCACGCGCAGGGTTGTCTGCCGTTGCCGTAAGCGGCGGTCAGCCGTCACAACCTGACAATTCGCGTCACCCGGCGGCGGCCGGCGTTGACGGCCTAAGTAATTGTTTTACATGGCAAAGATTCGCTGGCACGAGCTTTGCTCCAACCCGCCCACAGGCGCCGCCCTCTGCGAGGCGACGTCTTGCAAGTGCGAACAACTTCCCCGGTGTTCGCTTTTCTCATGCGCCGCGACGCGCCTTCCCCCGCGCGCGGCGCATATTTTTTTGTCTCGCCGGCGCCGAGTCAGGTCAGTATGGCCACATCGACCTTGCCGGAACGGCGCTCGACGTTGAGCCCGACCGCGCCGGTGTAGCGGTGCAGCACGAGGTCCACGGCGCTATCGCCCACCATGAGATTGCGGATCGATACGCGCTCGACCCGCGGCGGCAGCTGCGGATGGCGGAAAGCGATCTGGCGCGCTGCCGCATCGATCGTGAGCCCCAGGCAAGCCTGCAGCATCGCGAACACGGCCGCCGCCGACCACGCCTGCGGCGAGCAGGCCACCGGGTAACTCGTTGGCGCCTTGCCCTCGCGGCGCCGGAAACCGCAGAAAAGCTCGGGCAGGCGGGCGGACTCGAAGTACGTCGCGGCATCGAGCTGCGCGGACAGGATCCTGACGGCCAGCTCCTTCGACGGCGATTCCGCGACACCCGCCGCGATCAAGGCATTGTCGTGCGGCCAGACCGAGCCATTGTGATATGACATCGGGTTGTAACGCGTTTCGCGGTCGGCGAGCGTGCGGACGCCCCAGCCGGTGAAGAAGGTGTCCTGACCCAACACACGGGCAATCGACTCGGCGTGCTCGGGGCTGGCGATACCGCAGAACAGGCACTGGCCGGCATTGGAGGCGCGCACCCGGCAAGGCTCCTTGTGGCCGTCGAGTGCCAGCGCGTAGAGGCCGAGCTCCGCGCACCAGAAACGGGCACGGAAGCGTTCCTGGAGGGCGCGCGCCTGCGCGCGCTGGGTGCGCGCCACATCGTCGTGACCGAGCGCCTGCGCGAGCGCCATTGCGGCGAGACGCGCCGCGTAGGTGTACGCCTGCACCTCGCATAGAGCGATCGGGCCCTCCGCCAGGTGCCCGTCGGCGTGGAACACCGAATCGCTCGAGTCTTTCCAGCCCTGCTGCTGCAGCCCTTGCGGCGTGCGCCGCTGATACTCGACGAAACCATCGCCGTCACGATCGCCGTAGCGGTCGATCCAGGTCAGCGCCGCGCAGATGTTGGGCCAGATCGTCTCGATGAATGCGAGGTCGTCGGTGCGCCGCCAGTACGCTCCCGCCAGCATGACGTACAGGGGGGTCGCATCGACGCTGCCGTAATAGCGGCCGAAGGGAATCTCACCGAGCGCAGCCATCTCGCCGCGGCGCGCTTCATGCAGGATCTTGCCGGGCTCCGCATCCCGTTCCGGCTGCTCGCGCGTCGCCTGGGTCGTGGCCAGAAACGACAGTACGCCGCGCGCGATCTGCGGCGCCAACCACAGACATTCCAGCGCCGCGATGATGCCGTCACGGCCGAAAGTAGTAGCGAACCAGGGAACGCCCGCATATGGGTAGAGACCCGAGCCCGTCTCTGTCAGCAGCATGTTGAGATCGGCCGCCGATCGGGTCATCCAGCTGTTGAACTGGTCGTTGGAAGTCTCGACGCAGCAGAGCAGCCTGGAGCCGTCGGCCTGGCACTGCTCGGCGCCGGTGAGCGCCGCCTGGAATGACAGCGCCGGCGCGCGCCGCTCAGCGACCGAGCAGCTCACCTTGACCTCGAACACCAGCTCCGAGCGGCCCGCGAGAGGTGCCGCGAGCTGCAGCTCGGAGCCGGAGATGTGCCGCGGCCGCGGCTGACATTCGATCAGGGTCCGCCGCGTGACACCGTCCAGCCCCTCGTAGGCGAGCTCGACCGCATCCGCGGTCACCCGGGGCTCCTGCAGCTGTCCCCTCTTCCGGCGTTGCTCGCCCCTTACCTCGAAGATGTCGGCGAAGTCGGCCGCGAACTCGAGCGACAGCGCGATGTCGAGTGGCGTGCGAGTGAAATTGCGCACGTGGATGTGCTCGTAGCAGACGCCGTTCCAGATGAGCTTCGAGCGGTAGATGTGCAGCGAGCCGCGCGGCAGCAGCTTGTTGCCGTCGAGATGGAAGTCGGGGTTTGTCAGGTCCACCCCCAGCAGCAGGTTGTCGCGGCGCACGGCAGAGGAGAGCAGCAGCGGCCGGCTGCCCGCCAGCTTGAGCGCCAGCCGCGACAGGAAGCGCGTGCCTTCGTGATACAGCCCCTCCTCGTGCCGCGCGCCGGTTGCGATGTCGCCGAAGTCGTTGAATACGCCGAAGGTATCGTCCTGCTTCAGCACGAAGGTACGTTCCGGCACCGGCACTTCCGGCGCCAGGATGCGGAACTCGGTTGCTGTCGGGTTCATGTCCTCTGACATCGCGATCCCCGGAAGTTTCGATAGATGTTGCAATAGTCCCGCGCCATGCGGGAGGCGCTGAAGCGGCGCTCGAATTGCCGCCGGCACTCATTCCGGTCGAGGTGGCGTGCGCGCTCGAGACAGCCAACGGCCTCGTCGACGCTGGAGGTGATGAACCCGGTAACCCCCGGATCGATGACTTCAGCGACCGAACCGTGTGCGAATGCTATCACCGGGGTGCCGCAGGCCATGGCTTCGATCATGGTGAGGCCGAAGGGCTCCGGCCAGTCGATGGGAAAGAGCAGCGCCAGCGCTCCGCCCAACAGCTCCCCCTTTGCGGCCTCATCGACCTCGCCCAGGTACTCGACACCGGGCGTGGCGAGCAACGGCTTGATTTCCAAAGCAAAACCTCGTGATCGGCCGCATCCACCTTGGCCGCGATCTTGAGCGGCAACCCCGCCCGTGGGGCGATCGCGATGGCGCGATCCAAGCGCTTCTCGGGTGAGATGCGCCCAAGAAACACGAGGTACCTTCCCGCGTCATAATGCGGACGGTGCAGCTCGAGGGGCAACCCATGATAGACGGTTCCTGCCCAGCTCGCCCGTGGCAACGGCGTGCGTTGGGCATTGGAAATCGAGACCAGCGGCAACTCCGCGTACGCCCGGTACAGCGCGCCGAGCCCGCTGACATCCAGTCGGCCATGGAGCGTGGTGATCACGGGCACCGGACAACGCCGCGCGAGCGGAAGGTGAATGCTGTCGGTATGACAATGGATCACATCGAACGCGTCGGCGCGCGCGAACGCCTGCTCGATGAGAAGCGTGTGCAGCGCAACATCCGCGGCCGCCTCGCGCCCGAGACGCAGGGCGCGCTCGCTCACGGTCACCAGCTCGGCCGCAGTGATGGAATCACCGCTCGCGAACAGCGTTACCTCATGCCCTTGGCGCACGAGTTCTTCCGTCAGATAAGAGACGGCTCGCTCCGTCCCGCCGTAGAGCTTTGGAGGGACACTCTCGTAGAGAGGTGCAACCTGCGCGATGCGCAGAACGGTATCGGCAGCAGACATCACCGCATCTACAGCAAAGCGCATACCCGCGGTGGCGCGAAATCAACCTCATGACCATAGCCGCTGCTCCGCTCGAACCGGCGCCGGATCCACGGCTGCTCCGCATGTCAGGACGCGACGCAGTGCGCGCTGCTACCCTGGCCAATGGCATGCGCGTGATCATCTGGCCGGTACGCAACATCCCGAACGTCGCGCTCTATAACTGGGTGCGCGCCGGCAGCCGCAACGAGACGCCCGGCGCCACCGGGCTGGCGCATTTCTTCGAGCACATGATGTTCAACGGCACCAGCCGCCATCCGCCCGGGGAGTTCGACCGCTTGATGGAGGCCCGGGGCGGGGCCAACAACGCCTTCACCAGCGACGATGTCACCGTCTACCAGGACTGGTTCCCCGCGAGCGCCCTCGAGCTCGTGCTCGACCTGGAGTCGGATCGGGTGGCGCATCTCGCCTTCAAGCCGGAGGTGATCGAGAGCGAGCGCGGCGTCGTCGCTTCGGAGCGGCGGCTGCGCGTCGAGGACAACAGTCACGGCGCTGCTCGCGGAGCAGGTGCAGGCGACGGCCTTCGTCGCGCACCCGTATCGGTTCCCGACGATAGGCTGGCCGGCGGACATCCAGTCCTGGCGGCTGCAGGACCTGCAGTCCTTCTACCGTACCTACTACGCGCCCAACAATCTGACACTCGCGCTGGCGGGCGACGTGGACGTCGCTGGGGCCGCTGGCGCTGGTCCGCCGTTTCTTCGAGCCGATACCGGCGCAGGCGCCGGCGCCGCCGGTGCGCGCCGTGGAGCCGGAGCAGCTTTGCGAGCGCCGCGTGTTGATCCGGCGCAAGGCGCAGACACCGCTGCTGCAATGCGCCTACAAGGCGCCGCGCGCGGCCGATCCGCGCGCACCGGCGGTGAATCTGCTTCTCTCCGCCCTCGTGGAGGGTGACGCTTCGCGGCTGCACCGCGCGCTGGTGGAGGACCGCCAGCTCGCGATCGAGGTCGGCGGCCACTGGCAGGAGGGATTCGATCCCGGTCTGCTGTGGTTGTCGCTGACGCTGCCGGAAGGCGCGGATCCGGAGGAGGCGCGGCAGGCGCTCGATGCAGAGCTGGCGGCGGTCGCCGCGGACGGCGTCACCGAGGCGGAGCTCGAGCGGGCGCGCAATCTGGCCACGGTGGGCTTGTGGAAGAAGCTCGCCGCCATCGACGGCAAGGCGCAGCTGCTCGGTGAGTACGAGGTGTTCCACGGCGACTGGTCGCTGTTGTTCGATGCGCCGGCGCGGATCGCGGCGGTGTCCACCGAGGAGTTGCGTGCCGTCGCCGCGGAAATCCTCGACGAGAGGCGCCGCACGCTCGGGGTGTTGGTACCTGCGGAGGAGCCCGGGCATGGCCGCGGGCGCTGCGCCCGTGAGCGCCGGCTCATGACGGTGCGGGTGCCGGCGCACGAACGGCTCTCGCTCGGCAACGGTGTCGCGCTCGTGCTGGTGCCGCGCCACGACGTTCCGCTCGTGGCATTCAACGCCGTCGCTGCGCGGCGGCGGGTCTGAGCGATCCCGCTTCCAGGCCCGGCGTGGCTTCCCTGGTTGCCGGACTGTTGGAAAAGGGAGCGGGCGAGCGCAACGCTTACGCGTTCGCCGATGTGGTCGAGGGGGTGGGCGGCAGCTTCGGCGCCGGCGCCGGCCCGGAGGCGATCAGCGTCCGCGGACAGTTCCTCGCGCGCGACCAGCAACTGATGCTGGAGCTGCTGGCGGATGCGCTGCTGCGACCGCTGCTGCAGGCGGAGGAGCTCGAGGAGCTGGCGGCGCGCCACATCGAGCTCATCAAGGCGGCGAAGGATTCCGATCCGGCGGAGCTCATCGGCACCTACGGCCGGGCGCTCCTGTTCGGGGATCACCCTTACGGCCGGCCGGTGTTCGGCAGCGAGGCCTCGCTCGCCGCCATCGACCGCGATGACGTGTTGCGCTACTACGAGGGGCAATTCGGCGGCGAGCGCCTGATTCTCGTCCTGGCGGGCGACATCGATGCGGACCTGCTCGCGCGGATGGCCGCCGACAGCTTCTCGCGCTGGCCGCGCACACCCGCGCCGCCGCCGGTCCTCGCCCGCCCGCGTGCGCTCGCCGGCCGGCGCGTGCTGCTGGTCGACTTCCCCGGGTCGGCGCAGACCTACTTCTGGATCGGCAACGTGGGTGTCGACAGGCGCTACCCGCGCCGCGCCGCGCTCGATCTGGTCAACACTCTGTTCGGCGGCCGCTTCACCTCGCTGCTCAACACCGAGCTGCGGATCAAATCCGGCCTTTCTTACGGAGCCCGCTCGGGCTTCGCGCGCGGCAGCGTCCCCGGAGAGTTCGCGCTCCGCTCCTTCGCCCAGACGGAGAACACCGGCAGGGCGCTCGATCTCGCGCTGCGGACGCTCGAGCGCCTGAGGCACGAGGGCGTGACGCGCGAGATGCTCGACTCCGCCCGCGCCTACACGCTCGGCCAGTACCCGCTCGGCCTGGAGACCGCCGCCGACTGGGCGGAAATGCTGGGCGAGATCGAGCTCTACGGGCTCGGCAAGGGTTACATCGACGACTATCCGGCGCAGCTCGCCGCGGTCGGAGTGGCGCGAGGCGCAGGCGGTGATCGAGGAAGCGTTCCCGCGCGCCGACTCGGTCGCCGTGGTGGCCATCGGGGATGCGGCGCGAATCAGGGGTGCCGCTCGGCGAGTATGGGCCGGTGTCGCAGATCGCGCTGACCGACCCGGAATTCGCGGCGCCGCGGGCGCCGGCAGACCGAAATCGCCCTCGAGGGGGGTAGGGTGGCCTAGGCGAGAGCGTGGTCGAGCCACCGCGACAGGGCGGTTGCGTCGACTGCTCCGGACTGGCGCGCGATCTCGCGTCCGTGGCGGAAGAGGATCAGCGTCGGAATGCTGCGGATGCCGAAGCGTCCGGCAAGCTCCGACTGCTCGTCCGTGTTGACTTTCGCGATCCTGAGACCGGTGGCGCGCTGCGCCGCCGTGCGGTCGAGCACCGGCGCCATCATCCGGCACGGCCCGCACCAGGGTGCCCAGAAATCCACCAGTACGGGCAGGGTCGCGCGCTCGACGTGTGCGGCAAAGGAGGCGGCATCCAACGCTACCGGCTCGCCGGCCAGGACCTCCGCTTTGCAGCGCGGACACTTGGGGTGCTCGTCGGCGCGCGTATCGGGCACGCGGACGATCGATTGACACTGCGGGCAGGCTACCAGCAGGCTATCGGCGGCGCGGGTCTCGGTGCTCATGACGGCTGGGTGGGGTCGCGGGCGCGCGATTCAAGCGCCGGGGCTTGGCTTTGCCGGCGCCGCCCCCATGTCGCGACTCACCACCTTACAACCTTGTCGGCGAGGGCCGCGTCGCTCATGGAATATCGGGATTACTACAAGATTCTGGGCGTGGCCCGCACGGCCGCCGCCGAGGACATCAAGAAGTCCTACCGCCGCCTGGCGCGCAAGTACCATCCCGACGTCAGCAAGGAGAAGGACGCCGAGCAGAAGTTCAAGGAAGTACAGGAAGCCTACGAAGTGCTGAAGGACCCGGAGAAACGCGCCGCTTACGATCAGCTCGGCAGCGAGTGGAAGTCCGGTCAGCAGTTCCGACCGCCGCCGGAGTGGGCGAGCGGCTTCGAGTTCAGCGGTGGCGGCCGCCCGCGCGGCGCCGGCGCACAAGGCGGCGGCGCGCACGTCTTCGAGGAGGAAGGGTTCAGCGACTTCTTCTCCTCGCTGTTCGGCGGCGCCAGTTCTTTCGGCGCGACCGGGCGGCGACAGCAGCAGGCCGGGCCGCGACCATCATGCCCGCATCGACCTCGACCTCGAAGAGGCCTTCGGCGGCGGCGCGCGAACGTTGGAGCTGAAGAGGCCGGAGCTGAAGCCGGACGGAACACTGGAGGTCCGCGTCGCATTCGGTGCGCGTCACCATTCCCGCCGGGCGTCACCGATGGCCAGCTCATTCGGCTGGCGGGCCAGGGCGAGACGCCGCCCGGCGGCGGTCGCGCCGGCGACCTGTATCTGGAGGTGCACATCCGCCCGCATAGCCTGTATCAGGTGGAGGCGCGGGATGTCACGCTGACACTTCCGATCGCGCCGTGGGAAGCGGCGCTCGGGGCGACGGTCACTGTGCCGACGCTCGGTGGGCGCTGTCGACATGCAGGTTCCGGCAGGCGCGCAGTCCGGCCAGAAGCTGCGTCTACGGGGCCGCGGCCTGCCCGGTCAGCCGCCGGGCGATGAGTACGTGCAGCTCAAAGTCGTTCTGCCGCCGGCAAACTCTCCCGAGGCGCGCTCGTTGTACGAGGACATGCGCGCGAAGCTCGGCGGATTCGATCCGCGCGCCGACCTCGGGAGGTGACGCCGTGACCGACACCGTGGAAATGCGCGAAGTCTGCGTGGTGGGTAACGCCGAATGGATCGCCGCCGGCGAGTTCTGCCGGCTCTGCCGTATCGATCTGGAGGCCGTGATCGAGCTCGCCGACCTCGGCTTCGTGTCGACGCGGGGCTACTCGCCGCAGGAGTGGCAGCTGCCGGCGGCGGCGGTGCCGCGGCTGGCAATGGCGGCCCGCCTCATGCGCGACCTCGGAATCAACCTCAGCGGCGCGGTGCTGGCGGTGGAGCTGTTGGAAGTCCAGCGCGACCTCGAGCGGCAGATCCGCCGCCTGGAGCGGCTTTGGCAAGCGGCTGAGCGGCTCACTGGCCGAAGCTATCGCCATCTGGGCGAGGTACGCCTCTTCCTCGGCCGTGTTGGCGCGCCCGAGCGCGCGATTGCGATGGGGGAAGCGGCCGAAGCGCGCCACGATGGCGCCATGCTGCTCCGCCGCCTCGAGCGCGCTGCGTGAACATCGCGGCGAGCTCCGCCGGCGCTTCGTTGACCAGCCGGCGGTAGGCCGCCACGGACTCTTCCTGCGCATCGCGCAGTTCCGCGTGCTGCAGCGGCATGTAGAAAAAGATCCTCTCCACGCGGCGACAGCGCCGCATCCGCGGCCGATTGCATTCCCGAGAGCGTCAGCGCCAGCGCTTCCCGATCCGTGGCGAAAGCGCGCCCGGTGCCGCGGTAAGCGTGGCGCGGGAACTGATCCAACAGCAGGATGAGGGAGAGCCGGCGTCGCGGACTATCGGCCCACGCGCCGAGCTCACCCGCGGCCGCGCGCTCGATGAGCGGGCCGAAGCGAGAGCGCACGAGCTCGTCGGCCTGCTGCTCCTCGGCGGCGGTGCCGAACCAAAGCGCCATGCGCTCGCTCACGCCGTCGGGCTTCAGCGGCAGCTTTCCGAACCAGAACCGGCGTACTTCGAGAGCTTCGTCCATGGATGAATTATACTTCCTGTTGACGCAGTGTGAATTTCTGGGCACGGGTATTGCAATGCCGGTTGCGCTGGCTCAACATCCGCGCCGCGTCACGGGGTGTGGTACCGCCCGCGGCGTCCAGCGATGGTCGTCCGGACCGTTTCCGGGGTCTTTCCTCTAGCGCTGGCGGATCTCAGACTTTGGAGGTGTGACAACCTAAATGAAGACGAGACAAGCGTCGACTGACAGCGACCCTGGGCCCTCTCTTCGCAACGTCAACTCGTATCTCGAGAAGAATTTTCCCGACTTTTTCGCCGAAGCGCGCTTCCAGGTCGGGGATGACGATTATTTTCTCTACGCGCGCTTCGGTCAGTATCTGGCCCGCTCGATCGAGCAGAACCGGGCCTCCCGAGACAAGATCAACCGCGGCTTCACCGTGCTCAACAAGATGGCGCGGGCGTCGGCGCGTCATCCGCGCATCCGGCAGATGCTGGTCTCGGGCCCGCTGGAGTACATCGTCGATGCGCCCAAGGCGCGCGCGCTGGCGCTGAAGCGGTTGTCGCCGGTGGCGCAGGGCTATCTGGAAAGCCTCTGCGAATGAGCGATTCGCGCCCATAAAAAAAGCCCGCTGATTGCTCAGCGGGCTGATTTTTATGGGACATGTTCCGGTAGTTCGCTGTCAGCTTGCGTCACGGACATCTATTTGAGTCGGCTGAAACGCTGGAGCTTGCGCCCCGGCCCAATCTCGAGGCCCGCGTGTCAATCCACGCGCTTTTCGTTCCTGACAACCACTGCAAAAGTTGCGGCTGCCTTCACCCGTGCCCGCGTCGACCTCCGGATTTCTGCTTCGTTATCCGTCCCTCCGCGAGTATTGGCGTGTACGCATCACCCGCTGCTCTCTCACTGAAAATCATACCGATTCCAGCTTGACTTTGTCGTTGTAATTGGGCAACAGCGGGGTCTCCGCGAGCGGCAGCCGCACGCCGAAACGAGCGCCTTCGCCACCGGGCAGATCTGTGGCGGCGACGCCTCCGCGGTGGTGCTCGGCGATCAGCCGCACGATGTAGAGACCGAGCCCGAAATGCGGCCGGCTGTCGCTGCCGCTGCGCGACTGCCAGAGCGATTCGAAGAGGCGCCCGCGGACCTCGGGCGCCAGCGGCGGTCCGGGGTTGTCGACTTCGAGCACAGCGGCAGCGGGCTCGCGCCGCAGACGCACGGTGATCGTGGCACCGGCGGGACTGAAGTCAACGGCATTGTCGATGAGCTTGTCGAGAAGCTGCACGATCAGGTCGGGCGCACCCTCGATCTCGAGCGGCTCTGACGGCAACTCGGCAGCGAAGCGGCGCTCCGGAAATGCGACTCCGTACGCACTTACCGCCGACGAGATCACCGGCGTCAGGTCGAAACGGAAGCGATCTGCATTGCCGATGGCCTCCTCGACCCGTGTGGCAGCGCCCATTGCCACCAGAATCGCACTCAGACGCTCGCTCCCCTGGCGCGCCCGCTCGAGGTACTGCCGCGCCGGCGGGCGACACTTCCTCGGATTCGAGGTTCTCGAGCGAAGAGCGCACGATGGTGAGCGGCGTGCGGATCTCGTGCGCCAGCTTGCCCGCGAGCGAGCGCAGGTAGCCGGTGTACTCGTTAAGGCGGCGCATCAGGCGGGAGAAGCTGCGCGCCACATCGCCCAGCTCATCCGGCGCTGCCGTTTCCGGGAACTGGGTCACGAGTCCCTCGCGGGTCAGTGCGGTCTCGCTCGCCCGGCGCAGCCGCGACAGCCGCACCGCCAGGTGGGCCGCGAACACGAACATGACAATAACCGCGATCGCACTCGTGACCAGCGTCACGTCCAGCATGCGGGTCAGCGCGCGGTCCCGCAGCCCTTCCCAGCGATTCGCCGCCTGCGTGACCTGGAGCTCCCCGATCATCTCGTGATGGCCGGTGTCATAGATGGGTGCCGCCGAGTCGATGAACTGCGGCTCGCCGCGTCGATCGACGAACCGGCGGTAGATCTGTGTCAGGATCCCGGGCTCCGGCGCCAGCACTCCCGGCACCGCCAGCTCATCCGCTTGCGCCAGAACGGCGCCGCCCGGCGTGGTCACGGACAGCCTCATCCCGGGCTGCATGAATTGCGCGAGATAAGGCGTCAGCGACGGCGCGGCGACGATCAGCTCACCCAGCGTATGCAGATCGCTGCTGCGCAGAGTGCCATAGCTCAGCGGGGTCGATGCCGCGCCGGTCGCGATCGTCGAGCAGCACCCCGAATTGCCTGCCCACCATCGACAGCGGCATGGCGACCTCGACGTCATAGCCGCCAGGGTTGGGCTGCAGCGCCCCGACGATGCGTGGGTCCTCCACGGCGGTCTCCTCCCCGTACTCGCCCGCCTCGATGCGGCGCGCAATGATGGGCCCGGGCCCGGTCAGCGCGAGAAACACCTGCTCCTGGACCCCCTCCGGATCCTCGTAGCCGATCCACACACGGTCGCCGAGCGCCGAGGAGTCGAGCGAGCTGGCGCCGGGCGCGTCGAAAACGAGGTGCGGATCGCGCACTTCGAGCAGCACGTAGAGCATCCGATCGTCGACGCCGGTCAGGATGCCGAAGCGGTGCGCGCCCGTGCCGTAGTATCGCCATGCGCCCGGATCACGAGGCCAGTCGTCCGGATAGCCATCGATGTAGGGCGGCGCCGTCAGGACGAGCGGCGTGAGATCGTCGGGCCCCGTGTTGGCGGGCGCCGGCTCGGTCGGCGAGCGATATAGCAGATCCATCCGGCCCTCGAGCGAGGCGGCCATGGTTTCCGATACCGCCTGCAACTCGTGCTGCTCGCTCTGCCGCAGCGCCGCTTCCATCTCACGCGCGTAGCGAATGCCGTCCCAGGGCAGTACCAGGGTCGCGAGACCCAGCAACAGCAGCTTCAGTCGCAGTGACATCGCCGGCTCACTCGACCCAGCGGTAACCCATCCCGTAGACGGTCTGCAGGGCATCGAACGCCGGATCGAGGCTCTGGAACTTGCGCCGGATGCGTTTCACGTGCGATGTGATCGTGTTGTCGTCGAGGACTACGTTGGCCGCGTCCATCAACTGCTGGCGGTTCTTCACGTGGCCCGGGTGGCGGGCCAGCGCGTGCACGATCCAGAATTCGGTCAGTGAGAGCAGCACCACCTGCCCGTTCCACTCCACGCGCATACGCTCGGCGTCCAACGTCAGGGGGCCGCGGCGCACCCTCTGCTCCTGCTCATCGGGGGGCTTGCGCAGCGCCTCGACGCGGCGAAAGAGCGCGTTCACCCGCGCGCTGAGATGCGCCAGGCTGAGATCCTTGGTCAGGAAATCGTCCGCCCCGAGCCGCAGCCCCGATACCGCGTCGAGCTCGGAGTCGCGCGCGGTGAGAAAGATGATCGGCAGCTCGGCCGACAGCGCCCGCAGCTGGCGACAGAGCTCGAAGCCGCCCTCCGGCTCATCCTCGAGCGAGATGTCGATCACCGCGAGGTCCGGCAGGCGCGCGGCAAATGCGGCCATGGCCTGCGCGCGGTTGCCGTAGGTCTTCACGAGGTAGCCCTCCCGCGTAAACGCGGCGGCGTAGTTGTCACGGATGGCCGGCTCGTCTTCCACGATCGCAATGAGGCGCTTCATGGGCGCGATTATAAGGGCATGGGACGCATTGCTCGCGGCCGTGGCCGGGCTGGCGCCGCGCTGGTATCGTCGCCCCCCTGATGAAAATACCCGAGATCCTGATCGTCGAGACCGTCCACCAGCCGGGAAGCCTGGCCAAAGTGCTGCAGGTCATCGCCGAGGCCGACCTCACCATCGAGCATCTGGTCGCGATCCGCCGCGACCAGGGTCGGACCCTGTGGGAAATCACCCTGGAGATGGACGAGGAGGCGATCGCAGTCTCTACGCGCGTATCGACAGCCTGCCGACGGCGCGCTTCATCGGCAAATCCGACCGGGTCTTCAACCGCCATCGCGGCGGCAAGATCCGCACCATCGCCAGTCTGCCCATCAACACGCTGCAGGTGCTGCGCGACATCTACACGCCTGGCGTTGCCAGGGTGTGTCTCGCCATTCAGAAGGACCCGCAGGCTGCGCGGGAGTTCACCAGCATCGACAGCACCGTGGCGGTCATCACGAACGGCACGGCGGTTCTGGGGCTGGGCAACATCGGGCCGCTCGCCGGCCTGCCGGTCATGGAGGGCAAGGCGGCGCTCTTCGCCGATCTCGTCGGGCTGTCAGCCGTGCCCATCCTGCTGCAGGAGCGGCAGCCCGAGCGGGTCGTCGACATCATTGCCAGCATCCACCTCTCCTTCGGCGCCATCCAGCTCGAGGACTTCGCCGCACCCGAGTGCTTCGAGATCGAGCGGTTGCTGCGCGAGCGGCTGCACAAGCCGGTGCTGCACGACGACCAACACGGGACGGCGGTGGTGGCGCTGGCAGCGCTGACCAACGCCGCGCGCCGCGCCGGCAAGAGCTGGGAGGAGAGCCTGATCGGACAGGTCGGGCTGGGCGCCGCCGGGTCTGGGGATCGCGCGGCTGCTGCGTGCCGGCGGCGCAAAGCGCCTGCTGGGTGCCGACCGCAACCCCGAAGCCGTGGCGCGACTCGTGGCGCTGGGCGGCGAGGGCGCGACACTGCAGTCGATCATGCAGCGCGCCGACATCGTGATCGCGACCACGGGTGTCAGAGGTCTGATCAGGCCCGAGTGGGTACGGCCGGGTCAGGTGATCCTGGCGCTATCGAACCCGGACCCGGAGATCGAACCGCTGGCGGCGCGCGAGCACGGCGCCGCATTCGCGGCCGACGGCAAGGGCATCAACAACGTGCTCGCCTTCCCGGGCCTGTTCAAGGGCGCGCTGGCCGCTCGCGCGCCCTGCTTCACGGATGCAATGCTGGTGGCCGCCGCCCGGACGATCGCCGACTCAGCGGAAGGGGATGCCCTGGTGCCTGGCCCGCTCGACAAGGCCATGCACGAGCGGGTCGCGGCGGCGGTACAGGCGGCGGCCGGGGGTCAGGCCGCTACCGCCTCCGGTCCCATATAGCCTTTCAGCTTGCCCAGGGCGCTCGACTCGATCTGACGGATCCGCTCCGCGGAGACGCCATACTTGTCAGCCAGCTCGTGCAGGGTGGCCTTATCCTCGGTCATCCAGCGGCGCTGCACGATGTCGCGGCTGCGATCGTCCAGCTGCTCGAGCGCGTCGTGCAGGCGCGTGGAGGAGTCATCTTCCCACTCCGCGCTTTCCACGCTCTCCGCCGGATCCGCATTCGGGGCCGACAGGTAAGCAGCCGGGCTGTACGTTTCCTCTTCGTCGGATTCCGGCGTCGGGTCGAACGACATATCGCGCGCCGACAGCCGCTTCTCCATTTCCGTTACTTCGGTCGGCGTGACGCCGAGGTCGCGCGCAACCGCCGCAGTCTCCTCCGCGGAGAGCCACGTCAGGTTCTTCTTCATCCGCCGCAGGTTGAAGAACAGCTTGCGCTGCGCCTTGGTGGTGGCGATCTTGACCAGCCGCCAGTTGCGCAGCACGTACTCGTGTATCTCGGCACGGATCCAATGCACCCCGAAAGACACCAGCCGCACATTGAGGGCGGGATCGAAGCGCTTCACGGCCTTCATCAGGCCAACGTTGCCTTCCTGGATCAGATCGCCGATGGGCAGACCATAACCGCTGTACCCGCGCGCGATGTGCACCACGAAGCGCAGGTGGGACAGCACTAGCTTGCGGGCGGCGTCTAGGTCGTTGTCGAAGCGGAAGCGCTCCGCCAGGTCGCGCTCTTCTTCCCGGGTCAGTACCGGGATTCGGCTCACGCGATCGAGGTAGGCATCCAGGCTCCCGACCGGACCGGCGAGCGCCAGATCACCAGGGCGGGCGATCAATGCGGTATTAGCGGTCATGCAGTCTCCAAGGTCATTGGGCAGTGATTTTAGCACTCGCAGCATTGGAGTGCTAAGGGGCCAAAAAAGTTCCCTGGCTCAGCCTTTTCCCCTTGTGGTACAGAAGCTTGCGCCCAGCCAGCCGGACCCGGCATCCCCCTTAGGAGGGGCCTACCGGTCATCGAAGGAGCGGGCGCACGGCCGGGCACCGAATCGCGTACCCTCTGCCCTCGGTAGAGTCTCAGGTAGAGCCCATGCAGTCCCAGACAGCTGCGCCCGCGCCCCGCTATGACGGTGCCAGCATCCTGGTCCCCGGCGACCGGGCGCTCAGGGGAATCCTTGGGGAGCTGCACGGTGATTGCGCCGACGTCGTGCTCATCGTCGCTGGCCTTCACGCCGCCGCCGCGCTGGCGCACCACTATCTCCTGCGTGACCGTGTGCTGCGCCGGATGCTGCCGTAAGCGTGACCCATGCCCGAGTTGCCAGAAGTCGAGACGACGCGGCGGGGTGTGCATCCACACGTGTCCGGCCGCCGGATCGCGAGGCTGACCGTCTACGAGCCGCGGTTGCGATGGCGGGTATCGGACGACCTGCCGGCCAAGGTCGCCGGCCAGCGGATCACCGGCACCGGACGGCGCGCCAAGTACCTGCTGCTCGAGCTCGAGTCGGGCGCGCTGCTGGTGCACCTCGGCATGTCGGGCAGCCTGCGCGTGCTGCCCGCGGATACGCCGCGCATCGATCACGACCACTATGACCTGCTGCTGGAGTCGGGCCGGACGCTGCGGTTCAATGACCCGCGCCGCTTCGGCAGCCTGCATTACATCAGCGGCGATCCGAGGCTGCATCCGCTGCTGGCCCGTCTCGCCCCGGAGCCATTCGATCCGGAGTTCGACGCAGAATATCTGTGGCGGCTCACCCGGCGCCGGCGCACATCGATCAAGCAGGTGCTGATGAACAGCCGATTGGTGGTGGGCGTCGGCAACATCTACGCCAGCGAGGCTCTCTTTCGCGCCAGGATCCGGCCGCGGCGGCGGGCGCAGAGCCTGTCGCGGCAGGAGGCCGCGCGGTTGGTGAAGGCGGTGCGTGCGGTGCTGTCGATGGCGATCAAGGTCGGCGGCACGACGCTGCGGGATTATGTGGGCGCGGACGGCGAGCCCGGATACTTCCGGCAGAAGCTCTACGCCTATGAGCGGGCGGGGAAGAAGTGCCGGGTGTGCGGCACGCTCATCCGGCAGTTGACCCAACAGGGCAGGTCCACCTATTACTGCCCGACGTGTCAGAAATGAGGCTGCGGGCTACTTCACCTTGCGATGCTTTTTGAGCTCGGTTTCCACGATCGGGTGCACGAACTCATGGACGTCGCCTCCCAACACCGCGATTTCCCGCACCAGCGAAGAGGAGATGAACGTGAACTGTTCCTGCGGCGTCAGGAACACCGTCTCGATGTCGCGGTCGAGGTGGCGGTTCATGTTGGCGAGCTGGAATTCGAACTCGAAATCGGAGACCGCGCGCAGGCCGCGGATGATCACCGTGGCGCCGTGCTTGCTGGCGAATTCGACGGTCAGCTCCGAATAGCCGATCACCTCCACGTTCGGCAGGTCATCGAGCACGCGGCGCGCCAGGTCGATGCGCGCATCGAGCGGGAACAGCGGCGCCTTGTTGGGATTGGAGGCGATCGCGACGATGACGCGGTCGAAGATGCTGGCCGCGCGGCGCACCAGGTCGTGGTGGCCGTTGGTGATCGGGTCGAAGGTGCCCGGATAGATGGCGTTGCGGCTCATTCGATTATCGTCCCCCTCTCGGCTCGCGAGTAGAGATGATACCCGACCTCGCCCGCCCGCTTGCTCTTGAGAGATGTCCAGCCGCGCGGCAGAGCGTCTTGCGGGTCCCGAGCCGCCGGGCACTCGATGTAGATGACGGCGTTGGGCGCCAGCCAGCCGCCCTGCTCGAGGCGGCCCGCGGTAGCGGTCGAGGAGTGGCGAGGCGAAGGGCGGGATCGAGGAATACGATGTCGAAAAGCTCGGCGGCCCTGCGATCGAGAAAGCGCCGGGCATCGACATTTTCGACCCGCGCGCCCTGCGCGCCCCATTCGTCGAGGTGGGCCGCGATCGCACTCGCGGCGGTCGGGTCGCTGCTCGACGAAGGTGAGCGCGCGCGGCGCCGCGGGACAGCGCCTCGAGGCCGAGGGCGCCACTGCCCGCGAACAGGTCGAGGCAGCTGGAGCCCGGCACGCGGGCTGCGAGCCAGTTGAAGAGCGTTTCGCGAACGCGATCGGGGGTGGGCCGGATATCCTGCGCGGGCGGAAAGCGCAGACGGCGCCCGCGCCAGGCACCACCGATGATCCGCAGCGTTCGGGGGGAGTCACTAAGCGCTGGATCCGGGCACCTGGCCGGCCCAGCGCGCTGCGGGCAAAAAGCGCGGTTTTTTGCCCGCAGCTCCGCCACCTGCGGCGGCGGGGCACATCCTGTGCCTCTACGATGACTCGCGTCGATTGGAAACTCACTACGATAGACTACACCTGCAAACATCATGTTCGGACGCAAACCCAAAGACGGCGCCGCCGAGGCCGAGGAGCGCCAAGGCTTCTTCAAGCGGCTGCGCAGCCGCCTCAACCGCGGCGACTCCTGGCTCACATACGATCTGGCCGACCTCTTCAAGGGACGGCAGATCGATGCGCAGATCCTGGAAGAGCTGGAGACGCGATTACTCACCGCGGATGTCGGCGTCGAGGCCACTGAGGACATCCTGAAGAAGCTTCGGGCGCGCGTGGCGCGCCAAGAGCTGGCGGACGTCGAGGCGCTGGTCAATGCGCTGCGGGAAGCGATCGTCGAGATCCTGGAGCCTTGCGCCCGGCCTCTGGTGATCGACGACAGCAGCAAGCCGTTCGTGATCCTGGTCGTGGGCGTCAACGGTTCCGGCAAGACCACCACCATCGGCAAGCTTGCCCGGCGACTGGCGGACGAGGGCCGCAGCGTCACGCTCGCTGCGGGCGATACTTTCAGGGCCGCCGCGATCGAGCAGCTGCAGGTCTGGGCGGAGCGCTCCGGAGCCGCATTCGTCGCGCAGCGCGCGGGCGCCGATCCGGGTGCCGTCGTCTTCGACGCCGTGCAGTCCGCACGCTCGCGCGGGTCGGACGTGCTGTTGGCGGACACCGCCGGGCGGCTGCACAGCCAGTCGCATCTCATGGAGGAGCTGAAGAAGGTGAAGCGTGTCGTGCAACGCGTCGAAGCCTCCGCGCCGCACGAAGTGCTGCTGGTCCTCGACGCCAACCAGGGTCAGAATGCGCTCTCGCAGGCCATTCAGTTCCACGAGGCGGTCGGTGTGACGGGCATTGCGCTCACCAAGCTCGACGGCACCGCCAAGGGGGGCATCGTCATCGCGATCGCGCGCCGCCTCGGGCTGCCGATCCGCTTCATCGGCATCGGCGAGCAGCCGCAGGACTTCGGCGAGTTCGATGCCAGCGCGTTCGCCGCCGCGCTCGTCGAGGGGCCGCGCGAGCCGGCGCGATGATCCTGTTCGAGCGCGTCAGCAAACGCTATCCCAACGGGCGGGAGGCGCTCACCAATGTCAGCCTCAGCGATCGAGAGCGGCGAGATGGTGTTCCTCACCGGACGCTCGGGCGCGGGCAAGAGCACCGTACTGAAGCTGGTCGCGCTCCTCGAGCGGCCGACGCGCGGCACCGTGACGGTGAACGGCAAGAGCACGGGCACGTTGAAGGCACGCCACATCCCGGCCTTCCGCCGCCAGATCGGTGTCGTATTCCAGGACCACAAGCTCCTCGCCGACCGGCCGGTCTTCGACAACGTCGCCCTGCCGCTCGTCGTCGCCGGCAACGGCGCTGAAGGAGATCGACAAGCGCGTGCGCGCCGCGCTCGATCAGGTGGGCCTGCTCGGCAAGGAGCGGATGCTGCCCGCCGAGCTCTCCGTCGGTGAGCAACAGCGGGTCGGTATCGCGCGCGCCGTGGTCAGCAAGCCGCCGCTGATCATCGCCGACGAGCCGACCGGCAATCTCGATCCGGATCTCTCACTCGAGGTGATGCGCCTCTTCCGGCGCTTCAGCGACGTCGGTGTCACCGTGCTCGTGGCGACCCACGACCAACACATCGTGCGCGAGCTCGCCAAACGCGAAATCGTGCTCGCGAGCGGCGAGGTCCAGAGCCAGGAGACGGCGGCGGCGGCACCGACCCCCTGCCGCACCTGGTGGCCAGGCGATGAGGCCGGGCATCTTCGGCACGCCGTCACGCGCAGGCCCTGCTGGGCTCGCTCGGCAGGCTGAAGCGCAATCCGCTCGCGACCGTCCTGACGCTGCTCGTGATCGGTCTCGCACTGGCGCTGCCGGCCGCGCTCGGCCTCTTCGTCACCAACGCCCAGACGGCGACCGGCGGTTTCAGCAACCTCGTCGATATGTCGGTGTACCTCAAGTCCGGCGTCGCGCTCGCCAAGGCGCAGCAGCTCGCGGCCGCCGCGCGCCAGCGGCCGGGTGTCGCGCGGGTGACCGTGATCGCGGCGGATCAGGGGTTGGCGGAGTTTCGCAAGTACTCGGGCTTCGGCGCCGCGCTCGATGCGCTGCAAACCAACCCGTTGCCCAACGTGCTGCACGTCGTGCCGCGTGCCGGGGCCAACAGCGCGGCTGATCTCGACTCGCTGCGCAACTATTTCGCCGCCTGGCCGGAGGTCGACGTGGTGCAGCTCGATACGGAGTGGGTGCTGCGCTTCAACGCCATACTCGCCGTGCTGCGGCGGCTGGTGCTGATCGCAGCCGCGATGCTCGGCGCCGGGGTGCTGGCGGTCGTCGGCAACACCATCCGGCTGGAGATCCTCAACCGCCGCGCGGAGATCGAGGTGACGAAGCTGGTGGGCGGCTCCAACGCGTTCGTGCGCCGGCCGTTTCTCTACACCGGGCTGCTCTACGGGCTTGGGGGCGCGGCGCTCGCGGCGGCGATCCTCGAAGCGGCGGTGCTGCTGCTGGACCCGTCAGTGGCGACACTGGCACAGCTCTACGGCAGCAGCTACACGCTGCAGGGACCTTCGGGACAGGTACTGGCCGTGCTCTTCGGCGGCGGCATGGCGTTGGGTTGGCTCGGGGCGTGGATTTCCGCCCACCGGCACCTGCGCAGCATCGAGCCAGACTAGTTGATTGGCGCAAATCGCTCGCGGCGATTTGCGCGGCCGGCGCCGTGACGGGGTTCGTCCCTCGGACCTGGCCGCTCCTGGCTTGCTTTCGAGCCTACTTGATCTTGGTCTCTTTGTAGGCGACGTGCTTGCGCGCGACCGGGTCGAACTTGCGCACTTCCATCTTGTCCGGGTGCAGACGCTTGTTCTTGGTGGTCACGTAGAAGTGGCCGGTGTTGGCCGAAGACAGCAGCTTGATCTTCTCGCGCATGGGGGCTCCTTCAGACCTTCATGCCTTTGGCACGAAGCTCGGCAACGATCTTGTCAATGCCCTTCTTCTCGATCGTGCGCAGCCCGTTGGTGGACACGCGCAGCGAGACCCAGCGCTTCTCGGTCTCGAGCCAGAATCGCTGGCGGTGCAGATTGGGCAGGAAGCGCCGGCGCCTCTTGTTGTTCGCGTGAGAGACGCGGTTTCCGACGGCCGGACCCTTGCCGGTGATCTCGCAGACGCGCGACATATGAATCGACCTTAAAATTCAGCTACTTGGGCGCTGGAAAACCGGAGCTTCCCCGCGGGAGCCGAGCTTTATACCAGCCTCGGGCATCCGGGACAAGCGCTCGCGGCCCCGGATGGTTGCATATTATTGCTTGATCTGCGCTCCCGGGCATATTGTCGCAGGCGTCCCGTGAGGTCTCCGCGGGAGCGGGGCACCAAGATGAATGACGACTGGCCGGACGAGCAGGCTGCGGTCGGGCAGCCTGCGGGCACCGGCGACGACAAAGACCTCTTCGCGGCATCCTATGCGGAGCTGCGCCGGCTCGCTGAGCGGGAGCTGCTGCGCTTCCCGGGCACGGGCGTAAGCGCCACGACCCTGGTCCACGAGGCCTATCTCAATCTGGCGGAGCGGCAGGGCATCGCCTTCGCGGAGCGGGGCAAATTCCTCGGATACACCGCGCGCGCCATGCGCGGCCTGCTGATCGATTTCGCCCGGCGGCAGCAGGCGCTCAAGCGCGGCTCCGGATTCGCGATCACCCGGCTGGGCACGCAGATCGGCGAAGAGCTCGCTGACGCGGTCCAGCTATCTCGGCTTTCCGATGCACTCGATGAGCTCACGCGTCTGGATCCGCGTCTGGCCGAGGTCGTCGATCTCAAGTATTTCTGCGGCTTCTCGTTCGCCGAGATCGCGCGCCTGCGCGGTGTGTCGGAGCGCACGGTGCAGCGCGACTGGGAAAAGGCGCGCCTGCTGCTCTTTCGTGACCTTGAAACGGGCACCTGAGGCGATGCGCATGCCGGGCATCGAAGAGCAACGCTGGCAGAGTCTCAGCCACCACCTCGATCGGGTTCTGGAGTTACCCGAGGCAGAGTGGCCGGCCTACGTCGCTGCGCTGCAGCGCGAGGATCCGAGCGCGGCGGCCGAGCTCGAGCAGGTGCTGCGTGCGAAGCAGGACGGGCGATTTGCAAGCTTCCTCGGACGGGCGGCCTCGTCTGCTGTGTCGGGGGCTGCCCCGACCACGCTCATCGGACGTCACGTCGGCCCCTATGTGATCGAGGCCGAGATTGGCCACGGAGGCATGGGAAGCGTGTGGCGCGCGAGGCGGACCGATGGTCGCTACGAGGGCCTGGTCGCCATCAAGCTATTGCACCTGTCCTGGCTGGGCCAGGCGGGAGAGCAGCGCTTCCTGCTCGAGGGACGGCTGCTCGCGCGCCTCGACCATCCCAATATCGCGCGCCTGCTCGATGCCGGCGTGCTCGATGCCGGCCAACCGTATCTCGTTCTGGACTACCTCGAGGGCAAGCCGATCGACGCATACTGCGACGCTGCGGCACTGGATACGGCGTCTCGAGTCAGACTCTTCCTCGAGGTCACCGACGCGGTGGCTCACGCCCACCGCCATCTGATCGTGCATCGGGACCTCAAACCGTCGAACGTGCTGGTGACGACGGCAGGAAGCGTGAAGCTGCTCGATTTCGGCATCGCGAAACTCGTGGCTGCGAGCCCGGAGCCGGCTCCAACGCGCACGCTGCTGCCGGGACTCACGCCGCGATACGCCGCGCCGGAGCAGCTGCTCGGCAACTCGATCACGACGGCAACGGACGTCTACGCGCTCGGAGTCATGCTCTACGAGATCGTCGTCGGCAGGCACCCGTTCGCCGCCAGCCCGACATCTGCGGCTACCGATGCGGAGCTGATGCGGGCGACCCTCACCAACACACCACCACGGGCGTCCATAGCCGCGGCGGCTGAGGGAGGGCGCCGCCGTCCGCTCGGCGATCTCGACAACATTCTGGCGCGGGCCCTGGAGAAGAACCCGGGCGAGCGTTACGACGGAGTCGGTTCTTTCGCCGATGACTTGCGCCGCTTCCTCGCACACGAGCCGGTGCAGGCGCGGCCCTTCACGGTTGGCTACCGTGCCGTTCGATTCGTACGCCGCCACCGGGGCGCGGTCGCATCGGCAACGCTCATTGCTCTGGCGCTGATCGGCACCAGTGTGTTGGCGCTCACGCAGATGTTCGCGGCGCGAGCGCAGCGCGACCGCGCCATAGCGAACGCGCAGCGCGCCCAGGCCGAGTCCGAGCTGACCGAATTCGTCATCGGCGACAGCGTGAGCCGCATCCCCGGCGATCTGGTGCGCCGGCGTCTCGATCGGGCACGCGAATTCATTGCGCAACGTTATGCCGGCTCGCCGGTGCTCGCGGCATGGCTTCTGGTCGATGTGTCCGGGCGCTACGTCGACATCGGGGAATACGATACGGCCGCGGCCGTGATCCGCGATGTCCGGGCGATCAACGCCCGCGTGCACGATCCGACGATCACCGCGCAGTTTGCCTGCGACCACGCCGATGATCTGGTGCTCGCCGCGGACCTCGCGGGCGCACAGGCTTCGCTGGCGACAGGCCTCGACAGTCTGCAACGGGTCGACGACCCACCACCGTCAACGGTCGCCTCATGCGCGGATGCTGCCGGGCTGGTATGGCAGGCGCAGGGAGACTACGGCCAAGCCGTCGCCCGTGAGAGAAGCGCGCAGCGCATGCTGGTCGACGCCGGCATGTACGGGGAACCGCGCTACACCAGTACGACCAACAATCTCGGCCGGGCTCTCATGCTCGCGGGGGACTATCGCGGCGGCTGGAGTGTCATGCGTGACGTCATCGCGCTCACGCAGAAGAACGGGCGCTCCGACACTTCCGCGTATTGGGCGATGATGCACAACGCGTGTCGTTCGCTCCTTGGCGGCGGTCAACCGCGTCGGGCGATGGAGTTGGTGGATGACGCCGTCGCCAATGCCCGGCGCGGGAATCCCGCGTTCCAGACGCCTTTCTTCGCGGCCGGCTGCCGCGCGACGGCCGCTGTCCTGGCGGGCGATCCGGCTGGCGACCCGGAGTTGATGGCCGCCACGCGAGCGGCGGATGCGGCGGGTGCCCTCGTGTCACAGTCGTTCTATCCCGCGATGACCGTTGTGTCGGCACTCGAGCGCGAGGATCTCGCCGCCGCCGACTCCCGCTGGACCCCGCTGACCGCGGACGAAAGTCGTGCCCTCGCGGCCGGGAATCGCAGCGCTGAAACCGTTCGCTTGCTTCTCGTCCATGCGCGGCTCGACCTCGCCCATGGGCGCAACGCAGCCGCGGCGCAACTCCTGACAGTGGCGGGCAGTCTGATTGCCGCACGGACACAGTCCATCAACCCCGACAGCTACGACCTCGAGATGATCGCCGCCCGGGCGGCGATGCAGAGCCGCGACTACACGAGCGCCGCCCGACATGCTACGAACGCGCTGGCGCTGGCGAAGACGGCCGCCGTCGATGACACCTCATCGGCGTGGATGGGGGAGGCTCTGCTCGCGCGCGCTCAGGCCGACGAGCAGGTCGGACAGACCGCTGCCATGGTGGCGGACGCGCGCGCCGCGCTGCGCCATCTCGAGGGGAACCTGCTGCCCGGCCACCCCCTCATCATCGCCGCGCGGCGTTACAGCGAGCCGAGAAATGCAACCAGCTCGTCCTTCTGATTCTCGGTCAGCGCCATCTGGAACCTTTGATTGTAGAAGTTCACCACCTCGCGCAGTGTTGCCGCCGCGCCGTTGTGGAAGTAAGGGGCCCGTCCGGCGAGGCCGCGCAGGATCGGTCCCTTGAGGCGATTGAAATCGCTGCAATGCCCGGTGATCAGCGCGCGGCCCGGATCGGTCGTATAGAACGAGGCGGTCTGGCCGGGATTGAACGGAGCCGGGCAGCCGGAGATCAGGAACACCGGCAGCTGCGGCATCGAGAGCTGGCTCACGGCCGTGGTAATGGTTGGGTCGGACTCGAACGAAGGATTCGCCGTGTGCGCCGTCCCGATATCCAGCGGCAGCGGCAGCGAGTGGTTGCCGACGTTCGGCGTATCGTGGCAGGTCGTGCAGGTGCCGCGGAATGAGGTGGGCTGGCCGAGCGCGGGGTTGTCGTTGAGACCGCGCACGTTCGTAATCGTGAGCGGTGCGCTGTTGAAGAGCTGCTCGCCGGCCGCGATCGCCGCCCGCACGCCGTGATCGCCGTCATCGCTGTGATCGCGGCCCAGGGGCGACGGGCGATCCGCCCACGCGCCGTACAGGGTCATGGCGGTTGCATCGAACGGCAGGCCGTTCGGATCCTGTCCCAGGGTATCGTTCATACCGGGATAATAAGCTTGCATCGCGAGAGCGAACGGACCACCGTACGCGCCGCTTGCCTGCAGCGCCCCCGCGTCGCAATCCCAGAGTTGGGCCGTGTACAGGCTGAGCTCGAAGTCGACGATCCCCTGCAGCTGCGCGGCTGTCGGCGGCGCGGTTGCCTGGGCATGCCCCGTGGTCGCATCGCGCGCCTGTTGGGTCAGGTCGGTGCGAAGGTTCACCGCATCGTCTGCCGGGCTGGTGAGCGGGGCGACGGTTTCGCGGCCATCGAACATCACCGCGCTGAGAAAGGAGAGGTTCGTGGCCGGCAGCGGACGCCGATAGACCGACACCGTCAGAACGTGCGTATTGGGATCGATGCGCAGGGCGCAACCGTAAGGGTCGCTCACCACGGAAATCGAGAATTCCGCGTTCGCCGGCACGGGGAGCGCAATGCGGATCAGGCCGTTGCGCAAAATCAGACTGTGGCCGGCGGCGTTTCCGGTTGCGACGTTGTCGCAGTTCGCGCCATCCACCCTTGCGAATAGTGGATCCCTGCCTCGCGTCGTGGCAAACAGCAAGTCGGCGTGCAGAGGAGTGAAGCTCATCGCTTCCTGCGGATCATGGCAGGTCGAGCAGCTGCGGCCGTTCGTGCCCAGGCTCTGGAAGAATGGGCCGCGGTGATCCAAGGGACCGTCGATCTTCAATGTGGCTACCAGGCCGGTCGGGTCGGGGGCAACGGTCAGTTCCGGCGGGCTCGGTGCAGGGCCGGCGTAGCCGCCACGAGTCATGAAGGCGAGCACGATGATCGCTGTGGCGCGCAGCTTTCGGGCGCTTACGAATCTCATTATGTTCAAGGGCGGACCCTCCCTATGTTTTTTGGGGTTCCATTGGGAAGATCGTATTCGGCCGCCCAAACACGACAGCGAGCCGACGCCGAGTCACCGCCTAAAGCAGTCCGTGCTCCGCGAAGGAGTAGCAGCGGCTGTCGCCGACGATGACGTGATCGACGAGTCGTACGTCCATCAGGGCAAGGAGGTCCTTCAGGCGGCGGGTGATGAAATCGTCCGCGGGGCTCGGCTCGAGTGCGCCGGAGGGATGATTGTGGGCGATGATCAGAGAGGTGGCGTTGTGCAGCAGGGCCTGTCGCAGCACCTCTCGTGGGTGCACCTGCGCGCAGTCGACGGTGCCACGGAAGAGCTCCTCGAATGCGATCAGGCGGTGCCGGTTGTCGAGGTAGAGGCAGCAGAAGATCTCGTACGGGCGGTCGCGCAACTGCGCCAGCAGATAGCGGTAGGTGGCCTGGGGAGTCGTGAGCGGTGAGCCGATCCGCATCTGCTCGTGCAGATGGCGCTTCGCCAGCTCGACGGCGGCCTGCACGGCGGCGTAGCGCGCGGCGCCTATGCCCTTGCGTCGCCAGCGGGCGAGGCGTGCGTTCAACAGGTCGCGCAGGCAGCCGAAGTCCTTGAGGAGCGAGCGGGCCATGGCGACTGCGGAGCAGCCGGGGATCCCCGAGCCCAGGAGCAACGCGAGCAGCTCTGCATCGGAAAGGGCGTGGGCGCCGCGGGCCAGCAGCTTCTCACGCGGGCGCTCCGATTCCGGCCACTCCCGGATGGTGAGAGCGCCACCGCTGCGGTCCAGGGCGGGTGCGCCGTCCGGGATGCCCGGGGTCGTACGTTCCATGGGGGACTCCTGCGCAGCCGGTGACCTGCTGCCATGATCACTCCCCGGCCGGGCCCGGGCGAGAGGCTGAATGGCCGTCCTTTGTGGAGAAACGCCGCATTTCGCATCCCTCGGTTTGCGCCGCCGGGAGGCGGCGTTCGATAATCCGCCCATGCACGGCAAACACATCCTGCTCGGCGTCACCGGCGGCATCGCCGCCTATAAGAGTGCGGATCTGGTCCGCCGCCTGCGCGAACGCGGTGCCGAAGTCCAGGTGGTCATGAGCCGATGGCGCCCGCGAATTCGTGACGCCGATGACCTTCCAGGCGCTCTCGGGGCGGCCGGTGCGGACGGATCTGTGGGACCCGGCCGCCGAGGCGGCCATGGGGCACATCGAACTTGCCCGCTGGGCCGATCTGGTGCTGATCGCCCCGGCGACCGCCGATTTTCTGGCCCGTCTGGCCGGCGGGCGCGCCGATGACCTGCTGGCCACCACCTGCCTGGCGACCGCGGCGCCGATCGCCCTGGCGCCCGCCATGAACCAGCAGATGTGGGCCAATCCCGCGACCCAGGCCAACGTGGCACTGTTGAAGGAGCGCGGCGTGCGCATGTTCGGTCCCGGCAGCGGGCGACCAGGCCTGCGGGGAAGTGGGTGCCGGGCGCATGCTCGAGCCCAACGAGACTTGCGCGAGCCGATTCGACCCTGTTGCCGGCAGCGGGCGTATTGAGCGGCCGGCGGGTGCTGATCACCGCGGGTCCGACCCGCGAGCCCATCGATCCGGTGCGCTTCATCAGCAATCGCAGCTCGGGGAAGATGGGATTCGCCGTGGCCCAGGCCGCGCGCGAGGCCGGGGCCGAAGTCGTGATGATCTGTGGCCCGGTGGCGCTGGCGACGCCGGCGGGCGTGCGGCGCGTGGATGTGGAGAGTGCCGCGGACATGCTCGCGGCCGTGCAGGCGGAAATGCGGCGCGACGATATCTTCATTTCAACGGCGGCCGTGGCCGATTATCGGCCGGCGCAGGCCGCGGCTCAGAAGATCAAGAAGACCGAGGAAAACCTGGCGCTGCAGATGGCGCGCACCACCGACATCATCGGCTACGCTCGCCGCGCGCGCCGCGTCCGGCGTTCGTCGTCGGCTTCGCCGCCGAAACGGATACCGTCGAGCAGAACGCGCGCTCCAAGATGCTGCGCAAGAACCTCGACATGATCGCCGCCAACGAAGTCGGCCACGACAAGGCCTTCGACTGCGCCGACAATGAACTCATCGTCCTGTGGCGCAATGCGGCCGCAAGCTCCTGCCGCGGCACGCCAAGACGCAACTGGCGCGCGAACTGGTCGACTCGATCGCGGGTCGTTTGCCGCGTCGCGCGTATGCGGCGCGACCAGCGCGATTCGGCGCCGGCATGAGCTGTGCATGAGGTGTACGCCGCACGGCGCCTCTGAAGGTGCGCATCCTCGACGCGCGCGTCGGCAGCAGTTTCCGCTGCCGGCCTATGCGACCGACGGCTCGGCCGGGATGGATCTGCGCGCCTGTCTCGATGCGCCGCTCACGCTGGCGCCCGGCCAGTCCCAGCTGGTCGCCACCGGCCTTGCCATCCACATCGACGACCCGGGCCTTGCGGCGCTGATCCTGCCGCGGTTCGGGCCTCGGCCATAAACACGGCATCGTGCTCGGCAACCTCGTGGGCCTGATCGACTCCGACTACCAGGGCCAGCTCATGGTCTCGATGTGGAACCGCGAGCCCAAGCCCTTCACCATCGATCCGGGCGAGCGCATTGCGCAACTGCTGGTGGTGCCCGTGGTTCAGGTGGAACTCGAGGTGGTGAACGATTTTCGCGGCCAGTTCCCGCGGCGCGGGCGGCTTCGGGCACTCCGGGCAGAAACTGACCGAGCGCCCGACCGCCACTCAATCAATCAATGGCAGTGCGGATCGTTGTAACCGCCGCAGTTCACCCAGCCGTGGTTGTGGTACCAGCGATGATGGCCCCGATCGTAGTAGCCCTCATGCCAGCCCGGTCCGGCGGGGGCGACGACACAGCCGGCCAGAAAGGCCATCAGGCCGATCATGGAACCGATGCGAGCGATGTATCTGATTGCGGACATAGGAGTACCTGTCGGCTTGCTTGGAGTACGGCACTGAACCGCAAGGGTCATGCCTGAGCGGGAAGCGTACTCTAAAGCTTTGCAGACTGCAGCCGCGTCATACGCGGGTCATGCCGCTGTCGGCAATGTTGACCGAAGTTGAATGCCGTCGTGATCCGCGATCAGGGCCGACAACCAGTCGACGAACACGCGTACCCGGCCCGACAAATGTCGATTCTGCGGATACACGACATACAACGGCGACGGCTCCGGAAGCCAGTCCGCGAGCACCAGGTCGAGCGCGCCGCGCTCCATCGCCTCCTTGAGCACGAATGCCGGCAGTTGCGCTATCCCGAGCCCGGCTGCGGCGGCGCCGACATAGCTGTTCTCGTCCTCGAGCGCGAGATTGCCGGTAAATACGGCTTGCACGCGCTCCCCGTCCTTGGAAAAAATCCACTCGACCGCTTCCCCCGTGGCGGGGGCGAAGCGGTTGATGCAGCGATGCCGGGCCAGCTCCCGAGGATGCGACGGCTTGCCGTATGTTGCGATGTAGGAGGGTGCGGCGCAGGTTGCGAAGTAGAGGAAGCCGACGCGGCGGGCGACGAGGCTCGGGTCGGTTACCTCTCCGATCCACAACGCGCAGTCGATTCCTTCCGCGACCAGATCGAAATGACGCTCATTGCAGGCCAGCGCCAACTCGATGTCAGGGTAGGCCGCGAAGAAGCGCGGTAGCGCCGGCACCATCACGGAGCGGGCGATGAGTGTCGGAGCGTCGACGCGCAATCGACCTCGCGGCACGGAACGTTGTGACAGCGCCTCCTCCGCCTCCCTGACCTCGGCCAGGATGCCGGTCGCCCGCGTGTAATAGGAGGCGCCGTCGGGCGTTACGCCGACCCGCCGGGTGGTGCGGTTCAGCAGTTTGACGCCAAGCGACGCCTCGAGCTTCTGCAGCATCGTGGTCGCGGTCGCCTTCGGAATGCGCAGGCTCTCGGCCGCGCGGGCGATACCTTTGGTTTCCACGACCCGGACGAAGAGCGCCATGGCCTGCAGCTTATCCACTGATTATTCAGATATCAGAATAATGATTTCAGATTAGCATGCTTTATCTCCTATCAGCCGGCTAATACGCTCCCAGGCATCAGCACAGGAGATTCCGATGAGCCAAGCCGCCAAAGCCGTGACCGACCAGACGTTCCAGGCGGACGTCCTGGAGTCCCAAAGCCCGTGCTCGTGGACTACTGGGCGCAGTGGTGCGGTCCCTGCCGGATGATCGGCCCGCTGGTCGAGGAGTCCGCGGTGGAATACGCCGATCGGCTTACGGTCACCAAGCTGAACGTGGACGACAGTCCCGCCACCCCCACACGCTACAGCGTCCGCAGCATTCCAACCCTGATGATCTTCAAGGGCGGACATCCTGTTGCAATGCACGTCGGCAGCCTGAGCAGGTCACAGTTGCACGCATTCCTGGACGCTCATACCTGAGTCAATACGCGCCGGTCGGATCGCCTCGGTCGGCACCTCTGGACTTTGCCTGCGGGAACCTGGCACCTTGCCTGCCGGCATTTCGACCGGAGGGTAGTCCCATGGCAAAGGTTCTCGTTCTCTATTACTCCGCATATGGGCATGTCGAGCGCATGGCCCAGGCGGTGGCGGAGGGCGCGCGCTCCGTCCCGGGCACGGACGTGTCCGTCAAGCGGGTACCCGAGTGATGCCCGAGGATGTCGCCCGCAAGTCGGGGGTGAAGCTCGATCAGAAAGCGCCGCTCGCCAGCGTCGATGAACTGGCGAACTACGATGCCATCATCTTCGGCACGCCCACCCGCTTCGGCAACATGGCGGCGCAGATGCGCAACTTCCTGGATCAGACCGGCGGCTTGTGGATGCAGGGCGCGTTGGTCGGGAAGGTCGGGAGCGTATTCGCCTCGACGGGCACCCAACACGGTGGCCAGGAGACCACGATCACGAGTTTCCACAGCACGCTGCTGCACCAGGGGATGATCATCGTGGGCCTGCCATACTCCTTCGCCGGCCTGCTGAACATGGACGAGATCACCGGCGGCGGCCCCTATGGCGCCACCACGTTGGCGAAGCCCGACGGCTCGCGGCAACCGAGCGCGAACGAGCTCGACGGGGCGCGCTTCCAGGGGAAGCACGTCGCCGAGATCGCCACCCGGCTGGTGCGCGGCGCGCAGTAGGCAACCCTCGAACTCCCGCGGCGGACGCGCAACGTCGGCCGGGCTCCCGAGCGGCCCGGCCTCCCCGGGACGTTAGGTCTAAGTTGCTAGACCGGCTGGTTAACGGTAGATTGCACGCCCATGGCCACCAAGCCCGGCAACCGCTGGAGCGCTGTGTCGATAGTCTGCACCAGTGGGAGTTGTGGCGCGGCACAGGCACTGAAGGGACGCCGTTATCTGGGGATTGATGCGCCACGACTTCCTCTGTCCAAATGCACCTCGCCCGAGGTGTGCCCTTGCATGTATCACAAGCATCCCGATCGGCGGGCGGGGCCGCGACGCGAGTCGGAAACCGGCGGCCTCCGGCGCACGAATGCCAATCCGGACCGGCGCAGGGGCCGCGGCCGCCGCAACAGCGATTGAAGCCCCCGATGAGCTGACCACCACGGCCGTGCTGTTGGTACGCGCGGCCGCCTGATAAACATTACACTGACAGGAAGAAATCGATGCGTAAGTCACACGTGACTTCGATCATCTGCGTACTGGCAGCGCTGGTCGCCACCGCGCCCGGGTGGGCCGCTACCAAGGCCGCTGCCCCCAAGTCGGCTGCGCATGCCGGTGCCCATGCGGGCCCGAAGCCGCCCATAAACCCGCTGGACTATGCGAAGTTCATCAAGGATGCGCAGGTCACACCCGGGCTGATCGCGATCATTCACAAGAAGGGCAACGTATTCTTCTCGCTCAGCCCGTCGCAGTTCGGCAAGGACTTCATCGAGACCTCCGTACCCTCGAGCGGTCTGGGTGGCCTCGGGCCCGCCGAAGGCGAACCGTACGTGGCGCCGGCGCGCCTGCTGCACTTCGAGCGGGTGGGAAGCAGGGTGGTGCTGCGCTGGCCGAACCGTTACGCGCTCACGCGTCCCGGCTCACCGCAGGCGATGGGGGTCCGCAACTCGTTGCCCAACTCCGTAATTGCCGTGGTGCCGATCTCCGCGCTGGACCATGATCATGTGGTGATCTCGGCGGATGCGTTCCTGGACGACATCGCCGATCTTGCCGACAGCCTGAACTCCGAGGATGCGAAGCCGACGCAACACTACTCGCTCGATCCCAAGAGGACGTTCTTTCTCGCAGCCAAGGCATTCCCGCTGAATGACATGCTGCGGGTGGATCAGAGCTGGGCCTCGATGGCACCCGCGAAGCTCGACAACGCGCCGGACGCCCGTTATGCCGAAGTGCGGATGACTTACAACATCATCGCCGCACCCGATGACGGCTACGTGCCGCGAATCTACGACCCGCGGGTGGGGTACTTCTCGGTGCCGCTGATCAACTTCACCACCGACGATGAGATGCGGCGCGACGTGCATTACATCTCGCGTTGGAACTTCGGCAATCGCACGTCGTCGGCGCCGTTCAAGGCAACCAACCCGCTGGTTTTCTATCTCAGCGATGACATTCCGACGGAGTACCGCGACACGGTGCGCAAGGCACTGCTCGCCTGGGGCCAGGCATTCGCGAAGGTCGGCATCGAAGACGCGGTGGCGGTGCAGGATCAGCCCGAGGACAAAGGCTGGGATCCTGACGACATCCGTCACAACATGGTGCGTTGGGTCGATACCAGCACCCCGGCGTACGGTGCCGAGGCGCTCATCGTCGCCGACCCCCGCAGCGGCGAGGAGCTCAACGTCGGCGTGAATTTCGACTCTGTGGTGGGGATGATCGGTCGCCTCTCCTATAAGTATGTCATCGCGCCGGCGCGCGGTCTGGAAGATACGGCCGACGCGGAGCGAAAATTCACCGACGAGTTCATCTATTACATCGTGCTGCACGAGTCGGGGCACGACATGGGCCTGCAGCACACTTGATCGGCTCAATGGCATATACCGCGCAGGAGCTGCAGGACAAGTCGTTCACCGCCAAGAACGCATCTCGAGCTCCGTGATGGAGTACGACCCGGTCAATGTCTGGCCGAAAGGCACGCCGCAGGGCGATTACAACCAGCTGGTTCTCGGTCCTTACGACCTGTACGCCATTCAGTACGGTTACGGCTATGTCTCCGGAACGCCCGAAGAACAGCTGCCGACGCTGCGGAGCTGGGCCTCGAAGTGGGCGGACCCGCGCTACCGCTTCGCCAGCGACGAAGACGCCGACGCCTTCTCGGTTGGGCACTCCATCGACCCACGGGTCCAGACCTATGACCTGTCGAATGATCCATTGCAGTGGTGTGGGACCCAGGAATCGCTGATGCATCGGCTGATGGATGCGGTCAATCAACGCTTCCCGCAGGCCGACATGCCTTACGATCAGGCACGCGCCGCGTTCGTGCTGCCGCTGCAGATGGATCTTCGCTGCGCAACCATGACTGCCAACATCATCGGCGGCGAGTATCTCTCGCGCTCGATGAAGGGCGATCCGAATGCCGTCGCACCCCTCACACCCGTGCCGCTCGCACGTGAGCGGGCGGCGTGGAACGCGCTTCGCGACGGCCTGTTCGCCGATGCCGCCTGGAAATTCAACCCGGCGGTCCTGGAGACCCTGACCTACTGGAGAACAGCTCCGTGGCGGGCGATCCGCATTGGAGCTACGACCCGCCGCCGCGGCACGACGTGCCGGTGGCGATGCTCGTGGCTCATGCACAGCTCGCTGCATTGCACGCGCTCTTCTCGCCGCTCACTCTGGAGCGTCTGGACGACATGAACCAAGTACGCGCAGGGGCAGACGATGGATCTCTCCGATCTCTTCGATTGGGCGCAAGCGGGGATCCTGGACGGCCTCGCCTCGGGGGGAGGGCATGACGGCTTGATCCGACGCAATCTGCAGACGGCATACGCCCATCTGCTGGCGCAGATGCTGATCGCACCGGACAAGGGCACTCCTTCTGATGCCGCGCTCTCGCGCGGTTGGAGCTTCAGAGCCTGGCACACGATGCCGCCGCTGGTGCGCCTCACGCCTCTGATTTGATGGAACGTGCCCACCTGGAAGCGTTGGCGGCGCTCGCACAACAGGCGTTGCACGCGCAGGCAACGCTCGTAGCGCCGATGGCGGGCATGTAACACGGCTGGCTGCGGTCGCTGGGTCGCGCTCATAGCGCGGCCGGCGACCGCTCCTCTCAGGCCGGTTGCTACGACGGGATAGGCAGCTCCAACGGATCGAGCGCGATGTGGCCGACGCAATTGACCCATGCGCGATAGCCGTTCCTGATCAGGACCTCCGCGGCGCGCTCGTGCAGGCCTTCCTGCTCGAGCGCCGCGCCGATCAGCTCGGGACCTAACATGGCATCCTCGGGGGCCAGCAGGTGGTGATGCCTGCCGCCTCCAGTCCCGCCTTGATCTGCTGCACTGCAGCCAAGTCCTCGCGGGCGTAGCTGATGAACACGGCCTGTTCGGGCATCGCGCGCGCCGGCGGCAGGAAGCGCGCCGGAGTTGTGGAACTGGCTCCTGCTCCCGAGCCAACTCCGCGCCGTGCCTGCCAGCGCTGATGAAGCTCCGCTACGAAACGCTCAGCGCCGCGGTAGATCCGTGTATGGACGCTGACCTGCTGCAGGAAGGCCACGAGCTTCTCGTCCTGATCGATGTGGTCGTCGGCGAGCACCTCTCCCACGTCCCGCGGCGCGGAGAGCCGCTGGCGCTTGGCCATGCGAAGGAAGAGCCGAGCCACCCAGTTGGTCAGGGAGCTGCCGATCAGGAGCAGATGGTTGTGCTCGAGTTCATAGAAGAGCTTCTCGGGAGCCAGATGCTCGCTCTGTAGCGCGCACATGTACTCGAGGAGATCTTCGTCCGAGATCACGTAAGTCGGTGAGGCCGCCCACGATCGGGATGACCCGCCGCTCTTCGATGAAGCTTAGAAGGTCCTCCCAGGCGTTCTCGTCGAGTGCGCTCTCGTGCAGGGCGGGGGCTGCGGCGTTCATCGTGCAACCCACTGCCGCAACTGCCGTATGTCATGCAGCCTTTGGAGTTGCGGCGGCAGATTGCTCAGGAGCGCGGCCGCTCGTTTGAGCGCAACGTCGCGCTGCTTCGGTTCAGCGAGGGCCTGGGCGCATAGGGCACGCGCAAGCTCGTAAGGAACCCAGACGTCGCCATGATTGCGTGCCTGCAGGCCTTGCTCGAACGTCACGATCGGATCGATTATCTGCGCGGCCTGGGAGACCTTGCCTTGCCGCGCGAGTGCCATCGCGAGCCACGTCGAGATCTCCGCGCCGTCTCGCTTGTTCGCGAGGACCGATGCGTCGAAGGGCAGGACGCTCGCATTTCGCGCTAGCGCGATACGCTCGGCGCGTTCGCTCGAGCCGAAGTGCCCGAGCTGGTATTCGGCGCGGCCGTAGATATTGGACAAATCGTAGAGCAGATAGGCTTGCGCAAGTGTTTGTGCGCTCCCCTGTGCTTTCTCACCTTGCAACTGCATGGTCGCTCGCTCGGCAACACGGCTTGCTCCGGTAAAGTCGTTACGCTCGTAGCTCACCTCCGCCTGCACTATCTGGGTGTCGAGCACAGAGGCGAACCAACCGGCACCGCTCGGGGGGTGGGAAGGAGACCCCGTCTCGAACAGACGTTGGTCACTAACCGCGGCGTGCAACGCGCCGGTAAGATCGCCGGCAGCCGCTTGCCAGACGGCCAGTCGGCTCCCGAGGTACCTGATCTGCACCACGAAGCCGCCGGCCAAATGCTGCGACGCTCCCGCCCATATGGGGAACGATTTCCGACACCATTCCAGCGCCTCACTCAAGTGGCCGCCGCCCCACAGCGAGAGGCATACGTCGGTCATCGCAATTGCGGCGTTGTTTTCTGAACCCACATCGCCCGGGTCCAGGTTGACCAACGTCTGCGCCGTCTGCTGCTCCTGGAGCGCAAATCCCAGCGCCTCGCGCGGATCGAGCTAACTTTGCGCGGCGTCAACCATCGAGCCGTCGGTGATCTCCCTGGCATTCAGGGTGAGCCGGTACCAGGGGCGTTTCGCCAGCACGCCGTCGGCAACTGCGAGCGCTTGCTTGCCTACCTGGAGCGCCTCATCGTTGCGGCCGAGGTTGACGAGCGCGTTCACTCGCCACGCGCCCGCAAAGGCATATAGGCTGCTGATGTGCAGATCGCCGAGGCTCTCGGCGCCGAGCGCGGAGGCGACCTGCATCGCTCGCCCCGTGGTCCTCGCCGATCCCTCGTAGTCGACGTCGAAAGTCTGTTCCGACCAGCCGAGATTCGTGAGCGCCTGCAGGTAGGCCTCCCGAACCGGACGGGACGCTCCCGGCCGCTCGGCCAGGGACTGGATCATGCTCACGGGACGGCGGCAGTGACGGGCACGCCCGAGGAGCTCGTCTGTGAGGCGCTCAGACAGGCGGCCGAGTACGCCCCGACGAGTGCGACGAACGTTGCCTCGGACCGGTCGCCATTCCTTTGCAGACCGTCGAGCAGCCGCATCGCCTCGGCGGTGCTCTGCGCGGCCTTCTCCGGTGCGCCGAGCTGCGTCACTGCTGCGGGATTCGCGGTCAGCGCCATGGCCTGGTAACGAACTGTCTGCGGGTCGCGCAGCGCAGCGGGCAGGGAGCGGAAGTAGTCGATCTGGCGCTGGGTGAACTGCGCGACCACTCCGTCCTGCCCGAAACTCGACAGCTGCTGCTCGAAGTCATCAGAGAGATACCCCAGCAGCTGCTCGGCATGAGTTCGCGCCTGCTGAGCCAAGTTCCGGTTTTGCTGCGCCAGGCGCTCAGCGCGACGGGCTCTTTCGGCGCTCACATACCCGAACACCGCGGCCGACAGCGCGAGAACCGCGAGCAGGATGCAACCGGTGGCGATCGAGCGTGCGCGCCTCAACGCATGGCGCGCCGCGCGTGCTCGCTCGCGTTGCTCTTCGAGTACGCGCTCGGCCGCTTCGCGTGCCTCGCGCTCGTTGCGCTGATCGCGACTGGCCTTGACCACGCCGCAGATCACATCGTGTGTCAGCTCGACTCGGCGCACATCGAGCCGCTCCTCGATGCGCAGCAGCCGACGGTTGACCAGCGTCGCAGCGCTCCAGGGGCAGCGCCGGCGGCTTCGAAGCGTTTGACGCAAGGTCTCCTCGGCCACGTTCTCACGAAAGCCGGAGTCCGTGAGCAACTCGTCCTCGATGATTCGCCGCACGGCCACCGGTTGATCGGCGAGTGAGCGCTCGTAGAAGCTGCCGAGAATGCTCTCGTGGGAGCCGGCCAGCAGATCGAGCGAGATCTCCTCTCGCCCCTGAGCCACGCGCGCGTCGTTCAGCTCGCGGCAGATGAGGCTCAAGAGTGCCGGCTCGACTTCCGCGTTGGCGAGCTCCGAGGTACCGGCGACGAAGCGCACGATGGCAGCCGCCACTTCCGGCGACACCAGCTGTTGTCCTGGCCGCAGCACTGCATCCAGCGCTTGCGCGCTGCCCATCGGAGCCAGTCGCAGGCGGTTCTGCGACAGGCTGGGCATGATGCTCTTCAGGCTCTCGAGCGGAGCGAGATAGTCCTCGCGGAGTGCGATCAGGACGCGATAATCGCTGCGCGCAAAGTCGAAATTGCTCGGCCGCCAGGTCATCCTGCTCGAGCCGCGCCTCGAGCGCCTGCGGCGGTCGGTTCTCGGCCAGGTCGGCGAGCTCCTCGATGAAGCGCGCTGCACGGGCTCTGCCGAACTCATCGGTCTGCGCCAGCGTGAAGAGCTCTTCGAACTGATCGAAGATCAGCAGTGGAATGAGCTTGGCGCCCGCGGCATCGCGCAGCACATCGTCGCGATGGTGCAGGAACTCCCACAGCGACTCCCCGCTGGCGGAGACGCCGGCATGGGTCCATTCTCCGGAAGCACTGTGCGGCGCGCCGGATCGCGTCTTTGATCTGCTCGGCGGGCTCCGGCGTATCGCGCTCGTAGGCGATACGTACGTACACGGGACAGTAGTCGTGCTCGCGCAGCTGCGGGACGAGCCCGGCGCGCAGAATCGAGGTCTTGCCGAGCCCCGATTTGCCGAACAGCACCGTGAGAAGCTTCCTCTGCACTCGCCGGGCGAGCTCGGCCACTTCCTGGTCGCGGCCAAAGAAGAACGCGCGAGTCTCTTCGGTGAAAGAGACGAGCCCCAGCCACGGGTTGCGCGCATCGACGGCCGCTGCGAGCGCGGACGGTGTCGCGGCGCCTCCACCCTGGGGGTCGGCAGTCACGCGCGGCGCGCTTTCGTCAGCTCGGCGAGGCGGCGAGCGAACTCCGGAGTCACCTCGCCACCCTGGAGCGCAGTGGCGTGCAGCGCTTGAAAGCGCTCGGGCACGGTCGCGCCCACCGCACTGACTCCATCCAGTGCCACCGGCAGGATGAAGAGCGCGCCGTCGGCCATGTTGCGCGCCCGGTCGAGGGCGTAGCTCCACTCACGCCGGAAGTAACCCTCATGGCGCCGCTCGGTGTTCTGGGAGATCACCGGGATGAAATACGAGCAGCGGGCGATGTTGCGCTGGATCTTGCGGTCGTAGTCATCGCCGCCCTCGAGCCGGTCGATGTCGAACCAGGTAGTGATCCCGGCCGCTTCCAGTCCCGCCTTGATCTGCTGCACCGCGGCGAGATCCTCGCGCGCGTAGCTGATGAATACTGCCTGTTCGGGCATCTCGCGTGCAGGGGGAAGGAAGCGCGCCGCGCTCACGGGGGTGGCTCGCGCTGTTCCACCATGCCGCGCCTGCCAACGTTGGTGAAGCTCGGCTACGAAGCGCTCAGCGCCGCGGTAGATCCGTGTATGGACGCTGACCTGCTGCAGGAAGGCCACGAGCTTCTCGTCCTGATCGATGTGGTCGTCGGCGAGCACCTCTCCCACGTCCCGCGGCGCGGAGAGCCGCTGGCGCTTGGCCATGCGAAGGAAGAGCCGAGCCACCCAGTTGGTCAGGGAGCTGCCGATCAGGAGCAGATGGTTGTGCTCGAGTTCATAGAAGAGCTTCTCGGGAGCCAAGTGCTCGCTCTGCAGCGCGCACATGTACTCGAGAAGATCTTCGTCCGAAATCACGTAAGTCGGTGAGGCCGAGACCTTGCCAAAGAGGTGATACACCGTCGGCCGGGTGAGGCGCTCACGCTCGGCCGGCAGATCGGTCACGCGGTTCGGCGCGTACGCGAGCACAGCGGTCGAAGAGGCCCCGTGGAAGCGCTCGAGGTTGATTGCCGACTCGAGGAGCGGATCGAAGGTGGTAGAGACGAAGAGATCGAAATCGGTGATCGCAGCCAGCTGGCGCAGCGCCGCCGGGGGCTTGAAGTCCGCGTCCTTCAGTACCCCGCGCAGCCGCACGTAGGCCTCCTCGCGCCGCCCGCGGTTGGCCATGAACAGACACACTACGTCGTTGAGCGTGTAGGGCTGCGGGAGCTGCCGCGTGTCGATGTTGAGTTTCGCGGCAAGTCGCTCTGCCACCCAGTCGTAGAGCAGCCGCGGCCGATCCTCCGTCTCGACCATCAGCAGCTCGGGGCCCACGATCGGGATCACCCGCCGCTCCTCGATGAAGCTTAAAAGGTCATCCCAGGCATTCTCATCGAGTGCGGTCTCGTGCAGGGCGGGGGCTGCGGCGTTCATCGTGTGCGGCGGACTTGGGCAGACCCTTTCGTTTATTTGCGGCGGATGCTACGTCGGGGTGGCGTACCCGTCCACTCCGGCTCACGCTCAAGTGGCCCACGGGGCGCGTCGAAATTCTTTACAGGCTGGCTCCGAGGGTGTCTACACATTAAGGTAACCTGCTGAATTCAGCTAACTTATTTGCTCTGGCATAGCCCTTGCTCAACCTTGGCGCGGACTGATCAGGATACGGAAACTTACAAATCAATCAGGAGCTTGGAGTATGAGAAGGCGCTTCCTTAGTCTCGGAATCATGGCCACGGTCGCTGGCGCGACGTTCGCTGGTGCGGCCTTGGCCGGCCCCGTCGAGATGTTCCTCACGAGCGGTGGTCAGACCACCACTGTGCTCATCGGCTCTACCGGCGATCCCTCCTCGGTTTCCTGGTCCGGCACGATCAACGGCTGGACGATCACCGCCGGCACGGGCGGCACCAGCTATTCGCCGGGCCTGAATACAGCCGTTGGCATTGATCTGGGCGGCTACACGGCGACGTGCGTGGGCGTTGGCGGCTGCTCGAAGGACTCGCTGACGATCGCCGTCAGCGCAACGGGCTTCACGACGCCCATCGACACCAACGGGTTCCTGATGGAGTTCAGCGGCAATGTCCATGGTGGCCAGGTGACCAGCTCGTCGTACTGGGATACCGCCAATACCTATTTCTGCAACTCCGGCGGCGGCGCGGTGAATGATTGCGGGTCAAGCGACCTCATCCACACGCTGACACTGGGTAATGGGACCGGGGAGCAACTCCGCTCTGGGCGGTCCGGATACCATCAGGTCTTATTCACTGACCGTGGTTCACACGTTCTCCGCCGGACTCGGCGGCGATCCGTCATACAGCGTGGACACGACCGTCACGCAGGCCGTTCCCGAACCCGCCACGCTCGCACTTTTCGGTGCGGGACTGCTCGGCTGCGCGTTCGTGGTCGGCCGCCGGCGTCGCGCCCGGCAATTCTGAGCTGATCCGCGCCTCGACCCGCCCTCCCATTCCGGAGGGCGGGTCGCAGCTTGACCGCGCTCGCGTCCGCCGAGTCTCGAGCACCTGGGCCGGGTGAGCGGACTTATCCAGAGTTGAGCCTGCGCATTGCGCTGCAATCACGCAAAGGGCGCACCTTTCCTGAGCGATCGCCATCGTGCGGCCACAGGATGTCGGGTTATCCGCATGTATTGAAAATGCAACCTGGTCTCACTACCATGCTGCACGGCCGGGTTGCGCCTACAGAATAAATTCAACAAGTTGGGGGAGCTCGGACCTGGCCGCTCGATGGCTGAAGCCGACGTCTTGGGCCGCGACAACCCTCACGCTCGTCGCGCTGTCCAGAATCGATCCTCTACAGCTTCACAGGTGGCACCGACGGCACGCTCCCGGACGCCGGCCTGATCATGGATAGTGCCGGCAATCTTTACGGCACCACCGAAGGCGGCAACAGCAGCGGCGGCAACGCGTTCGAGATCAATCCCCCTTGACCCTATAACGCCATGCCGCCGGAGACCTCGATGCGCTGGCCGTTGATCCAGCGGTCGTCCTCCGAAACCAGAGCCGCAATCATCGGGCCGATGTCTGCGGCAGGCCGACGCGACCGAGCGCCGTCATGTCCGCGACCCGTTTGTTGATCTCCGGATTGTCCCGGACCATGCCGCCGCTGAAATCCGTGGCGATGGCGCCCGGAGCGACGGTGTTGACCGCGATCCGGCGGCCGCCCAGTTCCTTGGCCAGATAGCGCGTGAGGACCTCAACCGCTCCCTTCATCGACGCGTATGCAGCGCTTCCCGGGATCGCGAAACGCGTCAGGCCCGAAGATACATTCACGATTCGCCCACCGTCTTTGATCAGCGGCAGCAGTTTCTGCGTGAGGAAGAAGACACCCTTGAAGTGCACGTTATAGAGGCTATCGAGCTCCGCTTCGGTGGTCTTCACGATCGGGCTGTGGTGCGAAGTGCCGGCGTTGTTGACGAGGCAATCGAACCGCTCGGCGCCCAGGCGCTGCACTGCAGCCCGCACTCTCTGCACGAACTCGTCGAACGCCGCGACATTCCCGGTGTCGAGTTGCAGCGGGATCGTTCGAGCTCCCGCCTCGCGGACGAGTGCCACGACGTTCTCGGCCTCCGTGCGATTGGAGTGGTAGGTAAAGATCGAGTGAGCGCCGCGCTGCGCGAGGCTCAGTACGGTGCTGCGGCCGAGGCCGCGGCTGCCGCCGGTGACAATGGCGATGGGGGTGGAGCTGGTCATGTGAATCTCCTGTTCCAGGTCGTACTCAGGGTAGGGAGATCCTATTAGGCAACCTAAAATAGATAAATATGCCTAAACTATGATGGCTATCCATGTAAAATGAACAATAGCCGCATCCGCCCGCGTTCTCGCCTTGAACATGCTCGAAGCCATGCAGGTCTTTGTTCGCGTCGCTGAGCAATCGAGCTTCACCCGCGCGGCCGAAAGCATGGGCCTCCTCAAGGCGACGGTTTCGTTGGCAGTTCAGCAGCTCGAGGCCTCCGTCGGAACTCGCCTGCTTCATCGCACCACCCGCAAGGTCCAGATGACTCTAGATGGCCGGCTCTACTACGAGCGCTGCAAAGAGGTGCTTTCCGAGGTAGACAGTCTACAAAGCATGTTCCAGCAGAGCGGCCAGGCACTGCGCGGCCGGCTTCGCGTTGACATGCCGAGCGGTCTGGCGCGGCTCTGCGTCATTCCCCGGCTGCCGGAATTCCTCAATGCGCATCCGCAGGTCGAATTCGAGTTGAGCACCACTGATCGCCTGGTCGATCCGGTCCAGGAGGGATTCGACTGCGTGTTCGGTCGGCGCCCCACGGGACCCGCAGCTGATCGTCCGTCCGTTGGGACGCCTGGCATTCGTCAACTGCGCGAGTCCGGACTACCTGGCCCGCCGCGGGACGCCCGAGACGCTCGCCGACCTGGCGCAGCACGATCTGATCGCTACGTCACCACGCTGGGGTCCAAGGGACTGGGCTTCGAGTACCCCGACGCCGGCGGCTATCGGTGCCTGCCGATGTCAGGACCGGTCGTCGTCAACAGCTCCGATGCATACAACGCGGCCTGCCTCGCCGGGTTGGGTCTGACCCAGGCTCCGGAGATCGGAGTGCGCGAGCCACTCGCGCGCGGTGAGCTGGTCGAGGTGTTGCCGCAATATCGCCCTGAGCCGATGCCCGTCTCGCTGCTTTACGCGCATCGCCGCAACCTCCCGAAACGGGTGCGGGTGTTCATGGATTGGATGGCTGCGATCCTCGGCCCCGTGCTCCTCCACTGACTCGCTGCAACACAGGTCTCAGAACCATTCCCTCCGATGGGATAAACGGGGTCGAGGCCGGAATTTCCACAGCTGGCCGGCCGGTGGCGGCGCCTTTTCGCCTTTTGTCTCGACACCATACTGCTCGGGCTCGTGGGTGCCGGCATCGGCCTCGTGGCCTTTGATCAACTGGTCGCAATGGGCGAACCGGGGACGGGCCCTGGGCTTTGCAATCGCGCTCGCCTATTTCGGTGCATGGACGGCCGACTGGGCGGCGGCCAAACGGGGCAAGCGAATCCTGGGAATCAGGGTCGTCACGGCCACCGGAGTCGCTGAGTACCGGGGCTGCCACGCTTCGCGCGGCGATCTTCTGCGTTCCCTATTTCCTGAACGGCACCTTCATCACTGCAGCCCCGGCGATCGAGCTGGCTGCTCGCACTCCTATTTTTTGGCGCTGGTCTCTCCATTATTTACCTTCTACTGTTCAACCGCTGGAAAGGTGAGTGTTCATGATCTCGCGGTTAGGCGCGTACGTCGTGCGGCAGGAGTCCGCAGCTCTGCGCATCGGGACGGAGCGGATATGGCCCGGTCATATCGGCGTGATCGTTCTGATTCTGCTGTTCGCCGGTGCTTCCAGTGGTCGCGAATCGCCTCGCCAGGACTACCGCCTTCGCCGGGCTCCTGTCGGTGCAACAGGGGTTCAGAGCGACCCGGCGGTGCGACACGCAAGTGCATTCGCCGGAATAAATAAGTTTTTCAGCTCGGCACACGGCACCAGCACGACCCGCGTCTTCAGCGTGAAGGTGATCCCTGCGAGGCGGGTTACGGCTTGGGATTCGCTGGCCGATCGCTTCGCGGGGATCGTATTGAGTCGCGACCCGGCTGCGGCGCAGGACGACCGTATCGCCGTCTCCATGGTCTACGGCTACGACATTGGAATCGCGTCGGCATCCCGCAGCCGCACTGTTGTTCTCACCCCAAATGGCGGCAACGCATCGCGGCGGCCAGTGGCGGTGCCAACCCACCTACCGGAACCTGAATGACTCCGTCGGCATCGCGCTGCGGCCGTCAGGCCCTCGGTCACGGGCCCGCATCGTATCAATAGCATTTTCCGCGCGCGGACACGGGCCAGACCGACTCGACCTTGCCGTTGCGCACGCCGACATACCAGTCGTGGAGATTGCAGGTCGGGTCGCAATGCCCCGGAACGAGCTTGAGCCTGTCGTTGATGCGCAGAACGCCGCGCTCGTCCTCGATCACGCCATGCTCATCCGAGGCCCTGACGTATTTGACGTCGTTGCGGCCATGGATGACCGGAAGTCCGCTGTCGAGCGACAGCGCCTTGAGTCCTGCGTCGCAGACCGCCTGGCCGGGATTGGCATGGCTCATCACCGAGGTCAGGACGAAGAGCGCGTTCTCCCACTCGCCATGGTCGATGCGGTTCCCGTCCTTGTCCCTGATGCGCCCGTAGTCCGCATCCATGAAGGCGTAACTGCCGCATTGCAGCTCGTTGTAGACGCCGGAATTCGACTCGAAGTAATAGGAGCCCGTGCCGCCGCCCGAGACGAGCTCCGGTTTCAGCCCAACTCCTCGTAGAGCCGCGACGATGGTCTTCACCAGGCCGATGGCGTCATCGAGCTTGGCCTTGCGATCCTGGTAGCTCTCCAGGTGCTGCATGGCGCCCTGATACGCCTGCATGCCGCTGAATTTCAGCCCGCGGGCGCGGCATCGATGGCTTGCGCAATCTCAATCGCGGCGGCGGCGCTCTTGACGCCGCAGCGATCCGCACCGCAATCGATTTCGACCAGGCACTCCAGCGTCGTGCCGTGCCGCTGCGCGGCGGCCGCAAGCTCCGCCACGTTGGCCAGATCATCGACGCAGACGATGATTCGCGCGCCATGGTTCGGCAAGTCGGGCGAGGCGATCGATCTTGACCGGATCGCGCACTTCATTGGACACCAGGATGTCCTTGATGCCGCCGCGGGCGAATACCTCGGCCTCGGAAACCTTCTGACAGCAAATGCCGGCCGCGCCCCCCAGGCGCTCCTGCAGCTTCTGCACGTCGACCGACTTGTGCATCTTGCCGTGGCTGCGGTGGCGCATGCCGTGCGCCTTCGCATACTCGCCCATCTTCCTGATGTTGCGCTCCAGGGCATCGAGATCGAGGATCAGGCACGGGGTCTGGATATCCGCCTCGGCCATTCCCGGCAGAGCAGGGATGTCGTAACCGACCACGTGGCCGGTCGAATTTCGGCGTCGCATTCACTGCAGAAACAGTTGTCCGATCGCGAGGGCCAGTGGATAGGGTTGCGGGTCGTTGCGGTTGCTGAGAATGATCACGGCAAGGTGCTGCTTTGGCCAGCGGACGATCACATTGCGGAACCCCATGGATTCGCCGGAGTGCCACACGGTATCACCGGTGATGCGCCAGCCGAAACCGTAGCCGATGGTGGGGTCGTCGGTCGCGCACGTGCGCGCTGAAGGCCATGCGCCGCGAGTCCGCGCTGAGCGGCTTGTCGGTATAGAGGGCAGCGTCCCACTTGGCCAGGTCGTCGATGGACGAGTAGACGCCACCGTCGCCGCGGGTGGCGCTCGTGGTGTCCTGGTCGGTCTGCGTCCACTTGCCGTTGATTTCGCTGTAGCCATAGGCGCGGCTCCGTTACCTGGGGCCCGCGGTGGTGCTCGTACAGCAGCGTGTGGTCCATGCCGAGCGGCTCGAAGATGCGCGCTTTCATGAATTCCGCGAGATCCATGCCCGAAATGCGCTGCACGATCAGGCCCAACAGGACATAGCCGCCATTGCTGTAGCGGTAAGCGCTGCCAGGGCGCGAAGTAGAGCCGGTGCTGCGCGGCGATCAGGCTCAATACGTCGGCATCGTCCAGCTGAGCGGTTCGGCCCGGCGGAATCAGGTCTTCGTAATCGATCAGGCCGCCGGTGTGGGTCAGCAGCTCGTAGACGGTGATCGCCTCGTCACTGGCTGGAAGCTCGGGAAGCCACTTGCGCACGTGGTCTTGCAGCCGCAGCTTGCCGTCCTGTTTCAGGAGCAGGATACAGGTCGCGGTGAACTGTTTGGTGACCGATGCCAGGCGATAATTGGTCGCTGGACCGGCCTTGACTGTGCTCCTCCAGATTGGCGTAGCCATAGCCGCGTCTCACGATGGCCTTGCCGTCCTTGATGACGAGCAGCGACGCGCCCGGCACGTCACCCGTATAACGGCTCATCAGTTGGTCGACTTGGGCACTCCTCGGCTGCTGCGCGGACTGCGCGTGTGCGCAGGCAGCCGTCGCCAGCCACGCCACTCCCAACAGTATCAGTCGTTTGCGCTTCACCATTCCCCCTCTCATTGGCGCGGCTGCCGCGGGCCTAATTCACAAGCGTGCTCTTTCTCGAAGGCGAGGTCCTCGAAGTCGTCGCTGAAGTCGCGCGTCGGGATCGACCTTGGCCATGTGCAGCGCCTCGCCCGGCCTGGTCGGGGAATTGCAGCCACGCCTCGGAGTTGCCGCTTGCCCCAGTGGACCAGGTAGCGCTCGCCAACCCGCATGACCTGTCCGGCCAACCTGGTCGATTTCTGCGAGGCGAAGAACACCGCCTCTCCGCGCGCACAAATCCGCACCTCGCCGAACCACGGATCGCGCCACACGCCGAGCCGATCCTTGAGATCGTTGGGCGTCGCGGGCTTGCGTGAGGACGTATCGGGTACGCGCGCGCTACGCTGCTGCTGCTCATTGCGAGCCAGCTCGTCGGCATAGCTGGCCACAGCTGCGGGCTTTCTGCGGTGCGGTGAAGCGTTTTGGTCAGCACCTCATTGAGCACCGTGCGCGCGTCGTCGGCATCGGCGTCGATGAGGAACACATAGCCGCTCTTCCGGAAAGGCAGCAGCGTCATGGCTGAATACATGCCGGACAGTGTGCCGGTGTGCGACACGGTCATCTGTCCATCCACATCCGCGATGCGCCAGCCATAACCATAGCTGTAAAAGAGCGTGCCATCCCAGGCGTGACGCTGCGTGGATATCGGCATCGGCGTGTAGCCGGTCCACTCCTTCTGTCGCTGCTCCGGCGACAGCCAGGTCAGTTGCTGCGGTGTCGGCGCCAGCCAGTTCATGGCCCAGGTCAGCATGTCATTCAGGCTGCAGCGCACGCCACCCGCCGCATCCATGGCGGGAGCGTGCACGATGGGCCCGCTGGCGGGCTCTTCGACGTAGCGGCCATCCTGCCAGGATGTGCGGCCGGGCGACATTGCCCACCTGGTCGCGGTTCCAGGTGCCGATCTGGCAGCGGCTCATGCCGAGCGGCTGGAACACTTCCCGGCGCAGCAGCGTCGGATACGGCGCGCCACCGGCCGCTGCCGCAACCTGACCGGCCACGATGTAGAGCGTATTGTCGTAGGCGTAGCCCGAGCGAAAGCTGTAAGCGGGCTTGAAGTAACGCAGGCCCCGCACCACGTCCGCGGGGGTGAACTGATTGGGATCCGGCCACAGCATCAGATCGCCCGCGCCCTCGGGCAAGCCGCTGTGATGCACCAGCAGATCGCCGACCTGCATGTTCGCGCGTGACCCAGGGGTCGTACATGCGAAATGAAGGCAGGTACTTCGTCACCGGGTCGTCCCAATGCAACTTGCCTTCTTCCACCAGGCGGGCCAGGAGCGTGGCGGTCATTGCCTTGCTGTTGGAGGCGATCTTGAACAGCGTGTCGGCGTCGATCGGCTTGCCGGATTGCAGGTTTCCCAGCGCGCGCGTATAGACCACCTTGCCGTTGTCGATGACGCCGACCGCAATGCCCGGCAGGTGGTACTGCGCCACCACGGCCTCGACCAGGCGCTCGTAGTCGGACGGCGCGGCCGTCATCGGCGCAGCGGCCTGGACCGGTGCCGCGGATAGAGCCAGCGCCAACGACAGCAACGGGGCCCGGGCCAATCGCTTCACGTGCTACTCCAGCTCTGCGCCAGCTGCTCACCGGCGATCATTTCCTCGAAAGTCTGACGGCGCCGCACCACCGCATAACGGCCATGGTCGATCATTACCTCGGCCGCCAATGGGCGCGAATTGTAATTCGATGCCATGGCGGCGCCATATGCGCCGGTGGTCCTGATCATCAGCAGGTCGCCCGGCTCGCACGGCGGCAGCGGGCGGTCGACGGCGAAGGTGTCGCCGGTCTCGCAGACCGGTCCGACGATGTCGTAGGTACGCGGCGGCCCTGGTCGCGGTGATACCGGCACGATCTCGTGCCAGGCATCGTAGAGCGCTGGGCGCAGAAGCTCGGTCATGGCCGCGTCCACGATCAGGAATCGCCGCTTCAGTCCCTGCTTGATGCGCAGCACCCGCGTCAGCAGCACTCCCGCCTCGGCCACGAGCCAGCGGCCCGGCTCGAGCAGGATGCGGCCATTGAAGCCGTCCAGCGTCTCCCGGACGACGGCAGCGTAATCCTCGATGGCAACAGGCGCGGCGTCGCTGTCGCGATAACGCACGCCAAGGCCACCGCCGACGTCGATTGTGCTGATCGAATGGCCGGCTGCCGTCAGCTCGCGCCAGAAAGCGGCCACGCGCTGCAACGCCAGCCGGATCGGTTCGAGATGGAGTATTTGCGAGCCGATGTGCACGTGCAGGCCATCCAGACGCACGTGCGTCAGCCCTGCGCCGTCCGCAAACCACTTGCGCGCCTCATCGATGCCGACGCCGAACTTGTTTTCCGATTTGCCCGTGGAAATCTTGGCGTGCGTCAGCGCATCCACATCGGGATTGACGCGCACCGAGGCGGCGGCAGTCCTGTTCCGCGCCGCCGCCAGCTGTTGCAGCTGGATCAGCTCGTCCTTCGACTCGACGTTGAAGCGACCAATGCCGGCGCTCAGCGCAGCGCCGATCTCGTCTTCGTTCTTGGCGACGCCGGAAAATACGATGCGGTCCGCGGGAATGCCCGCGCGCAGGCTGCGCTGCAATTCGCCGCCCGAAACGATGTCGGCGCCGAGCCCGGCATCGGCCATCACTCCCAGAACGGCAAGGTTGGCATTGGCCTTGACCGCATAGCAAACCAGCGTATCGGGCCCGCGCATGGCTGCTTGCAGCGCGCGGATGCGTCTGCGGATTGCTGCGGCGGAATAGACATGGAGCGGCGTGCCCAGTCGTTGCGCGAGGACTTGCAGGTCCACGCCATCCAGCAGTGTGCCGTCAGCACGCACGGCGTCGGCGGGGGCTCATCGCCCGCCCCAGAATCCCGGCGACGGCGGTATCAGCAGACCGTCCCGCAAGGTGGCGCCGCCGGCGTAGTCGCTCTGGAGCCAAAAGGGACCGTCCAGATCGATGAAGTCGGCCTCGCGGGCGATTTCCAACGCCGGCGCGATGCCGAGGGACGAGCAGACCATGCAGCCGACCATGACCGTGAATTCGTGCGCGCGCGCTGCGCGGAGCAGGCGCCAGGCTTCGGTCAGTCCCCCGGTCTTGTCCAGCTTGATGTTGACGGCCTGATAGCGATTGCGCAGCGACGGCAGATCGGCGGCGGTATGGCAGGCCTCGTCCGCGCAGACCGGGATGCGGCTCGAAAACTCCAGCAGGCCATCGTCGGCATCGGCAGCCAGCGGTTGTTCCAGCAGGCTTACGGACGCGCGCTCGAGCGCCGGTTGGACCTCGCGCAGGATATCGATCGTCCAGCTCTCGTTGGGATCCACGATGAGTCTGGCGGACGGGGCCGCGCGTCGCACCGCCTCGATCCGCGCGACCGGATCATCGGCGTCGACTTTGACCTTGATCAGCCTGGGATTCGCGATGGCGGCCGCCGCCTTTCCCATCTCCTGCGGTGTGTCGATGCTGATGGTCAGCGCAGTCTCGAGCGGCGAGTGGGGCGGCCGCGCCAGCCGCTTCCATACCGGCACCTGGCCAAGCTGCGATTCCAGGTCCCACAACGCCGCGTCCAGCGCATTGCGCGCTGCCCCCGCGGGAAGGCGCGCCTGCAGCTCATCCCTGCCCATGCCGGTGCATACCGCGCTTCGCAAGGTCTCGATTGCATCCATCACGGACGGTACGGACTCACCGTAGCGCCCGTAGGGAACGCATTCGCCGCGCCCAACGGCAGCCCGCCTGCTCGAGCTCGACGGTCACCACCTCCGCGGCAACCTTCACTCCCCGCGAGATGCGAAAGGGTGATCGCAACGGGAACGTGCGATGCCGCAGGCTCAGTGTGCGCAGCACGAGAGCAGGTTGTCCACGATGGATTCGACTCCCATGGTGACCGGGTCCGCGCAGGGCAGGTGCAGTCGCTCGCCGATCTCCCGGCACGCGGCGCGCGCTTCCTCACCGGATACGTTGGACGTATTGAGCGCAACGCCGACTGCTTTCACGCGGGGATTGGTGAGGCGGGCGGCGGTGAGGTTGGCTTCCAGGCACCGTGCCAGGTCGGGGAGCGGACTGGCCGGCAGCCCGCGCATGTGCTTTCGCGTCAGCTCGTGGCACAACACCAGGGCGTCAGGCTGGGCACCGTGGAGCAAGCCCAGCGACACGCCGGCGTACGAGGGATGGAATAGCGACCCCTGGCCTTCGATGAGATCCCAGCCGCCGTCGTCGCGGGCCGGCGAGATCACTTCGACCGCGCCCGAGATGAAATCGGCGATGACCGCATCCACCGGTATGCCGCAGCCGGCGATGAAGATGCCGGTCTGTCCGGTGGCGCGGAAATCCGCCTTCAGTCCACGTTTGCGCATGCTGCGCTCGATCGCGAGCGTCGTATACATCTTGCCCACCGAGCAATCGGTGCCCACCGTCAACAGACGCAGCCCGGCGCGCTTGCGGCCGGTGCCGACCGGGATCCGTTTGGTGTATTCGCGGGCATCGAACAGTGTGCGGCCATTGCGTCTGGCGGCAGCCACGATGTCCGCGTTGCCGCTCAGTTTTTCATGCAGGCCGGAAATGACGTTGAGGTTGGAATTCAGGGCGGTGATGATGTCGGCGATGGTCTCGCGCGCCATCACGCCGCCGGCACTCGCGGTGCCGATGACCATGGTGTCTATGCCCGCGGCCTTGGCGCGCGCCGGCTCCATATCCGGCAGGCCGAGTGTCAGGTGACACCCGGGACTGCGGTACTGGCCGAGACACCATTCGGGACGCCAGTAGGCGAGCCCTCGGGCGGTCTTGATCGCCAGATCGTCCGGTGCTTTACCGAGATACAGCAGGAAGGGCGGGCCCCAATTGCCCGTGGTCGGCCGCATCGCCGTGATTGGACATGAAATCCGAGCTCCAACTGATTCCGTTCAGCGTAAAAACGCCGAAAGAAGCATAACCACGGCAGACGCGGGCCACCAATGAAAAGACAGGGGCATGGCATAACTCAGGGTTGTGGGGCTGGCGCGCGGGTGGGCGCTGCGGCGGCGCCGAGCGTTTGCCTGACAGTAAGGAATTGTGCTGAACTCCGCTGTCACCGCTTGACAGAATACGGCGTGACTGGAGCGCTATGCGGCTGCGATACATCGAATTGTTCCATGCGATTCTGACCTCCGGCAGCATCACCGGGGCGGCAAAGCTGCTGGATATATCGCAACCTGCGGCCAGCAAGGCGCTGCAGCACGCCGAAAATCAGCTGGGCTTCGCCCTGTTCAGCCGCGTACGCGGCCGCATTCAGCCGACCCAGCAGGCGCAGCTGTTGCGCGAGCGGATCGAGAACATCATTCAGGAGGTGCAGGACCTGGAGCGCCTGACGACCAATATGGGCCAGCCGGGCAGCAGCCCGTTGCGGGTGACCTGCACGCCGACCCTGGCGCAGGTGCTGCTTCCGTCCGCGACGGTATTGTTGCGCAAGGATTTCCCCGACGTGACAGTCGAGTTGTCGACGGAGCATTCGGCGGCCATGTGCGAGTCGCTGACGCTGCGCGAAACGGATATCGGCCTCACATTGCAGGATACGGGTCACCAGAACCTGCGCCAGAGAGTGCTCTGCCGCGGACAGGTCATGGTGATCGCACCGCCCGAGCGGTGGTCCGCGGCGGAGCTGACGCAGCCCCTGCCGATCGGTGCCCTGGCCAGTCAGCCCATGATCGGAATCACGGTGCGCGACGCTTTGGGCAGCGTGCTGCAGAGCCATCTGGCGAAGATCGATCCGCCGCCCAAGACCGCCGTCGCGGTGCAGACCTATCAGTTGGCCCGTTCACTCGTCGCCAAGGGCGAAGGGGTGGCGCTGGTGGATCCCTTCACGGCGCGGTGCGGCGATGCGAGCAGCGTCCAGATGCGTCCGCTGAAGCCGTTCCTCGAGGTGGTGTTATATGCGATGCATCGACCCGACAGTCCCTTGAATCGGGTGCAGAAGCGCTTCCTCCAGGTCGTTCGAACACTTGCCCAGGGGATGCTGGCCAAACACTAGCCCCGGCGACTCAGGCCACCTCGCGCTGCTTGAGCACCTGGTATTGATCGCGGACGCGGCGCCAGATCGGGCCGGGTTTGCCGCTGCCCACGGCGCGGCCGTCGAGCAGCGTCACGGGCACCACCTCACGGGTCGCGCTGGCGATCCAGATCTCATCGGATGTGTAGAGCTCGTCGCGATGCATTTCGCGTACCCGCAACGGCAGCCCGAGCGCGACGAGCGCATCGCCGATGACGAGCCGGGTAATGCTCGGCAGGCGCTCGTGGCTCGCCGGCGGCGTGGCAATGTGGCCGTCGTTGACCACGAACACGGCGCTGGAGCTTCCCTCCGCCAGGCGCGCCTCGCGTACCAGGATCGCCTCGTCCGCGCCGTGGCGCTTGGCTTCCATGCGCAGCATCACGGGTGCAAGGAGTGCGATGGATTTGATGTCGCAGCGCAGCCAACGAATGTCTTCCAACGTGACGGCCGTGATGCCCTGCTCGAGCTGCTCGGGCCGCGTTGCCGTCAAGCCGCCAGCAGAAGCCGAAAACCGTGGGCGTCATGCCGGGGTCGGGCAGGAAGTCGCGACCCTCGCCGGTCCCCCGCGTCACCTCGAGGTAGATACCCATGTCACCGCCGCCGTTGGCGGCGATGAGCTCCCTGATGAGCTCGCCCCAGCGCCCGCGCGAATGAGGATTGGGAATCCCGAGCGCGTCCAGTCCGGCCTCCAGCCGGTCGAAATGCGCCTGCAGGCGAAACGGCTTGCCGCCGTAACACGGCACGACCTCGTAGATGCCGTCGCCGAAGAGAAAGCCGCGATCGAGCGGCGAGACTCGGGCGGCGCTGGTGGGTATCAGGGCGCCGTCGAGCAGACAGGTGGGTAGAGCGTTGGCCATTATCCTGCTTCCACGCCGGCATCCCGCAGGCGCTGGCGCAAACGATCGAGCTTGTCGCCGAAGAGCGCGCTGCGCGCGGTGTCGCCGCGCAAAGGTTGCCGCACGAGGGCGGCACTGGGCAGGCTCTGTACCGTGCGCGCCGTCTTGTGGAACTCCAGGCATTCGGGGGCGAACGCGAGGTTGCAGAAGTCGAGCAGACGACGGATCACCGGTTCCGGCTGCGGCCACCAGTGCCTCGTACTGAAGATCGAACACCTGACCCGGATACTTCCGCAGCCAGAACCGTGTCAGGCGCAGGAAGTCGGCGCAGTAGTCGGCCATCTCGTCGAGGTCGCAGGCGAAGCCGCTGGCCTCGCTGAAGCACTGGCGGAAGCATCCCAGGCAGGTCTCCACCGGATCGCGTCGCACGACGACCACGCGCGCGGCCGGCAACATCGCCAACGCCGCTCCGACGAGATACCAGGTGACGAGGCTCTTATCGGTGAACCGCGGCTTGGCCTGGCGCCAGCGGGCGGTTCGGCTGAGGTATTCGCGGCCGAGACGCTGCCAGTCCTCGGGGGTGGCATCGGGCACCCATAGTGGAAATGCCGAGTTGCGGCGCACGGTTTCCGCATCGATGACCTGTTTCATGTCCTTGATCTCATTCGCCCCCTCCACCTCCGGATGCGAAGCCAGGATCTGCTCGACCAGCGTCGAGCCGGAGCGCGGAATACTGACGATCAGGATGACTTCGTGCCCGAGTCGGGCATCGATGGGCGGCGGGGCTCGTCCGCAAATACGCGCTGGATCGCCTCGGCGCGCCTGTGCTCTCCCGCCGCATCCCATCTCACCCGGCGCCGCCGCGAAGCATTGGCGGCGCGGAACGCGTCGAAGGCCTGCGCGTAGTCACCCTGGCTCTCCAGCGCCTTGGCGAAACTGAAACCGAGCAGCTCGCGATCGCGGTGCGACAAATCCTCCCGCCGCAACGCGCCCTGCAGAGAAGCGGCATCCCCAGGCTCGAAGCGGACTACGTTGAGATTCGACAACCCGAACCATCCTTCGGCATTGGCGGGGTCGCGCCGCAGCACCTCGCGGAACTCGGCAACCGCAGCATCGACCTCGCCCAGGTTGGCCTGGGCCCGGGCCAGTGAGAGCCGTGCGGATACGTGTGCGGGATCGAGCTCGAGCGCGCGCTGCAACGCGCGCGACGGCTTCGTTCGTGAGGCGCATGGCGCCCGAGTGCCTCGCCGAGATTGAACCAGGCCGATGCGGAGGCAGGGCTCCAGCGTGCAGGCCTGTCGAAAGTGCGTCAGCGCTTCATCGGCCTCGCCCTGCTCGAACAGGGAGATGCCGAGCCCGATGCGCAGATCGGAATCCTCGGCGCCCATCGTCAGAACCCGCCGGAAGCACTCGATCGCCTCGCGGTGCTTGCCGAGGCGCTGCACCACCATGCCCAGCAGCCGGATGGCGTCCGGCTCATCCGGCGCCAGTCGCAGCACGTTGATCAGCGACTGCTCCGCAGCCTCGAACTGTTGCTGTCCCCACTCCCTGCGGGCTCTCGCCAGCATGCGGGCCGCCACCGATGAGAGCGGCCGCCGCGAGACGCCCGGCGCGGACTGTGTCATTTTTCCATGCTACGCGCGCATCACTCAAAAGTCATAGGCAATCTGGAATCGGACACTGCGCGGCGGTGTGAAATTCTCGACATAGCCGTAATCGGCGTTCGGACTGTTGGTCGTCCCGAAGGAGTCGTTGAGGAACAGCGGCGTCTGCCGGTTGAGCACGTTGAACACCGCGACATTGAAGTCGAGCCTGTGAGTCGGCCCAGCTCCACGACGGCTTGTAATCCAGGTTCAGGTCCAGGCGGGTGGTCCACGGCATGCGGCCGAGCGAGCCCGGCGGCACCGGTTGGCCGCCGCACCAGTAGTACGTATGGGAGCCGTTCAGAGCGCAGCTGCTCCGGGCCGTACGGACCACGGCACATTTTCGGGGTGCCGGAGGCGGCGTACAGGTTGGCGCCCACCGACCAGTCCGGGGTGATGGAGTAAGCGCCGTAAGCCTTGAACTGGTGCCTGCGATCGTTCGGCAGGATGCCGTACGAATTCTGCATTCTCTCGGGGAAGTCCCACGCGGTCGTGATCGATTCGTACGATCCGCTCTGTTGCGAGTAGGTGCTGACCGGGCCCTCCGTATTACCCCAGGTCTTGGAGAACACGTAGTCGACTTTGACCGACCACTTGCCGTCCCACACGCGCGCCAATGAGAAATCCAGCGAGTAGTATTGGCGGTCGACTCCCTGCGGGAAGCCCTGATCCTGGGGTGTCAGCGTGACCGGAACGAGGCTTCCGGTCGGTGATTTCATCAACAGATGTTGGGTCACGCCCGGGTTGATCAGGACCAGGCTTTGCGCCCAATTGGTGCAGTTGGCCGGCGTCATCCAGGTATATCCCTGCGCCAGCCCGGCGGCGCACTCGCGCTGCTCGTCGTCGTAATCGTCGATGATCCGGGGCATCTTCTGGTACGTGCCCGTCAGCCCGCCCACCCACTTCTGCTGCAGCAGATCGAACTGGTGCTGCAGGCCGAGCACGAAGTTGTCCGAATACTCGGCCTTGATGTTTTGCGAAGTCGATATCCTCGGGTCCTTCGCCTGGCCGTATTCACTGTCGATCGACACGCCCGTCGACGGAGTCTGTGGCAGCGGCGTGAAGCCGATCGGCGCGCCGGTCACCGGATTGATGCCGGTGTAGGTGCCGATACTGTCCGGCATCCACCACGGGAGAGGCGATCGAAGTCGCCGTGGTCAGCGGCAGCGCCAGGTAATAGCGGCCGGCGTTGCCGAATACCTTGAAGGTGGAATCGCCCTTCACGTCCCAGCTGAATCCAAAGCGGGGAGCCCATTGCGGGCTGGTCAGCTTGATGTAAGGCACGCCGGACGCATCGTAGTTGGTGAACTGGTCGTTGCGCAATCCCATGGACAGCAGCAGCGTGTCGGTCACCTGCCAGTTGTCTTCGATGTACTGCGCCTGCTGTTGCACCTTCACCGATGACGACTGCGAGTTGACGTACTTTTCCACATAGTAGCAATGCTGAGACCGTCGTAGCCGATGGCGCACTGCGTCGACGGGCGACATAGGGCGGGACATTCGGGGTCGGTGCCGAACGAGCGGCAAGCCGGGGTCGGTGTAGCCGTAAATCCACGAATAGCCGGGTCCGGTCATCTGGAAGCCGTCGTCGATGTCCCAGGAGTTGATGTTGTCGATACCGACGCTGATGTCGTGCGTGCGCCATTTGTAATCGAGGCCCACGCGGTAGGACGTGACGTTGGTGTGATGACTGGGGATGTCCTGGGTCGTGTTGAAGTTCGAGTTTACGTAGCCGCCCGGCGGGGAGAATCGCGGATCTTGCTGGGACGCGCTCGCGATGTTGGGCAGGGTAGGATCGTAGCCGGGATAGGCCGGCTGCTGGGTGTCATAGTCGCCATGTATCTGGCCGAACATCGCATCCAGACGGAGGTTGTCGGTCAGATAGGACGTGTAGTTCGCCACGTACATCCTGAAAGTGTTCTTGATCGTCGGATCCCGGCTGTCGAAGGCGCCGGATTGCAGGTTGTCGTAGTCGAAGTTGTAGGCCGTTCCCCACTGCTTGAACGCGCTCTGCAGCCAGGTCACGGTGAGGAGATTGCTGTGGTTGATGTTCCAGTTGAGCTTGCCGTAATACTTGGGCTGCGTCGGTGTGATAGTCGGTGTCGTAGGGATCCTCGATCGAGCCCACGCCGGTCGGGACCTGACCCGAGCCGAGCGCGTCGAAAGTGGTGCCGCCCACGTTGTCTTCTTCGGCGCCGAGGAAGAAGAACAGCTTGTCCTTGATGATCGGGCCGCTGACGTAGGCATCATAGATCACTTCTTCGGAGTGCGAGCCCTTGTTGTAGGTGTGGATGTCCCCGGGACTCTCGCCGGGAGCGGTTTCCAGCGGATTGGCGTAGTAGGAGTTGCGCTCGTCGCTCTGCAGACCGGCCGGCTGATACGAGGCGCGCGCGCCGAAGTGCCACGTGTTGCTGCCGCTCATCCCGATCTGGTTGATCACGCCGCCGACCGAGCGGCCATATTTGGCGCCGTAACCGGTGGTGAAGGTCTGTTGCTCCTGGATGGCGCCGTACGGCAGCTCGAGACCGCCTTGGCCGGTGAGCGCATCGGTGACGTTCATGCCATCGATGTAATAGGCATTCTCGGCCGTCGAAGCGCCGCCGAAGACATTGATCGGCGTGCCCAGGGGACCGCTGTAGAGCTGTGGCGAGCCCATGCCGACGCCGGGTGCCAGCTCGGCGATGCTTGCGGCGTCGCGCGGCAGCGGCAGTCGCTCCAGGTCCTTGGCCGTGATCGTGGTGACCTGATTGGTGGTCGTCACGTCGATCGCGGGAACCGCTCTGGCCGTGATGGTGACGGTCTGCAGGTTGCTCGTGCTGGCCGAGGCGCTGGCGAAAACCACCACCACCGCGCCCGCGGCGACCGGGCTGACGTCCCTCTTGGTCTGCACGACCTTGCCGGCCTGCAGCAGGGACACCGAGTAGGTGCCGACTGGAACGCTGAGCGAATATCTGCCGGATGACCCCACTTTGATGGTGCGGTCGAAGCCCGAGCTGCTTCTGATCCGGATGGCTTCGTCGGGAGCCGCCGGAGCGGTACCCTCGATCGTGCCGGTGACCGATTGTCCCCAGGCGGCGCCCGGGAACCCCATTATGGCGGAGCTGACCGCGACCGCGAGCGCACTGCGCTGCAAGGCGCTGTTGCGATGCAATCGACGCAGAGACGCTCGCTTCATGATACTCACTCCCCTATTTTCCGGGTGAGCAGCGAGCTACAGCCGCTGCTTGTTTTTATCGCGTCGGCACTAAAGAGCAAGTGGTCACGCGCGGTGCAGGCAAAACCGCACGCGTCACGGGCCCGAGGATACTCACCCGTCGGCGAAAACCACCAATGAAAAGACCGCCATTCGGCATAGCTGCGGGTTATGGCCGCTGCGCCTGCAAAGCGGCGGGGAAATGCCGGTAAAACCGCCTCCGTGCAGCCTGCTTTGCCGGGTTCGCGGCCGCGCCCGTCGGCATGACTCGCGGTACCGGCCGGCTCTACAGGTTGGCGGTGACCATGTACGATCGCCGGCCATGACCGATTCGCCAACGATCCCGCCGCGCGAGTTGCCGCGCAGACTCGGTCTGGTCACCGGCATGGCGGTCGTCGTCGGGGTGATCATCGGCAGCGGGATTTTTCGCGTTCCATCCCCGATCGCGGCGACGGCAGGCAATCTCACCGGCATCGCCCTGGTGTGGGTCCTGGGGGGCATCATCTCGCTGTTCGGCGCGTTTCGCTCGCCGAGCTCGCGGCGATGTATCCCGCGGCCGGCGGCCCCTACGTGTATCTGCGGGAAGCGTATGGCCGCCCGCTCGCGTTCCTGTTTGGTTGGATGTGGCTGCTGACCGAACCGATCTCATGGGCCGCGCTGAGCCTGACGTTCGCGGAATACCTGGGGTATTTCGTGCCGATCGGCGACCGCCGCGCAGCACGCGATCGCGGCGGTGCTCATCGTCCTGGTCGCGGCCGCGAACTATCGCTCGGTGAAGCTGGCCGCAGTGATCCAGAACCTCTCGGCCGGCGCGAAAATACTGTCGATCGTCGGGCTGGCGGTGGCGATTTTCGCCTTCGCACCCGGCGGTCAGGCGAATCCGCTTCATGCGGAGCCAATGGGCCCGGCGAACTGGTCCGGCATCGGCATCGGCCTGATCGCCGTGTTCTGGGCCTACGATGGCTGCGAGAATCTGACGACGCTGTCGGGCGAGGTGAAAAACCCCCAGCGCAATCTGCCGATCGCGCTCATCGGCGGCATCCTGATCGTGGCCGCGGCGTATTTGCTCATCAACGCGGCCTATCTGCGCGCGCTGCCGTTGCCGCAGGTCGCCGCCTCGAAATCCGTCGCCGCCGACGCCGCCGGGGCGGTGTTCGGGCGGGCGGGAGCTTCGCTGGCTGGCGCGCTGGTGATGCTGTCGGTGTTCGGTACCCTGAACGGCAGCATCCTCTCCAGTCCGCGGGTGTTCTTCGCAATGGCCGAGGACGGACTGTTCTTCCGCACCGTGGGCCGCGTCCACCCGAAGTTCGAAACCCCCTACGCCGCCATCGGCTTCATCGCGGTGCTGGCGGTGATCTACGTGCTGCTGCGTGACTTCATGCAGTTGGCCGAGGGCTATGTGCTGGGTGTCTGGCCGTTCATGGCATTGTGCGTGATCGGGCTGTTCGTCCTGCGCCGCCGGCGCCCGGATTTTCCCCGCGCCTACCGCACGCTCGGCTACCCGATCGTTCCGGCGCTGTTCGTACTGGCGACCTTCGCCGTCGTTGCGAACGCGCTGTACGCGCAATTCTGGTCCACGATCCTCAGCATCCTCATTACGGTCGCCGGCGTGCCTCTGTACTTCCTCTGGATGGCGTGGCAACGGCGCCGGCCGGCAGCGCAGGTAGCGGCGCCATTGCGGCCATGACTCATTCGGAGGGCGGTATGCCACGACTCATATTGCTTCTTGCCACTGTTGCTCTCGTCGGGAGCCATGCCCGCCACGGCCGGCGGGAGCGGCGCGGCTGCCACCCGGTCCCGTCGCATTGACGGTCCGGCTGCCTGATCCCGGCCAGCAGATTTATCGAGGTGCGATGAGGTGATGCCGGTCAAGGCCGGGACCGTTGACGCTCTATTATCCGAAGTGGATTCCCGGCGATCATTCACCGGACGGCCCCATTGACCAGATGATGGGCCTGGAGATCACGGCCGGCGGCAAGCGCATCGCATGGCACCGCGATGAAGTGGACATGTTTGCATTTCATCTGACGGTGCCGGCGGACGCGGAGCGGATCGATGTCCATTTCCAGTTCCCGGAGACCGATCGGATCACGCCAAATCTGATGGGTCTCGCGTGGAATACGGTGGCGCTGTACTACGCCGGTTATCCGACCAAGGTGCAGATATATCAGCCGACGCTGGTGATCCCAGCGGACTGGGGATATGCGAGCGCGTTGAAGACGGAAAGCCGCAGCGGCGGACGCATCACGTTCAAGCCCGTGCCGTTGAACACCCTGGTCGATTCGCCGGTGATCGCCGGGAAATACTTCCGGCAGATCGACGTCACCCCGCCTGCGTCCCCGGTCCATCGTTATCTCGACCTGGTGGGTGACACTGCCGCCGCCATCGCCATTTCCGACGCGCAGATCGCCGACTATCGCCGCCTGGTGGAGCAGGCGCAGGCACTGTTCCACTCGCATCATTACGACGACTATCACTTTCTATTGACGGCGAGCGACTACGTGTCGAAAGGCGGCCTCGAGCATCATCGATCGAGTGACGACCGCGCGCGCAGCGGCTCGAAGATCTTCGCGGACGCCGATCACTTCATGCTCGACGCCTCCCTCCTGCCCCACGAATACGAGCACTCGTGGAACGGCAAATTCATGCGGCCGGCGCAGCTGTGGCAACCGGACTTCGAGCGTCCCGAGCATGGCCAGCTGCTGTGGGTATACGAGGGCCTGGCGGTCTACCTCGGCGACATGTTGACTGTACGCAGCGGCTTGTGGTCGCGCGGATACCTGGCGTGACGTCGTTGCCTACCGTGCTGCGGCCATGACCCACCGCACCGGCCGCGACTGGCGGCCGCTGATCGATACCACCGTCGGCGCGCAGGTGGTCTACGGCGCGTCCATGCCGTGGACGAACTGGCGCCGCGAAACCGACTTTTATCGTGAAGGGCAGCTGCTGTGGCTCACCGTCGACATGAAAATCCGGACCTTGAGCCATGACCGGCATTCCATCGACGATTTTGCGCAGCGCTTTTTTGGCGTCGATAATGGCAGTTTCGTAACCCACACCTACACGTTCGACGACGTCGTGAGTGCGCTCAATGCGGTCCAGCCGTATGACTGGGCCGGATTCCTGCACAATTGGCTGGACGGCGTCGGTACCGCAGGTGCCGTTACTGTCCGGCATCGAGGCCAGCGGCTGGCGGCTGGTGTACACCGACCAACCCAACCCGTATCAGAGTGCGCTGGAAAACGTCGGCGAGGGCGAGCTCGAGGCAAAGGGGATCGACGAAATGTTCTCGGTGGGCCTGTTCCTCGAGGACGCCGGCAAGGTCGGGGATGTGCGCTGGAACGGACCGGCCTTCAAGGCCGGACTCGCGCCGGGCATGAAGCTCATCTCCATCGATGGACAGCCGTATAGCCCGCAGGTGTTGCGCGCTGAGATCGTCCACGCGCAGAAGAGCGGCGGGACGTTGCGCATACAAGCGCAGAACGACGGCGCCGTCGAGCTGTATACGGTTCATTACGACGGCGGTCTGAAATACCCCCACTTCGTCCGCGCGACGGGCGAGACTGATTACCTGCAGGAGATATTTGCGCCGAAACCGCAGGGTGATGACCGGTAGAGCGATCATGAAGAGGACTTTCTCGAGCGCCCTGGTCGCGGCGCTGGCGCTCGCGTCGTTGCCGGGAGGCGCGAGTGCCCCGAGTATCCCGGAGCCGGCGCCCTTGCACGGCTTCGACGGCTACGTCCGCCACTCCATGAAGCTCTGGCGTGTGCCCGGACTGGCAATCGCCATCGTCGAAAACGGCCATGTCGTGATGGAGAAGGGGTATGGCGTCCGGACCGTCGGCTCGCCGGAACAGGTGGACGTGCATACGCTCTTCGGGATTGCTTCCGACAGCAAGGCATTCACCACCGTCGCACTCGGCATCCTGAAGGATCGCGGCAAGCTCGACTGGGACGACCACGTCACGCAGTTCCTGACGGGGTTCCAGCTCTATCAACCCTACCCGACCCGCGAGGTGACGATCCGCGACCTGCTCACCCACCAGACCGGGGACTGCGGTGCCGATTTTCTCTGGTACGGCAGCAGCAACAGCCGCGCTGAAATCATTCAGAAGCTGCGCCTGTTGCCGCCGCGCTATGGATTCCGGCGACGCTATTGCTATAGCAACAACATGGTGATGGCGGCCGGCCAGATCATCCCCGCCATCACGGGCGTCCAGTGGGGCACGTTCGTCGAGCTGAACATCTTCAAGCCGCTCGACATGACGGCAAGCGATACCTCGATCACTGCGTTCAAGCCGGGTGACGATATCGCCACGCCGCACGCCGATATCGACGGTAAAGTCGCCCCGATAGCCTGGGCCAATGTCGACAACGTCGGGCCGGCGGCTGCGATCAATTCGAATGTTCACGACATGGCCCACTGGCTCGAGATGCTGCTGAACGACGGCACCTATCAGGGCCGCCGCGTCGTCAGTGCCGCGGTGATCCATGAGATGGAGTCGCCGCAGGTCGTGATCCCGTCCGATGTCGAGAACGGCGCCGGCGAGATCATCAATTCTTTCCCGACGGGGTTGTCGCCGGCCTATGGTCTCACGCTGCGCACCGAAGACTTCCGCGGCGAGCGGATCGACTGGCATGCCGGGTCGATCGACGGCATGGGCTCCGTGGTCGGACTGATTCCCGCGCGCCATCTCGGCGTGGTTATCCTGGCCAACAAGGACGATACCAACCTGCCCATAGCCCTGATGGACGTGGTTTTCAACGATTACATGGGTCCGCCACACGTGGATTGGGGCGCGAGTCTGCTCGCGCTGATGGCGCAGGCACAGGTGCAGGACGAAAGATCTCAGGCGGAACACGAGATACCGCGGCAATCGCCCCCGCAGCCCTCGCTGCCGCTGCAGGACTACGTCGGCGACTACTCCGATCCCCTGTACGGGCAGGCGAGTCTCTCGCTTGCCAACGGACACCTCGTGTTGCGCCGAGGCAATGAATTCGTTGGAGATCTGGAGCCCTGGAGCCACGACACTTTCAAGGTGACCTGGCGCTACCGTTTTCTCGGCGACGGCTTCGTGCAGTTCGGCCTGTCCCCGGCGGGAGAGGCGGACGCCTTATATTTTCTGCGCGGGGAGGGCTATCCACCGCTGATGAGTCTGCACCGCTAGAGCGGCCCGAAGGCAGACGGCGGTCGATTTACGGACTCTTGCCCGACACCGGCGCGGCCGGTGGGGGCGCCCCCTGCGGAATCGGCAATTGCGCATCTGCAGGAAGGCGCCGGTTGGTCGCCGCGATCGCTGCGCCGAGCTTTGGGTCTTCTTCGGTGTCCAGGACATGCATGACAATCAGCTCGCAGGCTCACACCTCGGCGCGCAGGTTCTGCAGCTGCGCATCGCGCAGGTCCAACTCCCGCTCGATGCGCCGCCGCGCGTCATCCTTGAGTTGACCGGCGCGGGACAGCCCGATGATCCGGTCGCGCTCCGCGGCCAGCAACTGCAACTCGATCTCCTCGTGCAGTTCGGTCAGCTTGCGCTGCGTCTCGCTACGCCGGTCCAGGTGCAGCAGCTGGTCGTGGTAACCGCCCCGCAATGGCGCGACGAACTCCTCACTCAGCCCGCGCTCGCCGATCAGCTGCTCGAGCCGCGCCATGGCCGCCTCGACCGCCTGCCGCCGGGCCACGAACTCCGCCTCGCGATCGGCGCGACGCTCGCGGTAACCTGCGCGAGCGAGTCCCAGCGCACGCATTGCGGCCGGCATCGTCAGGCCCTGGCCCACGAGAGTCACCATGATCACGCAAAACGTGAGGAACAGGATCAGGTCACGGTGTGGGAACGGCGCGCCATCCGGGGTCGCCAAGGGCAGCGCCAGCGCGGCGGCGAGCGACACGATGCCACGGACACCGGTGAACGCCAGTGCGAACGGGTACTGCCAGGGAGGCGATGGATCGCGACGCCGCAGCGAGGCCGACAACCATCGCGGCACATAGGTCGCGGGGAACATCCAGGCGAAGCGCGCCGCGATCACCACCGCGCTGACGACCACGGCGGAGATGACCAGCTCGCGCAGCGAGTAAGTCCGGATGCCCGCCATCAGCGCGTGCGCCTGCAGGCCCGTGATCAGGAAAACCAAGCCTTCGAGCGTGTAGGTGAGGAAGTCCCAGAAAAACACCCCTTGCAGCCTGGTGGCGGGGCTGATGAGCCGTGGGCCGTTCCAGCTGACATAGAGCCCGGCGGCGACGGTCGCCAGCACTCCGGAGCCTCCGAGGTACTCTGGCGGCCAATAAGCCATGAACGGGGTCAGCACGGACAGAGTGATTTCGATAGGGGGATCGGCGGCCCAGCGCCGCAGCCGCAGCATCACCCAGCCGACGCCGATTCCCCAGAGCACTTCTCCGGCGACGATCACGCAGAACAGCCCGGCGGCGCGTCCCACGGAAAAGGACCCGAGGCTCACGGCCACGACCGCGAAGCGATACAGGATCAGTGCGGTCGCATCATTGGCCAGACCCTCGCCCTCGAGGATCACGAGGATGCGACGCGGCAGCTTCAGCCGGCGGGCAATCGACAGCGGCGCCACCGCATCGGGCGGGGAGATGATCGCTCCCAGCACGAATCCCTCCGGCCACGGCAGGCCCAGCAGCCAGTGCGCCGCGGCGGCGGCGGCTATCGTGGTGAAGATCACGCAGCCGATGGCCAGCATCGATATCGGCATCAGGTTGAAGCGGAACTCGCGCCAACTCATCGCGACCGCCGACCAGTACACCACCAGGGGCAGCACCAGCAGCAGCACCAGCTCCGGTGAGAGCTGCAGTCGCGGCAGCCCCGGGATCAGCGCCAGCACCACCCCGGTGATGACCAGCAGGATCGAAGGCGGGGTCTTCAGGCGCGCCGAGGCGGCGCCGACAGCGGCGGTCACGATCAGCAGCAGGACCAGGACTTGGATGGTGCGAATCAAGTTGGGGTGGCGCGACGCCGTGGAGTGGAGCGGGTGAAGGGAATCGAACCCTCGTCACTTGGTTGGGAACCAAGAGCTCTACCATTGAGCTACACCCGCGTCCGCCGCGATTCTACGAGACGGGGGCCCCGTGCGGCAATCGAGGGGCGCGGCCCCTGATGCCGCGCCGCTGCGGTGGCGGTCCTTGTCGGACAGGCCGTACTGTCATGAATCTCCCGATGAATATCACCGCACCAGCGGCCCTGAAGCGGAGTCGAAGCAGCCGCTCGACCGCGCGGTATGCGTCTATTGCGCATCGAGCAGCACGGCGCATCCGGAGTACCGCGAGGCGGCATTCAAGACTGGGCGAGACGCTGGCCGGGAAGGAGGCATCACCGTGATTTACGGCGGTGGCGGCAGGGGCTCGATGGGGGCTCTCGCCGATGGCGCGCTGAGCAAAGGCGGCCGGGTGGTCGGCATCCTGCCCCGGTTCATGGATGACCTGGAGTGGGGTCACCGCGGACTCTCGGAGCTGAAGCTCGTCGAGGACATGCGCACGCGCAAGCACCTCATGCTCGCAGGTGCGCAGGCGGCCAGTCGCGTTGCCCGGCGGCTGCGGCACGCTCGAGGAGCTGCTCGAGGCCATCACTCTCAAGCGCCTGGGACTCTTTCTCGGCCCCATCATCCTGGTGAATACGCGCGGATTATTTCCAGCCGCTGTTGGAAACACTTTCGCGCGCGGTCGGAGGAGCACTTCATGGACGAGCGGCACGCGCTCATGTGGCAGGTCGTCGCCCAGCCGGAGGACGTTCCGGATGCGCTCGCGCGCGCGCCCGCCTGGAGCGCGGAGTTCCGGAGCTTTGCTGCCGTGTAGCGTCTGCGCGCGGCTGGAGTCGCCGCCGCAGCCGATCAGCCGGTCTCGGCCGTCGCCAACACCTTGCCGAAACGCCGCTGGCGGCGGGCATAGTCGGCGAGCGCCGCCGCCAGCTCCGTCTCGCCGAAGTCCGGCCACAGCCGGTCGGTGAAGTAGAGCTCCGCATACGCGCAGTCCCAGAGCAGGAAATCCGACAGCCGCTGCTCGCCGCCGGTGCGGATCAGCAGATCCACAGCGCCGGTATCCGGCACCGAATGGTCGACGTGCGCCAGCAGGCCCTGGAAGTCCTCGATGCTCAGGCCGCCGTCGCGCGGCGCGCGGCGCACGGCCTCGAGGATGCTGTGTTGGGACGAGTAGTCGATGGCGATCCGCAGGTGCATGCGCGCGCAGTCCGCCGTCAGCCGCTCGCTCTGCTCGATGGCGCGCACCAGGCTCGGCCGCAGCCGGTCGCGGCGGCCGATGACATTGATGCGGATGGACTGCTCGATGCACTGGCGGGTCTCGGTCGTCAGATAACGCTGCAGCAGCCGCATCAGCGCATCGACTTCGAGACCCGGCCGGCCCCAGTTGTCGGACGGAGAACGCATAGAGCGTCAGCGTGCGGATGCCGGAACGGGCGGCCGCCTCGACGATGCCGTTGACGGCCTTGGCGCCGTGGACGTGCCCGGCGCTGCGCGGCATGCCCCGGCGCTGCGCCCAGCGGCCGTTGCCATCCATGATGATTGCGACGTGCAGATTCATCGCCGCGCTCACGACCGCCGCGTCGCTTTGATGACCGCCTCGATGTGCTCGAGGTAGCGGTACAGCGCCTGGCGGCCGACGGGCGTCAGCCGGTATTCCGACTTCGGGCGCCGGCCGGCGAACGACTTCGAGCACGCGATGTAGCCGGCCTCCTCGAGCTTGCGCGCATGCGCGCTCAGGTTGCCGTCGCTGACATCGAACAGCGCCTTCAGCTCATTGAAGGTGAGCTGCGCGTTCACCGCGAGCGCGCTCATGATGCCGAGGCGTACGCGCTCGTAGACCAGCCGGTCGAATTTCGAGTCCTCGCTGCCGCCGCGGCGGACCGGAACCGGCAGCGGGCGCGGGTGCTTGCCTGGTTGCTCCGGAGAGCGCATCACCGTCTCACGCCTGCGCGCGACCGTCTTCATGCTGGCGAGTGCTCCATACCATCGATGCGTCCGATCAGAAATCCAAAGATCAGGTGCAGCAGGCCGAAGCCGCTCGCCGAGGATCAGGTTGTGCCAGTGCGGATTGATCTCGAAGGCGAGTGCTCCGCACACCACGAAGAGCGCGCCCATGGTGCCGATGAGACGCATCATGGCTGGTGCCGTCATCAGCGTCGCCGACAACACCGCGCAGCCGTAGAGCAGCAGCCACACTCCCGGAAGGAGCGCTGATTCGCCCGCCTGGTACAGCACCGCGGTCAACACGCCGCCCGCCAGCAGCGCGGGACAGAGGCAGAGCACGAAGCGCCGCGCCGGCCCCCGGTAAAGCGGCAGTCCCACACCCGAGCGATGGCGGGCAACCAGCACGACGCCGAGCGCCGCCCCACCGTGGCCGCCACCAGCCAGATGATCAGCCAGTAGCCCGGCGAGTGCGGGAACCGAGCGCCACGGCCGCCGCCGCGAGCCCCACCGCGCCCATGGCGATGCCCGCCGTGCCGGGCACCGCAAAAGCGCCCGGCCGCATCGATCGAAGCGCGGATGTAATTGAGCGTCCCGAGCGCATGGCTGTCTATGGCGACGGTATTGTTCGAGCGCATTGGCACGGAGGACCGTGACGGCGGTAGGTCTCGCCCGACTCTATGCAGATGGCTTCGATTGCGTCAAGTACTCTGCGATCGCAGAGTATCAGAACTGCGAACCCGTACCTCTTATCCCATTCAGGCTTCATAAAGCCGGGTCGCTCACCGGCACAGGGATGTGCCCCGCCGCCGCAGGTGGCGGAGCTTCAGGCAAGAACCACGTTTTTGCCCGAGGCTCGCTGGGCCGGGCAGGATGCCCGGATGCAGCGCTAAAACTTCAGGAAAAGCCGGCGTTGATGTTCCAGCTCGAGTTCGTCTGGTTGGCGTCGCTCTCCGACTCCAGCCGGCTGAACTCCGTGACGAAGAGCAGATTGTCCGTGACGTTCTGGTACAGGCCCAGCGACCACTTGTCGTTGCGTCTCACCAGGCAGCCAACGACGTTCCGCCGGTGGGCAGATGCAAGTCGTCGCGCGGTCCAGCGCAGTGCCCGTCGAGATTGCTCGCGCCGTAGTTCACGCCGACTTTGGTAGTTCCCGATCTTGTAGGTGACTTGAGCGAGGTAGCCGTTCGAGTCGCGCGCATTACCCATCGCGTCATTGGAGTTGACGAACAGGCCCGTCGTTCCGACCCCTTTGCCGCGGTAGTACCATCCCATCACCTCGAAACCGCCAATGTCGTACTTGCCGCCAAGATCGAAGGCCGAGCTGCCGTAGCTGACACGTAGGAGCCCGCCGTGCAGACCCGGCGGCGCAGGCGCCGGCAGTCAGGTCGGTGCACAGCACGCGCTGCTGCTGGTAGAGCCCGCTCGCCGAGAGGTACAGCGGCCCGGCGGTGTAGGCGATCTTGCCCTGGAAGCCCGGCGTGCTGTGGTTGACCGGCGTCTGGCCCAGCGTGTTGAGCGGGTCGAAGATCCCGACCGTGACTTTCGCGCCGCCCATGTCGGGCGTCGTGTAGTTGATCTGCGACAGCCAGTCGGTGTAGATATAGCCGAGGCCGATCGACCCGAGCGAGGTGTTGGCGGGCGACGGCATAGTCGCCGTTGCCCGCGCCGACCCCGAGCAGCGTCATGTCGTTCAGGATCGCGTCCGCTCCGAACAGGCCGATGTTGCGGCCGGCCATGATCGTGCCCCAGCTGCTGTTGCCGACGGTCAGGAAGACCTGGCGAACGTCGAGGCCGGCGGTGCCGAGAGCGGTGTGCCCGAGGTCCGTGTTCGCGATGTCCTGAAGGTTCGGGCTGCCGCCGTCATTGGTGCTGATGCCCGGGTAGAGCCCGAAGGTGAATCCGATGTTCTGAGCCCGTCCTGCGTCGTCGCGCCGCTCACGGTGAGCGCCGCCGGCAATAGTCCGTTGCTGACCGCGGAGGAGCTGTCGGACGTGGTGTCCGAGACGCACGCGAGGCCGCCTGCGACGTCGTTGTGATCCGCGCAGTTCGAATAGATGTAGTTGGCGTTGACGTTGCCGTCGAAGGACAGCGTCCACGCGCCCGCGGTCACGTCGATAGCACGGGCCGATGGCGCTGCGAGCGCTGCCAACACGGCAGCTGCGAGAAGGCCGGTTCGTTGGTTGTTCATGAAAGCCCCTCCTTGAGGCTGACAGAGTGCAACGCCCGTGCCAGAACCGGCCGTCGCATGCCCGTGTTGCGCGGGCGACACAACGCTTCTGCCTGACGCGCCATCCTGTTCCATTTTCCGGTACGAGACGGCACAGAGCTGTCACGCGCATGGAACGCCCGCGTGCCATGTCGATCGGCGGCCGCGAGAAGGGTGCGCTCCGGCCTCGAAAAACACCGACTGTGCGGCCAATGCAGAGCTTGCAGTCGCCGCGCGGGCGTGTTTCTCTACCGTGACAGTGTCACGAGCGGGGCGTGGCATCCCTGACGCACTCCCCGGACGAAGGTTGGGAGGCTCGTATGACGAACGCAACGCGTGGCTGGCAGGCTCCCCCGCTCGATGATTTCCCCGCGCCTGAGGTCCGGCGGCGCCTGCCGGCGCGCCCGCTGCCGCTGACCCTGGAGGAGCTGGCGGGCGAGGACCGCAGATGCTGCGCAATATCCGCTGCGCGCACCGGATTGCCGATACCAACGTGTCGGTACTGATCCAGGGGCCGACGGGCTCGGGCAAGGAGGCGTTCGCGCACGCCATGCATCTCGCCAGCCGGCGCGCCGGACGGCCGTTCATCGCCGTGAACTGCGCCGCCATCCCGGAGACGTCTGATCGAGAGCGAGCTGTTCGGATACAAGCCCGGCGCATTCACCGGCGCACGGCGCGAAGGGCTGCGCGGCAGGATCGTGCAGTCCTCCGGCGGCACGCTCTTCCTCGATGAGATCGGCGACATGCCGCTCGCGCTGCAGAGCCGGCTGCTGCGCGTGCTCGAGGAGCGCGAGGTCGTGCCGCTCGGCAGCGAGGGCGCCGATCGCCGTGGATCTGCACGTGCTGGCGGCATCCCATCGCAATCTGCGGGAGATGATCGCGCGCGGCACATTCCGCGAGGATCTCTACTACCGCCTCAACGGCATCACGCTCGAGCTGCCGGCGTTGCGCGAGCGAACCGACAAGGAGCGGCTGATCCAACACGCGCTGGCGGCCGAGACCGGCAACGGCCGGCCCGCGGCCATCGAGCGCGACGCCCTGCAGCGCCTGCTCACCTATTCCTGGCCCGGCAACATCCGCGAGCTGCGCAACGTCATCCGCACGGCGCTCGCGATTTGCGAGGGCGGCGTGGTGCGCGGCATCGACCTGCCGCGGGAGATCCGGGATGGCGAGTCGCTGCACGAGGCGCAGCAGGACGGGATCCCGTGCGTCTGCCGCTGCCGCCGCCGGCCGGTGCCCCGCCGGCGTGCGGACGAGGAGTCCTCAGCCGCCGTGCAATCGCCTCCAGGCAGCGGAGCGCGCCGCCCTGTTGCGTGCCATGGAAGAGCTGCACGGCAACATGAGCCGCGTCGCGGCGGAGCTCGGCGTCAGCCGCAACACCCTGTACCGCAAAATCAAACGTCACGGCATCGCGCCGGTCAGACGCACCTGAGGCGCTGATTCCCTGATGTCGGCCGCCGCCCCGCGCTGCGGGGTTGGCCCGCCGCTTGCACCGCCACGGTGGCCGGACCGCGTGCGGGCCGGCGACAACATGACGGCAAAGAGCTCAACGCGGCGGCCCAAGGTCCGGCTCGCAACGGCACACCGACTCCTGAGGTCGCCGGCGGGCGGCGGCCCGGTGCTCGAGACCCGCTCCGGCCGTGTCCGACTCAACGCGACGGCGGCGGCCATTCTCGGGCTGTGTGATGGCACCTACACACGGGCCGAGATAGTCACTCGCGTCGCCGGCACTGGCGGACCCGGTGCTGGCCGCGGACGTGCGGGCATTTCTCGAGGCGGCGCGGCGCAGCGGCTGGGTGGTCGAGCGCTGACGGGAACTTCCGGAGCCGCACGAGCGTTTCGCTCCGAATCGTCGTAGAATGCGACCCCTGATCGTGGAAGCCTCGCCACCACGGTCACCTTCGGGGGCATGGCGCTGGCGCGGATGTGGCGGGGTGCGCCGATCCTGTTCCTGTTCGTGCCGCTGATCAGAGCAGCGTATGTCGGTCTGCCCGGCGAGAAGACCAACAGAGCGTCGGCGATGATCTCTGTTGGCCGCAATATCCGCGGCAGCGTCGGCATCTCGCTCGTGCAGGCGCTCCTGGCGCGGCGAGCAGTTCCACCCGACCGTGTTCATCGTGGTCATCCTGCCGATCGTGTTCCTGCTCAAGCGCACGCCGCTCGAGCAGCGGCAGAGCGGCGGCGGACGGCCTGCCGTCTCGCACGGCCACTGATACAATCGACGCCATGAGCCACACCACCCCCGACGGAATCACCGAGTACGATCCCGAGGAAGTGCAGGCGCTGCTCGAGCAGGGCCGCGTTCTGCTGGTAGATGTCCGGGAACCCATGGAGTTCGCGGCGGAGCGCATCTCCGGCGCGCTGCTCTATCCGTTGTCGACCTTCGATGCCGCGCACTTGCCGCCGGAAGGCGAGCGCGCGGTGGTCTTCCAGTGCGCCGCGGGCGGCCGCTCGCTCACGGCGGCTCGGATGCGCAAGGCAGCGGGGCAACCGGCGGCGCACATGGCCGGCGGAATCTCGGAGTGGAAAGCGCAGGGCCTGCCGACGGTGCGCGGCGGCTCCCGCCCGGCTTGAGCGACTCCGACCACCCGCGCGCGATTCGCTCGTTCGTCACCCGCAGCGGCCGCATCACGCCCGCGCAGGAGCGGGCGCTCGAGGAGCTTTGGCCGCGATACGGCATCGAGCCGGACGCCGCGCCGCTGGGCCTCGATGCGCTTTTTGGCCGCCGTGCCCGGCGGGTCGCGGAGGTCGGCTTCGGCAACGGCGACAACCTGCTCGCGCTCGCGGCGTCACGACCGGCCGACGATTTCCTCGGCATCGAGGTGCACCGGCCCGGCGTGGGGCGGCTGCTGCTGCAGCTCGAGGAGCGGGCCATTGGCAACGTCCGGGTCATCTGCCGCGACGCCGTGGAGGTACTGGAGCGTTATCTCGACGGTCCTTGCCTCGACGAGATCCTGATCCTCTTTCCCGACCCCTGGCCGAAAAAGCGTCACCACAAGCGGCGGCTCATCCAACCTGCTTTCGTGGCGCTGCTGGCGCGAGCGGCTGCGAAGCGCCGGCAGCTCTGCGGCTCGCGACCGATTGGGAGCCGTATGCGGCAGAGATGCTGGCCACGCTGTCGGCGGAATCGCGGCTGCGCAATGTCGCCGCGGAGGGCGGCTTCGTGCCGCGGTCCGCGGAGCGCTCCCCACGCGGTTCGAGCGGCGGGGTGAGCGCCTCGGCCACCAGGTGTGGGATCTGGAGTTTCGGCGAGAGTAGGCGCCGCCACCTGCGGCGGTGGGGCACCTCCCTGTGCCTGCAAGGCGATTACGTCAACCGGGTTTCACCAGGAACGCCGCGCGCAGCCCATCGATCACGAACTGCACGGCCAGTGCGCCCAGTATCACGCCAAGGAGCCGCCCGGTAGACGTTGACGCCCGTTACGCCCATCAGCCGCATGAGCGGCTCCGCGAGCAGCATCAGCACCAGAGTGATGGCGAGCACCGCGGCGACGGCCGCGAGCAGGATGAGGAAGACCTCCGGCTGACGCGGTGATGTGCACCGGCCCGAACCAAAGGAGCACGGTGGCGAGCGCTCCGGGACCGGCGATGAAGGGGAAGGCCACCGGGAAGACGGAGATGTCTGCGCGCCGGCGGCTCTCCGCCCGCTCGTCGCTCGAGGTGCGGCTGCCCGACTCGCGCGCGAATACCATCTCGAGCGCCAGCAGGAAGAGCAGCACGCCGCCGAAGATCCGGAACGCCGCCGAGGCTGATGCCCATCGTCGCGAGAAACGGCGCCCCGCCCAAGGCGAAGAGCACGATGATGAGCGCGGCGACCCAAACGGCCTTCACCGCCATGCGTCGCCGGTATTCCGCGCGTCGCGCCGCGCGTGAGGCCGCTGAAGAGCGGAATCAGCGAGATCGGCTCGACCACGACGAAGAAGACGACGAAGAATTTCAACGGCTGCTCGAGCATGGGCCCTCGCGGTTCGTCATTCGCTGCTTGAAAGCCGCATACGCGAGGCGCAACATCGGAAGCCGTCCCCCCGCGCGGCGGCCGGAGGATAACAGCTCCGGGACCCATCGCGCGGTGTCATGCGTTCACCACGCACGCGACGATCCGAAGCCTCGGGATCAGGCCTTCTGGAGGTTACAAATGGCGGTGTCTCAACCCAGTATCGGCGACTGGTATCGCTTGCGCGGCGGCGAGCTGTTCGAGGTCGTGGCGATCGACGACGACGAGGGCACGATCGATATCCAGTACTTCGACGGCACCGTCGAGGAGATGGATCGCGAGGACTGGGAAGCGCAGTGGGAGGACGGCGCGCTCGAGGCGGCGGAGGCGCCCGAGGATTGGAGCTGGCTCGGTGGACGTGGAGGGCAGCGACGAGGACGGCCGCGGCTCCGACAGACATCAACGACGACCCGACTCTGCGCGCGGGCTCGCTCGACGGCATCGACCTGTTCGAATTCGACTGAGGCGCTCAGCCTTCAGCGCCGGCGGCGAGGGCGGCGCAGATCCGCGTCCGCGGCGATCAGCACCAGATCGCCGATCACTGTCGAGCGGCACCGCGCGCAGCCGCTGGCCGGCGCATGGGCCCGCGAGGCAACAGCCGGCGTCCTTCTCGAACAGCGCGCCGTGTGAGGAGCAGAGAATCATCGCCCCGTCCGGCGTGAGGAATCGATGCGGCCGCAGATTCAGCGGATGGCCGGCGTGCGGACAGCGGTTGACGAAGCCGCGGACCTCGTTCCCGTAGCGCACGACGAAGCCGCGCAGAGGCCAGTCGCCGCCGCCAACCGTGAATGCGCGCGCGCCGGACTCCTCCAGGTCCACGAGGCGGCAGATGACCCGCTCGAGGTCGAGCTCAGCCGCCACGGGCATGGGCATTGCCGCCGGCATGCCGCCAGCTCCAGCGCCGGCAGACCCTCGCCACCCGCGCTGCGGCGCCACAGCCAGAAGAGCAGCAGCAGACCCGGGATGCTGAGCGACGCCGTGTAGACGAAGAAGAGCGGATAGCCCGTCGCGTGCGACACGAAGCCCGAGAGGCCCTCCACCGTCTTGCCGGCCAAGCGCAAACAGCGACGAGAAGAGCGCGTACTGGGTTGCGGTGTACTTCGAGCTCGTCAGGCTCGAGAGGAACGCGATGAACACGGTGCCCTGCATGGCAATGGCCAGGTTGTCGAGCCCATTGGCGAGACCGAGTCCGAGGAGCGTCGCGGTATGAGTCGTGGCGAGCAGAGCGAAGCCGCAGCTGGAAATCATCATGAGGACGCTGCCGAGCACGAGTGAGCGCAGCAGCCCCCATTTCGCCACCAGCATCCCGGCGATGAATACGCCGAGCATCGACAGCGTCAGGCCGACGATCTTGACGACCCAGGCGATCTGCTCGTTCGAGTAGCCGTGATCGTGGAAGAACGGCAGAGTCATTGCGCCCTCGGCGTAGTCGGTCAGGCGATAGGTCGCCGATCAGAGCCAGGGTGACGATCGCGATCCGGCCGCGGTAGCGCGCGAAGAAATCCATGAAGCGGGCAGACGACCGCGCCGATGAACCACTCTCCCGCGTCCTGCAGGGACTTTGGCCAGTGGGCGCGCTGCTCGAGCCACTCCGCCGCGCGCGTCTCGCGCTCCGCGGCCTGCGCGCGAGGCGGGCGCCTCCGGCTCCCGGACGCAGAGGGTCGTCACGAGTCCGACGGACGCGAGCAGTGCGATGCCGATGTAGCTCACGTGCCAGTTGTAGGCCTGCGCGAGCGTGAGCGCTCCGGCGCTGCCGGCGATCAACGCAACCCGGTAGCCGAACTGATAGGCGGCCGCCATCGCGCCCTGCATCGCGACCGGGGCCGACTCGATGCGCCAGGCATCCATCGCGATGTCCTGAGTCGCAGCGAAAAACGTCAGGAACAGATCCCAGACGACGATGCGATGCATGGAGGCGGCGGGGTCACTCGCCGCCAGCTGGAAGAGGCCGATGGCGATGCCGACCTGCGCGAGTAGCATCCACGCGCGCCGGCGGCCGAGGAGTCGGCTGAGAAGGGGCAGAGGCACCCGGTCCACGACCGGTGCCCAGAGGAATTTCAGCGAGTAGGGAATGCGTGGCCCACGCCACCATGCCGATGAGCCGCAGCGTCGATGCCGGACTCCCGCAGCCATATGGTCATGGTCTGGAACGCCGGATAGAACGGCAGTCCGCTCGAGAATCCGAGGAAGAGCATTGCCAGCGTCCGCGGCTTGCCATAGACGGCGAGCGCCGCCAGCCACCCCTGGCGGCGGGCATTGACGCGGTCCACGTGCATCAGGCAATCATAGCGGCATGCATGACTACCAGCTTACCTTCATCAACCTCGCGCTTTCGCGTCAGGCTCTGCGTTTTGGGCAGTTCACCCTGAAATCCGGCCGCGAGAGCCCGTACTTCTTCAACGCCGGGCTCTTCAGTGACGGCGAGGCCATCGCCGTGCTCGGCCGCTGCTACGCCGCGGCGATAGTGCGTTCGGCTCCCGCGTTCGATGTGCTGTTCGGACCGGCCTACAAAGGAATTCCGCTCGCGGCGGCCACCGCGGCCGCGCTCTTCGATCATCACGGCCGCAGCGTCCCCTACGCCTTCAACCGCAAGGAGGCGAAGGATCATGGCGAGGGCGGCACCGTGATCGGTGCGCCGCTGCGCGGCAGGGTGCTCGTCATCGACGATGTCGTTACCGCCGGCACTGCCGTGCGGGAATCGCTCAGCCTCATCCGGGCGGAAGGCGCACAGCCGGCCGGGGTCATCTTCGCCCTCGACCGCCAGGAGCGGGGCCAGGGAACACTCAGCGCCACGCAGGAGATCGAGCAAGACCACGGCATCCCATGCGTGAGCGTCGTCACACTCGGTGAGCTCATCGAGGCGCTGTCGGGCGCGCGCGCTGGACGGGCTGCGATTTCTGACGAGCAGCTCACACTGCTGCAGGCATATCGGCAGCGTTACGGGGTCTCGTGACACTTGCCTCCGCGCCTCAGAAGGTCAGAATATGCGCCTCTATGCGGACATCGCCTCAGGCCCTCGCTCTGACCCTAGTGCTCGCTTGCGGCGCCGGGACGGCGCTGGCGCAAAACAGCGACAAGGGCGGCGTCGCCTATCGCTGGGTGGATGAGCATGGCGTGGTCCACTACGGCGACACCATTCCGCCGCAGTACGCGCGCAACAGCAAGCAGATCCTGAACAGCGAAGGCGTGCAGATCGGCCAGATCGAAGCCGAAAAGACGCCGCAGCAGCTCGCTGCGGCGGCGCACGCGCAGGCGCGACTTCAGGCGCAGCAGCAACACGATTACTTCCTTCTCAGTACCTATACCTCGGTGAAGGACATCGAGTCGCTGCGGGACGAGCGGTTGGCGCAGATCGAGACGCAGCAGACGGCCGCGCAGCAGTATGTGCAGAGCCTGCAGTCGCGGCTGACGTCGCTGCAGAGCCGCGCGCAGCAATTCAAGCCCTACAGCTCACGGCCCGATGCGCCGCGCATGCCCGACGACCTCGCTCAGGAGTTGGTGCAGACTCTCGGCGAGGTCCGCGTCCAGGACCAGGCGATAGACTCGCGGACCGAGCAGGAGGCGCAGGTGAGGTCCCAGTTCCAGTCGGATATCGAGCGCTTCAGGCAGCTTAAAGTCGCACCGCCTTAGCTGGTTCCGGCCTCGTAACAGATGCCGCCGCCTTCCTCGGCGGCAGCGGCGTTGGCGCGAAAGGCGCGGAAGAGATCGCGTCCCATGCCGAAGGTGTTGGCGCGTAAGGTCCGCAGCAGCCAACGGCCGGCGGCTCCAGATTTCCTCCGCAACGAGCGCCTCCAGCGTTCCCCGCACGCTGTCGAGCCGGATGATGTCGCCGTCGCGAACTTTGCCCAAAGGGCCGCCGCACGCAACTTCAGGTGTCAGATGAATCGCGGCGGGCACCGTCCCGGAGGCGCCTGACATCCTGCCGTCAGTGACCAGCGCCACTTTATGACCTTTGCCCTGCAGTGACGCCAGGGTAGGAGTGAGTCCATGCAGCTCCGGCATGCCGTTGGCGCGCGGGCCCTGGAAGCGGACGACCACGACCACGTCGCGCGCGAGCTCGCCCCGTTGGAAACTTTCCAACACGGCCTCCTGGCTGTCGAACACCCGGGCGGGCGCCTCGATGACGCGGTGGTGTGACCCGACGGCCGACACTTTGATGATGGAGCGGCCGAGGTTGCCGCGCAGCAGCTTGATGCCCCCGTCGGCGCTGAAGGGGTCGGCGGCGGGACGCAGAACGCCGGTGTCGCAGCTCGCTGGCGGCGGCCTCGCGCCAGGCCAGGCCGCCGGGCGAGAGCCAGGGCTCCAGCGTCGAGGCGCGCAGTCCCGCCCCGGAGATGGTCTGCACGTCCTCGTGCATGAGGCCGGCTCCGATCAGCTCGTTGATGAGGAAGCCCATGCCGCCGGCGGCGTGGAAATGATTGACGTCGGCGCCGCCGTTCGGATAGATGCGCGCCAGCAGCGGCACGACATCGGACAGGTCGCTGAAGTCGTCCCAGTCGATGAGGATGCCCGCCGCGCGTGCGATCGCGACCAGGTGCAGCGTATGGTTGGTCGAGCCGCCGGTGGCGAGGAGGCCGACGATCGCATTCACGATGCTGCGCTCATCGAGCACCTTCGAGAGGGGCAGATACTCCCTTCCGAGGGCGGTGATCTGTGCCGCGCGGTGCGCGGCGGTGGCCGTCAGTGCGTCGCGCAACAGCGTGTTGGGCGGCACGAAAGCGCTGCCGGGCAGATGCAGGCCCATCACTTCCATCAGCATCTGATTGCTGTTGGCCGTGCCATAGAAGGTGCATGTGCCGGCGGAGTGGTAGCTGCCGGCTTCCGACTCCAGCAGCTCATCGCGCCCCGCCTTGCCTTCGGCGAAGAGCTGGCGGACGTGCGCCTTCTCCTTGTTGGGCAGTCCCGAGGGCATGGGCCCGGCGGGCACGAACACCGCGGGCAGGTGGCCGAAGGACAAGGCGCCGATGAGCAGGCCCGGCACGATCTTGTCGCAGACGCCGAGGCACAGCGCCGCATCGAACATGCCGTGCGAGAGGGCGATGCCGGTCGACATCGCGATGACATCGCGGCTGAAGAGCGAGAGCTCCATGCCCGGCTGTCCCTGAGTGATGCCGTCGCACATGGCGGGGACGCCGCCTGCGACCTGCGCGGTCGCGCCGGACGTCGCGCGCCGCCGCTCGGATCAGTCCGGGGAACCGCTCGTAGGGCTGATGTGCCGACAACATGTCGTTGTAGGCGGTGACGATGGCGAGATTCGGCCAGCGCAGCTCCTTCAGCGCCTGCTTGTCGGCGCCTCGGATGCCGCAAATCCGTGCGCCAGATTGGTGCAGGACAGGCGCTTGCGCGCCGGCTCGCCGCCGGCCTGTGCCGCCGTGCGCTCCAGGTACGCGGCACGCGAGCCGCGGCTGCGCTCGATGATGCGCTCGGTGACCGTCGCGAACCCGGGGATTGCAGCGAGGAGGATGTCGTCGCGGACATGTCGGAATTCATTGCCCGCCTTCGGGGGCCTTGTAGCCCTCGGGCCTGGTCGAGCCGGCGCCGAAGAAGAACTTCTCCATCTCCGCCTCGAGGAACTTGCGGGCCTTGGGCTCGATGGGAGTCAGGCGGTACTCGTTGATCAGCATGGTCTGCTGCTGCAGCCACCGCGCCCAGGCCTCGCGCGAGACGCTCTCGTAGATGCGCCGGCCGAGCTCGCCCGGATAAGGCGGCCGATCCAACCCGGGCGCCTCGCGCTTCAGCAGCACACACTGGACCATTCGGGCCACGATCTTCTCCAGTCAATTCAATCGAACAGTTGCGCTTGTAGCTGCACCGAGCTTGCCGCCGTGTCCGCGAGCTGCGCCAGCAGCAGCCGGATGGGGGCGGGCAGGCCGAGCCTCGCGGGCGCGCGCGTGCGGTACCACTGAGTCTGCCTGGCAGCGCTCGCCGCGGCGGTGCCGGAACAATGGGCCAGGAGGGGTGTGATGACAAGGTCAAAATGCGTGAACGCGTGCTCGACTGGTGCCAGCGGCACCGGCCGCGCGACGGCACCCTGCAGCGCCCGCTGTGCATAGTCCGCGGCTGCCGTCGCGCTCGTCGAATTCCGGCAGGCACCAGAGGCCGCCCCAGACCCCGCGCTCCGGGCGGCGCTCGAGGAGGACGTCGCCGCCGTCCCGTACCGCGGCCAGCATGAAGACCTGTCGCAACGCGCGTTTGCGCGCCGGCCTCGGTGAGGGCAACTCGTGCTGGCGGCCGTCGCGGTGTGCGACGCAGGTCACTGATACAGGGCATGTCGCGCAGGAGGGGTTGCGACGCACGCAGACAGTCGCTCCCAGATCCATTATCGCCTGCGTGTAGGTAGCAACATGCTCCGTGGGCGTGCACTCCTCGGACAGATCCCACATCTTCTGGAGCACGACGCGATCGGACGTGCTGCCTTCCACCCCGAAGTGACGTGACAACACCCGGCGCACATTGCCGTCGAGAATGGGGAACCGCGCGCCGCCGCTCAGCGCCAGAATGGCTCCCGCCGTGGAGCGGCCGATGCCCGGGCAGAGCGGCCACCGCATCGAAGCTGTCGGGGAAAGCGCCCGCCGTGCTCCGTCGCGACGCAGACGGCGGCGCGATGGAGATTGCGCGCCCGGGCGTAGTAGCCCAACCCCGACCAGAGATGCAGCACTTCATCGAGCGGCGCCGCGGCGAGCGCAGCCGACGTCGGGAAAGCGCTGCATGAATCTGCTCGTAGTACGGAATGACAGTCGCGACCTGCGTCTGCTGCAGCATGATCTCCGATACCCACACGCGATAGGCGCGTGCGGCGGCGCTGCCAGGGCAGGTCGTGCCGCCCATGGCGCGCATGCCAGTCGATGAGGGATGTGGCGAAGTCGCGCTCGGCGCGCGCCTGTGACGCTTGGTCAAGCACTGCAGATTATTCGCCGTCGCGGAGCGGCGCGCCCGCTGCCGCGACGTCGAGTCGATCGGCTCCGGGATGCGCCTGCGATCGCCGCCCGCACGGCCTTGCGCCAGTAGGCATCGGCAGGGCGCTCCAGCGCCGGGTCATCGAGGTTCGGGCCACGCGTCCGGCGTGAAGCTCGGCGCGGCCTGCAGCTGCGCGTCATCCAATACCAGTTGGCCGTCCTTGATGCTGGCCATGGCGGCATCCCACGGCATGGCGGTGAGCTTGCCGTCGGCGCCGGGTTCCGCGGCCTTGCCGTCCTTGGGTAGTCGCTACGGGACTCGTCCGCTGTGCGCGTGCCGTACGCGATGACGAGGTGCGTAGCCCGGCCTTGACGATCGAAGACGATGTCCTTCACCGTACCCAAGGATGCCCCGTCCGTAGCACCACCGCCATGCCATCAGAGGTCGAGGCGCGACGTTCGGTCGGCGTGCTGGTGGGCGCGTCCGGTTGTGCCGCCGCTGTCGGATTGCGCGGCCGATGTTGTCGACGATGCGGGATCGGAGCGCTGTCGTCTGGTCGGGCGGCGGCTGATTCGAGCGGCGGAGTCCTGCGCCTGCCGTCGGCCGGCGTCGCGTCGGCGCGGCCGCGGTCTGTGCGCGGCGGCGGCGGCACCTGATGTCGGTATGTGGCGGCGACGAGGCCGGTGCATCAGCCGCGGGCGCGAACGGCGCCTCCGATTGGCTGCAGGAGGCTGCCGCGAAGCCCAGTGCCGCGCAGATGAGCGGCAGAGTGATCCTGATCATGGGCGCACTTCAGATTTCGCGGGCTGCAAGCCGCATTCCCATCCTCAACATTCCGGCTCACCATTTGACGACCGGCGGCAGGCTCATGAGGTATGCCTCCGGGTCCGCATCGGTCTGAAAACCGAATTTCGTACCGCGATCATAGACGAGGTTGAACTCGACGTATCGCCCCCGCTTCACGAGCAGCCGCTCGCGAGCCGCCTCGTCGAAAGCGGCGTCCTTGCGGCGCCTGACGATCGCGCGGATAAACGTCCAGAAAGGCTTCCCCGACCCGCCGCACGAAAGCGAAATCCGCTGCGGCGTCACCGCTCGCGAGATCATCGAAGAATATACCTCCAACGCCGCGCGGCTCGCGACGATGCGGCAGATAAAAATACCGATCGCACCATTCCTTGAACTCACGATATGCGTCTGGCCGATACGCGTCGCACGCGTCCCGCAGTGCGGCGTGGAACTCCGCCGTGTCTTCATCGAATGGAAAGGTCGGCGTCAGATCCGACCCTCCGCCGAACCACGCGGAGCTCGTGCGCAGGTAGCGCAGGTTCATGTGGACGGCCGGTACATAGGGATTCCACATGTGTGCGACCAGCGAGATGCCGCAGGCCACGAAGCGGCCGTCCGATTGCGCGGCGCCGGCGACCTGGCCGCGTGCCTGATCGCTCAGCACGCCCCACACGTGGCTGACGTTCACCCCGACTTTCTCGAAAACCGTGCCGCGCATCAGGCGGGACTCGCCGCCGCCCTGCAGCCGGTGCCCCTCCGGCCGCTGCCAGCTGCGGGCTTCGAAGCGGCACGTCGGGCTCGAAAGCCTCGAAGGCGGCGCAGATGCGGGCCTGCAGGTCGCGGAACCAGGCTGCACGGCGGCCTGCTCGAGCCCACCCTCGGAGCTGGCTCCGTCGGTCGATGTTGCATGCCGTCTCCCGGCCGACGCCAGTGGCGCGCGAGGAGCGCTCGTGCACATAGTCGACGAGCCGCGCCACCGCATCCGGATCGGTTTCCGGCCAGATGCCGTGTCCCAGATTGAAGATGTGCCCGGGGCGCGCCGCCGGCCTCATCGAGCACCCGTCCGGCGTGCTGTCGCAGATCCTCCGGCGCGGCGAACAGCGCTGCCGGGTCGAGGTTGCCCTGCACGGCCTTTCCCGCCCCCAACTTGCGCCGCACCACACCCAGCGGCGAGCGCCAGTCGACGCCGATCACATCGACATCGAGGTCCGCCGACACACTCCACGAGCGCCGAGCCCTGATTGACGTAGTAGATGAGCGGCACGCCGGTATCGCGCAGCGCCGTCACCGTGCGCCGCACCGCGCGCAGCGCAAACCGCTCGAACTCGCGCGGCGCCAGCAATCCGGCCCAGGACTCGAACAGCATCAGCGCCTGCGCTCCGGCGGCGGCCTGGGCGCGCAGGTAGAGCGCCATGGCATCGGCGAGCCGATCGAGGAGCCGCTCCGCCGCTTCCGGGCTCGAGTACAGGAACGAGCGCGCGGCCCGAATTCCTTCGACGGCCGACCGCAGACCAGATAGCACAGCAGCGTGAATGGGCCGCCGGCGAACCCGATGAGCGGCACGTTCGGCGGCAGTCCGGCGCGCACCAGCCGAATCGACTCCAGCACGAACGGCACATCGCGCTCGGGAACGAGCGGCGCGAGCGCATCGATGCCGGCGTCGCTCCGAATGGGCTCGCGCACCACCGGGCCGGGCTCGAACGACAGGTCCACGCCCATTCCCTGCAGCGGCGTCATGATGTCGCTGAAGAGGATGGCGGCGTCCAGGGGGAAGCGGCGCACCGGCTGTAGGGTGACTTCCGCGGCCAGCTCCGGGATCGCGCAGCAGGGCCGTGAATTCGGCCTGCGAGCGCACGCGCCGGTACTCCGGGAGGTAGCGGCCCGCCTGGCGCATGATCCAGATGGGCGTGTACGGCACCGGCTGCCGCCGGCACGCGGCCAGGAATGGCGGCAGCGCGGTCATTGGCCGGCGAGCCAGCGCGCCACTTCGGGCGCGAAGTAACTGATGATCAGATCCGCGCCCGCGCGCCGGATACCGGTGAGGGTCTCGAGCACCGCCGCGCGCTCGTTGATCCAGCCGCGCTCGGCGGCTGCCTTGATGAGGCTGTACTCGCCGCTGACCTGGTAGGCGACGACGGGTACCGTCACTGCGTCGCGTACCTGACGGATCACATCCAGGTAGGGTCCGGCGGGCTTGACCATGACCATATCGGCCCCTTCCTCGATGTCGAGCAATACCTCGCGCAACGCCTCGCGCGATTCGCCGGATCCATCTGATACGAGCGACTGTCACCAAAGGCCGGCGCTGATTCGGCTGCCTCACGAAACGGTCCATAGAAAGAAGAGGCATATTTCGACCGCATATGAAACAATCGGGGTCATCGCGCGTCCCTCGCGATCGAGCAGGCGCCGCATCGCCTGCACGCGCCCGTCCATCATGTCGCTGGGCGCAACTGCATCGGCACCAGCCCGCGCGTAATTGAGTGCCACCTGGGCGAGCGTCTCCACTGAAGCGTCGTTGTCGATCGGCCCGCCCGGCAGGACATGGCCGCAATGCCCGTGATCGGTCGCGCCACAGAGGCAGACATCGGCCCAGACCAGCAGATCGGGACAAGCGTCCTTCACGGCGGCGATGGCCTGCGCGGCCAGCCCCTTTGGGTCGAGCGCTGCGCTGGCGCGAGCGTCCTTCTCCGACGGCGCCGCAAAGAGCAGTACCGCGGGTACGCCTGTCGCTGCGACGGCCTTGGCCTCTTTCACCAGCTCATCCACCGACAGTTGGGATACCCCCGGCATGCTCGACACCGGATGTCGCACCCCCCGACCCTGGAACCGCGAACAGCGGATAGATGAAAGCGTCAGGCGAGAGCCGAGCCTCTCGCACCATGCGCCGCCAAGCGTCCGACTGACGCGTGCGGCGGGGCCTCGTTGCTGGATGACTCATGGGTACCTCATGGGCCTGCGCGAACGGCATGCAGGCTGCTGCGTGCCAGGCCTTGCAGGGTGGCCGACTCGGCGAGTTTGGCGCTGTAGCCCCGCTCCGTCAGCGCGCGCGCGGTGGTGGGGCCGATCGCGACGGCCGGCGCGCGGCCAAGCAGGCGACGCGAAGTCGTCCTTGCCCGAGTGCGCTCTCGAGCTCCTCCACGGCGGACGGGCTGGCGAAGGTGACCGCGCCCACGGCGTCGCGTGCGATCCAGGAGCGGCAGTCCTCGACATCGAGCGCGGCGCCCGAAACCGTTCGATAAGCCTCGACCGTCGTCACTTCCGCGCCGAGCTGAGTGAGGCCGGCCGCGAGTGTCGGCAGGGCGCGTGAGCTGGCGGGATAAAGAACCCGCAGGCCCCGCACGGAACCGGAGGCCGCAAACGCCGCGATCAGCCCTGCCGCGCTCGGCTCGGCGGGGACCAGGTCGACAGGCCAACCGTGCTGCTTCAGCACCGCGGCCGTGGATCGGCCAACAGCGGCGGTCCGCAGTGCCCGCTGGCGGTGCCGACATGCGGGCCGTCACGGCTGCGACCGCGTGCCGGCTGGTGAAGACGATCCAAGTCGAACGCCTCCGCCCGGCTCAGCGCCGCATCCAGAGCCGCGGTGTCGGTCGGTGAACACGCGCACGGCGGCCCATACCAACACGCTCAGTCCCAGGCTCTTGAGCTCCATGGACAGCGGTCCATCGCGCTCCTCGGCGCGGGTTACCACGACAGGCTTCAACATCGGCTCTCCGTTCATGCGCTACGGCTCCTCCACCGGCCCGGCGCGGCGCGCTCCGCCGCGATGAGAGCGGCCGCGCCATTGGCGATCAGCTCGGTCGCGAGGCGCACGCCCAGCGCCGCTCGCCGCCGGCCGGCGTGGCCTGCGGCAGTCGCCGCGCGCGCTCAAAAGCCGGGAGCCATCGAGCGCGCAGACGGCGGCGTGCAGGTGAATGCCCTGGTCGGTCGCAGTGGCGAGCGCGCCGAGAGGCACCTGGCAGCCCGCCCTCGATACGTTGCAACAGCGCGCGTTCCGCCGTCGTGGCGAGGCGTGTCGGCAGATCATCGAGCGGCTGCAGCCACGCGCAGGCAACCGGGTCGTCCGCGCGTGTGCAAACGCCGATGGCGCCCTGCGACACCGCTGGCGGGAACTCCTCGGGGGAAAGATGCTGCGTGATCCGGTGCTCGAGCCCGAGGCGCTTGAGACCGGCCGCTGCGAGCACGATGGCGTCGTAGTCGCCGCGCTCCAGCCGCTCCAGGCGAGTGGGTACGTTGCCGCGCAGCTCGAGCAACTGCAGGTCCGCGCCGGGCGCGACTGAGGAAAGCGCGCCGGCGCAGACTGCTCGTGCCGATGCGGGCGCCGCGCGGCAACTCTGAGAGCGGCGCGCCGCTGCGGCTGACAATGCGCGTCGCGCGGGTCTTCGCGCTGCAGCACTGCCGCCAGCGCCAGTCCCGGCTCCATGGCGGTGGGCAGGTCTTTCAGGCTGTGCACCGCGACATCGATCCTGTCCTCGAGCAGGGCGCGGTCGATCTCCTTGGTGAAGAACGCGCGGCCGCGTATGGCCCACAGCGGTACGTCGACACGCAGGTCGCCGGTCGTCGTGATGGGGACCAACTCCACCGCCGGCGCGTCCGGTAAGCGCGCGTATCAGGCTCGCGACATGACGGGCCTGCCACAGCGCGAGCGCGGAAGCGCGCGTGCCGATCCGAAGTGGCCGCGTCGGTGGCGAGTCGCGCCGGTCGCTCAAGATTCGCCCTCGGTCATGAAGCGGTAGCCGACACCCCAGACCGTGAGGAAATGACGCGGGTTGGCCGGATCGCGCTCGAATCGCTTGCGCAGGCGCAGGATGAAGTTGTCCACGGTCCGTGTCGAAGGAAAAACGTCGTAGCCCCACACCCGCTCGAGCAGGTCCTCGCGCGAGACGATCTCGCCCGGGCCGCTCCGCCAGCACCTTCAGGATCATCGCCTCCTTCTCCGTCAGCTCCTGCGCCAGGCCGTTCCAGGAGCGGGCGCGAAAAGCGCGGAAATCGACCTCGTTGCCGCCGAAGCGCAGCACCGCGCCGTCGGCGGCCGAGGCGCTCTGGTACCAGTCCCAGCGGCGCAGGATCGCCCGCACCCGCAGCAGCAGCTCGCGCAGATGAAAGGGCTTCGCCAGGTAATCGTCGCCACCGGCCTCGAGGCCGCGCACACGGTCGGCCGGATCGCCGCGCGCGGTCAGGAAGAGCACCGGCGTGTTGTCGCCGCGCTCGCGCAGCAGGCGGCAGACCGTGAAACCGTCGAGCTCGGGCTGTGGCAACATGACATCCAACAGCACGAGGCCGCAGGATTTCTCCTGCAGCCAGTCGAGAGCGCCGCCGACCATCGGCGACGCGAGTCGACGGCGTAACCCTCCGCGCGCAGATTCTCGACGACGCCCGCGGCGAGATGCGGGTCGTCCTCCACCACCAGTATGCGGCGCGTGTGCTCCGCGGGCGCGGTCATGAGTGCTCCCGCGCGCGCGGGCGGCCCGGCCGCGGTGGCGCCGGGCGGCGGCTGCCTGAGGCTGTCCGCCCCCGGGCCATGTCAGGACGAAGGTCGCGCCCTGACCTGCGCCGGCGCTCTGCGCGCTGACCCGCCCGTCCGCGAGCTGCATCAGGCGCCGGACGATGTAGAGCCCGAGGCCGGTGCCGAAGCGGCTGCCGCCGCCACCGGAATGCAGGCGGGTGAATTTCTGGAAGAGCCGCGCGGCATCGCCCTGCCGAAATCCGACGCCGCTGTCACGTACCGCGAGCTCGATCTCGCCGCCGGTTGCCCGCCGGCCGGTGAAGGCGATACTGCCGCCGCCAACCGGCGCGACTGCCGCGAGCGCGTTCTCCAGCAGGTTGCGCAGAATGACATCGAACGCCATCGGGTCGGCCATCACCTGCAGGCCGCGCTCGATGTCGGCGCTGACGGCGATACGGTCCTTGGCGGCGCGCTCCTCGAAGCCTGCGACCACCCGCGCGACGGCGCCCTCGAGGTCCACCGGCTCGCTCCTCAGGTCGATCCGGCCGTGATCCAGCCGCATGCTCTCCAGGATCTGGGTCACCATGCTCTCCATGCGCGCCAGGTCGGCGAGCATGCGCTCGATCAGGGCGCGCGAGTGCTCCGGCGACAGCTGCCGCATGGCCATGGTCTCGAGCGACAGCTGCAGGCTCGCGAGCGGCGTCTTGAACTGATGCGAGACCAGCGCCAGGAAGCTTTCCTGCTCCTGCGATCACGCGCGCTTCCGCCTGCAGCGCGCGCGCGATCACCGCGATGCAGGCGGCCAGGGCGATGATGAAGAACGAGCCTTCCCAGAAGTACTGGGCGATGTGCCGATGCTCCTCCGCGAGGAGCTGCCTGTCGACATCCGGGGAGAGGGCGGCCTGTTGACCGTTTACGACGATGACGTCGGGCAACAATGCGTGCACGCGTGCGGCGGATGTGCCCGCATCGAGCAGCGCCTGCGCCGCAACCACCTGCTCCGCATAGACCTCGTGCATCTCCCTGACCTTGTCGACGGCGAAGCGATGCTGGTCGAGCAGCCACCAGCCGACTTCCACGGCCGACACCAGCACCAGGACGAGTGCGGTGAGTTGGAACAGTCGCGGTGCCTTCATCGACGTGCCGTCAGCGCAGGGTGCGGAGTGCGCTGCGCAGCCCCTGCGCGAGGCGCTCGAGGTCCGCGCGCCGTGTGGGCGAGGGAGAGGAAGCAGGCTTCGTACGCCGATGGCGGCAGGTAGATGCCCTCGCGCCAGCATGGCGTGAAAGAGCGCCGCGAAACGGCCCACCGCCTGCTGCGAGAGCGTCACCGCGGTGCGCGGCGCGCCACTCTCGTACAGCGACAGCCAGAAGAGCGAGCCGACGCGTACCAGGTGCATGGGGAATGGCGCGTCGCTGCAGCACCGGCTGCAACAGCCGCTCGAGCTGCGCGCCCAGGGCTTCGAGCTTTTCCCAGCCGTTCTCGGCCGCCAACACATCCAGTGTGGCGATGCCGCTCGCCATGGCCACGGGATTGCCGGAGAGAGTGCCCGCCTGGTAGGTGTCGCCGTCGGGGGCGAGGCGCGCCATGATCCGCCGCGGGCCCGCGAACGCGCCCACCGGCATGCCGCCGCCGATCACTTTGCCGAAGGTGGCGAGATCCGGAACGATACCCAACCGCTCGGCCGCGCCGCCGCGGGCGAGCCGAAAGCCGGAAATGACCTCGTCGAAGATGAGGAGCGCGCCATGCTCCCGGGTGAGCGCGCGCAGCCGCTCGAGGAACTCGCGCGCGCTGCGGCAGCAGGCCGTGGTTGGCCGGCACCGGCTCGATGATGACGCGCGGCGATCTGCTGCCCGTCGCGCGCGAAGAGCGCCTCCAGGGCTGCCTCGTCATCGAGTGGCAACACGCGCGTACAGGCGGTGAAGGCTTCCGGGAACGCCGGCGGAGGACGGCCGTCCGAACGTTGCGAGACCGGAGCCTGCCGCGACCAACAGGTGATCCGCGTGCCCGTGATAGCAGCCGGCGAATTTGACGATCAGATCGCGCCCCGTGAACGCTCGCGCCAGACGGATCGCGCTCATCACCGCTTCCGTGCCCGAGGAGACCAGCCGCACCTGCTCGATGCCGGGGTACGAGGCTACCACGCGCTCCGCCAGCTCAACTTCCGCCGGGCACGGCGCGCCGAAGGTCGTGCCATGACGGCGAGCCTGCGCGACTGGCTGCGACCACGGTCGGATGCGCGTGACCCAGTATCAGCGGACCCCAGGAGCCGACGAGATCGAGATAAGTCGCGGCCGTCGCTGTCGGTCAGCTGCGCGCCGCTGGCCGCTCACGAAGAAAAGCGGCGTGCCGCCGACCGCACGGAAGGCGCGTACCGGCGAGTTCACGCCGCCGGGGATGACGCGGGTGGCGCGCTCGTAGAGCCGCTCCGAGCAGGAGACCTGTGGCGGGGAATCGACTCATCACGGGTTCCTATGGTAGTGGCTTTTCAGGGGTCGGCGCTTCGGTTGCGCCGGCGGGCAACGTGTCGGCGTGCGCCCCGCGCTGCAGGCGCGCTTCGCCGAAAAATGCCTCGATGGCCTCCGGGCCCACGTGCGCGGCGGCGGCGCGCATGCCGGCGATCGGCAGATGTGCCAGCCGTCGCGCCAGTCGGGAGGTCAGACTGCCCCATGGCCTCGCGCTGCGGTTCGTCAGGCCGCGCAGCTCCGCCGTCATCGCCCGCTCGAGCTCGTCCGCCGCGATCCGCTCGAAGGCGTCGCGCAGCTCCGCGAGCTGCGGGCCGATGGCGCGGGTGGCCATCTCATCGCGCAGCTGCGCCATCCGCTCGTCGATGGCGGCCCGCACGGGCGCCAGCCGCAGCAGCTCGGTCACGCGCCGCTCCTGCACCTCCTGCACGAGCTCGCCCATTCCGATTCTGACGATGCCGGCGCCGCGGGCCTCCTCGGGATCGAGGTTCGGCGGCACGCCGAAGTCGATGCGCCAGCGGCTGCGTTGCCTCGGCCGGAGTGCGACGGCCGCCAGCAGTTGCAGCGTCGGACTGTCGAGCACGGGCTCGCTGCCGCCTGCGGCCAGCACCAGCGCCGCGACCGCCTCCGGCTGCGCGCGAAACTGCTCGAGGCGGACGGCCCGCCCCGACACGCTCGCCGCGAGCTCCGCCGCCGGCGCGAGCGAGCGGTTGACGATCGAGGAGCGGTATCACCGGCGCGATGCAGCGCCAGGCCGCAGCGGCGCGTCATCGGTGAGACGCCGATGAGGGCGACGGTGTCGGGCTCGCCGCCCAGGTGCTCGAGGACGCGAGCCGCGGCGAGGTCGGCGAGGGAGGGCGCGTTCGTCCCGGCCTGCAGTCTGCGCACCCGGTTGGCCATGCGCGAGAGCCTCGCCCACCAGCCGGTCGAGCATCGGGCCGCTCGTTCCGGCGGCGCGGGCGGCCTCCCAGGAGGCGCGCAGCTGGGCGGCGATCTCGCGCTCCCCGGCCTGTGCGGAGTCGAGCCCGCAGGCAAGGAGCAGCACGTGCTCCAGGGCCGACTCGCCGGCCCAGGCCCGCAGCAGGCGCGAAGCCTGTCCTGGCTGCGGCCGCCTGCCGGTCAGCTGCTCCAGGGCCGGCTCACGGAGGTCGCCCGCGGGCTCGCCGTCGGCGGCGGCGAAGAGCAGCTCGATGCGGTTGCAGGTGCCGAGGTAGAGAAGCTCGGAGACCCCCAGGCGCCTCGCGCAGCGAGCGCAGGCGGGCCTCGAGATCGGCCTTGGGGATGGAGAGACGCGCTACCTCATCGATGCCGGCATGCCGGTACGAGAGGCCCACGACACCGATCTGGTGCATGGGCCAAGAAGACCATGGCCCCCACCCCGATGTGTCACAGAACCATCACGGGCCAGGCGTCCGCCTTGGCGCGCGGAGCGCGGAATGTGACGCTATCTGCGGCGTTGCAGCATCAGCCCCATCAGCAGCAGTCCCGCCGCGAAGCCGATCCCGAGCGCCCAGGCCGTCGACTGGTAGGGCTGGGACTCGACGGTGTGCTGCAGGTCGCTCCAACGCGACTTGGCCCAACGCTGAGCCTGGTCCGCGCGGTCGCGCGCCCCGCTGGTCGCTTTCGCGGCTGTGTCGCTCGCGGCGTCCGCCAGGCGCTCCGCCTGGCGTGCGGCCTCGGCGGCAGCTTTCTCGCCATTCGTCGTAGTGAAGCTCGGATTCATTGTCGGCCTCCTATGTGATCTGGCGCTGGCAACGGGTCGCTCGACGGCAAGCGACCAGTGTTGCCGTCAACGGAACCGGCGCTCGAAAGTTCCGTCGCCTGCTTGGCCGGGCGCAGGCCAGGGATGTGGCCACCGCCGCAGGTGGCGCTTCAATTAGAGCCGGATCAGTCCGCGCTTGTGGGCGACGGCGACGGCCTCGGTGCGGCTGATCGCATCGAGCTTGGTGAGTATCGATTTCACGTGCGTCTTCGCCGTTCCCTCGGTGATCGACAGCCGCCGCGCGATGTCTTTGTTGCTTCGTGCCCTGCGCGACCAGCTCCAACACGTCCAACTCACGCTGCGTCAGGCTGGGCTTGCCCATCCTCTGCAGCGCCTTCGCCGCCACCGACGAGGAGGTATAGGGCCGGTCCTCGCTCACCGCGCGGATGGCCGACAGAATCTCCTGCCGCGGGGCGTCCTTGAGCAGGTAGCCCTTCGCCCCCTGGCTCAGGCACTGGAAGATGTCCTCGTCGCCGTCGTAGGTGGTCATGATGAGGATGCCGGGCCTTGGGGTTGATCTCCAGCACCCGCTGCACCACCGCGACGCCGTCCCGCTTGGGCATGCGCAGGTCCAGCACCATCACATCCGGCTGATGCTGCTCGTAGAGGTCGATGGCCTCATCGCCGTCGCCGGCCTCCGCCACGACCTCCATGTCCGCCTGCTGGTTCACCATCGCCGCCAGTCCGTCCCTCACCACGGGATGATCATCCGCGAGGATCACGCGGATCTTCTTTCTGGTGAGTACCGCGACCATTCACGCCGCCGCCTTGCGCTTCGGCAGCCGCACGCTGACCCGCGTGCCGGCGCCGGGCTGGCTCTCGATCTGCCACTCGCCGCCGATGGCGCTCGCCCGCTGCCGCATGCTCGTGAGCCCGAAGCCCTCGCGGGCATAGAGCTCCGGCCGCTGCTCCATGCCGCGCCCATCATCCTCCACCGCCAGCACCCAATGCGCCGCCTCGTCCGCCATGGTGATGCGAATCTGGTTCGGCCGGGCGTGGCGCACCGCGTTGCTCACCGCCTCCTGCGCGATGCGCAGCAGCTCGTGCTCGTGCTCGGGCTTCAGATCCGGTGGTGATGCCGCCGCCCTCGAAAATGCACGTCACGCCGCCCGGCACCGTGGAGCGCTCGGCCAACTGGCGCAGCGCGATCTCGAGCCCGGCGCGCCGTGTCTGATCGAGCCGCAGCGCCATCACCGAGCGGCGCGCCTCCGACAGGCCTTCGCGCGCCAGGTCGCGGATGCGTGTCAGTGTCAGCGCCAGCCCGGAGTTCTTCTTCTTGCAGGACGGGAACTCCTCGACCGCGCCGAGCTGCATCAGGATCCCGGTGAAGGCCTGCGCCAGGCCGTCGTGGATCTCCTGCCCGATGCGCGCGCGCTCGACCAGCACCGCGGCCTCTTTCGCCTGATAGGCGAGGCGCGTGAGCTGGACGGCGAGCGTCGCCTGCTGGGCGAGTGCCACCAGCAGCTCGCTGCGCTGCACGTCGGCCGCGTTGCGGCGGAAGCGCAGGATGAGGAAGCCGACGTTGCGCGAGCCGAACACGAGCGGATAGACCACCGTGCCGGCATAGCCTTCCTGCCGGTGGAAGGCGAGCATGCCCGGCCAGAATTCCTCCGATTGCTCCTCGACGTCGAGATACATGGGCTCGGTCGGCTTGGTGAACTTGTCGCCGAAGGAGGAGCCGTTGGTCGGCACGCTGATGGGGTAGGGGGGCTCTTCGATGCGGCCGTCCCTGACGTGCGCCGCGATCCGCCATTGCTGCAGGCTGTCCTTGGAGACGACCACCGCGCCCGATGCCGCATCGAACTGGCGTGTCGCCTCCAACAGCACGTGTCCCAGGAAGCTGTGCAGGTCCGGCTCGCTCGCCAGACGCTCGAGGTTGCCGCGGATGACGGCGTTGGCTTTGGCCAGTTCCGCCACGCGCTCCTCGGCCGCGCGCTCGCGCTCCCGTCGCATGTCGTCGATGAGGCGCTGGCGATGGAGCGCGGCGCCGATGACGCCGGCCGCGTTCTCGAGCGCGGCAAGCTCCGCGGAGTCGATCGCACGGCGCTGGCGGGTGTTGTCGAAACCAACGACGCCGATGAACTCGCCGGCGACGAAGATCGGCACGATGGCCTTGGTCTTGGTGCCGATGCCCTCGAATCCCGTACCCCGGCGTACGTGACGGGTGTATCGCTCTTGTTGAGACAGACGCTGCGCCCGGCGCGCAGCTCGGCGGACACCGCGGAGAACTGACGCTCGTCACAGGTGCAGACCGCGGGGTCGTCGATGTGCGGCGGAACGCCTTCGGCGGTCCACTCGCTCACCACCACCAGCAGAGGCTCGCCCTCCGGTCCGCGGCGCGTCAGCATGACATTGACGCGATCCACGTGGGCCGCCTCGCCCATGAGGACCAGCACTTCGGGGATGGCGCCGCGGACGTCGGGGGCTTCCAGGAGCATGCGGCTCGCCTTGGCGGAGGCCACCAGCAGCGCCTCCCGGCGCCGCAGGGACTCGTTGATCTGGCTCAGCTCCTCGGCGCAGGGAGCGGATTCTGTCAAAGGCTCCAGGCGGGCAAGCGGCCGGATCCACCACCGAAACACTCATGAGACACGCTCTCTATCGCGAAACCGACGCGTCAGTGTACCTCGGCAGGGGGGCCGTCTCCCAACCGCCGCCCAGGGCCTTGTAGACCGCGATCAGGCTGGTGGCGGCCTCGGTGCGGTCTGGGCGAGCGCGTCCTCGGCCTGGAGCTGCGTCCGCTCCGCATCCAGCACCGACGAGGAAGTCGACCATGCCGCCCTGGTAGCGGATCTTGGCGAGCCGGGCCGCGGTCGCGCTGGCGCTCGCGGCATCCTGCGGCATGCTGCAGCTGGTCCCGGTCCCGGGCGTGGGTCACCAGGGCGTCCTCGGTTTCCTCGAGGGCGTTGAGGACGGTGCTGTGGTACTGGTCGAGCGCGATCACCGCGCCGGCCCGGGCGCCGGCGATCTGTTCATGCACCCGGCCGAGATCGAAGGCCGGCCAGTAGATGCCGGGCCCGATGACATAGGTGCGCGAGGCCGCGGTTCCGAGGCCGCCCGGCGCGGCGGCGGCGAAGCCGAAGCTGCCGGTGAAGGTCACCTTGGGGAAGAGATTCGAGATGGCGACGCCGACCATGTCCGTGGAGGCCGCCAGGTTCTGCTCCGCGGACGCGGATGTCCGGGCGGCGGCGCAGCATGTCCGCCGGGCTGCCCACGGGAACGATGTGCGGCAGCGGCGGCAGCTCGTGCGGGCGCGCTCAGCATTGCCGTCAGTGCATCGGGGTCGCGGCCGGTCAGCACGCCGAGGCTGTGAATGGAGCGCGCGACCGCCGCCTCGAGGGGTCCGATGGTGGCGAGCGTGGTGCTGAGCTGCGCCTGCGCCCGCGCGACGTCGAGATCGGTGCCGCTGCCGGCGTGCGCTCGGCCTGCGCCAGTTGCAGCACCTGCTGTTGGTTCTCGACGTTGGCGCGCGCGACCGCGAGCTGTGTCTGCTCGCCGCGCAGCTCGAAGTAGTTGCGCGCCACTTCGGCGATCACCGACACCTGGGCGTCGTGCAGGTTGGCCACTTCACCTTGCAGCTGCGGCGTTGCGCGCCTGGATGTTGCGCCGGACGCCGCCGAAGAAGTCGAGCTCCCAGGTGGCATCGAACCCGGCATCGTAGAACTTCGTCGTGTAGGCGCCGCCGAACGGGTCTTCGACTGCCGGTGTGCGCTGCTTGTTCGTAGCCGCCGGAGGCGGTCACCGTCGGCGCCAGGTCGAACTCCGACTGGTTGCGCAGAGCGCGCGACTGCACCAGCCGTCCGACCGCGATGCGCAGATCGTAGTTGGCGCGTCAGCGCAGTCGCCGACCAGCTGGTCGAGCGTCGGATCGTCGAACTGCTTCCAGAACTCGGTCTGTGTCGCTGGTTGCGTGTAGACGCCGGGCTCGGCGCCGGCGAATTGCGCGGCCGACCGGGGTCTGCGGCCGCACGTAGTTCGGGACCGACCGCGCACGCGGAAAGCGTGACTGCGGCAGCCAGCGGTGAGTAGCAGATGATGTGTTACGCATGGTGGAGGATCCGGGGACGGAAGCCGCTCAGGCCGCCGCTTCGGTCGGCTGGACTGAACTGCGGCGGATGAGGACATAGAACACCGGCGTCAGGAGGAGGCCGAAGAAGGTCACGCCGAGCATGCCGGAGAACACGACCGTGCCGAGCGCATGGCGGACTTCCGCGCCGGCGCCGCTGGCGAGCATCAGCGGCACGACTCCCATGATGAAGGCGAAGGAGGTCATCAGGATCGGCCGCAGACGCAGGCGGGCGGCCTGCAGCACGGCGGACACGGCGTCATGGCCCTGCTCGTCCTGCAGGTGCTTGGCGAACTCGACGATCAGGATCGCGTTCTTGCAGGCGAGGCCGACCAGCACGACCAGGCCGACCTGCGTGAACACGTTGTTGTTGCCGTGATCGAGGAATACGCCGGTGATGGCTGCAAGCAGACACATCGGCACGATCAGGATGATGGCGAGCGGCAGCATCAGGCTCTCGTACTGCGCGGCCAGCACCAGGAACACGAACAGCACGCACAGCGGGAAGATGATCAGGCTGGTGTTGCCGGAGATGAGCTGCTGATACTGCAGGTCGGTCCATTCGAAGGACATTCCCGCGTGGCAGCGTCGACTTCAGGATCTGCGTCATCGCCGCCTGCGCCTGGCCGGAGCTGTAGCCCGGTGACGGACCGCCGTTGATGTCGGCGGCCGTATAGCCGTTGTAGCGCTGTACGATGTCGGGTCCGTAGGTCGGTGTGACGGTGAGGAATGAGCCCAGCGGGATCATCTGCCCGTCGGCGTTGCGGACCTGGAGCGTCGAGATGTCCTCGATGCGGGAGCGGAACGGCGCGTCGGCCTGCGCCAGCACCTCGTAGGTGCGCCCGAAGACGGTTGAAGTCGTTGACGTAGAGCGAACCCAGGTAGACCTGGAGCGTCTGGAAGACGTCGTCCAGGTTGACGTGGTCCTGCATGACCTTGACGCGATCCACGTTGACGTCGAGCTGCGGCACGTTCACCTGGTAGCTGCTGAAGAGTCCGGCGAGCGCAGGGTTGCCGTAGCCCTTCGTTCAGTGCGTTTTGAACGGCGTCATAGAGAGCCTTGGGGCCGGCGTCGCCACGATCCTCGACCTGCGAGCTTGAATCCGCCCAGGGTGCCGAGACCCATGACCGGTGGCGCCGGGAAGACGACTATCATGCCGTCCTGGATGGAGGAGAGCTTCTGATTGAGCTGTGCGGCGATCGCGTCGGCCGAGAGGCCTCGCGAATGACGCTGATCGAAGGGCTTGAGCCCGAAGAACACGAGTGCCGGCGCTCGAGCTCTGCACGAATCCATTGACCGACATGCCGGCAAACTGCACGGCATGCTCGACGCCGGGCTGATGCATGCCGATGTCGCCGATCTGCTTGACCACCTGTGAGGTGCGGTCGAGCGAGGCGGCGGGCGGCAACTGCGCGATCGCGACCAGGTACTGCTTGTCCTGCTGGGGAATGAAGCCGTGCGGTACGGCGGCAAAGCCCAGGTAGGCGAGGCCGATCAGGCCGGCATAGACGAAAAGCGCGATGCCGACACGGCGGACCGTTCCCACGACCGCGGTCTGATAGGCGTTGCCGACAGCCGCGAAGCCGCGGTTGAAGCGGCGGAAGAAGCGGCCGAGGAGGCGGTCCATGACCCGCGACAGGACGTCGGGCTTGGCGCCATGCGGCTTCAGCAGCACGGCGGCCAAGTGCCGGGGAGAGGGTGAGCGAGTTGAAGGCCGAGATCACCGTGGAGATGGCGATCGTCAGGGCGAACTGGCGATAGAACTCACCGGTCAGGCCGCTGACGAAGGCGACGGGCACGAACACCGCGCACAGGACCAGTGTGATCGCGATGATGGGCCGGCTGACCTCGCTCATCGCGGACTTGGCCGCCTCGCGCGGGGATCTGCCCGCTCTCGATGTGGCGCTCCACGTTCTCGACCACCACGATGGCATCGTCCACGACGATTCCGATCGCGAGCACGAGGCCGAAGAGCGACAGGGTGTTGATCGAGAATCCGAACGCGAGCAGTACCGCGAAGGTGCCGACGATCGACACGGGCACGGCGATCAGGGGAATGACGGAAGCGCGCCACGTCTGCAGGAACAGAATGACGACCAGGACGACGAGCAGCACTGCCTCCAGCAATGTGTGCACGACCGCGTCGATCGACTGACGCACGAAGACCGTCGGGTCATAGACGATCGTGTAGCGCATGCCTTGCGGAAAGTCCTTGGAGAGCTGCGCCATGGTGGCGCGCACTGCCGTCGGAGAGCTGCAGCGCGTTGGAGCCCGGCGCCTGGAAGACCGGGATCGCGACGGCGTCCTGATTGTCGAGATAGCTGTTGGTGCCGTAGGACTCGGCGCCCATGTCGACACGGGCGACATCGCCTAGGCGCACGACCTGGCCGTTGGCGCCGGTCTTCAGCACGATGTTGCGGAATTGATCCGGCGTCGTCAGGCGTCCCATCGCGTTGAGAGCCAGCTGGAAATCGGAGCCCGGCGCGGGCGGTGCGCCGATCTGGCCGGCGGCCACCTGGATGTTTTGCGCCCGGATGGAGGCGACGACGTCTCCGGCGGTCAGATTGAGCGCGGCGAGCTTCTGGGGGTCGAGCCAGATCCGCATCGCGTAGTCGCCACCGCCGAAGAGCTGCACGTCGCCCATGCCTGGCAGGCGCGCCAGCACGTCACGGACGTTGCGCACCGCGTAGTTGCGCAGGTACAGCGTGTCGAAACGGCCGTCTGGGGGAATAAAGGTGCACGACCATCGTCAGATTGGGCGAGCTCTTGGTCGTCGTGACGCCGAGATTGCGCACTTCGTCGGGCAGTCGCGGCAAGACCTGCTGGACGCGGTTCTGCACCAGCGTCTGCGCGCGGTCGACGTCGGTGCCGACGCGGAAGGTGATGGTCAGCGCCAGGGAGCCGTCCATGGTCGAGGTCGAGGACATGTAGAGCATGTTCTCGACGCCGACGATCGACTGCTCGAGGGGCGCGGCGACGGTGTTCGCCACGACCTTCGGGTTGGCGCCCGGGTAGGTCGCCCGCACGATCACGGACGGCGGCACCACCTCCGGGTACTCGCTGATCGGCAGCTGCGTGATCGCGATCGCGCCGGCGATGAAGATGAAGGTCGACAGTACCGCCGCGAAGATCGGGCGGTCGATGAAGAAGTGAGAAAGTTTCACCGGTTCTCCCTGGCGGCGGAGCCGCCGCTGGCGGACGGCGACGTCGCGGCTTGTGTTTTGGGCCACCATGGCGCCGTCTGTCGTTGCGGCGCTCACCCATTGCGATGAGTTGCGGGTTGACCTGCATGCCGGGACGCACGCGCATCAGGCCATTGACGACGATGGTGTCGCCAGGCTTCAGCCCGGATCGCACCACGCGCAGGCCGTCGACCAGGGGTCCGAGCTCGACGGGGCGGTACTCGACTTTGTTGTCGGCGCCCAGGAGGAGCACGAAGCGCATGGTCTGATCGGTGCCGATCGCGCTGTCGTTGATCAGCACGGCCGGGTAGTGGTCGTTGCCGATCAGCTTGACGCGGGCGAAGAGGCCCGGCACGAAGTGCCCGTCCGGGTTGGTGAGCAGCGCCCGTGCATAGATGGTGCCGGTCTGCGAGTCGAGAGAGTTGTCCATGAAGACCAGGCGGCCCTGGTGGGGATAGCCGTTCTCGTCCGCCAGTCCAACGTACACCGCGTTACCGAGCGACTGCGGGCACTGCGCCGTTGTCGGCGGGCGCGTCCTTGCGCCCATTGTTACCGGCGTACTTCTCGAACGTGAGGTAAGCCTGTTCATCTGCGTTGAACTGGACGTAGATCGGGTTCATGGACACGACCGTCGTCAGCAGCGTCTGGCCGTTTGTGACCAGGTTGCCGATAGTGACGATCGCGCGGCTGACACGCCCGGTGATGGGCGCCGTCACGCGCGTGAAGGTGAGATTGAGCGCCGACTCCGCCACCGCGGCCTTCGCCGCTTCCACGTTCGCCGCGGACTGGCGGGCGTTGGCGGTGCGGGTGTCGTACTCGTCCTTGGAGATCGCGTGGGCGGCATAGAGGTTGACCGCACGGAGTCTGCTCGGCCTGGGCCAGCGCCGCCTGGGCGTGCGCCTGGTCGAGGTCCGCCTCCGCGCGCTGATAGTCAGCCTCGTAAGGACGGGGGTCGATGACGAACAGCACCTGACCCTTCTGCACCAGAGCGCCATCGGTGAAGTTCACTGATGAGATGTATCCGGAGACCCGCGGCCGGATGTCGACATGGTTGACGGATTCGAACCGGCCGGAGAACGTCTCCGAGTCGGTGACGGTCCGCGAGACGACTCGCGCGACCGTGACCTGCGGGGCGGGGGGCGGCACGGCGGCATGCTGGGCTGCCGCATCGCCGGAGCAGCCGGACAAGGTCAGAACCACAGCCAGCGCGGCGGCGGTGAGCGGGGCAAACGAAGCAAAAACGATCGAGCGATTGCGCACGATTGAGGCTCCCTAGAATTTTCCCTGATATAGACGTAGTCGACCCAAACGGTTCGACGGCGCTGGCGCGACAATTCTTGTGTTGACGAGCCCTTTCGGGAACTGCTCGCGCGGAGGGGGTGCGCGCTGTCCGGCGACGGGTGGCGAGCTATCCCTTAGTAGGTAGATGTCGCGGGTCAAGCCGCTTTGCAGGCGCTCGTTACAGCGATGCGGGATGCACACCGCCTAAGAGAGGTGGTGGGTGTAGGCCCGGTAGTCGGATCCCTCTCGATGAGTTCGTCGGCATCATCGTTGGTGCGGACGTGTCGGACGCCGTAGCGGCGGGAAAGGCTCCTCAGCTTTGCGGCTTATCGAAGACCAGCGCCGCCTGCGAGCCGGCCGCGGCCTTACGAGTCGACCCGCGGCGAGAGACGGAAGATAATGTAGCCACGCCGCGTACCGGAGTAAGCACGTGCCGCCCCCGCCCCGATCTCACGGCACGATCGGGAATCATTCCGGAATCAAAGGCTTAGGCTTGAGATCGCTTGACGGCCGCCACCGCTCCCGGTCTAATACGCGGCCTTCCCAAAGGCGGCCAGGTAGCTCAGTTGGTAGAGCAGCGGATTGAAAATCCGCGTGTCGGTGGTTCAATTCCACCCCTGGCCACCATGAATTCCTTGAAGATTTTTCGAGCTACCTAACCTCTACCGGCTCGACTGCCACCTTTCTGCCACCTCGGCACCCGGTGGGGCTACTTCTTCGTAGCAGGAATCAGGTGGTATGCGTCATTCAGCCTGAAGACAAGATAAACGACGACGAAAGTCACGACCCAAATCACCATTTTGTTTCGCGCGACGCTTGGCGCTCGGGCACGCTGCTCAGGCGTGCCGCGGAAGAAAATTTCTTTGGTGAATGTGCCGGTGAAGGCTGAAAACAGTGTGAAGGCCGGCAGCATCACGATCATCACAATTCCGAGGCCGCGAGGCCACCGTCCGGTCAAAATATTGTTGTAACTAGGGGCAGATGACGAAGTCTGCTGCTGCTGCTCACCGACAATCCAGCAACTGCCCTCCGGAAGCACGATTGCGTCACGACATTGCCCGTTGCTGGCGTTCCGTACCGGTTACGCCGGGACAAGGAAGCCTCAAGGAGCAGAGGTGACGCGAGGGGGCTGCCCACCTCCGCACTCCCGCGGCATGAACGCGGCGAGAGTTGTGCCCAAACCGGCCGCCCCGCGGCGCTGCACGAAGTGCGAATAGACCCGGAGCGTGACGGCCGGGTCGGAGTGCCCCAGTCGTCGGGAGACTGCGACGATGTCGGCGCCGGCCGCGATCAGCCAGGAGGCGTGGCTGGGGCGGGCATCGTGGATGCGGACGGATCGCAAGCCGGCCGTCGCGATTGGTCGCCTAACTCTGATTCCGCGATGCTATGCGCCGAGCGGCGCATTCTGACCGCGCACGCGACGATTCAACGGCCGTCATTGGACATAATCTCGACCTCCCCCACTGGACATAAGTGTGATCTAATGTCGGCAGGGTACAACCTCCGGAAAGAGAGGACTGTCATATGCAAGCCAGGGTCACGAAGCTTGGCGTCGCATTCGGGTTAGTCGGTATCTCTGTAGCAGGGCTCGCATCCGCAGATCCAATCATCGAATATGGTTCGTCGTCGGCTTGGGACGCTGCTGTCAGCAACGTTTCCACCTACCAAATCTCTCAGATAGCAGGGAGAGCAGGGTATGGCACATATACCCAAGAGATCGGCGGACCCGTGACTTTCGGGCCGGGGACGTTCACCGGGGCCAAGCAGGCCGCGATTTACAACGACGGCCTTTACGGTGCTGGCGTCCAGTATTTCTCTGACGCTCCGCAGTCGGTGAGCGATCATCACGATTACGGTTCGGTCACAGTGGCGTTCAGTGCAACCGACGACATAACTGCCCTGGCATTCGATTTGGGCGTGGGCGGAACGTCTTCAGCGATCGATATCTTAGTAAACGGATCCGCGATCGCGCCGGTCGGTGTGGGGTTCTTCGGGGTGACCAACTCGAAGAGCCCGATAACGAGCATTACATTCACCGAACAGGAAATGCCGGGTCAGGAGACGGACGTGATCGGCAGCTATCAGACGGCCACTGCCGCGCCGGAAATATCACCGACCTCCGCGCCGGCCGCGTTGACACTCCTAATCGGTTTGCTCGCGGTGCTCCAAGGGCATCGTCGTCGATCTGTGCACCATCCAGCCTGAACGGACCGCTCTTGCTTGTGGGCATCCTCGGGGCGCTAAAGTTCTCCGCCATGGCCGACTCCCGCACCGCACTCACCGCCCAGGAATTGATCTATGCCGCTACCGCACTCCGGGCGGAAGCCAGGCGGGCAGAGCGGACAGGCGGTCGATCGGCAGTTTGAATCCTGCCGGATGCTCTTCGAGGAGCGCGTATGGTATTTCTCGCAACGAGTCGTCGCGGCTGCCAGGTATACGTCGCATTGGATTCGGGCGCGAAACATTGAGTAGCCGTCGGCATTCTTTGCTTTCACCAACGTCGAGATCTCGGGATCCGTGGCTCTGGTGTTATCTGTTTTAGCAAAGAGCGCAAGCTAGAGGCCGCACAGCTTTCCCAAACCGGTATGCTTGCAGGATGCCCAGGCGAAATAGCCCACCTCGCTGCATCGTGATCGCCGGACCCAACGGTGCGGGAAAGACCACTTTCGCCCGGCGGTACTTGCCGGAGGAGGCGGGCGTCGTCCATTTTGTGAATGCCGACCTCATCGCCGGGGGCCTATCACCGCTCGATCCGAGACTTGCCGCGGTTAGAGCGGGTCGGTTCGTGCTACAGGAAATCGATCGCCTGGCGGCGGAACGAGCGAACTTCGCGTTCGAAACGACACTCAGCGGACTGAGTTATGCTCGTCGCATCCTTGCTTGGAAACGAGCTGGCTACCGCATCGAGATGGTGTACTTGAAGCTGAAGTCCAGCCGGCTTGCACTGAGACGGATCGCTGCCCGGGTGCGAGAAGGCGGCCACGACGTGCCCCGAGCGGATGTGGTCCGGCGCTTTGCTCGCGGCTGGACCAATTTCGAGCATGTCTACCGCCCACTGGCCGACGCGTGGGCGGTGTACGACAATTCTGGTCAAAAGCCTCAATTGCTGGAAACGAGCGGATGAAGGACAAGAGAACCCGAAAGGCGGAGTCCAAGTTTGCTGCGAAGGTCGGCGGCGCCTTGCGCCGAGCGGCGAAGGACGCCCGCCGAACCGCCCGCATGCACGGTGTACCGATCTACGTCTGGGAAAACGGAAAGGTTGTTGCACTGAAGCCTTAGGGCTGCCGCGCGGCATTTCCGAGCGAGACGCCGCCCCATGCCGGGAATGTGGCGAGCTCAGATTGGGCGTGCCAGGGCTGTGCCTGGGTGAGGCTGGGATCGAGGCTGGTGACAAGCGCTGAAGTGATTGATTTATAAGCTCCTCGAACCGTCTTTAATCCGGCTGAAAATCCGCGTGTCGGTGGTTCGATTCCGCCCCTGGCCATATCCGCCCCTTTCTCCACGCTTCGCCGCCCTACGACCCCCTGCGCTGCACTACGTGTAACGCGCTGATTCATCGGAGAAATATCCCATAAATCGACCCAAAGCCCCTCTCGGGTCAGGGCTTGACAGCGCGCCCAGTCAGTCTGGGGGCACCTTGTGGGGGGCAACTCGGCGATTTTGAGAGCGTGGGGGCAACTACTCGGGGACAACCGAGGCCCGCCTCCCAGGTATCGGAGGAGCGGAATTCATGCCGATCACTCACGTCGCGATCGTCAACGCGAAGCCGCGCGAGAAGCCCTACCGTCTCTTCGACGGCCGCCCGGGGCTGCTCGACCCGGCGATTGCGCGCCGCCCGCGCCGCCGATGTGGCCAACGCGGCCAGCCGGACCAGCCTCTCGACCGTCAGATCGTCGGTGAACTTGACGGTAAGCGATTGCTGCTGGGTCCAGTTCTTTCCCGCGTGCTCGTCCTGGCGGAGCACGGTCTCGGCCGGGCATATGCGCAGCGACGCCGTCGGGATGTGGTAGGCGGTGTAAAAACTGTGCGGGTGCATCAGCAGGTAGTTCAGGTTCGAGCGGCTAACCTCGATGCTGAGAGAGCCATCCGCGTTCAGGGGGCGTTCGGTCCCTTTGAGCTGCACGTGGATCCTGACGTTGGTCGCCTGCTCCTGCTCGACGACTTCGATCTCGCAGTCTGTACCATAGTCCTTGCGGTCGGCGCGTGGAGGATGAAGCGACCGGTCTCCGTGAGCCGCCCCTGAAAGGCCGTTTCCTTCGGCTTTCCCACACTTCCGGCCGGCACGCTCCAATCGACCGTCAGAGTCCATTCACCGCGGCTCCGGCAACCTGCGCGGCGTATTCCGTGACCACGTTGGCATGACCAGCATGGGGGATGATCACTGCCTTTGTCCCGAGGACCCGCCTCGCGGTCGCCTGCTCCCACGCGGGGTTGATCTCCTCATCTGCGGAGCCGGAAATATCCAGGTAGTCAACAGCGGGCATGTTGTCGAGCGGGCAGATTTCGTAAAATCCCTTCATCGCGCTCGCGTACGGTGAGGCTTGGATATGATCCCGAAGGGCCTGCCATTGCGCGTCGGTCGCATGGGGCTCGGCGCGGAGCCTCAAAAACTGGTTCGTGACCGGCTGCGCGCCCTTGATGAGCGCGTCCAAGAGACTTCCCGGAACGGCGACAGGCTGGGTCACGCAGATTTCAATGAATGCCTTCTGAGGCTGTGGAATGCACGCGTTCACAAAGACTAGACGCCTCACTGGGTGCGCGGCGCCAACGAGAGGCAAGACGTTCCCCTCGTTCGATATCCCGAGGATCACCGCCGGTTCCCTCGCTTCTTTGAGCGCTGCGACAATCGCCGCTGCTCGAGTTTCATTGGGCGTGAAGGAGGTGTTTGGGTAGATGCTTGGCACCAGGGTCGTGGGGAATCCGCGCTTGCCGAGCTCGCCGGCGAGCTTCGCCCACCCTTTAGCCTCTGCGCCTACAGCAGACCCGCTGGCGAGCATGAAAAACCTCGCCCTGGGGCCGGCGGTCGCCCGCAGAGCATAGTTGGCGGTCAGCGCCAGACCAGCCGCGCCCATCGCTAACAGCGCTCTGCGCCTTTCCATACATTGCTTCGCCTGACGTACCAGCGTGAGGCTCCGGGGACGCTATTGTTTGGTTCCCGTGAATGGGACGGGAGGGATGGCCGCCGTTACTGCCCCTTTGATCGATCCGCCTGACTCGAGCATGCCCTTGAAATCGACATGGAGGGGGCTGCCGGTCACGTTGTAGCCGAAGTCGACCTGACTGCCAGTCACGGTCCCTGAAACATCGACTGTCGCGCCGCGCGGGGTCACACAGGAACCCGCTATATGGGCGCCTGACTGGGTCAACGTGCAGGTCATGGTCGTTGCGCGGCCTTTGGCTCCGGTCGTCTCGAACTTCCATGCTCCCGAGATATCGCTCGCGCAGGCGATGGCGGGCGTGAGAAACGTTACAGCGGCCACGAGAAGGACATGCTTCATACACTTCATGAGGTTTCTCCTTCAGAACAGAACATCGGCGCTGGTTTCATTGATCCTCGAAGATAGCCTCGATAGGCAGGCCGAAAAGGCGAGCGATCTTGAAGGCGAGTGGGAGACTCGGGTCGTACCTGCCGGTCTCGATGGCGTTGACGCTCTGGCGGGAAACGTCGAGACGCTCGGCGAGCTCCGCCTGGTTCCAGCCGCGTTCGGCGCGTAGCGCCTTGAGTCGGTTCTTCAGGACCGTGCCACTAGCGCTTCGATACCCACCACCCCGCCCGAGCGACCCAGGAGCAGAGCACCTGGGCGATGACGAGTCCGACCCATCCCAGCGCAAAGTAAACGCCGGGCGTGCCGCGGCGACCAAAATGGAGGGCGAGGAACGCGCCGCCATTCAAGAGCCACAGCATCATGATCGGCGCGGTCAGCAGGATCGCGGCGGTAGATCCGATGAACCAAGTGAGCTTGCGCGCTTCCTTTTCCCTCTCATCGAGCCGACGCCAGGTGATCCGCCAGCCGACCGCCGCTGCCCACGCTAGGCTTGCGAACTTGGTCAGTGCCAGCCAAGGTGCCGCGGAATGCACATCGGAGTGGAAGGTGGCCAGGATGATCGCGGCCCCGCCAAACCAGATGATGACCGCGCCGATGACGGCGAGGGCGATGGAACGAATGAACGCGATTTGGCGGCGGTCAGGCATGGGATGGATTGGCATTTCAAAAAGACAAGCAAGCTTGTCATTTCTGCCAAAAAAAGTCAAGCATCCTTGACATCGGCGCCGCGCCGGCAGGACGCAGTGTTTTTTGCGCAGACTTTCGGCGGAGGAGGCGAATCTCGGCGCTCGGAAATCCTCGGCGAAGTGGCCGGAGGATCACACTTGAGTGCGCGACGCCTTTCCCCTGTGATGCCGTGAGTAGGCCGACGCCAGGTCATGAGTGCCGGCGCGCTGGAGGGGCGCTCGGCGATGAAGAGCGGCGGATCGGTACCGGGGACATGATCCAGGAGCCGTCGCTCGAACGTATCGTCGGGAGCCGGTGAGAAAAGCGCGAGCGGCTCGCAGGCGATCTCGGCCAGCTCGATCGCCCGCGCCGAGGTGAGAGCATGGTCCTGCACCAGCGCGATGACCCAGGGATCGGTCCAGAGTTTCTCGACTGCAATACCTGGCTCCGTGACCTGCATCGCAGTGATGTCGGCATCGAGCAGGCCACCCTCGATCTCACTGAGGAGCGCGCGACCCGAGCGGCTGACGATCTGCAGGTCCACTTCGGGACTAGCGCGTCGCCAAGCGGAAAGTACTGCGGCGATCCGCGAGCAGGCAAGCCGCTCGCAGATGCCGATACCAGCAAGAGGCCCGGTGGCGGCATGTCGTTCGATTCCACCCTGGCCACCACTAACATGCTGATTGGGCGAGCCTTTCCCGGGCTCTGACGAGATCATCGCGATCTCATGGGCCTGGGCTGGGCCACGACGCTACATTGACCTTCCAGATGCGCGAGACGCAATCGCAGAGATCGCGGTTTCTGTGGGGTGGACGACACGCCGGCCTTCGCCGGCGTGGGTTACGATCTGCAGGTCCTGTATTAGACCTGCGCCATGCCTCCATCGACGGCGAGGTCCACACCGGCAACGTAAGAGCTTTCATCGGAGGCGAGGAACAAGACGGCGGCGGCGAGTTCCTCAGGTTTACCTCTCCGACCGAGTGGAACCTGGGTGACGAATTGAGCCGCTGCTTGTTCGGCCTGCTCTGGAGTAAGGCCCGCCTTCTCCAGTGCTTCAGTCTCGATTGGCCCGGGGCTTACCGCATTCACGCGGATGTTTCGGTCCTTCAGTTCCATCGTCCAGCCACGTGCGAAGCTGCGCACAGCCGCCTTGGCCGCAGCGTAGACCGCAAACGCCGGCAATCCCATCACGTTCGCAACGGAGGAGTTCAGGATGATCGAGCCTCCATCTTTGAAGAGGGGAAGAGCCTTCTGCACCGTGAAAAACTGTCCTTTCGCGTTGATGTCGAAGGTTTTGTCGAAATGAGCTTCGGTTGCCGCTGCGAGCGGTGCGACTTCGCCCCAGCCGGCATTTACGAAGAGTACGTCGATGTGGCCGTGCTTCTCTTTCACCACTGCATAGAGCCGGTCCAGGTCCTCCAGGCGCGTTACATCGCCGGGGACTATCGTGACGTTTCTTCCGATGGATGCTGCGGCCTCTTTCAGCTCTTTCTCTCGTCGGCCGGTAATCACAACATGCGCGCCTTCTTCCACGAAGCGTTTAGCCGTGGCCAAGCCAATCCCGCTATTACCACCCGTGACGACCGCGACCTTACCTTTCAGCATTCCCATGACTTTCTCCTCTCGAGGTGTTGGGCAACATTTCTGTTCCTATTTGCACGATTGCACTGTATCTTACGGACCAGTGATCCACATTAACTGGAGCACTGGTTCATTTATACGGTGCACTGATCCACTTGTCAAGAGAGCAATATGCGAGCGGACGCGAAAAAGAATTACGACCATCTACTTACTGTCGCCCATGACGTCGTTATCGAACATGGTGCCGATACGTCCATGCGAGAAATCGCCCGCCGGGCTGATGTCGGTTTGGCTACATTGCTTCGTCATTTTCCAACGCGAGAAGCGTTGTTCGAGGCCTTACTGCACATGAATGTGAATGCATTGGTGCAGCAGGCGGGCGAACTCGCGACCTCGAAACCACCTGACGAAGCGCTCGTGTCGTGGTTCCGCGAAGGGGTAGCGTTCGTTCACAGGTATAATGGCGTTTGCGCCTTGATGGCGAGTGCCCACGCAGACCCCAACTCGGCGCTTCACGCTTCAAGCATGGCGCTACATGCAGCGGGCACACGATTGCTGCTTCGTTCGCAGGCCGATGGAACGGCGCGTGCCGATATGAACGGGGAAGACCTGTTCGCGTTGATGTCAGCGCTCGGCTGGCTCGGGGACCAACCCTCGCTCGCGTCACGGGCCGATAATGTCTTTCAGGTCATAGCGACTGCCATCCTGACAGGTCGATCGCGCAACAATGCCAAGAAAAAAAGGAATGGGCGCGAGGCATCAAGCGGCGTCACAAGCAAATTCGGAAGCAAAGCAACGTCTCGAAGAATGTAAAGCGCCGCACGCGTGTGGTGATGGCCGAAAAGGACACAAGCGGCCGCGGGCAATAGATCAGGCGATCAAGCCCCAGGGTTTCACTCCCCTTCCAATTCGGTTCAGGGCTGTTTCGCACCTGGCTTCGGGAAGCCGGGTTCACGATCGGCACCGCTGTGAACGTCTTCGTGACACCAGGCTGTAGTGCTCGAGGTAAGGTCCGGTGCAGGTCTAGTCCGGTCTAGGACGTCTTGAATTGACTTCGGTTCTGTGTCACCGACGACGCAGCCACTGCTCGAGCCGCGTTTTGAGCTCCCGGATCTCAGAAATTACGCTACGGCGCTCGGCAGCGCTCTGAAGCTGCAGGGCGGCTTCTTCCGCTTCGCGAAGCAGCGTCAGGTCGTGCATTGGGTTACCAAGATGTCCTTGCGGTAGTTCATGAGCCGAGTCGTCAACGCTTCCGAGAACGAACTGCACGAACTTGCGACGCGCGATTTCGTCATGCAGATCGAGTTGGAGGGCCTCTTTGAGATGGTCATATCCACCGAGCCAGCGATGGGGCTCGGAGCAAAGTGGTTCGACGGTAAGCCACTCATTAAGCGTTGGCTGGATGAGGCGTTTGCGCAGTGGATACGGCGCCAGAGTGGTCACGACCTGACTTTGATCGATACGGACAAGAAGCCAGCTTACGAAGGCTTTGCGGTCCCAGAACGAAGCATGCTCCATGCGCGAGACAAACTGATCTAGGAGCGACAGCGCATGGGTTCGGAGCCCCCGCTCGAGTTCCGTGCAGTACGCGGCGTAGTCAGCCCAAGCCCCAAACTGAGCATTCAATCCTTTTTGTCCCCGAGCTGATCAATCGCATCCGCAAGGAGGCGCCCGGGATCGAATTGTCGATCGAAGGCCATACACGCGATGTTTTCAAACAGCTCGAAGACGGATCAGTCGACCTGGTGTTTTTCAATGCCGAAACGCCTTTGCCGGCCGGAGCCGTCTCAACTGTACTCGGCGCCGACCGCTACGCACTCGTAATGCGTGCAGGACACCCGGCGGCAACGAGGAAGTGGACACTTGCGGAATACGCCATGGATCGGTGCCGCCGCCAACCTCAACAGGCACGCCCCGTATCGCTACCGCGCAGACGGGCTGGAGCGACTACCGACTCAAGCCGCAGCCGGTAGATGATCTGATTTCCCGGGGCCACGCGGCGGGGACTCAAATCCGTGGTCTGATTCCGCCCCCGGCCCCCGCAATCGATCCCCCCGGATTTGCGCTGGCGCCCTGAGCCGGACGCCCGGGTCTGCCGGAACCGAACGGGATTCGGGCGGCGTACGACCGCCGAGCGATGCAATTTGGGTAGGCGTATCCCGCAAATTGGGTAGCACCTCCGATGTGCGCGCCGGAGCGCCGCGGCAGCATGCATCTCATGCCGGAACCCCCGGGAAATCGGAGATCAACGATGCCGCGCTACCTCATCGAGCGTCATTTCCCCGAAGGCCTCGAGATCCCTCTGAACGAGATCGGGGCGGCGCTGTGCCGTCAGGTCGTGGCCAACAACGCCGAAGAAGGCGTCACCTGGCTGCATTCGTACGCCACGCCCGACCGCAAGCGCACCTTCTGCCTCTATGAAGGGGCCGACGCCCGAGGCGATTCGGCGCGCGTCAGTGCACAACAAGCTCCCGATCGTGCAGATCACGGAAGTGCGCGTTCTCGAGCCCTACTTCTGCGTCTAGGCGACGCCGCGTCGGATCGCAAGCCCCATCGACCACTACCTAGCTCAATTGGAGACAAAATGAAATTCCTCAGACTGACACTCGCATGTTTGTTCATTGGCTCTGCCTTCGCCGGCGAGCCCGCCGTGCCTCCACACACACCGGCCGCGACTGCAGCGAAAATTCAGTCGTACTTTTTGACGCAGGTGCATCGCTATCTCGTCGAACGCACCTTTCCGGCGGGTGCTCTCGCCGGGCTGGATGCCGCCACCAAGGCCCGGGTGAATGCGCGTAACGCATCGGTCGGCGTGCGTTGGGTGAAATCCTATGCCACGGCCGACAAGACCAAGACGTTCTGCATCTACGAGGGACCGAGCGCGCAGGCAGTGCGCAAGGCGGCCGCCCTCAACCATCTCCCGGTCGATCGCGTGATCGAAATTCCCGTCACGCTGCTGCCGAAATAACGGACGAGGGGTGCCTTCCTCGTTCGCGTCCCGACGCCGATTTCTACAACCAAACCCGGCCTCGCGGCCGGAGGGAGACCAGCATGAATGCCCCGATCAGGAGACTTCTCTGTTCATTCGGTCCTGCACTCGTTCTCCTGCAACTGCCCCTAGTGGCCGCGGCGGACAATGGTGTAACGCCCCTCATCGACACGGTGCGCCACACCACCGAGCAGTACCTGGAAATCAGTACCGCGCTCGCCGATCAGTTCGTCGCGGCGACACCGTGCGTCAGTGGACCGGATGCCGGCGCAATGGGTGTGCATTTCATTCGCCTGGATCGCCTCAACAAGCTGGTGCTCGATGCGAAGCAGCCGCAGGCGCTCATCTATGAGCCGATGGCAGACGGCAACATGCGTCTGGTTGGCGTTGAGTTCATTGTCCTTGATGCCAACTGGTCGGCGGCGCATCCGGGCACCGTGCCGGCGCTGGAAGGGAATCTCCTGAACTACGTCGGCGCACCGAATCGCTACGGGCTGCCCGCATTCTGGGAAATGCATGTGTGGGCCTGGGAGCAGAACCCGAAGGGAAGCTATGCCGACTGGAACACCCACGTGACCTGCGCCCATCAGCGTCTACCCATGAACTGAGTCGAGCAGCGCATGAGTCGGCCGCGGCGAATGCCGGGGATGCAGCCGCCGCGGCGATCTCAGCTGGGGCTTTTCTTGGTCGGTCCGTGCGCGAGCGCGACGGCCTCCGCGCGCGATGACACGCCAAGCTTGGCGAGGATCGCCGCGACATGATGCTCGACCGTCTTTGGGGAGACGAACAGGCGCTTGGCGATCGACGAGCCGCGCAGGCCATCCGCCAGTAGTCCGAGAATCTCAGCTTCGCGCCGCGTGAGTCCGAGCGGGTGCCTGCGGGTCGAGGGTCGCGAGCCCCGTGGAATGCGTCGCACGCCCCGTACGCGCATTTGCCGGCGCAGTAATCGCGCCGCCGGGGCAGCACCCAGCTGCTCCAGGATCGCCAGCGCCAGGCGTTGGTCGGCATCGGCGCCGTGCCATGCCAGCAGGCATGCGTACTCGTAGGGGCAGCCGAGTGCGTGCCAGGCAGCGGCCGCGCCGCGCCAGTCGCCGGACATCTCCGCCGCATAAGGCTCGGCGATATCCGTTAGGGGCTCCGTGAGGGCGCCGACGCGCCACAGCCACGCCGCGAGCTCGCCGTTCATCCGCGGATCGCGTTGTCGACCTGTGAGCTCATACACCGGCTGGACCTCCCGGATGACGCCCTGCCGATCCTCTGCGAGCCAGGCGGCTTCGGCGCATACGACAGCCAGCATGCCCGCGCGCTGCGGTACCGGTGTCGGGCCCGCCAGTGCTCGCGCTTGCTGCATCGGGCCGTCGGCATCGGGATCGCCGCGACGCACCCGCAGGTGCGCCAGGGTCCGCAGCACGGGAATGCGCGTAATAGCCGGGGTGCGCGGGCTTCGCAGCACCGCTTCCACATCTTCACTCGCCGCGTTCCAATCGCCCTGCTCGAATCTCATGCGTGCGCGGTAAGCGAGCATGTAGGTCCGCACCCAGTCGAATTCATGCTCCTCGCAGTAGGCGAGCCCGGCCTGCATATAACCGCACGCGTGCTCGTATTGGCGGCGGGAGACGGCCATGGCAGCTAGGGCGTTGTAGGCGCGGGCTACATGCTCCTGCAATCCCGCGGTCAGCGCGAGTTGCAACGCGCGGTGCAGATCCGGCCATCCCGCGGTGTCGCCGATGATCAGTCGGGTGATGCCGAGTGTCAGCAACGCATCGCAAAGGATCTCGGTATTGGCCAATCGCTCCGCGAGCTCGAGCGCCCGCTGCGCCGACTCGATGGCCGTGTCAACATCGTGTGCCTCCATCGCGAGGTCCGCTCGATTGCAGTAGGCCATCGCCAGTTCGGGACCGGGCAATGTCGTACAGCGGGGTGGCCTTTTAGTCTACGTTGAGCGACTGGAGCCACGCGCGGTATCTCGCGGCATGGAAGCGGGGGAGCCTCGCACTGGAGATCGTCTCCCTCCGGCTGCGGCCGGCTCAACCCGGGCTCAGGGGGTCTCGGGCTCCGGGGCTGGTAAGCGCCGCAAGTGGTTGATTCAGTGCGCCGTGCAAAGGCACGGTCTTCCAGCGGGGGCCAGTCCCGCCCGGCAACTGTCGCTCCGGCCGGTAGCAATCGGAGCAGTCGCGGAGGTAACGAAGCGGCTGAAGCCTTCGGTGCAAAGGGTCGCCTTTGGGCGATCCGCGAGCTGGCAGGCCATAACGTGGGTGAACGCTGAGCAGGTCCCGAAAATTACTAACGCGGAGGCCGACCCGATCTGAATATCGGGGAAGGCTGCCAGGGCCGGGGAAGCGAGCGACGAACGCACCCGACCAGTCCGCCGGGATAATGGCGATGGCATGTCAGCGCAGGAAGATCGATACAACACGGGAAGCCCTATGTCGCGGGCGCGACGAGTGCCCAACCAGACACCCGCGAGGGCCAGGCTGGGCGACACAGGGTGGCGGAGAGGCCCGTAGTACCGTTGAAGCCGGGCAACTCCGGCGGAGGCGCCGGAGCAGTATGCCTATCGACCGGATCGGAACGCTCACGATGCAATCCGGCAGGTACATAGCCTGCTCAAAACGGGTCACACGCAGGTCGTCGACGCGGATCTCGCCGCGTACTTCGTCTCCATCCCGCACGCTGAACTGATGAAATCGGTGGCGCGCCGGGTCGTCGATCGGTACGTGCTGCATCTGATCAAGATGTGGCTGGACGCGCCGGTCGAGGAAACCGACGAGCGTGGTGGAAAGCGACGCACGACCCGGTGTCGTGACGAGAAGCGCGGTATCCCACAGGGCTCACCCCTCTCACCCTTGCTGGCGAACCTGTACATGCGACGGTTTGTGTTGGGGTGGCGCCGGAAGGGCTTTGAAGCGCGCTTCAAAGCGCGCGTTGTCACCTACGCTGACGATCTGGTCATCTGCTGCAAAGGCTCGGCGGCGCAAGCCCTCGAGGCAATGCGGTCACTGATGAGGCAGATCAAGCTGAGTGTGAACGAGGAGAAGACCCGGGTGTGTCGCGTGCCGGAGGAGACGTTCGACTTCCTGGGCTATACCTTCGGACGATACTACTCACCGAGGACGGGGTACGCCTATCTGGGCACCCGTCCCTCGAGGAAGAGCATCCGCCGTGTAATCGAGAGGCTGCATGCCGAGACGGATCGGCGCACTGGCCTGCTCGACACGGCCGTGATCGTGCAGCGCATCAATCGGCTCCTGCAGGGCTGGGCGAGGTACTTTTGCCTCGGCCCGGTGAGCAAGAGCTATCGAGCGATCGACCGATACACGATCCGTCGGCTTCGCCGGTGGTTGTGCTGCAAGCACAAGGTGGGCAGTCACGGGTACACCCGCTTCCCCGACGCGTATTTCTATACTCGCCTGGGGCTGGTATGCCTTCGACCGCTTACCCGGACCCGTCCGTGGGCGACCGCATGAGGTCTTCTCCGAGAGCCGGATGCGGGCAATCCGCACGTCCGGTTCGATGAGCGGGGCTGGAAACGGGGGCCTATCAAGGGCTTACCGCGCCAGTCCTCGACTCTACTGAGCCCATTGGCTTGGCGGCATGGGGCTGCCAGCACCCTCGGCAAGCAGGGCCGGAAGCGATTTGCCGCGACCGGGCGTTGCAACGCGCGCGCGACGGCGATCCTCCAACCCACCGACCGGCTGACTTTACCGCACCGGCGAGGGCTTGAGGCCCCAGATCTCGTTCGCATACTCGGTGATGGTGCGATCGCTGGAGAATTTCCCCGAGCATGCTACGTTGATGATGGCACGCCGCGCCCAGGCGTCCTCGTCCGCATAGAGGGCGGCCAGATCGTGATGCGCACGGGCGTAGTCGGTCAGGTCCGCAAGGTGGCGAAAGCGATCGCCATGCTTGAGCAGGGTGTCGCGGATCGGATCGAAAACGCCGGGCTCGTTTCGACTGAAATGATCGGAGCCGATCAGGTCGAGCGCCTGCGCGTGTCTCCGGCTCATGGGCGTAATGCCAATTGGGGTCGTACCAGCCGCTCGCTGTCGGCCACCTGCTGGGCAGTGAGGCCGAAGAGGAAGAAGTTCTCTGCGCCGGCTTCCTCTGCCATCTCGATCGTGGCGCCGTCGCGCGTGCCGATCGTCAGGGCTCCGTTCATCATGAATTTCATGTTGCCTGTGCCGCTCGCCTCGAAGCCCGCCGTCGAGATCTGCTCCGAGACATCGCACGCCGGAATAAGTCGTTCGGCCATGCTGACGTTGTACTCGGGCAGAAACAGCACCTTGAGGCGCCCCCGCACGAGCGGGTCGGCGTTGATGGTTCCCGCGACGTTGTTGATAAGCTTGATGATCAGCTTGGCGAGATGGTAGGCCGGCGCGGCCTTGCCGGCGAATAAAAAGGTGTGCGGTGTCATCTGCTGATCGGGATTGTGCCGCAGGCGGTTGTACAGAACGATCACATGCAGGATGTTCAGAAGCTGGCGCTTGTACTCGTGAATGCGTTTGACTTGGCCGTCGAAGATCGAGTCCGGATCGATGACTTCTGCCGCCGTCGCCTGCAGCCAGTTGGCGAAGGCGATCTTGGCCTGGCGCTTCGCATCGCGGAATTGCGCGCGGAATTCGCCGTCCTCCGCCAATGGCAGGAGCAGGCGCAATTGCGCGAGATCGGTGACCCAATCATCTCCGATCGTCCGGGTGATGAGGTCCGATAAGTGCGGGTTGGCCTGCTGCAGCCAGCGCCGCGGTGTGACGCCGTTGGTCTTGTTATTGAAGCGAGCCGGGTACATCTCGCTGAAGTCGCGCAGCACGTGGGTGCGCAACAGATCGCGAATGGATGGCGGCGACGCCATTGGTGCTATGCGAGCCGAGGACCGCCAGGTGGGCCATGCGCACCTTCCTGACCGCCGTCTCCTCGATCAGGCTCATGCGCTGTACGCGCGCCTCATCGCCAGGATAGAGGCGGCGCACATCGTCGAGGAAGCGGCGGTTGATCTCGTAGACAATCTCCAGATGGCGGGGAATGAACACCTCGAAGAGCTCGACTGGCCAGCGCTCCAGAGCCTCGGGAAGCAGTGTGTGATTGGTGTAGGCCAGCGTGCGCACCGTGAGATCCCAGGCCTCGTCCCAGGAAAGTCGCGCCTGATCGAGAAGAATGCGCATCAGCTCGGCGACGCATAGCGCCGGGTGCGTGTCGTTCATCTGGATCGCGACGTCGATCCGGAAGGCTCGACCAGAGGGCGTCGTCTTCGCGGAAGCGGGCAATGATGTCCTGCAGCGAGCAGCTCACCATGAAATACTGCTGCATGAAGCGCAGCGCCCGCCCGGCCACAGTGGAGTCATCGGGGTAGAGCACCCGCGTGAGCGATTCGGCCGCCACGTTCTGAATGACCGCGCCAGCGAAATCGCCGTGGGAGAATTCGGCGAAATCGAAGGAATTCGGCGCGGCTGCCGCCCACAGCCGCAATGTGTTGATGCAGTGAGCGCCGTAACCGACCACCGGCCGATCGTAGGCGATGCCGAGCAAATGCGATGGCTGATTGCGCTGCACCGTGATGCTGGCGCCTTGCAGCTCGAATTTGCCGTTCAACGGCACCATGTACACCTTGCTCGGGCGCGCGACCTCCCAGGGATCGGTGTTGCGCAGCCAGTTGATCGGGTTGCTCGTGTTGCCAGCCGTCGCGGATGGTTTGCCGGAAGATGCCGTACTCGTAGCGAAGGCCGTAGCCGATCGCCGGGTACTGCAGCGTAGCCAGCGAGTCGATGAAGCAGGCGGCGAGGCGGCCGAGGCCACCATTGCCCAATCCTGCGTCCGGCTCTTCCTCGATCAGTTGCTCGAGATCCCAGCCTTGCTCCGCCATGGCGCGCCGAACGATGGGCTCAGCCGCCAGGTTCATCATGTTGTTGCGAAGCGTTCGTCCCAGCAAGAACTCCATCGACAGGTAGTGGATGCGCTTGGGTTCTGGCGTCTGCGCGGGCCAGGCGCGTCTTGGCCCACCGATGCGCGATCAGATCGCGGATGAAGCGGCTGGTCGCCTCGAACTTCTGCCGCGGCTTGGCGGACGACGGGCTCAGAAGGTGGTTACATAGGATATAGCGTTCGATCCACGTGTCCTGTGATCGGCTAAGCCCAGTCGGTGCAGCCGACGCTTCAACGTGGGATCCGGATCCACACCGTCCTCACGGTAGACGCTTTTCGCCATGACATTGACCCCGCGTGAAGCGATCTAATATGTAGAGCGCCAGATTAGTGCGTTCCGCGCATTGGCAAACCGACTGCTTTAGGAGAAGCAGATTTGTAGTGAGCAGCGCATCACACTTCAGACGGAGGCAAGTCAGATCCGTGGTCCGCGACGGCGGTTTTTCCATGTTCCGCCGCGCTGCGCGAACTGCCTTCAACCTGATCTTCGAAGCTCGCGCCTGAGGCGCAGAAGATCCCATGTCGGCAGCAGCGCAAGCCCGCACCGATCGCGAGCGCGGTGGCCTAGTCATGAGCGATGTCGGGCTCGGCAAACGCCGTCGCGGTCAGCTCGATGTCGGCACGTGCGATCTTCAGTGCGCGCGCTCGAGGAAGTCGGCATGGCGGCGACTCTGTTCCGGATCCGGCCGCAAAATCCTGTTACGACCGAGCCGACGCGACGGTTCCCTGCGGACTTCGGCCAGGTGACGCAAACTCGAGCGCCGCCCAACGATCGATGAGGCGATCGATACTCCACCGTGATGCCACTCCATGGCCCGCTTGACGATCGCCAGCCCGAGGCCGTAGTTCTTTTTCTTCCTGTTGGCATCGCGCTCGAGCTGCACGAATGAATCAAACACGCGCTCGCGATCCGACTCGGGGATCCCCGGTCCGTCATCCTCGACGAGCAGCTCGTAGCCCGACTCATCGCGGCGAAACGTCAGCACCACCTCGCGCTTGGCATAACGGACAGCGTTGTACAACAGGTTCTTCAGGACGCTTTCCATGAAATGTACATCGCATAGCACCTGATGAGCGTCTTGCTGAACTTGGGTTCTGATAATCACTTCAGGACGCGTGTCGCGCCTGACATGGTCGGCGATGGCGGGAATCAGAATCGTGAAGTCGTGCGGGCCTATATTCAAGCGTGACATCGGCGCGATCGAGAATCGCGTACTCCAGGGTGGCTCGCACGAGGTCATCGATCGCTTCGATGTCCGCCTTGATATTGCGGAGGGGGTGTTCGACTTCCGCGAGCGAGCGCGCCTGTCGTGCCAAATCGATCTCGAACTGCATGCGCGCCAGGGGTGTCTTGATCTCATGCGATACCGCGTTCGACATGTCTTTGTGCGAGCCGATCAGTCGATCGATGCGTTCCGCCATGCGGCGAAAAGTCCGAGCCAAGGGATAGATCTGCGAATGCGGTTTGATACGTGATTCGAAACTCCAGTTCCGGTCCCCGAAACGGCCGGCCGCCCGCTCGAGGTCGCGCAGGTCGCGCGCGAGCGGCCAGATCCAGAGCATGAGCACCAACGCCATCGCGGCGTAGAACAGCAAAGTCAGCAGCCAATCGAGCGCACTGCGGTGCGTGCTGAGAGCAGCGGACTCGATCGCCACTACGTTCGCGTCATCCATCCGACGCAGGGACCAGACGCGTCCTTTGGACCCTTGCATGTAGACCGTATCGCCGTGCGCCAGCTTCCGCAGAGTGTCGGGACCTGCAATGTCCGCTGTCGTGAACAATTCCACGTCGACGCCGGCTTGGCCCGACAAATCGGAAACCATCCTTCCCCATTGGGCCGGCGGTGCGGCATGCAAGCTGCGAGGCTAACGCGGCCGCGGCAACGCGGACCGATCTGTCAGGAGGCGCGGCCGGCGAACCGTAGAAGGCCAGGATTCGGTCCTGACCCCAGCTGACCACTGCAAGGGTCAGGATGATCAACACATACAGTCCGAGGAAGTGGCGCGTCATCGCTCACCAGGCGTCGGCGACGAAGAGATATCCCTGTCCCCAGATCGTCCTGATACGCTCCGCATTCTCCGCTTCGCCGCCCAACTTGCGGCGCAGCCTGGATATGCTGATGTCGAGCATGCGATCGACCCCGTCATACTCGCGCCGATAGAGCGCGCGGAACAGCGCCTCACGCGACTGAATCTGGTCTGAGTGGGTCGCAAGATACGCCAGCAGGTCGAACTCGCTGCTGCTCAGCTTGACGGCGGCGTCGCTCAAGGTCACCGAGTGCGTTGCGATATTGATGACCAACCCACCGAAGCGCATCACCCTGGCTGCCGGCGCTGGATGTCCCTGGGCCCGCCGCAGCAGAGCGCCGATCCTGGCCAACAGCACCCGCGGGTCGATGGGCTTGACCACGTAATCGTCCGCTCCGAGCTCCAGCCCGAGCACATGGTCGATGTCGTTGTCGCGGGCTGTCAGAATCAGGATGGGCTGATGATAAGACGGGCGCAGTCGCCGGCAGAGACTGAATCCGTCCTCACCGGGCAGTCCGATATCGAGGATCACCAGATCGGGCTGATCCCGATGCACGCGTTCCAGCGCCCCTTCCGCAGCGGCGACTGCCGATACCCGGAAGCCATTGTTCTGTAGATATCGACTCACCAGCTCGGCCAGGCGCAGGTCGTCCTCTACGAGCAGTATCGAGGCGATCGGCAGTGTGCTCATCGGGCCGGATCGAGGTGAGGCGGGGGCGCTCAGAAGACGTTCCAGGGTTCCCGGCGCCGGCGCCGATATTCAAGCGCCTCGCGTAGAACCCGAAGCATATCGGAGGCAAGTACGTTCTGCAGCGACGTATCTCTGAGCTGAAAGGTCAGGTCCTGGGAGAACTCCAGTTGCACAGTGTAGGTGCCGAACGCGTAATTCTCCCAGCACCGCTTGATCTCCGGACGGCCGAGCAGCACGAGGCACAGAGACTCATCCGCGGATGCGCTCCAGCTGGCGTGGACGAGCACGTCACATTGCTTATCTGCGGCTGCGAGCGTGCAGATTCGGGGAGAAATCTCCAATTGGATGGCTTTGCCGGGCGCGTCGCTCGCACCGGCCGTGGCCTGCATCACTAGCGTGAGCAGAATGCTGAGCGCGCCAGCCAGGCGCGCCGGGGCCACCAAAGCAGGCCGCGGATTGTCGGAGCTAGAAAGCGTAGGTCGCACCTGCGAAGACCGTCAGTACATAGCGAGCATTCACGATGGGACTGTCCGCGATAGCGCTTCCAAGATGCTCATACTGCGCGAACGCCGTCAGCCGCCACTTGCTGCTGAGCGGTCGCGAATAACCGAACTTGACGAAGGGGTCGAGCGCCCAGCCGCCTTCATTGATCCCCGGCACGCCATAATAGTAATAATAGCTGACGATCGCGGAGCTCTTCCACGTAAGGCCGACATTGGCTGATAGAGAACCCGTGGAATCGATCAGAGGAATGCCGAGCGCGGCTCGAATCTCATTGCCATGGTTGCGGGCGGTGATCTCGTGCAGCAGGTCGAGCTGCCCGGTGATGCCGCGGGTTTCGAATGTCCATTCCGGGCCCGCCAGATAAGTCCAGTTGGGCTTCCGCCGCGGAACATATCTGGCCAGTGGTTGGGTCATAGTTGGCCACGCTGGCTCCAAGGGCATCGACGAAAATGTTTTGTGGGTCGCTGCGGTCGAAAAACACGCGATCGTACCCCGGCGTTGCGATGAGGCTCAGTGTGCTGGCGTCACTTTCCGTCAGCGTGAAGCCGAGATCGAGATCCTCGATGAAGAAGCGCTTGCCGTAATAGCTGAAGTGCGGAATTACGACCAGCGGTATGGCCGACTCGTGGACGACGGGGTCAGTCCTCACGCCCGCACCCAGGCTGATGTCGAAGTTCCAATGGCCAACCGCCGTGCAATCCTTGGATGGCGCGTTGCAACCGTTGCCGTCGTGTTTCCCATCGCCCATTGCCTCAGCAGCAGGGGCATTGGCCTCACCATCGGTCCGACGCCGCGGCCCGGGCGGGTTGACCATTACCGTCTGAGGCTTGCACCTGCATGGTCTGAGCAGCGTCGTCAGCTGCCCGAACGCCCGGTACCAGGGCGAGACCGATGGCGGCCATCAGCAGAACGCCGAAAGTGCTCGTGTTCATATGGCTTTGGGGACAGGCATCGACCGCGATCATCGCAGAAATCCATCCGCGCTCGCTGAGGATCCCGTGGCGATGTGTTGCTGATGTGTATCCAAAGCGCCACAGATACACGTCTGTCACAACAGCGGGCTGATCTGCCGCACATATTTGCAACAACTTCGAGCGCGTGACCTGTTTACTATGGACTGCAGGGGAAGGGAGAATGGATTGTCGACGCAGCAGGCAAACGAAGCAGCCGCCCAACGATTGGCATCGGCCGGCCCGGCGCGTAGGCCGACCCCGGCGACCTCATCTGGTTTCGAGCGGGAGCGACGCATGAGCTTGGACTCTGAAGTCCAGGTGCAGAGCGCAATGGCGTTCGACCGCGCCGCCGTAAGAATGCATGCGTTCGAGCCCCGATGGACACAAGCACTGCGGCGCTCGCCCGGCCAGCTCACGCCGCAGGCCTCCCCCTATGTGGTGACCAAGAGGGTCCTCGACGTCCTCGGCGCTATCGTTCTCGCGGTTGTTTTCGCCCCCCTGATCCTGGCCATCGTGATCGTCGCCCTGATCCGGCGGGAACCCGGTTCCATCATCTACAAGCATCGCCGTATCGGCCAGGATGGACACGCATTCGAGTGCCTGAAGTTCAGAACGATGGTGCCGAATGCCGAGCAGGTGCTGCGGGAGCTCCTGGAGCGCGACCCGGCCATCGAGGCGGAGTGGATGCGGGACCACAAGCTGCGGTGCGATCCGCGCGTCACCCGGCTCGGGAGATTCCTGCGGCGGACGAGCCTGGATGAGCTACCGCAACTCTGGAACGTGATCCGGGGCGATATGAGCCTGGTGGGACCTCGCCCGGTGATCAGGGAGGAGTTGCTCCGGTACGGTCGTAATGTACGCGCCTACTTGTCCGCGAAGCCCGGCATCACGGGCCTATGGCAAGTCAAGGGCAGAAACGACACCGATTACCGCAGGCGGGTTGTACTGGACACGTACTACGTGCGTAACCAGACCCTGCTGCTGGACCTCTACATCCTGATCAAGACCACAAGTGTCGTCCTGGGCGGAAGCGGCGCCTACTGAAGGAGCTGCATCTCGGCCCGGCGTAGGGCAATTCCCGGGACTGCGGATTTCGGGTCGTACCCAGCCACCGTAACCGGCGGTAGCCGGCTCGAATCCGCCTTACCTGATCATCATTCAAAACACGACCCATAAAAACCGGGCAATCAACATGCTCACCGGCTTTACTGCAGTCTTCATGGCGTGCTGCTTTGCGCTCATCGGAAATCAACATCTTGAGTCGCTTGGTTTTGAGTGGCTGGGTCTCTGGCTGATGGCAACGGCCATCTTCATCAGGGGCTATGTCATAGCGATCAGATCGCACACGAGCGCGATCGGATTGACTGCGCCGCGGCTCGCCGGCGGTACACTTTGTTATCTCGCCGAAGTCGTGGCTGCGTTTTCCTCATCTTCGTAGCGTGCGCGCTGGGCAACTGTGAAAGAGCGGCGGCACCCAGTACGAGCGCGGCCATCAGGGGTCGGAATGAGATCTTCATGGCACTCCCTCAATGGTTATAGGATTTATGGTCGGCACCCCATTCAGCGTGACGGCTGGGTGCCGATCTGGGAGCAGCCTAGCGGACGGCATCTTTCCGATGTCTGTCCAGTCAGCGCAAGCGCGGATCCTGCGGGCCCGAAGAACCTCTGCCGAGCTCGGATCGGCCGTTCGGCGAGGGTGCTAGGGGGAGAGGGAATTGCGCGGGTGGGTCCCGACAAGTGTTTCACGCGCGATGAAATTGTGTGAAGCCGCTGTAGATCCAGGGCCGCAGCGCCAGAACGAACGCGGTGCCGTTGCGGGCCGACGGCGGTGAGCGGTCCGCCTCGATCAGATCGAGGCACTCGCGTGCCGCGTTCTGCAGTGCGCGCTTCAGCTGCGCCCGGGTCTCGGGCGACACCGGGGAGCCGTGGAACACGAATTCTTCCTGCGCGTCGCTGAATCGGCTGGCGAAGAATTCCCGCAGCAGCTTCTCGTGGATGTAGCGCTGTACCGGTCCGCCCGGACGCCAGGTGAAGCGGCGGCTGACGAGCGGGCGCGCCCGGTTGTGCGGCTGCAGCTCGATCACTTTGAGGCGGTCGAGGCGAATCAGTTGACTCTGCACCTCCCGCTCCGTGAAACGGTAATCGCGGACGATCTCCTCGAGCGTGGCGCTGTTGGCGACGACCAGCCAGGTAATGAACAGCAGCTTGCGGGTCGGCGACGATCTCCTGCTCCTGCGCGAAGGTCAGTTGGTTGACGGGCACGGCATGCTCGCGCGCCCGCTCGAGGATCTCGCTCAACCCCAGCTCCAGAAGCTGACAGATCTGATCGACCCGTTCGAGTGAGAAATCGCCCGTCGAGAAGAGCCGCTTCACAGTCGGCAGGCTGACTTCGAGCCGTTGCTGCCACATCCTGGTAGGTAAGGTGGCGTTCGCGCAAGGCGCGCTTCAGTTCGGCAACGATCAGCATGCGTTCGGCCATCGGCGGCGGGACTCTCGGTCTTCGTCTTGTATAAGTATCATTAAATGATACCTAAATGGCATTATGAATAACTACTTATCCGATAAAGGTCGCATTAATCTAGACTCCGGCCGATACTGCCTCGCACGTTACCGCCGGAGCATCGTTGTGACCGCATTAACGGCCAGTTCAGAGGCAGCGCGAATAGGATCTGTCATGACACCGCATCGCTACGCGCGCACCCTCAGGCGGATTCTGCGGCTCTTCCTGCGGCCGCTGTTCAGGGTTCGAATGACAGGCGACCCGGGTGTATTCGACAACCCCCGCACACTGATCGTCGCGAACCACGAATCGTTCATCGACGGCCTGCTCCTGGCCGTATTCCTGCCGATCGAGGCGACGTTCGTCGTCCATACCCAGATCGCGCGCCAGCCGTTCTTCCGCTTTCTGCTGCGCTTCATTCCGCATCTCACCGTCGACTCCACCAGCCCGTTGGCGATGAAGCTCATCTGCCGGCTGGTGGAGACCGGCACGCCGGTCGTGATCTTTCCCGAAGGGCGGCTCACGATCACCGGCTCGCTCATGAAGGTCTATGACGGAGCGGGGCTCGTCGCGGCGAAGACCGGAGCGACGGTGGTGCCGATTCGAATCGAAGGGGCCGCGCGCAGTTACTTCGGTCGCCTGGCCGGTGTGTACCCACGCAAGCTCCTGCCCAAAGTCAACATCGCGGTCCAGCCGCGCCGCTCGATTCCACTGCCGCAGCTGCCGTCCGCGAAAGAGCGACGGCGGCGCGCGGGCGAGCTCATGCGCCGCATTCTGCTCGACATGATCGTGGCGACACGGCCGCAGCAGACGCTGTTCGAGGCCTTTCTGGATGCTCGCAAGGTTTTTGGCGGTCGCTATCGGCTGGTCGAAGACGTCCGTCTGCAGGAGTATTCCTACGACTCGCTGTTGCGCATGTCGTTAGGGGTGGCCCGGCTCGATCGAGCCCTTGGCAGCCGCCGCGCGCGACGGTCGGGGTGATGACGCCGAACTCCGCCGGCGACTCTGGGTGTGCTCCTCGGGCTGTCAGCCTCTCGGGCCGGGTGCCTGCGCTTCTCAATTACACCGCAGGAGCCGATGCGCTGCAGGCCGCCTGCCGCGCCGCGCGGATCGAAACTCTCGTCGCCTCGCGCGAGTTCGTGGAAAAGGCTCGGCTGGCGCCGGTCCTGGCCGCAGCTCTGCGGAATCCGCATCCACTTCCTCGAGGATCTGCGGCCGCAGCTCTCGGTGCTTCGATCGGCTGTGGATCTTCTGGCGTCTGCGCTTTCCCGCCGGCGCCGCCCGACCGCAAACGCCGCAGGATCCCGCGGTGGTGCTCTTCACGTCCGGATCGGAGGGTAAGCCAAAAGGGGTCGTGCACTCGCACTCTTCGCTGCTCTCCAACGTCGCGCAGGTGCGCTCGGTCGCCGACTTCACTCCGCTCGACAAATTCATGATCGCGCTGCCGATGTTCCACTCCTTCGGGCTCACCTGCGGCGCGCTGCTGCCGCTCGTCTCGGGCTGCAAGGTGTTTCTCTACCCGACACCGCTGCACTACCGGATCATCCCGGAGCTGGTGTATGACCGCAACTGCACGGTGCTCTTCGGCACTTCGACTTTCCTTGCGAACTACGGCAAGTTCGCGCACCCGTACGATTTCGGTCGGCTGCGCTACGTCGTGGCGGGAGCGGAGAAACTCTCGAGCGAAGTGCGCACGCTCTGGATAGAGAAATTCGGCATCCGGGTGCTCGAGGGTTACGGGGTCACCGAGTGCGCCCCGGTGATCGCAGTCAACGTGCCGATGGCGTGCCGTGCCGGCTCGGTGGGACAGCTCGTGCCCGGAGTGGAGCACGAGCTCGAGCCCGTGCCGGGAATCGATGAGGGGGGCGTGCTGCACGTGAAAGGCCCCAACCTCATGATGGGCTATCTCCTCCATGACGAGCCCCGGCGTGATCCATCCTCCGAGCTCCCGCGGCGAAGGCTGGCACAGCACGGGCGACATCGTCGTGTGTCGATGCGGACGGCTTCGTGCACATACGCGGACGCCTGAAGCGTTTCGCCAAGATCGCCGGCGAGATGGTATCGCTCGAGACTGTCGAGAGGATCGCAGCGGCCGCGGCGCCCGGGTTGCGCACACGCGGCCACGACGCGTGCCGATCCGGGCAAGGGCGAGGCGATCGTGCTCCTCACCACCTCGTCCGATCTCGATCGCGCACTCCTCAGCGCGGCTGCGCGCTCGCTCGGACTGTCGGAGCTTGCCGTGCCGCGCGTGCTGATCCGTGTGGCGCAGATCCCCTTGCTCGGCACCGGCAAGACCGATTACGTCCGCCTGAAGAGCATCGCCGAGGCGCAGTCCGCAAAGCCGGAAAGTGCGGCTGGCAGGCCGTGTCATGAGCAGCCCACCGGTCCGATCGGACTCGGTGCTCTCGCGCGGCATGCTCGCGGTACTCATCGCCCAATTCCTCTCGGCTCTGGCCGACAATGCGCTGCTCTTCGGCGCGGTGGCGCTGCTTCGATTGGAGCATTTCCCCGAATGGACGCAGCCGCTGCTGCAGGAATTCTTCGTCGGCGCCTACATCCTGCTCGCGCCCTTCGCCGGCCCTTTCGCGGATGCTTTCCCCAAGGGACAGGGTGATGCTGGTGAGCAATGGACTCAAGCTCGTGGGCGCGCTGGGCATTCTCGTCGGCGTGAATCCGTTTGTCGCATATGGCCTGGTCGGCGTCGGCGCGGCGGCCTATTCGCCGGCGAAGTACGGGATTCTCTCCGAGCTCACCTCGCCCGAGCTGCTCGTGAAGGCGAACGGCCTCATGGAGTCATCGACGATCGCGGCGATCCTCGTGGGCGCGGTGTCGGGCGGGGCGCTGGCGGATTGGAACGTCCGCGGTGCGTTGGCGGCCGTGACGGTCTGTTATGGCGTGGCGGCGCTGGTGAACCTGCTGATCCCGCGGCTCGCACCCGCGCATCGCCTGGAGCGGCTCGGGTTCGGCAGCCTGATGGGCGATTTCTGGCGCGCCTTTCGTCGCTTGGGCGCCGTGCCGGACGTGCGGTTCTCCGTCACGGGTACCAGCCTCTTCTGGGGAGCCGGCTCGACGATGCGGTTTCTGCTCATTGCCTGGGTGCCCGTCGCGCTCGGCATCACGAACATCCGCACACCCGCATATCTCAATGCGGTCGTCGCGGTCGGGATCGTAGTCGGTGCCGCGCTCGCCTCGAAGACGGTGACGCTCGACAAGGTCACACGCGCAATGCCCGCCGGCGTGCTGATCGGGCTTGCGGTATGCGTCCTGGCGGTCACCACCCATCTGCCCCTCGCGTTTGTGGTTCTGACGATGCTCGGAGCCTGCGGCGGCTTCTTCATCGTTCCGCTCAACGCGCTGCTGCAGGCCCGCGGCCACGAGAGCGTCGGCGCCGGCCATGCCATCGCGGTGCAGAATCTGGTCGAGAACCTCGCCATGCTGGTGATGATCGGCGGCTACATGCTCGCGCTGCGCGCCGGCGCGTCCGTCGTTGCCGTGGCTGCCGGGTTTGGCGGATTTCTCGCCGCGGCGATCGCGCTGCTGTGGGCGTTTCGCGTGAGGAAAATGGCGCAGCGTCGGGTGGCGGAGGCGGCAAAAGCCGCGCCGTAGGCCGAGCAGCAACTGCGAGAGCCGCCATGATCAGGCCTGCGCCGCAGCACGAATATGCTCCGATGAGATTGACACGGGATGATAGAGTCCGCGCTTCGCGTGGCCGGAGATCGTGATGAGCGCAGGACCCTAAAATCTGGTTGATCACCGGCATCTCGCGCGGTTTTGGACGCGAGCTTGCCCAAGCCCTGCTTGCGCGAGGTGATACGGTGATCGGGACGACGCGCGACGGCGCCGCGGATGTCCCACGAGGGAAAGGCCTTCTCGAGGTGCTCGCGCTCGATGTGATGGACCCACAGGCCGTGAAGGGCTAGCGCGCGTGACGAGGCAGAACTTCCGCCAGATCATCGAGCTTCTCTTGCAGTAGATTGAGTTTGCGTGCCAGGCCCTGGATTTCCGCCGCCGCGCGCCGATTGACGTCGTAGTCCAGCTCGCTGCGCAGCCGGTCTTTTCCGTCCTGGCGGTTCTGGCTCATCATGATGACGGGTGCCTGGATCGCCGCAAGCATCGACAGAAATAAATTCAGCAGAATGAAGGGATATGGGTCCCACGCTTTGCCGTGCAACAGCGAGTTGATGGCCGTATAGACGATCATGATCACGCCGAAGGCGATGATGAACGTCCACGAGCCGCCGAATTGAGCCACCAGATCGGCAACGTGCTCACCCAGTGTCTCCTCTTCCTCGATGAGGTCGTTGGGGTTGCGGGCCGCCCGCATTCGCACCAGCTCCTGCGCGGCGTGAACCTGTCGTCCCAGCATGGTCAACAGATCCATCCCCGCGTGCGGCTTGCGCTCGAGCAGGGTGGCGATGTCGTCGCGGGTGACTTCCAGGCATTCCGTATCCTCGAGAGCGATGGCGCTGGTCTGGTGCGGTGTCATCTCGAGCATGGAGGCAAATCCAAAGAATTCACCGGCCCCTGGCTCGTCGACCACCACTTCCTGCTGGTCCTGATCGATGCTGGTGACGCGTGCCTTGCCGGACAACATCACATAGGCTTGACCTCCCGCGTCACCTTTCTTGTAGATGCGCTGCCGGGCGGCGAAATGCTTCAGCTCCACTTGGCCGGCAAGAACGGCGGTCTCGTCCTCATCGAGCAGGGAGAACAGCGGAACGCCGCGCAGTATCTCGGGGTTGATTGCCATCGAATTCTCCGTCCGGAACGAGAGTGACCATGAGGGGCTTTCGAACCTGAAGTAAGTAAACGCTGTCTCAGCGGCAACTACTCGGCGAGGATCCTTTCCAGTCTGTCCGCGGCTTCGCGTCCGAATCGCCGGGTCACGGCGCGTAGGAGATCCAGGTCGATGGGCCCGAGAGCCTCGCGGTATGCCGCGCTGGCGTCGATAAGGTCCTGCGGGCTGCCTGCGAAGCACTGCATCGCGATGAAATCCTCGCGTCCAACGATGTGGAGCGTCTCGTCGCGGAACTCATATTGCAGAGTCCGGGAGAAGATACCCGGATCCATGTTGCGAAGCCCGCCCAAGAGCTCGACGTGGTTACCGAAGCCGTCGCTCAGAACGAGCATCCCGGAGATGGAGCCGTCCGGCGCCGGAGGACGGAGCTCTGTATCGAAACCGGCCTGTTTGAATCGCCTTTCGAGCTTCGCCAGGCGATTGGGTTCCGTGCGCAGCAACGCGTCGACAGCCGCTGTCGCGCGCACCATTCCAAGCACCGCAAGGGCGAAAGCACCGATCACGGCATAGTCGACCTTCTCGCGGCGCAGAATCCCGACCACATCGAGCAGTAGGAGGGTGGACTGCCCGCCCTGACTCGTTCTCATCGCTGGCGCGACCGATGAGGCAAGCGCGACCCCTGCAGAGGCGCGACCCATCTGATACAACTCATTCACCAGCTGGTTGTGCTCGAGAAAAGCCTCGAGTCTCTGCGCGGGGTGCAGCGCCCGAAGGGAAGCGTTCCGCGCGGCACGAGTAGCGATTTTCGATGGGAACGCGCGCGCTGAGGCTGGTCGCCTGATGGCAACGAAAGCGCCGGCTTCCTGCGGAATGAGTCCGGTCTGCAGCGTCAGGCGCAATCCAGCACGTACGGCAATGCGCAGCAACAGCTCGAGCGAGAGATCGGATGTATGCTCATTGACGATCTTGCTGAGCGTGGGTTGTGGCACATCCAGTTGTTTTGCGGCAGCCAGCTGACTCACGCCCAGCCGTTTCGTGTAGCGCGCAATCTGCAGTGCGACGTCACTGCGCAATGCGTGCACGGTTTCCAGATCCGGTGGCATGTGCGGCTCGCGGCGGTTATAGTGAATCTATTATAAGACTTCAGCAGGCTGAAAGCGATCATATCCATCAATGACTTAGAGAGATTCGAAGTCATAGATCGAAGAGCGCGAGGCGTAGAATAGTCGCGATGCCATCGACTGCCCGAGCCCCGTCAGAGCTGGCAGTTCAGTCCGACCTCTAGCTGGAGCGCGTAATGAAGGCCATTCGATTGTATGAATACGGCGGTCCCGAAAACCTGAAGTACGAGGAGGATGCGCCCGAGCCGGCCGCGACCGCGGACTCCATACTGGTCGAAGCCTGGGCTGCGAGCGTGAATCCCATCGACTGGAAGATACGATCAGGCGCCCGTCAGAAGGACGTCCCGCTGAAGCTGCCGGCGATTCTCGGCAGAGACGTCAGCGGCGTGGTTCGCGCGGTCGGCAGTAATGTTCGGACTTTCAAGCCGGGTGAGCGCGTAATCGCCCTTACGCGGGCGACCTATGCCGAGCTCGTTGCGATAGAGGCCTCCATCGCGACGCACTTGCCTGAAGGCATGGATCCGGTTGATTCCGCCGCGATTCCGCTCGTCTCGTTGACGGGCGATCAACTCGTACGGCTGGCGGCCCGGGCACAATCCGGACAGACCCTGCTGGTGACCGGCGCCTTGGGAAGCGTGGGCCGGGCCGCCGTGCACACCGCCAGGAAATTGGGCGCTAACGTGATTGCCGGCGTCCGCGCGCGGCAACTGTCCGAAGCGCGGGCACTCGAGGTCTCCGATGTCGTAGCCATCGACGACGATGCCGCCATTGCAAAGCTGCCGATGGTGGACTGTGTTGCCGATACGGTAGGTGGTGAAACGGCCGCCAAGCTATTTGCCAAAGTGAAGAATGGCGGCACTTTTGGCTACGCGTCGTCACTTCCTGAGGGCTTGTCCAATTCAAATCCCACGGTCAAAGTCACTCGGGTAGAGGCGCGGCCCGATGCGTCAAAAATCCGGGAATTCGCCGATGACATCCGTGACGGAAAATTCCAGCTGCCGATCAGCCGCCGAATGCCGCTGCGAAATGCGGCGGCGGCTCACGAGCTGGCGCAACGGGGTGGCGCGGGGAAAATCGTGCTATCGATCCGTGACGCGACTTCCTGAAGTACTCTAAATACGCGGTCAGTCGTCCCTGCTCGGGACGTGCACGGTTCCCTTGACGCCGTGAATGGTCACATCGCCGCTGCCGGTGGCGCCGACCTGAAGATTGCCGACTACACCATCGACGAGCAGGTCACCGGAGCCGATGCGGTTCAATTGAACACTGCCGCCGATGTTTTCGAGCCGCAAATCCCCGGAGCCGATGGAGCCGAGTGACACGCTGCCCCGAACGTCGGTGAAATTGAGATCTCCGGATCCATCTTCCTCACCGTGCACTTCGCCGCCTACCTCGCTGATGGTCACATCACCTGAACCGCTGCGTCGCAAGTCGACGCTGCCGATGGTATGTGCGTCGACATCACCCGAGCCCAGCTCCAGAGCCAGTACGCCCGTGATCTGATAGGCCTTCAGGTCGCCCGAGCCGGAGTGGAAATCGAGCGCGGTGAGCGATCTGGCGACAACATCGCCCGACGCGCTGTTTATCCTGATGGCCACCTGAGGCGGCACGCTCACGGAAAGCTTCAGGTACGCATAGCGGGAGAAGGCGATTGGACCGAACCAGTTTACGTGCTCCTCGCTCCGGGCCGTCACCGTGCCTTCTGAGCCGTTGCGCGAAGTCTCGATCTTGAGGCCGTCCAGCCACTGCGGATTCGATGCGCACGCGGTACCGCGAACTTCGATCCTGGTGAGACCGGGCACGCCCTGGACGTGCACGTCGGTCGCTCCCAGATTCAGCAGCAGCGACTGCAGAGTGGCGGCGTCGAGCTCCGCATTCCGCGGCGCGCTGTACTCACACGGCGCCGCGCCGGCCACTGCCGCAACGACGAGCAGTGCCAGTCCAGTCAGCAGTGGCGTCACTTTGCGCATCGAGATCTCCCGGCCTCAGGCTGATTGTGCTCAGGCTCGCGCGTACACGGCGACGTGCCGCAGGTCTACCGCGATGCGATGCAGATGGCCCGCGCTCCACTGGTGAGCGCTCGCCACGACCTGCTGTGAATCGGGAAGCGTCATGGGCGCGCTGACGAACGTGGCACCCACTAGGGTGATGGCAAAGGCGACTGCGGCGGCGGTGGTTTTCTGAATCTGACTCATGATCACTTCTCCTCGGTTGTGCCCCAAGAACACAGTGGCTCGCGGAAGGTTGCAGCTATTCACGGTGGGTCGCGAGCCTGGGCATTGGTTTCATGGTGATTAGATGCCGCCCGGGCGGTTCGGTTTGAAAGAGGTGCGGCGCGCGGCGCCGTAAAACGCCTGAGAAGCTGCCGCCGAGGGACGGTCGGCGCGCAACAATATTTAATTAAATTAATCACTTACGTTCTTTCGCGATAATGCGCGACGCCGGCGCGCTCACTATAAAATTGGAATTGCCGGGAGCTATCAGGAATCGGAGAGGAGAATCCATGACATCCGTTTTGATTTCGGGCGCGAGCATCGCCGGCCCCACGCTCGCGTACTGGCTACGCCGACATGGCTTTGCGGTGACGGTGGTGGAGCGCAGTCCCGCGCTGCGCCCCGGCGGTCAGCCGGTCGACATTCGCGGCGTCGCGCTCCAGGTCGTGGCGCGGATGGGTCTCGAGGCTCGGGTGGCGGCGCGGCGCACGCGAAGCACCGGGGTGAATGTGCTCGATCGGGATGGCAACGAGATCGCGCGGCACACCAACCGAACCCTGTCGGCGGGTCGCCATGACAGCGGCGATGTCGAGATCTTCCGCGATGACCTCTCAGGCCTCCTCTATGAAGTCACGCAATTTGATGTCGACTACTGTTTCGACGACTCGATTGCGGCGATCGACGAGGGTTCCGGCAAGGTCACGGTTGCATTCGAGCGCGGTCCCACTCGCGATTTCGACCTGGTGATCGGTGCGGACGGGATCTACTCCGGTGTGCGCCGCCTGGTGTTCGGCCCAAGCGAACCGTTCCTCAGATACCTCAACGCGTATGTGGCGATCTTCACGGTGGCGAACTTCCTGCAGTTGCAGGACTGGCAGACCGCGATCGGCGATCTGGAGAGCCGTCGTGGAATGTTGCTACTGCCGACAAGAGACAATGCGGAGCTGCGGGTCTTCATGATGTTCGAATCCGAGCCGCTGGCCCGGGACCTCACCTCCGTGCAGCAGAAGGCGCTTCTCGTCGAACGCTTCAAGGGTTTCGGATGGGAGGTGCCGCGCATCCTGGGTCTGCTGCGGGAAGCGAGCGGTCTTTACTTTGGAGAGGTCGCACAGGTTCGAATGCCGCGTTGGTCTCAGGGCCGCACCGCGCTGGTGGGCGACGCCGGCTATTGCCCATCGCCGCGGTCAGGACAGGGTACCAGCCTCGCTTTGGTGGGAGCCTACGTCCTTGCGGGGGAGTTGGCTCAAAGCGGAGGCAACCCTGCAGCCGCCTTCTCCCGCTACGAGGAACGCATGCGGGATTTCGTGGCGGTCAACCAGGCCCTGGGCGTGCGCGGGTTCGGCGATCGGGTCGCGGACGAAGAGATCGATCGGGCCAAGAGCGCCATTCAACTGCCATCGTACGCCGCCTAATGGATTGCGCCGCTGAGGGACGACCCGGTGCCCGAGCTGAGGAACTGCGCGACGTGCTCGTTGATGAACTTCGCATCCGCCGGCGAGGCGCCGGCTCCCGCGGGGTGTCCCCACAGTGAGGGTATCGGCACCAGCTGGCAGTGTGGAATGAAGGCGGATTCGTAACGCGCGTCGGTCAGCGGAAAATACAGGTCGGTCGCGGAGGGCATGTATAGGACAGGTACCTTGATGGAGCGCAGCGCTGCCTGCACGTTGCCGCCAAACGGCGGCGTGTTGCCGACGTCGTTGCTCTCCCAGGTGCGCATCTGCAGGATGAGATTGTTGGCATCCGCACCCGGTAAGAAATGCGTTTTGAAATGATCGATGACCTGAGCAAGGCTGCTGCCGAGGGAGGGATCGGAGCGCCACAGCTCGCGCCGCCACCACTCCTGCGAGAACAGCCACGCCGTCCACACGATTGAGAATGCCTCGATACCCTTCTCGGGCTCGGCCTGGTAATCGCCCCCGGCGAAAGCGGGGTCGGTCGTCAGGGCGGTGATCTGGCTCTCCAGGCGGACGATCCCGTGGCCGTACGTCTTCGCTGTCCCGGACGTGGCCACGATGCGGTCCATGAAATCCGGATAGCTGACGGCCCATTGGAAGGCCTGCTGGGCTCCCATCGAGAAGCCGATGACCGCGCGCAGATGATGGACGTGCAACTCATTGGTAAGCAGCACGTGTACCGCCCGCACGTTGTCGCGGATCGTCATCACCGGGAAGCGAGGCCCATGAAACGGCTCTGGAGTATTGCTCGGCGAGGAGGAGCTCCCGTTGCCGAACAGCTCGCTGGTGATCAGGAAAAGCTTGCCGGGGTCGAGCGCCTTGCCCGGTCCGATGAGCCACGCGTAGCCGTGCATATTGGCCATATAGTGCGATGGCAGGAGGATCGCGTTGTCGCCCGCGGCGTCCAGATGGCCGTAGGTACCGTAGACGATCCGCACCTCGGGCAGCTCGACGCCGCCTTCCGTCCTGAAATGACGAATGCGGTACTCGTGCTGGACCGGTTGCGGCTCCTGGGACCCGGCTGCCGCGCCGCCCGCAAGGAGAGTGAACGCGCAAAGTGCCGGAAAGATGAGACCCCTGAGCGGCGAGCGTGACATGTCGTGACCCTCCCCGAAGCGCCAGATGGTAGCCGTTTCATTCAGGGCGCGCGTGCTTTCGGCCGCAGCCGGCTCACCCCCTCGTAATGGGGGGTAGACCCCTGCGGGGGCGCGCCTATAGTTGCTTGCAAGGTGAGTCATCGCACCGGGGAGAGTCAAAATGAAAAAGCCCGTCCGCGTCATTGCCGCACTGTTTCTTCTCCTTACCGCGAGTGTCCTCATGGTCGCGCCTGTGCATGCGCAGGACGAGCAGGAGCAGACCGAGCAGGAAGAGCCCCCATATCAACCGGCGCAGGAACAGGTCGATCCGCAGCAACTGCAGCAGCAGCGCCAGGAGCAGAACTGCATCGTCACCGGCGCCTGCACGTGTTCCTTCGGCATGTGCACCAGCAACGCCACCGGCGCCCGGTTTCGCGCTCCCGGGCCCGCCTTTACGGGTGAGTGGTATGCGGCAATAGCCAAATCGGCCAGCAGCGCCGCCTGGGGCGCTTCCTGGCACTACGCCAGCCAGGCCGCAGCCGATCATGCCGCGCTCGCGAACTGCAACAGGGGCGGCGTCACGGATTGCGCGGTGCAGATTGGAGACGTCAACAACTGCCTGTCACTGGCCGAGAGCCCGGAGGGAACGTGGGGCGTCGGCAGGTCGGGCCTGAATCGCGCCGATGCCATACATGTCGCCACCGGGTATTGCAGGAAATATGGCGGCAAGAATTGTGTGGCGCAGGTCTCGGTCTGCGGCCGTCAGCCCAAGGACTCGAAGCCGTGTCTGCAGGTGGGGCCGGGGATCGATATCTCGCACTGGTCGGCGGCGGCGCTCGCCAACCTGACGCCCGCGGAGCGCGCAGCGTTCGCGCATCCCGCTCAACACACGAACGGTGCCTGCAAGTAGCGCGATCAGGTGTGGCACCGCCGCAATGATGCAACTCTGTAGCAACTATGTAGCTACTCTGTAGCAACAGATATCGAATGTTGTCTCGACGCATCAACTGAAGTTCCCGCTCCCGCTTTGCAAGAACCCAACACGGGTGCCAGAGGCGACTGGTGTTGGGGTACCACGCCAAAAAATGAAACGAGGGGGTTGCTTTTGCGGTGCGCCTGCGCTCTATACTATGGTTGTATCAGATCCGAGATAACTGGTCCGCCGAGCGCGGGCCGGGTCGGTCGCAGCCAGGGGAGATAACATGAGCGTCTACCGGGAACGATTGCTCCCTGCCTCCGCGCAGAACTCTTTTGCATCGGGATGGGGGCGATGGTCGCCTATTCCCGTGTTCGCCATGGCCGGCGTTCTGGCGGCGAGCACGCCGGCTCACGCCGCCGCCGGACAATACATCGCGAACAACACGCCGACGTTCGTCGCGGCTGCCAGGAGCGTCGGCGCCGCTGCCGAGTCGCAGCGCATCGAGGTGAGCCTTTGGCTCAAGCCACACAATCGAGCCGCCATGGATGCGCTCGCGCAGCAACTCTACGATCGCAGCTCGCCGAATTACCGCCATTGGCTCAAGCCGGCGGAGATCGCCGCGCGCTATGCCCCGACCGCCGCCGAGGCGCAGGTCGTCAGGCAGTTCCTGCAGAACCACCAGCTGACGGTGTCACGCATCGGTCCCAACAACTTCTACGTGCGCGCGAGCGGAACCATTGCTCAGGTGGAGCAGGCGTTCGCGGTGCACATCAACAATTACACCATCGACGGACGGACGCTGCGGGCGAATTCAGCCGATCCTTACGTCGAGGGTCCGGCCGCCGCACTGGTTCAAGCGGTCTCGGGGCTCGATGATGTCGAGTTCCAGAGCCCGGGCACGCAGCGGCCGAGCGTCGTGTCCCAGGGCCCTGCGACCGCCATGCAGCGACCCGCTGCCGCCGCCCAGGCAGCTACCGTCTCCGGGTTCCAGTCGCAATGTTTTCCGGGCCCCGTTACCGTGCACCGGACCACTTCGGGCGGCTATCCCAAGGCGACTTACACCGGCAATGAGTACAGCGGCAGCGGGGGTGGCTGCGCTTACGCACCGGCGGACATTCGCGCCGCCTACAACCTGGACGCGCTCTACGCTGAGGGCTACGACGGGCGCGGGCAGACGATCGTGATGGTCGAGGATTGTGGCTCACCGACGCTGCTCGACGATGCGAACACCTTCTCGGAGCGCTTTGGACTCCCACTACTTACCCCGTCCAACTTCAGCATCACCAGCATGGGCACCTCGGTGTGTGCTGGTTACTACCCAAGTATCAACGCCGATGTGGAGTGGGCGCACGCGATCGCACCCGGTGCGGCGCTGGCAGTGGTCTACGCCGTGACGAATTACCCCGAGGATGTCGATGAGGCGATGTTCTACGCGGTGAACTACGACCTCGGCGCGGTCATTTCCGATGACAACCTGGTCTCCGAGACTCTGGTGCCGGTGACGGAAATACAGAAGGAAAGCCTCATCTCGGAGCTTGCCGCGCTCGAAGGCATCTCAGCGAATTATCCCTGTGGAGTCAGGGGAGGCGAGCTCTTCTTCGGCTCTCCCATATCAGCCCCCGCCGACGGTCCGTACGCGACCGGAATCGGAGGAGTCACCCTGGCGCTGGGCGCGGGCGATGCGATAGCGTTCGAGACCGGCTGGGAGGACCACGCGAGCGAGGTTCTTGCGCAAGGCAGGATTTACGACCCGGCTTTCACGCCCACGATCGGCGGTTTGTTGTTCGGGGGACTGGGCGGGCCCAGTGCCTTTTTTTCCAAACCCTCCTTCCAGAGCAAAGCCGTCACCGGCACGCAGCGCCAACAGCCTGATTTTTCCTGGGTCGCTGATCCCTATACCGGCGTGATCGTCGTCGCCACCACGGGTATGCAGGAGCCGCCCCAGTCCTGGTTTGCGTTCGGTGGTACTGACATATCGACGTCGATGTTCTCTGCCTTGTGGGCGCTAGCCAATCAGAAAGCGGGCATTGCCCTCGGTCAGGCCGCGCCTTATCTCTATTCACTGCCTGCCACGGCAGTGATGGATGTCGTCCCCCGGTCCTCCCCGAATGATGTCGTGGCTACGGTGCAGGAGACCAGCGCGACGAGCACCACATTCACTGCCGCTCAGACCTTGTTGGTGACGCCGCCGTTCGGTCCGTTCTACACAGCACTGTGGCAGAACCCGGACGGCGTGGAGAACACCGCGGTGGTGCTTTCATTCGGCGGCGACGGCTTGATGAGGGAGGCGGTGGGTTGGGATGAGGTTACGGGAATGGGCACCCCGCGGGATGCCAAGGCATTCGTGGATTGGGTTGGAGGTAACAATCAATGATCGCTACCACAATGAAGGCGCGCCAATCGATCCGGGCAGCTGCGATGACGGCGGTTCTGACGGCGGTTCTGACGGTGATGGTGGCAGTGGCGCCGCCCGCGTTTGCCGCGTCGCAGGTCATTGCGCACAACACCCCGCCCTACGTGTCTGCGAGCACGTACGTGAAGGCCGAGAATCCCGCGACGATAATGGACGTCACGATTTGGTTGAACCCGCGCGATCGGGCTGCAATGGATGCGCTTGCCCATGAGATGTACGACAGCCGCTCGCCGAATTACCACCGCTGGCTCAGCCGGCAGGAGATCGCCGAGCGCTTTGCCCCGAGCGCGCGTGACCTTGCGACCGTGCGACAGTTCCTGCAGTCCCAGGGTCTGCAGATCGTCATGGCGGACAAGGAAAATTTCTTCGTGCGCGCACGGGGTACGGCTGCCGACGTGGAGAAGGCGTTTCAGCTGCGACTCAATGACTATAGGGTACACGGCTCGCTGGTACGGGCGAACGACCGGGACCCGAGCGTCGCAGGGGCGGCGGCGCCGTTGGTGAGAGCGATATCGGGTCTCGACACGGCCGTATACACTCATCCGGTCGTCCTGCGGTCGACCGCCCTTGCCGGCAGATCGGCGGCGGGCCTTGCCTCGGCCGCCAGTCCGCTCCTCTCCGCAGCGGCCGCAACCGCGCAGGCCAGCTTCTATTCCTCGAATTGCTTCGCGGCAGCCACGCAGGTGCTCTCGACCAACGGCGATGGCGAGCTGCCAACGGCGACGTATAGCGGCGAGCAGTTGCACCTGGAAACGCTCACCAGCCCCGGTTGCGCCTACACCCCGGCTCCCATCCAAACCGCCTATCACCTCAAACAGCTCTATGCCGAAGGGTATACCGGCAAAGGGCAGACGATCGTGATCGTCGACTGGTGCGGCTCCTCCACCATCGAGAGTGACGCGAATGCGTTCGCGCAGAAATTCGGGCTGCCGAAGCTGGATGCGTCCAACTTCCAGATCATCTACACCCCGACTCCCAGCGAGTGCATCCAGGAGAATCAGACGGAGATCAATCTGGATGTGGAGTGGGCGCATGCCATCGCACCCGGCGCGAATATCGTGCTGCTGGTGCCGCCCTCGGCTTCGCTTCAGGATGTTGATGAAGCGGATTTCTATGCAGTCAACTACGGACTCGGGAACGTGATATCCGGCAGCTTCGGCACACCGGAGTCGGAGACTCCCGCTTCTTATCTGGATACGGAGAACCTGATCGCGGAGATGGCGGCACTCTCGGGGATCGCTACCAACTTCTCCACCGGAGACTACGGCGACTACGTTCCGGCCCTGCCCGCGCCGACGGTGACCGCTCCGGCGGACTCACCCTGGGCGACCGGCGTGGGCGGCGTCAGTCTGGCGTTGAACGCCGATGACTCGATTGCCTGGCAGGCGGGCTGGGGAACCGACCTCACCATGGTCTACACCAACGGTTTCGTGCAGGATCCTCCGGCCTCGGGCGCGCTCGGCTTCGACTTTGGATCGGGCGGCGGCCCCAGCAAGTGCGTGTCGCAGAGCATCAGTCAGGGCAATATCGTGTGCCTGGGCGGATTCCCCAAGCCGGCGTTTCAGAGCAAGCTTCCGGGGAAGGCGCGCATGGTTCCGGATGTCTCCTGGCTCGCCGATCCGTTCACCGGCGTAGCCATCGCCATCTCCATTCCCGGGCAGGCGCCGTCGCAGGTCTGGGAAGTGGTAGGCGGCACGAGCCTCGCCTGCCCGATGTTCTCTGCGCTATGGGCGATCGCCAATCAGGCCGCGGGCGCGCCGTTGGGACAGGCAGCCCAGTACCTGTATTCGATGCCCGCAGCCACGCTGACCGACGTTGTTCCGGTAACCAATCAGCACAACGTCACTGGCACCGTCGAGGATGCCGGCGGCACCAAGCACTACACGAGCGCGCAGATCCTCGGCAGCCAGGCACCCGCCGGCACATTCGCGACCGCTTTCGCCAATTTCCTCAGCAACAATGGGCAGAACTCGCCCTTCTCGTCGGCGACTGATGTCATCTCGTTCGGGACCGACTGCTCGGCGGTTCCCGCGAACCAGCAGTTCGGTACACCCTGCACTAGTGCGACGGCGCTGCACACCGCGAAGGGCTGGGACGACGTCACGGGTGTCGGTACGCCGAACGCGCAAGCGTTCGTGCACTACTTCATTCCGGGGGCCGACAGCGCTCGCTGAGCCAACGCCGCCTGCAGCGGCAGCTCGCGGCTCGATACGACGAAACCGGCCCAGTAATAGGGATGCTCGTAAGGATGTCGTCCGCCGACGGTCTGCGCCCTCAGACTCTTTTGCGCGCTCTGCAGGGCGCCGGCGACATCCGTGCTGTGGGAGGACAGAGTTCGATACATCGCGCGCATGAGTTGCGCGGTGCTCTCGTCCTCGACGCGCCATAGGCTCGCGACCACCTGCCTGGCGCCGCGCTGCTGCACGATCGCGCTCAGGCCCTCGATCTCGCGCCCGTCATCGGTCTGCCCGCCGCCCATCGCGGTCTGGCACGCGGACAGGGTCACCAGGTCCAGGTCCGTGAAGTCGAGACCGGCAAGCGTATCGAGTGTCAAACGCGAGCCGTCGCCGAGCACCAGGAATGAGCGCATGGCGTTGCCTGACCGCAGGCTGAAGTGGGTCCCAACGTGCAACACCGTGTAGGAGTGCGGGGCGTGCAGCGAGGCCTCGAAGCGCTGCGTGGTGAACGCGCCATCGGCAAAGCCCTCACCCGGGAGCGCGCCATCACCCGCGGCGGCTCCGCGACAGGCCGCCGAGCGCGTCGCGAGCCCGGTGATCGGCCCGTCGACGACGTAGCAGAGCTCATCGGCCATGCCCGGCAGGGGCTGGAAGCCCGCCACCGCCTGGGTTACACCAAATCCGAGTACGCGCGGGCTGGACCTGCGCTCCGGCACCGCTGTTGCGAAAGTGGACTGCGGAGGAGAAGTCAGTGCGATGCCGGCGAGGACTTCGATCGCATACCGATCGGCGAGATAGGTGCCGTCGGGAGCCTTGAGCGCTCCGAACGGTAGGTAGCGCAACGGACCATCGAGCCACAGAAAGAGATGGGTGACCTTCTCCTGTCGTGCGACCTCATCGAGCGGTCGGGCCAGGGTTGCATAGAGCGCCCGAGCCGGCGCGTCGATCGGCGCACGCTGCCCGATGAGGTCGAGAAAGTGGCCGATCTGACGCTGCAAATCGCGCGCATTCACCGACACTGGAACTTCGAGCTGCGTCCGGCGCGTCGCGATGAGCAGGCGCAGACGGTTCTCGGTCAGCACGTAGATGGCTATCGCGGAGTCTGCCGGTGCACGCGCCACGGCGCGCTCGAGACTCCGGGCGTCGATGCGCACGGCCGTGCTCGCTGGAGCGCCGGGACTCCCGACTTTGGCGTTCGAAGCGATGAACTCCTGAATCCGCCGTGCGCGCGCGCCTTCGGCCTGCTCGGCACGCCGCAACAGTTCATCGAGTCGCGTCCGCTCCGACATGGTGATGCGGGATCGATCCTGGAGCCGGCGCAGCCGATCGATTTCCGCGCCCTGGGCCGCATCAGCGCGCAACATCGATCCATAGCGACGGTTCAGCGCCTGCTCGCGCTCATCGAGAGCGGGGCCGCTCCCCGGCGCGTCCCACGATGCGGCCCGGGACGTGAAGTCGTAGAGCTCCTGGGCCTTGAGAAGCTGCAGCACCTCCAGACCCTCATCGATTCGGCCGCTGGCCATGAGCCAGTCCGCGACGGTGCGGTACGTGCTGATCTTGTCGAGCAGGAATCCGCGATCCAGCCGCTCGTCCTCGCCGCTGAAATACTGGCGCTGCCGCTCGGTCTGCGCGATGGCGCGCTTGCCGAAGTAGATGGCGAGCGCCGTTCTTCCCTGCGCATTCAAGGCGAGCGCCGTGACGAAGTACGCTCGGGATAGCGGCTCGGGAGTACCGAGGCCTTCAGCGGCCGACACGGCCGATGCAGCGAGTGCGACGGCACGATCGATGTGACCTTGTGTGCGGTTGAGCTCGCTCAGATTGTCATACACGGCCGCGCGCAGCGCCGGATCGACATCCCGCGTGTTCACGAGGCGAGTGCGCGCTTCGCCACACTCGCGGCCACCGGTTGCCGCACGCTCGCGGATATCGAGTCCACAGAGCTCGTTGACCACGCGCAGAATGATGGGGTGCGTATCGGGCAGGCGCGAGCCGAAGAGTTTCAATGCCTCCTCGTAACGCGCGCGGCTTTGGGGGGCGCCGTTGCGCGCGGACGCTTGTGCGAGCGTCTCCATTAGATAACCGCGCTGCAGCTCGAGAGCGGGTTCCGCACGCGTGGCGTCGAGTCCCGCTTCGAGCGCCGCGGTGGCGTCATCGACATTACCGAGGTCGAGCTGCAAGCTGGCGAGGCCGCGGTAATAGGTCACCCGGGTGGGCAGCTCCACATCGGCAGGATCCTTGGCTACGATCAGTCCGATCCGTTCATAAAGGTGCCAGGCATCCGGCAGTTGACCCAGTGCGCGCTGGACGTCAGCGAGACTTTGGAGCGAGGTCACCAATCCTGGTGCATCAGTGCCCAACGTGGTTTCGCCGAGCGAAACGGCCTGTGCGGCAAAGGGCAGCGCCTCCCGCGGCCGGCCGCGCGCGTTGAGGAGTTCGCCGAGTTGAGTCAGGGCCGTCTGCTGGTGTCGCTGCAGGGGGCCGCCATGAGTGGTCTCCGCCAGCCGGATGGCCTCGCGTGAGGCCGCTTCGCTGCCGTCATAGTCCCCGAGCCGCTCGTCGATCCGCGCCAGGAAAACATAGGCCGGAACGAATTGTCCGATGCCGGCGCTCAGTTGCTTCTCGATTGCGATCTGCCGCTCGGCATGCGCCTTCGCCTCGAGGAATCTTTCCTGCCGATATGCCAGGTTCGTGTACACGTTCTCGACGGCCGCGCCGGCTTCGCTCACCAGATCGCCGTTCGCGGCCAGGATGTCGTGCTCGCGCTGCAGCGAGTCGCGCGCCGGTGAAAACTCGCCCAGCGACACCTGCACCAGTGCAAGTCCTACGAGCACCTTCTGCAGCTCGATCTTGCCGGCGCCGGGAAAGCGCTCGCGGATGCGCCGCGCTCGTTCCCAGGCGCGCTCCGATTCGGAGTAGCGGCCCTCCCGCTGGTAGATCCATGCATACGCGACGTGAATGTCGGCGAGTTGCACCGCGTCGCGGCCGTACTGTCGCTCGAGGATCGGTTGTACGAATTTCAACAGCGGCTCGGCTTCCGCGAACCGGTTCTGGTAGGCGATCATCGGCATGGTCAGTGATCCGAGCCACCACCCCAGCTCGGGTGATTGCTCACCGTACTCGCGCGCGACCCGGGGAATCGCCATGCACATGATGGCGACTGTTGCCTGCGGGTCCGTTTCCGCCTTCGCCTCGACTTCGCGACGCAGCTCGGGAATCGGCGTCTTGAGATCGAGCGGGGCGGCGGCGCTCGCGCAGAATGCGGGCAGCGGAACGCCGGCGTGCGCCGCGCCCATGAGAAGGAGAGATGCCGCCGAGCTGACGAGAGCGCGCCACCCGGGGAGTGTCGATTTGCGCATCACGGCGTGGCCGGCGCGGCGATCTCGACCCTCAGCACGCCATTGCCGGGAACGGCCAGGCGATGACGCGTGAGAACCTTGCGCACATGCGGCGGCACGGGCTCAGGGAGGCTGGCGTCGATGCCTGCCACACCCAGTTGTTCGTAGCCCGTCGCGCGGACGCCGGCCGCTCGCAACTCATCGAGAATCTGCATCTTCAGTGCCGTTGGGTTCGCCGATTGGATGCGGATCACTTCCTCGCGGGGGCCGCGAAAATGCTCCGTCTGCGGCGCGCCGTGCAGGAATACGCCAAGTGCCACCGCGATACCGGCAACGGCCGCTGCGAGCGCGATCAAAGCCCGCACGGCTGCCGGTCGCACGGGCCGGCGTGAGCGTTTCGTGAGCTCTACCGGATCGATCAGGCCCTCGCGCCGGGCGCGCTCCAACAATTGCGCCTCGCGCTGCGTATCTTGCCCGGGGATGTCCACATCCGGCGCATGCACGTTCCGCTGGATGAAGTCGCGCAGCCGCTCCGCCTCGCGGATCGTGCCGCGACTGGAGTCGGTCGGGGTGCGACCGGCGAGTGTGTCCATCCAATCATGATCCGGGTCCGTCATGCCATCTCCTTCGTGCCGAAGGCCAACTCGTACCACTCGGCTAGGTGCAGCCGCGCGCGCTTGCGGCATTGCGAGATGAACTCGCGCGTGGCCCCGGGAGTGCGGCCGAGCAACTCACTGATCTGCTCGTGATCGAGCCCGTCCTCGACGATCCAGGCCATCACCAGGGCGTGGGACGGCGATGCCGCCTCGAAGCGGCGCCAGCAGCGCTGAAAGCACTCATCGAGCTGCGCGCGCGCCGCCTCGGAGTCCGGGCGCGGAATGATCTCCTCCGACAGCTCCGCGATTCGCAGTTGCGTGTCGTGGTCCTGATCCTCCGCGGCGTCGAGGGCGACCTCCACCGTCGCCTTGCGCAGGCGGTCGAGGAGGCCATGGCGGAGAATGGATTTGATCCAGGGGAGCAACTCGGAGTCACCCTGGAAGGTGGCGCAGCGCAGCCAGACTTTGATGAAGGTCTCCTGCACCAGGTCGCGAGCGGACTCCTGCTCGCGCAAACCGCGCAGAGACTCGCGGAACAGCACGCCGAAATAGCCGCGATCGAGCAGCCGCAAGGCTCGCTCGATCGCCGCGCCTCCTTCGCGGCACGCGCGCATGAAGGCATACCGATCCAAAAGGTACCCCGCTCGCTCGGCGGATTCTTTTGATCATAGCCTACCACACCCTCAGCAGCCCTTGAGGCCGACCCACTTTCCGATCCGGCAGATCTTGCTTTTCAGCCAGACGGACAGGCCTGCCTTGCCGAGCGTGTCGACCTCGTCCTGATACTGCCGCCGACACGAATAGCCCTGGGTCAAAGCGAGGTCGTCGTCGTAGAGCACACGTTTTTCCACGCACTCCTCGAAGTTCCGGCCGGTCGACCCGGCGCAGATGGGCATGCGCTTGCGCAGCGTGTCATAGCTGTGCGCGACGGCCGCGACGCAGGCATTGATCTTCGCCTGGGTGGCGGCGGTCGCTTCCGCCACTGCCTCGCGGGTATTGGCGGTCGGATCCTTGCCTTGCGCCCATTTGTTCCAGAGGTTCCGGGCCCAATTCGTCACCGCCGGCCAGACCGACGTGCCGCTGCCGGGCGTTGTGCCTATCGCGGGCGGTGCCGCCGGCGAGGAGGGCGGCGGTGAAGCGCCGAGCACCCCGTGCACCTGGGTGCTGAAGCTCAGCGACAGGGTCCCCCTCGCAGTGTTGTATCCCTGCGGCAGATTCAGCCGGCACGGGTGCTCATCCGAGCAGTGTGACGGGTCGGGGACCACTATGTTCCTGACGATCATCGCGTGCACCTGCGCGCGATCGCCGCTGTGCTCCATGTCGATGACCTCGAGGAGCATGCGCGGGTCGTTCGGTACCAGCCTCAGGTGCAGTGGACGCTGACACTCCGTACTGGGTGTCTTCCCATTGCCATGGCTGTCACCCTTGAACTCCCAGCAGACGGCCGTGCAGTGCGGTGTGGCAGCCGTCAACGGACGCGCGCAGACCTTCACGTTCGGGTAGATGCTCGCCGGGTCGGTGAAGGAGCTGAAGAGATGCTCCGCAACCGGATGCCAGAAATCGCCCTGCGGAGGTCCGGGTACATCGTGCACCCACACGGCCGTGACGGATTCCTGCTGGGTCTGCGCCTGCGCGGCTGCAATGAACAGCAGGCCTGCCAGCGCGAGCCACGGCTTCATTGCGGCATGCCGTTGCAATAGGCGACCTGATTCGCGCCGACCGACTGCCCCTGGTAGTTGAAGCCCTGCAGCGTCTGCTTGACGCACGCGGCGTTCCGCGCGTTGGTCGTCGTCCCGCAGCTGAGCTGTTGGTTGTAGGCGGGGAGCTTCTGGTAGTAGTACTGCAGGCAGTTGAGATAATTCGGATCGGTTCGCGTCGCGGACGACGTATCGGACGGAGTCGTTGCCGCGGAGGCGGCTGACCGGAGGAGGACTGCGTTGTGCACAATGACTCCGGCAGACCCGGCGGGCATGCGATCGGTTTGATCATGGTGTGCACCTCGGTCCACAACTGCTGCGGCGGAGCTCGCCAGACAACTGCTCCAGTCGCCCGATTCGACGTTTTGCTGCACGTACGTCTGGACGCAGCCCTGGAAGCCGGAGGCATCGCCGCTCGTTTGCGGGCAGATCTGATGGACGTGCTGCAGCCTCTGCTGACCCCCGGTCCCGGTCGCGGCGGCGGCCAGATAGCAGGCGGTCTCTGCCGCCTCGCGCGTCGGATGCGCCCTGCAAGGGCGCGGTGAAGTAGGGACAGAGCTTGTCGACGCCCTCCACCGGCAGGTGCTCGCATACCTGATCGAACTGTTCCGTTGGGCTTTGCGAGTTCCACAGGCTCTCGAGACCATGGAGCAGGCGCTGCCCCAGATTGCTCACCGCACTGCCGGCCGCGCCAGCTACGCCGCCAGCCGCGTGCGCGGCGGCGTTGCCAGCCATCTGCGGCAGCCGCTGCGCGCAACGCAGCAGCGGCCCGATGAGCATGAAGCCCACGACGACCAGAACGAGGAAGCGGACGAAGCAGCCGCTTCCGCTGCCGCGGCTTTTTGTGTTCAAGACCATGGCGCCTTTTGCGACCTTGCCCGCAACGTAGGACGCACGCCGCGGCGCCATCGTCAGGGTGGCATCTCGAGCCTGACGCTCGGCCGCTCGCTGCGTCTCATTGGTGAGCCGGCGCAAGACCGCAGCCGATGAGAGTGACCATGGCAGACCATCGATCGCGCAAGCCCGCTCCGCCGGCAGGATCCACGGCGGCTTTCGTTCTGGCGGTTCTCTCCCTTCTGACGCTGCTGCAGTCGCTGCCGGCTGCCGCTCTGGATGCGACCGCCCAGGCGCAGGCCCGGAGCCTGGGCGATATGTTCGCCGAGCTGGCGCTCGATCCCCGCCAGAGCAGCTATCTGCTGCAGAGCGGGCAGATCTCCGATGCGGCCTACAAAGAGCGCCTGCGACGCGACCAGGCCGAGCTCCCCCGTCTGCAGCAGGCGCTTGCCCGTCTCACGGGCGAGCAACAGACCTTGGCGCGTCAGGAGGCCGCGGCCACATACGACCATGGCTTCGCCGATCTGCAGCGGCAGATCACGGATTGGATTCGCCGGGGCCGCCCCCGGGGGCGTCAGAGCGCCGGCGAAAATGCATCACAGGCGTACGCGGCACCGCCCCCCTACGTGCCACCGGCACCCTACGTGCCGCCCCGGCACTCGAACGTCTTCACGCGCTTCCTCGTGATGGTCCTCATCGGCTGCGGTGTCGGGGGCGCAGTGGTGCTGATCGCGAGACGCCGCGGCAAAGCCAGTCCGGCGTTGCCGGCGGATGTAGAGCAAGTCCCGCCCCGATCGTTCTCCCTCCCGCCCGCACCGCCCATCGCATCCGCGCCCGCGGCCGCGGCCGCACTACCGGCGGAGCCGGCACCTCTGCCTGTCCTACCCGCCTCTGGATCAGTCATGCCAAAGCCTATAGCCACAGTGACCGCAATCCCCGTGACAGGCGATGCCAAGGAGCGGCTGCTCGCCGAGCAGACCGCGAAATATCAGGCCACGCTCACCGCCGCCACGGATGAGCTGATGACGATCCAGGCCGCGCTGGAGGAGCGCAAGACCGTGCCCGGGCTCATCGACAAGGACCTCGGCCGGGTGGGCACTGTCGATGTATGAGCGCGTGAAGAAGCTGCTGCGCGAGCAGGCCTCCGGTACGAGCAAACTCGTGCTGCACTCGCTGGCGCTGCTGCCTCTGTGGCATCGCTTCAAGCGCTCGGGCATCGGATTGAAGATCGTGATGCTGTTCGCCGCCTACTGGGTGTATGGCGCGATCGGACGGATGATGACGGCCGGATTCACCCACTTCCCGATCTTCGTGTATCTGCTGGCGGCAGGCCTCTGCTTTTACTTCGCACGGCGTGCACAGACCCGCGGGATCGTGAAGGAGCTCGAGGCCAACGCCGCGACCCTGCTGCACCCCTCGCTTCTCTACATCCACAAGGATCAGGCGCCGGGGATCCTCTGGCTGCTGCGCTTCGCCTGCGCCCCGGGCAAGCCCGCGTGCGAAGAGTCGCAGATGAACATGCCGAATATGGACGCGGCGGCTGCCGCCGCGGGGGCGACTCTGCTCTCCATGGGGGACATGGCGACCTACCGCATCGCCGCGGACGCGGATCCCGTATTCGCGGGAGGCAACACCAAGAATGGCTTCATGGCCACCTACGCGCCTCTGCTGCAGAGCGCGCTCCTGGAGTCCCGCAATGACCTCGTTCCCATTCTCAAGCATGCGGCGATGTACGCCGAGCTCAAGTGGCGTGAGCGCCGTCAGAAAGGGCAGATTCCCCGCCTCGAGGCGCTGCTCGGCAGCGTCAAGCGGCTCGCCGATCTCTGGGCGCCGGTCTATGTCTCGGACAAGGTGTTCGAATTCCTCATCCGCCGCGTCGATCTCTTCAACATGCGCGACCGCGCGACGCCTGCGGGCATACTGCTGCACGGCTATCCCGGTAACGGCAAGGAGTTCCTGGCGCGCATGGTTGCGAGCTCGGTGTTCCTCCCGGTCGTGAAGGCAACCGCGGACCAACTCTCAGCGGCGAAAGACGTCAAGGAGTTCTGGACGGCCAACACCGCGAAGGGACCCGTGGTGCTCCTCGTCGAATACGCCGACCAGCTGTTTCCGAAGCCCGGATCGCAGCACGACAGTCCCGGATCGCGCGAGGCGACGCTCGCATTCATCGAGGAGTGGGCACGCCGCGAGCCCTGGCAATGCGGCGTCTGGGTCATGATGACCGCGCAGCAGGAGAAGGACATCCACCCGCGGCTGCTCGCGCTCCTTGGCGGCTCGAAGATCGAGGTGAGCGCGCCCGACACCGTCGCCGGCCGCGACAAGCTCCTGGAGCTCGCCTGCGTGGAGAACGAACTGCCCGGGCGCCCGCCCAAGTGGCTCATCGAGGGTCTCGGCGGCGCCTCGATCCGTGAGATGCGCGAGATCGTGCGCGAAACCAAAGTACAGTGTGTGCCCAACGCGCCGCGCGAAGAGCACTGGCGGGCGGCAATGACGGCTGTCCGGGGCAGCGAGGGCGTCGACCGCACCAAGACCTGGGATCGCCTGGTGCTGCCGGAGGAAATCAAAGACAAGCTCAAGCGCTCGGCGCGGATTTTGCGCGAGCTGGACCGCTACAAGGGCGCGCGGGTCAACGTGCCCAACATCCTGCTGTTCGGGCCGCCGGGCACGGGCAAGACCGACATCGCGCGCACCTTCGCGAACGAAGGCGGCGTCAAGTTCATCGCCGCCTCGACCGGGGACCTCAAGGGCCAGTACACCGGCCAGTCGGGGCAAATGGTTCGTGAGCTCTTCGGCCGTGCCCGCGCGAGCGCTCCTTGCGTCCTCTTCATAGATGAGATCGAAGCCGTCACGGCGAAGCGCGACCTCGGGGGACACGGACTCCTTCACCAAGGACATCGTCACCGAGATGCTCGCGCAGATGGAGGGGGCGTGCGAAATCCGACCGGCCGGTGATCGTCCTCGCGGCCACCAATCTCCCCGAGACCATCGAGCAGGCCATCCTCGATCGCTTCACCAGCAAGATCGAGATTCCGCTGCCGGACGTGCTCGGCGCGCGCGGAGATCCTGAAACGTCTGCTGGCCGAGCGGCCCTGCGACCCGGCGCTCGACGTCGAGGAGACCTCGGCGTTCCTGGCGAAGCGACTCAACCGCAAGAGCGGGCGTGATCTCGTTAAGATCGTCGAATCGCGCCATGGAGCGCGCGGTCGATCGAAAGCGACTCGCCGGAGACGGTGCGCCTCACCCGCGACCTGCTCCTCAAGGAGGCGCTGCCGCAGGCGAAGGAAGTATCGGAGACGGCGCTGGCGGAGATCTGGGCGAAGATCGTCCTGAAACCGTCCGTCAAGCAGGACATCCTCGACAAGATCCGCATGTTCAACCGGGCCGACAAGGCGGCGCCCAAGGGGCTGTTGCTCTATGGGCCGCCGGGAACGGGCAAGACGGAGATCGCGCGCCGCATCGCCGACTCGGCGAGCTGTTACTTCATGTCCCTCAAAGGCCCCGACCTTAAGGCGGGCTACGTCGGGTGAGAGCGGTGAGCGTGTCGCAAGATCTGGGAGCAGGCGCGCGCGCGCGGACGCTGTGTCATGTTCATCGACGAGTGCGAGGGCGTGTTCGCCCGCCGTGGCGGCACCAACACGGACGCCGCCTCCGAGGAGCTGGTGCAGGCGTTCCTGGCCGAGTGGGATGGCGTCGGCAGCGAGGACCAGCGCGTATGGGTCGTGGGCGCGACCAACCGCAAGGACATCATGGATGATGCGATCACCTCGACGGTTCGGCGTCGGAAGTCGAGATCGGCCTCCCCGAGGGCGCCGAGCGGCTGCAGATCCTCAGGCTCGAGATGATCAGGCTCGAGCGTTCGCCCGAGATCCCGCGGTTCCTCGGTCAGGAGACCGTCGGCTTCTCGGGCCGCAATCTGTCGCGCCTGGCGAGCGATGTTTGCGTACGCGCGGGAGCCGGCGGCGTCATCACCGAGGCGTTCTGGCGCGAGGCCATAAAGCGTCTGCGGCCCTCCGAGGCCGTCGATGCGAGTGCGCGCTGGGATTCCCTCATTCTTGCGCCGGAGACCCTCGCCAAGCTCAAGGGTGTCTGCGAGGCGCTGCGTCACGTCGAGACACTGCGCAAGCAGGGCGTGCCGCCACCCAAAGGCGCGCTGCTCTACGGTCCGCCCGGCACCGGCAAGACTCAGATCGCGCGCACGCTCGCCAACGAGAGCGGCCTCGCCTTCATTGCCGCCGGACAGCGGATCTCAAGGCAGGCTACACCGGCCAGTCGGTGCAGAAGGTGCGCGAGCTGTTCGAGCGGGCGCGCGGCCGCGCCCCCTGCATTCTCTTCCTGGATGAGATCGATGCCATTGCGCCGGCTCGCGACGGCGGCAGCTCGGATTCGTTCACGGTCGAGATCGTCAATCAGCTGTTGCAGGAGATGGATGGTGTCAAGTCAGACCGACCGGCATGTCTACGTGCTCGCCGCAACCAACCGGCCGGAGACGGTCGATGCGGCGCTGCGGTCGCGCCTGAAGGATGCGATCGAGATTCCGAATCCCGACCGCGAGCAGCGTCAGCAGCTCTTCCGGCTCTTCCTCGGCAGGCTCAAGACCAACTTCCCGCTCGACGAAATGGCCGCAGATCTTGCGCGGCGTACCAACAACATCGGCGGTCGCGCCATCTCCGCCATCATCGAGCGCGCGGCGCAGGAAGCCGTGAACCGGGCTATCGCCCAGGGAACGGCCGACAACGTGGTGCTCACGCGAGAAGATGTAATGCGTGAAGTGGCGCCGCGCGGCAAGGAAGTCTCCGACGCCGAGCTCGCGAAGATATGGGAAAAAATCGTCCTCAAGCCTTCCGTCAAGCACGACCTGCTCGACAAGATCCGCATGTTCAACAAGGCCGACAAGGCGGCACCCAAGGGGCTGTTGCTCTACGGGCCTCCGGGTACGGGCAAGACGGAGATCGCGCGGCGCATCGCCGACTCGGCGAGCTGTCAGTTCATGTCGCTCAAGGGCGCCGACCTCAAGTCGGGTTATATCGGTCAGAGCGGCGAGCGTGTCAAGAAGGTGTGGGAGCAGGCGCGCGCACGCGGACGTTGTGTCATGTTCATCGACGAATGCGAAGGCCTGTTCGCGCGCCGTGGCGGCACGAATGCGGATGCGGCTTCCGATGAGCTCATGCAGCAGTTCCTGGCGGAGTGGGACGGGGTCGGGAGCGAAGACCTGCAGGTATGGGTCGTGGGTGCGACCAACCGCAAGGACATCATCGATGATGCGATCGTCTCGAGGTTCGGCGCGGAACTCGAGATCGGACTGCCTGAAGCCGCCGAGCGGTTGCAGATTCTCAGGCTGGAGATGCTGAAGCTCGATCGTCCGGCGGAGGTCCCGGAGTTCCTCGGTCAGGAGACCGTAGGGTTCTCTGGCCGCAACCTCTCGCGCCTGGCGAGCGATGTCTGCGTGCGGGCCGGCACGGGTGGCGGCACCATCACGGAAGCCTTCTGGCGGGATGCCGTCAAGAAACTGCGGCCCGCCGAGGCTGTCGACGCCGGTGCGCGCTGGGATTCGCTCATTCTCGCACCCGAGACTCTGTCGAAGCTCAAGGGCGTCTGCGAAGCGCTGCGACACGTCGAGATACTGCGCAAGCAGGGCGTGCCGCCACCCAAAGGGGCGCTGCTCTACGGCCCGCCGGGCACGGGCAAGACACAGATTGCCCGCACGCTCGCCAACGAGAGCGGGCTCGCTTTCATCGCGGCGGCGACAGCCGACCTCAAGGCCGGCTACACCGGCCAGTCGGTGCAGAAGGTGCGCGAGCTGTTCGATCGGGCGCGGGGCCGAGCGCCGTGCATCCTCTTCATCGACGAGATCGATGCCATCGCGCCGACGCGCGGCGGCAGCGGCTCCGATTCGTTCACCGTGGAAATCGTCAATCAGCTGCTGCAGGAGATGGACGGCATCAAGTCGAGCGACCGGCACGTCTACGTCCTGGCTGCAACCAACCGGCCCGAGACGGTCGATGAGGCGCTGCGATCGCGACTCAAGGATTCGATCGAGGTTCCCAACCCCAACGCCGAGCAGCGCCAGCAGCTCTTCCGCCTCTTCCTCGGCAAGCTCAAGACCGACTTCGACGCCGATCAGATGGCGGCGGAGCTCGCGAAGCGCAGCAACAACATCGGCGGCCGTGCCATCTCCGCCATCGTCGAGCGCGCGGCGCAGGAAGCCGTCAACCGGGCGATCGCGCAGGGCACGCCCGACCGGGTGGTCCTCACGCGTGCGGACATCATGCACGAGCTGGCGCCCCCCTCCAAGGAAGTCTCGGACGCCGACCTCGGGAAGATCTGGGGCGGGGTGGTGCTGCTGCCCAAGGTGAAAGCCGATCTTCTCGACAAGATCCGCCGCTTCAACAGCGGCGACAAGACGGCACCGAGCGGACTTTTGCTCTCTGGTGCGCCGGGTACGGGGAAGTCGGCGATTGCCCGGTGCATTGCCGAGTCGGTGAGCTGCCACTGCATCTCGCTCACGAGCTCGGACCTGAAGGGGGCTTACGCGGGCCAAAGCGGCGAGCGTGTCAGGAAGATGTGGGAGCAGGCGAAGGCGCGGGGCCGCTGCGTGATCCTCATCGACGAATGTGACGTCACCTTCGTGCGCCGCGGCAGTACACATGCGGATGCCTCCGCCGAGGAGCTCGTGCCGGCCTTCATCGCGGAATGGGACGGGGCGCGCGCCGCAGGCCAGCAGATCTGGGTGGTGGGCACGACCAACCGCCGCGAGCTGATCGATGAGGCTGTGGTGTCGCGCTTCGGCGCCGCGGTCGAAATTGCGCTGCCGGGCGCCGCGGAGCGGCTGCAGATCCTCAGGCTGGAGATGGAAAAGCTGGGGCGCCCAACGGAAGTGCCGGCCTTCGTCGCCGGGATGACCAGCGGCATGTCAGGGCGCGGCCTCTCCGCAATCGCAATGGAGATGTGCTCGCCGGCGGTGATGGAGGGTGGCACGATCAGTGACGAGCTCTGGCGCGAGGTGCTGCAGCGCAATACCCGGTCGAGGAGCGCGGCAGTCGACAGCAGTGCCGGCTGGGACACGCTCGTGCTCTCGCAGGACGTGCTCGAGAAGCTGCAGACCCTGTGCGAATCGCTGCGCAACGTCGAGGAGTTCGCCGCGCAGGGTTTCGAAGTGCCCAAGGGCGCATTGCTCTATGGCCCGCCGGGCACGGGCAAGACACAGATCGCGCGCACGCTGGCGAACGAGAGCGGCGTATCGTTTCTCGCGGCGAGCACGGCGGATATCAAGGCTGGCTTCGTGGGGCAGTCCGGCCAGAAAGTGCGGGAGCTCTTCGAGCTGGCGCGCGGCCGCGCACCGTGCATAGTGTTCATCGACGAGATCGAATCCGTGGCGCCGGCCCGTGGCGGTCCGCGGGCGGACACGTTCACCGCGGAGATCGTCACTCAGCTGCTGCAGGAGATGGAGGGAGTCAGGAAGACGGAGCGCCATGTCTTCGTGCTGGCGGCTACGAATATGCCCGAGGCGGTCGATGAGGCGGTCCGGTCGCGATTCCAGGACCAGATCGAGATTCCGAATCCCGACGAGCCGCAGCGTGCGCGCCTGTTCCGCATGTTTCTCGGCAAGTTGCCGCTGGCCTTCGACGTCAATGCGGTTGCCGGGGAGTTTGCGCAGCGCTCCGAGGGCATGAACCTGGGCGGACGGGATATCCGTAACATCGTGCAGAAGGCGGCCCAGAAAGCCATCCGCCGTGCGGGCGGCAACCCCAAGGCGGCGCAGCTGTCACGCGAGGACCTGCTCAGCGTGATGGCCGCCGGCAAGAACCGCCCCGAGCCCGTCAGGTCCCGCGGCGACAGCCAGCCAACCCTCTGATAACCGGAAGCGGCCATGTCACAGCAACAAGAGAAGCAACGGCAACAGCAAAAGCAGCGTCAGAGGGAGGATTCGCGGCAGAGCTCCTCTTCGCAGCGGCCGGCGGACGAAGTCGCGACCCAGCCGCTCGCCGGCGCGAAGCAGAAAAAGAGCGACCTGGCGCTCGAGGAAGCTCAGGTCACTGCCGGCAAGGACGGCGCGCGCAACCTGCAGGTCAAGTGGATCACCATACACTTGCCCAACGCCGACTCATGCCGGTTCGCCATCACGACCGCGGCGGCCAACGCCATCGAAGCCGTCATGGAGCAAAAAAACTATCACCAGACCCATCAGGGCACGGGGTCTCTTCAGACCGGCATCGTCCCGGTTGCTCCGATTGGCACGAAGGGCAAACTGACCGTGCGCGATATGGTCAGCGGCGAGACGCTCGAGCAGCCGTGGACCTGGCACGCGGGGGTCGGCGGGTTGTTCTCGGGCCTCTGGGAGCTGCTCAAACACCTTTTCACCTGAGCGTATTTTTTTTGCAACGAGTGGTTCGCAGGGACGGCGGCTGCGAATTCGCAAATAGCGGTCGCTCGCAATAGCGCTGACTTGCTATGCTGAGAGTCCTCGATGGGCGCGCTTGCGAGAGCTTGAATGGCCGCGAAATTGCACGGAAAGGGAGCGTCCCGTCGGACTGTTCTTGCCGCTATCGCTTCCTGGGGCGTCAGCCTGCCGCTCCTTGCAAGCGGCGCTCGACGCACTCGGCCACGAAAGGTCCGCGTCATGCTGACGACAGCACTTGGGCCTATCGAGGTTGCCGTCGATCTGGCGCGTGCGCCGATCTCGGCGGGCGACTTCCTGAAGTACGTGGATCGCGGGCTCTTCGACGGCAGTGCGTTCTATCGCACCGTGCGACCGGGCAACGACATCAACCCCGTGAAGATCGATGTCATCCAGGGCGGTCTCATGAACGACAGGAAGCTGCTGCCGCCGATCCCGCACGAGCCGACCAGCAAGACGGGACTTCGCCATCACAACGGCACGATTTCGACGGCACGCGATGAGCCTGGGACGGGCTCGGCGGGCGCCTTCTTCGTCTGCATCGGCGATCAGCCGCAGCTCGACTTCGGAGGCAGGCGCAATCCAGACCGCCAGGGCTTTGCCGCCTTTGGCCAGGTCGTACGTGGCATGGACGTGGTGCGGAAGATCTGGAAGTCCAAGACCGGCGCGCCGGATGGCGGCATGGGGGCGCAGAAGCTCATGCCGCCCATCGGGATCGTGAGCGCCAAGCGGATCTGAAGACCTGAGAATCCAGCCCATCCTGTTCGGAGATCGATACATGAGCCGTATGCCGACCTTTGTTGCACCGCTCGTCCTGTCGCTTGCGGCGACGACGGCGCCCGCCGCGCCGCAAAATGTTCCACCGAAGCTGCAACCCTTGAGTGTTGCAATCGGTACCTGGGTGTATCACGGAGCCGACATGGCCACTGCGGATCAGAAGGGTGGCAAATGGATGTGGTGGGAGAAGTGCCGCTGGTCGGATAACGCTGCGTTCATTGCCTGCAGCTTCGTCATGAATGGACCGCAAGCGGGTAAAGTGGTGAAGTCACTGGCCATCAGCACTTACAACAGCGGCGACGGCAGCTATTGGCATTACGAAGCATTCGATTCCGAGGGCGATGGCGGCCATCCATTCATTTCACGCATGACCGTTGCGGGTGCCACCTGGACCTACGATGGCAAAGCCGGAAAGCAGACTTACCGCGTCATCTACCACTTCGACTCGCCCGTGAAGGTCACTCTTCGCATCGAGCAGTCCGCGGACGGTGTCCATTGGAAGACCGCGGCGCAGGGAGTAGGGCGTAAGCAGGCCTGAGCGAGGGTGCGTACGATGAGCAGCGGTAGTTCGGAAACTCCACAAGGGCGCTATCGGGTAGCTCCTCGGCTCGAGACCGAGCGGCTGATACTGCGGCCGCACCGGACAGAGGACTTTCCGGACTGCGCGGCCATGTGGCGCGACCCACTGGTGGTGAAGTACACGGTCGGCACCGAGTCGCCGCCGCAGCGCACGTGGCAGCGGCTGTTGGCGTACTGCGGCCATTGGGCGTTGCTCGGGTTCGGCTACTGGGCGGTCGAGAGCCGGGCGAGCGGACGCTACATCGGTGAGATGGGATTTGCCGATTACCATCGTGATTTACCGCCGTCGGTGCAGGGTCTTCCCGAGATCGGCTGGGCCCTTGCGGTCGAGGCGCATGGCCGAGGTTATGCGTCCGAGGCTCTACGCAAGGTGCTCGAATGGGGGGACGCGAACTTCGATGCCGCGGCAACTTTCTGCATCATCCATCGCGAAAATCTGGCATCGGTTCACCTGGCCCGCAAATTGGGCTATCTGACTGAAGTCCGCGCCGCAACCGACGGCGAACCCAGTATGCTGCTGGCACGCCAGGTAGAGCGCTGAGGGATCAAGCGCCGGTAACGATCGTTGCGAACCAAGCCGAAGAGCCGCCAGCGCGCCCGCTCAGCGCCTCCCGCGGAGACCGCAGAGCGTGCGTCGAAACGCCTGCGGATCATCCATGCGGCGTTTACCGCATTCATGGAGAGTGGATACTCCGACACCAGCACACTGGAGATCGCGACCCGCGCCAAGGTCTCCAAGCGCGAGCTGTACGCTCTGGTGGGCGATAAGCAGGACATCCTGGTTTCCTGTATCACCGAACGCGCGACGCGAATGCTCCCGCAGCCTGCCGACATTCCGCGGCCGCAGAGCAGGGAAGGTCTGGAGCGGCTGCTCGCGGCCTATGGCCTGCGCCTCCTCACCGCAGCGACTCATCCCACGGTTGTCGGCATGCACCGCCTGGCGATCGCCGATGCGACCCGATCCCCGGAAGTCGCACGTGCGTTGCAGTCCCTGGCGCGCCAGCCCATCCGCGCAATCCTCGAGGGAATTCTCCTCGAGGCACGCTCTCGGGGCTTCATTGCCGGGGATCCCGCCGCCACGACCGAGCAGTTCCTCGGGCTGCTGTGGGGAGATCTCATGATGAATCTGCTGTTGCATACCGCGGCGCCGCCGGGCGCCGCCGAGCTCGAACGTCGCGCGCACGACGCCGCCAGGGCCGTGCTGCTGCTCCACCGCAGCTAGCAACAGCGCTCCCGCGCACCCGCACCGGCGATTTGCCTTTGTTGGTACCGTATGGTACCGTCTGTGCCGATGGTACTTGATGGTACCGAAACGTCGGCCCGATGGGCCGCAACCTATCGAGTGGCAATATGTCGCCGGCAATCATCTTCCAGACACAGCTCGCCTTGGGTTACGTCCCGTGGCTGTTCTTTTTCGCCGCCTACGCGTGGCCGCGGCTCAGGCTGGCGAGCCCGGTCGCTGCGCAGCGCGCCATCGCCGCACTTCACAGCTTCCGCTTCTTCGGCCTGGTCTTCCTCCTTCCAGGGGTAGTCGGCCCGCATCTCCCCGCGGGTTTCGCCACCTGTGCCGCGTATGGCGATTTTGCTACCGGGCTGCTGGCCATGCTGGCGCTCGCGACCGTGAGAATTCGCGGCCTGTTCTGGATGCTGGTGGCCGCTTTCAATGCGGTCGGGGCTATCGACATACTCGTCGATTACTACCACGGCGCAACTCTCGGCATTCCTCCCGGACAACTGGGTTCCGCGTATGTCATTCCAATCGTTTACGTGCCACTCCTCATGATCACGCACGTCGCCGCTTTTTTTCTATGGCTGCGCCCGCGGCCGGTAGCCGCTGGCTGATCTCGGCCAGCTTGCGCACCGACTCATCGATGCTGCCGGCGGCGACGCCGCCGTAGCCGAGTATCAAGCCGCCACGCTGCTGCGGACTCAGGCAGCACACCGAGAGTGCGGAGCACGCAATGCCGGCTGCCGTGGCCCGCGCCGCAACCGCCTTGTCGTCGCTGTTGCCCGGCAGCCGGACGACCAGATGCAGGCCCGCCGCGGCACTCGCTACCTCTGCCGTGCCGCCGAAATAGCGCTCGATCGCCGCGATCATGCGCTCGCGACGGAGGGCGTAGAGTGCCCGCATCCTGCGAATATGCCGGGCGAAGCCGCCGTCGCGGATGAAATCGGTCAGCGCCCGCTGATAGAGCATCGGCGGAAAAACATCGAAGGCATCGCGCACGACCCGGAAGGCGGGAACGAGATCCTTCGGCAGTACCAGATAACCCATGCGCAGCGCGGGGAAGAGGACCTTGCTGAACGTACCGATGTAGATGACCCGGTCGTCCGTGTCGAGTCCCTGCAGGCATGTGATCGGCTGCGTGCCGAAACGATACTCGCTGTCATAGTCATCCTCGATGATCCAGGCATCAGCGCCTTGAGCCCAATTCAGCAACTGGATGCGCCGGCCAGCACTGAGCGTCATGCCCAGCGGGTACTGGTGCGAAGGAGTGACGTAAGCCGCGCGCGCGGCAGGTCGGCGGCGAATGCCCTCTTCGACGTTGAGTCCCTCGGCATCGACCGGAACCGGGACCGGCGCGCACCCGGACACCACCAGCGCGCGGTGGGTACCCGAATAGCCCGGGTCTTCCACCCACACCGGATCGCCCGGGTCGAGTAACGCGCGCAGCGCAATCTGTACCGCCTGTTGCGAGCCGGAGGTCACCATGACCTGCGATGCATCGCAGCGCACGGCGCGAACGGCGCCGAGGTACTCGGCGATCGCGCGGCGGAATTCAGGTTCACCCATCGGATCCCCGTAGGCCATGTCCCTGATGGAAGCGCCGCGGGCATGCCGCGATATCAGGCGCGACCACGCGCGGCGTGGGAAATGCTCCAGAGCAGGCAAGCTCACCCGAAACGGACCCGTGATCGCGGGCTGAGGCTCCTCGGGCATGCCGAGCAGCTGTTGTGCGCGCATCGCAGTCCTGCGGGTACCGCGCGCTCGCCTGTCAGCTCTGCTGGCGCGTGCTGCGCCGCGTCGCAGCAGCTCCGGGATCGACCCCGCGATGCAGGTGCCGGCGCCGCGAAATGTCTGCAGATAGCCTTCCGCTTCGAGCTGCTCGTAAGCGGAAACGACGGTCAGGCGGGAGACCTGCAATTCCCCGGCGAGGCTGCGACTGGAGGGAACGCGCTGGCCGGACTTCAGGCGACCGTCGGCGATCGCCCGGCGGAACCACTCATACAGCTGGCGCCGCAGCGGCACGGGCGCGGCCGCATCGAGTCTGATGGAGGGGAGGAAGCCGGTACGGAGGTGGCTCATGGGTGGTCTTGTCAAATGGCCATAAATGGCCCCACTCCATGCTCCACTTTTTGCGCCCGGGATGCAACGATCGCCATCCACGGACGGGCGTGAGAGCCGACGTCAGACTTCCGTGTAGCTGGCCTCGTAGGTGACCGGGAAATTCACCGATCTGGCGATGAAACAGAAATGGTGTACCTCGTGGTGCAGGGAGTCCGCCCTGGCGAGGTCGGTGCCGCGATCCACACGGATCTTCGGCCGCAGGACCGCTCGCAGGAAGCGCCCTTCGCCACGCGACCCGGTCTCACCGACACCGAGCGGAGCATCCTCGTACCCACGAACGATGATCCGGGCGTCGCTCGCCAGGTGCAGGTACCAGAGCATGTGGCAGGCCGCCAGGCCGGAGAGGAGCAGAGTCTCGGGGTTCGGCTTGGTGGGATCGCCGCCCAACATCGGGTCGTTCGAGCACTCGATGGGTACCTGGGAAGGGGTCGCGATCCGCCAGGTGCGGTCATAGCCCCGGTACTCCTTCGTGCCGGCGCCACGATCGCCGGTCCAGGCGATTTGCGCTGTGAAGTCGTGCGTCTTGGACATGTGGGCCGCCTACTGCGTGTTGAGGCGAGCGAGTATATCTACAGTGGCCATGTGAATTCGACCGTTTGTGGCCCTTGCCGGCAGTGCGCGTGTCGGGGACGCTGTCATCATGAAATCCCCAATCAACCGCGTGATGAGCTGTGCGGCAGTAACGGCTCTCATCATCGTGACAGGCACCGCGGTGCCTCTTCCCACCCAGGCCGCTCAGCCGCAACGCGACGGCTCCCATGATTTCGACTGGGAGGTCGGTGTTTGGAATACACATCTGCGCGTTCTCAGGCAGAACCCCGACGGGTCCCCCGCCTGGGTCACCTATGAGGGGACTTCCAACGTCATATCGATCTGGCATTGCCGCGCGGACATGGTGCAGCTCGAGGCGACCGGACCTGGCGGCCGGCATCTCGAGGCACTCAATCTGCGGCTGTACGATCGGGACACCCATCAGTGGAACCTCAATTTCGCCAATGCGAACGGGGCCTCGCTCGGTGTGCCTTCGATCGGAGAGTTCCGTGATGGCGTTGGCACGTTCTACGATCAGGAGCCGCTCGGGGGACGCGTAGTCTTCGTCCGCGGCGTCTGGTCGGACATCACGGCGACTTCGGCGCGTTTCGTGCAATCCGTCTCCGACGACGGCGGCAAGACCTGGAAGACCAACTGGATCGCCGCCGACACCCGAGTCAAGGGCACGACCAATGAGTGCGCGCAGCGCTAACTGGTACGATGAAACAGAACACCGCCGATGACCAGGGTGATGCCGCCCACCTCGAGCGTGCTCGGTAACTGGTGCAGGACCACCGCGCCGATGAGGCTCGCCATCGCGGGAAGCAGGGACAGTAATAAGCGCGAACGTCGCCCGCGGCAGCCGCGCCATGGCGAGCTGATCGGTCACGTACGGGATCACTGAAGAGCTGATGCCGACGCCGATACCGGCGGCCAGCAGCAGCGGACTCACGAAGGCCGGCAACGCCTGGTGAATTCCGATGGGAAAGGCAACCACCATCGCGACCAGCATGGCGCAACCCAGGCGATCGATTCCGGCCGTGCCGCCGTCGGCCGCGATACGGTGGCCGAGGATGATGTAGAGCACGAACAAGGCGCAGTTGGCGAAGGCGAAGACGAAGCCGAGCGGCTGGCCGGCGAGCCGCACATCGGTCAGCACATATACGCCTGCCACCGCCAGCGCGAGCGCGAGGAAATTCCGCCTGGAGCGCACCCCGAGCGCCGCGAGCCCGATGGGGCCCAGGAATTCGATCGCGCCCACCGTGCCGAGCGGCAGGCGATCGATGGACAGATAGAAGCAGATGTTCATGAGCGCGAGCACGCTGCCGAGCATCAGCACGTTGCGTCTCGCGGCCGGCTGCAGCTTGCTGTAGTAACGCCATGGCCGGCGCCAGATCGAGAATACGACGGCCGCGCTGGCGATCCGCAGCCACGCCACGCCGAGCGGCTCGATGCGCGCAAACAGCAGAACGGCGAACGCGGGACCGAGATAGTGAAATACCGCGCTCACCAGAAAATACGCGTGCGGCGGGATGCGATCGACGACGTAGGAGGGCGCCTGCGGATCGTCTGGCCGAACGGCTGGGACTGGCACGGGCTTCATGACGAGGCGCATAATCGCAGCCCATCGTCGTCATTTGAATGGTATTCCTAATGTCCGTACCGATAAAGTCAGTCAATCTGAAGGGAAAGCGGCTCCGTCGCCTTCAAATCTCAGATCTGCTGCTGGATGCGCGCAATGGGCAGATTCTGGTCCTCCTCGCCGACGATCCGCGCATGAGCGTCTCGGAGCTGGCGCGGAGCGTCGGCATGTCCGCCCCCGCGACACGCGAGCGGATCCAACGCATGGAAGAGGCAGGGATCATCCGCGGCTGCCGACTGGAGATCGACGCCACCGCGTTGGGCTACCCATCGCCGCATTCATTCGCGTCCGCCCCATGCCCGGCAAGTTGCCGAAGATCGCGGAGTTGGCGCTGTCGCTGCCGCAGGTGGTGGAGTGTCATCGCATCACGGGAGAGGACTGCTTCATCATGAAGGTGGGCCTCGATTCCCTGGACAACCTGGATGTCATCCTCGACCAGCTTCCTGGTCTACGGGCAGACTACGACCTCGATCGTGCAATCGACACCGGTACCGCTGCGGCACCTGCCGTTACCCGGGAAAACCTGAGCCGCCGGTTACGTCCGATTCCGGCGAGTAGGATCCGGGCTCCTCCCTTAGGCTGTCTCCCTCAGTCAGCCAGTCAGAGGAGCCCACTCCATGGACTTTCGCATCACCGGTCTCTCGCCCGAGCAGTTTCAACCCCTCTTTGGCCTTCCCGAGGCGGAGCTGGCGCGGCATGGGGCCGTGCGTCGCATCGTCGACCGCAAGCCCGGTTACCCGGACCGGATAGAGCTGCGTGATCCGGAGCCCGGCGAGTCGGTTCTGCTCGTGAATTACACCCACCTTCCGGTGGCGACTCCGTTTCGCTCGTCGTACGCAATCTATGTGCGCGAGGGCGCGCGCGACCGGTACGACCGGATCAATGAAGTCCCCGAGCAGTTCCGCTCGCGAGTGTTGTCGCTGCGCGCGTTCGATGACAGCGGCATGCTTCGCGATGCGGATATCGTGGCGGGCGAGGAGGCCGAGAGCCTGATCGAGCGGCTGCTTCTCAGTCCGGACACCGCCTACGTCCATGCTCATTACGCCAAGTACGGCTGTTTCGCGGCACGGATCGATCGAGCTTAGGGGTGCGGCGCGGGGGCAGCCTGTTTTGCGCCGCCCCGCGCCGCGATCGGTCCGCGGCTCAGGCCGCGGATTCCGTGGCTGCAGCGATCCAGTCCTTGTACATGCCGGCGCGATAGCTTCCGGCGACCGTGCGCATGGCGATGTTGAGGCGGTTCCAGGTGTTGATCTGGGCGACGGCGAGCGTGAGATCGATCAGCTCCTGTTCGCTGAAGTGCTGTCGCACGCGCTCGTACACATCGTCGGGAACGCGAGTTTCGGCAACGAGGGTCACCGCCTCGGTCCACTCGAGCGCGGCTCGCTCGCGATCGTCGAAGAACGGCGTCTCGCGCCAGGCATCGAGCGTGAAGAGACGCTGTTCGGTCTCGCCCTCCGCGCGGGCATCCTGAGTGTGCATGTCGAGACACTGGGCGCAGCCGTTGATCTGGGATGCGCGGATCTCGATCAGGTGCAGCAGACGGTGGCCCAGGCTGGAGCCGTGCAGGTAGGCATTGATTCCCAGCAGATGCTGCCGGACCTTGGGATTGACGCGTCGGGCGTCGATACGAGGCTTCATGTTCATCTCCTTGGTTGCTTGACTTGATCTCCATTCCATAGACGCGCGACGCCGCCCGCGTGTGACAGGATCTTCAGTCAGGGGCGGGCGGCGGTACCGGCGCCGCGAGCTTGTCCGGATTCAACACCGTATAGACATCCAGAATGCGTATTCCATCGGTGCGCACCGTGATGACGGAAAAGAGCGAGCCCCCGGCATGCAGCGCCAGCGCCGGCTCGCCATTGACGGCAGTCATCTCGAAGGCGAACTTGTCGGCATTGCGCCCCAGCACGCCGAGCGCGAAGCGGACCACCCGCTCGCGGCCGCGGATCGCCTTGAGCGCGGCGCGCGCGCGGCCACCGCCGTCGGAAGTCCAACTCGCCTGCTCCGCTACGAGCTGCAGCAGCGCCTCCTTGTCCTGGCTCTGAATCGCATTCGCGAAGCGCTCGAGCACCGAGCGGCGTGCCACATCGGTCACTTGCGCGCGGGGCCTGCGTCCTCGCACCCGCCTGCGGGCGCGACTCACGATCTGTCGGCAGGCCACCGCGCTCTTGCCCAGTATCTCGGCGATCTCCGTGTAGTCGGTGTCGAACACCTCGTGCAGCAGGAACGCGGCGCGCTCATCCGGCTGCAGCTGCTCCAGCAGCACGAGGAAGGCGATCGAAAGGCTGGAAGCGAGTTCGGCGCGCACATCCGCGGCCGGAGCCGCATCGCCGATGAGGGGCTCCGGCAGCCAGGGGCCCACGTACTTTTCGCGTTGCGTGCGTGCGGCACGCAGCCGATCGATGCACAGCCGCGTGACCGTGGTCACGAGCCACGCTTCGGGTGAGCGCAGCTCTTCTGATGCCCCGCGATGCCAGCGCAGGTAGGCGTCCTGCAGGACGTCCTCGGCATCACTGCGTGAGCCGAGCATGCGGTAGGCAATTCCGAACAGCCGCGGGCGATGACGCTCGAATTCAATGGAACGGTCCTGCATCTGAACCTCGGGGTGCGCTTCCTCACCCTAGACGGTCGGGCCTGCCGTCGTGTGACAGCGACTCGCGCACGGGCGGTCACATTTCACCCGGCGCCATCCGTCATACAGGTGAGGAGTAGGAGGTTGCCATGAAATACGTAATGCTGATTTATCAGGGGCCGAATCCCCCGCTGCCGGGTTCCGAGCGCTGGAATGCCCTGTCGAAGGCGCAGCAGCAAGCGATCTACGCGGATTACGGTGAGCTCACCAAGGCGCCGGGCGTGACGCCCGGGCTTCCGCTGGGACTGCCGAAGGCGGCGTGGACGGTCCAGGTGCGTGACGGCAAGCCGGAAGTCAGGGACGGGACCTACCTGAGCGAAGGAGCCGGCGGCTATCTGGTGTTCGAAGCCGAGAATATGGAAGCAGCGGTCGCCCTGGCGGCGCGTATCCCGGCGGCCCGCCACGGCGGCGCCATCGAGATACGCCCGGCGGAGCAATACTGGTAAGCGGCCCCGGCGCAGGCAATATTGCAGCTCACAGCGGAGGCTCAGGTGGACGGCGACGATTGGTTGGCGACACGTTTCGACGAGAATCGAACCCGTCTGCGATCGGTGGCGTACCGAATGCTGGGCTCCGCGAGCGAGGCCGAGGATGCCGTGCAGGAAACATGGCTCAAGCTCAGCCGCTCAGGCTCGGAGGAACTCGAGAACCTGGGCGGCTGGCTGACGACTGTCGTGGCCAGGGTGTGTCTGGACATGCTGCGGACGCGCCGCTCGCGGCGGGAGGAGCCGCTCGATGCCGCGGGCGACGCGCCCGGCCACGGCAGTCCGGAGGACGAGCTGGCACTGGCTGATGCGACTGGCCCGGCGCTGTTGGCCGTGCTGGACACCCTGGCGCCGGGTGAGCGCGTGGCATTCGTGCTGCACGATATGTTCGATCTGTCGTTCGAGGAGATCGCGCGCATACTCAACCGCACACCGACCGCGACCCGGCAACTCGCCAGTCGCGCCAGGCGACGGGTCCGGGGAGGGGAGGCTCCCGTGGCTGACATCGCGCTGCACCGTGAATTGGTCGGTGCGTTCCTGGCAGCTTCCCGCGATGGCGATTTCGAGCGGCTGGTCGCCGTGCTATCGCCGGACGTGGTGTTGCGCGCAGATGAGCGCGCCGTGCACGTGGCCGCGGTGAAGCGTGGCAATGGCGCGACCTGAGTTGGATGCCGAGGTTCGCGGCGCGTCGCGGGTCGCGAACACTTTCAAGGGCCGCGCCCGCGCCGCGGTGCCGGCCCTGATCGACGGCGAGGCCGGAGCGGTATGGGCGATGGGCGGCCGCGTACAGGCTGCTTTCGTGATGACGATCGAGGGCGCGAAGATCACTGCGATCGACATCGTGATGGATACAGCGCATCTTGCCGAGCTCGACATGGAGATCGGTTGACGGGCTAGTCAACGCGCGGCTCCGCGGCGCTGCGAATGACGCGCGCGAACAGACGGGCACGTGCGGCGCGCCGGGAGTCGGACTCCAGGCCAACCTCGATGCAGAGAGTGGCATAGCCATGTACCAGCGACCAGGCTGCCAGAGCCAGATCCCGAACCTGGCCTGGCGGCGCGAAGACCGCGACGATCGCGGTCAGCTCATCGAACGCCCTGCCGCTTGCCGCCGCCGCCGGGAACCGCGACAGGTTCACCAGCTCCCGCGAGAACATCAGCCGGAACAGGGCAGGGGCCTCCTGGGCCCGACGGATATAGGCATCGGCGGCGCGCTCCAATTCCGCGGCGCGCGCCACGAACGCCTCACAGCGGCTGGGTTCGCCATGCCGGGGATATGCGCGCTACCACCAGTCGCGCGCGAATCTGCTGCTGCACATCGTCTTCGTGCCGACTTTCATGGCGGGCAACGTTGCGCTGCTGGTTGCGCTCCTTGGGCGGCATTGGCTGCTTGCCGGCGCTGCTTTGGCGCTGGTCGGCGTTGCCATTGCGATCCAAGGGTATGGACATCGCGGCGAGCCCATTGCGCCCGAAGCCCTTCATCGGTGCGCGCAACGCCGTCGCGCGGATCTTCATCGAGCAGTGGGTGACGTTCCCGCGATTCGTGCTTTCCGGCGGCTGGCGGCGGTCAATGGATCAGTCCCTTCAGCACGTTGCGTAGCTTGTTCTCGATCGCGCCCTTTTGCTTTTGCAGCTGTTGCTGCGCCACCGATTTGATCAGGCCCTGGGTGTCGGGACGCACGCTGGGACTCTTCATGGTTCCGGTGATGAGCAGCGGGATGTTGGCCAGCGCGGAACTGCGCCGTGCCTCCCTTCAGGATGGCGGCATTGACGCGGTAGTTCACGGCTTGGGTCGCAAGGTTGGCGGTGCCCTGGCCCGTCACGTCGATGTCGCCCGAGGCGATGTTCAGATCCTTCGTGGTGGCCACCCCGTTGGTCAGATCGGCGGATGCCTTGAAGACGTCGAACGGGGTGTCGTTACCGCCTGACTGGGCAGGCAGCGACTGCCGTTGCACGAGCGCGACGGCACTGTTGATCGTCGACCAGAGGTTGATCCCCTGGATGGCGCCCTTGGCGATGTTCAGGGCGGCATGTCCGTTCAGCGAGTTGATCAGGGCGGGGCTGGTGTTTCCGTGCGCGGTGACGTTGATCGTGATGTTGCCGCGTCCCGAGACGCGATTGAGCTTCGCGAAGTCGGTGAGCAGGGACTGCACGTCGATATTCGCGAGGCTCTCATTGAGATCGAGCTCCGGGACGGCGCCGTGGGCATCGACTGTTATGTCGCCCGTTGAAGTGCCGCCGTAAAGGGTCGCCGCGGCGGGCTTGATGTGCAGCACGCCGTCATCGGCGGCGAGCCCGACCTCGACCTGTGAGACCTTCATGCCGTAGACAGTCGCGTTACCGATTGCCAGCTTGCCGCGCAATTGCAGTGTTTTCAGGGCGCCGGTCGGCAGCTCGGTCGGCCGACCCGGCGCCGTCGGCGCAGCTTGCGCCGGCGTCTTGGCGGCATTGGGCGCGGTGCCGAGATATCGATCCAGATCGATGCGGTCGATGGACAGATCGAAACCCAGAGCCCCCGTGGTCAGATTCATCACCGCGGCGTTGCCGCGCACCGTCGAGTCGTCGATCCGGGCATCGAGGCCCGTGAGATGCGCCGATTTGGCGTCGTATTGCAGCGTGGCATTTCCCGACAGCACGATCGGCCGCGCCCCGGAGGCCGTGGTCAGGTTGAGATTCCACTTCATGGGTACCGCGACGCCGGTCGCGACGTGGCCGATGGCGACATTCACCTGATCGGCGACCATGTCCTGGTAACTGAAGCGGCTGTTCTTGATCACGACGGCCGCGATTCCGCCCAGCGTCATCTGACTCGCCTGACTCCCGGCCGGCGCGGGCGGCGGTGTCGTCTTCCCGGCCGGCATCGCCCAGTTACCCTCACCCTTGGCATTCTTGAGAAGCCGCAGGTCGAGCCCGTCGATCTCGATTCGGCCGACATCGAGCCGGTGGTGCAGCAGCGGTAGCACGTGCACGTGCAGCGACACGCGCTGCAGCGAAGCGAAGGGCTGCGAGGAGTCGAATCCCGGCGGATTGCCGAGGCTCGCCGGGCCGAGCTCCAGCGCGAGGGACGGGAAGATGGCGAGGTGAATGTTACCCGTCAAGGTGAGACTGCGTCCCGTGGAGGTTTGTACGGCGGCCTCGATGCGGCCCTTGTAGTCGTTGGGATTGACGATCAGCCAGAGCGCGATCGCCGCGGCGATGAGCACCACCACGATGCAACCGATGACGATGCCGACGATTCGCAGAGCGCGCATGGCATACAACCTCGTTGGGGCCCGGCGCTGATTGTAGCCCAGGGCGCAGGCGGGCTTCAGGGCTGTAACTTTTCGCGGCCGGCGGTGTTCTAGGGGCGAAAGAAGAGGAGAACACATCATGAACACCATCCAGAAAGCCACCTTCGCCGTCGGCGCCCTTGCCATCACGCTCGTTGGAGCGGCAATCGTTACCGCCCCCATCGCCTTCGCGCGGCCCCTCCCGGCCGCGGTCCTCGCCCACACCGGCTGGGCCGGGGGCACCGCGAATGCGGGATTGGTGGCGCTCAACCGCAGGTAATCGAGCGCACGGCATGCGCCGCCACCTGCGAGCGGCGCACGCCGATGCATGCATCGAAACATAGACAAGAAGATCAATCTTTGCCCTGATGCCACTTTTCCCCGACCCTCTCGCTTGCTCCTGATGCCCCACGCTTGAGCCCCGCGGCGGCGCATCGCCATGCGGTTGCTACCCCTTGACAATATTTGCGTAGGCAAGTATTGTGTAGGCAATCTTTGTAGGAGCAAGCATGTCCGAGCCGTTCTACACCGTCGACACCCTGGAAGCCCCCAAGAGCATCGGCTTTCTGGTGAAGCGCTGCGGCGGACTGATGTCGCAGCTCGCGGAGCGGCATTTCGCCACCGAGCAGGTCTCCTTCACGCAGTGGATGGTGATCGCGACCCTGGGGCGTTACGAGCACCTGACGGCCACGACGCTGAGCCAGGAAACCTGCCATGACATGGGTGCCCTGACGCGAATCGTCGACGATCTCGAAACGGACGGACTGGTGCGCCGTGAGCGCACCGAGCGCGATCGGCGTGTCGTGGAAATTGCACTCACGCCCCAGGGCCGGCGGTATCTGGATACCGGCAAGCTTCTGGTGGTGGAGCTGCTCAACTCGCTCGCGGAGCCCTTCTCCCGGCAGGAGCTCGAGATCCTGATAGCGCTCCTGCAACGACTGCTGACGCGCCTGCAGCAGGCGGAAACGACTACCCCGGCAACACAGCCGCAGCAAAAGCCGCCGCGCGCGCGCGCGCGATCGGCCGCCGCCGCCGAGCCCCGGCAGCTGCGGCGTTCGAGAAAAGGAAGTGCGACATGAGCTTGGCAAATCTCCCGGCTTTGCGTACTGGTTGGATCGCGAAGGGTATGACGCTGCTGAAGACTTTCGGGCCGTACGCGCTCGTGGAGTTCGTTCTGCCGGGCGGCACCCTGCTTGCGATCGGGCTCTGGCTCTACCGGAATCGACGCCAGCCGGGGCAGCGCAGCGTGGCCGCCAGGTCCGCGGCAGGCAGGTCGGCGCGCAGTCGTGCCCTTCGTTGGGCGCGGGCTTTCGTGTCGGGCGCCGTGGTCACGCTGCTCGCGGCCTGCACGGTCGGTCCCAACTTCACCAGGCCCGACGCGCCCGCAACGGCCTATTCGCGTTCCGTACCGCCAGCCGGCGGAGCGCGCGACTTCGCCTACGGAGGCGAGGTCGCGGGCGACTGGTACCGTTTATTCCGTTCCGATGCGCTCGACCAGCTGGTGCGCCAGGCGTTGCGCAACAGCCCGGATCTGGACGCCGCCCGTCATGGCCTGGCGGCTGCGCAGGACGAGCTGCAAGCCGTCTCGGGCGCCGCTTTGCCGCAGATCAATGCGGCGGGCAACATCGGCCGCGGACACATCAACGGCAGTCAGTTGTATGAGCCGGTCAACGCGTTCCACGCGACCGGCAACCAATTCGAAGTCGGTCCCTCCCTGGCCTATAACCTCGATCCGTTCGGCGGCATCCGCCGCTCGATCGAGTCGCAGCGGGCACAGACTGCCGCGGTGCAGGATCAACTGCGTGACACTTACGTCACGCTCGTCGATCAGGTCGTCATTACCGCCTTCGATTATGCCGCCGTCGATGCGCAGACCCGGGTCACCCGTGCGCTCGTGGGCGAGCTGCGGGCGCAGTACAACCTCAACGTGCAGCTCGAGAACGCCGGCAAGATCATTCATAGCGACACCCTGCAGGCAGAAACCCAGCTCGAGAACGTGCGCGCGACTCTGCCGGGCCTGGAGGAGCAGCGCGACACCTACCGCGACGCGCTCGCGCGGCTCACTGGCCGCACACCGGATGAATTCCGGATGCCGGCGCTCACGCTCGCCGACTTCACACTGCCCGGCCGGTTGCCGGTCTCGTTGCCATCGGCGCTGGTGGAGCAGCGGCCTGACGTCTTGGCGGCGGAGGAAACCCTGCACGCGGCCAGCGCGCAGATCGGCGTGGCCGCGGCGGCGCGACTGCCGCAGTTGACGCTTTCCGCGCAGTACGCGCAGGAGTCGAGCACGCTCAACGATCTCTTCACCAAGGCCGGCGGTGTCTGGTCGGCCGGTCTGGGTGTCGCAGCGCCGCTGTTCCACGGTGGTACGCTCGCCGCGCAGGAGGATGCGGCCAGGCAGCGATACGACCAGTCGCTCGCGACCTACCGGGGCACGGTGATAGGCGCCTTCGTGGATGTGGCGGACGCTCTGCAATCACTGCAGCACGACGCCGACAGCTACGCCGCACACGAACGTGCACTCGCAGCCGCGCGTGCCAGCCAGGACCTCGCTGTCGAGGAATATCGCGCGGGCAAATACACGGAGCTTCAGGTTCTGACCGTCCAGCAGCAGTATCAGGCCGCCGCCCTTGCCCAGGTGCAGGCCGACGCGCAACGTTTCACGGATACCGCCGCACTGTTCCGCGCCCTCGGCGGCGGCTGGTGGAACGTCCGTGATCGCGCGCCGCTCAGCGCGGCAAACACTTCTGAATCCGATCGCAACCATTCGTCCCCATCAGGGAGCAGCCATGACTGAGCAGACACCCGCCAACCCGCCGGCTGCGGCCAACCCGCCGCCAAAGACCGTCAATTGGCTGCGCCGTGGAATCATCGTGCTGGCGGTCGTCGTGGTCGCAGTTCTTCTGGGCGTCTACTACGTCCTCTTCATGAAGGGCCACATCACCACCGACGATGCCTATGTAAACGGCAATCTGGTCAGTCTGACACCGCAGATCTCCGGCACCGTCGTCGCCATCGATACCGATGAGACGCAGTACGTGCGGCGCGGCCAGGTGCTGGTTCAGCTCGATCCGCGTGACGCCGAGATCGCGTTGGCGCAAGCCAAGGCCAATCTCGGGGAAACGGCGCGGCAGGTCGCGCAGGCGTTCGCTCAGGAACATCGCGACGCGGCGCTGGTCGCTGCCGAGCACACCCAGTTGAATCAGTCCAATGAGGATCTCACGCGCGATCAGTCGCTGAAGAAGGTTCACGGCGTGTCCCTCGAGGACCTGGAGCACGACGAGAACGCGGTGCGCAGCGCGCATGCCGCCCTGCAGCAGGCGCAGGCGACGCTCGCCAGTACCCAGGCGGAGATAGCGGGTACCACGCCCGCGACGCACCCCCGGGTGCTGCAGGCCGAGGCCAACCTGCGCGCGGCGTGGCTGCAGCTGACGCGCACGCGGGTGTTGGCGCCGGTATCCGGTTACGTCGTGCGCCGCTCGGTGGAGCTCGGCGCACAGGTCGCGCCCGCGACAGAGATGCTGGATGTCGTGCCGGTGAACACCATGTGGGTCGATGCCAATTTCAAGGAGAATCAGCTGGGCGATCTGCGCATCGGTCAGCCCGTGAAGGTCTCCGTGGACATGTATGGCTCGCACGTCGAATACCATGGCAAGGTTTTGGGTCTGACCGCCGGTACCGGCAGTGCGCTCGCGGTGCTGCCCACGCAGAACGCCTCCGGGAACTGGATCAAGATCGTGCAGCGCCTGCCGGTGCGCATCGGCCTGGATCCGGCGGAGCTGGCCCGGCACCCGCTCTTCCTCGGCCTCTCCGCGAACATCGACGTCAGTGTGAAGAATCTCGATGGCTCCGCCCTGTCGCAGGCTCCCGCGTGGCCCTCCGCACAGCGGACCGATGTCTATATGGAGCAGGATTCCGGCGCGGACCGGATCATCTCCGACATCCTTGCCGCGAACCTGAGCGGCAACGGCAAAGCCCTCTACGTGCGCACGACTTCCCGGAGCGCGCAGTGACCACTGCTGCGGGCGAGGCGGGCGCGAAGGGATCATGGATCATCGCGCCGGTAGTCGCGTTGGCGGCCTTCATGGAGATCATGGATATCTCCATCGCCAACGTCTCCCTGCCTCATATCGCCGGTTCGCTCTCCTCGAGCCAGGACGAGTCCACCTGGGTGCTGACCAGCTACCTGGTGACCAATGCGGCGGTGATGCCGATCTCGGGCTGGCTCTCCGCCCGCTTCGGCCGCAAGCGTTTCTTCCTGGCCTGCATTTCGGGCTTCACTGTGGCATCGCTTCTGTGTGGGCTCGCTCCGAGCCTCGCGACCCTGGTGGTGCTGCGCGCGCTTCAGGGCGCCTTCGGCGGCGGCCTGCAGCCGATGGGCCAGGCCATTCTCGCGGACAGCTTTCCGCCGGAGAAGCAGGGCATGGCCAACGCGATTTACGGCATCGCCGCGGTCGTTGCGCCCACCATCGGTCCGACCCTCGGCGGCTGGATCACCGACAGTTACAACTGGCGCTGGATCTTCCTGATCAACGTTCCGGTGGGCATCGCGGTCTTCGGACTGGTGAGCGCGCTGATCCATGAGCAGCGCGCCGAGCAAGGAGTCCGTCAAGCACCTGTCCATGGATTGGACCGGCTTCGGGTTCGTCGCCCTGAGCCTGGGGTGTCTGCAGGTCGTGCTCGATCGCGGCCAGGAGGACGACTGGTTCTCCTCCGCCTTCATCATCGCGCTGCTGCTGGTCTCGGCGATCGCCTTCGTTCTCCTCATCTGGCGGGAGCTCAACGCCCGCGATCCGCTGGTCGACATACGGCTCATGCTCAATCGCAACTTCGCCGTGCCGTTCGTCCTGATGCTCATGCTCGGGTTCATGTTGCTCGGCAGCACCTATCCTGATCCCGGCCTACACTCAGAGCCTCATGGGGTACCGGGCGATGGATGCGGGAATGGTCCTGACTCCCGGCGGTATCGTCATGATCGCGCTGCTGCCGCTGGTCGGGCGCGCGATGAGCAAGGTGGACCTGCGCGTGCTGGTCGCGATCGGCCTCATCGGTAGGCGGCGTGAGCCTGCTGTGGATGACGAACTTCTATCTCGACATCTCGTTCGGCTGGCTGGTGTTCGCCCGCATCGATGCAGGCGGCGGCGCTCGCGTTCCTTTTCATTCCCATCAACGCGATGGCGTTTCGCGACGTGCCGCGCAATAAAACAAACAATGCGTCGGCGCTCATCAACCTGGCGCGCAACTTCGGCGGCAGCATCGGCATCTCCGTGGCTTCGACGATGCTCACCCGGCGGGAGCAGTTCCATCAGAGCCGGCTCGTGGAGCTGCTGCAGCCGACGAATCCGGCGTATGCGGGTTACGCGCATCATCTCGCGGCGGCCATCGGTAGTACGCCCGGCTCGAAGGCCACCCTGGCCGCCATGTACCAGAGCGTCGTGCAGCAGGCGACGCTGCTGTCCTACCTGGATGACTTCAAGCTGCTGGGAATCTTCTTCCTCCGTTGCTCCCGCTGCTCTTCCTGGTGCGGCCGGGCAAGGGCGGCGGTCGCGGCGCGCCGGCCCATTGAACGGGCCGCTAACCGCAGCGACGCTGGAACTCCGTCAGCCAGCCCGCGAGGGCGGCGGTTGCCTGAACCGTGACGGCGTTGTAGAGCGAGATGCGCAGGCCGCCAATGGAGCGATGGCCCTCCATGCCGGCGAAGCCCGCCTCGGCGGACGTGCGCAGGAACAGCGCCTCGGTCGCCGCATCGGGCAGCCGGAATGCCACGTTCATCCTGGAGCGGTGCGGCCGCATCGCGTGGATGCGATAAAAATCCGGATACGCATCGAGCGCTCCGTAAAGCAGTTCGGCCTTGGCGCGATTCAGCACCGCCATCGCCGCCAGGCCGCCGACTTCGTCGCGCAGCCAACGCGTCACCAACATCAGCACGTAGATGGCGAATACCGGCGGCGTGTTGTAGACGGAACGGGCCTGCGCGTGCACGCGGTAGTCCAGCATGGCGGGCAGCGGTGAGGCGGCCCGCTGCATGAAGCCGTCGCGCAATATCACCACGGTGATACCGGCCGGCCCCAGATTCTTCTGCGCGTGGGCGTAGATCAGGTCATAGCGGCTGACGTCGAGCGGCGCCGCCGCGATGTTCGATGACATGTCGCAGATCAGGGGCACGCCGGGCAGCCCCGGCGTCTCGGAGAATTCGACCCCTTCCACTGTCTCGTTGGAGACGTAGTGCAGGTACGCGGCATCGGGCGAGAGTGGCAGCTCGGCGGCGGCCGGCAGAATTCGGTAGCCTGCGTAGGCGCCGTCCCATACCACACGCGTGTGCCCTTCGAGGCGGCCCTCCGGAGGCGCTTTGGCGCTCCAGTACCCCGAGACGATGTATTCCGCGGTGCGACCCGTGCCGCGCAGGAAGCTCATCGGCAGACTGGAGAACTGCAGGCTGCTGCCGCCCTGGATGAAGAGCACGTGATAGTCATCCGGAACGGCGAGCAGCGCGCGCAGGTTGCGCTCGGTTTCATCGAGCACCGCGCGGAACCAGTCCGAGCGGTGGCTCATGCCGAGCACGGAGAGGCCGGTCTCGGGGAGCGCCGCCACCGCCTGCTGGGCCTGCTGCAGCACGGCGGCGGGCAGCGCGCCGGGGCCACCGGAGAAATTGAGCTCGTTGCGCATCAGGCGGCGCGCCGCTGCACCATTTGGCCGGCTGCGGTCGCCACCGCATCGATTGCCGCGCGCCGGTAGTCCCACCTTGGATCCGGGTCCGGTGAGAACACGATCATCGTGGCGTTGGCCTCGAACAGCATCACCGAGCCATCGGGTGCGAGCGCGAAGTCGATGCCGGCGTAGTCGAGTCCCAGCGTTGCGCAAATCCGCGTGAGAGCATGCAGCGCCCGCGGCCCCAGCACCGCCGGCATGTCCTCGAGGAAACGCCGCTCTTCATCGCGAAATGCGGCGCTGTGACGCATGGAGGAGGTCACGTAGTGCACCTTCCAATCCGCCGCTATCGCGAGGTGCAGCGGGTAAGCGACCCCGTCGATGAACATGACGCGATATTTGCGCGCCATGCCGTCCGCGCCGCGGGCGTCGAGGTATTCGATGACCAGCAGCTCACCGCCGCCGAGGCAAGCGACCGTCTCGGAAAGCTTGTCGCGATGATCCACCAGGGCAAAGTGTTCGCCATTGTGAAAGCCGGGGCGGCGCAACAGCAGAGGGAACCGCAGGTCGGCGGCGGCTAGCACCGCGCGCGGTGTCATGGTGCGGATAGCAGGGGCGATTACGCCATCGATGCCCCCCAGGCGGCGGGCATTGTCCAGGCGTCGCGTCAGGAGCACACGGGCCGGCGCGTTGATGATCGGCGCATCGCTGGCGGCAACCAGGTCCCGCGCGCGCTCCAGCGCTTCGCCGCAGAGGTCGGCGTCGCCGATGGCGTTGACGATCAAATCGTGCGGCGGCAGTTTCGAGTCCCTCGCGTAATAGTCGGCGAAGAGCGCCGTCACGTCATAGCGCCGATCGCTGAGCCAGCGCGCCGTCGGTATGTTGCCGACACGCGCCGACACCAGCAGCAGCAGCGGAATTCCGCTGCCGGTGCCACGGTAAGGCTGCGTGACCAGGGCATGTCCCGTGTAGCCCTTGCGTCGATGCCATTCGGCGTCCGGCTCGCTCAGCTCATCCAGCACCCAGCCGAGTCCCTGATGCGCCTCGTGCATCTCTGGGTCGATGGCCAGTGCCGCTTCGTAATGTCGACGGGCCCCTGCGACGTCACGCTCGATTCGCAGCAGGTTGGCCAGGTTGACGTGCGCGACCTTGTTGGCCGGATGGTGTTGGACGGCCTGCCGGTATGCGGTATGCGCAGCGGAGCGAAATCCGCCCGACAATGCCAGGTTACCCAGCTCGTTGAGCGCGGCGAAGTCTGTCGGGTCGCGGCGCAGGACCTCCAGGTACGCCTCGCGGGCTGCCGCATCGTCCGCCCTGGCGGCGAGCGCGCGGGCGCGCGCCAGGGGTTCGGCGATCCCGGGGTCCGAAACGAAGTCCATGCGCCATTCTAGGCGATCTACCCGCGGTCGATCCCCGAATCAGGAGTTCCAGCCGACACAGAAGGGCTCGGGCATCATATCCTCGGGCGAGCCGGGCTCGCCTGGAGGTGGATAGCGGTGACTGAATGTAAACGCTCGCGCTGTGGGGCCTGCATGCCGCAGCTGCGCGAGTCGTTCCAGCGCCTCTGCGACGCTTGGAATGTGTCCGGCGGGAATCCACCACAGCACCTGATAGGCTTCCGTTGGCTTCTCGAACCACTCGCGGCGCCGCTTCATCACTTCGGTGTGGCCCGAGCGATAGACGTAGGCGAAGAGCGACTCCACGGAGCTCCACACCGACATGTTCACCAGCGCTTGCGGATCCTCCGATACCAGGATGTCGGTGGCGTTGCCGCTGGCCGACTGCAGGCGCCACACGAAGCCGGGCGAGGATTCCGCGAGCACGTTGATGCGATCGAGCGCGGCCATGAAATCGGCCAACTCGGGGCTTCCGGGCGGCGCGACGGCGCGTCCGACATTCAACTGCGCAAGGTGCCATGCATTCATCAGGAGCCTCCGGCGACGAGCACGATCGAACAGTTACCCATTTCGCTACGCAGCCCAGGCTAGCGGTCTGCGATTGAGGCGTCTTGAACGCTATTGCAGTACGGACGCCTTGCGCCATAGGCCGGGAGTGAAGCCGCGGCACCAGGAGCCAGGCGTGCGGAGGCAGTCCGTACGCCTTCTCGAACCGCCGCAGGACCTGGTATCGGCTGAGCCCCGTCATCGCCGCCATTTCTGCGAGGGAAGGAGGGTTGACGGGCTCATCGGCCAGTCGATCCCGCAGCCGCCGCAAATGGAGCCGCGGCGCGTCTTTGAGCACAGGCACCGTGCCGTGGCGCGAAATGAGCAGCACTGCCGCCTGGACCAATGATTCCTCACAAGCCAGCGTCTCGGTAGCCCTATTTCCGGCGCGCGCGTTCCAGCGCTCGATCCGGCCGAACAGTCGCCGCAGCACATCGAACAGCGTCGGATCGTCGATCACGGGTCGCATGATTTCCGCGGCCGCGGTGCCATGCTGGATCATGGAGGAGAACGGCAATATGAGGAGGTTCGCTCACGGGGAAATGGCGATCTGTGAGGCAGATGCGCTGCTACTGAAGCAAGCGCTCCCCGGCAGCACTCGCCGCCTGCAGTTTGACCTCGCCGCTGCGCGCCTCATTCTCCAGCCGGTTGCAGGCGGCGATCTGCGCGCCATTGGGCGCCTCGTAGTCGAGGCCGATGTCCGACTGCAGGTAAGCGAGGAAACTCCGCAGGCGCATCTCGTTCATCACATCGCCCTCGCTCGAGCGGACCTTGCGCTGCACAACGGCATCGACCGCCGCGTCGAGTGCGGCGAATGCAGGAGCAGCCGCTGCAGCATCGACTTTATGAGCGGCAACGGCGCGCGCCAGGCGTTGGCGAACCCTGATCGCCGCGTTGATCTGCCTGTCGAGCTGATCCACTGCCTGATGCAGCGCCAGCTCCAGGCCGAGGTGCTGCTGCAGCGCGGCGGGCGTCGTGTGCAAGCGCGGGTCGAGCTTCACCTGGAAAGTCTGTTTGTAGGAGCTGTCGCCGTAGTGGAGCACGACTGTGTAAGGGCCCGGATTCACCAGTGGACCGCGTGCATCGGCGGCCTCGTCGTCGGTCTCTTCGGGCGGCTCGAATCCGATCACATCCGTGGCGTCCGCGTAGCGCAGGTTCCATTGCAGGGTATTCATGCCCGGTGATATCGCCGTCTGCTTCTCGTTGTCGTAGCGCTTCTGCTGCGCAGGGAGCAGGTTGTCGCGGACGACGGCAGAGAGCTTTGGAGTCTTCTTCTTCTTCAGGTGCAGCGTGTATTGCCTGACCACGGTGCCGTGATCGTCCAGGAATTCCAGACTGACCGGCGTCTTGCCGTCGTATTTCGCCGGGATGTTGAAAAACACGGTCGCGCCGAAGAGCGGGTTCAAGCCGATCGGCTCCCGGTACTTGGCGTCGTCACTCTGCCCGTAAGCACTCGTGAGCCAGGCCGCCTGCGGCTCGTATAGAGAGGCCGAGTCGGCCGCCGGCTGCCCCTGCCGGCTCAACTGCTCGAGCAGGGCCAGATCGTCGAGAACCCAGAAAGAGCGCCCATGCGTCGCGGCGACCATCTCACCCTCGCGGCTATCGATTGCGAGGTCGCGCACTTCGACGTGCGGCAGGTTGAGGCTGAGCGGCCGCCAGTTCCGGCCGCCATCGAAGCTCGTGTACACGGTGTTCGCCGTACCGAGGAAAAGGAGCGCAGCGTCGTTCGGATCCTGCCGCACGACGAACACCGACTCGTCATCCGGCAGGCCGTTCGTCAGAAGCGGACCAATGCTTGCCGAAATCGGTGGTCTCGAAGACGTACGGCCGGTTGTCGTCCCACATGTAGCGCTGGGCGCTGAGGTAAGCCGTGCCCGCGGCGACGTGCGAGGGCTCTATCGATGAGATCTCGGCCCATTGCGTCAGCTGCGGCGGCGTTACCGCCTGCCAGTGCTGGCCGCCGATCGACGGTCACGTGGACCAGGCCGTCCTGCGAGCCGGCCCAGATCACGTGCGGATCGACGGTCGAAACCGCGAGCGCGGAAATGTCGGGAAAGATCTCCGCCCCGGTCTGGTCCAGATCGACGTCGGCCGCCGCTCGGCTTCTCGGTCGCGGGGTCGTTACGAGTCAGGTCGGGGCTGAGGACATTCCACGTGCTGCCGCCGTCATCGCTCAGCATGACGTACTGGGAGCCGAGAAAAAGCTCCTTCGGATCGTCCGGCGAGAAGAAGATCGGGTGCGTCCAGCCGAGGCGGTATTTCATCTCCGCCGAGGAGACGCCGTCGAGATATTGCGGCCACGGGCTCACCGACTTGCGCGCGCCGGTGACCCGGTTGTAGCGCTGCATCAGCGTGTAGTAGTCGCTGCCGTAAGTGACCTCGTCGGAGTCGGGCTGCGGCGCGACGAAGGTGCTCTCGCCGAGCGCGACCTCGTGCCAGGCGCCGTTCGGTGATGGCGCCTCCAGGCGTGGCGCTGGGGCCCTGGAACGAGCCTTCATCCTGCTGCGCGCCGTACACGTTGAAAGGAAAATCGTGATCGAGCGCGACGTGGTAGAACTGGCCGGTCGGCTGGTTCTGATCGCTGCTCCAACTGTTGCCGCCGTCGGTCGAGACGGTCGCGCCGCCGTCGGTGCCCACGAGCAGGACCTTCGGGTCGGTCGGATTGATCCACACGATGTGATCGTCGCCGTGCCGCAGATGCAGCATGGAGAATCCCTTGCCGCCGTCGTGGGACACCCATACACCGTCCACGTTCGGGACATAGAGCGTCTTCGGGTTCGTCGGGTCGACGTAGACGCAGGTGTAATAGAAACCCGCGCTGGCGCAGGCTCCAGTTGCCGTTGACACGCTTCCAGGTCGCGCCGGCATCGGCGGAGCGGAAGACGCCGCCGTCCTTCGCCTGAACGATCGCGAACACGATGTTGGGATTGCTGGCCGCCACATCGACACCGATGCGGCCGAGGACGCCGCTGGGCAGTCCGGCATGGCGCGAGATGTTCGACCAGTGGGCGCCGCCGTCGGTGCTCTTGTACAGGCCGCTTCCCGGTCCGCCGTCATCGAGCGACCAGGGCGTTCGCTGCGCCTGCCACATCGCCGCGTACAGGAGCTTGGGATCGTGCGGGTCCATCACCAGGCCGATGGCGCCGGTCTTGTCGTCGACGAAGAGGATCCTGCTCCAGGTCTTGCCGCCGTCGGTCGACTTGAAGACGCCGCGGTCGGGGTTCGAAGCGAACACGTGACCCATGGATGCGACGTACACGACGTTCGGATCATGCGGATCGACGACGATCGCGCTGATCGTGCGCGTGTCGCGCAAGCCGGCGTACTTCCACGACTTGCCCGCGTCGACGGATTTGAACAACCCGTCGCCGGTGACCATGTCGTTGCGGATGTCGGTTTCGCCGGTTCCGACGTAGATCACCTTGGGGTTGGATGGCGCGACCGCGATGGCGCCGATGCTGTCGCTCGCCGACGGCAACTTGCCGTCGGTGATGTTCTGCCAGTCGACGCCGTAATCCGTGCTCTTCCAGACGCCCCCGTCGACGCCGCCCATGTAGAACAGGTTCCGCTCGCTCGGAACTCCCGCGACAGCGACGGACCGGCCGCCGATGTTCGGTCCGATGCTGCGCCAGGTGAGCTTGCCGTCGAGAAACTCGTGCTTTGGAGCGGCGTGCGCCGCCACCGTGACGGACAGCGCCGCCAAAGCTGCGACCGAGCCGGGACTGGCTGCGGCGGCTTGGCCGCGCTACGGTAATTACCTTCACCATTCGGGCTCCCCTTTTTGCGTTTTTGCTTCGCGGAACGCGTGAAATGAGCAGCCAACGAGCTTAGCGAACTCGTTCAGGCGCCGCAATCAACCGCGCGCCCGATGGCATAATTGCCGCGACGAGGTGATCGACATGCAATCCGAGCGAACAGAAGCCCCCTATGCGGGCCTGCGCGTGCTGGAGCTGGCGCGCGTGCTGGCGGGACCCTGGATCGGCCAGACGTTGGCCGACCTCGGGGCGCAGGTCATCAAGATCGAATCGCCGGACGGCGATGAGACGCGCCGCTGGGGCCCGCCGTTCGTCACGAACGCCGACGGCTCACCCGCCGATGCTGCTTACTTCCACTCCTGCAATCGCGGCAAGGAATCGCTGGTGCTCGATTTCCGCAAGACCGCCGACCGCGAGCAGGTCGTGCGGCTGGCGCGAGAGGCCGACGTGGTGATCGAGAACTTCAAGGTGGGAGGACTCGAGAAGTACGGTCTCGACTACGCCAGCCTGGCGGCGCTCAATCCGGCTCTGGTGTATTGCTCGATCAGCGGCTTCGGGCAGGACGGACGCTATGCCAATCGGCCGGGCTACGATTTCGTGGCCCAGGCCATGAGCGGTTTGATGGACATCACCGGTGAGCCGGGGCGTGCGCCGCAGAAGGTCGGCGTCGCCGTTTCCGACATCGTCACCGGTCTCTACGGTCTGATCGGCATCCAGGCGGCACTGGCCGAGCGGGCGCGGTCCGGCCGCGGGCAACGGGTCGACGTCGCCCTGCTCGATGCCACCATCGGCATTCTCGCCAATCAGGTGATGAATCGACTGATCGGCAATCTGACACCGACGCGGATGGGCAATGCCCATCCCAACATCACGCCGTATCAGGAGTTTCGTACCGCCGACGGCTTCATCGTGGTCGCGGTGGGCAATGACGCGCAGTTTCGCTGTCTGTGCCAGGCCCTGGGGTGTGCCGCACTGGCGGACGATCCCGCGCTTCGCCGGCAATGGCGCCCGGGTTGGCAACCGCGCCTCCCTGGAGCAGATCCTGGCGCCGCTTCTGGCTGCGATGCGGCGCGAGGATGCGCTCACACGACTCGAGGCAGCCGGCGTGCCGGCGGGACCCATCAACACGGTTGCCGAGGCGCTCGGCGACCCTAACACCAGCGAGCGTGGCATGGTCGTCGCCTGTCCCGCGGAAGGCTACAGCGTGCCGTCGCTCCCGGGTCTGCCGACACCGATCCGCTTTTCGCGCTCGAAGACCAGCCCGTCGCGGCCCGCGCCCCGCTTGGGAAGCGCCGGCGAGGGCGTCAGCTGGCGCCCGGTTCGCGCCGTCAATGATTGATGTGCCCGAGCCCCCAGACGCAGGCCGCCACAGCCACAACCTGGGCGTGCGTGAGCTGCGCGCCGCCCATCGCATCTCTACAGCGCAGTTTCGCTACGACGCATCCAGCCAACTGCACAGCGCATCCAGCGCCTCCGCCTGCACATCCGCGTCCTTACGGCCGCTGCGGGCGGGAACGTGGAAGGAATGATCGGCATCCTCCAATAGGTGCAGGGTGGCACGTGTGCCCAAACTCGCGACGAGCGGCCGCAGCAGGTCGAGGTCCGCGAGCCCATCACGCGTTCCTTGAATGAAGAGCATCGGGATGCCGACCTGCTGCAGGTGTGTGGCACGGTCGGTGCCCGGGCCGCTCGGCGGGATGTAAGGGAAACGCAAAAAACGCCAGCCCCCGGACCCGCTCCAGCGGAGCCTGTGCCTGTGCCTGGGATGTCATGCGCCCGCCGAAGGATCGGCCGCCGGCAAAGAGGGGCAGATCCGGCGCCAGCCGGGCGGCCTCGGCGACCGCGGCCCGAACCGTCGCATGGCAGAGAGCCGGTGGATCCGGCCGCCGGCTCTTGCGCTCCATGTAGGGGAATTGATAGCGCAGCGTGCGCAATGCCGCGCTGCGCGAGCCCCGCGGCGATTGCCTGCATCGACGGATGCTCCATGCCCGCGCCTGCCCCATGCGCCAGGACGAGCACCGCTCGTGCACCATCCGGCCGGTCGAGCAACCCCGACACGCTGTGGCTCGCTCCGACCCCGATCGTCACGCGCTCGTGTGTGAGGCGTTGGGCGTCATCGCTCCATCGACTCGTCCCGCTGTCTGACCAGCTTCGCAGGCGCAACGAGCCGCCAGGCGCGCTCCACCGCCTCGAGCCAACGTTGCCCTGGAGGCTTTCTCCAGTCGCATGAGGATCATTGGATAATCGCGATAGTGATCGGTCAGGAAGAAGACCTCCGGCTGCGCGAGCAGCAGAATCTGTCGATCCAGGAAATCACAACGGATGGCCAGCGCCCCCTCCGCTTCCGTGCGCCAGCGCGACAGCAGCTTGCCGCGCACTTTGACCGCCGGCGTTCCATACGAGGTGGAGGTCTCCGTCCCGGGCATGGTGAGCGCGATCCGCAGGAAACGCTCGTGGCCTCTGGCAATCGCCGCCGGCATCGTTTTGGACCGGTTGGCAGGATGTCCTGCGGTGTCTTTCGCGGGTCGCAACAGCCACCTCCCGTCAAGGGCGGCGCTCTGGCAGCGCGCTCACGTTGATTATACTATCCGCATCAGCTCGAAGTTTTGCGCCGCGGCGCCTGAAGCCGCGGCTGCAGTCCGTCAAATGCGAGGCCGCCGTGAAGCAAGTCGTCATCATCCTGCGCGTACTCATCAGCCTGCTTCGGCATCGCGCTCTGGTGCTCGGGATCCTCTTCTGGACCGGCCACGCGCTCTCGCTGCTGCAGGTCCACATGATGATCGGCGGCCTTTTCGTCATCTGCCTGTGGGTTCTCGCCGTCATCGGGTTCCTCGTGCCCGGCTGTCGAGCCGCTGGCTGTCATCGTCCTCATCTGGGGCCTGATAGTGCCGGCGCTCGGCGTCATGCAGATGCGTCTGATGCCCGGTGCCGACCACTGGGTGATCCAGACGACCCATCTGCTCGTCGGCATCATCGCCATCGGCCTCGGCCATGCGCTCGCCCGACGCCTCGGGCAGCGGCCGGCGACAGGGGCCGGCATTCCTGAGAGCGCCTGAGACGCCGAGAGTCAACTTCCTGATGCAGTGACGCTCAGGAGAAGAGCGCGCCGCCGTTGACCGCGATCGTCTGGCCGGTCATGAACGCGTTGCCGATGATCAGCAACACGGCTTGCGCGATTTCCTCCCCCGTTCCGGGACGCCCCACTGGAATACGGGCCGCGACGCCGGCATCGATCAGCGGCTGTCCCATTTCCGTTGCGATCAAACGGGGGCAACGGTGTTGACGCTCACGCCTTCCGTCGCGAGCCGCAGCGCATAACCGCGGGTCAGGCCTTCAATTCCGGCTTTGGCGGCCGCGTACGCGACACTGACCGATCCCGCGCCGAGCCGAGCTCCGATCGATGAGACATTGACGATCCGGCCCCATCGTCGCGCCCGCATGCCCGGCAAGACCGCCTGCGTGCAGAGAAAGGCGGACTTCAGATTGACTGCGAGCGCGTTGTCGAAGTCGGCCTCCGTGATGTCTTCGAGTCCGCGGGCGGCAGCCATGCCGGCATTATTGACCAGAATGTCGATCGGACCGAGCTCTGTTTCGACGTCATGCACCATGCTCTGCACGGCGAGGCGCAGCGAGACGTCCGCGCCGAAAGTCGCGGCGCGACGGCCATCTTTGCGAATGCGCGCCGCGACCGCTTCAGCCTCTTCGAGGCGCTCGCGGTAGTTTACGGCGACCGCGGCTCCGGCTGCCGCGAGCGCCAGCGCGATCGCCTTGCCGATACCGCGCGAGCTACCGGTGACCAGGGCCACTCTGTCCCGCAGATCAAGCATTTGGCCCGTCCAGGAACACTGTTTCAGCCTGAGCCTTCTCGAAGCACAGATTCACGGTACGGCCAACACCGATCGTGCGGTGGACGACCCCGGCGGGGACCGTCGCGGCCTGAAGGGCGCCGATGCGAATGGAGGGCCGTCCTTGAGCTCGATGATGATGGCGCCCTCCAGAACGACGAAGAGCTCATCGGAGGCAGGATGCACGTGCCAGCGATACGCGCCCTGGAACACCGCCAGACGCAGGCAGCTGTCATTGACCCGGTTGAGCACCTGGTTGCGGTACTCCTCCGTCACGGCCTGCGCTTCCGTCGGCAGGTCGATGACCTGCAGGCTCGGGTATTTCACCGGCTCGTTGCTGTAGTCGGATGCTGTCACATCTGGGCTCATGTTCGCTCCGCGAATACGACAAGGTATGCCTGCGCTCACTCCGTGGTCAACTGAGATGCTTGCGCCCGACGATCGCCCACGGTGACTCCGGATGCGGTCCTGATGCGGCGGTTGAGCGGCTCCGAGTAAAACCTGGCGATGAGATAGCCGAGCAGAATGCTGCCGCCGAGCATCGCCGCATACCAGAGCGAGAAGGCGCCCGTGCTCCTGTAGCTGCCTCACGACGGCGATCAGGCCCAGGACGATCAGCATGTGGAACAGGTAGATCTCGTAGCTGCAGCGGCCGATCACCCGCAGCCAGCCCGTGCCTCGGGCCATAGCCAGCGTTACCCACGCCGCTGCCGAAGGCGACGACCATCAGCGCGACGCCGAGCTCCAGGGCGGTGAGATTGAATCCAAATCGGCCGAGCCCGGATTGATCGTTCTCGTTGAACAGCACGATCGTAAGCACACTCAAGAGGCAGCCGCGTCACCAGTGCGAGCCGCAGGCCGCGCGGTCCGAGAAGACGGTGATGAGCCGCAAGCGCCGCGATGCAGCCGAACGCGATGGCGTCGGTGCACGACAAGTAGGCGTAGCTCCATAACGGCACGGGTCGGTATCGCCCAGCAGCGCGCGGTTGCAGGGCCCGATGATCACCAACGCCACCAACATCAGGAGAAACAGCCGCTCGCTGCGCAGCAGCACGGCGGCAAGCGGAAACACGAGGTAAAAGGCTTCCTCCACCGACAGGGACCACAACACGTCCCAGCCGCCAGGAAGGTAGCCGTGATGTCCCTCGAGCCAATTCACATGGAACGTGAGAGCCGCCAGCAGCGCGCGGCCGAGGGACGCGCGCTCGGGATGGATGACGAAATCCGCAGCGCCGGCGAGATGCAGCGCCGTCAGAATGAGAAGCAGGAGCAGCAGGCAGGGCGCGATGCGGGCGAATCGCATGCGGTAGAAGCTGCCGATATCGACGCCGCCGAGGCTGCCCCAGCGGCGCAACGACAGGCCGGTGATCAGAAATCCCGAGATCACGAAGAACGTCGACGACCGCGTCATGGCCCGACCAGAAGAACACCTGCTCCAGTCGCGCGGGCAGCGCGTTCCCCACCGGCAGGTCGTTCAGCAGGAACCGCAGCTTGATGTGATTCACAGAACCAGGAGGACGCAGAGGCCGCGCAGCACATCGACTCCGGCCAGTCGCGAGGGCGCGACGCTGAATGGCAGCCCTGTTTCTCCGCTCACGCGCATCTCCCATGTGCCGGGCCTGAGGTTAGCAATTTTCTCAGCGCCATGTGATTCCTCGCCCGTAGTAAGATCGGCAGCTCGCGCCCTCGAAACAGCCGCACATCCAACAGCGGAGCACCTGAGTGTCCGAGATCCCCAGCATCGGCGCCTTCGCAATCGTTCCGAGCAACGACCTGCCGGCGGCCATTCCGTTTTGGCAACGTTTGGGTTTCGCGCGGACGGGCGGAGACGACAATTACATCATCATGACGGGCTGGGGCTGCGAGGTTCATTTGATCCAGGCGGGAAGCGGACGCTGGGCCGTACCGGAGGCATCCGGCATCTGCCGAGCGCCGGCGCGGGATCGCGGGGGAGGGTCTGCGGTGCTATCGTATGCGCTCTATGCAGCTCATCGGCATGCTCGATTCGCCCTACGTCCGTCGCGTGGCGATCGCGCTGCAACTGCTCGGGTTGCCGTTCGAGCACCGCGCGCTGTCGGTATTCCGCACTTTCGATCAGTTCCGCGCGATCAATCCCGTCGTGAAAGCGCCGACGCTGGTGTGCGATGACGGCACGGTGCTCATGGACTCCAGCCTGATCCTCGATTACGCGGAGACGCTGGCGGCGCCCAGGTCACTGCTGCCGCGATGGACTCGCTGCGCGACAGGCGGCGCTGCGTACGATCGGGCTGGGGCTGGCCGCGTGCGAAAAGAGCGTGCAGCTCTTCTACGAGCGCAATCGGCCGCCGGAGAAGCAACACGAGCCTTGGGCGGCCCGCGTTCTCGGCCAGATGCACGCGGCGTTCGGGGAGCTCGAGGCCGAGCTCGCGAAGCGCCGCAGCGGGCCGCCGGGCAGCGCATCGATGCGGCCGACGCTGACGACGGCCGTCAGCCTGGCATTTCACCGAACGAACTCTCCCCGGCACGGTCAAGGATGCGGCGTATCCACGCCTGCGCGAGCTGTCGGCATGGGCAGAGCAATTGCCGGAGTTCGTCGCGGCGCCGTACGGGGACGGCACCGTCCGGGCCGCGTGAATTGAACCGCGCTCATGGCAGTACTTTGATCCGCATGTTGCGGATCTTGACGCCGCCCGGATGATTGCCCTGGATCCCGATCAGTCCCTCGGGCGCCACGCCATATCCGGGATAAGCCGAAAACTTCGAGGCGGCCACCCGCTTCTTCCAATCCGGGCTGCCCAGGTCGTAGTCGACGATCCTGCTGCCCGTTCATCCAGTACGTGACATGGCTGCCGCGTACGACGATCCGCGCCTTGTTCCAATGGCCATAGGGATGCACGAGGCCGGCCGGCGCGGGGTACATGGCGTAGACGGAGCCTGCCGCCGTTATCCGCTGCTTGCCGTCATCGGCGTTCTGATCATCGAGCAGCTGGTATTCGGGCCCGGTCCAGTAGACCTCGTCGTACTGGTGTGTTGCCCGATAGAAGATGCCGCTGTTGCCTTCCTTGCCGATGTTCCACTCGAGCTCCAGGTCGAAATCCCGATACGTTCGCGTGGACACCAGATCATCCACCGGGCCGCCCTTCGGAAGCACGCCGTCGTGCACGGTCCAACCCGCGGGCAGCCCCGGATGCGTCCAACCGCGGAGCAGCGGCGCGGAGTTGCGCTGGATGAGGTTCACCCACGCGCCTTGGTGTCCACTCCCGGCGGCTGCTGCCGCGGTCGCGAGCATTCGCGCCGCCCCAGTGACAGCACCAGAGCCAGCGCGAGGCCCAGGGCCCAAGAATGCGCCTTGCGTGTGAGCGGGAAGTTTTCATGCGAGCCCCAGCTTCTTGAGTAGCTCGACGGGAGGGCCGTCGAAATGAGTGAGTGCCACGTTGCCGATGTACTTGCAGGTCCTTGCGGCCGGCGAGGGTGGTATAGAACCCCGCCGCCGTCAGGTTGCGGTAGGTGGCGAAGAATTGCGCCGGCCCCCGCAGCTCCGCCGCGGCGCGGCTCGCATCGCAGATGCGGTCGCAGATCGCGCGCTGCTGTGCCTCGTGCAGCTTGGCGAACGGCTGCTGCGAAGCGCTGTTGCGCCTCGCCGTCCAGCCAGGCGAAGCCGTCCAACACCGTGGCGCGATCTTCACGTTGCAGCGGGTAGGGCGCGCTGATCCACTCGTCGATGAAGTCCACGACGCCGACCGCCGATGCCGACGGAGAATGCTCGTCCTCGGGAATGATGAGGTCGGAGAGCGCGGCCGCGAGCTGCCGCTGCTGCGCGTTCATGGTCAGCGGCCAGAACGCGCCTTTCTCATAAGCCTTGATCAGGTCCGGGTCGGGGCCGTAGCCCGTGCATGGTGGGCTCGAATTGCCGCACGATTGCCGGGCGCCGACGCGCCCGGCTCCAGACATGTAGTTCGCGCGGGCACGCAGCGCCGGGAACGCGGCAGCCGCCGCGATGATCAGCTTGATGGTCGTACGCCTGTCGGTCATATCTCCCGCCTCCGCATCCGATCCAGGATGTGATCGGACATGCGCCACGACAGCGCCATGATGGTCAGGGTCGGGTTCTTGTCCGCGTTGTAGGGGAACACGCCGCCATCGGCCACGAAGAGGTTGGGCACGTCCCAGGTCTGTGACCACCTGTTGGTGACGGAGCGAGCGCGCGTCCGCCCCCATGATCGTGCCGCCGACCTCGTGGATCATGTAGCCGCCGGGCGCGACCGCCTTCACCGGGTCGGTGATCACGGGCGACTGCATGCGTCCGCCCATCGCCTCGATGACCTGGCCGAACGTCTCCTGCATGTGGACGGCCTGGCGCTGCTCGTAGTCGCCCCATTGCCAGTGAAAGCGCAGCACCGGAATGCCGAATTTGTCTTTCACGTTGGGGTCGATCTCGACATAGCAGTTGTCGTTCGGCACCATCGCGCCCCGGCCGTCGAAGATGATGAACGAGCCGTAATAGCGCCGCGCATCCTCCTTGAACTTCTTGCCGTAGCTGCCGCCCGTCAGCCACTCGAGGCCGGAGAATGTCCCGACCGAGGGCATCCCTTTGCCGCCGCCGTATTCGATGTGATAACCGCGCGGGAAGGGGAGCTTGTGCGCGAGCTGCTCCTGGTACAGCCACCAGGGCACGTAGACCTGCAGCCCATCCGCGGCGTCCTCGTTGAGCGGCGGCAGGCTCTCGAGCAGCGGAATCTGTCCGCTGACGGAGCTGCCGACGGTATCCAGCACATAGCGCCCGACGAGTCCGCTGGAGTTGGCCACGCCGTTCGGGAACTGGCCGCTCTTGGAGTTGAGCAGGATGCGTGCGGTTTCGCATGCGCTCGCGCCGAGCACGACCACCCGGGCTGTGACGTGCTCATGCTGCCCGGTCGTCGCGTCGACGAATCTGACGCCGTTGGCCCGCCCGTCCTTGCCCACGGTGACCTCATACACCATCGCGTGCGTGATGATGTCGAGGTTGCCCGGTCGCGAGCGCCGGTGGCAGGTGCACGGTGGTGGACTGATAGTTCGCGGCAACGGCGCAGCCGCGGCCGCAAGGCGTGGCCCACAGGCACGGCGAGCGCTTGCGCATCGCCTCGGCGAGGATCTTCTGCGCCCGCGGATTGCCCGGGTGCAGCTTGCCCGGGATGGTGCGGTGATCCTGCGCGCGTGTCAGGACCGCCCGCCGCCCCGGCAGCACCGGGATGCCGAGCGGCGGCGCATGCTTCATGAGGAGGTGATCGCTGACGATCGGTTTCGGCGGCGGCAGCAGAGTGTCGCCGGGTCCCGCCGGCGTGTTCTCCCGCGAGATCTCGCCGCCGTAGACGCCGATCAGCAGCTCCACCTTGTCGTAGTAGGGCGCGACATCGTCGTAGGTGATCGGCCAGTCGAACCCCAGGCCGTCGCGGCTGCTTGCGGCTTGAAGTCATAGGGTCCATTGCGCAGCGAGATGCGGCCCCAGTGATTGGTGCGGCCGCCGAGCATGCGTGCCCGCCACCAGGTGAAATGCGCGCCCCACTTGTCGGGCACGGAGACGTAGGGCTCGCCGGGTACATCCCAGCCGCCGTCGACGGTCGCGTCGTAGAAGCCTTTGTTCTTGTCCGGAGTGCCGGCGCCGCCGAGCGGCGCCATGTCCGGCGTCTGAAACATCGGGCTCTCGCTGGCCGGTGTGTACTGGCGGCCCGGCCTCGAGCATCAGCACGCGCACGCCTTCCATGCACAAGGTATAGGCCGCCTGTCCGCTGCCCGCGCCGGACCCCACGATGATGACGTCGTAGGGGCCGCGTTGAGTACTTGCCGTCACGAATGGCATCGATCAATGCTCCGTCGTTGCAGTTAGTCTTACGTTCGGTAGGCTTCCCGGCCGTAGCCCTGTACCGGGATGCCCCGGCGCGCCAGCACTTCGTGCTGCAGCGAATACATCGCGGCCGCCGCCGCGTCGATCGCGCGCGCGAAGGCGAGCGAGCCGGCGAGGATCGGCCCGAGGAGCGCCTTGTCCTGCACGCGCGCCTTGGGATATTCGTGCTCCAGCACCAGATACGTCCGCTCCGGATCGAGATCGAGAAGCTCGCGCGCCGCGAGCTGGTGGTCCAGCCAGTCGACCGATCGGTTCTGCAGATATGCGAGGGGATCATGGCGTGCGGTTCCCGGCAGCTCGTGCTCGGCGAACACCGTCTGCTTCTTCCAGGCGTTCAGCTGCTCCGCGGGGTTGGCGCGCGGCGTATCGCCGTCGCGATCGCCCCGCTGCATCGTCTGGCCGCCGTAGCCCCACGCGGCAATGCCGCGCGAGTCGATCACCTGTCCTTTGACGTGGAAGCGCTGGATCAGGAAGGCATAGCCCGCGTCCCTGAGGTATTGAAACACCGAGCGGCGAGTCCTGCCCCATGAGTATGGCGTGCGAGGGATCGTAGTGGATGCGGAACTGGTCGCCGACACCGTGCCGCTCGCAGATGCGGTGCAGCGCGATCCAGGGTCCGGGCGCATAGGCGATGTTGTTGTGCCATGCATCCGTGACGTTCCAGCCCGGCATCGGGCATTGCTCGACCAGGTAGGTGAGCCCGCGCGCCTTGGCTTCCCGCAGCAGCGGGATGAATACCTCCTCGAACATGTCGAGGTTGGCGTCCATGCCGATCTTCGGGTTGCGGCCGACGAAGCCGACCACCGCGTCGCAGCGCAGCAGCACCGCGGCATCGAAGACGCGAAGCATGAGCTCGTGCTTGACCTTGCGGGCGGCATCGTCCGCGGCCAGCATGTTGTCGAAGTAGCCGAGCTCGGAAAGTCCGACGCCGGTGGTGCGCATCGCGCTTGTCGACGCGTGCGGCGCGCGCTGCGGTGAAGGGCTTTCGCAGATCGAGCGTATTGGCGACAGGATCGAGCAGCGCCTCCGGCGGGACGTCGCTCTGCGTCGGATGCAGGGCGCACGACAGCTCGATGTTGGGCGCGCCGATCTCCGCCGCGAACGCGAGCCACTCCTCGATGGCGAGATCGGGATCCGCTTCGCGCCGCTCCCTGGGCGTCAGCTCCTGCAGCGCCGCCGTGAGGATGCTGAGCTTCATCGGCCGCGGCCGGAATGCGCCCGCGCTACTGTTGGGGGACGGCATGCCCGATCCTCTCGTTACGGAACGAGAACATGAAGAGCACGGCGACCGCGAATGCGAACACCGCGGGGTAGGCCCAGACCGTCACCCAGTCGTGGCCGCCCGCCGACGCTGTAGCGGTCCGTGATGACGCCGGCGGCGGAGAAGCCGATGAGCATCCCGACACCGTAGGTGGCCAGGGTGATGAGACCCTGCGCGGCGGCCTGCCGCTCCTGGCCGGCGCGGGTGTCGGTGTAGATCTGGCCGGAGACGAAGAAGAAGTCGTAGCAGGGTCCATGCAGGGCGATGCCGACGAGCAGCAGCCACTCGATCTGCCAGGCATCCCCGAGGGAGAAGAGCGCGTAGCGGCACGCCCACGCCACCATGCCCATGAGCAGCGTCGTCTTCATCCCGTAGCGCTTGAGGAAGAGCGGCAACAGAAGCATGAAGCAGAATTCCGAGGCCTGTCCCAGCGTCTGCTTGCCGGCCGCATGCGCAACATGGATCTCGGTCAGGAACTGATTGGCGTCCTGATAATAGAAGGCGAGCGGTATGCAGATGAGGATCGAGGCGAAGAAGAAGATCGCGAAGTTGCGCTCGCGCAGCATCTCCAACGCATCGAAGCCGAGCAGGCTTCCCAGGCTCCGCCTGCGCTGCGGCGGCGCCGAGAGGCGGAGTCCGCGGCAGCGTGAAGCTGTAAACGCCCAGCAGGAAGGAGCTCACCGCGCACATGGTGAAAGTGTTTTGCAGCGCGCCGTGCGCGAGCGCCGCGGGCGCGTCCCAGCCGAACAAATAGCTGATCACCAGTCCCGCGACGATCCATCCGATGGTTCCCCACACCCGCACCTTGGGGAAGTCCCGCGCCGGCACCTCCATCTGGCGGAATGCAACGGCATTCACCAGTGCCAGCGTCGGCATATACAGAATCATGTACGCCAGCAGGTACGGATAGAAGTGCGCGAAATCGTGCGCTCGCGCCAGCATCAGCATGAGCACGCCGCAGACGATGTGGATGATCCCGAGCAATCGCTCCGCGTGAAAGTAGCGGTCGGCGATCAGTCCCACGATGAAGGGCGCGATGATCGCGCCCCAGGCCTGAGTCGAATAGGCGATCCCGCTCTGCTCCCCGGTGGCGTGCAGATTGAGGGCGAGAAAGCTCCCCATGGTGACGAACCAGCCGCCCCAGGTGAAGAACTCCATGAACATCATCGCGTTCAGCCGCAGCTTCATGGAGTGGTTCAGCACGAGCGGGTGCCTCAGTCGAAAAACCCGGGCCTGGCGTGCCGGAGCGGACGCCGCGTCGCACGCAATCGCATGGCGAGCAGGTTATTGCAATGCAATTTCGCTGTCAAAAACTTTGGAATGTTTGTTCCGCCGGCGCGGCAACTCATGCGGTTGGCGGGATCTTGCGCCAGACGCCGCCGGCGGCATGACTCGCGAGCATCGTTTCGACCAGCAGGTCGCTGCGATAGCCGTCGGCGAACGTCGCGAGCGCGGCAGGTCGTGCCTGCGCCCTCGCCCCGTCTCTTATCCATTGGTACGCGTCCGCGATCACATTGCGGAAGGCGTCCGCCCAGCCTTCCTGGTGCCCGGCCGGCAGGTGCGCGTAGCGTGCGGCGTTGCGCGGATAGGATGGAAGGGTCCTTGCCGATCACACTGCTCGGCTGGCCGAATCGGCCGACCCAGAGCTCGTTCTGTTGTTCCTGCAGCCACCGCACCGAAGCCTTGCGGCCACAGACCTCGAGTTGCAGGTCGTTCTTGTGACCGGGCAGCACCTGCCCGATGGCGACGCAACCCCTGGCTCCGCCGCGGAACCGCAGTAACACAGTCGCGAGATCCTCGCTCTTGATGCGGACCTTGCGCCGTCCCTGGGTCCTCGCTCGAGAGAACGTGCCGCCGGCCGCGTGGGACACTTCCCGCTGGCCGACCACCGTCCCGAGGTCCGCCAGCACTGCTTCGATCTCGCAGGCCGGTCACGTGCTCCGCAAGATCGCACCAGTGCGAGCCGATGTCGCGCAGCGCGGAGCTGGAGCCGCCGCGGGCCGGATCGAGCCGCCAGGAGTACACGCGCTCATCGGCCAGCCAGTCCTGGAGGTATTGCCCATGCACGTAGCAGAGCGGGCCGAGCTCGCCCCGGCTCACCATGGACCGCGCCTGCTGCACCAGCGGATTGCCGCGGTAGTTGAATGTCACCACGTGCGCGACGCCGGCGCGCCGTGCCGCCTCCCAGAGCATGCGGCTGTGCTGCGCGCTGTCCGACAGCGGCTTGTCCGAGATCACGTGCTTGCGCGCCGTCAATGCCGCGAGCGAGACCTCGAGATGCAGGTGGTTGGGAGTTGTGTTGTGAACGACGTCGACGGCCGGATCGGCGATGAGCTCGCGATAATCGCCGTATGCCCGCTCGACGCTCCATGCGGCGGCGCGGCGGCGCGCCGAGTCAACGCTCGAGCCGGCCAGTGCCACGACTTCAACGTCACCCAGGCGGCGCACCGCCTCGATGTGCTGGGCGGCGATGAAGCCGGGACCAACCAGGCCCATGCGCAGACGTTTCAATGCAAGCCCCTTTCACGGCACGTCACCCGATTGTAGTCGATCAGAAATAATGCCGGGCCAGAATGCCCGCGGGCGGCGGCCCGTCGACGATTACACCAGCCCGTCGAGCGTTCAGCGCGAATAGCGCCCCTGCAGCAACTCCTCGATCGCCTCCAGCGTGCGGCCGCCCGGTTTCCGGGACGTAGCGGGCGGAGAAGGCGACCGCGAGGATGCCCACCGCCACGAAGCCGAAGAACGTCGCCGACACCCCGAACCCCGCCACCAGCTGCGGGAAGGAGAACGCGACCACGAAGTTCGCGCCCCAGAGCACCAGCGTCGCCGCGCCCATCCCGAGGCCGCGGACCTTGAGCGGGAAGATCTCCGAGAGCAGCAGCCAGGTCACCGGCGAGACGAAGCCCTGCTGGAAGCAGAGGAACAGCGACATGGCGCCGAGCACGAGATAGGCCAGAGCGGGCGAGGGCTGGAAGAGGAGGGAGACGACCCCGAGCAGCAGGAGCGAGGAGGTGGTGCCGATCAGTCCGATCACCAGCATCGGACGCCTGCCGGTGCGGCCGACGAGGGCGATGCCGATGAACGTCGCGAGCACCGATACGACCCCATTCAGCACATTGGCGACCAGGGCGCCCTGGATTCCCAGTCCCGAGCGCGACAGGATCTGCGTGCCGTAGTACATAATGGAGTTGACGCCCGGTCACCTGCTGAACGATGCCGATGCCGATGCCGACCAGCAGCACAGCCCGCACCCAGGGAATGCGCAGCGCCGACCAGCCGCGGATATCGGAGGAGGCTTCCGCCGCGGCAAGAGCGGCGATCGCGCGCGCTTCGAGTGCCGCCGCTCTCGGGCGGGCGCAGCCGGCCGAGCACCGCCTCCGCCTCGGCGGTGCGGGCGCGCGCGATCAGCCAGCGCGGGCTCTCCGGCAGGAACACGGCGCCGATGCAGAGCACGACTCCCGGCACCGCGGCGACACCCAACATCCAGCGCCAGACGACATGCGACTCACCCCACACCTGAGCGATCACGGCGTTGACGGCGAAGGCGAGCAGCTGGCCGGAGACGATCATCAGCTCGTTCTGGGTGACCAGCCGGCCGCGGATCGCGGGCGGAGCGAGCTCCGCGAGATAAGTCGGCACCACGACCGAGGCGCCGCCGACGGCGAGCCCGAGCAGGAAGCGGAATCCGGCGAGCGCCGCGCGGTCGGGCGCCAGCGGCGCAGGCGATCGCGCCCGCCACGAAAGTGATGGCCAGCAGCCACAAGGTCTGCCGGCGGCCGATCCGGTCGGCGAGCCGCCCGGCGAGGAGCGCGCCGAGCGCCGCGCCCAACAGCAGCGCCGCGGTGATCAGTCCCTCGTCGGCCGGGGTCAGCCGCAGATCGCGGCCCATGTAAAGCAGCGCGCCGTTCACGACGCCGGTGTCATAGCCGAAGAGAAGGCCGCCGATGGAGGCGATCAGGCTGATGAGCAGCAGCCGCCGCCGCAGCTGCGGGCTGATCGCTGTCGGAATCGTCGGCGTGCTGCGTTGCAACTCGAGGTCACCGCGGGACATGGCTGTTACCTCCCGGCGACCGATGGTATGATTATTTTAATTTCTGTCAATGTGAAAAATATGAAGCAACTCGCTGCTCCCGCCGCGGACACCGCCGCCGATGAGCCGCGCCGCGCAGCAGGTCACGGCGCCAACAACGGCCGCGGCGCTGCGCGAGGCGATCCTCGCGCGTTATGACTCGTTGAGCGGGCGGCTGAAGCAGTTCGCCCACTACGTTCTCGATGCGCCGAATGAGGTCGCGCTGGAGACGCTGGCCGTCATAGCGGAACGCAGCGGTGTGCAACCCTCCGCCATCGTGCGGTTCGCCAAGCAGTTCGGTTTCGACGGTGCGACGCCGATGCAGCGGGTGTTTCGCGCCGATCTGGTCGCGGCGAACCCGACGGCCGCCTACGGCGAGCGCGTTCGCCAGACCATGGACCGGCTGGAAAACGCGCCCTGCGATCCCGCGAGCCTGTTGCGCGAATTTGCCGAGGGCACGGATCTCGCGCTGCGGCAGCTGACGCATACCGTCGGCACCGTGGAGCTCGCCGCCGCCTTCCGGCTGCTGGAGCAGGCCAACACGGTCTACGTCGTCGGCGTCCGCCGCGCCTTCCCCGTGGCTGCCTATCTCGCCTATTCCCTGCAGCAGAGCGCCAAGCGCACGGTATTCGTCGACGGTGTGGCCGGCCTGTGGCGCCAGCAGGCCGCCGCCATCGCCTCCGGAGACCTTCTCATCTGCGTCAGCTACCGTCCGTACGCCGAGGAGACCCTGGAGGTGGTGAGCGCCGCGCACGCGCAGAAGGCGGCCATTCTCGCCATCACCGACAGTGCGGTCAGCCCGATCGCCAAGGAGGCCGACACCGTGCTGCGGGTGCAGGAGGCGGAGATCCGCGGCTTCCGCTCGCTGGCGGCCTCGATGTGTCTCGCCCAGGCACTCGTGATCGGCTATGCATTCCGCAGCAATCGCAAGCCGCCCCCCGAAGGTCGCGGCGGCCGGCGCGCGGCCAGGTCCGCGCGGGAGCGGGCGTGAGCATGTCAGCCGGACCGGAAGCCCGTGCCGCGGTCGCGCTGCATCGGCGGCGGCCGGATAGGCAGGATTCACGCGGCCAATGCCGCGGCGCATCCGGCCTTGTCGCTGAAGTACGTCATCGACCCCGCTCGGGGACGCCGCCGCGGTGCTGTCGGCCCGGTACGGCGCGACGGCGACCACGTTGGAGAGTGCCCTCGCCGATCCGGCCGTCGCGGGAGTGATCGTCGCCAGTCCCACGGACCAACATCTGGCGCATTGCCTGCAGGCGGCGGCCGCGGGCAAGGCCATCTTCTGCGAGAAGCCGGTCGACCTCAGCGCGGAGCGCGCGCGCTCGGCGGCGGCGGCGCTCGGCCGGGCGCGGCTCTTCCTCGGATTCAACCGGCGCTTCGATCCGAACTTCCGCGCCTTGCGACAGAAGCTGCAGGCGGGCGACGATCGGCAGCCTCGAGACGCTGCACATCATCAGCCACGATCCGGCGCCGCCGCCGGTCAGCTACATCAAGGTGAGCGGCGGCCTCTTCAAGGACATGACCATCCACGACTTCGATGTCGCGCGCTGGCTGCTCGCGGAGCCGGTCGTGGAGGTCTATGCCATGGCCGCCTGCCTGGTGGATCCCGCGATCGGCGCCGCGGACGACATCGACACCGCGAAGGTGCTGTTGCGCACCGCCTCGGGGCGGATCGCGCTCATCAGCAACAGCCGCCGCAGCGGTTATGGCTACGACCAGCGGATCGAGGCTTCGGCTCCGCGGGATCGCGTGCGCGTCGACAACCTGACGGACACCACCGTGTCGGTCTGGGGCGAGGCAGGGCGCCAGCCGGGCGCCGTTCCAGAATTTCTTTCTCGAGCGCTACGCCGAGGCGTACCGGCTGGAGATGGACCACTTCGCCGCCGTGCTGCGCGGCGAGGAGCCCGCGGTCGGCTTCGACGGACGGCGTGCACGCGCTCGAGCTCGCGGAGGCCGCGGGGCACTCGCACGCCACCGGCCGACCGGTGGCGCTCAGCGGCGGCGCTTGATCCAGGCGTGGGCCGGATCGTCGCGGATGATCCAACTCCGCACCGGCCCGGCCATCACGTTGAGGTAATAGAGATCGTAGCCGTGCGGCGCGCCGACCGGATGGTAGCCGCGCGGCACCAGCACGACGTCCCCATCCTCCACGCAGACGGTCTCATCGAGGCTGCGATCGTCCGTGTAGACGCGCTGAAAAGCGAAGCCCTGCGGCGGGTTGAGACGATGGTAGTACGTCTCCTCGAGTTGGGTCTCGGTCGGCGGCACATCGGTGTCGTGCTTGTGCGGCGGATAGCTCGACCAGTGGCCGCCGGGGGTGATCACCTCCACGACCAGCAGCCGCTCCGCGGGCTCGGTCTCCGGCAGCACGTTGCGCACCAGGCGGCGGTTGGTGCCCTTCGCCCCTGACCTCCTGCGGCATGCGCTCACCGGCGATGGCGCGCGCCGCGACCGCGCCGGTGGCCGGCGCGCTGCACAGAGCGATCTCGGCTTCGCTGCCGGCCCGGATCGCGGATGCGGGAGCCGGCCGGTGCATACACGGCGCCGGGCGGCGCGTCGTCGAAGACGCTGTTGCGGCCGCCGAGGCTGCGGGAAGACCACGTCATCAACGTCGAACGTCGGCGCTGCCGGTCAGGACGACGACGCAGGTCTCCTTGCCGCGCCGATGTCAGCGCGACCTCCTGTCCGGCGGTCAGCCGGCGCACCTCGAAGCCGACATACTTCCAGCCGGCGCTCGCCGGCGTGATGGCGAGAACACGGCCTTCCGCATCCGGCGCCGTGGGGCGCACGCGCAGGCTCATCGGCGCACCTCCGGCCTGACGCCGCCGGGCCGAGCAGCCGGCGTACGGTCTCGAGGCCGATCCGGCTGTAGACCCGCGGATCGGCCCGCGCGGGGTCCTGCTCCGCCTCGACCACGATCCAGCCGGCGTAGCCGATATCGAGCAGCGCCTGCGCCACGCCGCGGAAGTCGAGATCGCCGTCGCCGGGCGCGGTGAACATGCCCGCCAGCACGCCGTCCAGGAAGCTGCCGCCGCTCGCCTCAGGTTATCGTCGAATACCCGGCGGCGAACGTCCTTCGTGTGCACGTGCGCCACGCGATCCGGGATGACTGCGGATCAACCGCTCGGCGTCGATGCCGCCGAGCGCCGCGTGCCCCGTGTCGACGACGAAGCCGACGTTCGAGTCGGTGTGCGATGACGAACTGCTCGATGTCGTCTTCGCCATCCACGACGGTGCCCGAGATGGAAGTGGTAGGCCAGACGCAGGCCCCGCTCCTCGAGATAGCGCGCGAGCGCGTTCAGGCGCTCGCCGAACCCGGGCCACTGCCGCTTCGCTCAGGCGAGGGGTCGCGGCGAGCGGCCGCCGGCGGTCGCCATGAATGGTGTTGCTGCATTCGGCGACGATGAACACGTCGCTGCCCAGCGCTTCGAGGAGCCGCAGGTGCGATTGCAGCGCCGCGATCTCCTCGTCCACGGTGCGGGCGAGCAGGGCGGCCGACCACCAGCCGCCGATCAGCGCCAGTCCGTGCAGCGCCGAGCTGGGCGCCGAGCCGCAGCCGGATCGCGCGGGAATTTGCCGCCGAGCTCGATGCCTTCGAAACCCAACTCCTGGGCGTCGCGCAGCACGGTCTCGACCGGCGTCTCGCCGCCGAGCTCCGGCAGGTCGTCGTTGATCCAGGCGATCGGGCTGACGCCGAAGCGAACGCTCATTGATCCTCCCACCGCGCGCGGCGGAGCCTCTCGTATTCGGCGCGTGCCGGCGCGCACGGAAGCGCGCTCGGAGACCTCCGGCACGGCCACGTCCCACCACGCGCCGCCCGCATCCGTCGCGGCCTGCGGATCAGTGTCGATGACGATCACGTAGGTGCGCGCCGCCGCGCGAGCGCGCTCCAGAGCGGCGGACAGGGCGGCGATGTCCGGCCACCTTCTCGCTCTGCGCCCGAGCGCGGCGGCGTGCGCGGCAAAGTCGATCGGCACCGGGCTCTGCTGCCGGGAGTCCGCCAGCAGGTTGTTGAACGGCGCGCCGCCGGTCGCCTTCTGCAGGCGATTGATGCAGCCGAAGCCGCGGTTGTCGAGCACGACGATCACCAGCTTCAGGCCCAGCATGACGGAGGTGGCGATCTCGGAATTCAACATCAGATAGCTGCCGTCGCCGACCATGACCACGACCTCGCGCCCGGGATCGGCGAGCTTCACGCCGAGGCCGCCCGCGATCTCGTATCCCATGCAGGAGAAGCCGTATTCGACGTGGTAGCCTCCCGCGCGCCCGGGCCGCCACAAGCTTGTGCAGCTCGCCGGGAAGGCCGCCGGCCGCGCAGACGACCGTGGTTTCGTTCCGCGCCCAGCGCCCGACCGCGCCGATGACCTGCGCGTCGGATGGGACGTCCGCGGCCGCTTCGGGCGCTTGCACGGCTCGACTCCAGGCCTCTTCCCACGCGGTGCGCTCGGCCGCGACCGAGTCGCTCCAGGCCTTGGGGAACCCGATGGCCGGCCAGCGCCTGCCGCAAGCCCTCCAACACCTCGCGGGCATCGCCGACGATGGCGGCGGCGCCGTGCTTGTGCGCGTCGTAAGTGTTGACGTTGACCTGCAGCAAGCGCGCTGCACTTGGGAAACAGTGTGCGCGAGGCGGTGGTGAAATCCTGCAACCGGGTACCGATTGCGAGCACCACGTCGGCGGCGGCTGCCGCGGCATTGGCCGCGCTCGTGCCGGTGACCCCGATGGCGCCGAGCGATTGCGGGTGCTCCCAGTCGAGCGCGCCCCGTCCGGCCTGCGTCTCCGCCACCGGAATCCCGCTGGCGCGAGCCAGCTGATCGAGTGCCGTCTCGGCGGCGGAGTAGAGCACGCCGCCGCCCGCGATGATGAGCGGCGCGCGCGCCGCGCGCAGAGCCTCGATCGGCGCGACGCAGCTCTTCCGGCGCCGGCGGCGGACGTCGGATGGACCAGGTCGACGGGCTCGAGCATCGCGGCGGGAAAGTCCCAGGCCTCGGTCTGCGTGTCCTGACAGAAGGCCAGGGTGACCGGTCCGCAGGCGGCCGGGTCGAGCAGAGTCGCCATGGCGCGCGGCAAGCGCCTCGACAGCTGCTCCGGCCGTTGGATGCGGTCGAAGTAGCGCGACACCGGCCGGAAGCAGTCGTTGGCGCTCACCGTGCCGTCGGCGAAATCCTCCACCTGCTGCAGCACCGGATCGGGCCCGCGCCCGGCGAAGACGTCTCCCGGCAGGAAGAGCACCGGCAGGCGGTTGACGTGCGCGACGCGCGGCGGCGGTCACCATGTTGAGCGCGCCGGGACCGATGGAGCTGGTGCAGACCATGCGCGCGCCGGCGCCGCGACGCCTTGGCGAAGGCGATCGCCGCATGCGCCATGGATTGCTCGTTGTGCGCGCGGTAGGTCGGCAGCGCATCGCCGGCCGCGTGCAGCGCTTCGCCGAGCCCGGCCACGTTGCCGTGGCCGAAGATGGCCCACGCGCCCGCGAAATAGGGCACGCGCGGCGCCCTGTTGCGTCGATGAACTGGCTCGCCAGGTAGCGCACGGCGGCCTGGGCGGCGGTGAGACGGATCCGCGTCACGGGCTGTCTCCTGCGATTCAGGCCGGCGGATTCGGCCGCGCCTCGCGCCATGCGGCCACGACGGCCTGCAGGTTGGCGGCGAGCGCGGCCACCGTCTCGGCGTCGCCGATCTCGCCGGCGAGCCGCCGCCGGGCGGGCTCTGCGAAGATGGTACGCCCAACCGCGAAGCCGCGTACCAGCTCGAACGGCGCCGCGGCCCGGAAGGCCGACGCGAGGCTGTCGCGCGTCGGCGGCCAGACCCAGCACCAGGACGCCGCGGCACAACGGGTCGCGCCGGCGGATCGTGTCCTGAATCGCGGCCCAGGCCGCCGGGTCGTCGCTCGGCTCGAGCTTCCACCAGTCCGGGCGGATACCGAGGTCGTACAGCCGCTCGAGCACTCGGGCGGTGGTGTCCCGCTCGCATGTCCCCATACGGCGAGGCGATGACTTCGAGCAGCAGCTCGTGGCGGGTCTCGCGGCAGGCGCTGTGCAGGCACAGCAGCCGCTCCTCCTGCCGTTGCCGCAGCATCTCCGGGTCATCGGGATGGTAACGGAGCCAGACATTTGACCACGTGATTCTGCGGCCAGGCGCGCAGCGTCGAGCCAACATCCGCCGCGCCGTCGAACAGCCAGCGGGCGCGAGCCGCTCTGCTCGATCGGCCGCCCGATCCAGTACGGGTGATCGGCGGCGCGCTCCAGGCCCCGGCGGCCGAAGCGGCCGTCGAGCAGGATGCCGAAGCGCGGATCGCCGCCTGCGACGCGGTCGACGGCGTCGATGGCCAGCGACTTGAAGGCCTCCAACGCCGACTCCTCGGCGTCGAGCTCGGCGGCGAGCGTCTCGAGGGGGCCGCGGTGATCCATCGCGAGCACCAACAGCTCCGCCGGACGCGGCGCGCGCGTCGTGGCCCAGTGCATGTGCTCCAGCTCCGCCGACTCGCGCAGCCGCCGCGGCCATTTGCCGTCGAGAAACGCCGACAGCTCCGTCCACGTGGGCATGGCCGGCGCGCAGCCGTGGCGCGAGACCACGATGGCGCCGCAGGCGTTGCCATACCGACAACAGGTCTCGAGCGGCAGGCCGCGCAGCCAGCCGCGCAGGAAACCGCTCATGAACGCGTCGCCGGCGCCCAGGATGTTGAATACCTCCACGTCGAAGCCCGGCGCCTGCACGCCGCTGTCCAGCTTCGCGCCGATGGCGCCCGCGAATGCCACGCAGCCTTGCGCGCCCAGCTTGCAGACCAGCAGGGCCGCTGTCAGCGCGCGCACCGCGCGCAGCGCGCTCACCGTGTCGGTCGAGCCGCCGAGGATGTGGAATTCCTCCTCCGTGCCGACGATGAGGTCGCAGAAGCGGCGCGATCTCCTGCAGCCGGGCGGTGACGGCAGGGCTCGCCACGAAGCGATTCTCGCCGGCATCCGGCGCCGTCAATCCCCACAGCACCGGCCGGTAGTCGATGTCGAACACGACCCGGCCGCCGGCCGCGCGCGCCAGCTCTGCCGCTTTGCGGCTCGCCGCGCGCACGCCCGGCTGTGACAGGTGCGTGCCGTTGATGAGCACGGCGCCGGCACGGCGGATGAAGGCGGGATCGACGTCCGTCTCGCAGAGCGCCATGTCGGCGCAGTTCTCGCGATAGAAGAGGAGCGGGAAGCGCTGCTCGTCGCGGATTCCGAGCACTGCGAGGGCCGTCAGTCGCTCGCGGATCGGTGAGGACGCCGCGAGACGTCCACCCCGCAGCGGGCGAGCTCCTCGCGGATGAAGCGCCCGAAGTGATCGTCGCCGACGCGGGTGAGCAGCCCCGCGCGCAGCCCCAGTCGCGCCGCGCCGATCGCGGTATTGGTCGGACTGCCGCCCACGTACTTGGCGAAGGAGCCCATGTCTTCCAGCCGGCCGCCGACCTGCTCGCCGTACAGGTCCACGGAGGACCGGCCGACCGTGATCAGGTCGAGCGATCGGCCGCCGATCGGTTGCCGCCATGTCGTGTCCCGGGTGCCGTGGAATGGTGATGTAATTCTTATTCTATTACATGATCCAGCGGAATTGCCATTCCACGCCCGGGTCACAGCTCGGCATGCACGCGCAATGCGAAGATCGACACCGGCCCGCGGTCGCGGTTGTACGCCGGGTTCTGCGCCCACTGGTAATCGAGCGTCACGTGCACGGCCGAGATGGCGGCCAGCTCATAGTAAGTCTCCAGGATGTGCTCGTGTCCGGCGTGCGGCAGCTGGCCATCGCCGATCAGGACGCCGAGGCCGCCCGCCGCGAGATATTGCTGCGAGATCCCGCGAGATGCCATTGACGACGCGGGCGACGCCCACCGTATCGTCCGGGCGGTGCCACGGGCCGCCGCTCACCGACACGCCCTGCCGATGCCGTGTGATCGATATCCGTGAATTCGTAGGTCTCCACATTCCCGCCCGCATCGCCGACGCGCGCGAACACTCCAACATTGGCCGTGAGCTGCTGCTCGAGGTTCAGCGAGATGCCATCCCGCTTGCGGTAGCGGCGCACCGGCGCGACAGCTGCGGCGGCAATCCGTTGGCATCGCCATAGGCGATCGCATCCTGGAGCAGCGCCATGCGCCCGCGGCTCTCGAACATGGTCACGTCGATCTTGCCCGGCTCGCCCGAACAGCTGCTGGCGGTGCTCGCGCCTCGAGGTCGACCTGATATTCGTCGAAGCCCGGCTCGAGCCGCGGTGCTGTTGGGTACGTCGGAGAGATCGAACACCCCGGCACGCCAGGCCCACGGGCCGACGTACCACTCGGCGGCGCCGCCGGCCGTGTACCCCCACGCATCCGCGGCGTAATCGAAGGTGCCCGCGTCGATCACCGACCAGTTGAGGAAATCGCGCGCGCGGGTCGTGCGCGTAGCGGTTGACATCGAAGATGTCGACGACACTGAGCTTGCCGAGGGTGAGGACCAGCCTGTCGGCGGACTGCGGCAGCGCGAACTGGTTGGGCCCCGGCGTCCACATTGCTCGACTTCGCCGCCGAGATTCACCGTCTGGCGGATGAACGCGCGCTGCAGGCGGAAATACGGCGCATTGCGTCCGACCTTGTAGGCCTCGCCGCTGGAGAAACCCGCGAGCCCCAGGGTGTCGTCCAGCCCGAAGCCCTCGTCGGCCTCCGGATTGATCCAGAGCTCTGCGCCGCGCCACAGCCGCGCGCCCAGATAGAGCGTCGCGTCCGTGGTCTCGCGGCCGCTGTCCGGCGACAGGCTGTTCGTTCCGGCGTATGGAGAATGGAAACCGTCGGTCTCCTGCTCGGTGTAGGTCGCCTGCGCCGTAAACGGCAAACCGGGCTGGGATGTCGCAGCTGCCGCGCTGTTGGTTGCGGCCGTCGCGGGCGGCGCGGCCTGGGCGCACGCCTGATCGACTCCGCACCAGGCGAGCGCGGCCGCGGCGGATGCCGCGACCGCGACCCGCGCGCCGGCAGGGATGACCGCGGTCATCACGCGGCGAACTTCGTCGCGAACGTACGCGACCTCAGCCGGCGTATCGAGGCCTCGCGCCGGGGCGGGTTGCCACCGCAGCTCGAGCCGGCCGGAGGCCGGATCGCGCCGCCAAACGCCAACGCAGCCGAGTGACGGCAGGACCGCTGTTGCCGGTGCGCCGAGCTGCCGTACATCGCGAGGCAGCCACGTCCGTAGCCGACGATGCGAATCGAAAAAGCGCCCTTTGTGAACATGATCCACCACCCTCGAGCGCATGACGCTCGCCGGATCGCGACCGCCAGGCGGCCGCGCAGCCCATTTACTTGCCCGCGTAGTCGGCAGTGGCAGTGCAATGCACTCCACAGGATACGCTGGCTCTGTTGACGGCCGGGTGACAGCGAGGGAATCGGGGGCGCCGGCCCCGCGACGGGGCGTCCGTCTCAGCAGCTCGCCGCGGTGAATCGTCCCGGGGCCAGCTCTGCCGAGCACAGGACCGCGCGGCGTGCGCGAGACCTGCCATCACTCGTACGACTACTGCCCAACTGGGAAACCCTCTGGTCCTGAAGACGGGCGCGGAGGGTACTCCAACGATTGCATGGGGTAAAGAGGGCGGACGCGCCTGCGTCGAGCCGGTGCTTACCGGACCACGAGGACGCCGTGCATATAAGGATGCACCGAGCAGATGTAATGATAGGTCCCCGCCCGATGAAACGCGAACGCGAATTGGTTGCCGCTGTCGAGCGCCGGCGAACTGAACGCCTCGGGGCCGTCCGTGCTCTTGATGGTGTGAACGTCGCCATCCCTGTTGGTCCAGGTCACCGTGGACCCTTTATTGATCGTCAGGGTGGCGGGCTGGAACGAGTAGTTGCTGATGGTGACGGCCGGCTTCGTTGCATCTGCCGACCGGCGCCGAGGCAAGAGGTCATATCCGTGAAGGCCACCCGGTCAGCCATGACATCGAGGCGCCGGATGCCCAACAGCGTCCGCAGTTGGTCGGCCGGCACCTGCAACGGACCGGGGCCGGGCCCGACGCCGGGCGCGGCCTGCGGAAACGCGGTCGAGTAGGCGGTGTGATAGGTCACGTGGCCCTCGACCTTCTGAATCACCTGGTGGATGTGTCCGTTGAGAACGGTGACCGAGCCGAATCGCCGCAGAGCGGCGAGCGCGGGCGCGGAATCCTCGGTGCCCCAGCCCCACTGCGGGTAGATCGACCACATCGGCATGTGCGTGAAGACCACGATGGGCGTGCTGGCGCTGCGTTGCCGCAGATCCTCCTCGAGCCATTGCAACTGCTCGGGGCCGAACCAGCCGAGTCCGGCCTGCGTCAGTTCACGACATTGATCAGGCCGACGAAATGCACACCGCTGTGCATCGAAGCTGTACCAGCCGCCGGGGCCGTGGCCGCGCCCGAAGCGCTGGAAGAAGAGCTTGCCGTCGTCGCCGATGGTGTCGTGCTCGCCCGGCACGTAATAGACCTCCCGCTTCGGCGCCCTGCATGATGTCGGCGGCGGTGGCGAACTGCCCGGCGCTGGACAGATGGCTGACATCGCCGGTGTGGATCACGAAGTCCGGCTTCGGGCCGCGGCCATCTTGGCGACCGCCTCCACCAGGGTGTCCTCGGCGGACGGATGCGCGCCGGCCTTGAAGCCGATATGCGAGTCGCTGATCTGGCCGAAGCGTGAAGCGCCGCATCTCCCCGGCCTGCGCCGCTGCCGCCGAGCCGCATGGCGTGCGGCACGCCGCCTGCGAACGTCCACAGCACTGCCCGCGCTGCCCCACAGCAGATGCCGCATGGCCTCGCGGCGGTCCGATGACATTCGGCGTGACGACGTTTGCTCATGCTGTTCATCTCCGCATCGGGCTGCGGATACGTTGCGTGAGGGAGATTCCCGTGCGGCAGGTGCGATATTCCCCGGCGGCGCGAAATAAAATTTTCGGGAATAAACGGCCGCCGCCGCGATCTATAATCGATTTGATGGGTTCCGACAACGCCTTTGCCGCCGTGGCGCTGCCGCATCTCGATGCGGCCTTCAATCTCGCCCGCTGGCTCACGGGCAGCCGCGCGGAGGCGGAGGACGTGGTGCAGGAGGCGATGGTGCGCGCATTGACCTATTTTCCGAGCTTCCGCGGCGGCAGCAGCCGGGCCTGGATCCTGCAGATCGTGCGCAATACCGCCTATGGCGCGCTCAAGGCGCGCACGGCGCGCGCTCGCGGCCGCGCCGGCCGGCGAGGACGGCGGCGGTCGAGGACATCGCCGACCCGACGGACGATCCCGAGACGGCACTCCTGAGGTCCGACGAGCGGGCGCGGATCGATGCCCTGATCGCGGCGCTGCCGGTGGAGCTGCGCGAGACGCTCGTTCTGCGGGAGCTGGAGGAGCTCTCGTATCGCGACATCGCGCAGGTGACTTCGGTCGCCGATAGGGACGGTGATGTCGCGCCTGTGGCGGGCACGGCGAACGTTGGCGCGGGCGGCCGCGGCGGAGGCGAAGCGATGAGCGCCGGCGATTGCGGCAAGCTGCTGCTGCTGCAGGCGGAGCTCGACGGCGAGCTGGATGCGGCGCAGTCCGCCGCTCTGGCCGAGCACCGCGCCAACTGCCCGGTCTGCCGGCGCGAGCGAGGCCGCCATCATGGCTGCACGCGCAGGCGTTGCGGCGCGCCACGTACCATCGCGCCGAGTCCCGAGCTGCTGCACGCGGTATCGAGCCGGCTCGGAGCCGTCCGGCCGCCGCCTGCGCGCCGCAGCGTCATTCCCGTGGCGCGGACTGGCGACCTTCGGCGCGGGCGCGGCGCTCGCCGCGGCGATCGTGCTGACGCTGCTTCCGCTCGGACGTCCCGACATCGTCGCGGCGCTCGTCGACGACCATGTCAGAGCGCTGCAGCCAGGGCATCTGTTGGATGTCGTGTCGACCAATCAGCATACGGTCAAGCCCTGGTTCGACGGCAGGCTGGATTTCGCGCCGCCGGTCAAGGATCTGGCCGCCGCAGGGATTTCCGCTGACGGCGGCCGGCTCGATTACCTCGCCGGCGGCAGCGTCGCGGTGCTCGTCTACTCGCACGGCAAGCACGTCATCGAGCTTTTCGTCTGGCCGGCTTCCGGCCGGCCCCGGCGTGCCCGCGCGCGCCGGCCGTGACGGCTACAACGTGGCTGCACTGGGAGGCGAACGCCATGTCGTTCGCCGCCGTCTCCGACCTCGATCCGTCCGGGTTGGAGGAATTCGTCCGCGACTGGCGGCAGATGCGCTGAGCGCCTCAGCGATATCTTGCGGCGAGCGCCGCCGCCAGCTCGCCCCGTCCCGTCGCCCGCAGCCGCTCGAGATAGCGCGGCAGCTCCCCGCGCACGTGGAACGGTCCGCCTTCCAGGACCACGTTCTCCAGCGGATCGCGCCCGCGCGCCGGCATTGCGCACCATCGCGGTGTGCCAATGCGACAGCAGCGTGAGCCCACGGGCCGCCACGTCCGCGCGCTCGAGCGCAACATCGTGCTGCTCGAAGGGGTCGCTGGCGAGATCGAACAGCATGACGTCGTCGAACAGGTGGTAGCCGCCGTGCAGGGTGTTGATCAGCATCCAGTGCTCGAAGCGGACGCCCGCGCTGACAGGTCCAGGCGCCCTGTGACACGATCGAGATGATCGCGGCCGACGTCGCCGCCGCTGCTGCAGACTCGCGGCGAAGGATTGCCCGTCCCAGCTCTCCGGGACCTTCTCGCCCAGCAGCTCGAGCAGGGTTGCGGTGACGTCGATCTGGTAGTGCAGCGCGCGCCGCCTGCCGGGTCCGAGGCCGGGCCATCTGAGAATCAGCGGCACGTGCGTCGTATGCTCGTCCGCGGTCTGATGATCGCAGTAGATGTTGAGCTCGCCCAGCGTCTCGCCGTGATCGGCCGAGACCATGATCGCCGTATCGCTCTCGACTCCCAGCTCCCCGAGGAGCTGCAACAGTCTGCCGACGCAGCGGTCCGCGGCAAGCACGCCGACATCGTAGCCGTCGAACATCGCGCGCACCGCCGCCATGCCGGCCATCTCCTGCGGCTGGCGGGGGTAGTGCGCGCGGTCATACTCGTTCGGACTGAAGCCGCGACCTTCCTGCGCGCTGTGAGGTCCGCAGCCCCGCCAGTGCCGGGCGCGCACTTCCTCGGTCAGCCACCCCGGGGTCGGCGAGTCCCTGAAGGGCTCTCCATACGAGGCCGCCGCGCGATAGGGCGTGTGCGGGTCCCACAGGTGCACGTGCAGGAACCAGTCGTCCTCGCGCCCGCGGCGCCGCAGCCAGTCGGAGGCGACGACATACACATCCTCCGCGGTCTCCATGCCCCACTTGCCGACGTTGTAGGTCTCATCGAAGCCCGCGTGCCAGTGAAAAGCCGAATGACGGTGCGCGAAGGAGCTCACGGTCACCGTTCGCAGTCCGTTCTCCCGCAGGCGGTTCGGAAATGAATCGAGGTGCAGGCGGGAGAAGAACCCTCGCTGCGGCCCGTCGATGGCCGGGTCGGCATCGGTGCCGCCGTGGTTGACGACGCCGTTGTGGATCCCGAAGCGGCCGGTCAGCAGGGCCGTGCGGCTCGGAAGGCAGGGCACGTCCGAGGCATAGACGTTCTCGAAGACGATGCCGGCCGCGGCGATGCGGTCGATGTTGGGGCTGGTGGCGCGGTGATAGCCGTAGCAGCCGAGGTGATCGGCCCGCAGGGTATCGATGTCGATGTACAGCAGTCGCATGCAACCGCTCCGCCGGATCCGGGGCGTCGTTACGGGGCGCCTGCCGCTACCTCGCCGCCCGCCATGGCGCTCGGCTTCTGGATGGCCGCGCTCTGCTCCGGCGGCGATGGGCATCGGCGCCGCGGTGGGGCTGCCCGGTATCACCCGCCCGCCGTGTTGCGCCAGCGCCGAGTTGATCAGGCCCAACAGCCGCTGCACCACCGCGGGCTGCTGCGCGGCAAGATCGTGCAGCTCGTTCGGGATCGGAAACGACATCATAGAGCTCATCGTGCAGCGCCGGCATGAAAGGATAGTGCAGCTTGCCCATATAGTGAATGAGTTTCCAGCGGCCCTCGATAACCGCGACCGAGCCGGTCCGCAGCGCCGCAAAGCGCGGATTCTGCTCGAAATTCATGGTGAAGATGGGGCGCGTTGGCACCGGGTCGGCCGCACCGGGAGCACAGGCATCGACCAGCGACCGGCCTGGCCACGATGCGGGCGCGGGGACGCCGGCCAATGCGGCGAGGGTCGGCGCGATATCGGCCTGCTGCACGACGTCGTCGCAGCGTCGACCCGCGGTCTCACCCGGCAGCTTGAGGATGAGCGGGATGTTGGTGATCTCGTTGTAGAGCCCGGGCCCGGTGTGCGCGCCGTAGCTGTGCGAGAAGCTCTCGCCATGGTCGGCGGTGACGACGATCGCGGTGTTGGGTCCTAGCAGCTGCAGCACGCGCTGCAGGAACGGGCCCGAGTAATAATCCGAGAACACCATGGCTTCGTCGTATCGGGCTTCGAGCATATACACCTGCTCGCTCGAGAGCTGCGATCTGGATCCACCCCCAGCTCGGCTCGGTCTCCGCGACGTCGCGGTCATCCGGTGAATCATCGAATTCGCCGAGCCAGGGCGAGGGCGCGGCATAGGGGGAGTGCGGCGGAAACAGATGCACCCAGAGGAAGACCGGCTTGCTGCGGTCGACGGTCGCCAGCCATTGCAGCGCCGGCTCGGTCGCGAGCCGCGGATCGTGATCCTCGTTGTCCACCGGGGAACGGAATCGGGCGGCAAAGCCTTCCATTTCCTCCAGGGGGGCCAGTTCCGACGCAGCACAGACGTATCGCAAATAGGCGGACAGGCCGTCCGCACACAGGGTCACGTGCCCCAAGCGATCCGTGCGCGCAAATGTAAAGTACTGACGAAAGCCTTGCTCGGTCGCGCCGGCATAAGCGTTGGTGGATACATACCCCATCGTGTACCCCGCACGACTCAGTACAGCCGGGAGCGAGGTGACGCGCGTCGGGGTCACGCGGCCAGACGGCCAACTGGAGCGCGCGATGTGTCCACGGCAGCGTTCCCGTGAGGATGCTGGCAATTCCCGGCGTCGTGAAATTGCTGTTGGAATAGGCCCGGTTGAACACAACGGCGCCGCGGGCGAAATTCGCGAGCATCGGAGTCGTCGGTCGCGAGTAGCCGTAGACCGACATGTGTTGCGCCGAAAGCGCGTCTATCGACAGGATGACGATGTTAGGACGTGCGGTGCCCGTTGCCGGGGTCGTTGCCGAGATCTCCATTGGACCTGCGAGGCCGCTGTGGTCCTGCCGCGACGTGGTGGAATAGCGGGGCGCCGAACGTGCGGCTGCCTGCGCACTGCCCTGCGGCCAACCATCGAACGGCAGAGTGACCAGCGACAGCACGCCAGCCACGGTGCACACCGCGGCGATTGGGCCGACTGATCGCAGCAGCGAGCGCCCTTTCACCGTGACGGCCGCGACGATGCTGACCAGGAGGATCAGGGTGAATTCGGCATTCGGGGACAGAGGCAGTCCGCGTCCGAACGTTCCAAGCCATGTCCGCAGGCAGTGGAACAGGGTTGCGAGAATGACGGCCGCCGTCAGCATCAGCAGCAAAACGCGGAGCATGCCCGCGATGAATCGGCCCGGGGGGCGACGCAGGGCCTCGAGTCCCAGCAGCCCCGGCGGTCGCCAGAACCCAGAAGGGGATGACCACGGCGGCGAGAATCAGCCATGCGGTCGCATAGAGCGGCACCAGGTCGATGGCGCGGAAGTCGTAGAGATACGATTCGCAGTGGCTGGCGAATGTCAGCGGCAGCGCGATTCCGAGGACCGCGAGGCAGGGCAGGGCGGCGATGCGCCACGCCCGTAAGATCATCATTCGGCATGTCCGCCTGCATCCCTGCTCCCTTGCGATCCCTTGCCGCGGCCACCGCGCACAATCGTCACCACCGCGTGCGCCACCTTCGTACAGGCACGTACGATCGTGCGTCGCAGAAATGCGAATGCGGAGCCGATCGCAATGAGCACCGGGAACAGGAACTGGTAAAGGGTGCCCGCCGAGTTCGGATCGAGGTACGCGTAGGCCGGCTTCAGGGGCATCAAGGCGAGCACGGCGGTAACAGCGGCCATGCCGATGAGGGTCGTGCGCTTCATACCGAAAAATGAGCAAGGGTTGTACCCGTCAGCCTCCGCTCTCGCCAAACCGGCGCCGGGCCGCGCGCATCATGCGGTCGAGCTGCAGCACGGACTCATCATCCGGCATCGCTGCGCGCTCGCCCCGGTGAATCGGCACTGCGGCGAGCGCCGCTTCGATATCGGCGCTGAGCGAACGCTCGTCGCGGCCGGGCCGGCCGCCGATGAAGTGCAGGATTTGCCGCAGGACCCGCTCCGGGTCGGTCTGCAGCGCCTCGAAATCGACCCAGAGCATCTGCTCGCGTGTCATCTCTGCAATGCAGCGCTCGAGCACCGCGCTGCAGGCCCGCATGGCCTCGCGCAGGAATCCGCTGGAGGATGTCGCCGGGGCACTCCCACAGCGCGTATACATTCGTCATCGCTGTCCACATTCTCAGGTTCGACGCCAGCACCTCGCCGGGATGCCGGCCCATCCAGATGAAGCGAGCCCGCGGAAAGAGCCGCCGCAGCGTTGGGATGCGGAAGGTATGACCCGGTGACTTCAGCAAGAGTCGCGCGCCGCTGCTGCCGGCGACGCTTGCGCACGAACGACTGCCATCGCTCGAGACTTGCCGGCTGACGGGTCACTTCCCGACCACGCCGCGCCGCCGCATTCGGGCAGGCGCCTGGGATCGATCAGTCCGCGGTAGATCGAGGGCTCACCGAGGAGGAGGAGCGCGAACTCATCTTCCTGCGGACCTTCGGTGGCGATCAGGCCCTCGATCCATCGGGCGCTGCATGGCCGTCGCCTGCGCCGGCGGTCCCGTGAGGAAACAGGTCGATGGATGGAAGCATTGCCAGGTCTGGGGTGTCACCCAGCCGCCACACGCGTTCACCAGCTCGTGCAGCACCGTCGTGCCCGAGCGCCAGAGGCCGAGGATGAACACGGGATCGGCCGGCAGCGCCCGCGGGGGGCTTCCGCTCGAGCTGCGTCCGCCAATTGAGCTCGAACCAATGCGCGTGCCAGCGCAACCGCAGGCCGTAGCCGGGCGGTGCGCGAGCAGGCGTCCCGCCCCGACGGATCCAATCCGCGAGTGCGCGCGCGCCGAACAACGGCTGAAAGGTGGAGACCTGGCCGAGCCGTCACCCCACGATAACTGCCCGCGCCACCCGTCCGTTCCACACCGCGGCCGCCTCATCCCTAGCCCGGCCGCTCGCGGAATGCTAAAACGCACGGATGAGCAAGATCGATATCGAGACTCGTGACGGGCTCTGCCCGAGCTACGTCTATCGTCCCGCCGGTGCCGGCCCCTGGCCCGCGGTGCTCGTCTTCATGGATGGCCCCGGCATCCGCCCGGCCATGCTGCAACTCGGCGAGAGGCTGGCGACGCCACGGCTATTTCGTGCTGCTGCCGGATCTCTTCTACCGCGCCGGTCCGTACGAGCCCATGGACCCGAAGACCCTGTTCGCCGATCCCGAGAAGCGCAAAGTGCTGATGGAGAAGTTCTTCCCGGCCGCATCCTCGGCCAATGTCATGGCGGACATGCCGCGCGTTTCTCGATTTTCTGTCGGCGCAGCGCGACGTCAGGCCGGGCGGCATCGGCGTCACCGGCTATTGCATGGGCGGACGGCTGGCGCTCATTGCGGCCGGGACCTACCCGGAGCGCATCGTGGCGGCCGCCTCCTATCACGGCGGCCGGCTCGCCAACGATGATCCGGACAGTCCGCATCTGCTTGCCCCGAAGATGAAAGCGCGCGTCTATGTCGGGGCCGCGATCGAGGATCAGTCCTTTCCGGACGACATGAAGGCGCGTCTGGAGAAAGCGCTGACAGACGCCGGCGTCGATCACAAGATCGAGACCTACGCGGCCAAGCACGGTTGGGTCTTCTCCGACTTCTCCGTGTACGATGCCGCCGCTTCGGAGCGTCATTGGCAGACGATGCTCGCGCTCTTCGATTCGAAATTGAAGCGCTGACGCCCGGACCGCGGTCAGCGGAACGTCGCCGTCAGGCCCGCGAACACGTTGAATCCCGGCGCCGGCTCGAAGTAACCGGCGTTGGAGTCGTCCACGATGACCGAGCCCACGTACCGCCGGTCGAACAGGTTGTTGATGCGCACGAAAGCCTTCAGCAGGGTCGAGCCGAAGTCCGCGCCGTAGCCGCCCGCGACGTTGAATACGGCATAGGAGGGCGTGAATGCCGTGTTGGCATCGTTGGCGGCGATGTTGCTCATGTACTGGGCGCTGACATTGGCGTTCCAGCCGACCTCGCCGCCCCAGCTGAGTCGCGCATAGGCATTGCTGCGTGGGACGCCGGGCAAGCGGTTACCGGAGCTGATCTGCAGCGCCGGCGTGATACAAGGCGCCGCGGCGCAGGTCAGATAGCCGTCGATGTATAGCGCGGCGACGTACGTATAGGCAATCTGGGCCCGCCATTTTTCGGCGAAGCGATAGTCGATCGATCCCTGGGCGCCGCTGCGGCGTGTGCGGCCGGCGTTCTGGTAGGTGGAGCGCCCGCCGGCGTTGGTGGCGACTACGATCTCATCGTCGGTGCGCGTGTCGAACGCGGCAACATCCGCCGAGAAAGCGCCGCCGGCCGCGAACTTGGCGCCGACCTCGCCGTTGTTGCTGCGCGCCGGCCGCAGCGCCAAGTTCAAGTCCCGGCGTACCGTCGGGCCGATAGGCGAGCTCGGAGTCGAGCGGCGTCTCGAAGCCCTTGCCGTACGATGCATAGAGATGCATCCACGGCCGCGCCGCAAAGAGTAGCCCGGCGACGGGCGATGTGGCGGTGTAGGCGATTCCGCCGCTGTCATTGCCGTTGGTCGCGGTGATGTAATGGTCCACTGAGATGAAGCGGACTTCGCTGTGGCGCGCGCCCGCGGTCAGCGTCCAAGCCGGCGCGAAGTCCCAGCTCGCCTGCGTGTACTCGTCGATGTCCCTGGCGATGTCGTTCTCGTCGCGCCGCAGGGTGCCCTCGGTGCCGAGCAGACTGCCGGAGAAATTGTTGTAGCCGCGGCGCAGCTCGTTCTGGGTGTCGAAGCTCACCCCGGCCACCCAGGAGAGCGGCCGGCCGGCGACCGGCCCCTGCCATGTCCAACGGGTGTCGCCGCCGCCGTAGTCGCGGTCGAGTGCGATCACGCCTCCCGAGCTGGTCGGCGCCTTCTGGGCAGCGACGGGAATGGCAAGATATTGCAGCACGGTGCGGTGACCGTAGTAGCCCATCAGCCGGATGGACTGGTGTTCGGTCAGCCCGAGGTTGTAGATGAGGCCGCCTTGCTGCTGCTCGAGGCCCTTGCGGGTATCGAATGCCAGTGCCGTGGGGGCGGTCTGATCGGGATTGGCCGCGAACTGGGCGGCGGTGAGGCCGAGCGGATCGTCCGCGCCCGGCCGGGACACGATGTTGGCGACGAAGGTCAGCTTGTTGCGCGGTCCGAAGGTGTAATCCACCTTGGAGTTGAAGGAATCATTGTGCGCGTCCTGGTGCGGCCGAAAGCCGCCCCAGGAGAAGTGCGTCAGGTCGACATTGTAGTCGAGCGGCCCGATCGCATCGCCAGCGTCGACTCCGGCGCGTACCTGACCGAAGCTGCCATAGCCCAGATTCGTGCGAATCTCGCCGGGGCGATGCCGTCGGCCGTGAAGATCTGGATCACTCCGCCGGCGGCGTTGCCATAGAGCGCGGAGAACGGACCCTCCAGCACCTCGACGCGCTGCGCGGAATCGAGATTGAACTGCGAGATCTGACCCTGACCGTCGGGACCTGTCTGCGGAATGCCGTCCTGGTAGATGCGCACGCCGCTTATGCCGAAGGTGGAGTTCGAGCCGATGCCACGAATCGATACCTGCTGGTCCTGCGCATAGTTGTGGCGGTCGAATGCGAGCAGGCCGGGGACGAAGCCGATGTCGTCGGAAAGATTGATTCCGAGCGCGTCGTCCTGCAGTTCCGCGACAGGGACGTCGCTGATGGAGGCCGGGACGTCATAGGCCGGCATCGCGACGCGAGTCGCGGTGACGACGACATCGCTGAGCGTGGGCGCTTCCTGGCCAGGTGCTCTGCCAGCCCACACTGTCGCGGCCGCGAAGAGCGGCACGAGTATCGCAATCCTCATGGGGCGCCGGTGTTGTTGTCTCATCGCGAGTCGGTGCTGTGTCGCGGGACGGGGATTATTACGCGGCGGCGCCAACGGTGCCATCCATCCGAGGGCTTCCGGCACCACCTGTGCCGCTTGCGAGACGCCGCTCGCCGCATCTGGCGATTTTCTGTAGTCGGCGCTCGCGATTTTCCGCAGCGCGTCTCGAGGAACGCTCAGTCGGCTTCCGGAACCATGCGTGAGCGATTGCCGTTTGCCGCGGCGCAGCAGCCGAATCTCGACTTCACGTCCGGCGCGCTCCGCGGTGAGAAGACGATGCAGGCGGTCGACCCCCGTGATGGACTCGCCATCGAGCTCGCAGCAGGAGGTCGCCGCGCTCGAGCCCGGCACGCTGCGCCGGACCGTCCGGCAGGACCTCAGAGACCATCACCGCCGCCGGTTCCGTCCGCTCGAGAGCGCGCAGCACCCGCCGGTCGAGCGCGATCGTCTGGCCTGCGAGCTTCAGGCGGCTACGCCGTACGCGCCCGTGGCGCATCAGTTGATAGGCGACCTCGATGGCGGTGTCGATGCCGATGGCAAAACAAATCCCCTGGGCGCCACCGGCCACCGCGGTGTTGATGCCGATCACCCGACCCGCCGTGTCGGCGAGCGGGCCACCGGAGTTCCCGGGATTGAGCGGCGCATCGGTTTGAATCACGCTCTCGATCAGGCGCCCCGACGCCGTGCGCAGCGTGCGTCCCAGGGCGCTGACGATCCCGGCGGTCACGCTGGCCTGATAGCCGAGAGGATTGCCCACCGCGATCACCAGCTGGCCGACACGCAGGCTCGCCGAGCTGCCGAACGCGGCGTGCGGAAAGCCGCTGCCGCTCAATCGCAGAACCGCGAGATCGGTGGCCGGGTCGTCGCCTACTCGCGCTGCCTCACAGGTGCGACCATCCGACAGTGAGACCACCGCGGTGTCCGCGCGCTGCGCCACGTGGCTGTTCGTCAGGAGATAGCCATCGGGGGTGTAGACAACACCTGAGCCCGTGCCTCGTGCGCGACCGTTCGCCGCGCGTGCTTCGATGCCGGCGACCGCAGGGCTGATGCGCTCGACGCTCTGCGCCACGAGCCGCGAATAGGGGTCGAGCTCCGGCTCGATGACTTCGGTATCAGGCATCCTTGCAGCATCGGGGCCGGCTGCGGGTTTTCCACCCGGTCAAACGGCCGGGTCGGGCCCGGTCGTCCGGCCGGTACCGCCTCGAGGTGGCGGCGCACCAGACTTCCGGTATCCTAGAGCGGAGATTCCCATGACTCAGGAACCCAACCTTCTCGGCGCGCTCTCCGACGTGTTGGCGGCTCGCGTCGCCGCCGCGCGTGACAGCGTGGCCGCGCTCAAACTATCGGACAGGGCGCATCTCGGCGCGATCCTGTGGCGGAGTGATGTGCTCGTGACCTCGGAGCAATCGCTTCCGGATGGCGATGCGTTCGAGGCCGTCCTTGCCGATGGCTCCGCCGTGTCCGGTAAGCTGGCCGGGACGAGATCCAGCCACCAATGTGGCCGTCATCCGGCTCGAGAGAGCGGCTGCGGGCTGCCAACGCTCGCGGCCTCCGTGCCTCAGGTTGGTGCCCTTGTCATCGCGGCAGGCTCGGACGGCGGCGGCCGCCCGAGCGCCAGGCTCGGCATGGTGAATGCGGTCGGCCCCGAGTGGCACAGCATGCGGGGCGGCCGGATCGAGGCACGCATTCAGCTCGACATCCGACTCGCCGCCAGCGAGGAGGGCGGCCCCGCATTCGATGCGGCCGGCGGCTGGATCGGCATGACGACCTTCGGTCCGCGCGGACAGATCCTGGTGATTCCCGCCGCAACCGTGGAGCGCATCGCGCCCGTCCTGCTGACGAGCGGGCGCGTGCCGCGCGGCTGGCTCGGAGTCGCGCTGCGCCCGGTCGCGGTTCCCGATGAGTTGCGTGCGGCCGCCGGCGAGGCAACCGGCCTCATGGTCATGTCGCTCAGCCCCGAGGGTCCCGCGGCCAAGGCCGGCCTCGTCCCCGGCGACATCGTCCTCTCTGTCGACGGCACATCCGCGCGCCGCTTGCGCAGCGTCGTCGCGCACCTCGGCAGCGACAGCGTCGGCAAGTCAGTATCGCTGCGCCTGATTCGTGGTGGTGCGGTGATCCCCGTCGAGGCCACGATCACGGAGCGGCCCGAGGCATGACGGAGCCCGCCGTCGGGTCGCTCGCGGGCAGCCTCCGTGTCGCGATCGCGGCCCGCGGCGAGGAGCGCATCGCCACGATGACGCAGTTGGCTGCAGTGCGTTGGGCCACGAGGTCGTCGATAGCGACGACGACCCGGACGTCGTGCTCGCCGATCAACATCGGCCAGAGGAGGGGCGCTATCCCGCGGTGGTCCTGGGCGGCACGGATACCGACGCGGAGGGACTTCTGCCGAGAACGCAGGGGCCGGTGAGATCGACGCCGCCCTGCGTGCCGTGGCGCAGGGCCTCATCGTCAGATCTCCGGCTGCACGCACGCCGGGGTTCAGCGCCGTTCAGGAGGCCGAAGCACGGACACTTCTGACGCCTCGCGAGGCGCAGATCCTCGACGCCATCGCGGATGGCCTGACCAATAAGGCCATTGCCCGCCGCCTGGGCATCTCACTGCATACCGTCAAATTTCACGTCGAATCCGTGTTCCGTAAGCTCGGCGCGAACACGCGCACGGAGGCCGTGGCAAAAGCCACCGAGCGGCGTCGCGACGGAGACGATCAATCTCTGACTGTGGGGCGCAAGCCCGCTTCAAACTCGGCGCCGCCAACGGTGTTCCCGATAGGCGTCGACGACGGCGCGGTCGAGGTGCTCCGATCGTGCGGTGATTGCCGCCGCACCGAGAGACCGCAGTGCCCGCACGTTGGCGGCAACCGAGTTGCAGTATTCGACCGCCGCCAGCGCCCGGTAGGCTCCAGCCGGCTCGCTGACTCTCGCTTCGACAAGTGCGGCGATGCGCGCGCTCTCGAGGCCCGCAATCAGCGCGAAGTGCTTGGGGCTCAGCAGCCTCACTGCCTGAGTCAGCTGCTCGATAGCCGAGGCGTCTTCGAGGTCCGTAAGCAAAACGACGAGACTGCGGCGATGGGCGAGAGTCCGGATGCGGGCCGCCGCAAGCACGGGATTGGACTCGGCTGCGTCCACGCGCCCGGCCGACGAGGAGTCTGCGGATGCGCCCCACGGCGGCGTCGCCTCGCGCCGGAGCGAGCTGCTGCAATTGGCTGGCCCGCGAACAGCAGCAGACCGACCGCGTCACCCAACTCCGCTGCCCGCTGCGCAAGCCGCGCTGCCACATTGATATATAGGCTCAGGCGGTCGACCTCTCCCGCCGCGAGACCGCTTGCGCGTCCCGCGTCGACCGCGACGATGATCTCCAGGTGCTGGTCCTCGGTCATGTCCCGGCTGATCGGACGCCCCCGCCGGGCACTCGCCTTCCAGTCGATGACGCGAAGCGGATCGCCCTGGCGATACTCGCGCAGCTGCAATATTTCCGTACCGGCTCCAGTCGTTCGCGCGCGCTGCTCACCCGAGCCGCGGCTGCCGCGAGTCGATCCGGACCGCACCAGCAGGTCGGGAACGATGGTCACGATGTGGCTCGCGGCGACGCCTTTCGACCACCAGGCGAGAGTCAACGCACCGCCGATGCGGACGGTGGGCGGCGGCCATGTCACGGCCCCCAACCGGCGGCCGACGGCTTCGAGGCTGGTGGAGGTTTCGAGGCCACGCAGCAGCTTGAGAGTCTCGACCCGCGGCTCGGCTCCGATCTGCTCCGGTACGGCGAGCGCCGCTTCGATTTCCAACGCGCGAACGGTGCTTTGACTAAACACGAAATGCACCTGCTGTGGCCGCCCGAGATGCCAGCGCTCGGCGCTCGCGAGCCGCAGGTCCAACCGGATGCGGCCGAGCGCCGCCGCTTCGTAAGCGAGGCCAAGCAGCAATGCTCCGGCCGGCAGACACCACCACCGTGTGAGCGCCACGCTCCACTCTCCCATGACCGCGAGCAAACCCGCGAGTGCGATCAGCAGCAGCGCGTTGCGCCTCAGGCTCACGGGGTGCGCCTCACCTGGGTACCGGGACGCGTTCGAGCAGATCGCGCGTGAGCTCGCGGTCAGTGCGCCCCTCGAGCGCCGCTTCCGAAGAGAGCGTCAGCCGATGAGGTACGATCCAAGGGACTACCAGCTTGACGTCGTCCGGTGTGACGAATTCCGAGCCCCGCAATCCCGCGGCGACGCGCGCGGCCAAGAGCAGCGCGAGCGACCCGCGAGTAGAGAGTCCGAGCGCAATCTGCGCGTGCTCGCGCGAAGCTGTGGCGATGGCGAGAATGTAGGTCAGCAGCTCGGGTAGAGACATGCGCCAGGTCGGCGCACTCCCGGGCCGCGTCGATCTGCTGCGCCGTGATATCGCTAGGTGGCCCCTTGTCGGCCGCGACTGCCATTGGCCGCGATGGTGCCGTAGCGGCCGAGAACCGCTGCCTCATCCTCCGTCCCGGGGAACGTCACGTCGACGCGCATCATGAACCGGTCGAGCTGCGATTCCGGCAGTGGAAAGGTACCTTCGTACTCATGCGGATTCTGTGTCGCGATGACCAGGAAGTCGCGCGGCAGCGCATACGTCCTGCGGTCTATCGTCACCTGCCGTTCCGCCATCGCCTCGAGAAGCGCCGACTGGGTCTTGGGGCCCGCGCGATTGATCTCATCGACCAGCAGCACATCGGTGAAGATCGGGCCGGGATGCAGCACGAACTCACGGCTCTTTTCATCGAATACGTGCACGCCTGTCATATCGGCCGGCATCAGATCGGCGGTGCCCTGGATACGCGTGAAGCGGCCCGAGAGCGCGGCGGCGAGCGACTTGCCTAGAAGCGTCTTGCCGAGCCCCGGCGGCCCTTCCACCAGCACGTGCCCGCGCGCGACGATCGCGATGAACAGCGCGCGGATCAGGTCCCGCATGCCGATCACCGTGCCGTCCAGCCGCTGTTGAATCCGGGTCTCGAGGTCCTGAAGCGCGCGTCATGAGAGGTTCTCGCGAAGTTGTGCCAGAAGATTCTGCAGTCGGGTGAGTTTGATCCGCTCGCCGGCGCAGGCGCTCGCGTAGCAGGCCTGCAACTCGCGCCGGTCGGCGGCCGAAACGGTCGCCTGGGCCCCGAGCCATTGCCAGATGGCTGCCGCCGCGTGACCTGAGTCTCCCGGGTCGAGGCGCAATCGGGCCCGCAACCAATCGAGGAAGTCCTCGATCAGACGCTGCGCCGCATCGCCTGGTCGCACGACCGCGGCAAGATAGCGGGCACTCGCCTCCACATAGACGGCCTCATCGAGCGGCTGCCACTCGTGCCGCCGCACGCGCAGCGGCTGCGGACCGAGGACGAAGGCGAGCCAGAGCAACACGATCCAACCCAGAGTCGCGTGCAGCCGCGGGTCGGCGAAGAACGCCTTGGCGTCGTAGTACGCGGTGAGCCCCTGGTGCGCGTCGTCGAAGACGACGGCGCCTCCGGAGCCGCGCGACCAGGCGATGATGTTGGCCAACAGTGCCGCATTGTCATCGTGCAGCACGCCAGCGTTGGAAAAAGGGCTGGCCACCGCGCAGAGGATGACCTGTCCGGCACCTTCCCGCTCCAGATACAGGATCGGATCGCCGTTGTCGCTGCGCGCTGCCAGTGCCAGCGGCAGCCTCGCGTCGGCCGTGGTGACGTTCCAGGATCGCGACAGATAGCTGAGAGTCGTGATATGGCGGATATTGGCAAGCAACGGGAAGTCGCCCAGCGGCCGCGCGTCGCTGGTTCCGGTCGTCAGCGCCTTCAGGGCCGATCTTGTGCCTGCGCGGGCGGTAAAATGGAGTCCGGTCATTCGCTGCAGTCGATCCGTCATCAGCGAGTCGAGAGTTGCGACGGACCATGCCGGCTCGTCCTCGAGAGCGGCCACGACCAGTACCGTATTGCCCTGCGCCACCCACTTGTCGAGCGCCGTAATCTCGTCCTCGTCGAGCCGTGACGCGCTGCGGCATGGTCATCAGTAACAGATTGCCCGCGGGTCGCGCGAGCAAGCGAGCCAGGTGGCCGTATTGCAGCCGCAGGCTGATTCGCGGGATGTCTCTGCTTACCCAGCCATTGCCACAGTGCCCAGTAACCTGCCGGGTCTTTGTCGGTCGAGAGCGGCAGGGATGCGATGACCGGCTGCCGCTGCGGCTTGGGAAAGAACAGCGCATAAAAAACCGCGAGCGCTCCTGCGGCAAGAAGCAGCGTGATCCAGCGCTCTTTCATTGACGCGACCTCCCCGCTTTTCCCGCCTGCCGCCAGCAGTCGCGCGTACAGCGTCTGTGCATCGAGCAGCGTTTCGTCAGAAACCACGGTGATGGCGGGCGGCCCATAGAGCTCGCCGCTCGGCGAGCAGCGCCACCTGCGCGAAGCCCGCGCGCGCCGCTTCCGTTTCGAACCGCGCTCGGGTCTCCAGCTCCCGACAGGTCAGAGAGCGGTCGCGCTCGAGGCGGCGCGCGCGTGTCAGGGTCTCGACGAGCAGGCGCAGAAGCCGTGCTGGTTGCGCGCGCAGCCGCGTCCAGTCCTGCTCGAGGGGACCCGCTCCCATGGAATCCGAGAAGTCCGCGCTAGCGGGTTTGTGCCGCGGTGGCGGCGCAGCGCCGCTGCGGAGTCGGTTAAACCCCGTGCCGCGCAGCTCGAAAGTCAGAACAGCGGCGACCGCGGTCAGGACCAGCACGAAGAGCCCGAGGAAAATCGCCTGCGGGTGTCGCGTGGACCGAAGCTGCGGGCCTAGGGAGCGCAGCCACCGCTGCAGAGGTTGCGGCAGCGAGCGACGGATCCAGGCTTTGACCCGGCCCCACCAGGTGAGCGGCGCCTGACGGGGTGCGAGACCTGCGGCGATGGACCGCAGGGATGCCGCCCTCGGCGGCTCCGAAGGGCGTGATTCGGAGTAGCGCTGCTGGAGTGCGTTGACGTCGGCAAGTCCATGGGCGGTAAGCGTCTTCCGCCAACCCGACGGCATGGACGCAGTCAGTTTGAGTCGGGCCAGCGCATCCTCGACACCCGGACAGGCCTTGTTCAATGCCGAGATCCCGGCGGCTAAGGCGCCGGCCCGTGACACGCAGCCGGCGATCACGGCCTGCGGAGCCAGCGGCCCGGCCCTGAGCTGACCGGCCATCGAGAGCGCAAGCAAGGACAGCCCCACCTTCCATCGGGCCGACATGACTCAGCTGCCGGTCAGAGCCTCAGCACGCGTGGCCAGATCACCCCCCTCGCGGCGCAACCTCACATCCCCATAAATCGCGAGCCACATCGCAGTGAGCAGCGGCAGGGTCAGTAACTGAGAGATCTGCCCCGCGGCGCCGATGAGCTGCGTCCGCCGAAGCATTACATCCACGGTGGCGCCGTGCATGGCACTGACTCCCACGATCAAGCCGGCGATCACGCCGATCGCCGCGCTCAAAATCCAAATGATGACGCCGGCGACGAAGGTCACGCCCGTCACGCGCCACCATTGACCCTTCACGAGGTCCCAACTACGCCCGAGAGATGAAGCGGCCCCCAGGTTCTCGCTGAACATCACGGCCATCCACAGTTGTAGCCGTGCCATCAGGTAGATCAATACTATCAATGCCACGATGACCAGGAGCGCCAGGACCGGCATGGCCATTGGGGAGTGTCGCAGCGGCACCGCCACTGCGGCACCGATGCCGACGGGAATAAACACCGCCATGACGATCAAGAAGATCAGCACGCTGCCCAGGAGCACTTGCGGTAACCGATTCAGTCCCTTGGTCAAGGCATTTCCGAACGAAAGCTTGTCTTCACCGCGGACAAGTGCCGTCTGCTGTGCGAGCAATGCGCCGTAGACCACAGTGGTGGTAAGCCACACGACGAGTTCGCCGAGGATGGGGGTCGTTCGTCCGCGGAACGACGACCAGTAGTGCATGTAATTCTGAAACGCCGTCGCTCCCTGGGGTGGCAATGTCGGAGTGATAGCGAACTCCAGGAGCACCCCGGCAACTGCGACCAGCAGCGCAAGCGGCCAGCAGGCGCCGAATGAGGCGCGAAACAGCCGCAGCCAGTTGTCGAGAACGCCCCCGACGGTGAGCGGTCCTGATGGTGCCACGTACTTCATGATGATGGCTCCAGATTGTTGTCATGGGCAGCCGACACGTTACCCACGGTATCTTGTCCTCAATCCCCAGAATAGCTAAGCTCAGCCTCGAGCGGCAACTTTTTCATATCGCATGGCCGAGGAAGAGCTCATCGTCAGGGGTCTGACGGGTGTCGACATGTCGCTGCGGATTGCAGGGCCCGGCACGCGCAGCTATGCCTTTCTGAGCGACTGGCTGATCCGCCTGCTGATCGCATTGACGCTGATTCTGGTGGCAATGCTGTACCGGCTCCTGCCCGTTTCCCCTGAGCTGCGCGCGTCGGCGAGTAAGATCACGATTCCCCTGCTGATCCTGGCGGCGCTGATCTACTTTCTATACCACCCCGTTCTCGAAGTCCTGATGCGGGGTCGCACCCCCGGCAAGCGCAAGGCAGGGACTCGCATCGTGACCGTCGAAGGTGCCACCCCGACGATCGGTCCCCTTCTGCTGCGCAATCTCTTCCGCCTCATCGACAGCCTGCCGGGATTTTACATAGTCGGTCTGGCGTGCTGTCTCTTCACTGAAAACCGCGTGCGTCTCGGCGATCTGGTCGCGGGGACCGTGCTGGTGTTGGAGGAAGAGGATGCGACGCGGTCGCTGGCCCGGTTGGGTCGGGCGATGCAGCATTCGGCGCTGCCGCTCGAAGCGCTGCGTCTGGTGCAGGACCTGCTCGATCGCTGGCGGGATCTCGAGCAGGAGCAGCGCACCGGTCTGGCACGCACGCTATTGACCAAGCTCGATCCGGAATTCCCCGCACTGAGCGATTCAGTGACCAGCGAGAGCGCTTTGCACAATCGACTGGAGGCTCTGCTTGGCAGCGGATCGTGACCCCAGCGCCGCAGTCTGGATAAAAGCCCGATCCAGCGAGTGGCAGACGCTCGCCGCCGAAACGGCGGCCGCCCCGCGCCGCCCGCATGCCAGCGTCGATGAGGCGCTGCGGACTCTGCAGACCTACCGCGCCTTGGCGCGCCATCTCGCCAGTGCTCGCCGGCTGCTGCCCGGCAGCTTTCTGGCAACCGCGCTTGAGAGCGGCTGCGCCACCCTGCACCTCGCCATAGGCCGCCAACCGAGGTTTGGCCGTGCCGGTTTGCTGAAGCTCTTTCGCGATGACATTCCCGCGGCTGCCGCCTCCGTGCGCGCCGCCACGCTTTGGATCGCGGCGCTCTTCGTGGCGAGCGCGCTCGCCGGCTGGTGGCTGGTCGCAACCTATCCGGCACTGGTGAGCATCATCGCGGGCGATCGTATGACCGACGGTGTCGAGCGCGGGCACCTCTGGACCGACCAACTCTTCAGTCTCGGGCCGCCGGCGCTGCTGTCGGCCCGCATCTTCTCCAACAACGTGGTGGTGACGCTCGGCGCTTTCTGCTCCGGAATTCTCTTCGGGCTCGGCGCGTTCTACATGATCTCCTTCAACGGCCTCATGTTGGGTGGACTGCTGGCATTCACCCACCAGTACCGGCTGGCGCACGGCCTGGTGCGGTTCATTCTGGCGCATGGATTCGTGGAGTTGTCGGTGATGTGCCTGGCCGCGGCCGCCGGGACGGCGCTCGGCGAGTCGCTCATGCGGCCACGGCTCGCCACTCGTGCCGAGTCCTTGCGTCGCCGCGGCGCCGAGCTCGGACCGCTGCTCATCGCCTGCGCGTTGCTGCTGTTCGGCTCCGGGCTGATCGAAGGATTCATCTCGCCGAGCCACAGCATCTCGATTCCGGTTCGGCTTGCAGTCGGCCTCGGCTACTGGACGTTCATGCTGCTTCTACTCAGCGGCTGGTTGTTTCCGTCGAATATCTTCCGCACGGCCTCCAGGTCGTCCGCCTCCGCCACCGGCTTGTCATCCCGATAACGCTTCACGCGCGCCAGCCGCAGCGCCATGCCGCCGGGGTAGCGGCTGCTCGCTTGCAGATCACTGAATGCGATCTCCACAACCAACTCCGGACGCACGTATACCGTCCACTGGTCGCGATGATCCTCGCGCGCCAGCAGCTCCCTCGTCTGCCACTCCAGCATCGCATCCGTCAGTCCCTTGAAGGTCTTTCCCAACATCACGTACTGGCCCGTGGCGCGATCGCGCGCGCCGAGGTGCAGATTGGACAGCTTGCCCGTGCGGCGCCCGTGTCCCCACTCGGCGGCCAGGACCACCAGATCGAGAGTATGGGCACGCTTGATTTTCAGCCAGCTGGCACCCCGGTTGCCGGCTTCGTACGAGGAGTCGAGCGATTTCGCCATGACGCCCTCGTGTCCGGCTGCCAGCGCCGCCTCGTAGAAGGCGCGCGCCTCCGGCGCCGAGGCAGTGACGATGCGCGGCACGCGCAAGGCCGCAGGCACCACGGCGGCGAGCGCCTCGGAGCGCTCGCGCAGCGGGCGATCCGCCAGACTCCGATCGTCGAGGCGCAGGCAGTCGAAGAAGTGAGCGCGGACGGGTAACTCGGTCAGCAGCTTGTCGACTTCGAGCTTGCGGCCGAAGCGGCGCATCGTGATCTGGAACGGGTGCGGCCGGCCGGAGGCGTCGTGCGCGATGGCCTCGCCGTCCAACACCAGCGCCTGCGCCGGAAGCGCGCGCACCGCGGCGACGATCTCCGGCAGCGCATCGGTAACCTCATTCAGAGTCCGGGTGTAGAGGCGTACGCGATCAGCCTCTTTGTGCGCCTGCACGCGGGCACCATCGAGCTTCCATTCCACGGCAATACTACCGCCGCCCAATTCCTGCAGCGCCGCCTCGACGTCCGCCGCCGTCTGCGCCAGCATCGGTGCCACCGGCGAGAACAACTGGAGCTGATACCGCGCGAGGGCCGCCGCGCCGGCGGTCAGTGCGGTCAGCGCAACTCCGCCCAGGGACCCGGCATACATGGCAGCGCGCCGCACCTCCGCGACGGCGATGTCAGACGCCGCGGCGATTGCGTCGATCATCACTCCCGCCAGCGCTCCCTGTCGCAACTCTCCCGTCAGCAGCCGGAGCAGGAACGTGCGCTCCTCGGCTGTCGCCCGCGCGAGAAGATGGCTCAGCGCCGCGCCGCGGCGCTTGGCGGATCCGCCGCCGCGGATGCCCGCCAGGACCGTCACCAATTGGTCTGTTTCCCCGACTGACAGGCTCGACTCTCCGGGTGCCGCCACCGCTGCCGCCGCAGCGGCCTGCAGGGCCGCGTAACCGACGCCGATGCGCCCCTGCGGCAAATCGCCAGCGAGATAGCTGACGCCGATTCCGATCTCCTCCGTAGACAGCGTGCCGAGTAGACGGGCGATTTCCCTGACCTTCGCCAGGCGGGAGGAGGTCGCGCGTACGCTGGAGGAAGTGCGAACGAGTTCGGCGAGCAGAGTCATGCCGCCCATCTTGCCAGTGTGGTGCCGCGCACTTGCCTCTTTCGAGCGATTCTCCCGGGTCCGGGGCGCCTGATATAGTCCGTCCAGTGGACGCGCAATCGCAGGCTCCTCGAGCGAAAACGGCCGGACTCGAAATCAGAGTCATCCGCCGCGCCGACTATGAGGGCTGGCGCCCGCTCTGGGACGGCTACAACGCATTCTACGGCCGCAGCGGCGCGACCGCGTTGCCGGAACCGGTTACACAAGCGACTTGGGAGCGCTTTTTCGCCGCCGCTGAACCCGTCCACGCGCTGGTTGCGGAGCGCGAGGGCACGGTGGTTGGCCTGACACATTACCTCTACCATCGCAGCACCAGCCGATTGCGCGATGTCTGTTATCTGCAGGATCTCTTCACGGTGCCGGAGCTGCGAGGCCTCGGCATCGGCAGGATGCTGATCCATGGTGTTTACGACGCCGCGCGTGCCGCCGGCTGTAGCCGCGTGTATTGGCAAACGCACACCACCAACCTGCCCGGCCGCACGCTCTACGACAAGGTCGCGCAGAATCATGGCTTCATCGTTTACACACATGACTTGACGTAGGAGTCGGGCGCCGCCGGATGGACCGGCGGGTCGCTCGCGTCAGATGCAACATTGGGTCGCAAGCCTCGGGCCGCCGCTTCTCTTCCTGCTGGTGCTGTTGCAGCAGGCGGGCGTGCCCTATCCCGTCACTCCCGTCCTGATCGTCGCCGGCGCGATCTCGGTTCATGGGCACGTCCCGGCTGCGGCGGTGATCGCTCTCGCGGTCGCCGCGGCTCTCATCGCCGATCTCGGCTGGTATATGGCCGGGTTCCGGCTCGGTGCGCGAGCGCTCAAGATCCTCTGCATGCTGTCGCTCTCGCCGGACTCCTGCGTGTCGGATACGGAACGTTGGTTCGGCCGATTCGGTACGCGCATTCTCGTCGTCGCCAAGTTCGTTCCCGGACTCGGACTGGTAGCCACGGCGATGGCCGGCGTGTCCCGCGCCGGTCTCGAGGGGTTCTTTTTCTACGATTTGATCGGTAGTTTTCTCTGGGCGGGCACCGCCGTCGGCGCCGGCGTCCTGTTCCACGGTGCAGTGGGCCAGGTCCTCGGGGTGTTGACGGAGCTCGGCTACTGGGGAGTCGCGCTGCTCGCCGTCGCGCTGGTGGCCTTCATTGCCGTGAAAATCTGGCAGCGATACGCGCTCCTCCGGGAGCTGCGGCTGTCGCAGCATCTCGGTGTCGGAGCTCAAGGAACTGGTCGATCGCGGACCCGCGCCGGTGATCATCGATGCGCTCGCGCCGGCGAGCCGGCAGCGCGAAGGCGTCATCCCCGGCGCAATCCCGGTGGAGAAGCTGCGACTGGATTCCGGCACCATGACAGTCCCTTTCGATGCCGAGGTGATCGTCTATTGCGCGTGCCCGAATGAGGCCTCGGCCGCGCGGATCGCGCAACAGTTGATCCGCATGGGATGCATTCGCGTTCGGCCGCTGACGGGCGGGATCTTCGCCTGGAAGGACGCGGGACCACCGTGTCGAGCTGGTGCCGCAATCCGTAGATACAGGCGGCCGCGCGCATCGCGAGCTGAGACGTGAGGTTGCCGTGGGCCGCGAAATCGTCTAACCCGTATCGGCTAGACCAGCACCCGCTCGATGCCGCCGGCGTTGGCCCGCGCCACGTACTCGGCCATCCAGTTCTCGCCGAGCACGTGGCGGGCGATCTCGACCACGATGTAGTCGGCGTCGAGTCGGCGTCGTCGTTGTAGCGCTTCAGGCCCTGCAGGCAGGAGGGGCAGGAGGTCAGCATCTTGACCTCGCTGCGCACCCGCCGCGCGCAGCTGCTCGCGCGCCCGCGCGCATCTCCTCTTCCTTGCGAAACCGCACCTGGGTCGAGATGTCCGGGCCGCGTCATCGCCAGCGTGCCGGACTCGCCGCAGCAGCGGTCGTTCTTCTCGATGCGGCCGTTGCGCGACGTCGTTCATCAGCGAGTTGACGACCTTCAGCGGATCGTAGCTCTTCATCGGCGAGTGGCAGGGGTCGTGGTACATGTAGCGCACCCCCGTGACGCCCTCGAGCCGCACGCCCTTCTCCATCAGGTATTCGTGGATGTCGATGATGCGGCAGCCGGGGAAGATCTCCTCGAACTCGTAGCCCTGCAGCTGGTCGTAGCAGGTGCCGCAGCTCACGACCACGGTGCGGATGTCCAGGTAGTTCAGCGTGTTGGCGACGCGGTGGAACAGCACGCGGTTGTCGGTGGTGATCTTCTCGCGCGCGGTCGGACTGGCCGGCGCCGCGCTGCGGATAGCCGCAGCACAGATAGCCGGGCGGCAGCACCGTCTGCACGCCGACGTGCCACAGCATGGCCTGCGTGGCGAGGCCCACCTGCGAGAACAGCCGCTCCGAGCCGCAGCCCGGGAAATAGAACACCGCCTCGGTGTCGCTGCTGGTCGCGGCCGGGTCGCGGATGATCGGCACGTAGTCGCGGGTTCTCGATGTCGAGCAGCGCGCGCGCGGTGCTTCTTCGGCAGGCCGCCCGGCATCTTGCTTGTTGACGAAGTGGATCACCTGCTCGCGCAGCGGCGGCTTGCCCGGTGGTGGCCGGCGGGCGGCGCGTCTGTGCCCGCGCCACGCTCTGCAGCAGGCCGTGCGCCGGCGCGCTGCAGCTCTGTAGCCCCACTCGATCATCACCTTGCGCGCCAGGCGGATGGTCTCGGGACTGGTCGCGTTGAGGAAGAACATGGCCGCGGCGGTGCCGGGATTGAAGCGCTTCTTGCCCATGCGCCGCAGCAGGTCGCGCATCGCCATCGACACGTCGCCGAAGTCGATGTCGACCGGGCAGGGCGCTGGCGCACTTGTGGCACACCGTGCAGTGGTCGGCCGACGTCGGCGAACTCGTCCCAGTGCCGGATGCTACACGCCGCGGCGCGTCTGCTCCTCGTACAGGAACGCCTCGATCAGCAGCGAGGTCGCCAGGATCTTGTTGCGCGGGCTGTAGAGCAGGTTGGCGCGCGGCACGTGGGTGGCGCACACCGGCTTGCACTTGCCGCAGCGCAGGCAGTCCTTGATGGCAGTCGGAGATCGAGCCGATGTCCGACTGCTGCATGATCAGCGACTCGTGCCCGAGCAGGTTGAAGCTCGGCGTGTAGGCGTTGGCGCAGGTCGCCGCCCGGCAGCAGCTTGCCGCGGTTGAAACGGCCCTCGCGGATCGATGCGCTGCTTGTAGGCGCGGAACTCCGCGCAGCTCCGCGTCGTCGCAGGAACTCGAGCTTGGTGATGCCGATGCCGTGCTCGCCGGAGATCACGCCGTCGAGCCGGCGCGCGATGCCCATGATGCGCGCGACCGCCGCCGTGGCCGCCTGCAGCATCTCGTAGTCGTCCGAGTTGACCGGGATGTTGGTGTGCACGTTGCCGTCGCCGGCATGCATGTGCAGCGCGACGAACACGCGCCCGCGCAGCACGCGCCGATGCGCCTCCTCGCAGGCCGCCAGAATCGGCGCGAACACGCGGCCGCCGAAGATCTGCTGCAGCGGCGCGCGCAGCTCGCGCTTCCAGGAGACGCGGATCGTGCGGTCCTGCAGCAGATCGAACACGCAGTCGCGGCGTGCTCGCGGCAGCCGGCGCTCGCAGCTGCGGCAGCAGCGTCTCGTAGCCCAGCGCCCGCAGCTGCGGCAGCGCCGCCGTCGAGCGGCGCGTCCAGATGCGCCGCGAGCCAGTCCCAGCGCGCGCGCACCTCGGCCAGCAGTGCGCGCGCCTGCGCCAGCCCGCTCGCCGATGAGCTCCGCGTCGGGCAGCTGTCCGAGCTCGCGTCCTCGGCGCGCGCCAGCGGCAGCGGCGCGGCGAACAACCGCTGCGAGCTCGCCGACCAGCTCGAGCTTGTTGCGCGATGGAGAGCTCGATGTTGATGCGCTCGATCGCGTCGGTGTACTCGCCCATGCGCGCCAGCGGGATGCACCACGTCCTCGTTGATCTTGAAGGCGTTGGTGTGGCGGGCGATCGCGGCGGTGCGGGCGCGGTCGAGCCAGAACTTGCGCCGCGCTTCGGCGCTGACCGCGACGAAGCCCTCGCCGCCGCGCGCATTGGCGATGCGCACGACCTCGGAGGTGGCCGCGGCCACCGCGGCCTCGTCGTCGCCGACGATGTCGCCGAACAGCGCCATCTTCGGCAGCGCGCCGCGCTTGGACTTGGTGGTGTAGCCGACCGCGCGCAGGTAGCGCTCGTCCAGGTGCTCGAGGCCCGCGAGCCGCACGCTGCCGCGCGCTCGCCAGGCCGTCCAGGTAGTCCTTGATCTCGACGATCGCCGGAATCGCATCGCGCGCCTGGCCGAAGAACTCCAGGCACACGGTGCGCGTATGTGCGCGGGCATGCGGTGCAGAATCCAGCGCGCGGACGGTGATGAGGCCGTCGCAGCCTTCCTTCTGCACGCCGGGCAGGCCGCCGAGGAACTTGTCGGTGACATCCTTGCCGAGCCCCGCCTTGCGGAAGCTGGCGCCCGGAATGCGCAGCGTCTCGCGTGCGCAGCACCGCGCGCCTCGTCCGGCGGCTGCCGGCCGTCCTTCCAGACGAGCTCGAACTCGCGCCGTCTCGACGTCGTGGATCTTGCCGCGGTTGTGGTCGAGGCGGCTGACCTCCAGCCAGTTGCCGTCGCAGTCGACCATGCGCCACCAGGCCAGATTGTCGACCGCCGTGCCCCACAGCACGGCCTTCTTGCCGCCGGCGTTCATGGCGATGTTGCCGCCGATGCAGGAGGCATCGGCCGAGGTCGGATCGACCGCGAACACCAGTCCGCCGCTTCTCGGCGGCGACCGGCCACGCGCCGCGTGACGACGCCGGCCTCGGAGAAGATCGTCGGCACGGCTCGCGTCAGCCCGGGCAGCGGCATGCTGCTCGACGGCGCCCAGGCGCTCGAGCTTCTCGGTGTTGATGACCGCCGACGAGCGGCGTCAGCGGAACGGCGCCGCCGGTGTAGCCGGTGCCGCCGCCGCGCGGGATGATGGTCAGGCCCAGCTCGATGCAGGCGCGCACCAGGCCCGGGATCTCGCGCCTCCGCGTCCGGCATCAGCACCACGAAGGGATACTCGACGCGCCAGTCGGTCGCATCGGTGACGTGCGATACGCGCGCATAGGCGTCGAAGCGGATGTTGTCGCGCGCGTGTGCCGGCGTCCCAGCACGCGCGCGCACTTGCCGACGCAGCTGCCGCCCAGGCGTCGAAGTCGCGTCTCGAAGCTGCGCACCGCCTCGCGCGCGGCGCTGCAGCAGCTCGCCCGACGCGGCGCATAGCGCTCGTGTCGCCGGCGTCGCGGCGGCGGTCGATCTCGGTCAGCCGGTGATGCAGCGCCTCGACCAGCAGTCGCCGGCGGCGCTTGGATTCTCGAGCAGGTCGTCCTGCAGGTAGGGATTGCGGCGCACCACCCAGATGTCGCCCAGCACCTCGTACAGCATGCGCGCCGAGCGGCCGGTGCGCCGCTCGTGCCGCAGCTCCTCGAGCAGCGCCCAGTGCTGCGCGCCGAGCAGGCGGATCACGATCTCGCGGTCGGAGAAGGAGGTGTAGTTGTAGGGAATCTCGCGCAGCCGCGCGGACGGCTCGCTGCTCGCGCTCCCGCGCGGGCTCCAGAGGCAACTCTTCCTGTACGGTTCGCTTCATACCTGCAGTCTGCTTCTATGTGTACGAGCGGAGCCATGGGCCGCTCCCTGGCCCGCGGTAACCGTGTAGGGTCTCGCGGAAATCGTCTCGACGATTTCCGCCAATGACTAAGGCAGGTCCGAGCCGCCCATCAGGTAGCGGTCGCACTCGCGCGCGGCGCCGCGCCCCTCGTTGATCGCCCACACCACCAGGCTCTGCCCGCGGCGGCAGTCGCCCGCGGCGAACACGCCTTTCACGTTGGTCGCGAACACGCCGTGCTCGGCCTCGATGTTCGAGCGGGCATCGGTGCGCACACCGAGCTCGGCAAGCAGCGGCTGCTCCGGCCCGGTGAAGCCCATCGCCAGCAGCACCAGGTCGGCCGGAATCTCGCGCTCGCTGCCCGGCACGTCCACCGGCGTGAAGCGCCCGGCGGAGTCCTTCTGCCAGGTGACCGTCGACCGTGCTGAGCGAGCGGACGCCGCTGTCGGCGTCGCCGTTCAGGCGCTTCACCGTCGTGATGTAGGCGCGCGGATCGGAGCCGAACTTCGCCGCGGCCTCCTCCTGTCCGTAGTCCAACTTGTAGACCTTGGGCCACTCCGGCCACGGGTTGTCGTCCGCGCGCTCCAGCGGCGGCCGGGCCATGATCTCGATCTGCGTCAGGCTCTTGCAGCCCTGACGCATCGCTGTGGCGACGCAGTCGGTGCCGGTATCGCCGCCACCGACGACGACGACGTGTTTGCCGCGTGCGTGGATGGGGCTGTGGTCCGCGCCCCCGTTGAGCAGCGCCTTGGTGCTTGCCGTCAGATAGTCCATGGCGAAGATGCACGCCCTGGAGCTTGCGGTTTTCGACGGCCAGGTCGCGCGCCTGGGTGGCGCCCGTGCACACGACGATGGCGTCGAAGTCCTTGAGAAGCAGCATCGGCTCGACATTCTCGCCGACGTTGGCGTTGCATACGAACTTCACGCCTTCCTGCTGCATCAGCTCGATGCGCCGCAGCACTACTTCCTTCTTGTCGAGCTTCATGTTTGGGATGCCGTACATCAGCAGGCCCCCGGGACGGTCTTCGCGCTCGAGCACCGTTACGGCATGGCCGGCGCGGTTCAACTGCGCGGCCGCGGCGAGGCCGGCCGGCCCGGAGCCGATCACCGCCACCCGCTTGCCGGTGCGCGCGGCAGGCGGCTCGGGCGCGATCCAGCCCTGCTCCCAGCCCTTGTCGACGATGGCGTTCTCGACGCTCTTGATGGTGACGGGCGGGGCGCTGATGCCGAGCACGCACGAGCCCTCGCAGGGCGCGGGGCACACGCGGCCGGTGAACTCCGGGAAGTTGTTGGTCTTGTGCAGGCGCTCGCAGTGCTTCGCGCCAGAGGCCGCGGTAGACGAGGTCGTTCCACTCCGGGATGAGGTTGTTCACCGGGCAGCCGGAGGCCATGCCCGATATCAGCCTGCCCGTGTGGCAGAACGGCACGCCGCAGTCCATGCAGCGCGCGGCCTGGTTGCGCAGCCGCTTCTCGTCCATGTGATGGTGGAACTCGCTCCAGTCGCGCACGCGCTCGACGGGCGTGCGGTCCACGGGGAGCTCGCGCAGATACTCGATGAAACCAGTCGGCTTGCCCATTGCTCAGTCGCTCCCAGGCACAGGGCTGTGCCCCGCCGCCGCAGCTGGCGGCGGGCGCGAGCAAAAACCGCGCTTTTGCTCGCGACCGCGCTGGGACGGACAGGATGGCCGGATCCAGCGCCTCATATTAGTTGCCACCAACGCGCGCGAGGTCGCGCGCGTTCTCTTCGAAGGCCACCATGATGGCCTCATCGCCCGTCAGGCCCTGTGCGTGCGCCCGCTTGAGCGAGGCGACGGCGCGCTTGAAGTCCTTCGGCACGACGGCGAGAAAGCGCGGCAACAGCCGCTCCCAGTTGTCGAGCACGTAGCGCGCGCGGGCGCTGCCGCGCGAGGTCGCGATGACGCTCGATCATGCCGCGCACGCGCGCGATCTCCTCCGGGTCCTCCAACTGCTCCATGCCCACCATCTGGGTGTTGACCTGGCCCGCGAAGCCGCCGGTCTCATCGAGCACGTAGGCGATCCCGCCCGACATGCCGGCACCGAAGTTGCGCCCTGTCGGGCCGAGCACGACCACGCGGCCGCCCGTCATGTACTCGCAGCCATGGTCGCCGACCGCTTCCACGACCGCATCGGCGCCGCTGTTGCGCACGGCGAAGCGCTCGCCCGCCATGCCGCCGATATAGGCCTCGCCGCTGGTGGCGCCGTAGAGCCCGACGTTGCCGATGATGATGTTCTCCTCCGGCGCGAACGGCGAGCCGGCCGGCGGGAAGACCACGATCCGGCCGCCGGAAAGACCCTTGCCGAGGTGATCGTTGGCGTCGCCTTCCAGCACGAAGGTCATGCCGCGCGGCATGAATGCCCCGAAGCTCTGCCCGGCGGAGCCCTTGAAGCCGATCCGGATGGTGTCCTCGGGCAGGCCCTCCGGTCCGTACTTGCGCGTGATCTCGCTGCCGGTGATGGTGCCGACCACGCGGTTGACATTGCGGATCGGCAGCTCGGCGCGCACCGGTTCGCCGCGCTCGATGGCCGGCCGGCAGATCTCGAGCAGCGTGGTCACGTCCAGGGACTTGTCCAGGCCGTGATCCTGCTCGATCTGGCGGAAGCGGCCGACCTCGGCGCCGACATCCGGCTGATAGAGGATGTTGCTGAAGTCGAAGCCTTTGGCTTTCCAGTGATCGACGGCCTTCTTCGGGCTGAGGCGATCGACCCGTCCGATCATCTCGTCGACGGTGCGGAAGCCGAGCTGCGCCATGATCTCGCGCATGTCCTGCGCGATGAAGCGCATGAAGTTGACCACGTGCTCCGGCTTGCCGGCGAACTTCTCCCGCAGGCGCGGATCCTGGGTGGCGACGCCCGCCGGGCAGGTGTTCAGATGGCAGACGCGCATCATGATGCACCCCACCGCCACCAGCGGCGCGGTCGCGAATCCGAATTCCTCCGCTCCGAGCAGGGCCGCGATGACGACGTCGCGCCCGGTCTTCAGCTGACCGTCCGCCTCCACCGCGATGCGGCTGCGGAGGTTGTTGAGGACCAGGGTCTGATGGGTCTCCGCGATCCCAAGCTCCCACGGCAAACCGGCATGCGCGATCGACGTCTGCGGTGAGGCGCCCGTGCCGCCGTCGTGTCCGCTGACCAGCACGACATCCGCGTGCGCCTTGGCAACGCCGGCGGCGATCGTGCCGACGCCGACTTCCGACACCAGCTTGACGCTGATGCGTGCCTCGCGGTTGGCGTTCTTCAGGTCGTGGATGAGCTCCGCCAGGTCCTCGATGGAGTAGATGTCATGATGCGGGGGAGGGGAGATCAGGCCGACGCCCGCCGTGGTATGGCGGGTCTTGGCAATCCACGGATATACCTTGGTGCCCGGCAGCTGGCCGCCCTCGCCGGGCTTGGCGCCCTGCGCCATCTTGATCTGCAGCTCGCGCGCGTTGACGAGGTATTGACTGGTGACGCCGAAGCGGCCCGATGCCACCTGCTTGATGGCGCTGTTCTTCGAGTCGCCGTTCGGCAGCGGCCGGTAGCGCTCGGGGTCTTCGCCGCCTTCGCCGGTGTTGCTCTTGCCGCCGATGCGGTTCATGGCGATCGCGAGCGTCTCGTGCGCTTCCTGGCTGATCGAGCCATAGGACATGGCGCCGGTCTTGAAGCGCTTGAGGATGCTCTCGACCGGCTCGACTTCCTCCAGCGGCACGCGGCTCGTACGCGGCGAACTCCAGCAGTCCCCGCAGGGTTGCGAGCGTCTTCGACTGCTCGTCGATCAGCTTCGCGTACGACTTGTAGGTGGCATAGCTGCCGCTGCGCACGGCCTTCTGCAGCCGATGGATGGATTCCGGGTTGAACAGGTGATGCTCGCCGTCGACCCGCCACTGGTACATTCCGCCCGCCTCGAGCGTGTGGCCGTTGGTCTCGCGCGTCGGGAAAGGCGGCGCGGTGGCGCAGCAGCACCTCCTGGGCGATGGTCTCCATGCCGATGCCGCCGATGCGCGAGGCCGTCCAGGTGAAGTATTGATCGATGATGTCCTGGCGCAGGCCGACGGCCTCGAACACCTGGGCGCCGTGATAGCTCTGAATGGCGGAGATGCCCATCTTGGACATCACCTTGATGACGCCCTTGGTCGCGGCCTTGATGAAATTCTTGCACGCCAGCTTGGCGTCGACATTCGTCACCAGCCCCTCGTGGATCATGCCTTCCAGCGTCTCGAAGGCCAGGTAAGGGTTGACCACCGAGCAGCCGAAGCCGATGAGGAGCGCGAAGTGATGCACCTCGCGCGCCTCGCCCGTCTCGAGGGCGAGGCTGACACGCGTGCGCAGCCCCTGGTGGATCAGGTAGTGATGCACCGCGCTCACCGCGAGCAGCGCCGGCACGGCGGCGAACTCGCGGCTGACGCCGCGGTCGCTGAGGATCAGGATGTTGACTTCCTCGTCCTCGATCAGGCGCCGTGCGGCGAGGCACAGCTCCTCCACCGATTTGGTGAGTCCCTTCTCGCCGCGAGTCGCGCGGAACAGGATCGAGAGCGTGCCGACCTTGAGGCCGGGCAGGGCGACCCGGCGCACCTTGGCGAATTCCTCGTTGGTGAGGATCGGGCCCTTCAGCTCGAGCCGCCGGCAGTCCGCGGGCTGCGGCCGCAGCAGGTTGCCCTCGGAGCCGAGCCATACCTCGGAGGCGGTGATCAGCTCCTCGCGAATGCAGTCGATCGGCGGGTTGGTCACCTGGGCGAACAGCTGCTTGAAGTAGTCGTAGAGCAGGCGCGGCCGGTCCGACAGCGCCGCGAGCGGCGTGTCGTTGCCCATCGAGCCGACCGCTTCGACGCCGTTCTTCGCCATCGGCTCGAGCAGGGTGCGCTGGTCCTCGAAGGTGTAGCCGAAGGCGATCTGTCGCGCCCGCAGCGTATCGGGATGCGGTCGGCGGCAGTTCGGCGACCGGCGGCAGGTCCTTCAAGTGCACCAGGTGCTCGTCCAGCCATACCCGATACGGATGCTCGGTCGCGACGGTGCGCTTGATCTCCTCGTCGCCGATGATGCGGCCCTGCTCGGTGTCGACCAGGAACATCCGTCCCGGCTGCAGGCGCCCCTTGCGCACGACGTCCTGCGGCGGCACGTCGAGCACGCCGGCCTCGGAGGCCATGATGACGAGGTCGTCCTTGGTGACGTAGTAGCGGGACGGCCGCAGGCCATTGCGATCGAGCACGGCGCCGATCCGTCTTGCCGTCGGTGAAGGCGATCGAGGCCGGGCCGTCCCAGGGCTCCATGAGGCTCGAGTGATACTGGTAGAACGCCTTGAGGTCCGGGTCCATGCTGTCATGGTTCGACCACGGCTCCGGGATCAGCATCATCATGGCGTGCGGCAGCGAGCGCCCGGCGAGCACCAGCAGCTCCAGCGTGTTGTCGAGCATCGCCGAGTCGCTGCCGTTCGGGTTGACCACCGGCAGGATCTTCGGCGTGTCCTCGCCGAAGAGATCCGAGGCGAACAGCGCCTCGCGTGCCTTCATCCAGTTGAAGTTGCCGCGCAGCGTGTTGATCTCGCCGTTGTGGGCGAGATAGCGGTAGGGGTGCGCGCGGTCCCAGCTCGGGAAGGTGTTGGTGCTGAAGCGGGAATGCACCAGCGCCAGCGCCGTCTCCATGGCCGGGTGCTCGAGGTCGGTGAAATACCGGGTGAGCTGCTCGGTGAGCAGCATTCCCTTGTAGACGAAGGTCTTGTGCGACAGGCTGCACAGATACCAGTACTCGGCGCCATCGATGGTCGAGGTGCGGATCTCGCTGTAGGCGCGCTTCCTGATGATGTACAGCTTGCGCTCGAATTCCGCCTCATCGCGCACGCCGGGCCCACGCCCGATGAATACCTGGCGGATGAATGGCTCGCTGGCGCGGGCGGTCTCGCCCAGAGAGCTGTTGTTCACCGGCACCGTGCGCCAACCGAGGACGATCTGCCCTTCGGACTGGATGATGTGCTCGAACACCTCGACCAGCCGCCGCCGCCGCGTCGGATTGCGGGGGAAGAAGACGAGCCCGCTCGCATACTCGCCGGGACCGGGGAGCGAGAACAGGCGGTCCTGCTTCGCCACGTGCTGGAAATAGGCGTGCGGCATCTGGATGAGGACGCCCGCACCGTCGCCGGTATTGGCCTCGCAGCCGCAGGCGCCGCGGTGATCGAGATTGCGCAGCACCTGGATGGCCTGCTCCAGGATGCGATGCGACTTGCGGCCCTTGACGTCGACGACGAAGCCCACGCCGCAGGCCTCGTGCTCGAACCACGGGTCGTAGAGCCCCTGTTTTCCCGGGGCCCGGTTTCGGGGGCTTGCCGCCCCGAAGCCCCGCAGGGGCGTAGTGGGGGTGCTGTCGCATGACGGATCGGCCTCTGGTTGCTGGCAAAGCGGGCGCACGCTTCCATTCACCGGTGCGATCCCCCATCGAAGGGTGGGTCTCGCCGGCGGCGCCGCGCAAAACTGTCAAAAAGACTGGAGGCGGATCGCGGCGCTGTACCCGGACGCTTGAGGTGGAGTCCGGGCGGCGCGTGCCCGTCTGAGCCGCCGATATAGACCCGATAATATCCGCCCCTGGCACCGGGTCAATGGCAGTGCCGGCCTTTTTCGGAACATATATGAAAATTGCAACCTTCAATGTGAATGGCATCGGCGCCCGCCTGCCGGCGCTCCTCGAATGGCTCGACCGCGAGGCGCCTGATGTCGCCTGTCTGCAGGAGCTGAAGGCTCCGGATGCCGCCTTTCCGCTCGCGGCCATCCGCCTCGCCGGCTACGAGGCGGTGTGGCACGGCCAGCGCTCGTTCAACGGCGTTGCCATCCTCGCCAGGCAGACCCCGCCGCTGGAGATCCGCCGCGGGCTGCCCGGCGATCCCGACGATACGCACAGCCGCTACATCGAGGCCGAGGTCGGCGGGCGTCGTGATCGGCTGCTCTGTACCTGCCGAACGGCAATCCGCAGCCGGGTCCGAAGTTCGACTACAAGCTGGCCTGGTTCGAGCGCTTCATCCGCCATGCGGAGACGCTGCGCGGTCTCGGCAAGCCGGTGGTGCTGGCAGGCGACTACAACGTCGTGCCAACTGACTTGGATGTCTACGACGCGAACGAACTGGCGCAAGGACGCGCTTGTTGCAACCGCGAGACCAGAGCCGCGTATCAGCGTCTGCTCGATCAAGGCTGGACCGATGCCTTGCGCACACGGCATCCGACGGAGCGAATCTATACGTTCTGGGATTTCTTCCGGGAGCACTTCAAGCGCAACGCGGGACTGCGCATCGATCATCTGCTGCTCAGTCCCGACCTCGCGCCGCGGCTCATCGATGCCAATGTCGACAGCTGGGTGCGCGGCGGTGCGAAGCCAAGCGATCATGCGCCCACGTGGGTCCGCCTCGCGCCGCCTTGACTGCCTTAAGCTGCCTTCAGCGGGAACCGGGCGGCTACTTTTGCATTTCTACACCGATTGCCTAGAGTAGGGCGGTGAGCGGAACGGCGCACAGCGACAATGTGGCTCTGACGGCCATCGCGCTGTTCCTGGACGTCGATGGCACGTTGCTGGAGATTGCCGCAACCCCGCGGCGGTGTCGGTTCCCGACGCCCTGCGGGAACGGCTGCGGGCTCTTTCTGGCGCCGGCGGCGGAGCCGTTGCGCTCGTCAGCGGACGCGCGATTGCGGACCTCGATGCGCTGTTTGCGCCCCTGGTGCTGCCGTCGGCAGGGCTGCATGGCTTCGAGCGCCGCGGTGCCTCCGGTGACTACCGCACGCGGCCGCCTCCATCCGGCGCCGCGCTCGAGGTCGCCCGCGGGGCAATGTTGGATCTCGCCGGGCGGCATACGGGCCTGCTCGTCGAGGACAAGCGGTTCGCGCTGGCGCTGCACTACCGCGAGGCGCCGCACCTGGAGGACGCTGTCGTGAAAGCTATGGAGGAACTCTGGCGACCCGGCTCGAGGGAGAGCTGGAGCTGCAGCACGGCAAGATGGTCGTGGAGCTGCGCCCTGCGGGTGCAACCAAGGCGAAGGCCGTGGCCGCCTTCCTCGCCGAGCCGCCGTTTGTCGGGCGCCTGCCGGTTTTCATCGGTGACGATCTGACGGATGAGCCGGCGTTCGAGCTGGTCAATCGCCGCGACGGGCTGTCGGTGGTCGTGGGCGCCACACGCCGCTCCGCCGCGCGGGCTCGCCTGGCGGATGTGACTGCGGTGCACGAGTGGCTCGCGCAGTTGCAGGCGGAGCCGGCCGCCGCGCTGCGCCTGCGGAGTCAGTCCTGATGGGCCGGCTGATCAACGTCTCCAATCGGGTGCCGCTCGCGAAAACCGCGGCACCGGGCGGCCTCGCGGTCGGCGTGCTGGCCGCGATGCGCGCCCGCGGCGGACTCTGGTTCGGGTGGAGCGGGGAGACCAGCAGCCAGGAGACCGCGGCGCCGGAGATCACCATCCGCGACTCACTGAGCTACGCCACCATCCCGCTGACGCAGACGCTCTACGAGCGCTACTACAGCGGCTTCGCCAACGGCACGCTGTGGCCGCTCTTTCACTACTTCCTGGCGGGCTTTCGCTACGAAGACCAGGAATACGCCGCCTACCAGCAGGCCAACGCACTGTTTGCCTCGCGGCTGGCGCCCTTGCTCGCGCCCGAAGATCTGATCTGGGTGCACGACTATCACCTCATTCCCCTGGCGGAGAAGCTGCGCGCCCAGGGCGCACGCCAGCCGATCGGCTTCTTCCTGCACGTCCCCTTCCCGCACTTCGAGGTGCTGCGCGCGCTGCCGCCTTTCGCGGAGATCCTGCGCGCGCTGCTGGCGTACGATCTCATCGGCTTTCAGACGGAGACCGACCGCGATAGTTTTATCGCCGCGGTCCGCATGGTCCTGGGCGCGGAATCGGTCGCGGAGGACGGCACGGTGAGCAGCGACGCCGGCACGACCCGCACCGGCGTCTACCCCATCGGGGTCGACGTCGATGCGATTGCGCAGAGCGCCGCCAAGGCGTCGGGCTCGGCGCCGGTGCAGCGGATGATGCAGAGTCTCGTTGGCCGGCGGCTCATCGTCGGCGTCGACCGGCTCGACTACAGCAAGGGACTGCTCGAGCGCTTCCAGGCGTACCGGCAATTCCTCGAGAGCTATCCGGAGCAGATCGGGCAGGTCACCTTCCTGCAGATCGCGCCGCTCGGGCGGCAAAAGGTGCAGGCCTATGCCCAGATCCGCGACTCGCTCGAGCAGAGCTCGGGGCGCACCAACGGCCGCTTCGCCGACGCCGACTGGACGCCCATCCGTTATCTCAACCGTAATTTCCCGCATGCGACACTGATGGGATTTCTGCGGGCCGCCCGCGTGTGTCTGGTGACCGCGTTGCGCGATGGCATGAATCTGGTCGCGAAGGAGTTCATCGCCGCGCAGGATCCCGACGATCCGGGTGTGCTCGTGCTCTCCAATCGCGCCGGCGCGGCCTGCGAGCTGACCGAGATGCTGCTGGTCAACCCCTACGACACCAAGGGCATCGCCCGCGCTGCCCAGCGCGCGCTCACCATGCCGCTGGCGGAGCGTCGCGCCCGCCATGCGACCTCGCTCGCCACCTTGCGTGAGAACGATATTCACCGCTGGCACACGCGCTTCGTCGACGACCTGCAGGCGGCGCGCAGCACGCCTCCTGCGCGCCGGAGCGCGGAGCTCTCCGCCCGCCGGCATCACTGAGTCTATTGGCGCAAATCGCTCCCGGCGATTTGCGCGGCCGACCGCCTGACAGGATTCATCCCGCGGCGCCCTGAGACCCGCCCACGCGAGACGAGGTGCCCCGGGAAACGGGAGCGCCCTGGGCCGCTCACTCGCCCGTCCTCGGGCGGGCGATGGAGCCGCGTATCACCAGCTCGAGGTCCAGTCGCGGGCGCGGGATCGGGCGCGGCCAGCCGCGGCGGTGGGGCCGATGTTGGATGATGAGGTCGGCGGCGATGCGCGCGATCTCCCGCACCGGCTGGCGGACCGTGGCGAGCTGCGGCCACATCATGCTGGCCACCGGCGCATCGTCGAAGCCGGCGATCGACAGCTCCCCCGGCAGCTCGAGCCCCATTTGCCGCGCCGCGCACGCGGCGGCCGCCGCCATGTCGTCGTTGCTGGCAAAGATCGCCGTCGGCCGCGAGCTCGCGCCCAGAATGCGCCGCGCGCACTCCAAGCCGTCGGCGAACTCGAAATTGCCCGTCTGTACGAGCTCGGGCTCGATGCTGACGGCGCGTGCGTGCATGGCGTCCGCGAAGCCGAGATAACGCTGCTCCGTCGCCCGGTGCCCCGGGGGACCCAGCATGAAGCCGATGCGCCGGTGCCCCTGCTCCAGCAGTTGGACCGTCATCTGCCGCGCCGCCGCGCGGTCGTCCGTGTCCACCGAGGGCGAGTCGACCGGCTCGCGCATCGGGGCGATGTGCACCGCCGGCACGCCGGCCTCCGCGAGCGCGCGCGCGCACCACCGGCTGGTCGCTCAATGGCGGCAGCAGAATCGCCCCTTCCAGCCGCAGTTGCCGCACCAGCATGCTCACGTCCCGCGCCATCTCCTTGCTCGAGATGTCGAGCGGCTGCACCATCAGGTGCAGGTCCGATTCGCGACAGCGCTGCACGGCGCCGGTCTGGAACTCGTTCAGGTAGTCGCCCGGCTTGTCGTAGAAGAGACCGATGAGGAACGAGCGGGCGCCGGCGAGACCCCTGGCGTTGAGATTTGGCTGATAATCGAGCTGCCGGATGGCCTCCAGGATGCGGGCGCGCGTTTCGCCGCGGACGCCGCGCTCGTTGTTGATCACACGGGAGACGGTCTTGGGAGAGACCTCGGGCGCGATCCGCTACCATCTGGATGGTCGCGGGCCCGCGCCGCTCGCTCATCTCGTTGTTCATGAGGGTACGATAGAACAAATGTCAACGCTGTCAACCGGCGCGTCCATCCTCGACCTCCTCGTCGTGGTCGCATGCGCCGGCGGCATCGTCGGGATCGGGCTCGCCGTTTCGCGCCGCAAGGCGCATGCGGAGGATTATTTTCTCGCCTCACGCGCCTCGCGCTGGCCGGCGATCGGGCTGGCGCTGTTCGCTTCCAACATCTCATCGACGGCCATCGTCGGGCTGGCCGGAGCCGCCTACGTCATGGGCATCTCGGTATACGACTACGAGTGGTCGGCCGGTGTCGTGCTCGTCTTCTACTGCATTTTCCTGCTGCCCTTCGTGTTGCGCAGCCGCGCCTACACCATGCCGGAGTTCCTCGAGCGCCGCTACGACGGGCGGGCGCGGTTGTATTTCGCCGCGCTCAACGTTTTCCTCAACGTCTTCGTGGATTCGGCGGCGGCGCTCTACTGCGGCGCGCTGGTGTGCCGGATGCTCGTGCCGGGGCCGCCGCTGTCGGCGATTCGTCGCCTTGCTGGCCGGGGCGGCGGGACTCTACACGCTGGTGGGCGGCCTGCGCGCTGTGATCTACACCCAGGCGGCGCAGGCGGTGTTGCTGATTGCCGGTGCGGTCACGATCCTGGTGGCCGTGCTGACTCGCGCGGGTGGCTGGCACGCGATCGCGCACGGGGTCGATCCGGCAATGCTGTCGTTGATCCGGCCGGCCGGCGATCCCGGCGTGCCCTGGCCCGGCCTCCTGTTCGGTATCCCGGTGCTCGGGTTCTACTACTGGTGCACCAACCAATACATGGTGCAGCAGACGCTTGCGGCACGGAGTCTCGATGACGGACGCGGCGGCGCGCTGTTCGCGGGGCTCCTGAAGCTGAGCGTACTCTTCCTGATGATCCTTCCCGGCACCTGCGCGCTCCTGCTCTTTCCGCACCTGCAGCGACCCGACATGGTTTATCCGACGCTGATGCTGCGCCTGCTGCCGCAAGGCTTCCTCGGGTTGGTCGCGGCCGGTTTCGTCGCCGCGACCATGGCCTCGGTGGCCTCCACACTCAACTCCGCCGCTACCATCATCACCATGGATGTCATGAAGCGGATCGCTCCCGGCTCTGCCGGAGGACCAGATCGTGCGGATCGGGCGCGGCAGCATGGTGGCGCTGCTGCTGGTGGCGGTGCTGTGGGCGCCGCAGCTGCCGCAGTTCGGCACCCTGTGGCAGTACCTGCAGGCGATGCTGGCATATGCCGTCCCGCCCATCGTCGCGTTGGTGCTGACCGGTACGTTCTGGCGCGGCGCCAATGCCGCGGGGGCGGCGGCAACGCTGGCTGCTGGGCACCTGTTGCGGCCTGGCGCTATTCATCGCGAACGTGCCGTTGCACCTCCTGCATCTCCACTTTCTCTACGTCGCGCCGCTCCTGCTCCTCATCGATACAGCTCATACTGATCGTCGTCAGCGTGCGCAACCCCATGCCTGCATCCGCAATCGCCGCGGCACTCGTCTGGACGCCCGCGCATTACCGCGCGGAGACCGAGCGGCTGCGGTCCGTCGCGCTCTGGCGCAACTACCGCGTGCAGGCGATGGGTCTGCTGATCCTGACGGCCATCGTAGTCGTTATATTTAGATAGGCCAAAACAGTCCGGCGGCCGTTTTGGCGGCCAGCCCATCCACTTCTTTGGTCTCGCGGCCCAGGGAGAGGCCCTGGGCCGCTGACTGACTTGCGGCTGACCTCGATTACTCTGCAGAAGCGCCCACCGCCACCCACGCGAGGTCGGCGTTGGATACGGACTCCAGTTTGAATGTGCGCGCGGCCGCCGCCATCCGCGTCAGCGCCTGCGCGAGCGGCATCGGCGGCTTGGTGTCGCCTTTCTTGACCTTGTGGAAGCGCACCGGGTTGATCCGTGCGACCACGTAATTGCGCAGATACGGCGACTTGAAGCCGCGCTGCTGCAATGAGGCGATGATCTTCTTCACCTGCGCGTCGATCTCCAACAGCCGCGCGGCGTAATCCTCCCGCTCCCGCAGGCTGGCGGCGAGCGGCTTGGCGGCGAAGCGGTCGACCTTCTTCAGCAACGCGCTGTAGGCGCCGCCGGCGAAGCGCGACGAGCGCTCGTAAACCACTCCCAGAGTCAGAAGCTCGGGGGCTTCGAACTCGGCCGCCAGCGATGACTCGCTGCTGTCCTTCTGCCGCTTCGCCAGGCTGCGCGCCATGCGGATCACCTCCAGGCTGCGGTCGCGCAGGTTGTGCGCCTTCTCGGTGTTCAACGCCAGGATGCGGTACGCCAGCGCCTCGTCCGGTGAGATGAGCGCCGTGATCTGTCGCAGGCCGAGCACCTTCGCCGCCGCCAGGCGGTGCCGGCCGTTCGGCGTCCAGAGCTTGCCGTCCTCGCCGCGCACCACGATCAGGGGATCGAGGAATGCGGCAGTCTCGCCTATCTTTTCCGCGAGCCGTTTGGCGTGCGTGGGCGAAAGGTCGCGCTGGAATGGTGTCGGCTGCACTGCCGCGAGCGGTATGCAGGCGAGCAGCAGGGGCCGGCCGCCCATCGGCTCGTGATACGCTCCGATCGGCGCGCCGCCGGCTGTCGCGCACCAGCGTCACCAGCTCCGCCACCTCGGGACTGTCTACGTGTAGAGCGATCTGCGAAGCCTCCAGGCCGCGCGCCTGCGCTCCTGGAGCGAGCTTTCCTCTTGCGCGCTTGGTCCCGGATGTGGTCCGGCCGCGCGTGCCGGAGGTCTTCTTGCGGGTTGCCATGGGCCCTACGGTGCACAATACCGGCGTCATTGCGTCGAATGGAGTACGGGTTTCCTTCACCACAGCACGCGCCCGCCAGGGGTCTCCCGGCGCAGCGCCTCGACTCCGAAGGGCGCGCGCACGTTGATTTGCGCGCGGTGCTGGCGCTCGCCCTGCCGCTGATGGCCAACAGCTCGATGCAGGTCATCCTGAATCTCACCGACATGTGGTTCGTGGGGCGCATCTCCACCGACGCCCTGGCCGCTGTCGGGCGTGGTGCAGTGGATGATTGTCGCGGTCGTCCTGGTGATCGGCGGCGCCGGCGCAGGCAGTGCAGACGCTTGCAGCGCACGCGCACGGCGCACGGCGCTATCGGCGCGCGGCCCAAGCCGCGTGGACGGCGCTCTGGCTGACACTCTGTGCAGTGCCTCTCTTCATCGTGCTCGGCGCGTTGGGAGGCTACATCCTGGCGCCGTTCGGCTTCCCCGCCCACATCGCCGATCTTGCCCAGGAATTCTGGTTTCCGCGTGTCGGCGGCGCCTCGTTCGGCGTCGCGGCGTTCGCCATGATCGGCTTTTTCAACGGCATCGGCCGGCCGCGTGTGAGTTTTCTCGTCGCCGTCTGCGACCGCAATCGCCAATGCACATCTTCAACTACATCTTCATCTTCCGGCTGGGGTGGGGCGTCGCGGGTGCCGCGTGGGCGAGCAACGTGGCGCAGGCGGTGGGATTCGCGATGGCATTCGCTTTGTTCCTGCGAGTGCCGTTCCGCGAGTCCCACAAGTCGCACCTGTCCTGGCGTCCGCGCATGCGCCGCATCCGCGAGCAGCTCGGTCTCGGATTGCCGATGGGCATGATGCCCGCGGCGGACATTCTCGGGTTCTCTGTCTTCCAGATGATGCAAGTGCGCTACGGCACCGTCGCCGGTGCGGCCACGCAGATGGTGTCGGTGCTGACTTCGATCGCCTACATGCCGGGCATCGGCATCGCGACCGCCGCGACCACGCTGGTCGGGCAGTCGATCGGCGCCGGCGACCGCAATTGGGCCATGCGGCTCGGTACCCGGGTCATCCTGCTGGCGGCGCTGGTCATGGGGGGCATCGGTGTGGCGATCGCGATCGCGGGACCCTGGCTGATGCCGCTTTTTGCCGGGTCGCACGACAGCAACGCCGCCGCCGCCGCGACCCTCGGCATGCAGACTGCTCTGGCTGGCCGCGGCCTATCAGTTCTTCGACGGCCTGAATCTCGGCAGCAGCATGTGTCTGCGCGGCGCCGGGGACGTCAGAGTGCCGGTCGCGCTGGTCTTCCCGGTCTGCTGGCTCGTGTTCCTGCCGCTGGCGCACATCCTCACCTTCGCGCCCGGCCAGGGTTGGTTTCACTTCCTGCCGCAGTTGGGTTATGGCGCCCGCGGGCGGCTGGACCGCGGTGCTGATTTACATAGTCCTGCTCGGCATGACGCTCTATCTGCGCTGGCGCTCGCGTGCCTGGCAGCGGATCAGGATTTAGACGCTGCATTCGGGCTGCCGCTGGCCCTGACGGCTTACCTGATGGTAAACTGTATGCCGATGATGAAATCAACTCTCGTACCGATGACGCTACTCGCGGCGCTCGCCGTCGCGGCAATCGGGTTGTGCTCATCAGCCGCCAGCACCGGTCTCAGCCGAGCTGAACGTGATTCAGCTGGCAAGACGAGATGGGTTACAAGACCCCCGAAGTCGTCGACGGCAAGACCTTGTTTTGCACAGATGAGGAACTGACGGGGTCGATCGTCCCAAAATTGGCCTGCATCGATTCGGAGCAGGTCGTGGCCAAGGCGCGAGCGCAAGGCGAGCTCATCAAGACCGTCCAGAGCTCGGTGCCCGCTGTCTCAGAACCGCACCCGCACTAGCTTTTCGATCGACGCTGTTGTTGCCACTTTCCGCCTGGTTCCGAAAGTGGCTTGTATCAACTCGGATCAGGTCATCGCCAGGGCGAGGTCAGCGGATTGCTCAAGTGCATAGCGTCGGCGCCGAAGACTCCCCAAGGTCCTGATCGCCCTGGCTGGCTCCCTGGCGTCAAAGGTTTCCCGACGGTTCTGGCTCCCCTGTTGTCGCCATTCGTTGACTCATGTAGTGTTTCCACCCTTGGACGGTTCAGGGGGTTACAGATGAGGAAATCACTTTTCGTGCCGAGCGCGTTGCTCTCGGCACTGGCGATTGCGGCAACGGGTTGTGCCCATCAGCCGCCGGCGTCGCTGGCGGGCGAGCTGAACGTGATGCAGGCGGCAAGCGACATGGGTTACAACCAGCCCAGGGTCATCAACGGCCAGACCTTGTATTGTCAAAACGAGGCGCTGACCGGCTCGATGGTCCCGAAAGTGGCTTGCGTCAACTCGGACCAGGTGATCGCCATGGCGCGGGCGCAGGGAGATGAGCTCAAGTACATGCGGCAGTCTACGAACGGCGTCACCCGGCCTCCGCCGCCGGGCGGCTGAATCGCCGTGACTCGTGGGGTACAGGGGGTGCAGATGACGAACTCACGTCTGGTGCCAATCGCGCTTCTATCGGTACTCGCTACTGCGGCGACGGGTTGCGCCCATCAGCCGCCGGCGTCGCTGGCGGGCGAGCTGAACGTGATGCAGGCGGCAAGCGACATGGGTTACAACCAGCCCAGGGTCATCGATGGCCAGACCTTGTATTGTCAAAACGAGGCGCTGACCGGCTCGATGGTCCCCAAAGTGGCCTGCATCAACTCGGATCAGGTGATCGCCAAGGCGCGGGCGCAAGGGGATGAGCTCAGGTACATGCAGTCGCCCCCGAACGCCGTCAGCCGTCCGGGCGGCTGAATCGCGAGCCCCCCACGAGCTAGCCCCTTCGCCCTGGCGCATTTACCCGCAGCGGCAGTGATCAGCGGCCTTTGCGGGGTGCTCCGCGCGCCTTCGTGGATTGGTTGTAGGGGTCGTAGCCGCCGCCCTCGTCGCGGTCTTCGTCGGACTGGATGCGAAGCTCCTCGTCCTTCTTGTCCTCCATCTCCAGCTGCGGCGCCTCCAGCTTCTTCAGCAGCCGCGAGGTGGCTTCGAGGGCGTTTCGGCCCGTATCCTTGAGCCAGTCCCAGACGGCATTGCCGCGCTCATCGTGACGGACGCGGCCTGAAGGAATGGAGTCGTCTTTTGGACTCGATTTGCCGGGCCCCGGCGGCCGCCTGGCCAGGTGGGGTGGATTGTGGCTTCGATCTTTGCGTAGGGTCCATGCTGCGGCCGACCGACGCTCAGACACGTCTAGCCGGGACTATAGCGGACTTCCTGCGGGCGCACTACCGACCATAATACCGGCCATAATGCCGCGCATAAGAACGCCGATTGCGTGGCGAGCAATTGCAAGGGGAAGTTGCATGAAGAGTCGTTTGGCTTTCGCCTGCCTGCCCAGCCGCTCTGCTCGCGTTCTCTGCCGCGGGCGCCGCGGCGCCAGCCGCGCCGATCGGTCTGACTGACCTGCGGCTGCTGGTGCGGGTGGAATCCCCGCAATTTTCGCCCGACGGCACGCAGCTCGCGTTCCTCTCCGTGCGCTCGGACTTCCTTCACGATCGATACGACGCCACGCTGCGCGTCGTATCGACCAAGGGAGGCGAATCCCGGACCCTGGTCCAGGACATCCCCGACATCGATAGTCCGCGGTGGTCGCCGGATGGCCGCAGCATCGCCTTTCTCGGCACGGTGGCCGATGGGGAGCCTCAGCTCTACGCGGTGCCGGCCTCGGGCGGTACGCCCACGGAGCTGGGCGATGCGCCGAATGGAGTGCAGCAGTATGCGTGGAGTCCGGATGGGAGCACCATCGCCTACGTCACTCCCGACGACTCGCCGCTCAGCGCGCGGGATCTGCGCACCCATCACGACCTGTTCACGATCCACGACGACGACTACCTCGTCGACAAGCCGCCTGTCCCATCGCACATCTGGCTGCTCTCGGTGAAGACCGGCAAGGCACGCCAGCTCACCCGCGGCTCGACCAGCGTGCTCGAGACCGCCGCGCCCATCAGCGGCGGAGTCACCGCGCCGTCGTGGTCCGCGGATGGCCAGTGGATCGTTTACGACCAGCAGGCGGACGCCAACGACAGCGACTCGGACCGGACCACGATCGTTGCCGTGAATGTAGCGAGCGGTGCGGAACACCCCATCAGTGCGCCGCGTACCTACGAGTATGCGCCGCAGTTCGCGCCGCGGGGCGCCGAGGTCGCCTACCTGTACGCTGCACGGGCCGGGGGCCATCAGCGACAACGATCTGTTCGTCGGCTCAGCCGGAAGGCAACAGCCGCCCGGGACGTCAGTGCCGATCTGGATAGAAACATGCTCACCGACTTCGCGTGGCTGCCGGATGGCAGCGGCATCGTGGCGCTGGCCGACGACCACGTGGGCACCAAGCTGTTCCTGCAGCCGCTGCACGGCCGCGGTCACGCGCTGAATCTCGGCACTCTCAATGCGCTGGAGCTGACCGCATCGACCGCGGGCTCCCTGGCTGTCGTTGCCGACAGCGCAACGCAGGCGCCGGAGCTGTATCTGTTGCGCACGCCGGACAGCGCTCCGGTGCGCCTGACGAATCTCAATAGCGCTCTCGCGGCGTACGCCTATCCCGAGAGTGTGGAAGTGCAGTGGCACGCGCCGGACGGGCAGCCGAACGATGGCATATTGACCTATCCGAACGGATACCAGCCCGGCAAGCGCTATCCGCTGGTGGTGTACAGCCACGGTGGCCCGGAAGCCGCTTCCAGCGAGGATTTCGACGTGCCCGAGATCGGCCCTCTGCGCGACCTGTTCGCCGCCCGGGGATTCCTGGTATTCGAGCCGAACTATCGCGGCAGCGACAACCTGGGCAACGCGCACGAGCACGCGATCTATCGCGATCCCGGCGTTGGCCCGGACAGCGATGTGATCTCGGGCATCAGGATGCTCGAGGCGAAGGGCATCGTGGATAGCTCGCGGATCGCGGCCGTCGGGCACTCGTATGGCGGTTACATGACGGGATGGCTGATTTCGCACCAGCACTTCTGGCGCTGCGCGGTGGTTGCGGACGGCGCCCTGGACTGGACGGAGGAGTACGAGCTTTCAGCCGCCGGCAATCTGGCGTGGACCCGCGACTCGCTCGGCGGCGGTCCGTGGGACAAGCAGAGTGCCGCGCTCTATCGCAGCGGCTCTCCCATGACCTACGCCGGCGACATCACTACACCAACGCTGATCCTCTCCGGCACCGACGATACCACCGTGCCGATCACGGAATCCTTTGCGCTCTACCACGCTTTGAGCAGCCGCGGGATTCCGGTGAAATTCATCGGCATCCCCGGTGCCCACCACTCGCCGCAGGACCCGGTGCACGAGGAGCTCTACTACCGCGCGATCGCCGACTGGGTGACGGCTCAGCTCGGCTCGCGGTGACGGCCGTCAGCGATACTGGCGCGGCAGCGGCCTGTAGGCGTCGGGAAACAGCCGCCGCAGACTCGCGAGCTTCGGTACATCGTTGACTTCGATGTACTCGAGGTGCGGGTTCTTGATCATGAAGTCCTGCTGACTGAAGTCCACCTGATTGAATTTCGTGAACGCATCCAGGCGGGTCACGATCGGCCTGGAGAACACTTTGGCCTGACCGAGCTGCGCGACGTAAGCCTGTGCGATGCGGCGCTGCTCGTCGGTCATATAGAAGATGTCGGAGCGATAACCGGTGCCCACGTCGGGACCCTGGCGATTGAGCTGCGTCGGATCGTGCACTACGGAGAAGAAGATCTGCAGCAGCCGGCCGTAGCTGATCACCTTGGGATCGAAGGTGATCATCACCGACTCGGCGCCGCCGTCATCGTCGCTGTGCCCGCCGGTGAATCCCGCCACGACGCGATCTATGCCCTTCACGTGCTCGAAGATCCCCTGCGTTCCCCAGTAACAGCCCCCGCCAGGTCCGCTTTCTCCGTAGCTACCGGAGGCATGTGCATCGCCGCTCGTTGGCGGCGGAATGACCGTCGGCTTTTCCTGTCCCCAGGCAGCGCAGGCACCGATGAGCAGAACGGCAGACGGCGAGTGACCGGAACATAGCGCCTCCCAAGGGAATCATACAGGCGGCTGATCGCTGGGATTTTGCCGCAACCGCCGCCGGCCCGACAGGACCATTATCCGCGAAGCGGACCATTATCCCAGGTGCTCAGTCGCTGCGCCCGACATGCACGGCCGCCGGCGTCCCCTCGCCGGCGACTTCCAACCTGAACTCGATCGGGCGGCAACAGATGGCACAGTCTTCGATATAACTCGTCGCGCCGGCGCTGAAATCGACCGCGGTCTCGAAGGGCTCGCCGCAATAGGGGCATTGGACGGTCCGCGCCTGCAGGCTGGCGGCGCCGTCGTGCCCGGCGTCACCGTTGCCTGGCTCGATGACCGGCTCGAGGCCGTAGAGCGCGTCCAGATCGGGGGGGTTCTCGTTGCTGCCCGGCACTCTAGTCACCGGTTCCCGGCGGCGCTGTGATTGCCGTCGTCTCACGCGCGGCGTATCGATCCGGCCGCGGCGTGCGCCGCAGCGCCGAACCGAGCATCATCGTGGCGGCATACAGGACCACGCCGACGACCAGCCAGCGCAACCATACCAGCGACATCTGTTTGATGACATAACCCGCGATCAGCACCGCCGGCGGCCCCCCGATCGCAAGGCCCAGCGCCACCGGGACGCTGTAGCGGCGGCTGCGCACGAAGCGCAGGCCGCCGATGGGCATGAGGAAGGCGCACGAGCCCATCATGATGGGAAATGCCGCCCGCGGACTCAAACCCATGAGACTGAGCATGATCAGACAGGGTGCGTACAGTCCGATCCCGAGCGTCATCAGCGCGCCCAGCACGAAGTTCCCGATCACGGCGATCAGGAAGTGCGTGCCGGAGAGGCCGGTGGCGGTTCCGCCGGCAGGCATCCAATGCAGGTTGACGGCGACGAACAAGGCGGCCGCCACGGCGAGCGCGGTACCCATGCCTATCTGGATGGCGCGCGGCGGCAGCCGCGCCACCACCCCCGCGCCCAGCCAGGCTCCCAGGATCGATGCCACGATCATCGCGACCAGCAGCCGCGGGTCGACGACGATCGCCGCTATGAATATCAACGCCTCGGTGAGCACCGGTAACGCGTGACCGACGTTGAGCGTGCCAGGGATGTCCTCATCCGGCAGCCGCCGCGTGAACTTCAGGGCCGCCGTCGTGGGCGCGAAGTTGCCGATTCCGAGTGTGTCGAAGAAGTCTGTGACGAATCCCAATGCGAAATCGAACGCCCGAGGACCCGGCACCGTGCGCGGCACCTGAGCCGCTGCTCGAGCTGAGGCCAGCGCCAGACGAACCAGAGCGTAACGACCGACAGCAAGCCGAGCAGGACGCGCGTGATGCCGCTGACGGGGGGCGTCAGGTACGCGATGAGAGCGACGATAGCGATTCCCAGCGCGCCAATTGAGGCGCGCAGCGCGCGGGTCATCGCCGGAGCTCCGTCATGGTCGCCAATTGTCGCATCGCCCGGACGTTCCGGCACGCCTCCTGCTGCCTTCCGCAGGCCCTTATTTTTTGGCTACGGACTGGAGAGGACACGGCTATGGCAAAGTTGAACGGTATGAAAGTGGCCATCCTGGCGGCTGAAGGCTTCGAGCAGGCCGAGCTCACCGAGCCGCGCCAGGCCCTGGAGGATGCGGGTGCCGAAACCCGGGTGGTCTCGCCGGCCAAGGGCGAAGTGCAGGGATGGAAGCATTTCGACAAAGCGGAGCGGGTCAAGGTGGACGTGCCGCTGGAGCAGGCCGACGCCGCGGAATTCGACGCGCTGCTGCTGCCGGGCGGCGTGGCCAATCCCGACCAGCTGCGCTTGATGCCCAAGGCGGTGCAGTTCGTGCGCGCCTTCTTCGAGGCCGGTAAACCAGTTGCCGCGATCTGTCACGGCCCCTGGACCCTCATCGATGCAGGGGTCGTGCGCGGACGCACACTCACCTCCTGGCCCTCGCTCAAGACGGACCTCATCAATGCCGGCGCCATGTGGGTCGATCAGGAAGTCTGCGTCGATCAACGGGCTGGTCTCCAGCCGCAAGCCCGCGGACATCCCGGCCTTCAACCGCAGGATGATCGAGGAATTCGCCGGCGGCAGGCAATCGCGCGAGGCGGCGGCGCGAACATCGCCGGGAGCGTCGCCCCGGTCTCATTGAACCGGCGAGCGCTGCGGCTGAGCAATCCGGCAGCGGTGGCGCGGGTGAGCGGCGCGGTGCGCGTGTTATGATCGAGCTCGCGTTCCAGCTCGCGACCAGTGCGGTCGCGGTTCACCGTCAGTCCCGTCACCGCGCATGATTTTCGAACTGCGGATCCTCCTTCGCACCCTGATCCTGCCGCCGGCCTGTCTCCTCATTCTTGGCGTGGTCGGGCTGCTGCTGGCGCGGCGCCATCGGCGCCTCGGCACGACGCTCGCGGCCGCGTCTCTCGCCGCGCTCTGGCTCCTCGCAACACCTTTGATCGCGGACGGCCTGGAGCGAATGGCGGAGCACTATCCGGCTCTGGACCTCTCGCACGCCGGTCGCCGCGCAGGCGATCGTGATTCTGGGCGGCGGTGGCTTTCGGTTCGATGCGCCGGAATATGCCGGCGCCCCGGCGCCAGCGTACGAAATGTACGACCGCCTCGCTTACGGCGCGTATGTCGCCCGACATACCGGGTTGCCCATACTGGTCACCGGCAACGGCGCCGAAGCGGTCACCATGCAGGTCTCGCTCTCTCGTGATTTCGGAGTGCAGGCAAAGTGGGTGGACCGCGCGGCCGAGGATACGTACGACAATGCGCATGACTCCGCGCGCATCCTGCGCGCTGCGGGTATTAGCCGTATCGTGCTGGTCACCAGCGATACTCATCTCTGGCGGGCCGCGCAGGAGTTCCAGGGCGCGGGCGTGGGTGTCGTTCCTGCTCCGACGGACGTCTGGGCGCCGAGCCGTATGGACACCATGCGTCTGGTCCCGACGGCGACCGCGCTGGATCGCTCATATCACGCGCTCTATGAGCTCGTGGGCGAGGGGATCCGCGGCCTCCTCGTAGCAACTCACCTTCGACGTACGATCCGGTGATCGACGCCGAAATCGCAGTCTACCGCTCCTTTTGGCGTCGGGACTGCGAGGACCGCGCTTTCATGTTGGGCGCCGTGGGCATCGCCTGCGCCATCGTGCTCCGGGACGACCAGTTCACACTGGAAGTTGCCGCGCCCGACGCCCAACGCGCCCTGGATCATCTGGGCCAGTACGAGGCCGAGAACCGCCCGCCGCCGCCGCCGCCGGCCGCGCCCCCATTGCATGCCCACGCCTGGGTCGGGTGCGCAGGTTATGCGGCCTGGCTGCTGGGTGTGGCCTACGCCATTTCCAACGGCCTCGTACGCCTCGATGCTTTCAACACCGGTGAGCTCGATGCTGCGCGGGTGCAAAGCGGGCAATGGTGGCGCGCGTGGACCGCACTCACTCTGCACGTCAGCGGCGCCCATCTTGCTGCCAACCTGACTGCCGGCATCTGGTTCGGGTACCTCGCCGGGCGCCAGCTCGGGGTCGGTGTCGCGTGGCTTCTGATCGTTGCCGGCGGCGGCGCTCGCAAATCTGGTGGAAGGGCTCCTCGGTCCGCCGTGGCATCAGTCAGTCGGCGCCTCCACTGCCGTATTCGCCGCGTTCGGCCTCATGTCCGCGTACACATGGCGCGAGCGTCTGGCGCTGCCGCAGAGGTGGGTTCAGCGCTGGGGTCCGCTCGTAGCCGGGATCAGCCTGCTGGGCTGGCTGGGTACCGCCGGCGCGCACACCGATGTCATGGCTCACCTGCTCGGCTTCGGGATTGGCGTCTTGTTCGGCGCAATCGCTGCGCTGCCCGCCCTTGGTCAGCGGCTGCATGCGGTCCGTCAGTGGCCTGCCGGCGTCGTGGCGATCGCCATCATGGCCGTCGCCTGGGGTCTGGCGCTCGCCAGTTGAATGCCATGATGTTCTTGCGAACCAACCGGCACTCTGCTCACCTCGTCCGCGCATCGCCTGGGCGTCCACGGCCGATCCCACACCCCGCACCGTAGTATCTTAGACGCAATTCCGCGGAAGAGACCTGCCATGTCCTCTCTGCCGTCCTCGCCAAACTACGCGTGATCGGCTCGTCTGATGCTCAGGAGCATCGTGCCCGGGCTCGAATGTCTCCGCGACAAAGTCACCCGGCCCCGCCACCGGCATCTGCAGGCTTACGCCACCATCGTCGTCAGCGGCTCCTTTGAGGAGTCGAGTTATGCGGGGAGGGTTCGCGCGACCGCGGGTGACGTCCTCATTCACCCCGATCTCGACGCCCATGCGAATCATGGGATTTCTCCGACCGTAAAGTTGATCAGGCTGCAATGGCGCGATCGCGATGGCATCGGCAGCCTGCGCCATTTGAGCAACCTGGACGAATTCGTCCGTGTTGCCGAAAGGGATGTCAACGAGGCGAGTGCGCTGCTCGTCGCGACGCTCGACGGCGCGACCGCGCGGCTGTCCCGGCGAGCAGAATGATTGGCCCGACCGCCTGGCGGGCGATCTGGGCCGCAATCCATCCATGAGCCTGGGAGCGTGGGCGGAGAGTCACGGCCTGGCGCGCGCCACCGTATCCCGCGGCTTCACGCAGGCCTACAGCATCACGCCTGAAGTGTTTCGCGCGGAGTTGCGGACCAAGGCCGCGTGGTTTCGCGTGACCCGCGAATCCGAGCGCCTCGGCGTCATAGCAGCCGAAACCGGGTTCGCCGATCAGGCGCACATGAGTCGCTGGGTACACCGGCTCACCGGGCTGTCTCCCAGCGCGTGGCGCCGCACGCTACTGCCGCGGTAACTTCCTCCAAACCAGGTCTTCATTGTTCCGCCGCTGGATGTAGGCGACAACGTTGCCGCGGCCGTCATATTTGAACAACTCCCGGCCCTCGACGCCGGGGCTGAAAAAGATGTCCGCCGCTTCGGGTATCAGCTGCAGCTTCTTCTTGCCGATCTCCTGGGCGTACAGCTTCGGGCCGTCCCGTGTGATGCGCAACGTGACTTTGGGGCCGAGCTGATACCGACCCAGGTACTGCGGATATCTCGTGAGGTCCGCCGCGCCGGGGGCCGGATCGGCGTAGTAACGCAGTACCTGCTCGGCAATGATCCGCCATTCGTTGCCGCGCCGCAGCCAGGTATCCGTCTCATGGTACTTCGCCTTGTTCACCTGCCCGAAAATGATCTCCGTCTCATCGAGGTCATAAGCGAAGACGGCGATGTTTCCTTCGATGCGGCTTTGCGGGTTGATCACCTTGAGTGTCGCGACATCGCCCGCCTGGACGGGTGTCACGTCCCGCAGGAGCCGCGCTTTGTCCATGGCCCGACCGCGCTCATCGAAAATGAGCGCGTCCCGGTAAAATTGCCGTTCGAACGGTCCTTTGTCTCCCGGTGCAACCGCATTCATGCGTTGCTGGGTGAGGCGCACCAGCGAATCCTGTGTGATCGTTGGCGCGGCGCCCTGCGCATGGCACGTCAGGGTGGGGGAGCCTACGCCCAGAAGCGTGTACACGACGAGTTTTTTCATGGCTTTTTCAAGTCCAGCAGAGTGTGCCGGGCATCGTTACGGTCATCCATGATCACCGCCTGGCTGGCGTCCCGCTCGATCAACGGCGCGAACTGTGTCAGTTTGAATACATCGACCAGGTGAGCGCCCGCTTCGTGCACCGGCAGGTAGGGATCGCTCAGCGCGTCACCGACCGTGCGGGCCAGTGCTGGCCCATCGAGTCGCTGCAGCTGCGATTTGACGCTCGACAGGTCTGCAAGCGCATGCTCGCGGACCCCCTCGGGCGTGCCCGGCTGCGCGTAATTGAGAAGGACCTGGGCCGCCTGTGGATTGCTGCTTGCGGCCATGCCATCCAGTATGCCCAAGGCCACGATTTCCTGCGGGTTGGATCTCGACTCGGAGCGAAGCGCTTCGAAGGCGTGAGCATCGCCCGAGCGACCCAATTGCACGGCGGCAGCCGCCTGAACGGCATAACTCGGGTCGTCGCGCAACGCCTTGAGCAGTATGTCAACGACGGCCCGATCGCCAAGGAAGTTGCCGAGCGCGCTTACCGCTGCCGCGCGTACCCGGCTGTCTGGTTGACTGATGGCATGCAGCAACGCGCGCTTCGCCTGCTCCGACTTGCCCGCGCCGAGGCTGGCAGCCGCCTGGACCCGTACGCCGTAGAAGGAGTCGCCCTCCAGGACGTCCTGCAGCGCCTCGACACAGCAGCTTTGATCTTCCCGCAGCTTGTCGCCGAGTTGCTGCGCCGCCCAGAGCCGGCTCATCATGTGCGGATCGCGCCGCGCTTCGCTGCTCAGCTCTGCGTCCGTCTTGTCGAAGACGACGCTCTTGTAAAGGACGTCGTCGGGATCGAAGTCGACCCAGCGGGGAGCAAAAGACAGGGGTATGGTGAACTCCTCCTCGGCGTCGTGGTCCTGAATCCGGGTCTCCACTCGCTGATTACCATCGCCGAAGAACGCCACATCGATGGGCATCCCGAACACCGGCGTATTCGCATTCACCTTCTGCGTCTGCGCCACCTTGACCACTTCCATTCTTCTCGCCGGGTCGTAAATGGCGCTGACGCGGTAGTCGGGATGGCCGCCGTGGAATACCCACTCATCGAAGAACCAGCCGAGTTCAAGGCCTGTTCTCGTCCAGATGCTGCGCAGCAGCTCGCTGGAATCCGCGGTGCGGCCGGCGTGCGTCGTGAGGTAATAATTCAGTCCCTGGAAGAGGGTTTCCCGCTGCGATGCCGGGGACCGCATCGCCGCATCGCCATCGACAACGTAACGCATCATGTCCAGGACGGAGGCGCCCTTGTCGTGCGTGATCTCCTCCAGCATGTCGAGCGGGTCGACATAGTTGCGGGCGACGAGCGGCCGCGGGGTGTGCGCCGCCTCCGCCGCCAGAGCGGTGCCCTGATCCTGGTATATTTCGTAGCGGTAGGCGTCATTACTGTCGTGATACTGCGTGTACAGCGCGGTCATGTAGGTGGCGAAGCCCTCGTTGAGCCAGATGTCGGCCCAGTCGCGGCCCTGGGCATAGTCGCCGAACCAATGCTGCCCCAACTCGTGCGCCACCAGGGTCGTAGTCGGGTCGTCGATCTCGGCCTGGGCGTCGTGGAGTGCCGCATCCGTCAGTGTCGTCGCGCTGACGTTCTCCTGGCCGCCGAAAATGAAGTCGCGGACGGCGACCTGGTCATATTTCTCGAATGGATATTCGACGCCCGTCGCGCGTGAGAAGAACCCGATCATATCGGGCGTCAGGTGGAAGAGACGCTGCACTTCGGCGTCGGTGACACCTCGGGGAACGTAATAGTCGACCGGCTTTCCCTCGTAGTTGTCCGCGGTCTTTCTCCATGGGCCTATCGCCAGCGACAACAGGTAGCTGCTGTGGGGAATGCTCTCGACCCAATCGTAGGTGACCTGGCCGGCGGTGCGCCGCACGCTCACCAGCCTACCGTTCGATACCACGACCTGCCCTGCGGGAACGGTGGTGATCGTTTCGCTGGTCGCCATGTCGTTGGGGTAATCCCAACAGGGAAACCAGTAGTGATTGAACTCCGGCTCTCCCTGCGTGTAGATCTCCCGCGGCGCCTGCGGATCGTTCTTGCCTGGATTGACGAAAAAGAGCCCGATCCTTGGATGACCATGATAGACGATGCGGATGTGGAGCGTGCTTTCAGGGCCATACGCGCGGTCCAATGTGATCCACAGGCAATGATCATCGCTCGTATGAGCCAGTGCTTTGGCCGTTGCCGCCGTCATCATCGTCACGGCGTCGATCAACAGCTCCGTGCTGTTGATGCAGAACCGTTCGAACGCGGAATGAAACGGCCTGATGGTGACCGACTCGTCGCCGAACACCTCGCCCTTGGATTGCGAGAAATGCAGGCGCAGCTGGTAGTTCTCGACGTGATAAGTACGGCTCGGCGGCCAGTGCATCCTTGCAGCATCCCCGCTCGATGCGGCCGCCCTGGCGGGACACGAGCAGGCAAGCGCGACGAGCAATGCGCCTGTCAGGTGAGTTGCGGGTTTCATGGGACCTTAGAGTGCCTCGACGCGTGGCGAACGTCTTGAACGCATTTGACTGACGAGCTGAATCAAACGCTGCCTTCCGTCTCCACCACCAGAATCCGCGCCTCGCCGAGCGGATGCGCCACGTGCTCGGTGCCGACAGTGGCGTGAAAAATGTCCCCGGCCTCCAGTACGGTCGCCGTCTCGACCCCTGATGCGCGGTAGCGCATCTCGACACGCCCGTCGAGAACCACGAAGACCTCCTCGCCATCGTTCACATGCCATTTGTAGGGCCGGTCCGTCCAATGCAGCCGGACCGTGATCCCATTCAACCGGGTGATATCCAGGGATTCCCACGGCCTCGTACCCGTGAAATCTCTGCTGCGAATGACGTTCATGACATATCCTTTGGTTCTATCGTTGATATATGCTGCGCGCATGGAGGATACGCTGACACATGAAACTTCATGACAGGCTGAGAGAGCGCAAGACCGCCGGCCGCGGCGGCCTCGCCGCGGATGAAAAGGCAACATTCGAGGGGCATGCGGCAGTGCTGCGCCGTTCCGGCATGCTCGAGTCCATCGCCAGGGTGGGTGAGCGCGTGAGTGACTTTACGTTGCTCGATCACCGCGGCGCGCCCTGGAATCTGCAGGCGGCGCTGCGTGCCGGGCCGGTGATACTGAAGTTCTATCGCGGTACCTGGTGCCCGTATTGCAGCCTCGAGTTGCGCGAATACCGCGACAAGCTGCCGCGGATCCGCGAGCGCGGCGCGACTTTCGTGGCGATCTCGCCGGAAAAGCCGCAAGCGTCCGAGGACTTCCTCATCAGCGAGCAGCTTGAGTTCCCGGTGCTCAGCGATCCGGGCAACGTCATCGCCGGGCGGTTTGGTCTGGCGTTTACCCCCGAGCCCGGGCTCATGAAGTTGATGCAAAGTCACGGCATAGACCTGGCCGAGAAGAACAGCGATGGCCGCTGGACTCTCCCGATACCGGGAATATTCGTGCTCTCGGCTGGCGGCAGAATCGTGTACTCGTACGCCGAGCCCGACTTCGCGCAACGCGCCGATCCGGATGATGTCCTGGCGGCGATACCGGCGTGACCCCGCCATGGGGAGCCAAATCCGACTTGCAATGGAACTATCACGGCAGCAGTCTAAACGGGCGGCGTTGCGAAGCGCATTACGGCGATCTGTTATGGCACGAATTACGGTGATCTGTACCTTTTGCCCCGCGTGGGCGCCGACGACCATGGGATATCCGATATGCGTCACATGACACTCCTGACTTTGCTCTGCCTCGCAACCATCCCGGCGCAGGCGGCCCTGACTCCGGAACAGGCGCAACAGAACCAGCCGGTGAGGCCGTTCAGGATAATCGGTGATGTCTATTACGTCGGCGCAGCCGACATCGGTTCCTATCTGATCAGGACGCCGCGCGGACTCATACTGCTCGATGGCGGATTCGCCGAGACAGCGCCACAGATAGAGCGCAACATCCGGCAGTTGGGATTCAGGCTGTCCGACATCAGGATAATCCTCAACGGCCATGCGCACCCCGATCATGCAGGAGGGTTGGCGGAGCTGAAACGTGACAGCGGAGCGAGGTTCTACGCCATGGATAGGGAGGTGCTGCCGCTGGAGCACAACGGCCAGGGAACTTTCTATCGTGGCAATGACAGGCTTTTCGAGTCTGTTCACGTGGATCGTGTGCTGCATGACGGTGCCAAGGTTACATTGGGACGCGTGACTCTAACGGCGCATCTGACGGCGGGGCACACGTCCGGGTGCACCACATGGACGATGCAGGCGAGGGAGGGCGGCTCGACTTACCCTGTCGTATTCATGTGTCAGCTCGACCTGACGGTACCTCTCATCGGAAACACCATCTATCCGCAGGTCATGGCGGATTACGAGCACACCTTTGCAGTGCTGCAGCGGATGCCATGCGATGTCTTCCTGGGGGAGCATGGATCCATGTTCGACCTGAAGGACAAAATGGCCCGTCGCGTTGCCCATCCGGGCATGAATCCATTCATCGACCCCGCGGGCTGCAAGCGATTCATCGAGCAGATGCGGGACGAATTCGAGTCTGAGCTCGAGCGCGAACGGAAAGCGCCATCGCCGGTGAAGCAAGGCTAGGCCCGGAGGCTCTCTGACGGTGGCGATACGCCGGTCATTTGCGAGTACAGCGTCACGATGTCCCACGGGTAGCTCGCGTCGCGAGTTCCTCCTCGGGGCTTTAATGAGCGCTGCTGTCGTGCGGCGGGCGCCAGCCCAAATGGCGGTGCGGCCGGTGCAGCTCATCCTTGCGCCGTCCAACCTCGGACTGAGTCCACCGGAGGCGGGCGTTGAGCCCGGCACGTGGCAAGCGCCCGCGACATTGATGGCGGCCGGAGTTGCTGCGGCGCTGCGGGCGCAAAACATCACCCAGTTGCCACGACCTCGCTATCAGGCGACCTCACAACGCGGCACCCGCATCCGTAATGGCCGCATCCTGCGGCCGTATTTGCTCAGCCTCGCCGCGACGGTGCGGGCAGCGCTCCAAAAAGGAGCGTTCCCAATCGTGATCGGCGGCGACTGCAGCTTGCTTCTGGGTGGGCTCTATGCGGCGCGGTTGTCAGGCGGCCGCGGTCTGGTGCACGTCGATGGACACAGCGATTTCTTCCATCCTTCGGAGGCGGATTCGGGCGGTCGACTGGGCGCGGCGGCGGGCATGGATCTCGCGCTCGCGACCGGGCGAGGAGAGGCACTCCTGACGCAGTGGCCTGGAATCGAGGGACCGCTGGTGGAGGATCGCGACGCGATCCAGATCGGCGAACGCAATGCCTTCACCCCGGAGTTCGCGGAATACTATCGAGGCCTCGAGCGTACGCGCATTACCCGACTGACGATCCAGGAGGTCGAGCGCGTAGGCGTAGCGCGTGCCGGCCAGACGATAATTGAACGTTTGCGAATGAGACACGTCGAGCGTGCGTGGCTACACGTGGACCTCGACATACTCGATCAGACGGAGTTGCCGGCTGTCGACTCCCCGGGCAGTCCCGGGTTGAAGTTTGCGGATCTGAGAGCGCTACTGGCCGCCTTGCACGGCTCGGGGCGCATCGTGGGTGCCAACATCGCGAATTATGACCCCAGTCAGGACTTGCGGCGCAGGTACGCACGGCCGATAGTCGAGGTGCTCGCCCGTGCGTTCACCTGACGCCGGGTAGTCGACGAGCAGTGTGCAGGGCGTCACGGTCCCTCTACCGTATACCCCATCCTGCGCAGCGTCTCGAGTGTCCCGTCCGGACCCAGCAGCAGGTCCATCGATTGCAGCGCGAGCGTCGTGTTGTTTTGGGCCAGCGCCTGCGTGACCGCGGTCATCCAGTCCTGCTGCGCCTGCGCGACCAGCGCGCGCACGCGCGCGGAGCCCGATACCGCCTCGAGACAGGTGGCGCGATTGTCGGTGTGAGGCAGACGGCGCAGCAGCGCGACATCGCCGAGCGCCCAGGCTCGGGCCCGCGCCTGCATCGGGCCGATGTCGGTGTCGAGCCGCGTCATCACCGACTGCAGACAGGCGATCTCGGCGGAGCGCGGTACCTGGGTCAGGTCCTTCATGACATCGACCGGATCTTTGACGAGAAGTTTGTCCCGATGGATCGCCACGCCCTCCTGGCGCGCCAGGCGCAGCACCGCCTGTTGGATGTCGTTGTGAGGAGTCAGGTCGGAAGCGCTGAGGGCGTCGTCGTAGAGCCGCCGCGCCGCGAGAATCGGGCGCAGTTGCTCGATGCGGCGATCGCGCGGCGCGAAGCGCAGCTTGAGCGCGCTGAAGCGCGCGTACAGCGCGGGTGGCAGCACGGCCTGCAGCGGCTGATGATCCGGGTTCGTCTGCGACTCGCGCCACAGGGCGTAGAGGCGCAGGGCGGTGAAGGGATGAAAACCGATGCCCACGGACGGCCATGCGGGAACGACCTCCTGGGTATGCCGCAGCAGCCCCTGGATGTCCGCCGTTTGCCAGACCATGCGCTTCGGCAGTGGTTCCATGGTGCCGAGCAGCCAGAGCACATGGGCGCCCTTGCTCACCCGCCAGAGCTTCGGGCCGCTGTACTTGCCGGAGATCACCACCTGGAAAGGTGCGGCGATCTGCGGCGCCGCGGCCGTCTGCGCAGCGGCGACCGCAGATGCCGCGGGGCAGAAGAGCGCGACCGCGGCCAGCAGGCCCGCGAGGCTGCCGCGGCGTGGCAAGCCGATCGACCTCACCGGAGTAGCTGCGACATCAGTTGATCGTCGGTGGCGCGAGAGGGGTCACGCCCGTCGTACGGTCGTAGATGCGGGTGATAGGTGAAGTGGATCCCGTTGCCGCTGAGCCGGAGCGTCATGGAAAGCGTGTCGTCCTTCGTCAGGCTGAACGTCTGGATTATCTCCGCTCCGAACTGCGGCTTGGTGTCGATCACGTAATCGGTCCCCTTCCAGCCCGTGAACTGCTGTGCGTCACCCTGCACCGCGGAGATGTCGCTCTCGACGCCCGGCGTGTACTCATCGGTGGAGTCGCCGGACATCACCGTGAAGGCGCTGGAACTGACTTTGATCCTGAGGTAATCGCCCTGCGGCACGTTCGACATCAGCTCATCCACGGCGGAGGTGCGGGGCGTCCCGATGGCGGCCCAGTCCCTGCTCATCGCTCTTCCGACTCGGAGGAGCCCTCGCCCTGTTGGCCGCCGCCCGGCTGATGCCGTCCGTAGCCGCCCGAGGCTCATCGCTGATCCTGCGACTCCGAGTCGTGGCGCTGCCGCTTCACCTGTTGCGCGTGCAGCTGTGCAACGGCGCTGCCGAGATTGTCGCTGTGAGCGGGGTCGAGCTTCCAATTGCCGGCGAGGCGCACGCCGGCAGGCAGTTGCGAGGACAGGCGAGGCCCGCCGGCGCAGCCCGCCAGGGCTGCCGCTGCGATGAGAGCGCTGGCATATACAGGGAACCGCGCTGGCTCGGATTGACGACATCAGTGTGCCGGGGTTCGACCGCCGCAAAGACGCTTAAGTTCTGGATGCCGCTGCCCGCGAGGCCAGCGCCTCGATCCGCTTCCAGTCGCGAGCCGCGAGCGCGTCCGCCGGCGACAGCCAGGTGCCTCCGGCGCAGAGGACGTTCGGCAGATCGAGGTATGACCTCACGGAATCCTGGGTGATGCCTCCCGTCGGACAGAAGCGGGCCTGCGGGAATGGACCCGCGAATGCCTTGAGCATCGCGGTGCCGCCCGCGGGGCCGGCCGGAAAGAATTTGAAACAGTGGTGGCCCGCGGCCAGCCCCTGCATCACCTCGGACGCGGTCGCCACGGCCGGCAGATAGGGTATGGGGGCCGATGCCGCCGCGGCGAGGAGGGCGGGGGTTGCGCCAGGCGAGATCGCGAACGTGGCGCCCGCGCGGGCCGCGGCTCGCAGATCCTCCACGGACAGCACTGTGCCCAGCGCCAACGGCAATCTCCGGCACCTGGCGCGCGACCGCCTCGATCGCGGCCAGTGCCGCGGGCGTCCGCAGCGTAATCTCGACCGCGCGGATGCCGCCGCGCACGAAGGCTCGGGCCAGCTCGGGGGCGAGCTGCGCGTCCTCGATGACGACCACCGGCATGACCGGCGACAGCCTCAGAATCCGCTCGATTTCCGCGCTGGGTGGCATGGGCTCCGACTCGATGTTTTGCCTGCAGCCGCTATCGTGCAGCAAAATGGCGCGCATGCGACAGCGGGCGCTGCAAGCCCTTCTGCTGGTTCACGCCATCGAGCAGACCGATCTGGCTGGCGATGCCGTCTCACTCGATGACCGCATCCAGGCCAGCCGGGAGGCGGCCGACGGCCGTCCACTGCCTGCGGTGGGTAACGCGCCAGCGCAGATCAACGGTGACACGGAGCGCTTTCTCGTTCGCCGCGCGGACGCGCTGCTGGCGCGCTTACGCGTCCGGTCACCCGGCGTCGATCGCGTCCTTGCCGCCGCCGCCGGCGCGAGCGGCCTCGACCGCACCATTCTGCTGCTCGGATTCCTCCTGGGCGTGGCGATTTCGTTTGCCGGACGGCGGCCGGATCGACATCTTCGCGTACCCGCTCATCGGGCTCGTGCTGTGGAATCTGATCGTGTACGCCATTCTGATCGTCAGGACGTTCCGATCTGCCGGGCAGAGCAGTCCGGCTGCGGACCCCACGGCCGCCCGCCCGACCCCGGCGACTCCGCGTGATGGATTCTTCCGACGCTGGCTGGCCAGGCTCTACGCCAACCGGGTGCACGCTCGCATCGATGCGTTCATCACTCACTCGATCGGGTTCAACGCGCCGCTGGCGCCGGGCCTGCGGCGCTTCGCGGCGGACTGGTGCGAGGTCGGCCGGCCGCTGTTTCGTGAGCGCGTCGGCCGCCTGCTGCATCTCGCCGCGATCCTCGCGGCTGCCGGTCTCATGGCCGGTTATGACTTTCGCGGCTGGGTACTACGGCAGGCGGCCGGTTGGAGCACCACCGTCTTCGGGCCCGCGAGCGCCCATACCGCACTCGTGACGCTGTACGGCGCCGCGTCCGCGGTCTCGGGGGTTCGCATCCCCTCGGCTCAGGATCTGCTGGCGCTCGCCTGGACGAGTCACACCGCTGGCGGCGGGGCCGCCGGGCAGTGGCTGTATCTCATCGACTGGACGGCGCTCCTTTACATCGTGCTGCCGCGCCTGCTCGCGGCGATCCTCACCACGCTGAGCACTCTGGCGCCGGTCCCTGACCCTGCGGACGCCGCCGTCGTTCTCGGGATACCTCGCCGCCGTGCTGCGCCGCTGTCGGCAGCGCCAGAGCCGCCGCCCAACCGAGCGGTGACTTACCGCCGGCTCAGCCTCATCCGCTGCGCTCTCGAGAAACGTGAGGCGGCGGCTGCCCGCATCCAGACGCACCCGCACGCCGAGCGGCAACGGGTTGGTTGTGGGCGCCATGACCGATCGGAAATCCCGCCGCGCACGGCAGGCCGGTTGCGGCAGCCAGCTCGCGCAGCACATCGGCACTCGAGTAATCCGCTTCCCTCTCCTCGCAGCCCTTGAACTCGCCGAGGACGATGCCGCGCACCTGGCGGAATACACCCGCCAGCGCAAGATGGGTCCACATGCGATCCAGCCGGTAAGGACGCTCGCCAACGTCCTCGAGCAGGAGGATCGCGCCCTCGAGCGGCGCCAGGAAGGGCGTGCCGAGAAGCCGGGTCAGCACCGAAAGATTGCCGCCGAGGAGCGGTCCTTCCGCTGTGCCGTCGACGTAGGTTTCCAGGCCGGTGAGGTCCGCGGCCGGCGCCGTGGATCTCGAGAAGCTCGAACAGGCGTGCGTGCGTCTGCTGCGTCGAGCCTGGGAGCTGGGTGAGCACGGGGCCGTGAATGCTGACGAGCCGCTGCCGTTGCAGCATCTGGTGAAGCGCCGTGATGTCGGAGAATCCGATCACCGGCTTCGCCGGCAGCGGCGACGCCCTCGAGCCCGGGGAGCAGCCGCATCATTCCGTAGCCGCCGCGGGCACAGAAGATGGCACGTGCGCCCGGTGTCCGCGAGTGCGGCGCGCAAGCTCGGCGAGCCGCCGCTCGTCACTGCCCGCGAGGTAACGCTGCCGCGTCAGCAGTCCCAGGGTCGTAGTGGACCTGATAACGCCCGGAGATGATCTCGAGGCCGGCCTCGAACGAGGCGCGGTCGAAGGAGCTCGCTGGCGCGACGACGACCACCGGATCACCGGGTCGCAGGGCGGGAAATGCGCGGTAGCGTGGTGTCGAAGTAGAAGGGCCATCGGGCGGACAGTGCGACCTTCCTTTGGCCGCATTGTCCGCCAGCGGCGCCAACGACTCAATCCGCCAGGGCTTTGAGGTCCCGGAGAAGAGCCGCGCGTCCGCGCTCGAGCTGGTCCAGCCGCCGGGCCGCATCGCGCAGCGCGGTGATGTTCTTCACCGGTGCCTCGTGCAGCCGCCGATAGGTGGTGCGCGCGACCAGCCACTGGCGAGTGGTCGTGGCGTAGCGCGCGGCCAGATCGCGGCGCTGGGTGACGACGAAAAGCGGGCTGATTTGCATGGCGGGCGAAGAATGCCACTCGTTCGTGACGGGCGTGCGACAGTCAGGCAAGCAAACTGTGTTCCAGTACGCCATCCCGTGCTTCTCACTCCTGTCGGTTGGTTCTGCGGGCGAACTGCGACTTGCGCTCACGCAGCTGTTCCCGCCAAGCCGACAGCATGCAGCCGCCGACCACGCCCAGAACCAGAACCAGGACCGAAAGATTGCTGTTGTCGCGCGCAAGACGTGGCGAGCGCCCGCGGCGCCGCTGTCAGATATTCCAGATGCATGAGGATCCCCCGTGCGATATGCGTTGAACATAACACCATGCGAATGCGGCGGGGAGTCTCCTGGCGGCGACTTTGGACGCGCCGCGACAGAAATCTTGAAGCAGATCGCAGACTGACTCCGTGCCGGGCAGCGGGGGCGAAAGCAGTGCAATTCGTAGGCTGCCGTCGAGCGTGCCGACCTCGTGGTCCGCAGACTGCCGCTCCGTCGTCCGAAATTGCCGCTCTGTGTCACAGACATCTCGCCGCCGCAACCTTGCTTCGCGCTGCTATCAAAGCAGAGAGCCTCTGAATGACGCGCTGAATAATCCTCTGATGCGCTCATCCGGACTCTGCCCGGACCAGAGCGCTCGCTGAAAAAGCGGCTGATTTTTGCCCGCACCTCCGCCACCTGCGGCGGCGGGGCACATCCCTGTGCCTGAGCGCCCGGTTTACTCACTGCCTGCTCACGGCCGGCGCGCTACCTGCTCTGGCCGCCTTCGCTGCCGGAAGGCTCGGGAGGTCGGGCGTGGACATCGTATTCATTCTCGTGATAGCGGGCCTCTATGCGGCCTCGCACTGGATCGCGTGGGCGATCTCGCGCCTCGGGGGCGAGCTCGTGAGCGCCGCGTACCTCGTGAGCGGGCTGCTCGCGCTCGGGCTGTGCGTCTACCTGCTCTACGCCATGTTCAAGCCGGAGAAATTCTGAGATGACCGGCCAATCGCTGGGCCTGCTTGCCCTGTATCCTCGCCGTCGCGCTCGCTGTGCGTCAAGCCGCTGGGCCTCTACATGGCGAATGTCATGGAGGGACGGCCGATCTGGCCCGTGCGCGCCGGAGCGGGGCTCGAGAGCCTGATCTACCGCCTCTGCGGCATCGATCCCGCGCGCGGAGATGGGCTGGAAGCACTACGCCATCGCGCTGCTCGTCTTCAACGCGCTCGGCGCGCTCCTGGTCTAGGCCTGCAGCGCCTGCAGTACTGGCTGCCGCTCAACCCGCAGCATTTCACGGCCGTCTCGCCCGACTCCTCGTTCAATACGGCGATCAGCTTCGCCACCAATACCAACTGGCAGGGCTACACGCCCGAATCCACCATGAGCTATCTGACGCAGATGGCCGGGCTCGCGGTGCAGAACTTCCTGTCCGCCGCGACCGGCATCGTGGTCGCGGTGGCGCTCATCCGCGGGCTTGCCCGCCACAGCGTGCCAAGGCCATCGGCAATTTCTGGACCGACCTCACCCGCTCGACCCTGTACGTGCTGCTGCCCATCGCCGTCGTGCTCGCGCTCGTCCTCGTCAGCCAGGGGGTGATCCAGAACTTCAGCGCCTACAGGGACGTGACCATGCTGCAGCCGGTCACCTACCAGCAGCAGAAGACCGATGCCGCCGGCAATCCGCTCAAGGACGCCGCCGGCAACCCGGTGATGGAGAACGTCACCACGCAGACCCAGACCCTGCCGATGGGCCCGATCGCCTCCCAGGAGATCATCAAGGAGCTCGGCACCAACGGCGGCGGCTTCTTCAACGCCAATTCCGCCCACCCGTACGAGAACCCGACGCCGCTCTCGAATTTTCTCGAGATGCTGGCGATCATCGTGATCCCGGCGGCCCTGACCTACACCTTCGGTCACATGGTGGGCGACACCCGCCAGGGATGGGCGGTGCTCGCGGCGATGGCCATCCTGTTCGTGTCGCTGTACGCGATCTGCAACCATTACGAGCAGCTCGGCAATCCGCGCATCGCCGCCCTCGGTGTCGACCAGGCGCCGAGCTGCCCTGCAGCCGGGCGGCAACATGGAGGGCAAGGAGGCGCGCTTCGGCATCGCCGGCTCCACGCTCTTCGCCACGATCACCACCAGCACCTCGACTGCGGTGCGGTGAACTCGATGCACGACTCCTACACCCCGCTCGGCGGCTTCGTGCCGCTCTTCGCCATGATGCTGGGTGAAGTGGTCTTCGGCGGCGTCGGCACGGGCCTCTATTCGATGCTGATCTTCGCCATCATCGGCGTATTCATCGCCGGGCTGATGATCGGGCGCACCCCCGAGTATCTCGGCAAGAAGATCGAGTCGTTCGAGATGAAGATGAGCTCGATCGCCATCCTGGTGATGCCCTTCATCGTGCTGGTGGGCACGGCCGCTGGCCGTGAGCACCACGGCCGGCCAGGCGGGCGTCGCCAATCCGGGCGCGCACGGCTTCTCGGAAATCCTCTACGCCTTCACCTCGGCCGAGCAACAACAACGGCAGCGCCTTCGCCGGCATCTCGGCCAATACGGTCTTCTACAACACCGCGCTCGGGCTGGCGATGTGGCTCGGCCGGTACTGGCCCATCGTCGCGGTGCTCGCGGTCGCGGGCTCGTCTCGCGGCGAAGAAACGCATTCCGGTCACCGCCGGCACCATGCCGACGCACGGGCCGACGTTCATCATTCTGCTCATCGGTACGGTCCTGCTGGTCGGCGCGCTCACCTTCGTGCCGGCGCTCGCGTTGGGTCCCGTCGTCGAGCACCTGACCCTCTGGGGACGTTGAGATGTCAACCATCACGCAGACCTCGAGCGCGGGCCCTGGTTCAGGTCTGGCGCGGCCAGCCGGAACCGACGGCCGAGCCACCGCGCTTGGCGCGCCGGGGCAAGCTCTCGATGTTCGACCGGACGCTGCTGGCGCCGGCGATCGTCGACTCGGTGCGCAAGCTCGACCCGCGCGTGCAGTGGCGCAATCCCGTCATGTTCGTCGTCTTCATCGGCAGCATTCTCACCACCGCTCTTTGGTTCCAGGCGCTCGCGGGCCATGGCGAGGCGCCGACCTGGTTCATCCTGAACGTCGCCATCTGGCTATGGTTCACGGTGCTGTTCGCCAACTTCGCGGAGGCGCTGGCGGAAGGCCGCAGCAAAGCGCAGGCGGCGAGCCTGAAGGGCCTCAAGCAGGCCGTGCAGGCCAAGCGGCTCGCCGGATCCCGCCGACCACACACGCCTCTCGCGCGTGCGCGCCGACCAGCTGCGCAAGGGCGATGTGGTCCTCGTGGAGGCCGGCGACTACATCCCCGGCGACGGCGAAGTCATCGAGGGCGCCGCGTCGGTCGATGAGAGCGCGATCACCGGAGAGTCCGCGCCCGTCATCCGCGAGTCGGGCGGCGATTTCTCCTCGGTCACGGGCGGCACGCGCGTGCTTTCCGACTGGATAGTGGTGCGCATCACGGCCAACCCCGGCGAGACCTTCATCGATCGGATGATCGCCATGGTCGAGAGCGCCAAGCGGCAGAAGACTCCGAACGAGATCGCCCTCACCATCCTGCTGGTGGCGCTGACACTCGTGTTCCTGTTCGCAACGGCGACATTGCTGCCGTATTCGCTCTACAGCGTCATGGTGACCAAGCTCGGCACGCCGGTGACGCATCACGGCACTCATCGCTCTGCTCGTGTGCCTCATCCCGACGACCATCGGCGGATTGCTCTCCGCGATCGGTGTCGCGGGCATGAGCCGCATGATGCAGGCCAACGTGATCGCGATGTCCGGCCGGGCGGTCGAGGCGGCGGGCGATGTCGATGTGCTGCTGCTCGACAAGACCGGCACCATCACGCTCGGCAACCGCCAGGCCGCCGCCTTCATTCCCGCCGCGGGTGTCAGCGAGGAAGAGCTGGCGGACGCCGCGCAACTCGCCTCGCTCGCCGACGAGACCCCCGAGGGACGCAGCATCGTCGTGCTCGCCAAGCAGCGCTTCAAACTGCGGGAGCGCGACCTGACCGCCCTGCACGGCACGTTCGTGCCCTTCTCGGCGCACACGCGCATGAGCGGCGTCGACCTCGGCGAGCCGTCAGGTCCGCAAGGGCGCGGCCGACGCCATCCAGAAGGCAGGTGGAATCTCTCGGTCAGCTCTTTCCCGAAGGCCGTGCTGACCACGGTGCAGGAGGTGGCGCGCCGCGGCAGCACGCCGCTTCTCGTCAGCGACGGTCCCCGCGTTCTCGGGGTGATCGAGCTCAAGGACATCGTCAAAGGCGGCATCAGGGAGCGGTTCGGCGAGCTGCGCCGCATGGGCATCAAGACCATCATGATCACCGGCGACAATCCGCTCACCGCCGCCGCCATCGCCGCCGAAGCCGGTGTCGATGATTTCCTGGCGGAGGCGACGCCGGAGGCCAAACTCAAGCTCATCCGCAGTCATCAGGGAGAGGGCAGGCTCGTGGCCATGACCGGTGACGGCACCAACGACGCGCCGGCGCTGGCCCAGGCGGACGTGGCGGTGGCCATGAACACCGGCACTCAGGCAGCCAAAGAGGCCGGCAACATGGTCGATCTCGACTCCAACCCGACCAAGCTCATCGAGGTCGTGGAGACGGGCAAGCAGATGCTGATGACGCGCGGCTCACTCACCACCTTCAGCATCGCCAACGACGTCGCGAAATACTTCGCGATCATTCCCGCGGCCTTCGCCACCACCTATCCGCAGCTCAACGCCCTGAACGTCATGGGGCTGACGAGCCCCTTCTCGGCCATCCTGTCGGCCGTTATATTCAATGCGCTCATCATCGTCGCCCTGATCCCGCTCGCTCTGAAAGGGGTCCGCTACCGGGCGCTGGGCGCCGCGGTGCTGCTGCGCCGCAATCTCCTCATCTACGGCCTGGGCGGCATCGTGGTTCCGTTCGTCGGCATCAAGCTCATCGATGTGCTGCTCAAGGCCGTGCACCTGGCTTGAGGCGCCACGATGAAACCCATACTGCGCCCCGCCGTTGTCCTGCTCATTCTGTTGACCCTCATCACCGGCATCGGTTACCCGCTGGTCGTCACCGGGGTGGCCAGGGTCCTGTTCCCCGGCGCAGGCGGCCGGGAGTCTCATCGTGAAGGACGGCAAGCCGGTGGGATCGCGGCTCATCGGCCAGCCGTTCAGCGATCCCAAGTACTTCTGGAGTCGCCCGTCCGCGACCAGCCCGCAACCCTACAACGGCCTCTCCTCCGGCGGCTCGAATCTCGGGCCCGCTGAACCCCGCGCTGACGGATGCGGTCAAGGCGCGCATCGCGGCCCTGCAGGCGGCCGATCCGAGCAACCACGCCCCCATTCCGGTGGACCTCGTGACCGCATCCGCGCAGCGGCCTCGACCCGGATATCAGTCTCGCGGCGGCCTACTATCAGGCGGACCGCATCGCCCGCCTCAGGCACGTCGAGCCCGGACCGGGTGCGCGCTCTGATCGCAGACCATGCCAAGGGACGATGGCTGGGACTGATCGGCGAGCCCGCGGGTCAACGTACTGGAGCTGAATCTGCGCTCGATACCATGAAATAATGAGGGCATGAACGACGGTCGAAGCTCGGCCCGATCCGGACCAGCTGCTCGCCCACGTCAAGGCCGAGGAGGCCCGCGCCACGCGCGGTCGACTCCGGATCTTCTTCGGCTCCTCCGCCGGCGTCGGCAAGACGTATCTCCATGTTGGAGGCGGCGCGCGCCGCCAAGGCGGCCGGAACGGACGTCGTGATCGGTTACCTCGAGCCGCACGGTCGGGTGGAGACGGAGCGGCTCGCGGAGGGCCTCGAGCACCTGCCGCCGCTGCCGGTGGGCTACCGCGGCATCGTGCGGCAGGAGTTCAACCTGGATGCCGCCCTTGCCAGGCACCCCGCCATTCTCCTCGTGGACGAGCTGGCGCATTCCAACCTCACCGGCGGCGAGCCGGCGCCACGGCACCCGAAGCGCTGGCAGGATATCGAAGAGCTGCTCGCGGCCGGCATCAACGTCTGGACGACGGTCAACGTCCAACATCTCGAGAGCCTGAACGATCTCGTATACCAGACGACGGGGGTGAGGCAGCGCGAGACGCTGCCGGACAAGGTGTTCGACGAGGCCGATGACATAGAGCTGATCGATCTGCCGCCCGACGACCTCATCGCGCGGCTGCATGCCGGCAAGGTCTACATTGCCGATGAGGTGGCGACGGCCGTCGAGCGCTTCTTCCGCAAGCAGAACCTGATGGCGCTGCGGGAGATCGCGCTGCGGCGGGTCGCGGACCGCGTGGAGGCCGCGGCGCGCGCGCTGCAGCCGGAGCACGCGGCTGCCTCCCGGATCGCGGGCGACCGGATCCTGGTCGCTGTTGGCCCCGACGCTCAGGCGGAGCAGCTGGTGCGCGCCGGCAAACGCATGGCTGATGCGCTCGATGCCGAGTGGACGGTCGTCTACGTCGAGACACTGCGGCTGCTGCGGCTCTCCGAAGCGGATCGCAACCGCCGCATCGCGGTGTTACGTCTCGCCGAGTCCCTGGGCGCGGAAACCGTGACTCTGGACGGACCTTCCGCCGCCACCGCGCTGCTGGAATACGCGCAGACACGTCGTGCCACGCGCGTCATGGTCGGTGCCCCCAAGCGACGCGGCTGGCGCGCCTGGCTTCGTCCCTCCGCGGCGACCCAACTTCTCAATCAGACCCGCAGCTTCGACGTCGTGGTCATAGCTCCGGCCGACGGCCCCTTGCGAGGCGGCAGGCGCGCCGCGACCGTCGACCCGACCGGCGGCCATCAGAGCGTTACCCATTGGGACCGGTACGGCTGGGCCACGGCTCTGAGCGCGGCCTGCACCCTGTTGGCGCTCGCGATGTATTCGCATTTCGAGCTTTCCAACCTCGCCATGATCTATCTGCTCGGCGTCACCGTGGCGGGACTGCAGGCTCGGGCGCCGGCCCTCGGCGCTCACGGCCATACTCAACGTTGCATCGTTCGATTTCTTCTGCGTGCCCCCGCGGTTCACCTTCGCAGTATCCGACGCTCAGTATCTGGTGACATTCGCGGCCATGCTGATCATCGCGCTGGTGATCGCGACGCTCACGGCCAACGTTCGCCAGCAGACACGGGTCGCTGGCGCGCGCGAGCGCCGCACGGCGACGCTATACGCGATGAGCCGCGAGCTGGCGGTGACCCGCGGCATCGAGAGCATGGCGAGCGTGGCCATCCGTCATGTGACGGCGGTATTCGAGTGCAAGGCGGTCGTCCTCCTTCCTGACGCGAGCGGCAAGCTGCAGTACCCGCACGGCGAGGCGCCCGAGAACGCCTTCCATCACGCGGACCTGGCGGTCGCCCAGTGGGTTGCCGACCATGGCAAGCGCGCCGGCCTCGGCTCCGACACGCTGCCGGCGGCTCCCGCGCTTTATGTGCCGCTGGGAGACGACCGCAGGGCCGTGGGCGTGCTCGCGTGTCCTGCCCGACAACCCGCGCCGTGTGCTGCTGCCTGAGCAGAGTCATCTGCTCGACACCTTCGCCGGCCAGATCGGCCTGGCGTTGGAACGCGCGCGTCTCGCCGAGGTCGCCGAGGCATCGAGTCTCGCCGTGGAGCGGGAGAGGCTGCGCAACACGCTGCTCGCCTCGATCTCGCACGATCTGCGCACGCCGCTCGCCGTCATGGCGGGTGCCGCCAGCACGCTCGCGGAGCGCGGCGCGACGCTCACGGAGGAGAGCAAGGCCGAGCTCGCCCGCTCCATCGAGGTCAAGGCGCGCGAGATGTCGGATCTCGTTTCCAACGTGCTCGATCTGATGCGCTTCCAGTCCGGACAGGTGGTGTTGCGGCGCGACTGGCAGTCGCTGGAGGATCTCGTGGGCGCGGCGCTCGAGCGGCTCAAGGAACGGCTGCGGGATTATCCGGTGGAGCTGCGTCTCCCGCCCGACCTGCCGCCGGTCTACGTCGATGCCGGGCTCGTCGTGCAGCTCTTCGGCAATCTCTTCGACAACATCGCCAAGTACACACCCGCCGGCACCCGCGCCCGGATGTCGGCGACGCATGATGGCGAGTCGGTGCGTGTCGTGGTCGAGGACGAAGGCCCCGGATTTCCGGCCGGCGACCCGGCGAAGCTGTTCGACAAGTTCCAACGCGGCAGCGAGGAGGGCGCCGTGGTGGGGGCGGGCCTCGGGCCTCACGATCTGCCGTGCCATCGTGCGCGCGCATGGCGGTGAGATCGAGGCGCGCCGCCGCGACGAGGCGGCAGGCAAGGGGGCGCGGTTCGAATTCACGCTGCCCGCCAGAGAGCCCGCCGCGTGACCGAGTCCATGCACCAGCTCCTCGTGATCGAGGACGAGCCCGCGATCCGCGCCGTGCTCAAGGTGCTGTTCGAGGCGGAGCATTATCGGGTCATAGAAGCCGACACGGCGCTGCGCGCGGAGATCGAGACCCGCAGCCACAAGCCGGATCTGTTGCTCATCGACCTCGGGCTCCCCGACGGCGACGGTCTGACCGTGATCCGCCGGGTGCGCGCGTGGTCTCCAGTCCCGATAGTGGTCCTGTCGGCCCGCGCCATGGAGGAGCAGAAGATCGCCGCGCTCGATGCCGGCGCGGACGACTACGTCACCAAGCCTTTCAGCGCGCCGGAGCTGCTCGCCCGCGTCCGCGCGGCCTTGCGTCGTAACGTCGGCGGCACGGAAACGACTTCCGGCCTCAGGCTCGGCGACGTCCGGCTCGACCTTGCCAGGCGCGAGGCTCACGGGCCGGCCGGAGAGCTCCACCTGACACCGCTCGAGTACCGGGTGATCGAGTGCCTCGCCCGACACCTCGGCTCGATCGTGATGCAGAATCAGCTCATTCGGGAGGTCTGGGGACCGGAGCGAATCGATGACTCGAGAAGCCTCAGGGTCTGCATCAAGAACCTGCGCGGCAAGCTCGAGCCCGATCCCCACAAGCCCCGCTATCTGGTCACCGAGGCCGGCCTCGGCTACCGCCTGCGCGCGGACGAGGACGTTTGAGCTGAATAGGGCGTGACGGGTACCTTCGGGCCCATTATGTTGCCTAGCAGCAACGTCCAATCTTTGACGACAGAGCGGGGACATGAGCGTTGCGCCGCTGCGCGGCGGCCACAACTTCGGCGGCTTCTGTCCCCGGACTGCGCACCATTTGTTGCACGAACGCGACGAAAAGCGAGGGCTGGTCTTCATTCGCTGGACCTCCCTCCGTGATGTTGTATAGTCACAATTGGAAATATTGGTTCCTGACCAAAATAGCTTGGTTCGGAAAGGGGGAAAATAAGATGCGAATCAAATGGTCCCGGCCAGTGCGGTCGGTGCTGTCCGTGAAAACCGTCATCGCTGCGCTGATCCTGGCGGGCGGCTCGCTGCTGCCCGCGCGTTCCGTGTGGGCAGCCGATGGCCCGCAGCCGGCGCCTGCCGCCGCCGAGCAGCCGGCGCTCGAAACCGTGGTGGTCACCGGCACTCTGATCCCGACCGCGAAGGCGCTCATGGTGCCGACGCCGATCGTGACGATCTCGGGGGACGACCTGACGAGCAATGGCTTCACCTCCGTCGCCTCGGCCCTGCAGCAATCGGTCTTCGCCACCGGCAGCGTGCAACCGAACGACCCCAACACCTTCACGCCCGGCGCCCGGACCATCAGCATGTTCGGCCTGGATCCCGCCTACACCAAGCTGCTGATCAACGGCCGGCCGCTGGGCCAATACCCCGCTCTCTACAACGGCAGCGACATGATCAGCAGCATCGGCGGTATCCCGTCCGAGCTGATCGATCACATCGACATTCTGCCCGGTGGCCAATCGTCGATTTACGGCTCCGACGCCATCGCGGGCGTCGTCAACATCGTGATGAAAAACAAGATGGATGGACCTACCGCGGATGTCCGCTACGGCTGGGACCAGTCGGGCGGCGGGCGCGACCTCAGGCTGGCGCTGGCGGATGGAGTCAGTTGGGGCAAGCTCAACGTGGTGGGCGGTGTGCAGTACGAGGATACCGCGCCGCTATGGGCGTACTCGCGTCCGCTGACCAGCACCTTCAACTATGGCGGCCTGAGCCCCGGCATCGCTGCACGCGATTGGATGCTGTTCGGGTATTACGGTGATCCGGCCACCGGCGACACTTACTACAACAGTACGCTCGTCGACCCCACCCAGTGCGCCAGCGTGGCCAGTCAGTTCGATAACAGCGTCGGCCTGCATTTTCGCGAAAACCACGGCTACTACTGCGGCAGCAACCAGGCGGGTGACGCAACGCTGGAGAACGGTGAATCCCAGATCCAGGGTTATATTTCCGCCACCTTTGACGTCAACGACCACCTGCAGTTGTACGCCAATACGCTGCTGAACCACGATGTGAATCAGTTCAGCACCGGTGCAGGCTCGTTTCAGACCATCGGCATGACCAGCAGTCCGTGGTACTACTTCGAGGATCCACGGTTCCCGGAGCCCGGACAGGTGGGCGACTACCTGAATCTGCAGCACATCTTTTCGCCCGAGGAGGCCGGGGGTCTCGGCAACACCCTCAGCGAGGACGCCCTCAATGGCGAGCGCTTCGAGGTGGGTGGCAAGGGTGATATCGGCTCTTCGAACTGGCACTACGATGCCAGCATGGACTATGAGCAGGACAAGCTGACGGAACGCATTCACATGCAGTTCACCACCCCAATCACGAACTACTACAGCCCCATCATGGGACCCCAGCTCGGGGTGGACCCCGCTGGCGGCGACGCCATCTACGAACCGGACTACGCGGCTTTCTTCGAGCCGATTTCGACCGCGACGTACGATGGGTTCAGCGGTCGTGCGGTCAACCAGTCATACACCGAGAGCTCGCTCGCCCGCGGGCAGTTGACCGACACCGATCTGTTTGCGCTGCCCGGCGGCAATGCCGCGATGGCCCTGGTGGCCGAAGGGGGCGATGAGGGCTGGAACTATTCGCCCGATTCGCGTTACGCCACGGGGGAGACCTACCTCTACACCTCGGTGGGAGGCTCCGGGCGTCGCTCACGTTATGCGGGCACGATGGAGCTGCGCCTGCCGGTGCTCAAGAACGCGAGCATCACGGCCTCCGGTCGCTACGACAAGTTCCTGGTGGCCGAGGGTGATTTCGAGAAGTTCACTTACAATCTGGGCGCGGAATACCACCCGGTGCAATTGCTCACCGTGCGCGGCCGTTACGGTACCGCGTTCAAGGCGCCGACGCTGGCGGACGAGTTCCAGGGGGTGAGCGGTGCCTACACGAGCACTGTCGACTACTATCAGTGCGCGCTGCGCGGCTACTCCGGATCCAATCTCGAGAACTGCCCGGCCAACTACCTCAGCGCGGAGATCTTCAATCCGACCCAGGGCAACCCCAAGCTGCAGCCCCTTACCGCCAAGGTCTGGGACGTCGGTCTCGTGCTGACACCGCTGCCCCGCCTGACCATCAGCTCGGACCTCATGGCCTGGAGCATCGACAATGAGATCACCGAGGCCATTCTCGATCAGGTCGTGAAAACGGAGTCCGCGTGCCTGCTCGGCCAGCTGAGCAACTCATCGCCGACATGCGTGGCGGACGATGCGTTGGTGACGCGTAACGGCAGCGGGGTGCTGGAAGAGGTCGAGACTCCCAAGGTCAATCAGTCGAACGAGCGCGTCACCACCGTGCTCACCCAGTTGAATTACGTCCTGCCCATGGGGCGGCTGGGAGACTTCATGCTGGGCGCGGCCTGGACCGACATGATCAAGCACACCTTCGTGCAGTACGCCGGCGACCAGACGATCGACCTGCTCGCCAATCCCTTCTACAGCCAGGAGTTCAAATCCAGGGTCACTCTCACGGTGGGATGGCTGATCGACAAGTTTACCGCCACCGCATTCGTGATTCGTAACGGCAGGACTCCGAACAATCTCGCCACCCTGAGCACGGATGGCTATGCCACGCCGGGAGCGGCAGCGCTGTCGCCGTATACGGCCGTCAACCTGACATTGCAGTATCAGGTACTGCGCAGTCTCGAGCTGACGGCTTCGGTCACCAACCTCTTCAATTCCATGCCGCCGGAAGATAACAGCTATCCGAACTACACCATTGGCCCGTACAACGAGAACGACTACAACATCATAGGGCGCCAGTTCGAGGTGGAAGGCACCTACAAGTTCGACCAGAAGTAAGGCCTCGAAGGGAAGCCGGCGCGCCACGTCGCGCGCCGGCTTCCGGCACCGCCGTCAGTCTTTCCACCTGCGTGGATCGAAAGAATCAGGGTTTGGATGGACCGCTCATGTGGGCAGGATAAGCCCACCGGCTGGATCGGCGCGACCGCTGCGCCGGTCGGGGCTCAGGTCAGCGAAACGACCAGCTTCGCCGAGTGGCTGCGCCAGTTGATCGGAATGATGAAGGAGCGCTGGCCGGGCTTGCGCGGGATATTGGGCTTCTCGCCGGCGAGCACGCTCGGCACGGAAATGACGAAGTCGCGGCCGAAGTCGCGGCGCGCGTTGCCGGAGATCGTGTTGGCCACCTCGCCGACCAGGTCGCGCATGGTCTCGTGGCTGAAGTCGTTCTCCTGCATCTTCATGAGGAGCACGGTCAGCATCGCGCGCGGCGCCGTGAAGTACACGACTCCCTCGCGCTTGCCCGAGATGGTGATCATCCCGGTGTAGTCGTGCACCGCGGGCACTCCCTCCATGAGGTATGGCGAGCCGATGGTGGCCGGCTGCTGGGCCGCCACCTCGAAGTAGTTCGTCGTCCCCTCGACGAAGGTTTTCAACTCCTCTTCCCGCAACATCTGCCCGCTCTCCGCCTCGCCCTCAGGTCAACAGTTCCGCAATCGCCTCATTCAACTGCCGGTCGGTGAACGGCTTGTTGAGGAAGCCGTTCGCGCCGCGTTCCATGGCCTCGACGGCGGTCGCCTTGTCGGCCAGCGCCGAGATCACCAGGATACGCACCGCCGGCTTCAATTGCACCAGTTTGGAGATGCACTCGATGCCGTCCATCTGCGGCATGGTGAGGTCCATCGTGACCATGTCCGGATCGGTCTTGCGGAAAATCTCCAGCGCCTCGACGCCGTTGGCGGCCGTGCCGACCACCTCGAGCTCCTCGAATTGCTGCGAGCGCTCGATCCGCCGCCGCATGATGTTCGAGTCATCCACGATCAGCAGCTTCAGCGACCGTCGGCCATCCGCCGCATTGTGTTGCGCCACGCTCATCCGCGCCCTCCCTTCCTCTTCTTCACGCCACCGCCGAGCTCGCGGCCTCGGCGGGCAGCACGATCTTGAAACGCGTGAAGCGGCCGGGGTTCGTGCTCACCCCGATTTTGCCGCCAAGCCCGTAAACCGTGCGGGCAACGACGTCCATGCCCACGCCTCTTCCAGCGTCCATGGTCACCTCGTCCTGCGTCGTGAATCCCGGACGGAATATGAGGGACATCGCCGCGCGCGTATCCATGGCAGCGGCTTCTTCGGCTGTCATCATGTTCTTGCGCACGGCCGTGTCTTTCAACATCTGCGGTGAGATGCCGACACCGTCATCCTCGAACACCAGCTCGTAACCATCGCCCGAGCGGTGGAAATCGACACGCACGCTGCCTACATCCGGCTTCGCCACGGCGCGTCGGGCCTCGCTCGGCTCGATGCCGTGAACGGCCGCATTGCGCAGCATCTGGATGATGCAGTCCTTCACCGTCACGATGTACGGAGCCGGCACCTCGCGCGAGGCCCGAGAGCGCCAGCTTGAAGGACTTGCGATGGTCCTTCGCCAGCTTCTCGGCGAGCGCATGCAGGGTGGGCGAGAGCTCCTCGCCGGAACGGCCCAGGGCGGGCTTCGGCCGCGGCTGCTGCGGCGCGCCTGGAGTTGCCGCCGCGGGATCCTTGAGGGCCGTGAGTCGTGGTGGCCATCTCACGCACGCCGCGCAGATGCGCCAGCAGGTCATCGAGCTTCAGCACCATCGGCAGGAAGTCGTTGCCGGACAGCTCGGCCTTCTTCTTCAGCTCGCTCACCGTGTCCTCGAGATGATGCACGCGGTTGGCGATGCTCATCAGGTTCAGCGCCGAGGCCTCGCCCTTGATCGAATGCAGCTCGCGGAAGAGGCCGCCGAGCTTCTTGCGGAATTCCGCGTCGGTGCGCGCCGGCTCCTTGAGGATCGCGTTGACGAGTTGCAGGCTCGTCTCGGTGGTATCGAGGAAGGAGCCGAGCTGCAACGGATCGACGTGCAGCATGCCGACCACCATGTCGACCTGCGCGTTGGCGTTCTCCTGCGCTTCCTGCAGCTCCTTCGCCAGCAGCACGTTGGAAGTGATGTCGCTCACCGCGCAGAGTACGTGCTTGACGCCGCCCTTGGGGCCGACCACGCGATGGAAGTCGAACTGCAGGTAGCGGGTCTCCCTGCCGCCGCGCCCGTTATCCATGCTGAGCTCGAGCTGTCCCAGCGGGTTGATGCTCTTCATCAGGTTCTCGTGGGCGCGGTCGCCCCAGAGCAGCTTGATGTACTTCACCGCCGTCGCCAGGGTCGCCGCCGGGACGCGGTCCGCCAGCAGGTCCTCGAACGACAGGCCGGCGAAGTCGTTGCGGGCGAAGATGTGGCGTCAGCGCCTCCGACCAGACAGAGCCGATCTTGTAGTCCGCATCGAGCAGGAAGAAGCCTTCGCGCACGGTCTTCAGAATGTCGCGCGTCTGTTCCTGAGCTTCGCGCGCCGCCCGCTCGTGCTTGGCGCGGGTGAGCTGCAGATATGCGGCGGCGGCGGCGAGCACCAGCGCCGCGAGAACTCCGCCCGAAAGCAACGTCCGCAGCCGCGAGGCGGCGCCCGAGGTCTGTTCCTGGAGCGAGCCGCTCACCGCGCTCAACTGCTGATGCAGTTGCAGAACGTTCTGTCTCGCGAGCAGCTGCGCCTGGCGCACGTTGCTGTAGTACATCCGGCCGCTCTCGGACAGTGAGCTGCCGGAGTCCGTATCGACATACGGCTCGCCGGCAAAGGCGATGACGGGAGCGAGCACGGGGCTGTACGCCTGCCACATTTGCACGGCGGCCTGCAGTTGCGCCGACTGACCACCGCGGCGCCGGCTCAGCAGCTGGATATCGTCATTGAAGCGCTGCACCGTGCCCACGAGGTCCGCGTGGGCCTGGCCCGTGTACTCACGGGTCTCCAGCCGTTCACGCAGGGCCGTGAGCTGCTGCGCGATGACGCCCGGGTAAGTCTGCAGCTCGCTCGCGGTCTGCAGCGCGGTGATGCTCGAGCGGATCTGCGTGGCCTGCCTGAAGCCGGCGAGCAGAGCGAGGCCCATCATCACGGCCAGGGCCGTAACTGCACCGGCCGTGGCCAAGCCGGCGGTTGCGATCTGCGCCTGCGACTTTCATGTTGAGTTTCCCTGACAGCCTGGACTAGTTCGGCAGCTCGAAGCGGATGAGGGTGCGCACCGGCACCTCGATCGGTTGACCGTGGTACTGCGCTGGCCGATAACGCCAGCGCCGGATGGCGTCGGCCGCCGCCTGGTCGAAGACCCCCTTGGGGACGGACTGGATGATCCTGACGTCCTGCGTGCGGCCTTTTTTATCGACGACGTATTGCACCGTCACGCTGCCGCTGATCCGGTCCGACAGCGCGCGATCGGGATATTCCGGCGCCACATAGCGTGTGCGCTGCAACTGCTGCGCGAGCGCCTGCAGATCCGGGCCCGCGGCTGTCTGCGGCCGGTCCTGCGAGGCCGCACCGAGGCGCCGACGGCTGCAACAGCCGTTGCGCTGGCGCCCCAGCTGGTGGCGGCCGCCAGATCCGTATTCGCCCGGGCTGTTTGACCGGAACCGATCTCGGACCGGGCGCGCGTGATCAGAGCGGCGACCAAAGCGTTCCGGTCCTGCATCGCCGTGGTCTGCGCGGAGCCCGTCGGGCCGATGGCTTCGAGCTGCTGCAGATAATCCGCGGCGCTGTCGCCGGCAGGGGAGGTCAGCGCGCCGCTGGTCAGTCGCTGCGTTACGAGAGACGCCAGGCCCGCGGTCTTGGCGTGCGCAGCCTTGGTCTGCGCGCTGGCGAGCTGCGCGCTGGAAGGCCGCGACATCGGCAGCCGAAGCGCCGTTGGCGCGCGCGGCGGCGACCCAGCGGTCTTCCTCGCTGGTATTGCCGGCAAGCGCGTTCTGCCTGGCCTTGCGAAGAAGGCGGCGACCAGCGCGTGCGCTCGCTTGCTCCGGTCGCCGGCGCGAAGGGCGCCGCAGCCCGCAGCTGGCCGAGATAGGACTGTGCGCTGTCGCCCGCCGGGCTCGGTCAGCTCATCGCTGCGGATGCGATCGAGAACGAGAGCGGCGAGGCTCTGCACCTTGGCGGTCTGCTGCAGGCGAGCGAGCTGCGCGTGCCAAGTGGCAAGCTGCGCGGCCGGGACGGCACCGGACTGCTGCGCCTGATGCACCAGCGCGGCCGCGCGATCCGCATTGCCGTCGGCGAAAGCCTTCGAGATTTCCGCGGTCGAGAGTTGCAGCTGGAAGGGCCAACGTGCGGATCCGACGGCGCCACGAGCTTCAGGGTCGCGAGCGCCAGCGCGGCGTCGCTGTAGTGAGCGCCCGAGATCGCATCATTGAAGCGCGAGATCAGGACGTCGCCGACGCGGCGCAGGCCGTCTTTGGCCTCACCGTTCGCGGGGTCTGCGGCCAACGCAGAGCGGTAATAAACGAGCGCATTGTCGCCGGTCGGCGCGGTGTAACGCCGGTCGCGCATGGCGAGCCGCGCCTTCTCCAGCAGATCATCGACCTGGCCCGCCACGATGGACGTGTCGACCGCGGGCTGCGGGAGGGCCGCTGCCGTCTGCGATGGTCGTGGTCGGCGTGCGAAGCGATCGTGCCCGAGGCCTGAGGCGCGGCGACGCCGCGCGTTGTCTTGCCGTGGAGTGAAGTACCATGCGCCGCCGCGCGGCGAGCGCAACGACGGCAAGACCCACGCCGGCCCACAGAGGCCACTTGCTTCCGCCTTCTGCTGGCTCCTCGGGCTCTTTCGCTGCCGAAGAGGACATGGCGGGTCGGAACGAATCCGAGTGTCGGCGCGCCGCCGGCACCGGCCCGCTCCGTGCCTGAAGCCACGCGCGGTCGGCGCTGCGGTTGGCGGCATCCGCGATGGCGGCATCGAGCACCGCAGCTCGTCTTCGCCCCCTCGATCGGAATCGTCAGCACTGCAAAGACGCTCGTGCCTTTGACCGCGGAGGCGATACTGCTTCTCCGCGTCCGCATCCGCAAACACCACGACTACCGCGTTGGGCGCCTGCTGGGTAGCGCGCTGGACGACGCGCGCGGACATCGCCCGTTGCGCGCGCATCGATCACCAGCATCTGCCCTCGCTTGGTGCTCGCCGAGTTGTCCGATTGCGCTGTCAATGGAGTCGACAGGATTGACGGACGCCTGTCCGCCGAGCGCCTCTCCGAGCTCGAGCAGGAAGTCATCGCGGTCCGTGAGCGCCGTCAGGTCGACTGTCGGTCGCTGCGTGGGGGATGGAGCGTCCGCGGAACTTGCGGCATTGCCCGACTCCACATTCCTGGCGCACTCGATGCTGGATTGGCCACTGGTCGTGTCTCCACGCTCGAAAAAGGAGCTCTTCCGCGCGCGATCCGCCTTAGGTCCCGGCCGCCGAGCGCCCACCCGCTTGATAACGCACGCAAAACGCGGTTTTACGGAGCATATTGCGCGGCCGCTGCACCGCAGTGCCGCAGTTCACAGTACCGACAGCCCTGTCCGGTGCGCGCGACAGCGCATCGCGGAAACTCTGAAGCAGTGCTCGCTTTCAGAGCCTGTGCGCGCAGTAGCGCAGGCCGCGGAACAGAACATAAGATGTCCCCATGCGCGCGGACACGTTCCCAGCCTTCTCGCCGCATCCCGGCACGACTGGGCATGCATTTTGCTGTGAACAGCCGCATGCGCCAAGACGCAGGGCGAGCTGGAACAGGTTGAACGATCCGCTGTCATGATCGTCTTAAAAGTAGCGGGACCGGGAAATCGAGCGCCACCACGCACGGCAAGCGTTGAATCGGATTCGCTGGCATCGTTCATCTCCCGGTCATCTTTCATAGGCCGCTGAACTGAACTGAAACGGGAGGGGAGGACGATGCGATCGCTTTCTACTGACCCGGAATCGACAGAGCCACGTCCGCCTTCATCGAGTCGCTGAGCTCCTTCAGCCGACTGCATCGCGCCCAGCGCTGGGAAGGCACCTTCGGCGAGTTTCTCGCCGACATCCTGCCCGCGAACCCCGCGGCGCTGGCGCGCACCAGCCACGAATACATCTGGGACATGCTCCGCTGGCATGGACGCACCGCGCAGCCCGACGCCGGCGAGAGCGTCCGGGCGCGGGAGCTCTTCAAGCGCGAGCTGTTCGGCATCGACGAGCCGCTGTCGCGTGTCGTGGAATACTTCAAGGCGGCCGCTGCCGGCTCCGATGTTGGCCGACGCCTGCTGCTGCTGCTGGGCCCTCCGTCCGGCGGCAAGTCGACGATGGCCATTCTCCTGAAGCGCGGCCTCGAGGAATACAGCCGCACCGACGAGGGCGCTCTCTATGCCATCAAGGGCTCGCCGCTGCGCGAAAGCCCGTTGAACCTCATTCCGGCGAGTCTGCGGCCGGAGTTCCGCGAGCGCTATGGCGTCACCATCCAGGGGGAGCTGTCACCCTGGGCGCGCGACTACGTGGAGCGGGAGTTCGAAGGCGACTTCGTGCGCGTGCCGCTGGAGCGGATCTTCCTGTCGGAAGCCTCGCGCTCCGGCATCGGTACCTACGCGCCTCACGACCCCACGACGGCCGACATCGCCGATCTGGTCGGCTCGGTCGATCTCGCCAAGGTCGCGCAGATCGGCGATGAGGGCGATCCGCGCGCCTGGTCCTGGTCGGGCGCCGTGTATGCGGCGAGCCGCGGCGTGCTCGAGATGATCGAAATCCTGAAGGTGAAGCGGGAGTTCCTCTATCTCCTGCTCACCCTGACGCAGGAGAAGAACGTCAAAGTCTCCCGCTTCCCGCTCATCCATGTCGACGAGACCATTCTCGCGCACACCAACCTCGCGGAATTCCACAAGTTCCTGCAGGAGAAGGAGAACGAGGCGCTGCTCGATCGCATGGTGATCATCAAGGTTCCCTACGCGCTCTCCTATCGCGACGAGTCCCGCATTTATCAGAAGCTCGTTTCCGGCGCGCCGGCCTTCCGCAACGTGCACCTCGATCCGCACGTGCTCAACCTGGCGGCCGTTTTCGCCATTCTGACGCGGCTGACGAAGCCGGAGCGCGAAGGTCTCGACGTCGCCAAGAAGCTGCGCCTCTACGCCGGCGAAGCGGTCGAAGGCGTGCCCGAAACCGAGGCCGTCGCGACTGCACGCTGAGTCGCCGGACGAGGGTATGACCGGTGTCAGCCCACGTTTCATCATCAACGCCATTTCCAACGCCATCACTCGCGGCACGACCCACAGTCTGACCAGCATGGAGCTGCTGCTCGCGATCAAGGACAGCATCGAGAGCGACGCCCGCATGGAGGCGAAGCACAAGAAGGCGTGGATCGATCACCTGGTGACCGCGCGCAAGGAGTTCTACAACCGCTGGGTCAAGGAAGATGTCCACCGCGCGATGTTCGCCTCCTTCGAGGAGGAGGCGCAGCAGCTCCTCGAGAAGTATCTCGACGAGGTGGAAGCCTCGCTCGATCACCGCCAGGTCACCGACCCCATCACCGGCGAGACGCGGCCGGCCGATGAGCGCTTCCTGCGCTCCGTGGAGGAGAAGATCAAGGTCTCCGACTCCGGCAAGCTCTCGTTCCGGCAGGAAGTGGTGCGCAAGGCGATGGTCGCCTTCAAGACCGGCGAGAAGTTCAAGCTCGCGAGTCACGCGCGCATGCGCGAGGCGATCGAGCAATACCTCTTCGAGGAGCGGCGCGATGTCCTCAGGCTCGTCACCTCGACGGCGCGTCCGGACGACGAGGCGCGACAGAAGATCTCGGCGGTGCAGCAACGCCTGATCACCGAGTATGGCTACGACGAGCACAGCGCCAAGGAGGCACTGAGCTACGTCACCACCTTGCTCGCGCAGGAGTAGCGCGCGGCCGCAAAAAGGAGTACCAGTAGCATCATGGCTGCGAACAGCGAGAGCGGTGGCGGACAGTCCGGCGGCGATGCCGCGAAGTGGTACGAGCTCTTCTCCCGCGGCGCGCGCGACTGGCTGCGTCACGACGAGAAGGTGCGCGAGTCCGTGCGGCAGCATCTGCCGCAGATCGTCGCGGGTGGGGAGCTGATCAACGGCGGCTCGCGTACCGTGCGCGTGCCGGTCCGCATGCTGGAGCACTATCACTTCCGTCTGCGCCGGCCGGAGGAGCAGCAGGGCGCCGGCCAGGGCAAGGCGAAGCCCGGCGACGTGTTGGCGGATCCTTCCCGCCAGCGCGGTGCCGGGTGAGAAGGGACCGGGAGGTCAGGACGAGGGCGAGGTGCAGCTGCTCCTCGAGTTCAAGGTCGACGACATCGTCGACTGGTTGTGGGAGGAGATGCAGCTCCCCAACCTCAAGGCGCGCGTGGGCCCCTCCGAAGAGTCCGACTGGGTGCGCGAGGGCTGGGACCGGCGCGGCGCGCGCTCGCAGGCTCGATCGCCGACGCTCCTTCAAGGAGCTGGTGAAGCGACGCGGTGCCCCGGGCGCAACTCCGACGTTCACCGACGACGACCTGCGCTACCGCCAGCTTGCACGCCGTCGCCAGCCGGCAATTCATGCCGTGGTGTTCTTCCTTCTCGATGTCTCAGGCAGCATGTCGGATCGGGACCGGAAACTGGCGAAGACCTTGTTCTTCTGGGTGGTACAGGGCCTGAGGCGCGAATACCGCTCGCTCGAGACCGTGTTCGTCGCCCACACGACCGAGGCTTGGGAGTTCACGGAAGCCGAGTTCTTCCAGGTGAGCGGCACCGGCGGCACGGTCGCCTCGACCGGCCTGCGCAAGGTGCGCGAGATCATCGACGAGCGCTACAACCCGAGCCGCTGCAACATCTATCTCTTCTACGCCTCCGACGGCGACAATTCGGTGAGTGATGCCGCGGATGCCCGCGAGGCGTTGTCGGCAATCGCCGAGGACGCCTGCTTCACCGGTTATGTGGAGGTCTCCTCCGGCCTGTCGCGGCAGCTCGCCACCGAGACGGGACGCCTGTTCGCCGATCTGTCGGCGGCGGGCTGCGCCGCGGGCAGCTACGCGCTCAACGACTTCGATGACGTCTGGGGTGCCGTGCGGCACTTCTTCTCCTCGGAGAGCCACGCCGAGGAGGCCGCTTCGCCTTGAGTCGCCCGCTCCTCATGACCGACGACACCTGGCAGAGCTACACCCGACGCATCGAAGAGCTCGCGGCCCAATCGGGGCTCAGGTTTCACCCGGTGGACTTCGAGGCAGTTCCCGATTCGTTCATGATGGAGATCGCGGTCTACGGCCTGCCGGTGCGCATGCCGCACTGGTCGTTCGGGGTCCGCTACATCTATCAGCTCATCCAGCGCCACATGGGCCACTCGCGGCTCTTCGAGGTGGTATTCCCCGGTAATCCGGGGCACGCCTACCTCGCCTCCAGCAATGGCCTGGCGGAGAACATTCTCGTGACGGCGCACGTGCTGGGGCACGCGGATTTCTCACGCAACAATCTCCTGTTTCAACGCTGCCAGGACCAGGTTAGCGAGCACATCGTCGAGCATGCGGCCAATCACGCCCGGCAAATCCAGCAGGCGATAGAGACGCATGGCGTGCAGCGCGTGGAGGCCGTGCTCGATGCCGCGCTCGCACTGGAACAGCACATCGACGTCGACCAGTCGCTGCGACGGCAACGTTATCCGGAGTACCTCGATGACAAGAGGTCGCCGGATGAGGACGAGTTCCGCAAGCGGTTTGCGCAACTCGATCCGGCGGCGGCGAGTACCGGCGTGGAGCCGAAGAAACGCGCGCCCATTCCGCCGCATTCGGAGCGCGATCTTCTCTGGTTCGTGGCGCAATACGCGCCGGAGATGGAAAGCTGGGAGCGGGACATCTTCCTCGCCGTGCGCGAGGAGTCATTCTATTTCTATCCGGTCTTCGCGACGCAGATCATGAACGAGGGCTGGGCCTCCTACTGGCATGCGCGACTCATGCGCGAGGCGGACTTCGTGCCGCAACAGGCCTACCTCGACGCCATCAAGTGCCACTCCGACGTGGTCCGGCCGGTTGCGGCGGATCAACAGGTGGCACTCAGCATCAATCCCTACCACCTCGGCTTCGCGATGTGGGAGAAGATCGTCGAGAAGGAGGGGCTCGAGGCGGCGCGCAACATCATGATGCAGGACGATGACTTCGCTTTCGTGCGCAACCACCTCACGCGCGAGCTGGCGGAGGAGCTGAATCTATTTCGCTACAGTGCCCGCAGCGACGGGCAGGTCAAGGTGCTGGAGCAGGACCTGACGGGCCTGCACGAGGCGATTCTCAGCCCCAAATACAACTTCGGCGCGCCCGACCGTCGCCGGCAAAGCACGTCCGCAACGACGGCACGCTCGAGCTGGTTCACGATCACACGCTCGATGGCCGCGGGCTCGACCTCGAACGCAGCCGTAAGGTGCTGGATTACCTGCAGCGGGTCTGGCGCCGCCCGGTGCAGCTCACGACGACCAATCAGGCGGGTCTGGCGCTGGAGCTGACAGCGCCCTAGGTTTATGGCTGCAAATCGCTCGCGGCGATTTGGGCGGCGAGCCGAGTTACTGGGATTCAGCGCTCGCCTCAGGGAACGGCCCTGGACCGCTGCGCTATTTGCTTTCGACCGGGCTCTCGCCCCAATCCTCTTCTTCTTGCGACGTCACGATGGAAACGGGGTCGCTGGCGGGGAAGCTCTCGGCCAACGCCTCGTCCAACTGCCCTGGACTTTGTCCTTCTGCGCTTCATTCGCAGGTTCCTGGGCTCCCGCTCGGCGCGGCGGCGCCTGGGGGGATGTTCGCGATTCGCTCATGGCTCACCTATCGCAGGCAATCGTCCTCATAGAACAGGACTGCCTGATCGCCTTTCTGTCCGCGTCCCCATCGCGCTCGGTGAAAACCGGCGGATCCCAGGCACCATTTCGGCCGGGGCGTCGCGGTCCGGCGCCTCCGTGTGCTGCCGGCATGCGCGTCGGCTTTGGGTCTGATGCGGAGCTTGCATGTGCTCATGGGGTTCCCCCGGGATTCGGGCCTGGGGCGCATCCGACGCATATAGCGTGCCGGACTGCACATCGGCGGCGGCGCGGAGTACGTCTCTGGGTGTCTCCGAGCGCCGCTCACGGCGGCGACTCTTTGCCGGGGGAGCGAGACATGGGCCATACGACCTCGGGCATCCGAAATATCGCGCTGGTCGGAGCGGCCGGCGCGGGCAAGACGCTGCTGGCGGAGAGCCTGCTGCTGCAGGCGGGCGCCATCCGGGCGAAGGGGAGCCTGGCGCGCGGCAACACCGTGTCGGATTTCGATCCGCAGGAGCGGGAGCTGCGGCACTCCCTCGAGGCCGCCGTGCTCACCTTCGATTGCGACACGACGCGCATCCATCTGCTGGACACCCCCGGATATCCGGATATGTTTGGGCCGCACGCTTTCCGTCCTGGAGGCGGTGGAGGCGGTCGTCGTCGTCGTCAGCGCGGCGAGCGGACCCGACACCATCACTCAGCGTTTGATGGACTTTGCCCGCGACCGGGGACTCTGCCGGCTGCTGATCATCAACAAGATCGACAGCCGCGACGCCAGAGCCGCCGATATCCTGGCGCAACTTCGCGCGACGTTCGGCTCCGAATGTCTGCCGCTCAATCTGCCCGCGGCGGGCGGCCAGGTCGGTGGTCGATTGCTTCTTTCAGCCGCATGGCGCGCCGGCCGACTTCTCGTCCGTGGAGACCGCGCACACCCAACTCGTTGACCAGGTGATCGAGCTCGACGAGCAGCTCATGGCCGTTTACCTCGAGCAGGGCGAGGAGATCTCGCCGGAGCAACTCCACGACCCTTTTGAGCAGGCCCTGCGCGAGGGCCATCTCGTTCCAGTGTGCTTCACTTCCGCCGAGACCGGCGCCGGCATTCGCGGATCTGCTCGCGCGTCTTCACTCGACTCATGCCGAATCCTGGCTGAAGGCAATCCGCCGCCGTTTCTCAAAGGATCAGGCGAGCGCGCGCAGCGCGTCACAGTTGCGCCGGACCCCGGCAGACACGTCGTTGCGCACGTGTTCAAAATTACTATCGACCCGTACGTCGGAAAGTTGGGTGTTTTGCGCGTGCATCAAGGCACCGTCCGACCGGGTGCTCAACTATTTGTCGGCGATGCACGCAAACCCTTCAAGGTTGCGACATCTGTATCGGCTGCTCGGCAAGGACACGGTTGAGATTCCCGAGGCGATTCCCGGTGACATCTGCGCCATCGCCAAGGTGGAGGAGCTGCACCTCGATGCGGTGTTGCACGACTCCCACGACGAGGACCAGTACCATCTCGCGCCCGTCGCCTTCCCGCCGCCGATGTTGGGGCTGGCCATAGAGCCGCGAGCGCCGCGGCGACGAGCAGCGCCTCGCCGACACGCTGCACAAGCTCACCGCCGAAGATCCCTGCATCCGCATCGAGCATCACGCCGCGGTCAACGAGACGGTCCTCTATGGGACCGGAGAGTTGCATCTGCGGACCCTTTTGGAGCGGATGGGTCAGCGCTATGGCGTGCACGTGAAGACGCATCCGCCGAGCATTCCCTACCGCGAGACAGTGACCCGTCCCGCCGAAGGGCATTGCCGCCACAAGAAGCAGACCGGCGGCGCCGGCCAGTTCGGTGAGGTCTATCTGCGCATCGAGGCGCTGCAGCGCGGCGCCGGCTTCGAGTTCGTCGATGACGTGGTGGGCGGGGCTATTCCGGGACAATTCATCCCGGCGGTGGAGAAGGGCGTGCGCCAGGTTCTGACGGAAGGCGCGCTGGCGGGTTATCCACTGCAGGATATCCGCGTCACCGTCTACGACGGCAAACACCATGCGGTCGACTCGAAGGAAGTTGCCTTCGTCTCCGCCGGACGCAAGGCCTTTCTGGATGCCATCCACAAGGCCAGCCCCATCGTTCTCGAGCCTATCGTGCATCTCGAGATCACCGCGCCCGCGAGCGCTATCGGCGATATCACCGGGCGACCTGGCCACCAAGCGCGCCCGCATCAACGGCAACAACGCGCTCTGCCGGGCCAGCTGGCCACCGTCTCCGCGCTGGTGCCGCTAGCGGAGATCTCGGAGTATCAGACCCGCCTCAAGGCGCTGACCGGCGGCCAGGGCACATATTCGATGGAGCTCAGCCACTACGACCCCGTGCCCCCGCGGCGACAGCAGGAGCTCGTGCAGGCGTACAGGCCGAGGGCGGAGGAACAGTAGCGATTCGGCGAAACTCCAGTCTGTTATGGTCTGGTCCTGACGAAGAGAATGTCCCAGGCCGGTTGCCACGACCGACCGCCGTCCTTCGACGTAACAGCGGTCTGGCGCACGCCGCCGGACTGCGGCTTCCATGTGCCGCGATACCACACGCGCGCTCCGTGATCATCCAGATTGCTGCCGGACATGGTCAGTACGCTGCCTTTGAACCGGCCTTCGATGACCAGCAGATGCGCGGAGTCGGTCATCCAGGTCTGGTGCCATAGCTGGCGAGACGCATCGTAAGCGAAAAAGCCTTTCCCTTCGTGGCCGTTGGTTCCCTGGTAGCGTTCCAGAACGACACAGCCTTTGAGGGTGCTGATGACATCGTCCTTGGCAACGTATGTGCCCTTGCCATCGTCGTCGTACACCTTCCAGCTTCCGAGCCAGAAGTCGAGCTGATGATATCGCTGCCCTTCGCAACCGGGTGTTGCGCTGCTTGCCGGCCACGCAACGAGAGTCAGAATGCTCGTGACGAGAGCCGAGCGCAGTAAGTTGGTAATCATGGCAGTATGATATCCGTATCCCATCGGTCCTTCTGGCTGATTGTGGACCCACTTGGGCGGGCGTCCGCAGGTGCCAGAATCTGCTACCGTAGACGTTCCATGACAGACCTACACGACGAGCACGACGAGCACCGCATGCCGTCGGATCCCGCGTTGCGCGTAATGGCTCTCGAGTCACTCCTCGTCGAGAAGGGGCTCGTCGATCCGCAGGCGCTCGATGCTCTGATCGAGGCCTATGAGCATCGGATCGGCCCACATAACGGGGCCAAGGTCGTGGCCAAAGCGTGGAAAGATCCGGAATACAAGGCACGCCTGCTCACGGATGCCACGGCCGCAATCGCCGAGCTGGGCTTTGGCGGACTGCAGGGCGAGCACATGCTCGCGGTCGAGAATACGCCGGCGGTTCACAACCTCGTCGTCTGTACCCTCTGCTCCTGCTATCCGTACCCCCTCCTCGGCCTGCCGCCGATCTGGTACAAGTCTTCGGCTTATCGCTCCCGTGCAGTGATCGATCCGCGCGGCGTCCTGCGGGAGTTCGGGCTCGAGCTTCCCATGGAAACGGAAGTTCGCGTCTGGGACAGCACGGCCGAGCTGCGCTACCTGGTTGTCCCCCGACAGCCTCCCGGCACCGAGGCGATGACCGAGGAACAGCTTGCATCCCTCGTCACACGCGACACCATGATAGGTGTAGCGGTTGCGCGGCAAGCCGCGTCCGAAACCTCAAAGTGAACGGCGTTCATGACATGGGTGGCATGCACGGCATGGGCTCGGTCCGGCCGGAAGCCGACGAGCCTGTGTTTCATCATCGCTGGGAGGCTCGGGTTTTCGCCCTGCTGCGGGCCGTGGGCAAATTCGGCCGGTGGAACATCGACGCCCATCGGCATCAACGTGAATTGATTCCAGCCGCCGAGCAGCTGCAAATGAGCTACTACGAGCGATGGCTGGAGGGGTTCTCGCAGCTCCTGGTCCGACATGACTTCCTCAGTGCCGAGGAGCTGGCGACCGGCAGGCCCGACTGCGGCGCAGCTCGACTGACACCCGCGCTGCCGCCCGATGAGGTACCGAGGTTCATTCGGTCCGGCTCTCCGGCGTCACGTAAGGCGAGCACGCCGCCACGCTTTCGGGCCGGTCAGAGCGTTTGCGCGCGCAATCTCAATCCGACGGGACACACTCGGCTACCTCGATATGTGCGCGGCAAGACGGGCGTTGTCGATCGCGTGCACGGTGTATTCGTGTTCCCCGACACTAACGCGCATTTCCTCGGCGAGAGCCCGCAGCACGTTTATTCCGTCCGCTTCGCGGCGCGGGAGCTGTGGGGCGAATCTGCAGCGCCGCGGGATTCGGTATGTGTCGATCTCTGGGAGGACTATCTTGACGCCGTCTGATGAAGCCCCGGATCCCGCACAATCCGATGCGGCGTTCACGGAGGCCTGGCAGGCGCGCGCCTTCGCAGTTGCTGTGCTCGTGTCCAGACACGGCTGCTTCACATGGTCTGAATGGACTCGTGCCCTGGGTCGTGAGCTGCAAGGTTTGCCGGATGGCATGCCGCAGGTGGGCCATGCAGGCTATTTCGATTGCTGGCTCTCGGCGCTCCAATCGCTGCTGGCCGACAAAGGAGTGGTGGCGCATGGCGAGTTGCTTGCGCGCAAGGACGCGTGGGAAGACGCCTACCGTCGGACCCCCCACGGTCTTGCAGTGAGGATATCCTCTTGATCCAGCGGGAGCGCTATCGCATCCGCTCTACTTGACCGGAATATGTGATCCGACCTGCCCGAACACGTAACGCCACCCTTGCGGGGTGCAGGCATAAGTATCACTGAACCAGATCTTCAGGTTGAACCGCCTGCCTTCCGTGGTGCCCTCCGCCCACAAAAGTGCCGTCAGCACGGCGGTGTTTCCCCAGATTCGAACGACCTGATGGCTGTCCTCCTGGTGGGAGTAGACGTACTTGTTCTGGCGCGCTTCGTTCACCAGATCGGCTTTGGTCTCGACCTGTCCCGTGGGCGAGACCAAAATGTAAGCATCCGGGAGCAGCCGAGCGACGCTGGCGGCATCGTTCTTCTTCACGGCTGCCTGGAATTCCGTGTCCAGCGCCGTGACATTGTTGCGACAGACGGGGGCGCCAGCGGCGAGTGCCGCACAAGAAGCCGACAAGAGCGGCAGAATCAACAGGAGTCGTGACACAGATTGTCTCCTCGTGCACCAGGTCCCACATTGCTGGTCATTTCATCCGAAATATACGCGGCGTGGCGGTGTGGTCTGGCTGGAATCGGACCTCCATATCCCTGTCGGCAGGCGGCCGGACGCGGCTCTCGGTAGTATCGCGCTGTGGAGCTGGACGAGCAGACCTGCGAACAGGCGCGCCTCAATCGCGATGCGCGTTTCGACGGTCGCGTCTTCATCGGGATCACCTCGACCGGTGTCTATTGCCGTCCGATCTGTCCCTCGCGGCATGCCAAGCCCGTGCACGTGCGGTTCTTTCCCTCGGCGGCCGCGGCCTCCGCCGCTGGCTTCCGTCCCTGCCTGCGCTGTCGCCCGGAAGTGGCGCCCGGCACCCCGGCTTGGAACGGAACTGCCACCACCGTGAGTCGCGGGCTGCGGCTGATCTCGGAGGGCGCGCTCGATGAGGCCGGAGTGGAGACCCTGGCTACACGGCTCGGAGTCACCTCGCGGCATCTTTCACGGCTCTTCCGCCGGCACCTGGGGGCGCTACCGACCGCGGTCGCGCAGACGCGCAGGCTCCACTTCGCCAAGCAGCTGATCAGCGATACCAACCTGTCGATGGCCGAGGTCGCGTTGGCCTCCGGATTCCGGAGCATTCGGCGTTTCAACGATGTCTTCCGGCAGTTCTACGGGCGCCCACCGTCGCAGCTGCGGCGCCTCGGGGCGAGCGCCGGCGTGGCGGAGGGTGAATACGTCTTCCGCCTGGCGTTTCGCCCGCCCTACGATTGGGATGCCCTGCTGCGGTTTCTGGCTCCGCGCTCCGTCCCGGGTGTCGAGCACGTGGGCGGCGGTGTGTATCGCCGGACGGTGGCTCTGCAGTCTCACCACGGGTTGCTCGAGGTGCGGCCTGCCCGTGCCGAGCACGCGTTGCGGGTCCATATCAGATTCCCGAAGCCGGAGTACCTGCTGCAGATCGTCGCCCGCGTGCGGGTTATGTTCGATCTGGCCGCCGACCCGGAGGTGATATCCCAAAGGCTCGGCGCGGACTCCATGCTCGCGCCACTCATCGGGCATCATCCGGGCCTGCGGCTTCCCGGGGCCTGGGACAGCCTCGAGCCGGTCGTGCATGCGGTTTTGAGGCAAAGGCTTTCCCTGGAGGAGACGCAGAGCCTCGAGGCTCGGCTCGCCGAGGAATGCGGCGAGCCGATATCGGCACTCGGCGCGGGCGAGCTTTGCAGGACTTTTCCGAGCGCGCCGGTACTCGCCGACAACCGTTTGGACTTCCTGCCTCGAGCCACCGCCAGCGTCATCAGATGCGCCGCGCGAGCCGTCGCTGCCGTGCGCTCCAACGCGCCGCCCGACGACCTGTTACTGAAGCTGAGGGCCCTGGAGGGAGTCGGGGAGACGGCCATCGAATATATCGCCATGCGCGCTCTCAACCATTCGGACGCGCTTCCCGCCGACTTCGCGGAGTTGCGCCGTGCCGGTGATGAGGCGCCGAGTCCCCGGGAGCTCGCGCTGCGGGCCGAACGCTGGAAGCCCTGGCGTGCCTATGGTGCGATGCTGCTCATGTGCTCCGGCTCGACCCCGGGCGCCGCACGTCCGTCAGCGTCCAACCCTCGTTAGGCGCGCCGTGAAGTCCGTTCAGCCGCGATGTCGAAATAGACGCTGAATTCGGATCTCTATGCGCCCACGCCCTGACGCGGGCGCTCGAGAACCTTGATGTTGACCTCGGCGCGAATCTCGAAGCCGAGCGATTCGTAGAGTGAGATCGCGATCTGGTTCCCTTTCCAGGCGTGGAGGAACGGACGCTCGCCACGTGACTCGATGCGGCTTGCGACCGCCGCGGAGAGTCTGCGCGCCAGCCCGCGCCCGCGGAAGTCGGGGTGGGTGCATACGCCGCTCACTTCCGTATGACCCGGAAACCGGAAACGCTCTCCGGCCATGGCGGCGAGTCGGCCGCCGATCCGGATGCCGCGAAACGATCCCATGGTGTGCGTGCGCGCCAGGAACGGCCCCGGCTCCGTCAGGGTTGCCAAAGCCAACATTTCCGGCGCGTCCGCGTCCGTGAGCTGCAAGATGTCGTCTGCCGCTTCCGCGAGCCGGATGCTTCGAGTCGCGACCATCTGCACGCCCTTGGCTACCTTGATCGGCTCGAGTCCGTCCGGCACGACGACGTCCGGCACGTCTGCCAGGAATATACGCTCTCCGGGCTGCACCAACTCCGTCAGCGCGGCGAGTGCCGCGGCGCTGTCGTCGCGCGCTGCCGCGAACAGGTTGACGTCGGCTGCGTACCGCCGCGCCAGCGCGTTGCCCACCGATAGGCCGAGGTGTGCGGTCCTGAGGGCGGCCCATACGGGTCGATCAAGCATGTCTTCGGCCTCGCGCCGTTGTGCGCCCCGCGCGAACGTGCAGGTGTGCAGCTTCCAATGCTTCCTCCAGCGCAGACAATTGCGCCAGCAGCGATCCCGAGCCGCCCGCGCATGCGTCGGCGACAGCGGCTTCGATCCTGGGCCACGCGAGCTCCTTGGAGCGCGCGATGAGTTGACGGCCGACTTTCGTCAGCACTATCGGCCGTAGTCGCCGGTCCCCTTCGAGCCGCCGCGACGTGACGAGTCCGTCGGCCTGCAGGTTCTCGAGCATGCGGGATACTCCCGGCTGGCTGACGCCCACCGCCTGAGCCAGCTGACCCACACTCAGCGGGCCCAGCCGGTCCAGAGCCGCAAGCAAGGGGTATTGAGATGCCGGCAGGCCTATTTCCAACTCGGCGAGCATGACCTGAGTCTGCGCCTGCAAGCGCTCGCCGAGGCGTTTCAGTCTGCTTCCCAGCGTCAGGTAACCCAGTTCTCCGACGATGTCCGTGATCACGGCGCCTCCATTTGAATAACAGGATATATATCATGTAATATAAACGCGCGCAATCGGCGTCCGCGAGTCGCGGATGGGTGGTGAGTCCTTCGCGCCGATCCCTGGCCATGCCTGACCTGCGTGCTAGGATGCCGCCGCGGACGATGTTGTAGACGTTCCGCTTCCCCAATCCCCCGCAAGGTCGCGCTGCGGCCTAGCCGGCGCGGACGCCGAGCGCTTTGCTGATCGCCTCGCGCCACTCCTCGATCATGCGACCGTAATGCGCCGAGCTCAGAAAGTCGTCAACGAAGGCCTCTCCCTGAGCGTTCAATCCAGTTAGGGTATACCTGACGCTGACCTCGGTGGCGCCTGCGGATGTGGTACTGCAGTGGACATCGACCAAACCCATGTTCGAGCCCTGAACCAGGCGGGCGTAGCTGACGCGTCCTTGCGCAGGCAGGTAGGCGACGACGATCCACGTGGTCTCGCGGCCGCCGTGGAGCGTGCGAAACACGGAGCCACGCTCCTCCTGGCCGCTGAGCAGCTCCGGCTTCCAGCCTTGCGCCCAGGCCTTCTCGCCAAGCGCGGTGAAGAGGGGAAACACCCGCGCCAGGGGCGCCTGGAGCCGGAAGGTGCGGACCTGCGTGGCGGGAGTTTCGGACATGCAGATTGGGCTCCAGAGAGCAGCTGCCAGAGCGAGCCAGCAGACCGCGAGGCGGTGTGTTTGGTACATAAGTACCAAGATACCAAGCACTGAATTCAGCGGCAAGTGTGCGATGCTTCGCGGCTGCCGCAGCGGAACAACGACCATGCCGACAGCCAAGGGCAAACCTCCCGAACTCTCCCGCATCGTGGAGCGCGTCCAAACCGGCGTCCGCCTGGAGAAGCGACTGCTCAAGGTGCTCAAGGGACTGGCCGAGTACCTCGATCTGTCCCTGGGCGATCTTCTCGAAGGGATCGCACTCCACGCTCTGGAGAACAAGCCGCCCTTCAAGCCGGCGACGCTCGAGAAGATCGCCGATCTGCGGCGGGTCTACGGCCTCGATCTGCGGGCCGAGGACAGTCACCAGCTGCGCGAGCGCTAGCCCGATGACGATACCCGGGGGGCGTCGCGGTCCGCGGCGCGTGTTTGGGGCATGGCGGCGCATCGCCGGCTCGTTGGCCGTGTTGCAGCTCGTGAGCTGCGCCAACCCGGGATCGCGGCAACCGTCCCATCCGGCGGACGTCCGGGCCGTCATCGAGCCGTGCTCTGCCGGGCGGCGGTCTCCGATCGCGCCGGTTGGACCGCCGATATCGCCATGAGCTTCAGCAAGCTCGGCGTGCCGCCGACGCGGGAGAATGCCTGTGCGGTGGCGTCGGTCATCCAGCAGGAGTCGGGCTTCCAGGTCGATCCGGTCATTCCCGGCCTCGGCAAACTGGCCTTGCGCACCATCGACGAACGCGCCAGCGCACGCTGGAATTCCGGTCGTCCTGGTACATGCGGCGCTCGACCTGAAATCCACCGACGGACGAACCTATCGCGCGCGGATCGCAGCCGCCCGGACGGAGAAGCAGCTGAGCGACGTGTACGAGGACTTCATCGGTCGCGTGCCGCTCGGCCGGCGACTGTTCGCCAGCTGGAATCCCATCCGCACGCGCGGTCCCATGCAGGTCAATGTCGCTTTCGCCGCGCGCTTCGAGGCCATCAAGCCTTATCCCGATCACGCCTCCGGGGCCGACCTGGGTGACGAGCTCTTCACGCGCCGCGCCAGCATTTATTTCGGCGTCGCGCATCTGCTCGACTATCCGGCGCCCTATGACCACTATCTTTACCGTTTCGCCGACTACAACTCGGGGCAGTACGCCAGTCGCAATGCCGCTTTCCAGCAGGCGGCGAGCATCGTCGCCGCATGAGCCGCTCACCGCTGACGGCGCGCTGCTCGCGACCGATCCGCACGTCAAGGGCGCCGGCAGCACGCAGCGGCTGCTGTTCGCAATCGCCGCGCGATTGAACCTGAGCGACGCGGACATTCAGGCCGCGCTCGAGCAGGGCACGACGGCGAGCTTCGGCCAAACCACTCTCTATCGGCGCGTATTCGCGTTGGCTGACCGCAAGAGCGGACGCCGGCTGCCGCGCGCCGTGCTGCCCCAGATCCGCCTCGAGGGCCCGAAGATCGAGCGGCCGCTGACAACAGGTTGGTATGCGCGGCGGGTGAACGGGCGCTTCGAGCGCTGCCTGCGCGACTGAGATCGGTCCGCCGCCTTCGATGAGCGGACGGCTTGGGGCGGCGAGGCGGAGTTCCTTATTTGGTCTGCCCGGCGTACGCTCGCACGCTCGGCTCACGCGCCCGTAGCGCGGGCACAACAGGGGGATGCGGCATGTCAGTGATGAATCCGGCTGGTTTTCGCCGCGGCAGTGTGCTGCTCGGCTCGTGGCTGCTGCTGGCCTGCCGAGTGCCGGTATGGCGCAGGGCCGCCATTTGACTGCCGCAGGACTACGCGCGGGCGGAGCGCTTCATGCCCTACGACACGGCGCCGCTCGTGGATCATGACGTCCAGAGCGTGCACTGGCTCGATGACCGGCGCTTCTGGTACGTCGACCACGATTCCGGCGGCGATCACTATCAGCTGATGACTCGCGGCGAGCGGCCGCGTCAGCCCCTTGTTCGATCAGCAGAAGCTCGCTGCCGCGCTGACCAAGGCCGTCGGCAAGGCGGTCGCGGCGAGCAAACTCTCGATCAGCGACATACACATCGGGAACGACGGCCGGTTCGACATCACCTACGACGATAAGCAGTACGTTTGCGACCTTGCCGGCGCCGGTCGTTGCGACGACAAGGCGAGCCTGGTCAAGAGCGGCAAGGAGCCCGGCATCGCCTCGCCGAACGGCAAGCTCGAGGCCTTCATCCGCGACTGGAACCTGTGGGTACGCGACACCGCCACCGGCAAGGAGACGCAGCTCACCTCCGATGGCGGCAAGGATTTCGGCTACGCCACCGACAACGCCGGTTGGCTGCACTCCGACCGCCCGGTACTCAACTGGTCGCCGGACTCGACCGCGATCGCGACCTACCAACAGGATCAGCGCCAGGTGGGAGACATGGATCTGGTCAGCACGCGGCTGGGACACCCCGGACTCGAGCAGTGGAAATACCCGGTGCCCGGGCGATGCGCACGTATTCATGATCGAGCCGGTGATCATCGTCGTCGCCACGCACCAGGTGGTGCGGCTCGAGCTCCCGCCGCAGCAGCGGCTCTCGAGCCTGTGCGATGACATCAGCTGCAAGTCGGATGGCCATTGGGACGATGCCCAGTGGGCGCCCGACGGCAGGACCCTGGCGCTGGTGACCACGTCGCGCGATCGCCAGTCACGAATGGTTCCGGATCGCCGATGCGCGCACCGGTGCGGTGCGCACGGCGTTCGAGGATAGCGTCCGCGACCTACTACCGCAGCGGCATCGATTCCGTGAGTTGGCGTTACCTGCCTGGCCTCGAACGAGGCCATCTGGTACAGCGAGAGCACCAACTGGGGCAATCTCTATCTGTACGATCTCAAGACCGGCAGGATGGAGCACGCGATCACGACGGGCTCCGGCGACGTGACGGAGGTCGTGCACGTCGATCCCAAAGCGCGCACGGTATGGTTCCGGGCCGTCGGCCGCATACCGGGCGTGAATCCCGTATTACGAGCAACTCTGGAAGGCCGGCCTCGACGGGCGTAAAGCCACGCTGCTGACGTCGGAGCCGTGCGATCACACGATCAGCATGGCGCCGCACGGCGGCTACTTCGTCGACAGCTGCTCCACGCCGACCCAGCCTCCGGTCGCAACGCTGCGCAAAGCGAGCAACGGGCATGTTCGCGCGCGGGTGGCGACCGCGGACATCACGCGCCTGAAGGCGACCGGCTGGCAGCCGCCGCAGCTGATCGTCGTCAAGGCGCGCGATCACGTGACGGATCTTTACGGCCTGCTCTTCAAGCCGACGGACTTCGATCCTCACAAGCACTATCCGATCATCGACTACGTCTACCCCGGTCCGCAGATCGGCTCGGTATTCGACTTCGATTTCGAGCCCTCGCGCTACGACAACCAGTCCCTGGCCGAGCTCGGCTTCATCGTGGTGGCGATCAACGGCATGGGCACGCCGTACCGCTCAGCCAGCTTCCAACGGCTCTGGTACGGCAACATGGGCGACAACACCCTGCCCGACCAGGTGGCGGCGCTGAAGGAGCTCGGTGCCAAGGACCCGTGGATCGACCTCAACCGCGTCGGCATGTGGGGACATTCGGGCGGCGGCAACGCCACCGCGGACGCGCATGTTCCGCTATCCGGATTTCTTCAAGGTCGGCTGGGCCGAGAGCGGCAATCACGACAACCGCAACTACGAGAACCCCTGGGGCGAGACGTATCAGGGCCTGTTGGTGCCGTCAGAAGGGCGGCAAGACCAACTACGACAACCAGGCCAACCAGCTGCTGGCACCGCAGCTCCAGGGCCATCTGATGCTCACCTTCGGCACGATGGATGACAACGTGCCGCCGGAGAGCACTCTGCTGGTGGTGCAGGCGCTGATCAAGGCGAACCGCAACTTCGACATGATCGCCATCCCGAACGCGCGCCACGGCTATCTCTACGCGACGCCGTACATCACGAGACGGCGGTGGGACTATTTCGTACGCTATCTCGCCGGCGAGGTGCCGCCGGAAAATTATGCGCTGAAGCCCTGGCCGTGGAAATGACGACGGCCTAGGCCAGGCCCTCCAGCATCGCGATCGCGCGTTGACGGGCGCCCGTATCGTCGATGCGTCCCGCGGCGATGTCTGCCACCAACCGGGCCTGCTCGCGGTAGCGCAGGATGTAGAGCGACGCGCCAAGGTTGTGCGTCGCTTCGGCGAGCGCCGCGCGGACGTCAGGCGCGAACTGCTCGCCGCTGCGCTCTACCCGGATGTCGCAGTGAAGCCGGACGTACTCTATGTGGATGCGGGGCAGGTGCTGACGTCGGCAGGGTCCGCGGCGGGCGTCGATCTGATGCTGCACATCGTGCGGCAAGACTTTGGAGCGCGGGCCGCCAACGACATCGCGCGCCGGATGGTCATGGCGCCGCACCGTGAAGGCGGCCAGGCGCAGTTCATCGAGCGCCCGGTTCCCAGACACGCGGCCGACCGGTTGGGCTCGCTGTTAGAAGCAGTGCGGCGCCGGCCTTGCGAGCACTGGACCATTGCCCGCATGGCCCGCAGGGTCGCCATGAGTCAGCGCACCTTCATCCGGCGCTTTCAGGAGTCGACCGGCATGGGCCCGGGGGAGTGGGTGATCGCCGCGCGGCTCGAGGTCGCCCGCTTCCTGCTCGAATCCACCGCCGCCGACCTGGATGCGATCGCGCGCAGCTCGGGCTTTGGCAACCCGGCGGCGCTGCGCCACCACCTCAGGCGCCGTGTCGGCCTGACTCCCAGCGCCTATCGCGCCTCCTTCAGAGCCGCTTGACCCGCCGGGACGGGAGATAGCGCGCGCAGTACGCCACTATCAGGCCGAACACGAGCATCGCCAACAGATCCTCGCTTCCCTTGACCGGCCGCAGGCGCGCGATGACCTGATGCAGGGTGACGGGCGCGGCCGAGAACGGCATGACTATGAAGTTCATCACCGGGTAGATCACGACCCCTGACAGCACGCCGCCGAGCCACCACCGCTGCCGCAGCCGCGGCATCCTCGCGGTCACGAACCAGTAGATGGTCGCGATCAACACTGACATCGCCCACTGCAACAGCAACCCGAGAAATGCCGCCCACGCTCCGGCGAACAGCGCCGGCCTTCCCATGACTCCGGTCGCGATGTAATGGGCGATCAACACCGGACTCACCCGGTTGATGAGCGCGGCAGCCTCGATGTCGATCGTGCCGGCAACCAACCCGCCTGTCACTATCGCCCGCAGGCCCGACGTCGCAGCGCTTCTCATGACCCCTCCGGTGAGATGCAGAGCGGAGACAGCGGCGATTATAGGGGCGCGGCGCCAGTCGGGCTAACTGCCTCAGGAGTGGTCATGCCGCGCGAACCGGAGTGGTCACCCGCTTCGATGCGTGTCGAATCCTGCGGCTGCGCGCCGCCACAGGGCGGTGTGTGGGATGCGAAGCACGAATTTTGTCGCTTGATTTGCGGCGCCGGTCGCCTTGTGCTCAGATGTCCGCCATGCGTGCCGCTCTCGGAACTCGCTGGCTGCTGCGTGCGCTTTTGGCGGCTATGGCCCTGACCGGCGCGGTCGCGGCGCTGCCGGCTTTCGCGCATGACACCGGCACTGCGACACCACCCCCTGCTGGTCCAGCGTCAGCTTCCGCTGCGAGCGTTGCTCCTGCTCCCAAGCCGCAGGACCTGCTGCTCGCATGCCCGACTACCCGGGACTATGTCGGCAGGGTGGTTGCGGCTGTCATGGTGAATGGCAGGGGACCTTACAGATTCATCGTCGATACCGGTGCCAACGAATCCACGATCTCGCCCCAGCTCGCGGCAACTCTGAGGCTCGCCCCGTCTCTTGGCAGGTCGCTTCGGGTCGCCGGAGTCACGGGCACGGAAATCGTGCCGTCCGTGTCGATCGAGAGTCTGCGCGCCGGCGCCCTCGTCATCGCGCATGCGCAGCTTGCGGTGATCTCGTCACCGATCATGACCGGTGCCGACGGCATCCTGGGCGCGGCCGGACTCGCGCAAGACAGCCTCCTCGTCGATTTCCTGCATAACACGGTCGTGATCGACACCGCGGCAGGTTCCGGTGTGCCCTTGGGATATGCGCGACTGCATGCCACGCGTCTCAGCAGCGGGCTTCTCAGCGTGCCCGGTGAAGTGGGCGGTGTCCCCGTCGATGCGATCATCGATACCGGCTCGCCACAGACCCTTGGCAACATGGCGCTCTATCGGACGCTCTACTATAAGGCTCGGGCCGGCGGCCAGGCGAAGGTCTACGGCGTCACGAAGCAGGTGCGTCCCGGCAGTGTGCAGGTGGCGCCCACGGTCGACCTCGGCGCGATCCGCATAGGCAACGCCGTGTTGGTGTACGGAGATTTCCCCATCTTCAAGGTGTGGGGACTGACGCAACGTCCGGCCATCATTCTGGGGATGGACATACTCGGGACAGTCGATGCCTTTACCATCGATTTCCGCCACGCGGAAATCGGCGTCGCGCCGCGGGCGTACGATCCGAACCAGCACCTGGGATTGACCGGCTGAGCGCGCCGGGCGGGCGCCTGCCGCGGCCGTCATCTACACGACTGCGCGGTCCCCTCCTGCAGGGCGTCGGGCGCAAACGTCGGTTGACGTGCGGCGTGACTTGCCTGCTCGTAACCGTAAGCGAGTCCCAGCAGGCGCGCCTCCGACCACTTGGGTCCGATGAAGGAGAGTCCCACCGGTAGTCCATGGACTTCACCCATGGGCACGGTGATGTAGGGATAGGCGGCGACCGCCGGCAGACTGCTGTCGCCCGCACCTCCGGCATCGCCGTTCACCAGATCGATCACGAAGGCAGGACTCTGGGTGGGAGAGATCAGCGCGACGATGTGATGCTCGCGCAGCAGGCGATCGATCCCATCCGGTCCGGCGAGACGCAGATTGGTGGCCCGCGCCTGGAGGTAGGCCGGATCCTGCAGGCCCTTCGTGCGCTCGGAGTCGATGAAAAAGCCCTGCCCGAACCAGCGCATCTCCTGCGGATGCGACATCGTCGAAGGCGATCAGCTGCGCGAGCGTCCGGGATGTCACCGCGGGCGGCGATCCGGCGAGATAGGAGTTGAGGTCTGCCTTGAGCTCCGTGAGCATGACGAGATTCTCGTTCTTGCCGAGCTTCTGCAGGTCGTAGTCGTCGACATTCACCAGAGTGGCGCCCTGCGCGCGCAGTACCGCGAGCGCGCGGTTGAATACGCCCAGGGTCTCGGGAGTGAAGCCCTTGAGAAGAAGCGCGCCACACCCAGGCGAACCCCCGCGAGCGCGCGCGGATCGAGCGCCTTGGTGTAGTCGATGCGATGCGCATTCGCGTCTGCCGTGGCGGGATCTGCGGGATCGGTCCCCGCCATCGCGGTCAGGAGCATCGCCGCGTCGCGCACCGTGCGGGCAATGGGGCCCGCCGTATCCTGCGTGTGGCTGATGGGCACGATCCCGGCACGGGAGACCAGTCCGACCGTCGGCTTCAGTCCCACCAGTCCATTCATCGACGACGGGCAGCTGATGGAGCCGTCCGTCTCCGTGCCGATGGCTGCCGCCGCCATGCCGGCCGCCACCGCGGCTGCGGATCCGGAGCTCGACCCACATGCCGTTCGATCCAGCATGTAGGGATTGCGCGTCAGGCCACCCACGGCGCTCCAGCCGCTGCTCGAATGCTGCGAGCGGATATTCGCCCACTCGGACAGGTTGGTCCGGCCGAGGATGACCGCGCCGGCGCCGGTGACATTGCGCACGACCGTGGCGCTGGTGTCGCGGACATTGCGTGCCAGAGCAAGCGAGCCCGCGGTGGTCGGCAAGCCGGCGATGTCGATGTTGTCCTTGACCAGGATCGGAAGCCCATCCAGGGGACCGCGCGCCTTGCCGGCGGCCCGGCGCGTATCCGAGGCGCGCGCGTCGGCGGCCGCCCGCGGGATTCAGGCCGATGACGGCATGGATCGCGACCATTCAGCGCCGCAATCCGCGCCTGGTAAGCGGCGGTCAGGGCCTGCGAGGTGACCCGGTGCGCCGCCAGATCGGCGGCCTCTTCGCCGGCCGATTTGCAGACCGTAACATACCCGGCCGCGGCCGATACATACGGCAGGCACCAGAGGACACACAACAGGGGGAGAAGACGCTTCACGGAACATTCCTCCGCCGACGCTATTGCCGCGCCGTCGGAGTATGCCACGCACCGAAGCATTCGCCCAAAAAAAGAGCCCCGCACGGGGCGGGGCTCAAGTCAAACCTCGAATCTGCTCGGTATCAGAAGTCGTACTTCACGTTGACGTAGAACGTCCGCAGCGTCGGGTCCGAGTACACCGGGTTGTAGCCCGAGCCCCAGTTGCCCAGCTGGTTGGAGAACGGCGGATACCGGTTGAACAGATTGCGAATTCCAACCAGTACGGTCAGCGGCATGATCGGCTTGTAGGAACCGTAGACGTCCCAGGTCGAATCGCTGCCCACGCTTCTCGGGTTGCCGGCGGCATCGACGTTCTGGTCGATGTACGTCGACATGAAGCGGTTGTTGAGTCCCGCACCAAACATGCCGCCCGAGCTCGTCCAGTTGATCCGCAGGTTGTGCTGCCAGCGCAGCGCCGGCTGATTGCCACTGTTGAACCAACCCACCAGGTTCAGCGTCGGGCCACCCGTGTACTCCTGCAGGTTGTACTGCGTGATCGCAGTGCCTTCCAGGTCCACGTTGAACAGGCCGATCGGGGTGTGCTTCGTATAGTTCACGCTCAGGTCGACGCCGTCGGTCGTGAGGAACCCGGTATTCGTTGCCTCCTGCAGAACGTAGCCGCAGGTCGATGAGGTGTACGGGGTGCAATCAGGCCCCATGTTGATCGAGCTGGTGAGGCTCCCGGCCCCGTCCAATACGTACTCGTTGGCGAATGCCGTCGGATTTTCGTAGATGGCCGTGTACGGAATGGTTCCGATGGGGTTCTTGAGAAGGATCCGATAGTAGTCGAGCGTAATGCCCAGATTCGGTATCGGATCGACGACGATGCCGATATCGAAGTTTTCCGACGTTTCCGGCAGTCAGGCTGCGGTTGCCGCCGTACAGACCCAATCCCTGGTTGTCACAGACTGACTCGCTGAACTCCGTGCTGTAGGTGCCCGACGCCAATCCCGCCGCGCAGGCCGGATTTCCATAGCCCGAATTGTGTGTCCCGACGCCCACCGTGCCGCCCGTTGCGCCTATGGTATCGGGTCGATACAGGTCGAAAAGTGTGGGTGCACGGAAGCCGGTTGACGCGGATCCTCTGAACGTCACGTAGTGCGACGGTTGATAGCGTATCTGCACCTTGCCGTTGTTCGTCTGGCCGAAATCGCTGTACCGGTCTTCGCGATCCGAGACGTCGACATCGAGGGCCTTCGATATCGGTACGTCCAATTCCGTGTACAGCGCCTGGGTGGTGCGGCTGCCCTCGACGAATTGCGGACTGTACGCCGTTGCCGCAGCCAGCAGGGCGGCCGACGGAGTCGTGGCGGAAGTGAAGTTCTCGCCGCCGATGCTGAAGCCGAAGGCCACCGTCGCCGGAGTTCCCGAGTTGAAGGCGTCGCCCAGCTCGTGGCTGGCGTGCCCGTCGACGCTCCAGAGCTTGTCCTTGCCGTTGCTGAGTACGGCATTGATGTACGAGCTGTTGATCAATGCCTGTCCGGCCGCGCTCTGGGGACCGAAGGGATTGATCAGATTGCTGAGGTTGCCGTCGGCCTGCTCGAACACCGCCTCATTGGGAAGGCCGCCCTCGGTCCCTTCCGTGCCCTGGTTCTGGCTGAAGTTCAGGTCCGTGGTGTAAGTCCACCCGTAGTTGGTGCCGGAGAAGGTCACCAGCGCCCTCTGCTCGGTGTTGATGTTATCGAAGTAGCGTTCGTTGTTCGGGTCGCTCCAGTACGCGGTGACGGGATCGGTCGAATCGAACGCAGTGCAGGGCGCGCTCACGCAGGTCAATTGCGACGCCTTGGGGAAATAGGTCGGATCGTCCTGCGGCGTCATCTGGAACGAATAGAACATGGCACCGCCCCAGTCGACGACCTTGGAGCGGGTATAGAAGTACTGCACGCGTAGCTGGTTGTTGTCCGGCAGCGCCTTGGTGAAGGAGGCCATCCCGGAGTATTCCTCGTGCTCCGGCAGGATGTCGGTCGCGGCGGAATACGCATACAGACACTCGTTGTTCTGTCTGCTCAGGAACAACGGGTCGCCCTGCGCAGGCGGATAACCCGACTGCCACTCATTGCCGGCGCCATCGACGACCGACCCCGGCCAGGTGCCGATGCCGTTCGTGTTGTCGAGGCCTTGCGGAATGTTGATGCCCGTTGCGGAAAACGGCCGCTGCTGCGCCTTCAGCTCCTGCTGCTTGCTGTAACTTCCCGTGATCATGAAGTTATAGCCGTCGCTCACCAGATCGCCATGCCCGAAGATGAAATTCGCATCACCCGAGCCGCCGCCGGCTTCCTGCGGATGGTTGAAATCGACCTGGACCTCGCCGCCCTGGTAATTCTGGTTGGTCACGAAGTTGACCACGCCCGCGATCGCATCCGAGCCGTACAGCGAGGAGGCGCCGTCGCGCAGCACCTGCACGTTCTGGATCGCCGAGAACGGAATGCCGCTGATGTCGACGCCGTCGCCGTATAGGCGTTGGGGGCCAGCCGCTGACCATCGACGAGGACCAGCGTTCGCGCGGCCTGCAGGTCGCGCAGGTTGACGTAGGAGCCGCCGCCGGTGAACTGACTGGTGGACTGCGCGATATTGAATGGTGAGGGAACGTTCGCGGTGATCTGGTCGACCGCCTGCTCCACGGTGGTCAGGCCCTGGTCCTTGAGGGCGTCCGACTTCACGATGGTGATGGGCTCGGCGGTCTCCGCATCCGTCCTCGAAATCAGCGTGCCGGTAACGACGACGGTCTGGAGCTGCATCGGAGCGGCGGGCTGCGCTGGCGGGTTCGGGTACGGTCGTCGCCTGTGCAAGTCGGAGGGACTCCTTCGCAGCGGCTGGCCTTGCGCGGCGCTTGGTCTTTGCGGCGGTGGTCTTGGCGGCACTCACCTGGGTGGTGGTCGGCTGCGCGGTGGTCGCCTGCTGTGCGTATGCCGCCACGGCTCCGGCGCCGCAAAGCGCTATCGTGCCCGTTGCAAGCGCGCGCTTGACGGCCAATGCCAGTTCACGGTTCGATCTCATCAATGTCTCCTCTTGGGCGGCTCTCGTCGGCCGCCTCTAAGATTTGACCGGGCGCCTCGCGGGAGGCGGGCCGGTTCTATGTGGATATCTGAAGGTCGGGCTCGCGCCCAGGCCAGATCTGCGTGGGCCGGATATTAGCAGTGCGTCTCCAAAATGCGATACCCATTTAGCAAAAAAACAACGACATGACTGGCTCTGGCACCCGGCGAAGGACCATAAGTGGCGCTTTTGAGCGCCAGGACTGGCTAGCGCGCGGGAAGTCAATGCGCCATTTACGTGGCGGGCAGGCAACGAAATCTGTATCGCTGACGTGGCTGGCGACGCGACGTATATCCCGAGGTCGCCGCCCGGCTGCGGCAAAAAAAATGGGCCCCCGAAGGGGCCCATGGCTACACGAGCGAGAAACGAAGATCCGATCAGAAGTCGTAGTCGAATCCGAGCAGGAAGTACCGGCCCACCGCGCCATCCTGATGCGAGCGCGGCATCGTAGGGCAGGAACACGCTGCCGGAGCCGTAGGTCTGCACGTCGACCGGCGGCTGCTTGTTGAACAGATTCGTCACTCGACGCGTGCAACTGGAAGTTGGTGGTCAGCTGATACCGAGCCATAGAGGTCCGTCTCCAGGAAGTACCTGACGTTGCAGAACTCCTTGTTCGCCGGCGGTCACTCCGTCCGAGGAAGTTGCGCGCCGTAAGCGAGCGCCGAGGCGCAGTCCGGAATGCCGGAGGACGGATCGACTGATGCTGAAGTGGCTGACGAAGTTGATGCTGGGAGTGATCGTCAGTCGGCCCTTGGTCCAGCTCAGCCGCCAGGTTGCACGCGATCCTTCGGGATTGCCGGTGTCGCCCGACACGCCCGACGGGCCGTGCGTACCGGCAAGATCGAAGGTGCTGCCGCCGACGATGAGCTGATAGGTGATCTCAGTGCGTCCAGGTCATCTCGCCGGTGAAGCGGCCGATACTGCTCCCATGTCCCAGTGATACTGCAGGTCCACATCAAACCCGCTCGTCTTGGTCGAGCTGCGCGTTCACGTATGGGAAGCTCCTCTTCCAGGATCAGTGCCCACCGGCGTCGCCTGATTCACCAGTCTGGCCCTGCGTGCAGCCGTTGGTGAAACTGGTAGGGCAGTACGGCAGCGGTACCGGGGCGCCGCGCACCAGGCTGCATAGTCGCCGGCAAAGCCCGCGCCGGCCTCGAATACCGGCACGATGTCATTGTCGAGCTTGATGTTGTAGTAATCCGATCGAGACGCTCGCCTGGGTCGAGCGGCTGGAAGACGATGCCGTCGTCCAGTTGGTCGACTTGACGTTCTGCAGGTGTGGGTTCATGCCAACAACACGCCCGTCAGCGGCGACGTTACACTGGCTGGGATAGTTCCCGGCCGCAGTATTGGGGACGGTGCGCCGGATTCGGACACAGGACCGGATCGTTGTGAGGTGCCCGCGCCGAAGAGCCTCGCCGGATGATATGCCCTCGGCCGCCGACGGTACGCGGAAGCCCTTGCCCCAGGTGCCGCGCAGCGCGATCCACTTCCAACGGGGTGAACTTGAAGCCGATCTTCGGTGTGAAGTCCGGAGCCGAAGGTGCTGGTAATTGTCGTAACGCGCCCTGCGACGTTGATGTTGAACGCCTTGATCGGGTTGCCATCGAGCTCGGCGAAGGCCGCGCGGTCGTACTCGGTGCCGATCACATAGATCGGAGTCGCCGGCCTGCACTCCCGACTCGATGAGCGGCGGCGGCGCTCTCGGTGCATGCTCCTCCTGTGAACCTGGTAGGCTGCGCGCCGATCGCGAAGTTCAGCGGTCCGCCCGGCAGGTCGAACAGCTTGTGGGTGCCGTGCACGTCGATCAGGTCGAGCTGGCTCCGCGGGTGTGGTTTGGGCCGGCGGCGCAAACAGGCTGACTCGCCGGTGGAGCTGCCGAGGATGTAGCCGTTGTTCAGCGCGGTCTGCAGCTGGCCCGAGCTCGATGTTGCCCATAGAGCCCACTGGTGCCATCTTGGCGTACATGGCGCCGGCGGTGCCGCTGATGTCCCAGCCGGCGGCATTGCCCGTCAGCGATACCAGCAGTCGGTAGGTGTTGGTGTTCGACCTGGGTGTTGCGTGCGTCCCGATCTCGGGGAAGTTGTAGACGAGCGGGCGCGGGTTGCCGCACCGAAGGGGTTGCCGGGGTAATTGGTCGGAGACAGTGGATTGGAGCTGGGCATGGTGATGACGTTCGGCGTCACTGGCCGCGAGCGCCAGGCGCGATGATCGGCGCCACGCCCGGAGCGAACGCGATGTTGAAGCCGCGTTGCCGAAACCCGCGCTGCTGTCGCCGACGCCGGTACTGTAACCGTCGACCTGCTCCGCCCTGCTGTCGAACCAGGAGGCCTGACACGCCGAGGTCCAAGCCGTCGCCGAGCTCCTTGGTGAACTTGGCCAGATATGTCGACGTTGGTGGTCGGCGGCTGCAGCTGCGCGCCCGAAGGGAAGATCGCGGTGCACTTGTTCTCGTCGACCGCGGTTGCACCGTCGCATCCGGGCAGGTAATTGACGACAGTGCCGGTTCGGGGTTGATCAGATAGCCCGAAGTCGAAGCCGGGTTGGGGAAGAAGGATGTTCGGCGGGACTGACACCGACGTTGGTGCCGCCGGCCGTGTAAGTTCCGCCGTACGGCGTGAAGTCGAGGCTGTCCCACTGGCCGCTGCGGTTGCGCGGCCAGGATGTCGATCCTGATGACGGAATATCGCCGGAGACGTACCAGTTGTAGCCGTCGCTGGCCAGGTCGCCGTGGCCGCCGATGAAGCCGATGTGCTCCATGGGTGCCGTCCCAATGCTGCGGAGGTGCCGGCCTCGGTCAGTGACATGGAAGCCCTGGTACTCCTTTTTAAGGATGACGTTGACGACGCCGGCGACCGCATCGGCAGCCGTATAGAGCGGAGGCGCCGTCCTTCAGCACCTGGACCTGCTCGATGGCAGTGAAGGGAATGGAGGAGAGGTCGACGAAGCTGCGCTCGTTATCATCGAGCAGCGGGTAGGGCACTGAGCGCTCGCCGTCGATCAGCACCAGCGTATCGCCCAGCGACGAGTCCGCGCAGCGAGATGCCGGAGGCGCCCGCGGCGAACGCGAAGCTGAAGGACTGACTCAGCGTGCTGGCGCCGTTGGCGCTGATGTTGCGCAGAACGTCCGAAGATGTCGGTATAGCCGGACTGGATGCAGATCCTTGGCGCTGATCACCTGCACCGGGTTCGGCGACTCGGTGGCGGTCCGCTCGATCAGCGAGCCGGTGATGACGATCGTCTGCAGCTGATTGCGGGGCGGGTCGCGGCGGCCGGCAGCCGGGGTGGTCTGGGCGAGCACGATGGGCTCCTTCGCGGCTGCCGCCTTCGTCTTGGCCTTCGGCGTCGTCTTGTTGGCGACTGGCGTCTGTTTGGTCGTTGGTCTGCGTGGTCGTCGCCGTCGCGGTCGGAGTTGGCTGCGCGTAGGCCGCCATGGCTCCCGCGCCGCATAACGCTATGGTGCCGGTCGCAAGAGCGCGTTTGATGGCGAGCGCCAATTCACGGTTGGTTCTCATCAAAGTCTCCTCTCTGAGGACGACCTCTGCGGGCCGTCTCTACTGTTTTGCCGGTGCCTCCATGCGGAGGGCTGACTCGGCTCTGCTGGTTGTGCTGATCTCGCCCAGGCTCGAGGCCCAGGTCGGATTTGCATCATTCGATTCTAGCAGTGCGTTACAAACAGAAGATACATTTTTTGTAAAAAAACAACGCCTTGAGGGGCCGTTGCAGCCCGAGATAGCCCAATAGGGAGCCCCCACGAGGGTCAGAACCCTGCCGCGGGGTAATGCGGAGCGACTACGTTGCCGCAGTGCAACGTCGGGAGAGGGATGGTAGCGTTATCAGCGAGCTTTCCAGCTCACCCGATCGCCGACGCTGATCGCCAGCTCGTGCGCTTCGCCGCCGCGAATTTCCAGCACGGCGATCACCGGCACGTCGGAGGACAGCACATCCAGCGAGAACGGATGCGCGTTGGCGATGATTTTGGCGATCCGACCGTCCGCGCCCACGAAAACCATGTCGAGCGGGATGTAAGTGTTCTTCATCCAGAAGTTCGCCACCTGCGGCGCGGGCTGCGGAAACAGCATCCCTCGTGCCGCCGGCAGATCGCGCACGAACATCAACCCCTGCTCCTGGCGTTGCGGCGTATCGGCGATCCAGACCTGGAAGCGGTTGTGATGGCCGTGGGCCACGATATCGAGCGTGGCGGCGCGGAAAATGCGTCAGCCTCTCGATCGGCGCCGACTGTGCCAGGCAGACCGAGCCGACGGCCCAGGCGAGAGCGAGCCCCAGCGCCAGCCGAGCCGTCAGGAAGTGCGGGGGACGCGTATGACGTGTCACGAGCCGATACCCTCGTCTCTCATTCATTCTTGAAGTCCGCACGTCCGGCGAAGTCGAACGTCGTCACCAGGATGCGCCGGTGACCGCCGAGGTCATTGGCGGGCGCGATGCAGAAACCGTGCGCGACTATGCGGTAAGCGTGACCGGCATGTCCACGGGGGGTGACGATGGGCGCCTGCGTCAACCGATCCACCGTGCAGTTGCCGTCTCCCTGGGTAGCGAAGAGCAGCTTCTCGCCTTCGAAGATCACCGTCAGATTGGTCGGCAGCTCCTGTCCGGGGCGGCCTTCCTTGACACCGTTGATCCCGAAGACCATCCGCATGCTGCCGCTTCCCGGATCCGACATGCCCCTCGAAGCCCATGCGGATGCCGCTGCCGTCATAGCGCGGTCCGCCCTCGCATGCCAGTGCCGGCCCGTGCAGATCGACATCGAGCCGGATCGCACCGCGGATGTGCGCCCGCAGGTACGCCTCGCCGGAACGCAGACAGGGGCCGCCGAGCGAGACCGTTGGCAGTCCGCCGAGCCAGGAGTGCTGCTGCGCATCGAGCCGTCATGCTCGCGAGCGCGGGCGCCACGAGCAGCGCGATCAGGAGCGCAGCAGTTGCTCTGGATAACTTCATGGACCGTAACCATTCCACATGCGCTTAGTGTAGCGATTACGCATCGCGACGCAATGGAGGATCGCTACGGACGAGCGCCGCGCAGCGATCGCACGCGGCGTTATTGCGGTGAGCAGTGGGAAAGGGGCGACGAAAAGCATCGTGGGGGTGACCGCCTCCCAAAGGCTTTGCGTGGTAGAGTCGCGACAGTTGCGTCGAAAGACGGCCTGAGAGCCGCGTGGGGGGCAACGTGAGCGTCGACTCGAGATTCCAACACGTCACCGCGCGCATTGCGGGCGCTGTGCCGGCTAATCGGCGTCATCGCCTTCATCGGTGGTGCTCTCGGCCACGGCCGCCGGCGCGCCCGCCGATCCGCAGGCCCAGACTGTCGCTTCCGGCAACGCGAGCGCGACCGCCGCCGCCGGCGCCACCCTGCAGGAAGTGGTGGTCACGGGTACGTCCATCTCGGGAGGCAATACCCAAGCGCTGCCGGTGCAGATTTTGAATGCGGCGGACATCGCCCGCACGGGTGCGGTGAGCGTTCCGGAGCTCATGCAAGAGGTCAGCGCCGTCGACAGCGTGGGCTCGACGCAGCCCGCTCAGGGGACGGGTTATACGACGGGCGGTATCGCGACGGTTTCGCTGCATGGACTTGGAAGTGAGCGCACGCTCGTGCTCATCAATGGGTTGCGGTCGACGCTCTACGGCGGCACCTCAGTGGACGACTCGGTCGATATCGGCGCCATTCCCGTAGCGGCGATCCAGAACGTCCAGATCCTGAAGGACGGCGCTTCGGCCGTATACGGCAGCGACGCGATCGCGGGTGTGGTCAACTTCATCCTCAAGCAGGATTTCCAGGGGCTGGATGCGAGCGCCACGGTGGGGACGCCGACGCAGGCCGGAGGCGGCACCCAGGAGACCGTATCGATCTACGGCGGCATGGGCTCGCTCGAGAGCGACCGCTACAACATCGGTATCGGCGTGATGTTCAATCACTCGTCACCCCTCATGGGTGACTCGCGCGACTTTGCCACCCGCTACAGCCCCGGATACGGCAACGACGTGACCTCGTCGTTCGCCTTTCCCGCAAACGTAGTGCTGCCGGATGGGAGCAAGGGCAATCCGATGGCCCCCGACTGCGGGCCGTACTCCCTCAATGACGTGAATTACCCTGGCACGTGCCGCTTCGACAACTCGAAATCCGACGCGCTCGAGCCCTTGCAGAAGAGGTACAGCATCTACCTCAACGGCGGCTTCAAGCTGACGGACTCGAGCCAGCTCTACGGCAACGTGTTGTACTCGCAGAACGAGACGACGCAGTGGGAGCAGCCGGTGCCGCTCTCGTACCAGAATCCGATGACCCCCGGCGACCCGTACATCGCGTACCTGGCCAACCTGCTGGCCACCCAGTACCCCGGATACACGGGCGTCTCGGCTGGAGAGGGAGCCTTCCTGCTGCCGCCCAGCAGCCCCTACTATCCGAAATCCTGGGCGGCCGCCAACGGGTTGGCCGGCCAGCCGCTCAATCTCATCTACCGCGGCTTCTCGACCGGCCTCCGGCAGACGGAGGACACGGGCGACACGACGCGACTGGTGGGTGGCATGAAGGGCGATGCCGCCGGGTGGCACTACGACACCTCGCTGCTCTTCAGCGGCGTCGCCGTCTACGACAATCTGCAGAGCGGATGGCCGCTCTACTCGACGATCATGCCGCTGCTCGACTCCGGAGTCATCAATCCCTTCGGCCCCACGACGGATGCGGCCGCGGCAGCCTCGGCCATGGCGACCAACTTCGACCACGAGGACTATTCGACCAGAACGTCGCTCACCAGCCTCGATGGCACCGCCAGCCGTGAGATCGCGCAGCTCCCGGCGGGCCCATTGCGGATGGCCGTCGGCGCCGAACTGCGCCGTGAGACCTACACTTTCTCACCCTCGGCGGAGCTCATGACGGGCGATATCGCCGGCCTGGGCGGCAACGAGCTGCCGGAGTCGGCCTCGCGGACGTCGCAAGCCGCCTACATCGAGTTCAGCGCCAACATCACTCACACGTTCGGGGCGGATCTGGCGGGCGCGCTGGGACCACTACCAGCAGGTCGGCAACACGGGCAATCCGCAGCTGACGTTGCATTGGCAGGCGCTGCGCTGGCTGCTGCTGCGCGGTGCGGCGGGGACCGGCTTCCGCGCTCCGTCGCTGACGGATCTCTATGCGCCGCAGGTCGCCAGCGTCACCTCGAACGGGACACGCGATCCCATCCAGTGCCCGACGTTCAATCCGAACAATTCCGCCTGCAGCTTCCAGTTTTCGACCCTCACGGGCGGCAACCCCCATCTGAAGCCCGAGAAGTCGGTCAACTACTCGCTGGGCTTCGTGCTGAAGCCGGTGCGGAACCTGACCCTCGACGTGGACTCGTACTGGATCTACCTGCGCAATGCAATCACGCCGGGCGGCCTTCCCTATAACGTCATTCTGCGAGAACGCGGCAGACGGCGACGGAATTCGCCAGCTACATCCAGCGCGACTCGTCGGGCAACATCGTCTTCATCAGTCAGACCAACGCCAATCTCTTCAAGCAGTATGTCAGCGGTCTGGACATCAACCTGGACTACGATATCCCGGTGGGTCCGGGATACTTCCTGCTGCGCGGCAACGGCTCGTATTACTACACGTTCAACGCGCAGCAGTTCGACGGCACCTGGATAAGCCAGATCAATCAGGGAGACTCGCAGGTCGCCGAGGATGGCGGCGTCGTCGTCCGGTGGCGTCACAGCCTCACTTTCGGGTATTCCGCGCCCTCATGGGAGGTGACGATGACGCAGAACTACCAGGAGCCTTACCTGGATAGTCCGTCGACGATAACCGACGTGTCGCGTTACGTCTCGGCGTATGACACGCTCGACATGCAGGGCTCCTATAAGGGACTGCAGAACTTCGACTTCACTCTCGGTGTGAAGAATCTCTTCGACCGCAATCCGCCGTACGCCAATTACGCATCTACCACCAACAATTTCGTCGGTGGTTACGATCTGGCTTACGGCAATCCCTACGGCCGCTACATTTACGCCACCGTCGAGTACACGCTGGGCGGCGGCTAGCGCTCGACCTGAAAAAATCGGCCCCCGGAAGGGGGCCGACTGCCGATGACGATGATGGGCTGTCGCTGCTCAGAAATCGTAAGACGCGCCGATGTTGAAATAACGCCCGACCGCGCCGGCCTGATCCAGGCCGGGATCATACGGATAGAAGCCGCTGCCGCCTCCATAGGTCTCGACATCGACCGGGCGGCTGCTTGTTGAACAGGTTCAGGATCGAGGCGTGCACCTGCAGATTGTCGCTCACGCTGTAGCTCGCGTAGAGATCGGTATCGATGAAGTATTTCACCGTGCAGAAGTTGCTGTTGGAGGATGTGACGCCGGGAAAGTTGCCCGCGGCGGTGATGGCTACGGCGCAGGTGTCGAAGCCGGATGACGGGTCGGTGATGCTGAAGTGCGAGATGAAGTTGACGGAGGCTGTCAGATCGAACGGGCCCCGGTCCCATGCCTCGCGCAGGGTGGCGCGATCCTTGGGGTTGCCCGTATCGCCGGAGACGCCCGCCGGACCATGCGTCCCCGCCAGCTCGAATGTGGTGCCGCCAACAGTCAGCTGATACGTCAGCTCGTGGGTCCACGTCAGCTCACTGTAAGGTGGCCGATGAGGCCCGCATCGAAGGTGGCTTTGAGGTCGACATCATATCCCGAGGTGGTGGTCGCGCCCGCATTGACATAGGGGTAGTTCGCCACCAGGATCGTGCCGACGGGCGTCATCTGTTGCACGGTCTGTCCGGCGCCGTTCACGTAGGGCAGCTCCACCTGAGGCCCGCGGATGATGCTGGTGTAGTTTCCCAATCCGCCGGCTTCGAAGGCGGAGATGATGTCGTTTTCGATCTTGATGTTGTAGTAGTCCACCGAGACGCTGGCCGTCCTGAGCGGCTGCAGGATGATGCCGGTCGTCCAGTTGGTCGACTTGACGTTCTTCAGCTGCGTCCCGGGAAGCTGAAAGCCCTGCAGAAAGAAGGCGCACTGGCTGGGGAAGTTACCCGGGGAATTCGGCACCGCGGGGTTCGGGCAGAGGGCGCGATCGTCGTAAGCGCCCGCGCCGAATATCTCACCCGATGCCTGCCCCTCCGCTGCCGACGGGGTACGGAAGCCCTTGCCCCACGTGCCTCGCAGGGCTACCCAGTCCCAGGGCGTGAATTTGACCCCGATCTTGGGCGTGGTGGCCGATCCGAACTGCTGGTAATGGTCGAAGCGGACGGCGCCGTCGACTTCGAGTTGCTTGATGATCTGGCCGTCCATTTCCGCGAAGGCGGCGGTGTCTTTCTGGGTGCCGATCACGTAGATCGGGCCACCGTTCTCGTACTGCACCCCGGAGAACGCGCTCGGCGGCGCGGTCTCGTTCGTGGTTTTCTTGAACCACTGCACGCCGAGCGCGAGATCGAGCGGTCCGCCGGGCAGCTCCAGCAGCTGGTGTGTGCCATGCAGGTCGATCAGATCCAGCGAGCTGGTGGGCGTCGTTTCCATGCTCGGGGCAAAGAGCGAAGTGCCGTCACTGCTGCCGAGCAGGTAACCGTTGTTGAGCGCGGTCTGCAGCGCTTGCGGCTCTACCTGGCCGAACTCCTTGTAGATCATCCGGGAGTACATGGCGCCCGCGGTCGCCTTCAGGTCCCAGCCCAGGGCATTGCCGGTCAGTGAAGCCAGCAGGCGTTCGGTGGCCGTGTCGGTGGTGATGATGCCGGGCCCGAGCTCGTGGAAGTTGTAGACCAGCGGCGCGGCGGCGCCGTACGGGTTGCCGGGGTAGTTGGCGGGTACCTTGATGACCAGCGGCGGGTTGGGATCGATGGTCAGCGGCTTGCCGGGTCCGAAGGCGAAGTTGAAGAGCCCGGTGGGATAGTTCGTGAAGGCATAGGGTACCGTGAGCAGGCTCAACGGGTTGAGGGCCTGCACCTCCTCCGAGCGGCTGTCGAAATACGAGGCCTGGAGTCCGAACTGCCAGCTGCCTGCGAGCTGCTTGGTGAACTTGCCCAGCAGATCGAAATTACTGGTCGGCGGCTGTAACTGCGCCTGCGGAACCGTGAAGGTGCACATGTCCGCCGCCTGGGCGGCGGCGCTGCAGCCCGGGAGATAGGTCTGAGCCGCGAGCCCGTTCGCGGGGTTCGGATTGATGAGGTATCCGGTAGTGGTGCCGGGGTAGGCGGCGGCGGGATTCTCGCTGCCGGACGGCGCCCGGCGTACGGTTGAAGCCGCCCCAGTCCAGCCAGTCGAGGTTGTTCCACAGCCCGTGGCGGCTCGAGTCGAGGATGCCGTCCTGGTGGCGGAAGTCGCCCGAGATATACCAGTTGTAGCCATCGCTCTCGAGGCTGCCATGACCGCCGATGAAGCCGAAATGCTCCATGGTGCCATCGTTCTTCTCGGAGGTGCCGCCTTCGGCGCTGATGTGGAATCCCTGATATTCCTTCTTCAGCATGACGTTCACGACGCCCGCGATGGCATCCGCGCCGTACAGGCCCGAGGCACCGTCCTTCAGCACGTCCACCCGATCGATGGCGGTAAAGGGAATGGAGCTGAGATCGACGAAGCTGCGCTGATTGTCATCCAGCAGCGGATAGGGCACCGTCCGCTCGCCATCGATCAGCACCAGCGTGTCGCCCACGCTGAGGCCGCGCAGCGACACGCCCGAGGCGCCCGCGGCGAATGCGAAGCTGAAGGACTGGCTCAACGTGCTGGCGCCATTGGCGCTGATGTTGCGCAGGATGTCGGAAAGGTCCGTGTAGCCGGACTGGGTCAGGTCCTTGGAGCTGAGCACCTGCACCGGACTCGGTGTCTCGATATTGGTTCTGGAGATCAGCGATCCGGTGATGACGATTTCCTGCAGCTGTCCGCTGCCCTGCTGATTGCCGCCGGCCGCAGCCGCGGGCGCCTGTTGCGCATACGCCGTGAGGCTTCCCGCACCGCAGATCGCGGCGGCACACGTCGTCAGCGCGCGCCTGACGGCGCGTATCACTTCAGCCTTCGAGCTCATACGATCCTCCTGAAGCGGCCCCCTGTGACCGCCTCGCATGGCCCGCCGACGTCTGTGCTCGGCACGAGCCGGCAAGCAGTTGGTGTTTTAGAATCGATCCCGATATGGATCCGGGGATCGATCCAGCGTGAGCGGGATATTAACAATAAGTTGACAGGGGAAGTGTTGTTTCAGTGCAAACATTGTTAGTTGTTGTTTTATGGCAATTATCAGTTCGCTTTGGGAGGGGCTCCGGAGATGGGGAGCGGGTTGGCGCATCTCGCTCCTGACTGGCAACGAGGTGCGGCCGGCCGTTTCGGCCAGCAGGAGCGGAGTGAGGAGGGTGAAGGGGCGGGCGGGGCGGGGGTTGGGCCCCCGCCCGAATGTCGGCATGGTCGGGTCAGCGGCCCGTCGTCATTTCCGTGACCAGCGCTTGTGCGTGGTAGACGTCTTTGAGGGCGGCGAGGAGGACGGCACTGTCGACTGCGACCGAGCGATTGAGGTTCCCGTCATACCAGAACGAGCCGCCGAGAGAGGGCAGGTTGCCGTCGAAAATGAGACCCACCAGGCGGCCGTCACGGTCGATGACGGGGCTGCCGGAGTTGCCGCCGACGACGTCGTTGGAGGATACGAAGTCCATCGGCGTGTTCGGATCCAGTTGGCCGCGTGCCGCGAGCCAGGGAGCGTCGAGTTTGAGCGGCTCGTAGTCGCGGGCATGCTGGTAGAGGCCGGCCACGGTGGTGAAGGGTGCGACTTTCTCGTCATCCTGGTTCCAGCCTTCGACGACGCCGTAGGAGAGACGTTCCGTGAAGGTGGCGTCGGGATATACGCTGGTGCCGTAGATCGCGAACCGGGCACGCGCGATCTTCGCGGTGTTCGCTTCGATCGGCGCCTTGACTTCGTTCTCGTACGCGTTGCGGGCGTTGAGATAGTACGGCAGTACCGCGCGCGCCAGCAGGATCATGGGGTCCTGCGATGCGGCGATCGCCTGCTCGCCGCCCTTCCACAAGGCCTTGCGCACCTGGATGTCGGTCGAGTTTGGTGCCGCTCACCGCCGCCGCGGCGACCTGGCTGGGCGACTTGGTGGCGAACAGTGTCGCGGCGATCGGGGCATCGGACCCCATCAGGTCGCGCATCGTCGCCATCGAGTCGGCGAGCCGCACGGTGTCGTAATCCGGGTAGATCGGCGCCGGCGAGAAGAGCTGCTGCGCGAGGAGCGGGAGGGCGGCGTCGCGGTACTCGTCGAACCGCTTCGCGTCGGGCAGCGTACGCTCGTGCGCGCCAACCACCAGGTTCAGGGCAATGTTGAAAAGATCGCCCCGGAAGCCTGCCTGCCGCACGATCATCATGGACGGCAGGTGAGTCTCGACGCCGCGCTGCTGCGCGGCTGCGATCGCCTCCCAGGCGCCGTGCGTGCTCGCGCGCAGTTTCGGGTCGGCCTCGACCTTCGCGCGCAGCTCCTTTTCCTCCTGCACCTTGCGGTCGAACTGGCTCTGATCGTTCAGTGCGCCCACGAAGCCACCGATGGCTTTGATCGAGTTATCGACGAAGAAGCGATCGCCGTTCGAAATGGCCGCCTGGTGCGGGCCTGCGGCGGCGTAGGCGGCCAGCAGGCCCTGGTAGTGCGACAGGGACTGCAGGACGTCGGGGAACATCGGATAGCGCAACGCCTCGAGCTGTGCCACGGTGTAGCTGCGCTCCGTGGACCCGGGGTTACCCGAGGTGAATACCAGCTCGCCGGCCCGCGGGCCCTGTGGCAGGATCGGGAAATAAGCGGGCGTGTGCGCCGGCTTGCCGCCGACGTACACGCGCACGACGCTCATGTCATAGTCGTACCGCGGATAGTTGAAGTTGTCGGGATTGCCGCCGAAGAACGCGGTCTGCTGCGTGGGAGCGAACACCACCCGCACGTCCTGATAGCGTCTGTACTTGTAGAGCCAGTACTGGCCGCCGGCGTACAGCGTCACCACTTCGCAGCGCCACTCATCGGAGTGGGTCCCGCTGCAGCGTTTCTCGAGCGTGCTGGACACCGCTCGTTCCGCCGCCGTGTAATCGGCGCCGGTCTTGCCTCGTGTCGCCTGATCGACTTCCGTGGTGACGTTGCTCTGCGCGACGAGCTGCTCGACTTCCATGGCCGGGCATTTGGGCTCCTGCGCGCGCGTGGGCGCGTAGAACGCGGTCGCCATGAGGTCGTGTTGCGGGGTGGACAGTCCCTCGAGGCATGCGACCACACAGTGATGGTTGGTCAGCACCAGGCCCGCACTGGAAACGAACGACCCGGAACAGCCGCCCGCGAGCCGCACGGACGCCAGCTGCACGTGCTCGATCCACTGACTCGAAGGGGTGAACCCGAACCGCTGCTGCAGCTGCGCCGTCGGCAGGTTCGTGAGCGGCCACATGCCTTCATCCGCCAATGCCGGGCGCACCGCCGTGAGCGCGCCGAGCGCGAGCAAAAGAACGAGAACACCAGCGAGTAGCGGTGTAGTCCGACGCTTCATTGTCATCTCCCGGGGGGCTGTTACGAGCCCGAGCGCGGCGCCATGATCTTCGCCAGCATGTCCGGCGTGCCGGTGATGCGCACCAGGTGCGGATACTTCGGGCCGCCGTGATAGTTGACGCTCAGCGGTGCGGTACCAGCCGTCCTGATGCACGAGGAACGCGGTCGGTACGTTGGAATGCTGCGCCTGGGTCAGAGACGTACTTCAGCACATCGTCGCTGTATGCCTGGCCGTCGACGGCGGTGATCTTCATGCCCGGCGCCATGCCGGCGTCCCACGCCGGTGAGCCTTCGCGCACGTCCGATCACGGTGCCGTCCTTGCCGATCTGCACGCCGTAGCTGTACCACTGGTCATTCGAGTGGCGCAGCGTCATCGATGGCCTCCATGAATTCGTTCGGCTTGCTCGTGTAGACCAGCCGCCAACCCGAGCGCTCCAGCTCCGCGTTCGGCGGCGTCGGGGCCACCTCATACACACGCTTCTCGAAGAAGGCGTGCCAGTCGTTCGCCACCACTTGGTTCAGCAGCCGCTCGATTTCGGCCGCGGGTGTAGGTCTTGGTGATCGGCCCGGTCACCGCCGGCGCGCTGTAGAGATGCAGGAAGGTATCGAGCGATTTCTCGCCGTGAGTCTTCTCGCGGATCAGGGTATCGGCATCGAGCCAGAGCAGCTCGCCTTCACCGTAGAAATCTCCCGCGGTGCGGCGGATGCTCGGAGTACTCGCCAGCCGACCGTGTAGAGATACGGTGCGGCCGTCGTGGTGTCGATCAGCGGCTCGGTGTTGCGGCCAGGCTCGGTCGCCAAGCCGGCGTAGAGAGCCGCCAGATACTCCGGGTAATCGACTCGGGTTCCTGATCTGCGTGCGGAAGGAGAGGAGGTCGCCGAGGTATTGATTCATGCCCTCGTAGACCCAGAGCAGATCCGTCTGCTCGGCGATCTGGAAGTTGAGCGTGGTGAGATCGTGCGGGCCGGCGGTACTTGCCGTTCCAGGAGTGCGAGAACTCGTGCGTCAGCAGATCGCCGGCCGCGAGCTGGTCCTTGGAGTTCGTCATGAAATCATCGGGCGCCGCGATTGTCGCTCGACTGGTGATGCTCGATGCCCTGGAAGCCGATCTGCATCGGACAGCGTGAGCAGCGAGTGGTAGTCGTTCCAGTGCCGCGAGCCGTAGAGCGCGAGCGCCTGCGGCGTCATGTGCTTGTACTCGGCGATCACCTTGTCCGGGACGTCGAGGTCCTGCGGCTTGTCGGCGAACATGTCGAGCATCTGATAGGCGCTGCCGTCGCGCCAGAGCTCGACGTGCTTGTAAAAGCGGCCCATGTCGAGCGGCGAGTCCACCAGCATGTTGAGCGCAACTGCCGCGAAGTCCACCCGCTGACCGGAGTCCTGCGGACCGGGCAGCGCCGTGCCGTAGCTCCAGCCGTCCGGCAGGATGATGCTCGGCTTGAAGTAGACCTTGTGGGAGTTGGTGTCCGCCTGGTAGAAGAGCACCCGATTCCAGTTGACGATCGCAAGATTCGCGCGTCGCCATCCGGTCGCCGGGCGAATTCACCAGCACGGTGAACTGCACGTCCAGCGCATCCGACACCCCGCGGGCACATCGACGTGGAACGCGTACATGTCCACCTTGTCCCGCCACCACTGCAGCGACTGGCCGCCGGCCGACACCTTGATCTCCGAGATGTTGACCAGAGGCCCGGTCGGGCCATGCTCGCCCGGAACCCACTTGGGATAGACGAAAGTGAACGCGCCCGGCTTCACCGGGATCCGCATCGTCGCGGTCATCAGTCCGCGGCCGACATCGCGCGCATCGAGCACGAGAGTCTCGGGATTCGCCTGAGTTGCAAAGGATGGGGCGTTGGAGTTCGGCTCCTCGGCCGGAACGGGCCGGGAGACGCACACGCAAAGCAGCAGAAGGCCGATGGTGGCAAGGGGCAGTACACGTGTCACGAGTCGCTCCTCCAAATACGTTGTTCTTGCGGTCGCGTACGTGGTACGCGACGAGAATAATTTGTAACTATGCCACGACTGTGACAGGGCCAGCCACCTTCTCGGGACGAACGCGTCCGTCCTGCGGCCAACGGAGACGTGGACGAGACGAGCGGTATTGCCGAGCCTCGAGGCAGCTGTTCGAGCAGACCCCGGCCCGACCCGCTAGACTGCGCGGTCTCATTGGCCGCAGCGCAGGAAGGCCGAGACTGGATCGTAATGCGCAATACGCTGCTCGAGATCACCCCCGTCGTACCGGAGGCCCTGAAGCGGCTGCCCGAGCTGGCCGGCAATCTGTTCTTTTCCTGGCACCGTCCAATCCGCGCGCTGTTCGAGGATCTGGACGCTGAGCTATGGAAGCAGACGGGCGGCAATCCGCGGATGCTCCTCCGTTGTATCGCCCAGTCGAGCCTGGAACGCGCCGCCCTCGACCCGCTGTACCTCGCCCGCTACCACGCCGGGCTGGAGGCGCTCGATGCCTATGTGACCGCGCCCGCGCCGCGCGCGGATGAGCCGCTGGTGGCCTATTTCTGCGCCGAGTACGGCTTTCACGAGAGCTTTCCCATTTATTCCGGCGGCCTCGGGGTTCTTGCCGGCGATTACTGCAAGGCTGCGAGTGACGGCCGCGCGAATTTCGTGGCTGTCGGGCTTCTTTACGAGCAAGGCTACTTCACGCAGACGGTCGATAACGATGGTGTCCAGCACGCCGAATACCGCGAGCATGCGCCAAGGGATCTGCCTGTAGAGGCCGCGCGCAACGCCAGCGGCGAGTGGATAAAAGTCACCGTCCGCATAGCCGGCCGTGACGTCGTCGCGCGCCTGTGGAAGGCGCAGGTCGGTCGCGTGCCCGTCTACCTGCTCGACACCAACACTCCGGAAAACGCTCCGACCGATCGTGACATCACGCACCGCCTCTACGGTGGCGATGAGTCCACCCGCGTACGGCAGGAGATGATCCTCGGCCTCGGCGGCACCCGCGCGTTGCGCGCACTGGGTCTGAAGCCCGCGGTCTGGCACCTCAACGAAGGTCACGCAGCGTTCCTGATCCTGGAGTTGCTGCGTGAGCATCTGGGGCTCGGACTTCCGTTCGAATGCGCGCTCGAGGCCGTCGCCGCAGCCTGCGTGTTCACGACGCATACGCCCGTAGCCGCGGGCCACGATGCTTTCGGGCACGATCTCATCCTCCGGCACTTCGGCGATTTCGTCCGCGAGCTCGGCATCCCCGTCGAGCGCTTCCTCGAACTTGCGCGTACTCCGGCGGCGCCCGGCCTGTTCAACATGACCCGGCTGGCCTTGAACGGCGCACGGCACATCAATGGTGTCAGCCGCATCCACGGTGTCGTCTCGTCCCGCCTGTGCGCCGACCAATGGCCGGAGATCCGGCCCGAGGAGAATCCCGTCGGCTTCGTGACCAACGGCGTGCACGTGCCCACCTTCCTGCACAAGACGTGGGTGGACTTCTTCGATACGGAGCTCGGCGCCGGCTGGAGCGATCGTCTCAGCGACGTCGCATTCTGGAGCGCGCTCGAGGCCGTGCCGCAGGACCGCTTCTGGGCGGCGGCGCAATCGGTGAAATCGCGCATGCTCGCCAGCGTCCGCGAGCGCCTGCAGCGCGAATACGCGCGCAAGGGCATGAGCCCGGCACAGCTTCGCCACGTCACCCGCTTTCTCGATCCCTTGCGGCCGAACGTCCTGACGATCGGCTTTGCGCGTCGCTTCGCGACCTACAAGCGCGCGACGCTGCTGCTGCGGGATCGCGCGCGCCTGGCGCGCCTCGTCAACGATCCGGAGCGTCCGGTCATTTTCCTGTTCGCCGGCAAGGCGCACCCGGCGGACGAGCCCGGCAAGCAGCGTGCTGCGCGAGATCCGCCAGCTCATGACTTCGCCGGAGTTCGTCGGCCGCATCATCTTCCTCGAGGACTACGACCTGCAGCTCGGGCGCTCGCTGGTCTCCGGTGTCGACGTTTGGCTGAACAACCCCATTGCGCCGCTCGAGGCGAGCGGCACCTCCGGCATCAAGGCGGCCATCAACGGGCGCCTGAACCTGAGCATTCTCGACGGCTGGTGGGCCGAGGGCTGGATGCAGGACAACGGCTGGGGCATCCCGCCGGCCAATGTGCAGGACCCGGAGCGCCGCGATGCGCTCGAGGCGGAGCTCATCCTCGATGCGCTCGAGGAGGAGGTCATCCCTCTCTACTACGCCGTGGGCGAGAGCGGCAGCTCGCCGGAATGGGTCGCGCGCGCCAAGCGCGCCATGATGACCGTCATCCCCCGGTTCAATATGAGCCGGGTGCTCGAGGACTACACGCGCGGGCTCTATCGGCCGGCGGCGGAGCAGTACCGGCGGCTGGCCGACGGGACTTCGCCGGCGCCAGGGCTCTGGCGGAGTGGCAGCAGCGGATCCGGCAGGCCTGGAGCCGTGTGAGCCTGCGGGTGGTTGCCGATGCGCCCGCGGAGCTGCCGCGCGGCGAGCACCTGCGGCTGCGGGTCGCGGCCAGCCTGAATGGCCTGCAGCCGTCGCGACGTGCGCGTCGAGCTGGTGGCGCGGCGCGTCCTGCCGGAAGGGGAGCAGGGCCCCCCGCCGCTCTGCTCGTTCGTACCGCCGGAGCGCGACGGCCTGTGGCGCGTACCGCTGACGGCTACGGGAGAGCAGGAGTCCGACGGGGCGGCCGTGTTCGCGCTCGATGCGGAGCCGCCGGAATGTGGCCAGTTTGCGACTGAAGTGCGCGTCATACCCGCGCCACGACCTGTTGTCGCACGAGTACGGCCTCGGCCTGATGAAGTGGCTTTAGCCCGCGCGCACGATAAGATTGGCCCACTAGCAAGCCAGCCGCCCTTACATCATGTCCCGACAGCCTGCGCGCGCCTCTTCCGGACGCTACGTGAGCCGCCTGACGGGCGGCACCCTCGCGGTGATCATGGCCGGTGGGCGCGGCGAGCGCCTGAAGGACCTGACCGAGCATCGCTGCAAGCCGGCGACGCCGTTCGGCGGTAAATTTCGCATCGTCGATTTCGTGCTGTCGAACTGCGTCAATTCCGGCATCCGCCAGATCTCGATCCTCACCCAGTACAAGGCGCAGTCACTGATCGCGCACGTGCAGCGCGGCTGGAGCTACCTGCGCGGCGAGTTCGGCGAGTTCGTCGAGACCATCCCGGCGCAGCAGCAGAAGGGCGCCGTCTGGTACCGCGGCACGGCCGATGCCGTCCACCAGAACATCGATCTCATTCTCTCCCATAGGCCAAAGCACGTGCTCGTGCTTGCCGGCGATCACATCTACAAGATGGACTATGGTCCAATGATCGCCTACCACGTGGAGAAGGGCGCCGACATCACGGTCGGCGTGGTCGAGGTGCCCGCGAGCGAGTCGCGGCACTTCGGCGTCCTCACCGCGACGGAATGGAACCGGGTGACCCGCTTTTCGGAGAAGCCGGCCGTCCCGGACACGCTTCCCGGCAGACCGGATACGATCCTGGCGTCGATGGGCATTTACGTGTTCAACACGCGTCTTTTGCAGCGTCTTCTGGAAGAGGATGCGGCCGACGAGTCTTCCGCTCACGATTTCGGCAAGAACATCATCCCCAAGACCCTCAGCACCACCCTGCAGGTATTCGCTTATCCTTTCCAGGACGTCAAGACGCGCGCGCAGAGCTATTGGCGCGACGTCGGCACAATGGATGCCTACTACGAGGCGAACCTCGAGCTGGTGCACGTCAGGCCCGAACTCAATATCTACGACGAGGACTGGCCCATCTGGACCTATCAGATGCACCAGCCTCCGGCGAAGTTCGTGCTCGATGAGGAAGGGCGGCGCGGCATGGCCATCAACTCCGATGGTCTCCGGCGGCTGCATCATCTCCGGCGCGCTGGTGCGCGAGTCGCTGCTCTTCTCCGACGTGCGGGTGGAAGAGCGCACGACCATCGAGCGCTCCGTCGTGCTGCCGCACGCGCTCATCGGCAGCGGCTGTCAAATCCGCGGAGCCATCATCGATGAGGGCTGCGAGATTCCGGACGGGCATGCGCATCGGGCTCGACAGGGCGGACGATGCCCGCCGGTTCCTCGTCACCGAGAACGGCGTCGTCCTCGTGACCGCCGACATGCTTCGCCGGCTCGTCTGCTTGAGCCTCATGGAGCCCGCATCCCAATCCCGCCTGCCTGTCGTCCTCCTGTGGCACATGCACCAGCCACAGTATCGCGACGCGCTCACCGGGCGTTACGTGCTGCCGTGGACTTACCTCCACGCCATCAAGGACTACACCGACATGGCGGCGCACATGGAGGCCAATCCGGCGGCGCGCGCGGTGGTGAACTTCACGCCCGTGCTGCTGGAGCAGCTCGAGGAGATCTCGCGGCGCGTGGCCGATCATCTGCGCACCGGCAGCCCGCTGCCGGACCCGGTGCTCGCGCTCCTGGGTCCCGATCCGGTGCCGACCGAGCCCGCGGAGCGTCTGGAGCTGCTGCGCGCGTGCCTCAGGGCCCAGCGCAAGCAGATGATCGAGCGCTTCGGTCCCTACCTCGAGCTCGCGCACTGTCGCCGAGACCGCTCGCCACCGTGGAGCGCGTCAGCTACGCCTCCGACCAGCTCATCCACGATCTCGCCGTCTGGTACCACCTCGCCTGGCTCGGTGAGACGGTGCGCCGCTCCGACACTTTCGTCAGCATCCTGACGCAACAGGGCCGGGCATTCACGTCCGCGCAGCGGCGGGAGCTGCTGTCCCTGGTCGGCGACCTCGTCGCCTCCATCGTGCCGCGCTATCGCAAGCTCTGCCGAGCGCGGGCAGTGCGAGCTGTCGGTGACGCCATACGGGCATCCGATCGTGCCGCTGCTGCTCGATTTTCAGGCGGCGCGTGACGCCGTGCCCAACATGCCGCTGCCGCAACACGCGTCCTATCCCGGCGGGGCGGAGCGCGCGCAGTGGCACGTGCGGGAGTCGCTGCGCGTCTTCAGACAGGCGTTCGGCACCGACCCGAGCGGCTGCTGGCCCTCGGAGGGGGCGATCAGCCGCGGCACGCTGGAGCTGCTCGACCGGGCCGGCTTCAAATGGGCGGCGACCAGCGCCAACGTGCTGCAGGGCGCTCTGACCCGCAGCGACCCAAGTCCGCGCGCGACTCCAGCGCCTACAACCGGCCCTACCGCCTGCCTGGCGGCAACATGGTCGAGTTCTTCCGCGACGATACCCTCTCCGATCTCATCGGCTTCACTTATGCGACATGGCACGGCGATGATGCCGCTCATAATCTCGTCAACGAGCTGACGCATCTCGCCAGACAGTACGCCGAGTCGGCGTCGACAGAGTCATCTCAGAGTGCAGGCCGCCATGTCGTGCTGATCGCCCTGGACGGCGAGAACGCGTGGGAGCATTACCCATTCAACGGCTACTATTTCCTGCGCGCGTTGTACTCACTCCTGGCCGCGCACCCGCTGCTGGAGCTGACGACGCTCTCGGATTGCGTCGCGCGCGGCCTCGAGCCTCTGCCGCTGCCGAAGCGTGGTGGCCGGCAGCTGGGTGCACGGCACGCTCGCCACCTGGATGGGCGATCCGGCCAAGAATCGCGCCTGGGATCTGCTTTGCGATGCCAAGATCGCCTTCGACGGAGTCGTGGCGTCGGGCGTCCTCGATGCGGCGCAGCGGACCGCCGCCGAACGCCAGCTCGCCCTGTGCGAGAGCTCCGACTGGTTCTGGTGGTTCGGCGATTACAACCCGGCCGATGCCGTCAGCCAATTCGACAGTCTGTATCGCCGCCAGCTCGTCGTTCTCTACCGCCTCCTCGGCCTGCCGGCGCCGGAGAGCCTGGCGCAGCCGATCTCGGTCGGCCGCGGCAGCCCCGAGCATGGCGGCGTGATGCGCCGGGCATACGCTACTTAGGTTATGGCGCTGGATCCGGGCATCCTGCCCGGACCAGCGCGATTCCGGGCAAAAAGCGTGGTTTTTGCCCGGAATCCCGCCACCTGCGGCGGCGGGGCACATCCGTGTGCCTGGGAGAAGGACTTCGCGAGGTGCCAGGGAAACGACTGGGCGGACGTGGTCGATTAGATTAGGAGAGGAGTGAGTTCGACATGCGTTTGCCAGTGCTCGATCGGCGCCGTGCGGGGGTACTGTTGCATCTCGGCTCGCTCGAGAGCGCGCTCGGAAGCGGCGGGCGCGCATTCATCGATTGGCTGGCGGATGCCGGGTTTAGCGTCTGGCAGATTCTGCCTCTCGGGCCGCCGGGGCCCGACGGCTCTCCGTATTGGGTGCGCTCCGACTTTGCCGGTAACCCGGCTTTCCTCGATCGGGCTGAGCTGCCGCGATGCAGAGGAGGCGGAGTATGCCGCGTTCGTCGCTGGAACGGAGCATTGGCTGCATGACTACGCTCTGTTCGAGGTTCTGAGTGGCGTGCACTCCGGCGCGGTTTGGTGGCGTGGCCGGCGGAGTGCGCGACCGCGCGCCTGCCGCACTGGATCGGGTGGCGCAGCGATCTTGCCGCGCAGCTGCAACCGGTCCAAGCGCGAGCAATTCGACTTCTTCGTGCAATGGCGGCGGCTGCGCGAGCACGCGCGCTCGCGCGGGGTGCGGATTCTCGGCGATCTGCCGTTCTATGTGGCGCCGCACTCCGCCGAGACGTGGGCGCACCGTGAGCAGTTTCAGCTCGACGCCGCAGGGCGGCCGGCAGCCGTTGCCGGCGTGCCGCCGGATTATTTCTCTGAGACCGGGCAGCTCTGGGGCAATCCGCTCTACGACTGGCAGGCGATGCGGCGCGACAACTTCGCCTACTGGCGCGCGCGCGTGCTCGAGCAGCTCGAGCGTGTCGACCTGCTGCGTATCGATCACTTTCGCGCCCTGGCGGCGCACTGGGCCGTGCCTGCCGGTGCCCCGGACGCCCGCGGGGGGGAATGGCATTGACGCCGGGGGAGGACCTGCTGCGGCTGCTCATGGACGAGCTCGGCGATCTGCCGATCATCGCCGAGGATCTCGGCTCATCACCGACGACGTCATCGCGCTGCGCAAGGGCTTCGGCCTGCCCGGCATGCGCGTCCTGCAGTTCGCCTTCAGCGGTGAGGGTGACAACCCGCATTTGCCGCACATGCACGAGCACGACAGCGTCGTCTACACCGGCACGCACGACAACGACACGACGCTGGGTTGGTATCGGAGCCTCGATGAGGATACGCGCCGCAGCGTCGACTCCATGCTGCGCGTGGCCCCGGGCTCCATGCCGGACGCCCTCATCCGGGAAGCCCTGGGTTCGGTCGGGCAGCTGGCCATCATCCCTGTCCAGGACTTCTCGGTCTCGGCAGCGAGGCGCGCCTCAATACGCCCGGTACGGTCCGTGGACAACTGGCGCTGGCGCCTGCCCGCGGGCGCGCTGACAGCCGGAGCTCGCCCGCCATTTCGCGCAGCTCAACGGCTTGTACGGACGGCTTTGATGCTCGGTAACATCCGCTGCCATGCGCTCCCTGCCGCTCCTGGTTCTCGCCGTCGCGCTCTCCGGCTGCGCGCTGTTCGTGCCGAAGCTTCAGACCCCGAAGCTCTCCATCGTCGACATTCGAGGTGATCAAGGCCAATTTCCTGGAGCAGCGGCTGCGGGTTCGCATGCGCGTCGAGAATCCCAACGACCGCAGCCTCCCTATCCAGGGCCTCTCCTATACGGTCTACCTCGGTGGCCAGGAGTTCGCCACCGGCGTCTCCGACGCCAGCTTCGTGGTCCCCGCGCTCGGTACCGCGGAATTCAACATGGATGTCAACGCGAACGCCGCCGGTGCGCTCTTCGCCATCCTGAGCAAGCCCCACGGCCAGGGCATCGACTACCGCATGAAGGGCAGGGTAGAGCTCACCCACGGCTGGCTGCGCTCGATCCCCTTCGAGCAGAGCGGCAGCCTTCGTAGTTCGTTGACGGACTGGAGCAGGGCTCTCTGCCCGGCACTGGCGTCGTCGCCGATTTGCGCTCGATTGCGTCACGGTATAAAAGAAAGATAGCGAAGCCTAAAACGAAATAAATCGAAACCGATGGGGAGCGGTATGGGCATGAAACGTCGGGCGCTCTGCTGGGTTCTGCCGATGCTGTCGGCTGCCGTCGCTTGGCCCCTGGGCGCGCAACCCGCGCTGCTCGCGTCCGTTGACGCTCATGGGACCTACCAGTCTCGGTCTGCAAGGCGCATCGGCGCCGACCCTGATATCCGATGTCGCGGCCCAGGTCGATGGCCGCTGGCTGCGCACCAGCGATTATCCCGCGTGTCGTGTCGGCCGCTCTGCCGGGCAAGGCGTTCTAGGTGCGGCCACTGTCTGGGACGTGACTTGCTCGGGACTCCAGGCGGCGCCCGAGCTGAGCTATCGGTTGCGCGTCTACGCCGCACTGCCCTTTGCCGACCTCACTGCCACCGTGCGAAACACCGGCTCGCGTCCGGTGCAGGTCGAGGCCATCCGGGTCGTGGATGCGAGCGGTGGTGACATCGCCGACCTCGGCGCGCCGTGCAGGCAGCGAGCGCGTCCTTTCGGACAGCTTCAGCGAAGACCGTCCCGCGATGTCGATTCATGCGCTCGGCCGATGCCCGCCACGGCATGCACCGCGCGGTCGGAAGTCAGCTCATCTACAACCGCGACAGCCACGAGAGTCTCTTCCTCGGCGCACTTGACCTCGAATCGCTTCCTCACCATTCTGCGCTTGCGCGTCGCCGCCGCAGCGGGCAGCCCGAGGATTACGGGCTACGAAGTCGATTCGACCGGGACGACCGAGATGGAAGAGGAAAACTCCCTCGAGCAGTCCGCGGCCGGGGATCGCATCGCTCTCAGCCTGCCGCTCGCGCCGGGCGCCGCGCTGTCCTCCGAGACCCTGGCGCTCAGCGTCGACCGCGATTATCACCGCCAACTCGAGACCTACGGCGGTCTCATCCGGCGGCTGCACCACGCCAGAGTGGCGGCGCCGCCGCTCATGGGCTGGTGGAGCTGGACCGCGTACTACTTCGGCCTCGACGCGGGCGCGGCGCGTGACCAATGCCCAATGGCTGGCAGAGAATCTCGCGCGCTACGGCTACACGCTGTTCCACATCGATGAGGGCTATCAGTACGCGCGGGGCGAGTACGCCACGCCCAACGCGACGCTGTTTCCCCAGGGGCTCGTACCAGTCGAGTACGCCGTGCGCGGGCTCGGACTCACGCCAGGCATCTGGACCGCGCCCTTCGAAGTCTCGGAGCGCTCATGGGTGTTCCAACATCACCCTGACTGGCTGGTGAAGAATGCCGCCGGCCGACCCATCCATGCCGGCACCGTGGTCGACGGCAAGGATGCGCTGTACATCATCGACACGACCAATCCCGGGGCGCAGGCCTACCTGCGGCTGACCTACCGCACTCTGGCCCGCGAGTGGGGCATCCACTACATCAAGCTGGATTTCATGGACGACAGCGCCATAGAAGGCTACTACTACCGGCCGCACACGACGGCGATGCAGGCGCAGCGGATCGGTTTGCAGATCATCCGCGATGCGGTCGGCAATGACGTCTATCTCGATAAGGACGGCAGCGTCATGCTGAATCCGGTCGGATATGTCGACTACGGGCGGATCTCCCAGGACACCGGGCACAGCTTCGGGGCGAGCCGCGATGCGGCTGTCGGCATCGCCGCCCGTTACTTCATGGACCGCAATTTCTTCGTCTCCGATCCCGACGCCTTCACGGTTTCGACGCAGCGCATCACCGATCAGACCTGGCACGAAGGCAGCCAGCCGCTGACCCTCAATGAGGCGGAGGTTTCCATCGCGCTCGCGGCGGTGTCCGGCGGCATGCTCGAGATCGGCGACAACCTGCCCTCCCTGCAGGGGTCTCCCGATCGGGTGGCGCTGATCGAGAACCGCGACCTCATCGACATGGTGCGGCTCGGCAAGGCCTCCGTGCCGCAGGATCTGATGAGCTATGCCGGCAGCGACCGGCAGCCCAGCATCTTCCTGCTGCAGGGAATCAGCACGGCAGAGCATCCTCACCGTATTCAACTGGACGGAGCATGCCACCCGGCATGTCATTTCTCTCGCGACCCTCGGTCTGTCTGCCGCGCGACGCCTATCGCGTCACGGACGTGCTGCATCCGCAAAGTCCCGCGCCGCTCTCCGCTGGCGCTTTCAGCATCGACCTGCCGCCGCACTCGGTACGCGTGTTGAAGATCATCGATGGGAGTCAGCCGGCCGTGGCGCCGCGCATCGCCATCGACTGTTCCGCAGGATCGCTGTCTGGGCAGCCGGTGGCCTGCACGGCAACCGTGAAAAACGGCCAACCCGTGGTCGCGTATCGCTGGAACTTCGGCGACGGTACTTCCAGCGACGGTGTCAGCACGATGCACACCTGGACGGAGCCCGGCACTTACCACATCGGCCTCGAGGCAACCGCCCTCGACGGCTCACAGGTAACACAGCACGCCGACATCCGGATCACCGGCCACCTGTCGACGCGTATTCAGCCCATCGAAGATTCGACGCCTGGGTGAGTGAGCCGCGGGCTCAGTGCAGGCCCGGCCAGGCGTGGGGATAGAGCGCGATGGCGTTCTTGCGGTAGATCTTGTCCACGACACTGCGTGGCAGATGCAACCCGTGGAACGGACGGCTGAGGTCCGGTGAGCGCAGCTCACGCGCCGTCACCAGGAACAGCCAGTCTTGGCGCCAATCGGCGCCGATCCCGGCCACTTCCTTCGGATCCTCCGCTGGCCCGTAGCCATTGTCGGTGCCATACAGTATGCGGTCCTGGTAACGCATGAAGAACCGCCTGACTTTGTCGGGATGAGTCTGCGCCTGATACTCGAGCTGCCCGATGCGGGCGGCCATATCGACATCCGCCTGCGGAAAGCGATCGAGGAAGGCCTCTATCCGGTCGACATCCCACTCCAGGGACGCGAGGTGTAAAGCATCGAAGCGCAGCTGCGGGTGAGCCGCCAGCATCCGGTCGCGGGCTGCCAGGATCGCATCGTGTCCCGGCCTCTCCGGGTGCAGGTACATGTAGTACTGCGGATGCTCCCGGTAGTAATCGACGTCTCCCTGCACGATCATCTTCGAGTACGGCAGCCAGCAGTCGAGCGGTTCCGCCAGGTGTCCGAGCAGGACGATGTGCTCGCGCTGCAGCATGGAGTAGATCGGCTCCAGCCGCGGGTCGTCGGGCAGCACGTAGCGGCCGGTGCGGTCGCGTACGATCATGCCGAAGTTCTTCCAGATCTTCACACCCACCGCGCCCTGTGCCAGCGCCGTGTTGATCTCGCGCAGCGCTCCGTCCGACCAACCTGGCTCGTTGAAACCGGCGGCTTGGAACGTTCCTGCGAAAGCGACCCGTCCGGGATATCGTCGGCGTAGCGATGCAGCGTCGTGAAGCTGACGCGGCACGGGCCCATGCTCAGGATTGTCGACGTTTATCGTGAGAATGTGGAATCCGTCGCGAGCCGCCTCGGCCACCAGCAGGTTACCGGGCCCCCAGATGTGCATGTGGGCGTCCACTTTCTGCACCTGTGCAAAGTCCGTCACCGCGTAATAGCGCGCCTGTGCGCGTGCGATCAGCGGCGTCGATGCCAGCAGGCCTGCCACGCCTGCCGCCAGCAATCGCGGGAGAATTCGTGCTCTCATCTCAGGCCAGAAGAACTTCCACGCCGCGGCGACGCAGCTCATCGACGACAGCGGGCGGCGCGGCGGAATCGGTGATGAGCGCGTCCAGCTGCTCGACGCGCGCAATGACCGAGATGTTGCTGCGCAACAGCTTGGACGAATCCGCGACGGCGACTACCTGGCGGGCGATTTCGATCATCTTCAGATTGAGGTGCGCTTCCGGCAGGTGCGGCGTCATGACACCGAGCTTCGGATCGATGGCATCGGCGCCGAGAAACAACCGATCGGCCCTGAGGCCGGCAAGCGCCGCCTCGCCGATGTGGCCGGACAGAGAGTTGGACTCGCGGCGCAATATCCCGCCCGGCATGATCAGCCGCACCGTCGGCGCGCTCGCCAGCAGCATGGCCACGTTGAGCGCATTGGTGATCACATTGATCGACTGCAGCGGCGCCTCACGGATCTGTTTGGCGATCTCCGCGGTGGTAGTGCCGGAGTCGAGAATGATCGTCTCGCCGTCGCGGATGAGTGCAACCGCGACGCGCGCGATGCGAACCTTCTCCGCGTGATGTTGCGTCTCTTTGACTGTCAGGGGCTGATCGAGGCCCTCGCGCGGCAGGAGAGCGCCCCCATGGCTGCGCACCAGCACGCCGGCTTTCTCGAGGGCGGCCAGATCCGCTCGAATGGTGACTGCCGAGGTGGCGAAGCGCCTCGCCAGCGCGAGGACCGTGACCCTGCCGCGCTCCTGCAACAGGTCACAGATCCGCCGCCGCCGCTCTTCGACGAGCAGCCCTGGCTCCACCACGTCGTCCGCCGCGCGATAGCTCGGCGCCTGCTTCAGCGCGGCGATTGGGGTCGTGCATGGCTCTTTCGATCGCCTTCAACGTGTAAAGGTACAGAAGGGACCCATACGCCCGCAAACTCGGCCGATCGATCTTTCGAATACTTTCGATACTGCCAGAATCATGCTTTCGGTATCAACCTTATCACGTTCATCTTGACGTATCCGTAAGGTCTCGAAATAATCAGTCGACAGATTCGGTGACTTTCGGTTTCTTTTAATTACAGGGGGAACTGTGAACCGATTGCCGCGCAGTGCCCCGTGTGAGGCATCAGCCGGAGGCGGGTCCTGCTGATGAGCCGCCGCGCGGGGCTCGTCTACGCCCTCGTCACCACGCTCTTCTGGGGCGTGTGGGGCGCATTCGCCGGCATGCCCGCGGATCACGGCTTTCCCGAGACACTCATCTACGTGGTGTGGGCGATCACGATGATTCCGCCGGCGCTGTACGCGCTCGGGCGCAGCGGCTGGAAGCTGCCCACCGATCGGCCGCTCGGTACTGCTCGGCGTCGTCATCGGGCTGACCGGCGCGGGCGGGCAGATGCTGCTCTTCCACGCCGTCCACACCGGTCCCACATACCTCATCTTCCCGCTGATCGCACTGTCACCGGTGGTGACCATCGCGCTGTCACTGCTGTGGCTGCAGGAGCGCACCACGCCGCCTCGGCGCGCTCGGGATCGTCATTGCGCTCGTCGCCCTGCCGCTGTTCGACTATCAGCCCGGCCAGGGACTCAGCGGCCACGGCGTGGCCTGGTTCGTCTACTCGCTCATCATCCTCGCGGCCTGGGGCGTGCAGGCTTTCTTCATCAAGCTCGCCAACCGCAGCATGAGCGCGGAAGGAATCTTCTTCTACATGACGCTCATGGGACTCGCGCTGGTGCCGGTGGCGCTGTGGATGACGGATTTCTCGCATCCCATCAACTACGGGCTCGACGGTCCGTACCTCGCCGCCGATCACCCAGATCCTCAATTCCGTGGGCGCACTGACGCTGGTCTATGCCTTCCGCTACGGTAAGGCGATCGTCGTTTCCCCGCTCACCAACGCCGGCGCGCCTCTCATCACCGCGCTGCTCGCACTCGCGCTTCTGGGCCTGGTGCCGCAGCCACTCAAGATCATCGGCATCGTGCTGGCCTTCATCGCCGCGGCGCTGCTTGCCATCGAGCCCGAGGAGGCGCCGCGTGAAGGCGCTTCTCGAGCTGGTGCGCCGCCACCGGGCCGGCGAGGCCGTCGGAATCTACTCCGTCTGCTCGGCGCATCCGTCTGGCGCTGCGCGCCGCGCTCGAGCATGCGCGCGCCGCGCGGCGGCTACGCGCTGATCGAGGCAACCTCCAACCAGGTGAACCAGGAGGGCGGCTACACCGGCCTGCGGCCGGCGCAGTTCCGCGACCTGGTGTTGGGAATGGCGGATCAGAGCGGCCTGCCGCGCGAGCGTGTGCTGCTGGGCGGCGACCACCTGGGTCCCAACGCCTGGCAGTCCCTGCCCGCGGATGAGGCGCTTGGAGCGCGCGGCCGTCATGGTGAGCGAGTACGTGCACGCGGGCTACCGCAAGATCCATCTCGACTGCTCGATGTCCTGCGCCGGACGACCCGCGGGTGCTGTCGGATGACATCGTGGCGGCGCGCACCGCCGCGCTGTGCGCACACGCCGAAGAGGCCTGGCGCGGCTGCGGCGGCGAACCGCCTGTTTACGTCGTCGGCACCGAAGTGCCGGTGCCCGGCGGCGCGCAGGAGACCTTGAGCGAGCTCGCGGTCACCGAGCCCCGCGCCGCGCTCGCCACCGTCGCCGCGCATCGCGCGGCTTTCGTTGCGAATGGCCTCCAGGATGCATGGGATCGAGTCATCGGTCTGGTGGTGCAACCCGGGGTGGAGTTCGATCACGACCGGGTCATCGACTATCGTCCGCGAAAAGGCGCGACACCTCAGCAAGTGCCTCGAGGACCTGCCCAACCTCGTGTTCGAGGCGCACTCCACGGATTACCAGACCGAGGCGGGCACTCGGCGCGCTGGTACGCGATCACTTCGCGATCCTGAAGGTGGGACCCGCGGTCACATTCGCGCTGCGTGAGGCGGTGTGGGCTCTCGACAGCATCGAGCGCGAATGGCACGGCGAAGAGCACGCCGTCCAAATGCGCGCGGCGATCCTCGGCGCAATGCGTGCCGATCCTCGCCACTGGCGCAAGTATTACCACGGCACCGGACACGCGCTCGACTTGCAGCTGGAATACAGCCTGAGCGATCGCATCCGCTACTACTGGCCGGATCCTGCCGTAGTGGCGGCGCTCGAGCGGCTGCGCGCCGCCTTCGAGGCCGGCGCGGCGCCGCTCCCGCTCCTCTCCCAGTATCTCCCGGAGGCGTACGCCGCAGTGCGCGCCGGAACGATTTCGGCGCGGATGAACGATCTCGTCATCCATCACATCCGGCAGGTTCTTTCCCAATACTCGCGGGCATGCGATCCGCGACTCAGATAAATAAGGAAACGTACCATGAAGACGTTCCCCGCGTCTCACGGTCGCAGTTGGCGCCTGCGGTCTCCTGCTCGCTCTGCAGCTGGCAGCTCCCGTGGCTGCGCCCGCGGCTGATGCCCCGAGTAATCAGAGCGGTCAAAACACGCAAAGCGACCCAAGCCAAAACGACCAGAACGCCCCGGGCGGAACGACGGGCGCGAACAGCAACAGCGCTACCTCCGAGCAGCTGAGCGAAATCGTCGTCACCGGCATCTCGGCGGACCTGGAAAAGGCGCTCGACACCAAGGAATTCGCGCCTGTCATGCTCGATTCGATCGACTCGACCGAGCTCGGCCGCTTCCCGGACGCCGATGTGGCGGATTCACTCGAGCATCTGCCCGGCATCACGGTCTCGCGTACGACCGGCGGCGAGGGCCAGAAGATCACGGTGCAGGGCCTGAGCTCCGAATACAACATCGTGACCATGGATAACCGGATCCTCGCCAGCGACGATTCCGGACGCGACATCGCCTTCGACGTGCTGCCGGCGGAGCTCATCACCGGCGCCGACGTGCTCAAGTCGCCGGAGGCTTCCGCGGTGGAGGGCAGCATCGGCGGCACCGTCAATCTGCATACGGCGAGCGCCTTCGATCATCCGGGCTTCCATGCGGACGCGCATGGCGAGGGCGACTGGAACGACATGTCGCATCTGGCGAGCAAGAAGTTCTCGGCCTTCATCAGCGACACCAATGCCGATCGGACGCTCGGGTTCGTGCTCGGTGCGGTGGACACGGATCTCAAGTCGCGCACCGACTCGCTGAACGCCTACAATCAGAACATCTACGGCCCCATCAGCTATCCGTACCCGCCCGATGGGGTGACGCCGCCCCCGGGATCCACACCGCTGGTCGCCACGCCCTGCTGCATCACCTTCGGCTCGATCTTCGATGACAAGAAGCGTACCGGCCTGATCGGCAACCTGGAGTGGCGCCCGAGCGACAGCTTCCGCATCAAGGCCGACGGACTGTGGACCCATTTGAATGACCCGCAGATCGGCTACAACGAGTCGTATTACTTCGCGGCCAATCCGGACGGCACACCGTTCGGGCCCAACCCCACGATACAGAACGGCCTCATCACCGCGATGACGGTGAATAACTTCCAGCCGGAGATGGTGAACAACACCATCAACCGCAAGGTCGACACGTTCCTCTACGGCCTCAACGCGCAGTGGAAGCCGACCGACAGCCTGACCTTCGGCGCCGACCTCTACCGCTCCACCGCGAGCCGCCCGGAGGGCGGCCAGGACACGTTCGTGACGGCGGGCCTGGTGAACGACCAGCCCACCGCCGAGGACATCCTCAATTTCAGCGACGAGCCCAACAGCCTGCCGGACATCAACGTGGCCGTGCCGCCGAGCCAGCTCGGCCTGTCGGCGTGCCCCGCCGGCACGGCCAGCACGACCAATGCCGGGTACTGCTCCTATACGGCGCTGATGAACTCCCGTTATCTGAACAACAACAACTACTGGTCGACGCACTATGTGGGCCTCAACGGCTTCTCGGTGCACGACAAGATCACCGGCCTGACACTGAGCGGCGCCTGGCGGGCCGACATGGGTCCGTTCGAAAACCTGCTGTTCGGGGTGGGCGGCACGGACCGCTCCAAGGAGCAGGTCGACTCCGACAACGATTGGACCAACGGCTCGGGCGAATACGGCACGCTGTATCAGACCTACGGCTGCCCGGTGCAGTGCAACCCCTATTCCTTCGGCTCGCAGGGCTACAACGTCGTCTCTCTGATCAGTCTGCCCAACTTCATGGAGGGCGCGGGCGGCTCCTATCCGATGGTGCTGCCGGAGCTGAACGTCGGACAGCTGCTCGGCTTCCTCAAGAGCCTCAACGGCAAGCCCAATCCCTTCTACTGCACGACGCAGCCCTGCACCGGGCCCTACACGGCCTTCGATTACGCGCAACTCCTGCCTCAAGTCAACGCCTCCAACTCCTATGCGGTGACGGAGAAGACCATCACGGGTTATCTGGAGGGTGACTTCGGCGGCTCGCGCTGGTCGGGCAACCTGGGCCTGCGCATGGTGCACACCACGACCACCGCCAATACCGCGCCCGCCGTGCCGGTGTCATTGTGGACCCCATCGAATACTGCGAGCAGTACCCAGACCTGGAACGTCCAGTACGGGAATTCGCAGGCGCTCGGCGGCAAAGGCAGCTACACGCTGCTGCTGCCGTCGCTTAACCTCGCCTACTGGGTGGTCGCAAAATCGGCTGCAGGCCCGTCTCGCCGTGGCCCAGACGATGGCGCGACCGGACTTGAGCGAGTTGGCGCCGACGTCGACCAACAACGCCGAGAACGGCACTCCGGAGCTCGATTACAGCGGCACGGCGGGTTTGAAGCCGATCCGTGCGAACCAGGCGGACCTGTCGCTCGAGTGGTACTACTCACCCCATTCCGCGTTCACGGCGGACGTGTTCGCCAAGAGGGTCATGGACGACATCTACGATGCCGTCTCCACCAATGTCAACCTGGGCACCACGGAGTATGTCGGCGGCCCACCTGGCACGGTGAAGGGCACTCCCTTCCTGTGGACGGTCACAGCACCGGCGAACGGCGCCGAGAGCACGTACTCGGGCGTGGAGCTCAGCTGGCAGGAAATTCTGCTCGATGGCTTCGGCACTCGCATGCAATTCACCGCCACCCGTACCCGCAGCTACGACCAGTACGGCAACTTCGTGGGCGCTATCAACGCCGCGCCGCCGACCACATACACGATCGGATTCTTCTACGACAAGGGGCCGATCAGTGCGGACGTCAACTGGGATCACCAGTCGGGCTTCACCGCCGACTGCTCGGAATGCACGGAAGTTCCCGGCTGGCCCGCGATCACCCAGAAGTTCGACTGGATCACGGCGAGTCTGCATTACCGCCTGCCCTACGGCCTGGAGATCTACTGGGAAGGCAAGAATCTCAGCAACTCGATCGCGCGCACATACCTCAACGGCAACCCGCTGCTGCCTTGGGCGCCAGGCCAGAACACCGGCGGCAGCGAGAGCGGTGTAGGCTATGGCTATAGTGCCTTCGGACGCACCTATGTAGTGGGGCTCTCCTGGCGTTACTGAGAACGGACGATGACACGGATGAACGACTCCATCGGGCTCCTGGGCATGACCGCCGCGCAGATCCGAGCCGTCCGGCGCGCAGTGGACGTCGCGCGAGATCGCGCAGCAGCCCCAGGTGTGGCCGCAGATCGCGCGCCAGATCGCTGCGGACGGCGCCCTCGCAGGCATATCTGGCGCCGCTCCTCGGCAACAGCGCGTTGCGCATTGTGCTCACGGGCGCCGGCACCTCCGCCTACATCGGCAACTGCCTGGCGCCGGCGCTCTCCAGGGTCGGCCGCCGCGCCGAAGCGATTGCGACGACGGACATCGTCGCCAGCCCGCGCAGCGCGCTTGGCATCGCAGGTGCCGACGCTGATGGTGCACTTTGCGCGCTCCGGCAACAGCCCCGAGAGCGTAGCCGCCCTCGAGCTCGCGGAGCGGCAGCTCGAGAACTGCCATCATCTGATCATCACCTGCAACCCCGAGGGCGCGCTCAGCCGCTGCGCCGGCGAGCCTGCGTCATGCCTACTCGGTCGTGCTGCCGGAGGCCTGTAACGATCAGGGCTTCGCCATGACCTCGAGTTTCACGGGGATGCTGCTGGCGGCGGCGTTGGGGCTCGGTGCCGTCCGGGCGGGGCCGGGACGGATCGAAGCGATCGCCGCGCTGGGCACCGAGGTCCTGACGACACACGTGCCGATCGCGGCAAGCCTGGTGCGGGCGCAGTTCGAAAGGGTGGTCTTCGTCGGAAGCAGCGAGCTCGAAGGGCCTGGCGCTCGAGTCTGCCCTGAAGATGCTCGAGCTGACGGACGGCAGGGTGGTGAGCATCGGCGAGTCGCCGCTCGGGTTTCGACACGGCCCGAAGACCATCGTCAACGGCAGTACCCTGGTGGTGGCTTTTCGCAGCAATGATCCCTACACGCAGCGGTACGATCTCGATCTGCTGCGGGAATTGCGCAGCGATGCCGTCGCCGGCAGAGTGGTTGCTTTGACCGTCAGCAACAACAAGAGTGAGAGTGAGACCGGCGACAGCGTCGCATTGGGCGTCAATGGGGGCGGTACCGGGCCTGCGCCGCACTCGCTGTCGGATCTGGAGCTGTGCTTGCCGTATGTGGTGTTCGCGCAGACACTCGCGCTGCTGCGCTCGATCTCGCTCGGGCTGTCGCCGGATACTCCGAATGCCGCCGGGACGGTGAATCGAGTGGTCCAGGGTGTATCGATCCATCCGTTTCCGGGCCAGATGTAACGTAGACGTGAAGACCTTCCTCGGCGTCGACGGTGGCGGCACCAAGACACGCTTTCTGCTCATCGACGAGACCGGCAAGATGCTGGCGTCGCACCTCGAAGGTCCGGCCTACTACCTGGAGATCGGGCTGGACGGGCTGCGGCGAGATGCTGACACGCGGCATAGAGCAGACCCTGCGCCAGGGGCGCGTGAGCGAAGAGGCGCTCAGTCATGCATTTCTTGCTCTCCCGGCTTACGGCGAGGACAGCAGCCTGCTGCCGGAGCTGGACGATGCCGCTGCCGCAGGCTCTGCCCCACCGCCGCTACAGCTGCGGCAATGACATGGTGTGCGGTTGGGCAGGCGCGCTCGCCGGCGCGGACGGCATCAACATCGTGTCGGGTACGGGCTCGATCGCCTACGGCGAATTCGCCGGTCGCAACGCCCGCGCCGGCGGCTGGGGCGAGCTCTTCAGCGACGAAGGCTCTTCCTACTGGCTGGCGCGCGAAGGTTTGCGACTGTTCGCGCGCATGAGCGACGGCCGCTCACCGCGCGGCTCCCTGTATGAGCATGTGCGCCGGCACTTCTCGCTGCGCAGCGACCTCGATCTCTGCGCCGCCATCTACGGCAAGATAGCTGCGCAACGCAGCCAGTTCGCGCAGCTGTCGCGGCTGGTGATCGTCGCCGCGAAGGACGGCGATCGGGCCGCGCTCGGCCCTCATCGAGAGCGGTGCGCAGGAGCTTGCCGACATAGTCGATGCCGTGCGCCACCAACTGCCGATTCCCGCCGCGGCGACCGTGGCGGTGTCCGCCTCCGGGGGAATGTTTCAACCGGAAAACGGGCTGCGCGAGCCGTTCGAGGCGGAGCTGCAGCGACGCTGTGCCCGCTACCGATTCGTCCCGGCGTTGTTCCCGCCTGATGTGGGAGCGGTCATCCAGGCCGCCCGACTCGACGGTACGCCGCTCAGCCCCGCAAGTCTGGAGGCTCTGGCACGTGCGGTGAGGTGATCGAGACACACGGATGATTCGCAGAACATTCCTGAAGACGCTCGCGGCCGGCGCCGGCGCCTCCGTGATCGATTCGCGGCTCATGACGGCCGCTGCCGCCGCAAAAGCGCCGCCTGCCGTCCGCTCGCGGCCGGGCACGGTGGTGATCGGTGGCGCCGGGATCACCGGTTTGTGTTGTGGCTACGAGCTCATGAAGGCCGGCTTCGATGTCACCATACTCGAGGCCGCGGGCCGGTACGGCGGTCATGTGTTCACCGGCAGCGACGGCCTGTCGGATGGCCTGTATGCCGACTTCGGCGCCGATCACATCACCCGGCCAGGTTATGAGCGGCTGCTGGAGTATGCCGCGGAATTCGCCCTACCGCTGGTTCCCTATCCCAACGCCGAGGGCGCCTGGCTGCCGTACGACAACGCCGGCTCGAGGATGATCGGCGGCAAGCTCTACACGAACAGAATGCTGGCCGATCCCGCCACGCTCGCCGGGCTCGGATTCAACAGCCGCGAGGTCCGGTTTCTATCCAAGCATCCGTGGTACGAGCTCGAGAATCTCTATCTGCGGTCCGTACGTCGACAGGCTCGGGGATCCTTATCATCCTTTCGGCAAGGGCCTGGACGATCTCGACAGAATACCCATCAGCGAGATCTACCGGAAGGAAGGCGCCTCGCAGGCGGCGATCGACTTCTTTGGCGACGGGCAGACCAGCGCGCTCTTTCGCATTTGGACGCTGGCGGCCATGAAGTCGCGGCGCATCCCGCCTTCCGAAGGCGAGATGTTCCGACTGCGGGGCGGCAACGAGCAGCTCCCCATCGCCTTCGCGAGGCGGCTCGGGACGCGGGTGAAACTGGCCCACCCCATCACCGCCATCCGCCACGGTGATCAGGGCGTTACCGTCAGCTACCGCGAGTATGGCCACGGCGAGACGCGAACCCTGGATGCCGATTTCTTCGTAAACTGCATCAGCCTGACGGTTTTCAGCCGCATTGCCGTGACACCCGCGCTGTCTGCGGCAAAGCAGTATGTCGTGGACAACCTGACGTACTCGTCACACCCGTTCTACGTGTTCGAAGCCAGCTCCAGATTCTGGCTCGACGACGGCCTGAAAAGCATCAACATGGAGTTCGACCACCCGGAGATCTCGTCGATCTGGGAGGTGCCGACCGAGGTGCCGACGACGCGGGTCCTTCTCAAGGCGTATGGTCCGGGAGGGCTGTCGCCGCAGCAGGTTCTGACCGCATTTCGCCAGGTTTACCCGGGCAAGCGGGACACGATCGTGCAGGCGCTCACCAGGGACTGGACCCAGGATACGCTGGCGCCCAACTGCGAAATGGAGCCATTTCCGCTGGGCCAGATGCACAAATTCTGGCCGGAGATCCTGCGGCCGGAGGGACGGATCTATTTTGCGGGAACCTATGCCGATATTCTCGCCCGCGGCATGGAGTCGTGCATCCGGTCGGCGCAACGGGTGGCGCGGGAGATCGTGAAGCGCGGGCCAGTGCTGTAATGTAATTACATTTCGCTTGACGCATGCGCCGATTCTGTGAAAAATGCTCCACTAGATGGAAAAAAACTACATTTAAGCCACCCCAGCCAGTCCGCTCAGCCCACGAGAACAAGCATGCCTTCACAGAAGCCGTTTCTGTCCGTCTTCCCCGTGCCCGCCTCCCGTACCGCGTCCACGCGCAGGGGCGTGGCGCTGCTCGCGGCGGTTTTGCTCACTTCCCTGGTCGCCTGGAGCGGATCGGACGCCCGCGCCGCCGGCGCTACACTCGCCACACCCCTGGCCGCGACGCCTCCGATGGGCTGGAACGACTGGGCCCACTATCAATGTGATTACACCGCGGCGACGATCATCGCCAATGCTCGCGCGCTCGTCAGGACAGGGCTCGCGGCGCGTGGCTACGGCACGGTTACCATCGACGATTGTTGGATGCAGAAAACGCGCGATAGTCAGGGCAATCTGCAGCCCGATCCGCGCCTGTTTCCGCAGGGCATGAAGCCGGTGGCCGACGCCATTCATGCTCTCGGCCTCAAGTTTGGCATCTACGAGGACGCCGGTTCTGAAACATGCGGCCGGTTCGCCGGCAGCGGCGAGCCGCAGGGCGGTGGCAGCGATCACTTCCTGGCAGATGCCAAACTTTTCGCGTCCTGGGGCGTCGATTATCTCAAGCTCGATGGCTGCAACGTCTACGTGCCCCAGGGTCAGTCGCAGAATGACGCCTATCGCGCCGCCTATCGCGCGGAGAGCACCGCGCTCGCGCAGGTGGGCCGCCCGATCGTGTTCTCGGAGTCCGCGCCCGCGTATTTCCAGGGCGCGCCCGGTTGGTATGACGTCCTCAGCTGGGTCCGTGGCTACGGCCAGCTCTGGCGCGAAGGCACGGACATGGCGAATTATCACGGTAAGAGCGCCACTCACGAGCGCTTCGCCAGCGTGCTCTGGAACTACTCCTACAACCTGCCGCTCGGCCGCTTCCAGACTCCCGGCAACTGGGACGACCCCGATTTCATCATCGGCGGCGACACCGGCATGACACCCGCGGAGAGCCGCAGCCAGCTGGCGCTGTGGGCCATGATGTCGGCGCCGCTGATTCTGAGCTCCGACATCGAGCAGTTGACGCCCGCGGCGGTACGCATCCTCGGCAACCGCGCGGTGCTGTCCGTGGATCAGGATCCACTCGGCCGCATGGCGACCCTGCTGCGTCGCAGCGCCTCCAGCGATGTGCTGATCAAGCCGTTGCAGGATGGAGGCTATGCCGTTGCGGTGCTCAATCGCAGTGCCGCGGCTCTGCCGGCGCGGCTGAGCGCCGCCGACCTCGGCTTCAAGGGCGGCAGCTGCCGCTTCGACGCACGCAATCTCTGGAGCGGCGAGCACCAGGCGGCGGTTGCGGCACTGCACGCTGACATCGCTTCACACGATACCGCCATCTGGACGATTCGTCCGCAGGAGGCCTGCGGTGCGCCGGCCCGGATCGGTACCATCAGCCGCGTCCTGCCAGGCCGCGACGATGACGAAGCTCATCCCAATGCGAGCCACTACACCCGTTGCGTGGCTGCCCCCGGTACCGTGGAGCGCTGCGCCGGCACCAGCGCGCAAAGTTGGGAAGTGATGTCCAACGGCGCGCTGCGGTCCGGCGGCAAGTGCCTGGCGCAGAAAGACGGCCGCGCCATGCTCGCTGCATGCAGCTCGGCCGCGGACCAGGTCTGGAAGTACGACCTGCCCGGAAAGCTCATCAACTCCGCGAGCCACCAGTGCCTGACCGGATCGGCCGGGGGAGCACTTGCGGTGAGTGCGTGCGGCAACAATCTGCAGTCGCAGATATGGGCGTTGCCTGGCGACATCGGACGGTGACGCAAGTGGCCGGCGCGGCGGGGCAATCCGACAGGAGGGCACTGGCGCTGATGGCCGGCCTGTTTGCGCTCTTCGGCTGCGTGACCTGGCTCAATGGCGTTCTGATCCCCTTCCTCAAAGTCGTCTGCCAGCTCGATACCTTCGAAGCGCTGCTCGTCACCTTTGCGTTCTATATCGCCTATTTCGTGATGGCGCTGCCTTCCGCGCGCGTGCTCAATGCGACGGGCTACAGGCGTGGCATGGCGCTCGGACTGGCGATCATGGCAGCGGGGACATTGGTTTTCCTGCCGGCAGCGCTGCTGCGTTCCTACGGCCTGTTCCTCGTCGGCCTCTTCACCCAGGGCACCGGGCTTTGTCTGCTGCAGACCGCGGCCAATCCGTACGTAATCATCCTCGGTCCACCGGAGAGCGCGGCCCGCCGCATCTCGATCTGTGGCGTATGCAATAAGCTCGCCGGAGCCCTCAGCCCGATGGCGCTCGGCGCCCTGGTATTCGCGGATTTCGACCGTATCGCCCAGACCGGCCACGGGCCTGTGTCCGCCGCGGCGCTCGCCATGCTGGCCCATCGATTGATCACACCTTACCTCGCGATGGCCGTCGCGTTGCTGGTGCTGGCCCTTGGCGTAGCTCGGTCCGGACTGCCCGAGCCAAGGGAGCCGCCGATTGAGCCAGGGACGGGTATCGGGGCGAAATTCCGCTGGTCGCAGCATCCGCTGCTGCTGTTCGGATTCTGGGCTCTGTTCTTCGAGATGGCGGTGGAAGTCATTGCCGGCGACACCATCGTTCTCTACGGCCAGGCGCTGCACATTTCCATCCAGACCGCCCGGTTCTTTGCGAGTTTCACCCTCGGGGCGATGGTGCTGGGCTACATTTGCGGGATCATCCTGATCCCGAGGCGTTTGACCCAGCAGCGCGCGCTCGCTCTGTCCGCGGCCCTGGGCATGTTTCTGACCGTAGCCATCACCCTGACGCACGGCATGCTCAGCGTGCTCTTCGTTGCCTCGTTGGGTTTCGCCAACGCGGTGCTCTGGCCGGCCATCTTCCCCATCGCGCTCACGGGACTGGGCGAGCACACCAAGACGGGCGCGGCTATCATGATCATGGCCATCATAGGTGGCGCCGTGGTGCCGCCCTGCTATGGCCTGTTGGCGCGCGTAATCGGCAACCAGATGGCGTATCTCGCCCTCGTGCCGATGTACGCGTGCATGATGGCCTATGCGTTGTACGCGCAGCGTCGCGCGCACAGCGCGCACGCACTGGTGGGAGCCAGCTCATGAGTCGCACCTCACGACGAGATGAACCCAGCGCGCCGCGGCCGGCGCCGAATGCCGACGTGTCGGCCGCCCGTCTCACGGGGGATCTGCTCGAGCGCATCCGCGCCGACATCGGCCATCTGTCCAAGGCCTTCGGGCGGATCGCCAACTATCTGGTCGCCGATCCTGACTCGTTCATGCATGCGCCCCTGCGCGCCATATCCGCCGGGGCCGGTGTCAGCGAGCCGAGCATCGTGCGCTACTGCAAGCGCTACGGCTGCAAAGGCGTGCCGGAGTTTCGCATCGAGCTGGCGAAGTCGCTGGCGCGGGAGTTGCCGGAATTCCGCCTGAACCTGATCGCTCCGAATGTCTCGGATCGCGAGCAGGTCAATGTCGACAAGAAGCGGGCCATCGCCCGCTATGCGGCCAGCCTCATCAATCGCGAGCGCTCGATCATCATCGATTCCGGCTCGACGCTGCGCATCTTCGCGACCCAGTTGGGCGATATCCGCGGGCTGTCGATCCTCACCGCCGACCTGGAAATCGTCAATCTGCTGAAGCGCTACAAGCACCACGAGGTGATCGTGCCGGCGGGAACGGTGCGCTACGACACCATGTCGATCGGCGGGCGGTTCATCGAGCGGTTCCTCGCGGAGATGCATTTCGACACGTTCTTCCTCGGCGCCGATGCCATCGATCTGCGGCTGGGACTCAGCACTTTCAACGAGGAGGAAGCGCAGAAGAACGCCGCCATGATCCGCGCCAGCGATCGGGTGGTGGTGCTGGCCGACTCCTCGAAATTCGGCACACCCAGCCTGCATCGCATCTGCGACATTCAGAAGGCTCATGTCATCGTGACGGACACCGAGGTCGATCCGGTGCTGGTGCAGCAACTTGAAGGACTCGGCGTCGCCGTGCATTGCGTCGATGCGCGCACTGGTCAGCGGGCCGCTGGCAAGCGGCGGGAGCGACGGTGACCCAGGAGGGACAGGAGAAGCTTCACGGATCACAGACACATCGGGAGGTGATGCACCAGCCGGATGTCTGGATCACCGCCGCCCGCGAGTTACCTGCCCTGGTGGCCGACTTGCGGGAATGGATTCGAGCGCGCGGCCATGACGAAGTCTGGTTTTGTGGCGCCGGCACATCCGCCTTCATCGGCGAGTCGCTGAGCGCCTATCTCAATGAGCAGCGCAGCTCGGCAAGGTATCGGGCCGTGCCGACGACGGAATTGGTGGCGCATCCGCAGGCCCTGCTGCGCCCGGGGGTGCGGCGCCTGCTGGTGTCTTTCGGCCGCAGCGGCGAGAGTCCCGAGACACTCGCGACACTGGCGCTGCTCGATCGTGCCGACGCCGACGCTCTACACATCACTTGCAATGCGGACGGCGCTCTTGCGCGATCCGCCGGGCCGCGACAGCGAGCGCTCGTGCTGCCGCCCGAGACGCACGATGCCGGCTTCGCCATGACGTCGAGCTACAGCACCATGCTGTTGTATGCGCTGGCGTGCTTCGATGATCTGCCGCTCGCCGACATCGAGCCGCTGCTGCGGCAGATCGCCGCCGCCGGTCGCGGCGTGCTCGCGGCCGCCGGCAGGATCGCGGCGCAGTGGCCGCCACCGCAGCGGGTGGCATTCCTCGGCGGCGGGGAGCTCGCGGGCGCGGCGCGCGAGAGCGCGCTCAAGGTGTTGGAGCTGACCGCCGGGCGGGTGGCGGCATTCTGGGATTCGCCGCTCGGATTTCGGCATGGCCCAAAGTCCCTGGTGAACGAGCAGACCCGCATCGTCGTGCTCCTGTCCCCCGATCCCGACGCGCGGCGCTACGACGATGACATAGTCGTCGAGCTTCGCAGCCAGTATGGCGCGGACCGGGTGATCACCGTCGGCACGGTCGACAGCGGCGCCGATATCGCATTTGCGGGCGTCCCAGCGGGGTGGAATGTGCCGCTCTACGTCCTGCCGGCGCAGCTGATCGCAGTGACGTGGTCGGATCGCATGGGACTCAACGTCGACGATCCGTTTCCAAATGGTCAACTGTCGCGCGTCGTCCAGGGAGTCCGCATTTACCCGCCGTCGACCCGTCGTGCGAGCCTGTACGGCGGAATGGACGTCGGCGGCAGCAAAATCGAGACCTGCCTCTTCGACGAGCGATTTCAACCGCTCGAGCGGCGGCGCGTGGATACCGGGAGCGCCACTTACGAGCAGCTCCTCGACAGCATAGTGACCGAGGTGCGCTGGCTCGATGCCCGCGCGGGCCGCCCGGTCGAGCTCGGCATCGGCCTCCCGGGTCTGGTCGATCATGCCAGCGGGCGCTCCCTGACATCGAACCTCCCGGCGACCGGCCGGCCACTGCGTGAGGATCTCACCGCACGGCTCGGCCGCACGGTTGCAATGGGCAACGACACCAAGTGCTTTGCGCTCTCGGAAGCCAATGGCGGCGCGGGTGAGGACGCCGCAACGATGTTGGGGTTGATCCTCGGTACCGGGGTGGGCGCCGGCGTGACCTATCGCGGCCGGCTGGTGCGCGGTTACAACGACCTGCCGGGAGAAATCGGCCATCTCGGTATACCGGGACGGTTCGTCGCGGAGTTGAATCTGCCCATTCTTCCCTGCGGCTGCGGTCGCCTCGGGTGTTATGAGACGCTCCTCGCGGGTCCAGGCCTGACACGTCTGGCGGCGCGGCACGATCCCGCGGCCCGGTCGCCCGCCGAGGTCGTGAAGCTCGCCCGAGCAGGGGATCCCGCCATGGCCACGGTGCTGCGCGAATGGCTGACGCTGCTCGCCGAACTCATCAACACCGCGCAGTGCACGATAGATATGGATTGCGTCGTGCTGGGCGGCGGTCTGTCCCGGATTCCCGAAGTGGCGCAGATGCTGGCGCGGACCTATCCCGCACACCAGTTCGCCGGTCGTGAGCCGCGCTTCGCCGTTGCGCGCTTTGGAGACGCCAGCGGCACCCGTGGCGCGGCGCTGCTCCTGACCCGGTCGTGACGCCGGGGCGAGCGGCATGAATCCGCCCCCGGCCGCGCCCGAGGCTTTCCAACCGCCCACGGCAGGGTCGTGGTGGCTGCGGCCGGAGCAGCTCTTCGATGGGATGCGAATGCACAGTGGCGCCGCATTGCGAATCGAATCGGACCGGATCGCGGAGATGGTCGCGGCTTTCGACCCGCGCGCCGCCCAGGGTCCCGTCTGGCAGACCGAATGCATCGCCTGCCCGACATTCGTAGATCTGCAGGTCAACGGCGGCGGCGGCGTCCTGTTCAACAACGAGCCGACTCCCGCAGGCCTTGCCGCGATCGCCGCCGCGCATCGCAAAGGCGGAACGGGCGCCTGGCTGCCCACGCTGCTCACCACGACGCCGGAGATCATGACCAGTGCGGTGCAAGCGGTGCTCGCCGTGTACGGACAGCACGGCGTCGCCGGGATGCACATCGAAGGCCCACACATCTCGCCCGACTTCCGTGGCGCACACGCGCTCGAATACATCCGCCCGCTGGATGACCATACTTGGGCGCTGTTGCGTCGCCTGCGTGCCCGGGATGTGCCCGTGATACTGACGCTGGCGCCGGAACGTCTGCCGCCGGGTGCGCTCGAGGAGTTGGTCGGCATAGGGGTCAAAGTATCGATCGGACACAGCGGCGCGACCGAACAGGAGGGCAGGGATGCGATCGCTGCCGGTGCCACCCTCTTCACGCACCTCTTCAACGGCATGCCGCCCCTGCGCACCAAACAGGTGGGCCTGCCGGGAGTTGCTCTCGACAGCGCGGCATGGTGCGGGATCATCGCGGACGGCCACCATGTTGCGGATACGATGCTGCGCCTGGCGGTACGCGCGAAACGCGGCCCCGCCACGCTCTTCGCGGTCACGGATGCGATGCCCACAGTGCATGGGCCATCGGAATTCACGCTCTACGGCAAGACTCTGCGTCTGCACGAGGGCCGGCTGATCGATGCGCGCGGCTCATTGGCCGGCGTGCACATCGACATGATCGGCACGCTGCGCCGGCTGGTACGGAATGTGGAGCTGCCGCTGGAGGTCGCTCTCGCCATGGTGACTTCGGACCCTGCCCGCGCGGGGGGTCTGCAGAGTCGGCACGGCTTTCTTGCGGTCAATGCGCCGGCAAATATCCTGCTGCTCGACCCCGCTCTTCGACATCCGCCACATGCTGCTGGGCGGCGTGCGACAGGTAATCTGAAGGTTAATTACACAGCAGGTACGGCCGGGCGTGGCGCCGCAGCCGGCTACCCTGAGGAGCAGGTGAAATCGCGACGCCGGTCCCTCCATGATTCCGCTACCAATAAATATTATCCCATTAATCAATCAGATATGCCGTAAAAAGATCCACCGAGGTCGTACCGACAAGCGTCCGACGGCGACCTTTCTGGTTGCCTCCAGCCGCCGCCGTTGCGGCATCGCAACACCAACTCAGTATTGCAAATTTTTATAAAATATAGTTCTATTACATCTGCCGAGAGATTACTACATCAGATCCTTGGCGGGGGCTGTGCCAAAACATCGTGTGTGGAGATCGTCGGGGGACCACGTGAAATCTAACGAGCCGAGCTTTATGAGACCCAATAGCAATGTTCGTCGTAGAAGTCCGCGTACGCGGACGAGTCTGATTCATATCGCGGTCAGGAGCGCTCTGCTCGCCGGAGCGGCGCTGCCATTCGCTGCGGCGCAGGCGGCGCGGCTCGGCCCCGACGCAGCCGCTGGTGGCGGCAAGCGGCGCCGATCAGCAGCAGGTCAGCACTGGTGCCAACGGCAACACCAACGGCACCATTTCCAACAGCAGCCAGGAGACGCAGCTGCAGGCGGTCGTGGTCAAGGGTATTCGTGAGAGCCTCGCGCAGTCGGAGGCCATCAAGGAGCTGTCCGATCAGGAAGTCGACGCGATCACCGCGCAGGATCTCGGGCAATTCCCGGATTCGGATGTCGCCGAGTCGCTGTCCCATATTCCGGGCGTGGCCATCGATCGCGATGAGACCGGCTCCGGCAGCGAAGTGACCATTCGCGGCTTCGGGCCGGCGTTCAACACCGTGCTGATCAATGGCCAGCAGCTGCCCACCCAGACCGGCGGTCGCGAATTCAACTTCGACGTGCTGCCGACCGATCAGATCACCAAGTCCCTGGTATACAAGACGGCGGAGGCGTGGCAGCCGGACGGAGCCATCGGCGGTCTGGTCGAGCTCGAAACCGCACATCCCCTGGATTTCAATGGTTTCAAGGCCACCGCCAAAGTGCAGGGCAGTGAAACTTCTCTCGATACCAAGGTGACGCCGAACGAATTCGTGCTCGTCAGCGACACCTTCGACGATAACAGGCTGGGTGCGCTGATTTCGTTCGCGTCCACCGATGAGGACACCAGAACGCGAACACTGAGCGTCTCAGGTTGGGCCCTTCCGGGAGTGACCGGGACCGCCCTGCCGGCGCCCCTTACTCCTAACACGCTGATGCCGGTGTCGATCGACTACGCGAACGACTCCTACCAGATCAAGCGTGAGAACGTCAACGCCTCATTGCAATGGAAGCCCACCGACAATCTCAAGATCACCCTGGACGGTGTGTACAACCGGTACGAGGAGTTCGCGCGTGCCCAGCAGTTGGGGCTCTATTTCGACGGCAACCCGATTCTTGCCAATCCGGCTCCGACGGTGGGCCCGGACGGGGTCGTGCAGACTTTTACTGCGGACTCGCACGAGGACGCCATAGAAGGGGCAACAGGGCGGTCAGGTCAGCCCGCAATATCTGCGCTCCCTCAACCTGAAGATCGAGGGGTCGCTGTTCGACAACAACCTGACTTGGGCGCTGGATGGCTCCGACTCGCGCAATGTCGCCGATGACTATACGGATCCGGATCTGTTCACCGTCCTCGGTTTTCCGCTTGCAGGCCACCTTCACGAACTCCGACGGCACCGGTATTCCCAGCGCGACCACCACGCCCTCGAATCTCATCGATCCCGGCGCGGTGAAGGCGCATTACACGTCGGTCACCGGTTCCTATTCCCAGAACGATATCCGGCAGTTGACGCTGGACGGAACCTTGCACGGCTCGGACGCATGGGGTCCGGTGTCGGATTTGCGGTTCGGCGCCTACGGCCAGAAGAATTCCTACGATACGTACAGCACGTATAACGAAGATTCCATTTGCGCGTATTGCGGCTACGGAGTGCCGGTTCCTGCATCTCTCGTCAGCGCCTTTACGATGCCGAATATGGGCGGCCCTTACAGCGGCGCCTACCCGTCGTCGTTCCTGACGTATAACCCGCAGGCGTATATCGCTTACCTCGACAGCCCCGCAGGCTTCGCGGCGCGCGACGCGGCGGATGGCCTCACGCCCGGCACCTCGGCCGCGCTGATCGGTGAGGACAACTTCATGCCGCTGAATCCGCAGACCAACAAACAGGCGATTGCCCAGGTCACGGAGAAAACCTACGCGCTGTATCTGCAGGCGGACTTCGATGGCACCCTGGGAGAGCACTCCTGGGGCGGCAATGTCGGCGTGCGCTGGGTGCGTACCGAGGAAGACGCGGTCGGCTACAGTCAGGTCTTGAGTGATATCACGCCCATTCCGAACGACCCGACCGGAGACAACGCCATCTATGCGGACAACGGCGCGACTCTGGAAGTCGCGGGCAGCCACTCCTACAATCACCTGCTGCCGAGCGCTAACTTCCGCTTCAATCTGACGCACCAGCTGTTGCTGCGCGCGGCCATTTCGGAGAGCCTCGCGCGTCCCGAGCCGTCGCTCCTGTCGCCGGTTCTCAACTACGGCGGCTCGATTCTGGCGCCCGACAACCTGGTGGCCACGGGCGGCAACCCGAACCTCAAGCCGTATACCGCGAGGAACTACGATTTGAGCCTGGAGTGGTACTACTCGCGCGACGGTTATCTCGCCGGTTCCGTGTTCCGCAAGGATCTGCAGAATTTCATCGAAACGGTGACCGCCAGCACGCTGTCGGTCCCCATCGTCAACTCGCAGCATCTCTCGCAGTTCCCGAACAATGTGGCCACCTTCCAGTTCAACGGCCCGACCAACATCGGCCAGGCGCACGTCAGCGGCGTGGAGCTGAGCGCGCAGCACATGTTCAGCTACCTGCCGGCGCCGCTCGACGGCTTCGGCTTCAACGCCAACGCCACCATCCTGTCGACCAGCGCCGGACTGAACTCGGGCGGGGCGACCTCGGCGACCCAGGAGACCTTCGGCCTCACCGGCCTCGGCGACTATCAGAACGTGTCCCTGATCTATCAGAAATACGGGATCGGAGCCCGGGTCACCTATGATCACCGGAACAATTACATAACCGGAATAGGCACGGGCGGCATCCCGCTGGATCGCGTGTTCGTCAAGGGCTATGGCACTCTGGATGCGCAGATCAACTACGACGTGACCAAGAACTTCACAGTGTCATTGTCGGGGACCAATCTGACCGATACCGTCATACAGGAGTACGTCGACCGGACGGACGAGTTCTTCAGCCTGTTGAATTACGGTCGGCGCTTCACCCTCAGTGGGAAAGTGACCTTCTGAGCAGATCCTCGACGCCGGCAGCCTGCGCCTCCTGGCGCAGGTGCCGGCGCAGTGGCTCCAGTCCTTCCCGGAAGTGGCGCCACTGATCTACGCCGTCGGTGTTGACCGGGCGGCGCACCTGCTCGGAGCTTGCCGTATGTGCCCGATGGGCGGAGTCATGGAACGTCAGGCAGCGCTCGTCGAACGGAAGCTCCAGGTGAGCCAGCAGCCGGCGCACCTCGGGTTCGAAGTTCCGGACCAGCTCTTCGTACTGCAGTCGGTAAACGCAGCCCGGCAGGACCGCATCCCAATGCCGGGTCATGGAGATGTAGCGCGTATAGAAATGCGCGAGTGACTTCAGGTCATAAGAGAAGTTGCCGGCAGGAAACAGCTGCTTGTAATTGCTGAAGCAACAGGCCATCGGATCGCGGCGTACATCTATGATGCGCGCGCGCGGCAGGATCAGCCGGATGAATCCCACATGCAGGAAGTTTTCGCCCAACTTGTCGGTGAAGTGCGGCCGGCCGGCGCGAAACAGCCGCGTGTTTTCGATATAGAGCCTGCCGAGCGTGGCCACTGCGTTGCAATCGAGTGTGGCCAGCGCCGAGGGATAGGAGCGTAGTCCCTGCCCGGGGCCGGCGGCGCTGCAAACCGCCTGAATCAGGTGATTGATCTGCGGCAGCTCCATGGTGCCGTCGATCGCGGGGTGGGACGCGAGCACCTGCTCGACGAGCGTGGAGCCGGATCGCGGCAGCCCGACGATGAAGATGGGGGCAGGGTCCGGGAGTCCGCAACCCGCCCGTTGCGCAAAGAACTCCGCCGTGAACAGCGCCTTGCTCTCGGCGACGATACGGTCGATGACATCCGGCAGATACGGCGCCAGCCGCGCCTTGAGGGCATTACCCTGAGTGTAATGCGCCAGCGACGCATCGAAGCGCCGCTCATCCTCGAGGCACTTGCCGTAGGCGAAGTGAAGTCCGATGCGGTCGTTCTCCTCCAGGTTCGGCGCATCGAGCGCCTGCTTCAGGGCGCGCTGCTGCTCATCCGTGAACCGATGGACCTTGAGATTGGCCAGGCTCCACCACGCCTCTCCGTAAGCAGGACGGGCGGCGATCGCCTGGGCGTAGTCGGCGATCGCCTGATCGATGAGGCCCAGCCCCCTGTGCGCGTGGCCCATGGCGAGGTGGTGGAAGGCGGGGTCCGCAGCGCCTGCCAGCAGCGATCGGTGAATGTCGATGACTTCCCGGTAGCGGTTCAACCCGGACAGCGATTCGGCATAAAGCAGGCGATAGTCGCTGCGCTGCGGCTGCGCACGCAGCACCTGCTCCGCATGCGGTAAGGCGTCGGCATACCTCTGCAGCCGGATGAGTACCGACACATACTCGCCGCGCGCGGCGACATGATCGGGGGCGCGCCTGAGCACTTGCGCCAACAGCTCCTCGGCCACCTCCAGGACCTCGCGCTTGGCCGCGACGAGGGCCATGACCCGCATGCCCTCGACATGGATACCGTGTTGCTGCAGGAAGGCGCGGATGGTGCTCTCGGCGCGATCGATATTACCCGCGGCGAGGTCGTCGTGGGCGCTCCGCACCTGCGCGGACAACGCCTCCGGCTGCGGGCGATCGTTTGGGAATTTCTCGTCGGCCGTGGGAGTGCTCCATCCCGGGGAGTCGCCGGGGGTGAGCCATGGTAATACAGCCTGGCTCCTACACGGCCCGCGATCCGCGCTGCTCGGATGCAGCGTGCGGGGGAATTCGAGTCTACGCGCGTATCAGATTGCATCTTCCATCCGACGCCGGCCCTCACGTGAACTTGTCGTATACATGTAGCCCGCGGGCTTGCGGCATCCAGGCAATTCTGCTGTTGCTCGCGTCCGTTCTTACCCCGACGCTGGTCCGGGCCCAGCAGACTCTCGAGAGCCAGGCGCTCGAGCAGCAGGGATTGACGCAGGCTCAGGCGGGCTGGTCGGGCACGATTGGGGCGGGGCTGGCGTTGGCTGCGAGATATCCCGGCGCGGATTCGCAGCGGCTGCGTCCGGTGCCGCTCGTCGCCATCGACTATGACGATCGCGTCTCCCTCGGGCCGCTGGGGATCGGCATTGCGGCGGTGCGCTGGAACGGTCTTCGGGCTGGCCGGCTGGGCCCGCTGGAGTGGATTTTCAACACTCCGGCGCACCACCGCGTGCACCATGCCTCGAACGGCGAGTATCTGGATCGCAACTACCGCGGCATCCTCATTGTCTGGGACCGCCTGTTCGGTACCTTCGCCGCGGAGCGGCCCGAGACGCCCCTCGTCTACGGCCTGGTGCATCCGCTGCGCAGCCTGAACCCGCTCACCATCGCCTTTCATGAATGGCTGCAGATCGCGCGCGACTTTCGCCGCGCGCGATCCTGGCGGCTGCGCCTGCGGCAGCTTTTCGGCAGGCCGGGCGGCGGGCTACTCCACCACGGTGCTTATGACTGAGGAGCGCACGCTCTCTTCGCCCGCCGTATTGACGGACGTCAGCGCGAAATACCACATGCCCGCCGCCAGGTCGCTCACCATATAGCTCGCGACCCCGGGGTTGGTGATGTCCACCACCTTGGTGAGGTTGCCCTGAGTCGTCCCGTAATAGAGGTGGTAGCCTGCGAGATCGGTGAGTGCGCTGCCGTTGGTGTTCTCCGTCGGCGGCGTCCACGCGATCGTCACGTTCGCGGGCGACTGCTCGGATCCCTGCGAATCCACGGTGATCGAGAAGGGGGGTAGTTTCGTGGAATGGTAGCGGTTGGACGCGGAGATGCCGATGTGCGAGAACTCGCCAACGTTCGCGGCAGTGGGCGTGCCCGACAGCCTGCCGGTCGCGCGGTCGAAGGTCATCCACGACGGCTTGTCGACGATCGAGAAGACGACCTTCAGATCGTTGAGGTCGTGGACCTTGGGATGGAAAGAGTATGCGGTGCCGACCTTGGCCGTTGCGGGCGCGATGCCGCCGATGATCGGGCCGGTGCTCGGCTCCCGGACCTTCAGGCTGAAAGCCCGCAAGCAGCGCTTCACGCCCTTTGAGCTGACGCAGATGTGCACGCCGTTGAAAGTGCCGGGCTCGTGAGGCGTGCCTGACAGTCGCCCGGTCGCGCGTTCGAAGGCCGCCCACCGGGGCTTGTTGGTGATCGAGAACGTCCGTGAGGAGCCGGTCGCTCTCGGCCGGAACGAGTAACTATGACCCACCATCACGCTGGTGGCGGGCGCACCGCTGATCGTCGGCGCCGTGGCGGCGCGCGCGAGCGGTGAAGTCAGCGTTAAAGTCAGAGCCAGCGCGCAAAGCGCGATATACCGCGGACACACCGCGGCCGTGTTGTGTATGGACATGTGACCACCCCGTGCAGAAACCCAACTTGGATTGCCCAGGGCGCAAACACGCCGTGCGTCTCGAGTGCGAATCGAGCCGCTCAGATCGTGTGACGGTGCAGCCGCTCGATGGCGACTGCGGTCCGGCAGCCCCGCTGTCTGAATGTTCAGACCGGAAGCTTTGCGTCCCCACCTTGCGGCAGGTTTGCCCTTGGCTGAGCGGGAGTAAACGCCGACTCGAGCGCGAGCGCAATGTCTCAGGCGGCAGACATGTCGCCGTCAGGCTGCACTCGCGCCTGCGATCTATGCCGTCAACCGCCGATACAGCGTGACGTAGTTCTCTCCCTGCTTTTCCCACGAGAAGTCCTGCGCCATTCCGTTGCGCACCATGCGCAGCCACTGCTGCGGCTGCGCGTGCAGATCGAGCGCGGTGTTGAGTGCCCACTCCAGCCCTTCGGAGTCGAAGTCGTTGAAGACGATGCCGGTGCCCGCGCCCGTCTCCGGGTTGTAATGTTCCACGGAGTCGGCCAGACCGCCCGTGCGGCGCACGATCGGCACCGTGCCGTAGCGCAGGCTGTACATCTGGTTCAGCCCGCAGGGCTCATAGAGCGACGGCATGAGGAACATGTCGCAGGCGGCCTCGATCCAGTGCGACAGCTCGTCATCGTAACCCTGGCGAAATACCACGCGGCCCGGGAAGCGGTCGCTCGAGCTCGGCGAGGAAGCGCTCGTACTGCGGCTCCCCGCTCCCCAGCGCGACGAGGGCGAGATCGCGCCATTCCAACACCTGCGGCAGCGATTCGAACATCAGCTCGATACCCTTCTGCGCGGCGAGGCGGCTCACCATTCCCGCCAGCGGCGTCGTCACGGGTATCGTTCAGGCCGAGCCGCGTGATGAAGTCACCCTTCAGTCCCGTCCTTGGTAGCCAACGTGTCGCGGATCGTAGTGCGCCGGCAGGTAGCGGTCATGGCGCGGATCCCAGACCTGATAGTCGACACCGTTCAGGATGCCCGTCAGCGAATCGCCGCGCATGCGCAACGAGTCCTGAAGTCCCATACCGTACTCGTCCGTGCAGATCTCGCGCGCGTGTGTCGGGCTGACGGTGGTTATCGCGTCCGCGTACAGGATGCCGTGGCGCAGCGGATTGATCCTGCCCGCGCGCAGATCGTCCTGATGCAGCAGATAGGTCTTGTTGCCGAGCCCCAGATCGCGCGATGGCGGCCGCGCTGAACACGCCCTGGTAACCGATGTTGTGGATCGTCAGCACCGAGCGCGTGCGCGCGAACAGCGGCTCGTCCGGCGCAAGCTGCGCCTTGACGAAGAGCGGCCCGAAGGCCGTGTGCCAGTCATTGCAGTGCAGGATCTGCGGTGACCATTGCATGCGCTGACAGACCGCCAGCACGGCGCGGGTGAAGGCGAGAAATCTCAGGTGCTCGTCCGGGTCGGTCGTATAGATCGCCGGGCGCCCATAAAGAGCACCGGGCAATCGACCAGGTACACCAGAGCATCGGATCCCGGAAGCGCGGTGGTGGCGACCGAGTAGACATAATGATGCGGGCCGATCTGGAGCGGCAGCTGCTGCAGGCCGTCGACGGGCTGCACCGGGAACTTCGCGCGGTCTATGGACGCATATAGGGGCGTAAAGAGCCGCACGTCGTGACCGGCCGCAGTCAGGTACTTGGTGAGCGCGCCGGCCACATCGGCGAGCCCGCCCGTCTTGGACAGCGGCGCCACCTCGGCGGAGAGCAGGCAAACGCTCAAAGTCATGCGGCTCTCCCGCGGGCTATCATGGTGCCCGGCACCCGCAAGCCACGACCTTCCCTGCAATGCAACGGTTTCTCATAGGACTCACGCTCACTCTGCTGCTCATCATCTCGATCGCCATCGGCATCGCCGTGGCCCGATGGCCGGAGTGGCGGCACTTCGTCTTCTAGACGTTCCCCGCACCGGCCGCCCCTGCCTGAGCCTTGACCCCCAGCGCCGAGTGTCAATCGCTCAGGTGACGGGATAAGTATATGATTTTAAAATAGTTATTCTCTCGAGAGCCGGGTCTGCGGCGCCGCTCGCTGGTAGACTATGCCTATTCTCCCGCTTCCGGCCACCCCTTCGGGCGTCGATGCGCTACTTCTGGGGCACCTTCAGGGCCGCTTTGGCCTGGCACGGAGCGGACGGACGAGAAGAGAACATGTCAGCCTCGCCATACAAACAGCTAGAGCAGGAGTTCAAGCGACTCCACGCCTTCCGCGGTGCCCTGTCACTCCTTCGCTGGGACGCCGCCGTAATGATGCCTCGCGGCAGCGCGGATGTGCGCGGCGAGCAGCTTGCCGCCGCTCGAGACCGAGTACCACGCCCTGCTCACCGCGCCGCGAATCACGCGGCTGCTGGATCGTGCGCAGGCCAATACCCAGGGTCTGCAGGACTGGCAGGTGGCGAACCTGCGCGAGATGCGCCGCCAGCGCGATCACGCCATTGCCACGCCCGTATCGCTGATTTCGCGTCTCGCGCGCGCCACGTCGCGGGCCGAGGTCCGCTGGCTCGAAGCCCGTCAGCAGGGCAAGTTCGACCTCTTCGCGCCGCACCTGGAAGAGGTCCTGCACCTGGTTCGCGACAAGGCGGCGCTGCTCGGGCAGGCTTTGAATCTGGCGCCCTATGATGCGCTCGTGGACGAGTTCAGCCCCGGCATCACCACGGCCGACATCGACGCGATGTTCAAGGGACTTTCGCGGCGGCTGCCCTCCCTCATCCGCGAGGCGATCGCCGTCCAGGAGAGCCGGCCGCCCGCGCCGCTCAGCGGCAAATTCCCTGCCGGCAAGCAGCGTGCGCTGATCGTGGAGGTCATGAAGCAGATCGGCTTCCCCTTCGATCGCGGACGTCTGGACGAAAGCGAGCACCCCTTTACCGAAGGTGTCCCGGGCGACATCCGCGTCACCACCCGTCTCGATCCCAACGACCTGTTCTCCGGCCTGCTGGGTGCGCTGCACGAGACCGGGCACGCGATGTATGACCTCGGCCTGCCTCAGGACTGGCGCGACCAGCCCGTCGGCCGTGATCGCGGCATGGCGCTGGAGGAAAGCCAGTCTCTACTCATGGAGATGATCGTCTGCCGCAGCCGCCCGTTCGTGCGGTACGTGCAGCCGCTCATCGCGAAGCATTTCGGGGTCGGCGGGCCGGAATGGGACACCGAGAACATCTATGCACACCTGACACGCGTGCGGCGCGGCCTGATTCGCGTAGATGCCGACGAGCTGACCTATCCGCTGCACATCATGTTGCGGTACGAGCTCGAGAAGCAGCTGCTGAACGGCACGCTTGCGGTCCGGGACCTGCCGGAAGCGTGGAACACCGGGAATGGAAGAGCGTCTGGGCATTCGCCCTGGCAACGACAGCGAGGGCTGCCTTCAGGACGTGCACTGGGCCGTCGGGTCCTTCGGATACTTCCCTTCCTATGCCTTGGGCGCCGTCATCGCCGGCCAGCTCTACGAGAGCCTTCGCAACGACGTGCCCGCGCTCGACGAGCAGCTCGCGCGCGGCGAATTCTCGGGCTTGCTCGGCTGGCTGCGCACCCACGTGCATGGGCTCGGCGCCAAGGTGCCGGTGCAGGATCTGCTGCGAGGGGCGACCGGCAAGCCTCTGTCCGCTGCCACCTTCATCCGCTACATCGAGGCGAAGTACCTGGAAGCGACGCCGAGCGAGGCCGCCGCCTAGATGCCGGGGAGCCCTCTGAGAGCCGCATCGGCGACGCACGGAGTACGTCTGCACGCGGCGAAGGCCGTCGCGCACGCTCGCGCGGCTGCAGGCGCGCCTGCGCGGCTCCGTCGGCAAGGCGATCGAAGACTTCCGCATGATCGCGCCCGGCGACCGGGTCATGGTATGTCTCTCGGGCGGCAAGGATTCCTACACGCTGCTGGACATCCTCCTGTCGCTGCAGCGCAGCGCGCCGGTCGACTTCGAGATCCTCGCCGTCAATCTCGATCAGAAGCAGCCCGGGTTTCCCGAGCACGTCCTGCCGGAATACCTGACCGCGCTCGGCGTGCCGTTCCACATCATCGAGCAGGACACTTACAGCGTCGTCAAACGCGTCATCCCGGAGGGTCGGACCCTCTGCGGTCTGTGCTCGCGCCTGCGCCGTGGCGCGCTCTACCGGTTTGCCGCCGAGAACGGCATCACCAAGATCGCCCTCGGCCATCACCGCGACGATATCGTCGAGACGCTGTTTCTGAATCTCTTCTTCGGCGGTCGCCTCAAGGCCATGGCGCCCAAGCTCCTCTCCGAGGATGGCCGGCACATCGTCATCCGGCCGCTCGCTTATGTCGCCGAACGCGACATCGAGCGCTATGCGCGCGGCCGCCAATTCCCCATCATTCCCTGTAAGCTCTGCGGCTCACAGGACAACATGCAACGCGTCGCCATCAAGAAAATGCTCGCCACCTGGGAGCGCGCCCATCCGGGCCGTACCGAGAGCATTTTCTCCGCGCTGCGCCACGTCGAGGTCGAGCACCTGGCCGACCCGCGCCGCTTCGACTTCGCCTCCCTGGACGAGAAGCGCGCGCCGTTGCCCTTCGCCGCGGCGATCGAGCCGATGTCAATGGTCGATGAGGACAGCATGCTCGAGCGGGTGTGAGCGCCGATGGATATCGCGCTCACCGCTCCATCGCCGCTCCCCAACACCTACTGGGCCCTCCCGGGTTTGCTGCTCGCCGGCGAGCATCCCTCCGGCCTCACGCCGGAGGCCACCCGCCAGCGCCTGGGCACTCTGCTCGCCTGCGGCATCGAGTGCTTCCTCGATCTCACGCACCCCACTGAGATCGAGCCCTACGATCAGGCGCTTCCCTTTCAGGTCGAATATCTCCGCAAGCCCATCCGCGACCACGGCTTGCCCGAGAAGCGCGAGCACATGATGGAGATCCTCGACTGCCTGCACGATGCCCTGGGGTCCGGCAGGCCGGCCTATGTGCATTGCCGTGCCGGCATCGGGCGCACGGGCATGGTCGTCGGGTGTCTCCTGGTCGAGCGCGGCCTGACGGGCGAGCAGGCGCTCGATGAGCTGGCGCGGCTCTGGCAGCAGAGCGAGCGCTCGAAGTTCTGGCCCACCGTCCCGGAGACCGACGCCCAGGCCAACTACGTCCGCCGCTGGAAGCGCGCAAGCTGAGTTTCTCGCTGGCCGCGCCGGCTGCTCCGCCGCTCAGGGCTGCGACGGCTGAAGCACCGCCGCAGCCGGAGTGCCCCCGACCGGAGCCCTCGGCGCCTGAGCCCTCGGTGTCGGATGCCGCTCTGGCGACACCGGACCCACTCCTGGAGCCCGACACTCTCGCCGCCGCGCGCAGCCTGCGCGAGCGGTTCCTCGGCGCCCTGCTGGGCCTTGCCGTCGGCGATGCCGTCGCCGCCGCGACTCAGTACCGCCAGCCCGGTACGTTCACCCCGGTCGGCGATATGATCGGCGGGGGCCCGTTCGAGCTGCCTCGAGGCGGGTGGAGCGACGATACCGCGATGGCGCTCTGTCTCGCCGACAGTCTGCTCGCCGCCGAGCGCTTCGATGCTCGCGATCAGGTGGAGCGCTACAAGCGCTGGCAGCGCGAGGGCTATCTCTCGGCCACCGGTCAATGCCTCGGCATCACCGCCAGCACCGCCCGTGCGCTGGCCATGGCGCGACTGGCGCCGCCAGCGCTTCTCCGGCTCGCATGCTCCCCATCAGCTCGATCCCGGAGCCGCTCTCGCGTGTCGCTCCGGTGGTGATGTTCTTCTTCGCTGCCGAACAGGAGGCGGTGCAGCTCGCCAGCGAGGCCGCCCGAACCACCTGCCAGGCGCCGGCCGTCCTCGGCGCCTGCCGCGACCTCGCGCGCGCCTCTTTCTGGCGCTGTCCGGTCAGCCGAAGCCGCGCATTCTTGCGGCGGTCTCGGCTGCGGCAGGGCCCAAGGCGGCGCCTGGCAGCGCCGCGGCGCGTGCCCGCCAGCGGGAGACGGGCCGTGGCAATCACACCGTCACCGATGCGCTCGGCATCGCGCTCGAGGCGTTCGCCGCCACCGGCAATTTCCGCGACGCGGTGCTGCACGCTGCCAATCACGGTGGCAATTCGGACGTCGCAGCCGCGGCCTGCGGCCAGCTCGCGGGCGCGCACTACGGCGCCGCCGCGATTCCCGCGGCCTGGCGCGATTGCCTTCTGCAGCGCACATTGATCGAGACCTACGCCGACCGGCTTCTGCAGCATTATCTGCTGGCCGTCGGCTGAGGTGATGCGGGACACCACACCGGGAAACGGATAGGCTTGCGGGCCCGTGAGCCCGAAAGCAGCCAAGCAGAAGAAGCCATGCCTGGACTCGTCTCTCCGACGAGAGCCTGCTGGCGCTGCGCTTCTGCGATCTCGGCCTGCAGCTGCAGGGCTCGCGGCTCGAGCGCCGCGGTGCGGCGGCTCTATTCGGAGCTCGAGGCTCGAGGCATTCGCTTCCGTCCTCACGTGTGGCTTTCGGAGGAGTGGTTTTCCCCCGACGGCGTTCCGGGTCTCGCCATTCCGTTCTATCTGGCGCATCCCCGGTTGGAGCGACTCGAGCGGCGCATCATGCGCGAAGCGGAGGGCGGCAATACCCGCTGGTTCATGCGCATCCTGCGCCACGAGGCGGGACACGCACTGGACAATGCATACAGGCTGCGTCGCCGCAAACGCTGGCGCGAGGTATTCGGACCCGCCTCACTCCAGTATCCCGCGCGGTACAAGGCACGTCCCGGAAGCCGTCGCTACGTGCACCACCTGGGGGAGTGGTATGCGCAGTCACACCCGACGGAGGATTTCGCAGAGACGTTCGCCGTCTGGCTGACGCCGCGATCCGGCTGGCGCAAGAGCTATGCCGATTGGCCTGCATTCCAGAAGCTGAGCGCGGTCGAGAACCTCATCGCGGACGTGCGCGGCCAGCGCCCGCCGGTGCGCAATCGCATCCGCATCGAGCCCCTCGAGACGAACACCCGCACCCTGGCGCAGCATTATCGCCGCAAGCTCGCCCGCCAGAGTCATTACCGCCGCGGGTTGGCCGACGAATTCCTGCGCCGGCTGTTCGCGCCGCCGCCGATGCGCGCGCGGCGCGATGCGCGCGGCGACCCTCCTGCGCGCCAACCGCAAATCGCTGATCGACTCCGTGTCGCGCGAGCTGGGCCTTGAGCGTTATAGTGTGCAGCAGATCGTCCGCATGCTCATTGAGCGCTGTGAGACCTTGAAGCTATACGTCCGCGGCAATCGCCGTGATGCCGTCCGCAGTGCCCGATGGCTGCTCGAGCGGCTCGCGAGCCTCTACGCGCAAGGCGAGACTCCCCACCTGCGATTATGAGAAAACTGCGCGCGCTCGTCGTCGTCCACGCGAGCCTGGTGCCCCCGGAATCTCTCGAAGGCCACAGCGACAAAGAGATCGAGGAGTGGCGTACCGAATACGACGTCACGAGTACCCTGCGCGCGGGTGGCCACGACGTACGCTGCCTCGGCGTGCTGGACAGTCTCACCGAGATGCGCAGCAGCATCGCCGAGTGGAAACCTGACATCGTCTTCAACCTGCTCGAGGAATTCAACGGCATCGTTACGTACGATCAGCACGTCGTTGCATTCCTCGAGCTGATGCGTCAGCCCTACACGGGCTGCAATCCGCGCGGGCTGCTGCTCTCGCGCGACAAGCCTCTCTGCAAGCAGCTGCTCGCGTTCCATCGCATTCCGACCCCGCAGTTCGCAGTCTTCCAGCGCGGCTTTCGCATTCGCGTGCCGCGCAAGCTCCGTTTTCCGCTTTTCGTGAAGTCCACTGTCGAGGACGCCTCGTTGGGGATTGCGCAGGCTTCAGTGGTGGAGGATGCCGCACGGCTCAAGGAGCGGATCGAGTTCGTCCACGAGCAGCTCGGCACCGATGCCCTGGTCGAGGAATACATCGAGGGGCGCGAGCTGTACGTCGGGGTGATGGGCAATGATCGCCTGACGCGCCTGCCCGTCTGGGAGATGGTGTTCGGCTCCATGCCCGACTCGCTGGCCGCCATCGCCACCCGCAAGGTGAAATGGGACAAGCGGTATCAGACGAAGTACGGCATCACCACCCGTGCCGCCGAGGATCTGGCGCCGGCCGTGCTGACGCGCCTCGACAAGCTGTCGCGGCGAATCTACCGCGCGTTGGGTCTCTCGGGCTGCGCCCGCATGGACTTCAGGGCGACCGCCAGACGGCGCAGGTCTATGCGCTCGAGGCCAACGCCAATCCCAACCTGGAAGCTGCCGAGGACTTCGCCGAGTCCGCCCGTGCCGCCGGTATCGGCTATCCGGAGCTGCTCGAGCGGCTGATGTCGCTGGGGATGTCTTACCGGGCGGAGTGGCGGGCAACTTACGGGTGAGGGCGGTGCCCTCAGCGACCGACGATCAAAGCGTGTTTTCGTCGGCTCCGCCCCGAGCGGCCGCATCCGGTGCCTGGACGCCGGGTTTTGCCGCTCACGGGGTCCAGTGGCAGGCTCTAACCCACTTCACTCGCCGCGATCGTCCACGGCTCCGCCTTGGCGGCGGCGAGCCACGATTGCAGCGATCCCATCCTCGAGCGCCGCGGCCATGTACCAGCGCGCCGTCTCCGAGATCGGCGCGCCGTAGGTGTTGAAGCGCAGCACCACTGGCGCATACATCGCATCGGCGATGGAGTACTCGCCGAAGAGCCAGGGACCCGACAGCCCCGAAACGCCGCCGGCAATCGTTCCAGATCTCATCGACCCGATCGACGTCCGCTTCCAGGCCCGGCGTGGCGATCGTGCGGCGGTTGCGCGCGCGGGCGTTCATCGGCCATTCCGTCCGCAGGTTGACGAAGCCCGAGTGCATCTCCGCGGCGACGCGAGCGCGCGACCGCGCGGGCGGCCGGATCGCGCGGCCAGCCGCCGGCCGGTAAGCTCCGCCGCGTATTCGCAGATCGCGAGGGAGTCCCAGATGCGGAGCTCCCCGTCGAGCAGCACGGGTACCCGCCCGCTCGGACCGTACTTCTCGATCTCATCCTTCGATCGTCGGTGTGTCGAGGCGGATCACGATCTCGCGGAACTCGAGGCCGAGCCGCTTGCAGCAGCATCCATGGCCGCAGCGACCACGAAGAGTAGTTCCTGTTGCCGATCACCAGAGTCAGATCCGACATGGGATGGTAACCTTCACAGCATGACGACGGGAACCTTGAGCCTGGGCCGCGCCGCGTGCCCGGGCGGCCGGGCTCGGCGACCTGCGCGCGGTCGCCTTCGATCTCGATAATACACTGTGGGATGTTGGTCCGGTGATCGTTCGCGCGGAGCAGCGCCTGCACGCCTGGCTGCGCGAGCATTGCCCGCGCATCACCGAGCGCGTCTCGATCGAGGAGATGCGCGCCGTGCGCGCGAGCGGCTCGCCCGCAGCGAGCCGCACAATGCCCACGATTTCACCTACCTGCGCATTGACCGCGACTGGCGGCGCACGCGCGCGACTGCGGATACGCGGAGGAGGTGGCCGAGCGCGCCTTCGAGGTATTCTTCGCCGCACGCAATGAGCTGCAACCCTACGCCGACGTTCAGCCGGCGCTCGAGCGTCTGCGTGCGCGCTATCAAGCTGGCGTCTCTCAGCAACGGCAATGCGGATCTCGAAGCTGATCGGCCTGGCACCGCTCTTCAGCGTCTCACTGAATGCGCGTCAGATCGGCGTCGGCGAAACCTCATCCCCGCTGCTTCGAGCAGCTTGCGCGCGATCTGCGTCTCGAGGCGCGCGAACATACTGTACGTCGGCGATGATCCGTTGCTGGACGTCGAGGCAGCACGCGCCGCGGGCCTGCGCACCGCCTGGATGAACCGCAGCCACGCGCCCTGGCCGCCCGACCTGCAGCCAGCCGACCTCGACGTCGCCGACTGCACGCAGCTGGCGCGAGCTGTTAGCAGTCGACCCTGTCAGCTGCCAAAGCTGAACCGCGAATAAATACCCGCCTGACCTGGCCGGCCGTTGCGCCGCATCGGAGCAGTGCGTCACGGAAACTGGCCGTCATGTGAGGTGAACTTTACGGCCTGCACTGCCGTTTTAATAAGTGGAGAAGTGCTCAGGAGGTCTGTAACAGCCATGTCTGACACACACTCATCCTGCCGGGTGCAGCCGGTTGCCAATCTGAAGGAATACTTCAGGGACGCGCTGCACGGCGCTCTGGAAAGCCAGCAGCTCTCGGTCGAAGACCAGACCGAGCACTATGTCGTCAATCTGCTGACTCTGTTCTCCCGCTCCGAGGCGCTGTTCGAGCACACTCCCGAGGGGCCGCGCCTGAAGCCGCTGGTCGTCATGTTGTCCGAAGCGCTCGAGGCGCGATCGGCCGGCGACCGCAATCGCAACCTGCAGCGCCTGGGCGACGTATCGCTGTTCGTCGCCGGCTTCTTCGCGCAGAGCTTCGCGCGCAAGCTGATCGACATCGACTATCACATCGCCATGGGAGGGCGCGCCTATGGCGTCCTCGCCGGAAGCGCTGTCGCCGCGGCAAGGGCAGGGTGCTCGGCAACGTGTTCGCCGAGCTGTCGGAGAAATTCCAGCCGATGGTCGATGCGCTCAACGAGCTCGCGGAGACCGCCTATGCGCATTCGGACAAGGACATCCTGCGGCTGTACGAGATCTGGCTGAAGACCGGCAGCCGCCGCTGCTACGCGCTCCTCAAGCGCCTCGGCGTCGATCCGACCGCGGCCGCCGGAGCGCAGCTCGCCCACTGATCCCGTGATCCTGACGCAGCTGCAGCAGCTCATCGGCGGCATCTACGACGTCAGCGTCGCTCATGACGTATATGACTTCCTGGTCACCGACCGCACGCGTCTGCCGGCGGCGGTCCGCGGCCGGGCATCGGAGGAGGATCTCATCGTCGCCCAGCCCGCGGACACCGGCGGCGAGGCGGCGAGTTTCCCTCTATCTCGATCCCGGCCTGTTGGAAAGACTGCGGCGCGAGGATCCCATGGTGCGCCTGCACGATGGCAACGTCGCGGATTACTGCAAGGCGCTCGAAGGTGTCAGCCACTTCCTGTACCTCGCGTGGAACGCCGGCCACGATCGGCCCGTCTCCATCCTGGAGCTCGAGATGCAGGCCGAGGTCGACAAGTACGTCGCCAGCTACTGGCTGCTGCGCCGCCAGCTGCCCGGGCCGATTTCCCGCGGAGCTGCGCCGCATTCTGTTCGAGCGCGCCCGCATCGATCCGCGGCTCGCCGCGGGGCGGGAAGATCTCTATCGGCGAGGCCAGCCGATATGCGGAGAAGTTCTGCCGCCGGCTCGAGCAGTCGCTGCGCCGCGCGCGGCGCCGGCACGGAAGGCGAGGTGCTGAGCGAGCTGCGGCGATTCTATCGCCTGAGCAACGCGCGCAAGGTCGCGCACATAATCGTCTATAGGCGGAAATCGTCGAGACGATTGCCGCGAGACCCTACACGTTCGCCGCGGCTCAGGACGGCCCTGGGCCGCTGTCGTCGCCGCCGCCGTCACCGCCGTCGCGCTTGCGCTCCTCGAGCTCGCGCATCATCTTGATCCACTCGGAGAGCTTGCGCAGGTCGGTGCGCGTCGTGTTGCCGTACTCTTGTGCGGGCGGCACCGGAGCGGTTCGAGTACGGGTCGCAGGCGGCTGTGCGGCGTTCCAGCTGCAGCTCCCCGGCTTCGCGCTCGATCTCGAGCTTCGGCGCGCTTGACCAGGTCCGCGGGCACATCCACCCATTCGACGTAGGCGTTTCCGCGGTCGTCGTGGCGGACTCGAGAGAGGCGGCGGCGCTCGCCTGAGCTGTCCTGCTTGCGGCCCTCCGCGCCGTCGATCTTTTTTCTACTGGCGTCCAAGGGAGCACTGAAAACGGCAATCCGCGGCTCGCGGACGGATTGACCTTAGCAGCGCCGTCCGTCGCCGTTCTGAGACAGCGGTCACGGATCAGTCCGCGGTGCCGCTTGTGCGCCGCCGGCATCTGACATAACGTGCCCGCAGCAGGCCCATCGCCGTCTTGCCGTCGCGGATCCGACCGCTCTCCGCCCATTCGCAGGCCTCGGCGAACGGCATCCAGTGCACCTCGATCACCTCCGCCTGCTCGTGCGCGACAGTCGCCGGCTCCACGCCCGTGGCGAGGAAGAGATGCAACACCTCGGTGAAGATCCCGGGTGAGCTGAGGTAGGAGCCGAGGCTGAGCCACTCGCGCGCGCTCACGCCCGCCTCCTCGATGAGCTCGCGCTGCGCGGTGAGCAGCGGCGGCTCGTTCGGCTCCAACTTGCCCGCCGGCAGTTCCCACAGCCAGCCGTCGGCCACATAGCGATATTGCTTCAGCAGGCAGACGCGCTCCTGCGCATCGATCGCAACTGCCGCCGCGCCTCCCGGATGGTGAACGACCTCGAGCGATGCGAGATGACCGTTCGGCAGCCGCACTTCATCGGTGCTGAGCGAAATGATCCGGCCCTGAAAGTGCGTCGTTCGCTTTTCAGGCTTCATGCGGCACGAGCCTAGCACGCGTTACACTTTGAAACCTCTGCGGCGCTTTTCTGCACGGTCATCGCCGCGCCGACCGAGGTATAGTCCTGGCGTGCCAGCGAGGAGACTGCGCATTGAAACCGTCATCGGAGCAGTACGAGGCTGTTTTTCTTCACGCGGGCTGGCGCTGCGCGAGCACATACGTCTGGAGCCGCTTTCGCCGCAATCCGTCCACGACGAGCTTCTACGAGCCTTTCGGCGAAGTCATTGTCGCGCTGCTCGCCGAAGCGCATCCGGCGGCAGACTCCGCAAGGCTGGAACTCGCGTCATCCGCCGCTCGCGTTGCCTTACGCTGAGGAGTACTGCCCGCTGCTGCGCCCGTTCCTCAAGGGGGTGCCGGGATATCGCAGGGAGTTCGCGCTCGCGCGATATTTCCCGACCGCAGGCAGGTGTGGGGCCCGAGGTCCGCTATCTGTCGCGACTCATCGGGCATGCGCGGCGTCGCGGAGACACATCCGGTGTTCGGATTCTCCCGCTCTCTCGGCCGCGCGGCGGCGCTCAAGCAGGCGCTCGGCGGCTACCACATCGTCGTCGCCGCAATCCGCTGCAGCAATGGCTCTCCTGCCGCAGCTATCGTGGAGAGGTGCCGCTCGCCTATTTCGAGTTGTGTCATTTCCTCATCCTGGCGCTGGCCCCCGCCGGCAGTCCCGCGCAGCGCTTCGCCGGCATGCTCGGTCTGCCGCGTCTGCCGCGCGGTCTGGCGCGGCAGTACAAGCTTCCTCCACGCCGATCTCTACCCGTGGAGCGAGGAGCTGTCGTATCGCGCGTTCACCGCCGTCTCTCTGTTGTCCCACGGCCGCGGCCGAAGCGGCCGCCGATCTGGTGCTCGATGTCGACCGGCTGGCCCGCTCGCTGCAGTACCGCGACGCAGTGCGCGCGCGCATCCTGGCCGATGTCGGTCTGAGCGTCGATTTCGATGACTGCCGGGTGCCGAGCCGCGATCCGGCGCTGCGTGCCGGTGGATTTCGCCGCCATCGAGCGGGATGTCAGAGCAGCGGCTCATTTCCTGCGGCGCCGATCTCGGGCCGGTGCCGGCGCCGGCGCACGCCATGGAGTGAGGCATCCGTCCAGTGCGGGGTCGCCGCGCGGCGCTGTATGCGAACACGTGACGTCATTCAGTGACAGCGGCTCACCGGATTACGTATAGTCCCCCGCCGTCATGTCGACGGCGTCACATTTGGCAAAGCTCAACGCGTCCGCAGCGGCGGGCCGTAACCTACGGCGAGCCGCTGCCAGAGGGCGCGGCGCGCCCAAGGGCTTCAAGTCCGGCCCGCTGCTGATCGTGGCGGGGGCGGGCACCGGCAAGACCGACACGCTGGCGCATCGCGTCGCGCATCTCGTCATCCATGGAGTGGACCCGGCGCGCATCATGATGCTGACTTTCACCCGGCGGGCCGCGACCGAGATGCGCCGCCGCGCTTACGAGCTCACCAAGCCGGCGCTCAACGAGACGCATCGGCGGCGTCAGCCAGAGCATCCTGCAGCGTCATGAGCTGGGCGGGCACCTTCCATTCCGTCGGCAACCGCCTGCTGCGTCATTACGCCAGGCAGCTGAAGCTCGATCCGCAGTTCAGCGTGCTCGACCGCGGCGACTCGGCCGATCTGATGGACGGCGTGCGCCAGGAGCTCGGGCTGGCGCAGAAGGAGCAGCGCTTTCCGCGCAAGGACACCTGCCTCCAGATCTACTCCCACCGCGTCAACACACAGCGCCCGCTCAAGGAAACGCTCGAAGCGCAGTTCCCCTGGTGCGCGCAGTGGGAATCCGACCTGACGCGTCTCTATCGCGCCTACGTCGAGCGCAAGCAGCAGTACAGTCTGCTCGACTACGACGATCTGCTGCTCTACTGGCAGATCATGATGTCCCATCCGCGGCTCGCGGCGCACGTGGGCGGGCACTTCGATCACGTGCTGGTCGACGAATATCAGGACACCAACAGGCTGCAGGCGGAGATCCTGTACGCGCTGCAGGCCCGATGGCGCCGGGCTCGCGGTCGTCGGCGACGACGCCCAGGCGATCTATTCCTTCCGCGCCGCCGCGGTGGAAAACATCCTCGGCTTCCCCGACCGTTTCACGCCGCGGGCGGAGGTGATCACCCTGGCGCAGAACTACCGCTCCAAGCAGCAGGTGCTGGACGTTGCCAACGCCGTGATGGCGGAGGCGCCCGCGCCAGCACCGCAAGCACTTGTTGTCGACCCGCGGCGAAGGGCCGCGGCCGCGCCTCGTGACTGTGGAGGACCTGCAGACGCAGGCGGAGTGCGTGTGCAGCGAGGTGCTCAAGCGCCGTGAAGCCAGCGTGCCGCTGCGCAAGCAGGCGGTGCTCTTCCGCTCATCCAGTCACAGCGACGTCCTCGAGGTCGAGCTCGCGCGCCGTCAGATCCCGTTCGTGAAGTATGGCGGTCTCAAGTTCCTCGAGGCCGGGCACATCAAGGATCTGCTCGCCGTGCTGCGCTGGGCCGACAACCCCCGCAACACGCTGGCGGCCTTCCGCACCCTGCAGCTCCTGCCCGGCATGGGACCCGGTAACGCGCGCCGCGCTCTCGATCACTTCGCCGCCAACAACGGCGCTCTCGCCTCCCTGCAGGGGTTCACGCCGCCGTCAGGAACGGCCCAGGACTGGCGCAAGCTGGTCGAGCTGCTCATCGCGCTCGCGGACCCGCAGCGTCCGTGGGCCGGGCAGGTGCAACTGGCACGCGAGTGGTATCGCCCGCACTTCGAGCGTCAATACGAGCACTTTCACACGCGCCTCGGTGATCTCGACCAACTCGAGATGCTCTCCGGCCAGTATCCTTCCCGGGAGCGCTTCCTGACCGAGCTCACCCTCGATCCGCCGAACGCCACCAGCGATCTCGCCGGCCGGCCCACGCTCGACGAGGACTATCTGGTGCTCTCCACCATCCACTCCGCCAAAGGCATGGAGTGGGACACCGTCTATCTGCTCAACGTCGTCGACGGCAGCTTCCCCAACGAGTTCTCCACGGGCAAGCCCGATCTCATCGAGGAGGAGCGGCGCCTGCTCTACGTCGGGCTGACCCGCGCGCAGAACGATCTCATGCTGTTCGCGCCGCTGAAGTTTCACCTGACATCGCAACATCGCCTGAGCGACCAGCACGTCTACGGCGGCCGCAGCCGCTTCCTCACCGACAAGGTCCTCAAGACCCTGGACGCCACGCCCTTCCAGAGCCCGCGCGCCAGCGGCGAAACGCTGACTGACGGACGAGAGCGGCGACGCGGAGCTGGATGTCAGCGCCCGCCTGAAAGAGATGTGGTGAGCGGCGGCTAATTCGCGCCGGGCTTGACGAACTTCAAAGTGAACCGGTCGCTCTCCCCGATCGCCTCGTAGCGGGCGCGATCGATATTCCCCAGCCGATAATCCGGCGGCAGCGTCCACACCCCCGCCGGGTAGTTCCTGCGTGTCCTTGGGGTTGGCATTGATCTCCGAAGAAGCCACCAGCCTGAACCCCGCCGCCTCGATCATCCGGATCGCATAGTCCTGCCTGACATAGCCGCCCTTGGCCCGCGGGTCCTGAGGCACCGCGGGATCGCCGCGATTGTCGACCACCCCGAACACCCCACCCGGCGCCAGCGCGCGATAAATCGTGGCCAGCGCCTGCTGCGCATCTCCGAGCCGCCATCCAGTCGTGCAGGTCGCCGAAGCTCACCACCATGTCCACCGATCCCGGCGGCAGCACATCGGCTCCCATTCAGCGGAAAGGTCACCACCTTCGACCCCGCCATAGAGATCCGGCCGGGAGGCGAGGAGCCGGCGGTAGCCGGCGAGGCGCGCCTGGCAGGAAACGGCTGCCCGGATCCGGCGCGAATCACCGCCGGCGATGTAACGGCCCTCTGGCGTGCAACAGCGGCGCGATGATCTCCGTATACCAGCCCGACTCCGGCCAGACCTGCAATACCCGCATACCGGGCCGGATGCCGAAAAAGAGGAGCGTCTGCTTGGGATGGCGGTACGGATCGCGGCCCCGATCGGCCGCCGTGCGCTGGCTACCCGCCAGAAGCGGCATCGAGGGCGCTGGCGGTCGTCTCCCGAGCGGACTTCGTCGTCGTCGCGCATCCGGCCATCAGGACGCCGGCGCCGAGGACGCATGCCAGGGTGATCGCGCGGGCGGTGACTTTGAGCGGCAAGTGCATGAGTGCGTCATTCTGGCGGGCCGCCGGAGCAAAAAAAACCCCGCCGAAGCGGGGTTTGTCTCAAGGGCGTGACAGCCGCGGCTTTTCAGCGTCGGAATGGACCGCCGCCTTGCCGCGCGCGTGGGGCGCGCTCCTGGGCCTCATTGACCCGTAGCGCGCGGCCGTTCATCTGAAAGCCGTTCAGGGCCTGGATTGCCCCCTGGGCCTCGCTCTGCGCCATCTCGACGAAACCGAAGCCGCGCGGCCTGCCGGTCTCGCGATCGTTGATGAGCTTGACCGATTCCACCTGTGCCGTGACGCTCGAACAGCGTCTTTACGTCCTGCTCGGTGGCATTGAAGGGCAGATTGCCCACATAGATCGTGGTCATCCGGAAGTCTCTCTTCGGAATGCGCACAGCGGCGAGCCGCGCGAGGCGGTCGCATGTGCCGCGTGATCGTGGATTAGGGTGATTGGGAGGGAACACGAACGAAACAACGGAACTCAAGCGTGCTCATCCCCGGAGGGATACTAACAAGAGACTATGCTACTCCCGGTTTTTGCCGATGGCAAACACGAGTTGTAGTAATTTCCCCACATCGCCAGCCCGCCCTGACCACCGTTCAAAAGCAGGTAAAGGAGCGGTCCAGGGCCACCCTTGGGCCGCGAGCCCGAGTCCAGTCACTGGGTTGGCCGCCCTTCGCGCCGCAGGCGACCTCGGGCCATTTCGATCAAGTCGCCGGAGGCGCCTTCGAGGCGAGAGACTCACTCTCCAGATAGGCGTAGCCATCGAGCTCCCTCTCGTAGAACCGCTTCAGCATCTGGCTTTCCGCGAGCGTCATGCGTCCATCCCGGATCGCCCGCTCGCAGTCCCGCGCCAGGGCGGGGTAGAGCTCCGCGACGTCGTACTCCATGTACTCGAGGACCTTGTTCGCGGTATCACCTTTCACGATTTCCTCGATCCACCAGCCCCCCTCGTCGTGCAGCCGCACGTGGACGACGTGCGTGTCGCCGAAGAGGTTGTGCAGATCCCCGAGCGTTTCCTGATAAGCGCCCACGAGGAAGACGGCCAGGTAGTACTTCTCGCCCGGCTTCAACTCGTGCAGCTCCAGGGTGCGCTTGACGTCCCGCAGCGACACGAAATGGTCGATCTTGCCGTCCGAGTCGCAGGTGATATCCGCCAGAACGCCCGTGCGCGAGGGGCGCTCGTCGAGCCGGTGGATCGGCATGATCGGGAAGAGCTGGTCGATGGCCCAACTGTCGGGCAGCGACTGGAACACCGAGAAATTGCAGAAGTAGGTATCCGACAGGATCGACTCCAGCCCTTCGAGCTCCTCCGGCAGCCGCTCGAGGCGGCGGCACGCAGTCACGGACGCGGGCGCACGTGGCCCAGAAGAGGCGCTCGGCCAGGGCACGGAATTCCAGCGACAGCAGGCCGAGATTGAACATCTGCAGCACCTGGTCGCGCGCCGTCAGAGCGTCGTGGTAGCACTCCACCAGCCGCCGGTCGGTCACGGAGCGGAACGCACCGAACAAATCCCGGACGGGCTGGGGCAGCTCTTCTTCGCCGCCGTAGTCCTCATCCTCCTTGCCGGTCACGCGGAATTTGTCGAGCGCCGATGATCCCAGTGCATCGAACACCAGCACGCTGTGGTAGGCAGCAATGGCCCGGCCGGACTCGCTGATGATCATCGGGTGCGGGATGTCGCGCGCGTCGCAAACGCTCGCGATCCGATAGACGACATCGCTCGCGTACTCGTTGAGCGTGTAGTTCATCGACGACGAGTAATTGGTGCTGCTGCCGTCGTAGTCGACGCCAAGGCCGCCGCCAACGTCGATGTATTGCAGGCCCGCTCCCATGAGCTTGAGCTCCGCGTAGACGTGCGCCAGCTCGTTGATGGCGTCCTTGACGCGACGGATGTCCTGCAGCTGGCTGCCGGGATGGCAGTGCACGAGCTGCAGGCAATCCAGCATGCCGCGCGCCTTCAATATCCCGAAGAGATCGACGATCTCGGTGATGAAGAGGCCGAACTTCGACTTCTCGCCCGCGGACTCCCGCCAGCGACCCGAGCCTTCGGTGAAGAGCTTCACCCGCACGCCGAGCCGCGGCCGTACCTGATAGCGCTCGGCGTGCTTGAGGATGAGCGCGAGCTCATCGAAGTTCTCGACCACTGGAATGATGGTGCGCCCGAGCTTCGTGGCCAGCGTCACCGCCTCGATGTAGCTGTCGTCCTTGAAGCCGTTGCAAATGATCAGCCGCTCGGGAGCGTTCTCGGTCATCGCCATCACGGCGAGGAGCTCGGGCTTCGAGCCGACCTCGAGGCCGAAGCCGAAGTCCTTTCCGTAGCGGTAGACCTCCTCCACCACGAGGCGCTGCTGATTCACCTTGATCGGAAATACGGCCGCGTACCGGTTGCGGTAGTCGTTCTCGGCGATCGCCTGCGCGAAGGCCGCGTGCAGATGCTTCAGGCGGTGCGCCAGGATATCGGAGAACCGCACCACCACCGGCGTGGTCAGGTCCCTAGCCTCCAGGCCCTCGACGACCTCGTACAGGTCGATGTCTCGCCCGGGCTGCGCGTCGGGGCTCACCAGGAGGTGGCCGGCCGGATTGATGCCGAAGTAACCCTTGCCCCACGCACTGACGTGGTAGAGCTCCAGGGAGTCCTCGATGCGCCACGGCTGGGCGGGATTGAACTTGCGAGCGCCGTTCAAGGCGCTCTTCGGGTCTACGGCCACGTGTGAGAGTCCAGTATGTTCATTGGCGAAAATCGTCGAGACGATTTCCGCGAGACCCTACACTTTTTCCGCGGGCCAGGGAACGGCCCTGGCCTGGTCTGTTCTCATTGGCGAAAATCGTCGAGACGATTTCCGCGAGACCCTACACATTTTCCGCGGGCCAGGGAACGGCCCTGGCCCACTATTCCGTGACAGCATCATTGCAAACGGCGACCGGGCGTTTGGGGTCCCGGATCCACTCGCTCCAGGAGCCGGCATAGAGGCGGGCGCCCTGCAGGCCGGCCACTTCCATCGCCAGCAAGTTGTGACAGGCGGTCACACCGGAGCCGCACATGCAGATCGCGGCATCCGGCGGTACTCCCTCGAGGGTGCTCGCGAACCGCTCGCGCAACGTGCCGCGAGCGAGGAATCTCGCGGCGGCGTCCACGTTGCCGGTGAACGGATGATTGCGGGCGCCCGGAATGTGGCCCGCCACCGGATCGATCGTCTCGTTGCGGCCGGCGAACCGGTCGGCGCTGCGGGCATCGACCAACACGACGTCCGCGGCGGCGAACCGTCGCGAGGCGATCAGCTCCTCGAGCTCGGTCGTGCTCACGACCATCTCCGCGTCCGGCTGCGGATCGAAGCGCCGGGCCGGCCGCTCGCGCTGCGCCGATTCCGGCGGCGTCGTCTCGAGCGGCAGTCGTTCCTCCTGCCAGGCCGCGAAGCCGCCATCGAGTACCGCGACTCTGCGCGTGTCCGAGCCAGCGCAACAGCCACCAGAGCCGCGCGGCGTAGGCTCCCGAGCCCTGATCGTAGGCAACCACCTGCACCTGCGCGTCGATACCCCAGCGTTCCAGGCGGGCCGCCATCTCTTCGACCGGCGGCAGCGGATGTCGGCCCGTCGTCGCGGAGACTTTCCCGGACAGGTCGTGGTCCAGGTGCGCGTACAGCGCATGTGGAATGCGCGCGCTCGCGTAAGCTTCGCGGCCCCACTCCGGGCGCCCGAGATCGAAGCGGCAATCGATGACGGCCAGATCCCGATCCTCGAGCCGCGCGGCCAGCTGTCGCGGAGTTATGAGCGTCGTCTGAGACATATCCGGATCTTCGCGCCTTTCGCTACAATTGTCACAATGGCGCATCGATATTTACTGGGGCAGCGGCAGTCCATATGCCTGGCGGGTGCTGCTCGCGCTCGAGTACAAGCGTCTGCCCTACACGAGCCACCTGCTGCAGTTCTCCAAGCAGGAGCACAAGTCGCCGCAGATGCTCCACATGAATCCCCGCGGGCGCGTGCCCGTGCTCAAGGACGGGGAGTACGTCTGCTTCGAGTCGCTCGCCATACTTTACTACCTCGATCTGAAATATCCCGATCCGCCGATCTTCGGCCGCGGTTCCGAGGAAGCCGGCACCATCATGCGGGTCATTTGCGAGTACCAGGCGTACATCGAGCCGCACCTGACGCGAATCCTCGACGCGGTGTTCACGAAAAGCGCCGACCTGCGCAGTGACGAGATCACGCGCGCCATGCACGCGGCGGCCAGCGAGGCCCGCACCATCGAGGGTCGATCTGTCGAAATCCGACTGGGTGGTCGGTGAGAGCTTCTCTGCGGTCGACATGGTGATCTTCCCGGGCTTTCAGCTGCTGAAGCGCGCGCTGGAGCGGCCCGAGGCGCGGGAGCTGGCGTCCCGATTCATGCCCGTGGAGGTGAACTATCCGGCGGTCGCCCGCTGGGTCGCGCGCATCGAGTCGCTGCCGGGTTACGAGCGCACGTATCCTCCTCATTGGCGGCGTTGATCGGGTAACCTATCCGCATCATGACCGAGCACCAGATTCACGTAGAGTTCCCCGGCCGCATTCTCATCGTTGGCTTCGGCAGCATCGGGCAGGGCCTGCTGCCCCTCATCCTGCGCCACATCGGCATCGCTCCGGAGCGGATCACCATCGTGACCGCGGAAGACAAGGGCAATGCCGAGGCAGCGAGCTATGGCATCCGTTTCATCAAGGAGCGTCTCACTCGCGAGAACCACCGGCGGATTCTCAACCCGCTGCTCGGACGCGGCGATTTCCTGATCAACGTCTCGGTGGAAGTCTCCAGCATCGCACTCGTCAAGCTCTGCTGGGAGAAGGGTGCGATGTACCTCGACACCTGCATCGAGCCCTGGCCGGGAGGCTATACCGATCCGACCGTCCCCGCGGGCCGACGCACCAACTACGCCATGCGCGAAGAAGCCCTGGCCATGCGGCCGGGCAATGCACGTGCACCGACCGCGGTGCTCACGCACGGCGCCAACCCGGGGCTGGTGTCGCATTTCGTCAAGCAGGCGCTGCTGAATATCGCCGCTGACGCCCAGGTGGACGCCGGCAAACCCGCTTCCCGCGCCGACTGGGGCGAGCTCGCGCGTCAGCTCGGCGTCAAGGTGATTCACATCGCGGAGCGCGACACCCAGGTCGCGCGCGTCCCCAAGGAGCCCGGCGAGTTCGTCAACACCTGGTCGATCGACGGCTTCGTGAGCGAGGGCGCGCAGCCCAGCGAGATGGGCTGGGGCACTCACGAGCGCAACTTCCCCCGTGACGGCAAGCGGCATGACTTCGGCTGCATGGCGGCCATTTACCTCATGCAGCCTGGCGCCGGCACGCGTGTGCGCACGTGGACGCCCCGCGCCGGTCATTTCCATGGCTTCTGCATCACGCACGGCGAGGCCATCTCCATCGCCGACTACCTGACCGTCCGCGACGGCGCGCAGGTCGTGTACCGGCCGACGGTGCATTACGCCTACCATCCCTGCGATTCCGCCATCATGTCCGTTCACGAGCTCGCCGGCCGCAACTACGTGCAGCAGGAGCGCCAGCGCATCCTGATGGACGAAATCGTGGGTGGCGTCGACGAGCTCGGCGTCCTGCTCGCCGGGCACAAGAAGAACGCCTACTGGTACGGCTCGCAGCTTTCGATCGAGGAGGCGCGCAAGCTCGCGCCCTACAACAATGCGACCAGCCTGCAGGTCACCATTGCCGTGCTCTCCAGCGTCGTCTGGGCAATGGAGAACCCGAACTGCGGCATCGTCGAGCCCGACGAGATCGACTTCCGGCGCAACCTGGAAATCTGCATGCCGTACCTCGGCCCCGTCGTCGGTCGCTATACCGACTGGACGCCGCTGCACGAGCGCGAGCGCCTGTTCCCCGAAGACCTCGACAAGACCGATCCCTGGCAGTTCAAGAACGTTCGCGTTGCCTGGTGATATTCGTCGATTGGCTGACAAAATCGCCTGGAGCGATTTTGGACGCTTCAGCGGCCCCGAAGGGGTGAGGAGCGCGCGCCCCGTGACCGTTTCCAACCGCGCGACCCCGCGGGCCAGGGAGCGGCCCTGGGCCGCTCCATGTCGGGCGAGTTGACCTCATTCCTCTCGCGGGTATTCGATATTCACGATGACCAGCGTGCGGCTGCCTGTCGGCAGCTCGACAGTGACTTCGTCATCCAAGCTTCGACGCAGCAGTGCGCGTCCGAGCGGTGAGTCCATGCTGATATAGCCAGGCTCGCGGTCGAATTCGTCGGGCCCAACAACGCGGTAGCTCGATTGTGTGCCGTCGTGGGCCTCCACGGTGACCCAGGCGCCGAAATACACCTTGTTGCGATCCGAGGGCGGCTGGTCGACGACAACCATGCCGTCGAGGCGCTTGCGCAGAAAGCGCACCCGCCGGTCGATCTCCCGCAGCCGGCGTTTACCATAAGTATATTCGGCGTTCTCGGAGCGGTCTCCCTGGGCCGCCGCCTCGGACACAGCCTGAGTCACCCGCGGCCGCTCGTGCCGCCAGAGTTGCTCCAGCTCTGCGCGCAGGCGCTGCTCGCCCTCGGGCGTTATGTATTTGGAAGCCGCAGGCGCGGCTGCACGGAATCGTCCCATGTCGACGATTTTGTCAAAACCCGGGGGTTCTGTGGAACCGGTCACGGACGCCGTGGCGCGGCGAAATCTACGCTTTCCACCGTGGCTACCAAGTACTACACGCACTTCCTCACCGATGGTCCGCAGGTGCTGACCGCGCCGGTGGCGGGTGAGTGGAGCGGAGTGGTGGAGCTGCGGCATCCGCTGGAAACCGGCGGCGGCACGCGCGAGCTGCGGTGTCTGCTCGCGCAGAGCTTCGATCTCGACTCGGAAGAGATCAAGATTCTGCATTGGGCACGATTGCATTGAGCTTGATCGGTATCCCCTAGCGGACTTCCTTCCCTTCATCGAAAGTCCGCATTTCGAACCCCCGGCCCTAACGGACCGGGGGTTTTTTTTGGGGGTTCTTCCATTGGCGCAAATCGCTCCCGGCGATTTGCGCGGGCCACGCCCTTCAGCCTTTTCGAACCCGCGGCCCAGGGAACGGCTCTGGGCCGCTCCCTGATGTGCTTTCGCACGGCGCACGGAGCGAGGTTGGGCGGCGCCGGGTCGCGGATCCCTGACGGGCTATAGCATGGCCGAAATGCCATAATCGGCAACGATGAAGGTTCCCGTTGCTCGCATTGCCCTGGTGGGCGCCCTGGCTCTGGCCCTCGGTGCCTGCGCGCTGCTGCGCCCGCCGCCGCGTCCTGTTGCGGTCACGCCCAAGAAAGTCGCGCCGGTTGCGCCTCCGGCGCCTCTTCCGGTGCAGACGGAGCGGTTCGTGCTGGCGCCGGGACAGGACGTCGTCGGCAGCCTGCAGATCGTGAAGATCGGCAAGGACGAGACCCTGAGCGACATCGGCAGGCGATTCAATGTCGGCCTCGGGGAGATGACCCGCGCGAATCCCAACGTCGATCCCTGGATCCCCAAGCCCGGTACTGCGGTGGTCGTGCCCACGCAGTACATCCTGCCGGATGCTCCGCATCGGGGCATCGTCGTCAACATTGCCGAGATGCGCGTTCTTCTACTTCCCGACCCACAAACGCGGCATCAGCCGCAAGTCGTCATCACCCACCCGGTCGGCATCGGCCGGCAGGGCTGGAAGACGCCGATCGGGGTCACCCACGTCGTCTGGCACGAGAAGAATCCCGTCTGGCACGTCCCGCCCTCGATCATCGCCGAGCACCGTCAGGAGGGGGACATCCTCCCGAAGGTCATGGGACCGGGACCTGACAATCCGCTCGGCAACTACGCGCTGCATCTCGGCTGGCCGGGCTATCTGATTCACGGAACCAACAAGCCGGTCAGTGTCGGCTTGCGGGTGAGCCACGGCTGCGTTCACCTGTTTCCGGAAGACATCGCGCAGATATTCAGGATGGTGCCGAATGGCACCGAGGTACGGGTCGTGAACCAGCCATATGTCTTCGGCGTGAAGGATGGACGTCTCTACCTGCAGTCGGCCGGACCGTTGGAGGACGACAAGCGTCCCTGGAACAAGCAAGCGCGCCGACTGCTCGCTGTCACCCTGACCCACGACCAGCGGGTCGAGCTCAAGCGCCATCACGACAGCATCGACTGGGATCGAGTCGCGCAGCTGGTGGCCGCTCCGGTCGGCGTACCGATCCCGGTCTCCGCCGTCGCCGCGAACACCGATCAGACTGCCGATCAGACCACCGACCAAACCGCGCAGCAGAACTCCGGGCAGAAAGTCGACCGCCGCGGCGGTGACGGTCTCGAGCAGGTGCTCGCGCGCGTGCCGCTGGTGCAGAACGTTCTGCCCGCGGGCTCGACGTGGGATGGCAAGACGGACCTGCCGATGACCGATGCCGAGTTCAACAAGCTCATGTCCGGCACGGACCAGAGTGCTTCAGACAGCGCCGCGTCCGGCAGTGAGCACGCCGCTCCCACGACCACGCCCGCCGCCACGGGGCCCACCCGCAACTAGTACGAAACGCTGGCTCCTGGCTCCTGCCCGGCCCAGCGCGCCGCAGGCAAAAAGCGCGGTTTTTTGCCTGCAGCTCCCCGCCACCTACGGCGGCGGGGGCACATCCCTGCCGGTGACTTGGGTCGTGGCGCTTCATGATTCGGCGCAGGCTCCGGCGCTGTGGTAGAGTTCGCGCTAATAACAAGAACGCGGCGGGGATTCACTCAGTGGTTGAACGCGGCGCGCCCAGTCTGGAGCTCGCGCGAACCCGGACCGAGCCGATCATCGCGCGGCTCCCGACCGCCGTCACCGCTTTCGTCGGCCGCACTCTCAAGGGGCCGGTGCATCGACCCGTGTCGGTCACGAGCTTCGCCGAATTCCAACAGGTGTTCGGCGGCTTGTGGCAACCGTCGACCATCTCCTACGCGGTCGAGCAGTTCTTCGATCACGGCGGCGGCCGCGCCATCGTCGTGCGAGTCGCCAACGGCGCCCGGCCGCCCACCATCACGCTGCCGGCCGGTGCCGGTTCGGTCCGCCTCGCCGGCGTCAATCCAGGCACCAGAGAGTATCTGCGGGCATCGGTCGACTACGACGGCATTCCCGAAGGCGACACCGATCGCTTCAACCTGATCATCCAGCGGATCCGTTCGGCGACCTCGGAGCTCATCGAGGATCAGGAGATCTACCGCCGCGCGACCCTGCGCCCGGACCCCGGGGGCCGCAGTCTCGCCGATCTTCTGCCGCAATCGCGCCTGGTCCGCGCGGTCGAGCCGCTGCCGGCGCCGCGCCCGGACCGCTCCACGGGGCCCGGTGGCTCAGGGATCGGGTACGCCTTCTCCAACGCGGATGGCGACGATGGCGGCCCACTCACAGATTACGACATCATCGGATCGGCGGCGGCCGGCACGGGGCTCTTCGCCCTGAGAGCCGCTGACGGCTTCAACTTTCTTTGCATTCCGCCCCTCGCGCGGGAGCAGGACGTGGGTCTCAGCGCGCTGCTGGTCGCGGCGCGTTACTGCCGCGAACGTCACGCCATGCTGATCGTGGACCCGCCCGCATCCTGGACCGCCGCGCGCGCCGCTCTCGATGGCATGCGCGCATGGCCGTTTCGCAGCGACAACGCGCTGATGTACTACCCGCGTGTCCAGGCTCTCGATCGGTTGCGCGGGCGGCTGGAGACTTTTGCTTCCTGCGGTGCCGTTGCAGGCATGCTGGCGCGCTGCGACGAGACGACCCCGCTGTGGTCGGCGGTCGAGAGCCCGGAAGTGACACTGCGCCCGGGCATGCAGCCGGCGGTACCCGTCGCCGACGCCGATCGCATGCGGCTTGCCCAGGTTGGAATCAACACGCTGTCAGTGCCCCGCACTGTTCCTGGCAGCGGCGGCGTTCGGGTCGAGGCACGTACGCTGGCGGTCGGGAGGCAGCGGGTCCACCGGCTGGAAGTATCTGGCGGCGCGACGCCTGGGGCTGTGGGTGGCAGCGAGCATCGAGCGTGGCACCCGCTGGGTGCTGCTGGAGCAGAATGGGCCCACAACCTGGGCCCGCGCGCACTCGCTGATCGACACGTTTCTCGAAGTGTTGTCGGAGCAGGGCGCATTCGCCGGCGCCGATGCCGGTGATCGACACTTCGTCATCTGCGACGAGCGCGTCAACCGCCCGGACACGATCGCCGGCGGGCGTGTCAATCTGTTGTTCGGCTTCGCGACCAGCAGGCCCGCGGAGTTCGATGCGTGGCTGGTCACCCACCATCCGGCCGCGAGCCGCGTGCGCCCGGTCAGCGTCAACCGGCTGGCCACGTCGCGCCAGCGCGTGGAATGGGAAATAGAAACCACTATTCTCAAGAAGATGGACTATCGGTAAGCGCTTGGATCCGGGCCTGCATGGGCTCAGCGCCGTCTCGATCAAAAAGCGTGGTTTTTGCTCGAGACTCCGCCCCCTGCGCTGGCGGGGCACGTCGCTTTGCCTGGGTCACAGGCTGCTGTGGCTTCCCATTCTGTACTACATGCGTGCATGATTCGCCCCGATGAGCCAGGGCGATACACCGACCGACCCCAAAGCCGCCGCCGCCGCCGCAGCGGCAGAGGTGGTCATGATCCGGACGGCACGTGGTCTTCTCCCATGGCAAGGAGAGCGGGCCCTGGGGACGAAAGATCTCCTCGCTCGCCGAAGTCGCCCGCAGCGAAGGATACGAAGCGCACTCCGTCGATTACCGCGGGCTCGACGATCCACGCCAGCGTGTCGCGCGACTGGTCGAGTTCTGCAAGGAGCTGGCGGGCGACCTGGTGCTCGTCGGCTCCAGCCTCGGCGGCTATGTAGCCGTGGCTTCGGCGTCGCTGCTGCATGCGCGCGGCGTCTTTCTGATGGCGCCGGCCCTCTACATGCCCGGCCTGCCGGAGCTGCGCCAGGGCGTGCTCGATTGTCCGGCAACAGTGGTCCACGGATGGCGGGACGAGGTCGTCCCCTATCGAGCACAGCGTGCGCTTCGCGCAGACCTATCGCGCCGCGCTGCACCTTCTGGAGAGCGACCACAACCTGCACAATCAGATCCGCGTCATTCAGTATCTCTTCGAGTACTTCCTGATTGCGCTAGACCTTCCGGCGCTGGCCTTCGAATAGCAGTCCCAGGGGGCGGGGTTGAACTGGCTGTTGCATCGCGTGCTCGCGATATGGGTGCGATACCGGGTCCTGCCCGAGGACATCCCGGCCCGCCTGCAGAGCCGCGCTGCCGCCGTGTGCTACGTGCTCGAGCGGCGCAGCCTCACCGACCTCGCCATCCTGCAGCGCGCCTGCGTGCGGCTGAAGCTGCCGCGCCCGCGCAAGCGCCTGCTTCGGCGACTCCTCCGATCTGCGCTCGTATTTCTACCTGAGCCGGCCGCGCGGTTTCTGGGACGAGCGGCTCGACCGCCGTCCGCCGCCGCAGCTCGAGCAGATGCTCGCGGCGCTCGACGCCGACCCCAACTTCGACATCGAGCTGGTGCCGGTCGCGGTCTATTGGGGACGCGCGCCGCAGCGCGAAGCTTCCTGGTTCCGGCTGCTGCTGGTGGAGAACTGGGCGCTCACCAGCCGTGCCCGCAAGCTCCTGCAGGTGGTCTTCAACGGCCGCAACACTCTCGTCGAGCTGGAAGAGCCCATCTCCCTGCGCAGCCTCCTCGGCGATGAGACCGGGCTCTCGGTGCGCGGCCGCAGGGTCGCGCGCTCGTTGCGCGCGTCTGTATGCTCAGCACCGCGCCGCGCGCATCGGGCCCGACCTCTCCCACCGGCGCACCATCGTCACCCGCATCCTGCGCACGCGCGCCGTGCGCGCCGCCGTCGCTCAGGAGATGCGCGAGAAGTCACTCACGCGGCGCATGGCATTGCTGCAGGCCACGCGTTACGCGGAAGAGATCGCCGCCAACTACTCGCATGCCTTCGTTCGATTCCTCGAGCGTCTGCTGACCTGGCTGTGGAATCGCCTCTATGACGGCGTCGCGGTCGGGCATCTGGAGACTCTCGAGCGCGCCGCGCAGGGCAACGAGATCGTCTACGTGCCGTGCCACCGCAGCCACATGGACTATCTGCTGCTGTCCTACGTCATCTACGTCAACGGCTATCCCGTGCCGCACATCGCGGCCGGCATCAATCTGAATCTGCCCATCGTCGGCCGGCTGCTGCGCATGGGCGGCGCCTTCTTCATTCGCCGCAAATTCCGCGGCAACGGCCTCTACACCGTCGTCTTCATGAAGTACCTCGCGGCCATCATGGCGCGGGGCCATTCCATCGAGTACTTCATCGAAGGCGGCCGCAGCCGCACCGGCCGCCTGCTGCAGCCGAAGACCGGCATGCTGTCGATGACCGTGCGCAGCTTCCTGCGCGACCCCGCGCGCCCGGTGGTGTTCCTGCCGGTGTATTTCGGCTACGAGCGCGTCGTCGAAGGCGCCACCTACATCGGCGAGCTGTCCGGCAAGCCCAAGGAGAAGGAGAGCGTGCTCGGCCTGATACGCGCTCTGCGAAAGCTGCGGGAGCGCTTCGGTCGTGTGTACGTCAATCTCGGCGAGCCGATCGCGCTCGCGGACGTTCTCGATCGCCACGACGGCGGGTGGCGCACGCGAGCGTTCGACGAGGAGGCCCGTGCGCCGTGGATTGCCGCCGCGGTGGACGACCTCGCGGGCCGCATCATGCGCAACATCAATGCCGCCGCCGCCGTCAATCCGATCAATCTGCTCGGCGATCATCCTGCTCGCCATGCCGCGGCAGGCTCTTCCGGAGGCCGACCTCGAGCGTCAGATCGACCTCTATCGCGCGCTGCTGCGGGGGTTTCCTTACAGCGCCCGCGTCACCCTCACCGACCTCAGCGGCGCCGGCATCATCGCCTACGGCGAGGCAATGAAAGTGCTGCAGCGCCAGAAGCATCCGCTGGGGGACATCGTGCGCATGAGCGACGAGAGCGCCGTGCTCGCCACCTATTACCGCAACAACGTGCTGCATCTCTTCGCCATGCCCTCCCTGCTGGCATGCGTCTTCGCCAGCAATGCCGAGGTGCGGCACGAAGACATCCAGCGCCTCGCCTGGCGGATCTATCCCTATATCGCCGCGGAGCTGTTCCTCCCCTGGAGCGAGGACGAGCTTCCCGCCGTGGTCGATGGCGTGCTCGACTGCATGCAGCACTGCGGCCTGATCCAGTCCGATGCCGCGCGAACCGTGTGGCGCCGGCCGCCGCCCGCCTCGGGCGAGGCCATGCAGCTGTCGGTGCTCGCGCAGGCCACCATCCAGACGATCGAGCGCTACTATCTGGCCATCGCGCAGCTCGTCGCCGCGGGCAGCGGTGAGATCACGCAATCGGTGCTGGAGGAGCGCTGCCAGCTGAACGCCCAGCGCATCGCGATGCTCTATGGTCTCAACTCCCCCGAGTTCTTCGACCGCACGCTGTTCGAGAATTTCATCGATCTGCTGCGTCGCCGCGGTGTGATCCGCTCGAGCACCGCGGGCAAGCTCGAGTTCGACGAGGTGCTGATGCGGGTGGCGGCCGACGCGCAGTTCGTGCTGAGCGAGCAGATCCGCCACTCCGTCATGCGATTCGCGCAGGACTCGGCGGCTTATCTAAGCGCTGGATCCGGGCTCCTGCCCGGCCCAGCGCGCCTCAGGCAAAAGTGAACGTGGTTTTTGCCCGGGCTCCGCCACCTGCGGCGGCGGGGCACATCCATGTGCCTACATCAATCACTGCTCGTCCCAGCGCACGCGGGCGCGGAGGTGTTTTGGTCGTGCGCCGCTGGGTCTTCGTGTCTGCAGCCGCCGTTGCCGCGAGGCGCGCGTCGGCCGCGTTGGCTTGCGCGCCTTCGGGGCGACCGCTGCCCGGCGCACGAGCTCGGCCAACCGCTCGAGCGCCTCGCGCCGGTTGCCCTCCTGCGTGCGCTGATTGCGCGCCACGATGAGCAGGGCCCCGTCCTCGGTCACCCGCCGGCCGGCCAGGAATCGCAGCCGCTGCTTGACCGCCGGCTCGAGCGATTGCGTGCCGGCGAGGTCGAACCTCAGCTGCGCCGCCGTTGCGACCTTGTTGACGTTCTGTCCGCCCGGACCTGATGCGCGCACGAACGACCACGAGAGGTCTCGGTCGGGCAGCGAAATGTCCGGTGTGATTTCGACAGGCATCGTGCGAAAGCAGCCAATAAGCGGCTCAGGGGCCGTTCCCCGGACCGCGAGATCGAGAAAGCCAGACGGCTGGCCGCGCAAATCGCCGGGAGCGATTTGCGCCAATAAACCTAGGCGTTGAGGTCGGGGATGAGCTCGCTCTCCAGCCGGGTGATCTGATCCTTCAGCATCAGCTTGCGCTTTTTCAGTCGTTTGAGCTGCAGCTCGTCGATGTGGATATCGAGCGACAGGCGCGTGATCACTTCATCGAGATCACGATGCTCGATGCGCAGCTGGCGCAGCTTTTCCATGTTGCGGAACAGCTCGCGGTCGACGTTGTCTTCGGTTTCCGCCATGGTTTTTCCGGCGTACCCAGCGCGCATGATACGCCTCCATGGCGCCGGGAGCCTTGAAAGGACCGCTGTCGGCCCCAGTTCCGAGCTATCTGCCGCCGTGCGGCTTGCCGCGTGGCTTGCGTCGCGGGCGCCCCGCGTGGCCCGAATCCGCTGCCGAATGGCCGGCGCGAGCCCCGGAATGTCCTCCCGGGTGACCCGAGCCGGAGTGTCCCGATGGAGGATGCCGGCGCTCCCCGCCGTGCATGCGCCGCCGCGGACGCTGTGGCATCTCCCCCGCGACGAGTCCCGTGGCCAGGATGCCCGCGCCGATCGGCGCCGCCGGAATTTTGTGGCCGATATAGCTTTCTATATCCGGGCAGCGACACCGCGAATTCCTCGCACGCGAAGCTGATGGCATCCCCTTCGGCGCCGGCCCGTGCCGTACGTCCGATGCGGTGGACGTAATCGGCCGCATCCTGCGGCAGGTCGAAATTGAAGACATGGCTGACATCGGGGATGTGCAGTCCGCGCGAAGCGACGTCGGTCGCGATCAGCACGGCCAGATCGCCGTTGTGGAAGTCCCGCAGAAACCGCAGACGCTTCGCCTGCGGGACATCGCCGGACAGCGCCTGGGCGTGAAAGTCGTTGGCCCTGAGGACACTCTCCAGCCGCTCGGCCATGCGCTTGGTGTTGACGAAGATCATGGTGCGGCGTGCTTCGCTCTGGCGAAGCAGGCCCACCAGGAGCGGAATCTTCTCCTCCATGGACGGGTAGTAAATCATCTGCCGTACGCGATCGACGGTCATCTTGTCGGGCTCGATGCGCACCAGCTCCGGGTTGTTCATGTGCTCGTATGCGAGCTCCAGCACCCGGTATGACAGCGTCGCCGAGAAGAGCATCGACTGTCGGCGCTGCGGTTGCGGCAGGCGCCGCAGGATGTAGCGGATGTCGGCGATGAAGCCGAGGTCGAACATGCGGTCGGCCTCGTCGAGGACCAGAACCTGCACGTGCTTCAGGTCGAAGACATGCTGTTTGTAGTAATCGATGAGGCGGCCCGGCGTGCCGATGAGCACGTCGATGCCTTCCGAGAGCTGCCGCCGCTGCTTCTCGTAGTCGATGCCTCCGTAGACCACCGCGTGCTTGAGGCCTGTGTGCCGCCCCAGCGTCTCGGCGTCGTGATGGATCTGCACTGCGAGCTCTCGCGTCGGCGCCACGATGAGCGCCCGAATGGACGTCGGGCCGCGGCTCGCGGGCGCCGGGTGGGTGAGCAGCGTGTGATACAGGGCGACCAGGAACGCGGCGGTCTTGCCGGTGCCGGTCTGGGCCTGGCCGGCCACGTCCCGGCCGGCAAGCGCGATCGGCAAGGTCTGGGCCTGGATCGGAGTGCAGAGGGTGAACCCGGCGTCGTGAATACCCTGCAATACGGGCGGGGACAGGCCGAGGCTGTTGAAGGTCGAAGAGTGTGGATCAGTCATCAATAAGGACTTATACTGTTACTCGATCGGGTTGGCGGGCCTTGCAAAATCGGCCCGGAAGCGCTACAAAGCGAATCAAGACGGCGGGCCAACGGCCCCCACCTGCCGGACCCGGTATCTTCCCAGCAGGCTTTTCCTAATAGGCTCAAGCTCATACTCATTTCACGAGTTAGTGTAACCGTTTGACGGGTGCTTCTGGCACGGACTTTCCCGGTCCCCCACCCGTTCTCCCAATCCAAGTCCTTCGTAAGTACCGAAGAACACAACCTTTCGCACTCTGCATTCGACGGAGATTGAACCGCGTGAGCAATTCGCACATCGTGCATACCAGTGACGCCACCTTTGCACAGGACGTCCTCAAGTCCGACAAGCCCGTGCTCCTCGATTTTTGGGCGGAGTGGTGCGGTCCCTGCAAGATGATCGCGCCGATCCTGGATGAGATCGCAGGTGAATACCAGGACCGCGTGAAGATCGCAAAGCTGAATATCGACGAGAACCCGCATACGCCGCCGAAGTACGGCATCCGCGGCATCCCCACATTGATTCTGTTCAAGAACGGCACGGTCGAGGCCCAGAAAGTCGGGGCCCTGTCCAAGTCCCAACTGGCAGCCTTCCTGGACAGCAATCTCGATGACGCCGCCGGCGCGCAGGCCCGAAAATGAGAGGCTACCTAGGCAATCAGGGTCGTAACCGGCCCAAGGGTCCGCGCCACGGTGGCGGTGGCGGTGGCGGTCGGCGGCGGTCGTGACCGCGACGGTAACCGTGACGGCAACCGCGCCAATGGCAACGGTGGCGGCCGTCCCGACGATCTGATGCACGAGCCGGAGGCCTTCGACGCCGACGACTCCGAGATCATCAGTCCCGCGGAGCTGCAGCAATCGCGGCGGTCGATGAACCTCACGGAGCTCAAGGCGAAGCCCATCCACGAGCTCGTCAAGGTCGCCGAGTCCATGGGACTCGAAAGCCTCGCCCGCTCGCGCAAGCAGGACATCATCTTCTCCATCCTCAAGGCGCACGCGCGCAATGGGGAGAACATCTACGGCGACGGCGTGCTCGAGATCCTGCAGGACGGCTTCGGCTTCCTGCGCTCCGCCGACGGCTCTTACCTGGCCGGCCCCGATGACATCTACGTCAGCCCCAGCCAGATCCGCCGCTTCAACCTGCGCACCGGCGACACCATCTCCGGACTCATCCGTCCGCCGAAGGACGGCGAGCGCTACTTCGCGCTGCTCAAGGTCGGCGAGATCAACTTCGACTCGCCCGACAGCTCGCGCGCCAAGGTTCTGTTCGAGAACCTGACGCCGTTTCATCCCACCAAGCGGTTGAAGCTCGAGCGCGGCAACGGCTCGACAGAGGACCTCACCGCCCGCACTATCGATCTCGTGGCGCCGATCGGCAAAGGCCAGCGTGGCCTGATCGTTTCGCCGCCGAAGGCGGGCAAGACGATGCTGCTGCAGAACATCGCCACCGCCATCACCGCCAATCATCCCGAGGTCTACCTCATCGTACTGCTCATCGACGAGCGGCCGGAGGAAGTGACCGAGATGCAGCGCACCGTCAAGGGTGAGGTGGTATCGAGCACCTTCGATGAGCCCGCCGCCCGCCACGTGCAGGTCGCGGAAATGGTCATCGAGAAGGCGAAGCGGCTGGTCGAGCACAAGAAGGACGTGGTGATCCTGCTCGACTCGATCACCCGCCTGGCGCGTGCCTACAACACGGTCGTGCCCTCATCGGGCAAGGTGCTGACCGGCGGTGTCGACGCCAATGCGCTGCAGCGGCCGAAGCGTTTCTTCGGCGCCGCGCGCAATATCGAGGAAGGCGGCAGCCTCACGATCCTGGCGACCGCCCTGATCGATACCGGCTCGAAGATGGACGACGTGATCTACGAGGAGTTCAAGGGCACCGGTAACAGCGAGATTCATCTCGACCGGCGCATCTCGGAGAAGCGCGTATTCCCGGCGGTCAACATCAACCGCTCCGGCACCCGCAAGGAAGAGCTCATCACCGATCAGGGCGAGCTCGCCAAGATGTGGATCCTGCGCAAGCTCCTGCACCCGATGGACGAGCTCGCCGCCATCGAGTTCCTGCTCGACAAGATGAAGGACACGAAATCGAACAGCGAATTCTTCGAGGCGATGAAGCGCTAGCGGCTATTTCCAAGTGCATAGCAGGCCCGGGCCGTTCCCGGGCCTGCGGTGAAATGCTAGGAGTCTTGCGAAAATCGTCTCGACGATTTTCGCCAGTCTACGCAGTACCCACCAGCCCGCCGATGACCTCGGTGTGGCTGGCGTGCTCGCGCCAGGCGGTGAGCGCTTTGCGCCAGGCGTGCCGGCGGCACCATGGCATCCTCCAACAGCTCGAAGTATTCGGTGCGTGCCAGCAGGGTTGCCGCCACTGAGGCGCAGTACTCGCTCTCGAGCCAGGACGCGAAACGATCGGATACGGTGTGCATCGCAGTCATTGTCGTGCTCCTCCCCATTTCCATGACGAGTAATGCAACGACCGTACCAGCGCTTGATTGTGCGCCTCGTGGCCGCTACGCCCACTGCAGGAGGAATTGACGGGAGCCGATTAAGCGGCCGTTCACGCCCGCGGCGCGCTTCAGCGCGCGCCTGCGCCAAATTTACAAACGACTCGCGATTGCACGGTAGCCGATGTCCGTGCGATAGATCGCCCCAGGCCAGTGCACGGCATCGGCCAGCGCATACGCCGTCTGCTGAGCTTCGGCGACGGTAGCGCCCATTGCGGTGGCGCAGAGCACCCGGCCGCCGCTCACCAGCACCTGATCGCCGGCGAGCCGCGTCCCGGCGTGGAATATCTTTCCGGGAAGCTTCGCGGCCTCATCGAGTCCCAGGATCACATCCCCGGTGCGTGGCGCGTCGGGGTAGCCTTCGGCCGCCATCACCACGCCGAGGGCCGCGCGCGGATCCCATTGCGCCTCGATCTGGTCCAGCCGGCCGTCGAGAGCGGCTTCGCACAGGGCTGTCAGGTCCGACTGCAGCCGCATGAGGATGGGCTGCGTCTCCGGATCCCCGAACCTGCAATTGAATTCCAGCACATTCGGCGTGCCATCGCGCGCGACCATGACGCCGGCATAAAGAAACCCGTGTAGGCCATGCCCTCGGCCGCGAGGCCGCGGATCGGTGGGCTCGATCACCTCGCGCATGATGCGTGCGTGGATAGCCGGTGTGACCACGGGTGCTGGTGAGTAAGCGCCCATGCCGCCCGTGTTGGGGCCGCGATCGCCGTCCTGCAGCCGCTTATGATCCTGCGACGTCGCGAGCGGCAGCACGTGCGACCCGTCCGCCATGACGATGAAGCTCGCTTCCTCGCCTTCCAGGAATTCCTCGATCACCACCTCGCGGCCGGCCTCGCCCAGCCGTCCGGACAGCATTGCCTCCGCGGCCGCGATTGCTTCCGCGGCCGTCTCCGCGATCACCACGCCTTTGCCGGCGGCCAGGCCGCTCGCCTTGATCACGATGGGCGTCCGTTGCCGGCGCACCATCTCTGGATCGAAGCTGTCGCGGGTGACCGTGACCGAAGCCGCTGTTGGAATCCGGTGGCGGCGCAGGAAATCCTTGGCGAAAGCCTTGGAGCCCTCGAGCCGCGCCGCCGCCTGCCGGGGCCCGAAGCAGCGCAGGCGAGCGCGCTCGAAGGCATCGACCAGACCTGCGACCAGGGGCGCCTCGGGTCCGACGATGGTGAGCGCGACATCCCTCGGTGCGGGCAACGCGGATGAGCCCGTCGATGTCGGTCGCCTGGACCGGCACGTTGCGCACCTTCGGCTCCCGGGCGGTGCCGGCATTGCCCGGCGCCACCAACACCTCGGCGACGCGAGGCGATGCGGCGCATTTCCAGGCGAGCGCGTGCTCGCGGCCGCCGGAGCCGACGATGAGGACTTTCATCAATTCAATGCCGGAAATGGCGGATGCCGGTGAACACCATGGCCATGCCGTGCTCGTCGGCGGCCGCGATGACCTCGGGGTCGCGCTTCGAGCCGCCGGGTTGGATCACCGCCCGGACTCCGTATCCGGCGGCCACATCCATGTTGTCGCGGAAAGGCGAATAGGCGTCGGAGGCCATCACCGTATCCGGCGACGGCCAGCTTCTCATCGGCCGCTTTCTGGGCGGCGAGCCGGATCGAGTACACCCGGCTCATCTGCCCCGCGCCGACGCCTATCGTCGCTCCGTCGCGCGCGAACACGATGGCGTTCGACTTCACGAACTTGCACACACGCCACGCGAAGAGGAGATCGGCCAGTTCCCGCTCCGTCGGTTTGCGGCGGGTAACCACTGTCAAGTCCGCGGCGCTCGACCCGCGCCGTATCCCGCGTCTGCGCCAGCAAGCCGCCGGTGACGCTGCGGTATTCGACCTCGTTGGCGGCGGGGCGCGGTCGAGATCGCCGACGGCGAGCACCCGGACGTTGGGCTTGCCGGCGAGAATGCCGCAGCGCCTCCGGCGCGACGGCCGGAGCCGCCAGCACCTCGACGAACTGGCGCTCCAGGATGGCGGCGGCGAGCGCTGCGTCGAGCTCCCGGTTGAGCGCGATGATGCCGCCGAACGCCGAGGTTGGATCCGTGCGATACGCGCGATCGTATGCCTCGCGCGGCGAGCCGGCCACGGCCACACCGCACGGATTGGCGTGCTTGACGATGACGCAGGCCGGCTGCTCGAATTGGCGCACGCACTCGATGGCCGTGTCCGCATCGGCGATGTTGTTGAACGACAGATCCTTGCCCTGCAGCATCTGCGCGGTCGCGACGCCGGGCCCGCGCGCCATCGGCTCGCGATAGAGCGCCGCCTGCTGGTGCGGGTTCTCGCCGTAGCGCAGGTCCTGCGCCTTCTCGAAGACGAGCGGCAGCGTCGCGGGAAAGCGCTCCGCGGCCGACTCCTGCCGGCTGGCGAGATAACTCGCCACCATCGTGTCGTAGCGCGCGGTGTGCGCAAACGCCTTGGCGGCGAGGCGCGATCGCATTGCCGCCGTCGTGCAGCCGTCGTGCGCCGCCAGCTCCGCGAGCAGTGCGGGATAGTCCGCCGGATCGACGGCCACGGCCACCGATTCGTGATTCTTCGCGGCGGCCCGCAGCATCGCCGGACCGCCGATGTCGATGTTCTCGATCGCTTCGGCGTAGCGACAGTTCGGCCGTGAGACCGTCTCCGCGAACGGATAGAGATTCACTACCAGCAGATCGATCGGCTGGATGCCGTGCAACGCCATCACCTGCATCGTCGATGCCGCGCCGGCCGAGGAGTCCGCCGTGGATCTTCGGATGCAGGGTCTTGACGCGGCCAGCCATGATCTCCGGAAATCCCGTGTAGGCCGACACTTCGCGCACGCTGAGGCCGCTGCCCGCGAGCAGGCCGGCGGTGCCTCCGGTGGAGAGGATTTCGACGTCGCGCGCCGCCAGCGCGCGCGCCAGCTCCACCAGGCCGGTCTTGTCGGAGACGGACAGCAACGCCCGCCGTACGGGCAACATCTTCGCAGTCAATGGGCGAGGCCGAGCTGCTTGAGCTTCTTGCGCAGAGTGGCGCGATTGATGCCGAGGATCCCGGCCGCGCGGCTCTGGTTACCTTCCGCGTAGTCGAGCACCACGCGAAAGAGCGGCTCTTCGACTTCTCGCAGCACCAGATCGTAGAGATCCGCCGGGCGGGAGCCGTTGAGGCTGGTGAAGTAATCACTCAACGCGCGCTCGGCGTGGCTGCGCAACGGCAGCAGCGGCCGTTGCGGCAGCAGATCGTTCAGTGTGCGCCCGTGCCCATTGAATCTGGCGCCAGAGGCGTCCCGCTGCCGACCCCTCTTTCTTTCTGTCATATATGCCTCTCCGCGAAGCGCCAAATCATAGCACGCGCCATCGCAGAATCAACTAAGGTCCGTGCGCACATGCCACCTCGCCGCTCTGCTGTCGCAGGCAAGCGTCGATCTCGAAGCCCACCGCCTGCGGTCCCGGATCCACGAACGCCATCGTCGCATCCACGCGGTCGCCGGCAGCCAGCAGCGAGCCTGGCGGGGCGGACGAGGGCAGATAATCGACGGGCGGCACGTCGCGTGCTGCAATGCGATTGCCGAACCTGTCCTGCAGAATTACTCGCAGAAGCGGCAGGGGCTGCGCGCGACTCGCAGAGTTCTTGACGCTTGCACGCACGATGATCTGACCTGCCGCGGCGCCTTCAACAGACGCGCCAAGCTGACGCACTTCATACGCGTGGATGTTCCATCGAGGAGCAATCTTCACACCCAGCAGCGAGTAAACCGCGCTCAGCGGTCCCACGAGGGACGGGTTGGCTGCCAGGGCGTCGCGGTAATGATTGACGACCTGCAGCGCCAGAGCGATCGCGAGCGCGCCGGCACCGAGCGTCCAGCCAAGACCTGCGCGCGGCCGCGTTGCGAGCTCGAAAGCGCTCTCGGGTGGTGGCTCCCGCGGAGTGTTGGTCTGATGTGCATCCGGAGCGGGCCGCGGGCGATGCAGGCTCGGCGTCCGCGGGCAGCAGTGCGGACCACGTCGGCTGCGCACCAGTCTCCGTAACGGCTGTCTCGGGCGGGGTAGGAGTGCGGCTCCCCGCCTGGTGCTTGCGGGCACCGGGTCTCCGTGGGAGCATGCTCGGCCGCGCGCGTGGACGTTACGAGAACGCTGCCGCTGTCCAGCTCGATCTCGATCTCGCCAGTGTCCTCCGTCTGTGGCGTCAGCGGCGGTTCCATGAGTGCCGAAGTCGGCGCAGGGGGCGGCGGTGCGGCCGCGGTCTCCGGCGCCGTCCGGTGCCGACGCCGGCTCCGGCGCTGCGGGCCGCTCGTCGGACAGCCGTACCAACGCGTTGAATACGTTCAGACATCGCCCGCAGCGGACATAGCCCTGCGCAACGCGCAGATCGGCCGCGGTGACGACCAGGGTCAGGGCGCATTTGGGGCAAACGGTGAACATTCAGTCGCGCGGGCGGCCGTTGCCGCCGTCCCCAGAGACAGACCCAACTCTCGCGAACCCCGAAGGTGTGCATATCAAACCACTCGTCATATGCGCGTTCCACCTCGGGCACATCCTGCTCCATGAGACCCGATAACACCAGCGTGCCCGCGGGCCGCAAAATGTCGGCGAAGCGCGGGCGCGAGCTCCACCAGCGGCCCGGAGAGGATGTTCGCGAGCAAGAGGTCGGCGCCGCGCGTGAATCGCGGCGGCGGATTCGCACAGCCTCACCTGCTCGCTCAGGCCGTTCGCGCTGGCGTTGTCGCGCGTCGCGATCAGCGCCTGCGGGTCGATGTCGAAGCAGCTCGCAGACCGTGCGCCGAGCCGCAGCGCTGCCAGCGCCAACACGCCGGAGCCGCAGCCGAAATCGACCACCGCGCCGCCGCGCGGCGGATGAGCGTCGAGCCATTCGAGACAGAGCGCCGTCGTCGGGTGCGTGCCCGTGCCGAAAGCGAGCCCGGGATCCATGGTCACGATCACCGCGCCCCCGGCTCCTCGACCCGCTCGTGCCGCGGGCACACCCAGAGCCGCCGGCCGAAGCGCATCGCGTGGAAATCCCGCATCCATTCGCGCTCCCAGAGCGCGATCGGCGACTGCGCGCGCGTGGAGGTGCGCCGGATCCACGCCGAGCGAGCGGCTCAACGCGCGCAGCACGGCCTCGCGGTCCGCGTCCGGAGGGAAAAGGGCCGTCAGGCGCGCCGCCGGCCAGAGCCGGAATTCCCCGGGCGCCGGCTCGAGAACCGGCGAGAGCTCGCGCTCGTCGGCGTCCACGAACGTGACGGCGATCGCTCCGCAGCAGATGCAGGCGGCTTCGGCGTCGTCCGCCGCAAGCTGCCCGAGATCCAGGCTGACCTCGAGGAAGATGCCCGAAATACGCGTTACCTCAGCCCCAAACGCCTTTCCAGGTAATGGATGTCGGTGCCGCCCTTCTGGAAGGCCGCGTGGTTGCAGATCTCCTGATGCAGCGGCACATTGGTCTTGATGCCTTCGATCACCATCTCCGCGAGCGCATTCTTCATGCGCGCGATGGCGGTCTCGCGCGTGTCGCCATGGGCGATGAGCTTGCCGATGAGCGAGTCGTAGTTCGGCGGCACGTGATAGCCGGAATAGATGTGGCTGTCGACGCGGATGCCGGGGCCGCCCGGGGCATGCCACAGGCGGATCGGCCCAGGGGAGGGCATGAAGGTCTTGGGATCCTCGGCGTTGATGCGGCACTCCATGGCATGGCCGCGGATCTGCACGTCGCTCTGCACGTAAGCCAGCCGCTCGCCCGCGGCGATGAGGAGCTGCGCCTTGACGAGGTCGATGCCGGTGACCAGCTCGGTGACCGGATGCTCGACCTGAATGCGCGTGTTCATTTCGATGAAATAGAACTCGCCGTCCTGATAAAGAAACTCCAGCGTGCCGGCGCTGCGATAGCCGACCGCGCGGCAGGCCTCGACGCAGCGCTCGCCCATGATCGCGCCGCTGCCGTGCGTTGATGCCGGGCGCAGGAGCTTCCTCCAACACCTTCTGATGGCGGCGCTGCATGGAGCAGTCGCGCTCGCCCAGGTGGATGACGTTGCCGTGGTCGTCGGCCAGCACCTGAAACTCGATGTGACGCGGCCGCTCCAGAAACTTCTCCATGTACACCTGGTCGTTGCCGAAGGCCGCGCGCGCCTCGGCCCGGGTGATGCCGATGGAGTTGAGCAGCGATGCCTCGCTGTGCACCACGCGCATGCCGCGTCCGCCGCCGCCGCCCGAGGCCTTGATGATCACCGGATAGCCGATGTCGCGGGCGATGCGCAGATTTTCCTCGGCTTCGTCGCCCAACGGGCCGTCCGAGCCCGGCACGCATGGCACGCCGTGACTCTTCATCACGCGGATCGCCGATACTTTGTCGCCCATGGTGCGGATGGTCTCCGCCCGGGGACCGACGAAGACGAAGCCGCTGTTCTCGACGCGCTCGGCGAAGTCCGCATTCTCCGACAGGAAGCCGTAGCCGGGATGGATGGCCACGGAGTCAGTGACCTCGGCGGCGCTGATGATCGCGGGCATGTTCAGATAGCTGCCCGCCGAGGGCGGGGGACCGATGCACACCGACTCGTCCGAGAGCAGCACGTGCTTCAGGCTGTAATCGGCGGTGGAATGCACCGCTACCGTCTTGATGCCGAGCTCGCGGCAGGCGCGCAGGATGCGCAGAGCAATCTCGCCGCGGTTGGCGATGACGACCTTCTCCAGCATGGTGGCCGCGCTTATTCGACCACGAAGAGGGGTTGGCCGAATTCGACCGGGTCGCCGTTGCGCGCCATGATGGACGTGATGCGGCCCGCTCGATCGGCCTCGATCTGATTCATCATCTTCATGGCCTCGATGATGCACAGCACCTGTCCGACCTTCACCTCGTCACCGATCTCGACGAAGGCCTTGGCGCCCGGCGAGGGGCTGGCATAGAAGGTGCCGACCATGGGCGCCGTGATCACGTGCTCGTTGGTCTTCGGTTTCGCGGCGCTCTCGCCCGCGCTCCTGGCCGGACGCCTCGGCCGGCGCCGCCAGCGGCATCGGCGCCGCACCGCGGCCCGGATCCCAGCCGGGCTGGCCCGGCCCGATACCAGGCAGGCGCCGCCATCGGGTGCATCACCGCGCCTCCGGCCGGCATGCGGCTGATCCGCACCGCTTCCTCGCCTTCCTTGATCTCGATCTCCGCGATGCCGGACTCCTCCAGCAGCTCGATCAGTTTCTTGATTTTTCGAATGTCCATGCCGGGAATGCTCCCCCTGGTCTGTTACTCGTGTTGGAAGGGTCAGGACGAGGCGAGATGGCGGCAGGCCGCCCGCACCGCGAGCTCGTAGCCCAGCGCGCCGAAGCCCGAGATCACTCCGATGGCAATGTCGGAGAAATAGGACCTGTGCCTGAACTCCTCGCGTGCCTGCGGGTTGGAGAGGTGCACTTCGATCATCGGCAGGCGCATGCCGAGCACCGCATCGCGCAGTGCGATGCTGCTGTGGGTGAAGGCGCCGGGATTGAAGATCAGCACCCCGATTTCATCGGCAGCCGCCCGCTGAACGCGGGCGATGAGCTCGTGCTCCGCATTGCTCTGGAAGCAGAGCAGTTCCCGGCCCTCGTCCCGCGCAAGCTGCACCGCCCGCCGCTCGATCGCCTCAAGTGTCTCGGCTCCGTAGATCCCGGGCTCCCGGGTACCGAGCAGATTGAGGTTCGGGCCGTTGAGCAACAGCAGACGGGTCATTCGGGACAGGGCACGTGTTCGAAACCAAGCGACGCGCCGGAATTTACTCTAATTCCAAGGAAATGGGTGATTTTTGCGGCGAATGCCGCGAAACGAGCGCTGCGGCGTTACGGTCTGGCGTCGCCGGACACGTGAGTGCGCGCAGTCGCCAGCTTGGCCATCCCGTCCGAAATCCGGCGCCTCGCGGTCGCCAGGTCGATCCGACTGCGATCGAGGTCATCGATGCTATCCAGGATCAGGTTGGCCTCATCCGGCAGCAGCTTCCCGATCTTGAGAGTCACGATGCGCCCGCCCGCATCGACGAATACCGAGAACGGGAAGACCGCCTCCATGCCGAGGGCCCGGACGGCCTGGAGTCCGGGGCGCTCGCCGATGAGCAGAGGGTACTGGATGGCGGCCCGGCGGGCGTAGTCGAGCACCGCCGCGCGCGAATCAACGGCAACTCCAAGGACCTGCAGCCCTTCGGGGGCACGCCGTACGCTCAAGCGCTCGAGGAACGGGATCTCCGCGCGGCAGGGCGCGCACCAAGGCGCCCAAAAATTGACGAGCAGGGGGCGGCCCTTCCAATCGGACAGGTGGCGTGTGAGGCCCAGCCGATCTCGAAAGGCGATGTCCGGCAGAGCGTCCGGGATGGGCTGACTCGGCGGCGCCGCATCGTCTGCCGGCGGCACCGTAGCCGTGGAATTCGCGGGCTCCTTCCCACGCGTGCCTGGCGTCGAAGCTGTGGCGAGCGATGCCGTAACCGACATGATTTCCGGCCTCATCAGGCGCCCGTGAGCCAGGAACCCTGCACTGCCGGCGGCGATGATGACCGCGGTTGCCGGAAGCACCCGAGTCAGCAGCGTACGCATTCCGCTCAGGAGGCGGGCTGCGAGGAGAACGCGGCGTGAGCGGCAGCCGCGAATTCGGCTCCCTTCATGTAGCCGACCACCCGGTAGCGGGAGCGCTCGTGGCCATCGCGGCCATAGAAGGCGATGGTCGGCGGCCCGATAGATCCCGAACCGCTGCAGCAGGGCGCGGTCATTGGCATCGTTGGACGTGACATCCGCCCGCAGCAGCACCGAGCCCGCCAGGGTCTGCTGGACCGCGGGGTCGAGAAATGTCGTCGCCTCCATCTCCTTGCAGGACGTACACCAGTCCGCATAGAAGTCGACCATGACCGGCCGACCCTCGCTCGAGGCCATGGCGACCTGGCGGTCGAGATCGGCCACCGAGCGCACGGGAGCGAAAGTCAGGGCCTGCCGTGTCCCGGCCCAGGCGGGAATGGGCGCGAGCGGATTGGTGCCCCCGAGCGCCGCGCCGGTGATGAGCGCGACCCCATAGAGTCCGGCCACCAGGGCGCCGGCCCCGAGCGCCCAGCGTGCCACCTTGATACTCCGCGTGCCGATGAACAGCACCGCGGCGGCGGTACCCACCGGCACGGCCCAGAGCGCCAAAGTCACCCGGTCGGGCAGTACGCGGCCGAGCATCCAGACGGCCACACCCAGCATCACTGCACCGAAGAACCGCTTGATCGTGTCCATCCAGGGTCCGGACTTCGGCATCAGCTTGCCCGCCGAAGTGCCGATGATGAGCAGCGGCGTGCCCGTGCCGATGGACATGGCGAACAGCGCGGCGGCGCCCCGTGCCACCTGCCCAGTCTGGCTGATCACAGCCAGGGCGGCGACCAGCGCCGGCCCCACGCACGTCGTGACGAGGAGCGCCGAGAGAGCGCCCATGATTGCGACGCCGCCCAACGTTCCGGCCGTCTGCCGGCTGCTGAGGTTCGCGATTCTCGTCTGCAGCGCCGCGGGAATCTGCACCGTGAAGAGGCCCAGCATCGACAACGCCATGGCGACGAAGAGCGCCTGCGAAGGTCGCGACGATCCAGGGCTGCTCGAAGGCCGCGGCAGGCGCCTGGCCACCCAACGCGGCGAACGCGGTACCCGCGATCGTGTACGTGAGAGCCATGCCCAGAACGTAGGTAAGGGACAGCACGAAGGCGCGTGCCGTGGTCACCTTGCGGCCCTGACCGACGATGATGGCGGAGAGGATGGGAATGGTCGGGTAGACACAGCCGGTGAAGGCGAGAAGCAGGCCGGCGCCGTAGAAGGCGGCGATCATCGCCAGCAGGCTGCCGGAGCGGGCTGCGTTCGCGTAGCCCTGCTGGTCGGACAACGCACTGCTCGAAGAGCTGGTGGTCGAGCTTCCCGTGCCAGGTCCCGCCGCGCCCACGGCAGGCAAGGCCACGGTCAGGGTTTTGGTGATCGGCGGATAGCAGAGCCCGGCGTCCGCGCAACCCTGATACGTCACTTGCAGGGAGAGGGTACGTGCGTGGCCCGCGGTGCCCCCCGGCACGGCCACGGTGCCGCTGAGCGAGTTGCGGTAGATCTCCTCCCGGCCGAAGTAGGGGTCCATTTTGATCTGGCCTGCCGGGAGCTGCAGTGCCCCGAGCGCGGCCCCGTCGCCGGCGCTGATCTTGAGCCGGCTGCGATAGAGGTAGTAGCCGCCGCGGATCCACCAGTCGAGCCGGATCGCTTGGGCACCCGCCGCTGTGGCCCCGACGTGAAAAACCTGGTCGGCCGGCAGGAACTTGGGCTGGGCAGTCGAGGAATTTCCCGCCAGTGCGGCGACCGCGGCCGCAGTGCCGGCCTGCGCCGCGGCAGGCCTGGCGTAGAAGCCACCGGCGATGGCCAGCAGCAGCAGAGCCAGTCCCAGACGGGCCAGTTTCCGGCTCATACGCCCACCGTTGCACCCAGCCAGGCGAGATAGTCCGCGGACCCGCGAAGGACCGGCAGGGCGATGATTTCCGGTAAATCGTAGGGATGAAGGGATTTCAGCCGCATCTCGAGCTCCGAGTACCGGACACTGAGCGTTTTGATGACCAGCAGCACTTCGGGTTCATCGTGGATGGCTCCCTGCCAGCGATACGTCGAGTGTAGCGCCCCCAACCCGGTTCACGCAGGCGGCAAGTCCCGATTCCACGAGGTCGCGGGCAATCCTCGCGGCCGCCGCGTCATCCGGGCAGGTGGTCAGTACCACCAGGGGCTCGTTCGGTTCCGAGGGGGATGTCACTTCAGGGGTCCAGGGGGCCGGCAGCGGGGCGATCATAATCCGCCTCGCGAAAATTCTCCCCCCGCCAGGGCTTGAAATCCGACCTTCCCCGCCTATCATTAGCAGCCACGTGAGGAGAGTGCTAATAGCTCCCGCGCCCATTTTCCTATTTTCCATAAACACCAGCATCCTAGGAGCGTCCCCCATGAAGATTCGTCCTCTTCATGATCGCGTCATCGTCAAGCGCCTGGAGGAGGAGCGTACCTCCCCCGGCGGCATCGTCATTCCCGACACCGCGGCTGAGAAGCCGGTCCAGGGAAAGATCGTCGCGGTCGGTAACGGCAAGATTCTCGAAGACGGCAAGGTCCGTCCGCTCGACATCAAGGTCGGCGACAAGATCCTCTTCGGCAAGTACAGCGGCACGGAAGTCAAGGTCGACGGCGAGGAGCTGGTCGTGATGCGCGAAGAGGATGTCATGGCCGTGATCGAGAGCAAGTAAGCGGAGACAAGACAAATGGCTGCCAAAGAAGTCAGATTCAGCGATGACGCCCGCCAGCGGATGCTCCGCGGTGTCAACATTCTCGCTAACGCCGTCAAGGCGACTCTCGGCCCCAAGGGCCGCAATGCCGTGCTCGAGAAGAGCTTCGGCGCCCCCACCGTCACCAAGGACGGCGTCTCCGTCGCCAAGGAGATCGAGCTGAAGGACAAGTTCGAGAACATGGGCGCGCAGATGGTGAAGGAAGTCGCTTCACACACCTCCGACGAGGCCGGTGATGGCACGACGACCGCGACCGTGCTCGCTCAGGCGATCATCCGCGAGGGCCTGAAGGCCGTCTCCGCGGGCCGCAATCCGATGGACATCAAGCGCGGCATCGACAAGGGCGTGATCACCGCCGTCGAGGAGCTGAAGAAGATCTCCAAGCCCTCCAAGGACTCGAAGTCGATCGCCCAGGTCGGCACGATCTCCGCCAACGGCGATGAGTCGATCGGCAAGACCATCGCCGATGCGATGGAAAAGGTCGGCCGTGAAGGCGTGATCACCGTCGAGGAAGGCTCGGGCCTCGAGAACGAGCTCGAGGTGGTCGAGGGCATGCAGTTCGACCGCGGCTATCTGTCGCCGTACTTCATCAACAATCAGCAGAGCCAGACCGCGGAGCTCGAGAAGCCCCTGATCCTGCTGGTCGACAAGAAGATCTCCAACATCCGCGAGCTGCTGCCGCTGCTCGAGGGCGTCGCCAAGTCGGGCCGGCCGCTGCTGGTCGTGGCCGAGGACCTCGAGGGCGAGGCGCTGGCCACGCTGGTGGTCAACAACATCCGCGGCATTCTCAAGGTGGCGTCCGTCAAGGCCCCGGGCTTCGGCGACCGCCGCAAGGCCATGCTGCAGGACATCGCCGTCCTCACCGGCGGCACCGTGATCTCCGACGAGGTCGGTCTGTCGCTCGAGAAGGCGACGCTGAACGACCTCGGCGAGGCGAAGAAGGTCGTGGTGGAGAAAGAGAACACCACGATCATCGACGGCGCCGGCAAGCAGTCGGACATCAAGGCCCGCATCGAGTCGATCCGCCAGCAGGCCGAAGAGGCCACTTCCGACTACGACAAGGAGAAGCTGCAGGAGCGTGTCGCGAAGCTCTCCGGCGGCGTCGCCCTCATCAAGGTCGGTGCAGCCACCGAGATCGAGATGAAGGAGAAGAAGGCCCGCGTCGAGGATGCGCTGCACGCGACCCGTGCGGCCGTGGAGGAAGGCGTGGTGCCGGGCGGCGGTGTCGCCCTGATCCGCGCGCTGAAGGCGCTCGACAAGCTCGAGGGCGCGAACGAGGACCAGACGGTCGGCATTCGCATCCTGGCGCGCTCGATCGAGGAGCCGCTGCGGCAGATCGTGGAAAACGCCGGCGAGGATGCCGCCGTGATTCTCAACAAGGTCAAGGAAGGCAAGGGCACGTACGGCTACAACGCCGCTTCCGGTGAGTTCGGCGATCTGATCGAGCAGGGCATTCTCGATCCGACCAAGGTCACGCGCCTGGCGTTGCAGAATGCGGCGTCGGTGGCTGGTCTGCTGCTGACGACGGAAGTCATGGTGGCCGAGGCTCCGAAGGATGAGGATCACAGCCACGCGCATGCCGCCGGGCGGCGGTATGGGCGGAATGGACATGTAACGCCCGCGTAAGAAGTCGACCTGTCTCCCGAAACCTCTTTTGGGGCGTAAGGAGACACCCCTCTAAAGAGGTATCGATAATTTGCAGATGAGCCGATAACCTTGTCGGCACTGGTTAGGGAAGGCGCCCGACCCCAAAGCGGGTGGCCATCCTGAAAGACGCGGAGCAAGACCCCCTATTCCGCGCAATCTTAAAGGCCCGCTCATGCGGGCCTTTTTTTTTGGGTTCTTCGATTGGCGCAAATCGCTCCCGGCGATCCGCGCCGGCCACGCGTTGTGGCTTTTTCGACCTTGCGGCCCAGGGAACGGCCCTGCTCCGCTTATTGATTTGCTTTTGAACGGCGCATAATGAAAGGACTGCGCTGGCTGCGGGAGCGTGCAATGAACATTTTATTCAGGCGTGTCGTTGGTGCAACGGTTGTTGCGGGCGTTGTATTTGGGATGGCGGGGTTGGCGGTGGGACAGTCGGCGAGTCAGGGAACGGCGCAGGCGCCGGGTGCGGGACGCGTGATCGCCAAGGGACCGGGCTATAGCATCGTCGCGACCGGTGCGGGCAGCCAGGGAGGAGACACGGCGGTGACGGATGCTCCGCTCGAGCGACTCCATGAGCCGATCGTCTGCCGGGGACAGCGGGTGTTGAACATCGACAACCGGAACATCCGCTTCGAGGGTGATGCCATCACCGCCGAGGACGGGTGCGAGCTCCACATCAGCAACAGCCGCATCAGTGCGAGCGGTGTTGCCATCCGGGCGCGCAATGCGAGCGTGCATATCGAGAACAGCGAGATCGAGGGCCACAAGGCATCCATCGATGCCGCCAGCGGGGCGCAGATCTACGCCGAGACCTCTACCTTCAGAGGCGCAGCCCGCCGCCTGGGTGAGGCTGTCATCCACGACCTCGGCAACAACAATTGGGATTGAATGCGGAGCTGCAGGCGTGCCTGCAGCGTCAGCTGGACGCCCTCGAGGCCGCCTCGCCCGGGCGGTGGGGCTCGCTGCCCGCCGCCGTTCGCGACTCGCTGCCGCGCGTTTTGGTCGCCAGTGATTTCGTCGCGCAGGCATGTGTGGCCGACGCCGGGCTGCTGGACGATCTGATGAGCCACTACGCGTTGAGCCATCGCTCCGGCCCCGGCAACTACGCCGCGCGTGCTCCGGCCGCGGACTCCGGTTCCGATGCGGACATGCTCGCCGCCCTGCGACGCTGGCGCCGGCGCGAGATGGTGCGGATCGCCTGGCGCGCGCTGGCGGGCTGGGCGGAGGTCGAGGAGACGCTCACCGAGCTTTCCGACTTCGCGGATACAGCCATCCGGGTTTCGGTCGAGCATGCCCGGCTGGCGCTCACGACCCGATATGGTGAGCCGCGCTCTGCCGCTGGCGTGGTGCAGCCGCTGGTCGTCCTCGCGATGGGAAAGCTCGGCGGCCGCGAGCTCAATTTTTCTTCCGATGTCGACCTGGTGCTGCTCTTTCCGGAGCACGGCGAGACCGACGGTCCGCGGCCGATCGCGAATGAGGAGTTCTTCACTCGTCTCGGTCAGGGTCTCATCCGGCTATTGGAGACCGCGACCCACGACGGCTTCGTGCTGCGGGTGGACATGAGGCTGCGCCCTTTCGGCGACAGCGGGCCGCTGGTGGCGAGCTTCGCCTCGCTGGAGGATTACCTGCCGCTGCACGGGCGGGATTGGGAGCGCTACGCCTACGTGAAGGCGCGTCCGGTCACCGCGGCCGACCGCTATGCCGAGATCCGCGGCTCGGCGCTCGGCCCCTTCGTCTACCGCCGCTATCTCGATTACGGTGTGTTCGAGAGCCTGCGGGAGATGAAGGCCCTCATCGAGCGCGAGGTCGAGCGGCGCGAGCTCGCCGGTCACATCAAGCTGGGGCCGGGCGGAATTCGTGAGGCCGAGTTCATCGTGCAGGCGTTCCAGCTCATTCGCGGCGGACGCGAGCGGCGGCTGCAGACGACCTCGCTCCTCGAGGCTCTGAGCATGCTCGGCGAGCTGCGGCTCATGCCTGATACGGCCGTCGCGGAGCTGCGCGCGTCGTATCTCTACCTGCGGCGGCTGGAGAACTGCCTGCAGATGCTCGCCGATGGCCAGGTTCACCAGCTTCCCGCGGATGAGCTCTCGCAACAGCGGATCGCGCTCGCGATGGCTGCCGCGGACTGGGGCGCGATGCTGGCGGAGCTGGCGGAACATCGGGCGACCGTCAACAGTCATTTCAACCGCTTCGTTTTTGGGGGCGCGGACCGCGCCGCCGCTGCGGTGACGATCGATCTCGGCCGGTTGTGGGACGACGGCGCGGAAAGCGCCATGCTGGTGGAATCGCTCGGCCGCGCCGGCTTCGCCGAGCCCGCGCAGCCGGCGCAGATGCTGTTGGCGCTGCGTGCCTCCGCTCTGGTGCGCAAGCTCGATGACCCCGGCCGGCGGCGCCTGCAGGCCTTGTTGCCGCCACTGCTCGCCGACATCGGCGCCGCCCCGTTCGCAGGTGCGGAGCAGGTCGCCGTGCTGCGCCGGATCATTTCCATTCTCGAGGCGACCGGCAAGCGCTCGGCGTATTTCGTGCTGTTGCGCGACAGTCAGCCCGCGCGCTCGCGCCTCATCGAGATCTGCCGCCACGGTGAGTTCCTGGTGCGTCAGATCGCCTCCTACCCGCTGTTGCTCGATGAGCTGGTGGATGAGCGGCTGCTGTCCGAGCTGCCCGACCGGCGGGCGCTCACGGGCGAGCTGCAGGCGGCGATGCAGCAGCTCGGCGACGAGGATCAGGAGCGGCAGGTCGAAGTGCTCTGCCACTTTCAACGCGCCGCGGTCTTCCGCATCGCGGTGGCGGATCTCACGGGACGGCTGCCGGTCATGCGTGTCAGCGACCGGCTCACGGAGATTGCCGAGCTCATTCTCGGGCGCGCGATCGAGCTCGCCTGGCGCCAGATCACGGCGCTATTCGGTGTGCCGCATTGCGGTGAAGGGGTGCAGCGCCGAGCCGTGACCATCTGCGCGGTGGGCTACGGCAAGCTCGGCGGCCTGGAGCTCGGGTATGCATCGGATCTCGATCTCGTCTTCCTGCATGACTCCCGCGGGGAGCGCCAGGAAACCGATGCGGCACGGCCGATCGACAATCCGCTCTTCTTCGTGCGCCTGACGCAGCGGCTGGTGCACCTGCTCACCGTGCACTCGGCGGCGGGCCGGCTATATGAAGTGGACGTGCGGCTGCGGCCGAGCGGCAAGGGGGGCATGCTGGTCACGCTAATCGATGCCTTTGCCGAATATCAGCGGCATGAAGCCTGGACCTGGGAGCACCAGTCGCTGTTGCATGCCCGCGCTGTGGCGGGCGCGCCGGCACTGTGCGCGGAATTCGAGCGCACCCGCATGGAGGTGCTGCGCCACGCCGTGCGGCGCGAGACTCTGCGCGCTGAAGTGCGCGCGATGCGCGAGCGCATGCGGCGGGAGCTTTCGAAGGGCAGCGACGGGACGCTGGATCTGAAACAGGACGCGGGCGGTATCGCCGACATCGAGTTCCTGGCCCAGTATTGGGCGCTCAAGTGGGCGCGCGATTATCCGCCCGTGGCGATGTTCCCCGACACGATCCGCCAGCTCGAGTCGGTCGCTTCCGCGGACCTGGTGCCGCAGATGACCGTCGACGTCCTCACGGCGGCTTACCGGGCGTACCGCACCCGGATACACCACCTCTCTCTCGCCGGCGAACCGGGACTGCTCTCGGCGGCGGAGTTCGTCGCCGAGCGCGCCGCCGTAACGACACTATGGGATGAGGTGATGGTGGGCAGCGAACCGGTATAATGGCGCCATGGCCGCGCAACCCAAAGCACTCATCCAGCCGAACGCGCAGAACCATTACGAGGTCACATCCGAGGACCTGCCGCTGTCGTGCCCGATGCCGCAGATGTACCTGTGGAATTCTCATCCCCGCGTTTATCTGCCCATCGAGGATACCGGCTGGGCCAAGTGCCCCTACTGCAGCGCTGAATACACGCTCAGGCGTTAGCACCCGGGTTTCGTCAACTCTCAATCTCGCAACAGCTGTGCGATCAGGTGCATCAGCTTTTCGAGCGCGCCGCGATTGCGCTCGACGGCGGCGCGGCCGCGCTCTCCCATTTCCATCCGCAGCGCCTGATCGGACAGCAACCCGGCTACCCGCGAGCCGAGCTCGGCGCCGTTGTGCACGATCTTCGCCGCGCCGCAGTCGAGCAGCAGGCGCGCCACGTCTTCGCCGTTGGAGTTGTTGGGCCCCGTCAGGATCGGGAGCCCCAGCGCCGCGGGCTCCAGCAGATTGTGGCCGCCAATGGGGGCGAGACTGCCGCCGACAAAAGCCACGTCGGCCGCCGCATAGAAATAGAGGAGCTCTCCGAGAGTGTCGAGCAGCAGCACGCCGGACTTCGCTCCCGTCCCTGTCGGCACGGAGGGCTGCGAGCGCCGCATGAAGCCGATTCCCTGCCGCTCGAGCCAGGCGGCCACTTCGTCGAAGCGGTTGGGGTGACGTGGGGCAAGCACCAGCAGCGTCCCCGAATGGGTCGCGCCGACGCGTTGCTGCGCTGCGAGAACGGCGTCCTCTTCCACTCCACCATGGGTGCTGCCCGCCACCCAGACGGCGCGGTTGGGCGCGTACTGGTCACGCAGAGACCGGCCGCGCTCGACGATGTCAGGCGGCAGCGTGAGATCGAATTTGATGTTCCCCGTGACGTGCGTGCGCTCTGCCGCCGCCCCGAGGGCACGGAAGCGCTCGGCATCTCCCTCTCCCTGCGCGGCGACCACGACTCCGCCCGACACTGTCTCCTTGAACAACGCACCGAGACGCCGGTAGCGATCGATCGAGCGGCGCGACATGCGGGCGCTGGCGATGATGAGCGGTATGCGGCGGCGGCGGCATTCGCGATAGAGGTTCGGCCAGAGCTCCGTCTCCATGATGACGGCAAGCCTTGGGCGGGTGCGATCGAGAAAGCGACGCACCGATCCCGGCAGGTCGAACGGCAGAAAGCGCACCTCGGCGGCCACGCCGAAGAGTGCACGCGCCCGGGCCGCGCCCGTCGGGGTGAAAGTGGTCACGAGCAACGGCGCCTGCGGAAACCGCTCGCGCAGGGCGATGACGAGCGCCGCTGCTGCCTGTACCTCACCGACGGACACGGCGTGTACCCAAATGGTCGCTTGACCAACGGTGGGACCGAGTCCGAAGCGCTCGCCGAAGTTGCGCCAGTAACTGCGGTCCCGCAGGCCGCGGGCCGCGAGCATCACCGAGATCAGGGGGGCCGCCAGGTACACCGCCACGAGGTAGAGCAGGCGCATGAGCGTGGGTCTCGACTCAGCCCGCCGACGGCTCGCGGGGGGTGGCCGATTGCCAATACCCGTTGAGCAGCCCGTGCCAGTCCGCCTCGGAGAAACGGTCTGGCGGCAAGCCATACGTGACCTTTTCCAGGGAGCGCCGCAGTCGCACGAGATTGCATCGCGCCACATACCCGGCCGCCGCAGCTCGCAGCGGTCGAAGTCGACCAGGTAGACGCTATCGTCGCTGAGCAGCACGTTGCACGCGTTGAGATCGGCGTGGCAGACGCCGAAGTCATGGAAGCGCCGGATGCAGCGTCCGATCGAGATCCAGGTGAGAATGGAGAGGGCGCCCATGACCAGACACTCCGCCAGCGAGCCGACCGTCATCAATCGCTCCATGATGATGTCGCCGCGGTAGGTACGGCCGTGGCGCACGTAGCGGGCGCCGATCGGCGCCGGGACCGGCAGTCCGGCGCGATGCAGCCGGTACATGATCGCCCACTCCGAGAACGGCCGCGTCTCATCCTCACCCTGCCAGATGTACCGGTCTGGAGACAGGAAGGAAATGAGGCCGCCGCGACGATAATGACGCAACACCAGGCGGTGATCGCGGCTGCGCACGAAATGCGTGGTGCCCCGGCCGTCGCGCGCGGCGCCGTCGAGCTCGCCTCGCGAGCTCCAGTAGCGCGGGTCGAACCAGGCGACGGTCAAATTGCGGGCCCTGGAGGCGTCGTATAGCATGGCGCCTCCCTCGATGACGCCCTGCTTGACCTCCGACCCGAGCGGCCAGCGCCCGCTCACCGGATACTCTCCGTGAAGTTGCCGCTCGACGGACCGCCCCGTACTGTCTGCATATTGAGACTCTCATCGCTCGGCGACACCTGCCACGTCGTCCCGACGGTCCGGGCGTTGCAGCACGCATGGCCGCAGACAAAGCTGACATGGATCATCGGCAAGGCGGAGTCGCGTCTGATGGAGATCATCGATGGCGTGGAGTTTATCACCGTGGACAAGCGCGCCGGCCTTGCGGCACGTCGCGATCTTCGCCGCACCCTGGGCGGCAGGCGCTTCGACTTGCTGCTGCACATGCAGCTGTCACTGCGCGCGAGTCTCGTCTCGAGCGTGGTGGCGGCGCCGGTTCGCGTTGGGTTCGATCGCGCCCGCGCGCGCGAGCTGCAATGGCTCTTCACCAACGCGCGGATCGCGCCGCGCACCCGCGAGCACGTCCTCGACAGCTTCTTCGGCTTCCTGGAGGCGCTCGGCATCCACGACCGCCCGCCGCGCTGGGACGTTCCACTGCCACCCGCGGCGCTCGAATACGCCGCGGCTCTGATTCCCGATGCCCGCCCGACGCTGGTCATCAGTCCGTGCTCCAGCCACGCGCGGCGCAATTGGCGTGCGGAGTCTTACGCCGCCGTCGCGGACCACGCCGTACGGCGTCATGGAATGCGCGTGATCCTGGCAGGCGGTCGCACTGCGATCGAGCGCGATGTCGGTGCGGCCATCGAGCAGGCGGCACATGTGCCCCTGGTGAACCAGATCGGGCGCGACACCCTGCCGCAGATGCTGGCGTTGCTGTCGCGGGCTACCGTACTTCTGTCGCCGGACTCCGGCCCCGCCCACATGGCGACCATGGTGGGGACACCCGTGATCGGTCTCTATGCGGCCACGAATCCCGAGCGCAGCGGGCCGTATCTGTCGCGTAAATGGTGCGTGAACGTCTACCCGCAGGCGGCGCTGCGCTTCCGCGGCCGTCCGCCGGAGAAGCTGCCCTGGTGGGAGAAGATCGAGGAGCCCGGCGTGATGGACCTCATCGAGGTGCCGCAGGTCACCGCGAAGCTCGACGAGTTGCTAGCATATGAGACATGAGCGACGACATCCTGGTGCCCGTCTCTCCCGGGGAGCTGCTCGACAAGATCACCATCCTCAGGATCAAGACGGCGCGCATTCTCGATCCGGCGAAGCTGGCGAACGTGCGGCTCGAGCTCGACCTGCTGGAGCGGACGTGGCGCGACTCCCGTTTTGCCGCGGCCGACGTGGCGCGCGATGAGCGCGCGCTGCAGGAGGTCAACGAGCGGCTGTGGGACATCGAGGACCGAATCCGCGACAAGGAGGCCCGCCAGACCTTCGACCGCGACTTCATCGAGCTCGCGCGCGCCGTCTACCATCGAACGACGAGCGCGCGGCGATCAAGAAGCGCATCAACACGGCGCTCGGCTCGCGCCTCGTAGAAGAAAAGTCCTACCAGACCTACAAGCGCGAGGGCACCTGACCAAGCGGCCCAGGGCCGTTCCCTGGGCCGCGAGGTGGATCCGGCTGGCCGCGCACAAAATCGCCGGGAGCGATTTTGGACGGCGCATCGCGCCGGCCCCGAAGGGCGAGGTCCAGGAAGGGCCGAGCAACGCGGCAGGATGCCGACTTTGCGCCAATACACTAAGGATTTGGAGGCGGGGGCGGCGGCGGCTTTGGAGTCGGGGGCGGCGCCTTGGGCGTCAGGGCCTCGGGCGTGATCGCGCCGAGCGCAACCGAAGCGCTCGCATTCAGCCAGCGGTTGATCGCCTGGACCTCGTTCGGATCCAACGTTCCCGCCGCGTAGCGCAGCTGCACCACGCTGGTGATGTAGGCGTAACGGCTGGCGGCATAGTTGGTTTTTGCCTGCACCAGCGTGCTCAACGCATTGAGGACGTCGACCTCCGTCTGCGTACCCACCTTGATAGCCCGCCTCCGTCGCGCGGTACGCCGTCTGGCTGGAGACCAGCGCCTGCTGCAACGCCTGGACGTGTGCGATGCCACTGATGACCCCGAGGTAGGCGTCACGCGCCTGCTGCTCCGTCGTGCGCGCCGTCTGCTGTACCGCATCCTTCGCGGCGATCCATTGGTATTGCGCCTGATGCACCCGCGCTTCGGTCCCGCCGCCGCTGAAGATCGGAACGCTGATTTCGAGTCCGATCTGCCGGTCGTTGGTCCAGGACGGCAACCCGTTGAATGTGCCGAGGCCGACGATCGACTCGTCCTGCGTGGAGCTGTTGAACGAGCGGCTGGCGGTCAGGCTGATCGATGGCAGATGGCCGCCGAAGGCAACCTGCACGTTGTCGCGCGCCACATCGGCCGCCAGGCGGCTGGCGATGAGCGATGAGATTCTGCTGCAGCGAGGTCTGCACCCACTGATTCTGGTTGGCCGGGCTCGGCATGAGCAGCGGCATGTCACGCGCCCGGCTCCGATAGCGTCGGGTACTGCCGCCCGGTGATGACCTGGAGCTGATCCTCCGCGTTGCCAGCGATTGCTTGTCGGCGATGACCGCCGCCGCGGCCGTGTCCCGCGCCGCGCGAGCCTGCTCGACGTCGGTGATGGCGATCAGTCCGACCTGATAGCGCTTGTTCGCCTGCTGCAGCTGCAGGTCGATAGGCCTGCAGGGAGGACTCCTGCGCCTGCAGGGTGTCGAGGGCCGAGAGGACGTTGAAGTAGGCGGTGGCGACCCGCAGGATCAGGTTCTGCGCGGCGGCCTCATAAGTGGCCTGCGCCTCGGCCACCTGGCTGTCGGCCGCCTTGAGATTCATCCAGTCGGTCCAGGAGAACAGGTCCTCGGACAGGTTCAGGCTCCAGTTCTTCTGCCGTCGTGCTCGAGCTGGCGTAGAGAGGGACGCGGGGCGATCCGGTCGCCGAGACCGACTCGAGCTGGGTCGACTCGCCCCGCGTTGTGGTCCCAGGATTTGCCCGCGGATCCCGTAGATCTGCGGCAGCAGTGATGCCCAGGCCTCCGGCCGGGCCTCGCGCGCCGCCATATAGGTCGCATAGGCCTGCTGGTAGGTCGGGTCGCTGGCCAGGGCGTCCTGGTAGACCTGGGCGAAGTCCGCGGCCCCTGCGGCGGCCGGGAGTCCAAAGGCGAAGCCGGCGCAGAGGAGGGCCAGGCTCGATGTCCGTACGGCGCGGTGCATAATCTTGCGAGATGCTCTTGAGTCTTGGGAAGAGGCTCTTAGAACACAAAACCCTGCGGCCGAGTTGCATGCACGAGAGGATCGATGACCGTCTCGAAGAGGCTCTCCGTGCCCCAGGCATCCTCGGTGATCCGGCGAATGAGCCGCGCCTCCATCACCGGAGGCTGGCCCACCACTACGAAGAGCCGCCCGCCGACCGCGAGCTGGCGCTGGAAGCGCTCATCGGGGAGTGGGCAGCGAGGCAGTGATGGCAATGGCGTCGTAACGCGCGTCGGAATCGAGCTGGGTCGCGTCCTGCGCGACGATATCCACGTCCCGCAGGCCGAGGGAGGCAACGTTGCGCGCGCGAGCTCCGCGAGCTCGGGGAAGATCTCCAGCGAGCGGACGGATGCGCCGCCCGCCCGTAGGCAGGCCGTCACGAATCCCGAGCCCGTCCCGACCTCGAGCACCCGCTCGCCGCCGCGTGAGCGCGAGGGCCTGCAGGAGTCGGCCGACGACGCTCGGGCGCAGCATGTGCTGGCCGCACGGCAGCGGAATCTCCACGTCCGCAAAGGCCAGGAAGCGATGTTGCGACGGGACGAACGCCTCCCGCGGTACCTGGCGCAGGGTCTCGAGCACCCGCGCGTCGAGCACGTCCCAGGCACGTACCTGCTGCTCGATCATCTGTTCGCGTGCTTGGGCCATCGACATCTTGCTCGGGGCTCCGATTGGACTTATTGCATCCCGGCGGCCGGGCACGTGAAGTTACGGGTTTTCGCGGCTCCTGCCAAGCCGCTTTGCGACGAGATATGGTGAAACGCCGACGGGAGCGCCGAACACGCTACGCTATGCTTCCGGACGTCCGCACCCCGGGCACGAGAATAATGAAAGAATCCGCGGACTGCCTGGCAGCCGCGAACCCCATGACGTCGAAAGCAAGCGCTCGAGCGGCCGGGAGTGCCATCTCGACGCCGGTAGGGCCGACTGATGTCCGCCGTCGCGCTGCTGTGCATCCTGCTGGCGCTCGCGACCGCCGTTCTCCTCTGGCGCTACGTCGTCCAGCGTCGCGAGCTGCAGGACGTCAACCGAGGTGTCGCAGCAGCTGCAGCGCATCGCCATCGGCGGCTCGCTCGCGGGCCGCGTGGAATCGGGGAGCTCGAAGCCGGAGCTGTCGGCGCTGGTCACGGCGATCAACCATCTGCTGACGCGCGCCGCCTGCCGAGCGCGACGGCGGCCGGGTGACGCCGAAGCTCTTCGCGGAGCTCGGCGAGCGCATCCACGAGGCGGTGCTGGTGCATCGCGACGTGATCCTGTACGCCAACCGGCAGTTCGCCGCGCTGGTCGGCGCGGATCGCGCCGACCTTGCGGGGCGCCGGCTGGGCGACCTCGTGGCGCCGGAGTATGCCGAGCTGGTGCACGAGAACATCCGCCGGCGACTGGCCGGCGAGCCGGCCGCGGAGCGCTACGAGGTCGAGGTCCTCGGCCGCGAAAGCCAGGTGAGCCGGCTGGAGATCTCCTCCGCGCGCGTCGACTATGACGGCGGCAGCGCGCTGCTCGTGACCGGCGTGGAGATTCTTCCGACACAGACCGTCGAGGCGCTGCGCGTCAGGACGCGACGGCGACTCCACCGCCGTATCTGCTGGCCCTGAACTCACTGACCGAGGCGGTAATCGCCACGGACGTCGAAGGCCACATCACCTATCTCAATCCCGCGGCGGAGCGGCTCACCGCGACAGCCTGCCGATCAGGCGGCCGGCAAGACCCTGGAAGAGATCGTCGGGCTGGTCGACGAGACCGACCGCCGCCTGCTCTCCGATCCGGTGCGCCAGGCGCTCACCAGCGGCGCGCCGGTGACTCTCGGCCGCCGCGCGCTGCTGATCTCGCGCGCCGACGCCGGCGAGCACTCGATCGAGCTGTCGGCGACGCCGATGCGAACCGCGCGCCGGCGAGCAGGTCGGCGCGGTGGTCCTGCTGCACGACGTCTCCGAGCAGCGCGGCCTCGCCCGCCAGATGTCCTATCAGGCGACTCACGATGCGCTCACCGGCCTGGTCAACCGGCGCGAGTTCGAGCGGCGGCTGGAGGAGGCGATCGAGAGCGGCCATCGCGGCGACGGCCAGCACGTGTTGTGTTATCTCGACCTCGATCGCTTCAAGGTGGTCAACGACACCAGCGGCCATCTCGCCGGCGACAGCATGCTGCGCGAGGTGGCGAAACTGCTGCGCGATGCCGTGCGCGACAGCGACACGGTGGGGCGCCTGGGCGGCGATGAGTTCGGCATGCTGCTCGTCGGCTGCCCGCTGGAGAAGGCGCGCCAGATCGCCGACGACGTTTGCCGCGCGGTGGGCGACCACCGCTTCGTGTGGCGGGACCGGATATTCAACATCGGTGTGTCGGTGGGCCTGGTGGAGATCTCGCGCGAGAGCGGCACGATCGAGGAACTGCTGACCGCCGCCGATTCCGCCTGCTATGTCGCCAAGAAGCAGGGTTCCGGGCGGGTGGCGGTGTATTCGGCGCGTGACGAGGCGCTGGCGCGCCACACGGGCGAGATCCAATGGCTGCAGAAGCTGCAGAGCGCGCTCAAGGAGAGCCGCTTCCAGCTGTTACTATCAGCCCATCGTGCCCGCCTAGCGGCACCGATGGCGGCGGTCCGGCGATGGAAGTGCTGGTGCGGCTGCAGGAGGAGAACGGTCAATCAGGTGGCGCCGGCGGAGTTCGTGCGGGCGGCGGAGCGCTATCGGCTGATGGGCCTGGTCGATCGCTGGGTGGTGCAGACGACGCTCGCGGCGCTCGGCCGCGGCGCCATTCCGGTGGCGACGATCGCTGCGTTGCCATCAACATTTCCGGCCAGACGCTGGCGGACTCGCAATTCCTCGAGTTCGTGGTCGAATGCCTGGACAGCACCGGGGTGGCTGCCGGCGCAGGTGTGCTTCGAGATCAGCGAGACCGCGGTGGTGGCCAACCTCGAGCACGCCCGCCGCTTCGTCGGCGTGCTGCACGGGATGGGATGTCAGTTCGCGCTCGATGACTTCGGCTCGGGAGTTGGGTCGTTCTCCAACCTGAAGAGCCTGCCGATGGACTACCTCAAGATCGATGGCTCCTTCATCCGCAACCTGGCGCGCGACTCCGTCAATCAGGCGATGGTCAGCGGCGATGATCAAGCTGGCGCGCACGCTCAACTTCAAGGTGATCGCAGAGCAGGTCGAGGACAGCGCGGCCCTGGATGCGGCGCGCCGCATGGGCGTCGACTTCGTGCAGGGCTACGCCATCGCGAGGCCGGCGCCGTTGCCGCTGGCGGCCTGATCACTTCATGCGGGTCGAATTTCAAGCGCGGCGCCATTCATGCAGTAGCGCATGCCGGTGGGCTTGGGGCCATCGGGGAAGACGTGGCCGAGATGGCCGCCGCAGCGCGAGCAGTGGACCTCCGTGCGCGCCATCAGATGAGCGTGATCTTCGCGCGTGGCCACCGCTCCGGCGAGCGGCTGCAGGAAGCTCGGCCAGCCGGTGCCGCTCTCGAACTTCGCCTGCGACTCGTAGAGCGGCTGGCCGCAGCCGGCGCAGCGGAACACGCCCGCGCGGTGCTCGTCGTTGAGCGCGCTCGTGCCAGCCCGTCTCGGTGCCGTGACGGCGCAGCACGCGGTACTGCTCCGAGCTCAGTCCGGCGCGCCACTCTTCATCGGTCTTCTCGACCGGAAATTGCTCTTTGGAGTCCACGCCCGGTCACCTCCGCATCCGCCTGTCTATGGCCAAAGTCCAACAGGTCGGCCGCGGCCTCGTCAAGCACCAGCGCGCGCAGCCCGGCCGGTGCCGCCGCGAAGCCCCGACGAGAAAGCAACAGCGCGCCGGTCTTGTCAGACCCTGGGTAATCAATGAGTTGCGGCGCCCCGAGTGCATCGGTGAGTGGCTCGCTGTAGGCTGCTACCAACAATCAACAGCCGACTGCCGCTACAAACCAACGGTGCAAGTTGTCCGCGGCCGTGGTAAGAAGGGCGCCCGATTCATGCACGAGTGCGAGCAGCTACGGAGGCGTCCAGTATGCAGCTTGCCCGATTATGGCGTGAGCATCTCGCCGCAGGGTGTCCTCGCGAGCTCACCGGCGTCGAGATCGCGGGCAGCGATGCGCGTACCCTCGATGCCGAAATCACGGCCTGCGTGAGTGCGCTCATCTGCAGGTCGATGACCGTGGACGAGCGGATCGAGCGCCGGCTGGACGACATCAGCTACGCGCTCGCCAGTAAGCAGCGGCAGGCAGATGAGCCGGTAGCGCAGTATTGCGCCCGCCTCAACCGCCTGGTGGGCGCGCTGCTCACGGAGTCCCGCGCAGGCCGGGCTTAGACGTCTCGTTCCGCACGGCTCAGACCGGCTCATCTCACTCGTTGCTTTTGAGCGACAGTCGCGCACCGGCGCCCGCACGATTCTTGCTCAGCTTGGGCTGGGTAGGTAGCGTCGAGGAGCACGTTGCTGTGGGATGCTCGAGTCTTGCGGGAGAGGCCGATCGTGGAGGACGTGCCGCACGCCGAAGTGCCGCTCAGGGTGCTGGTGGTGGACGACCAGGTGGATTCCGCCGACGCGGTGGCCTGCCTCCTGTCGATGATGGGCCACGAAGTGCACACCGCCTACGGGCCTCACGAGGCTCTGGAGAAATACCGGCAGGTGCGCCCGGAGGTCGTCTTCATGGACATCAGCATGCCGGAGCTGAGCGGCCTGGAGACGGCCGCCCGCATCCGCTCCATGCCGGAGGGCACCTCGACCACCATCATCGCCCTCACCGGCCTGGGCCACGAGGCCGACCGCCGCCGCTCCCGCGAAGCGAGCATCGACCATCACGTCGTCAAACCGGCCTCGCTCGCGGTCCTTCACCGTCTATTGAGCGCCATCCACCACGCCTGAGCTCCGGCGTCCAAAAGCAAGTGATCAAGCGGCCCAGGGCCGCCGCTGATCCGCTAAAGCAGCGGGATCATCAACAACGCGACGATGTTGATGATCTTGATGAGCGGGTTGATCGCCGGGCCGGCGGTGTCCTTGTAAGGGTCGCCGACCGTGTCGCCGGTCACCGCGGCCTTGTGGGCCTCGGAGCCCTTGCCGCCGTAGTTGCCTTCCTCGATGTACTTCTTGGCGTTGTCCCAGGCGCCGCCGCCGGTGGTCATGGACACCGCGACGAAGAGGCCGGTCACGATGGTGCCGATGAGAAGGCCGCCGAGCGCCTTGATGCCGGCGCCGGGGCCGAGCAGATAGTTCATCACCACCACCAGCACGATGGGGACCACGATCGGCAGCAGCGAGGGGATGATCATCTCGCCGATGGCGGCGCGGGTGAGCAGGTCCACGGCGCGCGAATAATCGGGCTTGGCCGTGCCTTCCATGATGCCCTTGATCTCGCGGAACTGGCGCCGGACCTCGGTGACCACCGAGCCGGCGGCGCGTCCCACCGCCTCCATGGCGAGCGCGCCAAAGAGATAGGGCACGAGGCCGCCGATGAAGAGCCCGATGATGACCGCCGGATCGGAGAGCGAGAAGGCAACGAGCTTGCCGGCGGCCTGCGAGGTTGTGGGTGTAGTCGGCGAAGAGCACCAGGGCCGCGAGCGCCGCGGAGCCGATCGCGTAGCCCTTGGTGACCGCCTTGGTCGTGTTGCCGACCGCATCGAGCGGGTCGGTGATGTCGCGCACCTGCTTCGGCAGGCCCGCCATCTCGGCGATGCCGCCGGCGTTGTCGGTGATCGGTCCATAGGCATCGAGAGCCACGATCATTCCGGTCATCGACAGCATGGCGGTGGCGGCGATCGCGATTCCGTAGAGGCCGACGCCGCTCACTGCGCCCAGCTTGTACGAGCCCCAGATCGCGAGGCACACGGCGATGACCGGCAGCGCGGTCGCTTTCATCGAGACGCCGAGGCCGGCGATGATGTTGGTCGCATGACCGGTCTGCGACGCCGCGGCGACCTTGCGGACCGGGCTGTACTCGGTCGCGGTGTAGTACTCCGTGATGACGATGAGCGCCGCGGTGAGGCCGAGGCCGATGAGCGAGCAGCCGAAGAGCGAGCTGGCCTCCGCGGGCATGAGCTGGTGGGTGATGAAGTAAAAGCCGATCGCCGACACGATGCCGGAGACGATCACGCCCTTGTAGAGGGCGTTCATGATCTTGCCGCCCTCGCGCGTCGAGACGAAGAAAGTGCCGATGATCGAGGAGACGATCGACACCGCGCCGAGCGCCAGCGGATAGATGGCGGCGTTGTAGGCCGGCCGCTGCGCTCTGCTTGGCGAACAGCAGTCCGCCGAGCAACATGGTGGCGACCACGGTGACGGCGTAGGTCTCGAAGAGATCGGCCGCCATCCCCGCGCAGTCGCCCACGTTGTCGCCGACGTTATCGGCGATGACCGCGGGGTTGCGCGGGTCATCTTCGGGAATGCCGGCTTCGACCTTGCCGACGAGATCCGCGCCGACGTCGGCGCCCTTCGTGAAGATGCCGCCGCCGAGGCGCGCGAAGATCGAGATCAGCGAGCCGCCGAAGGCGAGGCCGACGAGCGCGTGCAGCGCCGGCTCGATGCCGATGAGGTGGCGAGGAGGGCGAAGTAGCCGGAGACACCGAGCAGGGCCAGCCCGACGACCAGCATGCCGGTGATCGCGCCGCCGCGGAATGCCACCGCCAGCGCGGCATTGAGACCGCCGGTAGCGGCCTCGGCGGTGCGCACGTTGGCGCGCACGGAGATGTTCATGCCGATATAGCCGGTCGCGCCCGAGAGTAGCGCGCCGATGGCGAAGCCGCCGGCGGTCGGCCAGTGCAGGAAGAAGCCGAGAACCAGGAAGAGCACGATGCCGACGATGAGGATCGTGGTGTATTGGCGATTGAGGTACGCCTTCGCCCCGGCCTGGATGGCCGCGGCGATCTCCTGCATGCGGTCATTGCCCGCGGGCAGGCGCAGGATGGCGGTCGTCGAAACGATGCCGTAGAGCACGGCGAGCACACCGGCCGCAATAGCGGCCCACAGCCACATGGTGGCATCCATCATGCATCTCCCCCGGAATACTGAACGGCTATAAAAAGGCGGCGAAGTCTACCAGATTGGCCGGCCCTGCGGCCTCATCGTCCCCGCGGCCCGGCGGGATCGATTACTTGCCGTCGAACTTGAATTCGGTTCGCAGGCGCTTGCGCACGGGGATGCCCTTGATGCGGACATATCGGGCAGGCCGTCGCGGTAGGGCGGGTAGGCCTCGCCGGCGACCAGCGGCTCGAGGTAGCGTCGGCAGGCGTCCGTGATCCGAAGCCGTCCTCGGTGATGTATTCGCGCGGCAGCTTCTTCTCGCGATTGGCCACCTCGGCCAGGCGGGACGTGGCCGATCGTCCATTTGTAGGGCTCGGGATGCCTTGCGGACGATGGTCGGCATCACCGCGTTGACGCCCTTGACGGCCAGCTCGACCGCCGCCTTGCCGACGGCATAAGCCTGCTCGACGTCCACCTTCGAGGCGATGTGGCGAGCCGAGCGCTGCAGATAGTCGGCGACCGCCCAGTGGTACTTGTAGCCGTGCGCCTGCGCGGATCATGTCCGCCACGACCGGCCCCACGCCGCCCAGCTGGGCATGGCCGAACGCGTCGCGGGTGCCGGCCTCCGCGAGGAACTTGCCGTCCGGATACGCCGCGCCCTCCGAGACCACGACGACGCAGTAACCGACGGTGCCGACGCACTGCTTCACCCGCTCCAGGAACCGGTCCCTGTCGAAGGGGATCTCCGGAAACAGAATGATATGCGGTGGCTCATCGGGCTTGCGGCCGGCCAGCCCGGCCGCCGCCGCGATCCAGCCCGCATGCCGCCCCATCACCTCGAACACGAACACCTTGGTCGAGGTGCGCGCCATGGACGCCACGTCGAGCGCGGCCTCACGAGTGGAGACGGCGACGTACTTGGCCACCGAGCCGAATCCCGGGCAGCAGTCGGTATGCGGGAGGTCGTTGTCGACTGTCTTCGGCACCCCGACACAGGTGATGGGATAGCCCGAGCGACTCGCCGATCTGCGAGACCTTCAGGGCGGTATCCATCGAGTCGTTGCCGCCGTTGTAGAAGAAGTAGCCGATGTCGTGAGCGCGGAAGACCTCGATCAGGCGCTCGTATTCGGCGCGGTTCTGCTCGATGCCCTTCAGCTTGAAGCGTGCCGAGCCGAAGGCTCCGGCCGGCGTGTGCCTGAGCCCGCGGATGACGGCCGGACTTTCACGACTGACGTCGATCAGGTCTTCCGTCAGCGCGCCCACTATGCCGTCGCGACCGGCATATACCTTGCCGATATATCGGGACTGCCGCGCGGCCGTCTCGATGACGCCGCAGGCAGAGGCGTTGATCACGGCGGAGACACCGCCGGATTGGGCATAGAACGCGTTCTTCTTGGGCGTCGCTTTTTTCATGGCGTGTGGCAGTCCCACGGTGGAGCACAAGGATAGCGGCCTGGCAGCGCGTTTGACCTCGCCCCCCAGCGCCGGTAACGTGACGAGCCTTTGGACGCAGTCAGGTCTCGATAAAACTCATGCGCATCGTCCTTTTGGGGGCCCCGGGATCGGGGAAGGGCACGCAGTCTCAGCGCCTGGTCGAGCGTCACGGCATACCGCAGGTCTCCACCGGCGATCTGCTGCGCGCCGCCGTGGCGAAGGGCACGCTCGCTCGGGCTCAAGGCCAAGGAGGCCATGGACGCCGGCCGCCTGGTCGCCGACGAGATCGTCCTCGGCATGATCCGTGAGCGGCTTGCCGAGCCGGATACTCGGCCCGGCTTCATTCTGGACGGCTTTCCGCGCAATCTGGCGCAGGCCCGAGCCCTCGATGCGCTGCTCGGTGAGATCGGCCAGACCCCTCGATGCCGTCGTGCAGATGGAGGTCGACTACGCCGAGCTGTCACGCCGCATCTCCGGTCGACGCACGTGCGCGGACTGCGGCCGCGTCGTGAACCTGCTGACCTCACCTCCTGGCGAAGCGGAGCGCGACGTCTGTCCGAAGACCGGCAAGCCCCACCGCCTGTTCCAGCGCCCGGACGACAACGAGGCCACTGTCGCCGAGCGCCTGAAGGTCTACGAGCAGCAAACGCGACCGTTGGTGGACTACTACCGCCAGCAGGGCCTGCTCCGCGCGATCAACGCCGAAGGCTCCATGGCCGAGGTGGAACAGCGCCTGGAAGCGGTGCTGGCAGTGTGAAGCGGTCGGGGCGGTTCCCGGCCAATAAACCTAGATCGCGGCCCGCAGCCTCTCGCCGATGACCGCGCGCCGCCAGCCGCGCAGCGCCGCGAGGTCCTCGTCGCCCTCAGCCAACCGCTCGAGGTCCCGCCGCGTGGCCAGCACTTCCGGGCTGATGCCCAGCTCCGTTGCCACCGCCTGATTCACCGCGCCGAGCTTCTTCACCAGCGCGCTCTGCGCCGGGTCGGGGCGCTGCCGCGCATCCAGCGGCGGCGCGGGATCCGGGACACTCGCCGCCGCGATACAGGCGAGCAGCTCGCCGCCGCTGTGCCGCACTACGCCTGCCGGCATCTCCGTGATGGACTCCAACGCCGCCAGCGACCGTGGCACGCGCACGATCATCTCGCGCAACGCCGTATCATCGAGAATCCAACCTCGCGGCCGATTCCGCTCCATGGCCCGCCGTTCCCGCCATGCCGCCAGCGCGCGCGCGAGGCGCTGCCGCGCCGGGTCGAGGTCCCGCAGCCCCTTCAGGCGCCGCCACGCCTCCTCCGGGTCCGTGACGAGAGCACGCGCGTCGGCCAGCCCCGCGAGCTCCTCGGCGAGCCAACTCAGTCTGCCCAGCTTATCGAGCTGCTCCTCGAGCGTGAGTTGCAACGGCACCAGGTGTCGCACGTCATCGAGCGCATACTCGATCTGCTCGGGTGACAGCGGCCGGCGCGACCAGTCGGTGCGGGTATGGGCCTTGGGCAGCTCGACGCCGAGCAGCCGCCGCGTGAGCTCCGCATAGCCGATCTGCGCGGCAAAGCCCGCGAGCGCGGCCGCGATCTGCGTATCAAACACCGGGCTGCACCAGCCCGACCGCCGGCAGCAGAACCTCGAGGTCCTGCCGCGACGCGTGCATCACTTTCACGATCCCGGCAGCGGTCAGCGGAACCGCGAGCGCGGCGAGCTCGCGGCACCGCGATGGGGTCGACGCATACGGCGTCGTCGCCTGCCGACACCTGTATCAGGCAGAGCTCCGCGCGATAGGTGCGCTCGCGGAGGAATTCGGTGTCGAGACCGATGCTCGCGTGCCGCGCGAGGCGGTCCGCGAGATCGGTGACGGCGTCGGCAGTGTCGGCGATGTGCTGCAACTAAGCGGAGGATGATCTGTAGAATCCGCGCTCATTATGCACGTACACATCCTCGGAGTTTGCGGGACCTTCATGGGCGGCATCGCCGCCATCGCGCGCGCCGACGGCCATCGTGTCACCGGCTCCGACAGCAACGTCTACCCGCCCATGAGCACGCAGCTCGAGGCGCTCGGGATCGAGCTCATCGAAGGCTATGGCGCGGCGCAGCTCGATCCCGCGCCCGATGTGGTGGTCGTGGGCAATGTCATGACGCGCGGTCAGCCCGTCGTCGAGGCGCTGCTCGACCGCGGCATCCCCTATGCATCGGGTCCGGAGTGGCTGGCGCGTGAGGTGCTGCGCGACCGTTGGGTGCTCGCCGTGGCGGGAACGCACGGCAAGACCACGACATCCTCGCTCCTCGCGTGGATTCTCGAGCACGCCGGGCTGGAGCCCGGGTTTCTGATCGGCGGCGTGCCGGCGAACTTCGAGACCAGCGCGCGGCTCGGCGCGGCGCCTTTCTTCGTCATCGAGGCGGACGAGTACGACACCGCCTTCTTCGACAAGCGCGCGAAGTTCGTCCATTACCATCCGCGCACGGTGATCCTGAACAACCTCGAGTACGACCACGCCGACATCTATCCGGACGTCGCCGCGATACAGCGGCAGTTTCATCACCTGGTGAGAACAGTGCCGGGCAGCGGCCGAATCGTCTGGAATGCCGCGGATGAGCGTCTGAAGGAGACGCTGGCGATGGGATGCTGGACGCCGCGCGAGGGCTTCGCGGGCCATGTCTCCGGCCGCGGAGGTGCACTGGACGGGTCGCGCCGCCGGCGGCGTCGAGGATTTCTCCTGCTTCGAGGTTCTCGAGCAGGGCCGGCCGCGCGGCACCGTACGGTGGCAGCTCATCGGCGCACACAACATGGAGAACGCGCTCGCGGCAATCGCGGCGTCGCGACACGCCGGTGTCACCGTCGAGCACGCAATCGAGGCTTTGCATTCGTTCGCGGGCGTGGCCCGACGCATGCAGCTGCGAGGTGAGGTCAACGGCGTGCGTGTGTACGATGACTTCGCCCATCATCCGACGGCGATTGCAACCACCGTCGATGGGTTGCGGCGACGCGTCGGATCGGCGCGGATCGTTGCCGTCCTGGAGCCTCGTTCCAACACCATGCGCATGGGGGTTCATCGCGACTCCCTCGCCGGCTCGCTCGCGCGGCGCGGATGAGGTCTGGTTGTATACGCCGCCCGACCTGGGCTGGGATGCGGCGACCGTGCTTGCAGCCCTGGGCGGCCGCGGTCACGCACGCAGCGACGTGTCGACTGCTGGCCCGGGACCTCGCGCAGACGCTGCGGCCCGGCGACCAGGCGCTCATCATGAGCAACGGCGGCTTCGGCGGCCTTCACGGCAAGCTGCTAACCGAGCTCGGGCGCCGCGCATAGAATTGCCTCAGGCCGATACCCAACACCACGGTCCAGCCGAGCACCAGCCAACCGGTGAAGCCATCGTGCCGGCTGAGGAGAAAGCCGAGCGGGGCGGCGCGATTCGGCTGTGACAGCCCGTGCACCACCAACATCACCCACACCCAGCCGGCGTGCAGCCCCATTCCCGCCGCGATGTTGCCGGTGATCGATCGTACGAGCGCCAGCACCACCCCGACCGCCGTCAGGCAGAGGAATGCATCCGCGATGCCGAGAGGATGGTCGAAGGACTGCAGCGTGCCGTGCAGCAGCGCGACGCCGCTCCACGCCGAGACCTGTGCCGCGGGGATGTGGAAACTGCCGAGGAAATGCGTCCAGGAGTAGACGATCGAGGTCAGCACGATCGCGGCGGCGGTGCCGGACTCCCGCTGAATGCCGCGTGAACATCGCGCCGCGCAGCGCCGTCTCCTCGATGAGGGCGACGGCGAGGCCGCTCGCGAGCCGCTTCGCGACCAGCGCGGCGAGCGCGCCGGCGCCGTAGCGGCCGCCTGGTGAAAATCGAGCAGCCCCAGCGCGGCCATGGAGGCCGCCACCGCCGCCATCGTGACCGTCGCCGAGCGCCAGCCCGAGCGAGCAGCTCGCGCAGGAAGATGCCGCGCGGGTGCTCCGTACCCGAGGCTGGCGCGGTCCGCGAGCCGCAGCCGGCGCGCCACCAGCAGGAATCCGACGCAGAAACGCCAGCATGCCGATCCGCTCGCCGATGCGATGGAACGGAAAGTCGAAATGCGGCCGTGCAGCAGCAGCCACGCCGGATAGGTGAGCGCCGCCATTGCCGCAAGGCTCACTGCAATCAACAGCAGAAACCAGGCGAAGGCGCGCATGGGGCGAATCGTCGCAGCAGGGGCGCGCAATGTACGGGAAAGCAGCCTTTGCGGCGCAAATGCGCCGCTAATGCGGCAAATCGGCGCGAACGCGCAACTTCTCGCTCTGGCGGCGCGCGCGCGGCCGCGCCGACAATGGCGCGCCAGTCATCACGCGAGCGGAGAGCCGCCATGCAGCAGTCCAGGGCGAGACAGATATTGCAGTCTCTCATCCAGGGGATCGACCCCGTCACCGGCGAGGAGTTGCCGCGCGAGACGGTGCTGCAGCACGCCGAGGTGCTGCGGGCGCTGCTCGCCGGGCTCGTCCGCGCTGGAGCAGACGGCCGCCCGCGCGCAGCGGCGCGCGCAGCTGCCCGACAACGTGGGCCAGGCATGGACGACCGAGGAGGAGAGCAAGCTGGTCGGCGAATTCAAGAGCGGCGAATCCGCCGACGCCATCGCGCGCAAGCACGGACGGACGCTGCGTGCCATCGAGGCGCGCCTGGAGAAGCTCGGACTCATCACCGCGGAGGAGCGCACGACGCGCGGTGGCTTCACGGGAGTTTCCGAGGCGCCGCCGCGGCCACGGATGGCGCGCGGCGCTATACTGCGGCGCAAGAGGGCGCAGCGCCGCTCGAGATGAGTCGCCGTCCGCGGCGGAAGCGCCCCGTTCCGTGTCGCAAGCCCCCTCCAATCCGGTCGTCATCTGGTTCGGCAGAATCGGCGACATGATCATGCTGAGCACGCTGCTCGAGATCCTTCATCGCAGGTTCGGGCAGCCGTGCCGGATCATCGGTGCCGGCGCGTGGACCGCGGAGATCTATCGCTCCCACCCCGATGTCGCCGAAGTCATCTGTCTGGGGCGGCATACCGCTTTCTTCTTCGACCGCGGATGGTGGCGGGCGCGGCGCGCTTTGCGCGCCGATGCCGCCGCGCCCGTGTACGTCTGCGAGGACTTTCCGCAGCAAATTGCCGCGCATCACGCGCCTGCTGCGATGGAGCGGCACGCCGGCGAGCCGCTGCGTCGTCATGGCGGACGTGCTCGCGGCGGCAAAGCAGCGCGGGCAGGCGCCCGAGCACTGGGTGGACCGGCTCGTCGCGCTCGGGCGGTGCACGCCGCCGGCTTTTCGGGAAGCCGATTTCCCCTGGCCGGAGCCGGCGCCGCGCTGCGCGCCGTGGCTCGAGATCACGCCCGGCTGAGCGGGCGGAATGCGAGGCGTGGCTCGCGTCGCAGGCATGGCTCGGACGGCCGCTCGTGCTCGTGCAGCCAGGGAATCAACGCATGATGAAGGGCGGGGTGCGGCCGCGCGATCGCCCGACGATCACAAGGCATGGCCGGTGGAGCGCTGGGGGGAGCTGCTGCGGGACTTGCAGCAGCACCTGCAGCGGCGGCTGCCGCAGGCGCTCATCGTCCTCGTCGGGGCGCCACAGGAAGCGGCGTTCCTCGAGCTGATTCGCGCCGAGGCCGAAGCTGTCATCGATCAACATCGCCGTATTGCCGCTGCGGCGGCTCTTTGCCCTGTGCGCGCAGTCCCACAGCATGATCTCCGTGGACACCGGTCCCGCGCATGCCGCGGCGGCGGTTGGATTGCCGCTGGTCGTCCTCTTCGGCGCCTACCCCGCGCAGGTCTGGCAGCCGCGCAGCGCCGTCGGATCGCCGGTGATCGGTGTGGGCGGGCCGCCGGCCGGCGAGCCGGCTCGATCAGATTCCCGAGCAGGTGGTGTTCGATGCCTGGTGCGGATTGCTGGAGCGCCTGCAGGCCGATCCGGTCCGCTCGCGGCGTGCCGCCTCCGAGGCTTACATGATCCGGCACGGCGCCCGCGCTCGGCGCCTGCCGATCCGATCGGATCGGTTCGTGCCGTGAGCTGACGGAGGCGAGCCTTGGCTTCTTTGACGATCGAGACGGCAACGGCGCTGCGGCGCATGGCGGCGAAACTCCTCGGCGAGTACCCGCCGCCGCGGCTGCGGCACACCCGGGAATTGCTCGCCGAGCTCGAGGGCGGCGCTCGCCCGCCAGTCGGTGACGGGCGAATGGGCGGGGCTCGCCGCGGACATCACTCGCTCCATCGAGGAAGGCAGCGCCGATACTTTCCTGCGCCTGCCGCCGGTGATGAAGACCGTCCATCCCCGCATCCGCGCGCGCTCGCCCGACTACCTGCGCTACCTGTTCGCTGCCAGCCGGTTCTCGGCGGATATCCAGCTGGCGCTGACGGAATCGCCGGTCGGCAGGCCGCTGGTCAATCCGCACTATCCTCTCAGCAGTCCGCTGCTCGATGCAGCATGGCTATCACCTGCTGCGGCTGTTGGAAGCCACCGACCTCGATCTCACGCGGCTGCGCCTGGTGGTCGATTTCGGCGCCGGCTATGGCAGCTTCTTTCGCCTGTTGCGCAACCTGGGATATCGGGAACGCTATCTGCATCTGGGACCTGCCGGTCATGTGCGCCCTGCAGCGGTTCTATCTGCGCAATGTGTTCCCGACCGGGCCGGGTGGCCAGCCGCCGGACAACCTCGAGTGGCTGGTCTCCGGCGACCCGGCGGCGGCGAGCGCGGTCGCCGCGTCACTGCGCCGAGCATCGAACTTCGCTCTTCATCGCGACATGGTCGCTCAGCGAGACGCCGCTCGCCGTGCGCGCAGCGGATCGCACCGGCACTCGCCGGATTCAGCCACATCCTGTGCGCCTACCAGCGCAGGTTCGGTGAGCACGACAACGTGCAGTACTTCCAGGCGCTGGAGAAGTCCCTGCCGGCATTCGCTTGGCAACATGCCGAGTGCCCGATATTCCACGGCAATTTCTACCTGATCGGCAGACGCGCCGCGGGCTAGGAGCCCGCCAGCAGCTGCTCGAAATCCGTCGGCGATGCGCTCGAGGGAGAATCGGGCGCATGCCCAGTCGCGGCCGGCCGCGCCCATCCGTCCGCCGCCGCTCGGGGTCGCGCTGCGAGCGCGAGTATCGCGCTCGCGAGCGCGTCGGCGTCACCGGGCTCGACGCCGATGCCCGTGCTGTCGGCGACGAAGGTCTCGGGCAAGCCCCCGGCGAGGCTCGAGACCACGGGCACGCGTGACCGCCTGCGCCTCGACGGAGACGCGCCCGAAGGGCTCCGGATAGATCGACGGCACCGCGAGAATGTCGAGCGCCGGATAGAGCGCCGCCATGTCGGCCTCCCAGGCCTCGAGCCGATGGCGGCTCGCATGCGGTGAGCGCGCGACCCGCGCCCGCAGGCGCTGCGGTGTCCTCGCCATCGCCCACCCACAACATGCGCGCGGTCGGCGTCGGCGGCGAGGAACCGCTCGGTGGCATCGAACAGGGTGAAGATGCCTTTCGCCTCGATCATCCTGCCGACATAACCGATGACGACATCCGAGTCGCTGAAGCCGAGACGTGCCCTGGTGCTCGCCCGCGCGCGCGCTGACGGCCGGAAGCGCTCCGTGTCGATCGGGTTGTAGAGAACGGAGGCATGCTCCACGCTCATTCCCTGGCGCCGGTACTCCTCCCGGTGGAAACGCGATACCAGTATGAAGCGGTCGGTCCGCCGGGAAAGCAGCTCGCGCGTCCGCGGCTTCGCCGGCGCGTCATGCCAATGGCGGAAGAGCGCCACGCGCGCGCCTGTGATGCGGCGAACGGCGAGCAGCATCCGGTAGAAGCGCGGATCGTTCGAGACCATCCAGTCCGGCCGCTGCCGCATCGCCAGCCGCAGCAACGCCTGTGGCGATGCGAATGCCGCGACTGCGGCCCGGGCGAATGGCCACCGTCGGTACCCCCGCCTGCCTGCAACAGGTCGTGCCACCGGGCTGCCGGCGATCACCAGACAGCGCACGTCATGTCCCCGCCGCACCATCGCCGTCGCCAGGGCGGCGATGTGCTGCTCGGTTCCGTAGCCGCGAGTGCTGGATTCGGCGAACAGCAGTCTCATTTGCGGGGTTATACCGTATGAGCAATCATCGCCGCCATGAGCGCCGTCCTCTTCTTCGACCCCACGTGCCGGCGGCCCGTACGACAGCGAGACGCTGCGGCGCGAGGCCATGGGCGGAACGGAAGCGACCGTGGTGCGTGTCGCGGATGCTCTCGGAGCACTCGTCGTGCAGCACAACCGCACCAGTGCCAGCGGCCGCTATCTGCCGCCGCGGAGCGATCGCGCCGTCAGTCACGTGATCGTCAACCGCGACTCGCGCGCTCTGGCGCAGGTGCGGCAGCTGTATCCCAACGCGCGCGTCCACCTGTGGCTGCACGACCGGGTGGGGCCGCGCTCGAAGCGCGGCAGGAGAATTGCGGCTGACGCCCGCATGCTGCGCGACCTTGCCGTCAACGTGATCTGCGTTTCCGACACGCAACGACATTCGGTCGAGGCGGCACTGCGTTGGATGGGAGTGGGCGATCAGCGTCTCGGCCCGCACGATCTACAACCCCGTGGACGATGATTTGCAGCCGGACGGCTCGCCGATCGATGACGCGCAAGCTCGTGTTCCTGTCGTCTCCCAACAAGGGCTTGAAGTTCACGCTGGATGCGTTCCGCGCCGTGAGACGAGCGATGCCCGACATGCGCCTCGTCGTCGGCAATCCCGGCTACAAGGCCGGACAGCAGTCGCGCGACTCGAGGGCGTCGAATACCTCGGTCCGCAGCCGCAGCAGCGCATCCATGCGGAGGCGCGCACGGCGCTCTGCACGTTTTTCCCCAACTTCGTCATTCCCGAGACCTTCGGCCTCGTGTTCGCCGAGTCGAAGGCGCTCGGGACGCCGGTGCTGACGCACGATTGCGGCGCCGCGCTGGAGGTTCTCGGGGATCCGGCGCAGGTGCTGCCGGTGACGGCGCGGCAAGCGCCTGTACGAGTTGCTGCTCCGGGACCTTCCGACGCGGCTGGCGCCGCGGACCTGCCGGCACGGCGGCCGCGCTCGGTCTCTTCGACATCTACGTCGAGCGCATCCGGGCCTGGCGCGCGGGCGGCCGGCCGGTCACGGGCCCCGATCCGCGCTTCCGCCTGTCCGCGGTCGCGCAGCGCTGGCGCGAGATGCTGACGCCATGAGTTTCCAAGGTACCATGACGCCATGACCGGCGAAGCCGCTGCATCCTTTCGTCATCAAACTCGGCCGCATCGGCGATATGGTCATGCTGACGGCGGCGCTGCGGCTGCTGCATGCGCGTTACGGCAAACCGTGTTACGTCGTAGGGGCGGATGCGTGGGCGCCCAACGTTTACCGCGGCTTGGAGGAGGTCGTGAAGTGCTGGCCTCTGCCGCGCAAAGCGCCCATCTTCTTTGGGACTCGCCTGGCCGCGCGGTGCTGCGCGCGTTACGCGCCAGCGCGCCCGGTCCGGTTTACGTCTTCGAGCATCATCCGCCGCAGGTGCGCCGAATTCGCCGCCTGCTGCGCGCCGGTGGCGTGGACCCGAGCCGCTGCCTCTTCATCGATGAGGCGCCGGGGACGCGAGCAGCCGTGGATCGAGGCATTCCTGCGGCTCGCGCGGCGAACGCCGGCCGCGCTGAGCGCGGCCGATTACCCCGAGCCCGTGGGCGGCGTCAACTGGACACCGCGGCTGCGGATCATCGATGCGGAACGCGCGGCGCGCGACCGGTGGCTGGCCGCACGCGGCTTTCGCGGCCAGCCGCTGGTCATCGTGCAGCCCGGCAATCACCGCACCATGGGGCGTCGCAGGCTGCGTAATTGGCGCGGGCGCGATGACAAGGTCTGGCCGATCGAGCGCTGGGTACAACTGCTGCACCTGCTGCATGGCCGTATGCCGCAAGCAATGCTCGTGCTCAGGGGCGCCGCGGCCGAGACGCCGCTGCTCGAGTCCGTCCGCGCCGCCGCGGCGCTTCCCAGCGTCATCTGTGCCAGCACGGAGCTGCGCCCGCTCTTTGCGCTCTGCGAGGGGGCTCACAGCATGATATCGGTGGATTCCGGTCCCGCCCATGCGGCCGCGGCCCTCGGGCTGCCGCTGGTCGTTCTTTACGGCATCCAATCGCCGCGGGTCTGGTTGCCGCGCAGCTCGAACGGCTCACCCGTGGCGGCGCTCGGCGGGCCGCCTGAGCTCGAGCGCGTGGAGCAGATTTCAGTCGCCGCCGTGTTCGCGGCCTGGTGCCAGATAGCGGATCAGGCGACGGCGCAGGCGGGATTGGCGCGCCCCGCGGCGCCGCCTTCGAGCCAGACGACATCGGTCACGATGGAGCCGTCAGCCTTGAGCTCGAGTGTGCGATAGCCGGGCGGCCGCCGGTCGATCGCGAACTGCTCCGCGTGCGGCAGGAACTGCGCGCAGGTCGAAGGTGTCGCGAGCAGCCGCACTCCGTTGCGCACCGCGTCATAGCTCTGATGCACGTGGCCGCACACGATGCCGCGAACATTCGGATGCCGATCGATGACCGTGAAGAATTCCGCGGCATTCTGCAGCCCGACACGGTCGAGCCAACGGCTGTCCATGGGCACCGGGTGATGGTGCAGACACACCAGCGCATGCCGCTGCGGCGCGTCCGCTCAGCGCCGACTCCAGCGCCGCCAGGCCCGCTGCGCTCACTTGTCCGGCGGCCGATCCCGCAATGGTGCTGTCGAGCAGTACGATGCGCCAGAGCCCGAGGTCGACGGCTCCCCCGATGACGAAGGGCGCGCTATCGAGCTGCGCGCCGCATCGCCTCCGGCTCATCGTGATTGCCGGGCAGACACAGCACCGGCACTCGCAGCTCGCCCAGCAGGCGCCTGAAGTGGACATATCCCGCGGGATCATCCTGCACGAGATCGCCCGTCACCAGCACCGCGTCGGGCGGCCAGTCGCGTTGCCGGGCGTTGGCCAGCGTTGCCTCGAGCGCGGGCAGCGTGGCAATGCCGCGCAGCAGCTCGCGCTCGCCGCCGTAGAGATGCGGATCCGTGAGATGAGTCAAACGCACGACGCTCGTTGCCATTGCGGAAGGGTAACAGAGAGGTGCGAGTCGTCTGCAGTGAACTGGGTCGCGCCGAGCCACGAAGTGGCGGAAATCTGCGCCAGTACGCCGTTGTCGACGCCGATACTGTGATGCTCGCCAACCGAACATAAGTCGATGTCGGGCTGTTGCGACGCCGGCCGTGGCCGGCTCGCGGGCGCAGCGCCGGTTCATACACCGAGCAGTCGCCTCACCTGCCGGGGTGCACCATGCGCCGCAGCGGGGCAGGCATGCTGCGGCAGCGGCGCACGGCCGCGCGCGGCCGTACAACACGATTGAGCATCGGCGGCGTCTGATGGACAATGCGCGCCCGTTTCTTCGGGGTAGTCCCGCATGACCACGCCGCCGCGAGCTCGCCAACTGTATCCGCGCTCTTGCCATGGACGCCGTGCAGCGCGCCAATTCGGGGCACCCCGGAATGCCCATGGGCATGGCGGACATTGCCCAGGTTCTGTGGAGCGATTTCCTCAAGCACAACCCGGGCAATCCGCGATGGCCGGACCGCGACCGCTTCCTGCTCTCCAACGGGCACGGCTCGATGCTGCTGTATGCGCTCCTGCACCTGACCGGTTATCCGCTGTCGCTGCAGGAGATCGAGAATTTCCGCCAGCTCGGCAGCCATACGGCCGGCCATCCGGAGCACGAGCCGGCGCTCGGCATCGAGACCACGACCGGCCCGCTCGGACAGGGACTCGCCAACGCGGTCGGGTTCGCGCTCGCGGAGCGGATGCTGGCCGCGCAATTCAACCGCCCGGGATTCGCCGTCGTCGATCACTACACGTATGTGTTCTGCGGCGACGGTTGTCTGATGGAGGGCATTTCCCACGAGGCCTGCTCCCTCGCCGGCACGCTGCGGCTCGGCAAACTCATCGCCTTCTACGACGACAACGGGATCTCCATCGACGGCAAGGTGAAGGGTTGGTTCACCGACGACACCGCCGGACGTTTCGAGGCCTACGGTTGGCATGTTGTGACCGTTGATGGCCATGATGCGGACGCATTGGGCGCCGCAATCCGCGCCGCCCGCGCCGAGACGACCCGCCCCTCGATGATCTGCTGTCGGACCATCATCGGCTGGGGCGCGCCGCACGGCAGGGCACTGCGGAAGCGCACGGGGAGGCGCTGGGCGCCGATGAGGTGGCCGCCACCCGCAAGGCGATCGGCTGGCCGTACGCAGCCCTTCGTCATTCCCGCGGAGCTGCGCGCCGCCTGGGACCATCGCGCCGCCGGGCGCGGCCGCGGAGTCGGTCTGGCGGCAGCTGTTTGCGGGCTATGCCGGCGCCCATCCAGAGCTGGCGCGCGAGCTCGAGCGCCGCATGCGCGGCGAGCGGCCCGCGGACTGGCGTGAGACCGCCTCCCAGGCGCTGGCCGCCGGCTTGGCGCAGCAGGCGCCCCAGGCGACGCGCCAGTCCTCGCAGGCCACGCTCAGCGTGATCGCGCCCCGAATACCGGAGATCTTCGGCGGCTCGGCCGATCTCACCGGGTCCAACAACACGAAGTTCAAGGGCGCGCGCGACTTCGATCCGAACGAAGCGAGCGGCAACTACATGCACTACGGCGTGCGCGAGTTCGGCATGACGGCCATCATGAACGGCATCGCGTTGCACGGCGGATTTCTGCCCTACGGCGGCACCTTCCTGGTGTTCTCCGACTACGCCCGCAACGCGGTGCGCCTGGCCGCCCTCATGAACACGCACGTGGTGCTGGTTTATACTCACGACTCCGTCGGGCTCGGGGAAGACGGCCCCACGCACCAGCCGGTCGAGCACTTGACCAGCCTGCGGGCGATGCCGAACCTGTACCTGTGGCGGCCGTGCGATGCTTTCGAGACCGCGGTCGCATGGACCGAGGCCGTGGAGCGGTCCGGGCCCACGGTGCTCGTGCTGAGCCGTCAGGCTCTACCGCAGCAGGCACGCACGGCGGAGCAGCAGGCGAACGTCCGTCGCGGCGGATACGTGCTGATCGACTGCCAGGGCACTCCGGAGTGTCTGGTTCTCGCGACCGGGTCCGAGGTCGCTATCGCCGCGCAGGTCGTGACCGCCCTCAACGCCACCGGCAGGCGAGTAAGGCTGGTATCGATGCCTGCGACCGCGGTGTTCGACGCCCAGGAAGAGGCGTACCGGGAGGCCGTGCTGCCGCGCGCGGTTCGCCGCCGTCTAGCCGTGGAGGCGGGCGCCACGCTATCTTGGTGGCGCTACGTCGGCAACGACGGCCGGGTGATCGGCATCGATCATTTCGGTGCTTCCGGGAAGGGGGCCGCGGTGCTCGCGCACTTCGGCTTCACCGCGGAGCACGTCAACCGGGAGGTTGGCGAACTGCTAAAGTCCGCCGACTGAGCAACGTTTACGCTGTCGCCTACGACGCAATCGCTATCGCAACCGCAAAGAGGTCATCGGGTCATGCCAATCAAGGTGGGAATCAACGGCTACGGGCGCATCGGCCGCAACGTCCTGCGCGCGCTCTACGAAAGCCGGCGCACCAACGAAGTGCAAATCGTCGCGCTCAATGACCTCGGCGATGCGAAAACCAACGCGCACCTGACGCGTTATGACACGGTGCACGGCCGATTCGACGGCGAGGTGAAAGTCGACGGCGACGCGATGGTGGTGAACGGCGACCGTATCAGGGTGCTGGCCGAGCGCGATCCGGCGAAGCTCCCCTGGGGCGACCTCGGCGTGGAGTACGTTTTCGAGAGCACCGGCCTGTTCACCAGCAAGGCGAAGGCCAGCGCCCATCTGAAGGGCGGCGCGAAGCGCGTCATCATTTCGGCGCCGGGCGGCGAGGATGTGGACGCCACGATCGTCTACGGCGTCAACCACAATGTGCTGAAGAGCGACTTCACGGTCATCTCCAACGCCTCCTGCACCACGAACTGTCTGGTCCCGGTGGTCAAGGTGTTGCACGACAGGATCGGCGTGGTCAACGGCATCATGACCACGATCCATTCCTACACGAACGACCAGGTGCTGACCGACGTCTATCACTCCGACCTGCGCCGGGCGCGCTCCGCGACGATGTCGCAGATCCCGACCAAGACGGGTGCCGCCGCCGCGGTTGGCCTGGTGCTTCCGGAGTTGAAGGGCAAGCTCGATGGTTATTCCATCCGCGTGCCCACGATCAACGTATCGCTGGTCGATCTCACCTTCACGGCCAGGCGCCCCACCACGGCGGAAGAAGTGAACAAGCTGATGGCGGCTGCGGCGGCCTCCGGCCCGCTCGAGGGCGTGCTCGCCTACAACGATGCGCCGCTGGTCTCGAGCGATTTCAACCACGACCCGCATTCGTCGATCTTCGACGCCACGCTGACGAAGGTCATCGACGGCACCATGGTCAAGGTGTTCGCCTGGTATGACAACGAGTGGGGCTTCTCCAACCGCATGATCGACACCACCATCGCCTGGTCCGAGGCATCATGAAGGTTCTGCGCATGGCGGACCTGGATCTGCGCGGCAAGCGGGTCCTGATCCGCGAGGACCTCAACGTCCCGGTGCAGGATGGTGTCGTCACCAGCGATGCGCGCATACGCGCGGCGCTGCCGACGATCCGTCACGCGCTGGACAAGGGCGCCAAGGTCTTCATCCTGTCGCATCTCGGCCGCCCCGAGGAAGGCAAGGTCGATGAGGCGCTGTCGCTCAAGCCCGTGGCGGCGCGCCTCTCGGAGCTGCTGGGCAAGGCCGTGCCGCTGCGTCGCGACTGGCTCGACGGCCTCGATTGCGAGGCCGGCGGCGCGGTGCTCTGCGAGAACGTGCGCTTCAACAAAGGCGAGAAGAAGGACGACCCGGCACTGGCGCGCAAAATGGCTGATCTCTGCGACGTCTTCGTCATGGACGCGTTCGGCACCGCGCACCGCGCCGAGGCCAGCACGCACGGGGTGGTGAAATTCGCCAGGACCGCCTGCGCCGGGCCGCTGCTGGTCGGGGAGCTCGATGCCCTGGAGCGCGCGCTCGAGAAGCCCGCGCGGCCGCTGGTCGCCATCGTCGCGGGCTCGAAGGTGTCGACCAAGCTCACCGTGCTCGAATCACTGCTCGCCAAGGTCGACAAGCTGATCGTCGGCGGCGGCATTGCCAACACCTTCCTGGCGGCGAATGGGGTGCCGGTCGGCAAGTCCCTCTACGAGCCGGAGCTGCTCGACGTCGCGCGCCGGCTCACGACGCAGGCGCGGGCGCGCGGCGCGGAGATTCCACTGCCGACCGACGTCGTGGTCGCCAAGGAGCTTGCCGCCACCGCGCACGCCGACGTGCGACCCATCCACGAGGTCGGTCCGGAAGAGAGGATTCTCGACATCGGGCCGGACACCGCCGAGCGCCTGAGCGGCATGCTGCAGTCGGCGGGCACCATCATCTGGAACGGGCCGGTGGGAGTGTTCGAGTTCGAGCAGTTCGGCGAAGGCACGCGTGCCATCGCCCAGGCGATCGCGCGCAGCAAGGCATTCTCGCTGGCCGGTGGCGGCGATACGCTGGCGGCGATCGAGAAGTACAAGGTCGAGGACGGGATGTCCTATATCTCCACGGGCGGCGGCGCCTTCCTCGAGTTCGTGGAAGGCAAGAAGCTGCCGGCCGTCGCCGCACTCGAGGACCGCGCAAGGAGCTGATCCATGTTGAGACGAACGAAGATCGTGGCAACAGTCGGTCCGGCGACCGACGACATCGCTGTCCTGACGGAAATGATGCGCGCCGGGCTGGATGTGGTACGGCTCAACGCCTCCCACGGGACGGTAGAGGACCGCCGCCGTCGCTTGGGAATGGTGCGCGAGGCGGCCGAGCACGCCAACAAATGCATCGGCGTTCTCCTCGATCTGGGCGGACCCAAGATCCGCATCGAGAGTTTCCGCGACAAGAAGATCATGCTGCAGGAGGGGCGGCCCTTCGCGCTCGACACGGCGCTCGACCCGAAGGCGGGCACGATCGATGAGGTGGGCTGCGCCTACAAGGACCTTCCCAAGGACGTGAGCCCGGGTGACACCTTGCTGCTCGGCGACGGTCAGATCGTGCTCGGCGTGGAGAGCGTCAGCGGCACGCGGATCGAGACGCGCGTGCGCGTGGGCGGGGAGTTGTCGGATCGCAAGGGTCTGAATCGGCAGGGCGGCGGCATTTCGGCGCCGGCGATCTCGGACAAGGACCGTGAGGACATCCGTTTCGCGGCCGAGGAGCAGATCGACTACCTGGCGGTCTCGTTCGCGCGCGATGCCGCCGACGTCGAGCAGGCGCGCGAGCTGGTGCACCAGGCTGGCGGTGATGCCCGCATCGTGGCGAAGGTGGAGCGGCACGAGGCTGTCACCAACCTGTCCGGGCATCATCGATGCTGCGGACGTCGTCATGGTGGCGCGCGGCGATCTCGGCGTCGAGATGGGCTATGCGGAGCTGACGGGACTGCAGAAAACCATCATCCACCAGACCCGCAGCCGCAACCGGGTGGTGATCACCGCCACCCAGATGATGGAGTCGATGATCCAGAATCCGGTACCGACACGCGCAGAAGTCAGCGATGTCGCCAACGCCGTGATGGATGGCACTGACGCCGTGATGCTGTCGGCGGAGACGGCCACTGGCCGCTATCCGATAAAGGCCGTCGAGGCGATGGCGGAGGTCATCCAGGGGGCGGAGAAATACCAACTCACCCACAGCCGCTCGCGCCACCGCACCGAGGGCCAGTTCAAGGGAACGGAGGAGGCGATCGCCATGGCCGTCATGTATGCGGCCAACCATCTGAAGGTGCGCGCCATCGTCGCACTGACGGAATCCGGGGCGACGCCACTCTGGATGTCGCGTATCCGCTCTGACATTCCCATCTACGCCTTCACACGGCATGAGCCGACGCGCCGCCGGGTCACGATCTACCGGGGCGTATATCCCGTTATCTTCGACGTGACCCGCAATGCGTCGACCGTGGCTCTGTACGGCGCCCTGTTTTCGCGCCTCCTGGAGCTCGACCTGGTGAAACGCAAGGATCTGGTGATCCTCACCAAGGGAGAGCTGTCAGGCGTGCAGGGCGGCACCAATTCCATGCAAATACTGCAAGTTGCTTAGTTTATTGGCGCAAATCGCTGCCGGCGATTTGCGCGGCCAGCCTCGTTGCAGGAGTCACGTCGCAGCCCAGGGAACGGCCCTGGGCTGCTCGTAATTCGCTTTCGGGCTGAGAAGAGCGACGGGGAGCGTGAGCCGGCCGGCAGGCCCCGTGGCATTATTCGACGATGGACGCGCCCAGCGACGTCGCGAAAAAACCACTGACGAGGCCGACCGTGGGGCTGGTCCTGACCGGCGGCGGCGCGCGCTCGGCTTATCAGGTGGGGGTGCTGCTGGCGCTGACCGAGCTCCTGCCGCGCGCCCGCAATCCCTTCCCGGTCATCGTCGGCACCTCCGCGGGCGCGGTGGCTGCCAGCGTCATGGCGGCGGAGGCGCACCGCTGGCGGCGCGGGGTGGCCGGGCTCGAGCGCGTCTGGGCCAACTTTCGCACCGGCCAGGTCTTCCACGTGAATTCCGCGCACATGCTGCGCGCCGGCACGCACTGGCTGCTGGCGCTGCTTTCGGGCGGCCTGGTGCTGTCGCCGCCCAAGGCGCTGCTCGACAACAGCCCGCTGCGCCAGCTTCTGGGGACGCACGTGGACTGCGCCAGCATTCATCGCAGCATCGCGCGCGGACATCTGCAGGGTTTCGCGCTCTGCGCAACGAGCTACGCCACCGGGCACTCGGTCGCCTTCTTCGACGGCCGGGATTCGATCCCGGAGTGGACCCGTGCGCACCGCATGGGACGGCGCACGGAGCTGACCCTGGATCATCTGATGGCGAGCGCCGCGATCCCGCTGTTGTTTCCGCCGATGAACATCGGCCGGGAATACTTCGGCGACGGCGCGATGCGCCAGTTGAATCCATTGAGTCCGGCCATCCATCTCGGCGCCGACCGCCTGTTGGTCATCGGCGTGCAGGCGCGCCGGGCCGCGGGCGTGGGCGCCGGCAGCGGCACCAGCCGCACGATGCCGACTCCGGGCGAAGTGCTCGGCTACATGATCGACACGTTGTTCACCGACCAGGTCTACGGCGACCTCGAGCAGATCGAGCGCATCAACCAGTTGGTGCAGGAGGCGCCGTTCGCCGCCCGGGGCCTGAAGCACGTGGACACTCTGATGCTCGCCCCGAGCATCGATCCGCGCGAAGTCGCCGGCCGCTACACGGGTGACGATGCCGCGCAGCCTGCGCGCGCTGCTGCGGGTCATCGGCGGCCGTGACGTGTCGGGATACCAGCTCGCGAGCTACCTCATGTTCGAGGCGAGCTATACCCGGGCGCTGATCGAGCTCGGCTATCGCGATGCCATGGAGGCGAGGTCGGCGCTGGTCGCCTTCATGAACGGCGAGCGGCTGCCGCCCCTGATGACGGCCGCAGGCGTGGCGCAGGCAACGTGAGTTTAGCGCAACCGCTCCCGGCGAGTTGCGCGAGCGCGCCGATTGACCGGGTTCATCTCGCGGCCCCGGGAACGCTCCGGGGCCGTCAGCGGATCGCTTTCGGGCTACCGACCGGAGAGGCTGGTGTGGCGCGACGTCACCGTGGGGAACTGATTGCGGAAGTGCGCCACCAGCTTGTCGACGATGTAGACGGAGCGGTGCTGGCCGCCGGTGCAGCCGACCGCCACGGTGAGATAGCCGCGATTGCTCGCGACGTATTCGGGAATCCGGGCGCGGATGAACTGCGCGATGTCCCCGACCAGGGCCGCGACGTTGGTCTGCCCTTCGAGGAAGCGGATGACCTCGGCGTCGCGTCCCGTGAGGCCGCGCAGCGCCGGCTCCCAGTAGGGGTTGGGAAGAGAGCGGGCGTCGAACACGAAATCGGCGTCGCCCGGAATGCCGTGCTTGAAGCCGAACGACTCGAAGGTGAGCGACAGGCGGCCGACGTGCGGCTCCCCGACGCGCTGCTTGATGAGGTCCCGCAGCGCGTGCACTCCCAGCCGGGAGGTATCGATGACGAGATCGGCCGCATAGACGATGGGCTCGAGGAGTTGGCGCTCCAGCGCGATGGCCGCGCGCAGGTCGACATCGTGCCGGCTCATCGGATGCTTGCGCCGGGTCTCCGCGAAGCGCCGCAGCAGCTCATCGTCGGTCGCGGTCAGGAAGATGACTTCGCACTCGATGCCACTGCGGCGCAGCTCATCGGTGAGCTGCGGCACGGTGGCGATCTCCGCCGCGGTGTTGCGCGCGTCGAGCCCGACCGCGGCGCGCTCGTAGGTGCGCTCCGGGCCGCGCACGGCGTGGGAGACGAAGGGTTTGAGCAGCGCCGCCGGGATGTTATCGATGCAATAGAAGCCCAGGTCTTCGAGCATGTGCAGCGCCACGCTCTTGCCGGAGCCGGACAGACCGCTTAGGACTACGATGCGCATCGCCGCCACAGCCCCCGCACTACCCCGCGTTCTGCGCCGAGCGCGGCCTCAGGCGCGCAGCGCCCGGCCCTCGACGGCGTGATGGTCCGTCACCTTCTCCTTGTGCTTCTTGATGCAGCGATCGAGCTTGTCGGCCAGGAGATCGATGGCGGCGTACATGTTCTCCTCGGTCGCGTCCGCATGGATCGAGTTGCCGCTCACGTGCAGGGTCGCCTCGGCCTTCTGTCGCAGTTTCTCCACCGTCAGTACGCAATGCACGTCGATGACCTGCTCGAAATGTCGTCCGATGCGCTCGAGCTTCTTCTCCACATAGCCTCGCAGGGAAGCGGTAACCTCGACGTGGTGGCCGGTGACGTTGAGCTGCATAGCCGTCTCCTTTCAGTGTTGTGGCTGACATCAATCAGTTCACTTCGAATTCACATCTGGCCCAGGCCGGCCCGCCGGCGCTCGTTGGAAGGCGGAATGCCCATCGCCTCGCGGTATTTCGCGACGGTGCGGCGCGCGACCGGAATGCCTTCCGCCGAGAGCAGCTCGGCGATGCGGCCGTCGCTCAGCGGCGATTCCGCTCCCTCGTCCTTGACGAGCTTCCTGATCTTGGCGCGAATGGCGGTCGAGGAGGTGCCGGAGCCGTCGGCGCCCTCGACGTGGCTCGAGAAGAAATAGCGCAGCTCGAACACGCCGCGCGGGGTGTGCATGTACTTGCCGGAGGTGACGCGGGAAATGGTCGACTCGTGCATGCCGATCGCCTCGGCGATGTCCTTCAGGATCATCGGCCGCATGTGCTCCTCGCCGTGCTCGAGGAAGGCCGTCTGGCGCTCGACGATCGAGCGCGCGACCTTGATCAGGGTCTCGTGTCGGATCTCCAGGCTCTTCAGCAGCCAGCGCGCCTCCTGCAGCTGCGCGCGCATGGTGGCGTGGGTCGAGTTGCGTCCGATGAGGCTGGCATAGCTCTGGTTGAGGCGCACGCGCGGCAGCGTGGCCGAGTTGATCTCCACCGCCCAGCCATGCTCCGTCCGCCGGACGAACACGTCGGGAACCACGTACTCGGCCGAACCCGCGCTGACCGTGGCGCCCGGGCGCGGATGACACGAGCGCACGAGCGCGAGCGCGCTGGCGAGCTCCTCGTCGCTGGCCCGCAGCTCCCGCTTCACGACCGCGAGCTCGCGGCCGGCAATGCGCTCGAGGTGGTGCCGCGCGATCTCGATCGCGGCATTGAACCCGGGGATCGCCGGGTCGAGCTGCCGCAGCTGCAGCTCGATGCACTCGCCCACCGAGCGCGCGCCGATGCCCGGCGGATCGAGCGCCTGCACGACGTCGGCGAGGGTGGTCTGCGACCTCCGCGGGCTCGCAGTGGATCTCGGGCCGCAGGGTGTTGGCGATTTCCTCCAGCGGCTCCGTCAGGTAGCCGTCGTCGCTGATGGCATCGACGATGGCGCGCGCGATGGCTAGCTCACGCGGCGCGAGCTTCACGAGCTCGAGCTGCCAGAGAAGGTATTCCTGCAGCGACTGACCGGCCGAGTCGGCGAATTCCTGCTGCCGGTCATCGTCATCGCCGCTCCAGGGCGTTTCGGCCGGACCGACGCTGTGCTCGCCCCAGCCCTCGTCCAGCACTTCGACGGCGCTCTCGCGCGGCCCCTCCTCGGGGGCTTCGGCGGGTTCCGGCGCCGCCGAGTGCGTGCTCCAGCGTGGTGGTGTCGAGGCCTTCCTCATGGCCCTCCTCCATCGGCTCCAGCATGACGTTGGTCTCGAGGAGCTCGCGGATATGCGCTTGCAGCTCGAGGGCGGGCAGCTGCAGGAGCCGGATCGCCTGCTGCAGCTGCGGGGTCATCGTCAGTTGCTGACCCAGCTTGAGCTGCAGGGAGGGTTTCAGCATGCTGGCACGGAAGCGGCCTCAGGCCTTCCTAAGGTAAGTCTCTGATCTTGCACGATTTATCAGACAGAGTCGGGTCCTTCAGAGCCGGAACGACTCACCCAAGTACACCTCACGCACTTGGGGGTTGGCAAGGATTTCTTCCGCAGTTCCTTGAGCGATCACCGTCCCCTGGTTGACGATGTAAGCGCGGCCGCAGACCCCCAGGGTCTCGCGCACATTATGGTCGGTGATCAGCACGCCGATGCCGCGGCTGGTCAGCTCGCGGATGATGCGCTGAATGTCGAGCACGGACAGCGGATCGACGCCCGCGAATGGCTCATCCAGCAGCATGAAATGCGGCTCGGCGGCGAGCGCGCGCGCGATCTCCACCCGCCGCCGCTCTCCGCCCGAGAGCGACAGCCCGAGACTGCGCCGCACGTGGCCGATGCGCAGCTCCTCGAGCAACTCCTCGAGACGCTGCTCGCGCGCCGCCCGCTCGAGGTCGCGCCGCGTCTCCAGGACCGCGAGCACGTTGTTCTCCACGGACAGCTTGCGGAAGACGGAGGCCTCCTGCGGCAGGTAGCCGAGGCCCATCTGCGCCCGCCGGTGCATCGGCAGCGAGCGTGAGGTCCGTGTCGCCGAGCTGAATCCGGCCGGCATCGCAGGGCACGAGCCCGACGATCATGTAGAACGCCGTCGTCTTGCCGGCGCCGTTGGGCCCCAGGAGCCCCACCACCTCGCCGTTCGAGACCTCGAGGCTGAGACTGCTGACGACCTTACGGGATTTGTAGCTCTTCTCGAGCCCGCTCGCGCGCAGGGTCGTCATGAACGGCCCTGGGGCGGGGGAGCGGCCGTCGTTGCCCGCGGGCCCGCGGGGCATCGGCGGCGTGCCGGGCGGGGCTTGGCCGCGCCCTTGCCCGGCTGGCGGCGAGCCTTGTTTCGGCGCGGACTGCGGGGTGATGGTGATGTGCACGCCCTGGCTGGCAGCCGCCGGAGGTCGCCAGCACCTTCTGCTCGCGGATGCTGTAGGAGATGGTTGGCGCGCTCATCTCGTTGTGACCGTCCGAGATCCAGGCGTCCTTGGTGAGCAGGATGGTGCCCTGGCTCGACGTCGTACACGATCTGATCCGGCATGACCCTTCTCCATGCCGAGATCGCCGGCGCGCTGCTGCTCGAATTGCGCCGGGTTGCCGGTGATCGTCGCGCCGGCAATGCGATTGTCGCGGAACTCCACCGTCGCCTGGTCGGAGCGCAGGCTGCCGCGCGGCGGAGCCTCGATCAGCACGTTGCCCTGAATGTCCAGCGGCTGTTCTGGAAATTGAGGCCGCCTGTCCCGCGCGCGTGATCGGCCGTCACCCGGGTGCTTCCCTGGGAGATCACGACGTTGCGGCAGACCATGGTCTGCGCTTTTGTAGTTCACGTCGCCTGATTTGGCAGTCGACGCTGGATCTTTTCCCGCGGGTTGATGGGCAGCCGCTGGCCGGCCGGGAGCGGCGCCGCCGCCCGTCGGGGCGGCGGGCGCGTTGGCGGCCTGCGCGGCCAGTGGCGCCAGCGCCAGGCAGAGGAGGGGAGACTACTGCGAGAAAGTGCCATGTACGGCGGATTCTAAGTTGCACGCGATCGTCCTTCAAATTGGCGACGAGTCCGGTGGAGCTCAGCTGCTGTCCCGCCCAGAGCATCTGCACGGGGTCCTTGGTGTTCACGATATTGGCGCTGCAGAGTCCACCGCCAGCGCTGGAGGTGGAGAACTGCGCCTCGCCCGCGGCCCCGGCGATGCGTGCCGGAGACGTGCACATTGCCCGCGAGCTGCACCTGCTCGCGAGCCCTGCTGCGACCTGGCCGCTATCGGCGGTCGCCGTCCACGGGATCGCCGTTCGCATCGCGAAAGCTCATCTGTACCTGCGTGAGCTGCACCTGGTCCTGGTTCGGCAACTGCCGGATGGTGGCGGCGTTGAGGGTGTAGAGGGGCAGTCCGTCCACGCCGGTCTCCACCAGCTTCGCATTCTGCGCCGAATAGCCTTCGTCCCATTCGTTCGCCTGCACGGTCGTCGCCGCCGGAGTCGCGCCCTGCTGCTGCGAGAGGAAAATCGAGGCGACGATCACCGCGATGATGGTCAGGACGGCGAGGATGCGGTAGATCATTTGCTCGCGGCGGCGTGCCGGCGCGCCTCCAGCAGATAGTCGCAGACCTCACGGACCGCTCCCGTTCCGCCCGGAAGCCGGGTGATTACGTGCGCGGCGCGGCGCGCATGCGGATGGGCATCTGCAACGGCAAAGGAGAGACCCACTCACGCATCAGCGGTACGTCGGGCACATCATCACCAACGCATGCACATACGCTCGGGGATACACCGAGCCGGCCGCGCAGCAGCTGAAAGGCGGCGAGCTTGTCCTCCACGCCCTGTAACAAATGTCGCACGCCCAGCTCCCGGCACCGTCTCGCCGTCATGCCGGAGCGGCGGCCCGAGATGACGGCGACCGTGATGCCAGCGGCGGCGAGCAGCTTCAAGCCCAAGCCGTCGCGCACGTGGAAGACCTTCAGCGCCTCGCCGCGCGGGCCGTAGTAGAGGCGCCCGTCCGTCAACACTCCATCGACGTCGAGCACCAGCAGGCGCACTCGAGCGGCGGCATCGGTCCGGCGGTCGCGGGCTCGCGGCGCTCACACGACGCCGGCGCGAAAAAGGTCGTGCACGTTGAGCGCACCGATGAGGCGGCCCTGCTCATCGGCGACCGGCAGCGCAGTGATGCGGTGCAGCTCCATCAGGTGCACCGCCTCGGCCGCGAGGTCCTGCGGGCCGATGCTCTTGCACGGGCGAGGTCATCACTTCGCTCATGGTGGCGCGGTGGACATCGACGTGGCGATCGAGCGCGCGGCGCAGGTCGCCGTCGGTGAATACGCCGAGAATCCTGTTGCCATCGTCCACGACCACGGTCATGCCGAGACCCTTGCGGGACATCTCGAGCAGTCCCTCGCCGAGCCGCGTTTGCGGACCGACGCGCGGCAACGCATCGCCGGTGCGCATGATCTGCTCAACATGCATGCAGGAGCTGCCGTCCGAGCGTGCCGCCCGGATGCGAGCGCGCGAAATCCTGCTTGGTGAAGCCGCGCGCCTCGAGCACGGCGACCGCCAGCGCGTCGCCCATCGCGAGTGTTGCCGTGGTGCTCGCTGTCGGCGCCAGGTTGAGCGGGCAGGCCTCCTCCGGCACGCTGACATCGAGTGCCACGGTGGCCGCCCGGCCCAGAGTCGAGTCCGTCTTGCCGGCCATCACGATCAGCGGCACCGCGAGACGCTTCAGGTGCGGCAGCAGCAGAAGCAGCTCCGGCGTCTCGCCCGAGTTCGACAGCGCCAGCACCGCATCGCCGCGGGTGATCATGCCGAGATCGCCGTGGCTGGCTTCGGCGGGGTGCAGGAAGAACGACGGTGTGCCCGTGCTGGCGAGCGTCGCCGCGATCTTGCGCGCGATGTGGCCGGATTTGCCCATGCCGGTGACGACCACCCGTCCCTGGCACTCCAGGCATACCTGGCAGGCGGCGGCAAAGCGGCCGTCGAGCCGCGCCAGCAACGCCTCGACGGCCCTGCGCCTCGATGGCGAGGGCGCGGCGGGCGGTGGCCAGCAGGCTGCTGTGATCGGCGGGGACGGGGGCGGAGCTCATGAAGGGGGTGATAATATCTGACGGATGAGCCCAGAGGAGATTGCGCGGCTGATCCGCGCCGGCCTGCCCGGAGCCGATGTCCGGGTACAGTCGGACGACGACACCCATTTCCAGGCGCGCATCGTGGCCGAGCAGTTCGCCGGCAAGCGCGGCGTCGCCCGTCACCAGCTGGTCTACCAGACCCTCGGCGAGCGCATGGGCCGTGAGATCCACGCCCTCTCGATCGAGGCGCTGACGCCGGCCGAATCCGGGCGGGAGTGACCATGGACAGGCTGCAGATCCAGGGAGGCACGCCTCTCCAGGGCGAAGTACGCATCTCCGGCGCCAAGAACGCGACGCTGCCCATCCTCGCCGGCGCGCTGCTGGCCGACGGGCCGGTCGTGGTCGGCAATGTCCCCCACCTCAAGGACGTCACCACCACCGTCGAGCTGCTCGGGGGGCATGGGTGCGACGGTCACAGTGGACGAGCGCATGCGCATCGAGGTCGACGCGACCACGGTGCGCGACTGCTTCGCGCCCTATGAGCTGGTCAAGACCATGCGGGCCTCGATTCTGGTGCTGGGGCCGCTCGTGGCCCGCTACGGGCGCGCCGATGTCTCGCTGCCGGGCGGCTGCGCGATCGGCGCGCGGCCGGTCAATATCCACGTTGCCGGCCTGCAGGCCCTGGGTGCCGACATCACGATCGACGGCGGCTATATCCGCGCCCGCGCCGGCCGGTTGCGCGGCGCGCGCCTGGTGCTCGATACCGTGACGGTCACCGGCACGGAGAACCTGATGATGGCGGCGACGCTCGCGGAGGGCGAGACGGTCATCGAGAACGCCGCGCGTGAGCCGGAGGTCGTCGACCTGGCGCAATTCCTGATCTCGATGGGAGCCAAGATCCAGGGCGCCGGCACCGACAAGATCGTCATCGAGGGCGTCGAGCGGCTGCGGGGCACTTCGTACGAAGTCCTGCCGGATCGCATCGAGAGCGGCACCTATCTGGTCGCGGGTGCGATCACCCGCGGCAACGTGCGCATCAAGAACACGCGCCCCGATCACCTGGATGCGGTGCTCGCGAAGCTCGAGGAGGCCGGCGCCAAGGTCGGCATCGGCGACAGCTGGGTCGAGGTCGACATGCGCGGCCGCCGGCCGCGCGCCATCGATGTGCGCACCGCGCCGTATCCCGCGTTCCCGACCGACATGCAGGCGCAGTTCGCGGCACTGAACACCGTGGCGGATGGCGTCGGCACGATCATCGAGACGATCTTCGAGAATCGCTTCATGCACATGCTCGAGATGCGCCGCCTCGGCGCGGAGATCCGTCTCGAGGGCAATACCGCGATCATCCGCGGCGTCGATCGTCTCACCGCCGCGCCGGTGATGGCGACGGACCTCAGAGCCTCGGCCAGCCTGGTGCTGGCGGGCCTGGTCGCGGAGGGCCGCACCGAAGTCGAGCGGATCTATCACATCGACCGCGGCTACGAGGCGATCGAGGAGAAGCTGGCGCAGCTCGGCGCGCAGATCAAGCGCGTGGTGTAGTTGAGCTATCGGCGGCAAATCGCTTCCGGCGATTTGCGCAGCCAGCCAGCCCTTTGGCTCGATTCGTGTCCGCGGCCAGGACGGCCTGGGCCGCTCATTGATTTGCTTTCGAACGGCGCAAGTGGGCGGCATAGCCTCAATAGGACGATTCCGACTGCGGGACGCCTTGCGGACGCGCTAGACTCCGGAACAAATCCCGGAGGTGCGTATGCGAATCGGCATGGTGGGGCTCGGGCGCATGGGCGCCAACATGGTGCGCCGGCTGATCCGGGGCGGCCATGAGTGTGTTGCCTACGACAGGTCGCCGGAAGCCGTGCAAGTCGGTGGCGGCGGATGGGGCGATCGCCGCCAACTCGCTGGCGGAGCTCGTCGCCGCCCTCAAGCCGCCGCGTGCCGTGTGGATCATGGTGCCCGCGGCCCTCGTCGATACCGTCATTGCGCAACTGCGGCCGCTGCTCGCCTCCGGCGACATCCTCATCGACGGTGGCAACTCCCACTACCAGGACGACATCCGCCGGGCCGATGAGCTGCGTCCGGCAGGCCTGCACTATGTCGATGCCGGCACCAGCGGTGGCGTGCTCGGGCTGGAGCAGGGCTACTGTCTGATGATCGGCGCCGAGCCGGCCGTGTTCGGCACGCTCGAGCCGATTTTCGCGACACTGTCCCCCGGCGGCCGCCGGCCGCAGAGCACCGGCGGCAAGAGCGCGGCCCAGGCCGCGGCCGAGATGGGTTATCTGCACTGCGGCCCGAACGGCGCCGGCCACTTCGTCAAGATGGTGCACAACGGCATCGAATACGGCGTCATGGCGGCCTATGCGGAGGGCCTGAACCTGCTCCAACACGCCGACGCCGGACTGAAACAGGAGGAGGCGGACGCGGAGACCACGCCGCTTTCCAACCCGCGCTGTTCCAGTACCGGCTCGACATCGCCGCGGTCGCGGAAGTCTGGCGGCACGGCAGCATCATTTCCTCGCGACTGCTCGATCTGACAGCCGAGGCGCTGGAGGCCGATCCCGACGCTCAAGCAGTTCGGCGGCCGGGTGTCCGATTCGGGCGAGGGACGCTGGACGGTACAGGCGGCAGTGGAGGTCGGCGTTCCCGGCGTACGTCCTCTCCGCCTCGCTCTTCTCGCGTTTCGAATCCCGTGGGCGCGCGGAGTTCGCCGACAAGCTGCTCTCGGCCATGCGGCTCGGCTTCGGCGGCCATCTCGAGAAAAAAGCTCAGTGAGCGACCTCGTGAAACAGAACGGCCGCCTGATGCAGGCACATGGATGTGCCCCGCCGCCGCAGGTGGCGGAGCTTTGGGCAAAAACCACGCTTTTTGCACAAAGCAGCGTTGGGCCGGGCAGGAGCCCGGATCCAGCGCTTTAAACGAGGAGGTGTGATGGAGCGGCGAGACAGCGACACTCTGGTGCTCTTCGGGGCCACCGGAGACCTTTGCTACCGGAAGATATTTCCGTCCCTCTACAACCTCGTGCGCCGCGGGCTGCTGCACGTGCCGGTGATCGGCGTCGCGCGCGCGGGTTGGAACGTCGAGCAGCTCGGCGACCGGGTGCGCGACAGCATCAGGAAATTCGTTCCCTCGCCGGATGAGGCCGCTCTCGAGCGCCTGGTCGGCCTGCTGCGATATCACGATGGCGATTACCAGGACCGCGAGACTTTCGTCGCGCTCCGCAAGGCGCTCGGGGACTCGCAGCGTCCGCTCTACTACCTCGCGATCCCGCCCAGCATGTTTCCGGTGGTGATCGATCACCTGGGCACCTCCGGCGCCGCCAAGGGCGCGCGGGTGGTGGTGGAGAAGCCGTTCGGGCGCGATCTCGCCTCCGCCGAGGCGCTGAATCAGGAACTGCACAAGCAGTTTCCGGAAAGCTCCATCTTTCGCATCGATCACTACCTCGGCAAGGAGGCGGTGCAGAACATCCTCTATTTCCGTTTCGCCAACTCCTTCCTCGAGCCGATCTGGAACCGCAACTTCGTCGCCAGCGTGCAGATCACGATGGCGGAGACGCTCGGGGTCGAGGGGCGCGGCAAATTCTACGAGGAGACCGGCGCGATCCGCGATGTGATGCAGAATCACCTGCTGCAGATCCTGGCGCTGCTCACCCTCGAGCCACCGGTCAACACCGAGGGCGAGTCGCTGCGCGACGAGAAAGTGAAGGTGCTGAAGGCGGTGCGGCCCGTGAGGCCGGATGGCGTGGTGCGCGGGCAGTTCGCCACCTACCGGCAGGAGAAGGGCGTGGCGCCCGATTCCAAGGTGGAGACGTACGCGGCGATGCGGCTCGAAATCGATTCCTGGCGCTGGAGCGGCGTGCCGTTCTATCTGCGTGCCGGCAAGTGCCTGCCGGTGACGGCGACGGAAGTCGTAGTCGATCTGAAGCCGCCGCCGGCGCACGTGTTCGGCGAGGCGAAGTCCGGACTATCCCAACTACGTGCGCTTCCGGGTCGGACCGGATGTCGCGATCGCATTGGGTGCCCATGCGAAGAAGGCCGGTGCGTCGATGCAGGGGCGGGAAGTGGAGCTCTTCGTCGCGCAGCACGACGCGGACGTGATGGATGCGTACGAAGTTCTGATCAGCGCGGCGCTCATCGGCGATACGGCGCACTTTGCGCGCGAGGATGAAGTCGAGGCCGCCTGGGCGATCGTCGATCCCGGTGTTGGGACTGTCTGAGACGCCCTACGCTTACACGTGCGGGACCTGGGGACCCAAGGAATCGGAGCGACTGCTCATCGGGTGCCTGTGGCTGGCACAATCCCGGGAAAGAGCCGCAGGGATGGACGCGCTCGTGCGCGCCCTCGCACCTGCCGATGGGCAAATTCGCACCGTAGATCGGCTAACCGTCCGGCTCGACGCCGCAGCGGAAGACCCGCTCGCGCGCCCGGATCGAGGCGGATCGCGTCGGCCCATTCCGTGCGATTGAAGGCGTTGGCCATGCATTCCATCGGCTCCAACGCGATCGAGCGCCGCGCATCGACCTTGAGCGTGTCGCCGGTGAAGGCGTGCATCACGCCGCGCTCCTGCCAGACCGTCATGCCGAATCCGCTCTTCGGGATCGGTGAGTCGCGTGCGGAAGCGGCCGTCCGCGCCCGCGACCAGATCCGTGTATTCGTGATCGAGGACACTGCCCGCGATCGCGCGTGAGCGCCGGAAATCGAGCTGCGGCGCTTCGTCCAGCGGCACGTAGGCGGCATCACCGGGCAGCGCGATCAGATCGGCGCCGGTGCGGATGAGTGTCTGCGCGGGTATCTGCAGCGTCCACTCATCGGCGAAGCCATCGCTGACACGGAAGTACGGATGCCACCCGAAGAAGCAGGGCGCCGGCTCGTCGCTGGTGTTGTGCATTCGCACTGCGAGCGCGAGTCCGCTGCCCGTCGAGGGCGAAGCTGACGGAGACATCGATGGCAAAGGGGTAGCCGGGCACTCTGCCGGTGGACGTGCTCAGTGTCAGTCGGGCGCAGCGGGCGTCGGCGGCAAGCTCCGTCACGGCAAAATCCGTATCGCGCACGAAGCCGTGGCGGGACTCGCGCTTCCCTGGGGCTGCTCCCGGCTGCAGATCGTAGTCGCCGCCGTCGAAACGATAGCGCGCATCGGCTATGCGGCCGGCGAAAGGCACCATGACGCCGAAGCGGGAACCCGGGCGCGTGATGATTTCGGCGGCATCCCGGTAGCCTGCCGCAATGTCGAACGAGCTTCCCGGCGCGCGCGACCTCGAAGCCGATGAGCGCGGCACCGTGACAGGCGACGCGCACGCGCCGGCCACTATCGTCCTCGAGCACTGCGATCGGCTGCCCTCCAGCATCGAGCGCATGACCGTGTATCTCATGATTGGGCCTGGTGCGAGCTCCGCAGCGCGCTCGAACCACAGCTCGACGCGGGGGCAGCTCGCGACTGCGCGCAGCGCGACCAGATTCGGGTCCTGAGCGAGGAATGCGGCGATAGCATCGTGTTTGCCGGCCGCCCGCGACGACGAACAGCGGCTCGGCGACATTCGCCAGGAATTCGGGCGTGACGCTGATGCCCTGCATCCCGTCCGGACGTTGGACGGCAATGGCGAGGTGGTGGCGGCATTGCTCGAGGTTCTCCGGGCGGAAGAGCGAGGCGGTGTGGCCGTCGGGGCCCAGTCCCAACAGCGCCAGCCCGATGCGGCCGCCGGCCTGCAGCAGGGTGCGCAGCGTACTTTCATAGTCCTGCGGCGGCTTCCTCCAGCGGGAGCTCGGTTCTGACGCGCAGGACCTGAGTCTCGGAAAGCGCCAGGGCATCGAGCAGCGGACGGGTCGCGTGGTAGTTGCTGGAGTCGGAGTCGGCGCGCAACATAGCGATCGTCGGAGTAGATGATCGTCAGTCCCTCGCCGTGCGGCGGGCGGCGCTGGGCGACTTCGCGATATGCCGGGATGCGGCGTGTGTCCGCCGGAGAGCATGATGACGGCGGGGCCGCTGCCTCGACTGCTTGGCGGTGGCGCGGATCGCCTCCTCCAGGCGGTCGGCCAGCGCGGCGTCGAGCTCGGCGCGGGTGGCGAAGCGGCGGACGTCGATTTTCGGCATGGGGCCTCCTATTCGGTGGTGCGCGGGCGCTCGACGACCCGCACCTTCACGTCGAACTGGCTGCTGCCGCGCTGATCGTGCAGCTTCAGCGTCGAGCCGGGCTTGCAGGGTGGCGATGCGGGCGTTGGCATCCTCGGCGGAAGTGACAGGCGTGCCGTCGATGGCGAGCAGCAGATCGCCCGGGTTTGAGCCCGGCTTCCTGTCCGGGGCTGCCGACATAGAGATTGGCGATGACGACACCGCCACGAGCGAGCCCGAGCTGCTGCGCCTCGGTATCTGAAATGTCCTCCGGAACGATTCCGATCCAGCCGCGGATCACGCGGCCGTACTCGATGATGTCGTGTAGCACGCCGCGGACCATGTCGACGGGAATCGCAAAACCGATGCCTTCGACCCCCAGACTCTTGGCGACGATGGCGGTGTTGATGCCGATCAGGGCGCCGTCGGAATCGACCAGAGCGCCGCCGGAGTTGCCGAAATTGATGGGCGCATCCGTCTGGATGAAGTCCTCGAACGTCGTGATGCCGAGCTGTCCCCGGGCGGTGGCGCTGACGATGCCGTGCGTAACCGTCTGTGAGAGCCCGAGCGGATCGCCGATGGCGAGGACGACGTCGCCGACCCGAAGCTGATCGGAGCGTCCGAAGGTGATCACCGGCAGATTCGACAGATCGATTTTCAGTACCGCCAGGTCGCTGTCCGGGTCCGACGCCGACGACCTGCGGGGTGGCGATGCGGCCGTCGGCAAGCTGCACGCGGATCTGCGCCGGCGTTCGCGATCACGTGGTAGTTCGTCACGATGTGGCCGCTGTCATCGACGATGACGCCGGACCCCAGGCTGCGCTCGATGCGCTGCCGATATTGCGGCAGGACGTTGCCGAAGAGCTCTCCGAGCGGCGACGGATCGACGCGCTCCGTGACGAGGCGGGCCGTGTAGATGTTGACTACCGCGGGGGCTGCGCGCTGCACCGCCGCCGCATAGGAGAAGCGCTCGGGCGCTCGTGCGGCCGGTGCGATTCTCGGCGACGAACGCCGCGGCCGCGGGCGCCGGCTGCGAGCCGGCGTTCCCGCGAATGAGATCAGGCCGCACCGCGACGATCACGAACGCCAGGGCCAGCCCGCCGACCACGGACCCGGCGATGAATGTCAATCCTCGGCTCAGTCGCTCCAGCATGTGTCCACCTCTCGCTGTGTATAATGCCGCGCCACCGCGCCGATTGGGGAGCCTGCCGAATGATCCAGTCTGGGATGCCTGCCAACTTGCCTGTCCTCGAAAGGGGAGGTACCTGATGGCCACGACTGAGCGCGGCTCCGAGCTGCGCGAGCCGGGCGCGCCCTCGCCGCCTGGCGCGATACCGGAGAAACGAGGCTTCCGGGCCTGGTTCAACAAGCGCCTGCCCGTCGATGATTTCATCGACACCCAGCTCACCGGCTACTACGCCCCGAAGAATTTCAATATCTGGTATTTCTTCGGCTCGCTGGCGCTCGTCGTCCTGGTGCTTCAGCTCGTCACGGGCATCTTTCTCGCGATGTACTACAAGCCGAGCGCGGCGGGCGCGTTCGACTCGGTGCAGCACATCATGCGCGAGATCAACTGGGGATGGCTGATCCGGTACATGCACTCGACCGGTGCGTCGGCGTTCTTCATCGTCGTGTACCTGCACATGTTCCGCGGCCTGATGTACGGCTCTTACCGCGCGCCGCGGGAGCTCCTGTGGGTGATCGGCATGCTCGTGTACCTCGCGCTGATGGCGGAGGCGTTCATGGGCTACGTGCTGCCCTGGGGCAACATGTCCTTCTGGGGCGCGCAGGTGATCGTCAACATCTTCGGCACCGTGCCGGTCATCGGGCCCACACTGGTCCAGTGGATCCGCGGCGACTACGGCATCTCGGATGCGACGCTGAACCGCTTCTTTGCGCTGCACGTCGCCGCCGTGCCGCTCATCCTGCTGCTGCTCGTGGGCCTGCACCTCGTGGCGCTGCGCAACAGCGGGTCGAACAATCCGGACGGCATCGAGATCAAGGAGCGCACGGGCCCGGACGGACACCCCGTCGACGGCATTCCCTTCCATCCGTACTACACGCTCAAGGATATCGTCGGCGTCGGCGTGTTCCTGATCGTCTTCTCGCTGATCGTGTTCTACGCCCCGACGGTTCATGGGCTCTTCCTGGAGCAGCCGAACTTCGAGCCGGCCAACCTCCTGTCGACGCCGGCCGAGATCCATCCGGTTTGGTACTTCACGCCTTACTACGCGATCCTGCGTGCGGTGCCGAACAAGGGCATCGGCGCGCTCCTCATGCTGCTCGCGCTGGTCTCGCTGCTGGTGGTGCCGTGGCTCGACCGCTCGCCGGTCAAATCCATCCGCTACAAGGGCTGGATCTCGCGCGTCATGCTCGCGGTCTTCGTGGTCTCCTTCGTCGGCCTGGGGTATCTGGGCCTGCAGCCCGCGGAAGGCCTTTACGTCATCCTCGCGCGCATCTTCGGGATCGGCTACTTCGCCTTCTTCTGGCTGATGCCGATCTACTCGGTAATCGATCGAGTGAAGCCGGTGCCGGAGAGAGTGGTCTATCATGCCCATTAGAGCTCAGTTACAGGATTATGCCCGCGCTGCTGGCCGCGGTGGCGCTCGTTGCGGGGGTCGCCGGCGCCACCTACGCTGTTGCCGCGGACGATGCGGCCTCCGACTCGGACTGGCAGAGCTGGCAGGCGAACGCCAACGATACGCGACCTGGCCTCGATGCAGCGTGGGGCGCGCGATTTCGTGGGGTACTGCCTCGGCTGCCACTCGCTGAAGTATGAGCGCTGGTCACGCCTCGCGGACGACCTCAAGATTCCCAGGGCGTTGCTCGTCAAGGATCTGATCCCGCCGGGAGAGGCGCCGACCGACTACATCACCTCGCCGATGATCGATTCGGATGCCGAGAAATGGTTCGGCAAGGCGCCGCCCGGATCTGTCCCTGATGTCGCGCGCCCGCGATCCGAACTACATCTATCAGTACCTGAAGACTTTCTACGTGGATTCGGACCGGCCGACCGGCGCCAACAATATGGCGTATCCGCAGAGCGCCATGCCGGACGTGGTCGCACCGCTCGAGGGGCTGAAGATCGCGGTTTACAAGACCGTGGAGACCCAGGGCCCCGATGGCAAGATGGTCGAGCAACAGGTCTTCGACCACTTCAAGGTGATAGCGCCCGGGAGCATGACCCCGCAGCAGTTCGATCAGTTCTCCCATGATCTGGTGAACTTCCTGGATTATGTCGGCGATCCGCAACAGGCGGAGCGCCAGTGCCATGGGGGTCTGGGTAGTGCTCTTCTTGCTGGTTTTCACCTGGCTCGCGTGGCTGCTGAAGCGTGAATTCTGGAAGGACGTCAAGTAGGAGAGCCCCGGACCCGGTAAAGTAAGGGGAAAAGCTCGGGTGAGGGGTGGGCCGCGGGAGCGGAGCTGTGTCCAGCAGACGTTCAATCATGACGCTGTTTTCCGCGCCGGGCGACCCGTGGAGCCATCGGACCCGTATCGTCCTTGCCGAGAAGAGCATCGCCATCGACGTCGTTGACGTAGAGCCCGGCAAGTACCCCGAGGACCTGCTGGACCTGAACCCGTACCACACGGTGCCCACGCTGGTGGATCGCGACCTCGTGCTGTACGACTCGCGGGTGATCATCGAGTACCTGGACGAGCGCTTCCCGCATCCGCCCCTGATGCCCGTCGACCCGGTGACGCGGGCGCAGTTCCGGCTGGCGCTCTACCGCATCGAGCGCGACTGGTACTCCTTGCTGCAGCAAATCGAGGCCGAGGAGGACAAGAAGCACCTGCCGAAGCTGCGCAAGGTGCTGGCCGATACCATCGTCCAGGGAGTGGAGCTCTTCAAGGTGAAGCCGTTCTTCATGTCCGACGAGTTTTCGCTCGTCGATGCGACCATCGCCCCGATCCTCTGGCGGCTGCCACACTACGAAGTCGAGCTGCCGCCGAAGGCCCAGCCCATCCTCAAGTACGCCGACCCAGGTCTTCTCCCGTGCCGCGTTTCGCGAGTCGCTCTCGGAGCGGGAGCGCGAGATGCGGCTCTGAGGCGAGCGATGCTCAAAGCACCTCCCAAGCGTCCCTATCTGCTGCGAGCCATGCACCAGTGGATCACCGATAGCGGCCATACCCCGCACGTGATCGTGGACGCGGAACGCTCGGGCAGTGAGGTGCCGCGTGCTTACGTGCAGGAGGGGAAGATCGTCCTCAACCTCAGCTACAGCGCGACGCAGCGGCTGAAGATCGACAATGACGTGGTGGAGTTCGACGCCCGCTTTGCGGGTGTGGTCCACCACGTGCGGTTTCCCGTGAGCTCGGTGATGGGGATTTATGCGCGGGAAACGGGCGAGGGGATGATGTTCGCGGAGCAGGATGCTGGCCCCGAGACCCCGCCGCCGTCGGGCCCTGCGCCCGCTGAGGAAGGCGGCCCAGCCCCCAAGCGCCCTCAGCTCCGCGTAGTGAAATAGCCGCCAAAGCGACTGAAGGCGGCCCCCGGGCCGTTCCCGGGGCCGCGAGTGATCCCTGCTGGCGCCAATCGCACGGCAGGAGACCGACTTTGGCGCCAATAAACGGAAGGAGTCGGCCTGTAAGCCGGGTTTTGTCGAGAGCAATCATTCCTCTAGGGCCCACGTCGCCGTGGGTCTCTAGCGGCCTACCCGGAAGCGCGCGCGGATCGGCGCTGCGCGACTCTGTTGCCAGAATCTGCTGCTTCCCTATTTGGCCTTACTCCAGGTGGGGTTTGCCATGCCAGCTCTGTTACCAGGGCCGCGGTGCGCTCTTACCGCACCGTTTCACCCTTGCCGTCCCTCGCGGTTTTGCGCCGCGAGAGCTTAGGCGGTTTGCTTTCTGTTGCACTTTCCGTGGGCTCGCGCCCCCCAGGCGTTACCTGGCACCCAGATCCGCCGGAGCCCGGACTTTCCTCCCCCTCGACCGAAGTCGAAGCAGCGATTGCCCGGCCGACTCCCGTCGTCATTATGGCGCAAATCGCTCCGGCGATTCGCGCGAGCGCGCCGTGTGACAGGTTCCGTCGCGGCCCCGGGAGCGGCCCGGGGCCCTCGGTAATCGCTTTGGCGGGGACTTCGTCTGGCGCTGGATGAGGGCGTAAGCCTCGCTGCGGGTGGCACCCGTCAGCTGGGCGGCGATGGCAGCGGCTCTGCCGGGGGACAGCTCCTTCGAAAGCAGATCGACGGCGCGCCGCAGGAGCGCCGTATCGACGCCCGTGGCCGCTTCGCGCGGCGCCCCGGCGACCACGATGGTGATTTCCCCCGCGCTGAAAGTTGTCTTCACTTGCGGACCTCTGCGCCAGCTCCGCCAGATGTGCCGCGATAGATCGGTCTCGTGCGCCTTGGTGAGCTCGCGTGCGACCACCGCCCGCCGCTCGCCGCCGAACTCCGCGGCAAGGTCGGCGAGGGTGGCGGCGATGCGGTGCGGCGCTTCGAAGAAGACCAGCGTGCGCGTCTCGCCGGCGAGCTGCGCGAGATGCGCTCCGACGCTCGCGCTCGCGCGCCGGCAGGAATCCCTCGAAGCAGAAGCGGCTGACGGGAAGTCCCGCGACGGCCAGTGCCGTTGTGATGGCTGACGGTCCGGGGATGGCCTCGACATCGATGCCCGCCTCCGCGGCGGCGCGTACGAGCTCATAGCCGGGATCGGAGAGAAGCGGCGTACCGGCGTCGCTGACGAGTGCGATCGTCTCGCCCGCGGCGAGCCGCGCCAGGATCTCCGGCACCCGCTGCGTCTCGTTGTGTGCGTGCAGCGACAACAGCGGCCGCGCGATCCCGAGCGCCTGCAGCAGCGCGCCTGTGTGGCGCGTGTCCTCGGCCGCGACGGCGGCGGCGCTCTCGAGCGCCTGGCGGGCGCGCGCGCTGACATCACCCATGTTGCCGATCGGCGTCGCGACTACTTGCAACCTGCCCGGTGGCTTGCCCACTATAATTCCTCTCCCCGCGCCGCAAGTGAGAGCACGTTTATGTCGACCCCGAAGCATGAAGCGACACGACCGGGTCACCCAGGCACAGGGATGTGCCCCGCCGCCGCAGGTGGCGGAGCCTGGCGCAAAAAACCGCGCTTTTTGCCCCAGGCGCGCTGGGCCGGGCAGGATGCCCGGATCCAGCGCTTCAAAAAGGCTTCTCAACCATGCATGCGCGATGGACCGTCAGCCTGGCTGCGCTCGCCGCAGTCACTTTAGTCCTCGCGGGCTGCGTCAGCGTTCCGCGCGGGCCCCGTGCCTTCCGCCGAGCAGGCGGCGGCGCTTGCCCGCCAGGGGAATCAGGCCGGCGCCGCGCAGATGTACGAGGCGCTGGCCAATCAGAGCGGCGGCGCGCAACGCAACGACTTCGCACTGCAGGCGGCGGAAGCCTATCTCGCGGCGCGACGTGCCGGACGATGCCGCTCGCGCCCTCGCCCTGCTGTCGTCGCCGCTTTTCTGCCGGCGATATCTTCGATCGCTCGCTGATCCAGGTGCAGGTTGCCTTGCAGCGCGGCCAGGCGGCACAGGCCTGGCAGCTCATCGGCGGGATCGCCATGCCGCAGCAGGCGGAGGCCGCGGCCCGGTATCTGCGGTTGCGGCAGCAGGCAGCCTTCGCCGCCGGGCATCCGGCAGATGGCGTCGAGGCCGAAGTGCAGCTCGAGCATTGGCTGCTCAACGCCGGCGCGATCCAGCAGAGCCGCATCGTGCTCCTCGGTGCGCTGCGTGACGCCGCGGAGCGCGGCGTCAGGATTCAGCCCGCGGGCCGAGACCAATCCCGTGGTCAGCGGCTGGCTGGAGCTGGCGCCGCTGGCAGCGGAGGCGGCACACAACCCCACGACCGCAACGGCCGACCTGACCGCCTGGCTGGCCGACCACCCCGGCCATCCCGCCGCGGCGGTCGTGCGTAGCGAGCTTCTCGGCGAGCAGCCGCAGTCGTTGGCGGCGCAGGCGCACATCGCCTTGCTGCTGCCCATCAGCGGTCCCGCGGGTCCGCTGGCCGCCAGCGTGCGTGACGGCTTCCTCAGTGCGTACTACCAAACGCCGCTGCAGCAGCGTCCCGTCGTTCGCGTCTACGACACCGGCGGCGAGCAATCCGTCGCCGACCAGATCGCCGAGGCGACGCAGGCAGGCGCGGACATCATCGTGGGACCTCTGACGCGGCAGGCGGTCGCGGCCGCGGCGGTGGACCGTATACAGCGCCCGCCGCTGCTGGCGCTCAACTTTCTGCCGGACGGCGAGCAGGCGCCGCCGCTCTTTTTCCAGTTCGCCCTCTCGCCCGTCGGAAGAGGCGCAGCTGGTCGCCCGCCGGGTGCTGAGCGACGGGCACCATCTGGGGATCGCGATCGTGCCGGCGGGAGACTGGGGCTCGCGCGTGCTCGCCGCCTTCACCAGCAACTGCAGGGCGGCGGCGGCACGGTGCTCGCCAGCACCATGATCGATGTCTCGGAAGCGGACTATTCCGATGCAGCTCAAGCAGGTGCTGGGCATCAGATCAGAGCCGTGACCGCCTCGACAGGCTGGAATCCATGCTGGGAACGCATCTCGAGTTCGTGCCGCGGCGCCGCGAGGACATCGAGTTCATCTTCGCGCCGGCGCCGGCGGGCGTACGAGCGCCAGCTGCAGCCGCAGCTGCGATTCTTCTATGCCGGCGGCATTCCCGACCTATGCGACCTCCGATGCCTTCGAGCCCGACCCGCGCGCCAACCAGGACCTCGATGGGCTGATGTTCCCGGAAATGCCGTGGATGCTCGGCAGCCCGCTCGCCGAGGCCGTCCGCGCCGCCGCCAGCCAGGCATGGCCGTGCGGCGGTCCGAGGACCGGAGTGCTGTTCGCATTCGGGTTCGACGCCTATCGGCATAGCCGAGGCGTTGCGCGAGAGCCGGGCGCCCGTCGTCGCTGGATCTGAGCGGCCTGACCGGACAATTGACGCTGGATCCTGACGGGCACATTCATCGCCAGCTCATCTGGGCGCAGCTTCGCGGCGGCGAGATCACGCAGCTTCCGCAGCGCTCCGGGCGAGCTGAGTGTCGCGCGAGAGTTCGCATGGAGAGCGCCGGGCTCACATGGAGGCAGAGCGTGGGGCTGCGGGCGGAGAACGCTGGCCGCCGAGTACCTGCAGGCGCAAGGCGCGCAAATTCTGCTGCGGAATTACCGTTGCCGCTGCGGCGAGCTCGACATCGTCGCCCGGCTCGGCGTGATGACGAGCTCGCGATCGTGGAGGTTCGCACCCGCGCTTCGAACGCTTATCGGCGGCGCCGCGGCGAGCATCGACGCCGGCAAGCGACAACGGCTGGTGAGAGCGGCGAGCCTGCTGCTGCAGCAAAGGAAGGATCTGGCGCGTCTGCGCGTGCGATTCGATGTCATCGTCGTCTGCGATCCGTGCAGCGACGCCCCGCGAATCGAGTGGATCAAACACGCGTTCTCGGCCTGAAAAGTCGCCACCGCCGAGGCTCAAGATAACCTACTGGATAAGGTTATCCGGGCAAGCTGCTGATTGCTAAGACGAATGCTTGAAAAGCACTGTTTGAAGCGCTTTCCGCGTTCTACATAACTCGCTGTGATTGCGACAAATTTCTCACTTTTTCAATTGACATAGCGCGTCCGCGATTTCTATAGTGGCAGCAAGTGGGGCAAAGTGGGAGGAGATGGGTAGAACTCTCCTCACGCCGAGGCAGGTCATGTTTCGCGGCGCAACCAAAGTCACCCTGGATGAGAAAGGCCGGATGGTCATGCCCACCCGCTATCGGGAGCAGATCGTCGAGCGCGCCCAGGGAAGAGTCGTGGTCACCGTGGACAGCCGGGACCGCTGCCTCCTCATCTACCCGCTGCCGGAATGGGAGCTGATCGAGACCAAGCTGATGAGCCTGCCGACCCTGAACGAGGAGGCGCGGCGGCTGCAGCGGCTCATGGTCGGACATGCGGTCGATCTCGAGCTCGATGGGCATGGGCGGATTCTACTCCCGCCGGAGCTGCGTGAGTTCGCGGGCCTCGAGCGCCACGGCATGTTGATTGGCCAAGGCGCCAAATTCGAGCTGTGGAGCGAGTCGGCCTGGGCCGAGCGGCTCGAAGAAATGTTGAAGAGCGGGAAGGCTACGACGGGTCTGCCGTCGGAGTTCGACTCGCTGTCGTTGTAAAGAGTCAGGGGTGTGGTCGAGCACATCCCGGTGCTCGCAGATGAGGCGCTCGGGGCGTTGGCACTCGAGCCGGATGGTTACTATGTCGATGCGACGTTCGGGCGCGGTGGTCATACGGCACTCCTCCTCCAGGCCCTGGGTCGCAGAGGGGCGCGTGCTCGCGATCGACCGGGACCCGGAGGCCGTCGCGGCCGGCGCCCGCCGCTTCGCCGACGAAGTGCGGGTTGCGCTCGTGCACGCGTCGTTTGCCGACATCGGCGCGCTCGTGCCGGCTCACTCGGGCGGCCGCGCTTGCCGGGGTGTTCTGCTCGACCTCGGCGTTTCCTCGCCGCAACTCGACGATCCGGCGCGCGGCTTCAGCTTCCGGGCCGACGGTCCGCTCGATATGCGCATGGACCCGACACGCGGTGAGCCGGTGTCCGCGTGGCTCGCTCGTGCGAGCGTCGACGAGATTCGCGAGGTGATCGCCGACTCTCGGCGAAGAGCGCTTCGCGCGCCGCGTGGCGCAGGCCATCGTGGCGGCGAGGCGCGAGCGGCCGATCGAGCGCACTCGCGAGCTCGCGGAGCTGGTCGCGCGCGCCGTGAGAACGCGCGAGCCGGGAAAGCACCCGGCGACCCGCACGTTCCAGGCGCTGCGGATGCATATCAACGACGAGCTCGGACAGCTGGAGCGAGCGCTTTCCGGCGCCGTCGACGTGCTCGCGTTCGGCGGGCGCCTCGCGGTCATCAGCTTCCATTCGCTGGAGGATCGCGTGGTCAAGCGCTTCATGCAGCGCGAATCGCAGCTCGATCCGGCGGCTGGCCGCGCTGCCGATCGTGCCGCCGCAGCTCGCGCCGCGCCTGCAGCTGGTCGGCCGCAAGCTCCGCCCGAGCAAGGAGGAGGTCGTGCGCAACCCCCGTGCGCGCAGCGCGTTGCTGCGAGTCGCGGAGAAGGTGCGCATGAGGGCCGCGCCGCGACGACTCTGGGGCTCGCGGCCGCGGCGCTCTGGGTCGCGGTGCTGTTGTCCGCCGCGGGCGCGGTCTACTGCAAGTTCCGCGCGCGCCAGCTCTTCATCCAGCTGGAGCAGATGAGCACGCAGCGCGACAACCTGGACATCCAGTGGGGCCAGCTGCAACTCGAGCAGAGTGCCTGGTCCACTCACGCGTTGGTCGAGAGCGTCGCGGGCAAGAAGCTGCACATGACCATGCCGCCCGCCAAGGACATCGTGATCGTGCCGCCATGAGGACCCGCAACGCACGTCATTCCGCGCCGCGCTCGTTCCGCTGGCGGGCGCACCTGCTGGTGGGCCTGCTCGGGCTGGCCGCGGCGGCGCTCCTTTGTCGCGCGGTCGAGCTGCAGCTCATCGAGTACTCCTTCCTCTCGAAGCAGGGCGATGCGCGCTTCACGCGCACCGTCGACATTGCGGCCCATCGCGGCACGATCACCGACCGCTACGGTGAGCCGCTCGCGGTGAGCACGCCGGTCGACTCCATCTGGGTCAACCCGAAGCAGATCGCGACCTCGCGCCGGTCAGATCGCGCGGCTCGCGCAGGCGCTCGGTCTCAACTCCCAGGAGCTGCTGCGGCGCGTGACGAGCAATCTCGACCGCGACTTCCTCTACGTCGCACGCCAGTGCCAGCCGGCGGAAGCGGCGCGCATCAAGGCGCTCGACATTCCCGGCGTGTATCTGTCGCGCGAGTACCGCCGCTACTACCCTGCGGGGGAAGTCACCGGTCAGCTCATCGGCTTCACCAATGTCGACGATTCAGGCCAGGCGGGGCTCGAGCTCGCCTACGACCAGTGGCTGACCGGGATCGACGGTCGAGAAGCGCGTGATCCAGGATCGCTACGGCCGGATCGTGCAGGACATCGAGAGCATCCGCGCCGCGCGTCCCGGGACGGGATCTCGTCCTGTCGATCGACCTGCGCATCCAGTACCTCGCCTATCGCGCGCTGAAGGAGCAGGTGGCGGAGCAGAAGGCGAGCTCCGGCGCCATCGTGGTGATCGACATCGCCACCGGCGAAGTGCTCGCGATGGTCGACCAGCCGGCATTCAATCCCAACGACCGCGACCAGATGCGTGCAGCGGCGGTACCGCAATCGCGCCGTCACCGACGTCTTCGAGCCCGGCTCGTCGATGAAGCCTTTCTTCGTCGCCGCGGGCTTGATCTCCGGCCGTTACGACGATCGCTCGATCATCGACACCTCGCCGGGATTCATCAAGAGTCGGCGCCCACATCTTCACGGACGAGCATGACCTGGGAGCGGTCGACATCGCGATGATCCTCGCCAAGAGCTCGAACGTCGGCATGGCGCATCTGGCGCTGTCTCTGCCGCCGCAGCTCATCTGGACGACGCTGCGCGGCTACGGCTTCGGACAGCTCGCCACCAGCGGCTATCCGGGAGAGTCGGCCGGACTGTTGGCGCCGCTGCACGCCTGGCGGCCCATCGACATCGCCACCATGTCGCACGGCTACGGCATCTCGGTGACGACTCTGCAGCTCGCGCACGCGTACGCGACGATCGGCGGCCTCGGCATCGCACGGCCGGTCTCCTTCCTCCGAGTCGACACGCCGCCCGCGGGCACGCGGGTGATGAGTCCCGAGCTCTGTCGCGAGCTGATAGCGATGATGCGGTCGGTCATCTCGATGGAAGGCACCGCGCCGCTTGCCGCCATCCCGGGCTATACGGTCTCCGGAAAGACCGGCACGGCCTGGCAGGCCGACGGGCCGGCTCCTACGAAGAGCACAACTACGTCTCGGTGTTTGCCGGCGTGGCACCCGCCAGCGCGCCGCGCCTGGCGGCCGCCGTCTTCATCAACAATCCCCAGAACGGAATCCATCGCGGCGGCGATGTCTCCGCGCCGGTGTTCGCGCGAGTGGTCGGCCCGGCGCTGCGCCTGATGGCGGTGGCGCCGGATGAGCCGGTGGAGCAGCCCGCGGATCTGCGGACGGCCTCGCTGCGATGAATCCGGGCACGCACACCAACTGCAACGCACGCGCGCGCAGGCTCGCGAGCCTGACTGCCGGGTCTCGTCGCCGCGCCGGCGGCGCTCGAAGTCAGCGACGTGACGCTCGACTCGCGCGCGGTCGGCCCCGGCGCGCTGTTCCTGGCTTGCCGCGGTCATGGGCGTCACGGCGCGGAGTTCGTCGGCGAGGCGTTGGCGCGCGGCGCGAGCGCGGTGCTCTACGAGCCGACTCCCGGCGCGCTCGAGCTGGTTGCGGCGGCCCGCGCCGGACCGGCCGGCGACTCGCGGCAGCGGCGCCGATGAGGTGTTCATCGCGCCCGTTCCGCAGCTCTCCCGGCACGCCGGGATCATCGCCGACCGGTTCTTCGGCGAGCCCTCGCAGGCCGTGACGGTCGCCGGGATCACCGGCACCAACGGCAAGACCACCTGCGCGTGGCTGCTGGCGCAGGCGCTCGGCCAATGCGACCGGCCTGCCGCCTACATGGGCACGATCGGGGTCGGCTTTCCGGACGTGCTCGCCGCGACCGAGCACACCACCGCCGATGCCGTGACCGTACACCGCCGCCTCGCCGCGATGCGGGAGCTCGGCGCCGAAGTGGTGAGCATGGAAGTGTCTTCGCATGCGCTGGATCAGCATCGCGTCGGCGGTGTGCGCTTCCATACGGCGGCGTTCACCAACCTCACGCGCGATCATCTCGACTATCACGGCACCATGACGGCCTACGCCGACGCCAAGGCGCGTCTCTTCGCCTGGCCGGGGCTTGCCCTGCGCGTGATCAACGTCGATGACGAGTTCGGCGCCCAGCTCGCCGGGCAACTCTCCGCGGCGCAGCTGGTCGTCACCACACGTGCCGGCGCCGGGCGCGAACCACCACCGGCGCAAGAGTGGTGCGCGCGGTGCGCGTCGAAGCCGTCATCTCGGGGTTGCACATGGATGTCGAGTCGAGCTGGGGCGCGGCGCGGCTCAACGTGCCGCTGATCGGCGAATTCAACGCCGACAACGCGCTCACGGTGCTCGCCGTCCTGCTCGCATGGGATATCCCGCTGGCAAAGGCCGTCGCGGCGCTGGAGTCGTGCCGGGCGGCGCCCGGGCGCATGGAGGCATTCGGCGGCCGGGATGCGGACGCCGTTGGCCATAGTCGACTACGCCCATACGCCGGATGCGCTCGCCAAGGCGCTGCGCGCCGCACGTCGGCACTGCCGCGCGCGTCTGCGGGTGGTCTTCGGCTGTGGCGGTGATCGCGATCCGGGCAAGAGGCCGATGATGGGCCGGATCGCCGCCGAGCTCGCGGATGAGCTGGTGGTGACCGACGACAACCCGCGCAGCGAGCCCCCGGAGCGGATCGTGGCCGACATCCTGGCCGGCATTCCCGCGCGGCGCCGCGGCTCGGGTCGGGCATGACCGTGCGCGCGGCGATCCGCACCACGCTCGCGCGATCGGGTCCGGAGGACGTGGTGCTGATTGCCGGCAAGGGTCACGAGGAGTATCAGGTCTACGGCAGCGAGCGCCGGCCGTTCAGCGATCAGAGCGTGGCGCGCGCGGCGCTCGAGGCGATGCGGCCGTGAACGCTGCATGCGACAGTCGAGCGGACGCTGCGGAATTTTGCGCGGGCCTGCGGCGGCCGGCTCGAGGGCGCCGATCGCGCCTTCGCCGGCGTGTCGAGCGACAGCCGCACGCTGTCGGCGGGCGATCTCTTCGTCGCCTTGCGCGGTCCGCGCTTCAACGGCAACGAGTTCGTCGGCGCCGCGGTCGCGGCCGGCGCCGCCGGGGCGCTCGTCGATGCGCCGCAGCCGCTGGCTCTGGCGCAGATCGTCGTCGCCGATACCCAAGCGGCGCTGTCGCGTGCCGGACACACATGGCGCGAGGCGTTGGATATCCCGGTCATCGGCGTGGCCGGCAGCAACGGCAAGACCACGGCCAAGGAAATGACGGCGGCGATCCTCTCGCAGGCCGGCAACACCCTGGCGACGCGCGGCAATCTCAACAACCACATCGGCGTGCCGCTGACATTGCTGCGGCTCGAGCCCGGACACCGCTTCGCCGTCATCGAGATGGGCGCCAACCGGGCCGGGGAGGTCGCGGAGCTGGTCAAGGTGGCGCGGCCGACGGTGGGCCTCATCACCAACGCCGGCGCCGAGCATCTCGAGGGATTCGGCAGTCTCGAGGGGGTGGCCCGCGCGGAGGGTGAGACGGTCGCGGGTCTCGCGGCCGATGCCACGGCGGTCATCAACGCCGACGATGAGTTCGCGAGCCTCTGGCGCGGCATGACGGCGGCGCGGGTCGTGACCTTCGGCATCGGCAGCGCCGCGGACTTCCGCGCATCGGACCTGCGCACGAGCCTCGGCTCCGGCGGCTTCCGTACTCGATTCCGCCTGTCGAGCCCGCTCGGAGCGGACGGACGTCGAGCTTCACCTCGGTGGACGACATAACGTTGCGAACGCGCTCGGCGCCGCCGCCGCCGCCGCCGCTGCCGGCGCATCGCTGCGAGCAGATCGTCACGGGCCTCGGCGCCATGCGAGCCGTGCCGGGACGCCTGCAGCTCAAACAGGCGGCCAGCGGCGCGTGGATCATCGACGATTCCTACAACGCCAATCCGAGCTCGGTGCGCGCCGGCATCGAGGTGCTCGCCGCGATCGAGGGCCGGCGCTGGCTCGTGCTCGGAGACATGGCCGAGCTCGGCGAGTTCGCCGCGGACGAGCATTGCCGGATCGGCACTTTCGCGCGCGAGCACGGCGTCGAGCGTCTGCTTGCGATCGGCCCGCTCGCGGCCCTGGCGGTCGAGCGTTTCGGCACCGGCGGCCAGTGGTTCCCGGACACGGAGGCGCTGGGGCGTGAGTTGCTCCGGGCGCTGTCGAGCCTTCCGGCCGCGGCCGGGAGCCGGGCGCGGCGGCCGTGCGTGTGCTGGTCAAGGGCTCGCGAGTCAACAGACTGGAGCGCGTGGTCGCGGCTCTCGTCGGCAACAACAACGACAACCCGGGCGGACATTGAGTGCTCTACTGGCTCGCACATTGGCTCGCGCAACGAACGACCGGCTGGCATACCGGCTTCAACGTCTTCACTTATCTGACTTTCCGCGCCATCCTGGCGACGGTCTCGTCGCTCGCGATCTCGCTGATCGTCGGGCCGGGAATGATAGAGCGCCTGTCGCGCTATCAGATCGGTCAGGTCGTGCGCGACGACGGGCCGAAGACCCATCTGCCCAAGGCCGGCACGCCGACGATGGGTGGCACGTTGATCCTGGTGACGACGCTCGTGAGCACGCTGCTCTGGGCGGATCCCTCCAACCGCCTGGTATGGACGGTGCTCGGGGTGACCTTCGCCTACGGCCTCATCGGGTTCTACGACGACTATCTGAAGCTCGTCGTGCGCAATCCCCGCGGACTCGCGGCGCGTTGGAAGTATCTGTGGCAATCGGTGGCAGGCCTCGCCACGGCGGCAACGCTTTATTTCACAGCGACGCAGGCGTCGGAGAAGACGCTCTTCCTGCCGTTCGTCAAGACATTTGCCGCTCCGCTGTCGGCGGTCGCTTTCATCGCCATCGCCTACCTGATGATCGTCGGCATGAGCAACGCGGTGAATCTGACGGATGGTCTGGACGGTCTCGCCATCATGCCGGCCGCCCTGGTCTCGGCCGCGCTCGGCATCTTCGCCTACGCGAGCGGCAACCACGTGTTCGCGCACTACCTCGGGATCCCCGAGATCGCCGGTGCCGGCGAGCTGTTGATCTTCTGCTCGGCGCTCAGCGGCGCGGGCCTGGGCTTTCTCTGGTTCAACGCCTATCCGGCGCAGGTATTCATGGGCGATGTCGGCGCGCTGGCGATCGGCGCCGCGATCGGCGTCATCGCCGTGATGGTGCGCCAGGAGTTGGTCGCGCTCGTCATGGGCGGCATCTTCGTGCTGGAGACGGCCTCGGTCATCCTCCAGGTCGCATCCTTCAAGCTCACCGGCCGGCGCATCTTCCGCATGGCACCGCTCCATCACCACTTCGAGCTCAAGGGCTGGGCGGAGCCGAAGGTGATCGTGCGGTTCTGGATCATCTCCCTCCTGCTCGTGCTGGCGGGACTCGCCACTCTCAAGCTGCGATGAGCATCCCGACACACAAGCCATCCTCCGCCGTCATCGTCGGCCTCGGGCGCACCGGGCTCTCCTGCGCGCGCTATCTGCGCGAGCGCGGCTGGCGGCTGGCGGTCACCGACACGCGGCCGGAGCCGCCGCAGCTCGCCGCGCTGCGCGAGCTCGACCCGCAGATTCCGGTACGGCTCGGCGGCCTCGATGCGCGGCTGCTCGACGATGCGCTCTGCGTCGTGGTCTCGCCGGGCGTCTCGCTGCAGGAGCCCTTCTTCGTCGAGGCGCGGCGCCGCGGCCTGGAGATCGTGGGCGACATCGAGCTCTTCGCGCGCGCCGTGGATGCGCCGGTCGCCGGCATCACCGGCACCAACGGCAAGAGCACGGTGACGACGCTGCTCGGCCGCATGGCGGCACGGGCCGGGGTGACGGTGCGCGTGGGCGGCAATCTCGGCGAGCCGGCGCTCGATCTGCTGGGGGCGGCGCATCGCGTCCGGCGAGGCCGTCGGGCTCTACGTGCTCGAGCTCTCGAGCTTCCAACTCGAGGCGACCCATTCGCTCGATCTCGCGGCGGCGGCCGTTCTCAACGTCAGTCCGGATCATCTGGACCGCTATGCCTCCGTGGCGGCCTATGCGGATGCGAAGGCGCGCATCTTCGCGCGCTGCGACACCGCCGTGATCAACCTGGACGATCCGCTGGTGGTGGCCATGCCGAAGCCGGGTCAGCGGCACGCTGAGCTTCTCCCTGCGCGCGGCCATCGGGGCCGACTACGCGGTCGCCATACACGAGGGCGGCTCATGGCTCACGCGCCGCGGCGAGCCGTTGCTGCCGGTCTCGGCGATGCGCATCCGCGGGCTCCACAACGCAGCCAACGCCCTGGCGGCGCTCGCGCTCGGGGAAGCGCTGGGCCTGCCATTGCCGGCAATGCTCGCGGAGCTCGAAGCGTTCACCGGTCTGCCGCACCGCACCCAGTGGGTCGCGGAGGTCGCCGGCGTCACCTACATCGACGATTCCAAGGGCACCAACGTCGGCGCGACGATCGCCGCGGTGGCGGGCATGGAGGGGCCGCTGGTCATCATCGCCGGCGGCGACGGCAAGAATCAGGACTTCGCGCCGCTGGCGGCGGCATTTCGCGGCAAGGTGCGTCACACGGTACTCATCGGCCGCGACGGCCGCCTCGTGGGCGAGGCGCTGCGCGGCGTCTGCACCACGGAGTACTGCGCTTCGCTCGAGGAAGCGGTGCGCGCGGCGGCGGTCGCGGCCCGGCGCCGGCGACACCGTGTTGCTTTCGCCCGCCTGCGCGAGCCTGGACATGTTCCGCGACTACACCCATCGCGGCGCGGTATTCGCGCAAGCGGTGCAGGAGTTGGCGGCATGAGCGGCATGGAAGAAACCCTGCGCGCCCCGCTCAGCCATGCCGCGCGAGCCCGCGCGCCCGCGCGGCTCGCCGTCCACATCGACGGCACGACGCTTGCCCTGGTGCTGGGGCTCCTCCTCTTCGGGCTGGTGATGGTGACCTCCGCTTCCATCTCCATCGCGAGCCGCGACACGGGCAACCCCTTCTACTATCGTCGAGCGGCAGATACTGACCGCGCTCGTGGGCACGGCCGGGGCGGTGCTCGTGTTCTGCTTCAGGATGGAGCGTTGGGAGCGCCTCGCGCCGGTGCTCCTCGGCGCCGCGCTCGTCATGCTGCTCGCCGTGCTCGTGCCCGGCCTCGGCGAGGTGGTGAACGGCGGCCGGCGCTGGCTGCGGCTCGGGGGCGTCAGCTTCCAGGTGTCGGAGCTCGCCCGCGTGCTGGTGTTGATCTACATCGCAAGCTACGCGGCGCGGCGTCAGGATGAGCTGCGCGAGACCTTCATGGGCCTCATCAAGCCGCTGCTGCTGCTCGGCGCTGGTGGCGGTGCTGCTGCTCGGAGAGCCCGACTTCGGTGCCGCCACGGTGCTCTTCGCCACCGGTTTCGGCATGCTCTTCATCGCGGGGGCGCGGCTGCGCTACGTCATCGTGGTGACCGCGGTGGCCGCCGCTCTCTTCGCGTTGCTCGCCGTCACCTCGGCCTACCGGCTGCGGCGCCTGACGGGCTTCCTCGACCCCTGGGCCCACGCCTACGGCAGCGGCTTCCAGCTGACGCAGTCGCTGATCGCGATCGGGCGCGGCAAATGGCTCGGCGTCGGCCTCGGCAACAGCGTGCAGAAGCTCTTCTACCTGCCCGAAGCGCACACCGACTTCCTGTTCGCGGTGCTCGCCGAGGAGCTGGGACTGCTCGGCGTGCTGCTCACGCTCGGGCTCTTCGTCGCTCTCATCTGGCGCGCGTTCTACATCGCGCGGCTCGCCTCGCAGGCGGGCCTCGACTTCCAGAGCTATCTCGCCGCCGGCTTCGCGCTCTGGATCGGGGTCCAGGCCTTCATCAACATCGGCGTCAACATGGGCGTCGCTGCCGACCAAGGGACTGACGCTGCCGCTGATGAGCTACGGGCGCTCGAGCCTCATCGTGACGCTGGTCTGGGTGGGAATGCTGCTGCGCGTCTATCACGAGACGATGCTGGAGCGGCGCGGCTCGGCTACCGTCATGGCGGAGCGGCGCATGACCGGCCGGCCGATCCTCATCATGGCCGGCGGCACCGGCGGCCACGTGTTCCCGGCGCTGGCGCTCGCCCGCCGCTTGCGCGAGCAAGCGGTCGAGGTCATCTGGCTCGGCACGCGCCGCGGGCTCGAGGCGCGGGTCATTCCGGCCGAGGGCATCGCCGATCGAATGGCTGTCGGTCGGCGGCCTGCGCGGGAAGGGATGGCGCACGTTGCTCGCGGCGCCGTGGCGGCTCGACGGTGGCGCTGACGCAGGCGCTGCGCGTGATGCGGCGGCGGCAGCCCGCGATCGTGGTCGGCCTGGGCGGGTTCGTTACCGGACCCGGCGGCATCGCCGCGTGGCTCACGCGCCGGCCGCTCATCATCCACGAGCAGAACGCGATCGCCGGCTTCACCAACCGCTGCCTGGCGCACTTCGCGCGCGAAGTGTTGGAGGCCTTTCCGGACAGCTTTGCCGGCGGGTGTGAAGGCGCGCACCGTCGGCAATCCCGTCCGCCGCGACATCAGCGCGTTGAGACCGCCGGCGGAGCGCTTCTCCGGGCGCGAGGGGGCCGTGCGCATCCTCGTGGTCGGCGGCAGTCAGGGCGCGGTGCGCCTCAACACCGTCGTTCCCTACGCGCTGGCGCGGCTCGCCGGCGTGATCCGCTTCGATGTCCGTCATCAGGCGGGCGAGCGTTGGATCGAGGCCGGACGGCAGAGCTATGCCGACGCCGGCGTACGCGCGGACGTGCGGCCTTTCATCGAGGACATGGCGGAGGCCTACGGGTGGGCGGACCTCGTGATCTGTCGTTCCGGCGCCCTCACCGTGTCGGAGCTGGCCGCGGCAGGCGTCGGCGCGGTGCTGGTGCCGTTCCCCGCCGCTGTCGACGACCACCAGACTCACAACGCGCGGTTCCTGGTGCGCGAGGGCGCCGCGGTGCTGATCGCCGACCGTGAGCTGACCGTCGAGCGCCTCGCCGCGGAGCTGGAGCGGCTGTGCGCCGGCCGCGACAAGCTGCTCGCCATGGCCGAGAGCGCGCGGCGGCTCGCCAGGCCCGATGCCACCGAGGCGCTGGCCGCTTCCTGTCTGCAGCTCGGCGACGGAGGGCCGCATGATCGAGGAGCGGCGCAGCCTCGCTGGAGCGATCCCCGCGTGGAGCGGCGCCGCGAGCGCCGACCGGCGCGACCGCATGCGCCGCATCAACACCATCCATTTCGTCGGCATCGGCGGCAGCGGCATGAGCGGCATCGCCGAAGTGCTGCTCAATCTCGGCTACGCGGTGCAGGGCTCCGACCTCAAGGCGGGACCGGTGACCGAGTGGCTGACGCGGCTCGGCGCGCGGGTGCGGCTCGGGCATGCGGCGGAGAACGTCGCCGACGCGGACGTGGTCGTGGTCTCGAGCGCCATCGCGCGGGGCAACCCGGAGGTCGAGGCGGCTCTCGCGCGGCGCGTGCCGGTGGTCTCGCGCGCCGAGATGCTGGGCGAGCTCATGCGATTCCGCTACTCCATCGCGGTGGCGGGCACGCACGGCAAGACCACGACCACCAGTCTCATCGCCAGCATCCTGGCGGAGGGCGGCGAGGACCCGACATTCGTGATCGGCGGGCGGCTGAAGAGCGCGGGCAGCCACGCCCGCCTCGGCACCGGGCGCTATCTCGTCGCCGAGGCCGACGAGAGCGACGCCTCGTTCACGCATCTGCAGCCGCTGCGTCGCGGTCGTCACCAACATCGACAACGACCATCTGGCGACCCACGGCGGCGATTTCGAGCGCCTGAAGCAGAGCTTCGTCGAGTTCCTGCACAACCTGCCGTTCTACGGTCTCGCGGTGCTGTGCCTGGATGACGAGCATGTGCGCGGCATCCTGGATCGCGTCGGCAGGCCCGTCCTGACGTACGGGCTCGACCAGGCGGCCGAGCGTGCGCGCAGTCGAGGTGAATCGACTTGGGCCTGCGGACGCGGATCCGGGTCGACGCGATCCGGCGGTGCGCCTCTCGATGTGACCGTCAACCTCCCGGGCGCGCACAACGTGTTGAACTCGCTCGCCGCCATCGCGGTGGCGACCGAGCTCGGCGTCGACGATGCGGCCATCGCGTCGCGCGCTCGCGGGTTTCCAGGGCATCGACCGCAGGATGCAGCACGTCGCCGACATCGACACCGCCGCGGGCGCCGTCACGGTGATCGATGACTACGGTCATCATCCGACGGAGGTGGCCGCGACACTGGAAGCGCTGCGTCAGGGCTATCCCGGGCACGGCGCATCGTGCTCGCCTTCCAACCCCACCGCTACACGCGCACCCACGATCTGATCGATGACTTCGGCAAGGTGTTGTCGACGGCGGACGTGCTCCTCGTCACTGAGGTGTACGCCGCGGGTGAGGCCCCTATCGCCGGCGCGGATGGGCGCGCGATCTGTCGCACGGTACGCAGCCGCGGACAGGTCGAGCCACTGTTCGTCGAGAACGTCGAGAACCTGGCAGAGTCGTTGAAGGACGTGATCCGCGACGGCGATGTGATCGTGACCATGGGCGCGGGCAACATCAGCGCGGTGGCACACAGGCTCAAGGAGCGCTTCGCCGCGCTCCTGCCGGCGCGGAGGAGCCACTGATGCTCGCCATCGCGCAGGAGTTCATGCCGCGCATCCGGCGCAACGAGCCGATGAGCCGCCATACCTCGTGGCACGTGGGCGGCCCGGCGGAGCTCTACTTCACGCCGCGCGACCGCACCGATCTCGTGGCCTTCCTGCGGAACTGTCCCCGCGGATATGCCCGTGTGCTGGGTCGGGCTCGGCAGCAACCTCCTGGTGCGGGATGGCGGGCATCACGGGCGTCGTCATCAGCACGCTCGGCACGTTGGACCGGCTGGAGCGCACCAGTCATGACATGGTGTACGGCGAGGCAGGCGTCGCCTGTGCCCGCATCGCCAGACAGTGCATCAAGTGGGGCCTCGGGCCGGCGGAGTTCTTCGCGGGCATTCCGGGCACGCTGGGCGGGGCGCTGGCGATGAACGCCGGTGCCTTCGGCGGCGAGACCTGGCGGCACGTCGTGGAGGTCGAGACCATCGACCGGGGCGGTCGCGAGCATCGGCGGCACCGCGAGCGAGTATCGGGTGAGCTATCGCCACGTGGAGGCGCCGGTGGCGGAGGAATGGTTCCTCGCCGCCAGGCTGCGATTCGAGGTGCGGCCCCCCGAGCATCGCAGCGAGGTGGATGCAATTGCTCGAGAAGCGCAAGGCGACGCAGCCGATCGGCGAGTGGAGCTGCGGCTCGGTGTTCACTAACCCGCCGGGCGATCACGCCGCGCGCCTCATCGAGGCCACCGGCCTGAAGGGGCTGCGGATCGGCGATGCGTCGGTGTCGATCGAAGCACGCCAACTTCATCATCAACCACGGCGCGGCCACGGCGGCGGATGTCGAGAGTCTGATCACCCGCGTGCAGGACGAAGTGCAGCGCGCGCACGGCGTGCGGTTGCAGCCCGAGGTGCGCATCGTGGGCCAAGCCGCGGACCGAGCGCAGGAGAGAGGCGCTGATGCGGCTCGCGTACGACGCCAAGCTCGCCCGGCGCGCCTCCGATCCCGCGGAGTTCGGGCGCGTGGCCGTATTGCTCGGCGGCGACTCGAGCGAGCGCGAGATCTCACTGCTTTCCGGCGGCGCGGTGCTGGAGGCGCTCGGCCGGCGCGGTGTCGCGGCCACGGCTTTCGATCCGCGCGAGCGGTCGCTGCTCGACCTCGTCGAGCAGCGGTTCGATCGCGTATGGATCGCCCTCCATGGCCCGGGCGGCGAGGATGGCACGCGTGCAGGGAGCGCTCGAATATCTCGGCATTCCCTACACCGGTAGCGGCGTCGCGGGGTCCGCGATCGGGATGGACAAGCTGCGCACCAAGCGTCTGGCGCAGGCGATCGGAGTGCCGTCACCCGATTCGCTGGAGCTGCGCGGGCCCGCAGGACTTCGAGCTGGCGCTCGAGCGCCTGCGGCTGCCGCTCATCGTGAAGCCCGCCACCCAGGGCTCGAGTGTCGGGATGACGAAGGTCGAGAGCGCCGCGGCGCTTCCGTCCGCGTACGCGACGGCGGCCGCTGTCGATGGCAGCGTCTTTGCGGAGTCGTGGATCAGCGGCGGCGAGTACACGGTCGCGCTGCTGCAGGGCGAGGCGCTGCCCTCGATCCGCATCGAGACGCCGCGCAGCTTCTACGACTACGAGGCGAAGTACTTCCGCGACGACACGCGCTATCTCTGTCCCTCGGGGCTGTCGCAGCCGGCCGAGCGGCACCTGCGCAGCCTCGCGCTCGCGGCCTTCGCCGCCGCCGGCGGCGAAGGCTGGGGGCGGGCGGATTTCATGATGGATGCCGCCGGGCGGCCGCTGCTGCTCGAAGTCAACACCGTCCCCGGAATGACCAGCCACAGCCTGGTGCCCATGGCGGCGCGCGCGGCCGACATCGACTTCGACGAGCTGGTATGGCGGGTGCTCGAGACGAGCTTCGTCCGTCACCTGCGTCAGGCTGCGGGTGACAGTGCAGATGCTCAAGCGCGCCCGCAACCGCATCAAGGCCCGCGCCGCGGCGGCGCCGCGGCCGCTCGTGCCGCTGCGGCTCATGGGCCGGGTGCTCGCCGCGCGGCGGCGCGCTGCTCGCCACGCTGTGCGTCGTGTTCTGGGCGCTCAACCAGCCGATCCGCACGGTGGAGGTGACGGGACGATTCCAACACGTCGCGCCTGCTCAGATCGAGCAGCTGGTGGCGCGGCAGGTGCGCAACGAGGGCCTGCTGACGGTCGACCTCGCGGCGGTGAGCCGCGCGCATCCACACGCTCCCTTGGGTGGATGCCGTGAGCGTCGAGCGCGACTGGCCGCACGGGCTTGTCGGTACTGGTGGTGGAGCAGGTCGCCGCCGCCCGGTGGGGGACTGACGGTCTGGTCAATGCGAGCGGAGTGCTGTTTGCGACCGGCCTCAGCCGCTTCCCTGCGGGACTGGCCGCGCCTGTCAGGACCCGATGGATCGGAGGCCGAGGTCACGCAGCGCTACCTCGCCATGCAGCGGCGTCTGACGGCGGCCGGTCTCGACATCACGCGCGCTGCGGCTGGATGCGCGCGGCGCCTGGCAGCTCGACCTCGGCGAACGGCATCACGGTGCGGCTCGGGCAGGTCGCAGGTCGATGAGCGGTTCGAGAAATTCATGAGCGCGGCGCTCGGCATCGTCGAGCATCGCGCGCCGGACATTTCCTACGTTGATATGCGCTACACAAACGGTTTTGCGATCGGCTGGCGGTCAGGTGCAACTCATGCTTAAGCGATCCGATAGAAATCTCATCGTGGGGCTCGACATCGGCACGTCCAAAGTGGTCGCGCTGGTGGGCGAGGTGGGTGTCGACGGCACCATCGAAGTGCTGGGCCTCGGGTCCCAGCCTTCGCGGGGCCTGAAGAAGGGCGTGGTCGTCAACATCGAATCGACGGTGCACTCGATCCAGCGCGCCGTCGAGGAAGCCGAGCTCATGGCCGGCTGCGAGATCCACTCGGTGTTCGCCGGCATCGCCGGCAGCCACGTGCGCAGCCTCAACTCCCACGGCGTGGTGGCGATCCGCGACCGCGAGGTCACGCACGGCGACGTCGAGCACGTGATCGATGCGGCCAAGGCGGTGGCCATCCCCGCCGATCAGAAGATCCTGCACGTGCTGCCGCAGGAGTTCATCGTCGACGGCCAGGAGGGCATCCGCGACCCCATCGGCATGTCCGGAGTGCGCCTCGAGGCCAAGGTGCACATCGTCACCGGCGCCGAGAGCGCGGCGCAGAACATCGAGAAGTGCATCAAGCGCTGCGGGCTCGAGGTCGACGATGTCGTGCTCGAGCAGCTGGCTTCCAGCTTCTCGGTGCTGACCGACGACGAGAAGGAGCTCGGCGTGTGCCTGGTCGACATCGGCGGCGGCACGACCGATCTCGCCGTGTTCGCGCACGGGGCCATCCGCCACACGGCGGTCATTCCGATCGCGGGTGATCAGGTGACCAACGACATCGCGGTGTCCATGCGCACGCCGACCCAGCACGCCGAGGACATCAAGATCCGCTACGCCTGCGCGCTGTCGCAGCTGGCCAATCCCGACGAGAGCATCGAGGTGCCGAGCGTCGGCGACCGGCCCGCGCGGCGCCTCGCGCGCCAGACGCTCGCCGAGATCGTCGAGCCGCGCTACGAGGAGCTCTTCGGCCTGGTGCGCGAGGAGCTGCGCCGCAGCGGCTTCGAGGAGGTGATTGCCGCGGGCGTGGTGCTGACCGGCGGCAGCGCCAAGATGGAAGGCGCGATCGAGCTCGCGGAGGAGGTGTTTCACGTGCCGGTGAGGCTCGGCCTGCCGCAGCAGGTGCACGGACTCACCGACGTGGTGCGCAATCCCGTTTTCTCCACGGGCGTGGGGCTCCTGCTCTATGCCCGCGACAACTTCATGCCCGCGCGTCGCGGGCGCTCCCTGGGCAACGCGAAGACGGCGCTGGACCGGATGCGCGCCTGGTTCCAGGGAAACTTTTGACGCTGACGGACTGAACGTTTCCGCAAAAAACCAAACCAACCAATCCAACCAACCGATTCATTCTCGAGGAGCACGCGCAATGTTCGAATTAATGGACGCCTACAGCCAAAGCGCTGTCATCAAGGTCATCGGCGTGGGCGGCGGCGGCGGCAACGCCGTGGCCCACATGGTCACCTCCGGCATCGAGGGGGTGGAGTTCATGTGCGTCAACACCGACGCGCAGGCCCTCAAGCACGCCAAGGTGAAGACCGCCCTGCAGATCGGCACCAACATCACCAAAGGGCTCGGCGCCGGCGCCGACCCCGAGGTCGGCCGCCAGGCGGCGATGGAGGATCGCGACCGCATCGTCGAGCTGGTCGAGGGCTGCGACATGCTGTTCATCACCGCCGGCATGGGCGGCGGCACCGGCACCGGCGCCGCGCCCGTGGTGGCGCAGGTCGCCAAGGAGCTCGGCATCCTGACGGTGGCGGTGGTCACCAAGCCGTTCGAGATGGAGGGCAACAAGCGCGGCTACGTCGCCGATCACGGCATTGCCGAGCTCGGCAAGTACTGCGACTCGCTCATCACCATTCCCAACCAGAAGCTCCTCACGGTGCTCGGGGCGACGACCACGCTGCTCGATGCGTTCAAGTCGGCGAACCAGGTGCTGCAGGGCGCGGTGCAGGGCATCGCGGAGCTCATCACCCGGCCGGGCCTGATCAACGTCGACTTCGCGGACGTGCGCACCGTCATGGCCGAGACCGGCATGGCGATGATGGGATCGGGAGCCGCGAGCGGCGAAGGCCGGGCGCGGGCGGCGGCGGAGGCTGCCGTATCGTCTCCTCTGCTCGAGGAGATCAATCTCGCCGGTGCCCACGGCATTCTCGTCAACGTCACCGCGGGCATGGACCTCTCGATCGGCGAGTTCCAGGAGGTCGGCCAGATCGTCAAGCAGTTCGCGTCCGAGGACGCCACGGTGGTGGTCGGCACGGTGATCGATCCGGAGCTCAGCAACCAGGTGCGGGTAACGGTCGTCGCCACCGGACTCGGCCGGCCGGCCGCCGCGGCGCGGCCGCACCCGCTCGGCGTATCGCGCCAGAGCGAGCCGGTCGTCGGCCGCGGGGAATCGCCGGCGCGCGAACGGGAGATGCGGGAGCCCCCCATGCGGGTGGTGCGGCGCAGCCCCCTTTCGAGCAGCGATTACGCGCAGCTCGACAAGCCGACCGTCCAGCGGCAGCGGGCGGTGGGGGATGGACTGCGGCAGGATGTGCAACCGGAGGACCTGCTTGACATTCCCGCATTCCTGCGCCGCCAAGCTGATTGAGCGCAAGCGGTCAGCTTGTGATACGTTAGCGCGCCGTTTCGCGCCGCGGATCTTAGGTACGCGGCAGCCGTTTTGATCCTCAGGGCCTGTGGCATTCGCCAGGGCCCTGCAGGTCGGCGGGCGGTGCAGCGGCGCGCCGCGGATCAGGTCATCCGCGTGCGGCTCCGATCGTTGCGAAAAGAAGGATACACGTAGCTATAAACATGGTCGGTCAGCGGACGCTCAAGAACTCGATCCGCGCCACGGGCGTTGGGCTTCATACGGGCAAGAAGGTCCTGATGACGCTCCGTCCGGCCCCTCCCAACACCGGCATCGTGTTTCGCCGGACCGATCTGCCGCAGGCGGTCGATGTGGTGGCGCATGCGGAGAATGTCGGCGATACCACGCTCGGCACCACAATTTGCAGCGGTAAGACGCGGGTCTCCACCGTGGAGCACCTGCTGTCGGCGTTCGCGGGACTCGGGATCGACAATGCCATCGTGGAGCTGTCGGCCCCGGAGGTGCCCATCATGGACGGCAGCGCCGGGCCGTTCGTTTTCCTGCTGCAATCGGCGGGCATCGAGGAGCAGCGCGAGCCGAAGCACTTCATCCGCATCAAGAAGAAGCTGCGGGTGGAGGACGGCGACAAGTGGGCGCAGTTCACTCCGTTCGACGGCTTCAAGGTCAACTTCGAGATCGAGTTCAATCACCCGATCTTCAAGCGGCGGGCGCAGAAGGCGTCGATGGATTTCTCGACCACCTCGTTCCTGAAGGAGGTCAGCCGGGCGCGTACCTTCGGTTTCATGCGCGACCTGGAATGGCTGCGGGAGCGCAATCTCGCCCTCGGCGGCAATCTCGACAATGCGGTGGTGCTGGATGATTTCCGCGTGCTCAACGAGGATGGGCTGCGGTACGAGGATGAGTTCGTCAAGCACAAGATCCTGGATGCGATCGGCGACCTCTACCTTCTCGGGCACAGCCTGATCGGGGAGTTCAGCGGGCACAAGTCGGGACATGCGCTGAACAACCGGCTGTTGCGGGCGCTGCTGCAGGATGTCAGCACCTGGGAAAAGGTGGCGTTCGAGTCTTATGCCGATGCGCCCATTTCCTACATCGAGGCGCCCGCGTTACCGGGATCAGGCGCCGCCTGAGCCCTCCCTGCTGCGTTACTGTTTTGTTCGGGGCATGACCCGGACCGTGATTTCCTTTATTTCCGGTCGCGCTTCGCGGATCGGACCTTGTAGCTCCTGCAGGGCGTAGCGCAGGCGGGCGGACCAGGCGGGGGAGTCGGCGAAGACGACCAGAGTGCCGTCCCGCTCGGTGATTCCGCTGATTCGCGGCGCCAGCTCGGGGGCAAGGTGAGTCTGCAGCCAAGGGCGCCAGAAAGCTTGGCGGGCGCTCTGGTCCGCCGCTTGCGACAGCACCGGAACCGAGCGTGCCAGCAGGTCTTTGACAGAATGTGGCGAGTGTGACCCGGAGCCCGAAACCGTCCGCCGCGGCAGCGATCGCGGTGAGCGCGCGGTGAGTTTGAGGTTGTTGCGCTTGTGCGGGCGGCTCTTATAGGGCATATTCTCAGCCGTTGCTAAAGGGCAAACCCGTCGAAAGGCGGGGACGCAAAGCCACCGGTCTAAGGCGAGAGCCATGACAGCGGGGTTGCCGGCAAAGCGCAAGTGTTTTCGAAGAAGGGTTTCCAGGGGCATTGGCAGCCGCGATCGCGGGTGCGAATGCCGGGGAACCCAGTTGGCTGGCTCGTGCGCTCGATTTGCTGCGTTGCCTGCCGATATTCCAAGGGGTACGCATGGCCGGAGCGCACGACCGCATGAATGTCATAATCTTTTCCCGGCGGGACGGGCATCCCCGTCAGCTGAGTCTGCCGCCTCTCGCGCTCGGGTGCGTGATCGTTGCCGCGCTCGCCATCGTGGGCGGCGCCTTTGGGGCCGGATGGAGCCTCAGCGGCCATGGCGACGGCAGCGGAGGATCTCGCGCTGGGGCAGACGGCTCACTGGTCGCAGGTTCTGGCGAAGCAGCGCGACGAGATCGCCGACCTCAAGCACCAGATGCAGGTGCGCGCCGATGCGATCGCGATCCAGATCGGCGACATGAAGGCGCACGTCATCCGCCTCGATGCCCTGGGCCAGCGCCTGACGTCCATGGCGGGCATCAAGAGCACGAGTTCAATTTCGGCCAGGATCCGCCCCAGGGCGGACCCGGACACGGAAATTCCGGGCGCCCGGCCGCGCGATCGCCGACATTTCGGCCATGCTGCAGAGCCTGCAGGGCCAGATCGATTTGAGCGGCTCGCAGCTCTCGGCGCTGGAGAACGTGCTCCTCTCCCGCCAGCTCGGGCAGGAGATCCACCCGGAAGGACGCCCCGTCATCACCGGCTACATTTCCTCGGGATTCGGTGAGCGGGTGGATCCGTTCACCGGTGGCGACGGAGTTTCACGAGGGAATCGACTTCGCCGCGCCGCAGGGCACGCGGCATCCGCGCCGTGGCCGCCGGGGTCGTCACCTGGGCGGGCCCGCGCGGCGGCTTCGGCAACATGGTGCAGATCGACCACGGCAACGGTTACGCGACCCGCTACGGACACGCTTTCAGGGTTCTGGTGCACGTGGGCGAGACCGTTCAGCGCGGTGACGTGATCGGTCTGGTCGGGCACACCGGGCGGTCCACCGGGCCGCACGTGCATTTCGAGGTGCTGAAGAGCGGCCACGAAGTGAATCCGGCCAAGCTTCGTCGCGCTGCGGCGGCGCCGGCGTTTCGGGACCCGGACAGTCCCGTGGCGGCGGAGAAGCGGCGCTGCGAGCCGACGCGCAGCGACAGGACTGAGCGCTCCGCGCGCCGCCAGCACCGGCCCTCCGGCCGGCGCGCGACCGCCGCTGCCCGCGAGCCGGTCCAGACTACAGCTTGATTTCAGCGCAGGCCAGGAACCCATTGGGGATTCGGCCTCGCGTGCGTAGAATACCCCGCCCGCGTCCCCAGGGGTCGTCTCCCAGTAGCAGGATCTTCAAGTTGCTCGGCACTCTCAAGCGATTTTCGGCAGCCGGAATGACCGGCTGATCCGCGGCTACGGGCGGTACATCCGCGCGGCGAAGGAGCTCGAGCCCGGACTCAAGGCACTGAGCGATGAGGCCCTGCGCGGCAAGACGGAGGAATTCCGCAAGCGGCTGCGGCGAGGGTGCGACGCTCGATGACCTGCTGCCCGAAGCCTTCGCTGTCGTGCGGGAGGCCGCGTCGCGCACTCTCAAGATGCGCCACTTCGACGTGCAGCTCATCGGCGGCATCGCTCTGCACCAGGGCAAGATCGCGGAGATGCGCACCGGCGAGGGCAAAACGCTGGTCGCGACGCTTCCCGCTTATCTCAACGCGCTCCCCGGAGACGGCGTGCACGTCGTGACGGTCAACGAATACCTGGCGCAGCGCGATGCCGACTGGATGGGGCCGGTGTATCGGTTCCTCGGGCTGACCGTCGGCGTCATCAAGAACTCGCAGACGCAGCAGGAAAAGCGCGAGGCGTACGCCTGCGACATCACCTACGGCACCAACAACGAATTCGGCTTCGACTATTTGCGCGACAACCTCGCCTTCAGCCTGGACGAGCGCGTGCAGCGCCAGCTCACGTACGCAATCGTGGACGAGGTCGACTCCATCCTGATCGACGAGGCGCGCACGCCACTCATCATCTCCGGGCCGGCGGAGGAGAGCACGGAGCTCTACCTGCGGATCAACCAGCTGGTGCCGAGCCTGAAGCGCCAGCTCGAAGAGGAAGGACCCGGCGACTTCGCGGTGGAGGAGAAGACCAAACAGGTCCACATCACGGAGGACGGGCACGAGCACGTCGAGGCAGCTGATGTTGCAGACGGGGCTGCTGCGCGAGGGCGAGAGCCTCTACGATCCCGCCAACATCCGCCTCATGCATCATCTGAACGCGGCGCTGCGCGCGCACGCGCTCTACAAGCGGGACGTCGAGTACATCGTGCGCGGCGGCGAGATCATCATCGTCGATGAGTTCACCGGCCGCACCATGCCGGGCCGGCGCTGGTCCGACGGCCTGCACCAGGCGATCGAGGCCAAGGAAGGCGTGCGCGTGCGCGAAGAGAACCAGACGGTCGCCTCGATCACCTTCCAGAACTACTTCCGCCTCTACAAGAAGCTCTCCGGCATGACCGGCACCGCGGACACGGAGGCGCCGGAATTCCTCGAGATCTACGGCCTCGAGGTCATGGTGATCCCGACCCACAAGCCGATGGTCCGCAAGGACAATGCCGGACTTCGTGCACCTGACGCAGGACGACAAGTTCAAGGCGATCATCGAGGACATCCGCGAGTGCGTCGAGCGCGAGCAGCCGGTGCTGGTCGGCACGACTTCCATCGAGACCTCGGAGCTGGTCTCCGAGCGTGCTGCAGAAGGAGGGCATCGAGCACGAGGTGCTGAACGCCAAGCAGCACGAGCGCGAGGCGCACATCATCACCCAGGCCGGCCGGCCGGGCGCGGTGACCATCGCCACCAACATGGCGGGCCGCGGCACCGACATCGTGCTGGGCGGCAGCCTGGAGGCGGAGCTCGCCAGCCTCGACCAAGGAGCTGGGCGAGGAGGCCCGGAGGCCGACGCGCGCCAGCAGGTCAGGGCGCGAATGGCAGGAACGGCACGAGAAGGTGGTGGCGGCGGGCGGACTGCACATCATCGGCACCGAGCGCCACGAGTCCCGCCGCATCGACAACCAGTTGCGCGGCCGCTCCGGCCGTCAGGGCGACCCGGGGTCGAGCCGCTTCTATCTCTCCATGGAAGACAACCTGATGCGCATCTTCGGCGACCCGGTGCGCACGCAGCGTCTGCTCAAGATGGCCGGCATGAAGGAGGGCGAGGTCATCGAGAGCGGCATGCTGAGCCGCCAGATCGAGAAGGCGCAGCGCAAGGTCGAGGCGCATAACTTCGACATCCGCAAGCAGCTGCTCCTGTTCGACGATGTCGCCAACGATCAGCGCAAAGTGATCTATCAGCAGCGCACGGAGATCATGGGCACGGCGGACGTGTCGGCGGCGATCCGGGGCATCCTGGAGGAGGCGATCGGCGGGCTGGTCGACCAGTACCTGCCGAAGCACGCGATGCCCGCCGACTGGGACCTCGAGGGCCTGGCGACGGCGCTGCAGACCGACTTCAACGTGCGCGTGGACGTCAAGGGCTGGCTGGAGCAGGAGCCGGAGCTCGAGGAGCCCGCGCTGCGCGCACGGCTCGGCGCGCGACGTGCAGAAGGCGTACGAGGCGAAGGTGTCCCGCATCGATCCGGAGTTGATGCGCCACATCGAGAAGGACGTCATGTTGCGCACGCTCGATGCGCACTGGCGCGATCACCTGGCGCGATGGATTACCTGCGCCAGGGCATTCATCTGCGCGGCTATGCCCAGCAGGACTACCGCACCGAATACAAGCGCGAGGCCTTCCAGATGTTCACCGCGATGCTCGATCGCGTGAAATTCGAGACGGTGACGCGCCTGATGCAGATCGAGGTGCGCACGCAGGAGGAGGTCGAGCGCGAGGAGGAGGAGCGCCGTCGCCATTTGATGCGGGCGCTGAGTCCGCAGCACGCCGAAGCACTCTCCGCCCTGGCGGGCGGCGCTGAAGTGCCGCCGGACGCCGCGCGTTCCCGCCGCCGCGCAGCGCGGCGATGATGCGTGGCGGGTCGCCTGGGCGCGGCGGCAGCGATGTGCCGGTTCCGCCACTGCGCGGACCTGCAGGGCACTTTCGTGCGCGGCGAGCGCAAGATCGGCCGCAACGAGCCCTGCCCCTGCGGCTCCGGGAAGAAGTACAAGCATTGTCACGGCACGCTCTCGAGCGTCGAGTGAATGCGGATCCGGTCCGTGCTGGTCGTGGCCGCGGCGATCCTGGATCGCGCGGGGACGAGTCCTCATCGCGGAGCGCCCGGCGGGCAAGCACATGGCCGGCCGCTGGGAGTTTCCAGGCGGCAAGGTCGCGCCGGGTGAGTCGGAGGAGGCCGCTCTGGCCCGGGAGCTCGCCGAGGAGCTCGGCATCGAGGTAATCGGCGCGCGCGCGATGATGCGGCTGCAACATCGTTATCCCGACCGTACCGTCGAGCTTTCCATGTGGGTGGTGGAGAGTTACCGCGGCGAGCCGCAGGCGCTCGATGGCCAGCGCCTGAAATGGGTGCCGCGCGCGCAGCTTGAGCGTGAGGACATCCTGGAGGCGGACCGTCCGTTCGTGGCCGCGCTGGTACAATGGCCATCGCATTCCCTAGAACCCAGACAGGATCCGCCATGGCAGCGAAGAGCGATCTTCCTGAAGTACACCTCGACCCGGCCGGTCTCTACCGGGAGGAGATCTTCACCGATCGCCGCGCCGGTACCATCCGCCGCCTGACACCGGTGAGCGTGGACGGGGCCACCGATCCCGGGCGGCCGGTCCTGTTCTCCGGACAGACGCAGCTCCTCACCCCCGCCGGCGTGCTGCCGCTCGTGTTCGAGATCGAGGCGGCCACTCTCGAGGAGGCGCTGCGCAAGTTCCCCGAAGGGGTCAATGCGGCGCTGGAGCAGGCTATCGACGAGGCCCGGGAAATGCGCCGGGAGGCCGCGGGGCGCATCGTCGTGCCGGAAGTCGGCGGCGGCATGGGTCCGGGCCAGGGCTCCGGCGGCGGCAAGATCAAATTTCCTTAGCTCGCCATGGGTAGACAGAGGCAATTGCGTCCCTTCCTTTTCGGGTCGAGCGCCGCAGTGCTGCTTGCGGGCTGCGCGATGTTGGTCGGCCGGCCGGCCACGGTTCCGGGCCCGGGACGGCTCGATGTGCCGCAGCCGACGGCCACACAGATCGCGACGGGCGCCAACCCGAATCCGTCCACACCGCAAATGAATCAGTTCGCGGTCGAAGTGGTTCATTCGAACCCGGGTCAGGGAGGGAATCCCTACGTGTGGCTGGAGAACGTCCACTCCGACCGCACGAGACATTGGATTTTCATCGAGAACCAGAAGACCACGATGGCGCTGGCCGCCATCCCGCAGCGCGCATGGATCCGAAGACGGCTCGAGCAGCTCGAGGCAGGCGGTGGCGGCGCGGACGACATCGTCATGGTGCGCAGTTTCTACGTGGCTTCGGACGGCACCCGCTTGCGCATGGAGATCGCACATCGGCGCCACCTGGCTCACGATGGCAATCAACCAACGCTCCTAACCGTGGATCACCCGACGAATAAGCCACCGAGCTCGCTGCGTGACCCGTTCGTGTTGGTCTGGTTGGAGATGGGCGGCATCTATGCGCGCGCCGAGGTGCGCAATAGCCTGGCGCCGGATCAGACTCTGCCCGGGCGGCCGACGCCAGCCGACAAGCCGATCGCTGTCAGCGATCTGTTCGCGGCCGCGCAGTCGCTGGTCGATCGCCACTACACCCGGCGGGAGCGGCTCGGTATCTACGGGCGCGGCTTCGGCGGGCTGATGGCCGGTGCGGCGGTCGCCCTGCGGCCGGAGTATTTCGGCGCGGCGCTGCCGACCGGCACCTGGCCGCAGTACAGCCAGATCACCACCGGCAGTTGCTTTCCGCCGACGCTGATCACAACAGCCGAGCGCGACGGCAACATCAGGCCATGGCAGGGCTACGAGCTCGCCGCGGTCATGCAGGCGCAGCAGGTCTGCGGCCGTCGTCCGATCCTGCTGCGGGCCGATCGAAACGACGAGCGGGGCGGACCGGCGTCCTTGCGACGTGAGCGCGCTGTGGACGAGCTGGCGTTCGCGGCCAAGTGGTTGGGCGCGAAGGCCGCCCAATAGGGCTGTCAGGAGAGTCTGCGATGCGGCGGCGTGTCGCCGTCCTGTTGGCCGGGCGCGCGATCCGCCGACTGTTCTGGCGCCGGCTCACCGGGGATGGAGTGCTTTTCGGTCAGCCAGGCGCCGAGGTCGATCAGTCTGCAGCGCTCACTGCAGAAGGGTCGGAAAGGTGCCTGCGACCAGTCGATTTCGCGCTGGCAGGTGGGGCACTTGACGTGCTGGGCGGCCATCAGGGGCAGCAGGTGAGGAGGAACTTCACGTCTGTATCGGCCTGCGTGGCCCGCTCCCCGAGACCTTTCCAGCTGAGAAAGCGCATGTTGCAGCGGTGGTGGCTGCCGCTTACTTCCGGGTAGAGCCCCATCGAGGCCGGCAGCGCGATCCGCAGCAGCTGCAGCGGATTCTCGCGGTCGAAAGTTATCGTGAAATTGCCGCCCTGAGCGTTCTCCTGCCGGGTGCGTCCGTTCTGCCGGATCAACCAGATGAGCTCAGAGACGGCATCGCAGAGCGGGCGCAGCACCGTCAGCCACTGGTTGAAGGCCCTGACGCGGCTTTCGTCCGGCTGCGACAGCCAGAAGAGGTAATCGGGCAGGTCGAACTCACAGGTGCCGCCGGGGATGCTGCTGCGATGCTTCACGGCGTTCAGGAAATCAGAGTCCTTGAGCGGCTGCAGATTGGCGATGCCGGCGTTCAGCAGCTCCGAGCGCAGCCGGGCGAGGTTTGTGATCAGGGCCTTGAGCCGATTGCTATCGACCCCTGGCTTCGACTGGAATTCACCGAGCAGGGTGACCTGGCGCTCGAGCTCCTTCAGCGCCTCCGAGCGCACGTCACTGCGGGTGATGATGGACAGGATGTCGATCAGGCTCGTTACCGCCGCGCGCGTCCCCCATTGGCTCGCGGTCTCGTTGTGATAGAGCGCCTGGCTGTAGAGGAAATCGAGCCGCAGGAAAGTGCGCATCCGCTCATTGAGCGGCTGCTCGAAGACGAGCGTGCGGTCGCTTTCGAGGGCTTCGGGTGGGGCGTCATGCGGAGGCGTGGCGGCCTCGGGGGCGTCGGTCGTCATGCGACCTATTGTGCGCGACATCCGCCGCCGCCGTAAACGGTCGGCGCGGAAGTTAGGAGAATCGTGCCGGCGCGGCCTTGGCAGTGATCGTAGTGGCGCCCGACTGTCCTGAGAGCTCCAGATAGCGCGTGTGGAGTGCCGATACCTGGTCGCGCACGACACTGAGATCGCCTTCGTTCTGAATGACATCGTGCGCCGACTTGAGCCTCGCGGTGCGCGAGGTCTGCGCGTTCAGGATGGCGCGTGCCTGCTCGACGGTCGAGCCGTCTCTGGCCTGCAGGCGCCGGATCTGCAGGTCCTCGTCGCAATCGACGACGAGCACGCGGTCCAGCTGAGACGCGAGATTTTTTTCGACGAGGAGCGGAATGATGAGGATCTGGTAGGGTCCGCCAGCAGCAGCCGACCACGCCTCCACCGCATTGCCGATCGCGGGATGCGTCAGGGCTTCGAGGTCGGCCCGGGCCTTGGGATCGGAGAAGACGATCGCGCGCAGCTTGGGTCGGTCCAGATGGCCGTCGGTCGTCAGGATGGTGCGCCCGAACCGCTCCACCAGCCGCTCGAGCGGCGGCTGGCCGGGCTCCACGACTTCCCGCGCCACCTGGTCGGTGTCGATGATGGGGACGCCGACGGCGGCAAAAAACTTCGCCACCGTCGATTTGCCGCTGGCGATGCCCCCGGTCAGCCCAACGCGAAAAACTTTGCTATTCGCCATGATCCTCAGCCGGACGCAAACAACCCCAGATACCCGGTCACCAGCTCCCTTCCAAACATAAGCATGAGCCAGCCGGCGGCGGCGAGGAAAGGCCCAAAAGCGATGGGCGTCGAGCGATCCTTTCCTCGCGAAGCCAGCAGCGCGATACCCGCCACCGCCCCGACGGCTGCAGCGATGAGCACGGTTGGCAGCAGCATCCGCCAACCGAGCCAGGCGCCTAGTGCCGCCAGGAGCTTGAAGTCACCGAACCCCATGCCTTCCTTTCCCGTGAGCAGGCGGAAGAGATGATAGACGCTCCAGAGGCTGAGGTAACCTGCGATTGCGCCTGTGATACTGGAACGCATGTCCACCGGGATGGGTGCCATACCGGGTGCCGGGGCGAAGAGGCTGAGAAGAAGGCCGAGCCAGAGCAGCGGAAGCGTCAGGCTGTCAGGCAGCAGCTGAGTGTCGATGTCGATGAACGCGAGCGCCACCAGGAACCAGGTGAGCACCAGGCCCGCCGCGGCCGGCCAGCCGAAACCGAGTTTCCACGCCACCGCCGCGGACAGGATGCCGGTGAGGGCCTCGACGAGCGGATAGCGCGGACTGATGCGGACGCCGCACTTGGCGCAGCGGCCGCGCAGGAATACATAGCTCACGATCGGCACGTTCTGCAGCGCCGTGATCGGTGCCCGGCAAGCGGGACAGGCGGAGCGCGGGACGACTAGATTGAACCGCTCTGTCACCGGCGCCGGCATGGTCGCGGCGTGATCCGGGTGCTCGATCTCCGCGCACTGCTCGCGCCACTGGCGCTCCATCATGATCGGTACGCGGTGGATCACCACGTTGAGGAAGCTGCCCACGACCAGGCCGAGCACGAAGCATGCCCCGACGAAGAAGCCGGGAGAGGAGGCGAGGAGGGTTATCACGGCCGGGTCGTGGCGCCGTCAAAGAAAACGCCGCGCGAAGCGCGGCGTTTTCGCGGTGTCGAGCGTCGGATTCGGGTCAGATGACCTCCCCCATCTTGAAGATCGGCAGGTACATGGCGACGACCAGGCTGCCGACTATCACGCCCAGCACCACCATGATGAGAGGCTCGAGCAGGCTCGACATCGCGTCCACGGCGTTGTCGACTTCGGCTTCGTAGAACGTGGCGACCTTGGCCGACATGGTATCGAGCGAGCCCGACTCTTCGCCGACCGCGATCATCTGCACCACCATGTTGGGGAAGATGCCGCGCGCTTCCATTGCCCGCTGCAGGCGCTGTCCGGTGGCGACCTCGTCCTTCATCTTCATCACGGCGTCTTCGTAAACGATGTTGCCGGTCGCACCCGCCACGGATTCCAGCGCTTCAACGAGAGGTACGCCCGCGGCAAACATGGTCGAGAGCGTGCGCGCGTAACGGGCAATGGCCGCCTTATTAAGGATGGGGCCGATGATGGGGACCTTGAGGGATATCCGGTCGAGCACCTCGCGCATCTTGCGCGAGCGCTTCTTGAAGTACATGAATACCCATATGCCGGCACCCATCACCACCGCTATATACAAACCGTTGTGCTGCACGAAGTAGGACAGATTGATCACCATCTGCGTGAAGGCCGGCAGGGCGGCGCCGAAGCCCTGAAAAAGCTTCTGGAACTCCGGGACCACGAAGATCAGGAGGATGGTGGACACAATGAAGGCGACCGCCATGACGGCGGCGGGATAGAAGAGCGCCTTCTTGACCTTCTTTTTCATCGCCTCCGACTTCTCCTTGTAGGTGGCCACCTTGTCGAGGAGTGACTCGAGCGCTCCCGCCTGCTCGCCCGCCTCGACCAGATTGACGAAGAGATCGTCGAATTGGAGGGGGTGCTTCGCCAGCGCCTCGTGCAACGAGGTACCGGCCTCGACGTCAGCCTTGATTTCGAGGATCAGCTTCTGCATCGCCGGCTTTTCGCTGCCCGTGCCGACGATTTCGAAGGCCTGCACCATCGGAATGCCTGCGGCGAGCATGGTGGCGAGCTGACGAGCGAACACCGCGATGTCGCCCGGTTTGACTCTGCCGCCTTTGGCGGACTGCGCCTGCTTGCGGATGCGGGAGGGGGCAATGCCCTGGCGGCGCAGCTCGACGCGCAGCGCCGACTCGTCGGGCGCCAGGCTCTTGCCCTTGACGCGTTGGCCGCGCTTGTCGCGTCCTTCCCACGCGAACGAGAGATCGCGTTTGATGGTCTTGACGCTAGCGGTCGCTGCTGCTGCTGGTGCCATGAATACCCCGTCCTACGTCAGTCGATGGTGACGCTGTTGATTTCCTCGAGACTGGTGAGGCCCGACCTCACTTTCTCGAGACCGGAGCGGCGCAGATCCCAGACGCCTTCCTTGACAGCCTGATCGCCGATCTCCACGGCGCTGCCGCCTGCGAGGATGATCCGGGCAATCGCATCCGTGATTGGCAATACCTGGTAGATGCCCACGCGTCCCTTGTAGCCGTCGGTGCAGACCGAGCAACCTTTGGGAATGAATATCCGGAGTCCGCCTTTCACGTCGTCATGCGTGAATCCTTCCTTGAGCAGGGCCTCCTCCGGAATGTCCATCGGCTGCTTGCATTGTGAGCACAACCGCCGCGCCAGGCGTTGCGCAATGATGAGGCTGACCGAGGTCGCAATGGCATAAGGCTTGACGCCCATGTCCACGAGTCGCGTCAGAGTCTGCGGTGCATCGTTCGTGTGCAACGTGGACAGCACCAGGTGGCCCGTCTGGGCCGCTTTGATGGCTATCTCCGCGGTCTCGAGGTCGCGGATCTCACCGACCATGATGACATCGGGATCCTGACGCAGGAAGGCGCGCATCGCCGCCGCAAAAGTCAGGCCGACCTTGGGGTTGACGTTGACCTGGTTGACCCCGGGCAGGTTGATTTCCGAAGGATCTTCGGCGGTCGAGATGTTCGTATCCTCGCGATTGAGGATATTGAGGCCGGTATAGAGCGAAACGGTCTTGCCGCTTCCTGTCGGGCCGGTCACCAGAATCATGCCTTGCGGCTTGGCGAGGAATTTCTCGTAGAGCGCCTTCTGGCCCGGCTCGTAGCCCAGGGACTCGATGCCCAGCATGGCCTGCGAGGGATCGAGAATACGCATCACGATCTTCTCGCCGAAGAGCGTGGGGCAGGTGCTGACGCGGAAGTCGATGGCCCGCGTCTTCGACAGCTTCATCTTGATGCGGCCGTCCTGCGGGACGCGCCGCTCCGCGATATCGAGCCGCGACATGACCTTGAGGCGCGCCGAGAGCTTCTGCGCCAGCGCCACCGGCGGCTGCGCGATCTCTCTCAATACACCGTCCATCCGGAATCGGACCCGGTATATCTTCTCGTAAGGCTCGAAGTGAATGTCCGAGGCGCCGCGCCGGATGGCATCGAGCATGACTTTGTTGACGAACCGGACGATGGGCGCATCTTCTACATCGTCGCGGCTGAGCTTGTCCTCAGCCTCGTCGTCGCCACCCGTTACCTCGAGCGAATCGAGGTCGACGTCATCTTCGCCAACGAGCGGAGAGATCGCGGCTTCTGCTTGCTCGATGGCCTTGTCGATCGCCTTCTGGAGCTTGTCTTCCTCGACCAGCACCACCTCGATGCTGAGGGTGGTTTGAAATTTGATTTCGTCTATCGCGTGCTGGTTGGTCGGGTCCGCGACCGCAAGGAAAAGCCGCCTGCCGCGCCGGAACATGGGCAGCACGCGATGTTTCGCGATCAGTTTGTCGTTGGCGACCCGGATCGTCTCGACGTCGAGATTGATCGCGTCCAGGTCAAAGAGCGGAACGCCGAATTCGTTCGAAGCCGCTACCGCAATATCGCGCGCACTTGCGGCGCCGCTCGAGACGAGCTGCGTAACGATATTGGTGCGACGCTCCCTGGCCGCATTCATTGCCTCAAGCATGGCCGCCTCGTCGACGACCCCATCCTGCACGAGGCGCTGAGGCAGGCCCCCCAGCCCGGTGCGGGCGCCTCCAAGCGCCAGAGAAGCGTTCTCGTTCATGGACTTACGATAATGGGAACAAGCCCGTGGTGCTCAAAGTCTACCGGAGCCGAAGGCCAAGGCAATTGTCAAATCTCGTGCAATGGTGGCACAGGCCTGGCACGTCGCTGCGTGACTGGCTTCCCAAAAGAGGAAGCCCCTCCGGAGGAGGGGCTTCGGGTCCTTCAGGGACGCTAGAGCCTCAATTCGGCGCGGCAGCCGCCGTGTTGCGGCAGTTCGTCGGAACGTACTTCTCGTTTGCAAGAGTGGTCCAGCAGCTCCAGCCGATCGCATCAGGCGGGACGGTGTCGCTCGCAAGGGCCGCACCAGCAGAGTACGGGGTCAACGTCACCGTGCCACCGCCAGCGGGGGCCGTGTAGACGACGGTGATTGCACCTGTGGCGGTGGCCACCGAAACGGACTGCACGTTCGTGGTCGTCGACGGGGGCGTCCACCCCGAGCTCAGATCTGTCGCCGCGTTCGAGGCGTTCTCGGCCACGGTGGTCTCCGCGGCGGCGGCGAGGTTCAGACCCTCAGTCACACGCGCACGGACGACGTAGTTCTGATAAGCCGGAATGGCGATGGCCGCCAGGATGCCGATGATCGCGACCACGATCATCAACTCGATCAGTGTGAAACCCTTTTGCAGAGACTTCATTTGAAACGCTCCTAAGGAGTGGCGAAGGTTCTTTCATCGAGAGGCGCAAAAGGGCGCCTGCTGAGCCAATAAAGCAAGGCCTGTGCCAAGACATGATCCATATCGTAAGTTATTGATTAATAGCGGTAAAACAACACAGATCAGTGGTGGAGACTTAACTTAGAGGCGGTGGTCGGCGACGGGCGTGTCCCACGGGATGGTCACAATGTGACGCAGCGCGTCACTCGCGTCGCGACTGCGAGACGGCGATCCGCTCCCTCGCGATTCGTCGCAGCGCGGAGCACACTACGATCGCGCGCGCCTGCGGACCTGACGTGGAGAGCCATGACTGACTACCCCGACTATTTCGACAGCCTCATTCGGCGCAAGCGCGCCGGGCTGTGGTATCGCAACATGTGGCTTTATCCGCGGATCAGCCGTCATCTGCGCAGCCGGGTATTGGATGTCGGCTGCGGCATAGGCGACATGGTGCGTTATCGCGGCCAGACCGTTGGAGTCGATGTCAACGCTAGGGCGGTCGACTACTGCCGGGGCCAGGGGCTGACCGTGCAGGAGATGGAGCCCGACGTTCTACCTTTCCGGGACGCTGAATTCGACGGCGCGATACTCGACAATGTGCTCGAGCACCTCGAGAAACCCGCACCCCTGCTCGCGGAAATCCACCGGGTTGTGCGGGCAGGCGGGGATTTCATAGTGGGCGTGCCCGGAGAACGCGGCTTCGCGAGCGATCCGGACCACAAGCGCCATTACTCCGAGACGGGCCTGATTCACTGCATCCAGAGCGCAGGTTTCGAGGCGTTGAGTGTGTTCCATCAGCCGTTTCGGTCGCGGCTGCTCGACCGACACTTCAGTTATTACGCCATTTATGGCGTGTTTCGGCGCAATTGAGCGGACGATCGCGCTTCGCGCGCCTCCTCGTCTCGCCCCGCGGCAAGGTAGAGAAGTCGTTTCAGCTCGCGCCGGCCCCGGGTCACGGTGTCGAGAATCAGGCCGCACATCAGGCTGAGGAAGGCCAGAATCATGAGTCCGGTGGCGAGCACCGCCGTCGGCAGACGCCCGACCAGTCCCGTGGCGAAGTATTGCGCGACTACCGGTATGCCGAGGGCAATCGAGCTGGCTGCCAGCACGCAGAACCCGCTACCGAAGAATTGCAGCGGGCGCTCCTCCTTGACCAGATGGACGATGAGCCCGAGGATCTTCAGGCCGTCCTTCACTGTGTGGAGTTTGCTCGCGGACCCTCGCGGACGGCTGACGTAGGGGGCACTGAGCTCCCCCACGGGAACGCGCAGCTCGAGCGCATGCACCGTGAGCTCCGTCTCGATCTCGAATCCGGTCGAGAGCGCCGGGAAGGACTTGACGAAGCGGTGGGAGAGCACCCGGTAGCCGGAGAGCATATCGCTCAAACGATTGCCGAACACCTTCGCTACCAGTCCTGTCAGGATTCGGTTTCCGAGCCTGTGACCGAGTCGGTATGCGCCGCTGTCCGTGGACACGCGCGCGCAGTTGACCATGTCCAGGCCCGCGGTGACCAGGTGTTGGACCAGTCTGGGCGCACTCGAGGCATCGTAGGTTCCATCCCCGTCGACCATGACGTAGATATCCGCCTCGATGTCGGCGAACATGCGCCGCACAACGTTGCCTTTGCCCGCCAGAGGCTCGCTGAACACGCGAGCGCCCGCGTCGCGGGCCACTTGAGCGGTTTCGTCGCTCGAGCCGTTGTCGTATACGTAGATGGCGGCACCAGGCAGATACCGCTCGAAGTCGTGCACCACCTGCGCGATGGAAGCTGCCTCGTTGCGGCAGGGGACGAGGATCGCGATCCGGCCGCCAACCAAGCTCAAGGGCTCATGATCCACGGAATTGTTCTCGGCGTTTGGACTAGCGGGTCATGGAACAGGGGCCGCGGGGGCTTTTAGCATTCATACCATGCCTGAAGTCGAATCCGCTGTGAACCATGCCCGCATCATCGTGCCCGTCCGCAACGGCGGCGCGCGCTGGCGCGAAGCTGCCGCCGCCCTGCGCACTGCGCTGCCGGACCCCTCGCTGGTGGCGGTAGTGGACTCCGGCTCGAGCGACAATAGCGACCGGGTAGCGGAAGAGAACGGCTTCGAGATCGAGCGGATCGACCCGCGGACGTTCAACCATGGGCGAACGCGGCAGATGGCCGTCGAACGATTCTGTGGAGGGAGGGAATTCGTCGTCTTTCTTACGCACGATGCGGTGCTCGAGGGTCGCGACTCTCTCGACGAATTGCTCGGCGCATTTTCCGATCCTGAGCTGGGTGCGGCGTATGGTCGCCAGCTGCCCCACCGGCAAGCGGGTCCATTCGAAGCGCACATGGTCCTCTTCAATTACGGCACCGTCAGCGAGACGCGATCTCTAGCCGACGCACCGCGTCTCGGGATCAAGGCCGCCTACATCTCCAATTCCTTCGGCGCCTATCGCCTCCGGGCGCTGCGCGCCTGCGGCGGCTTTCCGAGCGATCTCATCCTGGGAGAGGACACCTGTGTTGCGGTCAAAATGCTCCTCTCCGGCTGGAAAGTGCGGTACTGCGCCGATGCGCACGTGCGGCACTCGCATGCCTATACAATCGCGCAGGAGACCCGCCGCTACTTCGACTTCGGCGTGCTGCACGCGCAGCTGCCGGAATTGATGCGCAATTTTGGTGCGGCGGAGGGAGAGGGCGCGAGGTTTGTCCGCTCTGAGCTGCGCTACATGGCGGCCCATGCCCCACAGCTGCTGCCGGCCGTTCTGCTACGCAATACCGCCAAGTATGCCGGCTATCGGCTTGGAAGGAACTTTACGCGCCTGCCCCGGCAACTGTGCCGGCGCCTGAGTATGACGAAGGTATTCTGGCAAGCTTGACCCAAGTGGTTCTGCCGAGCCAGTCACACCGACTGTCGGGGGGTGCGGACATAATGTCGCGCCGCTGTACGAACGGCACGTCGCAAGCAGCAGAGAATGAAGTCCGTCGAAGAGACCCTGATCCTACGGGAGCAGAAGCATCGGCCGCTCGCCGCGCTCGGCAGCGCCACTTCGTCTGCCCGGCTCTGGACATACCTCGCGTGCACGGCTGCGGCGGTGTTGGTGAGCTGTCTGCTCGGCAAGGACGTGGGTTGGGACACGCTGGACTATCACTTCTATGCGGGGTTCAGTGCCCTGCACGACCGCTTCGCCCTGGATTATTTTCCGGCGGGATCGCAGACCTACTTCAACCCCTACGTATACGTGCCGTTTTTTCTCCTCGGGGGCTCGCGGCTGCCCGCGGTGCTGGATGCCGCGATACTCGCCATCGCGCAGAGCGGCATTTTATGGCTGACCTACGAGATCGCACTACAGCTGGCTCCGCAGGAGGATCGGCGCACCCGCATTGCGATGGCCGTGTGCTCGGTATTGCTGGCGTTTGCTAATCCGATTCTCCTCAACCAGTTCGGCTCGAGCTTTGCCGATATAACCACCGCGGAGCTGGTGGTGGGCGGTTGGCTGCTCCTCGTCATTGTGGTGAGAAGGCCGCGCGCGAAGTACGTTGTTCTCGCCGGAATCCTCCTGGGCGCGGCGACCGCGCTGAAACCCACGAACGGCGTACACGCCATTTCGGCCGGCATTCTGCTCTTGTTCGTGCCGACACGTTGGCCCGCGAAACTTCGCGAGGGGGCCCTCTTCGGTGTAGCGCTTGCGCTCAGTTTCATTCTGGTCTGCCTTCCTTGGTCGATCCGGCTCGAGCAGCACTTCGGCAATCCTCTTTTCCCCCTCCTGAACGAGATCTTTCGCTCGCCTCAGTTCCCAACCACCAAAATGCTTGATTACCGGTTCATTCCGGATTCCCTCGCGGACGCGCTGTGGCGGCCGTTCGAGATCGTGAAGCCGCTATATATGCTCGACGACGAGCTGCGGGCGCCGGATGTTCGTTATGCAGTACTGCTCGCGGCATCGACGCTGCTCTTACTCCGCTGGGCATGGCAGCGCCGCGGGCCGCCTCGACTTCCGCTCGCGCCGTCAAGTGCGTCAGATACCCGAAATGGGCGGCCACTGATCGCGCTGGGCTGCGCCTTCCTCGCCGATTGGACGCTCTGGCTCACGGCATCGGGCAATGGCCGCTACTTTTTGCCCGCCGCTTGCATTGCTGCAGTGCTGGTCGTGGCGGTGATCTTTCGGTTGTGCACCGTAGTCAAAGTGCGGGCCTACATCCTGGCGGCCGTTCTCGGAGCGCAGCTGGTGCAGCTGTGCTCGGGAGCTGAGTACCGTAATCACGATCCCTGGGATGGCCGCCCGTGGTTCGAGGTCAGCGTGCCCGCGGCGCTTCCGCAGACTCCGGCGCTCTACCTCAGCTACGGTGTGCAGTCGAATTCGTTCCTTGTGCCGTTCCTGCCGCGAGGTTCCGGATTCGTCAACATCGCCGGAGACTATCCGCTGGGCCCCGATGGCGCTAACGGCGAGCGTATTCAGGCGCTCATCCGCCAGTACTCGCCCCACCTCATGGTTCTCGCGCAAAACGACCACCCACAGGATGTGCGGCTTCCGACCGTTTCAGGCATTCCTGCGGCGGCTGACGCGCTGCTGTCTTTTGCACTGCGCCCGGTCGCCGAAAACTGCTTCACCTTCGTGGTACCCAACGAAGGCAGGCAAAACCTGATGTACGCCCGTGTACGCTCTCCGCATTCGTCTCGGTGGGCGCAAGCACAAGTGCCCGAGTCGACGACGGGTTACTTCGATGCCTGCGGCGTGGTGCCGGATGCGGGCGCGCTCGCCGGGCTCGCAGCTGGCAAGCATAAGGCTGAGAGGACTCTCGACAGGCTCGAGGATGCGTGCCCGGCGCTTTTTCAGCCCGCACGCCCGCTGACGCAGTACTTCGGCCACGCGGGCCACGAGCAGATTTGGTCGCGACGATATCTCAATACCAACCTGACAGCCTGGGTGACTCGCGGTTGGGTGGCGTTCATCGATCCGCTGCGAGGGGGCGGCGCACAGTACATATCTCCCGAGGCGGAATTCGACAATCCGCAATTGCGCCTCAAGTGCGGTCGGCGCGATGAGCGTTACTTCGTAAGGGTAACGGGCTCGACGCCGTGAGGGCCAAACAAATGACCTCTTCCGAGCACTCGCTGCAGATACCCCGCGGACGGAGACTGGTCGTCGAAGCAGGTTTCGCGGCGCTCTTCGCACGACCCCGCGTATGCATCTATTTTGCCTGCGCGCTGCTCGCCGTCCTGGCCAGTTATCTGCTCGGCAAGGAGGTAATGTGGGACACGCTCGACTACCACTTATACGCAGGATTCAGCGCACTGCACGACCGCTTCGGCCAGGATTACTTCGCTGCCGGCGTGCAGTCGTATTTGAACCCGTACGTCTACGTTCCGTTCTATGCGCTCGCCATAACGGGACTGCCGGCACTCTGCGTCGCTTCGATTCTCGCGGTCATGCAAAGTGCGATCCTTTGGCTCACCTACGAGCTGGCCCTGGCGGTCAGCGCGGCGGCTGATTTCCGGTCGCGGCTCGCCGCGGGTGCCTGCGCGGCGCTGCTCGCGCTCGCAAATCCGCTTCTGGTCAATCAGCTCGGGTCGAGCTACGCGGATATTCCGACGGCCGAGATCGTGCTCGTGAGCTGGCTGTTGCTGATCCAGGCGGTGCGCTCACCGAGCGCTTTGCGCATCACCTGTGCCGGGCTGCTGCTCGGTGCCGTGAGCGCCCTGAAGCTAACCAACTCGGTACACGCGCTGTCCGCTTTCACACTTCTGCTCTTTCTCCCCATGGGATGGCGCGGCAGGCTGCGCCACGGGCTCGGGTTCGCGACCGCCATGGCGGTTGGCTTCCTGGTCGTGGCGGCTCCGTGGGCGGTGCAACTGGAGCGACACTTCGGCAACCCGCTCTTTCCTCTCTTCAACGGCATCTTTCGGTCGCCCCAATTCCCAACGACACCGATGCTGGATCATCGCTACATGCCGGATTCGATACGAGAAGCGCTGTGGCGCCCGTTCGCGTTGGTCGCACCCGCAACCTTCGTGGACGATGAGTACGCGGCCCCCGATCTGAGGTACGCCCTGCTTCTCGTGCTCGCCGTTCTGATGCTGCTGCGTTGGGGCTGGCGCATACGGTGTGGGGTAGCAACTGAAACAGTGTCGACCGATGCCGCTCCGGCCCGAAGAGCTTTGACTGCGCTGGGTTGCGCCTTACTCGTCGACTGGACGCTTTGGTTGACCATTTCCGGCAACGGAAGGTATTTCATCGCAATGTCCTGCGTTGCCGCTGTACTCGCTGTCACTCTCGCGTTCCGTCTCCTTGGTGCGCGACCCAGGGTTCTCGGCTATGCGTTGGCGCTGGTTTTCGCCATTCAGGGTCTGCAGCTGGGGTTCGGCGCTACTTATCGATTGCCTGCGGCGTGGGATGGGGGACCCTGGTTCGAAGTCTCTATTCCCCGCGCTCTCGCGAGCGAGCGGAATCTTTTCTTCACCATCGGCGAGGACTCCAATTCATTCGTAGCGCCCTTCCTCCCAAGCGGCTCCGCATTCGTGAATCTGGGAGGGGACTATGTACTCGGTCCGGACGGGGCGAACGGCGCGCATGTCGCCGCGCTGATTCATAGGTATTCGAATCACATTCGGGTGGCGGTTCTGGAGTCACAATTCACGATCGCTGCGCGGCACGCGCTTCCCGACGTCGCCCACGTCGATGACACCCTAGCTCCCTTCGGCTTGCGCGCGGTCACCGGCAAGTGCTCGACGATCGTCATCCACGATGTGCGCCGTGGCTGGCGCAGGGTTTTGCCCGGCACCATCCCCATTCCGCTTCCTCAGCTCAACGGACGGGAATTGCGGGTGCCCGTCGCGCCTGATGGTTATCTTGTGGTCTGCCCGGTGGTAAGCGACCCCGGAGTCGCGACGCCTCTAGCGCGGGCGGAGAGCGTGCCGAACCTGGTGTTTGATCGCATCGAGGACGCTTGCCCGCGGCTCTTCCAGCCTCCACGAGCGGTGACCGAGGTCTACGGCGACAGCGAGGCCGGGTATAGCTGGATACGAAAATATCCGGGCACGAATCTCGCGATATCTATCGTCAAGGGCTCGATCCAGCTGGCGGACGGAGCGCGGGGAGGGCGGCCCGACTACCTGGGAGGAGAAAGCGACTGGGCGAAGGCGCCGTTGCCGCTCGTCTGCAGCAGGCAGCATGAGTTGTACCACGCCAAGTTGCTTGCCCCCTGAATCCGTGGCCATGGACTCCGTTGAAAGCTCGCTAAGACTTCCGCGGCAACAGCCCGGGTTCCAGGCCGCTCTCAGCCGGGTGGCCGGATCCCATCGCATCTACGCATACCTCGTTTGCACGGCGCTGGCACTCCTGGCGAGCTTTCTCCTGGGCAAGGACATGAGATGGGACACGCTGGATTACCACTTCTATGCCGGCTTCAGTGCGCTTCACGACCGCTTTGCACAGGACTACTTCCCCGCGGGCTCGCAGGCCTACTTCAACCCCTATGGCTACGCGCCGTTCTATCTTCTGGCCACGAGCGGCCTTCCTGCCCTCGCGGTCGCTTCGATGTTCGCAGTGCTGCAGAGCGCCATACTCTGGCTGTCCTACGAACTCGCGCTCGAGATTGCCCCTGCCGATGACGGTCGGGGACGGCTCGGGTTGGCTGCCTGCGCGCTGGTACTGACCCTCGCCAATCCCATTCTGATCAGTCAATTCGGCTCGAGCTACGCGGATATTACGACCGCGGAAATGGTACTTGGCGGCTGGCTGCTGCTGATCCGCGCTGTCCGCTCACCGCGCCTAGCGCGCGTCATCTGCGCAGGACTGCTTCTCGGCGCGGCGAGTGCTCTGAAGGTCACGAATTCCGTGCATGCCATCTCGGCGGTCGCCGTTCTGCTCTTCCTGCCCACCTCGTGGGGCGTGCGCGTTCGCTATGGAATGGCATTCGGTCTGGCGTTGGCCGCCGGCTTCGCGATTGTGGCCGCGCCGTGGTCCATTCCGCTGGAACAGCACTTCGGCAACCCCGTCTTCCCATTACTCAATAGCGTATTCCGCTCGCCGCAATATCCGACCGCAACGATGATGGATTACCGGTTCGTGCCGGACTCGCTGTCGGATGCCCTTTGGCGGCCGTTCGCCATCTCTACTCCGCTCTTTGACGTCGATGACGAGCTGCAGGCGCCCGATCCGCGCTATGCCCTCGTCCTGATCGCTGCCATTCTGCTCGCGCTCCAGTGGGGCTGGAAACGTATCAGCCGCTCGCCGGCGGCGCCCGTCTCTCACGAACAAACCCAATCGGCGCGTGCTCTGGCCGCACTCGGTTGCGGGCTCCTGGTTGACTGGTGCCTCTGGTTGCGCGCTTCGGGAAACGGCCGGTATTTCCTTGCGATGAGCTGCATTGCAGGGGTTGTCGGCATCGCATTGGTGTTCCGCGCCATGGCCCCGATCCCGAAGGCGCGCAACTGGCTCCTGGTCGCCATACTGGGCGCCCAGCTCTTGCAGCTCTGCACGGGGACGGACTATCGCGACTACGTGGCATGGGACGGCAGGCCGTGGTTTCAGGTGGCTGTGCCTGCGGAATTGGCGGCCAAGCCTGCGCTTTATCTCAGCTATGGCGTGCAGTCCAATTCCTTCGTCGTGCCCTTCCTGGCGCCGGGCTCCGGCTTCGTGAATCTGGGCGGGGACTTCCCGCTCGTGCGTCAGGGAGCCAATGGAGAAAAGGTGGAGTCATTGATTCGGCGGTACGCTCCGCATCTGCGGATGCTGGTGCCCGAGCAACTGATTCCGGGCGATCCTCATCCGGTGATCTCCGTTTCAGGGGCGGATGACGCGATGGAGTCTTTCCGACTGCGCGCCGATACAGGTGATTGTGCGACCATCATCGTGTCCGGCGCGGGAGCGCAACCCGCAACCAGACCCATCACTTACACCGGAGGACATACACGAAAGGTGACACCACCGTTGCATGGTGCGCCGCTCGTGGTCCCGAATACGGCTTACCTGGCGTCCTGTCGCGTCGTGCCGGACACCACGAATCGTCCTGACATGACCGGCAGCGCTAACCGGGCAAACCTGATATTCGATCAGTTGGAGGATGCCTGCCCGCTGCTGTTTCAGCCCGCTCGGCCGGTGACTGTGTACTACGGTGACAAGGACGGCGACAACATCTGGGCGCGCCGCTATCTGAACACGAATCTAACGGTCTGGGTCGGCAGCGGCTGGGTGCATTTCATCGACCCGACCAGAGGTGGGCCCGCCCAATATATCGGCAGCGTGCGGGATTTCGAGAAGGGTACGCCACAGATCACCTGCAGCCGACAAGACGAGCGGTATTACGCGAAGCTGACAGGGATATTGCGCCCGGCACACCGATGAAGGCGCGTGGCCGTGGCCAGGGCCCGATCGGCGTCAGACGCCGGGCCCGGTGCCCGTCCGTAGACGGTAGGTCACGAGGCGATGGGCAATGAAGGTCACCGGAGTGACGGCGATGGCAAGGATGATCGCGGCGGTGACGTACCAGATGTGCGCGCGCTCCACAAGCACTTTAAGCGCCATCGTGTTCACGCAGAGCATGAGCGCATTGATGGTCATATAGCGGGTGGCGCCGGCGTTATTCACGGACTTTACCGAGAAGGTGAAATGAGCATTCAGGAGGTACCCCGCGGCATTTGCCACCAGGAACGAGGCGGCGTACGCGACGAGGTAGTTAACGCCGGCGAGGCCATGAAGACCGGTGAGAACCGCCAGTCCCAGGGCGAACCCAACCGCGCCTACCGCAACGAAACGCAGGAGTTGGGTCAAGTGGCGACCCGCAGTACCGTCGTATGAAGTGGCGCTACTCATATGGTCGATGATAGCAGCCTGGGGCGACCGGCCTCATGCACGCGCCACCTGCCGCTTTGTAATGAATAGTACATATGTGACCCGGCTCGGATTTTCGTCTGTCCGGGCCAGAGCAAGCGGAGCCCGACCCGGAACATTCAGCTATTATGTTGCAGTCGCTGTTTTCTGACGCGCAGCCATGCCGCTTGACTGGTGGAACGCCCGCGAAGTGGTCGAGATCGGCAAGGCACTTGCCGATCACCTCTGGCCCCGAATAGAGAGCGAACACCCGACGGGCCGGGAGGCGCGACCTTTGGGCGTGCAACCGCACGAGCTCGACAGCTTCCTGCGGCGCGTGGCGAGGGAGGTCGGGCCGCTCAAGCTCAATCTGTTCAAGCGCGCCAGATTGTTCAACTCGTTCAAGTGGCGACTGCGCGAGCACGGCTTCGACCGAGCAGAGGTAGACCGGCTGACGCAGTCGATGATCTTCCAGCTCTACGGTGCCCACACGAAGCTCGCGGCCCTTCCGGGTCCCGCGGCCCCGAATCCGGCCCGCGATTCTCCTCGGCGCATTGCCTCACTGATCGCTGAAGCCGATACCCGATTCGCGTCGGGCCGTCACACTGATACGGCCGCGAGCCTGCGGCGGGTGCTTCGAATCGATCAGGGCCATGCCGTTGCGTCTGGGAAGCTCGGTGCAGCTCTGTGCTATCTGGGACAGTACCGGGAGGCGGAGCAGATGCTGCGGCGCGCCGTGGGGCTCGACGTGCGGAATGCCGACGCGCACCTCAATCTTGGGGTTCTCCTATATTACAAAGGCGAGTTTGCCGCTTCCGAGACCGTCCTGCGCCGGGCAGCGAAGCTCGATTCGCGCAACCCTGACGCTCTGGTCGGGCTCGGCCTGACGCTCGGAGTACGCAGCCGGCTGGACCATGCCAGGGACTGTTTCGCCAAAGCGCTCGTTCTGAAACCGCGCCATGCCAGCGCCCTCTGCGGCCTTGGTTGGCTGGCTGGCATCGATGGACGGTTCCAGGATTGCGAGAAGCTGTATCGGGAAGCTCTTGCCGCCGATCCGCGCAAGGCGCACGCCTGGGCGTCGCTGGCGGAAATTCGGCGCATGACTACCGCCGACGGCGAATGGCTCGAAAACGTCAAGCGGCTCGTCACGGCGGGTGTTCCCCCACTCGACGAGGCGGCGCTGCGCTTCGCCATGGGCAAGTACTTCGACGACCTCGGAAATTTTGCCGAGGCATTCGGCCATTACAAGCGCGCGAACGAATTGCACAAACTGGTCGCGGAGCCTTACGACCCGAAGGCAAGGGCCTCCTTCGTGGATGAGGCCATCCGTCTCTATACCACGGAGCGCGTACGGCAACGGGTCAAAGGGGCGAGCGATTCGACGAAGCCTGTCTTCGTAGTTGGCATGATGCGCTCGGGAACATCCCTGGTGGACCAGATCATCGCATCCCATCCGCATGCCGCTGGCGCTGGCGAGCTCGACTTCTGGAGTGAGGTGGCGCGCAAGCATCAGGATGTCCTTCGGCGCGGGGTACCGGAGAGACCGCTCGCGACGAAACTTGCTGACTCGTATCGCAACCTGTTGCAGCTGCATTCCCGCGAGGCGCTGCGGGTCGTCGACAAATCCACGTTCAATTCGGACCACCTCGGGCTCATCCACTCCATATTCCCGAACGCCCGGATCATTTATGTGCGGCGCGATCCAGCCGACACGTGTCTGTCGTGCTACTTTCAGCACTTCGCCAACGCGGCGAGCTTCACGTTCGACCTGGTAGATCTCGCGCACTATTACCGCGAGCACCATCGCCTGATGCAACATTGGCGCGCGGTGCTGCCGCAGGCAACGCTGCTCGTGGTGCCCTACGCGGAGCTGGTCGCCGATCCGGAGACATGGAGCCGTAGAATGATCGAATTCATCGAACTCGAGTGGAATCCGCGCTGTCTCGCGTACTACGAGACACGGCGGCCGGTTCTGACTGCGAGCAACTGGCAGGTGCGGCAGCGAATCTATTCGAGCTCCGTGGGGCGGTGGCGGCAATACCAGAAGTTCATACGCCCGCTGCTCGAACTGCGAAAGTTAGAGCTCGCCTGACCTGCACAGGTGTGGCGAGATCGATTCGCGTACGCCGGCCTAACCTGGGGTTTCCCGCAATGAGCTCCAGCAAAGCCGTTCCTGAGCCACCGCGGCAGAGTTCGCTCCCCGCAGCGCTGGCGGCGGCGATCGTCACGCCTCGGTTCTTGGTGTACGTCACGTGCGCGGTGGCGGCCCTAGGGATCAGTTACCTTCTCGGCAAGGACATGACGTGGGATACGTTGCATTACCACCTCTACGCCGGTTTCAGCGCGCTACATGACCGGTTCGGTCAGGATTATTTCGCAGCAGGACCGCAGTCCTATTTCAATCCATACGTCTACGTTCCGTTCTTTCTTCTCGCCACTTCGCACCTGACGGCAGTGGTGGCGGCGGGCATTCTCGCCGTCGTGCAGAGCGGCCTGCTGTGGTTGAGCTATGAGCTGGCAATTGCCGTCGTCCCGCAGGCAACCCCCCGGGCTCGAGTCGCGATTGGCGTCGGTGCGGTTCTACTGTCGCTGGCCAACCCCATCCTCATCGATCAGCTCGGCGCAAGCGCCGCGGATGTAATCACCGCGGAGATCGTGCTCGCCGGTTGGCTGTTGCTGATCCTCGCAGTCCGGACGCCAGATCTCGCGAAGCTCCTGGGCGCGGGACTGCTGCTTGGCGGCGCGAGCGCCCTCAAGCTCACCAACGCCCTGCATGGCCTGTCCGGCTGCCTGATGCTGCTGTTTCTGCCGGTGGCCTGGCGACTGCGGCTCCGGTTTGCCACACTCTGTCTTCTGGCAATGGCCTGTGGATTTTTGCTGCTCGCCGCGCCCTGGGCCGCGCATCTGGAGCGGCACTTTGCCAACCCTCTATTTCCCCTCTTTAACGGCATATTCCGTTCCCCACAATTTCCGACTTATCACGTCCAGGACTTGCGATTCGTGCCAGGGTCGCTCGGCGAAGCACTGTGGCGGCCGTTTGCAATATCCGTCCCGCTAAAAATGGTGGACGCCGAGCTCACCTCGCCGGACCCGCGATACGCGCTTCTGCTGGTTCTTGGCGCGATCGTGTTGCTGCGTTGGTCCTGGCGGTCGCGCAGGCAAGAGCTGAAGGCCGCCGCGCCGCCGGCTGACCACCAACCTGCTCGCCAGCTGTTCGCGCTAGGCGCCGCATTTGTGCTTGATTGGGTGCTGTGGTTAAGCACCTCCGGCAACGGGCGTTACTTCATTCCCATGGCGTGCGTCGCCGCCGTCCTGGTGGTTGTCCTGGTGTTTCGCTTATTCGCGGCGCAGGCCACGCGCCGCAACTATCTCCTCGCGGTGATTTTTGGGGTACAGGCGTTGGCAGTCTGCGCCGGCGCGACATATCGCGATCAGGTGCCGTGGGATGGAGGCCCCTGGTTCGAGGTGTCGGTGCCGGAGAGGTTGGCCACCGGGGCCGATCTTTATTTTGCTTTCGCGGAGCAGTCCAACTCCTTCATCGCTCCGTTTCTGGCGCCAGGCGCGGGCTTGATCAACGTGGATGGGGGTTACGTGCTCGACCCACAGGGGGCCAATGGGGACCACGTTCGATCGTTGATCGGCAGGTACCCATCACATCTGCGAACCCTCGTGTTCCAACCTTTGTCCCCAGGCTCCAACGTGGCGCGGCCGCCGGACCTGGCACATGAAAATGACACCTTGGCGCACTTCGGACTGAGGGTTGATGCAGGCGACTGCGTGCGAATCGAGATTCGAGACGTGGTGGCTCCGTGGGTAAACGTATTCTTTGACGGCGGGCCGCCGGCCCGCATAGCCCAGTCGCCGGATCAGTTCCTGGTCAGTTGCGGCGTCGTGCGGAACACCAGCGCCGACGCTTCGCTGCTCGTCGATGAGCGCAGCGCCAACCTGGTATTCGACCGTCTGGAGCGTGCGTGTCCTGACCTCTTCCAGCCGGCCGGCTCCGTCACGCTCGATTACGGCGATGCGCGAGCGGGGTATGGCTGGATACGAAGGTATGCGGACACCGAGCTCACGGTCGTGATCACCGGTGGCATCGTTGAGTTCGTTAATCCGCTGCGGGGTGGACCGGCGGTCTATCTCGGACGCGAAAGCGCTTGGGAGAAGTCCGTGCCGTCGCTTTCGTGCTGGCGGCGCGACGAGCGCTACTACGCGGCGCTGCGGTGAAGCGCTTCTCTGGCGAGCCTACTCGATTCCGAGCTTTTTGATGCGATACCGCAGTGCCCTGAAGCTCATTCCCAACAGCTTTGCCGCCGCGGTCTTGTTGTAGCGCGTCTTCTCGAGCGCTTTCACGATGGCGTCGCGCTCGATGCCCTCGAGATGCTCGCCCAGGGCGGCACCGCCGGCCGCGGCAGTCGCAGTTGGCAGCGCCACCGGTGCCGTGGGGCGAGGGTGGTGCGCAGCTTGATGTGTTCGGCGATGATTACGCCGCTGACGCAGAGGGTAATGGCGCGCTCGAGGACGTTCTCGAGCTCGCGCACGTTACCGGGGAAGGGATAGGACTGCAGGAGCTCGAGCGCGTCGTCTCGCCAGAGTCGGCGGTTGCTGACCGGTGCGACGTCCGAGTCTCTCCAGGATCGTCTGGGCGATGTCTGGAATGTCCTCAGGCCGCTCGCGCAGCCCCGGCACGCGCAGCTCGATGACGTTGATGCGATAGAACAGGTCCTCGCGGAAGAGGCCTTGGGCGACCAGCTCGGCGAGGTTCTTGTGTGTGGCGGAGAGGATGCGGACGTCGACCGTTTCTTCCCGCGACTCGCCGACGGGGCGCACGGTCTTTCTCCTGTACGACGCGAAGGAGCTTGACCTGCATGTGTAGCGGCAGGTCGGCCACTTCGTCCAGAAACAGCGTGCCGCCCTCGGCGGTCTGAACCAGACCCTTCTTGTCGGCGACTGCACCCGTGAAGCTGCCGCGCTTGTGGCCGAACAGCTCGCTCTCCATCAACTCCGTCGGGATCGCGCCGCAGTTGACGGCGACGAAGGGGCCGTCGCGGCGGGCGCCTGACTCATGAATCATGCGAGCGACCAGCTCTTTGCCGGTGCCGGATTCGCCGAAGATGTGTACTGGGGCCTGGCTGCGTGAGACTCGAGAGATCATCTCTCGCAGCTGCTCCATCACGTGCGAATGACCGATGAGCCGCGCGCTGCTGGGGTCGGTGGACGTATCCGTCGAGCTGCCGGCACCCAGGCGGATGGCGCTGCCGACGAGCTTGCGCAGTACGCCAAGATCAAGGGGCTTGGAAACGAAATCGAAGGCGCCGAGCTTCAATGCGCGGACGGCGGACTCGACGTTGCCGTGGGCAGTGATCACGGCGACAGGTACGCTGCGAACGGTTCTCCTGAATCCACGCCACGAGGTCGAGGCCGTCCCCGTCCGGCAGGCGCATGTCGGTGAGGCAGAGGTCGAACGCCTCGTTCTTGAGCAGCTTCCTGGCCGTGGTGACGTCGCCCGCGGTCCGGGTACGCAGATTCATCCGGCTCAGGGTCAGGCTGACGAGCTCGAGCAAATCCGGCTCGTCGTCCACGATCAGCACGGCCGGCTTGGCCGGCTCGGGGCGGGCGCTGGTCAAGGATGCGTTCAATGCCCCACCTCCCATCGTCTAGGGTCTGCGAATACCAGCCTAAAAACGCTTCCGCCGCCGTGACGTGCCTCATAGAGCAGCGTAGCGCCATTGGTTTGGGCCAGTTCCCGGGCCAGAAAGAGACCCAGTCCCGTTCCCCGGCCCCCGGTAAAGAAGGGCTCAAAGATACGGTCCACGTGCTCGGTCGCCACGCCGGGGCCGCGGTCGGCCACCTCGAGGAACGGGCGGTTGTTCGAGGTCAGACGGCCGCAGCGCATTTCGATGGCGGACTCGGCGCCGATCGCTTGCTGGTCAGGGTACGCATAGCGCATGGCATTCTCGCAGAGATTCCACACGATCTGGCGCAGCTGGCTGGCATCGAAGCGGACCTCGATCTCCACGTTCGGCCCGCTGACTCGCAGCCGCTCGCCGGGGCCATTGCATGGTCTCGACGAATTCCTCGCAGAATTCCTCACTCCAGGTCTGAAGGGGCAGGCGCTCCTGGCGGGCCTCCTCCCGCCGCGAGAGGCGGAGCACGCTGTCGATGATGCCGCTCACGCGGTCGGCGTTGTTGCGGATGATCTCGGTCAGCCGCCGCTCCTGCGGCTCGAGGTTCGGCGACTCCGCGAGCAGCTGACCGGCGTGACTCATCGCGCCGACCGGATTGCGGATCTCGTGGGCGATGCTGGCGCTGAGTCTGCCGAGAGCCGCGAGCTTCGACTGTTGCACTTTCTCCGTGATGAGGCTCGTGTCCTCCAGGAAGATCAGCACGGGCGGGGGTACGGCGGTGCCGAGCGGCGCGAAATGCGCCCTGAGCACCTGCGCGCCGTCGGCGCCAACGAAAGTCTGTTCCAGCGCCGGAAAGATGCCGGTATCGCCGCTGTTCTGCCGCCAGCGCTCGAGCAGGTACAGCAGGCGCGGTGAGGATTCGCCGAGAAGCGCATCCGGGAAGGCCTTGTCATCGCCCAGCATGTGCGCCGCCGACTCGTTGATGAGGCGGATGCGCTCCTGATCGTCGACCACCAGGATGCTCTCGCGCAGATGCTGCACGATGTACTGCGAAAGCTGCGCCAGATTCGCGAGGTCGACCTCCTGGCGGCGCAGCGTCGCCTCGCTCTCGCGGATGCGGTTGGCGAGCGGCCACGCGAGCACCGCGATGGCGAACAACACCACCCCCAGCACACCCGCGGTGGTGTATTCGGCTAAATGCCGCGTGCCGCCGAAGTCGACCAGGAACTGTTGCACCAGCACCGCCAGCGCCGCCATCGCGGCGATGAGCAGCGCGTCGCGGTGCTTCGCCAGCGTCGCCATGGCGAGCACCGGCAGCACCAGCAGGATGCCGAAACCGCTCGCCACGCCGCCGCTCGCGTAGAGGATGAGGCCGACCGCTGCCGAATCCACGCTGGCATTGACGAGAGCGACCAGCCGGAGAGTCGACCAGCGCAACCGCCGCGCGATGATGAGCAGCACCGCCGCGGTGAGGTAGAGCACGCAGGCCGAGAGGAATAGGCCCGGGTGCGGCACCATGTGACGGGGCCGGACAGCCACAGCGCGCCGGTCAAGACCACCGGCACGAGCACCCGGTAAAGATTCAGCAGGCCGACGACGCGCCAGGCGATATCGGTGGAAGCGGTGCGGTGAGGTCGCGGCGGTAGCCGGCATGGGCTCGGGAGTGGGGGGCTCGGGCACGGGGATTGGGAGCGCGCGACTCTACCACCTTCACCCCGGGAGGTCCGCGACCTGGGTCCTCATTACCTCTGATCTGGCGGCGATGGCCTTTTTTGGACACAATGCGAAGTTCACGTCACGTCGGATCGAATCCCAGGATCACCGAATGAATCTGCACGAATATCAGGCGAAGGAGATATTCAGGAATTACGGCATTCCGGTGCCCGCCGGCCGCGTGGCCGCGAACGCCGATGAAGCCGTCGCTGCCGCCAACGCAGCTCGGCGGACCGGTTTGGGTCGTCAAGGCCCAGGTCCACGCCGGCGGCCGCGGCAAGGCCGGCGGCGTCAAGCTGGCCCGCGACAGCCAGAGCGGTCCGAAGCGCCGCCGCCGGCATGCTCGGCACGCGCCTGAAGACCAAACAGACCGGTCCCGAGGGACTGCCCGTCGAGCGGGTCTACGTGGAGTCGGGCTCGGAGATCGAGCGCGAGATCTATGTCTCGCTGACACTCAATCGCGAGAAGGGGCGCATCGCGCTGATCGCCTCCGCCGCCGGCGGCATGGACATCGAGGAGGTGGCGGAGAAGACGCCCGAGCAGATCCTCACCGCGACCATACATCCGTCCGCGGGCCTGCAGCCCTACCAGGCGCGGCAGATCGCCTTCGGCCTCGGGCTCGAAGGGCCCGCAGATCGCGGAATTCCAGGCGATCGCCACGGCGTTGTACAAGCTCTACATGGAGCAGGACGCCAGCCTCGTCGAGGTGAATCCCCTCATCGTGACCAAGGCGGGCAAGCTCGTCGCGCTCGATGCCAAGATCAACATCGATGCCAACGCTGTATTCCGCCATCCTGACCTCGCGTAAGCTTCGCGATGCCGACCAGGAAGATCCGATGGAGCGCCGTGCCGCGGAGCACGAGCTCAACTACGTGTCCTTGGATGGCGATATCGCATGCATGGTCAACGGCGCGGGACTCGCGATGGCGACCATGGACCTCATCAAGCTGCACGGCGGCCAGCCGGCCAACTTCCTCGATGTCGGCGGCGGCGCGACCAGCGAGCGGGTGACCGCGGCCTTTCAGCTCATCCTCTCCAACCCCAAGGTTCGCGCGGTGCTGGTCAATATCTTCGGCGGCATCGTCCGCTGCGATCTGATCGCCGATGGCGTGATCAACGCGGTGAAGAACGTGGGCGTCAAGGTGCCGGTAGTCGTGCGCCTCGAAGGCACCAACGCCGATAAGGCGCGCGCGACACTGGCCAGCAGCGGCCTCACGATCACGCCGGCTACGGATCTGACAGATGCCGCGCGCAAGGTCGTCGCGTTGGCGGCCGGAAAGTAAGGGTTTCCAGCATGAGCATTCTGGTCAACAAGCACACCAAGGTGATCTGCCAGGGCTTCACCGGCAAGCAGGGCACCTTCCATTCGGAGCAGGCGATCGCCTACGGGACGCGACTCGTCGGCGGCGTGACGCCCGGGCGCGGCGGTCAAAAGCACCTGGATCTGCCCGTATTCGATACCGTCAGGGATGCGGTGAAGGAGACGGGCGCCACCGCCAGCATGATCTACGTGCCCGCGGCGGGTGCGGCCGACTCCATTCTCGAGGCGGCCGATGCCGGCATCGAGCTGGTGGTCTGCATCACCGAGGGCGTGCCGGTCAATGACATGGTGCGCGTGAAGTCGGTGCTGGCAGGCTCGGGCACCCGCCTGGTCGGCCCCAACTGCCCCGGCGTCATCACGCCGGACGAATGCAAGATCGGCATCATGCCGGGCTTCATTCACAAGAAGGGCGCCGTCGGCATCGTCTCGCGCTCCGGCACGCTGACATACGAGGCGGTCTTCCAGACGACCAACATCGGCCTCGGCCAGAGCACCTGTGTCGGCATCGGCGGCGATCCGGTGCGCGGTCTCAATTTCGTCGACGTGCTCGAGCTCTTCGAGCGCGATCCGGGTACCGAGGGCATCATCCTGGTGGGCGAGATCGGCGGCAGTGACGAGGAGGCGGCCGCGCACTTCATCCGCCACTTCGTCAGCAAGCCCGTGGTGGCTTACATCGCCGGCGTCACCGCGCCTCCTGGCAAGCGCATGGGCCATGCGGGCGCCATCGTTGCCGGCGGCAAGGGCACGGCGGCGGACAAGTACGAAGCCTTCGAGGCGGCGGGCGTGCGCACCGTCAAATCACCCGCGGAGCTCGGCACCGCGATGAACGAACTGCTGCGGCGTCGCCGCGCGAGCGCCAGGCCGAAAGCCGTGCGGCCTGTCGCAGCCCCGCAGCCGGCCGCGCGACCGACTGCAAAGGTGGCGCAAAAGGCCTGCCAACAAGCCCGCCAGCAAGCCGGCCGCAAAGCCGGTGAAGCGCGCGGCGAAGCCTGCTCCAGGCGCCGGCATCGCCGCGCAGCAAGCGGTCCAAGACCGCGAAGCAGCCGCCGGCAAGAAGAAGTCGCCCGCCGCGCGGAAGGGCCGACGCCGCTAGGAGCCGCATGACAAAATCGTCGGGAGCGATTTTGGACGGCGGCAGCCGGCCCGAAGGGCGAGGCGCAGGGACGGGGCCTCGCAACGAGTCGCTCCGCATCGCGCTCGCGCAACTCGACCTGCTGGTCGGCGACGTCCAGGGCAACGCGGCGCGCGTGATCGAATCGCGCGCGCGCCGCGCAGCCATGAGCTGCAGCGCGGATCTGGTCGCATTCCCGGAGCTCACCCTGTCCGGCTATCCGCCGGAGGACCTGCTGTTCCACCGCGGCTTCCGGCGTCAGATCGAGTCGGGCCTGGAGGAGGTCTGCCGCCAGGTGCCGGGCCCCGGCGTCATGGTGGGCTATCCGGAATACACGCGCTCGACCATCTACAACTCCGCCGCGCTCATCGCGGACGGCGCGGTCGCGGCCATTCACCGCAAGGCGGAGCTGCCCAACTACAAGGTGTTCGACGAGAAGCGCTACTTCCATGCCGGCGCGCAGCCGACGGTGGTGGAGTGCAAGGGCTTTCGCGTCGGCCTGCTGGTCTGCGAGGACATCTGGGAGCCGGAGCCGGCGCAGCTTGCGCGATCGGACCGTGCGGAGCTGCTCGTCGTCATCAACGCCTCGCCCTACGAGCGCAACAAGCAGCGCGAGCGCGAGACGGTGGTCCGGGCGCGCGTGGCCGACGTGGCTCTGCCCATCGTGTACGTCAACATGGTGGGCGGCCAGGACGAGCTGGTGTTCGACGGCAATTCCTTCGTGATGGATGCGCAGGGCGAGGTCGTCATGCGCGCCCCGGCCTTCAAGGAAGGCACCTACTTCGTCGATTTCGAGCGCCAGGGCCGCAAGGTCGGTGCCGGTGCCCGGCGACATCGCGCCGGAGTTGAGCGACGATGCGAGCGTCTACAGCGCGCTGGTGCTGGGGGTCCGGGACTACGTCAATAAGCACGGCTTCCCCGGCGTCGTGATGGGCCTTTCCGGAGGCGTCGATTCCGCGCTGACGCTCGCGATCGCAGTCGATGCGCTCGGCGCAGATCGCGTGCATGCGGTCATGATGCCTTCGCGCTATACCTCCTCGATGAGTCTGGAGGATGCGGTGGAGCAGGCGCGCCTCCTCGGCGTGCAAATACAGCGAGCTCTCGATCGAAGGCATGTTCGAGGCGACGCTCGCGACGCTGAAGGACGAGTTCGCGGGGCGCGCGCCGGATGCGACGGAGGAGAACATCCAGTCGCGCTGCCGCATGCTGCTGCTCATGGGCATCTCCAACAAGACCGGCCGCATGCTGCTCACCACGGGCAACAAGAGCGAGATGGCGGTGGGCTATGCCACGCTCTATGGCGACATGGCCGGCGGCTTCGCGCCCATCAAGGACTGCAGCAAGCTGACTGGTCTACCGCCTGGCGGCCTATCGCAACGGCTTGGGACAGGGTGATCCCGCAGCGGGTGATCGACCGGCCGCCGTCGGCGGAGCTGCGCCACGAGCAGAAGGACTCCGATTCCCTGCCGCCCGTACGAGGTCCTGGATCCCATCCTCGAGGCCTTCATCGAGGAGGACCTGTCGGTCGATGAGATCGAGGCGCGCGGCTTCGACCGCGCCACCGTCGGCAGGGTGCTGGACCTGGTCAAGCGCAACGAGTACAAGCGCCGCCAGGCGCCCCCGGGGGTGAGGGTCAGCCGCCGCGCCTTCGGGCGCGACTGGCGCTACCCCATCACCAACGGCTACCGGCGCTAACGCCTACCAGAAGTGCCACCAGTGCCGCTTGGTCGCCGCGGCGACCTGCGGCCACCTGGCCGGTGAAATTGGCGGCGTAGACCTTGCGCGCCTGGTCGGCGAGTGTCGTCATGCCCGAGCGGTCGTAGGCTGACGATCATGATCGGCGAGCGCATCCTTCGTCGCCGGCGCGCCCTCGTACTCCTCGATGACGAGCTTCGCCCGCCGCGCGCGCGCCGACGTAGGCGCCGCGCTTGCAGGTAGTACCTGGCGACCTCGACGTCATACTCGGCCAGCCGGTCGCGAAGATAGACCATCCGCTGCCGCGCGTCGTAGGCGTAGGCGCTCTTCGGGTACTCCGTCACGACCGTGCGGAACGCCGCGAAGGACTTGTTCGCCGTGGTGGGGGGGCGCTTCGAGAGGTCGACATGGAACAGCTTCTCGATGGGGTTCGGCTGCTTCTCGAAGTTCATCAGGCCTTCCATGTAATAGGCGTAGTCGACGCGCGGGTGGGTCGGGTTCTCGCGGATGAAGGTATCGCAGGCGTCGGTGGCGGAATCGGTCTCGCCCGCGCGGTAATATGCGTAGATGAGATCGAGCTGCGCCTGGTGCGCCTGATCGGTGAACGGGAAGATCGCCGTCAGCTGCTCGAGGTCTTGATGGCGCCGTTGAAGTTGTACTCGTCCATGTCATGCGTGAGCCCGCTGTGTAGAGCGCCTGGGGACTCGACTGCGCGTGCTTGTGGTGGGCGCAGCCGGACTCACAGCGCGAGCGCGCACAGACGCGAAGGCCGAAGCACTGATGCGAGGACGAGCGGGGACCTGTCACCCGAAGCGCCGGCAGGGCGTAGGGTGGCCGTAAGAGAGACGAGATTGAGCATGGCGCGGGAGTATAGCGAATCCACCGGCAGCCCTTCGGACTCAGCGGATTGCGGGGAGTTCCGTACGCATTCCCTGGTGCTGTCCGGGGATGCCGCCGGGCCTGCAGGCTCGATCAGGCGCTCGCGCGCGCGCTGCCGCAGTATTCCCGCGCGCGCCTGCAGGGCTGGATCGAGGCGGGCGCCGTCCTGGTGGACGGGCGGCGGCTGCGCGCCAAGGACAAGGTCCTCGGCGGCGAGCAGGTCGAGGTCGCGGCGCGGCTCGAGGCCGACGCGCGCGGTCGCGGCCGGAAGCGCATGCCGCTGGCGGTGGTCCACCAGGATCGCGGCGCTGCTTCGTGATCAACAAGCCGGCGGGCATGGTCGTGCATCCCGGGGCCGGAAATCCCAGCCGGACGCTGCAGAACGCGCTGCTCGGCTCTCGACCCGAAGCTCGCCCTGGTGCCGCGCGCCGGGCTGGTGCATCGCCTCGACAAGGACACGAGCGGGCTGCTGGTCGTGGCGCGCACGCCCGAGGCGCACTCGAGGCTCGTCGCGGCGCTGGCGGCGCGCGAGATCGAGCGCACTTATCTTGCGATCTGCAATGGCGCGATGACCGGCGGCGGCACCGTGGATGCGCCGATAGGCCGCCACCGTACGCAACGCACGCGTATGGCGGTGCGCAGCGACGGGCGCGAGGCCGTTACGCACTATCGCATCGTCAAGCGATATCGCGCCCACACTCTGGTGCGGGCGCAGCTGGAGACCGGGAGGACGCACCAGATCCGCGTGCACCTGGCGCACATCGGCTATCCGGTCGTGGGTGATCCGGTGTATGGCGGCCGCCGGCGCGATCGCCCGCGGGCTGCAGCCCAGCTCTGGCCGCGGCGCTCAATGCGTTCCGCCGCCAGGCGCTGCATGCCGCGCGGCTGGCGCTGCCGCACCCGATGACGGGCCGCGCCCTCGAGTGGGAGGCCCCGCTGCCCGACGACATGGCGCGACTGCTGTCGCGCGCTGCGATCATGACCAGCGGCTGCGCGGAGCCCGAGCGGTGAGCGGGCCTGACTCTGCATCGTGCCCGGAGTGGCCGGCGCCGCGCCGGCGTGCGCGCCGCGTTCACGCTGCGCACGGGCGGCGTCAGCCGGCCGCCGTGCGATTCCTTGAACGTCGGCGCGCACGTCGAGGATGAGCCGCAGCGCCGTCGAGGAGAACCGCCGGCGGCTGCGGCAGCACCTTCGAGCTGCCCGCGGAGCCGGCATGGCTGACGCAGGTGCACGGCGCGCAGCGTGGCGGACCTCGACTCGGAGGGCTCAGGCGGCGCCCTCGCGCCGGCCGATGCGCGCGGTGACGCGCAGGCCGGCCGGGTCTGCGCGATCCAGGTGGCCGATTGCATGCCGGTGTTGTTTGCGTCCGCGGACGGCGCGGTGGTCGGCGCGGCGCATGCCGGCTGGCGCGGGCTGGCGGCCGGGGTGTTGGAAGCCGTGGTGCGCGGCCATGCGGGTGCCGCCGGAGCGACTCCTGGCGTGGCTCGGGCCGGCGCATCGGGCAGGCGCATTTCGAGGTCGGCGAGGAGGTCCGCGCGGCGTTCCTCGCCGCCGACCGCCGGGGCCGCGGCCGCGTTCGTGGCCAACCCGCGCGGGCGGTGGCAGTGCGATCTCTACGGCGCTCGCGCGGCGGCGGCTGGCGGCGCTCGGGCGTAGGCGCGTCTACGGTGGAGCGCTGGTGTACTTCGCCGATGCCGGGCGCTTCTTTTCCTACCGCCGGGACGGCCGCTGCGGCCGCATGGCGGCATTGATCTGGAGGGCTTGAACGAGCCAGGATTCACCCCCAATTTTGCGCGCTATCCAACCCCTTGAAGGTCTTCCCCGATGCGGATGGACAAGCTCACGAGCCGATTTCAGCAGGCGCTGGCCGATGCCCAGTCGCTCGCCGTCGGCCGCGACCATCAGTTCCTCGAGCCCGCCCACGTGCTGCTGGCGCTGCTCGACAGCCAGGGCGGGACCGTGCGGCCGCTGCTGCTCAAGGCGGGCGCCGACGTCAATCGGCTGCGCTCCGAGCTCGGCGCCGCTCTCGACCGGCTGCCGAAGGTGGAGGGCACGCCCGGGGAGGTCCACGTCTCCAACGAGCTCAACCGCATCCTCAACGTCACCGACAAGCTCGCGCAGCAGCGCGGCGACCAGTTCATCTCCAGCGAGCTGTTCGTGCTCGCCGCCTTCGAGGACCGCAAGCTCGCGCGCATCCTCCGCGAGACCGGCGTCGTGCGCGGCGCGGTGGAGAAGGCGATCGACGAAGTGCGCGGCGGCGAGAAGGTCGACGACCCCAACGCGGAGGAGAGCCGGCAGGCGCTCGAGAAGTACACCGTCGATCTGACGGCGCGCGCCTCCTCGGGCAAGCTCGATCCGGTCATCGGCCGCGACGATGAGATCCGCCGCACCATCCAGGTGCTGCAGCGGCGTACCAAGAACAACCCGGTGCTGATCGGCGAGCCGGGCGTCGGCAAGACCGCGATCGTCGAAGGGCTGGCGCAGCGCATCATCAATGGCGAGGTGCCCGAGGGACTGAAGAACAAGCGCATCCTCGCGCTCGACATGGGCGCGCTGATCGCCGGCGCGAAGTTCCGCGGCGAGTTCGAGGAGCGCCTGAAGGGCGTGCTCAACGATCTCGCCAAGCAGGAAGGCCAGGTCATCCTCTTCATCGACGAGCTGCACACCATGGTCGGCGCCGGCAAGGCCGAAGGCGCCATGGATGCCGGCAACATGCTCAAGCCGGCGCTGGCGCGCGGCGAGCTGCACTGCGTCGGCGCGACCACGCTCGACGAGTATCGCAAGTACATCGAGAAGGACGCGGCGCTGGAGCGGCGCTTCCAGAAGGTGTTGGTCGATGAGCCCTCCGTCGAGGACACCATCGCGATCCTGCGCGGCCTGCAGGAGCGCTACGAGGTCCATCACGGCGTCGACATCACCGATCCGGCGATCGTCGCGGCGGCGACGCTGTCGCATCGCTACATCGCCGACCGCCAGCTTCCCGACAAGGCGATCGACCTGATCGACGAGGCCGCGGCGCGCATCCGCATGGAGATCGACTCCAAGCCCGAGGCGCTCGATCGGCTCGAGCGGCGCATCATCCAGCTCAAGATCGAGCAGGAGGCGCTGAAGAAGGAGCAGGACGAGGCCTCGCGCAAGCGCCTGCGCGACGCTGCAGGAGACCCTGCGCGGCCTGGAGAAGGAATACGCCGACCTCGAGGAGATGTGGAAGTCCGAGAAGGCGGCCCTGCAGGGCGCGGCGCAGATCCGCGAGGAGCTGGACCGCGTGCGCCTGGAGCTGGATGCCGCGCGCCGCGCCGGCGATCTCGGCCGGATGGCGGAGCTGCAGTACGGCAGGATTCCGGAGCTCGAGAAGCGCCTCGCCGCGGCCGCGGCCGCCGAGGACAAGGCGCCGCAGCTGGTGCGCAACAAGGTGACCGAGGAGGAGATCGCCGAGGTCGTCTCCAAGTGGACCGGCATTCCGGTCTCGCAAGATGCTCGAGGGCGAGAAGGAAAAGCTGCTGCGCATGGAGGAGGCGCTGGGCCGGCGCGTCGTCGGCCAGGACGAGGCGGTGCAGATCGTCGTCGAACGCCATCCGCCGCTCGCGCGCCGGGCTTTCCGATCCGCGCCGTCCCAACGGCTCGTTCCTGTTCCTCGGGCCCACCGGCGTCGGCAAGACCGAGCTCTGCAAGGCGCTCGCCGAGTTCCTGTTCGACACCGAGGAGGCGCTGGTGCGCATCGACATGTCGGAGTTCATGGAGAAGCACTCGGTGGCGCGGCTGATCGGCGCGCCGCCGGGCTATGTCGGCTACGAGGAGGGCGGCTATCTCACCGAGGCCGTCCGGCGCCGCCCCTATGCCGTGATCCTGCTCGATGAGGTCGAGAAGGCCCATCCGGACGTGTTCAACGTGCTGCTGCAGGTGCTGGATGACGGGCGCCTGACCGACGGTCAGGGCCGCACCGTGGATTTCCGCAACACGGTCATCATCATGACCTCGAACCTCGGCTCGCAGGTGATCCAGGAGTATGCCGGCGAGAAGAACTACACGCGCATGAAGAGCGCGGTCATGGAGATCGTGCAGCAGAGCTTCCGGCCGGAGTTCATCAACCGGATCGACGACATCGTCGTCTTCCATCCGCTCGGCACGCAGCAGATCCGCGCGATCGTGGACATCCAGCTCATCTACCTGCGCAAGCGCCTGCAGGAGCGGAACATGGACCTGACGCTCGACGACGCCGCGCGCGACCTGCTGGGCGAGGCGGGCTTCGACCCGGTGTACGGCGCCACGGCCGCTGAAGCGCGCCATCCAGCAGCAGATCGAGAATCCGCTGGCGCAGCGGATCCTGAAGGGCGAGTTCGCCCCCGGGGACCGCATCCGGGCCACGGTCGCGCGACGGACAGATCGTCTTCAACAAGGCCGCCTGACCTATAATCGGGCGGCGGAGAGCGTCTCCCGCAGACCTACAACTCGAAGCCATGCCGTTCTACGAATACGAGTGCCCGAGCTGCAAGTTCTACACCGAGGTGATGCAGAAGATCAGCGACCCGCCGCTCGTGAAGTGTCCTTCCTGCGGCAAGCGGACCATGCAGAAGCTGATCTCCGCGCCGGTGTTTCGCCTGAAGGGCGGCGGCTGGTACGAGACCGACTTCAAGTCCGACAAGGAGGGCAAGCGCAATCTCGCCGTCGGAGCGCGAGGAGCCGAAGCCCGCCGCGCGAGGAGTCGAAGTCGGAGACCAAGGCGCCGCCGCCGCCGAGAGTGCGGCCAAGCCGTCGGAGCCCAAGGCCCCGCGCGTACGACGGCAAGCGTGACGACGTCTCCGCCGCGCCGCCAAGCACATCGTCGGCGCCGCGGAAGCGCCCGGCCGCCGCCAAGGCCAGCGCGCGGCCAGCGGCTCGCGGGGCAAGGCAAAGCCGGCGCCCCGAGCCAAGGCCGCGAAGCGCGGCTCGAGGCGGTGAGCCGTTGAGCACCCCGGCCACCCAGAGCCCGTCCCAGCCGTTCCTGCCCGGGCAGTCCGCGCCGAAGAAGAAGGGCTCGCCCCTGCGGCGCTACCTGGTCGCCGGCGTGCTCGTCTGGCTGCCGATCGTGGCCACTATCTGGGTGGTGAGCTTCCTGTTCACCTGGTGGACCGGACGCTGCTGCTCTTGCCGCTGCCGTCCGGCTACCAGCCCGCAGGGCCTCATGGGCTTCCTCCTGCCCGGGCTCGGCGCCGTATTCGTGCTCGTGGTGCTCCTGCTGACGGGCTCCTGGTCACCAACCTCATCGGCCGGCGGCTGCTCGGTCTGGGGGAGGACCTGCTGCACCACATTCCCATCGTCGGCAGCGTCTACGGCGGCGTGAAGAGCTTCGCCGAGAGCGTTTTCTCGCAGTCAACTCCTTCCGCAAGGTCGTGATGGTCGAGTATCCCGCGCGCGGGCGTCTGGAGCCTCGGCTTCCTGACCGCGGAGGACGTCGCCGGAGGTCAGCGAGAAGACCGGCGAGCCGCACGCCTGCGTCTATATTTCCGCCGCCCTGAACGCCACCGGCGGCGGTCTCGTCATCCTGCCGCGCCGGCAGATCGTGGAGCTGGAGATGAGCGTGGATGCCGCCATGAAGATGATCATCACCTGCGGCGTCGTCGTTCCACCCGCCCCCGACCGCAGGCCCGAGCTGGCGAAGAAGCCCGCCGCCTGAGATCCGAGTGCGCCTGCCCGCACGGGCACAGGGCGCGGCGGTTCTGGTTGCGGCCCCTCCGGGCGCTCCGTAACATCGCCGGCCCTATGCGCTCTCATTACTGCGGACAAGTCGACGAGAAGCTGATCGGCCAGACGGTCGAGGTGGCCGGCTGGGTGCATCGCCGGCGCGATCACGGCGGGATCATCTTCGTCGATCTGCGCGATCGCGAGGGTCTGCTGCAGGTCGTCTTCGATCCCGATGCCGCGGAGGTCTTCCGCGAGGCGGAGCGGCTGCGCAATGAGTTCGTCATCCGCGTCAAGGGACGGTGCGCGCGCGGCCGGCCGGGACGGTGAATGCCAATCTGGCGTCCGGTCACGTCGAGCTGCTGGCGGGCGAGCTCGAGCTGCTGAACCGCTCGGAGCCGCTGCCCTTCCAGCTGGACGAGCAGGTCGGCGAGGAAGTCCGCCTCAAGTACCGCTACCTCGATCTGCGTCGCGAGGTGATGAGCCAGCGTCTGCGGCTGCGGCATCGGATTACGCGCGCCATGCGCACGTTCCTCGACGGCGCACGGCTTCATCGACCTCGAGACGCCGATGCTGGCCAAGGCGACTCCCGAGGGCGCGCGCGACTACCTGGTCCCGAGCCGCACGCATCCCGGCAAGTTCTTCGCGCTGCCGCAGTCGCCGCAGATCTTCAAGCAGCTGCTGATGGTGGCGGGCTTCGACCGCTACTACCAGATCGTGCGCTGCTTCCGCGACGAGGACCTGCGCGCCGACCGGCAGCCGGAGTTCACCCAGCTCGACATCGAGACCTCCTTCCTGACCCAGGACGAGATCATGGAGCTGATGGAGGGACTCACGCGGTCACTTCTTCAAGGAAGTGCTGGGGGTGGCGCTGCCGGATCCCTTCCCGCGCATGACCTACGCCGAGGCGATGCGCCGCTACGGCTCCGACAAGCCGGACCTGCGCATCGCGCTCGAGCTGGTGGACGTCGCCGATCTCGTCAAGGACTGCGACTTCAAGGTGTTCGCGGGTCCCGCCAAGGATCCGAAGGGCCGCGTCGCGGCGCTGCGCGTGCCGGGCGGCGGCGCGATGCCGCGCTCGCAGATCGACGACTACACCGAGTTCGTCGGCCGCTACGGCGCCAAGGGCCTCGCCTATATCAAGGTCAACGAGCGCGCCCGCGGCCGCGACGGCCTGCAGTCGCCCATCATCAAGTTCCTGAGCGATGCGGCGGTCGCGGGCATTCTGGAGCGCACGGGTGCCGCGGACAACGACCTCATCTTCTTCGGCGCCGACAGCGCCAAGGTCGTGAACGACGCGCTCGGCGCGCTGCGCCTGAAGGTCGGGCAGGACCTGAAGCTCGTCGCAGCCGGGCTGGCGGCCGCTGTGGGTCGTCGACTTCCCGATGTTCGAGTGGGATGCCGAAGAGCGGCGCTGGGTCGCCATGCACCATCCGTTCACCTCGCCCAAGATCGACGATCCGGCGGCGCTGCGTGCCGACCCGGAGAAGGCGCTCGCGAAGGCCTACGACATGGTGTTGAACGGCTCCGAGATCGGCGGCGGCTCGGTGCGTATCCACCGCCAGGAGATGCAGTCGACGGTGTTCGATCTGCTCGGGATCGGCGCGGAGGATGCGACGCGCAAGTTCGGCTTCCTGCTCGATGCGCTGAAGTTCGGCGCGCCGCCGCATGGCGGCATCGCTTTCGGCCTCGACCGGCTGGCGATGCTGATGGCCGGCGCCGACAGCATCCGCGAGGTGATCGCCTTCCCGAAGACGCAGACCGCGGCGGACCCGATGACGGATGCGCCGACCGAGGTCGGCGAGCCGCAGCTGCGCGAGCTGCACATTCGCGTGCGCACGCCGCCGCCGGCATAGCGTGGTCAGCGAGCCGCGCTCGCGCCATGAAAGAAGATGCTGCGCAACACGTCGTCTACGTACACGGGCTATGGATGCGCGGTGGCGAGTCGCTGCTGCTCGCGCAACGGCTGCTGCGCGAGTTCGGACTGCAGGTGCATGCCTTTCCCTACTCCGCCGGCACCTGGGGCATGGAGGAGATCACGGGGCACCTGCAGAGCTTCGTGCGCTCATTGGATCTGCCGGCGGTGCATTTCGTCGGCCACAGTCTCGGCGGCCTGGTCATTTACCGCTATTTCGAGCACTACCCCGAGCAGCCTCCCGGCCGTGCCGTATTTCTCGGCACGCCGTGTCTCGAGAGCCGCGCGGCCGTGCAGGCGGCCCAGTTGCGATTCGTGAGCGCGCTCATGGGGCCGTCGGTCGCCGATGAGCTGCTGCGGCCGCGGGAGCGGCACTGGACCTTCGGCCGGCCGCTCGGAATCATCGCCGGCAGCCAGTCGATCGGGCTCGGTCAGTTCGTCGCCGGATTCGACGAGGAGTGCGACGGCACCGTGGCGGTCAGCGAGACGCGCCTTGCGGGCGCGGCTGATCACATCGTGCTGCCGGTCAGCCACATGGGGATGTTGGTTTCTCCGCGCGTGGCCCGGGAGACGGGCGCGTTCCTCAGGGACGGGCGATTCTCCTTGCGCTGAGTGGTGGCTGCGCGCCGCAACGGCCCCGCCCTCAGCCGACTCACTGCTTCTTGTCAGGACCGTATTTGGCGCGCCATTCCTCGACTGCTCGGCGACGCACCTCCTCCATGTCGGTGGGCGGCGCTTGCTCATGGAGTGTCCGCCAAGCTTCGGCGGCTGCCCGCCTACGGGCATCGAGCGACAGACCGGAAGCGGCCGGAACGGTACGGTTACCCTCGAACGTTCTCTTACGCATAGGGGGTGCCGGAAATCGGCCCATTCTGAGATTCCAATACGCCCAGGAGCGTGGGTCGATGATTCCCGGTGGCGCCGCATCGAGTGCTTCGCGAATCTCATCGTCAGATACATGCTGCCGGATCATGTTCATGTCCTTGTGAAGCGCGTAGGTCATTGCGTAAGCCATGAATCGGATCGGGTCGGCAAGAGCCTTCTCCGGTTCCTCAAACCAGATGATTCGACGTGCGACCTCCGTTGTTTGAGGTGTAACCGGGATAGGTTTCATTCGAGCATCTCTTCAGACCGGTAGAGCGCATCGAGTGCGGCTCTAGGCGTCAGCTCATCGGGAGCCAGCGCCGCCAGGGCTTCGCGTAGCGGATCTGCCACGGCTTCGGCCGGCCCGGGCGCGGCGAACAACGGCAATTCCTTCTGTGCCTTGCTGTCACTCCTTGTATGGCTGTCGGCGCCATCGTGCCGATCCCGCTGCGATTCCAGCGCTTCGAGATAACGGCGTGCCTGGCAATGACGTCGCGCGGCACGCCCGCGAGCTGCGCGACCTGCAGCCCGTAGCTGCGGCTCGCGGGTCCCTCCTTGACGGCGTGCAGGAATACGATGCCATCGCCATGCTCGGTGGCATCGAGATGCACGTTGACGCAGGCCTCCACCTCGGTCGCCAGGTTGGTCAGCTCGAAGTAGTGAGTGGCGAAGAGCGTGAATGACTTGATCCGCGCGGCGATGTGATGCGCGATCGCCCAGGCGAGCGACAGACCGTCGAAGGTGCTGGTGCCGCGTCCGATCTCGTCCATCAGGATGAGGCTGTGGGCGGTGGCGTTGTGCAGGATGTTCGCGGCCTCGGTCATCTCCACCATGAAGGTGGACCGCCCTCCGGCCAGGTCGTCGGCCGCGCCGATGCGCGTGAAGATGCGGTCGATGGGACCGATGATCGCGCGATCGGCCGGCACGTAGCTGCCGAGGTGCGCCAGGATCGTGATGAGCGCGGCCTGGCGCATGTAGGTCGATTTGCCGCCCATGTTGGGGCCGGTGATGATGAGCATGCGCCGGGCGGAGTCGAGCTTGAGATCGTTCGGCACGAAGGGAGTCGTGGCGAAGCGCTCGACGACCGGGTGGCGGCCGCCCTCGATATCGAGCAGGGGATCCGCCACGAGCTGCGGCGCCGTCCACTGCAGGGCGCAGGCGCGCTCGGCGAGGGCCGCGAGCGCATCGAGCTCCGAAAGCGCGGCGGCGGTGGCCTGCAGCGGCGCGAGGCAGTCGATGAGCCGCGTCAGGATGTCTCTCGTAGAGCTCCTTTTCCCGCGCGAGCGCGCGCTCGCGCGCGCCGAGGACCCGGTCCTCGAAGCTCTTCAGCTCCGCGGTGATGAAGCGCTCCGCGGATTTGACGGTCTGCCGCCGGATGTAGTCCTTGGGCGCGCGCTCCGCGTCCTTGCGCGAGATCTCGATGAAGAAGCCCTGCACGCGGTTGAAGCCGAGCTTCAGCCCCGCGATGCCGGAGCGCTCGCGCTCGCGCTGCTCCAGCTCGAGCAGGAATTCGTCGGTGTGGGTCGCGATCTTGCGCAGCTCGTCGAGCTCGGCGTCGTAACCCGTGGCGATCACATCACCATCCCGCAGGAACGTGGACGGGTCCTCCGCGATCGCCTTGCCGAGCAGATCCACTACGTCCTGCGTGCTCGCCGATGCGGCCGGCAAGCTCGGCGATGAGCGGTGAGTCGATCTCCCGCAGGGCCGACTTCAGAGCGGGCAGTGCCGCAAGCGAGGCGCGAAGCTGGGTCAGATCCCGCGGCCGCGCCGACCGCAGCGCCACGCGAGCCAGAATCCTCTCCACGTCACCAACGCTCCGGAGCCGCTCGCGCACGCCTTCGAAGCGGCGCGAATCGATCATCGCGCCTACCGCCTGATAGCGTGCCCGCAGTATCGCCTGGCTGGTGAGCGGCCGATTGAGCCAGCGCCGCAGCTGGCGCGAGCCCATGGACGTCACGCACTGATCCAACAGGGCGAAGAGCGTCGCGTCTTCCCGCCCCGTGAGGCTTGCATCGAGCTCGAGGTTGCGGCGCGTTGCCGCGTCGATGATCAGCGCGTCCGTGCGCTCCTCGACGTGCAGCCCGCGGATGTGCGGCAGCGAGGTCTTCTGGGTGTCGCGCACGTACTGCAGCAATGCGCCGGCCGCGGCGATGGCGAGCGGCAGATCGTCGGCGCCGAAACCCTTGAGATCCAGCGTGCCGAGCTGATCAGTGAGCAGCCTCGAGGCGCTCGCCAGCTCGAAATTCCAGGGCGGCCGGGAGCGCAGCGCCGTGCCGGTGCGCTTGACGTCATCCTCCGGCATGCCCTCGGGTATCAGGAGTTCCGCGGGCTTCAGGCGCTCGATTTCCGCTGCGAGTGCGCTGCCGCCGCTCGCCTCCAGGACGGTGAAGCGGCCCGCGGCGAGATCCAGCCAGGCGAGGCCGAACCGCTCGCCATCACGTGCGGTCGCGGCGACCAGCGTCTCCTGGCGCTCCTCCAGCAGGGCGTCGTCGGTCACCGTGCCCGGGGTGATGATCCGCACGACCTCCCGCTCCACGGGTCCCTTGGACTTCGCCGGATCGCCCATCTGCTCGCAGATGGCGACGCTCTCGCCCTTGCGCACCAGCCGCGCGAGGTAGCCTTCGACGCTGTGGAACGGCACGCCCGCCATCGGGATGGGCTGCCCGGCGGATTGGCCGCGAGCGGTCAGCGTGATATCGAGCAGCGCCGCGGCGCGGCGCGCATCGTCGAAGAAGAGCTCGTAGAAATCACCCATCCGATAAAAGAGCAGCACATCCGGGTGCCGGCTCTTGATGCGCAGGTACTGCTGCATCGATGGGGTGTGGGTGTGGGATCTGATCGTTCAATGCTCGATTCCGCGGTGCGCGGGCAGGGGGAGCGATTATGAGCCCCTCTTCGGGGCTTCAGGCCGAATCTCGCAGACTACTCACGGTTTGAAGCCCATGTCCGCCAGCCGCTTGGCGATGCCGGGTGAGCGGGCTTGAGCTGCGGTGAGATCGGCCTGTCCCGCGGCGGTGAGCCCCTTCCTGAGCTCCGCCAGACCGAGGGCATAGCGCGCGAGGGGGAACGGACTGCGCAGCTTGAGTGCGGACTCGAAGTCCGCGAGCGCCTCATCGAGCTGGCCCTCCCGCAGGTGCACCAGGCCCCGATTGCTCATCGTCGTCGCGGCAATCTGCGACATCCCGGACCTGCCCATGAGTCGCAGCGCAGTGTTGCAGTCATCGAGGCCGCGATCCAGGTCGACGTTGGCCTCCGCTTCCGCGCCGCAGCGGCCGGACAGCGCATACGACAGGTCGACGTCGTCAGGGTGATAGTCGATCCAGAGATCGTACTGGTGAATCGCGCCGGCATGCTCGCCGGCATGCGCCGTAGAGTCTCGCGAGCTGCAGGCGCAGGTTTGCCTGCTGCGGTGCGAGGCGATCCACGGCATCGAGGTCGGTCTGCGCGGCGTCGGGCTGTTTGGCCAACTCGAGCTGAGCTCGGGCAAGATAGGCGTCGAAGTCGCCCGGCTGGCGCTGAATGGCGGCAGTGAAATCGGCGAGCGCCAGCTGTGGTTGCGCGTTGCGCCAGTAGACGAGGCCGCGCCGATAGTGGCATTCGGCGTCGGTGGGCTCGAGCTGGCACGCCTGTGTCAGATCCGAGATCGCCTGCGGCAATTCCCCGCGGGAAGACGCCGCCAATCCGCGGCGCATGAAGCCTGCGGCATCGGGCGGTGCCGGTCCGCCTCCGGCCGCCGGCGTCGCGCCCATGGACTTCGCTTGTGCAGGCTGCAGCGCGTTCACGTCGAACACGGGTCCGCCGTTGTAAGTGAAGTAGACTTTGTTCTGGCTGTAGGCGGCATAAATGTGATGCGCGAGGAAGAAGTCAGAGCCGAGCAGCATGTCGGCATCGTCCAAGCCCGATGTCACCGATCAGCAGGTGAGTGTGCTCGATCGTCTCGCCGCCGATCTCGAACTTGTCGATGGGCGCCACCCAGACCTTGACCACCTTGCTTCCCAGGCCGTGGTCCCGCCCGCGGGGACTACGCCCGGGCTGTCGGGGGTGATGCCGGCGCGTCTCGCCGCGTCGAGTGAAAGGACCGAGCGCCACGCGCCGGTGTCGAAAAGCACATGGATGCTGCGGCCGTTCACCGCGGCCGTCGGCGACCAGGTGAGTACTGCGCTGCGTCGTAGTCCAGTCCACGCGCAGCATCGCTATGGGCTGTTGTGCGGTCGCCCAATAGGCCAGAATCTCGTCACCGCAGTGCTGCGGCTTGACGAAGCGCAGCTCGCCATTGGCGAAGTCGAAATCGATATCCGCGATCCGGAATATGTTCTGGCCAAGGATCCCGGCGAGGCCGTTGCCGAAGTCATTGTTGCCGACGAGAAACTCGGCGTTGTGGCCTTCGATTCCGGCCACGGAGAATGTCTTGGCAGTGGCGATCCTGGGAATGAAAGAGCCGCCGACGCCGCTGACGTAGTACCCGTACGGCGCTTCACCGAGTGGCAGCTTGAATTCCGCGGCGGCAGCCGGTGACATGAAGTCGAAGAAGCTGCCGGTATCGACGATGAACCGCGCATCGGCTCCGTTGATGGAAGTGGCAATGACCGGCCGCAGGTCCTCCATTTTCACGGGGAGCGGCGCGAGTCATGACGAGCTGGCAGCGATTGGCCGCGCCGGCTCTGCCGAGGGAGGCGAGAAGCAGGAGGACAGTCCAGCCTAGGGCGCGGCAGGGCATGAGCGTTGTTCGGATCGGGTAGGTGCCGTCAGGGCGTGAGCCCCATATCTGCGAAGCGCTTGGCCACACCGCTGTCGAGATCCGCGGCCGCAGCGAGGTCGGCGCGTCCCGGACTCTCTTCTCCCAGGCTCAACTCCGCGAGACCGCGGCCGTAGAGCGAGGCGGCTATCTTCGGGTTGATCTTCAGCGCGGAGTCGTAGTCCCTCACGGCGTCGTGCGGATCGCCGAGTCGTAGATGAACCAGCCCCCGGCTGTCGAGGATGTTCGGGTCTTCCGCGGTCAGCGGTTGTCTGATCAGGCTCCCGGTTTCCACAGGTGCGAGCAGTTGCTGGTCGAGCGCGTGATTGCAGTCATCGAGCGCGGCGTGCAGATCGCGGTCGCTCGTCGCCCGGATCCAGCAGCGCGTGTTCAATCCCGTCGCCTGTTCGCTTGGAAGCGGGTGCTGGCTCAGCCATTGGTCGATCTGATCCATGGCGGCAGAGTAGTCGCCAAGACGGCTGTACAGCTGGGCGAGCCCTCGGCGGATGGCCGCATCCGGCGCGGCCTGGCGGTTCAGTGTACCGAGGTCGGACCTGATCTCGGAGGTGGCAGCCGGAAAGGTGTCGGGGTGCAGCTGCAGCAACCATGCGCGCTGCAAACGTGCGTCGGCATCGTCGGGTTGCAGTGTCAGGATCGTGTCGAGGTCCTGCGCCGCCAGTTTGAACTGGTGATCTTTGAGATAAATCAGGCTGCGCTGGTAGTGGTAGTCGGCGTTGTTCGGGCTGAGCTCACAGGCGCGTGTCAGATCCGAGATCGCGCGATCGAATTCCCCCATCGAGGCATAAGCCATGCCGCGGCGCTTGAATCCGTCGGCATCTGCAGGTGTCTCCGTGTCCGCTTGCTGTCCCCTCGTCGTGCTCGCTTGCTGAGGGGTGCCCTGCGCGTTCAGATTGAACAGCGGGCCTCCATTGTAGGTGAAGTAGATTTTTCTCTGACTATAGGCGACATAGATGCGGTGAGAGAGGAAGAAGTCCTCACCCAGCACCATGTCGGGCATGTCGTCGCCCACGTCCCCGACCTGGCGCGCGGGATCGAGATTCGTCATGAGCAGGTGCGCGTGCTGCACTTTCTCGCCGCCGAGCTGGAACGAGTCGACCGGGATGGACCATATCTTGCTGGACGCGGGGCCGATACCCCCTCCTGCCAGCCCGAGAAGTGTCACGCCAGGGCTGCCGGGCGTGATGCCCGCGCGCGCGGCGGCCTCGACGGACAGGAAGGATCGAGCCGAGCCGGTATCAAACCAAACCGTGAAGTTGTGTCCGTTGATGGTTGCGGTGGCGCGCAAATGATCTTCAGTCGAGTCGATCGGTTCCAGGTCGACGGCGGTGTAGGACGTGTGCATTGCCCAATAAGCCAGCGGCTGCCGCTCACAGCCGACGGGCCTGAGAAACCGTACGGTCCCGTTGGCCAGATCGTATTCGACATCCGACAGTCGAAGCAGATTTTGCCCGATGACACCCGCCTGATCGCCGCCGTAGGGCCGGTCGATGACGACGAAGTCGATCTTGGGTATGGAGAGACCTGCAAACTCGAACGATTTCACGGTCGTCATCCGCGCTCTTTCGTCGCCGCCGGCGCCACGGACAGAGAAGTTGTTACTGGACACCGAAGTGACGTCCAGCCCGTAGTGCGCGGCGGCGCCACTCATGATCATGCTGAAGGACGCGCCGGAGCCGAGCGCGAAGCGCGCCGGGGCCCCGTTGATCGCGACCGAGACGATGGGCGTGCTGTTCTGCATGTCGACCGGTAGGGTGCCGAGCTGTTGCAGCTGGCAATTGGCTGTGGCTATGCCGGTTGACAGTGCGAATGCCGCCGCGGCCGCTGGGTATCCAAGATGACGTGCGCGCACGAGCCTTACCCCCCTGCCATCCTTATTCAAATAGCCAAACCGTCGTGCTTACCCTCAAGGCTCCGGTAGCCTACTCCAGCGTAACGGGCTTGGAAACCCGGCTGCGCCGCGGCGACCGAAATGCCAGTGTGCAGTAGACTGAGAAGGTGTCAGCAATGCCGTCCGTCACAGATCGGGATCTCTATCAATTGGCAGAGGAGGTGGGGCGCCGCGCGCGAGCTTCGGGTTGGCGCATCGTGACCGCCGAGTCCTGTACGGCCGGATGGATCGCGAAGGCGCTTACGGACGTCCCTGGAAGTTCCCAGTGGGTCGACTGCGGCTACGTAACTTATTCCAACACAGCTAAGAAGCGTGAAATCGGTGTATCGGAGCGTACGCTGGCAGAGCATGGCGCGGTCAGTGAGGCGACGGTATGCGAGATGGCCAATGGGGCGTTACGCGCGGCAGGCGTCGAGCTGGCCGTCGCGGTCAGCGGCATCGCCGGACCGGATGGGGGCTCGGCAGAGAAACCCGTGGGGACTGTCTGGTTCGCCGTCGCCACTGTCGAGGAGCAGGGTGCGGCCGCGCTGGCTGAGGGTCGGCTGTTCGCGGGCGACCGGGAGCAGGTGCGCCGCCAAGCGGTGGATCATGCCCTGCGACTGGTGCTGCGGCGGCTGCGGGGCGGCGGTGGCCGCTGACGAGCCTCCCGCGGGGGCGGTCCCGCAAGAGCCTACGCGCCGCCTCTTTTTTGCGCTCTGGCCGGAGGCGCCGATGCGCCAAGCCATGAAGCGGGCGACCGGCGAAGCCGCGCGAGTGTCCGGCGGTCGTCCCGTGGCGGCAACTAACCTGCATGTGACCTTGGCCTTCCTGGGTGCGGTTCCCGAGCGGCGGCTGCCGGAACTGGTCGAAGTCGGGCGCAGGGCGGCGATGGTTTTCGGGGGGACGGCCGCGAGCCCGCTCGAGGTGACGTTCGATCGCCTCGAACATTGGCGCTCTGCCCGGGTGCTGTGCGCCCTGCCGAGCGAGCCGCCGGAGTGGACCGTCGCGCTGGCCCGAATGCTCCGGGAGCGGCTCATCGAGAGCGGATTCGCTCCGGATCCCGAGAGTCCGCGGCCAACTGCAGTGAAGGTTGGCAGTCCGTTTCAGCCTCACACGACGGTGGCGCGCAGGGTTTATCTATCGCCGCGCACCATCGATATGCAGCGCGTCACCTGGAGCTATACGGAGTTCGTCCTCGTGGACAGCAGGACCTCGCCGCAGGGTGCGGTCTACACCGTTCGGGAGAGATTCGTCCTCGAACGGTGAATCCTCGTCCTTCGTTCCGGTCACGGCGAGAGACCCATGGTCGTGAAGAACTTTACGACACCGCGGTCGAGCTTCTCAGCAGCCGCCAGATCGTTCTGCCCCTGGGCCTTTTCGCCCAAGCGCAGCTTGGCGAGACCACGGCCGTAGAGCGAGTCCGCCAGGGTCGGATTGATACGGAGCGCCTTGTCGTAGTCGCGCACCGCATCCTTCGGCCTGTGGAGCCGCAGGTACACGAGTCCGCGGCTATTCAAGTAGTCCGCGTCGTCCCATGCTCGTTTGAGCGCGCGATTACAGTCGTCCAGCGCCTCGGTCAGGTCCTGGTTGGTCCACGCCCGCAGATAGCAGCGGCTGTTCAATCCAGTCAGCTGATCGCCCTCGAGCGGATGGGTGTTGAGCCATTGGTCGATCTGGCCAACGGCGTCGGAATAATCCCCCAGCCTGCCATACATTCCACCCAGCTCCAGGTGCACGTACGCGGGGGGCGCGGCCAAGCGGCTCACCGCATCGAGGTCGGATTTCGTGTCGGCGACTGCCTTGGGATCGACGTCAGGTTGAGCCAGCAGCAGGCGCGCGCGTGCGAGGTATGCGTCGATGTCATCGGGGCGCAGTCTTATCGCGGCCTCGAAGTCCACAAGGGCCGGCTTCGGTTGTCTGGCCTGAAGGTAGATCATGGCGCGGTCGAAGTGATTCGTGGCGTCGGTCGGGGCGAGTTGGCAGGCCTGGGCCAAGTCCGCAAGGGCACGGTCGAATTGGTGCGCGGCAACAAGTTGCGCAACCTGATCGCCCATGCGCCGAAGAAACTGCACGAGGAGCTCACCGCCGAGTACAGCGCGATGATCTACGCTGACACTCCCGCCCTGGTGCTCGCCCGCCGACAGGCTTTTCTGCGCAAATGGCGGCTGCGTTGTCCCGGGGTGGCTCGCAGCCTCGAGGAAGCCGGCGAGCGGCTGTTCACGTTCCTGCGCTATCCGCCGGCGCAGTGGCGCTCCATCCGTACGACCAACGCGATCGAGCGACTGCACGAGGAGTTCAAGCGGCGTATCAAGACGCAGTGCGTGCTGCCGTGTGCGGACACGGCCTGCATGATGTTTTGGGCGCTGCTCGCGAGCGGTCAGATTACGCTGCGCAAGGTCGATGGCTGGCAGACGCTTCACGTTCAACCCAACATGCTTGACATCGCGGCATAACACTGTTAGATCTGAATATGTCCGGAGACGAACCATCAATTTCTACCAAATTCCGGACACGACCCTCCAGCGGCGCTGACGGTGTACGTGGCGGCTGCGCTTACCACGGAGGGAACACCGCTGACGACTCCCGTGTACGGGTTCAGGCCGAACCCCCGTGGCAGAGCCGGTGAGACGGAAAAACTCGTCAGCGAGCCCGTGACAGCTGGTCTGACGGGCGTAATCGCGCTGCCTGTGGTGCCGACGATCGAGGAGGGTGAGTAGGTGAGGCTGGCGGCAGGGGGGACTGGAGCTGCCGGCACCCCCCGCACCCGCTGAGCAGCAGCGCTGCGCAAGCCCAGAGGATCGAGGGTGGCCCGCGTAGTCGGCTGCCTGCCTGCCCGATATTCAGTCGTCATCGTGACCTCGTCTCCCACCGTTCGGCGGCGGCATTTCTTTTTCGCGGGGGCACATCAGGACGTGCGCCGCCGCCTCCAGTGGAATTCCGGGAGGCTTATGCCTGAACTCGACCGATCCTTGACTCTACGCCAGAGGGGCGGCCATTTCAAATCGGGAGCGGAGCTCGCTGCCGCCCCGAAGGTGGTGACCGTGCAATCAAGCCCTTCTGCTCGCATGTGATCACGGCACACGAGCTTGCGCGTGGCGCCGGAGCCGGGACCGAGCAGCGATCGACCCCAAGTCCGCATGCGCGCGGCGCCTTATACAGTGCCGTCGATTCTCATCTCCTGTCTGCGCCGAATAATGCAAAGAAATAACATGAAACGCGGCCTTGCATATGCTGCCTGCCGCGGTGGCTTTGTGGGATAATTCTCGCCAGATGATTCCCCCATCCATTATCCAACCCTCCCCGGAAAGTTAACGATGGAAGAGAACCGCAAGAAGGCGCTCGCCGCCGCATTGGGCCAGATCGAAAAGCAGTTCGGCAAAGGTACCGTGATGCGCCTCGGCGATGCCGCATCGAGCTTCGACATCGAGGCCGTCTCCACCGGCTCGCTCGGCCTCGATATCGCACTCGGCGTCGGCGGCCTGCCGCGCGGGCGCGTCGTCGAGATCTTCGGGCCGGAGTCCTCGGGCAAGACCACCCTCACGCTGCAGGTGATCGCGGAGGTACAGCGCGGCGGCGGCACAGCGGCTTTCGTCGACGCAGAGCATGCGCTCGATCCCACGTATGCCGAGAAACTCGGCGTGAACATCAGCGATCTGCTCGTCTCGCAGCCCGATACCGGCGAGCAGGCGCTCGAGATCACCGACATGCTGGTGCGCTCGAGCGCGGTGGACATCGTCGTAATCGATTCCGTCGCGGCGCTCACGCCGAAGGCGGAGATCGAGGGCGAGATGGGAGAGATGCAGCTCGGCCTGCACGCGCGCCTGATGTCGCAGGCGCTGCGCAAGCTCACCGGCAACATCAAGCGTTCCAACACCATCGTCATCTTCATCAACCAGATCCGCATGAAGATCGGCGTGATGTTCGGCAATCCGGAGACGACGACCGGCGGCAACGCGCTGAAGTTCTACTCCTCCGTGCGCCTCGACATCCGTCGCATCGGCGCCATCAAGAATGGCGACGAGGTCGTCGGCAACATGACCCGCGTCAAAGTGGTCAAGAACAAGGTGGCGCCGCCCTTCCGCGAGGCGGAATTCGAGATCATGTACGGCCATGGGATCTCCCGCGAGGGCGAGATCATCGAGCTCGGCTCCACGCAGGGCATCATCGAGAAGTCCGGCGCCTGGTACGCCTACAAGGGCAACCGCATCGGGCAGGGCAAGGACAACACCCGTACCTACCTGCAGAACAACCGCGAGGTGGCGCGCGAGATCGAGGAGCAGATCCGCGCCCGACTCCTGCCCGTCAAGCAGCAGCGCAACGGTGGCGGCGAAGCGGCGGCTAATTCAGCCTGAGGCGGCCGCCGACCCGGAAGCGATCCGCGCCGCCGCCCTGACCCTGCTGGCGCGGCGCGACTGGCTCACGGGCGAGCTGAGCGCCAAGCTGCAGGCCACAGGCTGCGCGCCCGAGGCGACGGTCGAAGTGGTCGCGGAGCTGGTGCGGGAGCGCCTCCTGGACGATGGGCGCTATGCCGAGCGCTACGTCGCCTCCCGGGCGGAGCGCGGCCACGGCCCGGTGCGGATCGCCGCGGACCTGGCCTCCCTGGGGGCGCCTCGGGAGCTGATCGAGGCGGCCTTGAAGTCCGGGCCGGACTGGCGCGCCGTGGCCGGGGCGGCCCGCCGGCGCAAATTCGGGGCCGCAGCCCCCGATTCCTGGGCCGAGAAGGCCCGCCAAGCGCGATTTTTGCAGTATCGGGGCTTTTCATCGGATCATATCCGGGCGGCCACTGGCGCCGATCTCGAACCGGACTGAAGAACTTGAAGCAGCCTCCATTTCTCGGGGCGGCGGATACGCGCCGCGCCTTCCTGGAATTTTTCCGCGAGCGCGGCCATACGATCGTGCCCTCGAGCCCGCTCGTGCCCGGCAATGATCCGACGCTGCTCTTCACCAATGCCGGCATGGTGCAGTTCAAGGACGTGTTCCTCGGCAAGGACCGGCGCGACTACGTCCGCGCCACGTCCAGCCAGCGTTGCGTGCGCGCCGGGCGGCAAGCACAACGACCTCGAGAACGTGGGCTACACGGCGCGCCACCACACCTTCTTCGAGATGCTGGGCAATTTCTCTTTCGGCGATTACTTCAAGCGTGATGCGATCCGCTTCGCCTGGGAGTTCCTCACCGAGAGGCTGCAGCTCGATCCGGCGCGCCTGTGGGTGACCGTCTTCCGCGACGATGACGAGGCGGCGGACATCTGGCTGAAAGAGGTCGGGGTCTCCCCCGGCGCGCTTCTCGCGCATGGGCGAGAAGCTCGAACTTCTGGGCGATGGGCGATACCGGCCCCTGCGGCCCCTGCAGCGAGGTCTTCTACGACCATGGCCCCGAGATGCCCGGGGGGCCGCCGGGCTCGCCCGATGAGGACGGCGACCGCTTCGTCGAGATCTGGAATCTGGTGTTCATGCAGTTCGATCGCGCGCGCCGACGGCACGCTGACGCCGCTGCCGAAGCCGTCCGTCGATACCGGTATGGGCCTCGAGCGCATCGGCCGCGGTGCTGCAGGGCGTGCACTCGAACTACGACATCGATCTCTTCAAGAACCTGATCCGCGCCGCGGCGGAGCTGGCGCACACGCAAGGATCTGGAGTCGAGCTCCCTGCGCGTCATCGCCGACCACATCCGTGCCTGCACGTTCCTGATCGTCGACGGTGTGCTGCCTTCGAACGAGGGTCGCGGCTACGTGCTGCGGCGCATCATCCGCCGCGCCGTGCGCCACGGCTACAAGCTCGGCATCGAGGAGCCGTTCTTCTACAAGCTGGTGCCGGTCCTCGAGCGGGAGATGAGCGCCGCTTATCCGGAGCTCACCCGCGGCCGCGAGCTTGCCGAGCGGGTCCTGAAGCAGGAAGAGGAGCGCTTCGCGGAAACGCTGGCCAACGGCATGGAGTTGCTGGAGGGCGCGATCGCAGAAGATCCTGCAGGCGAGCGGCGCACGCAGGCAGCGGAGCGCGGTCATCCCGGGCGAGACCGTCTTCAAGCTCTACGACACCTACGGCTTTCCCGCGGACCTGACTGCCGACATCGCGCGCGAGCGCGGCCTGACCATCGATCAAGCGGGATTCGATGCGGCGATGGAGGAGCAGCGGCGCCGCTCGCAGGAGGCGAGCAAGTTCGGCGTCGGCGCTGCGCGGCGGCACCACAGTCGATGCGCGCACGGCCTTCCAAGGCTACGAGGGGCTGGAATCCGAGGGCCGCGTCGTCGCGCTGCTCAAGGGCGGCAGCCCGGTGGAGGAGCTGCGCAACGGGGAGGAGGGCGAGGTGGTGCTCGATCGCACGCCGTTCTATGCCGAGGCGGGCGGTCAGGTCGGGGACACCGGTACTCTGACTGGCGCAGGGTCGGGCTTCCTCGTGCGTGACACCATCAAACGCGGCGCTGCGCACTCGCACCTGGGGCGCGTGTCGGAGGGGACGATCGCGTCGGCGATGTCGTTCGCGCGCAGGTGGACGGCGGAGCGCCGGCGAGGCGGTGGCGTTGAATCATACGGCGACACACCTGCTGCATGCGGCGCTGCGCAAGAAGTTGGGCACGCACGTGCAGCAGAAGGGCTCGCTGGTCGCGCCCGACCGGCTGCGCTTCGACTTCTCGCATTTCCAACCCGTCACTGCGGCGGAGCTCACTGACATCGAGCGGCTGGTGAATGCGCAGATCCGCCGCAACGCTCCCGCGGAGACGCAGCCTCATGGGGTACGAGAGCGCCGTGGCCGCGGGCGCGATGGCGCTCTTCGGCGAGAAGTACGACAAGGACGTTCGCGTGCTGCGCGTCGGCGACTTCTCCGATGGAGCTTTGCGGCGGCACGCACGTGCAGCGGGCCGGAGACATCGGCCTCTTCAAGATCGTCAGCGAGAGTGGTGTTGCCTCGGGCGTGCGCCGCATCGAGGCGATCACGGGCGAGGCCGCAGATCGAATACGTGGAGCAGAACGACACCTTGCTCCGCGACCTGGCGCAGCTCCTGCGCGGCTCGCGCGAGGACGTCAAGGACAAGGTGCAGGATGCGCTCGAGCGCATCCGCCAGATGGAGAAGGAGGTCCGCACTCTCAAGGACCGGCTGGCCTCCGGCCAGGGCGCGGATCTGGCTTCCGGTGCGGTGGACATCGCGGGAGTGAAGATCGTCGCGACGAAGGTCGAAGGTGCCGATGCCGGCGCGCTGCGCAGCGCCGTCGATCGGTTGAAGGACCGGCTGAAGTCGGCCGTGGTCGTGCTGGCGTCGGTGGAGGGTCCGGAAAAGGTCGTGCTCGTGGCCGGCGTGACCGCGGATCAGACCGCGCGCATCAAGGCGGGCGAGCTCGCGGGAGCCATCGCCGCCAAGCTCGGCGGCAGGGGCGGCGGCCGGCCGGATTTCGCGCAAGCGGGCGGCAACAACCCGGCCGCGCTCGATGCGGCGCTGGCGTCCGTGCCGGACCTCGTGCGGGCTCGGCTGGGCGGCTGAGCAATCGGAACAGAATCTCGATCCGGACCGTTTGAGGCCAGGTGCGTGGCCTCGTGATCCTGCTGGCTTGCGGCGTGCTCGGTATGCAGTGTGCGCATGCCGCCGATCCGCAGCCGTACAAGATCGATTGGACTTCTTCCGGCGACAAGGCGATCGACTCCACGATGAAGCTGACCTCGCAGCTGGAGACGCTGCGCGAGACCGCTCCCGTGGATCCGTTCGGCCTGATCGCGCGTGCCCGCGGCGATGTCGGCAGGCTGCAGACGGTACTGCAGAGCTTCGGTTACTACGACGGCTCGGTCGACCATCAAGATCAACGGCATGGGCCTCGATAGCGAGGAGCTCGGCAATGTGCTGGGCTGCGCTGCCGAAGAAGAGCCAGGCGCGGGTGCAGATCGTCCCGACGCTCGGGCCTCTCTTTCACGTGCGGCCGCATCGATTTCAAGGGCAAGCTGCCGCCGGGCTTCGAGCAGAAGCTGCGTCTCGCCACCGGCGCTCCGGCGGTCGCGTCCGATGTCCTCGCGGCCGGAGCGGCGCTGCAGGCAGCATTGCAGGATGCCGGTTACGCCTTCGCGAGGTGGACAAACCCGTCGCGCTACGAGCGGCCTGCGCAGAAAGTTCTCGATCTGACGTTCGCCGTGACTACCGGGCCGCGTGTGCGCATCGGGCAGATCCGCATCGAGGGGCTGAAGGACGTGCGCCAGTCGTTCGTGTCCCGCGGGCTCCTGGTGCACACGGGCGAGCAGTACGACGCGGCCGCCATCGAGAAGGCCCGCCAAGGCTCTGCTCGGTCTCGGCGTCTTCTCCACGGTCAGCGTCGAGCTGGGGAAGCCCGACTCCGGCGCAGAACGTGCCGATCACGTTCGATCGTGCAGGAGGCCAAGAAATACACCGTCGGAGTGAGCGCCGGCTACTCCAGTGACCTCGGCGGCAGCACGGGTTTCAACTGGAGCGACCACAACGTCTTCGGCAGCGGGCAGCAGCTCACCGCCTCGGCGTCGGCCATCAATCTCGGCGGCACGGCGAGCACCGGGCTCGGCTACGATGCCACGGTCGGGTACTCGATACCGGATTTCATGCGCCCCGACCAGACACTGGGCTACTCCGTCGCGGCGCTGCGTCAGGCGCTGCAGGCCTATACGCAGACGGGGGAGACGGTGGGCACCTCGTTGAATCGCAAGCTGTCGAGCGTCTGGAATCTGACGACGGGGCTTTCCTACGAGCACGAGATCATCGGATCAGGAGAGCCTGCTTACTTGTCCGGCTCTGCAGCCGGGAGTCTCCGTTGTTCCGCAGTCTGATTGCCAGCCAGTCAGCTACAGGTACAACCTGTTCATGCTGCCGGTCAGCGCGTCCTACGATTCCACTGATCTCGCCTCGCCCCTGGACGATCCGACGCACGGCTACAGGATCTCGATGAGCGTCACGCCGACGCTCTCGCATGGCGGCGCGAGCCTCGGGAAAGGTCTACACCGTCGATGCAGGCGAGCATTGCGACGTATTTCGATGTCGAACACGCTCTGTTCGCCGGCGATCCGGCGGGACGCACGGTGATCGCCGCGAGGGCGCTGAGCGGCGCTGCGCTCGGCGCCACTCAGTTCAGTCTGCCGCCCGATCAGCGCTTCTACGCGGGCGGCAGCGGCACCGTTCGCGGCTATCGCTATCAGTCCGTCGGCCCGGAGTTCGCCGACGGCAATCCCGAGGGCGGTACCAATATGGAGGCGGTCAACCTCGAGCTGCGCCAGCGCGTGGGCACGAACCTTGGTTTCGTCGACTTTCGTCGACAGCGGCGGCGTGTCAGCCCGTCGGGAAGCGTGTACCGCGTCGGCGTTGGAGCAGGAGTGCGCTACTACACCTCAATCGGCCCAATACGCTTCGATGTGGCGGTGCCCACGGACGAGGCGGCCCAACGACGACCGGTTCGAGATCTACATCGGCCTCGGGGCAGGCGTTCTGATGCCCAGGTGGCTGCGCATCACAGCCTGGAGCCTGGGCGGGCTGCTGGTTCTCGTGCTGTTCGGCATAGCGACAGTGGTCGTCATCGGCAACACCGGCGGCGGCCGCAGACTGCTCGAGAGCGAGACGGCGAAGCTCACGTCGGGGCAGGTGCGCATCGCGGGATTCGGCGGCAGCTTCCCGGCCGACATCGAGATTGCGAGCCTCGAGCTGCAGCGACCCGAAGGGCGTCTGGCTGACGGCCAAGGGCATTTCGCTGCACTGGTCGCCCTGGCGCTCCTTGCGTGGGACATGCACGTCGAAAGCCTCGCCATCCGCGCCGCGGACGTCGCCAGGCGGCCGGTCAGCTCTCCCGCGAACAGCCGCGAGCAGCAGCAGCTCCAGCTCGAGCATCGCCCGGCATCGACATCGATCGGATGCAGATCGGAACTCTCGTGCTCGAGCCGGCGGCAGCAGGCATGGCGGCGCGCCTCGAACGTGCACGGCAATCTGCACTACAGATCGATGAAGGATGCGCAGGGGAGCCTGGTCGCGCGCCGCACCAACGGCACCGGCGACTACGAGGTCACGTTGCGGACTGCTGCGTCCAGCGGAATGAGCGCCAGCCTCAAGCTGGAGGAGCCGGCGGGCGGACCGCTCGAGCATCTGCTGAACTTCCCTGGCCTCGGTGCGCTGTCGGTTCTCGCCGAACGTCGACGGGCCGCGGAATGCGGAAAAGCTGAGCCTCGATGCGCACGCCGGGCAGTTGAGCGCCAACGCCGCCGGAACGGTCGACCTCGTACGGCGGGCGGCCGATCTTTCCTACTCGGTGGCTTCTCCGGCCATGTCGCCCAAGCCCGGGCTCGCCTGGCAGCGAGTCGCGCTGCAGGGACGCTGGAGCGGGCCCGTGACCGCGCCTCAGGCCACGGGCGTGTTGGATCTCGAAGGGCTCGAGCTGCCCGACGGCTCGCAGCTCGGCTCTCTGCAGGCGAATCTCGGCAGCGAATGGCCACGTGCTGACACTGCGCGCAACGGCCAACGACATCGTCCTGCCGCCGTCGCAGCCGCCGCTTCTTCAGGGCTCGCCGCTCAATGTGAACGCGACGTGGCATCTGGATGCCAGCGGGCGTCCGCTGCAGCTCAGCGTGAGCGGATCGGCTGTTCGATGTCGACGTGCAGGCGATCACCACCGGATCGCGGAGCGCCAACTTCGATCTGCGCCTGCACGATCTCAGCGCTGTCGCGGCGGCCTATCACCAGGACATCGGCGGCACGATGAGCCTGTCCGGCAAGGTCGCGGAGCAGGGCCGGAACACCACTCTCGATGTGAGCGGCACGGGCGATGTTACCGGCGCGAGTGTGGCCGCGAAGCTGCTCGGGAGCGACATGCGATTGCACGTCGCGGGCAGCATGACGCCGGTCAACATCAATGTCGACACTCTGGATCTCTCCGGGCGCGCGCTGTCGGTCACGGCCGATGCGGAGGCGGATCGCTCCGGACCTGGTGCCTCGACCCGCTTCGTGCAGTCGGTGCGCGCGCATTGGCGGGTTTTGCTGCCGAAGCTGGCGTTGATCGCGCCATCGGTTGCAGGCTCACTCGAGACCACCGGGTCGGCGGACGGTCCTTTGCAATCTCTGACGGCCAACGTGCAGGTGCGCTCCACGGTGGTGGTGCGCGGAGCGCCGCCCGGTACGATCGAGGCAACCTTGCAGGCGCGCGGGTTGCCCTCCGCGCCGAGCGCGGTCGTTCCAGGCAAATGGCACCTTTGACGGCGCGCCTCTGCGGCTCGAAGCGTCTCTCAAGCAGGTGGCGGCCAAGACCTTCCACATTGTCATCCCGCGGCTGACCTGGAAGAGCCTCGCCGTCAACGGAGATCTGACGGCGGGCCAGAATCTGGCGGCGGCCCGCGGCAGCCTCCACTTGCGCATGGCGCATCTGGACGATCTGCAGCCGTTGATCGGCAAGCCCATACGCGGCGCCATTGCGGCCAACATCGATCTCACGCCGGGCACGGGCGGCGCCCGCACCCAATTCGATCTCATCGCCAGCAACATCGTGGCGGCAGGCGTCTCCGGGAATGCGCGGCTTTCCGCCGTGGGTCCGCTCAATAATCTACGCATCGAGCTCGCGGCGCAGTCGCCGGACATTCACGGCACGCCGGCGGATCTCTCGGCCGGGCGGCTGCTCGATGAGACCAGGCGAGTCGTCGACCTCGATCGCTTCGAGGCGCACTACCAGGGGCAGACGCTGCATATGGTCTCACCGTCACGCGTGATGTTCGCACGCGGCATCAGGGTGCGGAACCTGCAGCTTGCCGCACAGAGAGCGGTCGTCGCGGTTGACGGGGAGCTTTCGCCGGCGCTCGATTTTCGAGCGTCCATCCATCACGTCGATGCGCAACTGGTCGATGCGTTCGTGCCGCATCTCTTCGCGCAGGGTACCTTCGATGCGGATGCTCAGCTGCGGGGGACCCGGGCCGCGCCGGTTGGTCACGCTTCGCTCGAAGCTGACGGGCCTCAAGCTCGCCAACCAGGCCGCGCAGGGGCTGCCGGCCGTCAACATGCGCGGCTCCGCGCAGTTTCACGGGCAGAACCGCGAATATGTCCGCGAAGCTGGATGCGGGCTCGAAGTCACGAATGACGATGAGCGGCCGCGCGCCGCTCGAGCATGACGGGGACGGTGGCTCTGAAGCTGGCAGGCAAGATGGATGTCGCGCTCATGAACTCCATCCTGGAGCAGCGCGGGGAGCGCGCCGGCGGAACCCTCACGGTCAATGCCTCGGTATCGGGCGCGGCGCGTGAGCCGCAGATCCGCGGCGTGGTGCAGCTTGCGGACGGGGATCTGCGCGATTACGCGGAAGGCGCTCACCTCGATCACATCAACGCGCGGCTGGTCGGCGGGCGGGGCATCCTCAAGATCGCGAGCATGACCGCGCGCGCGGGCCCCGGGCAGCTCTCCGCCAGCGGCACGGTTGGCGTGCTGCAGCCGGGGATGCCGATGCATGTCTCGCTGGTCGCGCACCACATCCAGCCGATCACGAACGACATCATGACGGCGAATCTCGATACCAACATGAAAGTGGACGGAACCCTGCGCCAGCGCCTCGACGTGACGGGCACAGTCCACATCAACCACGCCTCGATCACGATCCCGAATGGGCTGCCGCCGAACGTCGCGACTCTGAATGTGATTCGTCCGGGCCAGGCGCAGCCGCCGCCACCACCTCGCAGCTCGTCATCGGGCTCGGCATTGCTCTCGATGCGCCCGCGTCGATTTTCGTGCAGGGCCGAGGCCTCGATGCTCAGCTTGGCGGCGGCCTGAAGATCGCGCGGTACCTCCGACAATCCGCAGGTGAGCGGCGGCTTCAGGATGATCCGCGGCGTCTTCTCACTCGCCGGCACGAATCTCAATTTCACCAGCGGCAAGGTGAGCTTCAACGGGCAGGGCCTGAAGGGCGGGATCGATCCCTCGCTCGACTTCATTGCGCAATCGAGCGTCGTCTACAACGGCCCCACGACGGTCACCCTGACCGTCTCCGGGATTCGCGGACTCGCCAAAGATCTCGCTCTCCAGCAGTCCGCCGCTGCCGCAGGACGATCTGCTGGGTCTGCTTCTCTTCGGCAAGCCGGCCTCCCAGCTCACCGCGGTACAGCTCGCGGAGACCGGTTATGCGCTCGCCAGTCTGAGTGGCATCGGGGGCGGCGGGGGCGGGGGCAGCAAGTGGAATCCGCTCACGTGGGTCAAGAAGGCGTTCGGCCTCAATACGCTGTCGGTCGGGAGCGCAACGCCACAGAACCAGACCGGCGCGAGCAGCAGCTCTCAGGGCAGCTCGACGAGCGGCGCGAGTGTCACGGCCGGAAAGTACGTCTCCAAGAGGGTCTACGTCGCCGCTACGCAATCGACGACCGGCTATAGCCAGGTGCAGGTGAACGTCGACCTGAACCAGTATCTGAAGCTGGTGACGCGCCTGGGCAATGGCACTGCGACCGCGCAGGGCGTGACCCCCGAAAACGATCCCGGGAAGCAGCATCGGCCTGGCCTGGCAGATGGCGTACTGAGCCCGGCGCCGAGCACAAAACCGCCCGGTTGCAGTATCATGGCGGCCCTTCTTCGCGGGAAGGCCGGCCCCGCACCCGTAAGCACCTGGGCCGCAAGAATTTTCCCCGGGACGGAGAGATGGCCGAGTGGTCGAAGGCGCACCCCTGCTAAGGGTGTAAGGGTCAAAAGCCCTTCGAGGGTTCGAATCCCTCTCTCTCCGCCAGTATTTTTCCTTTTGGTTCCGCAAGTTACGCCCGGCCTGGGGTGTCCAGTGGCAAATTAGTGCCAAATGCGGGGGCGCTCAGGGGATCGGTGTTGGTGATCGCGGCGGGCTGAGCAGGCTCCTGGACAGCGACGCTCGGCAAGGCCGTCTCACGCGGCGCGACTCCATCGCGCGTCTGATCGCTCGAGGTCGGACTCCTTCGCGCCTTCGGTCCACGCCGCGTAGACCTCCAGCATCGTCTGCACGCTGTGGCCGTGTTGCTTGGCGACCCACAGGGGATTCTTGCCGATCATCAGGTTCCAAGTGACCGATGAGTGGCGGGCGTTATAGGGCTCGCGGTAACGACCTTTGAGCGTGACGGTGAGGGTGCGCCGCCATCGAACCCAGGGATACTGAAGATTGCGGATCGCTGTGCCGTCCTCCTTGAAGAAGAGATCCTCGTGGTTGATCCTTCCCTCGAGCTTCAATCGCGCCCGCAGCGCGAGCTGCCGCTTCAAGACGTGAAGTGCCCGCGGGCAGAGCTCCACGATGCGATCCTCGCTGGTCTTGGTGCGATCTTTATCGCGCGCGGCGACGCGCGCCTTGTCGATTTTGATTTTGCCCTGAGCGACGTCGCAGTCGGTTACGCGTAGGGCAATCTGTTCGGAAGGACGGAGCCCGGTAAAGAACCGGAACTCGTCATAGTTACCCTGCGCCTCGCCCCAGTCGCGATGGATCGCCGCGATGAGCGCCTCCGCCTCCTGAATCGTGAAGGGATCGATCGGCGGCCGATCCTTCTTGGTGATGCGCAGGCATTTCAGCGCAAGCGCCGGGTTGTGCTTCTCCGGGAAGTCGCGGTACGCGTATTCGAAGGCGCACCGCAAAGCGCTCACGGCGTTGTTGTAGCTCTTCTTGCCCCACTTGTAGCTGTCCGCGATCTTCGCGATTCGCGAATAGCGAATCTTCTCGAACAGCTCATCGCCGATGGTCCGGCGCCATACCTGCTTCAGAATTTTCCGATAGCCGTCCACGGTGACGAACGCCAGGTCGTTCTTCGCCATCCGCGACTCGCAGTGCTGCAGGAAGTCATCGAACACCTCATTGCAGGTACGAGCGCCGGCACGCGCCGAGGTATCGACTTTCGTGATGTAGCGGAAGTCGGGAAACTCGTCTGCAAACGAGAACGTCCCGTTCGCGATGCGTTCGCGGATCCCCTCGAGCTGTTGCAGCGCGCGCCGGAGATTACCCTCGGTTGGCGGCCGCCTTAACGTGGGACGGTAGCGTTTGCCCTCGAATTCGAAGTCGAACTCGATCCGGTCCTTGCCTCTCGGCCTAACGCCGCTCGTTACCGACCTTCGACCCATCGGTGATATCCCGCGATGTCAATCATGATGTGCCCGTCTGGCGCACGCCGCCAGACCTTTCCTTCTTCCCAGTCGCCGCGCTCGATTTTGCGCTCCATTGCCTTCACGGTATACCCCGTAATTGCGTTTGCAAGCGGCAGCAGGACGTATCGAGCCGGGAGGATGGCCGCTGACCTCTCCGGCCCTGGAGCCACGCCGATCCGGCCGGAAAGGCCCCTTTCCGGTCGACTCGTGGTGGTCGGCCTGGCCGAATCGCTTGGCGATGTTCGCACCATACGTACAGATCTCCGTCGCGCTACCGCGTCTGCCTCGGACGCGGGCAGAGACATATTGCCCGCGGACGCTTTGAAGCGTGAGGAGCGAGTCGGATGAGTTCTCACGGACGCGCCTATTGCCGGCTTCCTGCAGAAACGGAGTGGCTGCAGCGGCTTGCGCCACTTTGCAACCTGTCGAGGCGGCCTGCATCGAGCTATCATGAGGCCATGGGATACATTCACCCGTATCGCTATCTACATTCCTACGTGCACAACGGACGAATTGGCGTGCTAGTTGAGCTCGGCTGCGAAAGCGACTTCCTAATTCGCATGGACGCTTTCCAGGCCTTCGCGCATGACGTGGCGCTGCAAATTGCGGCCACCGCCCCCGAGGACGTGGAGATGCTGCTCCGCCAGCCGTTCGTAAAAGATGAAGCTCGGACAATCGGTGAGATGGTGGAAAAAGCCGCAGTAGAGTTTCGCGAGCGGATCGCGATCACCAGATTCATCCGCTGGTCGACAGATCAGTCCGACCAACCAGACCACACGTCGCCTCCGCGGGCACCCGCCGTGATCCTCTCCTTTCGCCGTGGGGCGTGAGAGCGCTGCCGCTGCCGGATCCCCGTCCTTACCGATTCGGCCCCCGCTTCTGGCGGCTTGGCGCACTTTCCGAAACCTGGAGGTGGTTCACGATCTCCTCCCCGAGGTTGTCATTTCTGCTCAAAATGCGGATAATCCTACTTACGAACGCTAAGGCGTTTGCCCTCTTTTAACTCGACCTCGGAGGAGAGCGTTATGTTTGCCATTGCCCTCTCGCTGCAGTCGAGCCAGTCCGCAAGCCGGTAGTCTTTTCCGGTCCATCGGGCCGGCTCCCACAGCTTTAACAGCGATCTGGCTGACGGTTCCTGCGCAGCAGTGCGCAGGATCGCCGCGCAAGCGCACGCCTCGCCGCGTGCGCCCGAGGGAGACTATTGCCGTGTCCAAACGCACTCGCGAGCGTGACTCTGCATTCCATCGATACGATTCCGAATTTGAGAGAGCCCTGGAGGAGACCGAGCACCAAAAGAGAGACCGAGGCCGACGTATAGAACAAAAGACCCGACAGCTCTGCCAACAGGCGCGACGGGCACTGAACCTCGCGCTGGCGAGCAACTCCGCCACTGGCGCGTTGGATGGTATCTTCGTTGTCGAGGTATCGGCCGCCGCAGGATGCGGCCGCCTGGTGGCTCACGTTGCCGTACCTGCCGGCCGGTCGGTTGGCGATGCGCTGAAGGAGCTGAGGGATCGTGCGCCTCAGTTTCGGGCCGTGGTAGCTGGCTACATCAGCCGCAAGCGAGCACCTGAGCTCTCATTCGTCGTTGCGCAACTGGGGGACGACTCCAATGAGTGAGCAGGTGGTTGTACCAATGGAAAGTTGGCTTGTCGCCCCTATGGATGAAGAGGTATCCAAGGCCATATCGCGCCTGCGGCGGGCGCCGGACGTGCAACGTGTCGCCGTAATGCCCGATGTCCATCTGGCTGAAGATGTGTGCGTTGGTGTGGCTGTCGCTACCACGGCCCTGCTGTACCCCCAAGCGGTCGGCGGAGACATTGGCTGCGGTATGCTTGCCGTTCCGTTCGAGCTCGAGGCGGCCTCGATCGCCGAACCGCGGATCGCCGGCCGTATCCTCGCCCGCCTAGGTGACTTGATTCCCGCTCGGCGGCGAAACAGGCGACGGACTATCCCGATGCCTGACGATCTCTCGAGACCAATGCTCAGCGATTCGAGGCTGGAGTCGCTGTGGACGACGACCGGGGCCTTGGAATTCGCGACGCTGGGAAGCGGCAACCATTTCGTGGAATTGCAGACGGATGAGTCTGAAAGGCTCTGGCTCATGGTGCACAGTGGGTCTCGAGGTCTCGGGCCGGCAATCCGCGATCATCATTTGGCACGTGGGGAGGCCGTCGGCGGAGGATTGAAGTGCCTGGGCTCAGGAGCGGACACTGGCGCCGCATACCTTCATGACGCGGGTCTAGCGCGCCGGTTTGCGGAAGGAAATCGACAACAGGTGGCGCTATTGGTGGAGGAGGCGCTGCTCGGCACCACCGGCTCGGGGCACTTGCAATGGGCCGAGGCAATAGCGACCGATCACAACCATGTCGAACAAGAGGCCCACGGAGCGCACCACCTTTGGGTCCATCGCAAGGGAGCGATGCCGGCCTGGCCTGGTCAAGCGGGAGTACTTCCGGGCTCGATGGGCAGCCTTAGCTACCATGTCGTCGGGCGAGGGTGTGCCGAGGCGCTTTGCTCGAGTGCACATGGCGCCGGAAGAATCCTGAGCCGAACGGAGGCGCGAAAGAAGATCACGGATCGTGACTTGCAGCGACAGATGGGTAAGGTCTGGTACGACTTCCGGCAGTCTGACCGCCTTCGCGATGAGGCACCAAGTGCATACAAAGACATCCGCGCCGTTGCTCGGGCCCAGCGGGATCTGGTCAAGGTGATTCGAGTCCTGAGGCCGGTTTTGAGTTACAAGGGTACCTGACGGCCCGCGGAGTGGTCGCCTGCAACCTGCAAGGAGGTGCTATGTCGGTGGGTTTGCAGGATAGCCTTCGCGGCAGCTCGTGTCAGACACTACACACATGGCGGGCAACCCATGCATTCAGTGTCGTGTGCCTTGCGAGACGAAGGCGCGTCTTCATGCGATTGCCCAGGAGCGGGGCGTTACCGAATCCGCGCTCCTGAAGAAGTTCGTTGACATAGCGTTGCTTCAGAGCGCGGGTACACCAGACTCGAACTTGAGCTCGAAGGTCGATGCCGCTCCTCGGAACGCGCGCCTATTTGTACGGCTGCGGCCGGATGACCGCGTACTGTTGCGGGAGCGCGCTGCCGCTCGGGGAATGGCTGCCGCGACGTATGCCTCGATTGTGCTCCGGACCCAGCTGCGGGGCGTCGCACGGATTCCCGATCGCGAGTTCGCCGAACTCAGGCGGTCCGTGGCCGAGCTCGGGGCGATAGGCCGCAACCTCAATCAGATTGCTCGCGTTACGAACACGACCGGCCAGGTGACCGGCCCGAATCGGCAGGACCTGCAGGCGATTCTGCGCGCATGCTGTCAATCGGCGTGCGACCGTGACCCCCCCCGGCTTAGGGGGTCACTCTTACACGCCGATTAACAAAGCTAGTCGTTTGGGAGCTTGAGAGGCCCGGACATCAGTCGGTGATGACAATTTGGCCTGAGTCGGTTGGGGTGGCTAAACCGTGAGTAGCGCCCCAACCGGGAAAGCGCTTGAGGAGCGTGGCATTTTCGAGTGCTTCGCACACGCCGCTGGTCTCGTCGTCCGCCCCGAGAGCATCACTCAACCAGACCCGCCTGATATCCTGTGCGAAATTGAAGGGCTCGGCCGAGTCGCGTTCGAGCTGGTACAGCTCGATGATCCGCGTGAGTTACAACGCATGAAATACCTGGGCCGCGGCCCAGAATTCTGGGAAGAAGCCCTACGAGAGATGCCAGACGATGTGTTGCAGCGACACCGGGCGGCGCAAATCAACGTCGCATTTGATGCAAAAGCCAACCAGGCCCAGAGGCGAGGCGCGTTCAAGTTGATAGCTGACGCACTGTGCAGAATACCCGCGGGGGTCGAGGGCGCTCTCCTTACGGAGATGCCGGAGGGGCTCGAATCTGCGGAACTAAGATGTTTCTGCGCAATCACTTACGGTCCTTTGATGCGTGAGGTGTCCGGCTTTATGGTGACGTTCGAGCCGGGGCGCGTTGCGCCAGCAGGGATCGAGTTGGAGCGGATCCAGCGTAAGATTGACCATTACACTGAAGGCTGGAGTATACCGGCCGAATTATTAGCCTACGCCCGTTGGGGGATGCCCTTCAGCGATCAGATGCACGAAGCACCAGGGTTTATCGCCTCGCGCTTTCCTGGCGGGATCTTTCGGCGCTGCTGGATTTACGAAGTGACGAGCCGTCGCGTCGTTGCATGCGCCCCTTAAGTGATGCCGAGGGTGGCCTGCGACCATCGCTGGACGGTCAAAGCGAACGAATGCGAAGTAGCCAGCGGTCGTTGTCGGAGGAGAACGATTGGCGGGCCGACGGGGACGCGACGAGGCGCCGAATTCACCCGTGAAGTAATCGCGGAACAGCTCGACAAATAGGGAGCCGGGCGGCCGATGTGCGCGGCCGCATGAGGATGCGGGCTGCTGCAATCCGGGGCATCACGATGCAGGTCATGGCTATAGCGGTGCCTGCCGACGAGGTCGTAGACTACCTCGATGGTACACAAGCTCTCACAGCGGGAGTTCGCGGGGCGCGTGCTGGACAACCTGGTCAAGGATCTTGAGCTCAGTGAGCTCAAGCCCAGAGAGCGCGTCCCTGACCACCGGTTAAAGGAGAAATACCGCACGGGTGGCGGCGATGCTGGCGACATCCAGATTGTTCTGAAATTCGCGGAGGCCGAAGAGTGGCTCAGCTGTGACGCTGCGACTCAGGCTTGGTACATCACCGAGCTGTGGCAGGAATACGCTCTCTAAGACTGCGCCTGCGGGCCCGCATGCGGTCCAGCGAGCAAGCTGCTACCACTTTGCTACCGGACGCTGCCGAACTGACCCGAACTGGCCGGACGACGTCGTGGATAATGGGTAATAAAATCGCCTATTTACGTCCGGCGCTTTCGTTTGAGTTTGTGCGAAAACTGGCTCTTAAACAGCTTGTCGCAGAGAGCTCTGGATCCCACAGCTGTCTTTCGTGACCGCTGCTCTGCGGCTCGCGCAATTTTCACCGTAATCGAAGAACGATCTGCGTCGCGAACCTCAGGCTGTGTGCGGGGCTCTCGGCAGAACTTGGGCCGATACCCATAGTGTCAGTACACAGGTGCTCGAGGTGCGCCGCTAGCTCCGCGGTCGTGCAGCCGCCTTTCACCATTGAAACGATATGCGGCGCGTAGCCATCGTACTCATCGAGCGGAGCTACTGTGCCGGGCCCGACGTTTATGGGGTCCCAAAGGCGCAATATTTCCTGGACGGCACGAATCTCTGACGTTGCCGTGGATTTGAGCTTTTTCTTGTCTACTCGCTCCATAGCAAACCCTCTACAGAAATCCGGGATGATCCAAAGCGACCCAAAACGGGGAAATTGAGACCCCGTAAGCCGACATTCGCAAGTGTGGAACCGGCCATTGGACTCAAGCCGCTACCGGGCGCAGGCGTTCGAGGGAGTAGAGTAACATGGTCACAGGACAGGCTATTTGGCAGATGCCAATCAAAACGAGTTGGGCAGCTCTATGCCATCGCAAGGCTCGAAGCCCCTGATTGGCTGTGAAGTAATGAAGCGAGAGGGCGGTCGCCTTCTCTTTTCGAATAAGGGTGGGTTCATCAATTATATTGGGCGCGGTCACGCTTATTCGTTCTTCTTCGAACTCGCGGTCCATCCTTCCGGAATTCTGATCTCCCTGCCGAAGGAGCTCGCGGCACTTTCCGCGGTGGATCGCCAAATTGTACTGAGTGAACTTGATGTTTGGCTCGCGGGGCTAGGTCTTGCCCCCGAACGTGCAGACATACTAGAGGAGGAGGACCAGCCGGCATTGTGTCAGTGGAAAGGCTGTGGACGCCAACGTCTGAAAGGCCGATACATTTGTCGGTATCATTACGACGAAAACGATCGCGTCGTTGCGAAGCTTCTCCGTTACGTTGATACTTCTCGCACGAACGCTGGATGAGTACCGTGATTCGAGAGCGTGGCTGGGAATGCTTTGCAATTTACCACGATGAACTCGCGGCAGAGGTAGTAGCCGGTTATCTACGGCGCACTGACTGTCCCGCGCAGATAGCTGGGCGCGCGGGAGCTGCGCTGGAGCCAGGTGTCCGTGTCATCGTGCCCGGCGAGCTTTTGCATCGGGCAAGGTGGTTATGGGCGAAGGCGGGCCTGACGGAGTCAGAACTCCAATACCTTGCTACCGGGGAGTTACCTGGCAACTGAGGCCACCAGCACGAAAGGCCGAATGCTACGCGCCAATGCCCACGGGAGGTACGATGAAATTTGACGTGTACGGGCGGTTCCAAATCGAAGTTCGTCGGGAAGACGATAGCTGGGTCGCCTACCAGATTGCGCTCGGCAAGCGGACGAATATAACGAGCTTTGCAATTCCACAGGAGATCCAGACGTCCGCAGAAATCGCAAGGTATTTGGACGATTTATATCACGAGGCCGCGCGCCCAGGTCAGTCCATCTCTGTCGTTGCGGAATAGGCTCCGCCAGTCGATGTCCGGTTTCGAAACGAGCGGAGCTTGCTGCGGCCCGACCGCTTCCAGCCGCAATCGTCTACAATTGAGCCGACAGCTTATGCTTATTGTTTGTGGCGGCGCCGGGCAGGTACGGTGATCATTGAGCACGTAACGCGCGGTCCGCTCGTAGATCTCCGCCCCCCGCGAATCTATCTTCACATGCCTGGCGTCACCATGATCGATCACGCACGAGTGTCTCGTCCGCTGCGCGTCACGGGGCGAGAGCCTTTCACGAATCAGGGGTGTGAGCCAAACCCCATCGGGTTCACGTCGACTGCGCGAGTAAGTGCGCTATGAGGCCCGCTCGCATCTCACTGCACGCTTTTCCTGACATTGTGCTACATGCCGACGAATTAGCTGTAAAGAGACATCCGCGATTCGCGGCGGCGAAGGCTGGGGACGCGGACGCGGCGGAAGCGCTGGTGGACTCCCTGGCGAGTCGAAGTTGTCTGACCGAGCTGAGGTCGTTGCTACAGGGACGGGAGGTAGGACTTTTACCTGTGCATGCTCTGGAGTATGAAGGCGTCAATGAGATCCCAGCGGCACTGGCCGAGCTGCTCTCTGACTGGCTCAATTTGCCCATCACAGATTCGATCGTTCAGTCAAACACCGTCGGGCACACCGGGGCGAGCGGCTTTCAGCGCCTCGCAAACCAAGCGCTTTTCGTTGGCGAGGTGGTGAGTGGGGCGAACTACCTTTTAGTCGATGATTTCATCGGGCAGGGCGGAACTCTGGCAAACCTCATCGGGTATGTCGAAAGCGCCGGCGGTCACGCCATTGGGGCGACGGCCTTGACCGGAAAACCGTACTCCGCCAAGCTGGCACCGGATGATGACCTGATTCGCGCGTTGAGAGATAAGCATGGGCGAGACCTCGAAAACTGGTGGCGGGAAAAGTTCGGGTTCGGCTTCGACTGCCTTACCCGGTCGGAAGCTCGCTACCTCGAAAAGTCCGCGGATGCTGAAGTCATCCGAGATCGAATTACTGAGGCAGGACTTAAAGGCGGCCCTGGCACACCTTAGGGCGGCCCGGAACCGGTAGGCCCTTCCGATTGGCGATGTCGGCCAGTCGTGGCGGGGTGGCTACTCTTTGACCGATTAGGCCGCCCATTCAGTGCCAAATCGAGTGCCAAATCCGGGTTTTCGAGGGAAGGAGAGGGGGTTGTAATCGCAAGGACTTCAGTAACTTACTGATCCGGCTCCCCCTTCAGCCGGGTTCGAATCCCTCTCTCTCTCCGCCACTATTTTTCCTTTTGGTTCCAAAGGTTGCGCCCAGCCTGGGGTGCTCTGGTGGCGTATTGGTGGTAAATCCGGGGCTTCCAGCGGATCGGTGTTGGTGTTCGCGGCGGGCTGAGCAGGCGACGCTCGGCAAAGCAATCTCGGTCCGGCGCGACTCCAGGGCGCGTTTGATCGCTTCGACGCCCGACTCCTTTGCGCCTTCGGTCCACGCAGCATAGACCTCGAGCATCGTCTGCACGCTGTGACCGTGTTGCTTAGCGACCCACAGCGGGTTCTTGCCGACCATGAGGTTTCAGCTCACCGACGAGTGCCGCGCGTTGTAGGGGTCACGATATCGCACCTTTCAGGGCACGCAATGTCCGCCGCCACCGGACCCACGGGTATTGAAGATTTCCGATTGGGCTGCCATCCTCCTTGATTCACTGGACAACGCGCTCGTCCTCACCAAGAGCGATTGCGATGGTCGTTGATGCCCGATACGATGCTTAATACCATCGGCGGCTCATCACGTTCACGCAAATTAATTCGCGCCATGTTCGCGCGCTCACTTGCTCAGCGCGGGTGCTCGCACGTTGGTGTATTCGAAGTCCACCGTCACAATGATCATGTTTACGTTAAGGGTTTCGCGCAGAAGCTGGCCGCTGGTCACGGAGATGAAGAGCTGCGCGTGCTCTCCCGACTGCATCACGGCGGAGTAGACATTTGTAGCTTGCCCGGAAATCGTTGCGGCGGGCAGGGGCTTGCATTCGCTGAACGGAAGATTTCCGCCGGTGACTCCGACGAGCGCTCGCTCCGGCGGCATCGGGCCGCCGACCCAACGGCCGCCCATCTGCATATAAAGTTTGTTATCGATCCAAACCATCTCGCTTTTAGCCGCAGAGGTACTCCCCCCGCGTGGAGACGCGCTTGATACTGTAGCGTGAAAAGGTGTTTTGGATTGAAGTGCCACAGCGGCGCGCACGGCAGCGCAGCCTGTGTCGGCGGCCTGGGAACTCACTGGAGTGGCCAGAAGGAAGGAGGATGTAACGAACGCTACGAGACCGAATTGCGGGGTCGAGTCGCAGAATATGCGCATGAAAATCTCCGGAGTGACCTTAAGGCGCCGTTTCAAGAAACGTTGCGCTTGCAAGGACTATAACCAGACTGAGGGCCCATTCCCGCCAGTCAAGACGCGAAGATTTGGATAGAAGCCCATGGCAGACCCATGAAACAGTGGCCGACTGCGCTCATTACGACGGCATTTGCGAAGGGTGTGTCGGCAAATGCGCTGAGTTTTCTGAGAGGCTGGCCATGGGTGTCTCCTTAACTAGGTGTAATCAGCCTTCGATGGCGCAATCTTGAGCGCGATCCTGCCGGCGCTCACGCGATATTAGGCGTCTGGAGCATGAACTTCGCCACCGAGGCCAATCCCGATGGCACGTTTTCGCTCGTCACCGCCAGCCCAGGACTGATCGGTGTTCCCCCGGTATAGAGTCTTACTGGACACGCTTTTGGGCCAAAGCGAAGCCCCGAGGAGTGTCCGATGCGAAGAAAGAACGAAGAGACTGGTGAAGAGCGAGGGCGATGGTCCTCGAAGAAGAAGATGGCTGCCGTGCTGCGTCTGCTGAAGGGCGAGGACCTGGACGCGCTCTCGCGGGAGCTGAGGGTCAACGCAGCAACACTCTCGTCTTGGCGAGAGGTGTTCCTGGCCAACGGCCTTGCGGGTCTGAAGAGCCGGGATGCCGATGCCCGCAAGATCGGGCAGCTGCAGAAGGCGCTGGGCGAGACGGCACTGAACCTGGAGATCTCCCGGGAGATCAACCGGGTGTACGAGAGGAAACACGGCCCTTTGGCCCCAGGGAAATCGAACAAGTGAGGCGAGACGTGTCGATTTCCCAGAACCGAATTGTCCAGCTGAACCGGGTATGCGCTTGTCTGGCGTTGCCCACTCGAGCCTGTATTTCGCCCGCAAAGCCGATCAGTCCCCCCGTGGGGCCCCGCGGGGGGGACATAGCGATGCGGAGCTCGTCGAGCACATTCGCGCCGTGTTGGCCGCCTCGGCTTTCATCGGTGAGGGATATCTGAAGGTATGGGGGAAGCTGCGCCACCGCGGTATCCTCACCAGCCGCGCGCGCGTGTTGCGTCTGATGCGCGAACACGGCCTGCGGGCTCCGACTCGCAGCGGCGCCCTCGAGGGCCGCGCGCGCACGAGGGCACGATCATTCCTGCGGCGCCGGACATGCGCTGGGGAACGGATCTGACCGGCACGTGGACCACGCGCGAGGGCTCGTTGATTGTGCTGCTCACCGTTGATCACCATACCGCCGAGATCCTCGGCATCCATGCCGCCAAGCGCGCCACACGTTGGGAGGCGCTTGAGCCGGCTCGTCAGGCTGTCCGGCGCTGCTTCGGCGGCATTGGCCAACGAATTGCAGCGGGCGTGGAGCTGCGCCACGAAAACGGCTCGCAATACATCAGCGAGGACTTCCAGGACGAGATCGCCTTCCTGGGCCTGAGGTCCAGTCCCGCCTTCGCGCGAGCCCCTGAGGGTAACGGCTGCGTTGAGCGCGCCATCCGCACCCTCAAAGAGCAGCTGCTGTGGGTGAGGACCTTCGAGACGGTCGAGGAGTTGCGCCTGGCGCTCATCCAGTGGGCCGAGCTGTACAACGAACAGTGGCTGATCGAGCGCCACGGCTTCAGATCGTCCGCGCAGCTGCGCCGCGACTACTAGCCGCGGCCCAACACCTGGCCGCCTGACAGAGTTCATTTACCACCAACCGCGTGTCCAGAAAACCCTTGACCGCTACACAGAGCGTAAATTCCGTCTGAGGCCGAAGGCGGCAGAAGGGCCTGATGGAAGCGGACGACGACTACCCCGTGGTCGAGGGATTGTCGGACGAGACCCGCCAGTTCAGCCGTTCTGTGTGCGTCATCCCTGTCGCCATAGTGCCCCCCGAGAGTGGAGGCGGCGTGGCGCCCCGTACGGTCGCCGATAACATTTCGCGTGAGGCAATGCGGACACGCATTTCTAGGTCAAGGCCGCTGCTTGATGTATTTCGCAACCGCGCCCGCCCACATTCCAGATCGTCGGGCCTTCCAGGATGAGGCTCCTGACCATATCGGGATGCACGTCTGCAAATGCAGCGATGAATGCCGCACCGGTATTCGAGCCCAAAAAATTTGCCGAGCGGAGGCCGAAGTATTTCAGCTCCGGAATGAAGTTCTCAGCGTATTGATACGCATTCCGGCAGTGTCGGTGGCCCATCGGACTTTCCGTAACCCGGGATGTCGATCGCGTTCTGACGACCACACCATCATATGGACCAGAATCACCGTGGGGTCGGTGCTCCTTCCCGCGACGCGCACGTGGATCTGGCCCCAAGGCCCATCGATATATGCTCCGAAAGGCGTGGCATCACTGCGGCTCTTGCGAGCGACCCTGCTAAACCGCTCAACAGGAACACCCATACCAGCACAGGCCGGAGCGGGTGTTGCGCCTCATTCAGATCGTCTGGCCGCCATCAACGGCCAAACTCGCGCCAGTTACGAACGAGCTCTTCGTCGAACACAGGAACATGACCGCGTTGGCGACGTCATCCGTCGTTCCAATTCTGCCAATCGGATGGCGGGCCGCCTGAAGGGCTCTGAGCTCCTCCACTGTCTGGCCGGGCACGAGGTTGCGCTCGAGCATGAGAGTATCCACACCTCCCGGCAGTACCGCATTGATTCGAATATTGTAGCGGCGCTCCGCGCAGTGAAGGGCCGCCACTTTGGTGAGCGTCAGCACAGCAGCCTTCGATGCACAGTATGCGGGCGCATTGGTGATGACCTTTTGGGCGAGCCCGGAAGAGATGTTCACTATCACCCCGCCGCCATGCTGCTTCATCTGCGCAACGGCATGCTTGCATCCCAGGAAGACGCCATCGGTATTTACCGCGAAATGTTGCCTCCACAGGTCCAATGAAGTGTCTTCTATCGTAAGGTGTGGCTCGATGAAGCCGGCATTGTTGATGAGAATATCCCAACGCCCGTTCTGCGATAGGATCGAACGCGCGGCGCCAATCCAGTCTTCTTCAGAGGTCACGTTCAATTGGACGATCGAGGCCTGTTTTCCGATCTCCCCGGCAAGAGATTCGCCGCGCTTGCGATCGGTGGTGCCGATCACGACCGTTGCTCCTGCTTCGGCCAACCTTCGAACGACGGTCGATCCGATTCCCCCGGTTGCGCCCGTAACCAATGCAACTCTTCCGGTGAACTCTGCCATGGGGTGCCTGTCTGACTTGAAGATAACGAAGTGTACTAAGTCAATCCGAAGGCTACAATCGCGTTTCGGCCTGGCAAAAAGCCCTGCCGGAACTGATTCAACGACGGTAACCTAGTTGCATAATAGGGCTCCGCCCTGTAGCCTCCGGAGCCGAGTGGGTAATTTGCAGATCTTCCATGACGACGCCCGCGTCGCGTGGACCGCCCCTTGAGCCGTCCGATCCTGGGTAAGGTATGTCCGTGGAATCACCAGAAAGAACCAATTTTCGATGGCTGGTGATGTCGTTGATCATATCCCTGGTCGTTATCAACTATATCGACCGGAGCGCAATCGGCTACGCGATCGGCCCAATTAGCAAGTCGTTAGGCGTCAATCCGGCGCAATGGGGGCTCATCAGCGCGGCCTTTTCCGTGGGCTATCTCCTCGTCGCCCTCCTCAGCGGTCCGGTGGTGGACCACTGCGGGACGAAAAAGGTATTGGGAATCTCCATAGTCGTCTGGTCCCTGGCGTCCATCCTCACCGCCGTTGCGTCCTCCTTCGCGACTATTTTCATCGCCAGAATCGTTCTGGGCGTCGGCGAGGGGCCGGGATTTCCGGCCGCAAGCAGGGCGACGAGCAGATGGATGCCGAAGCATGAACAGGGCTTCGTGCTTTCTCTGATAGGCGGCGTCGGCGTGGCGGCAAGCATTCTCATCAGCGGTCCGATCATCACACAGCTGATTCCGCACGTAGGGTGGAGGGTGACGTTCCTGATTCTCGCCGCCCTGGGCCTGTCGTGGACGGTCGTTTGGGTCATCGTCTTCAGAGATGAACCTGCGGTGGGTAAGCGGTTGAATGCCGCCGAGTTGGCCTACATTGCCGATGGCAAGAGCGCCGAGGAAAGGTCGCCTCTGAAATCGGGAATGGAGCTGGGGAAGGTTCTGGCGAACAGACCGCTGCTGGCTATAGCGTTCGGGTTCTTTTCCTGGGGCTATATCTTCTGGGGGCTGCTCTACTGGCTGCCCGGCTTTTTGAGCAAGACCTATGGCCTCGACATAAAGTCGGTTGGCTTGTTCTCGACGCTTCCATGGGCGGCCGGAGTGCTCGGGGCGTTGGCCGGCGGAGTAATCCTCAGGAAGCTGTATCTCGTCACCACCAGACTCTATTTGCGCTGTGTGGTGATGGCGTGCTTTGTGCTCCTGGCGGGGATGTGCATGATTCCCGTATTCCTGATTCACTCGCTGAGCGTTGCCGTGATTTTCATCTCTCTAGGCGTGGGATTCGGGTTTGTGACCGCCGGATTCTGGTGGGTGGCCTCAATAGAGACTTCCCCGGATCAACCGGGGTTCGCTGCGGGCCTCGTGGATGCCTCATTCGCCGCGTCAGGTATTGCGACACCGATAATCATGGGTTACATCGTCGAGTACACGGGGAGCTTTGACGGTGGTTTCCTGATGATGATGGTGATCGCGGTCGCGGGATCGCTGGCGATGATCCTGTTTACGCGCGATGCGGGCGCGGAGCGGTCAAGCCAGGGATGGGGTGATCGAGCCGGAGCTTAGCGACCGGGAATGGATCCCGGCTGCGGTCAGCCCTGCAACTCGACCCGGAAATTTCCGATTTTCGTTCGGGCGAGAAAATCAGCCGTTTCTTCCATATAACGGCGCCAAAAGGTTTCGGCCTGGGCAGGTTTGCCGGCAACCATCAGGTTGACCAGCTGCTCGTGAGACTCGGTCGACTTTATGGTGCGTTGCTTCAATGCCTTGGTTACGCTTTCACCGCCGGTGAGAAGGAACTTGGAGTAACCGGCAGCGGGAAACCCCTGGATCATGCCCATGAGAAGAGTCAGAGCTCCGTTCTCCGAGAACTCAAGCATTTGGCCGTGAAATCGATCGATGGCAGTGATCGCACCCGCGTAGTCCTGCGCGGTCAATGCCGCACGTTGGGCGTTGACGTGACGCTCGAGGGTACGGAGGAAATCCTTCCTCTCGCGCGCGGCCAGTAGTGATACCAGCGGCGGTTCGAGCAGCATTCGCACCTGATGGATCTCACCCAGAGTCGTCCCGCGACAAGCCAGGTAAAGCGCGCCATAGCGCGCCGCGGTATCTATGGATGGGCCCAGGACCGTGGCGCCACTGCGCGCCCCGCGCCCGAGACGAATCAGTCCCTCGGACTCGAGGACGCGTAGCGCCTCACGCAACGTTGGCCTGGAGACCCCGAGCTGGCTGAGCAGATCACGCTCCGCAGGCAGCGTATCGCCCGGTTTCAAGATACCGGCGGCTATCTGCGCGCGTAAACGTTCGGCTACTACGTGGGAGAGCTTAGGTGCGCGGATATAGCCGCCTGGCCCCAAACTGAGCGACTGCTTCTTCGGCGCTCTCGACACTGATGTCGCCATCTGGCGAGTATACCCATTGTTCGCAAATCCAGGGCGGACATTCTCTCGGCTCACGCGAGCATCGCCAGCGAGCTGTCGATGACGATCTCTCGCGATGGAGAGTCGGGACCGTTCGAACCACACGCCACAAAACCTGCCATCCGGCAGCGCCACCAACAGCCCGCAAGCCGCGGATGCCGGGACCAGCCTGCTGCCGCGGCAACCAGGACCTTCGTCGCCCGCTTTACAGTCAGGGAGGGCGCAGGTAGGATGGGCAACATAGGTAGCGTAGTTTACTAGGGCAGGAAAACACGAGCATGCCCGAATCAAGCACGGCACGCCTCGCTCGCGGTTCCTGGGGGATTCAATGACGTTTTACCGAATCGGGAACTTCGGCATTTCAGGTACGCCGGTGGCGAAAGTGCGCATTCCTGAACCGTCATTCGAAGTTTCGGCGCAGGTCGTGATCGTGGGGGGTGGGGGCTGCGGGCTGACCGCGGCGCTTGCGGCGCGGGACTTCGGAGTGAGTGTGGCGGTGTTCGAGCGCGACAAATCACCGGCCGGATCGACCGGCATGTCGACGAGCCTAATTCCCGGCGCGGGATCAAAGCTGCAGCGCAGTCGCGGTGTCCTGGACAGCGCCGAGCTCTTTACCCGCGACATCCTGGAAAAGACGAATGGACAGACGGACGCGAAAGTCGCGCGTATCTTGGCCAACGAATCCGGGCCGACGATCGACTGGCTGACGGAGCGTCATGGAGTGCCGCTGAGTCTCGTTGACGGCTTTCTGTATCCGGGACATTCGCAGATTCGCATGCACGGGACGCCCAATCGGACCGGCACTGAGTTGATGAGTGCGCTGGTGAGCGCAGCGGCGGTTTCGGACATCGCTATCGTCACCGAAGCGTTGGTAGTGGACCTCTATGTCGACGCAGACGACAGGATTCGGGGAATCCATGCTATCCGCCGCGACGGAACCGGTGAGGATGTCGGATGCGAGGCGCTGGTTCTTGCATGCTCGGGATTCGCGGGAAATGCCGCGATGGTGGCCGAATACATACCTGAGATCAGCCACGCGGAGCCCTTCGGCCATACGGGCAACGAAGGTCATGCGGTTCGCTGGGGGCAGGCTCTCGGAGCGATGATCTGCGATTTGCACGCCTACCAGGGACATGGTGGGCTGGCTGCCGCACACCGCATACCCATTCTCTGGCCGCTGATCGTCGCCGGTGGCATCCAGGTGAATTGGGAGGGGCGGCGGTTCGCCAATGAAGCGCGCGGCTACTCGGAACAGGCGGTGGACGTTACGGCGCAACCCGGTCACTTCGCGTGGGACACCTACGACCAGCGGATCCATTCTCTGATGCTCGAATTCCAGGACTACCGGGACGCGGTGGAAGCTGGAGCGATCATCTCGGCGCCGACCGCCGAGGAGTTGGCGCGGCTGATGTCCATTCCGGCTGCCGGCCTGCAGTCGACTCTGGCCGAAGTGGCGCAGCTCGCGGCCGCGGGAAAACAGTGCCCGTTCGGACGACTGTTCGACAGCGACCAGCTGCTGCAGGCTCCGTTCTACGCAGCGAAAGTAAAAGGTGCCCTATTTCACACGCAAGGAGGACTTGCGGTCGATGAACATGCACGCGTCCTGCGCACGGATGGCAGCGCGTTTCCGAATCTGTTCGCGGGCGGCGGCGCGGCACGAGGCATCTCCGGCCCCGGCGGGTGGGGCTACCTTGCCGGCAACGGTCTGCTCACCGCCACCACACTCGGTCGTCTTGCGGGTTGGGCGGTCGGACGTCAGGTTTGCGACACGAAATAAGGCAGTTGCACGGACCGTTTGAGTCGTGCATGATAAGTCAAACCTCGGTACCTAAGTAATCTAGGCTACCTACGGCGGGACTTTGGGAGGTCTCGCAGCAGACGCGCGCGGACGGCGCGGGGCGAGCGATCCGAAGGACAAGTTCTAACTCGATACGAAATCTTGGGCCGTCCAAGCACTTCCGGGGCATAGCATGAACGTGAAAATCAGATCAGGCGCCGCCGTGTTGGTCTTCGCAGCGGGGGCAATCATCTACCAGCAGACTGCCATGGCCGGCACGACTGGGGCGCAAGATACACAGCAGGGAGCGACCGGCTCGCAGGATGGAGCGACTCAGGCGCAGGATCAACAGCAAGGAGCGACCACGGCGCAGGATCAGCAGGAGGGCGCGGGAGCGGCGCAGCGGCAGACAGCGTCCACCGCCGGGGCCTTCACCAGCCTGACAGCCGTCATCGTCACTGCGACCAAGGTCGCCAAGCCGATCGTCGACGTGCCCCTGGCGATTACGGCCGTCACCGCATCCGACATTCAGGACGCCGGGATGTTGGATCTCGGGGACGTAGCGCCATACATACCGGGCCTAGAAGACCAGTCCCAGACGGTCGGTCGTAACGATCGCGGATTCCGCGACTACTCGATGCGCGGCATCATCGCCGAGAATGGCCTCGACACGCGACAAACCGCCAACATCTTCGTCGATGGCGTACTGGACTTCAGCGGCGACACCACGGCTCTCACCGACGTGGATCACATCGAAGTCGTAAAGGGACCGCAGGCCGCATATTTCGGCATTGGGACATTCGGTGGCGCGATCAATTACGTGACGCGGGCGCCATCGCTGACCCACTGGACAGGCCAGGCGAACTTCGACGCGGGCAGCTACGACAACCGGACATTCTCAGCCAGCATCGACGGGCCGATCATCAACGACAAGCTTTCGATCCGGCTGGCCGCGCGCTCCTATTACACGGGGGGCGATTATGCCGATCCGGGCTTTCCCGGTGTCGAGCTCGGTGAGCAAAGTACCGAGTCGCAGAGCATCAGTCTGCTGTTCAAACCGATCGATAATCTCTCGATTCGCAGCTACGACACCTATTTCACCGATGACGACGGTCCGTCGGCAAACGGTGAGCTGTTCGCCAGCAGCTACAACTGCAACGCCGGCGCGGCTCCCGCCGGAACACTCAATTACCACTGCGGAGAAGTCACCGGCTCGATGATACCGGTGGGCTCCATGACCGCTTCGAACTACATAGACCCCTTTGCCTATCAGCAGCTGCAAACCGGCGGCGGAACACAAGGTGACCAGACGTTCCTCGGTCCCAATTTCGTGGACCACATCGGAGTGGAGCGTCACGCGTGGACCTCCCGCAACCAGTTCGAGTACGACTTCGCGAACGGATATGAGGTCGCCGGCGCCGTGGCACTCGACAGCAACAAATGGGGCTTCCTGCTGTCGAATTCAGGCATCGACGGGCGCAACATACCGAACCCGGATTACGGGAGCATCCCAGGCGTACTTCCGTACCAGTATGACCTGATCGTGAGCAACCAGTCGGACTTCGACTACAACCTCGATCTGCGGATCTCGTCGCCGTCCAAGGATCGTCTCAACTGGACGGTAGGCCTGGACTATCTCAACGATCTTACCCAGGGCCAGACCTGCGGCTATCTCTTCTTCGGTTACGCGGGGTGCTTCACGCCGCTCGAGAAGCTCAAGAACAGCACTCCGTCGATATACGAGGCGATCAATTATTCGATCACGCCGAAGCTCACCCTGAGTGTGGAAGGACGGTATCAGATATCGACTGTCGGTGAGACCGACTATCCGGCGGGGGCCCCTGCACTGGGCGTCAGTAACAGAAGCGACGTGTATACGCCTCGCTTCAGCCTGCAGTACAAGCCTGCCGAGCGGATGACCTACTACATTTCGTACGCGCAGGGAACCCTTCCGGTCGAGTTCAACGCGAATCTCGCGGTTCTGTCGGCTGCGGAGCAGGCGCAGATCGCGAAACAGGCCAATACCACCTTCGTCGTGCCGCATGAAAACATGCAGATGGAGGAGATCGGCGCCAAGGGCGATTTCCTGAACAATACCCTGGAGATCCTGGCCGACGCCTATGCGGGTATCTGGAGTAACAGGCACATACCGCAGAACGTGAGCTTCACGACGCCCCAGGGAGCGCTCTCAGGCATCCAGGTGGTGAGCGCCGGGGGTATCGTGGACCTGCACGGCATCGAGTTCGAAGCGACCTATCTGCTGGGCGACCATCTCACGCTGCACGCCACGGCCGATTGGGCCGAGACGGACATCCGCAAGACCGACAGCACCGATGCGCTGCTGCTGACAGGAAACCCGGATCCCGTTGGCGCGCAACTGCCGCTGTATCCCGCGGAGACCGCAACCTTTACGGCAACCTATCAGAGGCACGCGTTCGGCGACTTTGACGGCTTTGCCAGAGTCGACTACCTCTACAGAAGCAAGATATATGATGACGAAGCCGACGTGGCGTGGACGGAGCCCGTCAGCACCGTGGATCTCGGTCTTGGCATTTCCAATGAGCGCTACCGCGTGGAGCTCTACGCCAAGAACATCGGGGACAACACGGCGCCGATAGGCCTAACGCGCACCGCTTACTCCGTTTACAATTCGGCGGGGGTGACGACCGGCTCCCTCATGGGGCTCGATGTCTCGCCTGCCTACAAACCGGTGTACGGCATTCGCGGTTCGATCAAATTCGGGGTGGACTGAGAGATGAACGGAGTATCCGGGAAGCGCGTATTCCCGGTGCAGGCCGGTTGCGGCCGAATGGTGTCGGGCTGAACGGTAAGAATACGACGGCTTGGGAGAATAGTGACCTATGAAAGCAAGTAGAGCGCTGTCCCATCAGCGAAGTGCGGCCCGGCGGATGCGCGGGAGTTTCATTCAGGCGTTTGCGCTACTGCTGGCGGTAGTGCTCGGAGGAACCGCCATCGCCGCTCAGCTGCCCGGCATGGGCTCGCTCACGGGTCGCGTGTCGATGCAGAGTCCCGCCGGGTTCCTGACCGTATATGCCTTCAATACGGACAAGAATATCGGCTTCATGGTCTACGTCGTCAACGGGAAATACAGGGCGCTGGACCTCTTTCCGGGCCACTATGATGTGACGTTGCGCGGTACGGTCGGACAGCGCGATTGGAGCCTGCCGCCTAATACGGTGCACGTGAACGTCGCTGCGGGTCGGCAAGCCACGGCCAATTTTGCTCTGGCGGCCACCAAGCTTGCGCCGACCTATGTGGGTGGCATGGCGTACCAGGATCTGCCGGCTCCATATCCCAGCGCGAAGATCGTGCCTTACAACGTCGCGTATCCGCCTGGCCGCGGTCGGGACGTGATGGAGCGAATATGCATGGGTTGCCACACGGTGAACTTCTATCCGTACAACGTCGTGCGCAGGTATGCAGGCGGACGCCCGCCATTTGACAAGGCCGGCTGGGCGGGCGTCATCGACCTCATGTCCAAGAATCCGTGTTTCAACATGCCGGGAAATGCCTCGTGCTTCGATCCCGCGCTGCTGTCACCGGCTGATCGTGAAGCAGTGATCGATTACCTCGCGGCCAATTTCGGTGCGAATTCAGTGCCGCGTGTCGTAGAGCAGCAAGATGACCCGAAGCTGGACGAGAAAGCACTGGAGAAGGCGGAATTTGTGGAGTATCGCTTTCCGAACAAGACCGGTCAGAGCCGCTTCGTACACACGCCCGATTTCGACGGGAACGGTAACGTGTGGATCATGGATGTGAATCAGCCTGCTCTGGTCAAGATCGATCCCCGAACCGGTCAGCTTACCGACCATCAAGGACTCGGTACCTCGGAGACGCTCACGGTCGACACGGACGGAACGGTCTGGTTCGGCAGCCTGTCGCATTTCGATCCCAAGACGAATGCGCTGGAGCAATACAAGTTTGATGCCGGAGGGGGCCAGGGCAAATCCATTGGCATCAGCACGGTGATCATGGACACGCAGGGGAATATATGGCTGTCGCTGCTCGGCAGAGGTGGAGTCGGGGAGTTTATTCGTAAGGAAAATACCATTCGCTGGTGGCGGGTTCCGGTGCTGCGTAGCCATGCTTATGGCATCACGCTCGATCAGCACGATAAGGTGTGGATGGCCGACTATCACGATGGCGGGATCACGAGTTTCGAGCCAAGCACGGGGGCCTTCCGGCATTACCTGCTGACCGGCGATAACACGCCCAGCAACATCCGTCGTCCGGGCGTGGACTCCAAGGGCTTCATCTGGGCCTCGACCTGGGGCAGTCGGGGGGCCATGAACGCGGCGCTCTATCGGGTCGATCCGGCCTCTGGGGAGGTGGTCCCCCACAAGATCGGAATTCCATACAGCAACCCTTATGACGTCGAGGCGGATCCCTGGGATAACATGTGGGTGGCGACGGACAACTACCTGCTGAAATTCGATCAGAAGACGAATCAGTTCACGCGCTACCCGTTACCGGAACGCACCGATGTGCCGAAGCTGGCGGTCACCCGCGATGGCGCCGTCTGGTTCGGTCCGCGCAACGCCGGGGAATTCGGCAACTATGGCGGATCCGCGTCGGTGCTGTATCCGGATAAGGACAAGATCAAGACTTTTGCGGCTTATTATTTCGCGGGAAGCGATCGCGACCACAAAGCGAACTATCGGGGCCCCACAACTCCGGTGACGAACACTGTGAAGCTGGTTCCGGCTGCGGAGCAGAACCCCGGGGCTTATGCGGAGGAACTGTTGGGTAGCCAGTCCGCTGCCGAGGAGGCGGGCGTAGCCAAGCATTGAGGAAACGAATGATGCGCGGACAACTGCACCAGCTCACGATGGAGGATTGTGTATATGAAAGGTCCTAAGAGCGAAGAACTCGGTGTTGGATCCGGATGCGATCGGCGACTCTTCCTGATCCGCAGCGGTATCGCGCTGGGAGCGGGCGCGGTTGCCCTGACTTTGGGTCGGCGCGCGCTTGCTGCCGATCCGCTTTTGTCCGTCACGGATCCGGCGGCCCAGAAGATGCACTACACCGAGGATGCCAGCAAGGTGGACCGCGGCAGTAACCCCACCTATACCCCCGGCTCAAAGTGCGCTAATTGCAGCATGTACCGCGGCGGTACATCGGCGACCGGAGGTTGTGCGCTCTTTCCCGGAAAATCGGTCAGTGCAAACGGCTGGTGCTCGGGTTACTCGCAGCAGCAGGATGCGGAATAAGTGGAAGAATTCGATTTGTTGGTTCGCAATGTACGTGTGGTCCGCCCAGACGCCGGCGACGTGCCGTTGCAGCACGTCGCGGTGAAGGATGGCCGCTTTGTCGCGGTGGGAGCGGAGCTGAAGCCGGAGTCGGCGCTTGCGGTGACCGACGCGAAAGGGGCACTCGGCTTCCCGGGACTGGTCGATGCTCACATGCATACCGGCATCTACAACCCGTTGCGGGAGGATGCGCTGCAGGAGAGCCGCGCCGCCGCTCAGGGCGGGGTGACCTCGAGCCTGAATTATTTCCGCTCGGGCCAGTACTACATGAACAGGAGCGGGCCGTACGCCGAGCTGTTTCCCGACCTCCTCGAAGCGTCTGCAGATCGCTTCTACGTCGACTACGCGTACCACCTCGCACCCATGGACGCGCAAGAGATCGGTGAGATCAGCATGCTGATCGAGAAGTACGGGGTCACCTCGTTCAAGATCTTCATGTTTTACGGAGGATACGGGCTGCACGGCGCCTCGGGACACCAGCACGAGTTTCTCATGATCGGGCCGGACGAGAAGTATGACCTTGCGCACTTCGAGTTCGTGATGCGTGGCATCAAGGAAGCCATGGAGCGGTTCCCCGAGCGGCGGCCCTATATCTCGTTGAGCATGCATTGCGAGACCGCCGAGATCATGGCGGCGTACACGAAGCTCGTGCAGAAGGAGGGTCGCCTCAAGGGATTACGAGCCTACAGCGCCGCCAGGCCGCCGCACTCCGAAGGCCTGGCGATCACGATCGCCTCGTATCTCGCGCAGGAAACGGAATGTCTCAACATCAATCTGCTCCACCTCTCCTCGCGCAAGGCGGTGGAGGCGGCGCTCGCGATGCAGGGTGCATTTCCGCAGATCAATTTCAGGCGGGAAGTCACCATAGCCCACCTCTGCATCGATTACGACGTCAAGACAGGGGCACTGGCGAAAGTGAATCCGCCGATTCGGTCACGCGAGGATGTCGAATTCCTCTGGCGCACCCTGCTCGACGGCAAGATCGACTGGGTCTGCAGCGATCACGCGTGTTGCCGCCATGAGATGAAGATTGACGGCAGCAAGCCGGACGACATCTTTCTGGCCAAGTCGGGCTTCGGCGGCACGGAATACCTGCTGTCGGCGCTTATCACGGAGGGACGCAAGCGCGGCCTCTCGTACAACCGCGTTGCGCAGCTCACCTCCCGGAATCCGGCGCAGCGCTTCGGGCTGCTGCGCAAGGGGGACATCGCGCCGGGATTCGATGCGGACCTGGTGCTGGTCGATCCCGACCGATCGTTCGTGGTGCGCGCGGCCGAATCGGAGTCGGGGCAGGGCTACACGCCATTCGAGGGGCTCGAGCTCTCCGCAACGGTGACTTCGACCTACTTGCGCGGCGAATGCATCTACGCGGACGGGAACGTGATCGGAAGCCCGCGCGGCCGCTATCTGCGTCGCCCGACGGAAAACTGATTATTGACGTCGTCGCTGGTCATCATCTGGCGAGCCGAAGTCGTACACCCATGGGCGCTGCAGCCGATCGGCGGCTTGAAATACCGCGATGCGCTCCCGGAGTTTAAGCGTCTGCTCGATCTCGCTGAGTCCCTCCAAGAGGGTCGAGCGCGACTCCGGGGCGATCTCGAAAGACAGCGTTTCACCGCCTGCGACAATGCGCTGAGTTACGAGGCTCACGAGTGGACAGTGGCGCTCTGGATCCTCGATCACCCAGGCCGCCAGCTTTGTGATCGCCTCCCGCCCGAGGCGGGCAGGCAGTATCCCGTTACGCACGCAGTTGCGCTGGAAGATCGTGTTGAAGGAAGGCGCGATCAGCGCGCGAAAGCCGTATTCGGCAAGTGCCCAGACGGCCTGCTCGCGGCTCGATCCGCAGCCGAGATTCTCGCCGGCGATCAGGATCTGCGATCCCCGGAAGGCCGGACCATTCAAAACGAATTTCGGGTCCGGGGTGCGACCCTGGCCGGGAAGATAGCGCCAGTTGGCGAAGAGACCGTCGGCGAGACCCGTCTTCGAGACGGCGCGAATCTCCCGCGACGGAATGATCGCGTCAGTGTCTACGTTGTCGCGCAAGAGAACCGCGGCGACTGCCGTCAAGTCGGTAAAGGGCTGCGGCATCGAATCAGTTCCTTTCTTGCCGGGGATCGGCGATGTGGCCCGCGATCGCGGAAGCGGCCACTGTCTCGGGGCTCGCTAGATGAGTCCGAGTCTGAGGACCCTGCCGGCCCTCGAAGTTGCGATTGGTGGAGCTCACGATCCGCTGCCCGGGAGCGAAGCTTTCACCACCCGCAAAAAAGCACAGCGAGCACCCGGACTCGCGCCATTCGAATCCGGCGCGTTCGAATACGGACGCGAGCCCTTCGGCTTCCGCAAGGCGCTTGACGCTCGTCGATCCCGGCACACAAATCGCGCGTATGCCGCGAGCCACCTTCCGTCCTTCGAGGACTCTAGCCGCACGGCGCAGGTCGCTAAGCCGGCTGTTAGTGCACGCACCGATGAACGCTCCGTCTATTGGCAGCGCTTCGAGCCGTTGTCCCGTCTCCAGGCCCATATAAGAGAGCGTGCGCTCGTACGCCGGCAGGCTCAGCCGGCTGGCGACGGCGGAGTATTCAGGCACGGTTCCATCGATCGGGAGCGCATCCTGCGGGTTCGTGCCCCAAGTAACCATGGGCCGCACTTCACTGGCATCCACACGAATCTCTAGATCAAACCGCGCGTCCGGATCGCTGTGGAGCGCCTGCCAGTCGCTCACCGCGCGATCGAAGAGCTCGCCGGACGGGGCGAATGGGCGTCCGCGCAGATAAGAAAAGGTCTGCTCGTCAGGGGCGATGATCGCGCCGAACGCCGCGAGCTCCGTCGCCATGTTGCAGAGCGTCATTCGCGCCTCGAGATCGAGCCTGCGAACCGCCGGGCCTGCGAACTCGATGACAGATCCGCGCCCGCCAGCGGAGCCAAGCATGCCGATCAGATGAAGGGCGAGGTCTTTTGCCGTGACACCTTCCTGCAGTGATCCCTCGATCCACACCCGTAGCGTACCCGGCTTTGCGACCCGCAAGGTCTGAGTGGCGAGCGCGTGTTCGGCTTCGGTAGAGCCGATGCCCCACGCGAGCGCTCCGAAAGCCCCCTGCGTGCCCGTATGGCTGTCGGGACAGACGAGGGTCAGTCCCGGTAGGACGATGCCGAGTTCCGGGCTGATGACGTGCACGATGCCCTGACGGTCATCGTCGATGTCGAAAAGTCGGATGTGCGCGGCGTGGGCCTCGCGCCGAGTCACATCTATGAACGGATTGCCGGATTTGTATGCAGCACTCGAGTCGCGTCCGAGGCGGGTATCGACCACGTGATCCATGGTGGCAAATACGCGCCCGGGATTCGCAACGTGGTGACGGGCCTCCCGCAGGCTCTGCAGTGCCACGCCCCCCGTACGCTCGTGTAGGAGGATTCGATCGACCAGCAGCAGCCCGGCGCCGGAGGTCTCGGCTATGAGGTGCGCGCTCCAGATCTTCTCGAAAAGGGTCGTCGGCATGCGTGAGTCACGGCGGCTATCGTTCTCATCATACTATTTGATATAGTAGTAAGACAAATAGTGCGGGCAGCGAGAGTCTTGTCTTGTCGCTCCTCCCGGCCTGCTTTCGTAGAGTCTCGCCGTGCGGTGGGTGAGGGGATCGGTCCAGGTGCGTTATGAAGACCAGCAAGAAGCGCAGGAGTGGGCTCGACAGATCCGGGGCGATCCCACTTTATCATCAGATCTTTCTCCAACTGCGCGATGAGATCTTCTCCGGGCGCCGGCCCCATGGCTCTCCCATCGGCACCGAGAAGGAAGTGTCCGCCGCCTACGCTGTTTCGCGAATCACGGCCCGGCGCGCCCTGGCCGAACTCGCGCAGCATCATTTCGTGGCTCGCAAGCGCCGCGTCGGCACGACGGTCATCTACCGACCGCCGGTCAAGCCCATTGAGGCGAATATGGACCAGGCGGTCGACTCGCTCATTCAGTTCGGGCGCGTTACCCAGGTTCGGGTCCTCGCCCTGCAGAAAGAGCCCGCCAGCGCCTGGGTGGCCGAGGCCATGCATCTTACCGCCGGGGAATGGGTGCTCCGCGCTGATCGGGTCCGCTACCTGGACGAAGAGCCCCTCGGATTCGTCATCAGCTATGTCCCGATCGCTCTGGCCGATCACATCACCCGTAAAGGACTCTTGCAGAACCCCGTCCTGGAGCTCATCAGGCGCACTGGACGTCAACTCGGTCAGGCGTCGCAGGTGGTGGCGGCCATGGTGGCCGACCCGCAGCTTTGCGGCACGCTCAAGGTGGAGCCCCGCTCAGCCATCCTGCGAATCACGCGCACGGTGTTCGATCAGAGCGGAATGCCGCTCCTCCTCACCATCGCACACTACCGCTCCGATCGCTACCAGCTGCGCCTCGATCTGCAGCACTGAGCGTTCATACGAGGACGCCACCGCGGGCCAACTCGGCGAACTCTTCCTCGGAAACGCCAATCTCCTCCAGTACTGTCTGCGAGTCTTCGCCTGCCCGCCGGGGATTGCGGCGCAGCTCGCAGCGGCGTCCATCGAGCTCCAGCGGTAGGGCGGGCAGCCGGGCTGATTTGCCGTCCGGCAGTGTCAGGTCGAGCAGCCCGTGGCTCGCAGCGAGGTGCTCGTCGTCGAGGAGGTCCTCGGGACGGGCGATCTTCGCCGCCGGCAGCCCGGCCGCCTCGAAGCGGGCCAGCAGTGCATCGCGCGGCTGCGCAGCGCAGAGCGAGCGGATCCGGGGAATGATCTGCTCGCGGTGCGCGATTCTCTGATTGTTCGTGTGCAGCGCAGGATCGGCTGCGAAGTCCGCAAGACCGAAAGCCGAGCAGAAGGACTGCCATTGCGAATCGCTCACGACGCCCAAAAATAACTGCTGGCCGTCGGCTGTGTCGAACACGTCATACACAGCCCAGGCAGAGATGCGGTCGGGCATTGGTGGCGCTGCCTGACCGGTCACCGCGAGTTGCGCGATATGCTGCCCGACGAGAAACGCCGTGGTTTCGAACAATGAGCAGTCGACGCGTCCCCCGTGTCCGGAGCGGCGCCGCCGATCGAGCAGCGCGAGAATCCCGATCACGCCGAACATTCCTCCCGTCACATCGATGATCGACGCGCCGGCCCGCAGCGGCCGACCTGGCGGACCGGTCATATAGGCAAGGCCGCCCATCATCTGCGCCATTTCATCCAGCGCCGCGCGGTTCTTGTATGGTCCACTGAGGAAACCTTTCGCGGCACAATAAATCAGCCGGGGGTTGTCCCAGGAGAGGGCCTCGTACCCCAGCCCGAGTCGTTCGAGCGTTCCGGGACGAAAGTTTTCGATGACGATGTCTACCGATCGAGCGAGCCGCCGGGCCAGCTCGATACCTTTCTCCGCCTTCAGGTTCAAGCAGACACTGCGCTTGTTGCGATTGTACATCGCAAAATAACCGGCGCCCGCGCCCTTCAGGTTCCTGGTCTGATCTCCACCGAGCGGTTCGACGCGAATCACATCAGCGCCAAGGTCGGCGAGTATGAGCCCCGCAGATGGCCCCATCACCATGTGCGTGAATTCCAATACGCGCAACCCCGCAAGCGGCTGATCGTCGTTCGGCATATGCTCCCACAATATCGCGGATGCGCGCCCGTTCCTGATTTGATATCATCATAATACAAATCACTCGAACGCGAGTCGAATAATGGCCGAGCCGGCGATCCTCGTAAGCGAAGTGGGCCTGCGGGACGGGCTGCAGAGCATCCGCTCCATCATGCCGACCGAGGCGAAGATGGAATGGATTCGGGCCGAGGCTGCCGCCGGGATTCGCGAGCTCGAAGTTGGAAGCTTCGTGCCGGCGAGGTTGCTTCCGCAGCTCGCCGATACCGAGGCCCTGGTACGGTTCGGGCGCACGATTCCCGGGCTCACGGTCGCGGTGCTGGTGCCGAACCTGCGAGGCGCGCAGGCGGCTGTCGATGTCGGCGCGCACAAGATCACCCTGCCGTGCTCGGTGAGCGAGACACATAGCCTGCGCAATCTGCGCCGCTCTCACGCTCAGCTTCTCCAGGAGGCCCGTGCTATCGCTGAGCTGCTGCGCACGCTTCCATCCGGGCAACGCCCCCATTTCGAGTGTTCGCTGTCGACCGCATTCGGCTGCACGCTCGAGGGCACGGTTCCGCAGGCCCGCGTGGCAGACTTCGCCGAGAAACTCATGGCGGCAGGTTGTGATGAGGTGGGCCTCGCGGATACTTCGGGCTATGCCGATCCGAGATCGGTGCGGCAGCTCATCCGGCTGGTGCGCAAAGCCGTGGGCAAGGAGGCGCTGTCCGGGATCCATTTGCACAACACCCGCGGCCTGGGGCTCGCCAACGCGCTCATGGCCTTGGAGGAGGGGATCACCACCTTCGACAGCTCTCTTGCGGGGCTGGGCGGCTGCCCATTTGCGCCCGGTGCCTCGGGCAACATCGTGACGGAGGATCTGTGCTTTATGTTGGAAGCCATGGGCATCGGGACGGGTATAGACCTTAGAGCGTTGCTGCAGGTGCGCAGTATCCTCGCGCGGGCTCTGCCGGATGAGTCGCTCTACGGGTTCACCGCCGACGCTGGGCTGCCGCTCGGCTTCGACTCCACGGCAGGCGAGCTCGCGGAGTGATGTACCGACTTCTCGCTGCCGTTTGCGTAGGACTCAGCTTGTTGCCCCCCGCTCATGCCGCGGAAAATCCTTCGCCGCCCGACGCCTCTCGAGAGGCCGCGGATCACCGAGCGGTGCAAGGACACCCGCGTCAACTGCTCCACACCGTGGCCATTACCGCAAAGCGGATGATCAATCGACTCAGTGGCACGCCCAAGCCCATCACGATCATCAGCCGCGCGAAGATCGACTCCATCAATCCTGCCACTGTGTTCGACGTACTCGACACCGTACCGGGGCTTTCGATCGCCCGATCCGGCGGTCTGGAAGGTCAGATCAGCCTGCGAGGTCTCAACTCAAATTACTATCACTCTCCCCTCTTCATCGACGGCGACCGGTTCAAAGGCCGAAATACACTCGAATATCTGCTCATCGAGCCCGAGGATATTGCCGGCGTCGAAGTCGTACGCGGGCCCGCAGCGGAAGCATACGGCTCCGAAGCGGTCGGCGGCGTCGTCGTGCTCACGACCTACCACGCCATCCCCGGTGAGGGCGACTTCCACGTAACCGGAGGCAACGTCTCGGCAGGGTTCGCCACGGTCAACGATGCGACCCAAGCTCATGGAGACCTGGAGGCGTCCGGCGATGGGCTGGGCGTTCGCCTCAGCCTGACGGGCCGTGAGGCGGGAGATTATCGAACACCCGAGGGAGTCGCGCGCAATAGCGACTACAAGACTGGAGGGATTGGACTCGACACGGCATACGCCATCGACCCCCGGGATACTCTGGATCTGACGCTGCGCGGGGAATTTGTGTCGGCCGGCCGCGCCGGCGGCATCGGCGGATCGCCCGGTTATCCGTACGTACAGCAGCGCGACCGGCTTCAGGACCAGATGGCCCGGCTCGCCTACAACGGCGAGGGGCGGCGCGGCCCCTTCCAGCAGGTGAGCGCGGACCTCTTTTACGACAACTTTTATGGCGAGATTCCCTCGATCCAGCGAACCACCCCCGGGGTCGTCAAGGACAACATTTCCTGGGTCGTAGGACCCTCGGTCGTGGGAGGCAACGCTCTCGGCTCGATTCCGTGGGAGCACGGTCGCAGCGCGTTGGGCGTGGACTTCTTCGATGAGATGCGGCCCGATGGAAGCCAGTCCTACAGCGAGACGCAGCATGTGAACGCCGCGGGACAGGTGACGAGCATCAGCATCACCCCGCGCCGGCAAACGACCCCTGGGGATACCCAGGTGAACGTCGGTGTATTCGCGGACAATGTCTGGACGCCTGACGAGGCCTGGACGGCAACGCTAGGCGCGCGGGCCGATGGCTTTCATACCACGACCGGCACGAGCCCCTTGACCGTTCCCGCATTTCAGCCCCTCTACGCGGCTGATCGTGACACTAACAACTACGCGGAGACGGTGAGCCTGGGCGTAATGCGCCATCTCACCCCGATTCTCGATCTGGTGGCGGACGCCGGCACTCTCTTTCGCATGCCGTCGGACACGGAGCTGTTCAGCGCCAGCGTATCGGGAACCGGCTACTCGTTGCCGAACCCGGCCTTGAAGCCGGAGCACGGCGATGCGGTCGAGGGTGGGTTTCGGGTGCATACCGATCGGGCCTCTATCAGCGCCACAGCCTACTACGACCGCTTCCGCGATTTCGTCGAGACCGTGCCGGTCACGTACCTGGGAAGTTCCTCGACCCAGCCGCAGAACGTGGAGCGCGCCGAGCTGGAGGGCCTCGAAGCGGCTTGGAACATTCTGCTGTCGCCCCGGGTGGGTTTCTTCGGTACGCTCACCTACACTCGCGCCACCAATCTGCTCACCGACGTGCCGCTCGCTTACGTAGCGCCTCTGAATGGACGAGGCGGCCTCAGTTACACGCCGGCCAGCGGCGACTACAGTGTCAACGGCACGATCGAATGGGCAGCGGCCAAGACACGCATCGATCCGACTCAGGAGTATCCCACCGATGGCTACGCGGTGCTGGGGCTGGGTGCCACGCTGTGGCTCGATCGCCTCATCGGGCCCGAAGTCGGTGACACTCGCCTGATATTCACGGCGGACAACCTCCTGAATACCGCCTACCGCAGTGGCGCGACCTACGCCAACATCGCCTACGCCGTAACTCTCACCAATCCGCTGCTCGAACCGGGGCGTAATTTAGCCCTGACAATTCGACATCGATTCTGACTTCCGCTCATCCAGGTGACTCATGCGCACTGCTAACATGATGTTTGTGATGGCTGTCGCTATCGCCCTCGTGCCGATCTCCCGTGCGCGGGCGGACACCCTGCTGTTTCAGGCCACGCTGCAGGGCTCGAAGGAGAAAGTACCCAACTCCGTGCACGCGACGGGCCATGCGACCGTGAAGCTGGATACGGCAGCCAAGACGGTCAGCTATCGGGTCGTATTCTCCGGCCTGAGCGTCCCGGCCACTCATGGTGCGACAGGCGCGATGAGCGGAATGAGCGGAAAGGGTGAGATGAGTGGGATGCGGACGCTACCGGACATCATGTTCCACGGTCCGAAACTGCTGGGAACGAAGGCGCCGGAGCTCATTTTCATGATCGATTATCCCGTCAGCCCGGTGACCGGCGTCAGGCACGTCAACGATCGTCAGATCGCCGAGCTCAAGTCCGGGCAGTGGTATGTCAATATCCATACCCCCAAGTATCCCGACGGGGAAATTCGCGGCTGGTTCACACCGGTCGGCTCCCCCACGACTTACTAGACCTTGTTGACAGCCAATAAGCCAATACGGGAACCAACCGCGGTTCGATTGGCGGAACTAGTGATAGTTGGGTCAGAGGAAGTCCAACGATGCTCTGCGAAGCCTTGAGGCTGGAAGATAAGCGCTTCGAGGGCCTCAACGGTCTCGGCGGCGGGGAGATTTTCGAACAGGAAGTTCAGGTATGCACTGGGCTCAAGGCCATTGGCGCGAGCGGTGGCAACGAGGGAGTAGAGGTTGGCGCTCGCCCTGGCACCGAACGGGTTGTTCGCGAAGAGCCAAACGCGCCGCCCCTGGCTGAAGGGGCGGATGATGTTCTCGATATAGTTGTTATGAGCAGGCACGTCCGGGTGCTCGAGGTAGCGCACCAGTTTCGGCCACTGCTTGGTGGTGTAGGCGAGCGCCTTGCCGAGGGCGCTCTGCGGGGGCACGCCAATTCCCTGCTTTTCGTGTCTGTTGTCATTGTGCATCTCGCAGAGTCGTTGTTCGTTCTGTCCTTCAGGGAAGCAGCTTACGAAGTGTCGGCGTAGAGATTTCGTCAATATGTCGAAAGGCTGTCGCGGTCTTCTCGATCTGATCTGCAGATACGTTGTATCGTTCGAAGTACATTTTCCATTCGCGGACGATCTGCCAGATTCTCGCGATGCTCTGGGTGGCCGATTCTGTCGATAGCGTAAACATCTCGCGCCCGGCGAAAGCGTTGTCTAAAGTGGCGTTCCTGCCCTCGGGTCCGACGCCCAGGTGCAGGCGGCGTTCGGACGCCAAGGTGGCGCGCGGCATAACATCGTAAAGCGGGCTCAGTCTCCATCCGGGGAGACGGGGATCCCAGATAAAACCGTGGTTACGCAGGTGATCGTCATCGTTGGTGACGAAAATATTGAAGATCAGCCGCTCGAATAGCTCTCGGTTGTCTTCCCGGATCACGCTTGGGTGGCAGTACCTCCGGATGGCCTGCGCCAAGTCACCATAGGACTTGTCTGGGGATTGCATGGCCGCACAGGCGATGAGCGTTAGGCCGCTGACGAATCCTAAGCGTTTCTCGACGAGTCCGTCGGCAGGTGCTGGACTCAGGAGATCCTCAGACAGCTGAGCGTCGCGACCCGGCTTGGCCCAATATCGGTCGAATCGGCGGATCAGCATTACGGTTCGGGAGCCGAGGTCAATCAACTTGACTGGCGGAACCGTGAGGCCTGCGGCTGCGGCCAATCGCAGCGTTGCGGTTTCGACCACAGGAACGCTCATGGCATCCTTTTGACTGGGAAACTTGGCGAGCCACAATACCCGTTCATCATCGCGAACGGTCGCCTTGGGGCGGGCGCCGCCCAAATGAGTGCCTTCCACGAAGATCTCTTCCAGATGGGCGGGGATAGGCAAACCTTCGTCGATACGCTGGGCAGCGTCCATCAGGTACTGCAAATTTTCCCAAGTGCCATAGCCCAATGTCGGTTCGGCTTCTCGTGAAGCTCGAACGTCAAGTGCCCCGACGCGTTGGCTGCCCGCGTGCAGCAGATAAGTGGACTCTGGGAGGCTATTGGCGGGTACTTTGAGACGAGACTCGATCACCCGCCGTCCCCAAGCATCCGGCGCGGCATCGCGAATTCCACCGAAGAATGGAAGGTTGTTCGGCGGGAATAGGGCCCTGCCTCGCACCACACTCTTGTCGCCAATACTTAAGCTCACCGGGTCCACTTCCAGAGCGCCTGGGCGGTCCAGGTACTTCAATCCGTAGGCGAATGTCGAGGCAAGTAACTCTGCTCCGTCCTCGGTCAGAGTAAGTTGCCCACAGGGCACCCACTCGGCATCGAGTTGAGCGAAGACAAACAGCTTCTCTTCTTTTGCCGCCATTTGTTAAAAGTCGATTTCGTCGAGTTCGCGCTTCGAGAGCTCCCTGGCGCGCTGACGTTGTTCTTGAGCGCCGAGTGCGGCCAGAGCCGGATCGGTTTCAGACAACAGGTCGAATAGAGTCTTACCCGGCACAATGGCATCGAGATAGCGCAGGATCTGGCCAATCGCAATCCCGGGATCGCCTTTCTCGAGGCGATATGCCGTATTTCGTGAGAGGCCGGCTCGCAGTGCTGCTTGGTCCTGCTTTATGCCTCGGGCGATGCGCAAGCGTGCGAGGGCGGCCCCGAGCTTTTTGACCTCAGAAGCCAGGCTTGGGGCTAGGGCCGCTGATTGGGTAATCTTCATGCTCGTTTAATCAATCGGTAAAAGCATAACGCTCGATTAACCGAGCACAGATTTTGTGGGTTTATGTAAAGCAAGTCAAGCCGTAGTATCTTTAATCGATCTTTATGGCGATAACGATCGATTAATCGATATTACCGTTCGAAATTCAGGCCAACAGGCTTCAGCTTGAAGTTTGCGTTCGCGCCCCAACTGCCGCACTGACCGAAATCGGCCGAAGGGAGACGAACGGTAACACCGCGCACGCCTACCGGGAGCGGTCATGTGGATCTCCTCCTGCGGCAAGTGCCAGGAACTCGCGGAACCCATAGGCGCGCCTCCTCGCATCACGGGTCTTTGAGCCGCGAGCACCGCATCCGGCGTCTGCGCGGATTGGGCGCTGCGACCCAATTCTTTTGGCTCTCGGTACATCCTCCATCAGCGATACCGAGCACGAATCTGCTGGGAGTCCGGCCATGGTGGACCAGGAATGTCTAGCCGCCGCTGGAACCAGAAAGTCGGATACCGTTCGAATCCTGAGAGACGCGGTGATCGCCCATGCGACCGCCATGGTCACCCGCGTCAGACAACCTTCCGAACCCGAAGCTCCACGTGCAGACCTGCGGCGGCGATCATATTCACAAGCGTATCGAGACTGAATTTGTCGATCTTGCCACGCAGCACGTCGTTGAGTCGCGGCTGTGTGATGCCGAAGTGCCTGGCCGCCGTCGCCTGCGTCATACCCCGCGCGACCTCGCGGATTTTCGACATCAACTCTGACCGGAGCATCAGGTTCTCGGCTTCGGCCTTCGGAAGGCCGAGGTCCGTGAAGACGTTCCCGCTGCTTTGCTGAATTTTCACTCGCCCGCTCATCGCCGCTCGCTCCTACGTTCTTCGACCAAGCCGCGGAATCGCGCCCCGCTAGCTCGATATCGTGCTGTGGCGTGCGCTGCGTCTTCTTTTCTAACGCGTGCAGCACATATACCGCCTCGTCGAACTTTGCGAGGTACATAATCCGATGTTCGCCCTTTGTGTGCACCCGGATCGTTCACTCCCGCTCCTACCGAAGGCATCGGCTTCCAGTCCGTGGGCTCTTTGCCCTGCTGCACCTCTCATAGCTCGAATCCTGCCCGCCGGCGGGCCTCGTCTGGAAAGTCGCAAAGTCTGCGACGGCTGTCGCCCAGCCAGCGCAGAGACTTGCTGGCAATTTTAACTTTCGGTTGCGTTATATCAAAACAGATATAAATAGCAATTGGGGCAGCTGTGTCCCTGTGCTGGGGCGTAATTCCGCTAAGCGTGCGTGGCGAATTTTTCATGGGCTCGTAAATCTTACCGCACGGGCATATACAAATGAATCGGGTGACAAAAGGTTTTAAAGCGAACCGCCGCGTCAGCAGCAGCGGTGTATGACACGTGTTATGAACACGCGTCGGCCGGCGTCGGATATCAGTGGCAACTTGCGCGTTGAATTCCTGCGTCAGGAGCTGCGTGCATCCGCGTAACAACAATGCTGGGAATGCAACAAGATTTCGGAGGCGTTCGGTAGTATTTGTGCTATACGACTGCCAGATTGCGGGACGGGAGTAGTGGCAGTGCTTATATGCGTGGCCGGTGACATTCACGGCGCTATCAACCGATTCTATGATGATGTGCTTGCCTTCGAGATGTCCCTCGGAGTGACCTTCGAGTGGGTTTTGCACGTGGGTGATTTCGGTATTTGGCCGGATCCAGAAAGGATCGATCGGGCGGCACGCGGCCACGATGGCGCTGGCGATTTTTCAGAATGGCTCCGCGCCGGGCGCCGGGTACCACGACAGACCATGTTCATCAAAGGCAACCATGAGGACTTCTCATGGCTTGAGTCGCACGTGCGCACCGAGGTGCTGCCAAACCTTGTCTACCTGCGCAACGGCTGCAGGATGGAGCTGGAGAGCGCATCTGGCGGCAGGATCACAGTCGGCGGCATCGGTGGCTGCTACAGCCCCTCAGACTATTCGTGCGCCTCGAGAGCCCTTCAGGGTTACGCAAGACGTCACTTCACCCACGATGAGGTGGATAGGCTGGGTGGCTCGGGGCCATTGGATTTGCTGCTCACACACGATGCGCCGGCCGGCATCCAATTCCGGCATCATCGGCGTGGGCCGGGTTACGTCAGTGAGGCCGCCGGTTTGGATATCCTACTCGGGCGTGTGCAGCCGCTGGTCTGCGTCTTCGGCCATCATCACGCACGCGTTGATGCGGAGGTCGCGGGCGTACGCTGCATCGGCTTGAACAAAATCGCCCGTCCGGGAAACCTCATTGCGATAGAAATCGATCCAGGCCGGCGCACATGGTCGATTCTCGCCGAGTACCCTGCGCCGGATCAGGCCGCCAAGCGACTCGAGGCGCTGGAGGAGCTTACCCGCTTATCGCAGGAGCTCGGACTCTGAATATCATGATTGACATCGCGGGATATCACCGATGGGTCGAAGACCGATAGCGAGTGGCGTTCGATCGAGAGGACGGATAATCCTCCTTACGAACGCTAAGGCGTTTGCCCTCTTTTAACTCGACCTCGGAGGAGAGCGTTATGTTTGCCATTCCCCTCTCGCTGCAGTCGAGCCAGTCCGCAAGCCGGTAGTCTTCTCAGGTCCATCGGACCGGCTCCCACAGCTTCAACAGCGATCTAGCTGACGGTTCCTGCGCAGCAGTGCGCAGGATCGCCGCGCAAGCGCACGCCTCGCCGCGTGCGCCCGAGGGAGACTATTGCCGTGTCAAAACGCACTCGCGAGCGTGACTTTGCATTCGATCGATCCGATTCCGAATTTGAGAGAGCCCTGGAGGAGAGCGGGTATCAAAAGAGAGACCGACGTATAGAGCAAAAGACCCGCCAGCTCTGCCAACAGGCACGACGGGCACTGAACCTCGCGCTGGTGAGCAACTCCGCCGCCGGCGCGTTGGATGGTATCTTCGTTGTCGAGGTATCGGCGGCCGCAGGATGCGGCCGCCTGGTGGCTCACGTTGCAGTACCTGCCGGCCGGTCGGTTGGCGATGCGCTGAAGGAACTGCGGGATCGCGCGCCTAAGTTTCGGGCTGTGGTGGCTGGTTACATTAGCCGCAAGCGAGCGCCTGAACTCTCATTCGTCGTCGCGCAACTCGGGGACGACTCAAATGAGTGAGCAGGGGGTTGCCCCAATGGAAAGCTGGCTTGTTGCCCCTATGGACGGAGAGGTATCCAAGGCCATATCGCGCCTGCGGCGGGCGCCGGACGTGCAACGTATCGCCGTAATGCCCGATGTCCATCTGGCTGAAGATGCGTGCGTTGGTGTGGCTGTTGCTACCGCGGGCCTGCTGTACCCCCAAGCGGTCGGCGGAGACATTGGCTGCGGTATGCTTGCCGTTCCGTTCGAGCTCGGGGCGGCGTCGATCGCTGAACCGCGTATCGCCGGCCGTATCCTTGCCCGCTTAGGTGACTTGATTCCCGCTCGGCGACGGCTTAGGAGCGGACACCGGCGCTGCATACCTCCATGACGCAGGTCTAGCGCGCCGGTTTGCGGAAGAAAATCGACGACAGGTGGCCTTATTGGTGGAGGAGGCGCTGCTTGGCATCGCCGGCTCGGGACACTTGCAATGGGCCGAGGCAATTACGACCGATCACAACCATGTCAAACAAGAGGCCCACGGAGCGCACCATCTTTGGGTCCATCGCAAGGGAGCTATGCCTACCTGGCCTGGTCAAGCGGGAGTCCTTCCCGGCTCGATGGGCAGCCTTAGCTATCATGTCGTCGGACGAGGGTGTGCCGAAGCGCTTTGCTCGAGTGCCCATGGTGCAGGAAGGATCCTGAGCCGGACCGAGGCGCGAAAGACGATCACGCCCCGCGACTTGCGGCGACAGACGGGGAGGGTCTGGTACGACTTCCGCCAATCCGACCGGCTTCGCGATGAGGCACCAAGCGCTTACAAAGACATTCGCGCCGTTGCTCGGGCCCAACGGGACCTGGTCAAAGTGATTCGAGTCCTGAGGCCGATTTTGAATTACAAGGGCACCTGATGCTGCATGCGGGGGTCGCCTGCAACATGCAAGGAGGTGCTAACTCGGTGGCATGGCAGGATAGCCTAGCGGCAGCTCATGTCAGACACTACACACATGTCAGGTAGCCCGTGCATTCAGTGTCGTGTCTCTCCTGCTGCAAGCCGCTCAGGCGGCCCTGCAGGAGGACGAGCTGAATGGTGCCAAGCGCGCTGGCGCAACCCTGACTGTAGTGCTCGGCTCGCTCGCTCGGATGGCGCTTGACTTCGACAAGGCTGCTCGGGGGCTGGTCCCCAGTAGCTCGTCGGCCGACGGCGCCTCGGTTTAGTGTCTCGCAAGGCGTACCTCTGGGGTGCCGGGTGCCGACGGGGGGGGGCACGGCCGCCCTGTTGCGACCCGGTGCATCTCGGTGCATATCTCGGTGCTAAGGCGTTTCCCCGAATCGATCGGCCTTCCAGCACCATGGCACGCTGCCGCAACCTCCAGTAGGTGGCGGCGACCGCATCGGCATCGTAAGACCCAGAGATCTGCTACCACTTTGCTACCGGATGCCGCCGGACTCAGCCGAACGGCCTGGACAGCTGTCGCCGAAAAGGCTGGCGAAACCGCATACTTATGTGCGGCGCTTTCGATTGAGTTTGTGCGAAAACTGGCTCTCAAGCTGTTTGTCGCTGGCAGCTCTCCCGGTGCTGAGCAGTCGTGCGCGCACTCCGCTATGGATCGCCGCCGTCATGGTTATTCTGCAAATCGTCTATGGCGAAGCTGTCACGTACAGCTCTTCGAGCGAGCTAAACCAACTACTGTCCATTCCCATCAAGGCGCCCGAGGCCCGAAGTCCTGGGCGCAGTAGGCGATTGCGGTCTCCGATGGGCGGTGTTCAACGACGATCCAGCAAGGGTACTTGTGTGGCTCACCATACTCCCAGGGCCGGACTTCCTGACGAGGGGCAACCTTTAGGTTGGCGACGAGGCCCGATACTTCACCTGATCTTCTGGAGGAAGGTAGTTCGACCAGCCCCAAAATGCAGATCTGGTCGAGCGACCGAGCTTGACCTTCGGTTCCAGGAGCCAGAACCGCACTTCGCCAGAAGTCAGTAATCGCCGATAACGTGTAATGCCGCCCGATGCCGAACGGGACGCCGCCGTAAAGGTGCTGCGGGCGGTTCAGGTCTAGAATACGCAGGCTTACCCACAAGGGGTGCTTTTCATGAGTCCCGTGGACATGCAGCGTCGCGCTTTTTTCCAGACGGTTCCTGCCGTCGCCGTCGGCCTCGCAACGTTGCCGGCGTCGGCAAAGGACGCGATGCCGGTGCCGCGACAGCCCATCGCCGAATCGGCCTTTCCCGCGGGGCGCGAATACCCGATGCGGCCCCTGCCCTTCTGGGAAGTGAAGCTGAAGGACGATTTCTGGGCGCCCAAGGTGGCACGCAACGCCGAAGTCACGGTGGCGTTCGAGATCACGAAGCTCGGCGTCGTCAGCGACCAGCTCTCCGGCGGCGTGCTGGAGGCGGCGATCTATATCGCCAAATCGCGGCCCGACCTGAACATGAAGGATTATGTCGAACGCTGCCTGCAGCCTATGCTCGCGTCCCCGACCGCCGGCTACGAAAGCCGGCAGTTCGAGCTCGGCGCGGCGCTCTGGTTCACCCATGGCGACCGCCGGCTGATCGACAAGTGCCTGCCCGAGGCCGCCGCTCTGGAGCGCGAATTTCGCGAGAAAGACCCGCCCTACCCCGGCGGCGAGCGCCCGTCGATGAGCTGCATGCATCTCTATCGCGTGACGCGCGATCCGGCCCACCTCGCGCTCGCCAAACACTATCTCGACATTCGCGGGCGCGGCGACGCGCCGGGGCGTAGCCGCCACACCCAGAGCTGGCTCCCCGTGCTCGACCAGCGCGAGGCAGCCGGCCATGCCGTGAACGGCGCCACGCTGATCTTGTCGATGCTCGATGTCGGCGTCTACAGCGGCGACCGGCGCTATTTCGACGCCGCTCATGCGATATGGACCGACGCCGTCACCAACAAGCTGTACGTCTCCGGCGGCATCGGGCAGACCGGCAACGAAGGCTTCGGTCGGCCGCGTATGCTGCCCAATCTGTCGTCCTACGCCGAAACTTGCGCGACTCTGATGTTCCAGAACCTCAACCATCGCTGGTTCATGGCGACCGGCGACGCGCGCTACATCGATCTGCTCGAGCGTGGCATGTACAACAACATGCTCGACGGCGTATCCCATTCCGGCGACCACTTCTTCTACGTCAATCGCCTCGCCAGCGCCGGCGACGGACGCGACGAGCGCTGGCAGCACGCCTCGCTTGAATGCTGCCCGCCCAACTTAGTGCGCTTCCTCGCCTCGATGCCGGGGATGATCTACGCACAGGACCAGGCCGGCGCGATCTACGTCAATCTCTACGTCTCGAGCGAGGCCAGCTTCGCCGTGGGCGCCGGGACGCTGCATCTGGCTGTGGACAGCCAGATGCCCTGGCGCGGCCGCACGCAGATCAAGGTCGGCACCGCCGCACCGCTGAAGACGGCCATACGCTTGCGCGTCCCCGGCTGGGCGCGCGACCAACCGGCGCCGGGCGGCCTCTATCGCTACACGGATCGGGCGGCCCCCGTGACGATCACGGTGAACGGAGCAGCGGTATCCGCGCAACCGGATCGACTGGGTTACGTGACCATCGACCGCGCATGGCGCAACGGCGACACAGTGGTGATCGACCTGCCGATGGCGCCACGCCGCATCGTCGCCGACGAGCGTGTGCGCGAGACGTCGCGGCGCGTGGCCATCTCGCTCGGGCCGATCGTCTACTGCGCGGAGTGGCCGGAGGCGCGTGACGGCAAGGCGCTCGACCTGGTGGTGGCGCCCGACGCGCCGCTGACACCGCGTTTCGACGCCGGTTTCATGGACGGCGCGATGCTGATCGATACCGTGGCGCACAACGCCGCCGATCCGGCGGCCAAGGCCACTAGGCTTACCCTGATTCCCTACCACCTCTGGGCCAATCGCGGCGCAGGCGAGATGACCACCTGGCTGTTGGCGGCGGACTACGAGGTGGGCGACGTCGGTCCGTCGGGCGGCCTGATCTTCTACAAGAACCCCGAGGCCGCGCGCGACGGCTGGCGCTATCTGGAGGCGATGCCGTTCGACCAGAGCCAGAGCGCGAAATGGGGTTGCTTCCGCCACGACGTCGCGGGCGCGAAGGGCAAGGCGATCGGCACCGGAAAGCGGAACACTGCCGAAATGCTGCAGGGCTGTTCCGAGCCGGCCAGTGCCGCCCGCCTGTGCACCACGCTCAGCTTCAACGGCGTGAGCGACTGGTTCCTGCCGTCGCACGACGAACTGAAGGAGATGTACAAGGCACTGAAGGCGACCGGCATCGGCGATTTCCGCGACGCCGGGATGTACGACAACTGCGAGTACTGGACCTCGACGCAGAACGATACGGACATGGCCTCCCACATCGATTTCGCCGACGCCGGCCGCGACCACGGCGACGACAAGGACTTCCCGCGCCGGGTCCGGGCCATTCGGTCGTTCTGACGGCTGGTTTGCAATGCACAGTCGGAGAGGCGAGTTGGAATAACGAGTCTGGCCCTGTTATTCCAGCTGCTCTTTTCGTCTCCTAGTCCTGCTTATGCATCGTGCAAGATGGCTGTGGGCGATGGCGGATCTCACGGAGGCGGAACTCCATTACCTTGCTACCGGAGAGTCGCCTGGCCATTGAACCGGTATTTGAACTGACCCAACGATTCACCCAAATCCGTCCCGCGGCGGCTCGAGCCGCCTGACAGTAGCAACTCAGGGATGGCTGCTTCCCTATACCCGGCATTGGGTATTGTGAAGCAGACACTGGTCGATTTGCCCCAAAAAGAACACGCTGAACGATAGGACAGCGAAGTCAGCGGATTGTCGTATGACTAAACGAGCCGTTTTCGGCTAGGCAGTCACCGGCCTTCAGGATCGTGGTCGCAACAGTGTCTCCTGCTATCGCGCCGAGTTGCAATGGCTATCACATCGGTCGAATTCCAGAGTGCCTTCGGACTTGCCGAATCGGTAGATCGCCTCAAAGCGGCGACGCGTCGATCCGTATTTCTCGCGATGGCCCGTCAAGCCGCTGTCGGGAAGGTGAGCGCGCAACGCGTGGTGCTCCAGCGCGTAATCCCAATGGTCGGTAACTCGTTCAAACCCTATTTTGTCGGCAGTTTCATCGAGCACGACGGCCGGGTTTACCTGGTTGGTCAGTTCCGGATGTCATGGCTCGTCCGAGTCTTCATGACGTTCTGGTTCGGAATGATCGCTTTGATGGCGTTGCTTTCGGTCACTGCGGTGCCGCCATCGGCACACAATCGCTGGTTCAGCTATCTAGCAGCGATTGGTATGGCGACCGCAGGATTCGCGCTGGTTACCTTAGGCAAATGGCTATCGCGAAACGACCCGGCCTGGATCTCAAGGGTGATCGAGGAATCTCTGTCGAAAGAGAAGCCGCCCACACCGCCACTGCGATCAGCCGACAGCGGTCGAACGCGCCTGATCGGCGCGGTCTGCCTCCTCCTGGCGATCCTCTCGTGGCTCCCGATCTTCACTTCCGGCCGACCTACCGTTCCGGGATCCACCGCGGGCCCTTGGCAGCTGCAGCCCGCTTTATCGGCTATCGACGGGGTTGTCCTGCTGTTCACCGCGTATGGAGCCTTCAGAAGAGAGCTTTTCGCCTGGAGGCTTGGGTTCGTATTCTTGAGCCTCGCCTGGCTGCAGTGCGCTCTGGAGCCCCTACGAGAACGAGCTCAGTTTCAGTTACCAGTATGGGGTGAGATCCTATTCCTGCTCGGCTCCCTCGTTGTCACCGCCATGTGGGGATGGTGGTGGTACGCGCAGCGCGAATATTGGCCGCCTGAGGGAGAGGCAGATCAAGGCGCGCGAAATTGATCAGGTCTGGCCCATTGGTCACGGCCGCACCGATGGCAGGGGCACCGAGTCACGCGGACATCGCTCGCGATCTTTCCAGCTCGCGCAGATCGCGGCCGCGGGTCTCATGCCCGTACAGCGCGAGTAGCGCCAGACCCAATGCCACCGGCACTGCCGTCTCCAATGCGGCCGTGCCGATTGCGGGCACCAGGGCGAGGCTGCCCAATCCCTGACACACCAGGCCGCCGCTCTTGCTGACGCCCGCCACCCAGCCGGTGGCACGGCCGCGAATGCGGATGGGATAACTCTCGGCGGTGTAGGGGAGGATGATGGAGATGACGCCGGTCGAGCCGACAATGAGCAGCGTGAGCGCGATGACCGGATTGGCCGCTGCGTGGACCCCGCTCTCGCGCAGTACCAGTGCGAGGAGCCCGACCGCGGAGATGCCGATCATGACGAGCAGCGCCCCCTTGGTGCTCCAGCGCGAGTACAGCAGAGCCGCTATGGCAATCACCGGCACCGAGATGAATGTCGAGCGGGCGATGATCGCCGCCGCCACGCCCATGTCATGACCTTCGGCGATGAGTTGGCCCGGAAGCCACAGGAGCACGCCGTAGCTGAGTAGTCCCCATGCGAGCGCCACCAGCGTGAGTGCGACAGTGGTGCCGAGATACCGCGTGTCGGTCGGGGGAAGGTGAGAGTGGTCCAGCTTCGCCTCGTCGTCCCAGTCCGAGGTTTCACTCACCACCACCGAGCCGAAGCGCGCGAGCGTGGCGCGCGCCTCCTGCGGTCTTCCAATGTGCAAGAGGAAGCGCGCCGACTCCGGGATGAGCGGACTCAGCGCGATCAGGAGCAATCCCGAAGGCAGGTTGAGGAACCACATGATGCGCCAGCCGAATATCGGTTGCAGCAGCGCCGACATGCCGGATGCGACCAGGTAGCCGCCCAAGGTTCCGGCGCCGCCGATGAGGACGAGACTCCAGCCGCGATGGCGTGTCGGCATGATTTCCGCGAGGAGAGCGTAGGCGACAGGCAGCATGCCGCCCGCAGAGCCGCCCATGAGGAAGCACATGAAGAGATTCCACTGAAAGGAGGGCATGGCTCCGCAGATGGAGGTGCCGATGAACATAACACCGGAGAGTAGTATGGTTGCGCGGCGGCCATACTGGTCCGCGAGCGCCCCCCAGACAAACGAGCCCACTGTGGCTCCAGTCAACGCCGACAAGGGCAGGAGCGCGACGCCCGCCGGCGTGATCGCGTACTCGACCCGCATCCCCGGGATCACGAATCCCAGGCTGCTGATCTTCATCGTGTCGACCACCAGGGCCATCACGAGCGCGGCGCCGGCGCTCCAGTGCCAAACGGTCAGCGGCGCATCTTCCGGGGCGACGATCCGTTCATGGACGGTCGAGGTTTCGGCGCTCGCTTCCTTTGGCCGCAGGCCGTAAAGCGCCGCAGCGATACCGCCAACGATGAGCGCCATTCCACACAGCATGCCCGTTCCCATCGGCATACCAGCCAGTCGGTAGTGCATCGAGCGGGCCATGACAAACATCGGCATGTGCAGCAGCACGCCGATTACCGCGAGCAGGGCGCCCACCCAGAATGCCGCCGGACTGCGCCGGTCGGCAAACATGAAGAGACTCTCGGTCCGATGGGTAGTTGAAGGCATGCGTGCGGATCCCCACACGCTCGCAAGCAGACGCTTGCGAGCGGGTTGCGCTTGGGCGCATCGATAGTTCGGCTAAGCGGGAACTCCGCACGGCCCTCGAGCGCGTGCAGCGCCCCAAGTATTACGTTATTGTGGTGCGCGAGGCAAGCACATGAATGAGAGGAATATCGAGGCGGTCAGCCAGTCGCGTTGGGACTTCATCGAAAGCGTTGCCAGCTGATGTCCCCGGAGCAGGAGGGCTTGGAGGCAGACCGGGCACAGCACTCAGCAAGAGATCCGGTCGGGGGCTCACCGGAGAGACTTCGTGAGCGCGCGAAACGCCGGCTCTTCGGCGCGCGATCGAGGCGGCTCTTTCTGCAGGCTGGCCTACCATGGTGCGCGGCCCTTCTCGTGGGCCTGATTTCGGTGCTTGTACGCCGAGCTGAGTGCGGAGGCTTCCAATGCCTTCCTCCGCGTGATCGCTGGCCGCTCCTGGCTTGCGTTCCTGATCACACCGACGTTGACCGTCCTGGCGCTCTTTCTCACGCGGCGCTGGTTCACAGGCAGCGAAGGTAGCGGCATTCCGCAGGTAATTGCGGCGCTCCATGCGCCACGCGCGGAAGAAGAGGACACGCTGATGCGTCGGCTCTTCGGGCTGCGCGTCATCGTGGGTAAGATTGGCGTCTCGCTCATCGGGCTGCTGGGCGGCCTCACTATCGGCCGCGAAGGGCCGACCGTGCACATCGGCGCTGCAATCATGGCGGAGACGCGCCGCTTCTATCCGCACCGCAGCGCCCAGCTCGAGCGTCGACTTCTACTCGCGGGCGCGGCGGCGGGGCTCTCGGCCGCATTCAATACGCCGCTCGCCGGCATCATCTTCGCCATCGAGGAGCTGGCGCGAGATTTCGAGAGCCGTACCAACGGCATCATGATCACGGCCGTGGTGTTCTCCGGCCTGACATCGCTGGCGCTCGCGGGCAACTATCTTTACTTCGGCCAGATAAACGTGCCCGAGAATCTGGGCGTCGCGTTCGTGCTGCCGGTAATCCTGTCGGCGGCTCTCTGTGGTCTCTTCGGCGCGGCGTTCAACCTTGCTTTGCTGCGCTGGCGTGTCTGGATGCCGGAGTGGCTCATTACGCTGCGCCAGCGCAGGCCTTTGCTCTACGCTCTGATTGTCGGCATCGCCGTTGCGGCGCTTGGGTGTCGCTACCCATGGTGAGACCTGGGGAAGTGGTTATGATCAGGCGCGTCACCTCCTGACGGGCACTGCGCCGCTCTCCGCCGGATATGCGGTCACGAAATGGGGCGCCATGGTGGTGACCTACATGGCAGGCATTCCCGGCGGGCTTTTCTCGCCCGCGCTCTCGATAGGCGCGGGCCTCGCGCAGTGGGTGCACGCAGCCTTCACGTGGGCCCCGATGGCGGCGGTGATCGCGCTTTGCATGACGGGATATCTCGCGGCCGTCACGCAATCGCCGATCACATCCTTCGTCATCGTGATGGAGATGACCAACGGCACTGGCATGGTCATCCCGATGATGGCGACCGCGCTTGTCGCATCGCGTATCTCGGCGTTGTTCACGCCCCCGCTTTACGAGGCTCTGGCGCAGAGCAACTACTTCCATGTCGCCGGCCTGCCTACAGGGAGCTTCCTGCAAAAGAAGCCGGTGCCGCCTCCCGGAGCCTAGCCGGCTAGGGCTCTATGCGACAGTGACCTGGCGGGACTGCGCGAGCCAAACCGTGCGGCCGCGCCAGGTTTGGTCCTGCCTCGATCTCTTCGCTTGAGACATGCCGATATGAGCATATGATTTCCCACATGGCACGAGCTGCGACGACTTCGGACGTCTTCAACGCAATCGCAGAGCCGCGGCGTCGGGAGATTCTCGTGCTGCTGCGGGCCGGTGAACGGCCGGTGACTGAGTTGGCCCAGGAGCTCGGGATTACCCAGCCGGGTGGACCGGCGGGTTCGAAAAGTTCTGGAACGCCAGTTTCGACCGGCTGGACGCGCACGTGCAGCGCCTCAAGCAGAGTAGGCGGAGGAGTAATTGATGAGTGGGACGGCTCGAGGAGCGCCCAGGCAGTCAGCGGCCGCCGATCGCGAGATCGTGATCTCCCGACTCATCGCTGCACCACGCGAGCTGGTTTTCGAGGCGTTCACCGAGGTCCGGCACTTGTCGCGATGGTGGGGGCCGGAGGGCTTCACGACCACCACGCGGGCGTTCGAGTTCCGAGTCGGAGGAAAGTGGGTCTTCGTGATGCATGGACCGGACGGAACGGACTACCAGGAGTGGATCAACTGGACCGACATCATCCCGCCGGAGCGCATCGAGCTGTTGCACGGTGAGTTTCGCAGCGACCCGAATGCTTTCAAGTCGGTTCTGACCTTCGAGCTCGACGGAGTGGCAACCCGGGGTATTCCCAACGAAGAAAATACGGGACGAGGCCGTCGAGAAGTACCACGCGATCGAGGGCGGCCAGCAGACCCTGGGCAACCTGAATGCCGACGTCATCGAGATTATGCGGAAGGGAGTTGAGGGCTGATGGCCGGGAAAGTTTTTTTTAGCGTGTCGATGTCGCTCGACGGGTTCATGGCGCCCGAGTCGGTGCCAGCTGAGGACGTATTTTCGCCGCAAGGTCGGAACGACCCCAGGGTCCAGCGCTGGATGAGAAAATGGTCAGAGCTGCAGGCGTGGGCGTTCCATGTGCGACGAGGATTTCAGACTCTCGATTTCGCTCGGTCTGAAAGGACTGGACATCCGCTGCGCCTCGTCTCGTATGCGCACACCCGCCAAGCGTGAGCGCGCAAAGGAGCGCGATTGTGAGATCGGCTGCCCAGTCAGGCAGACGCGCCCGCCTTCCCTCAGAAGCCCACTGTATCGGCTGCACAGCGGTTGACACTTCTTCAGCTAACGCCGAACGTCAATGGAGTCGTGGGACGCGGTCGCATCGCCCGCAGGTGTGGCCCGAGCAAGCTCGGCCAGATCCATCCAGCCATACGCCGCCTCGACCAGCACGCCGTTGGCGCGCCCGTCCTCCCGCTCCGCCACAACTTTGCCCCCGTGCCGTTCGTAGAACTGGCGCGCCACGGTGTTGTCACGGAGGACCCACAGGCTGAGCGAGCCGAAGCCCGCTGCCGAGAGGTTCGAGGCCATGGCGGAGAGCAGTCGCGTACCGATCGCACGCCTCTGGAAGGCCCTCAGGACATAGATTGCATAGATCTCGGCATCGTAGCCGCGCTCCTTCAGCGTCCCGGTTCGTTGCGAGCCGCATGATCCGAGGCCGATGATCTTGCTATCAGTTTCGATCACGTATACAGCGGTGGAAGCGGACGTCGCGGGCTGACGCAGGATCTGATCCCACATTGCCGTTCGCCCCTCGACCGACAGGGCGGACAGCATTGCATCGGGCACCATGCCCGGATAGGTCTCGCGCCACGACGCCACGTGCACACCCGCGAGGTCTCGGGCGTCCGCGAGACAGCCCTTTCGGATAGTCACTGCATCACTGGCTGCCATCATGCCTTCCGCCTCGAGACGACGAGCTCAGGCCGAGCGATCTCGGCCTTCACTCTGCGGTCCGGGAATGGTCACTTTGACCTGAGTCCCCCGGCTTCCCGACGTTCCGTTTCGCTTGTCAACGAGCCAATCAGCGAGCAGAACATTGATGAGCGAGCCGCTGGTTCCGTCCGCGCCGCCACCCGAGGCAACGATCTCCGGGACGATGCGCTGGGTGGCCCGGGAGAGCGCTTCGGCGACCTGCACCGCTGCGTAATTGCCGGACTCCATCGATTTCACTTTCAGCTCGATGACTTTGGCGTCCGCCGACCCAACCGCGAGGGTGCGCGCCGCGGTAGCTTCGCCGGTGACGCGCGTGACCTCGGCATCCGCCGCCGCATTGATCGTCTTGGATCGCGCGTCACCCTCCGCCTTGGCGATAAACGCCTTGGCGTCGAATTCCGCGATGGAGACTTTTCGCTCGGCGGCCACGACCTGTGGCTGCGTATCCGCGAGCGCCTGCGCCTGCGCGAGACTCTGGCGTACGGTCTGTGCTTCCTGCTGCGTCTTGTAGGTGATTTTCTCCTGATCTGCGATCTTGCGCGCGGTGAGGGTATCCATCAGCGCATCCGGCGGCACGATGTCGCCGATGAGCGTGTCGACGGCACCCACGTTGTAGTCGGCTAGGGCGTGCCCGATGGCGTCCCGCGCTTCGATCTGCCGCTGCGACCGAGACTTGAGGAAGTCGATCACATCCGAGGACTGCGCGGCATTGCGGAAGTAGTTGCCGATGGTCGGCTCCAGCACCTGGGTGACCAGCGCCGACATGCTGCCGAAGCGCGCGATGACCTTCGGGGCGTCATTGCGCGGGATATGAATGATCTGCGAAACGTCGAGGTTGAATTTGAAGCCATCCGATGAGCGCACCGTGATCGTCGACAGGTTCTTGTCGAGCTGATGGGCCTCCGATTTGCCCGTCGCCCAGTTGAGGACGACATTGGCCGTCGGCACGATCTCGACCTTCTGGGTGCGCGGATTGATCGGATAGCGGCCCGGATCGAGCGGATCTACCCAGACGCCTTTCTCGCCGCGTCTCGACGAGGTTGCCGTGCTGGAAGGTCTCCCCGGTGACGTCCTTGCCTTCCTTGCCGACATAGGAGATCACGACACCGACGTTGGCGATCGGGACCTCGGTGAGTCCCCACGGCTTCGACTGCGGCGAAGTACGGGTTGATGAAGTACTGACCGGCAAGCAGCACCTGCTCCTGCAGGCCTTTGCGACCGCCGCGGTCGACGAATGCCTGCGCGTTCTGAAACGAGTCGTGGCCGTCGACCAATGGTCCTGCGATTTCTCCGGCCTCGAGCACCGCGCCCTCACGAGTGGTGACGATGCCGATCTGATCGGGACCGATCTGCGTTGTCGCGCCGGTACTGACCTGGAAAAGATAGGGGTTGATGAAAAACGTGCCCGGCGGAATGACGGTTGACTGCGGCCCACGCTGGCCGCCGCCGTCCATGAACGCCTTTGCATCCTGGAACGAGTTGCACTCCACGAATCTCCCCAGCACGCGTCCCCGCGGCAGCGGCGCGCCGTCGAGCGCGGTGACGACCCCGATCTGCCCCGCGGGAATGGAACACGCCTTGGCGAGCTGCGGGTTGAAGAGCAGCGTATTGATGCGGTATTTGCCTGGCGGCATCAATAGCGCCTGCGGCCCGCGTTGACCGCCATTGGACAGGAATGCGCGCGCATCCTGAAACGAATCGCATACGACGCACTTCGCGACCACGCGGCCGTCTGCGAGGGGTACGCCGTCACAGGATTCGACGAATCCGACCTGGCCCTGCGGGACCTCGAAGAATGGCCGCCTCTCGACGGTGTACTGCCACGGCCACAGCCAGTAATGGACCCCGGGGGGCAGCGTATCGGCCTGAAACCCCGCTTCACCATTGAGGGCGAGGATGCGCCCGGGCGGCAGTTGGCGATTGCTCCCCATCACCACGAATTTCTTGGTGACGAGGCCGATGGCATTGTCTGGAATCGTGACAATGCCGAGCAGCCGCAGCCAGACCCTGAAAAACGCCAGAAGCACCACGATTGCGAGCGCAATGGCGCCGAGCTCGACGATGCGATTATCGAAAGTGATCATCTAAAGACTCCCATGGACTTCGGCTTCGGTCAAAGCCCTCGAGACGCGCTCGACCCCGAGCGGACGAAGCGAGACGGGTCCGATTCATTATTCCGATTGAGGTGCCAATGGACCGTGCGGTTGGCGAGTCCCGGTTTCGCCTCCAGCGCATGCCGTATGTCATCGACGTCTCCGTGCTCGATCAGGAGACGGAATTCGTTACCGATCATTGTCCTGCGCCCGGGTCTCGGCCCAGCCCCTGTTCCCTCCTTATTGTACTCCCGGTGGCCTAAAGGTACCGGCTGCGCCTGAGCTCAGCGCGCCCAGACCTTGAAAGGTAAGTCATTGTTTTAATTGTATTTGTAAAAGAAAGAACCAGCGGCAGGCGCGGCTGCACCGAGCGGCGCAACGGGCCTTTAATTTTCCACATCCAGACTTCAAATAGCTGATTCACCGCGATTGAACTTCTGATGCGTTCTCTATAGGATGCCGGCCCCTTCTGCCCTCGAATCCCGGATTTACCAGCACCAGGCATGGGATCGAGGAGGGCGCTGCTCCCTATCAGCGCAGACCATTTTGGATACCAGAGCCGGGCCGGCACGCCTGCCCGAGTGCTCACAGTGTGAACCGAATTTTCGAAACGGAAACTTGCCATGGCCCGTACAACCGCTCTTTCTGATATCCGCAACATCGGCATCATCGCCCACGTCGATGCCGGCAAAACGACGACGACCGAGCGCATCCTGTATTACACCGGGCGCAAGCACACGATCATCGACATCCATGACACCAAGGATCTGAAGACGTCGACGACGACGGACTATCTCGAGCAGGAGCAGAAGCGCGGTATTACGATTCAGAGCGCGGCGGTCTCCTGCTTCTGGCGCGAGAAGAAGATCAACCTGATCGACACCCCCGGGCACGTCGACTTCACCATCGAGGTGAATCGCTCGCTGCGCGTGCTGGACGGCGCCGTGGTGGTATTCGACGGTGTGGCCGGCGTAGAGCCGCAGTCTGAGACCAACTGGCGTCTCGCGGACAACTACGGCGTGCCGCGCATTTGCTACGTCAACAAGATGGACCGCAGCGGCGCCAGCTTCACGCGCTGCGTGGACATGATCAAGAAGCGCCTCGGCGCGCGCCCGCTGCCGGTGCAGATCCCGATCGGCTCCGAAGACAACTTCAAGGGCATGATCGACCTCGTCGAGATGAAGGCGCTGGTGTGGGATTCGGACGACAAGGACGCCGAGTGGCAAACGCTCGAGGTGACGCCGGATCTCGCCGACAAGCTCGAGCATCCATGTGCCGACGGATCGCAAGATCCTCGCGGAGGTGGAGAAGTACCGTACGGAGCTCGTCGACACCTGTCTGGAGATGGACGACGACGCCATGCACAAGTACATCGAGGACGGTCACGCGCCTTCGGCCGACGTGCTGCGCGAGTGTCTGCGTAAAGGCACCGTGACGGGTGCGTTCAACCCCGTGCTGTGCGGCTCTTCTTACAAGAACAAGGGCGTGCAGCAGGTGCTGGACGCCGTTGTCGACTACATGCCGGCGCCGACGGACGTCGCGGCCATCAAGACGCTGGACGAGGACGGCAACGTCGTCGGCGAGCGCAAATGCTCGGATGACGAGCCGTTCAGCGGCCTGGCGTTCAAGGTAATCAACGATGCGTACGGCGCTCTGACGTTCGTGCGCGTGTACTCGGGCGTGCTCACCAAGGGCGCCTCGATGCAGAACACCACGCGCGGCAAGCGCGAGAAGATCGGCCGCATGGTCGAGATGTTCGCCAAGGAAGCGAATCCGATCGAAGAGGCGCGCGCCGGCGACATCATCGCGCTCGTCTCCATGCAGGAAACGGAAACCGGCGACACCCTGTGCGATTCCGCCAATCCGGTGATCCTCGAGCGCATGCGCTTCCCGGATCCTGTGATCAGCGTGTCCGTGCAAGCCGAAGATCAAGGCCGAACAGGAGAAATTCGGCGCCGCGCTCGGCAAGATGGTCCGTGCCGATCCTTCGCTCCATCTGGAGACCGATCGTGAAACCGGCCAGACGATTCTGCGCGGCATGGGCGAGCTGCATCTCGAAGTGACGCTCGATCGCATGCGCACGGAATTCAACGTCGAAGGCATCATGGGCGAGCCGCAGGTCGCCTATCGCGAGACCATCACGCGCAAGATCGACGAGCAGTACGTGCACAAGAAGCAGACCGGCGGCTCCGGTCAGTTCGCCGAAGTGTGGATCACCTTCGAGCCGCTCGAGCGCAGCAAGGGATTCGAATTCGTCGATGCGACCTCGGGCGGCTCCGTGCCGCGCGAATACGTGCCGTCGGTGGAGAAGGGGCTCAAGATCCAGAAGGAAGATGGCGTGCTGGCGCACTTCCCGACCGTGGACTTCCGCGCCACGCTGACGGACGGCAGCTACCACGATGTCGACTCGAACGCGCTGACGTTCGAAATCGCGGCCAAGGCCTGCTTCCGCGAAGCCATGCGCAAGGCCGGCCCCGATCCTGCTCGAGCCGGTGATGAAGGTCGAGACCGTGACGCCGGGCGACTATCTGGGCGATGTCATCGGCGACCTGAACCGCCGCCGCGGCATGATTCAGGATCAGCTGGAGCGCGGCGCCAACATCGCGGTCGTGGCCACCGTGCCGCTGTCGGAAATGTTCGGCTACATCGGCCAGCTGCGCTCGATGACCAGCGGTCGCGCCTCGTACACCATGGAGTTCTCGCACTACGAGCCGGTGCCGAAGAATGTGGCGGACGAAGTGATCACCGCAGTCAATGAGATGAAGGCGGCCGCGAACGCCTGAAGCCAAGAGCTGGCGCGGCCGCCGCTTCCCGTAAGCGGCAGCCGCAATTCGGCCACCGAGCCGCTGCCTGGCCCACAGGCCTGATTTCGCAGTTCAGCTCAAAGAACTCCAGGCGCGCCGGCGGAACTCCGGGCGACAGGTTCGGCGCGATCCTGGCAGCGGCGAATGCCTGGCAGTCCTCGCGCGAGTCCCATAGCTCCATTACCCTGCAGCCGCAGCAGGTTCAGGAAGTGATCCGTCAGGCTATCCCGTCGACTCGGGACAGTCCCCCACCGACGGTGGGTCCGCGGCGTCCGGATTGATCACGCCGAAGCAGGCAGCGGTGTAGGCGTAGAAGAGTCGCAGCTTTTCCTTGTGCAGCAGGTCGAGGAGCTTTTGCGCCTCTTCAGGTGACACGACGAACTCCACCTCGACCGCAAGAGTTCCGGCGAGCTCGAAGAAATGGGCCTCGCGCAAGAGGTGATGCCGGCCAAAGCCGGCCATGGCTTTGAAGGCGGAGCCGCCTCGAATGCCGAGCTCGTTGCCCTGCTCGAGCAGCCACTCCCACGCCAGACGCCCGTGGTGCCGTTGGCCCTCTTGCACGTAGAACCTGAATAATGCTCCCTGCATGACTCACCTCACTTCGATGCCCGGCGCGGCGTTGCAGTATCGCAATGCAGTCTAGGCCGGGTCTGGCGATGGATCAATGAATGACACGGTGTGCGCAGCGCGCTAGTCCGGCGGCTCAGCCGACTGCCAAAGCGCAGCGTATGGTCCAAATGCCCAACGCGGTTGCTCCGAGAGAACCAAGCAGGTGGGCGCCAATCTCCGCAATGGCTAACCCGACCTGGGCGCGCGACAACAAAGTAATGACTTCGGCCGAGAAGGTGGAGAAGGTGGTCAAACCACCGCAGAAGCCGGTCATCACGAATAGTCTCCACTCGGGTGGCGCTGCTGCGTCGATCGCGAAATATCCAATGGCCACGCCGATGATGTAGCCACCGATCAGATTGGCCGCCAACGTCCCGGGCGGGATGGACGGGAACAGCCGGTTGAGCTGAAGCGCAAGCCACCAGCGAAACAGACACCCCAGGGTGCCTCCGACCGAGACCGCAGCGATGGATTTCCACATGCATCTGTCCTCGTGTTGTACGGGACAGCTGCAAGCAACGCCTACGCCGTCCCCTTGATAGCGTAGGCATCATCAGCCGCGGGTCGCGGCGGTTCAGGGAGGAATGCCATCTCCTGTTGGAATAATACTACACGCTTTGCAGACGTCGGTATCTGACCCACTGTCACGACGAGAGCGGGGATCCCCCTCTCGCACCACCCAGAAACCCCCGTCAAGAGTCCGGCGCGCGCCACGATCCGTCGCATGGAGACGGGGAGCCATAAAGCGTTACACGAAGCCCGGCCAGCTCCTACAAAGCCGGCTTGACTCGGTTCAATCCCCCAACGGGGGCCTGCTTGGTTCGACTCCAAGCCGTCTCTGGCCGGCCCAAACCCGGGAACTTGTTCCAGGCCCGCTCAGGACGTGTGTTTCGTCGCGCCGGTAGGTGCCGGTGTCACGGTGTAGCGGAATTGCGCGTCGCCCATGGAAATCATGTCGCCGTGCTCGAGCCGCGCGCAGCGGACGCGACGCTGGTTGACGAGCACGCCGTTCGTGCTGCCCAGATCCTGGACGAAGGCAGTGCGGAAGCCGGGGATCAGTACGGCATGATGACGGCTGACCGAACGCATCGGCAGCGGGAGGTCGTTGTCACGATCGCGGCCGATCGTTGTGCGTCCGCGCAGCACCACACTGTGGTTCTGCCCGTTGTCGACACGTGTCAGGATGCTTACCTGCTGGGCCTGAGCGGCCGCGCTCTCCGAGGCAGTCAGGGTGCGACCCAGCTCATCGATGCTGGTTTGTACGCGTCCGAGCGCGTAGGCGTTCATCGAGGCCATTTCAGTGGCGCGCTGAAGCTCGGCGTCGCGCTCCGCCAGCAACGTATCCAGTTGCCCGACGGTGCCACGGAGCTCTGAGTTCATCGACTCGACACGGGTGCCACGTGAGGCGCTCTCCGCCAATTCCTTCGTCAGTGCGGCGACCCGCTCCTCGAAAGCGCGGCGTTCCGCATCCGGGGTGGCCAGTCGGGCTCTGAGCTCCTCGACCTGTCCGCGCAACATCGTGATCTGGGCTGTCTGCTCCGCGTGGCTCGTGGCCATGCTGGTGGCCGCGGCCTCGCGTTCCTCGAGCAGATGTCCCTGATCGGAGAACATGGTCTGGCTCTTCAGCAGCGCGGCTGTCAGGTCCGCGAGTAATGCCTGGTTGCGCTCGATCTCGAGGCGCGCGGCCGTCAAATCGACCTGGCGGCCTGCCATCGCGGACTCGAGCTCGCGCAGCCGCTCGGCGGCGACACCGTTTGCCGCGGTCTCGGACTCGGCGCGCTGCCGCGCGGCCGTCAGCGTCGCTTCCATGGCAACACGCTGCGCACACGCGTCGGCATGTTCGGCGGTCAAGTGGCAAGTCGTGATTCCAGCGCACTCAGCTTGCGCGCGCCTTCGCCTCGCTCCGAGGCGCGCTGCGTCATTTCCGTGTCGTGTAGATGCCGCGCCTGATCCCGCTCTCTGACCGCATCCAGCAGCCCCCGATCCCGGGATTGCAGCTCCGCATCGAATTGCTTGGCTCGCGCCTCCTGAGTGGTTGTCTCGAGCCTCGCGGTGGCGAGCTCGATATCCAGCTCCTGAAGGGTGCTCTCGTAGATCGTGCGGTACGACTCGCGGTTGTGCAGGCTTTCGACGCAGCTCGCGAGCTGACCCTGCAGGGCTTTGACTTCCGCAGCCAGCCGGTCGCGAGCGTTGCTCTCCTGACGCGCGCGTTGTGTCAGTTCCGTGTGAGCGAGATTCTGGGTTTCGATGGTCCGCAGTGCTTCTCGCTCGCGAGCTTCGGTCTCGCGAAGCCGGGTCTCGAGTTCGGGAAGCTGACGCGCAGTACGCTGCTGCTCCGCGCTGAGAGTCTCGCGCTCACGCTGCAGCGCCTGAAGCTCGCCGGACCGCTGTTCGAGTAGTGCCTCGGATGTTGCCAGCCTGGCGTTCTGCTCAATTTCAACGGCACGCGCGTCGGCGAGTTGCTGCGTGACACGCGCGGCTTCTTGCCGTGCCGCGTCCACCTCCGTAGCGCGATGCCGTGCCGCTTGCTGCTCGCTGGCCAGCGCTTCCGCAAGCGCTCGTTCGCGACCGTTCAACGCCTCGAAATTCGCGCTCGTCTCGGCCAGCTCGCGGCTCAGGGCACCTGCGCGCGCCATGGCGGCGGTGCGTTCGTGTTGCGCGAGACTCAGTGCGTCGTGATGAGCGCGGAGTTCCTCAGTCTTTTCGACGATCCAGTTTTCGACGGCCAGGACGACATCTGGGTCACCCGCGCGGGGTGAGGCGCTCGGCACGCCGCGTTCGAGGTGGGCGGTTCCTTCTTCGGAAGGATCGGAGTCCGCGGCACTCGCCCGGTCTTGGGAAGGTTCGGAGGGTTCCTGGGACAAGACTTCTGCCTCATAGGCAGCAACGTCCAGGACAGGAAGCTCATCCGTTGCGTCGAGGTCGACCGATGGTCGGGCGGTTGTCTTCGGGGGGGTCATATATTCTTCTTCAATGTGCCGCGCCTAGGTACGTAGCGGCGCTTGTCGGCGTTGCAGCACCGCCACGATCCCCTTCGAACCTGCATTAAATCGCAATTCGGATCGAAACGCACCGCTGCTTTAAAAATCGTGTATTTTCATATAGTTATTGGCTCGACGGGTCACCTCCGGGTTACTTGGGACCGCCTGGGCTCAGTGGAATTTATCGCCGCGCGCGAGCATTTCGATGATCGTTTTGATCCGCTTGAGCTTGGTTTCGGCGCGCTTCGCCGTCTGCAGCCGGTATGCAATGGCATACAGGTTGGCCTTGTTGAGCGTTCTATACATAACGCTCGCTTTATTATTTCGCGCGAGCTGCTCCAGAAATTCGTGTGGCATGGTGGCTGTCGACGGTGGGTCATATGCCGCGCTCCATCGACCGTCTGCCTTCGCGGCGCTTACTTGATGGTAACCGGCATCCGCCATTGCGCCGGATCTGATGAGGCGTTCCGCGTGCTCGGTATTCCTTTTCGACCATTTACTCCCGCGCCGCCTCGGCTTGAATGTCTGGATCCAGGAGACGCCATCGAGAGGAAGCTTTTGCGCGTCTATCCAGCCAAAGCACAGGGCCTGATCGAGGGCTTGCGGGTGCGTGACGCTGGCAATACCGGATGTCTTTTTGTAAATGCGGAGCAGTAGACCGTCGGATCGCGCGTGTTCCTTCATCAGCCACGCCCTGAAGGAAGATGAAGACGGAAAGCTGCGGGTCTTCATGACGCTCATTGGTGGCGCACATCTCGGTTGTCCATATTATAGTGGGCGCAATCTGGATCGCGACAGCGTTCCAGCTCTGAGTTCTGGAGGCATGAGGTGGGGTGGGTCGCGAATGAGTGCAAATTCAGCGAGCGGGCGGCAGATACTTGCCCGCCTGGCACGGACCGCGATGCTCGAGCGCGGCCTGTTGCCGGAGTTCTCGGCGGCCGCCATCAGCGAGACGAATGCTTTCAAGGGCGCAGCCAACCCAGCGCCGGTGGGCGAAATCCGCGATCTCAGGCACCGGCTCTGGGCCTCGATCGATAACGACGATTCCCTCGATCTGGATCAGCTGTCGGTGGCGGAGCGGCGCGAGGGAGGCGCCATCTGCGTTTGGGTCGCGGTCGCGGACGTCGATGCGCTGGTACACCTCGGGTCGGCGATTGACGAGCACGCGCGTCACAACACAGCTTCGGTCTATACGGCTGGGCATACGTTCCCCATGCTCCCGGAGAGGCTGTCGACGGATCTGACCTCGTTACGACAGGGTGAGGATCGACTTGCTGTCGTCGTCGAGATGGTAGTCGACACCGGCGGCAAAGTAGTGCAGTCAGACATCTACCAGGCCATGGTCCTGAACCGGGCAAAGCTCGCATACCGCTCCGTCGGCGCGTGGCTGGAGGGTTCGGCCGCACCACCGGCCGCGATCTCGAGCGTACCCGGCATGGACGCGCAGCTTCGATTGCAGGACGGCGTTGCCACCGCGCTGCGATCCCAGCGTCATGCCCACGGGGCGCTCACGCTGGAGACCAGCGAAACACATCCGGTTTTCGATGGCGAGGCGCTGCGGGATCTGCTGCCCGATCGCAAGAGCCGTGCTCATGACCTCATCGAGGACCTCATGATCGCCGCCAATGGCACCGTGGCGGAGTATCTCGAGCAGCGGAATACACCGTCAATTCGCCGCGTCCTGCGTGTCCCGGAGCGTTGGGACCGCATCGTCGCGCTGGCCGCCGAGCTCGGCGAGCGGTTGCCGTCTGCCCCGGATGCGCTCGCACTCAACACGTTTCTCGCGCGCCGGCGTCAGGCTGATCCCGATCGTTTTGCTGATCTATCGCTCTCAGTGGTGAAGTTGCTCGGCTCGGGAGAGTACGTGGTCGATCGGCCGGGACAGAGTGTGCCCGGTCATTTTGGTCTTGCGGTGAGAGACTACACGCACTCCACCGCGCCCAACCGACGTTTCCCCGACGTCATCAACCAGCGCCTGCTCAAGGCTGCGTTGGCAGGCCGCACCTCTCCGTACCCGGATGAGGAGCTGGATGCGCTAGCCGCGCATTGCACCGTTCAGGAGAAAGTCGTCGCCAAAGTGGAGCGGCAGGTCGCCAAGTCCGCTGCCGCGCTGCTGCTGGCCGGCCGGACAGGTGAGGTGTTCGACGCCATAGTGACTGGCGCCGGGCTCAAGGGGACCTGGGTTCGGATCCTGAGTCCGCCCGTGGAGGGCAAGCTGACGAAGGGAGCTCAGGGAGCTGATGTGGGGGAGCGAATGAAAGTGCGATTGGCCCACACCGACGTCGAGCGTGGTTTCATCGACTTTACCCGGGAGAGATAGTCATGCCCCAGGAACCCACCAACCCAGGGCCGGCCTATGAGCGGCAGTCTTTCCTCGAAAGCGAGGCGGCGCGGCCGCTACGCATCCTCGCGGAATACCTCGATCCGCTCGCTCGCTTCCAACGAGCCGCCATTCACGACACCATCGTGTTCTTCGGCTCCGCGCGGCTGCAGCAGGACGGCCCGCTCGGGCGCTACTATGAGGGGGCCCGCGAGCTTGCCAGACTGATCACCGAATGGTCGAAGTCGCAGCCCTCCCACGCAGCATCGCTACGTCATTTGCTCCGGGGGCGGAGGGGGCATCATGGAGGCCGCGAATCGCGGCGCGTCGGAGGCCGGCGGCAAGACCATCGGTCTCAATATCAGCCTGCCCCATGAGCAACGACCCAATCCATACATCACGCGCGAGCTCACGTTCGAATTTCATTACTTCTTCATGCGCAAGCTGTGGTTTGCGCACCTGGCCAAAGCGCTGGTCGCCTTTCCCGGTGGATTCGGCACCCTGGACGAGCTGATGGAAATCCTGACCCTGGTGCAGACACGCAAGCTCTCGCGCGACATTCCCGTCATCCTGTACGGCAGCAGCTATTGGAAAGAGATCGTGAACTTCGAGGCGCTCAGCCGTCACGGCATGATCGATGCGGCGGACCTCGATCTCTTCCATTTCGCGGATGCGCCCGGGGAGGCTCTCGGAATCATCAAAGAGCGGCTCGGGGGCGTGGCCACGGGGCACTCGCCTGCATTTGCCCACTCCCGCCACGGCAAGTAGGGTTGTCGGCGCCAAAAAGCCCAAAGAGGCTCGTTTGTCATCAACCTGTCATGCAATCATGGTCTACTCCGCGCGGTCACAGTGAGCGAGCCGCCCCGCGGTGTCCGCAGCAGACGATCACTATCATTTTCGAACGATCTGGATCTCAGACATCCATTTGGGCACTCCCGGGTGCCAGGCCTACTATCTCCTCGATTTCCTGCGCACGCATAAGGCCAACACCCTCTATCTGGTCGGCGACATCCTGGACGGCTGGCAGCTGAAGAAGAGCTGGTACTGGCCGCAGGCGCACAACGATGTCGTGCAGAAGATCCTGCGCAGCGCGCGCAAGGGCACGCAGGTCATTTACGTCCCGGGCAATCACGATGAGCTGGCGCGCCAGTTCATCGGGCTGCACCTGGGCGGCATCGCCATCGTCGAAGATGCGATCCACACGACCGCGGACGGCAAGCGGCTCTGGGTCGTGCACGGCGATCTGTTCGACAGCGTCATGCAGCATGCGCGCTGGCTCGCGCATCTCGGCGACTGGATGTACACGCATTCTTCTCGAGGCCAATCGCTGGCTCAACGCGATCCGCCAGCGCCTGGGCTTGTCGTACTGGTCGATGTCGCAGTACCTGAAGCACCAGGTAAAGAATGCGGTCAACTTCATCTCCGACTTCGAGCACGTGATGACCGAGGAAGCGCGCCGGCGCGGCTGCGACGGCGTCGTTTGCGGGCATATCCACAAGGCCGAGATGCGCGAGATCAACGGCATGCTCTATTGCAACGACGGCGACTGGGTGGAGAGCCTGACCGCGCTTGCCGAGGATTTCGACGGCAAGCTCCACCTGATCCACTGGCGTGACCGCCTGGCCGAGCCGATGAACCTGGGCCGCATCGTGGACGAGCTGCCGCTGGCGGACTCGGCGCCGGCATGAGCGCGTTCCGGGCTGCCTGACACGCGAGGGGACCGATGAAGATCATGATCGTCACCGATGCCTGGAAGCCGCAGGTCAACGGCGTCGTGCGCACGCTGCAGACCACTGCGCGCGAGCTTCAGGCGATGGGCCACTCGGTCGACTTCCTGACGCCGCTGGAATTCTCCGACTCTGCCGTGCCCGACCTATCCCGATATTCGCCTGTCGCTGTTCCCCGGCCGGCAAGGTCGTGCGGCGCCTCTCGGAGTTCGACCCGGACGCGCTGCACATCGCGACAGAAGGCCCACTGGGCATGGCAGCGCGGCGCTATGCGTTGCGGCGACGGCCTGCCGTTCACGACCGCTTATCACACGCGCTTTCCCGAATATATCCATGCGCGCACGCGGCATGCCGCTGACCTGGACGTATGCTTTCCTGCGCTGGTTTCATGGACCTTCCGCGGCCGTGATGGCCCCGACCGCAGGTGGTCAAGACGGATCTGGAGTCGTACGGTTTCAGGAACGTCGTGACCTGGTCGCGCGGCGTCGATCTCGAGATCTTCAAGCCGCAGCGCGCCGAGCGGCTCAAGAGCAATCCGCCGATCTTCCTGTACGTCGGTCGCGTCGCGGTCGAGAAGAACATCGAAGCGTTCCTGCGAGCTGGACCTTCCGGGCTCGAAGTGGGTCGCCGGGGTAGGGCCCGCGTTGAAGGGAGTCCAGGCGCGATATCCGGATGTGAACTACCTGGGCGTGCTCGATCAGCACGAGCTGGCGCGAGGTATACGCTTCCGCTGACGTCTTCGTGTTTCCCAGCAAGACGGATACGTTCGGACTGGTGCTGCTGGAGGCCATGGCATGCGGATTGCCCGTCGCGGCATATCCGGTGACCGGTCCGCTGGACGTCATCGGCGATTGCAAGGCCGCTGGCGTCATGCACGAAGACTTGCGTACCGCCTGTCTCGAGGCCCTGAAGCTGCGTCCTGAAGACGCGGCCGCGCATGCCAGGAAATTCTCATGGCGGGCCGCGACCGAGCAATTCTTCGCCCATTTGCGCCCGCGTACGCGAGATGCGAAGCTGCCGTCCCCACTGGCCAACGCGAGCCGGGCTTGATGACCAGAGACGAAGCCCGAGTACTCCAGCGAGAGCAACCCACACAAAGGCAACCGCGGACTCACTCGCGCCTGGCTGGCCGCCAAGAATTCCTGGAGCGGGCTGGTCTTCGCGGTGCGCGAGGAGAGCGCGTTCCGGCAGGAATTGACGCTCACGGCGTGCCTGATTCCGCTCGCGCTGCTGCTGCCGTTCGGCGCCGTCGACCGCCTGATGCTGATCGGTTCGGTGGTCCTGGTCCTGATCGTCGAGTTGCTGAACTCCAGCATCGAGGCGGCGATCGACCGCATCTCATTCGAGCACCATGGCCTGTCCAAGCGCGCCAAGGACTATGGCAGCGCCGCCGTCATGCTGGCGCTGCTCATCTGCGCCATGGTGTGGATCACGCTGCTATATCAGCTGTTCACCGGTGGTCGCTAGGGCGGCCGACTCTCTTCAGTAGGGAGGCGCCTGGCGTTGCCGCTGCGCGCGCGCGGCCTCGGTCCACCATGCCAGATCGTCCGCGAATGGCACGAACGCGCGCTCGAGTGCCGCACCGGCATCACCGATCGGCTCGCCTGCTTCATTCAGGGTGGCGCCGACGGGACCCACTGACAGCGTGCTCGAAATCACCGCCATACCCATTTCGGCGAGAATGTTGTGCCACGCGAAACTCGATCGGGCGCCTGAGAGTCTGCCGCCGGAATAGCTGGCTATCGCCGCTGGGCGCCAGAACCACTCTTCCAGGTAATGATCGGTGAGGTTTTTCAATCCCGGCTGGACGCCCCAGTTGTATTCACCGACGACGAAGACGAACGCATCGGCAAGTCGAATCTTTGCTGCCAGGCTGGCCATTGCCTCCGGCGCGCGGCCCGGCTCGTATTCCTTGAACATTCGGTCGAGCATGGGCAGGCCGACCGCTTTCGCATCGATCAATTCCACGTCTTCGCCCCGGGACCGCAGCGCGCGCACGAGATAGTCGGCGAGCCGGATGCCGCGCCGATCCGACCGATAAGACCCGTAAAGGACGAGCACTCGGTGAGCCAAGATGGATTCCCCCTGGAAGACGCCTCGCGTATTCTGGATGTGTACAGCGTACACAAACCAGTGTACAGTGTACGCATGACCAAGGATCGCATACTCGCGGCCGCCAAGGCCGTGCTCGAATCTCATGGGCTGGAGGGCCTCACCATCCGCAGGGTGGCGCAGCGGGCAGAGCTGTCGCCGATGGCGCTCTACCGCCATTTCGCGGACAAGGACGCGTTGCTCAATGCTCTGATGGAGGACGGTCTCGCCGCCTGGGAGAAGATCGTCCGCGGCATCCGCGTGCGCGACCCGTTGGAGTGGCTGGAAGCGCTGGGGGAGGCTTACCTCGATTTCGCTCTCGCGCAGCCCCACCGATTCGATGCAGCCTTCTTCCTGCCCGCGCCGGCGGCGCGCCGGTTTCCTGACGACTTTGCGGCGGGCCGCTCGCCGGCGATTGCGATGATCATGGCACGCATCGATCAGGCGAAGGCCGAGGGCCGTCTGCGTGACGAGCCAACGCTCGAGGCTGCTCTGGCGCTTGCGGCCTTCGGCCAGGGCTTCGTCTCGATGCACCGCGCCAGGCGATTCGGCGGCGACAAACAGTTCCGCACTCTCTACCGCGCGGCGCAGCGGCATTTCCTCGATTCCCTCAAATGCCCTGGAGAGAGCACATGATTCCCGTACTGGCCGCCGTGTTGAGCGGCATGATGTTCTATCTGTCGCAGGGATTCGCCAATGTATGGATACTCACCTGGTTCGCGCCGCTGCCGCTGCTGTGGCTCGCGTACGGAAAGACGCCTACCTGGCAGGTCATGGCCGCGAGCGCAACCGCGATGCTGTTGAGCGTAGCCTACCTGCTGCAGCTTTCATACACGCCGCCTCTGGGCGTCCTCATCCCGGTCCTCTCGGTCTACGTCGCGCTTTTTTGCACTGCGGTGTGGTTCGCGCGCTTCGTACAGCGCCGTGGGACACCGCCTGCCACCCTATTCGCATTTCCGGCCTGTTGGACCGCCATCGAATTCCTCATGGAGATTCGCAGCCCCAACGGCTCGTACGGGGCGTTCGCTTACGGCACGGTGTCGGCGCCCGTTCTCATCCAGAGCGCCTCATTGCTCGGATTGTCTGCGGTCACGTTCCTGATCTGTCTCTTTGCCAATACGCTTGCCATGGCTTTGCGGCCGCACCGGCAGACAGCGGTCGCGATCGCTCTGGGCTTTCTCATATGCGCGGCCAATGTGGCGTTCGGAGTCGTGCGGCTGGAGCGGCCGCAACCCGAAACCATGAGAGTGGCGGCAATCGTCGACCAAACAGCGTTGTCTGCCGCCTGGCGCGCGCATTCCCTGTCCGCCGATCGCGCGGTCGCGGAGACGTACGCAGGTGACATACGCGCGGCTGCCGCCCAAGGCGCGAAGTTCGTAGTAACGTCCGAGGGTGACATCGCGTCGAACCCCGACGCGCAGAGTGCGACTGTTGCGCCTTTGGTCGCTGCCTCCAAGCAAACCGGTGTACAGGTCATTGCCGGCTTTCACTCCAATACGCCGCCGGCGGATTTCGCGCTGTCGATCACGCCCGACGGGTCAGTAGTGCGTTACGACAAGCGCCACCCGGTGCCGGGACTGGAAGATCGCTTCACGCCGGGTCAGGTCTCCGGTTGGCTGGGTCATGGCCGCGCCATGGAGATCTGCAAGGACATGGATTTTCCGAGCACCATCCGCCCCGACGCCGCGCGAGGGGCACGCCTGATCGGTGTGCCGGCGGGTGATTTCGGCATCGACCGGTGGCAGCACGGACGCATGGCCGTGATGCGCGGAGTAGAGGACGGCTTCGCCATGGTGCGGCCCGCCCACGAGGGTTTGGTGATCGCGTCCGATGCGCAAGGGCGGCTGGTCGCTGTGAAGAAGGACGCGCCGACCGGCCTGACCATGGTAGTCGCTGATCTTCCGCTCGGTCCGGGGCCGACGCTCTACACGCGGATAGGCGATGTGTTTCCGTGGTTGTGCCTGATCTTTTCCCTCCTCCTTGGCGGGCTGTACGGCACGGTGGCGCGACGCACCACCGTGCCGCCCGTGGCTGTCAGTCGGTAGAGCCTTGGCCCTTCACCTTGACGCCGCTGGGATTGCTCAACACTTCCAGTACCACCCGCCGGTTTTGCGACCGGCCGTCGGCTGTGCTGTTGCTCGCGACAGGGTGCTCCTTGCCGTAGCCGCGTGCGGTAAGCTGCGACGGGTCCACGCCGTCCCCGACCAGATACTCCCTCACGGCGTCAGCTCGTTTGCGTGACAGCCGAAGGTTGTAGGCGGCCGACCCCTTGCTGTCGGTGTACCCCTGCAGCTCGACTTTCAGATGCGGGTGCTGTTTGAGGCCGGTGGCCACTCCGTCGAGCACCGGGCTGGACGAGGCGGTGAGGCGCGCTGAGTCGTACGCGAACGTAACACCCGTAAGCGTCACGGAACCTTTGGACGGCACCTGGACGGGCGGCGGAGGAGCGGGCTGTGCCGCTTCGGGCGGCGCTGCCTGCGTAGCAGCGGGTGGCGGCGGGGGTGGCGGCGGCGGCGCAGCCTGCGGTGGCGCCACCGGCTGGCCGCCGAAATCGTACTGGAAGCCCAGGGTCGCTACCAAGTCGTCGAGGTGTTGTCCGCGTCCAGGGTCGTCCCACAGGACCTTGATCTCGGGCCGCAATGAGAACGCCGCTGTCTCGTCCTCGCTCCGCCACAAATTCAAGTAAGTGCCGATGCCCGCGTCGGTCCCGAAGTGCGTCTGACTGGGTGCCGGAAACAGTGTTCCGCTCGGCGTGTTCCGTAGCACCCCCGCGCCCAGCCGGAGATAGGGGGAGACCGTCCCCTGGCGGTTGAGGATGGCGAGGGCGTCCAGCGTTGCGCTGTAGGTGTAGAAGCTCCCGGGAACTCTGTGATAGTTGAGCCGGTCCGCTTGTGTATTCAGCTCGATATTGAAGTACTCGTTGATCTCGCGTCCGAGCGCGAGGCCGAAAAGCCAGTTCTGATCCTGGAGCCCGCGCTTGTAGTCCGGCGAGATGCCGCCGATCTCAGGCTCCAGGTACCAATGGTCGGCATCACCTGCCGCAGCGATGACAGGCGCGGCGAGGGCAATTGCGAGGAGGGCTCGCTTCATCTTCATGGTCACTCCTTGGGTGCCGGCAACGCTACAGAATGGCCACCACCGGCTTGACGTATCAAAAATACAACGATCTGTTGCGAAGCCAAAGTTAAGCTAAGCTCATGCTTTATAAAGAAAGATCTGCCTGTTTAGTTCCACAGCATGTGAGAATACCACAAATAAATAATATGTCTTACTCTGGCAACGGATCGATTGACATCAGGCAGCTCATGCCCTAGACGCGTGGGCGCGCCCCGCGATCACTGCGCCGATGAGCGCAGGTCGGGCACCCGGGATGCTTCGACTGCCGCCAGGCTGATCTAGCGCGAGAAAGGTTTCCGGACGCTCCCATGCCCCTATACCCGACCTGGGAAGACATCGGTCTTCGTCTCGTCCTCACGCTCCTCGCCGGCGCGCTCGTAGGATTGAATCGTGGGGTGCGTGGTCACGCGGCGGGATTGCGAACCACGATCCTGGTGGCGCTCGCTGCTTGCGTGGCCATGATCCAGGCCAACATCTTGCTGTCGGTTGGAGGCAAGAACCCCGGCTCGTTCGGGGTGATGGATCTGATGCGCATGCCGCTGGGCATCCTGACCGGCGTAGGCTTCATAGGCGCGGGCACGATTCTGCGGCGCGGCAACATGATCACCGGGGTGACCACCGCTGCGACGCTGTGGGTCGTCACCGTCATCGGGCTGTGCATCGGCGGTGGCCAGCTCGCGCTGGGAGTCTGCGCGACAGGTCTCACCGTATTCACCCTATGGGTGCTCGAGGCGCTCGACGTGCGCATCCCGCGCGACCACCGCTGCCTGGTTTGCCTCAAGGGCGAGCTCGGGTCGTTCTCGCAGGTCCACCTGGCCAGGTTGCTCGCGCCCCGGCGTTACAGCGCCACCCTGCGCAGCCAGACCGTTTGCGAGAACTCGCCCCAGCTATGCCTCTGCTTCGAGCTTTCCTGGCGGCAGGCCGAGACCGAAGGACCACCTCTGGACCTCATCGCGCTGTTGAATGAGCACTACGAGGTCATTTCCTTCGAGCTGACGTCCGACAATCACGTCTGAGGTGGTAGTCCACGAGCCTCAGAATGTCACGCGTACCCCGCCCCAGATCTCGCGCGGGGCACTCGGGACCACATTGTTCTCATTGGTCCAGTTGCTCGGGTCGGCAATGAACGTGCCGTTCGGGGTGTACACGTTCTGCGTCAGGAAGCCGGCGGTGTAATAGTTTTTGTTCAGGACGTTGCTCATGCGCGCGAAAATCGCGACGTGCTCGTTGAAGTCGATAGGTGCCATTGCAGTCCAGTTGCACATATCCCGGGATCCGACCCGTGCCATCCGGGGAGATGTAGGCCCCAGACGCGGCGTCGGTGGTTGCGGCCACGTTGGCGTTGTTTTCATTTCCGTGCAGGTACGAGCCGGAAACGGCGATCAGGTTCGCGCCGACGTCCACGTGCGCATTGAGCTCATAGTCGAGGGTCAGCCGCCCGTTGTGCAGCGGCACCAGCGGCATGCGGTCTCCCGGCTGCACTTCGACATTGCCGAAGGCATCGGCCGTACTGTTCGACGACGCATTGACGACGAAGCTCGATTGGAATGTCGCCTGAACGTAGCTGTAAGCGAGTTTCCAGGCGAGCCCGGATTCCCTGCCGCCGAAGGCGACATCCAGGCCCTGCCGGCGGGTGTTGCCGACGTTATCGAAAAAGCCCGCATTGATGCTCGTGGCGACGAACTGGATGTCGTTGCTGTTGACCGTGCGGAACACGTCCGCCGACCAATTGAAGGTCTGGTCGGCCAGGTTGCCGCGGAGTCCGATCTCGAAGGTCCGTGCCACGACCTGCTTGAGGTCCGGGTCGGCAGCGAAATCATCCGGCAGGCCGCACGGTACGGCGGGGTCCGCGCAGCCGAGCTCGATCACCGTGGGCGCGCGGCTCGCCTCGTTGAAGTTGGCGTAATAGGTGGTGTAGTCGGTGGGGGTGAGCGTGAAGCCGAGCGACGGATTGAGGCGGCGTGAAGGTGTGGTCGCCGGTGACTGGTGCGGCGATGAGAAAGCCGTTGCCGTAGTCGCCAGGGTCCGCGTCTACCGAGATACCGCCGATCGTTTCGCTGTTGCGGTTGTAACGCGCAGCGACAGTGAGGTGCACCAGGCCGCTCGGCGAGAGCGTGTCGGTGAAGTAGGCGCCGAGGATTTTGTTGCTGCCACCCACGGAGACCAAGGGGAAGCGTTGTAGGGGCTGGGTTCGTACACCAGCTGATGGTCCGGCGCGATCCCGCCGTACTGGTTGCATTCGTTGAAGCTGTCTCGAGAATCGTCATAGTCCACTCCGACCACGCCCTGGTTCTTCCAGCTCAGAACCGCCGCTGAATCGGTGAGCTGCAGCCCGAATCCCTTCGAGCGCTGGCTGAGAGTGCGATGTGGCGTCCTGGCCCGGGGCGCAGTACGCCAGCGTCGCCGGATTGGCGCCCGGGTCCGTGCAGTCGGTCGGCGGCCCGGCGTAGTTGTCCTCCAGATAGAAGTCATTGACGTTGCCGTTGAGCACGCCGGTGTTCACGTACCGGTAGAACGCATTGCCGGAGAGCAGCAGGTGATCGCCCAGTATCTGGGTGCCCGTCAGGTTCACGAAGTGCATCAGATTCTGGGTGTAGTCGGGCGTATAGGTCTGCTCGCGCAGGTAGGAGAGCATGCTCAGCGGGGTCGCGCCGTCGCCCCAGAGGAAATCGTCCGCATAGGTATAGCTCAGATGCAGGTCCGTCGCGGCGGTCTGCCACCCCGCCTTGGCGAACCCCTGCCAGACCCGCGAGCTGCCGAAATCGCGCCAGCCGGTCTCATCGAAGTAGTTGCCGCTGAAGAAGTAGTCGAACGCGCCGAGCGTGCCGCCGGTCTGCGCTTCGACAGGAGCGCCGTCCGAAGGAGCCGCCATAGGCCTCGATCTCGCTGCCGGGGTCATCACGGCCGTTCTTGGTCTGAATCGAGATTGCGCCGCCGAGCGTGTTGAGCCCGAACACGGGATTGGAGCCCGAGATCAGCGACACGGCGTTGATCGCGGACTCCGGAATCAGGTCCCAGTTGACGGTGTCGCCGAACGATTCATTGACCCGGACGCCGTCGACATAAACGGATAGTCCCTCGGGTGTTCCGAGCAGGGGCGAGGCCGTGAAGCCGTGATAGTAAACATCGATCTGGAACGGATTGCCGGCGCTCTCGCTGACGTTGATGCCGCTGAAGTTGTTGTCGAGGTAATCCGCGATGTCCAGCGACTGCTCGCGCTCCAGGTCCGCGCCGGTTGCGGTCTGGACGTTCGACGGAGACCTCGTTCAAGGGCACGCCAAATCCCTGCAACGGCGTATTGCCGATGATCAGGACCTGCGGCAACTCCTGCAGCGGTGGTGGGTTGGCGGCGGCATCGGTAGTCGGCCGCGCCTGCGCCGGTGCAATACCGCAGTGCAATCCGAGCGCGCCGATGCAGATGCATCCCGCGAGCGAAGCCGATGCGATTCCGGTGCCGGAAGGTCTTGGTCTCTTTGTTCACGGCAGCTTACGGTGCAAGAGCCTCCGGCGGAGACGACAAGGGAGTTTTTCCCGATTTGGCCGCGGGAGAGCATTCCCGGGCCTCAATTGTTCCCTTTTTGGCGCGTGCCGTGACAGTGCCTAGCCGTTCGGCGACTCTCGCCGAAAGCTCCAGGACGCGCGCGCGGACCCGTTGGAGCGCCGGATGAGTCGCGGCCGTCAGCACGGAGGCGATGGCTCGGCGCATTTTCGCGCTACCGCCAACCGCCGCCTTCAGGAACCAGTCCGCGGCTGCCTCGGGGAGCCCGCGCTCGCGCAGAAGGACGGCATAGTTGAACTGGCCGCGAAAGTAGCCCGACCGCGCCGACTGGTAATACCAGTAGCCGCGTCTTCCGCGCTGCGGCCGCAGCCCCAGCCCTCTTCCAGACACCTGCGCAACCAGGTTCATCGCCCGCCCGTGGCCCTGCGATGCGGCTCGCAGAAACCAGCGCAGCGCCTGCGGCCGGTCGAGCGCGACTCCGCGGCCATCGAACAGCAGGCTGCCGAGATTGTACTGCCCCCAGTCGTGGCCGCCGTCGGCCGAAGCACGGTAGCTCGCGGCGGCGCGCTTCCAGGTCGACCGGAACACCCCAGCCGTTCTCGTGGCAGCGGCCGACCATGTTCATCGCCTCGGCGTCGCCCTGGGCCGCGGCGCGCGCGAACCAGCCGAATGCCGCCTGCTCGTCCGGCTTCACTCCGCCGCCATCGAGCAGCATTCTGCCCAGACGCAGCTGCGCCGCCGCGACGCCGCATTCGGCGGCGCCGCGCACCCAAGCCGCCGCTTCCATCGGATCGCCGGCCAGCAGTGCGTGCAGCGAGCCATAGCTCATGCGCGCGAGACGGGCGAGCCTCTGCTGGTTCTCCTCCATGGCGGCGGCCCGCTCGAATTGCGCGCGCGTCAGTGCCATCGCGTCTAGACCTCCGCCCACCGACGCAGCAGGTTGTGATAGCAAGCCGTCAGGCGCAGCAGTGCGCCGCCATCGGCTCCGGAGGCGGTGAGCTCGCGGATGGCCGTGTCCATCTCGAAAAGCGTGGCTCGCGCGCCATCGTCGCGCACCATGCTCTGCACCCAGAAGAAGGCCGCCACGCGCGCGCCGCGGGTCACGGGCTGCGACACGATGCAGACTGCATGCCGGATAGACGACCAGGTCGCCTGCGGCCAGCTTCACGGCGTGCGTGCCGAAGGTGTCCTCGACGACCAGCTCGCCGCCGTCATAGTCGCTCGGCGGGCGAGAGAAAGAGCGTCGCGGAGACATCGATGCGCAGCCGATGGTGCGTACCCGGAATCTGCCGCACCGCGTTGTCGACGTGGTCACCGAAGGACATGCCCGGCTCGTAGCGGTTGAAGAGCGGCGGATAGACGTGACGCGGCAGGGCGGCGCTGATGAAGTCGGGGTGGCGCTCCAACGCCCGCAGGACGATCTCGCCCGCCTGCCGCGCCGCGGCCGAGCTCTGCGCGAGCTGCAGATTGTGCTTCACCTGCGCGGACTGGAACCCGGCGGTCGCCCGGCCGTCCTCCCAGGTCGCTTCCCGCGAGCAGCGTCTGCGATCGCCGCGAGCCGCTGCGCGTCGAGCAATCCCGGGATGCGGACGATCATCGCGTCACAGCTTCCAGTGAAGCGTCAGCGCGACGCTTCGTCCGGCGCCCGGGATCGCGTGGTTCTCCGCCGCGCTGGTGTAGTAGAGGCCGTCGTAGTAGAGCTTGTTGAACAGATTGAAGCCATTCAGCTGCAGACTGAGTCGCTGGCTGGCATGGTAGGAGACCATGGCGTTCCAGACGACGTAGCCCGGCACGTAGGCCGTCTCGGCGCTGTCGGCGAAGCGATGGCTCAGCCAGTTGCCGCCGCCGCCGACCTCCCAGCCTCGCGGCAGCTCGTACTCCGTCCACAGATTGAGCTGGTTGTGCGCGGTGTTCGGCATCACCTTGCCGACGTAGGCGGGCAGTGCCGGAGGCGAGCGTCCGTCCGTCGAGATAGGTGTAGCCGGAGAAGAGCTCCCAGTGCCGCGTCAGACGGCCGATGGCCTGCAAGCTCCACGCCCGTCGACCCGCTCGTTGCCGTTCAGCACCGTGATCGTCGGGTTGTCGGGGTCGTTGGTTTGAGCGTTGTCCACCTCGGTGCGAAACAGCGCCTGCGTGAGCATCAGCCGGCCGTCCAGCCACTGCGACTTCGCTCCCACCTCGAAGCTCTTGGCCTTGACCGGCCCGAGGTCGGCGGTCTTGGTCGTCAGCGTCAGCGCCTCCGCCGAAGGGTCGAACGAGGTGCCGTACGAAAAATAATAGGTCTGCCGCGGCGTCGGCTTGATGACCAGCGAGGCGCGCGGGCTGCCGAGCCGGTTGAGCTCATGCAGGCGCAGCAGCGCGCCGGTCTGTACCGTCAGGCTGTTGTAGCTGGCGGAGAAGTCGTCGTAACGGAAGCCGCCGGTCAGACTGACGTACTGCCCCAGCCCAGCGTGTCGATGCACATAGGCGCCGCCCGAGGGCGCGGTGGTGTCCTGCCTGGAGGCGACCGGCTCGGCCGGGCCGAGACTCGTTCGGGTCCGGGTCCAGGAGCGGAGTCTCGCGGAATCCAGCTGTTGTTCGTGTTGAAGGGGTTCGGATAGCGATCGAGATCCGAGGTCTGGCGCGCGATCTCGATGCCGGTCACCAGCGTGTGGGCAATGAAGCCGGTGTCGAAGTGCGCGGTCAGATCGAGCTGATCGTCCAGATTGGTCTGCACGCCGGAGCTGGCCGGGGCGTCCCGGCCGACCAGAATGTCGCCGAGCGGCGTCGCCGCGGTCGGGCGTGTTGTCGCCGAAGTTCGGCGAGTCGAACTGGTAGTCGAACTCGTAGTGGGCATAGCGCGCGGTGTTGTCGAGCGAGACGTTGTCGCTGAAGTCGTGCCGATAGCGGGCGGTGAGGATGTCATCGTCCGTGGTGGCGCTGTCGGAAGCGAGCCCAAAGAACGCGTCTCGGGGCACCGGGGCTACGCGTCCGTCCACGAACGGGATGCCCGTGTCCGATACGTCGTCTTCCTGCTGATGCAGATACGCCAGAATCAGCGAGTCCTGGTCGCCGAAGCCGAACGCGACCGCGGGCGCCACGCCCCAGCGCCGATTGCGGACATCGTCCCGCTCCGCGACGGCGGAGGATTGCCCCATCAGATTGAGACGCACCGCCGCCGTCTGGCTGATCGGCGTATCCAGGTCGGCAGTGGCGCGGTAGAGGTCGTTGGTGCCGAACTCCGTCGAGACGTCTTCGAAAGGGGTCAGCAGCGGCGCCTTGCTCACCTGGTTGATGGCGCCGCCGGTCGAGCCGCGACCGAACAGCACTGCCGGCGGGTCCTTTCAGGACCTCGACCGACTGCAGGTCGAAATCGTCGCGGGTGTATACCGCCGCGTCGCGGATGCCGTCGAGAAAGAAATCATTGAAGGCTGAGAAGCCGCGCAGATTGACCGTATCGCCGCGCGCCGCGCCCTCACCGGCGTTCAGCGTAATGCCGGGGACGTTCCGCAGCGCGTCCTCCAGATTCGTAGTCGCCTGCGCGGCCATCAGCTTGCTGCTCACGACCGTGATCGATTGCGGCGCGTTCTGCTCACTCTGCGCCAGCTTGTCGTGCAATAGGGTCCGCACGCCGTTGACGGTGACTTGCTTGAGTCTGTCCGGGTTGGCATCCGAATCGCTGGCGGACGGCTGTGGCGTCGGAGCTGCGGCGGCAGGAGGGCTCAGCAGCGTGCGCGGCGGCCGGACCCAATACCCAAGGCAGAAACAGCCCCAGGGATCCGGCGACCCGACTGAGACTCACATCGCTGCTGCCCGAGAAGGCACCTGAATTTTGCCCGATCACAAGACTTCTCCCGTATGCGATGATGCGGATCAGAAGTCAAATGATAATCATTCTCATCCGTATTGCAAGGGTTAACCCAAGGGGCCGGATTCACCCGGGGCTCGAGCTCGATTAGAGCAAAGCCTGGACGGCCTGCTGTGATTCCCGCCGGATCGAGGCCCTGATAGCCCATCTGCTGCCACAGGCCGCCGCAGCCTTCGCGGTTGGTGCCGATGTGGTCGTAGCGGCCCTTGAAGCCGGCCTGCAGCAGATAGCTGCCGAAGCGGCTGCCCAGCCCGGTCTTGACGTTCCAGCCTCCGCGACGAGCACGAAGGGCGCGGCCGCGAGCCGCTGCATCATGTCCGCGGTCGACCACGTTCAGTGTCGGCTTGTTGATCAGGCCGACCTTCACGCCCTGCTTCCTGCAGCCCGATGACCGCATCGAGCGCGCGGTAGACCGTCTCGCCGATCGCGACGACGTAGCCGCCGCCCGGCCGGCGCTTCGCGCACGATGTCGTCCTTGCCGGGCTCGAACGGCTTGCCCTGATAGAGCGGCTTGCCGTCCTCGTCCGAGGATGTCCGGCACCGGCGCGCGGGTGGTGAACACGAAGCGCAGCCCGGATCGTTGAAGATGCGCTTCACGCAGGCGGCGAACTGATGCTGGTCGGCCGGGAAGTACAGCCGGGTCGTGTCCTCGCCATGCACCGGCGTCAACGCCGCCGTCGGCATACATGCTGTTGATGCCGAAATGGCAGGTGTTGTCCGCCATGTCATCGACGCCGCTGTGGCTGAAATGCGCCAGCACATTGGAGAAGTTCAGCCGCGCCATGGTGATCTCGCTGATGCACATCTCCAGGAAGGCGCTGAAGGTGGCGAAGATGCCCTGCTTGCCGGGCTCCGCGCCGAAGCCCGCGGCGGCGGAGTAGTTGCCGCGCTCCATGATGCCGCCGCGCACGAACACCTCCGGATGCTTCTTGCGGATGTGGTGCAGGCCGCAGGAGCCCTCGAGGTCGTTGTCGAACACCTTCACGCTGGCGATGCGCTGGCTCTCGCTCATGCCATCGAGAATCTCGTTGATGATCTTGCCGAAATCGTCGCGGTTCTTGCCGACGCCGCTCGAGCCGCTGTAGGTGAGCGGGCTCTTGTCGGGCTGGCCGCCTTGAGCATCGCGATCGCCTGCTCGTAGCCGCCGCGCTGCTTCGAGGTACTCGATCGCGGTCTCGGTCTTGAGCACCTCGTGCGCATGCGGACTGCCCTCGGCGCCGGCAATGCCCGGGGCCATCGGCCGCTTGATGATCAGCGCGTGCGGCCGCGTGTCGGAGAAGGCGCGGCACAGGTCGACGTAGAGCGCATCGAGGTCCTCGCCCATGGTCGTCTCGGTGGTGCAGGCCGTAGCCGGCGAGCGTGCGGGTCAGGTCGTAGCCGGGCATGTACTCCTGCGGGTGGCCGGCGATGGTGACGTTGTTGTCGTCGATCAGCACTTTGACGTTGAGCTGCTTGCCGACGGCCAGGCGCGCCGCCTCGGCGTTGTCGCCCTCCATCTGGCTGCCGTCCGATCCCAGCAGGACGACCGCCTTGCCGGGGTTGGCCATGGCGACGCCATTGCAGAAGGCCCAGAGGTGGCCGAGGCGGCCGGAGCTGAATTCGACGCCGGGCGTCAGCATCTTCTCCGGGTGGCCCGGGCAGCCCGCTGTCGAACTCGCGGTAGTGCAGCAGCCTCTCGGCGGGCATCGCGCCGTTCAGCACGCACAGCAGATATTGCGTCGCGACGCGGTGGCCGGCCTCGTCATAGAACACCGGCACGATCGGCGCGCCGTTGGCGATGAAGGCGCGGATGATCATGACTTCGGGCACGGTGTCGTAGGCGCCGCCGGTGTGGCCGGAAAGGCCCTTGGCGCCGGCCAGGGCCGTGAAGAACACGATGGTGTCGCGGCAGAGCTGGATGTTGTGGCGCAGGTCCGCTTTCTGCGCATCGGTCAGGGTGCCGAGTTCCGGATCGAGCTTGAGCGGCCGCAGCTGCTTGAGGTCGATCGGGAAAGGTTTCTGCCGTCATAGCACTGCCTCGGTTATCCACTGGGCCGAGCGTCGATACTAGCGCATGAGCCGCACCGAAATGTATGCGGCGACCGTATCGCGCGCATGACGGCGCGATAGCGCTTGACCTTCCAGTGGCGGGAAGCTCTATATAGGTTCCAGTGAACTGGAAGGAGTGGGTCGATGACTATCCAAGGCTCGAAGGAGGCTGCGGTGGTGCTGGCGATCTCGGGCATGACCTGCGGCGGATGCGCCGGTGCGGTCACTCGTGCCCTGTCCGCGGTCCCTGGTGTCGCTGCGGCGCGGGTGGACCTCGCCGGCGGCTGCGCCAACGTGACCGGGACGGCTCGCGCGGAGGATCTTCTGCGTGCCGTGCAGGCTGCCGGCTTCGACGCAGCGTTACCTGAGCGATGAGGCACGCGCTCGCCATCTCCGGAATGACCTGCGCTACCTGCGCGTTGCGGGTGGAGCGGGCGCTTGCGGCCGCCCCCGGCGTGGTGCGCGCGGAGGTGAATCTCGCCACCAACCGCGGCTCGGTCGAAGGCGAGGCGGAGGGACTGAGCCCGGCCGATCTGATCGCCGCGGTCCGGCGGGCCGGATACGAGGCGGAACTGGTGACGAACGGCCGGGAGCGGGATCGGGAGATCACGGCCGCCGAGGCGCGGCGGGCGCAGTCCGAGACCCGGCGGCTGATCATCGCGGCGGCGCTCAGCGTTCCTTTCTTCGCGCCCATGATGGGCATCGCGCTGCCTGGCTGGCTGCAGCTGCTGCTGGCGACGCCGGTCCAGTTTCTCATCGGAGCGCGGTTCTATGTCGGCGCCTGGAAGGCGCTGCGGGCCCGGATGGGGAACATGGACCTGTTGGTGGCTCTCGGCACCTCTGCCGCTTATTTCTACAGCGTCTACCTGCTGCTGGCGAGCCCGGCAGGGGCGGGTCTCTATTTCGACTCCGCGGCCGTCGTGATCGCGCTGGTCACGGCAGGCAAATGGCTGGAAGCGCGGGCCAAGCGCTCCACCACCGGGCAGCTCGAGGCGCTGATGTCGCTGCGACCGGAGCGGGCGCGGGTCGTCCGCGGCGCGGAGGAGATCGAGATTGCCGCGAATGCCGTGGCCGTCGGCGATGTCGTGGTGGTGCGGCCCGGCGAGCGTCTCCCGGTCGATGGTGTCGTGATCGGCGGCCAGAGCGAAGTCGACGAGAGTCTGTTGACCGGTGAAAGCCTGCCGGTTGCGAAAGTCGCCGCGGACAAGGTGACCGGCGGGTCCATCAACGGCCACGGACTGTTGCATATTCGGGCGGCGGCGGTCGGCAACGACTCGTCACTGTCGCGAATCATCGCGCTGGTCGAAGGTGCGCAGCTCAGGAAGGCGCCGGTACAACACCTCGTCGACCGGATCGCCGGCGTCTTTGTCCCGGTGGTGCTGGCCATCTCGGCGGCAGCCTTGCTCGGATGGTGGCTCATCGCCGGCCATTTCGCGCTCGGACTCATCGCGGCGGTGTCGGTGTTGGTAATCGCGTGCCCGTGCGCACTCGGCCTCGCCACGCCGACGGCACTCATGGTCGGCACCGGCGTGGCTGCGAAAAGCGGCATTCTCATTCGCGACGCGGAGGCACTCGAGCGCGCGCATCGGCTCGATACGCTCGTTCTGGATAAAACCGGTACGGTGACTGAGGGCAAGCCGGCGGTTACGGACGTCATCCCCAACGGCGTTTCGGAGCATGAGCTGTTGCGGCTCACGGCGGCGGCGCAGGCGGGCAGTGAGCATCCGCTGGCGCGTGCGGTTTTGGCGAAGGCTCGGGAGCTCGCACCCGAGAGACCCTCGTCCCGGTTTCTCGAGGAGTTCCAGAGTCATGCCGGCCTCGGACTGACGGCTCGCGTCGCGGGCAGGCGGGTTGTCATCGGCAATCGTCGCCTGATGCAGCAGCATGGCATCCCCCTCGAGGACGGCGAAGCGCAGGCAGCGCGGCTGGAAGAGCAGGGGCGGACCGTGATGTGGGTTGGGACACTCGATCCACAGTCCGGATGGCTGGGCCTGATCGGTGTCGCGGACCCGATCAAACCCGAAGCGGCCGCGGCGCTGCGCCATCTGGATGCGATCGGCATCGCGACCGTGCTGCTGACGGGCGACAACGAGCGGACCGCCGCCGTGGTGGCTGCGCAGCTCGGGATTGGCCGCGTGTTGGCCGGCGTCATGCCGCAGGAGAAGGCGGCCGAGGTGCGGCGGCTGCAGGGGCAAGGCCAACAGGTGGGCATGGTGGGTGACGGTGTGAACGATGCGCCCGCTCTTGCCGCGGCCGATGTCGGCTTCGCGGTGGGTACGGGCGCGGACATCGCGATGCAGACGGCGGGGGTAACCCTGATGCGGGGTGATCCGCGGCTGCTCGGTGACGCCATCGCCATCAGCCGCGCAACTTACCGTAAGATCAGGCAGGGGTTGTTCTGGGCATTCATCTTCAATGTCATTGGCCTGCCGGCGGCGGCATTCGGATTGTTGAATCCCGTAATCGCCGGCGCGGCCATGGCGCTGTCATCGGTCACCGTGGTATCGAATGCGCTGCTGCTGCGACGCTGGCGTCCGGCAGCCGCCCGCAGAGCGTGAGATGAAGAGCAGAGCCGTGATGACGATCGGGCAGGCTGCCGCGAACTCGGGGGTGCCGCCGAAAACCATCCGTTTCTACGAGCAGCTCGGCCTGGTGAAACCCGTGGAGCGGCTGGCCAATGGGTACCGGGCATACGATGAGAGCAACGTGCAGACGCTGCGTTTCATCCGCCGCGCGCGCGATCTTGGCTTTTCGCTGCCGGAGATAGACAAGCTTCTGGCGCTCTACCGCAACCGTCGGCGAGCGAGCGAGGACGTCAAGCGGCTCGCCCTGGCGCATATTGCCGACGTCGATCAGAAGCTCGCCGAGCTCACGCGGATCCGCGACACGCTGACGGAGCTCGCGCGGCACTGCCACGGGGATCAGCGCCCGGACTGCCCGATTCTGCAAGACCTCGGGCGCCCGCGGTCCTAGCAGGCCGAAGTCCCTGTAACCTTTGGCGCGCTGCGGTGTTAAGCGCACAAGTGAAACGCGACGAGGATTCCCGGATGGTCTCGACCAAATTGAAACAATGGGTTGCGCTGCTGGCGGCTGCGCCTCTGCTGCTCGCCGCGGCGAACGGCGTGCAGGCCAAGGGCTGCCTCAAGGGTGCCGCGGTGGGCGCTGTGGCAGGGCATGTCGCACACCATCACGCGGTGCTGGGCGCGGCGGCCGGCTGCATCGTCGGCCACCACATGGCAAAGAAGAAGGAGCGCGAGGAAAGGCAGCAGCGCCGGGAACAGCAGCGGCAGGCGCAGCGGACGAGCGCTTAGCCTGAAGGGTCATCTCGAGCGATAGATGTCGGGGTCGAGGCGTTCCATGTGCCGCTCCGGCTGCGCGACGGGCTCGAATCCGAACCGCTGATAGAGCCCGTGGGCGTCGGCGGTCACGAGGCTCCAGCGGCGCAGGCCTTGAAGCTGCGGGTGCTCCATGATCATTGCGAGCATCGCCTGCGACAACCCCTGCCCGCGGTGGCTCTCGAGCACGTAGACGTCGCACACATAGCAGAACGTCGCATAGTCCGAGATCACCCTGACGAGACCGACTTGTGCGCCGGCGGAGTCATAGGCGCCGACGCACAGCGAGCTGCGGACGGCTCTTCTCACCGTCTCGAACGGGATTTCGGGGCACCAATAGGCTCGCCTGAGATAGGCGTGGATCGCACGCAGGTCGAGGCGGGTGGACTCGTCGGAGACGGTGTACGAACCAACGTTATGAACGGACAAGTGCGCCTTCAAATCCAGGCGTCGTTCGGCGCCGTACGGTCACTGCCTTCGTGACCCGTATTCAAGGTGCCGCGCGGCTCGATCAACATGAGCTTCACCTCTCCCTCGGCGCACGGCCTATGCCTGACTCCCTTCGGAATGACGCACATCTCGCCCGCGCCCAGGCGGATGACCCCGTCCTCCAGATCGATGCGTAGTGTCCCCTCCAGCACGATGAAGGTCTCGTCCGTTTCCGGATGATCGTGCCAGATGAAATCACCTTCGAGCCGTGCCAGCTTGAACTGGTAATCGTTCATCTCGGCGATGACCTTGGGCTGCCACCGCTCCTGGAAGAGCGCGAATTTTTCCTGCAGGTTGATCGGTCGATGGTTCATGCGTGCCTCCCGCCGACGATGATCATCGCCGGCGAAACGGCGCAATAACAGATACACTTTTCTCTTTCTGAGACCAGAACAGAAAGAGGTTCGCATGGGCGGGAATCTGCGCCACCGATACGAAGTGCTGGCTGACGTCATCGCTCAGGCCGTCGAGGACGGTGCGCTCCTCCCCGGCACCCGCGCACCCTCTCTGCGGAGCCTGTGCAAGGACCATGGTGCCAGTCTCTCGACCGCTCTTCAGGCATATCAGCTGCTCGAGGATCGGGGAATCCTGCAGGCGCGACCCCGCTCGGGCTTCTACGTGGCGCGGCGTCCTGCGACTTCACTCCGCGCACCCGCCGTCTCCAGTCCGTCGGCGACGCCTACCCGGATCTCCATATCGACCACCGTCCAGCGGCTGCTCGAGTATGCCGCCGACCCGCGCCTGGTCCCGCTAGGCTGCGCCATCCCGAGCGCCGAATTGCTGGCTGGCGGGCGCCTGGATCGCTTCCTGGCCCGGGCGGCGCGCCTCAAAGGCGCGCAATACAACATCTATACCCACCCCAAAGGCGACCTGCAGCTGCGGCAGGAGATCGCTCGCCGCGCGCTGCGCTGGGGTCAAGGCATCTCGCCCGAGGACATCATCGTCACCTGCGGCTGCACGGAAGCGCTGGCGTTGTCGCTCCGGACCGTTGCCCGGCCTGGCGATGCCATCGCGATCGAGTCTCCGGTCTATTTCGGTCTGCTGCACATTCTCGAGTCGCTGTCTCTCAGAGCGCTCGAGCTGCCGACCGACCCGGCGGCGGGCGTCGATATCGCGGCGCTCGAACGCACGCTCAAACAAAAGGCCGTAGCCGCGTGCCTCTTCTCGTCCAGCTACAACAACCCGCTCGGCTGCAACACTCCGGACGATAAAAAAAGAGAGGTGATGCGACTGCTGGCGAAGCATCGCGTGCCGCTGATCGAGGACGACATCTACGGCGATATCTATTTCGGTGCCGACCGACCGAAGCCGTTCGGGGCCTTCGATCCGGCGGCCAACAGCATCTACTGTGGCTCGTTCTCGAAGACGATCGCTCCAGGCTACCGTATCGGCTGGCTCGCCACCGCGCGCCACGTGGAAACGATCCTCGGGCACAAGCTCGCCGCCACGCTCTCCGGCCCGGCGCTGCCGCAGGCTGCGCTCGCCGAATTCCTCTCGTGCGGCGGTTACGACAGCCATCTCAGGCGGATCCGCCGGGTCTTCGCCGAGGGCATCGCTCGCATGACGCGGGTGATCGAGGAGGCGTTTCCGCCAGGTACGCGCGTGAGCCGCCCGGCCGGCGGATTCGTCCTATGGGTCGAGCTGCCTGACGGAATCGACACGCGCCCGCTCTCCGATGCCGCGCTTGCCCGCGGTGTCTGCTTTACGCCCGGCGATGTCTTCTCCGCCGCCAGGCGCTACCGCAATTGCCTGCGCCTGAGCTGCGGCCATGGTTGGGATGCTCGCATCGAAGCCGGATTGAGGCTGATCGGAGAGCTCGCGCGCCGCGCGCGCGATTGACCGCGCCGGTCGCACGGCCTACTGAGCGGCTCAGTTCTTCACGGCCTGCCACGCCTGCGCGGCGGCCGGCGACAGCTTGTCCATGTGCTTCAGGAAGAGCGCCAGGGTCCACATCTGCTGATCGGACAGCGTCGCCTTCCAGGACGGCATGCTGGTCCAGCGGATGCCGTGAGCGATCTTCCAGTAGGTCACGCCCTCCGAATCGTCCTCGACGCCGTCGGTTGCGAGTTGCGGCGGCCGCGGGTACTCGCCCTTGGCAATTGGGCTGGCGGACGCATCTCCCATCGCGGTGCCGTGGCAGACGGCGCAGTGCTGGCCATAGAGTTGGATTCCGGCGATGAGATTGGCGTCGGTCAGCGGCACAGGATTCGGGGTCGTCGGTGCCTCTTTCGCCAGGGTGGCATGCAGCGACATTCTCGACGCCCACCTTTCCAGCGGCAGGGGTCCGGAGTCGGCGCTCGCGGGAATCGCGCCTTTGGCGAGTATCACGTAGACGCATGCCACGGCGGCGAGGATGGTCACGATGACGCCGAGAATGAACGCTTTGATCATGGGCCAATTCCCCGCTGGAGTTGCTTCTTGAAGGGTCGCCGGAGCCCACCCTAGCCAATCGACCCGCGGCGCGCAATCGCCCCCCTGCAGCGCTCGAGCTACGGTTCTCGACGCGTGGCGCGCGAGCATGCTAGGATTCGCGGCCCGGCGCAGGGTGGCCATTTCCTCATGGCATTCCGCGACCCAAGCGCCCGGTATCTCGCGGCGCGCCCGTAGCTCAGTTGGATAGAGCGCATGGCTACGAACCATGAGGTCGGGAGTTCGAATCTCTCCGGGCGCGCCATATAGCGACCAGTCGGACCGGTTTCCCTGCACGGTGGGGCCCGTGCTGAGGCGACTGCAATCTGGCGCCGGCCTCTCGGGGACGGGGAGCAGCCCAACAGCAGACGGGGCGAATGCGCCGGCGTCAGAACCCGAATCGGGGGCGGCGCCCCCATCTAGCGCGCCGTCGCGGGTCTTGAACAGCACCGGGTGAGATCATCGGGATTGTGGCATCCTCGCGCGGCGGAGGAGCGAACCGATGGAAAGCGAGGCAATCAACCGGCTGCTGGTGGTCGACGACGAGCCGGCTCAGGTCGCAGGCGCTGTGCAACACTCTCGAGGATGAGGGCTACTCGGTCAAGGGATTCACCAGCGCGCCAGCGGCACTGGCCACATTGCGGGCCGGCGCTTTCGACATCGTCCTGACCGATCTCACCATGCCCGGCATGGACGGCATCGCCTTCCTCAACGCGGCGCGGGCGGTCGACCCGGGGCTCGCGGGCATCGTCATGACCGGGCACGGCACCATCGCGACCGCCGTGGAGGCGATGAAGGCCGGCGCGCTCGACTACATCCTCAAGCCTTTCGATCTGCGCGTGATCCTGCGAGTGCTGGCGCGCACGCAGGCCATGCTGCGGTTGCGCCGCGAGAACGCAGCGCTTCTCGAGCGGCTGTCGGCGCGAACGGTGGAGCTGGAGGCCGCCAATCGCGACTGAGGTCGCAACCGCGAGCTCGAAGCGTTCAGCTACTCCGTGTCGCACGACCTGCGCTCACCCCTGCGCACCATCGACGGGCTGCTGCGCGTAGTGCAGGAGGATTTCGGCGCCGGCATTCCGCCCGAAGCCCACCGCCACCTCGAAACCATCTCCACTCAAGCGTCGCGCATGAGTGAGCTGACGGAGGATCTGCTGCGTCTCGCGCGCCTCGGCCGCGAGCCCTTGAGCAAGCACCCCGTCGACATCAGCGGTCTCGTGCACGAGATCGTCCGCGAGTTGCACGCAGCCGAGCCGTCGCGCCAACTCGAAATCAGGATCGGCGATCTGCCCGCCGCCGAGGCCGATCCGTCGTTGTTGCGCCAGGTATGGGTGAACCTCGTGGCCAACGCGCTGAAGTTCACACGCCGTCGCGACAACGCACTCATCGAGATCAGCGGCGCCGAGCGGGCCGGTGACAAGCGGCCGTGGCCCGGGAGGGGCCGAGCACAAGCTCTACTCGGTTCGGGATAACGGCGCGGGCTTCGATCCGCGCCGCGCCGAGCGGCTGTTCGGCATCTTCCAGCGCCTGCACGCCGCCAAGGACTTCGAGGGGACTGGAGTCGGCCTGTCGCTCGCACGCCGCATCATCGAGCGCCACGGCGGTAGCATCTGGGCGGAGAGCGAGCCCGATCGGGGCGCGGTGTTCCACTTCACTCTTCCCTGATGTCCCCGGGAGTGGGCCGCGCGGGGATATGGTAAGTTCCCGCTGATGTTCAGCCGCTCATTTCTTTCCCGCGCCGGGATCCTGTCGCTGCTCCTTGCCGCCGCCGCTTTCGTCGCAGCTCCGGCGCACGCCCAGTGGCACGCGCTGCAGGCGTTGCAGCAACGCGGCGCGCTCGTGTCGGCCGCGGCCATAGATCTGGATGACGACAACAGTGTCATCGAGGAGCTCGATGCCGCACAACGACTCACTCCGGCTTCGCTGACGAAGCTCGCCACGGCCGCGCTCGCACTGCAGACCTGGCAGGCGGACAAGATGTTCGATACGCATGTGCTCGCCAACGCCGCCATCGTCCGCGGCCGGGTGACGGGCGATCTGATCCTGCAAGGAGCGGGAGATCCGTCGCTCGACGATCAGTCGCTCTGGCAGCTCGCCGCGCAGGTGCGCGGCGCGGGGGTCGAGGTAGTCAGCGGCGATCTTTTCGTCGACCCCGCGCCTTTCGGCGTCGTGACCTGCGAGACCGAGGACCGCTGTCACGCGCTGCAGAGCAGCGACACGCGCCTACAACGCACCGCTCGCCTCCGTCGGTGTCGATTTCGGCAATTGGTGCATCGTCGTGCGGCCGACAGCGCCGGGTGCCGCGGCTCTCGTGCGGGGCTGCGGAGTCATGCGCCTGCCTATCGCCGTACAGGGAGCCATCCGCACCGTGGCAAGAGGTCGCAGGCAGACCTTGTGGATCGAGCGACGCACGACCCCGGGTGGGGACGACACACTGCAAGTGGGCGGCGACATACCGTTGGGCGACGATCAGACTGTGTATCGCTCCATGTCCAATCCGGCGCGCGGCGTGGGTCTGCTGCTGCGGGAAACACTGCACGAGATCGGCGTCGAGGTCGCGGGCCCCGTGGTCATTCGCGCCAGCCAGCCGCCGCCGGGCAGCTACGCGTTGGGCGATATCCAGGGGCTCAGCCTGCGCGAGCAGCTCGGCCGCATGCTCCGGTTTTCCAACAACTACATCGCCGACGTCCTGACCATGGATATGGCTGCGAGCGTGGACGATCATCCGCCGCAGGCGCTGGCATCGGCCGGCCAGTTGCTGTCGGACTTCGTGGAGCGCGTGCAGGCGCGGTATCGTCCCGCCTCGCGCGTGCCGCCGCCGATCTACAGCGGCAGCGGTCTCACCACCGATAACCGCCTTTCCGCCAACGATCTGGTCCGCCTGCTGGCGTACCAATATCACGATGCGCGCCGGTTCCCTGCTTTCTACGGCGGCCTGGTCGTGCCACGCGATGCGCCCTTCGTCTTTCTACGCCAGGGCGGGGCGGCCTGGCTCGATCGTGTCGCGCTGAAGACCGGCACTCTGGACGAGCCGCGCTCCGTCTGCGGTATCGCCGGTTATCTGCGCAAGCGCAACGGTGGCTGGATCGCCTTTGCCGCCATCGTCAACGGCGGCCCCGGGTACCAGCACGTGCCCCTTTTCCAGGCGATCGCCGCCGAGCGGACCGACATCGAAGCGCTGCTCAACAAGTACTGACAGGGTCCGGGGCGCCGCCATCGACAAGCCAACGCAGAACCCGCCCGCCGATCACTGGGGAGAGCGCATGCCGCGCTCCCTGGGTCCCTGGGGCGCGACCGCGGTCGTCGTCGGCGTCACGATCGGCAGTGGCATCTTCCGGGTGCCGGCGACGGTCGCGGCGCAACTGCATGCGCCCGGGCCCGCGATGCTCTGCTGGCTGATTGGCGGGCTCGTCAGCCTTTGCGGCGCGCTCTCGGTTGCGGAGCTCGGAGCCGCGCTGCCGCGCTCGGGCGGCATATTCGCCTATCTGCTCGAGTGCTTCGGGCCCATGCCCGCATTTCTTTATGGGTGGGCCTGTCTGACGGTCATCACACCCGCTGCCCTCGGTGCCACTTCGACCATCTTCGCCGAGTATCTCGGGTATTTCGTGCCGCTCTCGCCGGCCGAAGTGCACTGTGTTGCGGCGCTGACGATCGCCCTGATGGGCGTGATCAATTACATCGGCTTGCGGCGTGCCTCAGCCGTCATGAACATCACGACCGCGGTGAAGCTCATCGCGGTCATCGTATTGGGGCTGATGGCATTCACAGCAGTGCGCGCGCCGCTAGCGCCGTCTATACCAGCCGCTGCGACGACGGCGCACGTGGCCAACCTATCGTTGATTGCGAGCGCTCTGATCCCGGTCCTCTGGACTTACGACGGGTGGTCGAATCTCACGTCAGTGGGCGGAGAGGTCTCGCGTCCGCAGACCACACTGCCCATCGGCCTGGTCCTCGGGACCGCCTGCGTAGTCGCTGGTGTACGTATTGCTCAATCTGGGGTTCTGGCACGCGTTGTCGGCGTCCGGAAATGGCCGGCTCGCCTTTGGTTGCGGCGACTGTCGCGGCGCGCATTCCCGTGATCGGCAGCGCCGGGGCGGGTCTGGTCGCCGCCCTGGTGCTGGTGTCGAGCTTCAGCGGCCTGAACGGCTCGATGATGACCGATCCCAGGATCATCTACGGCATGGCCGACCGTGGGCTCTTCTTCGGTCCCGTGGCGCGCGTCTCACCCCGGTTCAAGAGTCCCTCGGTGGCGATCGCACTGTCGGTGGCCTTCGGTTGCATCTACGTGCTGCAGAACGATTTCGCGCAGCTCGCCGACCGTTCGTTCTCGGCGAGTGGCCGTTCTATGCGCTGAGCGTCGCGGGAGTGTACGTGTTGCGCCGCAAGCGGCCGGATATGCCGCGGCCATACCGGGTCTGGGGCTATCCGCTGCTGCCGGCGCTGTTCCTGCTCGCCTCGGTGGCTTTGATGGGCAACGCGCTCGTGACGGATCCCCGGGATACCGGGATCACGCTGCTCATCATCGCCGTGGGCATTCCGGCCTACGCCATATGGAGAGAAGCTCACGGGATCTCAGCGGGCGGCGGACTGATCTCACTGCGGCCGGGCGCATCCAATACATCGCCGAGCAGGCGACGGATCGCAACGTAGCACACCGGGATCAGCAATACTCCGAGAACCGCCGCGGTGAACATTCCGCCCACCACGCAGGTGCCGATGTCATGCCGGCCGTTTGCGCCCGCACCTGTCGAAGTGACCATCGGAAAAACGCCGAGGATGAAAGCGAACGAGGTCATGATGATGGGCCGGAAGCGCAGTCTCGCCGCCTCCAGCACGGCATTGTGAAGGCTGCGCCCGTTGCGTTGCTCGGTGACCGCGAATTCGACGATCAGGATCGCGTTCTTGGCGGTGAGCCCGATGATGGCGATGAGACCCACCTTGAAGTAGACATCGTTCGGCAGGCCGCGGGCGAGGGTCGCCAGGGTGCTGCCGATGAGTCCCACGGGCACGGCGAACAGCACCGCTGCGGGGATGCTCCAGCTCTCATACAGCGCGGCCAGCGCGAGATAGACGACCAGGATCGACAGGCCGAAGAGCGCCGGCGCCTGCGCGGCCGAGACCAGCTCCTGCAGCGACTGTCCCGCCCAGTCGTAACCGAAGCCATGCGGCAGGTACGTGTTGACCAGGCGCTGCATCTCCTTCATCGCCTGCCCCGAGCTGTATCCCGGCGCGGAGGTGCCGATGACCTCCTCCGCGGGGTAGCCGTCGTAGCGGGTCAGCGCGGGCGCGGCGATGATCCAGCGCGACTTGACGAAATTCGACAGCGGAATCATGGCGCCATTGGCGCCCGCGAGATAGTAATGCTGCAGCGCCTCGGGGCCCATGCGATAGGGCGCGTCGGCCTGCAGCAGCACCTGCAGCACACGACCGTCATAGATGAAGTTGTTGGCGAACACGGGCGCCAGCATGAGCTGCAGAGCCGTGTAAGCGTCATTGACGGAGACGCCCATCGATTGCGCCTGCACCCGATCCACGGTGAGGAGCAACTGCGGCTGGGGCGGAATGTCGTCGAGCCGCACTTCCGAGAGCACGGGGTCGTTGGCGGCATGGGCGATCAGCGAGTTCTGCGCCCGAGTGAGCGCGTCCCGTCCGAGACCGCCGCGATCCTCCAGGTAGAAGTCGAAGCCGCCGAACTGCCCCAGGCCGTGGATCGCCGGGCGGTTGGTCACGAACACCTGGGCGTTGTGGATCTTCGATTGCAGGGTCGTGTTGGCCCAGCTCACGAACTCATCGGCCGTCTGGCTCCGCTGATGCCAGGGAATGAGGTGGATGAACGCCTGCCCGGAGCTCTCCGAGTTCGCCGGCGAAGCCCGAGCCGGCGATGCTGAACACGTCGTGCGCCGCGTGATCCCCGATGACGATGTGGTAAACCTGCCGCAGCACCTGTTCGGTGCGCTGCAGCGTGGCGCCCGCCGGCAGCTCGACGCTTGCCATGACGTCGCTCTGGTCCTCTTCCGGCACGAAGCTTCCCGGCAGTCTGACGAAGAGGAATACGCCCAGCACCAGCATCACCGCATACCCGAGCAGCCAGCGCGGCAGGTGCGTGACGGACTGGAACACACGCCGCACGTAGGCGGCGCGGGTGGCATCGAAGATCCTGTTGAACGCCGCGGAACACGATGTTGGCTTCAGCCTGCTCCGCTCGGAGCAGCGTGGCGCAAAGCGATGGTGTCCAGGAGAGCGCGAAGAACGCTGAAAACAGCATCGACAACGCGATCGTGAGGGCGAACTGCCGATAGATGACGCCGGTGCTGCCGGTTTGCATGGCGCTGGGGATGAAGACGGCCGCGAGCACCAGCGTGATCGCCACGATGGCGCTGCTGATCTGCCGCATGGCCTTGCGTGCCGCTTCCTTGGGCGGAAGATGCTCCTCGTGCATGATGCGATCCACGGCCTCCACGACCACGATGGCGTCGTCGACGACGATGCCGATGGCGAGCACCATGGCGAAGAGGGTCAGCTGGTTGATCGAGTACCCGAGCGCATAGACCCCGATCAGCGCCCCCAGGAGCGCGGTCGGCACGACCAGCATGGGAATGATCGTGGCGCGCAGGCTCTGCAGGAAGATCAGCATCACGACGAAGACCAGGGCGATCGCTTCCAGCAGCGTGATCATCACGTCGTGGATGGCGGCTTTGATGAAGAGCGTCGTGTCGACCGGCGCGAACCAGGTCACGCCGGGCGGAAATGACCTCTGCAGCCGGGCCATCTCGACATTCACGGCCTTCATCACCGTCAGCGCATTGGCGCTCGGCAGCACCTGGATGCCGAAGGCAGCCACCGGGCGTGCCGTTGACGTGCGAGCCGAAGGAGTAGTTGTCCGGTCCGAGTCCGATCTTGGCGACGTCACCGAGCCGGACCGAAGTGCCGTTGGCATTGGTGCGCAACAGGATGTTCCTGAACTGGTCGATGGAGCTGAATTGCCCCTGGGTCGTGACGGTGGCGGTGGTCTGCTGGCCCCCAACCGCCGGCGCGGCGCCGACCGAGCCGGCGGCGATCTGGATGTTCTGGCCCTGCACGGCATTCAGCGCCGCGGCCGCGGACAGGCCGTAGGCGTGCAGCTTGTCCGGATCCAGCCAGATCCGCATCGCGTAATCGGAGCCGAACAGGTTCGCGGAGCCGACACCGTTGATGCGCTCGATGGGGTCCAGCACGTGGGAGGCGACGAAATGGTCGAGCTGCGCGGCATCCGGGCCGCCGGCACCGGAGCGCAGCGCGATCACGGCCAGGAAGCCGGCGCTCGTCTTGTTGATCTCCAGGCCCTGCTGATTCACTTCTGCGGGCAGGAGCGGCTCCGCCAGCGAGGCGCGGTTCTGCGTCTGCACTTCGGCTATGTCGGGGTTGGTGCCGGTGGCGAAGGTCAGGGTGATCTGCGCCTGGCCGAAGCTCGACTGGGCGGTGAAGTAGAGAAGGTTGTCGATGCTGGTGAGTTGCTGCTCGATCACCTGCGTGACGGTGGCTTCCACCGTGCTCGCGTTCGCGCCGGGGTAGCTGGCATTGATCTCGACCTGCGGCGGCGCGATATTGGGATACGAGTCACTCGGCAGCCGCGACAGGGCGATTCCACCCAGCAGCATGACGAGCAGGGCGATGACCCAGGCGAAGACCGGCCGGTCGATGAAGAACTGCGACACGCGCAGCGCCTACCGGGCTGTGTCGGCGGCGGCCAGGCGATGCGGTGCTGCCGCTGGCGTTACTGCCGTGGCGGCGGCCTTGGGTTTCGCGTCCGCCGTCGGCTGCTCGACGGCGGCGACCTTTGAGCCCGGAGTGGCGCTCTGAATGCCTGCGACAATGACGCGGTCGCCGGCCACGAGCCCGCTCGACACGATCCAGTCGACGCCGGAGGCCCCTTCGGTTCTCACTCGCTTCTCGACGACGGTGTCGTCGCTACTGACGGTCAGGACATACGCGCCCTGATTGTCACGCTGCAGCGCCGCCTGCGGCACGAGAAAGGCATGCTGCGCGAAGCCGACCGTCACGACCACGTTGACGTACATGCCGGGGAGGAGGGCGTGGTTCGGATTCGGAAGGATGCCGCGCAGTGCGGCGGTGCCAGTGCTCGGATCGACGGTGACCGCATGAAAATCGAGAACCCCGGGAACGCCATAGGGCGTACCGTCGGGAAGAGTGAGCTGTACCTTCGCCTCGCCGCCGCTCGCCGCGACGACGTCACCTGATTGCTGCTCGCTGGTGAGCTGCTCGATCTGGGTCGCGGGCTCGTCGAAATTCACGTAGATAGGGTCCAGCTGGTCGACCGTGGTCAGCTGTGTCGGCGTGCCTTGTCCGACCAGCGCGCCTTCCGTCACCTGCTGCTCGCCCGCGACTCCCGCGATGGGCGATGTTACGTTGGTGTAACCGAGATTGATGCGCGCCGACTCCACGTTGGCCGCAGCCTGTTTGACCGCGGCGGCGGTGGAGCGTTCCGTCGCCTCGTCCGTATCGAGTTGCTGCTCCGAGACCAGGTGACTGGTAATGAGATCGCGGTCGCGTTGCGCGTTGGTGTGGGCATTGACCGCGCTGGCCCGTGCCTGTGCCAGAGCCGCCAGAGCCGCATCGAGCGCCGCCTGGTAGGGGGCCGGATCGATCTCGAAGAGCGGCTGGCCGGCCTTTACCTCCGTGCCTTCCTTGTAGCGGCGCCGCAGGAGAACACCCGACACCCGGGCGAGCACGTTCGCCTCGCGATAGCCCGACAGCCGGCCGGTGAAGCTGCTCGTCAGCGGCGACCTGCTGTGGCGCCACCGCGACGACGGTCACCGGTGGGGGCGCGGCCTGCTGGGCGCTCGGGCCCGACGAGCCGCAGGCCGCGAGCGCTGCCGCCGCCGCCACGAGCAGTGCGCCGCCTGCGCGCCTCTTAGCGATTCTTGAAAGATGCATTGCGGGAGTGGGAAAAAATGGCTGCCCCAGCAGTAACCTTCGCGGCGGCAGTCTCGCGACCAGCAATCTTACCGGCGCCCCCCTCAATAGCAAGCAATGCTCGACAGCCCGATAGGTTCACGCGGCAGGAGTCGCGGCGCGGGGGCCATTGCGAGTATCATCCCCCGCATCGATCCTGCGCAGTCGCATGCAAGTACACGAGCTGACCACGGTACGGCAGCAGGGGGTCCGCGGCCCCAGAGCGCTGATGGGAGCGCCGACGCGGTTGGATTCGCGCGGCGCATCGCCGCCGCTCTCCTGCGAACTCTTCCGCTCGGCGGGCATCGTCCCCGTGGCCGACGCGGACGTGTCCCCGGCCGCGGTCGATCTCAGCCGGCGCCTTCCGCCGCGTGGATGACATAGCCGCCTGATTTCTCATCGCGCTCGATCGCGAGCAGGTGGCGCTGCGCGGCTTCCTCGAGCAGATTGTTGAAGGAGCGGAAGCCGTAGTAGCTCTCGTTGAATCCCGGCCGGCGGCGCTTCAGGGTCTGCTTCACCATGGAGCCCCAGATCCGGTCCTCCGCGCCCCGTTCGGCGAGCAGCGCATCGAGTGTCGCGAGCACCAGATCGAAGGCCTCCTGCTTGCGGTCCTCCTCGCTGTGAGCGTGCTCGCCGCCCTTGGTCTCGGGCGCGCTGTGGCGCGGCTGTCCGCGGCGTGCGCGCGCTTGCGCGGGGCGCGGCGCGGCCTTCTGCTGCTCGCGCACCAGATCGTCGTAGTAGATGAACTCATCGCAGTTGGCGATGAGCAGGTCGGAGGTCGAGTTCTTGACGCCGACGCCGATCACTCCCTTGTTGTTCTCGCGCAGCTTGCTGACCAGCGGCGAGAAGTCCGAGTCGCCGCTGATGATGACGAAGGTGTCGACATGCGGCTTGGTGTAGCAGAGGTCGAGCGCATCGACCACCATGCGGATGTCGGCGGAGTTCTTGCCCGACTGCTTGACGTGCGGGATCTCGATCAGCTCGAAGCCGGCGTGATGCATGCCGGCCTCGAGATCCTTGTAGCGCTCCCAGTCGCAGTAGGCCTTCTTGACGACGATCGAGCCCTTGAGCAGCAGCCGCTCCAGCACGCGGGTGATGTCGAATTGCGCATAGCGGGCGTCGCGCACGCCGAGGGCGATGTTCTCGAAGTCGCAAAAGAGCGCGAGGTTGGCGTCATCGGCGGCGGTTGACATGGTGTTCGTAGGATATATCCCGTGGACCTGAAGCCTCAAGCGAAAGAATCATCCCGCCGGTGTCCCCTCGATACCGGCAGTCGCGGCACCCGGAGGGCCTGCACGGCGCTCGCGAATCTTGGTCTACATGCATTCCGATCATATCGCAACCGCCTTCGGCCGAGTGCTGCGCGAGCAGCGCGAGACGCGGGGCATTTCCCAGGAGGACCTCGCCCTGAGCGCCAATGTCGACAGGTCCTTCGTCAGCCAGATGGAGCGCGGCATCCGTCAGCCCACGCTGACGACGCTGGTGAAGCTCTGCAGGGCGCTCGGCATCCAGCCATCGACTATCATCGGCCGCATGGAGCGGCTGCTCGACTGACCCGCCGATGGCTACGAAGCGCACACGGCCCGTGACACGTGAGGCCGCCGAGGAGGCGGTGCGGACCCTGCTGCGCTGGGCGGGCGATGACCCGACGCGCGAGGGCCTGCGCGACACGCCGGCCCGGGTGGTCTCGGCCTACCGGGAGTGGTTCGCCGGCTATGCCGCCGATCCGGCGGACTATCTGCGGCGGACGTTCGAGGAGGTCGGCGGCTACGACGAAATGATCGTGCTGCGCGACATCGCGTTCGAATCCCACTGCGAACATCACATGGCGCCGATCATCGGGCGGGTGCACGTCGGCTATCTGCCGACCGACAAAGTCGTCGGCATCAGCAAGCTGGCGCGGGTGGTGGATGGGTACGCGAAGCGCTTCCAGGTGCAGGAGAAGCTGACCGCGCAGATTGCCGGGTGCATCGATGAGGTGCTGCACCCGCGCGGCGTGGGCGTAGTGGTGGATGCCGTGCATCAGTGCATGACCACCCGTGGCGTTCACAAGCGCGGGGTGTCGCTGATCACCAGCCGCATGACGGGCACGTTCCGCTCGGACGCGCGTACCCGCGCCGAGTTCCTGCAGTTCATCGGCATCACGGGGGCGAGAGCCGTGTAGCTCTCAGGCCGTGAGCACCGCGTCCTGCCGCTCGGCGCGCTTACGGTCCTGCTCCTTGAGGAAACGCTTGCGGATGCGGATGGAGGCGGGAGTGACCTCCACCAGCTCATCGTCGGCGATGAACTCGACGGCGTACTCCAGCGTCAGCTCTATCGGCGGTGTCAGCAGGATCGCATCGTCCTTGCCCGCGGCGCGGATGTTGGTGAGCTTCTTGGTCTTGATGGGGTTGACCACGAGGTCGTTGTCGCGGGTGTGAATGCCGATGATCATGCCCTCGTAGAGCTTCTCGCCGGGACTCACGAACATGCGTCCCCGCTCCTGCAGGTTGAACAGGGCGTAGGCCACGGCTTCGCCCTGCTCGTTGCTCACCAGCACGCCGTTGTGACGGTCGGGGATCTCGCCCTTCACGGGCGCGAAGCCGTCGAAAATGTGGCTCATGAGGCCGGTGCCGCGGGTGAGCGTCATGAACTCCCCCTGGAAGCCGATCAGGCCGCGCGCGGGTACGCGGTAGTCGAGGCGCACGCGTCCATTGCCGTCGACCGCCATGTCGGTCAGCTCCGCGCGTCGGGTACCGAGCGCTTCCATCACGGCGCCCTGATTCGTGTCCTCGACGTCGACGGTGAGGGCCTCGTAAGGCTCGTGCACTTCGCCGTCAACGACATGCGTCAAAACCTGCGGGCGCGAGACAGCAAGCTCGTAGCCTTCGCGACGCATGTTCTCGATCAGGATCGTGAGATGCAGCTCCCCGCGGCCGGATACACGGAATACATCCGGCTCCTCCGTATCCTCGACGCGCAGCGCCACGTTGCTCTGCAACTCGCGATAGAGGCGCTCGCGGATCTGGCGGCTGGTGACGAACTTGCCTTCTTTGCCGGCCAGAGGCGAGGTATTGACCTGGAAATTCATGGCGAGGGTCGGCTCGTCGACGCGAATGGGCGGCAGTCCCGCCGGCGCCTGCGGATCGCAGACCGTGAGGCCGATGTTGACTTCCTCGATGCCGGTGATCGCGACGATGTCGCCCGCGGTCGCTTCCTCCACGGGACGGCGCTGCAGCCCGTTGAAGGTCAGCACCTGGCCGATCTTCGCGCTGCCACGATCCTCATCGCCGTGACGCAGCACGACCTGTTGGCCCGGACGCACGGAGCCGCGGCGAATGCGGCCGATGCCGATGCGCCCGACGTAGCTGTTGTAATCCAGCGTGGAGATCTGCAGCTGCAGCGGCAGCTCGGAATCGGCTGCCGGCGGCGGCACGTGCTTGAGAATCGCCTCGATAGAGCGCCGACATGTCGGGGCGGCGCTCGAGATGATCGGTGCCGGCCCAGCCCTGCAGCGCCGAGGCGTAGATAACCGGAAAATCGAGCTGCTCGTCATTGGCGCCGAGCTTGTCGAAGAGCTCGAAGGTCTGATCGACCACCCAGCCGGGACGCGCGCCGGGACGGTCGATCTTGTTGACCACCACGATGGCCTTGAGGCCGAGCGCCGAGCGCCTTGCGGGTGACGAAGCGGGTCTGCGGCATCGGGCCCTCGACCGCATCCACCAGAAGCAGCACGCCGTCCACCATCGAGAGCACGCGCTCGACTTCGCCGCCGAAATCCGCGTGTCCCGGCGTATCGACGATGTTGATACGTGTACCGCCGTACTCGATGGCGCAGTTCTTGGCGAGGATGGTGATGCCGCGCTCACGCTCGATGTCGTTGGAGTCCATGACGCGCTCCGTCAGCTTCTCGTGAGCTGCGAAGGTGCCGGACTGCCGGAGCAGGCAATCGACGAGTGTCGTCTTGCCGTGATCGACGTGCGCAATGATCGCGATGTTGCGTATGGGACGGTTCATGAGCGCCGAATGAGGTAGGGGTGGCGGGGCCGGTGCGGTCACGCCATACAAAGACCGTCAATTATATCAGGCTCCGGCCTGCGGCGGTATCATGGCCCTCCCATGCCCAAGCTGAAGAAATCCGCGGACGGTCAGGCGCTTATCCAGGCCTGCCACACCAGGTCGATCGATCTCCTGCGCCGCAACCTCACGCCGCTCGGCGTCCTGGCCGCCAGCCCCGGGGATCGCGCCCGAAGCCGCGGGTATACCGCCATTTTCGGGCGAGATGCCGCCATCTGCGCCATCGGCATGATGCTATCCGGAGACCCCGTGCTCGAGCGAGCCGCCGCTACGGGACTCGACACCCTGGCCGCCCATCAGGCCCCGAACGGCCAGATCCCGAAGTTCGTCGAGCCGGGCGCCCGCAAAGCCGATTTCTGGTACCTGGGCTGCATCGATTCCACGCTCTGGTGGCTGCTGGCCCGCGACTTCCTCGACCGCCGCTCGCAGGGAGGGCTCGGCGCAGGGCCGGTGCCGAGCAACCACGCGCGCCGAGTCGAGCTCGCCCTGCAATGGCTGCTCGCCCAGGAGCACCAGCGCTTCTTCCTGCTGCAGCAGAACGAGGCCAGCGATTGGGCCGATATCATGCCGCGCTCGGGTTTCGTCCTCTACACCAACGCGCTGTGGTACGCCGTCAAGCGCCGTTACGGCCTGGATCGCGCCGCGGACACCCGCGCCAACTTCAACGGCCTGTTTCACCCTTTCTCCGCCGGACTCGCTTCGCTATCGGCGCGCGCGCCTCCTCAACGAGTACGTGTTGCGTCGCGCGCGCAACCGCGATCTCTATCTCAGCTTCGTCAATTTCTCTTTCTTCGGCGAGGAGGGCGACGTCTTCGGCAACCTCCTGGCTGTGCTCTGTGGTCTCGCCAACCCACGCGCCACCCGTCGCACGCTGGGTGCCCTGCAGCGAGCGAAGGTGAGCCGCCTCTATCCTGTCCGCGTCGTCACTCATCCCATCAGACGTCGCAGCGCCCTCTGGCGTCCCTACATGTCCCGCCACCGCCAGAACGAAGTCTGGCAATACCACAACGGCGGCATCTGGCCGATGGTAGGCGGCTTCTGGGTAGTTGCCCTGGCTGCGGCCGGCCACCTCCACCAAGCCCGAATGGAGCTCGAATCCCTGGCGCGCGCCTGCGCCCTTCGCAACTGGGCCTTCACCGAGTGGCTACACGGCACCAAAGCCACTCCCCGCGGCATGCCCGGCCAGTCCTGGAACGCCGCCGCCTTCCTGATGGCCGAGCGCGCAGTAGCCGAACAGCGCAACGTACTCCTGCCCTAACTACGACCACACCCCATTGGTTTCCCACCCCCGCACCCCCAGACTACCGCCTGAATGTCAGTAAAGCCTCCCGGCCGCCCAGTCCCCACCCCCACCCCCGCCCCCGACAAGCTCACTCTCCGCGGTTTCTTCGGCGTCTTCCGCTACAGCCGCCGCGCCATCGAGCTGGTCTGGCGCACCAACCGCCCCCTCACCGTCACTCTAGCCGTCCTGACCGTCATAGCCGGCCTGCTCCCGGCCTCGGTGTTCTACGTCGGCGCCCTGATCGTAGACGCCGTCGTCGCAGCAATCCGCTCCGGAGGCACCGACACCCGTCGCGTAATCGAGCTGGTGATCATCGAAGGATTCCTGGGAGCGGCCATCGCCGGCGCCCAGCGCGGCATCTCCCTCTGCCAGTCGCTCCTGCGCGTGCAGCTGGGCCAGCGGATCAACGAGCTGATCCTCGAGAAAGCCCTCACCCTGGAGCTGCGCCACTTCGAGGACTCGGAGTTCTACGACAAGCTCATACGCGCCCGACGCGAAGCCTCCAGCCGCCCGCTCAGCCTCGTCACACGCACCTTCGGCCTCGCCCAGAACGGCATCACGCTCATCACCTATGCCGTGGGTCTTGCCCGATTCTCACCCTGGGCGGTTGCGGTGCTCCTGTTCGCCGGCCTGCCCGCCTTCATCGCGGAGGCGAAATTCTCCGGCGATGCGTTCCGCCTGTTTCGCTGGCGCTCGCCCGAGACGCGCATGCAGACCTACCTCGAGACCGTTCTCGCACGCGAGGATCACGCGAAGGAAGTGAAGCTCTACGGGCTCGGCCCGCGGCTGCTGCAGCGCTACCGCGACATCTTCCACACGCTCTACGAGGAGGACCGCGCGCTGACCATGCGTCGCGACGCATGGGGCTTCGGCCTCGGCCTCATCGCGACCCTGACGTCGTACGCGGCCTACGCCTGGATCGCGGTGAGCGCCGTCCGCCGGGCGATCACTCTCGGCCAGATGACGATGTATCTCTCCTTCTTCCGTCAGGGCCAATCGGCCGTGACCGCGATATTGTCGGCCGTCAGCGGCATGTACGAGGACAACCTCTACCTCTCCACCCTGTACGAATACCTGGAGACCGAAGTGCCGCCGCCCAGCGGCACCGTAGTGCGCGGCCCGCATCCACAGGATGGGGTCCGGTTCGAGAATGTCAGTTTCACCTATCCCGGTGAGCAGACCCCGGCGCTGGAGGATGTCACCCTGCATCTGACGCCCGGCACCAGCCTGGCGCTCGTGGGCGAGAACGGCTCCGGCAAGACCACGCTCATCAAACTGCTGACGCGCCTCTACTCGCCGACGAGCGGTCGCATCCTGCTCGACGGCGAGGATCTCGCGAGCTTCGAGGAGGGCGCGCTCAGGGAGCGGATCGGCGTCATCTTCCAGGACTTCGCGCGTTACCAGATGCGCGTCGGCGAGAACGTGGGAGCGGGCGACGAGCGCTACTTCGAGGATGAGGCGCGCTGGCGCGAGGCCGCGGCGAAGGGCAGGGCCGACGACTTCATCGAGACGCTGCCCAAGGGATATCAGACCCAGCTCGGCAAATGGTTCCACGAGGGCCGTGAGCTCTCAGGCGGTCAGTGGCAGAAGGTGGCGCTGTCGCGTGCCTTCATGCGCTCGCGCGCGGACGTCCTGGTGTTGGATGAGCCCACCGCGGCGATCGATGCGCAGGCGGAGGCCGAGGTGTTCGAGCATTTCCGCCAGCTGGCGCGCGAACGCATCACGATCCTGATCTCGCACCGCTTCTCGACCGTGCGCATGGCCGATCAGATCGTCGTGCTCGAGGGTGGTCGGATCAGGGAACGCGGCAGCCACGAGGAGCTGATGCGCCTCGATGGCGCTTATGCGCGGCTCTTCACACTGCAGGCGCGCGGTTACCGCTGAGCCCGCGTGGCGCTCAGCCTCCCTGGGAAGCGCCCTGGCTTTTCTTCTCGGCCTCGTGCTGCGCGCGCTCGTCGTGCCTCATGCGCAGATAATCGACCGGCTGGATGGTGTTGATCATGCACCTCCAGCCCTCGACGTGAACCGAGTCGAAATGCGCGTAGATGGTGTCGGCGGTGGGCGTGAGCGCGATCCGGTGAGCGAACATCAGATCGATGCAGGGGTGGAATACCGTGATCAGGTAGGCGGTGTTGATGTCCGTCCAGACCACCAGCTGATCGGTTGATATCGGCTGCCAGCCCTCATAGTTGCTGAGCCAGGTGAAATGATCGACCGGCTTGCCGGCATACGCCTCGTAGCGGGCGAGCTCCGCGGCGTCGCGCTGCTTGAGAGGGATGCCCGAGCAGGAAGAGAGAAGCGCCGTCGCGACGAGCAGCCACGCGCTCCGAGAGGACGTTGAGCTTGGCATAAGATCGGCTCCATTCACCCCCGGCATTGTATAACGCGCGCTTCACGCCGCGGTTGACCCCATGGGTCTCATTGCCCGCTGGTGAGTAAAGCGACCGGGAAGGAGTGCAGGGCCGCTGCCGCGCCGATCTCGAGCGAATCCGCGCCCCTTGCCTGGGCCACTTCCGCCCCGTCCAGCAGCCCTACCAGCGGCGTCGCGGGAGCGAACGGCAACGCCACCGCTGTATCCGCCCAAACCTCCGTGCCGAGGGGCAGGCGCCGGCCGGCGTCTGCGCCCGGACTGTCGTTACCCATGAGCTTGAGATACAGGCGGGGCGCCAGGACGACGGCGACCCTTCCTTCGAGGCGCCGGGCAAATGCGCACAGGTGCGCGGCGCGGCGGCCGGTCACCTTGAGCGGCAGGTATTCTCCGCGCTCGAAGAGCTCAGGGTCACGTCCCCGCAGCTGCAGCAATCTGACATGGAGGAAAAGCTTGCAGCGCGGATCGGTGACGTCAGCGGCGAGCGCTCGCGCCAGGGACTGCGGTGGCTGGTCCGCCCGCAGTGCTTCGAGCAACTGCCCGTGGCCGGTGTAATCGACCGCCCCGCGGTTGTCCGGATCGACCAGCGAGAACTGCCAGCTCTCGTTTCCCTGATAGATGTCGGGGACTCCCGGGGCGGTGAGCTTGAGGAGCGTCTGCGACAGGCCGTTCAGCAGTCCGAAGCGGACGATGCGGTCGTTGAAGGCGCAGAAGTCGGTCAGGAAGAGATTGCCCTCGCGGCGCTCGAGGGTCGCGCGCCACGAATTGGCCGAGCGCTTCTTCGTACTCCGTGTTGGCGTTGTCCCAGCTCGTGCGCACCTTGGCCTCGCGCGCGGCCTTGAGCATGTACGCCTCGATGCGTTGGCGGTAAGCGTCCAGCCCCGCCTCATCCGGCTCCGTGAGCGGCCAGGTGCCGACCAGCGTCTGGTAGAGCAGGTATTCGTCATCAGGCGAGGGCGCCGGCATGCCGCCGACCTCCCGCCGCCTGCGTGCGGTTCATGCGGCGCCAGCGATTCACGGCCTGGCGCCACACCGCCGGCATCTCCGACAACACACTGATGCGCGCCCGCACGTCCTCGGAGCGCTTGGTATCGTGAGTGGACGTGGCGAGCATCTCGTGCGGCCAGTGTCTGGCGCGATATTGAGCGTCGGTGTGGAAGGCGCTGACGCTCGAGCCGAAGACATCCGGCTCGCCGCCGACTTCGTTGAGCGAGACCAGGCGGTTGAAACGGTAGAGCGCCGTGTCCTCGATGCCCTTGGCGGTGGTGGGCGCCGTGATCTGCTGGAATTTCATCGCGAAGCGGCGCATGCGCAGGCGCGCGCTCTCGCTCTGCGCCGGCAGCTCGAGCAGCAGGGCGCCGCGCACGAAATCGAACACCGGCTGCTCGATCGCCGAGCCGCCGCGGCGGGCCGCCGCGATCGCCCAGTCGATGTAGCGCCGGTCGCTTTCGGAGACGCTGTCCGTCACGTAAGTCCGGTAGACGGGAAAGCAGGCAATGACCTCAGCGAGCGCCCGCCACAGGCTGGCAAGCGTGAAGTCGCGCGTGCAGGCGGTCGCCGTGCGCGATGCGCGCCAGGAGATTCGTCGGCCGTGTTGAGCTCGGAGGCGAGCGACTTGCGCAGCACCCGCATGCTGGCACTCGTAGGCCATCTCCGGCCAGTGGCGCGGCTCGCCGATGAAGGATCGGTAGGTCCGGTCCATGCGACCCTTGCTGGCGGTGTCGACCAGCAGCCGAGTTCACGACGTTGGCGAAGTGATAGCCGGTCTCGCCGTGCAGCGGCCAGTCCGCGGGCAGACGCTCGAAGGAGGCGGTGATCTTCTCCGCCACCAGATAGACCGACCGGCTGGCGCCGGCCGCCGCCGTCGCCTGCGCGATCCTCGCCGTCAGCCGCCGGAAATAGCCGAGCGGATCGTAGAGCCCGTCGGCGTGGTCGATCCGCAGCCCATCGAGCGCGCCCGACCCGATGAGCTCGAGGACCAGGCGGTGCGTCGCCTCGAACACGGCCTCGTTCTCCACGCGCAGCGCCGCGAGGTCGTTGACATCGAAGAAGCGGCGGTAGTTGATGTCATCGGATGCAACCCGCCAGTAGGCCAGCCGGAAAGCCTGCGCCTCGAGCAGCTCATGCAGCGGATCGAAGCTCGCCGGCATCGCCGGGGTCGCCGGCACAGCTCGCGAGCGCCTGCGTCGAGCGCGGCGGCGACTCCGGCGTCCGCGGCGGCAAGTCCCGGCCAGCGCGCGCTTGTGCGCCTCCTTGTCGCGGTTGCGCTCGGCGATCTGCTCCGCGGTGGCCCCGCGCCGGTCGGGCAGCGCGCCGAACAGGCGCCGCAGCTTCTCGAGCTCGCGTGATTGCGCTCGATCGCCAGCACGGCATCGAGGATCCGCGGGTAGGTGCGCGGATCGAGCGGCATGCGATGCTCGTGATAATGGATCGCGAAGGAGCCGAGCTCGCGCTCGAATTGCAGCTTCAGATCGCCGCGCTCGAGCACGACTCCGTAGGGGTCGGCGAGCACCGGCACCAGCACTTTGTCGGCCAGCGCCGGATTCGGCGGGATTCCAGTCGATGTCGAAAAGTCCGCGTAGATCGAGGCCTGCCCGTTTTCGAGCACATCCATCCACCACGCGTTGTCGGACCCCATGACACCGACGTGGTTCGGCACGATGTCGAGGATGTGACCCATGCCGTGCGCGCGCAGCTCCGCCACGAACCGGTCGAAGTCCTCGCGGCTGCCGATCTCCGGATTGAAGGAGTTGTGATCGACGACGTCATAGCCGTGGGCGCTGCCGGCGCGCGCGCGAAAATAGGGCGAGCAATAGACATGACTGACGCCCAAGCGCGGCGAGGTAGGGGACGATCGCCGTCAGGTCCTTGAAGGTGAAGCCGGCATTGAGCTGCACGCGGTAGGTGGCGCGCGGAATGCGCGCCGCGGCCGGCTGCCGGACTCTGGTATCGTGCGGCACGGCTGCGCTCGAGGAGCCAGGTGACGCTCCACGGCGCCAGCTCATTGCGCGCCAGGGCCGCCCGGATGCCCGGGGTGGGTGGCGAAGATCATGCGGCCCGGCCGGCCGGCCGATGACCGGCGCCGAGCGTGTCCTTCAGGTTGGCGAGGAGGTGCAGCACGCCGTCGTCGCGCAGCCTCCAGTCGACCGCGAAAGCGCCGCCCGGATCGAAGGCGACACAGGCGCCGCCGAGAATTCGCGGCAGCAGCGGCACGATGTCGCGCCGGCGGATGGCGAGCAGGCGGCGGTAGTGATCGAACATCCGGGCATGCTGCCGGCGCCTGCCAGGCGGCTGCCAGTCCAGATGGGCCGAGGCGAAGGTCGCTGCATCGCACGGGTCGGGCAGTGGTGCCCTGGAAGTGCGCGAACTCGCGCCGGCGTCCCTGCGCGCACCTTGTCGGCGAGCTCGGGCTCGAAGTCGCAGAAGTACGGGAAAGGCTCGGGCGCGGCCCACTCCTCGCCCATGAAGAGCATCGGCGGCGAGGGCGCCAGCAGCAGCACCGCCGCCGCGGCGCGCAGCGGCTTCGGCGCGCGCGAGCTGCGACAACCGCTCGCCGCGGGCGCGATTGCCCACCTGATCGTGGTTCTGCAGGAAGTTGACGAACGCCGACGGGGGCAGGTGGGCGCTGGGCTCGCCGCGCGGCGCAGCCGAGGTGCGCGGGAGCTCTCGCCCTGATAGGCGAACCCTTCCGCGAGCGAGCGGCAGAGGAGCGCGTGCGGGCTGCTCCTGCGTAATCCTCGTAGTAGCCGTCGGATCTCGCCGGTCAGGAGGACGTGCAGGCAGTGATGAGCAGTCGTCATTCCACTGCGCATCGAAGGTCGCCGGGCCGCCGGCGGGACCGAGCCGGCGCGCCTCGTTGGCGAGGTTCTCGAGCACGAGATACACCGGCCGCTCGCGCCCCGGTCCGGCGCGCGCGGCGCGCGCGATCTCGGTGAGGATGTGCGGCTCGCCGGCGTCGTGGATGGCGTGCACGGCATCGAGCCTGCAGGCCGTCGAAGTGATATTCCTCGAGCCAGTAGAGCGCGTTGTGGATGAAGAAGTCGCGCACCGCGCGGCTGTGCGGCCCCTCGAAGTCGATGGCCGCGCCCCACGGCGTCGAGTGGCGGTCGGTGAAGAACTGCGGCGCGTAGAGGTGGAGGAAGTTGCCCTCCGGGCCGAAATGGTTGTAGACGACATCGAGCATCACGGCGATGCCGTGCGCATGCGCCGCGCATACCAGCGACTTGAGGTCCTCCGGCGAGCCGTACGCCGATGCCGGCGCATAGGGCAACACCCCGTCGTATCCCCAGCCGCGCGTGCCCGGGAAACTCGGCGATGGGCATGAGCTCGATGGCCGTGACGCCGAGCTGGCGCAGGTGCTCGAGCCTGCGCGCAACGCCCGCGAAGGTGCCCTCCGGGGTGAAGGTGCCGACGTGCAGCTCGTAGATCACCGCTTCCCGCCACGGCGGCGGGCGCCAGTCCTCGTCCGTCCACTCGAAGGCCTCGGGGTCGACCACCTCGCTCGGGCCGTGGACGTCCTGCGGGTTGCGCCGCGATGCCGGATCGGGCACCAGCGTCCCGCCGTCGATCGCGGAAGCGGTAGCGGCTGCCGGCTGCGCCTCGCCGGTGGTGAAGTCGAACCAGCCGTCGGCGCCCTTCTCGAGCGGCAGGCCGCGCTCGCGCGGCCGCCGCCGACTCCAACACCAGCGCGACGCTGCCTGGCCGCGGGCGCCCACAGGCGGAAGCGGACCCCGCCTTCGGGCAGCACCTGCGCCCCGAAGGGCATGTCGTGGCGCCGCCGTCTCATCGGTACGCGGTCTCGCGCAGCAGCGCGAGCGAGCGTCCCTGCAGCGGGTAGGGGGTGCCCGGCTCGAGGCGCTGCTGCGCGAACGGCGCGCCGGCGGCGGTGTCGAGCACCGTCCACCAGACTTTTCCGCGAGGGCTGCCGGCAGCTGGAACGGAATCGGCTCGTGATGCGCGTTGAAGAGCAGCACGAAGTTGTTGTCGGTCACCAGCCGGCCGCGCCGGTCGCGCCGCTCGATGGCGGCTCCCGCGAGATAGAGGCCGAGGCAGCGCGCGAACGGCCGGCTCCACTCCGTCTCGGTCATCTCGCGCCCGTCGGGTCGCAGCCAGATGATCTCCCGCAGACCGTCGCCGGTGACCGTGTCGCCCTGCAGGAAGCGCCGGCGGCTGAATACCGGGTGGCGGCGGCGCAAGGCGATCAGTCCGCGCGACGAATTCGAGAAACGCCTGCCTGCTCGGCATCGAGCTCCCAGTCGAGCCAGGAGAGCTCGTTGTCCTGGCAGTAGGCGTTGTTGTTGCCGTGCTGGGTGTGGCCGAGCTCGTCGCCCGCCGAGCACCATGGGCACGCCCTGCGAGAGCAGCAGCGTCGCAATCAGGTTGCGCTTCTGCCGCGCGCGCAGCGCGCTGATCGCCGGATCGTCGCGTCGGCCCCTCGACGCCGCAGTTCCAGGAGCGGTTCTCGTTGTGCGCCGTCGCGGTTGTCCTCGCCGTTGGCCTCGTTGTGCTTCTCGTTGTAGCTGACCAGATCCTGCGAGCGTGAAGCCGTCGTGCGCGGTGATGAAGTTGATGCTGGCGTGCGGCTTGCGGCCGCTCGCCTCGTAGAGATCGGACGGAGCCGGTGAAGCGGCGCGCGAACTCGCCGATGAGGCCGCCGTCGCCCTTCCAGTAGGCGCGCATGCGTGTCGCGGTACTTGTCGTTCCATTCGTTCCAGCCGGGCGGGAAGTTGCCGACCTGGTAGCCGCCGCTGCCGATGTCCCAGGGCTCGGCGATGAGCTTCACCTGCGACAGCACCGGATCCTGGCCGATGGTGTCGAAGAAGGAGCCCAGCCGGTCGACGTCGTAGAGCTCGCGCGCCAGCGCCGAGGCGAGGTCGAAGCGGAAGCCGTCGACGTGCATCTCCGGCACCCAGTAGCGCAGGCTGTCCATGATGAGCTGCAGCACCCGCGGATGCTGCAGGTTGAGGGTATTGCCCGTGCCCGGTGAAGTCCATGTAGTAGCGCGGATCCTCCGGGCTCAGGCGGTAGTAGGCGGCATTGTCGATGCCGCGGAGCGACAGCGTCGGCCCGAGCTCGTTGCCTTCGGCCGTGTGGTTGTAGACGACATCGAGGATCACCTCGATGCCGGCCGAATGCAGCGTCTTCACCATCGTCTTGAATTCGCTGATGCGGCCGGTGGCGCGAATAGCGCACGCTCCGGCGCGAAGAAGCCGATGGTGTTGTAGCCCCAGTAGTTGCGCAGCCCCTTGTCGAGCAGCGTGCGGTCGTCGACGAAGGCATGCACGGGCATCAGCTCGACCGTGGTGATGCCCAGCCGCAGCAGATGCTCGATCACCGGCGCGGTCGCGAGCCCGGCGTACGTGCCGCGCAGCTGCGGCGGCACCTCCGGATGGCGCATGGTGAGGCCGCGCACGTGCGCCTCGTAGATCACCGTGTCGTGCCAGCGGAACGCGCGGCGGCCGATCGTCGCCCCAGGTGAAGGCGGGATCGATGACCCGGCATCTTCGGCGTGCCGGCGGCGCTGTCGCGCTTGTCGAAGGAGAGATCGGCCTTGGGATGCCCAGCGCGATAGCCGAAATGCGCATCGCTCCAGCGCAGCGCGCCCTCGAGCCGCTTGGCGTACGGCTCGATCAGCAGCTTGTTGCGGATTGAAGCGCTGTCCCTGCTCCGGGCGGTAGGGTCCGTGGACGCGGTAGCCGTAGAGCAGCCCCGGGCGGGCCTCGGGCAGATAGCAGTGCCAGATCTCGTCGGTGCGCTCGCGCAGCGCGATCCGCTGCAGCTCGTGCCGGCCCGAGGGGTCGAAGAGGCACAGCTCCACTTTGTCGGCGTTGCCGGAGAAGAGCGAGAAGTTGACACCCTCGCCGTCCCAGGTCGCGCCGCGCGGATAGGGCTGCCCGGGCCAGACGGCGCTGATCGGCTTGGCCGCATCGCTTGGCGGGGTCGCGACTGCGGCGGCGGCTCGACTGGTCTGGTCCATGGCTCTCCCGTAGCGCTCACTCAGCTGCAGATCCAAGCAGGCTGCTGCAGCGGGAATGCGGGCCCAGTCCGGGCGGTTGCCCAGCTCGTAGCGCACTTCGTACGAGCGCCTTGTCGATCTCGAACAGCGTGCAGCAGCGGCGCGGCCTGCCTGCAGCGACTCGATACAGGCCGGCGGCGCGTGCGACCTCGTCGTAGGCCGCGACGAACGTCCGGCGGGTCTGCTGTTCCCAGGTCTGCAGCAGCGCGCTCCAGCGGCGGCAGTCTTCGCCGCCCTGCAGCGCGCATGCGCTCGAGCGCGGCATGGCGCGCATAGGCGAAGGAACGCAGCATGCCGGCGACGTCCGTCAGCGGCGAGTGCTTGTGCGCGGCGTTCCGCCAGCGTGCGGCCCGGCTCGCCTTCGAAGTCGACGATGATGAAGTCGTTGCGCTTCACCAGCACCTGGCCGAGGTGATAGTCGCCGTGGCGGCGGGTCTTGAGGCCGTGCGGCACAGCCGCCGCGCATGCCGCGATGCGCTGCATCAGCGCCCTCCCGCCGTGCGAGCAGCGGCCTGCGCGTCGGCACGCGACGCATGCCGGCAGCTGCGGCGCCGGCTCGACGAGCAGTGTCAGAGTGGTCTCTGCCGCGGCTCGCGTGAGCCGCGCCCCAGCCTGCCACGTCCGCGGCGGTGATCGGCTCCGGTGCGAAGGCCGGATCGTCGGTCGGCCTGGCGAGCGCGCGATGCAACTCCGCCGTGCGGATGGCGAGCGTCTTGCACAGCGCGAGGTACAGTGCCGTGCGCGTCGTCGAGCATGGGAACGCCGCTGCGGCGGTCTTCGAGGAAGCGCACCAGGTAGTCGAGGGTGTATGTCCAGCCGTCGCCCTGGTTGGTCACGAAGGCCTGCAGCAGCGCCATGGTGTAGGTGGCCCCGACTCCTGGTCGATGTACTCGACGGCGCCGGCGACCGGCACGATGTTGGGGAAGTGCGCGACCTCGGTGAGATAGCGGCCGATCTCGAGCTCCGGGATTCACGCCGGGCTGCAGCTTGCGGTAGATCTTCAGGAACAGCGCGTCGCCCACCCGCAGCGTGGTGTTGCTGCTCTGCGCGCCCGTCGGATTGACCGTCAGGTCCGCGGCGGGATCGCCGCGCAGCTCCGCGTAAGCGCGGTCGGCGTGAAGCGCACGCGACCGTACTGGGTGGGCAGCTCCGCCGAGGCGCCGATCGCATCGACGATCGCGCGGGCAGAAGCCCTCGTCGCACGCAGGCGTCGGCGAGCAACTCCCACCGTGGCTTGCTGGCGCACGCGTGCGATGGCGGCGGGCTGCAGTCGGCGCCAGCGCGCCTCCTCGATATCCTCGAACGCGATGGCGAGCGGCACGAAGTAGCGCTGGCTCGTACCCTCGGCTGTCCGACGTCGAAGATGCCGCGCGAACCAGCGGGGCAGCGGGTCCTGCCGGTCGGTGTGATCGAGCAGCCGCGCGCTGTGATGGGCGCGCCCTTGCCCGCGAACCAGCGCTGCGCGGCGATGTACTGCGGCACCATGCGCTCCTCGAGCTGCGCGCGCAGGCGCCGCGCCAGGCCGGCGCGCCACGACCGCGACCTTGCTCGGGGAAGAAGCTGTTCCAGCCGTCAACCAGCACCAGCACCGGCAGGTCCTCGCGCGGCAGGCGCTCGTCGTGCCAGGGCGGCGGCGGTCGCCTTCGCGGCTGAGGCGAAACCAGTAGAAGCCGTAGCCGGCAGCGTGAGCAGGTAGGGCAGCTCCCCCACCGGCGGGAAGGGCGTGCGGCCGAGCAGCTCGATCGGAACCGTGCCTTTGTGATCGGCGAGGTCGAGCTCCACCGGCTGCGCCGAGCGCGCGAGGTTCACGACGCAGAGGATCGATGTCCTCGCCGTACTCACGCAGGTACACCAGCACCTTGCGGTTGCCGGGACGGATGAAGCGCAGGGTGCCGCGGCCGAAGGCCTGCGAGGTCTTGCGCACGGCGAGCATGCGCCGCATCCAGTTGAGGAGCGAGGAGCGGTCGCGCGTCTGCGCCTCGACGTTGACGGCCTCGTAGCCGTAGATCGGGTCCATGATCGGCGGCAGATAGAGCTGCTGCGGATCGGCGCGCGAGAAGCCGGCATTGCGGTCGGGGCTCCACTGCATCGGCGTGCGCACGCCGTTGCGGTCGCCGAGATAGAAGTTGTCTCCCATGCCGATCTCATCGCCGTAGTAGATGATCGGCGAGCCCGGCATCGACAGCAGGAGGCTGTTCATGAGCTTGATGCGCTCGGGATCGTTCTCCATGCAGCGGCGCCAGGCGGCGGCGGATGCCGAGGTTGAGCCGCGCGCGGGTATCGGCGGCGTACACCTGGTACATGTAGTCGCGCTCTCGGCTGGTCACCATCTCGAGCGTCAGCTCGTCGTGGTTGCGCAGGAAGATCGCCCACTGGCAGTTGTCGGGAATGTCCGGCGTCTGGTCCATGATCTCGACGATCGGGTGGCGATCCTCCTGCGCGATCGCCATGTACATGCGCGGCATCAGCGGGAAGTGATAGGCCATGTGGCATTCGTCGCCGTCGCCGAAGTAGTCGCGCACGTCCTCCGGCCACTGATTGGCCTCGGCGAGCAGCATGCGGTCGGCGTACTGCGCGTCGAGATCACCTTGCGGATGCGCTTGATGACCTCGTGCGTCTCGCGCAGGTTCTCGTTGTTGGTGCCCTCGCGCTCGACGAGATAGGGGATGGCATCGAGCCGGAAGCCGTCGACGCCCATGGTCCAGCCAGAACTCCATGATGCGGGTCACCGCGCGCACGACGTGCGGGTTGTCGAAGTTCAGGTCGGGCTGATGGCTGAAGAAGCGGTGCCAGTAGTACGCCTTGGCGACCGGATCCCAGCGTCCAGTTGGAGCTCTCGGTGTCGCGGAAGATGATGCGCGTGCCGGCGTAGCGGTCCGGGCTGTCGCTCCAGACGTAGAAGTCGCGCTTCGCCGAGCCGGCGCGGCGCGCGCCGCGCCGCCTGAAACCAGGGATGCTGGTCGGAGGTGTGGTTGATCACCAGCTCGGTGATGACCCGCAGGCCGCGGCGGTGCGCCTCGCGCACGAAGGTGCGGAAGTCCCGCGCGTGCCGTATTGCGGATGGATGTTGTGGTAGTCGGCGATGTCGTAGCCGTCGTCGCGCCCGGGCGAGGGATAGAAGGGCAGCAGCCAGATGGTGTTGACGCCAAGCTCCTGCGATGTAGTCGAGCTTGTTGGTCAGGCCGCCGAAGTCGCCGATGCCGTCATCGTTGCTGTCGAAGAAGGCGCGGACGTGCACCTCGTAGATGACCGCGTCCTTGTACCAGAGCGGATCGCCGGTGAACGGTCGGTGGCTCGGTCTGTGCGTTCATGTCAGAGGAAATAGTCGAAGTCGCGCTCGGTGCGCACCTTGCGGCGAATGCGGAAGATGATGCGCCGCGGTGCGCCATGGGTCGAGCGCGACGTAGTTGCGCGCGCCGCGCCACAGGAAGCGCGCGCCGGAGAGCAGGTCGTGCACCTGATAGGGCGTATCCGCGGCGCAGCCCGAGCGCCGCGCAGGTCGAGCTCCACCCAGCCGGACTGGGCGTGGTGCGGATCGAGGTTGACGACGACGAGGATGGCGTCCTCGCCGCTGCGTCTTGCTGTAGGCAATCAGCGCCTCGTTGTCGAGCGCGTGAAACTCGAGCGTCGCGATCGCTCTGCAGCGCCGGATTCTCGCGGCGGATGCGGTTGATCGCGCGTGATGAGCTCCCTCAGGCTCGTCGGGCTCGTCGCGGTCCCAGCGAGCGCACCTGATACTTCTCCGAGTCGAGGTATTCCTCGCGTGCCGGGCTCGCGCGGCCGGTTGCTCCATCAGCTCGAACGCCGGCCCGTAGATGCCGTAGCTCGCCCCCAGCGTCGCCGCCAGGACCAGGCGCGCCACGAAGGCCGGCCGGCCGCCGAACTGCAGGTACTCGGTGAGGATGTCCGGCGTGTTGGGCCAGAGGTTGGGGCGGAAGAAATCGCTGACCGGCGGCTGCGGTGAGCTCGGTGAAGTAGTCGCGGAGCTCGCGCTTGCTGTTGCGCCAGGTGAAGTAGGTGTACGACTGCGTGAAGCCGAGCTTGGCCAGCCGGTACATCACCTTCGGGCGCGTGAACGCCTCGGCGAGGAAGATCACGTCCGGGTGCGCGCGCCGGATCTCGCGCGATCAGCCACTCCCAGAACGCGAACGGCTTGGTGTGCGGGTTGTCGACGCGGAAGATGCGCACGCCCTGCGCGATCCAGAAGTCGAAGACGCTCTTCAGCTCCGCCCACAGCGCCCGCCAGTCGTCGCATTCGAAGTCAGAACGGGATAGATGTCCTGGTATTTCTTCGGCGGATTCTCGGCGTACTGGATCGAGCCGTCCGGGCGCTTGAGGAACCACTCCGGGTGCTCGCGCACGTAGGGATGATCGGGCGCGCACTGGAAGGCGATGTCGAGCGCGATCTCGATGCCGAGCTCGCCGGCCTCGGCGAGCAGCCGGCGGAAGTCCTCGAGCGTGCCGAGCTGCGGGTGAATCGGCCTTGTGGCCGCCCTCGCGGCGCCGATCGCCCAGGGGCTGCCGGGATCGTCGGCGCCGGCGCCGGTGCGGTTGTTCGGGCCCTTGCGCTCCGCCTGCGCCGATCGGATGGATCGGCGGCAGGTAGAGCACGTCGAAGCCCATCGACGCGACGTAGGGCAGCAGCGCCTCGACAGTCCGCGAGGGTGCCGTGCGTCGCCGGGCCGGGCGGCGGCCGAGCGCGGAAACATCTCGTACCAGGTCGAGAAGCGCGCGCGCTCGCGCTCGACCTCGAGGGCGAGCGGCGGGTCGTGACGCTGGACGAGCTGCGGGTCGGGGCTGCGCCGCGCCAGCTCGCGCAGCGCCTCGCTCTGGGCAAGCAGCGCGCGCTCGTCTCGGGGCCGCACCGGATCGGCGAGCGCCTGGGCCCACTCCCGCAGCCGGCGCGCTTCGGGCTCGGACAGTCGGCCGGCGTGCGCGACGGCCAGCGCCGCGCCCTGCTGCAGGTCGATCTCGATGTCCTGCGCCGCCTGATGCTTCTTCGCGAGACCGCGCCGCCAGGTCTCGAGATGATCGACCCAGGCCTCGACGGTGAAGAGATAGCGCCCGAGCGTCTGGACGGTGAAGCTGCCCTGCCAGCGATCGTTGCCGAGGAAGCTCATCGGCATTCCATGCCACTGCGGACTCGCTTTCGTGTCGGTACAGCAGCGCGGCCGCGCACGGCATCGTGACCGTCGGCGAACACGTCCGCCTCCACCACGACAGCTGTCGCCCAACACGCGTCGCGCCGGGAAAGCGGCCGCAGTCCACCCGCGGAGTCAGATCCTCGATGACGACGCGCGCCTTGGTCATCAGAGCCTCGCCGACCGGCGATGTCAGTCGGGCGTCAGGACGAGTGCCGCGAGCGGCGGCAGGCGCAGCGCGAGCGGAGTGAGCCTGCCCGTGCGAGGGCAGGGGCGAGGCTTCCACGCCGCCGAAGTTGCCGCTGCCGCTGCCGCCGTAGTCCGCCGCGTCGCTGTTCAGGCGCTCCCGCCAGCAGCCGCCGCGCGGCACGCCGATCCGGTAGTTGTCGCGCGGCACCGGCGTGAAGTTGCACGCGACCAGCACGACATCCGCCGGGTCGTGCCCTTGCGCAGGAAGACCGATGACGCTCGTCGTCGGAGTCGTTGCAGTCGATCCACTGGAAGCCGTCGGGGGTGAAGTCGAGCTGGTAGAGCGCCGGCGTCTGCCGGTAGAAGTGGTTGAGGTCGCGCACCCAGCGCCGCACGCCGGCGTGCAGCGGGTACTGCAGCACGTGCCATTCGAGGCTCTCGTCGTGCTGCCACTCGCGCTTCTGGCCGAACTCCCGCCCATGAACAGCAGCTTCTTGCCCGGGTGCGTCCACATGTAGCCGAAGAGCAGGCGCAGGATTGGCGAACTGCTGCCACTCGTCGCCGGGCATCTTGCCGATCAGCGAGCCCTTGCCGTGCACGACCTCGTCGTGCGACAGCGGCAGCACGAAGTTCTCGCTGAAGGCGTACCAGATGCTGAAGGTGAGCTGGTTGTGCTCGTACTTGCGGAACACCGGGTCGGTCTGCAAGTACTTCAGCGTGTCGTGCATCCAGCCCATGTTCCACTTGAGGCCGAAGCCGAGGCCGCCGAGGTAGGTCGGCCGCGAGACCATCGGCCAGGCGGTGGACTCCTCGGCGATGGTCTGCGTGTCGGGATGGTCGCGGTAGACGGCGAGATTCAGCTGCTTGAGGAACTCGACCGCCTCGAGGTTCTCGTTGCCGCCGAAGCGGTTCGGGATCCACTCGCCGGCGCGCCGGCCGTAGTCGAGGTAGAGCATCGAGGCGACCGCGTCCACGCGCAGCGCATCGATGTGGTAGACGTCGAGCCAGAAGAGCGCGTTGCTGCCGAGGAAATTGCGCACTTCGGCGCGGCCGTAGTTGAAGATCGAGCTGTTCCACTCCGGGTGAAAGCCCTGGCGCGGATCGGCGTGCTCGTAGAGATGCGTGCCGTCGAAGTAGGCGAGCCCGTGCTCGTCGGTCGGGAAAGTGCGACGGCACCCAGTCGAGGATCACGCCGATGCCGCGCTGGTGCAGGTGGTCGACGAGGTACATGAAGTCCTGCGGCGTGCCGTAGCGGGAGGTCGGCGCGAAGTAAGCCGGTGACCTGATAGCCCCAGGAGCCGTAGAACGGATGCTCCATGACCGGCAGCAGCTCGACGTGCGTGAAGCCCATCTCGACCACGTAGTCGGCCGACGGCGTGCGCGAGCTCCCGATAGGTCAGCGAGCGGTTGTGCTCCTCGGGAACGCGCCGCCAGGAGCCGAGGTGCACCTCGTAGATCGACCACGGGGCATCGAGGGCGTTGACAGGGCCGCGGGCGCCCATCCACTGCGCGTCGCCCCATTCGTACGACAGGTCCCAGACCACCGAGGCGGTGCGCGGCGGCAGTCTCGCAGTGGAAGGCGAAGGGGTCCGCCTTGTCGACGGTGTAGCCCGCCTGTCGGGAGACTATGTGATACTTGTAGAGGGCGCCCGGCGCGCACTCCCGGGACGAAGCCCTCCCAGATGCCGGAGGAGTCGGCGCGGCCGGTCAGCGGATGGGTCGCGGGATTCCAGCCGTTGAAATCGCCGACGACGGAGACGGTGGCGGCGTTCGGCGCCCAGACCGCGAAATGCGTGCCTTGCTCGCTCGGCGCGGCCGCGCGCTACCGCGTGGGCGCCGAGCTTCTCGTAGGCGCGCACATGCGTGCCTTCGCGGAAGAGATAGATGTCCTGGTCGGTGAGCAGCACTTGGCGAATTCAGCAATTACCATTCCCGAGGATGCGCGCAATGCCGCAACGCCATTGTCATAGCCCACCGCGGCGCGAGCGGGTATGCACCGGAGCATACTCTAACTTCGTATTTCATCGCCATCGAGCAGGGTGCGGACTACATCGAGCCCGATCTCGTCATGACGCGGGACGGGGTGATGGTGGCCCGGCACGAGAACGAGATCGGCGGCACGACCGATGTCGCCGATCGCCGGCAATTCGCCGACCGGCGTACGACAAAAGTAGTCGACGGGGTGAGCATCACCGGTTGGTTCACGGAGGATTTCCTGCTGGCGGAGCTGAAGACGCTGCGGGCGCGGGAGCGGATTCCGGAGCTGCGGCCGGCCAACACGCGGCTCGATGGCAGGCTGGAGATTCCAACGTTGGAGGAGATACTGGCGCTGGCTGCGGGGCGTACGGAGGAGCGGCGGCGGGTGCGCGCGCGGCAGCTGGGGGTGGCGGCGCCGCGGGCCGTGGGGGTGTATCCGGAGACGAAGCATCCGAGTTATTTCGCGGCGTTGGGGCTGGCGATGGAGGAGCCGCTGGTGGCGACGCTGGAGCGGTACGGCTATCGGGGGGCTGACGGGCGGGCGTTTCTGCAGTCGTTCGAGACGGGAAATCTCCGGGCGTTGCGCCGGCTTGACGCAACTGCCGCTGGTGCAGCTGATCGAGGCCGCGGGGGCGCCGTATGATCTGGTCGCGAGCGGCGATCGGCGCACCTATGCGGATCTCGTGACGCGGCCGGGGCTGGAGGAGATTGCGACCTATGCCGAGCTGCATCGGGCCGTCCAAGTCGCTCATCATGCCGCGGGACGGGGACGGGAAGTTAGGGCGGCCCACGTCATTGGTGGCGGATGCGCATGCGGCGGGGCTGGGCGTTCATCCGTGGACGTTTCGGGCGGAGAGCGCGTTTTTGCCCGCGGGGATGGATCTGGAGGCGGAGCTGCGGGAGTTTTTGGATGCGGGGATAGACGGGTTCTTCACGGATCAGGCGGATGTGGGTGTGCGCGCGTCGCGACGCGCAGTCACTCGGACATGGTCCCGGCTCCTGTTGGAAGTTGGGTCAGGCGGGCTGGGCGAGCGTTTGCGGGAGCGAGAGATACCAGGGCGAGCGGTGGGACCGGAGCGTGTGCGGCGAGCAGGCGTGCGGGCGCGGCGGCCGCGGCTTTGGCTTCCTCGGGGGCGGCGGCGGCTTCGACGGGGTGAGCGAGGAGGTAGCCTTGCACGGCAACCGGGCCGCAATGGGCCAGGAACTCGAGTTGGGTGGGGCGTTCGACGCCTTCGGCGACCACCTGCAGGCCGAGGCCGTGGCAGAGCGTCACGATGGAGCGCACGATGGCGGCGGAGCGGGGGTTGGAATCGACGCCTTCGATCAGCATGCGGTCCAGCTTGACGCGGTTGATCGGCAGCTGCTCCAGCGATGTCAGTGAGGAGTAGCCGATGCCGAAGTCGTCCAGGGCGATGGAGATGCCCAGGTCGCGCAGGCGCCGCAGGGCATCGATGGTCGCACTGCCGGTCTGCAGCACGGTCTCGGTGAGCTCCAGCTCCAGGGCGCTCGCGGGCAGCCCGGCGCTCTCGAGATCGCGCACGATGTGGCTCACGAAATCGCTCTCGAAGAACTGCGGCGGCGATACGTTGATGGCCACGCGGGCATCGTGCCAGCCGGCGGCGCGCCATGCTGCCACGGTGGTCGTGGCCGAGCGCAGCACCCAGCCGGTCAGCTCGTGGATGAGGCCGCTCTTCTCGGCGACGTGGATGAATTCGGTGGCGGTGGCGATGCGGCCGCCGGGCTTGCGCCAGCGCAGCAGAGCCTCGAGGGCGGTGACTTCGCAGCCGCCGAGGGCTACTTCCGGCTGGAACATGAGCAGCAGCTCGCCGGCCTCGACGGCGTGGCGAAGCGCCTGCTCCAGGCGGAAGCGCTGCGCGGCCGCGTCATAGAGCGCCGGGCGGTAGAGCGCGAAGCGGTTGCGGCCGAGCTCCTTGGCCCGAAAGAGCGCCACGTCCGCGGCGCGCAGCAGGCCTTCCGGGTCGTCGGCGTGATCCGGAAAGAGGCTGGCGCCGACGCTCGCGCTGGTTGCGAGCGCGCGGCCTTCGATGGTCATCGGTTGCTGCAGCGTCGCCACCAGCTCGCCGGCGCGGCGCTCGACTTCCTCGACGGTGCGCAGCTCCTCGATGAGGAGGGTGAACTCGTCGCCTCCGAGCCGCGCGACCAGACTGTTGGGTCCTGCCGCGGCCTGGAGCCGCTCCGCGATGCCCTGCAGCACGCGGTCGCCGAAGTTGTGCCCCAGCGTATCGTTCAGCGACTTGAAGTTATCCATGTCGACGAAGAGCAGCGCGACGCGGCGCCCCGTCTGCCTGGCGCGGCTCAGCGCGCCGGCCAGGCGACCCGCGAGCTGCCGACGATTGGGCAGTTGCGTCAGAGGATCGTGATGCGCCAGGTGGTGCAGCTGTTGGGTGCGCTCGGCGACGTGGCGCTCGAGCTCTGCCTGCTGGGCACGCAGCTCGGCCTCGCCTCGTGCAATGCGGTCGGCCATGGTGTTGAAGGACTCGGCCAGCTCGTCGATCTCCGCCGATCCGCCTCGCGGCGCCCGTGCGGTGCGATCGCCATTGGCGAGGAGGCGCGTGGCGGCGGTGAGCCGGCGCACGGGCAGGCTGATACTGACGAGGAGCAGGGCTGAGACGATCCCCATGACGATCAGGATCGCCACGCCCGAGTCCGTTACCGTTTGCTCCGCGGCTTCCGCCGAAACGGCCGCGTAGCGGGCGGCGTCCAACATTCCCTGACGCGCGGGCGCTTGCAGCTCGGTCTGCACGTCCATCGTCAGGACGCTGCTCTGTTCGAGGAGGGCGTGCCGCGCTGCCAGATCGCGCGCGTCGAGTCGCTCGATGTCGCGCCGCAGGCGCACCGCACGCTCGAAGTCGGATCGCACCATGTCCATCCAGGCCTGCCCGGGCGAGCGCTCGAGCTCCGCGGCATGTCGCGCGCAGCACCGCCTCGAAGTTACGCTCGCGGGCGGTGATGAGAGCGGCTGAGCCGTCACCGCCGTAACGAACTGCATCGATGGCAGTCGCCAGTGCCGAGAGAGAAGGCCGCGCGATCACCTGGCCATGGATGGTGAGTCCGGTGCCACCCGCCGTCGCGATGAGCTGATAAACGCGGTCGAGCGCCTGCCAACGCTGCTGACTCCATTGCAGCTGCTGCTCGGCATCCAACGCGACCTGCCGTCCGTCCTGGATGTGGCCCAAAAGCTGGTCGCGCAGCCCCCGGGTGGCGGGCGTGAGGATCACGGTGCCGTCGAAATACCGGTCGACCGCGTGCTGCAGGTCATCGCCGGCCGAGGACAGGGAATGAAAGTCGCCGTTATCGGAATGCAGCTCATCGCCGACCGCGCGATCGTAGGCGCTCAGCTTCTCCAGGATGACGCTCGCGCGATAGGCCAGCGGCTCATGGTGGGTGAGCATGCTGCTCACGGCTTGGACGGCCTCACGTGTCGTGCGCGTCGCAAGCACGTGTGCCACCACGACCACCGCCGCCACGGCGGCGAGGCCCAGCGTCAGGCGAGCACCAATGCCGAATCGCGGCAGCAGTCGGCTGCGGTGCGTGTGCTCTGTCTCATGCATGCGACATAAGCCGGAGCTGTCGGCCGAATTTGGCCAAGGCTGCCCCCGAGCTTGGGTCCGATCATGCGCCGTCTGCCGGTCCCGAGTCCGTGGCCGGCATCGCAGGATGAGCGGGTTCGCCGGTGCCGGCGACCAAACGGATGCAGGGATTGCCTTATACTAGCTGGATGATGGAGAGCAGGGCCCAATGACCGAGATCGCTGACACATTCGACTCTGCCTTCACCAAGGCCGTCGATCTGGGCAACCGCCTTGCCGACAAGGATCGGGACGCGGATCTGTGGGATATCGCCGATGGACTGCTCGCGGGCGCGCTGCAATATTGGCTGTACTCGCGCCAGCCCTGCGGCGACCCGCGTTGCCAGGACTGCATGCCGATCAGCACGGCCGAGGGGCGCATGGCGGAGCTGAGGCGGCTGATCGACCAGTTGGCGTCGGAGAGCGAGTACTTCCATACCCCCACGGACGCCAACGCGGGCCGCGCCTGGCCGCGAGCTGGACGTGCCCCCAAGCGCTGCCGAGCGTTCTAGAATGTCGGCTGCCGCGCGCCTGCCGCGTGAGAAGCACAGCCGAAAGGGGCCGATATTGAGCGTTGATTCCTCGACATGCCACCGGCGAGCCGATCCAGACGGAAGTGGTGATCGTCGGTGCGGGCCCATGCGGCCTCTTCCAGGTGTTCGAGCTGGGACTGCTCGGCATCGGCGCCCACGTGATCGACTCGCTCGGCTCTCCGGGCGGGCAGTGCACGGAGCTCTACCCGGACAAGCCCATCTACGACATTCCGGCGCTGCCGGTCTGCGGCGCGCAGGAGCTGGTCGATCGGCTGATGCAGCAGATCAAGCCCTTCAACCCGCAGTTTCACCTGGGGCAGGAGGTCGTCCAGTTCTCACGCCGCGAGGATGGCCGGTTCACCATCGCCACCGCGGCGGGCACCCGCTTCGATGCGGGGGCGGTGGTGATTGCCGCCGGAGTGGGCTCGTTCCAGGCCCGGCGCATCGGCATCGAGGGCGCCGAGACCTTCGAAGGCGGCAGCATCCTCTACCGTGTAAAGAACGCCGGCGCGCTCGAGGGCAAGCGGCTGGTCGTCTTCGGCGGCGGCGATTCGGCGCTCGACTGGACGCTGGAGCTGGCGCCGCGGGTGAGAAGCATGACGCTGGTGCACCGGCGCGCGGAATTTCGCGCAGCTCCGGCATCGGTGGCCAGGATGAGGGAACTGGTCGCGGCGGGCCGCATGCGCTGCTTCGAGGCGCTGCCGCATTCCCTCAACACCGCGGACGGGACCCTGGGTGGCGTCAACATCAAGACCACCGACGGCGCGGTGCATGCGCTGGAGGCGGATCACCTGCTGGTGTTCTTCGGACTGCATCCGAAGCTCGGGCCGATCGCCGAATGGGGGCTCGAGCTGGAAAAGAAGGCGCTCAAGGTCGACACCGAGAAGTTCCAGACGAGCCTGCCGGGCGTGTTCGCGGTCGGTGACATCAACACCTATCCCGGCAAGAAGAAGCTCATCCTGTCGGGCTTTCACGAGGCGGCGCTGGCCGCCTTCGCCATCCAGCACCACCTCTACCCGCAGAAGCGGCAGTTCCTCCAGTACACCACCACCAGCCCGATCATGCACCAACGGCTCGGGGTACCCGACTGACAGGCATGAACGCACAGCTCGCGGACCTGCTGCAGCAGCTCGAGCTGGAGCCGCTCGAGGTGAACCTGTTTCGCGGCGAGAGCCGCGACATCGGCAGCCCGCAGGTGTTCGGCGGCCAGGTGCTCGGCCAGGCGCTCACCGCCGCCTCGGCCACGGTGCGACGGCCGCATCGTGCACTCGCTGCACGCGTATTTCCTGCGCCGGGGCGATTTCAACGCGCCGATCGTCTACCAGGTGGACCGCAGCCTCGACGGTCACAGCTTCTCCAACCGCCGCGTGGTCGCGATCCAACACGGCGAGCCGATCTTCAACATGACGGCATCGTTCCAGGTGCTGGAGGAGGGCCTGGAGCACCAGATCGCGATGCCGGCGGTGCCGCGCGCCCGAGGCGTTGCCGGACTCGAGCCGCCCGCCGCCGCAGCTGTTGGCGCGGCTGCCGCAGCGGGTGCGGCAGCTTCCTCGAGCGGCCGCGGCCGTTCGAGTTCAGGCTGGTGCAGCCGATGGATTACTGGGGCCGCGCGGACGCGGCGCCGTCGCGTCAGGTATGGTTTCGCGCCGTGGACCGTCTGCCCGACGATGAGCGGCTGCACCGGCGCCTGCTGGCGTACATGTCGGACTACTTCCTGCTCGATACGGCGACTTTGCCGCACGGCTCGGCACTGCACGGCAATTCCATCGTGATGGCCAGCATCGACCACGCGATGTGGTTTCACCGCCCGCTGCGCGTCGACGACTGGCTGCTCTACGCCGTGGAGAGTCCGAGCGCCTCCGGGGCGCGCGGGTTTCGCGCGGGCGGGCGTATACGCGCGGGACGGCAGGCTGGTCGCCAGCACGGCGCAGGAGGGACTGGTGCGGCTGCGTCGAGAAAAGCCACCGGCGCGGACGCCGCGCCGCAGGTGGCAGCCGGGCAACGGCTTTGCTCGCGCGCGCCGCAGGATGCGGTCGCGTTTCAACGATTCCGCAGCACTTTTCCCGGATTGAGGATGCCGTTGGGGTCGAGCGCGCGCTTGATGGCGCGCATCAGATCCAACTCCACGGGCGGGGCGTAGCGCTCGAGCTCGCCGACTTTCAGCCGCCCGACGCCGTGCTCGGCACTGAAGCTGCCGCCGAAATCCCGCACCAGATCGTGAATGGCCCGCTTGACCGGCTCTTCGCGCGCGCAGGAAGGCGCTGCGGTCGGCGCCGGGCGCCTGATTGAGATTGAAGTGCAGGTTGCCGTCACCGACATGGCCATAGGAGACCAGGCGCCCGTCGGGAACGTTGTCGGCGATCCAGCGCGAGCCGCGCTCGATGAAATCCGGGATCGAGGCGACCGGCACGGAGATGTCGTGCTTCAGGCTGCCGCCGTCCTGGCGCTGAGCCTCCGGGATCGTCTCGCGCAGCTTCCAGAAGTGCTGCCCGGTCGCGCGCGTTCCGGGCCAACGCGGCATCCGCCACCAGCTTCTCTTCCATCGCGCCGGCGAGGCACTGCTGCAGCAGATCTTCGAGCGGATCGGCGGCGCGCGGCGAAGTGAGCTCGCACAGCACGTACCAGGGATGCGGCGGCATCGAGCGGATCCCGAACGCCAGGTATGTGCCGGGTGGTGAGCTCGACGGCGATGCGCGGCATGAGCTCGAAGGAGCTCACGCGATCGCCGCTCGCATCGCGCATGCGGGCGAGCAGCGCCACGGCGGCGCGCGGGTCGGGAACTGCGACGAACGCCGTGGCGAAGGCGCGCAGCTTGGGGAAGAGCTTCAGGCTGGCGGCGGTGATGATGCCGAGGGTGCCTTCGGCGCCGAGAAGAGGGACTTGATGTCGTAACCGGTGTTGTCCTTGCGCAGCGTCCCGAGCGCTGAGAGCAGGCGGCCGTCGGCGAGCGCCACCTCCAGACCCAAGACGAGGTCGCGCATCATGCCGTAGCGCAGCACGTGAACGCCGCCGGCGTTGGTGGCGAGATTGCCGCCGAGCTGACAGCTGCCCTCGGAGCCCAGGCTGAGAGGAAAGAGCCGCTGCGCCTCGTCCGCCGCGCGCTGCAGGTCGGCGAGCACGCAACCCGCCTCGGCCACGACCGAATAGTTGAGTGGATCGAGGTGCCGGATGCGGTTGAGGCGCGGACAGTGAGACGACGACCTGCCGCCCTGATTCATCGGGCGTCGCGCCGCCGCAGTAACCGGTGTTGCCGCCCTGCGGGACGACGCCGATGTGATGATCATTGCAGAAGGCGAGAAGCGCCGTCACCTCGGTTACCGTGCGCGGCAGAGCGACCGCGAGCGCGCGGCCGTGGTAGAGGCGGCGATGGTCGGTGAGGTAGGGCTCGAGGTCCGCCGCCGCCGCCGCATCCCGTGCCGCGCCCCGAAGCATATTCCCAGGCCCGAGGATGCGTTCGAGGCCACTCAGTGCCTGCTCAGTGGTGAGGGGCGGCGGCTTCATCGAATGATACTGCCGAGCGCGTGGCCGACACCGAAGGCCAGGATGCCGGCGCCGCCGCCGATGAGCACCATGCGCAGCGCGCCGCGCAGCGCCTGCCTGCCGGTGAAAAGACTGAGCGCGAGCCCCACCGCAAAGAGCGCGATGACGGTCAGCACGGCCGTGGCCGCTAGCGCGCGGGGACCTGTCATGTGGATGAGTAACGGCAGCAGCGGTACAGCCGCCCCGGCCGCGAACGAGATGAATGAGGCCGTGGCCGCTCCCAGGGGTGAGCCCAGATCATCCGGATTCAAGCCGAGCTCTTCCCGGGAAAGGACGTCGAGGGCCTGCTCCGGGCGGGCGAGCAGCGCCTGGCTCACCTCGCGAGCCTGCTCCAGGGCTACGCCGCGCGCGGCATAGATCAGCGCAAGCTCCTCGGCTTCCTCTTCCGGATATTCGGCAATCTCCTCGCGTTCGAGCGCGATCTGATACTCGTACATCTCCCGTTGCGAGCGCACCGAGACATATTCTCCCGCCGCCATCGACAGCGCGCCGGCGAGGAGACCCGCCACGCCGCTCACCAGTACGAAGGAGCCCGGGGCCGCGGCGCCCGCCACGCCCAGCACCAGGCTCGCGTTGGATACCAGCCCATCGTTCACCCCGAACACGGTGGCTCGCAGATTGCCGCCCAGACCCGCCGCGATGACGGACGCCGACATCCGACAAAGTAGTCGGCATGGCGTGGCCGCTGGCGATCGGCGCGGTATAAACGGACAGACCGCGCAGCTTCATCGCGGCGAGCACGGAGCGCATGGCGCGGGGCCCGAGCAGCCGCAGAAGTCTCGCGACGACACGCGCGCGCATGGAGGGCGCGAACACGCGGCCCGCGGCCGCGGGTCGCGCGCTGCTTTGAGAGGCTTCCCACTTGGCGGCCTGCTCTTCGGCGGCACCGGCGAGCTGGCTGAAAAGCCGCTGCTTATGAGGATCCGGCTCCGCCGCAGCGAGCTGGCGGTATAACCACGCTGATTCTTTCTCGTGGTACCAACTGTCGATGCCCTCGCTCATAGGAGGACGGCTCAGTAGTGGTCGCGCTCGTCTTCCTCGTCTTCCTCGTCCTCGTCTTCGTCGTCATCCTCATCCTCGTCCCATCGTCGTCGTCGTCTTCTTCCTCTTCTTCTCTTCTTCCTCGTCCTCTTCCTCTTGGGACTCGGCCCAGCCCTCCGGCTCCTGGGTCCGCTCCAGGTCCATCTCGTGCCAGGTCTCGAGGTCGATCTCCTCGATCTCACCGTCGAGATACTCGATCTCGACCAGCTCCGAGTCCTCATCCACCGTGAGTACACGGAATGATTCCTCGTCTTCCAGGTTCTCGTACCACTGTCCGGGAACCGGTTCGTAGTCTCTGCTCACCGATGTGCTTCCTCAGGTTGGCGGCTGCAAGTTTAGCGTATAGTTTTCCGATGACCATCCCCCACGCGCCATCCTCCTCGCCCCTTGCCGGGGCGCGACGCGTCGTGGTGAAGGTCGGGTCCGCACTGCTGACGGACGCCGAGACTGGACGCATCAACCGAGCCTGGCTCGAGAGCCTGGTCGAGGACCTTCTGCGGCTGAGGAAGCGCGGGCAGCAGGTCATCCTGGTGTCCTCCGGAGCGATTGCGCTCGGGCGGCGCCAGCTCGGTCTGCCCAAAGGCTCTTTGCGGCTGGAGGAGAGCCAGGCGGCGGCGGCGGTCGGGCAGATCCGGCTTGCGCATGCTTACAAAGAGCTGCTGGAGAGCCGCGACGTCACTGTCGCCCAGGTCCTGCTCACCCTGGAGGACAGCGAGCGGCGCCATCGCTACCTGAATGCCCGGGCGACGCTGGAGACGCTGCTTGCCATGGGCGCGCTGCCGGTGATCAACGAGAACGATACCGTGGCGACCGCGGAGATCCGCTACGGCGACAACGACCGGCTGGCGGCCCGGGTGGCGCAGATGGCGGCGGCCGATTGCCTGGTGCTGCTGTCGGATGTCGACGGTCTTTACACCGCCGATCCGAACAAGGACCGCGCCGCGACCTTCATCGATGAGGTTCGCAAGATCACGCCGGAAATCGAAGCCATGTGCGGGCGCTCAGCCTCCGATGTCGGCTCGGGAGGCATGGCGACCAAGATCCTGGCCGCGAGGATCGCCGTCGCGGCCGGCTGTCACATGTGCATCGCCGCGGGTCACCATCGCCATCCGGTGCGGCGCATCGAGGAGGGCGCCCGATGCACCTGGTTCGTGCCGAGCGCCACGCCGGTCGCCGCGCGCAAGCAGTGGATCGCCGGGACACTGCGACCCGCCGGGCGCCGTGACGATAGATCCGGGCGCCCTGCGCGCGTTGCTCGAAGGCAGAAGTCTTTTGCCGGCCGGTGTGATCAACGCCCGCGGCAGGTTCGACCGCGGCGATACCGTCAGCGTCCTCGCCATGGACGGCGCCGAGATCGCGCGCGGAATCGTCGCCTACTCGGACGTCGATGCGGCGAAGATCATGGGCCGCAAGTCGTCGGACATCGAGGGCATCCTCGGCTTTCGCGGGCGCGATGAGATGATTCATCGCGACGACCTCGTGCTCCTCAACCAGGAGCCCGCGCTGCGGGAAAAGGTCGGGAGCTGATCGATGGGCGTCGAGCCGGCGAGCGCGGAGCTCGGCGAGCTGATGGACGGCTCGGCCGCAATGCCGTCGCCGCCGCCGCGGTTCTGGCGCAGGCCGGGACTGACGCGAAGAACGCGCGCTCTGGCGGCGGCGGCCGCGGGCGATCCGCGCCGGCGCCGCACGCATCCTCGAAGCCAACGCGCGCGACATGTCGGCGGCACGAGCCGGCGATCTGAGCGGCGCGCTGCTCGACCGGCTGGCGCTCGATGAGAAGCGGGTCGAATCGATGGCCCGCGGCATCGAGGAAGTCTGGCGCTGCCGGACCCGATCGGCACCACCGCGGCCGAGTGGCAGCGGCCGAATGGACTCAGGATCCAGCGGGTGCGGGTGCCGCTCGGCGTCATCGGGATCATCTACGAGAGCCGGCCGAACGTGACCGCGGACGCCGGCGCGCTCTGCCTGAAATCGGGTAACGCCGTCATCCTGCGCGGCGGCTCCGAGAGCCGCCATTCCAACGCCGCGATACACGCCTGCCTGGCGGAGGGGCTGCGGGCGGCCGGGCTTCCCGCCGGACTGCATTCAGCTCGTGCCGACCGACCGACCGGGCCGCGGTCGGCTACATGCTGGCGGGCATGGCGGACTACCTGGACGTCATCGTGCCTCGCGGCGGCAAGAGTCTCGTGGCCCGCGTCCAGCAGGAGGCGCGGGTGCCGGTCATCGGCCACCTGGAGGGCAACTGCCACGTCTATGTCGATCGCGATGCCGACCTGCGCATGGCGCAGGCCATCGCCCTCAACGCGAAGATGCGCCGCACCGGCATATGCGGCGCCGCCGAGACCCTGCTCGTCGACCGCGGCTGCATCGACACGCACCTCGCGCCGATCGTGCGCACGCTGTTGGATGCAGGCTGCGAGGTGCGTGGAGATGCGATAGTGCAGAAGGCGGATCGGCGCGTTCGCGCGGCATCGGAGGAAGACTGGTACACGGAATATCTCGACGCGATCATCGCGGCGCGCGTGGTGGACGGCGTGGACGGTGCGATCGCGCACATCGCCAGGTACGGCTCGGCGCATACGGAGTCGATCGTCACCGCAGAATGAGGCGACGCGCGGAGCGCTTTCTGCAGCGGGTGGACAGCGCCATCGTGCTTCACAACGCCTCGACGCAGTTCGCCGATGGCGGCGAGTTCGGCATGGGGGCGGAGATCGGCATTTCCACCGATCGCTTCCATGCCCGCGGCCCGGTAGGGGTGGAGCAGCTGACGAGCTACAAATACGTGGTGCGCGGCTCGGGTCAGGTCAGACCGTAGAGGCCGGCGCCGCGTGCGGGTGAGCGCCGCGATCCCGCCGCGCAGCGAGAACACTTCCGCGTAGCCGCGTGAGCGTAGCTCCTGCGCCGCGGCGAGACTGCGTTTGCCGCTGGCGCAGACGAGGAGATACCTGCCGGCGGGCGGCATGTCCGGTCGGCCGTGAAGCAGCTGCGCCGACGGGCAGATGTGCCGGGCGCTCGAGCAGGGTGTGGCGAGTCGCGCCAGCTCTGCGGCTCGCGGACGTCGACGACTTCGAAGCCCGTCTGCCAGCGCCTTCTCCAGGGAGTCGAAGCTCAGCTCGATGTCGGCCTGCGGTCCGCCGCGCTCGCGTTGCCGCTGGTGGCCGCGCAGTGCATGCTCGGGACAGTCAGCCGCGCGCCGCGTGCGCACGCGGGTGACGGACAGGGTGAGCAGGTCCAGATCCAGCAGCTCGTCCGCGAGCTGGCCCGGCAGGTCCAACAGCAGTTTCAGTGCCTCGAGCGCCTGCAGGCTGCCGAAGCGTGCCGGGCACCGGACCCGAGCACACCGGCCTCGGCGCAGTTGCCGACCAGACCATCGCGGGTCGCCTCCGGCCACACGCAGCGCAGACAGGCGCCGCCGCGCTCCGGCCGCACGACCTGAAGCTGCCCCTCGTACTGGTACACGCTGGAGAAGATGACCGGCTTGCGCAGTCGCACGCACGTGTCATTCAACATGAACTTGGTCGCGAAGTTGTCCGTGCAGTCGATGATGAGCGAGTAAGGCTCGATGATTGCCGGCGCCGTTGGCCGCATCGAGCCGCACGCGCGTGCGTGTGTACCTCGACCTCAGGGTTCAAGGCGCGCAGGCGCGCCGCGGCGAGCTCGACTTTGGGCTTGCCCACGTCCGCGAGCGCATAGAGCGTCTGCCGGTGCAGGTTGGAGGCCTCCAGCCGATCGCGCATCGACCAGTCCGATGCGGCCGACGCCGGCGGCGGCGAGGTAGGTCATGACCGGCACGCCGAGGCCGCCGCAGCCCACCACCAACACCGCCGCGCGGCGCAGCTTCTGCCTGGCCGGCCGCGCCGACTTCCTTCAGCGCCGTCTGGCGCGAGTAGTCGGGTGCGACAGCCGGCCGTATGCGCGTGCGCGTGCAGTGGGCGTGCGTGTGCTCTGCGGCATGCTCCGCGCAGCGCTCGCAGTTCACCCAGCCGGAATCGCCGTTCTCGTAGTGCTCCTTCTTCCAGATGGGCACCCGATGCTTGACCTCGTCGATGATGTAGCGGCAGGCGCGGAATGCCTCGTCGCGATGGCGCGCCGTGACACCGACCCACACCGCCTTCTCGCCGATCTCGAGCGCACCGATCCGGTGCACGCAGACGGCGTGCTCGACGCCGAACCGCGCGATCGCCTCGGCGATGATCCGCTCGCCTTCCTTGATCGCGAGCGGCTCGAAGGCTTCGTACTCCAGCCGGCGCACGCGCCGGCCTTCGTTGTGATCGCGAACCCAACCCTCGAACGCGGCATAGCCGCCGCAGGCGGGATCGCTGAGCTCGGCCCGCAGAGCGGGCTCGTCGAGGGGGTGGAGGAGAAGCGGAAGGTCATGCGCTCACCCGCCCGCCACCGGCGGAATGAACACGACCGAATCGCCCGTCGTCGCAGCCGCTGCTCCCAATCGCCGAACTCGGAGTTGACCGCGACGCGCAGCATCTCCGGCGCGAGCGAGAACGGATAGCGTCCCTTGAGCTCCTGATAGAGCTCGCGCGGAGTGCTGGCGGTGGTGACGAGCGACTCGGAGCTGCGTCCGGCCTGCTCGCGCAGCAGGGCGTAATACTGGACGTTGATCTGCAGGCGGCCCCGGCGAGCTACTGCAGCCGAAGGACGCGATAGCGTCGCGGAGCCGTACTCCTGCGGGGTGTTCACGTTGTCGAGCGCATCCGCGCCGGGGCTGGTCGAGCAGCTCGGTGTCCGCGTTGATCAGGAACTTCCGCGGGCAGTCGCGCCCGCTTGCGATGTGGGCGCGCATCGCCTCGCGGCTCGACGGCTCGTAGATCGCGCACAGCGGCTCCGGCAGGCCGTCGTGGGTCGACCGGTACGCGGTCGCCTGCCGCTCGGGACGCCGCGAGCGCAGGAGATGCTCGAGCGTCGCCTGATCGAGCAGCGGCAGATCGCAGGCGAGCACGAGCCAGGCCGCATCGCGGATGGCGCGACTGCGCGGCCATGATGCCGGCGATGGGTCCGGCGACCTCGCCGGAATCGACGATCTGCGCGAAGCGCGCGCGCAGCGGGTCGCGCGGTCTGGTCGGGGCGAACGGACACGAAGACCCGCTCGACGAGAGGGGTGATCAGCTCGACCGCACGCTCGAGCTGGCTGCGTCCCGCGTACTCGAGCGTCGCCTTGTCGCGCTGCATGCGGGTACTGCGGCCGCCGGCGAGCACGAGGCCGTAGACAGCGGCGCAGTCGGCCCTTCCATACAGCGTTTTACCGCGGCGCGCTTGTAAGCACGCTTGCCGCCCGTTTTCTCGAGCAGGCGGACGCCCGTGATCTCGATGTCGTGCGAGAGTGCTTTGCACATGTCATAGATGGTGAGCGCCGCAACCGTGGCGCCGGTCAGCGCCTCCATCTCGACTCCGGTGCGGTGATGCACGGCGACCCGGCAGCGCACCACGACCTCGCCGCCGCGACGGTCCTCGATCTCCACCGAGCAGTGCTCGAGCCCGAGCGGATGGCAGAACGGGATGAGCTCGTGGGTGCGCTTCGCGGCCATGACACCGGCGATGATCGCCGTGTCGAACACCGGTCCCTTCTTGGTGCGGTGCCCGCTGGTGCGCAGCGCCGCGGCGACGTTGCGCGGCAGGCGCACTCTCGCCTCCGCGACCGCTTCCCGGTGGGTGACTTCCTTGGCGCCAACATCCACCATCGTCGGGCGATTGCGGCTGTCGAGGTGAGAGAGTCCGGAGCGCCCCATCAGCCACCGATGTAGAACATCTCGACCTTGCGGGCGCCGCCGGCCGATTCCCGCTGCGCCTGCCGCTGCTCGCTGTAGTTGTCGGTGCGCTCCATCCAGACGCGGCGCAGGACCTCGAGCAGTTGATCATCGCTGGCGCCGCTGCGCAGTGCATCGCGCAGGCTCGTTCCGTGCGTGGCGAACAGACAGGTGTAGAGCACGCCGTCGGACGAGAGGCGCGCGCGCGAGCAGTCGCCGCAGAAAGGCTGAGTGACCGAGGAGATGAAGCCCACCTCGCCGCCGCCGTCGGCGAAGGCATAGCGCTCCGCAACTTCGCCGCGGTACTCGCGGCCGAGCGGCTCGCAGCGGCCAGCGCTCACCGATGCGCGCCAACAGCTCCCGCGACGGCACCACGAGCTCCGGCGCCAGTGATTGCGATTGCCGACGTCCATGTACTCGATGAAGCGGACGATCACACCCGTGCCGCGGAAACGCTCGACCAGATCGAGCACCGTGTGGTCGTTGACTCCCCGCTGCACGACCGCGTTGATCTTGATCGGGCTCGAGACCGGCGCGCCGCGCCTGCTCGATTCCCGCCAGCACATCCTCCGGGCCGCCGAAGCCGCCGCTCATGCGGCGGAAGACCTCCGGGTCGGGGCTGTCGAGGCTGACGGTGATGCGCTGCAGGCCCGCCGCCCGCAGCTCGAAGGCGTACTTGGCGAGCAGGACGCCGTTGGTGGTCAGCGCGATATCATCGACGCCCTCGATGGCCGTCAGGTCGCCGATGAGATCGGTGAGATTCGGCCGCAGCAGCGGCTCGCCGCCGGTGAGGCGCAGCTTGCGCACGCCCAAGCCGCACGAACAGCCGCGCCAGCCGCACGATCTCATCGAACGACAGGCGCTCGTGCGAGCCGAGGAAGCGATAGCGGTCGTGGAAGGTCTCCCGCGGCATGCAGTACGGGCAGCGGAAGTTGCACCGGTCCATGACCGAGATCCTGAGGTCGCGCACCGGCCGCCCGCGCCGGTCGCGCGGCCCGGACCCGGGCATGGGGATCACATCAGGCATGGCTGGCATCCAAGCTACCACCGATGCATTCGGGTCACGAAACCCTTGGGGTAGGTATTGGGGCCGGGCGGCAGTTCTACAAATCCATCCGTGCCGGCGAGCGCGGTGAAATCACCGGAGCCGTTGGTGGGCGCCGGCAGGCCCAGTTTCGGCCCCAGTCGTCGATCTCGATGCGAACGGGCATGAAAAGGGTCAAGCGGCGGCTCGACGGTGACCGGCGCGCCCAGCGCCATCCGCTCCGGCCGAGAGGGGGTCTGCCCCTGGCTCGCGGCGAGCGCGGGCAGCACGTAGCGGGCGACGCATACGGCCGTCGATACAGGGTTCCCGGGCAGGCCGAGGACGGCGGCGCCCGAGCTCGCGATGCCGAACCAGAGCGGCTTGCCGGGACGCTGCGCCACCTTGTGGAACACGCAGCGGACGCCGAGCTCCGCGAGAACCTGCGGCACCAGGTCGAGCTTGCCCATCGAGACGCCGCCGCTCAGGACGAGCACATCGTGCGTCTCGAGATGGAATTTCAAGCCGGCGCCTGAGCGTCCGCCAGGTCATCGGCGATGTGGTCGTCCGCGACGCGCTGAAAGCCATGCAGCCGCAGCGCCGCGGCAATGGAGTAGGCGTTCGAGCGGCGGATCTGATGCGGCAGGATGGGCTCGCCGGGCTCGATCAGCTCGTTGCCCGTGGAGATGACGGCCAGCATCGGCTGGCTGCTCACCCGGATTCTCGCCATGCCGGCCCCGGCCGCAATGGCGATCTCCGGCGGCCCCAGCCGCGTGCCGGCGGCCAGCAGGAGGTTGCCCTGGCGCGTATCGGTGCCGCGACGGTGAACGTTCTGGTCGGGCTCCACGCGCACAGGTCGTGCGCCAGCTCCGCTTGCCCGTCGCGCAGAGTGATTTGCTCCACCGGCACCACGGCATCGCAGCCGACGGGCAGCGGCGTACCGGTCATGACCTCTATGCAGTGGTCGCGCCCCGCCAGAGCGAGCGGCGGGTCGCCGGCGGCCTGCATGGCCTGAATGCGAAGGCGGCGCGCGCCGTCGCGTACACCCCGGCTGTCCAGCGCGATCCCATCCATGGTCACCCGATCGAAGGGTGGCTGGTCGCGCTCGGCGTAGATGTTTTCCCGCAGCACCGCCCCCGCGCATTGCGCCAGCGGCAGCGACTCGATCGGCAGACAGGTCAGGTGCTGCGCGATGAGCTCATCCGCCTGGGAGGGACTGAGCACGGTCAGTTGCTGTCGGACTTCTTGTCCCGTGGCCTTGAAGATCTTCACTTGCGCGTTGAACTGGTCCGCCACCGCGTGCAGCTGGTCGACCGCGGCGTTGTTCTTCTGGATCTCGATGGCCTCGAGCTCCTGCTTCTGCTTCTTGGTGAGCGTGGCCCCGGCGGCTGGCCACCCGGCTGTCGCGCTCGAGCTTGATGCAGGACAGATAGGCCGTCATTGCCTTGTTGTAGGCGCTCACCTGCTGCATTCCGGCGAGCATTTCTTTGAGCGTAGCGCGTATTGCCGTCCGGAAGATCGATCGGCGCCGGCGGATAGGTGCAGTCGGCATAGGCTGCGGGTGCGAGCGGTGCGGCGGCGAGGGCCGGTGCCGCGAGGAGCGATTTCATGAGGGGTTCCCCTGGTTGATCGGTCGTCTATCTTAAGAGCGGGACGCTTTGCCGGCCACCTCTCTGGGTGTATAAAGGTAGCAGACCTGGTGTGGTCGTTCACTACACCCACGGCCTGCAGGTAGGCGTAAATAATCGTGGAGCCGACGAAACGAAAACCCCGCTTCTTCAGGTCGCGGGAGATCCGGTCGCTCAGCTCGCTGTGGCGGGTACCTGGCCGCTGGTCCGCCAGCCGTTGCAGGACGGGAGGGCCGCCGACCCAGTCCCAGAGATAGGGCTGAAGGAGCCGAACTCCTTCTGCACGGCGAGAAAAGCCCGGGCGTTGGTCACCGTGGAGTCGATCTTCAGCCGGTTGCGGACGATGCCGGGATCCTGCAGCAGCGCGGCGCGGCGGCGTGCATCGAAGCGGGCCACCTTGGCCGGAACGAAGTCCGCAAAGGCTTTTCGATAGGCCGCGCGCTTGCGCAGGATGGTGGACCACGACAGGCCCGCCTGCGCGCCTTCGAGCGTGAGCATCTCGAAGAGATGGCGGTCATCGCTGCACCGGCCGGCCCCACTCCTCATCATGATAGCGGGTGTATTCGCTCGTCGCCGGCCGGCACCCAGCCGCAGCGACTTCTCTGCATTGACGCGTTGGCACCGGCGGCGGGCTTGGAAGCCACGATACTCTCGATTGACGAGCCGCCATGGCTCGAAGCGGCAGAGTAACATGCGTGTAAGAGCCACGGAACGCCCGGCGCGGGCACGGTGCCACCGCGCCGCAGAGCGCGCATTAAATGAGGTCAGCATGTCGCAATCCGAGTCGCACCTGTCGCGCAAACTGCGCAACCGTCACATCCAGCTGATCGCCCTGGGCGGCACCATCGGGGTGGGCCTCTTCCTCGGCTCGGCGCAGGCCATCCACAACGCCGGTCCCGGCTCTGATCTGACCTACGTGGTCGGCCGGTATCGCGATCTTCTTCATCATGCGCGCGCTGGGTGAGCTTCTCACTTACCGGCCGGTCGCGGGCTCCTTCGCCACTTACGCCGACGAGTTCTGCGGGCCGTTCGCCGGGTTCGTCACCGGCTGGTCCTACTGGTTCATGTGGATCCTGACGGCGATGGCGGAGCTCACCGCAATAGGCGTTTACGTGCGCTTCTGGCTCCCCGCGGTGCCGCAATGGCTGCCGCCGCTCGCTCGCTCTGGTGGTTCTGTACGGGGTCAACCTGTTCGCCGTTCGGGTGTTCGGCGAGCTCGAGTTCTGGTTCGCCCTGATCAAGATCGTGACCATCCTGGCGCTGATCTTGGCCGGGGTCGGGGTGATCGTCTTCCATTTCGGCGACTTCGGCTCGCACGCGAGCTTCGCCAACCTCTGGTCCAACGGCGGCTTCCTGCCATTCGGCATGCATGGGCGTGCTGCTGACGCTGCAGATGGTGATGTTCGCGTACTCCGGCGTGGAGCTGATCGGCGTCACCGCCGGCGAGGCGGAGAATCCGGCGGTGGTGCTGCCGCGGGCGACCAACGGCATCATTTTCCGCATCCTGCTTTTCTACATCGGCGCGCTGGTCGTCATCATGGCGCTCGTGCCCTGGAATCAGCTGAGCCCGGACACGAGCCCGTTCGTCTTCGTATTCCAGAAGCTGGGCATCCCGGCCGCCGCGAGCATCATCAACATCGTCGTCATCACCGCGGCGAGCTCCTCATGCAACAGCGGGATCTTCAGCACCGGCCGCATGCTCTACTCGCTGGCCTGTCGCGGCCAGGGCCCGCGAGCCTTCGCGTCACTGAGCAGGCGGAACGTGCCGGCGGCGGGCATTCATGTTTCGGCCGCGGTCATGCTGATCGGAGTGTTCCTCAACTACTGGGTGCCCAAGCACGTCTTCATCTGGGTGACCAGCGTGTCTCTGATCGGAACGCTCTGGACCTGGGGCATCATCATGGTTTCGCACCTGGGATACCGGCGCGCGGTGAGGGAAGGGCGCGTTGCTGCCGCGAGCTTCCGCATGCCGGGGGCGCCGGTGGTGAACTGGCTGGTGGTCGCTTTCCTGCTCTTCGTCACCGCCATGCTCTGGCTGCAACCGGACACGCGGGTGGCGCTCTACGTCGCGCCGGTCTGGTTCGGCCTGCTGGCGGTCGGCTATTTCAGCTCCAAACCGCAGCCGGTGCGGGCGGCCTGATCATCCGATCAGGGAACGCAGCCGACTGGTTCGCGATCCGTCGGCGGTCTCTGCCACGCGCCGCAGCAGGGCCGCCGGCATCCGCGGGCGGCAACGCCCGGCTGAACAGGAATCCTTGTGCTTCCTGACACTTGTTCTCCTGCAGGAACATCAGCTGCCTGAGGTTCTCCACGCCCTCGGCCGTGACCTCGATGGACAGCGAGCTCGCCATGGCGATGATGGCCATCACGATGGCACGATCCTCGGCGCAATCGATGAGGTTCGTCACGAACGAGCGATCGATCTTGAGCCGGTCCACGGGCAGATGGCGCAATCGCCCGAGACTCGAGTAACCGGTGCCGAAATCGTCGATCGCCAGGCGACAGCCGATTTCTTGAGCAGAACGAAGGCTTGTTTCGCCCACTCCTCGTCCTTCATGAGGACCGACTCCGTGATCTCCAGCTCGAGTGCCGAGGGGTCGATACCGCTTTCCGCGACGATCGCCGCCACCAACTGCGGAAATTCCCTGGACGCGAATTGGTGACTGGATACGTTGACCGCCAGACGGACCGGGGCCAGGCCCTGATCGCGCCACGCCCTCGCCTGGATGCAGGCGGTGCGCAACACCCAAGCGCCCAACTCACCGATCAGCCCCGTTTCCTCGGCAATGGGGATGAACTCCGCGGGCGCCACCATGCCGAGCTCGGGATTCGACCAGCGCAGCAGCGCCTCGAGGCCCGCAATGGTGCCGTGGTCCACGTCGAATAGCGGCTGATAGTGCACGGCGAACTCCCCGCGCTGTAATGCTCCGCGCATCCTCTCCTCGACCGCGAATCGCTGCCGCGCCGCCGTGGTCATTTGCGGATCGAAGTAGGCGTACGTTCCCGGGCCGCGGCGCTTGGCGAAATACATCGCCAGGTCGGCGTTACGCAGCAGCGCATCTGCGCTCGTCCCGTCCGTCGGGAAAATGGCGATGCCGACACTGGGCGTGATCACCAGGGAATGTTTCGCAATCTGCATCGGCGCCTGCAGCTCATCGATCAGTCGGCGGGCGAGGATGCCGGCATCTTCGACGTTGGCGAGGTCCGGTAGGATCACAACGAATTCATCGCCGCCGAGACGCGCGATGTGCCCGGACGCCAACGAGGTCGGAGTTGGCGGCGCCGGAGCTGTCGTCGTGGCGTAGCGTGCGGCGCAGACGGGCGGCAATCAGGCACAGGAGCTCATCGCCGGCGCCGTGGCCGAGGGAGTCGTTGACGCGTTTGAAGTTGTCGAGATCGAGAAAGAGAACCGCCATGGGCTGGCCGGTCTGGCCGGACGTGAGTATGGCGCTCTGCAAACGGCTGAGGAATTGCGGGCGGTTCGCCAGGCCCGTCAACTGATCGAAATACGCCAGCTTCACGATGCGATGCTCGGCGCGCCATTTGCTCGCCAGCGAGATCGCCATCTGCCTGACTTCGTGTGGATGGAACGGCTTCTGCAGATACGACAGCTTCTCTTCGGGCGGGACGAGCCGGCCGATCGCGGCGGGGTCCGTGTCCGAGTAGGCGGTGCAGATCACGATTTCGATCGCCGGGTCCAATGTCCGAATGCCCGATGCGGCCCAGGCACCGTCCTGCCCGGGAGGCATTCTCATGTCGAGGAAGGCGACCGCGAAGGGGTCGTTGGCCGCCACCGATGCGCGGACTGCGGCCACGGCTGATGCGGCATCGCTGCAGAACACGGGATCGAACGTTGCTTGCGCGGCCGCGGCCGCGGCCTGTTGCCCCTGGCGCGCGGGCGAATCACGAAACAGGCGTGCCTGCAGTCTCTGCAACCTTTCGAGACCACCGTCGACGGCAGGGTTGGCGAAGATTTGTCGGTACGCGTCGCGCACGTCGACTTCGTCGTCGGTAACCAGTACGCGTATAGGCGCTCGAGCGCGGTCATCCATTGTTCATCTCCCGAATCCTCAAAGTGCGGAACGCGCCATGCGGTCCCCCAGCGGCAGGGTGACGTGGATGGCGGCCCCTGAATCCCAACCCATCGCTGGTCGCCCAAATCCGCCCGCCCAGTGCGCGAATCGCATTCGCACACCAGTGCAGCCCGATGCCGTGATTCGTACCTCGGGATTTCGTCGTATAACCCTTCTGGAAAATACGATCGATGTTTTCCGCCCGAATCCCGACGCCGTCGTCCTGCGCGTGCAAATGCAGCTGGTCGTGACCGGCGTCGCGGGTGACCTCGGCCCAAAACCGCAGCATTCCCGAATCCTTGCCGGCGTCACGCACCGCTTCGGAGGCATTGATGATGACGTTCTGCAGGACGAGTCGCAGGACCGTGCGCACGACCCGGATCGTGCCGAGCCGGCTCAGCGACTCATCGTGATCGATACGGAGCCTCGCCCGGCTGGCATCCGGAACGATATCGAGCGATTGCGAAACCAGCTCCGACGAGCCTGACGGATTCGAAAACCGGCTCGGCACTGGTGGCGGCCCGCATGTGCTCCGCGAGGGCGGCGCGCATGCCGTCGGCCTGGCGGCTCATGGCGTCGATGTCCGCCGACGACTCGCGCAGCACCGATGCAACGTGCTGGCAACCCAGCTCGATGAACTGCGCCAGTTCGGCGCTGCCGGCCGGAATCGCTGTCGCCTCGCGCCAGCTCCGCCGCGGCACGCTCGAGGTCAGCGAGCGGCACACCCTGCAGCCGCTCCCCAAGAGCGCTCACTCTCACACCGAGCGGTGTCAGGGCATTACCGAGATTGTGCAATACCCCCTTCGCCATCTCCGCGAAGCCCGCTTCGAACGACTGATCGATCAGCTGTTGCCGCGCTTCCTGCAGTCGCGCGACCATGCGGTCGAATTCGCGACCGAGCTGCCCGAACTCGTCGTCAGTGGCACAGTTCAGCCGGGCCGACAGGTCCGCGCTCTCGCCGACCGCGACGGCGTGGCGGGTCATGCGTGTGAGCGGTGTCAGCACGATGCGATTCAACAGTACGACGACCAGAAGCAGGACGATGACGGCGGCCACGATGATCGACAGGGATGCGTAGCGGATCGCCGTCAGAGCCACTGGCCTCGATTCGCCGCGGGACCTGAACCCGCAGGGTCATGATCGGCCGCTGATAAATGTCATCGAACGACTGGTAGACACTCGTGTACATGGCTGCTGTTGACCAGCAGTTCGGAGCCGGACGCGAGCCGCGTGTCCACCGACATGAGATTCGACTGCGTACGGGAGCCGAGGTCTTGCACGCGATCCGGCGTCAGGAGGCGTCCGATGATGATCATGCCAGCCGGCTGGCCGCCGCCGGTGCCGTCCAGGATGGGCGCGCCGGCAATCATCATCACCCCGAGATTGGTCTTGACGAGCCCATGCACCACGCGAGCGGTTCCGAGAACCCGCCGCCAGGGGAAAGGCCGCCGGCAGGGAGCCGCCGTTCTCCAGGCTGCCCTGAAGCGACAGGCTGAGTGGGGACGACGTCACCGGTCCAGGCCAGGACCCTTCCCTTCGGGTCGACCACCAGGATGCTGTCGATCTGTACCTGAGCTATCGCCGTATGCGTGAAGTTCATCGCGACGAATTTCGGGTTGCGGCCCTGCGCGAAGCGATAGGCTTCCTGCCAGTTGGCCCAATCCGTCGCATCGATCTCCAGGCTCTGCAGGTCGCGATCCATCGCGTACTGCACGCGCTTCATGGCCGTTCGGGCGGTGGCCTGTTGCAGCCGCGCGAAGCTCGGTTGCACGACTCTGAGCTGAATGAGGAACGCGGCCACGCTCAGGGCCGCGAACAGCAGCGCCAGGGCGCCGATGACTTTGAATCGAATGCTCATCCCAGGGGGTTTTTTAGGCCTTCCGGGCGGATTACATATGCGAATGGGGTCGGGATTCCCGAGCGCTGCGGCGGGAATCTGGGAGACTTGTGACCGAAGTCATGGTTCCGCGCCGGATTTCGGCGACCGCTAGTTTGCGAACCCGGGGACCGCCGGCCGTCCGCCCCCTGCGGCGGCGTGGGTTGCAGTAGAATGCGCGTCGCCGCGCGCCCGTAGCTCAGTTGGATAGAGTACCTGGCTTCGAACCAGGTGGTCGGGGGTTCGAATCCCTCCGGGCGCGCCATGCCTTGACACCTCGTATTTCGAGGCACACACTTTACCAGTTGGTAAACTATAGTGGGACGCATCATGAAACAAAATAACACCGTCACGACCATCCGGCGCTTGGGGCCGCTGCTGCTGTCGGCCGCATCGACCTTGGCGTACGCCGGCGCGGCGGCCTATCCGAACATGGCGCCGATCGCCCGCTATGACATGGCCGACCGGGCGGCTGAGATTGCGCTCGCGCGTACCGCGGCGCCGCCTTCCATCTCAGGGGGTGCGCAGATACTCGTTCTCGGGAACCACGGCTACGAGACCGCCGTCAAGGGCGGCAACGGCTTCGTATGCCTGGTGGAGCGTTCATGGGACATGAATTTCGACAATCCCGAGTTCTGGAATCCCAAAGTCCGCTCGCCGCAATGCCTGAACGCCGCCGGCGCGAGCTCCGTACTTCCCAGTTATCTCGCGAGAACCCGCCGGGTGCTCGCCGGAGAGTCCCGCGCCCGGATGCAGGCCCGTGCCGAAAAAGAGAAGCACTGGGTGCCGGCGCCCGGATCTCTGTGCTACATGATGTCCAAACGGGCCTATATCAACGATGCGGTCGGCAACTGGTACTCGCACGTGATGTTTTTCGGCCTCGCGAAGCCGGCCGACTGGGGAGCGAATCTGGACAACTCGCCGATGGCGGCCGATGACGCGGCCTACAAGCCCGTCACCGTCTTCATGGTCGTCGTGCAGAAGTGGTCCGACGGGACGCCTAATCGGAGCATGTAGTCTAATTCGCCGGTAGTGGCGTCCTGGAGCTGAAGGCTCGGCACGGCAGCCCCTGCAGTCGTGTCTTCAGACCATAGGGTACGTTACCGTTGTAGCCCTCGACGGTGATCGGGTTGCCGTAGAGCTCGCGATACGCATCGGCGACCTGTTGCGCGAGCGGCACCGAATTGGGATCCTTCGGATTCGCGTCGGCCGAGTCACAAACAGCGAGCCTGACCTTCTTGTTCGCGTTCCCCGGGATCGTGAGCGCGGTGTGCACATCGGTGGCGATCTGCCGTGGCGGAACCAGGTCGGTGCTCCAGGGACAGGCACCTAAGCCTTTGTCGCCGGGCACCGCCGTGACCCCCGACGGTGACGTAGCGAGAATCGCTCACCCAGGCCACCGCATTGTCACTGTGAATCAGATCCTTGAAGTAGTTGATGTAGAGGCCACCGTTCGGGGATGAGCTGGTATCCCTGCAGACCGGGATGCGGCTCCAGTCCAGTGGAGCGTATTTTGGATTCTGTGGCGGTGGCGCGCGGCTGCCTCCGCTGAAGCCTTCATTGACGGGACCGGGCCTCGGGTCGCAGGAAATCCCGGTCGCGATCACGTGGCATACGGATTTGACCAGTCCGCTCGAGAAGGCAGGTGAGGGCGGCCCAGGATGGGGCAGCCGGTCCTTCTGGCAGTAGATGTCCCCGTTGGGCTCAGCCTCACAGCCCTGCGCCTTGAGAACCGCGCTGCAGTTGGGCGTTCAAGGTCGTGGGTTTCGCGGGATTACGCCAGCAAATGTACCCGTATCGGCGGACAGGGATTCACCGCGCAGCGCACGTAAGGTGCCGGCTGCCCGTTGACGCCCTCGCTCTGTCCGATCTGTCCCCGGGGAAAAGCTACCGGCCATCCATATATCAACGTGGTGGGGTCGGGATGATCGTGCCAGTAGCGGCACTCATCGATGAACCGCCCGTCGGGGCTGAGATATTTGTCCAGGTCGGGCGCCGGTGTCGCCGCGGTGGCGCCGTAAAGATCGGGCGGGAGCGTGACCGTTGTCGCCGGAGCTTCCCTTGAACTCTTCCTGAGCCGCGGCGATGGAGCAAACGCCGAGAAGGAGAATGAGGATGATACGGTTCATGCCATGCGCTCGATGGAGCGAGAACGGTTGCGCTATTTGCGGATCGTAATCGGCTGCGATTGCAATCGCCGGCGGCCGGTCGCCTGTGGCTGCGCCCGGTGCCAGGTTCCGGTGCCCAATTTGCCCGTGGTGACCAACGTAGCGTTGTCCGTGAGTTGGTAGGCTTCCCGAGTCGTGCCACGTCATAGTCGTGGAGTTCGAGTATGTAATGCCCTTTCGAGGCGGCGAAGGTGCCACTGTGCGGCGGCGCCGCTCCGGGTCCTTCCGCATGGAAGCTGTAGGTGCCGTTCCTGAAAATCTCCCATACCCAGCGAGCGGTGCCCGCGGGAGTGGTCGTCACGATCTGCCCAGGTGCCGACGAGGCCGCCGTCGACCCCCGTCGGGACGGATGCCTGCGCCTGGCGTAACGGCGCGGTGCCGGCCACAGAACGATCGCCGCCAAGGCCAGGAAAAGCTCGCCACCGGGAAAGCGAAAGACGAGCGCATCACGTTCATGTTCTGAGCCTCGCGAAATAGATCGGTCAGCGCACATTATGCGAAAGCCGCCGGCAGGCGGCCACCCCCCCAAAAGTGGGGTCGGCGCTTCCCGGGGCTTGTCCGGGAGTAGGATTGCGACATGTCGCAGCCGCACTCAGGAGAAGGGCATTGAAAGTGCTCATCGTCGACGATCACGCGCTATTTCGCTCGAGGAGTGCGCATGCTGTTGGCAACCCTCAACCGGGGCGTCACCTGCGTGGAAGCGGGCAGCCCCGCAGAGGCGCGCGCCAGGATCGCGGAGCATCCGGATATCGAGCTATGCCTGCTCGATCTCGCGCTGCGGAACGAGACCGGCCTCGGAGTGATCGGGCTGGTCAAGGAGGCGGCGCCACACATCGCGGTTGTGGTGGTATCCGGAGTCGACGACGTGGCAACCATTCGTCAGTGCATCGACGCCGGCGCCATGAGCTTCATTCCGAAGAGCGCCGCTCCGGAGACTCTCACCCAGGCGTTGCGCCACGTCCTGGCGGGTGAGGTTTTCCTGCCTGAGCAGGTGGCCACGGCGCTCGATGCCCGTCTGCCCACCGCGCGCCTCACCGCCCGGCAATTCCAGGTGCTGCAGGCCCTCAGCCGCGGGCTGCCGACGAAGCTGATCGCCCGCGAGCTGTCGTTGTCCGAGTACACCGTGAAGGAGCACATCGGAGGCGTTTTGGAAGCGCTCGGCGCACGCAATCGTACCGAGGCGGTGATCATCGCCAGCCGGCTGGGCATCGGCACGCTCGGAGCGCACTCGAGGGCATGAGAACGGAGCTCGACACCGAAAAGCTCGTCGAGCTCCTGCGCCTGCACGCCCAGGCTCTGCTGCGGATGCCCTGGGTGCAGGCGTTGCTGATCGTGGGAATCGGCTTCTTCGTCCATCGCTACGTCGCCCAACATCAGTTCATCGCCTGGGGCGTCGCTACCGTCATCGTGGAGTTGGTACGGGCGCAAGCCGCGCGCGCGCTGCTGCAGCGCGGCGATGCCTTCGATCCGCGGCGCATGCATCATTTGTTCGTGGCGCTCGCGGCACTGTCGGGCGGCGCGATCGGTCTGGGCGGTGTACTGTTTCTGCCGCAGCTGCCGGTGCAGCCGCAGGCTCTGTTCGGAGCGGTGCTGTTCGCCATCCCCGCGGCCGGCGTCGCGGTCTCGCAGTCTTCGCGCTACATACTGGCGGCTTATGCGCTCAGCATGTTGGCGCCGCCGGCCCTGGCCTTTGGTGCGCTGCATCCGATGCAAGCGTGGGGAGTCGGCGCACTCGACGGTGCTCTATTGCATCGTGCTGATACTCGTGGCGGCCGATGGCGAGCGCCTGTTGCTGCGCTCCATCCTCATCCGCCACGAGCGCGACCGTCTGGTGCGTGATCTCGAGGAACAGAACGCGACCGTCGAGGCGGCAAAGGCGCAAGCCGAACAGTCCGCCCGGGCCCGGGCGCGCGTGCTGGCCGCGGCGAGCCATGACCTGCGCCAGCCGCTGCACGCGCTGTCCGTTTTCAGCGCGGTACTCGCCGCCAACCCGACTCCGGACGTGCTGCAGGAAGTAGGTCACGACGTAGACCAGATCGTGCGCTCGCTCGGCAACCTGCTGAACGGCCTGCTGGACCTGTCACGCCTGTCGGCTGGGAATTATGTGCCCGAGCGGGAGCTCTTTGCGGTAGATCGCGTGTTGCGTGAGGTCTGCAGCGAATTTCAGGATGCCGCGGCGCGCAAGGGCTTATCGCTGCTCGTCGAGCTGGCGCCGATGCGCGTGCTCGGCGACCCGGTGGCGATCGGGAGAATCACTCGCAACCTGATCGACAACGCGATCAAGTATACGGAGGCGGGAGAGGTGCGCGTCACGCTTGCCGAAGAGATAGACCGGAGCGGGGCGCCGCTCGCGGTCATCAGCGTGGCTGACACGGGTAAGGGCATTCCGGAGAGCGAGCACGCGAAAATCTTCGAGGAGTTCTACCAGCTCGATAACCCCGGTCGCGATCGCAGCCGCGGTGTCGGGTTGGGACTTGCGATAGTGCAGCGCCTGTGCGAGCTGATAGGCTGCCGATATCGCTCTCGAATCGAAGCCCGGCTCCGGCACGCGGATCCGGATAGCTCTAAAAGCGTCGGTCGTAAGCGCTGTACCGGAGTCTTCGCTGCATGCCGAGAGGGAGGAGGTCGCGCTGCAGGGTAAGCGCGTATACGTTGTGGACGATGAGCGTGACGCCTCTGCCGGCGTAATACATGTTTGCCAGGGATCTTGCTCCAGCCGCCGAGCCAGAAGTGGGGATTGGTCCGCCTCAAGGCGCGGCGAGCCCGGTGGCGGGCGGGCCGAGAAGGGCGTAACGGCGCCCGTGTGGGAAGTTCATAGCGGCGGGCGATGGACGGCGAGGCCGGCCGCCTGAAGCTGTCCGGCAATGCCGTCGCCTGCCGGGTGAGTGAGATGCGCGCGCTCGAGCAGCGGTGTGAGCTCGCCCGGCGCGTGTCCGGGCAGCAGCACGAGTACCCGGGCGCGCATGCCCTGAGCGGCGAACCAGTCCTGGACCACATGCTGCGGGGAGTTCGTATCCGTCGTCAGGACGGTGAACGGGGTGCGCGAGCCGGCGATCGAGCATGGCGATGGTGGTCTCGTCGGGATTGAGCAGGGCGAGCCTCGCATGCTCGGTATCGGGATGAATCTGCGCGTGCGAGCAGGGGAAGGTCCTGCCAGCGATCGATCGTCGGAAACAACACGAGCGAGGTGATGCAGAAGGCCGCCGCGTACGCGGCATAGGTCCACTGGAAGCCGCGCAGCACCTGCCCGTGGCGTTGCGAGTCGGACCGCCCGGCGCAGAGCCATGCCACACCAGCGCCAGCACGATCGCTGCGGCGCCAAAGTATTCTCGCCGCGGCGATCAGGCCGGGGAGTCGCGCTGTTGGAGTCAGCGCCGGCGATGCCAAACACGACGAGCGCCGCGGCGAAGACGCACGCGATCGCGGCAACCAGCCCGCGCGTCCAGAGCAGGAGTCGCGACTCGCACCGACCTGCCCGAGCCGTTGCGCCTCACCGACCTCGAGCGCGATGAGGAGACTCACGCCGAGCAGCGCTGGCGCCGCATAGACGTCGCGTGCCGTCGCCGCCAGCGAAAGGAGCAGGAGGAAGGGGAGCGAGGCCGCGACGGCAAATCGCCAGGCAGTACCCCGTGGGTCGCGCAGCCGCAGCCGATCGCCGCGCATGCCAGACGGCCACGGCCGCGAGCGCGGTCCACGGCAGCAGGTAGACGGGCAGCTCGATGAAGTACTTCCCCGGCGAGTTGCGATGGCCCGTGCTGTAGAGATACGCGGCCGGGGCCGCAACGTGGGTGAAGCGCCCGGCCAGGTTGTACCAGAAGAGGACGCGGAGCGATTCGGCGCCGTCGGCCGTGTGCGCAACGGCCACGATCCACGGGCCGATGACGATCGCCTGCAGGAGGAAGCCGGCGTAGAGCTCCGGCCGCCCGAGCTCCGACCAGCGCCGCTCCCAGGCGATGAGCGTGAGCAGCGCCAGCGCCCGGGACCAGCCAGCCCGGCGCACTCTTCGCCATGAAGCCGACGGCCGCGCCGGCGTGCATCAGAAGGTACCCGTAGAGCTTCCTGCGGCCCGGGGCGGCCGTGTAGCCGAGATAGGCGCCGAGGAGTGAGACGCGCGCAGCCGGCGAGTAGACAGGCATCGGGCGCCAGCCACATCGTCACCCGAAATGCCGTGATCGCCGTGCTTGCGACCAACGCGGCGACGATTGCCGCCGCAACACCGTCCATTGCGAATCCGAGAGCGCCCATCGCGAGCGCCGTGACGGCGGCATACAGCAGGTTGGGTGCGCGCGCCGCGGCAATGGACGGTCCGAAGAGGCGCATCGATGCGGCGGACATCCAGTAGGAGAGCGGCGGCTTCTCGAGGAAGGGCTGGTTGGCAAGGTGCGGCAGCACCCAATGGCTCTGCACGCTCATGCGCCACGCAATGTCGGCTTCTCGCGGCTCATCCGGCGTCCAAGCGCCGCGATCGAAGTGTGCCGATGAGCCACATCGGCGCGAGGGCGAGAAGGATCAGAAGGATCCAGCCGCGAGCGCCGGTCGTGGAGGAGCGAGCGCATGGGTTTCGATCATGCGGCAGGGGGCGATGCTCCGCACCTGGAGCCTGGCTAGCGCGGCGCGCCAGCCACTCCTCGAGGCGGCCGCTCTCGGCCGCGCCCAACATGTAGCCCCAGGCGCGTCCGCCGCCAGAGAATGTCTTCCGCGGTCTGCGCCATCTCCACGCGGCAGAGATAATCGGCTTCCCGCTCGTAGAGCTGCGGCAGCAACTCCTCGCCGAGATCGGCCACCGAACGGGCGTCGCCGAGGATGTGCGTGATGCGAGTGCCATACGCGTGCGCATACCGGTATCTCAGCGTGGCGGGAAGCCACGGATGAGCGCGCTCCAGGCTGCGCAGGAATCCGGCGTAGGCGCCGCGCGGCAGGTCGCCTCCGGGGAGCAGCGCGCGCGCCGTCCAGGCAGGCGCCCGTGAGCCGATGCTGACGCGCCAGAATATCGACCGCGCTCTCCGCGAGCTTGCGGTACGTCGTGATCTTGCCGCCGAAGACGTTGAGGAGCGGAGCCGGATGCTGGTCGAGCTCGAGAGCATAGTCGCGCGTGACGCTGGCCGGGTCCGCTTCCTCGTCATCCAGGAGCGGGCGCACCCCGCTGTAACTCCACACCACATCTGCCGGGCCGCACGGGTTTTGCGAAATAGCGGCTGACCGCCGCGCAGAGATAGGCGATCTCCGCGGAGTCGATGCGCACGGCCGCCGGATCGCCGGCGTACTCGACGTCCGTCGTCCCTATGAGCGTGAATTCGCGCTCGTAGGGAATGGCAAACACGATCCGATGATCCTCATTCTGGAAGAGATAGGCGAAGCGATGGGCGTAGATCCGCGGCACCACGATGTGACTGCCCTTCACCAGCCGGATCGAGTGACAGACGCTCACCGGCGATGCTTCGCGCGTGAACCGGCTCACCCAGGGTCCGGTGGCATTGACCACGGCTCTGGCGTTGATTTTTGCCGGTCCGGATGGGCTCGTGAGCGTCGCAGTCCATTGCCCGCGGGTGGCTTCCAACTTCTCACATCGGGTGCGCGTCAGGATGACGCGCGCCGCGTTCGCGGGCATCGATCGCATTCAATACCACCAGGCGTGCGTCATCTGTCCAGCCGTCCGAGTAGACGAATCCGCGGACGTACTGCGGTTGCAGCGCCGCGCCCGCCACGTGATGCCGCAGGTCGATGCGCGCCGAGCCGGGCAGGCGTCGCCGGCGGGCCAGGTGATCGTAGAGGAAGAGGCCGGCGCCGATCATCCATGCCGGCCGCAGGTGCGCATCGTGGGGCAGGACGAAGCGCAGCGGCCGCATCAGGTGCGGCGCGGAGTTGAGCAGGATCTCGCGCTCGATGAGCGCCTTGCGCACCAGCGAGAGCTGCAGGTGCTCGAGATAGCGCAGGCCGCCATGGATGAGCTTGGTGCTGGCGGAGGACGTATGGGCGGCGAGGTCGTCCTGCTCGCAGAGCAGGACCGAGAGGCCGCGTCCGGCGGCATCGCGCGCGATCCCGGCGCCGTTGATGCCGCCACCGACGATCAGCAGATCGTATGTGCCAGAATATCGCATGGCCCGATCATCCAGATCGACCCGAAGGCAACAATCGTAATATGAGCGTCTTGCGCTGCCGCGGGCCCGGTGCCGTGCGGCTCGGCGCGCGGATAGGACCGGCATTCCCGCTACGTCGAGGTGCGACTCGCAGAGCGTGCGCCTCGATCGTAGCGGGCGGCGGGTGCTCGAGGATGTGAGCTGGACCATCCGTCCCGGCGAGAGGTGGGTGTTGGCCGGCGCGAACGGCGCCGGGAAGACCCAGCTGCTGAAGCTCATCGCCGGCTCGGTATGGCCCACGCCCCCGGCCGCGAGGCCCGTCAATACCGCTGGAAGGGCGAGCTGTGGCGCACCCCGCAGGAGATACAGGATGAGATCGGATACGTCGGGCCGGAGCGCCAGGACAGATACACGCGCTACGGCTGGAATCACACGCGTCGCGGAGGTCGTGGCAACGGGCGTCCACCGCAGCGACATCCCGCTGCATTCGACGAGCGACGCGGATCGCCGGCGCGTTGCCGCGATTCTCCGGCGGCTGCGGATAGAGCCGCTGGCCGGACGGACGCTTTCTCACCCTCTCCTACGGTGAGCGGCGGCTCACGCTGCTCGCGCGCTCGCTCGCTTCCCGGCCGAAGATGCTGCTGCTCGATGAGCTGTTGAACGGACTGGACGAGGCCAACCACGAGCGCGCGCGGCGTTGGCTCGAGGGTACCGCGCGTTCCAGCCTGCCATGGGTGTTGTCCACCCATCGGCTGGAGGACGTACCGGACAGCGCCACGCACGCGTTGGTGCTGGAGCACGGGCGCATCGTGTACCGCGGCTCCATGCGGCGCGCGCCACTGACCCGATGGCTCGCGCACCCGGTGGCGTTGCCCGCGACGACCCGATCGCCGCCACGCGTGCAGCAGATCCTCCGATGATGCGTTGGTGCGCCTGACCAACGCAGATGTGCATCTCGATGAGCATGTCGCTCTCAGGGACGTATCACTTACCGTCCATGCAGGCGACTGCTGGGTAGTGCATGGGCACAACGGCTCGGGCAAGACCACTCTGCTGCGTACACTCTACGGTGACCACGGGGTTGCGGTCGGCGGGCGCATCGAGCGCGCGGGGATCGAGCCAGGCGTGCCGCTGCAGGTGTTCAAGGAGCGCGTCGGTCTCGTTGCCGCGCACCTGCAGGCCGACCATCCTCAGGAGCTCACGGCGGACGCGGTCGTGCAGTCGGGCCGGCACGCCAGCATCGGACTGAACGATCCGCCGAGCGGCGCGGATCGCGCCGCGGCGCGACGAGCGCTGCGGGCGTTTGGTTTGAGCGGACTCGCCGCCCGGCCCTTGCGGGAGCTGTCATATGGTCAGCTGCGGCGCGTGCTCTTCGCGCGGGCATGGGTGCGCGACCCCGCGCTGCTGCTGCTCGATGAGCCATTCGCGGGCGTGGACGAGCCTACGCGGCGGGACCTGTCGCGAGCGTATCGAGGCCAGTGTCGCCGGTGGCACGGCCGTCGTCATGACGACCCACCGTCGTGCGGAGTGGCCGCGCTGCGCCAGCCACGAGCTCGAGCTGGCGCGGGGGGAGGTGCGTTACGCGGGGCCGCTCAGAGAGCGATCTCGGTCTCGAAGACGGAAACCGCCTGGCCGACGATCCACACGCCGGCGACGCTCCCCTCTTTGAGCTCCAGCTCCACTTCTACCCGCCCGGGACGATGCAGGTACTGGCCTTGAACGCCCTGAAATGACGCGTGCCCCGGATCATGAGTCAGAAAGCCGTAGTGGGCAAGATATACGCCGAGCAGGCCATGGGCGTTGCCGCTCACCGGATCCTCGCCGATGCCTAGCGCCGGGCAGAACATGCGCGATTCGGTGAGGTGATCCTCCTTGTCGGGCGTCAGGGCGAAGACGAAATAGCCCGCCGCGCCGATCTGCGCCGACAGCGTCGTCAGGCGAGTCATGTCCGGCTTCAGAGTGCTTCAGCGGGTCCGTGCCACGCACGCCGATGAGCAGCCGTGTGCTGCTCGAGCCGGCGATCCGTAATGGACAGCGGGTGTCGAGGTCGTCCGTCGCGAGCGCCAGCGCATCCAGGACCGCGAGCCGTTCGCGATCGTTGAGCTCCCGTCCCAGCGGCGGCGTGCTCTGGCGCACCGCGATCTTGCGATCCTCGCCGCTGCCACGGATCTCGACGTCGACGATTCCCGCCCTGGATTTCTGCCGCAGCTGCCGCGGGGCATCGTGCCTGCGCGAGAGCACGTAGTGTGCGGCTACGGTCGCATGGCCGACGAAGCCGACTTCGGTGCGCGGCGTGAAGAACCGCGCCCGCAGGTCGTGGCCTTCGCCCTCGGGCGCGAGAATGAACGCGGTGTCGGCGTTGTTGAGCTCGCGCGCGATGGCAAGCATCTGCGAGTCGGTCAAGCCGTCGGCATTGAGCACGACGCCGGCGGGATTCCCGGTGAAGCGGTCCACCGTGAAGGCATCCACCTGATGCACCTGGATTTTGTGAGTCATCGCTCCCGTTCCATACCCGCAGGCGGACCCGGCGGCGCCGAGGGCGGCCATTCTAGCCCATGAATTACAATGGTCCCATGGAGATCGGCGTCGAGATCAGTCTGTACCCGCTGGCGGAACATTTCGTTCCCGAGATCCACGATTTCATTGCCCGCCTGGCCGCGGCGGGGGACCTGAAAGTCGTGAGCGGCAGCCTGAGCACCCAGATCTTCGGGGAGTACGAGCGCGTATTCGAGACCCTTCGCCGGGAGCTGCGCGTGACCTTCGAGAGCCGGGGGAAGCAGGGCGGCAAGGCGGCATTCGTCCTGAAGATGCTGGGTCCTCTGTAAGCTGGCGCGCCAGGCCGCGAATCGGCAAACTAGAGACTTGGCTTGGCCTGTGCCAGGAACTCGAATAGAGGTAGGTGAATGGCGTTGCTGCGCGTGATCGATCGTGACGGAAAGGAACACGAGGTAGAGGCGAAAACCGGTCTCAAAGTCATGGAGACCCTGAGGGAGCTCGACTATGGCGTGGCGGCCATCTGCGGCGGAATGTGCTCGTGCGCCACCTGCCACATTTACATCGATCCCGAGTGGCAGGACCGTCTGCCGGCGCCGATGTCGGATGAGCGGGAGCTCCTCACCGAGCTCGCCCATACCCAGGACAACTCGCGGCTGTCCTGTCAGATCGAGTTCACGCCGGAGCTCGCCGGGTTGCGAGTCACCATCGCTCCGGATGAGTAGAGCGGGAGCCGGCCATTCACGTCCTCGGCTGATGATCGTCTTCGGCGTCATCGGCGCGTTCCTCGTGGTGCGCCTCTACTTCGTCATGCGCAAGCTCCGTCCCGCGCATCAGGACACCTGGGACGAGAAGATGGTCGAGCGGCTGCGCTCCCGCGGCTTTGCTCCTTTCAACGAGTACCCGGTCACATTCTTTCTGGCGTTGCCCGATGAGGCCGCATGCGACGCGGTGCGGGCACGCCTGGAGCCGGACGGTCTCCTGCGTGGACATCAAGCCAATGAAGACGCAACTGTTCGGCCAGTCGGAGAGCGAGGACAGCCTGCCGCTCGGGCTGCATGCGACCAAGACCATGCGCCTGCTCATCGTCGACGTGTCGGACCTCAGCCGGCTGATGACCGCAGCTGGCCACTGAGTTCCACGGCCGCTACGACGGCTGGGCGGTTTGAATTGGCGCAATTCGCTCCCGGCGATTTGCGCGGCCAGCCTAGTGACGGGATTCGTCTCGCGGCCCCGGGAACGGCCCGGGGCCGCTCAGTGATCTGCTTTATCTAGCGCCTAGCGCTTTTCAGTTTGGCGGCGGACGGCTTCGGCGGCGGCGGCGATGGCGGCGGGATCGCCGAGATAGCGGCTCGCGAGCGGCTTGAGCTGCGCATCGAGCTCGTAGAGCAGAGGTACGCCGGTCGGGATGTTGAGCTCGACGATCTCGCTCTCCGACACTTCATCGAGCATTTTCACCATGGCGCGCAGGCTGTTGCCGTGCGCGGCCACGAGCACGTTGCGGCCACGGCGAAGCTCCGGCGCGATGCGGCTCTGCCAGAAGGGCAGCACCCGCGCGAGCGTGTCCTGCAGCGACTCGGCGGCCGGCAGCTCTGCGGCCGGCACGTCCGCATAGCGCGGATCGAAGCGCGGATGGCGCTCGTCATCGGCATCCAGAGGCGGCGGCGGGATGTCGTAGCTGCGGCGCCAGATCTTCACCTGCGCCTCGCCGTGACGCTCGACCGTCTGCGCCTTGTTCAAGCCCTGCAGCGCGCCGTAATGGCGCTCGTTCAGCCGCCAGGAGCGCTCGACCGGAATCCACATCCGGTCCATCTCAGTCAGCATGATCCAGAGCGTGCGAATCGCACGCTTCAGCACCGAAGTGAATGCCACGTCGACTGACCAGTTTCTCATCCAGCAGCTGCCGCCCGGCACGCGCGGCCTCCTCGCGGCCCTGATCCGACAGGTCGACGTCGGTCCAGCCGGTGAAGAGATTCTCCACGTTCCAGATGCTCTGGCCGTGGCGGACCAATATCAGTTTTCCAGTGGTTCCCATGGCAGGTTTGATCCCAGTGTCTATTCCGCGAGCTTGCGCAAGGACTCGACGCCGACCGTGAGGGTGGCGAAATCGGCGGCACCGGCGGCGCGCATGTCCGCGAGAGTGCGCTGCCAGTGTGTCAGCTCCTTGCCCGCCGACTCCTGCCATGCGGAGACGCGCTGCTCGGCGCTGCCGCGGCCGCCGCGACTGAACACGCGCTCCGCGAGTCTGCGGTGCAGGCGCAAGGCCGCATCGCGCAGGCCGGTGCGCGCCGTCGCCTGCCAGGGTCCCTCGACCGGCAGCCGGTCGATCTGCTGCCTGAGCCAATCGAGACCCGTGCGGGCGCCCGCCTCGAAGTAGAGCCGGGCGGCTTCCGCCACCGCGATGCGCTGCGAGGTCGCGAGCTCGACGATGTCGAGCGAGGCGTTGTGCGCCTCGAGGCTCGCCACGCGTGCGGCGAGCTCAGGGGGCAGGCCCGCCTCCAGGTGTTGGGTGCGCACCTGCTCGAAGTGCTCGCGCCAGGAACCGCAGAGCACCTGGGCGATGCGCGACCCGAGCTCGTGCACGCCGGCGCGGAATTCCTGCGACCGCGGTATCCACCTTGAGCGCCCGCCGCCGGGCAAGCAGCCAGTATGTGGCATGGCGCAGCAGGCGGCTGGTTTCGAACGCCGCGGCGTACTGTACTTTTGCCGGCACTTTGTTGTCGAGATCCTCGATCCGCGTCCATACCGTGCGCATATCGAAGATTTCGCGCGCCGCGGTGTAGGCGCGTGCGATCTGCGCCGGCTCCGCGCCCGTATCCTCCTGCGCGCGAGTCACGAAGGTCGGGCCCATCCGGTTGATCAGACTGTTGGTGGTCGCGGTGGCGATGATTTCCCGGCGCAAACGGTGCCGCGGGATCGCACGGGCGAAGCGGCGGCGCACCGGCGCGGGGAAGTAGCGCTCGAGCTCGGTGGAGAGGTACGGGTCCTCCGGCACATCCGAGTCGAGGAGATGGGTGTTGAGCCAGATCTTGCTGTAGGCGAGCAGGATCGCGAGCTCCGGACGGGTGAGCCCGGCGCCCGCCTCGCGCCGCTCGGCGAGCTCATCGTCCGCGGGCAGGAACTCGAGTGCGCGGTTGAGCTCGCCCGAGCGCTCGAGCGAGCGGATCAGATGCTGGAATTCCGACATCCGGGCGCGCGCCTGCAGCTCGAGCGTGCTGATCGCCTGGCTCTGCAGATAGTTGTTGCGCAGCACGAGCGCGCAGACCTCGCCCGACATGCTGGCGAGCAGCCGGTTGCGCTCGCCGGTGGCTGAGGCCGCCCGCCTGCACGATCGGGTTGAGCAGGATCTTGAGATTGACCTCGACGTCGGAGGTGTTGACGCCGGCGGAGTTGTCGATGAAATCGGTGTTGAGGCGGCCGCCGGCGAGGGCATACTCGATGCGCCCGCGTTGCGTGAAGCCGAGATTGCCGCCCTCGCCGACCACCTTGGCCTTGAGCTCCCGGCCGTTGATGCGCAGCCCGTCGTTGGCGCGGTCGCCGACCTCGGCGTTCGTTTCCCGGCTGGCCTTGACGTAGGTGCCGATACCGCCGTTCCACAGCAGGTCCACCGGCATACGCAGGATTGCCCGCATGATCTCGACGGGCGGCTGCGTGGCCGACTTCCAGGCCGAGAAGGGCGCGCGCTTCCGCCGACAGGGTGATCGACTTGGCGCTGCGGGCGAAGACGCCGCCGCCCTTGGAGATGCGCCCGCGATCGTAGTCGTCCCAGCTCGAACGCGGCAGCTCGAACAGGCGCTGCCGCTCCGCGAAGCTCACCGCCGCATCGGGAGTGGGGTCGATGAAGATATGACGATGGTCGAAAGCGGCCTGCAGACGGATATGCGGCGAGAGCAACATGCCGTTGCCGAAGACATCGCCCGACATGTCGCCGATGCCGGTGGCAGTGAAGGGGGTCTTCTGAATGTCGACACCGAGCTCGCGGAAGTGCCGCTTGACGCATTCCCAGCCGCCGCGGGCGGTGATGCCGAGCTTCTTGTGGTCATAGCCGGCCGAGCCGCCGGAGGCGAACGCATCGCCCATCCAGAAGCCGTAGTCCGCCGCGATGGAGTTGGCAATATCGGAGAACGTCGCCGTCCCCTTGTCGGCCGCGACCACGAGGTAGGCATCGTCGCCGTCGCGGCGCACCACCTGAGGCGGTGGCACGACCTTGCCGCCGACGATATTGTCGGTCAGGTCGAGCAGGCCGCAAATGAACGTGCGGTAGCAGGCGATCACCTCGGCCTGTATCTCTTCGCGGCCGCCGCCGGGCAGCCGCTTGGGGACGAAGCCGCCCTTGGCCCCGACCGGCACGATGAGCGTGTTCTTGACGTTCTGCGCCTTCATCAGGCCCAGGACCTCGGTGCGGAAGTCTTCGCGGCGGTCCGACCAGCGGATGCCGCCGCGCGCGACGTAGCCCATGCGCAGGTGCACGCCTTCGACCCGCGGGCTGTAGACGAAGATCTCGAACTTCGGCCGCGGCAGCGGCAAGTCGGCGACGGCGGCGGGATCGAGTTTGAACGACAGATACGACAGCGCGGCGCCCGCCGGATCGCGCCGGTAGAAGTTGGTTCGCAGCGTCGCCTGGACCAGGCCGAGATAGGCGCGCAGGATCCGGTCCTCATCGAGACTCGTTACCGAATCGAGGCTGGCGTTGATCTGAGCGACGATTTCCTCGGATGCATTGGCGCGCGCGCGGCCGCGGCGGCCGGCCGCGGGCTGTGCCGCGGGGTCGAGACGCGCCTCGAAGAGACGCACCAGTCCCGCCGCGATGGCCGGATTGGCGGCGAGAGCGCGTTCCATGTAAGCCTGGCTGAACGGCACGCCCGTTTGCAGCAGATAGCGGCAGTATGCGCGCAGCACGATGATCTCGCGCGCCGTCAGATCGGCCCCGAGCAACAAGCGGTTGAAGCCGTCGTTCTCCGCGTCCCCGATCCAGGTCATCTCCAGCGCTTCCTTGAAACGCTGCTCGATGCGGCCTATGTCGATCGCCAGGCCGTCGCGATGCTCGAGCTCGAAGTCCTGGATCCAGGCGGCGCCGCCCTCGGGCCAGGCAAGCTCATAAGGCCGCTCGGCGATGACCCGCAGGCCGAAGTTCTCGAGAATCGGCAGCAGATCCGAGATCGGCACCGGATCGCCGATGCGCACGATCTTCAGGTGCATCCGCGCCGGGCTTCTGGTGCGGCGGCCGATGCAGGCTCAGCCGCCGCGCCTCCGGAGCCGTCGCGCAACCGCTCGAGGTCGGCGATGTCGATCAGCGCATCGGGCGGCGCTGACATCCTCCTCGTAGGCGAGCGGAAAGACCCGCCGGTAGCGGGTCGCGAGCGCAATGCCGGCAGCTTCTCCTTCGCGCGCCACCAGCACCTCGCGGAGCCGATCCGTCCAGGTCAGTGCGGCGTCCGCGATGCGACGCTCGATCGCCGCTACATCGACTTTGCGCGGCCCCGGCGGCTCCGTGCGCACCACCACGTGCACGCGCGCATGGCTGGAGCCGGAGATCTGCACCTGACTCTCCACCGAGCGGCCGGCGAACCCCTCGAGCACGATCTGCTCGATGCGCTGGCGCACTTCGGTGTTATAGCGGTCGCGCGGCACGTATACGAGGCAGGAGTAGAACCGATGATAGGGGTCGCGCCGCGTGAGCAGGCGCACCGTGCGCCGCTCGTACAGATTGACGACGCCGCGTGCGATGCGGATAAGGTCCTCGAAGCTCGCCTGGAAAAGCTCGTCCCGCGGGTAGGTTTCCAACACGTGGAGGACGGCCTTGCCGTCATGGCCGTGCGGGTCGAGGCCGAAATACTCGATGACGCGATCGACCTTGCGCCGCAGCACCGGAATGTCGCGCGGGCTGCGATTATAGGCGGTGGAGGTCCAGAGCCCGAGGAACCGGTGCTCGCCGGTGACCCGGCCGCGGGCATCGAAGGTCTTGACGCCGGCGTAGTCGAGATACTCGCGCCCGATGCACCGTCGAGATGGAGTTCGCCTTGGTGAGGACCAGGAGCTCGCGATCGCGCGCGCGCGCCCGTACGTCGCCCGTCAGCACGGTGGCGGCGGTCTTGCCGCCGCCGCGCGCCCGCAGGATGCCGAGCCCGCTGCGCGGCTCGGCGATGCAGGCGATCCTCGCTGGCGCCGCGCTCGAGACGGTAATAGCGGTAGCCGAGGAAGACGAAATGACGCTCCTCCATCCACTGGAGGAGTTGGCGCGCCTCGCTGACTTCCTCGGAGGGCAGGGCGGGCGGGTCGCGTTCGAGATCCGCGACCAGGGAGCGCACGCGCTCGCGCATCGCCGGCCAATCGTCGACCGCCAGGGCGACATCGCTCAGTGTCGATTCGATGTCGTCGCGCAATCGCTCGAGCGCGGCCGGATCGGTCTGACGATCGACCTCGTACAACTCCCAGGATTCCGCGCGGTGGGGCTCGCCGCCGTTCGCGCCCAGGCCGATGAGGCGCCCGCGCCCGTCACGGCGCACCTCGAGCACCGGGTGCACGATGAGATGCATGGCGAGACCGGCGCGGGCGAAGGCGATGCCGACCGAGTCGACCAGAAACGGCCTGTCGTCGGTGACGATCTGCACCAGCGTGTGCGGGCGACTCGAAGCCATCGCGCTCGCGGTCGGGATTGAAGATCCGGACCAGGGACTGTCCCGGCGCGCGGCGCCAGCCGAGCTCCAGGTGGGAGCGGGCCTCCCCGGCGAGCGTGGCGGGTGTGCGTTCCGCCAGATCCTCGTCGCCCACGCCACGGAAGTACGTCCGCAGGAATCGCTGCTGCACGTCACGGTAGCGAGAGGCGTCTGCGGCGCGGGAATAGGCCGCGTCGAGGGGCCGCGCATGTGCGAACGATGCGTTCGATCAGCGCGAGGCGGGAGGCAGGAATGCTGCGCAGCAGACGGTTGTCGTCTGACGAAGGATCGGGTGCATTGCATGGTGGGCGCAATTATATATATATGGGCGGCCTCCGGCCGCACCGCATGGGCAGCGGCACCGCTGCGCGCTATAATGGTTGCAAGCGCAACCAGATGGCGGCGGAGATGCAGATGAGCCAGTCCCGCGACAACCCGATGGGTACCGACGGCTTCGAGTTCGTCGAGTACACCGCGCCCGACCCGCAGCTCCTGCGTACGCTCTTCGAGCGTATGGGCTTCCCGGTAAAGGCGCAGCATCGATCGAAGAACGTGACCCTGCATGGCCAGGGAGGCATCAACTTCATCATCAACGCGGAGCCGGCGTCGTTCGCGCAACAGTTTGCCCGCCAGCACGGTCCGTCTGCCTGTGCCATGGCATTTCGCGTCAAGGACGCGGCCTATGCGTATCGCCGTGCGCTCGAGCTCGGAGCCAAGCCCGGTCCGCAGAGCGCGGGCCCGATGGAGCTCAACATCCCGTGCATCGAAGGCATCGGCGGCTCGCTCATCTACCTGGTCGATCGCTACGGTGACCAGCTCGATATATGACGTTGATTTCCGGCCCGTAGTCGACGCCGGCGGCGCAGGATGCGGGCCTCGATTGCATCGATCACCTGACGCACAACGTGCAGCGCGGCCACATGGACCTGTGGAAAGGCTTCTACGAGAAGCTGTTCAATTTCCGCGAGATCCGCTACTTCGACATCGAGGGCAAGCAGACCGGCCTGTTCTCGCGCGCGATGACCAGCCCCTGCGGCAAGATCCGCATCCCCATCAACGAGTCGCAGGACGACAAGAGCCAGATCGAGGAGTACCTGCGGGAGTATCACGGCGAGGGGATACAGCACATCGCGCTCGCCGCGGATGACATTTATCGCACAGTCGACGCGCTGCGCAGCCGTGGGCTCGCCTTCCAGGACACGCCCGACACGTATTACGAAGCGTGGATGCGCGCGTCAAAGGACATCGGGAGCCGCTGGAGGAGCTGCGCCGCCGCCGCATCCTGATCGACGGCAATCCCGAGAACGGCGAGGGCCTGCTGCTGCAGATCTTCACCTGCAACGTGATCGGCCCGATCTTCTTCGAGATCATCCAGCGCAAGGGGAACGAAGGGCTTCGGCGAGGGCAACTTCCGCGCGCTCTTCGAGTCGATCGAGCAGGACCAGATCCGCCGCGGCGTTATTTAGTTTGAGGCGCTGGATCCGGGCATCCTGCCCTGCCCAGCGCGCCGCGGGCAAAAAGCGTGGTTTTTACCCGCGGCTCCGCCACCTGCGGCGGCGGGGCACATCCCTGTGCCTACCCTACATCCGGGGCTGAATTACACTTGCACGGATGGAGGCTCCCGCCAGCGGCGGGCCGCGGCCCGCGCTTCCCATACGGCTCGAGTACGACCCGGCGCTGCCGATCACGGCGCATCGGGAAGAGATCATTGCGGCGCTCGCGCGCCATCCGGCGCTCATCATCTGCGGCGCCACGGGCTCGGGCAAGTCGACCCAGCTGCCCAAGCTCTGTCTGGAGGCGGGGCGCGGCACCTCGGGGCTGATCGGACACACTCAGCCGCGGCGCATCGCCGCGCGCGCTCTCGCTACGCGGCTCGCCGAGGAGCTTGGAACCACCGTCGGCGGGGCCGTCGGGCTACCAGGTGCGGTTCACGCGACCATACCGGGCCACAGGGCCGCGTGAAGCTGATGACCGACGGCATCCTGCTGCAGGAGCTCGAGAGCGATCCGCAGCTGCGGCGCTACGACACCCTGATCATCGATGAGGCCCACGAGCGCAGCCTCAACATCGACCTGCTGCTCGGAGTGCTGCAGCGCCTCCTGCCGCGGCGGCCGGATCTGAGGCTGATCGTGACGTCGGCGACCATCGATCCGGGCAGGTTGTCGCAGTTCTTCGGCGGCGCGCCCGTCATCGAGGTGTCGGGCCGCAGCTATCCCGTCGAGGTCCGCTACCGCCCGCTGGTTGCCGAAGACGAGGATGCCGCGGAGCTTGTCGCTTGCCGGAGGGCATCGTCGAGGCGGTACGCGAGCTCGATTTGCGTGCGGCCGGTGCCAGCGCCGATACCCTCGTCTTCCTTCCGGGAGAGAAGCACATCCGCGAGGCGGCCGAGGCTCTGCACGAAGGCGCGCCTGCCCGGCGACCGAGGTGTTGCCGCTTTACGCGCGCCTGTCAGCCGCCGATCAGGCGAGGATCTTCCAGAAACACTCGCAGCGGCGCGTGATCCTGGCGACCAATGTCGCGGAGACCTCGCTCACCGTGCCGGGGATCCGCCACGTGGTCGACTCCGGGCTGGCGCGGATCAGCCGCTACAGCGTCCGGGGCAAGGTGCAGCGCCTGCACGTGGAGCGCATCTCGCAGGCGAGCGCGGAGCAGCGCAAGGGCCGCTGCGGCCGCGAGGCCGAGGGGATCTGCATCCGCCTGTACTCGGAGGAGGATTTTGCGGCGCGCGAGGAGTATCACACCGCCGGAGATCCTGCGCACCAATCTGGCCAGCGTGATCCTGCGCATGGCGACGCTCGGGCTGGGCGATCCGGAGAGCTTTCCGTTTCTCGATCCGCCGGACACGCGCCTCATCAACGACGGCGTGCGGCTGCTCGAGGAGTTGCAGGCCATGGATGGCGAGCGCCGCGTGACGCGCCTCGGCCGCCAGATCGCCGCGCTGCCGGTCGATCCACGGCTCGGCCGCATGCTGCTGGCCGCCGCGCGTCAGCGTTGCCTGGCGGAGATGCTGGTCATCGCGGCGTTCCTCGAGACGCAGGATCCGCGCGAGCGCCCGACCGAATTGCAGCAGCAGGCGGACGAGAAGCACGCGCTGTTCGCGGATCGGCCGCTCCGATTTCGTCACGGTGCTGAATCTGTGGCGCGCTTTCGGCGAGCAGGCGGCGGCGCTCTCGGGCAATCAATTGCGCAAGTGGTGCCGCGAGCATTTCCTGTCGTTCCTGCGCATGCGCGAATGGCAGGATCTGCACCCCAGCTGACCCGCAGCGTGCGCGAGCTCGAGTCTGCGGCCGAATCACGTCGCCCGGCGAGCTACGCGGACCTGCATCAGGCAATCCTGACGGGATTCCTCGGGCTCAGTCGGCGCGCTCGATCAGAAGACGGGAATACGACGGAGCGCGCGGCATGCGCTTCGTCATTGCGCCCGGCACCCCGCTCGCCGCCAAGCCGCCAAAATGGATCGTCGCCGGCAGCCTCTCGAGACGACTCGCCTCTACGCCCGCATGGTGGCAGCGGTCAATCCCGCCTGGATGGAGCGGGCGGCAGCGCATCTCGTCAAGCGCACCTACAGCGAGCCGCACTGGGTGGCGAATCGCGGGATTCGTGGCGGCCTACGAGTCGGTCGCGCTCTATGGACTGCCGCTGGCCTCGCGACGGCGTGTCAACTACGGGCCGGTCGCGCCGCGGGAGGCGCGGGATATGTTCATCCGCGAGGCGCTGATCGCTCCCGAGCAGGCGGCACCGGTGCGTGCCGTGGTCCGTGGGGAGTTTCTCGAAGCCAACCGCAGGCTGCGCGCGGAAATCGAGCGATTGGAGGCGAAGATCCGGCGCCGGGACATCCTCGCCGGCGAGGAGAGTGCAGGTCGCATTCTACGCCGCGCGGATTCCCGAGCAGAGTCAGCTCCGTCGGCGATTTCGAGCAATGGCGCGCGCAGGCGGAGCGCCGCGATCCACGGCTGTTGCTACATGTCGCGCGCGGACCTGATGCAGCGCGACGCCGGCGAGATCGACGCCGTTCGCTTCCCGGACGCGCTGGAGGTCGGCGGCAACATGCTGCCGTTGCGGTATCGGTTCGAGCCGGCGGAGGCGGATGACGGCGTCACGCTGGTGGTTCCGGACCTGCTGCTGCCGATGCGTTGGAGGCGGATCGGCTGGCATGGCTGGTCCCCGGCTGGCGACTCGATAAAGTCATTGCCGTGCTGCGTGAGCTGCCGAAAGCACAGCGCAAGCTTCTCGTGCCCGTCCCGGAGCATGCGCGCCGGGCGCTCGCGGAGCTGACGGCGGCGCGGTCGGGGCTGCCTGGGTTCTACGCCGGCCTGGCCGCCTGGGTCTCGGAGCAGGTCGGCGCTGCGGTGTCGCCGGGCGAGCTCGCGGCTCTGCCAGCTGCCCGACTGGCTGCGGATGAACATCCGTGTCGTCGACGCTCAGGATCGGGTATTGGCCGAGGGTCGCGATCTGGCTGCGCTGCAAGCGCAAGCTGCCGGGCACGGCGGCGTCTGCCGGCCACGCGACCGAGCAGGGGGCGGCGCTGCATCGGCAATGGGACTTCGGCGAGCTGCCCATCAGCCGCCAGATCGAGCGCAACGGACTGATGCTGACGGTGTATCCGGCGATCGAGGACCGCAAGAGCGGCGTGGAGTTGGTGGAGGCGCGCGGTCCGGCCGGCGCGGAGGAGCTGTCGCGGCGGGGCTTGGGCCGGCTCGCACTTCTGGCGTTGCCGCAGCAGGCGCGCTATTGGCAGAAGCGAGTCGCGGAAGACCGGGAGCTGGTACTGCAGAGCCGCGGGCTCGAGCTCTCCCAGCCGCTTGCCGATGCCGTTATCGAGCGCATCTTCCGCGATTGCTTCGCGGCGGCGGACACCCTCCTGCCACGCAGCCGCGAGGCTTTCAGCCGGCGTCTGGAGGACGGAAGGGCAGGACTGGCGGCGGCGGGCGACCGACTGATCGAGATCGTCAGAAGCGTGCTCGAGGAATGGCGCGCCGTCCGCGCTGCCGTCGATGCGGCGCGCAATCCGGCAGCGGCTGGCGCCGTGGTCGACGTCAACACCCAACTTGCGGTGCTGCTGCCGCCCGATTTCATCGGCTCGATACCTTATCCCTGGCTCGGTCACTTGCCGCGCTATCTGAAGGCGATCGTGCGGCGGCTCGGACGGTTGCCGGCGGAAGCCCGGCGTGACGAGGAATTGGCAGCGCGCGTGCGTCCATTCGTGACGGCTTTACAAGCCTTGCAGGCGCAACCGGCGACGGACGCAATTCGCGGCGAGCTGCGGCAATTTCGCTGGATGATCGAGGAATTCCGGGTGTCGCTCTATGCCCAGGACCTGAAGGCGGCCATGCGGGTCTCGGAGCAGCGGCTCAGCGAGCAGCTGCAGCGGGCGCGGGCCGAAGCGGCGAGCTGAGCCGGAGGGCGGTTTGGGGTATTCTCGTGCCCGCCACAGCGCTACCATTTTGCGGGCCATTTTGGGGGTTTGCGGACGGTCATGAACAAAGTACGAGCGAGCGCAGCCGAGGCACTGCAGGGGATCCGAGACGGCGCCAGCATCGCCGCCGGCGGCTTCGGGCTGTGCGGCATCCCGGAGGCGTGTATCCAGGCACTCCGCGCCATGGGCGTGCGCGATCTGACGATCGCCTCGAACAACTGCGGCGTCGATGACTTCGGCCTGGGATTGCTGCTCGCCAACCGCCAGATCCGCAAGATGATCTCGAGCTACGTCGGTGAGAACAAGGAATTCGAGCGGCAGCTCATGGCCGGGGAGATCGAGGTCGAGCTGGTGCCGCAGGGCACTCTCGCCGAGCGGCTGCGGGCCGGCGGCGCCGGCATCCCCGGCTTCTACACTCCGACGGGCGTCGGCACGGTCATCGCGGAGAAGAAGGAGGTACGTGAGTTCGAGGGCCGCTCATACGTGCTGGAGCGGGGGATCCGCACCGATTGGGCCATCGTCAAGGCGTGGCGCGGTGACCGCCTGGGTAATCTGCAGTACCGACTCGCGGCCCGCAACTTCAATCCACTGTGTGCAATGGCGGGTCGGGTCACCGTCGCGGAGGTCGAAGAGATCGTCGAGGTGGGTGCCATCGCGCCGGCTCAGATCCACACCCCCGGAATCTTCGTACAGCACGTCGTGGCCGGCAAGCACGAAAAGCGCATCGAGCGCCGTACCACGCGGCCCAACATCGTCTGATGAGCGGAGAACGACTGACATGCTGACGCGAGAGCAACTGGCGATGCGCGCGGCTCAGGAGCTGCGGGACGGTCAGTACGTGAACCTCGGTATCGGAATCCCGACGCTGGTAGCGAACTACATCCCGGCCGGGGTGGAGGTGGTGCTGCAGAGCGAAAACGGGCTGTTGGGAGTGGGGCCATTCCCCTACGAAACGGAGGAGGATGCCGATCTCATCAACGCTGGCAAGCAGACGGTCACCTTGCTGCCCGGCGCGGCGATCTTCGACAGTGCCGAGAGTTTCGCCATGATCCGCGGCGGCCACATCGATCTCGCGATCCTCGGCGCCATGGAGGTCAGCGAGGCGGGCGACATCGCCAACTGGATGATTCCGGGAAAGCTGGTGAAAGGCATGGGCGGCGCCATGGATCTGGTTTCGGGCGCCAAACGCATCGTCGTCGTCATGGAGCACTGCGCCAAGAGCGGCGAGTCCAAGATCAAGCGGCGCTGTACCCTGCCGATCACGGGCCTGCGGGTCGTGAATCGCATCATCACGGAGCTGGCGGTGATGGATGTCACGGCGGAGGGACTCGAGCTGATCGAGAGCGCGCCGGGCGTCGCGGTGGAGGAGATCGTCAGGCGTACCGAAGCGCCGCTGAAGGTGTCGGCCGGCGTGAAGAACATCGAGCTCTGAGCCGGCGTGCGGGGACCAGCAGGCAGTCGCGGCCGGCTGTCTAGCCGCAGTGCCCGCGAATCAGGTATTCCTCGCTCTGCATTTCGCTGAGACGGCTCGCGGTGCGCTGGAACTCGAGCAGCAGGCGCTCGCCGCGATACAGCTGTTGGGGCGGCGCGGCGGCGGAGATGACCAGCTTGACGCAGTGATCGTAGAGCTCATCGATCAGCGCGATGAAACGGCGCGCCTCGTCGTCGCGCGTCGCGTCCATGACGGGAACGTCCGAGACCAACACCGACTGATAGTTGCGCGCGATCTCGATGTAGTCGTCCTGACTGCGCGGGCCGTTGCAGAGGGCGTCGAAATCGAACCAGACGGCGTGCTCGCTGTGGCGGCGCACGGGGATCGCCCGGCCCTCGATCTCCACGACGCCTTCGGAGGCGTCCTCGTGGTCGGAGAGCTCCGCAAAAAGAGCGCGCAGCCGTTTGTCCGTGTTGGAGTCGCCCGCGGCGAGGTACGTGCCGGCCTGGGTGAGCTGGCGTAGCCGGTAATCCCGATCGCCGTCGGTCGCGATGACTTCCGTGTACCGCTCGATGAGGTCGATCGCGGGCAGGAAGCGCTGGCGCTGCAGGCCATTGCGGTAAAGATCGCGCGGCGGTACGTTGGAAGTCGCGACCAGCGTGACGCCGCGGCGGAAGAGGCCGTCGAAAAGACCGGCCAGTATCATCGCGTCGGCGATATCGCTGACGAAGAGCTCATCGAAGCAGAGTACCCGCGTTGTGGCTGCGAGGCGCTCAGCCACTGCCTCGAGCGGCGCTTCGATCTCACGCAGGCCCTTGAGCTCGGAATGGACGTCGTGCATGAACCGGTGGAAATGACGTCGACGCCGCTCTGGGAACGGCAGGCTGCGAAAGAACAGGTCCATGAGCCAGGTCTTGCCCCGGCCCACCGGTCCCCAAAGGTAGATACCGCGCACCGGCGCTGATGGATGGGTCCGCAGCGAGCGTAACAGGCGGCCGCGAATCGAGCGGTCGGCGCGATCAGCGGCGATGAGTCGCGAGCGCAAGGCCTCCAGCTCGCCTACCACCGTGACCTGCGCCGGATCGGCGCGAAACCCCCGCTCGACGATCTGACGCTCGTACATCTCGCGCAGCGTCCGCGCGCCTGAGTCGGCCATGTGCTCAGTCCGCGAGATCGGGCAGGTTGCGGAAGTGCTCCAATGCCTCGGGGTTGGCGAGCGCATCAACGTTATTCACCGGTTGGCCATGGATCACGTTGCGCACGGCGAGCTCGGTGAGCTTGCCCGACTGAGTGCGCGGGATATCGGGCACCGCGAGGATCTTGGCCGGAACGTGACGCGTCGTCGTGCGCCCACGGATGGCCTCGCGGATCCTTTTCTTCAGCGCTTCGTCGAGCTCGATTCCGGGCTGCAGGCGCACGAAGAGAATGACTCGCACGTCATTGCGCCACTCCTGACCCACTGCGATCGCCTCGAGGATCTCGTGCAGGCCCTCGACTGCGGAGTAGATTTCCGCGGTGCCGATGCGCACACCACCTGGATTCAATACCGCGTCGGACCGCCCGTAGATGACGATGCCGTCGTGTTCCGTGAGCGCCGCGTAATCGCCGTGGTGCCACACTCCCGGAAAACGCTCGAAATAAGCCGCCCGGTAACGTGAGCCCTCCGGATCGTTCCAGAAACCAACGGGCATGGACGGAAACGGCGCGGTGCAAACCAGCTCGCCGCGCTCGCCCCGCACGGACTTGCCGTCTTGATCATGGATGTCGACGGCCATGCCCAGCCCGCGGCACTGGATCTCGCCGCGACGCACCGGCAGCGTCGGACAGCCGAGAGCGAAGCAGGAGACTATGTCGGTGCCGCCCGAGATGGAGGCCAGGTGGACGTCGGACTTGATGGCGCGATAGACGTGATCGAAACCTTCCGGCAGAAGCGGCGAGCCGGTGGAGAGCACGGTTCTCAAAGCCGTGAGGTCGACCTGCTGCGCCGGTATGTACCGGCTTTTTTGCAGCGCCGAAAGATACTTGGCGCTGGTGCCGAAGACGGTCAGGCGCTCCTGCTCCGCCAACCTCCAGAGCGCCGAGGGATCGGGGTGAAAGGGGCTGCCGTCATAAAGAACGACGGTCGCGCCGGTGGCGAGTGCGCTCGTCAACCAGTTCCACATCATCCAGCCGCAGGTGGTGAAGTAGAAGAGGCGGTCGCCGCGCTTGAGGTCCGTGTGAAGCAGGTGCTCCTTCTGATGTTGCAGCAGGGTTCCTCCAGCTCCGTGCACGATGCACTTGGGAGCGCCGGTCGTCCCCGAGGAGTAGAGGATATAGAGCGGATGGTTGAACGGCAGGGACGCGAAGCGAAGCGGCGCGCCGCGTTCGCCGAAAGCCTGCCAATCAGTGGCGCGGGCAGCGCCCGGCCCGAGACGCGCCAGCTGCGGTTCGGCGCTCACGTACGGGACGACGACGATCCGCTCCACACCAGGCAGCCGCGCTGCCATTTCCGCAATGGTCGCGAGCGAATCCAGCGTCTTGCCGGCGTAGAAGTAGCCGTCCGCCGTGAAGAGCACCTTGGGCGCGATCTGACCGAAGCGCTCGAGCACGCCGTGCACACCGAAATCCGGCGAGCAGGATGACCAGACCGCCCCGAGGCTGGCCGCTGCCAGCATGGCGATGGTGGTCTCCGGTAAGTTGGGCAGGTAACCCGCCACGCGATCGCCCGCGCCGACCCCGGAGGCCTCGAGTCCGGCGGCGACGCGCGCGACCTCCTGTTGCAGCTCACGATGGCAGATCTGGCGGCGCGTGCCGCGCTCGTTGACGAACACGATCGCGGCGCGATCGTCCTTATGGCGCAGCAGGTTTGCCGCGAAGTTGAGCCGGGCGTTGGGAAAGAATCGCGCGCCCGGCATGCGCTCGCGATGCTCCAGCACGGGGCCCGCGCCCCAGTCGGCGCGGATGTCGGCGAATCTGGCGAGCTCGGTCCAGAACTCCTCCGGGTGGGACACGGACCAGCCGTACAGCTCGGCGTAACCGTCGAGCTTCAGGCCCCTGCGGGCGCTCACGCAGGAGGCGAATCGCGTCAGGTTGGAGTCGGCTATGCGGGCCGCTGACGGCCGCCAGAGCTCGCTCATGGATTGCCTACAAGGACTGGTAGTTCGGGCCGGAGCCGCCCTCGGGAGGCGTCCAGTTGATGATCTCGTACGGATCCTTGATGTCGCAGGCCTTGCAATGCACGCAGTTGGCCGCGTTGATCTGCAGACGCTTGCCGCCCGCGCCGTCATCGACCATCTCGTAGACGTTCGCCGGGCAGAAACGCTGGCACGGGTTGCCGAACTCGCGCGCGCACTGCTCGATGCAGATGCTGGTGTCGAGTACCTTGAGGTGCGCCGGCTGACTCTCATCGTGACTGGTGGAGGCGAAGAACACCGACGCCAGGCGATCGCGCGGCGGCAGCGTGCGCTCCACCCAGTTGCGGTCCGGACTCTCGTACGCATCCAGCGATTTCAGGCGGGCGTAATCAGGCACGCGGCCGGCTGAGAGTCCACGGCGCGCGTCCGCCGGTCAACGCCTCGAGGCCGGCGTTGGCGATGCCGAACCAGAGGCCGCGCTTGAAGCCGGGCTTGAAGTTGCGCACCGCGCGCAACTCGCGACCGCCAGGGGAGGCGCGCCAGCGGGCATCGAAGCCGGCGGGTTCGCCGGTTTCCGCCAGGTGCTCCGCGGCCAGCATGCCCGAGCGGATGGCCTGGTGCACGCCCTTGATCTTGGGCACATTGACACCGCCGCCAGAGTCTCCGATCAGCATGGCGCCCGGCATTTCCAGCCGCGGGATGGACTGCCAGCCGCCCGCTGCGATGGTGCGCGCGCCCGCCGACAGGATCTCGCCGCCTTCGAGCAGCGGCTTGATCTGCGGGTGGTTCTTGAACTGTTGGAATGCCTCGAAGGGCATCAGCCGCGGATCCTCGTAATCGAGCCCGACCACGAAGCCGACATAAACGCGATTCTTGTCCAGATGATAGATGAAGCTGCCGCCGTAGGTGCGCGTGTCGAGCGGCCAGCCGAGCGAGTGTTGGATCAGCCCGGGCCGCACCCGGCCCTCGGGCAGCTGCCATAGCTCCTTCATGCCGAGACCGTACGATTGCGGGCTGGAGCGCGCATCGAGTCCGAAGCGGCGGATGAGCTGCTTCGCGAGGCTCCCACGGGCGCCCTCCGCGACCACCGTGGTGCGCGCACGTACCTCCGCGCCGGGGGTGAAGTTGGGGCCTGGTTTGCCGTCCTTGCCGAGCCCCATGTCGCCCAGCTGCACGCCGGCGATGACTCCAGCGGGCGTGACCAGGGGCACCGCCGCCGCGAATCCCGGGAAGACGTCGACTCCCAGCGACTCCGCCTTCTGCGCCAGCCAGGGTGTCAGCAGTCCCAGGGAGATGATGAAATTGCCGCGGTTGTGCAGCTGCGGCGGCAACGGCAGCCGCATGCTCCCCTTGCGGGTGAGCAGCCGGAATTCGTCATGGACGGCCGGCACACAGATCCCGGGCGGGGACTGGCGCCACTCCGGCGCCAGCGCATCGAGTGGCCCCGGCTCGATCACCGCCCCGGACAGCGCCTGCGCGCCCACGGCCGCGGCCTTCTCCAGGATGCAGATCGTCAGCTCGGGCTTGAGCTGTTTCAAGCGGATGGCGCACGCCAGCCCCGCCGGGCCGGCGCCCACGATGACGACGTCATACTCCATGACGTCACGTTGGATGTTGTTTTGCTCCTCGGTTGGCGGGTTCATCACTGCGGCTGCATGCGCACGGCGCCGTCGAGCCGGACGGTCTCGCCGTTCAACATCGGGATCTCGAAGGCGGCGACGACCAGGCGCGCGAACTCCTCCGGCTTGCCGAGGCGCTTGGGGAAGGGGATCTGGCTGGCGAGGGAGGCCTGCACCTCCGCGCTCATGGAATCCACCATGGGCGTGTGGAAGATCCCCGGGGCGATGGACATGCAGCGGATGCCGAATCGTGCCAACTCCCGTGCCATGGGCAAGGTCATTCCCACGAGCCCGGCCTTGGTCGCGGCGTACGCCGCCTGGCCGATCTGACCCTCGAAGGCGGCCACGGAAGCGGTATGCACCAGCAGCCCCCGCTCGCCGTCCTCGCTCGGCGTGTTGTGCTGCATGAGCGCGGCGGCGGCCTTGTCGCAGAGGAAGGTGCCGATCAGGTTGATGTGCACCACCTTGGTGAAGAAGTCACCCGCCATCGGCCCGTTCTTGCCGAGGACCCGGCCGGCGCCGATCACACCGGCGCAGTTGACCAGCAGATTGATGCCGCCCATGCTGAGTCTGCGCGGCCTCCATCGCCGAATTGACTTCCGCTTCGGAAGTCACGTCGCAGCGCACGAATGCGGCGTTGGGCCCGAGGCCGGCCGCCGCGGCGCGCCCCGGGCCGTCCTGAACGTCCAACATGACGGCCTTGGCGCCAAGCGAGACCAGATGGTGAGCAACGGCATGGCCCAGCCCCGATGCGCCGCCGGTGACGACGGCACGGGCATCTTGAATTTTCATAAAGTCCCCTGACAACCGAAGAAACTGCAGACACACGAATGTACCCGCCGCCGCAGGTGGTGGCGGCGACGGCAAAAACCGCACTTATACTAGCCGATCAGCTCGATCGCGACCGCTACTGCCTCGCCGCCGCCGATGCATAGGGACGCGATTCCCCGGCGGCCGCCCGTGCGGCGCAAGGCGTACAGCAGGGTGGTGAGGATACGCGCGCCGGTGGCTCCGATGGGATGGCCGAGCGCGCAGGCGCCGCCGCCGACGTTCACACGCGCATGATCGATATCGATGTCGCGCATCGCGGCCATCGTGACGGCCGCGAACGCCTCGTTGATCTCGTAGAGATCGGCGTCGTGCGGCTTCCATCCGAGACGGGTGAGGACTTTGCGAATGGCGCCCACGGGCGCGGTCGTGAACCACTCCGGCTCCTGGGCGTGGCTCGCCTGGGCGAGAATGCGCGCCACCGGCTTCAGTCCGCGGGCCGCTGCGGCTGCAGCGCTTGCGATCACCAGCGCCGCGGCACCGTCCGAGATGGAGGAGGAGCTCGCGGCGGTCACCGTGCCATCCTTGCCGAAGGCGGGCTTGAGGGTCGAAATGCGGCTGACGTCGCAGGTGCCCGGAGTCTCGTCACGCGCCACGACGGTCTCACCCTTCCTGCCCTTCACCGTTACGGGGGCGATCTCGGCGTCGAAGTCCCCTGCCGCTACCGCCTGCATCGCCCGGCGCACCGATTCCGCCGCAAAGGCGTCCTGATCCTGCCGGCTGAAGGCGTATTTGGCTGCAGTGGCATCGGCGAAGCAGCCCATGAGCTTGCCGTCGAACGGGCTCTGCAGGCCGTCGTAGAACATGTGGTCGAGCACTTCGCCATGGCCCATGCGATAGCCGCTGCGTGCCTTGGGCAGCAGGTATGGCGCGTTGGTCATCGATTCCAGGCCGCCGGCGAGCACGAATTCGGCATTGCCGGCGCGGATCTGGTCGGTGGCCATCATCACCGCCTTGAGTCCCGAGCCGCACATCTTGTTGATGGTGGTGGTGGGCGTGGCGGGCGGGATTCCGGCGGCCAGCGCCGCCTGGCGGGCGGGCGCCTGGCCGAGCCCTGCGGGCAGCACGCAGCCGAGGATGACCTCCTGCAGGTCCGCGGCGCCGATGCCGGCGGCCTCGACGGCGGCTTTGGCCGCCACGGCTCCCAGCTGCGGCGCGGTTACCGGCGCGAAGACGCCCTGGAACGCACCGATCGGGGTGCGCCGGGCCGAGAGGATGACGACTTCGGTTTGCGACATGTTGGATCCTCGTTGGAAATCTCGGGGCGGGGCCTCAGACCGCTCTCGAACACCTCGATGAAGGCGTCGGCGATCTCGGTCCCGGTCAGTGATTGGCTCTCGCGATACCAGTGGGCGATCCAGTTGAGCGCGCCGGCGAGGGCGAAGGCGGTCATCTTCGGATCGCAGGGATGGATCGAGCCGTCCTGGGCTGCCTTCGCGCAGCAGCCGGCGGATTCCCTGATCGATCTCGGACTTCATCGCCTTGATGTGGGCGCTCATGTCGGGCGAGAGGTCCTGGTCCTCCACCCGCACCATGCACCAGCCGAATTCCGAGGTGATGGCCTCGCCGTAGCGGCGCAGCACCGCCTTCAGCCGCTCCCCGGCCGGTACCGCGAGCGAGCGGGCCTCGCGAAACGCGGCGCGGATCTCCTCTATGCCGGCGACGAAGCACTCGAAGAGCAGCTGCTCCTTGTTGCTGACATAGTAATAGACGGTCGGCTTGGTCACCGCGAGCGCGGCGGCGATATCGTCGAGCGAGGTGTTGTGATAGCCCTTGCGGTTGAAGGCGCGCGCGGCGGCGCGGATCACCGCCTCGCGCTTGATCTCGCGGTCGCGCAGCCGCTCGCGGCTGGCCCGCCAGGGGGAGGCGGAATCCCGGCGCGCCGCCAACGATGGCGCCTGCGGCGAGCCTGCTTTCGGACGATTGCTCGGCATCTTGATGATCAGGGAAGCGGTGAACGGGTACGTGGGCCAGTATAGCGGACCGGCGCCGCGCGACCCGCGTTGACCGGGGCCCGGCTCTGGACCATACTCGCCAGTAGCCATTCTACCGGCGCGTAAAGGTAAACTAGCCCCTCCGCCGCCAGCTTGCAAGCGAGCACTCCCATGGCACCCAAATCCAGCATCGGCGCCGAAGCCGCTCTTCCACCGCAGACCGAGGCCGGCCCAGCGGCGCCCCCGCTCCGGTTCGTGTCCGCGGCCTCACTCTTCGACGGGCACGACGCGGCTATCAACATGATTCGGCGGCTGCTGCAGGCCCATGGCGCCGAGGTCGTCCATCTGGGCCACAACCGCAGCGTTGCCGAGATCGTCAGGGCCGCGATCCAGGAGGATGCGGACGCCATCGCGGCAAGCTCCTATCAGGGCGGCCACAACGAGTATTTCGCGTACATGGTGGACATGCTCCGGGAGCGCGGCTGCGAGCACATCCGCGTGATCGTGGGCGGCGGCGGGACAATCGCGCCGCAAGAGATCGAAGCGTTGCAGCGCTACGGCGTAGAGCGCATCTACACACCCGAGGATGGGCGAAAGCTCGGGCTTGACGGCATGGTGAAGGACGTGTTTGCACGCGTGCGTTCCGCCCGGAAGCCGACATACGAGCCGCGGCCCCTCAACCCCCGTGATCATGCACAGGTTGCCCGCGCGATCACGCTGCTGGAGAACGCCGCGCCAGGTGAGGCCGATGCGGAGCCGCTCCGACGCGCACTGGGGCGGGCCCGCGCGCGCGTCCCGGTCATCGGTATCACCGGTAGCGGCGGCGCCGGCAAGTCGAGCCTCACCGATGAGCTGCTCGCGCGGTTGACGCGGCAGTTTCCCGACCGGCAGATCGCCGTGGTGGCCATGGACCCGACCCGCCGCCGCAGCGGCGGCGCGCTGCTCGGCGACCGAATCCGCATGAACAGCCTCGGCGGGGACGCCATCTTCATGCGCTCGCTCGCCACACGGCGACAGCACCTGGCGACCGCAGCGGTGTTGAAGGAAGTCATTCAGCTCTATCAGGCCGCCGGCTTCGATCTCATCATCGTCGAGACCGCGGGCACGGGTCAGGCGGATACCGAGATCGTGGATCTGACGGATCTCTCGCTCTACGTCATGACGGGCGAGTACGGCGCCGCCAGCCAGCTCGAAAAGATCGACATGCTCGACTACGCCGATCTGATCGCGCTCAACAAGAGCGACAAGCGCGGCGCCCAGGACAGTCTGCGGGACGTGCGCAAGCAGTGGCGGCGCAATCACCCGGCGCACGGCCGCGCTCCCGATGCGGACCTGCCCGTGTTCCCCACCATTGCCAGCCGCTTCAACGATCCCGGCGTCAACCGACTCTTCGCCGCGCTCTGTGCCGGCCTCGCCCTCAAGGGCGTCGGCACTGGAACCTGGCAGGTTTCGGATCCCGGTCCGGTGGAGCTGATGCAGCGTGACCCGTTGATTCCGGGCGCGCGGGTGCGTTATCTGGCGGAGATCGCGCAGGGCGGCCGCGGCGCGCGCGAAACCACGGAGCGCGAGGCGGCGGCGGCGGCGCGCGCCTTCGGCCTCTATCAATCGTTGCGTGCGCTCGAGGATGCTCCCCTGCCGGCGGCGCTCGACCGTTACAGCGAGGAGGCGCTGGCAGATCCGGCCGCCGATGCCACCCGGCGCCGGCTGCGGGCCACCTACAACCGGGCGCTGGACGAGGTCGGCGCCGAGGGGCTCAAAGAGCTCAAGGCGTGGCCGGCCCGGGTGCGCGCTGCCACGGCGCAGACCTACTCCTACAAGGTGCGCAACCGGGAAGTGACGGGCGAGAACTACACCGAGACGCTGTCGCATCAGCGCGTTCCCAAGATCGCGGTGCCGCGCTTTGCCGACTGGGGCGAGCAGATGCGCTTCATCGGCACCGAGAACCTGCCCGGCTTCTATCCCTACACCGGCGGCGTCTATCCCTATCGCCGCGAGCAGGAAGACCCGACACGGATGTTCGCCGGCGAAGGCGCGCCGGAGCGAACCAACCGCCGCTTCCATTATCTCGCGCGGGGCGGCAACGCCGTCCGACTCTCCACCGCTTTCGATTCGACGACCCTATACGGCGAGGATCCCGACACACGGCCGGACATCTACGGCCGCACCGGCAATTCGGGCGTGTCGGTGGCAACGCTCGATGACATGAAGAAGCTCTACTCGGGCTTCGATCTGACGTTGCCGTCGACCTCGGTGTCGATGACCATCAACGGACCGGCACCCATGATCCTCGCGATGTTCATGAACACCGCGATCGATCAGCGGGTCGAGCACTACCTGCGCAGCGAGGGACGCTGGAGCGAGGCGGAGCGGCGCATCGCGGCGCTGCACGGCGAGGCCGGCGGCGGCGGCACGACCCCGCCCAGCTACAAGGGCGAGCGGCCGGCGGGTCATGACGGCTCGGGGCTGGCGCTGCTCGGCGTCACCGGCGATCAGCTGGTGGAGCGTGAGGTCTACGAGCGCATCAAGGCGGAGACGTTGCAGGCGGTGCGCGGTACCGTCCAGGCCGACATCCTGAAGGAGGACCAGGCGCAGAATACCTGCATCTTCTCGACCGAGTTCGCGCTGCGAATGATGGGCGACGTGCAGCAGTACTTCATCGACCAGCGCGTGCGCAATTTCTACTCGGTGTCGGTTTCGGGCTATCACATCGCCGAGGCGGGCGCCAATCCCATCTCCCAGCTCGCCTTCACGCTTGCCAACGGCTTCACCATCGTCGAGTACTATCTCGCCCGCGGAATGGCGGTCGATGATTTCGCGCCCAATCTGTCGTTCTTCTTCTCGAACGGCATGGATCCGGAGTACGCCGTCATCGGCAGAGTGGCGCGGCGCATCTGGGCACGCGCCATGCGCGACCTCTATCGCGCCGGGCCCCGCAGCCAGATGCTGAAATACCACGTCCAGACCTCCGGGCGCAGCCTGCATGCGCGCGAGATCTCGTTCAACGACATCCGCACCACGCTGCAGGCGCTCTATGCGCTGTTCGACAACTGTAACAGCCTCCATACCAACGCCTACGACGAGGCGCTGACGACCCCGACGGAGGAGAGCGTGCGCCGCGCGGTGGCGATCCAACTGATCATCAATCGCGAATTGGGACTCAACAGGACGCAGAACCCCTGGCAGGGCTCATTCGCCCTCGAATATCTGACCGACATGGTCGAAGAGGCGGTGTATCGGGAGTTCGAGGCCATTTCCGAGCGTGGCGGTGTGCTCGGGGCCATGGAGAGCATGTACCAACGGGGCAAGATCCAGGAGGAGTCGCTCTACTACGAGACGAAAAAGCACGACGGCAGCCTGCCCATCGTCGGAGTCAACACCTTTCTCTCCAAGTCGGATGGGGCGGAGGAGCACGCGGGCACGGCACTCATCCGCTCCACGGAAGAGGAAAAGCAGGATCAGGTGGCCGCGGTACGCGCGTTCCAGGCGCGCAACGCCACGCATGCGCCGGCGGCTCTCGCGCGGCTGAGGCAGGCCGCTTGCGCTGGCGGCAACGTGTTCGCGGAGCTCATGGAGTCGGTCAAGACCTGCTCGCTCGGGCAGATTTCGCAGGCTCTGTATGAGGTGGGCGGGCGATATCGCCGGAACATGTGAGGTCCGGCTCCCCGAGCGCGACCAGGATTGCCTCGCGTGCCCGGTCCCTCAGCGTCGTGGATGAGGACTCCGCTGTCTGCTGGGCATCGATCGGCGGCAGGATCTCGACCTCGATCCGGCCCGGGCGCGGCAGGCCGCCACTCGGCGGCAAGGCGGCGCGGGTGCCGCGCACCACCGCCGGGACGACCGGACAGGCGGCACGCGCGGCAGTGACGAAGGCGCCGGTGTGAAACTTGAGCAGCCCGGGTATGCGGGTGAAGGTGCCTTCGGGAAAGAACACCAGGGAGTGGCCGCTGGCCGCATTGCGCAGCAACCGCCGGGCATCGGCCGCGGTCCGGTGGCGGTCGAACCGGTCCACGAACTCCGAGCCGATGCGCCGCAGGAAGAGGCCCGCGAGCGGCACGGCCGACATCTCCCGCTTGATGACGAAGCTGAAGCGCGCGGGCAGGGCTGCGGTAAATACCAGCCCGTCGAGATAGCTGGCGTGATTGGCCACCACGATGCATTGTCCGGGCGCGAGCCGGTCCAGGCCCCGCACCCTGAGCGGCATGCCGGCGAGGCACAGGAAGGCGCGTGAAACCGCGCGTGCCGCGGACCGCCGGCGGTGTACCCCGGGCAGAGCCAATGTGGCGACGAGCAGAGCGAGCCCCAGAAAGAGGAAGGTGAGCGCCGCGTAGAGCGCGTACGCGACCCGAACGGGCAGCCAGGCAAGGGCCCGCGAATGTGATCCGCTTCTCTTTATGTTAATGCTCGGACTCAGATGTGAAGGTCATCACTGCGGTAACTCGACCGTGCTCACCATACTGCGGTCGCTACCTTGACCGCGACCTGCGGGCCGAGACGGAATTGTCGAACCATTCTGCCGCAATTGCCATGACCCCTCACCCCGACTCCACGGACCCGGCGGTGGCTCGCTTTCTGGATGCCGTGTGGTTGGAGCGCGGGCTGTCGCCCAACACCCTGGCCGCCTACCGCGCCGACCTCACTGCGCTTGCCCGCTGGCTGGCGGAGCGCAAGGTGCCGATGGACAAGACCACGCGCGCCGACCTGCAGGACTTCATCGCCTGGCGGGTGCATGCGGGCGCGCGACCCCGGTCCACCGCGCGGCAGCTTTCGAGCTTCCGTCGCTTCTTCCGTTACCTGGTGCGCGAAGGCGGCGTTGGCGAAGACCCAACCGCGCAGATCGCCATGCCGAAGATCGGGCGTTCGCTGCCGAAGTCGCTCACGGAAGAGGAAGTCGAGGCCCTGCTCGGCGCGCCGGTGGTCACCGATCCGCTCGGCAACCGTGACCGCACCATGCTCGAGGTGCTCTATGCCACGGGACTGCGCGTTTCTGAGCTGGTGAACCTGCGACACGGCCAGATCAACATCAACCAGGGCGTGATCCGCATCCTCGGCAAAGGCAACCGTGAGCGGCTGATACCGCTCGGCGAGGAGGCGGTGCGCTGGATCACCGACTTCGAGCACGGGCCGCGTGGCGAGATCCTGCTCGAGCGGCAGACCGACTTTCTCTTTCCGACCCGGCGCGGCGATCGCATGACGCGCCAGGCGTTCTGGCACATCATCAAGCGCTACGCGCGCAAAGCGGGCATCTCCAAGGAGCTTTCGCCGCATACGCTGCGCCACGCCTTTGCGACGCACCTGCTGAATCACGGCGCCGACCTGCGCGTGGTGCAGATGCTGCTGGGACACAGCGATTTGTCGACTACCCAGATCTACACGCACGTCGCGCGCGAGCGTATGAAAGAGCTGCACTCGCAGCATCATCCCCGCGGCTAGATAACTACCGCTCCAGCACCTTCAGCTTGTCCGGCTTGCCGTCCCATTCCTTGGCGTCGGCCGGCGCTTCCTTCTTTTCCGTGATCACCGGCCACTGCTTGGCGAGCTCCGCATTGAGCTTCGTGAACTGCTCCTGGCCGGGCGGCAGCTCCTCTTCGGAGAAGATGGCCTCGGCGGGGCATTCCGGCTCGCACAGGGTGCAATCGATGCACTCATCCGGGTCGATGGCGAGGAAGTTCGGACCTTCGTGAAAGCAGTCTACGGGGCAGACTTCCACGCAGTCCATGTACTTGCACTTGATGCAGTTTTCGGTAACGACGAAGGTCATGAGACATATCTTGCCATGTGCGCCGGGGCGGCCGCAAAGTCGCGACGGGCATGAGGTCAGACCGGGCTATCTGAGTCGGCGGTCGAGCGAGGTGAAATGATGCGGCTCGACGCCGGCGGCGCGATCCTCCAGGTAGCGCCGCAGGCTGAACTCCGTGCTGGGGAAGGCGAGTTGCGGCCAGGGAATCTCCTCCGGGCGGAGCAGCTGCACGTCCAGGCTTTCGGCTCCGGCGCCGAACTCCGCCCGGGGCAGCTTCGCCCTGAAGAAAACGTGCACCTGCTGCGCGTGCAACACGTGTACTACGGCCAGCAAAGAACCGACCTCTACCTCCGCCATCGCTTCCTCGCGTGACTCTCGCGCCGCCGCCTGCTGCAGGGTCTCGCCGTTTTCCATGAAGCCGGCCGGCACAGTCCAGTAGCCGCGGCGAGGCTCGATGGCGCGGGTGCAGAGCAGAATGCGGCCGTCGTACTCGGGGACACAGCCGACCACGAGCTTAGGGTTCTGGTAGTGGATGGTGCCGCAGGCATCGCAGACATGCCGGGCCAAATGATCGCCCGGTGGCAGGCGAAACTCGAGACGGGCGCCGCACTCAGTGCAGAAATTCATGGTGTACCGGCAGGATACGAGCCGGCTCGACCCTTGTCGATGCCGCGGCGCGGTCGCTATCGCAGCCGCAGCGCGCGACGCACGGCCGTAGAGGCGGTCTGGTAGCTCTCCTGGTCGATGCGTACCAGGTCGCGCCCCTGGTTCTTGGCCTCGTACAGGGCGGCATCGGCACGGGCGATGATCTCATCGAGCGAGCGCGCGCCCTCCCCCGTGGTGGCGAGGCCGGCGCTAAAAGTGACCCGGACCGGTTCGCTTGCGCTCGCCGACGGCACTGCAATCGCGAGAGCCAGCGCGCGCAGTCGCTCCACGCTGGCGAGCCCCGAATCGAGCGTCGTGTCGGGCAGAATCAGCAGGAATTCCTCGCCGCCCCAACGCCCGAGAATGTCGCCGGCGCGCAGCGATCCGCGGCTGACACGCGCGAACTCCCTGAGTACGAAATCGCCGGCCGCATGACCGCAGCGGTCGTTGATGTTCTTGAAGTGGTCGAGATCGATGATGGCCAGCGTGAGCGGCTGATCCGCGGCCGCGGCTTCCAATGCCGCCGTCGCGAGCTGCGCGGTGTGGCCGCGGTTCGGCATGCCGGTGAGATTGTCTTCCCTCGCGAGTCGCATGAGGGCGCGCCGATGGCGCAGGTTGGTGAGAAGAATGTAGGAGAGGAGAGCGATTACGAGCGCGCCCGCGGCACCAAACGCCGCGACCCAGCGCAGCGTCTCGGTCTGGCGGGTGGCGCGCGCGCGCGTCAGGTTGAGCTGTTGCTGCAGGATTGAATTCCGCGCGATCTCCTGTTCGGCCAGGAATCGTTCTTTTACCGTCTCCTGCAGCCGCAGGCTGCGCACCAGATTCTCCGCGCGATAACGGCGCAGATATTCCTCCAGATCAGGATACGCTCGGCGGTAATCGTGCAGCGCGGCGTAGGCTTGCGCGCGCGTTTGGTAAACGGCGCCCACTCTGCTCGGGTCCAAATCCGTCCCGTCGTGATCGAGTACGTGATCGAGGACGCCCAGCGCCTGCCGTGCGTGACCCTCACGCAGGTCGATTTCGGCCAGGTCCCCTTGTGTTTCCTTCAGCACGTACGTCGAGCCGCTGGCGGCGAAAACCGGTGCCGCCTCGTTGCAGCGCGCCCGCGCCGTCCGATATTGCTTCAGGGCGATCTGTGCGCGACAGATCTCCATGTCGTCCCAGGCGATGCCCTGGCGGTCCCCGAGCGCGACACTGATGGCGCGTCCGCGCCCGAAGACTGCAATCGCGGCACGGAATTCGCGCATCTTGTTGAGGACTTCCCCCTCCAGGTAGTAGGACACGGAGAGGTCGAGCGAATCGTTTTGCGCGGCGTCCCAGCCGATCTTCTCGCGCACGAGCGCCAACGCCTCCGCGAAATCGCCGACACTCAGCAGCGCCGAGGACAGCTCCGTGGCGGCATCGGCGTGGACCTCCGCGCGCGCCGGCGCCTCGGAGTCGCGGTAAGCGATGGTGTCGGCGCGGGTGGCCAGGGCAAACTGACCCGCCCGGCGCTCGAGGGCGCCGAGGGCCACCTCCAGACAGAGCCCCGATATCGAGAACCGAGGTTGCTGCGCACGCGCCTTCACCACGGTCCCCAGCGCCTCACGAATCTGGGCCTGGGTGCGAACGTTGTAAGCCTGGATGTAGAGCAGCTCGAGGCGCAGGGGATCCGTCGGCCCGCTCACGAGCGCGAGTCCGCGCGCGGCCGCGGCAAGCGCCTGATCATCGAGCTCGAGTATCGAGTACGCATCCGCCTGCACCGCATAAAGCGCTGCGAGCTGCCTCGAGTCCGGCGCCGCGCCCGACTGCTGCAGCGCCTGCAGGCGCGCCGAGGCCGCCGCGAGCGCCTGGGTCGCGTCCCGGTTGACCAGCGGATCCAGTGCCTTGTATGCGGCATCGGGTACTGGCAGGCAGTCCGCCCATGCGGCGATCGGGCGCGCAAAGCACAGCGCCAGGGCGAGCAGGGCGGCCCGCCCGATAGCTGCCGCCGCTCCGCCTGATATCCCGGGGCTGAATGCCAGTTTGCGCATGAAGAACAGAAAAGTACGTGCTTGCGCCATGGAAGGCTTCATCGGACTTCACGCTTCCATCAGATAGCGGGAATCGTGAGCCAGTCCGAAAGCCCGCAGACGTACGTTTGCCGGCTGCGCACGCTGCAATCGCGAGCTGTGTCCCGGATTCGACCGGACCGCTCCGGCTACTCTAGACCCGCCAAAAAAGGGCGTCCGGCCCGCGGGTTACATGGTTTTACTTAATCCGGGGAGCCACCCATTTCCTCGAAGCGTTTCAACGCACCTCTCCGCGCCAACGCGGCGGCCGCCGATGTGCCACCGCCCGGTGCCGTCGCGGCCGCGTCTGGCGCGTTGGTCGACGCGTTGCCGGATCTCGCGCTCCTCGTCAGCCGGGACGGCATGGTAGTAGCGCATGGCGGCGGTCGTGACATGGTCGGGCTGGGGTCCTTGGCCAAAGCCGACGGAAAGCCGCTGCAAGCCTCCTGGCCCGCGCCCATCGCCTCATTGCTCGGGCAACTGACGCGTAAATCGATAGCGCAGCGCATGGCCGCCGAGGCTCGCTTCAAGAGCAGCGGCAGCGAGTACACCGTCCAGGTATCGCCCCGGGGGCCTGATCGCGCGGTATGCGTCATCCGGCCGGTCGTGGGCTCCGTTGCGGACGACGCGTCGGACACCGGTGGGCGTCCCGCGCCCCGGCTCGATCGGCGCGGGTTCCTGCAACGGTTCAAGGAATCGATGTCGTGGGCCGCTTTGCGCGAGACGCCCATGGCGCTCGCCGTCATCCACATAGATGGCATCACGGACATCGCGCAGGTCCTCGCTTCGCAGATATCCGAGCAGGTGATGAGCGTCGCGATCCGCAGGCTCCCGGCCCCGCCGGACGATGCTCGATCCGCCGCTGCAACGCCGCAGTGGTACCTCGGGCAGCTGTCGCGAGGGATTGCTCGCCGATCGTGATCGAGAGTGCCGATCGGGGCGCCATCGAGGCCTGTGTCGCGCAGGTGTGCGCGAGCCTGCGCGAGCCCGTTCCCACGGGCGATGCCGTTTTCCATCTGACGCCGCACGCCGGCGTCGCGATCCTGGGGCAGGACGCCTCGACCCCCAAACTCCTGCTGGAGCAGGCTCGCAGCGCAGCGATGGAGGCGCGCCGTCGCAAGCTCCGGGCGCGGGGTCAGGTTCTTCACCGATACCATGAAGCTGCGGACTCTCGCGCGCATCGATCTGACCCGCGAGCTGCGCAACGCGATCGCCGACGGCGATATCCGCCTGCGCTATACCGGCCGCCACGACCTGAAGAGCGGGCGCCTCGTCACTTGTGTCGGCTATCTGCGTTGGCAACACGCGCTGCGCGGCGAGATCCGTCCCGCCGAATTCCTGCGACTGGCCGCGGCCACAGGTCTCGCGGCGCCGCTGTCCCGGGCGGTCCTGGCGCATCTGCGCAGGGATTTCGCGGTCCTTGCCGCGCGCTGCGAGGCGGACGTATGCATCTCTTTCGGCGCCTTGCGGCATCACGTCCTGCACGAGGAATTCCTGAGCGACGTATCGCGGCTCGTGAGCGAAGGCGGCATTCCCGCGGAGCGTCTCGAGCTCAGGATCGCCGAGAAGGTCTTCGTCACACGCGAGCAGTCGCATGCCGAAGCTTTGAAGCGCGTCGGCGTGCGGCTCGGTCGTCGACGAGGTGGCGCGCGGCATCGGCTCGCTCGACTCGCTGGCGCGCGCGCCGATCTGGGGATTGCAGCTCGATCGCGCGTGGGTGGCCGCGCTGCGCACCGACCCGGTGGCCCGCAAGGTCTGTCACGCCGGCATCGAGATGGCGGCGGCCCTGGGACTGGTCCCGATCGCGACCGGGGTCGACGACGCCGACACGCGCGATGCGCTGTTGCAGCTGGGATGCACCTACGGCAGCGGTGATCTTTATCAGCAGGACGAATTGGACATAACGGACGCGGCGCCCGCCAGCGCGGCGCGAGCGCCGCAATGAGTCGAATCGGGGGGCGTTGCCGGGCAATTTGACAGGTCATTATGTGACTGGCATCACAAACGCGGCGCGACCCACTGCGGGCGGCTCGACCGCGATGGGTGTCACATCCGACCCAGAATGCGCCCCAGACAACAAACGCCTCAAGAGCACTCCGATGCGCACTCACAACTCAGTCCGCAGCCTGATTCTGGCCCTCGCCTTCGGCGCCGCGGCGCCCGTGGCCAACGCCGCAGCGAGCGTCTACATCGTACAAGCGCCGACCACGGCCGCGGCCCGCGCGAGCGTCTTGTGGGTGCATGGGAAGGTCGAGCGCGACCTCGGGATCATCCACGCCGTCACCGCGGACCTCGACTCGCAACAGGCGCAGCGACTGCGCGCGACATCCGGCGTGCATGTCTTCGCGGATCGGAAGGTGGCCGCGCACGGGCTCCTGTCCGGCCTCACTCAGACTCTGAGCAGCACGACCAATGCCGTCAATCAGACACTGGCCACGAATCCGGTGGTCTCGTCGCTCACCAGCACGGCGCTGCCCCTCGTCACGGCGGTCACCGGCAATGCCGTGACCAGCACCGTGACGGCGCCGCTGGTATCCACCCTGAGCAAGGCCACGGCCACTCAGGACGGGCAGGGCGTGGCGGCCCTCACTCTGACTTATCAGACCAACTATCCCATGCTGGTGGGCGCTGACACGCTGCAGCAGGCGGGAGTCACCGGCCAGGGCGTCACCATCGCTGTGCTGGACTCGGGACTGTGGCAGGACGTGACCCAGAACTACGGCGCGCGCGTCCTGGCCACGGTTGACGTGACCAACGGCGGCTCGGGCCCCGTCACGGGCGATCCGTACGGTCACGGCACCCACATCACCTCCATCGCCGCCGGTGGCGCGCAGAACATCGCCGGGCAGTATCTCAGCATCGCGCCGCAAGGCGAACCTGGTCATCGTGCGCGCCCTCGACGGCTACGGCGGCGGCAGCTATTCCGACATCATCGCGGGCATCAACTGGATCGTCGCAAATCAGCACAAGTACAACATCCGTATCCTCAACCTGTCGTTCGGCGCCACCCCGGAGTCGTACTACTGGAACGATCCGCTCGACCAGGCCGTGATGGCGGCGTGGCAGGCGGGCATCGTCGTGGTCGTGGCCGCCGGCAACGATGGGCCGAGCCCCATGACGATCGACGTGCCCGGCAACGTGCCGTACGTCGTCACGGTCGGCGCGCTCACCGACAACTACCAGCCTTACAACACCAGCGACTGGCGCCTGGCCTCGTTCTCATCCACGGGTCCGACCTACGAGGGCTTCGTCAAGCCCGAGGTGGTCGCTCCCGGCGGCCACATCGTCGCCTCGATGGCGAGCGGCAGCTATCTCGCCAACATCGATCCGAACTCGATGAACGTCGTCGAGCAGATGTTCACCATGTCCGGCACCTCGCAGTCCGCGGCCGTGACCACGGGTGTCGTTGCGCTGATGCTGCAGGAGGATCCGTCGCTGACGCCGGACAACGTGAAGTGCCGGCTGATGAACTCGGCGCGGCCCGCCGTGACCTCGTCCGGCAAGCTGGCCTACAGCGTCTTCCAGCAGGGCGCGGGCCTCATCAATGCCGTCTCGGCGGTCAACAGCTCCGCCGTCGACTGTGCCAACGTAGGGCTCAACATCGGCGCCGATCTCGCCGGCACCGAGCACTTCGGCGGCCCGGCCAACCAGGCCGCCAACGGCAGCTACTACATCATGAACATGCAGTCGTCGACGGCGGGCGCTGCCGCCTCCGGAGACGGCTTGAGCTGGTCGAGCGCGTATCAGGGAACCCAGGGTTACGCCTGGAGCGAGGGATATCCCTGGAGCCAGGGATTCGCGTGGACCCAGGCCTACGTCTGGTCGAACAACTTCGCGTGGGCGAGGAACTTCGCCTGGGCCCGTAATTTCGCCTGGGCCCGTAACGTTCCCTGGTGGAACACCTCAAAGGCTCCGGCGCCGGCCGCGCCCGCCCCGGTCGTTCCCTGGGTGCCCAACCAATAGCGGAGGAAAGGCGCCGTGTGCATGCCGTGAGGAGTATTGCAGGCTTCGGCGCTTGGAGGCGGCGGATCATCGGTACGGGACTATTGATTGCGGCGGCCTCGGTGGCCGCCGCAGCCGATAGCTCCGCCCCTCATTCTCACGCATCTGACGACGGCGGACGGATTACCGCAGGGTGGCGTGCACACGACCCTGCAGGACTCGCAGGGATTCATGTGGTTCGGCACCGAGGATGGCCTCGTCCGGTACGACGGTCAGGAGCTGGTCCGCTACGGTTATTCGCCCAAGGAGGCTCAGTCGCTCCCGGGCAACTTCATCAATCAGATCGTCGAGGATCGACACCACGATCTCTGGCTGGCAATCAACGGCGGCCTCGCCCGCTGGAACCGGGCCAGGGATGATTTCACGGTTTATCCGCCACGACCCGCGCAATCCGGGCTCGCTGGCGAGCGACACGGTAAACACGGTTGCGATCGACGCGCAGGGGCGGGTCTGGATCGGAACGGCTGATGCGGGTTTGGACGTGCTCGACCCGCGAACCGGCCGATTCGAGCATCTGCGTCACGAGGCCGCAGACGCCGGATCGCCCGCCAGCAATGACATCACCACGCTGACTCGCGACCGCGCCGGCGACCTGTGGGTCGGCACCGATCAGGGACTCGACGAGCTCGAAGCCGGCGGCACGGACTTTCCGCCATTTCCGCCACGTGGACGGGGATCCGCGCACGTTGAGCGGCAACGATGTCTGGCAGGTGCTCGAGGACTCGAGCGGCTCGATATGGGTCGCCACCTACGGCAGCGGACTCGACCGGATGGATCGCAACGGCAACGTGCTGCAGGTGTTCAGGCACGACCCGCGACAGCCCGGATCGCTCGTCGGGCGATCAGGTGCAGGCGCTACTGGAAGATCGGCAGGGACACTTCTGGGTAGGCACCTCGGATGGCGCTGGACCTGCTCGATCGCGCCTCCGGAACGATCGTTCACTACCGCCACGAGCGGGACAATCCCGGCTCTCTGCAGCGACTCGTCGGTCTTCTCGCTGTATCAGGACAGCGCCGGTCTCGTCTGGATCGGTACCAGCACCGGCGGAGTCAGCCGCTGGGATCCGCGCAGCGCCGAGCTCGGCGCGCGCCAGCCCGATTGGTTGGGCAAGTTCGTCACTGCCTTCGCCGACGCTCCCGACGACCGGGTCTGGGTCGCCTCGATGGGGGCCGGGCTGGTCGAATACGATCCGGACACCGGCCGCAAGGTCGACCTCGACACGCTCATCGGCCAACGGACACGATTCTCGACACCGAGCCGGTGATGTCGCTGCATCAGGATCGCGGCGGCAAGCTCTGGATCGGGACCATGGACAAGGGCGTTGCGACCCTCGATCGCAACGGCAAGCTGAGCTGGCTTGCCGTCAAGCGCGGCGACCCGCACAGCCTGAGTGCCGCCGGCATCATGACGATCCTCGAGGCGCGCAGCGGCCAGATGTGGGTCGGCACCTACGGCGGCGGCGCGAACATCGTCGATCCGGCGACTGGACTGGTGCGCCAGCTCCCCCATGGATCGGCGCCGGGCGCTGTCAGCGCGGATGCGGTGACCGCCCTGGCGCAGGATTCGCGCGGCAACATCTGGATCGGCACGGATGGCGGCGGCCTCGATCTTGCCCGGCCCGACGGCACGGTGATCAAGGTGTTCCGTCACGATCCGCATGATCCATCCAGCCTCCCGGACAACACCGTGTACGCCCTGGCCGTGGACGCGCACGATCGGGTCTGGGTCGGGACGAGCGATGGCGGCCTGGCGCTTGCGATGGGCAGCGGCCTCGGCGCCGCAGTCGATCCGCTTTCGCACCTACTCCCTCGCCGAAGGCCTGACGAGCGACACCATCTACGGCGTGCTGGTCGATGGCGACGGTCGCATCTGGCTGAGCGGCAACGCCGGTCTCATGCGCCTGGATCCCGACACGGGCGCGGTGAAGACCTTCCACGTGGCGGATGGCGCCGCGGGCGAAGAGTTCACCACCAACGCGTATTTTCGCATGCACGACGGCCGACTCTGCTTCGGCGGCCCGAGCGGCTTCAACATCTTCGATCCCGCGCGCCTGACGGAGCGATCGCAGCCGCCGCGACTGGCGCTCACCGGGGTGGAGATCCTCGGCGCGCCGGCGCGCGGCCCGACGCCTTACTGGCTGCGCCGCCGCATCCCGCTCGATTACCGCGACAACATCGTCTCGCTCGATGTCAGCGTGCTCGATTTCACTTCTCCCAAGCACAATCGCATCGCCTACCGGATGGCGGGGCTGACCGACCGCTGGATCGATCTCGGCGCGCAGCATCGCATCACGCTCACCAACCTGGAGTCCGGCAATCACGTGCTCGAGGTTCGCGGCGCCAACTCCGACTCGGTGTGGAGCGCGCCGCTGCGCATCACGCTGCATCGCAGTCCCGCGCCGTGGAAATCGCCCTGGGCCTACGCGGTCTACGCGCTCGCCGTCCTCGGCCTGATCGCTCATCGGCTGCGCAAGCTGCATCTCGAGCGCAGACATCAGGCGCGCGAGCGTGAGCGCCTCGAAGCGGAAGTCGCGGCGCGCACGCGCGAGCTCTCCGAGAGCAACCGCCAGCTGGCGGACGCCGCGCGTGCGAAGAGCGACTTTCTCAACCGCATGAGCCATGAGCTGCGCACGCCGATGAACGGCGTCGTCGGCATGACGGAGCTGCTGTCACGTACGCCGCAGTCGGCGACGCAGTCCCGACTGACGCAAACGATCCGTTCCTCCGCCCAGGTGCTGCTGCGGATCGTCAACGACCTGCTCGATCTCTCCCGCGCGCAGGCGGGCAAGGTCGCGCTCGAAGCCCTGCCCATCGATCTCGATCGCGTTCTGGACGAGTGCGCCAGCCTCTTCAGCGGGACCACGCAATCCAAGGGCATCCGGCTCAGAGTGCGGCCGCCGGCGGCGGATCGCCGCGCCCCCGAAGGACGGACTCTCATTGGCGATCCGTTCCGGATCCGGCAGATCGTGATGAATCTGGTCGGCAATGCGGTCAAGTTCACCGAGCAAGGCGAGATCGCCGTCGAGGCGGACGTCGATATGGAGAGCGCGGATCGTGCCACCGTGCACATCACCGTTTCCGATACCGGAATCGGCATGGACGCCGCGACGCTCGAGAAGATCTTCCAGCCCTTCACGCAGGCGGACGAGTCGACCAGCCGCAGATTCGGCGGCAGCGGCCTCGGGCTCGCGATCTGTCGCGAGCTGGCGCAGCTGATGGGCGGTCGCATCACGGTCGAGAGCACGCCCGGCAAGGGGTCGGCCTTCCGCGTGCTGCTGCCTCTCAGTCTGAGCGCCGCGCCGGCGACACCGCCGGCGGTTGTGCAGACGACTCGACGATGCTGCGAGCGGAGCGATCGGCGGTCACGTGCTGATCGTGGAAGACGAGCCGGTCAACGCCACAGTCGCTCAAGGTTATCTCGAAGCGCTCGGCTGTACTTCCGTGTGGAGCAAGGATGGGGCGGAAGGTCTGGCGCGCAGCGCAAGCGAGCGTTTCGACCTGATCCTGATGGATCTCAACATGCCCGCCTTCGACGGCTACGAGACCGCGAAGCTGATACGCGAGCGCGCCGGCACGGCTCGTCGCGTTCCCATCATCGCTCTGACGGCGCACGCGCCCTCCCTGGTTCGCGAGCGCTGCAAAGCCGCCGGCATGGATGACGTGCTGAGCAAGCCGTACACGCCTGGAGGACTGCGAGAAACTGCTGCGGCGCTGGATACCACGCGATCAGGGAGCCGTCGGTGGCCGCGCCGCCAAACAGCGCTGCCGCAACTCTCGCAGACTGTCCCGGAACCGCAGGGGCCCGCGAGCCCGCAGGCGGAAGAGCTCGCGAAACTCGACAACGCGACGGTGATGCGTCTGCGCGGCGCGGGCGCTCCGGGCCGGCCCAGTCTCTACTCGAGGCTGGTCGAGCTCTTCCGCACCGGGTCGTCCGCCGCTCTCGAAGAGCTGCAGGCGGCGCTTCGCGGCGGCGACCTGACGAGCGCGCGCGCAATCTGCCACAAGCTGAAGTCGAGCGCCGCGAATGTGGGCGCGATTGGCATTCGCGGAAGACGTGCGTCGGCTCGAGCAGCTCTGTGCGGCCGGCAATGTGACCGCGGCGTGGAGCCTGTTCGAGCGGCTGCGCTCCGTCCATCCGATGCTCATGTCGGAGCTGACTGCATTCGAGCGGAAGGAGAGCGCATGACGACCCATGGGACGGCAGGTGCGGCCCGTCGCGATCATCGCCGACGATGAGGAAACCGGTCGCATGCTCCTCACCGAGTCCGTCGAGCAAGTGGGGCTGGCGCCGCTTGCCTACGACAACGGCAAAGACGCGCTCGAGGCCGCGCTTTCAGTACGGCGCCGCCATCGTCCTTCTGGACGTGGAAATGCCGGGCTTGGACGGCTATGCGGTATGCCGGCGGTTGCGCGGCGATCCGCGCTTCACCACGACCCCCATCGTCATGGTGACCGGCCACGAGGATCCGACGGCGATCGGCCTTGCTTTCGATGCGGGCGCCACCGACTTCATGGCGAAGCCGGTCAATTGGGCGCTGCTGCCGCGACGCCTGGAGTACATCCTGCGCAATGCGGCCACGGCCGAGCGCATCGAGAGGCTCGCCTACTTCGATCCCCTCACCGGGCTGCCGAACCGGCAACGCTGCCTCGAGACGGCGGAGCGGCAATTTGCCCTGGCTGCGCAATCGGGCGAGGAGGTCGCGGTCATCTATCAGGATCTCAACAGCTTCAAGCGGATCAACGATACCTTCGGCCACTCCGTGGGCGATGCGGTGTTGTGCACGGTCGCCGGTAAGCTCAGCGGCGCAGTGGCAGCTCTGACCGGCCAGCCGACGCACCTGTCGCTGGCGCGTTTCGGCGGCGATGAGTTCGTGATCCTGGTCCGGCACCAGGATGCGCGCGCGCTCGCCCTGCTGCTGGCGGAGAAGTGCAGCGCCGCTTTCAGGGAGCCGATCCTCCACGAAGGCCTCGAGTTCTACTCGGCACCGAGCATCGGCGATTGCCGTCTATCCGCAGGATGGCAGCGATGTCGCAACAGTGCTCAAACACGCCGACACCGCGATGTATCAGGCCAAGACGGCCGGCGCGACGCCGATAGCGGTGTACGTGCCGGCGATGAGCAGCCGCTTGCGCGACTGGCTCGAGCTCGAGACGCGGCTGCGCCGTGCCGTGCAGGAGGAGCGCATCAGCCTGCTCTTCCAACCGAAGTTTCACCTCAAGGATCAGCGCCTGTCGGGCGTCGAGGCGCTGCTGCGATGGTGCGATGACGAGCACGGCGAAGTCTCGCCGATCCGATTCATCGAGATCGCCGAGGACAGCGGCCTCATCCTCGAGATGGGCAGCTGGGTCGTGCGCGCGGCGTGCCGGCAGCTGCGCAAATGGCTGGACGCGGGCTTCTCCGTTCCCGTCGCGATCAATGTTTCGGGCAAGGAGTTCCTCCATGGCGACCCGGCCCGGGTCGTGGAGATGGAGGCCGCGGCGGCCGGCGTGCCGACCGCGCTCATCGAAATCGAGATCACCGAGTCGGTGCTGGTCCGGGACTCCGCCAAGGTGCGCAACGCGCTCGAAAGGTTGCGTCAGCTCGGGTGTCGTATCGCGCTCGATGACTTCGGTACCGGGTACTCCTCGCTCGCCTACATCACCCGCTTCCCGCCCGACCGCCTGAAGATCGACAAGGCTTTCGTGCGCAACGTGGATCAGTCTCCCAGCGACGCCGCGATCGCAAACGCCATTCTTTCGCTCGCCCAGACGCTGGGTATCGTGGTTACCGCCGAAGGTGTCGAGCGTCCGGGTCAGCTCGAGTGGCTGCGCTCGCGTGGCTGCGAGGAAGTGCAGGGGTTCCTGCTCTCGCGACCGCTGAGTGCCGCTGATCTGGAGGCGCGATTTCTGCGCGGCGGGAGCGGCGGCTCGTCGCTGTCAGGCGACATGGCGCTGGTCCAGCGCCGCTGAGGTATCAGACGGCCGTCTGATCCGCGAATCGGTCACATAAGGTGCGTGCTGCGCCGAATGCGCGTCACAGTTCACTCCTGCGCCTTCAAGGCAATATGTAGCAGGCCGAACTACTTACGAATAACTGTTCACGGGGGACTCAATTCCCATGCGGGTGTCGGGGCTCCAAACGAGCGATCTTCCGGCGCGGTCTGCGGACCGTGCCCGGAAACCTTTGTTCTTTGGCGTCGTCGCGACCTGCACCGCGCTGGCCCTGCTCGCCGCCGGCCTGCTTGCCATACGCCTCGATGACGTGACAGCGGTTGGAACCGGCGGCATACGCTGGGCTGCCATTGCGCTGAACGCGCTCTTCGGGCTGTCCATAGTGCTGATCGTGCTGCTTCTTCTGCAGTGGCTGCAGCGCCACCGCTACGAAGCGAGGCTCGAACGAACCATCCGGCGCCAGAGCCGGCTGCTGCAGGAGATCTCCGCCATGAGCACCATGGTGGAGTTGCTGCAGACCTGCCATACGCAAATGGAGGCAAACACCGTGATCCGCGGTGCGCTGCCGAAACTGCTGCTGGGAGTTGGTGGCGCGCTCTATGTGTCACGGCCCGAAGACGCCGGCCTGGAGCTGCAGGTCGGTTGGGGCTCGGCCACGATGGCGGCGAATTTCTCCGCCGAGGACTGTTGGGCGCTGCGCCGCGGGCGGCCGCATCTGTACGAGCCGGCCAGCCCCGCGGCTGTCTGTCGTCACGTCGGAGAGTGCGAAGACAGCTGCCTGTGCGTGCCACTGGTATCACAGGGTGAGACCCTGGCGGTGCTGCACCTGCGTGTGGCCGCGCCGGATTGCATTTCGGAGGACATGCAGCGACTGGCTTCGGCCCTTGCCGAACAACTGTCGCTCGCCGTGGGTAACCTGCGGTTGCAGGAGACGCTGCGCAGCAGCTCGGAGCGCGATCCGCTGACCGACCTCTACAACCGGCGGCACCTGGAGATCTCGCTGCAGCGGGAGCTCGCACGCGCCCAGCGACACGGTTTCCCGGTGAGCCTGATCATGCTCGACGTCGATCATTTCAAGGCCTTCAACGATACCAACGGTCATGAGGCGGGCGATGAGGTGTTGCGCAATGTCGCGCACGTGCTCAAGCGGCACACGCGTGTCGAGGACGTGGCCTGTCGTTACGGCGGTGAGGAATTCCTGATCGTGCTGACGTCCTGCTCCATGGATGACGCGTATGCCAAGGCGGAGGCGATCCGCGAAGCCATTGCACAGCAGCAGGTTTTCGCGCGTGGCGCGGCGCTGCCGCGCATAACCGCCTCCCTCGGCATCGCCTGCTACCCCGAGGATGGTGATCGCATCGAGCGGCTGATCGGGGAGGCCGACGCGGCGCTCTACAGGGCGAAGGCCACCGGCCGCAATCGGATAGTTGCCTCGAACGCGCCCGGCGACATCGTGTTGTTCGAGCCGCGCAACCGCGAGTCGGCCTGATAGCCTGCCGCATCGCGGCCGGATGCTAAGATGTCCGAGTGTGCTCCCGTTACCTGAGTACCGTCGCGGCCGTCATTATTCTCATCGCGGCGGCTCGACCGGCGTTCGCCGCTCACCAGCAGGCAGCCCACTCTGAGCCTGCCGCTGACGCCGTGGTCGCGAAGCTGCGCGACCTGCCGTTGCCGATACAACGACCACCGCGAGGCGCTTTCGCCACCACCACACCTCCACCTCTGCCGGACCTGGAAGCGAGGCGCCAACAGGTCTATGACGAGCTCCATGCTCTCGGACCCGCGAGCGTGTCGGCGCTGGCGCGCGCTCTGCGCGACCCGGATCCGGAGATGCGGCGCGATGTCGCCGTGGCGTTGGATGTAGTCGGAGGCGGCTGGTGGCAGTTCGCCGATGGCGGCGCGAAACTGGATCTCCGTCCGGCGTTGCCGGCACTGCTGTGGGCAGTGCGCGATCCCGACTCTGAAGTGAGGACGTGGGCGGCGCAGGACATCAGCGACATCGGCGCCGGCGCGGCGCCGGCGGTGCCGCGCCTGCGCTCCCTGTTGCGAAGCTCCGATCCGGGATCGCGAGGCGCGGCATGCAATGCCCTGGGCGCGATCGGATTGTCGGCGCGAGCCGCACTACCCGACCTGCAGCGCGCCCTTGATGACTCGAGCCCGGAGGTCCGTCAGTCCGCCCGCGATGCGATGACGAAAATCGGCCGCGCACCAGGCGAAGCCCGATGAGTTTCAGCTAAACACCCAGCCTCAGTCCAGCGCTCTCGTAGATCCGCGAGATCGCCGTCATATCGCGCAGCCCCTCGTCGCCGCCGGTCCTGGGCTCACGGTCGTTCCAGACGCAGTCGGCGAAGTAGTCAGCCTCCAGGGTGAACTGACCCGGAGCCCGGATCGGATCGGGTTGGTCGATCTTCTCGCCGCTGACGAACCCAGCAGTCAGATGCATGCCGTCGTAGTTGAACCCATCCATGTGGATCCACCCTTTGGATCCGACCACGCGGAAGTAACCATCCATGAGTCCACCGTAAGTAGTGCTGCAGCTCGCGACGGTCCCGGATGGAAACTTCATCGTCCAGCCGTCGCTCTCCTCTACCTGGGTGAAGCGGCCGTCATGGTCGATCACCGAGGCATAGGCCTTGATCTGCGCCGGATCTTCGCCGGTCAGGTAGCGCGAGGCGTTAAGGCTGTAGATGCCGACGTCGACCAGCGGGCCGCCTCCCGCCATCTTCCTGTTCAGCCGCCATTCGCCCGGCTTGATGTCGAATCCGAAAGCGCTGTCGATCGTCATCACCCGTCCCACCGCGCCGCTGCGGATGAGCTCGATCGCTTTCAGGTGCGACGGATGGTATTGGCAGCGGTAGGCGATCATGAGCTTTACGTTCGCCCTGCGGCACGCATCGATCATGGCGTGGCAGTCCGCCAGGCTCGTGGCCATGGGCTTTTCGCATAGAACATGCTTGCCGGCCTTCGCCGCCCGGATCGTATATTGCGCGTGCATCGAGTTCGGCAGAGCGATGTACACGGCGTCGATTTCTTTGTTGTGCCGGATCTCATCGAAGTTCTCGTAGCCATAGATCGCGGAGGCGGGCACGCCATACGAGGCCGCCTGCCGCGCGGCCTTGGCGCGATGCCCGCTCACCAGCGCGGTGATCCTTCCGGTCTGCGAGAGCTTCAGTCCCGGCATGAACTGGCCCATCGAGATTCGCCCCAGCGCCACGATGCACCACCGGAGCTTGCGTCCGGTCGGTCCGCCTGCGGTTTGGGCCCGCAGCGGCAACGCCTGGGACAAGGCGGCCAGCGCGCTCAAGCGCGCAAAATCACGGCGAGTGAGCTTCATCGCGAGGTCCTCCGCTCTTTTTGGTAGCGGTATCATAATACTTCCGGAACGGATGATGCATCCCCTTGTCGCTCGGCGTGCGTCGCGTTGGCCTAACTCGATGTCGCGAGGCGGCTTCGCAGCCGTGCGCGGTTTCTGAAGAGCCAGAGACTCAGCGCGATGAGGGATCCTCCGGGCAGAATGAGCTCGATTGCCGGATACGGCCCCGCACGCCGAATGCAGCTGATGCTGGTGGCAATTCGCAGACTCATGGTCGTCGCGTCACTGAGTTGGCGTTCCTTGCCAACTAGTCGAAGGCGACCCGTAGGAATCGACGGGAGCGCGGCAATTCAATCGCGCAAGCGGGGGTGCGCTGATCGAAGAGGGAGTGGTGCCCGAGGTCGGAGTCGAACCGACACGCTTTTAAGGGCGGCGGATTTTCATCCCGCTGCGGCTTTCGCCGCCCCGCACGGTTGGGACCGCTCGGGTTCGTGGGCTGGAGCACGCCTTCACCATAGCCTTGCGGCCTTAGGTGCCCGCCGTCTGCTCTCTACACCTTCCGCGGAATCTCCGGGGCTTGGCTCGGCATTAGCTCGAAGCGCCAGGCTTCAGGGCCTCTACCGACTTTGACGGGCTTCACCCAGGGGATTTCTCCCCGGGGGCTCAATTCAGATGGTCTGAGTCCGCTGCGTCTACCAATTCCGCCACTCGGGCACGAGGGCGCAAGTATAGGGGGGAGGGGGGCGGAAGCATATGGCTATGGCCCTTGCGACCTTTTGCCACGCTCGCGCATCTAAGTATCTCGTGAGCCGGTTATCCGAAATCGCGATATCGGAAGAGCTGATCGCCCGGGCCCGTGGTGGCGAGGAGGCGGCGCAGGCTGCGATCTATCGCGGCGTGGGGCCGGCGGTGTTCGCGCTCACCCGCAGGCTCGTGGGGAACAGGGCGGTGGCCGAGGACCTGTTCCAGGACACCATGATGACCCTGTTTCAGCGGCTCGAGGACTTCCGCGGCGAGGCGCCGTTGGGGATCTGGCTGCGGCAAATCGCGATCACCCGATGTCTGATGTACTTGCGCTCGCCCTGGCATCGGGCACGGCTGCAGTGGGAATCAGGGGACGACGATTCGCTCCATCCTTCGATGCTTCCCGTTACACCAGCGACGTCTGCCGAGACCCTCGACGTCGAACGTGCACTCGCAACACTCACTCCGGTCGCGCGTGCAGTGGTGTGGTTGTTCGAGGTCGAGGGTTACTCGCACGAGGAGATCGCGAGGTTGTTTGGACGCTCTGTGAGCTTCTCGAAGTCACAGCTCGCGCGCGCACTTGCGCGCCTGCGCCAGGGCTTGGCGCCGCACGGGGATCAAGAGGCATGCACACAGATATAGACGAGAAAGACATCGCTCGCCGCCTGCGTGCGGCGGCGGATGAGTCGAGCGGGGTGCCGTACGACTGGGCTGAGTTCGAGCGCAGGCGGCAGCGGTCGATGCTGACACGCCTGATCGAGCGCAAGCGCCCGGCGGCAATCGCCGCGGCTGTGGTGGCCGCTTTCCTGGTCACCGCTTTCCCGTTCATCCATGCGAGTCATGAGCATAGGCCCGTGATCACACCGTCGAATGCCACCGCGCCCGACAACCGCGGCGTCTCACAAGAGCAGGCGCGCACGCGTGCCCTCGAGGGCTGGCTTGCGGGCTTGCCGCAGGATCAGGCAATCGTCCGTGTTGGTACGCATGCGGCGGTGAGCAGCCTGCAGGACCAGATCGCCGCGTTGGACGACCTGATGAGTGCCGAGCGCGTCGCGGGTGCGCAGCCGACCAGGCTCGAGGCCCTCGACCGCCAGCGCTCCCAGCTCGTCAACTCGCTCGCCCAGGTGCAGTACGCGGAGATGTTGGCCTCCGCAAACCCATGATCGCTCAAAGAGATTCCATATGAGAACGCATATCAGAGCCCATACAGCCATCCTGACACTCGGTCTCTCGCTGGCCGCGGCCGCCGCATTTGCGGGCGCATTGCAGGCGGCACCTCCCGCTCCCGCGGCGCCACCGGCACCTGCTGCCGCCGCCGCCGTGTCAACCGCACCGGACCTCGATCAATTCCGCCAGGGAGATCGCCTGGATGCAGACCGCCGTCGCGCGGACGCCGATCGACAGCGCGAAGATGTGCTGCGTGCTCAGATGGATGCCGCGCGCCGACGACTCGAGGTGGCTGCACAGCAGCTTGCGGCACTCTCCGCGCGGGTGAACGGGCCGATGATGCAGCACGTTGAGGCCTTGGCTGGCCCGACCCGCGTTCTTGTCGGCATACAACTGGACGACTCGAGCGGTCGCGCGGGAGCGCTCGTGCGTGAAGTCAGTCCGGGAGGACCGGCCGAACGGGCGGGCGTCCGCGCCGGCGATCTCATCGTGGCGGTGAATGGGACCGATGTGCACGGCCGCGACCCCGTGGCGCGTGTCGTCCAGTTGCTGCGCGACGTCAAGCCAGGTGACAAAGTCGATTTGAAAGTAACGCGGAACGGCGCGAGGCGGGATTTCACGGCGACCGCCAGACCGGACGGGGAAGAATTCTTCTTCGCCCGCGGGTTCCCGGCCATGCCGCCGATACCGGCCATGCCCGCTATGCCGCGAGTGAAGGCATTCGCCGGTTGGGATGGTCCGATGATCATCGCCGGTCCCATGGCGGACATGGAGCTGGCGCGACTCACTCCGGGACTGGGCCGGTATTTTGGAACGGACACCGGAGTACTGGTGGTGCGTGCGCCGGCTCACGGGGAGCTGGGCCTCCAGGACGGGGACGTCATTCTGTCCATCGACGGACGCAAGCCGATCGACAGTTCGCATGTGATCCGGATCTTCAGCTCCTACGACCCCGGGGAGAAGCTCACGCTGGATGTGCTGCGGCTGCACCGCAGGGTCGCGGTGGTGGCGACCGTCCCGGCGGAGCCGCCGATGGCTCGATTGGGGGCTCTCACCCGCATGGACGGGCTGCTGGCACCGGGAGTGGAGTGGTCGTCCCTGAACAGCCACCGCCGGATGCGGTGACCCGACGTGCCGAGGCCAGTACCATGCGCGCGTGCTGCGCACCGACTTCACTTATGATCTGCCGCCCGAGCTGATTGCACAGGCCCCGCCCCCGGAGCGGTCCGGGGGCCGAATGCTGGTGCTCGACCGCGAGACGGGTGGCATTTCCGACCGGCGCGTCCGGGAGTTGCCGGATTTTCTGGCCCCCGGCGATCTGCTGGTGCTCAACGACACGCGCGTCGTCGCGGCTCGACTCTTCGGTACCAAACCTTCCGGCGGCAGGGTCGAGATCCTTCTCGAGCGGGCGGTCGGTGAGTATGAGGCGCTCGTCCAGGTGCGCGCGAGCAAACCCACTCGCGATGGATCGGAGATTTCGACGGCCGGCGGCAGCGTCCAGGTACTGGCACGCGAGGATGACCTATGGCGTGTCCGCCTGCCTGAGCCGGCGCTCGATTTCTTCGATCGCTGGGGTCAGGTACCACTGCCGCCGTACATCTCGCGGCCCGCGGGAGAGCTCGACCAGCAGAGATACCAGACCGTCTTCGCGCGCGAGCGCGGTGCCGTTGCGGCACCCACTGCCAGCCTGCATTTTGACGAACCTCTGCTCACGCAGTTGCGCGCGCGCGAGGTGAGTCTTGCCTTCGTGACTCTGCACGTCGGCGCGGGTACCTTTCAACCCGTCCGTACCGATGACCTCGAGTCACACGTCATGCACTCGGAGCAGGCCGTCGTCGGTGCTGCTACCTGCGATGCAATCATGCGAACACGGAGGGCCGGGAGAAGGGTCATCGCCGCGGGGACGACGGTCGTGAGGGCCTTGGAGTCGGCGGCGTTGAGCGCGGACGCGCGCGGAGAATCCCCTGACGCAGCCGCAGCGCCGCCGCGTCTTGCGGCCTGGTCCGGCGAGACGAAACTCTTCATCAGGCCGGGGTTCAGATTCCGGGTGATTGATGCCCTGCTCACGAATTTCCATCTTCCCGAGTCGACGCTGCTCATGCTCGTCTGCGCGTTCGCGGGCCGCGAGCCGGTGCTGCGGTCGTACCGGCATGCCGTCGAGGAGCGGTATCGTTTTTTCAGCTATGGCGATGCAATGTTGGTAACGAACCAGGTGAGTGCTTGAGACCGGTCTTCGAGTTGACCGCGAGCGACGGCGCAGCCCGGGCAGGGAGGCTGCAGGCTGCGCACGGCATCATCGAGACACCGGCCTTCATGCCGGTTGGGACCTATGGCACGGTGAAGGCCATGACGCCCGAGGAGCTCTACGACCTCGGTGCCGGGATCGTGCTCGGCAACACTTTTCATCTCATGCTTCGCCCCGGCGTGGAGATCGTGGCCGCGCATGGCGGCCTGCACGGGTTCATGAGCTGGAAACGACCCATCCTGACCGATTCCGGCGGCTTTCAGGTCTTCAGCCTCAAGAGCCTGCGCCGGATCACCGAGCAAGGGGTGCGCTTCCGCTCGCCGGTCGATGGCAGCGAGGTGCGCCTCACGCCCGAGGATTCCATGGAGGTCCAGTTGGGCCTGCGGTCGGATATCGCCATGGCGCTCGATGACTGCACGCCGCATCCGGCCACGGAGGACGAGGCTCGCGAGTCAATGGAGCGGTCCATGAGATGGGCGGCCCGCAGCCACGCGCGCTATCACCGGGACGAGCCTCCGGGGGGTCTGTTCGGGATCGTGCAGGGCGGGATGCATGGAGCCCTGCGCCTGGCATCCCTCGAGGCCCTGCTGCGGCTCGACTGGCCTGGGCTCGCGGTCGGCGGCCTGGCCGTGGGCGAGCCGGAGGAGGAGCGGCTGCGGATTCTGGAGACCGTGGTGCCGCACATGCCCGCCGACCGCCCGCGGTACCTCATGGGGGTGGGGCGCCCGGAGGATATCGTGGCGGCGGTCCTGCGCGGCATCGATATGTTCGATTGCGTCATGCCGACCCGCCATGCCCGGAACGGACACCTCTTCACGCAGACAGGTGTCATCAACATCCGTAACCGCGTCCATCAGTCGGATCTGAACCCGATAGACCCGGAATGTGACTGCTACACCTGCCGGCACTACACGCGGGCTTATCTGCGGCATCTCGATCGCTGCAACGAGATCCTGGGCTGCCGCCTGAACACCATTCACAACCTCGCGTTCTACCTGCGGCTGATGCGCTCGCTCCGACAGGCGATCGCCGCGGGCCGGGCCGGCGCCTTTGCCGCGGGTTTCCTGGCGCGCCGGGCGGCGGCGAACGCTGTGGCATAATGGCGGGCCGAATTTGAAGAACAGCGATCCCCACGTGGTGAGTGCATGAATTCATTGATTCCCTTGGCCTGGGCGCAGGGCGCAGGGCCGTCTCCCGCCAGCCAGATCCCGTTCCTGCTGACCATGGTGGCGATCTTCGGGATGGTTTACTTCGTGATGTTGCGCCCGCAGCAGAAGAAGCAGAAAGAGCATCAGCTGCTGATTTCGAAGCTGGCGACCGGCGATGAGGTCGTCACGACCGGCGGCGTTCTCGGCAAGGTCACCGATGTCGGCGACAGTTTCATCACCCTGGAGGTGGCCGACGGGGTACGCATCAAAGTACAGAAATTCCAGATCAGTGCCCTGATGCCGAAGGGCACCCTGAAGAGCGCCTGATCCATGCTCGAGTACGCCCGCTGGAAATACATCCTCATCGTCGCCGTCCTGCTGGTGGCGCTGATTTTCGCGCTGCCCAACGTATTCGGCTCGGCGCCCGCGCTGCAGCTCGCGCATAAGGATCATTCGCCGGTCACCGCGGCCGAGGCGACCACGATCAGCGAGTATCTGCGCCAGAAGGGAGTGCATCTCCAGAGCTCATACGTCGACGGCAGCGGCCGCCTGATGGTGCAGTTCGGCAACGTCACGGACCAGCTGCAGGGCCGCGATGTGGCCGATGCCGAGTACCAGGGGACTTACATCTCCGCCCTGTCGCTGGTGCCGAAGGCGCCGGTGTTCTTCCGGGTCCTGGGACTGAAGCCCATGCCGCTCGGCCTCGATTTGAGCGGTGGCCTCGACCTGCTCTACCAGGTGGACGTCAATAGCGCCGTGCAGCAGATGCTGCAGAATTATTCGCAGGACTCGGCGCGGGCCCTCGCGACCGCGCGGATTTCGGTCCGTAACATCGCCTTCACCACGACCGGCAGCAGCCCGCTGCAGAACGCGATTCAGATCGCGTTCGCGCCCGGCACCGACCTCGACGCGGCACAAAAGGCGCTCACCACGACCCTGCAGGGACTGACGATCACGACGCAGGGCAGTGCGGACAGCCCACAGCTGATCGCGGCCATGACGGCGGCGCAGGTAAAGCAGCGCGAGGATTACGCGATCGAGCAAAGCGTCACCATCCTCAGAAATCGCGTCAACCAGCTCGGCGTCTCCGAGCCCATCGTGCAGCGCCAGGGGGGCGATCGCATCGACGTGCAGCTGCCTGGAATCCAGAACGCCGCCGAGGTGAAGAACCTCCTCGGCCAGATCGCGCAGCTCGAGTTTCGCCTCCAGGATGAGACCGGCAACGCGCTGCAGGCGGCGCAGACCGGCGATGTGCCGCTGGGAGACAAGCTCTACAAGGTCACTGAGATGGGCTATCCGCTGTTGCTCAAGCGCGAGGTGATCGCGACGGGCGATCAGCTCACGAACGCGACCGCCGATTCCGGCCAGCAGGGACCGGAAGTCAATGTGACGCTCAACAGCAAGGCCGGCGACAACATGCTGCGCACCACGCGGCAGAACGTGGGCAAGCACATGGCGGTGGTGCTGATCGAGAAACACGAGGAAACCGCCACCGTCAATGGCAAGAAAACCACGCAGGAAGTCACCACCCAGCGGGTCGTCAACGACGCCACCATCCAGGGCGTCTTCAGCGATCGCTTCGCCATCACCGGCCTCGGCATGGGCGAAGCGAACGATCTCGCGATCCTGCTGCGCTCGGGCTCGCTGCCGACCGCGAACGTCCTGGTCAGCGAGCAGGTGATCGGGCCCAGCCTCGGGCGCGAAAACATCAGGATGGGCATCACGGCCCTCATCATCGGCATGGCGGGCGTGCTCGTCTTCATGGTGATCTACTACAAGCTCTTCGGTCTGGTCGCGGACCTCGTGCTGCTCGCCAATGTCGTGGTGCTGGCGGCGCTGCTTTCGATGATGGGCGCGTCGCTGTCGCTGCCGGGCATCGCCGGCATCATCCTCACGGTGGGTATCGCGGTGGACTGCCAACGTGCTGATCTACGAGCGCATCCGTGAGGAGATCCGCAAAGGCGTGTCGCCGCAGGCGGCGATCCGCGCCGGGTTCGAGAAGGCTTTCTCCGCCATCGCCGATTCCAATGTCACCACGCTCATCGCGGGAGTGGTGCTGTGGGTGCTCGGCTCCGGAGCGGTCCGAGGGTTCGCCGTGGTGCTGACGCTCGGGATATTCACCTCGATGTTCACCTCACTCATGGGCAGCCGCGCGCTCGTCACCCTCATGTACGGTGGCCGGCGCAAAGTCGCCCGGCTGCCCATATAGTCAACACCCGGCACCTTAGCTCCGTGGAATTTTTCAGCCATCAAACCAACTTCAAGTTCATGGCCACACGGCACGTGTGGTATGGCTTGTCCGCGATCCTCGTGATCGCCTCGCTCGTGCTGCTCTTCACCCGCGGCCTCAATCTCGCCATCGACTTCACCGGCGGGGTGAGCGCGCAGGCCACCTTCCCGGTGACCGCGGACCTGGGTGCCGTGCGCGAGCAGCTCCTCACCGCCGGGTTTCGCGATGCGCAGGTGCAGAATCTCGGCTCTTCGCGCAGCATCGCCATCCGCCTGCCGCCATCGAAGATGAATCAGGAAGTGCTGCGTGAGCACATCGAGGAGGCCCTCAAAGCGGTCAATCCGGCAGCGACGCTGCTACAGCTCTCGGTGGTGGGCCCGCAGGTGGGCAGTGAGCTCGAGACGAGCGCCGCCGAGGCGCTCGCTTGTACGCTCGCCCTGATCTTCGTCTACATCATGATCCGCTTCCACACCTGGCGGCTGTCCTTGGGGGCGATTCTCGCGGTGCTGCACGATCCCATCCTGGTGCTCGGATGGTTCGCGGTATCGCAGACATCGTTCGATCTAGCCGTGGTCGCTGCGGTCCTCGCCGTCATCGGCTACTCGCTGAACGACACGGTGGTGGTGTTCGACAGAATTCGCGAGCGCTTCGAGAGCAACCGCCGGCTGCCGCCGGACGTTGTGCTGGATCAGTCGATCAACCAGACGCTGTCGCGAACCATCATGACGAAGGTCGTGACCTCGATCGTCGTGGTGGCGCTGCTCATCCTGGGCGGGCCCGTCCTCAAGGGCTTCTCGGAAGCGCTGCTGATCGGCATCCTGGTCGGCACGTACTCGTCGATCTACATCTCGAGCGCGGTGGCGCTGGAGTGCGGGCTGACGGCCGAGCACATCTTCCCGCCGGTGAAGAAGTTCGCCGGCGATTCCATGCCGTAGCCCCCTCACTGGCGCTCAGTTCGTGGCTCAGCGCGCGCCCGCGGCGGTGCTCCCTTGGCGCACCTTGCTGTGGTGATAGCCATAGAAGGCATACACCACCACGCCGATCAGGGTCCAGACCGCAAGGCGTATCCAGGTGCTGATCGGCAGGGCGTACATCATCAGGAGGCAGATGGCGGCGCCAGCGATACAGGTGAACCACGGCCAAGGCGCTCTGAAGGGGCGGGGCAGCTCCGGACGCGTATAGCGTAGGACGAGCACGCCGATACACACAGTAACGAATGCCAGCAGCGTGCCGATCGACACCAACTCACCCAGGATGCCGACCGGGAACAGGCCACCGACGATCGCGGCGCAGGTGGCGGTGATCACGGTGCCCGTCGAGGGCGTGCGGAACTTCGGATGCACGCGACCGAACACCTGCGGCATCAGGCCATCCTGCGCCATGGAGAGGAAGATGCGCGCCTGGGCGATGGTCATCACCAGCATGACCGAGGTCATGCCGGCGATGGCGCCGAGCTTGATCGGCAGACCCAGCCAGCGCAACGCCGGATAGGCATCGAGAGCGACGGCGAGGGGAGCGGCGACGTTGAGCTTGGTGTAGCTCACCATGCCCGTGAGCACCAGGGAGACGGCGACGTAGAGAATGGTGCAGATGATCAGGCTCGCCAGAATGCCGATCGGCATGTCGCGCTGCGGGTTCTTCGTCTCCTGCGCGCAGGTGGAGATGGCATCGAACCCGATGTAGGCGAAGAAAATCACCCCGGAGGCGGCGAGCACTCCGCTCCAGCCGAAGACGCCGGAGGTGCCGCTGTTCGGCGGGATGAAGGGATGCCAGTTGGCGTGTTGAATGTAGCCGATGCCGAGGAATACGAACAACAGCACCACCGTGACCTTGATGGCCACGACGACCGAGTTGAACGCCGAGGACTGCCTGATTCCGACGTAGCAGATGATGCCGAGCGCGGCCACGATCGCGCACCGCCGGGACGTTGAGAATCGCCCCCGTGCGTACGACCGAGAAACTCTGGCCGCCCATTCCGCCCTGGGCGAAGGGCGCATGCGAGAGCGCGTAGGGCAGGTGGATTCCGAACTGGTCGAGCAGGCTGAGCACATAGCCGGACCACCCGACGGAAACGGTTGCGACCGCGAACAGATATTCGAGGATGAGATTCCAGCCGATGAACCAGGCGATGCCCTCACCGAGCGTCGCGTAGGAGTACGAATACGCGCTGCCGGTCACCGGGATCATCGCGGAGAACTCCGCGTAGCAGAGCCCTGCGAACGCCGAACCCAAGTCCGGCGACGATGAACGACAGCGCGAGCGCGGGCCCGGCGTGGTTGGCCGCGGCGGTGCCGGTCAGAACGAAAATCCCGGTGCCGATGATCCCGCCGATACCGAGAAGGGTGAGCGCCGTGGCCGAGAGCGTGCGGTGCAGTTGCTGCCCCTTCGCGTCGGCTTCCTTGATTTCGGCGATCGACTTGGTGGCAAAGAGTTGGCTTGGCATGCGCCGGGACTCTACACAAGCGACTGCGGCAAAGCCAGCAAGCCGGGCCGCAGCCACGCGTGCGAATCGGCGCAAATCGCATGCGGCGCTTTGGGCGAGCATGGGAGTGGCTACGTTGACCTCGCGGCCCAGGGAGCGGCCCTGGGCCGCTTAGTTACATGCCTTCCGGGACGTGCGGTGCGAAGAGCTCGAGCAGCGCCGCGTATACCTTGGGGGTGCCGGCGAGCACGTCCGCGCCCAGCTGGTATTCCGCGCCCGTGAGAGTGCCGATGCGGCCGCCCGCCTCCTGGATGAGGAGCGTTCCGGCCGCCGTGTCCCAGGGCGAGAGCCCGATCTCCCAGAAGCCATCGATCCTGCCCGCTGCGACATAAGCCAGGTCGAGCGCCGCTGCGCCGGGGCGGCGCACGCCCGCGGTGCTCTGCATCGCCGCCTTCAGCATCTCCATATACGCGTCGAGGTAATCCGTGTTCGAGCGGAACGGGAAGCCCGTGCCGATGAGAGCGCCTTCCAGCGTCCGCTGCTTGCTGACGCGAATGCGGTGATTTTCAAGGTGCGCGCCGCTGCCGCGCGTGGCAGTGAAGAGCTCCTGGCGCATGGGGTCGTAGACCACGGCGATCTCGAGTCGACCTTTCTGCTGGCAGGCGATCGAGACGGCGAAAGTCGGAAAGCCATGCAGGAAGTTGGTCGTGCCGTCGAGCGGATCGATGATCCAGACGCTGTCGTGCTCACCGCTGCGGCCGCTCTCCTCGGCGAGCACCGCGTGGTCGGGATAGTGCTTGCGGATGATGCCGATGATCTCCGCTCGGCGTTGCGGTCGACTTCGCTGACGAAGTCGTTGCGCCCCTTGGTGGTGATGGTCAGCGACTCCAGCCGGTTGAGGCTGCGGCCGATGACTTCGCCGGCACGGCGCGCGGCGCGGATTGCGATATTGAGAAGAGGGTGCACGGAAGCTCGCGTGAAGGGCGGGGCCCTTGCGGCCACCGTTGATCCGCCCTAGCGTAACATGAGTGGCAGCGCCGCCATGGACACCGCCGACATCCGCATCGTTCTCGTCGAGCCCTCGCATCCCGGCAACATCGGGGCGGTGGCGCGCGCCATGAAGAACATGGGGCTCGAGCGGCTGGTGCTGGTCAGTCCGCGGCAGTTTCCCGCATAGCGAGGCGATCGCGCGCGCTTCCGGCGCCGACGACGTCCTGGCCGAAGGCTCGCGTGGTCACGACGGTCGCCGAGGCTGTCGCCGGCTGCGGTTTCGTCGTGGCCACGACCTCGCGGGCGCGCGACCAGTATTTCCGGGTGGCGGACGTGCGGGAAGCGGCGGAGCGGCGTGCTGTCGGAATCGCACCGCGGCCCGGCGGCAGTACTCTTCGGATCGGAGCGGGCGGGCCTCACCAACGAGCAGCTCGAGGCGGCGCACCTGCTGATCCGGATTCCGGCGAGCGCCGCCTATCCGTCGCTCAATCTCGCCATGGCCGTGCAGATCGTCGCCTACGAGCTGTTTCGCGCCCGCGGCGTGCAGATCGATACCGCGCCGGCCGCCGGCCCGCTCGCCGAGCCGCAGGAGATGGAGCGGCTGTACGAGCACCTGGCCCAGGTGTTGGAAGAGATCGACTTCCGCGACCGTACCCAGGGCGGCACGCCATCTCATGGCGCGGCTGCGGCGCCTGTTCCAACGCGCGGCGCTCGATCGCAACGAAGTCAACATCCTGCGCGGCATTCTGACGGCGGTGCAGAGCCGCCGGCGGCGGGCCGGCGCCGCCTCCGGAGCGCGAGTGAACGCCGCCGGAGCCGATCTATCTCGACTACGCCGCCACGACGCCGGTGGATCCGGCGGTGGCCGCGGCGATGGGCCGCTGTCTCACCGAGCCCGACTGCGTGGGCAATGCCTCATCGGTCACGCACGTCTTCGGCCGCCGCGCGGCGGAGCGCATCGAGCGGGCGCGGGCCGAGGTCGCGGCGCTGATCGGCGCCGCCGCCGAAGAGATCATCTTCACCTCCGGCGCCACGGAATCCAACAATCTGGCCATCCTCGGCGCGGCGCGCGCCAACGCAGACCGGGGCCGGCACATCGTGAGCTCGCGGATCGAGCACAAGGCGGTGCTCGATCCGCTGCAGCGGCTGGAGAAGGAAGGCTTCAGCGTCACCCTGCTGTCGCCGGACCGCCGCGGCAGAATCGATCCCGAGGCCGTTGCCGCGGCGCTGCGCCCGGACACCGTGCTGGCGTCGATCATGCTCGTCAACAACGAGATCGGCGCGATCGCAGGACATCGCCGCGATCGGCGCGCTCTGTCGCGCGCGCGGCGTGCTCTTCCACAGCGATGCCGCGCAAGCGGCCGGCAAGATCCCTCTCGACGTGCATGGCTTGCCGGTCGACTTCGTGTCCATCACCGCGCACAAGCTCTACGGTCCCAAGGGCATCGGTGCGCTCTACGTGCGCCCGGAGGCGCGCGCCCACCTGCAGCCGATTCTCTTCGGCGGCGGCCAGGAAAGGGGGCTGCGGCCCGGGACTCTGCCCACCCACCAGATCGCCGGTTTCGGCGTGGCGTGCGATCTCGCCCGCCGCGAGCTGGCGGCGGAGCACGCCGGCTCGCCGCCTTGCGGCAGCGGCTGTGGCGAGCGCTCGCGCCGCTGGACGGCGTGCACGCGAACGGGGAGGGTACGCGGATGCGTTCCGGGCATTCTCAACGTGTCGTTCGAGGGCGTTGAGGGCGAGAGCCTGGTCGCGGGACTGAGCGAGCTGGCGGTCGCAACCGGATCGGCCTGCAATTCGGCATCCGGCGGAGCCCTCCTACGTGCTGCGTGCCCTCGGCAGGGATACGCAGCTCGCCCAGAGCTCTTTGCGCTTGAGCTTCGGGCGCTTCAGCCTGCCCGAGCACATCGACATCGCAGTGGCCGCCATCCGGCGGGAAGTCACGCGCCTGCGCGGCCTCTCGCCGGCCTCGGAGCCCGATGACGGGCGAGCGCAGCCCGGCACCGGGCTGATCGTAGGGGAGGCGGGCGGACCGGGGCAGGAGGCCTGGGTCCGGTTCAGGCTCCAGATCGCCGACGGCGTCGTGAAAAGCGCACTGTTCAAGGCCTACGGCTGTCCCCATACTCTGGCCGTTGCCGCCTGGGTGGCCGAGCGGTTGCGCGGCCGGGGCCGCGCGGACCTGGCGCCGGGGACACCGGCCGAGTGGGCCGCGGCGCTTGCCGTGCCGGTCGAGAAACTCGGACGCCTGCTGGTGGTCGAAGATGCGCTCGCGGACTGTGCCCGGCACTGGCCCGAACAGGGGTAAAATCGCGCTCATGGCCATTTCGCTGACTGAATCCGCCGCCGATCGCATCAAGACGTTTCTCGCCGCCCGCGGGCATGGCGTCGGCCTGCGCCTCGGGGTGCGCAAGACGGGATGCTCCGGCTTCGCGTACGTCGTGAACTATGCCGACGAAGTCCATGCCGGCGACCTCGTCTTCGAGGACCGCGGGGTGAAGGTCTGTGTCGATCCGGAGAGCCTGCCGCTGATCGACGGCACCATCGTGGATTTCGTCAAGCAGGGCCTCAACGAGGCGTTCCGCTTCCGCAACCCCAACGTCAAGGGGGAATGCGGCTGCGGGGAGAGCTTCGTAGCGTGTAGCGGTCGGGGGCGTGCCCAAAGGGTAAACTGTAGGGCTACGTTTCCGACCAGCTATCCCTGAAAGGACCCCCGAATGGCGCTCGAGCGCACCCTGTCCATCGTCAAGCCCGACGGCGTCAGCCGCAATCTCATCGGCGAGGTCTACCGCCGCTTCGAGAAGGCGGGCCTCACCGTCGTCGCCGCCCGCATGCTGCGCCTCTCCGAGCGCGAGGCCGAGGGCTTCTACGCCGTTCACCGGGAGCGCCCGTTCTTCAAGGACCTGGTGCGCTACATGACCTCCGGCCCGGTCGTGGTGCAGGTGCTCGAGGGCGAGAACGCCATCGCGCGCAACCGCGAGATCATGGGCGCCACCGATCCGAAGAAGGCGGCCCCGGGCACGATCCGCGCCGACCTCGCGCTCAGCATCGAGCAGAACGTCGTCCACGGCTCCGATGCGCCGGACACCGCGGCCCGGGAAATCGCCTATTTCTTCAGCGCCACGGAGCTGCATCCGCGCGGCTGAGGCCGCGGAGCTCCGCCATGACCTCTCCCGACACGACCGCGACGAATCTGCTGGGGCTGCCGCGCCCGGCGCTCGAGGCGTTCGTGGCGCGGCCTCGGCAGCAAGCCGTTCCGCGCGCGCCAGCTCATGAACTGGGTGTACAAGCGCGGCGAGTCCTCGTTCGAGCGCATGACGGACCTCGCCAAGGACTTCCGCGCCCAACTCGCCGGGCACGCCTGCGTCGCCACGCCGGAGATCGTGACCGCGCAGCAGTCAGCCGACGGCACGCGCAAGTGGGTGCTGCGGGCCGACGCCTCGCAGGCGTTCGAGATGGTTTTCATCCCGGAGCCGGACCGCGGCACGCTCTGCATCTCCTCGCAGGTCGGCTGCGCGCTCGATTGCTCGTTCTGCTCGACCGCGCAGCAGGGCTTCAACCGCAATCTGACCACCGCGGAGATCGTCGGCCAGGTCTGGCTGGCCAACCGCGAGCTCGCGGGCTCGTTCGCGCACGAGGCTGCGCGCGAGCGCATCGTGACCAACGTCGTTCTCATGGGCATGGGCGAGCCGCTCGCCAACTTCCGCAACGTCGTGCCGGCGCTCGAGATATTCCTCGATGACTTCGGGTTCGACCTGTCGCGCCGGCGCGTGACCCTGTCGACCTCGGGGCTCGTGCCGCAGATCTACAAGCTCGCGGAGCACAGCAACGTGGCGCTCGCCGTCTCCCTGCACGCGCCCGATGACGAGCTGCGCAACGAGCTCGTGCCGATCAACCGCAAGCATCCGATCGCGGAGCTGCTCGAGGCCTGCTGGCACTACCTCGACGAGCAGAACGGCCGCAGCGTGACCTTCGAGTACGTGCTGCTCGCCGGTGTCAACGACTCGCCGGCGCAGGCGCGCGCCCTCGCGAAGCTGCTCGCGGGCCATCCCGCGAAGGTGAACCTCATCCCGTTCAATCCCTTCCCGGGTACCCGCTATCGCCGCTCCGCGCCCGAGGCGGTGCAGCGCTTTCGCGATGAGCTGATCCGTCGCGGTGTGCTGGCCACGGTGCGCCGCACGCGCGGCGATGACATCGATGCCGCCTGCGGCCAGCTCGCCGGGCGGGTGATCGACCGCACCACGGTGCGGCTCGGCAGCCGCGTATTCGGCCTGGCGGTGCAGGCATGACCAGTCGTCCGATAGCGCGCCGCCGTCGCCATCGCCGCCGTGCTGCTCGCCGCCGTGCTGGCGGGCTGCGCCAACCAACAGGAAGTTGCAGCAGCGTCGCGATGCCGCCATTTACAACACGGAGCTCGGCATCGCCTACATGCGCCGCGGCGATCTCGCCGTCGCGCAGACCAAGCTCGATCGCGCACTGAAGGAAAACCCCGACGATCCGGACGTGCACAGCGCGCGCGCCCTGCTCTTCGCCAGGCTGCGGCGAGCCCGAAGCAGGCCGACGACGAATTCCGCGAGGCACTGCGACCTGGCGCCCAAGAATCCCGATTTCCAGAACAACTATGCGGTCTACCTCTGCAGCGTCGGCCGCGTCGACGAGGGCGTGCAGACCTTCCTGCAGCGCCGCGCACAATCCGGAGTACCTGACACCGGAGCTTGCCTACGACAACGCGGGCGTCTGTCTGCGCTCCGCGCATCACAATGTCGAGGCGACGCAGATGTTCGTCGATGCGCTCACCATACGTCCCAACTTCTCGCAGGCGCTGTGGCAGCTCGCCGACCTCAATTTCTCCGAAGGCAAGCTCGCCGACGCGCGCCAGGAGATCGACTCCTTCCTCGCCGCCAACCAGGAGACACCCGACCTGCTGCTGCTTGCGGTCAAGGTGACGCGCGCGCAGCGCGACGCGCTCGATGCGGAGCTCTACGCGCGCCGGCTGCAGCTCGACTTCCCGGACTCGGCCGAGGCGCGTGCAGCTGGCCTACCTCGGCCGCAACCCGGGCTGACCGCCATGGCGGAAGGTATCGGCGCGCGGCTGCGCGGCGCCCGTGAGCGCAGCCGCCTCACCATTCTGCAGGCCGCCGAGCGGCTGCACGTCGATCCCGACATTCTCGAGGCGCTGGAGGCGGATGACTTCGCGGCGCTCGGCGCGCCGGTCTACGTCAAGGGGCACCTGCGCCACTACGCGGAGCTGGTGGGCGAGTCGCCGGAGGCGCTGTTCGAGCTCTACTCGCAGGGCAACCGGGTGCCGCCGCCGGACCTGACGCGCGTCCCCAAGCCGGTGGCGGACGATACCGGCAGGTTGGTGGCGCCGGCGGTGATAGTAGTGATCGGCTTCGCGGTCGCGGGCACCGTCTGGTGGGGCTTGTCGCTGTCGCATCGGCACTGGCTCGATTGCGGCTCCCGTCCCGTGCCGATCACGGTTCCCGCGGCAACACCGGCGGAGCCGGATCAGCCCGTGGTACTGACGCCGGCCGGTCGGCGCTGCACGCTCAGGCCGCCTCGAGCGCTGGCCACGCAGCCGCGCCGCCGTTCGCTGCGCACGGGGAGATCGAAGCAGTATTCGTATACTCCAACGACAGCTGGACGGAGGTCTACGACGCCACCGGGCGGCGGCTGCTCTATGGCCTGTCCCTGGGGCGTGCGACGCGCAGGCTGGAAGGCGTTCCGCCGCTCAGCGTCCTGCTCGGCGATGCCAGCGGCGTCACGATCAAGGTTGGCGGCCGACCGGAGTCGTTCGCGCCCTTCGTGCGCGCCAATAACACCGCATGGTTTCTGATTGCCGCCGACGGCCGCATGCTGGCCGCGCCGCGGAAGAACGGAGGTTGAGTTGACGGTAGAGATCCAGCCGATCCGCGGCATGAACGATGTGCTGCCCGGCGCAGATCGGCGCCTGGCAACGGTTGGAGGACTGCGTGCGCGAGCTGGTCGCGGCGCTACGGATACGAGGAGATCCGCGTCCCGATCGTGGAGCACACCGCGCTCTTCAAGCGCGCGATCGGCGAATACACGGATGTCGTCGAGAAGGAGATGTACACCTTCACCGACCAGGGCGGGGATAGTCTCACCCTGCGTCCGGAGGCGACCGCCGGCATCATGCGCGCGCTCGATCTCCAACGGCATGCTGCGTGGCCATCGCCACAAGCTGTGGTGCTTCGGCCCCATGTTCCGTCACGAGAAGCCGCAGAAGGGCCGCTATCGGCAGTTCAATCAGCTCGATCTCGAGGCGGTCGGCTTTCCCGGTCCCGACGTCGATGCGGAGCTGATTGCCTTCACCGCGCGTCTCTGGCGCCGGCTCGGCATCGAGCGGGTGCGGCTCGAGATCAATTCCCTGGGCACGCCGGAGTCGCGGCGCGCCTACCGGGAGAAGCTGATCGACTACTTCCGCGCGCACGAGAGCGCGCTCGACAGCGACAGCCGGCGGCGGCTCGAGGGCAATCCGCTGCGCATCCTCGACAGCAAGAATCCGGAAATGAGCGCGCTCATTGCCGGCGCGCCGCTCCTCACCGATCATCTGGACCCGGAGTCGCGCGAGCATTTCGATGCGCTCTGCGCCGCCCTGGACTCCATCGGCGTGCAGTATCGCGTCAACCCGCGGCTGGTCCGCGGGTTGGACTACTACAGCCGCACGGTGTTCGAGTGGATAACCGACGCACTCGGGGCCCAGGATGCCGTATGCTCCGGCGGCCGCTACGATGGGCTGATCGCGCAGCTCGGCGGCGAGCCGACGCCCGGGCGTCGGCTTCGCAATGGGGATGGAGCGGGTCGTGGAGCTGCTCGTGCAGGCGGGACAGGCTCCGGCAGCGCCCGCAGCGGATGTCTATGTGGTGGTGAGCGGGGCGCGAGCGAGCGCCGCGGGCATCGGGCTGGTCGAGCGGCTGCGGGACGAGCTCCCGACGCAGGCGGTTCGACCTCAATCTCGGCGGCGGTAATTTCAAGGCGCAATTTCGCCGTGCCGATCGCAGCGGCGCCGCGCTGGCAGTCATCCTGGGCGATGACGAGCTGGCGCGGGGTGTTGCGGCCGTGAAACCTTTGCGCAACGAGGCGGGTCAGAACGAGTGCCCGCTGCCTGAGCTGGCCGCGGCCATCGAAGCGGCACTTGCCGGTGCCGCGGCTGCCGGCGGAATGATTCCTCGAGGAGGGGTGGTGGACGATTATTTGATGAGCGAGCGCGAACAGTGGGAAGCGCTCAAGCGCCAGGCTGCGTGAGAACGCGCCGGCCGATCCTGGGCGGCGTGGCCGTAGCCGCCCTGGCGTTCGGGGGCTATCACTGGTGGCAGAGCCGCGATGAACAACGTAGATCTTGCGGCCGGCGCGACCTACATCCAGATGCAGAACGCCTTCGCGCAGGGTAACCGCCCCCAGGCTTTCATCCTGCTCGGGACTTCTGGAGCGTCAGTACGCTTCCTCGCCTTACGCGGATCAGGCGAAACTCGCTTCGGCAAAGGCGTTCGTCGAAGACAATGAGCTCCCGAGAGCCGCCGACGAGTTGCAAGACGTCATGCAGCACTCTCACGATTCCATTTTGCGGCTCCTTGCGCGGCAAAGACTGGCACGCGTGCAGATCGCGCAACAGCAGCCGGCGGCGGCGATCGCGACCCTCAACGGGGCCAACCCCGGGGCGCTGGCGCCGCAATATGCGGAGGCGCGGGGCGATGCCTACTACGCCATGGGCGATAAATCCAATGCCCTGGCGCAGTACCGGCTGGCACGCGCCAAAGCCGGGAACGAAAGTGATACCGGGCTCCTCGACCTGAAGATATCCGACCTCGCGGCCGATGCGGCCGCGCCGTCCGGCTCGCAGAGCGCGGCTCCGAGCGCCTCGGCCCAACCCCATTGATCATTGCGCACTGCGCGTGAGGGCTCCCTTGCAAAACAACACCCTGCGATCGATGCGCTGCTGGGCCGTGCTGGCCGCCGCCAGCGCCCTGCTGCTGGTCGCCTGCTCCAAGAACAAGAACCCGGAACAACCGGCCAAGCTCGGCCCGATCAAGTCGAGCCTGCACGTGGAGCGCATCTGGGACGACTCGGTCGCCGACCGCGGTGCGAAGAAGCTGCGCCTCGGACTCGGTCTGGCGCTCGACGGCAGTCGCGTATTCGCCTCGGGTTTCCGTGGTCAGGTGGCGGCGTTCGATCTGCAGACCGGCCAGCAAACTGTGGCATACCAGCACGAAGCTGCCGCTCGGGGGCGGACCGGCGGTGCGCGGAAATCTGGTTGTGGTCGGCGCCACCGACGGACACGTGATTGCGCTCAACGCGGCCGACGGCAAGCCGCTCTGGACGGTGCTCATCAACGGCGCCGTGATCGCTCCGCCTGCTATTGCGGACAACATCGTCGCCGTGCGCTCTGTCGATGGCAGGTTGCGCGGCCTGTCTCCGACCGACGGCCACGAGCTCTGGGAGGCCGAGCAGGACGTGCCTTCACTGTCGCTGCGCGGCACATCGACGCCGCTGATCGTAGGCGATCTCATCATCTGCGGCTTCGACAACGGCAAGGTCCTCGCCGTGAATTCGGGTGACGGGTCGCAGGTCTGGCTGGCGACGATCTCACAGCCGCATGGCCGTACGGAGATCCAGCGTCTGGCGGACGTGGACGGGCCGTTGGAAGTCGCCGACAAGGACATCTACACTGTGGGCTATCACGGCAATGTCACGATGCTGGCGCTCGACAGCGGTCAGACATGGTGGTCTCACAAGGCATCCAGCTATCGTGGGTTGGCGATGGATAAGGACGCGGTTTACATGTCGAGCGCGGACGGGCAGGTCGTTGCGCTCAACCGCGCCAACGGTGCCGTGATCTGGCGCCAGTCAGCGCTGGCTTACCGCGGGCTGACCGCCGTGGCGGTTGGCGATGACGCGGTGGTCACGGCTGATTTCCAGGGCTACGTTCACTTCCTGGACAAGCACACCGGGGCGTTCATCGCGCGGGTGCGCAGCGGCAAGGTGCGCATCAGCAATCCACCCATCGCCGAGGGTGACGAGGTGGTGGTCATCAACGATGATGGCCGCATCAACGCCTACCGGATGTCTCCCGGCGGATAACACCAGCAGCTATCCATGCTGCCCATCGTTGCCCTGGTAGGTCGGCCCAACGTCGGAAAATCGACCCTGTTCAACGTGCTCACCGGCACGCGCGATGCCATTGTCGCGGACGTGCCCGGACTGACCCGGGATCGCCAGTACGGCTTCGGGCGGTTGGGACCGGTTCCCTTCGTGGTGATCGACACGGGCGGCCTGGTCGAGAACCCGAAGGGTATCGAGGCGCAGATGCGCGCCCAGACCGAGCGCGCGGTCGCGGAAGCCGATCACCTCATTCTGCTGGTGGACGGGCGCGCCGGCCTCACTCCGCAGGACCAGTTCGTCGCCCGTGAGATCCGCAAGTCGGGCAAGCCGACGACGCTCGCCGTCAACAAGGCGGAAGGACTGGACCTCGACGTGGCGGCGGCCGATTTCCATACCCTCGGCCTCGGCGAGCCGGTCGGCATCTCGGCGAGTCATGGGCAGGGATGCGAGGACCTGATGGTTCAGGCGCTCGCCGGACTCGAGCCGCAGGCGCAGCCGGAAGGCGAGGCAACGGATCGCTGCCGCGGACGGAGTGCGCATCGCCATCATCGGCCGCCCCAACGTCGGCAAATCCACGCTCGTCAATCGCCTGATCGGTGAGGAGCGGGTCATCGCGAGCGAGCAGCCGGGCACGACCCGCGACAGCATCGTGGTGCCGTTCGAGCGCGACGGGCGGAAGTTTCAGCTCATCGATACGGCCGGTATGCGCCGCCGCGCCAGGGTCGAGGACGTGATCGAGCGCGCGAGCGTCGCTAAGACGCTGCAGGCCATCGATGAGGCCAACGTAGTCATCCTCGTCGTCGATGCGCATGACACGGTTACGGAGCAGGATGCGAGCGTGCTCGGTGTCGCGCTGCAGCGCGGCCGGGCGCTCATCATCGCCATCAACAAATGGGACGGCATTCCCCCCGAACAGCGCGAGGAGATTCACCGGCAACTGGCGCTGCGGCTCGATTTCGTGCCGTTTGCACCGTTGCACTTCATCTCGGCGCGGCATGGCACCGGGGTTGGCGAGCTGATGCAGTCGGCCGTACGCGCCTATGAGTCGGCCATGCGCGAGATACCCACGAAGCAGCTGTCACGCACGTTGGAACATGCGCTGACGGTGCATCAGCCCCCGCTGGTGCACGGCAGGCGCATCAAGCTGCGCTACGCGCATCAGGGCGGACGCAACCCGCCGCGGATCATCATCCACGGCAATCAGACTTCGTCCGTTCCGGATGCCTACACGCGCTACCTGGTCAATGTCTTTCGCAAGACCTACGACCTGTTCGCGACGCCCGTCGTCATCGAATACCGTACCGACAGGAACCCTTACGACAGGTCGCGCAAGACCCGGCCGGGACCGCGGCCCAGGGCGCGTTGAGGTCTATTGGCCGCCGGCGCCGCTGGCGCCGGACTCCGGTCCCAGGGTCGCTGGCGGCTTGGTGCGCTGCAGGACGCCGAGGTAGTAGGGGATGTAATAGCCTACGACCGCACCGGACACGGCCAGCAGGAAGGGATTCTGTTGATAGATGGCGATGAGGCTCTGTCCGGCAGCCGCGGGTGGCGTCGCGCCGTTGAATGTGCCGAGGAAGCGATACAGCAGCCGGCCCAGGAAGAGCGCGGTTATCACCAATCCGATATAGGTGTGCGGTGTATAGAAGCGCCCGTCGGATGTGACCTCGAACCTGGTGTATCGGAGCCCGACGTAAGCCAGCGCCGCGCCGCAGGCGATGCCAGCCGCGAGGACGCCGAGCAACTCGACATTGCGTGCGATCGCGCCGGCGATGAGGACGGTGGCCAGCGCGAGGATCCCGATCCTGAACCACATGCGCTTTTCCTGCACGGGCTGGCGGCCAAACGAGCGCCGCATGCGGCGGTAAACCGCCCAGACGACAACGGCGCTGGTGATGACAAACGGAGTGACGGCTCGCGGATCCATTGTTACCTCGGTCCGTAGGGGACGAGCATGGGGACTCTGCTGCGGTAGCTGTCGTACGCGCCCGGGTCCAGCTCCTTACGCAGCCACTGCTCTTCGAGTCTCGCCTTCATCCAAAGCCCGAGCGTGATCAGGAGCGCGCCGACGATGCCCAGTATCGTACCCTTCGCGGCCGCGGTCGCATAGACGGCCAGGAGAATCCCCGTGTAAATCGGGTGGCGCACCACGCCGTAGGGACCGGTGTCGACGACGCGATGGTCGGACTTACGGGTGATCCAACCGCTCCACAGCGTTCCCAGATGGACGCGCGCCCACCAGGTGAAGGCGAAGCCGAGGGCGATGAGTGCGGTGCAGATCCAGGCTTCATCGAGCGTGACCATCCAGAGTCGCAGCGGTCCGTGATAACCGTGTGCGCGCGGAAAGAAAACGATCGCGCCGGCGATGAGCACGAGGCGATAGGCAAGCTCGCCCTTCACGCCGACGCGCCGCTCGGCCGGCGCGCTCCAACCCGCGGCGAGCATCCACGAGATCGCCCACGCCAACCATAGGAGAGGGATCACGAGTCCGGGTCCGAATCGGAACATTTGGCTCTCCGTTACGTCTCTTCGTCTGTCGCGGGCTCGCCCCAACCGGCCATTTCCGTCAGTGCCGCCAGCGCGATGCGCGTGTGCTCGACGCACTCCGGTCCCACCTTCGCGAGCAACTCCGCATCCACGCGCTCACGCGCCATTGCCTGAGTTGCGGCTGCTGCCCGCCCGCGATCAGTCAGCGTCACGATGAGCCGTCGGCGGTCCTGCTCATCGATGTTGCGCGCCAGATAGCCCCGGTTGACCAGGGTGTCCACCAGCTGACCGGCAGCCTGCTTCGAGATGCGTAGATCGCGGATCAGGGAGGCGAGGGGAACGTCACCTGCACCGAGGGCCAGGCCACCTATGACATAGAGGCCGTTCTTGGGAATATCGTCGTAGCCGGCGTCCTCGAGAGCACTGCGCATCGCAGAACCGTACGCGACACGGGCGTGGCGGAGCAGCGCAGGAAGGGGGACAGCGGCGAGCCGAGGGTCTAGGTCGGGCATGCCGTGAAGCGTAGCGAGGCAGCAGCAGATAGTCAATTTCTGGTACTGTATCGATTATTTACTTCAATATATTGAATATATACTTGTTCAAATTTGCTTAATAGATAAACTATATGTGATGTCAAAGAATACTCCGGCACTGGCTACGCTTCCTCCTGCAGCAGCTCAGGCGCTTCGCGGCCTGGGCGAGAATCTGGCTATCGCTCGACTGAGGCGCCGGGAATCCCAGCGCGAGTGGGCCGGCCGCCTTGGATGCTCGGTCCCGACGCTGATTCGAATCGAGCGGGGCGACCCTAGCGTCGGTGCTGGACTCTACGCAACAGCACTGTGGCTGATCGGAAGGGCGGCCCGCTTGCCTGAACTCGCCGCGCCTGCGGAGGATCGGGGAGCGCTAGAGGGGGACGTTCGCGGGGCGCTCGAGCGGCGCGCCGTCCGCTCCGCGGCGTCGGCGCGAGCACGCCTTGCACGAAGACGACCGGAGAACGGACAGGAGTGAACACCGCGATCGCAGCTAAGCGGAGCGCCCCCGGCTATCAGCCGGTCGATCGGCTGTACCTCTGGTCGCTGCTCGAGCCCGCGCGGCCTGTCGCCGTCGGCGAACTCGACCTGATACGCTCGAATCAGGGGGTCGCCCTCAAGTACTTCGCGGCGTGGCTCAAGCACGGATTCGAGCTCAGCGAGGATCTGCCTCGCATGGATCAGCAGTTTCTGCCTGTCGAGAGGAATACGGCTGTGGGGGCAGTGGACGATGCGCGGCCCGATCGTTGGGGCGAGCGCGTCATCCGATTCATTGACAAGCCTCCTCGCCTGTCGCTTCTCGAGTACCTGTATTTCGCGGGGGATGATCGCTTCGGAGCGCTTGGAGTCTCGACCTCATCCGATGAATACCTCCCAAGGCGCCTCGGGCCACTGCCAACGCTGCAGGAGGCTGACCAGGTCCACGAGCTCATCCGTAAGGTCCAGGACAACCAGCCGATCCCGCCCGAGCTCAAGAGACTCATCTCGCCGGGCGCCACTATGGGCGGCGCGCGGCCAAAGGCGTTGCTGAATCTGGACGGCGAGCAGTGGGTCGTCAAATTCTCCGACGGTGAGCCCGCGGATACCCCACTGATAGAGCACGCAACGATGACTTTGGCGCGAAAGGCGCAGATACGCACGGCCTCCACGATGGCAGTACGGCTGACGGCGGGGCACGCCGTCGCGATCAGGCGCTTCGATCGCACGGGCGCAGGCCGCCTTCATTGTCTCTCGGCGGCAGTGGCGCTCCGCGCTGCCGGTGAGCAGTTCGGCTATCCGGAGCTGGCGCAGCTGCTGCGGCGCAAGGGCGTCGCGCAGGACAACAGGTACTCACGAGATATGCAGGAGCTCTTTCGCCGCATGGTATTCAACATCCTGATCGACAATACGGACGATCACGAGAAAAACCACGCTCTCGTCATGACCGAGCGGGGGCAATACGAGCTGTCTCCCGCGTTCGATGTGCTTCCCTCTGGCCAGGCCCTGGGGTTCCAGCAGATGCGTGTGGGCCTGCAGGCCGCCGACTCCACCCTCGCCAACGCGCTGTCCATGTCATCCCTGTTCGCGCTGAAGAGCGACGAGGCGGCGCGTGAGGCCGGCGTGGTTGCGCAGGTCGTGAGCAGATGGAAGGAACACTTTGCCGCCAGCGGAGTCGGGCCCGCGGATATCGAGCTGTACGCCGCGCAGATCGACCGGCCGTTCTTACGAGATCAGCGCCAAGAGGCCATCACCGAGGGCGGCCGATGCTGATCCGGCTATTGCGCGAGCATCTGCGGCCGTACGGACGCGGGCTGCTGGGCGTCGCCGTGTTCCAGCTCCTTTCCACGATCGCCTTGCTCTATCTGCCGACGTTCAACGCCGACATCATCGATCTCGGCATCGTGAAGGGGGACACGGGCTTACATCGTGCGGACCGGCGGCTGGATGCTGCTCATGACCCTGGGGCAGATCGCCTTCTCGGTTGCCGCCGCCTATTTCGGCGCGCGCACTTCCATGGGTTTCGGCCGGGATCTGCGCGCCGCCCTGTTCCGGCGCGTCATGGGCTTCTCCGGCAGGGAAGTGGCGCGGGTTCGGGGCGCCCTCCCTGATCACGCGGACCACCAACGACGTGCAGCAGGTGCAGATGCTGGTGGCCGTCAGCAGCACTACCATGATCTCCGCGCCCATCATGGGAGTGGGCGCCATCATCATGGCGCTGCGCGAGGACCCGGGACTCTCCTGGCTGTTGGGAGTCAGTGTTCCCCTGCTGGCGGTCCTCATCGGGATCGTAGCCGCGAAGATGGTGCCGCAGTTTCGGCGCATGCAGAAGCTCGTCGACGTGGTCAACAGGATCCTGCGGGAACAGATCGGCGGCATCCGCGTGGTGCGCGCCTTCGTGCGCGAGCCCGCCGAGATCCACAGGTTCGACCGGGCGAACATGGAGCTGATGGATACGGCCCTGCGGGCGGGGCGGCTGATGGTGCTGCTTGTTTCCCGCCATCGTGATCATCCTCAACGTCTCGAGCGTCGCGGTGCTCTGGTTCGGCGCCGAGAGGATCGGCGCCGGGCAGTCGCAGATCGGGGACGTCACCGCCTTTCTGGTCTATCTCGCGCAGATCCTGCTCGCGGTCATGATGGCAACCCTGATGCTCATGATGATTCCGCGGGCCGCCGTGTCCGCGGAGCGGATCACGGACGTCATGTCGACCGCACCGTCGGTGGCGCCGCCGGCGGCTGCAGTCAAGTCGGTGCAGTCGCGCGCGCAGGTCGAGTTTCGGGGTGTGAAATTCCAGTATCCCGGCGCCGCCGATGCGGTGCTGCGTGATGTCTCCTTCCGGGTCGCGGAGGGTCAGACGTTCGCGATCATCGGCAGCACCGGGGCCGGCAAGAGCACCCTCGTATCGCTGATCCCGCGGCTGCTCGATGTCAGCGCGGGCGCTGTTCTGGTCGATGGCGTCGATGTGCGCGCGCTCGATCCCGATCTTCTCTGGAGCCGCATCGGTCTGGTCCCGCAAAGGGCTTACCTCTTTTCCGGCACGGTGGCGAGCAATCTCCGCTACGGCAATCCCGAGGCCACCGAAGAGCAGATGTGGCAGGCGCTGGAGCTCGCTCAGGCCAAAGACTTCGTCGCGGCGATGAAGGGCGGACTCGAGGCGTCCATCGCCCAGGGCGGAACCAACGTCTCGGGTGGCCAGCGCCAGCGCCTGGCCATCGCCCGCGCGCTGGTGCGCGAGCCGGAGATTCTATCTCTTCGACGAGTCTTTCTCGGCGCTCGATTTCGGCACCGAGTTGCGGCTGCGCGCCGCGCTTCGCCCTGTCACTCGCCACGCGGCGGTCATCATTGTCGCGCAGCGCGTTTCGACCATCATGGATGCCGATCAGATTGGAGTGCTCGACGGGGGCGCGCTGATAGCCATTGGCCGTCACGCGGACCTCCTGCGCGCCTGTCCTACTTACGCGGAAATCGTTGCCTCGCAGCTATCGCCGCAGGAGGCAGCATGAGCGCCGGCGCTCGTGACGGTCCGCTGCCGGCAAGGCTGCCCACCGCCGGCCAGTCCACTGGGCGCTCACCGCCGTGGATGGGGCTCGGACGGCCGGGCGAGAAGGCGACAACCTTTTGGCCGTCCGCGCTTCGGGTACTGGCGCGACTGAAACCGCACAGTTTCGCGCTCGCCGTCGTGGTCGCAACGTCTCTGGTGAGCGTTGCGCTGTCGGTGACCGGACCGATGCTGATAGGCCGCGCGACCGACATCATCTTCTCCGGGGTCGTCGGCGAGCATCTTGCGGCAGGCGAGTCGAAGCAGCAGGCGGTAGCGGGGGAGCGGGCGGCAGGCCGCGGCCATCTGGCGAACATGCTCTCCCGCATGAGTCTGGTGCCGGGGGTGGGCATCGATTTCGACGCGCTACGCATGACGCTGCTCGAGACGATCGCCGTCTATCTCGCGTCGGCTGTGTTCCTCTGGGTCCAGGGATACGTCCTCAACGACGTTGTCCAAGAGGTCGTGCTCAAGCTCCGCACAGATGTCGAGGAGAAGATTCACCGGCTGCCGCTGCGCTACTTCGACCGGCAGACGCGCGGCGAGCTGCTGAGTCGAGTGACCAACGACATCGGCAACATCTCGCAGAGCCTGCAACAGTCCGTGAGCCAGCTGCTGACATCGCTGCTGACGCTGATCGGCGTGGTGACGATGATGTTCGTCATCTCGCCGCTGCTGGCGCTGATCGCTCTCGTGACCATTCCCCTGGCGTTGTTTCTCACCCGGGTGATCTCGAAGCGCTCGCAGCGCCATTTCATCGCGCAGTGGGCCCGGACCGGGGAGCTCAACGGGCAGATCGAGGAGGCGTTCACCGGCCATGAGCTGGTCAAGGTCTTCGGCCGCCATCGCGAGGTGTCGCGCCGCTTCGATGACAAGAACGAACAGTTGCTCGAGGCCGGCTTCGCCGCCCAATTCATCTCCGGTCTCATCATGCCCGCAGTGATGTTCATCGGCAGTGTCAACTACGTGCTGATCGCAGTCATCGGCGGCCTGCGCGTCACGACTGGCGGCATGACGCTCGGTGCCGTGCAGGCATTCATTCAATACTCGCGCTCCTTCAACCGCCCGCTGACGCAAGTCGCATCGATGGCCGGAACCATGCAGTCCGGCGTCGCCTCCGCCGAGCGCGTGTTCGGCCTGCTGGACGAAGGCGAGTTGCGGCCGGAGCCTGCGATGGCAGCGGTCGCGGCGGCAGTCGCGGGACGCGTCGAGTTCCGGCATGTCTCCTTCCGCTATGAGCCGGATAAGCCGCTCATCGACGATCTGTCGCTCATCGCCGAGCCCGGCCATACCGTCGCCATCGTGGGCCCGACAGGAGCGGGCAAGACGACGCTGGTCAACCTGATCCTGCGTTTCTACGAGCTCGACCAGGGCCAGATCACCCTCGACGGTGTCGACATCGCAACGCTGCGTCGCGACGAGCTGCGGTCGCGGATCGGGATGGTGCTGCAGGACGCATGGCTCTTCAACGGCACCATCCGCGAGAACATCCGCTACGGCCGGCCCGATGCAACCGACGAGGAGGTGATCGAGGCCGCCAGGGCGACATCCGTCGATCGGTTCGTACGCGGCCTGCCGCAGGGCTACGACACCGTCATCAACGAGGAATCGAGCAACCTCAGCGCCGGACAGAAGCAGCTGATCACGATCGCGCGGGCGTTTCTCACGCGTCCGGCGCTGCTGATCCTCGATGAGGCAACCAGCTCGGTCGACACTCGCACCGAGACACTGGTCCAGCACGCCATGGCGGCGCTGCGTACCAACCGGACCAGCTTCGTCATCGCGCACCGGCTGTCGACCATTCGCGATGCCGATCTCATTCTGGTGATGCGTGACGGCCGCATCGTCGAGCAGGGGACGCACGCGGGTCTGCTCGCCCGCGAAGGCGCCTATCGGGCCCTGTATGACGCGCAGTTCGGTGGCCCGGTGAGTGAAAGCGATGGTCCCCGACAGGCCGTGGCGAGGGGCTGAGGGTGCGCGGCGGCCGGGCTCCGCGACCAGCTGAACGGAGAAGCTCGCCACAGTCCCCGCCTCAGGACTTGCCGGCGGCCACCCGGACCGAATAGTCTTTGACAGAACGTGAGACAGGGTGTCTCCGCGTACCGAGCCGCCGCCGCGGCGTTTACCGCTCCCACTGACGCTTCGCATGAACGCTCCTCCGCTGCCCAACCGCCTGAGCCGCTTCTTCCTGTATTTCGCCCGGCAGTTTCGCTGGGGGAGCCTCGGCTTGCTCGTGTTTCCGGTGCTGGGGCGCGGGGTGTTTGCCTCGATCGCCTTCGCGACCAGGCAGTTGACCGACACGGTGCTCAATCTGCACGCACCGCTGCGTGCGGCCGGACCGGCGTTGACGGGGCCGTTCGCGCTGTTCGCGGCGCTGGTGGCGGCGCGCTTCGTCTGCGACGCGGCCACGTGGTTCTGCTCCTACCATACCCGCTCGCCCATGCTGATCCGCATCAAGGAGGAAGTGTTCGCTTACGCGCAGCGACTCTCGCCCGCGTACTTCGAGAGCACGCTCTCGGGCAAGATTGCGCACAAGGCCGTCATGCTGCCCGACCAGATGTTGGCGCTGTTCGACATGACGGTGTTCGACTTCATTCCGGGCGCGATGTTCTTCGTCTTCGTCGCGGCGTATTTCTACGTGGCCAGTCCGGCGTTTTGCGCCGCGGCCGGGCTCGGCATCGTGGTGTATTTCAGCGGCAGTCTGCTGCTGGGTCGCGAGTGCGCCCGGCGCGCGGCCGCGAACAATGAGACGCGCGCGGCCGTAACCGGTCGGATCGTCGATGTCATCACCAACATCCGCAACGTCTTCCAGTTCGCGAATCAGAGCGTCGAAGATCGTGAGCTGAAGGCGTACACGGGCGAGGAGCGGGAACGGCGCATGGCGCTGTATCGCGCGGTGGTGCGACTGCGATGCTCGCAGTACGTCATGGACATCATCATGTGGATCGGCTTCGTGGGTGCCGCTCTGTACGGATGGGTGCACGGCCTCATGACAGCCGGAGACTTCGTCATGGTGACGACGCTGACCGGGTCCCTGCTGCAAACGGCTTACACCCTGGGCCAGCGCATTCCGGATTTTTACGACCAGCTCGGCTCGGCGATCGAGAGCATCGATACGCTGATCGTGCCGGCTACGGTCCGGGACGAGCCCGGCGCGGGCACACTGACAGTCACGAGCGGCGCCATCCGCTTCGAGCGGATCGCCTTCGCCTACGAGCCGCGGGGGCGGGGACGTGGATCGCGCAACATCGTCCATGATTTCGATCTCCACATCCCGGCCGGTCAGCGAGTGGGACTGGTCGGTCCCAGCGGGGCCGGCAAGACCACGCTGATGGGGCTGCTGATGCGCATGCACGATGTGACCGGCGGTGCCATCCGGATCGACGGCACCGACATCCGCGCGGTGACTCAGGAGAGCCTGCGAGGCGCCATCGGCCTCATTCCGCAGGATACCAACCTCTTCCATCGCAGCCTGCTCGAGAACATTCGCTACGGGCGTCCGGATGCGGCCGATGCGGAGGTGATCGAGGCCGCCAAGCGCGCCCACGCGCACGAGTTCATCGCCGAGCTCGAGCATGGGTATGACACCCTGGTCGGAGAGCGCGGCATCAAGATCTCCGGCGGCCAACGGCAACGCATCGCGATTGCCCGGGCGATCCTGCGCAATGCGCCCATCCTGCTGCTGGACGAGGCGACCAGCGCGCTCGACAGCCACAGCGAGCAGAAGATTCAGGAGGCCATGAAGGAGGCGATGGCCGGCAAGACCGTGATCGCCATCGCTCACCGCCTGAGTACGGTGATGGACATGGATCGTCTCATCGTTCTGGAACGCGGTGTGATCGTCGCGGACGGCACGCACACGGAGCTGCTGCTGCGAGGGCGGTCTGTACGCGGAGCTGTGGCGCAAGCAGTCGGGCGGATTCAATCCTGTCGCGCGGCAGGAAGAAGTAGAGGTCGGGAACTCCACCGAGGATGACTTCACCGGGGTCACTCCCATCCATTCCTCGCCCGCGGCCTGATCCCTGCATCGCAACGCTCCGTTGGCCGGCGGCGGCCGTGTTCGCCGACGAGCGGAGCTTAATATATATAAATGATATGGGAAAGCTACTTTAATTGTATTGGATGCATATCGGTGCGAGCGTCGACAATGCTGCCATCATCGCCGTCAATCCGCCGCTGGCGGCTCCTCGAAAGATGTACAGCTCCTGGCCCGGTCTTCTGCTCGCTTTGCTGATTGCGCTCCTGGCTCTTTTGCTCGGCCATTGGCAGCCGTTGGTCGGCGCCCCCGTATTCGGCATCGTGTTGGGCATTCTGGCGCGCAACCTCTTCGATCCCAGCCGGCGCTTCGAGCCCGGCATCCGATTCGGCGGCACGCGGGTCCTCCAGTGGTCCATCGTCGTGCTCGGATGCGGACTCAGCCTCAGTCAGGTCGCACGAACCGGACTCGAATCTTTGTGGGTGACGCTGGTGACGATGAGCACGGCGTTCCTCGCCGCGTGGCTGCTCGGCCGATTACTCGGCGTCCCGGACCATCTGAAGATTCTGATCGGCGTCGGCACCGCCATCTGCGGCGGCTCCGCCATTGCGGCGGTGACCCCCATCATTCGCCCTGACGATCACGATACCGCCTTCGCGATCTCCACCATCTTTCTGTTCAATCTCGTCGCCGTACTGCTGTTTCCGCTGCTGGGTCATCTCATGCACATGAGCGATCTGGGCTTCGGGCTGTGGGCGGGCACGGCGATCAACGACACCTCGTCCGTCGTGGCGGCCGGCTATAGCTATGGCCATGCGGCCGGCGACTACGCCACCATCGTCAAGCTGACCCGATCGATGTTGATCATTCCGACCTGCCTGGTACTGGCCATCGTCGTCACTGCCCGGGAGAAGCGGCGGCAGGCAGCGGCCGGGTTACATCGGACACTTCAGCCTGGCCGCCACATTCCCGTGGTTCATCCTCTGGTTTCTGCTCGCTTCGGCGGTCCGCACCCTGGGGTTGATTCCTGCCGTTCTCCTGCCGACCCTGCACGGCCTGGCGGAGCTATTGATCGTGGTGGCGTTGACGGCCATCGGCCTGTCGGCCAACCTGCGACGCATGGCAAACACCGGGATACGGCCTGTCCTGCTCGGATTGGGCGTTTGGATCGCGGTGTCGGTGAGCAGTCTGCTGGTGCAACTTGCCATGCGCCGGCTTTAGATATACTGCGAGACATGAACCTGCATCATCTTGCGGTCTTCAACGCCATCGCGGACACCGGCAGCATCTCCGCTGCGGCGCAACGGCTGCGCGTGTCGCAGCCCGCTCTATCGCGCGAGCTCAAGGATTTCGAAGGCCGTCTCGGCGTCACGCTGTTCGAACGCCTGCCGCGCGGAATGCAGATGACTCATGCGGGGGAAGTGCTGCACGAGTACGCCGTCCGCCTTTTCGACATCTCACGCACGGCGGAGGCGGCCATACGGGAAATCGCCGATGCGCGCGCTGGCCTGCTGTCGATCGGTGCCAGCAACACCATCGGCACGTATGTGCTTCCCCGGCGACTCGCCATCTTCCGCCGCGGCAACCCGGGCGTGCGCATCACGATGTTCGTGGGCAACACCGAGCAGGTCTCGCAGGGCGTGGCCGACATGCGTTTCACACTGGGCTTCATCGAAGGCCCGCTTCACGTCAGCGGTCTGGTGGCGGAGCAATTTCAAAAGGATGGACTGGTGCCCGTCGTCGCAGCCGATGACGAGCTTCTTAGCAGGAAGCGCTTGTCGGCCGCCGACATCAATGGGCGTCCTCTGCTGATGCGCGAGAAGGGTTCGGGCACCCGCGAGCTCATTACCGGGACATTGGACGCGAATGAAGTGCGGCAGGGCAGTGTGATGGAATTTGGCAACACGGAGGCCCTGAAGCAGGCCGCCATGCACGGCGGCGGCATCGCGTGGCTGCCGCGCATCAGCATAACGAGCGAGCTCGAGGCGGGAACACTGCGGATCCTGCCCATCAATCGGCTGGTGATCCAGCGGCCACTCAGCCTCATCCGGCGCGCCAATGCGCATATCGGCTCCACGAACGAGGCCTTCCTCAAAACCCTGCGGGCGCCCCTCACACCGACTTGACTTCGCCTCCATCCATGCGCAGCTGGGAGCCGGTCAGCCATCTCGCGCCGGGCGATACCAGGAAGGCCATCAACTCCGCGATCTCTTCCGGCTCGCCATAGCGCGCGATGCCGGCTTCCTGCGGGAATTTGGCCGTTGCCTCTTCCACTGTCATCTCGTGCAGCGGCGCCCAATGCTGCAGATACGAGCGGCGTCGACCCGTCATCACGGCGCCCGGGAGGACGCTGTTGACCTGCACTCCGTCGCTGATGCCGCGATCCGAGAACGCCTTCGCCAGGGCGGCAATGGCGGCATTGATCGTCCCGACCGCCGCATAGGGCGCCTTGGGGAAGAGCGCCGAGTTTCCCGACATCAAGACGACGGAGCCCTTGGCGGCCTTCAGCGCCGGCCATGCCGCAATGGTCAGGCGCCGCGCGCCATGCAGCTTCAACGCGAGGCCGCTCTCCCATTGCTCGTCCGTCATCTCGAAGAGGTCGATCTGCGGTACTGCGCCGGAGATGTTGAGCAGGGCGTCGATGCGGTCGAATGCCTGCAGCGTCTGATCGACCACCGACCGTGCTGCTGCGGGCTGCGACAGGTCGACATCGACGACGAGCGCCTGCGCGCCGGCGGCCGTCACCGCCGCTGCCGTCTTTTCCAGATTGGAGCGGTTGCGCGCGACCAGGGTGACGGCCGCGAAATCGCGCGCCAGGCGGATGGCCGTTGCCTGGCCGATGCCTTGACTGGCGCCGGTGACGATGGCGACTGACTGCTTCATCTCGATGGCTCCTCGATTGTTCAGCGAATGAGGAATTCGCGCATCGCCGCCGCCGATCTCGGCCGCATGCGTCTCGAGCGCGAAATGTCCGGTATCCAGAAAGCGTACCACCGCGCCGGGTATGTCGCGTTTGAACGCCTCGGCGCCCGGTGGCAGGAAGAACGGATCGTTCTTGCCCCAGATGGCGAGGAAGCGCGGCTCGTGGGTCCTGAAGTACTTCTGAAACGCAGGATAGAGCGCGACGTTGTTGCGGTAATCACCAATGAGGTCGAGCTGCACCTCATCGGCGCCGGGCCGCGCGAGATAGAAATTGTCGAGCGAGTAACCGTCGGGTGACACCGCCGCGGGATCGGGGACGCCGTGGGTGTACTGCCAGATCGTCGTTTCGGGCTTGAGGAAGGCGCGCAGCGCCTCGCGATGCGCTGGCGATGCGTCCTCCCAATAGGCCCGGATCGGGTCCCAGCCGTCGCTCAGACCCTCTTCGTACGCATTGCCGTTCTGCGAGACGATTGCGGTGATGCGCTCGGGGTGCTTCAGGGCGAGACGGAAACCCGTCGGCGCGCCATAGTCGAATACATAGAGACCAAAGCGGTCGAAGCCGACGATCTCGGTGAAGCGGCTGATCGTGTCGGCGATTTTCTCGAAGGTGTAGCCGCGTCCCGGCAGGTCGGATTGACCGAAGCCGGGAAGATCGGGGGCGATCATGTGGAAGCGATCGGCGAGCAGGGGAATGAGGTCGCGAAACATGTGGCTCGAGCTCGGAAAGCCGTGCAGCAGCAGGAGTTTCGGTGCGTTCGCCGGACCTGCCTCGCGATAGAAGATCTTGCAACCGTCGACGTCGGCCGTTCGAAAGTGGAGGCTCGTCATGGGGTTCTCCCGGGATTGTTGTCGTGTGATGTGGGTTCAGCGCGCCGTGCTTGCCCCGATTGCCTCGCGGATGATGTCCACGACAACGGCGGGGGCCGTCACGAGCGGCGTGTGATCGACTGCATGCGAATGCACCCGCGCCTGCATCCGCTCCGCCATGAAGCGCTGCGTCTCTTGAACGATCATGCGGTCCTGCTCCGCCACGAGAAACCAACTCGGGCGATCCTTCCACAGCGGACGCTCCATACGCACGGTGATGCATGCGGGTGAGATCGGCCGCTGAACCGCGGCGAGCAGGGCATGGGTGCTCGCTGGGCGCGTTCGGGGCGAAGGCCGTCCCAAAAGCACTGTCGGGCAAATAGATCAGCCCGTGGCTGTCGGGAGCCAGCTTTGGTGCCTGCGGGTGCGGCTGCGCGCGGTAGAAGACATCCGCGACCGTCTCGCCCTCGTCCGGGGCCAGGGCCGCCACGTAGACGAGCGCCTTCACTTTCTCGTCGCGCGCCGCCCCGATGACGGCGCCGGCGTAAGCGTGGCCCGCCAGCACGACGGGCCCCTGCACACGCTCCAGCGTGCGGTCGAGCGCCGCGACATCATCGGCAAACGATGTCAGCGGCAGCGGCGCAGCGACGACCTTGATGCCCGGGGCGGCCAGGGGACCGATCACTTTCGCCCAGCTCGAGCCGTCGGCCCAGGCGCCATGGACGAGTACGACGCTCGTGTCATTCGAGGGCATGCGGCGCTCTCCTTACGGCAGTAGTAACCAGATTAAATACAATTATGAATGGTTACTACAGGATCGGTAACTTGTCAAGACGGATTTCATTGGTTATGAATGCATCGCATCGGGCCGGCAATCCGGCCGCGAATCGGAGAACAGATGGGTCCGCACGGTCCCGCGATCTTCATCGGCTGATGCGCCTGGATTGGATTTTCTGAATTCGGTGGCGACGCCGACCGATGCGACCATCGATTGGATCGACGACGGCGAAGGGTTGCTGAGCTGGCTGGAGCAGGCGCGGCTCGTGCCTGCGGATGTGCATCAGGAAAATGCGCCGGCAGGCGCTGGCCGGCGAGCTCGACGCGATCGCGGCCCAGGCGCGGGAACTGCGCGAATGGTTCCGAGGCTTCGTGCTGAAGCACAAAGGTCGACCTCTCGCATTGATGGATCTTGCCGAGCTGCAGCCGCTGAACCGGCTGCTCGCAAGGGACGAAGCCTACTACCGGATCGTCCTGGCGCCCAGCGGCAGACCCGCTGCGCTCGAGTTGCAGGTGGTGCGCCACTGGCGCTCCCCGGAGGCGTTACTCCTGCCGATCGCGGAAACGCTCGCGCGTCTGCTCTGCGCCGAGGATTTTTCCAACGTCAGGGCCTGTGAAGGGCCGCGCTGTACTTTGATCTTCGCCGACCACACCCGGGGTCACGTGCGGCGGTGGTGCAGCATGGGGATCTGCGGCAATCGGGTGAAGCAGGCGGCACACCGCAAGCGAGTCAAGGCGGCCCGTCGCACGCGGTGAGGCGGCGGATCGGTCCCAGCGAGCAGCGGCTCGCCGTCACGCAGAGCCGGTCGACTGCCTCGATCGCCTCGGTTTCCGTCATCGCGCCAGCGTACTCCCGGTTCGTCTCGCAGCCCGGTGCGGGGGGCGGATCGAGCGCCAGTCACTCCCACTCTATCGTCGCAGGAGGTTTGCCTGATATGTCGTAGACGACACGGGAGATGCCGGCGACTTCGTTGACGATCCGGCGGGAGACGTGGTCGAGGAACTCGTAGGGCAGACGCGCCCAGTGAGCGGTCATGAAGTCGATCGTCTCCACCGCGCGCAGGGCGACGACATAATCATAGCGACGACCGTCGCCCATGACGCCGACTGACCTCACCGGCAGGAACACGGCAAAAGCCTGACTGGTGCGATCGTAGAGATCGTGCTTGCGCAGCTCGTCGATGAAGATGTCATCGGCGCGGCGCAGCAGGTCGGCGAATTCCTTGCGGACTTCGCCGAGAATCCGCACGCCGAGGCCGGGGCCCGGAAAGGGGTGGCGATACACCATCTCGCGCGGCAGGCCGAGCTCGACACCGAGCCGGCGGACCTCGTCCTTGAAGAGCTCGCGCAGCGGCTCCACCAGCTTCAGATTCATCTTCTCCGGCAGGCCGCCGACATTGTGATGCGATTTGATGACGTGCGCCTTGCCGGTGCGTGCGCCAGCCGACTCGATGACGTCGGGATAGATCGTGCCCTGGGCCAGGAAGCCGACGCCGGAGAGCTTCCGGGCTTCCTCGTCGAACACTTCGATGAAGGTTCGCCCGATGATCTTGCGCTTCGCTTCGGGGTCCTCGACCCCGGCGAGCGCCGCAAGGAAGCGAGCCTCGGCATCGACGCGGATGACGCGCACACCGAGATGCTCCGCGAAAGTGGCCATGACCTGGTCGCCCTCGTGCGAGACGCAGCAGGCCGTGATCGACGAAGACGCAGACGAGTTGATCGCCGATCGCGCGATGCAGCAGGGCGGCGACCACCGAGGAGTCAACGCCACCCGAGAGGCCCAACAGTACCTTGCCGCTTCCGACCTGGGCGCGGACCCGCTCGATCGCGTCCTCGATGATGTTGCCGGTGCTCCAGAGCGCATCGCAACCGGCGATCTCGCGCACGAAGCGCTCGAGGAGCCGTGCACCCTGAGTGGTATGAGTCACCTCGGGGTGGAACTGCACGCCGTAATACCGCCGACGCTCGTCCGCCATCGCGGCGTATGGAATCGAGCCCGTGGAGGCGGTGACAGTGAAGCCTTCCGGCAGGGCGCCGACGCGATCGCCGTGACTCATCCAGACATCGAGAACCGGCTGGCCTTGGCTGTCGCGGCGGTCCTCCAGATGATCGAGCAGCCGGCTCGCGCCGGTCACGGTCACTTCGGCATAGCCGAACTCCCGCTCCGTCGAGCCCACGACGCGGCCGCCGAGCTGCTGCGCCATCGTCTGCATGCCGTAGCAGATGCCGAGCACGGGTACCCCGAGCCCGAACACTGCCTCCGGGCGCTTTCGGCGGATTGGCGTCGGTTACCGATTCCGGGCCGCCGGAGAGAATCACGCCGCGCGGTTGGAATGCGCGTACCTCCGCGTCCGTGATGTCCCAGGGATGGATCTCGCAGTAGACCCCGAGCTCACGCACGCGGCGCGCGATGAGCTGCGTGTATTGCGCCCCGAAGTCGAGGATCAGGACGCGGTGGGCATGGATGTCCGCGTGTGTCGCCGTGGAAGGCGCGGGTCGGGCAACGCTGGCCATGGGCTCCTAGGACACCCGGTAGTTGGGTGCCTCTTTCGTGATCGAGACATCGTGTACGTGGCTCTCGCGGACGCCGGCATTGGTGATGCGAACGAACACGGGGCGCGTGCGCAGGTCCGTGATGTTGCGGCTGCCCGTGTAGCCCATCGCAGCCCTGAGGCCGCCCGCAAGCTGCTGCAGGATCGTGACCACGCTGCCCTTGTAAGGCACGCGGCCCTCGACGCCTTCGGGGACCAGCTTCTCGAGCTCCGTCGAGGCGTCCTGGAAGTAACGGTCGGCGGAGCCGTGGCGCTCCGCCATGGCGCCGAGCGAGCCCATGCCGCGATAGGATTTGTAGGAAGCGCCCTGGTAGAGCTCGACCTCGCCCGGGGACTCCTCGGTTCCGGCGAAGAGACTGCCGATCATGACGGCGTGGGCGCCAGCCGCGATCGCCTTGGCGATGTCGCCGGAGAAGCGGATGCCGCCGTCGGAGATCACGGGCACATCGCTGTTGCGCAGTGCCTCGGCGACGTTTGCCACCGCGGAGATTTGCGGTACGCCGACGCCGGCAACTATGCGTGTCGTGCAGATCGAGCCTGGTCCGATCCCGACCTTGACGCCGTCGGCTCCCGCCGCTCACCAGGGCCTGCGCGGCCTCGGCGGTCGCGATGTTGCCTGCGATCACCTGCTGCTGCTCGCCCCATTCGGATTTGATGCGCTCGACGGTGGCGATGACGCCCTTCGAATGTCCGTGCGCCGTATCGACGACCACCAGGTCGACGCCCGCCTCGCGCAGCGCCGTTACGCGATCCATGGTGTCGGCGGTGGTCCCTACGGCGGCGCCGACACGCAGCCTGCCGGTCTCATCCTTGCACGCGCGCGGGAATTCCGTCGCCTTCTGGAAGTCCTTCACCGTGATCATGCCGGTGAGCTCGTGATCGCCGTTGACGACCAGCACCTTCTCGATGCGGTGCTTGTGCAGCAGCGCCAGCACCTCTTCCTTGGGTGCGGTCTCGCGCACGGTGATCAGCCGATCCTGCGGCGTCATGACCGAGGAGACCGGCGCATCGAGCTTCTTCTCGAACCGCAGGTCGCGGTGCGTGACGATGCCGACCGCCTTCCTGCCGACGACCACCGGCACGCCGGAGATGCCGCGCGAGCGCGTGAGGTCGAGCACCTCGCGGATGGTCGTATTGGGGGAGACGGTGATCGGGTCCTTGATGATGCCGCTCTCGAACTTCTTCACGCGGCCGACCTCGCGGGCCTGCGCCTCGATGGTCATGCTCTTGTGAATGATGCCGATGCCGCCTTCCTGCGCGATGGTGATGGCGAGGCGGGCTTCGGTGACCGTGTCCATGGCGGCCGAGAGCAGGGGGAGGTTGAGCCGAATGCGGCGGGTGACGCGCGTCGCCAGGTCGACTTCCCGGGGCAGTATTTCCGAGTAGGCCGGGACGAGGAGGACGTCGTCGAAGGTGAGGGCTTCTTCGAGGATTCGCATAGCTAATTCTACGCACGAAGGGCGCCGCGGTAAACCTCATGCTATGGTGGCCGGCCATGCCCGCCGACCTCTTCCCAGGCACCGAGCCCGACGCCGCTCCCGGCCGCAGCGTCTACACCGTCTCCCGGCTCAATCAAGAGGTTCGGATGCTGCTCGAGCGGGGCCTGGGGGTCGTCTGGGTGGCGGGGGAGCTTTCGAATTTCTCCCAGCCCTCATCCGGCCACTGGTACTTCTCGCTGAAGGACCGCGGCGCGCAGGTGCGCTGCGCGATGTTCAGGCTGAAGAACACGGTGCTGGGGTTCACGCCCAAGGCGGGCCAGCAGGTGATTGCGCGCGGGCGCGTGAGCCTCTACGAGCCGCGCGGCGAATACCAGCTCATCGTCGACCACCTGGAGGAGGCCGGCGTCGGCGCGCTGCAGCGCGAGTTCGAGCGACTGAAGGCGAAGCTTGCCGCCGAAGGCCTGTTTGCGAGCGAGCGCAAGCGCATCCTGCCGCGCTTTCCGCGGCGGATCGCGGTGGTCACTTCCCCGACGGGGGCGGCCGTCCGCGATATCCTCAACATTCTGGCGCGCCGGTTCCCGCCGGCCGCGGTACTGGTGTATCCAACTGCCGTGCAGGGTGCGGCCGCGGCGCCGGCAATCGTGCACGCGCTGCAGTTGGCGTCCGCGCGCATGGACTGCGACGTCCTGATTCTGGCGCGGGGTGGCGGCTCACTGGAGGACCTGTGGTCTTTCAATGACGAGCGGGTGGCGCGGGCCATTCGCGCGTGCGCGATTCCCGGTGGTCACCGGCATCGGCCATGAGATCGACTTCACCATCGCCGATTTCGCGGCGGATGCCCGTGCGCCCACACCGTCCGGAGCCGCAGAGCTCGTCGCGCCGGACAGCGTTGCCTGTCTGGAGGCTCTGACACGCATGGAGGGCCGGATGAGTGCATGCATGCGGCGCGAGCTGCGTGTTGTGTCGAGTCGGTTCGCGGCCGTGGGCAGCCGCCTCAAGCAGGCGCATCCGGGCTTGCGCCTGGTGCATCAGGCGCAGCGCCTCGATGACCTGGAGCAGCGCCTTGCGGGCGCTGCCACCGCCGTGCTGCACACGCGCCGGCATCGGCTGAGTGAGGCCGTGTCGCGATGATCCTGCAGCGCTCGCCCGAGCCACCTCGCCCGCGAGGGTGGCCGCCGGGAAGAGGTGTTGCGAGCGCGGTTGGAGCATGCGATGAGCGCAGTATCTGTCGCGTCTGTCGCACCGGGTGGAACTGGCGAAGCGAGCTCTCGATATGGCGAGTCCTCTGGCGACGCTGGCGCGCGGCTTCGCGATCGTGACCCGTGCGGACGGCACGTTGGTCAGCGATGCGAAGCGCGGTCGCCGGCGGGTGAGGAGATCGAGGCGCGTCTGGCCAGCGGCCGCTTGCGCGCCAAGGTGACCGGATCGCGGGATCCCTGACGAGGGCTGCTGCCGTGCCGGGCGACATCGATTTCATGCGTCTCGCGCTCGAGCAGGCCGACACGGCGCGGGCCGCCGGCGAGGTCCCGGTCGGCGCGGTGTTGGTCAGCGGGGATCGCGTCATCGCCAGCGGCGCGAACCGCCCGATCGCCGCCAGCGATCCGACCGCACACGCGGAGATCGAGGCGCTGCGCTCCGGAGGACGGACGCTGGGCAGCTACAGGCTCACGGATACCACTTTGTACGTGACGCTGGAGCCCTGTCCGATGTGCGCGATGGCGATCGTCCATGCGCGCGTGCGCAGGCTGGTGTTCGGCGCCTGGGATCCGCGCGCGGGGGCGGCGGGCAGTGTGACCGACATTTTCGCGCTGCCGGGACTCAACCACCGGGTCGATGTGTTCGGCGGCGTGCTGATGGAGGAGTGCGGCAGCCTGCTCAAGGAATTCTTCGCCGAGCGCCGCGGCTGAGTGTTATCGGGCCCGTCAGCAGAGTGGGCTGCCGTCGGTCACGGCTCGCTCCAGAGCAGCGAGCACGATCGCGCCATTCTCACGCGCGAAGCCGGTTACCAGCACCTCGGACTTGAAGCCTGCCACTCGCTTGTGTCCCAGGCCGGTGGCGCAGATCACCTGACGTCCGAGCAGATCCTGGGGTGTATATAGCGCGGTGAGCTGCGCGCTCGAGGCTTTGATTCCGAACGGCCCGAAGTCGATCCAGAGTTTGTAGGCCGGTTTACGCGCCTCCGGAAACGGCTCCACCCTGCGGACGGTGCCGGCGCGAAGCGCCACCCGCTCGAAGTCGGCCCAGCTTGCGTGCTCGGCAGATTCGGTGGTCATGGCTGAGATCTCGCGGGGCGACTCGACTCGATCGTGCTCGAGCGTCAGCCGCCGTTGCGGTGGCGGCAGGGATGCCGGCTCCGCGTCAGCGACCGTCATGTGCGGTACGCCGTCGTCGGGCTGCCATTCGAGCAGCTGCATGAACTGGCGTACGTGCGCGACGTACTCGACCGGCTGCCATCCCTGCGCGTAGCCGCACTTCGCACGTGCGAACCAGCGGGCCTCGGCGAGCTTGGGCATCTCCTGGCTGACATCCGCCCAGGAGTCCGGGTTCTTGCCGAGCGTCTGGGCGATGATGCGCGCATCCTCCACGTGTCCGAAGCCGACGTTGTAGGCCGCGAGCGTGAACCAGGTGCGATCAGGCTCCGGGATGTGCGTTGGAACCATGCTGCGCACCTGAGCGAGGTAGCGCGCTCCGGCGAAAATGCTCTCACGCGGGTCCGTGCGGTTCTTGATGCCCATCGCCTGCGCGGTGTTGGAAGTCAGCATCATGACGCCCATGGCGCCGTTCGGCGAGCTTGCCTGCGGGGTCCCAGCGCGATTCCTGGAAGCCGATGGCGGCGAGCAGCCGCCAGTCGAGCTCCATACTGCGGTGGCGGCCTGCTCGAACCAGGCGCGGTAATGCGGCAGGCGCTGCGTCAGGGAGGCCTGGAAGAGGCGCAGCTCCTCATACTGGAAGGAGCTCGTATCCCCGGAGTCCTTCTGCATGAGTCGCGGCGAGATCGCCGGAGGTCGCCTCGATCTGGAAGAAGCGATTCACCGCCTGCAGGAGGTCCTCGTCGCCGCGGGCGCACGATCCACTGGATCGGGCGTTTCTCCGGCAGGCCGAAACCCACTCTGATGTCTGGATAGAGGTGATGGGCGTAGGAGTACGTCCGAGCGTCGACGATCGCATAGCGCGCCTGCCCGGAGTCCACATCCTCCAGCGGGTCGGCGGAGCTGGGTGCCGTTTCCACCCAGGTGAGGTGCGGCGCCAGGATCTGCTTCATCCGTGCGAGCAGCTGCTCCTGGGCGCTGCCGGCCTGGACGGCGAGCCTGGCCGTCTCGAGCTGCAGGGTGTCACGGGGCTGGGCCTCGTCGCGACGGTAGACCACCAACTGCGGGATCTGCGCATAGGGGGTCGCCGCTTGCCCGACCCGCCACCAGGCGGAGCCCGCGGTGAGTTGCGCCGCCGCAATATCGGCATGGCCCGAGGCCAGCTCGGAGCGGATGGCGGCCTCGTTGGGGACGGCGTAGATCTTGAGGCGAACGCCCAGCTGAGAGGCAAACCGGCTCGCCAGGTCGTACTCCAGGCCCTCGGGTCCCTGGGCGCCCAGGTAGTAGCAGGTCGGCAGGTTCAGGGTCACGACCCGCAGCTCGCCGCGGGCGCGGATCTGCTGCAGGGCGGAGGGGGCTTGGCGAGCAGCTGGCCAGCAGGGCGGTGGCCGCGATCGCGATCGCCACCCTTCCTTTGGCAGGCCGGAAATAGCTACGGGCGCCAGTCAGCGTCAATGCAAATCCCCACTGGCCTCAAATGCTTGGGCTAGAATACCAGCTCCCAGCCCCTGGGTCCCGATACGCACGCCCATTGACCATAATGCGGCGTTTTCGACGGATTTCGGCGGCCGGAGACGGAGAGGTACCGAAGCGGTCATAACGGCGCCGACTCGAAATCGGATGGTCGGGTAAAACCGGCACGTGGGTTCGAATCCCACCCTCTCCGCCAATTCAAAAAATTACTTAAAAATCAATAAATTACTGGCGCTTGCCTACCATCCGATCTGGCGCTCCACGTGTCTACCAAAGTCCATAATAGTTCAATGAATTCTGGTGTTTACCGCGCCGCGGCGATGGTCTGCGGTAGGCCGCTGACAGCCGCCCGATGCCAGAGCGTTCCAGGGGTAGCCACAAATTTATTGGGGTAGATTTTGGGGTAGAAATGCTGTTCGGCAAACTCGGATTGCCAGATACCCAAATTGGATCTACCCCAAACAAACATTGCTGGGGCCCTGAGGGTTCTCGAAAGAGATCAGTGCGGCGGTGCGCGCCGAAACGGTTCGGCTCGCGCGGTGAATGAGAGTCGACCTAGACATCAAAGTCCTCTGTAGCGGCCGGTCAGACCTCAGCGGCTTGAGAACCGGTTCTCGTTGCGAATAATTCGTATAGTGCGTATAATTCACTCATTCGGAGGACTTAGGTATGAGCATTACCGCAGATCGAGTGTCACTCAGTGATCGAGACGCAGAGTTGCTGGCGCAGGCCAGTCGGCTGATGGGGGAAGCGCTCGATCGTTCAAGGGCGCGCAGGATTGCGCTGGTCGAGGAGAGAGACGACGGCGGCGATATCGTTCGCCTCGAGGTGCCGCCGGCGACTTTACGGCTGCTCTCACAGATCCTCGCGCTCATGGCCCGGCAGCAGACGTTTGTGCTCTATCCGGAATCATCGGAGCTGACGACGAAGCAGGCGGCCGAGGTCCTGGGTGTCTCGCGCCCGTTTCTGATCCGTGTCCTGGAGGCCGGGCAGATCCCGTTCCGCAAGGTGGGACGTCATCGGCGTGTCCTGATGCAGGACGTTCTGGCCTACAAGAAGACCATGCAGATCAGCCGCCGCGTTGCACTGGACGAGCTCGTCAAGGCTAGTGAGGACATCGGCGGGTACGATCTTTAATGGTGCCCTATGATCGATTCACCGTCGTACTGGACGCGTGCACGCTCTTTCCCATGCTGGCGCGTGATGTGCTGTTGACTCTGGCTGCGCACGAATTCTTCAGCCCTAAGTGGTCGGCGCGCATTCGCGACGAATGGACCCGGAACCTCCTCGCACAAATGCAGCGGTCAGTCTATGGTGACGCCCAGAAGCGGGTAGACCGCATTGTAGCGGCGATCACCGCGGCCTTTCCGGACGCTGATGTCGATGTGGAGCTGGTGGAGCTGCCAGTACTTGAGCCCGTGGACGCCAAAGACCGCCATGTTGTCGCGACCGCAATTGCCGCCCATGCAGATGCAATCGTTACCTTCAACGTGAAGGATTTTGCCGCTGACCATCTGAAGGAGCAGTTGCAAATCGAGGTGATTTATCCGGATGACTTGTCATGGATCTGATCGATCTCAACGAGAAACGCGCCGTGGCTGCTTTCCATGAGCTGCGCGCCAGGAAAAAGAATCCTCCTTGGGCAGTGGACGAGATTGTGAGACGGTTGCAGGCATCTGGCCTCGTGCAAACATCGCTGTGGCTGAATACTCAGGATGTGGCTGCCCTAATGTGAGGGCGTCCGTGATGACGCGTTCAGCCTCATGAGGTTCACTCTGATATACGACGGCGAGCTGCCGGCTGGCGATAAGAAACGAGCCCGCAAGCCGCTGGAACCTCACGAGCTGGACAAGATCGCCACTGCGACGCTCGCGCACTACGAGCAGCACGCGGAGGAATTTCGGGCCGGCACGCGCGATCACGACGTCAGCCAGAACATTGCCTCTCTCTTGCGACATATCGAAGGCGAGTCGCCTTTCACGATTCTCGATTTTGGTTGCGGGCCGGGGCGCGACCTCAAGACCTTGGCCGGACTAGGCCACACGGCCATCGGGCTGGAGGGCGCATGCCGGCTTTGCTGCCATGGCGCGTGCCGACACCGGGTGCGAAGTGTGGCAGCAGGATTTCCACAAGCTTGACCTGCCGGGTGAGCGCTTTGATGGGATTTTCGCCAACGCTTCGCTGTTTCATGTGCCATCCCAAGAATTGCCGCGCATCTTGCGGCAATTGCACGCCGCATTGAAGCCTGGGGGCGTCCTGTTCAGCTCCAATCCGCACGGCCGAGAACGAGGAAGGCTGGAACCGCGGGCGTTACGGTGCTTACCACAGATCTTGAAGCGTGGCGTCGCTACATGTCAGATGCGGCGTTCACAGAGCTCAAGTACTACTACCGGCCGGTCGGGATTACCGCGCGAACAGCAGCCGTGGCTGGCGAGCGTGTGGCGCAGGCCCAAAAAGCCCAAATAGCGTTGGACATTGCATAACACTCAGCGTACGGTCAATGGAGGCTCGTGACTCTTTCCTCTTGCGAGTATCTATTGGCTCGGGCGCGATTCTCGCGCCACTCTCGCCAGCCCGCAATCCGACCGGTCCTCCGAACTAGACAGGCATGCCGCGGTATGCGTCGCCTGCGGGTTGATCGTGTGGACTCCACGCGCGTAGTGCGTGTCCCGGCATCTGCGCGATCATCCCGCTGTATGGCGAGCGCGCCGCGACGGCTCATTCCATAAACAAGCCAAGCGGCTCTGTGCGAAGGCAGCGGACACTTGAGGAGTCGTTTTCATGAGTACTCAGCTTCTTAGCGATCTGAAGTCCACTGCGCCCACCAGCGTTAGTCGGAACGCCATGAACCCATTTGGCGCCAAGGATCTCACGGCCTTGGCGGGGGCGTTGTCACCCGTCGGTCCGTCAGCGCGCGAAGCACTGATTGCCACGGCACCGTATTACCGGTCCGAGTTTCGCGAAGGATCTCGCGGAATACGTCTGTGCTGCGCCATTCGCGATAGACGGTATCGATGCGGGCATCGCCAGCGGAACATTTTAGCCCGCCGGCCTCTGCGCTGAAGGCTGCGGGACTGAGCATCCCGAACAGCACCATGGAGGAAGCCCCGTACCAGCAAAGGATGGCAGGACGACCTGGCAAGCGTGGAAGGGCTCACCGTCGCATTGCGCCGAACGCGCTGATCGATCCGAAACCGCCAGTCGCGCCAGGCGCCCGTTGCTGGCCGGGCCCGCCGTGATTTGCGCGAACCATTGACGGCAATGCTGCGACTCAACAGCGACTGGAATGTTCGAGGGACCGACATGGTGGCGGTAAGAATGATCGAACAACAACGTCAAGCGCTTGAAGTGATGGCCGATCTCATTGACAGCTTCCTGACGATCGGCGAGCGCGAGATGGCGCGCCAGCCCGCACGGCTCACCGACCTTGCGTCGCGGTCTGCTGTCAGAAAACTGGGCGAGGCGAGCGCAACGCCCGAGCCGCGCGCTGAGGAATGGTCAGCCGAATGGTCCATGATATCCGCTCTGGGCCCGCCCAAAGGGGCCCGTGGCGGTCGGGCCAGCGACCCGCACGCGCCGCATCCTCTTAATCGATGAGGACCGAGGGGTTTTGGGCGCATTACGGATCTATTTGTTATGCGCAGGATATCAGGTGTTCGCGGCAGCTAACGCCGACGAAGCGCTCGACCGAGCGCGGATGGCGACATCGCTTATCGACATCATCATCACGAGATTTAGACCTCACTGGCGAGGATGACGGCCTCGCAGTGATTGACAAAGCGCGTCTATTGTTGGGCTACAACATTCCCGCGGTGCTACTGACGACTCAAACGTCCATAGAGATCGGCAAGCCTGGGCTGGTCGCCGATGTTTTTCTGCTCAGAGATCCTGTCAATCTCGATGAGCTCAATGCCCTAATCGGCGAAGTGCTCAAACGTCCAAGGCGTTCTCGCCTCGCTCACCTGAGAACCACAGGCGCGAAGCTCGCTCACAGCGAACCAAACCCGGAGGTCGTCTGCTGACAGTCTCTTAACGTCACATAGGCGGATACTCACCCAAAGGACCGAAGTAGCTTGGTTCCCCTTTATGTTCATGAGGATCCTTGCATGACTTTCACACACCCAGAACTACACACCTCGCGCCACATTCCGGGAGTGATTTTCCCCGTGCACCCGATGAGTGGCACCGAAGATGACGACGATAACCGAGACGATGAACGTGCGCGTGAGAATGAGACACCGGTGCGCGCGGTCGACGAGGGCACCGAAACCAGGGTTCTCAACAGGTTTGAGTAGTCTTCCTTCATGCGATACCTGAGTTCCGATTTTGAGTCAGCTCGAACCTGGACTAAAACGGGTCAGGTCGGTTCCTCAAAGTCGTATCCAGGTAACGTGGTGAGCCGCGTATCCTCGAGTGGGCCACCCACGGTGAAGTGATAGAAGCTCTGCCATTCTCGTGAGGCGATCCCAAAGACCTCATGGACGGGATCGTCGAAGTAGCAGCCGATCCCAGTCGAGCGAATGCCCGCCTCTTCGGCCTCGAGGTAAAGCACCTGGCCCACCATGCCGGCCTCCCAGAATAGGTTCCGGTAGAACGCGGCGCCGTACGTGGTTAGGCTGTCGATGTAGTCTGCGATCATCCCCAGGCTGAAAGCTCCGTCGCCGGCGAGGTGCTGGCCGCAGGAGACAGTGGCCGCGAGCGCCCGACAGTCCCCTTCCTGGAGCAGGTACAGCGGGAGCCCCGGTGGACAAGAGGGCAGGCGCTGCCAGCGAAACTCCCGCCGCATCACTTCTTTGAGCGCCGCGAGCTTCTCGGGATCTCGCGCGAGCGCATAGAGGCCCGGAGGAACGCCTTCGACCCGGTGGACGAACAGGCCGAGATGGATGCGCGGCCGCCACGCGATCGCATCCCAGGGCATCGATCGCCCGTCGCGCGTCGGCATCAACCGAGCGAGCGTTCGGAAGAACGCTTCCTGCGAGATCGCTGTGACGCCGTCCATCGCTACCGCGCTTCGGCGGCCAAGAATGGCCCTTCTCCGCGGTGAGCAGGCCCTGGCGGACGGGTACGCCGAAGAGTTCCTCGTACGTGGGAAACCCGAAGAAGTCTTCCGTGATCGGCGCGCCTGCCGATCGTCGCGTGGCCTGCTGCAACCTCATCGATCACGGGCCAGTCGACGCTGTGCTCGGGGCTCAGCGTGTTGGCCTCGCCGCACCATTGTGCGCCGATGCTGCCTGCCGTCAGCCCGTTTAGAAGTCGCGGAGACGTCAATGGAGGACCGGGTGTGACCAATGCGAGAAGCTCAGGCTCCTCACGCTCTGCCGTCCCGTAGTCATCACCGCGGCTGAGCCCGAGGAGAGCAGCGATGGCTGCTGTCGCTGATCCCGTCGAGGAGCACCAAGCCCCAGCCAAGAGCCGCCGCCGCAATGCGCAGGGTTGCAAGGGCATGCCCAGCATCGTGCTGGCAGTATCGGAACGCGCGCTCGCCGTACTTCCAGGCTTCCCGCCAATGCACCGACGAGAGGCCCACGAAGAAGGAACCCTCGGGAAACGGCGCGCAGAGCTCGCTCCACGCCTTCGCGTCGAGGATCGCTCGCCGTTCGAGAGCGTGCTCCTTGGGTGCGTAGTGGTACACGGCGGGCGCGTCGCCAAGCCGCTCGATCGCCGGCAGAACCGCATACCCCTCGGTCGGATGGAGATTCCCGCTCGAGGGGTTCGCGCGGAGCGACCACGTCGTATCATGGAAGCGCTTCCACGCCGTCAGAGACAGCGCGTAGCGGAAGAAGAGAGAGATCGACTCCAGAGATAGCGGCTCGGATGGCACGTCCCCGGGCGCGTAGAGCTGCCAGTAAGGAAGCGGACGGCCCGGTTTGGCGAGCAGGAGCCGAACAAGGTCCGCTCCGTGATAGCGTCGGAACGGATTGGGCTGCGTCGCCCAGTCCATGTGGCCGGGCGAGGCGGCGTACCGGTGAAAATGGTGCTTCGTCCGCTCATGGTAGGCAACGACTACCTCTTCGGGAGAGGCATCTGCATCGATCAGGCTTGCCGGCTGTGTTGGCGCACTAGTCGACACGAGCGGGGATTGAGAGGGCAAAGGGGGTATCCATCCACAGGCATCTTGTGCTTGCACTAAGGGCACGTCCACAAGATACGGAGTTCGCTCTTACATGGCTCTCTGCATCCTGAGGTAGCCAGGTTCTGCTGTCGAGCATGGCGAGACTTTTCGTACGGAATCCGCACGAGCTCTGCTGCTCCGCTGATGATCATTAACCTATTGAATTTTATCGCGCTTCCTACGGGATTCCCGTGTTACAGCTTTGGGAGGGTTGGGCATCGAAAGCGCTACCAAGTCCCATCGCGGCTGCTGCCCCGAAAAGACGCCGAATTGCCGTGGTTGAGACGCTACAAAAGCGGGGTCGACGCCGGGACTTACGGTGGCGGGACGCAGCGCGCACTCGCGTCCAAATTTGGGGCTCGCTGCTTTGTGGTGACATCGATTTTTCCTGATGCGTCACATCTTTGCGGAGCACTCGCGGAACATGTCCTCAGCGGACTTCTTCCCGCAGTGCGAGCAGCGCATCCTCAGCCCGGGCTGAATGCCTCGTCGGCAACTTTTCGGGCATCCATCCTTGAAATCCGGTCTGAAGTCACCATATAGGGTCGGATACCGACTGCACTCAGAGGAGCGTCCAATTATGAAGATTCGTCCTCTTCATGACCGCGTCATCGTGAAGCGCCTGGAAGAGGATCGTACCTCGCCTGGCGGCATCGTGATTCCCGATACGGCGGCCGAAAAACCCATTCAAGGAAAGATCGTCGCGGTCGGCAAGGGCAAGATCCTTGAGAACGGACAAGTGCGTCCCTGCGACGTCAAGGTCGGCGACAAGATTCTCTTCGGCAAGTACAGCGGCACCGAAGTGAAGGTCGACGGCGAAGAACTCGTGGTCATGCGTGAAGAAGACGTCATGGCCGTCATCGAGTCGAAGTAACTCACCCGAAGGACACGGCAATGGCAGCGAAAGAAGTACGATTTAGCGACGATGCGCGCCAACGCATGTTCAAGGGCGCCAACGTCCTTGCGAATGCGGTGAAGGCGACACTCGGCCCGAAGGGCCGCAACGCGGTGCTCGAGAAGAGCTACGGCGCCCCGACCATCACGAAGGACGGTGTTTCGGTTGCGAAGGAGATCGAGCTCAAAGACAAATTCGAGAACATGGGCGCGCAGATGCTGAAGGAAGTCGCTTCCAACACCTCGGACGAAGCCGGCGACGGTACGACGACGGCGACGGTGCTTGCCCAGGCGATCATCCGCGAGGGCCTGAAGGCCGTCGCCTCCGGTCGCAACCCCATGGACATCAAACGCGGCATCGACAAGGCCGTGCTCGTCACGACGGACGAGTTGAAGCGCCTCTCAAAACCCTGTAAGGACTCCAAGGCCATCGCGCAGGTCGGCACGATCTCTGCGAATTCTGATGAGTCCATCGGCAAGACCATTGCCGATGCAATGGAGAAAGTCGGCAAGGAAGGTGTCATCACCGTCGAAGAGGGCCAAGGACTTGACAATGAGCTCGAGGTGGTCGATGGCATGCAGTTCGACCGCGGCTATCTTTCCCCGTATTTCATCAACCAGCAGCAGAGTCAGACGGCCGAGTTCGAAAAGCCGTTGATTCTCTTGTGCGATAAGAAGATCTCGAATATCCGCGAGATGCTCCCGCTCCTGGAGGCGGTCGCGAAGGCGGGCCGTCCGCTGATCGTGGTCGCTGAGGACGTCGAGGGCGAGGCGCTCGCGACGCTGGTCGTCAACAACATCCGCGGCATCCTCAAGGTTGCAGCGGTGAAGACCCCGGGCTTCGGCGATCGTCGCAAGGCGATGCTGCAGGACATCGCGACCTTGACCGGCGGCACCGTGATCTCCGATGAGGTTGGCCTGTCGCTCGAGAAGGTCACCCTGAACGATCTGGGCGAAGCCAAGAAGGTTGTGGTCGAAAAAGAGACCACGACCATCATCGACGGAGCCGGCAAGGCTGCGGACATCAAGGCCCGCATCGAGTCGATCCGCCAGCAGGTCGAGGAAGCGACCAGCGACTACGACAAGGAGAAGCTCCAGGAGCGTGTCGCGAAGCTCTCCGGCGGCGTCGCGCTGATCAAAGTCGGTGCAGCCACCGAAATTGAGATGAAGGAGAAGAAGGCACGCGTGGAGGACGCCCTGCACGCAACCCGTGCGGCCATCGAGGAAGGCGTGGTACCGGGCGGCGGTGTCGCGCTGATCCGTGCCCTCAAGGCGCTCGATAAGTTAGAGGGTGCCAATGAGGATCAGACGGTCGGCATCCGTATTCTCGCTCGCTCGATCGAAGAGCCCCTGCGAAATATCGTTGAGAATGCCGGCGAGGATGCGGCGGTCATTCTGAACCAGGTGAAAGCCGGCAAGGGTGCCTACGGCTACAACGCGGCGACCGGTGAGTTCGGCGACATGCTCGAAGAGGGCATTCTCGATCCGACGAAGGTCACGCGGCTGGCGCTGCAGAATGCCGCATCCGTCGCGGGCCTGTTGCTCACGACCGAGGTGATGGTTGCCGAGGCTCCGAAGGACGAAGAGCATGCCCATGGCGGCATGCCGGGCGGCGGCGGAATGGGCGGGATGGATATGTAGACTGTGAACAGGCGTCAAAGCTTGAGCAGGACATTGGCCTAACCGGCGCCGAAGGCTGACCAGGAATCACCAGCATTTCTCGATGAGGATCTGGAGGTTGCTGCATGCTCGCATGGTCAATGTTGGACGTGCAGCAGATGTCACATTCGGCCTTCACCGCTGCCGATGAGTCATACCTTGTCGGGAGGCGGCTGGCGAGGCACCGGCCAGAGCCTTTGTTCTGCTCGCAACTGCCGCATCCGTCCATAACCGACCAATCTCTTGGCCTTCTCATCCCAGAGACGCAGGGGCAAGGACTTCAAGCTGGAGGCCAGAGTCATGGGTCTGATCTGCTGGAACAGCGGATCGGCCTCATGACATTTCTGTAGATTGTAATTGGGAACGCGCGGACTGAGATGATGGATGTGATGGTAGCCGATATTGCCGGAGAACCACTGCAGAAGCCGCGGTAGCTTATAGAACGAACTGCCTCGCAACGCGGCCTCGGCGTAGTTCCAATTGTCGCCTCGTTCCCAGTAGGCATCCTCGAATTGATGCTGCATATAGAACAGCCACACGCCGCCGGCGCTGGCTACTGACATCACGGCCAACTGGATCAGCAGGTACGCCCAGGTGCCGAAAACCCAACTCAACAGTGCTGCCACGCCAAGCAGCGCGAGGTTCATCCACCAGACGGATTCTCGTTCGCGCCGGCTTGCCTTGGGTGAAGGAAAGCGGTGCTCGATCACAAAAAGAGTCAACGGCGTTATGACGAACAGCACCAACGGATTGCGTGCCAGTTGATACGCGAACCGTCTCCACCGCGATGACTCCAGGTATTCCTGCACCGTCATCGTCCAGACATCGCCCATGCCCCGCTGGTCCAGATTGCCCGAGCTGCCGTGGTGGATCGCGTGCTCCCAGCGCCAATGATAGTAGGGAGTGAAGGTCAGTACACCGGAGATGAAGCCGACCGTGTCATTGGCCCATCGCGACTTGAAATACGAACCGTGTCCGCAGTCATGGAAAATAATGAAGATGCGCACGAGCAGCGCCCCAGCCAATGCGGCCAATGGCAGTGTGAGCCACCACGACACCTCCAGGCTGAAATACATGAGAACCCAGAGCAGCCCATACGGCACGAATGTGTCGAGCAGCTGCCAGAGAGCGCGCGCGCTCGAAGGGTGCTGATACTTGGCCACACTCCTCTGCCACGCCATCTTGCGCGCCGGCTGGTTGTCTGGCGTCGACGGGGTATCGCTTGCCATAGAGAGGGCCTCACACCCGACTCTCCTCTCTGCCGTGGGGCGCTGTCAAATCACGATCCGCTCGATCTCATCGAGTGATACCTGATCATCCCGCCGGTCATACAGACCAGTGGTACGTGATGATTCGTGATTCGCCATCTGCTGCGCGATTTCCAGCTTCCCGCCATTCTTGAGATACTCCGTGATGCCGGTCGCGCGGAACGAGTGATTACCGATCCGCGTCCAGATCCCGGCGGCGCGGGCTCGTCGCACGATCATGCGATACGCGTCCGGCTGGCTCATCGGCTCGCCGGAGAGCTGGCGCGTCCGCCCCCGGACCGCGCTGTACACGCCGGAAGCAATCGTCATCGGAAGCGACTCCAAGATTCTCGCCCTGAATGGATCGGATACGTCGTACGGCTGCAAGATCCACGTCGCCGGTAGATTCGCCCGGGCTTCTGCGGGTCTGCTTGCAGAGACGCGTGGGCCGTTCGACCTGCGCGGAATCGTGAAAGCCGCACTCGATAGTATGGTGTCCTTCCGTGGGGCTGCTCAGCGGTTGAAGCGGTTTATAGACGCCAGGCATCAACATTTCAGAGAACGCTCCATTCAGGGTGGAGTTTCGGCTGAAATGGCTTATACGGATGTCCTCCTCGCTGGCGTTGGCGCTGACCAGATCCTGCATGTCTTGGTGATGAGATTTGGGCGCGCCGCCCCGACTACGGATTGCCCAAGCGCAAAATGCCCCGAATTTGGATTCTTGGAGCTGGGAGAGCACGCACGCATCGACGACATCCTCTACGGGCCGCACGGGCAGGTGCATGTTGCCGGCGGCCGTAAATTGCACAGGTATGGCGGACGAAAATTGCACACTGCAACCTGGCGGCTCCATGACCGACCGTGGAGCGGCCCATGTACGCGCGGGAGCAACGGGTGCTACTACGTCACTATCTCGAGCAGGGGCTGAGCAAGGCTGAGATTGCGCGGTCGCTGGGCGTCAGCCGGCGCACGCTGTACTACTGGATCGACTCCGGCCAGTTGACCGCGGCTTGGACGAAGGGCCGGTGCGCTACGCGTCGCGGCCGCCTGTATCGCGCAAGATCGATCGGTACCGGGAGATCATCCAGGCGCGGCTGGCCGAGTACCGAGCTGAGCGCCACGCGGCTGTTGGAGGAGATCCGTGCGGCTGGTTACACCGGCGGCTACAGCCAGGTGAAGGAGTACGTCCGCGAGGTGCGGCCGATCCCGCCGTCCGGATCCGGTGGTGCGCTTTGAGACCCCGCCCGGTCTTCAGGCCCAGGTGGACTTTGCCGAGTTCCGTCTGCCCTGGGGCAAGCGCTTCGCGCTGCTGGTGGTGCTCGGGTACTCGAGGCTGATGTGGCTGCGGTTCTACCCGCGCCAGACCATGGCGGTGTTGATGCGCGGGCTGGAGGAGGCCTTTATAGCCTTCGGCGGGGTGCCGGCGGAGCTGCTCTTCGATCAGCTGAAGGCAGTCATCATCGACGATCAGCGCGAGATCGGGGCAAGGCTCCTGGAGAACAGCGAGTTCCTACGCTTCGCGGCGCACTGGGGCTTTCGCATCCGCGCCTGTCGTCCGTATCGAGCAAGGACCAAGGGGAAAGTCGAGCGGCCTGTCCGCTATGTGCGCGAGAGCTTCTTCTACGGCCGGGAGTTCCTCAACGATGCGGATCTGAACGAGCAGGCGCTCGCCTGGCTTCGCCAGACCGCCAACATCCGGGTGCATGGCACGACCGGAGAGGTGCCGCAAGTGCGCTTTAATCGCGATGAGCGAGCGCTGCTCAATGCATTGGCGCCCCGTCCGTACCGCTCGGTGGTCACGCTCCAGGCGCCTTCACGGTTGCGATCACCTCTGCCGACACTGCCGAGCGTGGAGCGCCGTCCGTTGGCACTCTACGGTCGCATTGCGACGGAGCAAGTATGAACACCGCGATGCGCTCTCAGCGCGATGCGATCCGCGGGATGCTAGCGGATCTGAAGATGCCCGGATCCCTGGAAGCGGTCGATGGCATCTTGAGCGATATCGACGGCGGACACCTCGGCGCTCCGGAAGCCATCAACCGGCTGCTCTCGGCCCAGATCACCTTGCGAAACAACCGCCGGCTGCAGGCGGCAATGCGCTCCTCGAGACTCCCGGCGGTGAAGACTTTGGAGTCGTTCGATTTTTCCTTCCAGCCCTCGATCAAGCGCGAGCAGATCGACAGCCTGCACGATCTTGGCTTCCTCGATCGCAAAGAGAACGTCGTGCTGCTGGGGCCGCCAGGGGTCGGGAAAAGTCACCTCGCGATCAGCCTTGCGATCGCCGCGGCCCAGAGAGGCAGGCGGGTGTACTACGGAACCCTCATCGATCTGATTGGGCCGGCCGGCGCGCTCGTCAACTGGGCGGAACCGTTCCGCCCGGGGTGAGTTTGTCGACCGCCTGCGGCAGGACCTGCGACAGCTTCTCGCTGAGCTGTTGCGGATTGATGCCGAATTTCGCCGCCAGGGCGTTGATCCTGTCGGAGCCGAAGACCTGTTGTATCTGAGCGGGAGAGATCGCCTGGTTGGCGCCGGTGCCGACCCAGGATCTGACCGTCTCGCCGAGACCTTGCTGTTGGAACTGCGAGACGATGCCCTGCACGCCGCCGTGCTGCTCGATCAGATGATTGACGACGGCCGTCATCTCGGCGCCGACCAGTCCGCCCAGCACACCATCCAGAAGACCCATGGGGGAGCCCTCCTCTCAACCGTTTTGCCGAGTATACGCCCGGCGTAACACAGGTCTATCGGAAAGCTTGGCTCGCGCCCGATCACCAAAGGGGATTGCCGCGGTTGGCGGCGACTCGGTCCTCCAACACGACGGGCGCGGAATTACCCCAGGACGCTCTGATGTACGTCAGCACATCAGCGATCTGATCGTCTCGCAATGACGGGTAGTAGGGGGGCATCCCGAAGGGCCGCGGATTCCCGGCCGTACCGGGGGGATAGCCCCCCAGGAGCACGATCCGGATCAGATCCCTATCGGAGGACATCGTGACCACGCGGTTGCCCGCCAGAGGAGGTCCGGCGGGTGGACGCCCCTCGCCGTTGTCGCCATGGCATCTGGCGCAGGACCGAGCGTACAGCGCTCTGCCGTCGGCGAGCATATCCGCCGTTGCGGTGTACTGGATGCTGAAGAGTCTCGATTCAGGGTGCCGGACGGATTCAGGCAGCGCTTGCAGGTAGGCAGCCATGGCCTGCAGGTCTTCGCTGCGCGTGTACTGCAAGCTGCCGTACACCACTTCCGCCATGGGGCCCATTGCCGAGGCGTGCGGCGCAGCGCTCCCGGATCCCACCTGGCCTGTCCGCAGCAACGTGACGATGTCCGCGATGCTCCAGCCGTGGAGCCCCGCCTCGAGAGGGTCGGTGAGTGACGGCGCGTACCAGCCGAGCACCGAGCCTCCCCGGCCGTCATGCCGCGCCCGGATTGCTCCCAGCGCATTGCGCGCCTGGTGGCACTCGTCGCAGTGGGCAACCGCGCGGACGAGATATGCACCGCGGTTCCATTGGGCGCCGCGAGCGGGATCCGGCCGGTACACGCCCGGCCGGAAGAAGAGAAGGCGCCATCCTGCGAGCAGCAGTCGATGGTTGTATGGGAACGCGAGCTCATGCGGGCGGCTCGGCTTCGATACCGGCGGCAGGGTGTTGAGATAAGAGTACATCGCGTCGGCGTCGCGCCGGCTGATGCCGCTGTAGCTCGGGTAGGGAAAGACCGGATAGAGCCGTGTGCCGTCCCGCGAGTATCCATCATGCAGCGCGTGCCAGAAGTCATCGGCGGTCCAGTTGCCGATTCCCGTCCTCGCATCCGGCGTGATGTTCGGCGAGAAGAAGGTTCCGAAGGAGGTTGGGATGGCGCGGCCGCCGGCGAAGGGCTCACCACCGATCGTCGTGTGGCACGAGCGGCAGTCGGCGAGTGTTACGAGCTCTCGCCCGCGCGCGACCGTATCGGCGCTCGGCATGTAGGCGGGAGGGGGCGCTTCACCGCTCTGGCGATCGGCAGGAACGAGCGCGATCGCGATGACCACGATGACGGCGAGGGCGATTGCAACGACGATGAGCCGCCGCTTCATGGCGCCGCCCCGCCGTTTGGAATGCTGCCGCACTTCATCTGCGGCGGATGCTCGAAGGTCGAATCCGCGTGCGCATCCGCCGGCACCGCTTGCATGGCCAGGTAGGCTGCGGCGGCATTCGCATCGCTCTGCGACAGCCGGCGCACGATCTGCGCCATGCAGTCGGGCGGCAGGGCCGCTCGCCGGCCCATTCGCCAGGCGCTGAGCTGCGCGACGAGATAGTCCTGCGATACTCCAACGAGGCCCGGGCACAGCGGGCTCCACGCCGAGGAGCTTGGAGCCGTGACACGATTGGCAGGCGGGTAGATGCAGCGCCGGGTCTCCCTGCGTGACCAGCGTTCGCCCACGCTCGAGGGCGGCGGTACGCACCCGCGGCGACTCCGGCGGCGGATAAGGCATCTGCTGGTCAGCGAAGTACGTGGCGAGCTCGCGCAGGTAATCGTCCGTTTGCAGCTGCACGAGGTAGGTCATCATCGGGAAGTAGCGACGGCCCTGGCGGAAGCCGCGCAGCTGGTTCAGCAGATATCCCGCGGGCTTCCCGGCAATGCGCGGGTAATAGCCGTCCCGGGTCGCCTGCCCCTGCTTGCCGTGGCACGCCATGCACGGTTGCGCACGCTGGTCGATGGAGTCGAGCGGATACTGCGGGGAGTCTGCGGCGCGGGCGCCTGTTGCCGTGAGCACCACGCAGAGACTCGTGAGCCAGATTTTCAAGTTAGCCGTTCTCCCGGCGGATGAGGCCGCATTGCGTGCCACCGAGTGGTGAGGCCGATAGCTTAGCCGATCAGTCCAGGTCCAGGATCACCGCGCCGACTGCGATCATTGCCAGCGCAGCCAGTCGGCGTCCGCCTGGGCGTTCCGACAGGAACCACCAGGCGAAGAGGACTCCGAACAGCATCGCCGTCTCGCGCAGGGCGGCAACGGCGCCGATGGGCGCCCGGGTCATGGCCCAGAGAGCCAGGGAATACGCGGCGATGGAGCAGACGCCGCCGCCCACTCCGCGGCGAAGCAATGAGGGAACCGTGTCGCTCACGAAAAGGAGGGACATGCGACCGCGGAGCAGCACCAGAGCCGCAGGGATGGCGGGTAGTACGAATGTCCACAGGGCGTACGCGATCGGTGAGTGGGAGAGCCGCGCTCCGAGCGCGTCATTCACCGTGTATAGGGCGATGACGAGCGAGTTCGCCAGGGCGAATAGCAGAGCGCGGGTCTCGCCGGGCGCGCCATAGCGCCGAGCCTGCAGAGCTGCGCCCAGCGAGATCAGAAACAGTCCGGCCCAACCGCCGGTCCCGATGTGGTCACCGAATCCCAGGGCGGCGATCGCTGCGGTCAGCGCCGGTGCGACGCCGCGCATCACGGGGTAAGTCAGGCTCACGGCGCCGAGCGAGTATGCTTCGGCCACGAGGTTGAAATAGAGGGTGTGCAGTACGGCGGAGACGGCGAGATGGGGCCAGGAAGCAGCGGCCGGCGGAGCCAGGAATGGCAGGGCCGCCACGCCAATCAACCCGGATGCGAGGGCAAGCAATGCGGTGGACGCACGGCGGTTGGTACCGCCTCGGATGCCAACATTCCAGGCGGCGTGGAGAGCGGCGCCGCCCACAACAGCCGCCGTTGCAAGTGGTGGAACGATCATTGCTGGTTATGGATTCCTGTCGCTACGCATCCTTACCCACGGTGGTGAATTGACCCAGAATTTCCCGTCGAAGTCCAGTATCACCGAGGCGCGCGCCATGTCCATCGTCACGCAGTGCTGCATCGTTGGCGGCGGCCCTGCTGGAATGATGCTGGGATTTCTGCTGGCGCGGGCGGGCGTGAGTGTCGCCGTGTTGGAGAAACATGCCGACTTCCTGCGCGATTTCCGAGGTGATACGGTCCATCCCTCGACGCTGGAGCTGATGTGCGAGCTCGGACTGATCGATCAGTTCCTTACGCTGCCGCACCACAAGGTCGAGCGCTTCGGTGCCGATATCGGCGGCAAGCACATACAGATCGTCGACCTCACTCATCTGCCGACCCACTGCAAATACATCGCGCTCATGCCGCAGTGGGACTTTCTGAGCTTCCTCGCGGAACAAGGCAAGCGTTACCAGACGTTCGATCTGCACATGCAGGCGGAAGCGACGGATCTCATCGCAGAGGAGGGGCGTATCGTCGGTGTCCGCGCGAGAACACCCCATGGCGAGCTGAGCATCAAATCCGACCTGGTCGTCGGGTGCGACGGCCGGCATTCGACGTTGCGATTGCGGGCGGGATTGAAGAGCGAAGACTTCGGCGCGCCGATGGACGTACTCTGGTTCCGGGTCTCGCGCCAGGAAAGCGACCCGGCGGAGACTTTCGGACGCATCGATGCTGGCGCGATGCTCGTCATGCTGGATCGCGATGATTACTGGCAGTGCGCCTACCTCATTCCCAAGGGCGGGTTCGAACGGGTGAAGAGTGTGGGTATCGAGGCGTTTCGCGGCAGTGTGTGCGTGCTGTCGCCTTTCCTGAAGGATCGGATGACGGAGCTGCGAAGCTTCGATGATGTGAAGCTCCTGACCGTCGCGGTCGATCTTCTACGGCAGTGGTGGCGGCCGGGCCTCCTCCTCATCGGTGACGCGGCCCACGCGATGTCGCCGGTGGGGGGAGTCGGAATAAACATCGCGGTCCAGGATGCGGTGGCAACTGCCAATCGCCTGGCGGCCCCGTTACGGACAGGACAGGTAAAGCCGGCGGATCTCGAGGCTATTCAGCGTCGACGGATCTGGCCGGCGCGGATGACGCAACGGCTGCAGCTTCTGATGCAAAATCGGCTCATCGGTCCCGCCCTGCAGGGCGTCCACAAACCGAAGCCGCCTTTCGTATTCGAGCTGCTCAATGCGGTGCCGATGCTGCAGCGCATTCCCGCGCGGATATTGGCGTTGGGCTTCCGCCCGGAGCACGTGCACACGCCCGATAGCAGCGGTTCCTGAACCGCTGGGCCGGGGGATTGTGCCGGTCCTGTTTCCGGCCGGCGAGCCACGCCCGAGCTACGAACGCGCCTGGCCGCACGGCGGCGTTGCAACAATCCCGTCATATATCGCGAGTAGATTTTTCACGGATTACCAGCAACGAGCCGTGCCGCTCAGCGCTCCGCCCGCGGCTGCGCTCATTCGGCGCGCGGGGAGCCGTTACGTGAGCGTTATCGGAACGAAGTCCGTACAAGACTATCTCGATGAGCTGCCGACGTGGTCGGACGGCACCCGGCTGAAGGCCGCACCGATGACCGGCATGCAGTGGCGCATCTGGTCGCTGGCCGCCGCCGGGAAGTTCTTCGAGGGATTCGTGGTCTTCATGACCGGCGTGGCGCTGCCGCTGATCGCCCGCGAGTTCGGCATCGCCTCGGCGCAGAAAGGCATCATCAGCGCCGCCAGTCTCGCCGGCATCCTCTTCGGCGCGGTGCTCCTCGGCGGCCTTTCCGACTATTTCGGCCGCAAGCGCATGTTCGTCGCGGAGATGATCATCTTCGTGGCGTTCCTGGCGCTGCTCATCGTCTCGACCAGCTTCATTGCGCTGGCCGTCTGCCTCTTCGGGTTGGGACTCGCGCTCGGCTGCGATTATCCCACCGCCCACATGGTGATCTCGGAGAACATTCCGAGCGCCAACCGCGGCAAACTCGTGCTCGGCGCTTTCGGCTTTCAGGCGCTCGGCGCGTTGGGCGGCACCGGCGTCGGCAGCCTCGTTCTGATCATCGATCCGACGCTGTCCGCCTGGCGCTGGATGTACGCGACCGCCATGCTCCCGGCGCTGGCCATCACCATCGCCCGTTTCTTCGTAGTGGAAAGCGCCAATTGGCTCGCGGTGAAAGGCGATCACGAGCAGGCGGAGAAGTCGGTCATCCGGTTGCTGCGCCGCGAGCCGCAATACCCGACCAACATCCAGCTGTCGCGCAACGCCACGAGCGCGCACGGCGATGCGGGTCGATCGTTCTCCGCACTGTTCAACCGGCGCAATCGTCGCGCGACCATTTTCGCCTCGCTCCCCTGGTTCATCCAGGATCTCAGCACCTACGGCATCGGCATCTTCACCCCGGTGATCCTCGCCGCGGCGATCGGCGGTGGCCCGGACCACGTCCGCAGTCTCAGCGATCTGATCACCGGCGACATCATCGCTTCCAAAGGGGCGGCGCTGATCGATGTTCTGCTGCTGGTGGGTATCGCGTTTGCCGTGATGTTCGCCGACCGGGTCGGACGCATCAAGCTGCAGATTTTCGGCTTCATCGGTTGCGCCGTTGGATTGCTGCTGGCCTCTTTCTCGGCCGACGTGGGCGGCCAGGCCAAGGTGGTGCTGATCTTCACCGGCTTCATGCTGTTCAACTTCATGACCAACCTCGGTCCCAACGCCCAGACTTATCTGCTGGCAGGTGAAGTGTTCCCGACCGAGGTGCGGGGCATGGGGGCCGGGTTCGCCGCGGCGTTCGCCAAGATCGGCGCGGTGGCGACGGCCTTCCTGTTTCCCATCCTGCTGGTCGACATCGGCACCCGGGCGCTGCTCTATGGCCTGTTAGTCGCTTCGCTGATCGGCGCGTGGGTCACGTGGCAGTGGCGAATCGAGACGACCGGCGTCAACCTGGACCACATCGGCAAGGAGCCGGCCGCCTCGCCGGCGGCGATGAGCGGGGCCGGGACATGAGCCGCCAGGTGGGTCCGGTGGCCCGCATCGCATTGCTCTCGGCCGGCGCGATCGGCATGAGCGCCGCCCACGCCGCCGGAGCGCAACTGCGCGAGACCGGCTCGACGCTGCTATATCCGCTTTTCCAGCAGTGGGTGACCGATTATTCGCATGTTGATACCAATCTCGCGATCAGCACGGCGGCGACCGGATCGGGCGCCGGCATCGCAGCGGCCATGGGCGGCACGGCGCAGATCGGCAGCTCCGACGCCTACATGTCCGATCAGCAGGCCGAGCAGAATCCGCAACTCGTCAACATTCCGCTGGCGATTTCCGCGCAGACCGTCAATTACAACATCCCCGGCCTGAGTGGCGCCGCCCTGAAGCTCGACGGTCCGACGCTGGCCGGCATCTACTCCGGACACATCACCGAGTGGGACGCGCCGGCGATCACCGCCATGAATCCGAGTGTCAGGCTGCCACACCGGCAGATCGTGCCGATCCGCCGTGCCGATGCTTCCGGCGATTCCTTCATCTTCACCCAGTTCCTGGACTTCGCGAACCAGGAATGGGAGGACCAGGTCGGCTACGGAACCAGCGTGCGCTGGCCCAGCGTCGCGGGCGAGCGCACCGCTTCCGGCAATGCGCAGATGGTGCAGACGCTCGCGAGTACGCCATACTCGATCGCATACGTCGGTATCAGCTTCCGCGATTCCATCGCGCATGCGGGCCTCGGTACCGTACTGCTCGAGAACCAGAGCGGCCGCTTCCTGCTGCCGACCCCGCAGACGGTGAGGGCCGCGGCTTCGATGCTCGATTCGCGGACGCCGCCGGATGAGAGACTCAGCCTGGTATTCGCGCCCGGTGCGCAATCCTATCCGCTGATCAACTACGAGTATGTGGTGGTCTCCAAACGTCAGGCGGACGGCGCCACCGCGGCGGCGCTGCGCGGCTTTCTGCTCTGGACGATCTCACTCGACGGCGGCAATGCCGACAAATATCTCAATACGGTGGGCTTCATCGCGCTGCCGGATTTCATCCGCGGCATGAGCGAACGTCAGATCGGTCTCATCGGCCCGGGCGTCGCGCCGGCCGGCCAGTAGGCACCTTCGAGCACCTCGCAGCAGGTATGCTGCGAGCGTGGGCGCGAAGCATTTGTTCGGTGCGATCGAGGCCGGTGGCACCAAGTTCGTGTGCGCAGCCGGCTACGGTCCGGGCGAGATCCCAGAGGATTGTCGCGCCGTCATTGCCACGACGGCTCCCGCGCCCACTCTCGCTGCGCTAGCGGATTTCTTCGAGGGAATCACTCGCAGGCGCGGTCCGCTTTCCGGCATCGGCCTCGCCGCATTCGGCCCGGTCGATCTCGACACCCGCTCGCCCACCTGGGGTCGGATGTTGTCGACACCCAAGCCGGGATGGTCCGATGCCAGCCTCGTGGCCCCGCTCGAGCGCTTCGCTTGCCCCATCATCATCGATACGGATGTGAGCGCGGCTGCTCTCGCCGAAGCTCGGCTCGGCGCCGGCGTGGGGTTGGGTTCATTGGCGTACGTCACGGTGGGGACGGGAGTCGGCGGCGGTGTCTTCGTGGCCGATCGCACCCTCAAGGGACTGCTGCATCCTGAGATGGGCCATATCCGCATCCGGCGCGATCCCCGGGACACGGACTTCGCCGGAGTCTGCCCCTTCCATGGCGATTGCCTGGAGGGTCTCGCTTGCGGGCCCGCCGTGACGGCTCGCTGGAACACGCGTGCCGACTGTCTGCCAGATGGGCATCCCGGGCGCGAGATCCTCGGAGACTATCTCGGACAGCTCGCCGCAACGGTCGCGCTGGTGGTCTCCTGTGAGCGCATCGTCTTTGGCGGCGGCGTAGTGACGGGCGGACGACTGCTTCCCTACATCCGGCAGTCGGCGAGCCGCTGGCTCGCAGGGTACCTGCCCATCGAGGCGCGGGCAGGCGGCTTCGAGCGCTACATCGCAGCGCCGGCACTCGGCGACTCGGCGGGTATGACCGGGGCGATGCTCCTCGCCATGCAGGCTGCGCTATCCTGACGCCCATGGATAACGTCATCGATATTACCGGCCTGTCGAAGCAGTACTCCTCGGGCTTCGTTGCGCTCAAAGGGGTCGACCTGACCATCCGCCGCAGCGAAATTTTTGCGCTGCTCGGACCGAATGGCGCGGGCAAGACGACACTCATCAGCATCGTCTGCGGCATCGTGCGCGCGACCACCGGGCGGGTGCTCGTCGACGGCAACGACATCGTTCGCAATTGGCGTGCGGCGCGATCGCTGATCGGCCTAGTGCCCCAGGAGCTCACCACAGACGCATTCGAGTCCGTATGGAACACGGTGTCGTTCACCCGCGGCTTGTTCGGACTGCGTGCCAATCCGGCTCATATCGAGAGCGTGCTGCGCGCGCTGGCGCTGTGGGACAAGAAGGACAACCGCGTCATGACACTCTCCGGCGGAATGAAACGCCGCCTGCTCATCGCCAAAGCGCTGTCGCACGAGCCGCGGATCCTGTTCCTGGACGAGCCCACCGCAGGCGTCGACGTCGATCTGCGGCACGACATGTGGCAGCTCGTGAGCCGCCTGCGCGGCGAAGGCGTGACCGTGATCCTGACGACGCACTACATCGATGAGGCCGAGGAAATGGCTGACCGTGTCGGGGTGATCAACAGAGGTGAGCTCGTCCTGGTCCGGAACAAGTCCGACTTGCTGCACGAGTTCGGGACCAGGCGCTTGACGCTGCGTCTGCGTCATAACCTCACGCAGGTGCCACAGGCGCTCGCGGCCTGGCGGCTCGAGCTGTCGAGCGATGGCCGGGAGCTCACCTGCTTCTATGATTCCAAGCACGCGAGCGATGGCGTCGGCCAATTCCTCGAGCAGGTGCGGCAGGCGGGAATCGAGTTCACCGATCTGGCGACCGCCGAAAGCTCGCTCGAGGATATTTTCGTGAGCCTGGTGAGGGACAAGAAATGAACATCGAGGCCGCGAGCGCGATCTACAAATTCGAGATGGCCCGTGCCCGGCGCACCGTGACGCAGACCATCGTCTCGCCTGTGATCTCCACCACGCTGTACTTCGTGGTGTTCGGTGCCGCGATCGGCTCCCGGATCCAGAACGTGGGTGGCGTCAGCTACGGCTCGTTCATCGTGCCGGGACTGGTGATGCTCTCGCTTCTCGGGCAGAGTATTTCCAACGCTTCGTTCGGCATCTATTTCCCGCGCTTCACCGGGACCATCTATGAGGTCCTTTCGGCTCCCATATCGGCCATGGAGATCGTACTGGGGTACGCCGGCGCGGCCGCGACCAAGTCAATCATCCTCGGCATCATCATTCTCGCCACCGCGGGGCTGTTCGTGCCGCTGCACATTGAGCATCCGCTGTGGATGGCCGCCTTCCTCGTGCTCACCGCCGTCACTTTCAGCCTCTACGGCTTCATCATCGGCATCTGGGCGGATGGGTTCGAGAAGCTGCAGATCGTGCCGCTGCTCATCGTCACGCCGCTGACTTTCCTCGGCGGCAGCTTCTACTCCATCGACATGCTGCCGCCCGGCTGGCGCACGGTGGCGCTGGCGAATCCGGTGGTGTACCTGATCAGCGGCTTTCGATGGAGCTTCTATGGCCAGGCCGACGTCAACGTGGCCGTGAGTCTCGGGATGACCCTGCTCTTCCTGGCGATCGCTCTCATCATCGTCGCCTGGATATTCCGCACGGGCTATCGACTGAAGACCTGACGGAGAGGTCAGTGGGTGCTGCCGTGCACCCACGCTTCCCGCGACAGCGGCCGGTTGCTGTAGGGTGTCTGCAGCACTACCAACGTGGTGGTGCTGATGCTCGGGTGGAAGCGCACGATGCGATCCAACACGGCCTCGAGATGACTCACCGACATGGCGATCACGCGCAGTGACCCCGAATCCTCTCCGGCCAGCCGACGGTAATCGATGATCTCCGGGATCTCGGCCAAGGCCGGCCCGACACTGGCGCAGACGTTGCCGTCGCAACGCAGCCGGATCACCGCCTCGATGACGTAGCCGAGTCTCTGCGGATCGAGCTCGGCGCGATAGGCGCGGATGACACCCGCATCCTCCAAGCGCTTCACCCGCTCCGCAGCGGCTGGGGCCGACATTCCGACCTGGCGGCCCAACTCGGCGTAGCCCGTACGTGCGTCCTTTTGCAGCAGCTCGAGAAGCTGCCAGTCCTTGGTGTCGAGTGCGGGTTTCGATTCGAAGGTGGAAGCTGCCATGTAAACCTCTGATCAATGGAGAATGACCGGAACTATATGCTGATTAGCCATTCAGCTCCATTGTTTTGCCTTCTAATATGGTGCTCATTGGTTGCTGCCTTCACGTCCGGAAACAGCGGGAACCAGCAGCGGATCGCCGCTTAGCATTCGAGTCGAGACACTCACTCCGATTCCACGAGGACCCCATGGAAAACTCCGGCCAGCTCGATGCGCGCGCGTTCTTTTACGTCGTGGTCGCGATGGTCACCTGGGCGTCCGCCTACGCGGCCATCGCGTACGGACTCGGCGGCTTCACGCCCGGGGAGGTGGCATTTGCCCGCCTGCTGCTGGGATCGATCTGCCTGCTGCTGTGGATACGGATACGGCGCCTGCCCCTGCCGCCACTGTCTGCCTGGCCGCCCTTGCTTGGCCTGGGTCTGATCGGACTTGCCGTCTATCACCTCTGCCTGAATTACGCCGAGACACGGATCGCCAGCGGCACGGCAGCCATCATCATCGCGCTCGCGCCGGCGGCGACCTCCGCGGCGTCGGCGCTCTGGCTGCGGGAGCGCTTGTCCGCACGCTCGATCGCCGGTCTGGCGATAGCGTTGGCCGGAGTCGTGTTGGTGGTGCTGACCAGCGGCAGGAATGTCAGCTTCCAGCCGAAGGCTGCGCTGGTATTGATCAGCGTGCTGGGGGCGGCCAGCTACTTCACGCTGCAAAAGCCGCTTTCGGCGCGCTATGGCGCCGAGGCGGTCACGACCGTCACCTTTTTCGGCGGCGTCGTCGGGACGCTGCCTTTTGCCCTGCATCTGCCGCACGCGCTGCTCACGGCGCCGCCCGCGCGCATTGCCGCCCTGGTGTGGTTGGGCCTGGCGCCCACCTTTCTGGGCTATCTCACCTGGAACCTGGCGCTGCAGCGTGCGAGCGTCAGCAAGGTGTCGAGTTTCATCTACTCCTCGACCCCGCTCGCGCTGTTGATCAGCTGGGTGTGGCTGGGTGAGAGGCCGGCCGGCGTGACACTGATCGGGGCCGTGGTCGTCGTGGGCGGAGTGATCCTGACCAACACCCGCGGCCGCCCGAAGGCGCGGGCCACGGCCGGGCCGGTCTGCGAAGCCTAGCGGGCCGCCTAAAGCAGCGCGGCGGCGGCGGCGCGCGCGACGCTGCGTGTTAACCTCTCCAGAACGGGTACTTTGAGCCGCGTTGCCTGCCAGTAGAGCGGTACGTCGACCGGGGTGTCCGGCACCAGCTCGAGCAGGGTTCCGGCTTTGAGCTGGGCGCGGACCAGGGAGAGCGGATTCATTCCCCAGCCTACCCCGGCGACCGCGGCATCGATGAATGCCTGGGTGGCCGGAATGCGGTGCACCGGCAGTGCCACATCGCGGCGCACGACACGACGCACCCACACCTCCTGCAGCCGGTCGTTGTTGTCGAAGAGGAGACTCGGCGCCCGCGCCAGGGCGTCAGCCGAAATACCGGCCTCGAACCAACGGCGTGCGAAGTCGGGACTGGCCGTGGCCACATAACGCAGTGACCCCAGCCGCCGGATGCGGCATCCCGCAACGGCGGTGCCTACCGAAGTGACCGCCCCCAGGACATAGCCGCGGCGTAGCCACTCCGCGGTGTGATTCTCATCCGCCAGGGTGAGGTTGAGCAGCGCGGCATCCTCACGCCCGAACTCCGCCATCGCCTTGATGAACCACGTGCTCAGGCTGTCGGCGTTGACGGCGATGCGCAGACCTGCGTGTGGGATGTCGGGAGAGTCGGTGGGCAGCATCGGCAGCTCACGCCGCAGCTGCGACACCAGAACGGCGACGAGCTCCGCGTGGCGGCAGATGCGCGCGCCTATCTCCGTGGCGGAGCACGGCTGCCCGCGCACGATGAGCACGGCGCCGAGGCGCTCTTCCAGGAGCTTTACGCGCTGCGAGACCGCGGAGGGGGTGACGTGCAGCACCCGGGCCGCCCGCTCAAAGCTGCCTTCGCGGGCGACGGCGGCGACCGCTGCGAGCAATGCCTCATCCAGCAAGGGTGTCTCCGGGGCGCTTAGCCAGGCTGCAGTCACATTAGCACTACTACTGAGCGCCGGCGCATACTCCCGGCATCGAGATGAAAGCCTGCGCGCAGCCCAATTGACGCTTGTGGAGAGCACCGCCGCCGCACCAGGCATGAGCCGCGCGGGCGGCACGGAGCATCGGCTGCGCCTCGCGGACGGGCGTACGCTGGCATGCCTGGAGCTCGGCGATCCTTCAGGGGTGCCGGTTCTCTATTTTCATGGCTATCCCGGGTCCCGTCTCGAGGCTCGCACTGCGGCCGCGGCGGCCGCGCGGCTCGGGGTGAGGCTGCTGGCCGTCGATCGGCCGGGGTTCGGGCAATCGACCTTTCAGCCCGGTCGCCGAATCGGCGGTTGGGCGACCGACATCGGTGCCCTGGCGGATCAGCTCGCGCTGCCGCGGTTTTCGATAATCGGCGTTTCGGGCGGCGGCCCGTACGCGCTGGCGTGCGCGGCGCGGTTGGCGCAGCGACTGCACCGGGTCGCGTTGGTCTGTCCGCTGAGCCCGCTGCGTCTGGAGGGCGGAAAGGACGGGATGTTGGCGCAGGACCGGTTGATGTTGGGATTGGCCGCGCACGCGCCGCCGCTCGCCCGGGGTGTGGTCCACCTGTTGGCGCGCTGGATGCGGCAGGACGCCGACCGCTACGTCAAGTTCATGATCGCGGGCATGGTGTCGCCCGACCGCGAGCTGTTCGCCGACCCCGACTACCGCGCGCTCGTGCAGCAGAGCACTGCCGAGGCGCTGCGGCAGGGTGGGCGGGGTGCGGCCTGGGAGCTGACGCTGATCGCACGCCCATGGGATTTCCAGTTGCGGGAGGTGCGCATGCCGGTCAGTCTCTGGCAGGGTCTGGCGGACCAGATCCTGCCTGCCGCGATGGCGCGGCGTCTGGCCGCGGCGCTGCCGGAGTGCAATACCCACTACTTCCCGGGCGAGGGCCATCTCTCGCTGGTGGTACGACACATCGGCAAGGTGCTGGCGGATCTCAAAACCGACTCGAGCGACTCCGCAGCCAATGAGCGCGAGCGGTTCGATCATTAGAGCGCAATACGTGAGCAAGCCGTCCGTCAAAATCAGCCGCGGGCTCGCGAAAGCCATCTGGCTCCATGCCCAGCGACTGGACGATGAAGCGCCTTTCGGGGGCGGGCCGGCCGCGACCCCCGCCGCCATCCGGCACCTCGGTTACGTGCAGATCGACACCATCCACGTCATCGAGAGATCGCATCACCACATCCTCCATACGAGGATCCCCGATTATCGCCGTGAGCACCTGCATCACGCGCAGGCAACGCAGCGCAGCGTGTTCGAGTACTGGACTCATGCGCTCGCATATCTGCCGGTCGAGGACTTCAGGTACTACGTACGCGATATGCGCAATGGTCCGCGGGCGCATGGCCGCTGGTTCGCCTCCGTGAGCACGGGTGACCTGCGCAAAGTGCTGGCGCGCGTGCGCCGGGGCGGCACGCTCACCATCCGCGATATAGACGATGACGTGCTGGTCGAGAAGGATCACCCCTGGGCGAGCCGCAAGCCTTCCAAACGGGCGCTGCAGCTGGCCTTCTTCAAAGGGCTCGTCACCATCAGCCAGCGGACCGGCATGGTGAAGTCGTACGACCTGACGGCCCGGCATTTCGGCTGGGGGCGGCTGCCGCGCGCCGCCACGAAAAAGGAGACGCTCGACTTCGTGCTCGAGCGGGCCCTGCGATCGCAGGGGTTGGTCAGCCTCGACTCCGTCTGCTACGGCGGCATTGCCAGCAGGCCTGCGATCCGGCATCTCATCGAGACGAAGACGCGTCGCGGCGAGCTCGTGCCGGTCGACTTCGCGGGCGCGGGCGCCTGCCAGCACTGGGCGCGACCCGAAACCCTCGATCCGCAGCTCGAGGCGGATCCGGTCCGGGTCCATATCCTGTCACCGTTCGATCCGCTGGTCCTGCAACGCAAGCGGCTGAGCCTGTTCTTCGACTACGAGCACCGCTTCGAGGCGTATCTGCCGCCGCCGCAGCGCGTATTCGGATATTTCGCCTGTCCGGTGCTCGCGGGCGATCGTGTGGTCGCCGCCCTCGATCTGAAGACCGATCGGATTTCGCGGCAGCTGCGGGTCCAGCAATGGACCTGGCTGCTCAAGCGGCCGCCGCGGGCGCTGCGCGCGCGCATCGAGACGGCGCTGCATTCCTTCGAGCGCTTCCAGCTCGCCAGCAATACGACTTAGTAGCGCTTCATCCGCATTAGGATGCCTAAGTAGGCGGCGGCGCGGGTGGCGGCGATACTCGCGGCATGACGGGCATAGCTTTTGCGAGCGCCTACCTGACCGGGCTCATCCTCGGCGCGTCGCTGATCATCGCGATAGGCGCACAGAACACCTTCGTCCTGCGTCAAGGCCTGCTGCGCGCACACGTCGCTCTGGTCGTCCTCCTGTGCATCCTGATAGATGTTGCACTGACGACGGTCGGGGTCGGGGGGCTCTCGGCCACGCTCGGACGCAATCCGCTGGCGATCGAGGCGCTCGCGGTGACGGGAGCCTGCTTCCTGGGCTGGTATGGACTCGGCGCGGCGCGGCGCGCCTGGTCGAGTCAGACTGTCGCGGCGGCTCCCGGCCGCAGCGCGCAGTCAGCTCGCACTGTCCTGCTGCAGACGCTTGCGGTCTCGCTGCTCAATCCGCACGTCTATCTCGACACGGTGATGCTGATCGGCTCGGTGGGAGTGCAGCAGCCGGCGGCGCTGCGGCCGGCTTTTCTCGCGGGAGTGTGGACGGCGAGCTTCGGATGGTTCACCAGTCTGGGATTCGGCTCGCGTCTCCTCGCCCCCATATTCGCCCGGCCCATCGCCTGGAGGCTCCTCGACGCAGCGATCGCCTTGGTGATGTGGAGTATCGCGGCGGCGCTGCTCTGGACTACGTTCCTGGCCTGATTTTCCGGGCCGAAATGCGGCCTCGACGAGGCCGGGATTGTGGGTACAATGGAAGCAGTACCTCCGGGGGGCCCGTATCCGGCCACGATAATGTCTGACAACGTTCTGGCACCAGTCTCGCGCGTGCGGCGTCCATGGGACGCGCGCCTGGCGCGATGGCTGGTGGCGCCGCTCACCGGAAGCCGCGTCACACCCAATCATCTGACAACCCTCCGCCTCGCGGTCGGGCTCGCTGGCGCGGCGGCGTTCACGGTCGGTACCTACGGGTGGTGCAACATCGCCGCTCTGCTGGTGATCCTGTCAAATTTTCTGGATCACACGGATGGTGAGCTAGCCCGTCTCACCGGGAAGACGAGCCGCGTCGGTCACGTCTACGACCTCGCGAGCGACGCCGCCGTCACCATTCTCCTTTTCGTGGCGATGGGCGTCGGTGTCGGACTGAGCACCGACAATTCGCTCGGAGTACCGCCGCCCGTGCTGGGCGCCGTCGCAGGAGCGGCGGTCGCGCTCATTTTCTATCTACGCATGCGCGTCGAGGATATGGCCGGCAAAACCGCGACCCGCCAGCCCTCGCTCGGCGGCTTCGAGACGGAGGACGTGCTGTATCTGCTGCCTCTCGTGACGCTGGGCAACGGGATCATGCCGTTTCTGATTGCTTCCTCGATTGGTGCTCCCTTGTTCGCCGTCTGGGTAGTGATGGATTACCGCAGGACGGCGCGCCAATTCAAGCCGATGGCGGCGGGCCCGTCGGGGACGGGACTGGTCTGATCGAGGTGCGCGGCTTTGCGCTCGAGCCGTTGCGACGCGCGTTCGTCGAGCAGGGCTCTTTCCTTTTCGTGCCGCAATTCCTTCCATTGGAGGCCTCGGCGCGCCTCGCGTCGGCCGTCACAGCGCTGCAGGCATCGGTCAACCGCAATTATCTGCCCGGCCACAAACAGGGAGGCAGCGTTGGGCGGCACGTCATCGATGAGCGCGCGCCTTTCATTGCGGAGCTGTATCGCTCGCGCGCCCTGATCGAGGTGCTCGAGGGAGTTGCCGGCGAGCGTCTGCTGCCCTCCCCGGCGGATGATCCGCATGCGTACGCGCTGTATTTCTACACCCGTGCGGGCGATCATATCGGCTGGCACTACGATACCTCGTACTATCTCGGCCGCCGCTACACGGTGCTCATCGGCGTCATCGATCAGTCGTCCTGCCGCCTCGACTACGAACTGCACACACGCGAGAAAGGCGTCGCTGTCGTGCCGGGCTCGCTGCAGATTCCGCCGGGCGGGCTCGTGTTCTTCGACGGCGATGCGTTGCGCCATCGGATCACTCCGCTGCGGCAAGGTGAGATTCGCGTCTCACTCACGTTCGAGTATGTGACTGATGCGCGCATGCACCGCGGTTGGCGCTTGATTTCGAACATCAAGGATGCGCTCGGATACTTCGGATTCCGCCAGGTGTTCGCGCGCCGCGGGCGCCATCCTGGCCCGGCCTCGGGGCCGCAATCGCCGTGAGAAGGCCGGGCGTCTGGCTCTTTTCCGCGGGGCTGCTGCTGCTCATCGGGCTCCTCGTCTCGCAAGGGCTCACGCCTGTGTTTGCCACGTTGGCGACGGCGGGCTGGGGCCTGCTGCTGCTGGCGGCGTTTCATCTGCTGCCGCTCTGGTTGGATGCGCTGGCAATCCAGGTGCTGTTCGATCCGGGCGCGCTGCGCGGTGCATGGCGCGAAGCGCTGCGCGCTCGTTGGGTGGGCGAGTCAGCCAACAGTCTCATGCCCCTGGGTCAGGTGGCCGGCCCGGTCGTCATGACTCGATACCTGTCGCGCCGGGGCATGGCAACTCAGAGCGCCGCGGCGGCCATTACGGTATCGACCACGCTGCAGGCGCTCGCGCAATTCGCGTTTGGTCTGCTGGGCATCGCGCTGGTCGCGCTGCCCGCCGGTCTCGAGACGGCCAGCGCCCGTCACGCGCATCGTGAGCTGATCGTTGCCATCGTGACCGCGAGCACGGTGCTGGCGGTCATCCTGGTCTCGTTCTATCTGGTCCAGCGGCGCGGACTCTTCGGCGGCACGTTGCGCCGCTTCGCATGGCTGGCGCGCCGGCACGACTGGTCCGGTCTGATCAGCAGGGCGGACGCGATCGATCTGGCCGTGGAGGACACCTATCGCCGGGGCAGGAGCGCGGCGGCGAGCTTCGCGCTCAGTCTCGCCGGCTGGCTGGTCGGCACGGGCGAGGTCTACCTCGCGCTGCGGCTCCTGGGCTCGCCCGTGGGATGGCGGGATGCGCTGCTGCTCGAGAGCCTGGGGCAGGCGATCCGCGGCGCGGCGTTCGCCATACCGGGCGCCCTCGGGGTCCAGGAAGGCGGTTATCTGCTGCTCGCACCCTTCGCTGGTCTGGCGCCCGAAGCGGCGCTCGCGCTTTCGATCGCGAAGCGCGCCCGGGAAATGCTCCTGGGCATTCCGGGGCTGATTTACCTGCATTACTGCGAGCGGGCATGGCGCCGCTCGCAAAGTATCACCTCCGGCACGGACTCCGGCCGCGCTTTTTTGTAATATCCCCGCGCACATACCGCCACCGAGGGGATACATGCGCGCCATCATCCTGGCAGCCGGACGCGGGTCGCGTCTGCAGCAGACGGCAGATCAGCAACTGCCCAAGTGTCTGTTGACGTTCGGCGGCCGTAGCCTCCTCGAGCGCCATCTGCAGCTGCTCGAGGCCGCTGGCGTGGGCGAGATCGTCCTCGCCCTGGGTTTTCGCCACGAGATCATCGAGGCGGAGCTGACGCGCCTCGGGCGCAGGTCGCGGGTCGAGATCGTCCTGAATCCCCGCTACGAGCTGGGCAGCATGCTGACTGTCCACACTGCCGCCGAGCCTCTTACGCGTGGCGGCGATGTGCTGCTGATGGACGCCGACGTGCTCTATCACCAGCGAATCATGGCCGTGCTGACCGCCGGTCAGGGACCGGTCAACCGGCTGTTGATCGACCGCGAGTTCGAGGCCGGCGAGGAGCCTGTGAAAGTGTGCGTGGTCGCCGGAGTGCCCATCGAGCTGCGCAAAAGGCTCGAGCCTGGGCTCGAGTGCGACACCATAGGCGAGTCGGTCGGCTTTTTCCGTTTCGATGAGCTGGCCTCACGACGGCTGGCGGCAATCGTGGCAGACCACGTTGCCAGCTCGCGCGCGCACCTGCCGCACGAGGAGGCGGTCAGAGATCTGCTGCGCGAGCGCAGCCAGCGTTTCGAGGTATGTGATGTGACGGGCGCGCCCTGGATCGAGATCGACTTCCCGGCCGATGTGGCGCGCGCCACGCACGAAGTGCTCCCCCAGTTGGAGGTATGATGATGAGTGCCGATCCCCAGGGCCGATTCGAGGCGCCCCGCAGCCGCAGCGCGGCGCTGCGGCGCATGCTGCTCAGCAATCGGCTGGAATTCCTCATGGAGGCGCACAACGGCCTGTCGGCGCGCATCGTGCGCGAGGCAGGCTTCCAGGGCATCTGGGCATCGGGGCTGTCGATCTCCGCGCAATTCGGCGTCCGCGACAACAACGAGGCGAGCTGGACGCAGGTCGTGGACATGCTGGAGTTCATGGCGGACGCCAGCAATCTGCCCATTCTGCTCGACGGCGATACCGGCTACGGTAATTTCAACAACGTGCGCCGCCTGGTGCGCAAGCTCGAGCAGCGCGGCATCGCCGGGGTATGCATCGAGGACAAGCAGTTTCCGAAGACCAACAGCTTTCTCAACGGCGATCGCCAGCCGCTGGCCGAGATCGGCGAGTTCTGCGGCAAGATCGCTGCCGGCAAGAGCGCGCAGCTCGATCCGGACTTCTCGATCGTCGCCCGGGTCGAAGCGCTGATCGCCGGGTGGGGGATGGAGGAGGCGCTGCGCCGCGCGGAGGCGTACCACCGCGCCGGCGCGGATGCGATTCTGATTCACAGCAAGCTGTCGAAACCCGATGAGATCCTCGCTTTCGCGCGCGAGTGGGCCGGGCGTGCGCCGCTCGTCATCGTCCCAACGCGTTACTACAGCACGCCGACCGATGTGTTTCGCAAGGCGGGCATCAGCGTCGTCATCTGGGCGAACCATGTGCTGCGCTCGGCCACGGCGGCGATGCAGAGCACGGCCCGGGAGATTTTCGAGAGCGAGACACTGGTCAACGTGGAGGATCGTATCGCATCGGTCGAAGAAATCTTCCGTCTGCAGGATGCCGACGAGTATTCGGCCGCCGAGCGCCTCTATCTGTCGACATCGCGCTCCTCCCGCAGCGCGATTGTGCTGGCGGCGAGCCGCGGCCGGGGGCTCGAGGCGGTGACCGTGGATCGTCCGAAGGTGATGCTGCCGATCGCCGGCAAACCGCTGCTGCGTTGGCTGGTCGATGCCTTCAAGAAAGAGAGCGTCAACGACATCACCGTCGTCGGCGGCTACCGCGCGGATAAAATTGACACGGCGGGGGTCAGGCTGGTCATCAACCATCGATTCGCGCAAACCGGCGAGCTGGCCTCACTCGCCTGCGCCATCGACGCGGTCGAGTCGGATACCGTGATTTCCTACGGCGATCTGTTGTTTCGCAGCTATGTGGTGCGCGACCTCGTCGAGAGTGAGGCCGATTTCGCCGTGGTGGTAGACTCCTCGCCGACGGGGGAGAACAATCGTACCGTACGCGATTTCGCCTACTGCTCGCGGCGTGATGATCGTGGACTCTTTGGCACGCCGGTCCTGCTGAGCGGGGTATTCAGTACCGCGGATGCCGCGCATGCGGCGGCCGGAGCGCAGGACGGACAATCCAGTGTCTCCATTGGGGCCGCGCACGGACGCTGGATCGGGATATTGAAGGTGAGTCGCTCGGGCCTGGTGCGACTGAAGGAAGTTCTGGGCGAGTTGCGCCAGCGTCCCGACTTCGACAGCCTGGATGTGCCTCACCTCCTCAACTCGCTCATGGCCCAGGGAGCCGCCATCGAGGTGCAGTACGTCCACGGTCACTGGTGCGGAGTCAACGACCTCGAGGACTTTCGGCGCGCGGCTGATTTCGCGCAGGCTCAACGGCGCTTCGGCGACTCCGATGAGACGGATCCGGCGCCGCCGCCGGGCCCATGATCGAGGCGCGTGATTTCATCGAGGCGGCACGTGAGCGCGGCTTCGGGTGGTACGCCGGGGTGCCCTGCTCGTACCTGACGCCCTTCATCAACTATGTCGTACAGGACCCCTCGCTGCGCTATCTCTCGATGGCGAATGAGGGCGATGCGGTCGCGCTGATCGCGGGAGCCACGCTCGGGAACGGCGGCGCGCCGTGCGGCGTTGCGATGATGCAGAACTCGGGGCTCGGCAATGCCGTGAGTCCGCTGACATCACTCACCTGGACGTTCCGCCTGCCGCTGCTCCTCATAGTCACCTGGCGTGGCCAGCCGGGCGTCGCCGATGAGCCGCAGCATGCGCTGATGGGGCCGATCACGCCGGCGATGCTGACCACCATGGAGATTCCGTGGGAGCTCTTTCCGGCGGAGCGGTCCGGGCTTGGCGCCGCCCTCGACCGGGCGAGGGCTCACTTTCGCGAGAGTGGACGGCCTTACGCTCTGGTCATGCCGAAGGGCTGCGTCGCGCCGTATGCGCTCGAGGCGGAGGCACGGCCGGCTCACCGCGCCGCGCCGACTGGCGCGGTCCTCGAGCGGCATCGCCATGCCCCGGAGGCGCGGTCGTCGCGGCGTGCGGCTCTCCAGGCGGTGGTCGCACACACGCCGCTCGCCTCGACTGTCGTGCTCGCGGCGACCGGATTCTGCGGGCGCGAGCTGTACGCGCTCGCCGATCGGCCGAATCAACTCTATATGGTCGGTTCGATGGGATGCGTGGCGCCGCTGGCGCTCGGCCTCGCGCTCGCCCGTCCGGACCTGACCGTGGTGGCGCTCGACGGCGATGGCGCGGCGCTCATGCGGCTCGGAGCCTTCGCCACGGTCGGCGCTTATGGGCCACCGAACCTGCGCCATCTATTGCTCGACAACGGTGTGCATGATTCGACCGGCGGCCAGGCAACCGTCTCACCGTCCGTGTCATTCGCGGAGATCGCCGCCGCGTGCGGGTATGCGTCAGCGCTCGAAACCGACGACGTGGCCCGCATCGCCGACTGGCTGCGGGCGCCGGCGATCTCGGGTCCGGGCTTCGCCCGTCTGTTGATCCGACCCGGTACGCCGCATGACCTGCCGCGGCCCTCCATGAGCCCCGTCGATGTGAAGCAGCGGTTGCTGCAACACTGCGGAGCGCGCTGATGCGGCTGCTCAATCCGGGCCCGGTGACGCTGAGCGAGCGCGTGCGTCGCAGCATGCTCGCGCCCGATCTCTGTCATCGTGAGAGCGAGTTCTTCGACCTGCAGGATGAAACGCGGCAGCGCCTGCTCGCCGTGTACGGCCTCGACGCGGCGGAATGGTGCCCGGTGCTCATCACAGCTTCCGGCACCGGGGCGGTGGAGGGCATGATGTCCACTCTCGTGCCGCAGGACGGGCACGTGCTGGTGGCCGAGAACGGTGTTTACGGGGAGCGGATCGCGCAGATCTGCGCGCGCTACCGTATCGCGCACGAGCGGATGACGGGCGACTGGATGCGGCCGCTCGATCTGTCCGGGATCGCCAAACGCGTCGCGAACGGGCCTCGCGATGGCGGTACGCGCTTCACGCACCTCGCGGCGGTGCATCACGAGACGACCACGGGCCGACTCAACGATCTGCGCGCGCTCGGAGAATTGTGTCGGCAACATGGCATGAAGCTGTTGCTGGATACCGTCAGCAGCTTCGGTGCCGAGCCGCTCGAGTTCGCGGACGAAAGCCTGGCGGCGGTCGCGGCCACCGCCAACAAATGTTTGCACGGCGTACCGGGCGTCGCATTTGCGATCGTGCGCCGCCGCGCTCTGGAGCGCGCTGTAAGCCGAACGTATTACCTCGATCTGGCGCGGGCCGCGGCCGCGCAGGAGCGCCGCGATACGCCGTTCACGCCCGCTGTGCAGGCGCACTACGCGCTTCTCGAAGCGCTGCGGGAGCACGCGGAGGAGGGTGGCTGGCAGGCGCGGCACCAGCGCTACGCCGGGCTCGCCGAGCAGGTGCGCACGGGTCTTGCTAAGCTCGATATCACTACCGTGTTGCCACCCGAGGAGTCTTCCGTGGTCCTGCGCTCGTACCGGATGCCCGCGAGCACGTCCTACGCCAAGCTCCACGACGGGCTGAAGGCCCGGGGCTTCGTCATCTATGCCGGCCAGGGGTGCTTGGCGGCTACATTGTTTCGCATCTCGACCATGGGTGATCTGTCCGCGGCAGACATCGACCGGCTGTTGGTCTGCTGCGGCGAACTGCTGCGGTGACGGTTGCGCGGCACCGGACGGGAGCGATAGCCGCGCAGGCGATAGCGGCGCTGCTGGCGCTCATGCTCAGCCGCGGGGTGACGGCCCAGGTGACGGCGGTGCCGCCGCACCAGCTGCCGGTGCCCCTCACGAAGGCGCCGCAGTCGGTGCCAAAACCGAAGCCGAAGCCGAAATCCTGGGCGACAGGCCTCTCCCGCTGGTTCAATCCCCGCACCGCGCCGTTCATCCCGATCCCTGAAGTTGCTGCCGACCCCGACAACGGCACCACCGTCGGGATCATTCCGACATGGCTGAAAACCGATCAGAACAACGATGTCCGCCAGATCATTGCGCCGGATATCATCCACAACCCTTATTTCGGCTATGGAGCGCACGGCCGGATCTACGACTATCCGAGCACGGACGAGCAATGGTCGGTCATCGGCGGTATCAAACAGCGGGTCGAGCGCAGCATCGACGGGGAATATCAGAAAGGCAGGCTGCGCAATCGGCGCTGGTCGGTCAATCTCAGTTTGATCTACGATCGGGACGGCACCCCGAGATTCTATGGAATCGGCAACGGCGCGCTGCTGAGCAACCAAACAAACTTCACCGAGGAGCAGGAGCTGGTGCAGGGGCAGATCGGGTTCAATCTGACCCACGCCTGGCAGCTGCAGTACATGGTGCGGGCGCGCGCCCTGGATGTCCTGCCCGGAACTCTGCCGCTGATTCCTTCGCTCTACACGCTGTTCCCGAACATCCCCGGCCTGCATACGACCAAGGAGTTGCTGCACCGCCTCGCGATCGTCTATGACACCCGCGACGATGTCACCGTGCCGAGTCGCGGCATGGAGTGGGTGGTGTATGGCGGGATGGCGAGCCGCGCCGGAATTCTCAATGACTCGCTCTACAGCGAGGCCGGGATCGACGGCCGTGTGTTCTGGCCGATAACGCACAGCAGCATCCTCGCGGCTCACGCCGCCCTGCGGTACATGCCGCAGGCCGAAAATGCCCCGTTCTGGGCGCTCAGTACGCTCGGCGGCAGCGACAGCGTGATTGGCGGTACCCAGCCGCTGCGCGGTTACGGCGCCGGACGCTTCTACGATCGCAACGCCTTCTCGGCGACCGTCGAGCTGCGCCAGAGAATCGGCTCGATTCGCGTCGCCTCCACCCGCCTGAATCTGGAGGTGGCGCCGTTCGTCGATGTTGGCCGCGTGTTCTCGCAACTCGACACGATGCCGCTCTCGAATCTGCACAAGATTGCCGGAGTCGGTTTCCGCGGTGTCGCACCGCCCTTCGTCGTGGGTTATGTCGACGTCGGCTACGGTAGCGAGGGAGCGGCCATCTTCTCCGGCATCGGCTACCCGTTCTGAACGGTCATGACATGCGCCGGGCACGGCGCAGGCCCCAGGCGGTGAGCGCCGCCGTACAGAGCCATACGACGGGAGACGACGGCGCAACTACGAGCGCCGGCAGGCATTCGGCGACATGACTCGCCACTGTGAGCGAGCCCGCCGCAATGTAGGGCGTCAACGCGCCGGCGACCGCCACAGCCGCCAGAACGAGCGCCGTACGCCCGATGGCGCGCTTGCGGCGGGCATGACCGACGCCGGTCGCGAGGCCCTGCAGGAACTCTTCGGCCGGAAGGGTCTCCCGGGCCGAGGCGAAGAGTCGGGACAATGTGTCGTCGAGCTCGCTCATGATGTTGCCTCGTAGGCGCGCAGCAGGTCGCGCAGCCGGGCGGCTCCGCGGGAAATATGCGATTTGACGGTGCCGAGCGGAAGGGCCGTCGCATCGGCAATCTCGCGATGGCTCATGTGCTCGCCGTAGGCGAGCACGATGCACACCCGAACGTCCGTGGGCAACTGCGCCAGGGCGCGATCGAGGTCGATGCGCTCGGCAACCGAGGGCTGGTGTGCCAGGGCATCGTAGCGCTCGGACGGCTCGTCGGGCGCTGGAGCCATCATGAGATCGCCACGCGTGCGGATGTGTTGCAGCCACGTGTTGACGGCGATCTTTCGCAGCCACCCGCCGAGGGCGGCCGGGGACTGCAGCGTGCGGATCCGGCGCCAGGCCTGGAGAAACGACTGCTGGGCGAGATCGTCCGCGAGCGCGGGATCTCTGCACAGTCGACGCAGCAGTTGCCGGATCCATGACTGACGCCGGCGCACGAGCTCGCCGTATGCCGAATCATCGCCGCCGATGGCGAGGCCTGTCAGGGTGGTCTCCGCTGCCGCGCCAAGGGCTGCGCGCGACAGTTCACGACTCACGCCACGCTATCCGGCGAGCCCCGGCGCGGGCTGTAGCGGCCGAGCGCCCGGGCCGCGACCAGCATTCCCGCCCCGACGCAGACCGCCAGGGCGCCGACGCCGAGCAGCGGCAGCTTCGCGATCGGGAACTGCAGGCCGACGAAGAATGCGGCGACGAAGACGCCGATGCCGCTGGCGATGGTGATGATGCCGCCGATCTGCAGGTACGGTGCAAGATCCCCGGCGTCATCGGAGCCCGAATCGGAGTGTCGGCTGAGAATCTGCTCCACCACGGCCGCCTCGAGCGGCTGGCCGCGCTCGATGGCGGCTCGCAGGGACTCCATGGCGAGCTCGCGCTTGCGGAAATCGTATTTGATGGCCGCGTAGGCGGACACCGTGACGAAGATCCAGAACGCCGCGGCGACGATCGCCTCGGCAAGGGCATCGATGTGCATTCTCTCTCCAGCATAGGTGATTGCGACTCACCAGGAGAGATGCGCCACCGCGCCGGAATGGATGCAACGCGTCGTTACGCTTTCTTTTTGACGGCTTCTCGATAGGCGGCCGCGAACGCTTCGACGAACGTATGCGGCAGATGGTCCGCAGGCATCTCGATGAGGTTGCGGTAGAAGGTCGTGAACAGTTCCCAATACTGAGATTTGTCGGCCGACTTGGTTTTGCCGCGGCGAGCAGTCCGTTCGAAGCGGGCTTCGAGCTCCGCCGGGTCGAGCCGGTCGAGGAACTCGACGAACGCGGAGCGCATGGCCTGCGCCGCCGCCTGCTCGTGCGACTTGGCTTCGCCGACCGCTTCCCGCAGCCACTGCACGGCATCGATGCTGCGGCTCTCATGCTGCAGCAGAATGTCGAGCAGGAGCTCATCGACGGTGAGACGCACCAGCGAGGGCCGCGGATCGTCCGGCTCCGGGGGCGGCAGCTCGATGCGGAAGCGGTCGCGCAGCTCGCTGCGGCAACGCTCCAGGTCCTTGAGACCTACCAGGGCCTCCCGCAGGAGCTGTCCGGCGAGGTGCAGCAGACGCGTTTGGGCGTCCGCCGGCAACTTCTCCTGGTCGATGCCCGCGCCGCGACATAAGGCCTGTAGCCCCGAGTGCACGTCGTAGAGAGCGGGGGAGCTTGCCCCGCGCGCGTCACGGCCTGCCGCCTTGGCAAGCCGCGCGATGCGGCGGGCCAGGGAGTCGTCACTGGGTTCGGGGACGGGCTCTGGTTTGGTGGCGAGGGCCGTGGCCGCGCGCGCGCCAGGGATGGCCTGGCCGTACGCGTTCACCGGCTGGAAGCTGCCCGAGCCTGCCCCGTTGTCGCTGACCAGGAGCTCCTCGAGGTCGAGCATGGCGCCGATGTCGGTTTGCGCGGCGCGCCCGATGGGATGCAGCGCATGAATGCTGGTGGGCACGGCCGCTGCCGTATCGAGCTCGGGTATCTCGGGCACGGTTTCGGTATCCAGGGCGACGACGATCTGATAGTCGCCGATCCGCAGGACATCGCCGTTCTTCAGCTGATAGCCGCTCGAGCCCCGCTTGGCGACCGCCTGGGTCTGATCATTGACGAACACCCCGTTGGTGCTCAGGTCCTCGATAAAGAAGGAGCCGTCGCGAAAATGGATACGGGCATGGTGCGCGGAAACGTAGCGCACCGGGTCCGGAAGCACCCAATCATTGTCGCCCGAGCGGCCGATGGAGCCGCCGCTCATGCCGAATACGGTGGTATGTCGCTCGGCGAGCTGCCGCCGGTGATCGCTGACGACGCGCAAGCGAAGCGTCATGGTGCCCCGAAGTCAAGTGGCCATTGCTGCGAAAATCCGAGCCAATTGCGCGGGCGCGGCAGCTTCCCAGGCACGCCCGGCAATATAATGTCGGCCCCAAACTAGCAGCGGGCCTCACCCGAGCCATGGCAGCCAGTCACATTTTCCGGATCTTGTTCGTGAATCAGGGCAAGGTTTACGAGGTTTACGCCCGAAAAGTGGGCCATGGTGAGCTGTTCGGGTTCATCGAGGTCGAGGAGCTGGTGTTCGGGGAGCGCTCATCCGTGGTCCTGGACCCCTCCGAGGAGCGCATCAAAGGCGAATTCACGGGGGTCAAGCGCACCTTCCTGCCGCTGCACTCGGTGCTGCGGATCGACGAGGTCAAGAAGCAGGGGGTGAGCAAGATCACCGCGCTCGAGACCGGGGCCAACGTGTCGCAGTTCCCGATGCCGCTGTATTCGCCGCCTCCGGGAGACAAAAGGTAGATGAGCGGACGGCTGCTCATTCTCGCCGGCGCCCCGGCGCTTTCCGGCTTCCGGATCCAGAAGCTGCTCACCCGTGTCACTGCCCTGGAGCCGGCGGTCACCGGCCTGATATCTCATTTCGCACATTTCGTTTCCCTGACGCGTCCACTCGATGACGGCGAGCTTCGGATCCTGCGGCAGCTCCTGACATACGGACCTCGCGCCACCGAGCCGCAGAACGGTGATCAGGGTGGTCAGGCCGAGCGCCTGCTGGTGGTTCCGCGTGCAGGGACGATCTCGCCCTGGTCCAGCAAGGCGACGGATATCGCACATGTCTGCGGACTGGCGGCGGTGGAGCGGGTCGAGCGCGGGATCGAGTATCGCATCGCGGCCCGGCAGCCACTTGGACCGCAGCGGCTGTCGCAACTCGCCCCTGCGTTGCTCGATCGCATGACCGAAATGGCGCTGCTGGATGCCGCCGAGGCCGGTCGTTTGTTCGGTCACTCGCAACCCCGTCCATCGCGCCGGATCGCGCTCGCCGGCGGCCGCGCCGCGTTGGAGGAGGCGAATCGCGCGATGGGCCTCGCGCTCTCGGGCGATGAGATCGACTATCTGCTCGCGAGCTTCAAGCAGATCGGCCGCGATCCGACCGACACGGAGCTGATGATGTTCGCGCAGGCCAATTCGGAGCACTGCCGGCACAAGATATTCAACGCACGCTGGATCATCGACGGTCGGGCGCGGGAAGAGTCTCTGTTCGAGATGATCCGGTACACCCATGCGCGCAGTCCGCAGGGCGTGCTCTCGGCCTATCGCGACAACGCCGCGGTCATGGAGGGTGCGGTTGGGGCACGCTATTTCCCTGACCCGCGAACCGGCGCCTATGGCGACAGCCGCGAGGCCATCGATATCCTGATGAAGGTCGAGACCCACAACCATCCGACCGCGATCTCGCCCTTCCCGGGCGCGGCGACCGGTTCCGGCGGTGAGATTCGCGACGAGGGCGCGACCGGCCGCGGTGCGCGGCCGAAGGCGGGGCTCACCGGCTTCTCGGTCTCGAACCTGCGCATTCCGGGTTACGAGCGGCCATGGGAGAGGCCGCCCTCGATCCCGGGCGTATCGCCTCCGCGCTCGACATCATGCTCGAGGGACCGATCGGCGCCGCCTCGTTCAACAACGAGTTCGGCCGGCCGGCCATCTGCGGCTACTTCCGCACCTTCGAGCTCGTTGTTGCCGGGGATGCGCCCGGGCGCGTGCGCGGCTATCACAAGCCCATCATGATTGCCGGCGGGCTCGGCAACATCCGGCGCCCCCATGTCGAAAAAGCCGACGTACCCGTGGGCGCGAAGCTCATCGTGCTGGGCGGCCCTGCGATGCTCATCGGCCTCGGCGGCGGCGCCGCCTCCTCGGTGGGCAGCGGCGCCTCGAGCGCCGACCTCGATTTCGCCTCGGTACAGCGCGGCAACGCCGAAATCCAACGCCGCGCGCAGGAGACCATCGACAGTTGCTGGGAGTTGGGTGAGGCCAACCCCATCGTCCTCATCCACGATGTCGGCGCGGGTGGGCTCTCCAACGCGGTGCCGGAAGCGGTCGACCATAGTCACAGAGGAGCGCGCATCGACCTGCGCGCGATCCCGAGCACCGAGCCCGGCATGTCGCCGCTCGAGCTCTGGTGCAACGAGGCGCAGGAGCGTTATGTCGTGGTCGTGTCGCCCACGATCGTTGGCAGTCTTCGCGGCGATTGCGGAGCGGGAGCGCTGTCCTTACGCGGTCATCGGCGACATCGACGATACGGGGCGGCTGCACCGTCACCGACCCGCTGCTCGGCGGTAATCCCGTGGACATGCCGCATCGAAGTGCTGCTCGGCAAGCCGCCGCGCATGGTGCGCGAGGTCCGCAGCGCGGCCATGGAGGCACGGCCGCTCGATCTCAACCGTATCGAGCTGAACGAGGCCGTGTATCGCGTCCTGCGACTGCCGGCCGTGGCCGACAAGACATTCCTCATCACCATAGGCGACCGGACCGTCGGTGGCATGGTGAGCCGCGATCCGCTCGTCGGCCCATGGCAGGTGCCGGTGAGCGATGTGGCGGTGACCGTGGCCGACTATCGCGGCCATGCGGGCGAGGCGATGTCGATGGGAGAGCGCACGCCGGTCGCGGTGTTGGATGCTCCCGCTTCGGGACGTCTCGCGGTCGCGGAGGCCATCACCAATATCCTGGCGGCGGACGTCGCGGTCGCTGAGCTGCCATCCGCCTGTCCGCCAACTGGATGGCGGCCTGTGGCGAGGTGGGTGAGGACGCCGCGCTGTACGCGACGGTGCAGGCCGTGGGCAAGGAGCTGTGTCCTGCGCTCGGCATCGCCATACCCGTGGGCAAGGATTCGCTCTCGATGCGAACCAGCTGGCGCGACGGCGGAGTGGAGCGCAACGTGGTCGCGCCGGTGTCGCTCATCGTGTCGGCTTTCGCGCCCGTCGCCGACGTCCGGCGAACCCTGACGCCGGCACTGTCGACGAAGGACGGTCCGACGGCGCTGTGGCTCATCGACCTTGGCGCGGGGCGCAAGGCGGCTGGGAGGCTCGGCGCTCGCGCAGGTCTACGGTGAGCTTGGCGCGGAACCTCCCGACCTCGACGACCGTCAACGGCTGGTGCGCCTGGCCGCTGCGTTGCCGGAGCTGAGGGAGACGGGCCTCCTGCTGGCCTACCACGATCGGTCCGACGGCGGCTTGCTGGCTACACTGTTGGAGATGGCGTTCGCTGGACACTGCGGCCTCGATATCGTCTGCCGGACGAAGAGCGGCTCGCCGCCGGCGCAGCTGTTCGCGGAAGAGCTGGGCGTGATCCTGCAGATTTCGGCCAGCGACCGAGAGCGAGGTGCGGGAGATGCTGGCAGGGCACGGGCTCGCCGAGCTCGCAATGCGGGTGGCCGTGCCGCTGCCGGAGCTGAGGGTTCGTATCCATGTCGGCGCCGATCGGTTGCTCGATGAGTCCTGGGCCGATCTGCGCGCCGCCTGGTCGGAGACCTCCTGGCGGATGCGGCGGCTGCGCGACGACCCGCAGTGCGCTGATGAGGAATACGCGGCGCAGACGGCCACGGCGGATCCGGGCCTCGACGTCGCATTGAGCTTCGATCCCGAGGAAGACGTCGCCGCGCCGTGCATCGCACGCGGAGCGCGACCCGAGGTGGCCATACTGAGGGAGCAGGGCGTCAACAGCCACACTGAGACCGCCGCGGTGTTCGACCAGGCGGGATTCGCGCCCTACGACGTTCATATGACGGACATCGTCGCCGGCCGCCATCGGCTGGCGGAGTTTCGCGGGCATCGTTGCCTGCGGTGGATTCTCTTATGGCGATGTGCTCGGGGCGGGAGAGGGATGGGCGAAGTCGATCCTGTTCAATCCGGCGCTGCGCGAGGAGTTTCAACGCTTCTTCGAACGGCCGGAGACTTCTCCCTGGGCATATGCAACGGCTGCCAGATGTTTGCCGCCCTGAAGAGCATCATTCCCGGCAGCGCGCACTGGCCGCGCTTCGTGCGCAATCGCAGCGAGCAGTATCGAGGCCCGCTTCACACTGGTGGAGGTGCTGCGCTCACCGTCGGTGGTGCTCGCGGGCATGGAGGGCTCGTTCCTGCCGATCGCGGTCGCGCATGGCGAGGGACACGCGGAGTTCGAGTCTGCGGCGGCGGCCGAGGAGTGCGTGCGACAGGGGCTAGTGGGCTTCCGTTACGTCAATCACGATCGCAGTGTTGCCAGCCGCTATCCCTTCAATCCGAGCGGTTCGCCGTTCGGCCTCGCCGCCCTCAGCAATCTCGACGGCCGGGTGACCATCACGATGCCGCACCCGGAGCGATCGTTCCGCTACATCCAGAATTCCTGGCGCCCGCGTGACGCGAGTGAATACAGCGGGTGGATGCGGTTGTTTCGGAACGCGCGGCAGTTTGTTGACTAACGTCCGATTCGGACGCTGTAAACAACGTCGTTTAATTTCTCGGTGTTTCTATAAAAATACCGGCCGCCGCTGGTGTCGAATTCGTGAGTCGGTAAGAATTGCGGGCAGCAAGATCGCTCCGGAGGAGCCGTCGCCGTGACTACCCTGCCCGAAATCGAAAAGACCATCCTGAAGTTGCCGCCCGCCGAGTGCGAGAGATTGGCGGAGTGGTTGTCATCTCTCATGCGGACTCCCCGTCGCATCGCCCAGCCGTCGGCGGCCTACGCGGGAGGGATGTCATTTCCGATGACTTTCGAGGAATATCTGCAATTCGAGGAGCAGTCACGCATCCGCCACGAGTACATCGCCGGCGAGATATTTGCGATGACCGGCGTGACGAAACGGCACAACCGTATCGCCGGTCGTCTCTATCGTGCTTTCGCGAATCACCTCGCGGGTGGAGTGTGCGACGCCTACATATCAGACGTGAAGGTGAGACTGCAGGTCAATCGCGATACGCACGCTTACTATCCGGATGTGATGGTAGTGTGTGATCGCGACTCGAATGAGGATCGTTACATCGCCAATCCCAAGCTGATCGTCGAAGTGCTCTCGACGTCGACCGCTGGTGTTGATCGACACGAAAAGCGCGTCGCCTATCGAGAGATCGCGGCCCTGGAGGAGTATGTGATCATCGCGCAGAGCGTTATGGAGGTCACGGTATTTCGGCGGGAACAGAACTGGGCGCCCGTCGTCCTCGCAGCCCCCGAGTCGTCCATCGAGCTGCGCTCGATTGCGCTAACCGTCACTTTGGCGCAGGTCTACGAAGGGGAAGCGATGTCCGCATCAGTTTGACCGGTGCGACCGCGCGACCGGTCGCTCGGACTACACCTGCTTCTGCTCAGCGGGAGGAATGACGAAGCTGACGAACGACGAAATGATGTACTTGTCTTCCGACCGGGGAACCTCGCCGCAGTGCGCGTGGGTCCAGAATGTCGGAAAGAAGAGGCCATCGCCGGCGACGGGCTTGACGCGCAGGTTCTGCCGATGGAAGCACGTCTCGCCGCCTTCCTCGACTGAGTTCAGATAGATGATCATGGCGATCTGACGATGCCAGGTGCCGGGCCCAAGGGCATCGAAGTGCCACTTGAAGTGACCCTCGTTCCTGCGGTAATGCTGAATCTTGTAGCCCGTCCACCAGAGCGGCCACGCCGGCAGCAGCGGAATCCGCGCCGCCACGCTGGTGACGCCTGCGTTGACGGCCTGATTCAATTCGTCGAAGGGGGCCGTCCAGTCGCCGCCCTTGATGATTTCCAGGTCCGTGCTGACCTTGATCTCGTCCTGCAGCTTCGTATCGCCCTGCTCACCGACGGTATAGCCCGGATGTTTACGCGGATCCCTATGGTAGTTTTCGATGATCGTCCGGCAGAGCTCCGTCGAGATCAGTTCTTCCACGTGAAAAATGCACTCGGCGGCAGGGACAATCTTCATGTTCGCACCCGGCTGACCATAGCCTTGCGACCTCCTTATCGGCCGCAGCCCCCGGAAATTGACCCGTGACGGGGGCCTCGCGGGGCTGCCTGGGCGGATTCTGTCAAACTCTGTGACGGGCAGCGTGGATTGCCGGGTCCGGGCTACGGAGAATTGCCGCGCTGCCGATGACCCCAATGCGCAAATCTACCGTTGCCCTGTGTTGCGTGGTGGACGCGCATCCGCGATTCTACGTGGAGTGCGTTCTCTGGGCGCTTTGCGCGACGCGCAATCTTCCGAGTCACTTTCAGCCTTTTATCTACGTCGTGGGCGACGTCCCTCACGATCTGCTCGACTGGATACGGAGTCAGAAGATCGAAGTACGTTCGGCTGATCCGGTGGTCGCGGGATCTCCCCATTCGAACAAGATCGCGCCGTTTCTTGGTGCTCACGACGCCGACTTCACTGCGGTATGTGACGCCGATCTCTATTGGGTGTGTGACCCCAGCCACCTGTTGACCAGCGGCCGCGTGCGCGCGGCACCGAACAATCACGCATGCCCGCCGCCGCGGATCTTCAGATCGATTCTGTCGGCCTGTGGCCTCGACCGTCCCTACCGTCCCGGGATGGCCCTGTTCACTGGCAGTGAGGGGACCCGCGAGACGCACATCAATAATATCTCTGCCGGTATTGTCGTCGCACCCAAGAGCCGCGCGCGTGAGCTCGCCGAGGCATGGCGCAAATGGGCGGCGTGGCTCGTGCGAAACCGTCACCTGCTCGAAAGTTGGGCGGTGCACGTCGATCAGGTGGGTTTCGCCCTTGCGATGGAAGAGCTGGATGAGGACGTGGAGTACCTGAGCCCGCACGTGAATACGGTGCTACACCTGCTGCGCGAGATCTCCACCTGCTATGCCCTGCATCTGACCACGGGCCACATCCCGCACTTTCCGCAGCTCTTCAACGGGGATCGCACTCTGGTTGTGAACGGAATGGCCGACGGCGTCAGAGCCGGTCTGTCGCGGCTGAACGAGCGAATCTCCGAGGCGGTTGCCGTGATCGCGAGGTTGCCGTCGACGCGGGACCACCTCGACAAATTCTTGAATCCCGCGTGGGTGCGCTAGCAACTGACCGTGCGATGACGAAAAACAACCAACTCTTTGACAATCGGGAGTTCTGGAATCGTCGCTATGCCGACGATCCCTCCCTCGGCTCCGGCATAGGCTCGCGCGGCGCCAACCTCCTGCACAAGAAAAAGGTCATCGAAGATTTCCTGCGGGAGGCGGCACCAATCACCGTGCTGGATGTGGGATGCGGCGATCATGAGGTGCTTCGGCAGGTGCCGCATCTGCCGGGCTACCTGGGACTGGATGTCGCCGAAGTCGTCATCGCGCGCAATCGCCGGATGTTCCCCCAGCGGCGCTTCGAAAGCCTCGATTTCGCCCATTGCGTCAGCCTGGAGGGGTTGCGAGCCGACGTCGTCCTTTGCATGGAGGTGCTCATCCACCAGCATCGGCGCGAGCAGTTCGAGGGGCTGGTGCACAACCTGGTAGCCGCGGCCGTCAAGGGCGGACTGGTTTCCGGGTACATGTTCGATCCGCGGCCGACGATTGCGAGCGATATCATCGCCTGGCACGAGCCGATCACGGACGCTCTCATCCGCAATGGCGCCACGGCCGTGAACGTGGCAGCGCGATCTCTCGAAACCGACTGCCTGGCGTTCGTCTCGTTCTCGAAGTAGTCGTCCGTCGGCGCCGTCAGAACAGGTGCTGCGGCGGCTGTCCCGAGCGGCAGTACTCGTACATCCTGCGGTAGAGCGACTCGAGACTTCCCGTGAATGCGGGCGTGTCGAAAAGCGGTGCGGTTCGCCGCGCCGTGATAAGTCGGCTCCGGATCGCAGTCAGGCGGGGCCTATCGGCTGCCAGGGCGATGGCCAACTCCTCATAGCCTCTGCGGTCCGACGCGATGAGCTCCGGGAGTCCAGCCGCCGTGAGCAGGCTCGCGCCCACCCGCGACGCGAATGTCTCGCCGCAGCAAGTCAACACAGGTAGTCCCGACCAGAGCGCATCGTTTGCCGTCGCGCCGGCATTGTAGGGCAGTGTGTCGAGGAACAGATCAGCTGCGCCATAGCGAGCCAGATACTGCTCAAACGGCAGTCTGCGACCGAAGATGAGGCGCGCGCTATCCATGCCAAGATCGGTGGCGGCTTGGCGCAGATTCTTCTCCCCGGCAGCATTGCCGCCCAGAAGCAAGAGCACGCTACCCGGCACAGCTGCGAGTATACGCGCCCAGCTCGAAAGCATTTCGGGGTTGATCTTGTAGTGTGCGTTGAAGCAGCAGAAGACGAAGCCGCAGGCTGGCAGCCCGAGCTCGGCGCGTGCGGGAATCCGTTCCGGGACGACACGCTTTGAATCGTTGGGATGATAGCTCGGCAGATAAGCGATCTGTTCAGTGTAGTGCCGCCGGCTTTGCGGCGGGACGATGACGGCATCGGCGATGAGGTAGTCGGTGGAGGTGGCGCCCATGGTGCCGAGGAACCCGAGATAGCTCACCTGGATGGGCGCGGCCCGCAGCGCGAAGATCCGCGGCCGCGCACCACGGGTATAGCCGCCGAGATCGACGGCGATGTCGATCTCGAGCCGCCGCGCGAGTGCCGCGACCTCGCGGTCCGAATTTCCGGGCAAAGACAGCCAGCGGTCGAACGCCGGCTCGACACGCGCGCGCGCCGCATCCCGTACGTCAGAGCCAAGGGAGAATGCAGTCAGTTCGAAGCTCGAGCGGTCGTGTGTCTCGAACAGCTCGGCAGTGAGCGAGGTGAGCGCATGGGCGCGGAAGTCGGATGAGAAATAGCCGATTCGAATCCTGTCGTGGGGAGGGTGCGGCCCGAAGGCAGGCAACGGCCGTAGTGGTGTGCACTCCCTACGGACATAGATCTCGGCGGCTTTGTGTTGCAGCTCGGGAGATTCGAGAAGTGACAGCGCAGCGAAGGGACGCACGACCGCCAGACCCCGTTTCACACCCGAGGCAACGCGCGCCCGATCAGCCTCCAGGCCTGCCCAGTCGCAGACTTGCGCCCGCGCATGCCGACAGTCACCAAGCAGGAAGTCAGCTTCCGGTTCAAGGGCGAGCGCGCGGTCGTAGCTCGCTATCGCGTTTTCGTACTCGGCGAGCTCCTCCAACGCTGCCGCTTCATTACGGTAGGTTCCGGCCAGTGGCTCAAGCGCCAGAGCCCGCTCGTAGCTGGCGAGTGCCTCCCGATGGCGCCCCAGGTCCCAGAGGACCGCGCCCTGGTTCACATGGGCTTTTACGTGGCTCGGATCGCTTGCGAGCGCGCCCTGATGGCTCGCCAGAGCAGCATGCAGCCGCCTGAGTGCTCGAAGGGTGACGCCGCGGTTGTCTTGGGCGTCGACAAGATCAGGTGCGAGCGTGATCGCGCGCTCGTGGCACGAGAGCGCTTCATCGTAGCGCTCGAGCTCATGAAGCGTGACGCCGAGATTGTTGAGCGCCCGCGCATAGCCCGGTTGCGAGGCCAATGCGCGCTGGAAGCTCGACAGGGCCTCCTCAAAGCGTCCAAGCTCGTGCAACGCGGCGCCACGGTTGTTATGCCCCTCGGCGCTGTCAGGTTGCAGTGCGAGCGCGCACTCGAAGCTGGCCAGCGCCGCTCCGAAGCGGCCAAGGGTCTGCAGAGCGAGGCCGCGATTGTTGTATGCGTCGGTGTAATCAGGATTCGAGGAAAGCGCGGCGCGTAGCTCTCGAGCGCTTCCTCGAGGCATCCGAGCGCGCGCAGAGCCTCACCGCGGCCGTTCCATGCAGCCGCATGGCGGGGCTCGAGGGCGAGGGTGCGGTCATGGCAATCCAAGGCTTCGCCGTAGCGTCTGAGAGCCTGAAAAGTGAGGCCACGGTTGTGGTGGCCTTCGGCGTGCTCCGGCTGGATGGCGAGCGCCCGCTCGTACGAGCGCAAGGCGCTGACATGTCGGCCAAGGTCTCTCAGCACGGTGCCATAGTTGATGTGCGCGACCGGGTCATCCGGTGCATGGGCGGCCGCTCGCGCGAACAGCCCTGCGGCCTCTTCGCTGCGACGTGACTGCGCCAGGATGACACCCAGCAGGCTGAGCACGCCCACGTCCGCCGGTTCGTGCTCGAGCGTCGAGCGACACACAGACTCCGCCTCCCCGGCCTGGCCACTCGCGTAGATCCGCCACGCCCGGGTGGCTGCTTGCGAAGGCTGTCTGCCGGTCACGATTGCATGGACTTGGCGGCGGCTGCTTGTCCAGGACCCGTGCGCTCCCGCATGAGCCGCTCGAGAAGCGACAGCGGATCGTCACAGGGGAGGCGTCCCTCGTTGGCGCCGTAAGCAAACCAGTGCTCACAAGGGTCGAGGCGCGCGGCAACGACGTCGGCATTGCGCTCGAGGTACCAGAGGCTCTTGAGGCAGGATGTCAGTGCCGGCGACCCGCGCCCGGCCACCGCATAGATCAGCCTGGAGATGTCTGGGTTGCGAGTGGCCGGCACGGGCTCGGAAGCACGGCCGTCAAGGATGGCTCGACCGCCGCCATCGCCCGGCGTTCTCGCTGGTTCGAAGCGGCTGCGGAATTCTTCAAGAGCGCCGCGGAAGGAGCGTTCGCAGGCGCGATAGACGGCGAAGATCTCATCGAGAGCGTCGGTGTCGCAGGGCTCGTCGCGCGATGCCGCGGAGAGCGCGGCGTATGCGCGCGAAACCCACGGGATACCGAAGGCCTCGGAGATTTCACCCGCGTGTCGCTGGCGCCACAGGTCTTGCCTCAGAAACTGGTCGATCGCTCTTTCGTCCCGCACGGAAAGATCCACCGACAGCGTTGCGGCGATCCGTGAGACTTCGCTGCGCCAGTCGCGCAGCAGGTTTGCGTACTCGACGAAAACGCGAGGTAGAGAGCGCGACTCGCGCTCGGCCAGCAGGTTGTATTTCAGCCATAGGGCACTCGCGAGCTCGGGCGATGCGCGATCGCGGGCCGCCAGGGAAGCGATCACCTCCTCCGGGTGGCGCACAGGTATCACGGCGCGGATGGACAAGCCGAGCTCGGATGCGGCCTCGAACCAGAACTTCGACAGCGCGGTAATCCTCGGCTCCTTGATGAGGAGAAGCGGTGTTGCCGGCTGAGCGCGAAGAAACGCCCGAATCTGGGCCAGGTAAATGGCGCTGACCTCGCTGCTGAAGGCAAGCTCTCCTTGCAGACGCAGCGTAGGATCGTGCCAGCTTGCGCCATGCCGGGACAGGAACGTCTCATTGATCTCGAGAGCGTCGCGCGGCTCCCAATGCCCGAGCGGATTGGCCTCCGTGGCTTCGATGAGAGCGCCTGGCAGAGTGGCGCCGCAAAATGAAAGCACTCTGGCGAGCGCCGAGCTGCCGGATCGTCCCATGCCGAAGACAAAAAGGACGGTGGCGCGACCCGCCGCGCCCCCTACTGCCGTTATGGCGGTCAATTTCTCCACTTCTCCAGGTAGCGCTCGTAGCCGCGTCGCCACCCTTCACCGCCAAAGCTGCCCTTGCTCTCGTGCACCAGGGAGAGCCGGCAGGTTCCCATGGAGAGTCCAGCGCTCTCGGCTTGGCGGCAAAAGTCGAGGTCATAGAAATGGAAATCGAAACGCTCGTCGAAACGGAGTGCTTTGTCGCGCAGGGTCTCGCTCTTGACCGCGAGGAGCACGCCGTCCAGCAGACTAACCTGCTGCCCGCTCGGTCCGAACACTTCGATCCGCTCAGCGGGAAAACCGCGCCCATGCCCGACGACGCCACTCAGATTCTCCCGCCGATCGGGCGTGAATCTTTCATCGAGGAAACACCACGCCGGCTGGCGGGCGACCCGGCGACGATTGCCGGCAACGCCGACGATCGCGAACTGCTCCAGCGCCTGGTTCAGGGTGTCGGTCCAGTGAAAATCGCACAAATGAACGTCGTCATGGACAAAGAGCAGTATCGCCGGGTCCGAAATCGATTCGTCGATGGCGGCGTTGTACACCGACGGGAGCCCCGCGGTGTTGCGTGCAAATATGCGCAGCTCAACCCCCGCAGGTCGATGCACGGAGAGAGATCTGCCGAGCGCGGTGGAGGCAAAAAATGCGTCCCTCTCCGCGCGTGTGGCACAAATGACCCGAACTTTCACGAAGCCAGCCGTTCCGCGGGTGCCTGTGCGGTACCGTCGCGGTCGCTGTCACCGCGTTGCTGCCCGGCAAGAGACGCCGTGATGTGCGCGAGCTTTTCGTTCAGCGCGGCGATCACGTCATCGCGCCTCGCGACGTCGGCGCTCCAACGCCGTGCGAGAGCCGATGCCTCGCGCAGGACGAGCTCGGGGCTCGCGCCACCGAGGCCCAGCTCCTCGGCCAGCCGCTCGATGCGACCGTAGAGCGGAACATTGCTTTCCTGCGACCGGTCAAGGCTGACCTCGGGTGAGGTGCCACTCAGGGCTGCGCGTGTGGCCTCGAGCCAGGCCAGGCCGTGGCGCCGATCGGGCTCGAGATGACATCCTTCAGCCCATTCGTTCCAGCCGTTGATGAACACCAGCCGCTCATCTCCTTCCTGTTCCCGGCGCGTGCGGTTGGCGACGATCTCCAGCCAGCTCCGGTAAGCCTCCGGGCTCGAGTTGACGGCCATGTGCGCACGCCGCCCGACACGGGCGGTGTTGTCCCAGGAAGGCATGACGGCGTGAAAGCGGCGATAGTGCGGGGTCGGTCGGGTAGCGAAATCGCGCGCGACTTCCGCGTATTCATACGCCAGGCCGCTGAATGTCGGATCGAGGCCGGGAGTGGCGCTGCTCGGCGTCGCGACTCGGATGCCGTGCGGCGGGAATTCGTAGGCGGCATCGAACCCGATCTGCGCCGGATCCTGCTGCGCATGGGCATCGTCATGCACTTCGGCGCGAACCAGATAAAGGCCCGGCAGGCCCGCCGCCGCCGCCTCTTCGCGCCACGCCCGGGCGACGGCTCGCGGATCCGACAGCTCGCTGGCGCGGTAGACCAGGAACAGCGGTCGTCCCCGTACTCGAATGTAACGCGGATCGCGAAACGCCGGAATGAGCTCGCGGATCATGGCGCGGTCGCCCGCGAGCGTGTGGTTCTGCGCTATCAGGACTTCGCTGTTCAATCCGTCCCAACGCCGTGTCCAGTTGTGATTCGCCCAGCAGAGACAGAACGGAAAATCCGGCTTGCCGGAGGCGAGCACCTCGGCGAAAGGGCGGTCGAGGAGACGCCTGCCGTCGAGCCAGTAGTGGTAGTAACAGAAGCCGTGGATGCCGTATTGCCGGGCCATCTGCGCCTGCGCTTGTCGCACCTCCGGTACGCGCAGGTCGTAGAAGCCGAGATCCGCAGGCAGCTGCGGCTGATAGTGGCCGTGAAAGAGCGGCCGGCCTTCGACGACCTTGGTCCACTCCGTGAAACCGCGACCCCACCAGGCATCGTTCTCCGGCGTCGGGTAATACTGGGGCAGATAAAAAGCGATCGCCCGGACATCATCAACCATGGTGGGATACCTCAGTTACGCGTCCACGTTGCGTTGAATCAAAGCCTGCGACAGGTCTCCGTCGGTGGCAGGCTGGCCCGTGGGCGTCGCCTCTATCAACATCTGATAAAGGAGCGCATCGGGGCGGGTGAGCAGCGCGCTCCGCACCACGGGGTCGAGCGCATCCAGATTGGCCGCGCCGAACTCCGACATTACCGCCGGCCTGACGATGTCATCCGTCGCCGCGACGGCGAAGCCGTTGAGCGCGAGCAGACGGGCGGCGGAATCGCGGGTGAAGAAGCGAAGATGAGTCCGGTCGATCAATCCGTGCGGGCGATACGTGAACTGGCCGGCCAGTAACTCGGCCACCAGGGCGGCATAGCCGACGTGTGGCAGCGAGATCAGCAGCCGGCCCTGCGGCGCGAGCAGCGTCGGCAGGCGGCGCAGCAGCCGACCGGGTGCCTCGAGATGCTCGATCACGTCGGCGAGCACGATGAAGTCGTATTTGCGTTCCGGAAACAACGCGGCCAGATCCGCGTTCTGCAGGTCGGCCGCAATGATGTGCCGATAGAATCCGCGAGCCATCGTGACGGCTTCCGGGTCGCCCTCGACGGCATCGAACGTACAGGTCTTCTCGAGGCTTGCCGTGAGGCGGCCGAGAACGCCCGGTCCACAGCCCAGGTCGAGGACCGTGGCTCCGGCCGGCAGCCGCCGCGCGAAGCGAGACAGCGGATCGTTGCTGTCCACTTTGATCTCGCGGTCGTACCGGGAAGCGCCGCGGGGCGCGGTAGTGACCGGTTCTGAGGTCGTTGTTGTTTGTGAAGCGGCGGGGCTTGGCGCGCCAGCCCCGTTGGCCGCGCGGTTCGCACGCTGGATGATCTGTTCGCGGACGTGCCGATACAGAGCCACGTAGTGCTCGGTGCCGCTCTGCCGGAACGCGATCTTCAGCGCATCCAGCGTCAGCAGGTCAGGTCCGCCAGCCACTTGCACGAGCTTCGCGGATGCCTGCGGCAGCAGGATGGGATTGAAGCACGCGACTTTCCACTCGTGCTGCGACCACAGCAGCAGCGATGCCACTCTTTCGATGACGAAAACCTTCGCGGGAGCGGTGGCCGTCCCGTAGGTCACCACGCGACTCAGTGCCTGCCCGAGCGGTGTCACTCCCTGCTCGGCCAGCTCGAACAAGAGTTCGCACTTCGCGAGCCATTCGCGCCAGAAACGCGGCTTGGCCACGAAATAATTGCAGAACACGGTATCGAGCGAGCTCATGACGCTGCGCTCGATGTCGAACCCCGGTGCAATCAGCTGCGCACACTGTGTGAAGGTATCGCGGCAGTCGTGATTGGAGGCCGCGAGCTCCAGGATGTTGAGCGGAAACGCCATCTGGTCGAAGAACGGCGAGAACGAGATCACGTCGGCGGCCCCGCCGCGCTGGCGCACGAAATCGTGCACGGTGGCCGCCGTCAACGTGGTCTTTTGCTTGAACTTGGGCGAAAGGAAACCGTAATAGCAATCCTGCTCGAGTTCCTGGCCGAGGAGGAAGCGGCGCATCGGCCAGTATTCCCGCCAGTCCGGCCGCTCGTTCGCGCCGTTGTCGAGGGGCAGGAAGCCGGGGTCGAGCTCGGAACGGGTCTGCTCCGAGTAATGGATCTGATGTATGCGGGCGTTGCTCACGACAGGTGCTCAGGGAGGAGGCCGAGCCGCTGCCGCTCATACATTCGTACGTAGAGCGCCTCGAGACTGCGGGCGAGTCGGCGGGCGTCGAAAAGCGCCGTACTGCCGCGTGTCGCGCCCAGCTTCTCGCGGATGCCGGTCAGTCGGCCAGGCTCCCGCGCGAGCTCGATTGCCAACCGCTCATAGGTCGGACGGTCGTGGGCGATGAGCTCCCGCAGCCCGACCGCCGTGAGCAGACTCGCGCCCATCCGCGCCGGAAACGAGTCGCCGGCGCAGGTGAGAACCGGTAACCCAGCCCAGAGTGCATCGCTTGCCGTCGTGCCGGCGTTGTAAGGCAGGGTATCGAGGAACAGATCCGCGGCGCGGTAGCGCGCGAGGTAATCGCCGTAGGGAACTCGGCCGGCGAAGACGAGTCGCGCCGGATCCACGCCGGCGGCGGCCGCTTCCCGCTTCAAATTGAGACGGGTTGCCGCGCTGTCGGCGAGCAGCAGCAGGGTGCTGCCCGGCGCACCCGTGAGGATCCGCATCCAGCTGGCAAAGGTTTCGGGTGTGATCTTGTAGCTCGCGTTGAAGCAACAGAATACGATGCCGCTTCCCGGGATGCCCAGCTCGGTGCGGGTGAACACCCGGTCGGAGACGGGTCTTTTGGTGTCGTTCGCCTGATAACACGGCAGATAGGCTATTCGCTCCGTGTAGTATCGCCGCTGCTCGCGCGGCACCAGGCTCTCGTCGGCGAGCAGGTAATCCATGAAGTCCGACCCCATGGTGCCGAGAAAGCCGAGATAGCTCACCTGAACCGGCGCCGCCCGCAGGGCGAAGATTCGCGGCCGGGCGTGTTGGGTATAGCCGCCGAGATCGACGGCGATGTCGATCTCCAGGCTGCGCGCCAGAGCGGCAACTTGCTCATCCGGACGGCCGGCGAGGGTGATGAAGCGGTCGAATGACTGCTCGACCCGCGCCCGCAGCTCGTCGCGGACATCGGGACCCAGGGAGAAAGCGGTGAGCTCGAAGCGCGAGCGATCGTGCAGCTCGAAGAGCTCCGCGGCGAGAGCGGAGACCGCGTGATTGCGGAAGTCGGCGGAGAAATAGCCCACCCGGATTTTGGCGTGCGCGGGATAGCACCGCAGCGGCGGTAGCTTGCGTTTTGGCTGGCATTCCTCGCGTGCCCAGCCCGCCGCAACCTTGCGCTGCAGGCGGGGAGAATCGAACAGGGCGAGCGCCGGGAAGGGTGTGATGGCCAGACGGCCGGCCTCTATCGCGGCAGTCAGCGTCGCCAGGGTGCTGTCGAAGCCACTCCAATCGCAGATGCGCATTCGCGCGTGCTGGCAGATGCCGGCGAGGAATTTCGCCGCCGGAGTGAGCGCGAGTGCGCGCTCGTAGCTGGCCAGAGCTTCATCGGGCCGCGCGAGCTCCTGCAGGGTGAGTCCCTGGTTGCGGTAAGCATCCGCGTAATCCGACTTCAGCGCCAGGACGCGCTCGTGACTCCCCAGCGCCTCGTGGAAGCGCCGCAGCTCGTGCAGCGTCCCGCCCTGATTGAGCAGAGCTTCCGGATACTCCGGCTTGAGATCGAGCGCCCGGGCGAAGCTGACGAGAGCCTCCCCGAGGCGCTTCAGGTCGCGCAGCGCGACGCCCCGATTGTTGTGTGCCTCGGCATAGTCCGGGCTGATGGCAATCGCGCGGTCGTAGCACGCGAGCGCTTCCTCGGGGCGATCCAGCTCCCGCAGCGTGACGCCGCGGTTGTTGTGCGCCTCGGCATGGTCGGGGCGCGCAGTGACGGCCCGCTCGAAGCTCGCCGCGGCTTCCTCCAGGCGACTGAGCTCCCGCAGCGCCGCGCCGCGATTGTTGTGGGCGTCGGCGAAATTCGGTTGCAGCGTGAGCGCGCGTTCATAGCTGGCGAGCGCCGGCTCGAAGCGCTGCAGTTTCGCCAGGGCGGTGCCCCGGTTGTTATGCGCCGCCGCGTAATCGGGCTTTACGGCAATGGCCTGATCGTAGCTCGCCACCGCCGCTTCACAGCGTCCCAGCTCCTGCAGAGCGGCGCCGCGATTATTGTGGGCGCTCGCGTGCCCAGGTACGAACGCCAGTGTCCGGTCGTAGCCCACGATCGCATCCTCGAAGCGTCGCAGGTCCTGCAGCACCAGCGCCCGGTTGTAATGGGCCTCGACGTAATCCGGCTTGAGGGCAAGCGCACGCTCGTAAGAGGTGAGGGCACTGACGTGCCGCCCGAGATCGCGGAGCACGTTGCCGTAGTTGTTGTGTACCGAAGGGTCGTTTGGCAGGCGCGCCGCGGCGAGCCCGAGCAGTTGCGCCGCCTCCTCGCTGCGCCGCGTCTGCGCGAAAATGATCCCGACCAGGACCAATGCGCCGGCGTGATCCGGCTGGCTCTTGAGAATCGACCGACCGAGGGACTCGGCCTGATCGCGCTCGCCCCGACTGAAGCATTCCCACGCCTTCTGGATCGCCTCCGGCGGCGGGGCTGCGGCGGGTGTCCGTACCACGGATTGCGGCCCCGACCTGGCGGGAGACTGGCGTCTGCTCATGGACGCCACCTTGGCAGGATAAGTTCACTGCCGCAGCGAAATATGTCGCATTTCTCCCTGCGCCCTAACGGACTTCTCCCTATGCACTCCGTGCGCCGGGAGACAGGTCGGTGTCCGCCAGGCCTAGGCGGCGCTCGACTGCGACTGACCTCTCACTTCCGGGCCGATGGCCACCCAGGCGCCGCGGATCTCCGCGAGCAGGCGGGCGACTTCCGTGACTGCGTCGGCATCGCTGTTGAGGTTGGCGTGCATCAGGCGGCGCGTCATGTACTCGTACAGGTTGCTCAGGTTCTGCGCCAGCGGGCCGCCCTTCTGCAGGTCGAGGCTGCCGCGCAGCTCGGCGATCAGGATCACGGCGCTGTGGAGCAGGCCGGCCATGCGACGGACCTCGCTCCGTTCGATGCAGGCGCGCGCGGCGTTCAAGCGCTCGATGGTGGCATCGAATACCGTGAGAACCAGCGCATGCGGGTGGTTGTCGGCCACCGCGCCATGCGCGCTGACACTGCGGTAGGCGGCGAGTTTCGACTGCGGCGAATAGGGGTTCACGAGCTCAATTCCGTCGGTTGCCGATACCGCAGATAGCGGCTCGGGGGTGCGGAACTTGAGCGCGCCCGGCCTCAGGCGCTCTGCGATCCCTGCACTTGCGGCAGGCTGGCGAATGCCTGCGTGAGGTAAGAGGAGGTCGTCTGCAACGAGGACAGCAGCGTATTGAGCGACGAATACTGCTGGGTCAGGCTGGCCGAGAGCGCGTTCATCTGTTGCTGCAGCTGATCGCTCCGCTGGGTCAGCGCGTTCTCCTGCTGCACCAGGGTCTGGCTGGTCGTGGCTATCGGGCCGCCGGCGCCGAGGTCGGAGGTGATCTGGCTGTTGAGCCCGGTGGCGATGCCGTTGCTGCCGCTGAACAGCTGGCTGACGGCGCTGTAGTCGGCGGAAAGCGCCGTCGACAGAGTCGTCTGATTCAGGCTGAGCGAGCCGTCGCTGTTGGTCGTAATACCGATGCTCGCCAGCGAGTTGTAGGTCGTCGACCCCGTATTGACGATGCTGTAGAGCGCCGAATTGAGCTCGTTCTGGATGCCGAGCAGCAGGGGGTTGCCCATCATGGGGCCCGCCTGACCTGTCGTGGAATTGTAGCTGCCGAGAGAGGCGAGCGAGGCCTGCATAGTGTTGTAGGCCGAAACGAACGCCTGGATATTGGTCACGATGTCCGACGTGTTCGTGGCTACCGTCAGGGTGGCCGGCGTGTCCGTGGTCGTTCCGGTGGAAGACGTCGTGGTCGTGGTGCCGAGCAGACTCAGAGTGACACCGCTCAGCGCGTCCGTGACCGTGTTACTGGCGCTGGTGTAGGCAACGCCCGCTATGCTGAACTCGGCGTCCTGCGGTGCGCCGCCGGCGGGCTCCGTGTAGTTGGCTGTATTGCCGGTGCCATAAGTCAGATCCGACAGCCCTGTGCCGCCGTCGGTCTCGCTGATCTGAATGGCGTTGGAAGCGCCCGTCAGAGACGAGGTCAGGACCAGGTGCGCGCCGTCGGTGCCCGTGACCACGCTGGCCGCGATCCCGGGATTGCCGGTAGCTGAATTGATTGCGCCGGCGATCCCTGCAACGGTATCGTTGCTCGAGTCGATCGCGACGCTGAAACTCGTGCCTCCCAGCGAGAGCTGCAGTGTCCCGGTACCGGTGGCGGCGGAGGCGCCGCCCACGAAGGGGTTGGAGACGATCTGCTGCGCCTGCGCCAGCTGGGTCACGCTGACCGAGTAGCTGCCGAGTACCGCATCGGATCCCGCGGTTGCCGTGAAGGCCGCGGTGTTGCTGCTGGTGGCGCTTTCGCTGCCGAATGCTTCCGGAGTATCCAGCGTGCTCAGCGAAGACTGGAACGTGGAGAGCGCGCTCTGCAGGGTGCCCACGGCCGAAATTTCGGACGTGACCGCCCCTGTCTGATTGGAGATGATCGATTCCTGTGGGCTCTGGGTGGCCGACACGAGCTCGGATACGAGCTCGCTGACGTTGATCACCGAGCCGCCGGCCGCGCCAGCGCTGTTGCTGCTGGCCACGGAGACGATCGGCTGGCCGCTGCCGGAGACGCTGGAAGTGGTGGTCATCTCATCGTTCTTTCGTGCTGGAAGCAAAACGAGGGTGGGGCCTTGCGGCGCCCACCCTCGGGATTGCTAGTGGCTGAAGACTCCTGTTTTCAGCGGGTCTCCCTTACGCCAACTTCTGCAGCAGCGTGAGGATGTTCTGCGGGATGGTATTGGCCTGAGCCACCATCGCCGTGCCCGCCTGCTGCAGGATCTGCGACTTCGAGAGGTTCGAGGTCGCCGCAGCGTAGTCCGTATCCGCGATCGAGCTTTCAGCGGAGCTCAGGTTCGTCGAGTCGGTGCTCAGGCCCGTGATGGCGGCCTGGAACCGGTTCTGATACGCACCCAGATCCGCGCTGCTCGTTGCAAGCTGCTGCAGCGCATTGTCGATCGAGATCAACGTGAGGTTCGAGTTGTCCACCGTGGTCACGTTGAGGCCGCTCAGGTACTGGGCCGACGAAGTCGTCGTCGCAGTGCCGCCGGTCGGCGTGTAGGCGCCGACGGTGTCGGAGCTGTCGAGGCCGAGGTCCGTGGTGATGGCAGGGCTATTCGTCGTGATCGTGCCCGCAGCGATTGCATTACCGGACGCGTCCGTCGCGCTCGCCACCGAGAACTTCACGACGTCTCCAGCGCCGGCAGCTTCGGTGCCGTTCAGCTGAATGCCCGTGCCCGCGCTGTTGACGGTGGCAACGAGGCCGCCGGCAGAGCTCAGCGCCTGGTTGACGGCCGCAGCAATGCTCTTGAGGTCCGTGCTCTGGGTGCCGCTCAGGGTGACCGCGCTGGTGGTATACGACGTGCCATCCACGTTCACGCTCAGCGTCACTGAGGCGCCGGCAACCGCGGTGCCGAGGTCGGTCGAGGCGGCGAGGTTGGTCGCATTGTAAGCACCGGCGGTGCCCGCCGTGGTCGTGATCGACGCCCCGGCGGGGGTCTTCACGGTACCGGCGACACTGGCGGCGCCGTTGTAGTAGGTTCCGATGGAGCTGGCGCTCGCGCTCGAGATCGCGCCGATGGTGATCGACTGGCCGGCATTGGCACCGACCTGGAAGGTCGCGCCCTGGAAGCTGCCGTCGAGCAGGGTCACACCGTTGAACTGGGTCTGCGCGGCGACGCTGTTGATGTCGTTCATCAACTGCGAGAACTGCGCATTCAGGTCGCTACGGTCAGCGGAGCTGTTCGAAGCGTTGAGCGACTCCACCGCGAGATCGCGCATGGACTGCAGGTCGTTGGTGACTTCCTGCATCGCACCCGAGGCGGTCTGGGCGAGCGACACGCCGTCGTTCGCGTTCTGCGAGGCCTGGTTGAGGCCATCGATCTGCGAGGTCATGCCCTGCACGATCGCGTACCCGGCGGCGTCGTCAGCCGCGGTATTGATACGCAGACCGGTCGAGAGCTGCTGCAGGGACGTCTGCAATTGATTGCCCGAGGTGCTCAGAGCGTTCTGAGCGATGAGCGAATCAATGTTCGTGTTAAGGACGAGTGACATGGTATAGGGACTCCTGAAAGTTTCTCTCAGGCGCCGGACACCCGTCCGTCGCACTGCACCGGGTAGCAGCCCTTGGGGTGCCTCCGGTCAGGTACCTTATCGGTGCGCCGGGGGAGAACTTGAACGCTCGGGAGGCGGACTGGGGAAATTGCGCAGCGGATCACAGGCACCACCGCTTACCCGGAGATGTAGTTGAACAGCGACAGTTTGGCCAGGGAAGCATAGGACTCCTCGGCCGCCTGCAGCGCGACTTCCTGGCTGCTCAACTGGGTCGTCGCGGCGGCGTAGTCCGTCTGCGACAGGTTCGAGATCTGGGTCTGGTACGCGGTCTGGTTGCTCGTTTCGGTCGATTGCGCCGTGGTCACGGCATTGATCCGAGCGCCGACCGAGGCCTGCACGTCGTTCAGGTTATTCACCGCCGAGCTGAGCTGCTCTATCCCCTGCGAGATTTGAGTGGCCAGCTGGCCGGAGCTCAGGCCCGTCGAGCTCAGGGTGGTGATCAGGCTCTGGATGGTGGCGAAGGCGCTCGCGGTCCCCGCCGGGGTCACGGTGAACTGATCGCCGGTGGCCGGGTTGCCGTTGATCGCGACCTGAATGCCGTTGAAGGAGACCGTGCCGCCCGTCGTACCGTCGTAAGTGCCGGTGCTCAATACCGTGCCCGAGCTGTTTGTGATCTGGTAGGCGGTGGGGCTGGTGAAGCCGATCGTGTAGGTTCCGGCCGCGGCCTGCCATTCCGAGGGGTCGGTCACAGTGCCCGGCCCGATCGAGGCGGTGCCGGTATTCGCAGGCCCCGCGGCGGTCGTGAAGGCGCCATTGCCGGCTGCGATATTCATGAAGACCGAGCTGCCGCTATCGCTGGTGGAGACGGACTGATCGGCGCCGATCTGCACCTGGGTCGTCTCCTCGGCGCCGGAATATGTCACGCTGTTGCCGTTCTGGGAGAACGGCTGAGTGGTGCTGGAGTAACCGGAAAAGAGGTAGTTGCCGTTGCCGTCGGTGCTGTTGCCGATGGATACGAGCTGCTGCAGCTGCTGGCTGAGCTGGGTGGCGATGTCCTGCCGCTGCGCGCTCGACAGCGACGAATTGTTCGCCTCGTCGGCCAGGCTCTGCACGCTTTGCAGCACGTTGGTGGCATTGGTGAGCGCCTGCTCCTCGAGCTTCAGATTGGTGCTCACCATATTGCCGTTGGTGGAATACTGCTGCGAGGCGGAGAGCTGCGCATTGAGCTGATTGACCTCCACCATCGCCGCCGGGTTGTCGGCCGCGTTCTGCAGGCTGATGCCGGTCGACAGCTCGTTCTGGGTGGTGGAAAGGCCTTGCTCCAGCGCCTCGATCGAGTCGAGCGCGTTGGTCTGGAAGGTCAGGGTCGATATGCTGGTGAGGCTCACGATGATTACCCGCCGTTGGCGGAGACCGCGCTGATGAGGGAATTGAACAGCTGCCCGGAGACCTGGATCACCTGCGCCATGGCCTGGTAGGCCTGTTGGTACTGCAGCATGGTCGCCGCCTGCTGGTCCAGGTTCACGCCGCTGACGTTGTTGAGAGCCGTGGTGGCGTTCTGGTTCGCGGCCTGCTGGGTCGTGGCGTTGTTCTGCGCCTGCTGCGTCACCGTTCCGATCTGGCTGACGATGTTGTTGGCCGCTCCGCTGACCGATGTGGTCCCGCCGTCCAGCGCCGAGGCCGACAGCGAGTGGATCATGGCGTACAGATTGGTGTTATCGCCGGTGTTCGACGGGCTGTTGGGGCTGACGCTGAAGCTGTCGCCGCTGGCCGGCGAGCCGGTCAGGGTGAGCTGGATGCCGTTGAAGTCGATCGGATCGCCGCTGGTATAAGTGCCGCTGCCGGCGCTGGTGCCGGAGCTGTTCATGATCGTGTACGCGTTGCCCGCCGAGAAGCTCACCGTGTAAGTGCCCGATGTCCAGGTGCTCGGGTCGGTAACCCCGGCCGAGCTGATGGCACCCGTTCCCGTGTTGGCCGAGCCCGCGGAGGCCTGGACCAGCGATGCGGCGGCGACTTGCGACGGACTGGTCAGCGCCATGGAGAAGCCGGATGCCGCACCGGCGGTCGGCTGGATGAGGAAGCTATCGCCCGCCTGGGGCGTCCCGCCCACCACGATCGAAAGCCCCGCGCCCGTGAGCGGGCTGCCGGCCGTGCCGCTACCCGTCAGGGCGACCGACTGACCTGTGGTGTCATCGGTGAGCTGCCAGGGGCTCGAGCCCCCGGTGTACTTGAGTTCGTAGTCATCCGTCGTCAGATCGCTGAGGTTGCCGCGGGTGACCGTGAGGCTGCCTGTGCCGGCATTGGTGCCGCCGGGAAGAACGCTCACACCACCGACCGAAAACATCGGCTGACCCGGCGCGCCCGTCGCGTCCATGCCGGACTGCTGCTGCTGGTTGACCACGGTGGCCACCCCGACCGCAATCTGGCCGATGGCGTTTATGGCTGGATCGAGCACCTGGCTGCGGGCGCTCATCAGGCCGCCGAGCGCGCCGCCACTGATCTCGGAGGTGATGTCCGACACGGTGGAGCTGCTGCCGCCGCTGGTGACTCCGATGTCGAGCTGCGAGGGATCGTACGCGTTAGGGATGGTCGTCAGCGTCTGCGAGGTCCCGCCCGTCACCAGTGCCTGGCCGCTGCCGATGTAGACGTTCACCTCGTTGTTGCCCTGGGAGGCGGTCTGCACCGAGACGTACTGGCTCAGCTGATTGATGAGCTGGTCGCGCTGGTCCATCAGCTGGTTCGGTGTCTGGCCATTGGAAGACCCGGCGGCGATCTGCTGGTTGAGCTGCGCGATTTGACCCGAGAGGGTATTAACCTGGGCGACATCGCCGCTCAGCTGCGATTCGAGCTGGCCGCTGTACTGGTTGAGCTGCGAGTTGTACGTCTGGATCTGCTGCGCGAGCGCCTGGCCGCTGCTCAAGAGAGCCTGGCGCGCGGCGGTCGAGGTCGGCGTGCTGGCGACGGTCTGCAGGGCATTGACGAAGCTCTGCAGCGAGGCGGTGAGCCCGGTGCTCGAGTCGCTCAGCATATTGTCGACCTGGGCCGCCTGCGTCGACAGGGTGTTCGAGCTGGAATAGCTGGAATTCGTGGAATTGACCTGCGCGGCGAGATACGCGTCGTAAGCGCGCGTGATGCTCGATATGTCGACGCCGCTGCCGATGTAGCCGGATCCCGTCTGCTGCCCGGGCTCCTCGTTGAAATTGGCCGTCTCGACGTCGTAACCGGGCGTGTCGACGTTCGAGATATTGTTGCTGGTGACGTCCAGCGCCTGCTCGAACGCGAGGAGTCCAGAGACGCTGGTGGAGAGAAGATCGGCCATCCGTCACCTTTAGAGCGTATCGCTGCCGGAGGTTGTCGGCAGGGAGGCCGCCGACTTGAGTGAGCCGGCGGTCGAATACCCGCCGCCGACCGCGCCCTGGAGGGCCTGGGTCAGAGTGCGGGTGAGGGTAGTGGCCACCGCCCCGAGCTTGGTGGCGTAGGCCGGGTCGGTCGCGTAGCCGCCACTCTGCAGGGCGGAGGCGAACGCCTGGGTATTGGCGCCGGTGCCGAGCGCTCCCGCATAGCGCGGGTTGCTCTGCAGCAGTGAGACATAATCCTGGAAACACTGGCTCGGCGAGGAGTACGAGCGGAACTGCGCTTTGACCGTGCTCGCCGTGCCGCTGTCATATTCCTGAGTGGTGCTCTGGACGCTGTCGCCGCTCCAGGCGCCGCCGGCCTTGATGCCGAACAGATTGTTGCTGCTCGAGCCGCCGGCGGTGCGCGGCATGCTGCGTCCCCAATTGGTCTCCAGGGCCGCCTGCGCGACCAGGCTCACCGGACTGACGCCGAGCTGCCGGGCGGCCTGCTGCGCCTGCGGCCAGACCGACTGGGCGAACTGCAACTGCTCGGCGGTGCTCGGGCAGGAGCTGGCGGCCGCGCGCGATGAGGCAGCGGTGGCGGGAGATGCGGCGCCGCTCGCGCCGGCAGCCACGGAGCGGCCTGGCGCAGCCGAGACGCCGCCCGATGCGCCCGATGCGCTCGAGGTGCCGGAGCTTCGCTGGGTGGAGGCTCCCTGAGTGGTGCCGGACAGCCCGCTGCGGGCGCAGCTGCTGCACCAACCTGTCGGCAAGACCCAGGCCGCGGCCCTTGCTGATCTCGGAGGCGATCTGATCGTCGTACATGTCCTGATACATGTCTTCCTGGTCGGAGCCGAACAGCGAGTCGCCGAAATTAGCCTCGCGCATGCTCTTCAGCACCATGCCGGTGAACAGGCTTTCGAACTGCTTCGCCGCTTCCCTGAGCGCCTGCGGGTTGTGCGCCGCGGCCGCCTGTTGCAGCGCCGTCAGGTTGCCTGTATCCGCGATTGCGCTGGAATCGACGATCGGCAGCGTCATATCACGATCAGCTGGGCGCGTAGCGCCCCTGCCTCCTTCAGAGCCTCGAGAATCGCCACCAGGTCGCCGGGGGCGGCACCGACGGAGTTCACGGCGCGCACGATCTCACCGAGATTGACGCCGGCCGGGAATTCGAACATGTGTGCCTTCTCCTGCTTCACGTCGAGCACTGCTTCGGGGCGTGACGACGGTCGATCCATTGCTGAATGCGTTGGGCTGGCTGACATCGGATCGTTCCGTGATGGTGACGGTGAGGGAACCGCTGGCCACGGCCGCGGCCATCACGTGCACTTCCGAACTGATGACCACGGTACCCGTGCGGGAATTGATGATCACGCGCGCGGGCGGTGTCGCCGGGTCGATATCGATGCCTTCCAGCGTCGCGACGTAGGCGATCCGCTGACTTGCATCGACGGGCGCGCGCACACGCACCGAAACCGCATCGAGCGCCTGGGCCGTTCCAGTGCCGAGAAGCTTGTTGACGGCATCCATGAGCCGCGTGGCGGTCGTGAAATCGGGGGTGTCGAGATTCAGCGTCACGAAGGGAGTGGTGTCGAAGCTGTTGGGTACCGACCGCTCCACCGTGGCGCCGTTGGGGACTCGCGCGCTGCTCGGAATGTTCACGGTGATGCTCGAGCCGTCCTTGCGCTTCGATGCCGAAGCCGCTGACCAGCACGCTGCCTTGCGCCATGGCATACACCTGGCCGTCGGCGCCGCGCAGTGGCGTCATGACGAGACTGCCGCCCCGCAGGCTCTTGGCGTTGCCGATCGAGTCGACGGTGACATCTATCGTCTGGCCGGGCTTGGCGAACGGCGGCAGGCTGGCGTGCACGGTCACGGCCGCGACGTTCTGCAGCATCGGGTTGGTGTTCGAGGGAACGACCACGCCGAACTGCGCCAGCATGTTCTCGATGCTCTGGATCGTGAACGGAGTCTGCGTCGTCTGATCGCCCGTGCCGTCGAGTCCGACCACCAGCCCATAGCCGATGAGCTGGTTGCTGCGGACGCCGGCTACGGTTGCGAGATCCTCGACCCGTTCTGCGCGTGCGGTGCCGGCCGCCCCGAGCAGGTACGCCAGCGCGAGCGCGAGGCTGGGCCAGTACATGTAGCGGCGGCGCGCCCGGCGGTTGTCGTCTGTGAAATTCACATTCACTCCGTTCAGAAAGGCAGCCACTGAGAGGTTGAAGAAGCGCGACAGCAATCCCGGGGCGTTGGCGTCGTTCAGCGCGCCATGCTGTCCGTACGCGATGCGCGCATCCGCGACCTCGGTGGAAGGTATGGTGTTGTCCGAGGCGATGTCGATCGGCCGGATGATTCCCTGCAGTTTGATGTACTCGCTGCCCTGGTTGAGATCGATCTCTCTCTGCCCCTCGATCATGAGGTTGCCGTTCGACAGTCGCTTGATCACCGTGACCGCGATGTTGCCAGCCAGGGTGTCGCTCTGCTTGCTGTCGCCGGCGCCGCTGAACGAGTTGGCGTTGTTGATGGCGCCGCTCAGAACCGCGGTGCCGTGGATGGTCACGGGCATGCCGAGGATGGTCGGCGCGGCGAGCGAGTCCTTGGTGGTCTTGGACGTGTCGGTTTGAGAGCTCTTCGCCGCGGTGGTGGCTTCCTGCGAGCACCACGGTCACCACGTCGCCGACATTGCGCGCCGTCGGATTTTCGTACAGGCCGCCGTTGTAGCCGGAATGGAAGATGGCGCCGTCCGACGGCGGGGTGGGCGGCATCGGGAAGTCGTCGAACGCCTTGTCGCTGCGGCTGGCGATGGCGTGGCACAGGCGGCGAGCAGAGACAGCGCCAGGACCGGTAGGACCCGCAGCAGGGTGCCGCACGGCTGACTTACATGTTCTCGGTTGCATACTGCAGCATCTGGTCCACGGTGGAGATCGCCTTGGAGTTCATTTCGTAGGCGCGCTGGGTCTGGATCATGTTGACGAGCTCCTCGACGACATCGACGTTGGAGCTTTCGAGATCGACCCTGGGTGACGGTGCCGAGCCCGTTCACTCCGGGGGTTCCGGTCTGCGGCGAGCCGCTCGAGGCCGATTGCACCAGCAGGTTCTGGCCGATCGGCTGCAGGCCCGGCGGGATTGATGAAATTCGCGAGCTGCAGCTGCCCTACCTGGGTGGGGCTCGACTGGCCCGGCAGCAGCACGGTGACGGTGCCGTCGCTGCCGATCGTGACGCTCTGAGCGCCCTGCGGAATCGTGATGCCGGGCTGCACCACATATCCGGTCGAGGTGACGAGCTGGCCCTGGGCGTTGCTCTGGAACGTGCCGTCGCGGGTGTAGGCGAGGGTGCCGTCGGGCATCTGGACCTGAAAGAATCCCTGGCCCAGAGATGGCGACATCGAGCGGGTTGCCGGTCTGGGTCGGCGTGCCCTGGCCGTATTCCTTCTCGGTGGCGACCACTTCCACACCGGTGCCGATGCTCATTCCGGAGGGCGACTGGGTGGTCTGCGAGGTGTCGGCGCCCACCTGGGTCTGATTCTGGTACAGCAGGTCCTCGAATACCGCGCGGTCTTCCTTGTAGCCGGTCGTATTGACGTTGGCGAGGTTGTTCGAGATGACGGACATCTCGGTCTGCTGCGCGTCGAGGCCGGTTTTCGCCGCCCAAAGTGCTGCATCCATGGATCTATGCTCCTATTCAGGTGGACTGGAGGAGTTGCGAGGCGGACTGCGCGTTGGTGTCCGCGGTCTGCATCGCCTTGACCTGCAGATCGAAGCTGCGGGCCAGGCTCGATCATGTTCACCATCGCGCTTGCCAGGTCGACATTGCTCGACTCGATCGCGCCGGACGCGATCTTGACGGAGGCGTCGGCATCGGCGCGTGCCGCCAGCGGCGAGCTGGAAGAGCCCGCCGGATTCGCGCGTCAGGGTGTCCGCAGGCGGATTGACCAGCTTGATGCGTCCAACGTTGGCGACGGTGCCCGGCGTCGGCCCCTGCGGGACGACCGAGATGGTGCCGTCGTCGGCGATCTTGATCGAGGTGCTCGGCGGCAGCGTGATCGGTCCATTGTCTCCGAGCACGGCCTGTCCCGAACTCGTCTCCAGTACCCCATCGGCGGTCAGCGTGCAGGTCGCCGTTGCGGGTGTAGGCCTCCTGGCCGTTCGGTCCCTGCACCGCGATGAATCCCTGCCCCTGGACGGCGACATCGAGCGGCCGGCCGGTCGTGGCGATCGTGCCCTCGCCGGCTAGTCCCAGCCGGTCGAGGCATCGGTCGCGTACACGCGCGAGGCATAGCCGGTGCCGGCGACCGCCTGGCTCTGGAACGCGGTCAGGTCGGCCTTGAAGCCAGTGGTATTGGCGTTCGCCAGGTTGTAGTTGTTGACGGCCTGCGCCTGCAGGATCTCCTTGGCGCCGGTCATCGCAACGTAGAGGGACTTGTCCATGCTGTTGCTGCGGGCGCTCAGCGGTTAACCCTGGCTCGGGATGTTGATGACGGTCTGCGTCAGCTGATCCTCGGTCGAGATCATCTGCGCGTTCGCCTGGAAGGCGCGCTGCGCCGTGATCATGTCGACCAGCTGCGAGGTGATGTCGACGTTCGAGTCTCTCCAGGGCGCCGGACTGGAGGGTGCCGAAGCCGCTGCCGCCGGCCACGCCCTCACCGGGTGCGCCGGAGGCGAAGCTCTGCGTCCACTGCGTGTTGCCGATCTGCTGCAGGCCCTGCGGGTCGGCGAAGTTCGCCAGCGCCAGCTGGCCGAGCGTGGTCGACTGACCGTTGGTGAAGTTCGCCTGCACGACGCCGGTCGAGCTGATATTGATGCCGGTCAGGCTGCCCGTCGTATAACCGTTCTGCGACAGGGAGTTGACGCCGAAGCTGTCGCCGTACTGAGTGGAGCCGCCGAAGTTGAAGGTCATGTTCATGGCGGCGGCGCCGGTGGCCGGCGTGTAGCCGTCGAAGGCGAGCTGGCCGCTGGTCGGCGAGGTCAGGGTGCCGGCATCCGAGAAGGTGAGGTTCTGCGGCGAGCCCACTGCCGTGCCGTCCACGTACAGCTGCGCGCTCCACGTATTGGCGGGCCCGGGTCGGCCCTTTGCTGAAGTAGAGCTGCGCGGTATGCGCCGCGCCCAGGGAATCGTAAACGGTGAGCGAGGTGCTGTCGGTGTAGCTATTGGCGTCCGACGGGCTGAAGGTCGCGTCGGTGGGCGGCGTGGCGTTCGAGGGCAGGTTGAGATTGATGGTGGCGGTCGTGGTCGCCTGCGGCTGGCTCTCGGCGGTGGTGAGCTGCATGTTCGACAGCTGGCCGGTGTTGAAGCCGCCGGTCGAGAGCGGCCCATAACCCTGCACCAGATCGCCGGAGCTGTCGGCCAGGTAGCCGTCCTGGTTGACCTGGAAGGCGCCGTTACGGGTGTACGAGACCGAGCCGTTGTTGCTCAGGACGAAGAAGCCGTTGCCGCTCAGGGCGAGGTCGAGGTTGTTCGACGTCGTCGTGATGTTTCCCTGGGCGAACTGCTGCGCCACGTCCGCGACCGCGACGCCGTTGCCGGTGGCCGTCGATGCGACTCCCTGCTGTGTCTGGGCGTAGACAGTCGGCGAACTCCGTCTCGGATTCCTTGAATCCGGTGGTGTCGACGTTCGCGATGTTGTTCGAGATGACGTTGAGGTCGGTATTGGCGGCGTCGACGCCGGACAGGGCGATGATCGAATGACATGGATGCGGTCTCCTTACTTGACCGAGACGACCGAGCTCAGGGGTACGGAGCCGGAGTTGGTATTGATCGAGAGGGTCTGGCTGCTCGGGATCCACCGAGATGCTTTGCACAGTGCTGGCGAACATCGGCGTGAGCGTCGCCGACATGCCGCCTCCGGCGGCCGTGACGTTGAACGTGTAGATCCCGGTGGGTGCGGGGGCGCCCGAGCTGGTCAGCCCGTTCCAGCTGAACGTGGCGTCGCCGCCGCCCGACGGCGGAGTCACGGAGAAGTTCGACACGACGTTGCCGTTCGCGTCTGCGACCTGCACCTGCACGCTCGTGGCGGTCGAGGGGACAGCCAGCATGCCGGTTACGGTACCGCCCGTGGTCAGACTGGCGGCATCGGTCGAGGCGATGACCTGCTGACCTATGAGGCTGGTGCCGCTCGCGACCTGGGAGGCGAGCATGGAGTTCGAGAGGTTGCTCATCGAGGTCTGCATGCTGTCCATGCCGCTGACCTCGCTGAAGCTGGCGAGCTGGTTGACGAACGCGGTTGGGATCGCTCGGCTGCGTCGGGTCCTGGTCCTTCATCTGCGCGACCAGCAGCGACAGAAAGTCGCTCTCGCTGAGCTGCGGCGCCCGCGACCCCCGAGGCCTCGGAGGCCGCCAGGCTCGCGGCGGTATCGGCCGCGGCGCTCTGCGGTCTGGCTTGCGAGTAGGCGCCGATTGAATTGACGAAGACATGGATATTGATCCTGGCTGTTACGGTGGCTCAGCTCTGTCCGAGCTTGAGGGTGTCCAGCAGCAGCTGCTTGGAGGTATTGAGGACGTCGGCGTCGTTCTGGTACGAGCGCGACGCCGAGATCATGTCGGCCATCTGTTCCACGACGTTGACGTTCGAGGAATAGACGTAACCGTTGGCATCGGCGAGCGGATTGCCTGGGTCGTAGCTCGCCGTGCCCGGCGTGGTGCTTTGCACGATGCCGTCCACTTTGACCGCGGCGTCGGCGGTCCCGGTGGGGCCGGTGCCGGCCGTGAGGGAGTCCTGAATGGCCTGAAAGACCGGATAGCGCGCCTTGTAGGCGCCCTGCGGGCTGCCACTGACGCTGTCGGCGTTCGCCAGGTTGCTCGCCACGGTATTGAGGCGGACCGACTCGGCTGACATGCCGGAGCCCGCGATATCGAATACATTGTTGAGTGCCATGAGGGGACCTGCTAGTCGCTGATCACGGTGTTCAGGTTGTTGAAGTCGCCCTCGATGAAGGTGAGGGCGGCCTCGTAGCGCACGTTGTTGTCGGCGAACGCGCTCTCTTCCATCTGCGAGTCGACGGTATTGCCGTCGAGTGACGGGGCGAGCGGCACGCGATACTTTAGGTATTGCTGGGTCGAGAGGCCGCTTTGCGGCGAGCTCGCGGCGAGATCGTCCGGGGCGGTGGTCTGGGGCTGCAGCTCTCCGCCGGCTGCGCCGGTCGCACCGTTGGCCGCGCCATTGCCTTGGCCAGCGGCCGAGAGCGCGGCGCGGAAATCGACGTCTTTCGCGAGATATCCGGGGGTGTCGGCGTTGGCGAGATTTGCCGCCAAAACGTCGGCACGCTGCGAATACACCTCGAGGGCATCGGGTTGGATGCCGAGATAGGAATCGAGGTTGAATGACATGTCGGAATTCCGGCGGTCGGATAGTCTGCCGGACAACGAGCAAGACGCATGCCAATCGGCCGTCGCGGCCGCTGGGGCCCCGCGAGCCGCGGCAGTGGGCGCTGGAGTGTGAGTTGGATCACACTCGCGCGGCAACGGCTCGCCGCCCTCGGCATGTCGAGGGCCGCGCGACCGCGCCGGTGAGGAGGTGTGCGCGCGAGCATGTCATCGGCAGGTCGAACTACTACTTGAGTCGCGCGCGACCTGCTCCCGTCTGGCGCGGGCGCTTGCAAGCGTATCCGCGCATGAATGAGCTCGCGTCGAAATTCCGTCGCCGTCACGCGCACCGCGCCGCGGGCGCCCTGTTGTGTGGCGGCCTGTGTCTCGCGGCGGCAGCGGCGCCCGGGACCGCGACCGAGCCGATCGAATCCATCAGGGGCGCCGCGCAGGCCTTCGTGCGCTCGCAGATGCCGCCCGGGCAGGCCGGCATCGTGATCACCGTTGCCCGCCTCGATCCGCGCCTGCGTCTCGCGCAATGCGGCGGGCGGCTCGAGACCTCTCTTCTCTCCGGTACGCGCATGGCAGGCACAGGTATCGGTTGCCGTCGGTTGTCACCGGGGCAGCAACTGGACGATCTATGTGCCGGTGATGGTGCAATCGCGGATTCAGGTGTGGGCGTTGCGCTCGCCAGAGGTACAGGGAACGCGGCTCACCACAGCGGATGTCGTGCCCGCGGTGCGTCTGGTCGGTGGCATGCCGGTCGGGTACCTGACCGATCCGGCGCAGCTCAGTCGCGCTACACTCACCCATTCCCTGCCGGCAGGGACCGTTCTGACCGCGGACGACCTGCTGCCGGATTTCATGGTGCGCCAGGGCGAGCAGGTGACGATGGTCGCCGAGGTCGAGGGCATCGAGGTTCGTGCCGCAGGGCTGGCCCTGCAGAACGGCCGCCAGGGGGCCCTCATTCGCGTGCAGAACGCCAGCTCCTCCAAGGTCGTGCAAGGGCTCGTGCAGAGCGATCGTGTGGTCGATGTCACACCCTAAAGTATTCCACCGTACGGCCGATACCCAGTCTGAAGGACTCGTGGAGTTCCGATATGCCTACTAAAATCAGCGGGTTGAGTGGAAGCCTAGGGGCTTCTGCGCTTGATGCGGGCCGCCCGGCGGCGAACGCTCGTGATGCGACCACGGGAGGCGGCTCATCCGCGCCCGATGGCTCGTCCGCGGGCACCAGCGATGTGCACATTACCGACTCCGCCAGCCAGCTGGCCTCCCTGGAGCAGACGCTGCGCAGCCTACCGGCTGTGGACAGCGCGCGGGTATCGCAGCTGCAGACGGCCATCGAGCAGGGCACGTATACGGTGCAGCCGCAGCACATCGCGGACCAACTCATTCAGCTCGAGCAGTCGCTCGGCGAGCTCCCCGGAGGCTAACGCGTGGATCCGGGCGTCTGCCGCGAGCATCTGACGACGCTGTTGCGCGAGGAATCCACGCTGCTCGGCGAGCTCGAAGAGCTCCTGCAGCGCGAGTCCGGCGTTCTCGAATCCTGCGACATCCAGGCCCTGGAGGCGACGACCCGCGCCCGCCAGGAGCGGGTGGGTGCGCTGGCGCGAATCGAGGAGCAGCGCCGCTCGCTCTGCGCGATGCACGGCTTCTCCGCGGATCGCGCAGGCCTGGAAGCTCTGATGGTCTGGTGCGATAGCCAGGGGACGCTGCTGTCGCGTCTGCGCGAGTGCGCCGAGCGTGCCGTGCGCTGCCGCGATCTCAACGATCGCAACGGCATCATCGTCGGGGCGAAGTTGAAGCGGGTCGAGGGCATGCTCGGGGCGCTCACCGGGCGTCCGGCGCGGTCGGACACCTACGGACCGCGCGGTTATGGCAACAAGCCCGGCAGCCGTCCCGGTCGAGTGCTCGGCGCTGCGTAGTTCATTCGCGGGGCACATTCCCTGTGCCTAAGCGCTAAGCGTCATGCTAGCCGAGCGCTTCCCGAAGGGTTTCGACTTCCTGCGCGGATTCCGCGAGGAAGCGCTCGCACGCTTCCTGATCGAGCCGCAGACGCTGTAGAGGCTTCGCGCACTCAACCTGGGCGGCGAGGGCGGTCGCATCTCCGTTGAGGTCCGCCAGCAGCGTTCCGACCACCAGCACGTCCGTCAGGGCGATCGTGCCGCGAGCGTCCCGCTCGAGGTTCTCCGACTCGTGCACCGCCTGCACGATCTCGTCCGCGATGCCCCAGTTCTCGAGCAGCGCCGCGGCGATGCTGAGATGCCAGTCCTGCTCGATGGCCTGGTAGGCGGCCGTCATCGCAGAAGAGGGAGCGATGGCGGCTGGCGCGTGTCAGGATGTAGAGGCGGCCGATACCCTGCAGCAGACCGGCGAGCAGGGCCGTGTCCGGGTTGACGGTCGTCAGGCGGCGGGCGACCACGCAGCAGAGGCTCGCCACCTGCACGCTGCGGCGCCAGAGAACGCCGAGCTGCATCTCCAGGCCGCGCAGCGCCGGCGCCTCGCGCAGCTGCTGGATGGCGAACGCGATCGTCGCCGTGCGCACCGTGTCGACCCCGACGCGCGTTACCGCCGCGCGCAGGTCCGTAACGGGAGTCCTCCGGGGTTCAGGGCCGCGGAGTTGGCCATGCGAATGAGCTGGGTGGCGAGCACGGGCTCGCTGCCGATGACTCGCACGATCTTGGCGGCGTCGGTCTTCTCGTCACTCAATACGCGCTGCACGCGCATGACGATGTGCGGGAATCCGGGCAGCTCCACCTTGCCGCCGGAGAGCTCCGCGGCGAGAGCCTGCACGAAGGTGAAGGCGACCTCACGCTCGCCGCCGTCCTGGCCGGTCTGGAGCGCTGGGAGTAGGTGGGAGTACGCTCGGCTTGCATGGTGGTTGCGGCGGTGCGTGGCGTCAGACGCCGAGCGCCTGACGCAGGGCCTCGATTTCGCTCTCCGACTCGTCGATCAGCTTCTCGTAGCTCGCGCGGTCGATGTTCATCCGCTTGCAGGCGGCGACATCGTGCATGTTGAGCTCCAGGGTGTCGGGGTGCTCTTTGAAGCGCGGCGAGCAGGTGGCCGACGGTCAAGCGCGTCGGTGAGGTCCGGCGGGCCCGTCGTGCTCGCGCTGAGAAGTCCTCGTATTCGCTCACGGCCGTGACGATCTCCTCGGCCATGTCCCAGTTCTCCAGCAGCGCCTTGGCGACCGGTGCGTGCCAGTCGCGCACGATGGCGTTGTAAGCCGCCTGGTTCGCGAAGAGTGCCGGGATGTCTGCTCGAGCGCGTAAGGATGTAGAGCCTGCCGATGCCGTGCAGCAGCCCTGCGAGCATGGCCGTGTCGGGATTGACGCGGCTGAAGCGGCGTGCGACGGCGTGCGACATGGCCGCGACCGCGGCGCTGCGCTGCCAGAGCTCATCGAGCGGCTGCTCCAGCCCCTTCAGCGAGTCCACTTTCTTCAGTTGCGACATCGCGAACGCGATGGCGGCGCTGCGCACCATGTTGAAGCCCATGCGCGCGATGGCGCGTGCGCAGCTCGGTGATCGGCTTGCCGGTGAAATTGATGCGCCGCGGAGTTGGCGATCTGCATGAGGCGGGCGGCGAGCGCCGGCTCCGAGCCGACCACGCGCACCACTTTGTCCTGGGAGACTTCCTCGTCGGCGAGCACCTTGCGCACCTTGCAGCGCGATGTCCGGAAAGCTGGGCAGGTCGACCTTGCCCCTGGACAGCTCGGCCGCCAGCGCCTGCACGAAGGCGAAGGCCTCCGGATCGCCGACGCCGTGGGTATTCTGTGCAGCGGAGCTCGTCATCGCATCGCCCTCTGTCCTGTCGGTAGCGGCGCATCCTGCCCGTGAATTGAGACCTGGGTCGTCATATTGGTTCACGGATCGTCACGCGCTCGCCGAGCGCCTTGGTCTCCCGGGTGATGTCCATCGCGTCCGCCAGCGCCAGGATCTTGGCCGCCACGCTCTCCAGGGCGACGACGTGCTGGGCGGCCCCGAGCGCGACGGCCTCGCCGGGCATGCCCCAGACGACGCTGGTCGCCTCGTCCTGGGCGATCGTGCGGCTGCCGCTGTCCAGCATCTCCCGCAGGCCCCGGGAGCCGTCCTTGCCCATGCCGGTGAGGAGCACGCCGATGGCATTGCGGCCGGCGTTCTGCGCCACGGAGCGGAACAGCACGTCGACCGACGGCTTGTGCCGGTTGACCGGGCACGCCGTCATCCAGACGGCAGACATAGCGGCTGCCATCGCGCACCAGCATCAGGTGACGGTCGCCCGGGGCGATGTAGGCATGGCCTGCCAGCACCTGCTGTCCGTCCTGCGCCTCGCAGACCGACATCGGGCAACAGTCGTTCATGCGCCGCGCGAACGGGCGCGCTGAAGGCTTTCGGAATGTGCTGCGCGATGACGACGCCCGGGCAGTCCGGCGGCAGCCGCATGAGCACTTCCTTGATCGCCTCGGTGCCGCCGGTGGAGGCGCCGATGGCGATGATGCGGTCGGTCGTGCGCAGCGGCCGGCTGCGCGGCGGCGCCTTGGGCAGCACGGCATCGGCGCTGTGCGGCCGGCCCGACGGCGTCGGGCGCGCGCGCCTGTCGCGGATCGAGCGCCCGCACGCTGGCGCGGGCGGCGATCCGGATCTTCTCGATGAGCTCGTCGGCGTAGTCCTTCAGCGTCGCGGCGAGGTCGATCTTGGGCTTGGAGAGATAGTCGACCGCGCCGAGCGCGAGCGCATCGAGCGTCACATCGGCGCCGCGCTCGGTGAGCGAGGAGACCATCACCACCGGCATCGGCCGCAGCCGCATCAGGTTGCGCAGAAAGGTGATGCCGTCCATCTTCGGCATCTCGACATCGAGCGTGAGCACATCCGGGTTGAGCTGTTTGATCTTCTCGCGCGCCGACATGCGCATCGGCCGCGACGCCGACGACCTCGATGCCGGGCGCCGCCTTGAGGATGTCGGTGAGGAGACTGCGCACCAGCGCGGAGTCGTCCACGATGAGCACGCGGATCGGCCGCTTCGCGGCTGGCTGCGGCCTTGGATTGCGCGGTGGGAATCATGCTCGTGGCTCTCATTCGAACAGCTCGACTTCGCCGCCGGCGGCCTGCCTGCCGAGGCTGGCGAGATAGAGCTGCTCGTGATGGCTGATGATCCGGTTCTCCACCGGACGGAGCTTGCGCAGCCGCGCGCGGCCGCTCGTCGGGAAAGTACACGACCTTGCGCGGCTGGGTGCCGCCCAGGTCCTCGGCCGCGACGCGATAGCCCTCGAGCGACATGTAATTGCGGATGAAGTCGACGTTGCGTCCGCCGACATCCGTCATGGCGGCGAGAATCCGGCCGCCGCCGAAGAGCTTGATCTCCAGGCGCTCGCGCGCCGCGCCGAGCTTGAGCAGGTCGTTGATCAGGCTTTCCATGGCGTAGGAGCCATAGCGCGTGGCGAGGCCGACCGCCGGATCGAGCCAGTCGTTCGGGCCGACCGCGGCGTCCTCGGGCAGCATGAAGTGATTCATGCCGCCGAGGCCGCGCGCCGGATCGCGCACACAGGCGGACACACAGGAGCCGAGCACGGTGGAGATCGCCTCGTCGCCGCGGCTCACGTAGTACTCGCCCGGCAGGATCTTGACCATCCAGCAGGCGTTCTCCCGGTCCCAGAAGCGCTGGAAATGCTCGAAGCCCGCGCAGCGGCGGCGGCAGCTGCGCGTGACGCCGTCCGCGGCGACCGGCCTCGGCGTCAGACGCGCCGGTGGATGGTTTTTCCGATGAGGGCATAGCTGTCGCAGACCTTGAAGAGGCTCTCGGAATGGCCGAGGAAGAGCAGGTCGCCGGGGCGCTGCAGGCGCGCGATGCGCGTGAACAGCTCCCGCTGGGTTTCCTTGTCGAAGTAGATCACCACATTGCGGCAGAAGATCGCATCCAACGGGCCGCGCATCGGCAGCGAGTGGATGAGATTGAGCTGCTTGAAGGTGACGAGCGCCGCGACTTCGGGCGCGATCTGGTGGCAGAGTCCGCGCCGCCTCCTGGCGCTCGCTGAAGAACCGCTGCAGGCGCTCGGGCGAGACGCTGCTCATGCGCTCCGGCGGATAGATGCCGCGCCGCGCGCGCTGCGAGGACATCCGAGTCGAGGTCGGTGGCGAGAATGCGCACGTCCCAGCTGGCCGCGGTCGGGCAGCGCCTCGAGCACGGTCATGGCGATGGAGTAGGGCTCCTCGCCCGTCGAGCAGCCCGCCGACCAGATGCGCAGCCGCCGTCTGCCGCGCGGCCGGCGGCGAGCGGCGCGAGCACGTGATCGCGCAGATACTGGAAATGGTGCGGCTCGCGAAAGAACGAGGTGAGGTTGGTCGTGATGGCGTTGCAGAGCTCCGCCGAGCTCCTGCACGTCGTCCCTGCAGCTGCTCGCGATACTCGGCGAAGCGTGCGCAGCTGCAGCGCGCGCAGGCGTCGCGTCAGCCGGCCATAAACGAGCTCGCGCTTCTGCTCCGAGAGATGGATGCCGGTGAGCGACTTGACGAGCGCGCGCAGCGCCTGGAAGTCCTCCTCGCCGAAGGCGAACTCCCGCAGGCGCAGGGTGGTGGTGGCGCCGTGTCGCGCGCCGGGCGCGGCTGTGCGCGGGCGTGGTCAGAAGAGCTCCACACTGCCTTCGCTGGCGTGCAGGGAGGGAACGTGACTGCGCCCATCCGCGTCCGGCATGAGCAGGTTGAAGAGGATGCGGTGCGACTCGGAGGTGAAGCGGGCGCGCAGATTCTCCATCAGCACGGGCCAGCTCTGTCGCGAGCCCGGAGCCGATTCTCCGGTCCCGGTGGCGGCTACCGCGGCCAGCAGATCGCGCACCTGCGACGAGCTGCTGCACCATCCGGTCGTGAAACTGCAGGCATTCGACGCAGATCGCCGAGGTCGGTCGCCGCCGGCGCGGCTGCCGGCGCGAGAAGGCCGCGCTGACGCGCGACAGCGCCTCGCCGAGCTCCGCCACGGGCCGCTGCGACTCGCTGAGCGCGAGCTCGATCAGCGCCGCGGCGGTGGCCGCCGCGCACGCCAGATCGTACGCGGAATTGGCGGGCCTCGCGGTGAGCGAGCCCCGTGACGGCAGTGACACTTGCTGCCTCAGCCGTGCTTCGCTTTGAAGGTTGTGACCTGCACGTTGAACTCCTCGGCGACATGGGTGAGCTGATCGACGGCCGCGTTGTGCAGGTTCGTCTGGTCGCCGGGGCTCAACTGGTTCTGCCGCGTCTCGAAGTCGAGGCACTTGAGATACGTCTGCACGTCGCTGTTGTATTGCTTGATGGTCTCCATGGCCGTGACCATTTCCTGTTGGTGGCCGTACTGCCGTCGGGAATCTTGCTCGGCGCCGGCGGCAGCCTGCACTGATCGGCGTGGGCCTGAAGGCTCACGGCGCAGGCGGCCGACAGAGCGGCCAGGGCCAGGATTCGCTTCGGGGACTTCATGGGTGGGTTCCTCATTGGTCGACATAAATGAATCGGAGAATCAGCCGAGCACTTTGGCGATGGTCGCGAGCAGCCGCTCGGGGTTGAAGGGCTTGACCAGCCAGCCGGTCGCGCCGGCGGCCTTGCCCTGCTGCTTGCGCTCGAGCGTCGCTTCGGTGGTGAGCACCAGCAGCGGCACGTAGCGGTAGTTGGCGCGGCTGCGCAGCTCGCGCACCAGCGTGATGCCGTCCATCTTCGGCATGTTGACGTCGGTGATGACGAGATCGAACTTCTGCCGCTCCGCGATCTCGCAGCGCCTCGGCGCCGTCGGCGGCCTGTTGCACGTCATGGCCGGCGCCGGTGAGGGTGATGCCCACCATCTGGCGCATCGCCGCCGAGTCATCTACTGCGAGTATCCGGGCCATTACGGCGCTCCGAGAGTTTGGTTGGGTGTCGACATGATCTAGAACTCCTGCCACTCGGAATCACCGGCATCGCCGCCGCCGACGCTGCCGCTGCCGCGGGCGGCGCAGGCGCCGCGCGCGCGGTTCCGCTGTTGGTTTGCCTGCGCTGGCCGCGCCTTCGCGCCTGTCCAGGGTCTGCTGGCGCCGCGACGCTCCACCCGGGACGCGGCGCTGGCGACCGCTGGATGCCTGAGCCGCCGGCGCCAATGCCGGCGTCGGCGAGATCCGCCATCCCCACCTGGAAGCGCGCCAGCATCTCGTTGAGTCCCCGCACCTGCTCCGCCATGGCCTGGGAGGCGGCGGTGGCTTCCTCGACCAGCGCGGCGTTCTGCTGCGTCAGCTCGTCCATCTGCATCACGGCGCGGTTGACCTGCTCGATGCCGGAGGATTGCTCGCGCGAGGCGGCGGCGATCTCGGCGACGATGTCGGAGACCTTCTTCACCGAGGCGACGATCTTCTCCAGCGTCTGGCCGGACTGGGTGACCAGCACCGAGCCGTCCTCGACCTTGCGCACCGAGTCCTGGATCAGCTCCTTGATCTCCTTGGCGGCGGTGGCGGAGCGGCCGGCGAGGCTGCGCACCTCGCTCGCCACCACCGCGAAGCCGCGGCCCTGCTCGCCGGCGCGCGCCGCCTCGACGGCCGCATTCAGCGCCAGCAGGTTGGTCTGGAAGGCGATGTCGTCGATGACGCCGATGATGTCGGCGATCTTCTTCGACGCCTCGTTGATGCCGGCCATGGCCGAGACCGCCTGGCTGACCACGGTGCCGCCCTTCTCGGCCTGGTCGCGCGCCGCGAGGGCGAGCTGGTTGGCCTGGGCGGCGTTGTCGGCGTTCTGCTTGACGGTGGAGGTCATCTCCTCCATCGAGGAGGCGGTCTCCTCCAGCGAGGAGGACTGCTCCTCGGTGCGCTGCGACAGGTTGGCATTGCCGGCGGAGATCTCGTCGGCGCCGCGATGCACGTCGGCGGCGACGCGCTTCACCCTCGAGACCACTTCGGCCATGTTGTCGGCGAGCTGGTTGACGCCGCGGCTCATGGCCTCGAAGAAGCCGCTCTTGCCGGCGAGATCGATGCGGCTGCCGAGGTCGCCGGCGACGACCGCCGACAGCATGCCCTGCATCTCCTTCTCGACGGCGACCTCCTGCGTGCGGTCGGTCCATTCCATCGACCGTGCCGATGCGCGCGCCGCGCGTCATCGAGCACCGGGTTGGTGACCGTGCGGAAGGTGCAGGCGCCGAGCTGCCGCTCGGCGGCGCGTGAGTCCGGCGAGGCTGTCGAGCTCGCGACGCTCCGCCGGCCGGATCGGCCGCCAGCGTCTCGAGGCTCGCGCCGCGCAGCCGCTGCGCGTCGAAGTCGCGGCAGGCTGCGGCGGATCTCGTGCTGGGTGCGCGCGAAGGCGGCGCTCGCCGTGTCGTTGAGGTAGATGATCCGCTGCTGGCCGTCGGCGAGCACCACGGAGGTGGAAACCTTGTCGAGCGCCTGGCGAACGCGGGCGTTCTCGGCGGCCACCAGCCGCTCGTTCTCGATCTGGGTGCGCAGCTTGTCCTGCATGTCATCGAGCGAGCGCAGCACGCGGCCGGCCTCGTCAGAGCCGCGTGAGATCGATCGCATTGTCGTACTTGCCGGCCGCGATGCAGCCGAACACCTCGATCGCCCGCGCCAGCGGCGTGGCGAGCGCGCGGGTGATGAGCCAGGAAAGGGCGAGCGCCACGGCGAGGGCGAGGGCGCCGATGCCGGCTGTGAGGTTGCGCCAGGTCGTCACTTGCGACAGGCGCTGCCTGACCGCGGCGGCCATCGTCGAATAGCCGAGGTCGGAGAGGCTCTGCAGACTCGAGCTGATGGTGCGCGAGTCGGCGAAGAGCTCCGCGATCGTGATGGTCATCTTCTGGGCGTTGATGATCCGCGCCTGGATGATCCCGTAGGAGCTGTCGAACGCGCCCTGCGCCGCCGCCAGCGCGGGATCGATCTTGGCCTGCGCCGTTGCCGGCGCACCGTTGAGGTCACGCGTCGCGGCCGCGAAGTCAGCGACCACCTCATCGTGATAGAGGCTGAGCGCCATCTGGTCGTCGCCGCCGAGATAGCCCTTGATGCTCGCGCGCGTCGCATACCACTGGACGTTGCCCGAGGCGATGAGCGCCCCCGGCACGTCGCGGGTGGCGATCTGAATGAGCGCCGCGGTCTGCGGCGAAGGATCGACGTTGAGCGCCGAGCGGCCGATCGCCAGGTCGCTGAGCTTCACGATGCTTGCGATGAGCGCATCGTGTCGCGCCACCGCGTCGTCCGCGGACAGCTTCGGCCTCATCGGACTTCAACTGCTGCCAGTCGCTCTTGATTCGCCCGCCAGTCGTCCGTAACCCCGAGCCGTGTTCCGATCGGCGCATCGTTGGCGTCGACGTCGGCCATCAGCTTGTCGATCGACGGTCTCCGAGGCCGCAAGCTCGTCGCGGCGCGAGGCATCGCCGGTGAGCACGCGCGAAGAGGAGGCTGCGGTGATTGGCGATATCCGCCAGCACCGCGCCCACCTGGTGCGCGTAGTCCGCGCCCGCGAGCTCATCGCGGGCCTGCGCCACCTCGCTGTTGGCGGCGCTGCAGGTAGAAGACTCCGAGCAGCGCCGTCGGTACCGCCATCGCGGCGACGAGCAGCGCCAGCTTCTGCCAGAGCTTCAAACGGTTGAGAAGTTGCATGGTTACCTCTAAACCTCGATCCATTCGCCGCCGGCGGCGCGGCGGCTTGCCGAGCGCGCCTTGCGGGGCGCGGCCTGGGGAGCGTTCCTGGCGCCGGCCGGCTGCGGCGCCGCGGGCTGCCGCTGCGCTACCCCGGCAACGGCGGTCATCGCACGCCGGTGTCGTAGCGGCCGAGCATGTCGTTGAGCTCGCGCACCTGGCCGGACATGGCTTGCGAGGCGGCGGTCGCCTCCTCGACGAGCGCGGCGTTCTGCTGGGTGAGCTCGTCCATCTGCATCACCGCGCGATTGACCTGCTCGATGCCCGAGGACTGCTCGCGCGAGGCCGCGGCGATCTCGGCGACGATGTCGGAGACCTTCTTCACCGAAGTGACGATCTCGCCGAGCGTGCGGCCGGATTGGGTCACCAGGCCCGAGCCGTCCTCCACCTTCCTGACGCTGTCCTCGATCAGGCTCTTGATCTCCTTGGCGGCGGTCGCGGAGCGGCCGGCGAGGCTGCGCACTTCGCTCGCGACCACGGCGAAGCCGCGGCCCTGCTCGCCGGCGCGCGCGGCCTCGACCGCGGCGTTGAGCGCCAGCAGGTTGGTCTGGAAGGCGATCTCGTCGATGACGCCGATGATGTCGGCGATCTTCTTCGCCGCATCGTTGATGCCGGACATCGCGTCGCACGGCCTTGCCGACGACCGCGCCGCCCTGCTCGGCCTGATCGCGCGCCGCGAGGGCGAGCTGATTCGCCTGCGCCGGCGTTGTCGGCGTTCTGCTTGACGGTGGTGGTCATCTCTTCCATGGAGGAGGCGGTCTCCTCGAGCGAGGTCGCCTGTTCCTCGGTGCGCAGCGACAGGTTGGAGTTGCCCGCCGTGATCTCCTCGGCGCCCAGGGCAATCTCGCGGCCCGCGCTCTTCACCCGCGAGACGATCTCGACCAGGCTTTCGGCCAGGCGGTTGACGCCCGCTCCCAAGGCCTCGAAGAAGCCGGACTTGTCGGCAAGATCGATGCGCCGGCTGAGATCGCCGCCGTTCACGGCGGCGAGCACGCCCTGCAGCTCCTGCCTCCACCCGTACTTCCTGGGTGCGCTGAGTCCATTCCATGACCGTGCCCAACCGCTGCGCCGCGCTCGCCGGTCACCGGATTGGTGACGGTGCGGAAGACGAGCCCGCCCAGCGTGCGCTCCTGCACCCTGCTCGCCGTTGAGCGCATCGAGAATGCGACGCTCCGCCGGCCGGATCTGCCGACAGCGTCTCCAGGCTCGAGCCGCGCAGCCGCGCGGCGTCAAAGGCCGGCAGGGAGCTGCGGATCTGCGCCGCGTGCCGCTCGAAGGTCGCCTGGGCGGCGTCGTTGAGATAGATGATTCGATGCTCGGCGTCGGCGAGGACCACGCAGGTCGAGGCCTTGTCGAGCGCGTGGCGGACGCGCGAGTTTTCTGCCGCGACGGCGCGCTCGTTCTCGATCTGGCCGCGCAGCTTGTCCTGCATCAGGGCGAGCGCCCGCAGCACCTGACCGGCCTCATCCTCCCGGCGGCTGTCGATCTGTTGTCGTAACGGCCTGCGGCGATGTGCTCGAAGACATCGATGGCGCGCGGTCAGCGGCCGTGAGAGCGACAGCCTCACGAGCCTGGCGACCGTCAGCGCCGCGGCTCAGCGCGAGGAGGACGAAGAGGGCGGTGACATCGCGGTACAGGGCGACCGAGGAGGCGCGCGCATCGAGAGTGGATGTGGCCGCATCCAGGCTATCGCGCGGCGAGCTTCTGCAAAGCGTGACTCGCCGGAATGCCGGCGTCATAGATCGCGGCGCCGCTGGTCTTGAGACTGGAGGCCTTGACGATCTGCGAGTCGACTACGTCGTCGAAATCGCCGAAAAGCTGTGCGGCGGTATCGAAGTCGTTCTTGAGCGGAGCGGCCACTTGCGGCGGCAGCTGCGCCAGTCCGGCTCGGATCTTGTCGAATTGCGACAGCACGCGGCTGCGGTAGATCGCTATGCCCATCTGATCGTCGCCGCCGAGATAACTCTTGGCGGCGGCATCGACTGCGAAGCGGCGCATGTCGTCGGCCTCGGCGAGCGCGGCGGGCGCGTATTCGGAGCCGATCTCGAGCAGGGTGCGGCTCGTCTGATCGGAGTCCGAGGCGACTCCCGAGCCGGCCGCGACGGCGGTGCCGAGCTGATCCAGGCGGCTGCTCAGCGCGGCGTGCGTGGCGGCGACCTGGGAGGAGGGCTGGGTGAGACTCGCGGCGGCGGCCGCGCTCCACTGCGAGCGCAGCGTGGTGACGTCCTCCGCTGACTCCGTAGAGGTCGCCAAGCCGGCCGCCGACTCCCTGGAGGCCGCTCATCGCGGTGTCGACGTCCTGCTGCTCGGCCAGTACGCCGGCACGGCGGGCCGTGTCGCCGCTTGCAAAGACGAACGCGCGAGCGCCGTGGGTCAGCAGGCTCGACCGCACGGAACCTATGGCCTGCAGGAAGCGGACTCCCTGCAGCTCGCCGCGCACCTGGCTCAGCTCCCCGCCCATGGTGGTGAAATAGAAGAACCCGACCAGGAAAGCCGGCACGAGCTGCGCCAGGACGATGGCTCCCAGCTTCTGCCAGAGATTCAGACGGTTGAGCGCCAGTTTGTTCATGCGGGGACTCAGGCGCTGCGCGCTGGTGCGCACAGCTCCCATGGGGGAGGCTCGCGGGGTGCGCAGCGCTACGCCATGTCGTGTCCAACCCGGTAGCGGCCCATGGCCATCGCTCAGCTCGCGGGCCTGGTCGGCCATGTCGTGCGCCGCCGCGGTTGCTTCCTCCACCAACGCGGCGTTCTGCTGGGTGAGCGCGTCCATCTGCATCGACGGCGCGATTGACCTGCTCGATGCCCGCCGACTGCTCGCGCGAGGCGGCGGCGATCTCGGCGACGATGTCGGAGACCTTCTTCACCGAAGCGACGATCTCCTCGAGCGTATGGCCGGACTGGGTGACCCGCGCCGAGCCGTCCTCGACCTTGCGCACCGAGTCCTGGATGAGCCCCTTGATCTCCTTGGCGGCCGTGGCGGAGCGGCCGGCGAGGCTGCGGACCTCGCTCGCCACCACCGCGAAGCCGCGGCCCTGCTCGCCGGCGCGCGCCGCCTCGACGGCGGCGTTCAGCGCGAGCAGGTTGGTCTGGAAGGCGATCTCGTCGATCACGCCGATGATGTCGGCGATCTTCTTGGAGGACTGCTTGATGTCGGCCATGGCGGCCACGGCCTGGTTCACCACCACGCCGCCGCGCTCGGCCTGGTCGCGGGCCGCGAGGGCAAGCTGGCTCGCCTGGGCCGCGTTGTCGGCATTCTGCTTGACGGTGGTCGTCATCTCCTCCATCGAGGAGGCGGTCTCCTCGAGCGATGCGGACTGCTCCTCGGTACGCCGCGAGAGGTTGCCGTTGCCGGTGGAGATCTCCTCCGCCGAGCGGTTCACCTCGGTGGCGGTGGACTTTGATGCCGCGGACGATGCCGGCCATGCTCTCGAGGAGCGTATTGATGCCCTCGGCCATGGCGCGCAGCTCCGGGACTGTCGATGCGCGCATCGAGCCGGCGCGTGAGGTCGCCCTGCGCTGCGGCGTTGATGACCTCGCGGGTCTCCTCGACGATGTTTCTGCGTAACGCTCATTTGAGTTCCTGCTCCGCTCAGGCGGCGCTCGCGGCGAGCGCCTCGTCGCCGTCCGCCGCCGGCGGCAAGCGCCAGGTCCCTGCCGATGAGGCGGTCGATGTCGAGCAGCACGACCATGCGCTCGGCGACCGACACCAGGCCGCGGATGTATTCGGTGGCGGAGCGCGAGCCGAGCTCCGGCGCCGGTTTCACTTCGGCGGTGTTGACGTCGACCACGTCGGAGACGCCGTCGACCACGACCCCGAAATCGCGCCGCCCGGCCGGTGTGTTGACCGACATCACGATGATCACGGTCACCGCGGTGTATTCGACGCGCTCGAGCGCGAAGCGCATGCGCAGATCGACGATCGGGACGATCGAGCCGCGCAGGTTCAGCACGCCGAGAACATGCGCCGGGGCATGGGGAATCTTGGTGACCGCCGACCAACCACGGATCTCCTGCACGCGCAGGATGTCGACCCCATAGGTCTCGTCGCCGAGCACGAAGGTCAGAACCTGATGGGACCCGCTGCCGGAACCCTGCTGCCGCTCGACCGCGTTAGTGGACATGATTGTGCATGCCTCGTCTTCACCGCCGTGAGCCTCATGCCGCCACCCGCATGGATGCGGCGCGGATGAGTCCCGGCACATCGAGAATGAGCGCCACCGAGCCGTCGCCGAGGATCGTCGCGCCCGAGACGCCCTCGATGTGCCCGTAGTTGGCTTCCAGAGACTTGATGACCACCTGCTGCTGTCCGAGCAGGTCGTCGACGAAGAGGCCCACGCGGCGCCCGTCGCCCTCGGCGACGACGACCAGCCCCTCATGCAGCGCGCGGGAGCGCGGCTCGATGCCGAAGAGCTCGTGCAGCCGGATGATCGGCAGATAGTCGCCGCGGAAGGAGAGCACCTCGCTGTGGCCCGAGAGCCGGGTGACGCCGGTCGACTTGAGCTGCATCGATTCCACGATGGAGATGAGCGGCACGATGTAGGTCTCGGTGCCGACCGCGACCGACTGGCCGTCCACGATGGCGAGCGTCAGGGGCAGCGTGATCGTGAAGCGGGAGCCGCGGCCCGGCGTCGCTCCTGACCTCGATCTTGCCGCCCAGCTCCTTCACGTTGCGGCGGACGACGTCCATCCCGACGCCGCGCCCGGACACATCGGTGGTCTTCTCCGCGGTGGAGAACCCGGGACGAAGATCAGCTCGTAGATCTCGGCAGTCCGTCAGCGAGTCGTTGGGCGCCGACGAGCCCGCGGGCGCGGGCCTTGGCGAGAATGCGCTCCGTGTCGAGCCCGCCGCCGTCGTCGCTCACTTCCACGGCGATGTTGCCGCCGCGGTGGCAGGCATCGAGATGCACGGTGCCCTCGGCTGCCCTTGCCGGCCGCGACTCCGCGCCTCCGGCAACTCGATGCCGTGGTCGATGCTGTTGCGCACCAGGTGCACCAGCGGATCGCCTATCTTCTCGAGCACGGTCTTGTCGAGCTCGGTCTGCTCGCCGGTGAGCTTCAGCTCGATCTGCTTGCCGAGGCGCTGGGCGAGATCGCGCACCATCCGCGGGAAGCGGCTGAAGACGAAGCTGATCGGCAAGCATGCGCACCCGCATGACGCTTTCCTGCAGCTCGCGCATGTTGCGCTCGAGCTGCGCGAGGCCGCCGCGCAGCTTCTCCGCGTCCGGTCCGTCGAAGTGCGAGCCGAGCTGGCTCAGCATCGCCTGGGTGATCACGAGCTCGCCGACGGTGTTCATGAGCTCGTCGATCTTCTCGACGCTGACCCGGATGGAGCCGGAGTCGCCGAGGCCGCTGAGCGCGCTTCCGGCTTCGCGGGCGGCATCCGCGCGAGGCAGGCGTTGCGGCCGCGCCTCGCGAGTGCTGCCGGCAGGCGCCGGGGGCGGTGCCTGCCGTGCGCGCGCTGAGGCCGGCGCAGGGCGCGCGAGGCTCGGCTCAGCCGGCAGCCGCTCGATCGTCAGGTCGCAATCGCCCTCGGCCCATTCGAATACCTGGCTGATCGCCTCCTCGGGCACTTCACCCGGAAGCTCGAGCGACCACGCGAGGTAACAGTCCTGCGGGTTGACATCGGCGAGGGGCGGCAGCATTTGGGCATCGACCCGCACCTCAGCTCGCCGAGCGCGGCGAGCTCGCGCAGCATGCGCAGCGGGTCGTTGCCGCGCGCCAGCAGCTCGCGGTAGGGATGAAAGCGGATTCGCCAGCGCGGCGACTCCGCGGCCGCCGCGACGCCTGGTCCGCCGCGGGGTCGGCAGGCGAGGCCGCGGCGGCGATGCCCGGCGCCCGGAGCGCTGCTGCTCCTTGCTCTTGGCGCAATCGCGACTTCCAGATCGAACTGCAGGTCCGATACCCGCTGCGCGTCGATCGGTTGCTTCGCCTGCACCGCGCGCAGCATGGCGCGCAGGACGTCCACCGATTTCAGCAGCAGGTCGGACACCGCGACGGTCACCGCGCATCGCCGCCGCTGCGCAGCTCATCGAGCAGGGTCTCGAGGCTGTGGGTGAAGGAGGCGATGTCGGCGAATCCGAAGGTCGCGCTGCCGCCCTTGATCGAGTGGGCGACACGGAAGATGGTGTTGATCAGCTCCGGCTCGGGCGAGCCGACATCGAGTTTCAGGAGCGCCGCCTCCATGGCGTCGAGCGCCTCGAAGCTCTCCTCGAAAAAGGCCGCATGAAACTGTGTCAGATCGACGGTCATCAGCCGGCCTCGCGTGGCAGCTCGAGCATGTCACGCAGGCCGAGGAGGCCGGCGGCCGTCTTCAGGGCGGATGCCTCGCCCGCGCCAGGCGACGGTGCGGCCGGCAGTGCGACGGTCGCGGACGAAGGCGGCAAGGAGCTGCAATCCCGCGGTGTCGATGCGCTGCAGCGCGCTCACATCGAGGGTGACCGGCTCCGCCTGCTGCAGCCGGCGCCCCAGCTCCGCTTTGAGCGCGTCCGCCTGGGCGATCGTGCACTCGGCGGCCAGGAGCAGCGATCCGTCGCGCGCGGCCGCGCCCCGCGGCCGGCTTTGCCGCGCGACGCTTCGCCGGCCGCGCGCGCGTGCGTTTCCTGGCCGGCGTCTGCTGCTTGCGGGTTGTCATAATCTTGGTCGGCGCGCGGATTCGGGGCGTGACTGCCGGTACAGCGCCGGTATCGGCCCTTGTGACGCGGCTCTTGAGTTGAGCCCTATGAAACTTGACGCAGTTCCGTAGCGTGCGGAGATCCATGCAGCCGTTTCACGAGCTCAGCCTCCGCGAGTGTCAGGCCGCAGCCCGACATCAGCTCCTCGCGGCTGGCGCCGCCGCGCGCCAGGCGAATCGCGATCTGGTAGCCGGGTGAGGGCGCGTGCGCCGCGACCGGCCCGGCGGGGCGCTCCAGACGCTCGCCGAGCGCCGCGATCGATGGATCGCGTCGCATCCACCCGCGCCTCGAGCTCCGCCAGCCGTTGCAGGACGAGCTGCGATTGCGACAGGACTTCGGCGGTCTGCCGGCGCGTGGCGCGGCGCCAGGCGGTGAAGCTGATGGCGGCGACGATGAAAGAGAACACGAGGAACACCGCGCGTCCCGCGATGAGCAGGAAATCGGCGGAAGGCAGGTTCATGGGGAACGGCTCCTGTGATGCAGGTCACATGACGCGTCCGCCGTGTCGGAATTCCGGCGCGGAGCGGCGCGTGTCAGGACTTAGTGTGCAGGATCCGTGCCATTGGAGGCGACGGAGTCGGTGTTGGGTAGCAAGTTGGGATCGGAAGAGCCGCCTGGCTCGGTGGAGAGTATGACGACCGTCACCCGGCGGTTGTGCGTTGCGACCCAGCGCTGTCAGGTTGCTGGCCACCGGCCGTTGCTCGCCGAAGCCGACGACCGCCAGCCGGTCGCGGGCGACGCCGCGATCCGAGAGAACGTGCACGACGCTGCCGGCGCGCGCCGCCGACAGCTCCCAGTTGGAATAGAACTGGCATGGTGCTGATGGGCACGTTGTCGGTGAAGCCCTCGACCCGGATCGGGTTGGGGAAGCGCGCCAGCACGTCGGCGAGGCGCTGGATGATGTCGACCGCGTTCGGGGCGAGCTGCGCGCTGCCGCTCGGGAAGAGAATGTCGGTGCGGATCTCGACCTCGATCCAGGACTGCTTGCGCCGCACCACCACCAGGTTCTTCTTCACCAGTCCGCCCATCGCGTTGGCGACATCGTCGGCCACCCTCGTCAGCATGACCGCGGCGGCCTGAGCCTGCGGCGGCATGCTCGGCGTCCTGCCGGCGCGGACGCGGCGCGCAGTTCGGCCGGTCGCGACGTGGTCATCGCGAGGGGTACCGGCGCGAGGATCGCGCGCGGCTGGCCCCTGAGCCTGCTGCATGACGCTGACGCGCATGTCGACTCCGGAGCCGTCCTGCTTGTGGCCGATCTGGATCGGCTCGCAGCGTGCGCGGCGCGCCGCGGAACGCGGCATAGAGCGAATCGGAGAGTACGCGGTACTTGCCCGCGTTCACCGAGGAGATCGAATACATCACCACGAAGAACGCCAGCAGCAGCGTCAGCAGGTCGCCATAGGGGATGGCCCAGCGCTCGTGGTTCTCGTGCTCTTCCTCGTGGCGTTTTCTTCTGCGGCGCACGGCGCGCTCCTAGTGGAGATAGCCCTGCAGCTTGGCCTCGATCGCGCGCGGATTCTCGCCCTGCGCGATGCACATCATGCCGTCGATGATCATCTCGCGAAACTGCGTCTGGCGATGAATGATGTCCTTGAGCTTGGTGGCGACCGGCAGGAAGAAGAGGTTGGCGAGACTGATGCCGTAGATCGTGGCGATGAACGCCGAGGCGATGCCGGCGCCGAGCTTGGCCGGATCGGTCAGGTTCTGCAGCACCGCCATGAGGCCGAGCACCGCGCCGATGATGCCGAGCGTCGGCGAGTAGATGCCCGCGCCTTCGAACATCTTGGCCGCGGTGATGTCGGCGTGCTCGCGCATGTTGAGCTCCACGTACATGGCGTTGCTGATCGCCTCGGGCTCGCTGCCGTCGACCACGAGCTGCAGCGCCTTCTGCACGAACGGATCGCTCTCCGCGCGATCAGCGGCTCGAGCCCGAGCAGCCCCTGCTTGCGCGCGGTGTTGCTCCAGTCGACGATCTTGGTGATGAGCTGCTTGCCGTCGCGCGACGGCGGCCGCATGATCCACGGGAAAGATCCTGAGCGCATGCTTCATGACCGGCAGCGGCGTCTGCACGCAGATCGCCGCGATCGTGCCGACGCCCACCACCATGAAGGCCTCGGTGGAGACGAGCGCCATGAGGCCGGCGCCGCGCAGCACGGCGCCGAGCAGCACGGCGTTGGCGGCGAGCACCAGCCCGACGATGCTCAGGATATCCATCGCGTGCCCCTTACATGCCCAGGCCCGACAGCAGCTCATCCACATCTGTCTGGCCTGAGGCGACATCTCCCTTGGTGACTCCAGGCACGACCGGGCCGTGGTCCTTGTCCGGGTTCTCACCGAGCGTGGCGTGCTCGACGAGGTCTCCCGAGAGCTTGGCGAGGCTCGCCAGCGCCTCTTCCAGCTCCTCGACGAGCTTGATGACGCTGCGGATGATCTGACCCGTCAGGTCCTGATAGCCCTGGGCGAGCAGTACATCGGCGAGATTCTTGCGGATCTGCTCCGAGTCGGCGCGCACCGCGGGCAGGAATGCCTCGACAGCGCGCACCACCGGCAGGAAAGCATCGATGGAGCGGACGGCGCCCTCGAATCCGTTGCCGCCGGTCGGTCGCCGGTAGGTCTGCAGCGAGATCGATGAGCGAGCTCGCCTCGCGCTGCGGTGCGCTCGGCGAGCGGTCCCGACTGCTCGACCAGATCGAGCGTGCGATGCGCGGCCTCGTCGGTCATGTTGATGACATGCGTGAGCCGGGTCTGCGCATCCGGAATCTCGTTCTCCGCGATGTCCGCGAGGCGCGACTCGACGCTGAAGCGCTCGAGCGCCTTCTGCAGGTCGCCGGTGAGCCTGCGGATCTCGGTGAGCGTTGCCGGCTCGCGCATGCGCACGATGTGGTCGACGGCGGTGAAGAATGCCGTCTCGTCACTCGTCGCGCAGCGCCTCTGTCAGCGCGTCCACGCAGGCGCCGTATTCCAGCTTCAGTACTCTGAAAGTTCGACATGTACAGTCGTCACTTTCCCGCGCCGAGGATCTTGTCGAGCTTCTCTTTGAGAGTCTCGGCGGTGAACGGCTTGATGACATAGCCGTTCACGCCCGCCTGCGCCGCCTCGATGATCTGCTCGCGCTTGGCTTCCGCGGTCAGCATGAGTACCGGCATCTTGGCGAGCTTCGGCATCGGCGCGCACCGCCTTGATCAGCTCGAGGCCGGGCATGCCCGGCATGTTCCAGTCGGTGATCAGGAAGTCGAAGCCGCCCGCCTGCAGCAGCGGCAGCGCCGTCTTGCCGTCGTCCGCCTCGGCGACGTTGGGATAGCCGAGATCGTGCAGCAGGTTCTTGACGATGCGCCGCATGGTCGAGAAGTCATCGACCACCAGGAATTTCAGATCTTTGCTCACTGCCTGCCTCGTCTCGTTGCACCCGCGCCGGCTCCTGCCGTCACGCCAGTCCGCGAGCCGCGCCTTCAGCCGCACCAGCGCCTGCCCGTGCAGCTGGCAGGCGCGCGATTCGGTCACTTTCAGCACCGCGCCGATCTCCTTGAGGTTCAGTCCATCGCTGTAGTACAGCGACATCACCAGCTTCTCGCGCTCCGGCAGACCCGTCGATCGCCTGCGCCAGCGCGGCCCGGAAGCCCTCGTCCGCGGTCTCCCGGAACGGATCGGCCGCGCCCTGCGGCCGTCGCCGCCGTCGTGTCATCGAGGCTCGCCAGCCGGCAGCTCGCGGCGTCCTGCACGATGGCGTGATACTCCTCGAGCGGCACGCCCATGCCGCTCCGCGATTTCCGCGTCGCGGGCGTCGCGTCCGGTGCTCGCGCTCGATCTCCTGCACGACGGCGGCCACGGCGCGCGCCTTGCGATGCACCGAGCGCGGCGCCCAGTCGAGCTTGCGCAGCGCATCGATCATCGCGCCGCGGATGCGGATGCCGGCATACGTCTCGAAGCTGGCGCCGCGGTTCGGCGCGTAGTTCGCCGCCGCCTCCAGCAGCCCCAGCATGCCCGCCTGGATCAGATCATCGACCTCCACGGAGGGCGGCAGCCGGCCGGCCAGGTGGTAGGCGATGCGCTTCACCAGCTCCGCGTGGCGCGTCACCAGCTCGTTCGGCCTCGCCGCTGCCCGCGGCTGGGTGCGTATGCGCTCGCCGCGTTCATGGCACCGCCTCCAGCCGCACCGCGTTCCGGCGCACCAGCCGCTCGACGAAGAATTCGATGTTGCCGCGCGGACCGGCCGGCACCGGCCAGGTATCGGCCGCGGTCGCCAGTTTCCTGAACGCCCGCGCCGCAGGACTCGCCGGATAGGCGTCGAGTACCGGGCGCTGCTCGCGCACCGAGCGGCGCAGGTACTCGTCCTCGGGGATCTCGCCTGCGAATTCGAGCACAACATCGAGGAAGCGCGCCGTGACGCGCTCGAAGCGACGGAACAGCTCGGCGCCGCGCGCCCGGCGCCCGAATCAGGTTGGCGAGCACGCGGAAGCGGCTGACGCCGTGATTGCGACTCAGGACCTTGACGAGCGCATAGGCATCGGTTAGCGAGGCGGGCTCATCGCAGATCACGACCACGACCTGCTGCGCAGCCTGCGAGAACTGCAGCACGCCGTGGCGCGATGTCCGGCGGCCGTATCGACGATCAGCACGTCCACGCGGGCGGCGAGCGCGCTGAAGGCCTGCACCAGGCCCAGGTGCTCGGCGGCGCCCATGTTGGCGAGGTCCGCCGCGCCGGAGGCGGCCGGCACGACCTGAAAGCCCTGCGGCGCCTCGACGAGGATCTCATCCAGCGTGCGCTCGCCGGAGAGCACGTGCGCGAGGGTGTAGCGCGGCGACAGGCCGAGGAACACGTCGGCGTTGGCGAGGCCCAGGTCGCCATCGAGCAGCACCACGCGCCTGCCGGCGGCGGCGAGCGCCGTGGCCAGGTTGACCGCGACGCTGGTCTTGCCGACGCCGCCCTTGCCGCCGGTGACCGCGATCACCTGCACGGGCTGCGCGAGACGACTCGAGCTTGGAGTTGTTGATCAGACTGAGCTCAGGTCGTCGCATGTGACAGCCTCTCCAAATCGTCGCCGCAGCAGATCTTCGTCGGCGGCCGCGCCGGTCGCTCTGCGCGAGCCGCACGGCCGTGGGACACGAGCTCCAGCGCGCGCGCCGGCCGCAGGTCCTCGGGCACGCGCTGGCCGTCGCTGATGTAGGAGAGCGGCAGCCGCGCGCGGATCAGCACGGAGAGCGCGCCGCCGAGGCTCGCGGCCTCGTCCAGCTTGGTGAGCAGGCAGCGAGGCCGGGTTGGCGGGCGCGGAAGCGCTGCACCGTCTCCTCGAGCGGCGCCGGCCTGCGTGCTCGCCGCGAGCACCAGCGCCGTCTCCAGCTTCGAGTGCGCAGTTGGCGAGCGACAGCGAGACGTGCGCCGAGCTGCGCGTCGCGCAGGCTCGAGCCCGGGGTGTCGATCAGCACCAGGCGGTAGCGCTCGAGGCGCGCGAGCAGCATCCGGCAGCTCCTCGAAGCGCTCCGGCGCGTACACCGGCACGCCGAGCAGCTGGCCGAGCGCCTGCACCTGGTCCTGCGCGCCGATGCGCACGGAGTCGCAGGCGACCAGCGCCAGGTCCCGCGGGCCATGGCGCAGCACCCAGCGTACCGCGAGCTTCGCGAGCATGGTGGTCTTGCCGACGCCGGTGGCGCCCACGAAGGCGACGCGGCCGCCGTTCTCCAGCCAGCGATCGCCCGTCACCAGCAGGTATTGCGACAGGCCGGCGATGCGCGAAGCGCCGGCCCTGAGTGAGATCGCATGCGCTCGATCGAGCTGGCCGACGATGTGCTCGGCGAGGTCCTGGGCGATGCCGATCTCGGTCAGCTCGCGCAGCAGCTCGGTGTGCACCGGCGCGCGGCGCGTGCGGTCGTTCCAGGCGAGCTGCGCGAGTTGGGTCTCGAGCATGCGCCGCAGGGCTCTGCAGCTCCTTGCCCATCATGTCCGCCGGATCGCCTCCTGCGGGCGGACGAGCGCTCGGGACGGAGCGGAAATGCCGCGGCTGCCAGCGGCAGCGGCGGCAGCGGCGGCGAGCGGCGGGCGGCGGTTGCACGCGTTGCCGAGCTACCGGTGGAGTAGCGGCAGCCGGCCGGCGCGGCTGCTGCGACAGGCGCGGCGAGAGCGACCGGAGCGGTCACGGCGGCAGGGGCAGGGATGGCGGCGCGGCGGCGCGCGGCGGCGACCGGCAGCGCTGCGCTTGCCGATGCCGTGGCGTCGAAGTCCACCGCGGCGGTGACCTCCACCCCCTTGGCGAGTGCGGCGCGAGGACAGGATCACCGCGTCCTCGCCCAACTGCTCGCGGATCGGCGCGCAGGGCCTGGCGCATGTCGCGGTGCCGGTATGTCGTACGATCTTCATTATGTCTACCTGCCGACCGCGGTGACCACGCGGACCTTGCGGTTATCGGGAATCTCATTCCAGGCGAGCACATGCAGGTTGGGCAGCGCCGCGCGCAGGAAGCGCGCCAGCTGCGTCGCGCAGCGGCGGCGGCACCAGCAGCACCGCCGGCTCGCCCGAGGCCTCCTGGCGCCGCGATGCCTCGGCCGACGCGCTGTTGCAGCCGCTCCGCCAGTCCGGGCTCCAGACCCGGGCTGGTGGAGTTGGCGGCGAGCGAGCCGTGAGCAATCGCTCGAGATCCGGCTCGAGGGTGATGACGGGCAGCTCGGCGGCGATGCCGGCGATGTCCTGCACGATCTGGCGCCCGAGAGCGACGCGGACGCTGGCCTGCAGCACCGCCGGCGTCCTGCGAGCGCGGCGCATGCTCGGCCAGCGTCTCGATGATGGTGCGGATGTTGCGGATGGGAACCCGCTCGGCGAGCAGGCTCTGCAGCACCCGCACCACGGTCGGAGAGCGGCAGCACGCGCGGCACCAGATCCTCGACCAGCTTCGGCGCGGTCTTGCCGAGGCCGTTGAGCAGCTGCTGCACTTCCTCGTGGCCGAGGATCTCGTGGGCGTGCGACTGGATGACGAAGGAGAGATGGGTGGCGATCACCGTGCTCGGATCGACCACGGTGTAGCCGAGCGCCTGGGCATGATCGCGGCTCGCGGCTCGATCCATACCGCCTCCATGCCGAAGGCCGGATCGCGGGTGGCGATGCCCTGCAGCGGGCCGAAGACGCGGCCCGGCGTTGATGGCGAGCTCCTTGTCGGGGTAGATGACGCTCTCGCCGACCGGCACGCCGCCCAGGTTGATGCGGTAGACGTTCGGCGCGAGGTCGAGGTTGTCGCGGATGTGCACGGCCGGGACCAGGAAGCCGAGCTCCTGCGAGAGCTTGCGGCGCACGCCGCGCACGCGGCCGAGCAGATCGCCGCTCTGGCGCTTGTCGACCAGCGGCACCAGGCGATAGCCGACTTCGAGACCGACGAGATCGATCGGGCGGACGTCGTCCCAGGTGAGCTCGCTGGTTTCCGGCGCCGGCGGCGCACGGGCTTCGGCGCGGCGGCGGCCAGCGGCCGCGCGCCTTGCGCCGCTTGCTTGATGACGTAGGCCGCCGAGCCGCAGAGCGCGGCGATGAGCAGGAAGGCGACATTCGGCATCCCGGGAATGAGGCCCATGACGCCCGAGCAGGCCGGCCGCGACCCCGAGCGCCTTGGGGTTGCCGAACAGCTGGCGGCGCAGCTCCCCGCCCATGTCCTGCGACGCGCGACATGCGGGTCACGATGAGGGCGACCGCGGTGGAGAGCAGCAGCGCCGGGAATCTGCGCCACCAGGCCATCGCCGATGGTGAGCAGCGTGTAGGTATGGGCCGCGTCCGCCGATCGCCATGCCGTGGCCGATCGTGCCGATCGCCAGGCCGCCGATGATGTTGATGAGGAGGATCAGGATGCCGGCGATGGCATCGCCGCGGACGAATTTGCTGGCACCGTCCATGGCGCCGTAGAAGTCCGCCTCGGCGCGGACCTCGGAGCGGCGCGTGCGCGCCTCGTCCTGGGTGATGAGGCCGGCGTTGAGGTCGGCGTCGATCGCCATCTGCTTGCCGGGCATGGCATCCAAGGTGAAGCGGGCGCTGACTTCGGAGATGCGTCCCGAGCCCTTGGTGACCACCACGAAGTTGATGATCGTGAGGATGATGAACACGACCACGCCGACGGCGAAGTTGCCGCCGATCACGAACTCACCGAACGACTGGATGACGTGGCCGGCCGCCTGCGGACCGCTGTAGCCGTGGAGCAGCACGACGCGCGTCGAGGCGACGTTCAGCGCGAGGCGCAGCAGGGTGGCCAGCAGCAGGACGGTCGGGAAGACGCCGAACTCGATCGGCCGCGAGACGTAGAACACCGCCATCACGATGACGATCGAGAGCGCGATGTTGAAGGTGAACAGCACATCGAGCGCCAACGGCGGCAGCGGCAGGACCACCATGGCGAGCACGGCGAGCACGCCGACCGGCACGCCGATCCCGGCGCGCAGCAGGTCGCGCCAGGTCGGCATGTTGGGACTCGGTGTGGTCGCTGACTGTGTTCATGGATCAATGCCGGGTGGCGTCGATGCCGGGGTCGATCGCGGGCGGCTCCGGCGGCCGCGCTCCCGAGGTCCGCGCGGCCCTGAGCTGATAGATGTAGGTGAGAACCTGCGCGACGGCGACGTACAGCGTCTGCGGGATCTCGCTGCCGATCTCGACACTGCCTGGAACAGCGCGCGGGCCAGCGGCGGCGCCTCGAAGATCGGCACCGAGTGCTCGGTCGCGATCTCGCGGATGCGGGCGGCGACCAGGTCCGCGCCCTTGGCGACGACCAGCGGGGCGCGCATGCGCTTCTCGTCGTAGCGCAGCGCCACGGCGAAGTGCGTCGGGTTGACGATGACGACGTCCGCCTTCGGCACCTCCTGCATCATGCGGCGCCGTGGCGATCTCGCGCTGCATGCGGCGGATGCGGCCCTGCACTTCGGGCGCGCCCTCGCTCTCGCTTCATTTCCTCGCGGATCTCGTCGCGGCTCATGCTCAGGTTCTTCGGTGTACTGGCACAGCTGCCAGGGCACATCGATCGCCGCGATGAGCGCCGAGGCCGCCGGAGACGGCGAGCAGGGCGTTGGAGGCGAGGCTCGCGGCCTGCGCGATGCCCGCGTGCAGCGGCATGGCCCCGAGCGCGAGCAGCTGCGCGGATTGTTTGCGCAGCACCGCCACCGCGACGGCGCCGACGACCAGGAATTTGGCGAACGCCTTGCCGAGCTCGACCGCGCCGCGCGCGGAGAAGAAGCGCCCGAAGCCCTCGATCGGATTGAGGCGCGTCGAAATTCGGCACCAGCGCCTCGAAGCTGAGATTCCAGCCGCCGATCGCGAGCGGCGCGACGAGCGCCGCGACCAGTGTCAGGCCGAGAATCGGCGCGCAGGCCATGAGCGCCGCGCGCAGCTCGGCGCCGGCGGTCGCCGAGCGCGAGCCCCGGGTCGAGCGCCTGGGCGGCGCGAGCTGAGCGCCGGACTTCATGATGTCGAGCAGCGTGCGCGCCGACGCGAGCCGCCGAGAAAATGCAGGCTGCCGCGCGGCGACCAGCAGCACCGCCGCCGCGTTCAGCTCAGCGGAGCGCGGAACCTGGCCTTCCTCGCGCGCCTCCTCGAGGCGCTTCGCTGTCGGTCGTTCGGTCCGTTCCTGATCGCTTCTCTGCCATGCGCTCAGGCTCCGCTCAGGCTGGCGCGTGAAGATCGAGCGCCGCCGCGAGCAGGCGGATGAAGCTCGACTCGCAGCGCGGGCAGGCTCGCGAGCAGCACCACCAGTCCGAAGACCAGCGACAGCGGCAGTCCCACCGCGAAGAGGTTGAGCGTCGGCGCGGCGCGGCTGACGACGCCGAAGGCGAGGTTCACGATCAGCAGCGCGGTGACGCCGGGCAGCGCGACGGCGAGGGCGCCGGAGAACAGCTCCGAGCCCCAGATGACCACCGACCAGAGGCCGTTCGGCGCCGAGACCCGTCGTGCCGACCGGCAGGGTGTGGAAGCCGTCGACCAGCACTGCGATGAGCGCAGATGGCCGTTCAGCGCCAGAAAGATCAGCGTCACGAGGATGCGTGTAGAGCTGGCCCGAGCGTCGGGGTGCTGGCGCCGTGACTGCGGATCGAGGTTGAAGGCGAAGGACAGGCCCATGCTGTTGGCGAGCAGCTGGCCGCCGAGGGTCACGGCGTCGAAGAGGATCTGCAGGCAGAAGCCGAGCGCGACGCCGATGACCACCTGCTGCACGGTGATCAGCGACGCCCGGCGCGCCGAGAAGCGGCGTCGACGTCGGGGACGGTCACCAGCGGCGCGACGATCAGCGCGACGGCGCCGGCGAGCACGATCCGGATGCGCGCCGGCACCGAACGAGGCGCCGAACGCCGGCGCCACCATGAAGCAGGAGCCGATGCGCACGAACGGCCAGAAGAGCTGCGCGAGCCAGGCATCCAGTTGTCTGTCGGTGAGGGTGATCATGGCGTGGCGGCGCGGTTCAGTTGATGAGTCCCGGGATGCTCGTGAACAGCTCGCGCGTGTAGCTGACGAGCACCTTCAGCATCCAGGGGCCGGCGATCAGCGAGGGTGACGCGAGATCGCGATCAGCTTCGGGATGAAGGACAGCGTCATCTCGTTGATCTGGGTCGCGGCCTGGAAGGCGCCGACCACGAGGCCGGTGAGCAGCGCCGCCAGCAGCAGCGGCGCCGCCAGCAGCAGGGTGATCTCGAGCGCGCGGCTGCCGATGGTCATGATGGTTTCGGGTGTCATGGTGCCGGCTCAGTGATAGAAGCTCGAGGCGAGCGTGCCCATGACCAGCGACCAGCCGTCGACCAGCACGAACAGCATCAGCTTGAAGGGCAGGGAGATCAGCACCGGCGAGACCATCATCATGCCCATGGACATCAGCACGCTCGCCACCACCAGATCGATGATCACGAACGGAATGAAGAGCAGGAAGCCGATGATGAAGGCGGTCTTCAGCTCGCTGGTGACGAAGGCCGGCACGAGCACGCTGAGCGGCACATCGTGCGGCGTCGCGTAGCCCTTGCCGCCGGAGATGCGCACGAAGGTGGCGATGTCGCTCTCGCGGGTCTGGCGCAGCATGAACTTCTTCAGCGGCACCTCGGCCCGCGTCGAGCGCCGTCGGCGGCGTCGATCGTGCCGGCGGAGTAGGGCTGGTAGGCGGCCTGCGTTGATGCGATTGATCACCGGCGCCATCACGAAGAAGGTCAGGAACAGCGCGAGACCCGAACAGCACCTGGTTGGGCGGCGTCTGGCCGGCGCCGAGCGCCTGGCGCAGGATGCCGAGCACGATCATGATGCGGGTGAAGGCGGTCATCATCAGCAGGATCGCCGGCAGCAGGGACAGCGCCGTCATCAGCGCCAGCACCTGCAGCGTCAGGGTGTAGGTCTGGCCGCCGCCGGCGGCCGTTTGCACGCTGAAGGCGGGGATGCCCGGAGCTGCGGCTGCCGCCGCGGCGGCAAGAGCCGGCAGCAGCAGGAGCGCGAGCGGCAGCAGTGTGGCGCAGCCGCGTTCACTTTCCCAGACTCCGCTTGAGCAGGGCGCTGAACGATGCGCGCGGGCGGCGGTCGGCCGCCGGCGGCCTTCGGGATCTCGAGCGGCTCGCGCAGTACGTGCAGCGCGCTCACGCGGCCCGGGGCCACGCCCACCAGGAGCTGCTCGGTGCCGACCTTGAGCAGCACGGCGCGCTCCTTGGGTCCGAGCGGAACGTCGGCGAGGACGTCGATGGCGTTGCCGACGCGGCTGCCGAAGCCGCGCACGCGGCGCGCCAGCCAGGCGACCGCGAAGATCGCGGCGAGCACGGCCAGCAGCGCGAAGCGTGACGGACGCGAGTCCGCCCGCGCCGACGGGCGCCACGGTGTTGGCGGCGTGCGGAGCGGCGAAGAGGTGGTTCATCTGAGCTTGCGCATGCGCTCGGCGGGGCTGATCACGTCGGTCAGCCGGATGCCGAACTGCTCGTTGACGACGACTACTTCGCCGTGCGCGACCAGCGTGCCGTTGACGAAGACGTCGAGCGGCTCGCCGGCGGCGCGCTCGAGCTCGACGACGGAGCCCTGGTTGAGCTGCAGCAGATTGCGGATCGGAATGCGCGTGCGGCCGACTTCCATGGAAAGTGTCACCGGGACATCCAGGATGACCTCCAGGTTGACGTCGCCGGTGGCTCCGGGCGCACCGTCATCGGTGAGCTTGTCGAACTCGGCGGGGCGTGCCTCGGCTGGCATTGCGGACATGGGGCTGACCTCAGTTGCTCTCGTTGCTTGGCACGTTCATTTACCGGTGGCGGCGATCGGCGCCGGCTTGCTGCGGCGCAGACGCTCCTCGATCTTGACGGCCTGGCGGCCGCGGGAGATGCCGAAACTGCCGCGGAACACCGGCACGTCCTCGGCGAGCAGCGGTCACCTTGCCGGTGAAGTCGCACGGCAGCACGTCGCCGGGCTTCAGGTTCAGCAGGTCGGCGAGCGTGACCGAGGAGCGGCCCGAGGACGCGTCGTGAGCTCGACCTCCGCATCCTCGATCTCCTCGCGCAGGCACGTCACCCAGCGCTCGTCCTTCTCGACGCGGTCGCTCGCGATGCCGGCGTCGAGCATCTCGCGCAGCGGCTCGATCATCGAGTAGGGCATGGTCACGTGCAGGTTGCCGCCCCGCCGTCGAGCTCGATGTGGAAGCTGGTGACGACCACGATCTCCGACGGCGAGACGATGTTGGCGAAGTGCGGGTTGATCTCGGAGTTGCAGATACTCGAACTCGATGGCGGCGACGTGCGACCACGCCTCGCGCAGGTCCGCGAAGACGCTGCGCAGCACCATGTGGATGATGCGCTGCTCGGTGGCGGTGAACTCGCGGCCCTCGATCTTGGCGTGGCGGCCGGTGCCGCCGAAGAAGTTGTCGACCACCGCGAACACCAGCTTCGGATCGAGCACGACCAGCGCCGTGCCGCGCAGCGGGTTGATCTTCACGAGATTGAGGCTCGTCGGCACGTGCAGCGTATGGACGTACTCGCTGAACTTCTTGATCTCGACCGGCGCCGACCGAGATCTCCGGCGAGCGGCGCAGCAGGTTGTAGAGGCTGACGCGGAACAGGCGCGCGAAGCGATCGTTGATCATCTCGAGCGTGGGCATGCGCCCGCGCACGATGCGCATCTGCGTTGTTGAAATCGTAGGCGCGCACCTCGCCCGGCACCGGCGGCGCCTCGGTGCTGACCGCGCCGGTGTCGACGCCGTGGATCAGCGCGTCGATCTCGGCCTGGTCGAGAATCTTCTCCTGGCTCATGGGTGATCCGCGGCGCGTTACTGCATCACGAAGCTGGTGAAGTACACGGCCTCGACCTGCTTGGGGTCGCCGCCGGCCTGCGTGATGTCCTTGCGGATCGGCGGCGAGCGCGTCGCTGCGCAGCTGCTCCTTGCCCGCGGGCGTGCGAGATCACGGTGTATTTCTGGTTGCCGAAGAGAATGCAGCAGGTCGTTGCGCACCACCGGATCGTTGTTCTTCAGCAGGTCGAGGGTCTTCGGGTCACGCGACATCACCTGCACCGCGACCTGCAGGAAGCGCACCAGCTGGTCGGCCTGGAAATTGACGACGAAGGGCGGATCGAGCGGCAGGTAGAGCGGCGGACCGAGTGGCTTCCTGCGCCGCGGCGGCGTGCGCCGCCCTGGCCGAGTGGCCGAAGGCATGTGTCAGGACCAGCGCGCCGGCGAGTCCGGCGACCAGCGACCGCCGACCCTACGATGATCAGCATCTTTGGCAGGCGGCGCTTTCCTGCGGCAGCTTCGGCGCCGGCGGCCCCTTGCGCCGGTGCGAGGACGGGTACATCGGACATCGCTCTTTCGTCTCCTGCGGCTGGTACGGCGCCAAGCGCCTGTTGCTTGCGTCCTGCAGGTGCAACGCCCATGCCACGGGTGTTGAGACACGCCTAAGTGTCTGACGAATAAGAGTTTAGTAGCCGATCCGGGAGTGTGAGACGCGTCGCAGTCGGAGGGGCGCGACGGTTTATTGACTCAGACGTAGGTGTCGAGCAGACCCAATCCGCCGCTGGCGCTGGGATGGCTGACGGAGCCCTCGTTGACGGCCGCGATCGCTGCTGCCGGCGAGGTCCCCCGGGCGGAGCTGCTGACGGTCGTGGCCGCGGGGCGACTCCCGCGAGACGCCGGCATCCGCCAGCGTGAGGCCCTGGCTGGCAAACAGCTGACGCAGCTGCGGCAAGCGACTGTTGCAGCGCAGCGCGCGTGTCCGGTTGCGCGGCGCCGAACCATACACTCGCCTGGCCGTCGTGTACCGAGATGTTGATCTGCAGCGGGCCCAGGTGCTCGGGCGAGAGCTGCAGGGAAGCCGACTCGATGCCCTGCTGCGTCATCCACGTGAGCCTGGTGCCGAGCTCGTCGGTCCAGGCGCTGGTGCCAACCTGGGAGGCGAGCGCCATGCTCGAGGAGTCGATCGTCCCTTGCTGCGGTCCGAAATGTGACGCGGTCGGCAAATGTGCGGCCGCCGTGAATGCAGCTGCCGCGGCGGTCGCTGTCGCGGGCGGGGCGGTGGCAGCGGATGCGCTACCCGCCGCAGCGGCATTGGAGTTGCCGGTTCCGGAATCGGAAGTCAGATTCTGTGTGAGCAGGGTGGCGAGCGCCGCGGCGTTGCTCTGGCCGGCCCCGATGGTGCCGCCATCGGCGGACGAAGCGGAACTGCTCGTGGTCGCCGCCGGTGCCCCGGGGATGGCGGCAGGCGGCGGCATGGCCGCTGCCAGCGCGCCAGCGAGCGCCTGCTCGAGGAACGCCAGTGCGCTCGATGCCGGGTCGGTGGCAGGGATTGTTTGGCGGCCGGCTGGCTCGGTCCACTTGCGTCCGGCGCCTGCGACTTGGGAGCGGCCGCATCGGTCGTCGCGCTGCCATCCGCCGGTGTCGCTGCGAGTGACTGGGCGAGCGCTGCGGAAAAGTCGGTGGTTTCGGAAGCCGCCGCGGCCGCTGCCGCGGATTGAGTGGCGCCGCCTTTGGAGGCACAGGTGCCGTCGGATCCTTGCGTCGCCGAGCGCGTGTTTCGCCGGCCGGAGCCATTGCCACTGGTGCCCTTGCCCGGGGCTTTGGTCCGGGAGGAAGCGGGCTTGCCCGCCTGCGAGCCTGATGGCGAAGATCCGTCGGCCGCGGGTTTCGTGCCTGTTGGCGCGGTGGACTTTGTTCCCGCGGCGCCGGAGTCCGGAGTTCCGGAGCTGGATGTCGCGGCTGCAGGTGAGCCCACAGCGCTCGGCGCGCCACCGGATTTTGGCGTCGGCGCGAGGCAGGTCCGGCCGCCGCCGGCATCGAAGGTACCCTTAGCATGGAATCAGCACCCACGGGCGGCGGCCCTGCGGGACCACAGCTGCTGTGAGCGCTCGTCGGTCTCCTTCTGCTCGATCTTGTCGGCCGCGAGCCGCTCCTCCGCCTGCCAATGGGTCGCAAGGTTGCCGACCGCGGTTGCCCGCCGTGCCGCGTTGCGCCAATTCTCGAGCTCAGCGGTGCGCTGCAGCCGGGCCTGTGTCAGGATCTGGGCCTGTTGCCGCAGCGCCTCATCGAGGCGGCTCAGGAACACCTGATACTCGCGCGCGCTGGCGCCGTTCATGCCCGCTTCGACGCGGCGTGTGAAATCCCGCACGTAGGTCGCCGCGGTAGGCTTCGAGCTCTTCGAGCTTCGTTTGCGCCGCGCGTACGCTCTTCTCGCAGGTCGCCAACGCCTCTGCCTTGCGACGCTCTATGTCGTCGACGACCCGCCGCACCATGCCGATCCGCTCAGTCTTCTTCATTTAGTTGGCTCGGAGAGAGTTTCAGTGAGGGCAGTGAGACTGGCCGCGAGGTCGACCCGCTCGCGCATGTCCTGTTGCAGGAAGCGCTGCATGCGCGGCCAGAGCGCGATCGCCTGGTCCACGCGCGGATCGCTGCCGCGCTGGTAGGCGCCGATGGCGATGAGGTCGCGGTGCTGCTGATAGGTCGAGAGCGCCTGGCGGAACTGGCGCGCCGCCGCGATATGCGGGCCCGCGGCGATTTCGTGCATCGCGCGGCTGATCGAGGCCTCGACGTCGATCGCCGGATAGTGGCCGCTCTCGGCGATCCGGCGCGAGAGCACGATGTGGCCGTCGAGGATGGCGCGCGCGGCATCGGCGATCGGATCGTTCTGGTCGTCGCCCTCGGTGAGCACGGTGTAGAAGGCGGTGATGGAGCCGCGCGCCCGTGGCGCCGTTGCCGGCGCGCTCGACCAGCTGCGGCAGGCGCGCGAACACCGAGGGCGGATAGCCCTTGGTGGCCGGCGCCTCGCCGATGGCGAGCCCGATCTCGCGCTGCGCCTGGGCGAAGCGCGTCAGCGAGTCCATCAGCAGCAGCACGCTCAGGCCCTGGTCGCGGAAGTATTCGGCGATGGCGGTGGCGAGCCACGCGCCGTGCAGGCGCATGAGCGGCGGATGATCCGCCGGTGTGGCGACGACCACGGCGCGGGCGCGGTCCTTGGGCCCGAGGATGCGCTCGACGAATTCCTTCACTTCGCGGCCGCGCTCGCCGATCAGGCCGACGACGATCACGTCGCGCGCTGGTGTAGCGGGCCATCATTCCGAGCAGCACGCTCTTGCCGACGCCGCTGCCGGCGAAGAGCCCGACGCGCTGGCCACGGCCGATCGTCAGCAGGGAGTTGATGGCGCGGATGCCGACATCCAGCGGCTCGCTGATGGGCTGGCGCGCCAGCGGATTGATGGGCACGCCCGTCAGGCGCACGGACGCGCTGCAGATCAGCGGACCCGAGGCCATCGAGCGGCTGCGCGGCGCCATCGATGATGCGTCCGAGGAGCTCGCGGTCCCACGCGCACGGTGCCGGCGCGTTGGCGCGGAATGACACGCGCGTTGGGTCCGAGGCCGTGGGCATCGCCCGAGGGCATGAGGTACAGCCGATCGCCGGCGAAGCCGACCACTTCCGTGGCCGTGCGGCGAGCCGTCGCCGGCAATGACATCGCAGTAGTCGCCGACGGACGCCTGGCAGCCGGCGGCCTCCAGCGTCAGTCCAACCATGCGGGTGAGGGACCCTTCGACGGCTGGGGGCTCCGTCTCCTGCACGGCGCGGACGCGGCGCCGCAAGCCATCGCGCCAGATCGCACGCCGCGCGCGAGATCGAGGCTCGCGTCATTCGCTCCTCCCGTGCCGCGCGCGCGCTCGTCACCGAGCGCGCTCGCGGCAACCGCGGCGATGCGCGCTCTCGAGCCGCGCGTCGATCCGCGAGGATTGGCTGTGACGACGCACCCGCCGCGCGACAGGGTCGGATCCTCGACGATCGTCCAGGCGCGCTCGGCGCGCCGGCGCGGTGAGATGCTCGCGCACCGTCGCCGCATCCTCCGGATGCAGGTGGACGCGCACTTCGCGCGCCGCGGTCGGCAGCAGCGCCAGCGACTCCCGCAGGATGGCGATCACCTGCGCGGGCTCGATGTGCAGCTCGCGCCGGGCGAGCTGCTTGCCGACGCCAGCGCCAGCTGCGCCAGCTCGTTTTCGATCTCGGCGTCGAGTTGTTGCAGCGGCCGGGCGAGCAGCTGCAGCGCCGCATCGAGGCGCTTGACGCGCTCATCCAGAGCCGCGAGCTGCGCGCCCGATCTCGGCGCGCGCGCGCGCCATGCCCGCCTCGTAGCCGCGCGTCTCCGCTCTCCTTGCAGCGTGTGCCTGGCGCGACTCCTCCGCCGCTGCGGCGCGACGGTCGTCGCGGCGACGGCCGACGATCGGGCCTTCGACCTCGGGCAGCCGCCAGCGCTCGACGTCGGCCGGCGCGCGCGGCTGCGGCGCGCGTCAGACATATTCCTCGCCCTTGCCGGCGAGCGCGATGGTGCCGGCCTCGGCGAGCTTGCGGGCGATCTGCAGGATTTCCTTCTGCGCCGCCTCGACCTCGGACAGGCGCACCGGACCCTTGGCCTCCAGGTCGTCGCGCAGCATTTCCGCGGCGCGCTGCGACATGTTCTTGAAGATCTTCTCCTTCAGGGTCTCGTCGGCGCCCTTCATGGCGAGCAGCAGCTTCTCCGCCGGCACCTGGCGCAGCAGCTCCTGCATGCCGCGGTCATCGACGTCGATCAGGTTGTCGAACACGAACACGAGATCCTGGATGCGCGCGCCGAGCGCCTCGTCGCTCTTGCTCGATCTGCTCCATGAGCGCGCTCTCCTGGCTCGGCTCGAGGAAGTTGATGATGTTCGGCGGCCGCCTTGGCGCCGCCCAGCGCCGAGGTCTTGCCGCCGGACTTGCCGGCGAACTGCTTCTCGATGATGTCGTCGAGCTCGGTGAGCGCGCTCGGCTGCACGCCATCGAGCGTGGCGATGCGCGCGACCACGTCCGCGCGTAGCTCGGCCGGCAGGTGACGCAGCACCTCGGCCGCCTGGTCGGCGTCCAGGTAGGCGAGCACGATGGCGATGATCTGCGGGTGCTCGTGCGGATGAGCTCGGCCACCTCGCGCGCGTCCATCCACTTCAGGGCCTCCAGGCCCTTGTTGGAGCGGCCGATGTTGATGCGGTCGATGATGCTCGCGGCCTTGTCCTGCCCCAGCGCGTCGACCAGCACCTTGCGCAGGAACTCATCGGCGCCGACGCCGACCGAGGTCTGGCGTCTCGACGCTCGTGCGAGAATTCCGAGATGACGCCGCTGACTTCCTCGCGCGAGACGTTGGCGAGCTTCGCCATCGCGGCGCCGATGCGCTGCACTTCCTTCGCGCCCATGTGCTTGAGCACCTGGGCGGCCTCGCTGCTCGCCGAGAGTCAGCAGCAGGATGGCGGCGCGCTCGGTGCCGCTGCGGTGCGGCCTCGCGCCGCTCGGTGCGCTCACTCATCGAGCCCACCCAGCCGCGCACGACCTGCGCGACGCGCTTCGGGTCCTGGTTCACCAGCGTGCGCGCCTGGGTCGATCTGCTGCTCGTGGGACTGACTGCGGCTGCGCCGGCTCGCCTCTGGCCGCCAGGCAGGGCCGGCCTGCCGGCCGCCCGGCGTCCGGCCGGCAGGGCCGTGCGCCGACACCGCAGGCGCGAAGCGCATCGGCGAGTGATCAGAGTCTTGACCAGCGGCCGCAGCACCGCAGCACGAGCACGAGCAGGACGACCAGCCCGGCGCCGAGTTCGCACATGTCCAGAACGATGGGTGTCTCCCAGAGCGGCGGCGTCTCCAAGGTGCCGTCGGCTGCTGGCGGGCAGCGCTCTCGGTTCGAAGGAGGCGTTGACCACATTGACGCTGTCGCCGCGCGACTGCGTCGAAGCCGACCGCGTCCTTCACCAGCTGCGTGACGTGTGCCAGTTCGCTCCGCGCTGAGCGGCACCTTCTTCGACTTGCCGTCCTTGCCGGTGACGGTGCATGTCGTCGATCAGCACCGCGACGGTCAGCCGGCGCAACTGTGCCGGCGGGCTGGCGCGTGTAGGCGAGCGTGCGATCGATCTCGTAGTTCTTGGTGACATCGCGTCGAGATAGTCTTGTCGCCCGGCTGCCGACGTGCCGCCCACGGCCTCGAGCCGGCTGGCCCGATGCCGGCGCTGCGTGCCCGTGGCGCCGCTGCGCCGCTTGGCGCGCCGCGCGGCGGTGTGCCGCGCGCGGTGCCCGCGGCGGCGGCCGTTCGCATTGGCGCTCGACTGGCGGACTGCGGCACAGCGACCCGCCGGCGGGCGGCTGGTTGCTCAGAGCGAGCCCGGTACACCGCCGCTGGCGCGCGCTCCGCGCGCTGCTGGCTCCGACAGCTGCTCGCTGCGGACGATCTGGCTGTCGGGCGTGTATTGCTCGCGTGGCCTGCTTCGCTGACCGCCAGTGTCCAGTCTGCGCCACGACCTGCGCGCGCACCCGCCCGGTGCCGACGAGCGGCGTGAGCAGGGCCTCGATGCGCTGCGCGTAGTCATCCTCCATGCGCTGCGACCATGTCGAATCGCTGCTCGCGCATGGCGAAGTCATCGTGCCCGTCGGGCGAGGACAGCAGGTGTCCCTGCTGGTCGACCACCGTGACCTGGTTCGGCTGCGAGATTCGGGAACGCTGGAGGCGACCAGGTTGACGATGGCCTGCACCTGCTCCGGCTCGAGCCGGCGACCCGGCTTCAGCTGCACGAACACCGAGGCGCTCGCCGTCGCGGCTGATCGCGCACGAAAGCCGACTGGCGCGGCACGGCGAGGTGCACCCGCGCGCCCATCGACGGGCCGCAGGCTCGCGATGGTGCGCGCAAGCTCGGTTTCCAGCGCGTGCTGGTAGCGCGCGTTCTCCATGAACTGGCTGACGCCGAAGCCCGGATCCTTCGTCCATCGGCGGCGAAGCCTGTCGTTGTCCGGCAGTCCCTGGCCGGCGAGCTTCAGGCGCGCCTCGCTCAGCCGCTCGGCGGGCACCTCGATGGCGTTGGAGCCGGGGTCGAGCCGGTAGGGGATCTGCGCCGCATCGAGCGCCTGGGTGATCTGCGCCTGATCCTGCGGCGGCGAGGTTGGCATACAGCAGGCTGTAGGTGGGACCGCGCGACCACAGCACGACCGTGACGCCGGCCGCGACGGCGGCGGCGATGCCCACCAGCAGCAGCAGCGGCCGCAGAGCTCGCGGGCAGCGCGGGCCAAGTTCGGCGGACATTGGCCGGGCTGTTGGCCAGGCTGGTCGGAGACAGTTTCAGAGTCGGCAGCCATGATCGGTAGTTACATCCGTCCAGTTACATCTGCATGTTCATGATGTCCGTGTAGGCACTGACGAGGCGGTTGCGCACTTCGGTCAGTGCGCGAAAGGACACACTCGCCTTCTCCATCTCGAGCATGACCTGCGGCAGCTCCACGCCGGGCGCGCCGCGCTCGAAGGCGTCGGCGAGCTGCGCGGCGCGCTGCTCGCTCTGGTTCACCTGCTCGATGCCCTGGCTGCAGGAGGCTCGCGAAGTCGCTCGGCCCGCTGGCTGCGCGGCCGTCGGCTGCGGCGGCGCCTGGGGCTGCAGTCTGGGCCGAGAGGGAGCGGATCTGGGCGAGGACCTGGTCGATCTCCATCTGGCTCATGGTGGCTCCGTCGCTCAGGCGGCAGGAACGTCGATGCCCGCCTCGCGCAGGCGCGCGAGCTTGTAGCGCAGGGTGCGCGGACTGATGCCGAGGCGCTCGGCGGCCTCGCGGCGGCTGCCCTGGCCGTTGCGCAGCGCATCGAGGATGCAGATCGCGCTCGGCCTGCACCAGCGAGCCGGCGAGCGAGCCGGCGCGCACTCGCGGCGATCGGCGCCGCTGGCCGGTCGCCGCGTCGCGGCGCGGCGGCGGCCACTCGTTCGGCCAGCTCGAACTGAATGTGCTCGGGTCGGATCACCGGACCGTTGACCAGGATCAGCGCGCGCTGCAGCAGGTTGTCGAGCTCGCGCACGTTGCCCGGCCAGGATAGGTGAGCAGCAGGTGCGCGGCCTCGGCGCTCAGCGCCGGAATCGGCTCGCCGGGGCGGCAGCGCGCCGCTGAGCAGCTGCATGGCGAGCGGCAGGACATCGTCGCGGCGCAGCCGCAGGGGCGCGAGGGCGAGCGGAAATACGTTCAGGCGGTAGTAGAGGTCCTCGCGGAAGCGGCCGGCGGCGACTTCCTCGCGCAGCCGACGGTTGGTGGTGGCGAGGACGCGCACATCGAGGCTGATCGGCATGCGGCCGCCGAGCCGCTCGACCTCGCGCTCCTGCAGGACGCGCAGCAGCTTGGCCTGCAGGCCGAGCGGCATTTCGGTGACCTCATCGAGCAGCAGCGTGCCGCCCTGGGCCTGCTCGAACTTGCCCGGATGCGCGGCGTGCGCGCCGGTGAAGCGCCGCGCTCGTAGCCGAACAGCATCGCCTCGAGCATGTTCTCGGGAATCGCGGCGCAGTTGACCGCGACGAACGGCTGCGCGGCCGCGCGCGGAGCGGCGATGGATGTAGCGCGCCAGCACTTCCTTGCCGGTGCCGGACTCGCCGACGATCGAGCACGGTGCAGTCGCTGGCGGCGACGCGGCGCGCGAGATCGACCAGGCGCTGCGAGCTCGGCGGCGCAGGCGACCGGCTCGGGCTCGAGCGCGCGCCGCGCGTTGGATGCACGCCGGCGGTGGCGCGCCAACGGAGTTTCATCAGTCTCGGACATCCAACCTCCCCGTGCGGGACTGCTGCGTGCGTGAGGGAGATTGCAAGAGGCGTGCCGGGCGTCAAACGGCGGCAAAGCGTGAGCCGCTGTCACGTTCGGCGGCAGGAATCCGCCGCCGGCGCGTCAAACTTCCGTCGCCGCCTCGATGCCGAGCTTGCGCAGCTTCTCGACCAGAGTCGTGCGGCGCAGGTTGAGCAGGCGCGCGGCGTGGGCGACGGTGCCGTTGGCGCGCTCGAGCGCCTGTTCGATCAGGCGCCGCTCGATCGCGAGCAGGTGCGCGCGCAGGTCGATGCCGGCCTCCGGCAGGCAGGTCGCGCATCGGCAACGGCGGTCGCGGCGGCGGGCTCGGCCGGCAACGGCGTCGAGTGCGGCCGGCTCTCCAGCAGGTCGAGCGCCTCCTCTTCGCCGAGCGACACTCGTCGTCGTCACGCGATGACCGGCTGCTGCGTCTGTCGCCAGTGACCGCAGTCCGTCGGCGGGCCGGTACTTCGGCGGCAGGTCGCGATCTGCACGATGCGTCCGCCGGCAGATGATCGAGAGCCGCTCGATGAGGTTGCCGAGCTCGCGCACATTGCCGGTCCACGGGTACAGCGCCAGCGCGGCGAGCGGCGGCGTGCGAAGCTGCACCTGGCCGCGGCCCTCCGACACGTTCTGCGCGACGAAGTCGCTGCACGAGCAGCGGCAGATCCTCGATGCGCTTGCGCAGCGGCGGCATCTCGATGGGAAATACGTTGAGGCGGTGGTAGAGGTCCTCGCGGAAGGTGCCGCGGCCGATCGACTCTTCCAGATTGCGATGCGTGGCCGCGATGATGCGCACGTTGCAGCGGATCGGCACGTGGTTGCCGACGCGCTCGAATACACGCTCCTGCAGAACCCGCAGCAGCTTCACCTGCATCGGCGGGCTCATGTCGCCGATCTCATCGAGGAACAGCGTGCCGCCCTCGGCGATCTCGAAGCGGCCCTTGCGGGTGGCGATCGCACCGGTGAAGGAGCCCTTCTCGTGGCCGAACAGCTCGGACTCGAGCAGCTCGGCCGGAATCGCGCCGCAGTTGACCGCGACGAACGGGCGGTTGCGTCGCGGGCTCAGGTCGTGGATGGCGCGCGCGGCGACTTCCTTGCCGGTGCCGGACTCGCCGAGGATCAGGACGGTGGAGTCGTGTGCCGCGACCTGGCGGATGAGGGCGATGACCTCACGGATCGCGGCGGAGGTTCCGGTCGGAAGCCGCGTCGTGGCGGGCCGCGGTTATCTCGGACGGCGCGCTCTCGTCTTTGCCCGATGTGAGGGCCGAGAAAATTTGCGCTGCCGCCATTTACACTCCCGCGTGTCCATCTAAAGTTCTTGTTGACTCGAACCCCGTCACGCCATGGTGCGCACCCGGGCGCGCGGTAGCTGTGATGCGCTTCCGGTTGCTCGTATCTCGAGATAGCGGAGGTCACGCCCCGTGACCGCGGTCACAGGGTGCGTGCGTGAGCGGACGCGGTCAGCGCTCGATATTCGGGCGGGTGAGGCGGACGCTGGTACGCGTTCCGGCGATCTGGCGACGGTGGCGGCGGAAGGCCATCTTCTCGATGAGGTCGGCAACGGCCTCACCGAGGGGGATGAAGCGTGCCTTGACGTTGCCGTCCGGCGTGACGTTCGTCACGCGGCCCGGAAGACGTAGTGGTTGCGCGAGGCACTCGTGCAGATAAACCTCGAGAACGCCTTGGGCGCCGGCTTCCGGCAGGGGAGCCGTGCCGCGCCAGACGGCGCCGAGCGCGTTGAAGCGGACCGACGCGGGCGCCGGCCGCGGGCGGTTGGCGGCGAGAATCTGGCCGACCAGGTCGAGGAGAAGATTCATCTTGCGCTCGAGCCGCAGGATGTCGGCGGCGTAGGGATTGTTCTCGTCCGGCTTTTCGACCGGTCCATGCTCTTCCATCGCATCCCAGGCCTGCAGCACCTGCAGGTTGCGCTCGGCGAGGCCGGCGGCGATATCCGGCTCGAGCAGACCCGGCGAGACGCGCCACAGCACCGGGAGCACGTCCTGGAAGGCGAGCTCCTCGTACAGCACTACTGTGTCGGCCCCGTCGAACATGCCCGGGTTATCGGCTGGAACGTTGGGCGCTTTAGGAGACTCCATTATGTCAAAAATAGCAAAAATCAACCCGCATTGCTAAGGGGGGTGATATCCGTCTGCGTCTCGTCGAGAAAGAAGCGGCGTACCAACATGGCCTGCTGCAGCTTGCCCTTGCGGACGTAAGCCTCGTATAGCAGGTCCTTCATCACCTCGAGCGCGATGCCGGCCTCGTAGCCATCGAGCAGCGGGATGTTGGGACGGGGATCGGTGGCGGTGCCGAAGAGGATGCTCTTCAGCTTGCCGAAGGTATCCGTGGACAGCGCCGCGAGCTCGCGCACTTCATTGAGCTCATCGAAGAGGCGCAGCTTGCCGGCCTCGCCGAGGTCGGCGAACACCGCCTGCACCGTGCGCCGGCACATCGAGGCGAAGGCGTTGAAAGCGCCGCTCGAGAAGCAGGTCAACGCCTCCTTGAAGAGCAGCTCCACCTCTTCGGGCAGGTAGGTGAAGGAGAATTTCTCGCGGGCACGCTCCACCTCGACGAACTGCGGCGCCAGCTCGATGCGGCTGGCGGCGTACATGCGAACGCCGTAGCGCAGGAAGACCGGGGAATGACAGGCGTCGCAGCGGAAGACGATGCCCACCTGCGCGGGGCGATAGGCCTGCAGCTCCTCGAAGCGGGGCACCGCGCTCACGGTGAGATGGGCGACGACCTGGCAATGCGGGCACGTCAGCGCCAGGCTCTTCTCCTGGCTGTTGATGAGACGGCTCGATGAATCGATGTGGATGGACATGGGGGCCGCTTGTGCCGGATTGTAGCCCATCGGCGACAGTCGAATCCGCATTTCGCGCCTGTGCCGCGCGTTATGTTATATCAGGGCGCAGCCAGGCATAGGGATGTGTGCCGCCGCCGCAGGGCGGAGGTCTTGGGCAAAAAACCGCGCTTTTGCCCGGAACCGCGCTGGGTCGGGCAGCGTGCGACGCAGGCGTCGCACGGGTGGCCATGGAGGGGTACCCCGGGCTTGCGCGGAGCAGGAACTGCGCAGCGCGATGCCCGGATCCGGCGCTTCAACTATACGAACATATCCTTGACGCCGCCGGCGATCAATACCGAAACCTCCATCAGTACGCGCGGCAGGGCAATGCCGCCCCGGGCGAGGAGGTACTTGGGCTCCCACTGCGGATCGAACTTGGCCTTGTAACGCCGCAGGCCCTCGAAGTTGTAGAAATGCTCGCCGTGGCGGAATACGAAATTGCCGACGCGATGCCAGGCGGGCGCGAGCGGATGTCGGTCGAGACCCGAGAGCGGCGCCATGCCGAGATTGAGCCAGCGATAGCCCTGGTCGCGGCCCCAGGCCATGAGCTCGACGAAGAGGAAATCCATCGCCGGCGGCGGCGCCGACGAGCCGAAACGCATGAGGTCGACCGCGAGCTCGGCGCGAGTATCGGTGGTCCAGAGGTTGGCGAAGGCGGCCGGCGCGCCGCCCTCGCGCACGATGGCGAGCGGAAACCGTCGCAGGTACTGCGGCGAGAAATACCCCATCGAGAAGCGCTTCTCGCCGGTCGCCTTGCTCGCGAGCCACGCGTCCGAGATTTGTTGCAATTCCGGCATCAGCGCGTCGCCGCCGCCGGCGGGGATCACCTCGAAGGTGAGTCCTTCCCGAAGCGCCTCGCGGTGCGAGTGTCGCAGCGCGGCACGGGCGGGCTCGTCGAGCGAGAAATCCGTGAGCCGCACCCGCGCCTCCTCGCCGACCTTGAGCGGCGCGAGGCCGAGGTCCGCATACAACGACAGCCGCTCGGCGCTCGTTTGATAGAAGACCGCCTGGCCGGCGTGGCGGGCGGCGAGCTCACGGAAGTGCCACACCAGATCTTCCGTGCCGCCGCGCGAGCCGAGCGGGTCGCCGAGCGCGATCCAACTGCGGCCGGACACCTGATACATGATGAAGGCGTCCGCGGCATCGTTGAAGAGCAGCCGCTTGTCGCCGGTCAACGCCGCGTTCGCCAGACAGTTGTCCGAGCGGTTGATGATGGCCCGCGCGCGGCTGAGATCCTCGGCGCTCGCCACGGCCGGCTCGGGGCGCGCCGGCTCGCAGCAGGTTCAGCATGACATACACCGTCGCCGAGCACGACTACGGCAAGGGAGGCGCGCAGCATCCGCGGCGCGTTCGCGTGCAGCGCGAACGTCCACCAGAGATGCTCTGAGTAGGGCACGTCGCGGTATGCCAGCAAAGCCGATCCAGATCGACAGGATGATGACGCCCGCGATGCTCGCGACCCACGCCGGGCTGAAACGCTCATCGAGGATGGACGTGGGACGGTAGAAGGCGCGCCGCCCGAGAGCCAACACCGCGAGCACCAGAGCGAGCACGATCGCTTCCTCGTAGCGCAGGCCCTTGAGGAGCGAGGCGGCGATGCCGCAGGCCAACAGTGCGACGGATGATGGAATAGGCGGCTCTGACGCGCCGGAAGAGCGCGCGCGCCAGCACGAGAAGCCCCAGCCCGATGACGCTCGCGGCCAGGTTCGCGACTTCCAGCACGCGCCAGCGGGATGAAGCGGTGCAGCCAGCGCCAGCCGCGAGTTGATCGCGGGCGTCGCTCCGGACACGAGCAGCACGGTGCCGGCCAGAAAGGTGAGGGCGCCGGCGATCTGCGGGGCGACCGGCGCGACGTACATCGCGGCGCGCTCCCGCGCACGCGCGAGATGCGCGCGGCGTGGCGCTCAGCTCCTTGTAGGCGAAGAGGGTTGCGCCGAAGAGCAGCGGCACGAAGAAGTAGATCGCACGGTAGGCGAGGAGTGAGCCGAGGAGCGACTCGGGGGGGACGCCGCGCAGGATGAGCAGCATCACCGTCTCGAAGACGCCGATCCCGCCCGGCACGTGGCTCACGATTCCGGCGATGACCGCGATGGCATAGGCGCCGATGAAGGGGATGAAGCCGATGTGCGCGCTGGACGGCAGCAGCCACCAGAGCACCGAGCCCGCGAGGCTCAGATCGATCACGCTGAGCACGACTTGCGGCAGGCCGATCGTCGGGCCGGGCGCGCGCAGCGCCCAGCCGCGTATCTCGAGCACGCTGCGCGACAGCGACGACCAGAGCGCGTAGGCGGCCACCGCGCTGAGGAGCAGCGCGCCGACGAGGAAGGTCAGGCTGTGCCCGAGGTGCAGGACGGCGGCGCTCTGCGCCGGCGACAGGAAGAGGGAGATACCCGAGAGGGTGGCGAGGCCGATACCGATGGAGAGGCTGGCGAATGCGGCGATGGTCGCCACCTCGACCGCGGTGACGCCCGCGCTCGCATAGAGACGGAAGCGGATCGCGCCGCCGGTGAAAGCCGCGAAGCCGAGCGTGTGGCCGAAGGAGCAGGCGATGAAGCGAGGTGAAGAGAATCTGGCCGTAGCGCAGCCGCTTGCGCAGATAGCGCAGCGCCAGCACGTCATAGCCGCTCAGCACCCAGTAGCTGATCGCGGTGAAGCCGAGCGCCGCCGAGCACGTGTCGGCGCGGTATGGACTCGCAGATGCGCGAAGACCCTGTCGAAGTGCAGGCGCGCGAGCTCACCGTGCAGGACGTAGGCGACCGCGCCGAACACCAGCAGGGCGGCAAGCGGCCCGATCCAGGGCAAGCAGCCGCCCGGCTCTCGCTCTCGTGCTCCGGCCGGGCTCGCGCGGGTCTCTCACGTCAGCGGGTGAGCGGCTTGTAGCGGATGCGATGCGGTTGCGCGGCTTCCTCGCCCTTGCGGCGCTTGAAGTCCTCGACGTACTCCTGGTAGTTGCCCTCGAACCAGACGACCTGCGAGTCGCCCTCGAAGGCGAGGATGTGGGTCGCGATGCGATCGAGGAACCAGCGGTCGTGGGAGATCACGACGGCGCAGCCCGGGAAGCCGAGCAGCGCCTCCTCGAGCGCGCGCAGCGTCTCGATGTCGAGGTCGTTGGTGGGCTCGTCGAGCAGCAGCACGTTGCCGCCCGATTTCAACACCTTGGCGAGGTGCACGCGGTTGCGCTCGCCGCCCGAGAGCTCGCCGATCGTCTGCTGCTGCTGCGAGCCCTTGAAGTTGAAGCGGCCGACGTAGCCGCGCGAGGGGGTCTCGTAGTTGCCGACCTTGAGGATGTCGAGGCCGCCGGAGATCTCCTGCCAGACCGTCTTCTTGTCATCGAGCGCGTGGCGCGACTGATCGACATAGGCCAGCTTCACGGTTGGTCCCGACGCGGATCTCGCCGGCATCCGGCTGCTCGCCGCCGGTCAGCATCCGAAACAGGGTGGTCTTGCCGGCGCCGTTGGGGCCGATGATGCCGACGATGCCGCCGCGCGGCAATGAGAAGGACAGGCCGTCGATGAGGAGACGGTCGCCGTAGCCCTTGCGCAGCCCCTTGACCTCGATCACCAGCTCGCCGAGGCGCTCCCCGGGCGGGATGTAGATCTCGTTGGTCTCGTTGCGCTCCTGGAATTCGCGCGAGGCCAGCTCCTCGTAGCGCTGCAGGCGGGCCTTGCTCTTCGCCTGGCGGGCCTTCGGGTTCTGGCGCACCCATTCGAGCTCGTGCTCGAGCGCCTTGCGCAGCGCCTCGCGCTCGCGCTCCTCGAGCTTCAGCCGCTGCCTCCTTCTGCTCGCAGCCACGAAGAGTAGTTGCCGTGCCAGGGGATGCCGTGGCCGCGATCGAGCTCGAGAATCCACTCCGCCACGTTGTCGAGGAAGTAGCGGTCGTGCGTCACGGCGACGACGGTGCTCGGATATTCTTCCAGGTAGCGCTCGAGCCAGGCGATCGACTCCGCATCGAGATGGTTGGTCGGCTCATCGAGCAGCAGCATGTCGGGAGCGGAGAGCAGCAGCCGGCACAGCGCGACGCGACGCTTCTCGCCGCCCGAGAGGGTGCCGATCTTCGCTTCCCAAGGCGGCAGGCGCAGCGCATCCGCGGCGATCTCGAGCTTGCGCTCCAGCTCCCAGCCGCCCGCGGTATCGATGGCGTCCTGCAGCTTCGCCTGCCGCTCGAGGAGCGCATTCATCTCCTCCTCTTCCAGCGGCTCCGCGAAGCGGTCGCTGATGCGGTTGAATTCCTCGACCAGCTTGAAGGTTTCGCCAACGCCTTCCTGGACGATGCTGCGCACATCGCTCGCGGGATCGAGCTGCGGCTCCTGCGGCAGATAGCCGACGCGGATGCCGCTCTGCGGACGTGCCTCGCCGTCGATCTCCTTGTCGATGCCGGCCATGATCTTCAGGAGCGTGGACTTGCCCGAGCCGTTCAGGCCCAGCACGCCGATCTTGGCGCCGGGAAAGAAGGAGAGGCTGATATCGCGCAGAATGACGCGCTTCGGGGGGACGACCTTGCCAACCCCCTGCATGGTAAAGATGTATTGGGCCATTTCCTGTCGAGCTTCGGTGAGGCAGCGAGCGAGCATTATCATCGACTTGGCGCCTCTTGGGCAGGTGGGCTCCGCCCGCGGCTGTGTTAGCCTAGGCTATCCCTTGAAAGATTCACCCATGAGCGACAATGTCGTGGTGATCGCCGGCGAGCGTCTCGCGCGCTACGGCTTCGGTGACGGCCATCCATTCGGGCCCGACCGTCACGCGGCATTCCTGCGCGAGTTCGGGGCACGGGCGCTCGATCGCAAGGTGCGCGTGCTCGAGCCGCGCGATGCGACGGACGAGGAGCTGCTGCGCGTTCCACACCGCGAGCTATCTCGAATTCGTGCGCGAGCGCTCCGCGAGCGGGCAGGGCTATCTCGATGGCGGCGATACGCCGGCCTTCCGCGGTGTATACGAAGCCGCGTCTTGCGTGGTGGGTGCGACGCTGATGGCGACCCAGGGCATCATGGCAGGCGACTTCCGCCGCGCATTCGTGCCGATCGCCGGACTCCATCACGCCGCGCGCGACCACGCCGCGGGCTTTTGCGTATTCAATGACTGTGGCGTCGCCATCGAGCTGCTGCGCAGCCGGTTCGGGCTCGGACGCGTCGCCTATGTCGACATCGATGCGCATCACGGCGACGGCGTCTTCTATGCTTTTGAAAGCGACCCGGCGGTGATCTTCGCCGACCTGCACGAGGATGGCCGCTACCTGTATCCCGGCACCGGCGCTGAGGAGGAGACGGGTCGCGGCGCCGCGCAGGGAACGAAGCTCAATCTGCCGTTGCCGCCGGGCGCGGACGACTCCCGTCTTCTCCGACGCGTGGCCGCGGGTCATGGCGCACCTCGAGCGCTTCGAGCCCGAATTCCTCATCCTGCAATGTGGCGCGGACAGCATCGACGGCGATCCGCTGACGCATCTGCGCCTGACACCGCGCGCTCACGCGCGTGCGGCGAGCGAGCTCGTGGCCCTCGCCGAGAGGCTCGGTCACGGGCGGCTGCTGGCGCTCGGCGGCGGCGGCTACAATCGCGCCAATCTCGCCAGCGCCTGGAATGCGGTGGTCGAGAGCCTCATGTGATTGGCGGCAGAGCCGCTCCCGGCGCTTTTGCGCGCGGGTTCGCACGGACTCCCGTCGCCTGCCGCGACCGGTCAGGTCGCCGGGGCCTTCCGGTACAATCCCGGCCTCCTTCCGTCCCCAGCGACAGGACCCCCGAATGTTCTCCAAGAGCCTGGATATCCGCAGTTTCGACCCCGAGCTCTAGCCGTGCGCTCGAGGGCGAGCGCCGCCGCCAGGAGGATCACGTCGAGCTCATCGCCTCGGAGAACTACGTGAGCCCGCGGGTGCTCGAGGCGCAGGGCTCCGTGCTGACGAACAAGTACGCCGAGGGCTATCCGGGCAAGCGCTACTACGGCGGCTGCGAGTACGTCGACATCGCCGAGCAGCTCGCCATCGATCGGGCGAAGAAGCTCTTCGGCGCGGCCTATGCCAACGTGCAGCCGCATTCCGGCTCGCAGGCGAACGCCGGCGCCTATCTCGCGCTGGTGCAGCCGGGCGATCCCATCACTGGGGATGAGCCTCGATCACGGCGGCCACCTCACCCACGGGGCGAAGGTCAATTTCTCCGGCAAGTTCTTCCGCGCCGCGCAATACGGCATCCGCCCCGACACCGGGGAGATCGATTACGAGCAGGTGCGGCGCCTGGCCGAGGAGCATCGCCCGAAGATGATCATCGCCGGCTTCTCCGCCTACTCGCGCGTCATCGACTGGGCCCGCTTCGCGGAGATCGCCAAGAGCGTCGGCGCCTACTTCGTGGTGGACATGGCGCACGTCGCCGGGCTGGTTGCGGCGGGCATCTATCCCAACCCGATACCGCACGCCGATGTGGTCACGACCACGACGCACAAGACGCTGCGCGGCCCGCGCGGCGGCCTGATTCTGGCGCGCGAGAACGAGGAGATCGCGAAGAAGCTCAATTCGACTCATCTTCCCGGGAACGCAGGGCGGTCCGCTGATGCATGTCATCGCGGCGAAGGCCGTGGCGCTGCTCGAGGCGCTGCAGCCGGAGTTCACCGCTTACCAGCGGCAGGTGTTGGCGAACGCCCGCGCCATGGCCGCGCGCCTCATCCGCCGGGACTATCAGATCGTCTCCGGCGGCACCGACAATCACCTGTTCCTGCTGAGCCTCATCGGCCGCACGATCACCGGCAAAGAGGCCGATGCCGCCCTGGGCAAGGCCAACATCACGGTGAACAAGAACGCCGTGCCGAACGATCCGCGCCCGCCGGCGATCTCGAGCGGCCTGCGGATCGGCACTCCGGCCGCGACCACCAGGGGCTTCAAGGAGCGCGAAGTCGAGCAGGTGGCCGACTTCATCGCCGACGTGTTGGATGCTGGCGGCGCGGAAGCCGTCGTGGAGCGGGTGCGCGGTCAGGTGCTGGAGCTCTGCCGGCGCTTCCCCGTCTACGGCCAGTAGGAGATCGGGTCCGGGCGGGGCTGCGGTCCGACCGAGCAAATTCGTGTACTGCCCGTTCTGCGGCCACGTCGAGACGAAAGTAACCGACTCCCGGCTTGCCGGCGAGGGACGTCAGATCCGCCGCCGCCGCGAGTGCCTCGCCTGCAGCGAGCGGTTCACGACCTTCGAGACCGCGGAGCTCGTGATGCCCATGGTCGTCAAAGGCGATCGGACCCGCGAGCCCTTCGATGAGGGCAAGCTGCGCTCCGGCATGGAAAAGGCGCTGGAGAAGCGGCCAGTGCCGCGTGCGCAGGTGGATGAGGCGCGTGAGCCGCATTACCCACAAGGTCCGCGCCCTCGGTGACCGCGAGGTGCCGGCGCGGGTCGTCGGCGAGCTCGTCATGGAGGAGCTGCGGCAGCTCGATGAAGTGGCGTACGTGCGCTTCGCATCCGTGTACCGGCACTTCGAGGATGTCGAGGCCTTCCACGAAGAGATCCGCAAGCTTCGCGACCAGCGCGAGGTCAATCAGCCTGCGCCGCAGCAGAAACGTCCCGCCAGGCGCCAGCCGGCGCAGGATCGCGATCAGCTCTCTCTCCTGCCGCCGGAACTTCCTGCATCCGAGGAGCCCGGCGCGGACGAGGGAACACAAGTGAGGCGATCGACTCGATGTTCACCGACTTTGATCGCAGGGCGATGGCTCGCGCGCTCGAGCTCGCCGAGCGCGGTCTCGAGACGACTCATCCCAATCCACGGGTCGGCTGCGTCATCGCGCAGGGCGAGGAAATCGTTGCTGAAGGGTGGCACGAGCGCGCCGGCGGGCCCCACGCGGAGGTCAACGCATTGGGTGCGGCCGGCCCCAAGGCTGCCGGCGCAACCGCCTATGTTACGTTGGAGCCGTGCAGCCATCACGGTCGTACACCCCCTGCGTCGATGCGCTGATTGCGGCGCGGTTGGCGCGCGTCATCTTTGCGTTGGAGGATCCCAACCCGCGAGTGAGCGGTCGAGGCGCGGAGGCGCTGCGGCGCGCCGGAGTGGGCGTCGAGTCGGGTCTGATGGCGGCGGCAAGCCGCGGAGCTCAATCCCGGCTTCCTGCAACGCATGCGCTCCGGCCGCCCGTGGGTGAGGGTCAAGCTCGCAATGAGCCTCGATGGCCGCACCGCGCTGGCGAACGGCGCGAGCCAGTGGATCACCGGTCCGGCTGCCCGTGAGGACGTGCAGCACTGGCGCGCCCGAAGCTCTGCGATTCTGACGGGTATCGGCACCGTGCTCGCGGACGATCCGCGGCTCGACGTGCGATTGCCGGATCCCCCTTCGGGACGCCCGCGGTCGCAGCCCTTGCGGGTCGTACTGGATGCCCGGCTGCAGACACCGCCTGCCGCGAAGATGTTGGTGACCGGAGGCAATGTCCTCATCATGACGGCCGCGGATCCGACCGAGAATGCCACCGCGCTGGCGACTCGGCGCCTACAGCTGTTGGAGCGTGGCGCCGCAATCGAGGAAGCGGCTGTCTCCGAGGGCGGTGCCGCCGCCGGTACCACCCGTTTGAGCCTGCCCGACGTGCTGGATCGGCTGGGGCGGCGCGAGATCAACGAGCTATGGGTGGAGGCCGGAGCCCGGCTCGCCGGCACGACTGTTGGACGAATCGCTGGTCGATGAGCTCGTTCTCTACATGGCGCCCAAGCTTCTGGGCGCGAATGCGCGCCCGCTCGCTGACATCACGGATGTGCAACAGCTGAAGGATGTGCGGCGGCTCGCCATCATCGAGACGCGGCAGATCGGCGAGGATCTGCGCATTCGACTGCGGCGGCCCGGCGACTCGGCCGCCGGCGGCATCAGTACGGGAGAGTAGCGCTTGTTCACAGGTATCGTTCTGGACGTCGGCAAAGTCGTCAGCCTTGAGGCGCGCGGAGGAGACACCCGCATGGTGATCGCTTGCGATCGACTGGATCCCTCCGGGATCAATGTAGGTGACAGCATTTGTGTGCAGGGCTGTTGCCTGACGGCAGTCGAGTTACGCGATCGCACGTTCGCAGCCGACGTATCTCGTGAGACTTTATCGCTGACAACACTCGGCGACCTTGCGCCCGGCTCTCCAGTGAACCTGGAGCCTTCTCTGCGCGCCGGCGACGCCACTCGGCGGGCATCTGGTCTCCGGTCATGTCGATGGCGTGGCTGAGATTACGGCGATGAGCGGCGATGCGCGCTCGACGAGAATCGAGGTTACGGTCCCACCGGCTCTGGCGCGCTATATCGCTCGCAAGGGCTCCGTTGCGATCGATGGCGTGAGTCTCACGGTGAACGAGGTGCAGGGGGCAACGTTTGGCATCAACCTCATTCCCCATACCCAAGCCGTCACCACCCTCGGCGCGCTACGTGTCGGAAGTCGCGTCAACTTCGAAGTCGACCAGATCGCACGCTACGTCGAGCGGCTCCTTGCCTAGCGAGCCGGCTCGGCACTTCCGCCGCGCCGTCGAATAAGTTTACATATTCGGCTGAGGTGGTCTGGCTCACAATTCCCTAGACCGCTGATTAAATTCAGTTTTTCTTCCCGGGCATAGAATCTGCAACGAGTGGGGTCAAGACTCGGCGGCCCAGGCTGCTTGGCGAACCACGTTAAGAATATTCGGGGGAGTTCAATGATGAAGCGAGTTTTAGGCCTTGTCGTGACCTGCGGGCTCATGGCCGCAACCAGCGCCGCCGTCGCGGGCAGCATCGATCTGTCTCTCGGCGCGTCGACGCAGGGCTTCACGGGGATCGGCGTCCAGAACGGCGGCTACGAGGGCTACCAGCTGTTGCGCTTCGAGCAGGGCAGCTGCTCGGGCACGGCGTCCACGACCTGCACCCTCAGCGGCTCGTTCACTTCGAGTGTCACGGGGTTCACCTCCGGCTCCTGGTCATTCGTGACCACCTACTCCGGGACGCCCATCAGCACAACCATGCCGGAAGGCATCGCCGAGGAATACTACGGCAACGGCACCGACCCGAACTATTGGAACTATATCTACGCCTCTCCGTCGACCGACATGACGCTGACGCTGGATTCGGGTGGCAAGAGCTACGTCATTGCGATGATGACTGACGGTAAGTTCGACTCCGGAACTAACTTCTCCTTCCAATACGTCGGCACCGAGACCTGCACGGGTCTGCCGTCGGGGACGGAGTGCGGTAATTCGACGGTCGGATTGGTCGACGGCGCCACGATCATCGGGCCCAGCACGATGAACGTGTCGTTCCAGAACCCCAACTCCGGCGGCACGGGCACGGTGCCAGAGCCGGCAACGCTCGGCCTCCTCGGGCTGGGTCTCGCGGGCATAGCGCTCGCCCGCCGTCGCCGCGCAAGCTAGCCATTTCCGCCGGGACGATGCCCGCAGCCGCGGGCATCGTGCACCGGCACATCAAGCACGCAGAAGATCCAGTGCCTCCCGCCAGAGACGCGGGACGGCCTGCGTTGCGGACTCGGAGCGGCCCAGTCTCGCGGCCTGACCGGCCCATGCCTGCATCCTTGCAGCGTGCCCTGCTCCAGAGCCTTGCGCCGCATGGCAGACGTCAGCCCGCGCTGAACGGGATAGGGTGCGGGCCTTGGCGCGCTGACTGCGGCAGCCGCGCGAACGTAATCCGTCAGCAGCGCGCGGCCGGCGCGACCGCTGAAGGCGCGAGTCAGAGTGGTGTCTTCCGGGCGCGCTCGCGCGAGCGCGTCAGACCACACTTGTGGGATGCCGGCTTCCGGACAGCGGAGGAACGCCGTGCCGATCTGCACGGCGCTCGCGCCGAGCAACCATGCCGCCGCGATGCCGCGTGCGTCGGCGATTCCGCCAGTCGCGACGACAGGCACGCGCACTGCATCGACCACTTGCGGCAGCAGTGCGAAGAGTCCCACCTGCTGCCGCTCCGCTGCTGCGTTTTCGAAAGCTCCGCGGTGGCCTCCGGCTTCCATTCCTTGAGCGACGATCACATCCGCTCCGGCCGCTTCGGCCTGGATGGCTTCCTTGTACCGTAGTTACGACGGCGTACCAGGCGATGCCCGCGCTCCGCAGCGCCGCGACGAACTGCGGCGGGGAAAACACCCATGATGGAGGAGGCGCCGCCGGTCGGAGCGCGAGCAGCGCTTCGCATTGAGTTCCGAAGTCGCGGGGAACCTCGTTGGCCGCGTTCTCCGGAACCGGCGGTCCCCATTGCGCGAGAAACTGCCGTACTCGCGCCTCGTGATCCGGGGTCCGCGGCGGCGGCGACTCGGGCACCCAGAGATTGATCTGGAACGGCGCGGCGGAAGCCGCCCGCACCGCCTCCGCCCACGCGCGCATCTCCTGCGGGCTGAGAGTCAGGGCCCCACAGCCACCCATGCCGCCCGCCTCGCCGACGGCGATGCTGAGGGACGGTGGGCAAGCGCCCGCCATCGGGGCGAGCAGAATCGGTACGCGCAGTCCGAATCGGCGGCAGAAAGCATCGCAGCGATCAGTCAGTGCGCCCATGGTCCCACCTGCTCATACCGACATCCGGATGGCGTCGATTATGACCCTCTCGGCGGTAGCCGGTGGCTGCCGACATTTCGACCGGCGGCGCCCGGCACGAGGCAGGCCGCCCCGCGCCGGCACCGCACTGTGGCACCATTACGGTGATCGCCTTCCCGGAGCCCAAAATGTCGAAGCCGCCGTCACGGACATTCGTGAAGCCTCTTTTGTCGCGCCTGCTCTTGACCGCTGCTTTGCTCGCGGCCGCGCCGCTCACCCTGCTGGCGGCGCCGCCCGCCGTCGATCAGCCGGCCCCGCAGCTGATCGTGCCGCAGCTCGACGGTCATGCGTTCGACCTCGCGAAGCTCCGCGGCAAGGTGGTGCTGGTGAACGTATGGGCGACCTGGTGCTCGCCCTGTCGCGTCGAGATGCCGACGCTCAACGCGTTCTACCGCCGATACCGTTCGCGTGGGCTCGTTCTCCTCGGCCTCAGCATCGATGAGGCATCGGATGCCGCGCAGGTGCGGCAGGTGATGCGGCAGTTCAGCTATCCCGGGAGCGCTCGCGAGCGCGGCGCAAGGTCGAATGGTTTCGGGGAGCCGATCGCGGTCCCGATCACGTACGTGATCGATGCCCACGGCGTGATCCGCGCCCAGTTGCAGGCCGAGGGGCCGGCCGGCGTCTCGAAGCAGGCGCTGGAAGCAGGCCGTATTGCCGCTCCTGGCACAGTAGAGCGGGCAATTACCTGAGAGATGAGCCGGCAGTGACCCCGGCGGAACTGCCGATAAACCCCGGCAGGTATACTGAGGGCACTTACTCCGAGGCACCCCATGTCCAAAGTCCTGCCTATTTCCGGCAAGCCGGCCGTGGCGGCCGGCTCCCCGGCCTGAACTCCGTCGAGGAGATCGTCGCCGACCTCAAGGCCGGGCGCATGGTCCTCATCATGGACGACGAGGACCGCGAGAACGAGGGCGACCTGATCATGGCGGCGGAGCTGGCGACGCCCGAGGCCGTGGCGTTCATGATCCGCTACACGAGCGGCATCATCTGCGTGCCGATGGAAGAGGACCGGCTGACGCGCCTCGACCTGCCGCAGATGGTCGCGAGCAACAGCGAATCGCATCGCACCGCCTTCACCGTGTCCGTGGACGCGCGCGCCGGGACGACGACCGGCGTTTCCTCCGGCGACCGGGCCGCCACCATCCACGCGCTGGCGGACTCCCGCTCGAAGCCGCTCGACTTCGCCCGTCCCGGGCCACATCTTCCCGCTGCGCTCGCGCCGCGGGCGGCGTGCTGGTGCGGACCGGCCACACGGAGGCGGCCGTGGATCTCTGCCGCATGGCCGGCCTGCAGCCGGTGGGCGTCCTCAGTGAGGTGATGAACGAGGACGGCACGATGGCGCGGCGGCCGGAGCTCGAGGCATTCGCCAAGCGCCACGGCCTGAAGATCGGCACCATCGCCGACCTCATCCGCTACCGCCTGCGCAACGAGCGCTCCGTCGAGCGGGTGAAGGCGCAGCCCGTGCAGACGGAGCTCGGCGAGTTCATGCTTTACGCCTACGAGGACCGTGTCAGCCAGGAAGTGCATCTCGCCCTGACTCGCGGCAAGCTGCGGGGCGATGAGCCTCCGCTCGTGCGTGTGCACGTGGTGGATCCGCTGCGCGACCTGCTGGGCATCCGGGGCGACCCCCTGGCGTGGACGCTGCGGGCGGCCATGGAGCGGATAGCGCGCGCCGGCAGCGGCGTCATCGTGATCCTGCGGGACCGCGAGTCGTCCGGTGACCTGCTGGAGTCGGTGCGCACGTTGGCGGCGCCGGGCAGCGAGGATGGTCAGGCCGGATGCGGCTCGGGCGCAGCAGCGGCCCGCGGCGGGACGGTGAAGTGCTGCGGACCTTCGGCGTCGGCGCGCAGATCCTGAAGGATCTCGGGGTGCGCCGCGATGCGGGTGCTGTCGGCACCGAAGCAGATCCACGGCATCTCGGGGTTTGGTCTGGAGATCGAGAGCTACGTCGGAGAGGACGTTTGACCGCACCGCGCGTTCTCGAGGGCGAGATCGTCGCGCGCGGCCGCAAGGTGGCCATCGTCGCGGCGAGGTTCAACGATTTCATCGTCGCGAGTCTCCTCAAGGGCGCGACCGCGGCGTGGCTGGAGCATGGCGGTCCCGCGGAGGACCTGCTGATCGCGCGCGTACCCGGGGCGTTCGAGCTGCCGGTCGTGGCGCGCAAGCTGGCTCTGTCAGGACGATATGATGCGGTGGTGGCGCTCGGCTGTGTCATTCGCGGCGATACGCCGCACTTCGAGTACGTCTCCGGTGAATGCGCGCGTGGCCTGCAGCTCGCGAGCCTGGAGACCGGGCGTGCCCGTGATCTTCGGAGTGCTCACCGTCGAGACGGTCGAGCAGGCGCTCGAGCGCGCGGCCACGACCGCCGGCAACAAGGGTGGCGAGGCGATGGCGGCCGCCCTGGAGATGGCGAGCCTCATGGCGCGCCTCTCTTCCTGACATTGCGATGCGCGACGACCTCGCGATGCCGACCGAGCCCGTCGACCCGCATGCTCTCCAGCCAGCGCTCGGTCGCGCGCAAGCTCGCGATGCAGGCGCTGTATCGCTGGCAACTCAACGAGCTGCCCGTGGCAGGACCTGATGCAGGAGTTCGCGCGATGCGGAGGATATGCCGCGGGCGGATGGCGAGTACTTCCGCGAGCTCGTCGAAGGTGTCTGGCGCACCCGCGACGAGCTCGACGCGGAGCTGTCCTCGTGGGCGGATCGGGGTCCCGCGCTGCTCGATCCCGATAGAGCATGCCGTCCTGCTGATCGGTGTCTATGAGCTCCGTCACCGCCAGGACGTGCCGTACCGCGTCGCCATCAACGAGGCGGTGACCCTGGCCAAGCGCTTCGGCGCGACCGATGGCCACAAGTACGTCAACGCGGTGTTGGATCGCGCGGCGCGCGCGCTCCGTCCCAACGAGCATTGACCGCGTGTCGCTGTCGGAATTCGACCTCATCGAGCGGTACTTCCGCGGCTGCGGCGCGAAGCGCACCGACGTCCGCGTGGGCGTCGGGGATGACGCGGCGATTCTCGAGTGTCCCGCCGGCGACGGAGCTGGTCGCGGCGGTGGACAGCCTGGTCGACGGCGTGCATTTCCCGCACGGCTCGCCGCCGGCCTCCATCGGTCATCGCGCGCTGGCCGTCAATCTGAGCGACCTGGCCGCCATGGGCGCGCGCCCGGCCTGGGCTCTGCTCGCGCTGACTCTGCCGCGAGCCGACGAGTCCTGGCTGTCGGAGTTTGCGGCGGGCATGGCCGCACTGGCGCGCGATCACGACGTCGCGCTCGTCGGTGGCGATACCACTTCCGGGCCGCTTTGCGTCACCGTGCAGGTGCTGGGACACGTGCCGCGCTCATCGGCGCTGCTGCGCTCGGGAGGCCGGCCCGGGGATGTCGTCTTCGTGTCTGGAACGCCCGGCGATGCGGCGGCGGGTCTCGCGATCGAGCAGGGCAGGCTCGCGGCCGACGGACGAGACGGCGGCGTATCTGCGCGAGCGGTTTCTCTACCCCGCTCCGCGGCTCGCCCTGGGGGAATGCCTGCGCGCGTTACGCCAGCGCCTGCATAGATGTGTCCGACGGCCTGCTGGGCGATGCGGGCAAGCTGGCGCGCGCCAGCGGCTGCGGTGTGGAGATCTCCTATCATGACCTGCCGGTCTCGCAGGCGCTGGTGCGCGCGGTCGGGCGAGGAGCGTGCGCGCGAGCTCGCGCTGACCGGCGGCGATGATTACGAGTTGTGCTTCAGCGTGCCGGCCCGCGCAAGTGGCAAGACTGCTGGCGGAGTTGCCGCCGGAGCGCTGGGGCTATACGCGGATCGGCACGCTGCGCGAAACGCCCGGGCGCGGACGTTCTTCGCGACGGCGCCGTGATGAGCCTCTCGCATTCCGGCTACGACCATTTCAAGCGCTGGCTGACTGTGACTTCACATAACCAGACGTGACTTCACATAACGAGTTCGAAAGCAACTGATTGAGCGGCCCAGGGCCGCTCCCCGGGCCGCGGGATGCATCCTGTCACACGGCTGGCCGCGCAAATCGCCGGGAGCGATTTGCGCCAATCATCACAGTCGCGCGCGGCCGCAGTCCGTATCCTCTCGGACGTTCCACGAGCTGCCGCCACTCCATGTCCGTACCCGTCAAAGGACCAACTGCTTTGCCCAAGGCCGCACCGCGCGGCATCCCGGAGAGGATTGGCAAGTACATGGTCATCAAGGAGGTGGGCCGCGGCAGCACCGGTGTGGTGTATCTGTCGCACGACGCCTATTACGGGCGCGACGTCGCGATCAAGGTCTACAACATGGACCCGGCCGCCGACGAAGAGCGCGCGCACACCGCGCGCAAGATGTTTCTCTCCGAAGCGCACCTGGTCGGGATGCTGCAGCATCCCGCACATCCTGCCCATCTATGATGCGGGCGAGGAGAACGGCCACTGCTACATCGTGATGGAGCACGTGCACGGCGCGCGGACCCTGGCGGCCTACTGCCGCCCGGACAATCTCCTCAGGATCGACGACACGGTCGAGATCATCTTCAAGTGCGCGAAGGCGCTGCACTATGCGCATACGCGCGGCGTCATCCACCGCGACATCAAGCCCTCCAACATCATGCTCACGCAGGACAGCGACGTGCGCATCATCGACTTCGGCATCGCGCTGGTGTCGGACTCGGAGATCTCGCGCATCGAGGGCATCGCGGGCAGCCCCTCGTACATGTCGCCGGAGCAGGTGCAGAGCCTCGAGCTCACCAACCGCTCCGATCTCTACTCGCTCGGCGCGGTGATGTACGAGCTGCTGACGGGCTCGCGGCCGTTCCGCGCCGGCAACCTGCAGAAGCTGCTGCATCAGATCGTCTACGCCACGCCGCCGCCGATCCACACGCTGCGCAAGGACGTGCCCGAGGAGCTGGAGAACGTCGTTGCGACCGCGCTGCAGAAGGATCCGGCGAAGCGGCACAAGAGCGGCGCTCGACTTCGCCGCGGAGCTGACGCGCGTGCACCAGCGGCTGCGCGAGGCCAACGCGCGCATCGACCGGCAGGAGCAGTTCGGCGTCCTGCGGCGCCTGAAGTTCTTCCACGAGTTCTCCCATGCGGAGATCTGGGAGGTGCTGCGCGCGAGCAGCTGGCAGGACTATTCGCAGGGCGAGGAGATCGTCAAGGAAGGCGAGATGGACGACCGCTTCTACATCCTGGTCTCCGGCGGCTGCGCGGTCGAGCGGCACGGGCGGCGCATCGGCGCTCTCGATAACGGCGACTGCTTCGGCGAGGCGAGCTACGTGCCGGGCGCCAAGCGAACGGCGACCATCCGCGCCGCGAGCGCGGTGACGGTGCTCAAGGTGAGCTCGACCCTGCTCGAGCAGGTCTCGGCCTCGTGCCAGCTGCGCTTCAACCGGGTATTCCTGCGCTCGCTCATCGGCCGCCTGCAGGGCGTCGAGCAGCAGGCCCCCACTACCGCCACGGGCTGAGCCGTCTCCGCTCGCCAGGCTGGGGCTGCGCCGGCCTGCCAGCCTGCTGTACATTCCGCCCCGTGCACATCCTGCTCATCGAGGACGATACGAGGCCGCGCGGGTTCTCGTCAAAGGACTGCGCGAGAGCGGCTACACGGTCGATCACGCCGCCGACGGCCGTGAGGGGCTCTCCCGCGCCCTCGCGGGCAAGCTCGACCTGATCGTCACCGACCGGATGCTGCCGCACATCGACGGGCTGGCGATCATTCAACAGTTGCGGCGCGCGCGTCTGGCCACGCCGGTGCTGGTCCTGAGCGCCCTCGGCACGGTCGACGATCGCATCCGCGGCCTCAAGGCCGGCGGCGACGACTATCTCACCAAGCCGTTCGCGTTCGCGGAGCTGCTGGCGCGCATCGAGGCGCTGCTGCGCCGGCATGCGAGCGCCGCCGAGGCGACGGTGCTCAGGGTCGCGGACCTGGAATTCGACCTCCTCGCCCGCAAGGTGAGCGCGCGGCGGCCGCGAGATCGAGCTCACCGCGCGCGAGCAGAAGCTGCTCGAGTTCCTCATGCGGCGGGAAGGGCAGGTGGTCACGCGCACGATGCTGCTCGAGGGCGTCTGGGACCTGCACTTCGATCCGCAGAGCAATCTCGTCGATGTGCACATCAGCCGCCTGCGCCAGGCCATCGACCGCGGCGCGGAGCGGCCCCTCATCCACACCGTGCGCGGCTCGGGATACGTGCTGCAGGGAGGAGGAGGAGTGAAGGAGGGGCGCCGCTGGGGGCTTTTCAACACCTCCGCCTTCCGGATGTCGATGGGCTACACGTTCCTCGTGACGCTGGCCGTGTGCGTGACCCTCGGCAGCGCCTACCTGCTGACGCAGAGCATCATCACGGGCGACGTCGACCTGATCATCGACACGGAGCTCAAGAGCCTCGAGAACCAGTACGTGCGCAGCGGCATTCCCGGAGTCACCGACGAGATCAACCTGCGCATCGACAGCTGGGGACGGATCGGCGCCGTCTACATGCTGGCGGACCCCAAGTTCGACCGCCTCGCCGGCAACGTCACCAACTGGCCGTTCGACGGCGCGCCGGCCGACCCCTGGCCGGAGTTTCGCATCGAGTCCATCGAGCCCGGGCAGCGCTCCGTTCACCCCGTGCGCGCCTCCGTACGCAAGCTCCCGAACGGCGACTGGCTGCTCGTCGGCACCGACATGTCGCAGGATCGCAGGTACGTGCGGACCTTTCAGATCGCCACGCTGTGGGGCATCGGCCTCTCGATCCTGGCGGCCGGCATTGCCGGATTCTCCTTCAGCTTCCGCCTCGCGCGCCGTGTCGGCGATGTCACCGATGACCTGCGTGCGGATCATGTCGGGCGAGCAGGGACACCGGCTTCCCGTGGTCGGCACCAGCGACGAGTTCGATGCCCTCGCTGCCTCGGTGAACCGGGTGCTCGATCGCCTGGAGGAGCAGACCCGTACGCTGCGCGCAACCTTCGACAGCGTTGCGCATGACTTGCGTGCGCCTTTGCATCGCCTGCGTACGCGGATGGACGCGGTGCTGCGCCTGCCGGCGCTCGAGTCAGGAATTCGTGAGCCGGTGGAGTCGTCGCTGCGGGAAGTCGACCGCCTGCAACGCACTCTGGCGACGCTGCTGCAGATCGCGCTGGCGGAATCAGGAGCGCCGCTCGCTTCGCCCGCGCCGGTGGATGTCGGCGAGCTGGCCGAGGAGATGGGCGAGCTGTTCGAGCCGGTGGCGCGCGAGCGCGGCCTGACGCTGACGGCGCGCGCCGATCATGGTGTGATCGTCGAAGGCAACCGGCAGCTGCTGGCGCAGCTCATCACCAACCTGCTGGAGAACGCGCTCAAGTACGTGCCCTCGGGTGGGCGGATCGACGTCGCGGTGAAGCGGCTCGCGGATCGCGCGCAGCTGGTGATCAGCGACAACGGTCCGGGCATGCCGGCGGAGGACCGGTTGCGGGCCGGGCAGCCGTTCGCCCGCGTCGGGCAACGCTCAGGACTGGAGGGCAGCGGGCTCGGGCTGTCGCTGGTGTCGGCGATCGCGCGCCTGCATCGAGCGCGGCTCACGCTGGAGAGCAACGATCCTGGGCTGCGCGCCGAGGTCAGCCTGCCGCTGTCCGACGCTCAGGCACGGCTGCGGCGTCCTTGTCGCGCTCGATGAGCGCGTAAGCGGAGTGGTTGTGAATGGACTCGAAGTTCTCCGACTCCACCACGTAGGCGGCGATCCGCTCATCGGCGTTGAGGCGGGTGGCGACGTCACGCACCATGTCTTCGACGAACTTCGGGTTGTCGTAGGCGCGCTCGGTGACGAACTTCTCATCGGGACGCTTCAGGATGCCGTAGAGCTCGCATGAGGCCTCGCTCTCGGCGATCTCGATGAGCTCCTCGATCCACATGTGGTGCCGCAGGCGCGCGGTAATGGTCACGTGCGAGCGCTGGTTGTGCGCGCCGTAGTCCGAGATACGCTTGGAGCAGGGGCAGAGGCTGGTCACGGGCACGACCACCTTCACCCACATCTCGGTGTGCTCGCCGTCGACGCTCGCCAATGAGGCTCGCGTGGTAATCCATCAGGCTCTCCACGCCGGAGACCGGCGCGCGCTTCATCACGAAGAAAGGGAAGCTCATCTCGATGTGGCCGGCGTCGGCCTCGAGACGCTGCGTCATGGTGGCGAGCATGGCGCTGAAGGACTCCACCGAGATCTCACGCTCGCTGTGCAGGATCTCCACGAAGCGGGACATGTGCGTGCCTTTGAAGTTGTGCGGCAGGCTGACGTACATGTTGAACGTGGCGATGGTGTGCTGCTCGCCGGCGGAGCGGTCCTTCACGCGCACGGGATGGCGGATGTCCTTGATGCCGACGCGGTTGATCGGCAACCGGCGGGTATCGGCGCGGCCCTGCACGTCCTCGACCTCGGCAAGAAAAGGCCGGGTCGATCTTGGCGCTGGCGGGAGGAGGAGTCATGGTTAAAGCCTACCGGATCGGTGCACGCTGCACCTATATCTGTCGGGGTATGTGCCTAAATCCGGGCGAAAGGTTGCTTTTTCAACCTTCAGGCGCTGCCGACCGAGCGAATGCGATCGTGCGGCTGCAGGGACCACCAGCGCTCGACGGTGGCGGCGAGGCTCTGCGCATCCAGTCCGGCCGCAGCCAGGCAGGAGTCGCGCGAGCCGTGCTCGATGAACCGGTCGGGGATGCCGATCTGCAGCAGGGGCATGGAGACGCCCTCCGCCGCGAGCAGCTCGGCGATGGCCGAGCCGGCGCCGCCTTGGACGGCGTTCTCCTCCAGGGTGATGAAGGCGCGGTGGCGGCCGGCGAGCTCCAGAACGAGCGCCTCATCGAGCGGCTTGACGAAGCGCATGTTCACCAGTGTGGCATCGAGCCGCTCGGCGATGCGCGCCGCTGGCTCCAACAGGGGACCGAAAGCGAGCAGTGCGAGCCCGCAGCGGCCCTCGCGCTTCACCAGCGCGCGGCCTACGGGTAAGGCCGTGAAGGCCTTCTCGAGCGGCACGCCAGGGCCGGTGCCGCGCGGATAACGCACGACGCTCGGGCAGGAGAGGGTGGTGCCGGTGTAGAGCATCTGGCGGCATTCGTTCTCGTCGCTCGGCGCCATGATGACGAGGTTGGGAATGCAGCGCAGGAAGGACAGGTCGTAGCTGCCCTGGTGGGTCGCGCCATCGCTGCCGACGAGGCCGGCGCGATCGAGGGCGAACAGAACCGGAAGGTTCTGCAGGGCGACATCGTGAATGAGCTGGTCGTAGGCGCGCTGCAGGAAAGTGGAGTAGATGGCGACGACGGGCTTGAGACCCTCGGTCGCGAGTCCCGCGGCGAACGTGACGGCGTGCTGCTCCGCGATGGCAACGTCGAAATAGCGATCGGGGAAGCGCTTGGAGAACTCCACCAGGCCAGAGCCCTCGCGCATCGCGGGCGTGATGCCGATGATGCGCGGGTCCTGCTCCGCCATGTCGCAGAGCCACTTGCCGAAGATCTGCGAGTAGGAGGGCCCGGAGGCGGTCTCCTTGAAGATGGTGCCGCTGACCGGATCGAAGGGACCCGGCCCGTGCCACTTGATCGGGTCGGCCTCCGCCGGCGCATAGCCCTTGCCCTTGCGGGTGACCACGTGCAGGAACTGCGGGCCGTCGAGCTTCCTGACGTTGCGCAGCGTGCTGACCAGCGCCCGCACGTCGTGGCCATCCATGGGACCGATGTAGTTGAAGCCGAGCTCCTCGAACAGCGTTCCGGGAAGGACCATGCCCTTCAGATGCTCCTCCGAGCGGCGCGCCAGCTCCCAGATCGGAGGGATGGGCTTCAACACCTTCTTGCCGCCTTCGCGCAGGTGTCTGTAGACCCGCCCGGAGAGGGCGGCGGCGAAGTAGTTGGACAGCGCGCCGACGTTCTCCGAGATCGACATGTCGTTGTCGTTGAGAATGACCAACAGATCGGTCGGCAGCGAGCCCGCGTGATTCAAGGCCTCGAAAGCCATGCCGGCGGTCATCGCGCCATCGCCGATGATCGCGACCACCCGCCGCGATTCGCCGAGACGTCCGGCGGCGACCGCCATGCCCAGCGCCGCGCTGATCGAGGTGCTGGAATGACCGACGCCGAAGGTGTCGTAAGGGCTCTCCGACCGCGTCGGGAAGGGCGCGAGGCCGCCGGGCTGCTTGATCGTATGCAGCAGGTGGCGCCGTCCGGTCAGCACTTTGTGCGGATATGCCTGATGCCCCACGTCCCAGACCAGCCGGTCGTGCGGCGTGTCGAAGACATAATGCAGCGCCACAGCCAGCTCGACCGCACCCAGGCCGGCGGCGAAGTGGCCACCGCGGGTGCTGACGGTATGGATCAGGAACTGGCGCAGCTCCTGCGCCAGTTCCGGCAATTTCGCCACAGGCAGTCGACGAAGATCGGCGGGCGACTCGATGGTGTCGAGCAGCGGATAAGCGTTCGGCGGGGAAGTCATCTTTTGCAGTTTACACCGGCGTGCAGGGGCACTCTCAGCCGTCTATTGTTGCAGAACTGCAACAGAACCTGGGCGATCATTTCTGGCCCGGGGCAGTACCCATCCTGGGATTCGGCCATATTGAATGGCTCGGGTTCAACTTGACCATTGCGCTTCAGCAGGATCTCGACCCGCTGCTGCGCGGCCTTGAGCGAGCCCTGGCAGTGTCGCGTCAGTTCCACACCGCGCTCGAAGGTCTTCAGGGCCTCATCCAGCGGCAGGTCGCCGCGCTCCAGGCGCTCGACCAGCGCCTCGAGCTCGGCAAGCGCCTGCTCGAAATCCGGTGTTTTGCTCTCGGGCATAAAGCGAGCACGTTATACAGGCGTTTCGGCGCCGGTCAATGTGATTGACGCGCCAGGCCCTGGGGCTTACAGTCGCAGCCCTCGTTAGACCCAGTCTAAGACAGGAGAGAGCGGCATGAATCTCAAAGGCAGCAAGACCGAGAAGAACCTGAAAGACGCGTTCGCGGGCGAGTCCCAGGCGAACCGCCGTTACCTGTACTTCGCAGCCAAGGCGGACGTCGAAGGACTTCAATGACGTCTCGGCGGTCTTCCGCTCGACTGCCGAAGGCGAGACCGGCCACGCGCACGGCCACCTGGAGTATCTCGAGGCCGTGGGTGATCCGGCCACGGGGCTGCCGATCGGCGATACCAAGCTCAATCTGAAGGCCGCCATCGCCGGTGAGACCCACGAGTACACAGACATGTATCCGGGAATGGCGAAGTCGGCGCGCGACGAAGGCTTCGCCGAGATCGCCGACTGGTTCGAGACGCTGGCCAAGGCCGAGCGCTCGCACGCCAATCGCTTCCAGAAGGCCCTCGACGGCATTTGAGTCGGCGACAGCCGATGACGGGCTGTGACGTTTCGGGGGCTCGCCGCTCGCGGCGTGCCCCCGCGGCTCCTTTGATTCCATGAGCTCAACGCCCACCGGATCCGACGGCTCGGGCTCGCGCCCGGCGGCCGGCGGCCGCGAGGGCAGCCTCGAGGCCCCCACCCGTCATCCGATCGACTGGCGGAACCCGGCTTTCTACGACGAGCCGCGCTGACCAAGGAGTTGGAGCGCGTGTTCGATATCTGCCACGGCTGCCGCCGCTGCTTCAGCCTGTGCAACTCTTTTCCGACACTCTTCGATGCCGTGGATGCCTCCGCCGACGGCGAAGTGCACTCGGTCGACAAGAAGGTCTTCTGGCAGGTCGTCGACCATTGCTACCTGTGCGACATGTGCTTCATGACGAAGTGCCCATACGTGCCGCCGCATCCATGGAATGTCGACTTCCCGCATTTGATGCTGCGCGCCAAAGCCGTGCAGGACCGCAAGGAGGGCGTCGGCTTTCGCAATCGCGCGCTTTCCGCGACGGACACCGTTGGAAAGATCGCCGGCATCCCGGTGGTCGCGGAAATCGTCAACGCCGTCAACCGCTCGAGCCTCGGCCGCGTCGTACTGGAGAAGACGCTGGGCGTCGACCGGACCGCGCCCATTCCGCAATACCACTCCCGCACCGCACGCAAGCGGCTGCGCGGCTTGGGCCGGAGCGACGGGCGCCAAGGCGTCGCGACTGCCGGAGACCACCGGCAGGGTGGCGCTCTTCACGACCTGCTACGGCAATCGCAACGACCCGCGGATCAACGAGGATCTGGTCGCGATCTTCGAGCACAACGACATGGCGGTGACGCTGGTTGCGCAGGAGCACTGCTGCGGCATGCCGCGCCTGGAGCTCGGTGATCTCGAGACGGTCGCCGAGCCTAAGGAGCAGAACATCCCGCAGCTCCTGCGCGCGATCGACTCCGGCCTCGACATCATCGCCCCGATCCCCTCCTGCGTGCTGATGTTCAAGCAGGAGCTGCCGCTGATGTTTCCCGACGACGCCGACGTGCAGCGAGTGGCCAAGCGCATCTTCGATCCGTTCGAATACCTGATGCACCGCCATCGCGCCGGCCTCCTGCGAACCGACTTCAAGCGCTCGCTCGGCAAAGTGAGCTACCACGTCCCCTGTCATCTGCGCGTGCAGAACATCGGCCTGAAGACGCGCGATGTGCTGCGGCTCGTTCCCGATACCACCGTCGAGCCGATCGAGCGCTGCTCCGGACACAACGGCACCTACGGCGTGAAGAAGGAATTCCGCGCCGCCTCCATGAAGATCGGCCGGCCCGTGATCCAGCGCGTCCAGTCCGCGGCCGCCGAGCACTACGCGAGCGATTGCCCCATGGCCGGCGAGCAGATCCAGAGCGGCCTCGAAGGCGGCCGGGAGCCCGAGCATCCGCTGAGCCTCCTGCGGCTCGCATACGGGATCTAGGAGCCCGCCGATGGACAAGCTCACCGTCGAAGATCTGATGAGCCTCGAGCGCTACGCCCGTGAGCGGCCCGCCTTCCGCGCCGCCTGCTCGAGCACAAGCGCGATCGCAAGCTCGCTGTCGGACCCAACGTCACCTGGTCCTTCGAGGACCGGCTGACCATGCAGTATCAAGTCCAGGAAATGCTGCGCGCCGAGCGCATCTTCGAGCCCGAGGGCATCCAGGAAGAGCTCGACGCCTACAACCCCCTGATCCCCGACGGCAGCAACTGGAAGGCCACCCTCCTCATCGAGTTCCCCGAGGTCGGCGAGCGCCAGCGCCAGCTCGCGCTGCTCATCGGCCTCGAGGATCGCTGCTGGGTGCAGGTGCGCGGCCACGACCGCGTGTATGCGATCGCCGACGAGGACCTCGAGCGCGAGAACGCGCGAGAAGACCTCAGCCGTGCACTTCCTTCGCTTCGAGCTCACTGCCGCCATGATCGCCGCTCTCGAGAGCGGCGCGGCGCTCGGCGCCGGCGTGGATCACGAGCACTACCGCCATGCCATCGATCCGGTCCCCGAGCCCGTGAGAGCCGCGCTACTTCACGACTTGAAGTGAAGTAAGATTCGCGGACGATGAATCAGTCCTACACCGCCTCCGACATCGAAGTCCTGAGCGGGCTGGAGCCCGTGCGCCGCCGCCCGGGCATGTACACGCACACCTCCCGGCCCAACCACCTGGCCCACGAGGTCGTCGACAACAGCGTCGACGAGGCGATCGCCGGCTACTGCAAGCAGATCGACGTCACCCTCTTCAAGGACGGCTCGCTGCAGGTCGCCGACGACGGCCGCGGCATGCCGGTCGACATCCATCCCAAGGAGAAAGTGAGCGGCGTCGAGCTGATCCTCACCCGCCTGCACGCCGGCGGCAAATTCTCCGACAAGACCTACAAGTTCTCCGGCGGCCTGCACGGCGTCGGCGTCTCCGTGGTCAATGCGCTCTCGAAGAACCTGGAGTGCTGGATCAAGCGCGGCGGCAAGGAATACAACATCAGCTTCCGGGACGGCAAGGTCCACTCCAAGCTGGAGGTCGTGGGCACCGTCGGCCAGCGCAATACCGGCACCACCGTGCGCTTCTGGCCCGATCCGAAGTTCTTCGATTCCGACAAGTTCTCCGTGCCGCAACTCAAGCACACCCTGAAGGCCAAGGCCGTGCTCTGCGCCGGCCTGCGCATCACCTTCACCAACGAGGCCACCGGCGAGAAGGACGAGTGGTTCTACACCGGCGATCTCGGCGCCTACCTGCTCGAGGAGCTGGCCGACAACGAGCGCCTGCCGAACGAGCCGATCACCGGCCAGCGCGAGGAAGAGACTGATGCGGTGAATTTCGCGCTGGTGTGGGCGCCCGCCGCGGAGACCGCGATCGGCGAGAGCTACGTCAACCTCATCCCGACGACCGAGGGCGGCACGCACGTCAACGGCTTGCGCGTCGGGTGTCGCGCAGGCGGTGCGCGAGTTCTGCGAGTTCCGCAATCTGGTGCCCCGCGGCGTCAAGCTCACCCCCGAGGACGTCTGGGACAAGGCGAGCTACGTGCTCTCGGTCAAGATCCACGAGCCGCAGTTCGCCGGCCAGATGAAGGAGCGCCTGGCCTCGCGCGATGCCGCCGGCCTGGTCGAAGGCTTCGCGCGCGATTCGGTGGCGCTCTGGCTCAACCGCCATCCGGACGCCGGCGAGCGGATCGCCCAGTTCGCGATCGCCAATGCCCAGGAGCGCGCCAAAGCCGCACAGCGCGTGGTGCGCAAGCGCATCGCCGGCGGCCCCGCGCTGCCCGGCAAGCTCGCCGACTGCGCCAGCCAGGACCCGCGCCGCTCCGAGCTCTTCCTGGTGGAAGGCGACTCCGCCGGCGGCTCCGCCAAGCAGGCGCGCGACAAGGACTTCCAGGCCATCATGCCGCTGCGCGGCAAGATCCTGAACACCTGGGAGCTCGAGCCCGGCGAGATCGGCTCCTCCGAGGAAGTGCACAACATCGCCGTCGCCCTAGGCGTCGACCCCGGCTCCCAGGACCTGAGCCAGCTCCGCTACCACAAGGTCTGCATCCTCGCCGACGCCGACTCCGACGGCCAGCACATAGCTACTCTCCTCTGCGCGCTCTTCCTCCGTCACTTCCGCCCTCTGGTAATCAACGGCCACGTGCACGTAGCCATGCCTCCGCTCTATCGCGTGGACGCCGGCAAGCAGGTCTTCTACGCCCTGGACGACGGCGAGCGCGATCAGCTACTGAAGACGCATCGAAAAGGAAAACCCGCGCACCAAGCCCATGCGTCACCCGCTTCAAGGGACTGGGCGAGATGAACCCCGCCCAGCTGCGCGAAACGACGATAGACCCCCGCACCCGCCGTCTGGTGCAGCTGACCATCGACGGCAAGGACAACACCGACCAGCTGATGGACATGCTCCTCGCCAAGAAGCGCGCCAGCGACCGCCGCGACTGGCTGGAGCAAAAAGGCAACCTGGCCGACGTCCAGGTATAGTGAACCATTCCGATGAGCATGCAAGACCAGGAACTGAACTTCGAAGGCGTAGAGCGCCAGCCGCTGCGCACGTTCACCGAGAAGGCGTACCTGGATTACTCGATGTACGTCATCCTGGACCGCGCCCTGCCCGCGATCGGCGATGGCCTGAAGCCCGTACAGCGCCGCATCATCTACGCCATGGGCGAGCTCGGGCTCGCCGCGGCCAACAAGCATAAGAAGGCCGCGCTCACCGTCGGCGACGTGCTGGGCAAATTCCATCCGCACGGCGACACCGCCTGCTACGAAGCCATGGTGCTCATGGCGCAGCCCTTCTCCTACCGCTATCCGATCGTGGATGGCCAGGGCAACTGGGGCTCGCAGGATGACCCGAAGTCGTTCGCGGCCATGCGCTACACCGAGGCCAAGCTGACCCGCTACGCCGAGGTACTGCTCGCCGAACTGTCCGACGGCACCGTCGACTGGGTGCCGAACTACGACGGTTCGCGCGAGGAACCGTCGATGTTGCCGGCGCGGCTGCCCAATCTGCTGTTGAATGGCACCACCGGCATCGCGGTCGGCATGGCGACGGACATTCCGCCGCACAACCTGCGCGAAGTCGCCAATGCCTGCATCCATCTGCTCGAGGATCCCGAGGCCACCACCGCCGCGCTGATGAAACACATCAAGGGCCCCGACCTGCCGACCGGCGCGGAGATCGTCTCGCCCCGCGCCGACCTCAAGGAGTTCTACGAGAAAGGCGTCGGCTCCTTCAAGGCGCGCGCCACCTACGAGATCGAGGAGGGCAACGTCGTCATCACCGCCTTCCCATACCAGGTCTCTCCGACCCGCGTGCAGGAGCAGATCGCGGAGCAGATGCGCGCCAAGAAGCTGCCGATGGTGGAGGACCTGCGGGATGAGTCGGATCACGAGAATCCGGTGCGCCTGGTGCTCGTGCCGCGCTCGAATCGCATCGACATGGTCGAGGTGATGAACCACCTCTTCGCGACGACCGATCTCGAGCGCAATTACCGCGTCAATCTCAACATCATCGGCCTCGATGGGCGCCCGCGCGTCATGGGGCTCAAAGCCATCCTGACGGAATGGCTGGACTTCCGCATCGCCACCGTCACGCGCCGGCTGCAGCACCGCCTGGAGCGGGTCAGCAGGCGGCTGCACATCCTCGATGGCCTGCTGGTCGTCTATCTGAATCTCGACGAGGTGATCCGCATCATCCGCCGCGAGGACGAGCCGAAGCCGGTGCTGATGAAGCGCTTCAAGCTCTCCGACGAGCAGGCCGAGGAAATCCTCAATACGCGCCTGCGCCACCTCGCGCGCCTGGAGGAGATGAAGATCCGCGAGGAGCAGAAGGCGCTCGCCGCCGAGCGCGAGGAGCTGGAGGCGCTGCTGAAGAGCAAGGCGCAGACTGAAGAAGCTCGTCGCCGACCGAGATCCGCGAGGATGCGGACAAGCACGGCAACGAGCGGCGCACGCGCATCATCGAGCGCGAGGCCGCGCAGGCCATCGATGAGACCACCCTCATTCCCAACGAGCCGGTGTCGGTGGTGCTGTCGACCGGCGGTTTCGTGCGCTCCGCCAAGGGCCACGAGATCGATCCGCACACGCTCTCCTACAAGAGCGGCGACGGCTTCCAGTCGATCGCGCGCGGCCGGAGCCTCCAGGCCGCGGTGTTCATCGACAGCACGGGCCGGACATACTCGCTGCCGGCGCACTCGCTGCCGTCGGCGCGCGGCCAGGGAGAGCCGCTCTCCGGCCGCCTCAATCCGCCCGACGGCGCCAAGTTCGCCGGCGTCATGATGGGCGAGCCCGAGGATCTCTGGCTGCTCGCGAGCGACGCCGGCTACGGCTTCACCGTGCGCCTGAAGGAGCTGATCACCGACCGCCGCGCCGGCAAGACCGTGCTCAACGTGCCCGATAACTCGATGGTGCTGCCGCCCGCGATGGGTGCCGTCACCGGAGTCGCTGGTGGTGGCGGTGAGCAGCGAAGGCAAGCTCCTCGCCTTCCCGGTCGGCGACGTGCCGGAGATGCCGCGCGGCAAGGGCAACAAGCTGTACGACATCCCGGGCAAGAAAGCGGCGGCGCGCGAAGAGCTGATGACCGGAATCGCGGTGGTGCCGCCGAAGGGCTCGCTCGTGATCTGGGCGGGCGAGAAGCAGAAGACGCTCGAGTGGGGGGATCTCAAGGCCTATCGCGGGCAGCGCGCGCAGCGCGGCGCGGTGTTGCCGCGCGGCTGGCCGCGGAAGGTGGAGCGGCTCGAGGCCGTAGTGCTGCCGCCTGCGTGGCGGTTAGCCCATCACCACTTCTTCCGGGGCGTTGACGAAGTAGCCCTGGATGTACTGCACGCCGAGCTGCCACAGCACCGCCATGGTGTTGGCGTCCTCGACGCGCTCCGCGATGGTCTGAATGCTGCGCTTCTTGGCCGAGTCGACCAGGCCGCGCACGCGCTGCTGCAGCTGCGAGTCGCGCGCCAGGCTCTGCACCAGGGCGCCGTCGATCTTCACGAAATCGAGCGGCACCGAGCTCGATGAGGCCCTGCGGATCGCGCCCGGAGCCGAAGCTCTCGAGCGCGAAACGGAATCCCCGCTGGCGCAGGCCGCCCGCTAGGATCCGAACCTGCGGGAAGCTCGCAGCCACTTCCTCGGTCGCCTGGAAGCAGACCCGCTGCGGCTCCGCGCGCGTCGAGCGGATGTGTCCGTCCAGCCATTCGACGAAGGTCGCATCTCGCGCCGTATCCTTCGAGAGCCGCACGAAGAGGCACTGCGGCCGCCGCTGCGCCGCGAAGGCGAGCGAGGCGCCGACGACCCAGCGGTCGATGTTCTTCAGCAGATCGTTGCGCTCCGCCGCCGCCATGAACTCCGACGGCAGCACTTCCTTGCCCTGCGGTATCGACCATGCGGACCAACACGTCCCACATCTCCGGGTCATCGCCCTGCAGGCTCGCCACCGGCTGCTGCGCCAGGCGGAACCGGTTCTCCATGAGCGCGGCCTTGATGTGCTTGACCCACACCTGATCGTACGACTGGACGCGGTTCTCGACGTCGGCCCGCCCGGATGTCAACGCCTGGTTGCCGCCCTGCTTGACGCCCTTGGCGCAAGCCTCGATGGCATCGGCCACGATGGCGTCGAGCTTGGGTTCGCTGGGAGGCACGATCGACAGGCCCACCGTGCACGTGACCGCGACCGTCTTCTCGTTGACGCGCATGAGGTGCTTCTGCACGCGCGCCAGGAGTTGTTTGCCCCACGCCTGAATATCGTTCTCGTTGCCGCGCTCGAGCAGCGCGAGGAACCGCACGCCACCGAAGCGCCCGACGATCTCGTTGGGATAGAGCGTCTCCTTGCAGGAGCGTCGCTGATTCCCATCAGCACATCCTCACTGGCCGTGGCGCCGACATCGCGCTCCACCGCCGCGAATGCATCGAGCTTGATCAGCGCCAGACAGCGCATGCCGCCGGGGCTCGGGCGCCGCGAGGCGCGCATGCAGCGCCTCCATCAGCTCGCGTCGATGGAGGAAGCCGGTCGTATGGTCCGAATGGACCGCGTGGCTCAGCTCCTCGACGAGATTCTGCTCATCGCGGGCTTTGGCGGGCACCACCAGGCGCACGCTCGGCTCGCCGTCGTGGTGACCCAACGCCAGCACGATCTCCACGGGCATCGTGCTTGCCGTCCGGGAGCAGGGCGGTCGCCTTGAGCGCGAGATCGTTCCAACGCCCCTGCAGGCAGGCGGCGAGCGCGCCCTTGAGCGCCGGCTGCGTCGCCTCGTCGAACAGGTCCATCACGGGCTGACCGACCAGCGAGTCTTTGACGCCGAAGAGCTCGAGCCACGCCGGGTTGGCGTCGATGACGATGCCCTCCTGGACCTGCACGATCGCATCGTTCGAGCGCTGCAGCACGTTCTCGAGCTGATTGCGCGCGTCGTGGGCGGATTTGAGCGTGGAGGTGAGCGCGCGTTCCAGCCGGAAGGCGCGCAGCTCCCGGACCATGACGGCCGCCAGGCGCGCGGGATTGGCCAGCGAGACCACGTCACGCGCACCCTGCAGCCATCGCAGCGGCGATCACGCGCCTCGTCGACCGCTGCCTCCGTCAGCACGATGACCGGGACGGTCGGTGCGACCTGATCCCGTATGTCGATGACGTTCTTGAGGTCATCCTCCGGCGCCGGCACGATCGATCAGCAGCTCCGGGTTGATCTGCGGCAGGGCGTCGGGCAGGTCGCGCAGCGCCGGGATCCAGGTGCAGTGCACCGGATGGCCCGCGCGGCGCAGGATGCTGTTGATGGCCTCGACCGCGTCCCGGGTGGGGGACAGTACGATGAGCGGAACTGGGTTCTGCTCGGTCAATGCGCTCTCCGTTGATGCGGCGGGGCAGGGGCGCGAAGACGGCCGAAATTCTAGCTCGGGCCAGCAGGGCCCGGTTGTCGCGTGTCTCAAAATATGGGGCCGAGCGTGGATTTTGGCGGGGGCACCCGGCACCTCGCGCACGAGGCGCGGCACGAGATATCCCGGCAGTTGCGCAGCCAGTTCGTCCGGCCAGGGCTCGAGCGCGCTCGTCGGGAACCGCGAAATGCGACGCGCCGCGCACACGGTCGAGGGCGTGCAGATAGTAGGGAAGCACTCCCGCCTCGAAGAGGCGCCGCGATAGCTGCGCGAGCACCTCGACGTCATCATTGACGCCGGCCAGCAGGACCGACTGGTTGAGGAGGGTGACCCCGGTCGCGCGCAGCTTGCCGCAGGCGGCGACCAGCTCCGCATCGAGCTCGTTGGGATGATTGACGTGCAACACGAGCACGGTCGGCAACACGCGCGCACGCAGCCACTGCAACAGTCCCTCGTCGACCCGCGAAGGCAACACCACCGGCTGGCGGGTATGCACGCGAATGCGGCGTACGTGCGGGATCGCGGCCAGCGCGCGGGTGAGGCTCTCGAGCCGGGCATTGCTCAAGGACAGCGGGTCGCCGCCGCTCAGGATGATCTCCTCGAGCGAGGCGTCGGCCGCGGATCTCGGCGAGCGCCTCGCTCCAGCGCGGCGCCTCGCCGCTCTGCTGCGCATAGGGAAATTCCCGGCGGAAGCAGTAACGGCAGTGCACGGCGCAAGTCGAGGTGGTAATGAGGAGCGCGCGGCCGTGGTATTTCTGCAGCAGGGCCGGAGCGCGCAGGGCGCCGTGCTCGCCGAGCGGGATCAGCGACGTACTCCGCCTCATCGGCGAGCTCTGCCGCCGCCGGCAGAACCTGACGCAGCAGCGGATCGCTCAGGTCGCCGCGGCGCATCCGGGCGACGAAGCTGCGGGGCACCCGCAGGCGGAAGCGCGGCCGGCCGCGCCCGCGCCGGCATCAGGGCCTGCGGGGCTCGAGGTCGAGCGCGGCGGCGAGCTCCTCCGGGCTCGGCTGATGGCCTCGGCGAGCTCGCTGCTGCCAGGTCCCAGGCTCGAGCTGGCGGGGGTGACTGATGCCGTTATCATACGCGGCCCTTTTCAGGAGGCGGCCGCGCATTCTGCCGCCCCAGCCGCGAGAAAGAAATGGCCAGCTACACCACCAGCGAGATCCGCTCGGGCATGAAAGTCCTGCTCGAAGGCGACCCGTACGTCGATCGTCGACAACGAGTTCGTCAAGCCCGGCAAGGGCCAGGCCTTCAACCGCATCAAGGTGCGCAATCTCAAGACCGGCCGCACCATCGAGCGCACGTTCCGGTCGGGCGAGTCGCTGGAGGCGGCGGACGTCGTCGATACGGAGATGCAGTACCTCTATCAGGACGGCGACTTCTGGATTTTCATGATGCCGGACAACTTCGAGCAGTACACCGCCGGCAAGGCCGCCCTGGGCGACAACGCGCAGTGGCTGAAGGAAGGGCTGGTCTGCATCATCACCCTCTGGAACAACGAGCCGCTGGTGGTGAACGTGCCCGGCGCACGTAGAGCTCAAGATCATCGAGACCGACCCCGGCCTGCGGGGCGACACCGCCACGGGGGCCAGAAGCCGGCGAAGCTGGAGACCGGTGCCGTGGTGCGGGTGCCGCTCTTCATCAACGAGGGCGAGGTCATCCGCATCAACACCAGCACCGGCGAGTACGTCTCGCGCGCGAAGCAATAGAGCCAGCGATAGGACCGGCAATGCGACCGGCAATGCGACTAGCGCAGCTCCTCGAGCCGGCTCGCCCGCAAGAATAGTCCGCGAGCCGCTCCAGGCCGCGCGCGTCGACTGCATCGAAGCGCGTCGAGCCGCGCGCTGTCGAGATCGAGAACTCCCGCCAGCCGGTCTGCCGCCAGCAGCGGCACTACGACTTCCGACTGCGAAGCCGACATCGCACGCAATGTGTCCCGGGAAAGCGTTGACGTCCGGGACGATGATCGTCTCGCGCTTCGCGGCGGCCGTCCCGCAGACACCGCGGCCCGAGGGCGATGCGCACACACGCCGGCTTCCCCTGGAAAGGCCCGACGATCAACTCGCCGCCGCGCAGGCCCTCACGTAGAAAATAGAACCCGGCCCAGCTCACCTCCGGCAGCGCATCGAAGATGAGTGCCGACGGTGTTGGCGGCGTTGGCGATCGGATCGGTCTCGCCCGCGAGGAGGCCTGAAGCTGAGTCGCCAGCTGCTCGTAGCCGGCGCGCTTGTCGGCTGAAGTCGTGAGCCGCACTGTGATATCATGATAGTCCACTGGGCCTGCTCAGGCTCGCTCTGTCGGAAAAGGAAGGATCGCATCGATGCGCTCCGCGCCCGCGGCGAGCATCAGGGTGCGATCGAAGCCGAGCGCGACGCCGCAGCAGTCCGGGAGGCCGGCTTCCAGCGCCGCGAGCAGACGCTCGTCCAGGGCGGCGACCGGCGCGGCCCAGCCGGCGCCGCTCGGCGATATCGCGTTCGAAGCGCTCCCGCTGCTCGCGCGCGGCGGCGAGCTCATGAAAGCCGTTGGCGAGCTCGATACCGTTGCAATAGAGCTCGAAACGCCGCGCGGCGCGCGGGTCGCTGGGATCGAGCCGGGCGAGTGCCGCCTGGCTCGCGGGATAGCGCGTACACGAAGGTCAAGCCGCCCTGGCCGAGCCGCGGTCCGACGACAGTACCCATCAGCAGCTCGAGCAGCTCGTCGCGATCCGTCGCCGCGCCCTCGAAGCCTGCCCGCCGCGCATGTTCCGCGAGCTGCGCGACCGGCGCCGTGAAGGGATCGAGCGCCAGCGCGTGCACGAAACGCCTCGCGGTAGCTCACCCGCTCGGCCGCGGGATGGGCGCCCGGGCGACCGAGCAGCTCGCGCACCAGCGCCTCGACCTCGCTCATGAGCGCATCGAGTGAGAAACCCAGGCGATACCATTCGATCAGCGTGAATTCCGCGTTGTGGAGCCGGCCGCGCTCGAACGCGCGCACCACGTGACAGATCTGGTAGATATCGCCGCTCCCTGCGGCGAGGAGCCGCTTCATGGCGTACTCCGGCGAGGTGTGCAGAAAGCGGGGCCGGCGCGTCGCCTCACGATCGGCCGCCTCGAGCATCACCTGTGCGGAGTGGATGTGCACGTCGGTCACCGGCGCGTTGACCACGATCGGCGTGTCGACCTCGAGCACATCCCGAGCAGCGAAGAAGTCGCGCGCGCGCGCCAGCAGCGCGGCTCGCAGCTGCAACACTTCCCTCGAGGCGGTGGGACGCCAATCGCGTCATGGCGGGCAGAAGCCTCGCGATGGTCTGACCGACGCGCACGGGCGAGCCCGGCTGCAGATCGGGCAGCCACTGCGCCGCGCCGGGAGGCAGCAACAGGATGACGGTGGACCCCATGTTGAATCGCCCGAGCTCCGCTCCCCGCTCCAGCCGCAGCGGCGCGCGTCCGGCGTCGAGCGGCAGCTCTTTCGCGCGGCGAGGGCTGCACGGCGTCACATCGCCATGCCATACCGTCGCGATGCTGCCGACGAAGAGCGCGCCGACGAGCGCCAGCGCAAATGCGAGGTTCCCCTCCTCGAAAGCGCAGACGACCCGCTCATTGCGCGCGAAGAGGCCCGGCACGGCCGCCGCGGTGGTCGCGTTGACACTGAAGAGTCTTCCGGGAACGAACCAAGCCGCGCGTACGGCGGCTGCCGCCGGCATATGGATGCGGTGATAGTTGAAAGGGGCGAGATACAGTGTGGCGAACGAGCCGTTGGCGAAGCGCCGTACCCACGTGGAAGCGCCGCCCAGCAGCGCCTCGAGGGAGTAGTCGTGGCCCTTCGCCTGCAGCATGCGCAGACCGTCGAGCCGGCCGATCTGACTCACGGTGCCGTCGACCGGGGCAGAGCGAGCGCACGCGGATCCGGATCTGCAGGGGCGCGATCCTGGCCGGAGGCTGCGCGTGAAGAAGGCGTTGAAGCTCGGATAGTCGAGCGGCTCGGGGTCCGCGGCGTCGCTCATGTCGGGCTGGAAATTCCGCATGAAGGAGCCGATGAGCGCGTTCTTGAGCGGTTTCAGGCGGCAGCGGGCCAACCTGTGGACCTGCCGCGACAGGAAGTGCTGCGGCAGCAGATGCTGCATCGCGACAAAGAGGCGCGCTCGCAGCGTCGGTGAATCCGTCCCCGGCTTCATATGGGCGTCCATTGTTCGTCAGGCCGCAGCACGCAGTTCAGGCGCTACGCCACGTAGGGAGTGCGCGAGCCGTCGCGCGTCGAAAGGCGGTGTGAATACACCGACCTCCCGGGCGCCGGAGTCGAACAACAGGATCGCCATCGTATGGTCGAAGTCGTAGTCGCCTCCCGGCAGGTTGACGCGGGTGATGCCGATCCCGAGGCCGGCGGCGAGGCGCCGGATCGCGGCAGGGTCGCCCGTGAGGCCGAGAAAGCCCGGGTCGAAATGTCGCAGGTAACCGGCGAGCACTGCTGGCGTATCACGCTGCGGATCCACGGTGACGAAGAGCACTTCCAGCCCCCGCAGGCGCGCCTGCTTTTTGACTCGCGCCAGGGTGGCGAGCGTGTCCGGACACTCGTCGGGGCAGTGGGTGAAGCCGAAGTACATCAGAGTCGGATGACCCAGGAGGGAGGCGCGGCTGAAGCTGCGCCCCTGACTGTCGATGAGGTGGAAGTCGGCGACCGGCCTGGCATCCGCCAACCACGTGCCACTTGCCAGCACCGGCCGGGAGCTGTCAATTTCACCGGCCAGCAGAAATCCGCCGAGCGCCGCGCAGAGCGCGCCGAGACCGACCAGGGCCCAGAAGTGTCGAGCAGTCATGAAGAGATTATCCCACACCGCGAAATCCCGGCCTCGCAAGCCTACCGTGCTCGAGCTCATCGAGCGCGGGGCGCGTCGACTGCGCCGCGCCGGCGTTTTCTTCGGGCACGGCACCGACAATGCGTGGGACGAGGCCGCGGCCCTGGTGCTGCACGCGCTGCGGCTGCCGCATTCGGGGCAGCGCGCGCTTCATGCGCGGCGTGTCGCCAGCGATGGCATCAAGCGCGTCGATGAGCTGCTCACGCGACGGATCGAGGAGCGGATTCCGGCCGTATATCTCACCGGCGAGACGTGGTTTGCCGGGTTGCCCTTCCACATCGACCCGCGAGTGCTCATCCCGCGCTCACCGATCGCGGAGCTCATCGAGCGGCGCTTTGCGCCGTGGATCGATCCACGCCGGGTGCGCCGTATCCTCGATGTCGGCACCGGCTCGGGCTGCATCGCGATCGCCAGCGCCAAGGCGCTGCCGCGCGCGCGCGTCGATGCGGTGGATATCTCAGCCGCGGCGCTCGAGGTTGCCGCCATCAATGTCCGCCGCCACCGCCTCCGGCGGCGCGTGCGCCTGCTCCGCTCCGACCATTTCAGCGCCCTGGCGGGCGAGCGCTACGATATCATCGTCGCCAATCCGCCCTACGTGGGGCGGCGCGAGATGTCAGGACTACCGCCGGAGTATCGTCACGAGCCGCGTATCGCGCTCGCCGCGGGCCGCGACGGGCTCGATTCCGTAGCGGTGATCCTGCGCGAAGCGCGCGCACATCTGCTGCGCGGGGGACTGCTCATCGTCGAGGTTGGCAACACCGAGGCGGCCGTGTGCCGGACATTCAGGCGGCTGCCCTTCATCTGGCTGGAATTCGAGCGCGGCGGCGGCGGAGTATTCCTTCTGACTGCCGAGCAGATTGTATGAGGCGCACGTCCCTGTGCCTGCTCCACGCTTCAGATTTGTAGGTAATCCGACACATGTCAGGCAACACCATCGGCAGGGTCTTCGCGGTGACGACGTTCGGCGAGAGTCACGGCCCCGCGCTCGGCTGCATCGTCGACGGCTGTCCGCCGGGACTCGCGCTGTCGGAAGAGGATATCCAACAGGACGTCGACCGCCGCCGCACCGGCACCTCGAAGTTCGTCAGTCAGCGCCGCGAGGGAGACCAGGTGCGCATCCTCTCGGGCGTATTCGAGGGGCACACCACCGGCACGCCGATCGGACTTCTCATCGAGAACACCGACGCGCGCTCGCGCGACTACGAGAAGATCAAGGACCGCTTCCGCCCGGGCCACGCGGATTACACCTATCAGCAGAAGTACGGCCTGCGCGACTATCGCGGCGGCGGGCGCTCATCCGCGCGCGAGACGGTGATGCGGGTGGCGGCCGGGGCGATCGCGCGCAAATACCTGGCGACCCGGCTGGGCGTCAGGATCTTCGGCTACCTGAGTCAGGTCGGTGAGCTCACCCTCGAAGCGCGCGATCCGGCGTTCGCCTACCAGAACCCCTTCTTCTGTCCCGACCCGGCGCAGGTGGAGGAGCTCGAGGCGCTGATCTGGAAGCTGCGCTCGGAAGGCGACTCGATCGGCGCGCGCGTCACCGTCATCGCGACCGGCGTGCCGCCGGGCCTCGGCGAGCCGGTGTTCGAGCGGCTGGATGCCGATATCGCGGCGGCGCTCATGGGCATCAATGCCGTCAAGGCGGTGGAAATCGGCGCCGGCACGGCCGCGGTCAGGCAGCGCGGCAGCGAGCATCGCGATGAGCTCACGCCGCAGGGCTTCGCCAGCAATCACGCCGGCGGCATCCTCGGCGGAATCTCTTCCGGCCAGGACATCGTGGCCCATCTCACCCTGAAGCCGACCTCGAGCATCCAGGTCCCGGGCCGAACGATCGATACGCGCGGGCCAGCCCGTGGAGATCGTCACCACCGGCCGCCACGACCCCTGCGTGGGTCTTCGGGCCACGCCCATCGCCGAGGCGATGCTGGCGATCGTGCTGCATGGACCATTACCTGCGAAATCGGGCGCAGAACGCAGATGTCCGGTCTGAGACCCCGGACATTACGCCGACGGTGATCGCCGACACAGTTTATGTCTTGCAGATGCCTGAATATCGGCGCAACCGAGAGGGGACTTAACTTATGGGTCGTGGTGATGCCTGTTCCGTCATTCCGTGCTGCGGTCGCTTTGGCTTTCCGCCCAATTAAGTTATATTGCCACCCCGATCGGATGAGACTGCCAAGATGCAGCCATCCCTTTGTTTTAGCAATGTATTCCACTCACTGATGCCTTCCGGGGTGTCGTAAATGGTCGCCAAACGCTCAAGCCGGGCGGTGGCGTTGCTGCTGGCAGTTCCTTCAGCAGCGTTCGCCCTCGGCCTCGGAGACATCCGTCTCCTTTCGCCTCTCGATCAGCCTCTCAAGGCGCAGATCGAGCTGCTCGATGCTACGCCGGACGCGCTGCAGAACCTGCAGGTGCAGCTCGCGTCGCAGGACACTTTTGCGCGCTACGGCCTGAACTGGCCGCAGTTCCTGAGCAGCGTGCACGTCAAGGCGATGCAGACCGCCGACGGCAGGGAGGTCATCGAGCTGTCCTCGGACAGCCGGTCACCGATCCGGTGCTCACGCTGCTGGTCGAGGCCAACTGGGATCGCGGCCACCTGATCCGCGAGTACACCGTACTGCTCGATCCGCCGGTGTACGTGCCGAATCAGTCGCAGACCACCAGTCAGCAGGTCGCGCCCGCCGCCACCGGCACCGCGCCGCGTGACGGTGAGATTGCCCGCGTCGGAGACGCCGGCCCGCACCGGCTCCCGCCCCGGCTCCCGCCGCGCACGACGCCGGGCTCCGGATGAGACGGCGGCCGGTAATGGCGCCGCTTCTGCCGCCCCGAGTGCGCCGCGGCGACGAGCCGCATTCGCTGGTCGTGCGCCGCGGCCAGACGCTGTCGGGCATCGCCAACCACCTGAGCGGCGCCGGCATCGACTCCGGCCCGACGCGCTCCTGGATGGTGGCCATCTATCAGCAGAACCCGTCTGCTTTCGATCGCAACATGAATCTGCTGCGCTCAGGCGCAGTGCTGCGCATTCCCGACAGCGATTCGGTCGCCGCCATCTCGGCGGCGCGCCGCGACGGCGGAGATTCACCGTCAGTACGCCGCCTGGCACACCGGCTCGCAGGCAGCAGGTACCGCCGAGAGCGGTCCGGGAAGACTGCGTCTGGTCGCTCCCTCGGGTGGCGCCGGTGCGGGCGGATCCTCCACGGCCGCCGTCGGCGCTGCTTCCGGTCGAGGTCAAAGAGCTGCAGGCACAGGTCCAGAGTCTGCAGTCCCAGGTCGCTGACGACCATCGCGCGCTGCAACTGAAGGATGCGCAGCTCGCGCAACTGCAGGCGCAGCTGGCGCGGCAAGCAGGCGCACGCAGACGGTGCCCGCCGCAGGCTCCGCCCGCAGCGAATACGTCACCCGCCGGCTGCCAATCCAGCGGCCAGCCGACCGGCGCTGCCGCGCCGGCGCCCGAGCAAGCGCCGCCGGCCCGCCGCCGCGCTGCCAATCCGCCGCCGCCGCAGGCTGCGCCGACGCCCGTACCTCAAGTGGCGCACCACGCGCCAGTGAAGCCCGGCGCCTCCTCCTTCAAGCCGAGCTCCGGCGGGTCGCTGTTCGACACGCTCGCCCACTATTGGTGGGTGATCGTACTGGCTGCGGTCGCTTTGCTCGGCCTGGTGGCCGCGCGCATCGTGCGCTCGCGCCGGCAGTCGGACCTGGATGATTCGCTGGGTCGTCTCGCCGCGGCGGGAGGATCACCATCCCCATATACGAGGTTGGAGCCATCGGCGGGCGATACCTGCGTCCATCCGTCCGGCAGCCGGGGCGCATGACGACGATGCATTCGTCGTCGAGGAAAGCGGCACGCACGAGCGACCGAAGATCGCCGCTGCCGCGCCCGTCGCAGCCAAGCACGTCACCAACGCGGACACGATCAGCACCGAGACGGCGGTCAACCTGGATCAGGGCGATCCCGCTGGCCGAGGCCGACTTCCACATGGCCTACGGCCTGTACGATCAGGCCGCCGACCTCATCCGCATCGCCATCGGGCGCGAGCCCGAGCGGCGCGACCTGAAGCTGAAGCTCCTCGAAGTCTTCTTCGTCTGGGGCAACAAGGAGCAGTTCCTGCAGACCGCGCGCGAGCTGGCGGCCACCCGTGCCGAAGCGGCGCCGGGCGAGTGGGAAAAGATCGTGATCATGGGCAAGCAGCTCGCGCCGGAGGATCCGCTCTTCGCGGGCGGCGCCGCTGTGAGCGGCGCGGCCTCGGCGGGCGTCGATCTCGACCTCGCCGGCGACCAGAGCGCTGGCCTCGACTTCGACATTGCCGCCACCGGCTCGCATGCGCAAGGGCTCGATCTCGACATCGGCTCGGCGCTGGGCGAGGACGGCGAGAACGTAGCGACGGTCGAGCAGCCCGGCACCGCCACCGATCGGAACATGGCGCTGCTCGATGCGCCGCTCGCTGACGCCTCCACCGGCACCACGCGCGAGATGACAGCGACCCTGCCCGGCGGGGACGAGATACCGGGCGAGTTCGGTACGGAGATCATCGAAGGTCCGACCATCGAGCAGCCTGGCGCTGTACACGCAGGAGCAGCCGACGATCCGACAGAAGGTCGAGACGGCGATGAAGCAAAGCGGGGCCGATCAGACCGCGGAGCTCGCCATCGATGACCTGGGCCTCGATCTCGGCGCCTTCGATCCTCCGGAAACCGCCGGCGAAGGCGACCGAAGCCTCACCGGAGGCTCCGACGCTGGTCGCGGGCCTCGATGAGCACTCACGGCGAGTGATGGAGCAGGCCAATCAGGGCTCGAATGAGGAGGTCCCGGAGCCAACCGGCACCACCAACGCCTGGCAGATCGATGAGAGCGAGCTCGAGGCGGTGCTGACCGATGCCGACGGCCGTACCAACGGTCACGACACGGCGGCAACCTCGCGGCTGGCCGCGCTCAAGGAGGCGCCCTCGTCGGTGGACTACGAGCTCAGCGATGCGGATGGTGAGCCCGGTCACGCCACCAACGGCTCGGGTCTCGATCTGGATGTGGGCACGGCAACGGTGCCGGATACCGCGTTCACGGCGACCCAGAAGCTGTCGGCGGAGGATCTGGCACTGCCGGACCTCGAGCCCGTCACCATGAGCGAGGTCGGTACCAAGCTCGATCTCGCGCGTGCCTACATGGACATGGGCGACCCCGAGGGAGCCCGCAACATCCTCGAGGAAGTCATGCACGAAGGCTCCGTGGCGCAGCGCCAGGAGGCCGAGCGCCTGATGGAGTCGCTTCCTGGTTAGATAGCGCTGGATCCGGGCTCCTGCCTTTTTCTTCATGACTCGGATCGCGGTTGGACTCGAGTATGAGGGAACGCGCTACGCCGGCTGGCAGAGCCAGCGCGCCCTGGACACCGTGCAGCTGTTGGCCGAGGGCGCGCTCGGGAAGGTAGCGGCCGAAACCGTCGATCTCGTTTGCGCCGGCAGAACCGACGCGGGCGTTCACGCCCGCGGTCAGGTGGCGCACTTCGACACGGCCGCGGCTCGCAGCATGCGGGCCTGGAGTCTCGGCGCCAATTCCGAGTTGCCGCGCGACATCAGCATCTCCTGGGTGCGTCCCGTGCCCGCGCACTTTCACGCCCGTTATTCGGCGGAGGCACGCACGTACCGCTACCTGGTTTTCAATCGGGCTTCCCGCTCGGGCCTGCTGGCTCGGCGGGCAACCTGGGTTCACCGTCCGCTCGATGCGGAGCGCATGGCGCAGGCGGCCGCAATGCTCGAGGGCGAGCATGACTTCAGCGCCTTCCGCGCCGCGGAATGTCAGGCGAAATCGCCGGTGCGGCGCATGGAGCGGCTGACTGTCCGCGCCGGGGCGACTGGCTCGCGATCGAGGCCACAGCCAATGCCTTCCTGCACCACATGGTGCGCAACATCGCCGGGCTCCTCATCCGCATCGGCAAGGGCGATGCTCCGGCTCTCCTGGGCGGCGGAGGTGCTCGCCGGACGGGACCGGCGCCTGAGCGCCGCCACGGCCCCGGCGCACGGCCTATACCTGTGGCACGTGCGCTATCCGGCGGCTTTCGCGCTGCCTGGCGCGCCTGAGCAGGGCACGGTCGGGGGCCACGCCCCCGAAGAGGCTATGATCGGGGCTGGCTTTTCACCCTAGGCGGACTCTCATGTCCTGGTTCGAGAAGATCATGCCCTCGCGCATCAAGACCGAGCGCCGCACCCGATCGGTGCCGGAGGGGCTGTGGATCAAGTGTCCCGGCCTGCGATGCCGTGCTCTACAGGGCGGAGCTGGAGCGCAATCTGTATGTCTGTCCGAAGTGCAGCCATCACATGCGAATCGACCGGGCGCGAGCGCCTGGAGCGCTTCCTCGACGCGGACTCGACCGAGGAGATCGGGGCGCGGATCACGCCTGAGGATCCGCTGAAGTTCCGCGACAGCAAGCGCTACAAGGATCGCCTCGCGCAGGCACAGAAGGCGACCGGCGAGACCGACGCGCTCATCGTTCTCGCCGGCACGCTCGAGAACCTGCCGATCGTCGCCTGCGCCTTCGAGTTCCAGTTTCTCGGCGGCTCGATGGGCTCGGTGGTGGGGGAGCGCTTCAAGCGCGGCGCCGACCACTGCATCGAGCATCGCAAGCCGCTCGTCTGCTTCACCGCGAGCGGCGGCGCCCGCATGCAGGAGGCGCTCTACTCGCTGCTGCAGATGGCGAAGACCGCCGCGGCGCTGTCGCGGTTGGCGCAGGCGCATCTGCCTTTCATCTCGGTGATGACCGACCCGACCACCGGCGGCGTATCGGCGAGCCTCGCCATGCTCGGTGACCTGAATCTCGCCGAGCCGCGGGCGCTCATCGGTTTCGCCGGCCCGCGGGTGATCCAACAGACGGTGCGCGAGACTCTGCCTGAGGGCTTTCAACGCAGCGAGTTCCTGCTCGATCACGGCGCGCTCGACATGATCGTCGATCGCCGCGACATGCGCGAGCGGATCGCGGCGGTGCTGCGCATGCTGATGAAGCAAGCGGCGGCCGCCGCGTAAGCGGGCGCCGGCCGGTGGCCCGATCGCTCGCCGAGTGGCTGGCGCTGCAGGAAGCGGCGCACCCGAAGTCGATCGACCTCGGGCTGGCGCGCGTCGGTGAGGTGGCGCGGCGGCTCGGGATCGACCGGCCGCAGTCCGCGGTCATCACCGTCGGCGGCACCAACGGCAAGGGATCGACCGTGGCGCACCTCGAGGCGCTGTGGCTCGCGGCCGGGCGCTCTGTCGGGCTCTTCACCTCGCCGCATTTCCTGCGCTACAACGAGCGCATCCGCATCAACGGCGTGGAGGTGGACGGATGCGGCGATAGTCGCGGCCTTCGAGCGCATCGAGGCGGTGCGCGGCGCCACCAGCCTGACGTTCTTCGAATACAACACGCTGGCGGCGCTGCAACTGTTCGCCGAGCGCGGTGTCGAGCTGGCGCTGCTGGAAGTTGGGCTCGGCGGCCGCCTCGATGCCACCAATCTCGTGGCCGCCGACGTGGCGGTGGTCTGCTCGATCGGCTTCGATCATCGCGACTGGCTGGGGGAGACGCTGGAGGAGATCGGCGCGCGAGAAGGCCGGCATCTTCCGTCCCGGCCGGCCGGCGGTGCTCGGTACGGCGGACATGCCGGCGAGCGTTTATGCCACGATCGCGCGCCTCGGCGCGAAGCCCATCGTCGCGGAGCGAGAGTTCAGCTGGCAGATGGAGCCGGATTCGGGCGAGCCGCCGCGCTGGCGCTATCGCGGCGCCCGTCTCAGCCTGGCGGATCTGCCGCCTTCGGTGCTCGCCGGCTCGATTCAGTACCGCAACGCGGCTACGGCGCTGGCCGCGCTCGAAGCGCTGGCCATCGACTCGGGGTCCACCGTCGCGGCGCAGGTCGTAGCGGCGCTCGATGCGCGGACCGTCGCCGAGGGGCTGCGACGTGTGCGGCTCGCGGGCCGCTTTCAGATCGTGCCCGGGCCGGTCGAGTGGATCCTGGACATCGCGCACAACGAGCCGGCCGCCGAGGTGTTGGCGGCGCAGCTGCGGCAGCGACCGTGTCAGGGGCGCACCCTGGGCGTAGTGGGCATTCTCGGCGACAAAGATGCGCCGGCGATCGCGCGGGCGCTGCGGCCGGCGTTGGATCGTTGGTTCCTCTGCGGCCTCGAAGGTCCGCGCGGCATCAGCGCGGCGGAGCTGGCGCGGCGCCTCGAGCCCAGCGTGCAGCGAGCCGATCCTGGCCGACTCCGTGGTTGCGGGCTGCGAGGCGGCGCGCGCTGCCGCGCGGGCGGGGGATCGTGTGGTCGTCTGCGGCTCCGTGCTCACTGTGGGACCGGCGCTCGAGTGGCTTGGGGTATACTCCGCGCGGTGAAAGAGCGACTGACGGGCGCCATCATCCTCGTGGCGCTGATCGTGCTGTTGGTTCCCGAGCTGCTGACCGGACCGATCCGAATGCGGTCGGCGCCGGCCGCTGCCGCGACTGCGACGACCGCAGTTGGTGCCGTGCACGGGGAGCCGCCGCTGCGCTCCTATACCATGACACTCGGCTCGCCGCCGGCGGCCGAGGACAGCCCGGCCGCAACGCCGGCGCAGGCGCCATCGCCGCAAGCGCAGCAGCCGATGCCGAGCCCGCAGGCCGGTCCCCCGGAAAATTCGACGCCGAGCCCGCCGCCCGCGGCCGCGCAGGGCGGCTCGCCAGGCAGCCTGCCCGACAGCTTGCAAGGCACGAATTCGCCCGCACATACAGCGGTGGAAGAGGGCCGCTCGTCGGCCTCGTCTGCGGGATGGGTGGTGCAGCTTGGCAGCTTTGCCGGCCGTCAGAATGCTGAGCGCCTGGCGCGCTCGCTCAAGAGCAGGGGCTTCCGCATGTCGGTATCCCCCGCCCGGGGCGGATCGCGCGTCCTCTGGCGGGTGCGCGCCGGTCCGGCGCGTAATCACGCCGCAGCGGTCCACCTGGCCTCCCGGCTGCGGGCGCTCGGGCATCGCGGCGAGATCCTTCCCGTACGGTGACGCGTTTCCGAGCGATCGTCCGGACGCTCTTGTACAATCCGCCGCGTTTCCTGGGACCCGCGCACCCGAGCCAGCGGCTCTTACAGGGGCTTCCGCGCCAACATCCATGAACATAGCCGATTATGTGGTGATCACCGCCGTCGTGCTGTCGGCCATCGTGGGCGCCCTGCGCGGCTTTCTGCGCGAAGCGATCGCCCTGGCGGCGTGGATCGTGGCGCTCTTCGTCGCCTGGCATTTCTCCGACACTGATCGAGCCGCATCTCGGCGGCCTGCTTACCGCCAGCGACGTGCGGCCCTGGGCCGCGCGCGTCATCATCGTCGCGCTCATCCTGCTTTTGGGCGCGGGGATCGGCGCCATCATGGGACACTACGTGCGGCTCTCGATATTCAGCGGCATCGATCGTTTTCTCGGCTTTCTCTTCGGTGCCGCGCGCGGGGCGGTGCTGATCGGCGTGTTCGTCATCCTCGGGCAATTGCTCAGGCTCGATGGCGAAATGTGGTGGCGGCATTCCATGCTGCTGCCCTACGGTCACTCGGTGGCCAATGGCTTGCGCGTGCTCGTCGGCGCGTACACATAGAGGTAGGACCATGTGCGGAATCGTCGGTGTCGTCGGAACGAGCGCGGTCAATCAGCGCATCTATGACGCGCTGACGGTGCTGCAGCATCGCGGGCAGGATGCCGCCGGAATCGCCACTTACGGTGACGGCGAGCTCTGCGTGCGCAAGGGCAGCGGCCTGGTGCGCGATGTCTTCCAGCAGCACCACATGGTCGAGCTGAAAGGCAACGCCGGCATCGGTCACGTCCGCTATCCCACCGCCGGATGCGACAGTGTCTCGGAGGCGCAGCCGTTCTACGTCAATTCGCCATATGGGATCTGCCTGGGCCACAACGGTAATCTGACCAACGCGACGGAGCTCGCCGAGGTGTTGATCCGCGAGGACCGCCGTCACCTCAATACGACTTCCGATTCCGAGGTGCTGCTCAACGTCTTCGCCTCGGAGCTGCAGCGCATCGGCACGCCGCGCATCACTCCGGCCGACGTGTTTGCGGCCCTGAATGCCGTCTATCGCCGCTGCCGCGGCGGCTACGCCGTGGTGGCGATGATCATCGGGCACGGCATCCTGGGCTTCCGCGATCCCAACGGCATTCGTCCGCTCGTGCTCGGACAGCGCGACACGCCGAAGGGGCCGGAGTGGATGCTCGCCTCGGAGAGCGTGGCGCTCGACATGCTCTCGTTCCGCCTGGTGCGCGACATCGCCCCGGGCGAGGCCGTGTTCATCGACGAGAGCGGCCGGCTCCATTCGCACCAGTGCGTGGCGAGCGTGCGCCACACCCCCTGCATCTTCGAGTATGTCTACTTCGCCCGGCCGGACTCGAAGATCGACAACATCTCGGTCTATCGCGCGCGCATGCGCATGGGCGATCGCCTCGCCGAGAAGATCCTGCGCGAGCGGGCCAACCACGATATCGACGTCGTCATCCCGATCCCGGACACCAGCCGCACCAGCGCCCTGCAGCTCGCGCAGCGGCTCGGGCTCAAGTACCGCGAAGGGTTCACCAAGAACCGCTACATCGGCCGCACTTTCATCATGCCCGGCCAGGAGGAGCGGCAGAAGTCGGTGCGCCGCAAGCTGAACGCCATCGACCTCGAGTTCCGCGGCAAGAACGTGCTGCTGGTGGATGATTCCATCGTGCGCGGCACCACCTCCGCCCAGATCATCGAGCTCGCGCGCGAGGCTGGGGCGCGCAAGGTCTATTTCGCTTCCGCCGCGCCGCCGGTGCGCTTTCCCAACGTCTACGGCATCGACATGCCGGCGGCCCGGGAGCTGGTCGCGAGCGGCCGGCGGCTGGATGAGGTGGCGCGGCTCATCGGCGCCGACTGGCTGATCTACCAGGACCTCGAGGACCTGATCGCCGCCTGCAAGCACGAGGATGCGCGCATCGAGGAGTTCGACACGTCGTGCTTTTCCGGCGAGTACGTCACGGGCGATGTGACGCCGGAGTACCTGGAGCGGCTGCAGCTCGAGCGCTCCGACGAGGCGAAGAAGCTGCGCGACGACCGGCGCCCGCTCAAGGTCATTCGCGCGTCCTGAGATGACCTCGCGTCGCCCGCACGGCACGCAGCTCCTGCTCGAACTGCTGCAGGCCGGGCTCGCCAGAGTCGACGGGACGGCGCTGCGTGCGCGAGGCGCTGCTGGCGAGCGGCCGATGCCGCGCGGATGCGCCGGTCTGGGTCGGCGGCGGTCGGCAAGGCCGCCGCCTCCATGGCGCTCGGCGCCGCCGATGCCCTGGGTCCCTCGCTCGAGCGGGTGTTGGTCATCACGAAGGGCGGACACCTCGCCCCGGAGCTGCCGTCGCTGCCCGGCGATCGAGATTCACGAAAGCGCTCACCCGGTTCCCGATGAGCGCTCGCTCAGCCGCCGGGCAGCGGCTTCTCGATTGGGTGCGGCGAGCTGCCGGCGGCGGTGTCGCCGCTCTTTCTGATCTCGGGAGGCGCATCGAGCCTGGTGGAAGTGCTCGAGCCCGGCGTCTCGCTGGCGCAGCTCGAGCAACTCTCGGCCCGCGCGCTCGCCGAGGGTGTTGCCATCGCCGAGCTCAACGCCCGGCGCGCACGCCTGTCGCGCATCAAGGGCGGACGCCTCGCGGCGCAGCTTGCCGGTCGTGCGGCGCGGGCGCTTTTCATATCAGATGTGCCGGACGACGATCCCGCGGTCATCGGCTCCGGACTCCTCGGCCCCGCCGCGGCCGGCCCGGATCGCATCGAGCGGCAGGTCATCGCCTCGGTCGACGAGGCCATGGAGGGTGTTGTCGCGGCGGCGTCTGCAGCGCGGGCTCACTGCGGAGTGTGTGCGCGCCGCGGTTTGCGGGAGAGGCGACGCGCCTCGCCGCGCGCTTCGCCCACGAGCTCCTCATTGGCAACACGCAGGTCCGGGTCTGGGGCGGCGAGTCGACGGTGCGTCTGCCGCCGCAGCCGGGGCGTGGAGGACGCAATCAGCATCTCGCGCTCGCCGCCTGCCAAGCTCCTCGCGGATTATCCGGATCTGGCGTTGCTCGCCGCGGGTACCGACGGTACGGATGGCCCGACCGAGGCGGCGGGAGGCCTGGTGGACGCCGACACCTGTGGGCGGCTGGCCCTGGCCGGGCTCGATGCTGATGACTGCCTGGCGCGGGCCGACGCCGGCACGGCGCTGGCCGCCGCGGGCGCGCTGGTGAGCACGGGCCCGACCGGAACCAACGTCGCGGATCTGGTAATTGGGCTGAAGCTGCCCCGCGCCGGGACGTGATATAAGTGCCAATGCCCCCGCAAACGCCGCCGAGCAACCCCCACGATCCGCGCGCCGTGCCGGAGTCGCAGTGCTTCGGCGGCGCTTTCATCCGCGGCTATCGGCGCGTGCGGCAGGTTGCCTCCGGCACGCGCGCCGACATCTTTCTCGCGGAGCGCATCGCGACCGGCTCGCTGGTCGCGCTCAAGGTGGTGCGTGACGAGCCGGAGCAGGACGAGGCGTCGGACGCATTTCTCAGGTTCCTGCAGGAATACGAGATCGCGCAGCGCATCACGCCATCCCGGGATCGTGCGGCTGTTCGACCTCGGTGTCAGCGACCATCACGCCTGGCTGGTGATGGAGTATTTTCCGCGCGGCGACCTGCGCCGGCGCATGAAGTCGCCGGTCGCGCCGCGTTGGGCCGTGCGGCGTCGCCGCGGCGATCGCGCGGGCACTGGCCGCGCTGCACGCTGATGGCGTGGTGCATCGCGATCTGAAGCCCGGCAACGTCATGTTGCGGGAGGACGGAGGCATCGCCCTGATCGATTTCGGACTGTCGAAGGATGCGGCCCAGAGGCTGGATCTCACGGAGCGCGGCCTGATCTTCGGCACACCGCACTACATGAGCCCGGAGCAGGGACACGGCGAGCCCACCGATGCGCGCAGCGACCTCTACAGCCTCGGCATCATCCTTTTCGAGATGCTGACCGGCGGCAAGCCGTATCGGGCCGAGAGCCCGATGGGGCTCATTTACAAACATCGCAAGGAGCCGGTGCCCCAGCTCGCCGCGGGTCTCGATGGCCTGCAGCCGTTGCTCGGAGCGGCTGCTCGCGAAGCGGCCGGAGGAGCGCTTTCCGAGCGCGCTCGCGGCCGCGGAAGCGCTCGAGCGGCAGCTGGAGCGGTTTCTCCAGCCGGCGTGAGCCATGCTCGAGGGCGAGACGGAGATACTGCTGGCGCCGACCCCCGACGCCTGGGTGCAGGCGGCGGCCGGCCAGCTGGCGGCAACTCCTCAACGATCATGCCCAATGCGAGAAGAAGGCCGCCTCGACGGCCCTCGCGCTGATGTTCGCCTATCCCGAGGACCGGCGCCTCGCGAGCACTCTGTCGCGCCTCGCGCGCGAGGAACTGCGGCACTTCGAGCAGGTCCAGAAGCTCATGATCACGCTGCGAGGTGCCTTTCGAGCGGCAGCGGCCCGGGCGCTATGCCTCGGGGCTGCGCACGGCGCTGCGCACGCGCGACCCGGGACGCAAGCTCGACCTCCTGCTGATGGGCGCGCTGATCGAGGCGCGCTCCTGCGAGCGCTTTCGGCTGCTCGCGCCGCGCCTGCCGCCGGAGGTGGGCGGCTTCTACGCGCAGCTCGCGCACTCCGAGGCGCGACACTTCGAGCAATATGTCAAGCTGGCGCGGGAGGCGGCGCCGGAATGGCGGCACGGCTGCGGGAGCTCGCCGAGCACGAAGCGCGGCTCGCCACGGCCCCGGATGCGCAGCTGCGCTTCCACTCGGGGCCGCCGCCAATGCAATAAACCGGCGCAATAACAGTTCTTTACACCCGCCGCGCGCGGCACGACTATCTTCTAGTTACCATGGCCGACCGACCCCACCTCCTCATAGTCGATGACGACCGCGAGATCCGCTCGCTGTTGAGTCAATATCTCGAGAAGAACGATTTCCGCACCACGGCCGTCGCCGATGGCCGCGAGATGAGGCGCGTCCTCGATCGCGCGGCGGTCGATCTGATCGTGCTCGATCTGATGCTTCCGGGCGAGGATGGCCTCACCCTCTGCCGGGAGCTGCGCACCCACTCGCAGGTGCCGGTCATCATGCTGACGGCGCGCGGGCGAGGACGTCGATCGCATCGTCGGGCTGGAGATCGGCGCCGACGACTATCTGCCGAAGCCATTCAATCCCCGGGAGCTCCTGGTGCGGATTCGGGCGGTGCTGCGCCGCGCCGCGCATGCGCCTCGCGATCCGAACCCGCAGTTGGTCCGCGGGTTCACGTTCGGCGGTTGGCGGCTCGATACGACGCGACGCACGCTGACGGATGCGGCCGGTAAGGACGTCTCCCTCAGCGGCGCGGAATACCGCCTGCTCGCCGTGCTGCTTTCCGCCGGCAACCGGGTTCTATCGCGTGCGCAGCTCACGGAGTTGCTGCGCGGCCGCGAGGCGGACCCTTTCGATCGCAGCATCGACGTGCGGGTCAGCCGGCTGCGGCAGATCCTGGGCGATGATGCGCGCGCGCCGCAGATCATCAAGACCATATACGGCGAGGGTTATGTGATCGGCGTGCCGGTCGAGACTGCCTGAGCCGGCCGCGGATCGCGCCATGCGCCTGTCATTCTGGCCGCAATCCCTGTTCGGCCGCCTGATCGCGGCGCTGGTGATCGCCGTCGTGCTGGCGCAGGCGGCGAGCCTGTATCTGTTCGCGCGCGACCGCGAGCACTTCGTCGTCGACAGCAGCGTGCGGGAGTGGTCGCGGCGGATCACCGAGATCACGGTGCTCCTCGAGCAACTGCCAACCGAGCAGCGCGCCGCGACGGTCGCGATGCTCAAGGAGCAGCCGGGGAGAGCTCGCTGCGCTGCAGGCAGCGCGATCGCGCGCCGCGGATCGCCTCTGGGGCGGCCCGCTGCTGCTCGCCTGATCCAGGCGCATCGCCGCATGTCGGGCCGCTCGCCCGAGCCGCCGCCCAGGCATGCCGCCTTCCGACGGCTGCCGCCCCGCGGCCCGGCCGGGGTTCATCGCGCGCGAGCGGCATCAGCCCGCGCAGAGCTCGTTCTGGCCGCGCATCTTCATCCAGCTGCCATTCGACTCGGACGTGCAGGGAGTCCTGACGCAGCAGCTGCGCGCGGACCTCGGTAACGGCTACGATGTTACGGTGCAGCCCGGCTGTCGCGCCGGCGGCGAGTGTCATCTCCATTCCGTCGCCGTTCTTCGGTCCGACCCACGCAGCGGCCGACGGAGTCGTACGACGTGACGGTGCGCCTGCCCGACAGCTCGAAGCTGGTCTATCGCGTGACGCGCGTCTCCCCCGGGACACCGCTGCCGCCGAGCCTCATGCTCAATCTGATTCTGCTCGTGGTCGTGCTCGTCATTGCGCTGTATGTCGTCGCACGCAGCATCACGCGTCCCGTTGTCGCGGCTGGCGCTGGCGGCTGACAACCTCGGGCGCAGCATCCTGCAGCCGAAGCTGGCGGAGGAGGGCGCGAGGGAGCTGCGTCGACGCGGCGCGCGCCTTCAACACCATGCAGGACCGGCTGCACCGCTATCTCGACAGCCGTACGCGCGTGCTCGCCGCCATGTCCCATGACCTCAAGACACCCCTGACGCGGCTGCGGCTGCAGGTCGAGACCCAGATCGATGACCCGGCGCTGCAGGCGCGCTTCGGCAAGGAGCTCGACGAGATGGAGAGCATGGTGCGCGGCGCGCTCGCGCTCTTTCGCGGCCTCAATGACGAGGAGGCGCTGGAGCCGGTCGACGTCAACCTGCTGCTCGAGACCGTGCGCGGAGAGTTCACCGAAATGGGCAAGGATGTGACGTCTGGAGGGCCGCGCGCTCGGGCCGCTGTCGGGCAAGCCGCAGGCGTTGAAGCGCTGCCTCACCAACCTGGTGGCCAACGCCGTCAAGTTCGGCAGCCGCGCCCGCATGCTGGTGCGGGACGGCGACTCAGCTCGAGATCAGCGTCTGCGACGATGGCCCGGGGCATCCCGCCCGAAGAGCTCGAGAAGGTGTTCGAGCCCTTCTATCGCCTGGAGTCCTCACGCAACCGCGATACCGGGGGTACGGGCCTCGGGCTCAGCATCGCCCGCGACGTGGCGCAGGCGCACGGCGGCTCCCTGGTCCTCAGGAACCGCCCTGAAGGGGGGCTGGAGGCCCGGCTGACCCTGCCGCGCCGGCGCTGACACGGCTTTCGAGCCGACTTAACGGTTCCTGACGCCGTTTAAAGATTGTTTACGGCCCTCCCCGGCGCGCGCACGGCTAGAGTGCCGCTCAGTGAAGCCCATACAGGGGTACTTCGATGATTAGACGTAGTGTCGTTGTCCTGGTTGCGGTGCTTTGTGCCGCTGGGACGGCGTTTGCCCAAGCGCCTGCCTCCCCGTCGCACGCCGACTGGCAGGCCAAGCGCCAGCAGTGGCAGCAGAAATGGCAAGCAGAAGCGGGCGGAGATGGAGCAGAAGCGGCATGGAGCGGCTGGCGGTGCTGCTCGACATGACACCGGCGCAGAAGCAGCAGGTGCAGACCATCTTCTCGGCCGAGCGCGACCAGATGAAGCAGGCCATGAAACAGGCGATGGAGGCCGCGCAAAGCCGCGCATACCGAGGCCGAGACGAAGCTGGGTCAGGTGTTGAGCCCGACCCAGATGAAGAAGCTCAAGCTGCTCATGCCGCACCGCCGTCATCGCTTCATCAGGCATGCGCGGACACATGGGCATGCATGGGCCCCATGGGCATGGACGGTCCGATGGGCATGGCACCGATGGGCATGCGGCAACGGCATGGGTCCGCCACCGCCGCCGCCTCCGGAGGGGGCTCGCAGTAGTCGACTCAGCGGGGCAGCGATCGCAGCTCGTAGCGTCCGTTCTCGTACGCCAGATAGCTGCCCTGCTCATACCAGGCACCCAGCACGATGCGCTGGACGGGTTGACCCCCGACCAGCGCATCGTGCACTGCGGGTCTGTGGGTGTGGCCATGAATCATCCGGCGCGACCCGCGCGGCCTCGAAGGCCGCGGCCACCGCCGCGGCGTTGACGTCCATGATTCTCGGGAATGGTGCGCGCGGTGTGGGCGCGGCTGCCGGCGCGGGCCTCATTGGCGAGCATTTGCCGGTCCGGCAGCGGCAGGCCGAGGAAGCGGCGTTGCCAGGCGGGTGTCCTGACGATGCTGCGCAACTCCTGATAGGAATGATCATCGGTGCAGAGCGCATCGCCGTGCGTCAAGCAGCACCCTCTCGCCGTCGATCTCGGCAACCACCGGATCCGGCAGTAGCTGACAGCCGGTCTGGCGGCAGAACTCCTCGCCGATGAGGAAATCCCGGTTGCCATGCAGCAGGAAGCAGGCAACGCCGCTTGCCGTCAGCTGTCGCAACGCGGCCAGCACCGCGGCTCTTTCGCCCGCCGCATCATCGTCCCCCACCCAACTCTCGAACAGATCGCCGAGGATGTAGAGCGCGCGAGCAGCCGCGGGACTCGAGACCTGCGCGCGCAGGAAATCGAGAAATTGCCGCTGCGCCTCCGGCGCCGCGGCATCGAGATGTACGTCGGAAACGAAGAGGTATCGCGCGGGCGTCGAGCTCGGAGCCCGCTGTGCCGCGGGGTCCGACATCTGCCTCAACCGCCGTCGGGCTGGATCGGCCTCACCCGACGGTGACTTCGGCTGCGTGCCCGGGGGCGTTGCCGGCGGGGTGGCCGGCTTGGTGCCCGCTGGTGCCGGCGAGGTCCCGAGTTTCCGGGCTGCGCCGGTGGGCTGGCCGAGTGCGGCGCCCGACGGCGTGTGCCGCGACGGTGTGTCCCGAGGGCGTGTCCCGACGGCGCGCGCAGCCGGCGGCGTGCTCGCAGGCGGGGTCGTGAGCCCCGGCGGGGTGATGAGCGTGACGCTCTGGATGATCACGCGGCTTCAGCGGCGAATCCGCCTTGAAGGGGCCGAAAGCTGCCTGTCGGGACGACGCCGATGCGGTCGACGACGTCCATACCCTCCACCACCTGGCCGAAGACCGTATAGCCCCAGCGGGTCGGCAGCGGATCGAGCTCCGGGTTGTCGACCAGGTTGACGTAGAACTGCGCGTTGCCGGTGTGCGGGCCGGCAGCGCGCGCCAGGCCCACCGCGCCGCGCTTGTTCTGCAGGCCGTTGCCCGACTCATTGTCGATCGAGGGATAAGTGGGCTTCAGATCGTATGGCGGGTTCGCCTCATGGCCGCCGCCCTGGATGACGAAGTTGGCCACTACGCGGTGGAACAGGGTGTTGGTGTAGAAGCCCTCGCGCACGTAACGCAGGAAATTCGCCACGGTGAGCGGCGCCCGGTCCGGATACAGCTCCACCACGAAGGAGCCCATGTTCGTCGTGACGCGCACCTCAGGATCGGAGGAGTTCGTGTCGTCCGCGCGCGCCGTGGCTTGTACCAGGAGGCCGCGCAGGCGGCCGCCAGGGTGAGGGCGAGTCTCAGTGTCAGGGTCCGGTGCCGGGCGCGCATCTGTTCTCCGTCGCATAGGCTTTTTGGAAACGGGAATCTTAGCAGCGCCGGAGCCCCGCGGCGGGGCGATGTCGCTGCCGCGGCAAACCCCGTACCATTGCCGCATGACGGGAATGGACAGCACAGCTTCCTCAGGGTTCTACCGTGGCGCGGTAACGCGCTTCGCGCCGAGCCCGACAGGCGAATTGCACCTCGGCAACGCGCGTACGGCGCTATTTAACTTCCTGCTGGCTCGGCACGCCGGGGGGCGCTTCCTGCTGCGCATCGAGGACACGGACGCGCAGCGCAGCCAGGAGGCGCACCTCGAGGTGATCCTCGATGACCTGCGCTGGCTGGGCCTCAACTGGGACGCCGGACCGGATCGGGAGGACGACGGCGGACCCTACCGCCAGTCGCAGCGCGGTGCGATCTACGCGCCGCTACTTCGAGGCGCTGGAGGGGCAGGGGATCGCCTATCCTTGCTTCTGCACGCCGCTGGAGCTGGAAGTCTCGCGCCGCGCCCAGCTCGGCGCCGGGCGGCCGCCGCGCTATGCCGGCACCTGCCGCGACCTGTCTCCGGAGCAGCGGCGCGCCAAGCAGGCGCAGGGCCTGACCGCCAGCCTGCGATTTCGCGTCCCCTGCGGACGGCGCATCGAGTTCGTGGATCTGGTGCACGGCCCGCAGAGCTTTCTGTCGGACGACATCGGCGACTTCATCGTGCGGCGCGGCGACGGCACCGCGGCCTTCTTTTTCTCCAATGCCGTCGATGATGCCTGCATGGGCGTCACGCATGTGCTTCGTGGCGAGGATCACCTGGCCAACACACCGCGCCAGCTCCTGATTCTCGAGGCGCTGGGACTGCGCGCCCCGAGCTACGGACACGTATCGCTCATCCTGGGGCCGGACGGCGCGCCGCTCTCCAAGCGGCACGGCGCGACGAGCGTTCGCGAATATCGCGACAGCGGCTATCGTGCGGAGGCCCTGGTCAACCATCTCTTCCGCCTCGGTCACTCGAGCGGCGAGCATGGATTACTCGACCTCGAGGCCATGGCCCGCGCGTTCGATCCCGCGCACCTCGGGCGGGCCGCGGCGCATTTCGATCAGCAGCAACTGCTCGTGTGGCAGAAGGAGGCGGCGCATCACCTGGCGGCCGATGAGGCGCGGGCATGGCTCGCGGGGGCGCTGCCCGCCGGACTCGACGAGTCCGCGGCGCGCGCCTTCATCGCCGCGATTCTGCCCAACGTGGTGTTGCCGGAGGACGCGCAGCCCTGGGCGCGGATCGTCTTCGGGCCGCCGCCGGCGCTCGAGCCCGAGGGCGAGCAGATCGTGCGCAAGGCGGGCGAGCGGCTACTTCGCGGCCGCGGCGCAGGCCGCCGCGCACAGCGGCAACGACCTGCCGGCGATCGCCGCCGCGGTCCGGGCGGCGACCGGAAAGAAAGGCGCGGAGCTCTACATGCCGTTGCGCTTCGCGCTCACCGGCCGCGGCCACGGCCCGGAGCTCGCGCCGCTTCTCAAGGCCATGCCCGCCGGGCGCGGCGCAGGCGCGGCTCGCGCGCTTCGCCTGACAACTCCCGTTTTCATCCTTCACGACGCAGACGACATGATCCGCATCCACAACTCGCTCACCGGAGAGAAACAGCCGCTCCAGCCCATCACGCCCGGGCGAGGTGCGCATGTATGTCTGCGGCCTGACCGTGTACGACTTCATGCACATCGGGCACGCGCGCATGATGATCGTGTTCGATGTCGTGAAGCGATATCTGCGGCACCGCGGCTATCGCGTCACGCACGTGCGCAACATCACGGATATCGACGACAGGATCATCCAGCGCGCCGCGGAGAACGGCGAGCCGATCGGCGCGCTCACGGAGCGATTCATCACCGCGATGAACGAGGATTGCGATGCGCTCGGGGTCCTGCGCCCGGACTTCGAGCCGCGCGCCACCGAGTACCTGCCGCCCATCATCGCCATGGTCGAGAAGCTGATCGCGGGCGGCTACGCCTATCTCGCGCCGAACGGCGATGTCATGTATGCGGTTGCGAAGTTCGACGGCTACGGCCGACTCTCCGGCAAGCGGCTGGCGGATCTGCGCGCCGGTGCCCGGGTGGAGATCGACGAGTCGAAGCGCGATCCGCTCGATTTCGTGCTGTGGAAGCACGCGAAGCCCGGCGAGCCGGCGTGGGACTCGCCGTGGGGGAAGGGGCGTCCGGGCTGGCACATCGAGTGCTCCGCCATGTCGGTGGCGCTCCTCGGCTCGCATTTCGATATCCACGGCGGCGGTCTCGACCTGAAGTTCCCGCACCACGAGAACGAGATCGCGCAGACCTGCGCCGCCACCGGCGACCGCTTCGCCGAGATCTGGATGCACAACGGCTTCGTCAACATCGACAACGAGAAGATGTCGAAGTCGCTCGGCAACTTCTTCACGGTGCGCGAGGTGCTCGCAGAAGGCGGTGCGCCATCCCGAGGTGCTGCGTTTCTTCGTGCTCGCGAGCCACTACCGCGGTCCGATCAACTACTCGCTCGAGCAGCTCGAGCAGGCGGATGCGGCGCTCGGAAGGATCATGACGGCGCTGCGCGATCTGCCGGAGTGCGGCGCCGGCGTGCCGCGACGGGCTCCGAGTACTGCGGCCCGCTTTCAGGAGGCGATGGACGACGACTTCAATACGCCGGAGGCGATCGCGGTCCTGCAGACGTTGACGCGCGAGATCAACACCGCAAAGGATGCCGGGGATGCCGCACGGGCCGCGGCTCTGGGAGCGGAGCTGCGCTCCCTGGCGGGCGTGCTCGGCATCACGCGTGACGCCCAAGGAGTGGTTCTCTCTGGGCACGAACTCGTGTCGCAGGGCGACGTCGAGGCAACGGCAGCGCCGCCCTGACGGATGCCGAGATCGCGGAGCGCATCCAGGGCCGCCTGCAGCGCGCGTAAGGCGAAGAGCTGGGCGGAGGCGGACCGCATTCGCGACGAACTCGCCACGGCCGGCGTGATCCTCGAGGACAAGCCCGACGGCCGCACGGAGTGGCGGCGGGCATAGATCGGCCTCGTTTAGAACGCTGACCCCCCCCCCCGTGCCTCGGGCAAAAAGCGTGGTTTTTTGCCCGAGGCTGCAGGCCACCTGAGGCGGCGGCGGGGCACAATCCGTGTGCCTCGGAGAAACGCTCGCCGTACGCGGGGGATTACGCGTAAGTGTTGAGCGCGGAGGTGCCAGCGATACCAGCTGCCGCTGGTTGACTGGTTCTGCTGGAAGAGCGAGGCCAGCGAGCTCGAGGCGCTGCCGCCACCTTTGTGACCGTGGTGCCCGTGATGGGCGTGGCCGGCCGCTGCCGTCTTAGCGGTGGCATTGGTCGCGGTCGTGGTGGCCGCCGACGTCGCCGCCGAGGCGCTCAGTGCCGCACTCAATGCGTTCGGTATGCTCGAACCGCCCGCGGTGCTCGAGGTGCCTGCGGCACTCGAAGCGCTCGCGGCGCCGGACGGGCTCAAGGTAAACGCGCTCGCGCCGTTATAGGCATTCGAGGCTTTGCTCGCGGCTGCCGCCGTGCCGCTGCTGCCGTAGAGCGGGAACCCGTTCCCGCTGATTCCGCTGATCATGTGCTCTCCTCACTTGGGATGTCGGTGACGCGGAGGGCCGGATTTCGGTTTCTGCGCCACTGCGGAGTGTCAGCGAGCCGGCGTCGTCGCGCCATCGCAATTTGTAACGCCGTGACGCGGGACCTTGCAGCGGCAAAACCTTGCCGCTCTTGCCGCCGCGGGCGGCTCAGCTCGGCCGCTCGTGCCGGCGATGGAATGCTTCCAGCGTGTTGTGCATCAGCATGGCGACCGTCATCGGCCCCACGCCGCCCGGCACCGGTGTGATCCAGCCGGCCCGCTCGCGCGCGGCATCGAACTGCACATCGCCCACGAGGTGGCCGTTATCGAGACGGTTCATGCCGACATCGATCACGATGGTGCCCGGCTTGATCCATTCGCCGGGAACGAGCCCGGGCTTGCCGGCCGCGACGACCAGGATGTCGGCCTGGCGCACGTAATTCTCGAGGTCGGTCGTGAAGCGGTGACAGACCGTAGTCGTAGCGCCCATGAGCAGCAGCTCGAGCGACATCGGCCGGCCGACGATGTTGGAAGCGCCGACGACCACGGCGTGCTGTCCTTTGAACGGGGCGCCGATGCTGCTCGAGCAGCTTGATGACGCCATAGGGCGTGCAGGGTCGCATCACTGGAATGCGCTGCGCGAGGCGTCCGACGTTGTAGGGATGGAAGCCGTCGACATCCTTCACCGGATCGATCCGCTCGATGATCGAGGTCTGCTGGATCTGTGGCGGCAGCGGCAGCTGCACCAGGATGCCGTCGATCTCCGCGTCGCGGTTGAGGTCATCGATGAGGGAGAGCAGCGCGACCTCCGAGGTCGAGGCGGCCAGATCGTGCGCGACGGAGCGGATGCCGACCTCCTCGCAGGCGCGGCGCTTGTTGCGCACGTAAACCTCAGAGGCCGGGTCATGGCCGACCTTGACCACGGCGAGGGCGGGCCGCCGCCTGCCGCGCGTCAGCGCAGTCTCGATCTTGTCGCGGACCTGGGATTTGACCTCCGCCGCCAGTGTGCGGCCGTCGATCAGCTGCGCCGTCATCGCGATTGTAGTACCAGGTCTTTGAGGGGGCGGGCATTCTCGCATATCGATGCCGCGGTGTGCGGGGGCATGGCGCAGTCTGGTAGCGCATCTGCTTTGGGAGCAGAGGGTCGCCGGTTCGAGTCCGGCTGCCCCGACCATTCTTATCAATGAGTTCGTTTAGTTCCTTCCCCGCGATCCTTTCGGGACCGCTAAGCCCGCACTTGGCAATGTCCAGCGGTGCACGATAACCAATAAGACCCGGGGTCGCTTTGCCACAGACCGAGCCTGGAGCGAGCGCGATGCGGGATAGCGTACCTCCTCGATGCCCCATTCATGTTGCGCTTCGAAGGCGATCCGCGCTTCGCCGCCTTCTGCAAGAAAGTTGGGTTGCCTGTTCCGCAAGAGGTGCCCGCGAGTAAGTCGACCTGACTCGGTTCACCGGCTGTAGTGTTGCTCGTGGCCCTGGTGTTAATGGACGCGGTTGCGCTATCGGTGAGTCAGCCACCAGCGGGTCGGTACGCCGGAGCCTTCTGAACACCCCCGTCAACCTGAGACTCGGCTCCCAATTCAAGCAATCGAACGAGGCACTCGAATCGGCGAATGTGAGGCAGCGCATCGGCCTCTTTGCGCTGACATTCGCACACTGCGGTCGTATATAACTCGCTTCAGGGAGAGCTTCATGATGAATCTCACGCGCCGCCACGCGGCTTCCGGGATGACCTTCCTGATCTACTGTTGCACTCGCCTCCTGCGCCTCCATCTTCACGGGACGCATCAGGATGTAGGCATTGTCAGCGTACTGACGGGAGCGACGGTCGTCGTCGATGACGTTCAGAAAGGCATGAGACCGCTCATTGCGAAGCTGACGCGCAAGGACGATCACCTCGTAAGGAGAAGCCTGCCGGGATACGAGCTTTTTGACCTGACCCTGACTCGTGGCGTGAGCGGGTGGGTGTGGGGTAAGATCGCATTTGGCGGCCTGATCGGCCTCGTAGTCGATGCTATCGACGGCGGCATGTACGAGCTCACTCCAGAGCAACTGTCGGCCGACCTGAGCTCAAGTCACGCATCGCTGAGAAGGAGCGAGGTCGGGCTGTGATGTCGTCGCTGTTCTCCGGCCTCTGTCCGAGTGGGTCAAGGTGGCGCAATTGCAGGCGCGCGAATTCCATAAAGCGCGTCCCGCGTCCGCTATCGCGGCCGATGCAATGTCTCCGCAGACGGCCTTGACAAAGACAGCCTAGGCAAGTATATTGCGGCTCATCCCCCTTCGGGGGGATGCGACCTCCCATCAGGGAGATTTCCCCGGAGAGCGCTCTTGGTGAACATATACGACAGCGACAACTACGAGCCGAACAGGAGCGTGGCTTATCTGGTGGGACAGGTGCGGACGGAGCTGCTGGCAGCGCTGGACCGGGAGCTGACCGGATGCCGGCAGGTCGCCGATATCGGTGTCACGGCCGCGCAGTTCGTGGTGATTTCGCGGCTTGCCGCCGCGGAGCGCAAGAAGTCCGCTTCCGATCTCTGCAAGGAGATGTCGTATGACGCTGGAGCGATGACTCGAATGATCGACCGCCTCGAGAGCAAGGGCCTCATCCGCCGGGCGCGCTGCCCGCAGGACCGCAGGCTGGTGTACCTCGAGATGACCGAGCAGGGGCGCGCCGTCTACCCGCGGCTGCGCGAGCTCTCGATGTCGATCCAGAACCGCTTCCTGCGCGGGTTCAGCCGCGCGGATGCGCGCCAGATCGAGAGCCTGCTCGGGCGGATGCTGGAGAACGCGGCCTGAAGGACGGCCGACCGGTTTTTTTAAACGATATAAGTCTGCCTAGGCATTTTCAGCCGGGGCAGATGAGTGGGAGACCAGAGACATGACGACTCGCAACGAAACTGCAAAGCCTTCACCCTGGATCAGCCCGCGGGTGCGCTGGCTTACCCTGATCCTCGGTAGCTTCCTCGTCATCGGCGCTGCCTGGGGCGTCTACTGGGATCGCGACCTGCGCTACTCCGTCTACACGGATGATGCCTATGTGAGCGGCAACGTGGTGCAGATCACGCCGCAGATCTCCGGCACGGTCGTGGGGATCGGCGCGGACAACACGCAGTTCGTGAAGGCCGGCCAGCCGCTGGTGCGCCTCGATCAGGCGGATGCCAAGGTGGCACTGCAGCAGTCGGAGGCGCGGCTGGCGCGCACGGTGCGTCAGGTACGCAGCCTCTTCTCGACCACCTCGCAGCTGCAGGCGAACGTGCAGGTCCGGCGCACGGATCTCGCCAAGGCGCAGAGTGACTACGCTCGCCGGGCGCGGCTCGCGCGCAGCGGGGCGATCTCGACGGAAGAGCTGCAGCACGCGGGTGATGCGGTGAGTTCCGCGCAGGCGGCGGTAGCCGCTGCGCAGCAGGCGCTGGCTGCCAACCGGGCGTTGATCGACGACACCACCATAGAGAGCAACCCCGCCGTCCGCGATGCGGCTGCGGCACTGCATGCGGCGTATCTCACCTACGTGCGCACGGTCATACCCGCGCCGGTATCGGGCTTCGTCGCCCGCCGCGACGTGCAGCTCGGGGAGCGCGTCAGCACCGGAACGCCGCTGATGTCGGTGGTGCCGCTCAATGAGGTTTGGGTCGATGCCAACTTCAAGGAGTCGCAGCTCGGCACCGTGCGGGTCGGCCAGCCCGTCACGCTGACATCGGATCTCTACGGCAGCCGCGTGAGTATTCCACGGTCGTGTGGTCGGCTTCGGCGCCGGCACCGGCTCTGCCTTCTCGCTGCTGCCCGCCCAGAACGCCACCGGCAACTGGATCAAGATCGTGCAGCGCGTGCCCGTGCGTGTTGCCCTCGACCCGCGCGAGCTGGCGCAGCGTCCGCTGCAGATCGGCCTGTCCATGAAGGCCTACGTCAACGTGAAGGACGACTGGCGGCCAGCGGCTGCCCGAAGTCGCAACCAACGATCCCGACTACTCGACCGATGTCTTCCAGTCCGCAACGGCACAGGCCGACCAGATGGTGCGGCACATCATCGCCGCGAACGACCCGACTGCGGCGCGTTCGAGCGGCTCAGCACCGCCTCGCGGCTCGTGTCGGCGGGGGCGCTGTTGTCCAAGCCGATCCCGTCGCGCCGCTACCAACCTGCCGGTCTCGCTGAGCGAGTAGCTCGAGCGATTGCAAATCACCGGGCCGCAACATGAACGCAGTCCTCAAGGAAAGACAGGAGCCGCTGCCGCAGCTGAAGCCGGCGGCGCCGGCTCCTGCGCCTGCGGCGGCACCGCAGCCTGAGGCTCTCAAGGGAACCGCGCTCGCCCTCGGCACGATCGCGCTCTCACTCGCGACATTCATGAACGTGCTCGACACGTCGATCGCCAACGTCGCGATTCCGTCCATCGCCGGCGATCTGGGAGTGTCTCCCGGATCAGGGCACGTGGGTGATCACCTCGTTCGCGGTGGCGAATGCCATATCCATGCCGTTGACCGGTTGGCTCACGCGGCGGATCGGCCAGGTGCGGCTTTTCATGGCCTCGACGCTGCTTTTCGTCGTGGCTTCCTTCCTTTGCGGTCTCGCGCCCTCGATCGGCATGCTGGTCGCGTTTCGGGCTCTGCAGGGATTGGTGGCGGGACCGATGATCCCGCTGTCGCAGTCGCTGCTGCTCGCGAGCTATCCGAAGGCCAAGTCGGGCGCCGCGCTCACCGTATGGTCGATGACTACGCTCGTGGCGCCGGTGGTCGGGCCCGTGCTCGGCGGCTGGATCACCGATAACTACTCCTGGCCCTGGATCTTCTACATCAACGTGCCGATCGGCATCGCGGCGGTCCTCGTGACCTGGGCGATCTACCGGCGCCGCGAGACTGCCGACCGCGCGCCTGCCGATCGACAAGGTGGGACTGGGTCTGCTCGTGCTCTGGGTCGGCGTCGCTGCAGATCCTGCTGGACAAGGGCAAGAACCTCGACTGGTTCAACTCACCGGTCATCGTGATGCTGGCCGTCGCGGCGGCGATCGGATTCATGGTGTTCCTGGTCTGGGAGCTGACCGACAAGCATCCGATCGTCGACCTCAGTCTCTTTCGCGGGCGCAATTTCTCCGTCAGCACGGTATCGATGCTCGTGGGGTACGGCCTCTATTTCGGCAACGTGGTGCTGCTGCCGCTCTGGCTGCAGCAGTACATGGGTTACACCGCCACTCTCGCGGGCGTCGTGCTCGCCCCGGTGGGGGTGCTGGCGATTGCGCTCATGCCGCTCGTGGGCCGGAACCTCTCGCGCGTCGATCCGCGCTGGATCGTCACGAGCTCGTTCCTGGTCTTCGGGCTGGTGATGTTCATGCGCTCATGGTTCAACACGGACGCGGACATCCGCACCCTGCTGGTGCCGACCATCATCCAGGGGGCGGCGCTGGCGACGTTCTTCGTCCCGCTGCTGACACTCGGCTTCTCAGGACTGCCGCCGGAGCGCATTCCCGCGGCGTCCGGCCTGATGAACTTCGCGCGCATCACCGCGGGCTCGTTCGCGACGTCCATCACCACGACTCTCTGGGATCGGCGCGCGACGCTGCACCACGAGCAGTTGGTGGAGCAGTTGACCGGATCCAATGCCGCGATGACGCAGGCGATGGCGCATCTGCATGCCGGCGGTCTCACGAGCCAGCAGGGCTATGCGCTCCTCAACAACCTGGTCGACGTGCAGTCCTACATGCTGTCCGCCAACGACATCTTCTACGTGTCGGGATTTCTCTTCGTGGTGTTGGCGGGCGTCGTGTGGTTGGCGCGTCCGGCGAAGGCGGGTGCCGCGAGCAAGGAAGCCGCGGCCGGAGCGCACTAAATCTCGCGCAGAGCCCGGGGCGGGAACAGCGCCACCAGCACGCCCTGATGAGCGCCCGGCGGCCCTTCGAAATGCACGCACGCCGCGGCGCTCTTTTTCAGCTCGAATGCTTCGCTGCGAGCGTCGCCCCGCAGGGATAACGCGAGTAACCGGCCCAGGTGCGGCTGGTGGCCGACGACGGCGACACACTCCGCCTTGGCGGCCTGGCGCCTCAGAGCCTCCAGCACATCTTCCGGGGACCCTCCCGGAGAGAGCGCCGTACATGCCACCGCGTCCGGCCAGCGAGCGGCTTGTGCATAAATCGCCGCGGTATCGCGCGCCCGAACCAGCGGGCTGGTGAGGACCAATGCCGGCCGCTTGGCCATGCGCTTCAGGCCCGCGGCGGCGCGCCGTGCCCGCTTCATTCCCTCCATAGTGAGGGTGCGCTTGGCATCGTCCGGCCAGCGTTTGGCGTCCCGCGGGAAGGCGATGGCGTGCCGGAGGATCAGGAGCTCCATGGTCAGTGTAGAACCATGCCTGTCGGCGTCCAGCGGCGGGGGGCGCTGCTGCCGGCTCTGCTGGTGCGGCGCGCGCCATAACTGAGGAGATCGTCAATGCGGGGGCTTGCAGCGGCGGCGTCCCGCCGCTTCCCCATGCGGGAGCGCAGCGCCTTCCAGCGCTTGCCACGCACTTTGCGCCACGGGTCTGCAACTTTCTTGCCCAGGCGAACTGCTTCGCGCCCGCGCTGCTCCGCCATCCTGCCCATCATGAAGAGCGTCGCCGCGGCGAGATTCGCCGGTGCGCGGCCCGCGAGTTGGGTGAGGTAGCGCGCGATCACGTCGGCATCATGTTGTGTACCGAGCCTGCTCTGCAGTTTCTGCAACGCCGCGAGCATCCGGTATGCAGGCTTGGCATAAGTCGGTGCGACAACCTCGAGGGCGTAGCGTAGCTTCTTGGCTCGTACCCGCACTTCGTGGAATTCCGCCATCGAAGACTTAGCAGTCAGCAGGCGGGCGGATTTGCGCAATTTGCGGTAGCGGTTGCGGATCAGGTCTGGAACGACGGCAAGCGCGGCGACATTGCGCGAGGACGCGGAGGACGTCGTCGGAGGTGTCCTCGCAAGCTGATCAGGCAGCGTGTCGAGCCAGTCCCGTGCGCGTTTCGCATCCAGGGCGCGCAGCATGGCGGCGCGCGCTTGGGTTCTTTCGGATTGCAGGTACCGCAGCAGGGGGTCGAGCGCGCCGCGGTCGCTTTCGGGGAGGCTGCTGCGGAAGGATCTCACCGCCTCGATACGAATATCCGCATCGCGGACGAGGCCGAGCGCGTCCAGCAGACCCTTGATCGTCGGCCGGCTGTTCCTCAGGCTGGCGGGCAGGTAGGCGTGAAAGAGACTCAGGATGGTCTGCATGCGTCGCGCGGTCACCCGCAGCCTGTGCAGCGGCTCCGGGCCCTCGCCCAGCCGGGCGGGGGACTCATTGGCCTGCCACTCCTGATGCAGCCGGCGCAGCGCCGCGGCAGCGAAATCGCTGGCGCGGGTCCAGGTATCGATGACGGCCGGCATCGCCGGGTCGGAGTCGCGATCCGGTCCCGCGCCTCGCGGCGGCACCAGAGAGGCCGAGCGCAGGCCGACGGCGAACTTGTTTTCCGTCGCACGGGACAGCGCGCACTCGGCGCGTAAGCGGTTCGCGAGCCGCTCGAGAGGGGCTGAATCGTTGCCGATCGCCTCGAGCTCCACACGCGTGAGCACCATCGGGGGTCGGTGGCTGCCACCGCGCGAGAACCGCGCCTCGTCTATGGCGATCTCGCCCACGGCCGCATTGGGGCTGCCGTTGCGGACGACGAATCGCTGTCGCGAGGTCCGGACCTCGAACAGGGGGCGAAGCGGCTTCACGCCCGCGACGTCGCGGACGCGGCTACCGACTGGACCGGTGGCTTGGGCGAGGGCCTCGACCCCGCCCTGCGAGAGGCGCTCCGTGATCTCCCGCCGGTCGGCGACGTCCGTGCGCGCCGACTGCAGGCCCTTCAAGGTCGCCTCCACGTGACCGGCTTTCGCCCGCAGCCGCAGAGCGAATCCAGCCCGGAAGAGCCGCCAATCCTCGGTGTCGAGGTACGTATCGTGAAGCTGCTGCGCAGGCAGCGGCCCGATGCTGAGGCGGTCCAGGCGGGGATGCTGCTCGAGCCAGCGCCGGACGACCCCCAGATCCGGGGCCGTGAGCTGCCACTCGACCTCGCGCGCCTCGCCGGCGCCGGGGGCGCCATTGGCGGGGGCGGGGATCGGGGCAGGGGAGCGGGGATGTGATGGCATGGAGCGGCGTAGGATAAACCCAAATTGACGCTTCCACGGCCGGTTCCGTATGATTCGCGCCCCCCGTGCGAGCGGGCGAGCGGGCGATGCAAGTCCGCGTGCCCGTAGCTCAGTTGGATAGAGCACCGGCCTTCTAAGCCGGTGGTCGCAGGTTCGAGTCCTGCCGGGCACGCCACGCCCGGGGAGTGTGAGGGAGTAGAGAGTAGTGGGTGACGCAACAACGGTGGACGTAGCTCAGCTGGTAGAGTCCCGGGTTGTGATCCCGGTTGTCGCGGGTTCGAGTCCCGTCGTCCACCCCACCTTTCGCCCAAGTGCCTGCTTTTCGGAATAGAACAGGCTTATCACGCGCCTGTATAATTGAGTTGTTACACGTCTGTACCGACCACAACAATGGCGTCAGATCGTGAAGGCGACGAAAGACAGATGCGTATTCCTGCGCGGCCAGGGGGGGCACGTGCGCCTCCGCATCCCCCGGGTACTACTCACCGCTTACCCGCGGGGTCAGAAAGAGATCGCGCGCAGTCTTCGCACCGCGGATCCCAAGGCGACGCGTTCGGATGCGATCCTCATTCGCCTGGCCATGGGGGAGTACCTCCAAGTTGAATTATGAGGATGAGTCCCTGCTTGGAGCGGTGGGCAAGAGGTTGCAGCGCGACGCGCAATACGTCGTGCAACAGCGCAATGTCCTCTGCTGTATTCCACAAGTGAGAAGACACGCGGAGCGTGTTGCCTCTCAAGCTTGCCTGTACTCCTCGACGATCCAGCGACTCGACGATCGGTGCGCCGTCATTGCCTCCAAGGTCTATGCCCAGGATGTGCGCGTATCCATACTTTGGACTAGGCTTGCAAACCAAGTGAGGGGGCAGTGTGGCGGCCAGCGTGGTGTTCCGACGTCGCAGCTGTTCCTGAACGAAAGCAGGTGTCCACTGGTGGATCTGGCGTAGTCCAGGGATCGCGAGCCGCGGAAGGATCGATTTCGCGATGCCGGCGGCGTCGAATCGGCGCGCGCCCCGAGCGTAAGCTCGCGGGTAGATTAGATCGGGACCGCTCCACTGGACGCAGCCACTCGCAGATACGCGATTGCCCCAGCTATTCTCGATAGGGATGCCGGAATGATATTGCGGATTTACATACAAGTAGCTCAACCCAGCCGGCCCCAACAGCCACTTGTAGCCTGAAGCCACGAGGAAATCGGGCAAGATGGCCTCAATATCGAAGGGCAGGGCACCGATACTTTGTGTGCCGTCGATCACGACTCGGGCCCCAAAGCGGCGCGCCTGCGCCGCGACAGCCGCGCTGTCTATGGATGTTCCGTCAAGCCAATGGGTAGCTGCGAAGCATACGACGGCGACGCGCTCGGAGAGTGCTCCCATCAGCTCGGAGGTCCACTCGCCGCTCGCTGGCTTCGAGACGAACAGCGGCTCCGCGCCGTGCCGCTCACAGGACTGGAGCCAGCCCATTACATTGCTGGGATGCTCGTTGGCCATCAGAACGACCTGCTGCCCGGGACTGAGCGGAGTGAGCTCACAAACGGTGGCGATACCGTAAGCAGTGGAGGGGACGACCGCTATGTCGTCCGGCGTGGCGTCAATGAGGGTCGAAAAGAGACCGCGAGCCAACTCGCATGTCTCCTCGCAGGATGCGTCCCAGCTCTTGGCGGCCCCTTGCAACTCGAGGTCCACTGACCGCAATGGCAACGCCCGCCTCGCGCAGTCGAAATAGGCTTTACCGTCAGGGCGGACGAAAAGATCGGGATAAGCCTGCAGGTTTTGGTCCATATGCGCGTCGATCGCTTCGGGGCTCTCAGAAACGAACGGACGATGTGAATGGGGGGCGAATCAGTGCAATGCAGTCCGCGCAGGACGAGCCCAAGTATCGGTGACGAAGGGCGCTATACGAAGCCCGATGTGGAGATGGCCGTATTGCGCTTATTGCAACGACTACAGTGGCGGGGTCCTTCGGGATTATAACTGCCGTGTTGCGGAACCTGCAACGCGGGGGTGCGAGGCGTGGCCACGCAATAATGGCGTCCGGGTGGATACTGCCGACGCATGGCGGTGTGAGTCCACTCCCGAGTGCGGCGCTCCGCGCGTTTCACCGTTTTAGAGAAGCGAGACGAAGATGAGCGATGACAAGCAAGGCCTTCGCGTCGAAGCGGCTGCTTCTGTTTCCCTGAGCCTCAAACCCATCCTGAGCGCAGACGGGTCCGTCATCAGCCATGTGCACGTCGCAATGCGCGTTTGCGGACTGGATCTGGCACCGGGCGAGGCGCTCATTCAGATGCCGCTTTTGTTCGACAATTTCGAGACTACCGCGCGTTCGATCGCCAATTTGGAAGTGACGGACGGCGGCGGCCCCGTGACTCTGCTCATGCACGATCACGAGTCCACTGGAAGCGCCAACAGGACATGGACCGCAACACGACCGGTGAGCGGCGAGGTGTCGATTCACTATTCGATCTCCGTGCACGCCACAGCACATTCCTTGGGTGCCGCGCCGCCGCTCGAGCTGCGCAGCGAAGGATGCGCTTTCTCTGGAGGGGGGGTCTCGCTCATCGCGCTGCCGCCGTCGCTGCAGCTGTTCGACGTGGACGTGAACTGGAACCTGACAGGCTTGCCACCTGGCGCGAAGGGATTCACGACGTTCGGAGAAGGCCGCGCTTGCTCTCAGTCCCCGATATCTCTAGCGCAATTGAAGGAGACTTATTTCATGGCTGGCGCGGTCGGTCATTACTCCGATGAAGCCGGCTTTTTCGGGGCTTGGCAGGGTATTCCGCCGTACGATGCGAAGGCGCTGATGCATTGGAGCAATCGGCTTTACGACGGCTACAAGGAGTTCTTCGGTGTCAGGTCGGAACAGACGCTCGGCGTATTTCTCCGACGGAATCCGGTGAATGCAGGCGGAGGCCGTGAAGGTTATCGATCATTTGTAGTCACGTACGGACACGGAATGGGGAATGACGCGCAATATATGCGCTTCGTCATCTCTCACGAGATGTTCCACACGTTCTCTCCGATGCTCAACCGGCCAAGATCGGCAGCCGAGAATTTCAGGCTCGTGGACCGATGGTTCTCGGAGGGCTTGGCGGTGTTTTACGCCGGTCTGTTGCCGTTGAGGTTCGGGCTCATCAGCGACGCGGAATACGTAAATGATCTCAATTTCTACGCCGGCCGGTACTATACGAGCGACATGATGCGCGTGCCGAACGCTGATCTGCCGTTGAGATATTGGGCCGATACTCGTGTTCGGACCTTGGCATACGACCGCGGAATGCTCTACTTCGCGAGCGTTGACTTCGAAGTTCGCCGGATCACAGGAAATCGCTATTCGTTGGACGATATTGTGCGTGAGCTGCGAGCGCGCGAGGAAGACGGCAGAACCATCGACAACGTGGACTGGGAGGAGCTGGTACGGCTGTATCTTGGAGCACCAGGGGTCGAGCAGTTTCGCGGGTTCCTGGCGGGCACGCCGCCGTTGCCGCCGAGCGAGGCGTTCGGAGCGCGATTTCGGCGCGTGTCACGGCCGCTGCGCCGATATGAGCTTGGCTTCGATCCGCAAGTACTGGCAGAGAAGCAGCGCGTAGTGCGTGGGATCGTCGCGGGCTCCGAGGCCCAACTCGCTGGTTTATTGAACGGGGACAGGATAGTCGAGCCGGTGCCGCAGGATCTCATCCAGGGGACGCAGGATATGAGAATCCATCTGCGCGTGGAGCGCGGACACGATCAGATCTCGATTTCATACCTGCCGCGGGGAGGGTTCGTGGATGCTCACCAGTGGGAACTGATAGCCTGATCGGTCAAGGGCTCGGAGATCGTCGCATGAATATCGACACAAACAGGAGCCGCATATCGCCGAGCCTGCGGCAGGTGCCGGGTATCGTGATAGGGAGCGCACTTGAATTCTACGACTTCCTCATCTATGTGTATTTTGCCGTCTACATCGGGAAGGCGATTTTTCCGGCTCACAACGCCACCTCCAGCCTGCTTGCCTCCTTGGCCGTTTTGGGGATTGGCTTCCTTACTCGTCCGCTCGGGGCGGTCGTGCTCGGACTGATGGGCGACCGCAAGGGGCGTAAACCGGCGTTGCTGCTCTCCTTCTCGCTGATTGGCTTTGCCGACGCCGGCATGGCGCTGACACCGTCGTATGCCCAGATTGGCGTGATGGCGCAGGTGCTGGTGGTTTTATTTCGGCTGTTGCAAGGGTTCGCGGTTGGAGGGGAGATAGGACCCTCCACGGCGTTTCTCCTCGAAACCGCTCCAATCTCGCGGCGCGGATTGTTCACATCGATGCAGTTCGTGAGCCAGGCTTGCGGGGCCATGCTGGCCGCGGGTGTGGGCGTGGTGCTGTCGAGAATCCTGGGGGTTACCTCTTTCGCAGCTTACGCGTGGCGCATAGCGTTCCTGCTTGGCGTGCTCATCGTGCCATTCGGACTGTGGCTGCGGAACAGGCTCGCAGAAAGCCTACCCGGCGCTCAGCACGAGCGCAATAGCGATGATCTGGTTTCAGAAACAGCAGAAGCGCGCGATAGCTACGCCAGAGTCATCGCGATTGCTTTTATCATGTTGGCGGCCGGGACGATGAGCGGATCCCTGCAGAACTACATGACCACCTACGCAATTTCGACGCTTCGAATGTCCTCCAGCGCCGCGTTCAGCGCTGCCCTTATCGGCGGTCCGACCACCGTGGTTCTCTGCATTCTCAGCGGTCATTTTTCTGACCGAATAGGCCGGAAACCGATCATGATTGCTCCGACCGTCGTCCTTGCCGTGCTGATCATCCCGATCTTCCGGATCATCGCGCATCTACGCTCCGCCGGAGCGCTTTATGCGGCAGTGGTGCTGATCAATGCTCTGATCTCCTTGGGATTCACTCCAATATTCATCTATTTGTCCGAAGCGACGCCGCCCCGCGTCCGAGCGGCATCGATTGGAATCGTGTACGCAATCACCGTCGCGGTGTTTGGCGGATCTACGCAGTTTGTCGTCACCTGGCTCATTGCGACCACAGGGAATTCCCTGATGCCGGCATTTCTTTGGGAGCTCGCGCTGATTGTCTGTCTGTCAGGGATGATGCTGACCCGAGAGACGGCTCCCATGGTGCGACGGCGTAATCTACGGGCCGCTCTCGAGCGAGCACGGCCATTGTCTGATGGGTAGAGAGAAATTTCTGCTCACACTCGATGATGGGCCGGCCACCGGACACCGCCTTCCGGATAGAAAGCTGGACGCCCGCGAGCGCGTGGCGCCTGAGCCATAGGGCCTCGATGCCAGTGCCCCGCGCGTTGCGCTTATCGCAACAGTGCAGCAGGCAATTCGGCCTAGCGTGGATGTTCGAACTCTTGTAGCTTGAAATCCACACTGGCCGCGATGCCTCGTTCGGGCGAAGCCAGCAGAGTGGATACACAATAACTGTGGCATGCCGGCGCAAGCGACGTGCCGATGCTTCATCGGGGGGGGTATGATCATAGACATAGAGGCATCCAGCGGGCAGGCGGTCGGCGGCTCGAAGAAGAGGCGCGAGCATTTCTCAGTAATTCGCCTGTATACGGCGTGCATGATCCTCGTGGCCACGGCGCTCGCACCACCCGCCCTCGCGCAATCCGACCCCACAACGCAATCTTCGGAGCGCTCTCTGAGGACGATCATCGTCACGGCGACGCGACGCAAAACAAACATACAAGAAACGCCGATATCGATTGCCGTAGTCTCCAGCCCGGCGCTCCAGAAGTCCGGCGCGCTGAGCTATTCCGACTACCTGACGATGGTCCCAGGTGTCGCCTTCAATTCCGATGCAAGAGTTGATCAAATCGTCATAAACGGAATTTCCCAGGAAATCGGTGCGCGCACGGACGCGACTACGGGCGCCTATATCGACGATGCTCTCGTATCGGAGGTCGACGCGGGTCTCGCGGATATTGGTACGTTCGACCTCGATCGCGTCGAGGTCTTGCGAGGCCCGCAAGGAACACTGTTCGGTTCTCTTGCGATGGGTGGTGTCGTGAGAATTCTGACAAAGAAGCCGCAATTGGGAGTTGTCGATGGCCTGTTCGACACCGAAGTGTCGGACACGGCTCACGGCGGCAGCAATTACATCGGCAACCTGATGATGAATATGCCGCTACTTGGAGATAAGGCCGCAATCCGCGCGGACATAACGTACGGCAGCGATTCGGGATTCATTGACAATGCCGTGAACGGGGGTCGTGACATAAACAGGGCCGGAAACGAAGGTGTTCGTCTGCAGGCGCTGATCCAGCCGACTTCACGGCTTTCCATACTGCTGGCGTACAAATACTTCAAGAATCATGAAGACTACGAGCCCAACCAGGATATCGGTCTCCCACGATATACGATCGCGCGGTACTTCCCCGAGCTCTATACGTACAAGACGAGCATCACGAGCCTGACGATCGACTACGATTTCGCCTGGGCGACGCTGACATCCGCGACGAACTATCTCGATAAGACCAGCTCTGCCTCTGTAGATGAATCGCTGACAATTGATCCCTACGTCCAGCCGCTTACAGGGATCGCCATTCCGACGAATGCGCCGCTCGGGCTGGTGTACCAATATCCGGACAGGCTGTTCACGCAGGAATTCAGGCTGGTCTCCAACGGCCGCGGGCCGCTCAATTGGATCGCGGGGGCGTGGTATTCCTATGCTTTCCCCAACAATATGCAGCATTTCGACCAAAGCCTCATCCCGGCCTTGGCGGGCGTCGATCTTTACACCGATGCCAGCGAGATCAGGAAGCAGCAGATAGCAGGCTATGGCCAGATTTCCTACGATCTGACGAAACGGTTGCAGGTTACCGCAGGGACCCGGGTTTTCACCATGAAGTCCAGCCTGCATGATCTTTCCAATGGTTCCCTCAATGGAGGGGAAACGATGGCGAGCCATTTTACCAGCAGACGTCATCGGTTGAAAAATATGCCGTCAACTACCAGATATCTCATGACAACCTCGTCTACATGCAGGCATCAGAAGGATTTCGTCCAGGAGGCCCCGATGGGTCGGCGCCGTTGTCGTGTGCCGCAGACCTCGCCGCGCTGGGATATAGCAGCGCGCCAACGGAATACAACGCGGATAAGCTTTGGGAGTACGAGGTCGGTTCCAAGAACTCGCTTCTTGGTAATCGTCTGATCGTAAATGGCAGCGCTTACTACATCAATTGGACCGCAGGTCCAGGAAGTCAGGAACTTGCAGTGCGGCGCGCAGTTCACTGCGAACTCTGGTAACGTCACGAGCAAGGGGGTTCAGATGGAGCTGAAGGCGGAGCCGGTTGCCGGTCTTCAGCTGTCGGCCGGAGTTGCCTATTCGGACGCCTATTTCGACACCAATCTCTTATCAGTGGGCATCAAGAAAGGAGATAAAACGCCTCTGGTACCACTCTGGTCGGGAAGCACCTCAGCGCAGTATGCGTTCCCGGTGTCGCAGGGCGCGGATGCCTTCGTATATGGCGATTACCGATACGTGGGCAGCGAGCTCAGCGATTTCGCTGAGCTACCCTACACCATCAAAATGGCGGGCTACAGCCTTGCCGACGCCCGCATAGGTGTCAACTTCGGAAGCAATTCGCTGGATCTGTTTGCAAAGAATCTCCTCAACAAGTACGCGATTATTTTGGGTGGCTCGGGCCCGGATGCGACTGCCACGATTCTCACGCCGAGGACGATTGGCCTCGAGTACCAGAGGAAGTTCTGACCTGGTCGACGTTGGCGGTCAAAGAGGGCGGCACATCAAATCGGCAGCGGAACGCGTGCGGCCGCGGCGACGATCAATCAGTACGAGTTGGCGTGCACCTTGGTCGAAATGCCGCATTTCGCGCGCGCATGTTACAGGGCTTCCAGGTCGAGGTAGCTCGGCGATACAAGGGAACGCCGCATCAAGCTCCAAATGCGCGCGTTTAGGTGAATCGCAGGGTAGCCGTACTATTGCGCAGAGCTGCGATGACACTCGGCCCGACATTCGCCGACGTCTTGGGGTTACTGGAAGGGGTGCTGGAAACGGTGACTGACAGGACGGTGGAATCGCTTTCCGCCTCCAGTGTTCCGACGTTGCCGCTTATGGAGGGATCGGCGATCAATTGTATGACAGTCCTTTCGAACCCGATCCCAGCCAAGGCGACCGCCGCAGCGAGGTTGGCGTTTTGCGGGAAAAGGCGCGCAGCATCGCTGGCGTTACCCTGAAAGAGGGTCGTTCGCTGCAGCAGTTGTTCAAGGTTATATTCTTTTGCGGCGGGGGTTTCCAGCCACGCCTTGGGTGGCTTTGCGGAGGTGTATTTAACGGAGCGGAGAGAGGCGCATTCCATGGTGCGGAGGCCATCGAACCCGGCGAGTGCACCCGCAGGGATGATAATCTGGCTATTGGATTTCTCGGCGGCCTGCAGCAGAGCGACGCGTAGGCTCTTGTCTGCGAGAGAGCCTACGGAGAGCAGATAGAGGGAGGTGCCGGCGCGTAAAATTTCTTCGCCGTGTGAGGCGACGGCTCTGTGGCCCGCAGCTTCAATGATGCAGTCAGGCCGAATGGCCAGAAGAGCGCTGACGTTGTCGCAGACAAGGGTCTGAGGCGGCATCAAGCCGTGCGCCAGCCTTCTTGCTTAGGTCGAACACAAACGCCACTCAATGTGAATGCGTCCGTGGGAAGACGTTGCCAGAGCTCCACAATGGAGCGGCCTATGGCTCCGAATCCAATCAACCCAACGCGCATCATTAAAATGGTCTTCCTGGGTGCGGACCCTGGGTATGCCTCTAACCGAGGAGTATCCCGGAAAGGCCTGCCAGTGCCTAGAGCGAGATTTGCGCGGCGCCGTTGCGTGAATTGCAACGGAGATAACAGAGAAGGAATCAGCGCGCTGTTCCTAGCGTTCGCACGAGCAGCTCGATAAAGCTGTTAACGATTCGGGGTGGTTTATGTTTTCGGAGCGCTATGACATCAACGGTGGTGTTGATGAAATTCGAATGATCGATGGGAACGGACTTGAGCCACTTGTGGGTGCTTTCGCGCAGAATGGCGCGGTAGGGAAGGATCGCGACTCCGGCGCCGCAGCGGACAAAGTCGCGCAGCGCTTCAAAACTGTTAGACGTGACTACGGGCACCACTGCGTCGATTAAACCAGCGTCTTGAATAGCGCGATCGAATATCCGTCGTACCCCAAAGGTGACATCGGGAAGCGCAAGCCGCAGCCCTTCGAGATCGCGGAGGGTGGCCTTTCCGGCGTGCGCAAGGGGGTGATCGACGGGGACGACGAGTATGATCGGCTCCGGGATACTCGCTAGTTTTACGATATCGGTTTGGGGCGGGCAACAGAAAGTAAGTCCGACCTCACATTCACCGCGCTGGACGTCCTCGATGACTTGCGGCGCCGGTACCATCGTGAGGCGGAAGGAGACCGCTTCGAATTTCTCCCGGAAAGCCGCGACCGCTTCTACCAGGCCGCCTGACACAATGCTCTCGACCATCTCGATACGAACGAGCTTGCGGCGGCTGCCGCGGGCATCATTGAGGTCCGCGCGGAGGGTGTCATAGTCGAACACCACCGACCGGGCATATTCAGCCACCTAGGGACCCGGCGTGGGTCAACCGTACACCGATAGAGGTGCGTTCGAGTAGCACTGTGCCGATCTGTTGCTCTAGGACTGCGACCTTGCGACTCACGGACGAGGGTGCAATATCCAGCAGCTCACTGGCCTTGCGGATTGAGCCGGATTGCGCGACTGCGTAAAAAGCGCGCAGCTCACTCGGAAACATGTGGAATCTCTCGCTGAAACCGCTTGATGGCGCAGGAGACATGATCATAAGGGCCCGCTGCGTAAAACTCTAGCAGCGGCTGTTGCGGTTTGTGCAGACGGGCGGCAAGGAGGACGACAGCGGGGCTGCTCGCGCGCCGCAGAGAGCAGCCCCTACCGCAAGCGAGAGTCTGATCAGGTATTTCCGCCAGGGACGTCAAATTCCGGCGTGTTCTGTCCCATGAGATAGTGATCCATCCATCTCACAATGTAGTGGGCGAGCACAGTCCCGTCCCTCGGATCGGCTGTTCTATTGAGACAGTGAGCCGCGCCTTGCACTCTGATGAGTGCCGTGGGGACTCTCAGGTATTGCAAGACCCGGAACATTTTCACGCCCCCCGCAGGAGGCGGAGTCCTGAAATCCTCACTCGCGGTGACGAAAAGCGTCGGAGTTTTGATATATCTCCAATAGGTGAGCGAAGACTCCCTCAGCCTGTCGGGGGTCTCCCACGGCGCCAGACCTTCCTTGTTCAGAGCCAGATCAGGTTCATCTCCGACGAACCATTGTTGGCTGAAATCGGCGATGTCGCTCCCCGAAACGGCCGCCTTGAAAAGGTGTGTGTGGGTTATCGCCCAATCGGTCATGATTCCACCGCCGGAGCATCCTGCGATACCTATCTTTTCGGCGTCGACGTATGGTCGCTTCTCGATGTCGCGCGTGCCCTGCAGCACATCATTGAAATCGTAACCAGGCCAGTGATCCCCCAACGCGCCGGCAAAGTCCTGCCCGTAGGACATGCTCCCCCTCGGATTCACATACAGAACAATGAAGCCTGCGCCGGCGAAGGTCTGCACATAGGGCTCAAATTGGCTGCTGAACCACCAGTATGGTCCCCCGTGCGCCCAAACGATCATGGGGTATCTCTTCCTCGGTTCAAAACCGTACGGCATCTGCAGATACCCGTGTATCATCTGACCCCCTGGGCCCGGGAAGGAGATCTCCTTTGGCCCAGTCAGTGCAACTTCATCCGTCAGCGTCTTGTTCATCTGCGTAAGTTGCAAAGCGTGCCGGGGGTTCGAGATGTCATAAAGCTCGTCCGGCTCGGTAAAGTCGGACGCAATCGCAACGATCTTACGAGCTCCGGTCGAGCCAGCGATTCCTGAACCACTCGTGTCCCCGTCCACCATGGATTGACCTCTCCCGTGCGGCGGTCAATTTCGACCACGATCCCATTACCTTGGTCCTGAGCAAGGGTCATCAGCCGGTCGTTACTCCTCCAGACCATCGCCCTGCCGATCCCATATGAGCCCGCCGGCCGGTCATAGCCCTTCGTGAGGTCGACAGTCTTGTCATCTTGAAGGTCCATCAGCATGACCTTCGACTGCTCGAACCCTTCCGGCCCCTTGGGATTGGGCGCGGCGAACGCTACATAACGACCGTTTGGACTTGGGACAAACATAGAAGGAAGCGCGCCCTCTGCGAAGGAGCGGACCCGTCTTGCGGCACCACCCTCCACTCCGATCCGGAAGAGCACGGCTTTATGTGCACGAGTGTAGTATGAGGCATTCGCGTCCCCATATATGAAGTAGACGCTGCGCGAATCCCCCGACCAGAACGCAAACGTGGCCGATTTGTTCGGCTCAGTGAGCTGCATCGGCCTCGCGGGCCGTAAGGAGGAGGACACCGGTAACACCCAAAGGCTCGATCGCGTGTAGAAGTCCGTGTATCCGAAGTACGTGCGGTAATCGGGCCGCGTAAAAATCTGGACATCAGGTAATAACTTCGGGCCTGGGCGCTTGAGTTGGCCTTCAACGGTGAGCAGCATGCTGCGCGAGTCCGGCGCCCACGAAAAGCCGGCAACTCCTCCGGGAATCTCTGAAATCTGTTGTGCCGACCCGCCTGCCGCTGGCATGACGTAAACCTGATCGATGCCTCGCTCTGTACGCAAGAAAGCAATCCATTGCCCATCCGGAGACCAAGCAGCCTCCTTGTCGTTCGGGTGATCGGTGAGCGGATGAGGCTCTCCCCGGGTGCCCAGCTCGATGGTCCAGGTGCGCTGCACGCGCTTCTTTTCGTCTGCGCTCACACTCTCTGTCACGAACATCGCGGACTCACCGTTGGGAGCGACTGCAACGGTCCTCACTCGCATCAGCCGAAGAAACAGATCGGAAGGCGTGGCTGCGCGCTTCTGCGCCGCAGTCCCTGCTGTAGCGAACGCGACTGTCGCGACTCCCCAAACCGCCGCCATTAACAACTTATGCATTTTACTTAGGCTCATTGGTACTCTCCGGAAAATCAACTCAAGCCGACTGTCATGGTGACCGTTCAGTACATGGTTGACCACGCTAACAATGGCATTCGACTCACAGACCGCGGTGCTCGCCCGTGCTGGCCCCCTCACTCCCGGCTACTCGAGGAGCGAGCGTGCCATGAGCAGCACTGCTGCCTCCGCCGAGCGCGGGCCTTTGAGGCGAGGGCATCTCGGGTAGATTTGGCAGCCATCCCACCGAGGCGCGAAGCAAGACTGGCTCTGATGTCATGAAAACAAGACATAGCTGGACCCCCTGAATTCCATTTATGGCTCTTGGCTACGTCAAATTCAAACCCGGCATTGCAACGGCGCGTTGCGAAACGTGCATGTCCTCGAGGGCGCTCAGGTCGCGAGCGACCAGGAGCCCTTCAGCGGGGCCGGCCTTGGAATTTCGGACTCTCCGCGCCAGTTCGCCCGAAATAGTCAGTGCGGTCGCTGGGATTCGGGCGGAGTTCTTTTGCCGGGGCGCCTCCATGTAAGCGAGGTGTTTCGCCGATGATCTCATCCCACGGTGCGCATAGTTGCAGTGTCTCCCAACGCACTCTCTTCAGCAATCTACGAAACCGGCGCTCCCCCGAGGGTCAGCTTCCTCAGAAATCGTATCCCTCACCGTGCTTGATTGCGCACTTCTCACTGCAGCCGTTAAGGAGCGTGGAGCGCTCGTCGAGGAGTTCGCTCGGATCCCCCAGAGAATTAACAGTCAGGCGATACCGGGGTTGAATTTCTCTCACACGCCGCCCCGATCAAGCCCTGCTGGGATGTCGCCGGGGTCTGCGGACGGTGCTGCAAACTGGAGCGTAAGCTGCTGATGGCCACTGGCGCTGCAGACATCCACGGCGGGGGTGCTCCGAAAAAGTCCCTATCCAGATTGGTGTGCATGCAATCGAGGACGCGGCCAGAAGTTTTTCCATGCTCTCCGCGGATGGTCGCACTGGCATCGCCAGGCCAAATCGGATCGGCCAGGCCGGGTATGCCTGAGGCGAGTCAGGCAGGTGTGCTGAAAAAGTCCAAGGTGGGTCTGGCCGGCGCAGGCATTAAGGTTAAGCTGAAGATAAGGGTGTTCTCTCGTCCGCGAGCATCTGTTACACTTTCTGTTCCACAGAGCGAGGTTGCAGCTCGCGCGAATCGTAGGGAAGTGGGCGATTGCGCAGTGGCCGATGGAGTCCCATCGGCGACCCCACCAAATTTTGAATGGGCCGTTAGCTCAGCTGGTAGAGCAGGAGACTCTTAATCTCTTGGTCGTAGGTTCGATCCCTACACGGCCCACCAATTTGAGCTCGAATATCAGTAGCTTGCGAGACACGTAAGGCTCGCAAGCTTCACTGTGTGTGTCATTTCGTGCAGACTCCGTGCAGCGACTTACTCACCGCTGCACGCAGCGCACCGAGGCGCATATGGCTTCAATCCAGCGCCTCGTCTCGCCGCTCACGAAGGACGTTTCCTATCGTGCGCAGGTCCGAGTAAAGGGCCGCTCGTCCGAGTCGGCGACATTCCCGAACCGGAAGGAGGCGGAAGCTTGGGCCGCGTCGATCGAGACGGCCATCCGCGGAGGGCCGGCACTTCCCGCACGCCGCCGCGAAGCGCACGAGCTTCGATGCGCTCGCCAAGGATTATGCGGAGACGGTCCTCGCGGAGTTCGACGAGGTGCAGCGCGCGGCCCGCACGCTTCAGCTCAACTGGTGGTCCAAGCAGTTTGCCGGCAAGAGCGTCGCCGAGATAACAGCGGACGCCGTCTCGAAAGCGCGCGACGTCTGCGCGGCGGAAACCTTCACCCGAGGCAAGCCGCGGAAGGACAAGAAAACCGGCGAGATCGTCCCGCCCAAGGAATATCGACGCAGCGGCGCCACCGTCAACCGCTACATCGCGACTCTCTCGCATCTGTTCTCCTTCGCGGTCAAAGAGCGCCGGCTGATCGACCGCAACCCGGTCGGCGACATCCGCCGCAAGAAGGAGCCGAGGGGCCGCACGCGGTTCCTCTCGGACGAAGAGCGCGCTGCGCTGCTGCACGCGTGCGCCAACTCTGAATGGGTGCCGCTTCACGCCCTGCTTCTGCTCGCGATCACGACCGGCGCGCGTCGCGGCGAGCTCGTGTCGCTGAAATGGGCCGACGTGGATCTCAAGGCCGGCCGGCCGCGCAACCATTCACGACACGAAGAACGGGGAGCAGCGGACGCTGCCGCTCGCAGGCAAGGCGCTGGAGGCGTTACGGCAGCTCAAACTTCAGAACTCGGCGCGCTGTGAGTACCTGTTTCCCTCGCCGACCGTGGTACTCGATGCCGATACCGGAAAGCCGCAGCTCGATGCGCCCTATGAACACTTCGACGCGCACTGGTACGCCGCGCTCGAGGCGTCCGGGATCAACGACTTTCGATTCCACGACCTGCGCCACACCACGGCCTCAATGCTCGCCGCGCAGGGCGCATCGCTCCTCGAGATCGCCGACGTGCTCGGACACAAGACGCTGACCATGGTGAAGCGCTACTCGCACCTTGTCGTTGATCACAAGGCGAAGGTGATCGAGAAGATGATCACGGCGAAGGGACTCTGAGAGCCCGCTCAGCTATCGTTCGCACGAAATCGCTCGACGCGACGAAAGTCGCACCCGGCTTCGACATCGCGTCGCCATGGTCCGAAGTCGACCCTTTTGAGAGATTCGCTGACGGGACGGTCACTAATTCACTCCTGGGCAGAGCGGACATTCGTCAGTCGGTGTTCGCCGAGCATGTCGGACTGCACGCAGGGCATTTGCCTCGATCCGCACCATGCCTTACAATGTGGCCATAGGTAAGGAGCATGAAGATGTCTGAAGCGACTGTCACCAGCAAGGGGCAGGTCACCATTCCTGCTGATATCCGCAGAGCCATGGGGCTCGCGACGGGCGAACGCGTGGTCTTCACGCAGCTTGACGACGGGACGATCGTATTCCGAGCGAAGCGGCGCTCCATCATGGAACTCAGGGGATTGCTGAAACCTGCACGAGCGGGCAAGCGCCCGATCCCGGTTCAGGACATGAATATTGGTCGACGCTGACCAGTGGCTGGCCTCGATACAAACGTACTGGTACGGTGGATCGTCGATGACGATCCGCGACAGGCGGCGCGAGTGAAACGCTTGCTCGAGGAGGCAGTTGAGCAAGAGTCCCCGCTGTTCGTTCCCAGTACCGTGATGCTCGAGCTCGAGTGGGTGCTGCGCTCGCGCTACGCGTTCGACAAGTCCACAGTTCTCGGTGCGTTCAACGCGCTCCTCGAAACGCGGGAGCTCGAGTTCCAGGATGAGCCTGCAATAGAGCGAGCTCTCAGCTTCTATCGGCAGAACTCGGCCGACTTTGCCGATTGCCTACACGCGGGTCAGTGCGGCTCGGCAACGCGCGTACCAATGGTCACGTTCGACCGAACGGCTGCTCGGCTTCCAGGCGTCGAACTACTGACCACGTAGCCTCGTAAGGCTCTCGCTGCGAGCGTATAGGTTCCTCACGCATTCGGACGTCCGCTATAGCGTAGGATCCATCACGGGTGCAATGTCGGCGGTTGGGCGGTACTTTCCCGTTCCACAGCGACGGGCAAATGACGACCCTCTGCCGTCACTCGACGCCAGCGGGACTAAACGTCTGCTATGAGGTGAAAAGTAAATTCGGGCGGCCGCCGTGTTAGGAAGCAGCCGAATCAGGTGGAGTTACCATCGCCCCTGTTGATGCGGCGCCATATGAGGTAGGAATACCCTACTGATACCACTGCCGCGGCGCCAAGAGCGATCAGGCCAGGAGCCATTCGAAATCCCATAAGACCTATAGCAGCCATTACCACGCCCGCGAGAACGACGAGCCACCCACCGACACGGTTCGTGCGTGCCCAGACTTCTTTATCTGCCAACGTCCAAGGTGTCCGAATGCCAACCACTCCATTCTGACTGAACTTGCCCAGGCTGTTGCCAATCACAATGAGCAAAAGGCCCACTGTGATGGCCGCAACCGAGGGCATGTCATGGCGCCACCCCATGCCGTACGTGAGTACCGAAAGGTTACCGAACAACCATATCGCTGCGACACCGGCAACGATAGTCGGGTAATAGCGGACCTTCAGGTCATCGCTATCCTCCTCGATCTGGATCGGCTTGAACAGAATCAGGCAGGCGACAGTTACCAGCGACCCAATAGGAGCAACAAGCGCACCGCGCAATTTCGGCATCCACGCATCGATCGCGCCAGCAGCGTTCCAATGTGTCGGAATGATTGCGGGAAGCATCGGATAGAGCGCCGCGGAGGTTGCGAACGCTGCGGCTACGAGCGAGATTGCGAGCCAGTATCGACCCAATTTTCTCACGCCTTTCGCCTCAGCGGCCTGGGAGACGGGAACAATTCAAGAAGGATTGCCGCGATTTCCTCGAAGACCGAGGTATTGAGGGAATAGACCTGCTCCTGCGCGCGGCGCTCGCAGCGAATCAGTCCTGCCGCCTTTAGAACGTTGAAATGATAGGAAAGGGAGCCCTTAGTAATATCAAAGCGCGCGGCAATCTGTCCGGCAGTCATCGAGCCCTGCTGCAGGAGCATTAGTATCTTTCGTCGCTGGGGGTCTGTAGCTCTGACAGGAATCCATCCGGGTCCCGCTTGAGCGCCGCGACGATGCGCCCGAGGATTCTCCTGTTGGCACGGATGTAGTGCTCCTCGAGCAAGGGATGCAGCCGCCACAGCAGCGGCACGCCGGTCACCGCGCGGCCGATGCGAAACGACATTCGCTTCTCCCAATCTCCATGAAAGAAGGGGCGCCTCGACGAAGCCCCCACATGGAAGAACACCCCGCCATAGATCCCTGCCATCAAGAAATGCCGATTGCGGGTGTTTGATCGCAGCAGCGGCATCCACGGCTCTTTCGCCCTCCATAGCGCGTACCCATAGCCGATCCCAGTGTCCTTCCGTTGCCCTGTCTCCTTGAGAAATGCCTGAAAAGAGGCATCCGCAGCAATCTCCGCCTTCGGTGGAAACATGCCCGGCGAGCGCTCGATAAAAAACGATCGCTCCATGAATATCCCGCACGGGTGCGGCAAGAACGTATCGAGATTCTCACACCTCAGTACCGCTGCGAGCCGTCGACCATGCATCCTCTCGAGGAGCACACGCGGCCAATCGAGCAGCACCGGAAACGAGTCCGCGTCGACCGCCGCGAGGTGCGTACAGCCATCTGCGACTGCGCGCCGAAACAGCAGGTCGAGATAATAGGCATGCTCGAGGCTCTCTCTTTCCTCCGTCAGCGGCAACGGCACGATGACCAGTCGCGGTTCGCGACGCAGTCGCACCAGGAGCTCAGGCTGCAGCCTATTGGTGGCCGCGTAGATGGTGTAATCGTAGCCCTGCAGCGTCTTGGAGATGTATCCCAACTGCAGGTCGAGCAGCCAGCCAGTATCAGGTCCGTAGAAATATACGCAACAGATCCCTAGGCGCATCGTCGTCCCTCCATCCATCCGTCCAGCCTATTTCCTCAGCACCTCAGCACGGCGTTGCCGTGTAATCGATCCGTGACTCGATAGCCGAGTGAGAGGACCGAGGTGCCAAACCAATCACTCTCGAGCAGAGTCGAGCCTTTCAGTGCCTCAACAATAAGAAGCGGCCGGCAACGCCGGATGACCGCCATGGCTCCCTCAAGCGCCTGCCTCTCATAACCCTCCACATCCAGTTGGACGATCGAGACATTGCGTCCCTGTGTAATCTCATCGATCGTGACGACGTCGACATCCTCTGTCCCATCAGAGGATATCGTTGCCGAGCCACCAAGAGCGCCATGCGCCGCGTCGATCGTCTTGATACGGGCATTATCCCGCCTGGCGCCGAGGGCCGCATGCGTAAGCTCGACGTTGACCAAGCGGTTGATCTCGCTCGTAATCTTGGCGCACCGATAGTTCTCGATGGACGGTTCGAAGGCCCATATCTTGGTATTTGAGGCTGCGGCCTGCGAGAGCGCCGGCAGGAAGTCACCGAAGAAAGCACCGGCGTGGACGATATCGCCCGTCCCACACTCCTTGCGCATGAGCTCGATCGTCTGGGGCTCCCATACATCGCCGGAGAGGATCGCCTCACAAGCCGGCCGGCTCTGCGATGACCCCGGGACGCAGTAACCGCCATACCTGTTATATGCGATCTGACACTGAAGAATATCGCCGCCGGCGGCGGGTGATGGCTTCGAGCGAAGCCGGTTCGCGATCGAGAAAAGGCGATTGCCAACCATCCTGCTACCCACCTTTCGAGCGTGCGCGCGCGATTTTACTATCCACCCTGCGGCGACCGTCGCGAGAGGCAATCTCTCACAGCTCAACCGTAGTCGCAACATGTCCTATCCAGCATCGCGCCGGGCCGCTTGCTGGAACCTGTACCGTCTACGGTACCTTGCCGGTCCGCGCCCCGAGCTCACCGCCCAGGACCTCACCTAGGCCGCCGACCCGAACTTCGAGTCTTGCAAGCTACTTTTTGAGGACTGCGCCAGATCTCGCGGTGCGCTCGCGGCGAAGTGCGATCGGATCGCGGCGGACGTATCTAAGTGCGCAGCCCGGAATCGCGATATGCCTGCAGGATCTCGGCGGCCGCATTGGACGGGTCGCGGGAAAATCCCCTTACGCCACGGGCGGTTGCAAATCGGCGGGTCGAGGTCCTCGAACTGGATTCCGATTCAGTCGAGCTGGCAAAGCGCCGCCTTCGGCCGGACTTTTTTTTGTTACGCCTCCGATTTGGTTGATCGATTGATACAAAACAGCTTCGGAATGCGCCTTAAAGGACAACGGGGAAATTCGGCGGCGTTTTCGCGAAGCAATCAACCAAAGCAGGTGCACCATGTCGTGTGTGATCAAGTCACTGGGGGGAATGACGCTAGCGCTGGCGGCGGTGCTGGTGGCGCCGTCGTTTGCTCAGGAACCTGAGGCGAGTGCGCTCACGCCGCAGGAGCAGGCGGTTCCGACATCCCTGCCCGAAGAGAGCGTTTATCAGAATCCGTCCGAGTCGGTGAAGTCCGCTTCACCGCTCGATGTGACCGACGAGCTGGGCCACAGCGCGCACGTGTTTCCCCAAATAGGATCCGTGACGCAGCCGGCTGCCACCACCGATAAGGGTCCGGCGCTCTACCACGGCGGCCCTATCATGCGGAAGAACACACTCTTCACCATCTACTGGCTGCCGTCAAAACTACCGAATGGGAAGCCCGCCACCATGGTGTCCGGATACCAGACCATCCTGAACAACGTAGCGGCGGACTACATGGGGCATGACCTGTCGTCAATCACCACGGAGTACTACCAAACCATTTCCGGCATCACTACCTATGTCTCCGGGTTGCCATCCGAGGTAACCAATACCGGCAGCCTGGGCGGCACATACGTTGATACCGATCCCTATCCCCCGTCCATTTGCAGCATGGCCGCCTTTCCGGGCAACTGCCTGGATGATGCGCAATTGCAGGCCGAGATCTTGAAGGTCCTGAGGCTGAAAGGGTGGACGGCGGGGCTGGACCGCATGTATCTAGTGTTCACGGCCAAGGGCGAAGGGTCGTGCATGGATGCGGCAGGGAAGAGCTGCAACACACCCGGATCTGGTTACTGCGCTTACCACAGCCACACGACCTTGAGCGGGACACCGGTCGTCTACGGAAATCTGCCGTACGCCAATCCAACTGGCTGCGAAGGTACCACGTCGTCGCCCAATAACAATGTCGATGCCGACACCGAGAGTACCGCAGTGACTCACGAGGTGTCGGAGGCGATCACCGACCCCGAGTCAAGCGCCTGGTACACGGCGAAGGGCAACGAGATCGCCGATCTCTGCGCCTATAACTACGGCACCAACACCTACGACAGCGGACAAGCCAACCAATTCTGGAATGGGCACTACTATGAAGTGCAGCGGGAATTCGACAACCATCTGTATGCAATCACTCTGTCGGGCTGCTCACAGGTAGGTCCGTAAGGCTCTTCGGCAGGACGAGCGCCGGAGCGGCGCGCGTGAGCGTGCCGCCTCGATTGCTGTTGGACGGGGCGACGGCGGCCTTTCAGCTCTTGGCCAAGTCGTAACTCGTGTTCTTGCTGCCAGCCGCGCTGCGCCGAAGAATTCCGCGTTTGACGAGCTCATTGATATCGCGCTGAGCGGTCGGAATCGAAACGTCGGTCATCTTGGCCCATTTCTTGGCGGTGAGGTTGCCCTCGAATCCATCCAGATAGCGATTGAGCACGATTCTTTGACGATCGGTAAGGGGCTCATGAGCGTAGCGCTGCCAGAAATCCGCCTTCTTGAGCACGGTCGCGCCGGCCATCTCGGCGCCGTCGATGGCTCGCGAGAAGCAGTCGAGGAACCAGACCAGCCACCCGGTGACATCGATATCGCCCTTCTGAGCGCTCTCGAGTGAGTCGTAGTATTGCTTCCGCTCCTTTCGGATCTGACCGGAAACGCTATAGAACCTTTGACCGGAGTCTTCGGATTGCGCCAGGGCCTGATCTGCAATAGCGCGGGCGACGCGCCTGGTTCAACGACCGGCGGGATACCGAAGGGTTGATCCGAGCAGGCTTGTCTCATTTCTGGTTCGTGACCATTCATCCATTCGAGGACGGGAACGGGCCTCTGCCAGATATACATATTCTCCTCACATCATGACGAGAATATGGGCGCCTTCTTCTCGAAACGCAATTCATTGTCATACTTTGAGGAGAATGTGGCCTCATTCTCCTCATTTGAGGTTCGGTAATCCTAGAAGCCTCAGAACCTAGCGACTAGAGTTGCGATTCAATCGGCCGAATCACGACTTCCGCGAAGCGCTCGATCCGGGACCGTTGCCGCCACTGTTGCGCGGAGTACGCCTTGGCAAGAGCAACATCTCGCTCAAATACCGCCGTCATCTGCCCGGCGAACTGCGAGTCGTAAACGTTGAGACTCGCCTCGTCATTGAGCTCGAATGAGCGCGCATCGAAATTCGTCGATCCGATGGACGTCATGTGGCGATCGAAGATGAGCATTTTGCAATGGAGCATCGTGGGCTGATATTCGAAGATCTGCATGCCGGCATCCAGAAGCGGCCCCCAACTACGCCGCGAGGCAACCCGAACCGTTTCGGAATCGATGTGTCTGCCGGGCACCAGGATCCGTATCTGGACGCCGCGAGCGCGCGCCTTGAGAAGCTCTTCCCGCATCAGGTCATCCGGCACGAAGTACGCCGCCTCCATATCGATGGAGTGTTTGGCGGCGGTGATTGCCGCCAGGTACATCAGGCGCATGCTCTCGCTGCCGCCGGCAACCGAGCTCATGAAAAGATGCATTTCCTGAGTTCCGCTGTCCGTGAGCGGCGGGAAATACGGCTCTCCATGAAGTACCTTACCGGTCGTCTTGATCCAGTTATCCAGAAAAGCGGCCTGCATCTGCGCCACGACCGGCCCCTGGACCTGGAAATGCATGTCGCGCCAATGATCCGGGTCTTGCGCGTGGCCGCTCCATTGATCGGCGATGCCGACACCGCCGGTAAAGCCCAGCACGCCGTCAATGATGAGCATTTTTCGGTGGGTACGGTTGTTGAGTCGTCCCAGGCTGAACCACTTCACCGGGTGATACCGCTCGATCTCGACGCCTGCCGCTCTCATGCTGTCAAGAAGCGGGACGGACATTTTCTCGCTCCCGAGCCAATCGAGCATCAAGCGCACCTTGACGCCGGCGCGTGCGCGCTCACTCAGGGCAGCGGCGAATTGCTGGCCGATGTCGCCGGACCAGTAGATGTATGTTTCAAATGTAATCGTCCGCTGCCCCTGGCGGATGGCGGTGAGCATCGCCGGGAAGATCTCGTCGCCGTTCTGGAGCGCTGAGATGCGATTCCCCGCCAGGATGGCGGGGCCGAGCAAGACGCTCATTTCCCGTTTGAATTGTGGATCGGTGATGCCGTAGAGATGTTCCATGTCGTGCCTGAGCCTCTTTTCAGGCAGGTGCAAATTGATCGCCACGATGACGACCAGCAGGGTGCACAGTACGGCGCCGACAATCGCCCAGAATGGCATGGGTTGCTCGGAATCGCGGACGGTCCGCGGGGAGAGGTCTCGTTAAGTGTGCGCAGCAGGTGGCGTCTGCGCCGGTTGCCGACGTTCACGCACCCGGTCCATGCGCCCCCGCAGTGCATGCAGGGTTCTGGTGTCGCCCGGACTGAGGAACTGCACCAATGTTTCGCCGCGTTTGCTGTGAGTAGCGGCCACCTTCAGTGCCGCCAGGCTCGGAACCGCGATCACGATTCCCGCGACGCCCCAGAACCAGCCGCCGAACCAAACCGCCAGAAACACCAGAATGGGGCTCAGATCCAACCTGCGGCCTACCAGCAAAGGCTGAACGACCTGACCTTCGAGCGTCGTCAACGTAAGGTAAGCGCCCATGACCGCGAATACCCGTGGCAGACCATCGAACGAGACCAGAGCGACGATCGCCAATAGCAGAAGTGTGGTCGCTGAGCCGACGTAGGGGATGAAATTGAGCACCGCCGCAACCGCGCCCCACAGCCAGGGATCCGGCATCTGGAGCCCCCACATGACCAGGGCGGTCGCGATGCCCAGCCCTATGTTGATCAGGGCGACCGTGCCGTAATACCGCCCCAGCTCGCTGCGGATTGCCTCGATGACTCGCAGGGCGTGCGCGGGATGGAGATCAGAAGCTCCCGCTGCCGCCATGCGGGCCAGCATCGGCGGCCCGCCTGCCAGCAGAAACAAAGTCAGAATGACGATCGTCATCACGCTGGCGATAGTCGAGCCAGTCGCGGACAGCACCGCAGTGCCACTCATGGCTGTGGCGGGGGCTGCTGGAGGCACCTTGGCGGCCGTTGCGGGCGCTGCGGGGACGGGTCCCGACAGGGCGCCCGCACGGCTGGTCAGGACTTCCAGCCGATTCATCAATTTCGCAGCCGGACGCACCTTTTTCTCGATAATCTGCAAGGTACGCGGTGCATTCGCAAGCCACTGTTGCGCCGGCTGCATCAACGCATCCGTGGCGCCTCCCACCGCCGCGACCAGCAAGAGAAGCATCAGGAAGCCACCGATGGCTCGCGGTAGGCCGCGACGATTCAGCACCTCGACGGCGCTGGATAGCACCACGGCGAAGAGCAGCGCCAGAGCGACAGGGATGAAGACCGCGTGCCCAAGGTAAAGCAGCGCTCCCAGAGCGATCGCCGCCAAGGCCACCACCGCCCTGGAACTACGCCGGAGGTATCTTGCGGCATCCGGGTCAGGTGCGACGTCATCGATCATCTTGTCAGACATGTCGGCAAGCCTCGGGCATTCCGCCCGGTGTCACGACTTGTTGTAGTTGCATCGTTCTATCATGCAAAACGCGGGCCGCCCCAGCGGGTAACGGCTACGCTGACGTACCGTTCCTGCGTCCCGCATAAAATTCCCCAACGCTAAGCTAGTGCGTAGGCACGACAGTGTTCGAGATATGCGGCCTCGTGCGCCGCCGCGAGCTCTACAACGCTCGACCATAGCCAAGGGGGCGCATCCAACTGCCTGGAGCGACGAGCTCGCAGGCTGGCGCGAAATTCCCGACGCGTCGCGGCGTCCATCTGCCGTGCGTGGGCCTTACCCACTACGCTGGCAAGGTATCGAGCGGCGGTCACCGCCTCTTCGCGCGTCAATTGATCGATTTCCAATTTGAGATCCTGCGGCATCAATTCCCGCAAGAAGACCGAGCGATTCAGGAGACGCGTCGGCATCATTCGCTCGCCCAATGCGGGCGACAAATGCCGGGCACCTGCGACCACGCGCCTGGCATTGTCTACCGGCATGGCCGCATGCGCGGCGCGGGGCGCGGCGGCGGGACTCGCCTCTTTGATGTCCATCAGACAGAATTCGTCGTCCTTGCGACGGCCGTTGCTGACCCCGAGAAGCACGGCAAATCGTAAGCGGCCGAGTGAACTGCACCCCTTCATCCAGTACGCGGCATCGAGGACTGAAATTTTTACGTCATCGCTGCGAACCTTGAGGGAAGCGATCAACTTGCGCACGCCCTCGTCTTCGAACAAGCGATCGATCGCAGTCTCCTCTTCCTTGGAAATGCCCCAGAATCGCTCGCCGCGTGGAATGTTGGGCTTCAAGTCCCGCAATCGCTCGCGAGCCAAATGCTTCCAGGTGCGATTCATGGCCCGGCGCATGACCACGCGAACACATTCGGGCTTCGCTTCGCGCGCCGACTGCTTCATCGGCGCGATCAAAGCACGCTCATAACCGTCCATCATGTGCTCCAGCATGTGCGCGGTAGTAACGCCCGGAAGATCGGAGCCTCGCGCCGCGGAGCTCAATGACAGGGCGAGCCGGATCAGGTCGTGATTGGGATTTCCGACGACGGTCTGATCCAGGTCTCTTATCTGGATATGAATTTTGCCAGCCGAGTCCGCCAGAGGCCCCAAATTACCCACGTGGCAATCGCCACAGATCCAGACCGGCGGCCCCTTGGGAACCACACGCTCGCCGCCGGCTTTCAGCCACCGATAGAACTGAACGGTGCTGCCGCGTACATACGCATGGGCGGAGGTGGCCATTTTGAGGTTCCGCCGCGCCAAGAGCGTTCGTCGCCTCGCCTTGATGGATACGGCCTTTGTTCGTTTTGCCACTAAAGGTCTATGAGTCCCGTTTGCGGTGACCGAGCTATAACGCCTCGCCCGACCTCGAGTTTCGCATGAGCTGAAGGTGCTCAGGAGCCCCCCCTAGAGCTCTGGCGAAGGCGTATCCGTAAGGGGGCGCGGGGAGCGAAGCAACTCCGTCGGACGAGACACCCGAGGGGTTGAACCGCACACGCGACCGATCGTTTCTTCCCATAGGAATTGAAGGAGGCGAACGTGATCAGCAAATCTCAGGCTATGCCTGCTGAGCCCTTCGGCGAGACGCCGGACGGGCAGGCCGCTACCCTCTACACGCTGGAGAACGCCCATCTGCGGGTGCGGGTCACAAATTACGGCGGACGCATGGTTTCGATCGAGGCACCGGATCGATCAGCGCACCGCGCCGACGTGATCCTAGGCTTCGATGACGTGGCTGCCTACGTGCGAGCGGGCGGCGCGTTTGGCGCCCTGCTGGGACGTTATGCCAACCGCATCGCCGACGGTCGTTTCACGATCGATGGGCGAAGCTACCAGTTGGCAACGAATGACAGGGACGCGACGCTACACGGTGGCCCGGCCGGCTTCGATAAAGTCTTCTGGAAAGTCATTTCGGCGGCGACAGGGTCGATTCCCAGCCTCGTGCTGAGCCATCTCAGCCCGGACGGCGATCAAGGGTTTCCGGGCGAGCTCTCGGTCGAGGCCACGTACCGTCTCGATGGCGACTCGCTCTGGCTCTTGTTCGCGGCGCGCACCACGAAACCTACGGTCGTCAGCTTGAGCGCCCATCCATATTTCAACCTGGCCGGCGCGCAGAACGGCGACGTGCTCGACCATGTCGTGACGATAGCATCGGAGGCGTTCCTGTCCACCAATGAGAAGCAGATTCCCACGGGTGAAATCCGCTCCGTCGCCGGCACCTGCTTCGACTTTCGCGAGGCGACACCGCTCGGCGCGCGCATTCGCCAGGCGGACCCGCAGTTGATTTACGGCACCGGCTACGACCAATGTTTCGTGCTGGGCACCGGCCAGGCGACCGTGCCGCGCTTCGCCGCCCGTGCCCTCGACCCGAAGAGCGGCCGAACGGTCGAGGTTCATACGACGCAGCCCGGGATGCAGCTCTACACCGGCAATAAGCTCAACGGCTCGGTCGCCGGCCGCGGTGGCATCGTCTACCGCCAATCAGCGGGTTTCGCGTTCGAGCCCGAGGGCTTCCCCGATGCACCGCACCATGCAGGATTCCCTTCCGCCATCCTGCGCCCGGGAGAGAGCTATCACGCGGTCATCCGATACCGCTTCGGATCCAATTGACTGGCGGCACTCCGGCCGATGATGTCCGTCGGCCGGCGGTTTCGATCCAGAAGCGATCGAGCCTCAGACGGCGTAGCGCTGCGCATCGGAGTGCTTGAACTCGAGCCCGAGGCCGGGCCGACTCAGGTCTGGATGGAGCAGGCCATCGACGGGGGCTGGGACGCCGTCGAACAACATGGTAGCAATGCGTACATGGTCATGAAAATATTCCATGTGACGCACACGGAGGCTGGCACAGCAGGGGTGCAGGTGCAGAATCGGCGCGCAGTGGCTCGACAGCGGCAGGCACCGCGCTTCGCAGAGCGCATCGACCCGTAGAAATCCGGTGAAGCCCGCGCATCGGGTGGCATCAGCCTGAAGGACATCTACCGCACCGGCTTCCAGCATCCGCTGGAAGTAGGGCAGGTCGTAACCGTACTCGCCGGCTGCGATATCCATACCGGGGGGCGCGCGGTCACGCAGCAGCCTCAGTCCCTCCAGGTCATCGGAGGAAACCGGTTCCTCGAACCACTTCACGCCGAGCTCGGCGAACGCCTCTGACATGGCGAGCGCCTGCTTTCGGCTGTAGGCGCCGTTCGCGTCCACGAAAAGCTCGGTGGCGGGTCTGATCGCCTCGCGTGCTGCGCGTACGCGTTGGATATCCTGATCGGGATGCCGCCCGACCTTCATCTTCACGCGCGTAATTCCGGCCTCGGACCAGCCGCCGAGCTGTTCCTTCAGGCGATCGAGCGAATAGCTGGTAAAGCCGCCGCTGCCGTAGACCGGTACTCCGTCGCGCACCACGCCGAGGAGTGTCGCGAGGGGCAAGCCCAGAATGCGGGCCTTCAGATCCCACAGTGCGGTATCGACGGCTGCAATCGCCATCGAGGCGATGCCGGGCCGGCCAAGATTGCGAATGGATCGCACCATCGCGATCCACTGACCGGCAATCTCCATGGCGTCCTGCCCTTGAACCGTCCCGGCCAGCTTGTCCCTGATCAGGGTGGCCGTTGCCGTGTCTGCGTAGCTGTATCCGATACCTGTCAGCCCCGCAGCCTGCACCTCGACCAGGACCAGCGTGGTTGAGTCCCATGCCAGAGTGCCGTCCGATTCGGGTGTGTCGGTCGGTATTTTGAAGGCTGACACCTTCAACCGCTCGATGGGCGCAAGGCGACTGGCGCGCATTTCTCTCAGCCTTTGTGCGGGGACGCAGATGTCCAGTTGAGCACTGTCTGACTGAGACATGAACAAAGCTCTCCGTTCTTGGTTCCGGCTCCAACGCCTGATGCAAGGTTGAGCTACCGCTTGACCTGATCGACCGCTCGACGCCTATATGCGCGCCGGCGGAGGCGTAGCAGCCGGTAGCGGGTAACGCCGGCTGACGTATAAGGAGTTGGCGGCGCGCTGCCAGGTACCGCTTCCAACCCTCAAGAGCTGGATCCGGCGGGGCCTGATACAACTGCGCGCGTGTCTGGAGTCATGAACACGCCCCTCGATGAAAATCCGGAGCTTCGCTTCGCGGAATATGTCCTGGGGGTGCTCGATGCCGATGCCCACGCGGATGTGGAGCGCGAGATCGCCTCCAGCGAGGCAGCCGCGGCGGCCGTGGAGCTTTGGCGGCGTCGCCTGTTGCCACTGGCGCAGGAGATAGCGCCGCTGCAGCCCTCGCCGCAGGTCTGGCTGCGAATCCGTGCCGCACTGCGGCTCGATGAGCCGTCCCGCGCGCCGCGAGGCGAGGGCCGCGCCGGATTGTGGGGGAGCCTGCGTTTCTGGCATTGGCTGAGTCTTGCGACCAGTGCTGTGGCGGCGGGCTGCATCGTGGCCTTGATTCTGATCACGCGCCACCCGACCGCTCCGCCGGTCTACATGGCCTCGACATTGACGCAGAAGGACGGCCACGTCGGTTGGACAGCGACCATGGACATCAGCAGGGGCCGTCTCATCGCCGTACCGGGCACTCCGCAAAGTTTCGCGAGCGGGCGCGCACCGGAGCTGTGGCTGATCCCCAAGGGTGGCAAGCCCATCGCCGTGGGTATGATCGCCGCGAGCCGGACCGTGGTTCTGCCCATTGGCGCTTCGCTGCGCGGCCTGGTGAATGCAACGGCCGTGCTGGCTGTCTCGGTGGAGCCGTCGGGCGGCTCGCCCACGGGGCAACCCACGGGATCCGTCATCGCTACCGGTAGCATCGCCGGGGCATAGCCGCAGGCTCTCCCGCTCCGCATCCTTTCACTCTCCCGCTGCGTATACATCTCCATCGCGAAGGATGGTGATGTGTGATGCATGTCAAATTGCAGACTTTGCGGCACTGGTTCGATACCAGGGCCGCCGACGAGGCGCTCGATCCCGCGCGAGTCGACCGCATCGATTGGCTGCGGACGGTGCCCTTCCTCGCGCTGCACCTGGCCTGCCTCGGCGCTCTGTGGACCGGCGTCTCGCCGGTGGCGATCGCTGTCGCGGCGGCGTTGTACGTCGTGCGCATGTTCGCGCTGACGGCGTTCTATCACCGCTGTTTCTCGCACCGGACCTTCAAAGCCTCGCGCCCGGTGCAGTTCGTGTTCGCGATGCTCGGTGCCTCCTGCGTGCAGCGCGGTCCGCTATGGTGGGCTGCTCACCACCGCAACCATCATCGCGACGCCGACACGCCGCGCGATCCGCACTCGCCGAAAGTGCACGGCTTTCTCTGGAGCCACATGGGATGGTTCCTGACACCGCGGGCCTTCGCTACCGATATCAAGCGGGTTCCCGACCTTGCCAGGTATCCGGAGCTGCGCTGGCTCGATCGCTATGACATCGCGATTCCGGTGGTGCTGGCGCTGATGCTGTACGCTCTTGGGGCGCTGCTGCGCTACATCGCGCCGGCGCTGCACACCGATGGCGCGCAGATGCTGGTCTGGGGCTTCTGCATCTCCACGGTGGTGCTGTTCCATGCCACCGTGACCATCAACTCGCTGGCCCATCGCTGGGGTTCGCGCCGCTTTCCGACCCCGGACGACAGCCGCAACAACCTGTGGCTGGCGCTTCTCACCTTCGGCGAGGGCTGGCACAACAACCATCACCGCTTTCCCGGCACGGCGCGCCAGGGATTTCTCTGGTGGGAGATCGATCTCACCTGGTACGGGCTGCGCCTGATGGCGGCGCTCGGGCTCATTCACCGACTGAAGCCGCTGCCGGCCGCAGTGCTGGCGCGGCTCGAGCGCTGAGCATGCGCATCGCCGTCATCGGCTCGGGCATCTCGGGGCTGGCTTCGGCGTGGCTGCTGTCGGGAGAGCATGCGGTCACGCTGTTCGAGGCCAACGATTACCTGGGCGGCCACACGCATACGCACGAAGTGGAGCAGCGCGGACGCCGCTACCGCGTCGATTCCGGCTTCATCGTGTACAACCCGCGGCACTATCCCTTGCTGACGCAGTCTTTTCGGCGAGCTCGGGGTCGCCTCGCAGCCCACCACGATGAGCTTCTCCGTTCGCAGCGACGCGAGCGGTCTCGAATACAACGCCAGCTCGCTGAATGCCCTCTTCTGCCAGCGGCGCAATCTCCTCTCGCCGCGATTCCTGGGCATGGTGCGCGACCTGCTGCGCTTCTATCGCGAGGCGCCGGCGCTACTCGATTCCAGCGGCTGAAGGACCGACCCTGGGCGGATATCTGGAGGAGCACGGTTACGGCGCGCGCCTTCCGCGACGAGCACCTGGTTCCCATGGCCTCGGCGCTCTGGTCTTCACCGCCTGCGCAGATCCTCGCGTTTCCGGCGCGGTACCTGGTGCAGTTCATGGCGAACCACCAGATGTTGCAGCTCAACGGCCGGCCCGAATGGCGGGTGGTGTGCGGCGGCTCCGCGAGCTATGTCCGCGCGCTGCGAATGCGCTGGAAGGTCCGCGAGCGCCTCAACTGCTCCCGTGCGGATGATTCGCCGCGGTACGCGGGAAGTGACCGTGAGTACCGATAGCGGCAGTGAGCGATTCGATCATGTGGTCGCTCGCCTGCCACAGCGATCAGGCGCTCGCACTCCTCGCGGATGCCAGCGGGCGTGAGCGCGAGATCCTGGGCGCGATCCCGTATCAGCCAAATGAGGCGGTGTTGCATACGGACGCCGCACTGCTGCCGCGCCGTCGCAGCGCCTGGGCGGCATGGAACGCCTTCATCCCGCGCGGCCGTCGGTGCGCCCTGCACGGTGAGCTACTGCATGAATCTGCTGCAGGGGCTCGACTCACCGGAGCCCTTCGTCGTGACACTCAACCGCGCGAGGCGATCGATCCGGACAAGGTACTGCGCCGGATGCGCTATCACCATCCCGTCTATACACACGCCGCCGTGGCCGCCCAGCGCCGCCGCGCGGAAATCCAGGGGGTGAACCGCACCTGGTTCGCGGGCGCCTACTGGGGCTGGGGCTTTCACGAGGACGGCATGCGCAGCGCGGTGGACGTGGCGCGCGCGCTCGATGTGCAGCTGGGGGGGTGTCAGAGGCGCCGTCGCCGCGCGCGGCGGAAGAGGCCGCATGAGCGTCGAGCCTGCTCCGTTGCGCAGCGCGATCTACGAAGGGGCGGTGCGGCATCGGCGACTCGGCCCCAGAGCCGCACTGCTTCGAGTATCGGATGTGCCAGCTCTATCTCGATCTCGATGAGATCGACCGGGTATTCGCGCATCGTTGGCTCTGGTCCAGCGCAGCGCCGCAATCTCGCCGAGTTCCGCCGCAGCGACTATCTGGGCGGCGGCCAGCGTTCCGCTCGCCGACGCGGTTCGCGACGTGGTCGAGCAGCGCACCGGCACGCCGTCCGGACGGCCCTATCCGCCTGCTCACACATCTTCGCTACGCCGGCTACATCTTCAACCCCGTGAGCTTCTACTACTGCTACGCCGCCGACGGTAGCGACGCTCACGGCCATCGTCGCGGAGATCACGAATACGCCATGGAAGGAACGCCACGCGTACGTGCTGCCGCTGGATACGCGGCGCTGCGCCGCGGCAGCGCCTGGGAATGGGAGTTCGCCAAGACCTTCCACGTCTCGCCATTCGTCGGCATGCAGCGCGAATACGCGTGGCGCTTCACCGCGCCCGGCGATGACCTGCGCGTGCAGATGGACGTGCTTCGCGACGGCGAGCGCGAGCTCGAGGCCTATCTCGACCTGCGGCGGCGGCCGATCACGCGAAGCGAATCTCGCGCGCGTGCTGTGGCGCTTTCCGCTGATGACCGCGCAGGTCATCGGCGCAATCCATTGGCAGGCGCTGCGACTCTGGCTCAAGCGCACGCCGGTACACGACCACCCGCCGCCGCTTCGAGGTGCTCCGTGAGCAGCAGCATTGCATCGAGCGACTTCATCTCTGCCGCGGGTGCCCATCGATCGATGGCTGCGCGGCCGGCTGCTCGCGGCAACTCTCCGGCCTGCAACGCGGTCGACTGCAACTCTGTGACGCTTCGGGCAGCGTCGAGCTCGGGAGCGCGCGCGACTCGGACCCGGCCGTGCGCCTCGAGGTGCTCGATCCGTCGTTCTACCGTGCGGTCGCGGCCCACGGCAGTGTGGGCGCAGGCAGCGCCTACATGGACGGTCTCTGGCGGTGCAGCGCAGCCGGGATGAGCTCCTCCGATGCACTGGTTGCGCTGATCCGGTGTCCTGGTCAGGAATCGCGAGCTGCTGGACGGCCTCGAGACCGGGCTCGCGCGCCTGGGAGGCGCTGCGCTGCGGGCCTGGGAAGGCTTCGCGGCGCAATCATCGCGCGGGGAGCCGCCGCAACATCGCCGCGCACTATGACCTCGGCAACGATTTCTTCGCGCTGTTCCTGTCGCCGGATCTGATGTACTCCTCGGCGCTCTGGAGCGGCGCGGACGACACCCTGGAGGCAGCTTCCACCCGCAAGCTCGATGCCATCTGCCGGCAATTGCAGCTGACGTCCGGGCGATCATGTGGTGGAGATCGGCACCGGCTGGGGCGGCTTTGCGCTGCATGCGGCGCGCCATTACGGCTGCCGGGTCACGACGACGACGATCTCACGCGAGCAGCACGCGCTGGCGCGGGAGCGAGTGGCTGCCGCCGGTCTCGCAGATCGCATCGACGTGCGCCTGGACGACTACCGCGATCTGACGGGCCAGTACGACAAGCTGGTCTCGATCGAGATGATCGAGGCCATCGGCGCCCCGTATCTCGAGACCTACTTCGCGACGCTCGATCGCCTGTTGAAACCCGACGGGCTCGCGCTGATGCAAGCCATCACCATCGAGGATCACCGCTACCGCCAGGCGCTGCGCTCGGTGGACTTCATCAAGCGCCACATCTTTCCGGGGAGCTTCATCCCATCGGTGAGGGCAATGCTCGCGGCGAAGACCCGTGCGAGCCGGCTGGGGCTCGTGGCGCTGCAGGATTTCGGCGATTCCTACGCACGCACGCTCGAGGCGTGGCGGCGGCGCTTCCTGGCTCGACTCCCCGAGGTGCGCGCTCAGGGCTTCGATGAGCGCTTCATCAGGATGTGGGAGTTCTACCTCGCCTACTGCGAGGGCGGCTTTCGCGAGCGCTCGATCGGGGTCGCGCATCTGCTGCTCGCGCAAGCCGGGCTGGCGGCGCACCCACGCGGCTCCGCGCGGGGATTTGGGCGAGTGAAGTTCTGGATCACGCTCGTCGCATACGAGCTCGTCTGGTTCGCCGCCGTGATCGGCGCGGGCCACGGGCTCGTTTGGCCGGGTGTCGTGGCGACGATGGTGTTCGCGCTGTGGCGACTGGCCGGCTCGACGCACCGCCGAGTGGAGCTGAAGCTGATCGCCGTGGCGTTGCTGCTCGGTGTGATCCTGGAAGGCATCTGGGGTCATTTCGGGCTCATCCGTTACGCCGCTCCGTGGCCGCTGCCGTCGCATCCGGCGTGGCTCATGGCGCTGTGGGCGGCATTCGCACTCACCGTGGTGCCGCTTTTCGGCTATCTGCACGCCCGGCCCTGGCTCGCGGCCGCTTTCGGCGCGGTGGGCGGCCCGCTCGCCTACCTCGGCGCGGCGCGCGGCTGGCACGCAGTGCTGCTGCTCCTCACCGCAGTGGCTGAGCCTGCTCGCGCTGGCGGTCGGTTGGGCCATCGCCTTTCCCTGCCTGACCGTGCTCGCCCGGCATTGGCTCCGCACGCCTGACGCGGAGTGGCGCGTCATGAGCGGATGGCGTGGTCCTGCTTCTGGTCTGGCTGCTTGCCGCCGCAATGATGCTCGCGGCTGGCAATGGCAGCGACGGCACCGCAACGCGGGCATCGTCGATGTGTTGTGGGCCGCGTGCCTGGGAGGCGCGGCCGTGTTGCTGGCTGCACTCGGTGCCGGTGCTGTCGCTCCACGGCTGCTGCTCGGCGTGCTGGGCGGCGCTTGGGGATTGCGTCTGGCATCGCACCTGTGGAAGCGCGTGCTACGCGAAGGCGAGGATGGCCGATATCGCGAGTTGCGAGCCCATTGGCAAGAGAATCAGCGGCGCTGGCTGGGGTTCTTCCAGCTGCAGGCGCTCTCCGTCGCGATCCTGGCATTGCCGTTTCTCGCGGTGGCCAGTCAATCGGCATCTGGCGCTGCCGTGGCTCGCGGTCGGCATCCTGATCTGGCTGCTGGCCGTGCTCGGCGAGACGATAGCCGATGAGCAGCTGGCGCGCTTTCGCGCCGATCCCGCGCATCGGGGCCGAACCTGTCGCATCGGGCTGTGGCGCTACAGCCGTCATCCCAACTACTTCTGCGAGTGGCTGCACTGGTTCGCGTACGTGGCGCTCGCTGCGGGCTCGCCCCTCTGGGGCCTCTCCTGGGTGGGGCCGCTTGCTGATGTTCGTCTTCCTCCGCTTCCTCAGCGGCATTCCCTGGGCCGAGGCGCAGGCGCTACGGACCCGGGGAGAGGACTACCGCCAGTATCAGCGCACGCACGCCGATGTTGTTTCCCTGGTTTCCCCAGCGCTCGACCCATGTCGAGGAGATGCGATGAACGCCACCGTGCTCGATCCCCATGAGCTCGAGTCGGACCGTGCCGCGCCGGGCCTGCTTGGCCTTGCGGAGCGCGGGTTGCTTCCCGATGCGCTCGTGCGCCTCGGGATCCGCAGGATGTGCGCGCAACGCCTGCGCGAAGAGAGTCGGGGCGGCCTGGAGGCGCAATCCGCGCGATTCGCCCGCGGCCTCGCGCAGCTCAGTGAAAGTCCGATCGCCATACATACCGAAGCGGCCAACGCGCAGCACTACGAGCTGCCGCCAGCGTTTTTCGCGCTCTGCCTCGGTCCGCGGCTGAAGTACTCCTGCATGCTACTACCCGCGCGGCGATGAGACGCTGGCCGCAGCCGAGGAGGCGATGCTGGCGCTCTACGCCCAGCGTGCAGAGCTCGGCGACGATCAGGAGATCCTGGAGCTCGGTTGCGGGTGGGGGTCGCTCACGCTTTGGATGGCGGAGCGTTACCCGCACGCTCGCATCACCGCCGTATCCAATTCCTCGAGTCAACGCCGATACATCGAGGCGCAATGCCTGGCGCGCGGCCTTTCCAACGTGTCCGTGATCACCCGCGACGTGAACACCCTGACGCTGCCGGCCGGAGGGTACGACCGCTGCGTCTCGGTGGAGATGTTCGAGCACCTGCGCAACTACCAGGTTCTGATGAGCCGGATCGCGGGCTGGCTGAGGCCGGGAGGGAAGCTCTTCGTGCACATCTTCGCGCACCGCACGCTCATGTACCCCTTTGAGACCGGCGGGCAACGACAACTGGCTGGGCCGGCATTTCTTCACCGGTGGCCTCATGCCCTCCGCCGACACACTGTTGAGCTTCCAGCACGACATGCGCATCGAGGGGCGTTGGCTGCTCGACGGCACGGCACTACCGCGACACCGCAAACGCGTGGCTGCAGCGGCAGGACCGCTGCCGCGATGCAGTCATGGCGGTGCTGCGCCAGACCTACGGCGGCAGCGCGCGGCTCTGGTTTCACCGCTGGCGCCTCTTCTGGATGGCCTGCGCGGAGCTCTTCGGTTATGCCGACGGACAGGAATGGCTGCTGGCGCATTACCGCTTCGTCCGCCCCGATTGCCGCGGCGGCGTTGCCGGGCAGCTGCCGCGGAGCTTCGTGCGATGAGAGTCTCCAGACACCTCGCCATGGTGTTCATGGCCAGCGCACTCGCTGCCTGCTACGGCGCGCGCGCGGAGAAACCCATCCCGCCCGTGAGCCAGATGGATCTCTCGCGCTACATGGGAGACTGGTATGTCATCGCCTCGATACCGACTCGTTTCGAGCAGCGACGAATACGATCCGGTGGAGAGCTACCGGCTGCAGCCCGACGGCTCGATCTGCACTTCCTTTCGCTTTCGCGAGGGCCGGTTTCGACGGCCCGCTGAAGACGATCCACTCGGTCGCCACCGTCGTCCCGGAGTCCCGCAATGCCGAGTGGCGGGTTCACCTCTTCTGGGTGCTGCGCGAACAGTACGTCGTGGCGTGGCTGGCCCCGGACTATAGCGCCGTCATCGTCGCTCGCGACGCTCGCGATTACATGTGGCTGATGGCCCGCACGCCGCAGATTCCCGAGACCGAGTACCGTCATCTGCTCGCGCGCATCGCGGCCATGGGCTATGACCTGCCGAAAGTCCGCAAGGCTCCGCAGCACTGGCCGCAGGACGGCGAGCCTCGTCCGTCAGCCGTAGCATCCTGCGGCTGATTGCGGCATGAAAATTCGCGGCACGGGGGAACCTATAGTCCCCTCGGGGGATACCTACCCGTATGTATCTGAATGGCATCGGCACCGCGACTCCATCCGCGCGCTACAGCAAGCTCGACTGCTGGGACGCGCTCCGGCGCTCTGATTGGTTCGAGCGCTTGAGCGGGCGCACGCGTGCCCTCGCAAGAGCCGTGCTGCTTGGCGAGAACGGCATGGAGGCGCGGTGGCTTGCGGTCGACTCCCTGGCCGAGGTATTCCGGATCGATCCGGACACGCTCCACAGGCGCTTTCTCAAGACGGCTCCGGAGCTCGCCGCCCGGGCTGGGGCCGCGGCTCTCGACAACGCGCAGCTGGCCGCAGGCGACGTCGATGCCGTGGTCGTGAGCACCTGCACGGGCTACCTTTGCCCCGGGCTCACCGGGTATGTCATCGAGCGCCTCGGCCTGCGCCCGAACACACGCGGCGTTCGATCTCGTTGGACAGGGTTGCGCAGCAGCGCTGCCCAACATGCACCTCAGCCATTCCCTGTTACGCCCCTGCCGGAACTCCGCGAGCGACTGTCGCAACGTTCTCTCGATCTGTGTCGAGGTCTCGAGTGCGGCCATGTACCTCGATGATGATCCGGGCGTCCTCGTGAGCGCATGTCTGTTTGGAGACGGCGCGGCCGCGGCGGTCCTGTCCAGCTCGCCTCATCCGGGTCGCCGCAAAATCCAGTGGCAGGACAGCGAGTCGCTTCTCGATCCCAGCCGGCGCGAGGCGCTGATGTTCGAGCAACGCGGTGGCATGCTGCGCAATGTCCTCACCCGGCCCGTGCCGCAACTCGCGGCAGAGTACACCGCGCGCGTGCTCGGAACCGTCTTGGGACGCGCCGAGCTCGACACCTCGCAGATAAGCTCCTGGATCATGCACGCCGGAGGACGCGATGTGCTGCTTGCATTGCAGGAGCGGCTGGCACTTCAGCCGGAGGATCTGCAATACAGCGCCGCGGTGTTGCGGGAGTACGGCAATCTCTCGAGCGCGTGTGTGTACTTCGTGCTGCAGGCCGCCCTTGCAGGCGGCGCGGCGGGAGGCTGGTGGTGGCTCGGAACATTCGGGGCGGGCTTCAGCTGTCACGGCGCGCTGCTGAGAGTCGATTGATTCCTCGGGGCCGTACGGTCCGCCCGGAGCTGCTCGATGAGCTGCTGCCGGCGGACCCGCGCGCAATTCGCTCCCGGCGCGATCTGCAGCGCGTCAATCGCGCGCTGGGAAGCTGCCGCATTGTGAGCCGCGCCCTCGAGCAAGCCCTGGGGCGGGCGTCACAGCATGTTCCGCTGCGTATCCTCGAGCTTGGAGCCGGCGACGGCAGTTTGGCATTACGGATTGCAAGACGGCTCGTATCGGCGTGGCCCGCGACCGAGCTGGTGCTGCTCGACCGGCAGGACCTGGTACCGGAGGCAACGGCTGCCGCTTTTGCCCATTTGGGTTGGACGCTGCGCCCGCTCATCGTGGATGTACTCGAATGGGCTCGAGCCCCGACTCAACAGCAGCTCGCGGAACACTGGGATGTGGTCGTGGCCAACCTGTTCCTGCATCACTTCGAAGAGGATCCGCTGCGAGAGTTATTGTCGGCCGTCGCGGACCGATGCACCGCGTTCGTCGCCTGCGAGCCACGGCGCAGCTACGCCGCGCTCATCGGCAGCCGTCTACTGCCTGTCCTCGGGGTGAGCGCCGACACTCTCCACGATGCGGTCGTGAGCGTACAGGCCGGTTTCCGGGACGACGAGTTGTCGCGCATCTGGCCGGCGAACCCGGACAGTTGGAAGTTGGAGGAGCGCCCCGCCGGTCTGTTCGGCCACCTGTTCGTCGCCGCCCGCGGTGATGCGGTCTGATGGAAGTCTCTTACGACGCGATCGTCATCGGAGCGGGGCCGGCAGGCTCGAGCGCGGCCATTCTGCTGGCGCGGGCAGGTTGGTCGGTGGCGCTCGTCGAGGCGAAGCCCTTTCCGCGCCGCAAAGTCTGTGGCGAATGCGTCGCGGCAAGCAATCTGCAGCTCCTGGAGGTCCTGGGTGTAGGCGAGGCGTTGCGGCGGAGGGCAGGGCCCGAGCTGCGGCGGGTCGCCTTGTGGTGGGGTGAGGAAAGTATCATCGCCGGGTTGCCCGCGGGAACGGATGCGGGCGGTCAACCGTGGGGGCGCGCTCTGGGACGGGAGCACCTCGACTTGCTGTTGCTCGAGCAGGCTCGTGCCGCGGGAGCCACGACCTTCCAGCCCTGCAGCGCTCTTGCTGTCCGTGAGGAGGCGCACGGTGCCGCTTACGAAGTCGATCTCGCGAAGGATCGCCTCCTGGTTACGGTGTGCGCACCTGTGGTCATTCGGGCACACGGCTCCTGGGAGCCGGCGCCCGGAGAGGGCTCACGCTGCGGCGGCGAGCACCGGCCTTCGGACCTGTTCGCATTCAAGGCGACGTTCCAGGACGCCGCCTTGGACCACGGCCTTCTGCCCGTGTTGGCGTTCGCCGGCGGTTACGGCGGTATGGTTGTCGCGGGCGATGGTCTGGTCACGCTGGCCGGTTGTATCCGGCGCGATAGGCTCGCGGCCTGCCGACGCGAGGGTGGCGGAACGAGCTCGAGAGCCGGCGACACGATCGAAGCGTTCCTGCGCCGCGAATGTCGCGGGGTGAGAGAGGCCCTGGCGCCCGCCTCCAGGGTCGGCCCCTGGCTTGCCGTCGGACCGATCCGTCCAGGTGTGCGCCTGGAAGGCGGTTCGGACAGCGCCTTTCGCATCGGCAATGCGGCCGGTGAGGTCCATCCGATCATCGGCGAAGGCATCAGCATGGCGTTGCAGTCCGCGTGGCTCCTGTGCGAGGAGCTGCTCGGCTCCGCGGACGCATTGCGGCGCGACACGCGCGGAAAGCTGTGCCGGCGCGAGATTCAGCGGCGTTATGCCGCACGCTGGCGCCGGCATTTTTCCCTGCGCATGCACTTGGCGGCGTGCTTCGCGCACGCAGCGATGCGTCCTCGCCTCGCCGCTCCGGTCCTCCCGCTGCTGCGGCGGGCGCCCGGCGCTGCTCGCCATCGTCGCACGGCTGAGCGGCAAGACACGCTCCGCCGTGACGCTTCCGTCGGCAACCCTTCCCGGTGTCATCCAGGGGCCTTCAACATGACGACGTTCGAACGACTATCGCGAATCCTCGTGCAGCACTACAAGCTCGACCCTGCGCAACTCACGCCCGAGCAGGCGCTCGGCTCCCTCGGCCTCGACTCTCTCGGCATGGTCGAGATACTCTTCTTCATCGAGGAAGAGTTCGGGGTGCAGCTGCCCCCCGAGGGCATGACCTCCCGAACCCTGGGAGAGGCGGCGACGTACATCGATGGGCTGATGGCGAGTCAGCAGGTGGCGACACAGGCTGTATGAGACGCGTCGCGGTCACCGGTATCGGCCTCATCTCACCGCTCGGCAACAGCTGCGCGGAAGCGCTCGCCAGCGCGACGGCGGGCTGTTCCGCCATTCGTCGTATCGAGACGCCCTGGTCCGGCCATCTTGCCGCGCCGCTCGCCGCCTGCGTGCGCTTCGAGGGCGAAGAGCACTTCGCGCCGCAGCAGATTCGAATGATGGACCGCGTGAGTCAGCTCGCACTGGTGGCCACGCGCCAGGCGCTGGTCGGAGCGCGGCTCGATCTCACCGCCTCGGATCGCGCGCGTGTCGGAGTCTTTGTCGGCACTGGCATGGGCGGCGCCCTCGCCACCGACGAAGGGTATGTCTCGCTCTATCGGGACGGCCGCGAGCGCCTTAAGCCGTTCACCGTCCTCATGGGCATGACCAACGCGCCCGCCTCCTGGATCGGAATAGAGCATCAGCTGAGCGGCCCGAACCTCACGTATTCAACGGCCTGTTCTTCCTCTGGTGTCGCGATCGGCGAAGCGTGGCTGCGCGTGTGTCACGGTGACATCGACGTCGCGATCACCGGCGGCTCGGAAGCGCCGCTCTCGTACGGCGCGATGAAGGCCTGGGAGGCAATGCATACCCTAGCGAGCGAGGATCCGACCAATCCCGCCTCCTCCTGCAAGCCCTTCGCCGCGAATCGCAGTGGATTCGTGCTGGGTGAAGGCGCGGCTATTCTCGTGCTCGAGGACTGGGCGCGCGCCGTCGAGCGCGGCGCGCCCATTCATGGGGAGATCCTCGGCTACGGACTCGCGACCGATGCCAGTCATATCACGCGGCCCACCATCGCGGGCCAGGCCGCCGCCATGCGCGCGGCGCTACGGTCGGGAGATCTGGCTGCGGATAGCATCGATAGCATCAACGCGCATGGGACCGGCACGCAGGCCAACGACTCCGTCGAAACCGCGGCGATCAAGGAAGTCTTCGGCGAGCGGGCCTACCGCCTCCCGGTGAGTGCGACCAAAGCCATCCACGGCCACCTGCTCGGCGCGAGCGGCGCCCTCGAGCTGGCGATCGCATTGTTGGCGCTGCAGCAGGATGTGTTGCTTCCGACCATGCACCTCAAGGTGCCGGCGCCGGACTGCGATCTCGATTACGTTCCCAACCTCGCGCGTAGCGGCGAAGGCGCGCGCACGGTCATGTCGAGCTCGTTCGCCTTCGGAGGGACCTGCGCCGTGTTGATAGCCTCTAGGTAGACCCGGGTACCGCGGTGCTGGCGACGGCGACTCACACAATTGCGGCCCATCGCACCCAGATCAGCACCGAGCCCAGAGCGCAGCTGCCGAGGATGAGGAACGTCGTGCCATAACCGTACCATTGGGCAAGCCAGCCGCCGATCGCCGGACTCAAGGCGGCACCGATGCCCTGCGCTGTCATGATGGCTCCCTGGCCTGCGTTCACGTGGCCGGTGCCATTGAGGATGCGCACAATGAGTCCAGGGACAGCGACGCTCTGCAGCCCCGCACCGACGCCATCGAGGATCTGCACAGGGAATACGCCCCAGCTCTGGATGAGGTGCGCGGCGAGCAGTCCACGGACTGGCAGCGCTGCAAAAGACACCAGGAGAACCAGCCACAACCATCGTCGCCTGTGCCACAACGATCTTGGCAGCCACGAACGTTGCCGGATTCGCTTGCCTGGCTGCGACCACCGCCAGGCCATAGAGCGGCAGCATGGCGCCGTTGCCGAGGTGAAAGAGGGTGAGCGATGCCGCGCGAGCCCCAAATCCACCGGGCCTGTCCCCGGGTTGCCCGTCCGGGCGCAGTCCTCGAGCGATATGGTCATCGATGGACTCGCGCGGGATGCTGGCGACGGACACTATTGAAGCAATTGCGAATGCTACTGCGAGCCAGAAAACTGCGGCAAGCCCAGCTTCCAGCCGAGGAATCCGGAGAGCGCTGCCCCGACAGCGTTGCCGGCGTGGTTGTACGACTGATTGATGCCGTTGTGATGATTGAAGCCCGAGTGGCGGAATATCCCGAGCGTGATGCCGATCACGGCTGGCCCGATGGCGGCCCCCGCGATCGCAGTGGCGACCTGCGACAGCGCCACTGGCCAGAATCCTTGCGAGAGCAGAATGACCGCAGACGCAAGCACGGTGCAAAGGCCGGGAATCGCTACCAGCGCGCGTTGTGATGACTGCGGGCCTGCAGCATCAGATCACGGGATCTTTCTCCGCTGGTGCCGCCGGTGCTCGGACCCGGCCGCAGCGTGTCTAGCGCAGACCGAGTTGCTCCTCGGCGGCTAACCAATCGTCGACGTCATGCCCGGGATCGAAGCCACGAGCTTCCGCAAGATAGTAGGCCGCTTTGGCGATCGCCTCGTGGTGGGATTCGTAGCCGGTCTCGGTGGCGATGATATCGGGTGCGACCGCCGGTGAATCCTCCTGCTCGGGCGGCAGGACTACACGAGTCGGGACAGGTCTGGTCGCGGAGGTCGGCTCCGAATCCGGTCTCGAAGCCGTTTTTTGCGTCGACCTGCGTGAGAGTACTGATCTTGGATTGGCGGCCATTCGTTTTCCTCGTCTGATCCTCGGCTTTACGCCGAGCCATAGCCAAGGTTGAAGCAACCGCCGTGCCCGGCTGCAATTCCCTCGTGCCGGCACGTGGGTTGCGAAGAGCGATACGTGATCCGCAAGCTCAAATCGGGAAAGTACCGGCTTTATTCGCGCAAAGCTGACGCGAAGACCGGGCGCAGGCGGAATCTCGGGACGTTTGATACGCGTGCGGCCGCGGAAAAGCATGAGCGGGCGGTGCAATTCTTCAAGAGGAAGGCGTGAGAACATGACGCAAACGGTAGGTGATTTCTTCGTCGAGCGACTCCACGCCTGGGGTGTACGAACGATCTTCGGCTACCCCGGTGATGGCATCAACGGGGTGTTTGGCGCGCTCCGACGTGCCGGGGGGAAGATTAAGTTCGTCCAGGCCCGACACGAGGAAATGGCCGCGTTCATGGCTTCGGCTTATGCCAAGTTCTCGGGCGAGCTCGGCGTATGCATCGCCACTTCCGGGCCGGGTGCTTCGCACCTCGTGACCGGGCTCTACGACGCGCGGCTCGATCACATGCCGGTGCTTGCGATCACCGGCCAGCAGGCGCGCACCGCACTCGGCGGCCATTATCAACAGGAGGTCGATCTGCCGAGTCTATTCAAGGACGTGGCCGGCGCATTCGTGCAGCAGGCCTCCGCGCCTGCGCAGGTTCGACATCTGGTCGATCGTGCGATTCGCGTCGCGCTCGGCGAGCGTCGCGTGACCGCGATCATCCTGCCGAACGATCTGCAGGATACTCCATATGAGGAGCCGCCCCGTGCGCATGGCACGTTGCATTCGGGAGTGGGTTATTCGCGCCCGAAGACAGTTCCCTACGAGGCGGATCTGCGCCGCGCGGCCGAGGTCCTCAATGCGGGCAAGAAGGTCGCGATTCTGGTCGGTGCGGGTGCTCTCGAGGCCACGGACGAGGTCATCGCTGTCGCGAACCGACTCGGCGCCGGCGTGGCGAAGGCGCTGCTCGGCAAGGCAGTTCTGCCGGACGACCTGCCCTGGGTGACAGGCTCCATTGGGCTGCTCGGGACAGAGCCGAGCTACCGGTTGATGACCGAGTGCGACACGCTGCTCATGATCGGCTCGGGGTTTCCGTACTCGGAGTTCCTGCCTCGTGAGGGTCAGGCCCGGGGCGTTCAGATCGATCTGGCCCCCGATATGCTCTCGCTCCGCTATCCAATGGAGGTCAGTCTCGTGGGCGATTCGGCGGAGACGCTGCGGGCGCTCCTGCCGCTGCTCGAGGCGAAGCAGGACAGTGCCTGGCGCGATGCGATCGCCAAGAACCTGCGAACGATGGTGGAAGACTCTCGAGGAGCGAGCGATGCAGCCGGCGAACCCCGTCAATCCCCAACGGGTGACATGGGAGCTCTCGCCGCGGCTGCCGGCGAACGTGATTCTCACGAGCGACTCGGGCTCCTGCGCCAATTGGTATGCGCGCGACATCAAGATCCGCCGCGGCATGATGGCCTCTCTCTCCGGCGGCCTCGCTTCCATGGGAGCGGCGGTGCCCTATGCGATCGCGGCCAAGTTCGCGCACCCCGATCGTCCCGTCATAGCGCTGGTGGGCGATGGGGCCATGCAGATGAACAACATGGCGGAGTTGATCACCGTGGCCAAGTACTGGCGCGAGTGGGCCAATCCGCAGTGGATCGTCTGTGTCTTCAACAACGAGGACCTCAACCAGGTCACCTGGGAGCAGCGCGTGATGGAGGGAGATCCGAAGTTCTCCGCTTCGCAGGACATCCCGAACGTGCCCTATCACCGCTTCGCGGAACTGATCGGCCTCGAGGGGATCTACGTCGACCGGCCGGCGGACCTGGCCGCGGCGTGGGAGCGGGCGCTCGCCTCGAATCGGCCGGTGGTGCTCGAGGTCAAAACCGATCCGGAGGTGCCGCCGTTGCCGCCGCACATCACCTTCGAGCAGGCGAAGCACTTAGCGCAGGCGCTGCTCAAGGGCGATCCGGATGAAGTCGGGCTCATCAAAGGGGCGGCGAGGCAGGTGTTGAGCTCGATTCTGCCGGGCCAACGCACCGAGCATGACTGAGTCGTGGGGGTAAAGCCTATGAAACCTTCCCGCACCTCGATCCGTGCGGCCCGCCGACTCGGGCTGACCGCGGCGCTCCTCGGAAGCTCGGTTCTGACCGACAGCGCCATCGAGCACTACCGCGGCTCGTTCAACAATCGTGCGATGTATACCCCGCTTGCCGCCGCGGCCGCCACGATCGGCGCCGGGCTCCTCGCGGCATGCGATTCGAGCGCCGGAGCAGACCGCAGACGCAGTTCCCTGTACGCGGCAGCAGCGATCGTCGGGCTGGCCGGTCTTGGCTTCCACGCCTACAACGTGGCCAAGCGGCCGGGTGGCGTGTCCTGGCTCAATCTTTTCTACGCGGCGCCCGTCGGCGCGCCCGCCGCGCTCGCCCTGGCGGGCGTGTTGGGTTTGAGCGCGGAGCAGCTGCGCAAAGCGCCCGCAGCGCGCGGCGCGCAGCTTTTTGGGATGTCCGCCGATCGCCTCCTCGCGATGGTGAGCGCGGTGGGTCTCGCCGGAACGACCGCCGAGGCGGCGCTGCTGCACTTTCGCGGCGCCTACCACAACCCCGCCATGGTGTTACCCGTGACCGTGCCGCCAGTGGGCGCGGCTCTGCTCGTCTGGTCGAGCTGGTCGCGGGCTCGGGGCGTGCAGAGGCTCACCCGGGCATGGCTCAAACTGACGGCGGCTCTCGGCCTCGCGGGCATGGGCTTCCACGCCTACGGTGTGTCGCGAAACATGGGCGGATGGCGCAATTGGAGCCAGAACCTGCTCAACGGCCCTCCGATCCCGGCGCCGCCCGGGTTCACGGCCCTGGCCCTCTCAGGGTTGGCAGCGCTGCTACTGCGCAGGGAGCGTCCGTGAGCGACCGTTACCCCGGCTACGATGTTCTCGCCAAGCGCAATTCGCAGTCGTGGAACGCACAGACGCGACGCGTCATCGATGAGCGCCTCGCCATTGATCCCGCGGCCCATCGATTCTTCACCGACGCGGAGTGGGCAACGCTCCAGGCCGTATGCGCTCGGATCGTGCCGCAACCCTCCGGGCGCGCTCGCCCCGCTCCGATCGCCGCGATGATCGACCAGAAACTCGTCGCCGATAGTGGCGAGGGCTATCGGGATACGCGTCTGCCGCCGCTACGGGAGACATGGCGTCGCGGCCTTCTCGCGCTCGATGCCGAGGCTCGCGGCCTGCAAAAAAGCGCTTTCAGCGAGTTGAACAGTGTCGAGCAGGATGCCGTCCTCACTGCCGTGCAACGAGGGGAGGCTCACGATCCCTCCTGGGGCGACCTGCCGCCCGCGCTCTTCTTCGCGAAGCGGCTGCTGCACGACATTTTAAATGCATACTACGCACATCCTCATGCCTGGAATGAGATCGGCTTCGGCGGGCCGGCCGCTCCCCGAGGCTACGTTCGCATGGACTACGATCGGCGCGACCCGTGGGAAGCTGCTGAAGCGCGCCCAGGACGGGTAGAGCAAGCTCAACGCGAGAACCTGCGTGTCGGCCGGCGCTAGCGATTCCCCGCGGGCCATGCGGGGCCGCGCCCCTGACGTGTTTCGCCCCGGCGGCTGGGTCCCGATGCGCGAGTACTCCGACGATGAGGAGGTCGACTTCGCAATCGTCGGTACGGGCGCGGGCGGTGGAACTCTCGCCTGCAAACTCGCCGAATACGGGTTTTCGGTGGTGGCCCTCGATGCGGGACCGTACTGGCGGCCGTTGGAGGACTTTGCCTCCGATGAACATCATCAAGCCAAACTCTACTGGACCGACGAGCGCCTGGTCGACGGTGAGAATCCGCTGCAGCTCGGCGCCAACAACTCGGGTAAGTCCGTCGGCGGTTCCACGGTCCACTTTGCGATGGTCTCGCTGCGGTTTCGGCCCGAATGGTTCAAGGCGCGGAGCAGCCTGGGATACGGAGTGGATTGGCCGCTCGACTGGCGCGAGATGTGGCGCTATTACGGCGAAGTCGAGCGAGTGCTCAACATCTCGGGACCCGTGCGCTATCCCTGGGGTCCGAAGCGTCCCCGCTATCCGTATCGCCCACACGAGCTCAATGCGGCCGGGCTGGCCCTGGCTCAGGGAGCTGAGGCGCTCGGCATCGACTGGACGCCGACGCCGCTCGCGACGCTCTCGGCACCGCATGGTCATGCGCATCCTTGCGTCTATCGGGGCATGTGTGTGATCGGTTGTGCGACCAACGCCAAGCAGAGCGTGCTCGTGACGTGGCTGCCGCGCGCACTCGCGGCTGGAGCGGAGATCCGCGATCTTGCAATGGTGGGACAGGTCGAGCACGACACACAGGGGCGTGTGACCGGTGTGCGCTATCACCGGGAGGGACGTTGGAAATTCCAGCGCGCCCGCAATGTCGTCGTCGCAGGATACGCAATCGAGACGCCGCGGCTGCTCCTAAACTCCGCGAGCAGCCGCTTCCCACAAGGACTCGCCAACTCCTCGGGACTCCTCGGCAGGAACCTCATGGTGCAATCGAACCAGGCGGTCTGGGGCGTGATGGATCGCGAGGTCCGTGCCTACAAGGGGCCTCCCTCTCTCGCGATCACCGAGCACTGGAACTATTGCGACACGGGCAAGGACTTCTTCGGCGGCTATTGCTACATGAGTCAGGGGCCATTGCCGATCGCCTGGGCCGAGACGCTGGCAAAACGGGGCCTGTGGGGCCAAAGGCTGCTCGATGAGATGGAGCAATACAACCACCAGGTGGGACTCAAGATCGTCGGCGAGTGCCTGCCGCAGGAGCGCAACGGTGTGACGCTGTCCGACCTCAAGGACTCGTACGGGCTACCCGTGCCGCGTGTCACCTTCGCGTACTGCGATAACGATCAGCGTCTCATCCGGCACGCCCTGGGCTTCATGCGCCGCTCGCTGGAGGTCGTGGATGCGCACGAGATCTGGGATGAGGACGACGACACCTGTCATCTCAACGGAACGGCCCGCATGGGAGCAAGCCCGGCGACGAGTGTGGTTGATGCCGACTGTCGCTCCTGGGACGTCCCCAATCTCTGGATCTGTGATGGCTCGGTGTTTCCCACCGTGGGCGGTGTCAATCCTTCACTCACCATCCAGGCCATCGCCTGCCGTACCGCGGACCGGATCGGGGCGCTCGCGGCCCGCGGCGAGCTCTAGCGCCGGGTCAGCCTGGGAGGCCACGACCTCCGGCGGCGGCCGCTGCGCCCGGCTGCGGCGAGACTTGCTCCGAGGGCCATGAACACCAGGGCTACGGCGGCAAATGCGGCGAGGCGGGCAGGCTCTCCCGCTACCAGCGGGGCGTGCGATAGCGCTTCCGACCCGAACGAGCCGCGGGTACGGTGCAATCCCTTCACCGGCTGTTCCAGGTTGTCGCGCCGGTCGGACGGGACAGGGGTATCCGTCTGTTGGCCTGCGACCGCGGTACGCGCAAGATACCGATCGAGGTAAGCGGGCACCACAGCGTTTCCCAGGATCGTCAGGATCGTGGGAAGACCGAGCCAGTATTCCCGCCAGGAACCGCGTGCGACCCTAAAAACGGCGTCCGCCACCACTTCGGGCTCGACGGGACGCCCCATCGGCCGCGGCGTTCGCGCCAGGTGAGCCCGGGCCCAATCGAACTGCGGCGTGTTGACCGCCGGCAGCTCGATGATGCTGATGTGGACTGGGGACCGCTCGTGCATGAGCTCGGCACGCAGCGAGTCAGTGAAGCCCCGGATGGCGTGCTTGGCTCCGCAGTAGGCGGCCTGCAGCGGAATGCCCCGATACGCGAGCGCCGAGCCGATCTGTATGATCCGGCCGCTGCGGCGCGGCCGCATCGATTTGAGCGCCGCCATGGTGCCGTAGACGAAGCCGAGGTAAGTTACCTCCGTCACCCGCCGAAACTCCTCGGGACTCAGGTCCGCGACCGTCGAGAAAACGGTTTCCATCGCATCATTGATCCAGATATCGATCTTGCCGAGGCGGCCCTCGAGCCGCTCGGCAGCCGCAAACATTGCGCCAGCGTCAGCGACATCGACGGCTTCGGTGGTGCACTCGACGCCAAGCTCAGAGAGCTCCTTGCACGCCTCCTCGAGCGCCTGCGGGTCGCGGGCGATGATTCCAACACGATCGCCTGCCTGGGCAAATCGGTGTGCTATCGCGCGGCCGACCCCGGCCGTCCCGCCGGTGACGATGACGGTACGAGGACTGGGGGATGAAGATCTATGCACGAGCGCTCCTCATTGACTGCATCATCTGTTGTTCGAGTTCTGCCGCACGGAGCGCGCAGCCGATTCAGGGACGGCTCCAGCACCATGACCCCAACTGTTGCGCACGTATGTCGCCACAGCTGCCACCTGCACGTCGCTCAGCTGCCCCCCGTACGAAGGCATTTGCGGTGCGGTGGGCTCCTCGCGCGTGGCCGCGCTTGCCGCTCCATGTAGTATCACCCGCAGCACGGTCGTGGGATCGCGTGAGGCAACCGCCGCCGACCCTGCGAGGTTAGGGATGAGATACGCCACGCCGCTGCCGTCGATCTGGTGGCACCCGGCACAGGTGTCGCGATAAATGGCAGCGCCCGCCGTCATTGCCGGGTCGTCGGCAGCAACCGGCGTTCCGCTCTGCGGTGCGCTGTCTTCACTCTTGAGGTACGTGGCGATCGCGGCGACGTCATCAGTCGTCATGCCGGAACTCGAGTGCTCCACCTCGTCGGCCATCGGGCCCGAGGCGGCTTCGAAGCGGTTGTGGCCCGTCTTCAGATACTCGGCGATGTCGGTCGTGGTCCAGGCGGCGAGCCCGTGCGCCGCATCATCGGTGAGATCCGGCGCGAACCAACCCTGGAGGGAGTAGCCCTGCAGCGCGCGGCTGTGCTCGTCGCCTCCGAGGAGTGTTTTCGGAGTATGACAGGCGCCGCAGTGACCGGGTCCCTGGACGATGTACGCGCCACGGTTCCACGCAGCGGACCTGGCCTGATCGGGGCGCCACTCACCGGCCCGGAAATAGAGCCAGTCCCAGAAGACCATGCTCGACGCGAATGGAGAGCGGGAAGGGCAACTGGTCGGCGACCACGGCGTGATGCACCGGCGCCACGGTGTCCAGATACGCGCGAATGGCGCGCGACATCAGCGGCGGACATGCGGGCAAAATAAGGAAACGGCATGGCCGGATACAGCCGCTTGCCATCGGGCATCCGTCCGCGGCGGATCGCATCATCGAATTGCTGTGCCGTCCAGTTGCCAATGCCCGTCTGCGGATCGGGCGTGATGTTTGGCGCCACCAGGGTGCCGAACGGCGTTGCGACCGGCCGGCCGCCGCCGAAGGGGCTGTCGCCTCTGGTGGGATCGGCGTGACATGCGGTGCAGTCCGCAAGAGTGACGAGATAGCGGCCATGCTCGATGACGGCGAAGTCCTGCGGATCGCCCTGACTGTCCGCGCGCACGCAGGCGCTGGCCGACAGCAACGCCGCAACAGCCGCCACTAGCGATAGAACGTTGCGGCGAGATCGGGACATCGGCTCACGTGTGCACGAGCGGGCCGGGATTCTGCAGATAGCGCGTGCGGATCGCCTCCGCCGACCAGTACGCCAGCGCCGCGACCGTGCCGGTCGGGTTGTAGCCGGCGTTCTGCGGAAAGGCGCTGGCGCCCATCACGAACAGGTTCGGCACGTCCCAGCTCTGCAGGTAGCGGTTGAGCGCGCTCGTCTTCGGGATCCGTGCCCATGATCGCGCCGCCGCACAGATGAGTGGTCTGGTAGTCGGTGATGTCGTACGGCGCCTGGCGATACTGCTTCTCCATCTGCTGCGCGCCCATGGCCTGGAAGATCTCGGCGAAACGATCGGTGAGGAAGCGGTTCTGCTTGAGCTCGTTGTCGTGAAAGTCCATGGTGATGCGCACCAGCGGCCGGCCGAGGCGGTCGTTGTAGGTCGGGTCGAGATCGAGATACACATCGCGGTAGCTGTACATGCTGCCGTGAACGCCGGTGCCCGGCTTGGTGCGCGCTCAGGTAGTTGTCCTTGCACCGCCTGCTTCCACTTCGCGCCCCACTTGGGGGTGCCGGGCGGAACCGGCGTGGTCTCGATCGGCCGGCCGTTGGTCTGCACCTGCCCCATGTAGCCGCCGCCCACGAAGCCGTGCGGCCCGTGATCGAAGTTGTCGCCGTTGAACTCATCGATGCACATGCCGATGGCGCCGGAGGCGATGAAGGGATTGAAGATGAACTTCTTCGGATCGAAGAAGCTCACCACATCCGAGATCGTCTGGTGGGTGAAGTTGCGGCCGATGACGCCGCGATTGGCCACCGGGTCGTAGGGCTGGCCGATCTTCGAGAGCAGCAGCAGCTGCACGTTGAAGATCGTGTAGGCCGCAGAGGATCACCAGATCCGCGGGCTGCTCCCATTCCTGCCCGCTGGTGTCGACGAAGGTCACGCCGGTGGCGCGGCTTGCCGCTCGCATCGATGTTGATGCGCGTGACCTCGCACTGATCGCGCGCCGTGAAATTGGGCTTGCGCACCAGCACCGGCAGGATGGTCGTCTGCGGACTCGCCTTGGAATAGTTGCCGCAGCCGAACCACTCGCAGAAGCCGCAGTAGCGTGCACGGCCCCAGGCGCACGCCGAGCGGATTGCGGTAGGCCTGCGACAGATTGCCCGAGGGCTGCGGGAACGGCTTGTAGCCCAGCTCGCGCGCCGCCTGCGCGAACAGCGTGTGACTGAAGGGCTGCTGCCTGCGGCGGGTTCGGATAAGGCCGCGAGCGCGGGCCCTCGAACGGGATTGCCGCCCGGCTGGATCTTGCCCGTGCAGGTTGCCGGCCGTGCCCGCAGGTGCCGCACAGATATTCGAACCGATCGTAGTGCGGCTCGAGCTCCGCATAAGTGACGCCCCAGTCCTGGATCGTCATGTCGGCCGGCAGAAAGCGCGCGCCATAGCGCTGCGTCAGATGCGTGCGCAGCACGAAATCGGTGGGCAGGAAGCGCCAGGTCTCGGCGTTCCAGTGCACGCCGCCGCCGCCCACGCCGTTGGGCGGCATGAAGGCGCCCCAGGTGCGGATGGGCAGCGCCGTCTCGCTCATCTTGTTGCGGAAGGTGAAGGTCGTCTGCGCCGGCTGCAGGAAGAGCTCGTGGCGGATGCGGTAGCGCAGCTCATCCTGCGCGTAGTTCGGCGGGTAGTCCGTCGCGGTGTTGCGCCAGGGGCCGCGCTCGATCGCGATCACCTCCAGCCCCGCATCGGTGAGCTCGTTGCGCCAGGATCGATCCGGTCCATCCCAGTCCGACGATCGACGACGTCCTTGTGCGGAAGTCTGCGAGCCATGGCGCGTCTCAGCCGCCTTCGGCGTCCAGTCCGCGCGGCCCGCCGATGCTGACGGGTGGTAGCGGATAGCGCTCGTTGTGGCGGCTCACCCAGTCGCGATAGTCATAGCGGGCGCCCGGGAAAGCCGATCATCTTCCAGGCGCACATGTCGCGATTGCCGCCGTAGATCGGGATCGGCGAAGAAGCCCTGCTGGATGTCCTTGAGCAGTATCGTGAAGAACTGCTTCGCATCGATGCCGACAAGGTGCACGCTGCCGCTCTCCATGCCCTGCAGCACTTCATCCTGTTCCTCGGGCGCAAGCTCGGCAAAGCGCTGGCCGCGCGTCGCGCCGTGCTCCCCGCCGGCGCGACAATACTCATCGAGCGCGCGCAGCGCGGCCCGATAAGCCTCAGCGGGCGTTTTTGAGGATTGCGGGCCCTGTTGTTCGACGCCCGGGACAAATGGGCCGCGCTCGTAGAGGCCCGCGGCGCCGCCGTACGCTCCAGCGAGTTGCCGGTCGAGGTAAACGACACAGCCCGCGTCCTTGCCGCCGGGAGTCTCGGGGTCGGGCGGAATGATGCGATCGGCCAAAGCCTCGATCGTGGGGACTTCTTCGGTAGTGAAGAACTGACACGGCCCCGGCTCGACCCGCGGCGGCGGCGAGGCTGCGTCCGGCCGCCAGGGGAGCTTGCCCCTGATCACGCCGGCGTGCACGACCGCCCCGCCGGCAAGCGCGAGCGCTGCACCGGTCAACACATCGCGCCGTCGAATACTGCTCATGACTCGCCTGGAGGGGAGGTGCATTCTGCTAACGGCGGTGTTGCACAAAGGTTCCGTTTGCGGCGCCGACAGGCGGAACCACGCTCCGCGCGGACCGTTGGGGGCACACCGGACGGAAAGGCGAAATGCCGGCGATCTTTACCCCTAGAGCAAACCTGCTCATGCGGCTTGGCTTAGCCGGCATCGCCGTCGGCGGCCTCTGCTGCTCTCTGCTCGTTTGGGGCGTGCCGCTCACGGACTACAACACTGAGGTCGGATTCACACCGATCCAGCCCGTGCCCTTCAGCCACAAGCATCACGTCAGTGAGCTCGGGATCGATTGTCGCTACTGTCACGATTCAGTCGAGACCGCGAGCAATGCCGGGATGCCACCGACGGAGACCTGCATGACTTGTCACTCTCAGATCTGGACGCATGCCGCGATGCTGGCGCCCGTGCGCCGGAGCTTGGCAGAGAACAAGCCGATCGAGTGGCGCGCCGTGTACACGCTGCCGGATTACGTGTATTTCGATCACAGCATTCATATCGCGAAGGGTGTCGGCTGCACGGAGTGCCATGGGCCGATCGGTGACATGCCGCTGACGTACAAGGCCAAGGCACTCTATATGAGCTGGTGTCTCGCCTGTCACCGCAATCCCGCGCCGCACCTGCGGCCGCCCGCGGCGGTCTTCGATCCGCATTGGCGCAGAACCCCGACGACGCCTTCGGGGCGGGATCTCATGGCGCTCTACCATATCCATCCCCGGACTCTCACCGATTGCTCGGTGTGCCATCGATGATCGATCGCGCGCGGCCACCGCAGTCGGGACGCGAGTATTGGAACAGTCTCGCGGAGCTTGCGGCGACGCCGGAGGCGATTGAGCGCCTCCGCGTCGCTTACCCTGGCTTTGCAGCTGGGGCGCCAGATCCCGACCGGCGACGCTTCCTGCAGCTGGCGGCGGCCTCGATGGCTCTCGCAGGGCTCGCGGGTTGCGGACCAGAGGTCGACCCCCGGTACCGACAATCCTACGTCGAACAGCCTCCCGGAATCGTTCCGGGCCGAGCCCGCTACTACGCCACCGCGATTTCGCAGCAGGGCTACGGGTCGGGCGTGCTCATCGCGCATAGGATGGGTCGGCCGATCAAGGTGGAGGGCAATCCCGATCACCCGGCGAGCCTCGGGGCAACGAGCGCCATCGGTCAGGCGAGCATCCTGGGCCTCTACGATCCATATCGTGCCGCAGGCGCTGACGCGTCGCGGCTCGATAGCGACCTGGGAGGGGCTTGCCACGGAGTTACTGCAGCGTCGACCGCAGCTCGTTGGCCGCAAAGGGGCGACGCTTGCGCTCCTCACGGGTGCGGTGACCTCACCGACTCTCGCGGGCCAGATTGCCGGCCTCCAGGCTTCGTTTCCCGGGTTGCGTTGGTTCCAATGGGAAGCGGTCGATCGCGATGCCGTGCGAGCCGGGGCGCAAATGGCGTTTGGACGGCCGGTCGAAGCGGTGCCAGCGTTTGCAGCGGCGGATGTGGTGGTCGCGGTCGGCAGCGATTTCCTGGATTCCGCACCGGGCCATCTGCGTTTCGCGCGCGAGTTCGCCTCGCGGCGCCTGGCCGCCGAGAGGCGAGAGCGCATGAGTCGGCTTTATGCTCTCGAGAGCACCCCGACGCTCGCGGGCGCGAAGGCGGATCACCGGCTCATCCTGTCTCCGGCCGAGATCGAGGGCGCGCTACGTCGTCTCGCGGGCGCGCTCGGGGTGGCCCCTGGGGAATGGGCTGAGCTCGATCACCGGCACTCCCAGGCTCTCGATGTCATCGCCGCCGACCTCCGGGGTGCTCGGGGCCACGCGCTCGTGCACGTCGGAAGTGCGGAGGCGACAGGAGTCCACGCACTGGCGCACTCGGTCAACCAGGCTATCGGGGCGCACGGGCAGACCGTAAGGTTCATTGATCCCGTCGTAGTCGCGCCCGCGGGCGAGCAGTCCTCCCTGGCAGATCTGACCGACGCCATGTTGCGGGGCGAAATCGATACGCTGGTCATCATCGGCGCCGCGAATCCGGCATTTTCAGCACCCGCAGACCTGGACTTTGCCGGCGCGCTTGCTCGGGTTCCTCTCTCCGTCTACCTCGGACAGTATGCGGATGAGACCGCTGCTGCCGCCACCTGGCATGTTCCTGAAGCGCACGAGTATGAGGCGTGGAGTGACGTTCGCGCCTTCGATGGCACGGCGACCATCCTGCAACCGCAGATCAGAACACAAGCGGACCGGCGCTCCGCGCATGAGCTGTTCGCGCTGCTGCAGGGTGCGGATCGGCCCGACGGACACGAGATCGTGCGCTCGCGTTGGCAAGAGAATGGGAAGAGGGCGGCGGTGCGCGACTTCGATTCCTTCTGGACCGAAGCACTGCGGGCGGGCGTTGTGCCGGGGACCGCCGCACCAACCGTCAAGGTCTCGCTTCGCGCCGACTTCGCGCGTTCCCTGCCGCCGCCCATCGACACGGTGGCCGGAGTCACTGTGTTGTTTCGTCCCGATCCGTTCGTGTGGGACGGTCGCTTCGCCGACAATGGCTGGCTCCAGGAGATGGGGCGTCCGTTCACCCGCCTCACTTGGGACAATGCGGCACTGGTCTCGCCGCGCACCGCGGCGCAGTTTCGGCTCGATTCAGGCGACATCATCGAGATCGGGCAGGGTGGTCGGCGCATTCGCGCGCCTGTCTGGGTCTTACCCGGACAGGCCGACGACTGTGTCACGCTGCCGCTCGGTTTCGGCCGGCGTGCTTGCGGTCCCGTGGGCCAGGGTGTCGGGTTCGATGCGTACGTACTGAGAACCCAGGCGAGTCGCTGGCAAGCAAAAGGCGTGTCGATTCGCGGTACGGGACTGCGTCATGCGTTCGCTCCGGTGCAGAGCGAAGCTCCGGCGGATGGCCGCGATCTCATTCATGAAGGGACGCTCGGGCAGTTTCTCGAGAACGCGGACTTCCTGAGAGGCGAAGCGCCCGCTCAGTCGCTCTACGCCCCCGTCCGCTACGACGGCATCGCCTGGGCCATGAGCATCAATCTCAACGCTTGCATCGGTTGCCAGGCATGCGTCGCCGCGTGCCAGGCGGAGAACAACAGCCCGGTGGTCGGCAAAGCCGAGGTGTTGCGAGGGCGGGAGATGCACTGGCTCCGCATCGATCGCTACTACTCGGGGTCCGCGGAGGATCCCAAAACGGTCTTTCAGCCCGTCCCCTGCATGCAGTGCGAGGACGCCCCCTGCGAAGTCGTCTGCCCCGTGCATGCGACCGTGCATGACTCCGAAGGCGTGAACGTCATGGTCTACAACCGCTGCGTCGGCACGCGGTTCTGCTCGAACAACTGCCCATACAAGGTGCGGCGCTTCAACTTCTACGACTATACGGCCGCCGATGCGCGCCCCCGGGAGTCCTGGAATCCCGAGGTGACGGTTCGAGCGCGCGGAGTCATGGAGAAATGTACCTACTGCGTGCAACGCACCAGAGCGGCGATGATCGACGCGGATCGAGAGAATCGAAAAGTCCGTGACGGCGAGGTGGTGACTGCCTGCCAGCAGGCCTGCCCGACGCAGGCCATCACCTTCGGTGACCGAAACGACCCTGAGAGCGCGGTCGCCAAGCGCAAGGCGAGCCCGCTCGATTACGTGATGCTGGCATCGCTCAACACGCGTCCGCGAACGAGCTACGAGGCGCTCATTCGCAATCCGAACCCGGAAGTGAAAGATGGCTGACGCTGTCGTGGACGAGAATGCCGTCCAGCCGCCGGTCATCTCTCCCGCGGAGACCTTTTTCTCGGTCAGCAAGAGGCTCAGCGATATCGTCCTCAGCAGAAAAACGCCGCGCTGGTGGTATCTGGCCACCGCCGTCGCAGCGGCGCTTTTCCTACTCTTCGTGATCGCGTGTACCTGGACATTCGTGGAGGGAGTCGGCGTCTGGGGAGTGAACATTCCGGTCGCCTGGGGGTTCGCACTCGCCAACTACGTGTGGTGGATCGGCATTGCCAGCGGCGGGACCTTCATCTCCTCGCTCTTCTATCTGACGGGGGCGGATTGGCGCAACGGCGTCAATCGCATCGCCGAGACCCTCACCATCTTCGCCGCGGCAGCAGCGGGAATGATGCCCATCCTGCACCTGGGAAGGCAGGGCCTCTTCTACTGGCTCTTTCCCTATCCCTCGGTGATGGGCATCGGGCCGCAGTTCCTCAGTCCGCTCATCTGGGACTTCGCTGCTCTGCTCTGCTACATCCTCTGCTCGCTCGTTTTCTCATACATCGGGCTCATTCCCGACTGCGCGACACTGCGGGATCGGGCGGTGACGCGCGGACAACGCCTCGTCTACGGCGTCCTCGCGCTCGGCTGGCGCGGCTCGGCGCGCGACTGGCGCAGCTACAAGGCGGCCTACCTCGTGATGGCGGGGATCATGGCGCCGATGGTCGTTTCGGTGCACAGCATCGTCGGGCTCGACTTTGCCGCGGGTCTCATCGCGGGCTGGCACTCGACGCAATGGCCACCTTATTTCTTCATTGGCGCCCTGTACTCGGGTTGGGCAGTAGTGCTCTGCCTCGTCATCCCCTTGAGAAGGCTCTATTCCCTCGAGTCCATCATCACCGAGCGGCATCTCGAGGTGATCGCGAAGCTCATGCTGACCACGGGGCTGGTGCTCGCGTACTGCTATCTGATGGAAGTGATGGATCCTCTTTATTCGGGAGATACCGCCAAGGTGACCGAGTTTCATGCCGCCGCCTTCGGACACTACGGCGCGGCATACTGGGCGCGAAACACTCTCAACATCTTCATACCGCAGCTGCTGTGGTTTCCCCGGGTGCGGCGCTGCAAGCCGGCGCTCGGCCTGATATCGCTCGGCATCGTGGTGGGGATGTGGATCGAGCGCTATCAGTTCGTCGTGAGTGCCCTCGCTCAGGACTACATGCCGACCGAGTGGCGATATTTCAGTGCGACGTTCTGGGATTGGGCGATTCTCATAGGGTCCATCGGGCTGGTACTCATGGGGTTCCTCCTCTTCATCCGCGTGCTGCCAATGGTCTCAATGTTCGAGATCCGCGAAGTCATCCATCGCCGGAAGGGCGCATGAGCGCGCGCCACGCCTTCGGTTTGGTCGCCGAATTCGACAGCCCCGAAGGGGTGCTGGCGGCGACGACAGCACTGCGTGGCGAGGGCATCGAGCTGTGGGAGATCTATGGACCGGCGCCGCTGGAGGAAATCACCCGTGAAGTATCGACGAGCCGGGGCAGGGCGATCACGGCCGTCATGGTGCTCGCCGCGGTCGTCGGTGCCTGCGTCGGATACTTCTTGCAATACTGGGGGGCGGTTCTCGACTATCCGCTCAATGTCGGCGGCCGCCCTTACAACGGCTGGCCGGGATTCGTGCCCACCGCGTGGGAGATCTGCGCGGTGTTCATCGTCTACTTCGGCTTTGCCGCCTTCTTCATCTCTTGCGGGCTGTCGCGACTCTATCACCCGATTTTTGCCGCGCCCGGTTTCGAGCGCGCCTCGCAGGACCGCTTCTTTGTTTCGATCGAGGCCACCGACGAGCGTTACGACGCCGCGCGCCTGCGCGCGTTGCTCGTTCGCGGGGGAGCGGTTCAGGTCTCGGAGATCGGAACGTGAGCGCTGCGGCCCATGTGCTGGTGCTGGGCCTCGTAGTCGCCGCGGGCGTTGCTGCCTGCGACAACATGGCGAATCAGCCAAAGCGGATGCCGTATGAGGTCTACAGCAACGAGCCTTCGCCGCCGCCGCCCGGGGAAGCCCCCGCAGGCACGGTCGCCCGCGACGACGCGCCCGAACCGCCTCCCCCCGTGGTGACGATGGCCGTACTGGAGCGAGGCCGTGAGCGGTACGACATTTTTTGCGCGGTGTGCCATGGCCGGGCTGGCTACGGGGACGGCCAGATTGTCCAGCGAGGTTTTCCGGCGCCGCCGTCCTATCACTCCAACCGTCTGCGCAAGCTCTCTAACCAACGCATCTACGACGTGATCACCCAAGGCTACGGAGTCATGTTCTCGTACGCCCAGCGTGTCCCGCCGGCTGACCGCTGGGCCATTGTCGCCTATATCCGCGCCCTGCAGGCCAGTCAGCACGTGCCGGCAAGTGAGCTGAGCGCGGCCGAGCGGACGAATCTGCCATGACGGCCAGCCGAATGCGGGTTTGGGTTCTGGCCGTTGCTGCCGTCGCTGCGCTCGTCGGTGGTGGTGGCGCGTTGTGGGCATTTCTCGTTCAGCCCAAAGCATTCTACGTCGCGTGGCTGGCGGCATTTTATTTCTGGCTCTCCATGCCGCTCGGTGCACTCGCGCTTCTGCTGATCTGGGATCTCACGGGCGGCAGCTGGGAGCCGCTCGCGCGGCGCGCGCTCCGCGGCATGGTCGGCACGCTTCCGCTGTTTGCGCTTCTCTTCCTGCCCGTCGCTGCCGGCGTGCCGGAGCTGTACTCCTGGTCGCGGCCCGAGAGTGCGGTGGCTCTCCACAATCGCTGGTATCTCAACGTCGACTTCTTTTTCCTCCGCGCGGCCGCGTATTTCGTCATCTGGCTGGGCTTCGGAGCGTGGCGGTTGCGACGTCGCGAAGCCCCGCGCGGTAATGCACCGCGCGGTCGACAGGCGGTGAGCGGGATCGGCCTCATGCTCTTGGTGTACAGCATGACCTTCGGCGCCATCGACTGGCTGATGTCGACGGAGCCCGACTGGTTCTCCTCGATCTACGGCATGGTCGTCGGATCGGGTCAGTTCATCGCCTCGCTGTCATTCGCCCTCGTAGTGGTCATCGCCGGCGCGCGCAACCGCGTCATCGATGCCGGATTTCGTCGCTCGCTTGCGATCCTGGCCATGATCCTGCTGGCCGCCGTGATCTTTTGGGGCTACGTCTCCTTCTGCCAGTGGCTCGTCATCTGGGAAGAGAATCTGAGGAAGGAAATTCCCTGGTACATCGAGCGCTGGCGCGATTCCTGGGGACTGGTGATTTACGCGCTCGCCATCGCGCACTTCGCAATTCCGTTTCTGGCGCTCGTCTGGACGAATTCCAAACGCAGTCCGGTTCTCGTCGGGTCAGTGTGCGTACTGCTTCTCGTCGCGGAAGTGGTGCAAGTCTGGTGGCTTCTGTTGCCGGGGCTTCGTGACACCGGATTCTCCTGGATCGAGCCCGCCGTCACGATCGGAATGGGCGGCCTCTGGGTGCTCTCACTCGCCGGTGTCCGGCGGCTCATGAGAAGCCGCACTGCGACCTGGAACCGCCAGCGGGAGGGATTGATCCATGGCTGAGCGCAGCAGCGAGTCCAATCCCGAGGTCGACTATGAGCGCAGCGATGTGGCGTTGAGGCCACTCCTTTACGTCGCGATCGCACTCCTGATCCTGCTGGGGTCAGCTCCGCTGATCATCCTGGCAGGGTACTCCTCCACGGCTCACGACGTTGACCGTCGGCTCAGCGTGTTGCCACCCGCACCGCGCCTGCAAACGCATGCCCGCGAATATCTGGAAGCTTACTTGCGTCGCGAACGCACGTTGCTCGACTCCTACGGTTGGGTCGATCGCGCGGGCGGCGTTGCGCACGTGCCGATTGCCCTGGAAATCCAACAGCTTGCCCAGCGCGGCATCCCCGGATTTCCGCGGACACATCAGCAGGCCGCCCTCGCCCGCAGGACCTCGCGATGAGGTACGGCCGGATTGCCCGTCTTGCCCGGGTCATGGTGCTCGCCGCCGCCTTCGCGGACCCGGTGTTCGCCCACTCATCGCTGCAGGCGGGCGCGTTGAGCGCGCTCAGCTTCCATCAGCATCCGGGGGCCACGCTGCCGCTCGAGACCCGCTTCATCGATGAGACTGGCCGCAGCGTTCGCCTGCGGGAATTCTTCCACGGTGAGCCCGTTGTCCTGGTGTTCGAATACCTGCGCTGCCGTGATCTTTGCAGCTATGTGATTCGAGGCGCCGTGACAGCCCTGCAGCGGGTACCGCTCGCTGCCGGACATGACTACGAAGTGATCGCGATCAGCATTGATCCGCGTGAGGGTCCGGCGGATGCCCGAGCCACGCGCCTGGCGGACTTCAAAGGACTGAGTTCGGCCGGGTGGCATTTCCTGACCGGGCGCGAGGCTGAGATCCGTAAGGTGGCTCAGGCGGTCGGCTTCTCCTATCGATACGACCCCGCCATCGATCAGTTCGCACATGCGGCGGGAGTCGTTGTCGCGACACCGACAGGTGCCGTTGCCCGGTATGTCCTGGGGGTGGATTATCGCCCGCTCGATCTGAGGCTCGCGCTCATCGAGGCGGGGCAGGGGCACATCTCCTCGCCCGTCGCGGATCTGCTGCTACTCTGCTATTGCTACGATCCGGGCACGGGACGCTATAGTTTTGCCATCCGCAATGCGACCCGGGCGCTCTGTGGCGCAACGGTCCTGGGACTCGGCGCCATGCTCTTCGGGCTCGCGCGCCCGCGGCGGGCTTGAGATGCACAGGTGGCTGCCGTTCTGGCCCCGAAGCGCCGCAGTCTCGGCGCACGTCATCGACACCATCAATATCGCCGAGTTTGCCCTGATCGGGCTCATCCTGCTGTTCGTGTTCGGGATGATGCTGGTCTTCTGTGTGCGCTACCGTGCCGGCAGCGCCGTGCGGCGGGCGGATCCGAGCGAGAAAAGTTGGCGATTCGAGATCGGCTGGACGTCCGCGACGCTCGCGGCTTTCTTTGTGCTCTTCATCTTCGGCGCGCATGCGTACCTCTACCTCTACGAGCCGCCCGCGCACAGCGATCTCGAGCTCTACGTCGTCGGCAAGCAGTGGATGTGGGAGATCCAGCATCCCGGCGGCCAACGCGAGATTGATGCGATGCACATCCCGCTAGGGCGATCCGTGCGAGTCGTGCTGGCTTCGGAGGACGTGATCCACAGCTTCTTCATCCCGGCCTTCCGCCTCAAGCACGACGTCGTGCCGGGGCAATTCGAGACCTTCTGGTTCGAGGCGACGCGCCTGGGGAGCTATCGCCTCGAGTGCTCGGAGTTTTGCGGCACTGAGCATGCGCACATGACCGGAATGGTGACGGTGATGGCGCCTGTGGCGTATGCGCATTGGCTCGAGGACCAGGGTGTCCCGCAATCGCTGGCCGAACAGGGTAGTGTGCTTGCGCGCCGCTATGGGTGCACGCGGGTGCCACTCGAGCGCGAGCACTATCCACGCCCCGTCGTTCGCCGGCCTATACGGTAGCGTTGTGCATCTGTCGAACGGCCGGACGATGCGTGCAGATGAGCGCTACATACGCGACTGCATCCTTATTCCGCAGACGCAGCGCGTCGCGGGTTATCCGCCTGTGATGCCCTCATTCGCGGGCCAGCTGTCGGAAGAGGATTTGATGCGTCTGCTCGCCTACATCCAGTCTGTCCCGCCGGAGCATACCCCATGAGCGCCGCCGCCGATCTGCCGCTCAGCTACCTGACCAAGGAAGAGAGCCTCGCCTCCTGGCTGCTCACACGTGACCACAAGCGCATCGCGATACTGTACTTCATCTCGATCACGTTCTTTTTTTTCATCGGCGGCTTCGCCGCCATGCTGATCCGGCTGCAACTGATCAATCCCGCGGGAACTCTGTTTCAGCCCGAGATGTACAACCGGCTCTTCACCATGCACGGCATCGTCATGGTCTGGTTCTTCCTGATTCCCTCCATTCCGGCGACGCTCGGCAACTTCCTGCTGCCGCTCATGATCGGGGCGCGTGATCTCGCCTTCCCGCGCCTGAACCTCTTCAGCTGGTACCTGTTCAACATCTCGGGCCTGATCGCCGTGTACTTCCTCTTCATCGGCGGAGTCGATACGGGTGGACCTTCTACACGCCCTACTCGACGATGTTCGCGAATGGCCACGTTATCCCGGCCGCCGCCGCCGTGTTCGTGAACGGCTTCTCGACCATTGCGACCGCGCTCAACTTCGTCGTGAGCATTCACAAGCTCCGTGCGCCCGGGATGACGTGGTTCAGGCTGCCGCTCTTCGTCTGGGCAATCTACGCGACCAGCATCATCATGCTGCTCGCGACTCCCGTGCTCGCCATGACGCTCGCGCTCGTGGCGCTCGAGCGCTTCATGGGTATCGGCATCTTCGATCCGGCGCTCGGCGGCGATCCGCTGCTGTTTCAGCACATGTTCTGGTTCTACTCCCACCCCGCCGTCTACATCATGATCCTGCCCGCCATGGGTGTCGCGAGCGAGATCATCCCCTGCTTCGCGCGCCGCCCGGTGTTCGGCTACCGCGGCATGTGTTATGCGCTGATGACGATCGCCGTCATCGGATTCTTTGTCTGGGGTCATCACATGTTCACGGCTGGAATCTCCCTGCTCTCGGCTGTGGTCTTTTCCATGATGACCTTCATCGTGGCAGTGCCCTCGGCCATAAAAGTGTTCAATTGGACCGTGACCCTGCACAACGCAAGGATCTCCTTCGATGCGCCGATGCTCTATGTGCTCGGGTTCGTCGGGCTGTTCACGATCGGCGGCCTGACGGGCCTGGTGCTGGCGACACTCTCTTCGGACATTCATCTCCAGGACACGTACTTCGTCGTAGCGCACTTTCACTTCATCATGGTGGGCGGGACCGTGTCCGCCTATTTTGGCGGCCTGCATTACTGGTGGCCGAAGATCACCGGGCGGCGCTACCCGGAGATGTGGGGCCGGAATGCAGCGATTCTCATGTTCGTAGGGTTCATCGTCACCTTCACGCCCCAGTTCATCGCCGGGTATCTCGGCATGCCGCGGCGCTACTACACTTATCCGGCGGACCTTCAAGTCTGGAACGTCCTCTCCTCGGCCGGGGCCTCCATTCTCGCCATTGCGTATCTGTTGCCGCTGCTCTATCTGCCGTGGTCGCTCATCTGGGGCCGGCGCGAGTCGGGAAATCCCTGGCGGGCGACCGGGCTCGAGTGGCGAACCACTTCGCCACCGCCGGCCGAGAACTTCTCCCGGACGCCCGTGGTCGTGGCGGCACCGTATCAGTACGATTCACGCGATGGCAGCTGCATCGCTCAGGACGGCACGGCTTATGGCTGAGGGACGTCTGCAGGCGCAATACGCCGATCTCGGCCAGCAGTCCGAGACCGCACAGCTTGGTATGTGGGCGTTCATCGCGACCGAGGTGCTCTTCTTCGGCTCGCTGATCTTCTCCTACGTCGTCTACCGCACGCTCTATCCCGATCAGTTCAGGCTGGCGGGTCACGACAGTCTCATCCTGCTCGGCAGCATCAATCAGGGAATTCTCATCACCAGCAGCCTGACGATGGTGCTGGCGATCCGCGCGGCGCGGGCTGAGCAAAAACGCGCATTGGTTGCCCTGCTGCTCACGACGGCCGCGCTCGGTCTCGCTTTTCTGGGCGTAAAAGGTTACGAATATTCCTGCGATGCGGCATCGCACGTCGTCCCTGTCATCGACTTCGTCATGAAGCCGGGCTACCAGCCGCCGGCGGAAATGTTCTGGACGTTCTATTTCATCGCGACGGGACTTCACGCGGTGCATCTGAGCATCGGCGTCGTCCTGGTGCTCATTCTGGCGGTTCGGGCCGCCCGCGGTGCCTTCTCTCCCGCATACGACTCCCCCCTGGAGGTGGTGGGGCTTTATTGGAGCTTCGTCGACACGGTGTGGTTCTTCCTTTTTGCCTGCATCTATCCCTTGGGCCGCGGCTGATATGAACACTGCGCTGCCGGAGCCTTGGGAGCCTTACGTCATGGGATGGGCCGCGCTCCTCTTCCTGCTGGGGGTTAGTGTCGTGAGCGCTTACCTCGATATCGGCTGGCTGCATCCCGTAGTCAATTTCGGCGTGGCTCTCACCCAGGCGGCCATCGTATTCATCCTCTTCATGAAGCTTCGCGGCCGTCCGTCGCTCAAATGGGTGTTTGCCGCAGCGGGCTTCTTCTGGCTGGTATTCCTTTTCGGCTTGGCCGCCGTCGACTACTTCACGCGATCCGGGATCGGACATCGATGACCGGAAGCTAGGGTCGGCCGGGTCCGAGCAGGATCTTGCGGACGTTCGGAATGACCGTGTCGTTGCTGCGCGAAGCTGCGTGTTCCATGGTCTGATTGTCGAGGTCCGTGGAGCGCAGCTCCATCGGCCCGGCGTCCTCCAGGATCTCCGTCGCGCGCTGCGTCTCGATCTCGCCGCGGGGATGCACGGCGATCACGGCCCCGCCCTGGGTGACGCCATGGCAGAGGGCCCGCGTGGCTTCGGCGTCCTCCTTCGCGGGGAAGAGCTGCTGGAAATGTAGGATCAGCTTCTCCGTCATCGACTCCGCCGGAACCAGCTTCGCCTGCTGGGCTTCCTTGCGGGACGTGAGCTCCACCCGATCCGTAGGGAAACCGTCGGTGACCAGCCGGGTGCGAACAGCCACGGCGACCTCATGGTTCGAAAACAGTGCGGCTAGAACTGCGCTCATGGCGTGCACTCCGTCGACGCGAAGCAGGCCTCAGGCGGCGTGCGGCCCCGGTCGGCCCACGGCCGCCGCTTGCCGCCTGGGATACTTCCGCAGGTGATATACGTGATGTACCTGGTGCGCGCCCAGCCATCCGCCGATGACGGACGTGACCAGCGATACCAGCGAGCTCCCGAAGGCCACCCACATGAGAGCCGCGAGATAGTGCGCGGCTTGCGCCGGATTCGCGGCCGGCCCGGCGCTCTGCGGCAGCATGCTGTTGACAGCCGCGTGCGTCAAACCAGTGGCTGCGAGAAGAGCGGTCGACGCCATGGCGAGGCCCCACACCGTCAGGCCGCGAACCACACCCATCTCGGTGTCATCGCTGCCGTCGAACCAGCTCGCGACCATGCCTCCGGTCCACAGCGATGCGCCCCAGGTCAGGATTGTCCAAACCGCGGCCCCCGCAGTGACGCCGCGCGTCGCCGCAGCGGCATTGACGGCAGCGTGCGGGTCGAACGCAGACAAGCCGAGCGCCAGCCCGAACTCGTACAGCACCAGAGCCGTGCCAATGGCTACGAACCAACCCGCGAATACGGGACCCCAGCGCATAACAGGGTGCTCGTCGACGAAGGTCTGAACCCGTTGATCTGTCATATTGCCGCCCCTACAACTTGACTCTGTGACGCCCCTAGGATCAGGAGCAGCCGCGCAGCAGCGCGACGATGATGAGGATGGGGATCGGAATTCCGAGCAGCCACGCCAGCACGTAGCCCATTGCGCCGCGTTGCCTGTCCCGGCTGGCGCCGCCTTTCAGGTGGTTAATTAGTCGTGTCATGGAGCCTGGTCTCCCGTAGATGCTGGCAGCAGCCCTCGCAAGTATCGGACCCGGCGATCCACGCTCTGGCTAGAGCTCACGCCTGCGGGCCGCGGACGCGTCCGCTCCCACCCGAGCGTCGCCAGCCCTCATACCGGGCCAACACCCACGCCCATGCGCGGTGTTTCGTGTTAGGAACTGACGCGAGGCAGGCTCGTTGCTGTCGGGAATCACGACCGCGAGCGATGATCATGCAGAACAATGCCGAGAAGTACCCCAAGCCGCCGTTCAAGCAACAGACTCAACCTTGGCCCGGTCTGGCCGGCGATATGGAGCCGAGGCCGGACCATGGCGAGAAGAGTTATCGCGGCTCGGGTCGCCTCGCGGGACGAAAAGCGCTCATCACCGGAGGCGACTCGGGGATGGGCCGCGCGGCCGCCATCGCTTACGCCCGAGAAGGCGCGGATGTAGCGATCAACTATTTTCCGTCCGAGGAGCCTGATGCCCGGGAGGTGATCGGCCTGATCGGGCAGGCGGGCCGCAACGGAGTCGCGATTCCCGGTGATCTGCGGCAGGAGACCTTCTGCCGCAGACTCGTCGCGGAGGCGGTAGATAAGCTCGGTGGGCTCGATATCGTCGTCTGCAACGCCGGCCGACAGCAATCCAGGGCCTCGATCCTCGACATCACGAGCGAGGATTTCGATGCTACGATGAAGACCAACATCTATGCGCCATTCTGGATCATCCAAGCCGCCTTGCCGCATTTGAAGCCTGGCTCATGCATCATCGGCACCACCTCCGAGCAAGCCTACGATCCGTCTCCGGAGCTCTACGATTACGCGCAGACGAAGGCGGCGACGGTGAGTTACGTGAAATCGCTCGCCAAGCAGCTGGGGGCGAGGGGCATCCGCGTCAACGGGGTGGCACCCGGGCCCATCTGGACGCCGCTGCAGGTCAGCGGCGGCTCCTCCCAGGCCAAGTTGGAGAAGTTCGGCAGCGCAACCGCTCTCGGGCGGCCCGGGCAGCCCGCCGAATTGGCTTCGATCTACGTGCAGCTTGCGGCCGCTGACGCCAGCTTCACGACAGGCAATGTCTACGGAGCCGGCGGCGGCACCGGACAGCCATAGCGCTGCTGCCGCGCGTGGGAGCGAAGGTTCAAGGCATCGTTGCGGCGTGCGGGCGGGTTATGCGGGCATCGCCGTAAGTCCCGGGGAGCTCTCCCAGACGGGCATAGTCGGCGATCATCCTGAAATAGCCAGGCGCGAAGCGCGTCGATACCCGCTCGCCATTGGCTTGCGTGCGGAAAAGGATCATGACGTGCTGCGCCTGCGGGTAGAGGGCGAGGGTGAACGGCAGACCGGTGGCGATCAGGGACTTGATGCGGCGACTCGTCTCCGCGCTCGGGGCGTCATAGTCCTCCCCGCCCACGACCCAGAGCTGCGGTACCCGGTCGGCGCGCAGGGTCGGCATCGGGTCCCAGAAGAAGGGCGTGTGCCAATCGAACGGCTGCGCCATTTTCCGCAGCTCCGCGTCAGAATGGTCCAACACGAGCCAGGCAAAATCGCCGCGCACGTCCTTGTACCAGGGCTCATGGCTGTACTTCGCCTTCTGCGCATCCAATTGGCTGAAGCCTGCCTTGAAATCGTGCACGAACACATTTTCCGCGGCTCGAGCCACTGCCTGCGCTTGGGCAATCACCTGGGGCGAATAGCCTTTCTCCCGCATCTGCAGCTCGACGGACTCCTGATCCTCGTCGATCACACTTACCGCCAACCCGTACGCGGAAATGACGAAATCCACGGGCACGCGATTGGCCGCGATGGGGCCAACCCATCCGCCCTCGCTGCCGCCCCAGAGACCTATCCGTCCGAGTCGCTTGTCGGCGACGCGGCGCGCTTCACCGACGGCCGCAACGACATCGTCCGCCAATAAGTTGAAATCCTGCGTGTACTGGCCGCCCGAATCGCCGGTACCACGTTTGTCGTAGACGAAGGCGCCGACTCCCTGGGCGGGGAAGATCCGTTGCAACTCCAGAGTAGCCAACCCCGAGGACTGCTCCGAGCCGTGCACCAGGACCACGACCGGCACTTTGCCCGACCCGCTTGGCATGACGAGCCGGCCGGCGAGCATTACTCCATGGCCCCTGAAGCGTACATTTTTCACGTCGAATCGGATGCGCTGGCCCGCAACACCGTTGAAGTCGATGTTTCCCGCGTTGCAAGCCGCAAACTTTACCGACTTACCGTCTCGCTGCCCGGTCCAGCCCGCGGTACTCGTCCATACGCCACGGTGTGTCGGATGCAAGACACCCGTCTCGCCGTCGAGACGTGTCCATCTGAGTGTTGTAGGATCATCCGGGGCAACGTCGACGACAGTGCCGTCTGCCAGCAGATAGGTGCCGACGTGGCAGTCCGCCCTGGCGTCGGCGTGTGCGACGGGCATTGCGGCAACCAGCAGGCACAGCACCAGGTTAGGGGCGATACACCGGATTCGGCTCATCACGACTTCTCGTTCGCTATATCCCAGAGCACAGCCAGCCACCATAAAGTTGCTACGACCCACGTTTAACACGGAAGGCGGCCCGCGGTATTGGACCGATTCAAGGTCCACCGCGCCACCGCATCCCTTGACCCATTCCGGGGTAGGGCGGAACATTTACTCAGGACTCAAACGAGCAGCAGAGCTTTGCTCCTCAAGAGCTTCAGCGGAGCCAAGGTTACGAGGGTGATCGATCGCGCCAACGCTCGGGTGCCGGAGCACTCGCACGACTGGCCCGTGGCATGTCTTTTCGTCATCGGCGCCTATACGAATCATACGGAGCTCGGCGAGATCGCCATTGCAGGTCCGTCGACGATCCTCTATCGCGCCGGAGCGGCTCACCGTAACGATGTGTCGTCCGCAGGATTCGAGCAGATCGAGATCGAGTTCGACCCGGCCTGGCTCGGCTGCAGTCACCGGGGAGCGCCCGTTCGGCGGTGGCTGGGCGGATCGATCGGAGCATCGGCCAAATCGTTGGCGCGGCAATGCGATCAGGGCCTGACCGAGGAGACCTTGCGCACGGGATTGCGCCGGCTCATGGAAGGGGGCGCGGCCGACACTTTCCGGCCGCCACCGCGGTGGGTCAGCCTGGTCGATCGACGCCTGCGCGCGAACACCGCCACCAGCGTCGCGGCACTTGCCGAGGAAATCGGGCGGCATCCCTCATGGTTGGGTGCCGCCTACAAGTTGAGCCAGGGAGAAGGAATTCTGGAGACCGCAGCGCGATTCAGAGTCGAGCGCGCAGCCCGTTTGTTGCGCGAGACCGATTTGACACTCGCCAAGATCGCGAGTGAAGCAGGCTTCTGCGATCAGAGTCACATGAATCGGATTCTGCGGCGCGTCCTCGGCAGGACACCGTCGGCCGTGAGGCGAGAGCGGCAGAGCCTCAGGCAAGCCAGCGAGGGCGCGCTGGGCCATTGATCGTTGCCGGTTTGACTACCGGACTTCACTCAGCTCGCAAGCGGCCGGCGCAACAGGTCCAGCACCCGCGACCAGAAAGATCCCCCGCCGTTGTCGAGGTTGCGGCCCTCCCTCGCCACCACGGAAAGTCGCGCGCTCGGCGCCGGCGCGTGCGTGGCCAGAACCACGTCCGAGTGCGCACCCGAGGCTCCGATGTCCTTTCGCGGCAGGAATTTTTCGCGCAGCGACGAGACTATCTCGGCCGCATCGATCTCTACGATGCGAGGATGGCGGAAGTACGGTGCGAGATAGGCCGCGATCGCCTTGGCATTGCCGGCCTCCTTGAAGTGTCCCAGGCGCAGCGTGTGCTGTGTCTCGCCGCCCTCCGATGCAGTGCCGCAATACAGATGATAGAGGTCGAACACGTCGAGCTGCGGGACATCGAGCGGATCGATCGGCCGTGTGGACTGGGCCAGTTGCACGACGAATCGCGGTGCCGACTGAACATTCTGCATGTGCACTCCTCAAGCTGAAACCGCTGCCGGTGGCCGATAGCCCATGCCCGAGGAGTTGCGGTGCCCGCTCCGCCGCAGCGATTGGGCACATCACGAGGCCGCTGATTTGGCCTCGGCAACCCCGCTGTCATGGGCCTGAGCCTTTAGACCGGAGGCTTTGCGTCCTCACCTTTCGACGAGTTTGCCAAGAGACGGCACGCAGGATGCCAGCTCGGAGTGATCCGAGTAATACGTAGTTACCGTAGCAAGCCAGGCCGGAACCCGTCGCCTGACACGGCGACTCAGTCCTCCGGACTCGCCTCGAAGCGCAGTGCATCCTGGCGGAAGCCCCGCGTGCGCACGGCGCCGACGATCAGTCCTACCACCATCCAGCCGGCGCCGACGGTCTTTGCGGCCATGCTCAAGTTCAGCCAGAGAAGCAGGCAGGTGACGAATCCGGCCGCCGGTGGCCAGAGGTCGCGTAAGCGTCTCTCGGGGCTGCGCACATAGTAGCGGGCCAGGGCGGCGCCGTTGACACCCATATAGGCGAACAGGGCGCCAAAATTCAGGATCTCGGCTCCGAGCCCGTAAGAGATGAGGAAGGCTCCGCCGAGCGCGATCAGGCCCACGAGAATCACGTTGTTGCGCGGAATGTGACGCTTCGAGTCGACAGCGGCAAAGAACGCCGGTGGCAGGGCGTTGCTGCGGCCCATGCCGTAGAGGAGCCTAGCCGCCCCCAGATGCGACCCCACACCGGAGCCGATGCCTGCGATCAGAAGCGCCAGGTTCATGACAACGAAGAGCCAGGGTCCGGCCGCTCTTGCCGCGACCTCCACGAACGCGGTGTCGACGTCCTTGAACGGCAGAGCGGTGGGCCATACCAGCTGCGCCGCATACACCTCTATCGCCGATAGAACACCAACCACGAGACAGGTGCCGACGGTCGCGAACAGGATGTTGCGTCGCGGGTCTTCGACCTCCTCCGAGAGAGTCGAGATGCCATCGAAGCCTATGTAGGTGAGAACGGCAATCGAGGTGCCGCCGAGAACCGCGCCGACATGAAACGTCTTGGGGTCGTAGAACGGCTGGGTGAAGAATCCCGGGGAGCCATGATAGTGATGCCAGACGTACCAGCCCGCGCAGGCGATGAACACGAGAACGACGGCGCCGGTGATCGCGGCCAATGCACCCGAGATGCGCGCCGAGCTCTTGATGCCGACAAGGTTCACGGATGTGAACAGCGCGAAAAATGCGACCGCCCAGACCGGCATAAGGGATCTGCGGGCGCGAAATTCATTGCGGCGCGGCTGCACCACACGATGGAGATGAGGGGATTGAGCACATAGTCCATCAGCATGGCCCAACCCGTCACGTAGCCCATGAGGGGGTTGAACTCCCGGGTGACATAGGTGAATGCCGACCCGGCGCTCGGATACACCTGCGCCATGCGGCCGTAGCTGATGGCGGTGAAAGCCATCGCAACCATCGCGAGCAGGATGGTGGTCACGACGTGACCGTTGGCTCGCGCGCTCAGGACGCCGAACACCGGCATGGGCGCGGTGAGCTGGATCACGATCACTCCGTAGAGGATCAGGTCCCAGCGATTCAGCGCCCGCTTGAGGCGAGTGGGCTGGTCATTCACAGGGCTCTCGCCGCGGCGCACACGGCGCCGATCAGACCGGCGCGATCGCCAAGCTGGCTGGGAGCGATGGCGATGGGTCGTGAGAAGAGGGCGGGAAGGGCCTGCTGCACCCGCGTGTACAGCTCGGGACGCAGGCCGATGCTGCCGCCGAACACGATGAGCTCCAGATCGAGGAGCGATTGCAAGGTCGCGACGGCGAGCGCCACCCAGCGCGCCGTCGTGTCGAGCACGGCCGCCGCCACCTGGTCTCCTTCCTCCAGGAGCCGGAAAATGTCACGCACCGTTACGGCTGCGGTTCCACCCTGGCGACGGTATCGATCGACGATGGCGAGCGAGCCTACCTCGAGCTCGAATGCGCTGTGGACAGACGGGCGTGTGCGAAGTCGGGTCGCGGCCGATCGGCAGGTCCGCGATCTCCCCGGCCGAGCCGCGCGCTCCCCGGAACAGCTTGCCGTCGATGAGCAGGCCGAGCCCTGCTCCCGTTCCGAGCGCCAGGAATGCCGCGTTGCGGCACCGGCTCGCGCAACCGAGCGTCTGCTCGCCGAGCATCGCCAGATTGACATCGTTCTCGATCATCACATCCGGCCCGAAGCGGCCGCGCAGATAGCCGAGGACATCGAAGTCCTGCAGTCCGGCGATGTTTGGAGTCAGGGAGACACGGCCGCGTGAGAGGATCGATCGCTCCCGGAACTCCCACCATGACATGACGCACGCGCGCGGCTTCGATCCCGACGGTTTGCGCCAGCTTGTCGGCGCAGGCGGCGATCTGTTCGGCCACGTGCGCTCCGCCGCGCCGATCCGTGGGCTCGGTCAGTTCCGCCACGATCCGGCCGTTGCGCATCGGCCACGGCCGCGGCCAGCTTGGTTCCACCCAGGTCCGCCGCAAAACAATGGGCAGTCGCGATTGTCATGGACATGCGCTACGGCCGCGCGCGGCGGGGGTAGGGGCAGAGTCGCGGCGAGCTCCGCAACGCCGAAGAGCTCATCGTGGAGACGGCGCAGGGCGACCGACAGGGCGCCCACGACGCCGGCGCGCTTGCCGAGCGTGCTGGTGCGAATCTCCAACGGTCGCGGCGCGAGCCGCAACATCACGCGCGCGACCTTGTCCGCAAAGTCCGGCCGCGCCCCGACCGAGCCACCCAGAACGATCAGTTGCGGATCTACTGTTGCGATGACCGTGGCGGCCGCGAGCCCGGTCAGCCGCGCAGTCTCTTCGACCACGTCCGCGGCAAGCGGATCCCCCGCTTGTGCGCGCTCGAAGACCTGCCTGACCGAGTCGACCTCGGCACCGCCGGCTTCCCGGTATCGCCGCATGATGCCGGCTGCGCCCACCTGATACTCGAGACAGCCTTGCACGCGGGACTCCGCTTGCAGTGGATCGCCACCGATCGGCAGATAGCCGATCTCGCCGGCGGCGCCGTTCTCGCCGCGAACGAGTTGGCCATTGACATAGAGTCCCAACCCAACGCCGGTGCCGAGCGCGAGGAAGGCTACATTGGCGACGCCTTGCGCGCAGCCGTGCCACATCTCGCCGAGCAGCGCGAGATTGATGTCATTTTCGATGGCGACGGGACTGCCGAGTTTCTCACCCAGAAGACCCACGACATTGAGATTTCCGAGGCCGGCGATGTTGGGCGCCATCTCGATGGCGCCGCTCTTGGGGTTCACCACGCCGGGGGTGGCGAGCACGATGGAGCGAATCCGGCTCGGGTGTGTATGGTTGTCACGCGCCAGACGGGCTGCGAGGCGGGCGATCTGGTCGAGCGCCCAGGCGCCGCCCCGGCTGTCGGTTGGCTCGTCGGCCTCGGCAAGGACACGGCCCGCAATGTCCGCCAGGGCGACCGTCAGTCGGGCGCCCAGGTCGATGCCGAGCACGTGACCGCCTTCCGGGCTCAGCTCATACAACACAGCGGTGCGGCCCACATTGCCGCTGGTGCGTCCGACCGGGCGAACCAGTCCCTGCTGGTCGAACGCATCGATGACCTCCGAGGTCGTCTGTTTCGACAGACCGGTGACCTTGGCAAGGTCCGCCCGGGAAATGGGGCTGCGGTGCAGAAGGGCCTCGAAAACGCTGCGGCGCGACAACTGGCGGGTCACGTTGGCCATCGGCTGGGAAGGCATGGCTATCCTGGGTTGATTCGTCATCTGCCCGAACTATTATATGCAGATTGGCGCATAACGCTACAGGCTTGACACGAATTTACGGGCGGAGCACCATTGATTCGTCAGGGGACCGAATCAATAGTGTGTCTAGCGCACGAATAAAGACGGCGATCGGGCATCGCAGTCGACACGCGGGGGTGTCGACGTTTGCCGTCGTATGGCTCGCGACAACGGGGATCGCCGCCGCCGCGGCGCCTGCAGCATCCACCTGGTCCTTATTGCCGAGGGCCGCCAGTGAGCATGCGAGCGGGCCGCGCGCAGTGACGATTGCCGATGGAGCGGTTGTCGCCGTGCGTGGCGCGGATCGCACTGAAGTTCAATCCATCGCGGACCGGTTCATGCGGTTGGTGGCTGCCACGCGTGGACTGCAGTTGCGCAGGACGGCTACCTCTGCAGCGCAGCCCGCAATCATTTTCGAGGTGGACCCCCACGCCACTGTTGTGGGCGATGCCGGTTACCGCATCGTGATCGGCACCCGGAATATCCGGGTCACCGCACGTTCCCCGCGTGGCGCGTTTTATGGAGGCGTCACGCTGTGGCAGTTATTGACACCGCGCGGCTGGAGCCGCGGCACCAAGGCTGAGATCCCTCAGGGTGTCATCGACGATCACCCCCGCTTCGCATGGCGTGCGCTGCTACTCGATTCCGGACGCCATTTTCAGAGCGTGGCCGACATCGAGAAGATCATCGACTGGATGTCGCTCGACAAGCTCAACGTGTTGCTCTGGCATGTAACCGAGGACCAGGGCTGGCGACTCGAGATTCCCAAGTACCCTGAGCTGACGTCAATCGGCGCATGCCGCAAGACGGTGGGCCTCGACGCCGAGCTGACCGGCTCCGTCGACAAACCCTACTGCGGCTTTTACACCGACGCCGAAGTGCGCGACATAGTCCGCTATGCGGCCGCACGGTACGTGACCGTGGTGCCGGAAATAGATCTTCCGGGACACTCGCAGGCAGCGGTGGCGACATATCCCTGGCTCGGCGTCACCGGGAAGCGCCCGACCGTGTGGACGGAATGGGGGGTCAGTCCGTGGTTGCTGAAGCCCGACGAGAAGACCCTGCAATTCGTCGACGACGTACTCGATGAGGTGATGCGCCTATTCCCGTCGCAATACATCTCGATCGGCGGCGACGAGGCTGACAAGCAGCAGTGGAACGCGTCACCGCAAGTGCGTGCTCAGATGAAGCGGCTCGGGCTCGCGAACATGGATCAGCTGCAGGGCTGGTTCACCAGCCGGGTCGCCGCTCATCTCACGGCCCACGGCCGCACGCCGGTCGGGTGGGACGACGAACTGCTCGCGGGAGCAACACTGCCGGCATCGGAAGTGGTGATGTCCTGGCACGGAGATGATGACGGGCGAGTCGCTCTGCAGGCGATCAGGCAGGGGCACGACCTGATCGTCACGCCCCAGGAATCGTTGTACTTCGACCACTATCAATCGGATTTGCCCGACGAATCGCCGGGGCAGCCTCCGATCGTGACGCTGCGGGAGGCCTATGACACGGCCGTCATCCCGCACGCTGCAACTGCCGCCGAAGCCAGGCGCGTCATCGGTGTGCAGGGCGGTCTCTGGACGGAGTTGATTCCGACTTTTGCACGCGACCAGCACGCCTTGTTTCCTCGCATGGCGGCGCTGTCTGAGCTCGGATGGTCGCCGGCGAGCGGGCACGACTGGAAAGATTTCCTGCAGCGCCTGCCTGCCGAGCTCGGCCGCTACCGCGCACTCGGCTATCGGATATTCCGACACGGCATTCGCACCGGCTTTCGATGTGAGCGCGGGCGGCAACGCAACGTTGCGCGTGGCGCTTTCGAACCAGGCGAATTTCGGGGTGTTTCGCTACACCATGGATGGGTCCGTGCCCACTGCGAGCTCTGCATTGTATGCGCACCCACTGCAGTTTTCGACGCAAAAAAGCGTAACCCTGCGCGCGGCGACATTCGCGTCCGGTGACTTCGAGCTTGCCGCGCCGCGTACGCAGGTGCTGGACGCCTCTACTCTCCTTGGCCGCGACGGCAGCCAGCTTGCATCCTGCTCGAACGAGCCGGGAATGCGCCTGGCCGGAAATCGGCCGGCACACGGCCCCAGGCCGGTTTACGAGGCCGATGTCGGCAACATGTGCTGGCTGTGGCGGCACGCGCCGGTGGCGGACATCACGCGTGTCGCCTTGACCGTCGATCGGGTGACATGGCGTTTCGGCGACGAGGCCAAGTACGCCATCGTACGCCCCAAGGTCAGCGCGGCCGGTGAGCTCGAGATCCATGCCGATTCCTGCAAGGGGCCGTTGCTGGCCACATTGCCGCTGGCGCCGGCCGTGTCGGCGCAGGGTCAGACCAAACTCGACGCCAGGATCGCGATGCCGGACCGAGCCGGCCTTCTCGACCTCTGCATCTTCGCCACTGGCGATCCACGCGACGGCCAATGGGTGCTGGCGCGAGCGACACTTTCGAAATAAACAGCGCGCGGAACGTGTAGTCCGCGGGCGGAAACATGGAGTGAAGACGGTCCCGGCACGGAAGACATCAATCGTGAGGAGGTAAGAACCTGTGTCCAACCTAAATCGCAAGCACCCCGTGGCAATCGCCGTATCCATGGCGTTGCTCGCCGCCATGGCGACCTCGGCCATGGCATCGCCGGGCACGGGTGATCCGGCGGGCAACCCGGGAACGCAGGGCTCGACCCCGCAGGACGCGACCGACGCCACCGCCGGGCAACGGCAAGTCCACGGCTACCAGCGCCGACCAGACGGTCCAGTTGGAGACGATCACGGTCACTGGCGTGCGTGCCTCGCAGGTCCGCGCGATCGAGCTGAAGCGCATGGCCCCGGACATCCAGGACAGCGTTTCAGCCGAGAGTATCGGTCAATTGCCCGATACGACCATCACCGATGCGCTGCAGCGCATCACCGGCGTGCAGATCGACCGCAACGCGGGCGAGGGAGCCCAGGTGGACGTGCGCGGCCTGCCTGAGGTCGGCAGCATGCTGAACGGCGAAGTATTCATCTCGCCGGACCAGATCACATCGCAGCAGCCCGACTTCGAAACGCTGCCGGCGACCCTGTTCAACCAGGTGGACGTCATCAAGTCGCCCACCGCCAGCCAGACCGAGACCGGCATCACCGGCGCGCTCGATCTGCACACCTTCAGGCCCTGGGATTTGCCGCATGGATTCACGTTCAGCTACAACGCCGACGGGGAACGCGGCAGCGTCGCGCGCAAGAACGGCCCGGAGGCAAGCGGCCTCGTTGCGTTCAACGGCGACGGTCGCTGGGGCCTGCTGGTTGCGGCCGATTTCTCCGACACCACGCGCAATGGCCCTGAAAGCGATGGCGCCAACGCAGGTTCGAGCGAGGGCCTCGACCAATATGGCGTCGTGCTCAACAACGAAAGCGCGCCCCTGAACTCGGCGGGCGGCAACTACGGAGGCTATACCGGTTTCCTGGCGCCTTGGAACGGCTTGGCGATTCCTTCGAAGATCGTGCAGAACCCCGACGGCAGCGTCGATGTAAACGGTGACGGCAAGTCGAACGGCGTCTTCATGGGGAGCCAGGACATCGGCCTCTACGAATCGAGCATCGAGCGCAAGCGTGAGGCCGGCAACGCTTCGTTCCAGGCGGACCTCGGGGGCGGCTTCAAGTTGACGAGCGACTACTTCTACACGCAGCAGCGGCAGTGGAATCGCAACGTCGGCCTGCAGTTCAATTCCACCGACTGGCAGGGGGCCACCTACGTGCCGCTGCAGTCGAAGAACACCGGCGCCACGAGTTTGGGACAATACAATACCCCGCCCCCCGGCGGCGGCGTCAACCCCGGGTGGCGCCGGCTCGCAGATCTATACCACCCAGGTGTACGAAAAGTGGCCGGGCGATGTCGAATCGTTCTCGCAGGTCCAGAGCACGGGCTCCGTGGCGCAGAACGCCAATCTGCAGGTGGATTTCGACAATGGCGGCAATTTCCGCGGCAGCCTGCGGGGCATCCGCGAGACGCGCGACCCAGGCATACGTCGAAACCGACCTCAACATCTCCGATTCCGACGGCTGCCTCTGGCCCAATGAGCTGCTGCCCAATGTCTCCTCCAGCGAGGCGCCGCCCTGCGGCACCTTCATCTATCCTTCGCAACTGGGCGGGAACCGCGTATTCAACCCGATCGGCATCCCCGAGGACTCGCAGCCGATCGTCGCGAATTTCACCGGCCGCTACATCGGGATAACCATGCCCGCATCGATGGCCGCCAATTTCGCCAACCCCAACGGCTGGACGTTCAAGACCATCGAATCCGCAGGCAACTACAGCAGCGACGCCGCGATTACCGCGCTGCGCTTCGATGGGCACTACGATCTTCACCATGGCCTGCACCTCGACTTCGGTCTCCGCAACAGCATCCACACGGCCGATAACTATGGGTATACGTACGAGGTGCCCGTGTACGCCGGCATGGGCGCCAGCGATCCCAATGGATGTCTGGTTCGTTATGTCGGCGCCGATGTGATCCTGGGCTGCCGAAGGTAACGGCGGCGGTGCACCGCGGGCAACTCGCTGGGCTACTTCCGGGCGGGCCCGTTGTCGGCGCAGCAGCTGGCGAATGAGCCGGCGCCGCTGGCCGGCAACTGGCAGGAATACAACAACATTCTCGGATCAGGGATCAACTTCTGGGCGGTCAACCCCAATGCCATGGACAATCCCCTGGCGTTCTGGAAGTCGCTCTATCCCCAGACCGAGACGGCGGAGGATCCCGGAAATACCTGGGCCGTGTGGATGAAGGAGACCACCGCCTATCTGCAAGCCGACTTCGGCGAACAGTTGGGTGACATGCCGTTCAGCGGCAACCTCGGCGTGCGCGTGATCCACACCAACCTGGACATCACCCAGCATCGGACCGGTCTGCCGGCCTTATACGGCGATGAGTCCGCGGACGTCGGCACCACTGGCACCGATCGCAGTTACTACGACGTCCTGCCGGCTCTCAATCTGGCGCTGGACGTGACCGACAAGCTCACGGTGCGGTTCGCCGCATCGAAGAACATGCAGCCGCTCGATCTCTCGGATCTGGGGTGGCGGCCTGGAACTCAACTATTCGCTGCAGTACGTCACGCAAGCCGAACGGGACCAGGACCCAGCTGTTCGAAGTGGCGGCGGGCAATTCGAACGGCAACCCGAACCTCGACCCGTGGCGCTCCACGAATTACGGCGCCTCGATCGAGTACTACATCAACCCCGTGAGCATGGTGAGCGCCGAGCTGTTCCGCATCAACGTGCAGAGCTTCATCGAGAACGGCAACGTGCAGAATTGCGGCCTGCCGGACGAGGACGGTGTCGTGCGACATCATTGCATCACGATCGTCGAGCCGGTGCAGGGCAGCGGCAACAGCATCCAGGGCGCGGAGTTCGATTACCGCCAGGGATTCACGTTCCTGCCGGGGCTGTTGCGCTACACGGGCATGGAATTCAACGTCACGTACGCGCCGAGCAAGACCGGACAGACCGATCTCGCCGGCCACTCGATTCCATTCCAGGACAACTCGACGGAATCGGGCAATTTCATCCTGTGGTTCCAGAGCAAGTCGCTTCCAGGTCCGCGCGGCATACAATTACCGCTCGAAGCGCGCGGTGGAGAATCAGGTGGGCAGCATCGCCGGCCTGGAAGATGTACGAGGCGCCGCAGGAGTACCTCGACGCGGAGGTCTCGTACAAGATCAACAAGTACGCCGAGATCTATCTTGAACGGCGAGAACCTCACCAACGAGTACCAGCGGTACTACCTCGTATGGCCCAGCCAGGAAGGCCATGCGAACTTCTCCGAACGGATGTTCACGGTCGGTCTGCGGGGGCAGTGGTGATCGCGCAGCACCCTCCGTCGGGGTGGGCGCCGTAGCGGCGCTGATGGCGCTGGCCGGCGCCGGGTCGCCCGCGTCTGCGACGGGCGAGCTTCGCGCCTACGCAGGTGGGTGCGAGCGCCGGATCCACGACCGCGATTGCCGCATGGGAAATCCAGACCAGCGGCAAAGCGCAGCAAAGCGGCGCGGAAGTCTCCGCGGCCGGATTCCCGACCCACGATTGGTATCCGGTGAGCGGCCGGGCGACGGTCATGGCGGGGCTGCTGGAGAACGGCGTCATACAAGAACGTGTTCTACGGCGAAAATCTGCGTGCCGTGCAGGAGCCCGATTCCAGCGGCAACGGTGTTCGTGATTCCATGGTGGTATCGCACCGAATTCACGATCGTCGAAGGAGCGCCCGGAATACGCACGCTTGCTGCGGATCAACGGCATGATTGCCAGCGCTGATGTATGGCTGAACGGCCATCTGGTCGCCGACCATGCCGCCGTCGCCGGCGCCTATCCGGTGCATGAGTTCGACGTGACACGCTGGGTGCACGCGGGCTCCAATGCCCTCGCGTTGCGCGTGCTTCCGGGTGACCCGAGGACGAGCCTCTCGATCGGCTGGGTAGACTGGAACCCGACGCCACCGGACAACAACATGGGTCCATGGCGGGGTGTGGACATCGTGCGGACGGGGCCGGTCGAGCTGCGTTTCCCGCAGGTGACCCCGACCCTGTCACTGCCGGATCTCGCGCAAAGCCGCGCTGACCGTGAAAGTGCAGGCGCGAAACCTCGATGCGGTAGCGCACGATGCAACGATCACGGGCGCGGTGGCCGGCGTTTCGCTGCGGCGAACTGTCCATCTCGCTGCCGGCGAAACGCAGACGGTATCGTTTTCGCCGAAGACCGATCCGGGCCTGGACCTGACCCATCCGAAGGTCTGGTGGCCGGTCGGCATGGGTGCGCATCCACTCTACCATTTGCAGATCGCTGCCGCCGTGGATGGAGCGATGTCCGACCGGGCCAGCGCTACGTTTCGGCATACGCAGTGTCAGCTCCCAGCTCACCAGTCAGGGCTATCGCCAGTTCGTCATCAACGGCAAGCCGGTTCTGATTCGCGGCGCCGGCTGGGCACCGGACATGTTCCTGCGCGACGACCCCGAGCGCATGGAGGCGGAGTTCAGCTACGTCCGCAACCTCGGGCTCAATGCCATCCGCAGCGAGGGCAAGCTGGAGGAGCGCGCGCTTCTACGACCTCGCCGATCGCGACGGCATCATGATACTGGCCGGCTGGGAGTGCTGCGACAAATGGGAGTCGGCGGCCAAGACGGGAGGCGAGCCATGGGGCGCCGCGGACGACAAGGTGGCCGCGGCCTCGATGGCGAGCGAGGCGCGCCTGCTGCGAAACCATCCGTCCGTGATCGCATTTCTGATCGGCAGCGACAATGCGCCGCCGCCGGACATCGCGAAGATGTACGTCGATACGCTGGCGGGCCGAAGACTGGTCGATGCCGATCATCGCGGCGGCCTCGGAACAGGGCACCCCGAAACCGGGCCGTCCGGCATGAAGATGACCGGGCCCTACGACTGGGTTCCGCCGTCGTACTGGTACGCGGACAAGCTGGGCGGCGCGTTCGGGTTCAACTCCGAGACCAGCGCCGGCGCCAGCATCCCGCCGCTAGACGACCTGACCCGCATGCTTTCGCCGCAGGAGCTGGAGGCGCTGTGGAAGTACCCGCAGGTACGGCAGTATCACGCCGCCGCCGACTGGTCGCCGTTCTCGAGGATCGCACCGTTCGACACCGCGCTGGCGCGGCGCTATGGCGCACCCAGGAGCCTTGCGGACTACGTCGCCAAGGCACAGCTCGAAAACTACGACGACGTCCGCGCGCAATTCGAGGCGTTCAACGCGCACATGGATGCGGCCAATCCTGCGACCGGCGTGATCTACTGGATGCTCAACAACGCGTGGCCGTCGCTGCACTGGCATCTGTACGATTATTCCCTGAATCCGGCCGGAGCATATTTCGGCGCCAAGACGGCCAACGAGCCGGTGCACATCCAGTACTCGTACGACACGCGCGCGATCATGCTGGTCAATCACACGCTCGACTGGTGAGCATGGCTTACAGGCGATCATCCGCGTACGCAACCTGGACGGCAGCGTGCGTTACGAGCGGCACCTGCAGAACATCGATCTCGCCGGCAACAGCGCGCGGCAATTGACGATGCTGCCGGCACTGGCCGGCCTGTCGCGCACCTACTTCATCGAGCTCGAGCTCACCGCCGCCGACGGCAAGCCGATCAGCCGCAACGTCTATTGGCTCTCCACCCAAGCCGACGAGCTCGATTGGGCGCATTCGAACTGGTACCTCACGCCAGTGACGCAATACGCCGACCTGACCGCCTTGCAGTCTTTGCCGAGCGCGACGAGCGAGGTCCGCGCGACGATGCGGCGCCAGGGGACCGAGGGCGTCGCCACTGTCACCCTGACGGTACCGGCATCGTCCCGGGCCGTAGCGCTGTTCCAGCACTGTATCGATCAAGCAATCCGCGGATGGCGGGCCGGTGCTGCCCATTCTGTGGAGCGACAACGACGTCACACTGTGGCCCGGCGAATCGCTCACGTTGACGGCGCATTTCGCCATCCGAAGGGAGTGGCGGCGCCGGTCGTCAAGGTGAGCGGATGGAACGTTCCAGCCCAGAGCGTCCCGATCGCCGTCGAGAACCCGGGCGGACGCGCCTACCTCTTAGCCCGGACGCGTATCATCTGGAAGGCGCCGGCCCGGCGGGCGCGTTTTGTACAATGCGCGTCACCGATCCAGAGGAGAGTGCCCACATGGCCGCACCCGACGTCGCGAAGCCCGCCCGGAAGTTCCACTTCATTTCCGGGCTGCCCCGCTCGGGCACCACGCTCCTGGCCGCCATCCTCAACCAGAACCCGCGTTTCCGCGCCGGCATGACCAGCCCGCTGGCGGACATCATGGGAGTGGTGATCGCGGAGGCGAGCTCCAAGAACGATTTCTCGTTCGACGTCTCCGACGAACAGCGCGTTGCGATGCTGCGCGGCCTGGTCGAAAGCTTTTACGCGGAGCAGGCGGACGCCGGCGTCGTGTTCGACACCAGCCGGCTGTGGTGCAGCCGGATGCAGTTGCTCGAAACGCTGTTTCCGGAGGCAAGGGTCATCGCGTGCGTTCGCCAGTTGTCCTGGGTGCTGGACAGCATGGAGCGGCTGGTGCGCAAGCAACCGGTCGGCGTCAGCAAGGTGTTCCGCTTCGATACCAACACCACGGTGTACTCGCGCGTCGAGGCGCTGACCGATCCGCGGGGCATGCTGGGATTCGCCTTCCAGGCCACCAAGGATGCGTTCTATGGCCGATATGCCCCGGGTCACCTGCTGCTGCTGACCTACGAAAGCCTGGTGCGCAACCCGGCGGCGTCCATGCGCGCCGTCTACCAGTTCATCGGCGAGCCCTGGTTCGAGCATGACTTCGATCACATCGCCTACAACGCCGACGAGTTCGATGCCCGGGTCGGCATGCCCGGGCCTGCATACCGTGCGCCCGAAGGTGGAGCCGATCGAGCGCACCTCCATCCTGCCGCGCGAAATCTTCAGCCGCTTCGCCAACGAATCGTTCTGGATGGACCCGAAGAACAACGTCAGCCAGGTGCCCGTCGTGTAGTCGCACGCATCTGACGAGCCGCACATGAGCACCGCCCTGGTATGGCTGCGGCGAGACCTGCGGCTCGCCGATCATCCCGCTCTGACGGCGGCTTGCGCAGCACACGAGCGCGTCCTGCCCGTATATATCCATTCGCCGCAGGAGGAAGCGCCGTGGATCCCCGGCGCCGCCAGCTGCTGGTGGCTGCACCAGTCGCTGCAGGCTCTCGGGCGCTCACTCCCGGAGCAGGGAGGGAAGCTGCATATTGCGGCCGGAGAGACCCTCGAGGAGCTCGGGCGGCTCATCGCGCAAAGCGGCGCGACGGCGGTTTATTGGACGCGCTGCTACGAGCCGGCGCTGATCGAGCGCGACTCCGGGATCAAAGCCGCGTTGCGCAAGCGGGGCATCAGCGCGGAGAGTCAGCCCGGCAACCTGCTGCTCGAGCCTTGGAGAATCAGCGGCTCGCAACAGCGGCCATACCGGGTTTTCACACCGTACTGGCGCAAACTGGCAGCGCAACTGACCCCGTCGCAACCGCTTCCGGTGGTCCGCCCGCGCCACTGGGTCAAGCTCGCGGGGAGCCTTCGTCTCGAAGCTCTCCGGCTCGAGCCGCGTCTTCCCTGGGCGGAAGGGCTCGCTGGCGCCTGGCGGCCGGGTGAGGCGGGCGCCGGCGAGACACTGCGGCGGTTCTGCGCGCGTGCGCTGGAGGATTATGCCTCGGGCCGCGATCGTCCCGCCGAGCCAGGTACCTCACGACTCTCACCGCACCTTCATTTCGGCGAGCTCACCCCGCGTCAGATCGATCATGCCCTGCAGCGGCGGCTGGCACGCGCGGGCGCAGCTGCGGGCGCGAGCATCGCAGCCTATCGGCGCGAGCTCGGATGGCGCGAGTTCGCCCACCACATGCTCTATCACTTCCCCGGCACTTGCGAGCGGAATTTCGATCGTCGCTTCGACTCGTTCCGCTGGGCGGAGGCTGACGATAGAGCGCTCCAGTGTTGGCAGCGGGGCCTGACGGGCGTGCCGCTGGTGGATGCGGGCATGCGCCAGCTGTGGCGCACCGGCTGGATGCACAATCGCGTGCGCATGATCGCGGCGAGCTTTCTCACCAAGAACCTGCGCCTGCACTGGCTTCACGGCGCGCGTTGGTTCTGGGATACCTTGGTCGATGCGGACCTTGCCAACAATACGCTCGGCTGGCAATGGGTCGCCGGCAGTGGCGCCGACGCGGCGCCGTATTTTCGCGTGTTCAATCCCTTGACTCAGGCCGCCCGCTTCGACCCCGAGGCGATCTATCTGAAGCACTGGTTGCCGGAGCTCGCGGCACTGCCCGCCAGGCTGCTGCACGAGCCATGGCGTGACCCGTCTGCCCTGACCCGCTGCGGCTATCCCGAGCCAATGGTCGATCTCAAGGCTTCGCGGCAGTCGGCCCTCGAGGCCTACAAGGCCATTCCCCGGGACTGAGAGCGGCGGAATTCGTCAGGTGTCCTTCGTCCGGCGCGCTCAACGCGGGCCTCGCCTCGATGAAGATTCGCGTGATCGACGGATGGCGTGACATGACTTCTTGCTCGATGGAATTGACGGCCGCCAGATGGTCGTCGGCCGAGATACCCGGGCAGAATTCGACCTCCAGATTCAGGAGCACGTCCTGCGGCCCGAGCTGCATCGTCAAGGGGGCGTGTACGGCGCGTACCCGCGGGTCACGCGCAGCAATCGCCGAAATATCCGACACCACTCTGGAGCTCGCGCTCTCGCCCAGAAGGAGACTCTTGCTTTCGTACGCGAGCGCCAGCGCCGCGCCGCACAGGATCAGGCCGATCACCATCGAGGCCACGCCGTCGGCCCAGGCGAGCCGCAGGCGGTAACTCAGGATCGTTCCGCAGAGCGCCGCCAGGAGACCGAGCAGCGCCGCGAAGTCCTCGATCAGAACGGAAAAGACAGTGGGGTCCTTGCTGTGGTGAATTTTCAGCCAGAGGGGTTCGGGTCCCGGCCGGCGACGCATCGCGGCGACCGCAAGCGCGAAGGAGGTTCCATCGAAAATCGCGGCCGCGCCGATCGCAATGAACGCCAGCAACGGATTTCGAATCGGCAGCGGGTGACGCACATGCATGAGGCCCTGGTAGATGGCGGTCGCTCCGCCGCCTCCAAACAGCAGGATCGCCACGATGAACGTCCAGAAGTAGAGTTCGCGGGCGTATCCGAACGGAAATTGGCGGTCCGGCGGCCGTGTGCTGCGGCCCATTCCGAACAGGATGAGCAGCTCGTTGGCGGTATCGACCAGCGAGTGGACACCTTCGGACAGCATGGCCGAGCTGCCTGACACGCCGGCGGCGACGAATTTAGTCGCCGCGATCCCGAGATTGGCGGCGATCGCGGAATAAACGACCCGTCTCGACTGTAGCGATGCGGCCATATTTCGCTGGCATTCGCAATGGCTGTACCCGAGTCCGGGCCCGCAGCTTGCTTGCCCGAGCTGAGCTGTAGGAAGGGGGCGATACCCCGTGAATCCGCGGTCTGAATCCTGAGTAGGGAGTCCGCAATACCTCCGAAGCTCACCGCCGTCGGAGCGGATTCCGCGTCCAGAGGTTGTTGGGACCGGGACTCATCACCGGAGCTGCTGACGATGATCCCAGCGGGATTGGCACCTACGCCCAGGCGGGTGCGCAGTTCGGTTTTTCTCTCGCTTGGACGCTGCTGCTCGCGTATCCACTGATGGTGGCCATTCAGGCGATCTGCGCACGTGTCGGCAGAACCACCGGCCTGGGTATCGCCGGCAACCTGCGGCGTCATTACCCTGCCTGGACGCTGCATGGCATCGTTGTGCTGCTGTGCATCGCCAACGTTCTAAATATCGGAGCCGATCTGGGTGCGATGGCCGCGTCGGCGAGATTGCTCTTGAAGCTGCCGGCGTGGCTCTACGTGGCCGGCTTCGGCTTGGGAAGCATCGCGGGACAGGTGTTCGCCGGTCACAAACAGTATGTGGCGGCGCTTCGATGGCTGACTATTTCCCTGCTGGCCTACTTCGCAACGGCGTTCGTCGTGCATATCAGATGGCAAGAGCTTCTGAGCGGGCTGGTCTGGCCGCGGCTCACTTGGGATCATTCGTTCTGGCTCACGGTAGTCGCGATCTTCGGCACTACGATCAGCCCGTATCTGTTTTTCTGGCAGGCGGCACAGGAGGTCGAAGACACCAAGGCAGAGCCTGGCCGCGAGCCTCTGCTGAAGAAGCCCAGGCAGGGACCCGATGCCTTGGCTCGTATTCGAGCCGATACCGCCATAGGCATGGCGGCGTCCAACCTCGTCTCGCTCGCCATCCTGGTCATCACTGCGGCCACGTTGCACGAGCATGGCATTCGTGAAGTCGTGAGTGCCGCACAGGCGGCGCAGGCGCTCCGTCCTTTGGCCGGTAACGCAGCTTTTGCGCTTTTCGCGCTCGGCATCATCGGTACGGGTCTACTGTCTGTGCCGGTCCTGGCTGGATCGGCTGCGTACGCGCTCGGTGAGGCCTGGCAGTGGCCCGTCGGCCTCTCGAGGAAGCCGCTGCACGCCAGGGGTTTCTACTCGGTCATCGCGCTTTCGATCATGCTCGGAGCGCTCGGCACTTTCCTCCACCTGAATCCGGTCAAGGCCCTGGTGTGGGCCGCGGTCATCAACGGCATAGTTGCCGTGCCCGTCATGGCGCTTCTCTGCATATGAGCGTGCGGGCCTCGATCCTGGGTCCGTTCCGGGTCGGCAGAGGCCTCGCGGCCGTTGGATGGATCGCGACCGGCGTGATGGGGATCGCCTCGATCGTCTTCATCATCGGGTCTGCTTAGCGAGGCCTGCTCGCCGCACAGCAGACACGCGAGAATGCGCTGCGCGACAGTGAAGAACGACTGCAGCTTGCCATCACCGCGATGCGTGATGCAGACCGCCGCAAGGACGCGTTCCTTGCCACGCTTTCTCACGAGCTGCGAAATCCGCTCGCACCGATCCGCAACGCCGCCGAGATTCTGGCCTCGCCAGGGCTGACGCCCATGCGGCTGCGCTGGACACAAAGCGTGATTCAGCGCCAGGCGACGCACATGGCCTCGCTTGTGGACGATCTATTGGAGCTGACGCGGATCACACAGGGTAAGTTGCAGTTGCGCCTGCTTCGCAGCGTAACGATAGCGCATTCCGCGACCAGCTGAAGCGTGGGCCGTTGCGGCCGCGGCTTGTCTTGGGGTGAGTTGCGATCGTTGCAGAAATACAACGCGAATCTTGACCTTGGCGCAGCGTTGATGGAGGTGACCTGGAACTCAGGAAGCATCGATCAGTTCTACCTCGGTAGCCGTTCGGCGACAGGCGTGTCACGCCGGGACAGCGGACGGGCTGAGCTTGAGCTGATACGGCGCCCCATAGGAAAAACTCCGATGAGAACCTTCTCCCTGGCATCCGTCGCCTTGACGTCGACAGTACTCGCCGCATGCGCGAGCGGTCCGCCTCCGCATACCGTCGCAGATCTCGCCCGTGCCAACACGCTGGTGGCGGCGGCGGAGCAAAGTGGAGCGCAGCAGTATGCGCCGCCGACCTGCAGGCGGCCCGCGATGAGGCGCAGCAAGCCAATCAGCTCGCAAACCAAGACCCGAACCGAGCCGATGAGCTTGCCAACGAGGCGGCGGTGGACGCCCAGCTGGCCAGCGCCCGTGTGCAAAACGCCCAGGCCCAGCATGGTGTGAGGCAGCTGCACCAGACGCTGCAGACCCTGCGGAGCGAGGAGCGGCGCAACGTGAATGAGCCGGCTACCACCGCCATCTCCCGGTGGCTCACCGGAGAGTGAGCCGCAGCAGAATCAATCGTCGCCCCCGGATACGACACCACTGAATCAGGAGCCGCCGCCGGCTGACCAGGGCTCGCCGCCTCAGGGCAACACGCCGCCCGGGCGGGACGGCTCGGGCAACACACTGGAATGAGGAGCCAGCCATGATCTCACGACAATACATGATGACGGCTGCCGCTATTCTCACAGCGGCGGGTCTCGCGGCGTGCGTGACGCAGCCGCAGCGTAACGATCAACTGGAACAGGCGCGGCTTGCGGTGCAGAGTCTCGAGCAGGACCCTGACGCGCAGGTTGGAGCATCCGCCGAGCTGCGCGCCGCGCGCCACGACCTCAATGATGCGAACCAGGCCTTCGATAACAAGGAGTCGCCGGAGCACGTGACCTATCTAGCCTACCTTGCAGAGCGCGAGGCGCAGGCAGGGGAGGAGCGGGCCAGCGCCTATCGCGCCAATCAGGAGCTCGCCAAGGGTAATGAAGAGCGGAATCGAATTCTGCTTCAGGCCCGAAACCAGGAGGTGAGGCAGGCGCGGCAGGCAGTGCAGGAGCAGGCCATGCAGACACAGGCCGCCCGGGAACAGGCGCAGCAGGCACAGGCGGAGCTACAGAAGGAGCGGCAGGATCTCGCGGCTCTCAAAGCGCGCCAGACTGCGCGCGGTCTCGAGCTCACCTTCGCGAGCGATGTGCTCTTCGACACCGCATCGGCGAGCCTGAAGCCCGGCGCGACGCTGCAACTCAACCGCCTGGCTGATTACATGCGCGACAGTCCGCAGACGCGAATCATGATCGAAGGCTACACGGACAACCGCGGTTCTGCCGACTACAACCAGCAGCTCTCCGAGGAGCGAGCGCAGTCCGTCGCGGCCGCTCTTACCACAGAGGGCATCGAGTCGGATCGCGTCCAGACCGTCGGTCGCGGCAAGGAGTTCCCGATCGCCAGCAACGAGACTTCCGCGGGGCGACAGCAAAACCGCCGCGTGGATATCGTCCTGTCTGACATGTCGGGCCGGTTCGCGGAGGGAGCGAATCAGGCGCCGCCACAGTAGCCGAGGCTCGCCAGCCGGTTTCTCCGTTTCACGCCGGCCGCCCACGTTAAGATCGGTGCCGATGAGCCACATCGGGGACGGGTGCTGATCATGAAAGACGTAGCGGGCGGGTGTCTATGCGGGGCAATTCGCTATCGGGTCACCGGGGCTCCCTCATGGTCGACGATTTGTCACTGCCGCACTTGTCGCAAGGCAGCCGGCGCACCCGCGGTAGGATGGTTGACCTTTGATCGAGGAAATTTCACGTGGGTCCAGGGTGTCCCGGGTCGGTTCCTCTCGTCCGCCGGCGTGGCGCGAGAATTTTGCACTGCCTGCGGGACGCCATTGACCTACGTCACCGCCGCACAGGCCCAGCGACATCGACGTGACCACGATGTCGCTCGACGACGAGACGAAGTTTCCGCCCACATGTGAAATATGGGTATCGCACCGGGTGAGCTGGGCGAGCATCGATCCAACTCGCGAACAGTATCCGGCAGAGCCTGGCAGCTAGCTCTGCCAGCTGGCACGAAGCTTGCTGCTCTCCGTGCTCGACGGACTAAGGATTTCGCAGCATGATCCGCCTCACTTTCCACGATTCCTCAGAAGCACGCGCTGCGGAGCTCGAGGTATCCGATATTCGAATCACCGGCGGCGTGCTCTGGAATCAAGTGGAGCACGGCCTCATCGCGTGTTACGCCTGCGGCGCCTGGAAGCACCGCGGCAGGTACTATCCCAGCCTCTCCCTCGGTGGCGGCTGTCGCCTGGCCTTCGGCATTGCGCGCGATGCGCTCGTGTCGGAGCCGATCGCCTTTTTTTCAGTCACCGGTAATGTTTTCCGGGCCAACGGTGTGGCGATCGCGGAGTACGACGAGAAGCAGGATCTCTGGCAGGGCCTCATCAGGCCGATCACCTGGCAGTCCATGCGCGTCGTCAGCGCCGCGGCGGCTTCAGCCCTGGCGGACTTCACCCGGCCCGTGATCCTCAATCCTTGGGATTACCCGCTGGCCGACTGATCGTCGTCCTTCTCGAGATCAGCCGCTCAGCCTCGCGGGCAGCGGCTTGCCGGCCGCGTACTGGCTCAGCCAGTCGGCTGGGGGCAGGCCGATCTGCGCCGCCCAGCGGCCTTGCGGGTCGCGATAGAGCAGGGTGGGGGTGCCATTGGCGGCCGATCGCGTCCAGGGCTGATCCGTGCGCCTGCAGCAGAGCTTGCAGCGCCTTGTCCTGCGCGCCGGCGGGCGCGATGCCGCCCGACTCATGAGTGACGTCGAACCGATCCTCGTCCTGGTGCAAGGCGGCGCGCGGGTCGCTCGCCGACAGGATCGCGGCCGCCTTGGCGGCGCTGCTCGACTGCAGGAAAGCGACCATCACCCAGCGCAGCTGCAGCCGGCCGGAGCTGACCAGCGGCTCCGCCATCTTGTAGAAGCGATAGCAGAAGATGCAGTTCGGATCGGCGAAGACGTAGAGCAGGGGCGCCGTTGGCGCGGCCCTCATAGATGAGATGGCCGCCGGCGTCGAGCCTGCCCACGACATCCTTGTAATCGGGCTTGGGGCTGTAGCGGCTGGCGATAGTCGTCGGTGAGATCGGTGCCCTTCGGCGAGATGACGTGGCCGACGAAGAGGTAGCCGTGCTCCCCATACACCACCTGCGTACCGTCCTGGTTGGTGACGAGGTAGCCCGTGAGGCCCGGCAACGTCCGGTAGTGAACTGGGTCACCATCTTCAGTTTGCCGGCCTTGACCAGCGAAGCGAGCATGGGTGGCAGGGGCGGCGTAGAGCGCGGCGAGGCAGAAGGACTGCGGCAGCAGAAAGGCTCGCGACGGCAGGGACGCGTCGCGGCGAAGGCCGGCACGGCAAGGAGCAGGGCGCCGAGTGCGACAGGCAACGGCGCAGGGGGCTGGGCTTCATGGGATCCTCGCTGCGGGCGATCAGGCCGGCCCAGTTTACCCGATCGCGGCGGCGCGAAGCGGGAAGGGGGCCACGCCCCGCGCATCCATGGTGGCGGGGCCCCCGGTGCCGACCCCGCGCTTCAGGCTGTGTGCGGGTGCCCGGCCGCCTGATCGACGCGATCGTCATTGGGGCTGTGAGCCTCGCGTCCGAACTCGATGACATCCGAAGCGGAGATGATCGCGGCGATGACGGAGCTGATGAGTCCGAGGTAACCGCTGATCGAGCTCCAGCAGCCGCAGGTCCGTCCAGCCGTGGATCGCCTTGGCGAGGAAGGTGAGCGTGATGCCGAGCAGGAAGAGTTGCCGCGGCAACTCCGCTCTGAAGGAGCCCAGCCACAGGTAGGCGAAGACCACCGTCCAGGCGATCCAGAACCAGCCGATGTAACTCATCGGGCCCGCGGACAATGCCTGCCATCGATGTCAGGGACGCATGCGCGGCCGTGTAGAGCACTGCAAAGGCAAAGAAGGCGATGGAGTCCAGGCTGCGTCCGTGCAGGTAGGCGAGAATGCCGATGATCGCCAGCAGAAGCGCGAACGGCAGCATGAGGGAAGTTCCGGCGAGGTAAAATCGGTCGTACCAACCCGCGGCCGTCATCGACAGCATCCAACCTGTCAGGGCGAGCGCCATGTATCCCACCGTGGAAGTGGTGACGCATCGGTTGTTAAGATCTGTGACATTGATAGCCATCGTGGATACCTCTTGTTCTGCGAGAGAGTTGCGGTAGAGCATGTCTCCGTGTCGGGATGCGGCGCAGATTTTACTCCTAACTGCGGGGCAACATCTGACATGACAGCCGAAGCTGGAGCGGAGCCGGCGGTAGCGCGGCACGCGACTTTGCCATCGGCGCTCGGCCTGCAAAACGCGAGTGATTCGCATTGGCTTCCCTGCCCAGAAACGGTCCGCGGACGGCGACGGGTGGAATCCGGCGCGCTGCTGATGCTTAAAATGGCGCCACCCTCCCTCGAACCGATCGGACTGCCGTGCGCCGAAAACGCGCCCTCATCCTCCTGCTCGTGCGGCAATCGCTCACGGCTGCGCTCACGGATTGTGGCGGCGGAGGGAGCTCGTCCGGATCCGCGGCCCTACGAGCTCGAGCACGCCACGCAACCGCCGCCCTCCCCGCCATCGTCGACGACCAGACCAATGTGACTCACGTACCGCGACGATGCTGCCCGCGATGGCGCCAAACCACGGAATCCGTGCTGACCACCAGCGAACGTGAATTCCTCATCGTTCGGGTTGCTGCGCTGCTCGCGGTCGACGGCAAGGTCGATGCGCAGCCGCTCTACCTCTCGCAACTTGCCGATCGCGGGCGCCGCCCACGATGTCGTCTTCGTCGCGACGGAGAACGACTCCGTCTACGCCTTCGACCCGCAGACGGCGCAGTTCTGTGGCACGTGTCGCTGCTCGGCGCGGGAGAGACGCCGAGCGACGAGCGCGGCTGCGGCCAGGTCACGCCGGAGATCGGTGTGACCTCGACCCCCGTCATCGATACCGGCGCGGGGCCCAACGGGGCGATATTCGTCGTCGCCATGTCGAAGGACAGCTCATCGAATTATTACCAGCGCCTGCATGCGCTCGACATCACGACCGGCGCGGAGCTTTTCAACGGCCCGGTGGCCATGAATCCGACGTACTCGAGCGCCTGCCGGCGGTCAGCAGACCTTCTCGCCGGGCCAGTACGAGGAGCGGGCCGCGGTGCTGCTCGAGAACAGCACGATCTACACGAGCTGGACGTCCCATTGCGACATCCAGCCCTATTCCGGGTGGGTCGTGGCCTACAGCGAGAGCACGCTCGCGCAGACCGCGGTCATCAATATCGCGGCGGACAGCAGCGCCGGCCCGTCCATATGGATGAGCGGCGGCGGTCTTGCCGCCGACAGCGCCGGCAACATCTACCTGCTGACAGCGCCAATGGCGACTTCGATACCACGATGAATTCCAGCGGCATTGCCGCAGTACGGCGATTACGGCAACTCGATCCGTGAGGCTGTGCGACCGCCGGGGGCAGCCTGGCCGTGGCGGACTACTTCGCGCCCTTCAACGAGGTGGCGGAGTCGGCGGCGGACGAGGACCTGGGCTCCGGCGGCGTGATGCTGCTGCCCGACGTGACGGACTCCGGCGGTGTCGTGCGTCACCTCATGGTGGGCGCCGGCAAGGACGGCAATCTTTATGTAATCAACCGCGACAGCATGGGCAAGTTCAGCTCATCCAGCAATGCCGATTGGCAGGAGCTCGACGGCGCGCTTTGGCGGCGGCGTCTATCGCCACGCCAGCCTATTTCAACGGAACGATCTACTACGGCGGTGTCGGCGGGTCCCTGAAGGCCTTCACCGTCACGGGCGCAAAACTATCCAGCCAGCCGGTAGCGCAGACCAGCACCGAATTTCGGCTATCCCGGCGCCGCGCCGGCTGTTTCCGCCAACGGCACGTCCGACGGCATCGTCTGGGCGGTCGAGAACAGCAGCCCTGCCGTGCTGCATGCGTACGATGCGACGAATCTCACGCAGGAGCTTTACAACAGCAATCAGGCGGCCAGACGGTCGCGACAATTTCGGCGCCGGCAACAAGTTCATCACCCCGACCGTCGCCGACGGCATGGTCTTCGTCGGGACGACGAACGGCGTCGCGGTATTCGGCCTGCTAAGCCGGTTACGAGCCTCGACGCAGCTCGCACAGCCGCCGGAGCTGACGAGGGCCGCAGCGGCCTCGATGTCCGGGCGCGAAGAAGCGGTCGCGGTCGTAGCGCGGCACGGTGCGCCGCAGCGTGCGCACAGCCGCCTCGAGGGGACGCGAGCTGGTGAGCGGGCGGTGGAACTCGATGCCTTGCGCCGCCGCGAGCAGCTCGATGGCGACCACGCTCGCGGCATTGGCGGCCATCTCGAGCAGCCGCCGCGCGCCATGGGTCGCCATGGAGACGTGGTCCTCCTGTCCGGCCGAGGTCGGGATGCTGTCGACGCTCGCGGGCACGGCGAGAGTTTTGTTCTCCGCCACGAGCGCCGCGGCGGTGACCTGCGGCACCATGAAGCCGGAGTTGACGCCGCTCTCCTTGACCAGAAACGCCGGCAGTCCGCTCATCTTCGGATCGATGAGAATCGCCGTGCGCCGCTCGCTCAGGGAGCCGATCTCGGCGGCCGCCAGGGCGAGCTGATCGGCGGCGAACGCAACCGGCTCGGCGTGGAAGTTGCCGCCGGAGAGCACCTCGCCGTCGGCGGCGAATACCAGCGGATTGTCGGTCACGGCGTTGGCTTCACGAATCAGGGTCTGGCCCGCGGATTCGATGACGTCCAGGCACGCGCCCATGACCTGCGGCTGGCAGCGCAGCGAGTAAGGGTCCTGCACCCGCTCGCAGGTGAGATGCGAGGCGCGGATGCGGCTGCCGGCAAGCAGGCGCTTCAGCGCGCGGGCGACCCGCCGCTGTCCGGGTTGGCGGCGCAGGACATGGATGCGGTCGTCGAAGGGCACATCGCTGCCTTTGAGCGCGTCGACCGACAGCGCGCCGGTGACGAGCGCCGCGCCAAAAACGTCCTGGATGGCAAAGAGACCGGCGAGCGCCAGGGCGGTGGAGACCTGCGTGCCGTTGAGCAGCGCGAGCCCTTCCTTCGGCGCCAGCTCGAGCGGCTCCAGGCCGATGCGGCGCAGTCCTGCCGCGGCCGGCATGACGCGGCCGCCGGCTACGCACCTGCCCGACGCCGAGGAGGGCGGCCGCAAGATGCGCCAGCGGCGCGAGGTCGCCCGAGGCGCCGACCGAGCCTTTGCCCGGAATGCAGGGATAGGTCTCGGTCTCCAGCAGCCGGGCGAGGGCGAGCAGCGTCTGCAGCCGCACGCCCGAGAAGCCTTGCGCCAGGCTGCCGATCTTGAGAACCAGCACCAGGCGCACGACCGCATCGGACAGCCACGCGCCGACCCCCGCCGAATGAGACAGCACGAGATTGCGCTGCAGCGAGGCGAGCTGGTCGGACGGAATGCGCGTTCTGCGCGAGCAGGCCGAAGCCGGTGTTCACGCCGTAAACCGCGCCACCGCGCGCGATCATCCGGTCGACCGTCGCCGCCGAGCGGCGAACCCGCGCTATCTGCGAGCGGCTCAGCGTGACGGCAACCGGCTGCGAATGTAGCGGTGCGCAGCGATGCCAGGGAAAATGACTCCGTGCGGATCGCCGTGCGCCGTTGCGCCACGCGCGCTGCGCTCACCGCTGCCGCTCCGGGCGGCGTGAGGTTGTCGGGATCATGGGCAATTGTAGTCCGTGCTCCGCCGCGCAGGCGAGCGCGTCCGGATATCCCGCGTCGGCGTGACGCATCACTCCGGTGGCCGGGTCGTTCCACAACACGCGGCGAATGCGGCGCTCCGCGGCCTTGGTGCCGTCGCACACGATGACGACGCCGGCATGTTGGGAGAAGCCCATGCCGACACCGCCGCCGTGATGCAGCGACACCCAGGTGGCGCCGCTCGCCGTGTTGAGAAGCGCATTCAGCATCGGCCAGTCCGAGACCGCATCCGAGCCGTCGCGCATGCTCTCGGTCTCGCGGTTGGGGCTCGCCACCGAGCCGCCGTCGAGGTGGTCGCGCCCGATGACGATGGGCGCCGACAGCTCGCCGGAGGCGACCATGTCGTTGAAGGCGACGCCGAGGCGATCGCTCTGCCCGAGACCCACCCAGCAGATGCGCGCCGGCAGGCCCTGGAACGCGATGCGCGCGCCCGCCATATCGAGCCATTGATGCAGGTGCTGATCGTCGGGGATGAGCTCTTTCACCTTGGCGTCGGTCTTGGCGATGTCCGCCGGATCACCGGAGAGCGCCGCCCAGCGGAAGGGACCCATGCCGCGGCAGAAGAGGGGGCGGATGTATTCCGGCACGAAGCCCGGCACCTCGAACGCGTCCTTCACGCCGTGCTCGCTCGCCACCTGCCGCAGATTGTTGCCGTAATCGAATGTGGGAATCCCGCGCTTGCGGAATTCGACGAGCGCGCGCATGTGGGTCGCCATGGACGGCTCGCCTCCGCCGCGACGCGCCGCGGGTCGCTGCGCTGCAGCGACTCCCACTGCTCGACGCTCCAGCCGAGGGGAAGATAGCCATGCACCGGATCGTGGGCGGAAGTCTGGTCCGTGACCGCATCCGGGCGCACGCCGCGGCGCAGGATCTCCGGCACCAGCTCGGCGGCGTTGCCGCAGACCGCAACCGATACCGGCCGCTGCGCGCGGTTACTGTCCTCGATGAGCGCCAACGCCTCATCGAGAGAGCCGCGCCTGCCGGTCGAGGTAGCGGGTCGCGAGGCGTTTGTCGATGCGCGACTGACGGCACTCGATGGCCAACAGGGAGGCGCCGGCCATGGTCGCCGCGAGCGGCTGCGCGCCGCCCATGCCGCCGAGGCCGGCCGTCAGAATCCAGCGGCCGCGCAGATTCCCGTCATAGTGCCGCCGTCCCAGCTCCACGAAGGTTTCGTACGTGCCCTGCACGATGCCCTGGCTGGCGATGTAGATCCAGGAGCCCGCGGTCATCTGGCCGAACATCATCAGGCCCTTGCGGTCGAGCTCGTTGAATTTCTCCCAGGTCGCCCAGTGCGGTACCAGGTTGGAGTTGGCGAGCAGCACCCGCGGCGCATCGGCATGTGTCCTGAAGATACCGACCGGCTTGCCCGACTGCACGAGCAGAGTCTCCTCCTCACCGAGGCCGGTGAGGGCGGCGACGATGGCGTCGAAGCATTCCCAGTTGCGCGCCGCCTTGCCGATGCCGCCGTAGACCACGAGATCCTCGGGGCGCTCCGCGACCTCGGGATCGAGATTGTTCATCAGCATGCGCAGCGGCGCCTCGGTGAGCCAGGACTTGGCGGTGAGGCGGGTGCCGCGCGGGGCACGGATCGGGCCGCGGGCGGAGGAACGAAACTCTGTCATGGTAAATTGCACCTCATGAAACCGCACGCACGGCATCTGACTCTCGCGATCATTGTCGCTCTCGTTCTGCTGGCGGTGGCGATGCGTGGCTTGCGAGCTCGGTCCGCTGACCGTTCACCGCGCGAGCCGTACTAACCGCGCGACAGCGTCCGCGTCCACGGCGTTGCGCCCGCGGGCGAGATCATACGCGGCCGCGATGAGGGCCGAGCGTTTCAACGGAGAGAGGTCGAGGCGCGCGGCGCGCAGCTGCTCGTCGGCGGTCGCGATTACCGCCTCGAGCAGTGGCAGGTCGAGCGACGCCTGCGGTCCATGGCGATAGGGCGGCGGGCTTTCCCGTACCAGCGCCCCGGACTCGGACCCGCTTTGCGGCTGCCGGGGACCCTCGCCGGTGACCAGCCAGTGGATGCGGGTTTCGGTCGCCAGACAGATTGCGCGCAGGTCGGTGACGTTCGGCTCTGATTCTCCCCGCAGCCATTTGCGCACGGCGCCTTCGGAGCGCTCGATGGCCTTGGCGAGGCCAGTCGCGCTGCCATGCCCCTTGAGCACTTGCCGCAAACGGGCGGCGAAGCCTCCGGCCTCCTGTCTTTCGTGCCGTCCGGTGTTCACGCCTCTGAGTCACGCAGAGTTAGAGGTTACCGCACAAATGTAGTCCCAACGCGGTCGTGCCGCCAAGAGCGCCGTAACAATAGTGATGGTGATCGTATTTATGTGGCATAGTATCTCCCGGCCTCATGCGCGTGCGACTCGCGCAACGGAATCGGAGGGTGAGAGCTGCGAGCTCTGCAAGGACATCGCCACTCTCCCTGAGCTATCGCGTCTGCATTGGGTCGGCGATCAGCCGGGGAGACCGGAATCCGTCCGTCGTTAGCGTGTCGCGTGCGTGCGCGGCGTCTGATCCCGCTATAATTCCAAGTCCTGCCCGCTACCTTGCGAAAGTGGCGGAACTGGTAGACGCGCTGGACTTAGAATCCAGTGGGGAAACCCGTGAGGGTTCGAGTCCCTCCTTTCGCATTCCCGCTATTGGCTATGGGTTTGTCCTGAGGATATCTGTTGATGCAAGTTTCAGTGTCGGCCACTTCCGGCCTCGAGAGACGCATGGAGGTGGCCGTGCCGGCGGCCTCGGTCTCCACGGCGGTCGAACAGCGCCTGAAGGAGATTTCCCGTACCGCGCGCCTGAAGGGCTTCCGCCCAGGCAAGGCGCCGCTGCCCGTGGTGCGCAAGCAGTTCGGGGAGCAGGTGCGCGCCGAGGTCGTGGGCGACCTCATGCGCAGCTCCCTCGCGGAAGCGCTCAACCGCGAGAAGCTGACTCCGGCCGCCGGGCCGCGCATCGAGCCGATCGCGGTGGCGCCGGGCTCGGACCTCAAGTTCGCGGCCACCTTCGAGGTGATGCCGGAGGTCCGGGTGAAGTCCGCCGCGACGATTGCGGTGGAGCGTCCTGGCGCGACGGTCGTCGATGAAGATATCGACGCCATGCTCGAGAGCATGCGTCGCCAGCGCCTCGTGTTCACCGCGGTGGAGCGCCCGGCGCGCGAAACCGATCGGGTCACGGTGGATTACACCGGACGCATCGGCGGTGAGCCTTTCGAGGGCGGCGAGGGCAAGGATGTCGCCGATCCTCATCGGCTCGCGGCAGTCGCGGCCGGAGCTCGAGGAGGGATTGAAGGGTGCGGTGGCAGGCGAGAACCGCACTATCGCCGTGACGTTCCCGGCCGAGCTATCCAACAAAACAATCGCCGGTAAAACCGCCGAGCTCGCGCTCACCGTGAAGAAGGTCGAGGAGCAGTCCCTGCCGGCGATCGACGAGGAATTCTGCCGCGGCTTCGGTGTCGAAGAGGGCGGCGTCGATGCGCTGCGGGCAGAGGTCCGCAAAAGCATGGAGCGAGAGCTCGCGGATGTGATCCGCAACAGAGTTCGGACCCAGGTTCTCGATGCAATCTATGCCGAGAATCCCATCGATGTCCCGCGAGCACTGGTTGAAGAGCAGGTCCAACAGTTGCAGATCGACGCGGCGCGACGCATGGGTGTGCGCGACGCATCCCAGCTGCCGCCGCGGGAGCCATTCGAGGCACCAGCCCGCAAACGCGTCGCGCTCGGGCTGCTCATGGGCCAGATCGTCAAGACGGAGGGCATCCAGGTCGACCGACAGCGCGTCCAGGCACGCGTCGAGGAGCTGGCGGCGAGCTATCCGAATCCGGACGAGGCGCGCCGCGCGTACCAGCACAACCCGGAGGCCCTGCGGCAGATCGAGTCCGTGGTGCTCGAGGATCAAGTGATCGACTGGATCCTGGAGCGCGCCAAGGTGACTGATGTGCCCATGACCTTCCAGGAAATCACCGGCTTCGGCAAGACTGCCGAGGCGCAAGCAATCGAGAAAACCGAATCATGAACGAGCGTGCACTGAATCTGGTCCCGATCGTCGTCGAGCAGACCGCCCGCGGCGAGAGGGCATATGACATCTACTCGCGTCTCCTCAAGGAGCGACTGATCTTCATCGTCGGCCCGATCGACGATTACATGGCCAACTTAGTGGTCGCGCAGATGCTCTTCCTGGAGTCCGAGAATCCGGAGAAGGACATCTCCATCTACATCAATTCCCCTGGCGGGGTCGTGAGCTCGGGGCTCGCGATCTACGACACGATGCAGTTCGTCGGGCCCGACGTTAGCACCGTCTGCATCGGCCAGGCGGCCAGCATGGGGGCGATCCTGCTTGCCGGCGGGACGGCCGGCAAGCGCTACTGCCTGCCGCATGCGCGGGTCATGATCCACCAGCCTCTCGGCGGCTTCCAGGGCCAGGCGGCGGACATGGAGATCCACGCCAAAGAGATGCTGGAGACCCGGGATCGGTTGAACAAAATCCTGGCCAAGCACACCGGCCAGAGCGTGGAGCGGATCAAGCAGGACACGGACCGCGACCGGTTCATGGCGTGGGATGAGGCCGTGCGCTATGGTCTGATCGATGCGGTTCTGGAGAAGCGTCCGACGGACGGTGCGCCCCCGAAACGGGGACAAGGCTGGAAAACCGGCCTGATCGCCCCGAAATTGCCCTGGAAGGGGGGTTCTACCCCCTTCCTGCACATCCAGGCCTCAGGACCCGTTCGCCGCAAAAGTGAAACCGATCATACAAATCCCATTGTTACAACGACTTAGCTGTGTCCCGGTCCTTTGCTTCGCGGGCGCGGTGCGTGCTATACATGCAGTGGGAGGCTGTAGCGCCTCACACGAGGGCCTTTGATGAGCAGCGACGATTCCCGCGGCCGCCACGACGACGGTAAGCTCCTCTACTGCTCCTTCTGTGGGAAGAGCCAGCACGAGGTCCGCAAGCTCATCGCCGGGCCGTCCGTTTTCGTCTGTGACGAATGCGTCGAGCTCTGCAACGACATCATTCGCGAGGAGCTGGAGGACCGGGCCGAGCGGGCGCGGGACAAGCTCCCGAAGCCGCACGAGATCAAGAAGGTCCTCGACGAGTACGTGATCGGCCAGGAGCGCGCCAAGAAGGTGCTCTCGGTCGCGGTCTACAACCACTACAAGCGTCTGCAGACCCGTACCGGCACTGCGCGCGCCAAGGAAGAGGTCGAGATCGCCAAGAGCAATATCCTGCTCATCGGTCCCACCGGCTGCGGCAAGACCCTGCTGGCGGAGACCCTGGCGCGTCTGCTCAACGTGCCGTTCACGATCGCCGATGCCACCACCCTTACGGAGGCGGGATACGTCGGCGAGGATGTCGAGAACATCATCCAGAAGCTGCTGCAGAAGTGCGACTACGACGTCGAGAAGGCGCAGACCGGCATCGTCTACATCGATGAGATCGACAAGATCTCGCGCAAGTCGGACAACCCTTCCATCACGCGCGATGTGTCCGGCGAGGGTGTGCAGCAGGCGCTGCTGAAGCTCATCGAGGGCACGATCGCCTCGGTGCCGCCCCAGGGCGGCCGCAAGCACCCGCAGCAGGAATTCCTGCAGGTCGACACCAGCAACATTCTCTTCATCTGCGGCGGCGCCTTCGCGGGGCTGGAGAAGATCATTCTCAACCGCACGCAGAAGAGCGGCATCGGCTTCACGTCCGAGGTGCGCGCGGTCGACTCGCGGCCGCACGGCAGCGACCTCTTTCATGACGTGGAGCCCGAGGATCTCATCAAGTACGGCCTCATCCCGGAGTTCGTCGGCAGACTGCCGGTGGTGGCGACGCTCGATGAGCTGGACGAAGCGGCGCTCATTTCCATCCTCACGGACCCGAAGAACGCGCTCACCAAGCAGTATCGGCGCCTCTTCGAGATGGAAGGCGCGGAGCTCGAGTTCCGGGACGACGCCCTGAAGGCGGTTGCGCACCGCGCCATGCAGCGCAAGACCGGCGCTCGCGGCCTGCGCACGATCCTGGAGACGGTGCTTCTCGATACGATGTACGAGCTGCCGTCGATGCGCAATGTCGCCAAGGTCGTGATCGATGAGACCGTGATCGAGGGGGCGACGCAGCCCTACGTGGTCTATCGCTCGGACGACGGCCGCCTCGCTACCGTCGACGAGCCGCGCCGCGCCGTGTCTAAGTGAATTGGCGAAAATCGTCGAGACGATTTTCGCGAGACCCTACGCGATTTCCGCGGGGCCAGGGAGCGGCCCTGGCCCCGCTGGACATTGCACACCGAGAACATCCAAATTTTCGCCTTGGTTGAAACCGGCTAGCGGCGCCCACATTTGCCGCTAGAATGGGTTTCAATCCGGTGACGGCATCCTGCGCACCAGAGGAGCCGCCGCCCTCATCGCACCGAGGACTTGAGCGTGTCTGAACCTACTGCTCCCACTCACCCGACCACGACCAGCAGCCCCCAGGCGGGGGTTCCCGTGCTGCCGCTGCGGGACGTCGTCGTTTATCCCCACATGGTGATTCCGCTGTTCGTAGGGCGGGAGAAGTCCATTCAGGCGCTGGACGTGGCCATGCGCAGCGACAAGCGCATCATGCTGGTCGCGCAGAAGCAGGCCGACGTCGACGATCCCAAGGGGGAGGACCTCTATCGGATCGGCACCGTGGCCACGATCCTGCAGCTGCTGAAGCTGCCGGACGGCACGGTCAAGGTGCTCGTCGAGGGCGTCGACCGCGCACGCATCGACAAGCTCAATCCGGGCGATTACTACTCTGCGGAGCTGGCGCTCCTCCCCGACGTCGAGGCGTACGACGAGCGGGAGATGGACGTGCTCGCGCGCTCGGTCATCTCGCAGTTCGAGCAGTACGTAAAGCTCAACAAGAAGGTGCCACCGGAGGTGCTGACCGCCCTCGCGGGCATCGAGCACGCGGGACGGCTCGCCGACACGGTTGCGGCGCACATGTCGCTGAAGCTCGGCGAGAAACAGAAGGTGCTGGAGATTCTCGACATCCGTAAGCGCCTCGAGCACATCCTGGTCGCCATCGAGGGCGAGATGGACGTGCTGCAGATCGAAAAGCGCATCCGCGGCCGCGTCAAGGCGCAGATGGAGAAGAGCCAGCGCGAGTACTACCTGAATGAGCAGATGAAGGCCATTCAGAAAGAGCTCGGCGAGATGGACGAGGGTGGCAACGAGGTCACCGAGCTCGAGCAGAAGATCGCGCGCGCCGGCATGCCGAAAGAGGCGCGGGAGAAGGCCACCAGCGAGCTGAACAAGCTGAAGATGATGTCGCCCATGTCGGCGGAAGCCACCGTGGTGCGCAATTACATCGACTGGCTGGTCAAGGTACCGTGGAAGAAGCGCACCAAAGTATTGAAGGACATCGCCCGCGCGGAGCAGATCCTCGACGAGGACCACTACGGGCTCGAGAAAGTGAAGGAGCGCATCGTGGAGTATCTCGCCGTGCAGCAGCGCGTCGAGAAGCTCAAGGGTCCCGATCCTCTGTCTCGTGGGTCCGCCGGGCGTGGGCAAGACCTCGCTCGGCCAGAGCATCGCGCGCGCCACCAACCGCAAGTTCGTGCGCATGTCCCTCGGCGGCGTGCGCGATGAGGCCGAGATCCGCGGCCATCGCCGCACCTACATCGGCTCGCTCCCGGGCAAGATCGTGCAGAACATGGCCAAGGCCGCCGTGCACAATCCGCTCTTCCTGCTCGACGAGGTCGACAAGATGTCGATGGACTTCCGCGGCGATCCGTCCTCGGCGCTGCTGGAGGTGCTCGACCCGGAGCAGAACACGACCTTCAACGACCATTATCTCGAGGTCGACCTCGACCTGTCGGAAGTCATGTTCGTCTGCACCGCCAACAGCATGAACATTCCGGCTCCGCTCCTCGACCGCATGGAGGTGATCCGCCTCCCCGGCTACACCGAGGACGAGAAGATGAATATCGGTCGGCGCTATCTGGTGCCGAAGCAGATGAAGAGCAACGGCGTCAAGGACAACGAGCTGAAGATGTCGGACGCGGTGCTGCTCGACATCGTGCGCTACTACACGCGCGAGGCCGGCGTGCGCAATCTCGAGCGCGAGATCGCGAAGATCTGCCGCAAGGCCGTCAAGCAGATGCTGCTGCACAAGAAGGACGAGACCTCGGTCTCCGTCACGCCCAAGAACCTCGACAAGTTCCTCGGCGTGCGTCGCTTCCGTTACGGCAAGGCGGAGGACATGAACCGCGTCGGTCAGGTCACCGGACTCGCCTGGACGGAAGTCGGCGGCGAGCTGCTGACCATCGAGGCCGCGGTGGTGCCCGGCAAGGGCAAGCTGCAGCACACCGGCCAGCTGGGCGAGGTGATGCAGGAGTCGATCCAGGCGGCCATGACCGTGGTGCGCAGCCGCGCCCAGGTGTTGGGCCTCGACGGCGAGTTCTATCAGAAGCATGACGTCCACCTGCACATTCCCGAGGGCGCAACGCCGAAAGACGGCCCGAGCGCGGGCATCGGCATGTGCACGGCGCTGGTCTCGGCGCTGACCAAGATCCCGGTGCGCTCCGATGTCGCCATGACGGGTGAGATCACGCTGCGCGGCGAGGTGTCTGCCCATCGGCGGTCTGAAGGAGAAGCTGCTGGCCGCTCACCGCGGCGGCATCAAGACGGTGCTGATCCCGGATGAGAACGAGAAGGACCTGGTCGAGATTCCCGACAACATCAAGGGCAATCTCGAGATCAAACCCGTCAAGTGGATCGACGAGGTGCTGGCACTCGCGCTGACACGGCAACCGGTGCCCACCGCCCAGGCCGAGACTTCACCTGCTCCGGCCCCCACGGCCGAGGAAGAGAAGCGCGGCCGCCGCAACGGCCGTACGACTGAAACAGGTCGTCCCCGCCCACTGATGAATAGCGGACCCAGGGCCGCTCCCTGGCTCCGCGGAAACTGTGTAGGGTCTCGCGAAAATCGCCTCGGCGATTTTCGCCAATGAAGAATAATGAGGGTGCTTAGCTCAGCTGGTAGAGCGTCGCCTTTACACGGCGAATGTCGGCGGTTCGATCCCGTCAGCACCCATATCAATACGTTACAGTAAGGCAGCCATGAGGCCTCGCGCCGCACGGGCGGTGCCGCGCGAGGCCAATCGAAAGGGGTGTAGTATCCCGAAGCATGAACGCAGCTTCAGACGCACCGATGATTCCGCTCGATATCGTCGTGCGTACGGAAGAGCTGGCGCGGCGACCGCCTCGGCCACCAGACTACGAAACTCAAAGCCGAGCCCTGACGGGGTTGTCGCGCTCGCTCGCACAATCACCGCATTCGATCCTCGAGAGCCTCTGTTCCGTTGCGCAAAAAGTATGCCGCGCAGGTTCCGCCGGCGTGAGTTTGTTGTCCAACAAGGACCAGGGAACCCGGTTTTTTTGGCCCGCGATCACAGGCGAGTGGCGCGAGCGGGTCGGTGGCGGCACGCCGCGAGACTTCGGTCCTTGCGGCATCGTCCTCGATCGTGATTGCACTCAGCTCTTCGCTCGTCCCGAGAGGTATTATCCTTACATACGGGGTTTGGAGCCGGTGATCGAGGAAGCGCTGCTCGCGCCGTTTTACGTGGCAGGTAAAGCAGTCGGGACCGTGTGGGTCCTCAGTCACGATTCGAACCGTCATTTTGATACGGAAGATCAACGACAACTGGAAAGCATCGCCGCGTTCGCTTCAGGCGCGTACCAGGTTGTCGAGTCAATCGGCGCGCTGGAAGAGAAGATAACCGAAAGGAAGCGCGCCGAGCAGGGACTGCTGGATGCCGACCGGCGCAAGAACGAGTTTCTGGCGATGCTCGCGCACGAGCTGCGCAATCCGCTGGCGCCGATCCGCAACGGCGTCCGCATCCTCGAGCAGGGGGTCGATCCGACGCGCCTGGCGCCTATCGTCGAGATGATGCACCGACAGGTTGATATCATGACTCGCCTGATCGAGGATCTCCTCGATGTCAGCCGTGTCAGTCAGGGCAAGATCGACCTGCGCCGGGAGCGCATCGACCTCATAGAGGTCTTGCGGCAGGCCATCGACGCGAATCGGCCCGCAATCGAACGGCACAAACACGAGCTCACGCTGACCCTGCCGGGTCGACCCGTATACCTGCAGGCGGATGCGACCAGACTCGCCCAGGTTCTCGGCAATCTGCTGAACAACGCGTGCAAATTCACCAATCGGGGTGGTCACATCCATGTGATCGTTGAGCTGCGAGGCGCGGAGACGCAAGTGCGTGTTCGTGATTCCGGCATCGGCCTGTCGGCGGAGCAGGTGCCACGCGTTTTCGATTTGTTTGCGCAGGCGGATACATCGCTCGAGCGACCCGAGAGCGGCTTGGGTATCGGCTTGACGCTGGTGAAGCGACTGGTCGAGATGCATGGCGGCTCCGTGAGAGTTGCGAGCGAGGGACTGGGGCACGGCGCGGAATTCATCGTGCAGCTGCCGGTCGCTCCGGACTATGGGCCTACCGACGGCAAACCCGATGCTGCGCAACCCGTCACACGTCATCGTGTGCTGATAGTCGACGACAATCGTGATGCGGCCGAAACCTTGGCGATGCTCCTGCAGCTGGATGGACACGAAGCGCGAGTGACGGTAATGGGAGAGGAAGCGCTCGAAGTCATCGATCAGGGCTTCGAGCCCGACTTCGTGCTGCTCGACATCGGACTTCCGGGCATGAACGGGTACGAAGTTGCGCGGCAAATACGCGGCAGACACCCTGGCCTCAAGGCTCGGCTCATCGCGCTGACCGGCTGGGGTCAAGCTGATGACCGAACGCGCTCGCTCGAGGCCGGCTTCGATGACCAGTTGATCAAGCCCGCCGATTCCGAAGCTCTGGCCAAGCTTCTGGCAGACGATATCCCGCGTCTTTGATCCGCGCCTGAGGAGCGGCCCGTAGGACGCTTTCCAGGACTACTGGCATCATGCTCCGATCCCGAATAGGATCTTCGCTGCAATTGGGAGGATCCCGTGACCGCAGCGCAGCCCGCACCTGTTTTCTCTACCGCCCCGTCACTCCCCGCGCACAAACTGTTATCCGGACAGAAAGCACTGGTCACAGGGGCGAACTCCGGGATCGGGCGCGGAGTGGCCATCGGCCTCGCTCAGGCCGGGGCCGACGTGATGGTCAACTATGTCGTCGGGGATGATGCCGCCGCGGCGGTCGTGGAGGAGATTAACCGGAGCGGGGCCCGCGGAGCTGCCTACCAGGCGGATGTCTCCTCCGAGGAGCAGGTCGCCGCCATGTTCAAGAACATGCAGGAGCAATTCGGTACCGTTGACATTCTGGTCGTGAACGCCGGCCTGCAGCGGGACTCCCCCTTCCGCGACATGACGCTCGAGCGCTGGAACAAGGTGCTCAGCGTGAATCTCACCGGCCAGTTCCTGTGCGCTCGCGAGGCGGTGCGCGAGTTCCTGCGTCGCGGGGTGGTGCCTGAGATTTCCTGCGCCGCCGGCAAGATCATCTGCATGAGCTCGGTGCATCAGGAGATTCCCTGGGCGGGCCACGCGAACTATGCGAGCTCCAAAGGGGGCATCAAAATGTTGATGGAAAGCATGGCGCAGGAGCTTGCGCCGCACAGGATTCGGGTGAACGCCATTGCTCCAGGCGCCATTCGCACACCGATCAACACCGCAGCATGGCAGACTCCGGAGGCCTACGCGCGGCTGATGACCCTCGTGCCGTACGGGCGCATCGGGGAGCCTGAGGACATCGCACGCGCCGCGGTATGGCTTGCATCGGACCATTCCGATTACGTGGTCGGTACGACACTGTTCATCGATGGGGGTATGACACTCTACCCCGGCTTCGCGACCGGCGGTTGACGAGTACGACCCGCGCGCGTACTGACAGCTGGACAAATTTCCCGGGCGTTGTCACATCTCGCGGAAGTTCATGATTCAGGCCACGCTCTTCCGGAGGTGACGTTTCGTGTCTGACCATTACGACGTGATCGTGATCGGCAGCGGGCCGGGCGGCGCTTCGCTCGCTCAGCGCCTCGCCCCGACCGGCAAGCGGATCCTGATCCTCGAGCGCGGAGAGTATCTCGAGCGTAGCGAGAAGAACTGGAGCGCGCAGACGGTATTCGTCGATGCCGCATACCAATCTCACGAGAGCTGGACCAACTCGCGGGGCGACACGTTCAGTCCGGCACTGCATTACTTCGTCGGCGGCAATTCCAAAGTGTACGGCGCTGCGCTGCTGCGCCTTCGCGAGCGCGATTTCGGCGAGGTCGTCCATGCCGGAGGCCTCTCGCCCGCGTGGCCTCTCGGATACGATGTGTTCGAGCCCTATTACACGGAAGCCGAGCGGCTCTTCCACGTGCACGGACAGCGCAGCGAGGATCCGCTGGAGCCCTGGGCGAGCGGACCGTATCCGCACCCTCCGGTCAATCACGAGCCCCGGATTGCCGAGCTGGCGACCGATCTGCAGGCTATCGGGCTGCATCCATTTCATCTGCCGCTCGGAATCCTGCTCGATGAGAAGCACGGCAAGCCGACGCCGACGAGCACCTGCATGCGTTGCAGCTTCTTCGATGGATTCCCGTGCCTCTTGAACGGCAAGGCGGATGCGCAGGTCATTTGCATCGATCCGATGCTGGCTAAGTATCCGAACGTCACGTTATTGACAGGCGCTTACGTCTCGCGGCTGGACACCGATTCATCCGGGCGGAGGGTGGACAGGGTGCGCGTCACGCGCGGGCGGACACGAGGAGGTCTATTCGGCCGACATCGTGGTGGTGGCATGCGGTGCGCTCTCGTCGGCTCTGCTGCTGCTGCGGTCGGCGAACGACGCGCACCCGAGCGGGCTGGCCAACGGATCGGGTCAGCTGGGGCGCAATTACATGCGCCACCACATGAGCGTGCTCATGGCAATCCTGCCGCAGGCCAACGAGACCGTCTTTCAGAAGACACTGGCGTTCAGCGACTTCTACTTCGGGGCCGACGACTGGCAATATCCTCTGGGGCTCGTGCAGATGTGCGCCAAGTCCCACCCGGAGCAGATCCGCGGGGAGGCCCTGCCCGAATGGCTCGAATGGCTGCCCGACATGCCGTTCGAGGTGATGGCGCGGCGCTCGATGGACTTCTGGCTCCAGGCCGAGGATCTGCCGCATCCGCGACAATCGGATTTACTACCAGGACGGCAAAGTGCATCTCGATCTCGTCGGAGACCAATCCGCAGGCGCTCAGCCACCTCAAGCGCAAACTGAAAGAGGTGCTCGAGCCGCACCGGCCGCAATGCGGTGCTGCTCGAGCGCTCGTTGTATCTCGGCAAGGACATCCCGCTCGGAGGCACCGCGCACCAGGCGGGTACCGCGCGCTTCGGGACCGATCCGGCGACATCCGTGCTCGATCTCGACTGCAAGGCGCATGAGCTCGACAATCTCTATCTCGCCGATGCGAGCTTCTTTCCCGCGATCGGCGCCGTGAACCCCACGCTCACCATCATCGCCAATGCGCTGCGCGTCGCCGACCGCATCGCCGAGCGGCTCAAATGAGCACCGCCGCGATCGTCGCGCTCATCGTCCGTTACGGACTGGTGATGCTGTTTCTGCCATTCAGCGCGCTGGACAAGATTCTCGGCTTCGAGGGCGCGGTGAAGCAGGCGCAGGAGGTGTTCGCGGGCGCGGCGCCTCGCGGCCGTGGTGCTGCTGTGCGGGACTGGCGATCGAGATATTCATGTCGCTCGGGGTGGTGACGGGTATTGCCGACCGCGCCTGCGCGCTCGTGATCGCGGGCTATTGCGCGGCAACGGCCGTGCTCTTCAAGCGGTTCTGGGCGCAGGGGGACTTCTGGGCATCGCGGAGACAGCAAGGGCCGCACGCTGTTCTGGGATTTTCTCAAGAATCTGTCGCTGGGGGCGGGCTTCCTGCTGATCGTGGTCGGCACCGACGGATCGGGCTTGCGGCCCTTCCTCGCCCACCCGCTTGCCTCCAGCCACCCCTACTCGACAGTGCAGGAGCCGCGATGAGCAACCCCGGACCCAGGCCCTCGATTCCGTACTGGCACCTCTACGTCGATGAGGACGGCGTCAGCCATCAGCGCCAGTGCTGCCTGACCGGCTACGAGCTTCGACGCGTCGGTGCCGCCGATCCGCAGTGGAACGACGAGCAGGGCACGCACCCCTCCACGGTCGTCTTCACCGTGCAGCCGGTCGGCTGGGTGGGCGAATGGCACGAGAATCCGGCGCCGCAGTGGATCGTGGTGCTGTCGGGCCGATGGTTCATCGAGAGCATGGATGGCACGCGCATCGAGCAGGGACCCGGGCGAGTTCTCCTTCGGCGAAGATCAGGGCTGCACCGAGACGCGACGGCAAGAAGGGGCATCGCTCCGGCACGATCGGCGATGCGCCGGCCGTGCTGATGACCGTGCGGCTGCACGTCGATCCGCAGTCGCGAGCCCTGCCACATCCAGTGAGGCGGCGATGGACGGTATCGAGATCTGCGACGAGCGGTTCCGGGCGATGGTGCTTCCCAACGCTCCGCTCGAGACCCTCGGGCAGGGCTATCGCTGGCTCGAGGGTCCGGTCTGGTTCGCCGATCATGACTGTCTCTATGTCAGCGATATTCCCAACGATCGCATCCTCCGCTGGAGCGAGGATGGCGGCGTCTCGGTGTTCCGCGAGCCCTCGGGCTTTGCCAACGGCCATGCCCGCGACCGGCAGGGCCGCCTCATCGGCTGCTCTCACCAGCACCGCTGCATCACGCGCACCGAGCTCGACGGCACGCGTGACCGTGCTCGCCAGCCACTATCGCGGCAAGCGACTCAATTCGCCCAATGACATCGTCTGCAAGTCCGACGGCTACGATCTGGTTCAGCGATCCGCTCTACGGCATCAACACCGATTACGAGGGCGGCAAGCAGCAGCCGGAGCTGCCGCCAACCCTCTACCGGCTCGATCCTGCCACCGGCGAGCTGGCGATCGTGGCGGACGATTTCGAGGGACCGAACGGCCTCGCCTTCTCGCCTGATGAGAGCATCCTCTACGTCGCGGAGAGCGGGCAGGCAATTCGATGCCCATCCGCGACAGTACATCCGCCGCTTCAATGTGAGCGGTGACAACCGCCTGTCAGGCGGCGCGCAATTCCACAAAGTCGCTGCCCGGGTTCGCCGATGGCTTCCGCGTCGACGAGCAAGGGCAACATCTGGTCGAGCGCGGCGGATGGCGTCCACTGCATCAGCCCGGACGGCGAGCTGCTCGGCAAGATCTTTACCCCTCGCCGGTCTCCAATCTCACCTTTGGCGGCCGCAATCGGTCGCGACTGTTCATCTGTGCTTCGCATACGCTGATGGCCGATCTATACCAACGTACGCGGTTGCGTTCGGCCTTGAGCGCGCGGCTTTCCGCAATCATTGCCTTTCGCCTCACGACCACGATGCCGGAGCGGCTGGTGCGATTCTACGAGTCCATCGGCTTTTCCGTCGGGCAGCCAGTCGCGATGCCGCCGGCGGATATGGCGCTTCTCGGGCTGGCAGGGTGGCGGCATCGCGTATCGCCCTGAGTGTGGGCGAGCCAGCGGATCGATCTCGAGTCTTTCGATCAAAAGGGCCGTCCCTATCCCGAGAATGCGACCGCCGCGGACCTCTGCTTCCAGCACTTTGCGCTGGTCACCCGCGATGCGGCGGCAGCATGGGAGCGTGCCCGCGCGCATGGCGCGACCCCGATCTCCATCGAGGGTCCGGTGACGCTGCCGGCGTCCGCCGGCGGCGTGACGGCCGTCAAGTTCCGCGATCCGGAGGGTCACCCGCTCGAGTTCGTGCAGTTTCCGACTGCGCCCGAGAGCAGTCCGGAGAAGCGAAGTGGCTGTCGGGCATCGATCACTCCGCGATCAGCGTTGCCGATGCCGGCGTGAGCCGACGCTTTTATGAAGCGCTCGGTCTCACGGGCGGGCGGCCGACGCTGAATGAGGGTCCGACACAAGCCGCGCTCGACGGATTAGCCGAAGTCCGTGTCGATGTCGTGCCCATGGTCGCCGCAGATCGGCACGCCGCATCTCGAGTTGCTGCGGATACCGTAGTCCGATCGGCCGGGCGGCCCGCCGGTTGTAGGCCAACGACGTCGCTGCAACGCGCATCGTCTGGCGAGTCCGATCGTGACGCGCTGCTGCGCGATCCCGACGGTCATCTGCACCTGCTGATGCGCTAGCCGGCGAGACTCGCGCCAGTCTGGCGCTTGCGTCAACACGCGGGTATTGCATTCTCGCGCTGTCGACGGCGTCACACACGAATTCTTCGGCAGGGGCGCCTGGGTAAGCTTCTGACTAGTCCCTAGTCGAAGACGTGGCCCTGTCTCAGGAGAAGTCGTACGCGTGAATCGGCGACGAGCCGATGTGCAGGGCAACGCTCGTGCGCCACTTTGTGACACCAACATAAGAGTTCGTGCCGACTGACGCTCAGTCGGCCACGCTGGCGTCGACGGTCCCATGCCTGGTTGCCTCGCCTCTCTAAGGAATTCATCCGAGCGCTACGCTGCAGCCGCCCGGCAGTGCATGCGTTTTCACCTGGGGTTTGAGCTGGGCGATCGCCGCATCCGCCGGGAACCGGGTGACCGTACCGACAACGATCGGCTATCTGGATCCGCACGCCGGGGCGTTGCTGCCACTGGCAACCACTGCCGAAAACCTGGAGACTCCAGCAGCGTCCACGCAAATTACCGGGGAGCTGAAGATTACGGGGACCGTGACGATCGTTTCACCGTCCATCACTGCGACGACACCGATCGACTGCAGTGCTACAACCTTTACGGTGCCCGCCAACGGTGGCACCACATCTTTCGGCTTCGTAGCGCAGCTCTAACCCGTTTGGTGTGAGCCGCAGATCGCGGCGAGGTCGCGATAGAGGATGACGCGTTGGCCGCGCAGGGCGCGGCCTCGCGTGAATCGCCGGTCGTCCAGCCTGGCCGCAAACCCGGCCGACCCGGAGCTCAGTGCCCGATCTTCTTGGCCGCGTGCTTGGCTCTCTTGGCGTGATAATGCGCCTTCACCTTGTGCGCCATTGCCTTGGCCTTATATTCCGCTTTCTTCGGTTGGGAGCTCATGGATGACATGGCCTGATCACCCATTTGCTCGCTCTTCTGCGCGACCGCCTTGCTACCTTGCTTCACGGTCGTGCTGACCTGAGCGAAGAGAGCACAGGAAGCAAGCAGTGTGGTGAGGGCGAGCGCGGTTTTGCCGATCTTGTGTTTCATCACGTTATCTCTTTCAGATGAAGAAGTAGGACTGGGCACTGGGCTGAATTCGCGTCATTTCCGCGAGGGGTCCTTTTGCCGGCGCTCTTCCTGCTTGTTACCGAGCTTGATTTGCGCCTTGCCGACGTTCTTTTCGACCTTGCCTTCGACCTGTCCCAGCTTGTTGCCGGTCACCTTGCTGGTGACCTCCTTGACGGCGCCCTTGACGGCTTTGCCGATACCGGACGTTTGATTGTCGTTCACGACTGTCTCCGCACTCTGGTTGAAGCTGCAGGATTAACGTCTCGGCTGACCTTTAGTTTCGTCCGGGCCTGCCGCCCGGGGCCCGAGGGGCATAGGGAGGGCCTGGAACAGGGAGCGCGGGCGTGAACGTGTCATTGGGCATTGTTCCGTCCACTTTCGGTAGGACTTTTCCGACGTGCAGTCGCGCCGCCGGGTGATGTCGCCCAACCTGGCCTTCCTGTAGGTTGGCAACACGTGGCCCAAGCTCTGAGTGGCGCGTGATATCTCCCAGGGAATCTTCGAATCAGAGCGTTTGCCAGAGGTTGATCATGAGCAATCAGTCGCCGAATACGGGATCACCGGGCCAGCACAACCAGCCTGGTGGCGGAGGTTCGCAGACCCAACACGGCCCGAAGCCGGATCGGACCACTCAACCGGGCCAGGAGCATCGCCCGGACAAGGACAAGCCGGATGCCGACCCGAGCCGACCGGGCGGTGGCCAGAGCGGCGGCGGTTCGCGCCACGCGTGAGCTGATCGCGGAGCGAAGGGGGCGAATTGCCCCCTCCGCCCCGGATTGCCGGCCGCCGCGGCCGCGTACTGTTATCGCAAACTGTGCGGTATGAGCATGACGTGCTCGACCGTCGAGAGCCGGAAGGGCTCAGCTAGCTGACAGCAGGCGCTCCAGATTGCATTCGCTCTCGATCGTGTCAGCCAGCCGATCGAGCGCCTGCTCGCGGCGCGCAGCGTGATCGATCTCGCGCGGACGCGCGAGGCCGGCCCAGCGCAGCAGAGCGGCAGCGGCGCTCGCTCTCCTCGAACAGACCGTGCAGGTAGGTTGCAACGATCTGCCCGTCATCCGAAATCCCGCCGTCGGGCGTGCCGTCGTCCATTAGAACAGCGGGGCGCTCCAGGGCCGGGCCCTGCGTACGACCCGCGTGGATCTCGTAACCGCGCACACGCGCATTCTCCAGCCGCAGATGTCCGGCGACATTGGTGAGCCGTTTGTCGGGTAGAAGTACGGTCGTGAGATCGAAGCAGAGCCGAGACCCGGGCTCTCACCGGCATCTCCCTCGATACCGTCGGGGTCTGCGATCACTCGGCCCAACATCTGCATCCCGCCGCAGATGCCGAGGACCTTGCCGCCATAGCGCAGGTGCTTGGCGAGATATTCCGGCCAGCCGCGAGCCCGTAGCCACTCGAGGTCGGCGCGAACCGATTTCGAGCCGGGCAGGATGACGAGATCGGCGGGTGGCGGCGGCGTTGCGGCATCGATGTAGCGCAGCTCGACCTGCGGATGGTGCGCGAGTGGCTCGAAGTCGGTGTGATTGCTGATTCGCGGCAGCACCGGCACTACGCACGCGCAGTCTCTCCGCCGGCGGGCCGGGAGTCGCCGCGGTCTCGCGGCTGATGCCGTCCTCCGCATCGAGATGCAGTCCGTGCAGATACGGCAGCACCCCGAATACCGGCTTGCCCGTGTGCCGCTCCAGCCAATCCAACCCGGGCTGCAGCAGCGACAGATCGCCACGGAAGCGGTTGATGACGAATCCGCGGACGCGGTCGCGCTCGCTGTCACTCAGCAGTGCCAGCGTCCCCACCAGGTGCGCGAAAACGCCGCCGCGGTCGATGTCGGCGATGAGCACGACCGGGCAGTCGACCGCTTCCGCGAATCCCATGTTGGCAATGTCGCCCGTCGCGCAGGTTGATCTCCGCGGGGGAACCGGCGCCCTCGACGACGATGAACTCGTACGACTCGCGCAGCCTCGCGTAGGATGCGAGCACGGCTTCGCGCGCGCGACGCTTGAAATCGTGATATTGCCAGGCGCCCATCTCGCCGACGGCTTTGCCATGAATGATGACCTGACAGTGCCGATCCGTATTCGGCTTCAGGAGCACCGGGTTGAGATCGACCGTGGGCGGGATGCCCGCCGCCTGCGCCTGCAGAGCCTGGGCGCGGCCGAGCTCGCCGCCGTCGATCCCGACTGCGCTGTTCAACGCCATGTTCTGCGGTTTGAACGGCGCAACGCGAACGCCGCGTCGCCGCAGCACGCGGCATAGGCCGGCGACCAGCGTGCTCTTGCCGGCATCGGAGGTGGTGCCCTGCACCATGAGGGCGCGCGAATCCATGCGTCAGCCGCTCTTGGGAATCTCGAGTCCTTTGGCGACCGCCGGACGCGCGAGGAATGTCTCGAGCGCGCGCCTCACGTTGGCGAAGTCGGCGATGCCGACGAGGTCACCCGCCTCATAGAAGCCGATGAGGTTGCGGACCCAGGGGAAGGTGGCGATGTCGGCGATCGAATACTCCGCGCCGGCGATCCAGGCCTGTTTTCCCGAGTTGGCCATCGAGCACGCGCAGCAGGCGTTTCGCCTCGGCGACGTAGCGGTCCCGCGGCCGCTTGTCCTCGAAGTTCCTGCCGGCGAACTTGTTGAAGAACCCGACCTGACCGAACATCGGCCCGATGCCGCCCATCTGGAACATGAGCCACTGGATCGCGATGTATCGCGCCGCCGGATCGCGCGGCAGGAAGCGGCCGGTCTTGTCCGCGAGATAGATGAGGATGGCGCCGGACTCGAACAGCGGCAGCGGCTCGCCGCCTGGGCCGTCGGGATCGATGATCGCCGGGATCTTGTTGTTGGGATTCAGCGCCAGGAATTCGGGAGACATCTGCTCGTTCGCCTCGAAGCTCACGCGGTGCGGCTCGTAGGGCAGGCCCGTCTCCTCGAGCATGATCGCGACCTTCACGCCATTCGGCGTCGGCAGCGAGTAGAGCTGCAGGCGGTCGGGAAATCGCGGCGGCCACTTGCGGGTGATGGGGAATGCTGACAGATCGGCCATGGGCTAGAGGCCTGTGTGGTGGAGATAGGCGACGACAATCGCCGCGCACAGGCAGTAGATTCCAAAGAAGTGCCAGCGACCGCGTCTCCAGCCAGCGGCTGAGCCATTTGAGCGCCAGCAGGCCGGCGAGAAACGCAAAAACCACTCCCACGATGCTGGGCATCACGGTCGGGCAGCATTCCGGCGAGGTGATGATGCTGCGACTGGTAGACGCGCCAGATCTCGCGTGCGTCGGCCGGCGGTGTGAGCACGACCGCGAGCGCGAAGCTGAAATCCTCGGCCCTGGCGCGCGTCACGCCCCCGAGCAGTCCCGTCGAGATGGTGGCGCCGGAGCGGGAAAAGCCGCGGAAGGGAATGCACAGTCCCTGAACGGCGCCGATCGACGAGTACTGCGCGGGCGTCAATCTGGGGGTCGCCGCGGCCTGCCGCCGGCGATTTTCCACGAGACCCGCCACGAGAATGAACACGCCGGCTGCCGCCAGGGCGGCGGCTATCAGGTCCAGGCGGTTGAAGAGTTGCTCCACCCAGGCATGCGCCTCGTGGCGCATCAGCACTTTCTCGATGAACTCGATGATGCCGCCGCCGACGATGCCGGTGAGGACCGTGGCGACGATCAGCGCGGTGACGAAAACTGCCTGAGCTCCGCGCCGGAGCTGAAGAAAGCCCGGCGCCATCGCTGCCAGAAATAGACGATCACGGCGAGCATGGTTCCGGTATGGAGCATGACGAGCAGAAGCGTCATTGCGGGCGCGGACGGGTCCATGCCCATCAGCTTCTCGGCGACGATCACATGCGCGGAGCTCGAAACCGGAAGCAGCTCCGCAAGCCCTTGAACGATGGCGAGAATGATGACGTGGACCATATAAGCGGTTGCTCATTCCGGGTGGCGTAAAACCATTCATTGTATGTGCATTGGGGTGCCCGAGGCAGGGTGCCGCTGGCGAGGCGGCGGAAGGTGTCCTCGCGGCGGCGCACCAGGCGGCCGATTACGGTATGGTTGCCGGTCTAATTTCCTGGGGGGTCGCCAATGACCACAACCGATCGCCGCGCGCGCGTACCGTTGACCGTCTGGTTTTCGCTGGGGGCCTTCGCGCTCCTGGCGGCCGCGCCGCCGGCACGGGCGCAGGGCGCTGCCGCGGCGGCGGAGGTGCCTTTCCCGCAGGGGCGCGCCATGGCCGGCTCTCAATCGGTGCCGCCCGCCGCGTATTCGCAGCTGCGGTGGCGCCTGGTGGGACCGTTTCGCGGCGGCTGGGCGACCATGGGGACGGGGGTCCCCGGTAGCCTCGGATACGTACTACTTCTCGGGTGCGGGCGGCGGCATCTGGAAGACCACCGACGCCGGCAGGACCTGGCGGTCGGTAGGCGACAGCCTGCCCCCGGCCATCGGGGCGCTGGCAGTTGCGCCAACGGCTCCCGAGACGATCTATGTGGGCTCCGGCCAGGCTGCGCCGCGCTATGACGTCGGCTCCGGCCGAGGCATCTTCAAGTCCACCGACGGCGGCAGGACCTGGCAAGCGCTCGGCCTGGCCGCGAGCCGCGACATCGGTCGGATCTGGGTTGATCCGCGCAACGCCGACGTCGTGGTGGTCGCCGCGCTCGGCCACATCTTCGGCCCCAATCCGGAGCGCGGCATTTACCGCTCGACGGACGGCGGCAAGACGTGGGTGCATGCCCTGGCGATCAACGATGACACCGGCGCCGTCGATCTCGCAGCGGACCCGACGAACCCGAATCTGCTCTATGCCGCCGCCTGGCAGATGCGCGGACGTCCCTGGCTGAGCTACTTCGAGCCCCCGGCCGGTCCGGGGAGCGCCATCTACCGTTCCACCGACGGAGGTGTCACCTGGGCACGCCTGGGCGGCAATCGGCTGGCCCCAAGGCTCCCTGGGCCGCATCGGGCTCGCCGTCGCGCATACGGCCCAGGGCACGCGCATCTATGCGACCGTGGCCTCGACCAGCGAAGGGGGCGTGTGGCGCTCCGATGACGGCGGTGGTCACTGGCAGCGGGTGAACACCGACCAGGACACTTTCGGCAACTGGTACTTCTCGCGTCTGACGGTCGACCCGCGCAATCCCGACGTCGTTTACTCGGCGGGCCAGTCGATCCGCCGCTCGACTGACGGCGGCAAGACCTGGACGGTCATCAAGGGCGCGCCGGGAGGCGACGACTACCACTTCGTGTGGATCAACCCGGACCACCCGGATCATTGGCTCACCGCATCCGATCAGGGCGCTGTGGTCACCGTCAATGACGGCAGAACCTGGAGCAGCTGGTACAACCAGCCGACGGGCCAGTTCTATCACGTCGCGGCCGACAATCGCTTTCCCTACTGGATCTACAGCGGCCAGCAGGACAGCGGCACCATCGGCACCGCGAGCCGCAGCGACTATGGCGCGATCACTTTCCGCGATTGGCATCCGGTCGGAGGCGATGAGCGCGACTACATGTTGCCCGACCCGGATCATCCGGACCTGGTGATCGGCAGCGGCATGGGCGGCAGAGTCTCCCGCTACGACGGCAGCACCGGACAGGTCGCGAACGTCACGCCGTGGCCGGTCAACAGCTACGGCGCCCGGCCCACCACGGTGAAGTACCGCTACGGCTGGGTGACACCCATCGAGTTCACTCCGACCGCGCCGCATGCACTGTTGCTCGGCGCGCAGGTACTGTTCCGCTCCACCGACGACGGCGATCATTGGGATGTCATCTCGCCCGATCTCACGGGCAAGAAGGCGGATGCCGGCGACTGCGACCGGCAGGTGGCCGGCGAGCAGGCCGTGGCCTGCGGTTACGGTGTGATCAGCGCGATTGCGCCCTCGCCGAAGAGCGCCACATTGATCTGGGTGGGCACCGACAGCGGCCTGGTCCAGCTGACGCGTGATGGTGGACAAACCTGGCAGAATGTAACACCGCCGGCACTGAAGCCCTGGGAAAAGGTGAGCGCCGTCGATGCCTCGGCGCTCGATCCGGCGACAGCTTACGCGGCGGTGGACGATCACCGTCAGGATGACTTCCGGCCGCATGTCTTTCGCACTCATGATTACGGCAAGAGCTGGACGGAGTCCGACGCAGGGTTGCCGCTTGCCGAGGACGTACCGGTCGTGCGCGCGGATACCGTGCGCAACGGGCTGTTATACGCCGGCACGTCCGAAGGCGTGTACGTCTCGCTGGATGACGGCAGTCACTGGCAGTCGCTGCGGCTCAATCTGCCGCATGCCCGGGTCAACGATCTGCTGGTGCACGGCAATGACCTCATCGCGGCGACTCAGGGCCGGGCGATCTGGGTGCTGGACGATGTGACGCCGTTGCGCCAGCTGACCGGCGCCACGCTCGGGGCGCCGGCGCACCTGTTCGCGCCGGAAGTGGCCTGGCGGGTCCATTCCAACAACAACAAGGACACGCCGCTGCCGCCGGAGACACCCGAGGGGATGAACCCACCGTCGGGAGCGGTGATCGACTACTGGCTGGGCAAGGGCACGCACGGGCCGGTGACGCTGGAGATTTACAGTTTCACCGGGCAGCTGGTGCGCCGCTTCGCTTCCGATGAGGCGCCGGCGCATGTGGCTGCGGAGCGGTACTTCGATGAGGAGTGGCTGCGGCCCGCAGAGCGTCTGTCGGGCGCGCCGGGCATGCACCGCTTCGTCTGGGATCTGCGCTACGCGCGTCCGCAGGCGATTTCATTACGATTACAGCATCGTCGGCGGTATTCAGCGAGGACACGCCGACGGCCGTCGCAGGGCCGTTCGCGTTGCCTGGTATCTACAGCGTCGTGCTGACGGTCGACGGCCAGCAGTACCGCGCTCCCCTGGTGGTGCAGCTCGACCCGCGCGTTCACACCAGCAGCGCCGACCTGGGCGCGCTGCTCGCCTTCAGCCAATCGCTTTGCGCCGCGCTCGAGCGCGCCGATGCGCTGTCCATGGCAGAGAAGTCCGCGCACGATGACCTGGACTCGCTGGCCCGGCAGCTGACCGCGAAGCACGGGGATCACGCGTTGCTGCGAACTTTGGAGAAGCTGCGCGACGCGATGGCGGCCAGCGGCGATACCGACCCCAGCGCGATCAGTGGGCGTATCAGCGGGATCGAAGCCGACGCCGAGTCGGCCGATCTGGCGCCCACGCCCGCGGACGAACAGGTATTCGAGATGGACTCGAAGGCTTTGGATCAGGCCGAGCGTGCCTGGCGCGCGAATCAGGCCGCAATCCGCGGCCTGAATGCGCGCCTGCGCGGCGCCCGCCTACCGCCAGTCGGTCTCAATCCGTAGTCCTTTCAAAGGCCAACAGTCGAGCGGCCCAGGGTCGTTCCCTGGGCCGGGGCCGATCCCCGTCACACGGCGTGCTCGCGCAGATCGCCGGCAGCGATTGGCGCCAATTCAATAAGCAAAGTACGGGCCTTCACCCGCCGGGGGTGTTGGCGCCGGCTATCGCTACATACACATTGCGGCCGAAGAAAAACGGCAGGCCAAGATCGAAATAACAGTCACCGGTGGTGGTGGTGAGATTTTCGCTGTTGCAGAAGCTCGTCTGCGAGCCGGTGTCCGCACCGAGGTCGTCGAAGGCGGTGAAACTGCCGTTGTCTCTCGTTGAACAGCGTATCGGCGTTGTAGATCTTGATGCTGACATCGGACGTGGTGCCGTTCTGGCCCGAGTTCGTCAGGCTGATCGTCTGTTCCGAGGTCGGGCACAACCATTCGCTCGAGAAGCCCGAGCTGCCGGAGCCCGAGCTCGGGCAGTCGGGAAGCGCGGTGGTGTTGCCCGCATCGAAGTAATAGGCATTGGAGCCCGTGTCCACGTAGGAGTACTGCAGCGTTTGGCCGTCGTACGTCGTCGTGATGTCGCCGTAGTCGTTACCCGTGAGCACGGTGGCGCTGCCGAGACCGTTGTTGCTCTGCGTGCCGATGCCGAACACCAGCGAACCGCTGGCCGTCGCGGCGCCGCCGGGATCCGCCACGGCGGGCAGCTCGACAATGACGCCGTTGTCGTCCCCGGTCGCGGTGAAATCCGCCACGGGATTGGTGACCTGCTGCTCGGGCGAAGGCCCGACAGCCTCGCAGTCGCTGGTCGACGTGCCGCCCGTGGGGCAGCCGAAGTAGGTCGGGATCCTGTGCGTACTGGGAGTTATTGAGGCGTGCATCCGCTGCCGCAATCCTGCGCAAAAGGTCCTACCCCGATGATGCCATTGGCACCAAATGCCGCGACCGTGTCCTCCTCGCTGCCCATCGCCGAGCAGGTGGCGGGAATTTCGCTCTCGTAGCTCGAAACACCCATCACCTGGATCGGGACGCTGCTGGCCGTCTCGCCGCCGATCTGTACGTCCGCCTGCACCACCGGTCCCCAGGCGATACCGTCGACGAACTGGGTGCATTCCACCAGCGGTTGATTGTTCGATGCGGTTTCCTGTGTGAGCGCTGTGAGAAGGCTGGAGGAGAGTACCGAGGAGATGATGCGCAGGCCGTAGGAGCCGGTGTCGACCTCGACATCGGTGATCTGCTGGCAGTTGGTGGTGCTGCCGGGCGCGCAGACCGTGATGGTGATGAATGGCGTGTCGGCATCCGGGGCCGAAGGGCCATTGGGTCCGACGTTGACCGTCATGGCGACGACGTTGCTTCCGGTAGGGCGGTGCGGTGCTGCCGCTGCCCCCCGCTGCCGGGAGACCGAAGTCGCCGCCGCCGCCGCCGCCGCAGCCGCCGAGAAGAAGGAGGACCTGTACGAGACCGACGAAAATGAGCTTACGCACTATTTCCCTCTCTGGGAGTCAGTGAAGGTCGGAGACGGATACATTCGTGGGCATGAGCGCGGGGACGTACGCGACACCGAAGTACTGCCGCATGTGCCCCATGGCGTGCACGACCAGCGAAGGCGTATGGATCTCCAGATCGGTTGTGGCCGCGTAGTGCGGGCTGCTGTGCCCGCCGCGCCTGCACGGCGGCCTGGAATTGCGTGAAGTAGCTGCCGAAGCGCCTGCTGCAGATCGGGCATCGACGGGCCGTACCAGCTCACCGCGAATACCACCCCCGCGGGCGATACGTACTCCCGAACCACGGTTCCGCTCGCGCGCCGTGATTTCCTCGACCGAGTAACCCGGCGCCGGAGCGGCTGCGAAGCTGGCCCTTCATGCTCGCCCGGTCGGGCTCTACGGAGGCGGCAGTCGCGCCGAGCCCCGCGTAGGCCGGCCGGGCCGACAGATCGAGCAGTGATGCTGCCCCGAGCGCAAGCACCGCCGTAAGGAAAACAGGCAGAGATCTCATGAGGTGATCCTTAACTCAATCTCTTCGGCAGAACTTCAAGCAATTGTTGCGGAGTGTGGTAGCAAGCCACTGATTCCCCGGCCTTCCTCAGCGCGCCCGAATCCTTGCGGTTGACTGGCCGCCCGGTCCGCGAGGGCACAATAAGACAGTCCGCGGCGGCCGTTTGTGAGTCGCGTCAATGAACCAGCGGAAAGGTTGCCGTGACCCGTACATCGGACCCTCCCTTCCCAGGCGGTTCCCGGGGAGCGGCCTGGGCCGCCACCTCGCATGGACAGCGGCCCGGACGTCCTATAGGATTCGCCCCCCCAAGTCGGAGCGGTAGTTCAGCTGGTTAGAATACCGGCCTGTCACGCCGGGGGTCGCGGGTTCGAGTCCCGTCCGCTCCGCCAGAGGGACCCGAATTGAAGGCCATGGAGGGCTACTGAGGGCTGGCAAGTCCCTTTGTGAGTCCGAGCCCACGCACCGGATATTCTGCTCACGCCCGCGGACTTCCGCCGGCAGCCAGTCGGGATTGGGGGACGTTCACTCCGGGGAGGCATCCCCAGGTGGCCGCCGCAGCAATTACCGGAATCGGCGCCGCTGGATCCGGCCGTGCGGGAAGCGCGCAGGCGGTCGTGGCATAGCCGTCCGGCCGGAGCTACCTGTACTGCGGTCCCATTTTAACTGCCTGTCGGCGGGAAGTACTTGCCGTCCGTGAGGCACTAAGCGCCAAGGTACCCTGAAGTCACCGATAGACTTCATCGGCGGGATCCGTGTCGCTGACCGTGAAATAGCGTCGTTGAGGGTCGTGCGGACCCGAGCCGACAGCTAGAGCGCGGCCTTCTGCAACCAGACGGGCCATTCCCGAGCGAACCGCCCGGTCGGTCATGCGGCAGCAGGGTCCGCAAGTACCCATCGCCTAGCCTAGGTGTCCGCTGCGAGATCTGCGAGCAGCAAGTTGGCCACTGCTTCTTCGTGTACGACGCGGCGTTCCCGGCGCATCGCGTCAGCCAGTGCGGGGCACCACGGCGTCGCGAATGGTGGTCGTTTGAGTGCTTTGCCTTTCGGTGCCGCGAGATAGTCGTCTACGCCCATGCGCCACGGCTTCGCTCCGTAGCCAGCGATGATCGTGCTCGCGATGTCGATTCCCTTGCCGTCCAGGTCGCCGTGATACCGCAACCGCGCACCCGCGGTCACAAGCTGTCGCAAGAGGATTCTTGCCGGTGTAGCGGGCTGACCGTTGACGCAGATCAGCGGTGCGCACTGGCATCCCAGCTGGCGAGCAGCCAACGCAACAATGGTCGGATTTTCACAGACGAAGACTGTTCGATAAGCGAGCGCCTGATCATGGTCGAGCGGATCGCGCATGAGCCAGCGCAGGGAGAGGTGCAGGGGTTCACCGACTAGTGATGCCGTGCGCAGCAGTCCGGCAAGTGCTGAATCACTGTTGGCTGGCAGATTGAGAATCAGGGCCGGAGTGCTGAGTTCGTCGAGGTAGATTCCGACACTGGCCCAAGCCGAGCGACGGCCCTCCGCGTCGTCTTCGAAGGGCACACCAGCGAGGCGGGTGGCCGCCCGAACAGCCAGCGTGGCCCGGGCGGTACCGGAATCAAGGGCATGAGCATCTCCAAACAGGCGCGCGGCAAACCTCGCGAGCGGTTCCGCCCGCACGGGCAGTGCTGAGACAACCACCGCGATTTCGGCGAGCAACTCAGACCCTCGCACCGGATCGCCCGCCGCCAAGCGTTTCAATATTCCCTGCGAGGCGAGTTCTTCGAGCCACGTGACCAAGGGTCGACTTGCCTTGGACCATCGGTCATGCGCCTCGGCGAACACTCGATTCCAAGCGGTCTCGACGGCGGCGGCGAGGGAGCGTCTGTTGGCCACAGTTCCGGTAAGTGTTTCCACAGCGACCGTCAGGTCGGGGGCGACGCCGAGCCTCGCGGAGGAGTGTGGCCAACTCGTCCAGATCTATCATGAGGGAGCGTCCCGCCGTAGGTCGGCGCGCGAACAGATCGTCGCAAGCCTGACGCTCTTCGGGTGTCGCGTCGCGCAACGTCAGCCGCCCAACGAGTTCACGACCGAGCTCCAGCCTACGGCGCAAGGCCTCACGTAGCCGGCCCAAAGCTGGGGAGCCGAGCGTGGCTCGCAGACGGGTAAGATCAGGGTCGGACATGACGCGATCGCCGATTACGTTGCGACGCCATCATCGGGAGCAATAGCGCGAGCCTGCATGACATCGGCCTGTCGGCGTTCGCGACCATTCCATACCCAGCGCGTTGCAGCCACGGCGTCGATGCCAGGCATGGCCGTAAGATGATAGATGCCGAGCCCAGGGACCGTTGCGTAACAGCCCCATTCGTTCTCGCTCGTCATCACGACATCCAGGTCGAACTGCGCGAGCACGCCCATGCACTGTGCGCGCATCGTGGGGTCGATGCCGACGAACACTTCATCGAGCATCACAAGTCGTGGTGCGTCGGCGCTCGCGCTGCGGTAGTGGGCCGCGGCGGCTGCAAAGAGCGGCAACGTGAGGGCCAGGGCCTTTTCGCCACCCGAGCCGGTGCCGTAGGTCCGCTTGTCCAGTCTGCGCCACACGCCTTCCTGCTGGCGCTCAACCAGGAAGCGATGCCAGCGCCGGTAATCGAGCGCGCCTGAAAGGTGATCGCGCCATGAGCCGTCTTCATTCGCTGCCTGCTCGGCCCGGATACGCTCTTGCAGAAAGCGCGTGAGATCGTTGCGTTCCGCGGGCGTCCATAATTCGCTTGTCCGCAGAAATGGCCTTCTCACTGCAGCGAATGCGCCTTCCGGCTCGGGCTCCCACGCAAAGCGAAAGCGCAGGCCCGTGCTGGTGGGTCGCGCGGCCAGCTCGCGATTGGCCAATGAGATCCAGGACTCGGCGTCGCGGATCAGCCGTTGCAGTTCTACCGCGATCTCACCCAGCAGATGATTTTCGATGATCTCTTGTTCGCGTGCGGCGAAGAGCCGTTCGCGCTCGCCGATCTCCATGGCCAAGGCGTCGCGTAGTTCTGTCATCGTGTGTGGTCGTCCCTGAAACACACAGCGCACGAGCACCAAGTCCTCGATCTGGTGCGTTTCGGGCTGGTGGCCGTGCGCGATCAGCCGGTCGCGCAACTCCTGCACGTGCGTGTGAATAGTGTCTTGGCGGCGGCGCCAAGTTTCGTCATCCGCTGCAGTGTCAGCCAGCAGAGGTTCAATCTGACGCGCGATCTCTACGGCGCGCGTCACGGCCCAGGCCGCCAGCTCGATTGTGGCCAGCTCGGTGTGAGCTTCAGCCAGCAAGCGCTCCTCCGCAACCCGCTGCAGGCTTGCTATGGCGGTGTGGCGCGTCTCTTCATTGCGGGCTCGGTCGGCGACCGCTCGCTCGCGGTCGGCTTCCGCCCGGGTCCGCAGGCCGGTCTGTTCGAGTTGTTCACCTTGATTGGCCTTCAACGCCAACTTGTGCGCGTTGACGAGTTTCTCGGCCTCCGCGAGTCTTGCCAGTACCGTGTCAATGGCTGCTCCATGCATATCTAGCAGAGTCTCGAATCGGCTATGCGCCGCCGCCGCCGCCTCGTCCGCCACTTGGCGCCGTTGGGATCGTTCGGCCGCCGCGCTTCTCGCTTCATCGACGAGCTGACGGGCGACCTGGAGTTGCCCCGCAACCGATTCCCATAGCCGCGCGGTGGGCCAGAGTCCGGCGAGTGCCGCGCCATATTCACTGACCGCGTGCTCCAGCTCATCGAGCCGGCCGAGCCACGTGCTCAAGCTCAGGTCGGCGGCGTCCACGTCGCGCCTGCGAGTGGCTTCGTCAAACACGTCGCGCTTTTCTTGCGCAAGGCGTTCTGCTTTTTCGTGGACGATGAAGGTGTCGTTGATCGCTTGGCTGGCCTGCTCGAGTTGATAGCCGGCGGTGTGAACAGGCTGGTCGTCCGGCAGGGTGGCAGCCTCCTGGCCAGCCGCGTTCTGTCTGTCCTCCAACCCGGACAAAGCCTCGCTCAACGCGGCTTGCTCGGTTTCCCGTACCGCCAGATCTTGTCGTAGCTCGACAATTCTGCGCCGGCGTGCGGCCGCGCGGGTGGTTTCACCGATGAAATCGGCGTCGGATTTGCTCCACCGGCCAGCCAGCGGACCCATTCTCCACGCACCATTCTCGGCGATCCAATACGATCCGCTGTCACGCCCGACTCCGATCCGTCGCAGCAAGCGCTCGATTTGCGACGGCATGACCGCTGAGGCGAGTGTGTCGTCGATCACCGGGACCAGCCATCGGCCAAGGTGGTCGGTTGACCCCTCGCTCGTCGTTGCATCGAGGTCAACTAGAAAAGCATCTTCTGTTTCCGGGTCCACCAGACTCCCGTCCGGTAGTACCCATGCATCGAGCAATCCGGAAGCCTCCAGCGCCGCCTCGATGCCGGCCTGTGAGCCGACCGGGATGCCAGGACGGAAGTCGCACAGGCGCCAGAAAGGTGCCCCCGGCCGACCGGTGCGATCGGCGGGCCGAGTTGCCGATGCGACGGGTGAGGGCGAGATCCCCTCCTCGAGTGTGGCGATTTGGGCGCGGAGCGAGGCGCAAATTTGTTCGGTGCCGTCCAATTGGGTTTTGATTTTTGAATGCTCTCCCGAGAGGCGGGCAATGGCCTCACGATGTGCGGCTTCGCCAGCCGCTCGGAGCGGACTCATCCCAATGCGTCGTTCGAGCCAGGTGTTGAACGCCTCCTCGAGCGCGTCAGCTTGGACGGGAGCGAGTTCGACCACTCGCGCCCGCCACGTGCCGTAAGCGTTGAATAGAGTGACCCCGGCTTCCTCGAACGCCCGGCGGCAGACTGCCTCCGCTTCGCGGGCGGCAGTGCAGGCGTCGCCGGCGCGGACTCGGTCGGCGTCGGCTATCATGTAAGCTTGGCGCGCGCCGGCGACTGCCGACTCGAGTGCGTGCAGATGCGTGATGCTCTTGCGCTGATGCTGGATCGCGCGTCCCAATGCGAGTTCCGCGCGACGTGTCCACGTTGTCTCGGGTCCGCTGGCTGCGGTGGTGGCTGGGATCTGTCCGCGGTGCGCCTCGGCCAGTTCGGCCTTGAGAGCCAACGAAACCGTGTTGCGAAGCGCATCATCGAGGGCCGACGTAGCCTCGGCGGTGTTTTCCTCGGCGCGCGTGAGGCGTTCGTTGGCCTTGGCCAAGTGTGCCGCGGCGGTTTGCTCATCGATGTTCGCGGTAGAGAGGGTAACGGCGGTTGCCTCCGCGAGCTTACGGGCTTGCTCGATTTCGTCCGCCGTACGCATCTCTGGACTGGCACGCAGGGTGCTCACCGCTTCTTCAGTTCCCGCCAGGTCGCTCTCAATACTCGCCCGGGTATCTGCGAGTTTCGAGAGGCTGGTTTCGGCGTCGGCGAACCGGCGCTCGGCATCGCGCGCTTGCCGTTGCGCCTCCTCGAATGCGGAATGTGCGGAGCGGATCGCCGCCGCTCGGCGTCGCACCGCGACGCGCGCGTAAAGGCCGTAGTCACGTAGGAAAGTATCCACTCCAGCACGCGTCGCTTCGAAGCCTCGCAACGACTCGCGGTCGGCTTGGAGGCTGCGAAACGCCTCCGCGACCTCGTCGATCAGCATCCCGGGCACGGTCGGCAGGGCATCGCTGAGGGTCTGGGAAAGCTCGGCTTCCTCGAGCTTTCGGGAAAGTTGGGGTCGGCGTAGCCGAATCAGGAGTTCCAACAGTCGCTGGTAGCGCGGCCCGAGGCCAAACAACCACTTGTCGACGGCATGCCGGTAATCCTCGGCGCGCGTGAAGAGTTGGCCGTGTGAGCCGATGAGCTCCGCGATGCGAGCCGCGCCATGAGGCTGCCGCTGCGCATTTTGCAGGAAGAGATCGCGTCCAATGCGTTGGGAGGTGATGAACAGCCAGCGATTCTGCAGGCCGGTATGACCGGCGACCGCGCGCATGCCACAACCGAGCGTAGCGAAAGTTGCGGCGCCGTCCGGGAGGCAACGGCCAAATTCGATCCACGTGTAGCCCGTTCGATCGGGATAGCGGCCCATCAGAAGATTCCACTCGATACGTTTGGCCGTATCACCGTCAGGCTCAACACGGCCAGGCGAAATCTCGCCATCGAGAAGGAAAGGAAGTTGTAGCGCTAGCACGCGCGACTTGCCGGTGCCGTTATTGCCACGCAGGAGAAGCCTGCCCTGTTCGAAGTGAAATTCCTCGTAGTCGTATCGGTAGAGATTCAGCAAGCCGCAACGAAGAGGCTGCCATCGACTGAGCCCCGGCGAGGGTAGGTCGGCGCTCATCATTCGAATCGCAGCGGTTCGGATTCCGCCGCCTCTGCGAGCTCGTTGCTGAAGCGCAGGGCATAGCGGCCGAGTGCGGGAAGGGGAACAATACCGCCGCCCGTCTGGTGCTCAATCAACGCGAGACCGGCGAGGCGCCCCAGGACCAACTGTGTCAGCCAGGTCTCCGCGCCCTTCTGCGTAACTTCCTTGCGCCAGTGATGACGGTGTTTGCGGATGAGGCGCGCGGTCTGCTGGCGAATGGCATCGGCAGTGATCAGCGTGGACGGCGAGCCGCGGGTCTCGCGTAGCTTTTCCGCCAGCCAGGTGGCGAGCAGAAGGGTGAGATGTCCCTCGGTGCCCTCCTCGGGCAGGCCGATGTCGGTGCAGTCGCCGTCGAGATCGGCGAGTGCAAGGCCTTCCGCCCTGACCTCTGCTTCGAGTCCCGTCGCCTCGGCCAGCTCCCGCAAGAGAAATCCGCGCTGGCGGTCGAGGTAAACGCGACTCGCCGGGGCCAATGTTCGGTAGTAGAGCACCGGATCGTCGAGCAGGCGCCGCACCAACAAACTTCTGATAGCGCGGCTCTGCGACTCGGCCGTGTCAGGCTGGCCTTGCTCATCGGCCAATGCAGTAAGTCGTGCCTCGACTTCCGTCGCGCTCACCAGAGAAGGACTGCGCCGGCAGACCAAGAGCGCGGCAAGCACAGGCCGGGCCACGTTATAAAGCGCATCGGAGCCGCGGTCGTGAAGAAAATGCTCCTCATCGCCTTGCACGCGGCGGAGCACGCCTAGCGCCAACAGCAGGCGCAGCGCGTGGACGAAGTCGCGTCGTCCGGAGATATTGTCCAACGACCAGAAAAATCCTGCCTCGGCGAATCCTGGGTCGGCAGCAAGGCTGTTGGTGACCGCTTCCGCGAGTCTTCCTAACGTGATTTGCCGGTCGCTGCGCTCGAGCGCGGCGAGTGCGAGACAAAGCAGCACGTAGCGGGTCCGGGTAAACGACTCTTCGCTGCGAGCGTCTGAGGCGCCGCGCGACGAATCCGTTGTGGTTGCGGGAACCTTGCGCAAACGCGCGACTTCCGCGGTGACGGACAGGCTCCAATTGGCGTGATGGGCGAACCACGTAGCCAGCCAATCGCGGTGTCGTCGAACCAGCGCGAATTCCCCGGCCTGTGCGCCATCCGGCGTGAGCAAGGGCCGCTGCAGCAACGCCCGCAATGCGGCTCGCCGTTCCCCAGCTACCAGAGGCTCGGCTTCCTCCCGCAAGCGCGCGAGCCGGGCGCGGCGGGTGTTGCTCGTTGGAGCACCTCGGACGGGCGGGATGGAGGTCATGACGATGTGGCGACTGCTGACTCGATCGTGATCCAGTGATCCCGGGCACGAAAGATGCCGTCCGTCGTCGGTAGGTCGACCCATTCCGCACCGGCCATGGGCTCGAGCATGATGCGCAGGCTGCCGTCGGCGGAGTAGGCGTGCGAGTGGGCGTCAATGGCCGTACGCGCGGCGAGGGCTTGCGCGAGCAATTCCAGGAAGAGCCGGAACTCAAACGAATCGAGCGGCCCTAACTCGGCGAGCCGGCGGCGCCCGCCGCGCAGCAGTTGGTCGCTTGCCCGCTGGAGTTGCGCGGCCTGTCGGCTTGCGAGAAGAGTCAGGTGAGTTTTCTCGGCGCTGCGATCGATCGTTGCCAGTGCGGCCCCACGGGTCGCGGCGCGACCGGTCGTGCGCAAGCGGGGGGAGAGCCACATTGGCGTAGCTTCGAGCCAACTTGTACGGGGCGATTCATTGTTCTGGGCACGCGCATCGAGGGTTTCGACGTTGATGCGAACATGTCGAGCGGGAGCGAGTGCGAAAGCCACTCGCCATAGGCGGTGCGCCGAGTCGTCATCGGGAGCCTGCGCGAACCAGCGGGCAAGCGTACTGAAGTCGGCAGCGCGATCTGTGCGCTGTGATCGGCGGTCGTTGATCTGCGTGACGGCTGTCAACAGCGCCGGAATCGCTGAGCGTGCGCGGGCACGAAGCAATTCGGCCTGGGAGGGCGAGCCGTCGCCGATAAACCAACGCCGTAGCCCTGCCCAGCGCCGTTGCCAGCGCAATTCGGCCGCCGCGAAGGCCTCGGGGCCCGGGTCGAGGGCGTCGGCGAGTTCGCGGCGAGTCGCGGCTATGAATGCCCGGCTCACGCCCATCGATTCCAATGCCAACACCGCTTCGGCGGCGCGATTGCTGGCGACGACCAGTTCGCCGATGAAGCGCTCCAGGTAGTCGACGAGCTTCTCTTTATACGCGAGGAAGGCTTCGACGGAGATACCGTGAAGATCGACCGTGCGCTGCAGGCCGCGCATGAAGGATTGGGCGCGTGAAGTGAGTTGCTCGAAGCGGTCGACGAGGGACGAAAGGGTGAGGTGCAGTTTGGCGTCGTCGGGAGGCTCGTTCGCAACGAGGGGTAGCAAAGCATCGAGCAACTCGAGGATGTCGTGGAGGGCAGTAGTTTGCAGTTCGCCGGGGCGGTGCAAGTACTCATCGAAGAGGGCGAGGGCCTGTTCGGCGGCCTCGCCTGCGGCACTCAGCTGATATAGGCGGCGCTTGCGGTAAAACTCCTCGACGGAGGCGGCTTCGGCAGTGTCGGGTGAATCATCGAGGTTTCCCCAGTCGCACAGTTGGCGGAGGGCTGCATCGACTTCGTCGGGGGGAAGGGCAGGCCCGGATGTTGTCGCCAGCGCCGCCTGTATCTCTGACGGCCGGAGCGCGAGTGCGAAGCGGGCCCGCTCGGCCACGAAGGCATGGAGAATGGCGCGATAAAGCGGAGATTTCTCGGCGTTCAGGTGGGCAAAGACCGCGTATGTCCCGTCCGGTCCGGGAAGGAAGGCTGTTTCCGCCGACGTCATGGGGATGTCACTTTGAGCGGGAAGTGCGTGGCGCGCGGGACGGCAATTGCCTACCCATAGAGCTCATCCAGGGTGTGGATCCGGACGTTTTCGGGCCGTTTTTTCCGGCCGCCCTTGAGCGACCGAACGAATAGATGTCGGCCGACGGTGGAGTCTACTGCGCTCGGGTAGTGCCGGACCTTCTCTTCTAACTCGGCTGCCGCAGACGTCAAGGATTTGACAGTGCCCCATTTGCACTCGCCGAGATCAACCCATCCGTCCCGCCGCAGTCCTACAACATCGATCTGTACCTGCGAATTCCAATACGAGCCCACCTCATACAGGGTCGAGACATCTTCTTTCTCGTACAGCGATGGCAGGGCTTCCCGACACAACGACTCGTAACACAGCCCAAAATACGCCTCGAGTTTCGGCTGGATGAGTTGCGTGACGGCGCGGTGCGCACCGACTTGAGCGATCAGACTGGTATGCGGATAAATGAAGCGAAACCAGAATCGCAGAAAAGGATCGAGCAGACGATAGCGCACGTCGCGCACTTTCGGCCGCTGCGAGGTCAGCGGAAAGTGCTTGTCGATGTATCCCAAGCTTGCCAATTGATCGAGATAATAGTGCAGGCTACGATCACCGATGCCGGCCTGTCGAGCGATGTCGCGGCTGGGCAGTGCGCCGCCCGCCAGCGCCATCAGAATCATGTAGTACTTCTCGACCTCGCGAAGTTCCTCGCGCAAGAGAAAGTCCGGCTCGCGGTAAAGTGCCGCCTGCTCGCCGAGGATCACGTGCTCGATGTTCTGCAATACTGAACGTCCGGATTCGAAGTAGCGTAAATACAGCGGTATGCCGCCGCAGATGAAATAAGTCGTGGCCCGCTGTACGAGCGACGCATGCGGATGAAAAAGGGCTGCATCCCGATAGCCGAAGGGCTTGAGAAAAATCTGACCGGTCCGCCGCCCATATAACGGGCTCTTCTTCCCCAGGACTTCCCTCTCCATGAAACCGATATATGAGCCGCAGAGGATCAGGAACATGCGTCCACTCTTCGACCAGCTTCTGTCCCAGAGCTCCTGCAGCACCGAAGGAAGTTCGGGACTCTTTTCGACGAGCCACTGGAACTCGTCGAATACCAGGATGAGTTTGTCACTTTTTTCCCAACGCTGGACTACCGCCTCGATAGTCTTTTTCCAGCTCTCCACAGGCATGGAGGCGAGCAGAGGCTCTTCGAGAAAGACTGCGGCCCCTTCAAGGAATTCGCGCATCATCTGGTCGGCAGGTGCGCGCTTGCCGACCAAGTAGAGTGTGGGATGATTCTTGCCAAATTGCAGGATCAGCTCGCTTTTACCGACGCGGCGACGACCGTAGATCGGCCAGAAGGCGCTGCCTGGCCCCTGGTAGGCGGACTGCAGTCCCGCCAGCTCTTTCTCGCGGGCGATAAAGGGAAAATCCTCGTGTGCGGAGCGCATGGTGCGCAGCCTAGTCACCGAGGCAGGACTCGTCAAGTTATGACTCGGTGACCTCTCCGGAAGGCGCGGACCCGACGGCTGCGTCCCGAACGTAGTCGATCGCGATCGTGTGTCTTCGTATGGATCGTGCGGCCGATTTTGAGTAGCCTTTCCCAGCATCCTCGCCCCTGCTCGCTCTCAAGTGCCGACGGCCTCCTAGTTCCGCTGGGAACCGCCAAGAGCTTCGAGGTTTTGGGGGTATAGTGGGGGGTATGCAGAGGCAAGGTCCGCAAGAAGTCACGTTTTTTCAGTAACTTAACAGGGCTTATCCCGTCCCGTCCGCTCCGCCAGATCTCTGCCGCCCACCTCGAGCCGCAGCCCGCGGGGCGGATTTGCTATTCTTGGCGATTCCGTTGGGGGTCGCCGGCGCTTTCGATCATGCTGCAGAAAATCACCGATTCCATCGATACGCACAAGTGGCTGTGGTACAGCATCCTGGGTGCGCTCGCGCTCGTCTTTGCCGCCTGGGGCGCCTACGGCCTGGTCAATCTGAATGTCAGCACCGCGAGCTATGCGGCGGAGGCTGACGGCCAGACGATCTCTCTCGACGAGGCACACAACGTATGGCTCCGCGACCAGCCGCAGTTGCAGCAGCAGTCCGGCGGCAACATCCCCCCTGCCAAACAAAAGAACTACCAGGACCAGGTGCTAGAGGGACTGATCAGCGACGTGCTGATGGCCCAGCGCACGCAGAAGCTCGGCTACCGGGTGAGCCAGCCCGAGCTGCTCGCCGCCATCCGCAACGAGCCCAACTTCCAGGTCGGCGGGGCAGTATTCATCCGATGTCGCGCGGGAAGTCCTGGCCGAGAACCGCATGACGCTGGATCAATACGAGGATGAGAAGAGCAGCGATCTGCGGCGCCTGCAGCTCCTGGATGGCATCGTCGCCTCGGATTTCGTGACGCCGGCGGAGGCCGCTCGCGCGCAGGCGCTGCGTGACGAGGAGCGCGAGATCCAGTACGCGATCATTCCCGCCGCCGGCTACAAGAGCGACGCGCCGATCGAGCAGGCGGCCATCGACGCCTACTACAAGGCCCACCAGGCCGACTACCGTGTGCCGGAATCGGTGGACCTGCAGTACGGCCAGCTGACTCTGGCGCAGGTCGCGAGCACCGAGACGGTGTCCGATTCCGACCTGCAGGCCGCCTACGACAAACAAAAGGCCAGCTTCGTGCTGCCGGAGCGGCGCGAGGCGAGCCACATCCTGATCCCCACCGGGAAGGATCCGGCCGCGGCCCTGAAGCAGGCGAACCAGGTCCTCGCGCTGGCGCGATCGGGACAGAATTTCGCCGCGCTCGCGAAGAAATACTCCCAGGACCCGGGCTCCGCCCAGAACGGCGGCAGTCTCGGCTGGATCGACCGCGCGGGCTTCGTCGCGCCGTTCGCCGATGCGCTCTTCAACATGAAGGCGGTGGGCGACATCGTGGGGCCGGTGAAAACCCAGTATGGCTATCACATCATCCGCCTCGACGGCATCCAGCCCGGCAGGACCAAGACGCTGGCCGAGGCGCGTCCGCAGCTTCAGGCGCAACTTCAGCAGAGCGAGGCCACGAATCGCTTCGGCGACATCGAGGATCAGCTCCAGAACGGTCTCCAGAGCCCGGGCGCGAGCCTCGTGAGCCTGGCGAAGCAATTCAACCTGATGACCGGTGAAGTGCCGCAGTTCCTCCGCGACGCCGGCGGCGGGGCGCTCGGTCAGGGGAAGCCGCTGCAGAGCCAGATCTTCGGCAGCGGGGCCGTTCCCGACCAGACACTCGGCGGCCCGGTGATTCTCGACAACGACAAGATGGTGATCTTCGAGGTGATGGCGCGTCACCCGTCGCACATCAAGCCGCTTGCGGACGTGCGCGATGGCATCATCGCGGCGCTACAGAAACAGCGTGAGGCCGATGCGGCGCTCGCTGCCGCGAAGGCTGCGCGCGCCCAGCTGCTCTCGGGCATCCTCGTTCGACCAGGTTGCCAAGAGTCTCAATGTCACCGCGGAGCCGCCGAAATTCGTCGGCCGCGGTGATCCGTCGGTCCCGGCGGAGATCCTCTCCGTGGCGTTCGATTCCGCGAAGCCCGTTCATGGTCCGCTGTACGAGGCCGTGAGCCTGCAGAACGGGGGCTCCGCGTTGGTCGCGGTCACTTCAGGTCCGCAGCAACGCGCAGGCCAACAAGTACCTGGAGCAGGTCATGGAGCAGGAGCAGATCCAGCGCGCCGGCAATGCCGAAGCGATGGGGTATCTCGCGGAGATGCGCGCGACGGCGAAGGTCCGCAAGAACCCCGACGCCTTCCAGTAGCAGGAAGACTACCCTTCCGCTTCCTGCGGAAAGCTCATCCCGACCGTGTTGAATCCACTGTCGACGTAGAGGATCTCGCCGGTGATGCCGGCGGCAAGGTCGGAACAGAGGAAGGCGGCGGCGTTGCCGACGTCCTCCTGGGTGACGTTGCGCCGCAGCGGCGCCACTTCCGCCACGCGGCTCAGCATCTTGCGAAAACCCGGGATCCCCGCCGCGGCGAGTGTCTTGATGGGGCCCGCGGAGATGGCATTGACCCGTATTCCCTGCGGACCCAGGTCATAGGCCAGGAAGCGGACGTTCGCCTCCAGGCTCGCCTTGGCGAGGCCCATGACGTTGTAGCTCGGGATGGCGCGGACGGCGCCGAGATAGGACAGCGTCAGCAGCGCCCCCGATCTGCCCGCCATCAGCGGCGCCGCGCGGCGGGCGAGGGCGGTGAGGCTGTAGCTGGATACATCGTGAGCGATCCGGAAAGCATCGCGGCTGGTGCTCTCGGCGAACCTGCCGGTGAGGGCTTCCCGCGGCGCATACGCCACGGCGTGAACCACGACATCGAGGTTGCCCCACTCGCGCTGCAGCAGATCGAAGGCCGAGTCGATTTCGCCGTCGACCGTCACATCGAGCGGCATCGTGAGACGCGAGCCGAGCGACTGAGCCAGTGGCTCGACGCGCTCCTTCATCTTGTCGTTGACGTAGGAGAAGGCGAGCTCGGCGCCTTCGCGATGCATCGCCTGCGCGATGCCCCACGCGATCGAGCGGTCGGTAGCGACACCGACGATGAATGCGCGCTTGCCTGAGAGAAATCCCATGCCGGAGCCTGCGGGAGTTGAGGAAACCCGCAGTTTAGACGAATCAGGGTAAGGCCGTCCGGAGCGGATGGTTAGCCGCCGGACGCCACCCGAATCGTGAGCTTCTGACCCGCCAGGATGTGGCGCGAGCCCATGCCGTTCCAGGCCTCGATCTGCCCAACGCGCACCTGGAAGAGCTTCGCTATGCGCCACAGCGTATCGCCGGAGCGGACGGTATAGATCACGCGGCGCTGGCCGCCGTCCGGATGGTAGGAGGCCTCGTAGTAGTGCGAATGGCGGCGGTGATGGCCGTAATAGCGCTCCGCGACTGGAGCACTCGCGACGAGGCGCAGCCGCTGTCCCGGATGCAGCGTCGTTCCGGGCGACAGCCCATTCAGCCGGGCGAGGGTATGGACGTTCATGCGGTTGCGCCGCGCGATCGCCCACAGGGAATCGCCGCCACGCACCACCTGAAAGCGGAAATGACGGGTCCAACGCGAGTGGCCATCCACCCGCTCCGCAGCGAGCCGCACGTTCTCCGGCAGGGCGTAGACGGTTGCCGGAACCTCGAGCTCCATGCCCACGGTGAGGCGTCCCGCGGGCAGCGTGTTGAGCTTGCGCAGGATCTCGGCGAGTCGTCTTGAATTGCCGCGCGACCGAGTAGACGGTGTCATGCCGCCTGATCTCGTAATGCTCTATCCCCATGCGCTCGTCCGGCGTGAGATCGGCGACGTTCTGCTGGAACACCGGTGCGGCATCGACCGGTATCAGCAGATAGAAGGGCCCGGTCGGGTCGGTGGCCCAGCGATGGAACGCGGGATTGAGGTCGTAAACCTCGTCGGCGGTGATGCCGGCGATCTGCGCGGCGACCTGCATATTGATCTGACCCTGGGTCATCACACGCGCGAAGTAGGGCTGGTTGGGGATCGCGGTGAAGTCGAGCCCGTATTTGCCCGGGTCATCCACCAGGCGCTTCATGGCGAGGAGCTTGGGCACGTAGGCTTCGGTCTCTCGCGGCAGGCGCAGGTGCCAGAAATCGATCGGGCGGCCCTCGGCCTGATTCACCTGCACGGCGTGCTGGACCGCGATTTCGCCGCAGTTGTAGGCGGCGACGGCGAGCAGCCAGTCGCCGTTGAACTCGTCATGCAGGGCCTGCAGGTAATCGAGCGCGGCGTTCGTGGAGGCGACCACGTCGCGGCGGCCGTCGTACCACCAGTCCTGCTTCAGGCCGAAGCGCGAGCCCGTGCCGGGAATGAACTGCCACAGACCCGCGGCGCTCGCCCGGGAGTAGGCGTACGGCTGGAACGCGCTCTCGATGACCGGCAGCAGTGCCAGCTCCGCCGGCATGTGCCGAGCCTCGAGCTGCGCGACGATGTAATAGAGATACATGTCAGCGCGTCCGAACGCGCGCTGCAGGTAATCGGGATTGGACGCGTACCAGTCGAGCTGCTGGTCGATCGGGCGTTTCGTCCGGGTCAGGCAGGACGAAGCCGCCGCGAATACGGGCGAAGAGATCGGCGTATTGCGCGGGTGCCGGGGCCGACTGCTGCGCTACCGGTGCCGCTTGCGGCGGCGGTGGTGCTTCGACCGGCGCGGGAGCGGGGGCGGGCGGCGGGGCGATGACCTGCTCCGGCTGGCTGGGCGCGCGGCGGGCGCGTCGCGCAGAGGCGGCAAGCGCCGTGAGCGCGGCAATCAGCAGCGCATTACGAATGGATCGAACTGTTTCCGTCGGCAAGTTCCCGACCCTCTGGAAGGCGTGTTAACTTCTTGTGGCACTGGAGTGCGTTTCCCGGGGCGCTCGCACTCACTCGAGCGGGTCTCAGGAGCTCCACCTTCCGACCTTACTGGGTCGGAGGGCGAAATTTAACCGGTAATTTCACACTATTGCCAGTACTTCATGGCACCCGCGCACAAATCACAATTCCAGGAGCCGTACGCAGCGCGCCAAGCCTGGTGGGCGAGCCCGCTCGGCAGTGCACTCATCGCCGCGGAATCGCAGCTCCTCGGCGAGGCGCTCGAGGATGTGTTTGGCTGGGAATTGCTGCAGATCGGCGCCTGGGGCTCGGGCAGGGAGTTGTTGTCCGGAGCACGTACGCGCCACCAGGCCATTCTCGCCCCGCCCGGCCTGTCGTCGAGCGCCGACATCCGCGGGCGGCCCACCCAGCTGCCGATCGTCAGCGATTGCATCGATGCGGTCCTGCTGCCGCACATCCTCGAATTCGCCACCGATCCCTACGCCATCGTGCGTGAGGCGGACCGCGTGCTCGTCGGCGAGGGACGGCTGCTGGTGCTCGGGTTTCGTCCATGGAGCCTCTGGGGATTGCGCGCGCGCTGGAGCCGCAGCGGCTTTCCGCCGGGCACGCGCCGCGTACTCTCCGAAAGAAGGATCCGCGAATGGCTGGTGCTGCTCGGGTATGAAGTAGTGTCGGCGCAGCATTATTTGTACCGCGGAGCCCTGGGGTGGCGGGCTCTCGCCGGGGGAGGGCACGGGACGGATGCTGCGGCGGGGACTCACGTATCCACTGCCAGCCAACGCCTACCTGCTCAAGGCGCGCAAGCGCCTCTATACCCTGACACCCATCCGTCCGCGATTCCGTGAGCGTCCTGCAGTGCTGGGCGGCCTCGTCAAACCCACACCGCGCCAGCGCGCGTGAGATGTCATAAAGCTCGTGAATACGAGCGTCGCAGGAACCGAAGGCGTGGTGGATATTTATACCGACGGCGCGTGCCGGGGAAACCCGGGTCCGGGCGGCTGGGCGGCGTTGCATGAGTTTCGCCGGCCGCGAGAAGGAGCTGGCGGGCGCGGAGGCGCTGACGACCAACAATCGCATGGAGCTCACGGCCGTCATCCGCGCGCTCGAGGCGTTGAAGCGTCCTGTGCGCGTGCGGGTGTACACCGACTCCGAGTACGTGCGGCGCGGCATCACGGAGTGGGTGCGTGCCTGGAAGGCTCGAGGGTGGCTCACCGCGGACCGCAAGCCGGTGAAGAATCAGGATCTGTGGCAGCGGCTCGATGAGGTTGCCGCCGGGCACGAGATCGAGTGGCACTGGGTGCCGGGCCATGCGGGCGTGCCCGGCAACGAGCGGGTCGACCGTCTGGCCAATGAGGCCATCGACGCCATGTCGCGCGACAGCGCGCTCTAGGCGCAGGGACGCGCCCCGCCGCGGCGGGTGGCGGAGCCGCGAGCAAAAACCACGCTTTTTGGTCGCGGCGCGCTGGGCCGGGTAGGAGCCCGGATCCAGCGCCTTAAAAAATATACTGATAGACTTTCGGGCATGCGACAGATCGTTCTCGATACCGAGACCACCGGTCTCGAGCCGGCGCTCGGGCACAGGATCATCGAGATCGGCTGTGTCGAGCTGCTCAGCCGGCGAGTCACCGGCCGCACCTTCCACCGCTACTTGAATCCGGAGCGCGACATCGACCTCGGCGCGGAGGCGGTCCACGGGCTGCAGCGTCAGGATCTTGCGCGCCAGCCACGATTCATGGAGGTCGCGGACGGCCTCCTGGAATTCATCGGTGGCTCGGAGCTCGTGATCCACAACGCGGAGTTCGACGTCACCTTCCTCGACATGGAGCTGCGCCGCGCCGGGCGCACGACCGTGATGAGTGAGCTGTGCCGTGTTCTCGACACGCTGGTGCTCGCACGGGAGATGCATCCCGGGCCAGCGCAACAATCTCGATGCGCTCTGCAAGCGCTACAACGTCGATAACTCGCGACGCGAGCTGCACGGTGCGCTGCTCGATGCGCGAATTCTCGCGGACGTCTATCTCGCGATGACGGGCGGCCAGGGAGCGCTCGCGCTCACGGAGAGTGCCGCCGGCTCCACGGTCCTGGGTGCGGGTCAGATCCGCGCCCTCGTGCGGCCGCCGGCGCCGCTGCGCGTCATCGCCGCCACCGAGCCGGAGCTGCGCGCCCACCGGGACATGCTGGCGCTCATCGCCAAGACGAGTGGCGGTCGCTGCCTGTGGCCCACTGCCGGGGACGATCCGGTTGCCTGAAGCAAATCGCGCCTGAGTGGATCTCATGTTTCATCTGCGCAAGTGCCGCATCGGCATCGTCGGCCTCGGCTACGTCGGTCTGCCGCTCGCCGTGGAGTTTGGCAAGCATTTCGATACCGTCGGCTTCGATATCAAGCCGCACCGGATCGCGGAGCTCGCGCGCGGCCGTGACAGCACGCTCGAGGTTTCGCGAGCGGAGCTGAAAGCCGCCGCACGGCTCTCCTTCAGCACCGACCTCGACAGCCTGAAGCGCTGCCGCGTGCTCATCGTGACGGTGCCCACGCCGATCGACGAGTACAAGCGGCCGGACCTCACGCCGCTCGTCAAGGCAAGCGAGACTGTCGGCAAGGCCCTGAGCAAGGGGACGGTGGTGGTGTACGAGTCCACCGTCTATCCCGGGTGCACCGAGGAAGTATGCGTGCCGATTCTCGAGCGCGAGTCGGGCCTCAAATTGAACCGGGACTTCTTCGTCGGCTACAGCCCGGAGCGGATCAACCCCGGCGACAAGGAACACCGGCTCACCACCATCAAGAAGGTGACGTCGGGCTCGACGCCCGAAGCCGCGGAGTTCATCGACAAGCTCTACGGCTCGATCGTCACCGCGGGCACGCACAAGGCCTCCAGCATCAAAGTGGCCGAGGCCGCGAAAGTCATCGAGAACACGCAGCGCGACGTCAACATCGCCCTGATCAACGAGCTGGCGCTGATCTTCAACCGCCTCGGGCTCGATACCGAGGAGGTGTTGAGCGCCGCCGGGACCAAGTGGAACTTCCTGCCTTTCAAGCCCGGCCTGGTCGGCGGCCACTGCATCGGCGTGGATCCGTACTACCTCACCCACAAGGCGCAGTCGATCGGCTATCACCCGGAGATGATCCTCGCCGGCCGGCGGGTCAACGACAACATGGGCCTGTATGTCGCCGGCGAAATCATCAAGCTGATGACCGCGAAGCGCATTCACGTCAAAGGCGCGCGCACCCTGATGCTCGGCATGACATTCAAGGAGAACTGTCCCGACATCCGCAACTCCAAGGTCATCGACGTGGTGCGGGAGCTGCAGAAGTACGGCGCGGATGTCGATATCTACGATCCCTGGGCGGACGGGCGGGATTGCCGTCATGAATACGGCATGCGGCCCATCAAGACGCTGACGCCGCAGCACTACGATGTCGCGGTGATAGCGGTTGCGCACAAGGAGTTCCGCGACATGGGGGCGGCAGGCGTGCGGCGGCTGTGCCGGAAGAACCACGTGCTGTACGACATCAAGCACATCTTTCGCGCCGCCGACGTCGACGGCCGGCTATGAAGATCCTCCTCACCGGGCGCTGCGGGCTTCATCGGTTACCACACTTCGCTCAACCTGCTGGCGCGCGGGCACGAGATCGTCGGGCTCGACAATCTGAACGACTATTACGACGTCACTCTCAAGGAAGCGCGGCGCGATCGGCTGAGCCGGCAGTCCGGGTTTCGCTTCGTGAAGCTGGATGTCGCCGATGACGACGGCATGAAGGATCTGTTCGCGCGGGAAAAATTTCAGCGCGTCGTGCATCTTGCCGCCCAGGCGGGAGTGCGCTATTCGCTGGAGAATCCACACAGCTACGTGCGCAGCAACGTCACCGGCACGCTCAACGTCCTCGAGGGCTGCCGCCACAATGGCGTCGAGCACCTGGTGTATGCCTCGACCAGCTCCGTGTATGGCGCCAACACCGACATGCCGTTCTCGCCCCACCGGATCGCGGATCACCCGCTGACGCATCTATGCCGCCACCAAGCGCTCGAACGAGCTGATGGCGCATACCTACTCCTCGCTCTTCAGCCTGCCCACCACGGGACTGCGGTTCTTCACCGTCTACGGTCCCTGGGGACGGCCGGACATGGCGCTCTTTCTCTTCACGCGCAATATCCTCGAGGGCCGGCCGATCGACGTCTTCAACAACGGACATCATCGGCGGGACTTCACCTACGTCGAGGACATAGCCGAAGGCGTGGCGCGTGCCTGCGAGCGCGTGGCGCAGCCGTCGCCCGCGTGGGACAGCAAAGCACCCGACCCGGCGACGAGCCGCGCGCCGTTCCGGCTCTACAACATCGGCAATCACCAGCCGGTGGAGCTGATGCGCTACATCGAGGTGATCGAGGAGTGTCTGGGGCGCAAGGCGCAGAAGCGCTTCCTGCCGCTTCAGGCCGGGGATGTGCCGGAAACGTTCGCCGACATCGACGACCTGGTCCAGGATGTGGGCTACCGGCCGGCGACGCCGGTCGCGGTCGGGGTGCGCCGCTTCGTGGACTGGTTCTGCGAGTATTACGGCTCAGTCGGTAGCTCGGGCTAAACTGCATTTTTAAGCCGACCGAAGGTAGTCCGTGACGAAACAGCCTCCCCCCGCCATGAAGGTGCCGCTGCTCGATCTCACCCAGCAGTACGAAAAGATCGCGGCCGAGGTGCAGGTCGCCATCACCCGGGTGTGCCGCAGCCAGCAATTCATTCTCGGCGCCGAGGTCCGCGAGCTCGAGCTGCGTCTTGCCCGCTACAGCGGGTGCGCGCACGGGCATAGGGGTCTCTTCCGGTACCGATGCGCTGCTTCTTGCCCTCATGGCGCTCGGCATCGGGCCGGGCGACGCGGTGATCACCTCGCCGTTCACCTTCTTTGCCACGGCGGGGACCATCGCGCGTCTCGGCGCGCGGCCGCTCTTTTGCGACATCGACAGCCAGGACTTCAACCTCGCGCCGGCCCGGGTGGAGGAGCTGATCACGCGCGAATGCGAGGTCCGCGGCGAGGGCGGCAGCCGGCAGGTGATTCATCGCAAGACCGGCGCGCGGGTGAAGGCGATGATGCCGGTACACCTCTATGGCCAGGTTTGTGACATGGACGCCCTCATGGACATCGCGAGCCGCCTCGGCCTGCACGTGATCGAGGACGCCGCGCAGGCGATCGGTGCGCAGGACGGGAAGGGACGGATGGCGGGCGGCATCGGGCACATCGGCTGTTTCTCCTTCTTCCCCACCAAGAACCTGGGGGCATTCGGCGATGCCGGCCTGTGCACCACCAGCGATCAGGCGCTGGCGGCACGCATGCGGGTATTGCGGGTGCACGGCGCCGAGCCGAAGTATCACCACAGCCTGATCGGCGGCAATTTCCGACTGGATGAGATCCAGGCCGCCGTGCTCAATGTGAAGCTGGGATCTCTGGACGCCTGGATGGCCGCCAGGGACGCCCATGCCCGAGCAGTACACGCAGCGACTGCAGGCGTTGAGCGCCGGTCGGCGCGGTCGTGACGCCGGTCAGGAGCCGTGGCGGACGGCACGTCTGGAATCAGTACGTGATCCGCGCGCCGCGGCGGGACGAGCTGCGGCAGCACCTGGCGGCGGCCGGAGTCGGGACGGAGATCTACTACCCGATCCCGCTGCACCTGCAGCAGTGCTTCGCCTACCTCGGTTACCGCTCCGGGCAGATGCCGGAGTCGGAGCGCGCCGCAGGCGAGGTGCTGGCCCTACCCGTCTTCCCGGAGCTCTCCCCGGCGCAAATCGATCATGTGACCGGTACAATCGAGCGCTTCTACGCGGCCGCAGCGGCCGCATCTCAGCAGTCCGCCTGAGGAACATCAAATGCCGAAGGCCGCAGGTCCCCGTACTCCCGTCTGGCCGGAACTGGCCACCCATGCAGCGCGTCTGAGCAAGGTCGCGACGCAGTGAGCTTTTCTCACGCGACCCCGGACGCTTCGAGCGCTTCTCGCGCCGCGGCGCGGGCCTCCTCATGGATTTCTCGCGCCAGCACATCGATGAGATGGTGCTCGGAAAGCTGCTGGAGCTCGCCGAGGCGGTCGGGCCTGAAGGACTACCGCGACGCGATGTGGCGCGGAGAGAAGATCAACTCCACGGAAGGACGCGCGGTTCTGCACGTGGCGCTGCGGCAGCCGCCGGGGGCGAACATCGGGGGGGCGGACATCGCGCGGGTCGTGATGGCGGAGCGCGAGAACATGCTCACGTTCGCGGAGAACGTGCGCTCAGGACGCATCGTCGGCAGCTCGGGGAAGCCTTTCACGCGGGTAGTGAACATCGGCATCGGCGGCTCCGACCTCGGACCGGCCATGGCGGTGCAGGCACTGCGCCAATACACCCTCGATGCGCCGAAGTGCGACTTCGTATCCAACATCGACGGCTGTCATCTCGAGGACATCCTGGAGAGCGCGGACCCGCGGGCGACTCTCTTCATCGTCTCCTCCAAGACCTTCACGACGCTCGAGACTCTGACCAACGCGCACACGGCGCGGGCCTGGGTGAAGGAGAAGCTGGGCGAGGAGGCGGTGCCGCGATCATTTCGCGGCGGTGTCGGTGAATCACCGCGCGATGGACGAGTTCGGCGTGCATCCGCAATACCGCTTCACGATGTGGGACTGGGTCGGCGGCCGCTATTCGCTCTGGTCCTCGATCGGCGTGTCGCTCGCGATCGCCATCGGCAAGGACCAGTTCCTCGCGATGCTCGCGCGGCGGCCACGAGATGGACGAGCACTTCCGCAAGACGCCCTGGGCGGACAACCTGCCGGCGCTGATGGGACTGCTCGGGGTATGGAACATCAACTTCGAGGGGCTGCCGACGCTTGCGGTGCTGCCCTACGACGATCGACTGAAGCGCTTCTCGGCGTACCTGCAGCAGTTGGAGATGGAGAGCAACGGCAAGTCGGTGACCATCGATGGCCGGCGGGTCGAATGGCAGACGGCGGCGGTGATCTGGGGCGAGCCCGGCAACAACGCGCAGCACTCGTTCTTCCAGCTGCTGCACCAGGGCACGCCGCGGGCGGCGCTCGACTTCATCCTGCCGGCGCGCTCATCCTGCGGCAACCAGCCGCAGCAGGATCTCGCCATCGCGAGCTGTCTCGCGCAGGCGGAAGCGTTCATGAACGGCCAGTCGGCGGAGACCGTGCGCGCGGACCTCACGCAGCAGGGGCTGCCGAAGGAGCGGATCGAGGAGCTGGTGCCGCACAAGGTGCATCCGGGCTGCCGGCCGAGCACGCTGGTGGCGTTTCAGCGGCTGGATCCGCCAGACCCTCGGCAAGCTCATCGCGCTCTATGAGCACAAGGTGTTCACGCAGGGGGTCGTCTGGGGCGTGAACTCCTTCGATCAGTGGGGGGTGGAGCTGGGCAAGAAGTTGACCGACAAGCTGGCGCCGGCGGTGCGCGACCCGGACGGCGCGCATGCCGTGGCGCCCGGGGTGGGCAAGGTCATCGCGCAGCTCACGGAGTGGAAGCAGGGGGACTGAGCGCCTTGAGCAGACATCGTGCAGCGAGGGCTGCAGGAGCATCTGGCGCTGTTCCAGAGCCTCGCCTCCCTGGCGCCGGAAATCGAGCGGGCGGCGCAGCCTCTGTTCCGACGCGCTCCAGGGCGGGCGCAAGCTCATGTTGTGCGGCAACGGCGGCTCGGCCGCGGACAGCCAGCACATCGCCGCCGAGATGGCCGGAAGGTTCGTGAAGGATCGCCGGCCGCTGGCGGCCGTGGCGCTGTCCACCGATACCTCGACCATGACCTGCATCGCCAACGATTACACCTTCGATGAGGTGTTCTCGCGGCAGGTGATGGGGTTGGGGGTGCGGGGCGACTGCCTGCTCGCCATCTCGACGTCGGGCAACTCGAGAAATGTGATTCGCGCGGCGGAGGTGGCGAGAGCCGCCGACATACGCGTCGTCGGATTGCTCGGCAAGGGGGGCGGCGCGTTGCGGGAGCTGTGCGACGTAGCGCTGGTGGTGCCGAGCCAGATCACCGCCCGGATCCAGGAGGCGCACATATTCATCGGCCATACGCTGTGCGCGCTCGTGGAGGACGCGCTGGGGTTGGCATGAGCGGGGAGCCCGCGGCGACGGCGGATCTCCAGGCGCGGTTGCGCAAGTCGCGACTGCTGGTCGTGGGCGATGCGATGCTCGACCGCTACCTGTTCGGCGAGGTCGAGAGGATCTCGCCGGAGGCGCCGGTGCCGGTCGTGCGCGTCACCCGGGAGGAGCATCGGCTGGGTGGCGCGGCGAATGTGGCGTTGAACGTGAAGGCGCTCGGTCCCGCAGTCACGCTGATCACGGTGGTCGGGGAGGACGAGCCGGCGCGGACGCTCGAGGGTCTGCTCAAGATCGCAGGCGGTGGAGGTGATTCTGGGCAGGGACCCACAGCTCTTCACCTGTGTGAAGCTGCGGGTGATCGGCCGGGCGCAGCAGCTGGTGCGGGTGGACTTCGAGAATCAGCCCGACCATGAAGTGCTGGCGGACATGCTGTCGGACTTCGCGCGCGTGCTGCCGCAGCAGCGAGGCCGTGCTGTTCTCCGACTACGGCAAGGGCGGGCTGACGCACATTCCGCGGATGATCGAGCTGGCGCGGGCGGCGGGCAAGCCGGTGCTGGTGGATCCCGAAGGGGGATGACTACGGCCGCTATGCGGGGGCGACGGTCATCACGCCGAATCGGGCCGAGCTCGCGCAGGTGATCGGCGCCTGGAAGACGGAGGCAGCAGCTCGAGGAGCGGACGCAGCGGCTGCGGGAGAGCAACCGGCTCGATGCCGTGCTGCTCACGCGCAGCGAAGAGGGCATGTCGCTGTTCGATGCCGCGGGACATCTGCACGTGCCCGCGCAGGCACGGGAAGTCTTCGACGTGACGGGCGCGGGCGATACCGTGATCGCGACACTGGCCGCGATGTTGGCTTGCGGCATGGGCTTGCGGCAGGCGCTGCCGATCGCCAACCGCGCCGGCGGCATCGTCGTCGGCAAATTCGGCACCGCGACGGTGAGCTACGAAGAGCTGTTCGGATGAGAGTCGTGGTTACCGGCGCCGCCGGCATGATCGGCAGCAATCTGGTGCATGGACTCAACGCGATCGGCATCGACGATGTGATCGCGGTCGATGACCTCACCGAGGGCGCGAAATTCCGCAACCTCCTCGGCGCCAGGCTGAGCGACTATTTCGATCGCAACGAATTCTATGACCGCTTCGCGCTGGGGGAGCTGGGCCGGATCGATGCCGTGCTTCCACCAGGGGGCCTGCTCCGACACGATGGAGCACAACGGCCGCTACATGCTGGAGACCAACTACCGCTGCTCGCGGGACCTGCTCGATATCTGCCAGAGCCGCGGCACACGGCTACTCTACGCCTCGTCCGCCGCCACCTATGGCGACAGCCCGGTGTTTCGCGAGGCGCGCGGAGCACGAGCGGCCGCTCAACGTCTACGGCTACTCGAAGCTCCTCTTCGACAACATCGTGCGCCGCACGCTCCCCACGCGCGCGCTTCCAGGTGGCGGGCTTCCGCTACTTCAATGTCTACGGGCCGCGGGAGCAGCACAAGGGGCGAATGGCGTCGGTGGCGTTCCATCATTTCGGCCAGCTGCGCGAGGCCGGCAAGGTAAAGCTGTTCGGCGAGTATGGCGGCTATGGCCCGGGCCAGCAGACGCCGCGACTTCGTGTTCGTGGACGATGTCGTCGCGGTGAATCTCTGGTTCCTGCGGCATCCGGAGCGCAACGGCATCTTCAACGTCGGCACGGGCAGGGCGCAGCCGTTCAACGATGTGGCGCATGCGACGATAAACGCCGCGCGCGCGCTGCGCGGCGAGTCGCCCCTCAGCCTGGAGCAGCAGGTCTCACAGGGGCTGATCGAGTACGTTCCCTTCCCGCAGGCTCTGGTCGGGCAAGTATCAATGCCATACCCAGGCTGACCTGACGGCGCTGCGCGCGTCAGGTTGTGACGTTGAGTTCGCCGATGTGGCGACGCGGAGTCCGGCGCTACGTGGAGTGGCTGAACGCGACGTCCACCGCGGTCGCCTGAGTCGCGCGCATGGCGGACATTCCGGCTTCGTTGCGTCGCAAGCTCGGTGCCCGCGGCGGCAGTGTCCGGATGGGCAGTGGCCGCGGCCGCTCGTATTCACCAACGGCGTGTTCGATGTCCTGCATCGCGGTCATGTCACCTATCTCGCGGCCGCCCGCGAGCTCGGGGCGGCACTGCTGGTCGCAGTCAACAGCGACTCGTCCGCGAGGCAGCTCGGCAAGGGGCCGGAGCGGCCGCTCAACCCGAGGCGGACCGGCTGCTGGTGGTGGCGGCGCTCGAGAGCGTCTCGCTGCGTCACGAGCTTCGACGAGTCGACTCCATGCGAGCTGCTGCGGCGCTGCCGGCCCGACGTGTACGTCAAGGGCGGCGATTACGACATCGAGAGCTCTGGAGGAGACCCGCCTGGTACGCGGCTGGGGCGGCCGGGCGCTGGCGCTTCCATTCGTGGGCGGCTACTCGACCAGCACGCTCCTGCAGCGCATCCGCGGCGGCTCATGAGCCGCAAGGCGGCGTTCATCGATCGCGACGGGGTGCTCAATGAGGAGCGGGCCTTCGTCCATCGGATCGAGGATTTCGTGTTCCTGCCGGGCGCCGTCGAGGCATTGCGCCTGCTCGAGGCGGCGGGTTACCTCCTGGTGGTGGTCACCAACCAGTCCGGGATCGCCCGCGGGCTGTACTCGGAGAGCGACTATCTCGCCCTCACCGAGCACATGCGCGCGCAGCTTGCGGGCGCCGGGGTGTCGCTGGCTGCCGTCGAGTACTGTCCGCACCTGCCCGACGCGCCCGTCGAGCGCTATCGTCGCGATTGCGATTGCCGCAAGCCAAAGCCCGGGATGCTCAGGCGCGCCTCCGGCACGCTCGATATCGAGCCTGGAGCGTCCATTCCTGGTGGGTGACCGGCTATCGGACATCGAGGCCGGTCGCGCGGCGGGCATAGGCCGCTGCTTCCTGGTCCGGACGGGATATGCCCTGCCCGACGATGCCGCAGCGCGAGCGGACGCCGTGTACGATGATCTGCTCGCCTGCGCCAGGTCCGTCGTGGCAAGCTCTCGCCAGAGCCAAGCAGAGGAATCAAGAACTTGAAAGGCATCGTTCTCGCCGGCGGCGCGGGCACGCGGCTGCATCCGGTGACCCTGAGCATCAGCAAGCAGCTGCTGCCGATCTACGACAAGCCGATGGTCTACTACCCGCTGGCGGCGCTGATGCTGGCGGGGATCCGGGACATTCTGCTGATCTCCACGCCCGAGGACCTGCCGCTCTTTCGCCGGCTGCTGGGCGACGGCGCCAAGTGGGGGCTCTGCGCTGACCTACGCCGAGCAGCCCCGGCCCGAGGGGCTGGCGCAGGCGTTCATCATCGGCCGCCGCTTCGTCGGCAACGATCGCGTCGCGCTGGTCCTCGGCGACAACATCTTCTACGGCCACGGGCTGCCGGAGCAGCTCGAGGCGGCCGCCCAGCGCGGCGAGGGCGCGACGGTGTTCGCCTATCGCGTGCGGGATCCGGAGCGCTACGGCGTCGTGCAGTTCGATGAGGCGGGGCACGCGCTCGACATCGAGGAGAAGCCCGCGAAGCCGAAATCGCACTTCGCGGTGACCGGGCTCTATTTCTACGACAACCAGGTGCTCGACATCGCCGCCGACCTCAAGCCCTCGGCGCGCGGGGAGCTCGAGATCACCGACGTCAATCGCAAGTACCTCGAGCGCGGCGCGCTGCGGGTGGAGCAGCTGGGCCGCGGCGTCGCCTGGCTCGACACCGGCACGCACGAGTCGCTGCTGCAGGCGTCGATGTTCATCGAGGCGATCGAGACCCGGCAGGGACTGAAGGTCTGCTGTCCGGAGGAGATCGCCTATCGCAGGGGCTATATTTCGGCCGAGCAACTGGAGGCACTGGCGCGGCCGCTCGCCAAGACAGGCTACGGCGCCTATCTGCTCGAGATCCTGCAAGGGGCAGCCCTGACATGGAATTCGTCCCGACCGATATCCCCGAGGTCGTGCTGATCCGCCCGAAGGTGTTCGGCGATGCGCGCGGCTACTTCATGGAATCCTGGGAGGAGCGCAAGTTCGCCGCCGCCGGGCTCGACCTGAAGTTCGTCCAGGACAACCACAGCCACTCCGCGCGGCACATCCTGCGGGGCCTGCATTATCAGATACAGCAGCCGCAGGGAAAGCTGGTGCGTGTCGTGACGGGTAGCGGTGTTCGACGTGGCGGTGGACATCCGCCGCAGCTCGCCCGACTTTCGGCAAGTGGGTCGGCGTCGATGCTGTCGGCGGAGAATCACCACATGCTGTGGGTGCCGCCCGGCTTCGCGCACGGCTATCTCGTGCTCAGCGACTACGCGGACTTCCTCTACAAGGTCACGGATTTCTGGGCACCCGACGCACGAGCGCGCGATCCGCTGGAACGATCCCGAGATCGGGGTGAAGTGGCCGCTGCCGGCGGGCGCCGAGCCCATCCTTTCCGGCAAGGACGCCGCGGCCACCGCGCTTCCGTGACGCGGAGGTCTATCCTTGACTCCGCCGCGCCGCCGGCAATCGAAGGTCCTGATCACGGGCGCCGGCGGGCAGGTGGGACGCGCGCTGCTCGCCATCGTGCCCGACAAATTCGAGGTCGATCGCCTGCGCGCGCGCCGATCTCGACATCGGTGCGGGCGAGGCGGTGCGCGAGTATCGTCGGCCGCCACCGCCCGGCCGTGATCATCAATGCCGCGGCCTACACCGCGGTCGACAAGGCCGAATCGGAGCCGGACGCCGCGCAGCGGATCAACGCCGAGGGCCCGCGGCCACCTGGCGGCGGCGGCCCGGGAATGCGGCGCGCGCCTGATCCACATCTCGACCGATTTCGTGTTCGATGGCGCCGCATCCGTTCCCTATCGGCCGGATTCCGCAACGCACCCGCTCAGCGTCTACGGCACGGACCAAGCGGGACGGCGAGCGCGCCGTTCTGGAGGCGCTTCCCGGGCAGGCCGTCGTCGTGCGAACCGCCTGGGTCTATGCCGCGAGCGGCGCCAACTTCGTGCGCACCATGTTGCGCGTCATGCGGGCGAATGGCGCCGTACGGGTGGTCGCCGACCAGGTGGGCACACCGACCGCGGCGCGGTTCTTCGCCGCGACGCTGTGGCAGCTCGCGGCCGATCCGCGAGATTCGCGGCATCCACCACTGGACCGACGCGGGAGTTGCCAGCTGGTACGACTTCGCGGTGGCGATCGCCGAGGACGGTGCAGAGCTCGGTCTGGTCTCGCGCGACGTCACCGTCACGCCGATTACCACCGCGGACTATCCGACGCCTGCCCGCCGCCCCGCCTACAGCGTGCTCGACAAGCGGTCGCTGGCCCCGCTCGGCCTCTCTCCCCTCCATTGGCGCAAGCGTTTGCGCTCCGTGCTGAAAGAGATTCCCCGTGCCTAGGCTGCTCGTCACCGGCGGCGCCGGCTTCATCGGTGCCAACTTCGTGCACTACTGGCTGCAGGCTCACCCGGGCGATCGCCTGGTGGTGCTCGATGCGCTGACCTATGCCGGCAATCTCGCCAACCTCGAGCCGGTCAAGGAGCGGCCGGAGCTGCGAGTTCGTGCAGGGCAACATCTGCGACACGGCGGCTGTCGAGAGCCTGCTGCGCGAGGAGCGGATCGACACCATCGTGCACTTCGCCGCGGAGTCGCACGTCGACCGCTCCATCCACGGACCCGATGCGTTCATCGAGACCAACGTGCAGGGCACCCACTCGATGCTGAAGGCCGCGCGCAAGGTGTGGCTGGAGGAGAAGACGGTCGCGGCGCATCGTTTTCATCACGTATCGACCGACGAGGTCTACGGCTCTCTGGGGCCGGACGATCCCGCATTTCACGAGCGCACCCCGTACGCGCCGAACTCACCTTACTCCGCAAGCAAGGCCGCCTCGGATCACCTGGTGCGCGCCTACCACCATACCTATGGCCTGCAGGTCACGACCAGCAACTGCTCGAACAACTACGGCCCGTTCCATTTTCCCGAGAAGCTGATTCCGCTGATGATCGTGAACCTGCTGCACGGGCGCGCGCTGCCGATCTACGGCGACGGCCGCAATGTCCGGGACTGGCTGCACGTGAGCGACCATTGCCGCGGCATCGACCTGATCCTGGGCAGAGGGCAGCCCGGAGAGGTCTACAACATCGGCGGCGGAGTTGAGAGCGAGAACCTGAAGCTGGTCGAGACGCTGTGCGCGGTCGCCGATGACGCGTTCGGAGCCCGTCGGGATCTCGCCGCGCGCTTCCCGGGTTGCCCGGCCGCGCAGGGCGGCAAGTCGTCGAGCCTGGTGCAGTTCGTCAAGGATCGTCCCGGCCACGATCGCCGCTACGCGATCGACTGCGGCAAGATCGAGCGCGAGCTGGGCTACCGGGCGCAGGTGACCCTGGCCGCGGGGCTGCGCGGCACCTTCGCGTGGTACATGGAGAACGAATCGTGGTGGCGCGCCGTCATGGACGGAAGCTATCAGCGCTGGATCGAGACGCACTATCGGTAAGTGCCGTGACCCGGTGGTCGGGCAAAGCCGCGCTGCCCGGGAACGTTCAGGTGCCGATTCCGCTCCAAACCGGCTGCGCTCCCGCTACAATTACTGATTCGCATGAGGCGAGCCGGGGCGCAAGCCTCGAGAATCCGGCGGACAGCCGGACGAGGCTTGAACGTGCGCTGCTTCGTGCACTGGCGATAAAGGTTGGTAATGCGCTTGATGCGAAGTCCGTTCGGGCCGCTGGCCGGGTTGCTGTTCGTTTTGATCGGGCTGTGGCTTCTCGGCCCCGCCTGCGCACGCTCAGGACTCGTCTCTCTCCGGTGGCGGCGCGATGGACCTCTTCCAAGGCCTGACACCGGAAGAGCAGCAGGCCGTCCTCGGCCGTCTCGGAGCGGGCAATCTCGGCGGCGGCACCAGCACGTTGAACCAGCTGCCCGGGCAGTTGGGCTCCTCGGGCGGTCTCAATCAGTCGCAGTCGCAGGAATACCAGCAGGAAATGGCGGTGCGCCGCCGGCGGGCGGAAGAGGAGCAGCAGCCCCTCATCCCGGTCATGAAGGGGGGCGACTGGGTCATCGTCCAGATCGGATTCCAGCTGCCGCCGGCGCTCGTCAATGAGTCGCTGCAGGCGGCGCAGAGGCTCAACTCCTCCCAGGGAGGCAGTCCGTCGCCGCAGGCCCTGCAGGCGCTCCAGTCCCTGCAGGCAGGCACCTCGGGGAGCGCTTCTGGCCTGGCCGCCGCCCAGGCCGCCGCCACCAGCGCGACCTCCTCGTCGCAGCAGCAGTTGACCACGGCCCAGAAGCACGAGCTCACGGCGCTGATCGATCTGATCCGGTCGCGGAATCCTTACCAGCTCTCGCCCGATGGCGTGCTGACGCTGCCGGGATTTGCTCCCATCCCGTTGCTCGGGCTGACGGAGGAGCAGGCCACGCTTCGATTGCAGGTCGTTCCCGACTTTCAGAATCTGCAGGTGCAGACTGACCCTGCTGCCCCTCAAGAAGACGGGGGAGCAGGCGCTCAAGCCGTTCGGCTACGACCTCTTTGCCGACTACCCGTCCAGTTTCGAGCCGCTGACCAATGTCCCGGTGCCGTCGGACTACATCGTCGGTCCGGGTGATACGCTCGATGTGCTGCTCTATGGCAGTCAGAACCATGCCTATCAGATGGTGGTTGCGCGGGACGGTCGCATCAACTTCCCGGCAGCTGGGACCGATCAATGTCGGCGGTCAGCTCTTCAGCGCCGTGCAAGCCGGAGATCGAATCGCGGGTCAGCCACCAGATGATCGGCGTGCGGGCCAGCATCAGCATGGCAGCAGACGCGCTCGATCCAGGTGTTCGCGATGGGAGAGGCTTTCGAGCCCGGGGCATACACCATCAGCGGACTGGGGACCATCACTTCCGCGATCTACGCGGCGGGAGGCGTCCGCAAGGCGGGCTCGCTGCGCAACATCGAGCTGAAGCGCAATGGCGTCGTGGTGCGGAAGCTGGATCTCTACGATCTTCTGATCCACGGCAACACCGCCGATGACGCCAAGCTGTTGCAGGGCGATGTGGTGCTGATTCCGCCGGTGGGCTCGACTGTCGCCGTCGACGGGGAGGTGCGGCGGCCTGCGATCTACGAGTTGCGCAGCGAGACCATGCCGGCCGAGGTGATCGCTCTGGCGGGCGGCCTCACCCCGGACGCCGATACCTCGAAAGCCACGCTGACCCGAATTCAGCCGAACGGCGAGCGCGTCGTACTGCCGCTGGACCTGACTGCTGGCGGCTCCGCGCAGGGGCTGCGCAACGGCGATCTGATCCACGTCCCTCAGCTGCGGCCGACGCTGGATGCCGCAGTGGAGCTGCAGGGGCATGTCTATACCGGCGGTGCTTATTTCTACCGTCCCGGCATGCGGCTCACCGATGTCATTCATTCCGTGGATGACCTGCAGCCCAACGCGGACCTGCATTACGTCCTGATACGTCGCGAGCTGCCGCCCGACCGCCACATCGAGGCGATATCCGCCAATATTGCCGCCGCTTTTGCTGCTCCCGGGTCTCCGGCCGACGTCACATTGATGCCGCGGGATCAGATCACCGTCTTCGACCTGTCCTCGAGCCGCGACCGGATCGTCCACCCGATTCTGGAAGATCTGCGCATGGAAGCGACCGCGCAGCAGCCCGAGCAGGTGGTGACGGTCGAAGGGCGTGTGAATGTCCCAGGGCAGTACCCGCTCGAGCCCGGCATGACAGTGGCGGATCTCATTCGTGCCGGCGGGGGTCTGGCCGATGCCGCCTATGCCGGCAAGGCGGAGCTCACGCGCTACGTGGTCGTCAACGGCAGCGACGCGCCGCACGGATATCATGGACATCGATGTCGCCAGCGCGCTGACTGGCAACTCCACGGCCAACGTGAGGCTCGACCCGTACGATGTCCTGAGCGTCAAGGAAGTCTCGCAATGGACGAACCAGGAAAGCATCACGCTGAAGGGCGAGGTGCGCTTCCCGGGGACCTACACCATCCAACCGGGCGAGACACTGAAATCCGTCGATCGAGCGCGCCGGCGGCCTCACTCAATTTGCCTTCCCCCAGGGCTCCGTGTTCACCCGGACGGAGCTCAAGGTCACGAGAGCAGCAGCAAATGGATCTGCTCGCCTCGCGCATGAAGATCGAGCTTGGGGTGCTCGCGTTGCGGGCCGTGGCGACCGCTCAGGGAGGCAACGTCGGTAACTCCGAGAGTGCGCTCGTCGTCGGCCGGTCCCTGTTGTCGCAGCTTCAGGGGGAGAAGGCGGTTGGACGCCTCGTCATCAACCTGCCGGGAATCGTCCGGGAACCCGCCGGCTCCTCGTACGATGTCGTGTTGCGCGATGGCGATGAGCTCATCGTGCCGAGGTTCGAGCAGGAGGTGACCGTCATCGGCGAGGTCCAGGACGCCACTTCGCATCTTTACAATCCCAGCCTGTCGCGGGACGATTACATCGCGGCTGAGCGGCGGCTTCACGTCGCAGGCGGACCCGAAGAGGGTCTATGTCGTCCGGGCCGACGGCAGCGTGGTCGCGAACGGAACGGCAGCCGCTGGTTCAGCCGCGGCGGCAACGTCGAAATCCAGCCAGGCGACACCATCGTGGTGCCGATCAACGCCACGCAGATGCTGCCGTTGCCGTTCTGGGAGGCGATGACCGGAATCATCTACAACGTGGCGATCGCGGTCGCGGCGATACATGGGCTGTAGTAAATCGGCGATGGAACTTCCGGGGATCGCGTGGCTAAGCGGGCACTGATAACGGGCATAACCGGGCAGGACGGCGCCTACCTGGCGGAGCTCCTGCTGGCCAAGGGCTACGAGGTCCACGGCATCAAGCGGCGCGCGTCGTCCTTCAATACGCGACCGGATAGATCATCTGTATCAGGATCCACACGAGCGCGACGTCCGGCTGCACCTGCATTACGGCGACCTGACGGACGCGACCAATCTGATCCGGATCGTGCAGCAGGTGCAGCCGGACGAGATCTACAATCTGGCCGCGCAGAGCCATGTTGCGGTCTCGTTCGAGACGCCGGAATACACCGCGAATTCCGACGCGCTGGGCACGTTGCGGCTGCTGGAGGCGATCCGCATCCTGGGCCTGGAAAAGAGTACCCGGTTCTACCAGGCCTCGACTTCCGAGATGTTCGGCAAGGTGCAGGAGACTCCGCAGCGGGAGACCACGCCCTTCTATCCCCGCTCTCCGTATGGCGCCGCGAAGGTGTACGCGCACTGGATCACGGTGAACTACCGCGAGGCGTACGGGATGTTCGCCTGCAGCGGCATTCTGTTCAACCACGAGTCGCCGATTCGCGGCGAGACATTCGTCACGCGCAAGATCACGCGCGCGCTGGCGCGCATCCACGAGGGCCTGGAGACGAGCCTGTATCTGGGCAATCTGGATTCGCTGCGGGACTGGGGCCACGCCAGGGACTACGTGCGGGCGCAATGGCTGATGCTGCAGCAGGAGGTGGCCGGAAGACTTCGTCATTGCGACGGGCGAGCAGCATTCGGTCCGGGAGTTCGTCAGCAGGCGGCCGCGACGGCTCGACATGCAGATCGAGTGGCGCGGCAGGGCGTCGATGAATGCGGCGTGGAGCCCGCACGGGCCGCACGCATCGTGAAGGTCGACGCGCGCTACTTCCGACCGACGGAAGTCGAGACTCTGCTCGGTGACGCGAGCAAGGCGCGACTCAAACTGGGCTGGCAGCCGAGCATCAGCTTCGCGACTCTGGTGGATGAGATGGTTCCGGATGATCTGCAGCTCGCGAAGCGCGACGCGACCATGCCCGGGAAGGATTCAAGCCTATCGGCATCACGAATGACTCCCGAGGCTTCGATCTTCGTCGCCGGCCACCGGGGCTTGGTGGGCTCCGCGATCGTGCGCCGGCTCGAAGCGGCCGGATTTGCGCGCACTGATCGCTGCGCGACCGCCGCGAGCTCGATCTGACGCGACCAGATGGCGGTCAAGGCGTTCTTCGCCGAGCGTCAGACCGGAATTCGTTTTTCTGGCCGCCGCCAATGTTGGCGGGATCCTGGCCAACGACACCTATCCCGCGGAATTCCTGCGCGACAACCTGGCGATCCAGACCAACGTCATCGACGCGGCCTATCGGCACGGGACCAAGAAGCTGCTCTTCCTGGGCTCGAGCTGCATCTACCCCAGGCCGCGCCCAGCCGATGCCGGAGGACTGCCTGCTGACCGGGCCGCTGGAGCCGACCAACGAGTGGTATGCGATCGCCAAGATCGCCGGACTGAAGATGTGCCAGGCCTATCGCCGGCAGTACGGCTTCGTGCCATCTCGGCCATGCCGACCAACCTCTATGGACCGGGCGACAACTTCAGCCTGACAGACTCGCACGTCTTGCCGGCGCTGATCCGCAAGTTCCACGAGGCCAAGGAGCGCGGCGCCGCCGAGGTCGAGGTCTGGGGACCGGGCAAGCCGCGCCGGGAGTTCCTGCACGTGGATGATCTTGCCGATGCCTGCGTCTTCCTCATGCAGAACTACGACGACGAGAGCTGGATCAATGTTGGCTGGGGACGGGATGATAACGATCGCCGAGCTGGCGGCGACGATCTGCCGCGACGTCGGCTTCCGGGCGCGTTGCGCTTCGATGAGTCGAAACCGGACGGCACCCCGCGCAAGCTGCTCGATGTTTCGCGTCTGACCGCTCTGGGCTGGTCGCCGCGAATCACGCTCGAGGAGGGCATTCGTACCACCTACGAATGGTTTCTGGCGAATCGGGCGCAAATCAGGGTCTGAGATGAGCTAGCGGGCGACCAATGCGCCTGAGGCTGCTCAAACCCCTGGTGCCGCCGGTGCTCGCGGACCTCGTCAGCCGCGCCCGTTCTGCGGTCAGTTTCAGCGGTGAATTCGCGTCATGGGAAGCCGCGGCCGCCCGGGCGGAGGGGTACGACGCGCAGGAAATTACCGAGCGAACGGTGGCCGCGACCCGCAGGGTCGTAGCCGGTGAGGCCGTTTACGAGCGGGACTCGGTTACGTTCGACCACATCGAATACTCATGGCCGCTACTCGCCTGCCTGCTGCAGGTCGGCCTGGAGCGAGGCTCGCTGCGGGTGGCCGATTTCGGCGGCTCCCTGGGAAGCACTTGGCGCCAGAACAGCCGCTACCTGCAAAGACTGCGGATACCGCTTTCGTGGCACGTCATCGAGCAGGAGCATCTCGTCACTCTCGGAAACGAGGAGTTTCCGATGGAGTGCTTCGCTTCTACCATAGCATCCCCGAGGCCGTTCGGGACGGTGTGGACGTGGTGCTGTTCTCGAGCTCCCTGTGCTATGTCCGGGATCCGGAGCAATATCTGCGCGAGGCGGCCGCCGCGTCGGCGCAGTTCATGATCGTGGATCGCCTGCCCACATTGCCGGTGCGCATGACCGGATCACCGTTCAGCATGTATCTGAGCCCATCTACCGCGCGAGCTATCCGATACGGCTGTTTGCAGAAGAGACTCTGCAGTCAGGCCTGCTTGAAGGCTGGCGCATCCGCGAAACATGGGACTGCGAACTTCAGCCCGACCGTAAGTCACGTTGCCAGGGCTACTTTCTGGAGAAGCGATGAGCTACGACAAGTTGTTCAGGATCGCGCCGTGCTTGATCAGCGGCGGCTGCGGGTTCATCGGCTCGATGCTGGCGCGGCGACTGGTCGAACACGGCGCCCGCGTCACCATCATCGACAGCCTCATTCCGAGCTACGGCGGCAACCTGGCCAATATCGCGGACATACGCGACCGCGTGTGGCTGAACATCTCGGATGTCCGCGACCCTTATGCAATGAGCAGCTGATCCGCGGGCAGGATTACCTGCGATTCGCCGGCCAGACCAGCCACCTCGATTCGATGCACGACCCGTTCACCGATCTCAACATCAATGCGACCGCGCAACTGTCGATTCTGGAGGCGGCGCGCCGGCATCAACCCGAAAATCCGCATAGTGTTCGCCTCCACGCGCCAGCTATACGCAAGCCGCAGTACCTGCCGGTCTACAAAGATCATCCGTGCTTCCGGTCCACATCAACGGCATTCACAAGCTCGCCGGCGAGTATTACCACCTGCTCTATCACCGCGTGTATGGCATCCCCTCGTCGTGCCTGCGCCTGACCAATACTTACGGCCCCGGCATGCGGGTGAAGGATGCGCGCCAGACCTTCCTCGGCATCTGGATCAAACTCCTGCTCTCCGGGCAGCCATCAAGGTGTTCGGTGACGGGGCGCAGCTGCGAGATTTCAATTACGTCGACGATGTCGTCGATGCGCTGCTGCGGCCGCCACCCGAGACGAGGCCGTCGGTCAGGTGATGAATCTCGGCAGCGACGAAGTGATCTCTCTCAAGGACCTGGCCGCGCTGATGGTGGCGGTGAACGGCGGCGGCGAATGGGAGTTGGTGCCATTTCCGCCGGACCGGAAAGCGATCGATATCGGGGACTATTACGGCAACTGGTCGCGAGCGCGGCTAGCTGCTGGATTGGCGCCCGACTGGTCATGTTTGGAGGAGGGGCTGAGGCGCTCGCTCGAGTACTATCGGGCGAATGGCTCGTCCTATTGGGAGTCGTAATGAGTACCATTGCGATGAATGATTTTCGTCGGGAACCCGACGAGCTGGTCAGGGCCGAGCTCGCTGCCTGCGAGCGCGTGATTCGCTCCGGGTGGTGGATCCTGGGTCGCGAAGTGACCGCCTTCGAGCAGGCGTGGGCCACGTATCTCGGCACTCCCGGCTGCCGTCGGTTGCGCGAACGGGCTCGATGCGATCGAGCTCGGGGTGGAGTGCGCTGGGAATCGGGCCCGGGGACGAGGTGATCACGACTCCGATGACGGCCTTCGCGACCGCCCTCGCGGTGTTGCGTGCGGGTGCAGTCCCCGTGCTGGCGGACATCGACCGAACCGCAATGTTGTGCGTCGAGAGCGTAAGGCGGTGCATAGGGCCGCGCACCAAGGCGGTTCTTCTGGTGCATCTGTACGGTCAAGCCGGACCGTTGGGCGAGCTCATGGATCTGGCACGGGAGCGCGACATTCACCTGTTGGAGGACTGCGCGCAGGCTCACGGGGCCATGTGGGGTGGCCGATCCGTGGGCAATTTCGGGACTTTCGCCGCCTGGAGCTTTTACCCGACCAAAAATCTCGGAGCGGTCGGCGATGGCGGCGCCCTGACGACCTCGGAGCCGGAAGTGGCGGACAAGGTGCGGGTGCTGCGCAACTACGGCCGACGGTCCGGTATCAGCATCCGTTACTCGGGATGAACAGCCGGCTGGATGAGCTCCAGGCGGCGATTCTCAGTGCACGCCTGGAATATCTGCCGCGCTGGATCGCCAGGCGACGTGACATCGCGGCGAGGTACACGGCGGAAATCAGCGGCGGGCACGTCCGGCCGATGCCCCTCCCCGAAGATCGACTCCGTCACTCACATCATCTCTTCGTGGTCAGGTGTGCGCACAGGCGTGAATTGCAGGCGCATCTGCGTGACCAGGGAATAGAATCGCTGATCCATTACCCAATCCCGGTACACCTGCAGGAACCCTGTCGCCAACTCGGCCGCGACCCCCGGGGATTGCGAGCGGCGGAGGTGCACGCCGATACCTGCCTGTCGCTGCCCTGCCACGCGGGGCTGTCGGAGACGGAAGTCGGGCAGGTGATTGCGGCGGGCAATCAATTTGGCGGCTGACACATCTTGGAACACTACGTCACCCTTTTCGACAGCCTGTTTCTTCCGCAGGGGCTGGCATTGTATGCGTCGCTATCCCGCCATGCCGGAAGCTTCACGCTCTGGGTACTGGTCTCGACGACAGGACCAGGCAGGTACTCGACTCCCTCGGGGCGCCGAACCTGAGGACCATCCGTCTCGAGGAGGTTGAGTCCGATGAGTTGTTGCGGTCAAACGAGAGGACGCACGCGGAGTACTGCTGGACCTTGACGCCATATACGCCGAAATTGGTATTCGATCGGGCACCGGATGCCCAGCGGGTGACGTATGTGGATTCCGATGTATTCGTGCTGCGATCGCCCCACGCGATCTTCGAGGAGTTCGAAGATCCGGTAAAGCGGTAATGATCACCGACCACGCCTATGATGCCGAATACGATCACACGGCGGTCGTCGGTCAATATTGCGTTCAGTTCATGACGTTCGTCCGCGGGAGCAGCGAGCCGGTACGGCATGGTGGCAGGACCGATGTGTCGAGTGGTGCTTTGCAACTCCGCAGGACGGCAAGCTCGGCGATCAGAAGTATCTCGATGATTGGCCCACGCGATTCGGGCCATTGGTGCATGTTCTACAGCAGATCGACCTGCTGCTCGCGCCGTGGAATGCCCGTCGCTTCCCGTATTCTCGCGCGGTCGCATGGCATTTCCAGGGTCTGCGCCTGTTGAGCGGGCGCAGAGTCGTGCTTCACGGCCCTTATTCGGTGCCCGAGTAGTGCACCGGATGGTCTACGAGCCTTACCTCGAGGAGCTTGCTCGCAGCGTGCAGCTCATGGGAGGGTACACGGCGCAGCAAAAGGCGACGCATCCGCTGATCCGATACCCGCTGGAGATCGCGCGCAATCTCAAGGAGGCGGTGAGGAGACTCCTGCGGCATCGTGCCGCGGTACGAACGATGCGCAACGCCGGTGCTGCTCCGGCATGCGGCGAGCTCCGCGCGGCTTCGTTTGATGAGAACTCCGGCGCCTCACGCGGTTCGAGCGGGTAGGCGGAGCGTCATGTCCAGGGAGAGCCTTGGACCTGAAAGAGCAGATCCAGCGAACGCTGAGACGCCTGGGCTTCGTGGTTCGGAAATTGGAATCGTCGAGCGACGAGTACCAGGTGATCAAGGACACGCTGCGGGCCAGCCGCGCGGATGTCGTCCTGGATGTCGGGGCGAACATTGGCCAGTACGGCGATCTCGTGCTCGAAACCGGGTTTGCGGGCGACTTGATCTCATTCGAGGCGATCCCGAAGTTCATGCGCGCCTGGTGGCGCACGCTCGAGCGCGCAATCGCAAGTGGGTTGTCGCGCCGTGCGCGGCGCTCGGGAGCAAAGCCGGCGAGACGGTAATCAATATTGCCGGAAACTCGGTGAGCAGCAGCCTGTTGCCCATGCGCTCGGAGCACGTCGAGGCGGCGCCGGAGTCCGCTTATGTACGAACCGAAGTCGTCAGGATGGAGAGATTGGATGAATTGCGCGGAAATTGCTCAATCCGAACCAGCGACTCATGATAAAGATCGACACTCAGGGATATGAGTTGGAGGTCCTCGCCGGAGCGACCGGACTGCTCCCGCAAACCATGGCGCTGCAGCTGGAATTGTCGCTCGTGCCCCTGTACGAGGGTGCACCCGCCTTTGTCGATGCGGTTCACTACATGGAGTCGCGCGGCTTCGAACTGTTCTCCGTCGCTCCAGGATTCAAGGATAGACGCAGCGGAAGGCTGCTGCAGATGGACGGGGTATTCCTTCGCCGGGAAGGCGCCTGAGTCCGGCTGACGGGATTACCTGGCTGCAACCCAGCGCTCGAGCATGGATGTCAGCAGCTCCCGCTGAGTCAGGTAAAGATACGCGCCGAGGGGGATCGCAAAGATCGCAAGGCCTACACTCAATGCAATCGGGGGGCCCAGCCGAGACAGGCCGCGGCCGCGATGACGCCCAGCGTCGTGCAGATGGCGACGATGATGAGCTGTCCGAACTGGCGTCCATCGTACGGACGACCGGTTGCTTGAAGACCGCGCGCAAGACTAACAGCGAGCCGGCGTAGATGGCGACCTCGAGGGTCAATTTGCCGTACATGAATGCCACCAAACCGTGTGGCGCCAACCGCATATAAACCACGATCTGCGCAGCCACGGTAGCGAGGCGCATGGCTGCGACGACCTTGGCGAGGCCGTGGGCTCTTAGAAGCGAGGGTGCGGGCAGTATCGTGTACGAGATGCCGTCGGCGATCGCGTTCAGGGCCATGACATCGGCGACTCCGTGCCACTTCGGCCCGAAGAGCGTCTCCAGGGGCCGGGCCGCAACCACGATTACTCCCGCGACCGCGAGGCTGATCGGCGTCAGTACCTCGATGCTCCGCTCGAACAGACGCCAGCTTTCCCCCGATTCCGGAGATCTCGCAAAATCCCGCGTAGAGAACCGGAATCAGGGGCCCCAGCAGGGAGCCGAGCACGTAAGTATCGATTCGGTCGCTCAGCTGGAACAGCCCGAGATCGCGGGTGCCAAGAAAGTAAGCGAGGAAGAATCCTCCGCCCGACATGACCATCCACGTGACCCCCATGTCGACAGCGACCCAGGAGGCAAAGCCGGAGAAATCCCTGGCGGCAGCCCAGTCGAATCGCAGCGAGGGGCGCCATCCGAGCAGCAGCTGTGCCGCGACCATCTGACTCAGCGCCCCGGCGATGGAGGCCACGAGCAGCGACCAGTACGAGTAGCCGAGGAATGCGAGCGGGATTCCGATGCCAAGGGAGAAGGCGGTCGAAATGAGCGCGCACCGGCACCAGCCTGCGATAGCGGAACTGGCGCCGCGCCGCCGCGATGTGCACGGAGCACAGGGAGTTGAACAGGAGTTGAATGCCGAGTATGGGGATGATCAGGGTGACGCGCTGATCATGCAGGACCCGGGCGGCCGCGGGCGCGACCAGGAAGAGAATCAGGATTGCGGCGATCGACAGCGCGACGTTCAAATAGAAGATCGTGCTGTAGGCGCGCTGGTCGTCCTGCGGCTGGCGCATCAGGGCCAGGCTGAGGCTGTTTCGATCACGAGCGGGAAGAAATTGATCAGCAGGAGAGCGAATCCGATCAGCCCGAAATCCGTCGGAGACAGGAGTTTCGCGTAGACCAGAGACGAAAGCGCGCGAGCGCCCCCCGCAATCACTTCGCCCACGATCGCCCAGAGCGAGCCGGAAACGAGCCGCGACCTCAGGCTGCCGAATCTCATGGCTCGGACGACCGGCCATCAAGGCGCGTTCAGCGTCGACTTGTCCGCATGGGTTGCGGCCGCCAGCGGATAGCCAAGGCGCTCCATGGTGGCTCCGGCCTCTTTCTCGATCGTCTCGCGGACGCGTCCGGTGGACGGGAACCCGTGCCGTCCAGGAGCATGACGGCGGACAAACTCGAAGTTCTTCAGCGCAGGATGACCGACCGCCGCTTCCGCCTCGAGCTCGCGCATCCTTTCGATGCTCGAGCGCTGGACTGCCGTTGCGATGACTTCAGCCGTCACCGGCATTCCCAGCAGCCGATACAGGCGCTGCAACTCTCCATGCGGGTTCGCGAGCAGGTCTTCGTACCGGATGAGAGCGAATGACGCTGCAGGGTGAACTCCATCGAGCCATCCTGTCACGTGGTCCACCCAGGTACGTATGCCGTGCGTCCTGTCCGCCACGAGTTGCTCCAACGTCCCTCGAAACCACCCGAGGCTCGTAAGGAATGTCCAGTACGAGACCATGACATGGCGGGGGTCGCGAACGAGATAGAAGATCTTGCGGTACTCCGGCATGTAGGGGGCATGGCTTTTGAAGAAGCGATAGCCGGGCAGAGGGGCGCGGGGCACACTCACATGACTGACGGACTGCACGTCGGGGACGAAGTCATTGAGGTTGAAGAAGGTGACCGCCCGCCGATCGCCCGCGATCTGGGTGTTGACGTTGGCGAGGAGGAACGTGAGCCAGGTCACGCCGGATTTGGGGTACTCCACGATGAAGAGGTCATCGTCCTGCCTCTCGGCCGGAAGGAAATGGCGCGACATCCTCGACCTGGCGGCACGTCCGACAAGGCGGCGCGCGGGGGAGAGGAGCTGCCGAAAGTGCGCCATCAGAGTTCCCGTGGGGGCATTTTAGGGATGGCGGAAGAGGCGGAGGCGCGATTGTCGCGCAGGGGAGTTCAGTGCTGTTGCGCACAGTTGCTCATGGCTGTTCCGGTCTACCCGCCCGAAAACTGTAAATATTGCCAGATCTGCGGCCGCAATGCCTACGGATTCGGCTCCAAGGGGCGGCTCGATCTGTACAATTGGCGGGGCTGCAGGCCGCGAATAGCCGGGTTAAAGGGCTCGGCCGCTGCCGCCGGCTCCGCCGCTGCATGAATCCGGCGCTGCCGGGTCGTATAATTGCTGGATTCGGACGTTAAGCGTCGAATGAACGGTGTAAGTGACTGACCAATGAGATCGGAAACTCTGCTGCGTCTCAACCGCCTGCTGCCGCGCGCGACTCAAATTCGCGGGCATTCTCGCGGCCGATATCGTCGGAATGCGTCACCTGATCGTCCGGCTCGACCCCATCATCGCCTGCAACCTGCGCTGCGGCATGTGCTATTTCAGCGACGAGAAGTTCATGCCGCCCGGACCCGTGCGGCGCTTTTCGCGTGAAGACGTGGAGCGCCTGGCCGAGCAGTTCTTTCCGCTGGCCATGCAGGTACACATCGGCTGCGGGACCGAGCCCACGATGTTCAAGGGATATTCGGCCCTGGTGCCGCTGGCGCGCCGGCTACGGTGTGCCGTTCATCGGCTTCACCAGCAACGGCCAGCTGCTGACCGCGCCGCACCTGCGGACCATGATTGAGGGCGGCCTGACCGAAATCACGCTGTCGACCCACGGCGTCCACAAGGACACCTATGAGCGGCTGATGGTCGGGGCGTCCTGGGACACGTACCACGCCAATCTGAAGATGTTGGCCGACCTGAAGAAGGAATTGGGCAGCCCGCACCCGCGCATCCGCATCAACTACACGGTCAACAAGTCCAATCTGCCGGAGCTGCGGCAGTTCTTTTCGCGCTTCGACCCCTACGACATCTCGGTGCTGCAGATACGGCCGATGGACAACATCGGCGATACGGCATATCACTGGGAGGATCTGTCCGGAGTGGTGGACATGTATCGCGACATCGTCGCGGAGCTCACGGAGCAGTGCCGCACGCGCGGCATCCGCCTGATGGCGGGTGATCCGGAGCTGTTGCAGACCGCGAACAACTACGCCACCGTTTACGAAACGGCGGTGCTGCGCGTGCTCGATCCCAACATGACGTGGCGCGAGGACTTCGACTTTCGCGCCATGACCTACCGGGAATATCTGAAGAAGACCGGCTATCGGCGCGAGCTGCTCGGCCACGTATTGCACGGTGGGCGCGCGCTGGCCCGCCCGAACCGATTCGCTTCGTCGCGCGTCCTCAACTGAGATCTGGCGCCGCGCTCAGCGGGCTGCGGATGACCCGTGCCGGCACCCCAACGGCCACGGCGCGGGCGGGGATGCTTTGGTAACCACGGTGGCGGCGCCGATGACGCTGCCCGCCCCGATCTCGACGCCGTCGAGTATCACGGCGTTGTTGCCGATCCAACAGTCATCGCCGACGGTGATGCCGTTGCGGCTGACTCCCTGGGAGAATATCTCGTCGCCGGCCGTGAACAGATGCGACTCGGCGATGAAGCTGACATTGGCGCCTATCTGGCAGCGCTGGCCGATGCGCAGCGCGGCGGCCGCTCCCAGGATCGATCGCGGACCGATGTAGGTGTCATCGCCTATGTCGACGCAATCTCCGGGCGAGTCGAGTTTGCTGGTGAGCTGCAGCCACGCGAACTCACGAATCGTGACATTGCGGCCGAGATGCACGCCGCCTCGGGAGTAGCAGTTGAGGTACGAGTAGTCGCCGATGAATGCCCCGGGTCCCGCATGAAGTTGGGAGCCCGCGAGGATGCGCACGCCGCGGCCGAGGAAGAGCGGCGCGCGCGCGTGTCGCAGCAGCGGTTTGCGCATCACGCCGCGAAGCACGGGCAGGCCGCCGCGCGCCAGGATCTGGGCCAGCGCGCGGTGGGCCGGTATGCCGCCGAGGTCGCCCAGCTCTTTGCCGCGCGCACGTCTGAGGATGGCTCTGAGGAGAGAATCGATCACGGGTTGTGGCGCGACGCGCCCGGCCGAGCTCCGGCTCGGGATGCTGCTAAAAACCAGACATCCTGCCAGAAACGGCGGTAAAATGGCATAGTGGCTTTTACATGTCGGCAAAAGATGATGCGGACAAACGAATGAGCACGACAAGAGCCGCCCCCCTGGAACCGGTGCATGCGTATGCGACCGTTCCGCGCGAAGAGGGGGTCAGCCTCAGAGAGTTCCTGTTGTTCATCTGGCGCAGCCGCTGGACCGCCCTCATCGCGGGGCTGCTCTGCGCCATCCTGGCCGCGCTGGCGGCCTGGGTCGTCACCCCGCAGTACTCGGCTACCGTGGTTCTGCTGCCGGTGAGCACACGCAGCGGCGGCTCCATCGACCTGGGAGGTGCCTCGGGTTCGGAATTGACCGGCCTGGCCTCGCTCGCGGGCATCAATCTGAATGGCGCCAATCAGGTCAAGACCGAGGCGCTCGCGACTCTCGAGTCCCAGATCCTGACGGAGCAGTACATACAGCAACACGATCTGCTGCCCGTCCTGTTTTCGCACGACTGGAACGCCGCCACCCGGCAGTGGAAGACCACCAACCCGAAGAAGATGCCGACCCTGTGGAAGGCGAATCTGCGTTTCAAGGACGTGCGCTCCGTCCTCGACGACACCAAGACCGGTCTGGTCACCCTCACCATCAGATGGAAGGATCCATATCTTGCGGCCGCAATGGGCCAACGGGCTGGTGAAGCTGACAAATGACTTCCTGCGACAACGCGCCATCGACGAAGCCGAGCGCAACATCAGCTACCTGAGCGCGGAAGTCTCCAAGACGAACATCGTCGAAGTGAAGAGCCGCGATCTATACTCCTCATGGAGACGGAAATCAAGAACGAGATGATCGCGCGCGGCAGAACCGAATATGCGTTGCGCGTGATCGATCCCGCCCAAACGCCTGAAAGGAAGAGCTTCCCCAGGCCGATCCTCTGGACCGCCGGCGCCTTCCTGGGCGGAATTTTCCTCGGCCTGCTGGTGAGCGTCGTGCGCGAGACGATGGCCGATGAGCAGAGCGGCGTGCCGCAGCGGAGCCGGATTCCGCGCGGTCCGGCGGGATCTGCGGCTCCAGTCCTCGAGTCCGAGATGGATCGGCCCTAGCCGGCCTGGCGGTGGTCGAGGCCCCGGTGTGACTCAGTCTTCTCATCACCAGCCGCCGTTGCTGGGCGAGTACATCCGGCATGCGGCTGATCTGCGCTGTCCCGTCGGCGGCAGGTCCCTGCGGCGGCAGGCGCCGCTGCAGCCGGCGAACGGGTTGGTGACCGTCATAACAGTCGCATTCAATTCGGTGGCGACGATTTCCCGGACCATCGACAGCATCGCGGCTCAGACTCATCCGCGAATCGAATATATCGTCGTTGACGGAGGGTCCGCGGACGGCACCGTGGAGTTGCTGCGGCAACGCGAGGCCGACATCGACATCTGGTTGAGCGAGCGCGATCGGGGCATAAGCGACGCCTTCAATAAGGGCATCGCCCTGGCGTCAGGTCAGTTCATATCGCTGGTGAATTCGGACGACTGGATGGACCAGGATCACCTTGCGAGAGCCGTCGCGTGCCTGCAGCAGACCGGGGCGGATTTCGCCTTCGGCAATCTCATGGTACACGGCGGCGGCAGTGCGCCGCAGTACATCATCGACGGCGATCCGCAGTACGCGCTGCGAATCCGACATTCGATGCCGGCCTTGAGTCATCCCTCGCTGGTCTGCAGGCGGGAGATGTACGAGCGGTACGGGTTGTACGACCGTGACCTCAAGATCGCCATGGACTACGAGTGGCTGCTGCGCAGCTACGAGGCCGGGGCGAGAGGACGCTACGTGCCGGAGATCACCAGCCACATGGGCGGCGGTGGCGTCTCCGATCTGAGCGGCCACGTGGGCTTGCGTGAAGTGAGGGACATTTCCGTACGGCACGGCTATTGCGCTGCGCTTGCGTGGGCCAGGTATTGCGGCCGGGTATCGAGGCTCAGAACGCGCCTGCTCATGGAGCAATGGGGGCTTTCCCGCCGGCTCGCCCAACGTCTGCGCCGGCTGATTCATCCGGCTTATCGCCCCCATGCATCACGGGAGAATTAGCACGGCACGGGAGGGCGAAGCGGCGCCGCTCGGATCGAAGGTGCCGATGCCGTTCTGGATCCTCTGCTTCCTGCTACTGACGGACCAGCTGGTGCCGACCCTGCCGTTCTACGCCGGGGTTGCGCCATCGATGGCGCTCGGCATGATCGTCGCGGCCGGTGCCTGCATCATCGTCCTGTTGGTGTGCTGGGCAATCCGGGCGCGGGCGCTGGGTATGAGCCTGCTGGATGCGAACGCAAACGGGCTCATGCTGATCGGCACCGTCGTGGTCGTCACTATTCTGCACGGAGCGGTCGCTGACCAGCTGCAGGCGCTCGATTGGAGCCGCTTCGCAGCTTCGCTGATTCCGCTGGTGTTGCTGCTCGGCGGCGCCCTCGCGCTCGGCCACCGCGATACGCGACGCGTCCGAGCGGACCGTGACACGGGCAGTTCGCCTGAGCTTCTGGGTTCTGTGCGTCATCGGTCTCTGCGGTGCAATGGGATTGCAACCGCCTCACGTCGGGAAGTTTCCGAAGTCGACGTTCCCGTTCACGGAGACCTCGCACTTCGTGCTGGCATTCGCGCCGGTCTACCTCTATATGTGCGCCACCGCGGGGCGCGGCCGGCGTGACCTCTGGCTGTTGCTCGGCTTCGCGCTGGCGCTGGTTCTGAAAAGCGCCACTCTCCTTGCAGTAGCCGTTGTCGCTGCGCTCATATGCCGCCGCTTCTTCATCGTGCTCGTGTCGGTCCTGGTGGTTGCGGCCGCCGGGCTGACCGTGCAATTCAAATATTTTACGACCCGGGCTGCGCTTTCGGACGACAGCTCCAATCTCTCGGCTCTGGTCTATCTCGAGGGTTGGGAAATGCTCGATGACTCGCTGGTCAGATCACACGGTTGGGGGGTCGGGTTCGAACAGCTTGGACTACGGGGCAGTAATGTGCCGGCGGCGGCGGCAATTCGCAGCCTGATCCAGGGCGAGGACCTCAACCTGAAGGACGGCAGCTTCGTGCTGGCGAAGCTCGGCAGCGAGTTCGGCGCTGCGGGTCTGCTGGTCGTCGCCCTCTACGCCTGGCTCGCACTGAAATGTCTGCTCGCGCTGAGATCGGGCCGCGGCTCGCTCAACCAGCAGTTCGCGCGCAGTGTGATATTGGCATTCTGGGTGGACATGTTCGTGCGCGGCACGGGCTATTTCAGCCAGTCGACGTTTCTTTTCGTGGCCGCCTGTCTCGCCCTGGCGCCGGCCGGGGGCCTGCTGTCGCTGCGGCGCAGCGACGGGCCCCACAAACTGCTGGTGCTGCGTTGACCCAACCAGCCCGGTCTCGCCCGGACTAGGATCCCTCAGGATGTCGCCGCGCTCCGTAGTCGTACTCAATTCCTTCTGCCACGTGCAGGGAGGCGCCAGCCGCGTCGCCATCGACGAGGCGGTGGGGCTTGCACGCCGCGGCGTGACCGTCACGTTCATCGGCGCTGTGGGTCCGGTAGCGGAGGAATTATCGAGTGCGCCATTGCGGGTGGTCTGCCTCGGGCAGCCCCAGATGGCGGATGGGCTGAGCAATCCCAAGGTGGCCATGCAGGGTCTGTGGAACAGGGCCGCGTACGCGGCTACGAAGGCGGTGTTGGCGCAGTGCGATCGACGGGACACCGTCGTCCATCTGCACGGGTTTACCCAGGGTCTGAGCAGCCAGCCCGGTGCGGAGCGCGCTCGTACTGGGCTTCAGAGTCGTTTGTACTCTGCATGAATACGTGACCGCGTGCCCCAACGGCGCGTTCTTCGACTATGCATCGGAGACGCCCTGCGCCAGGCGGCCGCTCTCGGTGCAGTGCCTGACACGAAACTGCGACAAGCGGTTGTACGTCCACAAGGCGTTTCGAGTCCTGAGAACCGGTGTCCAGCGGGGCCTCGGCGGCTTGCCTGGAGGGGTGCGACATTACATCGGCCTGTCACGACGGTCGGTGGACATGCTTCGACCCTATCTTCCCGGGGATGCGCACATATTCTTTCTCCACAACCCGGTGGAGGTTGTCGCGGCCCCCCCCGTGGATGTGGCGCGCAATCGGGCCGTGGTTGCGATCGGGCGCCTCGATCCGGAAAAGGGCGTGCACGTCCTCATCGAGGCATCCCGACGCTCGGGAACCGAGGTGCTGTTCGTGGGTGATGGGCCGCTGCGGCCTCTGGCGGAGAGCAGCGCGACCTGCAGGGTCACGGGATGGTTGCCGCGCGAGCGAGTGCTGGCGGCGCTGGATGATGCCCGTTGTCTGGCCTTTCCGAGCCTGTGGTGCGAGACCTTCGGGCTGGCAGTGTCAGAGGCCGCGGCGCGGGGTGTGCCGGCCATCGTGAGCGACGTCTGTGGAACCGCCGAACGGGTCGAGCACGACGTCACCGGCTGGCACGTGCGCGCGGGTGATGCCGCGCAGCTGGCCGAGCGCTTCGCCCGCATACGCGACGATGCCGTGGTGGCAGCGGCCGGCAAAGCTGCATACTCGGGATTCTGGAGCGCCCCTCCGACCCGTGAGCGGCATACGGAGGAGCTGCTGCGGATTTACGAGGAGGTCCTGCGCGATTGAGGCGGGTTGTCGCCACGCCGCGGCTGGTCAGCTCCCGGAGCCGCCGGTCTTGTCGTAGAAGTGCGGGTTCGGGCGGATTCCGCCCGGAAACGTCTTGCGAATCGCCATTCGCAGCCAGCCGTCGGTTCTTAGGGCCAGGTCACGCAGAGGCTGGTCGGGCCGCGCCCTGAAGGTGGTCACGTGGAAGTAGTCCACGCCACCCACGGGAACGGTGGAGAAGTAATAGTTGGAAACGCAGCAGCGGTTCTTTGCCGCCGCGTTCGGCGACACGGAATGCCAGGATGCCCGATGCGTCACCATGACGACCAGGCGGTTGCAGCGGCTGACAATGGTGACCGGCCTGCCCCCGCGGCCCATCGGGCCAAAGCTCGAGATTGCAGCCGTCCGCCTCCGTCCAGTCGGGAGAAACATAGAACAGCAGGTTGATCACCCGGTACCGTTGCCGATACTTGTCGTGGGAATTGTCGATGTGCAGATTCAGGTAGTTGCCGCGTGCCATCGCGGAAACTCCGCCGGCGTAGAGCTGCTCGTCCGGCTGCAGCGCCTCCAAACCCGTGATGTCGTGAATCATCTGCACGACTTCCGGGGTTTGAAAGGCGTAGATGCTTTCCTCCAGGAGGGGGTCGTACCTGTCCATCTGCGCGGCGACGTATTTGACCTCGCGCAGATCGCGCCGCAGCGTCATCTGCGTCAAGGGAGGGAAGGCGGCCCGGATCTGATGCGTCCACTCCTGCGGCAGGAGGTCGTCGAGCACGAAATGATTGATGGGCGCCGAGGCGTTCCACTGCTGCGCGAGGGCGTCGCGCGCCTGTTCCAGCCGCGCATGAATCTTGCGCCCAATCTCTACTCTGGTCAGCGTCATTTGCCGGGTATCTGCGAGTACGACCTGCTCATTTTAGCACCAGCGCGGCCCGCGTCGCCGCCCATTGACCTCATCTTCCGCTCACGCCATAGTCCGCTGCCTTCAGATTGGAGATTCGATGAACGTAGCTCCGGCCCAGAGGTTTCAGCACATCCTGCGGCAGCTGCGGCTGCTGAGTGTCGCCGACAACCTGCGGTACCTGGCAAAGACCGCTCGCCTCAGCCGTACCAACAGGGAATTCATTGCCGCGAACCCCGAGTTCGAACTCCCTCCCAAGTCGCTCGCTTACGATGCCTACTCCGCCCCGGACTGGAGCTTCTACAAGCAAAGCGGCATGGAGACCGCAGCCTGGCTCGCCGGCATCGTCAACGAGTATCTTGCCGGCCATGACAGCCTGAAGATTCTGGAGTGGGGGTGCGGACCCGCGCGCGTCATTCGCCATCTTGCCGCCGCGGTGGGCACGGCCGCCGAGGTGTATGGGTCCGACTACAATCCGGCCTCGATCGCCTGGTGCCGCCAGCACATCGCGGGTGTCACTTTCGTGCCCAACGGACTCGAGCCGCCACTGCCGCTGGCTGCGGATCAGTTCGACTTCATTTACGCCATCTCGGTGTTCACGCATCTGTCCGAGGCGGTTGCCCGCCACTGGGTGGCGGAGCTGTCACGCGTCGTCCGGCCGGGCGGGCTGCTCGTCGTCACAACCAACGGTGACTCCATGCAGCGGTCGATGCTGCCGCCCGAGCTGCAGGCGTACCGGGAGTCGGGGTTCGTGATTCGCGGCAATTTCAAGGAGGGCAAGCGATGTTTCCTGGCGGTGCACTCGCCGGCCTACGCCAGAAAGGATCTGTTCAAGGGGCTGGAAGTCGTACGGCACGTCCCCGGCGGGTTTCCTCACACGGGTCAGGACTACTGGATCCTGCGCAAGCCGGCGTCCTGAAGAGGGCTGCCGCGCTCAAAGCCAGCCGGCCAGTGCCGCGAACAGGATCACGCAGTTGTCAGCGGCGCTGCGGCGCCCGCCGAGCAGGCAGAACTTCACGATTCGGACCCGCCTGGACCAGGTGCGCGGTGCTGACAGCAGCGACCGCCAGGTCGATACGACCGGCTGCGACGGGTTCGCAGTCGAGCACAGGCTGGCAATGGCCTGCAGTTGACTGACATACCAGCCGCGCCTGATGAGCCCGATTCGCTTCCTTACTCCGGCGAGGCTGCTCTTCGCGCCCGTGTCGTTCCGCGCGTGCTGCCGATACAGTACGGAGGGGATGGGATCGAAGCTCCACTGCAGGTTCCAGGCGCGCGCCAGCGCATACAGCGCCCAGTCGTGATAGTGGATATCCCGTGTCAGGGCGGTGTTGTGAGTGAGGAAGTCACGCGTGCGGTTGTAGAAGTCCGCGGTCAGCACGAAGGTACAGCCTTGTCCAATGCCGCCGAACAGGAAGTCGGAAACGGTAGCGCGGCTCTTCTGGGTGAGCACGGCTGACCGGCCGTTCTCCCACACCGCCAATGTGGCGCTGGAATAACCGGCGCCGGCGGCCGTTCGCAGCCGGTCGCAAGCCCGGGCGAGCTTCTCGGGGCGCCACTCGTCGTCCTGATCGGCGAGGGCGACGAAATCGAAGCCCGCGGCTGGATTTTCGCGCATGAGGGCAAAGAAGTTCTGCGCGGCCGATCCGGACGGTGTGTCGCTGGATGTCAGGCTGGCTTTGCCGTCGACCAGGAAGGGCGCCACCCGAGCGCGCGTCTCGTCGCTCGAGGCGTCATCTCTGACGACCACGCGAATCTCGACGTTCTGTTGCGCGAGGATGGATCGGAGCTGCGGCCCGATCCAGGGAGCTCCGTTGCGAGCCGCCAGCAGTACGAGAATCCTGGGAGGTGGCGGCCCGGCTTCATGCGGCCGGCGCGCGCCTGCCGCCGCCGCGCAATCAGTAGGCGCCACTTCCGCCGAGGACTACCCGTGTCGTCTGGAAGAGGATGTAGAGATCGAGCAGCAGGTTCTGATTGCGAACGTAATACGTATCGAGCACGACGCGGCGCCGATAGTCGGTATCGTTGCGGCCCTTCACCTGCCACAGTCCGGTGATTCCCGGCTTGGCCGACAGGTAGGTGCGAACGTTACGGCCGTATCGAGCAACTCCTCTCTGACCACCGGGCGCGGGCCGACCAGACTCATCTCGCCGCGCATCACGTTCCAAAGTTGTGGCAGCTCATCCAGGCTGGTCCGGCGCAGGAAACGACCGAGTCGGGTCACCCGCGGATCGCACCGCAGCTTGTGATCCGCGCACCCATTCCGCCTTGATGTCCGGATCCCGTTCCAGCAGTTCCCGCAACACCTGGTCCGCATTCGGCACCATGGTCCTGAACTTCAGACATTCGAAGGCGCGACCGTCCCGGCCGATCCGCCGATGCTTGTAGATGATCGAGCCGCCTTCCCGTCTCATGAGGACGGCGATCATCAGGATGAGGGGCGAGAAAACACCCGCGAGCACGACTGCGCCCACGACATCGAGAATTCGCTTCGCCACGGGGTAGGGCGAGGTGGCGCGGGCGCGCGCGCTCCGTGGCCTGCCGCTGCACTTCCTCCCAGTGCCGCGACTCGAACGAGCGCAGCGCCAGAGCGCTCTGGTCGAACGCCACCGCGCTCTCCACCTGAACATCGGAGTCGAAGCTCACGCGCCGCTCCCCGCTGGAGACCAGATGGGGTCGCGGACGATCTGCGCGCCAGGCCGGCGGCCGCCATTCTCTGGGGCGCTGCCTCATTTGCCTGCTGCGTCGACAAGATCAAGTCTCCTTCCCAGACTCAATGACTGATCGCTGTCGCGGGCGGGCGACAGACATAATAATGTTGAGTATTTCCGGCTCCGACGGCTGCGATCAAGAACTGGCTCCACATTTCAGAAACTTAACGCCTGGATGTTGTCGAAGTTGACCAGTGCAGCTGCGGTTCCCATCCCCCTGAGTCCCATGCAAGTTACGTGCATGGATCACACTTTCCGCGAGCACGAGGATGAGCAAATCGCGCTCCCGGCCGGTGCTGCTGCACTCCGGTAGGTGCTCTGGGAGCGGCGCAAGGTTCCTTCGGACTTCCAGCCCAGCCATCATGGCTATGGGAGGCGGGGCGGCAGGAGAGGGTGGCGGCCGCCTCGGGCGGCGCGCCGGTCGGGAATCCGAATGATGTTGCTATCGTGAGACCATGCATCAGCTTGTCAGTCCAGCCAAGCAACCGCATGTGCGGTTGAGGTGATCCCCCTCTCGTCTGCTTGCTTCTTCTCAGGTCGCGCGAAGTATACCTAGACCTTGAGCGGTTTGAAAACACAAAGTTCAACTCGGATAAGCACTTCCGACACGGTCGACGGCTGATTTTGACTCCACCGACCAGCCGCCAAGGCCTGGTGTCAGCCTAGGCAAGCTTCCTGCTTGAGAGCGGTCCAGCCTTCCGTTACGCTGCCGCAAATGCGTGTCACGATTTTCGGCTCCGGATATGTGGGTTTGGTGACAGGAGCCTGCCTGGCTGACGCCGGCAACCATGTCGTTTGCGTCGATGTCGATGCGGCCAAGATCGAGCGGCTGAATCGCGGCGAGATCCCCATCCACGAGCCCGGCCTGGAGGCTCTGATCCGCCGCAACGCGGAGGCCGGCCGGATGGAATTCACCACAGATGCGGCCCGCGGCGTCGAGCACGGGCTTTTCCAGCTCATCGCCGTCGGCACCCCGCCGGATGAGGACGGCTCCGCGGACCTGCGCTACGTGCTGGCGGCCGCGCGGACCATCGCGGCTCACATGAGCCGCTACTGCGTGGTGGTGACCAAGTCCACGGTGCCGGTGGGGACGGCGGACAAGGTGCGCCGGGAGGTCGCAGGCGGCGCTGAAGGCGCGCGGGCGCGGCGGTCGAGTTCGATGTGGTGTCGAACCCGGAATTCCTCAAGGAGGGCGCGGCCGTCCAGGACTTCATGAAGCCGGACCGGGTGGTGATGGGCACCGACAATCCGCGCACCACGGAGCTGATGCGCGCGCTCTATGAGCCGTTCACGCGCAACCACGACCGGCTCATCGTGATGGACATCCGCTCCGCGGAGCTCACCAAGTACGCGGCCAACGCCATGCTGGCCACCAAGATCAGCTTCATGAACGAGCTGGCGAACCTGGCCGAGCGGCTGGGGGCGGATATCGAGAAGGTCCGCGTCGGCATCGGCTCCGACCCCCGTATCGGCTACAGCTTCATCTATCCCGGGACCGGCTATGGCGGCTCCTGCTTTCCCAAGGATGTGCGGGCGCTGATCCGCTCCGCGCGCGAGGTGGGCCACGAGCCGCAGATTCTGGCCGCGGTGGAGGCGGTGAACGGGCGCCAGAAGGAAGTGCTGGTCGAGAAGATGCGGCAGCATTTCGGCGACGAGCTGCAAGGGCCGCACCATCGCCCTGTGGGGCCTGGCCTTCAAGCCCAATACCGACGACATGCGGGAGGCGCCCTCGCGGACGATCATCGACCGCCTGCTGCAGGCCGGGGCGCGGGTGCGCGCCTACGATCCGGTAGCCGCAGCGGAAGCGAGGCGTATTTACGCGGGCGAGGAGCGCTTCGAGCTGACGCGGAACGCCTATGAGGCGGTGGAGGGGGCCGATGCCCTTGCCATCGTGACGGAATGGCAGGAATTCCGCAGCCCGGACTTCGAGCGCCTGAAACAATTACTCAAGACGCCGCTCATCTTCGACGGCCGCAACCTCTACGATCCGGCGATGGTCGGCCGCTTCGGTCTGACCTACTATGCGATCGGCCGCGCGGCGGGCGGTCGAACGGCGAACCTGAACCGATAACTCCCGATGCTCACCCCAGTCATTCTTTCCGGCGGCGCCGGCACGCGCCTTTGGCCCCTCTCGCGCGAGCTCTATCCGAAGCAGCTCCTGGCGCTCACGGGCGAGCGCACCATGATCCAGCAGACCGCGCTGCGGCTCGAGGGCCTGCTGCGGCCGCGGCCGGTGGTGGTCTGCAACGAGGCGCACCGCTTCCTGGTCGCGGAGCAGCTGCGCCAGGTGGGCATCGAGCCGCAGGCGATCGTGCTCGAGCCCGTGGGGCGCAATACGGCGCCCGCCATCGCCCTGGCCGCCCACGCCGCCCTGCAAGGCGGCGGGCGCGAAGGCCGGCGACGATCCGTTGCTGCTGGTGCTTCCGGCCGACCACGTGATTCGCGACGTCCCGGCCTTCCACAAGGCGGTGCACGCGGCTCTTGGAGCCGCCCAGCAGGGCCAGCTCGTGACGTTCGGGATCGTGCCCGACGACGCCGGAGACCGGGTATGGGTATATCCAGCGGGGCGCCGGCGAGCGGGGCGGTCTACCGGATCGCGCGCTTCGTGGAGAAGCCGAACGCGGCGGTGGCGAAGGAGTTCGTCGGCCTCGGGCGACTACTACTGGAACAGCGGCATGTTCCTCTTCGGCGCCCGGCGCTACCTCGAGGAGCTGGGACGCCTCGCGCCAGGCATCGCGAGCGCCTGCGCGGAGGCTTTCGCGGCCGCCAAGGCGGATCTGGATTTCACGCGCATCGACAAGCAGCTCTTCGAGGCCTGCCCGAGCGACTCGATCGACTACGCGGTGATGGAGAAGACCTCCGACGCGGTCGTGGTGCCGCTGGCGGCGGGCTGGAGCGACGTCGGCTCCTGGGCGGCGCTGCACGAGGCGAGCGAGCCGGATGCGCACGGCAATGTCACGCGCGGGGATGTGATCTGCGAGGACTCGGAGGGATGCTACCTCTACTCCGAGAGCCGGCTGGTAGCGGCGGTGGGTCTCAAGGACCACGTGGTGGTCGAGACCAAGGATGCCGTCCTGGTCGCGCCCCGCAGCCGTGTGCAGGACGTGAAGAAGCTGGTTTTCCGGCTGAAGGAGCAGGGGCGCTACGAGCACTCCCTGCACCGCGAGGTGTTCCGTCCCTGGGGCAGCTACGACAGCATCGAGAACGGTCCGCGCTTTCAGGTGAAGCGCCTGAAGGTCAAGCCGGGTGCGGTGCTGTCGCTGCAACTCCACCATCACCGCGCGGAGCACTGGATCGTCGTGTCCGGTACGGCGCGCATCACCCGCGGGGATGAGGTCTTCCTGCTCGAGGAGAACCAATCGACCTACATCCCGATCGGGGTGCGCCATCGGATCGAGAATCCGGGAAAGATCCCGTTGCACATCATCGAAGTGCAGTCCGGGTCGTACCTCGGGGAGGACGACATCGTGCGGTTGGAGGATCACTACGGGCGCAAGGGGACGACAACCTAGGTCGCGCGCCATGACGAATCTCAACTCCTTCAAGGCGTACGACGTCCGCGGCCGCATCCCGGACGAGATCAACGAGTCGCTGGCGTACGACATCGGTCGGGCGTTCGCGGCGCTGGTGCAGCCCAGGCGCGTGGCGGTCGGCCACGACATCCGCCTCTCGAGCCCGGGGCTGGCGGCCGCCCTGAAGCGGGGCCTCACCGACTGCGGCGCGGACGTCCTCGACATCGGCCTCGTGGGGCACGGAAGGCGGCGTATTTCGCCACCTTCGCCGAGTCTCTCGACGGCGGCATCATGGTGACGGCCAGTCACAATCCGCCGGATTACAACGGCATGAAGTTCGTGCGCGAGCAGGCGCGGCCGGTGAGCAGCGACACCGGGCTGAACGACATGCGCGCCATGATCGCGGCCGGGCGCCTGCCGCCGAAGGCGGCGCGACCGGGCACGGAGCAGCCGCTCGACATCCGCGCCAAGTACCTCGAGCACCTGTTGGGTTATGTGGACCGCTCCAAGCTGCGCCGCTGAAGGTGGTCGTCAATGCCGGGCAATGGCGGCGCCGGGCTGGTGATCGATCAGCTCGAGCCGCATCTGCCGTTCGAGTTCATCAAGGTGAACCACCAGCCCGACGGGACTTTCCCCAACGGCATTCCCAATCCGATGCTGGAGGAGAATCGCGCGGCCACGGCGGAAGTCGTGCGTCGCACCGGCGCCGATGTCGGACTGGCCTGGGACGGGGATTACGACCGCTGCTTCTTCTTCGATGAGCACGGCAACTTCATCGAAGGCTATTACCTCGTCGGGCTGCTGGCGGAGGTGTTCCTGGCGCGCGAGCGGGGCGGGCGCATCGTGCACGACCCGCGCCTCACCTGGAACACCATCGATCTGGTGCGCCGCCACGGCGGCGAGCCCGTGCAGTGCAAGTCCGGCCACGCCTTCATCAAGCAGAAGATGCGGGAGGTCGACGGCGTCTACGGCGGCGAGATGAGCGCGCACCATTACTTCCGCAGCTTCTCCTATTGCGACAGCGGCATGATTCCATGGCTCATCGTGCTGCAGGTGATCGCGCAGCGCGGGCCACTGTCGCAGCTGGTGGGCGAGCGCATGCGGCTCTTCCCCATCAGCGGCGAGATCAACCGGCACCTGCGAGTCCGATGCGAAGTCGATCCTGGCCCGTGCGCGGCAACAGTACGAGCGCGATGCGCTCGCCGCCGACTTCACCGACGGGCTGTCGCTGGAATTCCCGCAGTGGCGTTTCAACCTGCGCGGGTCCAACACGGAGCCGCTGGTGCGGCTCAACGTGGAGAGCGCGCGGCAGCGAGGCGCTGATGCGGGAGAAGACCGCGGAGCTGCTGCGGCTGATCGAGGCCTGAGGCGGCCCGCGGGACGAAGTGACGGTAGGCTGGCGCCGGGCATGTGATTTGCTCAGCGCGGCTGGGCTGGCCCCATCGGCAGGGAAACCCTTTGCAGGATAAGACGCAACCGTTGCGAGTGCTGATCGCGGAGAACCACCGGGATCTCAGCGACATCATGAGCCAGTTGATCAATACCGAGGCGGACATGCGCTGCGTCGGCCAGGTGGCCGAGGCGGGCGACGTGCTGGCCGCGGCGCGCCGTACCGAGGCCGATGTCGTCATCCTGGATCTCATGCTGCAGGGCGGCAGCGGACTGCCGCTGATCGCGGAGCTGTCCGGCTCCCTGCCGTCGCTGCGGATCATCGTCTTCAGCGGGATAGCGTTCAGCGAGGACGTCGCCCGCGAGGCGAAGCGCCGCGGGGCGGCCGCCTTCGTCACCAAGGGGGCGGACTTCGAAGTGCTGCTCGATGCCGTCAGACGGGGCCCGCAGGTCGCCTAAAGGGGCTAAGCCAGGCCGAGTACTTGACCGCGATTGTCGGCATGCAGAGACACTGGCTCTTGGACTCGACGACGAGTACCTTTCGACGTTCCTCTCTCACATTTTGATCGGGGGCCATCTCATGGCGCTTTGGAAAGACTCGAACCCTGGAACCGCAACCCCTTCGGCAGGAGCCTCGCCGGCCTTCGGCAGCACACCAGCGCCGGCCGCACCACCGGAGAAGAGCAATGTCGCCCCGCTCACGCCGGAAATGCCCCGCCGTGCGGCCAAGGAGCAGCGCTTGGACATGAAAGAATCCGTCATTGCCTCCGACCTGACGATCGAGGGCAAGATCATCGGCTCGGGCCACGTGCGCATCGCCGGCCGCTTCAAAGGTGACGTTCAGGTTGAAGGCAACGTGACGCTCGATACCGGAGCCCATCTGGAAGGCCAGGTAAAGGCCAGCGTCGTCGTCGTCGGAGGCGAACTGGTCGGCAATATCGAGAATGCGAAGCGCGTGGAGCTCCTCGAGGGCGGCGTGATCAGCGGCGACGTCAAGGCGGGTTCCCTCACCGTGGCCGCCGGCTCCCGCATGCGGGGCCAGGTCGAGTTTGGCTGGGACGGCGAGTCGCGCGCCAAGTCCGAGACGAAGGGATACGGCAGCTGATGAACGTCGCTTCTCGCCCGTCCCCGACGGGCAAGACGCGCACCTGCCCGCACTGCAAGGCGGTCATCCTCGAAAGCCTGAGCATCTGCCCGGGCTGCATGCACCACCTGCGCTTCGATTCGGAAGCGGCCAAAACGGCAGGTGGCGGCGACCTCGGCACTCAAGGTCGAGGCCATGATCCGCCATCCGCCGGTCGAGGAGGCGTGGGAGTACTTCGTGACCATCTCGATCCGCAACGATCGCGGCGAGGAGGTCGATCGCCAGGTGGTCAATGTGGGGGCTCTCCAGGGTGCGGAAAAGCGCACCTTCACGTTATCCGTGGAGGTTCTGCCGCCGCGCGCGCCGGAAGAAGGACCGGGCGAGGCGCGCGGTTCCGAGCGCGCCAACGCCATATCCGGACCGGCGTCGCCGCCACCGGTGAGGGCGCCAGCGGGCGTCGGCGTCAAGCCGCCAGTCCCTGAGGCTCCCAAGGCGCCCGCCCGCCCTGCCGCCCCGCCTGGCGGCACCGGCATTCGCCTGCCCGACGGCACCATTCTCGCGCCGCCGGGTCTCGGACCCAAGCGCAAGTAGGAATTGCCGTCTAGAACTCCTGCTCCGTCTGTACCAGGAATTGCACGCGCCTGATGTTGGTCGGGCCGGCGTCGAAGGGAAACGCCAGATCCACGTGGATGACATTGCCAAGCCCCGTGCGGGCGTTGCCGACGCGTAGGCCGAAACCGGCGTCCTTCAGCATCCCGAGACTCGGCTGGCCGAGAGGTGCGCTTCCCCAGGTGCGACCCATGTCGAAGAACACGGCGGCACCGACGCGAAACAGGCGAAACGGATACCAGTTGCTGAAGTACCGCTCCTCGAAGGACAGCAGCGCCCGCGACGTGCCATCCTGATAGCGCAGCGGATAGCCCCGCAGGCCGTTGTCGCCGCCGAGGAGAATCTGGTCCTCGAGGTCGAGCCGTTTGCCCACCGTGGCGGCGAGTGTCGAAAAGAAAAGCCAGTTGCCGTCGCGGAAGGGCCAATATCCCGACTGCTCGTTGTAGTAGCGGACGGCGCTGTTCAACACCGCGTTGTCGAAATCGCCGCTCTCCAGTCTGCCGGTGTAGACGCTGGAGACGAGAAGCGTCTGGCGCCTGGTGAGGGCGTACCCGTCCCCCGCCGCGAACTGGAACGGGATCGCATTGCGCGTGGACCCGAATGCCGTGTCGGCCCAGCCCAGCTGCACCGTGGCGTACGCGCCCATGTCGAAGTCTTCGGTACGGCCGATCTGATTGTGGTTGCGAAGCTGTGCCCATTGGTCCTGAACGAGGTCGAAGCGCAGCCACGGGTAGACGAACCTGCGGTTCTGCGGCAGCACGGCGGGGCCGGTCCAGAGGCTCGAATCGGCAAAGGTGTGCTGCGTCCTCGGTGAAACCAACACTGTAGCGGTGGCTGAAGCCGTCATCGAGCCCGTGCGAGAAACCGTAGTAAGCCTGGTAGAAGCGCGTGTGGTCGGAGAACTTGTCGATCTCCTGCCCGAGATCGTAGAGCGAATCGTCCTCGGTGGTGTCGTTGATGGCGATGCCGCCGGCGTGTTGCGTCTCCAGCGCGTAGAACGGTCTGTCGATGATCAGCTGGCGGGTCTTGCCGTCGCTCAAGCTGCCATAGGCCACGTCCGTAGTGACCCAGGTGCCGAAGCGTGTGGGGGTTCATCACCTGGATGTCCGACTCCGAGCGGTCGACCGACGTGGTGTGCTGGAGCTTGACGTCCGTGCCCGTCCCGAGGGTGTTGACATCCTCCAGTGTCACCCCGGTCTGATTCGTGCCGCCGCTGCGTGAGAAGTTGAAACCAGGATTGAGTGTCCAGACATCGCGGGTGACCACGAGGATGTCGACCTTGCCGTCGCGATAGGCGACAGGCGTAACCGAGGCATCATAGAAATAGGGGTTTGCGCGCAGGATGCGCGCGGACTCGTCGAGCAGATGGCGCGAGTACGGCTGGCCGGCATGGAACAGGAGCTGCTCGCTGACGGTCCGGATGCGCGTTACCGGATGCAGACGATCGGCGAGTCTGCCGAGCCAGAAGTCGTCCTTGGGGTTCGCCAGATCGAAGATGTTCTCGTTGCGGATGATGATCCGGCCGATGACGGCGTGGGCGCGCTCGAGCTCCACCTCCGAGGGGATGGCCGGCGCGGTATTGTTGCGGGAAAGCGCCGCCGCGGCCGCCTGAGGCGCCGTCAAGAGCAGCAGTACGGCCAGGAACGGCGCGAGGGAGTCCGTTCGCATGGCCCGGAGGATACTGCAACGGCGCCAATTTCGAGGCGCGCCGCGTCCAGTTATGCCTACGGCCATGCAAAAATCACGACTGTGTCCCGGTCTGCCCGTTCCGCGGATGGACTACTGCAGCAACGTCTTTTGCCGCGGCCGGGTTCCCGGTCGGTCGTCAGAACTTGCGCGAGATATACAGCGTCCAGCTATAAATGCTGGTGAGGGAGTCGGGCTTTGCCGTGGCCAGCGGCTCCGGATCGGTGGGCAGATCCCGTTCGCGCTGCGCATACAGGACGGTGCGATAGTCCACGCCGACATCCCAGCCCGGGAGCACGTTGCGCCACTGCACCCCGGCGCCGGTGTACAGCCCATATGCAGGCGTCGCCAGCGCGTAGCGCGAAGCGCCGACCCAGGCGTTGAAGGCCAACGGCCAATTGAACCGATAGCGGTAATCGAGCATACGGACGCTGACGAGGTTCCGCCCGCTGATGTCATCCGCCTCCAGCGCGACACCGAGGTCCTGGTGCGTCGATACCCTGCGGCGGGCGCCCAGACCGATGTAGGGGCCGGCGGTGTATTGCGTGTAGTAGGGCGGAAAGGCCGTCAGGTGGAGGTTGATTTGAGTGCGGTAATAATCCGCGCCGGCGCTGACATAGAGCTCGTCGCCATCGGGGCGCTCGCCGGCGAAGGCCGCGGTCTCGGAATCGTCATCACTGTCGCGCAGCAAGGCATCCCCGTCGCGCAGATACGCCTCGAGGCGCGTGTAGTGCGACCCGAACACATCCCGTCCCGCATCGACTTCCGCCCCCACCGAATACCCTTTCCAGGGGTAAGAGTAGCTCAGCGACTCGAGGTACTCGTTCTTGTAGGGGTAGGTGTTGAACAGAGTCCCGCTCTCGTTGGCGAGCGCGCGCAGCTGCAACTGCAGCAGGCCGCCAAAGGACGGCTCCCAGCCGAGGCGCAGCATGTTGCTCTGGCCGCCGATCTGATCGGCGACGGTGTTGGGGGTCGCCAGCACGCGCTGGTCGCCGAACCAGTTGCCGATGCTGTCACCGTAGTTGCTGATGCCGTCGAGATATCCGGTCTGGGCGGTGGTCGCGGTATGCACGTACCACGTGGGAGCGAACGAGGAGATCTCGTACGTCAGGCTGAATGGGCCGATGCGGGGAAAGTCGATTCCAGCCGAGATGTCGGGCTTGCCGATGAGCGGCGAGTGCCCCGCCAGGGTGTCGTTGCCGGCGTATTCGAAATAAACGGAGAAGGGTACGCGGGCCGGGAAAATGAACCGGCTGGTCACCGAAGCTTCCTGCTTGCCAATGGCCGAGCTGACGCCGTGTTGAACCCCTTGCGCCTGGCCCGGGCTCGAAGAAAGCCTTGAGGATATCGGTGAACCCCTGACCGCCGGCGGCACCGCCGCCCCAGATGACCACACGCTGCACCGACAGCGCCCAGCCGCTCACCGGCTCGATGCCGAGGCGGAAGCCGCCCATCTTGGGATAGCCGCGGGTGAACTCGGGAGTCGAGCCCGTGAACGGCAGCTCGATACGATCCGACTCCGACATCCGGGCGATGAAAGCTTCGTACTGCAGCCCGAGGCCGCGTCAGCGGCCGGTAGTTCGACAGCGTGATGGAGGGCATGGTCGGCGCCTCCGTGCTGATCAGCATCGCGCTATCGGTCATCGGTGACCACCAGTGGTCACGCCAGCCGATATCGAGCTGTGCCCAGTCGAATCCCAGGCTGAGCATCGTTCCGGTCGGCGTCGCGCGCCCCTGGTAGGCGACGCCGCCGACGTTCAGCAGCATGTAGGAATTCGGCTGCACGTACGCGGCCCCGGCGACTTCGTACGGGCTCTGCGATTTTTCCCCGTGCTGGTTCGGCAGGGCGGTATTCGATGAGCCGGAAGTCGCGGCGGCCGAGACGCTGGTGAATTCGACTCCGGTCGTATGCATGTAGCGGTCGAGATAGCGGCGCACGCTCTCGCAGAGAGGGCGATCGACCTTGCATGCCCTGGGGAGCGCATCGAGGACCAGCGCCGCCGGAATCGGGCGGGTCATGACCGGCTCGTCACCCAGAATGAGCACCCGCTCCACCTGGCTTTCGACATCGGGGTCGAGATTCAGAGGCAGGTAGGGCGTGACGCCCAGGGCGTACGCCGCTCCTTGTGATACGAGAACGCTGGTCGCCAGCAGCAGCGCCGTTTTTTTCATCTTCCGGGAACTCACTCCGTCACAGGCGGGGTGGTGCGCTGCCCGCTCGCAAGCGGCAGGCACAGCTCCAAATAGAGTAGATGAATTGTACATAAATCCTGCTGTATCTTGTAGATAATGACCGCCGTGACCGGCGTTGTGTGAGTTCACTGTGGGTTCAGCGCATCACGCTCATAAATATCGCGTATGTGGCCGACGCCAGCTGGGCTATTCCTTGGGCGGAGCGGGCATGCGACCCTGGCGCGGTCGGCACCGGAGCGCATGGGCATGAGTAATGCGATCTCTAGTCGGTATTCGGCGGCATCGCCGCCGTGATGCTGATTGGCCTGGGCGGCCTGCGGCGCGGTGCTGGCGCAGGAGGCGCCGCACGGGCGATCAGACCCAGATGATCGAGCAACTCGGGGAGACTCCGGTCAGGCGTCAAATCCTCCAGGTCGCGCCGCCCAGCTGAGCTACATGGACGGCAGCGTGTCGCTCGAACCCGCGGGTACCAGCACATGGACCGGTGCGGCCCTCAACCGTCCGCTGACTCTGGGCGACAAGCTTTGGGCCGACCGCGACTCCCGCGCCGAAATCGACATCGGCGATGCCGTCATCCGGCTCGGCAGCACGACCGGATTCTCCTTCCTCAATCTCGATGAGCAGACCGCACAGATGCAGGTCACCGCGGGAACGGTCATCATTCACGTGACATCGCTCGACGAGTGGCGAGCAGGACGAGATCGACACTCCCAATGTCGCCCTGACATTGCAGCAACCCGGCACCTACCGGGTGGAGGTGAACGACAGCGGCGACACGACCATCGTGAAGGTCGACGACGGCGCCGCGCTGGCCACCGGCGGCGGGCAGTCCTATCCCGTCGCCGCGCAACAGAGCGTGACGTTCACGGGTACCGAGCGCGCTCGCCGCCGAATACGCCACCCTCGGCGCTCCGGATTCGTTCGACGAGTGGTCGCTGCAGCGCGATCAGCAGGAGCAGCAGCAGGCCGCGGTCGCGCAGGAATACGTTCCGCCCGACACGGTCGGCGGGGATGATCTGGGCTCTTACGGCGGCTGGGAGGAAACGCCGGACTGGGGATATGCGTGGTTCCCGGCTGTTGGCGCGGACTGGGCGCCCTACAGTCATGGGCTCGTGGGCCTGGGTGTCGCCGTGGGGCTGGACCTGGGTCGACGACGAGCCCTGGGGATACGCGCCGTTCCACTACGGGCGCTGGGGGCACTGGGGACATCGCTGGTGTTGGGTACCGGGGCCTCGGGGAGTGCGCCCGGTCTATTCGCCCGCGATGGTCGCGTGGGTCGGCGGCGCCGGTGTTGGCGTCGCGGCCGGGGCCCGCGTCGGCTGGCTCCCGCTGGGTCCGGGCGATGCCTATGGTGCGCGCGCCGCCAACGCCGCTTTGTCAACAGCGGAGTCCCGGGCGCCATAACAGTCGTGCCGCGCAATGTGTTCACGTCCGCGCAGCCGGTGGGCGCGCACCGCGTGCCCGTACCGCCGCAGGCCATGGGGAGCTTCAGGGCGACAACCGCGGCGCCGGCCATTGCGCCCCTGCGGCAGAGCGTTCTTGGTGCCAATGCGGGAATGAATGTCAGGGCTCCGCCGCGAGCGATCGACACGCGGCCGGTGGTTGCGCGACTGGCTCCGCCGCGTGCGCCGGTCTCTTTCGCGAGTGAGGCGGCTGCCATCCGCGCCAATGGCGGGCGGCCTTTGTGCGCGGCGCAGTTGTCGCGAATGCGGCCCATACACGCCGGCAACACCGGTGCGACTCGCGGGTCCGTCGAGGAACGACCGTCCGCAGTGGACGCAGGGACAGTACGTAGCCCGGAGCGCAGCGTCCTGCCGCGCAAAGATACACGCCCTCCCAACATGAGGTTGTGCCGCAGCAGCGTTCAACGCGCCGCCGCGTCCCGGAGCAGCATTTCACGCCGCCGCCGCGTCAAAGTCCGCAGCCGCAGCCACAGCCGCGATACACGCCGCCCGTCCAAGCCACAGCCGCAGCCGCGATACACGCCGCATTACAGTCCACCGGCGCGGCCGTCCGCTCCTCCCGCGAGGGCGCCGGAGTCGCATCCGAACGGGCGGCCGCCGCCGCCGGATCGGCGCGCCGACGCTGTACCCGTCCTCGCGCGGTGCGGCCTAGCCGCTCAGTGGCAGTCCCCCCCGCCAATGTATCGGGCGCAGGTGAGCGGCAGCCGCTATGCGGCGCCGTCGCCAAGCGCCGGCGATCCCTATCGACCGCCGCGTGAGCCCGCCGCCCATGTACCGGCCGATTGCCGCGCGTTCCGCGCCGAGCGGCGGCGGCCCGCTTGCGATCGCGCCCCGCGACGAACCGGCTGATCGCTCCAGCGCCGCCACATAACACGCGAGCGCCTCTCGCCGGCCCTGCGGCCGGCCGCATCGATATTGTATGATTTATTATTTTGAGCGGGGGTGGCCGTGCAGCCGCATGCGATCGACTGGACGATCATGGGGATTTACTTCGCCTTCGTGCTGGGGATCGGCGTGGCGTTGAAGCGCTACATGCGCACGAGCACGGATTACTTCCTCTCGGGCCGCGCGATTCCGGCGTGGATCACCGGCCTCGCCTTCATCTCGGCGAACCTGGGCGCCCAGGAAGTGATCGGCATGGCGGCCTCCGGCGCCAAGTACGGCATGGCAACCAGCCATTTCTACTGGGTCGGCGCGATTCCGGCGATGGTGTTCCTCGGGATCTTCATGATGCCGTTCTATTACGGCTCGCGGGCGCGCTCGGTGCCGGAGTACCTGAAGCTGCGCTTCGACGAGAAGACCCGCGGGCTGAACGCGATCACCTTCGCGGTGATGACGGTCTTCTCCTCCGGCATCTCCATGTACGCGATGGCGCTGCTGCTGAAGCTGCTCCTCGGCTGGGATTTCACCACCAGCGTGCTGCTCTCCGCGCTCATCGTGCTGGTGTACATCTTCCTCGGCGGCCTGACCTCGGCGATCTACAACGAGGTGCTGCAGTTCTTTCTGATCGTCTTCGGCTTCGCGCCGCTCGTCTTCCTGGGCCTGAAGGACGTCGGGCGGCTGGCATGGGCTGGCGGCCGGCCTGCGCCAGGTGGCGGTGTCGCGCGGTTTTGCGCCGGATGCCTGGACGAGTACCTGGAGCGTGATGAGCAGCCCGTCGTCGAACCCGATGGGCGTCGAGTGGATCAGCATCGCGATGGGCCTCGGCTTCGTGCTGTCCTTCGGCTACTGGTGCACGGACTTCCTCGTCGTGCAGCGGGCGCTGGCGGCCGATTCCATGGCGGCCGCGCGGCGCACGCCGCTCATCGCCGCGGTGCCGAAGATGCTCTTTCCCTTCCTCGTCATCCTGCCGGGGATGATCGCCATCGCCTCGACGCTGCACGGCGGGGCGAGCGGGCTCGCGCTGCCGCACAAGGCGGACGGCGCGCTCAACTACAACATGGTGATTCCCCTGATGCTCGGGCACTACTTCCCGAGCGGCATGCTCGGGCTCGGGCTCACCGCGCTGATGGCGAGCTTCATGACCGGCATGGCGGGCAACGTCACCGCCTTCAACACCGTGTGGACCTACGACATCTATCAGGCCTACATCCGGCACGGGGCGAGCGACCGGCACTATCTCAACATGGGGCGGGTCGCCACCGTCGCCGGCATCGGCCTGTCGATCGCGGCGGCCTATGCTGGCCAATCGCTTCAACAACATCATGGATCTGCTGCAGCTGGTGTTCGCCTTCGTGAACGCGCCGCTCTTCGCCACCTTCCTCCTCGGGATGTTCTGGAAGCGGGCGACGGGCATGGGGCGTTCTTCGGGCTCCTCGCGGGCACCGCCGCCGCGGCCGTGCACCACGGGCTGACGCTGCCTGCGGGCAGCGCCACGGGCATCCAGGGCGGCTGGATCGCCGTGCTGCACCACTACCCGAGCCAGATGGCGCAGAACTTCTGGACCGCGATCTATGCCTTCGGCGTCTGCTTCGTCGTAACGATAGCGGTGAGCCTGGTGACGCCGGCCGCGCGCGGCGGCAGGATCTGAAGGGCCTCGTCTATTCACTCACGCCGCGGCTGCGGCCGGCTGCCGGTGAGCGCTGGTACGCGCGGCCGGCGGTGCTCGGCGCCTGCGTGCTCGCGGGCGCGATCGTACTCAACTTCATCTTCCGGTGAGCGCCATGGGACTCGATATCCGCATTCCGATCGGCAGTCTTTTCGTGATCCTCGGCGCGCTGCTCGCCGGCTACGGGCTGGTCAGCGACCCGGCGATCTATCAGCGCTCGCTGGGGATCGACATCAATCTCTGGTGGGGAGCGGCGTTGCTCATCTTCGGGTTGGCGATGCTGGCGTTGGCCTGGAGGGCGGCCGCGCGGGCGCGCGCGAGCTCCGCCTCGCGCTGAGCCGACAGCTCCTTCTCGCGGTAGGCGGCCGCATCGCGGGCCTGATCTTCGGCAGCTGCAAGGTGAACCAGGCGGCGGCCACGATGCAGCATGCGCCCGTCAGCATGACCGTGCGGGGAGCGCCGATGTGCTGCGCCAAGCGCGCCGGCCATGAGGCTGCCGAAGGGCGCCGCACCGAAGAACGCCATGGTGTAGTAACCCATCACGCGTGCCCGCTTGTCGTCGGGCACCAGCGACTGGATGATGGTGTTGCAGACCGCGGCGGCCTGAATGAGGCCGAAGCCGACCACCACCATCAGAAGAAGCGACAGCCACAGGACGTGCGACAGTCCGAAGAGGATCAGGCCGACGCCCAGCAGAACGACCGCTGCCTGCAGCGTTGCGGGTCAGCCCTTTGATGGACTTGCGCATCGCGAGGGCGAGTGCGGAAGCGAGGGCGCCGGCACCCGAGGCGGCGGTCAGCCATCCGAGCGTGTGCGCGCCGCCGTGCAGCACGTTGCCGGCAAAGACGGGCAGCAGCACGGAATAGGGCCAGCCCATGAGGCAGGTCAGCGCCAGGAGCAGCAGGATGGTGCGGATCGGCCCGAAGCCGCTGACGTAGTTCCAGCCCTCGCGCAGCTCCTGCAGCAGGCTGCTTCCGGACTTCCTGCGGTCATTCAGCGCCGGCAATTCGCATGACGACCAGAGAGGCGATCACCGCGAGGTAGGAGACGCCGTCGATGAAGAAGCACCAGCCCTCGCCGAACGCCGCGATGATGAGGCCGCCGATCGCGGGGCCGATGAGCCGCGCGCTGTTGACCATCGAGGAGTTGATGGCGATGGCGTTGGCAAGATCGGCGCGGTCCTCCACCATCTGGACGAGGAAGGACTGGCGGCCCGGCATGTCGAAGGCGTTGATCAGGCCCTGAAGGGCCATGAGGGCGATGATCTCGCCCAGGGTGATCACGTGTGTCAGCGTCAGAGCCGCGAGCGCGAGCGACTGCACCGCGGCGGCCGCCTGGGTGAAGATGAGGAGCCGCCGGCGCTCCAGGCGCTCCACCCACACGGCTGCGACCGGCCCGAGGAGGAAGGAGACGATCTGACCCGGAGAAGCTGACGACGCCGAGGAGGAGGGCGGAGTGAGTGAGCCGATAGACCAGCCACGCCGTCGCGAGCCGCGTCATCCAGGTGCCGATCAGCGAGGTGCTCTGGCCGAAGAAGAACAGCCTGAAATTGCGGTGGCGCAGCGCCCGCCAGGTGTGCGCGACCGCGCTCATGGATTCAGCAGCCGCTTGAGGATGTCGCCGGCCGTCGCGAGGACCTGGCGCTCCTCGTCGCTCAAGTCCCGCCGTCGCCTGCGCGAGCCAGGCGCGCTTCAGGTCCTTGGTGCTGCTGCGCACCGCCGCACCTTTCTCCGTGAGTGCGATGTTCACCTGCCGCCCATCACTCGGGTGCGGCTTGCGCTCCACGAGTCCGCGCTCCTCGAGCGTCGCGACAGCGGCGCTCATGGACTGGGGCCGCATGTTTTCCGCGCGCGCAAGCTCCGCGGTGGTGGCAGCGCCGTCGCGCCCCAGGCGCGCGAGCACGGCAAACTCGGTCAGCGACAGCTCATGCTGCGCGGCCGCCGCACGCATGTGGCGGACCAGCCGGCCGATGGTCTGGGCGAAGTCATTGACGTCGAGGTCCGCGGGCTTTTGCCATGGATCGGTATGATAGCAGATAGACAGGTAAACTGAACAGTCTATCTTCCTATAGCCTCTTGCGCTCCGGGCCGCTCATTGCCGCGATCGAGCTCGCGGCGAGGCCTGGAGACGGCCCTGGAAGGCTTCGCGGAGCCGGCGCAGGCCGTGCCCGATCTGCGGCAGGTCGGCGACGCCGTAGCCGAAGATCATTCCGCTGCGGTCCGACTCGCCGAGAAAGTAGCGCGCCAGGGTGTGAATTCTGAGGCCCATCCGCTAGTGCGGCAGCCGCAGCGGCCTCGACGTCCACGCCGGGCTTTGCAATCGCGGCGACGTGCATGCCGTAAAAGGAGGGGATGGGGTCCAGCCACGGGGCCAGCTCCCGGGTCAGCGCATCGAGCAGCGCATTGCGCCGGCGCCGGTATACCTCACGCATCTTGCGTACGTGGCGCGTCAGGTGTCCTTCGGCGATGAACGCGGCAACACCGGTCTGTATGGGCACGGGGCTGTGCCAATCCATGCAGTTCTTGGCAGCCACCAGTGTCTGCATGGCCCACGGCGGGGCCACGATGTATCCCAGCCGCAGCGCCGGGAGCATGCATTTCGAAAACGTTCCAACATAGAAGACAGATCGGCGGCATCGGGCGTGCGCAGCGCTTCGAGCGTACCGCCCTCGAACCGGAACTCGCCGTCGTAATCGTCCTCGATGATGAGCGCGCCGCGCTCGCGCGCCAGCGACACGAGCTCGCGGCGCCGCGGCGGTGAGAGCGAGGACCCGAGCGGAAACTGGTGGGAAGGGCAAACGCAAATGACTTCGGCGTCCGCGGGAATGGCATCGACCACGATCCCATCCGCATCCACAGGCACGGGTACGACACGCGCGCCTGCCGCAAGGAACGCCGCACGCAGCGGCGGATAGCCGGGATCCTCCAGCGCAACGACGGTCCGCCCGGATGTGACGAGAGTGCGAGCCAACACGTCGAATGCCTGCTGCGCGCCGGAGGTCACGAGAATGTCCTCCGGCTCGCAGACCACGGCGCGAGTAACGGCGATATGCCGTGTGATCGCCTCGCGCAGCCGATAGTTGCCCTGATTGCCCTGCGGGCTGCGAAAGGCCGCCGGCCGGCGCTCGAGCAAGCGAATCTGCTTGGCGCTCACCCGGCGAAACACCTCGAACGGGAAGAGTCGCGAATCCACCAGTGCCGGGCGGAAGTCCACCTGTCCGGAGCCCTGCGGCTCATCCTCCGGGGCCTCCCGCCAGAATCCGATCGCAGCCGCCAGGTCGGGCCGCAGCCAGATGGGATTGAGCCGGCGGTGGGCCGTAGCACCGCCGCCCGATCGCGCTGGCGGCGCGCGGGGGCTCCGGGTGCCACGAAGACGCCGGATCCGCGGCGGCTGACGACCAGCCGCTCGCTGGCGAGCCGTTCGTAGACCGCCGCGGCGGTGTTCCGCGAGACCCCCAAGAAACGCTGCCGAGCGCCTGGTAGCCGGGTAAGCGCGATCCCGGCGGCAGCCGGCCCTCGACGATGGCGGCCTTGAGCTGCTCGTAGAGGCTGCGGGAGGCGTCGCGCGAGCCCGGCCCGGGCAGATCGAGCCGCAGCTCGAACAAGGGCTCGGTCACCCGCGGCGCTCTGGAACGTTGGCCCACTGCTTTTTTCCCCAAACCGGCCCTTCAGATGCGGGGGCCTGCGCGATATCTCTATGCCATTGTAAACGGAGGGCTACATGACCCGGATAAAGCGTCTCGGCGGCAGGCTGGCTGCGGCCATGTGTGTACTGGCGTTCGCAGCCGCGCTGCCATCGCAGCCCGCGCTTGCCGCGCAGCCAGTGGATCAGGAGCATGCCTTCGATTTTCACTTCGGCACTTGGAGGACCCACATCCTCAGCCGGGCATCGGCCACCAAGTGGGACAGGATGACCGGCACGGTGACAGATCAGCCGCTCTGGGGCGGCCGCGCCAACCTGGAGAAGATCGAAGCCTCCGGAGGCGGAAGCCGCTTCCAGGGCGTGACGCTCTTCCTCTATGACCCGAAGTCCGACCAATGGAATCAGCAGTTCGCGAGCGGTAGCGATGGAATCATGAACGAGCCGCTATTCGGGAAATTTCAAAATGGCCATGGCGTGTTCTACGGCTGGGGCGGCGATGGCCAGAAGATCCTCGAGCGCGACACCTGGTCGGACACCACGCCGAATTCCTATCATTTCGAAATCGCCTCATCGGCCGACGGCGGCAAAACCTGGGTGAAGCAATTCATCGCGCAGCTCACCAGGCTGAAGCAAGCTCCCGACTATGACACGCCCTTTGTTCCAGGCGGCGGACCTGAGCACGACTTCGATTTCAACATGGGACGATGGGCTACGCAGATCCGTGCCGTAATGAACCCCCTGTCAGCGCCCAACGTGTGGACCAACCTGCAGGGAACACACACGGTGTACCGTGTGTGGGGTGACTGGGCCGATATCGGCCAGCTGGAAGTCGATGGCCCGAGCGGTCACGAGGAGCTCATGGCGCTGCGGTTGTACGATCGCAAGACGCAGCAGTGGCGGGTCTACTTCGCGAACAGCGCCGCGGGAACCCTGGATCCGCCGATGGTCGGTGGATTCAAGCATGGAGTTGGAACCTTCGTCTTCCTGGACGAGATGGAGGGGAAGACGGTGCTGGTGCGAAATGTCTGGTCCGGAATCACAGCGAAGTCCTGTCACCAGGACTGGGCTGTTTCGGCGGACGGAGGCAAGACCTGGGTGCCGACCTGGATTTCCACCGATACGCTTGTAAATTGAGAAATTCGCGCTGCTCACGGCGTGGCCGGCGGCTGCGCCCGCAGCGCGCCGCTCTCGATCTCCCGCAGGAGCTCGCGAACCTCCTCGTGCGGTGCACTGGCCCTCATCGAGGAGAGCGCCGAGCAGGCCCTCGAGATAGGTGCTCATCGCCACGGCGACCGCGGCTGGCGGGTAACGGTCGAGGCTCATGATGAGCTCGTCCAACTCCTGGATACATTCTTCGACGACCGAATCACCGTCCGACTCTTCGATTAGCGCCATTGGGATATCTCCGGTTTGCGACTGCCTACCGGGTCGAGAATAGCGCGCCTCGGGGAACCGCAGGGATGCGCATTTCTATACAAACACGCAGGCAAATGCGGTTCCAATCGCCACGGCTGTCCCTAGACTGTTCAGCGTGCCATCCGGCACGTGCGCCCAACACCAGGAGCCGCCATGAACAGTTTCACTCTCACCGCCATCGGTAATCTGTCCCGCAATCCCGAGCTGACCGTCAAGGGTGACCGTACCTACGCGAAGTTCTGCCTGATCGGCAACGACTACGCCGGCAAGGACGAGGAGGGCGGAGTCCGTGAGATCGCCACAACCATCTGGTTCACGGCGTTCGGTCCGCTCGGGGAGACGATAGCGCGTACCGCGCGCAAGGGAGATCAGCTCATCGTCGATGCCCAGGTGCGCGCGGACAACTGGATCGACAAGGACGGCGAGAGACACTACGACTATAGCTTCATCGTGCAGGGCTTCCGGTTCGGTGCTCCGGGCAAGGCCAAACGCGAGGAGCGCGCGGGCCGGAGGCCCGAGGAGCCGCAGCGAGCCGCCGCCAGCGCGTAGGGACGCGCGGATAGCGGCAGCGGCTGGCCGCGAGCCGCGCGCCGGCGGATGGTAATTCATCGAACGGAAACGGACTGAAGGAGAGGACTCATGTCACAGCGAATTGATCGGGCGGCGGCGCGCGCCGTACCGCCGACAGCCACTGCGCTCGCGTTCTCGCTGGCCGCCTCGATCGTGTCGCGGCCGGCGTTTGCGCAGGCGACTTCGCCTTTTCTCACGGGCGCCACTGCTCTGGAAAGCAACATCCTCGCGTGGCTGACTCCCATCGCCATAATTCTCGTGATGGTGCTGGGAGGCATGGCGATGGCAAACCGAATTTCATGGGGCTGGTGTGTGGGCGCGATTTTGGGAATTGCGATCGCCTTCGGTGCGCCGCAAATCGTGTCATGGGTGCGCGGAATGTTTGGCGTCTGAAGGAGGATCGGGAATGGGCATGAGGCACTCGTGGTCTCGTCAGAGACCCGCTGTTCGTCGGCGCGACGCGGCCGCCGATGCGCTGGGGGGTTACTTACTCTGCGCTGCTATTCAATCTGGTATTCACGCTCGAGGCGTTTCTCGTTACCAGGAATCTCCTGACGCTGCTCGTCGCGTTGCCGATCCATGGCGCGGCGGTATTGCTCTGCGGTCGGGACGCGCGCTACTTCGACCTCCTGCTGCTCTGGGGGCGGACGCGAATGCCGGCACTGCTCGCCAACGGGCGTTGGTGGGGCGCGAGCAGCTACAGTCCGCTCGTTCTCGACCCGCCGCGCGCCTCGGGCTTGCGTCGCGGCGATGCCGTCGTCGTAGTTCCTGACCGAGCGGGTTCGGGAGTCGCCGTCATGCTGAGCGCAACGCGAATGGCCGCGCATGCGCCGCGAGCTGACCGCGGCCCGCCACATTCCGTATACCGCGCACGTGTCGCCGGAAGTCGTCAAGACCGCCTGCGGCGATTACCTGCAGGTCTTTCGGCTGGCGGGCGCGAGCTTCGAGAGTGCTGACATCGATCAGCTCAACGTCTGGCACGAGAAGCTGAATGTCCTGTGGCGCAACGTGGCCGCGCCCGGCATTTCGGTCTGGAGTCACATCATCCGCCGTCGTGAAACTCCGCGGCCCTCCGGCGGGGTACGGACGGATTTGCAGCCGCTCTCCATGAGAAGTACAGACGTCGTCTCGCGGGCTGAGATCCTCATGGTGAACGAGCTCTACCTGGCGGTGCTGTATCGACCGGCGGCAGGTCGCGCGGCGGGCATCCTGTCGGGATTGATCAGCCGACTCAAGCCCGCGAGCCCACGGCCTGGAAACGGCCGACGCTCTCGAAACGTGTCGCAAACTGGCGCAGGCGCTGTGCGCCTCGCTGGCGCGATACGAGCCCGAAAGCCTCCGCTGCTACCAGGACTCCGGGCGCTGCTATTCATCGCTGCTCGAGTATCTCGCCCTGCTCGTCAACGGCGAGCGGCTGCGGATGCCAATGCCTCGTGGACCTCTGAGCGCGGCACTTGCGGCAACGCGGGTTTGCTTCGGCGCCGAGGTCGTGGAGTATCGGGGGGCTGACCGACACCCGCGTGGGGGCGATCCTCGGCGATCAAGGAATATCCGACACCGAGCGTCACGGGCATGCTCGATCGACTGCTCAGCGCCCCGTTCGCGTTCGTGCTCACGCAATCGTTCGCATTTCTCTCCAAGGCCAGCGCGCAGGCGTTGCTGACGCGCCAGATCAATCGAATGGCCAATGCAGGCGATTTCGCGGTGTCGCAGGCGAAGGAACTGGGAAGCGCGCTCGATGCCCTGACCAGCAATGAGTTCGTGATGGGAGATCATCATTTCACGCTGCAGGTCCTCGCTGCGCCCGACGTGGTTCCGGAGGGGCGTCCTTCGGAGGAGCGATTACGCACACTGAACGATTGCGTCGCTCAGGCGCGCGCCATGCTCGCGGATACCGGGATGACGGTGGCGCGGGAGGATCTGGCGCTCGAGGCGGCATTTTGGGCGCAGCTCCCGGGGAGCTTTCACCTCCGCCCCCGCAAGGCGCCCATCACCTCGCGCAACTTCGCGGCCATGGTGCCTTGGCACAACTTTCCGGCGGGGCGGGCTACGGGGAACCATTGGGGCGATGCGCTCGCCATCTTTCCGACACGTGCGCATTCGGCTTACTACTTCTCTTTGCATGCCAGCGATCCCTCCGACAGCAATAGTCGACGCGACGCGGGCCATACCTTTATTTGCGGGCCGACCGGGTCGGGCAAGACCGTGTTGATCGGATTTCTCGTGGCGATGCTCGCGCGCCAGGGAGTCACGCAGGTCGTGCTCGACAAGGACCGCGGACTGGAATGCCTGGTCCGGGCGCTGGGCGGTGAGTACCTGACTTTGCGGAATGGATTCGCTACGGGATTCAACCCGTTGCAGCTGCCGCCGGGCCCAGGGCATCTCGAATTCCTGCGCGGCTGGCTGCAGCTGCTCGCGCGCCGTCGCGACGGGTCTGTCACCGGTGTCCGTGAGCAGCAGGACCTGGATCAGGCGCTCCTTGGGGTGCTGTCGCTCAGGCCGGAGAAGCGGCGGCTGTCGCGGTTGCTGGAATTCCTGGATGCCACCGATCCCGAGGGTCTGCACGGGCGGTTGCGCCGCTGGTGCGAGGCAGGCGAAGGTGCGTACGCGTGGGTGTTCGACAATCCGGGTGACTCCGTCATAGGGCGGCTGGGGGGTCAGCCGGTGATCGGCTTCGATGTCACCGAGTTTCTCGATAACGACGTTTTACGCTCGCCGGTCACGATGTATCTCTTCCATCTCGTGCGCCAGATGCTCGATGGTCGGCGGCTCGTATGCTGGATGGACGAGTTTTGGCGGCTGCTTCAGGACCCTGCATTTGAGAGCTTCGCCAAGGACGGCCCCAAGACCTGGCGGAAGCTGAACGGAGTGATGTGCCTGGCGACGCAGAGTGCGGGTGATGTCCTCGATAGCCCGATCAGCCGCACCATCATTGAGCAGACTCCAACGAAGATTTTCTTTCCCAATGCGGAAGCGGCGCCCGAGGAATATACCGCCGGCTTCGGCCTGACGCACCGCGAGCTCGCCCTCATCAAAGAGGAGCTGGAGCCGGGAGCGCGTGCATTTCTCGTCAAGCAGGGGCATCAGAGCGTCGTCTGCCGTCTGGACCTTCATGGTTTTCAATCAGAGCTCGAGGTGTTGTCTGCGCGTGCGGGCGGCCATTGAGCGAGGAACGTGTCATGTCACCCGTCAAGACTTCAATGTCAATCATCGCTTTCACTCTCATGGCGGCGGCGCCGGCAGCACATGCGCAGTTCGCCGTGATCGATGTCGCCGCGGTCACCCAGCTGGTCACCGAGGTGCAGAATCTCGAGCAGGCCCTCACCGTTGCACGACAGCATCTCGCCGAGGCTCAGGCCGAAACTGCGCGCAATGACGGGCGATCGCGGCATGGAACAGCTGCTGACGGGAGAGAATCGCAATTACCTCCCTACGGACTGGGGACAGCTCACGGCTGCCCTCAATAACACCAGCACCGCCTACGCGACTCTGTCGGCCGTCGTGCAGCAGGCCCTCGGCGAAGATACGATTCTGACCGGGCAGCAATTCGCCACGCTGTCTCCGGATGCGCAGCAGCAACTCAAGGCCGACAGGGGCACCGCCGCCCTGCTGCAAGCCATCGCGCGTCAAGCGCTTGCAAATGCCAGCAGCCGGTTCGACGACTTGCAGAAGCTGATCAATACCATCGGCACGGCGAGCGACCAGAAGGGGATCCTCGATCTCAACGCGAGGATCGGCGCCGAGCAGGCGATGCTCGAGAACGAGCAAACCAAGCTCCTCGTGCTCGTTGCCGCCGCCGAAGCACAGCGCTGGGCTGCCGAAGAGCAGGACGGCGAGCGGGCCATTGCCGCCCAGGGGCAGTTCGCGACGCGATTTCAGCCGACGCCTTGATCGCAGGTGACATCGGCCATGGATTTCTTCCAGACGTTCTCGACGTGGCTGAACGGTCAGCTCTCGAGCTATATCGGTCAGAACACCGCGCGGGTGGCTTCGATTCTCGAGCCGGCGCTGATCACGCTGGCAACGGTGTACGTCATGATCTGGGGCTACCTGCAGCTCATGGGTCGCATCGAAGAGCCGTTTGCTGCGGGGGTGAAGCGCATCGCGACACTCGCCGTAGTCTTCGGTGTCGGCTTGCATTTGTGGCTCTACAATGCCGTACTCGTCGACACGTTCTACAACGCGCCGACCGAATTTGCCGCCGCAGTAGTTGGAGCGTCCGACCCCGTCCATACCATCGACGCGATTTGGAACCAAGGCGGGGCGGTGGCCGACCAGTTGTTTCGCGGCGGGTCGGGTGCCGAACGGATTGGCTTCGCCATTGTCCGGCGTCGCGGCATGGACGCTGGTCGGCCTGCTATGCGTGTACACCATGTTTCTGCTCTCACTTTCGAGCATTGCGCTCTCCATCCTGCTCGCGCTTGGGCCGTTCTTCATCGCCCTGCTGCTCTTCGATACGACTCGCCGGTACTTCGATGCGTGGCTGGCGCAGCTGGCCAATTACGCATTGGTCACCATTCTGACCGTGATGGTCTCCGCCCTGTTGCTGCAGCTGGTGGCGACCTATGCGCAACAGACCGCGGCGCTCGGGCACCTCGATCAAGATCGACGATGCGCTCAACCTGCTGCTCGCTACCGTTTTGGTGCTGCTTTTCCTGCGGCAGATCATGCCTATCGCGGCCGGGCTGGCGGGAGGAGTGGCGCTCAGCAGCATGGGCCTGGTGAGCCGGACGATCAGAGTGCCGGTGAGGGCGGTGATGCTCGGCCTCGCGGCTCTGGGAGGTGCATCATGAAGACCAGTGCTTTGCTGACCGCGTTGCTGCTACTGCTCGTGGCGTGCGCCTCGAAACCGCCGCGGTGCGATCGGCGGCTCACACCCATCAACGCGTCCTTCGGCACCGGGCCATCGGCGAGGGCGGCGCGGCCATGAGTATGGACCAGGCACTTCAGGGATACCTCGAAGAGGCTGCGTCCTGGGATGCGGACCGGGTCGCGCAGGCGAGTCGGTCGGCGGCGACCGCCTGGCGCGTGGCCGCCGCAGGCTGGTCTGTGCGCGGTCGCAAGCGCGATTGCACTCGCTCTTCTCATGCCGCTGAAGCGGGTCGAGCCTTATCTGATCCGGGTGGACAACTCCACGGGTGTGGTCGATGTGGTACCGGTGTATGCCGGACGCGCTGCAGCTGGGAGAGGCGGTCACAAGGTACTTCCTGACGCACTACATCACCGTTTGTGAGCGGTTCGATTACGCAATGGCGGAGAGCGACTACGAAGAGTGCGCCGCCTTCAACTCCGCGCCGCTCAACCAGTCGCTGTACGCCAAGTGGAATAGAGCCAATCCGAGCTCGCCACTCAATGTGCACAAGGATGGAAGTACTGAAACCGTTCACATCGAATCGGTCAGCTTTCTCAAGCGTGCGAGCGGTGCGTCGGATCTCGCGCAGGTGCGGTACGCGCGTCTCGAGCGGGAGGCTGAGGGCGCTCCCGCGCGGATCACTCACTGGATCGCCAGCATTGAGTACCGCTACGGCAAGCCGCCGGATGACGGGCAGACCCGCGGCTGGAATCCGCTGGGATTCGAGGTGCTCGACCTCGGTATCGAGCCCGAGGCGCCGGGGACGCCTCAGGACCCGTCTGCCCGATAGGCTCTTGCGTGGAGTGTGCTCATGAAGAGTAAGTCAGCGTTTCGCTCCGTGCTGGTCTCGTGGTTTTGCTGCTTTGCAGTCACCGCGGCGTGGGCGCAGCAGATGCGGGTTGCTTTGCGCCCGGACCCGCGGATACGCGTAGTCCCATACAGGGCCGACACCGTCTATCGGCTCAGAGGCTATGTCGGTTACCAGATAGACATCACCTTCGCCCCCGGGGAGCGCTTCCTGGGGCTCGGTGTTGGCGATGCGAAGGGCGTCAGCTTCGCGCCCGAGGCCAATCACCTGTTTCTGAAACCCAGGGCATCGCACGTCGCAACGAACCTCACCGTGCTCACCGATCGCCGAACGTATCTCTTTCTATTACGAGGCGGACGCCGCGCCGCCGGATCCGGGCGGCGCAGATGTCATCTATGCCCTGCGATTCGAGTATCCGGCGCCCCCCACGCGCGCCGCATCACGCGAGCGGCTACAGGTTGCAGAGGATCTTGTTGCGGCGCAGAGCGCTCGGCCGCGCAACTACGATTACTGGTACTGCGGCAGCCCCTCTTTGCGGCCGGCCGCGGCCTGGGACGACGGCATCCAGACCACCTTGGTCTTCGGTAGCACACACGGAGTTGCCTGCGGTCTTCGCCTCGAACGAGGACGGCAGCGAATCACTGGTGAATTTCGTCGTGAAGGCGGGGCGCATCGTGGTTCAACGCGTAACCCGGCGGCTGATCGTGCGGCGCGGGAAGCTGGTCGGTTGCATCGTCGACCGTGCCTTCGCCGGCGGCGGGGAGCGCCTGTCTTCCGGGACCATAGCCCCCAATGTGCGGCGCGTAACACGAAGACCGGGTGGGGGAGTCGAGCCATGATTGGCTTTCCGTGGCGGCGGCCTTCTCAGAAGGGGTCGGCGGTTCGGCAAACCGAGGAGCCATCGGTCGTTCGAGGCGAGAGGGTCAACTTCATCGCGAACGGCGCGCGGTCCCTGCAGTCGCGAATGACAAGCCTCCTCGCCGCCGGTCTGATGATCAGCGTGGGCGCCGGCATGTTGGCCTGGTACTACGCAAAGGCGCTCTCTGGACCTGCTCCATCACGCACGCCCACGCAAGCCACCCTGCCGGAGGCTGCCGGAGCCGGGATGACGCTACCGACGTTCGAAGCCATAGCCGTGCCGCGAGTGGCCAGTTCGGTCGCCCCGGCTCGAGTCGTACTGCCGCCGTACGGTGCTGGCGCGCCGCCCGCATCTGGCGCGGGGCAAGCCTCCCAGGCGGCCATTTCACCCCTGGAGCCACTGTTCGAGTCGCAGCTGGATCGTGCTCCCGCAGGAGCGGTACACGGTCCTGATCTGCGGGCCACTACGGCTCAACCGGCCTCCGATCGCCGGCTATCCGGTGAAGTGTTTGCAGGCGCGCGGACCGGAGCGTCGTCCGGCTTCATGGGCGCTGGCGTTGCGGAGGGGGCGGGCGCAGCTCTGCCCGGCGGCGGTTCTCAGACGCAATCGGCCGCTGAGGCACCGGGCGCAGACGCGCTGCAGACCCTTCTGCGCCCAAGCGTCATGAGCGCGACGCGAGCGCAAATGCTTCCGGCGCAACGCCTGCTGCTCCCGAAAGGGACATTCATCGACTGCACCCTGGAGACTGCAATCGATTCGACGCTGCCAGGCATGACGATTTGCATCACTGCGACTGATACGTTCGGGGCCGACGGGACGGTCGTCTTGCTCGAGCGCGGCACCAAGCTGATCGGTGAGACGCGAGGTGAGGTGCAACAGGGTGTCGCGCGGGTGTTCGTTGTATGGACGGAGGCGCGGACACCGTCCGGAGTTGTCGTACAGCCTCGATTCGCCAGGCACAGACGCCCTCGGACGCTCTGGACTCGATGGCGAGGTCAATCGACACTTCTGGCAGCGCTTCGGTGCTGCCGTGTTGGTGTCGGCTATCGACGGGTGTCGTGCAATCGGAGGTGCAGTCGTCTTCCCGCAGCGGCACGGTCGTTCTCGATCCCACCGCGTCACAGGATGTACTCACCGATATCCTGCGCGGCACCGTCAATATTCCGCCCACCATCCGGGTACGCAATGGGGCGCGCATCCAGGTGCTGGTTGCGCGCGATGTCGATTTCAGACCGGTCTATGAGCTCGAGCCCCGGTGAATACGAGTCCGCTTTGGAGCTCACTCTGCGTCCGATGCGCCCCGTGCTCGCGAGGCAGGACGTGATGGAGATCTGCATCAATCGGCCGTCCGAGGTCTTTCTGGAGACGCGCGGCGGCTGGCGGCGCGAGGCCGCCGCCTACGCGGATCTCGACTGGTGCCGCCGATTCGCCAAGCTGGTGGCGAATTTCAGCCGGCAGCGAATCGACGAGACCTCGCCGCTTCTTTCAGCTTCGTTGCCAAGCGGCGAGCGCGTGCAGATCGCGCTGCCGCCGGCCACGACTCAGGGTTGCGTGGCCGTCAACATCCGCCGACCCTCGGAAGAGGTCTGGTCGGTCGGGGAGCTTGCGAGGCGGGGGATATTTCGTCACACGCGCGCGGCCGCAAACGCCCCCGACGAGGTCGAGTTGGAGCTCGACGGCCTTCTCGCCGAGCGACAGTACGAAGCGTTCATGGGCCTGGCGGTGCGCAGCCGGCGCAATATTCTGGTTTCGGGCCCGACAGGTTCCGGCAAGACCACGTGGACCAAGGCGCTCATCCGGGAGATTCCGGCGCATGAGCGGCTGGTGACCATCGAGGATGCGCCGGAGCTCGTGCTCGACTTGCATCCCAACCACGTGCGGCTCTTTTACAGCAAGGATGACCAGGGACTGGCGCGTGTCACGCCCAAGCAGTTGCTCGAGGCTACCTTGAGAATGAAGCCCGATCGCATCCTGCTCGCGGAACTGCGGGCCGAGGAGGCATTCGATTATCTTCGTAACGTCAATTCCGGACACCCCGGCTCCATTACCAGTGTACATGCCTCCAGCGCCGCCCTGGCGTTCGAGCAATTGGTATTGCTGGTCAAACAGAGCGAAGGTGGGCGGCAGTTGGCGCGCCGGGACATCCGCAGTCTTCTACGGCGGCTCATCGATGTCGTCATTCAGTGCGGCGTGGAGCGGCATGAGAGGTTCATCAAGGAGATCTGGTATCGGCCTCGAGTCGCGCGGCGCAGCCGTCGGCGTCGCGCGGCGCACGCGGAGCGGCCCGAATGCTGACGGAGATTGCTTCCGCGGCCCACGATCTGCTGCGCGGATGGTCGGGGCTCGCGCTGGATTTCGCCACCGTGCAAGGGCCTATGTGGGTGGCGATGGCGCGCGGAGCGCGCGCAGCCGCGGGCGTTCCTGGCGTCGCCTGTCTGGGCGGGAACGCTCATGATTGCCACCGGGATTGGGATGATCGGTCGCGAGCCCTCTCCTTCATGCCGTGCACGTCGCTGGCGGCGGTTTGGTGGAGTTCGCGATCGGCGGAAGCCTGGGAGGACTCCTGGGGTATGGCGGCGGGCGCGTTCTCGCGCGATCCAATTCGGCCGCACATCGCTATGTCAGGGGAGCAACGGTCCTCGCTGAGGACGAGAACGCGCCGGAACGAGGCGGGTGGCATGGAAGGGGACGGTCGCGCCGCGCTTCGTCAGGAATTACGCTCGCTGGCGTCGCAATACCGCCGGCTGATGAAACCAAGCATTTCAAGCTGATCGGTACGACCGGCGCCGGTAAAAGCACCGCAATCGCCGAGCTGCTAACGGGAGCGTTGCGCCGCGGCGATCGCGCGGTCATCGCCGATCCCGATGGCGGTTACATGAGGCGCTTCTTCGACGCGCGTCGCGGCGACGTGATTCTGAGCCCGTTCGAAACTGGTGGCGCCAAGTGGGATCTCTTCGGCGAAATCACGGAGGAGTATGACATCGATCAGCTCGCTCTCGCACTCATCCCCGATCATGAGGGCCACGATCGCAGCTGGCGAGGCTATGCCCGCACGCTCTTCTCTGCAGTGACCAGCCAGGCACGGGCCGGCGGAGTAGCCGACGTCAAAAAGCTCTTCGAACTTCTCATCGTCTCTAAGAAGAGCGAGCTCGAGATCCTGGTCGGCGGCACCCCTGCCCAGCCGTTCTTCGAGGAGCACAACGACAAAATGCTGGACTCCATCCGATCCGTGCTGGGTTCCGCGGTGGGCGCGCTGCAGCACGTCGCCAGACAGGAGTCGCAGCCGCTCTCGGTCAAGCAATGGGTGCGCTCGGGCAAGGGATCTCTCTTCATCCCTTATCGGGCCGGTCAGATCGCCGCGCTGCGATCAACCGTCTCTGCCTGGATGCGCCTCGCCATCTTCGAGGCGATGAGCCAGCCCGTGAGCGAATCCCGGGATGAGCGCACGGAGGATCAGAGGTTATGGTTCGTGGTCGATGAACTCGATGCGCTGGGCCAGATCGATGGCCTGAAGGATGCGCTCGCGCGACTGCGGAAATTCGGTGGGCGTTGCGTTCTGGGGTTCCAGTCCGTGGCGCAGGTCTCGAGCACTTATGGCCGAGGGGAAGCGCAGACAATCGTGGAAAATTGCGGCAATTCGCTCATTCTTCGCTGCTCCGCGAGCGAGCACGGAGGTACCTCGCAATTCGCCTCCCGGCTCATCGGTCAGCGCGAGGTGGTGCGGGTTTCGCGCTCGAAGTCCCGACGCCCGATGGATTTTCTGCCGTCCATCACCGAATCGGAGCACCGCCAGATCGAGCCGGCGGTGATGGACTCGGAGATCGAGCGGCTGCCCGACCTGGCAGGGTTCCTCAAGCTTGCTTCCTCGCCCGACTGGCGGCGGGTCACGCTGCGACTGCCCGCACGAGCATGCGGGACTGGAGCGCGGATGGGCGAACGAACAGTTTTCGCGACCGCTTTTCCTACAGCCGAAGAGCCGCGCGCGAGTGGTCGGACCGGTGACGCGGGTAGGCAGGCGGCGGCAAATGATGCCGGGTTTCAGGATGCCTGGGAACATGATTGAAGCGGGACTCACCGACGAGGCCATGAAGCTCGGACTGCTGATGGAGGCGGCGCAGGCACAGCAGCGCCTCGGGCAGGAGAGTCTCGAGCGGTTGGCGGCGCATACCCGCGATCTCGATGTCATCGTGAGGGATGAGATCAGAAGGACCGTTGCCGAGGGGCTCGGCGCCGTGGCGAGCGAAAGCCGACGGGCGGCCCAATCGCTGCAGACCTTGCGACGGTCGGCCAACGTTCGCGCCCTGTTGTGGACCGTATCCATCGCTGCAGTCTCCTCTGCGGTTGGGATCGGGGAGGCATACTGGATGCTGCCGTCGCAGAGCGAGATAGCTGCGCTAAGCGCTCGGCGCGACGCGCTTGCAGCCAACATCGCCGATCTCGAGCAACGCGGCGGTACACTCGATATCAGAAGATGCGGTGCGCGAGCGAGGTTGTGCGTCCGAATCGACCGCAACGCTCCGGCCTATGGGGTCGGGGCGGACTATCTGGTCGTGAAGGGCTACTGAGGGAGGGTCATCGGGCCATGTCAGCGCCATGGATGGAATACTGGAACCTGGCCGTCGTGCACCGCGCGGTGATCGAAGCTGTGCTCGCGATCGCACTGCTCGTCGCTGTGGCGTTCTCGACGGCGGTCGAGAGCTCGGGAGGCACACAAGCGCGGCGCCAGGATACTCGACGGCAGAGCGGCACGGAGGCACGCGACACGCCTGCGGCAATCGCGGCCGAACCGCCAGTCACCATCGCGGGCGTAGCCATCGCACCGGGCGATGAAGTGAAGCACTTCAAACTCATCGGCACCACAGGAACGGGCAAGTCCACCGCCATCCGGGAGTTGCTCGGGGCGGCGCTCGACAGGGGCGATCGCGCGGTGATCACCGATCCGGACGGCGGCTATCTCGCCCGTTATCATGATGTCGGACGCGGCGACGTGATCCTGAATCCGTTCGACTCGCGGTCGGTAAAGTGGGATCCGTTTGCCGAGGTGCGCGAGTCCTACGACGCCGAGCAGCTCGCGCAGCAGCCTGATTCCCTCATCCGAGGACGCCTCCGGTCGGGAATGGCGCGGCTATGCGCGAACCTTCCTGGCCGCCGTGGTACGGCGCTGTCACGAGGCCGGACGGCGGCAACGCCACAGAGCTCTGGCGACTGATCGCCATTGCGCCGAGCATGGAGCTGCGGCCGCTTGTCGCCAACACGCCGGCGCAGCCGTTTCTGGAGCCGGAGAACGCCCGCATGTTCGGCTCCATCCGCTCCGTCGCGGGATCGGCGGCAGCCGCTCTGGAGCACGTGCAGGCTCAGCGAGCGCGGACATTCTCCGTGCGTGATTGGATCGGCAACGGGCGCGGCGTGCTGTTTCTGCCTTACCAGGCGAACCAGATTGCGGCGCTGCGCACCATCATCGCGACATGGGTTCGCCTCGCAATCTTCGAGACCATGTGCGACGAGGGCAACGGGAACACTGACCGACGGCTTTGGCTCATCGTCGACGAGCTGGATGCTTTGGGGGCGATCGATGGGCTGAAGGATGCGTTGGCGCGCCTGCGAAAATTCGGTGGGCGCTGCGTCCTCGGGTTCCAGTCCGTCGCGCAAGTTTCCAGTACCTATGGCGCAGGTGAAGCGCAGACCCTCGTCGAGAACTGTGCGAATACCTTGATCCTGCGCTGCTCCGCGAGCGAGCACGGAGGCACTTCGCAATTTGCCTCCAGGCTGATCGGCGAGCGCGAGGTGGTGCGTCGGAGCACGTCCCGGGGACGCGACGGCAGCGGATTTCCCGGTGGCCGCGGTTGGCGCCGTTCCATGAATGTAGGTGAGCAGCGCGTGATCGAGGCGGCCGTGTTGGCGTCGGAGCTCGAGCAGCTACCTGACTTCACCGGTTATCTTAAAGACGGCGTCATCGCCTGTGTGGCTGAAGGTGCGCCTGCGACGCGAAGCGCGGTGAGGAGGGACGCGGTCAGATGGCCATGTTTCATCTCAAGATCACGCCCGTTGCGCGCAGGAGCGGCCGCACGGCGACCGCCGCCGCCGCTTACCGCGCGGGCGAGCGCATTCGCGACGAGCGCACCGGCGCACTTTATAACCATAGCAAGCGCGAGGACGTGCTGCACAAGGAGATTTTTGTCCCCTCGAAGCTCGACCTGCCCGATGCGGGCATGGGATGGGCGCGCGACCGGTCGAGCCTGTGGAATGCGGCGGAGAAGGCGGAGCAGCGCAGGGACTCACGCGTGGCGCGCGAATATCAGGTCGCCCTGCCTGTCGGAGCTTGCCCCCGATCAGCGGGTCACCCTGGCCCGGACTTTCTCGCGGGAGATCGCCGATCGCTACAACGTAGCGGTCGACCTTGCGATCCATGCGCCGAGGCCAGAAGGCGATCAGCGGAACTTCCACGCGCATCTGCTGGCGACGACTCGCGAAGTGACGCCGGAAGGCATGGGTCCCTCGACCGGCCTCGACTATGAGGGAAGAGGTGCGCAGCGAGCTGGGCATGCCGCCTTCTCGTCAGGAATTCAAGGCGCTTCGGGCGCGCTGGGGGGAATTGACCAATGAAGCTTTGCGCGCAGGCCAATATCGGGGCGCGCGTCGATCATCGCAGCCTCGAGGCCCAGGGCATCGATCGGGAGCCGCGCCCGCGGCTGCCGTGGTCTGCGATCGCGGCGGAAAGAAGGGGTGAACACAGCGAGATTGCCGAGCGCATCAGAAACCGACACCGGCGGGAGTTTCTCGAGCGTCGAGAGTGGAAGCAGCGGAACGCTGCAGCGGAGCGCCCGAATACGTCGGACGCGCGGCGTACCGATGTCCCTCCGGCCGAGGCAAATCCCGTAAAGCAGGAGCCGCAAACTGCCGCCCCGCAGGGAATGGATGCCCGACGGCAGCAGGCGGTGCAAGACTGGCTGAAGTATCGGGCGAGCATGGATCAGGGGCGCGATCGGGAAGGACACGAGAGGCCGCCAGCGTTGTCCACGGACGAGATGCGCCAGCGGGCTGTCTCAGCGTGGCGGAGCCTGCAGGCAAGGGGGGTGGAAAGTCAGCCTTCCAAGGAAAGTCGGCAGGAGCGCGAGCGGGGAGAAGTCGGGCAGGCGCGCGACACGCCCGGACTCGGCGACGATTTCTCCGGTTGAGCAGGGGAAGGGAAGGCGTTGTAGCGAGGAGCTATCCTTTCCAACCCTGCCGTTCGCATCATGTTTCGCATACTTGCCGGGTGGGGAGCGGGCCGATTTGCGAGGCGGGCAGGCTGCTATGCGCGAGGTTGAAGGCCTCGGACCGGGAATGGCTGCCGCGTCTCGTCGCCACGATCTGGTTGGAGATGGTCGGTCACGGGCGATTCGCCCCGGCTTTCGGCCCTCGGGTCGCTCTGGTTCCGGTCCCCGGCAGCGCTTCCTTGCCGCGTGCCGACTGGGTAGGGCACAGGCTGGCGTGGTGCCTCAAAGAGGTTGGGTTGGCGGCTGACGTCTGGCCGGTCTTGCGGCGCCGACACGCGGTGAGGAAATCGGCCTTCGCAGCGGCGCGCGAGCGCCCGACAGTGCTCGAACATTACGATTCCTTTGCTCTCGAGGGGGACTTTCGACGTGCGGTGCATGGGGGCACCTGCGGTCTGGGGACCGGGCATCGTGGAAGCGACCTGCGGCTGACGCTCATCGACGATGTCATTACGCGTGGGCGCACGCTGCTCGCGGCGGCGGGCAGGTTGCGAGATGCCTTTCCTGCAGCGGAGATTCGCGCATTCACGGTCGTGCGCACCCTGGCGCCGGACGAGGTGATGCGCTGCGTGCTGGATCCTTGTGATGGCGAGATACGCTGGATCTCGGGCGATGCGCGCCGGCGCCCTTGAGCGCGCAGCCCGCTTTCGGCTCAGTGCGAGTGCTGGTAGGCTAGCGAAAGCAGAGCATTATAAAAGTGCCATAAACCGTGGTTCACATTTTGCAACGATTGCTGGCGCCGCGTGCCCGCCGCGCCACGCTTTGGCTCGCCATACTGCTCATTCCATTGGGCCTCTACGGCTGCGGCGGCTCATCGGCCATGTCAGTGACCAGCGATCCGGGGCCCTCGCCATTCATCAGCCTGGTGCAGATAGGCTGGGACGAGGTCGGCGCGGTGACCGCGGTGCAGTACACCATAGCACCGAAGCCGGGCTCGGTATCGAACCCGGTACAGGTTGAGTACTCGGCGGCGGCGCTGTACGCGCGAGGCTACATATCGGGTCGGGGCATGACCGTTCCGGTCTATGGCCTCTATGCGGGATACGACAATAAGGTCTCGATGACGCTCCTGCTGCAGAACGCGACCTCCAAGACATTCGAGGTGGATATCACCACGCAGCCCTACACCGACCCCACGGGTATTTACAGCAACCCCGATGTCATCGTGCAGCGGGCCGCGGGCAGCAAGCTCGGCTTCAGCTTCATCTACGTGAAGTCCAACATGGACTCGCCCGTGATCCTGGACACCGACGGCAATATTCGTTGGGCCGTTCCCCACGTTCCGGCCTCACCCTCCAGCGCCTTCGTCGCCGACACATTCATCATCGGCAGCAGCACTTCGCCGACGGTTTACACACTGCGGCTGGATGGCGGCATCGGCAAAGCCGCGTTGCCGGCAACACCGCAGAATTGGACGAACTTCGGGCACGACATCGACGATGGAAAGTACGGGGTGCTGGCGGAGCCCGACGCGAAGACCAACGGAGTCGAGGACATCGAGTCCAATGTCATCGAGATGGAGAACGCCATCAACACGCCGGAGATCGTGGCCAATTGGGACCTCGGGGCCATCATTGGCAGTTATATGACCAGCCAGGGCGATGATGCGGCGGCGTTCGTGCGGCCGGGCAAGGACTGGTTCCACCTCAACTCGGCAATCTACGATCCGAGCGATGATAGCGTCATCGTCTCGAGCCGCGAGAACTTCATCATCAAGCTCGACTACACCACCGGCGCCATCAAGTGGATCCTGGGGGATCCGACCAAGTACTGGTACACGTTCCCGTCGCTTCGGGCCAAGGCGCTCACGCTGGCGGCGGGTGGGCTCTATCCCATCGGGCAGCACGCGCTATCGATCAATCCCGCGGGCCAGCTCATGGTGTTCAACGACGGTCTGGCAAGCGCCAATCAGCCGACCGGTGAGCCCGCCGGGCAGACGAGGCTGTATAGCGCCGTCTCCGCATACACGATCGACGCGACAGCGATGACCGCGACGAACGTGTGGAACTACGAAGCGGGCCAGCAGATATTCTCCTCGGTATGCTCGAGCGCTTACCAGACGTCCGATCAATCCATGCTGGTCGACTACGCGACCGCGGACAATGTAACGCACTCGATATTGGTCGGACTGGACCCCAGTCAGAACATCGTATTCGAGTTCGAATACCCGACGTATGAGTGCAACACCGCCTGGAACGCGCGGCCCTTCCCGCTGGACAAGCTGGTAGTCACCCAATAACCGGAAACCTCCACCATGGCCTTCTGGCGCCTCGTCATACTGCTCCTTCCCTTCGGCCTCGCGGCCTGTGGCGATTCGGCACTGTCGGTTTCGAACGACCGCGGCCCGTCGCCATTCATCAGCATGGTGCACATACGAGGCTCCGATCTGGGCGGGGTGACCGCGGTTCAATATACGATCGCGCCGAAGCCCGGCTCCGTGTCGAGCGCGGTGCACGTCCAGTATTCCATCGCGGCGCTGCAGGCCCGAGGCTACCAGTCTGATGGCACCCTGACGGTTCCGGTCTATGGTCTCTATGCGGGGTACGACAATCAGGTGTCGATGGAGCTCATGAGGCAGGGCGGAAACAATGTGTCGTTCGAAGTGGACATCACCACCGAAACCTACACCGACCCCACGAATATTTACGGTCAACCTGACATCATCATGAAGCGGGCCGCGAACGCCACGCTCGGGTTCAGCTTCATTTACGTCAAGTCCAATATCGAATCGCCCGTCATCCTGGACACCGACGGCAATATTCGCTGGGTCGTCCCCGATATCACGCCGTCGTTGTCCAGCGCCTTCGTCGGCGATGCATTCATCCTTGGCGACAATACGAAGCCCGTGGTCTACAAGCTGCGGTTGGACGGCAGCTACAACCAGATGACGCTGCCGGCGAATTCCTCGGACTACATCGACTTCGGACACGATATCGATTACGGCAAAGTCGGCCTGCTGGCGGAGCCTGACGCCATGACCGGTACGGTCGAGGACGTCGAGTCCAATGTGATGGAGATGCGAGACAAGCAGGGGGTGGTGATCCTGAATCAGTGGGATCTCGGGGCCATCATCAGCAGCTACATGACCAGCCAGGGCGATGATGCGGCGGCGTTCGTGCGGCCGGGAGCCGACTGGTTCCACCTCAACTCGGCGATCTACGATCCGAGTGACGACAGCGTCATCGTCTCGAGCCGTGAGAACTTCGTGATCAAGCTCGACTACAGCACCGGTACCATCAAGTGGATTCTGGGCGATCCGACCAAGTACTGGTATACATTCCCGTCGCTGCGGGCCAAGGCGCTCACCCTTGCGGCGGGTGGGCTGTATCCCATCGGGCAGCACGCGCTGTCGATCAATCCCGCAGGTCAGCTCATGGTGTTCAATGACGGCCTGGGAAGCATGAATGAGCCGACCGGTGAGCCTGCCGGGCAGACCAGGCTGTATAGCGCCGTCTCCGCATACACGATCGATCCGACATCGATGACCGCGCAGAACGTGTGGAATTATGATGCCAGCCAGGCGATCTTTTCGTCCGTATGCTCCAGCGCTTATCAGACGTCCGATCAATCCATGCTGGTCGACTACGCGACTGCCGACAATATAACGCAGACGATCTTGGTCGGGCTGGACCCCAATCAGAACATTGTATTCGAGTTCGAATACCCGACGTATGAGTGCAACACCGGCTGGAACGCCCGTCCCTTCCCGCTGGACAACCTGCAGATTACGCAGTAGCCCGGCAGCAACCTAGTTGGGAAGATTGGTGGTGTAGGCGAGCATCACGCCGCCCTGGACCGGGACCAGGGAGATCGCGGAGTCCTGCGCCCCGGCACGCTCGGCGCTGCGGTTCATGACGAAATGCGCGCTCGCCATGCCGAGCGCGCCGCCGGCGATCGTGTCGGAGAGCCAGTGCGCGTTGTGTTTCAGGCGCAGGTAGGCGGTGCCGAACCCGACTCCATAACCGATCACACGCCGGATCCAGCGGTAGTCCGGGTTGCCGGACTCGGCGAGCACCGTGCCGATGGCAAAGGCCATCGTGGCATGCTCCGAGGGGAAGGAGCTGCCGCCGCCGAACCAGTGGTTGGGGTCGGTGGTGGCATCCGGCCCTGTCCGGCGAAGAGTGTATTTGAGGGCGTAGGCGCTCACCATGCTGAGCCCGGTCGACTCGAGCATGTTCCAGGCCTCACCCCGGCCTGCGTCGCTGTTGACCAGGCCCGCATAGCCCCAGGTGCCGAGCAGGAGCGCGGCGCTCGGCAACACGTCGGTGAGCTCACCGGATTCCTTGGGACCGAGAGGGGACGTCGAGCCTGCGTCGTAGTGGGTGCGGGCCTGGGTGTCGTAGTGATGGGCCGCGGCGATGACCGCCAGTGCGCCGCCGAAGTATTCCCAGTTACGGGCGTTCCAGTGCAGTGGAGCGGTGAAGTATGCCTTCGCGTCCCCGAGCGTGCGCTCGCCGAGACTCTGGGGCGGCGGCGGGTACCGGAGCGGGGAGTCCGGCTCCTGCACGGACTGCTGCTGCGGCGGGTCCGAGACGGCAGGGGCGCTGCGCGTCCTGCGCCTGGACGGAACGTGGAATGAGAGCGAGCGGCAGGGCGGCGCCCAGGGCCAGCGCGCACAACGGCCAGGTTCTAATCTGCATCCGCGGATTCTAGTGGAATTGACCCGGGTCGGGATGGCGGACTTTGCTGTGCAGAGGCAACGCTCAAAGCGAGCGCTGCAACACGATCACCGCCAATGAAAGCAGCAGCGCCGGCGGCATTACCAGTACTCCCAGCCGGAGGAATGTCAGGCCACTGAGCCGTACCTTTTCCCGGCGCAGTGCGATCAGCCATAATATCGTTGCCAGCGACCCTGTCACGGAGAGATTGGGGCCCAGATCGACGCCGATCAACATGGCGTCCTTGAGCTGCGGGGAGACGTTTCCCGCGACGCCCATCGACCCGGCGATCAGCGCCACCGGCAGGTTGTTCATCACATTCGAGGCGGCTGCCGTGCCGGTGCCGGCGGCGAGCTCGGCGGCATGTCCGGAATGCAGAGTGAGCTGTTGCAAGGCTGCGCCGAGCGACGCGAGCAGGCCAGTGCGGCCGAGCCCCGCTACCAGCACGAAAAGGCCTGCGACCAGCGGAATCACTCCCCAGGAAACACCTTTCACGATGGGCCATGGCGAGTGGCGATCGAGAACGAGCACGACAGCTGTCGTGACACCCCCGGCCACGAACGTCGGCATGCCCAGCTCGAGGCCCGCGGCAGAGGCCCAGAGCAACACCGCGGCGGTGAGTAGGATGCCGATGCGCGGCGAGCCGCGCACCTCGGGTCAGCGGTGGCAGCGGCACAGTGCTCGCGAAGGACGCGCGCAAGGCCCGCCGCTGAGTGGCTCGCAGCACGAGGAACGTCGCTACGATGGCGATCAGTCGAGGGGCCCAGGAAATTGCCGAGCCACACCGGCAATGGCGGCAGATGGCTGGCAAATACCACGAGATTCGCCGGATTGGAGATCGGCAGGAGAAAGCTCGCCGCATTGGCGATGAAGGCGCAGATGAGCAGGTACGGCAGCGGATTGGTGCGAGCCTTGGTGGCGGCGGCATAGACCGCCGGCGTCAGCACCACCGCCGTGGCATCGTTGGAGAGCAGAGCCGTTACCACGATCCCGACCAGATAGACGAGCGCGAACAGCCGGGACGGGGCGCCCCGCGCCCAGCGCACCGCGAGTGCCGCGACCCAATCGAAGAGACCCTCCGTTCGCGCCAGCTCCGCCAGCAGCATCATGCCGGCAAGGAAGAGATAGACATCCGTCCCCTCGAGAATCGCCGACCGGGCTTGCGCCCAGGAAACCAGCGAGTCGATCACCAGGGCGGCGGCGCCCGCCACGGCCCAGATCGCTTCCGGCAGTCCCCACGGGCGCGCGATGATGGCGAAGATTGCGAGGGCGGCGATCAGCCAGATGGTCTCGTGGGCAAAGCTCGGCGGCATTCGGGGTGACTCAGGCGGCGTCCGTGCCGACGCCGCCGAAGAAATGCCGGTAGAGCAGGAGATAGATCGCCTGTCCCGCAGCGGTGAGCAGGAAGGGAGCCACAAACTCTCCACGATGGATGAGCCACCCGCCCAACACGGGACCCACGGCACGCGGCAGCTGGCTCGACAGACTCTGCACGCTGGCCCCAAGTCCGCGACGCTCAGCCCGTGTCAGGCCCGCCGCCACCAGCTGATTCGCCGCAGCCGTTCCACGGTTACAGGCAGAGCGCAGCGCGTACAGGCCGGCGGCCAGCGGAAACGTGGGTGAGAACGGGACCGCAACCAGAAGTCCGAGGCCGACCACGCGCATCCAGACGAATGAGCGGACCGTGCCGAGGCGTCGACTGAGCCAGCCGCCGATGACCGAGCCGACGGCGGCGAGCACGAAGCTGAGCGCGAGCGCCGGTCCGATCTCGGCAGGACTGCGGCCGAATCTGCGCAGGAACCAATAGGCGATGAGTGGGCCCACAATGCCGATCGCGAATCCGTTGACGGCGCTGACCGCGGCGAGCCGACGAAGCAGACGATTCTCCGTGCGGGTGATGAGCTCCTCGGATGCGCGGCTGGGCGAGGGGGCAACACCCGGCCGGGTGACGGGCACGCGGGTTTGAGCGATCAGCGCGAAGGACACCACCGAGCTCGCGAGAGGCAGCGCGAAAAGTGCGCGATAGCTCGTCAGCGTGTGGAATCCCACGCCCAGCACCGCGGGCAGCACGACGAGCGCAGCACCCGTCGCCATGCCCAGATAGGCCAGTGTGACGTTGATGGAGAACGCGCGACGACGCGCGTCACCCGCAAGCTCCCGAGCGAGCCACGCCTGCTCAACGGGCGAGAATGGGCCGGCGGCACCATTGGCACCGCGCCCGAAGCCCCCGACGGTCGCTGCCACGATCAACACAGCGAGGTTGGGCGCGAGCATGGCAGCGAGCGCCGCGAGTGCGGCGGCGACCTCATAGCCGAGCAACAGCGCGCGCCGGCTCATCCTGTCGCTCAGGGGTCCGATGATGATGGTCAGTGTCGCGCCGAAGAGCAGGCCCGCCATCAACACGGCGCCGATGGCCGTGCCGCTGAATCCGAGCGCCTGCAGATACAGGGTGAAGCTGGCGACCATCGCTCCCTGGCCGAGGCTGCGGGCGGCGCGGGCGGCCAGCAGCCGCCTGACGTTGGGGGGCAAGGAGGGATGCACGCGCGCAGGGTAGCACGCGCCGGATCAACACCTGGTGCCCCGGCAGGGGCGATCAGGCGGCCTGCAGCTCCGGCCTGCGGCGTTGCAGGGTCGGCAGCCAGCCTTCGAGCTCACTGCCGGGCATCGCCTTGGCGAGGAGCCAGCCCTGCGCCAGCTTGCAGCCGTACTGACGCAGCAGTCGCCAGTCCTCCAGCGACTCCACGCCTTCGGCCACCGTCTCGATGCCGAGCTGACTCGCCATCTCCAGGGCGGAACGCAGGATGACCTGCAGGCTGTCGCGCTCATGAGCGCCATGCACGAAGGTCCGGTCGATCTTGAGCTCGGTGAAGGGAATGCGCGTCAGCTGCTGCATCGAGGAGAAGCCGGTGCCGTAATCGTCGAGCGACAGGCGAAAGCCCCGCAGGCGCAGCCGCGTCAGCACCCCGAGCGCGATCGCGAGATCACGCATCAGCGAGCTCTCGGTTACCTCGAGCACGATCTGCTCCGCCCGCAGTCCATGCTGCTGCTGCAGGTCGGAGATCTCCTGCACGAGCTCCCCCCGCTCGAGGAGGGTGGGCGAAAGGTTGATGGCGATGGACAGATCCAGGCCGTGACGGTTCCAGATGGCCGTCTGGCGCATGGCCGCATCCATCACGTGCAGCGTGAGCTCGCGGATGAGGCCGTGTTGCTCTGCTACCGGGATGAAGACGTCGGGCGGGATCCAGCCTTTCTTCGCATCGTGCCAGCGGGCCAGCGCCTCGACGCCGCGAATGCGCCCCGTGTCGATCTCAACCTGTGGGTGGTAGTGGACGCTGATTTCCCCCCGGGCGAGGGCGGCGCGCACCAGCTCGGGATCGACGGCCTGGCGCGGTGTCGGGGCCTGCTTCGCGACAGCGGTGTGGAGCTTGTTCTGCAGCAGCTCGCCCAGGCTCGCGAGCGTGACCGGTTTCTGCAAGGCGCCGAGAATGCGCAACCCGAGCGCGGTGCCCATGTCCTGCACCGAGTTCATGAGGGCACGCTCGCGCGAGGAGGCGAGGACGATTGGTGCGCGCAAGCCGCGGGCGCCTAGCGCCGAGAGGAGCTCGGAACCGTCCATGGCCGGCATCTCGAGGTCGACGATGAGGAGCGCGGGCGGGACCGGCAGCTTGTCGAGCAGCGCCAGCGCCTCGAGGCCGTTGCCGGCCTCATGTACTTTCGGAATGCGCAGCTCGCGGCATACCGCCACGCCGATGCCGCGCTGAACGCCGCTGTCATCGACGATCAGTACGGAATCGATTGACTGCAACCCATTGCTCGAGGACATGTGTCTACGTGTAGTCCAGCGCCGCCCCTTCCTGTAACCCCAGGACGGCAGTCGCAATGATCGTTTATCGACGAATCGAGGGGCGGACTTGAGTCACGAAGCCACGAGTGAGTGCGATCGGGTTCACGATCGCCGCGTATTGCGCGGACCCCCGGCGCACAATCCGAAACATGGCAGAATTCATTGCAATTCGCGACATAATTCCGGTATCAGTTCACGGCGCTCCCGTCCCGGAAAGGGTAATCAGCACGTCCCATGCGCGCAATTTTCGCCACCCTTGGTACGTTTCTCTTGGGCTCGATCGGCTGGGCCATCGGGCAACTCGTCGGCCTCGGGACGGCCGTCGTGCTGAGCGCGATCGGCAGCGGCGCCGGTCTCTACTACGGGCGCAAGCTGTTCGATGAGTGGCTGGGGTAGGCTCAGCCGGTCTCGAACAGCGCCATGAACCCGTAGTCCATGTGCACCTGGGTGTGGCAGTGGAAGAGCACCAGCCCCGGTTGATCTGCGGTGAAGTCGAGCTCCATCGACTGGTAGCCACCCAACATGGCGACGTCCTTGAGGAGCCCGGCGGTAGGCGAGCCCGCGATGTTCGTCAGCTCGAACCGCGTGCGGTGAATGTGCAGTGGGTGAATGTCGTCGGTCGCGTTGCGCAGGCGTAAGCGGTATCTGCTGCCGCGAGTGAGGCGCCGGCTGACCGGCATGGAGGCGGAGTCGAACGGCGCCCCATTCAACAGCCAACGGTTGAAGCCGTGATCGGCCGCATTGTCCTTGTCGATGAGATACTCGATCGTCGCCGCCGGCGTTGGCACGGAGCGGGCGGAATCGGCGAAGCGCCGGTAGTCCCAGCGGAAGGGCGGCGGCGCGATCCAGACCGCCTTGCCGCCGCCGCCGGCGTACTCCACGACGACTCCCATGCCGTGCCCGCGATCATCATCATCGAGGTCGCCGAGCACCCAGACACCGGGATTATTCATCTCGACTATCGCGCTCACGCGCTCTGCCGTCCCCAGCCACAGCGCGGGCACCTCGGCGGGTTGCGGGACCGGGTTGCCATCCAGGGCCACGACTTTGAAGCGGTGGCCGGGTAGCGCCAGGCTGCGAATCTCCGTCGCGCTGCCGTTGAGGATATGAAAGAGCACGCGCTCGCCGCGCTTCACCCGCACCGGCTCGCCGAAGCCGAGCTGGCGGCCGTTGATGGTGAAGATCCGGTATCCGACCTCGAAGCCTTTCTTCATGCCGCGCGCGAGCGAAGCGCGCATCGCACTCTCGCCGCGGGACTTGAGCTGCGGGTCGATGGTGGCCGGTGACAGGAAATCCATGTCCATGTCGCCTCCCTGACTGAAGAACGGCTTGAATTCCTTGAGGGTCAGGAAGACTTCGCGGTCGTAGTCGCCGGCATCGTGCGCCGGCTCGATGTAGACCGGACCGACCTCGCCGCCGTATTGGCCCAGATTGAGATTGGGGCCGGCGCGCAGGTGGGTATGATAGAAGCGAAACCCCGACGGACCAGGAACGAATCGCTCCCTGCGCATCCCGTGCGCCGGAATATACGGCGTGCGTTCCTCCGCGGCGCCATCCACGGAGGCCGGCACGAGCTGTCCGTGCCAGTGGAGCTGCTCCGGGGTGTCGGTGTCGTTGTAAATGTCTACGACCACCGGCCTTCCTTCCTTGAATCGCAGCAGCGGTCCCGGAAATTGCCCGTTGTAGGCCGTCATGGACAGGAAGCGCTGCGGCCCGACCTCGACCAGCGCCGTGCCGATGCGGATGGTGTAATCCGCGCGCTGCCGCGCGGCGGCGAGTGACACCGTTTCGCCTGCCGGACCGGTGGCAACGCCGGTTGCAAGAGCGGTGGCTCCGGAGCCCTTGAGGAACTGACGACGATCCACGCGCCGCTCAACCTCGGCCGACGTAGGGCATCTTCGTGGCCATGACGGTCATGAAGAGGACGTTGGCATCCAGCGGGAGATCTGCCATGTAGCGCACTGCGTCGGCTACGTGCCCGACGTCGAACTGTGGCTCCGGCTGCAGTGAACCGTCAGCTTGCAGTGTGCCGCTGCTCATTGGCGCGGTCATCTCGGTAGCGGTGTTTCCGATGTCGATCTGGCCACACGCGATGTCGTATGGTCGCCCTTCGAGGGCTGTCGCCCGCGTGAGCCCGGTCACCGCATGCTTCGATGCCGTATAAGCGATCATCCGGGGCCGCGGCACCGTTGCCGAGATCGAGCCGTTGTTGATGATGCGTCCGCCGGACGGCTTTTGCTTTTTCATCAGCCGGAAGGCTGCCCGGCTGCAAAGGAATGTCCCCGTGAGGTTGGTGTCGATGACCGATCGCCATGAGTCGAGCGAGGTATCCTCGAGCGGTGCCGGGGGCGAGGTGCCACCGGCGTTGTTGAAAAGGAGATCAAGGCGGCCGATCTCGGCCTCGATTCGCGCGAAGATGGTGTCCACCGAGGTTTCACTCGAAACGTCGCATTGCATCGGGATGCAGCGGCCGCTTCCTTGACGCGCAGCCTCCTCGAGCGGCCCCTGACGGCGGCCGGCCATCACCACGGTCCACTGATCCTTGGCGAGGGCCATCGCGACCGAACGTCCGATGCCGGTGGCGGCACCCGTGACCAGAGCAACCCGACCGCGCGCTGTTCCGTCCGACCGCATGCTCATGATGACCTATGTTGGGGTGCGCCATTCTGGCACAGATCACGGCTCTTCGAGCGCCTGTCGCCGGCGGCGCAGGAAGTCCTGCTCGGCGTTGTTGTCGCAGCGTGCAATCGCCTCATCGTAGGCTCGCTTGGCCTGAACATTGCGTCCGAGCTGGCGCAGCAGGTCCGCACGGACGGCGTGGAAGAGGTAATAGTCTTCGAGCTCCAACTGATCGATTTCCGCAAGCGCCTCACGGGGCCCGTGGACTTCCGCGACGACCACAGCGCGATTGAGTGCGGTCACGGCGCTCGGCGCGAGCGTCATCTGCTGATCGTACAACTGTAGGATCTGCCGCCAGTCCGTCGCCGCGACGCCGGGTGCCTCACTGTGGACGGCATTGATCGCAGCCTGGATCTGATAGGGGCCGGGCCGGTTGCGCGCAATGCAGAGCCGCACGAGGTCCTGTCCCTCGATGATGAGGTCGTGGTCCCAGCGGCTGCGATCCTGATCGCGCAACAGAACCATTTGACCCTCCGCGGTGAGGCGGGCGGCGCGGCGAGAGTCGATGAGGAGCATGAGGGCGAGCAGGCCCGTCACTTCCGACTCCTCCGGCATGAGCTGTCGTAACAGTCGGCCCAGGCGGATGGCCTCCGCGCAGAGATCTTCGCGGATGAGCCGGTCGCCGGAGCTCGCGGTGTAGCCCTCATTGAAAATGAGATAGATGACCGCCAGCACGGACTTAAGGCGCTCCGACAGATCCGTCGCCTCGGGTACACGATACGGAATCCCGGCGTCGCGGATCTTTGCTTTTGCCCGCACCAGCCGCTGCGCCATGGTTGCCTCCGGGACCAGGAAAGCCCGTGCCACTTCCGTCGTGCTGAGCCCTCCGAGAAGTCGGAGCGTGAGGGCCACTTGCGCGGGGGTCGCAAGCGCTGGGTGACAACACGTAAAGATGAGGCGCAGACGCTCATCGGGCACGGCGTTTTCCTCCTCCTCCGGCTCCTCAGGCGTCAGCATGTCCGCAGCCTGTCGGTGCCGATCATCGCGAGACTTCTCGCGGCGGAGGCGGTCGATCGCGCGATTGCGGGCGCTCGTGATGATCCATCCCGCCGGACTCGGGGGCAGTCCGGCGGTCGGCCAGCGCTGCACCGCCTCGAGGAACGCCTCCTGCACCGCTTCCTCGGCCATGTCGATGTCGCGGAAGGCGCGAATCAGTACGGATACCGCGCGACCGCGCTCCTCGCGAAAGATCCGCTCGATCTCGGCAACGTGCAGGCCGGTCATGCTCCCGCGGCACCTTCCTGGAACGGTCGAACCTCGATCGGGAGGGTGGTGATGCGGGCGAACTTCCGTGCCCACTCCAGCGCGGAGTCGAGGTCGGGAACGAGGATGATGGTGAAGCCGCCGACATGCTCTTTGCCTTCGACGTAGGGACCGTCGGTGGTGATGACCTCGCGGTCCTTCAGGCGAACCACTGTTGCCGTGGCGGGTGCGTGCAGGCCGCCACTGAATAGCCAGGCGCCCGCCGTCTTCATTTCCTGACGCAGAGCGGCCAGGTCGCGCATGATGGGGCCGAGGATTTCGGGGCCGGGGATGGGGCCCGCGGGCTGATACATGCTGAGCAGGTAGTGCTTCATGGGGTGCTCCTTCGCGCTGTCGCCCGCGCCAGTGCGGGTATTTTCATCCTCAATACGAACGGCTTGCACGCCAATCGACAGCGGACCGCCACCGGATTACTCTAGCGCGTCCTGATGGGAGCGCTACCATGATTGTCGGCTACCGCTTCACCGTGCGGCGATTCTGGCTCGCGGTGCTGGTTTTTGCTGCCGCGGCGATGTCGGCGGGCGCGGCCGCCCCCGCCGCGGCGCCCCCGCTCGGTCTCTTCCAGGCGGAAGCGGACATCGGCAACGTGGTTCCGGCCGGCTCCGCACGCTACGACGCTGGCAGTCGCGTCTATACGATCGACTCCGCCGGCGCCAATACCTGGTACCACGTCGATCACTTCAACTACCTATGGACCCGCGCCTCCGGCGATCTGGCGCTGACCGCGCGCATCTCCTTCCCACCCAGCCGCTACCGCCACGAGCCCAACCCGCATCGCAAGGGCGTGCTGATGTTCCGGCAGTCTCTCACCCCGGGCTCGGCATATGTGGATGCAGCTCTGCACGGAGTCGGTTTGACGGCACTGCAGTACCGGCGCGAGCAGGGCGCCAACACTCCGGACATCGAGCTCAACGTCGGCGCGCCGCAGACTCTTCGGCTGGAAAAGCGCGGCGATGTCTTCACCCTGTATGTGTCGCGGCCGGGGAAGCGGATGCACCAGGTCGGAGCCTGCGTTCAGGTGCATCTGCGGGCGCCCTTCTACGTCGGGATTGGAGCACTCTCCCACGACCCGCAGACGACCGATGCCATCGAGTTCTCACACGTGGGTCTCGAGCGGCTGCAGCCGGTGCCCGCACGCATCCGGCGCAGGCTCTACAGCACCCTACAGACGATCGAGTTCACCAATCAATACCGCCGCGCCGTGGTGATCCGTACCGTGCCGGGATACATGCAATCCGCGGACTGGGCACCGGATGGGAAGAGCATTCTGGTCGACGAGGACGGTGGCATCGAGCGTATTCCGTATCTGAATCCCGATGCAGGTGGACCGCCGCAGCCCCTCGCCGTGGGCGGGCTGGTCGGCTGCTCAGGTAATTTCGGGCTGTCGCCCGACGGCAAGATACTCGCGGTGAGTTGTTCCAGGGTTGCGGGTGAGCCGCACCAGATCTATCTGCTCCAGGCAGCGGGCGGCGGCGTTCCCCGGCAGTTGACCAAACGCCCGGAGGCGAGCTTCTTCCACGCGTGGTCGCCCGACGGGAAGACGGTTGCCTTCACGCGCGGCTCGGCATCACACGCGGACATCTTCACTATCCCGGCAGCCGGCGGCCTGGAAACACGGCTCACCCGCGACACGCGCAACGACGGCCCGGCCTATAGTCCCGACGGTCAGTATATTTATTTCGACTCCTCGCGCGGGGGCACGACCCAGATCTGGCGGATGCGCACCGACGGCTCGCAAGCGGAGCAGATCAGCGACGATGACTTCCTGAATTCATCGCCCCACGTCTCACCCGATGGCGGCGCGCTCGCATTTCTGAGTCAGCTCCCGCGGCGCGGCGGCGGTCCGGGACCGGCGGTCGTGCGCATGATGCGATTCGATGACGGCCTGATCCAGAGCGTGGTGCAGCTGAGAGGAGATCGCGGCAGCTTCTCGATGCAGCCGTGGGGCAACGCGAAGCGATTTGCCTTCATCACTTACCAGGAGTTGCCGGGGAAGCCGCCATGAGAAACATCCGTTGGGCGATTGTTCTGTTTGCGGGCGCCATGGCCAGCGCGCACGCGGCGTCACCCAAACGACCGCCGATTACGGGCCTGTCGCATATTGCAGTTTATGCGTCCAGTGCCGTGACCAGCGAGCGCTTCTATGTCCATGATCTCGGGGCCATGAAGGCGGCGGATCTCGAGCAGGCCTCTGGAATGCGTTACTACTTCGCGCCCACCCAGTTCGTCGAGGTCCTGCCCCTGCCGCAGGGCTGGACCTCGTTGAGCCGGTTGGATCACATCGCATTTGCCACGACGGATGCGAATGGCCTGCGCCGGTATCTGATCTACAAGCAAGTCACCGTCCTGTCTCGCGTCCGAGGCGGCAGCGACGGCAGTCGTTGGTTCGACGTCAGGGACCCGGAGGGTAACGACGTTCAGTTCGTGCAGCCGCCGGCGCAGGCGCCGCGCATTCCGGTGAATGCGCTCTCGCGGCACATCATCCACGTCGGACTCATCATTCATGACCGGGCGCTCGAGGACACTTTCTACCGTGGCTTGCTTGGCTTCAGGCCGTACTGGTACGGCGGCATGACCGATACCAGCTCGCAGTGGGTCGCTCAGCAGGTGCCGGACGGCACCGACTGGCTGGAATACATGGTGGTCAATCCGCCACACGGCAACGGTGTCCCGCCCGACATGAAAAAATCCGACGTGGGCATACTCGATCACTTCTCACTGGGCGTGCGCAATGTCGAGGCCGCCTACGATCTGCTGTGGAATGGCGGCCGGCTCGAGGGTCAGAGCGATCCACCGAAGGTAGGGCGCGATGCGAAGTGGCAGCTCAATCTCTATGATCCCGACGGCACGCGCGCGGAGCTCATGGAGCTGCATGCCATGGGAAAGCCCTGCTGCTCGCCGTTTACCGCCTCGGATCCGACTTATTGAGATCGGCGAGGTTCACGAAGTCAATGGGTAATGAGTGGGCCGGAAATCAAAACCAAAGAATCACTACTGCCCGTCAACGTGAACGCCAGGCCGTTGCTGCCCCACCGGGTCAGCTGACCAGGCCCATTCTGATTCGGGAAGCGCGCAATCCACCGCGGGACCTGAGTCGAGAGGTTGAACGACTCTAAGTTGGCTGTCATCGTCGTGTCGTTGCCCGGAGCCTGCTGCGTCGTGGCGAAGTAAGCGCGGTTCAGCGATGTGTCGATCGTCGCGCCCGAGAGAGTGCCGTTCTGCGCGTTGAACGGAGTCGAGACCGCAAACGCCGTTGGATCGAAGGTAAGGCCGGAGTCCCAATAGATCAGCCCCCCGGCGAACTGCATGGGATTTCCCAAGACGGCTGCCGGTATCAGCGCCTGGGAGGAGAGCGAATTCGTCACCTGCAGGCCGGAAGAGGTAGCCGAGACTGCATCGATACTGGCGGCTGCTCCGCCAAATGTCGCATAGATCGTGCTCGAGTCAGCACCCCAGGTGAACGCCAGCAGCATGTTGCCACTCTGACTGACCAGCGCATTGGTGCGCGCGGTGGTGTTGTCGTATAGGACGAGCTGCGGGAAACTGTTGCTGGTCTGGACGGCCACGGTTTGCGGGGCGCCCGGGGCGGGAGCGAGCGCCGCCACGGTCTCAAAGGACGGCAGCGTGATGGTCTCATCCAGCCCGAGGTTCGAGCTGAGTAATCGTTCGATGTGATCGGTCTGCTTCGTGGAGTCGGAAACGGCGACATACAGGTACTGTCCGTCATCAGACACCGCCAGCGTGCCGGGCTCAATAGTACCCACACCTACATCCAATTGTACGGCCTGCTCGATGGTGGCCGTTGATGGGTTGATTACGGCCAGAGTATTGCCGTCCACCGTCGAGTACCCGGGGACGATCGCATACAGCCTGCCGGTATGAGAGTTCCAGACCATGCCGGCCGTCGAGATGGCGATGCTGGCTTCCGTGTAATCGACCCCGGCGACGGGATCAACGATGTAGGTAATGTTGGCGGTCCAGGGACTACCGGTTGCTGGCTTCTGGCATCCCATATCGAAGCAGACTTTGACCGGCAGGGTGTCTGAATGAATTCCCACTCCCGCGGCAGAGGGTGGTTCGAGCGTAATGCTCAGCTCTCCGCTCGACGTGTTCGCCGGGTTGGTCGCGAGTGTAGCCGAGAAGGACGTTCCCGTGACAAGACCCTGAGCACTGGTTCCTGTGGTCACATAAGCGCCCGTCGGCGGCAGGCTGTTGCCCTCCACGTTGATCGACGTGGTCACGGAGCTCGCCTGGCTTCCTGGCTCCTCCACCTCTGCATTCGGATAGACGGTAATGGTGCCGTCCGGTATCGCGTTTCCCGTCACCGTATAGGTAACGGGGATCGTGACGGGGCTGCCGGCCAACTCGGTGGCACAGGCTGCGTCCTGGCACGCATGCAAGGTCATGCTGTCCTGGTAAACGCCTGCCCCGAGAGTCTGGGCATCCATGAGTTGAATCTGGTTGATCGCAAACGTTCCGGTCCAGTTGCCATGAATCGTCGCACCAATCGTGTATCCCAAGGCCGGCGTCGGGCCCAGGGCGGAATTTACGGTGTTGGCGATTGTAGACGATACGCCGTTCACCGAGACGCCCGCGATAGCAGTGCCAACGTAAGACAGCCGGTAGTAATAGGTGCCGGCGGCCGGCACCGCGAAAGTCATCGGGTTGGAGACCGATTTGCCATCCGGGCCGCTCGAAATGCTGAGCGAGGTCACCGACGGCGTCAGAGAACCGGGAGGGTTGGAATTCTGGTTTGGATTCGGCGGCGAAGTGCCGCTGCCGCCGGCTCCCCCGCCACCGCCACACGCGGAGAGGCCAGACGACAGCACAAAAAGAATACCGACCGCCACGGTGTACCCGCTGCCCCGTTTGCTCGTGCGGCTGACCCCGAGGAATTCCAGTGCCCTGGAGCGCGTATGGTGCGCGTGCTCAGGCCCTCCGTTATCGCGGCTTGGCATCTTGCTCTCTCCCTCTCGGCCGGCCAGACCCCTCGACGTCTACATGCGTCGTAAGGGTCGCATAATAGCGACGGCAGACGGAAATGCCAAGGCGGCGTTACGCCTCAGGATTACGTCGGCGCCGCGTATACGGCTGACTATGGCGCGCTTTCGAAAGGCGTGCTGATTCAGAAGAGCAGCCCCCAACGCATCATGGAAATACGCTGTGCAATACCGGAAGAACGGCACTACCAGGTTTTCAGTGGACGGCGCCGGTACTGTGGTCGCTGCCAGTGCTCATCTTCAGAGCCTGTTCGTGAATCTCGCCGCGCCGGCACATTCTTCATCTGCCTGCTCGCCCGGGCAACTCGCCGCCGACCAGGACTTCGTCTATAGTGTTTGTGGCAGCAAACCGGTGGAAACGGTCACCGTTGAGCTCATTCTGAGCGGGAGGGGCCGGGTAGGGCGCGAAAATACGTGATCGCGCTCACCATAAGTTGACTGGGCTTGGGATACCCTGCATGCATTAATTCAAATTGCCGGCTTCGCATGGGCCACCCGTATCAGACCCTTCCCGAGAGCGCATTTTGGAAGAGCGCCATCTCGGGGCGGAGCATATTCGACATCGCGGACGTCTGGGCCCCGAAGTCATCGGGCCGACAGGATTGCCACTTATGGATCGTGCTTCGCGGCCCACATCGGCCCGGCGTTGCGGGCACACGGATACAACTGGCAGATCTCCGAGCCAGCCCCTCATGGACTCGGCGAAGAGACCGCTCGGAATCTTGGGTACGATCAGTTCTCAGCCCGCACCGGGAATATCTACACGGCATCCCTGCTGAAGCAGTGGGTGCAGTGGGCCTGTGGGATATCGGACCCGCCGGAAGATGAGATTGCAAGCGAGAACGGCAGGTACTACGACCCCTTCAGGCCGCGTATAGAACCCGATGGGTTCGAATCTGCCGCGGAGCTGACTAACTCGCGCGCGCAGGCATTCAGATCATTCCGTGCCAGCATAGTCGAATCGCAATACTTCATTTTCCCTCTCGGACTCACGGAGTCGTGGCGCAACCTGGAGGGTGGATACGAGTACCCTGTGTGTCCCGGTACCGCGTGCGGAACCTTCGACGCATCGGTCCACGCCTTCAAAAAGATGTCCTTTCAGGACATCTACCGGGATTTGCAGGCCGCCATTTCGCTGATGAGGGAGGTGAATCCGGCGCTCAGGCTGATACTGACGGTCTCACCGGTCTCGCTTGTTGCCACCTACTCGGGAAACCACGTATTGCCTGCAACCGTGGAGTCGAAGTCGGTGCTGAGGGCGGTGGCGGGAGAATTGGCGGCGGCGCCTTTCGTCGATTACTTCCCGTCGTATGAGCTGATCAGTAGTCCGGTTTTCCGCGGGGTGTTCTTTCAGGGTAATCAGCGAAGTGTTCATCCGGCCGGTGTCGATTTCGTCATGAAGCACTTCTTCGCGGCGCTGCCCCAGGAGGATTTGCCGCGTGATATTGGCGGCTCGCGGCCGCCGGAGGCGCAAGCGGCTGACGCGAGATGCGAGGAGGAGCTCCTGGAGGCGTTTGCCGGCAGATGAAAAGGCACATCTGCGTAATCGGCGATAGCCATGCTGCGAGCTTGAAGAGAGCATGGGACGGAATGACGGCCCTGCACGAGGAGTTCGGGCATGGCGGCCGTGCGCGATTTCGCGAAAGCGAGCCTGTCGTTCGAGCTATTGCTGCGACTGCGAGCGATCACCGCCAAGGATATCTACGTCGGGCATCAGCCCTTGGAAGCAGCGAAACCCGCCTGTCCGCCTGACGAAGTGAGTGTCTACTCATCCAGCCTGCGGCGGATGAACGAGATTCTGTATCGCCCGCTGCGCACCACGATTGTCTCGCAGCCGTTGGACACGATAGCGGGCGGTCGTTTCACTGCTTCGAGCTTTTCCAGAGGTTCGCGCCGGCTTGCGGTGGGAGACAACCTGGATAACGAGTTCCACCCGGATGACGACCACGTCCACATGAATGACGATTACGGGTCCAGGTGGCTGACGAAATTTCTGACGGAAGAACTTGCCCGTGCCAGCAGCTGAGGTGAGCGAGTGCTGGCTTGCGAATCAAAGACATACGAGCTTGAACATCTGGTTTCTCCCGGGCTGATACGAAGTCCGGTCCCTTTGCGCCATTTATCTGCAGGGATCCTCTGCGAGCAGCCATCACAGAGCGACCCGATGCACAACTGTGGGGTAAAGGTCGATGCACACTCGCAATAATAAGATTCGTCTGAACCGGCCAGCGGTACTGGCCAATTTGCTGGCCATCGCGTTCGTTCACGCAGCCAGCGCTCAGCAGGCGCCGGCCGTGCCGGCGTCCGTGCTCAACGCGCTACGTTCCGCTTGCCAGGGCGATGTGCAAAAGCTCTGCTCTGGAACACAGCCGGGGGGCGGACGGATCCTGCAATGCCTGATGCAGCACAAGGACGAAGTATCTGATCAGTGTAAGCAGGCATTTGTGGCGGCCAGGCAGGCTGCGCAGCAGCAGGCCGGGCAGCAGCAGAATTCGGGGCAGTCGAGTCAGAGCCAAGCATCAGCGGGAGGTTCGGATCAGTTGCAGCCGAGCCAGGAACAGCCCCAGGGCGCGCAGCAGAGTGAGAGCCACGGCGAGAGTGAGGGCCAGAGCCAGTCGCCGGCTGACGCGCAGCCGCAGGCCGACTCGCAAGATGCCGCGGGTTCCCCGCGCTATTTCCGCATGAAGCGCGCGACGATTGATGACAAGGCCGACAACGTACCCAACGCGGTCAGCATGCTGATCCCAACCACGTGGCAACTGCAGGGCGCCATTCGCACGATGGGGGGATTGGGCGGTTGCTTCGCAGATCTGGAGTCGGTCTCCGTTCAAGCTCAGAGTGCGGATGGATCACTCGTGTTCGAAGCGAAGCCGGACCTCACCTGGGAATATGCCGATGACCAGCAAACGCTGCACATGATGATGCAAGAGGGTCAGTTTTTTGCCAAGGGCGGCCTGAAGCCATGTCCGGTCATGCCGCCAATGCGCGCAGCCGACTTCCTGCAGAAGATTATCCCGAAATACTACCCGGACGCGCACGTCGTCTCGGTGGAAGCCAACCCGGAGCTTGATAAGCTGGTGCGGGAGCGACTGGGCTTATCGTTGCAAGGTGGCTCGAATGACGGCAATGTGCGCACGGATTCCGCACGCGCGCGTCTCGAATACGAACACAACGGCAAAACCGTCGAGCAATGGGTAACGGTCGGTGAATGGATGCGAGTGTACCCCTCGGGTCACGGCAATGTGTATGACTGCCATGCGACGATGATGATGTCGTTCAGCGCGCCCAAGGGTCAGCTCGATGCAAATGCCGGCCTCTTCAGGTTGATGGCCTTCAACATCAGTCACGATCCGCAATGGGACGCTCACATCAATGGAATGATCGCAACCCTGTATAAACAGCAGCAGGTCGAGGAAGCGAAACGATCGCAGATAATCGCCCAGTTTCAGCAGCAGGTCGCCGACGCGCTCAATGAAGTGACCCAGAACGCCGAGCGCGGCTCCGAGCAGGCGGCCTTCGGGGAGGATCAGATCGTCCGTGGGGTGCAGACTTTTCGCAATCCGCAGACCGGCGAAACCTTCGAGCTCAGCAATCTACACGACCATGCCTGGTTGAGTGGCGACAATACCTATGTCATGAGCGACGACCCGAACTTCGATCCGAACGGACAGGTGGATGGAAGCTGGACCGCGCTGCAGCCCGTACAGGCGCAACCGTGATCCCAACTGATGCTGGGCCGGGGAGGCTTTTCAACCCCGGCTCAGCGCAGTCGTTGGGCCCAGAGACGTGATTCGTCCGGCTTATCTGCCGCCGCATAGAGGTCGCGTAGCGCTGCGTAGGCTTCCTGACTTCCGCGGTACCCCCGTCCGCGGGTCTTCTCCAGCCCGGACGCAGCATCGAGGAGAATAGGTTCGGCTTCGGCGAAGCGCCGCAGGCGCGTCAGACATAGGCCGATGTCCACCTCGGTGCCGTAAATGAGACGGTGTGTGGCAGGAAGTAGCCGCCGCCGCGCGGCCTCAACGCGCTGCAACGCGCTCAAGCCGTTCGGCCCATCACCGCTATTGCAGGATGCGAGCCCGTACTCCTGCCACGCGTAGAGCGCATACCAGTTGTCCGAGCCCAGCGTTGTGTCCAACGTGCGCGCAGTCCCCTGTGCAAGCTGCGCTGCCTCCGCATCGCGGTGCAGATCGATCAGGTCATTCCCGAGCCCCAGCGTCGTCACCAGGGTGTCATGGTGTTGCGGCCCGAGGACGCGGGTGGAGCGCGCCAGGGCATCGCGGAATATCGGCTCCGCCTGCTCGGGGTGATGGGTATTGCGCAGAGCCACGGCATAGCCATCCTCCATTTCGACCCAATCGGGGTTGTCCGGTGGCAACAATTGCTGAGCAAGCCGCCAGGCATCCTCCGCGTAGCGCTCGGCCTCATCGTAGTCCCCGAGCTCCGCCCCGAGCAACGCGGCCATCGAGTAGTCCGCTTGCATGCGTTGAGCGCGCAGAGCGCCGCCGGAGTCTCGCTCGATTGCGAGCTCGCGGCGAAAGGTGCTCTGCGCCGCATCGAGCTGCTGCAATTGCATTTGCGCCACACCCAGATTGTCGAGCGCGGCGCAGAGATCGGCCCCAGCGGGGAACGCCTGCAGTTGTGCGACCGCCTCGTGGAGCGCCGCGGCTGACTGCGCCCACTGGCTCTCGAAGCGGTAGAGCTGACCCCGCAGCAGGAGGGCTCTTCCCAGCTGCAGACCCCGCACACCATGTGCGCTCAGGATATCGAGCTGCCGATCGTTCGCACGATGCCCTTCGGGGTATCGTCCCAGATCCATGTTGGTTCGAGCGACCAGCTCCAGCATCGAGGCCTCGGTCAACGGCTCGGCATTGAAGTGCTCATGCATCTGGTTGCTCGCCTTGTCCAGCAGGGAAGCGACGGTGATATCGCGTTTCCCATTGTATGGATCGGCGGACTGGAGGAGGCCTTCCAAAAACTCGCCGCGGCGCGCGGCTGCCGACTGTGCCTGCGCGATGCGCTGTTCCTGCGCGATATAAATTACCGCAGCGCCCACGAGAGCTGCAGCCAGGGCAGTCGCCGCGCCCAACGCGATCGTGTGCCGTCGGGCGAACTTCCCGAGACGGTAGGTCCAGGAAAGTCGCCTCGCTGCGACCGGCAGCCCCTCGAGGTAAGCCCGCAGGTCAGCCTGCAGCTCGTGAACTCCGGCGTAACGTCGTGCGGGCTCTCGTGCCAGAGCCTTCGTGACGATGCTGTCGAGGTCGCCGCGCAATTTCTGCGCCATGCTTGGGCTGATTGCGGCCGCCACCTCGCTCGGAGGCGCGACGTCTTGCTGCGTAACGGCGAGCATGTAGCCGACCACGCTGCTCGCTTGAGCGAAAGGCTCGCATCCGCTCAAAACGCGATAGGCAAGCGCCCCGAGCCCGAACACATCGGTTGCCACGGTCACGACCTCACCGCGAACCTGCTCGGGGGCCGCGTAGTGGGGCGTGAACAGGTTGCGAACATCGGCCGTGAGCTCATGGCCTGCGCCGGCGGGATCGAGCGCGGAGGCGATGCCGAAGTCGATCAGCTTGGGCGTTCCGTCCTCCGTGACCAGCACGTTGCTCGGCTTGATATCACGATGCACGACGAGGGTTCGGTGGGCGGTCGCCACGGCATCCGCCACGGCCAGGAGAATCTGCACCCGTGCCTCCATGGAAAGCGTCTGGCAGTACTCCGTGATCGGTATGCCGCGCACGAATTCCATGGCGATCCAACCCTCACCTTCCTGCACTCCGACATCGATCAGTCGTGCGATCGAGGGGTGCTCGAGGCGCGCCAACAGGCGGGCCTCGCGCAGAAACCGTGAGCTGCTCGTCGCGGTCAGTTCATCGCGCAGGATCTTGACGGCGACGATTTGCGGGACGTCATTGATTCTTTCGGCACGGTATACGGCGCCCATGCCGCCCAGCCCCAAGCGTTCGAGCAGGCGGAACGGCCCATATTGACAGCCGCTGCGATCTCTAACCGTCGAGGTTGGTTGCGGGTGAAGCATGCCCGTCGGGGCGCCTTGCGTCGCTGCGATCTGCAGGAGCCGCTCGACGACAGGCTGCAGATCCGGAGCGCTACGGTAATGCCCGTCGAGGAACGCGCCCCGCTCATGCGGCGCAAGCTCGATCGCCTCCGAGAACACGCGGTATGCACGGGCGCGATCCACGACGGTCACGATCGATCCGTGAGCTCGTGTACGAGCCACGCTTTGCCGGTCACCCAGCGTCGATTGACCGTCGCGACGGAGAGGCTGAGCGCCTCGGCCGTCTCCTCTATGGACAAGCCGCCAAACACCCGCAGGGAAACCACCTCGGCGGCGACCTCGTCGAAGTCTTTCAGCTCGAGGAGCAGGCTGTCGACCTCTATCGCATCGAAGCCCTCCGCGCTCGCAGCGAGGTTCTCGTCGCTCAGCGTGACCGGCGTCCCGCCGTCGCGCTTCTGCGAGCGGCGTCGGCGTGCCTCGTCGACGAGGGCCTGGCGTGCGACCCGTGCTGCCATCGAAAGGAAATGCACGCGGTCCTGCCAGTTCGGCTCGCGAAAATTCGCCATGCGCAAATAGACTTCGTGAACGAGCGCCGTCGGACGGATCGTCAGGCGGCGCTCGGAGCGCAGCTCGCGCACGGCGATGGCGTGAATATCACGGTAGAGATGTTCGAGCAGCTTGTTCAACGCGCCCGCATCACCGCTCGACCAACTTGCGAACAGGGTCGTGGTCTTGGATGGGCCGTGCGATTCGTTCAGCGTAAGTCTCCCGTAAGGAGAATCGAGTGCGCCGCGGCCTCAATGACCGTCTGCTTTCGAACCACCAGATTGTACTCGGGGTCGGGAGTGAGAGTTCCTGCCAAGTCTAGATCACCGGGCGGGGAACCGGACTTTTGTGAAATATATTTCGGGTTTTTGAACTTGTAACTATTTGAATTAACGAGACTTGTGGGCGAAGCAAAGCAGATGGTAAGCCCGGACGTCGACGCTGCACGCGACCCATTTAGCGTTTGCCTACGGCTACATGGCTATCAATTATTACGGATGCACGCGTTCCGGGGGCCGGTCACCAAAGGGGCGCGACGGGCTCGACGCTGATCGTCGGGGAGGGTCCTGCAAGTCCGTCGCCACTGCGGTTGGACCATGTGATGCACTTCAGGAACGGTTGAGCGGCCGGGTCGACCGATATCGCAATGGTACCGGCGGCGCCGGCGGCGCCCGGTTGCCCGTCGAGCCCGCTGAAGCCGTTAGGGAAGCCGCTGCCTCCCGAGCCGCCCCGGCCACCCCGTCCCCCGGAGCCGCCGCGACCGCAATTGCTGAGGATCTGCAGTGATCCGCCGTCGGGATCGACCAAATAGAACGACTGGCGCGCGCCGCCGGCGACCTTGATCTGCAGCACCGGCTTTGCGCCCGATTCCATCCGGACCCAGACATGGACGGATTGTCCGGGGCTGCCGTCCGCGCCGTTGGTCCCATCGCCGCCGTTGGTCCCGTCGGAGCCGTTACCTCCCTGGCCCTGCTGCGTCACTGCGCCAGTGTCGGGATCGGTTGTGGCCGGAGTGCCGTCAGTACCCGCCGACCCGTCCATGCCGTCAGTCCCATCGAACCCACTGGTGCCGTCGGCGCCGGAGAAATCGGCCGAGTACGCGACGTCGTAACGCACAGGAATGTCGAGATCCGCGGCCAGGGTCGCGTGTGCGACCGGCACGACGTGAAGATGCCCGACCTTTCCCTGGCTCAGCCGCGGATCAGGCGACAGGGAGACCGAGCCATGCTTATCGACAGTGACGACAGTGGCCGTGATCGACGAGCAACGTCAAGAGCAACATCGGAAGAGAAGTTGCGAGCAACCGGAGCTTCATGATCCCGTAACCAGAAGGCGCGAGCTGGTATATTACTACGCTCAGGCTCACGCCAGTTCGGATGCGGTGATGGTTGAACCGTGGGAATGACGCACAGGATGACGTCGAGGGCGGGGTTCGGCCAGGCTGGTAGAGTTGCTCAATGTCCGTTTCCCGCATGAAGCCTGCATCAGCCGCCGATGCCAGCTAGATCTGTCACTCGCAATGCTCCGCGCAAGGGATCGCGAGGACGCCGCCGTCGATGGTCGTGGCTGAAGCGAGCGTGGCCGAGCGCGCGGTTGCGGCGTCGATGGTGGAAAATCTTCAAGCGCGCCCACGGCGGCCTGCAGATTTGCATCGTGCTCGGCATTGCCGCCGTGCTGTTTCTGGCGGTCAACTGGGTGTATCAGGTCGTGCACAAGCCCACCGAGCTGTTCTTCCCGGTGAGCGGCACTCTTTACAAATCGCCGCCGGAAACCTGGCATGAGTACCACGCGCTCTTCGAGAAGTACTCCACCGACATAATGACGCCTGAGCTGCTGGCAGCGTTGGCCCAGGTCGAAGGCTCCGGGAACCCGATCGTCCGCACATACTGGCGCTGGTCCTGGGTACCTCATCCCTTCCAGATGTACCGTCCGGCCTCGAGCGCCGTGGGCATGTACCAGCTGACAGATGGGACCTTCGCGATTGCGAGGCGCTATTGCATCCACGACCACCACGTTGTCGAGGAAGGTCCCTGGAACGATTTTCACTCGTGCTGGTTCAACAGCCTCTACACGCGTGTGATTCCCGGCAATTCGATCGAGATGACGTCGGCGTACCTCGACAGAGCCGTGAATGCGACCCTCGTGATCCACGACGTGCGGCATGCCTCGCCGCAGCAGAAGCAGGATCTGGCGTCGGTCATCCATCTGTGCGGGGCGGGAGCGGGCGATCTCTATGTGCGCAGGGGGCTCAGGCTGACGGCGGGACAGAAGTGCGGTGATCACGAGGCGCGTGTCTACGTCGAGCGCGTCGACATTATGAAGCGCCTGTTTACACGGATGGCCGCGGGTGGCTAGCCGGGGCGGGATTGCAGCGCTTTCCAGGCGAGAGTCGCGGCAGCGAGATCCTCCAGCGCGACGCCGACGGACTTGAACACAGTCGTCTGTCCGGGTGTGTGAGCTGCGGCGACCTGGCCTTGACACAGTTGGATCAGATCTCCCGCGAGGCCGGCGGTCCCAATGACGCCGCGCGCGATCGGATCGCTCAAATCACCCGCCTCCTTGGGCGCAGTCTCCAGCGTGTCGACGTAGATGCGCGCCGAACGAAGGACGTCATCGTCGGCTTCCCGCATCTGCGGCGTGAATCCTCCAACCAGATCCACGTGAGCTCCGGCCTTGAGCAGCCGCCCAGCAAGGATGGGGCTGCCCGAAGTAGTGACTGTGGAGATGATATCGGCCTCGCCGATGGCGGCAGGCAGATCGGCCACCGCGGCCGCATCGATATTCAGCTCGTGGCGCACCCGCGAGGCGAGCGCCTGCGCCTTGTCCGGGCTGCGGCCCCAGATGGCCACGTGCCGGATCGGTCGCACGGCGGCATGCGCGGCAGCCATGCTGAGCGCGAGGCGGCCGGTCCCCATGATCAACAGGCGGCGGCTGTCCGGTCGCGACAGAAATCTGGAGGCGAGGGCGGAAGTGGCTGCCGTGCGGCGCGCGGTCAGTTCCTGTGCGTCCAGTATCGCCTGCACGTGGCCGTCAACCGCGGACGCAAGCATATAGAGACCATGCACCGCCAATGTCCCGAAGCGCGCATTTCCCGGAAAGACCTGTACGATCTTGACACCCAACATCCGATCCGGCTGCCACGCCGGCATCAGCAATAGCGTGCCGTTTGCGGCTCCCGTGACCGGAATCTCGTAATGCAGCCGCGGCGGTGTCGAGCAGGGGGCGCGGAAGGCGGCGGCGATGGCCTCGATCAGATCCGGCCACGGCGTCAGCTCGCGTAAGAGCTCTGCACTGATGAAGGTCGCCATTTGCTTTTCCGGCGGAACGAGCGTGCCGCACGCTACGCGGCAGAGCGCTTCCTGTAAAGCGCAACTGCGCTATCATCCGACGCGCAATGAGGGGCGACCCGCGCAGTCACGGCTTGTGGGAGCAATCGGCGCCGGCAGCTCCAGCAGCCCAGCGCCTGGAGGAGTCCATTGCCGCTGATGTCGTGATCATCGGCGCCGGGTTCACGGGCCTGTCCGCGGCCTTGCACCTTCGTGAGATGGGCGTCGACGTCGCCGTATTGGAAGCGGAAGAGATCGGATTCGGGGGCTCGGGCCGAAACGTAGGACTGGTCAACGCGGGGCTGTGGGTCAGGCCGGCCGACGTGATCGGGCTTCTCGGCCGGCATCCGGGCTCATGCCTCATAGAACAACTCGCGGCGGCACCGGCATTGGTGTTCGAATTGCTCGACCGCTACGGCATCGAGTGCGAGGCGGTGCGCCATGGCACTCTGCACTGTGCGGTCGGCGAAAGCGGCTACCGCGAGATTGCCGAGCGCGCCCGTCAGTGGCAGGCGCTGGGCGCGCCCGTGGAGCTGCTCGACGCGTCCGCGACGGCGGCGAAGGTTGGGTCGCGAGCCTACCGGGGATCGCTGCTCGACCGGCGTGCGGGAACCATCCAGCCGCTGGCCTATGCCCGTGGGCTGGCTGCCGCGGCACTGAGAACGGGCGCCAGGATATTTACGGGCAGCCCCGTCAGGAAGGTTACGGACGAGCATGGCAAGTGGCGCGTCGACGTCGAACGCGGGTCGGCGCGGGCGGAGTGGGTGATTGTCGCCACCAACGCCTACTCGAACACGGTGTGGAGCGTCATTCGTGACGAGCTCGTGGCGCTGCCATACTTCAATATGGCTACGCGGCCGTTGAGCGGCCGAGATCTCTCCACAATTCTCCCTGAGCGTCAGGGGGTCTGGGATACCAAACAGGTCCTGTCATCGTTCCGTCTGGACGCTGCGGGGCGGCTGATCTTTGGCAGCGTCGGTGCGCTTCGGGGTGCCGGCACGGGTATTCATCGCAACTGGGGCAGACGTGCGCTCGCCAGGCTGTTCCCCGCGCTCTCGGACGTTGAGTTCGAGTACGAGTGGTATGGGCAGATTGGCATGACCGCGGATGCCATTCCCCGTTTTCATGAGCTTGCGCGCAACACCGTGTCGATCAGTGGCTACAACGGACGCGGAATCGCTCCAGGAACGTCCTTCGGCAGGGACCTTGCGGGTCTCGTTGCAGGAAAGATCACGGCTGCGGACCTGGCTCTTCCCACCGCCGCGCCACAGCGGGTTCCACTGCGAGCGGCGCGGGAGTCGTACTACGAGTATGGCGCGCAAATCGCTCATTTGCTGGGCGCGCGGTTGTAACAAGCGTGCCTGGTCGGCCCGAGCCAGCGCCGCTCAGTTCTCCCAATGTCGCCGGGCGAACTGCGGGGGATCGAAGATGGCCGGATCGAGCTTGGGGTTTATCCGGATGTTGGAATATCGCTCGCTGAAGGTGTTTTTCCCGTCGACGTAGAGCTCCACCCCGGCGGCCACCCATCCCGGCGAGAAGCGGCGATAGTCCATGAAGCGGATATCGTCGATCTTCGACTTGTCGTGCTGATCGGGCTCGATCACGCGCACGAAAAGGAGACGCTTGCGGTCGATCCAGAATTGCTTCGTGGTGGAGTCGCCGGCATCGGCTCCCACCACGTAAACGGGCTCGCCCTGCCAGGTGTCTTCGCGCAGCTTACGCAGGTCGTAGCCCTGGCCGGCGACCTCGTCGATGGTGCGTTGCGCCGGCTGCCGATAAACGTCGAATCCCAAGACCAACAGTATGTGGACCAGCGGACCTGACGTGGTAACTTTTCCGGCCCGATACCTGGTCAGGGTGTTGTTGGCGAGGAGGGCGCCATTGCCCTGACTCGGGTCGCCAATGTCGATGCGCAACCTTCCGGGAAGCATCGCGGCCTCATGCCACATCTCACTCTTGCTGCTGCCATCGGGGTTGTGGGTGGTGCTGGTCTGGTCGAAGGTGAGAGTCTCGTACCAGTCGTCCCGATAACGGTCGTGCATCGCCCGGATCAAGTCCTTGCCATCGACAATCCCGGTGGGGCGTGCATATGCCGCCGGCGCAGCGGCAAGAACGATCAGCGTCAGCGCCGCGGCGCATTGCGTGCCAGTGATTCCGAGTGCCATCGGTCCCCCTCAGTGCCACGATCGCAGTGGGTCTGATTATAGCGGCAGCCCCGCGTCGCGCTGGCGTTGTTCGGGTGGCGGGGGTAGGCTTTCGCCATTACTTTCGCGGGAGCGGCGGCAATGTCGATCAAGCGTTCTTCCAAGAGTACTGGTACTGGCGTACGTAAGGCGGCGACGTCTCCCGGCGTGCGGCACGTCGACGTAGCCTCGCCGCGTCAAATGGTATCGGGGGACCTCTACTCCGGCTGGCTCTGCAAGAACAAATCGTGCGGATTGGTCATCGGGACTGCTGTCGCACAGGCAGGAGAGAAATCGGCCGTGTCGGAGTCGGACGACCAACTCATCGTGCTCAAGTGCCCCCATTGCGGGGACGAGAATCTGTACCGCCTGAGCGCCCGGGGCGAACACAAATACGTGGCGGCCAACGCCGCTTCGTAGGCGAGCGCAGCCTTCCAGCCGCCAATCTCCTCGTCGAGGTCCTCCGTGCTCAATTCGAACACGTGCTCATCGTAATCGGAGAAGTATAGGGCCCTATTGGAACGCGACCTGACGAACTCACGCCCTATCTTCTGCAGTTTGGCGACCGTCGCTTCGATGATTTCCGGTGTGGCCTGAAAGGCGATGTGGTCCCCGGTCCGCGTACGCTCAACGGACGCGCCAACCAGCACGATCCAGGCGCCTGCCAGTTTGACGAACGTCTCGTGATGCCCTTCCTGGTCGTCGCGCTCGACCATTCTCGCGTCGAACAGGTCGCGAAAGAGGGCGGCCGTCCTCGCAGGATCCTTTACTACGAGCGCTATGTGGCTGATTGATTTGAGCATGGGACACCTGGAGGGCAGGATACGCGCATTTCGTACATTGTACGATAAGATGAATAGTACAGTGTACGAATGTCAAGCACCCAGTCGTTGAGCCGCGAGAGAATCGCCGCTGCGGCCATTGCGATCGCGGACACAGAGGGTTTCGCGTCGGTTTCCATGCGCCGAATCGCACAGGGCCTCGGCGTCGGTACGATGAGCCTCTACTACTACGTGAAGACCAAGGCGGACCTCATCGCGGCCATGGACGATGCGATGATGGCGGAGGTGCTCGTATCTTCCCTGCCGACGAATTGGCGCGAAGCGCTGATGACAATTGCGACCCGGACTCGCGATGCTTTCCTGCGGCATCCCTGGGCACTTCACTCCATGCTGTCGGTTGCGCCCGGTGTGAATGCGATGCGCCACTTCGAACAATGCCTGGAGGCTCTGGCTGCGACGCCGCTGACCAGCGCGGAGAAGCTCACGCTGCTGGCAACGGTTGATGACTTCGTTTTCGGCTATGCCTTACGCGAGGCCGCCACGGGGAAGAAGGTGGATCTCGACTTCGCCAAATCGCAACTCGCCACGGGAGGGTATCCGCGCCTCGCCGCAGTGTTTCGCGAGGGTAGGGTAGCGGCGAGCTCGGATCGCTTTCAGGTTGGATTGGGGTTGATTCTCGATATGGTGGCGGACACCAAATGAGGGCGCATCAACGGCGCGGTTGCTACGGCTCGCCGGAAGTCGTCCGCCGCCGCGACGGTCTGCGTACGGACGCGCCAGGCGCTGCCCCGGCTTGACGATCCATTTCGCCGCGAAGTTGCGCGGTCGCTCCCGCCGACAGGGCGCCGAGCCGCGCTTCGATCGTCTCGATCGAGGGCTTGGGCCCGCGTACGTACGTCTCGAGCGTCTGGCGCATCGCACGCAAATGCTCCGGCGTGGTGCCGCAGCAGCCACCGATGATTCGCGCACCCGCATCGAGTGCGAGGCGAGCGTACTCGGCCATGAGTTCGGGCGTGCCGTTGAATCGGATTGCCCCGTCGACGTACTGCGGTATGCCGCAGTTCGCCTTCGCGACGAGGACGGCCGATGGATCGGCCGCCGCCGCGAGATTGACGATCGAGGCGACCAATTCCGCTGCGCCTGTGCCGCAGTTGCTGCCGCAGGCCGCCAGGTGATGTTTGCGGGAGAGGCCTGCGAGCTCGGCGGGCGTGAGGCCCATCATCGTCCTACCGTTGGTATCGAAGCTCAGAGTGGTGACGATCGGAAGTCCCACTCGGCGCGCTCCTTCGATGGCGGCTTCGGTCTCTTCGGCCGAGGACATCGTCTCGATCCACAGGATGTCGGCACCGCCGCGGGCAAGCGCGGCCGCCTGCTCCGCGAAGGACTCCTGTGCCTCGGCGGCAGACAGCGGTCCGAGCGGCTCCAGAATCTCCCCGGTGGGTCCCATGCTGCCGCCCACCAGCACGACGCGGTCCACGCGTTGCGCCTCGGCGCGAGCGAGTCCCGCCGCAGCTTCGTTGAGCTCCGCGACCCGACCTTCGGCTTTGTGCAATTTCAACCGCTGGCGGGTACCGCCGAAGCTATTGGTTAGGATGATGTCGGCGCCGGCCTCGATGAAACTGCGCTGCAGCTCCCGGATCCTGTGCGGATGCTCCGTGTTCCAGAGCTCGGGGGCGTCTCCGGTCGTTAGCCCGCGCGCGAACAGATTGCTGCCCATCGCTCCGTCGGCGAGCAGCCATGGTCTTTGGGCGAGCAGTGGCGTCAATCGGTCGGTCGGCATTCTCGGTCCTGGGCTTTTCCTGGGCTTTTTGCTGCGGATCGAGCTTAGCACGTCGTCCCACCGCGTCCCGCGCAGTCTAAACGCTCTCCAGCTCTGCGGGTGGCCGAGGCCGTGTGACGCTGAGCATCAATAGGGACTAAACGCCAATTCGACCGTCTCGTCGTGGCGTAGGTACCAGTCCGCTGTCAACGGAAGGTCGCCATTCACGATGTCCAAGCCCGGTCCGCGCCAGTAGTAGGTGTGATGCTGGCTGAACGCTTGCGGTTGCGCATGAGGCAAATGGACGTAGGACTTTGATGGTCGGTCCAAATTCTCCTCGCCCACGGGCACCAGGATGAGTTTCCCCGAGTCGGGGAAGTAGCGCAGGTCCGTTACTGCGATCGCCTGCAGCAGACGTCCATATATCCCTGGGCGCGTCGTATTCGTATTCAGCTCGACCGTTGTGGCCAGATCGGCGGCGCCGTGCCGTCTCGCCGTGTCAGCGGGGTACTGCCTCGCGAGCTGCTGCGCGAGATCATCGAATACGGCTTCGTGCGCCAGGTAGTTGGCCCTGAGCTGTTCGTCGCCTGGCTGGCTCCCTTTCGTGAGATCGAAGGTGACGCGAACACCGAGGGCGAGCAGGGCGAATATCAGGCCAACCCCAATTGCCGTCCACAACGCATTTCGTGGCATGTCTGAAGTAGAGGTTTCGATTGAGTGCATGGCGTTTGGGTCCTAACGCCGGCAAATGGTAGACTTCCGCATGCCTTACCGTGAGTCACATTTTCTTCGATTCATCGTTAGAAAATCTTCTGCTCCACGATGCCGCGAAGATTACCGCCGCTGAGCTCACTGCGCGCGTTCGAGGTCGTCGCCCGCCACGAGACATTTCGGGCGGCGGCGCAGGAGCTGCACGTGACGCCGGCGGCTGTGATTCAACAGGTGAAGGCTCTCGAAGGCTTCGTCGGGCGTTCGCTCATCCGACGTCACGGTCGTGGTTATAGTCTGACGCCGGACGGCGCTGCGGGGCTGGAGGCCCTGCGGAGCGGTTTCGATCAATTGTCGGCCGCGGTTGACGCCATGATCTCCGGCGGCCGCCGTATTCTGACGGTCAGTGCGGTGCCGTCGCTTTCCGCGGAGTGGCTGGTGCCGCGTCTACAGCGTTTTCGGGAGCAGCATCCCGATATCGATATCCTCCTGCATCCCGCCGTCGAGATGGTCGACCTGCAGCATTCCCGGGTCGATGTCGGCCTTCGCTACGGTTCCGGCAGCTATCCCGGCATCGTTGCGGAGCGGCTCTTCGAGGACGAGATTTTTCCCGTGTACAGCCCGCAGCTGCTCCGCGGGCGACGCGCGTTGAAAAATCCAGGTGATCTGCGAGGACACCCGCTGATACATACGGAGTGGGCTCCGGAAACGGGGTATTGGCCGGGCTGGTGCGACTGGTTGCATGCGGCCGGAGTCACGGGCCTGGAGGTCGACAAAGGGCTGAGGTTCTCCGATGGAGCCCTCGCCATCCAGGCGGCGGTGAGCGGGCAGGGTGTCGCGCTCGGCAGCAAAGCGTTGGTGCTCGATCACCTCGCAGCCGGGCGCCTGGTGCGCCCGTTCGAGCTCTCGCTGGTGACGGATTTCGCGTATTACATCGCGTGTGCGAAGAAGCGGCGCGAGGAGCCGGACATCGTGGCGTTTCGTCGCTGGATCATTGCGGAGGCGCAAGCAGAGCCGCGACGGCGATAGATTCGCGGCAGAGGCGGCCCTCCGAGCGGCTGCTTCCAGGTTGTTGTATGATTATTTTCCATGCCCAGAGATCATGCGGATCAAGCCGGAGGAATGGTGAATCCACTGGTAACCAAGGTTCACGCGAAGGAAAAGCGCTGGCGCGCCGAATATGAGTCTCTGCGGCAACTCTGCCTGGATTCGGGGCTCAATGAAGAGCTGAAATGGGGCCAGGCTTGCTACGATCTGGATGGCGGCAACGTGGCTTTGATCCACGGCTTCAAGGACTATTCGCGTTGCTTTTCATGAAGGGTGCATTGCTGAAGGATCCCAAGGGCATCCTCATTCAGCAGACCAAGAACGTACAGTCCGGCAGGCAAATCAGGTTTTCCTCTCTGGCGGACATCAAAAAGCAGAGGGCGGTAATCACGGCCTACATCAAGGAGGCCATCGCCGTCGAGAAATCCGGTGCCAGGGTGGCGATGAAAACCGCGGCAGAATTCGCCGTGCCCGAGGAATTTCAAAGGCGTTGGACGATGACCCGGCGCTCGCCAAGGCCTTCCGTGCGCTCACTCCGGGAAGACAAAAGGGCTACCTGCTGCATTTCGCCGCGGCGAAACAGTCGACAACCCGTGCCGCGCGCGTGGAGAAACATGTGCCGAGGATCCTGAAAGGGCTGGGCCTCGATGACTGACTGCCCGGGACGGACTGTGCTCGCCGCCGCGGCACTATGCATCATGAGTTCGGCGCAGGCGCAGATGGACCCGCATCTCTTTCAGGGCATGCAGTGGCGCAACATCGGCCCGTTCATCGCGCGGCAAGGTGGATTCGGTGTCGGGGGTCAGCGGTCAGTCCGGCGATCGGCGTACATGGGCACCGACAACGGGGGGGTGTGGAAGACCGTCGACGCCGGCACCACCTGGTTGCCGGTTACCGATGCAGTGCATGCCGTCCGGGGCATCACTGCATTGGCGGTGGCGCAGTCGCAGCCGTCGATTGTCTATGCGGGCACTGGCAGCGTATTCGGCACTCACTACAGCAGCGGCGTGTGGAAATCCACCGACGGCGGCGCGCACTGGCAGAGCGCCGGATTGGACAATGCGGGCGATATAGCGTGGCTGCTGGTGGATCCGCGAAATTCCGACCTGATGCTGGCGGCCACGCGCGGCATCGAGCATCGCAAAGGGGGGGCGCGCGGCGTGTTTCGCAGCACGGACGGAGGGCGAACCTGGGCCGCGGTGCTCAGCACGCAGCCCGATTCCGGCGCGACCTACATGTCCTGGGCGAGCGATAACCCGCGTGTGGTTTTTGCCACGGTGGAGCAGACCTATGTTGCTCCAGGGAATCCGCATCGCCCGTTCACCAAGCATCCGGGGCCGACGAGCCTGTACAAGTCCACCGATGAAGGTCTGACCTGGAAAAAATTGCAGGGTCGAAACCAGCCCAAGACGATCGGGGAGACGGCGGTCGCGGATCGGTACTCATTCCCGGCGCGTGTACCTGTTGAACGACGAGGGGCTCTATCGTTCGGATGATGGGGGCTCGAGTTGGTCGTTGGCCACCAAGACGATTTATACGTCGAGCAAGCAGATCCTGGTGGATCCACGCGACCCGAATGTCGCTCTACACGATGGGTACCTGTGTCTACCGGTCGACCGATGGCGGCCATACCCTGGTTGCTTTCAAAGGGGCGCCCGGAGGCGACGATCCGAATCAGTGGTGGATCGACCCTTCCGACCCGAGCCATATCGTATATGGCGGCGATCAGGGGGCGGCGGTCAGCCTGGATGGCGGTCTGAGCTGGAGCACGTGGTACAACCAGAAGACGGCCGAGATCTACAAGATCGACACCGATAACCGGTATCCCTACTGGATCTATGGCAGCAAGCAGGATAGCGGCACGTTTGGGATCGCCAGTCGCGGACCGGTCGGAAAGATCACCGATCTCGACTGGTTTCCGCTGCCCGGCTGGGAGTCGGGCTTCGTAACGGTGGACCCCGCTCATCCGGACGTCATATTCACCAACGGCCCCTGGGGCTTCCTGCAAAAAGTGAATCGCAGGACATGGGGTGCGCAGAGCGTCGATTTTGGCGTCGGCACCATCAGTGCAGTCAAGGATACGGATTTTCGACGCGCGGTCTCCGCGCCAATCGTCTTTTCGCCGCAGAACGCGAGCGTGTCTTGTATTACGGCACCCAAAATGTCTGGGAGAGCGAGGATGGCGGTGAGCATTGGCACAAGATCAGTCCGGATCTCACCGCCCATCCAGGGAAGCCGCCACTGCCCAATCCGCAAGGGGCGCATCATGGAGACGCATTGGTTTCGTTGTCGCCATCACCCGTGCGCGCCGGGCTCATATGGACGGGCAGCAATAACGGCGTAGTTTACATGACTGCAGACGGCGGCAAGACCTGGCGAGATGTAACTCCGCCCAACATCTCGATACATGGCGATGTCGAGATTCAGGCATCGTACTTCAATCCGTCGGAGGCCTATGCTGCAGTGCAGGATGAAGCCGCCGGAGACGATTCAGCGCACATCTATCGTACGCGCGATTTCGGCAAGTCATGGCAAAGCATTGCGAGCGGTCTGCCGACGGATCAGCCTACCGGCAGCTTCGTGCGGATAGTGCGGGAAGACCAGCATAAGCAGGGTCTGTTGTTCGCGGGTACGGAAACGTCCGTGTACGTGTCCTTCGATGACGGCGATCACTGGCAATCGCTGCGGCTGAATCTACCGACAACTTCGTTTTATGACCTGAAGATTCACGACGGTGATCTGATTGCCGCGACCTATGGGCGTGGCATATGGATCCTGGACGACATATCGCCCCTCGAGCAATTGACCGCGACCCTTGCGAGTCGCCCGGTGCAATTGTTCCGCCCACGGACTGCGATCCGGGTCCAGGCAAACATCGATCAGGACACCCCGTTCCCGCCCGAGGTGCCCCATGGAGAGAATCCGCCTCAAGGGGTCGTGGTTGATTACTATCTGAAAGAGCCCGCACGGAACGTGGAGTTACAGATCTTCGACAGCAAGGGAAACCTGGTGCGCGTGTATTCGAGCGCTCCAATTGCGCCGCTCGATCAGCCACTACCGCCGACGCCCGCGTTTTGGGTACGGTTGTTCCAACCACTGCCGACGACGGCGGGTGAGCACCGCGTGACCTGGGACATGCGCTACCCAACGCCAGCAGCCGTCTTCTTCGATCAATCCATGGGGGCGGTGCCCGCGGAAACGCCCTGGATTCCTGAGGGGCCCATGGCGCTGCCGGGTGATTACATGGTCAAACTGACCGTGGACGGAGTGTCTTACATTCAACCGGCGCGCCTGAAGCAGGATCCGCGGCTCGATGATTCTGCCGCGGCAGTCGATGCCATGCGCCGGCAGTTGGCTCTCGCGCAGCAGATCATGGCGGTCATGTCCGCCAGCAAGAGCGCCTTCGAGCGAGGCCAGGCGCTGAATGCAAAACCGACAGCACGCAGCGCACGTGTGGCCAGCAAGTCGGGGAAGACCCTGCAGAGGCAAATCGCAAAACTGACCGGTACCGTCACGGATGCGTCGATCGGCCTCTCGGGCGGCTCGTACGCCGTGGCTCCCGTCAAAGGCGTTACCAGCTTCAGCAGGATCAATGGGCAGGCTTCGGCTCTCCTCGAGATGGTTGAGGCGAGCAGTGATGGGGCCCCGGTAGCTTCGTTCTATCGTGCCTCCTCGGATCTGCGCCACGATCTCAACGCCACTCTGGCCGCCTGGCAGTCGCTGCAAGCGAAGGCTGCCGGAGCGGATGGCTCTTGAGTCAATCGTGGGTTTCACCCGAGAGCGGGGTGGCCCGCATGGAGGGGCGGTCCTGAAATTCATCGAACCAGTCCGAGAGGCGGGGACGGCGGTCGCGAAAATCCGGTAAGCCGCGGAATTCCAGCCAGCCCAGGCAGGTCGCCAGGGCGATGTGGCCGACATGAACCGCAGCGGCAACATCGAGCTCGCGCTCCAACCAGTCATAGCCTGAGATGAGCTTTTCGATGTATCCATCCCGAAGCTGGGCGTAGCGCAGCGCTTCCGGCCGGCGAACGGTCTCCCATCGGACAGCGATACCTGCATCGGCGAGACCCTGGGCCAACGCCTGATCACGTAACGCCAGCCATCGCGACTCGCCATCGGGAGGAATCAGCTTGCGCCCGACATGCGCCGTATCGAGATAAGCGCAAATGACGTCGGAGTCGAAAAGCGCGGCGCGTCCCGGTCGGACGAGGACGGGAACCTTGCCGAGCGGGTTTGCCGCGAAGACGGCCTCGTTGCGTCGCGTGGGGCTCGTCTCCTGGTGGACGACTTCGATGGCGCCGGCCAGCCCCGCTTCGTGCGCGAACACGAGAACCTTGCGTGCGAACGGCGAATGTGTTTGATACAGCAATTTCATGGTGTGCCGGTCCTCCCGGGCTGCAATACTAGGCTGTCTGGCCGGTGGTTTCGTGCAATCAACGGCCCGAAGACGCGCCTTTTCGGTGCCCGGCAGGCTTTCGCGGAGTGAAGCGTGGAACTCGATGAATTCGATCGCCGGCTGCTGAATCTGGTCCAGAGTGATGCCGGCCACACCGCGGAGCGCCTGGCCGAATACGTGGGTCTGTCACCCTCGGCGGTACAGCGCCGCCTGAAACGCCTGCGGGAGACCGGGGTCATCGTCCGGGAAACCGCGATCATCGATCCGAAGTGCATTGGCAGCCCGGTGTCCTTTGTCGTGGCGCTGCAGGTCGAACGCGAGCGGCCGGAAATGCTGAACCAACTACGCGCGTGGCTCGAAGCGCAGGAGCGGGTGCAGCAGGCGTTCTATGTAACGGGCGACGCCGACTTCATGCTCGTGGTCACCGCACCTGACACGGAGGCCTATGACGAGCTGATGTCTCGGTTGATGGCCGAAAATCCGAACGTAAAACGATTCACCACCTATGTCGCCTTGGGCGTCGTAAAGCGCGGCTTGGCGATACCCGTGCCCCCGGGCGCGCAGCCGTAAGACCTTCTCGACGGCGGAGCCGGAGGCGGCCGCTTGCGTCGCCATGGCTTTGGCAGCTGGCCGTCCCGTGCGCATTGCGGGCGACCTGCGCACGGTGGCCGGCATGCTTTCCTGCGGTGTCGCCTCGGCCGCCGCACTCGATGTGCTACAAAGCCTCGAGGCGTCGCCGGTGCTGGTATCGGAGGCAGAGCTTGCGGCCGCCGTGCCGATTCTGCGGCAGGCCGGCGGCCCGGACAGCACACCCTCGGGAGCAGCGGGGGTGGCGGGTTTATTGCGAGTGGCCGCCAGTGAACCCTTGCGCCGCCGGCACCGGCTGGATGCTAGCAGCAGCGTACTCGTGGTAGTCACAGAGGCCGCACTCCCGCTGTGCGGCGCGGAGAAAGCGCCTTAAGAATCCTCAAGAATCTACGAGAAGTGACCGCGATCCCGTCGTGACCCAAGCCAGGGCCCAAGCCACGGCAAGTATGGTAAAAATGAGGCTTAGGGGTCTCGCGCTCCCGGCCCGCGGACATTACGCAATGGGCTGGAAACGAGCCCGTGCGTGCTAAAGAATGAGGATTAAAAAATGAAGGCGCTGGTGACGGGTTCGGGTGGTCTGATCGGTTCGGCGTGCGTGCAGCGTCTCGCCGAAGAGGGATGGCAGGTGCGCGGGGTCGACAACAACATGCGCGAAACCTTCTTCGGCGCTCGCGGCTCGACCAAAGCCTCCGTGCATCACCACGAGGCGACGCTGCGCTCGTACAAGCATTACTGGCTGGATATCCGCGACCGGCAGGCGGTCCGCGACCTCATTCAGGCGGAGCGACCCGACTTCATCGTGCACACGGCCGCCCAGCCCTCACACGACAAGGCTGCGTCGATTCCGTACGAGGATTTCGACGTCAATTGCGGCGGTACTTTCAACTTGTTGGTAGCGGCTCGGGATTTCTGCCGTGATACACCCTTTTGTTTCACCAGCACGAACAAGGTGTACGGCGACAGGCCGAATCATCTGCCCCTCAACGAGCTCGAAACGCGCTGGGATTATGCGAACGGCCGCGACGGAATCGACGAGAGCATGTCGATCGACAACTGCACTCATTCCCTGTTCGGTGCCTCCAAGCTCGCCGCCGACGTGATGTGTCAGGAATTCGGCCGCTACTTCTCCATGCCGATCGGCGTCTTTCGCGGCGGTTGCCTCACCGGCCCCGAGCATGCCGCCGTCGAGCTGCATGGCTACCTCGCTTACATCGTCCACTGTGCCGTGACCGGGCAGCCCTATACCGTGTTCGGATACAAGGGCAAGCAGGTGCGCGATCAGATCCACTGCGATGACGTGGTGAGCCTGTTCCTCGAATTCCACGCCGCCCCGCGCTGCGGCGAGGTTTACAACCTCGGGGGCGGGCGGCAGAACAGCATCTCCATCCTCGAGACCATCCGCCTGCTCGAGGGCTTTGGTCATCGTCTGAAGTGGCACCTGTCCGAGCAGAACCGGGTCGGCGACCACATCTGCTACATCTCCGATCTCACCAAGGTGAAGTCTCACTTTCCCGGCTGGCGCCTCGAGAAGAACCTGGATGCGATTTTCGGCGAGCTGGTGGAGCGGCAGGAGCGTCTGGCACGCCGCTCGTCCTGAGCGATGTCGGCCGCTCTGCCAGATCTCCCCGTCATCCGCACCCTTGGCGGGTGTGGTGGCACTTTGGTCTCGCGCCTCTTCGGGGCACTGCCGCGCACGATCGTGTTGAGCGAGACCAATCCGCGCTCGGTGCACCTTTTTGCCGGTACCTTGAATCCGCTGAAGCAGCTGCGCCAGTGGCATCCGCACCTGCTGGAGGATATCGCGGACTTCGACGACGCGGAGATCGGCTATCCGCCGGTCTTTGGTGAGATGCTGCAGCGGCTTGCCGCGAGGGCGCGGCGGCAGGATCAGCACCTGCTCGTGCGCGACTTCAACTATGCCGACTTCATCGGTCTGCCTTTCATCTGGCCGCCACCCGGGAATTTCTCCCTGGATGCGGCCCTTGCGGGGCTCCTCAGGCCACGCCCCATCTACCTCGTGCGCCACCCGGCGGATCAGCTCGCCAGCCTGCGAACCCATCGCTCGCTGGAACGCGTGCTGTCGGCGGAGCGGTTCGTCGCCGGCGCCCAAGCCTTCCTGGAGCACCGCCGTGGCGCGCCGCTCTTTCGCTACGAGGATCTGACGGAGACGCCGGAGACCACCTTCCGCGCCATGTGCCAGGCCCTCGACCTCGCGTACACGCCGGAGGCGCTCAGCCGCTTCTCCGAGGTGCAGACCGTTACCGGCAGCCTGGTGCGTGCCGCAGACGCGACGATCACCCGCGGCGCGCCTCTCCCGGGCGCCGAGCGTGCGCGGCAAGAGCTCTCGAGAGCGCCGGGATATGCATCGCTTCGCGACGCGCTCGGGTACACCGCATGAGATCGCGCTCGGCCCCGCTCTTCTTCCTGCACATCCCGAAGACCGGCGGGTCGAGTCTCATCAGCGTGCTGCGCGCGCAGACACCGCCGGAGCAGATTTTCACGGAGACCGACAACAGCCTGCCCCGTGCCTACACGGAGCGGCTGGCCGCTTCCGAGCTGGCGCCAACGGCGCTGCTGCACGGGCATCCGGGGTGGGGTGCCGCCCTTCCTTTTCGGGGGAGGGCCCGCTTCCTGACGCTGCTGCGCGACCCGGCCGCGCAGATCGTCTCCCACTATCTGCACGCGCTGCGCGAACCCTCCCTGCCGCAACATGCCGCCGCCAAGGGGTTGGCTTTCGAGCCCTTCCTGCGCACCTTCCCGTTCAACATCGTGGTGCAGACCAATCACCTGCATCTGGCGGTCACCGATGGTGATGAGGAGCTACGCCAGGCGCTCGCCGATCCCGCCGCGGGCACTGCCTTCGACCTCGAGGGCTACTTCGCGAAGCGGCTCGGCGCCGTGTTCGGTTTTCTGGAGGAGATGCTGCTGGTCGGCGTTCTGGAGCGGGGCGATGAGTTTCTGGCCTGCGTGGCCGATGAGCTCCAATGGAGCCACATTCCACGGTTGCCTCACGTCAACTCAGCGGCGCCCGAGCAGCAGGGTCAGGCTGCTGGTCTGCTTTTGCGGCTGCGCGAGCTGGAGCGGGAGCCGGCACTGGCGCCGCTGTTTGCCATCGAGAACGCGACCTACGCCAAGGCGCGCTCGCTCGCGAGCACGCTGCGGCTGCGCCGCTTCCGGGAGCGGATGCGCCGCGGCGAGCATCAGGCAGGTCTCGCGGCAACCACCGTCCACCGCTCGGCGTGCGGCGAGATCATCCTCGGGGAGAATTTCGAGCCGGCGAAGATCGACGTGACGTGGTCGAGTCGGGACTCCGAACCGCGCAAGTGGTGGACCGGGGACCGCCAGGTGTCACGCCTGTATGTCAGGCTGAACGGTGCCGGTCGATGCCGGCTGCTGCTCAAGGCCGACCGGCTATTGGGTGTACAGGGCGCGGAAGTCGGGCTATGTCACGGCGGCCGCTGGCTCGCGCTGCAATCCGACACCGCAGCGGATGGGACGACGGAGTTTTCAACGGTCCTCGAGGCGCCGACGGCGCGGGGCGAGCCCTATCTCGAGGTCCAGCTATATCTGCAGTGGAACCGCTATCCCGACACGAAGCCGTTCTACCCCGCGATCCGATTCACCTCCATGACACTTTCATCCCAGGCGTAGCGGCAGACGGCCGCACGCGCACTCGAGGCCAACCCATGCGTCCAGCACCCAACATCAATGGCCCAGAACGCGTCATGGTCACGGGTGGCGCCGGATTTCTCGGCTCGCACCTGTGCCAGCGGCTGATCGCCGAGGGCCACCAGGTGCTCTGTGTAGACAACTTCTACAGCGGCAGCCGCCGCAACGTCGAGCCTCTCATGGACAGCGGCAACTTCGAACTGCTGCGGCACGATGTGACGTTCCCCCTCTACGTCGAGGTGGACCAAATCTACAATCTCGCCTGCCCCGCGAGCCCCATTCACTACCAGAATGACCCGGTACAGACCACCAAGACCTGCGTACACGGCGCCATCAACATGCTCGGGCTCGCCAAGCGTCTGCGGGCCAAGATTCTTCAGGCCTCGACTTCCGAGGTGTATGGCGACCCCACGATCAGTCCGCAGCCGGAAAGCTACTGGGGACACGTGAATCCGATCGGTGTGCGTTCGTGCTACGACGAGGGTAAGCGCTGTGCCGAAACGCTTTTCTTCGATTACTGGCGCCAGCACCGCCTGCAAATCAAAGTGGCGCGCATTTTCAATACCTTCGGTCCCGGCATGCACCCGAACGACGGTCGTGTGGTTTCGAATTTCATCGTGCAGGCGCTGCTCGGCAGGGACATCACCGTTTACGGCGACGGCAGCCAGACGCGCTCATTCTGCTATGTCGACGATCTGATCGATGCGTTCCTATTGCTCATGCGAACGGGTGATGAGGTCACCGGGCCGATCAACCTCGGCAACCCGGAGGAATACGCGATCGTCAGCCTCGCCGAGCTCATCATCGATCTCACCCACTCCAAGTCAGAGGTCGTGCGCCGCTCGTTGCCTCAGGACGATCCGCGGCAACGCCGCCCCAACATCGAGCAGGCTAAGACGGCGCTCGGGTGGCAGCCCCGCACCCCACTCCGCGAGGGACTGGTGAAGACCATCGCCTACTTCGACGATCTGTTGCGCACGCAGAGGCTACGCTAGCTGACAACATGGAAGAGGCCGTACCACCCGAGGCTGTGCTACGGGTCGCCGCGCTGACCAAGCGCTTCGGCGACAAGGTCGCGGTCGACGAGGTCAGCTTCCATGCTTCGCGAGGCGAGATCCTCGGCATCCTCGGTCCGAACGGCGCCGGCAAGAGCACGGTGATCGGCATGCTGTGTGGGCTTCTGGAGCCTGATGGCGGCAGTCTCGAGATCTTCGGGCGCAGCTTTGCCAGACACCGCGGCGCGAGCCTGGCAAGAATGAACATCGCTTCACCCTACGCGTCATTGCCCGGACAGTTGAGCCCGCGGCAGAATCTCGCGATCTACGCGGATCTCTACGGCGTGCCGCGGCCGTCGCAGCGCATCGCCGAGCTTCTCGAGCTCTTCGGGGTGGCGGGGGAGGCGGCGGATACGCGTGTATCGAAGCTCTCCTCGGGGCAGGTGATTCGGGTGAGCCTCTGCAAGGCACTGCTCAACCGACCCGAGCTGCTGCTGCTGGATGAGCCGACGGTATATCTCGACAACGAGATCGCGACGCACACCCGCAACGTCATCCTGCGCGAACGTCAGGCCCGCGGGATGACCATCCTGCTGACTTCCCACAATCTCGCGGAGATCCAACACCTTTGCGATCGCATCGTGCTGTTGAGCCGAGGCCGCGTGGTGGCCTGTGGCACCGCGCTCGAGGTGACGCGGGCGGTGCTCGGCCTCGAACGCGACAGTGCCGCGCTCGCCGAGGTCTTCTCGCGCGCTGCTCGCGGCGAAATCTGATGCTGCGCCGCATCCAGGCCGTAATCCGGCGCCACGTCTACGATGCGGTGCGCAACCCCGACCGGCTGTCGGACATGCTGTTCTGGCCGTTCCTGGACGTCGTGACCTGGGGCTTCTTCAGCCGCTTCCTGGTACGCGGCGGACAATCGACCTTCGTGGCGCCGGCGCAGCTGGTCGGCGGGATCATCCTCTGGGGCGCATTTCGGGCCTTTCAGCGCGATGTCGCGGTCGGCTTCCTGGCCGAGATCTGGTCACGCAATATCACCGGGCTCTTCGCCTCGCCGCTGACCTTTCCCGAGTATGTCGCCGGCCTGATGGTGGTGAATCTGGGCAAGCTGTCGCTGGCGCTCGGGCTCATCACACTGGCCTGCCACGTGATCACTGGCTCACCCAGCCTGGCGCTGGTGCTGCATCTGCTCGCCCCGCTGGCGATTCTAGTCATCTTCGGCGCCGCGATCGGGCTCTTCGTCACCGCTCTGATCCTGCGCTTCTCCACACGCGTGCAGACGCTCGCTTACGGTCTGGCGGGCCTGTTGATGCCGCTGTCGTGCGTGTTCTATCCCCTTACCGCACTGCCGGGACCGCTGCGAGCGATCGCAGCGGTGCTGCCCACGACTCAGGCTTTCGAGAGCATGCGAGAGCTGATGCGCGGGCAAGGCCTTCCGGTGAACCTGCTGCTGCAGGGAACGGCGGGGGCATTGTTGGCCGCTACCGTCGCGGGACTCTTCTTCAGTAACACCGCTCACGCCGTACGCCGCAGCGGGCGGCTGATCCGGCTCGATTAGCGGGAGCGTCAGCCGCTCGCAAACACTCGGTCGCACCAGGCGACGGCACGCTTGAAGAGCTCGAAGTCGCGGAAGTGCACGCAGTTGCCCCAGGACTTCGCCACGGAGATGCGCGTGTTGCAGGTGAAGCCCAGTTCCCCTGTCTCATCGATGCGGTAGAGCGCGAGCTGCCAGGGGTACCCGCGAGCACGGAGCTCCCGCGTTATCTCAGCGATGTCGCCATGCCCCTCGCGCCCGAATGGATGCTGTCGGTCCCAGAACTCCGTGACCACAACGACGAAAGATGCCTGTCCGACACCCTTGATGACCTCGAGATCCGCGCCCTCCGTGTCGATCTTCAGCACCGCAGCCTCGGCCGGAATCTGACCGGCGTGCCACAGGCTGGCGAGCGAGCGTACTTGAACTTCCAGGGCCGCGGAGAAGTCCAGGTCCCGGAGCATCGGGTGTCGCACTGTGCTGTGGAACAGAGATGTGTCCCATTTGGCGCCGCCGGAGGTGTCGGCGGCGACGAACAGCTCCGCCGTGCCATCTTGCGCACCGATGGCGCACGGGAAAGGATGCAGTCGCGAGGACAGCTGCCCCGCTTCGCGTTCGAGAGCGGCGAAGCTCGAAGGGAAGGGCTCGAACGCAAATACTTCGTAGCCCGCCTCGACGAGTGAGCGGGCAACGGCACCGACGTTGGCGCCAACGTCGAACGCGATGGGGTTCGGCATGAAGGGCAGGAGATGCGCGAGCAGACTGATCTCGGGATCCTTGCGATCCATCGCCGCAGAGTCTGCCGACTGCGGGCGCGAGGCGGTTCCCAAGCGCGTGAGCGCCGCGGTCACCTGCCCGACGTCCTGCGACAAACCGGTGACCTGCTCCTCGGTCCGGTTCTGCATGTGCTGCAGCGTGGCGAGCATCTGCGCCAGCCCGTCGATGATAGTGCTGTCGTTCATCACCAGGCTCTGCAGGATCGGCTCGAGCTCCGCGATGAGCTTGTGCGTCTGCTCGATACGCTCGAATACCGCTTCTCCGGATACTGCGACCATTGTCTGCTCCGCCCTCAGGCCGCGTCCGGCGGCATCATGTCCTCGTAGCGCAGGTCCAAGGGCTCACCTGCCTCGAGCGACTTCCAGATCCAGTCCGCGCTGCCCTCGGCGGTGAGCTCACCGGCGAGTTTTGCCGCACGAGTGCGGATCTCCGTCTGGGCCGCGGGCGTGTTGAGACGCGATAGGGCCGCTGTGATCGCCGCCTGCTCGTAGGGTACGACCTCACCGAGCCCGAAGCGCGTGACGAAGCGAGACGCGCAGGTCGCGGGGCTGCCAACGACCAGCACCGGCAGATGGGCCATGGAGACCATGGTCGGGATGCGGCTGGGGAGGCTGAGCTCCGCAATGGCGCGCACGCTCGGTGGGCTGTGGCCGTCGAGGGTATCGGTCGGCACCAGGGCGAACGGATAGCGCGCGAGCAGCTGGGGTAACTGGGCTTCGGCGACCGGCTCATTGAAGATGATGCCGTCGGCGGCCATTTCCGCGCGATCGAATTTGAGGCCGGCCGGGACCTTCTGATTGCAATACCAGTCGACGCTGAAACCGCTGCCGCGCAGGCAGGTGCGCAGCATATCGAGCCAACGCTGGCCCCAGACGTTGCCGAGAAGAACGCCGTGATGGGGGTTCGTGCCCGCCGGCGGAAATACCGGCGTGCGCTTGAGCAGCGACTCCGGCACTAGCGGGGGAACGACGAAGAAGCTGAGGCCGTACTTCTTCGCGTAGCGGTCCCGCATCTCCGGGGAAATGACCAGGCGCAGGCCGGATTTCTCCGCGAGCCGCCCCATCAATCCATCGTCGATGCCATCGGCGCAGACGTTCTTGTCGTCCATTATGTAAGTACAAAGGGGCGCCCCCGTGATCTCCTGCGCCGTGAGCGCCACCAGCGGATCTACCGGCAGATAGGGCAGCACCATGATGCGGCGGATGCGAGTGCCGGCGACGCACCACTTCAACCAGGAGGTGATCTCCGGCAGGGAGCTCTGTGCGAGCGGCAGGCAGTGCTGCGCACCGCCGAACTCCTGCGTGCCATCGTAGAAGTTGCTGCTGCGCAGGGAAATGATGTCCGAGCTCTGCGGGAACATGCGCAGCAGCAGGGTGCCGGTGCCGTGTGCCGGGCTCACCTCGCAGGAGGTGATGACGATATCGGCTTCCTTGGGGGTGTTCCGCAGCTTGACCAGGCCGCTGGCGCCGACGTTCTCGCCCTGCTTGATCTTGCCGAGCACGGCCTGCATGCGCGCCCGCGCCTGTGCCGCGATTACGAGTGGACTGCCGATCACTTGGAAACCCTTCTTTTCGTGGAGGTTTGAGAGCTCAGATCTCCCGAGAAGTATAGCAGGAGAGGGCCTTGCGCAGCCCCGAGCCCTGCTTCCGAGGGGGTCGCGTTGACGCGGCCGCCGTACCAGATGTATAGCCGGCTGCGGCGGGGCAGACCGACGCCGCACAACTGGCGCGCTCCCCCGGCGGGCTCCGAGTCTGCGAGTGGGGCGGGTCCAACAATATAACAACAACGACGGCGTTCTGAGACGACGCGCTCAATAACGCGTCACGGGATGCTCACAACAGGGGGCCGAAAGCGTGACGCGGCGATATCGAGTCGGCTTACGCTCGAGCCAGCTGCAGGGTGGTGGCCACGAGCTCCAAGCGGGTCGTGAACAGCCGAAGACGCGGCATGCGAGATCTTAAACGCTAATAATTCGCGTCCGAATCTTCCAGCGTCGCAGCGTAAGCAACAGGGGGAGTGCGGCGAGCCCGAATAGAGCGAGTGAGCCCGGTTCGGGAACTTGCGAGGTCCCGGTCGACCATCCCGACCCCGAGAGGCAGTTTCGCCCCGCGACGCAGGCGTTGAGGTCATTGCTGTTGGTCAGCCAGCCCACGAGTCCCGAGCCGTCGAAGACGAGGGTCGAACTGTTTGTGGCGCTGCACGAGGCAGAGTAGTGCACGCCACCCAGGGTCAACTCCGCGGGTCCGGCGCTCGTACAATCCGTGTAGTTGAACTCGATTTCCGTCAGGCCGCCAATTCCGATTGAGTTGGCCGATTCATCGCCAGTCGATAGGGTGTAGTTCGCGACCTGCGCGATGATCTGCCCCGCGGTGTCCCAGTCGTAGAGGTTGGCATTGGAGTAGGAGTTGTCGCCGGCCTCGAACGGGTCTCCGAGCGCCTGATCGACACCGCTCGTCGAATTGCATTCGCTGGTGATGGCAACTCCGACGTTCGGATTCAGATCGGCGGCGAAGGCGTCGATCGGCACCGTCGTGCAGGTCCCCAGGGTAGGCGGCCCATCGACGCGGATGGCCTTGCCGTAAGTCAGAGGACTCAGTGAGGCGGCGAGCAGGGCCGCCGAGCAGAGGATTGCGCTACGGATTCTCATGGTGGTGACCCCCTGGATGTATCCGACACGGGCCGCCCTCACCCGCGGGCGACATGATGCAAGGAATGTGCCGATTTGTCTGAATTAGTCCCGAAGTCAATGGGTTGCAACGGTCCTCCCGATGCCGGTGCGGACAACTTGCCGCGGCACGTAAAGAATTCCGACAGCGAAACACGATGGCCGTGCCCTCGCGCCGCCGCCATTCGGGCAGCGGGTCTGGTTTGCCAGCTCTATCCGTGCGCAATAGCATGCGGCCGGTGAAACCGGGATTCCGCATCTTTGTTTCCTCCCCGGGCGACGTAAAGCGGGCCCGCGAGCTGGCGGTACTGACTATCGAGAAGCTCGCGCAGGATTACGCACGCTATCTCCTGATCGAGCCCTATCTGTGGGAATTCGAGGCGATGCTCGCCTCGGGTCATTTCGAGGATTCGATAGAGCCGCCGAGCGCCTTCGACGTGGTCGTGCTCATCGTCTGGTCGCGGCTCGGCACTGCCATGCCGGAGCGTACGAGTGTGCGCGAGTATCGCGGTATGGACGGACGCATGCCTGTCACGGGTACGGAGTGGGAGTTCGAGGAGGCACTACAGTCGGCCAAGAAGCGCGGCGCCCCCGATCTGCTGGTGTATCGGAACGACAGCCCGGCGCCATTCGATACCCGCGACCCGAATCTCTTCGAGCAGCAGTCGCAGCAGCTCAGGGCTTTGAACACCTTCTGGCAGCGGCACTTCCTGAATCAGGGCATCTTCACCGGTGCCTACACCTCTTATCAGACAGATGACCAGTTTGCCGCAGCTCTGGAGATGCACCTGCGCAAGCTGATCGAGCGGCGTGTCGAGGCTCTGCGGGCGAGCTCGGGTCGAGGCACGACCAAGGCTTGGCCGCTGCCGCCCTTTCGCGGACTCGAGTCATACGAGTTCGAGCACGCTCCCATATTCTTCGGCCAGGACGAATGGCTCGCCAAGGGAATGCTGCAACTGACGAGCAACGCAGAGCGGGGGACGCCCTTTCTGCTGGTGCTCGGGGCGAGCGGCTCCGGCAAGTCCTCCCTCGTCAAGTCAGGGATCGCACCGAAGCTGTTCCTGCCACGAAGAGTCGCGGGCGCGGCGTTCCTCGGCCGCGTGGTATTCCGTCCGAGCGATGCGGGAGAGGGAGAGGACCTGTTCGATGCTCTTGCGCGTCGCCTGACGGTCGGAACGGGTGCGGAGGAGGGACTGCCGCAGCTGCTGGGTGATGGCCAATCGGTGGCGAGCCTGGCCGCGCACCTGCGAACCGCCTCGACTGCGCCTGCCTATCCGATCGGGATGGCGCTTGGGCAGGCGGCGGTAGAGGCGAAACGATCGGGCCGCATGCTCGAGTACGAGAGCGCGAAACTCCTGCTCGTTGTCGATCAGCTCGAGGAGCTGTTCACGATCGATGGAATATCCCCGCAGCAGCGTGAGCACTTCATCGAGCTGCTTGCGGGTCTGGCACGCTCCGGAATCGTGTGGGTGATTGCCGCGATGCGCAAGGACTTCTGGCACCGCGCCGACCAGACACCCGAGCTCATCCGCCTGTCCGAGGGCAGCGGTCGGCTGGAGCTGCTGCCTCCCGGACCCGCGCAGCTGAGCCAGATGATCCGTCGCCCGGCGGAGGCCGCCGACGTGGCGTTTGAGGTCCATGCGACGACCAATGTGCCGCTCAACGATGTCATCGCGGAAGAGGTAGGGCGCGAGCCGGGCGCGCTGCCTCTGCTGTCGTACGTGCTGGATCAACTCTACCGCGTCGATATCATCGACGGCCAGGGCGACACACTTACGTACGCCACGTACGAGAGTCTCGGAAGACTGCAGGGAGCGATAGCGAAGAAGGCCGATGCCGTGCTCGAGGCGTGTGCGCCGGAAGATCGGCTTGCGTTGAGCTCGGTGCTGTTCGCCCTCGTAACCAAAGGATCCTCAGAAGCGGACGTCGAGCGTAACGTCGCGCGCCGCGTTCCTCTGTCGACATTTCCTCCCGGGACACCACGGCGCCGGCTCGTCGATGCATTTCTCGATGCCAGTGCACGCTTACTCGTGACCGACGTGAATCAGGGCGCCGGCGCCTCGGTTCGGGTCGCCCACGAGGCGCTGCTGTCCAGCTGGCCCACAGCCAGGGACTTCGTTCAGAACAACGCCGAAGCGCTCCGCATACGACGGCGGATCGAGGAACGCTATGACCGTTGGCTTGCGGTACAGGAGGTGGGCGATAGCGGCACTGCCCAAGACTCGCGGGAGGGCGCGCAATTACGCTGGCTGCGGACACTGCGCCGGCGCATGCGGCCGGAAGCAGGCCTCCTCGCGGACATCGATCTTGCCGATGGTCGACGGCTCCTGAGAGATCATCGTCTCGACACCGATGCGAGCCTCATTGCGTACATTGAGCGCTCCCTTGCGCAGGAGCGAAGCAGAAGGATGCACCTGGTGCGCGGCCTCGGAGCATTCGCGGCGGTCGTAACGGTGCTGGCCTTGGTCGCGCGCGAACAGAGAAACGAGGCCCTGGTTGAGACGGCGGTCGCTTCGCGTACCACCGCTTTCCTCGAGGACATGTTCCAGGACGCCGATCCGGAGAAAAGCCACGGCGATCAAATCACCGCCAAACAGATGCTGGACGTGGGCGCGAGCTCGATCCACTCGGAACTCGCCGATGAGCCTCGGGTAAGCGCTGAGTTGCAGACTGCGATTGGCAAGGCTTACACCGGGCTCGGACTTTATCCGCCGGCCGAAGCCATCCTGAGGCAGGCCCTGAACGACGAAGCCAGTGCCGCGATGCCGGACGCATTGCGCGTGCGCACCTTGCTAGCTGCGGGAACCGCCCTATACGACGACGGTCAGGATGCGGCGGCAGAGCCCGATCTACGACAGGCCGTCGAGCTGGCGCGGAAACACCTCAAGCCTTCCAACCCGTGGCGCTCGGCGGCGCTCGCCGGTCTTGCGGATTTATTGGCGGACGAAGGTGATTACGAGCGGGCCGAGAACCTGTGTCGTCAGGCGCTCACGGCCGATCGCGCGCGGCCTGCCACGCCGGAGAATCAGGAGGTGCTGGCGGATACGCTCGATTCCCTCGGCACGACTCTATTCGACCGCGGCGACTTCGCCGGCGCAATAGGGCCCATGCGCGAGGCGCTCACTCTGCACCAGACCGCCCTCGGCATGACGAGTCCCCACACCGGTCAATCGCTGAACAATCTGGGCGCCGTGCTTTATATGTCCGGGCATTACGAGGACGCAGTGAGGCAATACCAGCAGGCATTACCCATCTACGAGAAAGTGTATGGAGCCGAGCACCCCGAGATCGCGACCGTGCTCAACAACATCGCGCGCTCCGATCTCATGGCAGGCGATATCGCGAACGCAGAACCGCTGATGCGGCAAGCGCTCTCCATGACGGAAAAGTTCGAGGGCGCCCAAAGCGAGGACCTGATCGCACCGCTCAACAGTCTGGCGATGATGGATATGGATAACGGCCACTTGCAGGTGGCCCAGCAGGAGCTCGAGCGCGCGCAGTCGATCGCGCAGAGTAGCTCTCAAAGTCAGCTCCTGGACCAGGTCGTGCTCAACGAGGCGCGGCTGGCGATCGCAAACGGCGATGTCTCCCGAACCGCGACGTTGCTCGCCCGATCAAAGGAACTCCTGCAGAAGGCGCATCCTCAATCCCCGTCGGAGGCGTGGCGGTATGCGATATGGGACATCGTCCATGCGCAACTGCTCGCCGCCAATGGCGATACGGTAGCCGCGATCCAGACGCTGAACGCCGCGGAGAAGGTCATCGATGAGCGGTTCGGAGCGGTCAGTTACTACGGCCGGCTGGTGAGGAAGCAACGGGTACTCGTCGGGACGGGACCGCAGGGGCAAGTCGGCGGGCGGCATTGACTAATGTGGCAATAACTCAGGAAAGGCGAACGTCGCTCCCCAGCGTTTATCGTCTAGCTCAGTTTCTGAGCCGAGGGGGTACCTCCTACGGATGCGGTGGGCGAGAGCAGCATGTAAAGCGCGGCATACGAAACGACTACGACCACACCCCATCGCAGAGGTTGCAGCGGCAGTGACCGGACCAGGAAGGCGGCAATCAGGACTCCAGGAAAGCCGCCAATCGCCATGCTCAGCAAGAGCGTGGGGTTGAGCGGCCGGATCCTGATCAATTTCATTCCGTCGGCAAGCATTTGGAATGCCGCGCTACCCATCATCACCGGAAAGGCGGCGCGCGGATCGAGGCCCAGAAGGCTGAACGTTATGAGCAGGGGGCCGTAGATTCCGATCCCGACATTCACCAGCAGTCCGAGTGTGAAAGTGGCGAACGCGGCCAGCGCGAACGATGCGGGTCCAAGAGAGCTGGCAGTGCCGCCGGCAGGTATTTCTCCGAGATTGGCCAGGGCGAAGAGTGCGGCGGCGATGAGCAAGCCCGCGCCCATCAGAAGGCGAATCTGACGAACAGGGATTCTTGCCGCAATGGACGCGCCGAGGAGAGCTCCGAGAATGGACATCAGAATGCATACGATCAGCAGCGTGGCATCGATACGCACGCTGGTAATGAATACGAATGCCTCCACGGCTGTGGGAAGGGCATAGCCTGCTATCAGGGTAGGAGGAATGAGCTCGTCCGGGACGGTGCGCCGGAATTTCATGTACGCCGTCGTGGGCGCGAAGGACCCAATGCCGAGCGTGTCGAAAAAATTGGCCACGAAGCCGAGCAGGATGGGCTCGGGAGACAGGCCGAGCGCATGATGTCTGGCTTTGAGGGCAAGGCATACGCCAAAGGCGATGGTCAGGACGGCCAGGCATGTTAGAAGGGCGGGCAGCATCATCGCGCGGATCGCTCACAGGAGCGCTGATAGATCCATTCGGCTGCGGATAGATCCGCAAGAGCGCTCCCGACCGATTTGAAGACGCTTTTCCGCGAGGGAGTCATCGGAGCGCCTTTCACAACGAGATCCCGCAGTTGGACGATCTGATCGCGCTTCACGATTTGGCCTTGCAGGGGCTCTATCAGGTCTCCTGATTCCTCGAGAGCGTCGAGAGTATCGACGGCCACGAGGGAGTCTCGAAAGCAGTCGGTGTCGGCCTCTCTCATGGACGGGCGGAAGCTGCCGATGAGGTTCAAGTGCGCGCGCTCCTTGAGCCATCGGCCTGCGACCAAGGGGGCGCCCGCCATGGTGGCGCAGCAGATGACGTCGGCTCTGCGAGTGGCGGTCTCGAGATCCGAAACGACGTCCACGGGCAGGCCGCAGCCGCGAAGGCGATTCACGAGGTCAGTCGCTTTCGCCGGTGTGCGACCCCAGATCCCCACCGACCTGAAGCGCCGGACTGCGAGCTGGCCTTCAATAAGGTAGGCCGCAAGCGCGCCGGTGCCGATCATCAGCAGGGTCTGCGCATCAGGCGCAGCAAGAAGGTCCGCAGCAAGCGCGGAGACAGCCGCAGTGCGAAGCAGCGTCAACGCTCGTCCATCGAGCAGAGCCAGCGGCTCACCGGTCTCTCCAGAAATCAGAAGGTATTCCCCGTTGACGGAGCTCAAGCCCCGCTTCTCGTTGTCCGGGAACACCGTCACGATCTTGACCCCTAAGTGTCCTCCGTGACGCCATCCGGGCATGACCAAGAGACTCTTTGAGGGGGACTCGCCAAGCTCATAGTGGCTTCGCGCAGGTGCGTTTATGCCCTCGATGAAAGCATGACGCAGGGGTTCGATGAGTTCGGCGACGCTTGCGTGCGCCTGGACGGAGTCGAAGTCGAGTCGAGTCAACATACGCTTGGATGCACAGTCAGGTGGCCATTCTTGGTAATCGAAACAACAACTCCGTCGGATATCAGTCCTTGCTCCGCGGCGGACAGGCGGAGGATCGGAGGCGACTTCCAGCCCATCTCACGGCCGACGATCGTGCCCAGGGCGAGGATGGCGTCCGGAGAATCGAGAACGATGGCCGCGGGCGCCAGGCGGCGGTAGATCAGCTCGAGCAGCACCGAGCTACCCGATGAAGACCCCCTGAGCTCGCTGATGAAAAGCGCGGTAGCGGTGATGGGCCGGTTGTGACTTCGAGACCGGAGATCGGTGAGCCGGCCGTCGGCTGGAGAGACTCCACCCCAGAAGCTGATCGGGTCAGTGAGGATGACCGCTGGGACACGCTCGATGTCCTCGTCAGGCAGTCCCGGAATAATGACCTCACCTCTCATGATGCATCCGGACTCAGATAAAGTGATCCGCGGACAGCGCTTTCGACGCATTCCACCAAGGTTGCAAAGACGACGTCGTATCCGGTGTTTTGCGGTGCGTAGTGCGCAAATTTACCGGAATTCGTGACCAGGATACCCGAGCCCGCGGGCAACACCGGCGTTACGACAATGCAGGTGTCGACTACGACGATCACGCCACGGTCGTTGAAACTCTCTATCACTTCTCGGCGCAGCCCATTGAGTGCGTGTCGTCCGGTACAAGCGTAGAGAGGCTTGCTGCACTTTCGTTCGCCGAGCAGCCGATCAAGGGTATGTAGCTCGTCGATCGAGAGATGGGGGCTGCCGACAGCGACCGCGTCTATGGACTCTCCGGCGCTACGGTTGATGGTCGAGAGGCTGGCCCGGGCTGTCGTCAGTGTCGGCAGGTCGAGGCGGATAGTCTCCTGCGGCTGCGAGGTGCCGAAGGCAACGGAGCGGGACGGTGCCTCGGGAGTGACGCCGATGACATGAAAGAGACCCACCGAGCCGCTCGATGCAGCGGCCGCCCCCAGGGCCTTGAGCTGATCTTCAGTAGGACGCCCGATCCCCTCGATTGCCGCAACGCGCTGGCCAATCGCACGACCCAGCCAGGCTCCCAGAATGGGGAAAGCGATGTCGTCACGCCAAAATCCCTGCGGCACTGAGGTCGCATCGATCAGCACCTTGGCCAGCCGGTTTTCGGGCAGATGCAACCCGGTCTGCGGGGCGCGACCGGTGATCGCCGCGCAGATGTCGAGGAAGTCGCCATACCGGTTGGTACGCGCACCCAATACGGAATTGCAGAATGCGACCGCATTGCTTTCGCCCCAGGCCACGTCCTCTCCAGCAGCGGGCCTATGCCCCGCCTGATAGGGGGCGCAGGTCCAAGTCTGCCGGCAACCCATGGCGATGTACGCCGCCATCATTCGGTGGGCCATTTCGCGGGCCGCAGGCCCGAGACGCACTAACCCGCTATGCAAGAGGTCGAGCGCGCCGACGTTGAGTGTCGTCGGCACCGCGACGCGGGCACCCAGACCGACCAACCGCTCCGCGAAAAGAGTCCCACTGTCACCGTGATACAGGCAGCCGTCGATGTGGGCGGACCGAATCTGTACGAGTCGCTTCGCACCCAGTACCCCGGCGGTTGCGACGATGACGCGCATAGCCAGCGCAGCGCCGCCACCGGCCGCCCCGCCCAGCAGCGCGCGTTCGTGCGCATCGAGATCTACGTCCTTCAAGGGTTCGCCCAAAGCCCGCTCTCCTCGGCAGAGGGCCATCCTGTACAAATAGTTGCCAAATTGTCAACAGGCGGGTGAGCCTGTGCCGCCAATGACCGAGGCGGCGCGGTACGAGGCTATCGCCGACGCGGGCGGCTAGCGGATCTCGGCGCGGCGGCGGATTGAGGTGCGGAGAGAAGCTGGCTTGGCTCGGTCGAGCGTCCCGCCTCGGGGATGGGGCGCGGCAGTTTCCTGGATCCCGTGCCGCCCGAGGCGGACTCACCGCGCAGGGCAACTCGCTCCAGAGTCGGTATCTCGGCCGATTCGCTCGGTATTGCATCCGATGCAATCACCAGCATGCGCGCTGCCCCGGCACCGGCATTGATGTAGGCATGGCCCAAACTGCTGTCGAAATAGATCGAATCTCCAACTGCCAGACGCAATGGCGCATAGACCTCGGTGTGCACGTCGACCTCGCCCTCGAGCACCATTGCGAATTCCTCGCCTCCGTGCCGCAGCAGCGCACCGAAATCTTTGATCGAGCGCGAATTCAGATCCATCAGCACCGGCAGGAATTTCTTCCTCACCAGTTCCTGCGCCAGGTACCGGTAGGTGTAGACGCCCGATTCGACGACGAACCCCGCCCCTCGTCGTTGCACCGCGCGCCGCCCCGAATGTGGGTTCGGCTGCGGCTCCGCGCCCCGGTCCGAAAACAGCCTGGAGATGTCGATCGAGAGGCGCTGCGAGAGTTGCAGCAGCTTGTCATAGGTGAGCGAGCGCTGGCCATTTTCCACCTTGGAGAGCATCGAGACCGACAGCCCGGTCCGCTCGCTCACATCGCGCAGACTCCAGCCGCGCTCGGCACGAATGGACCGAAGGGCGGATCCCAGGGTGGGGCCGTCTTTTCCCGATGGTTTTTCCAAAGCCTCAACCCCTCGCGCGCGATGACTCAGCACAATCATACGCTGTATACGCTTCGCGGCTATAGTTGACAAATCGGCAAGTACACTTGACTTCTTGGAAATTTAAGTACAGATTTGGCAAACGCTGTTCGGGGGTAAAGCACATGCAATCTGTTTCCAGATCCCTCTCGCGAAGATTTCTCATCATGGCAGCGCTCGAAATACCAGCGCTCGCGATAGGACAAACACTGCCCACGGACACCACGGCAACGGAGCCGACGCCGGCCGGCAGGCTTCAGGAAGTCATCGTGACGGCGACGAAGCGCGCCGAGCCGCTCTTCCAGGTCGCCGGTTCCGTCACCGCCTTCACCGGAGGCGAGCTCCAGGCCATCGGAGCGCAAAGCTTCCAGGACTATCTCTCACAGGCGCCGGGAGTTATCTTCCAGTCCTCGACACCCGGCGTGGGCAACGTGACGATCCGGGGAATCGGGACCGCCACCGTCTTTCCCGATCAAGGGCAAAGCACTACCGGCATTTACCTCGATGGCATTCCCCTGACCGATCCCGGATTCGCGATGGCGGTCCCTGATCTCGACGTGTTCGACGTCCAGCGAGTGGAGGTCCTCAAGGGGCCACAGGGGACGCTCTTCGGGTCCGCCACGCTCGGGGGAGCAGTCAACTACGTGCTCAATCCCGTATCGCTGAACGGTTACCAGGCGCTGGCCGAGGCCGGGCTCTCCGGCACCGAGAATTCCGGACAGGTGGGGGAGAGGGTCGACGGTGCGGTGAACGTGCCTCTGGTCCCCGGCGTGTTCGGCATCCGTCTGACCGCCGCTGAGCATTTCGATCCGGGCTGGCTGGACAACGTCGGCATCGGTCGCGACGATACCAATACCCATCGGGTATTCGACTACCGACTCAATGCGCTCTGGCAGATCAACAGTCGATTCAGCCTGAGCTTCCTGAGCTTTCGCGATGATGCCCACAGCGGCGACGGCTTCTACGCCTTCCCGGCGCTGGGCACCCTGAAGCGCGATACCATCATTGCGGAGGATGCGACCTTCGTAAACCAGATCAACAGTCTCAAGTTCAACGGCGATTTGGGGTTTGCCAATCTCAGCGTGACCACCGCCTATTCGAACAAGACTCAGGTGTCGGACGGCGACCTGACGCCCTTTTACGGCGGAGTCCCCACGACCTCTCCCGCCTATGCCCGAGACCTCTCCCGAATGGCCGAAGTTCGCCTGAGCTCACCGAGCGGCCAGAAGCTGGAGTGGCTCGCAGGGTTGTATTACGGGAAATTCTTCGAGCCGTATCCGACGCCGACTTATGAGAGCGGTGTGGACATTTTCGATTTCACCGTCTGGTATAAATCCACCGAGGAGGCGGCCTTTGCGGATTTGACCTATCACTTCAACGACAAATGGCGCCTCACCTTTGGCGGCCGGTATTACCACGACAGGCTGTTCACGCAAACCGCCTCCGGTGTGCCAGGAACTGCGTACGACATAGTTGCCGGCACGCAAAAGGGCGACGGCTTCATCCCCAAAGGGTCACTGACCTTTCAGCCGAACTCGAATTTCCTGGTGTACGCCCTGGTTTCGACGGGATTTCGCATGGGAGGAGTCAATCTCGTCCCGCCCATACCCAGCTTTCAAACGCCACCGACGTACAAGTCGGACAGTCTGACGAACTACGAGATCGGCGTTCACAGCGCGATGCTGAATCGGACCCTGTCCCTCGACTCCACGATCTTCTACGTGGACTGGCAGAACATACAAATCAGGCTCAACCGACCGGATGGATACACCTACGTCGCAAATGCGGCGGCCGCGAGGAGCGCGGGCCTCGAGAACGCGATCGAGTGGGCGCCCACGGACTCTTTTGATCTGCGCGCCAATATCACCTATCTGGATGCGCAGCTGACGCAAGCGCTGGCGCTGGGGGGCGGAACCACCCTGCAGTCGGGTGCTGAGCTCCCCGGAGCATCCAAGTGGAGCACGTCAGAGACGGCGACATATCACTTCGATGTTGGCCATGCGCCCTACGTCTCGCTGACACATCGTTACCTGTCGAGCGCGCCGAGCGCTTTCGTCGACGCACTTCCGGTTGGAGATTACAGTACCTTCGATTTTCGCATGGGCGCGAATTTCGGGAACTTCTCCGTGGCCGCCTATGTTGATAATCTAACCGACAAACGGGGTGTGACCGCCGCCGAATACTTCGGCTCCGCGGTCACGGACTTCTACGTCGTTCCGCTGACGGGTGGCGTACAGGTCGACTGGCATCTGTAACCGCAATAACGTCCTGCAGCCGGGAGTCATGATGAAATCCTTGGTGCTCAAAACGACTGCTGCCGCCATTCTCATCGTCGTGGCCGCTCAGGCACCGGGTGCCGAGAAGACGATGAGCGCACAGAATTACGCCTGGGCGGATGCTGTGCGTGCCATGAACCCGATGACGCTCGGCGGCCGAGTCTTTCCTCATTGGCTCAACGACGGGGCGCGCTTTTACTATACCTCGGAGGCAACGCACGACCATCCCGGGACGACATTCCTCGTGGACCCAAGGAATGGCACACGCAGACCTCTTTTCGACGCCGCGAGCGTAGCGGAATCGCTCGGCAGGCTCACTGACCGGGAAATCAGCGCCCAGCACCTCCCGAACTGGTCGCTTACGTCTGACGAGAAGGCGCTGTGGTTTGATTTGTCATCCGGCAGGTATCTATGTGATCTATCGACGTCGCGGTGTCACGCCGCCGCCACCGCACAGAGCGAAGCGATTTTGGCGAAGGCGACTCCGAAGTGGGCGGTGCGCTCACCGGATGGGCGTTGGGACGCGTTCATCTGGAATCACAATGTGTACATTCGACCCGCGAAGCTCGACCGGGCGACACACGATGACTTACCGCCAGGGGGATTATCAGCCAGCGGCAGGCAATTCACGGTTTGGCGGGCCGCTCGCGCAGACCGTCGGAAATTTCTATCCCAGCGGTCAACGAGCCGATTGCGATCATCCGGCACCCGCGGGACCGATTCCCGAGAAGGCGCTGGCGCCGCCTTTCGAGGCGCCGCCGGCTGGATCCATTGCGCTGACGCAGGACGGCAGCGCGCTCTGGAGCTACGGACCCAGATTCAAGATGGCAATGGAAGTCGCCAGTCTGGATTCCGACCGCTATAAGCCGACCCAGGGCATCATGGCGTGGGCACCCGACTCCTCGAAGCTCGTCGTCAGGCGAGAGGACATCAGAGGTCTCAGGATTTATCCGCTCTATTCATCGACGAGCAACCAGCCCGTCGACCACAGCTACTACTACGCAGCCCCGGGTGATGAGCACGTTCCACAGGGTACCTATTACGTAGTCGATGTCGCGCGGCGCAGCTCCAAGCGCCTGAATGTGCCACCGACGGATATAGTGGAATACCCCACCGGCGCCCAATGGACCGCGGACTCCAAGCAGCTCTTTGTCCTGACCGCCGCCAGGGGTGAAAAATCTCTGACGCTATCCCTGTACGACACCGAACTGACTCGGTGCGGACCGTAGTGCACGAGATCGTCGCCGACTTTCGCGGAGCTGAGCAACGGAGATAACGACGACGGCATGCCCGCGATCGCGGTGGCGGGTAAGGGCTCCGACGTCATATGGTTTTCGGAGCGGGACGGCTGGGGTCATTTCTATCGATATGGGGCGGATGGCAACCTCAGAAATCAGATCGACCGCGGCCATTTCTCGGCGGCGGAGCTCATTCATCTCGATGACGCCGCGCATCAGCTCTATTTCACCACCTGGGGCAAAGGACCCGGGCAACCCGTACTACCGGCATCTGTATCGAATCGATCTCGACGGATCCGATTCGATTCCGCTGACGCCGGAGCCAGGAGATCATCTCGTGCAGTGGTTTCCAAATGGCCAGTACTTCCTCGACACCGAGTCATCGGTCGAGCAGCCGCCCGTGACGGTCCTGCGGCGCGCGGACGGCAAGGTCATCATGCAAGTGGCGCAAGGAGAGGACGAGGACCTGCGGAAGGTCGGGCTGGCGCCCCGGCGAAAGTGTTCACCGTCAAGGCCCGTGACGGCGCCACTGATCTGTACGGAGTCATGTACCTGCCGTATGACTTCGATGCCGCCAAACGATATCCCATCATCGCGAACGTATATCCGGGCCCCTTCGCCGGTAGCGCGGACTGGACCTTCAATGGTCCCGACAATTATGCCACGGCCGTCAAAAGCAGCCCGGATGATGGGGTCACCCACGATGAGGGCATGAGCCAGTCATTGGCGGATTTCGGCTTCGTCGTGATCAGGTTCTGGGCGCTCGGCACGGCGCGCCGGTCCAAGGCGATGCAGGACTATTTCTACGGGCATGTCCTGGACAATGGGCTTCCCGACCTGGTATCCGCGATCAAGCAATTGTCGCAGCGCTACCCGTGGATCGACGCGTCGCGCGCCGGCATCATGGGGCATTCAGGAGGCGGCTACACCGCAACCGCGGGGATGTTCCGCTTTCCGGACTTCTTCAAGGTCGGGGTCGAAGAGTCCGGAAACAACGATTTTCGCATCTACGGTTGGTATTGGGGCGAGAAGTACCAGGGAATGCTCGATTCGCCGGCTGCCGCCGCGGCCTACGAAGAGCAGGCCAGCTATCGTTACGCCGGCAATCTGCAGGGAAAACTGTTGCTGATTCATGGCGACATGGACTGCAACAACCCGCCCGCGGAGACTCTGCGGGTGGTCAATGCGCTCATCGAGCACGATAAACCCTTTGACATGCTGATAGTGCCCGAAGCCGGTCATCAGCTTCCCGGCTATGTCATGAAGCGTGTTTGGAACTACTTCATCGCAAATCTGCTGGGCGAGAAGCCACGTACGGACTATCACCTGATGAAGGTGGGACCATGGGCGAGCTCCCAATTGCCTCCGGCGTCCGAGGACGGCGACCAGTAAGCATTCGCCCGGCCGGGGCCGCGCGGCATTTGGGAGGCACTTTGAGAGCAAGACCGATCTTGGGAGTCTTTGGTGCGGGGCTGCTCGCGATTACCGGGGCTTCCGCGGCGTCGGGCGATGGGGCGGTCGCAGCGCACTCCCAAGCGAACTTCGGTGTCTTCACACCGGGAGCGGTGACGACACACGGCTCGGTAAGGGTCGAGGGCCACGATATTGAATACCGCGCCGTAGCGGGCAGGATCATCGTGCATGCGAGGGGGTGGGATGATGCCGCTGTGCCCGCAGCGAAGAGCGCCTTTCCCGGTACTGCGGCTGGGCCAGCTGTTGCCTCAATGTTTTACGTCGCGTACTTCAAGCAAGGGGGCGCCACGGCAAACCGCTCGCTCATCTTCCTCTTCAACGGCGGCCCCGGATCTTCAACGATGTGGCTGCACATGGGCGCCTTTGGGCCGGTGCGCGTCGTGACGCCGAGTCATTCGCACACGCCGGCAGCTCCCTACCGGATCATCCACAACGCCTACAGCCTGCTGGATGCCGGCGACCTGGTATTCATCGACGCTCCTGGCACCGGATTCAGCCGCGTGGCGGGCAAGCAAGCACCGGATTCGTTCTATGGCGTCGATCAGGACGCTCGTACGTTCAGCTCGTTCGTCACGCAGTTTCTCACGACCTACGGCCGCTGGAATTCACCAAAGTATCTTCTGGGTGAGAGCTATGGCACGCCGCGTGCGGCGGCGATGGCGAAAATCCTCGAGCTCGATCGTGATGTGGGACTGAATGGCCTGATCATGATCTCCCAGTGCCTGGATTCCGACCTGAGCGCCGACAACCCGGAGGAGAATCCCGGCGTCGAGCTGCCCTATGAGCTCGTGCTTCCCACCTACGCCGCCACGGCCTGGTACCACCATGAGCTGCCGTCCAACCCTCCCCAATTACTGCCCTTCTTGAAAGAGGTCGAGCAGTTCGCCATGGGTCCCTATGCCGACGCGCTCACGCAGGGAAATGACCTGTCGGCGGCTCGATTCGCTGCGATCGCGCAAAAGCTACACGATTACACGGGCCTGCCGGTCGCATACCTGAAGAAGGCGAATCTGAGGGTGGATGGCGGTCAGTTCGAGAAGACTCTGCAAAGCAGCGTCGGGCTGACAACGGGTCGGATCGATACTCGCTTTGACGGTCCCGACATGGACCCGTTGGGCGAGTTTGCCGACTACGATCCGCAGGCTGCGGCACTCAGCTCAGCCTACGTTGCGGCGCTCAACCAGTATGTCCGCGGCGTGCTGCGGTATACGTCTTCGGAGTATTACCGGCCGGACGATTATGCGGAGCTTTCAGCGGGTTGGGACGCCCACCATCAGCCGGCCGGGGCGCCATTTCCACTCGCAAACATCAACGTGATGCCGGATCTTGCGGCGGCGATGAGCTATGACCCCGACCTCAAGGTGATGGTGAACGGCGGGCTCTTCGATCTGGCGACGGAGTTCATGGAGGGCTGGTACGAAATGCATCACCTCCAGATACCGCAGCGGCTGCAGGCCAATATTCAGTATGACTACTATCCTTCCGGCCACATGATTTATGCGCGTGAAGCCTCTTTGAAGACCTTGCATGACAACATTTCGACGTTCGTGCGCCAGACGGACGATGACGCAAGGTCCACGCAATGAGGCTCACGATAATCGTTTTGGTGGCCGCCTCGGTCATGACCGTTTTGCAGGGCTGTGCGTCCACGCCGAAGTCCGCAACGCCCTCAGTGCAGCCTGTCGGGCAGGCGCCCGAGCCGAGCAGCGATAGGCATCGGCGCTCGGCTGAGCACAGTACGTATTTTGCAACTGAGACCAGCACGACGCACGGCACAGTCAGCGTGGAGGGCAGGAACATCGAATACCGCGCCGTGGCCGGCAGGATCATCGTTCACGGTGCCGATGGGCACGAGGGGGAAGTTGCTGATCATCAGGACAGGAAAGGCGGCCCGCCCGAAGCTGCAATGTTCTACGTGGCCTACCTCGAGGACGATGCGCAGGCCAGCCGGCGGCCGCTCACGTTCCTCTTCAGCGGCGGACCCGGGTCTGCGACGCTATGGCTTCACATCGGCTGTCTGGGACCGCAGCGCGTGGTCACCGCGGGTGCGAGTGAGATCGCCGCGTCACGATTCCATCTGGCGGGCAACGAATATAGTCTCCTCGATGCCAGCGACCTCGTATTCATCGATGCTCCGGGTACTGGCTTCGGGCGAATCAGGGGAAAGAATGCTTCAAAGGCGTTCTATGGTGTCGATTCGGACGTTCACGCCTTCGCCGAATTCATTACGGAATTCCTCTCGAGATACGATCGCTGGAATTCCCCGAAGTACCTGGTAGGGGAGGGCTACGGCGCCGCCCGCGCGGCGGCACTCGTCAATACCCTGGAGACTCGGCATGACGTCGAATTCAGCGGTGTCGTTCTCCTCTCGCCGGTCCTGAATCTCGAGCTCTCCGCGGGAGCGGGCCCCTTGGACGCGTTCAACGCCGGTCTCGATCTTCCCTACGAGCTGGCGTTGCCCTCTTTCGCGGCGACCGCCTGGTATCACCATAAGCTTCCTGGCGGCGGGGAGCCGCTGCATGCGTTGCTCGAAAGGGTCGAGCACTTCGCCCTGACGGATTATGCTCGAGCGCTTCGTCAAGGTTCTTTGTTGACACCTGCTCTCCGTGGGAGCGTCGCTCAGCAGTTGCACGAATATACTGGCTTGCCGCTCGCCTACATCGAGAGCGCAAATCTACGGATCGACAGCGGTCAGTTCGAACACGTTCTGCTCGGCGATTCCGGCGGCACCATCAGTCAGCTGGACTCGCGCGTCGCCGGTCCTTCGCTCGACCCTTTGAGCGAGCGTGCGGAGTACGATCCGCAGGACGTTGCCGTGAGAGCGGCGTACTTCTCGGCCTTCAATCACTATGTGCGTGAAACCCTGCATTACGGGTTCGGCATGACGTACCAGCCTGACAATCCGATTCTCGGCCAATGGAACTTCTGGCACACACCTCCGGGACAGTCCGACCCGGTGCAACAGTGGGCAAACGTCATGCCGGATCTGGCGAACGCGATGAAATATGCTCCCGGACTCAAAATCATGGTGAACGGGGGCTACTTCGATCTGGCGACGCCCTTCATGACCGGCTGGTACGAAATGCACCACCTGCAAATTCCATCGAAGCTGCAGGCTAACGTTCAGTATGACTACTACCGCTCCGGCCACATGGCGCAGCTGTCGTCGCCCGTGCTGAAGGAGCTCCACGACAATGTCGCCGCATTCATCGCGGCCACGCACCGCGCCGACTCTCGAGATTGATTTATTTCTCGCGCGGTGGCCGGGCGGTCGACTCGGGCGCGATCTGCTGTCCGGAGCGGGTTGCCTGCACGGCCGCATTCGATCCGAGCTTCGTGGTTTCGCACGGGCTCCCACTCGAGGACGCGCCCAAGGCTTTTGCACTGTTCCGGAACAAGGAAAGCGAATGCACCAAGGTCGTGCTGAAGCCCGGCCTCGGCAAAGCAGCACGACCCGCCGGTGACGCGCGTCCGAGCTAGAGCGTGATGGGAGCCCTTAAGCCGCTTTAGACGACGACTGCAATTCCTGCTTGCGCGCGAGCAGGCGTGAGCCGAGTCTCGTTCAGGTCCATGTCGGACTTCTTTGCCTCGCCGAACATGCCAGCCGGCTTCTCCTCCTCCTTGACGTGATGCTTGATCATCTCCGAGAGCACGGAGACTTTGGCATCGAAGTAGTCATCCTCCGCAGACATCGCCTCTATCTCTGCAATGAGCTTCTTCGCTCCGTCGTGCTCGACGACGGCTTCATGATGTACGTCCTTGTCCTCAGTCGCGTCGAGGAATGCCGGATAAAAGATCTCCTCCTCGATGGTGGTGTGCACCTTGAGCGCGGCGCAGATCTTAGAAGCCAGCTGCTGCTTGCGCGCCCCGCTTCTCGCTTTCTCGAACTCGGAAAACCATGCTTCGACTTGGCGGTGATCGGCTTTCAGCAGCGATATGGCATCAGAGCGGGATGAGGAAACTTTCTTGCGCTTGCTCGACATGCGATTCTCCTCGGTAGTGTAGGTAACGGTGCGACAAAGGAAGCAAGCGCGAATCCCGCACCGTTCGGCAGACGCCAGGTCCACTCGGGCAGCGGCTGTTTTTTTAAGCGACGCCGGAGGATCGGTCCGTCAAGGAATTGGTTTTATTAGTGCCTACATACCATTGAGGAGCAAATTCGTGACTAACGAAAGCAGCAAGCATGGCAGCGGCTCTGGCAATTCCCAGAACGACCGGGACAAGGCCAGCGAGGCCAGCCGCAAGGGCGGTCAGCACTCACACCAGGGCTCTTCCGATAAGGCGTCCGACGATCGGTCGAAGCAGGGAGGTCACGGCGGATCGGAAGGCGGCGGACGAGGCAGTGGCTCGGGTAATTTTGCCAATGACCCGGACAAAGCCGGCCAAGCGGGCGGTAAGGGTGGGGAGCACTCCCACGGCGGCAAGTGACGTGAGCTTCTCGGCGGAGTTACGTCTTTAAGCTCCGCCGAGATTCATGTGAGCGCAGCAGGCGCCCGGCCGAGTGCCAGGCTTTGGCCCGAGCACGCCCGAGCTTTCGACAGGTGCAGCTCGATCGCGGTCTGCTCGATCTTGCGCGCGGTGGCGGCGCGTCGCGGCCGCAGGCCGTAATAAGCGCGCGCCAGCCAGCGACGGCCCGGCCACGGCTCCCGCAACAGCTCACGCACCAACCGCGGCTCGGTCCAGGGGACATCGTGGTCGCTCGATTCGAGCAGCGGGCTATCGGGGCTCCATGCCAGCGCCTGTGGAAAGAAAGCGATCGTATCGCTCTGCATTTGCTGCCGTGCCCGGCCCAAAGGCGACACGCCGAGATGCGCGCACAAGGCACCGGCCAGGTCGCCGCGGCCGCGTAAAACCAGGTGCCCCAGTTGAGTGCAACGCGGATTTACCTCGATCAGCCATGCCGCGCCCGAGCTCTCGTGCAGCATGAAGTCGAAACCGCAGAAACCGGATAATCTCAGTCCACGTACCAGCGTCGCCGCCGCCTGCTCGATCTTGGGGTGACTGATCACTCGCACTATGGTGCTGGCCCCTGTTGCTCCCTGGCTTGACAACACCTCAACGATGACGGTTCCCAGTACATTGCCTTCCCAACATGCGACCATCGCATTGGCGTCGCGACCAGGAATGAATTTCTGCAGCGAAGCGGTCGGCCGGCCTGCGCGCTGCGGCGCCCAGAACGCCAGCGGGTCGCTGTCCACCAGCCACCGTTTCAATGCCTGTCCGGCCGGCGGCGTCTTTGACATCCGGCGCCACGCGACGATGCATTCTCCGGGATCGTCCACGATCTGCACGCCGTGGCCGCCCGAGGTGCCGTCAACCTTCAGAGCGACGCGCCCTGGAGTTTCCGCAAACCACCTGAGAATATCCGCCTCGGACGCAATGGCTCGAGTCGGTGCAACCGGTACACCCAGCTCGCGCGCGAGGTCCGCACAGCCAACGCGGCTGCGCAGCGTGTCGTAATATTTCGGCGCGCCGAGTGAGCGCTCGATGAGCGCGCGAAGTTCGCCGCGCGACTCATGTAGAGCATGCAGTTGCGCGACTGCGCGGTCATCGCATGGGATCACCAAATCGGGTTGCGCAAGCGCGACGGCACGCTCGAGCGCCGCCATGGAGTCGAAGTTGTTGTAGCAATAAAGAGTCCCGATAGCGGTGACATCACCCAAGACGTGACCGGGCGGACACAGCGCCGCAACGCTGCAGCCGTGTTCCAACAATCTGACGGCCAGGCGAGCGGACAGGGGCCACCACGTCGTCGCGGTAAGCAACACTTTCAACGGCAGGGAGCCAATTTCTTTCAACAAATGCTCGTATCAGCGCGGCCAGAACTGTAAGATACCCGGCAAATAGAACTCACAGTGCACTGCAATCAACAGATCGGGGGCGTTTGTGTCAGCATCAAAAGTTGCCGTAGTGATCGTCGGTGCCGGGCCTTACGGGCTGTCTATCGCAACTCACCTGCGAGCGCAGGGGCTCGGCTTTCGTATTTTCGGCGAGCCGATGGCGAGCTGGCGCAATCACATGCCGCAGGGCATGTCACTGAAGTCGGAAGGATTCGCATCGAATCTTTACGACCCCGAAGCGCGTTTCACACTGCGACAGTACTGCGCGGAGCATGCACTTCCGTATAACGATGTTGGGGCACCCGTCCCCCTGGAGACCTTTTGCGCTTATGGCCTGGAGTTTCAGCGTCGGATGGTATCGGAGCTGGAGACCACCCTGGTAACGAACGTCAGTCGCGCAGCCGAAGGATTTTCGGTGATGACCGGGAAATGTGAGCGCATTCACACTTCCGCGGTGATTATGGCAACTGGCATCGCTCACTTCGATTACGTGCCGCCGGAATTTTCTGCCCTTGGATCGGAGCTCATCAGTCACAGCTACGCTCATCGTGACCTCGCCCGCTTCCGTGACAAGTCCGTCGCGGTTGTCGGTGCTGGTTCGTCCGCCATCGATGTCGCCGCGCTGTTGTTCGATTCAGGTGCGAAAGTAGAGTTGGTTGCGCGCCGCGATACCGTCAACTTCCACGCCGAGACGGTTGAGCCACGTCCGCTGCTGCAACGTATATTGAATCCGCGCTCCGGCCTTGGGTTAGGTTGGCGCTCCCGCCTGGCGACCGATGCGCCGCTGGCATTTCACAAGATGCCGCAGAGCTTCCGGCTGCGTGTCGTGCGCAACCATCTCGGCCCGGCGCCGGGTTGGTTCATGACGGAGCGGGTAGTCGGCCGGTTTCCGATGCATCTCGGCACGACTATCGAGAGTCTGACCGAGCAGGGGGGTCGCGCGCGGCTGGCACTGCGAAAACGGGATGGCAGCAAGAGTGAGCTGACGGTGGATCATGTCATCGCCGCTACGGGCTATCGGCCGGCACTGGAGCGGTTGCCTTTCCTGGATGCGCAGTTGCGCGGCGAGATTCGCACCGCCGGTGGCGCGCCGGCACTCAGCGATGCGTTCGAATGCTCGGTTCCGGGGCTTTATTGGGCAGGGCTGGCGTCGGCCAACAGCTTCGGGCCGCTGGCACGCTTTGCCTACGGGGCGGGCTTCACGGCGCGGCGCCTGTCGCGCAAGCTGGGCGCGCGCCGGGAGGTTAGAGAATTCGTTGCGGTCGCCGGGTGAGGGGCGGTAACGCGCGCGGGCTTGCGCGCGAACGGCTGAGTTTATTGAGGCTGTCGCAGGTTGCGCTCGCCTTCGGCGCGCTTCTGGCCGCTGTCGCGTGCGCGGGCGCGGAGATTCCGGCGCCGCGCGGCCTCGCGGTAGCACAGGGTCATTTCACACTCGACGGTAAGCCATTCCGCATAGTGTCCGGCTCAGTGCAGTACCCGCGCATTCCGCGGGTGTACTGGCGACAGCGCCTCAGGATGGCCAGGGCCATGGGCCTCAATGCAATTACCGCTTACGTGTTCTGGAACGTGCATGAGCGGTCGCCCGGGAAGTACGACTTCAGCGGCCAGGACGACGTCGCGCAGTTCGTCCGTGACGCGCAGGCAGAGGGACTCTACGTAATCCTGCGCCCGGGCCCTTACGTCTGCGCCGAATGGGATTTCGGCGGTTTCCCTGCCTGGTTGCTCCGGGATCCTACTGTGGTCGTGCGCAGCCGTGATCCCAAGTTCATGGGGCCGGCCGTACGCTGGTTGAACCGCCTCGGCCGGGAACTGGCGCCGCTGCAGTATACGCACGGCGGCCCGATCATCGCCGTGCAGGTCGAGAACGAATATGGCAGCTTCGGTGATGACCGCGCATACATGGAGGCGATCCGACGCGCGCTGGTGCAGGCAGGATTCGGGGACAGCCTGCTCTACACTGCGGATGGAGCTTCCGAGGTTGCGCACGGGTCGCTTCCCGATCTGCCGGCGGCTATCAACTTCGGTGAGGGCGATGCGCAGGGCGAGTTCGCCATACTGCGTAAGCTGCGTCCGAAGGGTCCATTCCTCAACGGTGAGTACTGGGCGGGCTGGTTCGATCACTGGGGCGAGCGCCACCACATCGGCAACCTGAAGCAGGAGGTCACCGATATCACCTGGATGCTGGACCAGGGCTATTCGGTCAGCCTCTACATGTTCCACGGCGGCACCAGCTTCGGCTGGATGAACGGCGCCAACTGGAACGGGGGCGAGTATCAGCCGGACGTAACCAGTTATGACTACGACGCTCCTCTCGATGAGAGCGGCCGACCGACCGCGAAGTATTTCGCCTTGCGCGAGGCCATCGCGAAGGCGACGGGGACGCCGCCGCCGGTGCCGCACACGCCGGCAACCCAGGCGATCGGCGAGGTGGCGCTGCCGGAAGCCGCTTCGCTTGTGGGACAACCTACCGGCACCGATCGTCACGCATGACCTGCAGACCATGGAAGAAGTTGGTCAGGCCTACGGCTACATCCTCTATCAGACTCGCCTGCCCGCCAGCGGCGGCGAGCTCGGCATCGAAGGCCTGCACGACTATGCACGCGTCTATGTGGATGGCCGGCTCGTCGGCGTGCTCGACCGCCGTCTCAAGCAGTCGAAACTCGCGATCAGCGGTCGTTTGGGCGCCAAGCTGGATATTCTCGTGGAGAACACAGGCCGGGTGAATTTCGGCCCGAACCTGCGCGGTGAACGGCAGGGGATCGTGGGCTCCGTCTCGCTGGACGGCGCCAAGCTCGCCGACTGGAAGATCTATCCCCTGCCGCTGGATCACGTGGCAGGGTTCAAGTTCACGCGCAGACCCTGCCGGGAAGCGCCTTGCTTCTACCAGGGGTGGTTCAGCGCTCCTAAGTCGGGAAGCATGGCGGCGGACACCTTCCTGGACACGGCAGGTTGGAACAAAGGGTTCGTCTGGCTCAATGGACGGCCGCTGGGACGACATTGGGATGTCGGGCCGCAACAGACGCTTTATGTTCCCGGAGTGTGGCTGAGGCCGCGAGGCGATGAGATGATCCTGCTCGATCTCGCCGGCGTGGCGCGGCCCCGAGTCGATTTCGTGGCCAAGCCAGTCCTGGACGCCAAGGGCGCTATCGGCTGACTCCGCTCTCGAGCGCACTGGATCCGGCGCGCGCCTCGAGCACCATTCCCGCCGCGCGCTGGCAGCGGAGATATGGTTCCCGAAATCTACTGAGGTGGAGCCCGATTCTGGATATGATGGGGAGATGAATCTGGCGTTGACGCAGGCTTGACGAAATCGTTTCACCACCAATCTTCCCAGTCGCTCACCGCGCGTGAGCTCTTGGAAAAGAATCGCAGTTACTACGACGCGCTTTGGTCGGATGCGCGGCTGATCGAACCCCATCGATTCAACACCCAACCAATTCTGCAAGCACTGCTGCCGACAGCCTCCCGCCGCCTCGAAGTAGCGCCCGGGCTGAGGCCACGACTGCCGATAGAGGGGGCGCAGTTCGTCGATATCAGCGCTGCCGCAGCCGCGAAGCTGCGCGCGCGTGGCGCCGACGTTGTGGTGGGCGACGTGACGCGCCTTCCGTTCGCCGACTGCGCTTTCGATCTGGTATGCGCCCTCGACATCGTCGAGCATGTTGACGACGACGATGGCGCCCTATCTGAGGTATCGCGCACCGTTAAGCCGGGCGGAATCGTCCTGATGTCGACGCCGTTATACCCTGAGCTGTGGACCGCGTTCGACGATTTCGTGGGCCATAAGCGACGCTACGAACCCGAGGAATTACTGTCGAAGCTGGTGCGGCACCATTTGACGGTGGAGCGCAGTGCAGCATTCGGAATGCAACCGCGCTCGTCGCGGTTGGTCGACCTGGGCATGTGGTGGCTGTTGCATGAACGGGAGCGCGCCATGTGGTGGTATAACCGGGTCATCATGCCGTTGGGATTGCTGTTCCAGAAGAAGCTCAGACTGGAGTCCGGGATGATCGCAACTGAAGGTGTGGATGAGGTTCTGCTCATATGTCGCAAGCAGGGCAGGGTTTCCTGATCTGTCTACGTGCGGACCTGAATTGAATTCGGGTCCCACCAAGAAAGCATTTCATCGAGCGTCAGCCAGGGAGCGTAAATCTGATCAAAAGACTCAATTCGAGCTCTGTCGCCGCTATTGTATGCCGAGAGCCACGAGCGGAGCGCATTTCCAACCCGAGGAGTTGGAGCACCGGGAGTTGCGCCTGGCGGCGAGGTCGTGAACGCGGGGAGCTCGACGATCTCGGGCTTCGAGGCGCAGGTGCAGTCGAAGTTCGGAGGCCTGGGAGCGGCTCTGGGTATCGGTGAGGCCGGCGGTGTACCGCCTTCCTACGCCCTGATCGCCGACAGTTTCCAACCCGATCAGCGCGGCAAGGCATTCGGCATCTACAATCTCGGTCCGCCGATCGGCGCGGCTTTGGGCTCCGTCCTGGCCTCTGTCTCTGATGTTCCTCATCGGGCCGGCATTCCTGAACTGCTTTTTCCTACTGTCATCGATCGCGCTAATTCAGGAAGAGGTGCGGCCGGACCAGCGCGCCACGGCAGGCGCGTTGCTGCCCCTGGTCACGAATTTCATGGGGCTCGGGTTGGGGCCGACGTTCGTCGGTGCGATGAGCGATTTCTTCCGCGCCACTCATCCTGCGCATTCCCTGCAGATCGCGCTGTACGCCCTTACGCCGGTCTACGTCGTTGCGACCCTCATTTATCTCGCGCTCGCACGTGTGCTGCAAATGGAGCAAGGGACGTCGTGATCGCTCCGTAATCCATAACGGCCACGACTACCGTGCCGAGCGGTGAGGCATTCGCATCCTGCAGGCAAGATTCGGGGTCCCGGGCGTCTATCGGACGTGGGCGTGCCTAGGGATGCGGGTCTTTGCTGAGCTCCCGAGCGGCGAGCTTCTTCGCAACGGTGAGCGCTTCGGCTGCTGAGACCTTCACGTTTGGCTCCACTCCGGTCCCTTCCCAGTCCGTCTTGGTGATCGGGTTGACGAAGCGCGCGAATGGAATGCGAATGTAGAAGTGATCGTCAATCTTATGGGGCGCCATCGCATGCGCGCCACCTCCGGTGGTCTCGCCAACCACGGTTGCACGTTTGAGACTCTTCAAATCGTAAGCGAATTCCTCTGCCGCCGAGAACGTGCTGCTGGAAGTGAGCACAAAGAGCGGCTTGCCCGTAAATTTCTTCCCCGGCAAGTTTGGAAGGGTCCACAAGTGCTCGGCGTGGTGCGTTCTGGGATAGTCGATGTCGTCGAGGTGGGTGCGCTCATCGAAGAAATAGCTTGCGATCAGGCCCGCCATTTGCGGCGCTCCGCCGTGATTCTCCCGCAGGTCGATGATGAGGGAATCACTATCGGCGAGGAAGTTCATCGCAGCTATCGCCGTCCGGGCGCAATACTCGGGGTCATCGAAAGCCGTGAGCTTCAGGTATCCGGTATTGGGAAGGAAATGATCAGCCGTCTCGAATCCACAGTTGGTGGCAGCCAGCCATTGTGGATCTCGAGCCGGCTGGGTCCGGGCGCCTGCACCGCAAAGAAATCCACCCCAATATGCTTGTCTCCGCTCACCTCGACCAGGTCATCGCCCACGCGGACCGCAAAGATCTCGCCATCGGTAATGCCTTGGTACTCGCCGTGTCCCTGCAGCAGCTTGATTTTCGCTGACATTTTCTTCGCCATATCCGGGTAGAGATAATAGTCGTCGAGTAATTTAGCAGCGGCGTCGATTACCCGGGTGCGTTCTGCATCATTCACCCGCATCTCGTTTCTATAGATGTCAGCCGGCACAAGCGAGAGCAGAGTAACGTGACCCGGCTGGTACGATCTGACCACCATGCTGCCGATGACCTCCATGGAGGATTTTTTCTCCCTGGCGCGAAAGACGATCCAGAAGTCACCGCCGCCCTCGACGCTCGACAATTCGTAACCGCCCGTTCGTGTGCGACCCTGCATCATCTCATCGAGCGTCAGCCAGGGAGCGTGAATCTGGTCGAAAGACTCGATTCGAGCTCTATCGCCGCTGTTGTATGCCGACAGCCACGAGCGGAGCGCGTTTCCCACCGGCGTGTTGGGAACAGATGGCGTGGATGCCAATGTGACAGCCGGTAACAGGAAGAGCATTGCCCCAACTAGTCGCCGGATTTGCATACTCGGTACGGTATATGCGTCGCGAGCTGGGCGCAACCGAACTGTCGGCATTGCTTCGGGCTACTGCATGCGTAGCCTAAGCGTCGACTCAGCACACCGAGCCGCCGCCCGGCTGCTCGCCAGACGCCATACATACCGAGGCCATGCTCACGCAGGGCAGATGGGAGTCCCTCGCCGGAGATCAGTGCGTCGAAGACGTACTCGAGCGTTTCGGTTTTGAATTCGGCTCTCCCGCAGCTCCTGCAGTACGCGCGCCGCGAAGGATCCGGCGGAGCGAATGGCTTCTGTCAGGGGACTCTCGTGTATCAGGCGCTGGACGACAACCTGCGCCACGGCGACGACTCGCTCATGCAGCTTCTCAGGATCGTCGCTCTCGTATCCTTTGCCGCCGGCACGCAATGTGAAATTTAGGCTCTTCGCCGTGCGCTCCGGATCGGCGATACGGTAGGAGAGCTGTCCCTGGATTGTCACGGTCTGAAAATCCCTCGTCACCTTCTCGAAGATGAATGGGATCTCACGGCTTTGGATCGGGACGGCCACGAGGCTGGTGGTCGGCGCGTAATAGAAGATCGCGAGCCGGCACCCTGACGGACAATGCGGCCACCGCGAAAGGCGATCAGATGAGTCGTGGGATTGGACTTGATGAACTTGAGACCCAGCATGTTCTTCTCCTCGTGTTAGTGGGATAGAGACAATAAATAAGTGGTATATTCCCACTAAGTAAGCTAGGATGTCAAGGCATCGAGCATGTAGCGACAGAAAATGCAGTCCAAACCTCAAGTCGTTGAATTTGAACAGCCACTTACAACGGTAGACCTTGTGATCTTTTCGGTCCGGGAAGACGAGCTGACGGCGTTGCTTGTGCAGCGTCCTGCTCGAGTAGGCGAGCCGTATCCGGGGAAATGGGCGCTGCCCGGTGGATTCATCGACACGGCGCGCGATCATGATTTGGAAGCCTGTGCACGCCGCAAGCTAATGGACAAGACCGGCGTCGAAGCGCCGTATCTTGAACAGCTCGGAAGCTTTGGCAGCCTAACCCGAGACCCAAGAGGTTGGTCCGCCACGCACGTGTACTTCGCGCTAATGGCGTCCGACGGCATTACCCCGCAGCCCGGAGGAAACGCGTCTGATTCACGCTGGTTTGCGGTGCGGGGCGTCAAGGAGAGTCTCGCGTTCGATCACGGCGAGATACTGCAAGCCGCTATAGCGCGTCTGCGCTCTAAGGTTGAGTACACATCCCTTCCAGCATTTCTCTTGCCGGGGGAGTTCACGCTCACTCAGCTGCAGAGGATCTATGAAGTGATTCTGGGGCGAAGCCTTGAGAAGAAGGCCTTCCGTACGAGGGTGCTGGCTGCCGTTATTCTTGAGGCCTTGCCGCGCAAACTGTCAGGTCCAAACAGGCCGGCGCAGTTGTACAGGCTGAAGCGGCGACGGCAGGCGCATATCTTTTCCAGGCCATTTGGTTCAGCAGACGATCCGGGCTGAGGCGTCGGCAGCCAGAAACTCCAGGGTACCAGCCGGCGCCGCACTGTCCCAAATTGGCGAAGTCAATTCTTAGGAAATCTCGCGAACTCTTCTTCGGGCAGGGCGGCCCGCGCACTGATCTTGCTGTGGCTGTGCTCAGAAGCCGCCACGCGCATTGGCATCTCGCAGAAGGCACGGTGGAACCTTCATGCCGGGGCGGTCGGGAAGCAAGTGTCCTTCCCCCTAATGGCAGGGGCTCAGGGACGATTTTACGGATATAAGGCTGGTAAATTTTACGGAAATAGGGCTACACTATCTTACGGATAAAAGGCTGGTAGATTTTTCGGATAAAAGCCCATGGCTGCCGCGCGCCCCCTCGAACAGGCACGACGCTGGTGGAAAGAACGTGCCGATGCCGAGCGCTACGTCGTCTCCCCGACTGAGGCGCCGTCGCTTGCCGTTGCGCGCGTTCTTCGCCAGGAGGGGCTGGTTTTCGACACGGCCGGCAGACGAGCCTGGATTCTGACTACAGGCAAGAGCGTCGATGACCGCGCCGTGTTCCTGGCCAACTACTGGCCCGTCGTTGCGCTGGTACTAAAGCGCTACGAGCTTGCGGCGGTCGCGGGCATTGCCGCCATCCGCGTGCACCTCGAGGACTTCTCGCCACCCGAGGATCTGCCGGCATACCAAGCCGCGAACCGAAGCGAATACAAGCTCACTCTGTACCCAGGATTTCGGCTGCGCCTGCGGCCGCGGAAGCTTACGGCCGAAGACATCGTGACCGTCAGTGTGGACGGTCACATGGACCTGCCAATCCAATCTCCTGCCGGCATCCTCACCACGCTTGATGTAGGCGAGGTCAGCGCTGGCATTGAGCCCCTCTCGGCTTGGCTTCGCCACCTCGTGGTGCGCACCCCGGATCTCGAAGCCCGCGTTGAGGAGAATCCCCGTCCCGTCATCCTCCAGCGCTTGGCAGATCTCGCGGCAAAATTGCACAACGATCCATTGGCACGCCAGCTCGAGCAACTCGTGCGGCGTATTTCCAGTCGCCAGACGACCCCTGTGCGAACGGGCGTCGGCACCCGTATTGCGATTCCCGAGGCTCTGCAGAATGCGTCGCGCGGTACGGGCTCGCCGTGGCTCGATTCGCAAGCAATGCGTCTTGCGCGCGGAGAAACTGAGAGTCAACACACCATCGGCAAGGTCTCCAGCGAACTACGGAGATTCAACTGGACGCAGCTTCGTGCACAAGCAGAAGAGAACAAAGCGTACGACGCTTATCACAGCACCACGATGGAGGGGTATCGCATTTCGCGCGAACTCTCCGATGCCATCGTGCGCGGAGAGCCGCTTCCAGACGGGCCTCAGGATCAGAAAACCCTGGAAGCCGCGATGGCTGTTCAGGGCTACACGATCGCATATGGCATCGTCCTCGAGCGCGCCCGCCGTCAGGGCCCCGTTGATATCGCACTCATACTCGATCTGCACGAAGCGCTGTTCCGGCCGTCTGTCGACGCTGGGCTCGCGGACACCGCCGCGCTGCGCGGCTGGCGACGCGACCGGGTCGGCCTTCAGGGCTGGCGCTATGTGCCACCGAACGCGAAGAAAGTGCCGGACCTCATTAGCGGCCTCGAGCGCTTTGCGGCGCGCAGCGATCTGGATCCGGTCACGCGCGCGTTACTCGTGCATCTCGAGTTCGTCACCATCCATCCTTTCATGGACGGCAACGGGCGGATCGGGCGACTGCTCATGAATCATGCGCTGCTCACCGCGGGCCTACCTTGGGTGACGATCCGCAGCGACGAGCGGGTTCCGTTCTTCAAGTCGATCGAGAAAGCGCAGGTCGACGAGGAGATCGGACCTTTCGTCGAATTCCTATGGCATCTGATCCGCCAGGCCGTGCGGGAGCTCGAGTCCCGGCGAGCGCGACCTACTCGATCGGGCGCGCAGCGTGGAATCGCCTCGCGGAAACCAAGAACGCGGGTTTGAAGCTACCGACGCCGTTTGAGATAGCGCCTGTCCACCGTTGGATAGTTCCATACGGCCGTCTGGAAGTGCGGCTGCTTTCCGCGATAAGTCTTTGATTTCTTGGTGGGCGGTACTGGGATCGAACCAGTGGCCCCTGCCGTGTGAAACGGGGGGTAGGAGCATACGAGTCAAGGATATGCGAGAGAAATACCTGCCTGCAACAGGGATTTGATGGCATGAGCGCCGGCTACGGCCTCTACATCCGCGGCAGGGGCGCTTCGTGTTCGAGCCGCAGATCGTAAGAGATTGACAGTGGCTCGGGAATCTCAAGGTTTGATGATGATCTTTGTCCCGTCGGGAACTGCGCGCCAGATCTCGTCCATCTCTCGATCCGTTACCGCCACGCAGCCGTCTGTCCAATTTACAGCTAGGTGCAGCCGACCTATCCAACCCAGGCCATTCCTCATACCGTGGATCATCACGAGACCGCCAGGATCAACGCCCCGGTCGCGAGCGGCCGCAATATCGGCGGAGCTCGGGTAGGAGATATGCAGCGCTCGGTAAAAGGCGCTGTTGCTGTTACGGTAGTCGAGGCGGTACTGCCCCTCTGGCGTTCGCCCATCGCCTTGCCGTTGTTTCGGGCCGATCGGATGTCGACCGAGGGACACTCTATATGCCGCGAGCAGCGAACCGTTTTCATAGAGCTCCAGCCGACGAGCTCCCTTGTGTAAGACAACGAGGTCTACCTTCGCAGTGGCCGGCAGCGATTTCGGAGGGCTCGAGCTCCAGATCGCAAGCGCGATCAGTGCTAACCCAAAGACCACCATCGCCTTCTTATTCATGCGTACCGAGTGTGCGCTCGGGCGCCGTCGATATGACCGCAGAGCAAACGCCGCCAGCGCGACGCCAAATGAGCTACTGTCCCAAATCCGAGCAGTAAATCCTCAGGAATTCTCGCCAAGGCTTTGCTTTGATTGGTGGGCGGTACTGGGATCGAACCAGTGGCCCCTGCCGTGTGAAAGCAGGGGGTAGGAGCATACGAGTCAAGGATATGCGAGAGTGGAGGACCTGCCTCTGCAACAGGGATTTGATGTCACGGGGATGTCATTTGATATCACTCAATATCACGATCGGACTGTCCCAAAATCGTCCCAGGTCCGTCGCGTCGCGCAGCAAGGCCAGCAGTTTATTTCGCTTTGCGCGGGCGCCGCGGCGGCTGACGATCGCGGCGTCGCGGCGCACCGAACAGCTGTGCGTGCGTCCCGATCGGAACGTGTCAATGACTTTGGAACACCTGGTGTCATGAGATTAGTGAGCAAGCGGGTTTGATTGCGGCCGGTGCGGACTCCTTTTTCGGTGGGTTGATCCAGGCGGCGGTGGGAAGCGCCGGCGGCTTCGGGGCGACGCCCTTGAAGCGGATGGGATGGGCGGCGAACGCGGCATCGAGGGTGATGGCGCGTTGCTCGGTCAGCGCCGCGGCGGTGCCATCGTGGACGGCGGCCGGCGCCATCAAGCCGATTCCGCCGTGGCGGTGTTCGTGGTTGTACCAGTGGAAGAACCGCTGGCAGTGAGCGCGAGCGTCCTCGATCGAGCCGAAGCGATCGGGGAAGTCGGGTCGGTACTTCAGAGTTTTGAACTGCGCCTCGGAGTACGGATTGTCATCCGAGACGTGCGGGCGGCTGTGGGTCTTGGCGACCTCGAGGTCGATGAGGAGCGCGGCGACCGGCTTCGATCGCATGCTGGTGCCGCGATCGGCGTGCAGCGTGAGGGTGCCGGGAGCGATGTCTTCCTTCTCCAGGGTATCGGCGATGAGCTGCTCGGCGAGTTCGGCGGACTCCCGATGCGCGATCAGCCAACCGACGACATAGCGGCTGTAGATGTCGAGGATCACGTAGAGATGGAAGCAGGTCCATTTGGCCGGGCCCTTCAGTGGAGTGAGAGACCGGACGTAGTCGAGCTATCTTCCGGTCTCTCCGCCCCGAACCGGACTTGCACCTCTCAGCGCATCCGGCTCTCCATCTCAAGTGTTGCTCATAGCAATGACGAGATCAGCGTAACGCGATTCGAAGATGTGAGGCTCCTCCTCGCGTAGAATGTAGGGATTGCCTTGCGGCAGTCGCCACTTGAACTGACCCTTCCGGCTCGTCACCAGTCGCCGCAGTGTGATTTCTCGGAAGGCTCCGTGACTGTCTGGCCCCGGTAAGACCCACGTCTTGGCCCGTCCGGGTTCCGGAGCGCGCACCCACTGACGACAGAGGGTTTTGAGGGTGGCTCGATATTTTCGACCGAGCCAGTGCCCGAGCTTCCAGAACACGATCCGATCCAGTCGCTGGAATACAGTTGCCGTGTAGTCAGTGAACCGGTAAAACTCTGCCCATCCCGCGAGGATGCGATTCAGAGATTCCACCCGGTCAATTTTGTTGATGCTGTAATTGCCCGACAGTTCTTTGACAAGCTTCTGCGCAAGTCCCCTGTACTTCGCCCACGGTATCGTTGTGACAGGACGCATGCTGCCGCGCGGTCCTCGTTTGCGGATGATCCGGTGGCCGAGAAAGACAAAACCGTCGTTCACGTGAGTGATATGGGTCTTCGCCATATTGAGCGTGAGCTTCAGTTTGCCTTCCAGAAAGGCCCGACAGGCTTCGCGCACTTCCTGTGCATGCGCCCTGGTACCTTTCGCCACCACCGTAAAATCATCTGCGTATCGGCAGTATGCCACCGCTGGCTTCCACTGCCGGCCTTCTCGCACGGTGATAGGTCGCCGCTTGAGAATGCCAAAGTTCCATGCCCACCGATCCTTCCGCACTTTCTTGCTCAGGTAGTTCACTTCCATCCATTGATCAAACTCGTTGAGCATGATGTTGGATAGCAGCGGGGACAGAACTCCCCCCTGTGGAACGCCTTCGCTGGCGGCGCGAAATAGACCACGATCGACGCTACCGGCTTTGATGAGTCTCCACAACAATGCCAGAAAACGTTGATCTGCAATGCGCTTGCGAACGGCTCGCATCAGCAGCCGATGATGGACGGTATCGAAGTAGCTGGCAAGGTCGCCTTCAATAATCCAGCGACCAGACCACACTCGTTTCATCGCCGTCCTGCAGCTGCAACTGATCGTTCGATCGGCATGGTGGACGCTGCGTTCGGGTCTGAAGCCGTAGGAAAGCCGATGAAAATCGCTTTCCCAAATCGGCTGCATCGCCATCAGCATGGCCCGCTCCACGATTCGATCACGCAGACTCGGGTATACCCAGAGGCCTTAACTTCTTCTTGTCGCTCGCTTTGGGAATATACACACGACGCGCTGGTAGCGGCTCATATGTGCCCGCCAACAGCTCGCTCCGTATCCTCGATAGCTCGGCAGGGAGATCGATCTCCATGCGTTGCTTGTCGATTCCGTCTATCCCCGCCGTTCGCGCCCCGCCTGAAGCCAGGGTCACGCGCGCGGCTTCCGCGAGCCAAGTCTCTGCCGGTAATCAGTCGCAGGAGTCGATCGAACTTGCGTTCTTTGTTCTCCGTTGACCATCTCGCCAGCTTGTCCTGCATTTCACCGATTATCAAAGGTCTTCACCTCATTGCAGTCGGCTAATGAGCCCGTACAAGCCACTTCAATGTGCTCCCCTTCGCCCTGTGACAGGCTTTCCCTGTCGCCGACTACTACGAGAGCTCCGCCAGCTTGGTCAGCCTCGGGGGACACACTCCCTTAACATCTGATCCAAGCCTGACCTGCTGGCATTCTTCGGTCCACTGATGACTTAGGAAATGGCCGGCTCCGGGTTGTTGGTTGACTGATAGTTGCTGTTTGAACTCTGCCGGCGTCAGCTGCCCGAGACTCGAGTGAGGTCGAACCTCGTTGTACTGACGCCGGAACTGTTCGATCACGATCTTCGCATCGATTCGGTTTCTGAACCACTCCATCGACAGGCACTCGTCGCGGAACTTGCCGTTGAAGGACTCGTTCGGTCCGTTCTGCCAGGGCTTTCCCGGATCGATGTGCGCAGTATCGATGTTCGCCTGCGTCAGCCACTTCAGAACCGCTCTGGAGACGAACTCCGGGCCGTTGTCGGATCGCAGGTACTTGGGGCTGCCGTGAACGCTGACCAGCTTGCTCAGCACCTCGATCACCCGTCCGGAGCGGATGCTGCCGGCCACATCGATCGCCAAGCACTCACGCGTGAACTCATCGACCACCGTCAGGCACTTCAACTGCTGGCCATTGGCGCAGGCATCGAACACAAAGTCATAGGCCCAGACCTGGCCCACGGCCGTTGCCGGCAACGGCCGTGGGCGACTGGCCGCCACACGCCGCCGCGGCCTTTTTCTCGGCACTTGCAGCTTGTGCAGCCGCCACAGCCGATGCGCCCGATCGGTGCTCATGGCATGTCCACGGCGCCCCAGGAACACCTGGATGCGCCGATAGCCGTACCGCGGATACTGCGCCGCCAGCTCGTGCATCACCGCCACAGCCGGCGCGTCGCGCTGCGCCAGCCGCGACTGGTAGCCCACCGTGGATCGAGCCACGCTCAACAGCGCGCACGCTCGTCGTACCGATCGGCCTCGTTGGCACACGTAGGCGATCTGTTGACGACGCACGGGCGCGCTCACCATTTTTTTGCGGCGACTTCCTTCAGGATCTCGATGTCCATGACCCGCTCGGCCAGCAGCTTCTTGAGCCGCGCGTTCTCGGCCTCAAGCTGCCGCAGCCGCTTCACGTCCACCGCCTCGAGCTGCCCAAAGCGCTTGCGCCAGGCGTAGATCGTGACGTCGCTGACCCCGTGCTTCTTGGCCACCTCCGACACCGGCGCCTTGTCCGCCTCGCGCAGGATCTTGACCATCTGCTCTTCGGAAAATCTGGTCTTCTTCATGGTCCCCTCGCTTCCCGAAGGGCCATTGTCCCAAAGTATCAACTGGTCCGAAAATCGACCAGCAGGTCAGAG
>CAVSAZ010000005.1:0-263639 GCA_963726045.1 uncultured Pseudomonadota bacterium
GTCCGCGCCGTTGCCGCCGTGTCACACCCTGATTGGCGCCAGAATCGAACCAATGCCTTGACGTCGATCCAATCGTCCTTGGTCATGCCACTTCCCCTCCTGCGTCGTACGTTCGCTGGCGGCAGCCGCCGTTCGGCTGCAATTCTCGGGACCAAATGGGGACCAAATTGTCCGCACAACTGGTCGAGAACCGTAAGCGTTCAGTTGGTTGGGGGACATAACTGTGCTCCGTCGAATGTTTGGGTGTGGAGCGCGTTGAGGCTGAAGCGATCTATGACGCGGGGCGTGAGGCGGTAGTCGAAGTCCTGCTTGCGATGGATCGGCGTATCCAGCAGCTCGAGGCGCGGGTGGAGAAGCTCGAGCGCGAGCTGGCCAAGAACTCGGGGAACTCCTCGCGGCCGCCGAGCACGGATCCCCCGCGGCGGGCGCCGGGACGCGGGAAGGATCCGTCGGGGCGCAAGCCTGGTGGGCAGCCCGGTCATGAGGGTCACGGCCGGCCGCTGCTGCCGGCGTGGGCGGTCGATGAGCTCGTCGATCATTGGCCGGCGAGCTGCGACTGCGGCCATGTCTTCAGCGAAAGCGACCGGCTGGCGGTTGGTGAGCCGGCGCGCCATCAGGTCGAAGAGCTGCCCGCGATCACGGTCCGTGTGATCGAGCATCGCTGCCAGCGTGTGCGCTGCCCCGGGTGTGGCGCTCGCCGCACTGGGCTGCTCCCCGGTGAGGTCGCCAACGGCCATCTCGGGCCAAGGCTCCAGGCGGCGATCGCGACGCTTTCGGTCCGCAATCGTGTCTCGCGTCGCGACGCGGTCGAGCTCGTGGAAGAGCTCTTTCAGGCACGGGTGTCGAGCGGCACCATCGACGCGGTGCTCGCGCGTGTCGGTGATGCTCTCGCCGACCCCCATCAGGATCTGCTCCACACCGTGCGCTCCAGCCGCCAGCTGAACATGGACGAGACCGGGTGGCGTCTGCAGGGATCCCAGCGTGCTCTGTGGGGCATGTTCACCGACGAGCACGCGTTCTTCAAGATCGCCCCCGATCGGCATGAGGACCATGCAAAGGCGCTGCTCGCAGATACCCGCGCGATCGTGACCTCGGACCGATGGTGGGCCTATAGCCATCTGCCTCTGGCTCGCCGACAGATCTGCTGGGCGCACCTACGTCGCGACTTCACCGCGCACGCCGAAGGACTAGCCGACGAGAAGCGGTTCGGCGAGCTCGGGCTGCACGTCTGCGAGCGGCTGTTCTGGGCGTGGGAGGTCTTCGATCACACCAGCGACCGCCGGCAGCTGCGACATCAGATCGCGCTCCTGCGCCGCGAGCTGAAGCCCGCACTCAGACGCTTCGCCGGGAAATCACCGCGCAACAAATACTGCCGCGGCATGGCCCGCAACCTCCTCAAGCTCTGGCCCGCGCTATGGACGTTCGCCGCCATCCCGGGCGTGCAGCCGACCAACAACCACGCCGAGCGATCCCTGCGCGGCGCTGTCATCTACCGCAAGCTCAGCCTCGGAAGCCAATCCCACGACGGCGAGCAACGCACCGCCAGGCTCCTATCCGCCTCAATCACCTGCCGGCTACAACACCGCAGCCTGCACGCCTACCTCACCGAACTGCTCAACACCAACGCCCGCGGCCACCCAGCCCCACTACTCAGCTAAACCGGCCACGGACTGAACGCTTACCGAGAGCCGCCAATTCCGAGCTCTTTCCCCATGCCCCGTGCGGGACTCGAACCCGCCCCACCGGATTAAAGTCCGGCGCTCTACCAGATGAGCTAACGGGGCTCGCGCGCGACAGTGTGGCAGACCGGCGCTCCGCTCAGCGCAGCAGTTCGCGCCGCGCCCTACGGTTCCTCGCGCCGCCGCGACGCGCAGCAGCTCCTCGATCCGCGTCAGCTTGACGCGCGGCCGGCCCGCGGGCTCGCCGAGCGCGCGCTCGTGGCGGTCGATCGCCTCCCAGCCCGCGTAGGTGACGAGCTCCGGCTGCGCGCGCGCGCAGCAGCGCCTCGACGGCCTGCGGGTCGGGCGTCGGCGGGCTGCGTGGGCCGCGCCGCGGCTGCGCGCGCGAGCGAGGTCCGCGAGCATCGCGTCGACGGTCTCCTGGGCGTCCTTCTTGTTGGTGCCGATCACGCCGGAGGGCCCGCGCTTGATCCAGCCGACGACGTACTCGCCCGGCAGCGGCTCGCCGTCCGGGGTCGAGCACGCGGCCGCCGTCGTTGGGGATCACGGCCGCGCGCTCGTCGAAGGGGACGCCGGGGAGCGGCGATGCCGCGGTAGCCGATCGCGCGGAACACGAGGCCCGCCTGGATCGTCTCGCGCTCGCTCGGTCGCGCTGCGCGCGCAGGCGTCCCGTCGGGCGCCGGCGACAGCTCGTTGCGCACGAGCTCCACCGCGCCGAGGTGGCCCGCTCGTCGCCGCGAGCAGCGCGGCCGGCGAGAGCAGGAAGCGCAGCACGATGCGCTTCGGCGTGGCCCGCCGGCTCGCGCTCCGCGTAGGCGCGCAGGATCTCGACGTTGCGCCGCGCGGTCATGTCCGGCCTCGGCCGCTCGGGTCCGCCACGGCGAGCGCGCGCTCGAGCTCCTCGGGGTCGACGATCACGTCGGCGTCGGCGAGCTCGCCGAGCTCGAGCAGCTCGGGGTTGGTGAACGCCGCCTGCGCGGGGCCGCGGCGGCCGACGACCACGACCTCCTTGACGCGGCTCCTCGCGAGCACCTCGAGCGCGTGGTCGGCGGTGTCGGTGCGGCGCGAGCTCGTCGGGGGCGAGCACGAGCATCCGCGCCACGTCGAGCGCGACGTTGCCGTTGCCGATCACGACCGCGCGCTCGGCCGCGAGCAGGTCGACCTCGAGGTCGGTGTGGTCCGGGTGGCCGTTGTACCAGCCGACGAACTCGGTCGCGGCGTGCGAGCCGGGGAGGTCTTCGCCGGGGATCCCGAGCGGGCGGTCCGAGCGGCGAGCCGGTCGCGTAGACGATCGCGTGGTAGTGCGCGAGCAGCTCCTCGCGCGTGACGTGCTCGCCGAACTCGACGTTGCCGAAGTAGCGGAAGCGCGGGTGCGCGGCGGTCTTCTCGTAGACGCGCGTGACGGACTTGATCTTCGGGTGGTCGGGCGCGACGCCCGAGCGCACGAGGCCCCAGGGCGTCGGCAGGCGCTCGATCATGTCGACCTCGATGCGCTCGCTCGGCGTCCTTCGAGCAGGTGTCCGGCCGCGTAGAAGCCGGCCGGGCCGGAGCCGATCACGGCGATGCGGATGGGGTGCTCGATCGGTCATCGTCGGGCGTTGGTCGTGCGTCGTGGCTGCGATCGGGAGACGATGGGCGCGGCCCGACTCGAACGGGCGACCCCCTCGGTGTAAGCGAGGTGCTCTAGCCAACTGAGCTACGCGCCCTCGGGTCGAGGCTCTAAGGCTAGCGAGACATCGGCCGTCCCGGCCGCGAGCGCTGCGCTGACGCCGCGCCGCATGCGAAGCTGCGGCGATGCGGCGCGCGGCGCGGCTGCGCGGAGGACGGTCCGGCATCGCCCTCGCGCGCTGGCGCGTCGTCGCTGCTGCTGGTGCTCGCGCAGCTGCTGCTGCCGCGGATCGCGGCGAGCCGATCTGCTCGCGGTCGGCCGCTACGGCGCGCGTCGAGAGCGTCAGCGTCAGCGCCTGGCCGGCGATCGAAGCTGCTGTGGGGGAGCGCGGACTCGGTCACCGTCGCGCGCCGGCGACCTCGGCGCTGACGCCCGCGCAGGCCGCCGACGCTGCTGTCGGAAGCGCGCGGCATCGGACGCGCATGGACGTGAGCCGTCGGCGAGCGTCCGCGACGGGCGCGCTGCGCGCTCGACCGACGCGCGCCTGCAGCGGGCACGGCGCGCGAGCCGTCCGGCGAAGCGCTGCGGGCATGGCGGCCGACGTCGCGGCGGCGCTGCCCGCCGGGCATCGCGGTGCGGCTGCTCGGCAGCGAGCGGCGGCACGGTCAGGGTCCGGTCAGCGGCGGGCTGTTCGGCCTCGGCGCCTCGGTCGAGCGCCGTCGCCGAAGCGCGCGACGGCGGGCTGGTCGTCGCACCCGCCGGCCTGCTGCTCGGCGGCCTGCACGCTGACGCTGTTCTCCGACCCGCACGTGTACGTCGAGGGCGTCGCCGCGACGTCGAGCGCGAGCGCCGCTGATCTACCGGCTGCGATGACCGCGCGGCTGCGCTGAGTCAGGCGCGCGTGCGCCCGGCGACGCCTCGGCCGGCCGCAGGCCGCGGCGGGAGCCGCGCGTGGCGCGACCGCGACGCATCGGCAGCCCGTCGCTTGGGGCTGATCGTCGGCATCTGGCGGATCTCAGCTCGAAGTCCGCGGGCAGCGACGAGCGTGAAGCGCGAGAGGATCAGCGTGGCGATCGCGCGCACCTCGAGCTGGCCGAAGCGCATGCCGATGCAGGTGCGCGAGCCGCCGCCGAAGGGCACGTAGGCGCCCTTCGGGCAGCGCCGCCTCGCGCCTCCGGCGCGAAGCGCTCGGGGCGGAACTCCTCGGGCTCGCTCGAACACGTCGGGCAGGTGGTGGCGAGGCCCACGAGCAGTAGTTGACGAACGCCCGCGCGGGCACCGTGTGGCCGTCGAACTCGAACGCCTCGACCGCGCGGCGCGGGCCGACCCACGCCGGCGGGTACTTGCGCAGCGTCTCGTCGAGCACCATCTCGAGCTCGCGGCAGCTCGCCCGAGATCAGCTGCGCGGCGCTCGGGCGCGCCGTCGCTCGAGCAGCGCGTCCTGCTCGGCGCAGCAGCCGCGCGACGATCTCCGGGTGGCGGGCGAGCTCGTAGAACATGAACGACGATCGTCGAGGTCGTCGTGTCGTGCCCGGCGAACAGCAGCGTCATCACCTCGTCGCGGATCTGCACGTCGCTCAGGCGGTTGCCGTCCTCGTCCTCGGCGTCGAGCAGCAGGCTGAGGATGTCGCTGCCGCGCTCGCCGCGTCGCGCGCCGCTCGGCGATCTCCGCGTAGATCAGCGTGTCGAGCTTGCGCGCCGCCGCGCTGCATGCGCGCCCACGGCGTGCGCGGGCCGCGCAGGACGCGCAGCAGGTAGTCGCTGGCGTAGAACGCGAGCGCCTCCTCGAACAGCGCCGGCGGCGTCGATCGCGCGCGCCGCGTGCGCCGTCCGGGTCGAGGCCGAACAGCGCCCGCATCGCGACGCGCAGCGCGAGCCGGCGCGTCCACGCGTACAGGTCGAGCTCGTGCCCGGCTCGAGCCCTGCGAGCGCGCGCTCGGTCTCCTCGAGGATCGTCGTCGACGGAGGCCGCGATGTGCTCGCGGTGGAACGCCGGGAGCATGATCAGCCGCGAGCGCCGGTGGAACTCGCCGTCGATCGTCAGCAGGCCGTCGCCCATCAGCGCCGATCAGGTCGCGGAAGTGCCCTTCGCGCCAGATGAAGTTCGACGGCGTGCGAGACCGAGCATGTAGTGGTTCGCCGCCGGGCCCGAGCATGAACACGACGTTGCCGTGGAACAGCCGCAGCGTGAAGATCGGCCCGAAGCGCTCGTAGGCGTCCGAGCAGCATCGGCAGCGGTTCCGTCGGCGAAGCGCCGCGTGCGCGCGCAGCGAGAAGCTCGTCTCGCCCGGGCGGGAACGGGACGCTCGCCGGCGCGCTCGTCGCGGAGGTCGCTCGAGGAGCACCGCGAAGGGGCTCGGTTGAGCATCGGCGGGGGGCCGACGAGCGCCATCGCGCCAAGCCTAGAGCAACGACTGGCCGCCCGGCCAGTTTGCGTCCGCGGCCGGGGCGCGGCCGCGAGCGCCTTGGCATACTGATGTGGCACGCGGAGCCCGCGGTGGCCCTCGCGGGCAATCGCGGGGGCGTAGCTCAGCAGGTTAGAGCGCTGCCCTGTCACGGCAGAGGTCGCGGGTTCGAGTCCCGTCGCTCCCGCTTCCCCCGCTTCCAGCAGTCACAGCCGGTGCGGGTCGCTGAGGGCAGCCGCCAGCTCGTCGCGCGAGTGGATCCCGAGCTTGCGGTAGACGTGTCCGAGGTGGTATTCGACGGTCTTCGGGCTGATGAAGATGGCTGCGGCGGCCTCGCGCGTGGTCTTGCCGTCGGCGAGCAGGCGGGCTATCTGCAGCTCCTGGGGCGTGAGCTCGTCGAGCGTGCTCACGTCGCGGCGTCGTGCCGTCTCGCCGCGTCGCCGCGAGCTCGGCGTCTGCCTGCGTCGGCCCACGGCTGCGCGCCGAGGCGCTCGAAGATCTCGGCCGCCACGCGGAGCTGCTCGCGTGCGCGTATGCGCTTGCGGGCGCGGCGTAGGCGCGCGCCGTAGGCCAGCCGGGTGCGGGCGGTCTCGAAGACGTCCGGGCGTCTGCTCGTGGAGTCGCAGCGCTTCCTCGAAGCAGGGCTCGAGCTCGCCCGCGTCGGCGAGGAGCCCGCGGCAGCGAGCGGCGCGGGCCAGCGCCCACGGTTGGCCCTTCGCTGTCGCCTGTGCGACGAAATCGGCGGCGGCACGGGCGGCATCGTCGTCGCGGCCGAGGCGCAGGAACGCGTCGACGAGCTCCGGCGCCGGCGAAAGGTCGACGTCGGCGATGCCGCGCGCGCTTCAGGGCATCCGATCTGGGCCTCGTAGTGCTCGATCGCGGCGGCCGGCCGGCCGAGCCCGAGCTCGAGGTCGCCGAGTGCCTGGATCGCCCAGACGCCGTAGAGGGCGATGCCCGAGCTCATCGCACAGCGTCGATCGCCTCGGCGGCGTGTTCGCGGCAGGCGGCCTCGCGCCCTCGGCGTGCCTCGCAGCCAGGCGAGCCCGGCGAGCGACGCGGCGAGCTCGACCCGCTGGCCGGTCTCCCGCGCCGAGTCGGATCGCTTCGTCGTAGCTCGTCTCGGCCGCCGCCCACTGGTCGGTGGTCGCCTGGTCGCGCGCGAGCAGGTGCAGCAGGCTGGGCAGGGTGCCGAGCGGCCGCGCTGTGCGCGCGCTCGCTCGAACGCCCGCTCGATCAGCCCGCGTCCGGCCTTGGCCTCGCGCAGCCACAGCGGCCCGAGCGCCGCCCAGGCGAGCAGCTCCGGGCTCGTCGTGCAGCTCGTCTGAGCGCTCGAGGATCTCGACCGCCTGCGCGTGCCGAGGCGGCGCCGGCCTCGCCTTGGCCGTCGGCGACCAGTGCCATGCCGTGCGCCATCGACCGCGAAGAACGTCGCGCGGCGGGAGTCCTGCCCGTCCGCCAGCGCGACAGCTCGCTCAGCGGCGGCGATCATCGCCGGCGTGTCGCCGGTGTAGAAGCACCCGTGGACCGCCTGGGCGAGCATCACGACGGCCAGCTCCGGATCGGCGTCGGCGATCTGCCCGGCCGCGCCGACGATCAGCGGATACCCGTCATGACCGGCCCGCATCGCATCGCCACCTGGCCGCGGAGGTGGTCGATGCGTGCCGCGACGGCGGGACGCGGCGTGCGCCTGAGCATCCTCGAGCAGCGCGAGCGTGCGCGGCGCGTCGCCGGCCAGCCATGCCGCTTGCGCTGCCGCGAACAGCAGTTGCTCGCGGGCGTCGTCGGTCGACGCGCAGGCCGGCGGCGCGTTCGAACGCCGCGGCGGCGACCGCGTAGGCGCTGCGCTCGCGCGCCCGCGCGCCGGCCTGCTCGAGCGCAGCGCGACGCCTGGTCGTCGGGGCCGACGCTGGCTGCTGCCAGGTGCCAGGCGCGCCGGTCGAGGTCTCGGTCGGGGAGCGCCGCGCGCCAGCGCCGCGTGCGCCTCGCGGCGCTCCTGCGCGGCCGCGTCGGCGTACATCGCCGCGCGCGCGAGCGGATGCGTGAACTCGACCTCGCCCGGACCGACGGTCACCAGGCCCGCCTCCTCCGCCGCCGCGAGATCACCGATGTCCAGTCCGAGCGACGAGGCGGCGCGTGCGAGCACAGCGAGCAGCGCTGGCGATCGCTGGCGGCCACGAGCACGAGCACGCGACGGGTCGGCTCGGGCAGCTGCCCGAAGCGGCGCAGGAACGCGTCGCGATGCTCGTCGAGATCGGAACCGGCGCGTCGCTTGGCTGCGAGGGCCAGGCGCGCGGCCTCGGGCGCGAGCTCGAGCAGCGCGAGCGGGTTGCCGCCGGTGGCGCGGATACAGGCGCTCGACTGCGTCGTCTGGAATATCCAGCCGCGACAGCAGCTCCGCCGCGTCCAAGCGGTCGAGCCCGGCCATTCGGAGCGTCCGCAGGTCGGCGCCGTCCAGCAGCGAAGGCTCGCCCTCGCGTACGGTGAGAACGAGCGCGATCGGATCCGCGAGAAGCCGTCGCGCGGCGAACAGCAGCGTCTCCGCGCTCGAGCGATCGAGCCAGTGCGCGTCGTCGACGAGCAGCGCGAGCGGCCCCTCTTCCGCGCTCGCGGACAGCAGGCTGAGCGTCGCGGCCCCGACCGCGAAGCGGTCCCGGGCGCGCGCTGGGCCGAGCGCGAGCGCGCCCGCGAGCGCGGTCGCCTGCGGCGCCGGGATCCGATCCAACGCGCCAAGCGCCGGACGTAGCAGCTCGGCCAGCCCCGCAAACGGGATCACCGCCTCGGACTCGATCCCGCGGGCTCGTAGGATCCGCATCCCGTCGGCGCGCTCGGCGGCATATTCGAGCAGCGCGGTCTTCCCGATTCCCGGCTCGCCGACGAGCGCGAGCACGCCGCTGCGGCCTTCGCGCGCCTGCGCAAGCAGCCGATCGAGCGCCAGCCGCTCGTCTCTGCGGCCCAGCAGCATCGGCCGATTCTGACGCAGTCGCGCCTCATGATGCGGCCGGCCGGGTCGCTCGAGGACGACTAGGTGGCCCCCTGATGCGATCGCCGGCGGCGCCGGGTCTACGGTCGCGTGCAACCGATCCAAGGAGGCCGACCATGGCAACCGTCGAGAGCCGGTCGAGATCGACGCCAGAAGCTCGAGCAGTTCGTGTTCCGCGCCGTCGAGCGAGGTCGGCGCGACCCTCAACGCCGCGCTGGTCGTGATGGGCGACAAGCTGGGCCTGTACCGCGCGCTCGCGGGCGCCGGCGGGCTGACGCCCGTCGAGCTCGCGCGGCGGACCGAGCGTGAGCGAGCGCTACGTCCGCGAGTGGCTGAACGCCCAGGCTGCGGGCGGCTACGTGGAGTACGACCCGGTCGGCGGCACCTACACGCTTCCGCCCGAGCAGACGGTCGCCCTCACCGACGAGGAGAGTCCCGGCCTTTCTCCCCGGCTTCTTTCAGATCGCGCTCGGCACGGTGATCGACTCGCCGCGGATCACCGAGGCCGCGCTCAGCGGCGAGGGTGTCGGCTGGCACGAGCACAACCACGACGTGTTCGACGGCTGCGAGCGCTTCTTCCGGCCCGGCTACAACGCGAACCTGATCCCGTCGTGGCTGCCGGCGCTCGACGGCGTCGTCGAGAAGCTCGAGGCCGGCGCGAAGGTCGCCGACATCGGCTGCGGGCACGGCGTCGTCGACGATCCTGATGGCGCAGGCGTTTCCGAGCTCGACGTTCGTCGGCTCCGACTACCACGAGGGCTCGATCGAGACGGCCCGCCGACGGGCGCAGGAGGCGGGCGTCGCAGATCGCGTGCGCTTCGAGACGGCCGCCGCCGCCTCCGATCACGGCGAGGGCTACGACCTGGTGACGATGTTCGACTGCCTGCACGACATGGGCGATCCGGTCGGCGCCGCGCGCCAGGTCCACCGGATGCTCGCGCCCGACGGGACGTGGATGATCGTCGAGCCGATGGCCGGCGACCGCGTCGAGGACAACCTCAACCCGGTCGGGCGCGCCGTACTACGGGTTCTCGACGTTCCTCTGCACGCCGGCGTCGCTGTCGCAGGAGGTCGGGCTCGCGCTCGGCGCGCAGGCCGGCGAGGCGCGGATCGGCGACGTCGTTGACCGGGGGCGGGTTCACGCGCTTCCGGCGAGCGGCCGAGACACCCTTCAACCTTGTCTTCGAAGCGCGGCCGTGAGCACTACGATACGAGCGTACGACACTCGAGGGACGGCAGATCGCAGCGTGGACCCGGTCGCAGGAGATCGACTGTACGCGCCGCGACGCGCGCGCCCGGACCGGGCAGGGATCGATCGGCCGCGACGGCGAGCAGAGTCGCGCCCGCTATCCCGACGCCGAGGGCTTCGTCGAGCGCGACGGTCAGCGGCTCTTCTACGAGGTCTACGGCGAGGGCGAGGAGACCGTCTTCCTGATCCCGACGTGGTCGCTGGTCCACTCCCGCCACTGGAAGATGCAGATCCCCTACTCTCGCGCGCCACTTCCGGGTGCTCGCGATGGACGGCCTCGGCAACGGGCGCTCGGATCGCTGCCGCGACCCGCAGCGCTACGGAGCCGCCGAGTTCGCCCGCGACTGCCTGGCCGTGATGGATGCGACCGGCACCGAGCGGGCGGTGATGGTGAGCCTCTCGCGCGGCGCACAGTACCTGCTCGAGCTGGCGCGGCTCGCCCCCGAGCGGGTCGCCGGCGCGGCGTTCATCGGCCCGATGTTCCCCTACACGCTGTCGCACTGGTCGCTCCTGCTGCACCCGTGGTCCGCCTCCAGGCTTTTCTGCGCGACCTGCACCCGTCTACCGCTGGTGGGCACGCATGAACGCGGTCCACTGGCGCGAGGACTACCCGGAGTTCGCCGAGTGGTTCATCTCGCGATGCCTTCCCGAGCCGCACTCGACCAAGGCGATCGAGGACGGGGTGGGATGGGCGCTCGACACCGACCCCGAGACGCTGATCGCCACGGCGCAAGGCGAGATCGTTGCGCGACCGGCGCACCCTGCGCGAGCTGGCGCGGAACCTGCAGTGCCCGGTGCTCGTGGTCTCACGGCGATCGCGACAAGATCGCGCCGCCCGCGCGACGGCCGGGCGCTGGCCCGCCTCGGACGGGGCGAGCTGGAGGTCGTCAAGGGCGCCGGCCATTTCCCGCACGCCCGCAAGCCCGTCCAGGTCAACCTGGCGCTGCGCGACTTCTCCGAGGAAGCTTTCGGGCGGACGGCGCACGCCGCGCGACCCTACCGTCTACCGGCCCGACGGCCGTCCCCGCGCGCTCTATCGTCTCCTCGCCGATCGGGCTCGGCCACGCCCAGCGCGACGTCGCGATCGCCCGCGAGCTGCGCCGCCTGCACCCGGACCTGCAGATCGACTGGCTCGCCCAGGACCCGGTCACCCGGGTGCTGGAGGCCGAGGGCGAGCGCATCCACCCAGCCAGCGCGCATCTGGCCAACGAGTCCCGTCACATCGAGTCGGAGTCCGCCGAGCACGACCTGCACTGCTTCCACGCGCTGCGGCGCATGGATGAGATCCTCGCCGCCAACTTCATGCTCTTCCACGACGTCGTGCGCGATGAGCGCTACGACCTCTGGATCGGAGACGAGGCGTGGGAGCTCGACTACTACCTGCATGAGAACCCGCGCGAGAAGCGGGTGCCGTTCGCGTGGCTGACCGACTTCGTCGGCTTCCTGCCGATGGACGACGGAGACAAGCGCGAGCGCTTCCTGACCGCCGACTACAACGCCGACATGGTCGACCACATCGCCAATCACCCCGAGGTCCGCGACCTGGCCCTGTTCGTGGGCAACCCCGATGACATCGTCCCCGAGCGCCTCGGGCCCGAGCTGCCGATGATTCGCGACTGGACCGAGCGCAACTTCGACTTCACCGGCTACGTGACCGGCTTCGACCCCGCCGACCTCGGCGAGCGCACGAAGCTGCGCGCCGAGCTCGGCTACGGGGACGACGAGCGGGTGTGCATCGTCACCGTCGGCGGCTCAGGCGTCGGCGCCGACCTGCTGCGGCGGGTCATCGCCGCCTTCCCGCAGGCCAAGGAGCGCGTCCCGGAGCTGCGCATGATCGTCGTCGCGGGCCCACGCATCGACCCCGCAGTCGCTCCCCTCCCGCGCCGGGCTCGAGGTGGTCCCCTACGTGCACAATCTCTACCGACACCTGGCCGCCTGCGACCTGGCGGTCGTGCAGGGCGGTCTGACCACCTCGATGGAGCTGACCGCGCAGAAGCGACCGTTTCTCTACTTCCCGCTACGCCATCACTTCGAGCAGAACTTCCACGTCCGCCACCGGCTCGAACGCTATGGGGCCGGTCGCCGCATGGACTTCGACGACTCTCCGCCGGAGCGAGATCGCGGCGAGCGATCGCGCAGGAGATCGGCCGCGAGGTCGACTACCGCGACGTGGAGGTCGACGGCGCCGCCAGGGCAGCCCGACGCCTCGCCGAGCTGCTCTAGCGCGCCCCGGCCCACATCACCCCCCTTGGCCGCGGTGCTCAGCGCCGCGCTGCGCTGATCCGCGAGCTCGCGCACCGCTTCGAGGTCGCTCGACCCGCAGATCGAGGTCCAGAGCTCGCCGCACCCCAGCCCGCGAGCGTCACCGCGATGAAGCCGAGCGTCAGGCGTGCGGCGATGACCCTCACCTCGCGGCCGCGTCAGCCGGCGCTATCCGTCATCCGCCCCGACCGCGACGGCGCCCTCGGTCTGGTCCTCGAGCGCCGCGGCGAGCGCGTGCCGCGAGGAGATGTCGAGCTTCGCGTAGGCGTGGGAGAGGTGCGTGTCGACGGTCTTCGGCGTGACGAACAGGTGCTGGGCTATCTCGTTGTTGGTGCGCCCCTCGGCGGCCAGGCGCGCCACGCGCAGCTCGCTCGGCGTCAGCGCGTCGCGCCCGGTCGCGCGTTCGCGGCGCGGGCGCGCGCCGCTCGCCGCGAGCTCGGTACGCGCCCGTTCGCCCAGGCGGGTGGCGCCCGCGGCAACCGCGAGGTCGAGGCTCATCCGCAGCGGCTCGCGCGCCGCGCTGCGCTCGCCGGCGCGTCTCAGCGCTGCCCCCAGCTCGAGCAGCGAACGCGCGTGCTCCAGGCGCGCGGGCGAGTCCGCCAGCGCAGCTACCGACTGCTCCAGTCGCCTGCGGCCCGGTGCGCCGCCCTCGATCAGCCCGAGCGCACGCTGCGCCACGCCGATCGCGCGCGCGTGGCCGATGCGGCGTGCGTCTTTCAGCTCCTCGGAAGCCAGGCGCTTGGCCTCGTCCTGCTCCTTGGCGGGGAGCATCAGCGCCAGCGCCGAGCGCCAGCTCGAGGCGTTGGGATTGCGGAAGTCGATCCCGGCGAAGATCTCGCCGGCGTGGCGCATGTCCTCGATCCCCGCGGCGGTGTCGCCTGCGGCGTGACGGACCCGGCCGCGCACCTCGAGCAGCATCGCGCCGGAGAACACTTCGGCGAGCGAACCGAGCTCCACTGCCTCCGCGCGAGCCGCGAGGTCAGCGGCCTGTGGCCGCTCGAGGATCACGTCCGTGGCGAACCACAGCTGCGAGGCGAGCGGGAAGTTCAGCCGCCGGCGGGCCTGCCCAAGCGGCACCCGGAGCCCTTCTTCGGCCGTGCTCAGGCGGCCGCTGCGCGCCTCGATCCAGCCGCTGTAGGTGCTGCCCAGCACGAAGCCCAGCAGCGAGCCCCGCCGCCGCGCGCCTGCCAGCAGCGCGTCGGACAGCTGCCGCGCGTATCGCAGCTCCTCGCTGACCACGAGCGCGCCCACGCCCTGGCCGAGCGCCCACAGGTCGCCTCCCGTCGCCAGCCCATGAGCCTCGTCCCAGCCGCGGCTGACGAGCGCAGTGACCTGGCTGGCGTCCCTGCCGCGCCAGGCGGCGACGCCCGCCAGCAGCAACGACAGCGGATGTGCGGGCGCCCCGCCGCGCTCGGCGAGCGCTTCCAGCTCGGGCAGGCGGCGGTCGAAGCCGGCCACCATCTGCGGGTCCGACGCGGACATCCCCGCGAGCAGACACTCGCACCGAACCGCGAGCTCGGGGGCGGCGTCACCGAGGTCCGCCAGCGCGCCTCGCAGAAGCGCGATCGGCTCCTGCCAGTCGCCCCTCAGGCCGAGCACGGTGGCCAGCTCGAGCGCGGCGCTGTTGCGCAGCACCGGATCCTCGGCGAGCCGGTGGGCGTCCTGGAAGTACCTGACCATGCTCCGCTGTCCGGCCAGCCTCGCGGCCGTCGCCAGCTCAAACGAGATCCTCGCGCGCAGCTCGCGCTCGCAGCCCTCCTCCAATGCGCGTGAAAGGTAGGCCACGCCGTTCTCGGGGGCTCCGCGCGCGAGCGCCAGCGCGGCCGCCTCGCGCAGCTGCGCCACCACCTCCTCCGAGCCGGTCGGCTCGCTGGCCAGCAGCTGTGCCGCGACCGCGTCCAGCTCGGCGCCCTCCTCGGCGAGCAGGCGGGCAGCGCGACGGTGGAGCTCCGAGCGCTCGCCCCGCGCGAGCTCGTCGTAGATCGCCGCACGCAGGATCGGATGCACGAACGCAAGATGCGCGTCCGCCTGGAGCACATGCGCCTCCACAAGCGCGTCGAGCGCCTGCAGCGCGCCCGTCTCCTCCAGGCCCGCGAGTCGCGCAGCGCGGGGGAGCTGGGCGTCCGCGGCGAGCACGGCGACGGCGCGCGCGAGCGCCACGCTGCCTGCCGGCATGCGGCCCAGCCGCACGAGCGTGGCGCGCGCGACGTTGCGCGGACCGAGCGCCTGCACCTGCTTGGCCTGATCGCCCGTCGGCTCGATCTGGTCGGCCGCGAGCGCCGCCACCAGCTCCCCCACGAGGAACGGCACCCCGCCCGTCGCGGTGCGGCAGGCCGCCGCGAACGCCTCGTCCGAGCTGCTGCCGAGGCCGTCCTGCAGCAGCCGCGCGACCGCCGCTTGGCTGAGCGCGGCTGGTCGCAGCACCCGCGCACGCGGGTCGGCAGCAAGCTGGGCCGCGAAATCGGACTGATGCCGCTCTCGCTCGTCGCGCGTGGAGACCAGCAGCGATGCGGGCGCGCCCTCCAGCCGCCGCGAGAGGTACAGCAGGAATCGCAGCGAGGGGCCGTCTGCCCACTGCATGTCGTCGACCACGAGCAGCGTCGGGGCCTGCTGGGAGAGGTGCACGGTCAGCCAGTAGAGACCGTGCATGAGCCCGAACGCGCTGTCCGCGTCCGCGCCGCCGGCGCTGACCGGGTCGCCCTCGCCAGCCACCACCGGGGCGGCGAGCCGGGCGGCGCCAGAGAGCAGCTTGCGACGCGCCGCCGCGGAGGCCTGGCGCAGCACGGGCTCGAACAGCTGACGCACCACGCCATAGGGGAAGTGGCGCTCCAGCTCGCCTCCGCGTGCGGCCAGCGTGACCAGGCCGTCGCTGTGCGCTCGCTGGCGCGCAGCGTCCAGGAGCGCCGTCTTGCCGATGCCGGGCGGACCCTCGATCAGCAGAACCCGCCCGTCTCCGGCGAGGGCGTCCCGCAGGGACAGGTCGATCTCCTCGAGCTCGCGCTCCCGCTCGATCAGATCGCCTGGACGCGTGCCAGCGCGACCCCGGGGCATTGGCTGACTGTAGCCACAGAAAAGATCAGGTGTCGTTCCCGATGCCAATCCGGGCGCGAGCTGTGAGGGTCGTGTCATGGCCGACCAGCGGATCGAACGCATCACGCTCGAGCTCGAGCCCGGCGAGACGATCGGCGGGCGCCTGCTCGACCGTGCCGGTGCCGCTCACCGCTTCCACGGCTGGCTCGAGCTGAGCGCCGCGCTGGAGCGTGTCTGGGAGCGCACCGGCCTCGATTCCGCGGGCGCTGCGCAGGATGCCCCCCACGAGGCCGGAGGTCGCTCGTGACGGTGCAGCGATTCCGGGCCGTGCCCGCACGGCTGCGCGCCGCGGCGACGCTCGGCCTCGCCATCATCGCCGCGCTGCTTTCGCTGCCTGCCGGCTCCGCGCGCGCGGAAAAGCTCGACATCACCCCCGACGCGGGACTGCGCGCCAACGCGCTCACCCAGGCGTCCTACCTCGCCGGGCACATCGGCTTCCCGCTGAAGCTGAAGCTCGCCGTCGGCTGGGCCGACAATCCGGGCGAAGTCGAGTTCACCGAAACCGGCGTGCGCAACAAGGAGAACGGCACGTTCGCCCAGCACGGCCCCGTCTGCCAGATAGCAGTCAACAAAGCCTGGCTGGCCTCACAGCCCCAGCCCACGGCCGAGAGCGAGGTGCTGATCCACGAGGTCTTCCACTGCTACGAGCACCAGATCGACCCGGACATGGCGACTCCGGGGGGCTACTCCAACGAGCACGACTGGATCATCGAGGGCCTCGCGCGCTGGGTCGACCTGACGTTCTACCCGGCCAACCCCGTGGGCCACGCCTTTGAAGCGATCACCACGTACATCAAAACCCCCTCGACGGGCCTGTTCGGTCGAAAGTACGACGCCGTCGGCTTCTGGGGACACCTGCAGGACGTGACCGGGGCGTTGTGGACGCGCATCCCGACGATCCTGCGCGATGGCGCGAGCTTCCACGACCAGAGTGCGTTCAACGCAGCGATCGGCAGCGACGAGACCAACGTCCTCGACAGCTGGGGCTCGAGCGCGCTCAACATCTCCGGCGCGCCCGCGCCGTGGAGGGCCGACAGCCCGCTCACCGGCGGCCTCGGCTCGAGCTACCCGGCCGGGACGGCCACGAGCGTCGACGCGAACTACGGGGTCGTGCTCAAGCCCACGACCACCGCTCAGCTCGAAATCAAGCCGAACCCAGTGCAGCCGCTGATCCAGATCCACCTCGGTCCCGGCGTGTTCGGCCGCTTCGGCGTGCACGAGAACTACACCAACGCGCAGCTGAAGAGCATGGTCTTCTGCTCCGGCGAAGGGTGCCACTCGAAGGCTGCGAGCTGTGGAGGCGGCGCCCCGAGCCCGCTGCCGGGGCTGACGCCGCTGCCGTCGGTGCCGATGCTGGGCCTGGCCACCGGGCTCTCCAAGGGCGCGGCCGAGGTCAGCTACTTCGCCGCTCAGAACAGCTCCCTTTGTCCGGAACCCACGAAAGGCGGCCCTGGCGGCGGCGGGACCGAAGGCACGACCGGCGGCGACCCGCACCTGTTCTCCTTCGGCCTTCAGGCCTTCGACTTCCAGGCCGCCGGCGAGTTCACGCTCGTGAAGTCCACGAACAGCCACGACCTCGAGGTGCAGGTGCGCCAGCAGCCGATCCCGCACTCGCACTCGCTCGCCTACAACAGCGCCGCGGCGATGCGGGTGGGCAGCGCGATCTTCGAGGTCGAGCTCACAAACGGGCTGAGCCTGAACCTCTACGTCAACCACCGCACGACGCACTCAAAGAGCGGCAAGCTCACCGGCGGCGGATCGTTCTCGACGAACGAACAGACGGTCCGTGGCGGGTACCACATCGTGACCCTGACCGTCCGTTGGAAGGACGGCACGACCGCCACGGCGAAAACGCTGCTCGGCCTGCGCGCGCAAGGACGCTACACGCCGCTGCTGTGGCTGTCGGTCAAGCTCGCGCGCGCCCGGCTCGGACACATCACAGGCCTGCTCGGCAACGCAGGCGCCTCGCAGGCCCACGAGTTCAGCGGCCGCAACGGCACCCGCTACAGCGCCCAGGCGATCGAAGACCTCACCAACGTCAAGGTCCTCTACCAGGAGTTCGGCGGCAGCTGGCGCATCAGCCAGAAGGAATCGCTGTTCACCTACGCCCGCCACAAGAGCACGAGCTCCTACACGATCCCCGGCTATCCCGAGCAGAGCTTCTATCTCGGCTCTGTGTCTCCCGCGGCCGCCCAGCAGGCGAGCACCGCGTGCGTCAACAGCGGCATCACCGACCGCGCGGTGTTGGCGGACTGCGAGTACGACGTCGCGGCGACGGGCGAGGAACTCTACGCCGGCGAAGACGCGCAGCTGCAGAGCGTCACCGGGGAAGGGCCGCCGCTGCCGCAGGCCCCGAACGGAGGGCCCCCGGCGCCGGCTCCTCCGCCGACTCCGACGCCCGCGCCTCCCCCGCCCAACCCGGGGATCGACCTCGGCGCCGGCGCCGCGCACCCGTCGATCGCCTATGACCCGGGCAGCGGCGAGACCTACGTCGCCTGGCAGGACCCCGCGAGCTCCGACGTGGTCGACCTGTGCGCCGTGCCGGCCGGCGCGAGCACCTGCAACGGCGGCGCCGGCCCGTACAAGCTGACCGACCCCCTCGCCTCCAAAGCTCCCGCCGAACCCGCCTACTTCGCCGCCAAGGTGCTCGTGCAGCCCTCGGGCACGGTGGTGGTGCTCACCAACGTCGACGGGGCCAACAAAGCGGTGCTGCCCGGCGGCTACGCGTTCGCCAACGGCGTCATCGCCTGGAGCTCTCCAGCAGGTGGCGCGACCTTCGGCACGCCCGGCCAGGGCCTCGCCAACGCCGGCAAGCTGCTCGCCGAGAGCCAGGAAGCGGGCGACATGCCGGCCGCCGGTGCGCGTGGCGCTCGACGAAACAGCACATCCTCACCTACGGCGACAGCTTCCCGTTCGGCAAAGGCGCGACGGACTTCACGCTCGCGGCGCCGGCGCCGGCTGCCACGCCCAAGATCGAACCGAAAGGGCGAATTCGTCGAACAGTTCGCCGACGGCGCCCAGGTCGCCTCGACGCCCGCCGGCGCAGGCCAGTACCTCGCGGTGGTCGTTGGCGGCGCCGCCAAAGGCTGCGCGGGGATGGAAGAGACCGGTTTCAGCTTCGTCGTCGGCACACCCGCGGCGCTCCAGGCAGCGGTCTGGCCGGCCTTCAAAGGCATCGCCTGCCAGGCCAACTCCCCGGTGCTGGCCGGCGGTGGACCGGGTGGCGGCGCCATCGGCGTGATCGACGCGGAGGGCGCGGGACTCGAAGGCGCGGGATCGGACGGCGTCTATTGGCGGGCCTTCGATGGCGTCACCCACAACTTCAGCGCGCCCGTGCAGATCAGCGACGAGACCGCCGTCACGCTCACCGGCCCGGCCGGCCTGAGCGCCTCCTCCGACAGCGGTGGCGGCCTCTACGCGGCGTGGTCCGACAACCGCGGCGTGATGCTCGACTACAGCGACACCGGCGGCTCGAGCTGGCAGCCGCCGCTGGCCACGGGCATCCAGGGCAGCGGGCCGGTCGTCGCCGGAGCGGGCGCAGGGCACGCACAGGTCGCCTACACCTACGAATCCCAGGAGTACCTGGACCCGTCGGCGTGAGGCGGGCGAGGAGCTGGCAGTGTTCGCATCGGCTCTCCCCAGCGGCTGGCGAGATGGCGTGCTGTCGCGGATCGCGGGCGTCGCCGCGCTGGCCGTGGTCGCGCTGGTGCTGTCGGGTGCACGGGCGGACGCGACCGGCCTGTTCGTGGCCAGCGGCGGCAACGCCATGCTCGGTGCCCTACTCGATCGCAGCCGACGGCTCGGTCGCGCGCATTGCGTGCGGCGGCTCGAGCTGCACCACAGGCCAGGGTCCTTGGGGGGTAGCCGTCACGCCGAACGGCAGGTACGTCTACACGACGGACGGGAAGACGGGACTCGTCCTGGGCGCGGTGTCGGGATTCGCGATCGCCGCCGACGGCACGCTTTCACCGCTGGCGTGCTCCTCCGAAGCCGCCTGTGCGACGCAGCTCACCCCGGAGGCATCGCGGTGAGCCCCTCGGGCGGCTTCCTGTACGTCGCCAATCGCAACTCGAAAACCGTGTCGATCTTCGCGATCGCGGCGAACGGGACCCTCTCGCCGGTCCTCTGCCACCTGGAATCGCAGTGCCACACGCCGTCGTTTCCCGAAAGCATCGCGATCGCCCCCAACGGGCGCTTCCTCTACGTCGCCAACGGGTCGAAGCTCTCGCCCTATGCGATCGCGGCGGACGGCACGATCGCGCCGCTCCCTTGCACCGGCGGGTGCGATACGAAGGCCGGGATTCTCAGCGAGGCGGCGATCACGCCGTCCGGCGAGTTCCTCAACGCGCTCGGCAGCGGTGGAGAAGTGGAAGCACGCGCCGTCGCCGCAGACGGGTCGCTCAGCGAAATCCCCTGCAGCCATTGCGCAGCGGGCTCCAGCGGGGGCGGCCTGGCGATCGCGCCGAACGGGCGCGACGTCTACGACACCAGCGAAACCTCACCGGCCAGCGTCTCGATCTTCGCGATCGGCCCCGAAGGCGCCCTGACGCCCGAGGCATGCAGTCCCGCCGCCCGCTGCCAGGGGGGCAAACAGCTGATCGGGCTCGCGCTTGATCCGGCCGGGAACGCGCTTTACGCCGTCGACTACCCGGGCAACGCGCTGCTGCCGTTCGCGGTGGAAGCCAGCGGGCTGCTGAACCCGCTTCCCTGCGGCGTCCCCAGCGACTGCTCGGTGGCCGAACAGGCGGACTACACGCAGTCGATCGCCGCCCAGCCCGACCAGGGCCCCACGGCTGCGCTGGCCGTGACGCCCGCACCCGCGGGATCGCCGACGATCCTCGACGCGAGCGGCTCGCGCGCTGCGGCCGGCGGGCAGGTCGTGCGCTGGGATTGGAACCTCGGCGACGGCACCGTGCTCGAGTAGCGCCGGCCCTTCGACGATCGCGCACGTGTACGTCTCCGCCGGCACCTTCACCGCCTCGGTCACCGTCAGCGACCAGGACGGCTGTTCGACGAGCCTGATCTTCACCGGCCAGAGCGCCTACTGCAACGGCTCGCCCTGCGGCGAGCACGAGCCTGCCCGTGACGATCTGCGAGCGGCTCCCCTCGCCTCACCGCCACCGCCCGCGCCGACGCCGCCCACGCCGCCGGTCATCAGCCACCTGAGCCAGACCGCGAAGACGTGGCGTGACGGGAGCTCGGCTCGCCCGCATCAGCTCCCACGGCAGGAGCAGGCGAGCGCCGGTCGGCACGACCTTCTCGTTCAGCCTCAACGTGCCCGCGCTGGTGACCTTCGCGTTTTCCTTGTCCGCGGGCGGCCGGCTGGTCGGCAAGACCTGCGTGGCCCAGATCGAGGAGCAACGAGCACAGGCGCCGTTGCGTGCGCGAGGCGGAGGTCGGATCGCTCGCGTTCGCCGCCCACGCCGGCGCGAACAAGATCCGCTTCGAGGGGCGCCTCACCACTCACCACTGGCTCGGCAAGGGCGCCTACACTCTGCTGGCCAGCGCAGCCGCGTCCGGGGATCGCTCCGCGACGACGGCCGTGCACTTCACCATCACCAGCTAGGAGATGGGCAAGACGCCACCGTCCAAGTCTTCAACGCTCGCCGCCAGGGCGGGCGCGGCCGCGTGCGCCCTGGCGATCGCGGCGGCGGCCTCGGCGAGCGTCGCCGAGGCGCTGGCTCCGGTGAAGCTGGACCCGAACGGCGTCTCCCGTGGCCGCCTACGGCGGCTGGTCGGCGTGGAGCCGCGCGGACGCCGCCACCGGGAAGCAGGCGCTCGTGGTCCGCTCGCCGCAGGGAACGATCTCGCTCGCCCCCGTTCCGGAGAGCGCCGTGCCGTTCGACGTCGAGCTCGGCCCGAGCGGCTCGCACGTGGCCGCGGTGTACTCGCGCTGCGCCAACGCCACCACCGGGCAGGGCTGCCACATCGCCCTGCTGCTGCTCGGCGCGGCCGCGACCGAGCGCACGCTGTCGCCGCCCGGCGGCGGCTCCAACCACGAGCCTGCGATCTGGCAGAGCCGGCTGGTGTTCCTGCGCCGCAACACCTCCGGTGGCAGCGAGGACCCGACCCATCCGGGGCGCCGCCCCGACGGCCTCTACGCCTGGAGCATCGGCAGCCGGAAGCTGCAGTCGCTGACGCTGCCCGCCTCCCGAGGCTCCAACGGCCTGGAGGCGAATCCTGGCCGGCGGGACTGACCGGCCTGATCACCGGACTGGGCTTCAACGGCCAGCAGGTCGCCTACGTCACCGACAACGTTGCGGGCACGTTCGGTGAGAGCACGCTGTGGTTCGAGCCGCTGCAGGGCGGACACCCCGAGCTGATCGATCAGGTGACCGGCGGCGCCGGCAACGTGTGCCCGCCCGCGTTCCTCTCGCCGGTGCTCTCCGGGCCGTGGCTGTACGCCTACCTGCACGCCTGCGACCCCTCCGCCAACCCCGGCCTGGACCGTCTCACGCGCTATCGCCACGGACAGGTGCAGCGCGTTCACTACACGTTCATCCACTCCGGCGACGAAGGCATCACCTCGGCCGTGCCCGACGGATCGGGCGTCGAGTGGGACGCCTACGGCGTCGAGCGCCTCGCGAGCGTTTCCTGTGGGACGATCCCGGCGCCCGTGGCCGAGACGTTCTGCAATCGATCCGACCCGTTCTGCTGAGCGCGCGTCGTCGGCCCCCGGGCGGTCGCCGCCGCCTGGCGCGGCCTGCCTAGTCGATTCGCCGACTGTGCGGGTTATTCGCTGCTGCGCGCCGGTCAGGAATGTACGCTCGATCGATGAGCTCGCATAGGGGGTCGTTGCAACGTCCATCCGTCCGCGCGATCGCCACGCTGACCGCGGCTGCCGTCGCGGGCGTCCTGGCGTTGTGCGCCGGGAGCGCCTCGGCCGCGATCACCACGATCGGCGGCCCGGGCGTGGGCGCCGGGAGCTTCGAAGTGCCCGGCGCGGATGCCCTCGACGGCTCGGGCAACCTCTACGTGCTCGACGCACACCGCGGCACGCTGCGAGAAGTTCACCAACACCGGAGGGTTCCTCGAAAGCTGGAAGAAGTCGGCGGTGCATCCCTCCCCAAAGAAACGTCGGCGGGATCGCGATCTCGATGAAGCCAACGAAGTCTTCGTCGCCGACCCGCAGCACTCGCGCCTGATCAAGCTCAGCACCTCGCTGGTATTCGGCGGAGCATTCCCGCTCGCGCACAAATACGAGGCGGTCGCGGCCGGTGGCGGCTTCGTCTACACGCTCGACGTGACCGTCGGCAAGTACAGGGTCATCAAGTTCACCACAGCAGGGGTTTTCCAGAAGGAAATGACGTTCCCCGACGGCAGCGGGGCCGAACAGCTCGCCGAACCCAACCCGAATGGCGCCATCCATGATCAGATCGCGGTCGACTCCGGTGGCACGGTGTATGTGACCGACGCCGACAATCAGCGCGTCGTCGAGCTGAACGGCGAACTCAAAGTGCTGAAACCCCAGCTGTACGGGCCTACCGGCTACGCGCAGGGGATCGCCACAGGCAGCGTCGGCGGGGCGATCCAGGTCTATGTCGGCGACGACAACTTCTCCGGCACAGCCTTCGTCCGCCGCTACAGCCCGGCTGGCGCGCTGCTCGGAACCCTGACCGTCCCCGGCGCCCACGGCGGCCTTGCGAGCGACGCCAGCGGCAACGTGTTCGACAGCGAGGGGTTCGGCGGCGGGGGGGTGCTGCGCATCTACACACCCCCGTGCCCGCGATCGCGGCGACCCCGCCGAGCGGCCTGGCCGGCCAGACGGTGGGCTTCTCGGGCTCGAGCTCGGAAACGGCCCTCTGGAGCGCGGCCGACTACCGCTGGGATCTCGACGGCTCCAACGCTTTCGCAACCCACACCGGCACGGCGCCCACCGTCAGCCGCATGTTCAACGTGCCCGGCACCTACCCGATCGGCTTGCGCGTACCGCCAGCAACGGTCGCCAAGCGCAGAGCACCGTCAACTATGTCGTGGGTGTCGCCGGCGCCTCCTTCTCGTGGCTCCCACCCACACCCTCACGGGCAACGCGGTGACGTTCGACGCATCGGCCTCGGCGATCCCCTGCTACGCGACCGTCGCCGACTACGCCTGGGACTTCGACGGCAGCGGCAGCTACGCCGTGGACGGCGGTGGCGCTCCCACCATCAGCCACACGTTCACCGCCCCCGGCACCTACCAGGTGCAGCTGCGCGTCACGCGCGCCGGCGGACGCGTGGACGCGGCGTCGGGCACCATCCTGCGACGCCCCACCCGCCCGCCGGGCTGGTGGGCGTATCCATCAACGGTGGGGACTACGCCACGGAACTACCGCCACGTCCAGATCTCCAAGAATTCCCCGTGTGGCCGAGCGCGGCCACCCAGGTGATCCTCTCCAACGACGGCGGCTTCGGCGCCGCTGGCGGCACGACCACGCGTGGGCGCGGCCTCCCAGGTCCCCGGAATGTCGAGCAGACCGGTCCCGAGCGGCTGCCCAAGACGGTCTACGTGCGCTACCTCGGGCCTGGCATCGACACGCAGAACTTCACCGACGACATCATCCTCGACCAGACCCCCCGACGCTGCAGTCGCCCAGGTGGTCGGCGGCGGCAGCGCCGCGGCGGCCACGTCTCGAGGAAACCCAAGACCCGCAGCTACAGGATCAGGGTCAGGGCGCGCGCAACAAGCTCGTCGGCGTGTGCGCGCTCGCCGCCTCGCCGCGCAAGTCGGGCGGCGCGGTGGTGACGCTCAGGAACTGCCGCTACAGGGGCATCCTCAACGTCGCAAAGACCGTCACGGTGAAGCTCACCTCGCGGCCGCGGTACGTGCGCGTGCGCAACTCCGCCGGTTCGTGGTCGCGCTGGCTGACGTTGCGCTAGGACGCGCGAGCGGGGTCCGCAGATCGCCCGGGCGACCGCCGAGGCGGCTCGGAGGATCAGCGGCGCGTGCGCTGGCCGGGCAGGCGGCTATCATCGACGGACAACGACTCGCCGGGCTCTGGCCGCGGCGTACAGCCACCGTCCGTGGCGAGAGGAGCGAGATGGACCAAGCCCCCCCGGGCGCGGCGGCGCACCCACTGGGACATCCGACCCGAGCCAGGTTTCCTGGTCTCTGCGTCCTTGCCCCTTACGCCCGCCCGCACCTCGGCCGCAGCGTGCTCGACCTGGCGACCTCGGTGGTGCCCTACCTGGCGCTGTCGGTGCGATGTGCATGTCGCTGAGCGTCTCCTATCTGCTGACGCTCGCGATCGCGATCCCCGCCGCGGGCTTCCTGCGTGCGCACGTTCATCGTCTTCCACGACTGCTCGCACGGCTCGTTCCTGCCGTCCAAGCGCGCCAACATCTGGCTCGGCAGCGTCGCTCGGGCTGCTGGTCTTCGCGCCGTTCCTGCGCTGGCGCCACGACCACGCCGTCCACCACGCCACCTCCGGCGACCTCGACCGCCGCGGCGGCGGGCGACGTGCCGCACGCTGACGGTCGCCGAGTACAACGCGCTGCCGCTGGCGCGCGCGGCTCGGCTACCGCCTGTTCCGCAACCCGCTGGTGATGTTCGGGCATCGGGCCGATCTTCGCGCTGATCATCGGGCCGCGGCATCGTGCCCCGCGACGCGCGCCCGCGGATGCGCCGCAGCGTGCATCGGCACGAACGTCGCGCTCGCCGTGCTCGATCGGCGGCGCTCTGCTGGCTGATCGGCTGGCGCGACTTCCTGCTCGATCCAGGCGCCGCCGGCGCTGCTCGCCGGCTCGGCCGGGCATCTGGCTGTTCTACGTCCAGCACCAGTTCGAGGACGCCTACTGGGAGCGCAACGAGCGAGTGGAGCTACGCCGACGCGGCGCTGCGCGGCAGCTCCTACCTGAAGCTGCCGAAGGTGCTGCAGTTCTTCACCGGCAACATCGGCCTGCACCACGTCCACCACCTCAACGCGCGCATCCCCAACTACAACCTGCAGCGCGCCCACGACGAGAACCCGATCTTCCACGACGTGCCGACGCTGTCGCTGTGGGACGGCCTGCGCGCCGTGCGCCTGAAGCTGTGGGACGAGGAGCACGGCCGGCTGGTCACCTTCGCGCAGGCCAGGGCCGCACGCGCCCTGAGGGCGCGGGCGTGCGCCACGCCAGCGGCTCGCGTCAACCAGCGAGAGCGCAGGGTCTAGAGCCTCCTCAGCCAGAAGTTCGACGGCGTCTCCCGGCGCCTGCCCGCGCCTTACGCCCGCCGCCGACTCCTCGCGTACTACCGGTACGCGCGGCGCCGCCGTCAACGTCAGACACGACCATCCCCTCGGCACACTCACGCCCAACTTCTGACTCAGGACACTAGAGGCTGGCGGCCTGGCGCGGCGTGCGCGCGCTGTGCGCGGCGGTGGCGCGGGCTTGAGCTGATTCGGCGGAGGCGCGACGCTGGGCCTCGATCAGGGAGCGTCCCGCGAAGAGCAGCCCGCTTCCAGGTGTTCGTTGACTTTTCCGAGGCTGTGTCCACCGGGATAGACGGCGCTTTCCGCCTGCGCTCCCGACGCGCGGAGCTTGCTGGCGAACGCGGGGTCCTCGTGGGGACTGGCCACCGGGTCCGCCTTCGGCGCCGTAGAGGAACGCGTGCAGGCCGAGTCGCGAGAGATCGGCGCGTCGGCGTGCAGTTCGCCGTCGAGGTTGTTGAAGTAGCCCAGCCAGCTCTCCACGACCGAGAAGCGGTAGGGGTTCGCGAGCGCGACGTGCATCGCGCCGAAGCCGCCCATCGAGCTGCCTGCGATCGCGCGCCCCGCGCGCGAGGCGATCGTGGGGAGCATGCGGTCGACCAACTCCTGCACTTCCACCACGTAGCTCGCGCTGTGAAGCGGCCCACGTTCTGCCAGTTGTGGAGCGTGCTCCGATCCTGGATCATCACGGCGATCATCGGCGGGATCGTCCCGGCCGCGATCAGCCGGTCGAGGCGTCTACTGGATGCCGACTTCCAGGAACGCGGTGGCGTGCCCGTTCTGCGCCATGCAGGAGGTAGAGCACCGGATAGCGGCCCGCGGTGCTCGCGTATCCGGGGCGGCAGGTAGACGATGAACGCGCCGGGCCCCGAGCGCCGCCGAACTGAAGTCGCGCCGGTCGATCGGCTGCCCGCGCTGTCGGTGCTGAGCGGCGACGAGCGGCGGCAGCGGCAGCTCCGCGACGCGGGCTGCGGGCGCGGCCATTCGGCAGCGACACCGGCGTGCGTGCCGAGCATCCTTTCAGCGGGAGCGAGCCTCTGAGGGCGAGCGCGGCGCAGACCGCCAGCCAGCGCGCTGAGCAGGCCCGCGATCAGGAGCCGGCGTGGCGCGGCCCGCGGGTGCCGTCCCGCGGACTCGGCGGCGCCGGCGGCGGCGAGGCGTATCGAGACGCGGCGGCACGGTGGGAACCCAGGACGGGCGGCATCGGGGTTCGGCGGGCGCCTGCCCGGGCCAGGCCCAGTCGCCCAGGCTCTCGAGCCAGAGCTGGGTACGGGAAGTGGTTATTCCGCGGGGCACCCGCCAGATTCAACGGAAGCGGGGGCGCATAGCCAACCCCTGCACGAAGGCGCCGAGCGGCCGGCGCCGGGCGGCCCTCATTAGAGTCTTCGGGCGTTGTTCGATCTCGACGCCTACCTGGAGCGCATCGGCCTCACCGGGCGTCCGGGCCTCGCCGAGGTCCACCGCGCGCACGGCACCGCGATCCCGTTCGAGAACCTCGACCCGCACCGCGGCCTGCCGGTGTCGCTGGCGCCGACGGACCTCGAGCGCAAGCTGGTCGCCGAACGCCGGGGCGGCTACTGCTTCGAGCAGAACCTGCTGCTGAAGGCGGCGCTCGAGGCGCTCGGAGCCGAGGTCGACCTGATGCTCGCGCGCGTCGCGCTCGGCGCCGAGCCCGGGCGTCGCGAGGCCGCGCAGCCACCTCGTGCTGCGGCGTCGCGCGAGGGCAGCGCGAGCTGGCACGCCGACGTCGGCTTCGGCCTGGGCACGCTGCTCGAGCCGCTGCCGTTCGGTCCGGGCGCCGAGCACGAGCAGGGCGGGCTGGCGCTTCCGCGTCGTCGCAGGACGGCGCTGAACTCGTGCTGCAGACCGCCGAGGGCGAGGGGTGGGTGGACCTGTACGGGTTCCTCGCCGCAGCCGGTGCCGCCGTCGACGTCGAGACGAGCAACTGGTGGACCTCGACGCATCCGCGCTCGCCGTTCGTGACGGGGCTGATCGTCAGCACCCAGACGCCGACGGCACGCGCACGTCGCTCAGCGACTGGTCGCGGGCTCGCGCTGACCGAGCGCACGCCGCGGCCGCGACGCGTCACGACCGGTGCAGCGCGAGGAGATGCCGCGGCCTGCTCGCCGAGCGCTTCGGCCTGCAGGGCTTCGCGCTCGGCAGCGACGGGCGCGCTGTGCGCGCTCAGCCGCGCCTGACGCCGGCGGGACGGCGATCACGGGCACCGGCGAGCGCTTGAGCAGCTCGCTCGTGACGACCCCGATCGCGCGGTGCAGGCGCGAGTGCGGCTCGCGGCCGACCACGATCGCGCCGGCGCCGTGGCGCTCGGCGGCGTCGATCAGCGCGGTGACCGGGTCCTCGTCGAGGACTCGGTCGTCGAGCTCGAGGTCGCGCACGCTCGTCGTCGCCGCTCGAGCAGCAGCTCATCGATCATCGCTCGCCCGAGCTGCTCGCGCTCCTCGGTGCTCGGCGAGCGGCGACGGCGGCGCGTGCAGGGCCGGCAGGCGTGGACGATCACGAGCCTGCCGTCCGGGCAGCAGCTCGCGCGACCGCCCACGCGGCCGCGCGGCGCGCGCTCTCGGTGCGGTCGTAAGCCGAGCACCAGGCAGCGCTCTCGCTCGCGCCGGCTGCGCGGCTCATGCGCCTCATCGGCGCCCGCTCGTGGTCGAGCGCGTCGAGGTAGGGCGCGAGGTACCTCGAGGCGATCTTCGCTCGGCGGCGACCACGTCGGCTCGTCGGTGACCTCCGAGCTGAAGCCGTGCCCGCCGGTGATGCGCGCCGTCAGGTACAGCGGCTTGCCGTCGGTCAGCAGCATGCCGTGGATGACCGGCTGGAACGGCTCGGGCGTCGATCTCGGCGCCCGCGCAGCGCCGCGATCGACTCGGCGGCGGCGTCGGCCTGCTGGGAGCCGAGGCCGCCGTGCTTGACGGCGAAGTCGGTCGCGTCGCCGGCCGCGTAGACGTCGCTCGACGTCGAGCACGCCGGCCGTGGGGGTCGACGCGGAGGAAGCCGTGTTCGCTGAGCGGGATGCCGCGCACGCCGGGCCGTAGAGCTCGGGCAGCGCGACCACGCGGTCGACCTCCAGGTGCCGGTCGCCGGGGTTGATCACGACCTCGCCGGTGCTGCGGGACCTCGGCGTAGGCGGAGGTGATCGTCTGCGATGCCGCGCGCGCTCGAGCACGCTCCGCGACGGCCGTCGCTGGCGCGCCGCGCCGAAGATCGCCAGCGGGCTGTCCTCGGGGGTGACGATCGTGATCGCCAGCTCGACGTTCATGTCGTAGGCGCGCCCGGCGGTCATCAGCGCGAGCTCGTACAGCGGCAGCGGCCAGGCCATGCGCCCCGGCGCCACGAACGCGAGGCTGCTGACGTAGCCGCCCTCGACGTCCTGGATCAGGCCGTGCAGCGTCTCGTCGAGGCGCGCGGTCGTCGATCGTGATCGCGTGCTTGTAGCGCGGCGCTGCACGCGGGCGCCGAGCGCGAGCACGAGCGCGTCGTAGTCGAGCTCCGGCTCGCCCTGCGTGTGCACGACGTGCGCTGCTCGGGCTCGACCCAGCGCGAGCTCGTCGGCGACCAGCTCGCGCGCCGGCGTCGCGCGACGATCGGCGCCAGCGGGTAGCGGCGGCGCCCGCGGGTAGGCGAACGGCTCGCGCACGGTCATCGGCCGGTACGACGAACTCGCTCGTTGGGCGCGAGCACGCGTCGTCGTCGGTCAGCTCCGGGGCGAGCTCGTGCAGGGCGAGCGCCGTCTCGAGCGCCGGCGACGCCGCCGCCGGCGATCAGGACGCGGAGCTTCGGATGGCTGCTCTGTGCTGGTCATGCCCCAAGCCTACCCGGCGTGCGGGCGCCGCGGACAGCCGCAGTAAAGCCGCCGTGCGTGCAGCGGAAAACTACGGAAGCGCGAGGGCCGCGCGCGGGCACGCTCAGCGCGGGCAGCGCGTCCTCGCGGACCTCGCGCTCGATAGCAGCTGCGGTGGTAGCAGCTCGCCGCGCGCGCCGCGGCATCGCGGCTCGGCCGCGCGCGAGGTCTCGCGCGCATGCCCGTCGAGGACCGCGACCAGCGGCTCGTACACCCCGATCCTGTCTCCGCAATGCGTCGACAGCGCATCGACTCGCTCCCTCGTGACTCGCCACGCGGTCGATGGCGTGGTCGCGGTGCCGGCCCTCGGCAGGTGATCGCGCCGCGTCGAAAGCGTAGGCCCGCGTGCGCGCGCACGGGAGCTGACCGCATATGCCGCGGCATACGGATTTGCCTGCCGGGATGCGTCGCCCATCGCCGTGGCCGTCGGCGTCGCAAGCACGCTCTGCGCGGCCACGTGAACGGACTAAGCTCCGGCGATGAGCGCAGCCACCGACGAGCTGTGGATCCGCCGCCTGCTCGACGTCGGGCGCACGCTGGTGACCGAGCTCGACCTCGACGTCGTGCTCGACCGGGTGCTCGAGACAGCGCGCGAGGTCACGGGCGCGCGCTACGCGGCGCTCGGGGATCCTCAACGACCAGCCGCACCGAGCTCGCCCAGTTCCTGACCTCGGGCGTCGACGAGGAGACACACCGCGGCGATCGGCGACCTGCCGCGCGGGCGCGGCGTGCTCGGCGTGCTGATCGAGCACCCGCAGCCGCTGCGCCTCGCGCGACGTCGGCGAGCATCCGCGCAGCTACGGCTTCCCCGCCGGGCATCCGGTGATGCGCGGCTTCCTCGGCGTCCCGATCGTCGATCCGCGGCGAGGCCTGGGGCAACCTGTACCTGGCCGAGAAGGAGGGCGGCGAGTTCACCGAGCGCGGACGAGGAGGCGGCGTGATCCTCGCCGACTGGGCCGCCGTGGCGATCGACAACGCGCGCCTGTACGAGACGAGCGAGCGCCGCCGGCGAGGAGCTCGAGAAGGCCGTCCGCGGGCTCGAGGCGACGCGCGACGTGGCCGTCGCGATCGGCGGCGAGATCGCGCTCGAGCACGTGCTCGAGCTGATCGCCAAGCGCGGGCGGGCGCTCGTCGGCGCGCGCAGCCTCGTGATCATGCTGCGCGAGGGCGAGCGAGCTGGTCGTGCACGCGAGCGCCGGCCACGTCCGACAGAGCGCGCGGGCGCGCGGCTGCCGATCGCCGACTCGACCTCCGGGCAGGTGCTCGAGCGCCGCCGGCCCGAGCGGATCACCGACGTCGAGCCGCGGCTCGCGGATCGCCGCCGAGGAGTTCGGCGTGCGTCGACGCGCAGACGGCGCTGCTCGTGCCGATGCTCTACCGCGGCGACGGCCGTGGGCGTGCTCGCCGCGTTCGACCGCGGCGAGGACGGGCAGCGTCTTCAGCGAGGACGACGAGCAGATGCTGCGCACGTTCGCCGCGAGCGCCGCGACCGCCGTCGCGCTCGCGCAGAGCGTGCAGGCCGACCGCCTGCGCAGCTCGCTCGCCGCGGCCGACGCCGAGCGCCGGCGCTGGGCGCGCGAGCTCCACGACGAGACGCTGCAGGGCCTCGGCGGCCTGCGCGCTGCTGCTCTCCTCGGCGCTGCGCCGCGAGGAGCTCGAGCGCGACGCAGGCGGCGATGCGCGAGGCGGTCGAGCGGATCGAGCAGCGAGATCGGAACCTGCGCGCGATCATCACCGAGCTGCGCCCGGCCGCGCTCGACGAGCTCGGCCTGCGCGCGGCGATCGAGGCGCTGCTCGACCGCCACCGCGAGCAGAGCGGCCTGGAGATCGAGCGCGAGCTCGCGCTCGGCGGCGCGCCGGCGGGCGACGAGCGCCTCGACGACGGACCTCGAGACGGCCGTCTACCGGCTCGTGCAGGAGGCGCTCACGAACGTCGTCAAGCACGCGCGGCGCCGAGCGCGTGCGCGTGCTCGGTCGCGCGAGTCCGACGGCGAGCTGCTCGTCGAGGTGCAGGACGACGGCGTGCGGCTTCGACACGGCGAGCGCAGCCGACGCGGCTTCGGCCTGGCCGGGATGCGCGAGCGCGTGACGCTCGCCGGCGGGACGCCTCGCGATCGACGTCCGGCGACGCAGGGCACGCTGGTCACGCGCGCGCCTGCCGGCGCGGCGCGGCGACGACGCCCGGCTCGGGACTCTCAGGCGCCGATCAGGCCGCGTCGTAGCGCGTAGCGGACGAGTTCGGCGCGCGTCGCGAGGCCGAGCTTGCTGTGGATGTGCGCGCGGTGGGTCTCGACCGTGCGCGGCGAGAGGTGCAGCTTGCGCGCGATCTCCACGCTCGTGTGGCCGAGCGCGATCAGACGCAGCACCTCGACCTCGCGCGGCGTGAGCTTGTTGTCGGTGAGCGAGCGGTGCAGCGCGTCGAGCCGCGCCGCGACGCGCGGGCTGACGAACTCCTCGCCCGGCGGCCGCCGCGCGAATCGCCTGCGGCAGCTCGACGTCGGCGAGATCCTTGGCGACGAAGCCGACCGCTCCCGCCGCAGCGCGCGCTGCGCGAACACCGGGTTGTCGTCCATCGTGATCACGACGATCTGCGTGTCCGGCGCCCGCTCGCGCAGCGTGCCGATCGGCTTCGATGCTGGAGCCCGCCGGGCATGCTCAGGTCGAGCACGAGCACCTGCGGGTGCGTGCCCGTGCGACGTGGCTGCGACGACGGCGATGGTCGTCGGCTTCGGCGACGACCTCGAGTCGTCCTCGCCGTCGAGCAGCAGGCGCAGGCTGCGGCGCATCAGCGACGTGGTCGTCGGCGAGGACGACGCGGATCGTGTCCGGCGCGGCGCCGCGCCGCGGCCGGCGCGGCGGGATTGGGGGCGAGGCGGAGAGCTGCGGCCATGAGCGCAAGCTAGTCCCGTGCGGACCGCGCTGCGACCGGGATAACACCCGATCACGCTGCGGGTAACCACGGATACCGACCGCGGGCGCTGTCCAGCCGCCGGCCGCGCGGCTGCTGCCCGATGCCACGGCAAGCCCGCGCGATGCGAGCGGAAAACTCCGGATGCCCGGCGTGCGCGATCGTCAGATGCTGCGGCGTCATGAGGCATCCGACCGCGCGACACGAGCCGCACCGCACGCCGGATCCCGACGCCGAGCGCGCGCCCGGCACGAGCCCGCCGCGATCGCAACGCGCGGGCTCGGCAAGCGCTACGGCGACACGCTCGCGCTCGACGCGCCTCGACCTGACGGTCGCGCGCGGGCGAGGTGTACGGCTACCTCGGGCCCAACGGCGCCGGCAAGACGACCACGATCCGGCTGCTGCTCGGGCCTGCACCGCCCGAGCGGCGGGACGCGCCGAGCTGTTCGGCATCGACGCCTGGCGCGACCCGGTCGCCGCGCACCGGCGGGTCGCCTACGTCGCCGGCGAGCCGTTCCTGTGGCCGGCGCTGACCGGCGCCGAGACGCTCGAGTTCCTCGCCCGCCTGCGCGGCGGCACCGACGTCGCCTACCGCGACGCGCTCGTCGAGCGCTTCCAGCTCGACACCGACAAGAAGGTGCGGGCGCTGTCGAAGGGCAACCGCCAGAAGGTGCAGCTGGTCGCCGCGCTCGCCACCCGCGCCGACCTGCTGCTGCTCGACGAGCCGACCAGCGGCCTCGACCCGCTGATGGAGATGGCCTTCCGCGAGACGCGTGCACGGAGGCCAAGGAGCGCGGCCAGACGGTGTTCCTCTCCTCGCACATCCTCAGCGAGGTCGAGGCGCTGTGCGACCGCGTCGGGATCCTCCGCGCCGGGCGGCTGGTCGACGAGGGCACGCTCGCGCGAGCTGCGCCACCTCAGCGCGCAGACGGTCGAGGTGACGTTCGCGGGCCCGGCGCCCGAGCTCGCCGCCGCTCGCCGGGCGTGCAGCGTCGCAGCGCGCCGGCGCCGAACGCGCTGCGCTTCGAGGTCACGCGGCAGCGATCGGCCCGCTGATCGCCGCGCTCGCCGAGCACCCGGTCGCGACGCTCACCAGCCGCGAGCCCTCGCTCGAGGAGATCTTCCTGCACCACTACGACGGCCTGCCGGCACGAGCGAGCGCGCGGCCCGCCGGCGCGCTGGCAGCCGCCGGATCGCGCCGGCGGCGCGCTCGCGCGCGGCGCTCCGGACGCGCGCATGCGCACGATCGCGTTCGCCTACCTGTTCGCGGTCGTACGCCTACATCCAGCCGGTCGGCTACCGCAGCGCCTACCCGACGCTCGCCGACCGGCTCGCGTTCGCCCGCAGCTTCGCCAACAACGACGGCGCTGCGCCTGTTCTACGGCGAGCCGCTACGACCTGCTGACGCGTCGGCGGCTACACGCGCCTGGCGCGTCGGCGGCACGCTCGCGATCGTCGCCGCGGTGTTCGGGCTGCTCGCCGCGGTGCGCGCGCTGCGCGGCCGAGGAGGACACCGGCCGCGACGGAGCTCGTGCTCGCCGGCGCCGTCGCGCGCGGCGACGGCGTATCGTCGCGGCGCTGGCGGCGATCGCCGCCGGCGTCGTCGATCCTGTGGCTCGCGCGAGCTCGCCGGCTTCGTCGCTCGGCGGCCTGCCGGCCGGCGGATCGGCCTACCTCGCGCTGGCGACCGTGTCGGTCGTGCCGCGTGTTCGTCGGCGTCGGCGCGCTCGCGAGCCAGCTCGCCCCGACGCGCCGGATCGCGCTCGAGCTCGGCGGCGCCGTGCGTCGCGCTCGTTCTTGCTGCTGCGGGTCGATCGCCGACACCGTCCAGCGGCGCTCGGCTGGCTGCGCTGGGCGACGCCGCTCGGCTGGGCCGAGGAGCTGCGCCCGTTCACCGGCGCGCGCCCGCTCGTGCTGCTGCTGCCCGCTCGCGGCGACGCGTGCTGCTGCTCGCGGCGCCGGCGCGGATCGCGGCGCGGCGCGACGTCGGCACCGGGGTGCTCCCCGCGCGCGACAGCGCCGCCGCCGCGCCTGCGCCTGCTGTCCTCGCCGACCGCGCAGGCGCTGCGCGGCGAGCGCGGCGAGCCTGGTCGTGCTGGCTGCGTCGGCATCGGCGCGTTCGCGCTCATCCTCGGCGTGATCTCCACGAGCATCTCCTCCGCGGGGATCTCGACGAGCCTGCAGCGGGAGATCGCGCAAGCTCGGCGTCGGGCTCGATCGTCACGCCGACCGGCTACCTCGCGTTCGTGTTCATCTTCTTCGTCCTCGCGCGTGAGCCTGTTCGCCTGCGCGCAGGTCGGCGCCGCGCGCCACGAGGAGGCCGAGGAGCGGCTCGAGACGCTGCTCGCGCTGCCGGTCGGCCGCGCGCCGCTGGCTCGGCGGGCGCCTGCTGCTCGCGGTCGCGCGGCGCCGTCGCGCTCGTCGCTCGCCGCCGGGCCTGCTCGCGTGGGCCGGGCGCCGCGTCGCAGGGCGTCGGCATCTCGCTGCCGCGGATGCTCGAGGCCGGCGCCAACTGCCTGCCGGTCGCGCTCCTGTTCCTCGGCGATCGCCGCGCTCGCCTACGCGCTCGCTCCCGCGGGCGGGCGCCGGGCATCGCCTACGGCGCTCGTCGCCGTCGCGTTCCTCTGGCAGCTGGTCGGCGGTCTGCTCGGCGCGCCGAGATGGCTGGTCGACTGTCACCGTTCGCAGCACGTCGGCCTCGTCCCGGCGCAGCCGTTCCGCGCCGGCGCCGCCGCCGCGATGCTCGCGATCGGCCGCAGCTGCGCGGCGGCGCTGTGCGCGTTCCGCCGCGCGACCTGATCGGCGAGTGCGCGAGCCGTGCGTGCTCGCGCCGACGCGACGCGGTGGCGCCGTGAGCTTCGGCACGCTCGTCGTGATCGTCCTCGCCGGCCTCGGCGGGCCGCTGCTCGGCGATCCTCGGCCAGCGCTGCTTCGTCCCGGTCGTCGTCGGCGAGATCCTCGCCGGCATCCTCGTCGGCCCGGCGGTGCTCGGACGCCGTGGACCCCACCAGCCGACGGTCGTCCGTTCCTCGGCGAAGTCGGGCTTCGCGATGCTGATGCTGACCGTCGGCATGCACCTGCCGCTGCGCGACCGGCGGCTCGCGCGCCTCGCGTGCGCGGCGGCGGCGCTGCTGGCGGTGCTCGTCTGCCGTGCTCGCGGTCCCGGCCGGGCTGCTCGCGGCGGCGATCGCCGGCGGCGGGCACGCGGCGATCTACGCCGTCGTGCTCGCCTCCGGCTCGGCCGCCGTGCTGCTGCCGGCGCTTCGAGGAGCCGGGCCTCGAGGGCCCGGCGGTGATGACGGTGATGGCGCAGGTCGACGATCGCCGACGTGATCACGATCGTGTCGGTCCCGATCGTGCTGCAGCCCGGCCGGCGTCGGCCACGCGGTGCTCGGCGGCGCTGCTGGTCGCCGCCGCGGCCGTGCTGCGCTGCTCGTGGCGGCGCGGCTGCTGGCGCGGGCACGACTGGGTGCACCGCGTGCGCCAGCTCTCCAAGCAGCGCCACTGGGCGCTCGATCTGCGGCTGTCGCTGCTGATCCTGTTCGTGCTCGCGTGGATCGCCCAGAAGGGCGGCACGAGCATCCTGATCGCCGGCTTCGGCGCCGGCGTGACGGTCGCGCTGCTCGGCGGCCCGAAACGGCTCTCGACGCAGATGCGCGGCGTCGCCGAGGGCTTCTTCGTGCCGCTCTACTTCGTCGTGCTCGGCGCGCAGCCTGGACCTCGGCGGCCTGTTCGCGAACCCGTCGATGCTCGCGCTGGCGGCGGCGCTGGTCGGCGCTGAACGTCGCCGATCCACCTGCTCGGCCGGCGCTGACGCGCGCAGCCCGCTGGCCGGCGCGCTCGCCGCCACCGCGCAGCTCGGCGTGCCGGCGGCCGTCGCCTCGCTCGGGCTCGCCGACGCACGTGCTCTCGTCCGCGACCGCGACGGCGATCGTCGCCTCGGCGCTCGTCAGCCTCGCCGTCTGCACGCTCGGCGTCGAGATGCTGGCTCGCGCCGAGCTGCTCGACACCGCGCCGCCGCGCCGGGCTCCAGCGCGCCGGCGGCGGCGGAGTCGAGCGCGGGCGCGGCGCCGGCGCGGCCTCGGTCCGCGGCAGCGGCGACGCCCGGCGGCGGCGTAGGCGTCGGCCGCGTCGAGCGTCTCGGCCGTCGAGCAGCGCGCGGGCGAGCGCTCTCGAGCTGGTCGCGGTGCTCGCTCAGCAGCTCGGTGACCTCGCTGGTGGGCGTCCTCGACGAGCCTGCGCACCTCCTCGTCGACGCAGCCGCTGGGTGTGCCTCGGAGGTCTCGCTGACGCCCGGGCAGGAGCGGCCCTGCGCCGTCGCTCGGCAGCACCGCGATCGGCCCGATCGCCTCGCTCATGCCCCAGCGGCCGACCATCTGGCGCGCGATCTGCGGTCAGCTGCTGGATGTCGGACTCGGCGCCGGTCGTGATCGTCCCGTAGACGACCTCCTCGGCGACGCGGCCGCCGAGCGCGACGTGGATCTTCGCCTGCGAGCTCCTCGCAGCGAGTAGGACACGCGGTCGGTGTCGGGCGTCGAGAGCGTCACGCCGAGCGCCATCCCGCGCGGGATGATCGAGACCTTGCGCACCGGGTCGGCGCCGGGCGTCAGCATCCCGACGAGCGCGTGCCCGGACTCGTGGTAGGCGGTGCGCTCGCGGTCGGCGGGCGAGAGCAGGATGCCCGCGCGGCGCGCCGAGCATGATCTTCTCGAGCGAGTCGGTGAAGTCGGCCATCTCGACCTGCGTCGTGGTCGCGGCGGGCGGCGAGCAGCGCCGCCTCGTTGGCGAGGTTGGCGAGGTCGGCGCCGACCATCCCGGGCGTGCTCGACGGCGAGCGCGTCGAGGTCGACGTCGTCGGCCGAGCGGGATCGAGCGCGTGTGGACCTCGAGGATCTCCGCGCGGCCCGTGCGGTCGGGCGGCTGCACGGCGACGCGGCGGTCGAAGCGCCCGGCGCGCAGCAGCGCCGAGTCGAGCACGTCGGGGCGGTTGGTCGCGGCGAGCACGACGACCGCCTCGGAGCGACTCGAAGCCGTCCATCTCGGTGAGGATCTGGTCGAGCGTCTGCTCGCGCTCGTCGTTGGCGCCGGTGACCGACACCGAGCCCTGGCGCGAGCGGCCGATCGCGTCGAGCTCGTCGATGAAGATGATCGCCGGCGCCGCCTCCTTGGCCTTGCGTGAACAGGTCGCGCACGCGCGAGGCGCCGACGCCGACGATCGCCTCGATGAACTCCGACGCCGAGATCGAGAAGAACGCGGCGTGCGCCTCGCCGGCGACCGCGCGCGCGAGCAGCGTCTTGCCGGTGCCGGGCGCGCCCGAGAGCAGCACGCCGTGCGGCATCCGCCCGCCGAGGCGCCCGTAGCGCTCGGGGTTGCGCAGGAAGTCGACGATCTCCGACAGCTCGGCCTTGGCCTCGTCGATGCCCGGCGACGTCGGCGAAGGTGACGCGGATCTTCTCCGGGTCGACGCGGCGCGCCTGCGAGCGGCCGAAGCTCGCCGAGCGCGCCCATCCCGCCGCCGGCCTTGCGCGGCGCGCCGCGCGAGCAGCACGAACAGGCCGACGATCAGCAGCGTCGGGCCGAAGCCGAGCAGCAGCTCGGCGAGCAGCGACGGCTCGTGCGTCGTCGACTTCGGCGTTGATCTGCGACGCCCTTTTCCTCGAGCAGCGCCGACAGCTGGCTGCCGTTCCAGAACGTCGGCACCTGGGTCGCGAACAGCTTCGTCGGCGTCGCCGTCTTGAGTCGTTGCGGGTAGCGCAGCTTGCGCTTGAAGGTGCCCTGCGACCGTGTCGCCCTTGGTGGTGATCGAGCGTGACCTGGCCGGCCTTGACCTGTTCGAGGAAGTAGGGGCTGAACGGGACCGTCACGCGCGGTTCGCCGCTCGAGGGCTGGAAGAGCAGCACCGAGAGCCAGTTGAGCGCGAGCAGGCGCGAGCACGAACCAGAGGAAGCCGCGGCCGGCGGTGCGGCGGCGGGCCGCGTCGGCGCTGCTCGGGCATGCCGCGGCCGTCGGGCGCCGGGCGCGACCTGCCAGCCGCGCTTGTCGCGCGGCATCGGCGGGTGCGCGTCGCGTCGCTGGCCGCTCAGGCGATCGGGTTCCGCTGGAAGGTCTCGTCCGCGCACTCGCCGGATCCCTGACGACTCCGCGCGCAATGGCCCGGGTTGCCGCGGTGCGCGGAAGGTAGCCCGCGAGCGCGAGCGCAACGACGGACAGCAGCGCGGCCGCGAGCGCCGTGGCGATCATCCCGACGTCGGGCGCGTCAGCTCGAAGAAGCGGCGCGTGGCCGGGCGAGCGCGAGCGCGACCACATAGACGCCCGCGAGCGCGGCGCACATCGCCGCCACGAGCGTCGAGCGCCGCCGCGAGCCGACGGCCTCGAGCGCCATCACCAGGTAGAGGCCGAGCACGAAAGCATCGTGACCGCGACCGTGCGCGCGTCGATCACCGAGAGATCGAGGTCGTGCAGCGCGAACAGGTAGCCAGCGACGACTCCGGTGCCGAGCACGGCCCCCGCGGGCACGGCGAAGCGCGCCACGCTGCGCGCGAAGCCCTCGGGCCGCCACGGGCCGCTGCTCGGCGCCAGCGCGAGGAAGAACGTCGGGATCCCGATCGTCAGGCTCGCCGCGAGCGTGAGGTGGCGCGGCAGCAGCGGGTAGGCATCGGAGCTCGTGCCGATCGTCAGGATCAGGAACGCCGCGAACGCGGACTTGGTCACGTAGAGCTTGGCTCACCCGCTGCAGGTTGCGCAGCGCCCGGCGACCCTCGGCGACGAGCGCGGGGAACGCTCGCGAAGTCGCCGGAGATCAGCACCAGATCGGCGACGCTGCGCGCCATCTGCGTGCCGCTGCCCTGCGCGATCGCGAGGCGCGCAGCTCTTCAGCGCCGGCACGTCGTTGACGCCGTCGCCGACCATCGCCACGTAGCGGCCCGTCGCCGCGCAGCGCCTCGACGATCGCCCGCTTGCCCTCCGGCGAGATGCGCCCGATCACCGTCGCCCGCCGGCGCGAACGCGCCGCAGCTCGGCGGGATCATCGGGGATCGCCTCGCCCTCGCTGACGCCGGCGACCGGGATGCCCGACGTCGCGGGCGATCGCGGCGACCGTCTGCGGCGCGTCGCCGGAGAGCACCTTCACCTCGACGCCCTCGCGGCGCAGGAACGCGATCGTGTCAGCGCACGTTCGGGCGCAGCTCCTCCGCGAGCACGACGATCCCGAGCGGCTCGCAGGTCCGCCGGCGGGGCTCGTCCGCGGCGTGCGTCGGCAGCGAGCGGCCGCTCGCCACGGGCGAGGGCGAGCACGCGCCGGCCCTGCGCGCTGGCGCTCGCTCGGCGACTGCCGCGAGGCTCCCGAGCGGCACGCGCCCGGGCGCGCCGAGGTAGAAGCGCGCCGTCGGCGAGCGCGACCGCGCTCCAGCGCCGCCGGCTCGAGAAGGGCACCTCGCCGAGCAGCGCGCTGCGCGCTCCGCCGGGCAGGCGTCGGCGAGCGCCTCGCAGCGTGAGGTTGCGCGCCGACGCGCTGCGCCGCGAGCGACGCCGAGCGAACGCCCTCAGCTCGCTCGCGCGACGCCGGGCGCGGGATCACCTCGACCACCCGCAGCGCGGCCTCGGTGAGCGTCCCGGTCTTGTCGATGCAGATCGTGTCCACCGAGGCCAGCGACTCGATCGCGTTGAGCTGCTGGGCGAGCACGCCGCGACGCGACATCCGCACCGCCGCCGCCGCGTAGGTCAGGCTGACCAGCACATCAGGCCCTCCGGCACGAGCGTGACGACGCCCGCCGTCGAGGTGGCCACCGCGGCGTGCAGGCGCACGTGGCGGTGGTAGAGCGAGTAGCCGAGCAGCGCGCCGAGCCCGACCATCAGCGCCACCAGCACGTACAGCAGCCGGTTGACCGCGCGCTCGAGCGGCGAGCGCGGATGGCGGAACGAGCGCGCCTCGCCGGTGAAGCGGGCGGCGAAGCTCTGCTCGCCGACGGCGCTCACCTCGTAGGCGCCGATGCCCTCGACGGCGAACGCGCCCGAGCGGACCTCCTCGCCGACCGCGCGTCGCGCGGGCTCCGACTCGCCCGTCAGGATCGACTCGTCCAGGCGCAGGTCGTTGGCGGCGCACCAGCTGGCCGTCGGCGATGACCTGGTCGCCCGGGCTCCAGCAGCACGAGGTCGCCGACGACGACCTCCTCGACCGCCAGCCTCGCGCGACCGCGCCGTCGCGCACGACCGCGGCGTGCGGGGCGACGAGCAGCGACAGCCGATCGAGCGCGCGCTTGGCGCGCACCTCCTGCGTGATCCCGATCGTGGCGTTGGCGACGATCACGCCGAGGAAGAGCGCGTCGCGCCAATCGCCGAAGATCAGCGTCACGCGCCCCGAACGCGGCGAGGATCAGGTTGAAGACCGTCAGCACGTTGGCGCGCACGATGCTCGCGTAGGAGCGGCTGCTCGGGGTCTTTGAGGGCGGCCCCGGGCGGCGAGGGCAGCGGCCGGGTTGGCCTCGCTCAGTCCGCCGCCAGGCGGGGCTTGCGCCTGCCCGGGCTGCCTGCTCGGTGCTCGCGAGGGTCTCCATGTGCGTCCTTCCGCGCCCGCGCGGCCACAGCAGCGCGCCAGCGCCAGCATCGCAGCCCGGGGCGGGCGGGACGGCGCTGCAGCCGCGCGCGCCACCTGAGCAGGTCCGTGTTATCCCGCAGCCGGCGTGCCGGCAACCCCGCGTGCGCTCAGTGGGCTCACCGGATGTGCGGCCGCGGCGGCACGGACAGCATGAGCGCAATCAAGGGAAAGGAATAGGCGGGATGCCGGGCGGCCGAAGCTCGACCGACGCGCCGGGGCCGGGCGACGGGACGACGATCGACGCGACCGAGGGCGTCGAGCTGCTGCTGCGCGATCTGCGCAGCTCGCGCGAGGGGCTCTCCAGCACGAGGCGGAGCGGCGGCTGGTGCAGTACGGGCCCAACGAGCTGCGCCGCCGCGGCGGGCCGCGCTGGCCGCGTGAGCTGGCGCGCCAGCTCACCCACCCGCTGGCGCTGCTGCTGTGGCTGGCGGCCGCCCTGTCCTTCGCCGTGGGCAACCAGACCGTTGGCGTCGCGGTGCTGCTGGTGATCCTGCTGAACGCCGCGTTCGCGTTCGTCCAGGAGCTCCAGGCCGAGCGCGCGGTCGAGGCGCTCGCCAGCTACATGCCCCACGCAGGTCAGGGTGCTGCGCGACGGCGCCGCCGTGCGTGATCGAGGCCGCCGGGCTGGTCCCCGGCGACGTCGTGCTGCTCGAGGAGGGCGAGCGCATCGCCGCCGACATGCGCCTGCTCGCCGGCGCGGTCGAGGTCGACCTCTCGACGCTGACCGGCGAGTCGGTGCCGGTCGCTGCGCTCGGCCGAGCTCGTCGACCACGACGTGCCGCTGCTGCAGGCGCGCGATCTGGTGTTCAGCGGGACGACCTGCACCGGCGGCGAGGCGCAGGGCGTGGTGTTCGCGACCGGCATGCACACCGAGCTCGGACGGATCGCCGCGCTGTCCGAGCGCGTCAAGGAGGAGCCCAGCCCGCTCGAGCGCCAGGTGCGCCGGGTGGCCTGGCTGATCGCCGGGATCGCGGTCGCGATGGCGGTCGCGTTCGTTCCCGTCGCGATCTTCGGCGCCGGGCTGTCGCTGAACGACAGCGTCGTGTTCGCCGTCGGCCTGCTGGCCGGCAACGTGCCCGAGGGGCTGCTGCCGGTGATCACGCTCGCGCTGGCGGTGGCGGTGCGCGCGCTCGCCGCGCGGGGCGCGCTCGTCAAGCGGCTGAGCGCCGTCGAGACGCTCGGCTCGACGGACGTGATCTGCACCGACAAGACCGGAACGCTGACCGAGAACCGGATGCAGCCCGTCGGCGGTCTGGACGCGCGACGGCGGACGTCGCGCTCGGAGGACGACGGCGCGACGCGACCGGCGGCGCGCAGACGACGCCGCGCTGCGCGGCGCTCGCGGACCGCCGCCGCGTGCAACAACGCGCGGCTCGACCCGAGCGGCGCGAGCGCGGGCGACCCGACCGAGGTCGCGGTGCTGCTCGCGGCGCGCGACGCTCGGCGCCGACGTCGATCGCCGAGCAGCGCGAGCGACGCGCCGCGCGCAGTACAACTTCGACCCGCGAGCTCAAGCTGATGTCGACGCTCGACGAGCGCGACGGCGACGAGCTGTGCTGCACACCAAGGGCGCACCCGAGTCGGTGCTGCCCGCGCTGCACGCAGCATCTCTCGCCGGCGGGCGCGGAGCGCGCCGCTCGAGCCGCGACGAGCGCAGCGGATCACCGCGCAGGTCGAGGCTTCGCCGCCGAGGGACTGCGCGTGCTCGCGCTCGCCCCGGCGACCGCTGCGCCGGTGGCGCCGCCGCCGACGCGCGAGCAGGCCGAGCGCGAGCTGTGCTTCCTCGGCTTGGTCGCGATGCTCGACCCGCCGCGCCCGGAGGTCGCGCGAGGCGGTCGCGCGCTGCCACAGCGCGGGCATCCGCGTGATCGTGATCACCGGCGACCACCCGCTGACCGCCGCCGCGATCGCCCGCCAGGTCGGCATCGGCGGCGACGACCCGCACGGTGGTCGACGCCGAGCAGCTCGACCACACGCAGCGAGCGCGAGCTCGAGCGAGCTGCTCGCCGGCGGGCGCGAGATCGTCTTCGCCCGCGCCTCGCCCGAGGCCAAGCTGCAGATCGCCGAGGCGCTCGCGCCAGGGCCACGTCGTGGCGATGACCGGCGACGGGGTCAACGACGCGCCCGCGCTGCGCCGCGCCGACATCGGCGTGGCGATGGGGCTCTCCGGCACCGACGTCGCGCGCGAGGCCGCGACGATGGTGCTGACCGACGACAACTTCGCGACGATCGTCGTCGCCGTCGAGGCGGGCCGGCGCGTCTACGACAACGTCCGCAAGTTCATCCACTACATCTTCGCCCACGCCACGCCCGAGGTCGTCGCCGTTCCTCGTCTTCGCGCTCGCCGGCGGCGCCGATCCCGCTGCCGCTGACCGTGCTGCAGCTGCTCGCGTTCGACGTCGGCACCGAGACGCTGCCCTCGCTCGCGCTCGCGCGCGACCGGCCGAGCCGGGCATGCATGGAGCGGCCGCCGCGCCCGCGCTCGGAGGGCGTGATCCGCGGCCCGATGCTGGTGCGCGCGTGGCTGTTCCTGGGCGCTGATCGTCGCGGCGCTGTCGATGGGCGGCTTCTTCTATGTGCTGACGCGGGCCGGCTGGCACCCGGGCGACCCGATCGGGCGCGGGCACGCCGCTGCACCACGCCTACCTGCAGGCGACGACGATGACGTTCCTCGGGATGATCGCCGGGCAGATCGGCACCGCCTTCGCGGTGCGCACCGAGCGCGCCTCGCTGCGCTCGGTCGGCGTCTTCAGCAACCGCTACCTGCTCGTGCGCGATCGCCGCCGAGATCGCGCTCGCCGCCGTGTTCGTCTACGCCCCGCCGCTGCAGTCGCTGCTCGGCACCGCCGCGCTGCCGGCCGAGCGACCTCGTGCTGCTGCTCCCGTACCCGTTCATCGTCTGGGGCGCCGACGAGCTGCGCCGCTGGATCCTGCGCCGCCGCGACAGTGCCCGAGCCGAGGCCGCCGCGGCGATCCCCTCGGCCCCGGGCGTCTCCTCCCGTTGAGGGGCACGCGCGAGCGAGCGCGGCCAGCTCCCGAGCAGCTCCCGCACCTGGCGCGAGATCTCCAGACCCTCACGGGCGTGGAACATAGGTAGAAGCCCGCAACACCTCGCGTGCCTAGCCCGGAGGCCCCGCGGCGTGGCGGGCGTCTAGCATCGGGGCATCGAGCCAAGGAGACAGCTGATGTTCAAGAACGTCCTCGTGGGAGTGGACGGCAGGCCGAACGGTCGCGACGCGATCGCGCTCGCGACACGCCTCACCGACCCCGACGGCAGGCTGACGCTCGCCCACGTGCACACCGGCACGCTGCATCCGCTGCACGCGATCAGCCCCGGCGTGCGTCGCCGAGGAACGGCCGCGCTCGCGGAAGCTGCTCGAGCGCGAGCGCGCCGGCGGGCGAGGTCGAGCGCGGAGCTCGTCAGCAGTCGAGGCGGCCACCCCGGGCGCCGGGCTGCACAGGCGGGCCGAGGAGCAGGGCGCGGACCTGCTCGTCGTCGGCTCCTGCAGCCGCGGCGCGCTCGGGCGCGCGATGCTCGGCGACGACACCCGCGCCGCGCTCAACGGCGCGCCCTGCGCGGTCGCGATCGCGCGCGCGCGGCTACGCCGAGCAGCCGACGCCGATCGCGAAGATCGGCGTCGCCTACAACGGCTCGCCGGAGAGCCAGGCGGCGCTCGCCAAGGCCCGGGAGCTCGCCGGCCGACCGCGCGGACGTGCATCGCGCTCGAGGTCGTCTCGATCCCGACGTACGCGTACACCGGCCTGGTGCCGCCCGGCGTCGGCGAGGCACGTCGACGTGATGCTCTCCGAGGCCAACGCGCGCATGCAGCGAGCTCGAGGGCGTCAGGGCCGCGCCGTCTACGGGCTCGCCGGCGAGGAGCTCGCGGCCTTCGGCGACGAGGTCGACCTGCTCGTCGTCGGCTCGCGCAGCTACGGCCCGGTGCAAGCGGCTCGTGCGTCGGCAGCACCTCCGACTACCTCGAGCGCCACGCGCGCTGCTCGCTGCTGGTGCTGCCGCGCGCGGCGAGGCTGCCGACGAGGCGCAGCGCCGGCGGCCGCGCCGCTCCTGGCGCGCAGCCGCCCGGCGCGAGCGCGTTCCGTCGCCCGCGAGGCGATACCTTCATGCGCATGAGCGAGCGAAGCCGCGGCCGAGGAGGCGCGCAGCGGAGCCGTCGGAGGCGCCGCGATCCGCATCGTGCTCGCGGACGACCACGCGGTCGTGCGCAGCGGTCTGCGCATGCTGCTCGACAGCGAGAGCGACCTCGAGGTCGTCGCCGAGGCGAGCGACGTCGAAAGCGCGCGCGCGCTACGTGCGCGGCCACCACCCGCACGTGCTGGTGCTCGACCTCAACATGCCCGGCGGCTCGAGCCTCGAGGCGATCCCCGCGATCCGCGAGGAGTCGCCCGAGACGCAGATCGTCGTGCTGACGATGCAGCAGGAGCCCGCGTTCGCGCGCGAGGCGCTCGGCGCCGGCGCGCTCGGCTACGTGCTCAAGGAGGCCGCCGACGACGAGCTCGTCGAAGCGGTCCGCCGCGCCGCCGCCGGGGAGAGCTACCTGAACCCGCGGCTCGGCGCGCGCATCGCCTCCGAGCCGCCGCCGGGCCCGCCGGACGACCTCTCAGAGCGCGAGGTCGACGTGCTGCGGCTGATCGCGCTCGGGCCACACCAACGCCGAGATCGCCGAGCAGCTCTACCTGTCGGTGCGCACGGTCGAGACCCACCGCTCCCACATCCAGCAGAAGCTGCGGCTCTCCACCCGCGCCGAGCTGGTCGGCTACGCGCTCGAGCGCGGCCTGATCGCCCGCTGAGCCTCGCGCGCGGCCCCGTCGCCCCGCGGCGACCGCGGACGGCGGCGCGAGGACGCGCCGACGCAAGGGCGTCGCGCCGCGGGCAGCTCAGGCGCTGCCGCTCTGCGCGGTAGTGCTCTCTCCAGATGAGCTTGTAGATCGGGATCCAGCGCGGGATCCGGTTGACGACGGGGATGAACGGGATGCAGATGAACGCGAGGCTCAGGACGCCCATGATCATCATCACGAGGATGTCCGCGTTTTCGGAGCTCTTGAACGGTTCGACCTGGTACCAGAGGGCGTACAGCCACAGCCACGACCTGGCCCGGGTAGCTGCCGGTCTCGTTCATCATGCCCCACTGGTCGCCCAGCAGGTGCTGTTGTTCGGCGCGTTCTGCGAGCAGGCCGCCGTCGGCCATGAACAGCAGCGGCTTGGTGTAGTCGGTCTGGAAGAACTGGTTGCTCGTGAGCAGGCTGCCGTCCACGCCGCCGCTCTTGGCGAGCGCGAGCAGGCTTGCCATCATCGGCGGCACCGGGCCGGCGTCGCGCTGGTCTTCACGGTGACCGTGCCGGTCGCTTGCGCTCACGCGACGTCGGCGCGGCGTCTTTCTCTTCTTCGGCGGTCGCGGTTTCTTCCAGCGGCTTGGCGTACGCTTCGGCCCATTCCTTTTTCTGCTTTTCGGGGGCGGCCTTGTACTCGGCGAGCGCGCGCCTCAGCGCGGGGTCGTTGGGGATGGTTTCCAGCGGGCCCGATGACGAAGTCCTTGTTCGGTGTTGATCGGGTGGCTCACGCCGAGCCATTTCTGCGGGCTTGAGGAACGCGCGCGTGCTGGCCTTCGCCGTTGTGGTTGTAGGGCGGGCCGTATTCGGCCGTGCCGCTGGTGCCGTCGAGCTCCTTCGCGGCGTGCCGTGACGAAGTCGACGGGTAGTTCTGCGCGACCACTGCGCGATCGTGCTCGGCTTGTCGTCGGGCGAGGAGAACAGGATCGCTCAGCAGCACCGCGAGCAGCGCGATCACGCCGACCGCGATGCACAGCTCTTTGACGAGGTCGTACGGGGCGTAGCGGCCTTTCCACGGCTTGCGTGTCGTCCTTGGGGCGCAGTCATGCGGCGCAGCGCGCTCATGACGCGGCTCCGGCGGCTGCGGCGCCGTCTGCGTGCGGCCGTCCCGGCCGCGGCCGCCGGCGAGAGCTCGTCGCGCTTCTGCAGCTCGAACGGCGGCACGACGCCGTTGCGGCGCACGAGCAGCACGTGCGCGGCGACGAGCAGCACGACCGCCACCGGCAGCAGCAGGATGTGGTAGCTGTACATCTGGCCGAAGTTGGTGACGTTGAAGAACGCGCCGACGCCGACCGAGTTGAGCCCGTCCTTGGCCTGCGTGGCGATCCACTGGGCGTCGAAGTTCTGCTGCGAGACGTAGCCGGTGAGCGCGCGCGGGACGGCGACCAGGAAGGTGATCGCGCCGGTCATCCACACGCGCGCGCGGCCTCCGCGCCAGGCGGCCATCCAGTACTTGCCCCACAGGTGCACGACCATCACGAAGAAGAACAGCTCGACGGCCCACAGGTGGATGCTGTTGAAGAAGTGCCCGATGCCCGTGTAGTGCCACCAGGCGGGGCCCTTCAGCGCGAGGATCAGCCGGAGCCGATGATCACGATCAGCGAGGCGATGCTCGCGACGCCGAAGACGTAGATCCAGGAGGCGACGTAGGTCGGCTGCCCGTCGGGGAGCAGCTTCTCGGGCGGCAGCGCCTCGACGCCGGCTTCGCGGACGTTTGACCGTCCAGGAGTCGTCGGGGCGGCGGCGGGCTCGTGCCGGGGGTGTCGGGGCGGCGCTCATGAGCGTCCCTCGCGGCGGCTCGCGGCCGCCCGGGAACGGCAGCAGGATCGCGAGCGACGAAGACGACGAACATCAGGCCGATCACGACGACGTTGGCCACCGACAGGTGGATGAAGTGCCAGTGGACCACCTGTGCGCGGGGTGGTTGAGGTTGAAGACCGCGCCGAGCACGGCCACGCCGCTGCAGAGCTCAAGACCGGCCTCCTCCGTTCGCGTGATCGACAGCGGCATCTTAGGCTGCGAGCGCAGGCTGCGTCGGCCTCCGCTGCTGCGGCATCCGTACTTCTCCGCGCGTAGGACGTCGGCGATCCGCGCCAGCGCCCGCCGCCGCTACGCTGCGGGCAGTGCGCCGCATTCCCACAGCGCCGGTCGCGGCCGGCTCCCTGATCGCCGGCTACGCGGTGGCGGCGGGCACGCGGCTCGCGGCCGCTCGGCGGGCGTGGTGCTGCTGTCGGCGGGATGTGGTGCATGCGCGAGTGGTACGCGCCGCCACGACCGCGCACGGCGGTGACCCTCGGCGGCGGTCGGTCTCGCCGCGTTCGTCGCCTCGCACGTGCTCGCGCTCGCGATCGGCGCGTGGCCGTCGGTGCTGCGTCGTCTCGGCCGCTGACCGGCGCGGTCGCGTGGACCGTGCGGACGTCGCGCGCGGGGCCGGCCTCGCCGCGCGCCCGCGCCGTCTAGCGTCCGTCCGCCCGCGCGGTAGATTTCCGCGCATGGCGCACGTGGCAGTCATCACGCACGGGCGCCGCGGCGAGGCGGGTCCGCCCGCCGGCGATGGAGCGCCGGACTTCCAGATCGTCCCGCGGGCCGGCCTGCCGATCGTCGCGGTCGTGATCGTGGTCGCTGGTCGTCGGTGATCGCGGTCGAACGAAACAGTGGCCGCTGATGTTCCTGCACGTCGTGGCGGGCGCCGACGTGGACGATCATCGACCTGTTCCTCGGCTTCGTGATCGGGCCGATCCTCGGGCAAGCCTCTCGATACCCGCGCGGATCGAGTTCACGACGAAGCTGATGCCGAAGATGGTGCTGATCATGCCCACTGTCGTCGACCGTCACGCTCGCCGCAGGCTGGCAGCTCGCGACCAACCTCGGATACAACCTGACCAGCTATCAGCTACCACGGCTGGGTGGTGGCGAGCTTCATCGTCGTGGGGGTCATGGCGGTGATCGCGCTCGGGCCTGCTCGAGCCGGCGAACATCGCGGTGCTCACCGAGCTGAAGAAGCCGCGGCCCAACCCCGAGGTGATCGAGCGGCTGATGAAGCGCTTCATCTACACCGCCGGCGCGACCGGGCTGATGCAGGTGGCGACGCTCGTGATCATGACCAGGCTGGCGACCGGATGAGCGACGAGCGCCGCCTGCCGCCGGTCACGCAGCTCGGGATGCTCTCGCTGGCGCTGATCGTCGCCGCCGTCATCTACCTCTCGGCCCACCTGCCCGAACACGTCCCGCTCGGCCCCGCGATCGCGCTGCTGGCGGCCTCGGCGCTGCTGCTGGTCGGGCAACGTGGTGGCGCTGCGGCGCACCGAGGGCTTCGCGTGGGGGCGCTTCATGGAGGTCGGCCGCTGGGCGCTGCTGGCCTACGCGATCATCGCCGGGCTGATCGAGTACGTGTTCCTGCGCAACGACACCAGCGGCGGCCCGCTGATCGTGCTGACGCTCTCGCTGCTCGTGTTCGCCCTGACGGTGCCGGTGCTGATCGCCTTCACGGTCGCCCGCTACGACGAGACGGCGGCGGGCCCGAACCGCTCGTAGAGCTCCGGGAGCAGCGCGGCGAGGTTGGCGTACTCCTCCGCGCAGTGGCGCGCGAGCGCCCGCGGCAGCGCCCGCGGCAGCACGCGCCGCCTCACCACGCGGTTGCCCAGCAGCGCGACCGCGCGCACGACGTCCGCCTCGCCGGCGGCGAGCACGATCACGTCGGGCTCCCCGGCGGGCGTGCGCGCGCTCCACACGGTGTCGCGGCGCGCCGGCTCGTGGCCGGGGTCTCCGCGGACCCAGCACCTGGCCCTCGAACGCCTCTGCCATGGTGCGCCACAATACGCGGCGACCGCTGCGGACGGCCGGTGGAATACTCGCCGGTGCCCTACAACCCCGACCTCCGACCGCGCGCTTCCTCGCCGAGCCGGGCCGCTACGAGCGGATGCCCTACCGCCGCTGCGGGCGCAGCGGCCTGCAGCTGCCGGCGATCTCGCTCGGGCTGTGGCAGAACTTCGGCGACGACCGCCCGCTCGCGGACAGCCGCGCGATGCTGCGCCGCGCCTTCGACCTCGGCATCACGCACTTCGACCTCGCCAACAACTACGGCCCGCCCTACGGCAGCGCCGAGATCAACTTCGGGCGCATCCTCGCCGAGGACCTCCGGCCCTACCGCGACGAGCTGATCATCTCCACGAAGGCCGGCTACGACATGTGGCCCGGCCCCTACGGCGAGTGGGGCTCGCGCAAGTACCTGCTCGCGAGCCTCGACCAGAGCCTGCAGCGGATGGGCCTCGACTACGTCGACATCTTCTACTCCCACCGCTTCGACCCCGAGACGCCGCTCGAGGAGACGATGGGCGCGCTCGACACCGCCGTGCGCGCGGGCAAGGCGCTCTACGTCGGGCATCTCCTCCTACGGCCCGCGAGCGCACCGAGGAGGCGGCGCGCGATCCTGCGCGAGCTGGGCACGCCGCTGCTCATCCACCAGCCCTCCTACTCGATGCTCAACCGCTGGATCGAGCGCGGAGCTGCTCGACGTGCTCGAGCGCGAGGGCGTCGGCGCGATCGTCTTCTCGCCGCTCGGCCCAGGGCCTGCTGACCGACCGCTACCTGCGACGGCATCCCGGAGGACTCGCGCGTGCGCCGCGGCAACTACTTCTCCGAGCGACCTGCTCACCGAGGAGAACCTCGCGCGCGTGCGCGCGCTCGAACGAGATCGCCGCGCGGCGCGGCCAGACGCTCGCGCAGCTGGCGATCGCCTGGGTGCTGCGCGACCCGCGCGTCACCTCGGCGCTGCTCGGCGCGAGCAGCGTCGCGCAGCTCGAGCAGAACGTCGCCGCGCTCGCGCGGCTGGACTTCGACGCCGACGAGCTGCCGAGATCGACCGCTACGCCCAGGAGGGCGAGATCAACCTCTGGGCGCCCTCCAGCAGCGGCTGATGCGGCGCGCTGGCGGCAGGCGCCCGGGCGGCGCATCGCCGGCGACGTGGAGCTGCGCGAGGTGCCCGACCCGCGCCGCTGCCCACCCAGGCGCTCGTGCGCGTGAGCGCTTTCTCGCTGAACCGCGGCGAGACGCGGCGACTGGCCGAGATGGGCGACGGCGAGATCACGGGCTGGGACCTCGCCGGGACGGTCGAGCAGCCGGCCGCAGACGGCAGCGGACCGGCGGCGGGCACGCGCGTGGTAGGGCTCGTCGGGCGCGGCGCGTGGGCGGAGCTCGCGGCGGTGGAGACGCAGCGTGCTCGCGGCGCTGCCCGACGGCGTCTCCGACGCCCAGGCGGCGACGCTGCCGGTCGCGGGCCTGACCGCGCTGAGGGCGCTGGACATCATCGGCGCAGGTGCTCGGCCGGCGCGTGCTGGTCACCGGCGCCAGCGGCGGGGTGGGGCGTTCGCGGTACAGCTCGCGAAGCTCGCGGGCGCCCACGTGACGGGCGTCGCGGCCAACCCTGAGCGGGCGCAGGGCGTCATCGAGCTGGGGGCGGACGAGGTGATCGCCGAGCTGCAGACCTCCGGCCCCGAGTTCGACGGCATCGTCGAGGGGGTCGGCGGCGCGACGCTCGGCGCTGCGCTGCAGCGCGTGGCGGCGGGCGGGACGGTCGTGTCGTTCGCCTCCAGCGACACCGCTGCGGTCCAGTACCCCAGCGCGCGCCTTTTCGGCCGCGCGCCCGGCGCGCGGCTCTACGGGCTGCTGCTGTTCGACGCGCTCGCCCGCGAGCGCAGCGGCGCCCGCGACCTTACGCGCCTGGCCGAGCTGGTGGCGAGCGGGCGCCTGCGCTGCTCGGTCGAGCTCGACAGCTCCTGGCGCGGCGCCGCGGACGCCGTCGCGGCGCTGCTCGAGCGCCGCGTCGCCGGCAAGATCGTGCTGCGCGTGGACTGACCGGCCGGCGGGGCGCTCAGAAGCTGCAGCTGTTGGAGCTCGCGCCGAGGAAGCGCGGCGAACCGGGCCAGCTCGCGCTGGCTTCGCCGCTCAGGAATCCCATCGGTCCGGTATCGCTGTAGGTGCCGCCGGTGGTGGTCTTGACTTCGTCGATGAGCGTCTTTTCTTTCATGTTGACTTCGATGTAGTGATAGGTGATCGTGATCGGCGCTTCGCCGATCGCCGGGGTGAGCGTGCCGGTGAACGGCCCGGGCCCCATCGGGCAGTTCAGCGTGAGCGTGGTGGCGACGCTTTCCGGCATTTCGTGGACCGGCGGCCTCACGAGAGGGATCCGCTTCGGTGTGCTCGGCGGGCTCGGCACTTCGGTCGCGCAGCCGGCGCCTGCCGGGCTGTGGAGGCGATCGCCGGCGAAGGACGCGTCGAACGTCCACGTGCCGCCGGCGACGAGGGCGAACGCGTGCGCGAAGGAGCCGCCCGCGCCGACCGCGACCTGCAGCACCGATGCAGGTCCGCTGGGCGGATGCGCGGTCAGCGTGAGCGTGTGCACGCCGGCCACGCCGATCGTGCCCGCGACCGTGACCGCAGCGCCGAGCGTCCCCTGCGCGGGGCATGAGAGCGTCAGCGGCGCGCTCAGGCGCGCGAGCAGCGGTTTGCCGCCCCCTGCTCGGAAGGTGGGACCGACGGCTCGGCCGTGGCGAAGCAGGCGGGCACTCAAGAGCAGGTTGAGCGCGGGATCGCCGCGCAGGAGCGCTTCGTCGCGGCCCGACAACGCCAGCGAGAGCGTGTGCGCGCGACCCCCCGCGAGGGTGAAGCGTCCGCTGGCCAGGAGCGTCGTACAGGAGCGCCCGCCACAGCCCGGAAGGCGCGCCTGCACGAGCACGCTGATCGTGCAGTGGCCGGTATGGCAGCCGGCCACGAAGTCCAGCGCCTTGCCTTTTTTCACTTTTTTCTTCTTCGGCGGCGGCAGGTTCACGAGCGTGAGCGCCGGCGCCAGCGCGATCTGGTTGATGATCGAGCGGCTGGGGCAGTTGAGCTGGGGGTAGCCGTAGAACTCGAGCACCCGGTCGGAGGTGCCCACGTACAGGTTGCCGTGGCAGTCGAACGCCTCCGCGCCCGGGTCGGTGTAGTTATCGCCCGGCGGGTTCTCGCAAGCGAGGCAGGGCGGCATGATCGTGTTGGCCACCGTCAACTCGGAGTAGCCCGGGACGATGTGGCGGAAGAAAGGGCCGACTTCATCGAGCCAGATCGAGGAGTCGTCGGGGGAGACCGCCACGCCGGTGGGATTGCCGAGGCTGAACCAGCCCGGATAGCAGGCCTCGGTTGTGGCGTTTGGCCATCCGTACTGCACGACCGCGCCCGCGGCGGTGAAGCGTGCGACCTCCCCCGTCAGCAGAGGGTCGTCGTAGGCGAAGGTGTCGCCGGGATTGGCTTCGAAGACGCTGTGGCAGTCAGGTCCGGCGCCTTCGAGGTGCTGCCCGGAGATGCCGGTGAGGATCACATCGCCCGCGGGGTCGGTGGCGATCGCCGCGATCGAGCTCGTGTAGCCGGCCTGGTAACCCGTGTACTGGAACCAGCTGCCCGGCAGCGTGGCCGCCCACGCGCCCTCGTCGGCCCAGTTGTAGGAGCGCACGTCCACCACCTCGGCCAGCACGATCGACGTGAGCACGAAGATGTGGCCGTGCGCGTCGGCTGCGATCTGGCGCACGCCGGGCGCGCTGAAGCTGGCGATGTGGCGGCCGTTGGCGTCGAACTTCTGCACTTCACCGCGCGCGCTGTCGGCCACGTACACGTCGCCGGAGGGGTCGGTGGCGAGCCCGGACGGGTCTTCGAAGTAGGGCGACCACGTGCGCACCCACACCCCCGAGGTCGTGTACTGGATCACCTTGCCGCCCGTGCCCACGTACACGTATTCGCCTTCGGGCGAGGTCGCGATCGAGGAGATGCCCGCGAAGGGCATGTCGAACGGCGCGAGCCAGGACGTGGTGGCGGACGGATACAGCGACACGGCGCCTGCGCCCGGTGCGCACACGAGCGCGATCGCCGCAAAGAGTCCCGTGGCAGCCGCAAGCAGCGACCGCACCCCTACGCATCTGAGCATGCGCGCAGTCATCTAACCCCGCGAGGAGCATACCCCCGCGCGCAGCGCCCGCTCGCGCGGGTCAGTGGCATGCCGCCGGCCCGGGCGCGCTTCGCTCCCGGCGTCCGCGCGCGGCGAGTGGCGCAGCGCCCGCCGGGCGCACGCGGCGTCGGCGTCGGCCCGCGCGTTTAGGCTGCGCGCGCGATGGACGCCGAGGATCCCGCGCAGATCGAGCGCAGCGACGAGCCGCCCCGAGATCGAGCGCGAGCGCTCGGTCGCCGAGATCATCGGCGAGGCGCTTGACATCTACCAGGAATACCCGCTGCTGTTCCTGACGCTCGCGTTGGGTGTGATCGGGCCGTACGAGCTCGCGGTGCTGGCCGTCACCGGACAGGGTCCGCTGGCTGGCGCCGCCCACCAGAATCTCGGCGTCTACTACCTGCTGGTGCTGCTCGACACGGCGATGGTGGGACCGCTGGTCTCGGCGCTTCACATCCACGCGGTGGTCGACATCGGCGCGGGCCGCAGGCCCCGACTCGGAGCGGTGGCGCTGCGCGCGCTGCGGGTTCTGCCGGTGGTGGTGGCGGCGGTGATCATGTCCACGATCGGGATCGCGCTCGGCTTCCTGGCGCTGATCATCCCCGGGATACTGCTCGCGCTGCGATGGGCGGTCGTGGCGCAGGTCGCGGCGGTCGAGCCCGGGGGCTGGCTCCCGTCGCTGCGCCGCAGTCGTGAGCTCACGCGCGAGCGCTACGGCCACATCTTCGGCCTGCTGTTGATCGCCGGCCTGCTCAATGGCGGGATCCTCTTCGGCGCTCAGGCGATCCCGCTCGGCAGCACCGCGGGTGCGGCCTCGGTGGCGGTGGGCATCGCCGCGCGCACAATCACCGCCTCCTTCTCGGCGCTCACGCTCGCCCTGCTCTACTTCGACCTGCGCGCGCGCCTCGCCGGCCCGTCGCCCGCGGTCTCGACCCAGCCCGAGGATCCCCCCGTGGGCGAAAGCGAGTGACCGCGAGAGCGCTCAGCCGGCCTTGAAGCGCGCCGCCTCATCCGAGCCGCCGGTGGCGTTGCCCGCGACTGTAGGAGTGGGCGCCCGCGCCGGCGAGGCGCGCCGCCGTCGACGATCAGGTACTCCTCGCGGATCGGGCGCCCGTCGAACCAGCACTCGAGGATCTCGCGCGTGCCGGCCGCGTAGCGGGCCTGGGCGGAGAGGCTCGTGCCGGAGATGTGCGGGCGTCATGCCGTGGTGGGGCATCGTGCGCCAGGGGTGGTCGCCGGGCGCCGGCTGGGGGAACCACACGTCGCCGGCGTAGCCGGCGAGCTGGCCGCTCTCGCAGGCCGCGCGACCGCGTCGCGGTCGCAGATCTTGCCCGCGCGCCGTGTTGACGAGGTAGGCGCCCCGCTTCATCATGCGCGATCAGCTCCGTCGTCGAACAGGTGCTCCGTCTCGGGGTGCAGCGGCGCGTTGATCGTGACGACGTCGCAGACCTCCACGAGCGACTCGACGTCCGGGTGGAAGGTCAGCGCCGAGCTCCTGCTCGACCTCCGCCGGCAGCCGGTGGCGGTCGGTGTAGTGCAGGCCCACGTCGAACGGCTTCAAGCCGGCGCAGCACCGCCGAGCCGATGCGCCCCGCGGCCACGGTGCCGACCTGCATGCCCTCCAGGTCGTAGGAGCGCGAGACGCAGTCGGCGATGTTCCAGCCGCCGTCGACCACCCACTGGTAGGAGGGGATGTAGTTGCGCACCAGCGCGAGGATCATCATCACGACGTGCTCGGCCACGCTGATGCTGTTGGAGTAGGTCACCTCGGCGACCGTCAGCCCGTGCTCGATCGCGGCCTGCAGGTCGACGTGGTCGGAGCCGATCCCGGCCGTGAGCGCGAGCTTCAGCTTCGGCGCCTTCGCGATCCGCTCGGCCGTCAGGTAGGCGGGCCAGAACGGCTGGGAGATCACGACCTCGGCGTCGGGCAGCTCCCGCTCGAAGACCGAATCCGGGCCGTCCTTGTCGGAGGTCACGACAGGCGCGTGGCCGGCGCTCCTCCAGGAACCCGCGCAGGCCCAGCTCGCCCGAGACGCTGCCGAGCAGCTCCCCGGGCTTGAAGTCGAGCCCCTCCGGGGTGGGCGTGGTCTGGCCGTCGTGGTAGCGCTCGATCCTGGGGACGTCGTCCCGCGCGTAGGCGGCGGGTAGCCGTCGACCGGATCGTCGTAGAGCACGCAGAGGACGTTCGCCATGGCCTGGCCTCCCGTCTCGTTCCGCTCGAGCCGCCTGGCCGGACGCCGCTCAGGCGATTATGAGCCCGCCGACCCTGAACGCCGCGCTCGGACATAATCCCCGCCATGAGAGCCATCCAGATCGTCGACGAGACCGGCCCGGACAGCGCGCTGGCGCTCGTCGAGCTGCCCGAGCCCGAGGCCTCGCACATGCTCACGCCGGGCGAGGGCGTGCTGATCGAGGTGCACGCCGCCGGGGTCTCCTTCCCGGAGCTGCTGCAGACGCCGCGGCGAGTACCAGATGAAACCGCCGCTGCCCTTCGTGCCCGGCAGCGAGGTCGGCGGGCGTCGTGCGCAGCGCGCCCGCCGGCGCCGCGGTCAAGGCGGGCGACCGCGTGGCGGCGTTCTGCGCGCTGGGCGGCTTCGCCGAGACGGCGGTGGCGCCCGAGTTCTTCACGTTCGCGCTCCCGCCCGAGCTCGACTTCGCCCAGGGCGCGGCGCTGATCCTCAACTACCACACCGCCTACTTCGCGCTCGTGCTGCGCGGGCGCCTGAAGCGGGGCGAGACGGTGCTCGTGCACGGCGCGGCGGGCGGCGTCGGGACGGCGTCGATGCAGGTCGCCAAGGGCGTCGGGCGCGCGCACGATCGCGGTCGTCTCCAGCGACGAGAAGGCGCAGGTCGCCGAGCAGGCCGGCGCCGACGAGGTGGTGCTGCTCGAGCGAGGGCTGGAAGGACGAGGTCATCGAGCTCTCCGGCGGCGGCGTGGACGTGGTGCTCGATCCGGTCGGCGGCGATCGCTTCACCGACAGCCTGCGCTCGCTGCGCGAGGACGGGCGGCTCGTGGTGGTCGGCTTCACCGGCGGGTCGATCCCCGAGGTGAAGGTCAACCGGCTGCTGCTGCGGCAACACCGAGGTCGTGGGCGCCGGCTGGGGCGCCTACGTGATGGGCAAGCCCGACCTCAACCGGGAGATCGGCGCGGCGGTGAACCGCATGGTGGCCGAGGGCTTCGTGCGGCCGATCGTCGGCGAGCGCTTTCCGCTGGAGCGGGCCGCCGAGGCGCTGAAGACGCTCGATGAGCGTCGCGCGACCGGCAAGGTCGTGCTCGACGTGCGCTCCGACTGACGCCGGGCTGGCGCCGGTGAGCTAGTGACCTGAGTCGTTAGTTCGCAGGCATGACTGGTGGGGTGTCGAACGTCGTCGTGATCCACGACGATGGGAGGCGTTTATGCCAGTGCGTGCAGAGGTTGTTCTCAGCGATGAGGAGCGGGAGGTGTTGCAGCGGTGGGCTCGTCGCCCGACGAGCGCGCAGGCGTTGGCGTTGCGCTGCCGGATCGTCTTGGCTGCGGCCGATGGTGAGCCGAGCAACGAGATCGCTGCCCGTCTTGGTTGCACCAGATCGACGGTCGGCCGCTGGCGCGGCCGGTTCGCCCGAGGCGGACTTGATGCGCTGCACGACGAGCCGCGGCCTGGGAAACCGCGCTCGATCGGCGATGAGGAGATCGAGCGAGTGATCGTCAAGACGCTCGAGGAGTCCCCGTCGAACGCCACGCACTGGTCGACGCGCTCGATGGCTGCTGCGACCGGGATGAGCCAGACCGCGGTCAGCCGCATCTGGCGCGCCTTTGGCCTAAAGCCACATCAGACGGAGGCGTTCAAGCTCTCGCCCGATCCGCAGTTCATCGAGAAGGTCCGTGACATCGTGGGGCTCTATCTGAACCCGCCGGAGGCAGCGGTCGTTCTGTGTGTCGATGAGAAGTCCCAGATCCAGGCGCTCGACCGCTCAGCCCCGGTGCTGCCGCTGATGCCCGGGGTGCCCGAGCGCCGCACCCACGACTACGTCCGCAACGGCACCACGAACCTCTACGCCGCGCTGGACGTCGCCTCCGGCCAGGTGATCGCCGATATGAGCCCGCGTCACCGCGCCGAGGAGTTCCGCCGGTTTCTGAACCTGATCGACGCCTCGGTGCCGCCCCACCTCGACGTTCATGTCGTGCTGGATAACTCCTCGACCCATAAGACCCCGCAGATCCAGCGCTGGCTGCTGCGCCATCCCCGCTTCCACGTGCATCCGGGACGCATTCGGCGGAACTCGACGCCGTGCGGCCCTTCCCGCACGACCTAAACGCGCTAGCGACCCCAAGGAATACGATTTGCTAGAACCTTGGCAGTAGCCGCGGATACGCTGCGGCGCCCTAAGGAGAGAATCATGGCCAGTCGCCCTAACTCCGAATCCATGAAGAAACCGCGTTTTAGTCAAAATCCGGAGGACAACCCGCAGCTTCCGCCCCCGATTGGCGAACCCGACCCGGCGGCCGTGCCCACGAATCCGCAAGGCGCAGACGAAGCTGCTGGAGGCGAAGCCTCGAACGACGGCGTTGCCGCCGGCTCGGGTGCTGACTCCCGTAACTCCGACATTGAACGCGCCGCTTATTTTCTCGCCGAAGCGCGCGGATTTGAGGCCGGGCATGAACTCGACGATTGGCTGGCCGCCGAGCAACAGGTCAGGCTGAGCTAGGGGGTTCGGACCCTAGGAGTGCGCTAGAAGCGAGGCGGAAGCGTCGTGCCGGCGGGAGATCCTGAGCGGCTGGCCCAAGACCAGCCGCTCAAGAAACCTCAGAAAAGCTATCACACCATCCTCGAGCAGCACGTCGCGCAGGCACAGGAGGAACTGGAGCGGCCGGCGGGCGGCCTGTTGCTTTCCAGCTTCTCGGCCGGTCTGGATCTGGGCTTCGGCCCCTTGCTAATGGCGGCCCTATTGACGTTGCGCGGTGGCACCTGGCCGCATCCGATAACGGCGGCAGTACTCGCGGTGGCATACGCCACTGGATTCGTCTTCGTAGTTCTCGGGCGGTCGGCGCTCTTCACGGAGCAAACGATTCCGCGGTGCTTCCGGTGACTATGGCCGCTTCATCTCGGCGGCTGCCTTGGGCAACGCCGTGGGTGGCACACTGTTCGTTGCCGTGCTCAAATTCGGCCTTGTGCGGGCGAGCGCCTAAACCGAAACATCCCGCTTGGCTTTGGCGATAAACACAACACGCGCTGAACGTGATCCCGACTGGGGCCCCCAGCGAGTTGCCCTTCGCACACGCGTCGAAGTCCGCACCACACAGAACACATCGAGCAACCGCTGATGCAACCGTGCCATCAGGACGGAGCGCGCATAAAGCAGTCACATTGCATCAGTAGGGCGCTTCGCTTTAATGTGAAACTCGGGACACCGATGAGCCTCATATTCCCGGCGGATAGTGTCCGTCACATGCGGGTTGGGCAGCTGTCGGCCGCTTTGCGCGGGCCGATACGCTCGTAACCAGTCGCACATCGAGCAGCGGGCTGCCAGGCCGTCCCAGCTCAATTGACGAAGTGGCCCCTTTGACGATGCCATCACCCGCTCTCGAATGAAACTGGAGGAGTTCTTGCGCGCCCCCTAAAGGCTTCCGGATAGCCTGAGGTTCCGCCGAGTGGCCCAGCTCCCCCGGGCCACCGCACCCGTGACGTCTTAGACCATTCGAGAGTCGCTGGGGACTTAACCGACAGCATGAAAGTGCCGCATGTCGGACGCCGAGCTTTGGTGACGATCGGCCGTCGCGTTCGTGCGAGGCTCCATTCTCTATGACGACCGCGCGGTTCTCTGTGAAGACCGCGCGGCGCATCCAAGTTGGACTCAGCATGCATGACATTTCGGCGCCTTGCCGAACCTCGCGCCGAGGTTCAGTACGAGATTAATTTGGAGCCGCGCGGATGATGGGTGATCGCCACGCTTTTCTCCGGATAGAACATCGCGGACCCGAGCGACGCACGGTCTTGTCGCCGCGATTCCGGAAGAACAGCGCCTCCACCGCGGTCTCGGCGGAGCTTTTGATGAAGCTCCGCCGAATAGCGCACGCTACTTTCCGCTGTGGGAGTGTTCGCCGCCTTTGCGGCCTGCCTCGCTAGCCTTCTCCCGGTCGTTCGCGAAATTCCCCGAGCCGCCGCGTTGTTCGCCGCCGCCTTCCGATTCTCCGGGTTCCGAGCGATCGCCTGACTCTTGATCGGTAGAGCCCTGGTGCGACTGCTGCCCGCCCTTGCGGCCTGCCTCGCTAGCCTTTTCCCGGTCGTTCGCAAAATTGCCCGATCCGCCGCGCTGTTCGCCGCCGCCTTTCGATCCTCCGTGCTCCGAACGGCCGCCGGACTCTTGGTCGGTAGAGCCCTGATGGGACTGCTGCCCGCCTTTGCGGCCTGCCTCGCTAGCCTTCTCCCGGTCGTTCGCAAAATTGCCCGAGCCCTCACGCTGATTGCTGCTTTCGTTAGCCACTGATGCACTCCTCATTGATAGGTAGGAACTAAGAGGAATTTCCGTCCCATAGCCAATTTTCGCCGATCTATACCAATGACGATGTCGGCGAAGATGCGCTCGCCTGTAGGAGGCGGCCGAATTTTGGATTGAGACGTCGCGGCGCCCCTCGGCGGCGGCAACAGCGCATTGCAGAATGCAGCGAGCGTCGGCACGCGATTTTGGGTCTGCTCGAGCTAGTGCGCCCATCCCTCCTTCAGCTCTTTCTGGGCGGCGGACCGACGGCAGGCTGCCAGGCCTCACACCGCCGCGCTCGTGTTAGCGACTGCCATTGCAATCGCGACGCTGCATCGCGTGCAGCTCAGCTTATCATCCAAGAGTTTTAGATATCGACGGGAACGCCTCCTAGTAAGGCCTTCAGACGAGTCAGAGCCTCCAGGCGCTTCCCCGGACCATATTTGATGAGGTAAGGTTGTACATTCATGACGCCCGAGATATCAGAATGAGTAAGCGGCAAAGCACCACGGCGCGCCGCGCCACGCCCGGCAGGCCCAAGGAGTCTGGCAGCCGCCAGCAAACTCATCCTGATCAAGCATCCCACACCGGCTCCCCGAAGCTCGATCGCAGCATGACGCGGCGCGGATCTACGCCAAACCGAGTGAAGCCCGCCTCCGCTAAGTAGAGGGCTGCCTCCGCCTTCCATGGGCTGGAAGCAGCCACCACGACGGGCGACCTCCTTGCGAGGATTTTAACCGCTGGCATGGAGCTATTCGCGCCGGACCGCCGGCAGTTGACCACCCCGCGCCCAATTGGTAGCACTGCCGCTGGCGGTGTCGCAGAACCCCATGAAGGTATTGCGACCGCCTGGGTATGTATGCGGACCTCGCCTCTCGAACGCTGTGCTTGATGGCGGACGAGGTAGCAAACCTTCGCACTCAGGCCCGATCAGATCCTGGCATTCGGCGGGTGCGGGCGACTGACTTGCCCAGGCGAGCGGGGATCCCGGCCTTTAGTGGGGATGCGTCTCGCCATCGCGCCGTACGGCATTGTTTGCACCGGGCTTTAGCACGACCTTCGTGCATCCGCTTTCCTTGTTCCGGAACATGGCAAAAGCCTTGGGCGCGTCCTCGAGTGGCAGGCGGTGCGAAATCACGAAGCTCGGGTCGATGCGTCCGCGCTCGATCATCTCGAGGAGCGGACGCAAATAGTGCTGCACATGCGTCTGTCCTGACTTGATCGTCAGCGCGCGGTTCACGATCGCGCCAAACGGCATTTTGTCGAGGAACCCGCCATATACTCCGGGGACGGAGACTGTTCCGCCGCTACGGCAGGCGATTATCGCTTGCCGCAGGGAAGTGGGACGGTCCGTGGCCAGGCGCAGCGCCTTCTTCAGGCGGTCATACGTTCCGAAGAAACCATGGGCGTGTCCTTCCATCCCCACCGCATCGATACAGGCATCAGGCCCGCGGCCGCCCGTCATTTCCCGCAGCGCCTCCTGCACATCCACCTCCTCGTAGTTGACGGTCTCAGCGTGGCAGTCTTTGCGCGCTTTGCAGAGCCGCTCGGGAAAGCGGTCAATAGCGATGACTCGCTCAGCACCCAGAAGGAACGCGCTCGCGATGCTGAGTAGGCCAACTGGGCCGCAGCCCCAAACGGCTATCGTATCGCCGGGCTTGATTGAGCAGTTCTCGGCCGCCATGTATGCGGTGGGAAAGATGTCCGAAAGAAAGAGTACCTGCTCATCTGCCAGCTGATCGGGCACCTTGATGGGACCCACATCCGCAAAGGGAACTCGAGCAAATTCCGCCTGTCCCCCGGCATAGCCTCCGAGCATGTGCGAGTAGCCGAAGAGCCCGGCGGGCGAATGGCCCCAGAGCTTTTCGGCCATCCAAGCATTGGGATTGGAGTTCTCGCAGAGCGAGTGCTGTCCCGATGCACAGAAGAAGCAACTCCCGCAGGCGATTGGAAATGGGACGACAACGCGGTCACCGACCTTGAGGTTACGCACCCCGCTCCCGACTTCCACCACCTCACCCATGAATTCGTGGCCTAAAATGTCTCCACGCATCATGGAGGGAATGTACCCGTCATAGATGTGAAGGTCAGATCCGCAGATCGCGGTGGATGTGACTCGGATGATGGCGTCCCGAGGGTTCAAGATTTTCGGATCCGGAACCTCCTCGACTCGCAAATCCGTCGTACCAAACCAGCAGTTGGCCTTCAAGAGAGGCTTCTCCCGCTCAGATGCATGCCCGCTGAGATGGTTCGGCCCACGACGCTTCGCCGACCGGAGGGTTGATCGAGGGTGGTCGCGATCTCACCGGTCTCGATGAGTTGCTTAAAGCGTCGCAGATCCTCGCGCACCTCAAAGCGGGGCCATGCCTCGATGAGCCTGCCCGCATGGACAGCGTTTCTTCCTGCAACCGGGCGGTAATGCATCGACACCCGCACCAACGTCCCGCGCTTTCCCGCCGCGGCACGGAAATGAACGCTGCCCGCGTGCTCCATTTGGGGGCTCTCGATCGAACGCCAGCCGATATGACTGCCGGGCTCATCCGCGATAACTTGAGATATCCATTCCCATCGCCTCCGCGAGGGCCCACGGAATACCCAGCGCGAGAGCCCCTCTCGGACGGCCGTCACTGATTCGAGCGCCGAGATAAACTTAGGAAGATTGCTCGTATCGCGCCAGAAGCGATAGCACTCCTCGGGTGCCTTATTTACGATCAGCGCTTCTGCGAAGGATACCCCTCGCAAGCCCCTCGGCTCCTCTCGACTGGCGCGGAGGCTCGCCGTCAGGTCAACCGCAGTAATGGCAGCCAGCACTCCGAGGGTCCTCAAAGCGCGGGTGCGGCCGGGGTTGCCCCGCCTCAGCGCGGAGGACACAAACAGGAGATCGATCATGTCGCCGCCAATCCGGGACCAGAGCCAGCGCGGCGCAGTCGGCTGGGTCAAGAGGCCAGCTCCGCTCGCGAGCTCGCGGCAACCAATGAGGCGCAGCGCGGTAGTCGCCTCGCCGAGGCCCGTCAGCCGGGCAAGGGCGCGCGGCGCCAGTGCCGCGGTGATGCCGAGACCCAAGCTTAACCACCCCAAGCTACGAGCATCGAGCAGCCCGCTCAAAGTGGCAGCCCCAGAGCGCTGCTGCACCGACCACCGGCCCAAAAGTTGCCGTTCCTGAATGCTCATGTGTATTCCTTGGTGTGCTGCCGCTATTTCGCGGTCCCGGGCTTCGCCGCCTTGCGATGCCGACTGGCGAGCACGCCCGCGGGAGTGACGTGAGCTACGGTCGCTTGCAGCTTGTTCTTGAATCCGGCAACGACATCACCTTCTCCATTCATCATGGCCCTGAATCCAACGTGAGCCACCATCGCCGGATCATCCTTCTTCTCCGACCCAATTTGGGTATCCATCATGCCCGCGCGCTCGAAGAATTCGGTATCGGTGGGGCCCGGCATCAGGCAGGTCACGGTAACACCCGAGTCCTTGAGCTCATCTCGCAGCGCCCAGGAGAACGAATCGATGAATGCCTTTGTGCCGTTGTAGACGGCCTGGAACGAGCCCGGCATGAACCCAGCGATCGACCCAGTGATTAAGATGCGGCCACTCTGGCGTACACGCATCGCGTTTCCAACTTGATGGATCAGCGCAAGCGTGCCCGTTACATTGGTATCAACAACGTGCCTCACCTCGGCAAGTGGTTGATCCAGGAAGGCACCTCCCAATCCATGCCCGGCGTTAGCCAGTAACGCGTCAATGTTGCGCCCCCCCACACTATCGAGTAGCTTGCCGACTCCCTCCGAAGTGGACAGATCCCCTTCCACGGCATCTGCGCGGGCGCCGAGGGCTAGCAGTGTCTTCACAGCGGTCTGCAGGGGGCGATCCGCAGCGAGGACGAGATCAAAGCCATTTCGGGCGCATTCCATTGCCAACTCCAGTCCGATCCCGCTCGAGGCACCGGTGACGAGAGCCCAAGGCCGGGCAGCGCTATTCATAAGATGCCCTCAGTATCTGCAGAGGTGAAGGAACAGAGCACTTATCGGTCCTCGCGAAGGCTGCGCTGCCCGCTGACGCATATGATCGCCCCCACGTTCTCGGGCGCGATCTGGCCAGCTCGCCACGAACTTGCTGCCGGGTCAGCCGTCAACCGCCAGCGTCCCTTTTAAGCGACTTAGCCAGCCGCAGATGCTTCTTTAGCGTCGGCAGTGATGCAGCCGCGTAGCTCTCCGCCGGCCCACTGGTCGATTTAGCTTCCTTCCGGTACTCGGCGATATCCTTCTCGTGATCCTTGACCATCTCCCGCAGGAAGGCACGATCGAACTCGCTGCCGGAGAGCGATGCCAGGTGCTGATATTCCGCGCGCTGCTTATCGTCAGGCTGCGAAGGAGGCGTCACTCCGCTCGAGGAAGCAGCTGCTATCGCTTGCTGGTTGGCCTGCGAATGATCCTGCTCCAGCACGGCTCCGAAGTGCCGCACGCCCGCCGTCGCGCCTTTTTGCTGTGCCAACTGGCCGACCTTGACCTCAGCTAGATTTCCTTCAATCGCCTTGCGCATGAAGCGATCGGCGTGCGTGTCGGCCGCCAGAAGCGGCAGAGGGGAAATAAGAGCCACGATTGCCGCAGCCGAGGCAACGCGAAACAAAGTTTTCATGAGGAGCCCCTTTTTCGTACTGAAGTGGATTCGAACGGCGTATCGGAATGCAAGTTCCCTGAAGCGTCTGAGGCGCCGCGTGCCACGCCGGCAGCCAGGCCCGCGATCAATGCGCGTGTTGCTGTGAGGTTGAGCTTCCTTTCTGCGGGCGGCTCTCAGCCTCACGATCCCGGCGCGACCGCGCGGTTTCCTGCGGCTTGAGAAGCACCTTCGTCCAGCCGCTCTTGCGGGCGTCGAAGTGGCGATATGCATCCGCTGCCTGCTCGAGCGGCAGCTCATGAGAGACCACAAAGGAAGGCTTGGCGCGACCCTCATGGATGAGCCGACAGAGATGCCGGTTGTACGCCTTCACCGGCGCCTGACCCGTTCCCATCCGTTGGCCCCGCGACCAGAATTCCCCGATATCAAAAGCAATGCGCCCGTGCTGCGACTCCTTATCCGGCGCCCCCGGATCCTCGGGCATAAACACGCCGACCACCCCGAGAGCGCCGGTCGCACGTACGGAGCGCACGAGGTGATTCAGCGTCATGTTCGGATGCTCGTGGCCTCGGATGTCGTGAGCCTGATAGCCGACGCATTCGCATCCTTTGTCTGCGCCCTCGCCACCGGTGAGTTCCAGGACCTGCTCGACGGGAGAGCCCTTGGAGTCATCGATTGGGACAGCGCCGATCTTCTCGGCCAACTTCAGCCGGTCAGCGTGCCGGTCGACGACCATAACGAGGCTCGCGCCCTTCAGCATCGCCGAATACGCCGCCATCAACCCGACGGGACCTGCGCCATAGATTACGACCGATTCTCCGGGCTGCAGTTGCGCGAGTTCCGTAGCGTGATAGCCCGTCGGAAAAATGTCCGCGAGCATCACATAGTCCTGCTCCTTCTCTGCAGCATCCTCCGGCAGCTTCAGGCAATTGAAATCCCCGTAAGGCACGCGCAGATACTCCGCCTGACCGCCCTCGTACGGGCCCATGTCGGCATAGCCGTAACCGGCGCCGGCGGAGCCCGGATTCATGGTCAAGCAGGCGCTCGTCAAGCCACGCTCGCAGTTCTTGCAGAAGCCACAGGCTACGTTGAATGGCACGCAGACGTGGTCACCCACATGCAGCTGTGACACAGAGCGCCCGCACTCGATGACCTCTCCAAGATTCTCGTGGCCAACGATCCGCCCAGGCTCGAGGCTCGTTCGGCCCTCGTACATGTGTAGGTCCGATCCGCAGATGTTGGTCGTCGTGATTCGTATCAGCACGTCTGTCGGTTGCTCGATCTTGGCGTCCGGCACATCCTTGACAGTAATGTCGCGGGGACCGTTATAAACCACTGCTTTCATCGCTCGCTCCCGACTTCCAAATGGGGACTTCGAGTCCGCAATCTGCGTGCCGCACGCGAGCGACCACCCCTGTTGGCGGCACTCGGCTCACAATCGCGTGATGGTTTTGTGCCTGGAAGTTGGGGGCGAGCGACGCTATCCCCTCCGGCGACGTGGCCAAGCAGCACCGGAACCGGAAATTGACCGACCAATCCTAAGGCCCAAGCTCGTCGCGACCAGAACGCTTACACGTTCCGGCGACGGCCATGGCTCTGCGCGGAATCTTCATTGTCCGGAGTTAAACCCCGCCGAACTCAACGCCAAAGGATTAGCCGCATTGCTTGTGGCGTGGCCGAAGCGCGCGGCATCGAGCCCGGGCACGAGCTCGACGACATGTCTGGTTGCCCGCAGCTGATCTGCTCGCGCACGCGCGGAACGCCCCGCAGTGCAATACTATTTGAGCAGGCGCTTCGAAATGGACGAGGGAACCCATGTCATCGCTGGACCCGGCGACACCCCTCGCTATCGAGCGCACACGAAGCATCGGCGTGGCGATCAACTCATCGTTGTCTGAGCCGGTTCGGTGCCAGCAGCCACGCCAAAGCATTCGGGGCGAGGTTGAGGCTACTCCCGACTCGGGGAGTCACCCCTTGCTCAAATGGCATCGGACCGGGGCATCTTCGTCATAGTGACAGATGGCGCAGATACGATGGTAGCCATCCGCTATCACGAGAGTGCGTTGACTGGACAAGTCACCTTGTACGAGCAGGACGGGCGCCAGGGCCTCTCCTTTGCGAAGCTGCCTCAGGTCAGCGGCTACGTGCGGCTCGGTACGCGGCAGCAGCGGGAGGTTGCTCGCACGCAACAGGTCTTTGGCAACATGCTCGGCCGTCTTCGCCTTGCGCATTGCCCGGACGAGCTTACGGGCTGCGCGTCCGGGATAGAGGAGCGAGAGAAAGCTCTGCGCAGCAGCGTAATCCTTGGATTCCGGCGCCTTCTTCCACCGAGGCGCCTTTCCAGCCGCATGCGACTTCACCTTAATAGGCACTTCATTCTCCATTACGCCACCGAGGCACGAGCAAATACCGAACCTACAAAGCCGCAGACCCCGGGGCCCTTGGCGAGTCATTCGCCACCGCCGCGGTCCTCTGCGCCGGTCCTGTTGCCGCTACGTTCAATCGGGACGAGAGAACCAAAACTTGCGCCTGGGCTTGGCAAGGCCGCTGCCGTCAGTCCCTTCCCGTCGGACCTAATCCTTCCAGGGCTGGCTCGGACGCGAGCGCCGCTCGTGAGTGGGCCTCGTCCTCCTCACAGTAGGAGTCGATAGGTCACCCAGAAATTGATTCCCCTCATCTGCCGGATTCCGCAAAAGCCGAGATTCCCTTTTCCTTAAGACAGCGTGCGGATTGCATGTATCAAGCATTGAAAGGAATCCGCGGTGTAGATCAACCTGTACTTCGGTACGAAAATAGAGGCGGTTGGAATCATCCGGTCCTGAGTTATCTCGCGGCATGGAGAGATGGCATGTATCAAATGACATTTGAGGCCCAAAAGCCAGCACCCGGTCATGGCACCGTTTGGTTTCTACACTCATTCTCTGGGCCCACCACCGGGGTAAGATACCGCTCTAATCGAATCTGTCATGAAGAACTGGAAAGCCAGGTGCCAAGCAGATGTGGATTTCGAGATCAACTGAAAATACCCGTGGCGGTCGTTGGAGCAACGTGAACGGTCGTGCCGAGCGCAGCAAGCCCGAGATACTGCAAAGTAAATGCACCCAAATCGGTCTCGTGTGTTGTGTAACTCTCGTAGGGGCGGACCGTGAACCGTAGGAGCAAGACGCGCCCCGCTAGCGGCCGCTCAACTCAACCGTCAGGCGGCACTCTCAGGAACAACGTACTCGATCCGACCTTTCTGAATGCTGTGGTGGAGCTCATCAGCAAGGGGGCCGGTGGCGGCACCTGTCGAGGCCGCCGTCGTTGGAGCCACGAATCGCACTGCGCTCGTATCGGAATTGCGTTCATTCGGTGAAGACTCTGTTGCCTCAGCCATAGAGGGAACCGCGGACGAGATCATCTGGGCGATAGGTCAGCGCGCCATGCAGATCGCTCTGTCAGGAGAAAATACCCTCGTTCACTGTGTCTTTCTGCTGTGGAGAAAATAGAGGGGCAAGCCAGACCTCTCGCCAGAAAGAGGCGGAAGCGTGCGACCTGACGTTCGTTGGGGGGCGCAAGATTCTCGGCTAAGTGCCACGGACATGAAGGTCCGCTTTAGAGATCGCGGCGGCGCAGTCTTCCGAAGGCAGGGAGCTCCCACGGCCGCGTCCCGAGCAATAGACCCACACCCTGTTTCTGGTGAAGCGGCCTGGCTTCTGAATCCTCATGCAGGCGCGCAAGCGTTCGCCTCAGCCGGCGCATTTCCGTCAGCAGTTCCTCACGCGCTTCGCTCGTCAGCATCCCATGCGCAAATTCCAGCGATTCCTCGGGATGATCGAACGAGTGCGTCAGGAAGTCGGCCAGACCTTGCTCGCGGAAGAATCTGTGGATGGGCCCGTCGGACCTCCAGTCGAAGTCGCGCCGCACGCGCCTGCGTGCGCGCTCACCTGGGAGCAATTCGATCAATCTCATTCGATCGAGCACGATGAGCCGCTTGAGAATCTCGGCGCCGGAGAGATCGTACGCCCGGCCGATGTCGCTCGCATCCCAGCGGTTGAGCACGCATACCGCAACGAGCAGGAGCTTCGGATCGGAGACGAGCTGCGACTCCTGCTCTTCGGTCAGCGTCGCGATCTCAGGTAGCGAATACGCGGCCCGCTGGCAAACTTCGGCAAGCGTACAGCCTAGGAATGCGCTGATCTGCGCGAGCCGCTCGACGGTGAAGCGCTCACTCGAGAAGAGCCGCTTGACGCTCGCCTCGGAAAGGCCCAGCGCGCCGGCAAGATCTCGATACGTCTTGCCCTGGCCCTTTAGCTCGCGCTTGAGGGTGGCAACCAACTGGACGACTTCCGTAGCCACCACAGTATTGTAATCCGATACTCTTCGGATTGGAAATCGCGACTGATGTGATAAATGTCGCGATATCTACTACCTTATGCGAGGCTAGCGCGGTCCTGAACGGAACCGGCCGAGCGACCATGGTGATCCCAGAACCGACCGACCCCCTCTTGGGCGACCTACCCACTCGGACGCAGTCAGAGCTCGAATCGATAGTGCGCGTCGGCGATCTGGTGTTCATACGGCTTCGATACCCGCCATTCAAGGCGATCGCGTCCGCGACGGGCACCTGGACTAACCACGTTGGGATCGTAGTGGACCTCAATCGTAGTGGTCCCATCATCGCCGAAAGCCGAGTTCCGCTCTCGCGTCGCACTACGCTGAAAGCCTACGTGCGCCGTTCGGAGAACGGCCGGGTGGCGGTACTTCGATTGCCGAGGCTTCTCGAGCCAGAACGCGTGCGTGCTGCAGCCTACGTTCGCCTCGGCTGCCTCTACGACACCGGCTTCAACATCGACTCCCACAGACAGTTCTGTTCGAGATTCGTCCACGAGGTAGTGAAGGAAGCCTGCGGCGAGTCACTGGGCGAGATCAGCACATTCGGCGCGTTGCTCGCGCGGCAACCCGATACGGACCTTCGGCTCTGGAAGCTCTGGTACTTCGGAAAAATTCCCTGGATGCGGCGGACAATTACGCCGGCCAGCCTCTACCTCGACCCGGCGCTCCGGGTCGCTTTCGACGGGAGACTGCGCGCGCGCGCAGGCACGAATGCGCATCTCAGAATCGCGTCGCGTGCGCCAGTGCCACCGCCGCCGGCGCTCGATTCTCTATCATTGCCACTGGAGCAGGATGCCCGTATGTACAGGGGGGACGCCGAATGGCGGAATTCTTGATTCTCGTGCTCGTCGTCGTGTGGCTCGTGGATCGGGCCAGGCTGCAGCGTCGCATCGACTCGATCGAATCCGCGCTCGACCGGCTCACGCGCGACAGCGCTATGAATCGCGAAGCGCGGGGGCGGGGCGAAGCCGCGCCGGGCACTGCGCCCACCGCGCCCCCGCCACCGCCTCCCTCCACCGCGCGCGCCGACACCGCAGTACCTCAGTCGGACCATGTGCGCCGCGATGCCCTGCTCCCTGACACTCCGGCTGCTGCCGCGCCGCGTGCCGCTGAACCCGCAGCCGCGATGTTGACCTCTGCGGAAAACTCGACGCCGGAACCGATTCGGCATGGCGAGAGGCCACGGAGTCGGCGCGCCACGCTCAACTGGGTGACGGTGACTGGACGTCCCCGCCGGTCTCAGAGTTCCCGGGGCTGCGACAAATCCGTGAGTTCTTCAGTGGCGGCAACCTCATCGTCCGCGTCGGCGTCATCGTGCTGTTCTTCGGCGTCGCATTCCTACTGCGCTATGCCGCCGAGCACTCCCACCTTTCCATCGAGACGCGCTTAAGCGGCGTGGCCGTCGGCGCAATCGTGCTGCTCGCGCTCGGCTGGTACTGGCGAAGAGTGCGGCGCGGCTACGCATTGGCCCTCCAGGGCGGCGGCGTCGGCATTCTCTATCTCACGACCTTCACCGCCCAGCGCATTTATGGTGTGCTGGCTCCGGGCGCCGCCTTCATCCTGCTCGCCGCTGTTGCGCTCCTCTCGGCCGCACTCGCGATTCTGCAGGACTCGATGGCCTTCGCCATCCTCGGCGCGACGGGTGGCTACCTCGCGCCGGTCCTTGCAGCAAACCCGCACGGCGATCATGTCGTGCTCTTTTCCTATTTCGCGCTCCTCAACTGCTTCGTGCTCATCATCGCCTGGTTTCGTTCGTGGCGCCCGCTGAACCTGCTCGCCTTCGTCTTCACTTACGGGATCGGCACGGCCTGGGGCGTGCTGCGCTATCAGCCGGAAAACTTCGCGACGACCGAGCCCTTTGTCGCGCTCTTCTTCCTGATGTTCGTGACGATCTCTGTCCTCTACGCGATTCGGCGGGGCGCGAACCTCAGACACTACGTCGACGGAACGCTCGTCTTTGGCGTACCGGTCGTGACCATGGGGATCCAGGCCGGGCTCGTATCGCGCATTCCGTATGCTCTCGCCTACAGCGCTCTCGCGCTGAGCGCGTTTTACCTCGCCTTCGCCTGGACACTGCGCCGCCGCCGACAGGAGACGCTGCGCCTGCTTGTCGAAGCCTTCCTCTCGCTCGGGGTCGCGTTCGTCACGCTCGCGATTCCCTTCGCGCTCGAAGGTCGCTGGACCGCCGCGAGCTGGGCGCTCGAGGGCGCCGCGATTGTGTGGGTCGGCCTGCGGCAGGATCGCCGGCTCGCGATCGTCTCGGGGATGGTACTGCAGCTGCTGGCGGGCGCTGCCTATGTCTGGCAGTCGGTCGGGGACCACGGCGCGCTGCACGGCACCCTCTTCCTCAATAGTCAGTACCTCGCTGCCATCCTCGTGAGTACGGGCGGCATTGCCATCGCCGCGATGCTTCGACTCGAAGGACCGACCTGGCTCGAGGATTATCGGCCGGTTTTGAGTGTTGGGCTCTTCATCTGGGGACTGCTGTGGTGGTGCGGCGGCGGCTACACGGAAATCCAATCCCATGTGGCGGCTTCGGGGCAGCTGGCGGCCCACGTCGTGTACTTCGGCGTCACGGCCCTGATCCTGACGCTGCTCGGTGCCCGGCTGACCTGGACAATGGCCCGCGTCGCGTCGCTCTTGCTGCTGCCGGTACTCGCCCTCTTCGCCTTCGAGAGCCTCACTACGCTGTCGCACCCGCTACAAGACGGTGGGTGGTGGGCCTGGCCGCTTTCAGTCGCGCTCGCCTATCTCGCGTTGCGACGCGATGAGGCAGTTGCGCCGATGTGGTTCGGGACGGGTCTGCACGCCCTCGGTGTGTGGCTCGTTATCTGGGCCGTCACGGGCGAGCTAGTCTGGCAGGTCGCACAACTCGTAAGAGAGAGTCCCACCTGGTCGCAAGCGCTTCTCGGATTGATGCCGGCAGCTGCACTGCTCGCGCTGATGACACGGGCCTCCAGCCAGAGCTGGCCGTTCGTCGACCGGACTGTCGCCTATGTGGCTGTCGCCGGCGGGGGTCTCGCGCTGTTCCTCGCAGGCTGGAATGTGTTCGCAGACTTCGCCTCCGATGGTCTTGCCGCACCACTCCGCTATATCCCAATCGCGAGCCCGATGGACATTGCACAGGGTCTCGGGATCCTCGCACTCGCCAGTCACTGGCGCACCATCGAGCGGACGTGGGGCGACCGCATCGGCATAGACTGGCGCCGAGCGCTGCTGGGATTGCTCGCGCTGATCGCGTTCGCCTGGCTCGACGTACTCCTGCTGCGAACGCTGCACCAATACGCTGATGTTCCCTATACTCCCGAGGGTGTGGCGGCTTCGACCCTCGCGCAGACCTCGCTGACGATCTTCTGGACCACGCTCGCGCTCGTCGGCATGGCGTGGGCGACCCGATCCGGCCGAAGGATCGTGTGGCTCTGCGGCGCCACTCTGCTCGGCCTCGTGATCTTCAAGTTGTTTCTTGTCGATCTCTCGCGTACCGGCACCGTTCTGCGCATCGTGTCATTCCTCGGAGTTGGTGTGCTGATGCTCGTCATCGGCTACCTCTCGCCCATTCCGCCTCGCCGTTCGGAGGCCGCTGCGTGAGCTGCCGCAATCCATGGTGGGCTCTGCTCGCGGCAGTGATGGTCGCTGGGACGCTTCCAGCAAAGGCTGCGACATTCCGGCAGACGGACTACGCGTATTCCGCCAACCTTACGGTTACGGGCGCAGGGCCTGCCTACGCCGCATCGATTCCGCTCGAGGTCTACCGATCCGTCACCCGCGCAGACCTGACTGACATCTGCGTCGTGAATGCCTCTGGCGAAGTCGTGCCGTTCGCGGTTCGCAGACTCGAGGCACCTCCGTTGCGCAGTCCGGAGCCTGTGCGGCTGCGGCTCTTCCCCCTCCTGGGCACTTCCGAAGGCTCGGGTGAGGCGCTACGCCTGCGTCTGCGGGAGGGCGAAACCGCCGTCGATATCGAACGGTCCAAGGCCACAGCAGGGCCCGATCGTCCCTCCAGCTACTTGGTCGACGCCCGCGCGCTACGGCGGCCGATGTCTGAGATCCGCATCGGCTGGGACTCCGCAGCACCCGACTTTTCTGCTCGTCTACAGATCGATGCGAGCGATGATCTCGAGCACTGGCGACCGATGAGCTACGGCGCACAGGTCATCAGTCTGCACTACGCCGGGCAGGCATTCGTGCGCAATGAGGTTCCGGTCGATTCGACACACGCCTCATTTCTGCGCCTGACCTGGAACAGCGTCCAAGGCAGCCCCGTGATCAACAATGTAGAGGCCATCCCGAGCGCGATCGAGGCGCCTCTCAAGAGGCTTTCCCTTGAGGTCGGCGGAGCCGCAACCGCTCATCAGGGCGAATTCGATTTTGATCTGGGTGCGCGCCTCCCGGTGGAGCAGGTCAACCTGCTGCTCCCGGAACCCAATTCAGTCGTACATGCCGATTTTCTGGTCCCGGTATCGGGTACCCGCAAGTGGCAGCCGGTCGCCGAAGGTCAGATCTACGATTTGGCTCTCCCCAGGTCCGGAAACCTGGCGAACAAGCCCATAGTCATCCCACCCACGCCCGGGCGGCACTGGAGAGTGCGGATCAGTGAGGCCGGTGGAGGTATCGGGCAAGGCGTACCGCGACTCGAGGTATCGTGGATTCCGAGCGAAGTCGTGTTCCTCGCGCGGGGAAAGGGCCCTTTCAAGCTCCTCTATGGCAACGCGGACGCACAGTCTCTCGCCCTGACCCCGGGCGCGATCCTGAACCCGATGGGCTCCGAGGACGTGTCGCATCCCAGCCTCCAGCCGGGGCGCGCCACGCTCGAAGCCGCGTACCTTCTTGGGGGCCCGGCCCGGCTCACGCCAGCCGCGCCCCGCCCGGACTGGAAGCGATGGATCCTGTGGACGATTCTGCTGGTCGGCGTTGGAGTGCTCGCCTTCATGGCATGGAGACTTTTGAAGGCGCTCCGATAGTGGACAGGCAGCGCCGACTGTGGACGCCAGTGGACAAGCCCTCTCAGTGCCCGCACTTTCGAACTTCGGTATTACTGAGGCTGGGCGTGCGTGCCTTACCGAACCGAACCATGGTGCGAGACACACCCGAGCAAGCGGTTCGCCTACGAATCGACCTGTTCGCGGAATGGCTGCGCGAATCCAACAATACAGACGACAGGCAGTGAGTTTCGCGCCGACCTCGGGAGTGGTCCGAACCGCCGACGCGCTCGGCTGCATCTGACTTGGTAGCTTCGGGGTAGCAGCTGCGCTTCGCGCCGGCCCCCCTCATGCACTTGCCTGCGAGTCACTGCTTCCGGGACGGATGGTCCAACGGCAAGAAGAACCCTATCAAGCCCCAGCGTCTGGGGCAGGCTCCGGTCGCAAGGCCCCGATCAGCACGATCGAATGCACTACGATATTTGCCAAACCGAGACCAAGAAGCTCGAACGCCAGGATGCCATGTGCAAGCTCATTCCTCACATTCAAACCGCGCGAATCCTGGTAGAGCACCTGAAAGTGGAACCTGATTGCTTCCGGGACTTTGGCGAACTTCTCGTGCTCGAGCACCTCGCCCAAGGAAATCTTCTGGGAGCCGCCGTGACGATCCGGCTTGGTGATAACTCCCCCGAGAAGAGCAAGCAGGTCGCGTAGCGATGACTCAACCTGCGGCACGAGAACATGAACGGTCTCTACATGGTCGCCAGCAAGCCACGCAGCTAGGCCTTCGCGGATGAACGGCAGGCGCTCCGGCGGAAAGCAAGGCGACAGAGACAACCACTGGAGCAGGGCCTCGAGATCGGCACCGTGCTTCGCGCGGATTCTCTCCCATGCCAAGTTGAGCCAGGGCGCCTGTTGCGAAATGAGCTGAGTGGCGTGGTGAACGACGCGGCCGTCGAGATCGTCCTTAACGGAGCCTATGGTTGCCTTAGTAAAGCCGTCGCGGCCGGTGATCATGATCGGAATGTGCGCGGAAATGCCCGATTGCGCGTTGTCTAGTATTGCGCGCTCAGTCGAGTTCCGGCCCACAACTCCGACGGGCTCGGTGATCTCGAGGGCCATCAGGGCGGGAAGGGTAGAGCCTCTGACATGCTGCCACCACCGCGCGCCGCATCAACGGAAACCAACCCGCCCGAACCGCCGGTAAGCCCTGAGCTTTCAGTCCGGAACAGGGCAGTAAGGGGATCGCTTGGCCGGGAACGACTACCGCCGGTGTCGGCCAGGAGCGGCCATTGGCGGATGGTACTGTCGCCGGTCGGTATGCCACCGCGTGAGTCCCTCCAATTTCTCGGAGGGACCGGTCCCTGACGGAATGAATCACCCCGCGGACGGGCCACGTCCGCGAGGCAGCCGGCGTCCAGAGGTTCATTTCGAACGGCTAGAAATCTAGTACGCCCCCATGAAATCACGCTTGCCAATCGGCAGGCCGTTGTGGCGCAAGAGCGCATAGGCAGTGGTGACATGAAATATAAACTGAGGCAAGCCGTAGTTGGACAGATAAGCCTGACCACTCAACTTCTTCTCTTTAGGCGTGCCAGGACGGAGCACGATTTCCTTCGTTTCACTGCCTTCGAATTGAAAGGAATTCACGCTGTCCAGAAATTTCAGTGTCTGCGTGAGTAGCCCTTCGAGATCGGCAAAGCTCTTCTCCTTGCCTTCAAAATTGGGAACCTCTACGCCAGCTAGGCGTGCCGAAACTCCGCGCGCAAAATCCGCGGCGATCTGCACCTGTTTAACCAGCGAAAACATGTCTGGATAAAGGCGTGCCTGCAAAAAAGCATCAGGCTCTATTGATTTCGCTGCCGCATGTGCGTCGGCTTGGGTGAGTATGGCTTTCAAGGCCGTCAGCAATTGCTTAAAGACTGGGACTGAGTTGGTATACATGGGGCTGGTCATGGTCGTTCCTGGTGGTGTTTGATGTGTCATGTTACCCGAGCACCTCCCTTGTCCTAGAAATGGTCGAGTTCCTGCATAAGGCGATCATCAGCTTCGGGCGGCACGCGGCCAACAGGCGCCACTCGGGCGGCCGGCGCAGAACTCGTAAGCCGTCACTCCATCCACTTACGATGAACAACGGACAAGCCCTTTCTAGGACGGATCGGGGCTCATTCCATGCTGTGCCTTTCCCGTCGATACACCCGCCGGCCCTTTCAGCTCGACAACGTTTCCGTCGGGGTCCTGAATGTAGAGGGAAAGCCCATCTCCTTCGGCGCCGAAGTTGACCGTAGCAGGAGCGCTTGGTTGGACATTGTGCTCCGCGAGGTGGCGACGAATGACTGTCTCATCGAACGGTTCGACGCGCAGGCACAAATGGTCTAGGTTTCTGGCGCCAGCAGCCGGCGCGGCGCCGCCCTTCTTGCCGAGAGGTCCTTCGATAGACACGAGATCGATCATCGATGTACCTGTCTGAATATGAATGAGTCCGAGGTCGTCTCGTCGCCTTGCCACCTTGCATCCAAGGACGTTCACGTAAAAATTCACGGACGCCTCGAGATCGCGAACCCGAAGAACGAGATGGTCGAGGCGCCGAGCTTTAAATGGGATCATGTGATGTGGCCCTCCCACGAAGCCGCGAAGAGTCGGATGAGGCAGAGATACCAAGCTTACTTGCGGTTGACTACCTTCCAAGAATGCAGCTTATTGGACTTGCCCTGAAGCGGACATAGCCGTCGGGCAGCTTTGGGTCAATCTCGTCCCTAAGTTGAGGCGTACTGGCAAAGGGTTGCGGGAGCCGTGACCCGCGTCGGATTACGTCGGAAGCGGATCGGAAAGGTCAGGGCGTGGAATGGGATGAATGGCGCGCTCGAGCTTCTTTCCGACTCTTCGGCCAGCGATCTCAAGGTCATACTGTGACTGAAGATTCAACCAAAGCTGTGCGGAAGTGCCGAAGTACCGGGACAATCGCAAGGCCATCTCCGCCGAAACAGCTCGGCGCCGGCGCACGATTTCATTGATCGACGGAGCCGTCACTCCTAGCTCTTTAGCCAGCTTGTACGAACTCAGCTTGAGCGGCTGCATGAAATCGTGAAGCAGAATGTCGCCCGGATGCACCGGCCGTAGTCTCTTTGTAGCCAATTTCGGATCTCCTTCCAGCCTCAGTGGTAGTCGACGATTTCGACATCGAGCACGTCGCCATTTTGCCATCTGAAGCAGATGCGCCACTGCTTGTTGATGCGGATGCTGTGCCGGCCCGCGCGGTCGCCCTTAAGTGCCTCGAGCTGATTCGATGGGGGGATCATCAGATCACGCAGATCCGCAGCGCTATCGAGGAATTTCAGCTTCTCGCGCGCGCGCTGTTGAATCTGGTTGTCCAAGCCCTTCACAAATGTTCCTCCGAATACCGCCTCCGTGTCTTTATTCTTGAAGGTTCGGATCACGGTTAAATTTTAAAGCATCACGATATTATCGTCAAGCGTTAAGCAGAACATGCCTTGCCTCCTGAGAGGGCATGTAACCCCCTCGTTTTCGAGGACCACCCAGAAGTAGAGGGTTAACGGGATTGTGCCATCAGGTATTGACGGGGCGGGACGTCGCCGAGGGCTTCGTGGGGTCGCTGTTCGTTGTAGCGACTGACCCACTCGGATGTCATGCGACGGACCTCTCCGAGGGTTTCAAAGACGTAGCAGTTGAGCACCTCCTGTCGGTAGGATCGGTTGAAGCGTTCAATGAGGCCGTTCTGCATCGGGCGACCCGGTTGGATGAACAGCCGCTCGACGCCGTGGCGGCGTGCCCACTTCTCAAGCTCCTCGCTGATCAGTTCCGGGCCATTGTCCAGGCGCAGCGCTGCAGGCTTGCCCCGGATCTCCACCAGCTCGTCGAGTGCGCGCACGATGCGCCGTGCCGGAAGACTGGTGTCGATCTCGATGCGCAGCGCCTCGCGGTTGAAGTCGTCGATCACGTTGAAGGTGCGGAAGCGTCGGCCGCTCCATAGCGCATCGCTCATGAAATCGGCGGACCAGACCTCGTTCGGGCGCGCTGGGATCACCAGAGGCACCTTGATCCGCGCCGGCAGGCGCTGGCCAGGGAAGAGGACTTGATCGGCAGGCGCCTCGCCCAGGCTCGCCCGGGTTCTCGTTCTCGCTGATGTACTCCTGGATGGCAGCGATCAACGGACCGTCGTCCCGGGGCCGCCGGGGAGCGTAGTACGCCGAGCGCGCCAGGCGTGCCGCGCGGCACGCCTGGCGCACCGAGAGTCCGTGTTCTTCAACCATGACCGTCACCAGCTCGCTCCGTGTGCTGGCGGCTATAGCTTTTTTTCAACGGCATCCTGCAGCGCGTGATGCGTCAGGGACAACTCGGCGTACATCCGCTTCAGCCTTGCGTTCTCGGCCTCCGGCTCTTTCAGCCGACGCAGCTGCGAGAGTTCCATGCCGCCGTAGCGAGCACGCCAGTTATAGATGGTGACGTCGCTGACCCCGTGCTTGCGGGCCAGTTCGGTCGTCTTAACGCCGGCCTCGAGCTCTTTGAGGATCGAGATGATCTTCTCTTCGGAAAATCGGGACTTCTTCATTCGAGTTCTCCGGGGAAAACTCTACTCCGAAGTGGTCCTGTTCGTCAGGGGGTTACAGGGTCTCGCGCTCGACGAAGGCGCCCGATGTCTACGAGCCCGCGTACGTGCATAGCGGTGTCTATTTTTCCGTTTTTTCCGGGGTCGTGCGAGCTAAAGTGCTACCTGTGGAAATGCCCCTGGGCTCTCCTGCTTTTCCGCTTGTTCCGTTGGGGACCCTGACCCAGGTTTCATACGGCAGCGGTGACAGGTCCGAATCCTGTCCGCTACCAAAACGCAAGCACTTAGGACAATCGGCGCTGGGAAAATACGGCATAATCGGCTGCGGAAAGCCGCGACCGCATAGATGCGGCTGGAGTTCGGTCCTCGTAACGCCGAGTGATTTGTCATGAGCATGTCATTGCGCGATCAGTTACTGCAGGCGGGCTTGGTCAATGAAAGGCAGGCCAAGGAAACCGAACGGCAACTGCGGCAACAACAACGGGAGCGACAGCAACTCCCGAAGGAAAAGCGCGCGACGGCGTCCGACGCGGAACTCGCTTCGCAGCGGGCGCAGCTTGCCAAAACGACTCGCGACCAGGAGCTTAGCCGTCAACAAAAGGCACAGGCGGATAAAAGAGCCCGCTACGCGCAGATCGAGCAACTGATCCAACGGAACTGCTTGCCGCGACCTCAGACTGATGAACGATACAATTTTGTCGATGGCAACAAGATACGTAGCATCCCCGCAGATCACCTTGTGCGTGTGCGGCTCAGCCGTGGCGAAATCGCGATCGTGCGTCGCAACGGGAAGCTATGAGCTCGTGCCAGCAGAGATTGCAGCTCGGATTCGCGAGCGCGATGAGCGCGCGGTGATCGGATGCGGCGTCGCCCACGGCGCAGCTCCCCCTGATGACGTGCCAGACGACCTGGTGTGGTGAAACCTGTAGGACCGCGCCCGCAGGCGTTTTAGGTAATCCCGTTGCTGCCCTTGGTGAGCTCTCCCGGATACGCCGGCTGGAGCGCATGCAGCAGAGAGCCCTTTGGCGAGCTTGTCCCCCCTTCGTCTCCCGGGCTCTCAGCCAACAGAGTCGCCACGCCCGACGCAGCTCGTGCGATGTGAACTCCTTGGGGAACCGCGACTCACCCGAGCCAATCCTTCTTGGTGATGCCGAGATCCACCGCGGCGCGACTGATGTTCCCATGGTTCTGCCGCGACATGCGCAGCACGAACCCGCGCTCGGCCCGGTCGCGAAACTCTCGCAAGCCGGAGGCGGCGCTGTTCGCTTCGCAACTGACTATCATTGTGTCAGGGGCCAGCCCGCCGACTGAGCGCGCTCCCTGTCGCATCAAGCGGGTGGCGAGCGATGAAGTCCAGGATGAGTTGCGCAACCGCCTCCGGCTCTTCCAGCGTAGCGAAATGCACGGTGTCCAGGATGTGCACCTCGGCCTGGGGTACCTCTCGCAGATATGCGATCGCTCCGGGAACCGTAAAGAAGTCATCGCGGCTGCCCCAAATTATGAGCGTGGGCGGATCCAGTCGCTTGAGCAGGGCTTGCCACTGCGGATAGCGCTTCACGTTATTGCCGTAGTCGAACCAAAGGTCCGCGCGGGCACGAGGTATACCCGGGCGCTGTTCGGAGGCCGTCATGAGCAGTATGACATCCGGGCTCATCTGCGCGTCCTCATCCCACTGCTCCGGTTGGGGGAACTTGAGGCTCGTGACGAAGGCTATCCGCCGGTGATCGACTGCCGCGTTTCGATGCTGCCAGTATTGACGTAACTCCCCATTGGGATCCTGCGCTTTCGGAAAGCCATCCAGATGGATGACGCCGTTCTGCACAAGAACCGCTGTAACCGCGCCGGGATCGGCCGCGATCAGGCGAAATCCCACCGGGACGCCGTAGTCCTGCATGTACAGCGCGTAGCGCCGTATCCGGCGTGCTGCGAGGAAATGTCTGACCGTTTCAGCCACGTGATCGAATGTATAGGCGTACTGGCTGCGATCGGGAGCCGACGAATAGCCGAAGCTCGGGTAGTCCATGGCAATTACGTGCAAGGCGGGAGACGCAAGGCGCTCCATGACCTTCTCGTATTGAATGGAGGAGGCGGGGTTGCCATGGAGAAACACAATCGTGGGTGCAGCGGGCGCGCCGCCCTCTCTGTAGAAGATATTCAGGCCGTCGATTTTCTGCCATCCGTAGTGAACGGCCTCGGCCCGCGCGGGGGAACACGGCTGACACATGGCGATGACGAGCATGAGGGCCAGATGAAATCGCAGCTTCATATGATGATCCCCATATTCGCCTTTCACGGGTGAACCGCGCGGAGATGATATTTCCGAATTTCTGGTGCATTGAGGACATTTTTGCTGTCCATTGTGAATTTAACTATCATTACATCATGCGAACTCGGCACTTGCCGCTAAATGCGTTGTGCACCTTCGAGGCTGCCGCCAAACACCTCAGCTACAGCCGTGCCGCCGAAGAACTCTGTGTCACCCACTCCGCCGTGAGTCACCAAATCAGGATTCTCGAAGAGAATCTGGGCGCGGAGTTGTTCCGGCGCAGCGGCCGGGCGATGTTGCTCACGGACACCGGCGAGAGGCTGTACGCGAACGTCCGCGAGGGATTTGGACGTGTCAGGCAGGGCGTGGACGAGCTGCGAGCCAAGGCGCGCCGGCGCGTGCTCACTGTAGGAGTACTACCCGGGTTCGCGGTGCGCTGGCTGATACCGCGGCTGCCGGATTTCTCCAGGAGTCATCAGGACATAGTCGTGAATTTGCGAGCCTCCATGACGCTGACGGACTTCAGCCGCGAGGAGGTGGACGTTGCCATCCGCTTCGGCCCCGGAAGCTGGCCCGGGCTCAACGCCGACAAGCTGTTGGATGAGCACTTGATTCCGGTTTGCAGCCCCCGCTACCGCGGCGGTCGGCTGCCGCAAACGCCGCGTGAGTTGTTGCGATGCACGTTGCTCCATGAGTCATCCGAGCCTTGGAATCAGTGGTTTTTATCGGCTGGGCTCGCGCTTGCCGCAATTCAGAGAGGGCCCGAGTTCAGTGACTCCAATATGCTTCTGCGGGCGGCAACAGATGGGCAGGGGATTGCACTGGCGCTCGGAGCTCTCGTGAAGCAGGAACTCCACACCGGCGAGCTCGTGCAGTGCCTCCCGGGGATACGCGCTCGCTACGCGTATTATGCGGTGCATCCCAAAACAGTTGCGCCCCCGAGAGTGACGGCATTCACGGCTTGGCTCAAATCGCAAGCCCAGGCCGATCGCCGCTGAGTGGCGCCGCCGGCACGTGCAGCGGGCGCATGCAGTCGGCATCGGCTGTCACTCCCGAGATCAGACTCTCAGGACGTTCGACCTGCAGATGATCGGCCCAGAAGGCCAGCGCCTGGCCGCCGCCCAGCAGTCCCGTCGGCGGGCAGATGCTGAGTGTCTTTCGGACTGCCCGTGTTGTCGCCCTTTTTGGAACCTCGGCAGTGCAGGCACGTTACATTCCGCGAGGTTCTCATAGGGCGGATCTCCGCGGCATCCGAAAATAGGTGGTTTATGCGAATAATTATTTGCTCCGTGGTCGCGATGACAGCCTTTCTTTCGCTTGCAGGATGCAACAGAGCGGAATCACCTTCCTCTGTTGACAGTAACGTCGCCAAAGCCAGCGCGGCGGCTTCGGACAAAGACGCCAAGGCGCAGGACAGTCAGGCCAAATCCGATGCTTCCGCGAACGACACGTTGGCCAGCGCTCAGCAGTCGGCCGATGCGAAGAAAGCGGACGCTGCCGCCGACGCGGCCGTGACCGAAGCGGAAGGCAGCAACAAGGTTGCTCTAGCGAAATGCGAAGCTTTGTCTGGCGATCAGCAGCAAGCCTGCAAGGACGAGGCGAATGCCGCACTCGCCATGGCCAAGGCCAAGGCGAAAGCCATGCAAGCGAGTGCCCACTGAGCGCGCCGGCCCGACGGTCACAGCTATTGACCGTGACGCGCTATCAATCAACTCGGCAACAGCCGGCTCATTCGCCAGCAGATATATAGGAGAAAAACAAGCCAGCACGCATCGCCGCGTAACTGGCTTGTTCCCATCAGCGCTGCCTGCTACCGATTGCTGTCATAGTAAGAGTTAACTCGCTCCGAGTAGGTGCGGTCGTACGCGGGTGGCGCCTCATCGCTGTATTTGGGTGCTTTCTCGAGTCTCGCCTTGTCGAGAGGAACCATGTATCCATTCTTCTCCTCATCATACTTGAGCATATTCCAGGGTATCGGGTAGCGGTCTGTCCCCATCCCCAGGAAGCCTCCGAACTCCATTACGGCGTATCGGATCTGTCCGGACCGCTTGTCGATCATGAGATCGTCGATTGAGCCCAGCTTTTCACCGGCCATGTCGTACACAGCCGTACCCTCGACTTTATCCGAGGATATAACGCCTGCGGTGACTACATTTGTGCTTGTCATACTACCTCCAAATTGGAGGGAGTACGGTATCCTCGCGCATGCCACCCCACTATCAGACCACCTCCTGTTTTGACGTAGGACGCGCGCCGCCACGGCAAAGCCGTATGCGGACGCATCGGTGCTCTGCTTAGCCGAAGAGCACGGTAGATCCCGTGGATGAGCCACTAAAACAGGCTATTTGCCGGGAGCAGTCTTGACCGCGAGCTGTCGCATCGACTCTCGCTTCTGACGCGACTTCCCGCAGAACCCGCGGCCAGCTCACTCTGTGCAGGGCTGTCGTCGTTCGGAACTGCTCGAGCGGAACAGCCTCCAACGGGTCGATGCCGTAGAGCAGAAAGATACGGACGGCCGCAATATCCGTCGCTATCTCCGCGATGCGTTCCAAAAGCTTGAGCCCGATGCGTTCACCACGCGTCGCGACCTCCCTCGTGATGAACGCACGCGCCACGCCCAAAGCGAGCCGACCCTGGGCGATCCCGGCATCGTTGCGCTTCTCGGGCAGGAGATGCAGGTTCTGGATGCGGCTATCGAGAACGTCAACGGGATGAATGACTCGTAGGCGGCCAATGTCCGGAATGTCCATCTCAATGGCCCGGCGGGCAAGATCCTTGGTAGTCAGGCCGACGACGCCAGAGAGGAAGTCCACCTGCTTTACCGCGCCGTTCCTCGTGCGATGAGTCACTTTGCCTGTTTGCGGGGTTGAGTCGTCCAGGGAGGGTATCCACGTGTGCCACCCGAGACTCCTGCCAAGAGCAGTCGCGAGGGCCGCATCGCCGATGAAGTCGGCATCGGCTGTCACTCCGGAGATCAGACTCGCAGGGCGCTCGACCTGCAGATGATCAGCCCAGAATGCCAGCGCTTGGCCGCCGACCAGTAATCCCGTTGGCGAGCAGATACTGAGTATCTTCCGGACCTCCTCGGGATCAAGCGCAGCCTCGGCCTGGCTACTCCTCATCGAAATCACTCGAGGCGCTCACCATGCGCGCGGCGCGCGCTTTGTCTGCGGGGATCATGTGCGTCGCACCCCACAGTCCGTTCTGGTTCTCCGGCCGCGGGGCTCCCCGAATGGCATCGAGCGCATCCAGCGACAGGATTACGGCAACGGGTCGACCGTGCTTCACGATTTCAAGGCAGCCCAGCGCTGCGACATCGTCGAGAAGTCCACCGAAGTTGTTCTTTGCCTGACTTGCCGATACTCGCTTCATATTGGCTATTTTAGCCAAAACTTCAAGTGACGCAAGGCTCCACCGAAGTTCAAGTCGGGGGGCGCCCCCCAATGGCATGCGCCAAAAACGTAATGAAATCACCCGCTTCGGAGATGCGATTTCGCCCACCCGACTCCCAGCGCGTTGCGCGAATTCGGCCCTTGCGCTAAAGTGGGCGGCCCGCTGCGGGACTATCCCTGCGCGGCTACCCCGATCCCTTCGCCACCCGACGGCCACCGGTCCCCCGGCAGCGCGGGCATGAGGCCACGACCGTCGATCCTCATGCCAGCTCATCGCCCCCGGACCCGGACCCTTGACTAGCGGGTCGCTGCTCGAGGCACGGGGGCTCGGGCCTGCACCATTCGAACGGACAGAGATGCTCTCCACATTCAACGTCACCATGCAATTCGGGGCCAAGCCGCTGTTCGAGCAGGTCACCGCGAAATTCTCCGATGGCAATCGCTACGGCCTGATCGGTGCCAACGGCTGCGGCAAATCGACGCTCATGAAGATCCTGAGCGGCGAGCTCGAGCAAAGCGCGGGCGACGTCGTGCTGCAGCCGGGAAGACGCCTCGGCACGCTCAGGCAGAATCAATTCGCCTACGAAGACGAGCGCGTGCTGGATGTGGTGATGCAGGGCCACCTCGAGATGTGGCGCGCCATGCAGGAGCGGGATCGGATCTACGCCGACCCCGACGCGACGGACGCGGATTACATGAAGGCGGCGGAGCTCGAGGTGAAATTCGGCGAGTACGGCGGTTACGACGCCGAAGCACGCGCCGGCAGCATCCTGAGCGACATCGGCATCGACGCATCGCTGCACGAGCGACCGATGCGCGAAGTGGCGCCCGGATTGAAGCTGCGCGTACTTGCTGGCGCAGGCTCTGTTCTCGAAGCCGGACGTGCTGCTGCTCGATGAGCCGACCAACAATCTCGACATCCATTCGATCCGCTGGCTCGAAGGCGTGCTCAACGACTATGACACCACGATGGTGATCATCAGTCACGACCGGCGGTTCCTCAACCAGGTCTGCACCCACATCGCGGATCTGGATTTCAGCAATTGAAAGTCTATCCGGGCAATTACGACGACTTCATGCTGGCTTCGCTGCAGGCACGCCAGCGCGTGGAAGCGGCGAATGCCAAGGCCCAGGATCGCATCTCGGATCTGCAGGAATTCGTGCGCCGCTTCTCGGCCAACGCTTCCAAGGCACGGCAGGCGACCTCGCGCCGCAGAGAGCTCGAGAAGATCAAACTCGAGGAGATCCGGCCCTCCTCGCGGCAGAACCCCTACATCCGCTTCGAGCAGCGCAAGAAGCTGTTCAACTCCGCGGTGTCCGTCGAGGGCCTCGGATTCCGCTATCCGGGCTCGGACGTCGATGTCCTGAAGAAAGTCAGCTTCAACATCCGGGCCGGCGAGCGGATTGCCATCATCGGCGCCAACGGCGTCGGCAAAACGACTCTGGCGCGCTGCCTGATCGGCGAGCTGAAGCCCACCGCCGGCCAGATCACCTGGGTGGAGAACGCCGAGCCCGGTTACATGCCGCAGGACACACAAGCGGACTTCGACGAGAAGATCGACCTGTTCACGTGGATGTCCCACTGGACGGGTAAGGCGGACGACGACCTGATCGTGCGCGCCACACTCGGCCGGCTGCTGTTTTCCGGCGATGAAGTGAAGAAGTCGGTAAAGGTGCTGTCGGGCGGCGAGAAGGGCCGCATGATCTACGGCAAATTGATGCTGACCAAGCCGAACGTGCTGATCATGGATGAGCCGACGAACCACATGGACATGGAAACCATCGAGTCGCTGCAGACGGCGCTCGAGCTGTATCCCGGAACGCTGATCTTCGTTTCCCACGACCGGGAATTCATCGGTGGCCTCGCGAAGCGAATCATCGAGGTGAAGTCGGACGGGACCATCGAGGATTTCACCGGGACGTTCGACGAGTACCTGTCGGCGCATCCTCTGGTCGCGTAGCCATGAAAGTACCCAAAGGCTTGCAGCCGCTGATCGACGACGGCGTCATCGATGAAGTCATCCGTTCACTGAAGAGCGGCAAGGAAGCCACGGTCTACGTCGTGCGCTGCGGCGCGCACCTTCGCTGCGCCAAGGTCTATCGGGACATGGCGCAGCGCAGCTTCCAGAAACGCGCACAGTACCAGGAGGGCCGCAAAGTCCGCGGCAGCCGCGAAACCCGCGCCATGAACCGCAGCACGCGGTTCGGCCGTAAAGAGCAGGAGCATGAATGGAAGAACGCCGAAGTCGACGCGCTCTATCGGCTCGTCGGCCGCCGACGTTCGCGTCCCGCGGCCGTTCGGCTATTTCAACGACGTGTTGATCATGGAGCTCGTGCAGGGACGCGGCGGGAGATCCGGCGCCGCGGCTGGGCGAAGTGGAGCTCACGGCGGAGGTCGCGCGCGAATATCATGGCTTTCTCATGCGGCAGATCGTGCGCATGCTGAGCCTGGGCCTCATCCACGGCGATCTCTCGGAATTCAACGTTCTGCTCGCCCCGGAAGGACCCGTCATCATCGACCTGCCTCAGGTCGTCAACGCCTCGGGCAACAATGCCGCTTTCGCCATGCTGGAGCGGGACGTCAACAACATCAGGGCCACGCTCGGCCGATTCGCGCCCGAGTTGCTGCAAACCGAGTTCGCCCGCGAGATGTGGGCGCTCTACGAACAGGGCGAGCTGCATGCGGGCAGTCGCATCACGGGCATCGTCGTTCGCGAAGAGCGCCCGGCCGATCCGGCCGCCGTCATCCAGGTGATCGAGGACGCACGGGAAGAAGCCATCCGCCGGCGCCTCGGCCGCGAAGAACCAGTCGGGTAACCCATATGAGCGATGAGCAGCGATTACCCGGCTTCGGCGAGCTCGGTCTGAGCGCACCGATCCTCGAAGCGCTGGCGGCCGTAGGCTATGAAACGCCCTCGCCGATCCAGGCGCAGACCATTCCTTTGCTCCTCTCCGGCTCCGACCTGCTGGGACAGGCGCAGACCGGTACCGGCAAGACGGCAGCGTTCGCGCTGCCGCTCCTCGCGCAGATCGATTTGACGCAGGCGAGCCCGCAGGCCCTGGTGCTGGTGCCGACTCGTGAGCTCGCCATCCAGGTTGCGGAGGCCTTTCAGCGCTACGCCGCTCATTTGAAGGGTTTCCACGTGTTGCCGATCTATGGCGGCCAGAGCTATGTCCCGCAGCTGAAGGGACTCAAGCGCGGCGTGCACGTAGTCGTCGGCACGCCCGGACGCGTCATGGACCACATGAAGCAGGGCGCGCTGAAACTCGACACCATCCGCTTCATCGTGCTCGATGAAGGCGACGAGATGCTGCAAATGGGCTTCGTCGACGCGATCGAATGGATACTGCAGCAGGCGCCGCCGCAGCGCCAGATCGCGCTGTTCTCCGCCACTCTGCCCCCGGCCGATCCGGCGAATCGCGCAGACGCACATGCGCGAGCCGGCGCAAATCACGATCCAGAATCGCGCCGGCACGACGCCGAAGATTCGCCAGCGGTACTGGCTGGTCAGCGGCCTGCACAAGCTGGATGCGCTCACGCGGGTCCTGGAAGTGGAGCGCTTCGAGGCAATGCTCGTATTCGTGCGCACGAAACTCGAAACGACGGAGCTCGCCGAACGGCTCGAGGCGCGCGGCTTCGACGTTGACGCGTTGCACGGCGATATCCCGCAACAGCAGCGCGAACGCACGATCGCCCGCCTGAAGGCCGGACAAGTCGACATAGTGGTGGCGACTGACGTCGCCGCGCGCGGCCTGGATGTGGAGCGGATCTCCCACGTCGTCAACTACGACATTCCGTACGATTCGCAGACCTATGTTCACCGGATCGGCCGCACGGGCCGCGCGGGCCGCAACGGCGAGGCGATCCTCTTCGTCGCACCGCGCGAGCGGAACATGTTGCGCATCATCGAGCGGGCGACCAGACAGCCCATCGAGCAGATGCAGCTGCCCAGCGTCGCGGACGTCAATGAGCAGCGTGTTCTCAAATTCAAGGAGACCCTGGCGAACTCGGTGCGAAGCGGTGAAGGCAAGGTATTCCAACCGCTCATCGAGGAGATCGAGCGCGAGCAGAACCTGCCGGCTATCGAAATCGCGGCCGCGCTGGCCAGCCTGCTCCAGGGGCCGACTCCATTCCTACTGACGGCCAAAAGCGGTGCGCCGCACGCGGCCTCTCCGCCTGACCGCTACCCCCAGGAAGAACCGGCAAGCGGGGCGGATGCCATCGCAGGTGATGCCAAGCCAGCGTCCAAGCCGCGGTCGCACCACAAGTCGAACAAGGGCCCGCCGCTGGAAACGTACCGCATCGAAGTCGGTCATGCGCACGGCGTCCAACCCGGAAATATCGTCGGCGCCATCGCGAACGAGGCGGACCTGGATGGCCGATTCATCGGACACATCGACATCCACGAGGATCACACTTTCGTGGACCTTCCGGAGGGTATGCCGGATGAGACTTTCGACAGCCTCAAGACCGTTCGGGTGCGCGGAGTCGAATTGCGAATCAGCCGCGTCGGCTCGAAACCGGAGCGTCCCGGGCGGCGGCCAGGCCCGCACGACTCTCGCCGCGGCGCGAAACGCAAAGGCGTGGCGCCGCGGCATGGGCACTCACCGCAACCTCGCGGCAAGCCTCCTCGCAGGTGAAGGCAGAGGTCGTGACATCACCAGCTTGACCTTCAGGTCAGAAAATTGCTCATCTTCCGCCTGCGGGTCACTCGCTGTCGTCTCCTCCGTCCACTCTCTAGAGGGTCTCCATGAACGTCCATCTCCACCTGATGCTCGGCCCCCTCGTCGCCCTGATCGCCGGCATCCTGATCCTGGTGGCGCCGCGACTGCTCAATTACATCGTCGCGATCTACCTCATCATCATCGGTATCGTGGGACTTTTCGGTACTGGCGGCATGCACATCTGACACTCATCAATAGTGGGGCGGCCGCTCCTCTTCCGGCGGGCGCTCGGTGGTCTCCGATTGCGCGGCGTCGATGCGGGCGGCCAGCCCGGCGATCTGCGCCCGCAGAGTCTCGATGTCCTGGTGCTGCCGAAACACGACGTCACTCAATTCGGCATTGGCACGCTCCAGGAACGCGATCTTGATCTCTAGCTGCTCGAGTGTGTGGGCATTCATGGATCGATATCGAAGTGCATGACGTCCTCGCGGTTGCCGAGTTTCTCATATAGGGCGATGGCCGGCGCATCGCCATAGTCGGCCTGCACGTAAATGACCCACGAGCCGCGCTCAGTCGCGATCTCGCGCAGGAGCTCGATGAGAGCGGTCGCGATGCCCTGACGGCGATGTGTTGGGGCAACCGCGAGGTCATAGATGTACATCTCGCGCCGTGCCCGCTCGAACTTGTCGAGCTCGTACGCTACGAGTCCTCCGATTACCTTCTGGCGCGAAAGCGCCACGAGGGTCACGATGTGCTCCCTCGCCAGCAAGCCAGTCAGATAGGCATCGCCGGGCGGCTCAGCGCCGTATGTCTCGGCATCGTGAAAGGCCTCTCCAAACAGCACATTCAGCTCACGGAGAAGGGCGACGTCGCCAGCCGCTAATTGACGGACACTAAAGTGCATGGCCCGGCCTCCGAGTGCAGAAATTGTGGGAAGGAAACAGCGGCGAAGTAGCCACAATTGTCGCTAAAAAGACAGATCGCCGCTGGCGAACGGCCTCAAAGCACAGTTGAAGTTCTGGGTGGCTATGGTTCGCTGCGTCCATTGTCACATGAAAGCGTACCACGGTCGGCGGCGAAGCGCTTCGCGAACGACTGCAGAGCGACTTTTGAAAGTCGTCCGGGCGAGGCGAGCGTGACCTGAGTCCGCTTATCGCGTCAATCGTTCGACGTGCGGATCGTGCTTCGAGCTCGCGGCCCGCATCTGCTCGATCACTCGCCGAACGCGGCTACCGCGTCGCCAACCCAACGCCGCGAGCGCGAGAGCTCCGAGGTCGCACTTCCTCGAGACGGGGCGCGCAAACGCGCGTGCGCGCACGCGTGACTGGACGGTTCGAGACTGGTGCGGGAGTTCGACCCGAGGTGCGCTCGGCAACTGCCGTTGGCAGTCAACGGCAGCTGCACGATGCGTGTACGCCAGCGGCAGGGCATCTGCGGACCAGATCGCGGCTGCGCGCGGCATCCCGCCCGGACGAACTGGCCGCGTGAGGCGAGAAGAGGATCACTCCCATGCTCGAGACCTGAGCGCGCGACGCGAGGGGCTGGCATGTTAATAGTGGGAAGGGATAGGCTGGGCGGGAACGGTCTCAGCCCGTCGCGAACTCGAGCCTCCCCGGCCCGCCTGCTTGGCGCGGTAGCAAGCCGAATCCGCTGCCTTGAGCCATTCCTCGGGGCTCGGCGTCTGCGGCCGAATCGGCGCGATTCCGATGCTTGCCCCGACCGTGGAGGATTTATCGCCCTGCTCGAGCACCAGAGGATTCAGCGCCCGCAACAGTTGCTCGCCGATCGGTGGGGTCGATCGGACAGTTATCCAGGATGATGGCGAATTCATCGCCGCCCAACCGCGCGACGGTGTCCGAGTTGCGCACTTGCCTGCGACAGGTCTCAGCCACCTTCTTCAGCATCGCATCGCCGACCGCGTGTCCGCCGGTGTCATTCACGGCCTTGAAACGGTCCAGATCGATTGCCACCAGCGCCGCGGGACCGCCGAGGTGCCGCGCGCGGTCGAAGCACTTGCGCAGGCGCAGCTCGAATTCGGATCGATTGACGAGCCCGGTCACGCGATCCTGCCGCGCGCGCGTCTCGAGATCGCGCGTTCGCTCCACCTCACCGGTTGCATCGTGCAGCACCATGACGAGGCCCATCACCTGCCCCGCCTCGTCCAACACCGGCGAAATCGAATCGATGATGTAGCTGATCGTTCCGTCCGATCGGTGCAGCTGGCAGGGCTGGTCGCGGCGCACGGTCGTGCCGTGCATGGTGCTGCGCAACGTGAGACTGGAAGCTGTGCGCTGCGTCTCCGGATTGACCAGATGAATCACCTCGTCAATGACGCGACCGAGTGCCGCCTGCCGGGGATGCCGAGCAACGCTCCGCGGCCGGATTGACGTACTGAATTTGAGAATCCATGTCCGTCGTGACCACGGCATCGGCAATCGCGCACAGCGTGACCGCAGTCTTTCGCGTTCCGCGGCCAGTTTGGCCTCCGCCGACCTGCGCTCATCCAGGCTCTCAATCTGCGCGATCAGGTTGAGCGGCTGCTCCCGCTCGTCGCGCAGGAGAGAAACCGCGACGTGCGTCCAGATCCAGTGCCCGTCCTTGTGCCGAAAGCGCCGATCGATCTGATAACTCCGTATCTCACCGCTCAAGAGGCGGCGCCACCTGACTTCACTCCCTGCCACTCCTTAGGGTCCGAAGGACCACCCGGCGGGAGCGTGCGCAGCTCAGCCTCCGAGTAGCCGAGCATCGTCTGCAGAACACGATTGCTATGAGTCCAGCGGCCATCGAGCTCGGCAATGAGCGTGCCGATGGGAGAGTTCTCCATCGATTCGCGAAAGTGCCGCTCACTCGCCTGGAGCGCCGCGCCGCAGCGCGGCGCGCATCGTTACCGATACCGACCGCGATCGGCGGCATGAGCGTGGCGAGGAACGCGATGACCGGCAGACCCACGAGGGTGCCGGTTATCGGCACATGCTCCAGCCCCAGCGGGCGCATGCCCAGCGCCAGAGGTTTCCTATGAGGAGGCCGAGGGCGAGACTGCACACAGAGGTTCCAAAGCCCCCCAATCGGAACGCCGCCAACAGCAGGAACAGGCTGATGGTGACGAAGGGAAAGCGGACGTAGCGGATGCAGAGGTATGCGCCCATCAGACCCAACACGAGAGTCAGGACGTTTTCAACGAGAAAGCGTGCCTGCATCAGCCGGCGCAGCCGCTCGGTACTCACCAGAATGAGCGGTGTCCGAGCAGGCATGCCCCCATCGCTGGGACGACCACACCTGCAGTACGACGACCGATGACGGCGATTTGAAGAAGACGTGCATGACCAGAGCGCCCAACAGGGCGCTCAACCCCGGCGCCGCGATGCCGAGCACGCCCGTCATCACGGCGGCCTGCCCGATCGAGATGTCAGGTAGGGTAGGCCCACAGGAAGCGGAATGCGCCCACCATCAGCGCCGCTTCCGTCAGATTGAGGAATGCAAAGGCAAAAGACAATGCGGGCGCCCGATGCACCGCCAGCATGTTGGCGAGCCACACCGCAACCAATAGAGTGAGTGCGCAGCGCCCCAGCGCACCCGCGGCCAGCGGATGAGCGCGCAGGCGGCGATCGCGCAACCCGGCCAAACAGCGCGACCCCACTCGCGGCGCGGGTGAGGAGAGAGTGATGCAATCGACGAGAAATACCCCGCAGGCCAGGGCGAGCTCTCGAACCGGCACGGTCAAGGCGATTGATCGCGGGAGTGAGGCGGACGTCTCGGTCACGGGGCCAGATCCAAAGGACTCGGAGGGCCACTATCCTGTGCCCAGCAGCTCCCGTGCGTAGCTTATGGCAGCGACCACTTTAAGGCTGCTCTGCCCCCTCTCCCAGGATGGATTTCTCATATCGCGCCAAAAAGTGCACTTTGCACGGCAACGACCGGCTGCGCCCCGGGACCGCTCCCCAGGTAGTCAAGGCGCAGCCGCGGCGAGTTCCCCCGCGCGCTTGTCAGGCTGGCGATATCCGCGCCCAGACTTTGCACTACAGAGCTCGATAGAGCAGCGCTTGAAGATAGGGCGATTCCGGGAGCGAAGTCGCTCAGGGTGGCCAGACTCCGAGCCAGGCAACCCGATGACGGACTCGACCAGGTCTCCCACGTTGTGACCGATGCTCGGCGCCAGCCGCTGCGCGATTTCTCGAGCCATACGCGTAGAGGACGCCCAGAGCAAACGCGTACAGCTGCTGACCGAGGGCCGCCGCCCAGGCGCGCGTCGCGAAGTTCGTGGCATGCAGAAGCGCGAACATCGCTGCGACGATGATCCCTGCCCAGCTCATCTCGAAGCGGCCGAGCCGCAACTTCCCGGGCATGGTGGCCATCAGATAAGTGACCAGCAGCGCGCGGAACTGGATCTCCTCGGTAGGTCCGACGTAGATTCCCTCGAAGACCATCCATCCCCAGAATTGGCAGTTGATGGCGCGACTGAGGAACGCGACCGCGTGTGCGATAATCTGCGGCGCGTAATCCACCACTGTCATCAGCGCACCGAACACTACGCCCCAGAGTATCGCCGGCCAGAGATAAGTCTTGTCACGCGGCCAGTGCAGGCCGTAATCGGCCGGCACCAACCGATACTTGAGGACCGCGATGACGAGCAGCGCCACGATGAGCTGGCCGGCTGCTGCAGGTAGAGCCACGGTAGATTCGCCCCGATCTGCATGTGCAGATGCAGCAGCCGGCCCGCCCCAGCCGCGATGAGCCCGCCAGCGGCCGGCACGCCGACCGCAAGCAGGATGGTGACGATGAGCGGAATGGGCTTCAGCCGCAGGCGCGGCGCGCGCCCGGGGAGTTCATGAGCTGCTGTCATGACCGCGATTTAGGCTTACGAGGCGCTTTCGGTCTTGAACGATTTTGACCTGCGCCAGCTTCCCGGAGGCGCCCCGGTGAGGGCGCGGATGGCGCGGGACATGTGCGCCTGATCAGTGAAGCCGGTCGTGGCAGCGACTGCGGCCAGCGACTGGCCGCTTCCGGTGATCAATCTGAAGGCATCGCGCGCCCGCGCACCCAGGCGGAACGCGGCCGGCGTCACCCCGAAGACCGCGCGAAAGCCACGCGAAACGCTCGCTGGAGCAAGAGATCGCCTTCGCGCCCAAGCGTCCAGCCGCCAGGCGGGATCACTGAGCAGATCATCCGCGAGCATATCCGGCCAGTCGTAGTGCACGGCCGGCTTGCGGCGAATCTCTGCGAGCAGGAGAGCGCCCGCCGCGACCGCATCGCGCTCCGCGATCCGCACCATCGCGTCCGCATCGCTCAGATGAGCGATGCTGATATGCCGCCGGCACACGCCTCGATCTCCAGGCTGAATATCCGTGCGCCGCCGCTCTCGAACCGATCCAGATGGGCATCGAAGGCCTCATGGAGCAGCACATCGCCGGGACACACCGGAAGCGCCCGCGGCTGCCACTCTCCTCGTACGAGCCCGCAAGGACCAGCGCCGCATACGCGCGCTCGATGGCGATGAAGCGGAATGTAAGCGCGCGAATCCCGACGCTCATGACCGCTCGGGGTTGGCGCAAAGCTCAGCTCATCACGATGCCCCATGGGATGAAAGCTCAGTGTTTCAGCACTTCGTTGGCGGCCGCAACGTCGGATTGCAGACGGGAGACACCCGCCGCCGCATCATCGATGTATCCATCCGCCACCTGCACCATCGCCGGCGTGGGCGGCACGAATGCCGTGCTCACCTGGCCGGCAATCAAGGTCAACCAGGCGCGCAGCCGGCCGGGATACACCAGCGCGCCTTCACCGGACTGGATCTTGAGATCCACCAGATCGTCTATGTCACGGTTCAGGCGGTCCAGCGCCGGCTGCGCCGGCATCGCCGGAACGCTCTTGCTGGCCACCGCCTTCTCGAGCGCATCGCGGGCGTCGATGGCCTGGTTCAGGTTGGTATCGAGCCGGTCCAGCGCGTCGTGAATGCCGCATCAGCAAATCGAAACGCTGCTGCAGTTCCGCCTGCGTGGTCTGCAATCGTCGGGTCCAGTTTGACCACGAACGACTGCTTCTGCGTGGCGTCGCCATAGGTCAGCGTCGCGTAGTAGGTGCCCGGCACCACTTCCGGTCCCACGGGGTCGGCGGCGGCAAAGAATGAATTGTAGATGCCCTTCACGTCCACCGCATCCGGGTAGGTCAGATCCCACTGGAAGCGGTTCATGCCGGGCTCGACCGCCGTCGCCATCTTCTTCCTGTTGCTTGTCGCGCCACGGTGGGATTGTCCGAAGGCGGCTCCGGTCTTGCCTTTCGTTTTCAGGTGCAGCGTGAAGCTGCGGACCAACTTGCCGCTTGCGTCGGTGAAGGTCAAGCTTCACCGGCGTGCTGCCGTTGTAGTCGGCCGGCAGATGGAAAAACACCGTGGCTCCGGGCGCCAGATTCTCGCCTCCCGGTCCGCGCGCGCCGCCAATCGCCGCCCGCCACGGCGCGTGACCAGCCATGCCTGCTGCGGCTTGAACAGGTAGCGGCGCATCACTCGCCACCTGCGCAGTCCCCAACTGCTCCAGGAACTGCAGGTTGTCCAGCACCCAGAAACCGCGTCCGAACGTGGCGAGCACCACGGCATGCTGCTGCGGGCTGAATCTCCACATCATTCACCCGTACTGCCGGCAGCTTCAGGGTCAAAGGCTGCCAGTGCTGGCCCTCATCGAGACTGAAGTACACCGTCGCGCTGGTGCCCGCGAATGAGCAGATCTGGAATCGTCGGGATCCTGCCGCACGCTCTCGACGTATTGGTCCTGCGGCAGCCCGGTGGTGATCTGCGGTCCAATGCTTGCCGTAATCCGTGGTCTTGTACACGTAGGGATGAAAGTCATCCCAGTCGAACCGGCTCGCCGACACGTAGGCGGTGCCCGCGTCCGTGTGCGAAGGCTCGATGCAGGTGATCGTGGACCAGGTCGGCAGCGTCGGCGGACGCACCTGGCTCCAGTGGCCGCCCGCATCGGTGGTCACGTACACCAGGCCGTCATCGGAACCCGTCCAGATGACATTGTCCGTGAGCGGCGAAAAGGCAATCGAGGATATGGTGTCGAACATCTCCTCGCCGGTCACATCCGCGCTGATCGGGCCGCCCGGCCGCCCCTGCTTGCTCTTGTCGTTGCGCGTGAGGTCCGGACTGATCGGCTTTCCAGTGGATGCCTTCATCCATGGTCTCGAACAGCACGTTCGCTCCCATCAGCAGCTCTTTGGGATTGCCGGGCGCGAACACCACGGGATGATGATTCCAGCCATAGCGATATTTGATCTCGGTCCCGGCGAGACCAAACTTGTATTCCGGCCACGGGCTCACATTGGTGACCAATCCCGTCCTGCGGTTCTCCCGCCACTCCATGCTGTAATAGCCGCTGCCGTAGGTGATCCAGGGCCGCCCTGGCGTCGGCACGACCCAGCTCATCTCGCCGCCCTGTATGTTCTTCCAGACCGGCGGAATGACTCCCGGCCGGCACGGCGCTCGGCGCCTCGACCGAACTCCGATCCTGCTGCGCGCCGTAGATGTGGAACGGGAACTGATCGTCGAGATTGGCGTGATAGAACTGCCCGGTCGGCTGGTTGTCCTCGGAGCTCCAGGACTTGCCGCCATTCTGGCGTGACGGCCGCGCCGCCATCGTTGCCTTCGATGAAGATCTGCGGGTTGTTCGGATTGATCCAGAGCACATGGTTGTCGCCATGCGGCGGATGCAGGGCGGTCAGCTTCTTGCCCCCGTCGTGCGATACATACACGCCGACATTGGGCAGGTAGATCGTATTCGGGTCCTTGGGATCCACGATACACGTCATGTAATAGAAGGCGCGCTGCGTGATGTCCATGCTGTTGTTGATGAGCTTCCAGCTCTGGCCGGCATCGTCGGACCGGAACAGGCCGCCCGCCTGGCCTTTGTAGTCGGCCTGGATCAGCGCATACACGACGTTGCCGGACTGGCTCGGCGCCACCGCGATGCCCACCTTGCCGAAGATGCCGCGCGGCAGCCCCGGGCGGTGCGAGATGTTGGTCCAGGTTGCGCCGCCGTCGGTCGTCTTGTAGATGCCGCTGCCCGGGCCGCCGCTCGAGAATGTCCAGTGCTCCGCGACATCTGCCACATCGCGGCGTACACCACGCTGCGGATTGGACGGATCCATCGCCATGCTGATCGGCGCCGGTCTCGTCATCGACGTACAGAATCTTCTTCCAGGTCTTGCCTCCATCCGTGGTCTTGAATACCCCGCGATCCGGATTGGAGCCCGAACAGATGGCCCAGCGCCGCCACGTACACGACATCGGGATTGTTGGGATCCACCAGGATCCAGCTGATGATGTGGGTCTCCCCCAGCCCGATGAATGTCCAGGTCTTGCCGCCGTCGGTGGACTTGTACATCCCCTCCCCGGTCAGGACCGTGTTGCGCGGCGCGGAATCGCCCGTGCCGACATAGATGATCTTCGGATTGGAGGGCGCGATCGCCATGGCGCCGATATTGTTGCTCTTGAAGTCCTTGTCGGAGATGTTCTTCCAGTTCTGGCCGTAATCATCGCTCTCCCAGACGCCTCCGCCCGCCGTGCCCATGTAAAACACATTGGGCTCGTCGGCGATGCCGGCTACCGTGGTGACGCGGCCGCCGGTATAGGGACCCACACTGCGCCAGTGCAGTGCACTGGTGAGCTCGCCCATGGGCAGCGGGGCGGCGATCGCGGCGGACAGGGCCAGGGACAGCGCGGTAAGCAGCACGACCCGGCGTATTTTGAGCATGGCTCGAGACCCCTTATCTGGCGATTCGAGCAAGACTTTAAGAGATAATAAATTGCACGTCCTGCCCGTCGGACGCCGGAATTCGTCGCTCCGCCGCATGTGCTACCCGAGCTGGCCCAGGGAGAAGTGATGTTCACGCAAGTGCTCGATCCCTGCGGCAGCCTGACACTCACCTGTCTGGTGGCGCTGGTGCCCGTGGTATCCCTGCTGGTGCTGCTCGCGGCCTGCCGCTGGCCCGCGTGGCTCGCAACGCTGGCCGGTTCAATCATCACTTTCGCACTGGGGACCTGGGTCTGGAAGATGCCCTGGAGCAACGGCTGGCATGCCTATGTTTATGGCGCGGCAACGGGCGTGTGGAACGTCGACTGGATTACGCTCTGGGGCATGGTGCTGTTCAATACGCTGACGGTCAGCGGCGGCTTCGAGAACTTCCGCCGTTGGCTCATCGCACACGGCACCATGGACGTTCGCGTGCAGACGATGTTATTTGCGTGGGCTTTCGGCGCACTGCTGGAGGGTCTGGTCGGGTTCGGGTATCCCTGGGCGGTGGTGGCGCCGATCCTGATCTCCATAGGCATCTCCGACCTCAACGCCATCCGCGTCGCGGCCATTGCCAACAATGCGCCGGTGTCCTTCGGCGCCCTCGGTGCCCCGATCATCGCGCTGGCCGCTGTCACCAACTATCCGCTGCTGGCGCTCTCGGGGTCGACGGGTACCATCGTGGCCGTGCTCGCCCTGTTGCCACCGTGGGTACTTCTGTACCTGGTTGCCGGCAGGGAAGGCATGAAGGGCGGTTGGCCCCTGGCCGTCGTGGGCTCGTTGGCTTACATCGCCGGCCAGTATCCGGTCGCGGTGTATCTCGGCCCATATCTGCCCGACATCACCGGTGCCATCGTCTCGTTCGTCGCGCTGCTGACTCTCTTGAAAGTCTGGCAACCCAAGACGGTGCTCGGCTACGGCGGAGTGCCGGTCGATACGACCGTGGCCCGACGGACGCAAGCACACGGGCTGAGCCGCGGAGAAGTGGTTCAGGCATGGATGCCTTTCGTCGTACTGCTGATCGTGGTTGCCGCCTGGACCGGTCCCTGGTCGCCACTACCGAAGGTCACGTGGTTTACCGCGCAAGCAGTGGCGTGCCCCCTATCGCGGCCCCGTGCGATCCGGCGAAGCCGGGTATCACCGCGGCATTCAAGTTCGCACCCTACGTCGGTGGCAGCGCAATCTTCGCCTCCTGGATCATCGTGGCAGTGATTCTTTTCGCGCTCGGCAAGCTGACACGCGCGCAGATCGGCGAAATATTCCGCCGCACCTGGCGACAGATGTGGGGAGCATGTCTGGTCGGCATATTCATCTTTGGCCTCGCCTATGTATTCAACTATTCCGGCATGGCCGCCTCGCTCGCGAAGGGGTTCTCGACCATGGGAGTCGCTTTCGTCGTGCTGTCGCCGGTCCTGGGCTTCATCGGCGTCGCGCTGTCCGGGTCCAACACGTCGACGAACGCGATGTTCGGCAGGTTCCAGGCACTGGTGGGTGCCCAGCTGGGCATGCCGCCGCTGCTGGCGCCGACTCTCAATTCCGTCGGCGCCGAGATCGGCAAGCCCGTGGCGCCGCAGACCGCGAGCGTGGGCGTCTCGACCAGCAAGTTCGTACGCAAGGAAGGCGATGTCATCCGCCACAACCTGGGCTGGACCTTCATCCTGCTCGCCTACCTGATTCTGATCGCGATCGGGTGCTACCTGCTGCGCCCCGCCTCGATGATGCCTTGAGAGCGAAATATTCGCGACGTGGATATACCGCCGCCGCCGCAGTGGTTATTGCATCGGACACCACGGAACCCTAGCTTCGATGAGGCCGAGACGGCGGCGTTGGATTCTGCTTGCAGTAGCGTCGAATGCGAACATCCACTTCGGGAGAGCGTCTCATGCGCTCGCGGGAGAGCGCGCGGGTCAGGAAAAGGACCTCCATGCTGCTGCATCAGATCGAGCGCGGCACTTATTTCAACCATCGGCTGCTGCGCCGCTTCATTTCCCTGGCCTCCGGAATGAGATTCCGCGGCGCGGCGCGCATCGCCCTGCGATAAGAAGACACTTCCCGGCGCTCGCTGGCGCATGGACGCAATCCGCGATGCGGAGACCGAGCGCGTGGAGCGTTGCCGAGCGGGAGCTCATGGCCGCTATGGCGGCGCAGTGGAACGGCTGCGCGCTGTGCACGGACGTGCTCGGGGCGGCGGCAGCTAGGCACCTCGGCAGGGCGGTGGTCGATGCGGCGCTGTCCGACTATCGTTCGGCACCGATCACAGAGGGATTGAAAGTGACATTGGAGTTCCTCGAGATCATGACGCTGCGGCCGAGGAGCGTGACGGAGGAGAAGGTCAGCGCGGTGATCGACAGCGGCATCAGTATGGAGACATTGGTCGATGCGATCGAAGTAGCCGTGGTGCTGAAGCTATCACCCGCTACGCGGGCGCCCTCGATTTCGCGGCCCCGAATGCCGCGAGCCTCGCCCAACAGCCGGGCCACGGGCCAGCACGATCAGCGGACGCGACCTGCCCATCCGCTGAGAACTTTTTCCTGCCTCGGGATTCCGACCGCGCAACACGCGGGCGAGCGCTTGCGCGCGCCGCGACATGGCCACTCGGCCAGTGGTCATGTCATGAGGCGATGAATGGGTATTTGAATCGGAACCGCCGTCATCTAGCATCCGCGCCAAGTACCGATTGTTGGTGGTTCGCCACAGCGAGCCGCGCGAAAAGACAGCGAATTCCACCAGTCGATGTCGTACGAATACAACAGCAACCCACTTAAGGCGGCGGCACGGCGCCGCGGAGTAGATTCATGACCGTCAACCTATCTGTCCGACATGCGGTTCGGCGCGCTCTCACCATTGGCGCCATCGCGGCTCTGGGTGCAGGCTCCTTCGCGGTCAATGCCGCGCAGCCCACCACTACGAGCCAACCGCTGCCAAGGCGACCACCAAGGCCAGCACCCCCAGGGTCGCGCCCGCAAAGGCGCCGCTCCGGCTCGCGCAGGCGCAAACGACTCCGGCGCCCGCCCCCGTTCTCGCGGCCGCGACACTCGAGACCGTCGTGGTCACAGGCACCCTGATCGCAAGACCGGCGTCCGAGACCGCGGAGGCCATCACCATCGTCAAGGCGGATGCCCTGAAGAATCAGGGCATCATAAACGTCGAGCAGGCGCTCAACACGCTGACCAACAACGTCCCGGCGATCAACATCTCCGCGACCGTGGGATCGTTTTCCGGAGGCGGCACTTACGCCAACCTGCGCGGCATCGGCCAGGCGCGCACCCTGGTTCTCCTCGATGGACAGCGACTGGCCGACAACGCCACCAATCGGCAAGGCGGTCGACCTGAGCGGCATTCCGTTCTCCGCGATCGACAACATCCAGGTACTGCGCGAGGGCGCCTCGGCCGATACGGCTCCGATGCCATCGCGGGTGTCATCAACTTCATCACCAAGAAGAATTACCAGGGCGCCGAAGTCCAGGTCAATTTCGATCAGCCGCAGGAAAAGGGCGGCAGCTCCGGCTACGGCAATTTCACCATCGGGCACGGCGACCTGGTGAGCGATGGCTATAACGTCATGCTGACCGGAAGCTACAGCGAGCAACAGCAGGTGCGGGCCTCATGGCGGTCGTTCACCCAGCAGGGTTACGATCCGGCCGAGGGCCTCAACTCGACCAACGATCCGGGGACATGGCCCGGAACCATCTTCGACAATTATCAAAACGCCATCTCAGACCCCAGCGCTGGCGGCACGAGCCAGGTTTGGCAGCCCGGCTATCCGGCTTGCGCGGGCAACAACTACCTCACCACGAACCTCGGCAACTGCGCCTACCGGTATAAGGCGGCGACGGACCTGCTGCCAAAATCGAGCGAGGCGTCCGGTCTGGCCACCATCACAAGGCGCTGCCGGGAAACAACACCCTGCAGCTGCAGTATCTGGAGAGCCGCTCCGAGGTGAACGGCTGGTCCGGCCCAATGTTCTACGAATTCGATATGACGCCCCAGGCCGACCCGAACTACTACCCGTCGGCGGCGGGGCTAACGTGCGAGCAAAGCTGCAGCGCTCCGCCGGCCCTGGGCGATCCGATCACCGTCGCGTGGACCGACCCCTACAACAACCGCTACACCGGCGACCTCAATACGGAGCAGAGGGTCCTACTGACCTTCTCCGGCAGCAATGCGGACTGGGACTACAAGCTGAGCGGCAATTACAGTGACAACAAGAGCGATCAGCGCAATACCGGGCAGATCCCCGATGAGGCGGTGCTCGGCAACGGCGAGATCGGGCCCAACGACACGCCGATTCTCAGCAATCTGATCAATCCGTTCGGCCCCCAGACCGCAGCCGGACAGGCCTTGATCAACTCGTCGTATTTGAACGGCACTTATGCCAACGGTGAGATGAAGCGCTGGAGTTTCGATGGCAATGCAACCCACCCCCTTGGGGATGCGTTCGGTTCCGGCACTCCAGCGACGGTAGCCCTCGGCTTCAGTGTCGAAGGCGAGGACTTCGCCTTCGACACTACCCCTTATAACGACCTGACACACGTCGCGACCGGGTTCACGGACTCTCACGTCGAGGGCACCCGAACGAGTCAGGCGCTTTTCATGGAGCTCGACGTGCCGATCTCCAAGAGCCTCGATCTCGACGTCTCGGATCGGGAGGATCGCTACAGCGACTTCGGCCGGACCAACAACGGCAAGCTGGCGGTACGCTTCCAGCCGTACAGCTTCCTGACCCTGCGCGGCACCGCCTCCACGGGGTTCCGTGCGCCCACGCTGTTCGACCTATACCAGCCCAATAACGTCGAAGCTTCCGACGGCCAGACCATGGGAACCAACAACCCATTCTGCGTCACCCCCGCGGCGACCGGACTATGGACTGCGGCAAGCTGCAGCTCGCAGGGACTCGGCCTCTTCGGCGGCAATAGACACCTGACGCCGGAGACGTCGGAGAACTTCGATGTCGGCGCCATCATCTCGCCGATGCGGAACATGGGCATCACCCTCGACTATTACCGCATCCTGGTCTCCAACGCCATTGGCATCATTCCCGCCGAGAGCATCTACGAGAACCCGACCCAATTCGCCAACGCGATCGTGCCGAACTCCAGTGGGGGCCTCACCCAGTCGATTCAGGAGGGCGCGTTCTGCACGCCGTACACGAATTCGAACTGCGGTTACATCCTGCAGAATGCGCAGAATACGGGCGGCGTCACCACCGACGGGATCGATCTGAGCGTCCAGTACCTGCAACATACCGCCTATGGAACTTTCCGGGAGGACCTCGAGGGAACTACGGTCACGCAATTCCGTCTGCGTCTGTACAATGGCGCCCCCGCTCTCAACCTGGTCGGCTGGAATCAGGGCGGCGCGCTCAATCCGCCGGCGTTCCGCTGGCAGCATAACCTCAGGATCGACTGGACGAGCCCGACCAACATGTGGGGTGGCGGACTCAGCAACCGCTTTTATTCGTCCTACATCGACGAGTTCGGTACCGGACCGACCAATAGCGGTCCGCCAGGGACAGTCAGTGCGCAGTCGACCTGGGATGCCTACGCGTCCTACACGCCGGTTCGAGGTCTTACCGTTCTGTTCGGAATCCAGAATCTCTTCAACACCAATCCGCCGTTCACCAACGCATCGTCAAACAACTTCGCGGCGGGTTATAGCGCCCTCTTCTCCAACCCGATCATGCGGGACTTCTATCTCAACGTGACCTACAAGATCTTCTGAGTCCGGCTGACTCCCCGGCGGCGGCCTGCCGCCGCCGGGGAATGCGGCTCGGTCAGGCGCGCACGGCGTGCTTCGACCAGGCGGCTATGGTCGTCTTGAGGCCCGCCACCGTTTCGTAGATCTGCTGGTCGCTCATGCTCGCGTAGCCCAGGACCAGTCCGTTGCGTCGCGGCTGGCTCGCGTAGCAGGGTGACAGCGGCCCCACTGAAACGCCGTTCTGCCGCGACTGCCTGCTCACCTCGTGATCGCTGATACCGGGAGGCAGGAACGCGACCAGATGCAGTCCTGCTTCGTCGCCCACGATTTCCAGCGTGTCGCCGAATTCCGCCTGCAGGGCCGCTGACCATCATGCTGCGCTTCTCAGCGTATAGGCTGCGCATGCGCTTGAGATGGTGGGAGAAGTGACCTTCGCGAATGAAATCGGTCATGACCAGCTGATACAGCATGGGTGAAAATGTATCGCTCGCACTGCTGATCATCACGAAGCTGCGCACGAGATCGCGCGGAATGACGACGAATCCCAGACGCATCGCCGGCGCCATCACCTTGCTCAGCGTGCCGATGTAGATGACGCGGGCTTCACTGTCCACGCCCTGGAGGGACCCGATCGGGCTGCCGCCGAAGCGAAATTCGCTGTCGTAGTCGTCTTCCAATATCCAGGCACCGTTGCGTCCCGCCCAGGCGAGCAACTCGAGTCGCCTCGCCGCGCTCATGGTGACACCCAACGGAAACTGATGGGACGGTGTCACGAAGGCGACGCGGGCACGGCCGGCCTTCTTGATGGCGCACGCAACATTCATCCCTTCCTGGTCCACCGGCACCGGAATGAGCCGCGCTCCGGCGGCCTTGAGCGCCTGTTGCGCGCCCGGGTAACTGGGCTCTTCGATCAAGACGGGATCGCGCGGGTCGAGCAGCGCCAGGGCGGCTATCTGCACACCTTGCTGCGAGCCGGTCGTGATCAGTACCTGGGATGGGTCGCAGCTCACGCCGCGGAATGCGCCCAGGTACTCGGCGAGCGCCTCCCGAAATGGCCAGTACCCCATGGCATCGCTGTAGCCCATGACTTCACGGGTCAGCTTGCGGGCGTGCCGGTTGACGAGTCGCGACCATTCCCGCAGGGGGAAGCGCGTCAGGTCGACACAGCCGCGGGCCCTCTCGAGCCACTCCTGCGCGGGTCCCGGCATTGCGCCGGCACGCCGCGACGTCCGCCGTTTGCCGCCGAGCGGGGAGCTCTCCTCGATCGTGCTCACTGACTCCCGCCGCGCGGGCCCGAACACGCCGTCAGGAATCGATTCGGAAACGCAGGTTCCCGCCCCGACGAACGGGCGCAGATAACCTTCGGCAATCAACAGCTCGTACGCGCCCAGCACCGGAATCCGCGAGATCCTCAGCTGCTCAGCCAATGCGCGCGTGGAGGGGACCCGCTGTCCGGGACGCAACTGCCCATCGACGATGGCGCGCTGAAACCAGACGGCGATCTGGCGATAGAGCGGAGTCTTACTTCGTACGTCGAGAGCGATGGGAGGAACAAAGCTTGTGGTCAAGCGGCTCACCGGGCTGCACGATCATGATGCAGCATATTTTATAGCGCGCCCGGCCCGTCAACCACACGGCTCGAGATGTGATTCGAGTGGTAATGTTTTAAGTCAAAAAGTGGTCATTGACAATGCGGCGGGCGCAGCTCTAGTGAAAGAGCTTCATCGCATTGCGCAGCGTCTCCAGGACGCCCCAGATGAAGGGAATGCCGACGAAGCTCCAGGCCAGTATCAGCTGTAGAGTGCGCGCGCCCCTCGAAGCTGTGCCGGTCACTGGATTCTGCGCGCTCATTGCGACTGCGCCACGAGTGCGGCTTCGCCCGGTGCGGCGGACATATGGTGCCGCGCGTCCACCGCCTTGATGAAGAGGTTGCAGAAGAAGCCGACGACGAGCAGGCCAGCCATGATGTACATCGTCACGTTATAGGCGTTTGCCTTCGCGACTCCATGCGCGACCTGGTACGCGCGTATGTAGTTCACCAGCACCGGCCCGAAGATGCCGGCCGCCGACCAGGCGGTGAGCAGCAGCCCATGGATGGCTCCGACGTAACGCGTGCCGAACATGTCTTTAAGGTATGCCGGGATCGTGGAGAATCCGCCGCCATACATGCTGATGATGATCAGGAAGCAGAGCACGAAGAGACCGACGCTGCCCATCCTGCCGGCGGTCGGCACGACGGCGTAGAGCACGGTGCCCAGTGCGAAGAAAACGAAGTAGGTGTTCTTGCGTCCCATGTAATCGGAAGCGGACGCCCAGAGGAACCGGCCCGCCATGTTGAAGAGGCTCATCAGTCCGACGAAGCCCGCGGCGGCGACCGCGCTCACCTTGCCGGGAAACATTTCCTGGCTCATGGCCGACGCCTGGCCTAGCACGCCGATTCCCGCGGTCACATTCAGGCACAGCACCCACCAGATGAGCCAGAACTGCGGCGTTTTGAGTGCCGTATACACATATACGTTGGCGGTGGTCACCAGCTTCGGCGGCTGGGCGGGCGGCGTCCAGCCCGCCGGCTTCCATCCAGGCGGCGGCACCCGGACGATCGCGGCGCCGACCATCATGAAGATGAAGTAAACGATCCCGAGGACGATGAAGGTCTCTGCCACCCCGACGTGCGACGGTGTCGAGAACCTGGCCATCAGCCACACCGATAGCGGCGAGGCGATGAGGGCGCCGCCCCCGAATCCCATGATGGCCATGCCGGTAGCCATGCCCGGCCTATCGGGAAACCACTTGATGAGAGTCGAGACCGGGGAGATGTAACCGATGCCGAGGGCGATACCGCCGAGCACACCGTAGCCCAGGTAAATGAGCCATATGTTATGGGCGTATACCCCGGCGGCCGAGATCAGGAATCCGCCGCCGAAGCACAGCGCCGCGGTGAACATCGCGCGCCGCGGGCCGCCCTCCTCCACCCAGCGGCCAAACACGGCCGCGGAGACTCCGAGGAAGAAGATCGCGAGCGTGAAGATCCAACCGAGGTCGGTGAGCTGCCAGTCGCCGGTAGCGGAGTCGGTGATGCCGATGAGCTTCGTCATCGGCAGGTTGAACACACTGAAGGCGTATGCCTGTCCGATACACAGATGCACGCAGAGCGCGGCCGGCGGCACCATCCAACGGCTGAAGCCGGGACCGGCTACCGTGCGTTCCCGATCGAGAAATGAGAGCGGGCGCATGTCGGAAGTCTACCTCGCGTCCACGCCATAAGCTCGTGGAGATGTGTGACAACTACGGATGACCGATGCCGCGGTGTTCCCGCTCCGGCGCGACTCTGTACCGCTCTGGAGCGGCTCACCGATAAGATGCTACATGCCCGAGCTTCCCGACCTCACCGTCTACCGCGAGGCACTGGAGCAGCGCGTTATCGGTCAAACCCTAGATAAGATTCTGATTTTATTACCCTTTCTACTTCGCACAGTGGAACCGCCCATCGCCACCGCGCAGGGGCGGCGGGTAACCGAGGTGCGCCGGATCGGCAAGCGTCTCGCGATCGGACTCGAGGGGCAGCTCTGGCTGGTGTTTCACCTGATGATTGCGGGCCGACTGCACTGGTTCGATGCCGGGACGCCGCTCGCCCGGCGCGCGGCGCTCCTGCGGCTGCAGTTCGGCAGCGGCACGCTGACACTCACCGAAGCCGGCAGCAAGCGGCGCGCATCGCTGCATTTCATCCACGGCGAAGAGGCGCTGCGCCTGCAGGATCCGGGCGGCCTCGAGATTCTGACATCGACCGCGGCGGAGTTCGCCGCGCGGCTGCGCAGCGAGAATCACACCCTCAAGCGCGCGCTGACCGATCCGCGACTGTTCAGCGGCATCGGCAACGCCTACTCCGACGAGATTCTCCACGCCGCCAGACTCTCTCCGGTCATGTTGACCAGCCGCGCCAGCGATGCCGAGGCGTTGCGCCTGTACGGCGCGGCGCGGGATCAGCTGCTGCTCTGGATCGAGCGCCTGCGCCACCAGGCGGGCGGGCGGTTCCCGGAGAAAGTGACGGCATTTCGCGATGAGATGGCGGTGCACGGCCGCTTCCGCCTGCCGTGCCCCGTCTGCGGCACGCCCGTACAGCGGATACGCTATGTGGACAACGAGACCAACTATTGCGCCATCTGCCAGACGGGCGGCCGTCTGCTCGCCGACCGCGCCCTGTCGCGTCTGCTGAAGCAGGACTGGCCCAGGACTGTCGACGGATTCGATCGCGACGAGTGACGGCTGAATTTCGCCGCGCCGGTCGGTCAGGCTGCCTCGAGGGCGTCGGCGACCCGTTGAAAGATGGCGCGAACCTTGTCGGCGGCGCCGTCCACGTCGCCCGCGCGGATCCGTGCGCTCAACGTACGATGTAACTCAACCATGGGTTTCAACCCGCGCCCATCGCGACCGGCAATTCGTCGCAATGCTATGCGACCCCGCACATTCCAGTGCATGAAGTCCCACACCGTCAGGAAGGTGCGATTGCCACTCGCCTCGACGAGGCGACGGTGGAAGGCGAGCGACTCGTCGATGTAGTGTTCGCGATCCATCGCCTCTACGGCGCCCGTCATCGCCTGCACACGTCGCGAGAGCTCTTCGATCAGCTCCGCCGAGAACGGCACCGCGAGCTTCAGCGCCTGTTGTTCCATGATCAGGCGCAGCTGATAGGACTCGCGCAGCTCCTGGTAGTCGGCGCCGCGCACCCGCGTGCCGCGATAGCGCTCGCTCGTGACCAGTCCCGATCCTTCGAGCTCGCGCAGGGCCTCGCGAATCGGCGCCTGACTGACGCCGAACTCACGCGCCAGCGTGAGCTCTTTGAGTCGCGTGCCCGCCGGATAAGTGCCATCGAGAATGCGCGCCACCAGCGCATCGCGGATGCGACGACGCGCGCACTTACCCTTCGCTGCGGGTTCGCTCATTGTGGCTCCCTGGCGCGCAAGCTTAGCGCTTCGAGGGCGTTGGGTCGCCGCGCGATGCATAAGTTCCCGTCGGGAGGTGGCCTTGGCGTGCGGTGTCAGCGCCATTGGTCCAGCCCCCGCCCGTTGCGCGGACGAGAGCAATCGTCGCCTGGAATTCGGCCACGCGTGCCGAGAGAGCCGCCACCTCGGCCTGCAGTGCCGCCGTGTGCGTGGTGGACACTTCGAGGTAATCCGCGACACCGGCCCTGTAGCGCTGGTCCGCGTGAAACGCGGCCTGTTTGGCCGAAACCGCCGCCGCCTGGTCGGCCGCGCGCTCCTCGGCATTGCGGTGCAAGGCCACCAGACTATCCTCGACTTCCTGGTACGCAACCAGCGTAGTCTTGCGATAGTTGGCAACCGCTTCTTCGTACACGGCCCGGGCCTGCCGATCGCCCGCGATCCGCGCTCCGGCATCGAGCAGGGGCAGCGAGCCGGCCGGTCCGATGGACCAGAACCGGCTGGGGGCGTTGAGCCAGGTGGACGCGACTGTGCTTTCATAGCCCGCGGCGCCGCTCAACGAGAACACCGGGAACCAGGCCGCGCGCGCCACGCCGATTTCCGAGTTGGCCGCGGCGACCGCGCGTTCCGCGCTCGCCACATCGGGGCGGCGCTCGAGCAGTGTCGAGGCGGCTCCCGGATCGAAGGCCGGCGGCGCGCCCGCGAGCGGGCCGGGCGAGATGCTGAAACTCGACGGCGGCTCGCCGATGAGGACGGCTATCGCGTGCGCAAGTTGCGCACGCTGCAACCGCACGGCCGCGAGCTGTGCCCGCGCGTTCTGCCGCAATGTGTCCGCCTGTTCAACGTCCGTCGCTGCGGAGATTCCCTGCTTGTATCGGTTGTCCGTCACCGTGTAGGCGCGGTCATAGTCATGCACCGCATCCTCGAGCAACTGCGTCGTCGCATCCGCGCCGCGCAGCTCGAAGTAGTCGGTCGCGAGCTCAGCGCGCAGCGCAAGCTCCATGGCCGAGAGATCCGCGGCGCTCGCCTGGGCTTCGGCTCGCGCGGCGGCGGTGGCGTTGCGCAGCCGGCCGAAGAGATCGACTTCCCAGGCGAAGCTGACGTCGCCCACGAGATCGTCATAGGTGCTTGCGTCGTGGCCCGTCAGGCTGGCGAGGGGGGCGTTGGCGGAGGAGCGCTCGCGCGTCGCCGAGGCGTCCGCATCGAGTGTGGGGAATTCCTGCGAGCGCGCATTCAGGACGACCGCGCGCGCCTGACCGAGGCGGGCGACGGCGGCCTGCAGATCCGGATTCGAGGTTGCCAGGCGCTGCTCGAGTCCATCGAGCGTAGGCTCGTCGAATGTCTGCCACCACACTCCGCGCGGCGCGCCGTCGGCGGGATGAGCCGGCATCCAGTCGCCCGCCTCCACGAAGTGCACGACTTTGGGCGTCTCCGGCTTCGCATAGTGAGGCGCCAGCGAGCACGCGCCCAACGCGAGGGTCGCGCTCGCCGCGGTGCCGACCGCAATCAGGCGCAACGGCCGGAGCCAGCTGCCGCCGGCGCACTTCGCTCGCATCAGGCCTCCGGGCTCGTGCGCTTGACCACGTGTACCAGCGCGCCGCCCACCAGTGAATCAGGCGGGCTCAGGATGACGTGGTCGTTGGCGGAAAGTCCGGAAACGATCTCGATCTGCGCGCCGTAGTCGCGTCCGATGGTTACGGGCTTCAGCACCACGCGGTCGCGCGCACCGACGGTCGCGACGTGCAGACCGTCGCCGCGGAAGAGGAGCACGTTAGCGGGCAACAGGAATGAGCGGCTGGCGCCTTCCGGAGCCACGCTGAAATGCACCTCGGCATAAGCGCCCGGCAGGAGCTCACCCTTGCTGTTGTCCACCAGCAGCTCGACCATCAAGGTGCGGGTGGCCGGGTCGATCGCGCTCGCGGTGGTATCGACCGACGCCCGGTAGACCACTCCGGGTCTGTCCGGCACATGCAGCTCGGCTGCGAGCCCGGGCTTCATGGCCGCGGCATCTTCCTGGGGAACCCGCACGTAGAGCCGCAGGCGGCTCGTATCGGCGATGCCGAAGAGCGCCGCGCCCGTGCCGCTGCCGGCATCGATGAGGTCGCCGATATCGGTGTCGCGCGCCGTGATGACGCCGTCGAAGGGGGCGATCACACGCTCGAACCCGGCGAGCTGCTGCAGCCGTGATACGTTGGCGCGCGCCGCCAGGACCTGCGCATCGCTCGCTTGCGCGGCGCTCAACTTCTCGTCCGCCTCCTGCTTGGACACCGAGTCGGTGGCGCGCAGCACGCGCCAGCGGTCCGCGGTGACGTCGGCGATCTTCCTGTTGGCCTGCGCCACATTGAGATCGGCCTGCGCCTGGCGCAACTGCTGATCCACCTCCGGCGACTCGATGGCGGCCAGCACCTCGCCCTTGTGCACCTTGGCTCCGATGTCCACGTACCAGCGCCCGACATAACCGCTGGTGCGCGCGTAGATCGGCGCCTGGTAATTGGCCTGAAGATTGCCTGGAAGCACCAGCTCCGTCGCCGCGCCGTTGGGTTGTGGCCGCGCTGTCGCCACGGCCAGCACCGCGTCCGTTTCCGTTTGCATGCTCAATGCGGCCGCGGCCTGGTGTCGCACGTGCACGAGCCACGCGAGCGCAACGATCGCGACGAGCACGGCGACGATGCCTAGGCGCCAATAGGTGCGCGACTCACCCTGCCTCTCGGTAGGGATGACGCCGTATTTCTCGTCTCGGGAAGTTACACGTTGATCCATGGGTGCCTCACTTCATTGAGCGCTTGGCTCTGCGCGCAGGTTCCTGCGGCGGTCATATATCGCGGCAAATACGGACGGTACGAACACCAGCGTGGCGACGGTCGCCAGCAAGAGTCCGCCGATGACCGCCCGGCCCAGGGGGGCATTCTGCTCGCCGCCGTCCCCGAGCCCGAGTGCCATCGGCACCATCCCGATGATCATCGCCAGCGCGGTCATCAGCACGGGGCGAAAGCGTGTGAAGCCGGCATCGAGCGCGGCCTCCGTGGGCGTGGCTCCGGCGGTGAGCCGCTCACGCGCGAAGCTCACGACCAGTATGCTGTTCGCGGTCGCAACGCCCACCGCCATGATGGCGCCGGTGAGCGCTGGCACGCTCAGCGTCGTGCCCGTCGCAAGCAGCATCCACGCGATGCCAGCCAGCGCGGCAGGAAGCGCGGCGATGATGATGAACGGATCCGTCCACGACTGGAAGTTGATGACCATCAGCAGATACACCAGCAGGATCGCGCCGATGACGCCGATCCCCAGACCGGTGTACGACTGCAGCATGGTCTCGACCTGGCCGCGCAGCAGAACGCGCGTCCCACGCGGCAGCTTGCCGTTCCACTTCCTGATCTGGGCGCGGATGTTCTGCGCCACCGAACCCAGGTCCCTGCCCTGCACGGCGCCGTAGATATCGATGATGGGTTGCGCATCGTAGTGGGAGACGACGGCCGGTCCGAAGCCGCGGGTAATCGTGGCCAGGCCGCCGAGAATTTGCGTCCCGCCGGGCGCATCGATCGGTACATTGGCGAGGTCCTGCAGCGAGGTCATGAGGTACTGCGGCGCCTGCGCAACGATGGGATAGGAGATCCCGTTCTGCGGATTCAGCCAGAACGTCGGCGCGATCTGGCCGCTGCCCGAGAGCGTCAGCAACAGATCGTTGGCGATGTCGGACTCGGTGATGCCGAGCTGCTCGGCGCGCGTGCGGTCGGTGCGCACCTCGAGCTCGGGAAGGTTGAATACCTGCTGAATGCGCAGATCGGCGAGCCCGGGTATCTGCCGGAAGGAGTCGAGCAGCTGATTGGCGAGCTGGTGGTTATCCGGGCTCGGCCCCACTACCTGGACGTCGATGGGCGCGGGCGCGCCGAAGTTGAGAATCTGGCTGACGATGTCCGCGGGCAGGAACGCGAAGCTCGTGCCCGGGAACTCGAGCGGCAGCCGCTGGCGCAGCCGGGCCACGTAACCTGCCGTGGGGTCATGCTTCGGCGTCAGCGAGATCAGGATGTCGGCGTCACTGGTGCCGATCGTTCCCGAGTTGTTGTAGGTCATGTTGATGCTCGACACCGGCAGGCCGACGTTGTCGACGACGCTGGCGATATCGGATGGCGGGATCACCTGGCGCACGGCCGCCTCGACGCGATCGACCAGAGCCGCGGTGTCTTCCACCCGCGTGCCCGTCGGACCGCGCAGATGCAGCTTGATCTGCCCGGCATCGACATCCGGGAAGAAATTGCGGCCCAGGCAGGGTAGATGAGCAACGAGACGAACGCTGCCGCGAGAAACAGCGGTATCACCTTGCCCCTGCGGTACAGCGACCGCTCGAGCAGCCGCCGATACCGCCCGCGCGCGCGCTCGAAGGCAGCCTCGAAGCGCTGTTGCAGGCGCTTGAGCGGACCGGCCGTCTGCGCCGCGGCGTGCTCCTGCGCTGCCGTCCGCAGCCAATACTTGGCGAGCGTGAGCACCAGCGTTCGCGAGAGGACGAAGGAGATGAGCATCGCGAACACCACCGCCTCGCCCATGGGGACGAAGAGGTAACGCGCGACGCCCGAGAGCAGGAACATCGGCACGAACACGATGCAGATCGAGAGCGTCGACACGAAGGCCGGCAGCAGGATCTGCTGCGCGCCCGCAACGATCGCCGGCTCGACGTCCTGGCCCTCCTCGAGATAGCGGTTGATGTTCTCGATGGTGACCGTCGCGTCGTCCACCAGGATGCCGACCGCGAGCGCGAGGCCGCCGAGCGTCATGAGATTGATCGTCTGGCCGAGCGCATCGAGCAGGATGATCGCCGCGATGATCGACAGCGGGATGGAGATAGTGACGATCAGGGTGCTGCGCCACGTGCCGAGGAAGAGCAGGATCATCAGCGCGGTGAGGCCGGCGGCAATGACGGCTTCGACGACGACACCGCGGATGGCGGCGCGCACGAAAACCGATTGATCGCCGGTCGGTGTGATCGTGGCGCCCTCGGGCAGGAGCTCGCGCACATACGGCAGCTTCGACTTGATCGTGTTGACGATGCTCAGCGTCGAGGCCGTGCCGGTCTTCAGGATCGTCATCAGCACCGCGCGGCGGCCATTCACCCGCACGATGTTGGTCTGCGGCGGACTGCCATCGTGCACGAACGCCACATCGCGCAGATAGGTCACCGCGCCGTTGCGGCTGCGGATCGGCAGATCGTTCAATCGGGCGAGGGTGAGGGGGCTGCCATTGAGCTTGACGTTATATTCCGTGTCCGCGATCTTCTCGGTGCCGGCCGGCACGATCAGATTCTGCGTCGCGATGGCGTTGAGCACATCGACCGGCGCCAGGCCCTGCGCCCGCAGCGCCTCGGGTTTGAGGTCCACCTGGATCTGGCGGACGGCGCCGCCATAGGGGTACGGGATCGAGGCTCCGGCGACCGTCGCGATCTGCGCGCGGATGACCTGATTGCCGATATCGAACAGCTGCGCCTCGGTCAGCCGGTCACTCGCCATCGCCAGCTGGATGATCGGCACGCTGGAGGCGTTGTATTCCAGTATGAGCGGCGGCTGGATCCCGGGTGGCATTTGCTTGAGCGAGAGCTCGGAGAACGCGACCACCTGCGACATGGCGAGATTCAGGTTCACTCCCGGCTGGAAGTAGAGCTTGATCACCGTCATGCCCGGATAGCTGGTCGACTCGACGTGCTGCACGTCGTTCACCAGGGTCGTGACATACCGCTCTATCTGGCCCGTAATGCGCCCCGACATCTCGTCAGGCGGCATGCCGCTGTAAGTGAAATGTAACGGCGATGATCGGAATCTTGATCTCGGGAAAGATGTCCGTCGGCATTCCCGGCTGCAACGGCGTACCGAAAATCACCAGGGCGCCGAGAATCGGCAGCAGCAGCGCCAGCACGATGAAGGTGTAGGGGCGCCGCAGCGCCACCTGAATGATCCACATTGTTCGACCGACCGCCGGCATCCACGCCGCTGAGGCAAGGCGGTCAATTATCGATAATTTCCAGCGCGGCGCCTCTCTCTTTAGTATGAGCCGAGCTTGCCTCTGCCCGGCGTCAAGCGGCTAATGAAGGCTCCTCGAGCCGCTTGCCGCCAGATGGCGAAGCGCCAGCAGGACATGGGGTTTAGCCCGCGCGTGGTCCCACTGGGCCATGGTTTGCATCGGGTATCGCCGCGCCAGATATTGTGCGACCTCGAGGCCCATATAGTAGCCAACTCTCGCAGGAATCTGTTCATTTTTGCTGTCATCTGAAAAATACGCAGTCGCATCTGCCTGCGACGTGGAATTCAACCTCTCCATGAATCGCTGTGTCATGACGCTCATCTGCGAGTCCATCCGGGAGACCGCCGCAGGAGTGATCGACGTCAGGTCGTAAGTCGACGCGCTGGGATTCAACCGGTGCGCGACAAACGTCGCCAGACCCTCAGCCCATAAACGGACCCAAAGAGGTTGCGCAAGTTCCGGCTCGAATGCGAAATGAAAATAGTGGTAGCGGTGAAACATCTCGTGGGTGATGAGCGGCCGCACATTCGTTTCATGCAGCCCCGCCATGTCATCGACACCAAGTAGAAGGGCTTGCTGCCCCTGAATCAACTGCGATCGTCCATTGAAGCACCCCACGGACGCCATGACGTATATTGGCCCCCTCCAGCGCATGTCCGGAAAGCTCTTGGTGAAGCGTGCCGAGACGGAAATGATCGCGTCGGGAAGCGACTCCGATAGCGCACGCATCGCCGGGATCAAACTCTCGAGTACGGGAAAATATTGCTTCTCCAGAACATCGGCCTGAAGGTCTGCACTGCAAGTACTCCTCAGATCGGCGAACACCGCGGCATTCGGCTCCTGATAGAGCTCACGCCAGAGTTGCAACTGCACGTCAGGTGCTCTGCCCCGGGCTGCGCGCCAAAAACTCCAAAAGTCCGGCATGAGATTGCGCACCGCGATGCCGGCGGCTGGTGTTGCCGCTGCCATCGCCACCGGGATCGTAACGACGGCAAGCGTCACGATCGCCAGGAGCCAGACGCTCAGACGGACCCATAGCCTCATCGTTGTGCTCATTCGGAAGTTCATAAATGCCTCGCGGCAGGCGGCCGATAGCTCGAGCATGGCCTTGCGCTGGCGCCGGCGTATTGGACGGATTCAAGGTCGATGCTGCGGCGGGTTGCGCCGCCGGCAGCGCGGCAGTAGGCTCCCGAGTCGGACGCAGGCCAATTCGCGAAACCAGAGTGCTGCTGCATACATTCACAGGAGCCGTCGTCTCGAGGATCATCGATCGCAGCCATTCCCAGGTCCCGGAACACGCGCACGACTGGCCGGTACTGTCGCTCTTCGTCCTCGGCGGGTATTCCAGCCGCACTGAAATCGGCGAGCGGCACGTGTGCGCCCCGTCGGCCGTGCTGTATCGCGCCGGAGCCCATCACGCGAACACTGTCGCGGCCGATGGGTTCGAGCAGGTGCAGATCGAGTTCGATCCCGCGTGGCTGCGACTTTCCGGGGTCCCGCGTATCCCCGTCGCCCACCTGGCGGGCGGTCGCATTGGCGCCGCGACTCGCACCTTGATCCACGCCTGTGGCAACGCGGTGGATGAAGAGCGATTGGCGATGGCGGTGCGGGAGTTCCTGTCGCTCGCACTCGGGCAATCGGCCATCAGCCGCCCAGCATGGATCGATCAATTGACGCGCCGGCTGAGGCAGAATCCGGGCATGCGCGCGCGCGATCTGGCAAGAGAGGTCGATCGGCACCCGTCGTGGCTGGGAACGGCGTACAGACAGGTCGTTGGGGAAGGCATCCTGGAAACAGCCGCACGCCTGCGCGTCGAGCGCGCCGCGCGGCTGCTGCGCGAAACAGAGCTGGAGTATTGCCAAATCGCGGGCGATGCTGGCTTCTGCGATCAAAGCCACATGAACAGGAACTTCCGGCGCATTCTGCATCGCTTGCCCTCGGCCGTGCGGATCGAGAGGTCGGGATTTCGACATTCCCCGTGCGATCAGCACCTTGTGTGACGACATAATGCGGCCTCCGCGCCGATGGCCCGCGCGTGGCCGGGCGTGCTAGAGTCTCGGTCGAAGGGCCCGCCTGCCGCAGGCAGCGTGGTGAGCATTCCACAAGAACAAAGCGCCGGCTACGCCGCGCGCTTGCAGATATAACAACAACACCGGGGATGAGATCCAATGACCAGAACGGTGACGATCGTGGCAGGTGTGCTGCTTTGCGTCGGCGCCCTGCCTGTTGCCCGGGCGAACTGCGGACCGGTGCCGCAGCCGGCATTCGCCATACCGGACGGCGCCCATGCCAGCAGGGACGAGATGAGCGCGGCGCGGGACAACCTGAGCGAGTACAGCGCGCAGGTGGCGGCGTACGCGGACTGTCTCGATGCCGAGCAGGCCGACAGCGGACGCGGCGCGGGCACTGAGGCGCAGCGCCTGCGCGACCGGTACCTGGATCTCGGTAGCGCCGCTCTGCGGCGGCTGGCCTCGGTTGTGAGCTGTTTCACACGACAGGTCGCGACGTTCGACCGGACCGGCGGCGGCGCTGCGGCCGGGCCGGCGCAGTGCTCCCGCGAGCCCGTCACACCGCCGTAATCGCCGCTACCTCTAAAGGGGTACCCCTGCGGCCCTCGCGCAGGTGGTTCAACTTTGCGGCCGTATCCTTACACTACGCGCCGTAAGTTGAAAGGAGGTAAATCGTGCATCTCGTTCTGATACAGATGATCGTGACGGCCCTGTTGCTCGTCGGCTTCACCGTCGAAGTACTGCTCGGCAAGGTCTAAGGAAGCACCGTCTTGACGATCGAGGCGTCGAGCGCCTCATAATCCGAATAGGAGATCGTCTCGTAAAGCTCCTGCCGCGTCTGCATCTGCCCGATGAGGCTGCGCGGCCCGTCCTCGCGGTGGATGGTGGCGTAGAGCTGCTCCTGGGCTTTCGCCGCTATCCGCAGCGCGCTCACCGGCCAGATCACCATCCGGTAGCCCATCGCCTCGAACTCCGCGGCCGTGAAGTACGGCGTGCGGCCGAATTCCGTCATGTTGGCGAGGAGCGGCGCGTTCACGCGGCGCGCGAACTCGCGAAACATCTCCGCAGTCGTCAACGCCTCCGGAAAGATCGCGTCGGCCCCCGCAGCCAGGTAACGCTTGGCGCGCGCCACGGCGCCGTCGAGACCCTCGCTCGCGGCGGCATCGGTGCGCGCGATGATGTAGAGGTGGCGGCGGGCGCGCGCGGCGGCGGCGATCTTGGCCGCCATGTCCTCGGGTGCCGCGAGCTTCTTGTCGTTCAGATGGCCGCACTTCTTCGGCAGCAGCTGATCCTCGATGTGCACGGCGGCGGCGCCCGCATCCTCGAACGCCCGCACCATCTGCATGACGTTGAGCGCTTCACCGTAACCCGTGTCGCCATCCACCAGTAGCGGCAGCGCCGCGGCGCGGCTGACCTGCCGGATGATGAAAACACACGTCCTCGACGGTGATGATGCCGAGGTCGGGCAATCCCATCGAGGCGCTGACCGCCGCGCCGGAAAGATACAGGGCCTCGAACCCCTGCCGCTTCGCCTGCAGTGCCGCGAGGCCGTTGTATGCGCCGGGCATGCGCACGATGCCGCCGCGGCGCACGAGCTGCGCGAAGCGCTCGCCCGCGGGCTCCACGGGCAGATTCTGTCCGACGAGGTAGATGCTCATGACGCCCCCCGAGGTCAGATGACGTAGAGGTCGACGTACTCGTTGACCGCAGTCCGCTCGAGACGCGCACGGTCGAGCGACAGCTCGGCGATCGTATGTTGCTGTTTCTCCGGGAAGCGCCGCGCGAGATTTCGCCGGAACTTCGCGATCAGGAGCGGGATGCCCTCCTGCCGCCGGCGCCGGTGCCCGATCGGATACTCCACCACGACCTCATCGAGCGTGCGGCCGTCCTTGAGCCTCACGGTGACCGCATTGGCGATCGACCGCTTCTCCGGATCGAGATAGTCGCGGGTGAACTGCGGATCCTCCACGCACTCGATCCTCGCGCGCAGCGCGTCGATGCGCGGATCGCGGGCGACCTCGTCCTCATAATCGGCGGCGGTCAGGCGGCCGAACAGGAGCGGCACGGCCATCATGTACTGAATGCAGTGGTCGCGATCGGCCGGATTGGCGAGCGGGCCCTTCTTGTCGATGATGCGGATGCAGGCCTCGTGCGTGCGGACTCTGATGTGCTCGATGTCGTCGGCGCTCAGGCCCATCTGCCGCAGGCGCTGCTGCAGCTGCATCGCCGCCTCCACCGCGGTCTGCGAGTGGAATTCCGCCGGAAAGGAGATCTTGAAGAGCACGTTCTCCATGACGTAGGAGCCGTAGCCGCGCTGGAACTTGAACGGCTGTCCCTTGAAGAGCACGTCGTAGAAGCCCCAGGTCTTGGCGCTGAGCACCGACGGATAACCCATCTCGCCCGTTTTCGCGATCAGCGCGAGACGCACCGCGCGGCTGGTCGCATCACCGGCGGCCCAGCTCTTGCGCGACCCGGTGTTGGGCGTATGCCGGTAGGTGCGCAGGCTCTGCCCGTCCACCCAGGCGAGCGACAGCGCATTGATCGATCTCCTCGCGCGACAGGCCGAGGAGGCGCCCGACCACCGCGGTCGAGGCCACTTTCACCAGCACCACATGATCCAACCCAACGCGGTTGAAGCTGTTCTCGAGCGCGATCACGCCCTGGATCTCATGCGCCCGGATCATGGCGCCGAGCACCTCCTTCATGAGGATCGGCTTGCCGCCGGCCGCCACCGCCTGCCGTGACAGCCAGTCCGCCGTGGCCAGAATTCCGCCCAGGTTATCGGAAGGATGGCCCCATTCCGCGGCGAGGAAAGTGTCGTTGAAATCGAGCCAGCGGATCATGGCTCCGATGTTGAACGCCGCCTGTACCGGATCGAGCTGGAACTGCGTGCCCGGCACCCTGGCCCCGTGCGGCACCATCGTGCCCGGCACGATGGGTCCCAGAAGCTTGGCACAGGCCGGGTACTCGAGCGCCTCGAGGCCGCAGCCCAGGGTGTCGAGCAGACAGTAATGCGCCGTCTCGTAGGCGAGGTCGCTCTGGATGTCGGCGCCCAGGGCGTAGTCGGCGATGTCGGTGAGGACGCGGTCCGGCGCGGGGCGCGCGCCGCTGTGGGATGAGGACATGGAATCTCGCGTTTGAAGTCAGGAACGCTTGTCGAGGGGCACGAAGCGCAGCGGCTCGGGCCCGACATAGTTGGCCGCGGGGCGGATGATCTTGCCGTCGGCCCGCTGCTCGATGACGTGCGCGGCCCAGCCGGCGGTGCGCGCTATCACGAACAGCGGCGTGAACATGTCGGTCGGCACGCCCATCATGTGATAGGAGACGGCGGAGAACCAGTCGAGATTCGGGAACATCTTCTTGGCGTCCATCATCACCGCCTCGATCCGCTCGGCGACGGCGAACATCTTGCTGTCGCCGGCCTCCTTCGACAGGCTGCGCGCCACCTCCTTGATCACCTGGTTGCGCGGATCGGATACGGTGTACACCGGGTGGCCGAAGCCGATGATGACTTCCTTGTTGGCGACCCGCGCGCGGATGTCGGCCTCGGCTGCCTCAGGGCTCTCGTAGCGCTTCTGGATCTCGAACGCCACCTCATTCGCGCCGCCGTGCTTCGGACCGCGCAGCGCGCCGATCGCGCCGGTGATGCAGGAGTACATGTCGGAGCCGGTGCCGGCGATGACCCGCGCGGTGAACGTCGAGGCGTTGAATTCATGCTCGGCGTACAGGTTGAGTGAGGTGTGCATGGCGCGCACCCAGGAAGCGGGCGGCGAGCCGGCGATGCAGCAGATGCAGGAAGTGGCCGCCGATCGAATCGTCCTCGGTCTCGACGAGCGGCGCATGGCCGTTGTGGCTCACGTGATACCAGTAGGCGAGCATGGAGCCGAGCGAGGCGATCAGCCGGTCGGCGATGTCGCGCGCGCCGGCGGCGGAATGATCGTCCTTCTCCGGCAGCGCGCAGCCGAGAGCCGAGACACCCGTACGCAACACATCCATCGGATGCGTCGCGGCCGGCACGACATCCAGCACCGCACGGACCGCGGCCGGAAGGCCGCGCAGCGCCTTGAGCTTGCTCTTGTAGGCGGCGAGCTCGGCGCGCGTCGGCAGCTTGCCGTGGATGAGGAGGTGCGCGATCTCCTCGTAACTCGCAGGTGGCGGCGATCTCGAGGATGTCGTAGCCCCGGTAGTGCAGGTCGTTGCCGGTGCGGCCGACGGTGCAAAGGGCGGTATTGCCGGCTACGACGCCGGAGAGCGCGACGGATTTCTTGGGCTTCGGCCCCGTCGTGGCCGGCGCTTCGGTGTGCGTCATGGCGCCACTGTAGACGGGGCAAGATGGCGAAGAAAATACCTTGAAGATGGCATCTCCATATGAGAAAAGTATCGTCATGGAGCTGCGTCATCTGCGGTACTTCCTGGCCGTCGCGGAAGAGCTCAATTTCACCCGTGCCGCGGAGCGGCTCGGCATCTCCCAGCCGCCGCTCACTCAGCAGGTGAAGGCGCTGGAGGCGGAGCTCGGGGTCACCCTCCTCGACCGCTCCGCCTATCGCATCGAGCTGACCGACGCTGGGCGCATTTTCGCGGCGGAAGCCGCCCGTATCCTGGGCGATGCACGCAGCGCGATGCAGGCTGCCCGGCGCGCGGCGACCGGCGTCACCGGACGGGTGCGGGTGGGGTTCACGGAGTCGGCCTCCTTCAATTCGCTGGTCACCTCCACTTTGCAGCAGGTATCGCTCCGACTTTCCCGCCGTGGAAGTGTCCCTCGAAGAGCACCCGTCCACGGATCTCATCGCCGCGCTGCGCGAGGGGCGCATCGATGCCGCTTTCGTGCGGCCGCCGGTGCCGACCCGGCGCGGGCTGACCCTCGATCTGCTGGAGAAGGAGCCGCTGCTCGTGGCCGTGCCGAGCGGCCATCGCCTCGCCGCCCGGCAGGAGATCGATCTCGGCTCACTCGCGGTCGGAGACCTTCATCCTCTATCCGCGCGCGGTTCGGCCCGGGCTCGCGGATACGGTCGTCGCCGCCTGCGAGGCCGCGGGGTTCACACCCAAAGTGGGGCAATACGCGCCGCAGCTCTCCTCGACCATCAATCTGGTCGCTGCGTCTCTGGGCATCTCGATCGTTCCGGACAGCATGCGCTGCCTGCAGGCGCACGCAGTCACCTACGTGCCGCTGCGCGGCGAGCCCCTGCATGCGCTGCTCGGAATCGCACACCGCACCGACGAGGGCTCGGCGGTGGTGCACAACTTCATAGATGCTGCGCGGCGGGGTCGAAGCACCGCCGCAGCTCAACTCAGCGGGAGGGCATGATGATCCAGAGCTTCAGCGACCACGCCGCAAACGAGAGGACTTATCTCGCCTGGGTGCGCACCGGGATCGCGGTGATCGCCTTCGGGTTCGTCATCGAGAAATTCAATCTGTTCGTGCTCACTCTGGCGCGGACGGCGGCGGGGCTCGGAAACAGCCCGCATATAGAGCGGCTGGCCGGCTCGCTGGGGCGCTATGAGGGACTGGCCTTCATGGCCGGCGGCATTGCGCTCATCGCAATCGCCACCTCCCGGTTCGCCCGCACCACGGTCCTGATCGATGATCCGAAGATGCATCCCGCGAGCAGCATCCGCACGGAGCTGATCGTGTCCGCCACACTGATAGTGCTCATTGCGAGCTACAGCATCTATCTCGCCTTCGACTGAGCCTGTTGAATGTGAACCAGGTCGCAGAAACGACAGCGCCTGGACAGTCCGTTCGCAGCCGTGCCGAAAACGGGATGAGGGCATCCATCCTTCGGGACCGCTGTCGCCATGATGATCGGCCTTTTAACAGTGTTGCTCGCGGGCGCCGCCGCCGCGGCGGCGGCCGCCTTATACCTCGCCAGGGCGGAGGCGCGGTCCAGTGTCCCGGAGCCGGTGGAACTCCTGCTCAGTCCCGACGATCTGCGGCAACTGCTGACAGGCCCGCAGAGCGAGGCGCGTGGCCGCGACCCCTCGTCCTCGAGGCTCACCTCCGCTCAGGTTCTCAGGAAGTTGCGCGAGCTCGCCCTTGGCGCCTCCAATCCGGGCACCGCCCGTCCCGGTCCTGGTCACGCGGCCGTCGCCGCTGCCGCGGTCGCAGCGACCGAAGACGGTGCGACCCTGCGGCAGCTCGCGCCACGGCGCCCGAGTTTGCTGCCGCAGCTCATCCGCACCGTCAACGACGATGCCGCCCCGCGGCGGGAGCTCGCGGCCATCATCCGCCGCGACCCGTCGCTCGTCGGGAGTCTCCTCGAGATGGCCAACAGCTCTTTCTACCGGGTGACCGACAAACCGGTCGAAAGCATCGACCGCGCCGTGGTGTTGCTCGGCAGCGAGGGCATTCGCTCGCTGATCGCGGCGGCGGCGATGCAACCGATCTTCCGCGTCGCCGCCGGCCCGTTTCCGCGGTTCGCGCAGACGGTCTGGGAGCACGCCTGGCGGTCGGCCAACGCGGCAGTGGTGCTCGCCGCCATGGCGGAGAAAGCCGACCCGTTCGCGGCCGAGCTGTTGAGTCTGGTCTGGGGACTGGCGGACGTGGTGCTCTTTCGCGCGATGTTGGACCGTTACGAGGCGGCCGCGGCCGGCGGGCTGCGGCCCGATGCGGCGGTCATCGCGGCAGTTCTCGAGTCTCACTCCGCCGCCGTCGCGCGCCGCATCGGCGCCGGCTGGGATCTCTCGGCAGGAAGTCTCGCCGCCTTCGAGCGGCAGACGGGAACGGCCGAGCCAGTGACGCCGCTCGGCCGAGCCGTGCGGTTCGGCCGCACGGTCGGAGCGCTGGCGGTTCTGTGTAACAGCGGCGCCATCGACGAGACCACCGCCATCCAATCCTTGCCGCCCTCTTCCCTGGCGCGCGCGCAGCTGGAGCGCATGTGGTCGCGGCTGCAAACCCGAGCAGAAGGCGGACGGTCCCGCTGAAGCTGAGCTCGTCCAGCGCGCCGCGGCGCTGGCCCAGCCGCAAGCGCATGCGCCCAACACATGAGTGATGCCGAGCAACCCGCGAGCGAGCCCAGGCGAACGCTGTCGATCGCCCGTCGCAGCTGGTGGCCGGGTTGGATATGGGCCGTGCCCATCGCGGCGCTTGGCATCGTGCTCTGGCTGTTGCTGCGCTCAATCAGCTCGCGCGGCATCGACGTGACCGTGATCTACACCGATGTGGCCGGAATGCAGTCGGGCGACACGAAAGTGATGTACCACGGCGTGCAGGTCGGCAAGGTCGCCAGTGTGGCGCTGGCGAGCGATGACTGGCACGTGGTCGCAGTTGGATGCCACCGCACAGTCGGCCAAGTTGACGCTGGGCGCCAGCCCCGCGGCGCCCAGCGGCAACCTGCAGCGCGCGCTCGATGAGCTATCGGGCGCCGCGCGCGCCGTGCGCTCCCTCGCCGACTATCTGGACGAGCACCCGGAAGCCCTCCTGCATGGCCACCCGCAAGCACACGAGTAACGGATTGGTCACTCAGTCGGGCGGGATTTCCTCCACCCAGGCGCGCCAGATGGATAACAGCGCCGCCATCAACGCCGGGCCCATGAAGATGCCGACCAGGCCGAAGGACTCGATGCCGCCCAGGATGGCGAGCAATGCCCAGAGAAAGGGCAGCTTCGCGCCCTCGCCGATGATGACCGGCCGCACGAAGTGATCGGCGATGAAAAGGAGCAGGGTGCCCGCCACGCGCGACGAAGACAGCCGCCGCGATCGAGCCACGCACGACCAACACTACGGCCACCGTTCCGAAGACGATGGGCGCGGCAAACGGAATGGTCGCGAAGATGCCGGTCGACACACCAGACAGGATCGGATGCGGCGCGCGGGCGATGGCGTAGACCCCGCACATGATCGCTCCCTCCGCCACGGCGACGAACACGATACCGTCCACCGCGGCTCGGATCGCGCTCACCACACGCCGCAGCACCCGATCCACCGACGACCCGAACAGCCGCCGGAAGATCTTCGGCACTTCCACGCTGAGGCGGTCGCGCTCGAGGTAGACGAAAAACAACGTGAGCAGGGTGAACGCCAGCGTGACGATGCGCCGCGCCACCTGCAGGCCGACGATCCGTGTCCATTCGATCATTTCGGGACTGGCATGCACGTGCACGTGCCCCGAGTCGGCGCCCGCGGGCGGCAGATACTCCACCCACATATCGCGCACCCAGTGCGCGAGCCACGGCATCTGCTCCACCCATGACGGTAGCGGCGGCGGTCCGTTCCCGGCGGAGGCGGCAAACTCCCGCACCACCGCGATCGCTTCGCGTCCAGCCACGAAACCGCCGTAGATGAGCGGCACCAGCAGCACCGTGCCGACGATCATCGTGAAGGTGAGCGCGGCCCACACATGGCGCCGCTTGCCGTGGAACTTCGCCAGCCAACGCTCGTAGACCGAGGAGGTTGCGATCGCCAGCACCACCGCCCAGCAGAGCGCGGGCATGAAGCGCCGCAGCATCCAGGCGCCGACGAGCAGCAGCGCGCCTATGAGCACGTAACGCGCGGTCTTCTGGGCTATCGTGACATTCTCTGGCAGCACGCCGAAACTCCGGGTCAGGGCGACACCTATGGTACAGCGGTTTGCCGGCGCGGACGGCGGCACGCTCCTGCGGGGGCGCGATCCGGGTGTCCTGGGCTGCGCGACCCGGTCCCCGGGTCGGCCGCCTGGTATAGACTGCGACGTTTCGGACCTTCTGGAGCCCAGATGAGCATCACCCACGACAGCGTCGTTACCATCCACTACACCCTCAAGGACGATTCCGGCGCGGTGATCGACAGCTCGGCGGGTGGGGAGCCGTTGGCCTATCTCCACGGTCACGGCAACATCGTCCCGGGATTGGAGCGCGAGCTGGCGGGTCGAAACAAAGGCGACAAGGTCAGTGTGCGCGTGGCCCCGGGCGACGGTTACGGTGAATACGACAAAGGGCTGGTGCAGACCGTGCCGCGCCGCGCGCTGCGTGGCATCAAGGATGTGCAGCCCGGCATGCATCTGCACGCGCAGACCGAGGAAGGTCCGCGCACGGTGACCGTCACACACGTCGTCGGCGACATGGTGACGCTCGACGGCAACCATCCGCTGGCCGGCAAGCATCTCAATTTCGATAGTCGAGATCGGGGACGTGCGCCAGGCGACCGAGGAGGAGCTGTCGCACGGGCACGTGCACGGGCCGGACGGGCATCATCACCATTGAGCCGGCCGTTGAGGAGCCTGACAACCGCGAACAACTCCGAGCGCCGCGGGGCGCTGCGGCTGCATGGCACGATTGCCCGCGACATCGGCGTACGGATCGTGTCGGGGAAGATCGCACCCGGGCCGGATACTGAACGGGGAGATCGAGGCCAGCGAGCGCCTCAAGGTCTCCCGCACGGCGTATCGCGAGGCGGTGCGCATTCTCGCGGCCAAAGGCCTCATCGAGTCGCGACCGAAGCTCGGCACGCGGGTCAGCGAGCCACGCTTCTGGCACCTGCTCGACCCGGACGTCATCTCCTGGATATTCAGCACCACGCCCGATGAGCGGCTGTTGCGCGGCCTGTTCGAGCTGCGCACGATAGTGGAGCCGGCGGCGGCGGCGCTGGCGGCGGAAAAGCGCAGCCCGCAGCAGTTGCAGGCGTTGCGGCGCGCGCTCGATGCGATGGCCGCCAGCACGCTCGCGGCCGAGGCAGGCCGGCAGGCGGACCGCAACTTTCACTCCATCCTGCTCGAGGCCTCGGGCAATCCCTTTCTCGCCTCGCTGGAGAGCGGTGTTGCCGCGGCGGTGAGCTGGACGACCGTGTTCAAGCAGCGCAATCGACCGCTGCCCCGCGATCCCCTGCCGGATCACGAGCGCGTGTATGAGGCGGTGGCATCAGGCGACGCCCCGGCGGCGCGCACGGCGATGGCGGAGCTGGTGCATCTCGCGCTGCTCGACACCACCGGGGAAAGCGCGGTCAGCTCACGAGCTGCGCGTCGTCCACGGCGCCCGTCGGGCGGGACCCCCAGAGGGCGTAGAACAGGATGAAGAGATAGCAGGCCCAGGGCAACATATAGGAAAGCTGCAGGCCGACGTGGTCGGCGAGCCTGCCCTGCAGCTCCGCGAGCGCGCCGCCCGCGATGGCCATGATGAGGAGCCCCGAGCCCTCCTCCGTGAGCGGCCCGAGGCCGCGGATGCCGAGCGTGAAGATGGTAGGGAACATGATGGAGTGGCAGAGCCCGACGGCGATCAGGCACCACATGGCAACGTGCCCGCTGGATGTGATGGCGATGCCGGCCAGAGCCAGCGCGCCGATGCTGACAGCCGCGAGCAGCCGGCCGGGCGATATCCAACGCAGCAGCCACGCTCCGACGAAGCGACCGACCATGGCGCCGCCCCAGTAGAACACGGTGTAGTTTCCGGCCTGCTGGTGAGTCATGCCGCCGATCTCGGGGCGGGAGATGAAATTGACGAGCGTCGAGCCGATACCGATCTCGCAGATCATATAGAGCACGATGGCCGGCACGCCGAACACGAGATTCCGATGTCGCCACAGGCTGTGCCTGGCGCGCTCGCTGCGCGCCGCGCGCCGTGTCTCCTTGCCGAGATCGGGTAGTCGCACGCGCCAGACCAGCAGGGCAAGAGCGAGCAGCACGGCTGCGATCAGGACGTACGGCAGCTCCACGGTGTGGATGTCGCTGGCGCGTTGGTTCATCGAGAGGGCCGCCGCGCCGTGTACTGTGCCCGAGGCGCTGCGCCCGAAAATGAGATAGGCGCCGAACAGCGGCGCCAGCGTGGTGCCCGAGAGAGTTGAACGCCTGCACCAGGTTGAGCCGGCTGGAAGCGGTCTGCGGCGACCCGATGACGGCCACGTAGGGATTCGCCGCCACCTGCAACAGCGTGATGGACGAGGCGAGGAGGAAGAGCGCCACCAGGAACATGTCGTAGGATTCCAGGATGGCGGCGGGAACGAAGGCCGCGGCGCTCAGCGCCATTCCGAGAAGCCCGAACACCACGGCCAGCTTGTAGCCGGTGCGCTCCAGCACCTTGGCCGCCGGCAACCCCATGATGAAGTAGCCGAGATAGAAGGCGAGCTGCACCAGCAGCGACTGCGAGTAATTAAGCCCGAACGCCGACTTGAAGTGCGGCACCAGCGTGTCGTTGAGGACGGTCGCGAATCCCCAGATGAAGAACACGCTGGTGAGCACCACCAGCGCCGCGGTGTAGCTTTGCCGTGGACCGGCGCCATCGCGCGTCACGCCGGAATCACTGCCGAATTGGGCTGCCATCGGCGGCCATAGATATCGGCGGGCTCGGCGCCTGTCAAGCACAACCCGCTATTTACTCAGACAAGAAGCCGGAGCCTGATCTATGATGCTCACCGCAGGTGCGGGCGAATCGGGGTGGCCGTTTCCATGGCGTTGCGACTCTTGCAGGTGAGGCTGGCGCGCGGGAAACGGGCCGTGGCGACTCTGGAGGCGGACGGACGCGCGCTGCTGCTCGAGGGCATGACCTCGACGTACGAACTGGCGGCTGCCGCGCTCGCGGCGGCAGTGTCACTGCAGGAGGCGGTACGCGGACGCATCACGGGCGAGGCCCTCGATGTCAGCGGCGGCAATCCGGACGTTCGTTTGTTGCCGCCCATCGATCACCCGGACCCCGCACACCTTTATCTCACGGGCACTGGCCTGACTCATCTCGGCTCGGCGGAGGGCCGCGACCAGATGCACGCGCTCGCCGCGGCGGGCGGCGCGCAGACCGACTCGATGCGCATGTTTCTCGACGGACTGAAGGGCGGCAAGCCCGCCGCCGGCGTCGGCTCGCAACCGGAGTGGTTCTACAAAGGGGACGGATCGAGTGTGGTCGGGACCGGTGCGGCGCTCGAGATGCCGGCATTCGCACTCGACGGCGGCGAGGAGCCGGAGATTGCCGGCATCTACCTGATAGACTCGCGCGGCGAGCCGCGGCGGCTCGGATTCTGCCTGGCCAACGAGTTTTCCGATCATCTCACCGAACGGGAGAATTACCTCTGGCTCGCGCACTCGAAGCTCCGCCCCGCCGCGCTGGGGCCGGAGATCCTGACCGGGCCCCTGCCCGCGGATGTGCGCGGCGTCAGCCGCATCCTGCGCGACCAGCAGGTCATCTGGGAGAAGCCCTTCCTCACCGGCGAATCGAACATGTCGCACGCCATCGCCAACCTGGAGCACCACCACTTCAAGTACGGCAATTTCCGCCGGCCCGGCGACGTGCACGTGCATTTCTTCGGCACCTCGACCCTCTCCTTCTCGGATCACGTGCGCCTCGAGGCGGGAGACATGTTCGATGTCAGCGCGGACGCGTTCCTGCTGCCGCTGCGCAATCGACTGGCACGGGCGCCCTCGCGCCCGCTCGCGGTACTGCCGCTCTGACGGGGCGCCGCACATGAGAAACCCCGGGAGTACCGCTACGATGTCCTCATTGAGAACGATCCTGGTCGCGGCGCTTTGCGTGAGCGCATTTGCCGCCATGCCGAGCGCTGGCGCCGCGCAGGCACGGCGCGGCGCCTTCGGCACGCTGGCAGACGGCACCCGCATCGAGGCGGTGGACCTGACCAGCCGTACGGGTGTCCGGGTGCGGATCATCACGCTGGGCGCACGCATCCAATCGCTCTACACGCCGGACCGGAACGGCAAGCTCGGCGATATCGTCCTCGGATTCACCACGCCGCAACAGTACTTCGATGACGGCAACTACTTCGGCGCCACGGTCGGCCGCTTCGCCAACCGCATCGCCAAGGGCCGCTTCGCGCTCCGCGGGCGCACATATCAGGTTTCCGTCAACGACCACGGCAACAGCCTGCATGGCGGTTCGCCCGGCTTCGATAAGCGGGTCTGGAAGATCGAATCGCTGCACGGCGGCCCCAGCGCCGCCGTCGTCATGTCATATGTGAGCCCGGACGGCGAGGAAGGCTATCCGGGCACCCTGCGCGTGACCGCAAAATATACGCTGACGGACGGCGGTGAGCTTCGAATCGACTACGGTGCGACGACGGACAAGCCGACGATCGTGAACCTTAGCGGCCATACCTACTTCAATCTCGCATCGAGTCCCGCGCACTTCTCCACCATGCGCGACCTGCTGCAGCTCAATGCATCGCACTTCACTCCGGTCGACGACACCCTGATTCCGACCGGGGTTACCGCGTCGGTCGCCGATACGCCCTTCGACTTCCGCAAGCCGACGCCAATCGGGCTCCGTATCCGTGACGGCAACGACATTCAGATCCGGTACTGCCACGGCTACGACATGAACTTCGTGCTCGACGGCCGCCCCGGGACGCTGAAGTTGGCCGCCCGGGTGAAGGACCCCCGCTCAGGAAGGGTACTCGAGGTGTACACCACTGCTCCCGGCATCCAGTTCTACTCCGGCAATTTCCTCGGCGGCGCATTCGCTGGCAAATACGGCATCGTGTATCGGCAGGGAGACGCCGTGGTCCTCGAGCCGCAGGACTTCCCCGACGCTCCCAACCACCCCAATTTTCCCTCGGCGACGCTCGATCCCGGCGCGACCTACCACAACGTCATCGTCTATCGCTTCACCGCCGAACGGTAGCGCTACCATTTCTGCTATCATCGGCCCTCCAGCCTGACCCGGGGATGATGCGCATGACGATCCGGTCCCGAATACGGCCTGCGCTCGCGTTGCTCGCAGGCTTGGTTGCCGCCGGCGGCGCGCATGCCGCAAGCACCTCGAATCCTGCGTATCTCGATACCAGCCTGCCGCCGCAGGTGCGGGCCGCGGACCTCGTGCATCGCATGACGCTGCAGGAGAAGGTCTCGCAGCTGGTCAACGGTGCCCGGGCGATTCCGCGGCTCGGCGTGCCATCGTACAACTGGTGGAGCGAGGCTCTGCACGGGGTCGCGGTGAACGGCACCACCGAATTCCCGGAGCCCGTCGGCCTCGGCGCCACCTTCGATGCGGCGGGCATTCACAGATGGCCCACGACATCGGCATCGAGGGACGGGTGGTTCATGACAAGGCCGTGCGCGCCGGCGGCTCGACCATCTTCCACGGCCTCGATTTCTGGGCACCCAACATCAATATCTTCCGTGACCCGCGCTGGGGGCGCGGCCAGGAAACCTACGGCGAGGACCCTTTTCTCACCGCGACGATGGCGGTGGCGTACGTGACGGGAATGCAGGGCTCGGATCCGCGCTACTACCTCGCTATCTCCACTCCGAAGCACTTCGTCGTGCACAGCGGCCCGGAACCCACGCGTCATTTCGCCGACGTCGATGTCAGCAAACATGACATGGAGGATACTTATTTCCCGGCATTCCGCGCCGCCATCGTGCAGGGTCATGCCGGATCGATCATGTGCGCCTACAACGGCATCAACGGGCAGCCGGCCTGCGCCAACGAGTTCACGCTGCAGCACACTCTGCGCGGCGCCTGGCAGTTCCAGGGCTACGTGGTGTCCGACTGCGACGCCGTGCGCGACATTTTCAACGGCCACCGCTACCGCGCCAGCCAGCCGCAGGCCTCGGCGATCTCCCTCGAGCGCGGCATGGACAACGAATGCGCCGACTTCGGCGAGCCGAGGGATGACGCTGACTTCAAGCCCTTCCTGACGGCGGTGCAGCAGGGCTATCTCTCCGAGAGCGCCATCGATACGACGCTCATCCGACTCTTCACCGCGCGCATCCGGCTCGGGATGTTCGATCCGCCCGCGATGGTGCCCTACGACCGCATCCCCGCAGAGTCAGCTCGACAGCCCGGCGCATCGCCGGCTCGCCCTGCGCCTGGCCGAGGAGTCGATGGTGCTGTTGAAGAACGACGGCGTTCTGCCCTTGAGATCAGTCAAGCGCATCGCCGTCATCGGGCCACTCGCGAATCAGACCGCGGTACTGCTCGGCAACTACAACGGCATCCCGACGCACACCGTGTCGTTGCTCGAGGGCATCAAGGCCGCGTTTCCCCAACGCCACGATCACCTACGTTGCCGGAACGCGGTTCCTCTCCACCCCGGGCACCCGAGACACCCCGATGCCGGTCGCCGCGTTCGCCGACACTCCCGATCCAGCCGCGGTCACCGCGGCAAGAAATGCGGATGTCGTCATTGCCGCGGTCGGGATCACGAGTCGTCTCGAAGGCGAGGAGATGAAGGTCCACTATCCGGGGTTCCTCGGCGGTGATCGTACCGACCTCAGGATCCCGGAGCCCGAAGAGGCGCTCCTGCGAGCGGTTGCCAGCGCCGGCAAGCCACTGGTCGTCGTGCTGATGAACGGCAGCGCGCTGGCGGCCACATGGGAGAAGGATCACGCCAACGCCATCCTCGAGTCGTGGTATTCCGGCGAGGAAGGTGGCGCCGCGATCGCCGCCACACTGAGCGGTAAAAACGATCCCGCCGGGCGCTTGCCGGTGACGTTCTACCAGGATGTCAATCAACTGCCCCATTTCGAGGACTACTCGATGCAGGGCCGTACCTACCGCTACTTCACGGGCAAGCCACTCTGGCCGTTCGGATACGGCTTGAGCTACACGACCTTCAGCTACGGCAGTCTGATACTTCCCACGGCGCCCATCGACGCCGGTGCGCCGCTGGACGCGTCGGTGAAAGTGACCAACACCGGCAAGATGGCGGGTGATGAGGTCGTGCAGTTGTACTTGAAGTTTCCCGACGTGCCGGGCGCCCCGATCCGTGCGCTGCGCGGCTTTCGCCGTATCCACCTGGCCGCAGGCTCGAGCGAAGTGGTCAGATTTCAACTGACGGCGCGGGATCTCAGCATGGTTACCGAGACCGGCGACAGAATCGTCGCCGCGGGCCGGTACACCGTCTCGGTGGGCGGCGGCCAGCCTGGCACCGGCGCCCCGTCAGTCAGCGGAACGTTCGAGATGACCGGGCGGATCCAACTGCCGGAGTGACCGCCGAGCAGTCCGGTCGCCGACAAGGCGAGCCGGACTGCCGCGCCGTTTATCCGTCCCGCGGATGGCCGTACGCGGGGGCGCGGCAGTCCGGCAGCCTATCTGCTAGCGGTTGTGTCCACCGCCGTGATTGTCGGGCCGATGCTCACCACCGCCGCTACCGCGCGGTGGCGGCGCATGGGGAGCCTGGCGCTGCGGCTGAGGCCGCGCCTGAGGCCTGGGGCTCTGGTGCTCCTGAAGCCGTTCCTGGGGTCTGGAGGTCTGCGCTCCTGGGGCCGCTGCTGGGGCTCTGTCTTGAAGTCTGATGTTCCTGGGGCCGCTGCTGCGGCCTGAAGGTCTGATGTTCCTGGGGCCGCTGCTGCGGCCTGAAGGTCTGATGTTCCTGGGGCCGCTCCTGCGGCCTGACGCTCTGGCGCTCCTGAGGAGCCCGCTGCATGCGCGACTGCTCATGCATGGGCGTGACGTGTTCTGCCGTACGGCCGCCGCGAGGCTGTCCGGTCGCTCCCGGGGGACGATCCGAACGCATCGACGTAGCATGCGGTGACGCAGCGTGCGGCGTGTAGCGACCGCCCGCCGCCCGAGCAGCGGCAACGCCACCACCGTGGAACTCTCCCGCTCTGGCGGTGGCAGCGATCGACGGCCGGCCGTGATTGTAGTCAGCGCGCGCCGAGCGGTCGGTGGAGGCCATGCGCTGTTGGCGTTGCTGTACCGAGGTGAAGCCGACGTGATGATCGTGCGCAGCCGCCAGCTGTGCCCGTGACGGATGGGCCACTACGCCTCCGGGTCCACCGTTGAAGCTGACATGCGCGTAGCCGCCACGATACGAGTCGGGGCGAGAGTACACGTTTGTCACGAATGTGGGCCCAACATGCATTACGGCGCGGTTGTACATGAACCTGTTTCCACGCCAATAGCCACCCTCGAACCCGGCGCCGTCATATCCGTAGCCATAGTCCACGCCGCCGTAAAATCCGACGTGGCGCCCCCAATAGCCGGCATGCCAGAAGTAGCCGCCATCAGCCCAGCCCCAGTAGCCCGGCGTCCAGAGAAATCCCACCTCGGGCGGCTCCACCCAGGTCCCCGGCACCCAGTAATAGGCACCGGCATCGGTATCCCAGGACCAATAACCCGGCGACCACAGGTAGCCCGGCTCCGGGCAGGGAGGCTGCTCGTACACCGGCAATGCCGGCGGAGCGAAGCCCACTGAAAGGCCGACGAATACCGCGGCGGACGATACGGCTGGCAGCGCCGCCAGCGCCAGAGCGGGGAAGAGACCACGAAGAAATCGCAGGTGCATAGGCTCTCCTTTGTAACGTAGAGTGGATAGGCGGCGCTGAACCGTCGCTGAACCCGTCGCGGAGAATCTCGGATCTCCCGAGACGCTCCCGGTTAGTTCTGCCAACGATACCGCGGCTGTCCCGTTGACGGCTGCGTCATGGCGATGCGGGCTTCCTAGAACCAGCCGTAGTTGAAACTGATGCTGATCCTCTCTGCCGCGGCAAGGTTGGCGGGGACCTCATGGCGCAGCCAACTCTCGAACAGCAGGAGGCTGCCCCGCCTCGGCCGGCAACTCGACCCACGGCCTGTTCTCCCGTGCCGCCTTCGCCCGCCGCGGCGGCGCCGCCATCATTCTTTCGAGGCGCGGATCTTCCAGTTTCAGTCCGGGACAGCCGCGCGGTGTCCTGACATAGTAGGTTCCGCTGATGGTGGCGAGCGGGTGCAGATGCAGTCCGTGGGTCGTGCCGCGGGGCATGATATTGACCCAACAGTCCGTCATCGTGAGCTCGCGTCCCGCGAGGTCGAGGTCGAGCGAGCGGGCAAAGCGGGCGACGTGACTGTCGAGGGCGCGCTCGAGTGCGGCGAACGTCGGCGACAGCCGATGCATTCGATGAGCGGAGCCGTACGAGGTATAGCCGCCCGGATAGCTCTTCGCCGACCACCGCCGGCCCGCCGCGTCGTCCAGGCTGAGCTGCCGGCATTCGCGCAGCAGCCGACCATTGAGGTTGCCCCCGGCCACGCCCTTCAGGCGCGCCGAATACACCCGCGTGGGAAAGAGCTTGTATACCGCCATCCAGGCAGTATAGGGGCCCTCCGGGAACGCTGCTGCCGCGCTTAGGAGGCCTTCTCGAACTGCTGCGCCTCCGTGCTGCCCGTCAGCGCCGTGAGCGACGATGTGCCGCCCGAGACGGCCTGGGTGACCTCGTCGAAGTAGCCGGCGCCCACCTCCCGCTGATGCTTGGTCGCCGTGTAGCCGTGCTGCTCGGCGGCAAATTCCGCCTGCTGCAGGGCCACATAGGCGGACATCTGCTGCGCCTTGTAGCCGCGCGCGAGCTCGAACATCGAGAAGTTGAGCGCATGGAACCCGGCGAGTGTGATGAACTGGAAGCGATAGCCCATCGCGCCGAGTTCCCGCTGGAACTTGCCGATGGTCGCATCATCCAGTTTGCGCTTCCAGTTGAACGACGGCGAGCAGTTGTACGCCAGGAGCTTGTCCGGGTAACGCTTGTGCACCGCCTCGGCGAAGTGGCGCGCCTCTTCGAGATCCGGCTTCCCCGTCTCGCACCACACCAGGTCGGCGAAAGGCGCGTAAGCGCAGGCGCGCGCGATCGCCTGTTCCAGGCCGGCCTTGACGTAGTGGAAGCCCTCGGCGGTACGTCCCTTCGCGGTATCGATGAAGGGGCGATCGCGTTCGTCGACCTCGGACGTCAGCAGGTTCGCTGCCTCGGCATCCGTGCGCGCCACGATGAGGTCGGCACGTTGCAGACGTCGGCGGCGAGGCGCGCGGCAACCAGTTTGTTGATCGCCTCCTGAGTCGGCACCAGCACTTTGCCGCCCATGTGGCCGCACTTCTTGGCGGAGGAGAGCTGGTCCTCGAAATGCACGCCGGCTGCGCCGGCGTCGATCATCTGCTTCATCAGCTCGAAAGCGTTCAGCACACCGCCGAAGCCGGCCTCGGCATCGGCGACGATGGGCTTCAGCCAATCGATGCCGTCGTTGCCTTCGGCGTGATGAATCTCATCGGCACGGCGCAGCGCGCAATTGATCCTTCGCACCACGGCAGGCACCGAGTCGGCCGGGTAGAGCGACTGGTCGGGGTACATCGCACCGGAAAGGTTCGCATCCGCCGCCACCTGCCAGCCGGACAGATAGATCGCATCGAGCCCCGCCTTCACCTGCTGCATCGCCTGGTTGCCGGTGAGGGCGCCGAGCGCATTGACGAAGGGCTTCTCGTTGAGATAGCGCCACAGTTTTTCGGCCGTGAGCCGCGCGATCGAGTATTCCACGGGGATGGTGCCGCGCAGGCGCACCACGTCCTCGGGGCGGTAGCCGCGCTCGACTCCGCGCCAGCGCGGGCTCTCTTGCCAGGAGCGGCGCAGTTCATCTGCGGTCGGAAGCGTTCGGGTCGCTGTCGTCATTCTGGTCTCCGTCGGAATCAGTCGAGCAGATCGTAGGCGGGAAGGGTCAGGAACTCATCGAACTCGTCCTGTTTGATCATCTGTTCGAAGAGGCGCACGGCGGTCGGGAACACGCCGCTCGAGCAGCCTCCCGGGCCCAACCTCGTTGTGGATGCGGTCGAGCTCCGCCATGAGCAGGGTGTCGAAGCGCTCCGGTGTCACCGGTACGCCATCGCTGGTGCGCGCCTCGTGATGCAGCCATTGCCACAGCTGCGCGCGGCATATCTCGGCGGTGGCGGCATCCTCCATCAGGTTGTAGAGGGGCACGCAGCCCGAGCCGCGCAGCCAGGCCTCGATATATTGCACGCCCACACGAATGCAGTTGCGGAGCCCTGCTTCGGTAATTTCCCCCTGCGGAACCCGCAACAGATCCCCCGGCGTGACGGTGACTTCCTGACGCAGCACGCCGATTTGGTTGGGTCCTTTCATCACCGCATCGAACGCGTCCCGCGCGATGGGCGCGAGGCCGGGATGAGCGATCCAGGTGCCGTCGTGTCCGGCGTTTGCCTCCCGCATCTTGTCGGCGCGCACGCCGCGTCATGGCGGCTTCGTTTGCCTGGGCGTCGTCGCGGATCGGGATCTGAGCGGCCATGCCGCCCATGGCGTGCGCGCCACGCCGATGACACGTCTTGATCAGCAGGTCGACGTAGGACTTGAGGAAGTGACTCGTCCATGGTCACGCTGCCGCGATCCGGCAGCAGGAAGTCCGGCTGATTGCGGAACTTCTTGATGAAACTGAAAATGTAATCCCAACGCCCGCAGTTGAGCCCCGCCGAGTGCTGGCGCAGCTCGTAAAGGATCTCGTCCATCTCGAAGGCGGCAAGGATCGTCTCGATGAGCACCGTCGCTTTGATCGTGCCGTGGGGTATGCCGAGCGCGTCCTGGGCGGCAAGGAAGACGTCGTTCCAGAGCCGCGCCTCGAGGTGGCTCTCCATCTTCGGGAGGTAGAAGTAGGGACCGGTGCCGGCTCGCGCCAGCGCCTCGTGATTGTTGGCGAGGTACACTGCGAAATCGAACAGCGCGCCCGAGACCTCTTCGCCGTTCACCAGAACGTGCTTCTCGGGCAGGTGCCAGCCGCGCGGGCGCACGATCAGGGTTGCAGTCCGTTCCGCGAGCCGGTAGATCTTGCCCGTCGCAGCGTCCGCGTAGCTGATGTGCCGCCGGATCGCGTCGGCCAGGTTGATCTGGCCGCGCACGATGTTCTCCCACGTCGGCGCGCAGGAGTCCTCGAAATCCGCCATGAAGCAACGCACCGGAGCATTGAGGGCGTTGATGATCATCTTGCGGTCGACGGGACCGGTGATCTCGACCCGCCTGTCCTGCAGGTCCGCCGGAACCGGCGCTACACGCCAGTCACCGGCGCGGACGTCCGCGGTCTCCGGCAGGAAGTCGGGCAACGCGCCCGAATCCAGCTTCTCCTGTCGGCGCGTCCGTGCCGCCAGCAGCTCCAGGCGGCGGCTGTTGAAGCGCCGATGCAGGCTCGCCACCAGCTGCAGCGCGAGCGGCGTCAGGACTTCCGCCGACCGCTCGATGCGCGGTCCCAGGATCTCCACCGGGGAGCCGGCCGGCTCCCGGGAATAGACGAGCTCGTCGCGACTGGCGTTCATGGGAACAGCATACCGGTCCCTTCGGCGCAATTTGACTAAAGAAACTTCACAATGTTAATTTCACAAGAGAATTTCACACGGGAGGGCAGCCCATGGCACCCCTGCTGCGCAAGGGACATTTCCTTGGCGCCAAGCTTCGGTCCATCCGCAAGCGCAACGGCCTGACTCTGGAAGAGCTGTCGGCGCGCTGTGTCCAGCGCGATGCCGCCCTGGCGCCATCGGTCTCGTACCTGAGCATGATCGAGAGCGGTAAGCGCGCACCCTCGACCAAAATGCTCGAGCTCCTGGCTCAGGTGTTCCAACGGGACTCAGCGTGGTTCCTGGACGAGAGCGCCGACCTGGAGCTGCCCACGCCCACTGCACCGCCCGGGGGCGCGGTGAAGGTTCCGCTCGAGCCCGCGTTTCTATTCTCTAAAGACGTATTACAAGCCGCAATCCCGGAACTGCTCGCCCAAACGGGCACTAGCGGACGACAGTTCGCACACCTTCTCATCCGCTCGCACCAGGAGATGTCGCGCAACGACTTCCCTGACCTCGAGCGCGCCGCCGACGGCGTCGGCGACCGCAAATTCCCCTTGTCGGTCGACGACCTACAGCGCCTTTGCAAGCGCCATGGCCTCGAAATCCGTTGGTTCGAGAGAAAGCCCGTGCTCGCACGCGACAAGGACCGCGAGGTTCGTAGCATGGTGCGCTCATTCTTCGAGCCCCCGCGCGTCATCTACGCCAACCGCGCGTTGCAATCAGATCCGGCGCGCCTGAAGTTCGATCTCGCCGCGCACATCGCGCACAAGGTGCTGCACGGCGGCGACGGACTCAAATCGGCGCACGCCACGGGAGGAGAGATGGGCGGCAGTCCCGAAGGGGGATCCGACACCATCGGCATGAACCCCCAGGACGTGTTACACGCTTGGCGCGACTTCGAGTGCACCTTCTTCGCGGGCGCCCTGCTCGCCCCGCGCGTCCCATTCAGACGCTTTCTCGCGCGTGAACGTTACCGCGTCGAGGCCGGCGCTCGCCTCGAGCTAACGCCCGCCGTCATCATGCGACGCATGACGAAGGTGTCCCCTTATCCCTACTGGCACTTCTTCGACGCTTACCCTCCGGGATACCTACGCGCCGTCTACCGTGGCAACGGCATCCCCCTCCCCTGGGGCAATCTCGCCCAAGTCAGCGATCCGTGCCCCAACTGGGCCGTCTTCCGCATGATCGATGCGCCGCCACGAGGCGATATAGGCTCACAGATCTCCGTGCTCAGTGACGGCGACCGCTCTCTCCTGTACGTCTGTCACTCCCGCCGGGTGAAGGACATGGCCGGCAACCCGCACGTCCTCTCCGTCGGTCTAGACCTTGCGCCGGCATTGGACGCCAACGGCGTCGCGAGTCGCGACATCACTCGACAGCGTCTTCGCGGAATGCGTTCACCGCCGCGGTGAAGGGCGTATCCCCAAGGCCGCGACGGAAGCACTCGTGGCAGTCGCCAACGTCCTCAACATCGCGTGGATCGAAGACGCACTCGAACAGCCCGCACGCATCATCTGCCCGCGCAGCAGCCGTTGTCCGCGCCCGGAGCGATGTGAGGGCGCGAAGGCTCGCCCGTCACGGGCGCGAGAAATTGATGACGTCAGAGACGAGATCCTCGGCAGAGAACCGATCTCCGAAAGCTGATCTTACCGTCGTTTGCCTGAACTATATTCCGAGCGCCAAGGAATTCCAGCGCTCGCCGGCGTCGTCAGAATAAAAGTGTTGAAATCACCGTGATCCCAACATGGAGGCGAGACGCCGCGGGCGCCGCTATATCCGCATGAGCCAGTCGGTCCATCGCCTCGCTTGCGCTCACCCTTGCATCCCGGCAGCCATCCAGTGCTTGATTGCGCGCCGGCCTTAAGCCGGCGCGGAGCAAATCACGACCCCCACGGCTCGCAGACAGCTGGATGCCCTATCCGCCCACCTTGGAAAGAAGCGCGATCGCCTCCTGGAGCTCTGGCGGGAGGCGATTCGGCGTGATGGCGAGCTCGCCACCTCGTCGGGGCTCTCGCGCAGCGCTCTCAATGATCACATTCCCCGGATCATCGACGATTTCGCGCGCCGGCTGAGGTCCATGAGCGGGGATGATCCGCCGCCCCCTGACCGGCAACAGCGGCGCGATGCCTCCGAGCACGGGATGCATCGATGGCAACAGGGCTACGACATTCGAGAGGCCATGCGCGAATGGGGGCACCTCGAAGCTGTGATCATGCGCGAGCTGGAAGCGTATTCGGTGAGCCATCCGCGGCTCCACCCCGATGTGATGGCGGTCGCACGCGATTCGCTGGTGAGGCTCTGCCTCGAAGGTACCTGCGAGAGCGCCGGCCGTTACGTTCGCCTGCAGCAGGCGGAAGCGGCCAGCCGGGTGCGCGACCTCGAGTCTTCACTGCGGGCGCTGCAGACACTGGAGGACGAGCGCTCGAAGCTGCTGCGCGAAACCGCGCACGACCTGCGCGGCAGCGTCGGCGTGCTGGCGAGCACGACAGCTTTGCTCGCCCATCCTCAGGTCGAGGGCCCGGCCCGCGATCACTTTCACAATCTCCTGCAGCAGCGCATCCGCTCGATGGGTGCGCTCCTCACCGACCTCGTCGAGCTGGCGCGGCTCGAGGCCGGTCAGAGTCCCCTGAACATCGAGCGGTTCGACGCCGCCGAACTCCTGCGCGAGCTCTGCGAGACTCTGCGACCCGCCGCCGCCGAGCGCGGTCTCTTTCTGAAATGGAAGGGACCGAAGTCGCTGCCCGTTGAGGGCGATCAGCTGAAGCTGCAGAGAATCGTGCAGAACCTGATGCTCAACGCCCTCCAGGCCACGAAACAGGGCGGTATCGTCGTGCATTGGTCTGCCGGCAAGGAGAAGGGCGCCCGACAGTGGGTGCTTGCCATCGAAGACACCGGACCCGGCTTCGCCCTGCAGTCGGCCGAGCCCCTACGGCATGCGCTCAAGCGGGCGACGGATGTCGCACGCGAAGTCGAGACCGAAGCGGCGGACTGGGCCGACCAGCAGCCGGTCAACAGAGTCGGCGACGTGCTCAGCAGCGGCTCGGGTCCCGGGTCGGCCACGTTGCCTTCCGGCGAAGGGATCGGCCTCTCCATCGTGAAGCGGCTCTGCGAGGTTCTCGGGGCGACTCTGGAGCTCGAGACGGCACCGGGTCATGGCACTACTATCCGAGTCCTGCTTCCCCTGCACTACGAGCAGCCCGCATCGGATCCGGGCGCCCCGCGCCCCTAGCTCACCCGACGAAAATCGTCGCCGGGTGCTCGATGAGCTCCTTCAGCGCCTGGATCATCGCGGCAGCGTCGAATCCGTCGACGAACCTGTGATCGAAGGAAGAAGACAGGTTCATCATGCGGCGCACGGCGATGGCGCCGTCGATCACCACCGGCCGCTCGACGGCACGGTTGACCCCGATGATCGCGACCTCCGGGGCGTTGATGATCGGCGTGCTCGCAATGCCGCCCAGCTTGCCGAGACTGGTGAGCGTGATGGTCGAGCCGCCGAGCTCTTCGCGCGTCGCTTTGTTGGTCCGCGCCGCCTCGGTGACGCGCCGCATTTCCGCCGCGACGTCCCGTAGCGACCGCAACTGCGCATCGCGTACGACCGGCACCTTCAGGCCCTCCGGTGTCTGCGTCGCAATGCCCAGATGCACCGAGTGATGACGCACGATGACTCCCCGCTCGGCATCGTAGTGAGCGTTGCACTGCGGGAAGTCCTCCAGCACGCGCACCAACGCGAGCGCCAGGAACGGCAGGTACGTCAGCGCCGCGGTCCCCGGCTCCGCCTTGGTGTTGAGGTGTTTGCGCAGCGACTCCAGCTCCGTCACATCCACTTCCTCGACATAGGCGAAATGCGGGATGTTGCGCTTGGCATCTGTCATCCGCTGCGCGATCAGCCGTCGCAGACCGATGACTTTGATCTCTTCCGTTCCGCCCGATGGGCGTTGCGCCGGAGCCGGGGCCCGCGCGGTGGGCAGACTGGTCACCGCAGCCGCCGCGGGACGACCTGCGCTTCGCGCGGCCGCGTAGGTCTCGAAGTCCTGGCGCCCGATGCGCCCCTGCGGCCCCGATCCCGCAACCTGCCGCAGATCGATTCCGGCCTCTTTTGCCCGGCGCCGAATCGCCGGCGAAGTCAACACACGCCGATCCGGATCGGGCGCCGCTGCCGGACGCGCTTCGCACGCGGGCGACCGCGCGGCGCCGCTTGGCTACCTGCCGCGCTGCCACCGTTACTCGCAGTGCTTGCCGGCTGTGCGGCGGGCGCGGCCGCAGCGCCCGCGGCAGCTGTTTCCAGCACCACCAGCTCCGCCCCCACAGCAACCATGTCGCCCGGCTGCCCGGTAGTGGCCACGATCTTGCCGGTGACCGGCGCCGGCAGCTTCCACGGCCGCCTTCTCGGTCATCACCTCGACCAGCACGTCGTCTTCCGATACCTCATCGCCGGGCTTCACGTGCCAGTTGACGATCTCCGCCTCGACAGTGCCCTCGCCGAGGTCCGGCAACTTGAAGACGTATCGGCTCATGTCGCCTCCATCACGCGCTTCAGCGCGGCGGCGATGCGCGCCGGCCCGGGAAAATACTCCCACTCGAATGCGTGCGGATATGGAGTGTCCCAGCCGGTGACCCGCATGATCAGGCGCCTCCAGATGCCAGAAGCATTCCTCCTGCACGGTGGCCGCGAGCTCGGCGCCGAAGCCGCTGTAGCGCGTCGCCTCGTGGACGACGACACAGCGGCCGGTCTTGCACACCGAGGTGCACAGCGTATCGGTATCGAGCGGCGCGAGCGCCCGCACGTCGATGATCTCGGCATCGACCTTCGCCAACCTGACTGCCGCCTCCGCCACGTGCACCATCGTGCCGTAGGCGAGTATGGTCACGTCCTTCCCGGGCCGCACGATCTCGGCCTTCGACAGGGACACCTTGTAGTAGCCGTCCGGCACCGCGCCCTTGGGATGCGTGCTCCAGGGAACCGCCGGCTTGTGCGGATCGCCGTCGAACGGGCCGTTGTAGAGCCGTTTCGGCTCGAAGAAGACGACCGGGTCCTCGTCCTCGATGGAGCTGATGAGCAGTCCCTTGGCATCGTACGGATTCGAGGGCATCACTACCTTGATCCCGCAGACGTGCGTGAAGACGCCTTCCGGGCTCTGCGAATGGGTCTGCCCGCCGCGGATGCCGCCGCCGCAAGGCGTGCGGATCGTCACCGGCGCGGAGAATTCCCCCGCGGTGCGGTATCGCAGCCGCGCGAGCTCGCTCACGATCTGATCGAAAGCGGGATAGATGTAATCGGCGAACTGGATCTCGGCCACGGGCTTGAGGCCGTTCACGCCCATGCCGATGGCCGCCGCGACGATGCCGCCCTCCGCGATCGGTGTATCGAGCACCCGCTGCTCGCCGTACTTGCGCTGCAGCCCGTCGGTGCAGCGAAACACGCCGCCAAAATAACCGACATCCTCGCCCAGCACGACCACGCGCGGATCACGCTCCAGCATGATGTCCATGGCGGAATTGAGCGCCTGTACCATGTTCATGTTGGCCATGGCTCAGCCCTCCTTCGCGACCGCGCCGGCGCGCTCATCGAGGCTCTTCTCCTCCTCCGAGCCCTTCGGCGGTTGGGCCGCGGCCAGCCGCTTGAACTCCTCCCGCTGGCGCACGAGGTGCGGCGGCATCTCGTGGAAGACATCCTCGAACATGGTGGCCGGATCCAGCGTCGGTCCTTCCGTCAGAGTGCCGAAGCTCGCGGCCTCCTTCCAACAGGCGACCACATGGGCCTCGAGCTCCTTCTCGAGCGCCGCGTGTCGCTCCTCCGACCATTCGCCGATGCCGATCAGGTGTTTCTTCAGGCGCGCGATGGGATCGCCGAGCGGCCAGGCCGCCCACTCCTCCTTCGGCCGGTAGCGCGATGGATCGTCACTGGTCGAGTGCGCGCCCGCGCGGTAGGTGACGTGCTCGATCAGCGTCGGACCGCCGCTCTGGCGCGCGCGCTCCGCCGCCCAGCGGGTGACGGCGTAGACCGCCAGGAAGTCATTACCATCGACGCGTATGCCGGGGATGTCGTAGCCCGGCCCGTACTGCGCGAATGTGCGCTGCTCTCCGCCGGCGAAACCCTGGAAAGTCGAGATCGCCCATTGATTGTTGACGATGTTGAGAATCACGGGCGCCTGATAGACGGCCGCGAAGGTCATGCCGTGATGGAAGTCCGCCTCCGCGCTGGCGCCCTCGCCGATCCAGGCCGCGGCGATGCGATCCTCGCCCTTGATGGCCGCGGCCATCGCCCAGCCCACCGCCTGCGGAAACTGCGTCGCGAGGTTGCCGGAGATCGAGAAGATGTTGCCCGCGCCCCAGTGATACATGATGGGCATCTGCCGCCCGCGGCACATGTCCCGCGTATTCGACAGGCACTGGCACATCAGGTCGACGAGGCTCAGGCCGCGGACGATGAACAGCCCCTGGTTGCGATAGGAGGGAAACAGCATGTCGCCCGGCTGCAGCGCCATGCCCTGCGCGACCGACACGGCTTCCTCGCCGGTCGACTTCATGTAGAAGGAAATCCGGCCCTGGCGCTGCATGCGCTGCATGCGGTCGTCGAACAGACGCGTGAGCAGCATGTGGCGCAGTCCCACCTGCAGCTCCTCGGGCTCGAGGTGCGGATTCCAGGGACCGACGGCGCGCCCATCGTCATCGAGCACGCGCACCATCTCGCTGGCCGAGGTTCTCGACCTCGCGGACCGGTGCCTTGGCGTCGGGGCGGCCCACAGCGCCCGCTGGCGTGAGGCTCAGATAGCTGAAGTCCGGCTTCTCGCCCGGGCGGGCCGGCGGGTGAGGGACGTGCAAACGTGACCGTTGGGCCATCGGGAATGAGCCTTTTCACCACCGCCAGGGTCTGGCGCGGTGCGAATTTTAGCGCTCCGAACGCGCAATGCGCGTTCCAATCGGTTCGCAATTCAGTGCGCACGCCGCAATGAAGATGCCAGCAGGAGCGGCGGCAGCGCCCAAGGGGTCCACAGTTCTGCGCCCCGGCAAGAATAAGGTTAAAGTAGGCCGATGAGCATTCCCACGGGCACCCGCCCGCCGCCCCTGCGCGCGTGCGCGTCGGCCGCGAGGTGGCAGGGCGCGGCGGCAAGGGCGTCTCCGTGATCTCGGGCCTGCCGCTTGCCACCGCAGATCTCGAGGCGCTGGCCAGCCGGCTGAAGAGACTCTGCGGGGCCGGAGGCGCCGTCCGGGACGGAGTCATCGAGATCCAGGGCGAGCACCGCGACCGGCTGGTCGTGGAGCTGTGCCGGCTCGGCTACGACGCCAAGCGGTCAGGTGGTTGAGGCCACGGTGACGGAGAGCCGGAACCTGCGCATAATGTAAGGAGTTTGCAATATGGGCATCACCCAGGCAGAGCACAACGTGTCGAACAACCAGCCAATACCAAGCCGGACACGAACCGGGGACGCCCTGCTGTTCGCCCGCAATTTCTTCCGCCACCCGCGCATGCTCGGCTCGATCATCCCGAGCTCGAGATTCCTCATCAACGAGCTGCTGCGGCCGATCGACTGGGATCAGGCGCGCGTCATCGTGGAATACGGTCCCGGGGTCGGGGTGATCACCGCCGAGATCCTGCGGCGCATGCGCTCCGATGCGCTGCTGATCGTCATCGAGCTGAACCCGGACTTCGTCACCCACCTGCGCTCGTCCTTTCCCGACGAGCGGCTCAGGGTCGTGGAGGGCTCGGCGGAGGCGGTGGGAGAGATTCTGCGAGCGCTTCGGCCACGGCAAGGCCAACTACATCATCTCGGGAATTCCCTTCAGCACCATACCGGCCGAGGTGCGCGAGCGCATCCTGCGCAATACGTCCACGGCGCTGGCGCCCGGCGGCGCCTTCCTCGTCTTCCAGTTCTCCACCCGCGTGCTCGAAGACCTGCAGCGCATCTTTCACTACGTGCGGCGCAAGTTCGAGCCGTTCAACGTCCTGCCGGCCCACCTGTTCTTCTGCGAGGTCGGGGCGGCCTAGGCGCTGCGGCTGTCGGGCGGAGCTGCCGCCGACTCGCGCACGATCAGCTCGTGGGGCACCAGGTGGTCTACCGCCGCCGCGGGCAGACCGTCGCGGCGCTTGCGGATCTCGCGGATGAGCAGGTCGAGCGCCACCTCGGCCATGGTCGCCGTCGGCTGGCGGATGGTCGTGAGCTCCGGCCAGACCGTGGTGGCGATCGCCGTGTCATCGAAGCCGACGACCGAAAGATCGCGCGGCACATCGAGGCCGCGCCGATGCGCGACGGATACGGCCGCCGCAGCCATGTCGTCGTTGCTGGCGAATATCGCGGTCGGACGCGGGTTGCCCGCCAACAGCTTCTCGGCGGCCTCGAGGCCGGAACGGTAGCTGAAGAAACCCTGCTCGATGACCGGCGGCTGCGGCTTGCAATCCGCCTCGCGCAGCGCCGTCTCGAATCCGAGCCAGCGCTCGCCGCTCGCTGTTTGGTTGGGATGACCCTTGATGAAGCCGAGGCGCCGGTGCCCGAGGGAGAGAAGATAACGGGTCATCTCGTAGGCGGCCTTGAAGTCGTCGATCCGCACGCAGGATGCGTCGGAGCGGAATCGTCCGGTCGCCACCGCGACGGTGGGGATGGCCGCCTTCTTGAGCTCCGCGAGGATGACATGTGACTCGCAGACCGGCGGCGGCAGAATGACTCCCGCGACGGAGCCGTCGATCAGTCTGCGCACCGCGGCGCGCTCCGCCGACGGCGAGCTGACCTCGCACTTCTCCAACAGAAGCTGCGCGCTCTTGCGGCTGCTCTCATCGAGCGCGCCCAGGAGGAACTCGCTCAGATACGCGGCGCTCGGATTGGCGTAGAGCAGGCCGATCCGCAGGCTCTGCGCGCCGGCGAGGCTGCGCGCCGCCGGGTTGGGGGCGTAACGCAGCTCCTTCACGGCCGCGAGCACCGCGGCGCGAGTGGCCTCGCGCACGTTGCGCTCGCCGTTGACGACGCGGGAAACGGTCATCGGGGAGACGCCCGCCCTGCGGGCTACATCGTGGATGGTCGTGCCGCGCCGGCTGCGGCGGCTGGTCTTGCGTGCGGGTGCGCGCCCGGAAGCCATGATTTCGTGTTCTCGTGCGGCCCGCCACGAGGGCCGAGAACCCGGATTGTACCGAAGTCGCGGTAGCGCTAGCTGGCTTTGTCGTCCCAAGGTTGCCCACAGGCGTACAGGTGTGCGCCGACCACCGCGCGCAACCGCTCCAGCCCGGACTCATCGGCCGCCTCGCAACGGATGGTGAGCTTGGGTTCCGTGCCCGAGGCACGCAGCAACCACCAGCCGTCGGGCTCCGTTACCCGCAAGCCATCGGTAGTGTCCACCCGCGCGCCGAGCCGCCGCGAGTCGCTCCGCGACCTGCCGCAGTACCTCCGGCTTGCGATCCTCCGCGCAGGGGATGCGCAGCTCCGGTGTGGCCGCGGTGGGCGGCAGGCTGCGCCGGAACTCCCCGAGTGTGTGGCCGGCGCGGCCCAGACAATCGAGCAGCCGCATGGCCGCGAAGAGCGCATCGTCCGTTCCCAGCCAACAGTCGGCGAAGAAGAGATGCCCGCTCATCTCGCCAGCAAGCGGCGCACGCTCTGCCGCATGGTCTCGCGCACGCGCACGTACCCGGAGGGGCCCATCACCGGCCGGCCGCCGAGCCGCGCGACCTCCTCGAAGAGCACCCGGCTCGACTTGACATCACCCACGATGCAGGCCCCCGGCGCGTGCCGCAATACCTCGCCGGCGAGCAACAACAGCACCTGGTCGGCCCAGACGATCGCACCCGACTCATCCACCACGCCCAGGCGATCGCCGTCACCGTCGAATGCAATACCGAGATCCGCCCCTTGCGCACGCACCGTCGCGCACAACTCCCTCAGGTTGGCGGCGATCGACGGATCGGGATGATGTGCCGGGAAGCGTCCGTCAACCTTGGCGTTGAGCAGGATATGACGGCCGGGCAGTGCCTGCGTCAGGCGTTTGATCAACGCGCCCACGGCGCCATTGCCGCAATCCCACACGACGGTGAGACGGCCGCGCCGGCGCGGACCTGCGCCTGCAACCTCTCCAGGTACGCCCGCGAAACGGCGAACTCGACCATCGCACCGCCCGCGGCCGGCGAGGCTTCCGTTGCCACCAGCGCGCGCAGCATCTCGCCGTGCACCGGCTCCGTGCCGATCACCAGCTTGAATCCGTTTTCCTCGCGCGGATTGTGCGAGCCGGTCACCATGATACCGCCGTCGAGGCCGTAGGCTTCCAACGCGAAATGCAACTGCGGTGTCGGCCCCAGCCCGATGCGTTGCACCAACACGCCGCCCGCGATGAGCCCCTCGATCAGCGCGCGCTCGAGGTCGGGCGAGGACTCTCTGCCATCCCTGCCGACGGCGATGCGCCGCAGCCCGCGGGCGCGCACCCAGGTTGCATATGCGAGCCCGAGCTGGCGCGCGTCCCCAACATCCAGCTGTCGCCCCACGACGCCGCGCAGGTCGTAGGAGCGGACTGCTTCCGGATTGATGCGCGCTAGAGTGGATGCCATGAGGCCTCAGGCAACGGGCGTGGGCGCGCGGCGAGGCCGCTCAGGCGGTGCTCCAGCAAGAATCAGGGCCCGGGGTGGTGCCCCGGGAGCGACACTCAATGCCGCCCTAGCGGAAACTGCAGGAAGATCTGATGGCGTCGCGACGTCGATGGCCTGAGCGGGGTGATCGAGCATGTCGCGGGTGCGTTCCGAGTAGGCCGTCCCGCTCCAAACCACGGAATTGTCCGCGCGATTGATCAGGTCGATGCTGAGCGAGACGGTGGTAACGGTCTCGATGTCACCATATCCAGGCCCACCCCAGCCGCCCCAGGGTCCCCACGGGCCCCAGCGACCCCAACCCGGACCCCATCCCGGCCCCCCGACCATGCCTTCGACGCGGTCATGCGCGCCGACGATGAAGTTCACCAGCAGATCGGGTTGCTCTCCGGCAGCGGCGGCCACGTAGCCTCGGGACTGAAGCTCTTGGCCGACGTCTGTCTCCAGCTGCTGCGTCGTGAGAGACCTGTAGGGGCCCAACATCCGTGCCCGGCTTCGCCAGGAAGGCGTAGGTATGGTAGCTCGCGAGGTTTGCCTGCGGCGCCATCCGCGTGCGGACCACCGGCGCCGTGGCGCAAGCGGCCAGGAGGAGCGCCGTCACGGCTGCCACGGCGAGGACTTTGAGCGATTTCATTTACACCTCTCCGCAGTATCGAGCGTGGAAACGCAGCAGGGTTCTAGCGGTTGACCGGGAAAACTCGAGCGGCGCAGCGCCGGATCCGACTCTAGTTATCCGCCGAACGCACGTCCATCCCGAATCACGAGGATAGCATTGCAGGCACAGGGAAGTGCCCCGCCGCCGCAGAGGGCGGAGCCTCGGGCAAAAACCACACTTTTTGCCCGAGGCGCGCTGGGCCGGGCAGGATGCCCGGATCCAGCGCCTCACAAGAGCTACACTCCGGGCCGCCATGACGCATCAGGGTACTCCGTCGCCTCTGGTTCATCTGCGCGCTGGCCCCTCGCCCTGCCGCTGCGCCAGGGCGCTCGGAGCCGTCCGCGACCGGCATGATCCCGCCCATCGATGCGCATACATCGCTCCTGGTCGTCTCGCCCCACCCTGACGACGAGACGCTGTGCTGTGCCGGCGTGATCCAGCGAGTGGTGGCGGCCGGCGGCCGCGCCAATGTCGTCTGGCTGACGAGCGGCGATGCCTCCGAGCTCGATATGTTCCTGATCGAGCGGGCACTGCTGCTCCGGCCGGACAGGATGCGGGATCTCGCCGCGCGGCGCATGCGCGAAGCTCGCGCAGCGGCAGAGTCCTCGGCGTGCCGCCGAGCGCAGCAATTCTTTCTGGGCTATCCGGACGAAGGGCTCATGACGCTCGTCACGGATCATTTCACGACACCGTATTACTCGCAAGTACAACGGCGCCGTGAGCGTGCCCTATGCCGATACATTCGCCGCCGGCCATCCCTACAGCGGCGCGAGCCTGGAGCAGGACTTCGCGCGCGTGCTCGACCGGGTGCGCCCGACACTGGTGCTGGCGCCGAGCCCGCTGGACGCGCACCCCGATCATCGCGCCGCGGGCATAGCCTCACCCTGCAGGTGCTGAGCGGCCGCCACGAGCTGGGCGCCGCGCGCTTCTGGATCGTGCACGGCGGCGCCCTCTGGCCGAGCCCACGCGGGCTGCGGCATGCAGCGGGCGCTCAGCGAGCCGCCCAGAGGCCGCGGCCTCGGCCTCATGGCCTTCGACCTCACTGCGCGGGAGGAGGCCGGCAAGCTGCAGGCCGTTCGCCAGTACCGCACGCAGCTCAGCGTGATGTCTTTTTTTCTGCTCGCCTTCGTTCGCACCAATGAATTGTATTCCTGGCTGCCGATGCCGGCGGCGATCGTGCCCGCACCGCGGCGCCGCACTGAAGAGTCTGTTGCGCCCTCGGCGGGGCACTCCTTCTGCTCCTTCTGGCGCCGGCACCGCTGCTCGCCAACACCATCGCGGCGGTCAACGCCGCGCGCAGCGCGTACTGCGCCTTGCCGCGTGCCGACCAGCCACCGCTCCTCGAAAAGCGCGGCCTGGATGAGATCGCCTACCTGGTCGCGCACGGCGAGCCGCTCGAGCAGGCGGAGACGCGCACTGGCTACATCGCCGCGCGCTCGGTCTTTATCCGCATCTCGGGCGCCGCCAACGATGCAGCGCTCGAGCGGCTCATCGGCCAGCGGTTCTGCAGCCAGATCGCCGACCCGCGGCTGCGTCACATCGGCGCTTACGGCAGTGGCAGGACCGGACTCACGATCGTGGTGGCGCAGCCTTTTACGCCCCCGCCCGAAGGGATGCCGCCGTCATCAGCCGGCTCGTGCTCGCACTGACCAATCAGGCGCGCGCGCACGCTCGGACCTGCGGTTCGCAACGCTTCGCGGCCGCTCCGCCGCTGTCGCTTGCATCGGCCCTCACACGCGCCGCCCGCGCGCATTCGCGGGATATGGTCGTGCGAGGACTTCTTCGGTCATCCGGCAGCGACGGCAGCACGCCCGGGGAGCGGGCAACGCGCGCCGGTTACCGTTGGAGCATGGTGGGTGAGAACATCGCGAGCGGTGTCAGAACCGGGCGCGAGGCCGTCGCCGGCTGGCTCGCGAGCCCGGAGCATTGCGCCAACATCATGACCGCGGGATTCAGCCAGATGGGCGTTGCTTTCGCCGTCGACCCGACGAACGCGCGGGTGATCGACTGGACGGAGGATTTCGGCGCGCCGCGTCGAGCCGACGCCGACTCGCATTGAGAAGTCAGCCGGTAACGGCGAGGGCGACCGCGGCGTCGGGCATCGGAGCCGGCCGTTGGCCGCGGAGGTCTTCCACGCGACCGGAGCTGGAGAGCACGCAGCTCGATCCGCCGCGTGACTTGGCGAGGCTCTTCATCTGGCGCAGGCTCTCGAGAACCCGCTCGGCGGAGTTCGCCGGCGCGCCGTCCACCTCGACCGCCCCGATCGAGACACCGAGAAGCGGGAAGAGGCGGCGACCCCCGTCACGGTCGACGCCATCGAATCCGCCCGCCAGCCGGTGCTCGGGCGCATGGAAGTTGCGCAGTGAGACCGTCAGCTCTTCGAGCATCGCCGTCAGCCGCAGCGTCCAGTCGAGGCTGCGCAACAGGAACACGAAATCGTCGCCGCCAACGTGACCGACGAAGTCCACCGGCCGGCGCACGGCGCGAGTGATGACCTGGGCGACGTGCAGCAGGACCTGGTCGCCGCGCGCATAGCCATACTCGTCGTTGTAGGGCTTGAAATGATTGAGGTCGAGGTGGCAGGCGATGAAATGCCGGCGTCGCGCCACCCATTGCGACAAGCTGCGTGTGGATCTCACGGTTGCCCGGGAGACCGGTGAGCGGATTGGAGTGCATCGCGGCCTGGATCTGCTGCGCCGTGATCTGCCGCAGCAGATCCACGGTTCTACCGAGCCCGAGATAGACCCCGTTGCGGTTGATGATGAAATCATCCCGCTGGTGCGCCGCGGTGCGCGCCGTGACGATGCGACTGACTTGGTCGAGCCGCGCGCGCGCCTCGACCTGTAACGGCTCGCGCGACATGACACTCGTGACGGGCTTGCGGTTATAGATCTCCGGGTGCAGCGGACGGCTGAGAAATATGAGCAGCTGATCGCGATAAACCAGCCCGACCGGCCGCGGCGAATCGCGCGATTCGAGCACCGCGAGGGCGGTCCATTCGGGGTTCTGCCGGAAGGACTCGACCACGCTCGCCGATCGTGTTGTCGCCCGGCACCCCCGGAATGGCGCGGACCAGATCCTCGGCGCAGCCGGCCGCGGGCGCGGCGCTCGTCGCCTCCAGACCCTCGAGCGCCGGCGGCCTCGAGACGGGGAATCCGATGCGGGCGGCCCGAGAAGATATCCCTGCAGGTAATCAACCCCGAGCTCGAGAACCAGGGCGTACTGCTCCCGATTCTCGATTCCCTCGGCGACGATCCGGCAGCCGGTGACCCGCCCGATGTCGACCAGCGAGCGCAGAATCTCGGCCCGAACCGGGTCGCGCTCGATGCCGGAGACGAAGTAACGATCCACTTTCACATAATCCGGGCGGATCTCCGCCCAACTCTTCAGGCCGGACGAGCCCGCGCCCAGATCATCGATGGCGATGTCGCAGCCCAGCGCGCGCAGCGGGCGCACCGCCGCCGCAAGCCGATCCTCGTCGGCCGTGAGGCCGTGCTCCGTGATCTCGAGTACTACTTCGTGTGGATCGATACGGTGCGTCTCGAGCTGCCTGCCCAGCCAATCGGCGAAGTGATCGTCCACTCGAGGAGTGTCTGTGGCAATAGATTGAGGAACAGACGCCCCTCGATCCTGAGCGCATGAAAGGCGCTGAGCGCGGATTCGATGCATGCCGTCTCGAGCGCGAGAGTCAAGCCGTAGCCGGCTGGCACATTCGATGAGGGTCGTCGGCGATTCCAAGCCGCTCATCAGCCCGCGGGTCAGCGCCTCGTGGCCGAGCACGGTGCGGCTGCCGCCGTCGACGATGGGTTGAAACAGCGTGCGCAGCGCACGCTCCTCGATGAGCCTGTGGATCGCTTCCTCTTCCATTGCAATCCAGAGTTAAGCGCGGAGAGCGGTCGCCGTGCTGTGACCAGCTCAACAGCCCCGGAGGCCGGCGGCGGATTTTTTTCATTACATCTGGGTGACGGAGGCTGCCGCGGCGCGGCGGCGGCCGGCCAGGATGAGGATCCCCGCCAGCGTATAGAGTGCGGCGAAGCAGGCGGTGGTGCGGGTGAGGAGCAGATACATGAGGTGGTACGCGGGAGAGAGGTGCCAGCCGGTCTGATGCATGGTCAGGTAGATCCCCGCCGCGGCCGCCACCAGCGAATATCGCCGCGAGCAGCACCGGGCCGCCGGCGGAGCGATCGGCTTCACCGGGAGCTGGAGCAGGCAGGAGAGCCGAACCAGATGGCCAGCACGACGAGCCCGAACACGGAGAACCCGTATTGCAGCAGATGGCAGAGCTGGCCCGTGTAGGAAAAGAAGGATACGGGCGCGCTCAACGCCGGAATCCGCTCGCACCATGAACCGTCCGCATGCGTGAACGAATCCCAGGCGAGGTGAGTCCAGGCGCCGACGAGAATCGACAGCGGCGCCAGCGCCCAGTTGAGCGGCCGGCTGCCGAAGCGCTCCAGTGCGCCCGCGCACTTGGCGCGCGCGCGCGCTCCGAGCGGCGCCGTCAACGGCGCTCGCAGCAGCCACACGCAGAGCAGCAACAACAGCCCGACCGGCAAATCCAGGGTGATCGTCCCGAGGAGCGTGTGCGTGACATCCGGTATGTGCTTCGCAATCCGCCACGGCAGGTAATAAGGCACATCCGGCGTCATCGCGCCGATGATCAGCGGCACGGTGCGCATCAATCGTAAGCGCCGCAGCGGCAGAACTGCCGCAGGATGCGCGAGCGTGAAAGGCATGAGGGCAGCCTCTCAGGCTTACGCTTCTGCCGCAAGTGCCGCCGGCGCGGCGCCACCGGCAGACACCACCGAGATGCGGTAATCGTGTGCGATCCATTCACCGCTCGGCTCCGCGCGATAGGTCAGGTCAATTGCGGAGCCAGCTTGCAGCCGCGAGGTATCGATCTCCACGGTATGCAGACCCAGAGCGGATGGCGTCGTCCGATGCTCGCCAATGTCTTTCCATCCATCGAAGCCCACGCGGAACGTTGCCGGCTCGTTGACCGCCAACGTCAGCGCTGCGCCCGCGGCAATCTTCGAAGCCGGCGCGTGCGGACACCAGATCACACGCTCGAGCCGTGGCGGCTTGCCCGAGTATCGCTGCCAGACGGCCTCGGGCCGATCGAAGGCGCTGCCCTGCGAGCGCGACACCGCGAGCTTGATGTACTCGGCATGCGTCCACGCGAGCGGCATGGCGCTACCGGTGGGGCGGCCTGGCTCGAGGCCACGCGCAGGCACGGGCGGGGCATCCCAGATCTGCTCCGGCAACATGCCTCCGGGCGAAGCCATGCGTACCATGGCGAGCAGATAGGGCAACGGATCCTGCCCGGCGGCGAGCTCGTAGTGGCCGCGCTCGCCGGTGAGCAGCGGCCACGCCCGCCCCCTGCCGGTGCCGTCGAACGCAGAGCCGTCGTCGTGCTCGCCGTAGCCGTCGTCGTTGTAACGGTGCCAACAGGGTCCGGTTGGAGTGTCGACCTTGAGCAACATGTCGGCGAGCTGCACGGTGCCCCTGATCAACGGATCATCCGCGCGCCGCAGCCCGAAGCGCACCAGCTGCAGGAAGTCGACACCGACCTGCGCGGATGCCGGCAGTGCCGGATCGAGCGCCTGATTCTTGACGGGCAGCACGCGCTGCAGCGCGCTCCGGTCGCGCATCGCCTCGCGCGGCGCCACACGCACGTAGTAGCCGGCGAGTCCATGGCGCCCGCAGAGCGGGGTGTCGCTGACGGCGGTCCAATCCTCGAGGCTCGCATTCCAGTAGTCGGCGATTGCGAGCGCGAGCTCGCGCGCTTCGGCAGGCAGATACCGCGCGCCGCAAACCAGCGCCGCGATGCACGCGGCCAGCGTGAAGGTGTTGATTCCCGCGTCTTCCTCCCATCGGTCCTGGTCACTCGCCGGACCGTTGCAGACGATGAATGCGAGAGCGCGGCGGATCATGTCGCCGACCTCGATGCCGTCCAACGCGCCGCGCTCCTCGAGCTGCGCGGCCAGCAGCACCGGGAAAGCGGTCTCATCGAGCTGTACGCCGGTCCAGTACGGCTTGCCGCCCAGCCATTGGTTCTGATTCCAATGACCGTCGGCGAGCTGCGTGGCGCGCAGATAGCGCAACGTCTCCAGAGCCTCGCGTGTCGCGCCCACCGCCAGCAACGCGCCGGCGCATTCGCACAGATCGCGCGGCCAGACGAGGTGATAGCCCTCCCGCTCCTCCTTGGTGTTGCCCCACGGGACACTCAGACTGGCGACCATCGCTCCCGGGTACGTCTTGTCCAGATGCGTGCGCAGCGCCATGGCCGATAGCTGGAACTGACTCACGCACTCGGCAGGCAGGCCATCGGACAGCGTCGTGCGCCCGGCGCACTCCCGCTGCCAGCCGCTCCAGTCATCGATCTGGCGTTGCCAGGTGGCCTCGAAGGGCTCGAAGAGCGCGCTCAGGGCCAGGGTCGCGGCCGACTCCGTGCTGCTGCCGAAACCGAGCGCCAGCACCGCTTTGCGGGGCAGCTCCCCCGTCAAAGCGATGTTGCCCGGCCCGGCATTGGCGTGCTCCCACGTCATCGCATCGTTGTGCGCGAAGTCCTGCCAGCCGTCGCTCGCGCCTACGAACCCACAGCTCGCACGCCCCCAGGCATCCTGCTGATCGGATGTCACGGCGGCCAGCGCCAGCGCGTAAGGTCCCTGCTCCGCCCACAACACACGATGCCCGCGATGGCCGACAATGGCGCGCAGAGTTGTCGTTGCCGGTGCCACCCAGATGCGGAGCGAGCAGCGCGTACGGCCGCAGCGAGTCATCACCGGTGAGCTCGACCTCCATGAGCAGTACGTCCCGCTCGCGCGAGGGCGCGATGCGCAGTGTCAGCTCGAAGCGCTCGTGCCGATGCACGATGCGCACGGCGGGCACCCCCGGTGCGGCGAGCGCCAGGGAATGGCGGTACATCCGCTTGACCTCCACCCAGAACCCGTGCCCGTCGGCGACGATGAAGCCGAGGTCGCGGATCTGCGGGATGTCGACACGCGGATGGTAGACCTCGTTGAGGATGCCGCCGCCGATCGTGAACCAGAGCCGCGACGGACCGAGCGAGCAGCCGACCATCTCCTTGGCGCTGCTCGACCAGGTCGGCGGCAGGCCGGGCGCGCCCACGGGCATTGGCAGCGCTCATTTGCGGGACCGCGGTCGCGCCGGCACGCGCTGGCGGCGGGCGCCGGCGGCGGCGAGCGGGATCGATCGCCGCGCCACAGGTTCAGACCGCCCTTGAAGGCGTTGAGGTTGTCGCCCACGCGGGTGGCCTCGGGCAACTCCTTCAGACGCGCGACATTCCCGCCTCCCAACACCACATAGTCCGCTTCCAGTACCGTCCTTCAGCCGGGCGACGACTTCGACCACGGTCTTGCGCCACTTCTTGTTGCCCAGGCGCTCGCGCCCGCGCTCGCCAACGTAGTCTTCGAACGTGCGGCCGTGCTTGTAGGGCATATGGCCGATCTCCATCGGCTCCACCGTGCCATCGAGAATCAGCGTCGCGCCGAGGCCGGTGCCGAGACCGAGAAAGAGCATCCGACCGCCTTCATAGCTGCCGAGCGCCTGCATGGTCGCATCGTTGATCACCCGCACCGGCCGGCCGAAGGTCTTCTCGAAGTCATAGCCGACCCAACCCGCGCCGAGGTTGAAAGGCTCGGCGGAGATCCGGCCGCGCAACACCAGCCCCGGGTAACCGATCGATACGGCCTGGTAGGGGAGATCGCGGGCGAGCTTGCACACCTGCCGCGCCATGTCGGCGGCGGTCATGTGCGGGGCCGGAGACGAACTTCGGATCGCGCCGCGGGCCCCCATGCGAAATTTGATGTGGGAGCCGCCGACGTCGATCACGAGTATGCGCGCGGGGTCCGGCGGCTCGGCTGTAGCCGGGCGCTTGCTGCGGGAACGGGATTTCATCCCCGAATTGTCACCGGAATTGGTCCTTGCGGCCAGCGCATCCGTGCCAGCGGTCGAGCCGCCGAGGGACCGTGCGATCTTGCGGTAACATACGTAATGCTCTGGCTCAAGGCGTTTCACATAGTCTTCGTCGTTACCTGGTTCGCCGGCCTCTTCTACCTGCCGCGACTCTTCGTCTACCACTCGGTCGCAACGGATCCGCCCGGCCGCGAGCGTTTCGTGGTGATGGAGCGGCGCCTGCTTCGCCCTGATGACCGTGGGCGCCGTCGCTCGCTATCGCGTTTGGCGTCTCGATGGTGGCCGCCGCGCCGGCCTATCTCGGCTTCCTGTGGCTGCGCGTGAAGCTCGGACTGGTGGCCGCACTCGTCGGCTATCACCTCTGGTGCTACAAGTTGGTGCGCGACTTTCGCGATGGGCGCGACCGCCACTCCCAGCGCTGGTACCGGATATTCAACGAGCTGCCGGGGCTTTTGCTGATCGCCATCGTCGTGCTGGCAGTGGTCAAGCCTTGAATCAGCTGTCCCCGGTCCAGTAGCTCACCCTGTCCTGCCACTCGGCCCGCACCGGCGGCGGCACGCCGTCGGCGGGCGCGAGTGCCCAGGTACATGAATCCGACGATCGCATCGGCCGTCCGCGAGACCGAGAGCTGCCTTCACCCTGTCGTCATAGGCGGCATCACCCGTCTTCCACATGGCGCCGAATCCGAGTGCCGTGGCGGCAAGCATCATGTTCTGCGCCGCGGCACCCGCCGCGAGCAGCTGCTCGACGGCCGGAATCCTGGCCTCGGTGTTGCAAACGGCCGCCACGACGACGATGAGAGGTGCGCGCAGCGCCTTTTGCCGCTCCCGCTGCAGGGTCTCGGCGCTTGCGGCCGGGAGCTTGCGCCGCAGCTGCTCGGCCATCAGCTCCCCCAGCCGCTCGCGCGCCGCGCCGCGGATCACGATGAAGCGCCACGGACGCAGTCGACCGTGATCAGGCGCGCGTGCGGCGCATTCGAGCAGCAGCGCCGAGCGCGCCGCTCATCGGGAGCAGGATCGGTGAGAGTCTTGGCTGAGCGCCGCTCGAGCAATGAATCGATTGCTTGCATGACCCATTGTCCCAGATTCCCCGGCGTGCCGCGGCGTTCGCGGACGGTGTACAGTCAGGTCCATGGACCCAACCGCACTGCAAGAGCTCAAGGCCTCGATCCGTACCATTCCGGACTATCCCCGCCCCGGGGTCGAGTTCAGGGACATCACCACACTGCTCGGCAACGCGCCGATGTTCCGCCGCACGGTCGATGAGCTGGTGCGGCCCTGGACCGGCTCCAAGGTGGATCGTGTCGCCGGCATCGAGGCGCGTGGCTTCATTCTGGGCGGCGCCATCGCCCACCAGCTTGCCGCCGGCTTCGTGCCCGATCCGCAAGAAGGGCAAGCTGCCGCACGAGACCGTGCGCGTCGCCTACTCGCTCGAGTACGGCCTGGACGAGATCGAAATGCACCGCGATGGAGTGGCCCGCGGCGAGCGCATCATCCTGGTCGACGACCTCATCGCCACCGGCGGCACCGCCGAAGCGGCAGTGAAGCTGCTGCGCTCCCTCGGCGCCCAGATTCTGGCGGCCTGCTTCGTCATCGACCTCCCGGACCTCGGCGGCTCCCGACGGCTGCAGGCGCTCGACGTGCCCGTCCGGACGCTGGTCGCATTTCAGGGACACTAGCCGCGTAGCAATCCAAAATATTTAAGTTAAATCAAATATTTAGCGAGACCGGACAGAGCAGCGCCGTTGTCGGCGCGGGCGAACAACATTACTTTTGGGTCATGGAAGGCCTCTCCGCCCGGGTTGCGGAGATAATGCGCGCCGCCGGGCCAGAGAGCCCGGGAGATTCCACACTGCTCTCAATCCTCGCTATTTTGGAGATGTCGATGCTCAAGAAGCTCCTGCCCGCCATCCTCGGCGCCCTGCTGGTTGCCAGCCCGGTCATCGCGGTGACCACCGCTGCCGCTGCTCCCCAGGCCGCCGCCTCGTCCGGCACCATGAAGTCGACCCATCACAAGGCCATGCACAAGAAGGCTTCCCACAAGAAGCACATGTCCAAGAAGAAGGCCCCGAAGTAAAGCTCTCGCGGTCGAAAAAAGCCCCGCCTGGTGCGGGGCTTTTTTTTGCTCCGCGCATCTGTCCAATCCCGAGTCTGCTTGGAGTCACGCTCACGTGAAAGACCTGGAGAGCCTCATCGAGGCGCGGACGCGCGAGCTCTCTGCCCTGTCGACGCACCTGCAGGAGCTCGCCGAGGAAGAAAAATCGGAGCTCGCCCGCAGTCTGCACGACGAGCTCGGGGGGCTGCTGACCGCGGCCAAGATGGATCTCTCCTGGGTGCAATCGCGAGTGACGGACCCCGCCCTGCAGGAGCGTCTGGCGCAGCTCGGCGGCGTTCTCGATGAGGCGATGGACCTCAAGCGCCGTGTGGTGGAAGACCTTCGACCCTCTCTGCTCGATCATTTCGGCCTGCCGATCGCCCTGCGCGCGTACGTCGAGTCGGCATGCGCCAAGGCGGGATTACGCGCCGAGCTGGTGCTGCCCGAGGACATCTCGCCGCTCACGAAGGACATCGCGATCGCTCTTTTCAGGATCGTCCAGGAAGGCATCACCAACGTCATCCGGCACGCCGGCGCCCGCTCGGTGACTCTGCGATTCGCGCTGGAGCAGGCCGCCTGCCGGATCACGCTGCGCGATGACGGCAGCGGCTTCGATGCCGCCAGCCGCGAAATCCACGGTCACACGGCATCGCCGGCATGCGCCAACGGGTGCGCGCGCTCGGCGGTCAATTCGAGATCGAGTCGATGCCGGGCGCCGGCACGACCCTACGCGTCACAGTGCCGCACGACCTGAGCTCAGCCAATCAACGGTGATGGCCGTCCACGACCACGGCTTTCAACTGGGAGATGTCCCGCATCTTGTCGAGGAAATAGTCGGCGCCGGCCGCGAAACAGTGATCGCGCACGAAGTCCGATGCGTAATTGGTCAACACCACCACCAGAGGCTGCGCATCAGCGGCGGATAAAGCTGCCGTACCTGACGGATGACGGCCACGCCATTGCCCTCGGCCAGCTCGATGTCGACGACGAGCACATCGTAGGTACGCCTCCTGCAGGCGCAGCAGCGCCTCGGACTGCGTCGCCGCCTGCGCCGCGACGGACACTCGCCCGGGCTCCGACAGCAGGTCGACCAGGCGTCGTGACAACACCGCGGAGTCCTCGATGAGGAGGATGCGCCGCTCGGCCTTGGATGAGCCGTTGCCCGCGGGATCGCGCTTGAGCGCCCACCACACGCCTCACTGCACCAGGTTGTTCTTGATCGCGTAGTAAGTCATGTCGGCGTTCGTCTTCATTCCCATCTTCTCCAGTATCCGCGTGCGGTAGGTGCTGACGGTCTTCACGCTGAGGAAGAGATTGGCGGCGATCTCCGACACACTGCGTCCCTCGGCGAGCTTGCAGAAGATCTGGAACTCCCGCTCCGACAGCACGCTGTGCCGCGGCTCGCCCGGAGCGCCCTGCAGGCCGCTCACCAGCATTTCCGCGAGCTCCGGGCTCACGTAGCGGCCGCCGCGCACCGCGGCGCGGATCGCGCGGCAAAGCTCGCCGTCGTCGGCGCTCTTGCTCACGAAGCCGCTCGCTCCGGCCCGCAGCACGTTCAGCCCATATTGGCTTTCCGGATAGGCGCTCAACACCAGCGTCGCCACGGCTTCGTGATGGGACTTGATCTGCCGCAGCACATCCAGCCCCGACATGTCGGGCAGCGAAAGGTCCAGCAGCAACACATCGCATGGGCCGCTGCGCAGCAGCGTCAGCACCTCGCGTCCCGTCTTAGCCTCACCGGCCCAGACGAAATCGGCTTGCGCCTCGATGATCTGCCGCAACCCGATCCGTACGAGCTGATGATCATCTACGACTGCGACTCGAATGGCCGGCATCAGGGTAGGCGCGTCATCGCGCGCAAGCCTATGGGAGTTGCGGAAGCGGCCACGGGAACTGCAACGCGACGGGCTGTAGGAATCGTCCGACGCAGGCTCAACGCAGCGAATCCCGGCCGGTATCGGGCTCCTCATCCTTGACCTGGGACGGGGACCGGCCGCCGCCCGCTTCCTTGCCGTTGTACGTCTCCAGACGGTTGTAGAGCGTCTTCAGGCTGACGCCCAGAATCTCCGCCGCCTTGCGCTTTACGTGGCCGCAGTACGCCAGCGTCGCCATAGTGACCCGGCGCTCCACCTCTTCCAGCGGCGTCCCGACGCGGATGGTAATGGTCGTTCCGTCATCGGGCTTGGGCGAGGACGCATCGCTCACGGTTATGTCACATTCGATGACGTCGTCGGCCATGATGAAGGCGCGCTGCACGTAATTGCGCAGCTCGCGGACGTTGCCCGGCCAGCCGTACTGGTAGAGGCGTACCAGCGCATCGCGCGAGAACGTCTTGTGCGTCCCCTCGGTGCGGTTGAGCTCCTCGAGGAAGAACTGCGCCAGTTGCTCGATATCGGTCTCCCGATCACGCAGCGGCGGCAGGCGGATCGGAAAGACGTTCAGACGGTGATAGAGATCCTCGCGCAGCTTGCCGTCGGCCACGGCTTTCTCCGGCTCCCGGTTGGTCGCGCAGATGACCCGTACGTCGCTGGCGATCGGCTGCGTGCCGCCGACGCGGTTGACGGTGCCGGTCTCGAGCACCCGCAGCAGCTTCACCTGCAGCTCCATCGGCATCTCGGTGATCTCGTCGAGAAAGATCGTGCCGCCGTTGGCGCGCTCGAAGAAGCCCTTGTGTTGCCGGTCGGCGCCGGTGAAGCTGCCGCGCTCGTGACCGAAGAGCTCGCTCTCGATGAGCTGCGGCGCCACGGCGCCGCAGTTGAGCGGCAGAAAGGCGCTGGTGCGCCGCCGCGAGAGCTCGTGGAGTCGTCTGCGCCGCCAGCTCCTTGCCGGTGCCGCTCTCCCCGATCAACATGACAGTGGCCGAGGTCGGCGCCACCCGTGTCAGCTGATCGTACAGCACCTGCATGCGTTGCGAGCTGCCCAGTATGCGGCCGAAGCGGCCCAGGCGCCGCAGCTCATCCCGCAGCTCGCCGATCTCGTGCTGCAGCGCGGAGGTTTTCTTCGCATGCCGCAACACCGCCTGCACGCGCTCCAGGTCCGCGGGCTTCACCAGGTAATCGCTGGCGCCCGCCCGCAGCGCCGCCACGGCGCTGTCGACAGTGGCGTGCCCGGTGACGACGATGACTTCGGTGGCCTCGGGCTGCTCGAGCTCGCGCAGCAGCTCGATACCCTCACCGTCGGGAAGCTGCAGATCGGTGAGGAGGACGTCGGGACGCTGGCGGCCGAGCTCGATGCGGGCATCGCGCAGGCTCTGCGCGCGAGCCACGGTAAAGCCCTCCATGCGCGCCACTTCCTGCAGCCACTCCACCACGTCCGCGTCGTCGTCGATGATCAAAGCGTGTGCCATTTGCTCGCCTTCAGCCCGTAAAGGGCGGTCAACTGTATGCTCTCCACGGCGCGCCGCCAAGCGCGGGCGCGACCGCCGCGTGCGCCCGCTCAAAGCGCCGCCCCTGGAGTGGGTTTTCTCGCGGTGAGAGCCGACACCGCACTGGCGATGATGGATACGACGATCACCACCAGTACGGTACTCTCGAGTTGCTTCCCGAACGCGCGCCGGCAGATCGTGGCCGGGAACGAGCGCGAGACAGTAAAGTGCCGCCGTTCCGCGGGCGGCGAAAAGCTCGACCATGCGGCGCTGCGCCGGGGCTATCAAGGGTTGTCCCAGGCCGAGGCGTACCGCGACCGGCCTCACCAGGATCAACAGCACCGCAGCGTAGAGTATCGCACGCGGAGTGAAGTTGCCGGCGCCGAGCAGCGTGCCGAGCAACACCATCACGACGACTGTCGCGCCCCGCTCCGCCCGGCCGGCAAATCTGAGCACGCGCATGCCGAGCGGCTGCTTGCGCGTACCCCGCCGGCGGCCGGCATGTGAGAGCGCCAGCCCGGCGCAGAGAGCCGCCAGAAGCGCATCGGTCCGCAGCGCGAGCGCGCAGACATACGCCAGCACGCCGGTGGCGAATACGATCATCTCCTCGAGCAGGTCGCCCTGGCGGTCGCGATCGAACAGCGCCAGCCAGCGCGATGCGGCCAGGCCGATCAGCCAGCCTACCGCCGCTCCGCCGGCCAGCGCCCAGGAGAACGTGAGCGTGCGGGAGCCGAGGAGGACACCGCCGGCCGCCGTCAGGCCCATCCGCGCAAGCACCAATACGACTACCGGCGCCGCGATCGCGCTGGTGATGGCACCCTCCGATGCGAGAGCGAACGGGACGAGCTCTTGCTCGCCCTCTCCTGTCGCGTGCGCGTCCGCAGCCAGCACCGCATCTGTGGGCGCGAGGACGACCGCCAACAGCACAGCCTGCAGCAGACTGATCCTGAAGATGAGATATGCCGCCCCGGCCGACAGCAGCGCCGCGGAAACCGTCGTCAGCGAGGCGAGCTGCAGCGGCGCCCGCCACGGCGCCCACTCGAGCGGCGCGCGCAGGCGCAGACCGGCGCAAAACAGACATATCAACAGGGCTGCTTCGCTCACCGATTGAACGAGCGCGCCGTCCTCCGAGAGCTGCGGCTCGATGAGCCTCAGCCCCAGGGGGCCGACGAGCAGCCCCACGCCGATACCCACAATGACCGGGCTGGTGGACCATCGCGTCAGCGGGAACTCGGTCCTAGTGTTGACCTGCTTGTGCACCGGAAGCCGCCGCCTCGCCGCGGACAGGTCGCCGTGCGCGACAGCCGCGGATCGCATCGTGAGTGCTCATCAGGACCTCGAACTGGCGCAGCACGGCGTCGCGCACGAAATCCGGGAGGTGATCGTCCAACGCGTTGCGATACGCCTCCAGGATCCAGCTCTGACCGCGCTCGCACCCATCGAGGATAGCTCCATCCTCGCCGCGCGCAAGAGCGGTCGCGCAACCCGGCCCAGCCGCTGCGCCAGAGTGCGACCGCCGCGCCGTGGGCCTGATGGCCGCCACCCAGCCGCTCGACCAACGCCTCGAGCTCGCCGATCGCGACGGCACATTCGGCGCCGCCGCGGACACAGAGCTCACCCAGGGGGCTGGGGCCGGAGTGACGCGGCGCACAGCTGCAGCGCGTGCTCGCTGTCCTGATGTACGGATATGAGTTCCCGCAGCGCTGCTATCGTGTACTTATGGCTCATGCGGTCCACCTTCGGGCATCCCGCTGCTGCGGGTGAGAGGCCCCGGCTAAGGAAACGGGCGGATGCTTAAGCATGAGATGGGCCAAATGTTCCGTGCACCCCCCATCACCAGTGCCGCCAACTGGGCCGAAAGCCGGCTGCGCCGGGGGCTGCACAATTTTCACCCGCTGTGCCTTTTTACAGAGCTTGGCGGGCCGGTGGACCCCGAGAACCCTATTAGGGCGCCTGTCGGCGCTGGCATGGCGGTTGCATCTTCGCGCTAGACCCCCCGTTTGGCGGGCCGTCGTGCGACCGGCCCGCTTTTTTTTGCGTCCCTGCAGGCCCGGGGCAGTGGCCTGGACCGCCTCGCTATTCGCTTGCGGGCAGACGCCGATCGTTGGCCAGGCGGCGTACGAGCGGCACGAAGGTGTCGAAGTCCACAGGCTTCGGCACGTGCAGATCGAATCCGGCATCCATGGCCGCCGCGACATCGCTTTGGGATGCAAAGCCGGTCACGGCGATCGCCAGCATCTGCCTTCCCCGCTTGGCTCGAGCGCAGCTTGCGCACCAGCGAGTAGCCATCCTCCAGCGGCATGCCGATGTCGGTGACCACGATGTCGAAATGCGCGCCCTCCGCCTGCAGCTGCCGCAGCGCGGCGGGCGCGGAATCGGTGACGGTGACCGCGGCGCCCTCCAGCTGCAGCATCTCCGCGACCATCGTGCGCGCTTCCAACTCATCATCCACCACCAGGATCGACAGTCCCTGCGAGCGCCTGCCGCCGTTGCGGCGCCTCGCTCTTCGCGCGCCTCTACCTCAGAGGACGACGGCAGCAGTGGATCGGACGCTTGGCAAGCGGACAGTAAAGATTGCGCCGGTACCCGCTCCGGCGCTGTGCGCGGCAACGGAACCGCCGTGCAGCGCGACGATCTCGCGAACCAGGGGCAGACCGAGCCCGAGCCCGGAGATCTGACGAGTGCTCGAGTCATGGCCCTGTCTGAAGCGGTCGAAGATGTGCGGCAGCAGCTCCGGCGCTATGCCCTGACCGGTATCCTCGACCGTGAGCTCGCTGAATGCGCCGTCCTCACGCAGCCCCACCGTGATCCGGCCGCCCGCTGGCCGTGAATTTGATGGCGTTGGAGAGCAGGTTGCCCACCACCTGCTGCAGGCGGTCCGGGTCGCCACACATCTCGCCGGCGCCGGCCGCGAACCGGGTCTCGATCTCGATCCCTTTTGCGGCGGCCGCGGGCCGCGCCACGTCGATCGCGAACCGCGCCACCCGCGCGAGCTGCATCGGACGCGGCTCCACCTTGAGCTTCCCGGCACTCACCCGCCCGAGATCCACCAGGTCGTTGACGATTTTCAACTGCGCCTTCGCGCTCTGCTCGACGCGAGGCGCGATCGCCGCGACTTCCGGGTCCTTACCGCACTTCATCGCGAGAATGCGGTTCCATCCGAGGATGGCATTGAGCGGCGAGCGCAGCTCGTGCGAGATCACCGAGAGGAACTCGTCATTGGCTCGATACTCGCTCGTCACGTTGCGCGATGTGATGACCAGATCCGCGGACGCCGGTGTCATCGCCGCCTCTGACGATACAGCCGCGCAACGCGAGCCAGCGCGTATCCTGCTGCCGGTCGGCTGGTCTCACGCGCACAGTGATATCCAGCGGCGCCGAGCCTGCGAGCGCCTGGCGCACGGCATCGCCGAACCGTCCGCGATCGCCGGCGTCGACGCGTGACTCCACGGCGTCCCAGGACAGGACCTGATCCGGTGGCCAGCCCCATTCCGCTTTGAACTGCGAGTTGGCCTCGAGCACCGCCCCCGCAGCGCCGCAAACGGCAATAGCCGATGTGGCCGGCGCCGAGCACCGTTTCCAGCTCATCGTTGCGGCGCGCGAGGCGCTCCCACTCGCCAGGCTGCTGCCGCACGCCCATGCTGGACGTGCGTGCCGCATCTGGGCGGGAACCGGGTTCATCGTCATGAATTGATGTCATGTCGCTCGTACGGGAGTTTCAGCCAGGGCTCGGCGCCGTGGCGTTCTTACACGCCCTTGCAAGTTCTCCCCGGGGGCATGTTGCGCCGCCGAGGCCGGGGCGGTGCCGACTTGTGAGAGAGGGTTCCTCGAATGTCCAATGCCGTTTTGGGACTGCGCCTGAAGCAGCAGCTCACGCTGACACCCCGGCTGCAGCAGTCAGTAAAGTTGCTGCAACTTTCCGCACTGGAGTGCGTGCAAGAACTGCACCAGGCGATCGCGCAGAATCCCTTTCTGGAGGAGAGCGCGGAAGCGGCGGAAGCGTCCGATTCGCGATCCGAGGGCGAGGAGACGAGCGAGGACAGCTCCCGGGACGACCTCGATTTTTCGAGCACCGGCGGCGGTGGCGGCAGCGGCGAGGACGACGCCCGACTGGACGGAATGGACCGCCTCTCCCTCGACCCTGCATGACTCGCTGCGCGAGCAGCTGCTGCTTCTGGGACTGACCGAGCGCGATCACGTGCTCGCGAATCTCGTCATCGACGCCCTGGACGATGACGGCTTCCTGCGCCTGCCGCTCGAGGACGTGGCAGGCGCTGGCGCCGGGCGCGGCGCCGGGAGAGATCGAGACGGCGCTGCGCATCGTGCAGACGCTCGAGCCGAACGGCATCGCGGCGCGCAGCCTCGGCGAGTGCCTCGCGCTGCAGCTCGAGGCGATGGATCGCGACACCCCCGGCCGCAACATCGCCCTCGATGTGGTGCAGAACAGGCTGCCGCTGATGGCCGCCAGAGACAACAGCCGGCTTCTCGAGGCGCTTCGGTTGCTCGCAGGAAGAGCTGCGCCTCGCCATGGAATTGATCCGCAGCCTCGATCCGCGCCCGGGCTCGAAGGTCGGCACGTTCGAGCCGCGCGCGATCGTTCCCGACGTGATCGTGCGCAAGGAGAAGAAACGCTGGCTGGTCACGGTCAACTCGGCCATCTACCCGCGCATTCGCGTGAACCAACAGTACGCGGATTACTTCCGCCAGGCGCGCGACGGCGAGACCGCGCTCCTCGCGCAGCATCTGCAGGAGGCGCGCTGGCTGGTGCGCAACCTCGAGCAGCGTTTCCTGACCATTCAGCGCGTGGCCGAGGCGGTGGTCGACGCGGCAGCGGAATTTCTTCGAATATGGCGACCTCGCCATGCGGCCGCTCACGCTGCGCGAGATCGCCGATGAGCTCGGGCTGCACGAGTCGACGGTATCGCGCGCGACCAGCCACAAGTTCATGGCGACCCCGCGCGGAGTGGTCGCCTTCAAGCGCTTCTTCTCGCGCCAGCTCGCCACGACGAGCGGTGGCTCGTGCTCCGCCACGGCCATCCGCGCGCTGCTGCGGGAGTTCATCGCCGCCGAGGACCGGCGCAACCCGCTGTCCGACGTGCAGCTGACGGAGCTTCTCGCCGACCGCGGCGTGAAGGTCGCGCGCCGCACGGTGACCAAATACCGCCGCTCGATGCAGCTGCCCGCCGTCGACTTCCGCAGGGCCTAGCTCCGCTCCCCTCCGGCCGCAGCCCGAAAGCAAGCCAGTAAGCGGCCCCGGGCCGTTCCCGGGGCCGCGAGACCAAAAAACGGCCAGTCGGCTGGCCGCGAAAAGCGCCGCAGGCGACTTTTCGCCAATCCAGTAGGAATCGTCCGACACGAGCTCGGGAAGCTCCTCCCCTCCCTTCCGCGCCACCCGCCGACTTCGGCGGCGCGCGGCAGCAAGTAACTTGCCCACATGAACTACGAAACACTCGCATCGCAGCCCCCTTGCGGGGCCGGAGAAGAGCTGCAAATGGTGACCGACGACATGGTGGCTCTGGTGCCTCAGCTTCATACCTTTGCCCGCTCGCTCTGCCGTGACGGCGTGCGCGCGGACGATCTGGTACAGGAAGCACTGATGCGCGCATCAACAACATCCAGCGCTTCAAGCCGGGGACCAACCTCAAGGCGTGGCTGTTCACCATCGTGCGCAACGAGCATTACTCGCAGCTGCGGCGCGGCAAGTTCGAGGCGCACGGCATGGACATCGAGCTGCTGCCCGAGCCGAGCGTGCCGCCCGACCACGACGGCAAGCTCGAGCTCCGGGACCTGAATCGCGCCCTCGCCTCGCTGTCGCCGGGCCAGCGCACCGCTCTCATCCTGGTGAGCGTGAGCGGCTTCTCGTACGAGGAGGCGGCGGAGATCTGCGGTTGCGCGGTGGGAACGATCAAGAGCCGCGTCGCCCGCGCGCGCGAGACGCTGCTCGAGATGCTGGAGGGACGCCAGCCGATGGCCGCGGCAGCCGGACGAGGAAGTCTACGTCTCCGATGTTCCTCATTGGCGCACAGCCGGCATCCTGCCGCTATGGGCGGCCAGCAAATCAGCTCCATTTAATCTCGCGGCCCCGGGACGGCCCGGGCCGCTTTCTGGTTCGCTTTCGGGCCTGAAGAAGGCCCGGACATCTGCCGTGGGCGCCTAACATTACAATGGCGCCCATGCAGCCGCTCAGTCAGGTTCTGATCCTTCTCGCCGCCGCGGTGCTGCTCGTGACGGTCGCCCGGCGGCTCGGGCTGCCGACGACCATTCCTTATCTACTGGTGGGCCTGGCGCTGGGTCCCCATGCGCTTGCGGTCGTGGACAGCACCGCCACCACGGCTCTCCTCGCCGAGCTCGGCGTCGTATTCCTCCTCTTTACGCTCGGCCTCGAGTTCGCACTGCCGCGCATGATCGCCATGCGGCGCGAGGTATTCGGACTGGGTTCGGCACAGGTCGCCGCGACCGCGGCGGTATTCGCCGGCCTGGCCCGATTCGGCGGCATCCCCTGGCCGGCGGCCATCGTGGTGGGCGGCGCGCTCGCCATGAGCTCCACCGCCATCCTTCTGCACCAGCTCACCGAGCGCGCCGAGCTCAACCGCACCCACGGCCGGCTCGCCTTCAGCATGCTCCTCTTCCAGGACCTCGCCTTCGTCCCGTTCCTCGCGCTGGCCTCGGCGCTCGCGGCGGGGCCCGGGCGCCTCGACGAGCGCGCCGTACTCGAGGCCGTGACCGGCGGCGTGCTGGCGATCGGGGCGGTGCTCGCGGCCGGCCACTGGCTGCTGCGGCCGCTCTTCCGGGAGATGGCCCACAGCCGACTGCGGGAGCTGTTCACGCTTGCCGTGCTGCTCGTGGTGTTGGCCGCCGCATGGGTGTCGAGCCTCGCCAGGCTGTCGCCGGGCCTGGGCGCGTTTCTCGCCGGGATGATGCTCGCCGAGACCGAGTACCGGCATCAGATCGAGTCGGTGATCCGGCCGTTTCGCGACATCCTCCTCGGGCTCTTCTTCGTCTCGGTCGGGATGCTGCTCGATGTGCGTCTGCTCGCCGGAGAGCTGGCGGCGGTCATCTATTGGCTCGCCGCCATCGTCGATCCTGAAGACCGCGGTCGCGACGCTCGTCGCCCGCCCCTTCACCGGATCGCGATTCAAGGCGCTGCGCACCGGCATCGTCATCTCCATCGGCGGTGAGTTCGGCGTTGCCCTCATGCACGATCGCGCTCGCGACCGGTCTCGTCCCGCCGGAGCTTCGGCCAGCCGCTGCTGGTGGCAATCGTCCTCTCCATGATGCTGAGTCCGCTTCTCATCAACAACAACAAGCGCATCGCGCGCCTGCTGCTGCGGGAAGCGGGACCGCCGCGCACCGCTTTCGAGCGCGAAAGCGCGGCGACCGGCGAGATCGGAATGCGCGAGCACGTCATTCTCTGCGGCTTCGGGCGCGTCGGTCAGAACGTGGCTCGGGTGCTGGAGTCGCAGGGTTTCGAATACATCGCCCTCGATCTCGACCCGGCGCGCATCGCCGCCGCGCGTCAGGCCGGCGACCCGGTCATGTTCGGCGATTCGGCCGATGAGCAGATCCTGGCCAAGGCCGGCCTCGAGACCGCGACGGCGGTAGTGATCAGCTTCTCGGACTCGGCGACCTCCGTCGGCATCTTACGCAGCATCCGCCGATTGCGGCCCGACGTGCCCATCCTGGTGCGCACGCAGGACGACACCCGGATCAAGGACCTGCAGGAGGCCGGCGCAACCGAGGTCGTGCCGGAAACCTTCGAAGCCAGTCTGATGCTGGTCTCACACGTGTTGATGCTGTTGCACGTACCGGTATCGCGGGTGGTCCGCACGATGGGCGACATCCGCAGCCACCGCTACTCCGTCCTGAGAAACATCATCCGCCGGGGCGATGCGCGGCCGCTGGATGAAAGCCACGAGTATCGCGAAGAGATCAAGTCCGTGGTCGTGCCGCCCGGCGCCTGGGCGGTCGGAAGGACGCTGCGTGACGTGCGCGGCCGCGGTGTCGGCGTGACTTTCACCGGCATCCGCCGCCAGGGGATATTGGGACGCGAGCCGGGCGGCGACACGGTGCTTGCGCGATGGCGATGTCGTAGTCCTCTACGGGCAGCCGGAGGAGCTCGAGCGCGCCGAGTCCGTGCTGCTGGCAGGGTAAGGAGCCTGGGGCAGCCAGGCCCCTTCCTGCTACCATCCTGCCGCTCACGTGATCCGCAACGACATCCACTTTCCCCCGAAGCACGAGGCCCTGCGCGAGGACGTGCACGCGCTCGGCGCGCTGGTCGGGGAAATTCTGCTCGAGCAGGGCGGCCTGCAGCTCTTCGAGCTGGTGGAGCTCGACCGCCAGGCCGCCATCCGCCGCCGCAACGGGGACGAGCAGGCGCGTCTCGAGCTCACCGCCTCCGTTCGCGACCGGCCGCCGCAGCTCGCCCGCGACCTGGTGCGTGCCTTCTCCATGTGGTTCCAGGCCGTGAACCTCGCGGAGAAAGTGCACCGCATCCGCCGCCGCCGCACGTACTTCCGCCAGGACAGCGGCCGCCCGCAGCCCTTCGGGCGTGGAAGACGCCATCGCCACCCTGAAGAGCCGTGGCTTGCGCTTCGAGGAGGTGCTGGCGCTGCTCGGCAGCCTGCGCATCGAGCCCGTGTTCGCCGCGCATTCCATGGAGTCGACCCGCCGCACGCTGCTGCGCAAGCAGCAGCGCGTGGCGCAGCATCTGCTCGACCGGCTCGACCCGATGCTGACACCGCAGGATTCGCGCAATCTCTGGAGCAGCATCCGGGTCGAGCTGACCACCGCCTGGCAGACCGAGGAGCTGCCGCGCGAGCGGCTGACCGTCGGCGATGAGCGCGAGCAGGTCCTCTTCTATCTGATCGAGATCCTCTATCGCGTCGTGCCCGCCTTCTACGAGGAGATCGCCCAGGCGCTCGAGAAGCGCTACGGCGTTCCCGCCGATTCGATCGAGCTGCCGCCCATCCTGCGCTTCGGCTCCTGGGTCGGGTGGCGACATGGACGGCAACCCGGACGTGCACGCCAAGACGATTCGCGAGACGCTCGCCCGGCAGCAGCAGATGATCCTCAACAGCTACTTCGAGGACTGCCGCAAGCTCTCCCAACGCCTGTCGCAGAGCGCCGGGCGGGTCGCGGTATCCGCGGAGCTGAGCACAGCGGATGGAGGATTACATGACGCTGGCGCCGGGCGCGCGCAGCCTGACCCCGGCCCGGCACGACCGCATGCCCTACCGCGTGTTTCTGGCGCAGATCGGCGAGCGGCTCCGCCTGGCCTACGAGGGACGCGCCAACGGCTACGAGAGCGCGCGCCAGTTCCGCGACGACGTGAAGCTCATCGCCGCGAGTCTCGCCGCCAACAAGGGGGCCAATGCCGGACTCTTCTACATCCGCCGGCTCCTGCGCCGCATCGACACCTTCGGCTTCCACCTTGCGGGCCTCGATGTGCGCCAGCACGCGGGCGTGCTGCACGAGATCATCGCGCGCGGCATCGATGATCCCGACTGGGTTGGCACGCTCGGGCGCGGAGCGGCGGCAATTGCTGGCGCGCGATGCTGGAAAAGGATGCCGGTCCGAGAACCGAGCTCGACGCGCTCGGCAAGCGCAATCTCGCCGTCTTCGAGGCGTTTGCCCAGGCCAGACACCGCTACGGACCGGAGGCCGTCGGTTATTTCATAGTGAGCGGCGCGCGCGGCGCCGATGATGTCCTCGCAGCGCTGACTGCTCGCGCGCTGGGCGTCCGTGTACGACAAGCGCACCGGCCAGGTCGCGCTCGACATCGCGCCGCAATTCGAGTCCCTGGATGCGCTGGAGCGGTGCGGCGAGACATTGCGCGAGCTGCTGAGCGAGCCTGTTTACCGGCGCCACTCGAGGCCCACGACCGTCGCCAGTGTGTGTTGCTCGGCTATTCCGACAGCAACAAGGAGGGTGGACTGTGCGCATCGCGCTTTGCCATCCATCAGGCGCAGCGCGCACTCGCCTGTTTGCACGAGCGCGACGGCGATAGCTACGTCGTGTTCCATGCGCGCGGCGGCAGCATCGCTCGCGGGGGTGGCCGCATCGATGCGCTGGTCAAAGTCGGCTCCCGCCGGCGCCCTCAACGGGATCCTGCGCGTGCGCGAGCAGGGCGAGACCGCTCAAGCAGGGCTATGGGCTGCGGCCGATCGCAATGCGGACACTGGAGCGTGCCTTCAACGCCCTGAGCCTGGCGACCGTGTCGGGCCGCGAGGCCGACCACCAGCATAGCCGGGGCGGAGCGGCAATCGGCGCGCGCACCTCGAGTGCGCCGCGACACTGGCCGAGGTGAGCCGCGACGCCTACCGTCAGCTCGTCTACGGCGATCGCGAGTTCCACGATTACTTCCGCGCCGTGACACCCATCGACGTCATCGAGCGGATGCAGGTCGGCTCGCGACCGGTGCACCGCGAGGACGGCCGCAGCATCGAAGGCCTGTTGCCGGTTCCCTGGGTGTTCGCCTGGACGCAGACACGCCACATGCTGCCCGGCTGGTTCGGCGCGGGCAGCGGGCTCGCCGCAGCCATCGAGCGGCACGGGGCGGAGCGGATGCGCGCCGCATACGCGGAGTGGTTCTTCCTGCGCAGCCTGATCGACGACGTGGAGGCGATGCTCGCCCGCGCCGATCTCGAGATCGCGGCCGCCTATGACGTGCTCGTGCCGGAGCCGCTGCGGCGGTTCTCGGCCGCGATCCGCGCCGAGTACGAGCAGGCGCGCGAGCGCGTGCTGTGGCTGAAGGGCAGCACGAACCTTCTCGACGGCGAGCCCACGCTGCAGCGCTCCATCAGGCTGCGCAATCCCTATATCGATCCGATGAACCTCATGCAGGTGGACCTGTTGCAGCGCTGGCGCGCCGGCGGCCGCGGCGACCGCGACCTCTTCGAGGCGCTGCTCACCAGCGCCGGCGGCATCGCGCAGGGGCTGCAGAGCATCGCCTGACGCAGGATCGCAAGCCAACAGAGGGCCTACATGAGCGACACCATCACGATCCGGCCGGCCAGCCCGCGACGATGTCCCGCTCGTGCTGGAATTCATCCGCGATCTCGCCCGCTACGAGCGGCTGGAGCACGAGGTATCGGCCTCCGAGGCGCAGTTGCGCGAGGCGCTCTTCGGCGAGCGCCGTTACGCCGAGGTGCGTGTTCGCCTGCAGCGGCGACGAGCCCGTCGGCTTCGCCCTCTTCTTCCACAACTTCTCGACCTTCAAGGGTCGTCCGGGAATCTATCTCGAGGATCTCTTCGTGCGCCCGGAGGCGCGCGGCCGGGGCGTCGGCAAGCGGCTGCTCGCTCATCTGGCGCGCACCGCGGTGGAGCGGGGCTGCGCGCGGCTCGAATGGGCGGTGCTCGACTGGAACGAGCCCTCCATCGGCTTCTATCGCAGCCTGGGCGCGGTGCCCATGGACGAGTGGACCGATCTTTCGCCTGACGGGCGAGGCCCTTGCGCTACTGGCCGGAGAGCGCTGGCGTGCAGTCGCTAACGGCGACTCCGGCGCCGGCGCGGGCGCGGGCGCTCCGGGCGGCTGGCGCCAGTCCCTTGGAGTAAATGACGCGCCCGTCGGGGTCGATGAAGATCGCATCGTACTGCGGCATGCTGTTGATGATCGCCAGCGTCTTCGCCGGGCCGAGCACGAAAGCCGTCTTCGACATGCCGTCGGTCTGCGTCGCCGTGGGCGCGATGATCGAAGCGCTGCGCACCAGCTGCGCGGAGTGCCCGGTGAACGGGCTGAGGATGTGATCGTAGCGCACGCCGTTCTGCACGAAGCCGCGGTAGTAGTCGCCCGAGGTGGAGATGGCTTCGTTGACGATCGGGGACCATGCGTCACGATCTTGTTGAGGTCCCACGGGATCCTTGATGGCGACCATCCAGGGCCGGCCCCTGCGATCCCCGAGAATGCGGGTATCGCCCCCGGCCGTCACGAGCGCGTGCCGGATGCCCATCGCCTTCAGGATGTCGATGCTCTGGTCGACCACATAGCCCTTCGCGATGCCGCCCAGGCCGATCGCCATGCCGGGCCGGGCGAAGGCGACGCTGTGATGGCGGTCATCGAGGATGAGCTGGCGCCAGCCGATGGTGGGCAGCAGCGCCTTGATCTGCGCGTCGGTCGGATGGATGTGGCGCCGGAAGTCATAGAGCCGCCAGACGGACTCCATGGTGATGTCGAACGCGCCGTCGGTGATCTGCGAGTAATGGGTCGACAGCTTGATGAGGTTGTAGAGCTCCGGGCTCACCACCACCGGATGCTGCGCCCCATGCTCATTGATCTGTGACAGCTCGCTATCGGGCTTGAAGTCGCTCATCACGTCATCGACATGATGCATTTCCGCCATCACCGCATCCATGGCGGCGTTGGCATGCGTCGCATCGTGTCCCACAGCTCGACGTAGATGCTGCGTGGTCATGATCGATTCGTTCGCGGGAATACCACGCCGCGTGGGCGGGCGAAGGCGCAACGGCGAGACACAGGATGCAGCCGGCGAGCGCGGCGCCGCCGCGGCAGCCCCGCGCCTGCAGCTCCATCACTTCTTGTCATCGATCCCCCGGAGACGTCAGGCCGGGAAGAAGTCGATCGGCTTGGTCGCGGTGGTCGGATCGACCTTTTCCGGCTCGAAGCGGAACAGCATCACGCGCGCGACGATCTCGCGCTCCAGCGCGGGATCGTGCAGCTCGCTCGAAACGACACGGCACCGCGTCACCTCACCGCTCGGAGCGATGGTGAACTGTAGCACGAGCTTGCCCTGCAACATCGGGTTCATGCGCAGCGCGCGCTCGTACAGCGCGTAGATCGCCCCCTTGTTGCGGTCGAAGACCATGGCGATCTCCTCCTCCGAGCGGCCGGCGGCGCCGCCCCGGCCGTTGGACGGCGAGTCGGGCGTTGAGGCCCGACTGCATGATGGAGGAGGTGACCCTGGCCGCATCCGTGCCGTGCAGCGACCCGGCGCCGCCGCCGAAGCCGCGGCTCATGGGCGCGGAGGTTATCCCGGCGCTGGCCTCACCTGCCCGCGAGGTGATGAGAGAGCGCTCGGCATGGGATTCGGCGTGGACCGCGCCGGTCAGATTTTGCGTCTCTTCAGGCGTATCCGTCATCTGCTGGCGCAGCGCCGCGAGCTGGTCCTTGAACTTGTCGATCGAGTGCTCGGCGCGCGCGCGCGCGAGGTCGGCGCGCTCGGGAGCCGGCCTGACAGCCTCCTTGACGGCCGGCCGCGGGCGTGACTCTTCGGCTTCGCGATCGGCTTCGGCGGCGCCGGAGGCTTCAATTTGCTTCTCGATCATGATCCGCGCGAGCTGCGGCGGAACCTCCGTCTCCACGGCCGTCGGCGCGGGCGTCGGCAACAGCGGGATCGCCACTCCCAGGATCGCGACGATGATGAGCAGTGTCCGCAGAATGCGGCGGAAACGCCGGCTGGACTCGGGATCTCCATCCCAAGCGAGCTCGTACACACGATGATAGGCGGCAAGTGCCATGCGCAGCTTCGGCTCAGGATCTAGGACGATCTCAGCTCGGCGGCGGTCACCGCCTTTTCCTTCTCGAGCACGGCCAGCGCGATATGGCTGTAGTCGGCTCCGGTGCAGGTCGACATGACTCTTCTTCAGCACCGCGTAAGGCAGCGTCTTGTCCGCCATGATGGTCAGCTCCCGATGCGCGGGGTCCGTGCCCGAGGTCGTCGCTCCGACGACCTGTTGACTGTCGAGAGCGGCCTTGAGCGCGGCGATCTCATCGCCGGTCTGCGCCAGGACCTGCGGCACCGTGGCCACGCGCTGGCCCTGCACGTAGATGTCGCTCTTGGTGACGGTCACCACCACGGTCGGATGCGGCGACTGCTGCGCGATCGACTCCGGCAGCGGAATGGCCTTGGCGTTGTGGATGACCTCGACCTGGGTCGCATACACCAGCAGGAACGCCACCATCACGGTGAGGATGTCGATGAACGGCACCAGGTTGAGCTCGGCGTCGGCCCGGTGGCGAAGGTGGTGCTGCGCCATCCGGCGCGCGCGATTGGACATGCTCATCGTGTCACCTGCGCGAGCGGCGGCGCATCGCCGACGGAGATGTCCGGAAAGAGCTCCGCCTGCACGGTGCTCAAGTCCGCTGTTCGCCTCGAAGACCCGCACGTGATCCATGACCTGCACCAGGATGTCATAGGGCGTATCGGGCTCGAGCAGGATGCTGGCTGCGGTCATGTTGGGAAAGCGGGCCTTGACCTGCTCCAGGTACTGGGTGAGCGCCGCATAGTCATAGCCCTGCGCGTTGTTGGGGAAACGTCGCGAGCGGTCCGCTATTGCGGTCGGCGACCTGCAGCAGGTTCTTGCGCACCATCACCTCCAGCACCAGACCCGGCGGCGGCGGCGGAACTGCGACTGCGGCGTCGGCAGATGCAGCTGCAGGATCACCGTATGGGAAAACACGGCGGTCATGAGCAGGAACGTGACCAACACCGTGAAGATGTCGATCATCGACACGAGCATCAGCCCGGTGGACTTGCGCTGGTGCCTCAGGAGCTTGCGCGCCTGATAGGAGCGGCGCATCGGGGTCTCCTCGTCGGTTGCTGTGCGAGCGCGACGGCGGCGCTGATCAGGCCACGGCCGGGCCGCGGCTTCGCGCACGGCGGCGCGCGGCCGGGTCGGCGCCGTCTTGCCTCGGTAATGGCGTTCAGGAATTTCACCGAGGCCATTTCCAGGCTGTCGATCAGCTCCGTGGTCTTGGTCTGGATGCACCGCGTGGATGAGCAGGAGCGGCACCGCCGTCATCAGTCCGAAGGCGGTGCAGTTCATCGCCACCGAGATGCTCGCCGAGAGCAGGTTGGCCTTCTGCGCCGGATCGATGGTCGCGACCGCGGCGAAGGCCCGGATGAGGCCCATGACCGTGCCCAGGAGCCCGAGGAGAGTCGCCAGGTTGGCGAAGGTCGCGATGTAGTGCGTGCGCTTCTCGAGCCGCGGCACGACCTCCATCATGCTCTCCTCCATCGCCTTCTCGATGTCATCGCGCCGGCGGGCGGACTGGACGCGCGCCAGGCCGTAATCGAGGATGTGCCCGACAGAGTGTTGGACTTGGAGGTGAGCTGCACGACCTGGCGGAAGTTGCCCTGCGCGAGCAGCGGCACGATCTGGTTCCAGGTGCTGCGGTTGCGGCCGCCGTGAGGGTCAGGTAGACATAGCGCTCGAGCGCGATCGCCGCGCCGAGCACGAGCACCACCGCGATCGGGTACATGAAGTCCCCGCCGCCCTGAAAGAATCTGACGATCAAGCTCCAGAGACCCATGATGACACTCCGCTTGAGACCCGCCCCGAGGTCCGGCCGGTTGTCGGCCCGGACCCGCTCAAACTGACTGACGGCACCCCAAAAAGCTGCGATGCCGCTCCCACTTTGGCCTGGGCGCCGCGGTACGTCAGTGGCTGTCGCCAACTGGCGCCACCCTGCCCGCCGCCGGCCGCCGCGCCGGTGTCGAGCTGCCCGTAATAGCGGATCTGGCGCTGAAAGACCCCACGATCGACCGGCTGCAGCACCTCGTCCATCAGGCTGTCCGTGGGCTTGATCACACCGCCCGCGCCCAGGGAGTCCTTCCACGGCACGATGACCATCACCTTGGGCAGCTCCTTGTTGCCCGTGATGTCGCTCGCGCCCAGGGCGACGCCGCCGGCGGCCTTGCCGGCGCATTCGCCGGCGCTGCCGCGGCGACGCGTGCCGCTCCCGACTTGCTGCTGGGCGCTGCGCCGGTGTGAGCCGGCTTGGGCTGCGTGCGCGGACGCTGCGGCAGGCTGCGCGGCCGGCAATGCGGTCGTTCGCGACCGACTGCGCGCGCGCGTCTGGATCGCGATCGCCAGCAGAGTGCCCATCAGGAGCGGTATTGCGGGCGCATGTCAATTCCTCGCCTGGGCCGCGGCGTCGCGGCGGCGGTGGCTGGCGTGGCCGGCTGAGCGCTCACGCCCGCGGTGGCCGGACGGACGCTTGCGGGCGGCTCCTTGATGCCGGTGCGGTGCTGCAGCTCCGCGATCCACATCACGACCGGTTTGTCCTGTCCCGCGAGCTTGCGGTATTGCTCGAAGTCGCCGAGCGCGGCCGCCGGCTGGTCGAGATAGAGGTCGCGCAGCACCCCGCGGTCGCGATAGGCGGGCAGCGTAGGCGGGATCCGCCGCGATCGCGCGCCCGTAGGATTGCTCCGCATCCTGAAACTTGCCGCCGAGGCGCTGCGTGACGCCGAGCTCGGTCCATGCGAGCGCGCTATGCGGATCGCGCGCAACCGCCTGTTGCAAAGCATGCGCCGCCGCATCGAGATCGCCGCTCTTGCGATAGAGAATCCCCAGGTTCACGAGCGGCGTGCAGAGCTGCGGATATTGGCGCGCGAGACTCGCGAGCTGCGCTCGGCCGCGCCCTCATTGCCGGCGCGAGCCAGCGCCAGCGCCCGGTCGAATTGCTGCCTGCGCCGCGGCGGGTATGCGGCGGCGGACCTGGGCTTGGCCGCTGCCGCCTGCCGCGCCGCGGCGGCCGCCTGCGGCGCGGGCGATGCCGCGCGCTGCGGCGTGACGGAGCACGCCGACACGGCGACGAGCAGTGTCGCGCCGAGGAAAATCTCAATTGAGCGTCGTGACCACATCTGACATCAGCTCTGTCTTGCCGTAGCGTGCCGGATCCAACTTCGCCAGCGCGACGAAGCTCTGGCGCACCCACTGGTCATAGATGCCCTGGCTGGCGCGCGCCGCATTCAGGCCATACACCTTGATGGCCTGCTCCTCGAAGGGGAACACCTGGTCCTCGAGCAGCGAGTTGTATTCATCGAGCTCCTGGGCGCTCATGTGGCGCGGGCGCTCGGAGGCGAGCACATCCTGCGCCAGCGTCTGCGTAGAGGCCCGCCATCTCGTAAGTCGCCGCCGTGGTGACCTCGGCCACCCCATATGCGGCCGCCAGCCGGTACGCCGACATCGCACGCTGCATCGCCCGCGCTTGGCCTTCAGCGTCCGCACCAGCGGCAGAGTCAGGCGAATGGCGCGAAACTCGTCGCGCGGCTCGGCGGCGAGCGCAAGTTGCGCCTTGGCGGCCAGATAGTGTGTCCGCGGCGTACGCTGTGTGCCCGCTGCGGCGTCCGCCCTGATGATCTCCCGATACCAGCGGTCACGGGCTGACAGGTCGCCGCCCTTGACGGCATAGTCGGCCAGACCGCTGGCGCTCCTCCTCGGCATCAGCGAATGGGCGTGGGGTATTGGGCGACGAGCTTCGTGAGCACCGTCATCGGCCAGCGGAATGTCATTTGCCTGGGCGTAGAGATCCGCCGCCCGGCGCAACGCCTCGTTCCTGACCGCCGGGGTCTGCGCCGGCTCCGCGGCGATCGTCTGGAACTGCTGTGCCGCCTGCATGGGCTGGTTGGCGCCGGCGTAAGCCACGGCCAGCTTGGCGTCGACGTCGGCCCCAGCGGGTGGTCGGGGAAGCGCGCGCGGAAGTCCTGCAGTACCTGGACCGCGCGGCTCCACTCCTGCAGCCGGATGAGCTCCGCGGAGGCGTCGTAGAGCGCGGTCGCGCAGACGGTCGAGCTCGGGGCGACCTGCTCGACGCGGAGGAAGTCACGAACGGCGCCGTCGCCATCGCCGGCCTGCCGCTTCGCGGCGCCCTGCCGATACACGGACGCGGCGATGCGCTCCGTGAGGTCGGCGCTCATCTTCGGGTCTGCGGCAACGAGCTGGCGCGCCTGGATGAAGGCTGGCTCCGCGGCCGCGAACTTGCGCTGGTTGTAGTCCGCCTGACCGATGATGGTCCAGGCGATGCGCCGCTTCGCCGCGTCGGCGGGCGGATTGCGCGCCAGCAGTATGCCGGCGATCTGCACCGCCCGCGGCAGGTCGCCCGCGGCAAACACCGTCTCATCGGCACGCGTCAGCACGCCCGCGCTGTCCGGATGATCCGGATATGCCTGGGCGAATTTGACGCCGGAATCGATCTCGCGCCGCTTCAGGCCGGCCAGGGCGCTGCCGCTCAGTCCCGACTCTGCCTTCTGATACGCCGTCAACGCAGCATAGCCCGCGCTCTCCGATTCCGGGTTGCGCGGATAGTCGTACGCCGTGTGCTCGTACTCCGTCGCTGCCGCGGCGTAGTTCTGCGCAGCGTACAGCGCGTCTGCGAGCTGATGATTCAACTGGGCGGCATCCGGCTGCGGTTGGAAACGAGTCGAGATACTGCCGATACCAGCGCGCCGCCTCCGCATAATCACGCACAGCGTGAGTGCGCTGGGCCATGGCATGGTCGTAGGTCGCCACGTCCCTCAGGTCGGTCTCGAGCTCCGCGACGACTTCGGGGTGATCCGCCCGGGTGTGCGTGCGCCAGTAGGCGGTATCGAATCCATAGTGCACCGACATAGTCCCGCTTGGCCTGGAAGACGAGCTGGCCGAAGCCTCCCTTGGAATAGGCCCGGATGGCCCGCGCCGCGAGGTCTGGGGCCGCATCCGATTGCGGGTTGCTGTCGACATAAGCGAGGTAGGTCGCGGCGGCGTCCTGGTAGCGCTGCTTCGCGACGTAAAGATCGCCCAAGCGCGAATAGAGCAACGAGTCATAAGGTCGGGCGCCGTAGTGGCCCACGAACCGATCGATCGAGTGCGCGCCGGAGTCCTCGGAGAAGGTGATGCTCATGACGCGCAGGGAGTCCTCGACCAGCTCGCGATCGGCGCGCCGCAGGTCGGTCAGCGGGCGCACGCGCCCATCCAACCCCAGCAACTCGATGTCGAGCAGCTTCGCGAATACCGGCAGACTCTGCTCCGGCTGCGCTTCCTTGTAGAGCGTCCAGCCACCCTTGTAGAGGCTCTGCACGTAATAAGGCGATGCGGCGCCGCGGGCGATCACCGCCGCATAAGCCTGTTGCGCCTCGGGGTAGCGCCGGGAAGAGAACAGCAACTCACCGCGCCGGAACTGCACCTCGTCGATGTCCGCGGCGTGGGGATAGCGCTGCACGATGAGGTCGAGAGTGTGCAGCGCCTGGTCCGGCTGGCCGGTGGTGTCATAGGCCCGCGCGAGCTGATAGAGCACTTCGTCGTTGCGCGTGTAGTTGGGGTAAACGGCGAGCAGCGTCGTGTAGAGCTTGATCGCCTCGGCCCCGTGCACGTCGACGGAAGAGAGCTCGCTCTCCATGCGCTGCAGGTCCCCGGCATCGAGATTGAGGTCCCCCAGCCGGCGCAGCGCCTCGGCCCGCAGCGCCGGATCGGTCGCCTGCAGCGCGAGAAACTTGCGATAGCTCGCCATCGCGCTCGACTCGGTGGCGCTGACCGCGCCCCCGCTCTCGAGCCTGGGCGGGATGGGACTCGAGGTCCTGGATGGTCGGCGGATTGGCGGGATCGCTGCCCCGCGGCTCGGCGACCGGACCCAGCGCCAGAGAGGCGGTCGCCACGTGCGAGCAGCGCGAGTGCCGGGCGGGCGAATCTCACGGCCGCGATCCTCCAGGCGAGGCAACCGGATCCGGGACGGGCGCGGCGGTCTTGCTGTTGCTGCCGGCATGGGCCGCCTGGTCGTAAATCGTCGCCAGGGCAAACTGAGCCTGGACCCGGTACCCCTGCAGCCGCTCCTTCTGCTGCTCGAGTCGCGCCACCGCCAGCTTGGCCAACGCCTGGCCCTGAGCCGTCTCGGCAGCAGCCAGTCGCACCTGAAGCGCGCCAACCCGTTGCTGCAGGGCGCTCACCTGCTCCGCGAAACTACCGGTCTCGACCGGCATTGCCTGACGTCCGTTCTGGAGCCGACTCCAACCCTGTTGTGCCCGAGCCAACGCGGCATCCAGGGTCCGCAGTTGCTTGCGCTCGTTCCACAAGCGGGCCGCGAATTCCTGGTCCATTTGGTAGAGCAATACTCCGCGGACCATGGCCAGACGCTCGCGGATCCTGCCGTAGGCCGGCGTGTCGGGATCGTGAGCGAGCATGGTCTGGTCGCGCAGCACGCGTGCCCACAGCGCCGCCTGGTCCGGCGCGGCGAGCGCCGCCACATCGTGGCTGTTCGCCACCTGCTCGAGACGCGCCGCGAGCGCGCCGCGATCCTGCTGCAGACTCTGCAGCTTGCCGGAAGTCAGCAGCGCGTCGACCTTGGGAAGACGCTCGGCGAAAGCGCCGCGGCGCGCCGCGATCATCTCCTCGAAGGCATCCATGCTCGTCGACCATTGTCCGAGCATCCGCCCCATCAGCTTCAGGTCGCGATAGTTCCTCAGCCCTTCCTGGAAGTCGGAACCGGCGAACACCGCGTAGAGATAATGTGACTCCGCATCGTCGGGGACATTGCCGAGCTGCCAGAACCAACCGTAACCGAGCCGGTCCGGCAGCGCGTCGTCATCGAGGGGATCGTTGCCGACATCGCCGGATTCGGCGGCATCGCTTTCGCGGGCAAGAAGCTCAGTGAGAAGGCTGCCGCCGCGGATGCGGGCAATGGCTCCGTCTATGCGGTCCGACTCGTCATCATATGAATGCAACGCCGTGCGGTAGTACTGCGCGGCCTGCGCGGGCGCTTTCAGCTCGACGAAGGCATACGGCACGGTGAGCTCGGCTTCCTGGACCGATGGGTCCGAGGTACCGCGGCCCTGGAGCACCAGCCATGGAGTGAGGGCGGCGCGATAGTTGCCGCCCGCCGCTTCGGCCCAACCCGCGGCCAGCAGCGCTTCGCTGGAGAAAGGTCCATCGAGCCGCACGCGATCGAGCGCCTCCCGCGCCAGAGCCGGCTGTCTGGCCTGCATGTAAGCGAGGCCCAGCGCCAGGTTGGCCCGGTCCTTCAGCGCCAGCATCTCCGGCGCGAGCGCGTACATGGTGCCGACGGCGGTGAGCACGGGCGCCGCCTCGGTCAACCTGTCCTGACGGACCAGCGCGATGCCGAGATTGAGTCGGGCGTAGGCCGTCGCTCCTTGCTGCGTGCCGCGCCAACCCGCGAGCAACTGGGCCGCCCGGTCGAACCGGCCTTCGTGCATCCACACGTTGGCGAGCAGCAGCTCTTTCTGGGACTCGAGCTGCGGCGACATCCGCTCGCTGATACGGGTCAGGTCCCGCTCGGCATCGGCATACTGTCCGCGTGCATAGAGCATCTGGCCGAGGTAGAGCCAGGCGCGATCACGCACACCCGTGGGCACATCGCTCGTCAGCAGCTCTTCGAAGGATTGGTCCGCTCGTTCATACATCCCGAGCGAGAGGTAGAGCCCGGCGAGCACCAGGCGCGCGTCGGCGTCGTGGTGCGGCATTTTCTGCCACTGGTCGTAGGCGAGGAGCCGCGTGGCCGCCTGGAAGTCCTTGCCCTGGTAATAATAGAAGAGCACATCGCCGTAAGGCAGGTCCTGGATGCGCACCTCGGGAAGTGCCTCCGGGTCGTGCACGCGCGCCGCCACCGGCGCCGCTGCGGCGAGCAGCGTCACGGCGGCAAGGACGCAGAGGCACGCCGGACGGGCCAAGCGTTACTCCCAATCCTTGATCCGAAACTGCGGCTGGAGCTTGCTTTGATCGTCGGTGATCGTTAGCTCGAGATATTTGGCGCCGATGGTCTTCTGGAAATCCAGGGTGGCGCCGCGCGTGTAGTCGAGGTCGTGCGGTCCCTTGCCGGTGAAGAAGGCGACGAGCTGGTGCTTGCCGACTTTGAGGTTACCGACATAGAGCCGTTGCACGCCGCCCTGCACCAGCGCGTGGGTCTCTCTCGGGGTGTACAGATAGTTGGCAACCTCCTTGCCGTCTATCTTGAGTTGCACCGTATCGAGAGCGAAGAACGTACCCGCATCCATGGAGACGAACACGGCCACCTGGGTATTGGCCGGGTAGAGCAGCTCCTGCTCGAGGACGAAGAGATCGCGGTTGAGATCGAGAACGTCGCTTTTCAGCGACTGCACCTGCCCATCGACGCCGGCGCCGGCGGACTGGGCGGTGGCCGGCGGCGCTGCGACGGGCGCGGCGGCGGTCTGTGCGAGGGCGCCGCCCCCGGTCGCCTGCAGGGCAAGAAACCCGGCCAGCAACGCGATTTTAACGGTCAAACACCTGCCGGCCAGCCGGCGAGCCAGCCAGTGGAAGAGTAGCGACGGGACATCAGACATGGTTGCGGTCCGTTCATTCGGCCAGGAGCGTGCGCAGCTCATCCTCGCAGGCCCGGCGGCTCGTTTCATTGAAGTCGCGCACTACCTGACGAATTTTTCCGTCACGATCGATCAACACCGTCAGCGGCAGGTTGTCGACGTCATACAGGCGGGCGACGGACTTGGCCGGGTCGAGGAGCAGCGGAAATGTGACCCGCGTCCCGCGCGCGAAGCGCAGCGCCGCCACCTGGTCGTCGGCGACCTCCACCCCATAGACACTCAGGCCCTGGGCCCGGTAGCTGCTGAAATCGCGCTCCAGGGCCAGAAGCTCGGCCCTGCAGGCATCACAGTCGCTGCCCCAGAACGAGACCACGACGACCTGGCCGATGTGCTCGGACAGGCGCACGTTGGGTCCGGACACGGCCCGCAGGGCGAAATCCGCTGCCGCAACGCCCGGGACGGCATGAAACCGGGCGGCCGGGACCGGCAGGGCCCACACGAGCGCCAGCGCGGCGCTCAGCGCATGGAGCGGCCTGATGTTGCGTCGAGGCACACGGAAGTGCCCCGCCGCCGCAGGCGGCGGAGCTTTGGGCAAAAACCACGCTTTTTGCCCAAAGCCGCGCTGGGCCGGGCAGGATGACCGGATCCAGCGCTTCATGACTAAACGATCGAGGGGAATGCGATCAGGGAGGCCTGATCGCTCGGCGAGCCGAGCCCCTGCTGCGGGAAGAGCGTGCTGAACTGACCCTCCACGCCCTGCAGCGCCATATAGTTGAGAACCAGCATCTCGACCAGCTGCTCGACCGAGCTGGCGCCCGGGCTCGAGGTGCTCACGACCGCGCCGTTGGAAGCGAAGTAGCCGATCTGCTGGCTGGCCGCTCCGCCCACCGGCTGTGGCCGGCCCTTCGGGCTGTAGACCAGGAAGAAAGTGGAGGCGACCGCGGAGGAGTCGCCCTGCCAGGCGAGCTTGTCGCGGCCGGCCGGTGTCGTGTCGACCATGCTGCTGGAGGTCAGCGAGCCGTCACTGATGACGTAGATCATGACGGGCTTGCCGAGACGGGCCGCGTACTCCAGCACGGCGCCGATCATCTGCCCCGCCTGGAAATTGCGCGTCTCGCCGGTGGCACGGGTGTTGTCGTGGTAATCGAAACCGCCGAGCGTGATCGTGCCCGCGCCGGCGAAGCCGTTCACCACGAGTTTCATGATCGAGGCGGTCATGGCGACGTCCTGGTCGCTGAACTGCGCGGCGGTGAAGATCGGGCTGCCGCCGCCGATGATGTTGGAGTCCTGCGTGGGATCGAGGTCGGACGGATTGCCGAACGCCGCCGCATTGCTTGCCGCCTTCACATAGCTGCAACGCACCTGATTTTTCAGGGTGCCGTCGTCGGCCAGCTGCGTCGAGTCGGCGCTGGTATAGAGCTGGACGCCCGGCGTGCCGCCGACAGGCTCGGTGAGAGCGCCCGTGAAGGAAGCGGTGGGATCAGAGGCGCTCGGGTTGTAGAGGGCTGTACCGGAGCTGATGCGCTCCTGGGACTCCTGTACTCCCACTGACAGCGCGGTGGCGCTGGCGCCGCCCGAGCTCACCAGACCGACGGCATCGCTCGGCTGATCGATGACGCTCGGCTGCAGCGCGGAGTTGATGGCAATGCCGCCGAGATTCGGTGGCGCGACGGAATTGCCGCCCGAAACCGTGGGCTCGGTGCCGACCAGGGCCAGCAGCGATCCATTGGCGCCCACCTGCGCGATACCGTACATCGGATTGTGCGGATTGATGTTGGTGTCGTTCTCCGACATAGCCGGGAACACCGCGCCATTGGTCCCGGCGGCGGTGGCGGCGGTGACGACGGACATGATGCCGCGCAGGATCGCCCCATCCGAGTGCCACAGGAGGCCGAGAGCACCGCTGGTGAAGCTGCTGCCGGTCGGCACCATGTTGCCCGGAACACCCATCTTGCCGTAGCCCGCGGCCGAGAGGAAATTCGCCTGGCCGCCCTGGACACCGACGATGACTTCGGAGCCGACCAGGTTCGCGCCGCCGGCGAGGTCGAAGCAGATGAAGGGTATCAGGCCGGCGCCCTGGCTGACATTGCACTGGCTCTGCTGCAGCAGGGCGTGGATATCGCTGTCGAGAGGAATGGTCTGTCCGCTGGCCTTGCCCGGCTTGAGGAGTGATGCCAGCCAGGCTGGCGCCATGATCATGCCGGTGCTGCCCATCAAGCCCGCTGAGAGGAGCTCGCGGCGCGTGACCGGACGCCTGTGGTCGGCGTGCAGGATCGGCTCGTGCAGCGCGTGCGGGCGGGGGAGCTTCTTTTTGATGAACATGGCGGTTGATCTCCTCGTGCCCCGTTACTTGATGGTGAGCGCGGCGCTACCGAGCGCCGCCTGGCAGGCCGCCTGAGTGGCCGTCGACACGGTCGCGGAGCTGCTCAGGGACGGGACGCGGTCGAGCAGCGCACTCAGCTCGCCCTCCAGAGCCGTGGCATATGTCGGATCGACGGTACTGCCGACGGCGAGGGAGCTCACCAGCGGCGTGATCACCAGATTCTGGTTCGCATTCGTGCCGGACGTACCGAAGAACGACGCCGACGAGGAAGTGAGGCTGGCGTCGAGCCCCGTGCCGAAGAATGCGTGGCGATACTGCTGGTTGCTCAGCAACTCACTGCAGTAAACGCCGGCAAGCTGCGAAACCGCCGTCTGCTCCGAGGCGGTGAAGGCCGTGATCTGCGGTACCGCCGGCAGCGACTGCTCGACCGCGGTGTAGAGCGTCGCGACCGCCGAATCGCTCACCGGCACGCCGGTCGCCACCGCCATCGCGGCATTGACCTCGGCGAACAGGTGCACTCCGAAATCCGGTTGCGGCGCATTGTTGGTCGCAGTCGGGTTCGGCGGCACGGTCGGCTCGACGAAGACGTGCGTCTGGTTACCCAGCTGGTCGAACGACAGGAAGAACATGTCGCTCGTCACCCCGATGTCGACTCCGAGCACCGCGCCGACGCTCGACAGCAGCTGCCCGTTCGCGGCCGTATAAGCCGAACCGCCGATCGTGGTATTCACGGTCGAGAACGACTGTCCGACCGACGGGATGGCGCCGTTGATACCTATCCGCAGGCCCGAGAGCGGGATGTTCTGCGGCTGCGCATTGGCGGTGAGGCTGATGAAGGTCGGATCGTAGAAGAGGTAGCTGTAGTTGTCGTACTGCATCGCCGTCATCATGATGAATGACTCGGGGATGTTGACGATGCTGCTGACGTCGAACAGCAGGAAGTATTTCTGTCCGACGCCGGCGTTATAGTTCTGCAGCACCTGCGGGGCCGTGAGCGCCCCGTCGTGGACGGCGAGGAAGCGGATCTCGCCCAGCCACTGCTTGTCTCCGGTGGTGCCGTTGCCGAGCACCAGGGCGAAGGTGTCGTCCCAGTTGGCGAGCGAGCCGCCGCCATCCGGGTCGACATCGCCCGTGAACTGGCCGTTCACGTACAGCTTCTGTCCGTTGACCGGATCGTAGGTGAGAACGATGTGCTGCAGCGCCGCCTGCGCGAAGGTGCCGTTGACATTGGTCAGAAGCGGCGTGCCGCCCGCGGTGTCGGTCGTGCTGCTTCGGGCCCAGGCCTCGTACTGCGAGGCATCCTGCCCGAGCGTCGCGTTGAGCTCCGTGTCACTGCCCGAATAGCTCACGATATTGGCCGCCGTCTGGGTCACATTGGCCGGCGACGCCCATACCTCGATCGAGTATTCACCGGTCGTCTGCACCAGCTGGGTGATCTTCTGGCTGGTGGTGGTCAGCGCCTGAGCCCGGCTGCCCGAGCCGAAGATGACTCCCCAGGCCTGGTCCCAGGTGATGTTGCCCGAAACGGTGAGATCAGACTCCGGGCTGACGCCGCTGGTGTCGTACGCGAGGCTGCCGGTACCTTCCTTGAACTCGTATTTGGCGATCGTGTCCGCATCGTAGCGACTGCCGCCGGAGGCGATGATGCCCTGCTGCAGCATCAGCGCCTTGGAGATCACCAGTGTCGGATCGACCGTGGTCACCGGGATCGTGTTGGCGTAAGCCGTAATGGCAGCCTGCATCTGCGCCGCGCTGCCCGGACAGTCCGGAGCGCCGCCCGCGGTGGTCGGCCAGCAATGGTGCGACTCGTCCGCCAAACGCTCCACGAAGCGCGAGGCGCCGGGAGAGTCCAGGTCGATGTACTGCTGCGCGTAGGAATAAGCCTGATTCGGATCGGAACTCGCGAAATACGGCGCCTGCGGCGTCGGGGAGTTCGGATCGTGGCATGCCGAACAGAACACGCGCAGCATCGGCGACCAAACCAGCGTCTGGAACTGCGTCGAGTCAGCCGGGAACTGCTTGGTTCCGCCCACTGTCTGCGCAGGCGGAGGCACCAGCTGTATCTTCTCCGCGGCGCCGGCGCCGCCGCCGATCCAGTTGGTGATCCAGGTGAGCATCGTGTCGGCGCAGGCCTGCGGCGAGGCCACCCAGCAGTTGTGCCCGCTGCCGACCTGCATCACCAGAGTCGACTCGCCAGGCTGCGACGCGTTGATCAGCGGGAGGGCCGCCTGATACGCCAGATTCACGTCATCGGAGCGTGCGAACTGCGGCGACTGACCGCCTGCATAGTGACAGCCGCCACAACGATCGGAGGAGCGGACGTTGTTCCACAAGCTGACCTCGAACGCCTGGACGTCCTTGGACGCCGGCGCAGGTCCGGTGTAATTGCTGGTGGTGGCCGTGGCCGTCGGCTGGTTGACCGTGGTCGCGGAACCGCTGGGTCCGCAGGCCGCGAGCACGACGCAGAGCAGGAGGCCCATTGCCGCGGTGAGCCGCAGCGGGACCCGTGAAATGATTTCTAGGCGCCTCATGGTGCTAACCCTCCGGAGTGCCCGCTCAAGAGCCCGCGCACGCGGCAGCCGACTGCTGAAACACCTGCTTCAGGTCGTAATTGCTCTGTACGAAGAGGGCCTGGATGTTGGTGACGGTCGCCTGGTCGGCGCTGCTCACCGGGGAGCGCATGCATACCGTCTGGAACACCTTGACCACCTGGCAGTTGGCGAACGCCGTGGTGTTTTCCAGCTCCTGGCCGAGCGCGGCGGCACCCTGGCCACTGCCGCTCAGGCTCGCGCTCCAGCCGAGGTCGGCGTTCGGCCCCGTGCGCCAGCGGTTCGACCAGCTGTCGTCCGGCGTGACGAAGCCCCAGGGGAAGTTCTGCGGATTCTTCACGTACTTCGGCTGCACCTGCCCGGGCGTGTACACCATCTGGTTGGTCGTGGTGTTGAAGTCGTAGTACGCAAACGCCTGCGCCATCGGATCCATGCCGCTGTGACAGCCCGCGCAGTTGTCGAGGAACACGCGGCTGTCACCGCCGGGTGAGCGCGCCACATCCTGGCGGATCCGGTCGGTGGGCCGGGTGTTGTCCATGACCAGCTGCATGTCGTGGCAGAGGTAGTTCAGCATGGTGAAGCGGAATTGCGCCCGGTTCGTACCCAGCACGAAGTAGGCGGCGGCGCCGGCGCGCGTGGTCCAGATGCCCGCGACGCCCTGAGCCGGGCGTGCCGTACACCGCGGTCTGGCTGGTCTGCGTGAGGGCGGTCGAGAAGTCGACGCCGTTCGCTTCGGCCGTCGCGTAGTGATTGTTATTGGCCGCCGAAGGCGCCGGCAGTCCCGAGGCGTTGACCGTGTACAGGATGTTCGCCGACAGCACGGTGTTGAACGGAATGTCGTCTCGGATCATCCCGATCACCGTCGCCGTGTAGTCATTGAACGGCACGAACGCGGACTGGTTGCGGTTGGTCCAGGGATTGACGAATTCCTTCAGCGTCACGTCGTAGAAATCCGGTGCGTATTGCGGGTTGGTGGCGATCGCCGCGGCCGCGAGCAGCCCGGTCTGCCCCGGCTGACTGCTGATGTCGTTCGCCATCATCTGCAGCACGCTGCTGGACGGCTGCACTCCGGCCAGGCGCTCGTAGATGCGACGCGCCTGCTCGTACGGGCCCGCAATGACGGGCGGCGCGGCCTGCGCTGCCAACAGCGCGAACACGCACGCGCCGCAGGTGGCGCGTCGCGCCAGGCCTTCGCGGTGAAGTCGGTTTTTCGATCGCGGTTTCATGGCACCCGTCACTCCCAAATGCCGCTGCACGGGCCGCACTATACAGGCAGGAAAAAACCTAAACCAACGTCGCCGGGTGCAGACAAGCTGGCTGTTTGATGTCACTTTCAAACCATCCCGGTCCACCACTGTCGTCGCCGACACTGTTGGCCGCGCCGGCACGCGCCAAAGTGCGAGTCCGTTCACGGCGGCGCACTGACATAAGAGGGCCTACTAGCGACGCTCGGATCCGCGACCTGCCGGAAGCGTGACGGGATCGACACGGCCGCAACAGCGGCCGCGGCGCGCCATCAGGTTATGTTACGTTCACGCGTGACCGGAGTTGGGCGCATGGGGTCCGTCCGGAGTGGTTCGCATGAGCTTGCAGCGCGAAATCGTGACGCCGTTCTCACAAAGATCGCCACTGCGAACGCCGGGCGGCAGCGCCGTGGCGTCGCTCCTCCTGTGCTTCGTCCTCGCCCTCGGCGGTTGCGGCGGCGGTGGCGGCGGCACCGTCAATATCGCCAACAGTCAGGGGCCCGATCCCGGCACCGTCGACTACCCCATTTTCTACGTCAAGCGGACGATCCCGATGACCGCGGACGGCGACGTAGCAGCAGGACGATCTGCGGATGATGCGTGTGGCCTTCCCGTCGGCGAACCTTTACATGCGCGCCGCGGCGTCGCCCGAGGCACCCGAGACGAACATCACGAGCGAGCATCACCGCTGGCGCCAACTACGACGTCAAGGACGTGGATGTGTCGCCGGACGGCACCAAGGTCGCGTTCGCGATGCGCGGGCCTCTGACGCCGAACATGGATCCGAAGGATGCTCCCTCGTGGCGCATCTACGAATACACCATCGCGACCAATACCCTGACGCCGATGATCGATCCGTCGGCCGATACGGCTCCCGATACCGTGAACGATGTCTCGCCGCACTACCTTCCCGACGGCAGCATCGTCTGGTCCACCACCCGCCAGAGAAACTCGCAGGCCATCCTGATCAACGAGGGCAAGCCGGAGTTCATCGCCAACGACGAGGCGCGCACCGAGCCGATCTTCGATCTGCGAGGTCATCAGCCCGGACCGCACCACGACCGATCAGATCGAGTTCAACCAGAGCCACGATCGCGATCCACCGTGCTGGCGAGCGGTCGCATCCTCTTCACGCGCTGGAACCATACGCCGGGCAAGGACCAGATGGACCTCTACACCATCAATCCCGACGGCACCGACCTCGAGCTCTATTACGGCGCCCAGAGTCACATGACCGGCACCGACCGACAGCGTCATCGAGTTCTCCCATCCGCGCGAGATGCAGGACGGCAACATCCTGGTGATCGCGCGGCAATATACCGACGTCGATTTCGGCGGTCAGCTCGAGATCATCGACGGGCAACCAATACGTCGAGAACACGCAGCCGCTGCTGGCGTACTCCAACCTCACCGGACCGGCGCAGACGCCGGCGACGACGAACCCGGTGAGCACGCTCCCCGGGCCCTCCGCCGGCGGCCGATTCAACTCCGCGTGGCCGCTCTGGGACGGCACGGGACGCATCCTGGTGAGCTGGACCGAGTGCCGGCTGCTCGACGGCGCCACGAATCCGCCGACCGTCGTGCCCTGCACCACGCAGGGTCTGCAGCAGCCCAACGCGCAGGCGGGACCGCCGCTCTACAGCCTGTGGATGTTCGATCCCGGCGCAGAACACCTTCACCCCGATCATTCAGCCGACCGAGGGAATGATGATCACGGACGTCGCGGCCGCCCAGCCGCGCACGACGCCGACCATCATCCCGCCCATCACGCCGGATCCGGAGCTGCAGGGCGAAGGCGTGGGCGAGATCGACATCAAGAGCGTGTATGACTTCGATGGAGTCGACACCGCGCCCGGCGGGATCGTCGCGCTCTCGAGCGGCGAGACGCCGGCCAGCCAGCGGCCCGCCCGCTTCGTCCGCCTGGTGAAGGCGGTGTCGATCCCGGACAGGACGGTGATCAATCTCGCGCAGGAAGCGTTCGGCGCCTCCGACTACATGCGCGAGATCATGGGCTACGCCCCGGTCGAGCCCGACGGCTCGGTGCTCATCAAGGTGCCGGCCGATGTCGCCTTCGAGATCAACATCCTGGATGCGAACGGGCGGCGGCTGGCCGGCTTCCCCGAGCACAGCGACTGGCTGCAGGTGCGGGCGGGCGAAGTGCTGAAGTGCAACGGCTGCCATACGCCCCCGAGCCAGGCGAAGCCCTACTCTCACGGCCGCGACGGCCTGTTCCCTGCGGCCTATGCCGGCGGCGGCGGCGGCGCGCCGTTTCCCGACAGCGTCGCCACCTACCTGCCGACGGCCGGACAAACCATGGCCGAGACGCGCGCGGCGGTCGACCTGTCTGGGCAGCAACCTGTCCACGGCGCAGTGCAGCATGACGCCGAGCATCGACGTCTTCTACACGGATGTCTGGACCAATACCACGCAGGGCCTGCAGGCGAATCCCGCCATCGCTTATCAATACTCCGCGCTGCCGCCGCCGGAGATCGCGCCGATCCCGGCGGCCACCCCCGGCTGCGAGGGCACCTGGGCCTCGAACTGCCGCGTCGTCATCAACTACCCGGAGCACATCCAGCAGCTCTGGGACCAGACGCCGGACCGACTCCGGCGCGGCAACCACACCTGCACCCAGGGCGGCTGCCACAGTCCGACGAACGCGGCCGGCGCCGCCGCGCAGCCGGCCGGCAATCTCGATCTGTCGAACACGGCCTCGAACGCCGATCCGGACGAGCTGGTTTCCTACGTCGATCTGCTCTTCGCGCACAACGTGCCCGGGCCGCCCGATGCCAACGGCAACCCGACGACGATCTCCGTGGGGCCGTTCCTCGATGCCGGCAGCGCCAACGGCCCGGAGTCGAGCGCCTCGCTCGCGCTGTTCGCGGCCAACAGCGGCGACGCCATCCACGCGGGCATCCTCTCGCCCGCCGAGCTGCGCCTGATCTCCGAGTGGCTCGACATCGGCGCGCAGAATTACAACAACCCGTTCGATCCGAACGTGCCGAAGAATTAGGACCCGCTTGCGCAGCCCCGCCACCGCCCTGCTCCTGCTGCTCGCCGTGCTCATGGCGCCCGCCGTGTGCAGCGCGCACCTGTTCGCGCGCCACGCGCGCCGTTACGTGCAGGTATTCGTCAAGACCCCCTATCTCGAGCTGCATACCGGACCCGGCCGCGGCTATCCGGTGTTCGATGTCGTTGCGCAGGGCGACAGCGTCATCGTGCTCTTCCGCCGTACGCAATGGCTCAAGGTTCGCACCCGCCGCGGCGTCGAGGGATGGGCGTCGGAAGAGGACATGCTGCAGACGGTGCTCGCCGATGGCGAGCCGCTGCCGCTGCGGATCGGTACCCGCGCCGGCTTTACCTCGCATCGCTTCGAGGTGGGCGCCTTCGCCGGCGAATATCGGCGGCGCGAACTACGTCTCCGCCTACAGCTCGCTGTCGTTCAACTCGCAGATGGCCGTCGAGGCGGCCGTCGGCCAGTTCCTCGGCCGCTACTCCAACGGCGTGACCGCCGATATCGGTCTCACTCACGTGCCCATGCCGCAGTGGCGCCTGAGCCCGTTCCTGATGCTCGGCGTCGGCGTATTGCACGTCGAGCCGAAAGCCACGCTCATTCAGCCCTCGGACCGCACCGAGCAGACGGCATATGTGGGCGGCGGCATCCGCTACTACATCAGCCGCAGCCTGTTCCTGCGCGCCGAATACAAGACTCATGTCGTGATCACGACGCAGAATCGAAATCAAGTGGAGGACGAATGGAAACTCGGGTTCGCGGTCTTCTTCTGACGGCGGCGCTGCATGACGCTGCCGCTGTTGCCCGGCTGCGCCACGGTGCATCGCTGGCGCGCGCACCGTGCCGAGGTGCGGGCGGCCAAGGAAGAGGCGCGCGCCGAGGCGGCGCAGGCCGAACCCGTCGGCGGGCAGCGACAGCGTGCCGCCCGGCGTAGTGCAACCGCAGGTCGAGCGGCAGCAAGGTCGTGGTGCCGAGGATCCGCAGCTCGAACTTCGAGCTCGGCGGCCATTACGGCCTGCTGTCGATCGAGGACTTCGGCTCCCATCCCGCTTATGGGGTCGATCTCGCCTACCACATGACCGAAGACCTGTTCGTGCGCGCCGAGGTCGGGCCGCTCCACCGGCGGACTCACCAGCTTCGAGACGCTGAGCGGCAACATGCGCCTGCTGACCGAAGCTGAGAGGAAGTTCACGTATTACGATCTCGGACTCGGCTACAACTTCCTCCCGGGCGAGGCCTTCTTCGGCCGCAGCCGCGCCATGACGAGCTCCTTCTACGTCGTCGGCGGGGCCGGGGCCACCCAGTTCGCCGGTGACAAGAAGTTCACCGTGACTGTCGGCGCCGGCTACCAGGTGCTGCCGCTCGACTGGATGGCGGTGCGCATGGGCTTCGAGGATCACATGTTTCAGTACGGACCTGCTGGGCGCCGACAAGCTGACCAACAATCTCGAGGCCGGTCTCGGCATCACAGTCTTCTTTTGAGGCTCGGAGGATACGTCATGAGGAATCGAATCGCGGCTCTGGCCGCCGTCCTGATGCTCGCGCTGCCGGCCTGGGCCGGCGCGGGCGACGTGCAGGCCCCCGGCTTTCACGCTGCAGTCCCTCGACGGCAAGACGGTGAGCCTCGCGCAGTACAAGGGCGACGTGGTCATGATCAATTTCTGGGCGAGCTGGTGCGGCCCCTGCCGGCAGGAGATGCCGCTGCTCGACGACATCTACAAGCAGTACAAGGACATGGGCTTCGTCCTGCTCGGCGTGAACGTCGAGCCCGACGCGCACAACGCCAACGGCTGGCTGAAAAAGACGCCGGTGAGCTATCCCATGCTCTACGACCCCAAGAGCGCGGTGAGTCAGCTCTATCAGGTGCAGGCCATGCCCACGACGGTGATCATCGACCGCCAGGGCGTCGTGCGTTTCATGCACAACGGCTACCTGCCCGGGGATGAGAATCAGTACATGAACAGCATCCGGTCGCTGATCGTGCAGTAGGCCGACCCATGCGCTCATTTCATATCACCGGCTCCATTGCGCTGCGCATACTGGCGGTCGCGGCGGCGCTGCTGGCTCGCGACCACGGCGTGCTCGCCGATCGAGCCGTGGGTGAAGCCGTATGAGCGCGAGCACCTCGCCGATCCGATCATGGCGCTCGATCGCAGCCCGATCTCGAGCAGCTTACATCGACCACGTATTCGAAACCCGTGAAGGCGCTCGGGGCGCGACGGGCGCCGTCGGCGGCGGCTGCGGATGCAACTGAAGCTGACGCCGGCGCAGCGGCCCGAGCCGTGCCGTGCGGCTGGTGCATTCGTGCCACGGCGATGCTTTTGTTCGCAGGCGTGCCCGCTCTCGCCGGCGTGCTGCCGGAAGACAGCGTCGACGCGATGTATCACCGCTATCAGGGCGGCGGCATCACCGTCCAGGGGCCCTCGATTCTCGTGCAGAAGAGGCTCGGCGATCACTTCGCCGTCAACGCGCAGTATTACCAGGACATGATCTCGAGCGCCTCGATCGACGTCATGCTGTCCGCGAGCCCGTACAAGGAGACGCGCACGCAGAAAAGCGCCGGCGCGGAGTATCTGCACGGCAAGACGACCTACAGCGCGGGATTCATCAACAGCGTGGAGCCCGACTACAAGGCCAACACCTCGTATTACTCGATCAGCCAGGACATGTTCGGCGACCTCACCACCGTCACGCTGAGCTACAGCCGCGGCTGGGACCAGATATTCCGCGACATCAAGGTGAACGGCCAGATCATCAACGACCCGACGTTCCACCAGCGGGCGGATCATCGCGTCTATGGCGTGAGCCTCAGCCAGATCCTGAGCCGCAATCTCGTCGGCACGCTGAATTATCAGTTCTCCACCGACCAGGGCTATCTCGCCAGCCCGTACCGGCTGATCCGTTACGTCGATCCGAACAATCCCGTCGGCTACTCGCTCGCCACCGCAGGTCTATCCCAACACGCGCACCATGGATGCCGCGTCGGTGTCGCTGAAGTACTACCTCGCCTACCGCGCGGCGCTCACCGGCAAGTACCGCTTCTTCACCGATTCCTGGGGCATCGTCGCGCATACGCTCCAGATCGACTACGTGCAGCCGGTCTGGCGCCACTGGACGCTGGACGGCAATGTCCGCTATTACCCCAGGGCGCGGCCAGCTTCTACAGCGACCTCTTCCCCTACGCCAACTACTCCAACTACATGGCGCGCGACCGCGAGCTGGCGGCAATTCCACAGCATCACGCTCGGCGCCGAGGCGTCGTACGCTTTCTCGATCCCGCGCCTCACGTGGATACAGAAGAGCACCGCGACGATCAGCTTCGATCGCATGATGATCCACTACCTCGATTATCGCGACGCGCTGTACTCGAAGTACGATCCCGGCGAGTTCAAGGGCGGCGAGGAGCCGCTCTACACGCTGAATGCCAATGTCATTCAGGCGTACGTGACGATCTGGTACTGAACGCACGCTGAACACCGCGCTGCTCGGCGCCTCGCAGCCGCTCGTCGGCGCCGACTCACTCCAGGCCTTCGATCTGCGGTAAGCTTCCCGCATACCTTGCCGCCGGCTCCGGCTCGTCGGTGCCCGGCGATGGCATGGGGGACTCAGGCATGCGTATCAGTACCCGCTTACTCACCGCTCTCGTTGGCGTCGCGCTCGCGTTCACGGCTGTTGCCGCGCACGCGCAGGCACTGGAGGAAGGGCGACTCCTCCTCGCCACACAGGTCGCTCAACGACATCCGCGACGCACGCGATCAAGGCATTCCCGATCGGCTGCTGGAGCGCGCTTACGGCATCGCGGTCATCCCCGATTTCACCAAAGTCGCCTTCTTCCTCGGCGGCTCGCGCGGACACGGCGTGGCCGTGGTCAGGGACAGCACGCGGCCACTTCAGCGGGCCCATTTTCGTGACGCTGACGGGCGGCAGCTTCGGCTTTCAGTGGGGCGTGCAGAAGACGGACCTGGTGCTGGTCTTCACTTCCCGCAAAGGTGTCGAGGGCATCACCGGCGGCAAGCTGACGCTGGGCGGTGACGTCTCGGTGGCTGCGGGGCCGGTAGGCCGCCAGGCATCCGCCGCGACCGATCAGGCCTTCAACGCGGGGGTGTACTCGTACTCAGCGACCCGCGGCATCTTCGCCGGCATATCGCTCGCGGGCGCCGCGCTGACGATCGACGACTCCTCGAACGCGGAGCTCTACCAGCATCCGGGGCTTCTCGCCGCCGACATCATTTCGGGCGCCGTGCGCACGGATGACGATGCAGCGCGACGCTTCCAGACCGCCGTCGATGAGGGCATCGGCCTGCAGCCAGGCTCTTCGGTGGCAAGCTCGGCCACGGCGCCGGCGGCCCAGCAGCCGGCTTCGCGGCCGAACCCGAACGCCCCGCCCGCTCAGGCCTTCCCCCTGCAGGACAGCAATCCCGGCAGCAATCCTAATTAATTGCGCTGGATCCGGGCATCCTGCCCGGCCCAGCGTGTTCTCGGACAAAAGCGCGGTTTTTGCCCGAGCGCTCCGCCACCTGCGGCGGCGGGGCACATCCTTGTGCCTGGACGAAGTTGCACGTTTTGATGCGCGAGCGGCGCCTTGCATCGGTGACGATGCCTTCCACGTGGCCGAGGAGGAGCTCGACCTGCTGGAGCTGACGGCCGATGAGCGGGTCAGGCCCGAAACCTGATCACCTTGCGCCAAAGGAGAGATGGGATTCCGCCGCGCAATCCGGCAGAGTGGCTGCGTAGGCCCCTGATTTCTGCTGCTACCCTGCTAGGATTCCCGTGAACGAAGCCGCAGCAAGCATGAGCCGGGCAAGCGCCGCCGGCCGCACCGCCGTTCTCGGTGCTGGCCGCCATCAGCTTCTGCCATCTGCTGAACGACATGATGCAGTCGCTGCTGCCGGCGCTGTATCCGATGCTGAAGACTTCGTACTCCCTGACCTTCGGTGAGATCGGCATCCTCACCTTCACCTACCAGATCACCGCCTCGCTGCTGCAGCCCGTCGATCGGCCGGTACTGCGACAGCAAGCCGCGGCCGTATTCGCTCGCCATCGGCATGGGCTTCACCCTGGCCGGCCTCGCTCTGCTCGCCTCGGCGCGCACCTACCCGCTGCTCCTCGTGGCGGCGGCGCTGATCGGCACCGGCTCCTCCGTCTTCCACCCGGAGTCCTCGCGGGTGGCGCGCATGGCCTCCGGCGGCCGGCACGGCATGGCGCAGTCGGTATTCCAGGTCGGCGGCAATTTCGGCACCGCCATCGGGCCGCTGCTCGCCGCCTTCATCGTCCTGCCGCATGGCCAGAGCAGCGTCCTTTGGTTCTCACTCGCCGCGCTGCTCGGCATCTTCGTGCTCTTCAATGTCGGGCCATTGGTACAAGCTCCACGGCATCGCGCGCCTCAAGCCGCGCGCGGCGGCCGCAGGCGCAGCATGCGGCCCCCACGCGCAGGCAGGTGACCGTCGCCATGAGCGTGCTGCTCGCGCTCATCTTCTCCAAGTATTTCTATCTGGCGAGCCTCACCAGCTACTACACCTTCTATCTGATCAGCCGCTTTCACGTGTCCGTGCAGGCCTCGCAGGTGTATCTGTTCGTGTTCCTCGGCTCCGTGGCGCTCGGCACGATCCTCGGCGGCCCGGTCGGGGACCGCATCGGGCGCAAGTACGTGATCTGGGGCTCGATCGTCGGGGTACTTGCCGTTCACCCTGCTGCTGCCGCACGCCAACCTGCTGTGGACGGCGGTGCTGACGGTGCCGATCGGCGTCATCCTGGCCTCGGCGTTTCCCGGCCATCATCGTCTACGCCCAGGAGCTGATGCCCGGCCGCACCGGCACGGTGGCCGGGCTCTTCTTCGGCTTCGCCTTCGGCATGGGCGGCATCGGCGCCGCGGTGCTCGGCAAGGTCGCCGACTCCTTCGGCATCAACCTGGTGTACGAGATCTGCGCCTTCCTGCCGATCATCGGCCTGCTGGCGGGCTTTCTGCCCGATGTCGACAGCACGCGGCGCCGTCAGGCCGCTCGACCTGAGAATCACGGGCTGGTAGCTGGCCACCTTCGGCCGGCGGCACCAGCACCTGGGCGCTCAAGTGGGTGCCCATGGTCAGCTGGTGCGGGACGCACGTCGAGCCGTAATCGACTTTTCGGGTGGTGAAGAGCGGCAGGAAGGTTTCCTTGAACTGCTCGATCAGCTCGCAGTTGCCCTCGTCGTTCGTAGCCTGCGTTCTCCGGCATCAGCACGACCTGCTTCCACTCGCGCCTGCAACGGGGCGCTCGCGCTCTTGGCCTTGGAGGCCGTCCGCGGACGAGGCCGGCACGAGTACGCTCATGGTCACGTTGACGCCGGGGAACTACGTGGGACCCTCCTGGCGCACGCATGCGATCTGCCGGACCTTGAGATTCTGCGCGCCCAGCTTCTGCAGCATGTCCCTGATCTGGTCCTGCAGGCCGTCGCAGGAGTAGTGGGTCGTGAAGCCCTGGTAGACGAACTCGACGTGCTTCGTGCACCCAGACGGCGGTCACAGCGTCCTGGGCCGCAGCCAGAGCGGGCACGGCGGCCAGCAAGGTGGTCGCGGCTGCCGCGCGAAGTCAATCTGAGGACGGATCTGATGAGGCTCATGGCAATCCCTCCAGGTTTCTCGAATGTCTGTCGCAATAGACCTACAACGCGGCGGCCGGGTTCCGCGTTGACCACCGTCATATTCAGGATATTGCTGGCGCTGCGCAACCGGCGGCGGCACGTACTGGTACATCCAGGTCTCCGTCAGAGCCTGTCCATCGAGGGACAGGTAGAGTCGCAGGTCGATCGGCTGCTCGCTGTCATCCGGTACCAGATCGAACATCGCGCGCCAGCCGTTGATCGGCAGCAACGGCCGCGCCGAGGTGATTTCGACCTGTCCGCGCGAAGCGCTGATGACGGGCGTCACCTTGGCATCCGGGCCGAGCATGCCGAGATCGCCGCCCGACGAAATCGATCACGAAGCGCCACGCGAAATGAGTGCGCTTCTGGCCGACCACCCCACCGATACCGTCGCGCGTCGCCTGCACCTGCGCCAGATGCGTCTGGAACGGATTCGCCCGACACCAGTAGATGCGGTAGCCATAGAGGTACTCCTGCCCCGGCTCGCATCTTGTCCGCCGGGGTCCAGAAGGCGACGATGTTGTCCATGGTCTCGTCGCCGGTCGGGATCTCCACCAGCATGACGCCGCCCTTGCCCCACGGGGCTTTCGGCTGCACCCAGCAGTCCGGCCGCCTGTTGTAGAAGACGCCATCGTCCTGATACTGCGAGAAACGGCGCTCGCGCTGCATCAGCCCGAAACCGCGCGGATTCTCGTCGACGTAGGTGTTGACGCGCAGCGCGCCGGGTTGATGAGCGGGCGCCAGATCCACTCGCCGGAGCCGGTGTTCATCTGCAGACCGTCGGAATCGTGGATCTGCGGCCGCCAGTCATCGTCCACCCGGCGGTCGTTCTCGCCGACCAGGAACATGCTGGTGCAGGGAGCGACGCCCAGGCGTTGGATCTCCTTGCCGCGGATAGAGCGCCGCATCGACGTCCATGACCAGCGTGCTCGCGACATCGATGATGAATCGGTAGGCGCCGGCGACGCTCGGCGAGTCGAGCAGCGCGTGCACCGTCAGAAGCGACGAACCCTTCGCCGGCTTCTCGAGATAGAACGCGACGAAATCGGGAAACTCCTCCGGCTGCGACGATGCCGGTGTCGATCGCAAGGCCGCGCTGCGACATGCCGTACTGTCCGTCGCGAGTCCACCGCGCGAAAGTAGGACGCGCCCTGAAACACGGCCCGATCGCTGGTCCAGTCGGTGTGAAAGAGCACGTTGAAGCCGGCGAAGCCGAGATCCTTCGGCAGGTCCGTGGGCTTGAGCCCCGACCTGCCGTAGTCGAACAGCGTCGGGTCGAAGAGGATCTCCCGCGCCTGACCGTTCTCCACCACGTGCAGACGCACCGGCTTGGAGAAGCTGAAGCCGAGATGATCGAAGCGGATGCGGAAGAGGAGATCCTCGCCATACCAGAGCGCCCGCTCGGGCCTGCAGACGATCGATTCCCACTGATCCCAGCGTGAGGTGCTGCAGCGCCGGTGGCAGCGGCTTGTACTGCTCCTGGTAGGGTCCGCCGGCCATCGAGCGCGCGAGTCCCTTGAGATCGGCATAGCTGAAGGGCTCCGGCTTGCCCATCAGCGTCACGCCTTTGGCGGCCGGCGCGGGCGCCTTGCGGCGGTTGAACACCCACGGCCAGGGCGCGAATCCCAGCATGGTCGAGCCGCCCGCGCGCAAAAACCCACGTCGATGCATCACCTGTTCCTCTTCCTCATCCGGATGCGCAGCCCTTGCAAGCCAGCCGCATGCCTGAAGGCAGCCTCGAGCGTCTATTTTAGACCGAGCGCGACCGTCACCTTGCCGGCCGTGGGCGGCTTGGCCGCCGGGCCGCTGATCCCGACCCGTCCGGCGGCCACACCGCCGGCGGCCAGAATGGCCGCGCTGGATCGCCTGCGCACGCTGCTGCCCGAGCGCCTGCAGATCGGCATCGGAGACCTGCGCGCGTTTGAGCAGAGCCGATTGCATCTCGAGGATGGCCGGGTCGTAGGGCGGCACCTTTTGCGCCGTCGCAGGCAGCGGCGCCTTGGGGCCGAAGGCGTCATGGTAGGCCGCGACCAGCAGTCGATAGTGCTCGCCGGGAAGCTCCAGAACCTCCCGTCCGCCGCGGCCGGCGTCGGCGGCGGGTTTGCCGCCTCTGCCATGGCCAGCGGGGGCGCCGCCCGCGCCGCTGCGGGCGAGCGCGATCAGCTGATGGCGCAACTGCCGCTGCGCGAGCGCCGGCCTGTCGATGTCGGGTGAGAATACGGCCGGCACCTGCAACTGCAGTTGCGGCCGCTGCGCCAGCGCCTTGGCTACCGCCGCCACCCGCGCCTGCGCCGCCGGCAGCAGCGTCGCGCTTCCCGGCGGGAAGTCGATGCGATTCACGTTCGCCCCGCCGCCGAACATGCGGCCCAGCATGGCGAAGGGCGCCGTGACGGCCTTCTCCAGCACATTGATCAGCGCTATGCCGATGAGCGGTCCGAGACTGAACTGCGGATCGTTGAGACTGCCGGTCACCGGCAGTCCGATGCGGATGACGCCGTTGCGGTCCTTGAGCAGGGCGACCGCGAGCCGCAGGGGCAGCTTGGTGGCATGCGGGCTCGGCGACCTGATCGCCGAGCTCCAGCTGATCGATGACGAACTGGTGATCGGCATTGAGCTTGCCGTTGTCCAACTTGTAGTGCAGGTCGGCATCGAGCGTGCCGCTCGCGATCTTGTAGCCCGCGAAGCGCACCGCATAGGGAGTCATGCGGGTGAGCTCGAGTCCGCGGAACGACATCTTGATGTCGCTGTAGGTCGTGGCGGCGAGGAGATTCACCACGCCGCTGATGTCGACCGGGGCATAACGATCCACCCTGCCCTGCAGCTCGACCGTGGCGCGCGAGCTCGGGTCGGACGACAGGCCCTTGATCGTGCCGTGCAGATCCTGGATGCCGGTCGCGAAGTTGGGTTGCATCGAGAAATCGGCGTAATCGGCCGTGCCGTTGGCGATGCGCACCAGGCCGATGGCCATCGCCATCGATGCGGTGTGGGCGCCCGGCTGTTGGCTTGCCGGCGGCAGCGGCCTGCCTGCGCAGCACTTCACTGGCGCTGTCCTTGTGCAGACCCCGCGCGGATGCAGCGCTTCCGATCACGTTGACGGTGTGGTCCGCCCCGATGATGACGCGCGCGTACGGCGCCACCACGGTGATGTGCTCGATGCGCAGGCTCGCGGGGCTGGAGGCATATCGGAAGCCCGCGATGTGCAGGCCGCTGCCACTTGATGAAGTCCTGCTTGAGGTCATCGTCGACGGTGCGCAGGTCGGCAACATCGATACCGCCGGAGGCGCTCATCCCGCCGTTGGCCTGCCGGTCGATATCGAGCGTGGTGCTCAGGAGGCCGCTGGCCAGCGTGAGCGCGGTGTATTTGGCGAAGTACGGCTGCAGCGGGCGCAGGTCGAACTGGCTGAGCTGCAATTTCGCGCTCAGCGCCTCGGGCTGCAGGGATCCCTCGGCCGTCAGGTGCAGCTGCCCCTTGCCGTTGATCGCCCGATTGCAGCGAGACCGTGAGGCGGATCGTTCGGCGAGGTGTCATAGCCGCGTGATCCGGGCCGACAGCGGGCCCAGGGTCAGATCGGCCGCCGGCTTGACTCCGCGGTCCTCCAGGGACACATGCGTGTCCGTGATACGTATATCCGGAGCCGCGATGCGCCACGCAGGGTGCGTGAGCGGCGGGCGGCGGGGCAGCGCGCGGCCGGCGGATCGGGCGCCGAGCCGGACTTCGGTACCGAGGAGCTGCAGCAGATTGAGCTGCCCGCGCTGCATCGAGCCAGCCCCGTACATCGGCGCCGGCGAGCGCGAGCTGACCCACGTGAATGGAGCGCTGCCCGAGATCGATGTGCGCGTTGCCCAGAGTGAAGCGGTTGAGCTGCACGTAATCCGAGCGCCGCCTGCCGCGGCCTCACACCCAGCCCGCTCACCTCGCGCCTGGGGCACGTCGATGGTCATCCTGACACTCCGTGGCGCCGGGGAGCCGCCGGACGCCGCTGTCGATCGCAAAGCTGCCCTGGAGCGCGACGGTGCCCCGCGAGATCTCGGCGGGCAGGATCGGACCGAGATACGTCCGCTATCGTCCGGGCGCTCAAGCCATCGAGGCTTCAGCGTGCCGTGCAGCGAGACCGGCTGTGTGCGAATGGTTCCCGTCAGGTCCAGCCGTCCGCCCTGGCCGATGGTGGCCGTGAGGTGATAGCTCCCGGCCGCGCCGCCCGTGGTGCTGAAGTCGAGCAGCTCGAAGCCGATCGGATTGAGGTCGAGGCGGAAGGGCGTGGGCCGGGAGTCATCCTCGTAGGTCGCGCTGCCGTTCTCGACCGCGAGTCGGTCGAGGAACAGCTTGAAGAGGCTTGGAGGCCGGCGCCGGGGTCGTCGCCTGCGCCGGCTGCGCGAAGGGCTTCTCGAGATCCAGCGAGATTGAGTTTGCCGTCACGCCGCACCACCGCGTTGACGCGGGGGCTGTCGAGCACGATGGCGCTCAGGCTCGGCGCGAGACGCGGCACGCTCGAGATGCCCGACCGCGACCTCCAGGCGGCCGAAAGAGATCATCGGCCGGCCATCGGCATCCGGAAGGGAGAAATCCGCGATGTCGAGCGTCCAGGTGAAAGGATTGAAGCTGACGTCCCCGATGGAGAGCGTCCTGCCGAAATCCCTGGCAGTGAGCTGCACCAGCTCCGACCGCATCCAGCGCGGTACCAGCAGAAAGCCTACCGCGGCGTACAAGCCCACGAGGCCCACGAGGACCGCGAGGATGACCAGCCAGCGCCGACCCCGCACTCCGGGCATGGAGGCACCTATCTTGTCAGGTTACGGAAGACCCCTCAGGCCGGCGCATTATACCCGGATCAGTAGCCGACGGCCCGGGCGGCCTCGGTGCGCGGATCGCTCGCTCCCAGGCGCTCGCCGGTGGCCGGGTCGACCTCGATGCACTCGGCATCGCCCTCGTCCCCGAAGGCGATGTGGTAGCCGTGGCCGGCAAGGAGCCGCAGCGTATCGGGCGAGAAGCGGTCCGGCTCCATGTAGATCTCGTCCGGCATCCACTGCTGGTGGAAGCGCGGCGCCGCGACCGCCTGTTTGATGTTGAGGCCGTAATCCGCGGCGTCGATCAGCACATTGGCCACGGTCGTGATGATCGTCGGGCCGCCGGGGCTTCCGAGGACCAGCCAGAGCTTGCCGTCCTTCAGCACGATGGTCGGAGTCATGGAGGAGAGCGGCCGCTTGCCCGGACCCACGGCGTTGGCCGATCCCTGCAGCACCCCGAACATGTTGGGCACTCCCACCTTGGAGGCGAAGTCGTCCATCTCATCATTGAGGAGGAAGCCGAGATGTCCGGCCGTCACACCGGAGCCGTACCAGGCGTTGAGCGTGGTGGTCACGGACACGGCATTGCCCGCCGCATCGACCACGGAGTAATGGGTGGTCTGATGCGACTCCGGCGCCTGCCCGAGTACCGGATGCGCCGCCGCATAGCGCGTGAGCTGCGGAAGGATGGTCGGACGCTGCGAGCGGCAGCGACGGACTCGCATCCTGCGGCAGGATGGAGCTGCGCCACGCCGCGGCGTAGCGCTTGTCGAGCAGCAGCATCATCGGCGAGTCCGTGTATGCCGGATCGCCCATGAATTCCGCGCGATCGAAGAAGGCCCGGCGGTACGCCTCCGTGATCAGATGGATCGAAGCCGCCGAGTCGAGCCCGGCGCTCTTCAGGTCGTAGCCTTCCAGGATGTTCAACAGCTCGATGAGGACGATGCCGCCCGATGAGGGCGGCGGTGAGCTGATGACGGTGAGCCCGCGGTACGTTCCCGTGACCGGCTTGCGATCGAGCACGCGATAATCGGCCAGGTCCTTCGCAGTGATGAGGCCGCCGCCCTTCTGCAGGAAATCGGCGAGCTGCCGCGCCATCGTCCCGGTGTAGAAAGTGTCGGGATCGCGCTCGATGCGCTGCAGCGTGCGCGCCAGCTCCGGCTGCCGGAAGACATCGCCCTCGTGCCAGCCCTTGCCGTCGTTCTGGAAGACGCGCCGCGAATCCGGAAACTGCGCCAGGCGTGTGACGCGGCTCAGCAGGCTCGCATCGCCGAAGCTGAGCGCGTAGCCCATGCTCGCCAGGCGGATGGCCGGAGCCATGACGCGCGCGAGTCCGAGCTTGCCGAAATGCTGCTCGGCATACACCAGACCCTTCACGGAGCCCGGCACGCCGATCGCCTTGTAACCCACGGTGCTCAAGCCCGGAATCACGTTTCCGGAGGCGTCCTGGTACATCGTCGCCGTGGCCTTGCCGGGCGCGGCCTCGCGATAATCGATGAAATGGGTCGCGCCGTCATGCAGGCGGATCAGCATGAAGCCGCCGCCGCCCAGATTGCCCGCCTGCGGATGCACCACGGCGAGCGCGAATCCGGTCGCGACGGCGGCATCGATCGCGTTGCCGCCCTCCTTCATGATCTCGACGCCGGCCTCGGAGGCCAACGCATTGCTGCTCGCCACCATGCCGTGCTCGCGCATGCACCGGCGCGAACTCGCCGCCGTCGGGCATGGCAGGCGCGGCGAGCGCCTGCCGAACCGGAGCGGCCGCGATGAGAATCAGCAGGGCAAGGAGCTGGAGATCGTGCCTTCATTGCGCGCCTTCGGTTCACGTCAAAAACGGAAACGGCCCTGCGAGACGAGGCTCGCAGGGCAATGGTGGAATTATAAGGCTTTCCGCGGACGCTCAGGTCAATCGCGAATGTGAGGTCAGTGCGCCGGCAGCGGCACGCGCTGGCCGATCGGACACGAAACTCCCGTGCCCTTCAACCCGCAATAACCGTCCGGGTTTTTTGCGAGATATTGCTGGTGGTAATCCTCGGCATAGTAGAACTGCGGTGCGTCGCGAATTTCCGTCGTGATGGCGCCCATTCCCGCGGTGGTGAGCCGGGCCTGGTAGGCGCGCCTGGATTCCTCGGCGGCCTGTCGCTGTTCGGCGTCGGTGGTATAAATGACAGAGCGATACTGCGTGCCGACATCGTTCTGCTGGCGCATGCCCTGCGTGGGATCGTGTGATTCCCAGAAAGTCTTCAGCAGGTCTTCGTAGTCGATCTTCTCGGGATCGTAGATGACGCGCACCACCTCCGCGTGCCCGGTGAGGCCGCTGCAGACCTCCTCGTATGTTGGATTCGGCGTGAAGCCGCCCGCATAGCCGACCGCGGTCGAGTAGACGCCCGGGAGCTGCCAGAAGAGGCGCTCCGCCCCCCAGAAGCAACCGAGGCCGAATACGGCCTCGCGCAGACCGGCGGGAAACGGCGGCACGATCCGGTGTCCGTTGACGAAATGCTGCTGCGGCACCGCGAGCGGCGTGCTGCGGCCGGGCAGCGCTTCCGCAGCCGCGGGCATCGAGGTCTTCTTGCGGAGAAGGGCCATGTTCGAGCTCTCCTGGAAGTGGCATCCCGCCGTGCGATCGGCTCGCACGGTGCCTTCCCAGTGTGGGGCTCGCCAGCGGCCGACTCAAGGGCAGCCCGGGCCTACCCTCCGCCTCGGCCGCTCAGCTTCGACATCATGACGGGCAGTCGCAGATCGCGCGAGAGGTCGCGCGTGACGCTGCCCGAGCAGCATGTCCCGCAGCCACAGGTGACCATGCGCCCCCGCCACCAGCAGGTCGGCGCCGGCGATGTTCGCCTGCTCCTGCAGGGCATCGGCGATCGCGGCGGCAGGCACGCCGGCGAGCTCGACGCAGTGCGCGGCGATGCCATGGCGCCGCAGATGCCCGAGCAGTCGCGGCAGCGGCAGCGAGCCGTGCCGGCCGATGAAGTCTGCGGGGTTGACGGCGATCACCGTCGTCCGCTCACTGCGCTCGAGAAGCGGCAGCGCATCATTGAGGCGCGCGCGGAGGCGCGACTCGAGTTCCAGGCGACCGCCACATGCGCTCCGAGCGTTGCAACCGGCTCGCCTGCGGCACGAGCAACACCGGGCGCCCGGAGACGAACAGCATCTCCTCGGAGAAGCGATATGCCCGCCGAGGTGCTCGCGGCTGGGTATCTCGGCATCGAGGACGCAGAGGTCCGCATAGCGCGCGTACTGCGGCAGCACCGGCTCGCCTCGCCGTCCGCCATACGCCAGTCGGTCGCAACTCCATAGCTCCGCCGCGACGCGGTCGACTTCCGCGTGCGCCCTGACAGCGGAGTCGTCAGAGAGATGCCTCGACCGCGTGATCGAGCTCCTCGACGTCGGCGAGCGGCCGTCCCGCCAGCTCCGCCGTCTTGCGATGCGCAAGCTGGTCCGGATTCCACTCGCGCACGTAGAGCGCAGTCATGCACGCTGCCGTGGCGGCGGGCGAGGTCGGCCGCGAGGCGCAGATGGGCGAACGATCGATTGCTCTGGTCGAGCCATACGAGCATGTCCTTCAGGGCCATGATCAGGAGCCCGTGAGTGGCTTGGTCCGAACGAGCGTGTCCCTGAAGATGGCCACGACGGCCGGCAGCGGCCGCCGTATCGGCGGCAGCTTCTGGAATCCCTGCCATCCACCTCCGAGATCGCGATACAGCTCGATGAACTGATCATCGACACCGGCCTGCGTCTGCGGCATACTGCCCTTCGATCGAGTACTCGGCGCGCTCGGCCTCGATCACATTCAGGTAGTCCGTCAGACCCCGCTGGTAGCGCTCGGTCGCGAGAGTGACGGCCTGCTGGCTCGCGATGAGCGCGTCGCCGAGACTCTCACACTCTGCTGCGGCGGCGCCGAAGCGCCCGGCGGCCGAGTCGACCTGCTGCACGGCCTGCTCGATAGTGGCTTTGTAATTCTCGAGCGCGGCGCGGGTGCGAACGTTCGCGATCTGCACTCGCGCATCGAGCTGGCCGAAATCGAGCAGTGGCCACACTGGCGCCGGGGCCGGCCGACCAGATGTGCTCGCCGAGCGTCGCGGCGCCGAGCGTGCCCTGTTGCGCGCCGATCCCGGCGGTCGCGAAGAGCTGCGGGAACAGGTCCGCCGTCGCGATGCCGATGCCGGCGTTGGCGCTGCCGATCTCACGCTCCGACTCCTCCACGTCCGGACGGCGGCGCAGCAGATCGAGCGGCAGCCCGGGCGAGATCGTCGTTGGCACCGTGGGGATCATCCGCGGCTTCGCAAGCTCGTGAACGAGGTCCTCCGGGTATTCGCCGAGGAGGGTCGCAATCGCGTACTCGCCCGAGCTCACCTCGGCGTCGATGATCGGGATTTGCGCCTCGACGGTTGCCAGCTCGCGCCTGGCGAGCATCACGTCGAGCTCGTTGGTGATGCCACGTTGGTAGCGCTGGTTCTCGATGTCGAGCCCCCTCCGCAGCACGTTGGCAGCGGACTGCAGCACCGACTCACGTGTCTGCAGATCGCGCAGATCGACATACGATTGCGCCACATCGGCTATCACGGAGACCAGTACGGCGTTGCGCGCATCGGCTGCCGCTTGCGTGTCGTAGCGCGCCCGCTCGATCTCGCGGCGCACCTTGCCGAATACGTCGATTTCCCAAACGGCATCGAAACCGCCGATCGTCTTGACGTTGGTCAATCCGTGCGTGTCATCCGATGCGATGAGCGGCTCGCCGGCGCGCCCGCGCGTGAGATCGTCGCCGGTCCCGCGGCCAAAGGCGCCGCTCGCGTCCACGGCCGGCAGCAACGTACCCGGTGAGGCCCGCCTCGTAGATTCGCGCGGCCTGCAACCGATCGAGCGCGAGTGATCACGCTCGGGACTGCCCGCCACGGCCCGCTGGATCAGCGAGTCGAGCTCAGGGTCGCCGAGCGCCCGCCACCAGCTGGCAAGATTGGCGCTCGGCGCAGTCGCAGGCGCGCTCGTCCGAGCGCGGCGTGCCGGCGAACGCCACGTATTGTCCGGGCACACGCACGCTCGGGGTGTGGTAGTTGGGACCCACCGCGCACCCCGCGAGAGCCGAGGCGGCGAGGAGCATCGAGGCCTCGTACCGGCCGGCGGCCGCGAGCGACGGTGCGGCTCATGGTTTGGCCATGGTCACGGCCTCGCCGTTGACGAGTGAATCCGGCGGGTTGTTGATCACGCGATCCGAGGGGAAAGGCCGCCGAGACGCGAACATCGTTGCCGAGGTTCCTGCCGAGCGTGATCTGTTTGAGGTCGACCCGTCCGTCGGCCCCGACCACGGCCACCTGCAGGTCCGACTCGCGAAAGACGAGCGCAGTCGTCGGGATCGTGAGCACATGCGCGTTGGGAGGCAGGATGAAGTGCACCTCCGCATACGTGCCGGGCTGGAGCAGTCCATCGGAGTTTGTCCGCGTGCAGCTCGACGAGCAGCGTGCGCGCGGCTGGGTTGATCGCCTGGGCGGTGGTCGCGACGACCGCCTTGAATTTCCGGTCCGGGTATTGGGGCAGGTCCAGGTCCGCGGTCATTCCCGGCTGGATCGATCCGGACATCGCCTGCGGAACCTGCACGAACACGCGCATCTTGTGGACGTCGGCCATGCGAAAGAGCTGCGGCGCGTTCCCGGCGCCACCGCCGCTGCCCGCGGTGATGAGGTCGCCGATATCGGTGTTACGCGCGGTCACGACTCCATCGAAGGGCGCGGTAATGTCCCTGAACTGCTCCAAGGCGTGCAGCCGGGCCACCGAACCCTCGTCCGATTTCACATCGGCGATTGCGGCGTCGTACTGCGCGACCGCACTCTCATAGTCCGCCTTCTTTGACTCCCTCTCCTGCTCGGAGACGACGCCTTGCGGGGAATCGCGCCAGCGGGCATAGGTCGACTGCGCAAACTGCATGTCCGCCTTGAACACGTTGACCCTGGCACGCGCAGCGTTGAGAGTCGCCTTGGCAGCCGCGAACTGCGCGTCGAGGTCCGGCGTATCGATCACCGCGAGAACCTGGCCTCTTTTCACGTGCGCGCCGAAATCGAAGTTCCAGCGCTTCACATACCCGCTCACCCGCGCATAGATCGGGGCCTCATACCAGGCCGCGATATTACCGGGCAGGACGAGCTGGGTGCCCTGCGCCTCACGCTGCGGCATCACGATGGCGACGGTGGGAATCGCCTGCGCGTAGGTCCAGCTCGCGACCTCGTGGGCTTTGATTTCCCGGATCGCGACGCCCGCGACGGCGATTGCAACGGCGACCACCGCGGCGATGATGCCGATACGCCGCAGCTTTCCCAGCGGGAACGCTATGGGGGTGGCCGGATTGCCGCCCGGCAACGGATGCGCGGCCTCGTTTGTGTCGCTCACTCGGCTCTCCTCTTGGAAACTGGATCAGGACAGACAGCGCGCTTATCTCACGCGCTTCCTGGTGGCGGTGCTTGCGGTGCAAGACGCTGAAGACGGTAGGAACGAAGAACAGCGTCGCGATGGTGGCGACGATGAGGCCTCCGATGACGGCGCGACCAAGCGGCGCATCCTGCTCGCCGCCTTCACCGAACGCCAGCGCCATCGGCACCATTCCGACGATCATGGCCAGGGCCGTCATCAGCACCGGCCGCAACCGGGTGACGCCAGCTTCGAGCGCGGCACTGGCGGCATCGAGTCCATTCGCGAGTCCCTCGCGCGCGAAGCTCACCACCAGAATGCTGTTCGCCGTCGCGATGCCCATGCACATGATCGCTCCGGTCAGGGCTGGCACCGAAAGCGGCGTGCCGGTCATGAAGAGCATCCATACGATGCCCGCGAGCGCGCCCGGCAACGCCGTGATGATGATGAACGGGTCGGTCCAGGACTGGAAGTTGACGACGATCACGAGGTAGATCAGCACGACGGCGCTCACGAGACCGAGGAAGAGCTGGCCGAAGGCGATCTGCATCGTCGCGACCTGGCCGCTCATCATGACGTACGAGCCCTTGGGCAAGTCTTTCTGAGTCTGGTGTACGATGCGCTCGATGGCGTTCGCGACGCCCCCGAGGTCACGACCTTGGGTCGCCGCATAGATGTCGACGGCAGGCTGCACGTCGTAGTGCGTGAGCACCGCGGCGCTCGCCACGGGAGTGACCTTTGCGAGGCCGCCCAGATACTCCGGAGTGCGCGTCGCTTTGGAAGTGATCGGCATGTCCTCCAGATCCGACAAGGTGTCCATTCGGTACTGGGGCATCTCCGTCACGACGCGGTAACGGACACCGTTTTCAGGGTTGAGCCAGAAGTTCGGTGATACCTGCCCGCTGCCGGAGAGAGATACGAGCGTACTGTTGGCCACATCACGCTCGGTAAGTCCTACTTCCGCGGCCAGCGTCCGCTGCACGTCGACGTCGAGCTGAGGATGATCGAACACCTGCTGGATGCGGGCGTCGGCGATGCCCGGGACGCGTCGGATGCGCCGCAGCAAATCCGAGGCGTACGCGAAGTTGTCCAGTTGCTTCTCGCCGATCACCTTCACGTCGATCGGCGCCGGCTGGCCGAAATTGAGGATCTGCGAGATGATGTCGGCGGGCAGGAACGAGAAGGTGGTGCCGGGGAACTCGCGCGGCAGTTCGGTGCGCAGCGTTTTGACGTAGTCGGCGGTCGGCGAGTGATCGGCCGCGAGGGTGATCAGCATGTCGCCGTCCTCCTGCCCGACCGTGCCGGTATTCTGATATGCCATGTTGATGCCGCTGGCAGGGCAGGCCGATGTTCTCGGTGACGTTGGCGAGCTGGCTCTGCGGGATGACCCGCCGCACGGCGTGCTCGACGTCACCGAACAGCTTCGCGGTCTGCTCGACGCGCAGGCCTCCATGGCCGCGAATGTGAATCAGGATCTCGCCGGAATCGACGTTCGGGAAAAAGTTGCGCCCGAGGAACGGCGTGAGCCCGAAGGAGAGCACGACGCAGGCGAGGAATCCGATGATGAACGCTCTCGGATTGGCGAGCGCGACCGCAAGCAGCGATCGGTAGAGCTCGCGCAGGCGCTGGAACCGCGCCTCGAAGCCGATCTGGAATCGCCTGAACGCATTGACGATCCCACCGCATGACGGCGCGGGCGACGCTCCGTGCCTTGCGTCGCCCGCGTCAGCGCGCATCAGATAGCTCGCCATCGTGGGCACGAGTGTCCGCGAGAGGATGAATGACCCCACGAGAGCGAATACGACCGCCAGAGCCATCGGCCGGAAGAGGAACCCGGCCACTCCGCCGAGCTGGAACATCGGCACGAACACGATGCTGAGGCAGAGGAGCGTGACGAACGCCGGCACGACGATCTGCTGCGCGCCGTCGAGGATGGCCGGCACGATCGTCTTGCCGAGCTCCAGGTGGTAGTTGATGTTCTCGATGGTCACCGTTCCGTCATCCACCAGGATGCCCACCGCGAGGGCGAGCCCGCCCAGGGTCATTACGTTCATCGACTGGCCGCTCAGGGAGAGCGCCACCAGCGAGAACAGGATAGCGAGCGGAATCTCGATCAGGATGATGACGGTGGAGCGCCAGCTGCCGAGAAACAACAGGATAAGAAGCCCCACGAGCACCGCCGCGATCACCATCTCGCGCACCACGCCCGAGACCGCTGCCCGTACGAACACCGATTGGTCGTTCACGATTTCGAGGTGCAGGCTCGCCGGCAGTCCCGCCTCGACCCGAGGCAGCAGTTTCTTGATCTGCGAGATGATGCTGAGCGTCGAGGCCGCTCCCGACTTCAGGACGGACATCAGCACCGCGTTCTGGCCATCGACCCGCACGACGTTCGACGGCGGCGGGCCGCCGTCATGCGCATAGCCGACATCGCGCAGATAGATCACCGTCCCGTTCACTCGCCTGACCGGCAGGTCATTGAGCTCGGCGCGTCGCAGCGGGTCCGCGTTCAGCTCGACGTTCCAGTTGAAAGGTCCCATCTTCACCTCGCCCGCGGTCGGGGTGAGGTTCTGACTGTTGAGAGCGTCGACCACATCCTCGGCCGAAACACCCTCGGCCTGCATCTTCTGCTGGTTGAGGTCGACCTGGACGCCGCGGACCTGGCCGCCGTAGGGCGAAGGCAGCGCCGCGCCGGGCACCGTCTCGAGCTGCGGGCGGATGAAGTTCTGGCCGAAATCATAGAGCTGGGCCGGACCGAGCGAATTGCTGGAAAGGGCCAGCTGCAAGATCGGCACGCTCGAGGCGTCATAGGCCAGGATGTATGGCGGAGTGGTACCCGCCGGCAGGTAGCTTGATCACCGTCTGGGAAACCGCCGTCACTTGCGCCACCGCGTTGGCGATGTCCACGTCGGGCTGAAAGAAGATCTTGACGATGCCGTACCCGTTGTGAGAATCGGACTCGATGTGCTCTATGTCGTTGACTTCCGTCGACAGCGTCCGCTCGTAGAAGTACACGACGCGACCCGACATGTCCGCGGGCAACATTCCGGAGTAGCTCCACACCACGCTCACCACCGGCAGCCTTATATCCGGAAAGATGTCGGTCGGCGTGATCACCGCGGCGCGCAAGCCGAACAGCACGATGAGCAACGCAAACACGACGAAGGTGTACGGCCGCCGCAGGGCGAGCTTGACGATCCACATGGCTCAGATGGCTCCTTGGGGTACGCGCGAGTGCTCGAGTTCGGCGGCGGGCAGCGGGAAGCGGATACTGAACCGGCTGCCCTGATCCGGGATGCTCTCCACCTCGACCGCGGCGCCGTGCGCCGCGCAGATCGACTCGACGATGGACAGGCCGAGGCCCGCGCCGCCCTGCTCGCGCGAGCGGGAGCGCTCTACCCGGTAGAAGCGCTCGAACACGTGCGGCAGCGCCTCGGGCGGAATCCCGATGCCGGTGTCGGACACTTCGAGCACGGGCTCACCGTTCTGCGATGCAACCTTGAGGCGCACGGTGCCGCCCTTCGGCGTGTACTTGATCGCATTGTCGAGCAGGTTGACGACCACCTGCTTGAGCCGGGCGCGATTGCCTTCCACGATCACACGCTGCGACGCGTCGCAGGCGACGCTGATGCTCTTGTCCTCGGCGAGCAGGCTCATCTGATCGGCGGTCGTCGCCACCAGCTCGGCGAGGTCGAACTTCACCCACGCCGCGCCGCCTCGCCGGTATCCAGGCGCGATAGCGCCAGCAGGCCGTCGACCACCGCCGCGAGTCTCTCGACCTCCTCGAGCAGGCTGGCGAGCATCTCCCGCGTGCCGCGTGATGTCTGCGGATCGGCGGCCATGCTCTCGAGCTCGCCGCGCATCACCGTGAGCGGCGTGCGCAGCTCGTGCGAGGCATCGGCCACCAGGCGCTTGTGACCCTGAACGGCCTCCTCGAGCCGGGTGATCATGTGATTGAGCGAGAGCGAGAGCCGCTCGAGCTCGTCTCCGGTCCGCTCGACCGGCAACCGCTCGCTCAGATTGTGTTGCGTGATTTGCTCGGCCTTACGCGCGATACGCTCCATCGGCACCAGCGCGCGGCGCACCAGCAGGAAGCCGCCGATCACGGCGATCGCGATGGCGATCGGCAGCCCGATCGCAAGGGCGGCCAACAGACGCCCGAGCGCGGCGTCGATCGGCGCGGTGCGGGCTCCAACCTCGACGGCGTAGAGTGTGCCGTTGATGCTGCGATGGATGACTGTCCCTATGACGAGGGAGCCTCCCTCCGGCAGTCGGACCTCCCGCCAGGAAGGCGAGGCCGGCAGCTGCCGCAGCGGCGGTATCCCGGAGGCGAAACGTGAATTACGGGTCGGGTGCGACTGGAACAACACCATGCCATCGCCGCGAGTGATGCGGATGAAGCGCTCATTCGCCTCCGGCGCGTACAGGGTCTCCACGGATGTCGCGAGCGCATGCTCGTCCGAGTGGCTGATTCCCCTGAGCAGCGTGTCGGAGATCTGCTGCGCGCGGCGCATCTGGTTATTGCTCATGCTCGACTGCAGGTCGCTTGCCACGACGCCGAACATCACCGCGCCGAGCAGCAGGAAGACGAGCGTCAGCAGGCTCGCATACCAGGCGACCAGACGAAAGCTGAGCGAGCGGCTGTTCACTGCTCGGCGCCCTCACCGAGATAGTAGCCGGCGCCGCGCACCGTGCGGATCAGCTTGGTGGCGAACGGGTCGTCCACTTTGGTCCGCAGGTGCCGCACATACACGTCGACGATGTTGGTGAGGCCCTCGAAACTCTGGTCCCAGACGTGCTCGATGATCATCGTGCGCGAGAACACCCGCCCCGGATTGGTGGCGAGATACTCGAGCAGGGCGTACTCCTTGGCCGTGAGCTCGATCTTGCGGCCCGCGCGCCGCACCTGTTGCGTGAGCCGATCGATCTCCAGGTCGGCGACCCGCACGACGCTCGCGCGGCTGACCGGGCCGCGGCGCATGAGGGCCTTGACGCGCACCAGCAGCTCCGCGAACGCGAACGGCTTGGTGAGGTAATCGTCCGCCCCAGCCTCGAAGTTGCGCACCTTCTCATCCGTCGCATCGAGCGCAGTTAGAATGAGGATGGGCACGTGGTGGTTGCGTCGCCGCGTGCGCCGCAGGATTTCCGCCCCGTCGAGTCCGGGCAGCATCAGATCGAGAACGACGAGGTCGTACTCGTAAGTCTCGATCATTTTCCACGCACCATGCCCGTCGTGCACGACATCCACGGCATAACGCTCCGCGCGCAGTGCGCGCGCGATCAGGTCGGAGAGTTTCTTCTCATCCTCGATGACTAGTATTCGCATGGGTAGGACTCGCAGCGACAGGAAACCACGCCACGGTTAAAGGGAGGCGGACGGAAGATTAAAATCCATTCAGGTAGGCATGAAAATGCCTTAAGCTTTCTCGCCCATGGGTATCAGCCAACCCCAGAACCTGCCCGCGCCGCCCCTCGAGGAGCAGTGCCCCTATGGCATCCGGGTGAGCCTTCCGCCCGGTGATCCGTTCCGCAAGATTCTCGGCCCCGAGTGGCACCGCAACCACTGGTACCCCACCCCCGCCGAGCGCGATGCCGCCCTCGCGGAGATGAGCCGGCGCCATCAGTACTCGCGCGCCGGGGACCGGCCGTCGCTCGTCTTCGACAAGATCGAGAATCTGGCGGAAAGCCGCGGATTGTAGATCGAAAGCACGTCATGAAGCGGCCAGGGCCGCTCCCTGGGCCGCGAGCTCGAATGAGCCAGACCCTGGCCCCCAAAGCGCCGCAGGCGACTTGGCCAATTAGAAGGTGCGGCCCAGGAACAGATAAAACGACTGGTTACCGTGGTCGTCGTAGCCGGTGCCCAGGTACACCGGGCCAAGCAGGGTGTCGGCGCCGAGGAAAACACTCGCATCCTCGTGCAGGTTGGTGAACTTGGCTCCGCTCATGTTCTGCCAGACATTGCCCGCCTCCAGCGACATGCCGAGGTAGATCGGCACGTCGAAGTAGCCCGGGCCGCCACGATCGACCTGGCGATAGAAAAGAAGGCGGCCGATGCCGTAGTGCGGCCCCCACAGCGAGTACTGCTTCATCCCCGAGAGGTTGAGGAAACCGCCGAGGGGGAACTCCATCAGCAGGTCCGTCGGACGCTCGAGGTCGCTGCCGCCCGAGAGCGAGAGCGAGACCGTATCGCGGTCGTGCCAGGTGTGGGCGGCAAGGAAGTCGAAGGTCACCTGGTTCAGGCTGGGCACACCGCCAACGACATTGCGCTCCCCGCTCCACTGCAGCGTCGGCCCGCTCGCCGAAGTGCGGAAAGTTGATGTCGTCCAGGGTGTCGAGCGTGAAGCGCGCGAAGTAAGTACGTGAGCCGAAGGCCTGATGCGGCGGGAAGGGAAGCTCGGAGTCGTCCGCATCGCCGATCATGAGCCGGGAGCGGTCCTGCTCGTGATAGGCGCCGGCGCGGATCTCGCCCCAGTTGCCGAATTGCTTGCCGAAGTCGAGCCCGTAATCGAAGGTGTCGACACGATACTGCGCACGCTCCTCCTGCCCGATGAAGAACGGCAGGTTGCGATCCCCCACCGAGGTGTGCGGCATGACGAACCAGCCGGAAAAGTGCGACAGCGGCAGGAACACCTCGGTCGAGAGGAGCGAGGTCTGTCCGATCTGCGCGTCCGTGACCCATTCCCCGCCCGTGCGCGTGATGTCGGACATCACGTAGCGCGCCGCCAGGTCGTAGTAGGAATCGCCCTCGAAGTCGTCCTGCAGGCTGAGGCCGAAGCGCACGTAGTTGGGGCCGATGGAATTGCCGCGCGCATCGACCAGCAGCCCATACTCGTCATCCTGTTGCACGACACTATAGTCCAACGTGTCGAGACCACCCTCGCCGTATAGTGTGGTGATCCTGCGTCCGACGGCGTCGGGATCGAGCTGCTTGCCGACGATGTCATGGAACAGCTCCTCGATCGTCTGCGAGTACGCCTCCGATCCCGTCTGCACCTTCACGAAGTCGATGCGCGGCGGCGGCAGGCGCGGCGCCTGGCGCCGCTCCTCGTAATCCCGGTACTGCGACGGGCTCAGCCGCCAGCGCGGCCAGCCGAGTCGCGCATCTGCCAGGCCGCCGCGGCGCCGACACCCAACAGCTGGTGGACGTTGCCGAAGTCGAACGACGAGGCGTCGCCGAGCGACGGGCGGATCAGGATGTCGTTGCGGGCCGAGGCGCGCGAGCTCCTGCTGCGACTTGCGCCGCATCAGGATTGCGAGCATCTGGCTGGAGATCGCCCTGACGCTGGTCAGCTTCTTGCGCGGCAGCAGCGGGAAGTCGACATCCACGACGATCACGACGTCGACACCCATCGCGCGCGCCACATCCACCGGCACGTTGTCGGATATTCCGCCGTCGACCAGCATGCGGCCGCCGCGCTCCACGGGCGCGAACACACCGGGCGCCGACAGGCTGGCGCGCATGGCGCTGGTGAGATCGCCGGAGCCGATGATCGACCTCCTGGCCCGGTCTCGAGATCGGTCGCCACGGCCCGAAACGGCGTCGGCAGCTCATCGAAGCTACTGATCCGCGCGACGGGCAGCGTCAGGCGGCGCAGCACCTCCGTGAGGCTCTGTCCCTCGATCAGGCCCATGGGCAGCACGGGCCGGCCGCCCTTGATGCCGATCGGAAACTTCACCAGGAAGTTCTCATCCTCCTGCTTGCGCCGCAGCGTCAGGTCCTCACGCGGCGGGCGATCGCGAAACGCGTCCTGCCAGTTCACGGAACGCAGCGTCGCCGCGATCTGCTCCGGCGAGAGGCCGCTGGCGTAGAGACCGCCGACCACTGCCCCCATGCTGGTGCCCGCGATGGCATCGATCGGCACGTGCAGCTGCTGGAGCACCTCGAGCACGCCGACGTGCGCGATGCCGCGCGCGCCGCCGCCCGAGAGCACCAGCCCGATCCGCAGCCGATGCGGTGCGGGACTGCGGCGCGCGACCTGCTGCGCCTGACCGCGGCCGCGGAGCAGACGAGCCAGCAGAAGCGGCCAGTGTGAGCCCGCTGGCCCGGAGCCGACGGATCGTGACCACCCCATGGCGCCGAGCATATCGCATCGGGCCGTGGGCGAGGCCCGGCAACGGCCGCCGCGGCGAGATGCGTTACGATTGCGGCATGGGAATCCTCTATCTCCTGCTGCCTTATCTCCTTCAGGGCACGGCAATCGTCCATTGCATCAAGACCGGCCGCAATTCGCTCTGGATCTGGGTGCTCATCTGGCCGGGCATCGGCGCCGTTGCCGCCCTTGCCTACATAGCGATCGAGATCGTGCCCGATCTCTTTCGCAGCCGCACGGCGCAGCGCACCGCGCGCGGATTCAAGCGCGCGGTCGACCCGTTCGCGGAGCTGCGCCGTTTCGAGAACGAGGCGCGTCTCGCCGGCAACGTCGCCGCGCGGCAGCGCTACGCGGACGAGCTGGTGCGCCACGGGCGCTACGAGGAGGCGATCGAGCAGTACGGCCAGGCGCTCACGGGACTCTACCTGCACGATCCCAACCTGATGCTGGGCCTGGCCCGGGCACAGTTCGGCAGCGGCGCTGCGGCGGCGGCACGCGCCACGCTGGAAGAGCTCATGCGCGCGAACTCCGACTTCCGCTCGCCCGAGGGACATCTTCTCTACGCGCGCGCGCTCGAGGGCGAGGGCAACGTGCAGAAGGCCCTGGAGCAGTACCGGACGCTGGCCAACTCCTATCCGGGAGCGGAAGCCGCGGTCAGGTATGCGCAGCTGCTGGACACCCAGGGACAGCGGGACGAGGCCCGCAAAGTGGCGCGCGAGCTGCTCGATCAGGCGCGCATCGCGCCCGGCCACTACCGGCGCGCGCAGCGCGCCTGGCTCGACGCTGCCGCAGAGACTCGCGGGTTGACTGCAACTTGCGTCAATGCAATCTCTTGGGCCCCGGCCGGGTGCGCGCGATTTCGTAGCTCGGTATCTGCTGCGTGATGCAATGGATGCCGCCGCCGCCGAGGAGGATCTCGCGCGCCGGCACGCCGACGATCTGCCGGTCGGGACAGGCCCGCCGCAGCACCGCGGCCGCCTGCTCGTCCGTGCGCGGATCGAGCAACGGCATGACGATGCCGCCGTTGGCGATGTAGAAGTTGACGTAGCTCGCCGCGAGCCGGTCGCCCGCGTGACGCCGCTTCATCGACTGGCTCGGCACCAGTCCGCGCGCCTCCTCCTCGGTCATGTGCAGCGGACCCGGCATCGGAACCTTGAACACTTCGAGGCGCCGGCCGTGCGCGTCGCGCGCATCGTTCAGGCGCTCCCAGGCATCGAGTGAGATCGCATACTGCGGATCGTTCTTGTCGTCCGTCCAGTTCAGGCACACCTTGCCGGGGGCCGACGAAGCAGGCGAGGTTGTCGATGTGGCCCGCTGGTCTCGTCGTTGAAGACGCCCTTGCCCAGCCAGATGAATTGGTTGACTCCCAGATATTCGCTCAGTACGGCCTCCGCCTGCTCCCGCGTCATGCCCGGGATTGCGGTTGGGATCGAGCACGGCACTCCTCGGTCAGGAGCACCGTGCCCTGGCCGTCCACGTGGATGGCGCCGCCCTCGAGAACGATCGGCGCCGCGTAGCGATCGCGCATCTCCCTGCCGAAAGCATCCGAGGAGATCTCACGCGGCACCGTCAGATCGCGCGTGTAGGGCTTGTAGAGGCCGCCCCAGGCATTGAAGCGCCACTGGATGCTGCGCAGCGTATCCGGCTGCTCCGCGACCACGAACGTCGGTCCGATGTCCCGCACCCAGATATCGTCGTATTCGATGTTCGCGGCCTGCACTCCCGGCGGGGTGATGCGCTCGCACGCTGTCGAAGAGCGACGGACTGACGCCGAGATTCACCGGCTCGAAATGGCCGATCGCCGCCGCGACCTTGAGAACCGCCTCCTGCGCCGGCCGCGCGCCGTCGCGCCAGTTGTCGGTGCGCTCGGGCCAGAGGAGCCACGTCGCCTCGTGCGGCTCGAACTCCGCGGGCATCCAAGTAGCCTTCGGCGGCGGGTGTCTTCTCGCGCAGATCGAAAGTCGCCTGATCGACGGTTTCCCAGTACTCTTCGCCGAGCTCGTCCTCTTCTTCGGGCGTCACGCCGCAACCTGCTGTGTTTGTATCCGTACAGGGCGTAGATCGCTGTGCCGAGCGCCGTCCAGAGAACGAGTCTGATCCAGGTGGCGTCGGACAGGAAATAGGTCATGCCCGCGCACACGATCGCGCCGAGCGGACAGAGCAGCCAGGCCGCCGGAACGCGGAAAGGGCGATGGACGTCCGGACGCGTGTGGCGCATCACCAGCACTCCGATGCAGACCACCGCAAAAGCCAGCAGTATCCCGATGGAAATCAGGTCTGCCAGCACATCGAGCGGAAACACCCCGGCGATCAGCGCCGCTCCGATTCCCGTGACCACGGTCGACACGTGCGGCGTCTTGAAGCGGGGATGACAGCGGCTCATCGCCGCGCGGCAACAGACCGTCATCGGCCATGGAGAGCAGGATGCGCGGCTGCCCGAGGAGCGAAGTCAGGATCACCGAGGTCATGCCGGCGATGATGCCGATCTTGAGAAACACGCCGAGCCAGGCGAGCGCCGGGTGCGCATCGAGCGCCACGGCGACCGGCTCGGCGTCGTTCAACTTGAAATACGGCACCATGCCGGTGATCACGGCCGCCATCGCCACGTACAGCACGGTGGAAACCACCAGCGTACCGATGATCCCGATCGGCAGGTCGCGCTGGGGATTGCGCGCCTCGAGCGCCGTGGTCGATGCCGTATCGAACCCCACGTAAGAGAAAAAGATGATCGCCGCGCCTTGCATCACCCCCGTCCAGCCAAAGTGGCCGAAAGTGCCGGTGTTGGCGCGGGATGTAGGGATGCCAGTTGCCGGGATTGATGAACTTCAGGCCCGCCACCACGAAGATGCACGATGACCCCAACCTTCACGGCCACCATGAGGTTGGTGGCGCTGGCCGTCTCCCTGATGCCGACATAGCAGAACCAGCTCATCGCCGCGATGATGAGCACCGCGGGCACATTGATGATGGCGCCGGTCGCGACCAGGTGACCGCTCGCGTTCTGCCTGCAGCGGCGCGTTGACCAGGATCGCCGGCAGGTGGATGTGAGCCTCGGCGAGCAGGTTGACCACGTACGCCGACCAGCTCACCGCCACCGCCGAAGCCGATATGCCGTACTCGAGCAGCAGATTCCAGCCGATGAACCAGGCGATCGCCTCGCCGAGAGTGGCGTACGTATAACTGTAGGCGCTGCCCGGCACCGGCAGGAAGGCGGCGAACTCCGCGTAGCAGAGCGCCGCGAGCGCGCTGCCGAAGGCGGCGATGAGGAGCGACAGCGTGATGGCGGGTCCCGACTGGTTGGCCGCCACCGTGCCGGTGAGCACGAAAACGCCCGTGCCGACGGTGGCGCCGATGCCGATCGACATGAGCGACCAGGCGCTCAGGGTCTGCTTGAGGCGCTCTGCCCCGGCGCAGTCGCGCGCCTGCACGGGCCGGACGGCGAAAAGATTGCGCAGCAGGGATCGCTTGGCCGCCGGCTGCGGGTCGCCGCTATCGGTCGCGTTGTACATTGGGCAGTTTCGCACACTCGTCGCTTCGCGCATGGAGGCCGGTACCACCTCGTGCTAGCATGCGGGCTCGCTGCGGCGCTCGCGCGTCCGCGGCGATCGAATTCCCGAGGAGTTCACCTAATGTCCACGGCCGCGCCCCTGAAGCTCACGCCGCCCGCCCAGGGGGCCAAGATCACCCTGCGCGACGGCAAGCTGGTCGTCCCCGACAACCCCATCATCCCCTTCATCGAGGGCGACGGCACCGGCCCGGACATCTGGCGCGCCAGCGTGCGCGTGATGGACGCCGCGGTGCAGAAGGCCTACGGCGGCCGCCGCAAGATCCACTGGATGGAGGTGTTCGCGGGCGAGAAATCGAACCGCCAGTTCAACAGCTGGCTGCCGGATGAGACCGTGACCGCCTGCCGTGACTACCTGGTTTCGATCAAGGGCCCGCTCACCACGCCCGTCGGCGGCGGCATCCGCTCGCTCAACGTGGCGCTGCGCCAGCTTCTCGACCTCTACGTCTGCCTGCGCCCGGTGCGCTGGTTCAAGGGCGTGCCCTCCCCGGTGAAGCACCCGGAGAAGGTGGACATGGTGATCTTCCGCGAGAACACGGAGGACATCTACGCCGGCATCGAGTTCGAGGCCGGCACGCGAGGAGAACCGCAAGTTCCTCGAGCTCTTCAAGCAGCATTTCCCCAAGGCCTACGGCAAGATCCGTTTCCCGGCGAGCTCCGGCATCGGCATCAAGCCGGTGTCGCAGGAGGGTTCGGAGCGGCTGATCCGCGCGGCCATCGAGTACGCCGTCACCAATAAGCGCCGCAACGTCACCCTGGTGCACAAGGGCAACATCCAGAAGTTCACCGAAGGCGCATTCCGCAACTGGGGCTATCAGCTCGCCGAGCGGGAGTTCGCCGGCGCCACCTACACCTGGGAGCAGTGGGAGCGCACCAAGGCCGCCGCCGGCGAGAAGGCGGCCAACGCGGAGATGGACGAGGCCAAGCGCGCCGGCAGGATCATCATCAAGGACGCGATCGCCGACATCACCCTGCAGCAGGTGCTGACCCGCCCCGATGAGTTCGACGTCATCGCCACCCTGAACCTCAACGGCGATTACCTCTCCGATGCCCTCGCCGCCCAGGTCGGCGGCATCGGCATCGCCCCCGGCGGCAACATCAACTACATGACCGGCCATGCCGTCTTCGAGGCCACCCACGGCACCGCCCCGAAGTACGCCAATCTCGACAAGGTGAATCCCGGCTCCGTCATCCTCTCCGGCGAGATGATGTTCCGCTACATGGGTTGGACGGAGGCGGCCGACGCCATCATTCAGCGCCATGGACAAGGCCATCGGCCAGAAGACCGTCACCTACGACTTCGCCCGCCTGATGGAAGGCGCCACCGAGGTCTCGACGTCCGCCTTCGGCGATGCGCTGATCCGCAACATGTAACGACGCCGATGACTCTGCTCGACTGGGCCCGAAAAGTGCAGGCGATCGCCCAGAACGGGCTGGCCTTCACCACCGACCCGTTCGACAGGGAGCGTTACACCGAGCTCACGGAGCTGGTCGCCTCCATCCTCGCCACCGAGCTCGATATTCCCGTGGCTCAGGCGAAGGGATTCTGGGAGGGAGACGAAGGCTACGTGACGCCCAAGGTGGACGTGCGCGGCGGCATTTTCGAGGACGGCAGCGTGCTGCTGGTCCGCGAGCGCTCGGACGGCAAGTGGACGCTCCCCGGCGGCTGGGTCGACATCAACGACTCGCCCTCCGGCGCCGTGGTGCGCGAGATCCGCGAGGAGTCCGGCTACCAGGCACGGGCGGTGAAGCTCGCGGCGCTCATCGACAAGCTCCGCCATCCGCATCCGCCCGGCATCCATCACATCTACAAGCTGTTCTTCCTCTGCGAGCGCATCGGCGGCGCCGCCGCGACCAGCAACGAGACCGACGCCGTGCAGTTCTTTCCGGTGCGGGCGCTGCCGGAGCTCTCCACCGGGCGCGTGCTCGCCTCGCAGATCGAGCGGCTGTATCAACATCAGCTGCACCCGGAGCTGCCGACATACTTTGACTGAGAGTCGCGCACGCTGGCCGCCCGCCGCATCGCCGGCGCCTTCGGCGAATACAACGCGGAGTTCCGGGCCATCACGCGGCGCGCGCCGCTGCGGTTCGACGCCCGTGACTGGAAAGGCAGCCAGCGCGATGCCGTCGAGCGCATCGAGCTCTACGACCGCTTCGTCAGCCCGCACCGTGGCGGAGCTCAGGGCGATGCTCGGCGAGCGGGCGCAGGATCGCGAGCCTGTGGACGCGGATCCGCGCCGACTTCGCCGCGCGCATCGCCGGCCTGCCCGATACGGAATTCACCAAGACCTTCTTCAGCTCGATCAGCCGGCGGCTGTTCGGCACCGTGGGCGTGGCCCCCGACATCGAGTTCGTGGCCACCGACCTCGATCCCGCTGGCGAACGTGACCTCCACGGTCACCACCAACACCTACATCAATCACGGCTCGCTCGCGCTCCTCTTCGAGGACGTGCTCGGCGACGTGCGCTTCCGCTCGCCGTGGAAGGACCTCGACAACAGCATCCGTCACGTGACCACCGAGGTGCTGGCGCATCTCGCGGCCCGCGGCGAGCAGCGGGCGGTGCAGCGGGTCGAGGTCATCCGCCCGGTGTTCTATCAGATATCCCGCGCCTACATCGTCGGGCGGCTGATCGGACGCAACTTCCTCGTGCCGCTGGTCATCGCCCTGAAGAACTCCGACGGCGGCATGCTGGTCGATGCGGTGATGCTCGCGGAGGGCGATGTCAGCATCGTCTTCAGCTTCTCGCGCTCGTACTTCCACGCGGATCTCGAGCACGTGGCGGAGGCCGTGCGTCTTTCTGCAAGTCCCTGCTGCCGAAGCAAGCCCGTGAGCGAGCTCTTCACCGTGCTCGGGCGCGCCAGGCAGGGCAAGACGGAGCGCTATCGCGAGATCATGCGCCACCTCGCCGAGCACGCCGGATCGGTTCGTCCAGGCGCCGGGGCAGCGGGGCCTGGTCATGGTGTGCTTCACGCTGCCCTCGTTCGACGTGGTCTTCAAGGTGATCCGCGACCGCTTCCCCTATCCGAAGAACGTGCTGCGCGAGGAGGTGCTGGCGAAATACCAGCTCGTCTTCCGCCACGACCGCGCCGGCCGCCTGGTCGATGCGCAGGAGTTCCGCCGGCTGCGCTTTCCGAAGGCGCTCTTCGCCCCGGAGCTGCTCGCGGAGCTGCTCGCGGAAACCGCGCTCACGCGTGCACGAGGCCGGCGAGCACCTGGTCTTCGACCACATGTACATCGAGCGGCGCATGACCCCGCTCGACCTCTACCTGCGCACCGCCTCCCCGGCCGCGGCCGAGCAGGCGGCGCTCGAATACGGCCAGTGCATCCGCGACCTCGCCTATACCAACATCTTTCCGGGCGACCTGCTGCTGAAGAATTTCGGCGTCACCCGTCACGGGCGCGTCATCTTCTACGACTACGACGAGCTTTGCCTGGTGACGGACTGCCATTTCCGCGACCTGCCGCAGGCGGCGAATCCCGAGGACGAGATGCGCGGCGAGCCCTGGTTCTACGTCGGCGAGCACGACGTCTTTCCGGAGACCTTCATCAGCTTCGTGGCCTTCGACGCCGCGCAGCGCGCGGCGCTGCTGCGCACGCACGGCGAGATCTTCACGGCGAAATTCTGGCGGCAGCGTGCAGCGGCGGCTGTTGGAGGGAGAGGTGCTGGAGGTGCTGCCCTATCACCCGCACCGCGTGCGGGTCGCGAGCAGCGCGTGACCCCTGGGCATCTCAGGCGCTGAGCGCCTGAGTCACGTCCGCCAGCAGGTCGTCGATGTCCTCGAGCCCGATCGAGAGGCGCACCGTGCCGTCGGTTACGCCCGAGAGCGGCCTGCTGATCGGCCGTGAGATCGCGGCCGCCCATGATGTGCGCCGTGACCACCAGCGACTCCGTCGAGCCGAGGCTCGCCGCCATGGCAGAAGAGCTGCAGCGCATCGGCGAAGCGACCGCTCGCCTCGAGCGCCGCCCTTGAGATCGAAGCTCACGATGGTGCCGAAGTCCTTCATCTGCGCGCGCGCCAGCGCATGCTGCGGGTGTGACGGCAGTCCCGGGTAGTGCACGCGCGCCACGGCGGGATGCGCGGCCAGGAGCTCCGCGACGCGCTGCGCACTCGCCGACTGCGCCTTGTAGCGGACGAAGTAGGTCTTGAGTCCCCTGAGGATGAGATACGCCGCGTGCGGATCGAGCGTCCCGCCGATCATCCCGAAATCCGTCCGCATCGAGCGGATCAGCTCGCTGCGCCCGATGACCGCGCCGCCAAGCACATCGCCCGCGCCGGAAGCGTACTTGGTGAGGCTGTGCACGAACACATCGACGTCGTACTCGCCGTGCTGGTGCAGGCCCGCGAAGGTATTGTCCATCGCGACGAGAGCGCCGGCGCCTCGCGCGAGACGCGTGATCGCCGCGATGTCGGCAACCTTGGTCACCGGGTTGGTCGGGCTCTCGAACCACACGAGCCGCGTCGGATGCGCCGCCAGCGCCCGCTCGATGCCGCGCGAGGTCCTCGATCGAGAGCATGGTGTGCGTCACTCCGAAGCGGCCGAGCAGGCGGCGGATGAGATAACGCGTCGGGTTGTAGGTCTCGACGAAGCAGAGGATGTGGTCACCCTGCTTGGTCAGCGCGAGCAGGGTCTGCGCCACCGCGCCGACACCCGAAGCCGTCACCAGGCACTCTTCCCGGCCCTGCATCTCCGCCAGCAGCAGCTCGAGCTGGCGCGTGGTGGGGTTCGAGGCTGCGGGTGTAGAAAAAGCCGGGCCGCTCGCCGCGCAGATAGCGCTCGGTCTCTGCCAGAGTATCGAATTCGAACTTGACGCTCTGGTAGATCGGCGGCCACCACCGCGATGGTTGTCGGCGGCGAGCGTCGACCGGCGGCGGATGATTGACTCGGGTGGATTTCTTCATGCGGTCATGAGCGTAAACCGATCCGCTGGCCGTGCAGGAAACCTTTCACGAAATGCGAAGTTTCGCGCCGAGGTCGGCCAGACGCGCCGCGGCCGCATCGAGCGTCTCATCTCGCTTGGCGATGCAAAGCCGCACGACGGAGAGCTGCGGCGGCTCGGCATAGAAAGGCGACAGCGGGATCGTGGCCACCCGCGCCTCGGTCAATGCCCGCTCCGCGAACTCGACGTCACCGGACGGCAGCAGCCGGCCGAAGTCGAGCAGCTGAAAGAACGTGCCCTGCGCGGGCGGCAGCTCGAAGCCCGAGCCGGCGAGCGCGGCGCGCAGACGATCGCGCTTCGCCTGGAAGAAGGCCGGCCAGCTCGCGTCCGGTCTGCGGCCTCTCCGCCAGGTAAGCGGCGATGGCGTGCTGCAACGGATTCGCGATGCTGAAGGTGTTGAATTGATGGACCTTGCGCAGCTCGCCCGTGAGCGCCGCGGCGCGCGACACAGTAGCCGACACGCAGCCCCGTCGCATGCAGCGTCTTGCCGAAGGAAAACACCGCGAAGCTGCTCTGGCGCAGCTCCGGATGCGACAGCACGGAAGCATGTATCCGGCCGTCGAAAATCACGTGCTCGTAAACCTCATCGGAGAGCACGACGATCTCGCGCCCGCGGATGATGCGCAGCCAGCGTCATCGAGATCCGTCCGTCGTCGCCGCGGTACAGGCGGGATTGTGCGGCGTATTGAACAGAATCAGTCGGGTGCGTGGAGTGATCGCTGCGCGCACGCGATCCCAGTCGTAGCGGAAATCAGGCGGCATCAGCGGCAGTCGAATGCAACGGCCGCCGGCGAGGCGCACGGCCGGCTCATAGGAGTCGTACGCTGGATCGAACGCTATGGCCTCCTCACCCGGCCCGACCACCGCCTGGACGGCGGAGTAGATCGCCTCGGTGGCGCCGAGCGTGACCGTGATCTGCGACTGCGGCTCGAAATCCCCGCCGTAGCTTGCGCGCAGCTTGAGCGCGATGCGCTCGCGCAATTCCGGCACACCCTCCATCGGAGCGTACTGATTGTGACCCTGACGCATCGCCTCGCCCGTGAGCTCCGCGAGCCGCGGGTCGATGTCATAGTCCGGAAAGCCCTGGCCGAGGTTGAGAGCGCCCAGCTCGCGTGCGCGGCGCGACATGACCGTGAAGATGGTCGTGCCGACATCGGGCAGCTTGCTGCGGAGGAACGCCATGCGACGACGCTGCTACTTGCCGAAGTCCGCTTCGGCGGCTGCCAGACGCCGCGCCGAGCACACCGGCCTGATTGCCGAAATGCGCCGGCCGAACCTCCGCCTCGCAATGCAGCAGCGGCGCGAAATCCGCGAAGCGCTCGCTGATCGCGCCGCCGAGGATGAAGAGGTCGGGCCAGAGGAGCGCCTGCATGCGGTCGAGATAGACGTTGACGCGGTCCATCCAGGCGCGCCAGTCGAGGTTGAGCACGGCCTTGACGTGGGCGGAAGCGTACTTCTCGGAGTCCATGCCGTTCAGCTCCATGTGCCCGAGCTCGGTGTTGGGAAACAGCTTGCCGTCGATGAAGAGCGCCGAGCCTATGCCGGTGCCGAAGGTGAGCATGACGACCGCGCCTTTGACTCCCCGGCCGGCGCCGAGGCGCATCTCGGCAAGGCCCGCCGCATCCGCGTCATTGAGGAAGAGCGCATCGCGGTCGAGCGTGCGGCGGATCAGCGCGGCGCCGTCGGCTCCGATCCAGGAATGATCGATGTTGGCGGCGGTGCGCGCCTTGCCGGTCTTGACCACCGCGGGAAACGCAAGTCCGACCGGGCCCGTGGCAGCCGGCAGCTTCGCGGCGAGCGCCGGCGATCGTCGGCATCATGCCCTCGGGAGTCGCGGGGCGGGGCGTAGGCGCCGAGATCAGTTCCCCGACGAGCTGTCCGGCCTCGACGTCCACCACGCCCGCCTTGATGAAGGAGCCGCCGACATCGACACCGAGCAATTTACCAGGCATAGGCTGTCAGTCCCGCTCAAAGGTTGGCCGCGGCGGCGAGCTGCGCATCGCGCTCGCGCCGCTTCTGTCGATGGCGCAGCCACATCGTGGCAACCACCACTCCGCTCGCCACCACGCGACACCATCAGGGTGGCGAGCGCGTTCACATCCGGGCTGACACCCAGCCGCACCTTGGAGAAGATCACCATCGGCAGCGTGCTCGAGCCGGGCCCGGCGACGAACTGCGAGATCACCAGATCGTCCCACGAGAGCGTGAAGGCGAGCAGCCAGCCCGCCAGCACCGCCGGCAGGATGAGCGGCAGCGTGATGCGCCAGAAGACCTTCGCCGGGCGCGCGCCCAGGTCCTGGGCCGCCTCCTCCAGCGACTCGTCGAACCCGGCCAGGCGCGACTGTATCACCACCGTGACGTAGGCCATGCAAAAGGAGATGTGCGCCAGCGTGATCGTGACCGCGCCCATGCCTTGCGGCCAGCCGATCGCCTGCTGCAGCGCCACGAAAAGGAGCAACAGCGACAGGCCGCTGATCACTTCCGGCATGACGATGGGCGCTGTCGTCATGCCGAGGAGGAGGGAGCGGCCGCGGAAGGCGCCAAAGCGCGCCAGCGCCGTACCCGGCGAGGGTACCCAGGATGGTGGAGGCGGTCGCCGCGAACAGGGCCACCCGCAACGACAGCCACGCGGCATCGAGAACCTCATCGTCCGAGAGGAGGACGCCGTACCACTTGAGGGTGGGTGAGTGCGCGGCGTCCCATACCGTGACCAGCCGACTGTTGTTGAATGAGTACACGATCATCGACACGATCGGTACATAAAGGAATATCAGCCCGAGGACGAGCGCGGTCCGGGAGAAGAGCCCGCGCTTCTTCACTCCGCCGCCTCCAACCCGCGGCGCTCGACCCGCTGCAGCAGCACGATGGGCACCACCAGAGCCAGCAGGATCAGGATCGCGACGCCGCTCGCAACCGGCCAGTCGCGGTTGTCGAAGAACTCATCCGACAGCATGCGTCCGATCATGATCTGATCGGTACGGCCGAGCAGGGTGGGGATCACATACTCGCCGACCGTCGGGATGAAGACGAGCAGCGAGCCGGCGGCGATGCCCGGCAGGGAGGCCGGTAGCGTCACGCGCAGGAACGCCGTGAACGGCCGTGCGCCGAGATCGGCGGCCGCCTCGAGCAGTGCCATGTCGTGCTTCTCCAGGTTGGCGTAGAGAGGCAGGATCATGAACGGCAGGTACGAGTAAACGATGCCGACGTACAGCGAAAAATCGGTCTGCAGCAGCGTGACGGGATGATGGATCAGGCCGAGATGCAGCAACACTTTATTGATCAGGCCGTCGTTTTGCAGGAGGCCGATCCACGCGTAGACGCGCAGCAGGAAAGAGGTCCAGAACGGCAATACGATCAGCATCAGCAGGAAGCTGCGCCATGCATCGCCGGCACGCGCGATGGCATACGCCATCGGATACCCGATCAGCAGACAGAAGAGCGTCGAGACCGCCGCCACCATGACGGAGTAGAGATAGGAGCGCAGGTAGAGGGGGTCGGTGAAGAGATAGGCGTAGCCGGAGAGGTGCAGCCTGGGTACCGGTAGTCCGTGAGGCCAGGTGAAGAGCGGCGCGTACGGCGGAATGGCGAGCCGCGCTTCCGAGAACGAGATCTTGAGTACGATGAGAAAGGGAACGAGGAAAAAGACGGTGAGCCACAGCGCGGGTATGCCCGCTACCAGTCGTCGCGCCGAAAACCGGCGAGGAACGACGCTGCCTTCCTCCCGCTGTTCCACTGCCGTTACCTAACGCGTCAGGATCACGGGGCTCTCAGGCTCCCAAGACAGCGTCACGGTCGCGTGTCTCAGATCCCGCTGCGCCGCGATTCCCGAGCGGTTGGGGAGGGTGACCCGGAAGGTCTTGCCGGACTCGATCTCGACCAGACAGATCGACACATCGCCCATGTAGGCGACCTCGCGGACCTTGCCGCGGACGCGGTTCTCCGGATGCGCCTCGCCCGAGGCTCCCTCGCTCGCGAGCGCTATCTTCTCCGGACGGATCGCCGCCCAGACCGTGTCCCCCGGCGCGCACTCGACCTGTCGCGCCGCACGCGGACGGTGCAGCCGGCGGCATCGCAGCTGATGGTCAGGTCGTCCGCGCCCAGAGCCGCCACCGTTGCCCTCCAGAAGATTGACCGAGCCGATGAAGTCGGCGACGAAGCGGTTGGCCGGCGACTCGTAAATCTCCGCGGGCGTCCCCACCTGCACGATTTGCCCGCGATCCATCACGCCCATGCGTGTGGCCAGCGTCATCGCCTCCTCCTGATCGTGCGTGACCACGATGAAGGTGACGCCGAGGCGCTCCTGGATGTTGAGCAGCTCGAACTGCGTGCGCTCGCGCAGCTTGCGGTCGAGCGCCGCCAGCGGCTCATCGAGCAGCAGCAGCTTCGGCCGCTTGGCGAGCGCTCGTCGCCAGCGCCACCCGCTGGCGCTGGCCGCCGGAGAGCTGATGCGGCCTGCGGCCCGCGTACGGGGTCATCTGCACGATCTCCAGGATCTCGGCGACACGCCGGCGGATCTCCGCGCGCGCCGAGCCGCTCCTGCTCGAGGCCGAAGGCGACGTTCTTCTCCACGTTCATGTGCGGGAAGAGCGCGTACGACTGGAACATCATGTTGATCGGGCCGCTCGTAGGGCGGCACCGCGCTCATGTCCTCGCCATCGATGTAGATGCTGTCCGGCGCTCGGCGTCTCGAAGCCTGCCAGCATCCGCAGCAGCGTCGTCTTGCCGGAGCCGGAGCCGCCGAGAAGACAGAAGATCTCGCCGCGCCGGATGTCGAGCGAGACCGTGTCCACGGCGGCGAACTCGCCGAACTTCTTGCTGACGGCCTGGAGGCGGACGTAGGGCGCCGCGGGATCGGGCGGCGGCGACGGTTGGGCGTTCATCGGCTGGATTATGCCGTCGCTCAGCTTCCTGTCTTGAAGTTAGTCCAGGCGCGGGTCAGCAGGCGCATGAACTGCATCGATTTGGCTCGCTCCGGCACCAGGGTACCCATCACCGCCGGCGCCGGATAGATGCCGGAGTCGTCGCGCACCGACTTGTCCAGGTACGCCCGGGAAGCCAGATCGCCGTTGGCGTACTTGACGAGGTTGGAGTTGCGGGCGGCGACGTGCGGATCGAGGAGGTAATTGATGAAGAGGTTGGCATTGCGCGCATGCGGCGCATTGGCCGGAATCGCCAGCACATCGAAGTTCTCGACCGCGCCCTCCTTGGGGATGGAATAGGCGATGGTGTAGGTCCTGCCGGCCTGCTGCGCCCGCACCTCGGCCTGCTTCACATCTCCCGACCAGCCGAGCGCGAGACAGATCTCGCCGTTGGCGAGATCGTCGATGTAACGCGAGGAGTTGACGTAGCGCACGTACGGCCGGATGGCCGTCAGAACCTTCATCGCAGCCGCGAGATCCGCGGGCGACTCGCTGTTCGGATTCTTGCCGAGATAGAGGAGCGCGGTGCCGATGACCTCGGTCGGCTCATCGAGCACGGTCACACCGCAGTCCTTCAGCTTCGAGACCACGGCCGGGTCGTAGAGCAGCCGCCAGCTGCCGAGCGGCGCGTCCGGCAAGCGGGCCTTGAGCGCCTGCACGTTGTAGCCCAGGCCGGAGGTGATCCACATGTAGTCGGCGGCGTACTGGTTGCCGGGATCGTACTGCGCCTCGCTGCCCTGGATCGGTGGGATCGAGATACTTCAGGTTCGGCAGCTGCGACTTGTCGAGCTTCTCCAGCGCGCCCGCGCTGGATCTCGAGCTCGAGGAACGGAGCCGAAGGCACCACGACGTCGAAGCCGGTGTTGCCGGTGAGGAGCTTGGTCTCGAGCACCTCGTTCTTGTCGAAGACGTCGTAGTTGACCTTGATGCCGTATTGCTTCTCGAAGTCCTTCAGCACCTGCGGGTCGATGTAGTCCGACCAGTTGTAGACATTGACGACTTTCTCGTCGGACGTGCGAGCCGCCCGAGCAGGCGGCCAGCAGGGCAACGAGCGCGGCGGCAAGACCTATGGCAGGCAAACGTCGCATGGTCACACGTTGAGCAACAGATGCTCGCGCTCCCAGGAGCTGATCACCTGCAGGAAGACCTCGTACTCGGCTTCCTTGACGAGGGCGAAGGCGGAGACGAACGGCTCGCCGAGCAGCCGCACCAGCGGCTCGCTCTGGCGCAGCTCCCGCAGCGCCTCATCGAGCGAGCGCGGCAGTCCGAAGGGCAGCTCGTGCGCACTGCCGGTGATGGGATCGCCCGGCTGCACTCCCTCGACCATGCCGAGATAGCCGCAGGCGAGCGAGGCCGCGATGGCGATGTAGGGGTTGGCGTCGGCGCCGCCCACGCGATTCTCGACCCTGCGATCCTCCGGCCCGGACATCGGCACCCGCAGCCCGGCGGTGCGGTTGTCATAACCCCAATGCACGTTGATCGGCGCCGACAGATAGCGGGTGAGGCGGCGATAGGAGTTGACGTTGGCGCAGAAGAGCGCCATGGCCGCCGGCAGGTATTTCTGCAGCCCGCCGATGTGCGCGAAGAAGAGCGGCGACGGCGTGCCGTCGGGATTGCTGAAGATGTTGCGCCGCGTCTTCATGTCCAGCACGCTCTGGTGGATGTGCATGGCGCTGCCGGGCTCCTTCGCATGCGGCTTCGCCATGAAGGTGGCGTAAATCTTGTGGCGCAGCGCCGCCTCGCGGGCCGTGCGCTTGAACAGGAACGCCTGGTCGGCGAGGTCGAGCGGCGGCCCGTGGATCAGGTTGATCTCCATCTGCGCCGGCCCGTCCTCGTGGATCAGGGTGTCGATCTCGATCTCCTGGTCCTCGCAGAACTGGTAGATGTCATCGAACAGCGGATCGAACTCGTTGACCGCCGCGATGCTGTAGGACTGACGCCCGGGCTCCGACCTGCCCGACCGGCCCACCGGCGGCTGCAGCGGATAGTCGGCGTCCTTGTTCTGCTCGACCAGGTAGAACTCGAGCTCCGGCGCCACCACCGGCTCCCAGCCCCGCTGGGCGTAGAGCTCGAGGACGTTGCGCAGCACGTGCCGCGGCGCCATGGTCACCCGCCGGCCGTCGGAGTAGAAGCAATCGTGGATCACCTGCGCGGTGGGCTCCGCCGCCCAGGGCACGCGGCGCACCGTCTTCGGATCGGCCTTGAGAACGATGTCGATCTCCGCGGGGCTCATGGCCGCACCGGGCTCCGGCGGATAATCGCCCGTGACCGTCTGCAGGAAGACGCTCTCCGGCAGGCGCATGCCGCCGTCCTCGGCGAACTTTTCCGCCGGCATGATCTTGCCGCGGGCAATGCCCGCCATGTCGGGAATGATGGCCTCGACCTCGGCGATGCCGTGATCACGGAAGAACTGACGGATCTCGCTCACCATGCGACTGCCTTTCACCTGGATTCGGCGCGGTCACGGCATGCGCCGCCGAAGGCTGAAAACAAGCGCGCGCGACAGCGCGTTGTCCATCACCTTCCACTCGGGATGCCACTGAACCGCGAGCGCAAACCGCGCCGCGCCCTCGACTCTGAATGCTTCGATCAATCCGTCCGGCGCGCGCGCCTCCACCGCCAGGCCCGTCGCCGAGCCGCTCGATCCCCTGCCAGTGCAGCGAGTTGACCCGCGCCCGCTCGGTCCCCGCCAGCGAGTGCAGCATCCCTCCGGGCTGGAGGATCACCTCGTGGGCGGGCCCGTACTGCACTTCGAGCGGCTGGCTCTCGTCGTCCCGGTGATCGAGGTGTCCGGCAACCTCGTGCACACGCTGATGGAGGCTGCCGCCAAACGCGACGTTGATCTCCTGGAATCCGCGGCAGATGCCGAGCACAGGCACGCCGGCCTGCACCGCTTTGCGGATCAGCGGCAGCGTGGTGGCATCACGGGCCGGATCGTGCAGCGTTCCGGGGTGGCTGGCCGGCCCCTCGTAGTGATGCGGCTCGACGTTCGAGGGACTGCCGGTGAAGACGAGCCCATCGAGGCGCGCCACCAGCTCATCGAGGCGCAGCTCTTCGGCGAGGGCGGGAATGAGGAGCGGCAGCCCGTCCGGCCGCCTCCAGCACCGCCCGGGCGTATTTCTCCCCGACGGCGTGAAAGGGGTGCGGCCGATCATCCGCCGGTCTGCGGGAAGGCCAATGAGGGGGCGTGCGGATGCCATGGGGGTGCCAATTAGACCACAGCCGAGCGAGACGGTGGCCGCTATCAAAGGCCCGGACTGCCGTCATGCCGCCCATCGGCTATTCTCCCGGACGGCCCTGGGCCAGACCGCTCAATTTTACATAATCCAGACAGAAAGCCCCATGGTGGCCGCCCACGCCGCTTCCTACTACGCCGCTTCGGCGCGCCCGCTCCCCGAGCGGGCGGCGCTCGCCGGCCCGTGGAATGCGACGTCTGCGTGGTCGGCGGCGGCATCGCCGGCTGCTCGGCGGCGCTGCATCTCGCCGAGCGCGGCTATTCCGTGGTGCTGCTGGAGCAGCACCGGATCGGCTGGGGCGCCTCCGGCCGCAGCGGCGCCCAGGCAATCCACGGGGTGGCCTCGGGCCAGGGCAAGCTGGAGAGGCTCATCGGCCGTACGGCCGCGCGCGCGGTCTGGGACGTCTCCATCGAAGGGCTCGCGCTGATGCGGGAGCTCATCGCGCGCCACCACATCGACTGCGATTGGGTCGACGGCTACATGCTGACGGCGGTGAAGCCCCGCCACGACCGGGAGCTGCGGAGCGAGCTCGAGGAGCTGCAGGAGAGGCTCCAGTACCGCAGCGTGCGCTACATGCCCCGCGACGAGGTTCAGGCGACGCTCGCCACGCGTCGCTACGTGAGCGCGCTCTACGACTCCAACGGCGGCCATCTGCATCCCGCTCAACTACACGCTCGGCCTTGCCGCGGCCGCGGAGCGCGCCGGCGTGCGCATCTACGAAGACACGCGCGCCCTCGGCTTCACGTCAGCGCGCGTACGTACGCCGGCCGGCGAAGTTCGCGCGCGCTATCTGGTTCTCTGCGGCAACGTGTACCTCGGCAAGACCGCGCCGGCGCTCAGCCGACAAGATCATGGCGGTCGGCACCCACATCATCGCCACCGAGCCCCTCGGGGCGGAGCGCGCGCGACAGCTCATCGCCAACAATGCCGCGGTGAGCGACATGAACTGGGTGCTCGACTACTTCCGGCGCTCGGCCGATCATCGCCTGCTCTTCGGCGGCCGCGTCAGCTACTCCGGCCTGCACTCCTTCGAGGCGCCGAGCGCGACGCGCACCCGCATGCTCAGAGTCTTTCCGCAGCTCGCCGACGTGCGGCGTCGAGTATTCCTGGGGCGGCTACGTCGACATCACCCTCAACCGCGCGCCGCATTTCGGCCGGCTGATGCCGAACGTCTACTTCCTGCAGGGATTCTCCGGGCACGGCATCGCGCTCACCGGCATCGCCGGCAAGCTGGTGGCGGAGGCGATCGCCGGTCAGGCGGAGCGCTTCGACGTATTCGCCCGCATTCCGCACCAGGACTTCCCCGGCGGCGCGATACTGCGCCGGCCGGCGCTGGTGCTGGCCATGATGTATTACCGGCTGCGGGATCTGCTGTGACGGCGAGATCAATTCGGCGGATTGTGCGCCTGAAGGAAGGCTACCGTCGCTTGGAGCATCTGCAGCCGCGTGTCTTGCTCGATAACCAGTGGTCTTCCTTTTTCAGGGTCACGAGCTGCGCATCCTTGTGCGCGCTTCGCAGCGCATCGAACATGATCTGACTCTGCTCAAACGGCACCACGGTGTCGTCGCGGCCGTGGATGAGGAGCACCGGAGCCCTGACAGCATCGACATGCCTGATGGGGGAAATGGCGTCCAGGGTCGGGTCGCCGTCGCCCGAAACACCCCAGAAGCGATCCCAATAGCGGGTCGCATACCGGTCCTCGACGCCACCTCGGTTATCCCACCGCAGCAACCGCGCCAGGTCGGAGATTCCCGCGACCGAGACGGCACACCGATATACCGTCGGCTGCAGCGTTACGCCGGCGAGCGCGGCATAGCCGCCTTAGCTCGCCCCTACGATGCACACCTTCGCAGGATCTACGATTCCCTGCTTGGCCAGACAGCTGACGCCATCGGACAGGTCCGTCTGCATCTTGCGGCCCCACTGTCCGAAGCCAGCCTCGAGCAGTTGCACCGACGTCGGCAACGAAGACGACGCGCATGTCGCCCTGGGTGCGTACGTACGCCAAGCGCGACCCGTCCGGCGATATCGCGACGTCCTCTATATTCGGGAGCTGGCCATAGAGGGTCAGCGGCACCGCCCGGCCGCTGGCTGCGGCGAGCGTCGCCATCAGACAGAGGAATGACGCCGCGAGCAGGCGAGTACCCGCCCGTCGCGCCGGCTGCGCGCATCCATCGACCGTTCGCATAACCCCACCCTGCCGCTTCTTCTGTACGAGAGCGGTAACAGTCACTTGTTGGGTATGAGCGTAACCCCTGGCAGTGTCGAATTCAAGAGCTGCCCTACCCCAACAGCCTCTTAGAACAACTCGGCGATCTGCACCGCGTTCAGGGCGGCGCCCTTGAGCAGCTGGTCGCCGGCGACGAAGAGCGCGATCGAGTGGCCGCTCGGGTCGCTGACGTCGCGGCGGATGCGGCCGACGAGAATCGGGTCCTGACCGGAGGCATCCTTCGGCATGGGGAAGTAGTTGCGCTCCGGGTCGTCGACCACCTTCACGCCCGGGCGCGGTCTGCATGATGTCGCGCACCTGCTCCGGGGTGATGGGCCGCTCGCACTCGAAGTTGATGGCGATCGAGTGGGCGCGCAGCACCGGCACGCGCACGCAGGTCGCGGCGATGCGGATGGAATCGTCGCCGTAGATCTTGTGGGTCTCGCGGATGACCTTGGTCTCTTCCTCGTTGTAGCCGGTCTGCGGGTCGATCTTGGTGTTGTGGCTGAAGAGGTTGAAGGCGTAGGGATGCGGCAGCACGCGGTTCTCGTATGGCCGGCCCTCGAGATAGGCGCGGGTCGACTCGCGCAGCTCCTCCATGGCGGCGGCGCCGGCGCCGGAAGCGGCCTGGTACGTGGAGACGATCATCCGCCGCATGCGGTTGCTGCGGTGCACCGGCCAGAGCGGCGTGATGGCGATGATGGTCGAGCAGTTGGGGTTGGCGATGATGCCGCGGTGTCCGCGCACCGCTTCCGGGTTGATCTCCGGCACGACCAGCGGCACGGCCGGGATCCATGCGGAACGCGGAGGAGTTGTCGACGACCACCGCGCCCTGCTCCACGGCGAGCGGCCCGAAGCGCTTGGAGGTGCCGCCGCCGGCGGAGAAGAGCGCGATGTCGACGCCGCGGAAGCTGTCGTCCGCGCAGCTCCCGCACGGCGAGCGGCTGGCCGCGGAAGGACAGCGTCTTGCCGGCGGAGCGCGCCGAGGCGAACAGACGCAACTCGGAGAGCGGAAAGCGCCTCTCCTCGAGACAGCGGATCAGCTCGACACCGACGGCGCCGGTGGCGCCGACGATCGCGACTACCGGCGCCGAGCCGGCTGAACGACCAGAGTGCATGTACTGACTCCAAAACGAACGAGGCCCCGACGGCGGTGCCGGCGGGGCCTCTGGTTGACTCGCGATGTTCCGACTCTGCTAAGCGCGCGCGAGATCCACCAGGGCCCCCGCAGAGGGCGTCTTAATGGTGATCTTGCGCGTTTTCATCAGACGGGACATACCGTATCGACCCTACCGGAAGCGTGGCCGGCTGTAAAGGAATTTGACCACGACGCCGCCGCGCTCACGCGTCAGCCGGATCTCGAAACAGCGGTGGATCCGCGGGTTGCGCTCGAAATCGGGCGGCAGGGTGGCGGCGGACACGTCGCGAATCGCATGACGCTCGGCCAGCGCCGGATCCAGCCGGAAACGCTGAGCGTTGGTGGAGAAGACGAGCAGCCCGCCGGGCGCGAGCAGGCGCATGCAGGCATCGATCAGCGCCGGGATGGTCGCGCTCGACGTCGAGCACTCCCTGCCATGCGCTTGGAGTTCGAGAACGTCGGCGGGTCGAGGAAGATGAGGTCGTAACGCTCAGCGGCGCGCGCGCCATCGCGCAGCCACTCGACACAGTCCGCCTGCACGAAGTCATGCTGCGGCCGCGCGCTCGCACTTCGCGGTGAGCGCCGCTGTTGCGCGCCAGATTGCGTTGCGCCCAGTCGAGATATGTCCGCGACATGTCGACGGAGGTCGTCGCGACCGCGCCCCCCGCCGCCGCGTAGACGGTGGCCGTGCCGGTGTAGGCGAAAAGATTGAGGAAGCGCTTGCCGGCGGCCGCCTGCCGCAGCCGCGCCCGCGTGATGCGATGATCGAGGAACAGGCCCGTGTCCAGATAGTCGTCGAAGTTGACGATGAGCTGCAGGCCATCTTCGAGCACCACGTGGGAATCGGACCGGTTGCCGAGCTTGTCGTACTGCTCGCCGCGCGGCGTTCGCCGGCGCGTGCGCAGCTTGATCCGCTCCCGCGGAACTCCGGTCGCGCCCGGCAACGCCGACAGCGCCTCGCCACGACGGCGCCGGACGGCTTCCACCTCGATTTCCGCGGGCGCGGCGTACTCCTGCACGTAGAGCCAGGTTTGCTCCGGCTCCACGGTGCGGTAGATGTCGATCGCGAACGCGTACTCCGGCATGTCGGCGTCATAGAGCCGGTAACACGACACGCCGGATCTTGCCGACCCAGCTCTTCAGCCGCTTCAGGTTCTTCGCCAGGCGATTGGCGAACATGCGCGCGCCCGGCGTGTCCCGCAGGGGCGGCGCATCCTCCCGCGCGAGCGTGCCCGGGCCGTCGCAGGCTCGCCGCCTCCACCGTCATCCTGAGCAGCCGGCACTCGATCGCGCCATTCCACAGCGTGTGGGTGCGGGCCGCGCGGATGCCGAGCTCCATGCCCAGCTGCGGCGCCCCGGTCAGCACGGCCGCCTGCCAGCCCTGGAATCGCTCGCGCAGCACCTCGCCGAGCTCGCGGTGGATGGCGCGCGCCGCATCGAGATCCTCCAGCCGCACGCCATACGGGGGATTGGTGCACAGAAGGCCCACGGGATTCGGCTCGGCTTCGGGATCACCGCCGTCGGACTCGGCTGCGGGCGCCGGCGCGGCGTTCGCGAGCTGGCTGCACCTCGAACTGCACCCACGACCCGATGCCCGCGCGCTGAGCGTTGGCACGCGCATCCCTCACCGCCAGCGGGTCGCGATCCTGACCGCGAATGACGATCGCCGGCGTCGCATCGGCCATGCAGCGGGCTTTCGCCTCCTCGCGTACCCGCCGCCACAACTCGACGTCATGCCCGCGCCAGCCGAGAAACCCGAAATACTCGCGGCGCAGGCCGGGCGCGCAGCGCGCGGCGATCAGCGCCGCTTCGATGACCAGCGTGCCGGAGCCGCACATCGGGTCGAGGAATTGGGCGCCGGCGGCCGGCGAGCTCCGGCCATCCCGCCCGCATGAGCACACCGGCGGCAACGTTCTCCTTCAAGGGCGCCTCGCCGGCCGCCCCGCGATAGCCGCGGCGGTGCAGACTCTCACCGGAGAGATCGAGGGACAAGGTGATCGCGGTGCCGTTGGCATGCGCGTGCACCCGGACACTCGGGCCGATCCAACACAATGTCGGGCCGAGCCCCGGTCGCTGCGCGCAGCGTGTCGACGATCGCGTCCTTGAGCTTCAGAGCGCCGAAGTGGCTGTGGGTGATGGTCGGATGCTTGCCGCTGAAATCGCAGGCGAGCGTGGCGCCGGGCCCCAGGTGTTGGCTCCAGTCGCACTCGCGGGCGGCGGCGTAGAAGCCTTCCGCGCTCGCGGCCTCGAAGTGCGCGATCTCCAGAAATACCCGATTCGCGAGCCGCGACTCGAGACAGGCGCGGTAAGCGGTCTCGAGCGAGCCGGTGAACGCCACGCCCGTCGTCCGCTCCCGCACATCGCTCGCGCCGAAGGCCGTCGAGCTCCTTCGCCAGGAGATCGGCGAGCCCGCGCGGCACGCTCGCCAGGAATCGAAGGGACGTCACGGCGCCGGGCCCGGAAGCGCAGGCGAGCCCGGCGGTTTGTCTCCACGTATGGCATTTCCTTATGATAAGGGGCTCCCACCCCGCCCAGCCACCCGCGAGCCCCCTCATGGCAGTCTCCGACCCCCTCTCCCGCGATGCACTCGATGCGTTCTGGATGCCCTTCACGCGCGAACCGGCAGTTCAAGGCGAAGCCTCGCCTGCTCGCCCGCGCGAGCGGCATGCACTACTTCACTCCGGACGGCCGGCAGATCCTCGACGGCGTCGCCGGGCTCTGGTGCGTCAATGCCGGCCACGGCCGCAGCGAGATCACCGAGGCGGTGTCGCGCCAGCTCGCCACTCTGGATTTCGCGCCCACCTTCCAGATGGCGCATCCGCTGGCGTTCGAGCTGGCGAACGCGCTCGCCCGGATCGCACCGCCAGGACTCGATCGCGTGTTCTTCACCAACTCGGGCTCGGAGTCGGTGGACACCGCGCTCAAGATCGCGCTCGCCTATCATCGGGTGCGGGGCGATGCCGCGCGCACCAAGCTCATCGGCCGGGAGCGCGCCTATCACGGCGTCGGGTTCGGCGGCATTTCCGTCGGCGGTATCGGCGGCAACCGCAAGACGTGGTCGGCTTCGCTGCTGCCGGGCGTGGACCACCTGTCTCACACCCACGATCTCAAGCGCAACGCCTTCTCGCGCGGTCAGCCCGCCCACGGCGTGGAGCTGGCGGACGAGCTGGAGCGCCTGCTGGCACTGCACGATCCCTCCACCGTTGCCGCGGTGATCATCGAGCCGCATCGCGGGCTCGACCGGAGTGCTGATCCCGCCGCGCGGCTATCTGGAGCGTTGCGCCAGATCTGCGACAAGCACGGCATCCTCCTCATCTTCGACGAGGTGATCACCGCGTTCGGACGTGTCGGCGCGCCGTTTGCCGCCCAGGAATTCGGCGTGACTCCCGACATGATCACCACCGCGAAGGGATTGACGAACGGCGTCGTGCCGATGGGGGCGGTGCTCGCCAAGCGGTCCATCCATGACGCCTTCATGCAGGGCCCCGAGGGGACGATCGAGCTCTTCCACGGCTACACGTATTCCGCGCAACCCGACCTCCTGCGCGGCCGCGCTCGCCACGCTCGGCATCTACGAGCGTGATGGCCTGTTGGTACGGGCCAAGGAGCTGTCGCAGTACTGGGAGGATGCCGCGCATTCACTGCGCGAGCTGCCGCACGTCATCGACGTGCGCAATTACGGGCTGATCCTCGGACTGGAGCTGGAGCCGGTGGCGGGCCGGCCCGGCGCCCGGGCTTACGGCATCTATCTCGAATGCTTCGAGCGCGGTGTGCTCGTGCGTCAGACCGGCGACATCATCGCGCTCTCGCCGCCCCTGATCGTCGAGCGTTCCCACATCGATCAGATGTTTGGAACGCTCGCCGAGGCGGTGCGCAATCAGCGGCTAGCGGTCGTGGCGCGCGTGCGTCATCGCCATCCACGCGATGGCGGCAACGACGACGACGCAACCCAGGAGCAGCCCCATGTCGAAGGTCGAGAAGAGGCGGGTCGATTCGATGGTTACGGTGGGAAGCATGGCAGTTTTCCGTGGCAATTCGGCTCGGGGCGAAGGCTGCCAGCCTCCGCGGGCCGGGTGAAGCGGCGCTGACCGATCTGCGACGCTCTTCACCCGACCCGCACGTTATGTCGAGTCAGCGTGCATCCGCCACCGCGGAATTCGACGCCAGTCGACTGCTGCGCCACGGCGGCGCTCTGTAACCGCACCGTCACGCGCCTGTCAAACGCGTAAGCATCCAGATCGCCCCGCGGACTGGTGGATTCCTCGGCGCCGTGGCCTGCGATCACCAGCCGGTCCTGCGGCACACCCGCCTGCTCCAATGTCAGCGCAACGGCCTCCGCGCGGCGCAGCGACAGGTCGTCGTTGAGCGTGGCAGGCCCCCGCGGATCGGCATAGCCATCGATCCGCACCTTCGCTCCGGGCGGCAGCGATGCGGCGAGCGCTCCGATCTTGCGCAGCGCCGGCAGCTGCAGGGTGTTGATTGACGCCGTGGCGGTCTTGAAGGCCACATCGGTCTCGATGTCATCGGAGAGCTGAACCGTGTGGTCGAGCTCCGCCCTCTGCGCCTCGACCGCCGTCAGCGATTGGCTGGCGAGGTTCAGCTTGCCGGCCAAGGCCTCGCGGTCCTGCTGGCTCTCGCTGAGGCTCGCGGTGAGAGCCTGATTTTGCGCCGCGAGATCATGGTTCTGCGCCGTCAGAGCGTGATTCGCGACACTCTGCTTGTGATAGTGATTGCCCAGAAGCGCGCCGGCGACCATGCCGACCATTGCGCCGATCGGGCCGCCGGCCGCCGCCCCGACCGCCGCCCCCGTCAGAACGCCGATGTTCTCCTGCTTGGAGGCAGGCTGCGGCGCCGCGGCTGCCGTCTGGGCGGACGCCGGCAGCGCGGCAAGGGACAGCGCGGCGATCGTGATACCCACCGTTCCCACACGGACTTTGTTGCTCAGGATGCTCATATACAGGCCCTCTTGCTGTGTGCTGGCGCGCTTCGCGCCGTCGAGGACCAGTACAAGCCATGGGCGCGGGCCGGTCGTGCTGCAAACCGGGCCGTCCGCTGATTCTTAGTGGCAAATTGCGCTCGGCGCCTGCCAGGACTATTTGGGATATGTCAGGCGATCCTGGATGGCGAGCAGGACGTCGCTGCGCGAGACCTCCCCGAGCAGGGTGTGCCGCCACTGGCCGGGAGTGACCGGCAGCGCGGTCGCCTGCTCCCGCAGGAAACCGTCGAGCGCCTCGCAGAGCGGCATGTCGGGCGAGAGGGCGAAATTGATCGGCAATGCGACCGCTTCCGCCGGCAGGCCCCAGCCGATCTCGCCCTTCTGCAGGCGGTCGAGCACCTTGCGCGGATCGAACCACGCGACCAGGTCATCGCCGCTCGTCACGTAGACCCGCTGCAGGGGGCGCTTGGGAAGCTGATCGTAGATGTCCGCCAGACTGGTGGTGGCGGAGACTACCGCCGCCGCCGGTTTCACCAGCGCCTCGACCGTGCGCAGCCGCCAGTCATCGCCGTGCTCCGCGACGATCGCGCGGCTGAGACTGGCGTGGTAGACCGACTGTCCCTTCCGATAGACCTTCGCCGTGTAGTGCGCGGTCACGCAGGCGAGCATGAGCGGCAGTACGACGTTGTAGTCGAGGGTCATCTCGAAAATCATCAGGATCGAGGTGAGCGGCGCCTGCGTGGTCGCCGCCAGGAATCCGCCCATTCCGATCAGCGCGTATGCTGCCGGTACCGAAGCGATGTGCGGCATCAGACCGTGCAGCACGCCCCCGACTACCCCACCCACGGCGGCCCCGATGAAGAGTGAAGGCGTGAGGACACCGCCGACGCCTCCTGAGCCCACGGTCGCGGAAGTCGCGACCACTTTCGCAAGCAGTATTGCCAGCAGCATGAGCGGAGCGATCTGCATCTGCAGGATGTGGTTGACGACGCTGTAGCCGTTGCCCCAGACCTGTGGGAAGAAGATCGAGATGCTGCCGACGATCACGCCGCCGAGTCCCAACTGCCAGTAGAGAGGCAGCTTCAGCCGCACGAACTGCGACTTCGCGAAGTCGAGCAGCGCGAGGAAGGGCGGCGCGAGGTGCCCGAGCAGGATGCCGAGCATCAGGTAGAAGATCAGCTCCACATTGGAGGATGACCACACCACGTGCGGCACGTCGAAGACGGGGCCGTATCCCAGGAAGCGATGGATGGTGGCGTTGGACATGACCGACGAGACCACCAGGGGACCGAAGCTCTCCATGGAGATCGAGCCGAGCACGATCTCCGAAACGAACAACGCGCCCGAGATGGGCGCGTTGTAGGCGGCGGCGATACCGGCCGCGGCGCCGCATGCGACCATGAGGCGCAGGCGCGGAATCGGCGCGCGTGAGAACAGGCCGAGCCGCGACCCGAGCATCGCGGAGAGCTGCACCATCGAGCCTTCTCGACCGATCGAGCCTCCCGAGGAGATGGTGAGCAGAGATCCGAAGCTGCGCAATATGGACGCACGAAAGCCGATCTTGCCGTCACCGACGATGACCGCCTCCATGTAATCGACGGCTTTCGAGGAGACGAAGGTACGGCCGACGAAATGCAGCACGGCCCCGGCGAGCACCCCGCCCACCACAGGCACCAGCGCCCGATGCCACCAGACCAGGCTGGAGGCGGCATCGACCAGCCCGGAGCCCTCACCGATATAGGTGAATCCCGTGAAGAGCCTGGTGAAGAGTCGGATGGACTCCCGGAACACCACGCTGGCCAGCGCGCCGAAAAATCCGACCAGCGCGGCCCAGAAGATGAGGCCGGCAAGGTCCTCGTGGCCGAACAGGATCAAGCGCAGCCGCGTCAGCAGCGACAGTGGTACGCGTGCGAACTCTCTTGCCTGTAAGTGCATCTTCCGACTTGGCCCAGACTCTTCCCGAGCGGGCAATTATGCATTCTCGCCACCCGTCGCTGAGCGGTGGCTGAACAAGATTTACCGAAAGTAGACAAATTCGCATCGATTTCCTAGCCTTCAGGATCACACTTTGCGCCATCTCATCTGTCCCATCATTACCCCAATCATTGCCGGAGAGCACCCGTGACCTTTACCCTCCCCTCGCTTCCGTTTGCGCCCGGCGCCCTCGCCGCCCGCGGCATGTGCCAGGAAACCTTTGAGTTCCATCATGGCAAGCATCATCAGGCGTACGTCACCGCCCTCAATGGCCTGGTGGAGAAGAACGACGCGCTCAAGGGCAAGTCGCTCGAGGAATTGATCAAGCTGGCTCACGGCCGCGAGGACTTGACTCCCGTCTTCAACAACGCCGGCCAGCATTGGAACCACAGCTTCTTCTGGAACTGCCTCTCGCCGACCGGCGGCGGCATCCCCGGCGATCTCGAGAAGAAGCTGGTCGCCGACTTCGGCGGCGTCGACAAGTTCAAGGAAGCCTTCAAGGCCGCGGCCGTCGGCCAGTTCGGCTCCGGCTGGGCGTGGCTGGTGCTCGGCAAGGACGGGCAAGCTCAAGGTTTCGAAGACCGCGAACGCCGGTCTGCCGCTCGCCAGCGGCGAAGGCAAGGCACTCCTCGTCCTCGACGTGTGGGAGCATGCCTACTACATCGACTTCCGCAACCGCCGTCCGGACTTCACGGATAACTTCCTGGCCAAGCTCGCCAACTTCGAGTTCGCCGCGCAGCAGCTCAAATCTGCGTGAGCAGGCCGCGCGCCGCGCTCGTCGGGTTCGGCAGCGAACCAATGAGCACGGCGCAGGTCTTACCTCGTGATGCCTTCGGCGGCCGTCACGGGTTGGTCTCGGTCGCAGGGCGGCATTGAGAGCCGGGAGCCGGTCCTGCGTGCCAAAGCAGGATCGGCTCCCTTCGTTTATTGGCGCAAAGAGCGGCATCCTGCCGCTTTGCGCGGCCAGCCCAGTGACCGGGATTCACATCGCGGCCCAGGGAACGGCCCCGGGCCGCTTACTGACTTGCTTTCGCACGGGTGCGGAAAGAAAGAACATGCGCACGTTTCTGATCAGCTTGCTCGCCCTCGCATCTCTGACATTCGCGGGACCGCGGTCGCAGGCGGCGACGAATCCAGCTCGGATCGCAGGTCACCAGGGAGACGCTCGCGAATGGGCTGCGGGTCGTCATCGTGCGCGATCCTCTGGCGCCGGTGGTCGCGACCGCGGTCAACTACCTCGTGGGGTCCGATGAGACACCCGAGGGATTCCCGGGAATGGCGCATGCGCAGGAGCACATGATGTTTCGCGGCAGCCCGGACCTCACTGCCGACCAGCTCGCCGACATCGGCGGCGTCATGGGCGGCAACTTCGATGCCAACACGCGGGAGAGCGTGACTCAATACGTATTCACGGTCCCGGCGGAAGACCTCGATGTCGCTCTGCACATCGAAGCGCTGCGGATGAGCGGCGTGCTCGACTCCGAGAGCGAGTGGCAGCAGGAGCGCGGCGCGATCGAGCAGGAGGTGGCCCAGGACCTGTCGGATCCGGACTATGTCCTCTACGCAAAGATGCGCGCCGAAATGTTCGCCGGCACGCCATACGCCCATGACGCGCTCGGCACCCGCCCCTCGTTCAACGCCACCACGGGGACGATGCTGAAGCAGTTCCATGACGCGTGGTATGCGCCGAACAACGCCATCCTGGTGATCGCCGGTGACGTCGATCCGGCCGTCCACCCTGCTCGAGGTGAAGCGGCTCTTCGGGCACATCCGGCCGAGGAAGCTGCCACGAGCGCCCCGCCGTGCGGCTCGGCCCGGCACGCGCCGCCACCTTCAGCATGAGCACGGATCAGCCGGACGGCATGGCGATGATCGCGGTCCGCACGCCGGGCCTCGACAGTCGGGATTTCGCCGCGCTCGATGTGCTCGCGGACGTTCTCGACAGCCGCCGTTTCGCGCTCTTCGGCCTCGTGCCTCAGGGCAAGGCGCTCGAAGCGGACTTCGCGCTCGATCCGCTGCCGCAGGCCGGCATCGCCTACGCGACCGTGTCCTTCGCCGCGGGGCAGGATCCCAAGGCGCTCGAGAGCGCGATCCACTCGATCCTCGCCGACGTGGTCGCGCACGGCGTTCCCGCGAATCTGGTCGCAGCGGCGAAGCTGCAGGAGCGCCGGGCGGCGGAGTTCGAGAAGAACTCCATCGCCGGCTTCGCCTCCGACTGGTCGGATGCTCTCGCGCTCTATCAGGTCGAGCTCGCCGGACGAGGAGCTGGCGCAGATCGAGCAGGGTCACCGTGCAGGATGTCGATCGCGTGGCGCGGAAATATCTCGATCTCGATCATGCCGTCACGGCCGTGATGGTGCCGCGCGGATCGGGCAAGCCGGTGCCCTCGGGCGGCGGCTTTGGCGGCCAGGAATCGATTTCCCTCGGTGCCGCGAAGCCGACGTCGCTGCCGACATGGGCAGCCGCTGCTCTGCGTCGCCTGAGCGTGCCGCCCTCGACTCTGCATCCCGTGGTGACTCGACTGGCGAACGGCCTGACACTCATCGTGCAGACGGAGGACGTCAGCAACACCGTCAGCGTCTACGGCCATATCCGCAGTCAGCCCGGCCTCGAGGAGCCCCACGGCGAGGAAGGTGTCAGCGACCTGCTCGATCGCATGTTCATGTTCGGCAGCAACAGCCTCCACCGCCTGCAGTTCCAGCAGGCACTGGATGCCATCGGCGCGAGCGAACAGGCGGGCGCGGATTTCAGTCTCCAGGTGCTGCCCGAGAATCTGGATCGCGGCATCGCAGCTTCTGGCGCAGAACGAGCTCGATCCCTATCTGCCGGCCAATGCCATGACCGTGCTGCGCGATCAGCTGGCCCAGAGCATCGCGGCCCGCAACCAGAGTCCCGGCTTCCTGACGCGAAACTCGTTGCGCCAGGCGCTCTTCCCGGCAACCGATCCGAGTCTGCGCTTCGCGACGCCGGGCAGCATCCATGCCCTGACGCCCGATGAGGTGCAGGCGTATTACCGCAACACGTTCCGGCCCGACCTCACCACCATCGTCGTGATCGGAAAGGTCTCGCCGCAACAGGCGCGGTCCACCATCGAGAAGTATTTCGACTCCTGGAAGGCCGTCGGACCGAAGCCGCCGACGGACCTGCCGCAGAGTGCCGCCAAATCGGCCGGCAGTCGTGGCGGTACCCGACTCCAGTCGCGTGCAGGACATCGTGGTCCTCGCCCAGACGCTTCCGGTCACGCGCAGCAATCCCGACTACTACCCGTTGCAGCTCGGTGACGCGGTGCTGGGTGGCAGCTTCTACTCGACGCGTCTCAGCATCGCACTGCGCAAGCAGAGCGGTCTCGTCTATTCGGTAGACTCTGTGCTCGAAGCCGGCCGGACGCGCAGCGCCTACCTCGTGGAGTACGCCTGCGATCCGCCCAACGTCGGTAAGGCCGCCGCCATGGTCCGTCGCGAGATAGCCGACATGCAGCGCACGCCTGTCGGCAACGAGGAGCTGCTGCGCGTGAAGGAGCTGCTGGTGCGGCAGATTCCTCTGGGCGAGGCGAGCGTGGATGAGATCGCCGGCGGCATCATCGGCCGGGTCGACCTCGGGCTGCCGCTCGATGAGCCGACGATCGCGGCCCGGCGCTACATCGAGCTCGGGCCGGCGCAGATCCAGGCGGCGTTCCGCAAGTGGATGCGCCCGGCGGATCTGGTCAGAGTCAGTGAGGGGCCGGCGCCGAAGTAGCAGTCGGTGCGGGTGGCATCTTGACGGCCATCGGCAGGCTCAATGTGACATGGAAGTCGGCGCCTCGCGGCGGCGGCGCGGCGCAGTCGAAGTGGTCCGCGACGACACGGGCCTCGATGGACGTGAGCATCATCTGCTCGATCTGCTGCAGCAGCTGACAGTCCGATGTCTGCAGAGTCTTCGGCGCACCGGGCGAGAGCCGGACGCTGCGCTCGATCGCCTGGGCGGGGGCCGATTTCACCGCCCCATGCAGAAAGATCGGCAGCTGGAATCGAATCTCCACATTCGGCGACCTCAAATAGCCGCTCGGCGTGGGACTGCACTGGTACGGCAGGATGTTGATGCTGTAGGGCCACGCGCCCAGGCGCAGCAGGATGCCGTGGAATTCGTACCAGAGCTGGTTGCAGGTATAGGTGCGCGGCAGATTCTGCAGATTCACGATCATGTCGTAGGTCCGCCAGAACGCGGGGCGGCCGGCCGGCGGCGCTCTTGGGCACTGCGCTGGCCGCCGCCGTGGTACCGATCGAATCCCAGCGCGCTGAGCGCCGCGACGATTACGCCGCGCCGTCTGCGCATGCTCCCCTCAAAAAAATCTTTGTAAATCATGAGGATGATCTCGCCGGGGCGCGGCCGGCTCCGCTGCCCGAATTTGCCACGATTCCGCCACGGCGCCGGCCGGATCGGCGCCGAGACTCTCCCCCAGGCGTTCGGCGGAGAGCGGCAATGTTCACGAATCTCAGGATCTGGCTCAACCACTTCGAATACCACGCGGAGCAGCCGCGCGGCGCACCCGGCGGCTTGCTGAATTCCCTGCAGCCGCAGGAACGCCGGCTCATTGCCCGCTCCATCGCGACGTTCCAACTGGGCGAGCAGTCCGACGGCACAGGGCTTTTGCGCGCGGCATACCGGTTCGCGGCAGCTCACGGTGATGAGCTGCTGCCCCGCATCACCGAGCTCTTCATTCGCGAGGAGCAACGCCACGCCCGCCTGCTTGCGGGAGTTCATGCACGAGCATGCCATCAGAGCGAAGCACCGGCACTGGAGTGACGCAGTGTTCCGTCGCGTGCGCCGGCTTGGCGGGCTTCGAGGTCTATCTCCACTTCCTCATCGCGGCCGAGCTGATCGGTAACGTCTATTATCGCGCGCTCGAGTCGCGTGACCGGCTGCCAGAGGCTCAAGATCCTCTGCCGAACGCTCCTCGCCGACGAGCTCGCGCACATTGGCTTCGCGTCCGATCTTATCCTCGAGATGCGCAGCCGCAAACACGGCTGCCCTGCAAATGTTGATCCGGCTAGCACATCGCGCGTTCTTCAGTGGCGCGGCTTGTGCCGTCTGGATCTCGCATCGCGCGGTCCTACGCAGCGCGGGTTATACCGCCGCCGAATTCCTGCGCGCCTGCCGCGCGCAATACGCTTTCCACCTCGACCCGCCCGCGCTATGGTCGGCTGCGACGGCGGGAGCAGTCCGCCGCCGTTGAGCTCGTGCGGCTGCTGTCAGCTCGCCTGCGGCGGTTGCGGCTCATTCCGCGCCTGCAGGGGTCGCTCCCCGCGCAGGGCCCGGATGACATCCTCACTCGCCTGGCGCCGCACATCGCGCAAAGACGCATCGGAAGAGAATGCGATGTGCGGAGTGAGAATGACATTGGATCGCAGCAGCCCGGGCGGTATGTGCGGCTCATCTTCCAGCACGTCCAGCCCCGCGCCGGCAAGCCTGCCGTCCTCGAGCGCTGCGACCAGCGCCTGGTTTTCGATCACGGCGCCGCGACTCACATTGATCAGGAAGGCGCCGGGCTTCATCAGTGCGATCCGCTCGCGATCGAGCAGATGGCGGGTTTCCGCGTTGAGCGGGACGTGCACGATGACGACATCCGAGCATACGCAGGAGCTCCTCGAGAGTCGTCATTTCGACGTCGCCCGCGATCGGCAGCCGGACGCCGGGTGTGAGCGAGCAAGCGCATACCAAAGCCGCGCAGCTTCTCGGCGGTGCGCCGCCCGGTGCGGCCAAATCCAATGATGCCGCAGGTCAAATCACGCACGCGCCGCAGCTTCGCGCCTGCCGGTTCCCAACGGCCGGCCCTTACCTCCCGATCGTAGTGAGCGAGTCCACGCGCACAGGCGAGCAGCATGCCGACGGCGTGGTCCGACACTTCCTCGACGGCGTAGTCCGGCACATTCGTGACCCAGATACCGCGCCGGGTGGCCTCATCGACGGCGATGTTGTCCAGTCCGACCCCCAGCCGCGCGACGATACGCAAGGACCGCGTGGCGGCGATCGCGGCCGCGCTGACCGGCGCCCAGTTGGTCATGATCGCGGCGGGCTGATGCTCCGCAGCAAGAGCCGCGATCACGTCCACGGACGCGGGTTTGGGGGGCCCGGCAATGAGGCGGAAACCCGCATCCTCGATGAGCCCTGCCTCGAGGGCGTTATCGGGCCACGCATAATCCGTGAGTAGAAACCGTCGGGCTGCGAGGGCATGCCGCGCAGAGGCTACCGGCCGCCGCGCCGCATGGCTGCGCGGCCGAGCACCACGCCGAACTCCTTGTCGCCTTCGCCGCGCGCCAGCGCCTCGAGCATGGCATCGCGGATCACACTGCCGACCGGCATCGGCGTCGTAACCGCCTCGGCGGCAGCGAGCGCCAGGCGCACATCCTTCAGTCCCAGGCGCGCCTTGAATCCCACCGGCTCGAAGCGCCCGTCGGCGATGAGGCGGCCGTAGCCCTGATAGACCGGTCCCGGGAAGAGACTCTGGCCGATCAGCTCGAACAGCTCGCGCGCCTCGATGCCGTATCCCATGGTGAGCGCGGCTGCCTCGCCCATGGATTCGATCGCCGCGGCCAGCATGAAGTTGACGGCGAGCTTGACGACATTTGCCTGCGACGCCCGCTCGCCGAAGCGACAGACCTTCTGCCCGACGGTGCCCTCGAGCAGCGGCTGTATGGACTCGACCGCCTGGGGCGGGCCAGCCACGAGGACGGTCAGCTTGCCCGCGGCGGCCACATCCGGTCGGCCGAGGACAGGTGCGGCAACATAAGCCACTGCACGCTCACCGTGGCGCTCCGCGAGCTCATCGGCGAGCGCCGCCGAGATGGTGGCCAGGTTCACATGAAGACGGGTAGCGGCGGGCGTTGCGCGCGCGACGATCCCGCTGTCGAGCAACACCGCGCGTGTCACCTCATCATCACTCAGCATCGAGAACACGACATCGCCGCGGAACGCTTCCTCGGCGGTGGCGGCGACTTGCGCGCCACGCTCGGCGAGGCGTCGTGCCGGCTCCGGTGAGCGGTTCCAGACACGCAGGGAGTGGCCGGCTTCCAGCAAGCGGCCCGCGATCGCGGCGCCCATGTTGCCGAGCCCGATGAAGCCTATGTTCATGATTGTTTCCCCCTCTTCCCGCTCGAAAGCAAATAAGCAAGCGGGGTCGAGTCCCGTCACACGGCCGCGCTCGCGCAAATCGCCGGGAGCGATTTGCGCCAATCAACGATAATCAATTCAATCTGCCGTCACCACGGCCCGCCGGCAGAATCATGCCGACCATGGACTCCTCGCCTTCCTTCCATGCATCCAGGCGCACGCGCTGCAGGAAGTCATCCAGCGCCATCCACTGCCAGCCTTCCCACACTCCCTGCTCCACTCGCAACAGAATCATTTGACGATTCATACGAGCCTCCTACAACCCGAAGGTTAAAAAGTGTTTCCCGCCGGCAGGACTGCCAGCGTGCCGGGGGTTGATAATGGCACGCTGGTTGGGGGAGATGTCCTGCGGTTGATCGGCCTGGCGAGCAGATACCGGTCGCCCAGCCACGCGATCGCCTTGGCCCGCGCGGCGCTGTAGTCGACCACCCGCGGCAGCGGCCGCTCGACCTTGCTTGTCTGCTGCATGACCTTCCTCTCCTCTATCAATGGACGCACGAACTACCGCCCCGGTTCCTATGATCGGGTTGGCCGGCGCGAACTCAACCGCGGCGCCCTCTCCCCAAAGGGGGGGCGAACCCTCCCTGGGAGGGGGGTTCTCTTTTGAGATCAAAGACTTGGAATCGAAAGGCGCCTTCGAAGGCCGGCCCGCCCGCGATATGTCAACTGGAGGAGCAGCCTGACATCGGCCGCGGCCGCGCTCAATGCGAATAGCCTCTGCGCTCGTGCAGATTTGGCGCCTTTTCCGCCTCCAGGGCCTCTTTCCGGTCAAAGGCCGCGCGTGCGGCGTCGAGCGCGGCGAGATGACCGCGCGCCCAGTCGCCGAGCGCGCTCACGGGCGCATGCAGCGACCGACCGAGCGGCGTCAGCTCGTACTCGACGCGGGGCGGCACGACCGGAAAAACGGTGCGCTTCACCAGGCCGTCGCGCTCCAGGCCGCGCAACGACAATGTCAGCATCCGCTGGGAAATGCCGCCGATCGCGCGCTTGAGCTCGGAGAAGCGGTGCGCCCTGGCCGCCAGCATGATGATGATGAGGACGCTCCACTTTTCCCCGATCCGCGCCAACACCTGACTGATCTTCGGGCATTCCTCGCTGTACAGATGCCCGGCGGTGGTTACACCGGGTTTACTGGGTCGCATGCGTGTGCCTTCTTGTTTCGGCGCCGGTCGCTCTCATAATCGGCCTCGGTAACAATTTTATACCACGGCGAGCCGCGAGGCTTGCCGCCTGAGCGATAATGCTGTCATTGAGGAGATTCGAATGAGCACGCAATCCATCCGGGGCGTGTCGCGGGTCGTGCGCGGCATGCCGACATCCGACGGTGCCGGCGTCAAGCTGACACGCGTCATCGGTCAGCCGCGGCTGCCGGACCTCGATCCATTCCTGATGCTCGACGAGTTCGGCACGGACAACCCCGGCGATTACATCGCCGGCTTCCCGGATCATCCCCACCGCGGCTTCGAGACCGTCACTTACATGCTCGACGGCAGAATGCGTCATCGTGACAACCATGGCCACGAGGGCGTGCTCGTGCCGGGCAGCGTGCAATGGATGACGGCGGGGCGCGGTATCGTGCATTCGGAGATGCCGGAGCAGCAGGAGGGCCGCATGCGCGGCTTCCAGCTCTGGATCAACCTGCCGGCTCGGGACAAGATGACTGCGCCCAAGTACCAGGAATTCGGACCGGAAAGGATTCCGGGCGCGGAGTTGGGCGCCGGCGCGCGCGTGAAAGTGATTGCCGGACATGTGGCCGGCGTCACCGGACCGATAGCGCAGCCCGCGACCGACCCGACATACCTCGACATCGAGCTCGAGCCGGGCGCGACATTCTCGCTGCCGGTGGCTCGCGGCCACTCAGCGTTCCTCTACGTCTTCGAGGGCGCCATGAAGGTGGGCACCGGGGAGTCTGCGGCAACGCTGGCCACTCATGAGCTCGCGGTGCTGGACGACGGCGATTCGGTGCAGCTGGAAGGCCGCGACCCGCCGCGCGACGGCGCGCTCAACCGCGCCATTCTGGTCGCCGGCCGGCCGCTGAAGGAGCCCGTCGCCAAGCACGGACCGTTCGTGATGAATACGCGCGAAGAGCTCGTGCAGGCGTTCCAGGACTTCGAGCGCGGCGTTTTTTGATGGCGTTGGATCCGGGCCTGCTGCCGGCCCAGCGCTGCTTTGGGCAAAAAGCGCGGTTTTTGCCCAAAGTGCCGCCATCTGCGGCGGCGGGGCACTTCCCTGTGCCCGCAAGGAGCCCGTAGGGCTACGAAGTCGGGGCAGGCATGGCTCCGGACTCGGCCTGCCGCTCCCGCTCCTTCGCGTGGTCGGCCGCCAACACGAGGTAGACGGCCGGCACGATGAGGAGCGTGAAGATCGTCCCTATGGAAAGGCCGGTCAGGATGACCCAGCCCATCGCCTTGCGCCCCGCCGCGCCCGCGCCGCTTGCGATGACGAGCGGTACCACACCGAGCACCATCGCGGCGGTGGTCATCAGAATCGGCCGCAGTCGCACTGATGCCGCTTCGATGATCGCGGCGCGCTTCGCCTTGCCCGCGCGCTGCTCATCGTTGGCGAATTGCACCATCAGAATGCCGTGCTTGCTGATGAGGCCGAGCAGGGTCACGAGGCCCACCTGCGAGTAGATGTTGAGCGAGGTGACGCCGAAGTTGATGAAGAGCAGCGCGCCGAAGAGCGCCGCCGGCACCGACACCAGGATCACCACCGGGTCACGAAAGCTCTCGAACAACGCCGCCAGCGACAGATAGACGATGATGAGAGCGAAACAGAACGTGTAGAGGAACGCGTTCGAGCCCTGCGCGTACTGGCGCGACGCGCCCGAATAGTCCACCGTGTAGCCGCTCGGGGCCACGTCCCGCAGTGTCTGCTGCAGAAATGCCAGCGCCGCTCCCTGCGATACCGCGGGCGCGCCGGCGATGGTCGCGGAGTTGAGCTGCTGGAAGTGATTGATCGACTCCGGAACCGTCTGCCGCTCGAGATGCGCAATGGTGCCGAGCTGCACCAGCGTGCCATTCGTGGTGCGCAGGTGCAGGTTGAGCACCTGCTCGGGGTTCAGCCGGTACTTCTGCAGCACCTGCGGGATGACCTGGTAGGAGCGGCCGGCGATCGTGAAGTAATTGACATAGCCGCCACCCATGGCCGCGCCGAGCACCGAAGCCACGTCCTGGTTGGTGAGCCCGAGCTGCGACACCATGTCATGATTGACCACGATGGTCTGCTGCGGCTCGTCGAGCTTCAGATCGCCGTCGACGAACCAGAAGAGCCCGCTGGCCTTGGCGCGATTCAGGACCTGCTGCTCCACCTGATAGAGATTCTCGATCGGCTCGCTGCTCGTGATCACGAACTGCAGCGGCATGCCCTGGGAGCCGGGCAGCGGCGGAAACTGGAAGGCCGCGACCTCGGCCCCTGCAATGGAGTTCCACTTCTTCTGCAATACCTGCTGCAGCTCGGTCGGCGGAGCGGCTGCGCTCGGCCCAGGGCTTGAACAGAATTCCTCCGAGCCCCTGCGTCACCGATGGTGCGCCGATGACCTGGAAGGCGCCGCGATACTCGGGCACCGATTTCCCGACCGCGAGCGCCTGGTCGGAATAGGTCTGCATCTGGGTGTAAGTCGCATCGGGCGGCCCGATCAGCTGATAGGCCACGAATCCCTGATCCTCCTGCCGGCGCGAGCTCCGAGGACGAGGTCATGAAGAGGTAGGGCAGCGAGGCAAGCAGCAGCACGAGGAGCACGATGAGGACCGGCCAGGTCTCGAGCCAGCTCGTGAGCATGCCGCTGATAGCCCGATCGCAGCCGCGAGAACTGGCGATCGACCAGGCGCGCGAACCGCCCGTCCTCCTGTCCCGGCTGAAGATTCGCGAGCACATCATCGGCGAGAGAGTGAGCGCGATGATCGCCGAGACGGTGATGGCCCCGACGAGAGTGAAGGCGAATTGCGTGAACAAGGCCCCCGTCAGTCCGGTCTGGAACGCGATCGGCGCGTACGCGGCCACCAGCACGACGGTCATGGCGAGGATCGGGCCGCCGAGCTCGCGGGCGCCCTGGATCGCAGAGTCGAAAGGCGTGGATCCTTCCTTCATGTGCCGATCGATGTTCTCGACGACGATGATGGCGTCATCGACTACCAGGCCGATCGCGAGCACGAGCGCGAGCAGCGTCAACAGATTGATCGAATAGCCGAGCAGCAGCATCACGATGAAGGCGCCGACCAGCGACAACGGCATCGCGATGGCAGGCACCGCGGCGGCGCGCGGACTGCCGAGGAAGAGGAAGATGACCGCGGTGACGATGAGCAGCGCCTCGACCAGTGTCTTGATGACGTCCTTGATCGATGTGTTGATGAACATCGTGGCGTCGAAGGCGATCGCCTGATGGATGCCGCTGGGAAGCTGCCGCTGGCGATGTCGGGCAGGTCCGCTCTGACCTGCTTGACGACGTCGAGCACGTTCGCGGTAGGCGAGGGCTTGATGCCGACGAACACTCCGGAGAGGCCGCTGTAGGAGACGCCGGAGTCGTAGTTCTTGCGCGCCGAGCACGACCGTCGCCACGTCCTCCAGCCGCACGATCGCGCCGTTCGCCTGCCGGATCACCAGCCGCTTGAAAGCCTGCAGCGAATGCGGGTCCGTCGAGGCGGTCAGGTTGACGCTGACCATGTTGCCTTTGCTCTCGCCGGCGGCCGACAGGTAGTTGTTTGACCCGAGTGCCGGTATAAACGTCGCCCGCGGTCACCCCGTGCGCCGCCATGCGATCGGGATCGAGCCAGGCGCGCAGGGCGAAGGTTCTGCCCCCCAGGATCTCGGCCGTCTGCACGCCGGGGATGGAGTTGAGCTTCGGCTGCACGACGCGCAGCAGGTAATCGGTCACGTCGTTGGTCGGCAGTACCTTGCTCGAATAATTGAGGTACAGGATGTCCGTGGTCTGATTCGCCTGCAGGTTGATGATCGGCAGCTGCGACTGCGGCGGCAGCTGGTTGCGCACGGCGTTGACCTGGGTGCTTATCTCCGTGAGCGCCTTGCTGGAGGAATAGTTCATCTCCAGCGTCGCCGTGATGACGGAGCTGCCGGCGCTCGAGACGGAAGACAGGTAGTCGATTCCCTGCGCCTGGGCGATCGCGGCCTCGAGCGGCTGGGTGATGAAGCCCGCCACGGTCTGCGCATCGGCGCCGTAGTAGGTCGTGGATATGGTGATGACGCCGTTCTCCGTCTGCGGGAACTGGGTCACCGGCAGCTGGAAGATGGCGCGCAGGCCGAGCACCAGGATGAGCAGGCTGACGACCGCCGACAGGACCGGCCGGCGGATGAAGAGGTCGGTGAGCTTCACGCGCGCCTCTTACTGTTCCTGCGGAGTCGGATTCGGCTCATTGCGCGGCAACACGTTGTTGTTGATGGCGAGCGGCGAACCATTCTTGATCTTCATCTGGCCGCTGCTCACGACGGCGTCACCTTCCTTGAGCCCTTTGAGGACAGCCACCTGATCGCCCCGTGTCGGGCCGAGAGTCACGAAAACCGACTGCGCCGTCGGGGGCGCGCCGGCTTTCGCGGAATTGCGCACCAGAAATACCGTCTCGCCGTACGGGTTGTATGCCACCGCGGTCTGCGGCAGCGTGAGGTAGCGCTCCGTCCCACCCGCGTCGACCATGGTGCGGACGAACATTCCCGGCAACAGCTTGTGCTCGGGATTGCTGATGGTCGCTTCGGCTTCGAAATTGCGGGTGGAGGAGTCGATCAGCGGATCGATCGAGGTGATCTTGCCCTCGAAGGATTTGCCGGGGAAGGCATCGACACCCAGGTGGACGGTCTGGCCCACCGCAACGTGCGCCAGCTGGTCCTCGGGCAGGCGGAAATCGACGTAGATCGGATCGACCGATTCCAGGGTAACGATCGGGTCGCCGGGATTGAGGTACTGCCCCGGATTGACGGTGGTGATGCCGAGCCGCCCGCGGAAGGGCGCGCGGATGGTCTTTTTCGCCACCAGCGCGGCCTGCGACGCTGCCTGCTCCCGCGAGCTCTTCAGATTGGCTATATCGGTATCGAGCTGCGCCCGCCCGATGGCCTGCGCCTGGTACTGAATGAGGTCGCGATGATAGGTCAGGGCGGCGAGATTCGTCTCGGCGGTCAGCGCCCGAAGCTGGGCCTTGTCCGGATCGGCGTTGAGCTCCACCAGCAGCTGGCCCGCCTGTGCGTCGGAGCCGGACTTGAACGCGATCGTGCGCACGAGGCCGGCCACCTCAGTGGTGACCTCGACGCCGTGGATGGCCCGCAGACTCCCTACCGCTTCGACCTGAGGCTGCCACTCGGAATAACCGGCTGTAGCGGTGCTCACCGTCTGGGGAGCAGAGGCATTCTGGGACATGGCCTGCTTGATGAAGTGGGCCTTGATCATGTTGAAGCCCACGGCTCCACCCACGAGCACGATCACCAAGGCCAGCACGATGACCAGCCGAAAACTCATCGCCCGTTTCACAGTGACTCCTGACTCTGCGGTCCGCTTCCCCTCGCCGCGCCCTTCAGAAGCGACAGCGCAGCCTTCCCCGTCGGGGCGGGCCCATGCCTGCCGAGTGCCAACCGGGTAGCTGCAAGAAGGGCGTGATTTTAACAGAATTTAACAGGAAGCCGGGCAGTTTGCCCTCCCCCGGCCGTACGGCCGGGGCCGATCGCGCCGCGGCTACCGCGATACGGTATGGTGCACGGATGTACGAACTTCCCCTGGACGGCGACTCCCGCTCAGTGGTGCTCAGCGTCGCAGGTCTCTGCAAGAGCTACTCCCAGGATCGTCGCGCTCGACCGGGTGTCCTTTGACGTGCATCGCCGGGAGGTCGTCGGACTTCTCGGTCCGAACGGCGCCGGCAAGACGACCACCATCAACACGATCCTCGGGGTGCTGAGCCCCACTGTGGGCAGCGTGCGCATCGGGGGGATCGATCTCGCACGGGAGCGCGCCCGCGCCTTGGCTTCCGTGAACTTCTCCGCCGTCTACGCCTCGCTTCCGGGCAACCTCACGGTCACGGAGAATCTGCGGTTTTTCGGCCTCATTTATGGGATACCCGAGCTCGGGCGCAGAGTTGCCGAGCTGCTGCGGCAATTCGACCTCGAGCGGCTGCGCGACACGAAGTGCGGCCTGCTCTCCTCCGGTGAGCAGACGCGGGTCGCCCTCGCCAAGGCGCTCCTCAACCGGCCGCAGCTGCTGCTGCTCGATGAGCCGACCGCTTCGCTGGATCCCGCCGCCGCGCAAACGGTGCGCGCCCGCATCCGCGGCCTCGCGGTCGAGACCGGCTGCGGGATCCTCTGGACCTCTCACAACATGTACGAAGTCGAGGAAGTCTGCGACCGGGTTCTCTTCCTCTCTCACGGCCGACTGCTGCTCGAGGGCGATCCGCGGCGTCTGCCGCGCGAACATGGCGCCACGACGCTGGAGGAGCTTTTCATCCGTCTCGCGAACGAGCCTCTCGCCGAGCCGCTGGAGCGGGCCGGATGAGAATGAAGCCCGTGGCTGGCATCCTGCTGCGCCAGTTCTACCTCTTGCGCGGCAGCCCGGTGCGCTCGCTGCCGATGTTCGCATGGGTGGCAATCGACATCGTGATGTGGGGGTTCATCACCCGCTACCTCAATTCCATCGCCGGGGGCCGCTTCAACTATGTGCCGAGCCTGCTCGGCGCGGTGCTGATGTGGGACTTCTTCACGCGCATCATGCAGGGGGTGAGCACCGCGTTCCTCGAGGACGTGTGGTCGCGCAACTTCCTCAATCTCTTCGCAACTCCGCTCACGATCTCGGAATACATCCTCGGGCTGGTGATCACCAGCGTGGCCACGAGCTCCGTGGGGCTGGCCGTGATGCTCGTGCTGGCGACGGCGGTCTTCGGCCTCTCGTTCTTTTCGTTGGGCGCGCTGCTCGTGCCGTTTCTCCTGGTGCTGTTCGGCTTCGGGATTGCGCTCGGCATCCTTGCGAGCGCGCTCGTCCTGAGGCTGGGACCGGCTTCGGAATGGCTGGTCTGGCCGCTGCCGGCGCTGCTATCGCCGTTCGTCGGCGTCTTCTACCCGCTCGCGACACTGCCGCGATGGATGCAGGTCGTCGGACATCTGCTGCCGCCGTCGTACGTGTTCGAGGGGATGCGGGCGGTGCTCGCGGGGCGGCCTCTCTCGGCCGGGAACTTGGCGGTCGGGGCCGCGATCGCGGCGCTCGACATCCTGCTGGCGGCGTATTTCTTCTCGCGCGTGTTCCGTTACGCGGTGACCACCGGCCTGCTCGCCCGCTACAGCGCGGAGAGCGCCGCATGAGCTCGCCCGGTCGCGGTACCGACGAGCGCGCCTCGTCCCGGGGGCCATGGTCACGGCAAACCGATGCTCCGGTGAGTCATGCCGCTTGCAAAAATTTCAGGTTCTGAGGTAACTTACTGGTTTCATATCACATGTTGCTGTTTGCTCGGAGGTTTGCGGTGAAGAAGTCCTTGCTCGTTCTCTGCTTGATCACTGCCGGCGCGCTAGCGGCCTGCAGCAATCCCACCGCTGATTGGCAGAAGGCGAACCAGCAAAACACGATAGCGGCCTACCAGCAGTTCATCCAGCAGCACCCGAATGATGCGCGGGTATCGCAGGCCCACGACCGGATCAACGCCCTGCAGGACGAGCAGGCCTGGACCGCCGCCCAGAGCACCAACACGCTCGACGGCTACCAGCAGTACCTGCAGCAGGAGCCGAACGGAATGCATGCCGCGGATGCACAGGACAAGGTCAACAGTCTGCAGTCGGATGCCGCCTGGTCCACCGCGCAGTCGACCAATACCGCCCCCGGGTATCAGGACTTCCTGCAGAAGTATCCGAATTCACCGCACGCCGCTGACGCGCAGGCTGCGCTGAAGCAGCTCACGGGCTATCAGCTGCTGCTCGGCACGGCCCGCTCGCAGGCCACTGCCGATAAGCTCACTCAACACCTGAAGGACAAGTTCGGCAGCGATCTGCAGGACGTCGTGGAAGTGCCGCCGACCGGCAAGTCGAAGACCATCGAGATCCGCTCCGCGGGGATGACGCAGGACGACGCCAAGGCTGCCTGCGCCAAGCTGAAGAAGGCTCATCAGCACTGCGAAGTGGTGAAGAGCGCTTCCTGACGCTGAGCGATCCCCAGGTCTCATCTCCCAGCAGCGCCCGCCCGCAGGCTATCCACCTGCGGCGGGCGTTTGCGTTTTCAGGTGAGGGGGCCGCCGACCGCAAGCATCAGTTGGATGGTGTCCAGGTACTGATGCGACTGCGCCTGGAGAAACCCGAGCTGGGCGCGCTGACGCTCACGCTGGGCGTCGAGGACCTGGAGAATGCCGGAATTGCCCGCCTGGTAGCTCTGTCTCGCCAGCTCCAGGCTTGCCTGTGACGTATCTCTAGCGTTCGCCTGCGCCGCGACCAGCTGCGCGTCGTGGTCAAGGGCGTCCAGGAGATCGGCGACCTGGCCGAAGGATTCGAGCACGACCTGCTGATATTGCTCGGCGCTCGCGTGCAGCGCGTCCAGTGAGGCCCGCCGCTGCGCACGCAGCGTCCCACCTTCGTAGAGGGGCGCCGTCAACCCCGCGATCAGCGACCACGCCGTCGACGAGGCGTCGAAGAGCTTCCCCGGAGTCAGCGCCTGCTGGCCGAGTGTCGCGGTCAGGTTGATTTGAGGATAGAGGTTCGCCGTCGCGACGCCGACCGCGGCCGTGGCGGCGTGTAACTGCGCCTCCGCCGCCAATATGTCGGGGCGGCGGCGGACCAGTTGCGAGGGCACGCTCACCGGCAGCTGCCGCGGCAGCCGCAAATCCATGAGCTCGAGGTCCGGCTGCGACCAATCAGCCGGGCTGCGGGCGAGCAACACCGCGAGCGCATGGCGCGCCATCGCGAGCTGCTGGTAGAGCGGCGGCAGCAGCGCCTGATCGCCGGCGAGCTGACTCTGCGCCGTAAGGACATCGAGCTTCGACACCGAGCCGTTGGCGAAAGCGGTCTGCACGAGAGCCACGTTGTTGCGGTCCTCGGTGAGCAACTCGGCGGCCGCCCTGATCTCGCCGCGCGTCGCCGCAATGACTACGGCTTCCGATGCCACATCGCCCGTCAGCGTCAGCTGTGCGGCGTCGAACTCGCTCCGTTCGTACTGCTCCAGCGCCCTCTGCTGCTCGATGGACCGTCTGGTAGCGCCGTCGTAGTCGAGCGTGTAGCTAACGCTTGCACCGAACGACTCGTACGTGAAGGGCCTCACGGAGGGAGCCAATGAGCCGAGGAACTGCTTGCCATACTGCTGCCGCCCTGCACCGGCGACGAGGCCGACCTGCGGATAGAGCCGCCCCGTCTGCGCCGCCACCAGCTCCTGCGCCTGGGCCAGCGTGTCCTTCGCGGCAGCGAGATCGCGGTTGTCGGCCAGCGCGCGTCGTATCAAAGCATCGAGTTGCGGCGAACCGAAGAGCGCCCACCAATTCGAGGCGGCCGGGCCGCCGAGCAGGATCTGCTGCCCGTAGAGAGCCGCGGCCGGCGCGTGTTGCTGCGCTGCGGCGGCGGTGGTACCGACCGGACGCGACTCACCGGACGGACGGTAGCCAGGCGTCGTCGGCGCCGCGGGACGGCGAAAATTGGGCCCGACGGTGCAGGCGCAAAGCAGAGCCGCCGCACCCAGTCCGCACGCAATCGCCACCGCTCGCTTGCAGTTCAGGTCAAAGGTCACGTTTCACTCCATCACCGCAGGTTCCCGCGGCCGCGCGCGT
>CAVSAZ010000006.1:0-842964 GCA_963726045.1 uncultured Pseudomonadota bacterium
TCCAGATCGCAAGCGCGATCAGTGCTAACCCAAAGACCACCATCGCCTTCTTATTCATGCGTACCGAGTGTGCGCTCGGGCGCCGTCGATATGACCGCAGAGCAAACACCGCCAGCGCGACGCCAAATGAGCTACTGTCCCAAATCCGAGCAGTAAATCCTCAGGAATTCTCGCCAAGGCTTTGCTTTGATTGGTGGGCGGTACTGGGATCGAACCAGTGGCCCCTGCCGTGTGAAAGCAGTGCTCTACCGCTGAGCTAACCGCCCATCCCTTGAGGGAGGCAAGTCTATCGGCCGGCCACGCCGGAGGCAATGGCGTGGGCCAGGGATGTGGCGGTGCGCACGATCGGCCCGCCCGTGGTGCGGGCGGCGACGCCCGCTGGGTAGGCCGGGGATGAGTCGGTGCGCTGGCCACCTTGGCCGCTTCAAAGATTGGGCTTGATTCCCAGCCGCGCCATCAGCTCGAGCTGCTTGTGGTACGCGTCCGGGATGTGTCCGTACTGCAGGGAAGTAGTGCAATCCGCCAGCGCCTTGTGAAGCCGGCCGAGCTGCATGTACGCGTAACAGCGGTTATTGAAGGCAATGGCGAGATCGTCGTGTGCCTGCAGCCCCGGATCGAAGAGGTAAGGGTGGCTGTTCATGAACGCCAGTTGTCCGGCAAAGTCGTGGCGCGCGCCGTAGATTACGGACATCTCGATGGCGGAGCCGACGCGAAGCCAGTTACTGGCTCCGTCGGCGATGGGCCCGAAGTCGGCGAGCGCCTTGTTCCAGGCGTGCATCTGCTCGTAGGAGAGTGCACGCCAGTAGTGGGACTGGACGTAGTTGTCATTGCCGTCGATCTGCCGGGTGCACTCGGTAACGGCCTGCTCGAAGAGCTTCAGGGCGAAGTAGCCATAGCAGGTATCGTATGGCGAGTCGCTGTGATTACTGCCACCGATTGCGTTGGCGGCTGCCTGATAGGCGATGAGGTTGACGTACTGCCGGCTGAACTCCGCGGCTGACGCCATATGATCGTATACGGTGGCGAGGGCTTCGTCTTTCTGTGCCTCGTCGGGAAAAGTCGTGCGCTCGATGTCGCTGAGGGCCTCAGCGAATTTCTGCTCGACATTGGGGTTATTGTCCATCTGCGCCCAGACTCTGGCGGTGATGTCATCGAGCACGTAGTTGTTGTGCCCGGGCTGGTCCATCAGCTGCTCGTCGCTTCCCATGACCTTCCCGGCCATTTCCAGCACCGCGCCGAGGCCGGACCAGTCGTTGCTTCTCTGCATGGAGACGATGGAATCCAGAATGGGCCAGAGCGCATTGCTGTACTCGATGGGATCGGAGACTTTGTAAAGATGCAGCGACTGCAGCAGATCGTCGCCCATCTGCGGCGATACGTTTCGGCTCATTTGGCTCTGCATGCAGTCGTCGCTCGAGTCACCATGCCAGCTGCAGTCCGTCGAGGCCGCATCCGCGAGGTAGCCGTAGAGCTGCAAATAGAGGAGCTTCAGCGGTGAGCCGGGCGGCGCATGGCCGGCGTAACGGTCGACGAAGGCGTACATGGCGGCGATGGCCCCGTTCCATTTTGGGGTCAACATGTACAGGCGCTGTCGATAGGGTGGGTAGTATCCCGGGTAGGCGTGGATGGCCTGTTGGAATACCGCTTCCAGTTGATCGGAGTTGCCGAAGCTCGAGAATACGCGCACCAGTAGCTGATAGCTCCAGGGGATGTGCGGGTTCAGGGCTATCGCGCTGCGCACCTCGCTGCCTGCCGTGGCAATGTCGTCAGCGAACAGGGCCTTGTCTTTTGGAGGGATTTCCGAGTCCACATCGTCACTGCGTACCGCCCAGCCGGTGACATAGTAGTAACGTGCGCTGATGAGGTGCGCGAAGGCGGAGTTTGGTTCCTGCTCGCGCCACTTGTGCAGTTGCCACTGCAGCTGCGAATCGTTGCCTGCTCCGACGATGGTCTCCATGAACCGGTCGAAGGGATAGAAGCGCCATCCGGAGAGCTTGCTGCGTGACAGGACGTCGCTCGCGATCCGGTTGGCGGTAGCGAAGTCTCCGTTCTTGATGGCCGTATCTGCCTGCAGCGCCAGGTCGGAGGGAAGGATCGCCTTGCGGGTGGGGACATGCAGTGAGGCCAGGCGTTGTGCAACCAATCCTGCGACACTCTGGCGCACCGTGGGGGCATCGTGAATGACCGGACTCGGGCTGCCGACGGCTGATCGGGGTCTTGGTCGTGTAGAGCTTCGCAAAGGCCACTTTCGCGTACGTGTCGACGAAGGTCTGCTGATAGATCCGGCCCACTCCCTTCATGTTCCCGACGTAGAAGGTGTCCTGAGAGCCCAGGTATCCCGGGTGGGCAGTCTCGATCTCGCCGCATTCCTGCTCGTCCTCGTGCTTGCGCTCAAGGGCTGCCACCTGCGTCTCGGTGAACACTATGCCTTCCTCGGCCGCCTTCTTCTCCAGCGCCGCCAATCGCAGCCGAAAGGTCTGTAGTCCGTGGCGCAGCCATACCGAGCGCACCCCAGTGGGGCTCACGTGGATATTGCGCTTGCGCAGCTCGTTGGAGACCCGGACCTGGCCGGCAGCCGGATTCTCCAGCCCGAAGGCCAGGATCGCCTGCTCGACCTGCTCATCCACTCGATTCTTGAGATTCGCTCGGCGCCGGTCCTTGTGCAGCAGCGCCTCCATGCCGCCGCTGTCCTTCGCCTCCTTACCGGCGTGAGGCGCCGTAGAAACGGAAGGCGCTCTATAATCTGAAGTCTCCCGGTAGCGCATTACTACCAGGGCCAGAACGACCCAGACAGCGCTGGCGATGATGAAACCAAGCACGAAGCGGTTTCCGCCGCCCCCCGTGCGAGCGCTTTGCACAGCCGTCTCTCCATCCATGCCCTGACCTCCGCAGTGGCGGGGGAGCATGTCATGGATCGCAAACGGTTGATGTGAGCGGGGGCGCCATTTCGGTAACCTATACCCCATGAATCGACACCTTCTGCTCGCCATCATCCTCGGTCTGAGCGTCACGGAGGTGAACCCCTCGGTCGATCTGCCTTATGTGGTCGCTTTGCCCACCTATGCGGCTTCGGCCTGGTATCAGCATAAGCTGTCGAGCCAACCGCAGGATCTACGCGCGTTCCTCAGCCAGGTCGAGCATTTCGCCACTACTGATTACGCATTGGCATTCATGCGCGGCAACAATCTGACGCCCGAGCGGCGTCAGGCGATCGCAGAGAAGCTGCACGCTTATACCGGCCTTCCGACGGCGTACCTATTGAAAGCGAACCTGCGCATCGAATACGGCGCCTTCCAGAAGGAACTGCTCGGCGATCAGGCGCTGACCACCGTTACGCTCGATACCCGCTTCGCCGGTCCGACGCTCGATGCGCTGAGCACGGTTGCGGGATACGATCCGCAGGCAGCTGACATCAGCTCCGCCTATGTCGCCGCATTCAACGCCTATGTACACGACCAACTGCATTACGGAGCCGGCGTGTACTACAAGCCGGGCATTCCGATTTATGACAGCTGGGACTACAGACATCGACCGCCCGGTGCGGACAGGGCGCTGATCGCGCTGCCCAATGTCCTGCCGGATCTCGCAGTCGCCATGAAAACAAACCCCGGGATGAAGGTGATGGTCAATGGCGGTTATTTCGACGTCTCGACGCCTTACTATGAAGGCTGGTTCGAGACCCACCACCTGCCGATACCGGCGAGCCTGCAAGGCAATATCGAGTATCACTACTACCAGTCCGGGCACATGGTCTATGTCCACCTACCGGCACTTAAACAGTTGCATGACAATGTTGCGGCCTTCATCCGCACCACCGACAACATGTAGGTCACTGGGGAAGTCCGGTGGCCTGCAGTGTCGCCGAAAACTCCCGCGGCGATAGCGGTGCGAAGGCCCAATCGGGGTGGTCCGCGTACTCACCGTCCGCCAGCAGTCGATGAAGCACAACCAGCGGAACGCGATAACGGATGTAGAGATAAAGCGTCCGAACGGCTGGATACGCACCGCTCCCCAGACCCTGCGCGCTCGGAGGCACTCCATCGAGCTCGCTGGTGAGGAGCTGTCCGAGAGCGGGATCGTTCAGGTGCCCGAAGCCGAAAATTCCCACGGCGTTCGGCTCCGCCAGGACATTCGAGGGAGAAAGCGAAGCTACCTCGGTGTATACCCCGTCCGTGCGCACCGTGCGGCAGATGCGTGCGTATTGAGCCGGGTGGGTCGACTCTAGCGCCGCTATCCAGGGATAGGTGTCGCAGCCTGCTTCCATCAGGAGCTCGATCATCGAGTGGCCCGCGGCCGATGAGAGCGGGGGGCCCATCATTTCGATGGGGTCGGGCCCCAGTGAGGCGTCGATCTGGCGCCAGCTGGTATTGGCGTTCTCACTGACGGTTGCGGCTCCTGACGGATCTGGAACCCACTTCGCCAGCGCAAGAAAGGTCTCGCGGAGTGTGAGATCCAGCTCACGCGAGAGTGGGCTGCGCGCCAGTATTACTCCCTCGTAGCCCAGAGGGACGGCCCTGACGGGAGGTGTGCCATCCGAGCAGGGTAGATTGATCACCGAGCTGCCGAACCCGAATGCGTAGGCCAATTCGGGTGCCCGCGGGTCGTCACTACACAACGGTCCCGGCCAGGAGTCGGAATTCCGGAGGGCGACTTCGATGTGTTGCCCGAGCGTTCCGTGCGCGGCGCTGTTGACGTCTTCTGCTATCGCGGCCACGTACGGATAGGCAGACCAGGAGGCCGCCACGCGGGTTTGTGTAACCCCGCGGCCGGCCGGAGCGACGCCGACAGATGCAGTGGCGGCGGACGATCCGGCCGAGGATGTAGCCGCTCTTTGAGCGCTCGTTGCGGGCACTGCGGAGTGATTGGGCTCGCCTCGAGCAGTCGCATGCGGCGGGGCCGCCCAGTTCCCGCGCCATCGCAGCCATTCGGCGGTCCGGCTTGCGTCCGTCCGATGCGCGGGGGCGGTCGTGCGCTCGGCAGTGATCCAGGCACGCGCGTGGTGAGAGAGCGCAACCAGAGGCGGAGGCACTCCCCGCATGAGCACTACAGTAATGGCGAAAGCAGCGCCGCCTAGCAAGAGCAGCGTGAGGAGGGTGCGGGCGCGCGAGGCAACCGTGGGCAGAGGAGGGCTCATGGCCTGCAGGCGCAGCCGCGCCTGCAGACGCGCGGCGAACTGAGGCCGCGGGTCCTTGCGCAGGCGGTGGAGGAATTCGTCATTCACGGTTTGCGCCTCCGCATCACCATTCGCTCCGCAGCGTCTGCACGGCCCGGTGGAGGATCGTGCCGACGTTGGACTCGCTCAGGCGCATGAGTTTGGAGATCTGGCGGTTATCGAGGGCGGCGCCGTACTTGAGCGCGAGCAGCTCCTGTTCGCGCTCCGATAGGCGCGCGGCAAGGACGCTCAACCGCTGGAGGTCGGACTCCCGCGCCACGTCTTCCTCGGGCGTACCGTCGGCGGCGATTTCGTCCACGTCTTCGAGCGCGGCCTGGTGATGCCGAGACCGCAGGAAGTCCACCGCGATGTTGCGGGCGATAGTGAAGAGCCAGGTCGAGAAGCGGGCGAGATTCTCGCGGTAGCGCTCGCGCGCACGCCAGGCGTTCTCGAAGGTTCGTGCCGTCAAATCTTCCGCGTCCGCATCGTTGCCGACACGAAAGCGAAAGTAGTTGTAGATGCGCGGCAGCTGATCCGCGTACAGCGCGTCCCAGTCCAGCTCTGTGGCGGAGACCCACGCCATCCGCCGATCCGTCGTCGCCTGCGGCGGGCTCATGGTGTGTTTATACGGAGCTCACGCCCGAGTATCACACGAGCTGTCGCCAGTTCTCATGAGATAGAGGTTCTAAGTTATTGATTCATCTGATACTGTCGGCCGGCCCTTGTGCTTGATACCATGCGCGACCCATGACCGTAGTCACCCGATTCGCCCCCAGCCCCACCGGCCTGCTTCACGTCGGTGGCGTGCGCACCGCGCTCTATAGCTGGCTCTACTCCCGCCGCATGCACGGCAAGTTCATCCTGCGCGTCGAGGACACGGACCGCGAGCGCTCGACCGACGAGGCTGTGCGGGTGATCCTCGAGGGTATGGCCTGGCTGGGACTCAACCCCGACGAAGGTCCGTTCTACCAGTCGCAGCGCTTCGACCGCTACCGCGCCGTGATCGCGGAGATGCTGGCCGCTGGCAACGCCTATCACTGCTACTGCACCAAGGAAGAGCTGGATGCGATGCGCGCGGAGCAGATCGCGCGTAAGGAGAAGCCGCGCTACACCGGCCGCTGCCGTGATCGCAAGGAGCCGCGCCCGGGAGTGCCGCCGGTGGTGCGCTTCCGCAACCCCCTCGACGGCGCAGTGGTGGTGGAGGACCTGATCCACGGAGCGGTCACATTCCAGAATGCGGAGCTCGATGACCTCATCATTGCGCGCTCCGATGGAACGCCTACGTACAACTTCTGTGTGGTCGTGGACGATCGTGACATGGGGATCACGCATGTGATCCGGGGCGACGATCATCTGAACAACACGCCGCGCCAGATGAATATGCTGCTGGCGCTCGGCGCCACACCGCCTGTCTACGCCCACGTGCCGATGATCCTGGGATCGGACGGCACGAAGCTCTCGAAGCGCCACGGCGCGGTGAGCGTGCTGCAGTACGAGGAGGAGGGCTTTCTGCCGGACGCTCTCCTCAACTATCTGGTTCGTCTCGGCTGGTCGCACGGCGATCAGGAAGTGTTCACGCGCGAGGAGATGATCGCGGCGTTCGACATCCACGACGTCAACAAGGCGGCCTCGGCCTTCAATACCGAGAAGCTGCTGTGGCTGAATCAACAGCACATGATGCGGGCGCAGCCCGCAGCCATCGTGCCTTACCTGCGCTCGCAGCTGCGCCGGCTTGGCCTGGACAGTGACGATCAGCGCCTCCTCGAGGGGGTGATCCTCGCCCAGCGCGAGCGGGCCAAGACGCTGAAGGAAATGGCGCAGAACAGCCGGTTCTTCTTTACGGACGCGGTGGAGATCGACCCGAAGGCGGCCGCCAAGCACTTCGCGGGCGGCGGGCTCGAGATGCTGGCCAAGGTCCGCGAGCGGCTCGGCGCGCTGCCCGAGTGGAATACGGCCGCCATCCACGGGGCCCTGAATGACCTGGCCACCGCCCTCGGGACCGGGCTCGGCAAGATCGCCCAGCCGGTGCGGGTGGCCGTCACGGGGACGGCGGTATCGCCCCCGATCGATGCGACCCTGGAGCTCCTGGGCCGCGAACGTGCGCTGGCTCGCATCGATCAGGCGCTGAAATCCGCTTCTTCTTGACAGCCCGGCGGGGCTTACGTACCTTCGCCGGCCTCCCGCCCCCCTAGCCCTGCGGGGGCTCCGGGAGAAGTGGGGCCATAGCTCAGCTGGGAGAGCGCTTGCATGGCATGCAAGAGGTCGGCGGTTCGATCCCGCCTGGCTCCACCACCTCCCTTGGCTCATCCTCGTGGCTCTGCTCGCTACGGAGGCGGGTGGTGGAACGTGCCGCCGGGCTCATCCCTTGGGCAGAACGATCGGCCGCTCGCGCAGCAGTAACACCCAGTCGCCGTTCTCCATCAGCGCTTCGCGACCGAGCTCGCGCAGCAGCGCGATGAGCGCGTGATGCCTGTCATGTAGCTCGGGATGGCCATCGAGGCGTTGCGCAAAACGCTTGGCGCGCGTGAAGATGCCGGCAAAGCGCGCGTACTGATTGACCTGCGTCCGCAGGCCGAGACGCTCGGCGTAGGTTTCCCAGAGCGCCGCGGCGATGGGGGCGAACCCCATCAGAACGACGATCCAGCGGTGCCACGTCGGCAGGGTCTCGAGCTGGCTCCAGAACACCACCAGCAGGGAAGTCGCGATGAGGCCGGCACCGAGAAAGAATCGCGAGCGGCGCTCGAGGCGATGCAGCCGGTGCCCCTGTGATTGCGCGCGGTCGGCGTAATAGTCGGCCTGGCCGCCGACCCAGTGCTCGATCGCGAGCTCCGGGTGCGCCGTGTCAGGGGGCGGCAGTGCCGCAGCCGCACGGAGCGCCTCACGGATCCACCGCAGCTCATCGGCCTGCTTGCGCAGGTAAGAGGACGAGGCGCTGTCGTGCAACCCGGCGAGCCGCCAGTAGAACTGCACGCGCAGACCTTCGGCGAGCGCTCGGTAGTCGAGATACCGGCCCTGCACGTCGCGCCGGCTCTGCCACAGCAGGATGACCGTCAGCGAGGCGAACGCGGTGAGATAGGCCGCGGGCAGCCAGCGCGAGTGCACGATCTCCGCATAGAGCTCGAAGATGAGGGCGAGCGTCGCCGCGCAGGCCAGGGTGAGCCGCAGCATCAGCCGGGTCGTCTGTTGGTAGTGGCGCGCCAACAGGTCGGCGGCCGCGAACGCGTAGGCCAGACTGCGACCGCCGGGGGAGTGGGACTCGATGTCGGGTAGCAGCGCGCGGGCGGCTTCCGGCAGGCTGGCGGCGATCGAGCGGCGCAGGGGCTCGCTGTTGAAGCGCTCGATGCGGCTGCACAGCGTGTGGAACATCGCTTCGCCCCCCTCCTGCGGAAACATCCATTCGGGCTGATTTACGGCGTGCTCCGCCGGCTCGCCGGCGCGCACGGCATGAATGTGGTAGACGGGGCCCCCGTCCTCGGCGTCGAGGGGCCGCAGGCCGGCCTCGGGTATGCCCGCGGGCCCTTCGAGCTTCATGCGCACGACCGCCGCGGTACCCGCGTTGGAGTCGGCTGGCCGACCGTCCCAGAGCGCGAGCAAGAGATGAGTCTGTTGGGCGATGAGCATGCCAACGGCGCGGTAGCGCTTCTCCCGCTCATGCTGCGGCGTCGGCAGCCGCGGAGTCGGAGTCATCGTCCTGCGGCAACACAAACACCTGATGTGGCGGCACGCGACTCAGGATGGTGTGGAACTCCGCGGCGGTCGCGGGAAAGTCGTGCTCGTAGTCCGCCGGCGCGAGCGGTAGCGGGACGAGCACCTCGTGACCGCCCTCGAGCGCCACTTCGGCGACCAGACGGTCCGCACCTTCGGCGAGCGCGGTGACGATCCGCAACGGTGTCGACGGATAACGCTTGCGCAGATGCGTGAAGAGCTCGCAAACGTACTCGCGATACTTGGGCTCGTCGGCGGGGCGCAGGTGCCGGTGTCCCGTTACGCCGATGACAATCGGCAGCCGGCCGTCCGGTGCGGTCATCACTGGGTCATCACTGGTTCACTGGCGGGCTTGCAGAAAGCGCTGCTGGTCTTCGGAGTCGAGCTCCGCAGCGAGCCGGCGCTCGAGGTCGGCGCAATCGGCGGCACCGACGGCCATGCGATCGATCAGGAGACCGGCGATCGGCCCGAGGATGCGGGTGAGCCGCGTCTCGAGCTCGCGCCGCTGCTCGGCGGAGATGCGAAAGCCATGGATGACCATGCGCGGCGGGGCGGAAGCGGCAGCGGCCTGCGGCCGGATCGGGTGCGCGGTCGGCGGGGGCAGCCACTGGCGCAGGCACGCGCAGCAGCCGCTCGTAATGCAGCTCGCGCGGCGGCCGGGAACCCGTCGAGCCAGTGCTGCGCGCTCAGGAAATACTCCAGGCTCCGGGAAGGCACGACGTCCTCGATTCGAAACGGCAGGATGCGCAGGTTCTTGTGAACGGCGCGCTCGACCTCCCGCAGCACCTGCGGCGAGGTGTTGCTGCTCGCGGAAAACACGAGAACCATCACCTGCGCCGCGGAAATCGCATCGATGATCTCCGCGGCCCATTCCGCGGCGGGCGCGACGTCCCGCGGGGCGATCCAGACGGTGAAGCCGGCTCGCCTCCAGGTGCTGTGTCAGCTCGTTGGCGCAGTCGCGGTCCGGCTGCGAGTAGCTGATGAAGATGTCACGTGCCATGGCTCGAGCCTCCGATCAGCTTCATCGCCTTGTCCAGGCTCTTGCGCATGCGCTCGAAAGCTTCCCCAAGTGCCCCGATCTCATCACTCCCGCCGGTGAAGGTCACCCCCGATGTCTGACCGAGGCTCACCGCGTTGGCGTGCCGGGTCATCCGCTCGAGGGGGCGTATCACCAGCCAGTATACCGTGGCATCGACGATCGCCAGCAGTGCGACCAACACCGCCACCAGGAGCGTCGTGAGGCCGGAGAAGATCTGTCGGGCGCCCGTCGCGGCGTCCGCGAACGGGAACCGAGACGATCTGCGCGCCGATGACCTCGTTCGGCCTGCCAGCCGAAGCCGTTGTCATGGCCATAGCGCGCGATGAGCGTCGCGGGGGCGGCGGTCGCGAGGCCGTGGCATGCGAGGCATTGCGGCCGGGCGCGGATGGGCCGGGCCAGATAGAGCGAGCGGCCCATGGGGGTGGCGCGCTCGCCTGCGACCTGAGTGGAGCTCGGATGGTTGCGAAACTGCTGGATGATGTCCGCCTCCCAATCGGTGGCGCGATCACGCGGATTGGTGGGGTTCAGCGTCGACTCCTTATAGGTGAAGTCCGGGTGCAGCTTGCGCAGATCGTTGAAGGTCTGCGTGGCCGCGTAGAACGGGATGACCTGCGGCGGAAAGCGAATCCTGCATGTGAGCCTGCAGCAGCGGGATCGATCTCATCGGCCGTGTAGGCGCGGCTCGCGAGCGCGCTGTCGAGCATGAGCCCAGCCGTGCGTCAGCGCCTCGCGCCGCGCGTCCGCCTGCTGTAGCGAAGCACAAAACTCATAGGCAACGACGCCCGCCACCGCAAAGGCGATGACGAACACCACGTTTAGCCGGATCAGCAGGTTCATTCGTCGCCTCGGCCTTCGCGCGGACCACCGCCCGGCCCTGTAAAAATTGGAGCGACGGCCCGGAGCTTAACACGTCCTGGAGCCGGGTCTACCGAGGTGGCTTGCCTGGCAGGGTGCCAGTGTGGCCGGTGCGGCCAGTGTAGCCAGTGTGGCAGTGCTCGCGCACTGCATCGCGCCACATCGAGCGGTACTCCGCGAGCTGGAGTGCGACGGCCGCGCCCGCCGCCGAGGCATACTCCCGAGCGGCGGGAGCGGCGCCGCAAAGGAGGGCCGCGGCAGCCACCGCGCCGCCGCCGCGACTCGCGAGGATCCTGCGGCCGGGCCGCAGAGCCGCGAGCACATCGAGATAGACGCTGTTTTGCGCGAGCGGGCCATCGACGAAGACCTCGCCATCGAATTCGATCAGGTCGAGGACGTAGTCGCTCATCAGCGCGACATAAAGAGTGGCGAGTGCCGCGAGCTGCGGCGGCCCGAGGCGCTCGGTCACGATGAGCCGCCCCGTGGTGCTGGCGAACGGGCCGCCGGCCCGGGAAAAGGATGGCAGCGCCAGCGCGCGGGTGCCCATCACAGCGGCCAGATCGGCGTGCGACGGCTGCATCTGCAGGCCGGAGGGACCCGCAATCAACTCATACTCGCGGCCGCCCATGAAGCGGGCGGTCACGACGGGACTGCCTGTCGCATCGATATTGACGAGCATGTCCAGGTGCTCGCGCACCCGCTGCGGACTTGCCCCGCGGGCCATGACAACAGTCCACGTGCCGCTCGATACGACGGCGAGAGGCTCCCGTGTGATGTTCGGCGAGATGCGCCAGCAAAGAGGTATTCGAGTCGTGCAGGCCTGTCAGGACCCGACAATCGCTGTTGAGTCCGGTCAGCCGTGCCAGTTCCGCCGAGACCGGTCCGAGGCTATCGCGGGCCGCGCGCAGCGGCGGCAGCAGTGAAGTCCAGCCGCGAGAGACGGCCAGGTCCGTCGGGTGACCCGTGAGCGGACGCCAGAGGTCGCTGTGGCAGCCAAGAGAAGTCAGCTCGCTGGCGGCGACGCCGCTCAACCGCCATGCCCAGAACTGAGCATAGAGCAGCAGTTGGTGCGCCCGCGCCAGAATTTCAGGCGCGCGGCTCTCGAGGTAGAAGAGCTGTCGTCCGAGGTTGAGCCCCAACGGCAGGAAGGGCGAGTAGCTGAGCTCGAAGGGGTCGCGCAAGGGCCGGTACGACTCCGCCACCGAGTCGAAGCGGGAATCCTCATAGTCCGGCGCGAGGAGCACGCTGCCATCCTCATCGATCAACGCGGCGGCCGCGCCGTGCGCGATCGGGACGAGCGTGCCAATGCGCTGTCGATCGGGATGGCTGCGCAGGGTGTCGAGCAACCATTCCTCGATGCCCCGAATATCCAACTGGCGGATGACCGTGGAGTCGTCGCGGCCGTTGTGCTCGCGCTGACTCCTGCTGAGAATGCCGCCTCCCGGCTCCGCGATGAAGAGACGCGACTGCGTCTTGCCAATATCGACGATGCCCAGCAGGTCGCTCTTCACGGTTTACATCGGAGGTGTTGCGAGCGTATCCGCCGTGGCAGATAGCCGCGACTGGCAGGTCGGTTCCCTGCCGTGGTCAGCATGACACTAGCGCGGCGCGGTCGAGGTGTTGGGGGCAGTAGCGGTGTGGCCGGTGGCTTTGCCGGCGGCGCGTTCCGCACTCGGTTTCGGCGTTGCGGCGGACCGTCCCGCGGTCGCGGGGTTGTATCCGAGCGCCGTGCTGATGCGCTCGGCGACATCGCGCACCTGGAATGACAAGCCGCGCATGCGCAGGTCGTCCATGTACTGGGCGGCGCTCGAAACACTGACCGCCGCCGTGATCCGGCCATTTACGCCGCGGATGGGGGCGGCGACACACCGGATGCGGTCCTCGTTTTCCTCCAGATCGAAGGCGTATCCGAGGGAGGAGTATTCGCGCATGCGGGCGAGCCAGGATTCGAGCGGTACGTCGTAGCCGGCTCCCAGGCGCGCTTCGTAATCGTAAAACTCGCGCCACTGCTTCTCGTCGGCGTCGAGTATCAGCGCCTTGCCGAGGCCGGTCGAGCGCAGCGGTTGGCGCTCGCCGATCCGCGAGCTCACCTCCACCCGGCGGCTCCCCTGGATCTTATCCAGATAGAGCGCCCGCGAGCCATCGAGCACGCCGAAATGCACGGCATCCCCGGTACTGGTGGACAACTCCTCGAGATAGGGACGCGCGACGCGCGTCAGATCCATCTTGCCGGCGGTCAGGTGGCCCAGTTCCAGGAGCTTTGCTCCGAGTCCGTAGCCCCGACCGCGGGTGAAATCAAGATAGCGGCGCTCGACCAGGGTCGAGGCGAGCCGGTGAGTGGTGCTGCGCGTGAGGCCGAGCGAGCCGGCCAGATCGTCCAGGGAGGTGACGCCTCCCGCGACCGCGTCGATGACCTCGAGTCCCCGCACCAGCGTCTGCGTCCCCGCCATGGCGGACTTCGTCACCGTCTGTCCGTCCGCGGGATCTTTCCTGGATGCAGTGCCTTTCTTGGGTCGTTTTGTCATAGATCTTCCATCCGCCTGCCTGCTTTCAGCCGTGCGCCCCCCGCCGCAAATTATAGAGCACCCTCGCTGCGAAGCGGCGGCATCCGTCCTCTCTCATATTGTTCAATATTAAATCAGTATTTAAGATACACCGCCCATGGGCTCCCGGAACCGCATTTCCCCTGGCTCAGCGCCGCGGGGCGCAACGAATCGAGCCTCACGCCCAAGATTTGCGCACCGTGCCCGGGACGGTCGCCAAAAAAATTATACGCGGCCGTCCAATCTCTAATATCATTATACAAGAGTCAGTTCCAATATGTGGGTGGGGGCTTCGCATGAGCACTGCAGGGAGATTTGCCGGTCAGTTCGCGGTCGTTACCGGGGCTGCATCCGGAATCGGACTCGCCGTGGCCCGCAGACTGACCGCTGAGGGGGCGAAGGTGAGTGCCTGGGACATTTCACAGCTCGCGCTCGATGCGGTGGCGCCGGAGTTCGCGCACCGGATGGTCATGGACCAGGCGAGCGAGCAGTCGGTCGCGACGGCCACCGAAGCCACGCTGCGCGAGTTCGGCGCGGTCGACGTGCTGGTGGTGAGCGCGGGAATAACGGGACCGAACGTGCCGCTCGCAGAGTATCCTGTGGATGAGTGGCGCCGCGTGATGGACGTCAACGTGAACGGCACGTTCCTGGTCAATCGCGCCATCGTTCCGACGATGGTGGCGCGCGGTTACGGGCGCATCGTCAACGTCGCCTCCGTGGCCGGTAAGGAAGGCAACCCCAATGCATCGGCCTATTCGAGCTCCAAGGCGGCGGTCATCTGCATGACCAAATCCCTCGCCAAGGAGCTGGTGCGCACCGGCGTGTGCGCCAATTCGATCGCGCCCGCCGCCGTGCAGACCCCGATCTTCGATCAGATGCTGCAGTCCCACATCGATTTCATGCTGTCCCGGATTCCGCTCGGCCGCTTCGGCAGGGTCGAGGAGGTCGCCGCCATGATCGTGTGGATGGCGAGCCGCGAGTGCTCGTTCACCACCGGCGCCGCCTTCGATTGCTCGGGTGGCCGCCTCACCTACTAGCTCCGATCCATGTACCGCGAAACCGCTGCGCGGACCGCTCTGTACGCCGTCTGCGTGCTGCGTGCCTGCGGTTTCGCAACCGTCCACGGCGCCGAGTTAGCGGCAGTTCCGCAACCGCAGCGGTTCGGCGCGACGTGCGCGCTCTGCCACGGGGGCGATGCCGCAGGCACCGACCGCGCACCCTCGCTGGTCGGCAACAAAGTGCTGCGCGGACTCGATGTCGATGACATCGCCGCGATCATCGAGCATGGCCGCGGCGGCATGCCGGCCTTCGCCTCGCTGCCGCTGGCCGAGGTCCGGCAGCTCGCGACCTACGTGCACTCGCTGAATGCGGCTGCTTTTGATATGCAGCCGGCGGGTGACGTTGCGAGCGGCAGGCGATTTTTCTTCGGCGGCGGCCATTGCGCCGATTGCCACAGTGTCGGCGGGCTGGGGGGAGCCGATGGCCCCGATCTTTCGAGCATCGCGGGCGTGATGACGCTTGCCCAGCTCGGTGACGCGATCCGCCACCCGCATTCCCGGTCCGCGACATCAGGCTGGAGCGTCGTGTCCGTCGTCTTGAGGGACGGTAAATCGCTGCGCGGATTCGACCGCAACCAGACGCAGCACAGCCTCGACCTGCAGACCTTCGACGGGCGCCTGCTGCCGCTCAGCGATGAGCAATACAGGCAGATCACACGCGACGGGCGTTCGCCGATGCCCGCCTTTAAAGGGTCGGCCGCGGAGTTTCACGACCTCATCGCATTTCTCAGCAGACAGAACGGCGTGCCGGTCGGTCCGATTCATGCCGCTCAGGGCATCATCAGCCCGGCGGCGGTTGCAGCCGTCATCGATCCGAAGCCCGGTGATTGGCCCACTTATTCCGGCAACGTCGACGGCAACCGATTCAGCCTGCTGACACAGATCAACATCGGTAACGTCTCGTCGCTGCAGCCGGCATGGGTGCATCCGCTGCCGTACGCGCCGCTGGAGACGACGCCGTTAGTGATCGGCGGCATCATGTATGTAACCGGCCCGAATCAGATCTACGCGCTCGACGGACGTACCGGCAGCCAGATCTGGAGTTACTCCCGCCGGCGAAGCGACGTCACAACCATTTCAAGCGACGCCGCCCTGGGGGCGCAGCGCGGCGTGGCGGTGCTCGGGGATCGGCTCTTCTTCATTACCGACAATGCCCACCTCATTTGCCTGCAGAGAATCACAGGAGCATTGCTGTGGGACGTCGACATGCCGGATCCCGGCACGCACGGCCGCTACGGCGGCACCTCCGCGCCGCTGGTCGCCGGTAATCTGGTGATCGCCGGCGTCTCGGGAGGAGATGAAGGCATCCGCGGCTTTGTCGCCGCATTCGACCCGGTGAGTGGCCGGCAGGTATGGCGGTTCTGGACCGTCCCCGGGCCTGGAGATCCAGCCTACGACACCTGGCATGGCGATCCGCAGCCGCAAGGGGGCGCGACCTGGACGACAGGCAGCTACGACCCGCGGAGCGGGCTGTTGTACGTTGCGGTCGGCAACCCGTATCCCGACACGGACGGCGACCGCCGCCCTGGCGATGACCTGTACACCGAAAGCGATCTGGCGCTCGATGTCAGGACGGGCAGGCTCCGCTGGTACTTTCAATTCACGCCGCACGATCTGCATGACTGGGATGCCGAGCAGCCGCTCGCGCTCGTCAACGCAACTTTTCACGGTCGTGCACGCAAACTGCTGCTGCACGCGAATCGGAACGGATTCTTCTACGTGCTCGATCGGACCAATGGCGGGTTGTTGCAGGCAACACGCTTTGTCGACGATCTGACCTGGGCGAAGGGAATCGCGCGCGACGGCCGTCCGACACTTCTGCCCGCCAACGAGACGACCCGCGACGGCGTGAAGACCTGTCCGGCCGTCCGCGGCGCTGCCAACTGGTACTCGACCTCATACGATGCGGCCACGGGTTTTTACTACGTGATGAGCGTCGAGGACTGCTCGATCTATCGCAAGGCCCAGGACGGCGGCTACACCTGGATCACCGATCCCATGCACCCGTCGAAGAAGGTGCTGCGGGCCATCCGTGTGGAAGACGGCGGTATCGCCTGGCAGGTGCCGCTGCTGGGAGCGCCGGACCTGAATTACGCCGGCGTGATGGCCACCGCGGGCGGAGTGGTCTTCTTCGGCGAAACCAGCGGCGGCATTGCGGCCGTCGCCGCGGGCGACGGCACGTATCTGTGGCATTTCGAGGCCAACCAGCCCATCAAGGGCTCGCCCATGACCTACACGATCGATGGGCGTCAATACGTCGCAATAGCGGCGGGTTCGAATGTCCTGTCGTTCACGCTTCCACGCGAGCGCGCGCGTTGATGCCGGGCATCGGGACTTCGCAGGCTGCAGCGAGCCCGTGCCGAAGCAGATAGTGTCCTTCCAGCGCAGATATTTGCTTACCCACACAATATAGGATACAGTCCCAAACACACTGCGGGACATAGGCGCTGGATTAAAAAGGGGAGGCTCATGTACCAATATCAGAACCCCGCGCGACCCTGTAAAGCCCGACGAGAGGCGCCCCGATCGACCCTCGGTTCGCCGCAGAGCCGGATCGCGTCCGTAGCGCCGTACCTTGCATTCATATGGGACGACGTCGTGTAAAGTGAGATTGGCTTCAAGCTTGCACGAGCATCAGACGGCAATTTGTAAGCAGACTAGGTGGCGTATGAGAAGCACGATTCTTACGGGGCTGCTGTGCGTAGCAAGCACATCGGCATTGGCCCAGAGCGCTGCTACCAGCGGCGCAACGGTTCCACAGTCGTCCAGCAACAGCAGTGCGGATAATGGCAGCGCGGCAGGGGTCACCCAGCTGCAGCAGGTAGTCGTCACCGGCACACTGATTCGAGGTGAGGCGCCGATCGGCTCGCAACTCGTCACGGTGAGCAATGCCGCGATCCTCAACACCGGCACGACAAACACGGCAGACCTCCTCGCCACCGTGCCGATGTTGAACAGCTTCAACATTGCACCGCAGGGCGGCCAGTCGGAGTTCAACAGCGGCGGCTCATCCACTCCTGGTCTGCATTCCCTGCCGGGTACAGCGACGCTGGTGCTGATCGACGGCCACCGAGCGGTCGGCGACACTCCGCTTCTGAACGTGCCGGATCCTTCCTCGATCCCTGCGGGGGCCATCGACCATATCGAGGTGGTGGCCGACGGGGGCTCGGCGATTTACGGTTCCGACGCGGTCGCCGGGGTCATCAACATCATTCTGAAGGACCACTTCGACGGGGCCCAGACGACGGTAAGTTACGGCGAAGCCAATCCTTACAACGATACGACCATCGAGCAGACGCTGGGTAAGACATGGCAAAGCGGCTCCTTTCTCTTTTCCGGAGCATACGAGGGCAATTCGGACCTGCAGAACCGGGAGCGCAGCTTCTTTCAGCTGGATCCTCCGGGTCTGGATTATCCGACCAACTATGCCTGTTATCCCGTCAATGTCGAAGTTGGCTCGCAGCCGTATGGTGGTCCGGGATTGACGCCGGGAGCACTGACACCGTGTAATACGGACACGTACGCCGACATGTACAACCAGAACCGTCGCTACAGCTTCATTACGACTCTGCGGCAGAACATCGGCGAGGCGGTGCGCCTGTCGTTCGACGCAAAATTTACCGACCAGCTGACCAAGGAGCAGACTCCGATCGTACCGCTCTCGACCAGCGCGGATGCGTCCGGCAATCCCATAGTCACCATTCCAAATACAAATCCATACTTCGAGGAGCCGCAGGGCAGCACGGCGACCTCGGAGAGCGTGCTGATGAGCTCCCTCGGCCTCGCGCCTCTGTTCGACCAGTACCGATCCAGGTCGGGCATGACTGACCTCGGCGCGCTGATCAATGTAGGCGGCGGCTGGGACGTGAACGCTGATCTGGACTATTCGTGGAGCTCGAGCAGCGCGCTCAATCCGGACAACGGCGGCGTCAATCTGCAGAGCCTGGCCGCGGCGGCGGCCGGTACGACGCCGAGCACCGCGCTCAATCCGTTTGGGCCGACCAATCGGCAGGTCGCCGCGGCCATCCTTGATTATCCGCTCTGGTTCTACGGCGAACAGAATCTCTACAGCCTGATCGGGCAGGGGAATGGTCCGATCTTTACGCTCCCCGGTGGGCCCGTGAAGCTGGCCGTCGGCGCGGACGCGCGTCAGGAGCTGTATTCGGGCTCGAACCCGATCGGCGTTGCCGGGATGTCCGCATACAGCGACAACTTTGTGGACGTGAAGCGCCGCATCTATGAGACTTATAGTGAAGTTGCGGTGCCGATCGTCGGCTCTTCGAACGCAATGACCGGAGTGAGGAGTCTGGATGTTTCGGTTGCCGCCCGTTACAGCCACTACAGCGACTTCGGCGGCACTACCAACCCGAAGTACGGCTTTACCTGGGAGCCAGTCGAGAGCGTGAAAGTCCGTGGCAGCTATGGAACTTCCTTCCACGCGCCGCAGCTCGCGGACATCTATGGTATCGATACCCGCGCGGGAGGAACTTATCCCCAGGAGCCGCCACCGGGCTTCGTCGTGCCGGCGGGAACGCCGTATACCGCAGCCTACATCGCGGGCGGCCGTCTGGGTCTACAGCCCGAGAAGGCCAAGAATGCCTCATTTGGCGTCGACTGGACGCCGGAGTCCGTGCCCGGGTTCCGCGCCTCGGTGAGCTACTTCCTGGTCCGCTTCTCCGACGAAGTGCAGATTCCAACAAACGTTTACTCGGCGCCGGGCCTCGAAGGCCGTTTTGTCTACCTAAACGAAACCGGGAACCCTACCGATCAGCTTGCGCCGCTCACTCCGGCACAGATCGCGCAGATTTTGAACGGCATTAGACTCACCGGGCTGCTTACGCAGACGCCATTCCCGACGGTGTACGAGATTGATGATGCCCGCCGCGCGAACATCGGATCGACCGCACTGGATGGGTGGGACTTCAATTTCACCTGGCGACACCCCGTTCCGAGTGGGTTGCTCACGCTGGGTTTGAGCGGCGAGTATCTCACGGAGTTCGAGACCCAGGATGGTTCGGGCACGCCGTGGGCGAACAATCTCTTGAATGGCGATAGCTATCAGACGAGTGACACCAGCGCTTACAACGTCATCCCGTGGCATGTGCGGGGGACGGTCGGCTGGCAGATCGGCCCGTCGTTCCTGACGCAGGTGGATGTGAACTACACCGGTCATTACAATTTCATTTATGAGGATACCGCCGGTCAGAACAGCATCCAGTGGGTCGGTGCATTCACCACGGTCGACTGGGAGGGGCAGTACTCGTTCGGCGATTCCAACAGGTTCGTGCAGGGGCTCAGCGCGCAGTTGAACGTGTATAACCTTCTCAACAAGTCGCCGCCGATGGTGGAGGTCGAGGATGGCTTCCAGCAGGAGTCGGCGAGTCCGCTCGGGCGGTTCATCCGCCTGACGCTCAGCAAGCGGTGGTGACGGCGCCGCAAGGGCGGGGAGCGTCAGCCGTACGAGAGCAGTGCGGAAGCGGGAGGGCCGAGCGTGACCAACAGACGTGATTTCATTTTGGGTGCCGGCGCCGTCGGCGGCGCGATGGGTCTGGCTCGCATCAGCCTGGCTCGCGCCCGAGCGGGACGGGGAGTGGATCTGCCGCGTTCGCCTCACGGCAGGCTTCTGGCAGGAGTGTTTCCGATTGCCTGGACGCCCTGCAGGCCGGACGGCAAGCTCGATCAGCGGGCGATGGCGGCTCAGGGGGCGTTTCTTGGTCGCGGCAAGGTCGCGGGTGTGGCGTGGCCGCAGAACGCGAGTGGCTGGGAGACCGTTTCGCCGCGGGAATGGCATGAGGGCGCTGATGCTCTCCTCTCGGCCGCAGGGAGGGGCGCGGTCGTGCTGGGAGTGCAGACCCCAGGATTCGATATCAAGAGGTCCAGCGAATACGCGCGATATGCGGCATCGAAGGGTGCGGATGGGGTCATGTCATTGACCCCTCCCGGGGCATCCGACGCTGATATCGTCGCGTATTTCAAGACCCTGGCATCCGTGTCCCGGCTGCCACTGCTGGTGCAGGCCGTGGGAGATCTGAGCGTTGAGTCCCTGATCAGGCTTTCCGAGGCGGTGCCTACGCTGGTTGCCGTCAAGGATGAAGCCGGGGATCCTTTGCAGCGGGCGCCGCTCCTGCAGGCAGGGACTCATGGCAGGCTCGAAAACTTCTCGGGTAGCGGCGGCGAGACTTTCTTCGCCGAACTCGAGGAGGGATTCGAGGGCACCTGTCCCTATGTCGGCATGGCCGACGTTCTGCAGCGCTGTTTCGATCTCTACAAGGAAGGGCGAAAACGCGAGGCGTTCGACGCCTTCGGGCGCTTTCTTGCATTCAACTCGATCCCGCGTTCGAACGATTACGTGTTGGTCGCCCGCGGCGTCTTCCCGGAAGAAGATGTGATGCGGGCCAATCCACCATCGCCCGGGACGACCATGGAGCCGCCGCCAGGTCCCATAACCGCGGCGCAGAAGACGGAAATCCGTCGCGTGCTCAACGATTTCATGAAGCCGTACCTGGTCGCGTGACGATGACAGCGCAAAGAACGGCGGCTGCTGGACCGATCGGCCCGTCACCAGCTGAAGCCAGTGACGATGTCGCAGTTTGGGGTGGCGGCCGGATGGCCTGATGGAGTCGAAGCAATGACCGATCGCGACGTATCGAGACGCAATTTCCTGTACGGCTCGACGGCAAGCGTCGCGCTGGCCGCGCTCGATCCGGGGCTGGCTGCAGCCAGATCCGTGGACGTGAAGCGCTCGGACCTGCCGGACCTCACCATCAAGGAGGTGAAGGTCTATGTCACTGACATGGCGGGTATTCATCGCCTGAACGACACGGAGACCGGCAAGATTGTATCCGTGGTAACTCACGGTGGCATTGAGGGCAATTACACTCTGGGCGATCGCAATCCAACCGATCGCTGGCTTGAATGGGCCAAATCCGCCCTGGTCGGCAGGAGCGTGATCGACCTGCTGCCGCGACTGGCTTCGACGAGCGGCATGAAGAGCGTGGCGGGCTTCGGTGGACCGGAGTCCCAGTTCGACGATGGCTGGAGCTCGCCGCAAGGGCCCGGTACGCATCCTGCATTCGGTGGCCCCGCATTGAATGGGTCCGGGCTCATGCCCCATGGCGGCGGAGCGTGGCCGAACTTCTACACCGCCGCGGCGGACGTTTGCCTGTGGGATATCCTCGGCAAAGCGGTCGGCCGGCCGATTTACCGCATCCTGCAGGGCAGCGAGACGGTGAAGAGCCGCGTGATGGCTTATGCGAGCTCGAATCATCTGGCGAGCGTCGAAGACTATGTGGCCGATGTTTCGAGAGCCAAAGCGCTCGGTTATCGCGGCTACAAGATCCATCCCGGCACGGGCCAGCATCGATCCGGTCCGCCGATCCCCGCCTACATCGGCCACATGGAGGAGATCCGTGAGGTGCGCAAGGCGGCGGGTGATGAGTTCGTCCTGATGCACGATCCGGTACGCATGTACAACCGTTTTGAGGCACTTCAGGTCGGGCGGCTCCTGCAGGACCTCGACTATTTATGGTTCGAGGATCCCATTGAAACCCATGATGAGGAGGGCCTCATCGAGCTCGTCAAGCGCCTCGACATCACAATTCACGTGGGTGAATTTCTCTACTCGATCGCGGATTTCGCGGAGTACATCAAGCGTGATGCGCTGGGGGCAGTGCGCTTCATCATTGACAATGTCGGTGGCATCTCCGGTGCGATGCGCGTCGGATTGCTCGCGGATGCGCATGGACTGGAGGCGGCGCCGCACAATTGGGGCAACGAGATGGACCTGATCGTCGCCTTCCATCTCGAGCTCGCGCTAGCGAACGCCTGCTGGTTCGAGATGCCGTTCCCTGCCGAGTACAGCGATCGTCCCTACTTCAAGTACAAGTTTCGCCCGGACGAGGAGGGATACATTCCGGCGCCGACGGAATCGGGACTCGGATACCCGCTCGACCGGGACGCGCTCGACCGGATGACCCAAAAAATATTGCGATAAAGGAGTGCGGCCGTGTCGCCGGGTGACGCGACCACACACTTGGGATTGTGTTGTACATTGTGAAACCGCGCGTTAGGATTGCTCGTAGGGCCAGGTCCGCCGGGCCGACGCGAAGGAACAGCTTCACTGCGATTCGCGGAGAAACCAGAGTGGCTAATCGGCGTGATTTTCTTGTAGCCGCTGGCGCCGTCGCCGGCGCAATGAGCCTGCCTCGCGTCAGTCTGGCGCGCGCAGGGAAGGTGGCGCGATCGCCAAACGGTAAGGTTTTAGCGGGAGTGTTTCCGATCGCCTGGACGCCCTGCAGGCCGGACGGGAGCGTCGATCAGCAGGCGATGGCGGCTCAGCGGGTCTTCCTCAATAGGGGAAAGGTCGCCGGCGTCGCGTGGCCGCAAAACGCGAGCGGCTGGGAGACCTTGTCGCCGCAGGAATGGCACGAGGGTGCCGACGCTCTCCTCTCTGCCAGGGGGAGTGCAGCGGTGGTGCTTGGCGTGCAGACGGTCGGGTTCGATATCAGGAGGTCGACGGAGTACGCGCGCTACGCGGCATCAAAGGGTGCGGACGCGATCATGTCACTGACGCAGCCCGGTGCATCGGACGCCGACGTCATTTCCTATTTCAAGACGCTGGCCTCCGCATCCAATCTGCCTTTGTTCGTGCAGGCTGTGGGAGATGTGAGCATTAAAAGCCTGGTTCGCCTTTCCGAGGCCGTGCCTGTGGTGGTCGCCGTGAAGGACGAGGCGGGAGATCCTCTGCAGCGCGCGCCGCTGCTGCAGTCTGAGACACATGGCAGGCTCGAGAATTTCTCAGGCAGTGGCGGCCATACCTTCTTCGCCGAGCTCGACGAGGGATTCGAGGGCACATGCCCGTACGTCGGTATGGCCGATGTCCTGCAGCGCTGCTTCGAGCTCTATAAGGAGGGCCGCAAGATGGAAGCGTTCGATGTGTTCGGGCGCTTCCTTGCATTCAACTCCATTCCGCGCTCGAACGATTACGTGCTGGTCGCCCGCGGCGTGTTTGCGGAAGGGAATGTCATGCGGACCAATCCACCGCCCCGGGGCATGACGCAGGCAATGCAGCAGCCTGCGGGTCCCATCACTGCGGCGCAGAAAGCGGAAATCCGCCGCGCGCTTAATGACTACATGAAACCGTACCTGGTTGCGTGAGACGGCGCACCGCTTTTCCCGGAGAGATCGAGTCATGAGATGCAAGCCGACGTCACTGCTCGGGGTCCTGTTCCTCGCCTCCGCAATGGGCGCGCTCACACTGATGCCGACGCGCGCAGTTGCGGGTACGGCATTCGCCCCGGCGCCGCAGAAAGACGAGGGAACGCCTGATGCCTTCCGCCCCCGCTTCCGTCACCTGCTTTACGTGCTCCTGCCTGGATCGCTCGAGCGTCCGGGCTGGCTGAACGGAATCGGAGTCGTCGTGCTCGACCCCGAAAAGGGTTACAGCTTCGTAAAGCGCATACCCACGTGGGAATACGCAGCCAGCATGAGCCCGGAGCAGGTTTCCGGCGTGGCCGCGAGCCCGGTCACCAACCTCATGTACGTGGCGGCTCGCGGACGGCTCGGTGCGATCGATCTCGCAACCGATAGGATGGTCTGGTCCGTCACGCTGGACGGCCATTGCTGTGAGCGTCCGCAGGTGACGCCGGACGGGAAGATCGTAGTGGTCGGTGCCGACCTCAGAGACTACTGGTATGAGGTCGACGGCAGGACCGGCAGGCTCATCGGCATCCTGAACGCGCCGCAGAGCCAGGGATCGCACAACCTGAATATGAGCGCGGACGGCAAGACCGTGTTCATGTCGCCTAACAACAAGGTGATGACGATCTCGGACGTGAAGACGCGGAAGATCATTAAAACCATCCGCTTCCCCGATAACATCCGCGTCTTCGTCCTCAATAAAGACTCGACACGGGTCTACGCGAACAACAATAATTTCCTGGGATATCGCGTCGCTGACGTCAAGACCGGACGCGTCATCCAGTCCGTCGAGGTGACCAGCGTTCCCTGGCGTGCAAAGTGGTTCACGAACCCCAGCCCGCACATCCCGCATGGCTGCCCGAGCCACGGCATCGCCATTACGCCCGACGGCAAGGAGATCTGGGTGGATGACGGCATCTTCAACAAGATCCACATCTTCTCGAACACCGATCACCCGCAGGAGATCGCGACGATCAATACGACGGCCGGTCCCTTCTGGATCACGTTCGGCCTCGATGCAAAGTATGCGTTCGTCTCGTCCGGCGACATCATCGATATCAACACTCATCAGATCGTGGGGCAGATGCGCGACGAATACGGTCATCCCATGTACAGCGAGAAGCTGCTCGATATGACCTTCGTCAACGGTCATCTCCAGCGCGTGTCCAATCAGTTCGCCAACGCTTTCGGCGATTACATGACGGCATTCGACGCCGGTGCCGGCCCGCAGGTCATGCCGATGCCGGGCGGTGCGCCCATCACGCTCGGGCCGATGGCCCCCGGCCGTTGAGGCAGTGTCGGTCCTGTCATGAGTAACCGCGTCTTGAGCGCGCGCGTCGGGACGGCCTTTGTTCTCGGCTCGGTCTGGTTGCTTGCCGGCATCATGCCCTGCGGCGCAAGGGCCGGCGACACCGAGGGTGGGCGCACTCTGGCGCAGGAGTATCACTCGCTGCAAATGGTGTGTACACAGTGCCATGTTCTGGAGCTCGTGCGGGACACGCCCCGCAGCTACGATGCCTGGCACGAGACCGTGCAGGAGATGGTCGATCGGGGCGCAACCGGAACGAACCAGCAGTTCGAGGACGTCATGGACTACCTGCATCGGACGCTGACCACCATCGATGTCAACAATGCCGATGCGCATGAGCTGCAGATCGTACTCGGCGTTTCGGACAGCGTGGCGCAGGCCATCATCAGGAGACGCGCGCAACGGAAGTTCACCGGCCTCGCTGATCTCGAGTCCGAGGCGGGAACGAGTGTCGCGGCGCTCGAGGCGAAAGCCAGGCTGATCTACTTCAACTGACTCCTGCAACAGCGGCAGGCTTGGGAGACGCTTGGTGGCGGAACAATCGAGGGTGGGCGCGGCGGCAGTCACGAAGCCGACCGGCAGGGTGCGCTGGGGGGTCGTCGGCGCCACCTTCGTGATCGCGGCAGTCTCCTACCTCGACCGCAATAACATCGCGATGGCCGCCCCCGCGATACAGCGGGAGTTTCACCTCAGTAACGTGCAGCTGGGTGGCGTCTTCAGCGCGTTCATTCTGGGCTATGCGCTCACGCAGCCGATGGCCGGGCGCATTGCTGACCGGATCGGCGCCTCGCGCGCCATCGCCATAGCGATTCTCTGGTGGAGTGTCTTCACGGCGCTGTTGCCGGCGATCCCTCCTACCGTGGCGGGAGCTCTCGGACTCATCGTGACCGTGCGGCTCCTGCTCGGCATCGGTGAGGCGATCATCTTTCCAGCGAGCAACCTTCTGGTCGCCAACTGGATACCTTCCCGGGAGCGGGGTCTCGCGAACGGCATCATCTTCGCAGGGGTCGGTCTGGGGGGGGCCGTAGCGCCGCCTCTCATGACGTTCATCATGATCCGCGACAGCTGGCGCGGTGCGTTCTGGGTTTGCGCGCTCATCGGCGTCATGGCCGGGCTGATGTGGATACTGCTGGTCCGCAACAGCCCTGCGGAGCACGAGCATCTGAGCACCGGCGAGCGCGACTACATCGAGGGCGGCATGCCGCAGCGGGCCGCCGAGTTGGCGCCGACCGTGCGTTGGCTGGATGTGATCCTGGACCGGCAGGTTGCGGCGCTGACGCTGAGCTACTTCTGCTACGGCTACGTCGCCTACATCTTTTTCACCTGGTTCTTCAAGTACCTCTCGGACGTTCGTGGCCTCGATCTGAGGGCGAGCGCGCTTTACACCACGTTGCCCTTCGTCGCGATGACCATGGCCTCGATGCTCGGCGGCTGGATTTCCGACAGACTCCTGCCTGTGCTCGGCAAGCGAGCGGCGCGCTGCGGTGTCGCTGGCATCAGTCTGTTGCTGGCAGGCATATTCGTCTGGGTGGGCACGACCGTCACCGATGTGCGCGTCGCAGCCCTCGTCCTCGCGAGTGGCGCCGGCGCCTTGTATCTCGCGCAGAGCGCGTACTGGGCGCTGAGCGCCGACCTCGGCGGCCACGCGGCGGGTTTGGTCTCGGGCATCATGAACATGGGCTGCCAGTTGGGTGGTGTCTGCACGGCTGCGTTGACGCCGGTCGTCGCGCGGTCATTTGGCTGGGCCGCATCGTTCACCGTGGCGGCGGCGATCTGCCTGGTCGGCTCCGTGGCGTGGATCTTCGTCGACCCCTTCCATCAGCTCGTCCCACGCGAGAAATGAATCGGCTGGCTGCTCGACACCGTGGAGATACGCTCATGTTCAGAAGCCTGTTGCTTGCGCTGGTGCTGATCATCTGCATGCCTCAGGCGTGGGCGCTGGCAAGGCCGAGCGCGACATTCAAGGTGTTCCAATTCCCGCCGGACGAGATTCCGCGGATCGATGGCGACGATTCCGACTGGGCCATGGTGCCTGACAGCTATGCCATCGGGCTGGATCAGCTGGTCGACACCGAGGCGCCAGGCGGACATGGCACGCACCGCGACCCCAAGGATCTCGACGTAAAGGTGAAGATAGGCTGGGTGAAGGGCCTGAACCGCCTGTACGTCCTCTACGAGGCGTACGACAACTATTGGGACTTCTCGCGTCTCGACCTGCACAACGACATCTTCGAGCTGGTGGTGGATGGCGATGCCTCCGGCGGACCGCTGGTGGATGTCTATCACCGCGATGTCTGGTCGCGGGAGCGCCAGGGCGAGATGTCGATCGTCGATCCTCGCATCTCGAGGTCGGAGGAGTACTTTCACTTCGACGGGGACCAGGCGCAGAACTATCACATATTCACCCCTCCGGGCGACAAGGACTGGGCGATGGTCTACGGCTGCGCCCAGTACGTGAAGGAGCTGCCCTACGCCAATCACGCCTACAAGTACCATTTCAAGCCCGGCCAGTCGGGCAAGCTCGCCCTCGAGTTCTACGTCACGCCCTTCGACTATGCCGGTTGTGAAGGCCCACAGCGCGCGGTCGAGTCGCATCTGCGCGAGAACGAGATCATCGGCCTCTCTTGGGCGGTGATCGATTATGACGATGTGAATTCCGACAAACGGCATTTCTGGAATCTGTCGCATGTGCAGACGTTCTTCGGCAACGCCTCGCAGCTCGTCGCGTTTCGCCTGATGCCGCTCGAGCAGCGCTTCCGTAAGCCGATTCAGGCGGCGTGGAGCGACGGGATCGTCGATGGGACTCGCCGGCTGGTTTATTTCAAGGACGAATCGCAGGGTCGGGTGACCACTTGGCACTGGGACTTCGGCGACGGCACGTCGTCGACCGAGCAAAATCCGACGCATCGTTACCAGGACACCGAGCCCGGGTATCCCAGCACGTACACGGTAATACTTACGGTGAAGGGACCTGCGGGCACTTCCCGGCTGGCCAAGGTCTGGCAGGTGCAGCTGCCCGGGTGACAGGTTGCATAAGGCCACGGGAGCACCCAAGCTGGCAGCTGAGAGCATCATTTCGAGCTCGTGAGCTGATCGGAGCACTTCATGTCATCCATGGTCGATCGCGCCGGCCTGGCCGTCGCGGATGCGTTGGCGGACTTCATCGAGACGCAGGCTCTGCCCGGCTCTGGCTCTCGCGGCCGGCGAATTCTGGCGCGGCCTGAGCGAGCTCATGGCGCGCTTCTCGCCGGAGAACCGGCGGTTGCTGGCGATCAGGGACGATCTGCAGGCCAGGATCGATGAGTGGCATGAGGAGCGGCGCGGTCAGCCCGTTCGACGGCGCAGCCTATCGCGCATTCCTGACGAGCATCGGCTACCTCGTTCCGGAGCCGGCGGCATTTCCGGGTCGACGCGAAAAACGTGGACGACGAAGTCGTCGGCGCCGGGCCGCAACTCGTCGTGCCGGTGCTCAATGCGCGTTTCGCGCTGAATGCCGCGAACGCGCGCTGGGGCAGTCTCTACGACGCGCTTTACGGCACGGATGCGATCGCTCCTCGCGCTGCAGCGGGCGCGCGGCTACGACCCGGCGCGCGGCGCAAAGGTCATCGCCTACGCCAAGGAGTTTCTCGACCGCGCGGTTCCGCTTGCCGGCGGCCGGCACGCCGATGTCACGCGGCTGGTCCATCAGCGGACGGTGCGCTGGCCCCCGCACTCGCCGATCCGTCGCAATTCGCCGGCTATCGCGGTGAGCCTGGAAGTCCGCAGGCCGTGCTGTTGCGGCATCACGGGCTTGCACATCGAGCTGCTGCTCGATCGCGAAGCCATCCCGTGGGCAAGACGGATCCCGCCGGCCTTGCCGACATCGTGGTGGAAGCCGCGCTCACGACCATCATCGACTTCGAGGACTCGATCGCCGCGGTCGATGCCGCGGACAAGACGGCGGCCTATGCCAACTGGCTCGGACTCGATGCGCGGCGAGCTGCAGGCGACCTTTGCCAAGGACGGACGCAGCGTCACCCGCAGGCTGGAGCCCGACCGCAGCTATGTCTCTCGCGCAGGGGCAGGCCGTTCGAGCTGCCCGGTCGCAGCTTGCTCTTCGTCCGCAACGTCGGCCACCTCATGACCACCCCGGCCGTGCGCCTGCCCGATGGGTCCGCAGGCGCCGGAGGGCATTCTCGATGCCGTGGTCACCTCGCTCATCGCGCTCCACGACCGCGAAGGCGCGCAATCGCCCGCGCAACAGCCGCAAGGGCTCGATCTACATCGTCAAGCCGAAGATGCACGGTCCGGCGGAAGCCGATTTCACCAACCGGCTGTTCGATGCGGTGGAGGATATGCTCAGGTCTGCCACGCCATACCATCAAGGTGGGCGTGATGGACGAGGAGCGGCGCACCAGCGCGAACCTCGCCGCGGTGATCGCGGCCGTGAAGCACAGGATCGTATTCATCAACACCGGCTTCCTCGACCGCACCGGCGATGAGATTCATACCTCCATGCGCGCGGGCGCGGTGGTGCCAAAGGGAGAGATGCGCAACCAGACGTGGATCAAGGCCTACGAGGCGCGCAACGTCGCGATCGGGCTCGCCTGCGGGCTCGACGGCCAGGGGCAGATCGGCAAGGGCATGTGGACGGCCCCGGATCGCATGGCGGACATGCTGCAGCAGAAGATCGCGCATCCGCAGGCCGGTGCCAACACGGCGTGGGTCCCCAGCCCGACCGCGGCGACGCTGCACGCGCTGCATTACCATCAGGTGGACGTGCGCGCCCGTCAGCGCGAGCTCAAGGGCCAGGCCGCCCCGGCGCTCGAGCAGTTATTGACGCTTCCCGCTCGCGAGGGACGGCTCGCTGACCGCGGAGCTGATTCAGCGCGAGCTCGAAAACAACACCCAGAGCATCCTCGGCTATGTGGTGCGCTGGATCGACCAGGGAATCGGCTGCTCCAAGGTGCCGGACATCAACGATGTCGGCCTGATGGAGGACCGCGCCACGCTGCGCATCAGCGCCCAGCACCTGGCCAACTGGCTGCTGCACGGCATCTGCACGCGCGCGGATGTCGAGCAGGCGCTGCGCCGCATGGCGGCGAAGGTCGACCAGCAGAATGGCGGCGACCCCGCCTACCGGCCCATGGCGCCGGGGTTCGAGGCGGGCCTCGCTTTTCAGGCCGCGTGCGCGTTGATTTTCGACGGAGCCATGGCAGCCGAACGGCTACACCGAGCCGCTGCTGCATACCTATCGCCTGCAGGTGAAGCGCGGGTTAGCCTGAGTGCCGAGCTGTCCCTCGGTCAAGAGGCGCGCTGCGGACGCTAGGGCATGGCGCCCGCCGGCGTCGCGAAGCGCACTTCGAGGACAGTGAGACCCTTGCTGCCGATGCTCGCTGTACCAGTGCGGGGTCTCCGGCGGGACGATGATCGCATCGCCCGTGTGCAGGCGTTGGCTCTTGCCGCCGACGATGACGCCCTGCGGCTTGCCCGGGCTGCACCTCGATCTTGCCCCCGGTGATCAGCGTGCCGCTTCCCGAAAGAACGAACTGCAGCTCCGTCCAGCCGTGATGAATCGCGGGCGCACCGCTCGGCCTGGTGCGACGGACTTCGTGGATCTGATACTGATCGGTGACGCCGATCGTCGCCAGGGCCAGCTCGGGGTGCTGCATTGCGGATGTGCGCAGCGCACTGGCGAGCGCGGCGGCGGAGGTGTGGATGCCAGGCGAGTCGGGTGTTGGACGCGGCCCGACCTGCTGCGCGCCTGCGGTCGCAACCCCGGCGAGCAGGCTGATCGCAAGCGCAGGGACTAGAGCGAGTGGTCTGCGCATGGAGGAACCTCGGGTCGGCCAGGAAGGGATGGGAAAGAGCATGGGAAGCGCATGATACGCGCTCGGCTTGCCACCTGTCCAAAATATGGAATAACATCCCAATCAGCGCGGCAGCCGGCCGCGCATTCGTAGAAGGGCAGGGCAATGACCGAGAGCGACCGCACGCGCACAGGCCTCAATCGCCGTGATTTCCTGGCGGGCGCGGCGGCCGCGGTCACCGCCGCGGCGGCGGCGGCCCGCTCGCGCAGTCCGCGGGCGTCGGCCACATCCCGATCATCGACTCACACATTCATCTCTTCGACGGCACCCGGCCGATTTTCGGCAAGGGCTACCTGGGATCCCGCGCCTACGCGGCCCGGTACAAGAAATCACTGCCCTCCATGTACGCACCGCAGGCGCGGCCGCAGGGCATCGTCGGCGCGATCGTCGTGCAGTCGAGCTTCTGGGTGGACGAGAACCTCTGGTATCTCGAGCAGTGTCGCGCCAACCCGATCATGGTGGGGGTGTGCGGCACCCTCGATCCCGCGAACGCCGATTTCGGCCAGTACGTCGGCCATTTTCACGACGACCCGTTGTTTCGCGCGATTCGGGTGTGGGACTTCTACGAGTCCGACGCCGGCAAGGTGCGCCTCAAAGCCGACCAGGTGGCGAACCTGAAGCTGCTGGCCGCGGCCGATCTGGCGCTGGATACCGCCAATCCCAGCCTCGATCTCATGCAGGCGAACGTGCTCCTGGCCAACGCCATCCCGAGCCTGCGGATCATCATGGATCACCTGCCGGCTTTCGATCCGACGCCGCAGAGTCGGCCGCTTTACGAGTCGCTGGTGAAGCGCATGGCGGCGTGTCCCAACATCTTCGTGAAGCTGACGGAGGCCTACCACCCGCGCGCGGACGGCGTCATCGTGAAGGACTACGCCTTCCTGCGCGAGCGCCTGGAGCTCCTCTACGACGCCTTCGGTGAGGACCGGGTGATGTTCGGCACCGACTATCCCAACAGTTACGGTGTGGCGACGATTGCGCAGGAGGTCGCGCTCGGGCAGCGCTTCATGGCCACCAAGTCGCGAGCGGCGGCGGAGAAGTTTTTCTGGAAGAACTCGGCCCGCGTGTACAAGTGGATCAAGCGTCTGCCGGAGCAGCCGGGCGGCGCCTAGTTTCAGGCACAGGAGCGAGGCGGTGTCTTCAGCGAGGCACCGACTCGAGTCGTCCGATCAACCGCCCACTTCTCATTATGTGGCGCTCATATTATCGTATGAGATTGACGATCCGCCCGGCAATCCGGTGTCGAGCCTTGCACTGGCCGATCAGATTACCCCCCGACAACACGCGTTTTGCAACTCCAAGCCCAAAAGGTCCCATCGACAATGAAACTTCTGCGCTACGGTCCGGCCGGCCACGAACAGCCCGGACTCCTCGACACCCACGGGAGGGTGCGCTCGCTCGCGGCCACGATTCCCGATCTCTCGGCGCAGCACCTCTCGGCCGCCGGCCTGGCACGGCTCGCTGCGATCGATCCGGCGTCGCTCCCCGTTGCTCCCGGCACCCCGCGGCTCGGAGTCCCCTTTGCGGGCACGCGCAAGTTCATCGCCATCGGTCTCAACTACGCCGATCACGCCACGGAATCGAATCTGCCGGTTCCCACCGAGCCGGTGGTGTTCACCAAGGCGGTGAGCTGCCTGCAGGGACCGAACGACGAGATCATGATCCCCAAGGGCTCCAAGAAAACCGATTGGGAAGTCGAGCTCGGAGTCGTGATCGGCACCACCGCCCGCTACGTCGAGGAGCGTGACGCGTTGCAGTATGTCGCGGGCTACACCCTCATCAACGACGTCTCGGAACGGGAGTTTCAGATCGAGCGCGGCGGCAGCTGGGACAAGGGCAAGGGTTGTGACACCTTCGGGCCCGTGGGGCCATGGCTCGTGACGCGCGATGAGGTCGGTGACGTGCAGAGTCTCGATATGTGGCTCGACGTCAACGGCCAACGGATGCAGACCGGCAACACCCGCACGATGATCTTCGGCGTGGCCAAGATAGTGAGTTACGTCAGTCATTTTATGACGCTGGAGCCCGGCGACATCATCACCACCGGCACGCCTCCGGGCGTCGGCATGGGCCGCAAGCCCGAGCCGGTCTATCTTGCCGCGGGCGACAACATCCGCCTCGGCATCGCCAAGCTCGGTGAGCAACGCCAGTCCGTGATCGCCTGGCGGCCCACCTGACTGCCAAAAAATGACTACATCAGTGGATCTGCAAGGCAAGACTGCGCTCGTTACCGCCGCGGCTCAGGGGATCGGACGCGCGAGCGCGCTGGCGCTGGCCGCGGCGGGGGCGCGCGTCGTGGCTACTGACATCGACGACGAAAAGCTTGCGACGTTGCGAGAGGAGAACGCTGCGATCGAAGTCTGCCGCATGGACGTGCGCGACCGGGCCAGCGTGGCATCCGCCGTCAAGCTCACAGGCATCGTCGACGTCCTCTTCAATTGCGCCGGGTTCGTGCATCACGGCACGGTGCTCGATTGCACGGATGAGGAGCTGGATTTTGCGTACGACCTCAACGTCAAGGCGATGGTGCGTACGATTCAAGCAGTGCTGCCGGGCATGCTGGCGAAGGGCGCCGGCTCCATCATCAACATGGCGTCCGTGGCGAGCAGCGTCAAAGGCGTCCCAGTGCGGTGCGTGTACGCCACCACCAAAGCAGCAGTGATCGGTCTGACGAAGTCCGTGGCTGCGGATTTCGTCAGCCGCGGCATTCGCTGCAACGCCATCTGTCCTGGCACGGTGGAGACTCCCTCGCTCGAGGGGCGCCTGAAGACGCTGGGGAAGACGGAAGAGGGCTACGAAAAGGTGCGCGGCGCATTCATCGCGCGCCAGCCAATCGGACGCCTCGGACGCCCCGAAGAGATCGCCGACCTGGTGGTCTATCTGGCTTCCGCGCCCTATACGACGGGCCAGATCCACGTCATCGATGGGGGCTGGGCTATTTGAGGGAGAGCCCCGTGCCTGGCCGGAAGCTGGGCTGGAGCCGCTACTCGCCGGCGGGGTTAGCGGTCACTGCGGCCGCCGGCTCGCAGCTGCTGCGCCAGGAGTCATAGCACCGCGGGTGGAAGTGCAGGGCGACGATCTCGAAGTCGAGCCGAGCCTCGACTTCATACTCGACCTCTTCGGCGCTCACGAGCACGCGACAGTAATCACATGGCTTGCCAGACCCCTTGCCGCCCCACATGCGACCGGGGACGGCACGGCGAAGGGCTGCCACCGTCAATCGTTCGGACCGTTGCTCCGGACCGGGCTCATTGGACCCAGCCGGTTGCGACCCACTCATTGCTGCTGTGTCCTGCCTGGTCAGCGGGTGCCAAGCGTGCGACCTGGACCTCTTCCCACCGTCTGTAAAGTGTACACCACTTCCTGTCGCATGAACCCCGCCACCGTTCGAATACACTTTGCCTCCCTGACGGCTTTCCGCTATGGTTTGTGCGCGGATTAGCCATCCCAAGGCTGGCCGGTATTCATTACTAGAAACTTTCAGTCGGGGCTCGAGTCGCACGGAAATCCGGACGCAGCTTGCGGGAGATTGTCCGTGGTGCAAAGCGGACTGCCTGCGCAGCGGCGACCGGAACCGTCGCGAGCGCCGGGCAGAGCACGTCTCCTTCCGGCGCCTGGTGCGCCGGCGCCCTCCCATTGCCGGCGGCGACCACCCGTAATTCAATACCCTTTTGAGGCCCGCGCCCCGGTGGCGCGGCCGGCTATCACGCTGGAGAATCAGAATGCAATCGCCACAGCAAGGACCCGGATCCAAGCGCCGTAAGACCCCCACAAACGGTGCCGGGCGCATCGAGGCGGATGCCCTCGACCTGCGCGAGATCCTCCGTGCGCTGCAGTTGGTGCGCGACGGTGACTTCTCCGTGCGTCTGCCCGGCGACAAGGCGGGGCTCGCCGGCAAGGTCGCCGATACGTTCAACGAGATCGTGGCCTCGAATGAGCGGCTGGCGAGCGAGCTCGAGCAAGCCGGGCGCACCGTCGGCAAGGAAGGCCGCACCCGCCATCGCCTCGGCCTGGCGCGCCGCTCCGGCTCCTGGGGCGCGATGGAAGGCTCCGTCAACACGCTGATCGACGACCTCCTGTGGCCCACCACCGAAGTGACCCGCGCCATCACGGCGGTCGCCAAGGGTGACCTGTCGCAGACCACGAGTCTCGAGGTCGACGGTCGGCCGCTGCAGGGCGAGTTCCTGCGCTCTGCCAGCATCGTGAACGCCATGATCGAGCAGATGAGCGCCTTCACCTCCGAGGTGACCCGCGTCGCCAGAGAAGTGGGCACGGAGGGCAAGCTCGGCGGCCAGGCGGCCGTGGCGGGCGTCTCCGGCACCTGGAAAGACCTGACCGACAGCGTCAACTCCATGGCGAGCAACCTGACCGGCCAGGTGCGCAATATCTCCGAAGTGACCATCGCCGTGGCGAGCGGCGACCTGTCGCGCAAGATCACGGTGGACGTGCGCGGCGAAATCCTGCAGCTCAAGGAAGCAATCAACACGATGGTGGACCAGCTGCGCTCGTTCGCGTCCGAAGTGACGCGCGTGGCGAGAGAGGTGGGCACGGAGGGCAAGCTCGGCGGCCAGGCCATCGTGCCGGGCGTCGCCGGTACCTGGAAGGACCTCACCGACAGTGTCAACGCGATGGCGACCAACCTCACCGGTCAGGTCCGCAACATCGCGGAAGTCACGACGGCCGTCGCGCGCGGCGACCTATCGCGCAAGATCACGGTGGACGTGAAGGGCGAGATCCTGGAGCTCAAGAACACCATCAACACGATGGTGGACCAGCTCAATAGCTTCGCGGCCGAGGTGACACGCGTGGCGCGCGAAGTGGGCACGGACGGCAAGCTCGGTGGCCAGGCGGCGGTGCCGGGCGTGGCGGGCACCTGGAAGGACCTCACCGACAGCGTGAACTCCATGGCGGGCAATCTCACCGGCCAGGTCCGCAACATTGCGGAGGTGACGGTGGCCGTCGCGAACGGCGACCTATCGCGCAAGATCACGGTGGACGTGCGCGGCGAGATCATGCAGCTCAAGGAGGCGATCAATACGATGGTGGACCAGCTCCGCTCTTTCGCGTCCGAGGTGACGCGGGTCGCGCGCGAGGTCGGAACCGAAGGCAAGCTCGGTGGTCAGGCGGCCGTGCCGGGAGTCGCAGGCACCTGGAAGGATCTCACCGACAGCGTCAACTCCATGGCCGGCAATCTCACCGGTCAGGTGCGCAACATCGCGGAGGTGGCGACCGCCATCGCGCGCGGCGACCTGTCCCGCAAGATCACCGCCGACGTCAAAGGCGAAATCCTCGAGCTCAAGAACACCGTCAACACGATGGTGGATCAGCTGAACAGCTTCGCCGCGGAAGTGACACGCGTGGCGCGCGAGGTGGGCACCGAGGGCAAGCTCGGCGGCCAGGCCGAGGTGAAGGACGTGAGCGGCGTCTGGAAGGACCTCACCGACAACGTCAATTTCATGGCGAGCAACCTCACCGGGCAGGTGCGCAACATCGCGGAAGTGGCGACCGCCATCGCGCGCGGTGATCTGTCGCGCAAGATCACGGTGGACGTGCGCGGTGAGATCCTGCAGCTCAAGGAGACCATCAACACGATGGTCGACCAGCTGAACAGCTTCGCGGCGGAAGTGACTCGCGTGGCGCGCGAGGTGGGCACCGAAGGCAAGCTCGGCGGCCAGGCGGCTGTCCCCGGAGTCGCGGGCACGTGGAAGGATCTGACCGACAACGTCAATTCCATGGCGCGCAACCTGACTGGTCAGGTGCGCAACATCGCGGAAGTGACCACCGCCGTCGCGCGCGGTGACCTGTCGCGCAAGATCACGGTGGACGTGCGTGGCGAGATCCTGCAGCTCAAGGACACCATCAATACCATGGTGGACCAGCTGAACAGCTTCGCGGCGGAAGTGACCCGACTCGCGCGCGAGGTGGGCACCGAGGGCAAGCTCGGCGGTCAGGCCGAGGTGTCCGAAGTCGCCGGCACGTGGAAGGACCTCACCGACAACGTCAACGTGATGGCGAACAACCTCACGAACCAGGTGCGCGGCATCGTCAAAGTGGTGACCGCGGTCGCGAACGGTGACCTGCGGCAAAGGCTGACCGTCGAATCGAAGGGTGAAGTCGCGGCGCTCGCCGACACCATCAACAGCATGACCGACACGCTCGCGATCTTCGCCGACCAAGTGACGAGCGTGGCGCGCGAGGTGGGAGTGGAAGGGCGCCTCGGCGGCCAGGCGCACGTGCCGGGCGCCGCCGGCACCTGGAAGGACCTCACGGCCAACGTCAACCTGCTCGCCGCCAACCTCACTACCCAGGTGCGCGCCATCGCCGAGGTCGCGACCGCCGTGACCCAGGGTGACCTCACCCGCTCCATTCAGGTGGATGCCCGCGGCGAGGTGTCGGAGCTCAAGGACAACATCAACGCCATGATCGGTAATCTGCGCGCCACGACCGAGCGCAACACCGAGCAGGACTGGCTGAAGACGAACATCGCGAAGTTCAGCCGCATGCTGCAGGGCCAGCGGGACCTCGTGACCGTCGGGCGACTGCTCCTGTCCGAGGTCGCGCCGCTCGTCAACGGCCAGCAGGGCGTCATGTACGTCATGGAAGGAGTGAATGGCTCCTCGTGCCTCAAGGAGCTCGCGAGCTACGCCGACGGCGCGCACGAGATCCGCGACCCGCGCTTCTTCGCGATCGGCGAGGGGCTGGTCGGACAGGCGGCCGCCGACCACAGGCGCCTGCTCATCACCGACCTGGATTCGCGTGCGCGCTCCATCGAAGTGCGCGGTGGGCTGGTTCCGCCTGCCCGCGCAGCGTCATCGTGCTGCCGGTGCTGTACGAAGGTGAGGTGAAGGCGGTGCTCGAGCTCGCCTCGCTCTATGACTTCACGCCCTCGCAGCTCGCCTTCCTGGAGCAGCTCACCGACAGCATCGGTGTGGTGCTCAACACCATCGAGGCGACGATGCGGACCGAAGAGCTGCTGAAACAGTCCCAGCAGCTCGCCGGCGAGCTGCAGACGCAGCAGCGCGAGCTGCAGCAGACGAACGAGGAGCTCGCCACCAAGGCGCGACTGCTCGCCGACCAGAACGTCGAGGTCGAGAGGAAGAACACCGAAATCGAGCTCGCCCGCAAGGCGCTGGAGGAGAAGGCCGCGGAACTGGCGCTGACCTCGCGCTACAAGTCCGAGTTCCTCGCCAACATGTCGCACGAGCTGCGCACGCCCCTGAACAGCATCCTGATCCTGGGGCAGCAGCTGTCGCAGAACAGCGAGGGCAACTTACAGCAATCGACAGGTGGACTATGCGCGCACCATCCACTCTGCCGGCACGGACCTGCTGAACCTCATCACCGACATTCTCGATCTGTCGAAGATCGAGTCCGGAACGGTCACCGTCGAGTACGAGGAGCTAGCTTCGGCACTCTCAAGGAGACGATCGAGCGCAGCTTCCGTCACGAGGCCGAGACGCGAAAACTGGCGTTCACACTGGACTTCGACTCGCATCTGGCGCGCTCGATGACCACGGACTCGAAGCGCCTGCTGCAGATCCTGAAGAACCTGTTGTCGAATGCCTTCAAGTTCACGGAACGGGGCGGCGTACGGCTGCACGTCGCGGCCGCCACCGGTGGCTGGACCCTCGATCATCCGTCGCTGAATCAGAGCGGCACCGTCGTCGAGTTCTCGGTCAGCGACACCGGGATCGGCATCCCTCTCGAGAAGCAACGCATCATCTTCGAGGCGTTCCAACAGGCGGACGCCGGCACGGCACGCAAGTACGGCGGAACCGGCCTCGGCCTCGCGATCAGCCGCGAGCTGGCGCAGCTTCTCGGCGGTGAAATCCGCCTGAGCAGCTCGCCCGGTGCTGGCAGCACCTTCACCCTGTATCTGCCGCTAGCGCAGACGATAATGACGCATGCGAAGTCCGCCGCGACCGGCACTGTCGCTTCGCCGGTCGCGCAGACGATAATGACGCCTGCCGTGCGTGCGACGGGCGCTCGTGTGGAGGAGATCGCTGACGATCGCGACGACATCGCGCCATCGGACTCGGTATTGCTGATCGTCGAGGACGATCCGCACTATGCGCGGGTACTGCTCGATCTGGCGCGCCACAAGGGCTTCAAGGTGCTGGTGGCCGGCAGCGGGGAGCGGGCGCTGTCGCTGGCGGCGAAGCACAAGCCGACCGCGATCTCGCTCGACATCTTCCTGCCCGATATGCTCGGGTGGACCGTGCTCAATCAATTGAAGCGCAACCCGGAGACACGGCACATACCGGTGCAGCTGCTCACGGTGGAGGACGAGCGCCAGTATGGTCTGGAGCGCGGCGCCTTCTCGTTCGTCACCAAGACGATCACCACCGAGAGCCTGGAAGGGGCGCTGGATCGGCTGAAGAGCTTCACCGCCGCGCGCCCGCGGCGCCTGCTCGTCGTCGAGGACAACGCGGCGGAGCGGATGAGCATCACGGAGCTGCTCGGGTCTCGAGGACATCGAGATCGCCACCGCCGAGAGCGGCAGCGACGCGCTCGAGCTCATGCGGCGAACGCTCGTTCGATTGCGTGGTGCTCGATCTCGCGCTGCCCGACATCTCGGGGTTCGATCTGCTGGCGGAAGTGCAGAAGGACGCCAAGCTTCGCGAGACGCCCATCGTCGTCTTCACCGGCACGGGAGCTCACGCTGGAAGAAGAAGGGCGAGTTGCGGCGGCAGGCTAAGAGTATCGTGCTGAAGGGCGTGCGCTCGCCCGAGCGGCTGCTCGACGAGACCGCGCTCTTCCTGCACCGGGTGGTGAGTGATCTGCCGCCGGAGAAGCAGCAGATGATCCATTCGCTGCACGAGAGCGACGACGCCTTGCGCGGGCGGAAGGTCCTCGTGGTCGACGATGACATCCGCAATGTCTTCGCGCTCAACAGCCTGCTCGAGCGGCACGAGATGCAGGTGGTCAACGCCAGCAACGGATACGAAGCGATCGAGCTGCTGGAGCGGACGGACGAGCTGTCGCTGGTGCTGATGGACGTCATGATGCCGGAGATGGATGGCTACGAGACGATGCGGCGCATCCGTACCAAGGCGCAGTTCAAGCTGCTGCCGATCATCGCGCTCACGGCGAAGGCCATGAAGGGCGACCGGGAGAAATGCCTGGAAGCGGGTGCCTCCGACTACGTCGCCAAGCCGGTGAACAGCGATCAGCTGCTGTCACTGGTCCGGATGTGGTTGCGCCGGTGAGTGGCGGCGGCGGTCGAGGGGTCAATCGAATGTCAGCAACAGAGCTTCCGGACAAGGTCAGCATCCTGCTGGTGGACGACCAGCCGCAGCGCCTGCTGGCGTATCGGGCGATACTCGCCAACCTCGGGCTGGATCTGGTTTGCGCTCATTCCGGACGCGAGGCGCTCGAGCATCTGATGGGCAGCGAGTTCGCGGTCGTGCTGCTCGATGTCAGCATGCCCGACATGGACGGCTTCGAGGCCGCGAAGCTGATCCACGAGCATCCGCGTTTCGAGAAGACGCCGATCATCTTCGTGACGGGCGTGCATCTCGATGATCTCGACCGCCTCAAAGGCTACTCGCTCGGCGCCGTCGATTACGTCTCCGTGCCGATCGTGCCGGAAATCCTGCGCAGCAAGGTGTCGGTGCTGGTCGAGCTCTACACCAAGCGCAAGGAGCTGCAGCGGGCGAACGAGGAGCTCGCCTCCGCGAACGCGCGCCTGTCCGAGGCCAATATCGCGCTGCAGGAGGAGAAGACGCGCGAGCTCGAGTCGTTGAACCACAGCCTGCAGCGCGCCAACACCGAGCTCGAGGCCGCGAATCGCCTGCTGCAGAGCGAGAACGCGGAACGTACTCGCGCCGAGCAAGCGCTGAAGGAAGCTGACCGCCACAAGGACGAGTTCCTGGCGATGCTCGCCCACGAGCTGCGCAACCCGCTGGCGCCGATCCACAACGCGATCGAGCTGATGCGCATCAAGCCGCTCAACGATCCGCAGCTCAACTGGGCGCGCGACGTCATCGCGCGACAGCTCACCAGCCTCACGCGCCTGGTCGACGATCTGCTCGATGTCTCGCGCATCACCCGCGGCAAGATCAATCTGACGCGTCAGATGGTGGATGTGGAAGCGCTCATCTCGCGAGCGGTCGAAACGGTGCATCCGCTTTTCGATGAGCAGAAACATCAGCTCACCCTCGAGTTGCCGGTGCCCGGAGTGAAGGTTTTCGGTGATTCCACGCGGCTCACGCAGGCCATAGCCAACGTGCTCGGCAATGCGGCGAAATACACGGATCGAGGCGGCACGGTCATCGTCAGCGCGATGGCCCACGGCGCAGATGTCGAGATATGCGTACGCGACAATGGGATCGGCATCCGGCCGGAGATGTTGCCGTACGTCTTCGAGCTCTTTACACAGCTGGATCGCGACGAAGGCCGCACTCAGGGCGGCCTCGGCATCGGCCTCGCGCTGGTGCAGCGGTTGGTGCAGATGCATGGCGGCGAGGTCTCGGCGGCCAGCGAGGGGCCGGGCAAAGGCAGTCGAGTTCGTGATCCGGCTGCCACGGGTATGCGAGGCGGAGCTCGCGGAGGCGCCGGTCGACCCCAAGGCGGAGCCGATTGCCGAGGCGCGGCCCGCGGCGGGCACGGTGGCAGTGGCCGTGGCGCCGCTGGTCACGGCGAGCACCGCGCGCCTGACACGCAGGATACTGATCGCGGACGACAACAATGATGCCCTCGAGAGCCTGGCGACACTGCTGCAGCTCAGTGGACACGAAGTCTTCACCGCAACCAATGGCGGCACGGCGCTACAGAGCGTCGAGCGACACCTCCCCGAGGTGGTGTTGCTGGACATCGGCATGCCGCTGCTCGATGGCTACGAAGTGGCGAAACGCATCCGGGCCCAACCCTGGGGGCAGCGGATCACGCTGGTCGCGCTGACCGGCTGGGGACAGGACTCGGACCGCCGCCGCTCGCGCGAGGCGGGATTCGATTCCCACCTGGTGAAGCCGCTCGATCTCGACACGCTCACGGATCTGCTGGCGCGGCTGCCTGCTGCGCCCTCGCCCGGCGCGAAGTCCGCGGCCCACCGCGGGGCATGAGCGCCAGCAAGCGATTCATCGCAACACGGGATCAGCTGCTGCGGTGGCGGGAGGATCTGGCCGCGGCGCAGAGCGGGTTCACGTGGCCGCAGCTCGATGAGTTCAATTGGGCGAGCGACTACTTCGACGTCATGGCCCGCGACAACGAGCAGCCGGCGCTGCGGGTGGTGGACGACGCAGGCAACGGCGAGACCCTCACTTTCGCGGCGCTTGCCCGGCGGTCATCGCAGGTTGCCAATTGGCTGTCCAGCCTCGGAGTCGGTCACGGCGATCGCATCCTCGTGATGCTGGGCAACGTCCTCGTGCTCTGGGAGACGATGCTCGCGGCCATGAGGATCGGCGCGGTGATCATTCCAGCGACTACGCTCCTGGAGAACGAGGATCTCGCGGATCGCATCGTCAGGGGCCGGGTAGCGGCAGTGATCACGCACTCCCAGCTGACGAGCCGTTTCGAGGGCATCGGCGATCTGCCGCTGCGAATTGCGGTCGGTGAGCCGGTGGCGGGCTGGACCGACTTTGCGGCATCGCGAGAGGCGGGTGCCGCATTCGTTGCCGCGCGCAGGACCCGGGCGGACGATCTGCTGTTTCTCTACTTCACCTCCGGGACGGCGGCAAGGCCGAAACTCGTGGCGCACACGCACGCGAGCTATCCGGTCGGCCACCTGTCCACGATGTACTGGATCGGCCTCAAGCCCGGCGATGTCCATCTCAATCTGAGCTCGCCGGGTTGGGCGAAGCATGCGTGGTCATGCTTCTTCGCGCCCTGGAACGCGCAGGCCTGCGTGCTCGCCTATCAGTACGACCGGTTCGATTCCCGGGCGCTGCTCGATCAGCTCGTTCGCTGTCGCGTGACCACCTTCTGTGCCCCGCCCACCGTCTGGCGCATGTTGATTCAACAGGATCTGCGGCACTGGTCCGTGAGCCTGCGCGAAGTAGTGAGCGCCGGCGAGCCCCTCAATCCCGAAGTCATCGAGCAGGTTCGGCAGGCCTGGGGCCTCACGATTCGCGACGGCTATGGACAGACCGAGACCACGGCGCAGATCGGCAATCCGCCGGGCTGCCCGGTCAAGGCCGGGTCCATGGGGCTGCCTCTGCCGGGCTATTCGATCGCGCTGCTGGATCCTGACGGACGCGTGGAGGACGAGGGCGAGATCTGCATCGATCTGAAGCAGCGCCCCATGAGCCTCATGCAGAGCTATCTCGATGATCCGCAGCGCACCGCCGAGGTGATGCGCGATGGCTACTATCACACGGGCGATGTCGCCCAGCGCGACGCCGATGGCTATCTCACCTACGTCGGCCGGATGGACGATGTGTTCAAATCGTCGGACTACCGGATCAGCCCGTTCGAGCTCGAGAGCGTCCTGATCGAGCATGTCGCGGTGGCAGAGGCCGCGGTCGTGCCGAGTCCGGATCCGTTGCGGTTGTGCGTACCCAAGGCGTTCGTGACGCTGGTGGCTGGGTACAACCCGGACGCAGAGACTGCACGCTCGATTTTCGCGCACATCCGGACACGGGTTTCCGGGTATAAGCGCATCAGGCGTCTCGAGTTCAATACGCTGCCCAAGACCATCTCCGGGAAGATCCGCCGCGTGGAGCTGCGCAATGCCGAGCAGGGACGCGAAGCCACGCCGGCACGCAACCCCCACGAATTCTGGGAAGAAGACTTCTCGGACTAGACACTTCCACCGCCGTCGAAGCATTTCCGATGAGAGGGGTTCGATAATCCTCTGGCCGGCGAACAACTCAACGTCCGGTCAGGAGAGGTTATGACAGTGGCACTTGGCGCGGCGCTGTTGGCCGCTTCGCTCCATCTTGGGCCTCCGATCGAGACGGTCACCCTTCCCATCTCCGCGGGATCGACCCAACACATCGCACTTCATTGCATCGAGCCGAGGGCACACTCGCACATGGGCGTGCTCTTCATCCACGGCTCCAGTTTCCCCACGATGCTGGCGGCAGGCTTCGAGTTCCGGGGCGGCGACTCATGGATGGACTTCATGGCCGAGCATGGCTTCCTCGCGTGCGGTCTGGATTTCCTGGGCTTTGGTGCCTCGAGCCGCCCCAAGGTCATGTCGGAGTCAGCCGATGGCAAGCCGCCGCTGCTGCGAGCCCCAGAGGCTGCCCACGAAATCGGCCTGGCAGCCGCGTATATGCGGCAGAAGCGCGGCATCGAGGCGCTGCACGTCATCGCTCATTCCTGGGGAACGATCCCGGCCGCTGAGTTTGCCGCGGGTCATCCGCGAGCGCTGCAGTCCCTTACCCTCTTCGGTCCGGTGGTCCCCGTGTCCGGATCCACTCCGGAGTCCGGACATGTCGCCTGGTTCAGCATGACCGGCGAAGATCGCCTGCAACAGCTCTACTTCAAGGATGTCCTGCCGCGGAACCTCGTGCTGCTCGAGCCTGCTCTGGGTGAGCGGTGGGCCCGGGAGTTCGAGGCGTCCGCGCCGCATTTCCCGGGCGACCCGCCAGGGGCGATACGCATCCCTGACGGACCTTGATACACCTCGAGCGGAATCGGATGTCCCTATACGAGAGCGTACTCGGGTTCCTACGTGCGACCGAGCAGCTGAAGGATTAGCTCGCGCTGGCAAGGCGCTCGGCCCAGTCGGCAGACTCTTGCCGCCATCGCTGAGCGGGGCAGGGCGGCGGTCCGATTGTCCGCGGGCCGCCTCCCGTGTAATCTTGCGCGCCCGGTGCGGCCGGCCTACCGCACCACTTGCCCACAGCAGCGTCCCCGTCGTCTAGAGGCCCAGGACATCGCCCTTTCACGGCGGTAACACGGGTTCGAATCCCGTCGGGGACGCCAATACAATCAATCAGATAGCATTCTGTAGGATGAGCTGAGGGAACTCCTTGAATAAGTGCATTAGCATCGTATAATGATGCTATTACACTTAATTAAACCAGCATGGTTGCGCTCTCCGAAATTCGTGACACCTTTCAGCAGCGGCTGCTGACTTGCCTTTATCGTGGCCCGGAGAGTTCGAGCCTCGTTCTGAAGGGCGGCGCTGCCATGCGCGTGGTGACCGCGAGCGCACGCTATACCCAGGATCTGGACTTCGATCACGACTCTCGCCGTTCACTTGTAAGCCTACAGAAGACCGTCAGGTCAGCCATTGCCCGCGCGCTTCAAGGGAGCGGCGTGACACAGGCTTCCATCTCTGAGCCGAAGCAGACCGATACCGTTGCTCGCTGGAAGATCTCCGGTCTTACGAGCACCGGCGAGGAGCTGCGTCTGACGGTTGAGGTATCGCGCCGTGGCTCGCCTGATTTCAGTCACGTGGTCAGGATACCGGTCCAAGTGGGCGACCGGACTCTGCCGCGCGTTTATGTGAGCGTCTACGACGAACAGGCTCTTGTCGACAACAAGCTGACGGCGTTGCTCGATGAACATCGCACCGCCCCCAGAGACATCTATGATCTCGAGATGCTGCTCGCAGCCAGGACGTGCCCAAGCGGGACGGCAATCGAGCGAGCCGGCGGTCCAGAGGCTCTGATACCTCGCGTGGCCGAAAAATTGAATCTGATGGGTTGGGCGCTTTTTCGCGACCAGGTGCTTCCCGCATTGCCACAGGAAATTCAAGCGCACATCGACGAGGACGAATACCTCGCGATGAAGTTGCGATTGCTCGAGTCGCTCGAGCAATGTGTGGCAACCGGTGGCGGCGCGGAGAAGTGATCGTGAGAGCGATCGACTGGAGGACACGACTGGAGCTTGCCCTGGCCGAGCCGGCTGCTCTGCGAGTGCTCGACCGCAAGTCGATCATCGGGCTTGCTCTGACCGTGCGGCCCCGCGTTTCCAAGCCGACGGTGGAGCGGTGGATTCAGGACGCGGTCGGTGCGAACCGCCTGCAACGGGTCGTGCGGGGGCTCTATCTGAACCGAATCATCAGTCCGCCCGCACAACTAGCGGAGGCGGCGGTGTGGTTACGCCAAGGGGCGGTGGTTTCTCTGCAAACCGTTCTGGGCGATGCCGGGGTTTGGAATAACTACACCGGTTGGGTGACCGCGGTCGTGCCTCTCTCGCGGCGGTACGCTACTCCCACGCTGGGCAGGCTCGCCACCGCGGCCGGCACGTTCATATTCCGGGGTCTGCCGGAGCGGGTATTGGAGGCGGGTCGCGAGGAGGATCGGTTGGTACCCGCGATAAGCTACCGGCGCGCAACTCCAGAGGCGGCTTTGCTGCATTGGCTCTATCTATCGAACTCGCCCCGCAGCCGAATGTCAGCGCCTCCGGCGGATTTGGAGCTGGAGTCCCTGGACTCGGGCCGGTTGCAAAGGCTCTCGCGCAAGATGAACTTGTCCGAGCAACTCGAGCGGTGGCTTGCTCAGGGTGGCGCGAGTCCCCCGCAACGAAAAGCAGCCGGTATGGCCCTTTCACGGCGGTAACACGGGTTCGAATCCCGTCGGGGACGCCATAAATCAAGTAGTTACGGAGCATCAAGTGGCCGGGTCCCCTTTTTGAGCACTATTTTCGTGCGAATTCCGACACCTGCCGACCGCTGTAAGCGGCTGTGCATCCCGGAAGCAGCGGCCCGCGCCCGACGTTATCTTGGCACGATCAATCCGGCGCCGTTCGCGAGCACCGATACGGTCTCGGATCATTCGAGACCGAAGTGGCTGGGACCCATCTCGTCCATCAGTTCAAGAATGCGACCGCCCCCCCGCGCCACGCAGGTAAGTGGGTCATCCGCCACGATGACGGGCAGGCCCGTTTCTTCCGTCAGTAGTTTGTCGACGTCTCGTAAGAGAGCGCCACCACCGGTCAGAACGATGCCATGCTCGGCGACGTCGCCTCCTAGTTCCGGCGGTGTCTGTTCCAACGCCTGCCTCACAACGCTGACGATGCCCTGGAGGGGCTCCTGCAGTGCTTCGAGAATCTCATTGTTGCTCAGGGAAAACCTGCGCGGAACGCCCTCAGCCAGGTTTCGCCCCGTCACGAACAGCTCTCGCACTTGCGGACCAGGATAGGCGGATCCGATTTCCAGTTTGATGCGCTCAGCGGTCGCCTCACCGATCAGGACCCCGTAGTTGCGGCGAACGTAGTTCATGATCGCTTCGTCGAAGCGGTCACCGCCGATGCGGACCGAGTTCGCATAGACAACCCCGTTTAGCGAAAGCACCGCAACTTCCGACGTTCCGCCGCCAATATCGAGTACCATCGAGCCCCGCGGTTGGTGAACGGGCAGGCCGGCGCCTATTGCAGCAGCCATCGGCTCGCTCACGATCCCGACGCTGCGCGCACCGGCGCCCTCCGCCGACTCCCGGATCGCCCGGCGTTCAACCTGCGTTGAGCCGTACGGGACGCAGACGAGCACGCGCGGCGACGGTTTGAGGAGCCGGTTGCCGTGTAGCTTATCGATGAAGAACTGCAGCATCTTCTCGGTATACGTGAAGTCGGCGATGACACCGTCCTTCAGGGGACGCACTGCCGTGATGTGTCCAGGAGTTCTCCCTACCATGCTCTTGGCCGCCTGGCCGACAGCAACGACGATCTTGCCGCCACTTGGCTGCGCCTGTACAGCGACCACGGAGGGCTCATTCAGTACGATGCCTCTGCCGCGTACATAGATAAGTGTGTTAGCTGTGCCCAGATCGATCGAAAGATCGCTGGAGAAGTAGCCGCGCAGGCGTTTGAACATTTAGTCACCGGAAGGAGTGGGGCGGGTGATCCCCGTACGTCACAGTAGCCGGGTTTCGCTCCGCGTCGCCAGATGAACCACGACTCGGACTGGACGTCTGCCGCCAGCACCTCGCCAGATCAGGCCTTTGATTGGTCGAGCCTGCGAGGGGAACGTGCTATACTAACCCAGCTCGTGATTCTCTCGCCTTGTCTCCTTGGCCTCGCGCCTCTCCGGCGCATTCCGCAGGCCGGCGCGTCATTTCAAAAGCTTCCCGAACCACTGCGGCGCTATTAGCGTGCGGGCCTTTTTCTATTTTGTTGCGAGATACTTATGACCAAGCTATATGTCGGCAATCTTCCCTTCACGGCAACCGAGGAAGCGGTACGAAATCTGTTTGCTCCGCACGGTACGGTGGAGAAGCTCTCGTTGATCAACGATCGCGATACTGGCCGGCCGCGTGGCTTCGGGTTCGTTGAGATGTCCAGCGCGGATGCCGCCCGCGCAATGCAGGCACTGAACGGCAAAGATTTTGACGGTCGCTCCCTCAAGATCAATGAAGCACAGGATAAGCCGCGCTCGGGTGGCGGCAACTCGCGCTACTGAGTGAATCGTACTCCCGGTGCCTTGGCCGGGAGTACTTCCGATGCCACGAGTTTTCATGCGCCAATGCGAGCGCCGGCTCGCGCGTATTGGAGGCAGGTCGCGAGGAGGATCGGCTGGCGTCCGGTAAGTAACAGGAGGCGCCGCCGTGGAGGCTCAAACTTCACAGGCGGCGCCGCCGTCACATTGCGTGGTGAAAGAACCGGCCGACTCACGGTGACTGTGGGAAGCGCATCGAGGATCCTGGAGCCGATCAAATAATCTAGAGAGGGGCCAGGAGCTTCCGGAATGGAAACGTGCGTTCCAAACGCCCACGTACTCGTGACTGAGGGTGTCCGCAAGCGTGCGGGCAAGCACATCGACTTCGATACGGAGCCGCTCGACGCAAATCAAGGGTATCCGTGGGACGATGACATCTACACGCTTCGAGCGAAAGGCCGCTTTGGCACTGAAGTGACCTTCTTTCATAAGAAGTCTCGCACGCTCATTCTCATCGACTTCATGGAGAATTTTGAGCCGCGTAAGGTTGAGTCGCTCTTCATCCGTTTGCTTACTCGTGTAGGCGCCGTGCAAGACCCTCATGGGGGCATGCCCCGAGACATGCGTCTCACCTATTCGCGCACAACGCTGCGGCGGCTCGTTGAAAGGATGCTCTCGTGGAGCCCCGAGCGGATCATCATCGCGCATGGGAGGTGGTACGCGAAGGACGTGGAGTAGAACTCGACGGGCGTTTCAGCGAACACTCGGGCGCCGCCAGGGAGTTGAGGTTCGCTGGAGCACCGATACCTGGCGCCGGCTGCAGCCTCACTCAGCGCAGTTCACTGCGAACTTCTCGCACGCGAGACATTCGGTAGCGCTGCCGAAAAGAATGGAGCCATCCTCATGCACGCCGCTCGAGGCAGTGTGCTACAGCGCGAACACCAGCCCCAGTTGCGCCGGTAGAGCGACTCTCGCGTCGATAATACGTTTGATCCAAGAAGCTGAAGCGGCAGGCGCCGCGCGGAGTTATGAGAGATAGCGCACGTCTGTGAGAGAAAACAAACGATGTCGCGCGTTTGTCTCTGTTCAGAGACTGTTGCGGACCAGCGAGATTCTGCTACGCTCGATCATAAGCTTACTACATTGAAGATATTACTCGGGGCGGGAGCGACGCTGGCTCGCGTGATACAGGGACGATGCCGCAAGGGAACGCGGCGCTTTCGAGACGCGAACCGGATCACGGGCATTCGAACCGAATGCTCTACTCGGTAACCCGATCACATTTTTGCGGGCTCTGTCGCGACCAGGCGACAGGCCGGTCCGTTGGTTTGGGCTCTGAACGCCGCAGATTTCGATAAGCCCGAGAGGAAGACATTGATCTGACGAGGTAGGAGAAAATGGGGGAGTCACCACGGGCGAATGCTGCCCATCGCACGGCGCACACCGGGCAGGGCATGCAGCAAAGTCGTCCTTTCAAATTCGGCCAGGTGTTCGAAGGCGTAGCTGCCGATACGTCGGAACTGAAAGCAGAATGTTTTCGCATTCGATACCAGGTCTACTGTATCGAGCAGGGGTTTGAAGACCCCGCACCGAGGCAGGGTCTGGAAGAAGTGGATGAATACGACGAGCGCTCGGTCCATGCGCTCCTCGTGCACCGACATTCCGGACTGTCCATCGGCACCATCCGTCTCGTGTTGAACCAGGAGGGGCTGCGCGGGTCCCTGCCGATTCATCGCGTATGTCAGGATCCGCGAATACACGACAGGGCCTTCTTGCCGCCGGAAAGCACAGCCGAGGTGTCGCGGCTCGCGATCGCGAAGCTGGTGCGCGGACAGATCGTCACTGCGCCATTTGAGGGTGGCGGGGGGGCGGCTGACTCGCCCTGCGGGCAATCGCCTGTTCTGGCACTCGGTCTGCTGCGAATGGCCGTCGAGCTGGGACTCGCTCGCGGGATCCGGCATGTCTGCGCCGTCATGGAGCCGTCGCTGCGCAGAATGCTCAGCCGCTGCGGCATCCATTTCGAGCCGCTTGGACCGCTGGTCCGGTATCACGGTTTGCGACAACCCTGTTATGCGGGAGTCTCGACCTTGCTCCAGGGCATAAGATCGGACAGGCCGGACATCTGGGATGCGATGACGGATGGGGGCCGTTTGCGGTCGCTCGAGGCGGCTTGACTCGCTGCATAGCTCCAGCAGCGTAACGACATCCTCAACCACCGAGCTCGGGCTTGGACATTTACGTCCGAGTTTACGATCAAGCCGTCGAGGGATTTTACAGGGCGGTTCCGCCTGATCAGGCGAGTCGCAATGTTATTTCATTAATCAACGGCTTACTTCGGTTGGCATAGGCGTTGCTTGACCTTCCTTGAGGATGCATTTCGCAACCAAACGGGAGGATTCCCAATGCGCAGCTTCGGACCCCACTATCTGAGCTTCATCGCAACCGCGGGCTCGGCAATGTTCATCTTGGGCGCGGCTCCGGCGATGGCTGGCTCTATCGCCACCGTGGACGGCATATCGTTTCCCGTCGGATCGAACCTCGGCGGCTACGACTTTTCTACCCAAACTCTGTATGAGAACCTGGTCACCAGCGTGGGTCAGCAAAACTACGGGATCGGGACAGTCGACCTCCTCCAGGTAAACGGTGGTGGCCCGGGGAGCAATACCTACACGTATGGCCAGAACGGCGTGTATCTCAATTTCGTCTTCTCCGGCTTTACGGCTAGCTGCGTCAATTCAGCCGGGTGCGTCGGGGATGTCGACTTCAAGGGTGGCTCCATCGCCTTTTACGCTGACAATTCGGCGTTGAGCACGACCGGGAGCTTCGCGTCCATAGAAAGTGCGGTCACAGGAGGAGGAAGCGAATTCCTCAAATTGACAGCCGAGCAGCAGGACGCCCTGGGTGATTCAATCATCGCCAACCTGGGCGGGGGGACGACCACGAATTTCTTTGACGCGGGCAGCAAAGGATTCTTTGCCGCTTCCGGCGGAGATGCGATGTCTGATTTTATATCTGGTAACGGCTTCAAGAACCCAGCCAGCACGACTGCCGTCGGCACGAGCGCAATCGGCTACGCCGCCGTGAATTTCACCTCTGACGATAGCATCGCGTGCGGAACCAACGCCGTCTCCTCGACTGTGAGCGGCAGTCCCTGCAGTGGCGAGACCTACGTTAGTGGTTCAGGAAGCGCACGCTTCAATACCAATACCCCCGCCGTTCCCGAACCGGGATCGCTTGCCTTGCTGGGGGCTGGCTTGCTCAGCCTCTGGGGAATCGGACGCAGGTTCCGCTCGCATAATTCGGGCTGAACGAGGCGCTGCCTCAGAGCACAACAGGGGCGCTCATCCAGCGCCCCTGTTGTTTGCTTGCGGACGTACATCCGAGGCTTCGGTAGGAGCGTAGCGTCCCGGAGCGACGAGGTCATCCGGGTCGACCGCTGCTTTTATGGTTCGGACGAGATCCCAGAATGGAGCCGCGGTTTCCGTGAGACGGCTCATTGCGCTGATGCTGAGCCGATAAGGCAGGAAGCCCTGGCGCCTGCCGGCCTCGAAGAGAGCGTCGTAACAGGCGGCGGCGCGCTCCGTCTCAGCAGGGCTCCTACGATCGAAGAGCAGCGGAACGGAACTGTCAAAGCAGCGATCGGAAAGAGTCGTAAGAGTGATCAGCGGTTCGATCCCATGCCCCAGGCAGGTTTCGTTCACGAGATCAACGTAGAGGCGCGCCGCATCTGATTTCATCGGGACGAGTGGCGAGTACCAGATCAAGCCGCACCCATCGCGAGCGGGATCCGGCCGACTATTCCCCGGTCGCCTGCCGCCTCGCCAATAGGCAACCCGAAGCGCCACGTCGCTTGGCTCCCCTGCCATAACCCGCAGTGCTTTCTCGAGCGTTTGTATCCGGCTCGCCATCCTGGTTTTGCGTAGAATCGGTGCCGTCGAGAAAAGGCGGTTGAGACGCGCCCCGCCTTCGGGCGTGATGAACCTGACGCGATCGGCAATCGGTCCGAGCAGTCGGCGCACGACCTTGCGGGCCGCCTTGACCACGTCATGACTCCCATAAAGCGCTCCGATACCTGTCCAGGGTGACACGCTGTGGCTGCGCGCCAACTCAGCGATCACTTCGGGCGAAAGTGTGCCGTCGGGGCAAGTGCGCTCTGATGGATAGGGCACCGTCATGGCCAGCACGCGCCGGGTGTTCATGAGGTTTATCGACCCGAGTGTCCCACCCGTGGTGCGAAGTGCATGTTGTATCGTCAACACGGCCGCTTCCAGCCCGGCTTCTTCGGGAACACCGAAGAAGAATCCCTGAACGCACTCGGGCCGTGTTGCGAGCGCAATGGTCATGCGGGTCACGATCCCGAAATTGCCTTGCGCAAAGAGGCCATCGAGATAAGGACCGATGCCCCATTTGAACGCTCGGTCTACGACATCGCCGCCGAGCTCTGTCAGCGGAGTCCGATAAAGTGTGCCATCGGGGAGCACCGCTTCGAGCGCCGTGACCGCCCCAAAGTGATCCGCGTAAGGCGTGATGCCATAGCCTCGCTCCAGGGCGTTGCCAACCAAACTGCAGGTCGGGCCTGCCCCGGTCGTGGGTACCATCAGCTCCGGGGCCGTCTGATCGAGGAAGCTCCGTAACTGCCCTTGCGTAACGCCGGGCTCGACCGTCACGAGCGCGAGTTGTCGATCGAGTGCCACTATCCGGTTCATCTCCGAGAGGTCCAGCACGACGCAGCCGTCTAAGACAGGATTGCCGCTACCGTATCCCCAGTTACGACCGGTGCTGATCGGGTAGAGCGGAACTGAATGCTGGCGCGCGATGGCGAGAATATCGGCCACCTCCGCGGCGTCGCGCGGCCGCAGCGCGCCTGATATGCGACGGGTAGTCCCAGTCGTGCACGTCCCGTAGCGGCGCTCGGCATCGGGTCCGGCATCGACTCGATCGTCGCCTAGGCAATTCCGCCAGGCAGCGAGGGCCGCGACATCGGAGGTGGTTGTCCGCATTGCGAGCTCAATAGTAGCTCATGGGCAGTGAGCCCCGTGGTTTCCATCGAGAGCGGCCACAACGAAGAGACTGTTGAGAGAGACTACCTTGAGCGAGAGCCCTGCCAATGCAGCCGCTATAGGCGCAACCCCTGACGCCCATTACGCTCATGATGCGTCTCATCATCGCTTGCGATACACGCCATTGGACCCAGGTCGCATTCGCGATTAGCCCGATGCTTCCAGCCGTGCCAATGGAGACGGGCAGCGCAGCGCCTGGCAACACCGAATGCGCGCAGCTCATTCCCACAAGTGCTAGTCCAACGGCAGCATCGGAGCCGAACATCCGGTGACGGCCTGGGCGTGTCGAGGAACTTTGCCGGCGGCAGCCACGTTTCAGCAGGTCACGGTCGCGACGAGATGAGACGAGCATGGCCAGCAAACCGATCCGCCTGAGGGAGGGACTGCCGCATCCACTGGGCGCGGTGTGGGACGGACGGGGAACGAACTTCGCGCTGTTTTCGGCCAACGCCAGCGCGGTCGAGGTATGCCTGTTCGACGGCGTCTCCGGGCGCGAGACCGCGCGAATCGCGCTTCCGGAATATACGGATCAGATCTTCCATGGCTATCTGGAGGATGTCGGCCCGGGCACGTTCTACGGTTACCGGGTACACGGACCCTATGAGCCTGACGCGGGGCACCGGTTCAACCCCAATAAGCTGCTGCTCGATCCCTATGCGCGCGCTCATGCCGGCGAGCTGAAATGGGATCCGGCGGTATTCGGCTACCAGATGGAGTCCGCCGACGATCTCGACCTTCGACGAGCGCGACAGCGCTCCGTTCGTTCCGAAATGCGTCGTGGTCGACCCCAACTTCGACTGGCAAGGGGAGGCGTCCCGCAAGGCGATTCCCTGGGACCGACACCGTGATCTACGAGCTGCACGTCAAAGGGATTCACCAAGCGACACCCCGGCGTCGAGGAGCGGCTGCGCGGCACCTACCCGGGACTCGGCAGCAAGGCGGTGATCGAGTACATCCGCGGGCTCGGCGTCACTTCGGTGGAGTTGCTGCCGGTTCACACCTTCGTGAACGACAGTCATCTCATCGAGAATGGCCTCAGTAATTACTGGGGCTACAACTCGATCGGATTTTTCGCGCCCGGAACCGCGCTACGCCGCCGACGTGGCGAACTCGCCTGCGCGAGTTCAAGGAGATGATTGCCCGCTTCCATGACGCGGGACTCGAGGTGATCCTCGACGTGGTCTACAACCATACGGCCGAGGGCAACGAGCGCGGTGCGACCCTCTCTTTCAAGGGCATCGACAACGCCAGCTATTACCGGCTGCTGCCGGACAAGAAGCGCTATTACATCAATGACACCGGTACCGGCAACACCGTCAATCTGAGCCACCCGCGGGTCATTCAGATGGTTGCGGACTCGCTGCGTTACTGGGTGCAGGAGATGCACGTCGACGGATTCCGGTTCGATCTCGGGACCATCCTGGCCCGGGAGCCGAATGGATTCGACAACCGCAGCGGATTTCTGAAAGCCTGCAGCCAGGATCCGGTGCTGCGCACGGTGAAGCTCATCGCCGAGCCGTGGGACTGCGGCCCGGGCGGATACCAGGTGGGCGGCTTTCCCCCGGGATGGGCGGAGTGGAACGACAAGTATCGCGATACGGTCCGCGATTTCTGGAGAGGCGAGGCGCCGGCGAAGGTGCTCGCGCCGCGCCTGTGCGCCTCGGCGGACATCTTCAACCGCCAGGGGCGCAGGCCCTGGGCATGCGTGAACTTCATCACCGCCCATGATGGCTTCACGCTCAACGATCTGGTGAGCTACAACGAGAAGCACAACGAGGCGAACAAGGAGAACAATCAGGACGGCAGCTCGAACAATCGCTCCTGGAACTGCGGTGCCGAAGGGCGCGACGGAAGATGCCGCCATCAATAGCGCTGCGCGCAGCGTCAGATCCGCAACTTCCTCGCGACACTGCTGCTCTCGCAGGGCACGCCCATGGTGCTCGCGCGGAGACGAATTCGGACGCACGCAGCGCGGCAATAACAACGCGTACTGTCAGGACAATGAGATCAGCTGGCTCGACTGGCAGATCGGAGACGAGAGGCAAGGGGCTGATTCGCTTCTTCAAGGATCTGACCACGCTGCGCGCGAAGTATCCGATCCTGCGGCGCAACCGCTTTTTGACCGGCGAGCACGACGCTGAGCTCGGACGTGAAGGACGTGACCTGGATCAATGCCAATGGGACGGAAATGCAGGGGGCCGACTGGGACGATTCGGCAATGCGGTGCTTCGGGATGCTGGTGGACGGGCGCAGTCAGGTCACGGGCATTCGCCAGCGTGGTCAGGATGCAACACTTCTCATCGTCCTCAATGCACACCATGACCTGGTGAAATTCACGCTGCCCGCATGCGCCGGCGGCGATAGCTGGGTACTGCGAATCGACACCAATCTGGCCGAAGAAGCCAGCGGCAGCTTCAAAACCGGTCAGGCCTATGGCGCCACCGGGCGTTCCCTGTTGCTGTTCCAGCACGAGCGCGGCGCCGACTGAAAGGCTCTCATCCCGTGGGACTGGCCGATCAGGCCCGCGGGGCCGGGCAACCCGCTTGAAAAAATTTGAGGCGCCCCTACTCAAGGGCTGAACGGGCAGAGGCCAGTCCGTATAGCCCGTGGGCTTTAATAGTTCCGATCCGTTTTTTTGCCTGGAGGCGTTATGGCACCCCCGGACGAAACAGCGCTTCGTCTGCTTGCGAGACTCAAGGTCGAAAGCGGCGCTTCTGCCGCGGACAGTTTCAGAGAAGGTCTATGCCGGTAACGGCTACGGCCTGCCATGCTCGCTCTGCGGGCAGCCGATCACTGCGCACGAGTATGAGTTCGAATTCCCCAACCGGGGTGGTGAACCCCCTCGGCTTCACCTTCGCTGCCAGGAGATCTGGCGAGCGGCGGTGGCGGAACGGAAGCCAGCGTTGGGCGCGCCTGAGCCAGTCCGATGACGCCAAGGGCGCCGTCCGTCCTAGCTGGTGGGACTGTCCGACAAAGCCTTTTGGAACGGCACGCTCTGCAACATGGAGCTGACGGTGTTGACGATCGCGTCCGAGAGAACCTCGTAGTAGTTCTCGAGCTTATAGGAGCGTCCGAATCGCGTTGCGTCGCCTGAAGCAGTGCCGCTCCAGAGCACTTTTCCACTCCGGTCCATCACGGTCAGGTGGACTGTCGACCTCGGATCGGTAGACCGAGGTCTCTCGCACGAAGAACTGGGTCACCTCGCCCTTGATCGTCACCGCGCCGTCGCCGTCCACGGTCTTCAAGCCTGCCTTATTGAAGAGCTCACGCATGTGCGTGCTGACGAACGCGCCGACGTCCTCCGTCGTCGTCACGGGCTTTGGCGTGGGTTCCTCGCGATTCTCACCGATTGCCTGCTTGTCGGTCGCGTGCGTCGGTGAACACATCGAACTGCACCGGCGCCTGCGACATCTCGATGGTGCCCAGCCGCAGGTCCGAGGTCGGTCGCCATTTCAGGGGCTCGTTGACGAGCGAAGCCGCGTAGGCCGGGGTGCCGAAAGCTACCGCAACAACAAGAAGAAGGATTCGAGCGCGCATGGCGGATCAGTCCCCGATTGCCAGTGGAGGCTGTCCGCATGATACGACGCTGGCCGGCCGGCGGCGAACCTTACGTCCCGCGGATGGCGCGCCGTACCTGCCGCAGAACCTGGCGGGAGGCATCGCTGATCGTCCCATCCTGGTAAATGCCAACGCCGAAGGACACGGCGGCCTGATCCTGCATGCAGGTTCTGATGTAATCGATCAACTGCGCGGCGGTGTATCGAGGTGCCTGGATATCAGTATTCGGAGTGATGTGGAACCAGGGATCGTCGAGCCGGATCGCGCTGTGCGCCTGCAGCCCCTGGCCGGCGCCGCGGCGGATGTAGCGTGATCCGAAACGCTTCAGCGGCAGGTCGGTGAGCTCGCCGCACCAGAAGTCCTGCCACTCGGTCTCGATCGGAAAGGCCCAGTAGTTATAGGCGACCATCCGGTCGCGGTATCCGGCCTTGATTGCGCGGTCCAGCGCCTCGAACGGCAGGTTGGGATAGGTCTCGGTGGTCTGAAACCACGAGTCGAGCCAGTATCCGGCGACCTTGTCGCCGTAACGCAGCCCGAATTCCGTGAATACCTTCACCAGTATGTCGGCGTACCGTCTCTTCGCTGTACTTCGGCTGGTCGATGGCGTCGGCGGCGGGTTGCTGCAGATCGCCGAGACCGGGGCAGTTCATGTAGAGGAGCAACCTCATGCCGCGGCGGTCGAGGGCGCCGGCGAAGTCCGCTATGAGGTCGCGCTGCGTCGTCCAGCCGGGGTGCAGCTCTTCCCAGGACCGGATCGGAGCGGGGCAGGTGGGGTGGCCGTGATTCGTGTTCAGTATGGCGTACCGCGCGCCGGTCTCCTCCACGAGGCTGGCAAGCGCTTCGACGTCGAGATCCTTCACGGCCTGCGCATAGGGCTTACGCGGCCCGCGCCGCGGCGTCGTCAGGTCGAGGAAATGGAACCACACGCCGTACCCCGACTTGGCGAACCAGTCGGTGTTCGCCCGGTGGCGGTGCGCTTTCCGGCTCGAGGCCGCAATGGCATCCACATGCGCAACCGGCGTGAGCTCCAGCGACCGCAGCCGGAAGATCTCGCCCCCTTTGGGACCCGAGACGCGAAGCCTGAGGACGTTCACGCCGCAATCGAGATGCAGCTCTCCAACGGGGATCCGCTCGAAGCTATAGAACTGGCGCTCGGTCCAGAACGAGTCCTTGTCCGGCGAGCCGGGATTGGCGGCCGGGCCGCCTGGATAGGGCAGGTAGAAGCCCTCGGTGAAGATGGCCGCGTGTTTGATGGAGTCCTGGCCGCAGGCTATTTCGACCTGCGTCCCAGGCTTCGTCGAGGCATAACAGGCCGCCACACGGTAGGTGCCCGTGGCGGGAGCAGTAACGCTCCATGTGATCTCGCCATCGCCGAAGAAGGGCAGCATCACGCCGAATTCAGCGGGCCCGAGCCGGACTTCACCGCTGTGCTCGATTGCTTCGGCTGGGTAGAGCCGTTTGACGGGATCGACAGTCCTGATCAGCGGTCCCTGCGCCCGTGCCGTTCCAGCGGAAACGCCGGCACCGCGCTGGCGCGAGGTGAGCCGTTGCCGCGGCACCCGCCGGCGAGATGCCCGTCGCGAGCGCCGCGAGGCCGGCAACCCTCAGGAAGTCTTTGCGAGTGATCCTTCCGGACATTGCGCCACCCCATGTTTGTCTCGAATTTCGGCGCCGCGCGCGCGCCATGATCCGATTCTAGGCCGGATCGAGACAATTCACCAGTGGTACAACGTTTCTTTAGTGATATGAAGCTCAGCCGAGCTTGCTGGAGATCTCTTTCGCGGTCGCACGTACCGTCGCGATGACCTCGTCCCGTGACATCTTCATCCCCGCCAGGTCCATGTAGGGCACGGCCAGTGCAGCCACGGCGGACGGAGCCGAGCATGACCGGCGCCGAAATATCGGTGACACCCGGCACCACACTGCTCGGAATCGCGGCATAGCCCTGCCCGCTGATGGTCGACAGGGTCTCCGCCAGGGAAGTGCGGCCCGGACGGCGTGCCGCGGTGCCGTACTTCTGCTGCCAGCGCTCGCGCACCGTCTCAGGTTGGAAAGCGACGAGCACCAGACCCGATGTTGCCTCGAGCAGCGGGCGGCGATGGCCGATCCGCACCACGAGCCCGAGATCGTGCGGCGCTTCGACGCGGGCGATGACCACCATGTACTGATCGGAAGGCACCACCAGGTGGCAGGACTGCTGGACTTCGTCCGACAGCTGGTGCATCACCGGCAGGGCAATCTCGATGAGTCCCTTGACGGGGGGGCGTTCCATTCCCAGGAGAAAGAGCCGATTGGTGAGGACGTAGCGGTCGTCCTCGGGCAGTCGCTCCACGTAGTGGCGTCGCTCCAGCACGTGGAGCACGCGGTACATCTCACTGCGAGAGCGGCCGACGGCCTCGGAGATCCGCGACAGGCTCATCGCGCTCGTCACTCCGGCGAGGAGCTCGAGCAAGTCCAGGCCCTTCTCCAGGGCGGGCGCCTCGTAGCGGACGGCCTTCTTCTTACCTTGATTGTTGCGCATTGTTGTTCGTATCCGTCAACAGTCCCTGAGCCGTGAATGTTAGCAGAGCGCGCGCTACGGTGCCCCGGAAAGGCGATATACCCGTTCCGCGTTGTGGCAAAAGAAGCTCGCGCGCTCGGCGGCGCTCCAGGAGGCGGTCAGCGCCTCGGCGACCCGATACCATTGCGCGTAGCCGCCGGCGGCCTCGTTGACCGGCCAATCACTGCCGAACATGACCCGCGTCGGACCGAAAGCGTCGACGGCGTGCCGGGCATACCAGAGGACATCAGCCGGCAGCCATCTCTCCCAATCTGCTTCGGTGACCAGCCCCGATATCTTGCAGACGACGTTGGGCAGGGCGGCCATGGCGCGCATCTGCGTGGCCCAGGGCTCCTTGTCGCCGCGACGAATGTCGGGCTTGGCGCAATGGTCGAGAACGAATCGCGCTTCGGGGCACTGCTTCACCAGCTCCAGTGTCTCATCGAGCTGCCCATGCTTCAGGCAGAGCTCGAAGTGCAGTCCGCGCCGTGCGATTTCCTGTACCCCCTGCACGAATGCGCTCTGAAGTCGCAAATCCCGGCGGGTTGTTCTGGATGTTGTCGCGTACGCCCTTGAGGAGGGGGAGCGCCGATAAGGCGTCGAGGTCGGCGCTCACGTTGGGGTTTGCCGTGAGAGTCACGTGGGCGACGATTCCCTGAATCCTGGGATCGACCGTGGCGAGCTGTTGCACCCACTGCGCTTCGCGCAGGGAACAGCTCGGATGCGCATCGCACTCCACGAATATCATGCGGCTGATGGGGATGCCGGCGGCCGCGCGTTGGTAGTCCTGCAGCGAGTACGTCCGGTCGAAGATCGAGCCCTGGCTCGATCCAGGGATACTGCAGCGCCTTCACATCCCAGAAGTGAGCGTGAGTGTCGATGACCTGCATGGAGCTCTCCGTAACTTCGACTCACAAGCGCATATGGTACAGTGTTTCGTATATGAACACCAAGTGAAGTCGGACATGAAAATCAGCCGAATCGAGCCTTTCATCGTGCACGTGCCGCTCAAGGAGAGCATCGCCGACAGCACCAATAGCATCGATCACTGGGGGTTTCCCGGCGTCATCCTCCATGCCGATAACGGCATCGAAGGGATACGGTTTCACGGGTACACACGCGCATCTGCCGACTGACCAACTGATCACGGCTTACATCTCCTCGGTCTACGGGCCCTTGTTGCTGGGTGAGAGCGTGGGGAGCCCGGCCTGCATCGAGCGGCTGTGGCGCAAGCTCCACGACTCGCCGCCCCTGCAAATGGATAGGGCGCGCCGGCTTGAGTCACCTGGCGCTCGCGGCGGTGGATATCGCGCTGTGGGATCTCCTCGCCAAGAGCCTCGATCTACCGCTGTGGACGTTGCTCTGCCGGGAAAGAGGACGGACGCCGCCGCGTCTGGAAGCCTACAACACGGATGCGGGGTGGCTGAGCATTCCGACGGATGATCTGGCAGCCGGCTGCCTGCGCTCGTTGGAGCGAGGCTTCAAGGGTGTGAAGATCAAAGTCGGCAGTCCCGATCCCGGCGATGACCTCGCGCGCATCGAGGCGGTCAGGAAGGCGATCGGCCCCAAGCCACGGCTGATGATCGATGTCAATGGAAAGTGGACCCTGGACACCGCCACGAAACTTGCGCGCGACCTCGATGGCTACGATCTCTACTGGTGCGAGGAGCCGCTCTATTTCGATGACCTGGTGTCGCACATCGAGCTTTCCAGAGTCATGCGGACGCCGCTCGCATTAGGTGAGCAGTTGTATTCGAAACATCACTTCGATGCCTTCCTGCACGCGGGAGCCGTGAAGTTCGTGCAGGCGGACGCCGTGCGTGTTGCCGGCATCACGGAGTGGCTGCGCGTCGCCGACAGCTCGCTCGAGTCGGGAGTGCCGGTCGTGCCGCACGTCGGTGACATGATGCAGGTGCACCAACATACGGCCCTGGCGCATGGCGCCTGCCAACTGCTCGAATTCATTCCGTGGGCACAGCATTGTTTCGAGGATCCCGCGACCGTTCGCGACGGGGAGTTCCTGCCGCCGGCCGCGCCCGGCGCGGGAACCACTTTCACCGCCGCCGCGCTCAGGGAATTCAGCAGGCCGCTCTCCTGAATCAGCCCGCATCACGGCCACCGCCGCTCTCGATGCTTGCGTTCATATACGGTACGGCGTATCGTCTATGAACACCATGCTACTCATGCAGGTAGGGGGCAATGAAGAACGTACTGGTGAAATTCAAGCTGACCGGGTCATTACTGGTCCCAATCGCATCGTGTGCCGTCGGCTTGCTGCCGGCACAGGCATTCGCGGCACCGCAGCAGACGACGAGCTCCGCAACGGCCGCCGACGACACCACTCAATCGGTGGGTCACAAGAAGGAAACCGAGACACAGCTGCAGGAAGTGGTGGTCACCGGCTATGCCGCGAGCCTCGAGAAGGCCATCGAGGCCAAATTCAAGGCGCCGAACATCACTGACGGGATCTCAGCCGAGGGCATCGGTCAGTTTCCGGAGCAGAACCTCGCGGAATCCCTGCAGCGCGTCACGGGCGTGCAGATCACCCGCGATCAGGGCGAAGGGCAGTACATCAGTGTGCGCGGCCTCGACCCGAAGTTCACGGATACGCTCTACAACGGGCGGCAGCTGCCGTCCGGCTCCGGCACGCGGGCATTCGACTTCCAGGTCCTCAGCGGCAACTTCGCGGACCGCGTCGACGTCTACAAGTCACCGACCGCCGACCTTCCCGAGAGCGGCCTGGCGGCCACCGTCAACGTGCAGTCCATCCGGCCGCTCGACTACGACAAGGAACGCGCGGTAGTGACCGCGGAGGGACTTTACGATCAGCAGGCGCGTGACGGCGTGACGCCGCACCTGCAGGGGCTGTATACCAATACCTTCTTCGATCATCGCCTCGGCTGGATCGTCGCGGTCGACCTGAACGAGCGCAACGTCGACGACCAGAGTACCAGTACCGACGGGGCGCCGGCAGATTCGACGTACACGGGTGCCGGCACGCAATATCGGCTGTTCAGCATCCACTCGTCCGACGAGGTTGGCCTCGACCGGCGCCTGAGCGCGATGAGCATGCTGCAGTTCAAAGTGAACGATGCCCTCGAGCTGCGCCTGGATACCCTCGACTCGGAGTTCACCCAGGCCTATAACTGGTACGAGGGTAACAACTACTACCCGAGCGCTTACGCTCTTGGTCCGGAGACGACCCTGAGCGAAACGGTCAACCCCCTGGGCGTGGAGACCGCCTGGGAGGGAACCAACGTATTCGCGTGGCTACAGGCAAACCGCTTCCTGTACAAGCAGACGCTGACCTCGAACGCACTCGCGGCGACTCTGACTCTCGGCGAATGGAAATTCAATGCCGAGGCTTCGTTCGGCCAGGCTCGCGAAGAGACCACGAACATGTACGTGTCGTGGGCAACCGCGGCCCCCGGCGCGACCATGTCGTATAACACGAACCAGGACCCGGGCGGACCGGTGGGGTATTCGTTCAGCGGCTACAACCCGACCAATTACAGCAACTACTACTTTTCCGGCGAGCAGGGGGAATACCAGGCGCCGACGACGGACAAGATCTTCAACTACAAGCTCGACGGCATGCGGCCGCTCAGCTGGGGCTGGCTGGATACCGTGCAGGCGGGCGTGAACTACGAGGATCGCTCGCTCGGCAACAGACCGAACGGCATCGCCAATACGAATGCCGGCTTCGCCACGGACATGAGCCCGTATCTGATGATGGACAACAATCCGGAGTGGTTCTCCTCGTACAGCGGTCCGGCCCAGTTCCCCAAGAACTGGCTGACGGTGAATCTGAACAAGTTCTACGCCAATTATCCGTTGTCCAGCTTCGTCGCCGCCAATCCGGCGGTCCAGAACCTGACGCAGACGACACTGGTCGAGGAAAAGACTCTGCCGCATATGTGCAACTCGATTTTGCGGACCCGAACAATCGTCTGACCGGCAACGTGGGGCTGCGCGCGGTGCACTCGGAGGAGCTGTCTTCGGGATTCGTGCCGGCGCCGGATGCGCTGCTGATCTATGGCTTCGCCGGCGGGACCAATGATATCTCGTACAGCTCTCAGGGAGTGTTCGCGCAGACGAGCTCGTACAATGACGTGCTGCCGGACCTCAACGTCACCTATAAGTGGACCGATACTCTGCTGACGCGATTTGCGGCCGCCAAAGTCATGCAGCGGCCGGACATGAACCTGCTCGGGGAGTCCAGCAGCCCGAACGCCTCCAGCGGTCCCCCGCCCGCGGGGACGCCCTGGCTCGGTACGTTGACCGAGGGCAACCCGAACCTGAGGCCATACCGCGCGAATCAGTTCGACGCATCCCTCGAGTGGTACTTCGGGCCGAGAAGCCTCCTGGCCGCCGACTTCTTCCTCAAGGATGTGAAGAATCTCGTGCTGACCAACTACTACACCCAGACCGAGAACGTGACTCTCGGCGCCGGAGCGATCAATACTTCCTACGCCACCGGAACCGTGCTGCCGATCAACTTCTCGGTGGCGCAACCGGAGAACGCGCAATCCACGACCCTGAAGGGCATCGAGATCGCATGGCAGCAGCCGTTCACGTTCCTGCCGTCGTTCCTCGATGCTCTGGGAGCGGAAGCGAATTACACCCACATCTGGACGCAGCCGGTGGTGCTGAACGAAGGCCAGCCGGCGCTGCCGGTCACCGGAGTATCGACGAATACGTACAACGCCGGGCTGTACTATGATACCGGCAAGTTCGGCGTACATGCGAACTACAACTATCGCAGCCGCTGGGTGTCCGATCCGCTGAGTTTCTTCAACGATGGCGTCTTCGTGCAGAGCTATGGCCAGCTCGACATGTCCGGAAGCTACAACATCACCAAGTGGCTCAACATCAGCGCTTCGGTCACCAATCTGACTCAGGCGCCGCTGATCCAGGTGGACCGCTTTGGCGTCAACCGCCTCTACGAGCTCAGCGGCCGGCGGTTCTCGCTGGCACTGCACGCGACGTTCTGAGGACGACAGATGGTTACGCGCAGAGACATGCTGCAGGCGACCGCTGCGGGGGCTGTGGCCGGCGGTTTCCTACCCAAGGTCTTTGCGGCGGCGGCCCCCGCGACACTCGATCCGGACTGCCGGCGGGGGCTGCCACACATCGGTCCGCTGCTGCCGACGCCGCCGCAGGCGCTGCGGCGTTGGATGGGGGCGAGATACGGGGCGTTCCTCCATTGGGGGCCGTGCACCGTGTTGGGCAGGGAGATCAGCTGGAGCCGCCAGGTGCAGACGCCGCCCCAGATCTACGACAACCTGTACAAGCGCTTCAATCCCGTCGAATTCGACGCGGAAGCCTGGGTACGGATGCTGAAGGAGAGCGGCTTCCGCTACGTGGTGTTCGTGAGCAAGCACCACGAGGGCTTCGCGATGTGGAACACGAAGACCACGCCGCACAATATCATGCAGACGCCGTTCAAGCGGGATGTGCTCGGGGAGCTGGCGGCGGCCTGCCGGAAGCTCGGCCTCGATCTTTGTCTCTATTATTCCATCGCCGACTTCTACCAGCCCGACTGCATCGGCTCGCGGCATGCCAATGGCGAGTATCTCGGGCCGCCGGGGTATGAGCTGCCGGCCGGTGAGAAGCCGGATTTCGATCGCTACGTCCGTTACATGAAGGCACAGCTCAGGGAGCTGACCGAGAATTACGGCCCCATCCTCGCCTGGTGGTTCGACGGGGGTTGGATGCCTGATTGGACGTACGAGCGTGGCGTGGACCTGCTCAAGTATTTACGCTCGCTGCAGCCCGATACGCTCGCGGACCAGCGCATCGGTTGCGCCTACAATGGTCGCGTTTACATGCCTACGTGGTTTCCGACCGACGTCAAGCACGTCGGCGATTACGCGGTGCTCGAGGTGGATCTACCGCGGTTCAATCGCAAGATTCCGTGGGAGTTCACCACTCCCGCCAACGGCCGCAGCTACGCCTGGACACCGGGATCGTACGGCGATCCGCAGACCTGGATCGACAATCTGGTCAAGACCGCCTGCGGGGACGGGAATTATCTCCTCGGTCTCGAAGCCGCACAGTCGGGCCGTTTCGACCCGGAGCTGGTCGACAAGCTGCGCGAGTCGAGCGTGTGGCTGCAGCGCTATGGCGCGAGCGTGATCGACACGCGGGGCGGCCCCTATACGCGGACCAACGTCTACGGCGCCACCTGCCGTGGCAGCCACATCTATCTGCACGTGTTCGACAGAGCCCTGACCAAGCTCACTTTACCGCCCTTGCCGCTGAAGGTCGTCAAGTCCTACATGCTGAACGGCGGCCGTGTGTCGCTCTCGCAGCGGGCGGATGCGCTGACAGTGGACATCAGTCCGAATGACATGGAGACGCCTTCGACCATCATCGTCCTGGAGGTGGACGGATCGGCTGCGGAGGTCGCGCCGATCGGCGAGATCCCGGTGAACCGCAATGTCGCCGGTCCGGTCATCGAATGCGGATCCCTCCCGGGACAGGCTGGTGGCTGACGGTAACCTGTGCACCTACTGGAAGGCCGATGGCAAGACGCAGCCGCCGTGGCTGGAGTTCGACCTCGGCACCGAACGCAGCATCAGCCGGGCGATCCTGCTGGAAGGCTGGTATCCGGGGGAGCTCGCGAATATCCATGGGTTCGAGATCGACAGTCGAGTCCGGCGACAAATGGAAGCAGATTGCCGATGTGGCCGCCTGGGGGGCCGGCACCGCACAGGAGGCGGCGTTCGATAACTGGCCGATGGACGTGTTCCACCAGGAAATCCGCTTCGACACCGTGAAGACACGGCGAGTCAGGCTCAAGATCACCCGTTCGAGCGCAACGCCCATCATTCACGAGTTCCAGCTGTACGAGCGATGAGCCGCGAATTGCCCCTCTCGTCGGCGCGAGCGCAGCCAGGCGGCCTGGCATTCGTGACGCTGGTCAGCGCCGTGTCCGCGATGGGTGGGTTCCTCTTTGGCTACGAGACGGTCGTCATCGCGGCGACCATCCCGCTCGTCAAGAGCCAGTTCGGATTCTCGGCGCTCATGGAAGGGTGGTTTGTCAGCAGCGGCCTCGCCGGATGCGTCGTTGGCGTCTTGCTCGCCAGCCGGCTCTCGGACGGTATTGGCCGAAGAGGAGTCACGATCCTCTCCGGGGCGCTGCTGGCGCTGGCGGCCCTCGGGTGTGCGGCGGCGGCCGATGCCACCTGGCTGATCAGCGCGCGGTTCCTGGGCGGAGTCGGCGTCGGCATCGCCTCCATCGTCTCGCCGCTCTACATCTCCGAGGTCGCGCCGCCGCAATATCGCGGCCGGCTGGTGTCGCTCTTTCAGGTGACCATAACAGTGGGCATCGTGGCTGCGATGGTGCTCAACGCGGCTCTGCAGCATCACGCCGTAGCCGCCGCACAGGGGGGCACCGCAGGACTGGTCCACGAGCTCTTCGTGGGTCAGGCATGGCGCGGAATGTTTCTGCTGCAGTTCGTTCCCGCCGCGCTGTATTTTGCCGCAGCATTCCTGGTTCCGGAGAGTCCGCGCTGGCTGGTGCTGCGCTCGCGGCTGGAGCGTGCGCGCGAGGTACTGCGCGCCTTGAGGAGCGATGACGCGGCGGCGCAGCGGGAGCTCGGCGAGATTCAGCGGGCGATCGCCGCGGAGCGGGCGACGCGCCACGAGTGGCGCGAAAGAGGAGTGCGCCGCGCCCTCTATATGGGAGTGTTCCTCGCGGTGTTTTCGGAGCTCAGCGGCATCACCGTGGTGATGTACTACGGGCCGACGATACTCGAGCGCACCGGCGCATCGATGAGCGCCTCGCTCAACGGGCACGCCATAATCGGGTTCGTCCTGGCCGCCTTCACGCTACTCGCCATCCCACTGATCGACAGGGTCGGCCGCCGGCGACTGCTCCTGGTCGGCGTGGCCGGCGCCTGTGTCGCGCTCGTGCTGACCGGGATCGGCTTTGCCTCGGGACATGAGGGCGGTGCCATGATCGTGGCGCTGCTCTGCGCCTTCGTGGCGTTCTTTGCGTTCTCGATCGGCCCCATCAAATGGGTGGTGGTCTCGGAGATATTCCCGACCAACCTCAGGGCACGCGCGATGGGCGTGGCCACGGTGGCCCTGTGGCTCACCGACATCGTGATCAATCAGCTCTTTCCGATCGTGCGCAATGAGTTCGGGGTCTGGACGATGTTCTTCGCATGCGCCCTGTTCCTGGCGATCCAGTTTGCCGTCGTGGCGCTGGCGTTGCCGGAGACCAAGGGCATGACCCTCGAGGAAATCACCACGCTATGGGGCTGAGCATGCGAGCGAGGAGGATCCGGAGATGAGCGGCGAATTCGACGGCAAGATCGTGATCGTGAGCGGCGGCGCCGCCGGACTCGGACGGGCAATGTGTCTGGAGTTCGCGCGCCTGGGCGCTCGAGTGGTCTGCGGCGATGTCGATCCAAAGGCAGGGCAGGAGTTGCTCGGCTCGGCGGCCGGGCTGGCCGGGAAGGTCGAGTTCGTTGAGGGCGATATGCGCCTCGCGCAGACGTGCGATCGACTGGTCGAGGCGGCCCGCGTCCTCGGCGGCGTCGACATTCTGTGCAACAACGTCGGTATACAGCCGGCCAAGAGTTACGTGCCGGCACACGAGCTCGACGATGAGATCTGGGACGCCATTCTCACAGTCAATCTGAAGTCGTATTTCTGGATGGTCAAGCGATGCGTGCCCCTGATGAAGGCCCGGCATGGAGGGGTAATCATCAATACGGCGAGTGTCCAGGGCCTGCAGTCGCAAAAGTCTGCGGCGGCGTACGCGGCCTCGAAGGGCGGAGTGCTGTCGCTGACTCGCCAGCTCGCTCTGGAGTATGCGCAGGACAACATCCGTGTGCTGGCGGTCGCCCCGGGTACGTTCGACACGCCGTTGCTGCGGGAAGTCGCCAAGGGCATTCCGGACAAGACTTACATGGAGAGGCTTGCCGATGCCTACCCGATGAAGCGGTTCGGCAAGCCCGAGGAGCTCGCCCGGGTCGTGGCCTTCCTCGCCGGCCCGGGAGCATCCTTCATGACCGGTGAGTGCGTCACGGTGGACGGCGGCATCATGGCCCAGGGGGGCTGGGCGCAGCAGTAGGTGAAGAGAGTATGGGTAGCGGACCGCAGGATTGCGAAACGGCTGCAGCCGTATTGGTACTGAACCCCGAGGACAATGTCGTCGTGTGTCGGCGTGACGTACGAGCGGGAGAGGGCCTCGTCATCGAGGGTGAGGCTGTGGTTGCGCGCTCCGATGTGGCGCTGGGGCACAAGATTGCCCGGCGCCTCATACGTCAAGGCGAGCACGTCGTGAAATACGGCATGTCGATAGGGTCGAGTACCGCGGAGATTCAACCCGGAGACTGGGTTCACCTTCACAACATGAAGAGCGACTACATCCCGAGCCACACCCGTGACTCGAGGGAGCGAAGATGATCATCGCGAATGGATATCTCCGGGCCGACGGGCGCAAGGGTATCCGCAACGTATTGCCGGTCGTCTATCTGGTGGAATGTGCGCATCACGTCGCGCGCCTGGCAGTGGAGCGGTCGCAGGACGAGCGCGTGCACCTGCTCGGTTTTCCGGGCTGCTATCCCAACGAGTATGCGCTCGGAATGCTGAAGTCACTGACCACTCACCCCAACGTCGGCGGGGCGGTTCTCATTTCCCTGGGATGCGAGGGGTTCGACCGGGAGGGATTGGCTGCCGCGGTCGCAGCGAGCGGCCGTCCCGTGGAGACAGTTGTGATCCAGGAAGCCGGCGGCACCCGAGGAAGCATCGATGCCGCCCTGGCGGCCATCGCAAGGGTCCGCACGGTCATGGAGCAACAGGTGCGCCGGGCGCCGGTGCATATCTCCGACCTCACGATTGGTACGGTCTGCGGCGGCTCCGACGGTACGAGTGGTATCGCGGCCAATCCCGCTGTCGGACGTGCCTTCGATCGTCTCGTCGATGCGGGGGCAGTGTGCATATTCGAAGAAACGGGAGAGATGATCGGCTGCGAGGCGCCGATGGGCATCCGGGCCGTCTCTCCTGAAGTCGCCGCGGCGATCACGACCTCCATCGGCAACGCCGAGCGCTACTACCGCGCCATGGGGTTCGGCAGCTTTTCGCCGGGAAATGCCGAGGGGGGACTCTCGACGCAGGAAGAGAAGTCCGCTGGCGCATATGTGAAGTCCGGCAGCCGCCCCATCAATGGAGTCATCCGCCCGACGCAACAGCCCGATGCCCCCGGACTCTATCTTCTCGATATCGTGCCGGAGACGCCGCCCAAGTTCGGTTTCCCGAACATCTCCGATAACGCTGAGATCGCGGAGCTGATGTCGTGTGGCGCGCATATCACGCTGTTCACGACCGGCCGCGGGTCGGTGGTCGGCTCGGCGATCTCGCCGGTCATCAAGATAACGGGCAATCCCGTCACCTATAAGAGGATGGAGGGAGACATGGACGTGAATGCGGGCAGGGCGCTCGAAGGAACCGCAACCCTGGATGAGGTGGGCGAGGAGATCTTCCGGCTCACGCTGCAAGTCGCGGCCGGGGCGGTCACGAAATCCGAGGACCTGGGACATCGTGAATTCATTCTGACGTACAAGTCGGCCGATGCGCTCGGCACTTTGTGCGGTATGCCGGCGCGATGACCGTGGCACGGGTATCGAGCCAGCCCTCGGGTCGGCTATCCGGCAAGACCGTGCTCGTCACGGCGGCGGCGCAGGGTATCGGGCGCGAGACGGCGCAGCTCTTCGCGAGAGAGGGCGCGACGGTCTGGGCGAGTGACATCAACGAGGCGGCGCTCGCAGGTCTCGAGGGGTGCAGGACGCTGGCGCTCGATGTCTGCCGCGACGAAGCCATCCGCGAAACACGCCGCAAGACGGGACCGGTGGACGTGCTGTTCAACTGCGCCGGCTACGTAGCCGACGGCACCCTCCTGGACTGCACCGAGGAAGACTGGAGCCGCTCCTTCGAGCTCAATGTGACCTCGATGTACCGCATGATTCGCGCTTACCTGCCGGACATGCTGGCGCAGAAGCGCGGCTCGATCATCAACGTATCCTCGGTCGTCGGCGCACCCAAGGGCGCGCCAAACCGGTTCGTGTACGGAACCACCAAGGCGGCGATCGTCGGCCTCACGAAGTCGATCGCCGCAGATTTCGTCAAGCAGGGCATCCGCTGCAACGCCATCTGCCCGGGCACGGTCGATACTCCCTCGCTGCACGTGAGACTGAGCGCGGGCGGGGACTATGAAGGCGCTCTGGCCGCGCTTCACCGCCCGACAGCCCATGGGCCGGCTCGGGAAGCCCGACGAGATTGCAGCACTTGCGCTCTACCTGGCCTCCGACGAGTCCACATTCACCACCGGCCAATGCCACATCATCGATGGAGGCTGGTCAGCCTGACGATCTGCAGGGGAAATCCAATGCGCACTGGCCATTCAAGAATCAAGAACGTCCTTTCACCCGGCTTTCTCGGCGCGGCGGCGGCAGCGCTGCTTCTCGGCCTCGCGCCGTTGCGTGCCGTGGCGACTCCTCCGACCCAGGACCTCAACGTCAAGTCCGATTGCGGTGCCGCCGGAGACGGCAGCACCAACGATACCACTGATATCCAGTCGTGCATCACGACCGCCGTCACCAGCGGCCAGGGGATCTACTTCCCGCCGGGGACGTACAAGATCACGGCGGCGCTGACGATCTCCGCGGGCAACATGCATCTCTACGGAACCAACAGCGGCACCACGAAGATCGTCCAGTTTACCTCGGGCGACAACCTGTTCTCGATCGCAAACGGCGGCAGTCCGGTCAATCAGGTGTCCCTGCGCAACCTGCAGCTGGAATACGACGCCCCGAATCCCACCGGGATCACGATTTATTGTGATGACTGCTGGCGGACCACCTTCTATCACCTCATCTTCGGCGACCCCGGCACCGCGCACCTGTTCACGACGGGGATCTGGGCGGACGGCGGCAACCAGGTGTTCGTCGAGGACAGTCAGTTCAACGTGGCGGCGTCACAGGGCATGTATTTCACGGGAACCGGGCGATGTCTATCTCTCGAACCTCGAGGTCAACGGGCAGGCAGCGGACACGACCACCACCGGGGTCGTGTTCGACAGCGGAGTGGGTGGCATCTATGCGGTCAACGTCAACGTGACCTCGGGGGAGACCGGATACCTGTTCGAGAATACCCAGGCCGGAGGGATCGTGCCGAAGTTCGGTTTCTTCATCAACTGCCTGGCGGATACGCTGAACGGGAGGGCTGGGACTTCGAGGCGGCCTCATCGATGCGCCTCACCAACAGTTGGGCGGCGACCGGAAACTACGGCATCCTGGTCAAGAGCGTTCAGGGGCTCAGCATCACCGACTCGCGGATCTACAACAACGTCGAGCGCCGGCATCTGGCTGCGAAGTGGTGCGACCGACGTGACGATCAAGGATTCGACGATCACCGCGAACTCACGCACGAGCTCGGGTTCCTTTCCCGGGATTCTCGTGGACGCCGGCGTCGGGCGCTTCCAGGTCCTCAACAACGAGATCGGGGCCGCCGATGGCTTCAGCGCGACGCAGTCCTATGGAGTGCTCGTTTCCAGCGGCGCATCCGACAACTTCATGATGGTGGGCAACGACCTGCAGAACAATGTGACGGGCGAGTACAGCAACGGTGGCACGCGGAAGTCACATCGTCATAGCGAGCAACCTGTAGAGGTCAATGCCATGAACCGCAGAAATTTCGTCGCCTCCCTGGGAGCATCGTTGACGCTGCCCGGATTGTCCCGGGCCGCTGCGTATGCTCCGGACTGGATGAGCCTCAAGCGGCACGTCGTACCGAAGTGGTACCAGGACGCCAAGCTGGGGATCTTCATTCACTATGGGCTTTATTCCGTGCCAGCCTGGGCGCCGACGCTCAAGCTCACGAAGAGAGGCGAGATCGACTGGGGAAAGTACTCTCCCGACCTGCACCAGTGGTTCATAGACGATCCCTACGCCGAGTGGTACATGAACAGCCTGAGGATCAAAGGCTCACCCACCTGGCACCATCACATAAAGACCTACGGCGCGAATTTCGACTATCTCGATTTCATTCCGATCTTCAACCGCGAGGTCAGGAAGTGGGACCCGGACCAGTGGGCGGAGCTGTTCCAGGAGATCGGTGCCCGCTACATCGTGCCGACGACGCGACATCATGATGGGTTCAGGCTGTGGCCGAGCCAGGTGCGCAATCCTCATCGGAGGGCCGACCAGCAGGGCGCCGAGCGGGACGTCATCGGAGAGCTGGCGGCCGCGGTGCGCAGGAAGGGCATACACATGGGGATCTACTTCTCCGGAGGATTGGACTGGAGCTTCACGCAGAAGCCCATCATCACGCGGCAGTCCCTGTACGACGACGTTCCGCAAAGTGAGGAATACGGGCGGTACGCGTATGCATTGCTCGAAGAGTTGATCCGCCGCTACCAGCCGGACGACATCTGGAACGACATCGCCTACCCCAAGACCGGCAGGCTGCCGCAGCTGCTGGCCGATTATTACAACAGCGTGCCGCAGGCGGCCATCGACGACCGTTTTGCGCCGGTCTTGCAGAAGCCGCAGCATGCGGATTACACGACGCCCGAGGGAGTGTGGCCGAAGAAGATCGTGGACCAGAAATGGGAGTCGTGCCACGCGGTGGGCACTTCCTTCGGCTATAACCAGAACGAGGGCCCGGGCGACATGCTCTCGCCCGAGAAGCTGGTGACGATGTTCGTGGACATCGTGAGCAAGAACGGCAATCTGCTGCTGGATATCGGGCCCAGGGCCGACGGAAGCATCTCGGACCTGCAACTCACCCGGGTGCGCGAGCTCGGCAAGTGGCTTCGGATCAATGGTGAAAGCATCTACGAGACGCGCCCCTGGGTGCGTTCGGAGGGCAATGCGGGCGCGGTGCCGGTTCGCTTCACCCAGAAAGGTGACGCTCTTTACGCGATCCTGCTCGGAAAGCCTGCGGCGCGCGAGGTCGTGCTGGAATCCCTACAGGTTCGGGAGGGCACGCGGGTCCGGATGTTGGGGAGCGGCAGCGATCTGAGCTCGAGCACCGCCGGGGGGAATCTGCACGTCACATTGCCCGCCGAGCTGCCTGGAGATTATGCCTATACGCTGAAGATCTCGCCGCGGCCGATCTAGGCGACCATGGTTACGCGCAGAAAGATGCTGCAGGCGGCCGCGGCCGGCGCGGTGGCGGGAAATCTTCTGTCACGGGCCGAAGGCAGCCCGGCGACCGATGCCACCGGACTTTCGCTGTCTGCGAGGCATGAACCACGAGGGCCCATTGCTGCCGTCACCGGCCGCGGCCCTGAAGCGTTGGCGGGGAGCGAGATACGGCGCATTCCTGGTGTGGAATCCGGCCACGGTGGCCGGGCAGGAGCTGAGCTGGAGCAGGGAGGTCAAGATCCCGTACCGGGAGTACGACAGTCTCTACAAGCGGTTCAACCCGGTCGAGTTCGATGCCGAAGCCTGGATACGGCTGCTGCAGCAGAGCGGCTTTCGTTATGCGGTGTACGTGACGAAGCACCATGACGGGTTCGCGATGTGGGACACGAAGACGACTCCGTACAGCGTCATGAGCACCCCATTCCACAGGGACGTGCTCGGAGAAATCGCGGTCGCCTGCAGGAAGGCCGACTTTCCCCTATGCCTGTACTATTCGATTGCCGACTTGCACCAGCCCGACTGCATCGGGTCCAACCGCGCAAACGGAGTGTATCTCGGGCCACCGGGGTCGCCGCTGCCGCCGGGCGAGAAGCCGAGCTTCGAGCGTTACGTCCGCTACATGAAGGCACAGCTCAGAGAGCTGACGGAGAAGTATGGGCCCGTCCTTGCCTGGTGGTTCGATGGCGGCTGGATGCGGGAATGGACCTACGAGCGAGGGGTTGATTTGCTGAAGTTCATGCGCTCGCTGCAGGCGGATACTCTCGTGGATCAGCGTGTCGGCTGCGCCTATAACGGTGCCGTCTACATGCCGACGTGGTTCCCGACTGATGTCAATTACGTCGGCGACTATGCGGTGCTCGAGGTCGATCTGCCCCGATTCAACCGCAGAGTACCGTGGGAATACACGACCCCGGCGAACGGGCGCAGCTATGACTGGACGCCGGGGCCGTACCAGGAGTCCACAGATCTGGATCGACAATCTGGTCAAGTCCGCCTGTGGTGACGGCAACTATCTGCTGGGCGTGACCCCGCCGCAATCAGGTCGTTTCGACCCGGCCCTGGTCGACAAACTGCGTGAGTCGAGCGTGTGGTTGGAGCGCTATGGGGCCAGCGTGTTCGATACAAGGGGTGGGCCGTATCAGCGCACCAATGTCTATGGAACGACATGCCGGGGCAGGCAAATCTACCTGCATATCTTCGATCCGACGCTGACGACTCTGACGCTGCCTGCTCTGCCCGCCGGCATCGTGCGCTCGTACATGCTGAACGGAGGCGACGTGCGGGTGTCACAGAGCGCCACCGCGGTCGAAGTGAGCATCAGCCCGAACGACATGGAGTCTCCCTCCACTATCGTAGTATTGGAAGTTGATCGACCGGCGGAGGATATCGCTCCGTTTGGCGAGACGCCCGTGAATCGCAATGTGACGGTGCGCTCCTCGAATGCAGACCCGTCGCGAGACCGATTCGCCTGCCGACGGCAACAGGTGCACCTACTGGAAATCCGATGGCAGGACGGAACAGCCCTGGCTCGAGTTCGATCTCGGCGAGGTGAGGAGCATCAGCCGGGCGGTCCTGTTCGAGGGCTGGTACCAGGGGGAGCTGGCGAACATTCATCGCTTCGAAATCGACATCAAGTCCGAAACGGAGTGGCAACAGGTCATCGACGTGAACAGCTGGGGAGCCGGTACGCCGCAGGAGCATGCGTTCGACAACTGGCCGATGGCGGTGTTTCACCAGGAGGTCCGCTTCAAGCCGGTGAGCGCCCGTTACGTGAGGCTGAAGATCACCAGGGCGACCGCGGCGCCGATCATTCATGAGCTCGAGCTCTACGAAAGGTGAGCCGCTTGGCCATGGCGGAACTGGATACGATCTCAGCGAAGCTCGTCCGAGGATATTCCGGAGCCGTCTACGACGTGCTGCGGGAGCTCGGGAGTATCCGAATTGCACGCTGCCGCCGGCAATCGAGGGATTGGCGCGCAGCTACAGGATCGCAGGGCCTGTCTTCACGCTCTACCGGAGCCAGAAGCTGCCTCAGCGCTCACGAGACGCTTGTGCGGTGGACGGAATTTCTGGCGCAAAGCCCCGGCCGGCTGCGTGGTTGTATGCCAACCCAATGACGGCGGCCCTGGCACACATGGGTGAGCTGTCGGCCGAAGCTCTCAAGTTACGTGGCGTTCGCGGTTACGTGGTGGATGGCGGTACGCGCGATAGCGACCGGATCCTGCAGAGTGGATTCCCGGTGTTCTGCAAATATCGGACGCCGGCCGATATCGTCGGTCGCTGGGCACCGATGGCGTATCAGGAGCCGATCGCAATCGGCGGGGTCACGATCAGCGCCGCTGATTTCATTCTCGCGGATATCGACGGCGTGGTCGTTATCCCCGCGGGCATGGCCGAAGAGGTGGCCGAGCGTGTCGAGCACATAGCGGGCACGGAGAGTGAGCTGCGCAAGGCGATACTGTCCGGCATGGACCCGCGGCAAGCGTATCTCGAGTTCGGCCTGTTCTGATCGCATGATGCACGCCGCCCTTCGCCGCTGGTCATGCCTTGCGCTCACGTTCTGGCTGGTCATGAGTGCATTGACCTTTTCTTCACGCAGTCAGGCAGCGGAGCCCCGGATAGACGCCGATGGAACAGTGCACGTGCCGGCGTATGCGCTGCCGGAGTCGCCGTTGCTGGGAGCTGATGCGCGCGCCGTACTGCAAAATGAGCGGCGACGCCAGAAGGAAGAGGCGAGCTCCGCGAAGGCCTGCCCGTCGCAAGAAGGAGCGGACGCCGCGCTCATGCCGGCGATTCGCCAGTGTGAGGCGGAAGTCTTTTACAAAAGCTCAGAGTACAGGCACCTCTACGAGCTCTACCGCGTAGAGATGAGGCCGCAAACGGATCGGCGGAGTCTATACCGAGATATTCGAGCCGACCGGGGGTGTAGCGGCCGAAAATGCCGCGCGCGTGCTGATTAACCTCCACGGCGGCGCCTTTCAAGCCGACGCGCGTACGGAGAGTCATTTGGAATCCGTGCCCATTGCCGCGGTGGGCAGGATCAGAATTGTCAGCATCGATTATCGTCAGGCACCGGAATACAGGTTCCCGTCGGCGAGCGAGGATGTGGAGTCGGTATATCGGCAGCTTTTGAAGACGTACAAGGCCGGCAATATCGGGATCTACGGCTGTTCGGCGGGCGGTTTGCTGACAGCGGAAGCCATGGCGTGGTTTCAGAAGAAAGGCCTTCCCCTTCCGGGGGCCGTTGGGATGTTCTGCGAAGGAGGCCTTTATTGGACCGCAGGCGATTCAGGGTACAGCGGCGAGGCATTCGGCTGGGGAATCTCGAGCGACCCGATGGAACGTAATCCGTACTTCAAGGGCGTAGACCCAAACAACGCTCTGGCTTTTCCGGCGCGCTCGGCGCGAGTGATGGCGAGGTTCCCGCCGTCGTTGCTGATCTCCGCCACCCGCGACGTTGCTCTGAGCTCCGTTGTGTACACACACTCGGTGCTGGTCGCACAAGGTGTCGATGCAAGCCTGCACATTTGGGAAGGCGTCGGACATGCGTTCTTTCTCGATCCGGACCTGCCGCAATCCAAAGAGGCTTACTCGGTCATATGGAAGTTCTTCGACACTCATCTCGGTGACTCGCGCCGCCAGATCACCGGTTCCACGCGTCCGACGAGAAAAACCCACGCTGCCACCCCGCTCAGCGCCACAGCGACGGTGACCACGAACGCCCAATAGAACTCTCCGGTGCGATCGAGTATCCACCCGGTGAGGGCGGGCGCCACGATTCCAGCCATGTTGCCGACGAAGTTCTGCAGGCCCGTCCAGCTTCCCGCGGCCGCCGGTCCGGCCATGGTCTGAGTCATGGCCCAGACGTTCGACGCGCACACCGCGAAGAAGATGACGCCGAGAATCAGAGCGGCGGCGCAAACGGCTACACCGCTCACGCTTGCGAATCCGAGAAAGATTCCGGACAAGGCCAGACCTCCCGCGGTGAAGGTCTTGCGAACGAGCGAGGGGCTGCCACCCGCGCTCACCCATCTATCGGAGAGGCGCCCGGCGAGCAGGGCGCAGCCCGCTGCTGCGATGTAGGCGATGCCGGCAAGCGTGGCCATCTCACGCAGGGTGAAGTGCCGCTCACGCATCAGGAAGTAGGGAAGCCACGTGATCAGGAAGTAATTCACGTAGTTGACGCAGAATAGTCCAGCGCAGGTTCCCCACAGCGAGCGCACCCGGAGCAACTCGTGGATCGCCGGCGCCGCTGCGCCGTGCGCGGGACGGGCGTGTCGGCTCGAGGGCATCGACAGCAGCCACGGCACCAGCCAAAGCAGGCTCGTGAGTCCCAGAACGACAAACACCGGGCGCCAGCCGTACCGCGCCATCAACACGCCGCCAAAGAAGATCCCGAGGCCGGGACCCAGCATCTGGCCCGCGGAGACCGCTGAATTGGCGAAGCCGCGGTTCTGCTCCGGTACGTTGTAGGCGATGATCCTGGAGTAGGAGGGGAAGGCGACGGATTCCCCGAGGCCGAGCAGCAATCGCAACGCGAGCAGCGTCGCGAAGGCGTGGGCGCCGCCCGTGAGAGCTGTTGCAGCGGACCAGATGATGAATCCGGCAGTCAATATCCAGTTGACGTTGAGACGGTCGACCATCCAGCCGGCGAGCGTTTGCGCGCACGCGTAGGTCCAGAAGAACGCCGACAGCAGCTCACCGAGCCGCAGCGGGGAGATACCCAGCTCGTCCTTCAGTATCGGTGCCGCGATGGAAAGCGTCCCGCGATCCATGTAATTGAGGAGCGCGGAGAGACCGAGCAGAACCGCGACCATGTCGATATCTTGCAACTACGCGGTAACCCTGTCAACCTATCAGACCAGGACGGCAACCGAGCTCCCGCTTATGCATCGCTTCCCGCCAGACAGTCCCGACAGCCCGAATGGACAGGCGAGCTCGAGTTTTGCGCCCGGCGTGCGCGAGTTTGTCGCGAGCGCATTGAAGGCCGTCGGGACCAGATCACAAAGCGCAGTGGTCGTGGCGGATGTCCTCACGGAGACGTCCCTGCGCGGCGTCGACAGCCATGGGATTCGTCTCCTTCCACACTATGTGCGGGTCGCCGAGCACGGGCGCGTCAGCGCCGCCGCGACTCCAACCTTCCAAAAGACCGGACCTGCCGCGGGCACCGTCGATGCCGCGAACGGCTTCGGCCATCCCGCGAGCTACCTCGCGGTCGATGAAGCGATGCAACTGGCGCAGCGCAGCGGCGTTGCCTGCGTGAGCGTCACCCGCTCGTCACACTTTGGCGCCGCGGGTTGTTACGCTCTACGGGCTGCGGCCCAGGGGTTCGTCGCGCTGTGCACGTGCAATTCGGACTCCTTCGTCCTGCCGCACGATGGCCTGCAGCCGTTCCATGGAACCAACCCGCTGGCCTTCGCAGCGCCGGTTCCGGGTGAGCAGCCATTCCTGCTGGATATGGCCACCAGCGTCATCCCCTGGAACAGGGTGCAGGACCTGCGGCATGAGGGTCGCGAAATGCCGCCGGACGTGTCAGTCGACGCGCAAGGGCAGCCCACGCTGGATCCCGAGCGCTCCGCAGCGCTGCTGCCCCTGGGCGGCACCCAATACGGTTACAAGGGCGCCGGGCTCGCGGCCATGGCCGAGATATTGAGCGCCGTACTGACCGGCATGCCTCACTGCAGCCGAATCCTGCCGATGACCGGTCCGGATCTCTCCACGCCGCGTCATCTCGGCCATTTCTTCATCGTGATCGATCCCCGGCGCCTGGTGTCGCCGGAGACTTACGACCGGGGCATGCTCAGCTACCTCGGCGATCTTCGCGATCAGCCGGCCCGTGCCGACAGGCGCGTCATGGCCCCCGGCGATCGCGAGTGGAGCGTCGCGGAGCAACGCGGGGAGCACGGAATTCCGATCAGCGAGCCGCTGCGGCGGGAGTTCGACGAGTTGGCCGATCGCCTGCGCATTCCGCGGCTGAAGTATGGTTGATGCCGCGGGATCGACCGGAGTCCACCACCGGGCTCGCCCTAGGAACGCTGCTGCGTGACCTCGATCAGAGTATGGCCTCGCGGCGCGATTGCGACCTCGATGGTGTAGAGGTCTGCGTTCCCGCCAACCGTTCCCTGCGAGAACTGCAGCGGCCGCGTCGGGTCGAGACCGTAGTTCTCCGGCGCGAATCGGACCAGGCGGGTTGCCGCAAGATCCTTCAGGTTGAAGCAGTTGATCACCGCGCCGGTCGCGCCGCCGTTCACGTGAACGTGCGTCAGCTCATCGATGCCGTAGAAACTGCCCGCGGTAAAAAACGACTTCAGGCGCCTGTATTGCTTCACTGCTTCGCGTTGCATTGCGACAACGGTGGCATCAGGATGCGTGCCGCCGATGCCGAGATGGCGGCACGTGGAAGCGTTCCACCAGAACACCAGTGCGTTGCCGTTGTCCGTTCGCAGATCGATGTGGATGTAAAGCGGCAGGCTGTAGGCGAGATTGTAGTAGTACAGTGCGATCGACCTGCCGCTCATCAGGTCGTCCATTGGATCCCACATGAGTTCGAACGCCCAGACGGTGTCGAATCCATTCGGACCATGCCCGTAGTACACGGGCGTGTAGTGGCTGTGAAAGCCGCCTACGACCGGATCGTGCATTTCGATCAGAACATCGGGAAACTTCTCGTGCACCAGGCGGGCTAGACGCACGGTGGCCGCCACGTGGGCCTCCCTTCGTGCCGGGACGACATGTCCGTGGTGCGTGTCCCAGCACTCCGCGTGATACATCGTGCCGTCGAACATGAAGAAAATGACGCCGTCGCCGGCGAGCGCTGCCAGTCGCCGCGATGTTTCCGCGACGTATTGATTGGAGGCGCCGCAAATCGGGGGATAGTCCGAGCTCGGCTTCATGCCGCTGAATGCTCCTTCCCAGCGCGCTCTGCGGTTGAAGCGGTCCAGGCGATAGCAATCGGAAGGGTAGGAGCTCGGGTTGCACCAGCCCGAAAGCGGTGTATGCAGTGAGCATTTCAGGCCGTAGTCTTTGCGCAGCATCGACGTGAAGCTCTGCAGCGAGCCCAACCGCGCCTGGTCCCATATCTTCGAGGCAAAATTCGTGTCCCAACCGGGATCGAGATACAGCGCCTCGCAGCCGAACCACTTCGCCTTGGCCGCGGCCGCCTTCATGTCGGAAAGCGAGTAATACTTGCTGCGAACCGCGGGATTGTCTGAATCGGGCCGGAAAAACAGCTTGTTGTCATAGAGCTCATTCCAGTGCAGCGGCGGATCGAAATGCTCGCAATGCCGATGGCCGCGAGCCGCCATCTCCTTCCGGAAGGCATAAAATCCCCGGTTGCGATCGCCCGTGAACGGCGTCAGGCGTATGACTCCGAATCGATGCGACTCTCCAGGCGACAGCCAAATGCCCTGGTCGGGATTGCCGCGGTAGCTGCCGCAGCCGCCCCATCTCAACCCTTCCGTGCCGCCGGCGAGCGGCAGCCGATCGAGGAGCGACCACTCCATCCCCGTCTGACTGTATTTCGTGATCAGGAAGCCAGAATTTCCCTGGCGCCAGATCCAGCCTTCGGCCGCATAGGCCGCAGTCGTCTCAACGGGCGCGGGAATGCCGGTCCATCCTTGCCAAAGCTCGGATGTGAAGCCTCGGCCGAGGATCTCGCCGAGCAGGTATTCCGAGTACTGGGTCCGGTTCCCGGATGGCTCGCGCAAAAAGGGAACGGCCGAGAACGTAGGCTGCGTGAGCAGCCGTTGCGGTTGCGTAGCGGACATCGCGACCGGCAGGACGAAGCCGCAGCGGGCGGCGCTCAGATCCAGTGCGGCGGCGGAATGATTTGTGATGATGATCTGTTCTTCGAGCGCGCTCGAGTCCGATGTGATGCTGAACCGGTGTTCGACCCCGATTTCGGACTCCGTGCGGCCCTTCAGAACGACGCTCTCGGCATCCCGGTGTATCTCCCGGAACAGGGGATCGCCGAACGAATAGGAATAAGCGCCGGTGGCCAGCACCAGCCCGCTCGGCTGATGCACGAGATGGCATTCGAGACCGCGTCCCGCCTCGAGCGACAGTTGTAGTTCGCGACCGGCAATTTTCGCCGCGGAACCGTGTGTTGCGGAGTCCGCCACGGTGGCGAGACTCATCGGGAGCCTGGCGACGGCAAGTGGAGCGGCTGCAAGTTTCACGAGATCGCGACGCTTCATCATCAGGCTCCGCGGGTATGCGATGTCTGGTATCATAGGTTGACAGGATGGATGGATCAGCGCAACATGAAGGCAATGCGGGCCCCCAGATGCATCCAGCCGGCGAACGCGATTCTCGGCGAGGGCCCGAGCTGGGATGCCCGGCGCGGCGTGCTCTACTGGGTGGATATCAAGCGGCCCGCCGTCTTTTGTTTCGATCCGGTTCGCGGCCAGGTTGGACATTGGCCCATGACCAGCGCGGTGGGATGTGTCGCGCCGACGCGCGATGCCGAGCGTCTGGTGTTCGCCGACTCGGCCGGATTCGGCTTTCTCGATCTGCAAACCGGAGCGACCACGCGCAGCGGCAACCCCGAGGCGGATGTTGCCGGTAACCGCTTCAATGACGGCAAGGTCGACAGGGCCGGGCGTTTCTGGGCGGGAAGCATCGACGACAAGTGCGTCCGGGACAGCGGCAGTCTCTATCGCCTGGATCGCGACGGGCGCGTCGATCGCATGGACAGCGGCTTCATCTGTTCCAACGGGCTCGGCTGGAGTCCGGACGACGAGACGATGTACTTTACGGACTCCATGACCCGCACCATCTGGGCTTACGATTTCGACTCGAGAGGCGGCTCCATAGCAGGGCGCAGGGAATTCGCCAGGCTGGACGTGGCTGACGGCGTGCCCGACGGGCTCACCGTCGACAGTGAAGGTTGTGTCTGGTCGGCGATCTGGGACGGATGGCGACTCATCCGATTCACACCGGAGGGGTCCGTGGACCGGGAAGTGCGCATGCCCGTGCAGCGTCCGAGCAGCTGCATGTTTGGTGGCCCGGATCTCAAGACCCTGTACATCACGTCGGCCTGTGTCGAGCTCGAGTGGGATGCGCTGCAGCGCGGGCCGCTCGCCGGGGCATTGTTCGCGCTGGAATGCGAAGTGCCGGGACTTCCCGAGACTCCATTCGGCGCATGAACAGCAAATACGTCATCTTCGTGAGCTCGGTCGCCGCCATGGGAGGGCTGCTCTTCGGCTACGACACCGCGGTGATCTCGGGCGCCGTCGAGCCGCTGCGGCACCACTTCTCGCTCGGCCCGCTCGCCCTCGGTTGGGTCGTCGGCAGCGCCCTGGTCGGCTCGGTCGCCGGCGCCGCGATCGCAGGCAAGCTGACCGATGCGATCGGACGCCGTGCCGCCCTCTGGCTCTCCGGCGTGCTCTTTCTCCTGTCCGGAATCTGGTGTTACATCTCGCCCTCGGTCGGCCAGTTGGTGATGGCGCGCATCCTGGGCGGAGTCGGGGTGGGTGTCGCCTCGCTCCTGGTGCCGGTGTATATCGCGGAGCTCGCGCCGCCGCAGAGCCGGGGCGCACTGGTCTCGCTCAACCAGGTGGCGATACTCGTGGGCATGGTGTTCTCGTATCTCGTCAACGCCTGGACCGGCATGCTGGGCGGTAACGAATGGCTCGCGACGGCGGGCTGGCGCGTCATGCTGGGGGCGGAGGCGGTGCCCGCGCTCATCTTCCTGACATTGAGCATGAGGATTCCGGAAAGCCCGCGTTGGCTCCTCAAGCGTGAACGGACGGACGATGCACGCCGTGTGCTCGAGCGGTTGCATGGGGAGGCGATGGGGCGCAGAGAGCTGGTGGAGATCAAAGAGGCGATAGCCCATGAGCAGGGAACCGTTTCCGAGCTCTTCCGGCCCGGAAGGCGGGGCACGGTCGTCATGGCAATGGTGCTGGCGCTTTTTCAGGCCATCACGGGCATCAACATCGTCATGTATTACGCGCCGACGATCTTCGCCAGCGCCGGGATCGGCACCGGCAAAGCATTGCAGCAATCCGTCATCATCGGGCTCGTCATGCTGGCGTTTACTCTCGTATCGATGCTGCTGGTCGATCGGTTGGGCAGGCGTCCGATCATGCTGCTGGCAGCGGCGGGCATGGGCCTCTCTTTGACTCTGCTCGGCGCGATGTTCACCGCGGACGGCGGCCACGCGAGGTGGTCGCTGATCTGGATCCTGACGTACGTGTCCTCGTTCAGCATCGGCATGGGCGGCATCTATTGGGTGGTGGTCTCGGAGATATTTCCGACCCGCGTACGCGGCGCGGCCATGTCGCTCTCGGTTGTGTTTTTATGGGGCGGCAACTATCTGGTGTCGCAGTTCTTTCCAGCCATGCTGGCGGCGTTGCATAGCCGCGTCTTCTTCGTGTTCGCGGTCATGTGTGCGGCCTGCCTCGCGTTCATATGGAGATTCGTCCCGGAGACGAGAGGCAGGACGCTGGAGGAGATCGAGCGGCAGCTGTTCGGGTCATCGCCAACGCGGGAAACCTACAACGCGCGCGCTCCTCGCGGGTCAGCCGCTGGCGAAACCTGAGGGCATTCAGTATGATGGAAGTCGTGGCGGAAAATTCAATCCTGCAGCCGGGGCCGATTCGGCGCACCAAGCTCTACGAACTCGTCACGCAGAAGCTCGAGGACATGATCCGCTCGGGGGGGTTGAAGCCTGGCGATAAGCTGCCGTCGGAGCGCGACATCATGGCGGCATTCAACATCGGAAGACCGGCGGTGCGCGAGGCGCTGCTGTCACTGCAGAGCAAGGGGCTCATCGTCACCGAGAACGGTCGCCGGGCCACTGTCAGCAAGCCGAGCGTCGACAACGTGCTCACCACGCTCGACAGCATCGTCGGCGTGATCATCGCGAATGCGGACAGCTTCAAGAATCTGTACGACGCCCGGGTGTTTCTCGAGGTGGCGATGGCGCGGAACGCGGCCAGGGAAATCGACGACCAGCTTCTGGCGCAGTTGAAGGCGGCGCTCGATGCCAACAAGAAGGCGATCGGCACCCGTGAGTTATTCATGCAGACGGACGCGCAGTTTCACCGCGTGCTCTTCCTTGCCGGCAACAATCCGGTCTTCAAGGCGGTCCATGAGGCGCTGGTCAAGTGGCTGCGGGAGCGCTGGCTCACCATCGCCCGCAACAATTCGACGGAAATGCTCGCCTACGAAGGTCATCTGCAGATCTACAAGGCGATCTCGCGCCGTGATCCGGATGGAGCCGAGGCGGCCATGCGCAAGCACCTGCCTCATCCTGGAAAATCTGGACGCGCTAGCGGGCCTCACAGCGAGGCGTGAGCGTCTGGACCCTCCAAAGCAGGTTCGTCAGAGCGCAGGTGCAGAGCCTGGGGGCGATGCTCGGGCCAGCGTGGTTCAGCATCGGCGGCAGGGATGTTCAGCCGTTTGCGATTGCGCCCTGGGCGGAGGATTCCGGACCCGAGTACGACAGCGCTTCCAGGGCTGCTCAAGCGCCTTCGGGGTGAGTGGGCCTGCGTTCCTTTCGGCATAGAAGGCGGCGGCCGCCGGCTGCCGCCCGAATGGCTCCCTCCCCAGGGCGCGCCCGATCCGGATTCGTTACCGCATGGGCGTTCATCGAACATCGACTGGCAGCTGGCCGGCATCGGCGGCGATAGGGTGGAGCTGATCCTCACCTACCCGGAGCCGCACCCGGTGAGCCTGTTGCGGCGGACCATATGGGCTTCGGACACGCTGCCGAAGCTGCATGTCAGTCTCGCGGTAGAGGTCAGGAAATCCTGCGAGCTTCCGCTCGGAGTCCATCCGACGTTCAACCTTCCGGCTCGAGCCCAGGCAGGCCGTGCTCGCGTTGGGCGGCTCGCCTCATGCCTGGACGCCGCCCGTGCCGCTGGAGTCCGTGATCGCCCGGTTTCGCGCCGATGTTCGCCGGGCAGCCGCTGGATCGCATTCCGCTCCTGGATGGCGGCTATGAAGACATCACCCGGCTGCCGCTTCCGTACCCGGAAGAGGAGATCGTTCTCGTGCCCGGAGTATCCGGTGAGGCGACACTGCGGAATCTCGAGGCAGAGTACACGGTGTCTCTCTCATGGGACGCACGGATCTTCCCGGCCTGTCAGTTGTGGCTGTCGAATGGCGGCCGAGGCGCTTACCCGTGGAATTCCCGGTTCCGGGCGCTGGCGATCGAGCCCGTCTGCGCCGCGTTCGACTTTGGAACATGGGTTTCGCGGCACCGGGGCAATCCACTGTGGCGTGCAGGGGTGCCCTGCACGGTGAGACTGTCACCGGATGAGCCCTTCGAGACCACTTACTGCATTGCCGTATCCTGATTGATCGACCCGCAGCCGACCGTCACTGCTGGGTATGACTCGTGAGCAGGGCCAGTGAGTCCCATGTGAGCCAACCCGTCGTGACGCTGATCTTCAGCGTGTTGCGTCCAGGGTGCCAGACGCCGGCCGGGAGCATGAAGCGCGCAACCTCGGGAAACGCGAGATGCGCCGGGTCGTTGAGTTGCTCGCCCAAACCCTCGCTGCAGCGTATAGGAGAGTCGCCGCCCATTGGCGTCGATTTCGACCTTCGCCGCCTGCGCATGCGACTGATCGGCGGTGTCGATATTCAACCACGACGGCCTTGCCGCCTGCGCCGCCGTGACTGCGAAGGTGAATTCGAGAGTATCTCCGGAGGCGGTCGGATGTCCCGATGTGTCTGCAAGGGGAAGGGCCCAGGGGATGAGGTGCGAGTCGGGGTGCGATCCGGAGAATTCCGTGCGGGAATCGGCGGCGCCGGGCCCGGCAAACTCGCGGGTCATGCTGTCGCGTCGGCCGAACGACAACAGCACGTCGCTGCTCGGGGATATGCTCAATCGACGGCGCATTCCAGCACGATATTCGCCAGCCCTCCTGTGACAGCCCGAGCGTGCCGGGCGACGGGCTGCGCGCCCGGATCGTCATGCTGCGAATCTCGCCCGGCGGAATCGACACGAAGTCGTTGTCGATACTGAGATCAGGACGGTACTCGAGCATCGAGCGCGGACTGCAGAAGAGAGCGGTCATGGGCCCCGAGTTCTGCAGCGTGAGCGTCATGCGCTCGCCGTCCGCGGAGGACTCGAATTTCACTGCTTGCATCAGACGCACAGCTCGTGCGCCGCACGGGGAGCGTCAGGTTGTGGTCCGGCAGATCGATTGCGCGCACGACCCCTGCGGGGGCGCCCCCGAGCCAGGTGAACATGCGCGCCACGAGCATTGGAAAGCCGCTCCAGGCACGCAGATTCCAACCCCAGCCGCGGTAGTCGTACCAGTTGGTCGTGATGCTCGAGGCAAACCCCAACACTCGTCCGCGCCCGAATTGCGCGGTCAGCAGCAGTGGATCCTGGGAGGCGGTCTGCAGGACCGTACGTGAGTGTGTCTTCGCCTTCAGGACGAGATAGCCCCCGACGCGAGGAAGCGCGGCAGCAAGCCTGCCACTGACGAGGGGGTTGCCGGGGTCTGCGACGACGATCGCGGCGGTGCCGCGGCTGATGACCTGGTCCGGGGTCTCGGACTGTGCAGGCAGTACCGCCTCGAGTGGCGTGTGGTCGAATCCCGCAGCGGCAAAGCTCTCCGGGCCGCCCTCGAATCCGATCCCCAGGCCGGCTCTGACGGCCGCCGCAATGAGGGCCAGATTCTTCGCGCCCAGGCGCTGGCCCAGGGCAACCGGATTGGCAGGGTCGGGAGCGCCCATCCAGATGACGTCGTATTCGTGGAGGAGGGCTGACATCGTGGGCGCAGCTTTCGCGAAGTCGGCTGCCGTCGCGGGTACGTGCGTGACCCGAATGCCGAAACGACGCAGGGACCACGCGGTATCGTCATAGGGCCCCTGCAAGGGGTCCTGCACCCAGAGAACCCGGATGGCTCGCGGCGGCTTGATCGTGCTGTCGTCAGGATCGGGCCCGGAATCGTGCAACAGCCCGTACATCGGCCAGGCGACGGCATTGTCGGAGCCGAAGACCTGCACCCGGTCGGTGAGAACCCGGCCCGCTGGAGTCTTCGGCGTGGAGTTCCACCACGATCGGGCCGAGAGCCGTCGCGGGACGCGGTGGAATGATGAGGTCGCTCAGTTTGCGGGCCTGTCGCGGCGCGATCGCTGCGAGTACCGCTACCCTTAGCCAACACGTTGCCGCTTCGGTCGCGCGCTCGTCCAGCTCCAGCGCACGTCAGGGGCGGCCTGCGGGGCATCGCTGGTCAGCCACAGAGCCACCGCCAGTCCTTTGGCGGGGTCGTAGAGATTCGAGTCGTAGCGCAGCGTCAGACTGACCGGGGCCAGTGCCTCCTTCAGGAAGTAGTAGTTCATGAGACGGCTCGCCATCGTGATCGATGAGAAAGCTGCCGGCGCCGTTCGGCCACGGCTCATCGTAGTCCCAGGTGGTGATGCCGCCGATCCTGCCGCCCTTGCGCCGCAGCTCGTCGAAGAAATAGCGCAACGAGTCCGCACCGACGTACTGGCCGGCCTTGATGAGATCCGCCGGACCCGCGAGCGGACCGAAGTAGCCCTCGATCACCGGCTTGTACAGCCAGTCGAGCGGATTGAAGGCAGCCTGCAGAACGTTCTTGCGACTGAGGACGGGGTCATTGACGTCATCGAGCGGCCACTGCGACGCCGGGGGAATCTCGCGCTCGAACACGTCAAGAGTGGTCGGGGTCTGGGAGCCGAATTCGCCGTAGCGCATGACGTCCATGGTGCAGGGAGCCGGTAGGGTCCTTGGTCAGCTGCCAGACGCCGTTGAAGAGCCGGTACGAGATTTGGGGAATGAAGGACCAGGGTGAGTGCCGCGAGCCCTCGATCGGATCAGTGGCTCTGAAGATGCGGTCATCGTTGGCAGCGCAGACCCCCTGCATGGTTTGCAGCACCGAATTGTCGCTGGAGGCGAGCCACGGCATCTCATTCCCGCCCGACCATTCGATGATCGAGGGGTGATTGCGCAGCTCTTTGACGACCTGGGTGATCGTAACCCTGACGCTCGAGATGAATACCGGGTCGCTCGGCGGGATCGTGTTCGCGATGGGAAACTCCTGCGACAGCATGATTCCGAGCTTGTCGGCCAGGTCATAGAACTGCCGCGGCAAAATCACGCCCCCACCCCAGAGCCGCAACGTGTTCATGCCCGCATCCCTGGCGAGGTGGAGCAGTCGCGGCCCATACAGGCCGTCGCGGCCAAAGAGCAGATCGGGCGGAATCATGTCGGAGCCCAGCATGCGAATCCTGCGGCCGTTCACCACGAGCTGGTACGGGTTGGGGAAGCTTGCCGCGACCCCTTGTACCTGCGTCCAGCGGATCTCGCGGACGCCGAAATGAGCGTGCTTTGCGGTCGAGCTCGTGCCCGGATGCATCCGTGAGAGTGGCTTCGATCTCATAGAGCGGCTGCGACCCTTGTCCGTTGGGCCACCATAGCGCCGGATTGCGCATCACCAGGGTGGCAGTCGATATCGTTGCGCCTGGCGGTGAGCTGTTGCGGCTGAGTGGTCAGGGTCCGTCGAATCCCGGGCCCGTCACTTTGAAGGTGGCGCGCGCACCCAGTGCCTCCCGGCTGTCGATCTCCAGGTGCATCTTCACCGCGGCAGTGTGATAGTTGTCGGAGAGTGCGGTCTGCACGGACATCCATTTGATCCGGGCCGGTCCGCTCGCTTCTATCCAGACGGGACGCCAGATGCCCAGGGTGTAGATGTTGACGCCCCAGTCGTAAGCGACATTCGTTGCGCTCTTGAGCCCTTCCAACGTGTAGAGCGCGCGCGTATAGCAGTTGACGAGCATGTGGGGGGTGCCGACTCCGCTCAACGGCGGGTCGCCGGACCAGCAGTCCTCGAGATTGCGCGGGATCGGGTCGACTCTCACCGCGAGGCGGTTGACCTTGCCGGGCGCCACCAGGCCGGAGACATCGAATTCCGAGCGCCGGAACTGACCTGACGTCTCACCAACACGCCTGCCGTTGAGCCACACCTGGTAGGTGAAATCGACGCCGTTGAAGATGAGAGTCAGCCGCTTGCCGGTGAATGCGGGCGGCAGCACGAAGTCCTTGCGGTACCACCAATACTTCGTCGGCGACCGCGGGCAGTCGCGGATCGCCCGCGCCGTACCACAGCGGACCTATCAGATGGGCGGCTTCGAGATCGGCCTGGATGTTCCCGGGAACGCTGGCCGGTATCCAGTCCGGCCCTTTGGCTGCGACAGCGCGGGCATGGTGTCGCGCGCCGAGTCGGTCGAGTGGATGAACCAGCCAGTGCCGGCAAGCGACCACGAGCCCGCATGCGCGCCGGCGGCGAGGAGGAGCAGGCCGAGTGCGAGCAGAACGGAAGTTAGTCGAGGCGGTCGCATGCTGGGGCTCTCTACTTGATCTTAGCGGACTCGGCGTGCACGTGCAGGCGCGTTGACGCCTATAAACTGGCATGATAGGCTAATTGCATCATAGGCATCAAGCAAAGCGGCCCCATAGCCGCGCGGGCCCATAGACATCTGCAGTGGGGGAGCAAATGAGATACGTGCCGAGCAGATTCTGGTTGTGCAGCGCAATTCTGCCCTCGATGGTTTGGTGCTCCGGCAGCACTCGCGGCACAACCAACCGGCAGCGCGGACCCACAGAGCGCGCCGAGCGATCAGAGCGGCTGAGCACGACCCAGACCCTGCAGGAAGTGGTGGTCAGCGGCTATGCGGCGAGCCTGGAGAAGGCGATCGAGTCGAAGTTCAAGGCACCCAACATCAGCGACAGCATCTCATCCGAGGGGATCGGGCAGTTTCCCGAGCAGAACCTCGCGGAATCGCTGCAGCGGGTGACGGGCGTGCAGATCACCCGCAATCAGGGTGAGGGGCAGTTCATCAGCGTGCGGGGACTCGACCCGAAGTTCACCGATACGCTCTACAACGGGCGGCAGCTGCCGTCCGGGTCGGGAACGCGGGCATTCGACTTCCAGGTACTGAGCGGCGACTTCGCCCAGCAGGTGGACGTCTATAAGTCTCCCGTGGCCGATCTGCCCGAGAGCGGGTTGGCGGCGACGGTGAACGTGCAATCGATCCGGCCGCTGGAATACGGGGCGACCAAGGCATCGGTGACGGCTGAGGGCATCTATGACGAGCAGGCGCGGCAAGGGCCGACGCCGCATCTGGCAGGACTTTATACCAGCACGTTCTTCGATAATCGGCTCGGCTGGATGGTCGCGGTCGACCTCAACGAGAGGAACGTGGATGACCAGAACATGGATACCGATGGAGTACTGCCCGACTCCTCCTATACCGGCGCCGGCACGCAGTACCGGATCTTCGGCATGCGTCCCGAGGATGAGCAGGGTTTCGATCGGCGCCTGAGCGCCATGAGCATGGTGGAATTGCGGGTCAACGATTCCCTCGAGCTGACCCTGGATACGCTCGATTCGGAGTTCCAGCAGTCCTATAACGACTACCTCGGAAACGATTTCTATCCCGGCGCCTTTGCCTCGGGTCCGGAGACGACCCTGAGCGACACGGTGAGTCCCGCGGGGGTTCAGACCTCCTGGGAGGGAACCAACGTTTATGCCTGGCTCGAGGCGGTACGCAACGTTTACCAGCAGAGGATGACCTCGAACGCGCTCACCGCGAATCTGGCGGTGGCCCACTGGACGGTGCAGGCGCAAGGCTCGTTTGGGCAGGCCCGGGAAGAGCAGACGAACCAGTACGTACAATTCAATACCAGCACGCCCGGGGCGACCCTTTACTACAACGCCACCCAGGACCCGGGTGGCCCGGTGGGCTACGGCTTCGTCAATTACAACCCGTCGAATCTCGGCAACTACGGCTGGTACGGGGAGCAGGGTCCGTACCAGGAGCCTACGACCGACAAGATATGGAACTTCAAGGTCGATGGCGCAACGAGCGCTCAGCCTCGGGTGGCTCAACTCGCTGGACGTCGGCGCCAATTACGAGGACCGCACCCTGGGCAGTACGCCCAACTGGGTGTCCAACACGGCGACCGGCTTCGGCTCCGACTTCGATCAGTATCTGGGAATGCTCAACAACCCGACCTGGTTCTCCTCCTATTCCGGGCCGGCGCAGTTTCCCAAGAACTGGTTGACGGTGAACCTGAACAAGTTCTTCGCCAACAACCCGTTGTCGAGCTTCGTCGCAGCCGTGCCGCCGACTGCACAGCTGACGCAAATCACCCTGGTGGAGGAGAAGTCCGAGGCGGCCTATGCGCAGGTGAAGTTCGGTACCGCCGATCAGCGCCTGACGGGCAACCTCGGCGTGCGCGCGGTACATACCGAGGAGTCCTCCGCCGGGTTCGGCCCCGGGAACGGCGCGACGCTCGTGTACGGCGCCACCGGCGCTTCCACCCTGGTATTCAGCTCCCAGGGATTCGTGTCGCAGAGCAACTCCTACAACAACATTCTGCCCGACCTCAACGTGACCTATCGGATCACGCAGGACCTGCTCGCCCGATTCGCAGCCGCGCAGGTGATGCAGCGGCCGGATATGAACCTGCTGGCGCAGGCGAGCGTGCCGAGCGCGGCCACGCAGCCGCCGCCGCCGGGACAGACCTGGAACGGCACGCTGAGCAAGGGCAACCCGAATCTAAGCCCGTATCTTTCCAATCAGTTCGATCTCTCCCTGGAGTGGTACTTCGGGCCGAGGAGCATCGTGGCCGGGGATTTCTTCCTGAAGGATGTGAAGAATCTGGTGCTCACGAACTACTATTCCGAGACGGAGAACGTGCTGCTCGCGGGCAATGTGCTGGGATCCGGCAATCCCGTGGGCTCGACCAAGCCGATCGCATTGTCCGTCGGCCAGCCGGTGAACACCCCCTCGACCACGCTGAAAGGCGTGGAGGTGGCGTGGGAGCAGCCGTTCGACTTCCTGCCGGGGTTCCTGAGCGGCCTCGGCGCCCAAGCGAACTATACGCACGTCTGGTATGGGGATGTGCTGTTGAACTCCAATCAGGCGCCGGTGCCGCTGACCGGGGTATCGGCGAACACCTACAACGCCGGGTTGTACTATGACAATGGCAAGGTGGGTCTCCATGCCAACTACAACTACCGCAGCGAGTGGGTCTCGGACCCCATCAGCTACTTCGGCGATGGGCTCTACGTCAAAGGATACGGTCAGCTCGATATCGCCGGCAGCTACAACGTGACCCGCTGGCTCGCCATCACCGCCTCGGTCCTCAACGCCACCCAGGCCGCCCTGGTCCAGGTCGACCGCTACGACATCAGCCGTCTCTACGACCTCAGCGGACGACGCTTCTACGTCGGACTGCACGCTACGTTCTAAGGCTGCGGTCGGGCACGCCGGGCACCGCTATCTTGAGCTCTGCAGCGGATATCCAGCGATCCGGCGCGGTCCTCGAGACGAAGCGAAGCGCGGATTTTTCGGCCGCTTATCGGCCAGAATGGCCAATATGAAGGGATATCGGCCACATGTCGGCCGTTTGGCCGCTCGCGGACCCTCGGGTCGGGGAGAACTACGGGCTTAAACTAGCGCTTTGCCCTCGGGGAAGCTGCCCAATGAAAAGAACCGCCTCGGTGCTCGCGTCTGTACTGCTGCTCGCCACTACCTCCGGCATTGCTGCGCCGGCGCCTGGCAAGCTGGACTACCCGGTGGCTGCCCGCGATCAGACCGTGACCGATTACTTCGGGACGCAGGTGCCAACGCCGTATCAATGGATGGAAGACATGCAGAGCCCGGCGCTGCACAGCTGGGTGGAGGCGGAGAACCGGCTGACGGACGCCTATCTCGCGAAGATCCCGGTGCGCGGCTGGATCACCCGCCGCCTCACGCAGTTGTGGAACTTCCCGAAGGAGTCGGCGCCGTTGCAGGTCGGCCGGCAGCCGGATCTTCTTCCGCCGCAACGCGGGCCTGCAGAACCAATCGGTGCTGTACGTGCAGGATTCACCCGCGGCCAAGCCGCGCATTCTGATCGATCCCAACAAACTGTCACCGGATGGCTCGGTGGCGCTCGTCGATCTCGAGCCGTCGCCCGACGGACGATATCTCGCGTACGCACTGTCGTCAGGCGGGTCCGACTGGGAGACGCTGCACGTGCTCGACGTGTCGACGGGGAAGACCCTCCCGGACGCCGTGCAGTGGGTGAAATTCTCGAACATCTGCCTGGACGAACGGTGACAACGGTTTCTTTTACTCCCGTTATCCGACGCCGCCCAAGGGCAATGCGATCAACCAGCAGGTCGATCGACCAACAGCTCTACTTCCATGCTCTCGGGCAGCCCCAGAGCGCGGACCGGCTGATCTATCGCCGGCCGGACCTGCCGAGCTGGGTCATCGGGGACAGGTGAGCGAGGACGGGCGTTACCTCTTCGTCATCGCTGGTCAACGGCACGGCTCCGAGCAACGAGCTCTACTACGCCGATCTCGGCAACCCGGCCCGGCCCGACGTCGCCGCGAAGCTCGCAACCTCTCTATACCCGCAACGATGCCGCGTACCTGGTTGTCGGCGTGCAGAAGGGCACGCTTTATCTACAGACGACCCTCGATGCCCCGAAAGGGCGTGTCGTCGCGGCCACGCTGTCCGATCCTGCACCCGAGCATTGGCGCACGGTCATTCCCGAGGGCAGAGGAGTGATCCAGGAGACGGATATGGCCAGCGGGCAGCGTCCTGGTGCATTCCCAGGTCGATGCCACCAGCCGCCTGTCGCTCTACACGACCGACGGGAAGCGGCTGCGCGACCTGCCCCTGCCGACTCTCGGCACCGTCACCGGCGTGTCAGCGCGCAACGACTCCAACAGCGTCTATTTCGGGTTCACCTCCTATCTCTACGCGCAGCGGATCTACCGCTACGACGTGCAGCAGGCGAGCGCACAGACGGTGTTCGCGCCGCAGGTGAGCTTCGACCCGAGCCGGTATGAGACGAAGCTGGTCTTCTACCCCTCCAAGGACGGCACCCGGGTGCCGATGTTCATCGTCGCCCGCAAGGGCGTGAAGCTCGAGGGCCGCAATCCCACGATCCTCTACGGCTATGGCGGCTTCGATATCACGATCATGCCGGACTTCAATCCGATGCTGCCGGTCTGGCTGGAGCTGGGTGGCGTCTATGCCGAGGCCAACATGCGCGGCGGCGGCACCTACGGCGAGAAGTGGCACCAGGCCGGCATGCTCGGGCACAAGCAGAATGTGTTCGACGACTTCGCCTGGGCGGCGAAGTATCTGATCGCGCACCACTACACCGATCGCAAACACATCGGAATCCAGGGGTACTCCAACGGCGGCTTGCTCACCGGCGCCTCGATCACGCAGCGTCCGCAGCTCTTCGGCGCCGCCTACATCGGGCACGGCGTGCTCGACATGCTGCGCTACCAGGATTTCTCGGGAGGCGCGCTCTGGGCGCCCGAATATGGCACCGCGAGCGACCCCCATGCCTTCAAGTGGCTCTACGCCTACTCACCGCTGCACAACATCCATCCCGGCACTTGCTATCCGCCGACGCTGATCACACGTCGTGGGACGATGACCGTGTGGTACCGATGCACGAGTTCAAGTTCACCGCGGCGATCCAGCGTGCCCAGGGCTGCGCGCAATCCGATCCTGTTGCGCACGACCGGTGCGACCAGTCACACCTACATGCCGACCGACAAGAGGATCGCCGAGGACGCGGATGTGTGGGCTTTCGAGGCCTATACTCTGGGGATCAGAAGGCCGCCGGGTCACGCGGACCATACCACGGCGAGCATGAAACCCCTAAGGGCGCGCACCCACGACGGTCGCTTGACCCGCATGGGTGAGCCTGTATAGTGTACCAACTGGTAATATATTGAATTGGTGGACGTATCCTTGGATCGGCAATGTCATGCTGCTGAATCAGGTTGATCTGAGCGGTCGGGTCAACGACCGGCTGCTGCTGCGGATGATTTCCTGGGCCTCCGGGAAGCGGCGCCGCGGCAGGAATACCTTCCGTGCCGATCTCGGCCATCAGGTGTATTTCGGGGCGTCCATGGGCGCCTGGACCCAAGCCGCCATGCGCGGCCCGAGTGCCTGGAGCATCGGCGAGCGCGAGCTGATGGCCGCGCTGGTGGCGAAGTGGAACGCCTGCTTGTGTTGCGCTGATGTGCACAGCGTGGTAGCTGCGACGCACGTGGGCAAAGAGTCGGTCGATGCGGTCCTCGCGGATTACTCATCGGCGCCGATATCAGCGGGACTGAAGGCGACACTGGCGTTCCTGGAGACGATGACATTGCGACCCGCGGAGCTCTCGGAGTGGGACGCGAGGTCGGTGCTCGACAGCGGCGTCAGTGAGCAGTCACTGGCCGATGCAATCGCCGTGGGCACCGTCTTCAATCTCATCACCAAGTACGTGGGCGCGCTCAACTTCATGATTCCAACCGCGCACCGACTGCGCCGCGTCGCCGATGTGTTGGCAAGGAGCGGCTATCCCCTGTGAGGTCGGCCGGGGAGGACGGTCAGGTAGCCCTGCCGGGTGATGGAGACGGGCGCGCCGTCGGCTATCAGTCTCTGCTCCGCGGCGGGCAGGCGCAGAATGGGCGGTGACTTCCATCCCATCTCGCGCCCTATGATCACCCCCAGTGCGAGGATGGCATCCGGCGAGTCGAGGATGATCGCTGCCGGCGCCAGGCGTCGGTAGATCAGCTCGAGCAGCACGGAGCTCGCGGACGAGGAGCCTCGCAGCTCGCTGATGAATAGCGCGGTGCCGCTGACGGAGCGCTGATGATGTCTGGATCGGGGGTCGGTCAGCTTGCCGTTCACCGGCGATATCCCACCCCAGAAGCTGATCGGCTCGAGCAGCATCAGCGCGGGCGAGCGGTCGATATCCTCATCGGGAAGCCCGGCGACGATGACTTCAAGTCGCATGCGGCTGCCGGCGGTCCAGCTGGAGTGATCCGCGGACCGCGCTCTCGATGCATTCCGTGAGACTCGCGAACACGACATCGTAGCCGGTGTTGGGTCGCGCGTAATGGGCGAACTTGCCGGAATTCGTGACCAGGACGCCGCTGCCGCCGGGCAGCACCGGCGTGACCACGATGCACGTGTCGACCACCATCACGACGCCGCGGATGCTCAGGCGCTCGATCAGGCCTTCATTGCGCAGCGCCTGCAGGGTATGGCGGCCCGTGCAGGCGTAGAGGGACTTGCTGCAGCGCCGATCGCCGAGCAGCCGATCGAGCGTGCGCAGCTCCTCGATCGAGAGGTGGGGACTGCCGATGGCCACCGCATCGATCGGGTCGCCGGCGCTGCGGCTGGTGGTCGAGAGGCCGGCCCGCGCCTCGGCGAGCGCCTCGAGGTCGAGGCGGATGATCTCCTCGGGCGGCGAGTTTCCAAAGGCGACTTCGCGGGAGGGCGCCTCGGGGGTGACGCCGATGACATGAAAGAGACCGACCGCGCCACTCGATGCGGCCGCGGCCCCGAGTGCCTTGAGCTGATCTTCCGTCGGATGCCCGATACCTTCGATCGCGGCAACCTTCTGCCCCACCGCGCGGCCCAACCAGGCGCCGAGGATGGGGAAGGCGACGTCGTCGCGCCAGAACGTCTGCGGGATGCCGGTGGCGTCGATCAGAACCTTGGCCAGCCGATTTTCCGGCAGATGCAGTCCGGTCTGCGGCGCGCGGCCGGTGATCGCGGCGCAGATGTCCAGAAAGTCGCCGCAGCGGTTGGTACGCGCACCCAACACCGAATTGCAGAACGCGACCGCGTTGCTTTCGCCCCAGGCCACGTCCTCTCCCGCGGCGGGTCGATGACCGGCCTGATAGGGCGCGCAGGTCCAGGTCTGGCGGGCACCCAAGGCGACGTAGGCGGCCATCAGTCGCTGGGCCATCTGCCGCCTCGCGCCGGTCGAGGCGCACGACGCCGGCGTGCAATAGATCGAGAGCGCCCACGTTGAGTGTCGTCGGGACCGACACTCGGGCTCCCAGACTGACGCAGCCGCTCGGCGAAGAGGGTGCCGCTGTCACCGTGGTAGAGGCAGCTGTCGATGTGAGCCGACCGGATCGGGACCAGCCGTGCGGCCCCGAGCACACGCGCGGATTCGACCACCACGCGCATGGCGAGCGCCGCGCCGGCGCCGCTCGCGCCTGCGAGAAGTCCACGTTCGTGGGAGTCGAGATTTACCACTGTCGCCGAGCTGCTTTCCTCGACTGAACATATTTTAGCGCCCGCTGGAAGCAGTCTCCGCACGCCGCGTGCCCGCAATGTGTACCTGGAAAATCTGCCCTCCCTGTACCTTGGAGACCCGGGCCGGCACACGGCAGAATGCTGGAGCCCCCTTCTGTCAAGGTCAAGCCTCGTGTCCAGCCCCCACCCGCCCCGATGGAAGACCCTGATCGCTTTCGCGATCATCTACTTCGTCTGGGGATCCACGTTCTACGCGGTCCGGGTCGGAGTCCAGGAGGTGCCGCCGCTGCTGCTCGCCGCGGCCCGCTTCACCATCGCCGGGGCCATGCTGTTCGCGTGGGTGGTGGCCCGGGGCGAGCGCCTGCCGCAGCGGCGCGAGTGGGCGTCCATCGCGCTCGTGGCGTTCCTCATTTTCGTCGTGGACTACGGCATCCTCTTCTGGGCCGAAAAACGCATGCCCTCGGGCACCGCGGCGGTGATCCTGGGAACGATTCCGGGGTTCATGGCGCTGGCGGAAATCATCTTCCTGCGCACCGAGCGGCTGACATGGCGCCTCGGGGGGGCGCTCCTCATCGGGCTGGCGGGAGTCGTGGTGCTGGTCGACCCGTCGCTCGGGGCGGCGGGAGGACCGATGTATGCCCTGGAGGCCGCCGGACTTCTGCTGGGCGCCATCAGCTGGTCCATCGCTTCGGTGCTGGCCAAGAAGCTGGCGCTGCCGGCATCGAAACTCATGAGCTCCGCCTCGCAGATGCTGCTCGGGGGACTGCTGCTGTGCGCCGTCGCCGCCGCCGCCGGCGAAGAACATGGCTTTCGCGTGGCCACCGTTTCAAGCGGCGCCTGGTTCGCCCTGGGGTATCTGGCCGTCGCGGGCTCGGTCGTCGGCTTCACGGCCTACACCTGGCTGATCCATCATCATTCGCCGACCAAGGTCGGCACCTACGCCTACGTCAATCCCGTCATCGCGGTGGTGGTCGGCCATTTCCTGGGGGGCGAGGTGTTGGATATGCGTACCGCGCTCGGCACCGCGCTCGTGCTGGTCAGCGTCATCGTCATCGCGACACGACGCGCTCGCAGCGCAGAGCTCTCCCGCCGGCAGACGGTTCGAGCCTGAAACGCCTCGCCGGGAGGGGGTCGGCCACGGTGCCGCCGCGTCGGTGGCGGCACAGCCCCGTGCGCGGAGTCATGGAATCGGCGGGGGCGGACCGCTATCCTGTCGCCCAGGTTCAAGGTCGAGGCGAAAGGGTGGAGCAGGGTGGCTAAGATTCCTCCTGGAGTGGGTCCGCGATATCCGCAGGTTCTGGTTCTGGTGGGCGCCACGGGCGATCTCGCCCGCCGCAAACTCTTTCCGGGGCTCTATCATCTCGCCGACGTTGGATTCATCCCAGGTTGCCGCATCGTAGGCGTCTCCCTCGATGACATCGACGCTGAGGGCTTCCGTAAGATCGCCCGTGGTGCACTGGACGAGTTCTACCCACGTAAGATCTCCGACGCCGATTGGGCGTCATTCGCCAAAGGTTTGGACTACGTCCCCCTGGGCGCTGGCGCCCCGGCGCTGCGAGCCGCTGTGGAGCGCGCGGAAAAGGAGTTGGCCATGGAATGTCGCCGTCTGCACTATCTGAGCGTGCCGCCGAGCGCGGCTCTCTCCGTGGTGCGCATGCTCGGCGAGGCGGGCCTGGTCGAGCGCTCACGGATCGTGATGGAGAAGCCGTTCGGCACCGACTACGCGAGCGCCTGCTCTCTCAATGAGAAACTGCACGAAGTGTTCGCGGAGGAGCAGATCTTCCGCATCGATCACTTCCTCGGCAAGGAGCCGGCGCAGAACATCCTCGCCTTCCGTTTCGCCAACGGACTCTTCGAGCCCATCTGGAACCGCAACTTCATCGATCACGTGCAGATCGACGTGCCGGAGACGCTCGGGCTCGACAAACGGGCGGCGTTCTACGATCACGTCGGCGCGTTCCGCGACATGGTGGTGACGCACCTCTTCCAGATCCTGGCCTTCATGGCGATGGAGCCGCCGACGGCGCTCGAGCCCGCGCCCGATCGGCGAGGAGAAATACAAGGTCTTCCGCAGCATGGTGCCGATCCCGCCGACGGACGTCGTGCGCGGCCAGTACAACGGTTATCGCAGCGAGGAAGGTGTCAGCCCGGAATCCGACACCGAGACCTTCATCGCCCTCAGGTGCTTCATCGACAACTGGCGCTGGGCGGGGGTGCCGTTCTATCTGCGCACCGGCAAGCGCCTGGCCGAGGGCCAGCGCATCATCTCCATCGCCTTCCGCGAGCCGCCGAAGAGCATGTTCCCGGCCGACTCCGGGGTGGGGGCGCAGGGACCCGATCACCTGACGTTCGACCTCGCGGATGTCTCGAAGATGTCGCTTTCCTTCTATGGCAAGCGTCCGGGGCCGGGGATGCGCCTCGACAAGTTGAGTCTGCAGTTCGCCATGAACGACACGGGGCACGTCGGCGACGTCCTCGAAGCCTACGAGCGGTTGATATTGGACGCGATGCGTGGCGATCGGACGCTGTTCACGAACGCTGAGGGAATCGAGCGGCTGTGGGAGGTGTCGACCCCACTGTTGGAGGCGCCGCCTCCCGTACGTCTGTATGCGCCCGGGTCCTGGGGCCCGAACTCCATGCATCAGCTGATCGCGCCCCACGCCTGGCGCCTGCCTTTCGAGCGGGTATGGCGCGACAACCGCCCCCCCAGCTAGCGCGTGCAGCGCCAGGTCCGATGTTGTAGGATGTTATTGGCGCACCAACGCGCCTAGGGCGGAATAACACGGAGCACGGACAGTATGCTTATCCTCACGCGAAGAGTGGGCGAGACCATCATGGTCGGCGACAATGTGACGTTCACGGTGCTCGGCGTCAAGGGCAACCAGGTGAGATGCGGCATCAACGCCCCGAAAGAGGTTGCCGTGCATCGGGAAGAGATCTACGAGCGGATTCACCGGGAGCGGGAGGAATCGGGGCTCCGGGAGCCCGCAGGAATCGCCCGGCGAGGAGCCGCACAGCGGCTCCTAGGCCTCGGATTCAGCCTCCGCCAGCCCCCCGCGGGGCCTGCCTCCAGCCAGGCCCGGTAGCAGCCCGCAACCTGCTAAAATAGGGTCTCCCGTATCCCAAGGAGATCCCAGATGCCCCTCCCAGTGCGCCGTACCAGCAATCCCATGCTGAACGAAAGGACGTTCGGAAACCTGCCGCGGGCGGGAATCGGGCTCGCGGGGATGACTTTCAAGGGGACGATCGACAAGTCGTTCCTGCTGCTCATCGTGCTCATGGCGGCCGCGCTCTGGCCCTGGTCGCAGCTGGCGAGCGGCGATGTCCAGGCGGTCTCGTCCCTCATGCTGCTCGGGATCTTCGGCGGCTTCATCAGCGCCATGATCGTCGGCTTCAAGCCGACCGCCGCGCCCTACCTGGCGATTCCCTACGCCGCCCTGGAGGGCTTGGCGCTCGGCGGCATCTCGGCGATTTTCGAGCAGAAGTACCACGGCATTGCGCTCGAGGCGGTGGGGCTCACCTGCGCCGTCCTCCTGGTCCTTCTGATCGCCTACCGGACGCACCTGATCCGGGTCACGGACCAGTTCCGTGCGATGGTGGTCGCCGCGACCTTCGGCATCATGCTGCTTTACTTCGCGACCTGGATTCTCGGCTTTTTCCACGTCTCCATGCAGGCGCTCTATGCGCCCACTCCGCTCGGCATCGGCGTGTCCCTCGTGATCGTCATCATCGCCGCGCTCAACCTGGTGCTGTCCTTCGACCTGATCGAGCGGGGTGTCGCCGCCGGCGCGCCGAAGTACATGGAGTGGTACTGCGCCTTCAGCCTGATGGTCGCTCTCGTGTGGCTCTACCTCGAGATCCTGCGCCTCCTCGCCCTGACGCGACGCAACTGAGCGAGCCCGTCCCGATTCCGCATGCGGAGCTCTCCGCCGAGGCGTTGCGGGGGGTGATCGAGTCGTTCGTGCTGCGCGAGGGCACCGACTACGGCGAGCGCGAGCATTCCCTGGAGCAGAAAGTGGCGCAGGTGCATGCCCAGCTCGAGCGCGGGCAGGCGCGCATCCTCTTCGATCCGGAATCGAACACGGTCACGCTGGTGCTCCTCCGGGCGTGAGCTGGGCGAGGCCCGCTGCTTGCTCAAACCTTCTCCGTACCCGTAGCAAAACGGAGAGTAGAGCGATGACCATGAACAGCGACAAGGCGGCCGGCCAGTGGAAGCAGATCAAGGGCCGGATCAAGGAGCAGTGGGGCAAGCTCACTGATAATGAGATTGCCGAATTCGAGGGCCACAGCGAGAAGCTGGCGGGGCGGCTGCAGGAGCGCTATGGCCTCGCGCGCGAGGAGGCGGAGCGCCAGGCGAAAGAGTTCCGAACCCACAACGATTGGCACTGAGCGCCGGATAACCTCGTCCCGTCGCGGCCAGGATGCCGCGCGGGGCGGGGCGTCTATATCATGGAAGCAATAAAAACGGCCGCGGAGGGGAGCTTCGATGGGAAGACTGACTCGTGCGATCGGCTCCGTCGCCCTGGCAGGGGCGCTCGGCTCTGCCGCGGCAGTAGCGGCTGCGGCGGGACCGGATCTCGCGGCGCTCAGCCGCATGCCCGCGGTCTCCGGTTACGAGCAGACCCTCGCGAGCGCCATCGCGGTCCACCTCGGGGCAATCGGGTTACATCCTCATACTGACAACCTGGATGATGTGTGGGTGACCGTCGGCAGCGGCTCGCCGCACCGCCTGATCGTCGCCGCAATCGATCAGCCCGGATACGCCGTGAGCGGCATCACGCCGCAGGGGTATCTGCGGGTGGTCCGCTTGCCGCAGAAACCACCGAACGCGGTGTTCGACACGTTGAGCTTCGCGCAGCCTGTGCGGGTGCAGACTCCACGCGGCGGCCTCGACGGCGGCTTCATCGGGCTCAGCATCCATCTCTCGCCGGACCGCCTGAATCCGCCCAGCATGACCCGGATCGATGAGCTCTACCTGGATATCGGGGCGCGCTCAGGGGACGAAGTGCGTGCCTCCGGCGCGGACATCCTCGACCCGGTAACTCTCGCACAGCCGCCGATCACGGTCGGCGCGGACGATGAAGCCGGCGCCCATGCGGGCGACCGCTTCGGCTGGGAAGCGTTGCTGGAAGCCGCTCGAAACCTTCGCCAGGCACGCATCTCGGGCACGACGACCATCGCCTTTGTCACACAACAATGGCTCGGAGGCCGCGGCCTCGCGCGCCTTCTGACCGGCTCGCCACCGGACGAGATGATCTTCGTCGGAAGGATCACCGCTACCGGGACTGCCGCGAATGCGGCGGAGCCAGTGGCGCCAGGACCGGGGGACGGCGTCATCATCGGTCAGCCGCCCGGCGGTGATTCCGCCACGGATGCGCTTTCGGCCGCGCTGCAAGCCCTGGCCCGAAACCAACACATCCCGGTCCGGCTGACGGCCGCCGCGCCGCCGCGCATCATCAGTGATGGACCGCCGCCCGACCTGCCGCATCGCATGGCGCTGCTAGGCGTGCCGACCCTGCTGCCGGTGACACCCGCCGAGACGTTCTCCCGCGGCGACCTGCGCCAGCTGACGGCACTGCTGGAGAGCTATCTCGAGGAGCCGGCGCTGCCGATGAGCGCGGCAAACGATCCCTTCGATGACTCCCTGCCGGATACCGATCGCGCCGCGGCAGGCGCTGCGACTGATCCGCAGGTGGTGCGTACGTTGCGAGCGCTGACGACGGCTTATGGCGCGAGTGAGCATGAGGGAGGCGTGCGCGCCGCCATACGGGCGCAGCTTCCGGCCTGGGCGCGCGGTCTGACGACGACCGACCCGGCGGGCAATTTGGTGCTTTCGCTCGGGACTCACACCCGCGCCAGCCACAGCCCCGACATCGTCTTCGATGCGCACATGGACGAGATCGGCTACGAGGTGACGGGCATAGAGGCCGATGGCCGACTGCAGGTGAAGGAGCTCGGCGGTTTCTACGGCCGCTATTATCTCGGCCACGTGATGTTGGTCCATACCCGGGACGGCCATGCGATCGGCAGCGTGTTGGAACTGCCGTCCGGCTGGGACCGGCGCGATTTCAAATGGCCGCCCGCGTTGAGCACTCTCGAGCAGACGGCTTACGCCTATGTCGGCACCCGGAACCAGGCGCAGACCGGGAAGCTCGGCATCCACGTCGGCGACTATCTGACCATCCCCAAGGTCTACCGCCCACTGCTCGGCTCGTTGGCGATGATCCGCAGTCTCGACGATCGGGTGGGTTGCACTGCGCTGGTCGAGGCGGTGCGTGCGCTGGGCCCGGACTTTGTGCGTAAGTGGCCGGGTCGGCGGCTGACCTTCGTCTGGGCGACGGGTGAGGAATTGGGCCTGAAGGGCGCTGTTGCGTATGCGGCGCGCGTCGGCAAAGCCGGGCACTCACCGGACGTCGTTTTCGCCGTTGATATGTTCGTCAGCAGCGATTCGCCGCTGGAGACACAACGCTACGGTGATACGCCTCCCGGGCAGGGTTTCGTGGTCCGCGCCCTCGATAATTCCAACACCGTGCCCCCCGCCGATGTTGCGCGGGTCATTCGGATGGCGCACCAGCACAACATTCCGGTGCAGTACGGTGCAACGGGCGGCGGCAACGACAGCGCCGCGTACGCTCCCTATGGGACGGTCGCCGTCGCGCTGGGGTGGCCCGCGATCAATTCCCACTCGCCGACCGAGACCTCGAGCACCAAGGATGTCGCTGGCCTGAGCCGGATCGTGACGGCACTCGCCACCGAGTGGTGACAGCCCGTCAGCGCAGTACTTCGTCCAGGAACTGAAGGAGCGTGTGCCAGGCGCGGCGATCCGCCGACTCGCTGTACACCATGCCGTTGGCGTGATCGTTGGAATGCGGGTTGGTGAACGAGTGCATGGTGTTGCCGTAGGCGTGGAGCTGCCAGTCCGCGCCCGCCGCGGTGAGCTCCTTCGCAATGGCGAGCACGTCCTCCGGCGGAGCCAGGGGATCGTCGTAGCCGTGGAGCATGAGGACCTTGGAGCGGATCTTGCCCTGCGACGGCAGGCCGTTCGGCTTGAGGAGTCCGTGGAAGCTGACGACGCCGCGCAGGTCGGCGCCGCTTCGGGCCAGATCCAACACGCACATGCCGCCGAAGCAAAATCCCATGGCCGCTACACGGCGAGGGTCCACCTGCGGCAAGCCGTTGATGGCGGTGAGGGCTGCGGTGACGCGCCGGGTGAGTACGGCGCGATCCTGCACCAGGGGCGTGATGAGCGCCGAGCGCTCCTCGTTGGTGGTGCCGCGCTTGCCCTTGCCGAACATGTCGAGCGCGAAGGTCGCGAAGCCGTGCCAGGCGAGGCGGCGTGCCTTGCGCTCCGTGAATTCGCCCCTGCCGCTCCAATCGTGCGCGATCAGCAGGCCCGGCAGCGGGCCGGGGCGCGAGTCGTCATGACAGAAGAAGCCTTCGAGAACGGTAGAGCCGTCGCGGTACTCGATGAGCTGCTCGCGAATCGCCATGATCGCTCCTTTTTGGGGTTGCGCCACGGGGCGGCGCCGGGGGAGGGGATTCTAGCAGGGCGGCGCGGCCTCCCGGAATCGCAGGGCGCGGTTGCTCACCCGAGGCGGCGTGTTACGCTTGCCGGGCAAAGCCAAGAACGAGAGTCCGGCCGCACATGATTCCCGCATCAGAGGCGCTGCAGCGTCTCAAAGAAGGCAACCGCCGCTTCGTCGAGCGTGTGCGCAACCGTGGTGCGCTGCTGGATGCCTCGACACGGCTCGAGCTGACCCAGAGCCAGGAGCCCATCGCGATCGTGCTCGGATGCTCCGATGCGCGCGTTCCGGCGGAGATCGTCTTCGATCAGGGACTGGGCGATCTCTTCGTGATCCGGGTCGCCGGCAACATCGTCTCGCCGTCACAGATCGGCAGCGTCGAGTTCGCCGCGTCGCGTTTCGGGACGCGCCTGGTGGTGGTGCTCGGGCACTCCCAGTGCGGCGCCATCCGCGCGACGCTCGAGGAGCTGCGGCAGCCGGCGGAGAATCAGTCGCGCAACATCCGCTCCATCGTGGATCGCGTGCGACCCTCGGTCGAGGTGCTGCTGAAGACCGACTTGCGACTCGACGAGGAGGCCCTGGTGAAGCACGCGGTACGCGCCAACGTGGGCGTCTCCGTCAGCCACCTGCGATACGGCTCCGATGTCCTCGAGAGGCTGATCCGCAGTGAAGGGCTGGCGGTCGTCGGTGCGGAATATTCGTTGGAAACAGGTGAAGTCGAGTTCTTCGACGGGCTGGCGGAGTAGCGCTCACAGCCACTCGAAGGCTCGCTCCTGCATTCGACCAGAAAAAGCAGGACCACCACCAGTCCGCATGAGCGGGCACTTGCGTGTGACACCAACGTCGAACGTCGCGTTGGTGTCAGGCGAGGCGATCAGCGTTTGATGAGGCCGGCCCCGAGGAGCACCACGCCGGCACCGAGTACGATCCCGCCGGCCCACGGGGGAACCGTCCGATCCTCCTGCACCTTCGCCTCGAAACTGCCAATCTTGACCGCGGTGTGGTCCGACGGGTAGTGAACTGGGCGCAGGATCATGAAGATGCCTACGGCAATGAGTACCAGGCCGGCGATGAGTGAGGTGCGCATGAGAGTAGTGTATCAGGCCATTCCGCCGCTGACCGAGATGATCTGCGAGGTCAGGTAGGAGGCATCGTCCGAGGCGAGAAAGGCGACGACATTCGCCACCTCTTCGGGCAACCCCGCCCGGTTCATCGGCACCAGCCGGCTGATGGCATCGGCATCGAACAGACCCTCGCTCATGGGCGTGCGGATGATGCCGGGAGCCACCGAATTCACGGTGATACCGCGGGTGGCGACCTCCAGCGCCAGGGCCTTGGTGGCGGAGTTGAGCGCCCCCTTGGCGGCGGCGTAGTTGACCTGCCCCTTGTTGCCGATCAGGGCCGCGACCGACGAGATGTTGATGATCCGTCCCCAGCGGGTGCGGATCATCGGCATGAGGACCGTCTGGGTGACATTGAAGAAGCCGCTGAGCGCGATGTCGATGACCCGGTGCCATTGCTCCGGGCGCATTCCGGGCAGCACCGCATCATCGTGGACCCCCGCGTTGTTCACCAGGATCTGGATGGGTCCCGAGCTCAGCGCGGCCTCCAGCGTCTTGCGCGTGAGGTCCGCATCGCTGACATCGAAATAGAGCGCCGCCGCGCTGCCGCCCGCGGCGGTGATCTCCCCTGCGAGCTTCTGCGCAACCTCGCTTTTGCGGGCGTGCACGTACACATGATGTCCGTCGCTCGCCAGGCGGCGGCAGATCGCGGCGCCGATGCCGCCGCTGCCGCCCGTCACCAGCGCCCGTTTGACCGTCTCGCTCATAGCGGCCCCGCCCCGAACACGATGCTGGCGCGACCGGTCAGGAGCTCGTCACCGCCGGCCGACACGATGAACTCATACAACGTACTGCCCTCGTCGCCCGCAAGACGCTCGGCGCTTGCGATCAGGTCGGTGTCGAGGTCATCGAGACGACTGACCCGCAGCACCAGATTTCTCACGCTCGTCAGCAGGCCGGCGCGCGGCCGGGTGCCGGCCATGTGCGCCATGATGGCCCCGTGCACCGCCATGGCCTGGGCGGCGTACTCCACGCCGCAGGCGGCGCCCAGCCGGCCATGAGCGCGCAGCGGATTGCCGGCGAGGCGATGGCTGCTCGCCCGACACCTGATGCGCACCTCATCCCAGCTCAACACCTCATCGAGCAGACACATGCTACCCTGATGCGGAATGTGACTCTCGATCCAGGCGTGATCGAGGTGCGTGCCGGCCGGCAGACGGCCGAAAGGGGTCTTCGCTAGCGACACTCGCGCACCTCCACTGCCACCCGCTGCTCGCCAACGTAATCGATCACCACGTCACCGGACTCGCGGCGCGCGAGCAGGCGCAGCAGCGGCAGACCGCGGGCGGCCGGCAACGAGGCCCGCAGCGCCTCGAGCCCGGGCTGCGACAGCCGGTCGGACGCTGCGCCGGGGTTGCAGAGGCTCGCCGTGATCCTGGCGCACGTCTTGGGGGACGGGTCGGGCGTGAGGATCAGAGCCACGGCAAAAGAGTCGGGCAGCGGCCGCTTGGCGCGCAGCGGCTCCGGGTAGCCCGTGTCATATGCGTTCAGCATCACGGCAACGCGATCCGCGCTCACGAGCGCGAGCGCTTCGAGAAGACCCGCGGTGAAGCTGCCATCGTGGGCGCAGAGCGCGGTGGATGCCGCGGTGGCGCCGGTGGCGAGACTCCAGTAGCCCGCGGCCGCATTGTGTACGGAGTTGTGAAAGCGTGTCGGTGAGAGTTGCCGGTCGGCGGAGGCCAGCGTCTCGCAGATCTCGTGACAGATGAGCGCCGTCACCGCCGGAGGAGGTGAATACCGCCGGGATGCCCACCGGGTCCACGCCCGCGGCGGCAATGGCCTGCTGTGCCACGCTGAGCGCGAGCTTGACGGTAGCGCCGGTTCTGCGCCGCTCGGCGGCCGGCAGGCCCTCCGGCGCCGGAACGACCGTCGGCTGCGGCGCGTAGGGCTTCCTCGCCGGCAATGACGCGGGCCCCGGTCTGCCAATCTGCGAGGCCAGGCCCGATGAGGCCGATGCCCTGGATGTAGGCGCTCAGCATTGCGCCCGCCCCAACACCAGGGCGCAATTGGAGCCGCCGAAGCCGAAGGAGTTGCTGAGCGCGCGCGCGATCGGCCGATAGCGGTTGGCGCACAGATATTCGAACCCGGGGACGGCGTCCACTTGCTGCGTGTTGGCGCTGCCGGGAAGGAGTCCATGCCGCAGCGCGAGCGCGCAGATCACGGCCTCGAGCGCGCCCGCCGCGCCGAGCGTATGGCCGGTCGCACCCTTGGTGGAGCTTGCTGCACGGGCTGTCCGCGGTCGGCGAAGACGGTGGCGACGGCCTTCGCTTCGGCACTGTCGTTGTTCGGGGTGCCGGTGCCGTGCAGGTTGATGTAGTCGATGTCCGCCGGCGGTGAGGCCCGCGGCATCGAGCGCCTGCAGCATCGCTGCCTGCGCGCCGCGACCCTCGGGATGAGGTGATGACATGTGATAGGCGTCGCTCGACTCCCCGACACCGAGCAGCAGAATGGCGTCGGCATCGAGACTCTGCGGGCGCGCGCTCGATGAGCGCGAACGCCGCCGCCTCGCCGATGGAGATACCGTCGCGCGCCACATCGAAAGGCCTGCAGGGCGTGCGGGACACGAGCTGCAACGAATGGAAGCCGTAGAGTGTCGTCAGGCAAAGCGAGTCGACGCCGCCGACCACAGCCGCATCGATGAGCTCCGGCGGCGATCATCCGCCGCGCCGAGCCGAACACCTTGGCACTCGAGGAGCAGGCGGAGGAGACCACGGCCGACGGCCCTTCGAGCCCGAGGATCGCGCGCACGAACGCGGCGAGCGAGTAGGAGTTGTGAGTGCCGGCGTAATCGAAGTCGGCCGGCAGCGCGCCGGTGGCGGGATCGCGCCGCCGGTAGGCGAGCTCGGTCTCCAGCATCCCGGAGGTGCTGGTGCCGAGGAAGAGCCCCACGCGCCGGCTGCCCCAGCGGCCGGCGCAGCGCCGCGACCGCATCGACGAAGCCGTCCTGCAGCGATTCCGAGGTGCGCCAGGCGGTTGTTGCGACAGTCGAAGCGCTGCAGCGCTGCCGGCAGCCGCACCTCATCGACGCCCGGCACCTCGCCGATGTAGGTCTCCAGGGTCACCGTCTCGAAGGCGCAGGGCGCGAGCCCGCTGCGCTGCGCGCGCAGGGAGTCGAGCGTCGCCTGCGAGCCGCGGCCGATGCAGCTCGTCGCAGTGAAGTGGCGCAGGACGAGAGGAGTCATGGCGTGAGCGCGGCCCGCAATGTGACCGGGGTGAGCTCGCGCGGCCGCCAGCGCATCGAGGAGTCGCGGCAACACCTCGAGAATGACGGGCACGCCGTTGCCGGTCAGCGCCGCATGGCCGTCGTGCAGCAGCAGGATGTCGCCCGCCCCGAGGCCGCGGGTCAGGTTGCCGAGCACCGCTTCCGGGCTGGCGCGCACGGTATCGAAGCCCCGTCGCGTCCAACTCGCGAGGCGCAGGCCGAGCCGACTCAACACCGGATCGAGGAACGGACTGCGAAACCCGGCCGGAGCACGGAAGAAGAGCGGATGTTGGCCCGTGGTGATGCCGATGGTGTCCTGCGCGCGCTCGATCTCGGCGATGAGCCCCCGCGGGCCGAGCAGGGAGAAGTGGTTCAGGTGCCGCTGGCTGTGGTTCTCGATAGCATGTCCCCGACGCACCATCTCACGCGCGAGCTCCGCGCAGCGTTGCACACGCTCGCCGATGCAGAAGAAAGTTGCCTTGGCGCCGCGCTCATCGAGGAGGTCGAGCACTCTGGGCGTTATGCGCGCATCGGGACCGTCGTCGATCGTGATGGCGAGCTGGCGCCGCGCGGCGGCAGCGGCGGGCAGCCGGGTCCAGTTGGGGCCGAGCAAGGCGCTGCGCGGCGTGAGGGTCAGGGCCGTGAGCAGGGCGTGATCGGCGATCAGCGCGCCTACCGCCCAGGGCCACGCCGATGGCCGTGCCAGCACGAGGGCGAGAGCACCTACGTGCAGCCCAAACGATGCCTGCACCAGCGGCGAAGGCCGCCAGCGCCTGGGGGTCGGGGAGGAGGGTGCGCGCTCGGAGGTCATCGGGAGAATTGTAGCCCGCCCGGCTGCCGGGCCAGCAGAGCGGCGTAGATCAGCGCCAGAAAGGCCCCCGGCGCAACCGTCTCGCCCAGGTCGTGCAGCACCGGCACCGACGAAAGGGCCAGCACCCCGAAGGCCACCACAGTGGAGCAGTTCGCCACCAGGAGCGATGCCAGCGTGAGCTCGCTCGTCGCCGCGCCGCCGGCTGTCGAGCCGGAGAATCGCTGGTCGAAGAAGAGCGCGTAGTTCGAGCCGACCGCGACGATGAGCAGCATGCCGACCACGTGCAGGAGGGTCAGCGGCGGCCCGAAAAGCCTCAGGCCCGCGGCCACGGTGAGAACGGCAAGCGCCAACGGCACGACGACGCGGAGCACGCGCGACGGCTGGCGCAGCGCGATCAGGAGGAGGACCACGATCGCGGCGAAGCCTGCGAGCGACAGCCGCACCGCGCCCGCGAGGTAACTCGAATACATGGCGTCCACCTGGTCCTTGAGCTCCAACACCGCGACATCATCGGGAGCGCCGACGGACACGACACGTCGAACACGCGCAATGTCGATGTCGCGTACTTGTCCATGCAGGACGGGCGCTTCCAGTGGCAGCAACGCGCGCCATCCATCGTCATCTTTCACCAGCAGCGCGCCAGCCAACGCCGCGAAGGACGTGCCGTCAAGGGAGGCAGGCTGCAACGGGGCGGCTTTGCGCGCAACCTCCACGTCATGCAGAAAGGGCGTCAGCCGGTCCTTCCCGCAGCGGCAGCCCGGACAACGCCTGCGCGAGGCGTGTGCGCAGTACATCGGGCGGCGGCAGACTCTGCTGCCGCCGTCGCTGAGTCGCGAGACTCGGCAGGTACTGTGCCGGGCTCTGATATCCCGCGATGACGCCGCTGTCGGCGAGCCTGTCGAGCTGAGCACCGACATGCTCCGCCCCTTCGAGCGCCGACTGCTCGATCCGGCGCCGAAATCGCCACGAGGTAACGCACGTCAGGCGCGCCAAGATCGGCCCGCAGCTGCCCATCGAGCGTCTGAGCCGCCACCGGAACCGGACTCAAGGCCGCGAGGTCGTGGCTCCAGAGTCGATGACGATACAACCCGAGCACGATGGCGGCGCCGACGGCTATGAGCGCGATTACCACACGCCCCGCCGAGGCGTTCTCACGCAGACGCTCTGCGCGACGCCCAATTGGCGTCAGATCCCTGAATTCTGAAATCGCGCGGCAGCAGCTCCGGCAGCACGCACCGCGTCGCCAGGCCTGCCGCCAACACACCCGTGAGTGAGTACAGGCCGAGCTGCGCCAGCCCCGGAAAACCGGACCCCAGCAGCGCCGCGAAGCCACAGACGGAAGTCAGCATGCCGAGGCGGATCGTCGGCCACACCGAGCGCCGCCAATCGCGCATTGGAGGTCGATTGCACGAACAGGTAGATCGAGTAGTCGACTCCTTCGCCGATCAGGGTAACGCCGAAGCCGAGCGTCACGCCCTGCACGACTCCAAACCCCAGCGCCACGGCCGCTATCCCCGCGAGCGCCCCCGAGACCACCGGCACGAGCCCGAGCAGCAGCGCCGTCACCGACCGATAGACGAGAAGGAGGAGGGCGACGATGAGCACCGAGCTGATGATCGAAAGGCGCATCACCTGCGACTTGATGCTCGCCCGCGCCTGTACCGCGAACACACCCGGTCCCGACATGACCAGTTGCGCCCCGGCAGCCGTGCTGGCAGAGGCCTGCGCCGCCCGGAACGCCGACAATGGATCGCCTCCAACGGCGTGCTGTTGTCCGTCGGTATCGGACCCCGACGCACGTGTGCGTGCCAACAGCAGTGCGCGCCTGCCGTCACGCGATGCCCACACCCCATGCTCGGTCCGCGGCGGCTGATTGCCGCTCAACTGATCGAGCAGCGTCATCATCTCGCCCGTCGGATCGCTCGGCACCAGCTCTTTCGTGAGCCCACCCGATGGGCGAGGCGAGCGCATCGATGGTATCGCCGATGGCCGCCTTCAACCCCGCGACGCTGAATCGCCGCGGCGTCACCGTGCTCGCTGAGCACATAGCGGTGCGCAAACAGAAACGCCTCATCCCGCTGCGCCGCCGCCGCATCTCCGTTCTCGACCGCCAGAAACTCCGGGTCCGCCCGCAACCGCGCCGCCATCTGCCGCGACAGCCGCGCGCGCTCCGCGTCATCCGCGCCCTGAATCCCGACGATGATCAGCCTGGATGCCACCCCCTGGCGCAACTGCTCCACCAGCAGCCGCTGCGCCCCCGTGGGCGCCTGGGGCAGGAATGCCGACAGATCCGTCGAATACTGCGCCCGCGCCAGCACCCACACCGCGAGCACCATGAGCCCCGCCCAGACGAGGAGCGCCGCCGCGCGCCGTCCCTTCATGGCAGGGCCTCGGGTCATCCAGCCGCCGCCTCCGATGCGGACGGCGCCTGCAGCAGCATCACCGACCGATCCCCATCCGCCTGCAGGATCTCGACCGAGCGGATCGCAGCCGCATCGCCCGCGATCTCCACCCGCCTGACCTTGCGCGCCGCCTGCCTGTCCAGCGGCACCAACTCCAGCCTCCACGCCTGCCGCGTCCCCGTGAGGCCCACCTGGAACACCTTTTCCAGCCCCGCCTCATTCCCCGCCAGCGTGTCGCGAATCGCATCCACATAAGGAGCCGCCTGCGGATGGGCGCTGACCTGCACGTGATAGGTCCGATGCCCCCGCTGCACCGTCAACTGATCCCCATCGAGGATCATCGCCGCCTTCCTGGGCTGCGAGCGTCCGCTTCTCCAGATGATCCGGCGCCCGGTAGACCAACACCCCGGAGGACTTCACCGGCTGATCCAGCAGCCGCAGGTAGTCCGTCTCCGTGAAGCTCACTTCGCCCTGCTGCTGCTGCGCCAACAGCGACATCAGCTGCTGCACCGTGAACGCCGCCGGCGCGGCGCAAGCAGGCCGTGGAGGCGAACAGCAGGATCAATGTGCAGCGGCGCATGTGCGCCTCACTCCGCCCAGAAGTCGAAGAAGTTGAACCAGTCATACGGATACTCCCGACAATAACTCTCCAACCGCCCCGCATACCGCACCACGGCCCGCCGAATCGCCTGCTCCCGCTCCTGCCGGTCGACCCCGGAAAAGTCGGCAATCTCCTCGAACACCACCCGATAGCGATTGCCGCCGCAATAAACTCCCAGCATCAGAATCACCCGCCGCTGCAACAACGCCGCCAGGCGCATCGGCCCCAGCGGAAATTTCGCCCCCTTCGCCCAGAAACTCCACGACTTGCGTCGGCTCCCCGCCCGGCGTCCGATCTCCCAACATCCCGACGAACACGCCCTCATCCAGCAACCCCCGTACCTTGAGCATCGTCTCCGCCGTCCCCAACGCCACCGTCTCCTCCGCCAGCTCCGGATTGATCGCCGCCAGTGAGGCGTTGATCTTCCTGCGCGTTGTCCTCGTAAGCCACCATCGCAACCCGCAGGTCCGGGCGGCGCGTGCCGATGGCCCGTGTCACCTCGAAGCTGCCCAGATGCGCCCCCACCAGGAACGCGCCCCGCCCGGCGCGTGCCCGCTCCAGCATGAGCGCCTCTCCCTCCACGACGATGTCGAACAGGTCGAACCGTCCGTTGAGCAGATACACCCGATCATGGATCGTCGTGGCAAACGCCATCACCTGACGGAAGCGGTCCCGCACCGTTGGCCGCCGCCCGAGCACGCGGCGCAGATACGCCATGGAGGCGCGCCGCGCGCGCGGCGCAAAGAAGAAGAAGTAAGCGGCAATGATGTAAAGGGCCACGCGGCCCGCACGCCGCCCCACTGCGAGCGAGAACATCGCCATGAGGCGCAACAGCCAGACGCTGCCACGCTCCCGCTGAGTGGCCCACTCAGCTTTCAAGGGAGAGTGCGCCGCTCGCCACCGCCTGCCCGGCGCTCAGGATCGTGAAACGCAGTCCGCCGGCCAGCCGCTCCGGTTCGAGCACGAGCGCCGCGCCCGGCCCGACCATCCGCAAAAACTTCACCGAGGTAACACGCCAGCATCGCGGCTCACCGCCGTCCGCAAGCTCGATGGCGCGGATCGCGGCATCGAGCAACACCACTCCCGGTAGGACCGGGGCGCCGGGAAAGTGGCCGTCGAAAGCCGGATGATCCGCTGCAATCCGCAGCGCGATGGCTGTCATCAATCCACCCGCTGCCCCGCGGCCGCCGCCGCTGTCGCGGCGAGCGAGTGCAACGCCTCGCGGGGCAGCTTGCCGGTGCTGTTGCGCGGCAGGCGCGCCACCAGAAGGAGCGGCCGCGGCAGAAACACCGCATCGATCCGCTGGCGCAGCGCCTCGGTGAGCTGCGCCGCATCGAGCCCGGGCGCCACCACCGCCGCCGCGACCCGCGCGACTGCCGGCCTGCGAGGGGTGCGGCTCCTCGGGAAAGAAGAAGACGCCGTCCTCGACGCCCGCGATGGAGTTGAGTTGGTGTGTCAGGTAGGAGAGGGAGCTGCGCTTGCCGGCGATGTTGACCAGATCGGCCAGCCGGCCGCCGAGCAGGAAGCGCTCGGCGTCGATCGGCTCCAGCTCATCGCACATCGGTGTTGGCTGCTCCAGATGGCCGCCGCGCGCCCAGGCGCGTCCTTCCTCGAGAGTCAGGCACACGCCCGGCCACAACCGCCACTCCTCGTCGCGGGCCGTCCGCCGGGTGGCCAGCTGGCCGCTCTCGGTGGAGCCGTAGATCTCGAGCAGCGGCGCCTGGAAGCGCTGCTCCGCCTCGCGCGGCGAGCTCCCGCGGCAACGGCGCGGTCGCCGACACGATCAGGTCGACCGGTGGCACCTCCGCCTGTGAGGCGAGGAGGGCGCGCAGGTGTATTGGCGTCGACACGAGGGTGCGCGGACGAGGCAGCGCATCGAGTGCACTGCAAACGTCGGCCGGATAGAAGGGGCGTTCCGCACAGAGGGCGCCGCCGCTATGCAGGGCGAGCAGGACGCTCGATTCGAAACCGTACATGTGCTGCGGCGGCACCGTGGCGAGCACGGCGTGGGAGCGGCCGTCGGCAAATCCGAGACGCGCCGCGCCGTCGCGTACGCACCGGACGAGCTTGCCCCAGGTCTTGGGGTAGGGCACCGGGACACCGGTCGACCCCGAGGTGAAGACATACGCGGCGACCTGGTCGGCATCGATCTCAGGCACCTGCCACGAGCCGCCCGGGGTGCCGGTTCGCGCGCTCGGCTCGCGGGGGAAAGTCGGACCTGCGGGAGCGCGATATCGCACCCGTCCTCATCGGTCAGGCAGGAGACATCCGGGGCGAAGGCCGCGAGCTGGCGGATCACTTCCGGCGTGCGGGTGGGCGGCAGCAGACAGATCTTGCGCGCCAGCAGGCAGGCGGCAAGACCCACCGCGAACCGGTAGCGGTCCGCGCAAACGTTGATGAGTGCTCGCCGGGCGGCAGCTGCTGCCGCGAGGGAGACGGCTTCACTGAGGAAATCCCCAGCGCAGCAGCGGTGCTCCCGCGCGGTACGCGATTACCGCATCAGCCGTCGCGTGCGAGATCAGCGGATAGGTGGCCAGGCGTCAAGTCGTCCGGTGGGCAATGATGTAGTCGGCGAGCCGCCGCAACGAGCGGAAGATCTGCTCGTTCTCGGCGCTGTCGGCGCGCAGCTGCACCCCATAGCGCTTGGAGACCACGAGCGCGATCTCCAGGATATCGATGGAATCGAGGCCCAGACCCTCGCCGTAGAGCGGCGCATCGGGATCGATGGCAGCCGCGCTCAGCTCGAGGTTGAGCGCCTGGACGATCAGCTCCGCAAGCTCGCGCGTGAGCGTATCAGTATCGGGCGCGCGTGACTGGCGCGCTGTTGAGGCGTGATTGGACATTGAGCTCAAAGGAAAACGTCTCGACCCCCCGTTTGGGCGCACAATTTTATACACCGCGCTGCCGGCCGGCCAGCCGGCGGGCGAGCAGCCAGCGGCAACCGGACCAGAAATCCGAATAAAAGGCGCGCATGCATCGAGGTCAGCAGCACGTTGTCGCGCCAGTAGTTGAAGTGTGATACGCCGCCTTCCGCGGCACTGAAGTACCGGATCGGGGCGCTCAGGTTCACCGCCGGCACCCCCCGCCACGACAGCCGCACGGCCGCCTCGACGTCGAAGTCGAAGCGCCGCATGCCCATGCTGGCTGCGCATTTCGCGCACCAGCGCCGCGATGGGGTAGACGCGAAAGCCGCAGAGGGAGTCGTGAATGCCCGCCCAGAGGGTCTCGCAGTTCGCCCACCAGTTCGAGATCCGGCGCCCCTTGACGCGAATCGCAGGGGCGCTGGCATCGAATACCGGGTCCCCGAGCACCATCGCCTCCGGGCGGCGCCGCGGATGCCGCCATGAACGCCGGGATCCTGTCCGCCGGGTGCTGGCCGTCCGAGTCCATGGTCAGCGCGTGCGTGAACCCCTGCCGCAGCGCCTCCTCGAGACCGTCGAGGACCGCTGCCCCTTTGCCGCCATTTCGTTGCCGGACCAACACTGTGAGGCCCGGGTCCTGCCGTGCGCAGCGCGGCCAGCCCGGCGCCCGTCCCGTCGGTGCTGCCGTCGACCACGACCCAGACGGGAGCCCATTGCCGCGCGCGGCGCGCACCGTCTCGAACACCTTGGGTCCGGGGTTGTAGCTCGGGATCAGCACCAGGTGCGTGCTGGACGGCTCCTCGGGATTCACGCTGCGGCAGGGTTTGGCCTGGCGGCGCGGATTCGGCACTGCGAGCCGCCTTCTGCGGGCGCTGCAGCTCGCGGGTGAGCTCCCGCTCCAGAGCCAGCGTGATGGCGGCCGCATCGCCGGTGGGCTCGAGCCGCCGCCCCAGGCGCACGCGATAGCGGATCGGCAGGTGCGGCACCTTGAAGATCGGCCAGCCCTTGCCGAGGTATGGCGAGTCGGTCTCCAGGATGGCCACCTGGATGGGAACCCGCGCGCGGTGCGCGATGATTCCGGCGCTACCCGTCAGCCGGTTGAGCGGCGCGCGCATGGTGCGGGTGCCTTCCGGGAAAAGCAGCACCAGGCCGCCGCGATTGAGCTCCGCCACGGCCTCCCGGATCATGCGCCGCGGCGGCTCGCTGCGGATGAAGCCCGCGAGGCGCGCGCCGGCGCCCAGGAAGATGTTGCTCATCAGCGCGGGCTTGAGGATGCAGGAGATGTCCGGGTGTCGCGTCAGGAAGAGAATGGCATCGAGCAACGTCGGATGATTGGGCGCGAGGATCACGGGTGGGCCGCCGCGCAGTGTATCGATGGCATCGAGGTCGAGCTGGTATGCGCCCGCGGCAGAGAGCGCCCACAGGAAGAAGCGGAGGCCCAACATCATGGTGTAGCGGGCCGCAGCCCGGCGCCGGTGCCCGGGGAGGGATGACAACAGGATAACGGCCGGCACCGTCCACACGACGATCACCAACGCCAGGAGTACCAGCAGGGCGTAGATGGCGAGGTAGTCGTGGGCTCGCTTCACCGCGCAGCTCCATCGTCAGCCGGAGCCATTGTGCCGCCAGCCGCCGCCGCCCACCGCCTCGATCTCGACGGCGAGATCCCGCCGGCAGATATCCGCCCTGAGATAGAGGAGCGCGGCTTCGCGGCCGACGGCGGATTCCAGCTCCGCCCGGATCACCGGCAGGTCCTTCGGGTCGCGGACGTAGACCTTGTACGCCAGCGTCTCGCAGCCGTAACGCCTGGATGCCGGTGCGGCGCACGGCCTCCTCGAGCAGCGCCTCGATGTTGGCCAGTGTCTCGCGGGTCTGCGCCGCGGGATCTCCTACGTGCAGAGTGCGGTGGCCGACGATGCTCGCCGTGCCGGAGACGAAGAGCGTCGCCTCACTCCCTTCGCCGAGCACGGTCGCGCGCGAGAAGGCCGGGCTGCGAGGCCCGTACTGCGTCGGATAGCGGTAAGCGCTGACCTGGCGCGGATTCTCGATGAAGGCCGGGCGCGCGGCGGCTCGCCAGGAAGTAGATCGTGAGCGGGCTGCCGCTGGCGGCGCCGAGGGCGCTGGCGGCGGGAACGCTGCCGGTGACGGCGCGACCGGATGAGAGCAAAGCCTCGTGGCGCGCCGTGTTGAATTGCCGGTAGCGCTCGAGGCCGTGCGTGTCGAGGTTGATATCCGGCAATGTAGTTCCAGACGCGCACCAGCTGTGGGTTGCCGGCGGCTGCAAGCGCCGCGTACATGTCCCGGTAGGCGAGGTTGCGTGGCAATTTCGAGCGGCGTGCGCGGGTGCGCCCCGGCGGCAGTCGGCATCTCAGCCTCGTGCACCGCGAGGCTGCCGAAGAAGAAATCGCCGCCGCGCGCGTAACGCACCCGGCCGTGGGAGCCCGGCCTGTGCGGGCTCGCCCGCGCGCCAGACTTCCATGCATCTCGCGTGCATCGCTCAGCACCGGGGTATGGACGTGCGCGAGCGGGGAAGTCGACCGCCGCCGCTGTCGGCCACGTGCGCGCCCCCTTCGAACGCCGCCGCCCCGAGCACGCCCTGCCTGTTATCCAGTTGCGACTCGGAGGGCGTGACGTACTCGAGACGCAGGAATTGCCCGGAGCTCATCCGCCGGCGGCCGCCCGTTCGGGCTCGATGGGCCGGATGTTTCGCGCCCGGGCGCGCAGCGCCGCGAGCGTGGCTCGCGGGTGCGTGAGACTCACCACGTAATACACCACCTTGAAGGCCCGAAGCGATGCCCAGATGGGTGTCGTACCGAAGATGTCGCCGGCCAGCAGCGACAGCAGCGCCTCCTTCATCCGCAGGACATTGCGCGGCGCCATGAAGAGACTCCGCATCGCCGGCCGGGTCATGCGATAGATGAACCAGGAGAAGACGCGCGGGCCGTGGCTCATCCGCCGGTCGAAGCGCCGGAACGCCGGCCGGCGGCGCGCGGGCAGCCGCAGCGCCTCATCGATCGCCTCCGCGGCCGCAACCCCGCTGTGCATCGCAAACATGACTCCGGAGGAGAACACCGGATCGACGAAGGCGTAGGCATCTCCGACCAACAGGAAGTTGTCGCCATGGGCACGGCGGCAGCTGTAGGCGTAATTGCCGGTGGCTTCGACCTCGCTCGCGAGCGTGGCGGACTGCGAGTCGTTGCGCGAGCGGCGGGCACAGGGCGATGGTCCGCAGGAAGAACTCCTGTAGAGGTATCGTCACGCGTCTTCATGTAATGCGGCCAGACCACCGCACCGACACTGGTGATGCCGTCCGCAAGCGGGATGAACCAGAACCAGCCGTACTCGAACCAGAAGATGGTGATGTCTCCGGCGCGGTACGGATCGTCGCTCCGCCACGCATCGCTGAAGTGCGCATACATGGCGGAGCTGTTGTGACGGCGGTTGCGGCGCTTGGTGCCGAGGCGCGTGCCGAGCATCGTGTCGCGGCCGGAGGCATCGATGAGATAGCGGGCGCGCCAGCACTGCCGTGAGCCGTCCTCCTGCTGCGACTGCACCGCGACACCCTCGTCGCCCAGGAACTCGATCTCGCGCGCGCGGCACCCTTCCACGACCCGCGCTCCGAGGCAGCCGCGCGCGCTGCAGCAGGATGGCATCGAAGCTCGAGCGGCGGACCTCGTAGGCGTAGCAGAGCTTCTTGTCCCAGCTGTCCGCGAAGTCGAAGCGCTGCCAGGCGGCGATGCACCGGGGAGAAGAACTCGGCGCCGTGCTTGGTGAGGCCGATGGCCTCGATCTGCGCGGCGACGCCGAGCCGCTGCAGCAGCGGCAGGCTGGCCGGCAACAGCGACTCGCCGATGTGAAAGCGCGGATGGCGGGCCTTCTCGAGCAGCACGACGCGATGCCCGGCCTCGCGCCAGCAGGGCGGCGGCGGTCGGCTCCCGCCGGGCCGCCGCCGACGACGATGACATCCGTCTCCGAGTCGCTCGAGGTCATCTCGCGATCACTGCGAGGTCGTCGTTCTCGCGGGCGGTTCCTCGATGAAGTCCTTCGTCTTGTGACGCCAGCGGTGCGGACCTTGGCGCCCACCTGGTGGGCGCCGTGGGCGATGGCGTGCCCGGCGGCGCGCGATTGTCTTCGCCAGCGCGTGGCCCGCCGACTTCGAGTCATGGGCGATCCTGTGTCCCGCGGTCCGCGAATCGCGCGCGACCGAATGGCCGAGCTGGCGCGATTGATCGGCGATCGAGTGGCCGACATGCTGCGCGTCCTGCGCGACCGTGTGGCCGACATCTGCGCCTGCTGCTTGATCGTGGTGTCTCTGCCCTGGGCCGGCGTCGCGGCGAGCGGCGAGAGCGCCACGGCGGACCGTGGCCGAGAGGAGGAGTGCCAGGATCGAAGGTTTCATAATTGTGTCTGCAGGCTGGTGAGCCGTGATTGCCGGTTGCGATGTTACCGCAAGCGCCAGCGCACTGCCGCTGGGAGGTCTGTCGCGTGCCAAACGTCACGGCCTTCGGGCAAACTTGACCGGATGCGCTTCGAGCTGCCGATATCCGTCATCAAGACCCGGTACGTCCCCGGTCCCTGGGACGTGGCCGCGTTCATTCTGGTATTCGCGGGCTTCGCCTATCTCGCGCGATGCGGCCCACGGTCTCACCGGATCGCTGGCGCATCTGGAGGCGCAGAACGATCTCCCTGGATCCCCGCTATCTCCCGGGCTACGCGGCGCGAACCGCGCTGCGGATGCTCGTGGCCATGCTGGCCTCGCTCGTCTTCACCTTCACCTACGGCACCCTTGCCGCCAAGAGCCGCCGCGCCGCGATCGTCCTCATCCCGCTGCTCGACATCCTGCAGTCGGTGCCGATCCTCGGCTTCGCCATCCTCATCGTGTTCTTCCTGCGGCTCACCCCGGGCCGGGTCGCCGGCGCCGAGCTCGCCGCCATCTTCCTCGTCTTCACCAGCCAGGCGTGGAACATGGCCTTCAGCTTCATTCACTCGCTGCGCAGCATTCCGGATGAGCTCGACGAGGCCGCACGCAGCTTCCATCTGGGTCCGTGGATGCGTTTCTGGCGGCTCGAGGTGCCGTTCGCCATGCCGCCGCTCATCTGGAACATGATGATGTCGATGTCGGGCGGCTGGTTCTTCGTGGTGGCGGCGGAGGCGATCAGCGTCGGCAACACCACGGTCACGCTGCCCGGGGTCGGCGCCTACATCGCGAAGGCCATCCAGGACAAGAAGTCTCGGCGCCATCGGCTGGGCCATCGCCGCCATGGCGATCGTCATCCTGATCTACGACCAGCTCCTCTTCCGGCCGCTCACCGCGAGCGCCGACTGGTTCCGCCTCGATCAGGAGGCGGGTCTGACGCCATCGCGCTCCTGGGCGCTCACCATGATGCGCCGCTCGCGCCTGCTGGCCTTCGGCGTGCGACTCTTCGGCTCGGCCATTCAGCTCGGTTTCAATCGCGGCACGGAGCGGCCGCGACCGCGCGCGCGCCGGCGGCGCGCCGCCGCGAGCACGTCGCTGGGAGACATCGCGTGGTACGCGGTCGTTGCAGCGGTGATCGCGATAGCGGTGTGGCGCATCGCGCGTTTCATCCTCGATCACGTTCCGCTGTCGGAAGTCGGGCACGTCGTCGCCCTGGGCGGCCTCACGCTGCTGCGCGTCGCGATTCTCATTGCGCTCGCGAGCGCTTTCTGGGTGCCCATCGGGGTGTACATCGGCATGCGCCCGCGGCTGGCGCGCACGGTGCAGCCGATTGCGCAGTTCCTGGCCGCCTTCCCGGCCAACCTGCTGTTTCCCATCGTCGTTTCCGGGATCGTGGTGTACAGGCTCGATCCGAACATCTGGCTGAGTCCGCTGATGGTCCTCGGCACCCAGTGGTACATTCTCTTCAATGTCATCGTCGGGGCTTCCTCGCTGTCGCCCGATCTCAAGTACGCGGGTGAGAATCTCGGCGTGCGGGGCTGGCTCTGGTGGCGGAAGATTGCCCTGCCGGCGGTGTTTCCGTTCTATGTGACGGGCGCCATCACGGCCTCGGGCGGCTCGTGGAACGCAAGCGTCGTCGCGGAGGTGGCGGACTGGGGCAACACGCATCTGCACGCCGCCGGGCTGGGCGCATACATCGCCGACGCCACGAGCGCCGGCGACTTCCCGCGTAACGTGCTCGGCATCGCGGTGATGAGCGTGATCGTGGTGGCGGTGAACCGCCTCTTCTGGCGTCAGCTCTATGCGCGCGCCGAGCGCAAGTTTCGCCTGAGTTGAACCGAATCGAGGACCTGCGATCCATGAATGCCAACCCGCAGACGCTCAATCTCGCGCCGCTCCTCACCGTCAAGAGCGTGTGCAAGTCCTTCCTCAAGCCCGACGGCGATGAGCTCGTCGTCCTCGATCATGTCGGGCTGACACTGCGGCCCGGGGAAATCGTCGGCCTCCTCGGACGCTCGGGCTCGGGCAAGTCGACGCTGCTGCGGCTCATCTGCGGGCTCGATACGCCGACGAGCGGGGTGGTGGACTACCAGGGCAACCCGGTCGCAGGTCCCACGCGCGGCATCGCCATGGTGTTCCAGAGCTTCGCGCTCTTTCCCTGGCTCACCGTGCTCGAGAACGTGCAGCTCGGTCTGGAGGCGCTGCGGCTGCCGGAGGCGGAGATCCGCAAGCGCTCGCTCCAGGCCATCGACCTCATCGGCCTCGACGGCTTCGAGTCCGCCTACCCGCGCGAGCTCTCGGGCGGCATGCGCCAGCGTGTCGGCTTCGCGCGCGCGCTGGTCGTCCACCCGAGCGTCCTCCTCATGGACGAGCCGTTCTCCGCGCTCGACATATTGACCGCCGAGACGCTGCGCACCGACTTCCTCGATCTCTGGGGCGAGGGTCAGCTCCCCATCCGCTCCGTGCTCCTCGTCACTCACAACATCGAGGAGGCGGTGCAGATGTGCGACCGGCTGCTCATCTTCTCGACCAATCCGGGACGGGTGGTGAGCGAGCTGCCGGTCGATCTGCCGCACCCGCGATCCACGATCGATCCGCGCTTCCAGGCCCTCGTCGATCGCGTGTATGTCGAGATGACGGCGAAGCGCCGCGGTGAGCTGCGCGGCGGCGAGCTGAAGATCGAGCGCTTCGCGGGCACGGGCATCGGCACGGCACTGATTCACGTCTCCTCCAACCTGCTGTCGGGTCTGGTCGAGGCGGTGAACGAATCGCCTTACAACGGCAAGGCGGACCTGCCGGTGATCGCCGAGGATCTGCACATGGAGGTCGACGACCTCCTGCGGGTGGCCGAGGCGCTGCAGATGCTGCGCTTCGCGGAGGTGGAGGGCGGCGATATCCGTCTGACGGAGGCAGGGTCCGCTTTCGCGCGCGGCGAGAGCGATGAGCGCAAGCACCTCTTCGCGCGGCATCTGCTGACCTACGTCCCGCTGGCCGCGCACATCCGCCGGATTCTCGATGAGCGCAGCAGCCACACCGCCCCCAAGAGCCGGTTCTTCGATGAGCTCGAGGACTACATGGCGGAGGAGTCGGCGGAGCAGACGCTGCGCACCATCATCAGCTGGGGCCGCTACGCCGAGACCTTTGCCTACGACGACCAGCGGCAGGTCTTCAGCCTCGAGAACCCGGCTTGAGCGGACTCCCCGAGGCGGCCGACGCCCGCACGCACCTGCTCATCGTCGATGACGATCACGAGCTCTGCTCCATGCTGGTGGAGTATCTCGGCCCGGAGGGCTTCACCACCGAGACGGCCGGCACGGGCACGGCGGCGCTGGAGCGCGTCGGGCGCGGGGCGCTCGATCTCGTGGTGCTCGATGTCATGTTGCCGGAGCTGTCCGGGTTCGAGGTGTTGCGGCGGCTGCGCTCGGTGAGCCGCATCCCGGTCATCATGCTCACCGCCCGCGGCGAGGAGGTCGACCGGGTGATCGGCCTGGAGCTCGGCGCCGACGACTACCTCGCCAAGCCCTTCAGCCCGCGGGAGCTGGTGGCGCGCATCAGGGCGGTGCTGCGGCGCATGGCGGCGGAGCCGCAGCAGCCGGTGGGGGGCGCCGTCACCTGGGGGCCCGCTGCGGCTCGATCTGCGCGCCCGGCGGGCGGAAGTCGAAGGCGAAGACCTGGAGCTGACGGCCGCGGAGCTGCGGATCCTGGAGCTGCTGGTGCGGGCCGATACCCGCACCGTCAGCCGCGAAGACCTGATGCTGCAGGCCCTGGGACGGAGGCTGCTGCCGACGGATCGCAGTCTCGATACCCACGTCAGCAATTTGCGGCGTAAGCTCGCGAAACTGACGGACCGGGTCGCGGTCCAAAGCGTACGGGGCTCGGGCTACGCGCTCACGCAGAAGTAGCCGGTTGCATGAACTCCCTCTACTGGCGAATATTCCGCTCTTTCTGGCTCGCCATCGCCCTCATCCTGGCGGGGACGGTCATCGTGGCCGTGAGCGCCTCCATCCAGCGCCGCGACGAGGTGCCGTGGGTGCAGCGGGGCGAGCTCTTCGCGCAGGCCGACGATGCATTCCAGAGTGGTGGCCCGGATGCGCTGCGCGAGTGGCTGGAGAGCCTGGCGTCCGATCCGGCATTCTCGCGCACCTATGTCGTCGGCCCGAATGGTCACGACCTGCTGGATCGAGCGCTGCCTCACTTCCTGCAGGTGCCGTTGAACGGGCGGACGAAGCATGGGATGAAGACGGTGCGTTCCGGCGCCATCGCGCCCGTGGGGGGAGCGCTCGTCCTGGTCGCGCCGGATGGAAGCACGTACCACGTCATCGTCGGACCTCTGCACGAGCATTCACCGCTCTTTGGTGAGCTGCAGCTCCCCGGAGTGGCCGGCGCAATACTCGCCATCGCGCTGTTGGTGAGCACCGTCATCTGTTTCTTTCTGACGCGGCACCTGGTCGGTCCAATCGATCGACTGCGTCAGGCCACGCGGGAAATGTCAGCCGGGAATCTCAGCGTACGCATGGCGCCGCGTCTCAAGGGGCGTCAGGATGACCTTGCGCTTCTCGCCGCGGACTTCGACAACATGGCGGAGCGGGTGCAGGGCCTCCTCGAATCCAAGCAGCAGCTGCTGCGCGACGTCTCCCACGAGCTGCGCTCGCCGCTCACCCGACTGCAGCTCGCGCTGTCGCTGGCGCGGCGGGAGGATGGAGGCGTGGAGCGGCAGCTGACACGGATCGAGAACGAAGCCGACCGGCTGGAGAAACTCATTGCCCGCATCCTGAAGCTCGTCCGGCTGGAGCGGCCGGCAAGCGCCTTCCAGGGCGTCCCGGTGGACGTCGGCAAGCTGCTGGAGACCATTGCGCAGGACGTCGCCATCGAGGCGGAAGCACGCAACTGCAGGGTGTCCGCTGCATGCCGAGGCGGCGCTGGAAGTCTCCGGCGATCCGGAGCTTCTGCGGAGCGCTTTCGAGAACGTCATCCGCAACGCCGTGCGCTACGGCCCGGCCGGATCCGCGGTCGTCGTGACCGCGGGCGCGCAACGACTCCGGTCCAGGTCACGGTGCGGGACCGTGGACCGGGCGTTCCCGAGAAGGACCTGAAGCTGATCTTCGAGCCCTTCTACCGCGTGGATGCGGCGCGTGATCGTGCCGGCGGCGGCGAGGGCCTGGGCCTGGCGATCGCCGCCCGGGCGATCGTGGTGCATGGCGGCAGCATCGAGGCGCACAACGTCCCCGACGGCGGCCTGGAAGTCGCCATGCGCTTGCCGGTATTGCGCCCCGCAACCGTGGAGTCACCGGTCGCGATCGAGGCCGCTTAGCTCTCCTGGGGTGGGCAATTGTCAGGCACTGTCCAGAGCGGCGCCGAATCTCTAGAAATCCAAAGAAACGTGAATCGGCTCAACTTCAGGCCGGTTCGTGCGTCTGACTCACTGAGGATTGAGGCACACACGTTTGCGTTGTGATCCCGGTGTGCCGGACGCGCTCGAGACTTCCCCCTCCCTGAGACTCGAGCGGCGCCGGTTGAACTCGCCAGCTGCGAGCACCGTCGGAAGCCTACCGCCTTGGCAGCCCCAAGGCGGTTTTTTTTGAGCGATCAGTACGCGTTGCGCTGATCCTGCAAGACCACGAGGAAGGTCTGGAACAGGATCTTGATGTCCAGCCACGGCGACCACTTGCGCAGGTATTCGAGGTCGTAGCGCACGCGCTCCGACATCTTCTCCAGCGTCTCGGTCTCGCCGCGGAAGCCGTGCACCTGGGCATAGCCGGTGATGCCGGGGCGCACCTTGTGGCGGATCATGTAGCCGTTGATGAGCTTGCGATAGAGCTCGTTGTGGGCGATGGCATGCGGCCGCGGGCCCACCAGGCTCATCTTGCCCTGCAGCACGTTCAGCAGCTGCGGCAGCTCGTCGATCGAGGTCTTGCGGATGAAGGCGCCGACGCGGGTGACGCGCGGATCCCCCTTCACGGCCTGGGTGACGACGCCGCCGTCCTCGCAGGACCCTCATGGAGCGGAATTTGTAGACGAGGATTTCCTCACCGTCGAGGCCATAACGGCGCTGGCGGAAGAGGGCGGGCCCGCGCGAAGTCAGCCTCACCGCGGCAGCCACCCCGAGCAGAAGAGGTGACAGGATGATCAGGGCGAAGCTGGCGATGACGAGGTCCATGGCGCGCTTGAACACCGCCTCGATGCCATGGAGCGGGGTCTCGCAGACCGAGAGCGCGGGCATGCCGTTGATCTCGACCAGGCGGCCCTGGATCAGGTCGAACGCGAACGCGTCAGGCACGAAGTACACCGAAGCAGTGGTGTCGCGCAGGGCGTTGACGAGCTCGCTCATCCGCGGGACGTTGGCGAGCGGCAGGGCGATGTAGACGACCTTGACGCCTTTCTCACGGACGAAATTCGCAGTGTCCCGGCAGTGGCCCGCCAGTTTGTCCGTGTCGGCGATCTGCGCCAGGCGATCGACGCTGCGGAAATCGAAGTAGCCCATGAAGCCGGCCGGCGGCAGCCGGCGGGCGAGCTCCACACCGACCTCGTTCACGCCGATGATGATGTAGCGGGAAGCGGCGGCGTTCTCCGCGCGCCAGCGCACCTGCCGCCGCAGCAGGTGAGTCGCCGACAGTGCGACCGGCGTCACGATGAACCAGGTCAGAATCGAGTCGCGGCCGAAGATGTCGGTCGCCTTGAAGGTGAGGCCGGCGAGGAACAGCAGGCCGACGACGGTGCAGCCACTGCAGCAGCACCCGGGTGAAGCTGCTGCCGAAATCCCAGTAGCCGAGCGAGGCCGCCTCCGAGGCTGCCGACCCGGTCGAAGAGCTGGCTGGAGATGATCCAGATGAGGAGCGCGAGCGCCACGAAGGAGGGCGAGGGTTGATCGCCGAAGGCGCGATCACAGCAGAAGAGGGACAGCACGACGATCAGCGGGTCGAGCTGCCGCAGCAGGGCCACGGCCGCCGGCTCGACATTACCGAGGCGGACCCGCCGGTGTACGAAGGACTCAGCAACGGATGACATCGCTCACTTCTCGCGGCAAGTGCCGCTTAAACAGTCTTGGTCTTCTTGTCGACCCACCGTCGCGCGCCTGGCGGCGCACCCGATGGACTCGCATCGTCACGTAAAGTTTATTGTTGGATCAGTTATGTAAATTGTTGTTCGGTCGGCGTCTCAAATTCTTTCGCCCCGCGAGCTGCGCAGGCGAGGTGGACGCTGCTGATTCGATGAGCCGGCGTCGCCCGCGTGCGCGCGGGATGTGCCATGTCCGCCAAGAGCCCGGGCGCTGCCGTGCAATGCGAAACATCGTAACACACATACCGCTGGCCATTGTCGGTGCACGGAGACAAGTATCAGGGCGGCGGCGATCGCGTACCGGGACATGGCGCACATTTTAGGGCTCTCACGGATTATGTAATGCCGCGGCTCGGCAGGGGCGGCGCCATATTCGCCGGTCGAGGCTACGCTGTGATTACAGCGGGATGGCCCGAGAGTGGCGCAGGCCCGAGGCGCAGCTTCGCCCCATATGCCGTGATCCGCAGCAGCGCCGCGGCGATCGCGAGCACGGTGAACGGCAGCATGAAGAGGATGCGCGCGATTCCGTGGCCGAACGGGTAGCGCAGGAAGTCGCGCAGGAAGGCGAGTGCAATGATCTCCATGCCCACGATCAGGATGGCTCGCCACAGCCAGCGCGGCAACGCGGCCGCGAGCCGCGGAATCGACAGCAGGGCAATGAGGTAGGTGAATCCGAGGGCAATGCCGAAGAAGATGGCCGCGGAGGTCGGAATGGGGGGCTTGCTGGCGATGTGGTAGAGGTAGACAACGAGGCCGATGTGCGCCAGGTGCGCGGCGGCGAAGGCGAGACCGAATTCGCGGCCGCGCCGGGCCAGGGGCTGAAACCTCGACCCGAAGAGGACGGCGAGCGGTCCACCGGTGTAGGCCGGCCAGAAGAAACAGTAGGACCAGCGGGCCGTTACCCGTATCGCGGTGTAGATTCCCTTCTCACCGATACCGAGGAGGAGAAGGATGCCGGCGGCGAGCAGGAGGGCGATGAGGAGGGCGCCGCCCATCCACAGGCCTGCTCGGGGTGCCTGCGCTCTCATGGCCGCAAGCTCTCCCCCGGCTTGCGCAACACCACCCGCGCCTGGCGCAAATGTCCGAAGAACCGGGGACCGCGCACCAGGTAGCGCACCCACAGCCGGCGGGGATCCTGCGCCAGGCGGTAGAGCCATTCGAGCGACAGCCGCTGCATCCAGCGCGGTGCCCGCCGCTCCCCGCCGGTGAGGAAATTGAGCGATCCGCCAACGCAGAGCGCGAGTCCACGGGCAATCCCGCGTTGCCGCAGCACCCAGGCGACCTGCTCCTGCTGCGGCGAGCCCACGGCGAGGAAGCAGAACCGGAACGGGCTCGCGCTCTCGATGAACTCGAGGCATTTCTCGACGGCCTGCGGGTCCGTGACGAATCCCATCGGGGGATTGTAGTGGCGGACGTTGCGCAGCCCGAAGCTGGCGGCGAGCTTCGCGGCCTGGTCATCGCTGCCGCCGAGCAGAACGATGCGATCGTCGGGGGCGATCACCCGCTGGAAAAGGGCCGCCGTGAGGTCCGACCCCGTGCAGACCGGCAGCCGCAGGCCCTGGGCCAGGCGCAGCACCCGCGCCGCGAACCGGCTGTCGAGCAGTGCGTAATCGGCCGCGGCGTAGCGCGAGCGGAAGGTCGCATCCTCCTGGCAGCGGATCATGTGGTCCACATTCGGGGTGACCACGAAGCCGAAGCGGCTGCAGCCGAATCGGGATGCGACCGCGAGGAATCCTTCCAAGTCGAAATCATCCAGGTGGTGGACGCAGGTATTTCCCTGAGCCGGCGTCGGATTGGCGTTCACAGGGCAACCCGGGTCAGTCACATGCCCGAAGTCACCGGCGGCGGGGCGCCGGGGTCGGTCTCGCGCGCGATGGCGCGCAGCGCCCGCTTCAGGATGCGGATCTCCGCGGTTCCGAGGTTGCGCTCCGCGTGGGCTTCGGCCGCCTTGGCTGCCGCGACCAGCTCGATCACGGCTTTCCGGCCGGCCTCGGTCAGGGTGATCCGGATGTGAGGGTCGTAGCCGCGCAACTCCGCGAGGCCTGCCGCCGCGAGGCTGGCGAGCAGCTCCGGTGTGACCCGGTGACCGGTGTACCAGAGCAGGCGATCGAGCTCCTCCACGCTGCGGCCCTCGGATACGCCGAGGATGCTGAGCGCGAACCACTGCGCTTCGGTGAGCCCATGCTGCTCGAGGTCGCGCCGCAATGACATGAAGAGTTGGAATTGCGCGCGGCCGAGCAGGTAGACCAGGAAGTCCTGACTGAAGCTGCTGTCGGGCTCCGCGCTCTCCGGCGCGGGCTCGGGCGGCGGCTCCGTCTGCACCGCGAGCGCATAGCGGCCGCCGTGAAAGATGAGCGGCGGCCGGTCGGACTGATCGAACGACTCCACCGCGCCGACGAATATCACGTGATCGCCGCCTTCGTGGCGGAAGGCGGTGCGGCACTGGAACCTGCGCCGAGCAGCCGCGCAGCAGCGGCACCTGCTCCGGGCCGCGCTCGAGATCGAGGCCGGCGAATTTGTTGGAGCCGCGGGCGGCGAAGCGCAGCGACAGCTCCTCCTGATCGGCCGCGAGCACGTGCACCGCGAAATGACTCGCGGCGAGGAACGCCGGCAGGCTGCGGGCGCTCTTGGCGAGGCTCCAGAGCACCATGGGCGGGTCAGCGACACGGAGTTGAAGCTGTTCGCGGTCAGGCCGATGTCCATGCCGTCGGCATCGCGTGTCGTGACGATCGTGACCCCGGTGGCGAAGGCGCCGAGCGCGCTGCGAAAGCGGTGGGCGTGCTCGGGGTTGTGTGCGTCTGCCATGGCCGGTGCGCGAGTTCGAGGCTACAGCCTCTCCAGTCCCTGAATGATCCGCTGGTACTGCGGCGCGTCAAGCCTCTCGTAGCGCCCGTCACGGACGCTGTCGAAGTAGAGCGGGTCGCCCACCCGCTGCGGATCGTATCCCTGGGCCAGGAGCTCTTTCACGGTCACTTTGAAGGTGCCGGTGAGATCGAGCGCTGCGACGATGCGCAGGAAAAGCGGACGCGCGTAGACCGGAAGCAACGCCGAGGCCTCCTGCCGGAAGGTGGCGAGATCAAAATCGCCGTTGACGACCAGGGCCGCCATTCCCGCGCGGCCTTCAGCGTGCGGAACTGACACTCCATACACCGCAACACCCGTGACGCCGCGGCAGCTTTCCAGCGCCGATGCAACCTCGGTCGTCGAGACGTTCTCGCCTTTCCAACGGAACGTGTCGCCGATCCGGTCGTGGAAGTAGAAGAAACCTTCTTCATCCCGGGTCATGAGATCGCCGGTGCGATACCAGGCATCACCGGGCGCGAAGACATCGCGCAGCACCTTGGCGCGGGTGGCATCGGAATCCGCATAACCCTCGAAGTGCGCACCGGCCTTGGACTCGCCCTCGGCGATGCGGCCGATGGCTTCGCCGGCCTCGTTCGGGGCGCTGCGCACGCACCGTCCCGCGGCGTCGCGCACCGGCAATCCCGTGGCGGGGTCGGAACGCACCAGCGCCACCGGATAACGGTGCGAAAGAAACGGCGGGATGCGACCGATCGAGCCCGGCCGGCCCTCGCAGTTGTAGAGCGAGAAGGTGCCCTCGGTGGCGGCGTAATACTCGAGGATCCGGGGGATCCGGAACCGGTCCTGGAATGCCTGCCACACGCTCGCCCGCAGACCGTTGCCGCATGCGAGCCGCAGGCCATGGGCCCTCTCCTCGCCATCGGGGCGAGGCGGGCTGGCCAGCAGATAGCGGCAGAGCTCGCCGATGTACTGGAAGATCGTGCAGCGCTCTTCGGCGACGTCCTGCCAGAACCGGCTGGCGGAAAAGCGCTCACGCAGCACCACCGTGCCGCCGCCGACCAGTGTTGCACCGGTCGCCACGACGCCGCCCACGCTGTGATACATCGGCAGACAGTCATACAGCCGATCCGCGGGTGTGATGTCCATGAGGCCGGAAAACCACTGGCTCCACTGCATCAGCCGGTGGTGGCTGACGACTGCCGCCTTCGGCAGGCCCGTGGTCCCGGAGGTATAGATGTAGAGCGCCCGGTCGGAAAGCGCGGGCAGGGGAATCTCGGCCTCGGGGACGGGCTCACCGGCGTAATCGGCGATTGCCTGGTCGATCCGTTGCAGACCGGAGCCGCCCGTGCCGTGCGCCCAGCAGGCAACCTCTGGCAGCTCGGCACTGAGGGCGCGGACCGAATCCGCGAAGCCCGGGCCGGCAATGATGGCGGCCGGCGAGGCGACACGGATGGAGTGCGCCAGCAGCGGGCCGGTCAAATGGGTGTTGAGGAGGGCTACCGTCACCCCTGCCCGCGTGAGGCCGAGCCAGATCGCGAGGTAGTCCGGGCAGTTGTCCATCAGCAGACAGACGCTCGGGCCGCCTCGCCCCCATCCCTGCGCGCCCGCCCAGCGGGCATAGCGGCTCGCGGTCTGCGACAGGGAGCGGTAGCTGAGTGTGACTGCCGGCGAGGCCAGCGCCGGCGCCGACTCGAACCGCTCCGCGAGCGAGTCCATCAGGACCGGCAGGGTGATCCGGGGGTTGCGCTCGATCGTGGCGCTGCGCTCCAGCGCCCTGACCCAGGCTTTCAATGGCGAGCGGGACTTCTCATCCGGCGATCCAGGCATGATTTACGATAGCAGATATCGTGGAGGGTTCATGAGCGGCCAAGTCGAGTCCATTACCGAAGGGATGATGGAAATCACCGGCGAATGCGCACTGCATCACGGTGGGAGCCTGCGTGACGTGCGGTTGGCCTGGCGGCTCGCAGGAGCCCCGGACGCGCCGCTCGTCTGCGCCATGGGAGGTGTCTGGTGCGACCGGCGACTCTATGAGCCGGGCGATCCGCGCCGTGGCTGCTGGCGCGAGATCGTCGGGCCCGGGCGGCCACTGGATGCCAGCCGGTACCGCATCCTCAGCTTCGACTACATCGCAGGCAAGGGTGAGTCGACCGGACCTGCGGCGGGCGCCGAGTTCCCGAGCATTTCCACCTACGATCAGGCGGATGCCCTGGCGCGATTGCTCGATCATCTGAAGCTGCGCGAAGTCCGTGCGATCGTCGGCGGCTCCTACGGCGGCATGGTGGCGCTCGCCTTCGCGGAACGGTATCCGGAGCGCGTCGGCGCGCTGGTCACCATCTCCGCAGCGGATGTGCCGCATCCGATGGCGGTTGCGTGGCACAGCATTCAACGTCACATCGTGCGGTTCGCGATCGGTTGCAGCCGCGGCTCCGAAGGGCTGCAGCTCGCGCGCGCGGTGGGCCTGTCGACCTACCGCAGCTCGGAGGAGTTCGCGGCGCGTTTTCCGGCGCTGCCGCGGCTCGAGGGCGGCCGGTTCGTCTTTCCCGTCGAGCAATACCTCTTCGCCGACAGCCCGGAATGGGTCGCGGGCATGAAGCCCGAGGCGTTCCTCGCGCTGTCGGAGTCCCTGGACCTGCACCGCGTCGATGCGGCGCGCATCTTCGTGCCGACGGCCGCCGTGGCCGCGCGTGAGGATCAGCTCGTGCCGCTGTCGGATGTCAGGGGTCTCGGCGCGCGGCTCGGCAACGCCACGGTGCATGAGATCTCCTCCATCTACGGGCACGACGCATATCTGCGGGAGTCGGAGCAGCTGCGCAAAATCCTGGCCTCCTGGCCGTCCTAGCTCTCACGACGCACCATGAGCTCGCGTGACGAGTTGCTTGAACCGGTAGCGGCGTTGTTTCCTGACGGCGGGACGCGTCAGCGGGTGGAGGACCGCCTCACCCGATCGCTCGCCGAGGCGGCCGCGCGCGTCCTGCGCGGACCGGTGATGCCGGACATCGACATGACGGAGCTGCGTCGTGACCTCGCCAACTTCGACTTCGCGACGCCGCGGCCGCTCGAGGAGCTGATCGACTGGGTGATCGGGCGCCTGGAGCACGGCACGGTGCACATGACGCACCCGCGCTATTTCGGCCTCTTCAATCCGCCGGCCAACTTTCCCTCGCAATGCGCCGACCGGATAACCGGTGCTTTCAATCCGCAGCTCGCCAGCTCCGGCTCCTCACCCGCGCCGGTAGCCATCGAGCAGCACGTGATCCGCGCGCTCGCGCGGCGCGCCGGCCTTCCGGAGGAGTCCGCCGGCCACTTCACGACCGCGGGCTCGGAAGCCAACTACACGGCGCTCCTGTGCGCGCTCACGCGCGCCGAGCCGCGCTTCGCCGCCGATGGCGTGCGGGCCTTCGCCGGCCCTGTTGCATTCTATACCTCATGCGAGTGCCAGCCCGCGTGGCACAAGGTCGCCCACCAGGCCGGAGTGGGGCGCGCGGCGCTGAAGCTCATCGCCACCGACGGAACCGGCCGGATGGATGTGCGCGCGCTGGCCGCGGCGCTGCGGGAAGACCGGCGCCGGGGCACCGTGCCGGTGTTGATTTCAGCCACCGCCGGGACGACGGGCGCCGGCATGGTCGATCCGCTGCAGCAGTGCGCGGCCATCGCGCGCGAGAACGACGTGTGGTATCACGTCGATGCGGCGTGGGGCGGGGCCGCACTCTGCTCCGAGCGCTTGCGTCCGGAGCTCGCGGGCATCGAGCTGGCGGACTCCGTGACGATCGATGCGCACAAATGGCTCGCGACGGCCATGGGTTGCGGCATGTTCATCACGCGCGACGCCGCGATCCTCAACGAAGCATTTCGAGTGGGCGCGGAGTTCATGCCATCGAGCGCCTCCAGCATCGATCCCTATCTCAACAGCGTGCAGTGGTCGCGCCGCTTCATGGGCCTGAAGCTGTTCCTGTCGCTCGCTGCCGCGGGATGGCAGGGTTACGGCGCCCACGTGGAGCGCGCCACGCAGGTGACCGATTGCGCCAAGGCGCGACTCGCCGCGCATGGCTGGAGCATTGCCAACGACTCTCGGCTCGCCGTGCTCTGTGTGCTGCCGCCGGCGGGCTCATCACCGCTGCGTGAGATCGTGCGCAGAGTGTTGGCGTCGGGCCGTGCGTGGGTGGCGGTATCGAAGCTCGAGGGGCGCGAGGTGATCAGAATCTGCGCCACCCACGGCGAGATAACAGTCGAAGATGTGGCTGAGCTGGTGTCAGCTCTGCAAGCCGCGCGCTCAGCGTGACCGCTGCGCGTTCAGGTGGGTGAGCCAGTTGCTGTAGATCGTGGCTCCGGCGGCGCGCCAGGGCGCACGAATACCGGCCGCGAGCTGCGCCATCGGAAAACTGGTGAGCAGTGCCGGATCGCGCGCCTTCTCGGCCCGGACGCGATATTTAGCCAGCAGGTCAACGTCCGCCTTGGCGAAGTAACCCTGGGGCGGCGCGGGCCAGGTATCCCTCTCGGTGCGCAGATACCGGCCGACATCCCGCCGATACTCCTTGAGCAGCGCCAGTTCATCGTATTCGGGATGACCCTGGAAACCCACGAGCAGGCCGGGGCCGGGAGCTATGAAGAGATCAGCGCCGGTCTGCGCCGAAGGCTCAGAATCTCGTAGCCGGCCGAGCGCAGATTCTCGACCGGCAACTCGTTCCAGCGCGAATGGGGCGTCGGCAACGTCGGCCCGACGCCGCGCAGCAGCGCGTGGTCACCGACATACTGATGCTCGAAGACACCGAAGCATTTGTCCGGCAGGCGCCGGCGCCGCACTCCATGACAGGAGCCAGGGCGGCGGCGTGCGCCGCGAGACAGGACCAGATGCTGGAGGCGATGTGTGTCCGCGCCCACTCGAGGAGCCGCACCATGGGGTCCCAGTAGGGCTCCTCCTCCAGTGAGGCGGCGAGCGGTTCCATGCCGGTGACGATGAGTCCGTCGGGCGGATCCGCCAGCAGGTGCTCGACCGGGAAGTAGCGGCGGTTGATGCGGTCCCGTGCCTGCTGGCCTCGGGGCACCCCCGGGAGCCACACGTGGCGCAGCCGCACGTCGAGGTCGCCCGCGGCGGCGGCGAGCAGCGAGCCGAACTGGCCCTCGGTGGCCTCCAGCGCCGGGTCGGGCATGTTGTTCACGAGGGCAATGACGAGTGCGCCGTCCCGCGGCCGGTCCTGGCCGCGATCCTCGATTTCGAGCCCCATCGGCTATTAAAAGCACGCCACCGCGCCAGGCGTCGGAAAAGCTTCAAAAATGTGACGGAATACCGCCCGGGGCCGCGTTGCCATCGCCCGGTACGTCCCTAAGATGAGACGCAAGGCGCCTGTCGCGCCATAACAAGCGGCGCTGTGACTGCGCTGCAACAAAATTCCGGGAATGACGTCTGTCATTCGGCGGATGGTCTCACAATCGGTTCTTGGCCGAAGGTAATCCATGATGATGACTCGAGTCGCCGTGATCGGGGTTGGCAACATCGGCATAGGCGCCATGACCGACCTCGTGCTGCACGGAATCGAGGCGGTCGGCGTCGACGTGACCGACGAGGCGCTCAAGCGCGCGGAGGAAGAGATCCTGCGCAACGTGCGCTTCGCAGCCGGTCCTGTCGAAGACGCTGCCGAAGGTGTCCAAGGCCCGGGTCAAGGAGCTCATGACGCTCACGACCGATCTGACCGCGGCCGGCACCTGTGATTTCGTCATCGAGAACGTGACCGAGAACTGGAGCATCAAGCGGGAGCTGTACGAGAAGCTCGACCGCATCGTACCGGATGGAGTCTGTTTCGGCGTCAACACCTCCTGCATATCGATCACGCAGGTCGGCAGCGTGACGCGCCGGGCGCAGGATATCGTCGGCATTCACCTGATGAATCCGGTGCACCTCAAGCCCACGGTCGAGGTCATCCGCGGGTTCCATACCAGCCAGCGCACCATCGACACGCTGCTCGGCTTCTTTTCCCAGCTCGGCAAGACGGCCGTCATCGTCGAGGACATGCCGGGCTTCGTCTCGAACCGCATTTCGCACCTTTTCATGAACGAGGCGGCCTTCGTGCTGCAGGATCAGGTGGCGACCCCCGACAAGATCGACGCCATCTTCAAGCAATGCTTCGGGCACACCATGGGCCCGCTCGAGACCGCGGATCTGATCGGCCTCGATACGGTGATGCGCTCGCTCGATGTGCTCTATGAAAGCTACCAGGACTCGAAATACCGCTGCTGCCCGCTGCTGAGAAAGCTGGTGCACGCCGGACATCTCGGGCGTAAAAGCGGCCAAGGTTTCTATGTTTATCCACAGAGCTAGAAATGAATACCGGCAATGTCAAAGAGACCCTCAGGGGCTTCGTAACCCGTTCCATCAACTTCCCGGACCTCGGTGACGACGACGATCTGTTCGAGTCGGGACTCGTCAACTCGCTGTTCGCCATCCAGCTCATGACGTTCATCGAGAAGACCTTCGCCGTCGAGGTCGATGCGGACGACCTCGACATCAAGAACTTCAGGTCGGTGAGCGCGGCGACGGACTTCGTCCTGAAGAAGAGCGCGGCGACGACCTGACATCATGACGCGTCTGGTGCCGCATTGGTTGGACGATGCGCAGCGCAGTCGCTACGCTGAGTTCAAGGAGTTCGTCAGAGCGAACGTGGAGCCGTTCGCGGCTGACTGGGAGCGCGAGCAGGCGCTGTCGAAGACGGTACTGAAGCAGCTCGCCGCTACCGGCTGGCTGGGCGCCACCTTGCCCGTTCAATACGGCGGCAAGGGCTGGGACGCCGTCACCTTCGGGCTCCTCAACGAGGCGTTCGGGCGCGGATCTCCTTCGATCACCAGCGTGCTCACCGTGCAGGCGATGCACGCGATGCCCATCGTGCGCTGGGGCACCAAAGAACAGAAATCGAAGTGGCTGCCCCGGCTGGCGAGCGGCGAGCTGCTCGCGGCCATCGCGCTCACCGAGCCCGGAGTGGGCAGCTCGCTGCAGCATTTCACGACCAACTACAGTCGCGATGCGGGCGGCGGCTCCCTGCGCCTGAACGGCGTCAAGCGCTGGATCACCTGCGCACAGATCGCCGACGTCTTCCTGGTCTTCGGCAAGCTCGAGGACCAGCCTGTCGCCTGCATCGTGCCGCGGGAGTCGCCGGGTCTCGACCGTCGAGCCGATTCGCGAGCTCATGGGCTTTCGCGCCGCGGGACTCGGCATGATCACCTTCAGCGACGTCGAGGTCCCTGTCGCCAACATCGTCGGCAAGGCCGGTTTCGGGTTCTCCCACGTGGCGCCCGTCGGCTTGCATTGGGGCCGGATCAGCACCGCCTGCCATGCGCTCGGCATGCTGCGCGGCTGCGTCGAGGAGAGCGTTGCCTACGCGGCCAGGCGCAAGATCGGCGAGCAGCCCATCGGCGAATTCGGCATGATCCGCACGCTCATCGCCAGGATGGCGACCGACCTGCAGGCCGCGACCCTCGTCTGCATGAACGCCTGCCAGTCCGAGGACGACCATGCGGCGGAGGCGTTCGAGGACGCCTTCACGGCCAAGTACTTCGCCTCGCGCGCGGCGGTGAGCGCTGCATCCGATGCCGTACAGATACAGGGCGCCGCCGGAGTCCACGAGTCCTCACCGACGTCCATGTACTACCGCAGCTCCAAGATCACCGAGATCATCGAGGGCACGACCCAGATCCACGAGGACCTGCTCGGCAAGGCGATCCTGGGCCGCAGCGGCACGCTGCACCAGTCGGGAGGCCGCGACATGACGGACTCCGAGGTCTCCGCGCTCCGGCGACCGCGGACGACCTGCGCCGCATCGCGGCTTTCAACGATACGGCGGCGGAATTCCCGCACCTCGCGACGCTCGGCGAATTGTTCGAGGCCCGGGTCGCGTCAGTGCCCGGACGCGACGGCCGTGCTCTGCGAGCACGATCGAACGTTCGGCAAGCCGTCGCTGACCTACGCCGAGCTTGCCGACAAGGTCGAGCATCTTGCCGCATCGACTTGCGTGCCGCCGGAGCGAAGCCCGGACGACGTCGTCGCTCTCATGGTGGAGCGCTCGTTCGCCATGTCGATCGGCATCCTGGCGATCATCCGGGCGGGCGCGGCCTACCTGCCGTTGCCGCCGGAGAATCCGCCGGACCGCACCGAGTACATGCTGAAGGAAGCCGGGGTCGCGATGCTGTTGGTCCACGGTAAGACGGCCGCCAAAGGCGGCGGCGTTCAAGGGCACCGTGATCCGAATCTCGATGACCTGGCCCTGTATGACGGCCCGCGCGCGCCGCTTGCCAACGTCAACGGTCCGCAGGATCTCGCGTATGTGATCTACACGTCAGGTTCGACCGGACGCCCGAAGGGCGTAATGATCGAGCATCGTCCGTGATCAACCGGCTGCATTGGATGCAGCGCGCCTATCCGCATCGGCCCGGACGATGTGATCCTGCAGAAGACCCCGTACTATTTCGACGTCTCGGTGTGGGAGCTCTTCTGGTGGGCGTTGGAAGGCGCGCAGATGTGCTTCCTGCCGCCCGGAGCCGAGAAGAATCCCATCGGCATCGTCGAGCACGATCAAGAAGACCAAGGTCAGCGTGCTGCACTTCGTGCCGTCGATGCTCAGCGTCTTCCTGGAGTACGTGGAGAGCAAGGGCGATGCTGCCGCGGCGAGCCTCGCCTCGGTCCGTTACGTATTCGCAAGCGGCGAAGCGCTCTCCGCCGAGCACGTCAAGCGGTTCAACCGCTTCTGGGGCGGCAAGACCGGCGCGCGGCTCATCAATCTCTACGGGCCGACCGAAGCCACAGTCGACGTCACGGTATTTCGACTGCCCGACGAACGATGACTTCAACATCGTGCCGATAGGGCGCCCGATCGACAATACGAAGCTCTACATCCTGCGCGATGGCCAGCAGGTTGCCATCGGCGAGACGTGGCGAGCTCTGCCTGGCGGGCGTCGAGCCTGGCACGCGGCTACATCAACAGCAAGACGCTGACGGACGAGAGGTTCACCGACAATCCCGCCAATCCCGGCGAGCGGATCTACCGCACCGGCGACATCGCGCGCTGGCTGCCCGATGGCAATGTCGAATATCTGGGCCGCGAGGATCACCAGGTCAAGATCCGCGGCCTGCGCATCGAGCTCGGCGAGATCGAGAACTCGATCCGCCAGTTCGCCGGCGTGGTCGAGTGCGTGGCCGTGGTCAAGAAGTATTCGGAGACTGTGATCCTCATCATCGCTTACGTCGTATGCCGGGAAGGAAGTCTCGCAGACCGAGGAGCTGAAGGCGTTCCTCAAGAGCCGCCTGCCGGAGTACATGGTCCCGAATCATTTCCAGCAGATCGCGGAAATGCCTTTGACGCCGAGCGGAAAGGCCGATCGCAAGGCCCTTCCGGAGCCGATACTACAAGTGAGGCAAACCTCATGGCGGCGGTTCCCGATATTCCCCTCGCCGAGGCGCTTGCTTCGGCCGTGATCCGACATCAGCCCGGTGCGGCATCGAGCGCTGCCGAGGGGCAGCAGCCGCAGCTGTTGCTTCTTGCGCGCCGACGCAGCCGGCCCTGGAGCAGGCGAGTGTGGAGCTGCGCGAGTTCCTCGCCGCGAACGTGGTGGACATGGCCGATGTTGCGGAGGCTCTGCGGCGGCGGGCGCAGGATCTGCCGTATAGAAGGTTTCTGGTGTGCCGGGGGCGCGACGATGCGCTGGCGGTGCTCGCCGAGGCGAAGCCGCAACGGGCGCCTTCGGGTCAGGTCGCCGCGACGGCGCACACCACCGTGTTCCTACTGCCGGGGATCGGCGATCACTACGTGGGCATGGGCGATGGCCTGTATCAGAGCTGTCAGACCTTCCGCGAGGAAGTCGACCGCTGTGCCGGGATCCTCGAGCCGCTGCTGGGAGTGGATATCCGGCAGGTGATGTGGCCTGCCAGTGGGAGCTGGAAGCAGACCGCCCAGGCGAAGGGGGTCGACCTCAAGCGCATGCTGGGTCGCTCCGCGGACGATCCGCCGGACCCGGATACGATCCGACTCAACGCGACGCTCTACAGCCAGCCGGCGCTGTTCACGATCGAGTACGCGATGGCGCGGCAGTGGGCTGCCTTGGGGGTCACCCCCGGGGCGATGATCGGTCACAGCATGGGCGAGTACGTTGCCGCCTGTCTCTCGGGTGTGCTCTCGCTTCCAGATGCGCTGCGGCTGATCGCGGTGCGGGCGAAGCTGGTCAATGAGCTGGCGCAGGCGCCGATGCTGGCGGTGATGCTGCCGGAGGAGGAGCTGCTGCCGCAGTTGCCGGCGGATCTGTCGGTCTCACTGATCAATGGCCCCAGTCATTGTGTCGTTGCCGGGCCGCCTGACTCGATCGCCGCGCTCGAGCGCACGCTCACCGAGCGGGGCGTGATCGCGCGGCGGGTGCAGAACGGGCATGCGTTCCACACCCGCCTGATGGAGCCGGCGGTGAGCGCCTTCGAGGAGGAAGTCAGGAAGGTCAGCCTGAGCGCACCGCGAATCCCGTACATCTCCAATGTGACGGGGACGTGGATTACCGCCGCGGACGCAACTGATCCAACCTACTGGGCGCGCCACCTCACCCGCACGGCTCGCTTCAGTGAGGCGCTGCACCAGATGTGGCAGCTGCCCGATCCGGTGATGGTCGAGTGCGGCCCGGGCCGCACGCTCACCATCCTGGCGAACCAGCACCCCGAGCGCAAAGGGCCGCTGCGCGGGGCCATCAGCTCGATTCGCCAGCGCTACGAGAACGAGACCGACATGCAGGTGCTGTTCGCGGCGATCGGCAGGGCGTGGCTTGCGGGCACCGCCATAAACTGGCGGGGGCTGCCGCGGGACAACCTGAGTTTTGCATCGCCTCCGAGCTCGGTTTGGAGCGCGCCGCCGCCGGCGGCTGTCAGTCCGTCAAAGGCCGCCGCGCCGGCAGCCGCAAACGAGAGCGCGATCGCGCCAGCGGCGGATGACGCCGGAGTCGCCAAACGCGAGCAGGAGCTGCTCGCGATCTGGAGCAGGGCGCTCGGACGCGAGGACATCGGGGTAAACGACAGCTTCGGCGCGCTCGGCGGCGACTCGCTCAGCTCCATTGCGGCGCTGCTCGAGATGAAGCGCGTCGGCGTGCCCGAGCGCGTCTCCCGGGGTCTCTATCGCGGCCTCACCATTGGGCAGATGGTCCGCGAGGAAGCCGATGCCGGCGGCGCGTCGCAGCAGGTCACGAAGGTGAACGGCATAGCGGTCGACACGATCGAGATGCCGGTATTTCTCCGCGCCCTTGGAATCTACCTCGTCATCGCCAGCCACTATGGCATCCAGCACTTCGAGGGGAACCCGGTGCTGATGGTCGTATCCGGCCTCAGCTTCGCCAAATTCCAACTGCGCACCATCGAAAAGGAGCGCAGCGTCCTGCCGGTGGTGCGCTTCTCGTGGAAGATCGCCCTGCCGGCGATCATCGATACCCTCGCGCGGCAGATCGCGCACCATGCGTTTCATCCGCTGTCTTTCCTGCTGATCGACAATCTGCTGCAGCCGCATCCCTTCGGCGCGTATCAGTCGCCGTATTACATCGACCTCCTCATCCAGAATCTGCTGATCGCGGCCGTGCCGCTCGCCGTGCCCGCCATCCGCAGATTCGCCGTCGCCAGGCCAATGGCGTATGGCATCATCGCGCTCCTTTCCTACTGGCTCGCGAGCATCCTCGTCCCATACTTCTTCGACCCGACTCATCTGTGGAACCTCGTGCCGCAGTCGTACCTGTGGCTGTTGGGGTTGGGGTGGTGCGCGGCCTTCAGCAGCTCGCGCCAGGAGAAGCTGGTACTCACGGGCGCGTTCGTCGGCCTCAATCTGATCAGTTATGTCGTCGGCGGTCAGCTAGGTTGGAACGGGTTTCCCGGCCGCGGAGTGCACGAGTACGTCGTGGTGACGACCCTGGCGATCATCTGGCTCGACGAGGTCCCGGCGATGATTCCGACCGTGCTGGTGCAGGCCATCAATGCCGTGGCGGCCGCATCGCTGTTCATCTATCTCACTCACATTGCCTTCAAGGATGTCACGGTGGGGATCTGGAACCATGTCGTGCCGGCCGGGTGGCCGCGCCTGCCGCTATTGGTAGCCGTCCCGATCGCCATGGTGGGCGGCTACTACGTCTGGCGGCTGTGGGAGTACGGTTTGCGCTCGATACCCGTATGGCTCGGCCGCGCCAGGCCGACCGCACCCGCTCCAGCCACCGGGTCGTGGTAATTATCTTCCTCGAGGTCGACCCGAATGGCCGCAGTTCCCGCCACCACTCTCGCCGAGGCGCTTGCTTCAGCCGTGATCCGACATCAGCCCGGTGCGGCATCGAGCGCTGCCGAGGGGCAGCAGCCGCAGCTGTTGCTTCTGTGCGCGCCGACGCAGCCGGCCCTGGAGCAGGCGAGTGTGGAGCTGCGCGAGTTCCTCGCCGCGAACGTGGTGGACATGGCCGATGTTGCGGAGGCTCTGCGGCGGCGGGCGCAGGATCTGCCGTATAGAAGGTTTCTGGTGTGCCGGGGGCGCGACGATGCGCTGGCGGTGCTCGCCGAGGCGAAGCCGCAACGGGCGCCTTCGGGTCAGGTCGCCGCGACGGCGCACACCACCGTGTTCCTACTGCCGGGGATCGGCGATCACTACGTGGGCATGGGCGATGGCCTGTATCAGAGCTGTCAGACCTTCCGCGAGGAAGTCGACCGCTGTGCCGGGATCCTCGAGCCGCTGCTGGGAGTGGATATCCGGCAGGTGATGTGGCCTGCCAGTCGGAGCTGGAAGCAGACCGCCCAGGCGAAGGGGGTCGACCTCAAGCGCATGCTGGGTCGCTCCGCGGACGATCCGCCGGACCCGGATACGATCCGACTCAACGCGACGCTCTACAGCCAGCCGGCGCTGTTCACGATCGAGTACGCGATGGCGCGGCAGTGGGCTGCCTTGGGGGTGACCCCCGGCGCCATGGTCGGTCACAGCATGGGCGAGTATGTTGCCGCCTGTCTCGCGGGTGTGCTCTCGCTTCCAGATGCGCTGCGGCTGATCGCGGTGCGGGCGAAGCTGGTCAATGAGCTGGCGCAGGCGCCGATGCTGGCGGTGATGCTGCCGGAGGAGGAGCTGCTGCCGCAGTTGCCGGCGGATCTGTCGGTCTCACTGATCAATGGGCCCAGCCACTGTGTCGTTGCCGGGCCGCCTGACTCGATCGCCGCGTTCGAGCGCACGCTCACCGAGCAGGGAGTGATCGCGCGGCGGGTGCAGAACGGGCATGCGTTCCACACCCGCCTGATGGAGCCGGCGGTGAGCGCCTTCGAGGAGGAAGTCAGGAAGGTCAGCCTGAGCGCACCGCGGATCCCGTACATCTCCAATGTGACGGGGACGTGGATTACCGCCGCGGACGCAACTGATCCAACCTACTGGGTGCGCCACCTCACCCGCACGGCTCGCTTCAGCGAGGCGCTGCACCAGATGTGGCAGCTGCCCGATCCGGTGATGGTCGAGTGCGGCCCGGGCCGCACGCTCACCATCCTGGCGAACCAGCACCCGCAGCGCAAAGGGCCGCTGCGCGGGGCGATCAGCTCGATCCGCCAGCGCTACGAGAACGAGACCGACATGCAGGTGCTGCTCGCGGCGATCGGCCGGGCGTGGCTGGCGGGCATCGCCATCAACTGGCGGGGGCTGCCGCGGGACAACATCAGTTTCGCATCGCCTCCGAGCTCGGTTTGGAGCGCGCCGCCGCCGGCGGCTGTCAGCCCGCAAAGGCCGCCGCGCCGCGCAGCCGCAAACGAGAGCGCGATCGCGCCGGCGGCGGATGACGCCGGAGTCGCCAAACGCGAGCAGGAGCTGCTCGCGATCTGGAGCCGGGCGCTCGGACGCGAGGACATCGGGGTAAACGACAGCTTCGGCGCGCTCGGCGGCGACTCACTCAGCTCCATTGCCGTGATCATGGACATGAAGCGTGCGGGCGTGCCCGACGCGCTGGCACGGGGCATCTATCAGGACCTGACGATCCGCGAGATCGCGGCCCGGGAGAAGATGGCGGGTCCCGCCGAGGACGGCGGCCCGTTCCAGCTCTCTCTGATCGAGACGCCGATCTTCATCCGGGCGGTGGCGATCTTCATCGTGGTGGCGGGCCACTTTGCCCTCGTCGACCTCTCTGGCGCCTACATCCTGATGATGGTGTCGGGCCTCAGCTTCGGCAAGTTTCAGCTCAAGGCCATCGAGAGGGAGGACGGCGCCCGCCCGGTTTTCCGGTTGATGGCCAAGATAGGGATCCCGACCCTGTTCTGGGTATGCTCGAAGAGATCACCTTCCATAGCCTGCATCCGCGCTCGTGGCTCTTCATCGACAACTGGAGAGGCCTTTACTGGGATGCCCATTTCGGATCGCCCTATTTCATCGATCTTCTGCTGCAGAACCTGGCTGTCACCGCCATCCCGCTGTTATTCCGCCCGGTTCGCAGACTGGCAGTGCGCCAGCCCTATGCTTACGCGCTCGTGTTCTGCACGGCTGCATGGCTCGTCAGCGTCATCATCCCCTTCTTCTGGAACACCACCTACCTGTACGATCGTCGTGCCGCACATGTGGCTGTGGCTGTTTGCCTTTGGCTGGTGCGCCTCCTTCAGCAGCACCGTCAGACGAAAACTGATAGCCAGCGTGGTCGTCGTCTGTTTCGGCGTGATCGCCTGTGCGTCTGGGGCACAGCACCCACTGGTATACGACGGTCGCGGGGGTCTGCATCATATGGCTGGACGTGATTCCGCTGCGCCTGCCGCGGTTCCTGATTCCGCTCATCACCGGCGCGGCCGGGGCGTCGCTCTGGATCTACCTCACGCACTTTCAGTTCCGCTCCCTGCTGAAGCATCTGCTGGCATTCCAGCTGCACGGCAGCCTGCCGTGGCCCTGGCTCTCGGTCGCATTCACGATGGTATGCGGCTTCCTGGCGTGGCGGGCATGGAGTTTCGCGTCGGAGCTGGTCCTGCGATCGCTCAGAAGGATGGGTTTCACCTGGCGAGCCGTGCCGGCGCTGCCGAACGATGGCGGGCTCTGAATAAATAACAACTCCCCTGGGGGCCAAATGGTCAAATTGCTACGCGATAAACTGGAAGCCCTTTCCTGGTGGTACCACCGGAAGGAGCTGATGCGGTTCGTGAGCCGTCACTCGTTGGATTTCGGCGGATTCATTCCCCGTGAAGAGCTTTCCACGAGCTCGAAGGATTCCCTGGCGCACTCGAATAATTATCGGCCGTACTCCAACCATCTTCTGAAGGCGTTGCTCAAAGAGGCGCTGTCGAGCGGGATTCAGTTTCAAAACTTCGTCGACATCGGGTGTGGCAAGGGGCTGCCTTGCCTGTTCGCGAGGAAGTACTTCGGCTTCGCGAAGGTCTATGGGATCGACTTCTCGGAACCTCTGATCGAGGCGGCCAAAGGCAACGTCGCCAAGCTCGGCTGGAAAGACGTATCGTTCGTGGTCGCCGACGCCTCGCAGTGGAAAGCACCTGAAGGAAACACCCTTTTCTTCATGTTCAATCCCTTCGATGCGGTCATCATGGAGAGGTTCCTGAGATTGAATCTCGATCACTTCACGCGGCATCGCTCGCTGATCGCGTACGGAAACGACGAGTGCCGGGAGACGATGCTCGGGTTGGGGTTCGAGATCGTCTATCGCGATCCGAAGAACCAGCAGTCCGTGCTGAGATACACCGGCTCGCCCTAGGCGCGCCGCCGCCGCCGCTAGACGTCACTTTCGCTCAGACGCAGATCGGTCCAGCCGCCCGGTCGGCGTAGCCGCTTCAATGTGAGCTGGGAGATGTAGTTCCAGCCCACCCAGACCAGGTAGCCGCCGAACATGCCGCCGGCGACCTTCACCAGAGGGGGCGCCGTGCGGTGCAATAGCGAGAAGGGAACCTGCGTCAGCTCGGCGAACTGCTAGTGCGTCAGGTAGATGAAGAGGGATGATGCGGCGGCCCCGACCAGGATCGTGGCCACGAACTGCGGGAACCGCGCCGGCAGCTCCTCGAACCAGGTCACCGCGAGGCCCGCCACGACGACATACCAGCCCACGGGGAACCCGATGTGCGCGTAGTAGTCGACGGCGTTCAGGGCCACAAACGCAACGCTGGTCATGACCCTCTGCCCGGTGGTGCGGCTATAGGCCGCGCACCAGCCGATGGCGAAGAGCCAAAGATACATGTAGGGCACCGCCAGCCAGAGGCGGGCGGGGTCCCAGATGAGCGGAATGATCACGCTCGCCGGCCACGCCACCGCGAGAAGCGAGAGCGCGTAGGAATATTCCTTTTTGGCGGCGAAGCGGCGGATGCCGGCGATCGCGAGCGGCAGTCCGGCCAGCAGCCAGGTCTGCAGCAACAGATCGATGAAGTAGGGCGATTCGTATTTCCCGAAGGGCCGGGGATCCAGCCAGTTGTCGATGAACAGCCAGGATTTGAGCTGCACCGCCCCGTGCATTGCCTGATGGATGACCGTGAAGAGAAAGCAGGGAATTGCGAGCTTCAGCATGAGCTGGAACACCGGTTGGATACTCCGTGCCTTCTCTATCGCCCGCAACTGGAACTTGGCGAAGCTGAAGCCCGATACCACCATCAGGGAGGTGTTGCCGAGCAGGCCGCTGAGGCCGAAGTGGCTGGCGACCACCACGTAGATCGCGAGCGCCCTGACCAGCACCGCCGTGTCGACCGACGCGAGTTTGGGGCCTCTGCTGGGAGACAGCCGGTCCGGCCGCCGATTCCTCCTGCACCATCTGGCGGATGGTGAGTCCGCGGTAGAGCCCCCGGGCCACCTCATCAGGTACGCCGGCGCGCTGCATCGCCATGATGGCGGCGATCGAGCTCAATGAATCGCCGCCCAGGGCGCCAAAACTGTCGTTGACGCCGATGTACGGGCGAATGAGCGCCGTGCGCCAGATCTCGACGAGCTCGCGCTCGCGGGCGTTGGCGGGCTCGTCCGCATCGGCAGGCGCGGCGACTGGGAGCTTTCCTTGACCGGAAGCTCGGCCGCTCTCGCCGGGGCAATCGCGGCGAGCTCCGCGGGAGCGGCCTGCGGCTGCACAGCAGGGTGGACATCGCCGTCGGGCGGAATCCGACTGCGCAGGACGGAGCCGCCCGCGAGCCAGACCTTGCCGATCGCGCGCTGCAGGACCAGCTCGTCCGCCTCGTTCTCATAGCGCTGGCGGATGGACCAGATCGCCCCCTGCAGAGTGATCTTGCGATCCGGGTGCTGCACGGCGAGAACACTCAAGGTGCGCCCCGGCCCGCATTCGAGCGGAATGGGGTCGCCGAGCTGCCAGAGTCGACCCAGCGCATCGCTGAAGCGTGCGGTGTGGGTGACGTGCAGCAGCCAGTACTCGGGATCGGTCGCCTGCTGCGGCGTGATCCAGTCGCCGGTCACATTGGAGAGATAGCGGATCGCCGGCTCGCGAAGCCTGACCGTGCGCAGCTCCGCGAGGAACGGCGCGCAGATCTGCTCCATCTGCCGGGTATGAAACGCGTGGCCGTTCTGTACCCGCCGATAGATCACGCCGCGGGCGGTCAGTGTCTCTTCGAATCGGGCGGCGGCCTCGGGAGCGCCCGCCACCACGCAGTGGGCCGGGCCGTTGAGCAGTGAGACCTCGAGATCGTCGGGCAGCAGCGGGCGCAGCTCCTGCTCCGGCAGCATGACGGCCAGCATCACCGCTTCGGGCAGATCGTTGACCAGTCGGGCGCGGCTCGCGACCAGTCTTCAGCGCGTCCCGCAGCGAGAAGACTCCCGCGAGACACGCGGCCACGTACTCGCCCATGGAGTGTCCGAGCAGGGCATCGGGCATGACCCCGAGCGAGTGCCAAAGCCGGGCGGTCGCGTATTCGATGGTGAAGAGCGCGGGCTGAGCGAACAGCGTGGTGTTCAGCCGCGCGGTGTCAGGATCCGGCGGCTCGGCGGCGGTGCGGCCGAGCATTCTCTTGAGATCGACGCCCGGTGCCGCGGCGACGCTCTTCCACGCGTCTCCCGCGGGGTAGAGGATCTGGCGGATGTCCGTTCCCAGATAATCCAGCAGGATTTCCGCGCAGCGGTCGACTTCCTCCCTGAAGACCGCGCGCGTCGCATAGAGGCCGTAGCCCATGCCCACGTACTGATCGCCAATCCCGGGCAAGAGCAAAACCGTCGGCCGAACGCCATTGTCGACGTGCCCGTCAGTACCCGATTGGAGCGCTTCTCATCGAGTGCGGCCCGCGCGTCCTCGCGGCTACCGCAGACCAGCATCCTCCTGTGGGCGGCATCCTTGCGACCCGCTGCAGCGCAGCAACGAGTCGCTCAGACTGGAGTCGGACTGCAGGAGCCTCTGGCGTAAGTCGGCGGTCTCCTGCTCGAGCGCGTCCGGCGTGTCGGCGGACAGGAGGAGCAGTTGCGGCAGCAGCGAAGGATCAGCGGGAGTCATTCACGTGTATTCCGCGGCAATGCATGTGCTCTTTTGCTTATAAGCGCCCTCGATCGAACCGCAATCATAACGTGACCCGCCGGTGCTCCCTCCGCAGGCGCGCGAACTTGAGAACCAGCGCACGTTTTCGCGGTTTTCGCGGTTTCCCAGGCAGATGACATAATACTCGTCTTTTGAGGTATATGCCCTCGCACGGCAACCTGGGCGCGCGCTACGGCTATGCCGCACGACAAGAGCTCCAAGGCCGATGAACCAAAGATTCGATCCGATTCTCGACCAGGTACGCGGCGGCATGGCGATTTCCGCTGGCATGCATTCGGCGTGATGATGCATCGTTGCGCTGGTCGGCTGGACTGATGATTTTCGCGCATTCCCGACGATACGCAGCCGAATCCAAGGTGCTGGTCAACACGCGCACCGCCTTGCAGCCCGCGCTGGAGGGCCTCGTCGTCGCTCCGGACGTGAGCGGTGAGCTGGACTACGTGCGTCAGGCACTGCTGTCGGGTCCGCAACTCAGCCGCTTCGCGCAACAGGTCGGCTTGGTGCCCGCGAGCGGGCTGACCGACAAGCGCCGCGCGGCAGCCCTCAGCTCCTTCGCCAAGCGCGTCGACATCACGATCGACCAGGGCCCTTCCGAGGGTGGCCAGGCCGGCAGCGCGACCTACGGCATCATGTACACGGACGTCAATCAGCAGCGCGCGCTCGCCCTGGTGAAGCTGCTGACGAGCGATCTGGTGAACGAGACCCTGGGCGGGAGCGAGCAGGGCTCGGAGCACGCGCAGGAATTCCTCAAGTCGCAGATCGATGCCTACGAGAAGCGTCTGCAGGATGCCGAGGACCGGCTCGCGGCCTTCAAGTCGCAGCATTTCGGCCTGCTGCCCACGCGAGCAGGGCAGCTATTTCAGCAGCTGCGAGCAGGAGAGCCAGGCGATCGAGGACATCAAGACCAAGCTGTTGATCGCGCAGAGCCGTCGCGAAGGCGCTGACGCAACAGCTCCATGGCAGCGCGGCGATCTCCGCCACCGACGCGACGCCCGGTCATCGGGCCGAACGGCGCGGTGATCGGCGGCGATACGCTGTCGCAGATCCAGGCGGCGCAGGCACATCTCAATCAGCTGCTGCTCAAGTACACCGACAAATATCCGGACGTGATCGCCACGCAGCAGGAGCTCGCGCAGCTGAAGCAGCGCCGGGCGCGAGGAGATCGAGGCGCTGCAGCGCGGCGATGCCTAGGCCGCGGCCTCGAGCGGGGCCAGCTCCAACCCCATCTACCAGGGTATCGTGCTGTCGCTCAACAGGACGCGATGTCGAGATCGCGGACCTGCAGACGGAGCTGGGCGATCACCAGCAGAAGGCGAAGGACCTGAAGAAGCTCCTCGATTCCACGCCGCAGCTCGAGGCGCAGTACGCGCAGCTGAGCCGCGACTACGACATCAACAAGAAACAGTACGCGGCGCTGCTCGCAAGCTATGACAAGGCGCGCCTCGGGCAGCAGGCGGGCAACGCGGGCGCGGTGCGCTTCGAGTTGGTGCGAGACGCCCACCGTGAGCTATGACGCCGGTATCGCCGAAGCGCGGCGAGCTTCTCGGGGTGGTGCTGCTGGCTGCGCTCGGCGCGGGCGCGGGCCTTGCTTACTGGCTCAACCAGCACCTGCCGGTGGTCGGCTCCGCCGAGCGGACTGCGGCAGCTGACGGGGATCCCGGTGTCGGTCGTCGGGACGGCGTTCCCCTCGCGCAGCGACCCAGGTCTTCCGCGGCGACCTGGCGCGTTTCACCTTGGCTATGGTGGTTCTGATCGCCGGCTTCTTCGTGGTGGTGGTGTTGAGTTATAAGGGAGTGCGACTGGGCGGCGTGCCGGCGGTGTAAACACAGCATGAGCATCATCGAGAACGCGATCGGCAGGCTACGGCGCACCGACACTCCGTCACCGGCGCGCCCGACCGGACTACCCGCCGCCGATCGCATGGATCTGCAGGGAACGGTGGCACATCGACGCATTTCGGTCGACCTCGCGGCGCTGCGGGCCAGAGGTGAGATCCCCGAGCTCAGCGAGGAGCGGCGCTTCGCGGACTACTACCGGGAGATCAAGCGCCCGCTGATCGCACGCGCCATCGCCACCGAGGCCAAGCAGGAGGCGCGGCTCATTCTCGTCGCGAGCGCGCTGCCCGCGGACGGCAAGACCTTCACCGCGCTCAACCTTGCGTTCAGTATCGCGCGCGAGCGCGACGTCTCGGTGCTGCTCGTCGATGGCGACGTGCCGAAGGCGCATCTCAGCCATTCGCTGGGCGTACAGGAAGAGCCTGGATTGCTCAATGCGCTCGCCAATACGGCGGTCGATGTGGAATCGATGGTGCTGGCAACCGACATCCCCGGGCTCGAGATATTGCCCGCCGGCAAGGCTCCGGAGGTGGCCGCGTCGGAGCTGATCGGGAGTGCACGCATGGCGCAGATCGCAGCGCGGCTGACGGCGCTGCGCCCGCGGCGCCTGGTGCTGATGGACTCCTCGCCGCTCCTCGTCTCGAGTGAGGCGCGGGCCATGAAGCAGATCCCGGGGCAGATTCTCATGGTGGCGCGCGCCGGCAAGACGCCACGGCAGGCGCTGCTCGATGCCATCGCGCAGGTGGACAAAGCCAAGCTCTACGGGTTGGTGCTCAACGAGGCGCACGAAACCGGCGGTCCGGGCTATTACGGCTACTACGGCTACGGAGAGTCGGGCGGGCAGAGCTGATCGGGCGGCTGAGCCAACGGACCATCGCCAGCCAACATGCGGCCCGGCAGCCGCCGGCCCCGGCGTTACGCATTATTACAATACCGGGTCGTCCCCCCCCGCATTATGCGAGCCGCGCCCAGTTTGGAGCGGCCCTTTACTATAAGATCGACGGGCCTGTATCCGATGCATTTAGTCCCGTGAACAATGATTTGAACATCGGGCAGGACGCCACCACCGAATCGACGCGGCCGGCCGGTACCGATCCCCACGGGACGGAATCGGCGCGCTGTGAGCGAGTGTCGCGCACCCTCGGGGTCGTGGTCATCGGCAGGAACGAGGGCGATCGCCTGAAGCGGTGTCTCGACTCCCTCAGCGGGCTCATGAGCCACACCGTGTATGTCGACTCCGGATCCACCGATGATTCGCTGGCCATGAGCCTGGGGCGCGGCGCCAGTGTCGTGGAGCTCGACATCAAAGTCCCGTTCACCGCCGCGCGGGCGAGGAACGAGGGTTTTCGCAAACTGATGGCGCTGCACCCGTCGCTCGAATACGTCTTTTTCGTGGACGGCGACTGCGAGGTGGTCTGCGGATGGTCGTCGGCTGCCGTGCAGTTTTTCGAGCAGCATCCGCGCGCGGCCGTAGTGTGGGGACGCGTGCGCGAGCGGCATCCCGAGAAGTCCATCTACAATCTCCTCTGTGACATGGAGTGGAGCGCCTTTGAGGTAGGGGAAACTCAGCGTGCGGCGGCAACGCGGTAATGCGCGTCAAAGCCTTCAGCCAGGTGAGCGGCTTCAATCCGCGACTGATCTGTGGCGAGGAGCCGGAGCTCTGTGTCAGGCTGCGCAAGTCGGGTTGGCAGATCTGGCACGTCGCCACGGAGATGACGCTGCACGATGCTTCCTTGATTCGCTTCTCCCAGTGGTGGACGCGGGCGGTGCGGAGTCGGCTACGCGTATGCCCAGGGTGCGTACCTGCACGGCAAGCCGCCGGAGCGGCACTGGGTGGCCGAATCACGCCGCATATGGCTGTGGGGGTTGTGGCTGCCGGTCATCGCCGTCGCCGGCGCGCTGCTGCTGCGGCCCTGGGTGTTGCTGGCATTGTTGATCTATCCGCTGCAGGTGGTGCGCATCGCGCTCAAGGACGGCAGACCGACGGCGCGCAGCTGGCTGCGCGGCAGCATGCTGTTCCTCGGTAAATTTCCCGAAATGCTGGGGCAGCTGAAGTTCACCCGGGACCGGTTGTGGAAGGTCGAGTCACCTATCATCGAATACAAGTAAGCCTCGTTTGAAGATCGCTTATTTCATCAACCAGTACCCCAAGGTCAGCCACAGCTTCATCCGGCGCGAAATTCTGGCGTTAGAGCGGCAGGGCTTGACGGTGCAGCGCATCGCGCTGCGCGGCTGGGATGAGCCGCTGCCGGACGCTGAGGATCAGCGCGAGCGCGAGCGCACGCAATACGTGCTTCGCGGCGGCGCTCGCGCGCTGCTGCCTCGCCGTGCTGCCGACGCTGCTGCGCTCGCCGCTGCGTTTCTTCGCGCGCGCTGCGCCTGGCCGTGAGGATGGCGCGCAGCATCCGATCGCCCGCTGCTCTACCATCTGATCTACCTGCGCGAGGCCTGCCGCGTGCTCGGCTGGGTGCGGGCGTTCGGGCGCCGAGCAGATCCACGCCCATTTCGGCACCAATTCCGCCGAGGTGGCGATGCTGGTCGCACGCGCTCGGCGGCCCGCCCTACAGCTTCACGGTGCACGGGCCCGAAGAGTTCATGCGGCCGATGGGCTTGACGGAAAAGATCCGGCGCGCTCCCTTCGTCGTCGCGATCAGCAGCTTCTGCCGCAGTCAGCTCTTCATGTGCGGCTCCGCTATGAGGACTGGCACAAGATCCGCATCGATCGTCCACTGCGGACTGAAGAGCCGTATCTACTGGATGTCGCCACCTGGCCCGCGGCCCGCCCGTCCGCCGCGCCTGGTCTGCGTCGGGCGGCTGTGCGAGGCGAAGGGTCAGCTGCTGCTCATCGAGGCGGCGGCGCTGCTCGCCGAGCGCAACGTCGATTTCGAGCTCGTGCTGGCCGGCGACGGGCCGTTGCGCCCGGAGCTCGAGGCGCTGATCGACAGCACTGCGGCTCGAGCATTGCGTGCGCATCACAGGCTGGATCAGCAGCAGCGCCGGTCCGCGAGGAGCTGTTGGCGTCGCGGGCGCATGGTGCTGCCGAGCTTCGCCGAGGGACTGCCGGTCGTCATCATGGAGGCGATGGCGCTGCGCCGTCCGGTACTGAGCGACCTACGTCGCCGGCATTCCGGAGCTGGTCGACGCACGGTGAGACCGGCTGGATGTTTCCCGCGGGGTCGGTGGAGGACTCTGGCGCAGGCCATGGAGCAGTGCCTGCGGTGCCCGCAGGAAGAGCTCGAACGGATGGGCGAGGCCGCGCACCGGCGCGTCGTCAGTCTGCATTCCATCGACGAGGAAGCGCGCAAGCTGGCGGCGCTCTTCCGGGCAAAATGACCGCCTTCGTCCTCACCTTCGTTTGCGTGCTGCTGCTGATTCCGGCGGCGGTTCTTTTCGTGGAGGTGGCCGTGGCGATGATGCCGGTCAAAGCACGCTCGCTTCCTCCCGCAGGAGGAACGGGGCGCATCGCCGTCCTGATCCCCGCGCATGACGAAGAGACCACGATCGCGAGGACGCTCAGGTCCATCGCGCCGCAGCTGCGCCCGGGTGACCGTTTGCTGGTCGTCGCGGACAACTGCTCGGATCAGACCGAGCAGATCGCGCGCAACGAAGGCGCGCAAGCCATCAGGCGGCAGAACACGGAGCTTCGGGGCAAAGGCTATGCGTTGGATTACGGCGTGCGTCACCTCGAGAACGACCCGCCCGATGTGGTCATCATCGTCGACGCCGATTGTGTGGTGGCGCCCGGGTCGGTGGCGGTTCTCGCTGCAACCGTGCAAGCCTCCGGAGCCCCGGTTCAGGCCATCGACCTGATGCGGGCGCCCGAGGGGCGCGGGACTCAAGGTGCGGATCGCGGAATTCGCCTGGCTGATCAAGAACCACATCCGGCCTCTGGGGCTGCAGCGGCTGGGGCTGCCCTGTCAGCTGATGGGCACCGGAATGGCTTTCCCGTGGGTCTGCATGCGGGCGATGAGCCTCGCCACGGGACACCTCGTGGAGGACCTGAAGCTCGGAATCGATCTCGCCCGACGCGGCTGGCCGCCCCGGTTCTGCACCGCGGCCCTGGTCACCAGCGAATTCCCCACCTCCAGCGAAGGCATCAGCAGCCAGCGCACGCGCTGGGAGCATGGCCATTTGCGCTCCATCTTCAGTGACGGTCCGAAACTGCTGCTGCAGGGCATCGTCCGTCGAGATGCGACGCTCGCCGCCATGGCGCTGGACCTGAGCGTGCCGCCGCTCGCGCTGCTCGCCATGCTGCTGAGCGCGGGTTGGGCCATCGCACTCGTATTCGAGCTGACCGCGCGACAGAGCCTGCCCCTTCTGGTGTCGACGGGTGCCGTGCTGCTCTTCGGCAGCGCCGTCATGTTGTCCTGGGGACGGTTCGGCCGCCGGGCGGTCTCGGGCCGGGATCTGGCGCTGGCGGTGATCTACGCGCTCTGCAAGCTGCCGCTCTACCTGCGGTTCCTCTTCAAGCCGCAGTCGAAGTGGGTGCGCTCGAAGCGCTAGCGCGCGGCTCGAATCCTATGCGCACCGTGAATGTCGTCGTCCTGATCGTCAGCTACAAATCGGCGCCGCTGACGATCGAGAATCTGCGATCGGTGCAGGCGCAGGCGGCGAGCGCCACCCCCGACATCGCCATTCGCGCCATCGTGGTCGACAACGCCTCCGGCGATTACCCGATTCTGCAGCAGGCCATCGAGGAGAACGGCTGGGGCTCCTGGGTCACCCTGATCCTCGCTCCCAGGAATGGCGGCTTCGCCTACGGCAACAACCTGGCTGCATGCAGGGCGTTCGAGGAAGACGCGCCCGATTACCTGCACCTGCTGAATCCGGATGCGCAGGTGGAGCCTGGCGCCATCACGGCGCTGGTGCGGTTCCTGGAGAGTCACGGCGCGGTGGGAATCGCCGGCAGCAGCTTCGAGAATCTCGACGGCAGCGACTGGCCGATCGCCTTCCGTTTCCCCTCGCTCATCAGCGAGCTCTGTGCCGCACTGCACATCGGGCTCGTGTCGCGCCTGTTCCAGAGATGGCAGGTACCGCGGACCATGAGCCGCGCGGCGCAGCCCGTGGATTGGATTTCGCGGCGCCTCGATGCTGATCCGGGCGCGGGTCTTCGAGACCCTCGGCGGTTTCGACGAGAACTATTTCCTCTATTTCGAGGAGACCGACTTCTGCCGCCGAGCCCGCGAGGCCGGCTTCCCGACTTGGTACGTGCCGGAGAGTCGCGTCATGCACGTCGCCGGCCACAGCACCAAGACGATGGAGCGCACCGGCGGCCCCAAAGAGCTACCGGCGTACTGGTTCGAATCCAGACGCCGGTATTTTGCCGTCGCTTTCGGCGTGCCGCACACGATCCTGATAGATCTGATGCGTCGTGCTGGCCTATCCCGTCGGCCTGCTCAAACGTTTCGCGCTGGGCCGTGGATCGACGGCCGTGCCGCACTACTTCCGCGATTTCCTGCGGCACAGCGTGCTGCGATCGCGCAATCGATCAGTTCCGGCCTTTCGCGGACTCATTTGGCGAAGGTCCACGCCGTCACTTCCTGCATAGACGGGGCGGTGTAGAGCGACCCGGTGAACCCGACGTAAGCCGTGTCGGCTCCGACCTGAGCCGGAATGTCGACACCGTTCCATTTTGTCGAGAATGTCCCACCTGTCACCGTATCCTTCATCGTCAGTGACAGCGTCGTGCCGCTGTAGGTCAGTGTGCAGGCGATCGGGTCGCCGCTGGTGAGATTGATATTGGAAATGGTGGTCTGCGGCTCGTATGGCGTTTCCCCATGGGTGTAGAAACCCGTGGTGCCGCCATTCCAGAGGTCGAACTTCACGGCGACGCTCGAGGAGAGGCCGGCATAGCCGCCGTCCGGATGATCGACGCCGTAATCCTCGAAGCCGAACGCATAGGGCCCGCCGCTGACGGTGCCGCCTACAGCGGATAGGGTACCTGCGGCGGCGCTGAGGTTCATATCAGCGGTGGCCGCCGGCTGGTTCTGGATGACGAAGAGCATCGTGTTCTGGTCGGCGTTCCCCGAGAGCTTCAAGGTGAAATGGGTCGTGAACGACTGGATGTTCACCGGCACGGCATAGAATGCCGACCCGATCTCGATGCTCTGCGAGCTGCTCGTGAGCTGCAGAGCGGAGCCGCTGATCGCGCCGGTTCCGGCAGTCATCAGAAGGCCGCTCGCGTTGGCGAATCCGCTCGGAAAGTTGATGATCGGGCTGCCGGCGGCCTGGACCTGATAATTGCCCTGCGCCGGCTGGCTGTTCGTGTAGCCGCTCTTGACCGCGATGGCCCGGACGACTTTATTCGAGCTGACCATGATCGCGCCGCTGTAAACGGTGGAGGCGGTCGTCGGCGGCTTGCCGTCGGTCGTGTAGTAGATCCTCGCGCCGGAAGGGCCGCCGATCGTGACCGACTGCGCCGATGTATAGGCGCCCGAGACCCGACCGAAGGTGGGCTGGGCGAGGCGCGTGTCATATCCCCGCGACCAGCTCCAGGAGTTGATCAGCAGCGGGACCGGATTGATGGTGCCGCCGGTGAACCCGATGTAGGCGGTATCGCCGCCGACGACAGCGGGTATGTTCACTGGCCACTGGAAGTACGCCTGTTTTCCCGTCGCCGTGTCGGTGAGGTTCATGGAGAGGATGGAGCCGTCATAAACGACGTGTGCCGAGACTTTATGGCCGCTCCGGAGATTGATTCCCTGCGGCATCAGGTCCTGGACCGGCATGATGCCGTTGTCCATCAGCATCCCGCCGTTCAGATAGAGCCCGGTCATGCTGGGTGTCGCGCCGGTGTAGGACTCCGAGCCACTCGAGTCATTGGGGGTGGCGTTGAAGGCGATCGCGACGCTCCTGCCGATGGCGGTGCCGGCGGGGTTCTCGGCGTAAGCGAAATATCCCAGGCCATTGGAGTCGCCGCCGGCGCCCATCCCGCGCCGATCGTTCTGGATGACGAAGGTTTCCCCGTAGCCGTTCGCGGTGATCGTGAACGTGAAGTCGGTCGTGAACGACTGGATGTTCTGCTTGGTGGTGTACCAGGCCTGGCCGGCATCGTGCACGTGCTCGCCGGCGAGCTCGATCGCTCCGCCGACGAAGCCCTCGGCATCATCGAGATTGATGCTGCTGGGTTGCGACGCGAAGTTCGCGAAGCTGAAAATCTGGGTGGCGCCCCCGCCCGGCGGTGGCGGTGGCGGTGGCGGTGGCGGCGGCGGGGGCGGCGGGGGCGGGGGAGTACCAGACGCCTTCTCGACCGTGATACTGAAAGCAGGAAGTGACGCCGAGGCCCCGGCGGCGGTCCTCGCTTTGATCACGATGCCGGCATATTTGCCGACGGTCTTGGCGGCCGGAAATCCCGAGAGCGTCCCGGCCGACTTATTGAAAAAGGCCCACTTGGGCTCGTTCGTGATACTGAAAGTTACCTTAGCACCCGCTGGAGCCTTCACCTTCGGGGCAAACCAATACGCTTTGGTCGCCGTGACCGTGGCGGGGGGTTTGCCGCTGATGGTGAGCGTAGCGGCACCGGCGATCGAGGCCGCGGCCATCGTGCCAAGAAAGAGCGCGCCGAGCCGAAGCGCGCGCGCTCCCAGGTTTACTTTCTTCATCCACCACCCCGAGTCCGAATTTTACTTTTCCGCCGGAGTCGGGACAGCACATGGCATCGGGCGACGATGAAAGTCCGGCGCTGTCGCTGGACGCTCGTCGCCACTCGCTACCTCACGCCGTGGTTCGAGACCGGAGGCTATGCGTCCCCGCTGCGTGGCGGGGTTATGACAAACGAAAAACCGCCGCGAAAGTATCGCGTCAATGCCCAGTGCGCAACCCGTCTGCATCGAGCGACAAAATGGGGTGCACGTCGCAGCCTGGTCAAGACGGCCTCGATCGAGGCTCGGGGGCGCCCCGGCTTGCAGTCCGAGCGCCCCCGACCATACTAACAAACCAACGCTCCTCAATTGCCGAACGTCCACGTTGTCACGTCCTGCGTGGACGGGGCGGTGTAGAGCGAGCCGGTGAACCCGACGTAAGCCGTGTCAGCTCCCACTTGTGACGGAATGTCGACGTTAGTCCACTGAGTCGAGTACGTGCCGCCCGTTACGGTGTCCTTCATCGTGAGGGACAGCGTCGTGCCACTGTACGTGAGCGTGCAGAGTATCGGGTCGCCACTGCTCAGGTTGACACCCGAGATGGTCGTCTGCGGTTCGTACGGCGTCTCTCCGTTGGTGTAGAGACCCGTGGTGCCGCCGTTCCAGAGGTCGAACTTCACCGCGACGCTCGAAACGAGGCCGGCATAGCCCCCATCGGGATGATTGACGCCGTACTGCTCGAAGCCGAAGGCATATGGGCCGCCGCTGACGGTACCGCCGACGGGGCCGAGGCTGCCGGCGCCAGCGCCGAGGGTCGTATCAGAGCTGGCCGCAGGCTGGTTCTGGATGACGAACAGCATGGTGTTCTGATCGGCATACCCTGAGAGGTTCAGGGTGAACTGCGTCGTGAACGACTGGACGTTCACCGGCACATCATAGAATGCCGATCCGATCTCGATGCTCTGCGAGCTGTCGGTGAGCTGCAGCGTGGAGCCGCTGATCGCGCTCGTTCCCGCGGTCATCAGCAGGCCGTTCGCGCCGGCGAACCCGTCCGCGAAGTTGATGATCGGGCTGCCGGCGGGCTGCACCTGGTAGTTGGCCTGCACCGGCTCGCTGTTGCTGTAGCCGCTCGCGACCGCGATGGCCTGGACGACTTCATTGGAGCTGGCCGTGATCGGGCCGCTGTAGACGGTCGAGGCGGTGGTCGGCGGCTTGCCGTTGGTCGTGTAGTAGATCGTGGCGCCCGAAGGCCCGCTGATCGTGACCGACTGCGTGGACGTATAGGGGCCGGCAGCCGGGCTGAACGTTGGCTGGGCGAGGCGCGTGTCATAGCCCTGCGACCAGGTCCACGAGTTGATCAGCAGCGGCACCGGATTGATGGTGCCGCCGGTGAATCCGATGTAAGCGGTATCGCCCCCGACGACGGCGGGTATGTTCACAGGCCACTGGAAGTACGCCTGCTTGCCCGTCACCGTGTCAGTGAGGTTCATGGTGAGGATCGATCCGTCATAAACGACGTGCGCGGCAACCACGTCGCCGCTCTGCAGGTTGATTCCCTGCGGCATCAGGTCCTGGACGGGCATGATGCCGTTGTCCATGAGCAGGCCGCCATCCAGATAGAGTCCGGTCATGCTGGGGGTCGCGCCGGTATAGGACTCCGAGCCGCTCGAGCCATTAGGGGTGGCGTTGAAGGCGATCGCAACGCTGTTGCCGATCGCGGTACCCGCCGGATTCCCGCTATAGGCGAAATATCCCAGGCCATTGGAGTCGCCACCCGCACCCATGCCGCGGGGGTCATTCTGGATGACGAAGGTTTCCCCGTAGCCGTTCGAGGTGATCGTGAACGTGAAGTCGGTTGTGAACGACTGGATGTTCTGTTTGGTGGTGTACCAGGCCTGGCCGGCATCGTGCACCTGGTTACCCGCGAGCTTGATCGCGCCGTTGACGAAACCCTCGGCATCACCGAGGTTGATGCTGCTGGGCTGCGACGCGAAGTTCGCGAAGCTGAAAACCTGGGTGGCACCCCCGCCCTGAGTCGGCGGCGGCGGTGAGGGCGGCGGCGAAGGCGGCGGCGAAGGCGGCGGCGAAGGCGGCGGTGAAGGCGGCGGCGAGGGCGGCGGTGAAGGCGGCGGTGAGGGCGGCGGCGAGGGCGGCGGTGAGGGCGGCGGTGAGCGGCGGTGAGGGCGGTGAGGGCGGTGAGGCGGTGAAGACGTGCCCGGGGCGCTGACCGTTATGTTAAACGAAGGAAGCGAGGCAGTGCGCGTCGCGGTGCTCGCTGAGATGATGATGTTCGAATCCGTGCCCTCGACCCGCGCCTGCGGGAATCCCGAGAGTGAGCCCGTCGATGCATTGAAGATGGACCAGCCGGGCTGGTTCCTGATTTTGAACTTAACTCTTTGACCTCTGGAAACCCTGACTCGCGGTGCGAACCAGTATGGCTTGCCCGCGGTGACCGCGGTGACGGGCGTGCCGCTGATCGTCAGCGTGGCGGCCCCGGCGGTCGAGGCAGAAGCCAATGCGGTGAGAACCAGCGCGCCGAGCCCGAGCGTGCTCGCTACCTTCGTGGCGTTGCGTGACATGCGACCGACCTCTCAAATCTTTATGCTTCTTCATCGACCACCCCGGGCTCAGACTTTATTTTCTCGGCCGGACTCGAGACAGCACTTGGCATCGGGAGACGATGAGAGCCCGGCCCTGTGGCTGGACGCTCGTCGGCTGCCGCTGCCTCACACCGTGGTTCGAGACCGGAGGCTATGCGTCCCCGCTTTGGCTGCGGGGTTTTGCCTCATGCAAACGCAGATGGAACAACAAGCAAGACCGCGCGGAAAGTATCGTGTCAGCGCATATCGCGCAACCTGTCTCCCGATGCAGACCGCGGCGGGCGCGCGGCGTCGCCGTGCCACGACAGTCCCGGTCGAAGGCGGCGCGAGCGCTCGGAGGCTTCAATTCCAGCACTTCGATACGATCCCGCCCGCAGTGTTGGAGGTTATATGCTGGCGGAGGAGGAGAAATCGGCGGGGCCAACAGGCAGCGGTCTGGTGTCAGCGCACCGGGGCGCAAAAAAATTACCGGCGTACTGGCTCGAAGCCGGACGCCGGTACTTTGTCATCGCCATCGGGGTGCCGCGCGCGACGCTCATGGATCCGAGCATCGCCCTGGTCATGCCGTCGGCTTACTCAAGCTTTGCGCGCTGAGGCGCGGATCGATTGCAGTTCCCTGCTAGTTTCGCGACTTCCTGCGGCACAGTGTGCTGCGAACCCGCAATCGATCCGTTCCAACCCGTCGTGGACTCAGTTGGCAAAGGTCCACGCCGACACGTCCTGCGTGGACGGGGCGGTGTAGAGCGATCCGGTGAATCCGACGTAAGCGGTGTTCCCACCCACATCGCTCGGAATGTTGACGTTGCTCCATTGTGTCGAGAACGTCTTGCCCGTCGCCGTATCAGTCATCGCCAGAGACAGCGTCGTACCGCTATACGTGAGCGTGCACGCTATCGGGTCGCCGCTGGCGAGGTTGACGTTCTGGATAGTCGTCTGCGGCTCGTACGGAGTCTGGCCATTGGTGTAGAGGCCGGTGGTGCCGCCATTCCAAAGGTCGAACTTCACGGCGACGCTGCTCATCAGGCCGCCATAGCCGCCGTCAGGATTGCTGACACCGTATTCCTCGAAGCCCATGGCGTAGGGCCCGCCGCTGACTGACCGGCTGTTGGAGAGGCTGGTGTCGGACGCCGCCGCCGGCTGGTTCTGGATGACGAACAGCATGGTGTTCTGATCGGCATACCCTGAGAGGTTCAGGGTGAAGTGCGTCGTGAACGACTGGACGTTCACCGGCACGGCGAAGAACGCCGACCCGATCTCGATGCTTTGCGCACTGTTGGTGAGCTGCAGCGTAGAGCCGCTGATCGCGCCGGTTCCGGCGGTCATCAGCAGGCCGCCGGCGTTGGCGAACCCGTTCGCGAAGTTGATGATCGGGCTGCCGCTCGCCTGCACCTGGTAGTTGCCCTGTGCCGGCTCGCTGTTGGTGTAGCCGCTCGCGACCGCGATGGCCTGGACGACTTCATTGGAGCTGACCGTGATCGGGCCGCTGTAGACCGCCGAGGCGGTGGTCGGCGGCTTGCCATTGGTCGTGTAGTAGATGGTCGCGCCGGAAGGCCCGTTGATCGTGACCGATTGCGAGGACGTATACGCGCCGGCCGCCGGGCTGAAGGTGGGCTGGGCGAGGCGGGTGTCATAACCCTCCGACCAGGTCCAAGAGTTGATCAGCAGCGGGACCGGGTTGATGGTGCCGCCGCTGAAGCCGATGTAGGCGCTGTCGCCGCCGACGACCGCGGGGATGTTCACCGGCCACTGGAAGTAGGCCTGCTTCCCCGTCCCCTTGTCGGTGAGGTTCATCGACAGGATGGAGCCGTCGTAAACGACGTGCGCCGCCACCAGGTCACCGCTCTGGAGATTGATTCCCTGCGGCATCAGATCCTGGACGGGCATGATGCCGTTGTCCATGAGCAGGCCGCCGTCCACATAGAGGCCGGTCATGCTGGGGCTCGGACCGGTGTAGGACTCCGAGCCGCTCGAGCCGTTCGGGGTCGCATTGAAGGCGATGGCGATGCTGTCACCGATCGCGGTGCCGGCCGGATTCACGCTATAGGCGAAATATCCCAGGCCATTGGAATCACCGCCGGCGCCCATGCCGCGGGGATCGTTCTGAATGACGAAGGTCTCGCCGTAGCCGGCCGAGGTGATCGTGAATGTGAAGTCCGTCGTAAACGACTGGATGTTCTGCTTGGTGGTGTACCAGGCCTGGCCGGCATCGTGCACCTGGTTGCCGGCGAGCTTGATGGCCCCACCGACGACTCCCTCGGCATCATTGAGATTGATGCTCGCGGGCTGAGAGGCGAAGTTGGCGAAGCTGAATACCTGGGTGGCGCCCCCGCCAGGCGGCGGCGGTGGCGGCGGTGGCGGTGGCGGTGGCGGGGGAGGAGGTGGCGGCGTCGTCGTGCCGCCCGCCTTCTTCACCGTTATGTTAAACGCCGGCAGTGACGCGGAACTCTTCGCGGACTTCGCCGCGATCACGATATTGGAGTACGTACCAACGGCTTTGGCTTGCGGGAAGCCCGCGAGCGAGCCCGTGGACGTATTGAAATGGGCCCAGTTGGGCTCATTTTTGATGCTGTAGATCACCTTCGCGCTGCCGGGGTTGACCTTCGGCGCGAACCAATAGGAACTGCCCACCGTGACCGTGGTGGCGGGCTTACCGGTGATTGCCATCGCGGCCCCAGCCGTCGAGGCTGCAGCGAGTGTGGCGAGAACGAAAGTGCCAAGCGCGACCGCGCCCGTCACCCTGACGGATTTATAAGACATGCGACTACCTCCAGACCTCAGTCGTCTTCCGACGACCCGGAAAACCCCGAACTCAAACCTTTGTTTCTCCGCCGGACTCGAGGCAGGACATGGCACCGGGAGTCGATGAGAGCCTGGCTCTAGCGCTGGGCACTCGTCGGCTGCCGCTACCCTTACGCCGTGGTTCGAGACCGGAGGCTACGCGTCCCCGCTTTCGCGGCGGGTTTTGCCTCATGCAAACGCTGGTGTGACATAAGCAGGACCGCGCGAAAAGTATCCGGTCGCAGCGCAGCGCGCAACTGTCTCCCGATGCAGACGAGCGTCGCCGTGCCACGACAGTCTCGATTTCGAAACGGAGGCGTGAGCGCGCGGAGGCTTGAATTGCAGCACTTTGCCGCGAAGTCAGCCCGCTGTGTTAGATGTTATATGATGGCGGATGCGAGGAGCCGGTCGAACCAACAGTCGCCGTCAGTTGCCGAAAGTCCATGCCGTCACGTCCTGCGTGGACGATTTGGTGTAGAGCGACGCCGTGAACCCGACGTAGGCGGTGTCGCCCCCCACCTGGGACGGGATGTCGACGGTCCAACTGGTCGAGAACGTCTTGCTGGTCACCGTGTCCTTCATGGACAGCGTCAGCGTCGTGCCGTCGTATGTCAGCGTGCAGGCGAGCGGGTGCCCGCTGGTCAAATCGATATTCGAGATGGTCGTCTGCGGCTCGTAGGGTGTTTCCCCGCCCGTGAACTCACCTGTAGTGCCGCCGTTGAACCCGTCGAACTTCACGGCGACGCTCTCGACGATGCCGCCGTAGCCGCCTTCGGGCGTGTTGACGCCGTAACTCTCGAAGCCGAAGGCGTATGGACCGCCGGTGACGGCACCGCCAACAGTGGCGAGCCTGCCGGCCTCACCGCCGAGGGTCGTATCCGCGGCAGCGGGCGGCTGGTTCTGGATGACGAAGAGGAGCGTGTTCTGATCGCCGTTGCCGGTGAGGTTCAAGGTGAACTGGGTCGTGAACGACTGGACGTTCACCGGCACGTCGTAGAACGCCGACCCGATCTCGATGCTTTGCGAGCTGTCGGTGAGTTGCAGGGTGGACCCGCTGATGGTGGCCGTGCCGGCGGTCATCATCAGGCCGCTGGCGCTGCCGAACCCGGTCGCGAAGTTGATGATCGGGCTGCCGGCGGCCTGCACCTGGTAATTGGCCTGTGCCGGCTCGCTGTCGGTGTAGCCGCTCTCGACCGCGATCGCCTGCACGACTTCATTGGCGCCGACCGTGATCGGTCCGCTGTAGACGGTCGAGGAGGTAGTCGGCGGCTTGCCGTTGGTCGTGTAGTAGACGGTGGCGCCGGTGGGGCCGGTGATCGTGACCGACTGCGACGAGGTATAGGCGCCCGCCGCCGGACTGAAGGTGGGCTGGGCGAGGCGCGTGTCATACCCCTGCGACCAGCTCCAGGAGTCGAGCAGCAGCGGGACCGGGTTGATGGTGCCGCCGCTGAAGCCGATGTAGGCGGTATTGGCGCCGACCACGGCCGGTATGTCCACGGGCCACTGGAAGTACGCCTGCTTGCCCGTCACCGTGTCGGTGAGGTTCATGGACAGGATCGAGCCGTCATAAACCACGTGCGCCGACACTACGTCGCCGCTCTGCAGGTTGATCCCCTGCGGCATCAGGTCCTGGACGGGCATGATGCCGTTGTCCATGAGCAGGCCGCCGTCCAGATAGAGTCCGGTCATGCTGGGGGTCGCGCCGGTATAGGACTCCGAGCCGCTCGAGCCGTTGGGGGTGGCGTTGAAGGCGATCGCGACGCTGTTGCCGATCGCCGTGCCGGCGGGGTTCTCGATGTAAGCGAAATATCCCAGGCCATTGGAGTCGCCGCCCGCGCCCATGCCGCGGTGGTCATTCTGGATGACGAAGCATTCGCCGTAGCCGTTGGAGGTGATCTTGAACGTAAAGTCGGTCGTGAAAGCGGTGATGTTCTGCTTGGTGGTGTACCAGGCCTGACCGGCGTCGTGCACTTGGTTACCGGCGAGCTGGATCGCACCGCCGCTGACCACACCCTCGGCATCACCGAGGTTGATGCTGGCCGGCTGCGACGAGAAGTTGGCGAAGCTGAAGACGGGAGTAGCGGTGGAGGGCGGCGGCGGCGGGGCCGCGGCGACCATGATCGTGAATGCGGGAAGCGCCGCGGAGCTCCCGGAGGCGCTCGCATTGATCACGACGTTCTTGTCCGCGCCGACGTCGGCGGCTATCGGAGTGCCGGCGAGCAGGCCGGTCGTGGTATTGAAAGTGGCCCAGGCGGGCTTGTTCTGGATGCTGAAGCTGACCGCCTGACCGTTCGACGCGCTGGCGGTCGGCACGAATGAATACTGCAGGCCCACCTGCGCGTTGACCGAGGGCGTTCCACTGATCGTCGTCGGGGTGGAGCCGCCGGATCCGGACCCGGAGCCCGATCCCGATCCCGAGGAACCGGTCGAGCCGGAGGAGCCGCGAGGAGCCGGAGGAGCCGCTCGACCCGGAAGTACCGCTCGAGCCGCTGGACCCGGTGGCGGCGGACGCCCCTACAGGCGCCGAGGATCCGTTACAGGCGGTGACCGAGGCGAGAAGGAGAGCGCCGAGCAACAATGCGCCCGCTCTCAAAGTTACTCTGACGGCTTTGCGTGACATCCGCTTATACCTCTACCTGACTGCGACCCAGGAGCCCGAACTCGGGACCCGAAACCAGGCAAAGAAAAAGCGGGAGACGATGAGCGCGGCGCGGTGACCGGAAACTCGTCGGCAACCCCGCTATCTCAGCTCGATGGCTCGAGACCGGAGGCTTTGCGTCCCCGCCTCGCGGCGGGTTTGCCTCATGCAACGCAGCACTTATAACAGTTGGACTGCCGCGAAAATATCGTGACGCTTCACAGTCTGCAACTCGTCGGCAACAGCCGACATCAGGTGAATTGCGTACTCGTCGCGTAACCCCGACAATTCAAGCGCAATCGCACGTGTTGGGAGGTGCGGTCGCACTGGCGCGGCAGTGAAATCCCCGACGCCCTAGTTTATGTAACTTGGCGCCCGATTGGCATAAGTAAAACCAAAATAAAACTGCGGTCCGCCGCGGAAAAGCCCGCTGCGCGGCGCGGCCACTTGCGGTCGCTCTCAGGTATCGGGACAATTGCGATGAAATCGTTCAGGTTTTGATCCCGCTGGAGCTCCTTATGAGAAGAGCGATGTGGCATGGCCGCTGACCCGATGTCCCGGGAATGGGACGCCATCATCGTGGGCAGCGGCATGGGCGGGGCGACCCTGGCCTACGCGCTGGCGCGCGAGGGGCTGCAGGTCCTGGTCGTGGAGAAGGGCAGGCGGATCTTCGCGAGCCGGGGTCTGGAGCAGGGCGTGCGGCCGGAGGATCGACTGGCGCGCGGGTGGTGGCCGCTGCCCACTGAGCAGGAAAAGACGCGATGGGACATATGCCGGCGTCTTTGCGCCCGTCGGCTGCGCGGTGGGCGGATCGTCGATCCACTACGCGGCCGCGCTCGAACGCCTGGGGGTGTCGGACTTCCAGCAGCCCGGGGCGGCCGCGCGCCCTCTGCCGCAATGGCCCGCCTCCTATGAGGACTTCCTGCCGTACTACGAAGCCGCGGAAAAGCTCTATCGCGTGCAGATGAGCACCGAGGCGGCGCTCGGCAGGATGAGCCAGTGGGACCGGGAGCTCATGGAGCGCCTGCGGCGCAACGGACTCAAGCCGGAGGCTTTGCACGTTGCGATCAGGTATGACGAGCAGTGCGAGGAGTGCATCGGCAGGGTTTGTCCCAGGAACTGCAAGGCGGACTCGGTGTCGGCGTGTCTCGAGGATGCCCTGCGGCAGCGGCAACTGTTGGCTGCTCGAGAACTGCGACGTCAAGTCGGTAGAGGCAGCGGAATCGAGCGTGCAGGGAGTGCGGGCGGTTCAGGACGGCAAGGAGATCCTGATTCGCGGGCGGACAGTGGTCCTCTCCGCGGGCGCATTTCGCTCACCGCTCATCCTGCTGCGATCGGTGAGCTGCGGCCTGGCCCACGGGGCTCGCGAACCGGACGGACCAGGTCGGCCGCAACCTCACCTTCCACACCGCGGACCTGTTCGCGCTCTGGGCGCCGCGGCGCTACGACCGGCGCGGCCGGCAGAAGAAGGCGATCTCGGTCCGGGACTTCTATGTCGTGCAGGGCGAGCGCCTGGGCTACGTGCAGAGCATGGGCATCGAGATCGGGCGCGGCGCCATCGCGCTGCATCTGAAGAACGTCATGCGCCGCCGTGGCCTCGCGAACGAGCGGCTGCAGTCGCTGCTCGCGAAGATTCCGTCGCATGTCGGCTCGGCCTTTCTCGGCAAAGCGGGACTTTTCGCGGCCATGACGGAGGACGATCCCGACCCCAACAACAGAGTGATGCTCGATCCGGAGCAACCGGATGGCGCACGCTTCACCTATACGATAACCGATGACCTGCGTCGCCGCGCCGATCGGTTGCGCGACGAATTCGCGGCCGCGATCCGGCCGTGGCGCATGGCGCGCCTCTCCACCAACCTGGAGATGAACCAGGGTCATCCGTGCGGCACCTGCAGATTCGGCGACGACCCGCGCGGCAGCGTCCTCGATCGGGACTGCAAGGCTCACGGCTTGAGCAATCTCTTCGTCGTCGATGCCTCCTTCATGCCGCGCAGCGGCGCCATGAATCCCAGCCTCACGATCGCGGCCAATGCGCTGCGAGTCGCTCCCAAGATCGCCGCCGCCCTGAGGACCGGTCTGCTAAAGTAGCCGTCACGAGCAGAAGAAAGCTGCGGGACGCCCGCACGATGGGTCGAGCAGAAGACGCCTCTCCTTCCCCGACGGTTCCCGACTGGTCACGGGAGACAAAACGCCGCTTTGCCTGGGATCCGCCGCGCGCGCTGCTGGCGAGCATCCGCTCCTACCAGCGCCACGAGAAGTCCCGGTGGCCCTGGCATTTCGTGCTGCAGAAATTCGCCGTTCTGCGGCATCGCTTCTGGACCATTGCCACCGGGGCGGACATTCCGCTCAATTCCCGCATCCGCGGCGGTCTCAGGATTCCCCACCCCAACGGCATCGTGATCCATCCGGAGAGTGAGATCGGCCCGAACTGCATGATCATGCAGCAGGTCACGATCGGCGCTGCGAGCGGCAGCTGCGTACCGCGGCTCGGCGGCAACGTCCTGGTGGGCTGCGGCGCCAAGCTCCTCGGTGGCATACGCATCGGCGACAATGCGCGCATCGGCGCGAATGCCGTGGTGCTGCAGGACGTTCCCGCAGGGGCCACCGCCGTTGGAGTGCCCGCCCACATTCTCACACAGGTAAGCGCGGAGTCGAAGCCATGCTGTATCGAGTGACTGCAAGGAGCTTTCTGTCGCGGGGCTCCGTTCTCCTCGCCGCGCTGCTCATGGCGTGCGTGCAGACCGCATTCGCGGTAACACCGGCCAATGCAGGATCGCCTCTGGGCATGAATCTGAACGGCGTGGCCTATTACTCCTCCGAACAGCCGTTCATGAACGTGTTCGTCACCAACGGCGGTTGGTGGACGCATAGCGGGGACACCTGGGATACGCACGAGGAGCAGTATCTGCAGCTCGATGCCAACGGCTACCCGAAGACGCTCGCCGCCGCGCCGTCGGATCCGCATCGGCCGCAGCTGTTCGATTCCGTGGCGGTCGTGGTCGACCGGGTGCCGGCGCCATTCCTATTCCCCGGGGGAAGGTATGTCGTGCTATACGACGGCGAGGGGACTCTGACATACGGAATCGACGCCAGACTGGTCAGCTCCTCCCGCGGCCGGGATGTCATCGATGTCGTTCCGACCGACAACGACGGCATCTACGTGCAGATCAGCGCGACGGACCCCCGGCACAACGGCAACTACATCCGCAACATCAGGGTGGTGAGCGAGCAGAACCTGGCCGCCTTCCAGGCTGGGCAGCTCTTCGATCCGACATTTCTGCAGATGCTGGCGCGATTCCGTGTGCTGCGGTTCATGGACTGGCTGCACACCAATGACAGCACGGTCTCGTCCTGGTCGGGTCGGCCCGGTCCCGGCTATTACAGCTGGACGAACGGGGTGCCGCTCGAAGCGATCGTCAAGCTGGCCAACGCCGAGTCCGTCGATCCCTGGGTGAACGTGCCGACCATGGCGAACGACGATTTCGTGCAACGCATGGCCGCGCTGGTACATGCCGGACTGGGACCCGACGCAGAAGGTCTACGTGGAGTACAGCAATGAGGTGTGGAACAACTCCTTCCCGCAGTACCGCTATGCGGTGAATCGGGGTAAAGCAGCTCTGGCCGGATCGTTCGTCGGGGGACGCCGACTATGAATGGAACCGCAACTGGTACGGCATGCACAGCGCGCACGTATGCGGGATCTGGAAGTCGATCTGGGGAGCCGACGGCGGCCGGGTGATCTGCGTGCTGGGAGGTCAGGCGGGTTACGCCTATTCCGCGAAGGAGGCGCTCGATTGTCCTTATTGGACGGCCGGCGCGCCGTGCTCGAAACATGGCTTCGATGCCATCGCGATCGCGCCTTATTTCGGCGACAGGAACCTGCCCGCTGACTGGGCCGCCGCGCCCGATGGCGGGCTGTCACTTCTTTTCGGGTCGTCTGACCCCCCCGAACGGCAGCTGGTACAAGAATGTGGCGGCGGATGAAACGTCCTATGAGACGCTCGCCGCGCAATATCACCTCCCTCTGATCGCCTATGAGGGCGGCCAGGGCTTCATCGGCAGCTCCGGGGGACCGGACGGCAAGCTCTTCCTCGCCGCTAACCGCGATCCGCGCATGGGCACGGCCTATACCGAATACCTGCGGCAATGGAAGGCGAACGGAGGGCAGCTCTTCGTGCTGTTCAACGACATAGGCTCATTCGGCCAGTACGGCGAGTGGGGCGCGCTGGAGTCGCTCATGCAGTTGAAACAGCGCGGCGCCCAGCCGCCGCCGAAATGGGCCGCCATTCAGGGCTTCATCAGCGACACGCCCTGCTGGTGGCCGCAGTGCTCCAAATAACGACGTCGCGACTCACGCCTCAGAAAACCTTGTTGAGTCCCCGGACGAGGATCGGGGGCAGGAAGTCCCTGGCGACCGCCGCGATGCGCTGCCGCGCGGTCAGCTTGAATTCGCCGTCGCGCCGCTCGCGGAACAGGGTCGAATGCTCGCCGCTGATCTCCTCGGGCGGCCGCCCGTTGCTGAAGTAGTACAACGCCATGGACTTGCGGGTCATGCCCTCTGGGCATTGCAGCGGCTCGGGGTGGCCGTGGTAGGTGAAGTCGGTGGTGCCGAAGACCATCATCCGGTTGAAGAGCGGCGCCACCTTGCGTCTCACAGCGCGTCATGTCGCGGTCCCACAGCTCGAGGTTGCCGCCGTATTCCTCCTTCCAGTCCTTGTTCAGATAGAGCAGCAGATTCAGCCGGCGGTCGAGGTTGTACTGGCCGTGCTTGTTGAAATCGGCGTGCACCCCGAGCTTGCCGCCGCGCAGGATCTGGTGCAGGCCGCCGCCTTCGAACCCCGGGTCCGGGATGAGGTTGGGAATTGCAGTGACGTGGCTCAGGAAGTCGAGGAAGGTCGCCGAGTTGAGATGATAGAAGAGCAGGCGCGTGGCAGGGCCGAAGGAGGCCTCCTTGACCGACATCAGCTTGATCTCATGGCCATTGTCGAATTTCTGCCACGGAATGTCCTTCGGCCGCGGGAACTCGGCCAGCACCTCATCGACGAGGGCGGGGTCGAAGAAATTGTCGAACACCACGTGCGGATAGGGCTTCGCGGCCGCATAGGCCGCGCGCGCCGCGTCCGCTTCCGCCTGCATGCGCGCGAGCGGCAGAAAGGTGTCGATCCTCAAGTCTCTAACCGGAATCATAGGGGCTCCCGATGGGGCATTCTTGTCGGCGTAGAACGCCGATTGTTATGGGGTGAGAGTTTACCGCAGCTCGTATGTCGATCCCATTACTTTACTCAATGATGCCGATGCAGGTGCAGATGCAGCCAGCCGTGCGGCACGACGGCCAGGAAGAGATGGCTGAGAAGAAAGCACACCAGGAAGGTCCCGAACGCGAGGCCGAGCCAGCGCAGCTCGGTCTTCAGGTGCAACAGGCCGAGCTGATGCTGCTTCCACTGCGCCCAGATGAGGGGCGCGAACGAGGCGCCGAGATTGAACCAGAGAAAGCCCTTCAGCCCGAAGAAGTAATAGCCGAGGAGGGAAGCCGGGACCAGCGACACGAGAGTGAGCGCGTTGCCGACCAGGATGGAGTGAGTGATGCCGGCGGCGAACAGCAGGTTCTGCGAGGCGCTCAGGAACGCCGAGACCATGGTGGCGAGCCCGAGCACCATGAGCACGTAGCCGCCGAATTCGTAGCGCGGGTCGTAGAGCACGGAGACGATGGACTGGGAGAAGCCGGCGACGATCACCGGCAGCAACATGCCCAGCAACAGAAGTTTCTTGTTCTCACGGTAGTAGCGCTCCCGGGCCGTGCTGCCGTCGGTGCGAAAGTAATCGGAACAGCGTGCGAAGAGGATGAGGCGCGCGTTGTTGCTGATGATGTTCTTGATCGGCTGCAGCATGTTGCCCGCGATGCTGTAGATGCCGAGCGCCGCGGCGTTGAACAGGCGCAGGAAAATCAGCTTGTCGTACTGATTGAGCAGCATGGTGATGAAGCTGGAAGGCGTCACCACGCGCGCGAAGCGGAACTGCTCCCGGGCCGCCTCGCGGTCGTAGGCGAATCCGACCCCGATGTCGCGATAGAAGAAATGGCTGCTGATGGTCAACATGGTGCGCTGCAGCAGGAAGCCGTAGAGGAGCGCATAGACGTTCCTCAGCACGTACGCGAACCCGATGACGAGGAAGGTCATCACGATGCTGGAGATGAGCTCCGCATAGTTGCCGATGCGCGCCCGCTGATCGCGCTGCGCCAGGATGAACGCCATCGATTCCGCGCCGGTGAGGAGGAACGTGACGCTCAGCAGCCGGCAGGGGCCGGTCAGGGCCGGTGACCTGTAGAGCGCCGCCAGCAGCGGTGCGCCGAGGAAGAGCAGCCCGAAGTTGATCACCGAGCGGCACAGGCGAATGGTCCAGATCGTATGGACGAACCTGACCTCGCCGCCGCGGGCATGGCGAATGAGAAGAGCGGCCGGGCCGACGTCCGACAGCATCTCGATCGTGAAGGCGAATGAGATCAGGATGGCGAAGAGTCCGTAGTCCGCGGGTGACAGCAGCCGCGTGAGAACGAGGCTGCTGCCGAGGCGAACGAAGGCGAGCGATCCGTAAGTGAAAGTCGATGAAAACAGATCGCTGCGAAAGTTGAATTTCAGCGGGCGAAGGAATGACCGGCGCAGGATCTTCTCCATGGATTGAGTCGCCGGCGGCGTCAGTGCGCCTGATTGCCGAGCGACGCGTCGATCGTTGCGTGGCTGTCGGAAGGCTGCGCGGCGGTGACGGATTTGCGCGGCGAGATCACCCCGGCATAAGCGCCCGCCAGTCCCATCAGGATGTAAAAAATGTGCGCGGGACCGGTGCCGAGACTGCTGTCGGCGAGCATGAGGAGGCTGGCCACGATGGCGGCGGCCAGACTCGCGCCGAGGAGCGCCGAGTCAGGATCGACCTTGAAGACGCGCCTGCTCTTCACCAGTGCCCGCCCCAGGGGTACGAGGATAAAGGTCATGAAAAGGGCGAGACCGGTAAAGCCATAGAAGAGGGTCACGCCGACATAGGCATTGACGACATCGATAATTCCCTGGCCCTGACGCAGATCCTGCATCTTGGTGAGCGCGAGCTGATCGCCGAGGATCGGCTTCGCCTTGATCAACTCCCACGACCGGTCGAGCAGTCGCTCACGGTAGTTGAGAGTGTCCGTGTCGACGGTCCCTCCCAGGAAGGGAATCACGCCGCTGATTTTGTCACCGAGCGGTGAGGCGAGCAGGATGCCGCCGATGAGGGCGAAGACCGCGACCGACCTGACGATCCGACCGCGGGGATCGAAGGCGGCGTAGGCGAAATAGATCAGCACACCCGCCATCCAGGCGCCGCGGGAGAAAGTGACCAGCATCCCCGCGCACAACAGCACCGTCATGCCGATTTTCGCCTTGGTGTTCTTCACCAGGGACTGCAGATACAGCCAGAACCCGAAGGCGAAGACGAGCATGAAGGCGAGCGACAGCGGCTCGCCGGTGGCGGCCTGCGCGCGCAGGGAGTCACCGCGCATGTAGTACTCGTCGAGCACGCTGTTGCCGCCCCAGCGGCCATTGATTTCCGTGTAAAGCAGCCAGTGCTTGGCGCCCTCGAAGACCGCGATGATCGCCAGCAGAGCGCAGGCGAGGCAGAATGCCGCCATCGCGTCCCGGAGCTTCTTCTGATCCGTGCACGTGCGGCTGGCGACGTAATACAGCACGTAGATGTCGATCAGGTACAGGAACGCGCTGCGCACGTCGTTGGTGACGGAATTCTGCAACATGACACCGTTGCCGAAATCGGGCGGCACGTACAGCACGATCGTCGTCAGCACTCCGAAGCCGAGCAGGGCGAGATCCATCAGCTTCAGTCCCCTGATCTGCCCCGCTTCCTTGGACTTGCGGATGCGCAGCGCGGCCGGCACGAGCACGCACAGGGCGAGCAGCCGGAAGATATCCACATTGAAGATATCGCTGATCAGGATCGGCGGAATCGACACCGAGATCGGCGGTATGACGCTCATCAGCATCAGGAAGAGGGCGGTCGGGTTGCCGTCCTTCTTGCCAGCCCAGTAAGTCAGCGGCGCCGCGACGGCGACGAACAGCCAGAAGCTCGGGCTGAGGAAAGCCACGACGGTCAGGGCCAGCCAGACATTGCGCCGCAGCTTGAAGGTGGCCTCGTCCATGAAAACGAGCGCCGTCGACCTGGCAACGGCGAACAGCACGAGGCTGAGTGCCAGTACTACGATCAGCTCTTTGAGTTCGTTCGCCATCCGCGCTTTTACCTTCCCCCGAAGCTACCTTACCATCTGATTTGCTTGGAATCTGTGACAGGTCTCATCCAGCGGCCGGCCTATGATTTACGATAGCGGCATGGGGGTGCCGTCCCGGCACGCTTGCCAACGAAGGTAGTGAGAAAACCATGCCGGTAAGAGCACAAGTCACGTCCATGTTCGAGGAGGTCGCCCGCGAGCAGCAGCGCAAGCTCGCGCCCCTGACCGACAATCTCAAGCTGCTCGAGTCGGGACTCGACTCCCTGAGCTTCGCGCTCATCGTGGCACGGCTCGAGGAAGCGCTCGGCTACGACCCCTTCGACACCGCCGAGAGCTTCCCGGTCACCTTCGGGGACTTCGTCAAGCTTTACGAGAGCCACGCCCGGTAGCGCGATGAGCCCCGCGATGACCCCCGCGATGACCTTGTGGGAAGCCATCGCCCGCCGAGCCGGCAGCCCCGAAGGCCCCTGGCTCGATGCCGGGCGCCGGGTCGAGCTGCGGTCGCTCGCCGGGGCGTCGGTCCTGAAGGGCCAGCTCGAGACGCTGCGCGACCGGTCAGTGATCATCGCGACCGGACAGGCGCTGACGGCGGTTCTGGCCCTCATCGAGCTCGACGGGGTGGCGAGGCGGATGGTGCTTTGCCCGCCGGGAGTCGCCCCTGAGCATTTCCCGCAGGTGGTCCGGGACTCGCAGGCGGACGCCTGGGTTACGGACGCCGCCGCGGGAGGACCGCCTCCGGGGGTGAAGCAGATACTGACTGTCGAAGCCCATCCCGAGCCGCGGCCCTGCAAGGTCGACCGCAAGGGCCGGACATCCCCGACGGAGTGGGTACTCCTCACGTCGGGCACCACCGGAGGGCCAAAGCTGGTCCTGCATACCTTGGCCAGCCTCACGGCCGCTTTCACCCAGCCCGGCTCCCTGGAGGCGGGAACGCCCAGATGGAGCACGTTCTACGACGTGCGCCGTTACGGCGGCCTGCAGATCCTGCTGCGCGCGCTTCTTTACGGGTCATTGGTTCTGCCCGGTCCCAAGGAGCCGCCGGATGAGCTGCTGGCCCGATCCGCCGCGGCGGGGGTGACCCACATGTCCGGCACGCCGTCTCACTGGCGCAAGGCGCTGATGAGCGGGGCGGCGGCCGTGCTCCGGCCCGCCTATGTCCGCCTCTCCGGCGAGATCGCCGACCAGCCGATCCTCGATGCGCTGCATGCGGCCTTTCCCCAGGCCGTGTTGGCGCATGCCTTCGCCTCCACCGAGGCGGGGGTGGCCTTTGAGGTGCGGGACGGCCTGGCAGGTTTTCCCGCCTCGATGGCCGGGATCTGCGGGGAGGGCGTCCGCATCGACCTCAGCCGTGGGACCCTGCGGATCAAGTCGCCGGGGAATGCCACGCGCTATCTCGGGGAGGGCGCGCCGCCCATCAAGGACGCCGAGGGGTTCGTGGACCTCGGCGACCGGCTGGAGCAGCGCGGCGAGCGCTGGTACTTCGTCGGCCGCAACGGCGGCATCATCAACGTCGGCGGCCTCAAAGTGCACCCCGAAGAGGTCGAGGCAGTGATCAACTCCCACCCCGGGGTGCGCATGTCACTGGTGAAGCCGCGCCGCAACCCGATCACCGGAACGGTGGTCACGGCGGAAGTCGTGCTGGCCGAGGGCGCGGCGGCCGGGGAGGAAGCTCCGGCGAAGCGCATCTGCCGCGAGATCCTGGAGACCTGCCGCGCGCGGCTCGCCGCTCACAAGGTTCCCGCGCTCATCCACATCGTCCCGATGCTCGAGGTTTCCGCCTCCGGCAAGCTGGTGCGCCACGATGCATAACGTTCTGGTCACCGGGGGCAGCAGAGGGCTCGGCCTCGCGATCGCGACGACGCTGGTTTCCCGAGGCTACCGGGTGATCGCGCTGGCGCGCTCCCGCTCCGATGAATTGCGCCAGGCCGTGGAAGCGCATGGCGACAAGCTGCTCTTTCGGCCGTTCGATCTGTCCGACACCGCGGCCATCGGCGCCATGGTCGCGCAGGTGCGGCGCGAGGTCGGGCCGCTCTACGGCCTCATCAACAACGCGGGTCTGGGCACCGGTGGCCTCCTTTCCATGATGCGCGATCGGGATATCGAGTCGCTGGTGCGCCTGAATACGCTGTCGCCGATGGTTCTCAGCAAGTACGTGCTGCGTTCCATGATGGCCGCGCGCGAAGGGCGCATCGTCAGCGTCTCGAGCATCGTCGCCACCAACGGCTACAAAGCCCTGTCCGCCTACTCGGCCACCAAGGCCTCGCTCGAGGGATTCACACGCTCGCTGGCGCGTGAGGTCGGCCCGCTCGGCATCACCGTGAATGCGGTCGCGCCCGGGTTCGTGAACACCGAGATGACGCGGGAGCTGGAGGAGGGCGATCGCAACCGGATCATCAGCCGCAGCGCCCTGCGCCGCATGGTGGGCCCCGAAGACGTGGCCACCGCGGTGGCCTACCTGTTGAGCGAGGAGGCCCGTAACATCACCGGCATCACACTCACCGTGGATGCCGGCAACACAACCTGAAGGCTGTCAGATGCGACCCGAAACAATAGCCCTACACGGCGGCTTCGACTGCGATCCCGCGACCAAGGCGGTGGCGGTGCCGATCTACCAGACCGTGGCGTACTCCTTCGACAGCGCCGAGCACGGCGCGGCGCTCTTCAACCTGGAAGCCAAGGGCTATCGCTATACGCGCATCGGTAACCCGACCACCGAAGTGCTGGAGCAGCGCGTAGCGCAGCTCGAAGGCGGCATGGAGGCGTTGTGCGTGAGCTCGGGGCAGGCGGCGCTGCATTTCTCGGTGCTCGCGGTGACCGAGGCCGGCCGCAACATCGTCTCGGTGCCGCAGCTCTACGGCACGACCCATACGCTGCTCGGCCACATCCTGCCGCAATTCGGCATTCGCACCAAGTTCGGCAAGGACGACCGTCCGGAGTCGCTCGCCGCCCTCATCGACGAGAACACACGAGCAGTGTTCTGCGAGACGGTCGGCAACCCTGCCGGCAACGTCTGCGACATCGAGGCGTTGGCGGACGTGGCGCACCGCGCGGGCGTGCCTCTGATCGTCGACAACACGGTGCCGACACCCATCCTCGTCCGTCCCATCGACTACGGCGCGGACGTGGTGCTGCACTCGCTGACCAAATTCCTGGGCGGCCACGGCACGACCCTGGGCGGTGTCATCATCGACAGCGGCAAATTTCCCTGGACCCGCCACGCCGCGCGCTTCCCGATGCTCACGCAGCCGGACGAGTCCTATCATGGCCTGGTGTATGCCGATCACTTCGGGCCGACCGCCTACATCGGCCGCTGCCGCAGCGTCTTCCAGCGGACCATGGGCGCGGTGTTGTCACCGCTCAGCGCCTTCCTGCTGCTGCAGGGGATCGAGACGGTGGCCCTGCGGATGGAGCGGCACGTCGAGAATGCGCGGCGGGTGGCGGAGTTCCTGCGCGGCGATCGGCGCGTAGCCGCCGTGAGCTACGCCGGCTTTCCCGACAGTCCGTACTACCCGCTGGTGCAGAAGTATCTGCAGGGCAGGACCTGCTCACTGCTGACGTTCGCGATCCGCGGCGGTTATGACGGTGGCACGAAGTTCTACGACGCGCTCAAGCTCTTCAAGCGCCTGGTGAACCTGGGGGATGCGAAGTCGCTGGCATGCCATCCGGCCTCGACCACGCACCGGCAGATGTCGCCCGCGAGAGCAGAAGCTGGCGGGAATCGGCCCGGAGACCATCCGCCTGAGCATCGGGATCGAGCACATCGACGACATCCTGGCCGACCTCGACCAGGCACTGGCCGCGGCCGACCGGTCTTAGGAAGGCTTGATGCGCTCCACCAGCGCCTCGAGGGAGGCGAGGGTGGCGAAACTTTCCGGGGTGATCTCGGACTGAGGGATGGTGAGATCGAATTCCGCCTCGATGGCGAGCATCAGGGTCACCATCTTGATGGAGGTGATGCCGAGCTCGCTCAGCCGGGCGTCCACCGCCAGGGGGCGATTGGCGGCCGGGGAGCCGATGATCCGGCGTACGAGGCCGAGCAGCCGCTCACGCGGGGTGGGGGCTGAGGCCGCCTCTTGGTCTGCGATCATAGTATTCATGCCGGCCCATGATACCCGCGCCGGGATTGTCACGCCCCGCAATGTAACCGAATATGTGATCCCGGTCCGGCGGTAGGGTGGCGCTTGTGGCATTAATTGGACATTATTGCTCAGGGTCCGCAGCCGGCCTGCGCCGCCGCGGCCGGAAAGAAATACAACGTGATAACAGTTGCAGGGCAACGCACTAACGGGGTGGCTTTCGTGAACGACTCTTCCGCCGCACCGCCTGCCGAGCGCAGTACGGCTGCCGCGAGTGTCGCGGCGCAGCACGCGGCACAGGTGGACTCCGGCTCCAGGTTCCCGGCCGAGGCTTTCGCGGCCATCAAGCAGCAGCGCCTGCTCGGCCTCTACGTTCCCCGTGCCCTGGGGGGCGAGGGCGTAGCGGTGCACGAGCTCGCCGATGTCTGTTATCGACTGGCGCAGTCCTGCTCCTCCACCGGGATGATCTATGCGATGCACCAGGTGAAGGTCGCCTGCCTGGTGCGCCACCGGCAATCGAGCCCGGCCATCGAGAAACTGTTGCGACGGCTGTGCGCCGATCAGCTCCTGCTGGCTTCCTCCACGACAGAGGGACAGGGCGGAGGGAACGTGCGTGCCAGCGAGGCTGCCGTGGAGCGTCAGGACGGGCGGATCAGCCTCCTGCGCCAGGCAAGCGTCATTTCCTACGGCGCCCACGCCGACGGCATCGTGACGACCGCGCGCCGCGCCGCGGACGCGGCGGCCTCGGACCAGGTGCTGATCGCATTCCTGAAGGAAAACTATACTCTCACCCCGCTCCAGGGCTGGAACACGCTCGGGATGCGTGGCACGTGCAGCGAGGGCTACACGCTGAAGGCGAGCGGGTCGGAAGATCAGATCCTGCCCGAGCCCTACGAGGCGATTCATGCGCGCACCATGGTGCCGTTCGCCCATCTGTTGTGGGGATCGGTCTGGACGGGTATCGCGGCGGGCGCCGCGGCCCGTGCGCAGTCCTTCGTCCGCGTCGCGGCCCGCAAGAGCGCCGGACAGATGCCGCCGGGCGCCGCGCAGCTCACCCGCGCCCTCGCCACGTTGAAAACACTGCGCGGGCTCATCAGCAGCTCGCTGCGGGCTTACGAGAGCCGGATGGACGATCCGGCGGCGCTCGACTCCCTCGAGTTCCAGTCGCAGATCACCCTCACCAAGGTCGAGGCCTCGGAGCTGGCGGTCGCGGCGGTGCTGACGGCGCTGCGTGTCTGCGGTCTCTCGGGCTACCGGACCGACGGCGATTTCACTGTGGAGCGGCAGCTGCGGGACGTGCTGTCCTCGCCGCTCATGATCAACAACGACCGCATCCTCGCCAGCCTCGCCACCAGCTCGCTGATGGCGCCCATTGCAACAACTGTCAGTGAGTGATCGGAAAGCGTAGGATGGGAAGCTCAGACCAGAAGCGATCAGCGTCCATGGGTGCGGATGCGAGCGAGGCGGTTTGGACAACGTTGTTTCGCCCTCTGGGCGTTGACGGCGTCTACGCGCGCAACGGAATCTACGTGCAGGTGCTGGAGGGACTGGAAGCATTCATCACCCGCAACCGCCCCGCGGGTGCGGAAGTGGTGCGCTTCCCGCCGGTAATGAGCCGCGCGCAGCTCGAGAAGTCTGGATATCTCAAAAGTTTTCCCAACCTCCTCGGTTGCGTCTGCGCGCTGCATGGCACGCAGGCGGAGATCCGTGCGGCCGCCGACGCTCACGAGCAGGGCGGCAGCTGGACGGCCTCGCTCTCGCCCTCCGACCTGGTGCTGTCGCCGGCGGCCTGCTATCCGGTGTATCCGATTGCGGCCGCGCGCGGACCGTTGCCGCAGAGCGGTTGGCTGTTCGATGTCGAGGCGGACTGTTTCCGCCACGAGCCCTCGCGCGCGCTCGATCGCCTGCAGTCCTTCCGCATGCGCGAGTTCGTGCGTATCGGCTCGCCGCAGGCGATACAGGCGTTTCGCGAGGAATGGATGGCCCGCGCCCAGAAGCTCGCCGAGGAGCTCGGCGCTGCCCTGTCAGCTGGACATCGCCAACGATCCCTTCTTCGGCCGCGTCGGCCAGGTGATGGCCGTGGCCCAGAGACAGCAGTCGCTGAAGTTCGAGCTGCTGGTCCCCTATCACGAAGGCGCGACCCCGACCGCGTGCATGAGCTTCAACTATCATCGCGAGCATTTCGGCGTCACCTGGGACATGCGCGATGCGCAGGGTGAGCCGGCCCACACCGGCTGCGTCGCCTTCGGGATGGACCGGCTGGTCGTCGCGCTCTTCTGCATTCACGGCACCGATACCGCCCGCTGGCCGGCCGCGACGAGACGCGCGCTCGGACTCGTAGAACGCGGGCCGCTCGCCGTGGCACTCGACTCACATGTCAGGCGCTTTCTCGACAAGCTCGCGGCTTCGGCGCCCGCGCAGCACGGGCGAGCTGAGCGTCGCGGAGCGGCGCGCGACCCTGGAACGGCTGTTGAGTCTGGGCGGCGAGCCGGAGTCCGTTGCCGCCGTGGAAGATCGTCTCTTTCCCGGACCCGGCGGCTCGCTCCGCGTCAGGGTCTATACCCCGGCCGCTTCGGTCGCGCGGGTCTCTGCCCGGACTCGTGTTCTTTCACGGCGGCGGCCTCGTGGCCGGGAGCCTCGACACGCATGATGGCATCTGCCGTGCGCTCGCGAACGCGAGCGGCTGTAGACTGCTGTCGGTGGACTATCGGCTGGGACCGGAATGCGCGCTTCCCCGCCGCCGTGGAGGATGCCTGTGCGGCGACACGTTGGATCGCCGATCACGTGAAGGAGCTGGCTTTGGACCCCGAGCGCATCGCGGTGTGCGGCGACTCCGCCGGGGCGACCCTGGCGGCCGCCGTCTGCCAGAGGCTGCACGGCGAGGGGCGAGCGCGGCTCGCGCTGCAATTCCTGCTCTGTCCCATTCTCGATTACGGCGCGGTGACCCCTTCCCGGGAGGCTTTTGCCGCCGGTTACCTGCTCGATCGGGACGACCCTGGAGCACGATCTGAAGAACTACCTCGCGCCCGGCACCGCTGCCGATGATCCCCGGGTATCGCCCCTGCGGGCGCAACGCCTGGAGGGTTTGCCGCCGGCCTGCATCCACAGCGCGGAGTGCGATCCGCTGCGGGACGAGGCCCTGGAGTATGCCCGCAGGCTCGAGCAGTCGGGGGTGCCCACGAGCTACCGCTGCCATTCCGGCATGATCCATCTCTTCTACGGCTTGGGCGCGGTCATTCCCTACGTTGCCGAAGCCTACCGTCTGATCGGTGCGGACATCCGCACGCAGCTCCATTGAGCCATCCCATGCCACCCTCGTCCGCCTCACCGACCGACCGTCCCAACATCGAGCGCCTGCTCGCAGAGCTCTACACCGCACGGGCCGGCGGTGACCTCGAGCGGCTGTGCGCGCTCTTCACCGCCGATGCGGTTTTCAAGATCGCAGGCTCCAGCGATGGCAAGCCGATAGCCATCGCCGCGAGCGGCGAGCGCGAGATCCGCACCTGGCTCGGCGTGCTGGTGAAGAGCTTCCGCATCACCCGCTACGAGATCGCCTCGATGCTCATCGAGAGCCCCCGGGCCGCGGTCCAGTGGCACGCCAACATCCACTCCAGGATCACCGGTGCCAACATCGCCACCGAGCTGGTCGACATCGTCGAGACGCGGGGCGGGCGTATCAGCTCCTACGTCGAGCTCTTCGTGCCGGCGTGATATGAGCGCGAATGCGAGCGGGGGAGCTGCGGCCGGGGCCTACCCGGGCTCCCATCAGCCGATCTACTTTCCCTCCGGCGGGCAGCAATTGTTCGGTTGGGTACACCATCCGACAGGCGCCAACGCATCCGGCTGGGGCGTCGTCATCTGCAAGCCGTTCGGCTACGAGGCGCTGTGTGCCCATCGCTCCGTGCGCAAGTTCGCCGATGCGGCGGCGGCGCTCGGCATGCCGGCTCTGCGGTTCGACTATGCCGGCAGCGGCGACTCCGTCGACATCGCTGCCAGCGCGGAGCAGATCGAGCTCTGGACGCGCGACATCGCGAGCGCCGTCGCGGAGCTGCGCCGTCTGACCGGCGTTTCGCGGGTATGTCTTCTGGGGTTTCGCCTGGGGGCGCTGTTGGCCGTGCTCGCGAGCCGACAGTGTCCGGTGGATGCCCTGGCGCTGGTCGCGCCCGTGCTGAGCGGCAAACGCTATCTGAAGGAAATCCGCACCCTGCAATTGGCGGCCGATGCCGCCGCGCAGGCCGCTCCTTCCGCCGGCCAGAGCACCGGCCAGAGCACCGGCCAGAGCCCGAGCGAAGCTCGTCGTGAACCCCCCGGCGCCGGCGGCATGGAGGCCAGCGGCTATCTGCTTTCGGCGGCGAGCCTTGCAACCCTGTCGCAAGCCGATGCGACCGCTGCCCTCGCTCCAACCGTCGCCGATGTCTTGATCATCGATCGCGGCGACCTGCCGGTCGCGCGGGCGTGGTCACAGGCGTTGAGCGCCGCGGGCGCCAGGGCGGAATATCAGGCTCTGCCGGGTTTCGTCGAGATGATGATGACGGCGCCCCAGTTCGCGGTGCTGTCCGAGGACATGCTGCGGGCGACCCGCGGCTGGTTGGAACGCCTGCGGGATCAGACATCCAGCCGGGCGCCGGCTGCAACTGGCAACGCCGATGGTGGCCGCCCGGCCCCCAATAGCCTCGCGCTTCCGGGTGACGGCGACGACCCCGACGATTCCATCACCGAGCATGGGGTGTTCCTCGGCCGGGACCAGGCGGTGTTCGGCATCGTCGCCACACCGAGCGTCGGGGAGCATCGTCGGCGCGCGGTGATACTGCTCAATACCGGGGCCGACTATCACATGGGCGCGAGCCGCATGTATGTCGCCCTGGCCCGCCGCTGGGCACGTCGCGGCTACTACGTGTTGCGGCTCGATCTCGCAGGGCTCGGCGACAGTCCCACGCGCGCGGGGCGTGTCGACAATGAGGTGTTCTCACCCGACGCGCTCGAGGATATCCGCACCGCGGTCGAGTTCCTGCAGCAGCGCTACGAGATCCGCGAAGTCAACCTGGTAGGGGTGTGCTCCGGCGCGTATCACGCGCTGCGGGCGGCCGTGGCGGGCTTTCCGGTCAAGCGCATCCTGATGGTCAACATCGGGAATTTCTACTGGGACGAGAGCATGTCGCTGGAGAAGGCGCTGCAGGCCACGGAAACCGTGCGCAATCCGGGCCTGTACGGCGAGCGCATCTTCTCCGCGCGAGCGTGGCGCCGATTCCTGACGGGGCAGGTCAACATCCTGCGGATCATCAGGGTCTACCTGAGCCGTCCGGCGGTCGAGTTGAAATCGAAGCTGCGCGATGCGGCGCGTGCGGTCGGCATCCGGTTGCAGCGCGACCTGGGACGCGAGCTCGATGAAGTCATCGCGAGCGGAGTTCGGGTGGTGTTCGTATTCGCGCGCGGCGAGCCGGGGCTCGGCCTGCTGCGGATCGAAGCCGGGTCGAAGATGAAGCGATTGGGCGCGCGTTGCCGCATCGTGATGATCGACAGCGCCGATCACACGTTCAGCCGCAGCGGTCCGCGCGAGGTGCTGGAGAACGTGCTCAGTGAAGAGCTGTACGCCAGGCAGGAAATGCGCCCGGCCGCGGGCGCGGCCGTCGAAAAGAGATTGCGACCGGCGTGAAGGTCTGCCAGCGCTGGCTGGCAGACCTCACGCCTTCAGCAGTCGCAGATTCTCAGGCGTCTTTCTTTTCGGACTTGCCGGCGCGCCGCCCACGCAGCACGGCGAGGCCGCCCGCGAGCAGGGTGAGCGCAGCAGCCGCGCTGGCCGGATCGATTTCCGGCGCGGACGTCGGACCGTGGCCGCCGGTGCCGCCAATGGGCCCGCAGAGAATCGGCAGGAAATAGCAGAGGATGCCACCGGTGGCGGGAGCAGCGCTGCCGGCGAATGCCGACCCGGAGACCGTGGCGGTGAGTGTCAGCAAACCAATAGCGAGGGATTTCAACATCGTCGTGGTACCTTCATCGTCTGGCCGAATCTGCGGCCTATTTTTCTAAGAGATTATTCCGGCTTGCTCCGACGCCGGGAGCCGCGAAGAATCGCGACGCCACCGGTGAGGAGAGTCAATGCCGCGATCGCACTCGCGGGGTCGAGTTCCGGCGCGCTGACTCTGGCGGCGCCAAATGCCACAGCCGTGGCGGAAAAAGTGAGAGCCAGCATTCCGAGCAGCTTGTACATGTTTTTATTCCTCATTGCTCCAACGATCCAGCGCGTGTCTCGCTCATTCCCGAGCCAGCACGCAGGACCTATGATAGCGATGCTGTCGCCGATTGCAAACACCTCGAGACAAAGTGTGAACCAGCTCACTCCCGCGCGCGTCAAGTTATGTCAAGAGCCGCTCACCAGAGCTGCCATTGGTGCCACAGGAGCACCGCGGCACAGGCCAGCGCATTGGCGATGACATGCGCGGCGACCGGCTCTCCCATGCGCCGGGTGCGGGTGAGCAGCAGCGCGAACACGATGCCGGCGGCGATGCCGGCGCCCCATAGCGGTCCACTGAGAATTCCGTAAGCGAGGGCGGTGACGAGGACCGGGATCCAGCCGACCTTCGCGAACGGCACCGACTCGAAATCGACCGCCACCAGCCGGCGCAGGAAATAGCCGCGATAGGCCAATTCCTCGGCGAGCGGCGCCACCACCAGGGCGGTGGCGATGCGTCCGGCGATCCACAGTGCGCGTCCCGAGGCGGACATCGCGGCCAGGCCGGCCGGCATGTCCTGCGGCGGCAGCAATAGGCGACTCGCCCATAGCCAGAGCGCGAAGACCGCCCCGCCCGCCGCGGCGGCGCGCCAGGAGAAGCGCCAGTCGAGCCCGCGCAGCCGTGGCCAGTAGAGGACGAGCGCGGCGCCGCCGGCGAGCAGCCGCAGCGCATACCAGGTCTCGAAGTGTCCCGAGCTGGCGCGGGAAATCATCCCGGCCGCGAGGACGAGCAGAAAAGGCGCCAGATAGCTCGCGGTCGCATTCGCGGCGGGGGTGGTCGCTGCGGCGCTCTTGCGTTCCGCCGCCGCCGAATTGAGCCAACGACTGCGGCGGCTGACGAAGACGAGTCCACAGGCGACGGCATTGAAGCTGATCCATCCGGCCTGCGAATGGAAGCCGAATACGGCGATGGCGGGGTGCCCGGCATTGCCGATGAGGACCAGGGCCGCGATGCGCAGCACATTCAGGGCGAAGAGGATCGTCACGCCCACCGGAATGAGCACCAGCGCGCGCGGAAAGCGGTACTCGTCGCGGAAGAAGATCAGCCAGGCGCTGCAGAAGGCGATGATGAGGCCGATGCCCTCGAGACCGGAGCAGATCGGGTCGATCCCTACCGCGAAATTGGGGGCATAGATGTCGCGCGTCGCCGGAACGGCCCGCAACGTCGGCAGGAACGGCCGCAGCACCATCTGCACGAGATCGAATGTGATCTGCGCCGTCGGAACCCAGAGCTGCTGACTGAGGATGATCGCCACCGTCGCGGCGAGAGCTGCGCCCGACGCGTAGAGCCATCGGTCGCCGATCGCAACAGCTCCCTGACGCCAGGTGGCCCACGGCGCGAGCCCCAGGAGGAGCGCTGCCACGCACAGTACGGTCAGCGTCAGTGCCGCGGCCGCGAGCAGCGCGAACGGCAGATGCACGTCATGCGTGCCGTAGAAATTGTAGAGCACCGCTGCGATCGGAACGAGGAGGACCGCATGCAGCGCCAACCAGTGAAAGCGAACCGGTTCGGCGCGTGCTTTCTCGTTGGCCGTGGCCAGGGCGACATCGCCGCGCACGTAGACGAACAGCGCCAGTGCGATGGCGAAGGAGACGGCGAAGCGGAATCCGAAGTGTTGGGTCCACCGCACCGCGGTGGCGAGTCCGGTCGCCGCCTGCGCCGCGCGGAAGTTCACGAAGCCGTTGAGGTAGAATTTCTCGGCGAAGAGAACAGCAGCGAGCACGCACGTGCGCGCCGCAAGGCTCATCCGCTTGCGATTTTCCGAGGTGGTGACGAGGGGCGAGGTCGGCTCGATTGCGCTCACGGCGCGCAGTCTAAACTGCGCGCCGTCCTAGCCTTTACCTGCAAATGGGTGATGTGACGCAGCGCACGTTATGCGCCGCAGGCCAGGATCACTCCTGGTCCGGTGTGGTGGGGGTTTTTACCCGCGTTCTCCAGACCTCATAGGGGTCCCAGGACGCGGTACGTTTGATGATCATCCGTCCGCTTGAGGGGACCGAAATCGAATTCTCCCTGGCCTGCACGCGGGGGGCGCGCCGATCGATGGAGATGAGAGGCGGCAGAACTGCTTCTGGTCGAGTACTCATCGCGATATTTCCTGATCCTGAGGCCAACATCTTTTTTTATGTCCTGACTTGCTTGTGCTACCTGACCCCAGGAAGGCCACGAACCTGGGAAGCGGGTCACAGTATAGTCGGATTAAGGTGAACGGGGGATGAATAACCGCGCGTAACTATTTGTTTGTCGTCGAGTTGCGACGCCAAAACGTACCCCTAGCGCAACACCGGAATTAAGTCAAATCGCGGCAAGAATCCGGTGCATCGGACCGAAGGTGAACTCTTTGAGCAGGCGCCGCAGGCGCTCCTGGCAACGGGACAGATTGGTGTAATGGCGGAACCGAGATAGGGTTCCCACGGAGATGCGCGGCTGGCCGGGATCGATCTCCCACGGGTGGAGATAGAAGGCGAACGGCCTGCCGGCGGCGTTGATCTGCCTGAGGCCTGCCAGCGTCAGGCGGTAAGGGAAGATGCGGAAATAGCCGCCGCCGGTCACCGGGATTTTGAGGCCGAAGAAGTTGGCCGGCGCCATCGGGAATTCCATGATCGAGCGGCCGGAGGGGGCGGTGACTTTGCCTGGCAACGGCGAGGCGTCCGGAATGCCGTAGCGATCGTGCCGAATGGCGAAAATGGAGGAGTCGTAGCGAAAGCCGAGATCGATCAGATCATCGAGCGCCCACAAGGTATCGCGCACGATGGAAAAGCTCGCCGCGCGATAGCCCAACACCGGCCGGCCGGTGGCATCTTCCAGCAAGCTTTTGGAGCGCGCCGCTTCTTCCCGGAACTGCTGCCGCGACTGGCGGTAGATGAGCTCGTGCGAGTAGCCGTGGCAGGCGACTTCGTGGCCCGCCGCCGCGATCCGGCGTACCAGTCCCGGTGAGCGCTCCGCCACCCAGCCGAGCACGAAGAAAGTCCCCTGCACGCCGCGCTCCGCCAGCAGCTCGAGCAGGCATTCGGTATTGCGCTCGACGCGGTATTCGCGCTGCGGCCAACTGTCGCGCGAGATCGCCGAGGCGAGGGCGGCTACATGAAAGTAGTCCTCCACGTCGACGGTGAAGGCATTCACTTGGGGGCGTACGGCACTGTCCATGCGGCATTGTAGGCACAAAAGAAAACGGCCCCCGAAGAGGCCGTCGAAGTAAACCCATCCCGGGTTTGAAATCTACTTATGTCAACAGCTAAGCAAGCCCCGTGCCACGAGGGGCGGCCTCAGAAATATCAACAGGTTAGGAATCGTCTCGACCCCGAAAACTGTAAAGTAACTCGACACTCACTCGGCGTGAAAGTCGGCGATTGGTCACACTCGGCGAGCTCGAGGGTGGCGCGGTCTCGGGCGCCGGGGTACCCTCGGATGACCTTTGTATGACATCGGAGTCTGATGTGCGCGATCCTCGCTCTCTCCTCGTAATGGCCGGCCGTGCGACCACCTGTGCGCTCGCCGCTGCGATGTTGACCGCCTGTGGCGGAGGAGGGGGCGGTGGAGGCGGAACATCGCCGCCGCCTACCAGCACGACTTACATGATCGGCGGCACTGTCAGTGGTCTCGCGGCGTCGGGGCTGACGCTCGATGACAATGGCGGTGACACGCTGACCGTGGCTAACGGCGCGACCACGCTTCACTTTCGCGACGGCGCTCGCGAGCGGGGCGACTTACGCCGTGACGGTCGCCAGCCAGCCGAGCGGAGAGCTGTGCACAGTGAGCGCCGGCTCGGGCACCGCGACGGCCAACGTGACCTCGGTGGCGGTCTCCTGCGGTGCTGCTTCGACTTATACCATCGGCGGCACGATCAGCGGCCTGACGGAATCAGGGCTGACGCTGGACAACAACGGTGGGGACACCCTGACGGTCGCCGGCGGCGCGACCACGTTCACCTTTTCCACGGGCGTCCAGAGTGGAGGCGCCTACGACGTGACGGTGGCCTCGCAGCCGCTGGGAGAGAGCTGCACCGCGGGCTCCAACACCGGTAACGCTTCGGCGAACGTGACTTCGGTGACGATCTCCTGCGCCGAGTCGGGTGTCATGGTGAGCACTCTTGCCGGGTACGGGCACCCAGGGGACCGGCAATGGCACGGGAGCGCTGCGACGTTCGACGCGCCGGCTGGCGTGGCTGTGGATTCATCGGGCAACGTTTATGTTGCCGAGTATGGCGACAACGACATCCGCAAGGTCACCTCTGCCGGGGTGGTGACCACCCTTCGCCGGCTCGTGCGAGCCCAAGGTCATGCGAACGGGCACGGGAACCGCAGCGACATTCTGGCAACCGACCGGCGTGGCGGTGGACTCCGCGGGCAACGTATACGTCGCGGACGAGAGCAACAACGAAATCCGCATGATCACTCCTGCCGGGGCGGTGACCCTGCTTGCGGGCTCGCCTACGGGGGTCGCCGGCAACCACGACGCGACGGGAACCTCGGCCACGTTCAGTGCGCCCGCCGGCATCGCCATCGACTCGCAGGGCAACCTGTGGGTGGCCGACTCCGGCAACAACGAGATCCGCGAAAATCACAACGCCGGGCGCCGCCGTGACGACCTGGGCGGGCAATGGCACGGCGGGGCGCCTGAATGGCAACGGCACCGCGGCTGAGTTCAACGACCCCTTCGCTCATCGCGGTGGACTCGTCGGGCAATATCTATCGTGGCCGATCGCGGCAACAACGAAATCCGCGAGATCAACTCCGCGGACGCCGTGAGCCTGCTCGCGGGCTCCTCCAGCGGGACCTCGGGCAGCACCAATGGCACGGGCACTGCGGCGAGGTTCTATCCTCCCCTCCGGAATAGCGGTCGACTCACTGGGTAATGTCTTCGTGGCGGACACGAGCAATTCGGTGATTCGTCTGATCGCCGCGGGCGCCGTGGTCACGACCTATGCCGGCTCGGGAACTCCGGGTGCGACCAACGGAACGTCGAGCACCGCCGAGTTCGATTTTCCCTACGGTGTCGCGATAGATTCGACGGGCAACCTGTACATCGGCGACGACGTCAACGACGAGATCCGCAAGGTCGTCCCCTAAGGAGCAATCCGGGCGCGGTTGATCTACGATCGCGCCCGTGGTCGGCTATCTCTTATCCGCGGGGGCATCCGCCCTCCTGCTGGCGGCTTGCCTAACCCTGTGGCGCCGGCGCCTGAGCGGCGCCGGCCTGGCGACCGCGTTGAGCGCGCAGGTCGCCTGGGCTCTGGTGAGCGCTGGTGCAGGCCGATGGCGTCCCGATCGCCGTCGGGCTCTTCGTCGCGCTCGAATACCTGCGCGATCTCGCCTGGCTGCTGGTGCTCCTCGATGCCTGAGCCGCCCGGGCGATTCGCAATCGGCGCAGACCGCGCAACGTCTCGCCGGGGCTCTGGTGGTGCTGGTGGTCGCCGCGGCCGCCGCCTCGATCATGCCGCAGTCGGGGCGCGATTCTCTCGAGTCTATCTGGCAGCACCATTGGCTCTGGGGCGGCCTCTTCCTGGCGATCGCCGGCCTGGTGCTGGTGGAGCAGGTGGCGCGCAACACCCGCGTCGGAGCAGCGCTGGCAGCTGAAATACCTCTGGCTGGGCATCGGCCTGAACTTCGCCTGGGATCTCGCGCTTTTCTCCGTGGCGATGCTGCATGGCAGCGCGGCGCAGGACTTCTGGCTGGCCCGAGGCTTCGTCAACGTGCTCTCCGCCGGTCTCCTGGCCGTGGCGCTGCGCCGGATCCCGCAGTGGGAGTCGGCCGCCTTTCTCTCGCCGCGAATCGTCTTCTTCAACGCGACGCTGCTCGGGACGTCGATTTACGTGCTCGTCATGGCGCTCGGCAGCTACTACGTCCGTCAGCTCGGCGGCACGTGGGGCGCGGCCGGGCAGCTCCTCTTTCTCACCGCCGGCATCCTGGTGCTGGCGGTGGCGGTGCTGTCGGAGCAGTTTCGCGCCTGGTCGCGCGTGACCATCGCCAAGCACTTCTTTCCCTACCGCTACGATTACCGCAGCGAGTGGCGAAAGCTCACGCGCGCGCTCTCCGAGGGGGACGAGACGCCGGTTTACGAGCGGATCGTCAAGGTCATGGCCGGCTTCATGAATGCGCCGAGCGGCGGCTTCTGGCTGCGGGATGCGGAGGGCGTCTACGTCCCGGCCGGGGGCGAGCTGGCGCCGCCCGATGCGCCGCGCGAGGCCGGAGCGGGCGAATTCTTCGAGTACCTGCTGCAGCACGAATGGATCTACGATCTCGATCAGGCGCGCACTTCGCAGGGGCGCAAGCTCCCCGGTGGCGGCGCCGTCCTGGATGCTGGCGAATGAGCGCATGTGGCTGATCGCGCCCCTGATTTGCGAGGGGTCGCTGATCGGCTTCGTGGCCATCACGCATCCGCTCGCGGATACGCCGCTGACCTGGGAGGAGATCGATCTGCTGCGCGCCGCCGGGCGTCAGGTGGCGAGCTTCCTCGCCTTCGAGCAGGCGGCCAAGCGCCTCGCCGAGGCGCATCAGTTCGAGGCCATGAACCGGATGTCCGCGATCATCATGCACGACCTGCGGCATCTGATCGCGCAGCAGGCGCTGGTCGTGCAGAACGCCGCCCGGCATCGCGGCAATCCGGAGTTCTTCGACGATGCGATCCTGACGATCGACAACTCGGTCAAGCGCATGACGCGCCTGATGGATGAGCTGCGCAGTGGCGTGACTCGCGGAGGAGAGGCGCACCGCGCGGAGCTCAATGAGATCTGCGCCGAGGCGGTGCGGCGCTGCGCGGATGCCGTACCCAAGCCATTGCTCGAGGTTCGCGATCGCGGCATCGAGGTGATCGTCAACCGCGAGCGGCTGCTGCAGGTGCTGGAGCACATGATCCGTAACGCCCAGCAGGCGACACCGCAGGAGGGATCAGTTACCGTATCGGTTCGCCAGGTCGGACAGCAGGCGATCCTCGAGGTAGTGGACACCGGCTGCGGCATGGATCAGCAGTTCATCCGCGACCGGCTCTTCCGCCCCTTCGACACCACCAAGGGCGAGCAGGGCTTCGGCATCGGCGCCTACCAGGCCCGCGAGTTCGCACGCAAGTGCGGCGGCGGCGTCGAGGTCGAGAGCGCGCCCGGCAAGGGCACGAGATTCATCATCCGGCTGCCACTGGCGCCGGCGCTGGTCGCGGCGGCAGGCGGCAGAGGCCATGAGCTCCAAGCGAACTAGATTGCTGGTGGTCGAGGACGATCCCGGGCTGCAGCGCCAGCTCAAGTGGGCCCTGGATCAGTTCGAGGTCGATTGCGCGGCGACGCGCACCGATGCGCTGAACGCGCTGCGGCGCTTCGAGCCGGCGATCGTGCTGCAGGACCTCGGCTTGCCGCCGGATCCCGACGGTGTCGAGGAGGGCTTCGCCACCATCAGCGAGATGCTGAATGTCGCGCCGCGCACCAAGATCATCGTCGTGACCGGCCGTGAGGGGCGCGAGCATGCGCTGCGCGCCATTCGGCTCGGTGCTTACGATTTCTGCCAGAAGCCGGTCGATACCCAGGTGCTGTCGCTCATCGTCGATCGCGCGCAATGTGATCTATCAGCTCGAGGCCGAGAACGCGCGGCTCGCGGAAGCCCGCTCCTCCGAGGCGCTGGAGGGCGTCATCGCCGCCAGCGAGCCGATGATCAAGGTTTCCCGCCTGATCCAGAAGCTCGCGCCCACCCAGGCCACGGTGCTGCTGCTCGGCGAGAGCGGCACGGGCAAGGAGCGGCTCGCGCAGGCGCTGCACAGCCTGAGCGAGCGGGCATCGAAGCCGATGGTGGCCATCAATTGCGCGGCGATACCGGAGAATCTGCTCGAGAGCGAGCTCTTCGGCTACGAGCGCGGCGCCTTCACCGGCGCGGTGAAGCGCACCATCGGCAAGATCGAGACTGCGGACGGCGGCACGCTCTTTCTGGATGAGATCGGCGATATGCCGCTGCCGCTGCAGGCGAAGCTGCTGCGCTTCCTGCAGGAGCGCGCCATCGAGCGCGTCGGCGGACGCGAGCTGATCCAGGTGGACGTGCGCATCATCGCGGCAACCCACCGCGACCTCAAAGCCGCGATAGCGGAGAAGGCCTTCCGCGAGGATCTCTTCTATCGCATCAGCGAGGTCGCGGTGACCATTCCGCCGCTGCGCGAGCGCGGCTCCGATTCGGTGCTGATCGCGAACTATCTGCTGCAGCAGGCCTGCCGGCGCAACGGCAAGCCGCTCCTCAAGCTCGCGCCGGATGCCGTCGCGGCGATCGAGCAGTATCCCTGGCCCGGCAACGTGCGCGAGCTGGAGAATCGGGTGAATGCGGCGGCCATCATGGCCGAGGGAAAGATGGTCACCGCCGCGGATCTCAATCTGGAGCGCGGCGCCGGCGGTGGGCGAGACGGACATCCTGCCGTTGCGCGAGGTGCGCCAGCGGGCCGAGATCGCCGCGGTTCAGCGCGCCCTGGCCATCACCGGCGGCAATGTCTCGAAAGCCGCCGAGCTCCTGGGCGTGACCCGGCCGACCCTATATGACTTGATGGGGCGTACCGCCGCTCCAGCGGCGAAATGAGGTGTCGAAGGGTTTTACAGACGCCCATGTCGCTGTTTGGAGAAGGCGCTGTAAGTTTATGATTCAGATACATAAAAATCCAAATGGCCTGCTTTTTGCTTTATTCCCAGCGCGGCCACCGATTAGGCCGGACACACTAACTGGAGCCAGATTCAAAATGAACGTATTCAAGACAGGAACGCTGGCAGTCGCGCTTGCCGTAGGGTCGGCGCTGGCCGGCACTGCGATGGCGAGCCCGATGATCATGGCGTCCACGACCGGACCCACCTTCGCGGTCCTCAATCTCGGCACCGCGACGACCGCCGGCTGGCAGAACAGCACGACGATCACGAACCCGGGCTTTGCCGACATCGCCTCGATCACGTTCAGCGGCGGCTCGCCCGAACGCGTTCGGGCGTCTATGGCGGCTCGGTCGACCGATGTCGCGACGACCCCGTTCCCGGCCGGAGCGCCTGGCAACTCCATGGCGAACTACCTGGTCGCCCAGGCGAACGGCGGCTCGGTCACCGTGACCTTCAAGGCTCCCGCAGACCTCGATCCTGCTCGAGTGGGGCACTGCTGACGTCGCGGCTGGCTACAACGTGGTCACCGGCGGCGGCAACATCGATCAACGGCGCGATGATTCTCGCGGCTGCCGGACTGCCGAGCTCCGACAGCGGCAAGACCAATTTCGCCGTGGATATCACCGGCCTCAATCCCGTTCACCTCCCTGACCTTCAGCGACACGACCAAGCTGTCGGCCTTCGAGTTCGACATCGGGCAGGCGTCGGTGCCGGAGCCGGGCTCGCTGGCTCTGATGGCGATGGGCCTTGCCGGACTGGGCTTCATGGTCCGCCGTCGGCAGGCGAAGTCGTCGGTCTAAGCGTACCGATCGCGAGCTTCCTTAACTCGCGAATGACGTAAAAATGCCGGGGCTGCGCAAGCAGCCCCGGCATTTTCTTTAGGTGATCGTCCGGCTGACGATGCTCGAGTAGCTGCTCTCGAGCCCCGCGCTGGTATAGGCCTGACGGCGAAGTACCACTTTCCGCCAGGCAGGCCCTGCACGACATAATCCGTCGCGCCGGCATTCGGGATCGAGATCGCCTGCGTGAGCGAGGTGGGGCTCGTTCCGTAGTAGATGGTGTAGCCCGCCAGATTGGTGAGCGCTGACCCGTTCGTATTCGCGGTGGGTGCCGACCACGTCACATCGACATCCTTATCGGATGCCACGACGGGACGTTCGATGCCGGTTGACCGATGCGGGGGCGGGTCGAGCGCGGGTCGCGATATCCTGCCGGCGGGCATCGGATCCTGCACCACATGCGTTCGAAGCGCTGGTGCTGCTGCTGTCATTGCATCCGGCAAGCAGACCCGAAGCGAGCAGCAAACAGCAGACAATCAAAGACTCTCGCGCGCCAAGCTGGACCGAGCTGAGCCCGTAAGTTTCCCACCGCCGACACCTCCGTTGACCTGGCGCCGCAGCCGGACAAGCGATGAAACCGGTCAGGCGGCGCCTGCGGAGTTAGAGCAACGGCTATGCCGAAATTTAATTTTCTCGCCTCTTCAGCCACTTAGCTCGAAGGCGACGACATATTGCGCCGTTGGAGGGCTCATGTCTGTCTGCGCGCAGAGACGCGGAGTTCGCGGCGCGCTCGGCAAGGTGGTCTCGAAACTCTATTTTTTAAGGCGATTTGCGCGCGCCAGCCGGAGCGTTGACAATCAATGTCAGGATGTGCACAGGAAGGTCAACTTCGCGGCCGCCAAGGCGGAAGGCGGCGCGATCCTGACATAACACACACAACATAAAGCCGTTGCGTCACTGAGTTGTGACGTACCTCTCGTCGATGACCCTTACAACGGCGGCCGGTCATTTGACGTAATCCGGACGCCGCTTTCGCCCAACTCATTGATTCTGGACCGGTATTTACGGCCGTGCACGGGGTTTGCATTGCTTGGGTACTGGGATCAAACGCGACGGTGGGTCGCAGAGTGGAGAGATGCGTAAGAACAGAAATCTGATGGTGCTTGGAACGCTCATGGCGGGAGCCTGTCTGGCGCCGCTGGCCGCGCAGGCGAACCCGATGGTCTCCATGGAGCTCACGGGACTCAACAGCGCCTCACTGAATGGGGTGTACACGGAGCCTTACAACGCGCAGATCGGGTCCATGTCCGCCGCCGTCTACTGCGACGACTTCTACGATGACGTCAACGTCGGCCAGGTCTGGCAGGCGACGGTCACGAACATGAGCGCCCTGTCGACGACCACCCTCGACACCGCCCTGATGTTCCATGACACGACAGCCGCGACGCAGGCGGCAAACTACATGGCAGCGGCGTGGCTGGTGGAGCAGATCGCGGGCCAGAACCAGCACCTCGCGGCCGGACAGCTCACGGCGGAGCAGGAGAGCTATGCGCTCTGGTACGTCTTCGATCCGGATTCCCTGATGGGCTTGTCGTCGACGGATTACAACGCCGCCCTGACGGACTACAACGATGCGGTCGCGGCCGTGGTCGGGGACACGCCGGGCGACTTCTCGAAGGTGAATATCTACACGCCGCTGAATGACGTGCCGAGGTCGGCCGGCAGCCAGGAGTACCTCAGCGTCGATGCGCCGGAACCGGGCACTTTGGGACTGATGGCAGTGGGTCTCGCCGGACTCGGCTGGATGGCGCGGCGCCGTCGGCAAACGCAGTCAGTCTGAAGCGACAGCAACGATGGTGCCGGAGCCGCGCAAAGTGGTTCCGGCACAGTCGTTTTTGCGATCGCGAAGCCGACTTTAAACTGAGACACAGTTCCCGCTCTCGCGACAGCTTTCGCGGTCCATTCCTCGCGGCGCCACCGGCCGCGGACTGGTAATATTAAGGTGAGGAATCCAGTTGCCGATCTCGAGGGAAATCGAGATCCATCCAAAGCTGAACTCAGGCTGAACGCAAGACAAGAGGATAGGAATGTCGTTGACGCGACCGGGATCGATTTGCGCGGCATCCGTGGCGTTGCTTCTCGCGGGATGCGGCGTCCTGCTCACGCCCCAATACCGGCTGGAGCGGGCGCAGCGCGAGATCCAGGCAGGGCAGTGGCAGAAGGCCGCGGTCGATCTGCGGATCGTCGTGCAGAAGCAGCCCAACAATTCGCAGGCATGGCTTCTGCTGGCGCGCATATCCCTCGATGCCGGCGACATCACCGGCGCGACCACCGGAGTGAAGCGTGCCATGGCGGCCGGCGCCAAGGGCCCGAATGTCGACGTGTTGCGGGCGCGCATTCTGGTGGAGGGCGGGAACCGCAAGAGCTTCTCGATTCGATCGCGCATCATGAATTCACCTTGCCGGAGCCTGATGGAACGATCGATACCGCTCGAGCGTTGCTTGAGCTGCGCCAGCCCGACGAGGCGCTCGCAAAGCTGCGGCCGCTCGTTGCGGCGCAACCGGACCTCACCGAAGCACAGGACCTGGTCGCCGAAGCACTGGCGGCACAGGGCAAGTTGACATCGGCATTGCAGCAACTCGACGCGACCATGCGGCACGACACGAAATCGGCCGAGCCGCCCATGCTCGAGGGGCTCATCCTGCAGCAGCAGGGGCAGGACACCACGGCGGAGAATGCTCTCACGCTTTCCCTGAAGCGCATGCCGCCGTCAGAACCCATGATTCACCGGGTGAAGGCGCTGATCGCGCTCACGCAGGTGCGCCTGGCGCTTGGTGACGTAAAGTCCGCCGCCGACAGCGAAGCGGAGGTCGTGAAACTCGACCCGCAGTCGCCGCTACGCCGTGGTGTTGGACGCCCGCCTGAAGATCGCTCGCAAGAATCTGCAGGGTGCGGTCGCGGAGCTGGAAAACGTGGTGGGCGCAGCTCCTGGCTACACCGAAGCAAGGTTGCTGCTGGGCGCGGCCCTGCTGCAGCGGGGAGATCTGCAACAGGCGCAGCAGCAGCTGCAGCAGGTGGTCCAGAGCGCGCCCGACAACCTCGCGGCGCGCAAGCTTCTTGCCCAGGTCCAGCTCAAGCTCGGCCAGCCCGAGGGGGCCCTGAACGTCCTCAGCCCCGCGCTCGCCACCACGAACCTCGACCCGCAGCTGCTGGCGCTCTATGGCGCCGCCGCCAACGACACGGGTGACAAGCAGGCGCTGATCGAGGCGTTGCAGCGCAGCGAGGAGGAGCACCCCGAGGACCAGACGGTGCTGCTCAATCTGGCGGCGGCGTATCTTGCCGCAGGCCAGGCGCAGCAGGCCCTGGCGGTGATGCAAAAGACGCAGGATAACGGCGATGCCCGGCGCGACCGGATGCTCATCACCGCCCTCCTGGGCGCTCAAGGGCCCGATGCGGCCGGAGCCGAAGTCTCGAAACTGCTTGCCGCGCACCCCCGCGATCCGGGCGTGCTCGACCTGGCAGCTTCGTACTACGTCTCTCAGGGCCGCACCGACGATGCCCGAGCGATGCTGCGCGCATCGCTTGCGATTGATCCGGCCGACGAAGGCTCTCAGGTCGACCTCGCGCGACTCGACGAGGCCGCTGGCGATACCAGCGCTGCCGAGAGCCGATTGCAAGCGGCGCTGAAGGTGCATCCTGAAGCCCTACCCATTCGCCTCGCGTTGGCCGACGTGCTGGTGCGCACCAAAGCGTACGACGACGCTCGGAAGGTCCTCGAAGCGGCGGGACCGAGCTCCGGCCCCGAGGTGAAATTCGCGTTGGCGCAGGTGGCTCTGGCGAGCGGAGACCTGAAGAGTGCGAATGCGGCAATCGATCAGGCGCTCGCGGCACAGCCCGGGACAGGCCGCGCTGGTCGAGGACGCAGGCCTGCTGCTGATGAACGCAAATCAGTACGACGCGGCACTGGCACGCTTCAACACAGGCGACCCAGCTCGCGCCGAAGAATGCCAGCTACTGGCTCAATACCGCGCGCGCGCAACTCGCGCTGAACCAGACTGCGCGCTGCGCGCTTCTCCTTGAACCAGGCAGACCAGCTGCAGCCGCAATGGCTGCCGGCGGTCGCCACGCTGGCGTACCTCGACATGCACCTGGGCAATGGCCAGGCGGCGCTGGCGCGGATCCAGGCGCTGCTCGCACAGCCATCCGAACGATCCCGGGGTGTTGGAGCTCGAGGGAGACGCGATACTCGTATCTGCAGCAGCCCAAGGCCGCTGAAACGGCTTACGCCAAAGCGCAGCAGCTGCGGCCGAGCGCTCGCCTCGCGGCAAATCTCTATCGCGTAAAGCTCATGGCGCACACGCCGCAGCCGCAACAGCCTCTCGAGCAGTGGCTGCAGCAGCAGCCGCAGAGCTGGCCGATCCGCGATCTGCTCGGTGAGTATTATCTCGGCCCGGGCAAGTCGCCGAGCCGCGCGGCCGAGGAGTTCAAGGCGGTCGTCGCCCAGCAGCCGAACGACGTCGTGGCATTGAACAATCTGGCCTGGGCTCTGAATCAGGCCGGCGACTCCGGAGCTCTCGCGGTGGCGCAGCGCGCGCTGCAACTGGCGCCGAACTCCCCGGACGTGGAAGACACGCTCGGGTGGGTCATGACGCGCAATGGCCAGGCAGCGGATGCGGTCGATCACCTGCAGGCACGCCGCGAAACTCAGTCCAAACGACCCGAACGTCGAGTACCACCTGGCCTACGCGCTGGCCAAGACGGGACAGCAGGCCGAGGCGCGCCAGATCCTGACCAGGATCCTGTCGAACGGGCAACCCTTCGACAACCGGTCGGAGGCAGAGCAATTGATGACCACCGTCAAGAGTTGAGACAGAACCACGATGGCAACATCCTCGATATTTCTCCGATGTGGCGGCCTTGCAGGACCAGGTCCGGGGCGTTTGGCGATTCAGACGGATCGCAATCATCGTCGCCTGGTGCACGGCGCTCGTCCTTTGGACGGTGGTGTTTCTGATCCCGAGCACCTATGAAGGCACCGCCACGATCTACGTCGACACCGGAACCACGATGAGCGAGGCGACCAAGGGAATCAGCCTGGAGGACAACGTCACCGAGCAGATCGAGCATGTCAGCGCGGCACTGCTCGGGACGCCGCAGCTGCGCAAAGTCGCCAGCGATACGGGATCTTCTCGTCGGCGCGGTCACCACCAAGCAGCAGCAGGCGGTGATCGATGATCTGCGCGAGAAAATCAACATCGTGGCCGACCTGGATCCGAACGATCCCAATGCGCACAACGCTCCGCCGAAGCAGTTCACCATCACCTACGACGATGGCAACCGTCTGCGCGCCATCCGGGTGGTCGACCGGCTGCTCAATTCCTTCGTCGAGAACTCGCTGGACGCCAAGAGTCAGAGCTCGCAGGAGGCGGAGCAGTTCCTGACCCAGCAGATCGCCGACTATGGGCGTCGGCTGTCGGTGACCGAGCAGCAGCTCGCGGATTTCAAGAAGAACAACAGCGGCCTGGTGCCGGGCGAATCGGGAGATTTCTTCGCCGGTCTGCAGGCAGGAAGAGCATGCCCTCACCGGGCTGCAGGAGAGACCTGTACGTCGCCAACCGCAAGCGTGCCGCGATCGCCGCGGAGCTGAAAACGGAGCAGGAGTACACCGCATCGGGTGCGGGAGCTTCGGGCGGCCCTGCGTCCCCACTCGACCACGGAGCAGCAGATCGGGGCAGGATCAACAGCGGCTGGACGCGATGCTGCTGAAATACACCGACCAGTACCCGGACGTCATCTCGCTGCGCGAAAGCATCAAAGCGCTCAAGGCTCGCGAGAAGCAGGAGACGGCGGACGCCAAGCATGGCGATCTGGGCGCTGCGTCTTCACTCGGACTGGCCGCCAGCCCCGTCTACATGCACCTGCAGGAGGAATACAACTCGGAGGTGGTCGAAATCGCCTCGCTGCAGCAGCAGATTCCGACCGGCAGCAGCGCATCGCAGGCCTCAAGTCGCAGATGGGCTCGGCGCCAGGGGTGCAGGCGGAATTCGCGCAGCTGACCCGCAACTATGACGTGACCAAGAAGCAGTACGACGAGCTCCTATCGCGTCTCGACAGCGCGCGCCTGGGGGCGCAGGCTGCTACGACCGGGCTGGTGAAGTTTCAGGTAATCGATCCGCCCGCGGCGAGCTACCACCGGTGTTTCCCAAGCGGCCGATGCTTCGTCGTCGGCGTGTTTTTTCTGGCATTGGGAGCGGGAATTGCGTCCGCCTACCTGCTTCACATGTTGCGTCCGGTAATCGTGAGCACGCGGCAGCTCACCGCCGCGACGGGTCTTCCGGTCCTCGGCGCGGTGAGCATGGCTTGGGCGGAGAAACACCGCGTGGAGAGGCATCAGAGCTCGGTCCGTTACGCGTACCTTTCAACGGGACTTCTGGTGCTCGGTGCTGTCGATATTTACCCTTACACTCTTTCCGATCTCATTCGGGAGCCTGTGAACATGAGCGTGGTGGAAAAGGCGATCCGCAAGCTGCAGAAACAGCGTGAGCAGTCTGCGGAGGAATCGCACGCCCAAGCGGCGAGCGAGCCAGCGCAGGCACAGCAGGAAAGCGAGCGCCGCGGCCGCCGCACGGGCGGTTAGCCAGCCAACCGTCGTCCTGGATCGCGCCACCCTGCGGTCCGCCGGGCTGCTGCCGCCGGATGAGGAAATCGACCTCATCACTCGGCAATACCGCAAGATCAAACATCCGCTGGTTGCCAAGGCCATGGGGCGAGGCGTAGCGCGCGAGCCCAAGGGCTATCTCATCATGATTGCGAGCGCGATGTCCGGTGAGGGCAAGAGCTTCACCGCCATGAATCTCGCCCTGAGCCTGTCGCTGGAGAAGGACCTCTCCGTGTTGCTCGTGGACGCGGACGCACCTAAGCCACATTTGAGCCGTGTCATGGGCCTTGCCAGATGCGCCGGGACTGCTCGATGTCCTGCGAGATCCGCAGATCGACGTGGAATCGCTTATCCACACGACAAACGTCCGCTCCCTGTCGTTCCTGCCTCTAGGCGTAGGCGGCGATGATGCAACCGAGCTGCTGTCTAGCGCGCGCATGGAACGCATGGGGACGCTGCTTGGTCAGCGGAACAACCACCGGATCGTGGTGTTCGACTCGCCGCCGCTACTGCAGACGACCGAGTCGCCTGCGCTGGCTCGAGTAGCCGGGCAGATCGTCGTGGTCGTACGCGCCGATAGCACGCCGCAACCGGTATTGCTCGATGCACTCAACACCTTGGAGGGGCATCACGCTGACGTGTCACTCGTGCTGAATCAGAGCACGCAATCGGGTACGGCCCCGTACTACTACTACGGCTACGATGGTAAGAGCGGCGGCGCGGCGCCTGCGCCCGTGGATGCTGGCGGCGGTCAGTAATCGGTTCTACGAGCTAGCGTAAGGTGGGCTGCAGCCACGCTGCAGCCGCCGACAGTCGTTTCCGGGCGGCGTTGCAGTCCGGGAGGCACGTGGTACGCAGCGCAGTCAAGGACGATACGGGCGGCTTCACGACGCCGCGAAGCCCATACCAGAGCTGCGACATGCGCGGCTGCACGAAGACGCGATTGCCGATGCGGTATCTCGTCCAGATGAGCGAGCGTGCTCCGTCCGAGTCTGACCGCCACGATTTCCTGCCAGCGCCCACCGGCGGAATTCGACCACGCGCAATGACTGTTGTCGCAGCCGCTGCAGGGCGACCCAGCAGATCGTTCCAATAGCCGAGGAGCTTGGCGCGCTGCGTCTGCACGCGATAGGCCACGCAAAGGCGTCGATCGGCTGCGCCGTCGGATCGGCATATTGCGTGAGCGATTCGCCGCTCGAGGCGACGAAGTGCGGCTGCCATTGGCTCGCACTCGGCTTCGTGGGCCCTATCCAACCTGCCGGCGCTGCGGGCCACTGCACCGTCATCGCGGTGCCGCCCTGCGAGCCTGCCAGGTCCACTCCGTAGGCCAGCACGGGCATCACCGCAAGCACCGCGAGAGTCAACGCAAGCGGTGCACCGCGAATAGTGAAATCGGATGGCTGCGCCGATACGTGCCCCTCCTCATCGGATGAGAGAGCGCGGTTCGGCGGCGCAGCGCGACCGGTCCACCAGAGGAACGCGGCGAATACGAAGGCGAACAGCCACCATCCCAGCCAATAGTGATGCTTCACGAGCGAGCTGCGCATGTCGGTCTCGTACGCGGCGATCACGACCGTGAAGATTCGCACCCAATTGACCATCAGGGAGAGAGCGCCCATCAGGCCCAGCCACTGCAGCCTTCGCCGCCACGGCTCGCCCGATAACTTGCCGTATATCGCGGCCAGGGCCAGACCGACGATCAGCTCATGCAGGCCGCTGCAGCTTCTCGCGATCTCGATCGATCCGGTGGGGAGACGAACGAAGTCGCCATCCATGTAGGCGGGAATGCCCGTCGCCCAGAGCAGCGCGCCTGTGACTTTGGCGCTCAACGCCTGAACGATACCGTTTATGTCGCCCCAGATCGGCATCGCAAAGTACAAAACCGCGATCGGAAACGCGACGGCGCGCGCCATGCGCCGGCCGAGGGCCGAGAAGAGCGCTGCATAGAGAATCAACGGCAGGAGCAGGAGCTGCAGCTCCTGAATGGCCGCCCGCCAGAACCAGACCCATGCCACGCTCATCAGGGCAAGCGGAATCAACGCCAGAGGCTCCGGGCGAATCGGTGTGACGGCGAGTCGCTCGCGATCGCGAACGATCAGCCAGAGCGACAGCAGGAGAATCAGATAGCCATGGGTATAGGTCTCGCCAGGCCAGTCCGTCCATAGCCTGTGGAGCTCGAGAGCGCTCGGCCAGTAGAGAACAGCGACGACTGCCCAGAAGCAGAGCACGAGGGCGAGCGGTGACAGCAGGGCTCCGCGCCTGGGCCGGCACGCTGGAATCGCAAGTCTCTGGGGTGGTGAGGTGGGACAGGGGTGGCAGCCGCGATGAGCCGATAGTGAGTGGGGCCCATTTTGTACCATAGAGTCACTGCGAGAACCAGCCCGTCCGGAATCTGTTAAGTTGTCGAACGTAGAGCAAGAGCACGGCCGAGCTTCATCCCCAGCAAGCGGGCTCGACGGAAATGCTGCCGACGGGATTTGGTGCGACCCTCGACGCCGGAAGACGGGCCTGCGATCGTGGCATTGATGAGATCGGTCGGCCTGGAGCCTCACAGCGATCCTCGGCATCTGCACTGGAAGTATTGGCAGGAGAGGTCCGACTGGTCCGGGGCGCGATCGTTCGTGATGACGGACGGTCGCGGCGTTGCTGGCACACGTGGCCGTGGTTCCAGGGGCGTTCCGATATGGCGACACTCGCGCGAGTGTGACCCACATGATCGACTGGGCGGCGCGACGCGAAGCGGCCGGCGCCGGAATCCGATTGGCAAAGCACGTCGCCCGCATGAGCGACTTTGCGCTCGCGACCGGCGGTAGTGACCACACGCGCAAGATCTTTCCGATGATCGGCTATGTCGGGTGCGGCACGATATCGGGATACGCTCGGACCCTGTCACCGATCGGCATGCTGGATCGGCCCATCCCGTCACGCTGGAAATTGCTGCCGCGCATGGCGCGCAGCCTCTTCTGGTCGCTGACGGCGCCACGGGCGCAGACGGCGGGCTGGCGAGCGCGCCGCATCGAGATGGATGAGATCGAGCGTATCGTGTTTGCCTTTCCCCACACCGACACCCGGCAAGATCGTCTTCGAGCGAACACCCGGCACTCCTGCGCCACGTGCTGGCCTGCCCCATAGTGCCGATCGAGCTCTACGGGCTGGAGAAGGATGGGCGCATAGGCGGCTACTTCCTGCTGAGTTACGCCCCGGGGCAGGCGCGCATCGCGGATATGTGGATGGTTTCTGAGGACTTCGCCGATTGGCGCGCGCTGGTGAATGCGGCCGTGAAGCAAGCCAGGAGCAAGCGCGGGCTGGCGGAGATCATCGTGTGGTCGAGCGATCCCAGTGTGTCGCAAGTTCTCGACGCCTGCGGGTTTCACGAGCGCCTCAGCCTGCCGATGTCCCTGCGACCCGCGGAGGGCGTGTCGGTTCCACGCGACATAATGCGGGTCCAGATGCTCGACAGCGATGCTTTTTACCTACACTTGGACGGAAACGAGCTGTGGGCTTGAGAGCGCGTGAGGCGGGCTGCTCCCCGATCCGGAAGGCAGGCGGTACGGTTCCAAGCAGTCCGCCCACAAGGCGTCATATGGCGTTTCAGGCCGACTGTTGCGGCGGGGCGGTGATGGCGGCATCACCTGAGATCGCAGCAAGCCTATGCCGAGTGAACGTGCTGCCAGGCTCCGGGCCCCGACTGGGACCCGTTCGTGAAGGGCTTCCGGACTCGAGCATCTACCACTTGAGCGGCTGGACGGAGATCGCACGCGAGGTGTTTGGCCATCGCGCGCTCTTCGTGGAAGCGCGCGATGCATCCGGATCGCTGACAGGCGTATTGCCCGTGATCCGGCAGCGAAGCTGGCTGCTCGGGAATTTCGCGACCTCGCTCGCGTTCTTCAACTACGGGGGAGCACTCGCCGCCGATCCTCCGTCGCTCAGCAATTGATGGTTCGAGCCTCGGAGGCAGCCAAGGCGCTCGGCTGCCGCTATCTCGAGTTCCGGGACGTTCAGCCGCGAGCCGGGCGAGTGGACGAGACGCACGGACAAGGTAACGCTGCGACTGCGATCTTCCGGATACGGTGGAGGCGCTGTCGAAGCGTCTGGGGTCGAAACTGCGCTCGCAGGTGAAGCGAGCGGAGCGCGAAGGGGTTGCAGTGCCGGACCGGCACCGTGGCGCTGCTCGATGACTTTTATGCCGTATTCGCCGAGAACATGCGCGATCTCGGCACTCCCGTTTATCCGAAGCGCTTCTTCGAGGCGATCCTCGAGCGCTTCGAGCAGCATTGCCAGTTGGTCGATCATCGAATCGCAGGGCGAGCCGTGGGCGGCGGCCTTCCTGGTGTTCTGGCGGGGTTGCGCCGAGGTTCCCTGGGCATCGTGCCGTGCCAAGGCGAAGCCGCTCGGCGCCAACATGAGGCTCTATTGGGAGCTGCTGTCCCAGGCGATCGGCCGTGGCTGCACGTCGTTCGATTTCGGTCGATCCACGGTCGACAGCGGTACATACCGATTCAAGCAGCAATGGGGCGCGCGAGCCGGTGCCGCTTCATTGGTATCGCTGGGAGCGGCGGCGGGAGCGGGCACGGCAGACTTCCGACGGCGAGGACACGGGAAAGCCATGCAGCTGGCAACCGCGATCTGGCAACGCCTGCCGCTGCCCGTCGCGAACACGCTGGGTCCGCTCATCAGCGGCGCGCTACCCTGGTGATTCGCTTCTTCTTCCTAAGCCTCTGCAGCCGTTATCGCTATGGCTCGGGGGCGCCAGTGGGTATTCAGCCAGGTCCTTGTCGGAAGTTCGAAGAGGTAATACGAAGCCGCTCCGGCACCGAGGGCGAATAGAAGTGCGCTGTGGTAAGGGAAATAGTTGCGGTGACTCAGGAATAGCTGCTGCCAGAGATACGTCGAATAGGAGAGAACGCCGAGCTGCCGCAGCGGCCGCCATTCGAACACGGCGACAAGCCACTTCCATGAGTTTTGTATGTGATTGACTGAAAAGGCGAGCAGCGGTGGCCCGATCATGAATTCCGCATACCATGGAGCGAACGCGCAATAGCACATGAACGCAGCCCCAAGGGCCAAAGGTGCGCTCCATGATGGGGGCGACCATTTGTTGGCATATGCGCGGTATCCCGCCGAAAGGAGCAGTCCGGCGGAGGCGCATTCTGTGGTGTAACCGTAGGGAATAGCCTTACCCCAAATGAAATGCAGTTTAATGGCGGGGATCGTCAGAGCAGCGAGCGCGAACAGGATCACCGTGGCTCGTGATCGCAATGCGGAAAACGCCGCTACGGTCGCCAGGACAATGTAACAGTGCTCTTCCACGTTCAATGACCAAAGATTTACGTCGGGGAGCACTGAATGCAGGATCATTGGATGAGTGTAGTAGGTACGCGTGAAGGTAAGAGTCATGATGAGCTCCGTCCATGACGCCCCGAGATGGGACCACCCTATCCACACGGTGAGGACAAAGAGCAGAAAAACAGGCAGAATGCGAGAAATGCGTCTTCGATAGAACTTTCCTATCGGCATCCGTTTCTCGAAAAGAATGTGGCTCATCAGTAGCCCGGAAAGGACGAAGAACAGGTCGACGCCCATTCTGCCGATGACCGGAACATGGATACCCCAGAAATGGGCGACGAGAACCAGCAGTATTGCAAGTCCGCGCCATCCATCGAGGTAAGGAAGTCTCTCTTCGGAGACAGCGTTGTTCGGATGATTCGTGGGCATCGTCTCTTACTTGCAGTGAGTCATTGTGTACCTTTGGTCCAACTGCGAAACGCCGATCTGACATAAACCGTTGACGGCCCTAAAGGCAATTGCAAAGCGGGTTATGGTGCGCGCGGTAGCACGCGCCGCGCCTATTACTTGGCGTCTGCGTGCGGGCGGCTCCCTCGTCGTACTGATGTACCACCGTGTACTGCCGAAGGAGTCTCCGGCGCGCGACACGGAACAGCCCGGGATGTACGTATCTCCGGAAACACTCGACTTGCATATCACCGAGCTCAAGAAGCGCTTCGAACTGGTGCAGCTGGATGAATGGCTGCAGCGGGTCGAGCGGAAAGCGCCGCTGCCAAAGCTGGCTTGTGCACTGACCTTCGACGACGGCTGGCGCGACAACTACGAGTTCGCACTGCCTGTATTGAAGAAGCACGGTGCGCCCGCTACGATTTTCCTAGTCTCGGGTTACATCGGTACGACGTATCAGTTCTGGCCGAATCGGCTCATGACTCTGCTGCGCAAGTCGTTTGCGGCGCCCGGCTCGGTGACCTTTCCGCTACCCCTGCGCGTCATCGTGGACCCGGTGCTAGCTCAGGCCGCGGCTCGAGGCAAACTCACGGCTGACGATGCCGATGCCGTGGTTCAGAGCGCAAAACGATGGAGTGACGAAGAGATTCGCAGTCTAGTCGCGATGGCGGACAGTAGCTGTGGCGACATATCGCAGCCTCAGGAGATTCTGGGTCGCGAGGAGGTTGCGAAGATGGGTGCAAGCGGACTGGTCCGATTTGGCTCGCACACGGCGACCCACTTTCGACTTGGCGGACGGATTTCTGCGCAGGAGCTGGAGCGAGAAATCGTCGACTCCCGGCAATGTCTCCAGAATCTTTGCGGCCGCGCAATCGATCTTTTCTGCTACCCGAACGGTGAGACATCGCCGCAGGCGATCGATCTGGTGCGCCGCCATTATCTCGGCGCGGTCACCACAGAGAAGGGTTGGCATAACGTCAGCGGCGACCGACATTTGATCCGTCGCATCGGCGTGCATGAGGACGTTAGCAGTTCCCGCGAGGCATTTTTTGAGCGCCTCACCGGCTGGCGGTAGGCTTTTCGGCCACCTGTCGCAGCAACGTCTCATAGCGAGAAAGCATAGTAGTCAGCGAATACTGCTCCTCAACACGTTTCATAGCCTTGGAGGTCAAAGACGCTGCCAGATCTTTTGACGCGATAACCCGGTCGATTGCTAGAGCCAGGGACTCGGGCTCGCCGCTCGGCACCAGGAGACCCGCTTCTCCCTCCAGAATCTGCTCCGGACCCCGCTCCGGGTGGCGACCACAGGGATACCGCAAGCCATTGCTTCGATGCAGGCGATCGAAAAGCCTTCGGTGTGAGAGCTCAGCACGAAGACATCTAGGTTATTGAGCACCCGAGGCACATCCTCCCTGAGCCCTAGGAAAGTGACCTGCCCATCTAAGCCCAGGTTACGCTTCAGCACTTCCAGGTCTCTGCCAAGGGTATTGGCACGATCCCCCGCGATGACCAAGTGGAACCGCCGCGAGCCATCAGCCAGGGCGCGAGCAGCACGCAGAAGCACATCATAGGCTTTGGGCTTTCGGATATTGCCGATTGCGCCGATGAGGGCTGTGTCATCCGAAATGCCGAGTTCCGCTCGAATGGATCGATTTCGCTCAGGCCGGAAAATCTTGGTGTCGACGCCGTTGGGGATCGACAGCACATTGAGCGTCGCGCAGGCGAAGCCGCGGCTGGAGCTGGGCCTGCAGACGGTCAGAGACGAATATGATTTTGTTGGAAGCTCTGCGGACAATGGCCGCCTTGAGAGACGACAGCCGCTCGGAGTCAGGCACATCAGACTGTCCATGCAGGACCGAGATGACCGGAATAGAGAGAAGCGTACCCACCAGGCTGGCGTAAACCGAGGAGCCGTATAAGTGCGCCACGATTACGTCGCTCCTCTGCTCTCGCGCGACCCGCAACAGCGTCGAGAGGTAGCGGACGTTGAATGAGCCCCTGCGAGGGCACGATGTGGGGCGGCAGTCCGATTTTCTGCAGTTCCTTCGCGAGCCACCCCTTATCGCCGATGACAGCGGTGGGCCGAAATCGCTCAGGATCAAGTCGCGTGGAGGTATGAAGAAAAACCGTTTCTGCGCCGCCGGGTCCGGCAGTGTCGATGACGTGTAATACCCTGATCAAGGATCGGTCCGCTCGAGGTTATGTCACAGACATTCTCAACTGGATCTTAGCAGCGAAGCGGAGTCTCGTCGCCGATGAGAGACGGTCTTTGGGCGCGCTCTTCAATCGACGGCGGTTTAAATGTAAAGTCCGCGTGCGTGCTGTGCAATCGGTCACAGGACGTGCGCAAAGCATGGACTAGGATGACCGACGCTCCGTCCGCTGAATCGCGTCCGGGAGCCGTGCGTGAAAGAGGTTCGGCAATGATATGCATGTCGCGTTATAAAAACTATCTCGGAGGATTGTGCTCATGAAATTCTTGCGCGACGGCCTGATAGCGGGGCTTTCTGTTGCATCGCTTGCAGTCTCTCCATCCGAGGGCTTCGCAGCGACGGCCTCGGCGGTCAATGCGGATGGTACCCCGCAGCTGCTGACCGAGCTCAAGTTCGACACCTCCGCCACGAGTTCGCTAGTTTCATCCGCTCTGAGTCATTCAGGCCTAAGTCTACCCGGATGGACCTTTAGCACCTTGAGGGGTGGTTCCATCGGCCTTGAGAGTACAGCGTCGCCGACGGTGACTGGAACCAATGTGAACGCGCTGGAAGGTTCATACCCTGTGGCGGGTCCCGGCGGCCAGTTTGTGATAGCGAATTACAACGTTGCGAGCCTTAAGACTGAGGATATCTACATCGAATTCTGGGCGAAGATGCCTGGCGCAAAGGAAGGCTGCAAATTCATCAAGGTCTTCGGTGACCGGTCTAACGGTTACGCAAATACGACGATTTCCACGAACTACACAGGAGGTGATTATGGCGCGATTGACCAAATAACGTTCGGCGACGGAACCGGCATCATTAATGACAGCCAACACGCTATAAACCTCAATGGACAGAACCCTCAGTGGGTCGGCCGTTCCTATGGCACCGCGAGTGTGCAGACGCCGCAGATGAGCACGTTCTCTTCGCAGGATTGGGGCACCGCGTGGCACCATTTTCGAATTCATGAAAAATTCAATAGTGGTACCACGGCGCAAAACGCGGTACCGGACGGTGAGTATTACCTGGAGATCGATGGCAAGGTGTACGTGGACGCGACGGGCCTGTACAACCGAAATCCAGTAAACGGACCCATCGCTATCGTAGAGTTCTTCGGCTGGGCACAAAAGGATCCTCAGGCATTCCAGCTTTGGTATGACGACATCCGGATCTCCACGGGAGGTTTCGTTTCTACGCCCTTGCCGGATCCACCGGCAAATGTCGCCGCAAGCGTACCGGGGGCCGGCTAGCCGCTCTTGCCCGCGTCGCTGCGCGCGCCTGACGATCACGAATCCGGAAGGTTCCGGCCGCAGCTCGGTGGCGGCTGACGCGTCGTCGGTGATATGGCAGTCTATGGCAGGCCGATAGACGTGGGGGGCTTGCTGATTGACTGACGTACGGCGCAAACCGAATCTATTTGTCATTGGTGCGATGAAGTCCGGGACTACTTCACTGCACGAGTACCTGAACACCCACCCGCAGATAGCGATGAGCGAGTGGAAGGAACCCGCGTTTTTCGTCGAGGAGCTGACGCTGCGCCGGGGTGAGGACTGGTACCTAAGTCTGTTCGAGACCGACGAGCGATACCGATACCTCGGCGAATCGAGTACCCACTACACCCGACTTCCCGTGTTCAACGGAGTGGCAGAACGTCTGCACCGGTTTAACCCCGACGCTCGCCTCATCTATATCATGAGAAGTCCCTTCGAGCGTCTCGTGAGTCATTACTGGCATAACACGCAGATACGGGACTTTAAGCACGGAGGCGGCGAGCCCCGTCCATTGCTAAAGGCCGTAAGGGAGGATTCTCAGTACCTGGCTTTCAGTGACTACGCAACCCAACTCGAGCCGTACATTAAGCGCTTTGGGCGCGGAGCCGTGTACGTACTCACGTTCGAAATGCTAGTTCAAGACCCGCAGCGCGAGCTCGACCTTATCTACCAATGGCTGGGCCTGACGCCGCACCCGCTCGAAGGTCAACTCGCCCAGGCGCACAATCAACGACCAAAAGGGATAACTGCCGCCGCAGGCACGGGCCTCCTGTACAGGATACGGTTTTCGAAGACTTGGCACCGGATCGCCCCGCACTTCCCCATTTGGATCAAGAAATGGGCCAAGAGGCGGGCCTATCGGCCGGTCGACGAGCAAGAGTCGCAGGAAGCTATTGCTCGCCTGAAAGCAGAGATTGGCAATGTGCAGGCGGTTCAAATCGATAGGCTGCGTCAACTCCTGGGCCGGGATTTTCCGGAATGGAAAATCGGGAACTGATTTCGCTCGCGTGTAGCGTTTCAGTCTCGCCTGTTAGCGCTGCCTTTGTCTCATAGATGACATTTGTGGAAGGAGCGGCGCCGGCGGGTGCAAAGTTACGATCTTCGCCCCCCGCTGGCGGGGCTTGATAGCCCAACAATGCCAACCAATTCAATCGGTATATACGTTTCAGGTGGCCGAACGGCGCCTTGGGCGGCAGTCCCGCGTACATGACGGATCGCTGAGTGCTTTTTTGTCCGGTCGCAGAGGAGCGGCAGTGCCCCTTTGTGCCCGGCTTCCCTCCGTGTCAATATAAGCTCCCCGCTGATTGGTATGCAGCTGGGATCCACCGTCGGCCGTTCGCTGGGGCTCTTCAGACGTCCAGAGGGGCAGCCCGATGGCGCAGGGCTAATTGAAAAAGGCTGCTTGTGCCAATTGTGAAGACTTCCTCATTTACGTGATGTGTATCTGGACAGGGCAAGAATAAAATGGTCACAAGGCCAGACGAACCGGCCGCGGGAGCAACGTTGCCTTCCGGGCATCTGAGAGCAGACTCAGACTGGCCTGCCGCGGTGATTGCGGGGGCCTATCGAACCGGCGTTCTTGGCGTGAGGAGCTTGTGCGACGGAATGTGCACGCGACCCTTTTCGATTGCGACCGCAGTATGCCCGGCTTCAAGTCGGTATATGGTCCCGCCCGGCTGTGCCCCAATCCTGACCTCGAGCCCGACGCATGGCTGCGCTTTATGCTGGAGCCTTGCAGAGGAACACAGGGCAGCGTCCTGTGCTGATTGCGAGCGCCGATCAGTTCGTCACGGCAATTTCCAAGCATGCGGACGTCCTTAAGTCCCACTACATCTTTTCGACCGGGCATCGCACTGCATGGCGCGCTCGCCGAAAAGCGCACGCAATATAAGCTCGCGTCGGAGCACGGAATGCCCATGCCTCGCACCGAATTCGTGGCATCTCTCGAGGAAGTTCAGGCCTTTGGACGCAGCGCGGCCTTTCCCTGTGTGATAAAGCCCAACCATTTTCGCGAGTGGCAGAGGCTTCCAGCCGAGCACCCTCTCAGCCTTCAGAAGGTTGCAGTTGTCAACGATGCGTCGCAGCTGTGCGAGGCCTACAAGGCCGCGTGCGCCGTTACTCCGGAAGTGATCGTGCAGGAAGTGATTCAGGGCGATGATTCTGTAAAGTCGGTGTACTTTCTTGCTATGACAGCCAGAGTCGCCGCATCGCGAATGCGATGTTTCGCGAGCTTCGATGCGATCCCATGTGATTCGGTCCTGCGAGCGTCACCGAGCCATTCTTCGATCAGGAGGTAGATGGAATTTGCGACAGTTTCCTTAAGAGCATGGGCTATAGCGGGCTTTGCGAAATCGAAGTCAAGCGCGATAGCCGTGACGGACGGGTAAAGCTCATCGAGGCGAATCCGCGCCTGACCGGTGGGGGCGATGCTGCGCCATACGCAGGTGTAGACCTATGCTGGTTGCATTACCTGGATCTGATCGGCCGCACGGCCTGCTCCTGTCTCGCCGTCGAGCAGGCACTTCCGTCACATCGTATTGCGTGCAGACGCGCGTGCGGTGCCTGCGTACCTGCAGCGCGGGCGCGATCACGTGGCGGGAGGTCCTGCGTTCGTATCGGGGGCCGAAGGCGTATTACGATCTCGATTGGCGTGACTGGCGCTATTCCCTGGAGACGCTGTATATCACGGCAGGAGCCTTTGTTTCGCGGATGCTTCGCGTTCGATCGGTGAGACCATGACAGTCGACGACCCGAAACCAGCATAGTCATCCGCGCGTTCAACGAGGAACGGTGGCTGCCTGAGCTGTTCGAATGCACTGCACCGGCAGACAGTATCGGGACTTCGAAACGTTGGTGGTCGACTCAGGTTCTGTAGACAGGACTCGCGATATCGCCTCCGCAAACGGTGCCAGGCTCGTGCGCTTGCGCTCCGAGGACTTTACGTTCGGATATTCGCTGAATATCGGGATCGAGGCGGCACTCGGATCGTTCATTGCCATTATTTCGGCGCATGCGATCCCGACCGACGAACACTGGCTGTCGCGACTTGATCGCTCCGCTCCGACGGCGCGACACCGCGATGGTTTTCGGCGGACAACGGGGTCACTGCGATCTCGAAGTTTTCCGAGGCTCGAGATTTCGAGCGCGTATTTCATTCGAAGCCTATGAGCATGGATGATGATCACGTGTTCGTGAACAACGCGAACTCCGCCATCAGGAAGGATCTTTGGGAGCAGCATCGGTTCGATGAGGGCTTGCCCGGCTTGGAAGATGCCGAGTGGGCCAAATATTGGATCCCTCGAGGGACTCGAGGTCTTATACGAGCCCAGTGCCTGCGTCTACCACGTTCACACGGAAAGCTGGGCACAGGTACGCCACCGGTTCCATCGCGAAGGCATTGCGGGGCGTTGGACAGCGGTGCGCATCATCCGGCACATTCCGCGAGAGATAGCCAGGGAGCTCTGGTGGGGCATGAAGGATATCGGTCTGGCGCTTGCGGCAGGGAGGATTTGCGCGCTTGGCAGGAGAGATACTGCGGTATCGATACAACAAAACGCTGGGGATCGTTAAGGGGATCTGGGACAGCAGGACCATAACGAATCCTTCAAAGCGCGCCAAGCTGCACTTCGACAAGGGATTCTCGGCCGTCGTGATCCAGAATGCGCACTCGGCGCAAATCGAGCCTCGCTCGATCCCTAGCCTTAAGCCTGGCGAGATCCTGGTGCGGGTGGCCTACGCGGGCATCTGCCGGAGTGACGTCGAGCCATTCGATGGGCGTTCGGGCGACACCGCTCCGGCACCGCGGACGTTCCCGGTAGTGCCTGGCCGGGAATTCTCGGGTACCATCGTATCGCTTGGCGACAAAGTGACCTCTCTGAAAGAAGAGGGATCGGGTCGTCGTCCTGCCTGTCCAGGGTTGCGGCACATGCGCGGCATGCGCGCAGGATAGGGCGGCATACTGCCAGGATCGCCGGGAGTTGGGGTCGTTCGGTGTCGACGGCGGCTTTGCCGAATATTGTGTGACTCGCGCCCGATATGCGCTCAGGGTCCCCGAGGGACTGACTCTGCGCGAGGCGGCGCTCACGCAACCTGCGGCGAGTCGTGATCAAGGGATTGCGTCGCCTGAGAATTGGTACGCCGGTCGGTGGATTGCGGCGCTGTGCCGTCGTTGGCGCTGACGCGGTCGGGCACCTCGCGGCGAAGATTTTGCTGCTGCGAGGGCATGATGTGGTCGTATTTGGGGCTGAGGCTGCGCAGCTCGAATTTTTGCAAGGGGTTGCGGAGACCAGGCGAGAGCTGGACGGCCTCGATTGTTTTGATTTGATCGTAGAAACCACTGGCGATCAACGCGTGCTCACGACGGTATTGCGGCAGTCTCGTCCGGGTGCAACCTTGCTGCTGTTGGGCTCCTCGTATGGCCATCAGGGGACCATGCGTCGAGCAGGTCGTCGGCATACGACAAAACCATCGTCGGTATCTGTTGGCTGTGGCAGAGATGACTTTCAACAGGCCCTTGCGATCGCTCCCGAGACTCGATTTGAAGCCACTCATTGCAGCAGCGTGTTTCCCATGGAGGAGTTCAAGAATGCATGGAGCGCATTTCGCGCGAATTCCTCGCCAAAGGTAATGCTCAATGCCGATCCGGGTGCCGTCTAACGGAAATCTCTCGAATCGACGCACTGTAGCGATGCGCGCTGGACGCGGGCCATGGCAAGGGCATTTGTCCGCGGCCAGGGTGTCCGTGATCTGCGTCACACGACGGGCCTGGCTCTAAAGCCGCCAGCCGCGCGATTCTAGACATATTCGGTTGACTGGCGGGCGGCGCGGTCGTGAAATCCGTCGTCGAACCGAGAAATATTGATTCAGAGACGGTCTGCAATGGACAAATTGTACACATTGAGCCCCAGGGCGCTCTGGTCGCAGTTCAAGAGGGAGCACTTCGCCTTCTGGATGCTGTGCTTCTATCTGATCCTGCAGTACTTCGATCCGGCCAATATCTATCCAGCCACTCGACGGTGCTTCCCTGGGACAAGATCGTCCTGGGCCTCACGGTGCTCACCTGGCCGATGGACCCGAACCGACGTTGGGTGCGCGATCCGACCAATGTCTGGATGACGCTGTTTCTCCTTGTGATCATCGTATCGTCGGCTTTGGCAACCTATCCCTCGATATCCTGGAGTCATTGGTTCGATTTCCTCGATTGGTACGTGATCTATTTCCTCATCATCAACATGGTCACGACTGGCGAGCGATATTTCATTTTCATGGCCATTTTTCTCTGGCCAATTTCAAGCTCTCCTTCTTCGGCGCGCGCACGTGGGCCTCAGCGTGGATTCGGCTTTACCAGCTGGGGCTATCGTTGGGCCGCCGGGATATTTCAACAATTCATCGGATTTTTCCTCGGAAATGCTCATGTTTGCGCCCATCGCATTCGAGCTCGCGCTGTTCGTCAAGCCGTTTGCCCGCCGCGTGACTTACTGGTTCGTAATGCTCGGTGCGGTAACTGGAGCAATGTCTGTTCTTGGCGCCAGCAGCCGTGGCTCGCAGCTCGGTTTGGCCTTCCAGGCGGGGTGGATCGCCATTCAGCGTAAGCTCAGAGTGAGCGTGTTGATCGGAATCGTGCTGCTTGCCGGGGTTGGCTACGCTCCTATTGCCGGCTGCGGAAAAGGCGCGCTTCGCGAACATCGGCAAGGACAACACTTCCGTACAGCGCCTGGACTATTGGAAGGCGGGGTTGAAGATGATCGAAAGCCATCCCTTTCTTGGCGTGGGATATTACAATTTTGCGCCGGTCTACGCGGCACATGACCGGGCTCACCTCTGGCATGGCAAGGCGCAGCTGCCGCACAATATTTTCATCCAGGTGGGCACGGATGCGGGGCTGATCGGCCTCGGGATCTTCGTGATGTTGATCTACCGAAATCTCAAGGTTGCCAGGGAAATTCGGCGTGCGTGCGCGAAGGATCCGGAATTGCCGGCATTCGCGCTCGAGCGTGGCTCGCGGATTGACAATTACGACTTGGGGATTCGTCATCGCAGGTCAGTTCAACACCGTGGCGTACTATCCTTTCTTGTGGATGAATCTGGCACTGACCGTCTCTTTGGCGAATATCGTAGAAGAAAGCGCTGAACAGCGTGCGCCCGTCGTTGCAAGGCCACCGTCGCGCGAGCTCGCCGCCGGAGCGACAGTCGGATCAACGGTGGCCGCCTCCGGTGGACTGCCAGCAGTCGCGAAGTACCCATGACGCGGGCGCTTAGAGTATTGCACATCGCGTCGGGTGATCTTTGGGCGGGGGCCGAGGTTCAAGCATTTACGTTGATTTCACATCTCGCGCGTAATGCCCAATACCGAGGTTGCGATCGGTTCTGATGAACGAGGGAACGCTGGCCGACAAGCTGCGTTCTGCTGGCGTTCCGGTGTACGTGCTGGATGAGCAGAAGGTGGCGCCAGCGCGTATCTTCGCCCGTCTCTGGACGATCTTGCGTACCTGGCGGCCAGACGTGATCCATACACATCGCGAGAAGGAAAATATCCTAGGGTTCATTGGCGAACCGATTATGGTGGAATAGCGCGTCGGTTCGTACCATCCACGGCGGGAGGGAAGACGTAGGATTGAAGGGATTGAAGGGAATGCGCGCGGCGTGTGATACATGCACTCGATCGCTGGTGTGGCCGCAGCACTGCAGCAGAGAGTCATAGTCGTTACGCAGGAGCTGGGTGCGCGGGTGGACGGACGAGTTCCCGGCCGAAAGCATCGTGGTGATCGAGAACGGTGTTGATACGTCGGCAATCAGGGCGCGAGAGAGGCATTGCGGAATTCAGGAGGGTGGAGCCGCGAAACGACGCACATCGGAATCGTGGGGCGCCTCGTAGAAGTGAAGCGTGTGGACCTTTTCTTGGAAACGGCGGCCGCGCTGATTCGAGCAATTCCCACAGCGGGCCTGGCGGTTTCACGTGTTCGGTGACGGTCCTTTGCGGTCTCGGATGATGGACGCATCCGAAAGGCTACAGATATCGGATAGGTGACGTTTCACGGTCATCGCGAGGATATTGCAACATGTATCGCCGGATTGGACGCGCTCGTTATCTGCTCTGACCATGAGGGCCTCCCGATGACTGCGCTCGAGGCGGCTGCACTTGGCGTGCCGACAGTTGCGCATGCCGTAGGCGGCTTGGTAGAGGTAGTTCCTCCAGAGTTTCTCGTGGTCCGGCACGACGTGCAAGGGTATCGCGACGGATTCTGCGAGCACTCTGCGCAGACGCTCGTGTCATCGCGGAGAAATACGCAAGCGATAACCTGCAGAGATTTTCCGCGCAGCGGAATGCTGAGCGCATTCATGCACTGTACGCGGAGGTGGTGGCTCAGGCTGCTGTACGAGTGCCAGCGGGCAGGCCAGCCGGTAATGACAATAATACGGAAGCTAAGAGTTCGAATCGTTGACCGAGGCAATGTGATTTATGGGGTCTGATCAGCGATCCCGCAGTTTTGCGGGTCATGCGGCTATGTACGCAATCGGAAACATCGCGCGCAGGTTTGTTGGCTTTGTGATGCTGCCGATTTATACCCGGTTTCTGACGCCCTGCCGACTACGGCGTCATCGGCCTGCTCACGTTTGCGCTGGCGCTGCATGGAGCCCATTCTTGGCGCGAGACTGGGGTGGGCGATTCCGAAGTTTTACTTTGACGCCCCTGATCGGCGCGGCAGGCGGACAGTGATATGGGGCGCGCTGCTTCTCACGGGAGCTGCCAGCGCAGTATCCGTACTCGTGCTTGTGCTGTTCCGAAACTTCGCGGCGGACATTCTGTTCGGCAATCGCAAGTATGCCCTTGCTCTGGGGCTGTTCTCCATAAGCCTTTTGACGCAGCCGATCGAGCAGACCGGGATGACCTATTTGCGCTTGCGCGAGCGTTCGGGGCTTTTCCTCGTCTTCAGCGTAGGCAAATTGCTGGTGCAGCTTGTGCTTAACCTCATCCTGGTTGTGTATTGGCGGGGCGGTGTCATTGGCGTCGTGATGAGCGCGGTAATTTCGTCTGTTCTGATCGCGGCTGGAAGCAGTCTTTACGTCGCGGCTCATGAATCACCAGCGTTTGATTGGCAAGTCACGCGCCGGATGATGGCATTTTGCTGGCCGTTATGGCTGTCTGCCATCGCCGGAATCTATATCGGCGCATCGGGTGCGTTCTTTCTCAGGACATTCGACACCCTGAGTGACGTAGGACGGCTACAGCTGGCTCTTAGATTTGCGACCACCGTCGGTATGCTCCTCTGGGTACCATTCTTGCAGCACTGGGAGCCAATGAGCTTTCGCTATTACAAGGAGGTGGACGGCAAGCGGAAATTTCAGGTGGCGTTCATCGCGATTTCGGCATTGATGTTCATAGGAGGAATGGGCATCAGCGTTTTCGCGGAGCCGGTCATCAAGGTCATGGCCGCCAAGTCGTTCTATGCAGCGGCAACCGTGGTGCCTATACTCACGCTTGCCGCCATACTGGATAGGCTGAGGACGTTCTTCGATTTCAGCTTCATGATCACGGACCGCACGAAGATGCGCGGGGCGTATCAGTACGGTACGGCAGCGGTTCATTACGATCGCCTACGTTGTGCTCGTGCCGAAATTTGGCTTGATGGGGGCGGCGACGGCGCAGTGTCTGACGTTCGTTGGTACGTTTATTTACGTGTTCGTCATCTCACGACGTTATTTCGACCCGGAAATCAAGCTTACGCCCGTGTGCCTCTTCTCGCTGGTCAGCATCGGTGGTTTTGCTTTTGCGAGTCTGATATCACGGATTCCTAATTTGAGCATCGACCTTCTGTTGAGGACTTTCGTGGTACTGATCGCGGCCATGCTCATTGCGGTTTTGGCTCTACGGGCAATCAATGCCGTGGACATGTCTCTGTTGGAGAGCTTGCCGCCGCCACTTGACAAATTGGGACGACTGGGACGGTTGCAGCTTGGGCGGCTGTTAGGAGGTTAGGGTGACGGACTTGCAGCAAAGAGGGAGGAATCGTGAAGCTCGGCGTTTGCTGTGTATATTTTTACGGGCCGGATAGCCGGTGGTTGCTCGACTTGCAGCTGCGGTATATCGCCGCGACACTAGCCGGCTACGATTATACAATTTACGCGGCTGCGAATCGGCTGTTGCCTGAGCTGCGGAGTGACCTGCAGACTGCTCCGCACGTAAAGATTGTTTCGCTGCCCCAGTTCGAAGGTACGGGGAGCTTCGAGCACGCTTTCTATCTCGATCTTCTGTTGCGGCAGGCGGCGAACGACGGTTGCACGCACTTGGCCGCTATTGATGCGGATTCGTTCCCCGTGCTGCCGGACTGGCCGAGGGTTCTCCTTCAGAGAATGGGCAGCCGCCGTCTTGCAGCCGTGCTACGACGCGAGAACCTTGATACATTTCTGCCGCATCCCTGTGGTTTGTTCATGGCGCGGTCCTTCCTGCTGGAGCATGCGCCCCGCATGTTCCCGCCAAAGAGCGAGATTATCGCCGATGCCTCGTTCCAGGAGTTTCTGAAAGAGACCGGCCAGCGAACGGATACCGGCGTGGGCTACGGGTACGCGCTTTGGAAGGTAAAAGAGCCGTGGCTACCGCTCACACGCTCGAATCGAAGCAATCCACACTTTCTCATGGCCGGTATATACGGTGACGTCTTCTTCCATTTAGGAGCTTCCTCGCGCCGGCCGTGGTTCTACTTTGACTACTGGAATCGCCTGACGCTGCGCATGAAGCCTGTTCTCACCGGTATCCCTGTGGTCTGGCGCTTGGGTACCTGGATCGAAGATCGGTATATCGCATCCAATAGACGCACTCTCACCGCGATCATAAACTCCCTGAGGTCGGATCCGGACGGTTTCCTTTCGAGCTTGCAGGATTCTGGTGGCTTCGATCGGGTGTCGAGAGCCAACAATTAATGACCAGGGTGCGCTAACTCTTGGGAGCCCGATGCCACGCGAGCATAAGTTTTTCGGCCGTGCGGACGGTAGGCGCCGTCACCAAAGTGTGAGTGGGCAGCGTAAAAAGCCGATCCGCCAATGTGCGGGCATTGAGGGAAAGGCCCCTGGCGCTTTACGATCTCAGGAATTCCCGTAACAGAAGGGAGATCAGTGCCGTAAAATCGTGATGCGCCCAAGCCGGCTCGGTTGAAATTGTCCACGAGCACATCTCGCGCTCTGCGATCGGGTGCCAGGAGGGCGAGGCGTAACGGCTCGGCCGGTGCGGGTGAGTCCGACGAAGCTAGGGCGAGATTCCCAGGTCGGACCATTCGTCCATCGCTGATGCCCAGGGATCCCGCCGATAGGATGCCTTTTGGCGAAATAGCTCAAAGGCCGTCCCGACTTGCTGCCAGGCGGACTCCGGGAGTCGAGCCGGGTTGGTCAGCGGATTGTAAATCACTTCCCCCAGGCCTGTTCCAGGGAGGGCGGAGAAGATCCGGTAGATCGCGGGGTGAGTGAGAACATTGAATGCCATGGCAGCCGCGCGGCTGCTGAGCAGGCGCGTCCTTGTGCTGTGATCTATGGGCCCTATGGAAGGCGAGCTTCCATCGTCGGAAGGGGAGATGAGTGCGCCGCCGTGCAGAAGGTTCAGGGGCTTGCCTCGGCCGAAGCTCAACACGACGTACTCGCCCGGCCAATCTACGCTCTCCCGGGGTAGGTATTGCGCGCTGTCCTGAATGAGAGGGATGTGCCTGTCTTTGCAGAGGCGGATCGAGTGTCCGCGGAGTCGTCGCCGAGGCCCAGGAGATTGACTGCAACGATCGCCACCGTGTTGGGAGACAGGCTGGATTCGAGCGATTCAAGATCATAAGACCAGCGGGATGAGGCAACGTCGGCCAGTCGGGGGTACACCGATGCATATACGCATGCAGCAACAAGGTCGGGACAGCCGTATGCTGGGATGATGACCTCGGGATCCTTTGCGCTGCTTCGCGCCGCGCAACTTTTTATCGCCTGCGCAAGAGCCGCAGTTCCCGAAGCATAAAGTGTGATCTTTCGATTCCCGAAGAATCGCTCCATTGACGGACGAGCTCCTGCGATGCCGCCGCTTCAGCGGGACGGCCCGGCGCACCGGTGGCAGTGCGGAGAATCTCACCGTTTGGAGGGCTCCCAGGTCAGGATGGTGCGCCCGGATAGTGTCAGAAGGGCTGCGTGGAGGATTGCCACGTTTACTTCGACGAAGTAGACGCCAATTCTCGCAACGCCGATCTTACGGAGACCGGGTGCGATCCACATTGCGAGGGGTGAGAGGTACAAGGCGAGCTGGAGGACGAGCAGCACTCGGTAGAACGGAGCTCTGAATGGCCAGGGCGACATTGGTGCCTAGTGCTGCCAGGAGAAACCAGGGAGTGGCCCAGCGCATCACTTTGTGACTGAAGACCTCGAGGGAGAAGCGACCATAGCGGAAAATATTCAGTACTTCGGCACGGATGCGCAGCGAGCCCATACCCCGCGTCACAGTCCGTAATTTACGCCGGTATTCCTTACGGGTATCGAAATGTTCTTGTAATAGCCGATCACCCGCCGGTCGGAGACCGCGCGCATACCCAGCCTGCACACAGCTGAGCGCGGTGCCGAAGTCGCTCTGCACGCGGTCATCCCACTGCTGGCAGACGCTGCGGCGGGCCGCAAAGAACGATCCGCTCAGGCCTACCAGAGAATAAAAACGGGTTTCCAGATCGCGGAGCCACATCTCGTAGCGGACATATGCGCCTTCACCCTGTAGCGTGCCGTCTGCAGGTGATGAACCGGTCGACGCTGGAGACGGCGCCAACAGTCGGATCGCGGAAAGCCTCCAGAACATGAACCAATGCGTCCTTGGGCAGAATAGTACCGGCGTCTGTGAATACGATCAGATCTGCATCGATTGAGGCGATTGCCAGTCCCTGAGCATGTTCCTTTCCCCTCCGCACGGGTGAGCGAACGAGCCGGATCCCCTTGTCGGCATAACGTAGAACAATGCTGTCAGTGGCGTCATCGGAAGCGTCCGAGGCCACAATCAAGTCAAGTTCGAGCTCCGGCACGCTCGAGAGCCAGAGTATTGGCAAGTTTTTCGTCTATTTTGGAGGCCTCGTTTCGGGCGGCGATGACGATTGCGATCTTACGAACCGGGATGGGTGGGACACCGCGGTTGATTTTCCGCGGCGGTAGAATGAGCAGAAGGCCGGGTACCAAAAATAGCTGTAGGTGGCCGCGACGACGCAGAACCAGAAAATGCTTCCATCATGGGCTCAGCGATCCGCGTCGCAGGAGTTCATTGAAGAACTGCAGCAGATTGCGCTGCATCCACCGATATCGAGTCGTTTGACGCCGTCGATTCGGCCCACGCTGATAGCATGGCGAGAGCCCATATCTGATTCTCAGTGGGCCCGCATCCGGCAAGGTAATCGTCCCACATGCTGCGAATGGCTTTTGGGTCCATGGGGAACATGCCCATGAATAGAGAGCTCTGGAGCATGTCACCTGCCCATGCCCTCAATGGGCCCCGCAACCATTTGTCGACCGGCACGCTGAACCCCATTTTGGGCCGCTCAATCAACGAGCGCGGAACATACCGATCCAAAATCGCCCGCAGCAGCCACTTGGTCGTCTTCGCCCGCAGCTTGAACGCTCCCGGTAACCGCCAACTGAACTCAACGAGCCGATGGTCCAGCAGCGGCAGGCGGGTCTCTAAGCTTGTGGCCATGCTGGCCCGGTCTACCTTGGCAAGGTTGTCGTCCGGTAGGTAGTTGATTTGATCGGCAAGCAGCATGCTAGGTAGGTCTGCCGCGAACCGAGCCGGCCAATCCCGCGCCGGGGGCTCGGAGACGCCGTCCAGAACCGATGGCTCGAACCACCAGGATGTCAGGCGCAAATAAGCTTCCGAGAACGCTTCGGAGCGCAATATGTGCGCGAGCTTTCGTCGAACATCTGCTGAGCCTACTTGACTACCGAAATGCCCAAATCTCTTCGCCAACCAGGAACTCCCCGCTGAGTCACCGCTCGAGAGGAGCTCGGCGAATTGCCGGCGTAGAGGCGAAGGAATCCAGTGAGTGCGACGCCAGGCTCCTGGCGCTAAGACATAGCGATTGTAGCCGGCGAAGAGTTCATCTCCCCCATCACCCGACAGCGCGACTTTGACCTGCGTGCGCGCCAACCGAGAAATCAAATAAACCGGGAAAAAGGATCCGTTGGCTGTCGGCTCGTCCATGCAATCAATGATTGATGGTATTTGGTCGATGATCTCTTTCTCGCGGAGCGAAAACTCCTCATGTCGAGTGCCAAGATGGCTCGCAATGGCTCGCGCATGTAGCGACTCGTCATATCTAGGGTCGTCGAACGCCACAGTGAAGGTGCGTACAGGTTGCGAGGACTGGTGCTGCATTACCGCGGCAACCAGAGACGAGTCAATCCCGCCCGAGAGAAATGCGCCTGTTGGAACGTCAGCCTGCATCTGGCCGCGCACGGATTGGCGTACCAGTTCCTCGCCTTGCTCAATCGCAGATTGCGGATCCTTTATGGGGGACTCCATACCCTTCGTGGCGGCATCCCGGCAGCTCCAGTAAGCGCGTGGTCTGAGCCCACCGACGCTTGATCCATCCTGCGGATAGGGCCACCTGAGCCCCAGCTTGTGACCGCGACCTGCAGGCACTGTGACTACGGGTCCTGGGGGTAGCTTGTAAACTCCCTCGTAGATGGACAGGGCCCCGGGTACACACCCGTCGCGAAGATACGCGCTGGTCGCGCTGCCGCTGATTCGTGCACCGAAGCCTGGTATAGCGCGGAATGCGCGTAACTCCGAGGCGAAGAACAGGTGGCCGGATAGCTCGCCCAAATACAGCGGTTTCTCGCCCATACGGTCGCGCGCTAGATGCAGGACCCTTTCCTGCGTATCCCACAATGCGAGAGCGAACATACCGGCGCTGCGCCTCAGAGCTTCATCTACGCCCCATTGTGCAATGGCTGCGAGAAGGACTTCAGTGTCGCTCCCGCTGCGGAAGCTGTGACGGAGGGCGAGCAATTGCGTGCGCAATTCCCTAAAATTGTAAATTTCACCATTGAACGTTATGCAAAAACGTCCCGCGTAATCCATGGGCTGCCGACCGGTATCGGTCAGATCGACGATCGCGAGACGCCGATGGGCGAGGACGGTCTCCCCTGAAGGGGATTTCCAGAGGCCGGACGCGTCGGGACCACGGTGCGACAGGCACCTCGCCATCCGCTCCACGATACGAACCAATGGCTCGGCCGGTCTGCCTGGGGCGGCTTCCAGCGCGATTGCCCCTGCTATTCCACACATGCTGTTCGGCACCCGGTTGGCATGCAGCTGATGAGTAAATTCTTCGAGATCATGAGTATCATAAAGGGGACAACGCCGAGGGGAAATGGGTAGCGCGGAACAATGAAGGTTCTCTGGTTTTCCCATCTCGTGCCTTACCCGCAATCCGGACTGGGGGTACTGCAGCGAAGCTATCACTTGGTTCGGGAGCTCTCCCGGGCGCACGAGGTCCACCTGTTGGCTTTTGTGCAGCGCACGATAATCGAGGAACTGCTAGGAGACATTGACAAAGGGCTTCAAAGGGCGCGCGAGCATCTGGCCAGTACTGCACGCGAGTTGAATTTCTCCCGATCCCGTTTGACTGCTCGCGGTGGGGGCGCACGTGGCTTGCAGCGCGCAGCCTGGTGGGTGCTCATCCTTACACCATCAGGTGGCTGCAGTCGGAGCGGCCCGGAGGGTGGCCGCGGACTGGAACGCCTCGATCGATTTCGATGTGGTGCATTATCGACACTCTGAGTCTCGCGCCTTACCGGAGGATCTTCACGCGCAGCGCCAAATCGCTGGATCACCACAATATAGAATCGGACATGATGTTGCGCAGGGCTCGGATCGAGAAACATCCTTTCAAGCGGCTGTATTTCTGGCAGGAGGGGTTGCGACTGCGACGATATGAGCGACATGTTTGTCCGCATTTTGATCTGAACATCACTTGCTCGGAGCCTCGATACGCAGCGCCTCGAGCACGTTGCTCCCGGGATTGTCGCAACGGAGGTGCCCAATGGTGTCGACACGGAATACTTCCGCCCGAGGGGACACTCGAGCTTCCGCGCAGTCTCGTGTTTGCCGGAAACATGTCCTGGTATCCTAACGCGGCGGCCATGCTGTTCTTCGCAGATAAGATCTGGCCGTTGCTGAAATCAGAGATCCCTGGAGTGACAATGGATGTGATTGGCGGCGAATCCGCCGCAGCGGCTGTCAGCTCTGGCGGCCTGTGACCAGGATTTCCGCGTTCACGGCTTTGTTCCGGACGTCCGCCCGCATATCTCCCGGGCAGCGGTATACGTGTGCCCCATCATGGATGGCGGCGGAACGAAATTGAAGATCCTAGATGCTCTTGCAATGGGGAAGGCCATCGTGGCGCACCCGATTGCATGCGAGGGAATCGAGGTACAGGATGGACGAGACGTGATTTTCGCGCGTCAGGCTGGCGAGTTTGCCAAGAGTATCCGACGGTCTTCCAGAGTCCGAACTTAGGAGGAAGCTATCGACTAATGCTCGGTCGCTCGCCGAGTCTTGCTACTCCTACTCTTTTATCGGGCGTCGACTGGTGAGCGCGATCGAAAGTTGCTACGCGTCTCACGCTGAAAGACTTGCCAATACCGTTGGCGCTGTCAGGGATTCGGGAGGCTATGGCAAATGAGTATGCTCGGTGAGTACATCCTTGGAAAGCTTAGTCGCGACCCGGCGGTGGGCGATTTCCTCAACGAAGATTTCGAGTCGAAGCGCAATGATCCGAGTTGCTGTATTGCGGAACTCCAGCGCTGGTTCCCGGATATCAAGCGACAGATAACTGGAAAGAAAGTCCTCGATATCGGATGTGGCGAGGGAATGGAGGCGTTGGCTCTTTCCAGAATGGGTGCGGCTCTTGTTCACGGTATTGATATTTATATCGATGCGCCGCGAAACGAGGCGGTACGGAGGGAGTCGGCAGGCGAGATCGCATTCTCAGTGATGGACGCCATGCGCACGACGTTTCCGGACGGTGAATTCGACGCGGCCGTTACCTACTGTGCCTTCGAACACTTCTCCGATCCCTTCGCGGTTCTCAAAGAGTGTGCGCGCGTCGTGCGCCCCGGCGGCCTTATTTTCCTCACTTCAAGTGTCTGGGCACACCCTTACGGATCTCACATGCAGTTCTTTACTAAGGTGCCGTGGGTGCAATATCTTTTCTCCGAGAAGACGATCATGGCGGTACGCAAAAAGTATCGCAATGACGGGGCTACGAGGTTCACGGACGTGCCGGGGGGCTTGAATAAAGTCGGGATCGCAAGCTTCCTCAAAATGGTTGAAGCGCTTGATCTGGAGCTGCCTTATCTCAAGTTGAACGCCATTAAGCAACTCGACGCCTTGACCAGGGTCCCTTACGTGAAGGAGCTATTCACGAACATGTTCATCGCCGTAATGAGGAAACGTTCGGAAGCTTAGCGGCCTTCTCCGGTTGACTTCCGTGGCTAGCGGCGGGGTGAAGTCCTGGACCACTCCCCGGCAAACGCGCCGAGTTTCCAGCGAGAAATGTGAAGGCGTTGCTTCCAGGTTTCAGGCGATATCTTCGGCTTCCAGAGGTCCGGATCGACGCTGCGCGGGTCTAGCAAAGCGGAACATGTAGCGCTCGCTTGGCCGGGCGAACATGGGCTCTCGTGCCCCAGTTGCTCGCGCCGCGCTTGCGGGGTTACACTGCTGTTAGCTCGAAGAATTGGGCGTCGGGCGGATCGATTCACCACACCGAAATCGAGGGGTCCGATGATGCTCCAGGGGTTTGAAACTCTTGGCGTTACGACGGCTGTTGGGTTGGCTGTAATTATCGTCTTGATTCGACAGCGCAATCACGATCGGAAGGAGCTCCAGCGGTTTGTCGCGTCATGCGTCAGAGGGGGTGAAACCGGTAGAGTCGCGGTCTTTCGACTTGCCTCGCAGATTTACGATCTTCCTCACACTGAGGATGATCCGATATGGGCGTCCCGCGTTTTTGCGGCATTTGGCGCCAGCCCAGGAGCCATCCTCAAGGTCGGTGCGTGTTGTTCCGGAAAAACTCGTCTGTTGATTCTGAGCTTGGCGGAACTCAGCATCCCGGCATATCAAATTACTCTGTACCACAAGGAAGGGCATGCGCAGCATTGTCTGGCGGAGGTATGCGTGGATAGAGAGCGCTTCCTCGTTGATCCCCTGTACGGTATCTCGCTCACGGACGGTGAGGGACGCGGCATGTCTCTTCAGGATTTGCGATGTGGTATTCAACCCGATCAGTTGCCATTCACCCTTAGGACAGATTGGGATACCCCAACGAGCCCTATTATGACTTCGACTATTCCGCATCCAAGACTGCAAATTGGACGCGCAGCTCCTTGCGGCGTGCTGCCTATCTAATCCTTCACAGAGCCAGCCGCGGCGCCGTAGATCATTTGATTGTTCCGACATGGTTTGAATGGCCGCAAAATCTGGGCATCGTTACCTGCGCAACGCTTCTTTCGCTTGTTGCCATTGCGTCAATCTAGGCAGCGCACCGGACTCGAGCGGCTGCAACACTGTGTATTCTTGCCAGCGCGAAAGCCTCTTGCTCTGATAGTTTAATGGTGGCTGCACTAGCAGCGCTTGCGCCCGGGGGCTCGTAGCTCAGTCGGAAAGATGCGAAACTACTCGCCTCTCGCATGCGCGACTTGCGCGTAGAGACGCTCGAAGCGCCGTGCGGCGAGACTGGGGATCGTAGCTCTGCGAGCACCTTCTTATGGCCCCGGAGTCCCATGTCGGCTGCCAGCGCCGGATCCGCGAGAAGCGTGGTGATCCGGCCCGCCATGGCATCAGGGTCCTTCGGGTTGACAAGATAGCCTTCGACGCCGTCCTGAATGATTTCAGGCGGAGCGCCTAATATCGAGGCGACGACGGGTCTTGCTTCCGCCATTGCCTCGATCACCACCATTCCGAACGGCTCCGGCTCGATCGAGGCGTGCACGACGACGGTGCACTTTCTGTAATAGGCCGCGACGTCAGTCACCAGTCCGGTGAATTCAATCTGGTCTGCAAACGGAGACGACAGCGCGATCTCGCGGCATTCCGCGAAATACCTGGGGTCGCCGTCGGAGGCATCGCCGACGATGTATACTCGCAGCCCTGGAAATTTCGGGAGTACCCGCATCGCGGCACGCAGGAATTCCTTCTGGCCCTTCCATTGAGCCACTCTGCCAAAAATGCCGATCGCGAGCTCAGTCGGCATCGGAGGCGGCGAAGCTTCGGGCACGCGCTCCACGAAGTTTGGGATCTCGTGAATTCGCGCCGCGATCGACTCCTGCTTGGACCGCGGATTCGGTTACGGCCCGGGAGATGGACACAAAGGCGTTGACATGCCGAAAGCTCCTCTCTGCGGCTGCGCTCCATCGGGAAATAAAGGAATCCGTGCAGGTGGCTCACGATGGCGATTCCGAGGAGACGCGCCGCCCATAGCGGCTCCAACGCGAAGTTATTGGCATGCAACACATCCACACGGCTCTTACGGCATAAATGGGCGAGGCGCATCACATAGGACAGTGTTGGCAAGAAATTCCGTCGCCATCGCCACCAGCTCCAGAGCTGCGCCGCAAGGGCTTCCCAGCGAAATCGCTTGCTGATCGCCTGTTTCCAATTCCGGAGCGTGACGTAGTTGACTCGGGGCGCAAGCAATCGTATGTCCGCGTCACCGGCGAAGTCGTCAGACACAAAGCCGTCGGAGCAGGCGCTCACGAGGGAAGCGTCGATCAGGTTTGCGGTCCAGGTGCTTAAGCAGGTTTCTTGCGACGGCCAGGGTTCCGCCGAACGCGATGGCGGTATCGACTATCAGCACTCTGATTGGGCGGGAAACTTCAGCCGATTGCAGCGGAATGGCCTGTGCCGGATCGGTCGTGGTTGCAGTGTCGGAGGATGCGCTCAACCATCTCAGGCATCCATCACATCTCTTGGGAGACGACCTGCGGGACTCGCGCGGGTTGCGCTCCTGAGCACGCCATTCAGGAAAGTCGCGGCCAAGCAGTCGGGTAAGGCGGTCGATTTGCCGCCGCTGCAGTTCGGAGATGGCGTCTCTCAGGAGGGGAATGTCTTTCTGCACTTCATGATCATCCACGGGCCGATAAGCCTGCTTTTTGGCGAGATTCTTAAGCCAAGCGGGAACGTGCGGGGAGATCCGGTCCCACGTATGTGGAGTACTGAATCCGGTTCAGAATTCCGGCGCCGGCGACGGCGGTAATGTCCTTCGGCTTTTGGTTGTGTGCCTTGCCCGACTTGTCGCCGATCGGATGGGGTGGGAGTCCGAGCCAACGGTAGATTCGATCGACCTCACGCTGCGGATCCGCCAGCAATGCCTCGAAGGTGAGGGTGAAGACGGCGCCTCTGCCGAAACGGTCGAAGTACGGCTCGAGCTGTGTGGCGTAGTCGCTGAAGGCGAGGTACCCCGGGTCATCCTCTACCGCCTTGAGCAGGGGCCGCAATTCGCCACCGTGGTGCGCGTCCCTTAGGGCATGCCAGTAGTGGCTCACTACTCGATCGAACGGGTTCCGCATGATGTAGATCAGGCGCGCTTCCGGATTGAAGCGGAACAGGCGGTCAGGAACACCTTGAAAGATGGGTAGCTTGGTGTAGTGAGTGCTCGACTCGCCGCGATATCGATGCTGCCCGTTCAGCTCTGCCCAGCGGCTGAGGTACCACTCCTCGCCTTTGTGGAGCCCCAACTCTTCGACGAAATACCCGGGCTCCTTCTCTTGGCTCATCGCAATCTGCGGGTGCGTGTCCAGGTATTCGTGCAGCGTGGTCGTCCCGGACTTCATCGCACCAATGATGAAGAGGTTGGGCCTGAGCGCTTGGGTCATAGAATTCGCTTGTCCACTTTTCCGTTGGGATTTCTCGGCAGGCTTTCGCACAGAATAACCTGGGTCGGCACCATGTAAGGCTCGAGAAATGCGGCGCTGTCCGCCCGGAGCGACTGAACGGTCAAGCCAGCCGAAGGATCCGCTACCACGTAGGCTCGAATGGCTTGACCCAGGAGCTCATCGGGAACACCCACGACGGCTGCCTCGCGCACTCCTGGAATCCGATGCAGGGCATTCTCGACTTCGACCGGGCTCACCTTCTCGCCGCGGGTCTTGATGATGTCGTCGGTCCGCCCGACGAAGTAGAGATACCCCTCGCTCATCCATGCGGAAGAGATCATGGGTACAGAGCACTCTTTCGCCCGGCAGCTTCCCGGGCGCGAGCATCTGGTCCGTGAGATCGGGCCGGTTCCAATAACCGGCCATCACGTGAGGGCCCCTGCACGTACAGGATACCAACCTCTCCGGGTGGGACCGGCTTCCCTTCGCCGGAGAGCAGATAGACCTCCGTTCCCGGAATTGCCTTGCCCACCGATCCCGGCTTGGCGTCGATGAGCTCGGGCTCCAGATAGCTCACGCGCTTGCACTCCGTGAGGCCGTACATCTTGTAGATCAGCGCATTGGGGAAGATCTCGCGCAGTCCTCCCGTGAAATCGTCCGGAAGCGCGGCGGCGGTATTGGTGATGCGAGTGACCGACGGAAAGGAGAGCGCGCCGCGTCGATGTGCGGCAAGCAGGGTAGCGAAGACGGTAGGCACGCCTGGGAACACCGTTGCGCCTTCGTCTCGCATGCGACCCAGCACCTGTCCCAGGAAAGTGAATGATCGTTCGAGCACGAGGCACGCGCCCAAGGCAACCGCCATCAGGAGCTGATAGAGACCGTAGTCGAACGACAGCGGCAGGACACAGAGGATTTTTTCTTCTGGCGTCAGGCGCAAGTACTCGATGAGGCTGCCAATCGGTAAAGACCATGGCTTGATGCGTCTGCATGACGCCTTTAGGCGTGCCGGTGCTGCCCGATGTATAGATGATTGTCGCCAGATCCAGGGGAATTACGGGCACGGGCTCTGTAAGTGGCTGCGTTGCTGCCACCGCCGCTTCGAGCGACTCCGCCGGGGCGCTGCACTTGCCTGAGCAGAGCACTAGGGGGGGGTTGCTCGAGTCCGCCCAGCGCTTCCAGGTAGACCCGCTCGAGATTGCTTTCCGTCACCAGCGCCCGTGCGCCGCAATCGCCGAGGATGAATTCCAGTTTGCTTGCCCTGGTCTGCGGGTTGATGAGAACGAACACCGCGCCGGCGATAAGCGTGCCGTAAATGGCTGTAGCGCACGCCCAGGAGTTCTCCAGCTGGATAGCGACCCGATCACCCCGGCCTATGCCACGGCTGCGTAAAGCGCTGGCCACTCGCTTAGAGGCCTCCAGAAGCTCCCAGAAGGCGTACGACCGCCCGTCCACAATTAGTGCGGCGCGCTCCCGGGTTCTAGCGACGCCGCTTTGCAAGAGGCCGTCGTAAAGCAGGCGCTGGGGCTTTATGGGGCTATCGGTCACGCCAGGACTTTCCCGGGCAGGTGACATGAGTTCTTGAGCATAGGCCGCTTTAGTATACTTTCACGCATCGGTACAGAAGGCACGGACTATCTATCGCGGGCGAACCAGTCCGGTATTGGGCTCGGCTGTACGGCGTCACAGTGCCGGACGAAGAGCTGCGCCCCGATGCGCCGGATCAAGCGCAACCGTGAGTCCTGCTCGCGGCCGACCTGCACCCGCTACCTCTGGGTCGCCTGGGCGAGGCTGCGGACAGCATCGCCACGGTTGCCTCCGATGGTTTTGTTGAAAAAATCCGACTCTCTCAACCGACAGCTTGACGGGGCCACAAGCCCGGTCGCATAGTGTTAAATAGATAACGACAGGAGCAATAACGAAAGAGCTCACTGTTGCGGGGGATCGAGTCTGCGCGAAGGCTCGACGCAGGGAGACGATACATGGGCAAGGTCACGACTCTCGAGACGAGTCCCTGTAGCCAGGCGAAGATCAGAATTGCCCTTCGGCAAGCGGCGGCATTGAAGCGCGCGCTGCAAGCGGGAAGAGCGATCTTCCATTTCGGGCCGTGGCGTCATGCAATGCGTGCGGTCATTCGAATGGCGCGCTCGCCACGGCCGGAGTCGGGCGAGCGGAGCTTTCCCGAGCTGCAGTTGGACAGCGTCCGGCTTGTGGGCTCCATTGAGACGGACGGAGTCGCAGTTGCTGGAACCCTGCCGACACGGGTGCTGGCCCGTGTATTCGAAATTGCGGACGGCCTGCCGCCTGGAGAATACGGTGACTTTGATGCCGTTCCGGAAGTTCGAGCGGTGATCCAATGCGATGCCGTGATGCGAGTGGTTCGAGGCTACCTGCGGGCCGAGCCTGAGCTGCTCGAATGCAATCTAGTCATCGCAAATGCCGAAAATCCACGGCTTGTACCAGCAAAGGCTTCCCAGAGACGCTTCCATTTCGATTATGCCGGATGGGATTCGCTGAATCTGTTCATATATTTGACGGACGTCGCGGAGGATTCCGGCGCACACCAGGTCGTCACTGGAACGCACCGCTCGCGAAACGTTTGGGATGCGGCTCGCGTGGCGGTCCCGGATGAGGAAATCGAAGACAGATTCAAGGGGCGCATACGAACCATTACAGGGCCTGCCGGAACGATGTTTTTTGAGGACACGACTTCTTTTCATCGCCGGAGGATGCACACCAGACGACGCGTGCTGCTCAATATCCTGTACGCATCGCATCGAGGCTGGTTCAGTAAAGGGCGCTTAACGATCAAGTATTCGGATTTCTTGTGCTCGCGGGACGCCGCCTCTCATTCTTTGGCAGGCTGAGCTTTGCTAGGCAAGTTTCACGTGCTGCAGGGCGTGTGACATAAGTCCTTGAGCACGGGCTGCTTGAGTATACTTTCACGCCACGGGGCGGAAGGAACGGGTTCGCATGACACTGCACGCCGAACTCAGGCAATTTATTCTGGAAAACTATCTACTGACGCGGGACGAATCCGCACTGGGCGATTCCGATTCTCTGACGGCCCGGGGTATTCTGGACTCCACCGGCGCGCTGGAGCTCGCCCTCCATCTGGAGGAGCGGTACGGCGTTACAGTACAGGATGAAGAGCTGCATCCCGACAACCTGGATTCGATCGACCGGATCGCCGCCTTCGTCGAGCGCAAGCGTGGCTGAATTCCCTGCGAGGCCGATCTCGACCTGCCGCCTGCTCGGGGGGACTTAGCCCCAGTGTGCGGAATCGCCGGCGCACTGCTCGTTTCGGGGCAGGAAGCGCTCCCCGATCCTGCTCGAATGATTGCCACGCTCAGGCACCGCGGCCCGGATGGAACCGGCTTCCTTCGTTCACCGCCTGCGCACTGGCCAGCGCCCGCCTGAGCATCATCGATCTCGAGACCGGCGATCAGCCCGTGGCCAACGAGGACGAGAGCGTCTGGACGGTCCTGAACGGGGAGATCTTCAATTACATCGAGCTGCGAGCCGAGCTGCAGGGTCTCGGTCACCGGTTCCGCACTCGCTCCGACACCGAAGTAATCGTCCATGCCTATGAGGAATACGGCGATCGATTCGTCGAGCGGCTGAGTGGTCAGTTCGCGATCGCCCTCTGGGATACACGGCGCCAGCGCCTGATTCTTGCCAGGGACCGCGTGGGCATTCGTCCGCTCTTTTACGCGAGAGTCGGCGGACACCTGCTGTTTGCATCCGAGGTCAAAGCCATCCTGGCCGTCGCGCCTGCGGCTGCGGCTCTGGACGAGCAGGGGCTCGCCCAGGTCTTTACCTTCTGGGGTACCGTGGGCGAGCGAACCTTATTCAAGGGCATTCGTAGCCTGCCTGCGGGGCACTTACTCGTCGTTGAGAAAGGCGCCGAGCGGCTGCGAGAAGTACTGGGACTGGACCTTCCCGCAGGGGCCGGGACGGACGGATCTCAGCATGGAAGAAGCCGCCGAAACGCTGCATGCCCTCCTTACGGATGTGGTTCGGCAGCAGTTGCGCTCCGATGTCCCCGTCGGCGCGTATCTCAGCGGCGGACTGGATTCCTCCGGCATCGCGGCTTTGGCCCGAGAGAGCGTCGGAACGCTGCAGACCTTCTCCCTCACCTTCGAAGACCCGGAATTCGACGAGAGCAGCCATCAGCGTCTGATGGCCGAGCATCTCGGGGTCCGGCATTCATCGATCCGCTGTACCACACGGGATATAGGCGATGTCTTTCCGGAGCTGATATGGCACACGGAAACGCCGTTGCTACGCACAGCGCCTGCGCCGCTGATGCTGCTCGCGCGGCACGTGCACAGCGAAGGTTTCAAAGTGGTGCTGACGGGGGAGGGCGCCGATGAGGTATTCGGCGGCTATGACCTCTTCAAGGAAGGCAAGATCCGCCGTTTCTGGGCGAGGCAGCCGGACTCCGCCTGGCGGCCTCTGCTGCTCTCGAGGCTCTATCCGTATCTCTCCCGGTCGCCGGTGGCCAACAGGCACTTCGCGCGCCTTTTCTTTGGTCAGGGTCTCCACGAGCTCGGGAACCCCTTCTACGCGCATGTGACGCGCTGGACCACCACGCGCGGAATCTTCAAGCTCCTCTCGCCCGAGATGCAGCAGAGCCTCGCGAGCGCGAAGCCCGAAGACGAGCTGACGCGGCAACTCCCGGCGCAGTTCGAGCACCTGGAGCTCGCTCAGCCGCGACCAGTACATCGAGGTCAAGACCCTACTGGAGGGCTATCTGCTGTCTTCCCAGGGTGACCGCGCCTCCATGGCGCACTCCGTGGAGGGCCGTGTCCCATACCTGGATCACCGGGTCATCGAGTTCCTGAATTCGCTCAGTCCGCGGTACAAGCTGCGCGGATTGCACGAGAAGGTATTGCTGCGCCGCGCGCTGAGCCCCATCCTGCCCGAGTCGATCCGCAAACGCGTGAAGCAGCCTTACCGGGCCCCGGACAGCCGGTCGTTCTTTCAGGGCGACAGGCCGCTGCCGTATGTTCAGGAGTTGCTGAGCGAGTCGAATCTGCGGCGCAGCGGGTATTTCCACCCCCCAGCCGTGCACCGGCTACTCGACAAGTGCCGGACAGGCCGTGCGCTCGGGGCAGGGGACAACATGGCGTTCGTGGCGGTATTGTCTACGCTGCTGTTGCATGAGCATTTTCTTGGGGGGCGGGCGGCAACGGCTTCGCCGATCAGTACATGACACTCAGCTGGAATGTGCTCGAGATCGATCCGCGCTCGGAGGTCGAGCGGATCGGCCGCGAGCTGCGGGAGGCCGCGGCAACGGCGTTGCATAAAAGGGGAGCGGTAGTAGCGATATCGGGCGGCGTCGACAGCGCCGTCTGCGCGGCGCTGGCAGTTCGTGCCCTAGGGCCTGAGCGTGTGCTGGCGTTGATCCTGCCGGAGCGGGAGTCCTCGCCCGAGAGCCGCGTACGTGGCAGAGCCCTCGCCGAGCATCTGGGTCTCACACCGGTCGAGCACGACATCGGTCCTACGCTCGAGGCCATGGGCTGTTACCGCTGGCGGGACGAGGCGGTCCGGCGCGTCGTGCCCGAGTACGGGGCCGGTTGGCTGATGAAGATCACCGTATCGGGCGGTCTCGAAGGGCGGATCAATCACTTCAGGTTGGTTGCGCAATCCCCTGATGGATCAACGCGACGAGGCGCGGCTGAAGCTGCCGGAGTACTTGCAGATCGTGGCCGCCACCAGCTTCAAGCAGCGGGTGCGCAAGTCGATCGAGTACTTCCACGCCGACCGCCTCAATTACGCCGTGATCGGCACCCCCAATCGGCTCGAGTACGACCAGGGCTTCTTCGTCAAGAACGGCGATGGCGCGGCTGACATCAAACCGATTGCTCACCTCTATAAAACCCAGGTATACGCGCTCGCGCGCTATCTTGGGCTGCCCGCTGACATCGCCACCGCGCCGCCGACGACCGACACTTACACCCTGTCCCAAGGTCAGGACGAGTTCTATTTCGCGCTGCCCTACCGGGAGATGGATCTGGCGCTTTGGGCACTGAATCACGGAATCGCGAAAGAGGAGCTGGCCGAGGCCCTCGGGATGTCGCCGGAGAAGGCCGGACGCGTCTATGATGATATAGGCGCCAAACGCCGCGCGACACGATACCTACACTTAAAGCCCCTTCTCCTCGGCCCCGTGCCCGAGATCGATGGCGAATGAACGCCCCCGCCAAAAAGAGAATCAAGACTCTGCTCGGACGCGCAGCCGATGCGGCGGGCATTTTTGCCCGCGACTTCCGCTCCAAGATGGTGGTGGTGACGTTCCATCGCATCAACGACTGGATGGACGACGAATCGATCACGTGCAGCCCCGCGAAATTCGAGGCGTTCTGCGATTTCTTTCGTTCGCACTTCCGGGTGGTGAAGCTGTCGGAGCAGGTCGCGGGCTGTCGTGAAGGGCGGCATATGGGCGGCACGTTGTCGATCACCTTCGACGATGGGTACCGCGATAACTTCGAAGTCGCGGCACCCATTCTGCGCCGGCTCCGACTGCCAGCGGCCTTCTTCGTGGCGACCGGCTTCATCGGGACCGACTATAGCCCGCCCTGGGATCAGCATCTCAGCCGCCAGCCTGGTTGGATGACCTGGGATCAGGTGCGGTCACTGCGCGATGAGGGCTTCGAGATTGGCGCGCATACCGACGGGCACATCGATCTGGCCACCAAGGACGCCGAAGCGATCCGTGCCGAGCTGGCGAGGTGCCGGGCAAAGCTCGAGGAGGCACTGGGGGTGCCGCCGACTCTCTTTGCCTACCCGTTCGGCGGCCGCGAGAACATATCGCCGCCGTCGCTGGAGCTGGTGCGCGAGGCGGGCTTCCAGTGCTGCCTCGGCGCCTTCGGTGGCGTCAACCCGCCGGTAGCCGATCCTTTCCAGCTGAATCGGATCAACGTCGCCGGTTGGTTTGCCACGCCGCATCAGTTGGGACTGGAAATACTGCTGCGTCGGGCCTGAGTCTAGCGACCATATCCTGCGTTGCGAAGGACCGGGCGGGTCGCCAGAGTGAGCATGGCGCGTTCCGTCGCCCGCATGGACTTGCGCCTGGGTTTCCGGGCCGACTTCGAGTAATCCGGCTCCTGAATCCGGCGCATTTGCGATGAGCGGGGTACGGACCAGCCCAGATAACTCTGCAGCCGCTCCACCGCCTCAGCACTGTCCAGATCCTCGTATTTGATCAGGAGCGCATCGATCCTCTCGTGCCCTTCGAGATAGCCGCGCGTAAGCTCGGCCCAGTTGCGGCCGAAAGCGTAGGGCGTCGAAACGAATCGATCGGGCCAGGTGCGAAAGACGGTGACGTTCCAGTGGCTGTAGGAAAGATACGCATCGTATGGATTACGATACAACAGTATGATCTTGCTCTTCGGATAGAGCATGCGAAGGTAATACGCATGATCGATCGTGAACCGAACCTCCTTAAGTCCCCAACTCTTCCATCCTGCCCGCTGCGCTGGCTGGGCGAACAAGGTGTGGTGGAAACTGCGGTGGGCGCTGAGCAAGTCGTCGACGTCCGGATATAGATTCGCAACCCAGGTATCGGAAGGATCCTGCAGTTTCATCCCGGATAGGAAGTACGGGCGCGGCGGCCAATGCGATGTGAAGGCGCGGAACTGGTTGACTAGCCCGTCGTGAATGTTGCAATGCGGGAAGGGCTCGCCCCACATGAGCAGGTCCCTTCTGTTTTCCATGATCATCCGCTGCAGCAGCGTTGATCCGGAACGCCATCCAGCAGACAACACGAATACCGGCTGCTCGTCAGCCGCAAGCGCTTCCGCGGAGATCCAGCTGACAGCCTGACGCAACCGGGCCGGCAGAGTCTTCGGCCTGGCGCCGAGTTTCGGTCGCCAGATCCCATGTATATCTCGGGCCTATCGTGGCGCGGACGACGTTCTTCAAAAAATTGCTTTTTTTCATTGCAACAGATCGTCAACTACACCCATAAAGGTTCGGTCGTAAGATGTCGACGAGAACCGCTCTACCGCAAGCATTCTGCCCGCGCGCCCCATGGATGTGCGAAGCGAGGGATCTTCTCCTAGCCGCAGCAGATGTTCGCGAAGACCTGCAGTATCATTAAGCTCGAAAAGAAAGCCGGTTTCACCATCAATGATCGTTTCCGGCAATCCGGTGCAATTGGTCACAACGGCCGGCAGGCCGCACGCGGATCCCTCGATAACTGAAATCCCCAGGCCTTCCTCGGCGGATGCGAGCACGTTGATATCGAATACGTGCTGATAGTACGGCAATACATCATCCACGTAACCAGTGAGGCTGACGTGGCTGGTGATCGCGAGTTTGTCCACGAGCTGCCGTAGGCTCGCCTCCATCGTGCCCGCTCCCACCAAGCAGAGATGGAACTTCCGGTCCGTCTGTTGCAGCAAGGAGGCAAAGGCGGAAACGAGGAAGTCCGGCCGCTTGTTGGGGGCGAGCGCACCGACCTGCCCGACCACTGTCGCCTCGGCCGGAATGCCCAATTCCCGCCTCCAGCGCTCATCGCGTGCCGGGGCGGGTTGAAACCGCATCACATCAATGCCGTTGTACACGACCATTCCCGGATTTCGCGGATCCGACGGCGAATGTCGCATCACGAACTCGCTTGGATATATGCGCTTGTCGGCGAACCGCGAAAGCCAGAGGTAGTGCGCGCGTCGCGGCGCGGGATGATGGAAGTGACACAGCACTGGAATCTTTGCAAGATGTGCCACGGGGACCGCCAGTTGGCACGGGAAGGCCGCCGCTGGAATAAAGCAAGGTGGCGTTCGAGCGCCTGACGAGCTCCCTGAGTTTGCGAAATGCCCCGATGTAAGAATCTACCGGGAGAGATGTCTCCCTGATGCCAGATATCATCAGCTCCGGAAACTCGAAGTCCACGAACTCGGGGCGAGGCGTTATCGAGCCGAGAGGACCGTCTATGCACGCGTTTCTGCGGCAGATCACGAGTCGATAGCCTGCGGCTGCCAGGGCCTTCGCAGAACGAATGAGTATCGCTTCGGTTCCGCGGACGAATGCTCCTCCGCGATGAAGCAACACGGCGGTACGTCTGAGGTTAGGCGAGGGATTGGCGTTCATCGGCGGGCGATTGTCCTTGAATGTGCTGGTAGCTGCCAAACTCAGGCGATGGGAGGGCCGATCGTCTCTCCAAAGCGACACGATGCGTGACGCGCAACACATCGCTCTGGGTTGGAATCCCTTTACAGTCCGCTGTAAGATTCCGGCGCGAGAATCGCAACAAGCTTCCGAGGATTTCGTTCGCTGGTCGGAGGGCGGAGAGTGCGGGCTTTTTCGCAGCCCTACGGCAGGAAGCGCTGATCACGGTGAGTTAATGCGCATTCGCGTTTTCGGACAATATGTTTATCTCTCGATCGCGATCCTCACGATCATCGAAGCGGTCGTTTTTTACAGCTCAGTCTACGGCGCAGTTCTGGCGCGCTTCGATGCGGATTATGGCTCGATAGCCCACTTCAGGGACCTGCGAGGGCCCGCTTTGGACGCGCGCGCTGCTGTTCACCATCGTCATGGTGACATGTCTTCTGGCGTTCGGGCTCTATAGCGCTCGCCAGCGCGCGCAGTTCGCGGGGATCGTCCTGCGCCTCGGCGTGGCGCTGGCCACCGGGCTCGCGGCGACCTCGACGATCTTTTACTTAATTCCGAATCTCTGGATCGGCCGCGGAGTGATGGCGCTCGCCGCCTTCGGTGGCCTGTGCGGCACGGCCGCCTCCCGGTTCATCTTCGCGCGGGTGGTTGACGAAAGCGTCTTCAAGCGGCGGGTGCTCGTATATGGCGCGGGAGGGGCCGCGACGGCCATTGCGGAGCTGCGCCGGCGGTCGGACCGCAGGGGATTCTCCCTGGTCGGCTTCGTAGCCGTTCCCGGGGAGCCGCGCGTAGTCGAGAGCGGCCGGGTTCTGAGCCCCACGCAAGGGCTACTGGCGCTCTGCGAGCAGCTGCGACGTGGCCGAGGTGGTGGTGGCCATGGACGATCGGCGGCGCGGGTTCCCGATCAGCGAGCTGCTGCAGTGCCGCCTGGCGGGCATCGATGTGACGGAGCTCCTGACCTTCCTGGAGAGGGAAACCGGACGGGTCCGTGTCGATATCCTGAACCCCACCTGGATGATCTTCGGGGAGGGGTTTCGGCGCGATCCCGTACGTCGGGTCAGCGCCCGGGGACTCGATCTTGCTGCCAGCCTCGCCGTGCTTACTGTCAGCCTACCGGTCATGCTGCTCACGGTGCTTGCCATCAAGCTGGAGGACGGCTGGCGGGCGCCGGTCGTTCTATCGCCAGCGGCGGGTGGGTCTCCTGGGCGGGGAGTTCGAGCTGCTCAAGTTTCGCAGCATGCGCCCCGACGCGGAAAAGGACGGACAGGCGCGTTGGGCTCTTAAACGGGACCCCCGCGTCACCCGGGTGGGCGCCTTTATCCGCATGACCCGGATAGATGAGCTGCCACAGATCCTCTGCGTGCTGCGTGGCCAGATGAGCTTCGTCGGGACCCCGCCCGGAGCGGCCGGAGTTCGTACGCGGAGCTGGCCGAGCGCATCCCCTATTATGTGGAGCGGCATTGCGTCAAACCGGGTCTCACCGGCTGGGCGCAGCTCTGCTATTCCTATGGCTCTTCCGAGCAGGACGCGCTCGAGAAACTGCAGTACGATCTCTACTACATAAAGAATCATACGCTCCTCTTCGACCTTGCCATCGTGGTGCAGACCGTAGAGGTTGTCTGCCTGGGCAAGGGGGCGCGCTGAGGCCTGCAATCCAATCAAAGCAAGCGAGACATGATGCAGAAGATCAAGACTTCCGTTTTGGCGCTGGCCTGTGTCTTTGGGGTGCTCGCCGGGGCACTGGCGGTCGTCGCCAGGGCCCAGACACCCCCGACACCCGCCGCCGAGACTGCCCAGGCAACCCGGTCACCCGACTACATCATCGGTCCAGGGGACCAGATCCAGGTATTCGTCTGGCAAAACTCCGATCTCAGCGTCAACGTTCCCGTGCGGCCGGATGGGAAAATCTCCACGCCTCTAGATGAGGACATGGTGGCGGTCGGTAAGACCCCGAGCCAGCTGGCGCATGACATCGAGATAAAGCTGTCCGAGTACGTCCGCTCACCTCACGTCAGCGTGATCGTCGTCAAGCCGGACAGCGTATTCAGCCAGGTGAAGGTGATCGGGCAGGTGGTGCATCCGCAGGCGATCGCCTATCGACAAGGCATGACGGTGCTCGATGCCGTGCTCGCGGTAGGGGGCTTGAGCGAGTATGCCGCCGGAAACCGGGCGCATATCGTTCGCATGGTGGACGGGAAGGAGACAGACGTCTCGGTGCGCCTCAATGCCTTGGTGAACGGCGGTGACATGTCGCAGAACCTGGAATTGAAGCCAGGCGACGTGTTGGTCGTACCCGAAAGTCGCTTCTAGTGCGCACCATGGTCATAGGGGGACGGCCCCTCCTGCTGGCGCTTGCCCTGACGGCGCCGGCACTTTGCCTCGGGCAAGAGGCCTCCTCCACGGGAGGAGGATGCGTCGGCACCCTCCAATACGCCGGCCCTAACCGGCGCGCCTGGCGCGGCGGCGCCCGCGGCCGTAATCCCCGGCAGCTCCGTGCCGGGTGAGGCCGTACCGATTGAGGGGCTCATCGGACTTACAGCGTTGCCGGCGGAATACACCAACTGGGATGTCTCCGGCGGGACTCGGCGAGACTGACAACGTCAATTTATCCGCCGACGCATCCCAAGGCGCAGACGCTCTCCGCCGTGAACGGCTTTTTCGACCTCATCCGGAGCGGCTCGCACTTCGACCTGAATGCGGTCGGTAATTTCAGCGATACCGACTACCTCGAGGGCGCCTACAGCAATCAGGTGCTGGGGCGCTTTGACGGGCTCGCGGACGTGACACTGTGGGACCGCCATTTCAAGTGGCTGGTGCGGGATGACTACGGCGATCAGCAGATCGATGTTCTGCAATCGCTCACTCCGATGAATCTGCAGCGGGTCAATGTCTTCTCCACGGGCCCGGATCTGAAGCTGGACCCGACGCCCACGAGCTTCGTGGAGCTGCAAGGCATCTACTCGCGCAACACCTGGCAGGACGAGCCCTTCAGCGGCAACACGGAGTCAGGCACGGTCACGGTGGGTCATCAGTTCTCGCCTGCCTCGACGATATCGCTCGTGGGGCAGGTACAGGAGGAGCGTTTCGACGAACCGACCCCAGCACCAATGTAGATTTCAGCACCAATATCGATTACCAGGTCCGTGAGTATTACGGGCGCTATGCCTTCACGGACGCGAGGACCAGGGTTGACCTTCAGGGCGGCGTGGCGCAGGCGAATGACACGGGCTCATGGACCTCGAGCCCGCTCGTGCGGCTCTCGCTGTCCCGCAGCTGTCTCTCCTTTCTCCACCGTTTCCCTGACGGGCGGGCGCGATTACACCAATGCGATGGGTAGCTTCGCCTCTCTTGACAGCGGCGTGACGGGCGGCATCCCGGTCGGTAGCGCGACGCAGACGACCGGGAATGCACTCCATACCTACGGAAACCTGAGCTGGTCTTATCACCGCCAACGGACCGGCTCGATATTATCTGGCGGCTGGGAGCGTCAGAGACTACGACGTGCAGTCGAAGTTCAACTACACGCACTTCCGACATAGGTTTGAACCTGCGACGGCAGCTCACTCCGAGACTATCCGCCAACTTCCTGACGACCATCGATCGTGGGCAGTATGGCAATCAGGGCTTCACGAACAATTACGGCACCGTCGGCGCCGGCTTGATCTATCGTCCCGGCACGATGGGTCGTGGTCTACGGCCGTTTCGATCATCAGTTCCGGAATTCCTCCGGGCTGGCGCGAAGGTCTGGGCTATGACCGAGAACCGCATCTTCGTCATGGTCGGTTACTACCCGCATACCTCCGGCACTGGCTTGCCCAAGGGGGATGGGGGTGGCGGGCTCTACTGATCGCGGAGACACCTGCGCCGAGGGAAGGGCCGCAGACAAGGTTTCGTGAACGGGCGCGACGCAGCCTGCTCAGCCGGAAGTCACGCCGGCTCTTCCTGCAGGTGGGCCTGCCCTGGGGCGCTGCGCTTCTGGTGGGCCTGGTGTCGGTGTTGTACGCCGACTGGAGCACGGACGCTTCCAACGCTTTCCTTCGCTTGATTGCCGGCCGTGATTGGCTCGCCTTTGTCATCACGCCTGCGCTGACCGTCCTCTCGCTCTATCTCACCAAACGCTGGTTTACGGGCAGCGAGGGAAGCGGCATCCCGCAGGTAATCGCTGCGCTCCATGCGCCGCCTACCGGGGATGACACCCTCATTCGACGCCTTTTCGGCGTTCGCGTTATCGTCGGGAAAATCGTCATTTCCTTGGTCGGTCTCCTCGGCGGCCTGACCATTGGCCGTGAGGGGCCGACGGTGCACATCGGCGCGGCCATCATGGCGGAGGTCCGACGCTTCTATCCGCGGCGGCATACGCAAACTCGAGCGGCGGCGCTGCTGCTGGCGGGCGCGGCTGCGGGGCTGTCGGCTGCATTCAACACGCCGCTCGCCGGGATTGTCTTCGCCATCGAGGAGCGGGCGCGGGACTTCGAGAGCCGCACCAACGGCATCATGATCACCGCCGTCGTGTTTTCGGGCCTGACCTCGCTCGCGCTCGCCGGCAACTATCTCTACTTCGGCCAGATCGACGTGCCTGAGAACTTGAGTCTGGCGTTCGCGCTGCCGGTCATCGTATCGGCTGTCGTCTGCGGACTCTTTGGCGCGGTGTTCAACCTGGCGCTGTTGCGCTGGCGTACTGGATGCCGAAATGGCTGCAGACATTGCGTGCGCGCCAGCCGCTGATCTACGCGCTGATCTTGGGACTCGCGGTGGCGGCGCTCGGTGTGGGTACCCACGGTGAGACCTGGCCTTCGTCATCGTGATGGAGATGACCAATGGCAGCGGCTGGGTGATCCCGATGATGGCGAGCGCTCTCATCGCATCGCGCATCTCCGCTTTCTTCACGCCGCCCCTCTACGAGGCACTGGCGGAGAGTAATTATTTCCACGTGGTGACGCTGCCCGCGGGCGATTTCCTGCAAAAGAAGCCGGTGCCGCCGCCGGGAGCCTGAGTCGCCGCCGAGCGACACGATGTGTGACCCAGGACACAACGGAAAATGCGAGAGGCTTTACACTGAACTGTAAAGTCGCGCGACGGGCGTGGTCGAAGTGTCGGGGGATCGATGGCTGCCGAGATTCTGCGCAGGAAGCTGCTCATCCTGGAGAACGACCGGAGCCTTGCGCCGGGAGCTCGAGGGGATGTTCGCCGACCTGGACGTCACCAGCGGGGAGACCTCCGAGCAGGCACTGGCGCTGGTGCGCCGGGGTGAGCCGGACGTAGTGCTCTTCGACCTCGGAGCCGCCCGCCAGCCGGCGGTGGCCGCCAGCAGCCTGGATCTGCTGCGCCAGATCCTGCAGATCTCCCCGGACACCAAGATCATCGCCATGACGGAGCACGACGCGCGCGAGCTCGCCGTGGCCGCGGTGGGCCTCGGGGCGGCGGACTTCTACTACAAGCCGCTCGATGCCGGGGTGCTGTCCCTCGTCGTGCGGCGTGCGTTCCGCATCCGCGAGCTGGAGGAAGAGAACAGCCGCCTGCGCGAGCGCACCGGAGCCATGGCGCTCGAGGGCATCATCGGCGCCAGCGATGCCATGCGGAATCTCTGCCGCGCGGTGGAGAAGGTCGCCCCCACGGGCGCCACGGTGCTCATCCTGGGCGACAGCGGCACCGGCAAGGAGCTCATCGCCCGCTCCGTGCACCGCCTCTCCGGGCGCGCGCACAAGAGCTTCGTTGCCATCAACTGCGCGGCCATCCCCGACAATCTGCTCGAGAGCGAGCTCTTCGGCTACGAGAAGGGCGCCTTCACCGGGGCGGCCAAACGCACCCCGGGCAAGCTCGAAGCAGCCAACGGCGGCACGATATTCCTCGATGAGATCGGCGAGATGCCCGCGACACTGCAGGCGAAGCTGCTGCGCGTGCTGCAGGAGCGCACCGTGGAGCGTATCGGCGGCCGTACCCCGATCCCGCTCGACCTGCGCTTCGTCTGCGCCACCAACCGCAAGCTCAAGGAGCTGACCGGCAGCGGCGGCTTTCGCGAGGATCTCTACTACCGCATCAGCGAGGTCACCATCAACGTGCCGGCGCTGCGCGAGCGGCAGGGGGACAGTCTGCTCATCGCGCAAGTCTTGCTGCAGCAGATGTCGCGAGCGCTTCGGCAAGGACCATCCGCGGCCTGGCTCCCGATGCCATCCGCGCGATCCAGGCGCATGCCTGGCCGGGAAACGTGCGCGAGCTGGAGAACCGCATCAAAGGCGCGGTGATCATGGCTGAAGGTGTGGTCGTGACCGCGAGCGACCTGGACCTCAAGGATCCGGGAGAGGACCCGGAATATCTCAACCTCAGGGTGGCGCGCCAGCGCGCCGAGGTGCAGGCGGCGCGCCAGGCGCTGGCTATGGCGCGTGGAAACCTATCGCGTGCCGCGGAGCTACTCGGCGTGACGCGCCCGACGCTCTATGACCTCATCGAGCGCCACCGCATCGATGTCGCCTCGTTCGGCCGCAGCGGTTCGCCGGCGGCGGATGCCCCGGAATCCGAGCCCGACCTCCCGGATCCCGCAGCCGCGGGAGCCGATGCGCTTCCCTGAAAAAAACTGCACTGGAATATGTGACCTCAAGCACAGGGTCAGCAGCACCGCACCTTACACTTTCGACGTCGCGCCACACCTGAACTCATTCAACACGCAGAGGACGCAATGGCGGTCGAAACCCAGGAAATCGTCGCTCCACGGATGCTCCGCGGAGGCTCCACGCATAGCTGCGGGCGCAGCGAACCCCGGCGCGGCCCCGCCCGTCGCGGGTGATGCTTCTCGACCTGAACTGGAAGCAGACCCCCTATCTGGCGGCGGCGCTGGCCAGCAGCGGCATCGCGACCACGCTCCTCACCACGCTGCGCCCCGATCACGTCGGGCTGGGTCACTACTGCACGCAGATCCAGGGGCCATCGCCGCACTCGCCGGATTATGTCTCATTCCTGCGGCAACAGATCGCGCGTATCCGCCCCGACCTCGTGATCCCGCTCTGCGAGCCGATCATGGAGCTGCTGTGGGATCTCAACCCGCCGCTCGAGGCGCCGATTTATCCGCCGATGACCGAGGAGTTGCGCACCGTCCTACGTGACCGGCGGCGGTTCTACGAGCGCGCCTCTGCGCTGGGGATCCCGGTGCCGCCCTGGATGCCCATAGGGCGGTCCAGCGACCTCGAGGAGGCCGCCAGGCGATTCGGGTACCCCCTGGTGCTGCGCGGGACGCGCGGCCTTGCCGGCAGTCAGGTACGGGTCGTCCGCTCGCGCGCAGGATGCGCCCGCCGCGCTCGATCAGCTCAACAGGGAATCACCCGGCCAGCCCTTCGCCCAGGCGTTCATCAAGGGACCTCGCCACCTGGTCGGAGGCTTCTTCTCTCACGGCGAGACCATCCGGGTCTTCGCCCAGGAGACGATCGACCAGCATCCCGCGGTCACCGGGCCCTCGATCCGCGTCAAGGCCTGCACGGATACCACCCTGATCGGGAGTGCACGGGCGCTGATAGCGGACCTGGGATGGTCGGGCATGGCATGCGTGGAGTTCATTCACGATGAGAGCGGCCGCTTCGTCCTGATGGAGATGAATCCCCGTCCCTGGGCCGCCCTCGAGGTGGCCGAGCGCCGCGGCGCGGGCATCTGTCGAGCCTTTGGCGAGAGCTTGGCCGGAAGACCCGTAGGGCAGCAGCAGGGTTACCGCGTTGGGGGCTCGGATGTGGTGCTCGAAGGCTTCGTGCTGGCGCGCAGTCCGGGCACGGGTCTCGGGCTGACACTTCGCGCCCTCGAGGCACGGGATTGGTTCGATTGCGCCCGGGCAATTCCGTGGGGAAGACCCTGGCTCGCCTTCCACGTTCTGCGCCGTCTCTACCGCGAGTTGGCGTAAACCGGCAAGGTCGCGCTGCAGACACGGCAGACTTGCCTTGGGCTGTTGCAATCCACTGACATATCTTTGGAAATTCCCCGTCAGCCCGGGGACGCCGGCGGCGCTATAGATGGTAGGCTGCGCGCCCGGAACACCCAGTAGTGATCACGGTCCAAGGCACCGCCAGTACCTGATTCCTTCCACCATCCCGAGGCGATGAGACGACGATTGGCGGCCGCCTCCGGCGGTCGAAGACCAGCTTGCCGGTCGTGACCGGCGCGCAGTTGAGTCGCTATGGACAACGGCATGACCCCAGACGTTCTTGAGCCGCCGAGGGCCGACCGCGAGTCGAGCCCGGCCTTCACCTCCCCCGAACAGCAACAGGCCGCGCGTCGCCGGCGCCGCATCCTGGTCATTGCGCTCGTGGTGGTCGTGCTCGGGCTCGCCTGGTTGATCCACCATCGCATCGCCACGCAGGCCAAGCAGCCGCACATGGGCAGGGGCGCCATGATGGGCGGTCCGATGCCGGTGAGCGTCGGCAAGGTCGGCACCGCCGATGTGCCCGTGGTGCTCGAGGGCTTGGGCACCGTGACGCCGCTTGCGACCGTCCAGATCCGACCGCAGGTGACCGGACCGCTGGTGAAGATCGCCTTCAGCGAAGGGCAGCTCATCAAGGCCGGAGAGATGCTGGCGGAGATCGATCCGCGGCCCTACCAGGCCGCGCTCGATTCGGCGCAGGGCCAGCTCGACAAGGACCAGGCAGGCCTCGCCGGCGCCAACATCGACCTGGCCCGCTACAAGCGGGAGCTGCAGGAGGACGCCGTAGCGGCGCAGACCTACACCGATCAGATCGCCACCGTGCACGGCGATGAGGCCGCGGTCGCCGCGGACCGGGCCTCCGTCGAGACGGCGCGGCTCAACCTCAGCTACACCCATATGACCTCACCCGTCACCGGGCTCGTCGGCCTGCGCCAGGTAGACCTCGGCAACCTGCTGCAGGCGAACCAGACCCAGCAGGTCGTCACCGTCACGCAGATGCAGCCGATGTCGGTGCTCTTCAGCGTGCCGGAGAACGACCTGACCCAGGTGTTCGAGCAGCTGCACCAGGGCGGCAAGCTGGTCGCCCAGGCATGGGATCGCAGCATGCAACACCTCATCGCCAGCGGGACGCTGTCGAGCGTCGACAATGAGATCAACACCAGCACCGGCACGCTCAACATGCGAGCGCTGTTCGACAACAAAGACCTGCAGCTCTACCCGGATGAGTTCGTCAACATCAAGCTGATCGTCACCACCCTGAAGGACCAGATCGTGGTGCCGGGCTCCGCCGTGGAGAACGGTCCCTCGAGCAACTTCGTCTACATCCTCAAGCCCGACGACACCGTGACCATGCGCACGGTCGTGACCGGCCCCACGGACGGCGACAAGATCGCGGTCCTGAAAGGCCTGGCCGCCGGGGAGACGGTGGTCACCGACGGTGCCGACCAACTCCGCGAGGGCGCCAAGGTGCTGCTCCCCGGTGAGAAATCCGACGCGGGTTCCGGCGCTGGCGCGCACGGCGGCTCGACCGCCGACAAGTGCGCGCGCATCTCGGGGATGATGAAGGGAGCGACCGGCACCAAAGCCACGCGCCTCGCCAAGATGTACGCCCGCCTCGGCTGCAGCTCGGGACAGAAGGTAAGCCCGGCGAGCTGACCCATGAATCCATCCCGGCTCTACATCCTGAGGCCGGTCGCCACCTCATTGCTGATGGTGGCCATCGTCATCCTCGGGGCGATCGGCTATCTCCTGCTGCCGGTCTCGACGCTGCCGGAGGTCGATTATCCGACCATCGTCGTGAAGACCTTCCTGCCCGGCGCCAGCCCCGACGTCATGTCGACGACGGTGACGGGCCCGCTCGAGCGGGAGTTCGGGCAGATGCCGGGCCTGAACGAGATGTCCTCGAGCAGCTCGGCCGGCGCCTCGGTCATCACGCTGCAGTTCGCTCTCAACCTCAACATCGATGTGGCGGAGGCGGAGGTGCAGGCCTCCATCGATGCCTCGAACAGCCTCCTGCCGCAGACGCTGCCCGCGCCGCCGATCTATGCCAAGGTGAACCCCGCCGATGCGCCGGTGCTCACCCTGGCGCTCACCTCCAGCTCCATGCCCATCACCCAGGTGGAGGATCTGGCCGACACCCGCATTGCGGAGCGGATCTCTCAGCTCACGGGCGTGGGTCTGGTCAGCCTGAACGGCGCACCGCGGCCGGCGGTGCGCATCTACGCCAACCTGCAGCAGCTCGCCGCTTATGGGCTGAATCTCGATGATCTGCGCACGACCATCTCGAATTCCACGACGGATGCGCCGAAGGGTAACTTCGACGGTACCGCGCACGCCTACACGATCGACGCCAACGATCAGATCACGACCGCTGACGGCTACGCCAACCTCGTCGTCGCCTATCAGAATGGCGCGCCGGTTTATCTCAAGGACGTCGCCAGGGTGGAGCAGGGCGCCGAGAACACGGAACTCTCCAGCTGGGTGAACAACACCCCCGCCGTGCTGGTGAACATCCAGCGCCAGCCGGGCGCGAACGTGATTCAGGTGGTCAACCGCGTGCAGGCTCTGCTGCCGGACCTGCGCGCCTCGCTGCCGGCCGACGTAAACCTCAGCGTCGTGACCGACCGGACCAACACCATCCGTGCATCGGTCAATGACGTGCAGTTCGAGCTGGGCCTCGCCGTCGCGCTGGTCGTGATGGTGATCTTCCTCTTCCTGCGCAGCATCCCGGCGACCATCATCCCCAGCCTCTCGGTGCCGGTGTCGCTCATCGGCACCTTCGCGGTGATGTATCTGCTCGGCTTCAGCCTGGACAATCTGTCGCTGATGGCGCTCACCATCGCCTCCGGCTTCGTGGTCGACGATGCCATCGTCATGATCGAGAACATCTCCCGCCACATCGAGAAGGGCGAGAAGCCGCTCGATGCCGCGCTCAAGGGCTCGGGCGAGATCGCCTTCACCATCGTATCGCTGACCATCTCCCTGATCGCGGTGCTGATCCCGCTCCTTTTCATGCAGGAGGTGGTCGGGCGCCTGTTCCGTGAGTTCGCCATCACGCTCGCCGTCTCGATCCTCATCTCCGCGGCGGTCTCGCTCACCCTGGTGCCGATGCTCTGCGCCAAGATGCTGCGCACGCACGAGGAGGCCGAGCGCCGGCAGGGCCCGCTCGCCAGAAGGGCCGAGGACGCGTTCAACCGTCTCATTGCCGCCTATGGCCGGGCGCTCGATGTGACGCTCAAGCATCAGCGGCTGGTGCTATGGGTCGCGGCCGGCACGCTCGTGCTCACCGTGCTGCTCTATATCCTGATCCCCAAGGGCTTCTTCCCGCTGCAGGACACAGGTCTCTTGCAGGCGACCATCCAGGGGCCGCCCGCGATCTCCTTCCACGAGATGACCCGCCGCCAGCAGGCGCTGGCTCAGGTCATCCTCAAGGACCAGGACGTCCTCAGCCTGACTTCCTACGTCGGCATCGACGGCACCAACATGACCGTCAACGACGGGCGCATGCTGATCAACCTGAAGTCGAAGGAGGATCGCAGCGACTCGCTCACGGAGGTGATGGATCGGTTGCGTCAGGAGGCCTCCCAGGCCCAGGGGATCTCGCTGGCGCTGCAGCCCGTGCAGGACCTGACAATCAGCTCCATCGTAGGCAACGCCCAGTACCAGTTCATCCTCGGGGCCGCGGAGCGCGAGATCCTCGCACCCTGGGTGCCGAAGCTGCTCGCGCAGCTGCAGAAATCACCCGCGCTCGCCCACATCTCGACGACCTACCTCGACAATGGCCTGACGGCGCAGGTCGATATCGACCACAGCACCGCCGCGCGCTTCGGCATCACCGATGCCACCATCGACAACGCGCTCTATGACGCCTTCGGGCAGCGCATCATCACGACCATTTACAGTCAGTCGAACGACTACCGCGTGATCCTGACCGCGGACCCCGCGCTCGACAACACGGTCAACTCCCTCAACTACATCTATCTGCCCTCCGCCAGCGGCGGCCAGGTACCCCTTGCCGCGCTCGCACACGTGACCGTGCACAACGCGCCGCTGTCGCTCGATCATCTCGGGCAGTTCCCTGCGGCCATGTTCTCCTTCGACACCGCCCAGGGCGCTTCCCTCGGCGCGGCGGTTGCGGCCATCCGCCAGGCCGAGCACGACATCGGACTGCCGGTGAGCATCGGCACGACTTTCGAGGGTGAAGCGCTGGCGTTCGAGTCTTCGCTCAGCAGCGAGGTGCTGTTGCTGCTCGCGGCCATCGCCGTCGTCTACATCGTGCTGGGCGTGCTGTACGAGAGCTACATCCATCCGCTGACCATTCTGTCGACGCTGCCCTCGGCGGGCATCGGCGCACTGCTCGCGTTGATGATCGGCGGGCAGAGCCTCAACATCATCTCGATCATCGGCATCGTGCTCCTGATCGGCATCGTGAAGAAGAACGCCATCATGATGATCGACTTCGCGCTCACCGCCGAGCGCGAGGGCGGCAAGTCACCGTTCGATGCCATCTACGAAGCGGCGCTGCTGCGCTTCCGGCCGATCCTGATGACGACCGTGGCGGCGCTCTTCGCGGCCCTGCCGCTGATGCTGGGCACCGGCACCGGCTCGGAAGTGCGCTCGCCGCTCGGCCTCTCGATCACCGGCGGCCTGCTGCTCAGTCAGCTGCTCACCCTCTTCACGACGCCCGTCATCTATCTCTACTTCGATGACCTGGCGCGGCGAGCCAAGGCCTGGGCCCACAGGCGCGAGGAACGAGGAGTGCCGCCGCTGCCCGCGGGCTCACGCGGATGAGCATCTCGACGCCCTTCATCAGGCGTCCCGTCGCCACGACACTGCTGTCGTGTGGGCTGGCGCTGATCGGGATCGCCGCTTACTTCCTGCTGCCCGTCGCTTCCATGCCGGAGGTGGATTTTCCGGCCATCAGCGTGCAGGCCTCGCTCCCCGGTGCCAGCCCCGAAACTGTCGCGACCAGCGTCACGACGCCGTTGGAGCGGCATTTGAGCGCCATCGCCGGCGTCGACGAGATGACCTCGTCGAGCTCCGTCGGCAGCGCGCGCGTCGTCCTGGTCTTCGATCTGAGCCGAGACATCCACGGCGCCGAAAGCGACGTGCAATCCGCGATCGAAGCGGCGAGGGCGGACCTGCCCACGGCGCTGCGCCAGAATCCGACCTACCGCGCCTTCAATCCCGCGGACGCGCCCGTCCTCATCCTGGCGCTGACTTCCAAGACGCTGACTACGGGTCAGATATACGACGCCGCTTCCACAGTCATCCAGCAGAAGCTGCTCCAACTGGAGGGCGTCGGCGATGTGTCCCTCGGCGGCAGCTCTCTGCCGGCGGTGCGCATCGATCTGAATCCGCAGGCGTTGTTCAAATACGGGATCGGCCTCGAGGACGTGCGCGCGGCCATCTCCGCGGCCAATGCCAACAGCCCCAAGGGGGCGATCGACGACAGCGCGCGTCGCTACCAGGTCTACGTCAACGATACCGCCACGACTCCGGAACAGTACCGCTCCCTCATCATCGCCTATCGTGGCGGCGCGGCGGTTCACCTGGGCGACCTGGCCCAGATCACCAATGGAGTGGAGGACGTCCGTAATCTCGGTCTTGCCGATGGCCCCAATCGCGCGGTGCTGATGATCATCCGCAAGCAGCCCGGTGCCAACGTCATCGATACGGTGGACTCGATCAAGGCCGTGCTGCCGCAGATCCAGGCGTCCGTCCCGGCCGGCATCAATATCATTCTCACGAACGACCGGACTACATCGATCCGGGCTTCCGTGCACGACGTCGAAACGACACTGCTCATCGCACTGCTGCTGGTGGTGACGGTCGTGGTGGTGATGCTGCGCAACCCTCGCGCTGCCATAGTGCCCGCGATCGTCGTGCCGTTGTCGCTGGTCGGCACTTTCGCCTTCATGTACGGTCTCGGCTTCAGTCTCAACAATCTGTCACTCATGGCCCTCACGGTCGCGACGGGGTTCGTCGTCGACGATGCGATCGTCGTGATCGAGAACATCAGCCGGCACATGGAAGCTGGCGCGCCCCGAATGCAGGCCACTCTCCAGGGTGCCGCCGAGGTTGGCTTCACCGTCCTGTCCATGAGTTGCGCGCTGATCGCAGTGTTCATCCCGATCCTGCTGATGGGCGGTCTCGTCGGGCGGGAGCTGCGGGAGTTCGCCACGACGCTGGCGGTGACGGTCGTACTGTCGCTGGTCGTCTCGCTCACGACGACCCCCATGCTCTGCGCCCTGGTCCTGCGCCGGCCGCCGCGCCTCGGGCCGATCCTCGAGCGGTTTCGAGCGAGGCTTCGAGTGGCTGCGGGATTTCTACGGCCGCACGCTGAGCCGATGCGATCCGCCACCCCCGCGTCGTGATGCTGATCCTGCTCGGCGTGGTCGTCCTCAACTTCTACCTGTTCGCCAAAGTGCCGAAGGGGTTCTTCCCGGAGGAGAGCTCGGGCTCGCTGTTCGGCAACGTGGTCGCCGATCAGAGCATCTCCTTCCAGGCGATGCAGCAGAAGATGATGCAGATCGTGCAGCATCGTGAGCCGCGACAAGGCGGTCGATCATGTCGTCGCCTTCACGGGCGGCGGCGGCGGCCCCGGAGGCGGCACGACCAACACCGGGGGTCTCTTCGCTTGCACTGAAGCCCCTCGACGTGCGCAAGCTTACCGATGCGGCGGTGCTCGCGCGGCTGCGGCACGAGCTCTCCGGGGTCACCGGGGCGCGCCTCTTCCTGCAGTCCGCCTCGGACATCCATTTCGGTGGTCGCCAGGGCAACGCGGCTTATCAGTACACGCTGCTGTCGGACGATCTTCCGACTCTCGACGCCTGGACACCGAAAATCACCGCGGCGCTCGCCGAATAACCCGGCGCTGCGGGACGTGAGCTCCGACCGCAGGAGCCGCCGGCCTCGACGTGCAGCTGCAGATTGACCGTGCGACCGCCGCTCGCCTCGGCGTCAACATGTCCGATGTCGACGCCACGCTGTACGATGCCTTCGGTCAGCGACTGGTGTCCACCATCTACGAGGACATGAATCAGTACTATGTCGTGATGGAGGTGGCGCCGCAGTTCTGGCAGAGCCCGGAGACGCTCAAGGACATCTGGGTCAGCACCGCGGGCGGGGCGCTGGGCGGCACGCAGTCGACCGCGCCCGGGGCCGGCTCATTCCGCGGCTCCGCGGGGAGCTCCAGTTCCAGCTCCGCTGCCTCCGCGAGCGCCGGTTCCGCATGCAAGTCCAGCAGCTCTTCCAGCGGCTCGTCTGTTTCCAGTTCCAGCAGCGCGGCAGGCTCGACACAGAACAACGCCGCGCAGAACTACGCCGAGAACCAGCTCACCAACAGTGCCGGCAAAGCCTCCACGGGCTCCGCGGTCAGCACCTGCGTGGAAACCATGGTGCCGCTGTCGGCGTTCAGCACCTACGGTCCGGGAATCACTCCGCTCTCCGTCAGCCATCAGGGGCCCTTCGTCGCGACGACCTTCTCGTTCAACCTCGCCGAAGGCGAGCCACTGGGAACCGCTGTCAAGGCCATCAACGCGACGATGCAACAGCTGCACGTGCCGATCACGATCCAGGGGACGTTCGCCGGCACGGCCAAGATCTTCCAGCAGACCCTCGCCGAGGAGCCGCTGCTGGTGCTGGCCTCGCTGCTGGCGGTGTACATCGTGTTGGGAGTGCTGTACGAGAGCCTGGTGCAGCCGATCACCATCCTCTCAACATTGCCCTCGAGCGGCATCGGCGCCGTGCTCGCGCTCCTCATCTGCGGGGAGTCCTTCACTCTCATCGCGCTGATCGCCGTCATCCTGCTGATCGGGATCGTCCTCAAGAACGCCATCATGATGGTGGACGTGGCACTCGAGACCCAACGGTTGGGACACGAGAGGCCCGAGGAGGCGATTCACGATGCCTGCCTGCTGCGTTTCCGGCCGATCCTGATGACCACCATGGCCGCCATGCTCGGCGCGCTGCCGCTCGCCCTGATGAACGGACAGGGCTCGGAGATGCGCCGGCCGCTCGGCATCGCGATCGTCGGCGGCCTCTTCATCAGCCAGATTCTGACGCTCTACACGACACCCGTGGTATACCTCTACCTCGACCGATTCCGGCTCTGGTGCCTGAGAACCTTCACTCGGCGCCGGCCTTTGCCTCCTTCGCCCATCGGGAGCGCCGCCATATGATCTGGCACAGACCCCTTCGTACTGCGATCGGCACCGCGTGCGCGCTGGCGCTCACCGCCTGCGCGATCGGACCCAACTATCACCGCTCGCCGGCGCCGCCGTCGCCGGCCTTCAAAGCAGGGCGGGGCTGGGCGCCCGCCACGCCGGCGCAGGTCACCAATGCGCAGTGGTGGACCATCTACAACGACCCGACGCTTGCCGCCCTGGAGCAGCAGGTGGAGGTGTCGAATGAGAACGTGAAGGCCGCGGTGGCCAACTATTACGCCGCGCGGGAGGCGACCGCGGTCGATGAGAGTGGCTTCCTGCCGCAGGTCACGCTCAACGGCACCGGCACCCATAGCGGTGGCCAGGGGCAATACAGCACCGAAGTCTCGGGCTTCCAGCACATCGGCTCCACCACGCGAACCGTCTACGAGGCCAACGCGAGCGCCAGTTGGGATATCGATATCTGGGGCAAGCTGCGGCGTGAGGTCGAAGGCGATATCGCCAAAGCGCAGGCGGACGCCGCCGATATTGCCGCCGCGCGTCTGTCCGCGCAGAACACCCTGGCCGCCGACTACTTCCAGCTGCGTGCCGCGGAGCAGCAGTTGCGGATCCTGAAGACCACGGTGCAGGAGTACAACGTATCGCTGAAGATCGCACAGAACCAGGTCAACGCCGGCACGACCACGCTGGCGGACGTCTACTCCGCCAAGACGCAGCTCGAGAACACGATCGCCCAGGAGAATTCCGTCGAGCTGACACGCGATGAGATGGAGCATGCCATCGCCGTGCTGGTCGGCAAGGCGCCATCGCAACTGCAGATACCGCAGGGCGAGTTCACCGCCACCGTGCCGGTGGTGCCGGCCGGCCTGCCGTCGCAATTGCTGCTGCGCCGGCCGGACATCGCCGCCTCGGAGCGCGCCGTCGAGAGCGCCAACGCCCAGATCGGCGTCGCCGAGGCGGGCTGGTTCCCCAGCCTGACGCTGTCCGGGTCCTACGGTTACGAGTCGTCTTCTCTTTCCAACCTGATCCGGGCGAGCAACAACGTATGGTCGTTCGGTCCGTCGCTCGCGGAAACGCTGTTCAATGCCGGGGCCACCTACGCGCAGACCAAGGAGGAGCGTGCCCTGTACGATTCCGCGGTGGCCGCGTACCGGGAAACCGTCCTCACCGCGTTCCAGCAGGTGGAGAATGACTTGGCGACGCTGCGGCACCTGGAGACCGAGTACGCGCAGGACAACGCCGCCGTGGTGGATGCGCAGAAGTCAGCCGCTCTGACGCTCAATCAGTACCGGGCCGGCACGGTGGTGTATACCAGCGTCATCGTCGCGGACACCACCCTGTTCAACGCCCAGATCACGGCCCTCAACGTTCAGAGCCAGCGCCTGGTGGCGAGCGCGGATCTGGTCGATGCCATCGGCGGCGGATGGGATAGCGCGCAGCTCGACGCGCACGGATACGGCGTCACTGAGACGCTCAAGAGCACGGTGCAGATGCAGTAGTTAACGCGACTTAATCATTCGTTCACCTCGACTGAATCCGCGCCGATCCATCATCGCAGGGGGTGATGTCACTCGATCCGCATGGGAGGACCTCACCCTGATGAACGTCTCGTGCGTTATTGCCTCACCGGCCACAATAACCCCCAGCATGGCTGAGCGTCCTTCGCCGCGGCGTCTGCCGCTGATCATCGCCGTCATTGCCGCCGCCCTCCTGGGATGGTGGATCTACGCGCATTTCTTCAAGCGCAAGCCCGCACCGCCGCCGCCGCCGGCCGTTCCCGTCACGGCAACAGCCGCAACCGCTCGCGACGTCCCAGCCCTCCTGCCCGCTCTTGGAACCGTCCTGTCGATGGATGTCGTGGAGGTGATGCCGGAGGTCACCGGCCGCATTACGAAGATCTATTTCAAGCAGGGTGAGGAGGTCAAAGCCGGTCAGAAGCTGTTCCAGATCGATCCGCGGCCGTACCGGGCGGCGCTCGAGCAGGCCCAGGGCCAGCTCGCCCGGGATCAGGCATCGCTCGATGAGGCGAAGATGGATCTCGCCCGCTACCAGCAGCTCGCCGCGCAGAACTCCATTCAGCGCCAGACCTTCGAGGATCAGAAGTACGTCGTCGGTCAGGACCAGGGCACCGTGCGCCTCGATCAGGGCAACGTCGCCGCCGCCAGCGTGAATCTCGAATACTGCGACATCACTTCTCCGGTCACGGGACGCACCGGTGTCATCCAGGTCGACAGCGGAAATTTCGTGCAGCCCGCGAGCGCGGCGGCGCAGGCGGCGAGCACCAATTCCAGTACCTCGAACGGTGGTACGGCCGCCGGCAGTAGCTCAGGCTCGGCCGGTGGCGGTTCCGGAGGCTCCGCCAGCGGCTCGACCGCGCTGGTCGCCGTCACCCAGATGGAGCCGATCTTCGTCAGCTTCAACGTGCCGGAGAATCAGCTCGCCACCATCCTGGAGAATCAGGCCAAAGGGCCGCTCGCGGTCGCCGCCTACAGCGCCGCCGGCGAGTTGCTCGCGACCGGCACACTGTCGCTGGTCAACAACCAGGTCGACACCACGACCGGCACGGTCCTGCTGGAAGCGACTTTCGCCAACAAGCAGCAGCGTCTGTGGCCAAACGAGTTCGTTGCCGTGCAGCTGACCGAGTTCGTGCGCAGGAACGCGGTCACCGTCCCGGCGGTGGCTCTCATGACCGGGCCGGACGGTGAGTATGTCTACGTCATCGGCGCCGATCACAAGGTCAAGCGGATTACGGTCACCGTGGACTCCAACCAGGACGGCATTGCCGTCATCGACAAGGGGGTGGCTGTCGGCGACCAGGTCGTCACCAACGGCCAATACCGGCTCGACGATGCGACCCTGGTGAAGGTCCAGCAGCCTGCGGGCGCCGCGCCCGGGCAGCCAGCGGCCGCGGCGAGCGCAGCGTCCGCGCCCGCTGGGGCCGCAGCCGGGCGCTAGTCGCCGTGAGCGTCTCCGATCCTTTCATCCGCCGGCCGATCGCGACCGCGCTGCTGATGGCGGCGCTGGTCGCCTTCGGCCTGATCTGCTTCCAGTTCCTGCCGATATCAGCCCTGCCGAACGTGGATTTCCCGACCATCTCCGTTTCGGCCTCGCTCCCCGGCGCCAGCCCGCAGACCATGGCCGACACGGTGGCGACGCCGCTCGAGGAGTATTTCTCCGACATTCCCGGCCTCTCGTTCATGTCCTCCTCGAGCGGCCTCGGCTCGACGTCGATCACCATGCAGTTCGACCTCGACAGCGACATCAACGCCGATGCGCAGTTCGTGCAGAGCGCGATCAACGAGGCGCAGGGCTTCCTGCCGAAGAGTCTGCCGACGCCGCCCACCTATCGCGAGAGCAACCCATCCTCGGCCCCGGTGCTGATCTACGCGATTCACTCCGCCGCCATGCCGCTTTACCAGGTCGATGAGTACGCCAACGTGATGCTGGCCGAGCAGCTCTCGACCGTGACCGGGGTCGGACAGGTCATCATCGCCGGCCAGCAGCAGCCGGCCGTGACCGTGCGGGTGAACCCGCTGGCGCTTGCCGCCCGGGGCCTCAGCATGAGCCAGGTGAGCACGGCCATCACCAACACGACGCTCGATTCGGCCAAGGGGAACATCGAAGGCAGCAGCGTCGAATACCCCATCCAGACCAACGACCAGCTGTTCGACGCCTCGCAGTTCATGCATGTGATCGTCGCCTACAGCAAAGGCGCCCCGGTCGAGCTGAAAGACGTGGCGCAGGTCATCAATTCCTCGCAGAGCCCGCGCAGCGGCGGCTGGTATTTCACCACCCCCTGCGAGCTGCTCCTGATCGAGACCCAGCCCGGTGCGAACACCCTCAAGGTGGTCAACGAGATCAAGGCGAAGATGCCGCAGCTCCTGAGCTCGATTCCCCAGAGCGTGAAGGTGGACCTGGTATCGGACCGCTCCGTGATCATCCGCGGCTCGGTGTCGGACGTCGAATTCACGCTGATTCTCACGATCGTCCTCGTCGTCGTGGTCATTGCGCTCTTCCTGCACAACCTGTGGGCGACGATCATCCCCAGCATCACCCTGCCGCTGGTCATCATCGCCGCATTCAGCGGCATGTACGCCCTCAGCTACAGCCTGGACAACCTGTCGCTGATGGCGCTGACGCTGTCCGTGGGGTTTCTGGTCGATGACGCCATCGTCATGATCGAGAACATCGTGCGCTACATCGAGGCGGGCATGGAGCCGTTCGCCGCCGCGGTCAAGGGCGCGGCACAGATCGGCTTCACCATCGTGTCGATGACGCTGTCGCTGATCGCGGTCTTCATCCCGCTTCTTTTCATGTCCGGTGTGGTGGGGCTGCTGTTTCACGAATTCGCGATGACGGTGACCCTGACACTGATCTTCTCGATGATCGTGTCGCTCACCCTGACGCCGATGATGTGCGCCAAGTTTCTGAAGCAACGGGATGAGAAGGACAAGGGCAAGCCGAGCATCTTCGAGCGCACGTTCGATCGCGTGCGCGGCGCCTACGACCGCGGACTGACATGGACGTTCGATCACAGTCTGCTGACGCTGCTTGCGACGCTGGGCCTGATGGCCCTGACCGTCGTCCTGTATCTGGTCATTCCCAAGGGATTCATGCCGGAGCAGGACACCGGACAGATGTTCTGCTCCATCCAGACCCGGCAGGACGCCTCGTTCGCCCAGATGGGCCAGCTCGAGAACCAGATCTCGCGCATCGTCTCGCGCGATCCGGCGGTGGCGGGCGTGGTGGGGTTCGCCGGCGCCACCGGCGCCAATGGGAGCGAAAGCACCGCGCGGATGTTCGTGCAGCTGAAGCCGTTCTCGCAGCGCCCGTCGATTCAGGCGGTAATGGCCCGCCTGCGGCCGCAGCTCACCCAGGTGATCGGGGCCAAGGTCTATCTGCAGGCCTTTCAGGACATCAAGATCGGTGGCCGCCTGGAACAGGCGGAATACCAGTACACGCTCACTGACGCCAATGCAGATGAGCTCAACCACTGGGCGCCGATCCTCCTGACGGACATGCAGAAATTGAGCATGTTGAACGACGTTGCCTCGGACCTTCAGGTCGCCTCGCCCAACCTCAGCGTCGTGGTCGACCGCGCCACCGCCTACCGGCTCGGCGTGAACATGTCGGAAATCGATACCGCGCTGCAGAACTCATTCGGGCAGGCGCAGGTGCAGACCATCTATTCGCCGACCTATCAGAGCAAGGTGATCCTGGAAGTCGAGCCCCGGTTTCTGTCGCAGCCGCAGAACCTGTCCGACGTCTATCTGCAAAGCAGCACCGGCGGCGCCGTGCCGCTTTCAGAGGTGGCGCATTTCGCCACCCAGGCCGAGCCGCTGACGGTCAATCACCAGGGCCTCTTCCCCGCGGTCACGCTGTCCTTCAATGTGGCCTCGGGCGCGGCGCTCAGCCAGGCGGTGACCGCCATCAATCAGCTGCGTGCCAGGGCCGGGGTGCCGGATACGGTCATCGGCTCCTTCCAGGGCACCGCGCAGGCCTATCAGCAATCCCTGACCAGCGTGCCGCTGCTGATCCTGGCCGCGATCGCCGCGATCTACGTGATCATGGGCGTGCTCTACGAGAGCTTCATCCACCCGATCACCATCCTGTCCTCGCTGCCGCCGGCAGGTGTCGGTGCGCTCGCGATCCTGATGGTGTTCCACTTCCAGCTGACGCTGATCGCCATCATCGGCATCATTCTGCTGATGGGCATCGTGAAGAAGAACGCGATCATGATGATCGACTTCGCGCTCGAGGCGGAGCGGGTGGAGGGCAAGTCGCCGCGGGACTCCATTCACGAGGCTTGTCTGCTGCGCTTCCGGCCGATCATGATGACCACCTTCTGCGCGCTGATCGCCGGCCTGCCGCTGGCGCTCGAGACCGGCGCCGGCTCGGAGCTGCGCCGGCCGCTCGGTGTCGCGATCGTCGGCGGTCTCGCCGTGTCGCAGTGGCTGACGCTCTTTACGACGCCGGTGATTTATCTGTATCTCGACCGGCTCGCGCGTCGATTCGAAACCCCGGGCCCTCAGATCGAGCCCGGAACTCCGGCGCATTGAGCGCAGACCAAACCCCCGTCTGGCATTTCTCAGACAATGCAACGGCCGTGCCAGGTTCCCGGAAGGCGCTCATGGCGCCATGGGCTGGCGCGAGCAGGAGCGCGGCCGAGAGGCATGAGGGCCCGTGTTGTCTGCAGGCACAGACAGCCGGCCGCCGCTTCAGCGCCGCGATTTAACTAAATACTTGAATCCAGGGGATAATTTTTCGTCGCGAATTACCGACAGGGGCGTCGCATGGCGTCAGCTCCCGTTCAGGATCGGTGAGGACGCCGCGGTGCGTATACTGCCGGCCGCTCTTCAGCGGATGGGCTCGAGATTGGGACAATTCGTCCGCTTCGCCCGATACATCGCGGTCGGTGCCATTACGACTGCCGTTCTGTATCTGCTGCTCATTCTGCTCGTGCGCGGGTCCGGGATGGCCCCGACGCCGGCGTCGTCGGTCGGCTTCGCGCTCAGCGCGGCGGTCAACTATCTGCTCAACTATCGCTTCACCTTCCAGAGCGATCGGCCGCACGGACCCACGGTGGCGAAGTTCGTGGTGTTAGCTGTGGCCGGACTTCTCATCAACGCCGCCATGATGCATTGGCTGGTCACGGCGGGAGTGCGATACCTGATTGCGCAAGCCTGCGCGACTGCTGTGGTGCTGCTCTTTGGCTTTGTCAGCAACAGCGTCTGGACGTTCGGTTTGGAACCCGTCAGAGAGCGCCCGGGAAGCTGACGCGTCACGTGACGTCCTGTCACGTAGGCGTGTAACGGCGTCAGGTTGATTCCGAACTCGGTCGGCTTCCGCGGAATAATTGTGTGATTTACCCAGATACGGAAGGCTCTCTCCGCCATTGTGTCGTGCTCTAATGATTCGTGCAGCATGAAAGGGCGGTATCGGGTGCTTTATGTCGGCGCCAATTGCGGAGGGCGATATGGAACAAGGTGTGGCAGTGCTCGAACACCGCGAGTATCAGAGAGAACGTCGGGAAGCTGGAAATCGATATGCGGGATATGCGCAAATCAATGGACCAGAAATTCGACTCCCTACATTCGGAGCTGCGCGGACTGATGTGCGCTTCCTGATCGGAGTCGTCATTGCCTTCTTTGGTTTCGGTGCCTCCATCCTCGGCGTGTTGGCAAAGGCGCTGCATTGGATCTGATGGCCTACTTCAGGCGCTGATCGATGATCGTATCGATGGCGTCCCGGACGAAGGCGTGTATCAGCGTCCAGCCGAGCCGACGCGTCATCGGCTCGAGGAGGGCGAGCCAGAACCCGAACATGACGATTCGGCGCTGCAGCACGCCGAAACGGGATTGCCACTTGATCCATCTGGCGCCCAGCCAGCCGACCCGCAGCGGCACCTCGCACCAGAGCTCGTAGCCGCGCGCTCTGAGCTGTACGGCGATGCGCGCCTCCACCAGACAGACGTCCCGGCTCTGCGTTTTTTGCTGCCATTTTCCGGCCGTGGCCAGGTCGGGCAGCGCGTAGGTCGATGTCTTGGTGTAGTCGAACATCCGCTCGCTGAAGTCCACGCCGATGAGCTCGCAGACTCGCGTCAGCTGCGCCTTCGGAGCCGCCACCAGCTCCTCATACCTGACCTCGATCCAGCTGTCGAGGTCGAGGGATTGCCGGTATTGCGCCCACTCGCGCTCGGCATCGATCCAGCAGTCGGCGCCCGTGTAGGCGTTGCCCGCCCAGCTCATCTCGACTGCGGAGAAGGCGACGTCGCGGCCGTCCCGCAGGATGTAGATGTATTTCGCCTGCGGCCAGAGGTATCGCAGCTTGCTGAAGCCGTGGTGCACCGTCGCCCCGACGATGCGCTTGCCATCACGCTCGCGTCTCTGGTAAAGAAAGTCGTTCACCAGCGTCGGAAAATCGGAGGTGGCGGCAATATCCAGGCGGCTGTGGCGGAAGATGCGGCTCTTGACCACCGTGCGCCGGTACTCGGCCACATCGGGAAAGACGCCGCTAGCCGAGATCCCGGCCACCAGGAACTCGGATTCCATGTTGAACGCGATGTCGGGATGATGGTCCAACATCAGACGCAGCAGAGTCGTTCCGGACCGTTCGGAGCCGATGAGAAACACCGGCTGCTCGATCATTTCGGTCCGTGGGCTTACGTTTGTTTGCTGGCTCATGCGCTCAGCCGGACATTCCCCGGAATGGCCTGGAAGTGCACTGGATCGCCTTTCGGCCTGATTTGTCCGAGTATGCTCGAAGCGCAGCCGTGTTCGCGTCACATTTGACAGAATACGGAGTCCCGGGCGCCGCCGCCCGCATGAGTGTCTGAACTGAAGTTACACTCTCCCTTACAAAGTGGATTGACGAACATCTAATAATCGGGAACGGATCGACATGAGAATCTTCGCCGCCCTGGGACAGGGTGACATCGTCGCCACGCAGCGCAGGGAGTTGGCGGGAGAATCCGGGGTGGGCCAGACCAGCCTCACGTTCTCGGGGCAGCTGTACCGCTACTGCGCCGAGCGCGGCTTCCATGCGCTCCTCACCAGCCATTGCGACCGCGCCGATGCTCTCGAGACGCCGTTGGTGCGATTGGTCAACGTGCCGCGCGCGGGGGACCATCTCAGTGGGTTGCGTTATCACGCCAGCCGCATCGCCTATGGCGTCAAGTTGGCGCGTATGGCCAGGGCCTTTCGTGCCGACCTGGCGCTCATCGACTCCGGCACGACCCATCATTTCGCGCTCGGGGCATTCCGGCTGTTGGGAGTGCCCGTGGCGGTCAACTTCCACAACGTGCGCTGGCCGCAGGGATTCGAGCCGACAGGAGCGACCGCGACGCTGTTGCGGGCATGGGACTCGTGGACCTTGCGGAATGTCGTGGCGGCCGCCATGGGGTGCTCGCCGGAGTGTGGGGTGCAGGCGCGTGCCGATGGCGCTACGCGGCTGCCGTATTTCGGCTGGTGCGCGCAGTATGTTTCCGAAGGCTTCGATACCGGCGTCGATGCGCAGCGCAATCCCTTTCGCCTGTTGTTCGCGGGCAGGGTGGAGGAAAACAAGGGAGTACTCGACCTGGTGCGAATCTCGGCGGCCCTGAAGGAGCGCTGCGCCGTGCCGGTGGCCATCGAAGTTTGCGGGGACGGCTCCGCCCTGGACGATTTGAGGAAGGCCGTCGCGACCGGTGGACAGGCGGACAGAATCACGGTGCACGGCAGGATGGAACGCGCCGAGCTGCTGCAGGCTTACAGACGAGCTCACGCTGTGATCGTGCCGACCCGCAGCAGCTTCTGCGAGGGCATGCCGCTGGTGTGCGCGGAGGCGGTGCTATCGGGCCGTCCGGTGATCACCAGCAAGGTGAGCAATGCGCTGCCGGTGCTCGGCGATGCCGTCGCGGTGGCGCAGCCTGATGATGTCTCGAGTTATGCCGAGGCGGTGCGTGGCATCGCTGAGGACCCCGCGCGCTACGAGCGGCTCCGGGCCGCATGCGCGGGCGTCGCGGCGCAGTTCCTCGATCGGGGACGTAGCTTCAGCGCCGCCCTCGAGCAGCTGATCACGATCCTGTACGGCGCGAAATGAGGCGCGCCGGGTCTGTCTTTGGGGCCTATCTCTGCTTGAATTCTTCCGGCGTCAGCTGGTGTCGCGCCAGCAGCTTGTAGAAGTCCGTGCGGTTGCGCTTCGCCAGCCGCGCCGCCTGACTCACGTTGCCGCCGGTGATCTGCAGGATGGACGACAGGTAGCTGCGGGTGAACTCATCGCGCGCCTCATCGAAGGAGGGCAGGCGTCCGGGGGAGCCTCCGAGTGACTGCTGCACCAGCTCCACGGGGATGATGGGAGTCTGGGACAGCGCGACGTTCTGGCGCACCACATTCTGCAGCTGGCGGATGTTGCCGGGCCAGTCGGCGGTGGCGAGCAGCTCGACCGCTTCCGGAGCGTAGATCTTGCGCTGGTTGGTTTCCTTGGCCATCGCCGCCAGGAAATGCGCCACCAGCAGCGGGATGTCCTCGCGCCGGCGGTTCAACGGCGGCATCTCGATGTGCACCACGTTGAGGCGGTAGTAGAGATCCTCGCGGAACTGTCCCGTGGTCATCAGCTGTTGCAGGTCACGGTGCGTGGCGGAGATGACACGCACGTTGACCGGCAGCGCATCGGTGCTGCCGACGGGACGGATGACGTTCTCCTGCAGTACGCGCAGCAGCTTCACCTGCAGGCGCATCGGCATGTCGCCGATCTCATCGAACATCAGGGTGCCGCCGTCGGCCGCCATGAAGAGGCCGCGGTGGGCGCGGGTGGCGCCGGTGAAGGAGCCCTTCTCGTGGCCGAAGAGCTCGGACTCGAGCAGGTTCTCCGCCATGGCGCTGCAGTTGATGGCGACGAAGGGCCGGTTGCGGCGCGGGCTCGCCAGGTGGATGGCGCGGGCGAGGAGCTCCTTGCCGGTGCCGCTCTCACCCGTGAGGAGGACGCGCGCATCGGTGCCCGGCGACCATGTGCGCCTGGGCGAGCTTCTCTTCCATCACGGCGCTGCGGGTGACGATCTCCGCGCGCCAGTCCTCGTCCGAGGCGCCGAAGCCGGAGATGCGCAGCGCCTTCTGCACCTGATCGAGCAACTCCTGCTTGTCGACCGGCTTGGTCAGGAAGCCGAAGGCGCCCATCTGGGTGGCGAGCACGGCATCCGGGATGGTGCCGTGGGCGGTGAGCAGGATCACTTTCAAACCGGGCCAGCGGTTCTGCAGCTCCTTCAGCAGTCCGATGCCGTCCATCTGGTCCATCTTCAGATCGGTGATGACCAGATCGGGGCGGAAGCGGCTGGAGGCGGCGAGTGCCTGGGCGCCGCTCTCCACGGCCTCGACGTCGTAACTCTCCGCGCGCAGGCGGATGGTCAGGAGTCGCAGCAGGCCTGGATCGTCGTCGACGACCAGGATGCGGGCTTTGCGTCGTCCGGCTCTGACTCAAAATGCTCGGGGGGGTGCTCATCTTGCGCTGCTCGGTCAGTACGCTAGTCAGGGTCACTTGGGTTTGCCCTCGTTGCCGGGTTTGCGCTCGTTGAGCGACTTTTCGATGTTGGCAATGGCCGCCAGCTTGGCTTGCGCCTCCTCGAGCTCCTTTTTGAGCTTCGCGTTCTCCCCCGCCGCGCCGTCGAGGCGATGCTTGAGAGGTGCGAGCTGATCGGCCCGGGCAGCGTCGGCCTGGAGCGTGCGGTTTTCTGCCTCCAACGTCAAATAGTCGCCAATTTGCTTCAGTTGCAGTGGCAGGAGGGTCCGTTCTGCCGGGGAGGAGGGAGGATTGCGGGTCATCGGAGAGCTCTTGCAGCATTTCTTCGGCCCGCGGCAGGTCGGAGCCGGCCTGGCCGGGCGTGCCGAGGAGCAGCGCCAGGCGCAGCTTCTTGCTCTGGGTCGGGGTGGTGCGGAAGTCCTCCTCCGCCGAGCCCACGATCTGCATCTGCTGCGTCGGCGCCGCCACGATCAGCTTGTCGAGCACGCGCGAAGTCATCCGCCAGCGCCTCGGAGGAGGCCGCCCGGTGATCGATGACGGGTTTCGGGGGCGGGGGCGGCTTCTGGGTGAAGAAATCGCTGGTGCAGCCGCTCATGAGCAGCGCGGCCGAGAAGGCCAGCGCCGCCAGACGCCTCACGCCGCATGGGCTTCAGTCCTGCGCTGGGGAGCTGTCGCCGGGGAGTCCCGCCGCGGCCCAGATTCGCCGGCATCCGGATGCGGAAATGCGCCCCCGGATACTCGCCGTCCATGATCTGTACCGTGCCGCCGTGCGCGGAGACGAACTCCAGCACGACCGAGAGCCCGATGCCGGTGCCTTTGACCGCGGTGCTCTTGGCGGCGCGGCCGGTATAGAAGGCCTCGAAGACGTGGTCCCGGTCTTCTTTGGGGATCCCAGGGCCGTTGTCGGCGACATCGATGACAATGGAGCCCACGCTCGTGGCTGCTTTGATGTGAATGGTGCCCCCCTTCGGGGAATATTTGACGGCATTCGACACCAGGTTTTCTAGTATGAGGCGGATCTTGCTGCGGTCGGCGACGAGGGTCACATCTTCGACCTGCACATCCAGGCGAACACGCTGCGAAAGCAGGGTGAGCTGCTGATTCTCCAGCACCTGCTTGACCACCGGCCGCAGGCGGAACTCGCTCGTCGTCCAGGCCGACGCTGGAGGTCTGCCAGGCGCTGAATGAGAGCAGGTTCTCGATCATTCGCTGCAGTTTGATGCCGTTATCCCGCAGGATGGCGGCTACTTCCCGCTGCCCGGGGTCGAGCTCTCCCACCGCCCCGTCCATCAGGAGCTCCGTCCCCTCGCGAATATTGGCCAGCGGCGTCTTGAGCTCATGCGACATGTGGCGCAGGAAGCGGTTGCGCTCCGTGGCGACATCGAGCAGCCGCAGGCGCAGCCACTCGAGCTGCTTGCCCAGCCGCTCGAGGTCGTGCGGGCCCTTCACCGTGATCGGATTGCTGATGCTGCCGTGGCCGATCTCGTCGATGGCACGGTCGATCTGCCGCAACGGCCGGCCGACCATCAGCGTCAGGGTGATGATCTCGAACAGCGTCACCGGCAGCAGGCCCGCCGCCTCTCAGAAGAGCCGCGCGCGCGCCTGGTCCGTCTGATGCTGCAGCGAGGCGACCTCGGCATCGATCTGCGCGTTGCTTTGCTCCGCCACTTTGTCGACGAGAGCGCTGAGGGTCGAGAATTGCCTGGTTAGTGCCGCTGTGTCAGTCGACGCGGTGCTGCGCAGGCGTAGTGAGCACGGCCGTGCGGATGCCGTGCTGTACTCGCAGCAAGCTCGGTGAGGGTTTGACGAGTCGCCTGCGTAGCGTCCACGTAGAGTTTCATGCGTGTCGCCGAGAACGTCTCATCCTCCTGCTCGTATGACTCCAGGAGCTTGGGGTCATTGAGAACGGCGTACAGACGCGCTGTGCGCTCGAGCGAGGCGATCTGACTGAAGAGCTGTTGGCTGGCGCGGGCAGCCGTGACGCCCTCGATGACGATCTTCTGCCCGGTGGTCGCGAGTGTGCGAATCTGCAGGGCGGCCGTGATGATGGCCACGAGGAGCGGCAGGGCGAGAAGCCCCAGCCCGAAGAGCATCAGGCCGCTCAGGGACTTGGGCCTGCAGCCACTGCATTCCTGCGGGTGGCGACTGATCTACGCCCAAGGCTGCTAGCTGCAGTACAATCGCTTTTCCCACGCCAGGGAAGTGCGCACGATGGTGTCGAGGTCATCGAGCCGGGGCTTCCACCCGAGCTCGTGGCGGATGCGGTCGGCACGCGCCACCAGCGCGGCCGGATCGCCGGCCCGCCGGGGCTCCTCGATGATCTTCAGGCGCCCGCCCGCCACGCGCTCGACGCTTTGCAGCACTTCGCGCACGCTGTAACCGTGCCCGTAGCCGACGTTGAGGACGGTGGAGGCGCCGCCGGCGCGCAGGTAATCGAGCGCGTTGAGGTGGGCCGTTGCCAGGTCCTCCACGTGGATGTAGTCGCGCACTCCCGTGCCGTCCGGCGTCGGGATAGTCAGTACCGAAAATCGAGATATGCGGGCGCTTGCCGACGGCCACCTCGCAGGCCACTTTCACCAACAGGGTCGCCTTGGGGGTTGCCTGTCCGAGGCGACATTGGGAGTCGGAGCCCGCGACATTGAAGTAGCGCAGTGCGACGTGCTTCAGATCGGAGGCCGCCGATACGTCGCGCAGCATCCATTCGGACATCAGCTTCGAGGTCCCATAGGGATTGATGGGGGCCGTGGGGCTGGTCTCCGCGGCGACCCCTTCGGGCGGGGTCCCATACACGGCCGCCGTGGACGAGAAGACGAAATGCTTCACCCCGGCTTCCAGGCAGCACTGCAGGAGCGAGCGCGTCGAGCAGGTATTGTTGCCGTAGTACTTCAGCGGCTCCCGCACCGATTCCGGCACGATCGTATAGGCGGCAAAGTGCATCACCGTGTCGACGCCGTGCTCACGCAGGGTCTCGAGCACGGTCTCGCGATCGCCGACCTGGCCGACGACGAGCGGGGTGTCGAGGACCGCCTGGCGGAAGCCCCGCGAGAGATCGTCGAGGACGACGACCCGCTCGCCGCGCGCGCGCAGTTGCAGGACGACGTGGCTGCCGATATAGCCGGCGCCGCCGGTCACGAGGATGCTGGCCTGTTTCATGCGAAATGGCGGTACGCTTTGGTGGGATGGATGGAGATACGAGCTCGCAGGCGATGATAAACAAAATCGACACGCCCTTCGCGGGACTGTCCCCGGACCGGGTGCTCGATGCCGCGAGCTCCGTGGGCCTCGATCCGGATGGACGACTCTTTGCCCTGAACAGCTACGAGAACCGGGTTTATCAGCTCGGCAGCGCCGAGGGCACCTTGATACTCAAGTTCTACCGGCCGGCGCGCTGGGACGATGCGCAGATCCTGGAGGAGCACAGTTTCACCGCGGAGATGGCCGCCGCCGAGCTGCCGGTCGCCGCGCCGGTGGCGATCTCGGGGAAAACTCTCTTCCGGCACGGAGAGTTCCGCTTCGCCGCCTTTCCCTACCTGCGGGGCGGCGCCCCCGAGCTCGATGCGCCTGGGGCCCGCGAGCTCCTCGGCCGCTCGATCGCGCGGCTCCACCAGGTGGGCGCCCGCCGACCCTTCGAGCGGCGGCCGGAGATCGGCATCGAGCGGCTGGGCGTCACGGCCCGGACGATGGTTTTGCAGGCGGATCTCCTGCCGGAGGGGTTGCGGGACCGATACGAGAGCGTGAGCGGAATGCTGCTGGAGAGCATAGAGCGCGCCTACCAGGACGTCGGGCCCGTCGGCCGGCTGCGCCTGCACGGTGACTGCCACCTCGGCAACCTGCTCTGGAACGAGCGCGGGCCCCTATTCGTCGATCTCGACGATTGCGCCATGGGACCGCGCATCCAGGACCTCTGGATGGTGCTTTCCGGACCGCCCGCCGATCAGCAGGCCCAGTGGGCGGCGCTCATCACCGGCTACCAGCAGTTCGCCGACTTCGATTTCCGCGAGCTGCGGCTCATCGAGCCGCTGCGGAGCCTGCGCATGCTCCACCATGCGGCCTGGGTCTGTCACCGCTGGCTCGACCCGGCCTTTCCTCGGGCCTTCCCATGGTTCGGGGAAGCGCGCTACTGGGAGGGGTATCTCGCCGATCTGCGCGAGCAACTGGGGGCCATCGAGGAGCCGCCGCTGCTCGCGGGGTTGTGAGCTTGCAGTCACGAAACTTTGCAGTTTTGCGTGCCAGCTCCCCGGGAGTCGCGCTATTGTAAAAAGTCGGTCGCGGTGTGCGGAATTCAAGCGGATGCCAAGAACAATCTCCGTCATGCGCTGGGGGGCGCTGTGGGCCGCGTTGGCCCTGCTGGCCGGGTGCGGCTATTTCGGTAGCGGCGGCAACCACCACTTCACCCTGCCCCACGGCCAAGCCCAAGGCGCAGCCTCTGCAGCCCGTGGACCCGGCAGCGCAGGCCCTGGCGGGCATGGTCGAGGCGGTGGGACCGAGTGGCACCCAGCCTCCGCTGGAGTTGCGTTTTACCATCCGCGGCCGACCCCAGGTGGGCCAGGACGATGAGATCGATTACGCCGTGATCCCGCAGATCGGACGGCCTCGACACCATCCGCGTGGGCTTCGGCTCCCCGAAGGCCTGCAGGTCATGGATCAGGGTCCGGCACTCGCGGCCATCAAGCCGACGACGGGGGTGCCGATCTTCGGCTCGATCACCGTGCGGCCCCTCAAGGCGGGACTCTTCACGCTCACGGCCGCGGTGGCGGTGGAGACCGCCCACCGGTTCGGTGGTATGGCCGTTCACGCATTCCAATCATCGCGGGGGAGGGTCCGGCCCAGACAGCGGCAACACCCAGCCCTACGTTATGTCAACTCCGCAGACAGCCCTGCCGCCAGCCGACGATACGCAGCCGATCGCGACGGCGACGACGACGCTCGTGCGCGCGGAGCCCGGTTTCGCGCTGCCGGCGCCCGATGACCTGCATCCGCAGGTGCGGGCCATCATCAAGGAGGCGGCACTCAGGTCGGGGACGGAGGCAGGGGAGCCGGACGTCGGACTGCTGCTCAAGCTCATGAGCGTGCAGTTCGAGGCGATGGACAGCGAGCGGCGCGGCATCGTGCAGTCGATGCGGCTGATGGCGGACGAGGCGGCGGAGCTCGCGCACCGGATCCGGGAATCGGAGCTCACCGAGCGTGTCGCCGTCGCTTCGCGCGCGGTACTCGAGCAGCTCACCGGGACCGCGCCGCTCGCGGAAATCCTGGCCTCGATCACCCGCTTCATCGAGGCGGTGGGCGCGGGGACGGTCTGCTCGATCGCCGTGCTGGCCGCCGCACGCGCAAGCTTTTTCCTACCTCGTATCCCCGCGTCTGCCGCAGAAGCTGCGCGCCGCTCTCGAGCACTGCGCCGTCGACATCCGCAACGGCTCCTGCGCGGCCGCGGTCTATCTCGGCCGCCAGGTGCTGGTGGCCGACATCGCCACTGACCCTTTCTGGGAGGGGCCGCGCGACGCACGCGCTCGGGGGCGGGCTCAAGGCCGCCTGGTCGACGCCCATCAAGGCGGCGGACGGCAGGCTGCTCGGGGCCCTGGGTGTGTATCACGCGACCTCGGGCCTGCCGGGACAGCGGGAGCTGCGCATGATGGATCACGCGGCACAGCTCGCGGGCATCGCCATCGCCCGCCGGCTGGCGGAGGAGGCGCTTGCGGGCGAGCGAAGCGCAGTATCGCGGCCTCTTCGAGAGCATCGCCGAAGGCGTCTATCAGAGCACCCGCGACGGCCGGCTGCGCTCCGTCAACCCGGCCTTCGTGAGCATGCTGGGCTACGGCAGCGCAGAGGAACTGTATGCGCTGCCGAGCGTTGCAACGCTCTATTGGAACCCGAACGATCGCGCCGAGTTCACCCGCCGGGTGGACTCGGAAGGGGAGATCCGCAACGCGGAATTCCTGATGCGCCGGCGCGATGGGGAGCAGGTCGTCATTCTCGAGAACGCGCGCGCGGTCCGCGATGCAAGCGGGCGGATCACGCATTACGAGGGCACGATTGCCGACATCACCGAGCGCAAGCGCGCGGAGCAGGCGGTGTTCGCCGAGAAGGAGCGGGCGCAAGTGACGCTGCAATCGATCGGCGACGCCGTCATCAGCACCGATGCCGACGGCCGCATCGAATACATCAATCCGGTCGCCGAGAGTCTGACCGCCTGGACGCTCGAGGAGGCGCGCGGTCGTCCGATCGGCGACGTGCTGCGACTCGTCAACGAGATCACTCGCGAGCCGATCGAGAACCCGCTGCTGTGTGTGTTGGGCGGCGGGGACATGAGCGCGCCGGCCGACCATTCCGTGCTGCGTCACCCGCTCCGGCCACGAGGTGGCCATTCAGGAGTCGGCGGCGCCGATCTGCGACCGCCAGGGACGGGTGATCGGCGCCGTGATCGTCTTCCACGACGTAACCAAGGAGCGGCGCCTGAAGCGGGCGCTGTCCTACCAGGCGAGCCACGATGCGCTCACCGGCCTCATCAATCGCCGCGAGTTCGACAACCGCCTGCACGCGGCGGTCTTGAGCGCCCAGCGGGGCGAGGGCACGTACGCGCTGCTCTACATCGATCTCGACCAATTCAAGGTCGTGAACGACACCTGCGGTCACCAGGCGGGCGACCGGCTGCTGCGCGACGTCACGGGCCTGCTGCAGTCGCGCGTGCGCGCATCCGACACCATCGCGCGGCTCGGCGGTGATGAGTTCGGCGTGCTGCTCGACGGCTGCACCGTGGAGCAGTCAACGCGAATCGCGGACGGCGTCCGGCAAGCGATCCGCGACTATCGTTTCATGTGGGGAGCCACGATGCTCTCTGTGGGCGCCAGCGTCGGCGTCGTTCAGATCACGGCGGAGACCGAAAGCGTCGCCAACGTGATGAGCGCCGCTGATATCGCGTGCTATGCGGCCAAGGATGAGGGTCGCAATCGCGTGCACCTGTACGAGGCGGACGGGATCTCCCACCCCCGCCATCGCGAGATGCACTGGGTCGCGCGGGTGACGCGCGCCGCGGAGGAGAACCGGCTGGAGCTCTATCTTCCAGCCCATCCGGTCGATCGTGCGCGGCGAGACGGCATTCCACGAGCTGACCGTGCGTCTGCGCGACGATGACGGGCGCCTGGTGGCGCCCGGGGAGTTCATCCCGGCGGCGGAGCGCTACAACATCATGTCGGTGATCGACCGCTGGGTGGTGCAGCGCGCCATCGAGCGGCTGAAGGCGTGCGCTGCGCGGGCCGCATTGCCGCTGCTGCGCGGTCAATCTCTCCGGCACCTCGCTCAACGAGCAGTCGTTCATCGATTTCGTGCTGCAGCAGGTGGGCGATGCCACGCTCGCCGCGGCGCTGTGCTTCGAGATCACCGAGACCGCCGCGGTCACCAACCTGTCGAACGCGACCTTCGTCATGCGCGAGCTCAAGGCCCGCGGCTGCAAGTTCGCTCTGGATGACTTCGGCACCGGGCTCTCCTCCTTCATGTACCTGAAGACCCTGCCGGTGGATTACCTGAAGATCGACGGCCAGTTCATCAGCCACGTGGCCGACGATCCCGTGGACCGCAGCATGGTCGAGGCCATCTGCAAGGTCGGCAAGGCGCTGGGCATCGAGACGGTGGCGGAGTGCGTCGAATCGCAGGCGGTGCTCGATGAGCTACACCGCATCGGCGTCGATTACGCGCAGGGATACTTCCTGGCGCGGCCCGAGCCGATCGAGCGGCTTGAGCGCCTGTACACGGAGCGCCTAGTCGGCATGAGCAGCTCCGAGCCGCCGTTCACGGTCGGTATCGCAGGAAGAATATCTGCTGGTCAAGCGCGACTCGCGCGACGTCGACGAGAATCCGCCGGCGGCGCTGCTGGAGGAGTGCACCCGCCGCTCGGCCGGGCAGCTGAACCCGCGCTTCCTGCGCAGTCAGATGGAGGCGAGCACGCGCGGCGTGCCACTCCGTCGCCGAAGCCCGCGCCGATCTCGCGCGGCTGCGCGCCACGCTGGCGGAAGTGGCCGGCCGCTTCGGCTGCGCTCCGATCGCCGCCGCCACCCACCCCTTCGCCGAGGCCACGCGCCAGATCACGACCGAGCGCGAGCAGTTCTTCGCGCTGGCCAACGAGATGCAGGGCGCGGCACGGCGCATCATGATCTGCGGCATGCGGGTGCACGTCGGCATCGATGATGATGACCTGCGCGTCGACCTCATGAACCAGCTGACGTATTTCGTGCCGCACCTGCTGGCGCTCTCGTGCTCGTCACCTTTCTGGGACGGGGAGCGCACGGGGCTGATGTCGTTTCGCATGACGCTGGTGAGCTCTCTGCCGCGCACCGGATTGCCGGAGCGCTTCGCGAGCTATGCCGAGCTGCGGCGCCATCTCGACATGCTGGTGCGCAACGGGATGATCGAGCATGCCGGCAAGATGTGGTGGGACGTGCGCCCGGCCTCCCTTCATCCCACGATCGAGGTGCGGGTGATGGACAGCTGTACCAGCATCGACGATGCGGCGTGCATCACGGCGCTGATCGTGTCGCTCGCGCGGCGGCTGTATCGGCTGAAGCGCGACAATCGCAGCTGGCGGCATCTATCCCAACACGCTGATCGCCGAGAACCGCTGGCGCGCAATGCGCTACAGCGTCGACCGCGGCCTGCTCGACCTGGCGCGCGGGGAGCTGGTCGCCTTCCCGCAGCTCGTCGAGGAGCTGATCGAGCTGGTACGGGAGGACGCCTCGGAGCTCGGATGCCTGCGCGAGCTCGAGCACATGACTACGCTGCTCGCGCGCGGCACCAGCGCGCACCGGCAGATCAGGATCTACGAGGAGGCGCGCTCCGCCGGCGCCAGCGAGCGCGAGGCGCTGCACGCCGTGGTGGACTTTCTGGTCAGGGAGACCGCGGCCGACCTCGCGGTCAAGCCGAAGTAATCGGCTCGACCTCGTGGAATCGCGAGTAGTCGAAGCGGTCGACCCCATCCTCGCCTGACAGGAAGACATCCACGAAAGCGTGGTTCCAGCGAATGCTGGCCGGCGGGTACTCCTGACGCGACATGAGCATCTGTCCGGTGTTCTCGTCGATGCCGCCGATGGTGAGGAGCACGAAGGCCCGCGCTGCCAGCAGCGACTCCGGATTCTCACCGGCGAGCGGGCTTGCCGCGTCGATGACGTGCAGCAGGCTCCAGCCGTAGAGAAACATCGGCTGTTCGCTGCGACGCAGCGGCAGGTCGTAGATGCGGCGGAAGCGGAAGCCCTCGGCGGTCCGCTCGTCGCGGATCAGGCGCAATTGCGCGGTCGCCTCCAGGATCACGTTCTGGCGCTCGTTGGCGGCGCGCAGCATGAGCGTCTGTCTGCCATCGAACGGGCGGATGACCGCCGTCCGGGCGAAGAGAATGCGGGCCGTGGGCCGTGCGAAGCGGGCGAACATCATGCCGGTGATGAGGGCGAGGCTCATCAGGCCGGTGAAGATCTCGATGGAGGCGATGAGGTGCGCGTAGAACGTCTGCGGATGCATGTCGCCGTAGCCGACGGTCGCCAGGGTCTCCACGCTGAAGAAGAACCGGCCCCAGTAGCCCGGGGGACTCAGGTTCGCGATGCCTGAGGGCTGCAGCTGATAGGCCGCGGCGAAGACCAGGTTGAATAGCGCGAAGAACCCGGCATAGCTGCCGAAGAGCGTCGGCCAGGTCATGGTCATGAAGATGTGGTACAGGTCGTGCCACGGACGGTGCCGCAGGCCGTGTGTTTCGATGATACGGCCACCGAAGGCGCGCCGACGCATGTAGGGGTGTTTCATCATCGGCGTGCAGTTTAGCGTGCCGCCGGCTGTAATCAAATGTAACCCGGGCTCCGGGGCCGCAGCCGCGTGATATCGTTCCCATCCGTGCGCACGCATGCGCGCGTCCTGTTGGATTCGGAGCGATGGGAACCCTGAAAGTGCAGGAGTGGCGCGACGTCGATCTGCGGACGCTGCGCGAGGAGATCATTCCACGTGACCAGCCGGCGGTCCTCAGGGGATTCGCATCGCAGTGGCCGATCGTGCGCGCGGCCAACCAATCTCCCGAGGCGCTGCTCGATTACGTGCGGGCGCGCGACCTCGGTCATCCGATCAGAATCATGGTCGGGCGCCCGGAGATCAAGGGCGTCTATTTCTACCGCGACGACATGTCGGGCCTGAACTTCGAGTACCAGCAGCATCCCCTGCACGCGGCACTCGCGAAAATCCTGGCGTGCAGAGCGGCCCCCGACGCACCCGCGATCTACACGGGGGCGCGCGCGGTCGAGCGCTATTTTCCGCAGCTGCGGGTGGAAAACGATCTTCCCATGCTGGCCCAGATGGGCAAGTCGGCGTGGTCGTACATCTGGCTGGGCAATGCGGTCACGGCCGCCACCCACTACGACAACATGGAAGGCATCAACTGCACGGTCACCGGGCGCAAGCGCTTCACCTTCTTTCCCCCGGACCAACTGGCCAACCTCTATATCGGACCGCTGGAGCTGTCTCCGGGCGGCCAGCCGACCAGCATGGTGCGACTCTCGGCACCGGACTTGGAGCGCTATCCGCGCTTCGCGCAGGCGCTCGCCGTCGCGACCACCGCTGAAGTCGGCCCCGGCGATGCCGTCTTCATCCCGAGCCTCTGGTGGCACAACGTGGAAGCCCTGGAGGCGGTGAACTTCTCGATCAACTTCTGGTGGTGCGAGCCGGCGGACTGGGCGGCTGAGCCGTTCGGCGCATTGGTGCACTCACTCCTGGCGCTGCGGCAGCTGCCGCCCGAGCGCCGCGAAGTATGGCGCATGATGTTCGATCATTACGTCTTCCAGACCGACGGCGATCCGGTCCCCTATCTGCCGCCCGAGCGGCGCGGGATGCTCGGCCCGCTGTCGGAGGCGCAGACCCTGTATCTCAAGAAGCAGCTCATGCGCTCGCTCATCAAGAAGATGCCGGCGCCGATGAGCGCCAAGATCCTGCAGGCGCTCTTTCCCGACGCCGCTCAGTGAGGGCAGGTCACGGCGCCGGCCGTGCCGCTCTGCAGCCGGATGTTGGCGATGGCGAGCGTCAGTTTGCCCACCGTCTGCAGCGCGAACGGCGTCCATACGCGACTCACGTTCTCGCCGGCGGCGGCGAAGCAGGCGAGGGGGACGTCGAGATGTTGCCATTGGCCCAAGGTAGCGGCGCGCAGGGCCGCGGTGACCGGGACAGTGCCGCCGCAGGCAACGCCGCAGCCCATGCCGACCGTGACCGCGGCGCTCGGCGCCGCCGCCACCCGGTAGTCGAAGCCGAGAGCCATCTGCCCGTTGCTCTGGCGGCTCAGGTCGATCGGGATGGCGCCGGTGATTTCCGCCGTGGACTGCCCGGTGCCTGACCAGCGCAACTGCCGCGAGTCTTCCTGTTTCGCTTTGTCGATGGCCGTGAGAGTCAGCCGGCCGCTGCCGGATGCGCCGATGCCGCGCGCCACTGGGCTCGCGCCGGCATCGTCGGCGACCGCCCAGTGCCAGCCGGAGCCGGTGCGGCCGGACGACGAAAAACATCCTGTTGTCGACCAGCGCGGCAGAGGGCAGGTCCGAGGTCTCCGGGAGTTGCGCCAGCTCGCCACGGCTCGCATCCCGCAGGCCATAGCCGAGCGCGAAGAGCGGCCGCCCGGGCAGTGTCGGTGCCGAACTGCAGCGGCGTGCGCGGCCAGGAGAAGGCCAGTTTGCCGCGGAAATCGTAGCGGATGGCGCCGTCGGGCCTGCGGAAAAGAACATCGGCGATGCCGCCGCCCTCGGAGCCCGGGAGCCACGCGGCGATGAAAGCGTTCGATGCGTTCAGCTGCGGGTTCACCCACAGCGGCCGGCCGGAGATGAACACGGAGACGACCGGAATCCCCGCGGCATGCAGGCGGCGCAGCAGCGCGAGGTCGCTGTCATCCCCCGGGCTGAAGGCGAGGTTGGGTACATCGCCCTGGAACTCCGCATACGGCTTCTCGCCGTAAACGACTATGGCGACGTCAGGCTTTGCTTTGTACGCGCCATCGGGACTGAGCTCGGCTTCGCCGCCCGCCGCGTGCACCGCCTGCGCGATGCCGTGCCAGATCGACTCGCCATGGGGGAAGTCATTGTTGGTCGTGCCCGTGCCCTGCCACGTGATGGTCCAGCCGCCGCATTGCATCGGGATGTTGTCGGCGCCGTCGCCGGCGACGAGGACGCGCTCGCGGGGCTTCAAGGGCAGCAGCCGGCCCGTCGTTCTTCAGCAGCACCAGCGACTCGCGCACGGCGCGGCGAGCGATGGCGCGGTGTTGGGCGGAGCCGAGGAGATCGAACCGTCCCGCGAGCGGCCGCGAGACGGGCGGCCCTTCCGCGAGCAGCCGGTCGCGCAACTTCACCCGCAGGATCCGCCGCACGGCATCATCGAGCCGCGAGCGCGGTATCTGCCCGGAGCGCACCTGCCGCAGGGTGTTGCTGAACAACTGCTTCCAGTCGGTCGGAGCCATGAACATGTCGAGGCCGGCGTCGATGGCCTGCGGGCAGCTCGCGTCCGTGCATCCCGGCACCTGGCCATGCGCATTCCAATCGCCCACCGTGAAGCCGTCGAAGTGCCAGCGGTCCTTGAGGACTTCGGTCAGCAGGCCGTGGCTGGCGACCATCTTCATGCCGTGCCAGCTGGAGAAGGAAACCATCACCGACTGCGCGCCGGCGGCGACCGCCGCGGGGTAGCCCGCGCCGTCGCCGTCGCGCAGCTGCGACTCGCTCTCCGTGTTGTCGCCCTGGTCGATGCCGCGCGTGCCGCCGTCGCCGAGGTAGTGCTTCGGGCTGGCGATGACGTGACGAGCGTCGAGAAACTGCCGGCGTGCCCGGCTTGCCCCTGCAGGCCGAGCACCATGGCGCGCGCGTAGGCCCGCACCAGCGCCGGGTCCGAGGAATAACTCTCGTAGCTTCGCCCCCAGCGATTGTCGCTGACGACCGCGAGCGTCGGCCCGAACGTCCAGTCGAGACCGATCGCGCGGACTTCTTCCGCGGTAGCGCCGCCGATGAGGCGCATCAGCGCCGGGTCGTGCGCGGCGCCGAGGCCGACATTCTGCGGGAAGATGGTCGCGCCGTAGACATCGTTGTTGCCGTGCACGGCATCGATGCCCCAGAGCTCCGGAATGGGGTGCGACAGCCCCGGACGGCGCCATGGATGCGAGGTAGAACTGGTTCGCGAGACGCAGCCATGCGGCGGGCGTGGCGAACGTGTTGCCGTCCGGCTTGGAGTTGCCGCCGTTCAGCACCGAGCCGAGCGGATAGCGGCGCAGGTCCGCGGGCGTGAGCGTGGAGATGTCGCCCTGGATGAGCTGTCCGACTTCCTGCTGCAGCGTCATGCCGGCGAGGAGCGCATTCACCTGCGCTCGAGCGCGGGATCCGGCGGCAGTTGCGGGCGAACCTGCGGCCAGATATTCGGGTGAACGGTGGCGGGCGGCTCGGCGCCGTGGACCTGCATCACCCCCAACGCCGCCAGCAGCGTAATTCGCTTGATCGCCCCCATGGTCGCGGCAGAATCCCACGCGCTAGACAGCGCTGTCAAATGGAAATGATAGCGTTCACAATCGGCGCGCAGAATGGGACCCCACCTGGGAGCGGATACAATCAGTGTACGATCGGGCCGTGAGTGATGACCCGACGTTCGCCCGCGCGGTAGCGCTGCATCAGCGCGGCGACATCAGCTCCGCGGAGCAACTGTACCGGCAGATTCTGCGCCTGCAGCCGCGGCACGCGGGCGCGCTGCACCTCCTCGGCTCCATTCACCTGCAGCGCGGGCAGCTCACGGAGGCGCTCGGCGCCTGCGAAGCCGCGCTGGCGATAAATCCCGGAAACGCTGCCGTGCTGCAGACGCAGGGCGATGCGTTGCATGACCTGCGGCGCTATGTCGAGGCGATCGCAGTTTATGACCGTTGTCTCGCGCTCGATCCGGGTCGCTTCATCGCCTGGTCCAATCGCGGCTCCGCCCTGCTGCGCTGCCGCCGGCTCGAGGAGGCCGTCGCGAGCTACGAGCGCGCGTTCGCACTGCTGGGCAACGGCACTGCCCGGGTACCGCCGCAGTGGCTCGCCATCCCGTATCTCAACCGGGGCGCGGCGCTGCAGGAGTTGGGTCGGTTCGATGCGGCCGTGGAGAGTTTCGATCAGGCCATCGCCGCCGATCCCGCTGTCGCGGCGGCGCATGCCAACCGCGGCTGCAGCCTCGACTGCCTCGGGCGCTCGCAGGAGGCGCTCGCGAGCTGCGAGCGCGCCATCGAGCTGGCACCCGACTACGCCGCGGCGCATCTCAATCGCGCCATCGCGCTGCTGCGCCTCGGCCGTTTTCCGGAAGGGTGGGCCGAGTACGAATGGCGTTGGAGAATCGCCGAGAGCACCCTGCGCAGCGATCGCCGCCACACCGCCGTGCCGCTCTGGCTGGGGCGTGAGCCGCTGGCGGGCCGAACCATTCTGCTGTCTGCGGAGCAGGGTTATGGCGATACGCTGCAGTTCTGCCGCTATGCGAAGTTGGTGCGCGAGCGGGGAGCGCAGGTGATCCTCGAGGTGCATCCGGCCCTGAAGCGGCTGCTGCGCGGGCTCGAAGGCGCCGCTCAGGTCATCTCCCGTGACGACCCAACACCTGACGTTGATTTTCAATGTCCGCTCATGAGTCTGCCGCTGGCGCTCGGCACCACGCTCGAGACCATTCCCGCGAGCCAGCGCTACCTGAATGCCGACCCCGCGCTGATCGAGCGCTGGCGGCTGCGTCTGGGGGAGCGCAGGGGCTTCAGGGTCGGACTGGTGTGGTCCGGGGGATTCAGGCCCAACGAGCCGGAAAACTGGTCGGCCACCGCGCGCCGCAGCATCGAGCTGCGCAGCCTGAGTGCGCTGCAGCATGCGCGCATCGAATTCGTCAGTCTGCAGAAAGGGGCGACCCCGCAAGCCGGGCCGGCGCTGCGCATGATCGATCAGACGCGCGAGCTGGTCGACTTCGCGCAGACGGCCGCGCTCATCGAGAATCTGGATCTCGTCATAACCGTCGACACGGCGGCGGCACACCTTGCCGGCGCGCTGGGCAAGCCCACCTGGATATTGAGCCGCTTCGATGGCTGCTGGCGATGGTTGCAGAGCCGCAGCGACAGTCCGTGGTATCCCGCTGTGCGCTTGTTCCGCCAGCAGACGCCGGGGAGCTGGGACGAGGTGATCGGGCGGGTGCGAGCGGAGCTGTTCCAGCTCGTCCCCTAGGGGCTGCGGATGTGCTCGGGCGGCAGGCCCGCGTGATAGCGGTCATACATGGTGAGGTAGGCTGCCTCGAGGCTCCTCGCCGAGGCCGCGGTATCGAACAGCGCAGCGGTCCGCCGGCCATCGGTCAGCTTTGCCCTGATGGCTGCCAGCCGCTGCGGCTCACTTGCCAGGTCGACGGCGAGCCGCTCGTAGTGCTCGGGCGTAGTGGCTATCAGCTCCGGCAGTCCAGCGGCCTGGAGGACGCTCGCTCCGACCCTGCTTGCAAATGTCGAGCCCATGCAAGTCAGAACCGGTAAGCCGGCCCAGAGAGCATCGCTCGCTGTAGTTCCGGCGTTATACGGCAGCGTATCGAGAAAGAGGTCGGCCGTGCGATAGCGGGCGAGATACTCGGCGGCAGGCAGTCGCGCACCGAAGAGGATGCGATCCGCGGCAACTTCGCGCGCATGGGCCTCGCGCCGCAGATTGTCCTCGAGCGCAGCACTGCCCCCGAGGAGGTAGAGGACACTGTCGGGCACGCGCCTCAGGATGCGCATCCAACCATCGAACGTGCCCGGGGTGATCTTGTAGCTGGAGTTGAGACAGCAGAAGACGAAGCCCTGCGGCGGCAGGCCGAGCTCCTGCCGGGTGAAGCGCCGCGGCGCGATGGGCCGCGTCGAGTCGGTGACCTGGTAGCCCGGCAGGTAGACGATCTTTTCCGCGTAGTGAGTGCGCAATGCCTGCGGAATGATGGTGTCGTCGGCGATCAGGTAATCCATGTAGTCGGCCGACATCGTGCCGAGGTAGCCGAGGTAGCTGACTTGGATCGGCGCCGCCCGCAGGGCGAAGATTCGCGGCCGGCTGCCGCGGGTGAAGCCGCCGAGATCCACCGCGACGTCGATTTCCAAACTCCTCGCGAGCCGCGCGATGGCGTGGTCGGACTGGTGCCCGACAGCGAGAAAGCGATCGAAGGCCGCGGCGACCCGCTGCCGCATTTCATCATGGGTGTCGGCGCCGAACGCAAACGCGGTCAGCTCCAGCCGCGAGCGATCGTGTCGCTCGAAGAGCTCCGCCGTCAGGGAGGAGGTCGCATGGGCGCGGAAATCCGCGGAGAAGTAACCGACCCGAATCCGATCGCACCGGGTGCGTGCGGGCAGCGTGCCGAGCGCATCATTCGGCGGGCACTTCTGCCGCACCCAGTTGCCTGCGGCCAGCTTCTGCACCGCCGGCGAATCACACACGGAGAGCAACACGAACGGGTTCGCTGCGGCCTCGCCCCGCTCGATGCGCGCCGCAAGGCGCGCAACCGCGGGCTCGAAATCCAGCCAATCGGCGATGTGCATCCTGGCGTGCAGGCGCTCGCCATGCGATGACGGAATATCTGGGTCGAGCGCGATAGCCCGGTCGTAGCTCGCGATGGCGCTCTGGTGTTGCCCCAGCATGACCAGTGCATTGGCACGGTTGTGGTGGGCGCTGGCGCCGTTCGGAGCCAGCGCAATGCTCCGCTCGTAGCTCGCCACTGCCTCCTGAAAGCGCTCGAGCGAATAAAGCGCATTGCCCCGGACGTGCCAGGCGGCCGGATGGTCTGATCCGAGGGCGATGGCCCGGTCAAAGCTGGCGAGCGCTTCTTCGTGGCGCTGCAGATCGAAGAGCGCGTTGCCGCGGCCATTGTGCGTGGGCGCGTGGTGCGGTTGCAGCGCGATCGCCCGGTCATAGCTCGCCAGCGCATCCGCCGGGCGGCGCAGCGCGCGCCAGGCATTGCCCTGATTGTTGTGCGCCGCGGGATTGCGCGGCTCGAGCAGCAGGACCTCGCCGAAGAGATCCGCGGCCCGCGCGAAGTCACCCGTCTGCGCGGCGATGATCCCCAACAGAGTCAGGGCTTGCGGCTGCGCGGGCCGCAGCCGCAGAGCCTCCGCGCACAGCGCCCGCGCCTCCTCCAACCGGCCCGATCGATGGCGCAGATGCGCCTGGCGCAGAGTCTCATCGAGCCGGGCTGTTACATCATCGGTCACGGTCGGCCGCCCCCGGGCTCAGCGTCCGGGATAGCTGTAGAGCCCGACACGGTAGAGGTGGATGGCATGCGCGTCCAGGCTCCCGGCCGCCGCCGGCAGGGCGCAAGCTATGAGGCTGGCCGCAATCTCTGTCCTCAGCCAGGTCCGCATGGAGACTGGCAAGCGTTGGATTTCCCGACAAAAACGCCGGCGGCGGCGGCAGGGTAGCGTCCGTCTTGCAAAGCGTCATCTGCTGCGCAATGATAGCGCTGTCACGCCGATCCCGGTACCGGCGTGGTCCTGGCACAACGTTTAACCGCGAATAATGCGGGACGCCAGCGGAGCGCGTGGTCTGTGACACGGTCTCTGCCGCAACGGTAACGACACCGGTGGTCGCGCAACCATAACTCCGCAATGCTGCGCGCCGCGGCCACGAAGGTTGCGGAGCAGTCATTGCTTCACGGAGCGGCGCGTGCCGCACATAAGGGGAAATAGCGCGTCATGAAGCCGAGGCGTCAGCCGCGCGCAACGACAGTTGACATGGGTCGAACAAGAGGCACATACTCGGATCGCGTTAAGGTAGCGCTACCATATTGTAGAGGTAGCAGATGAGCACCACGGCGTAAGGGGGCTTCCGAATTTTGATCCAAGGCATGGCCGCGCCATGGCGATGCCGACTGTTGTTTCCTTGCAACGTCAATTTCTTTCGAGGGGGAGATTTCTGATGAGCCGCAAGTCGAGGCGAAACATTTCGAAGAGCGTCCGGGCCGAGCGCACCGTTGCGCTACGTCTGCCCTACAGCACGATTGGCTTCTCCAGCCTGGCGCTGGGCTCCATGGCCTTCGTCAGCGCAGCGCATGGGCAGGACGCAACGTCCGCGCCAAGGACGCCAACACGAACGCCAAGAAGCCGAAGACGGCACCGACCGCCCAGCAGGCCAAATCCCTGCGCTCCAAAGTGACCCGACTCGCCTCGAGCGGCTCGCGTGCCGCCCAATGGCGCCGGCCTGGTGGCGCAGAACACTCCGGCCGCGAGCGCGACCGACGCGCAGACGACGCCCGGTGCCCCGGAATCGAGCGGCAACCAGCTGCAGGAAATCGTCGTCACGGGCATCCGCGGGTCTCTGCAGAGAGGCCTGCAGATCAAGAAGGAATCGCTGGGCGTCGTCGATGCGATGTCGGCGGAGGATATCGGGCAGTTCCCTGACAGCGATATCGGCGAGGCGGTGGCACGCCTGCCGGGCGTCACCGTCAACCGCGGCAGCCTGAACTATTCGAGCGCTGCGGGCGCCCCGACGGCCACCGGCCGAGTGCAGGGCGTCAACGTCGACGGCTTCGGCGGCTCGTTCAACGAGGTGCTGGTCGAGGGCCGGCAGATCGCCTCGGGCAACGGCCAGACGTTCAACTTCGCGGACTTCAGCTCCATCTACGTCGGTGAGATCGATGTGATGAAGACCCCGGACATGAGCCTGTCCTCGGGCAACATCGCCTCCACGACCAACGTCAAGTTCCCGAATCCGTTCGACAACCCCGGTGTGCACACCGAGGCCTATTATCAGGAGGACATGAACTCCAACGCCGGCCAGGGCTCGCCGAACTTCGGCTTCCTGTGGAGCGACACCTCGAGTGACGGCAAGTTCGGCATCCTGCTGGATGCCGACTATCTGGACGACAGGTACAAGAACCAGCACCAGGACATCGTCGGCTGGAAGGGCAACACGTCGTTCGCCTGCTCCTCGCTCGCCGGCAACTTCACCACGGCCTTCGGCAGCACCGGTTGCGCTACGACGGGCCCCGGGGCGGCTGGTAACAGCGCGGTACCCGTGTGGTACCCGCAGGACATGGCCATGTACATGGAGTACATCGACTCCAGACGCAAGGATGCGCGGGCGTCGCTCCAGTACCGTCCGGTCGACAACGTGCTGGTGACGGTGGATGACAACTACTCATCCGACAACGAGTACGATCAGCGCTACCAGCGCAGCACGTGGTTCGGCGGCTTCCCGGACGCGACGCTGGACAACAACGGCACCATCGTCAACTTCATGAACACGGGTCCGACGGACTTCAATTCGTTCGTCGCCGACCAGTACATCACCACCAACACGCCGGGTGTGAACGTGGTGTGGGACGCCAGCGATCACTGGGAGGCGGAGTTCGACGCCGACCAGTCGGAGTCACTGTACAACCCGAACGGCGGCTATACCGATATCGATGCCGATACCGGTTATGGCAACACCACCAACGAATACACCGGCGGCCTGGTCCTCAACGGCAACAGCAACGTGCTGCCGTACTGGAGCGCGGTGGGGCCGAATACCACGGCCACGGGCTCCGGCGCAAACATCTCCTCGAACGCCAACGGCCTGAACCCGTTCATCATGGGCTCGCATGTGCTGCCGATCCAGATCCAGCAGAACTCCGACAAGATCAACGAGGCGAAGATCGACGCCACCTGGACGGGAGAGGACAGCACCAAGGTCAATTTCGGCGCCCAGTGGCTCGATGACCTGTGGAACTCCTCGCAGTGGAGCACCTTCCAGAACAACTACTGGCAGATCTGGGGCGGCTATGGGCCGGCCTCGGATCCCGGCGCCACGGCCTCCAACCCGGCACAGGGCGTTTCCCTGCCGTCGTCCTTCTTCTCGACTGTCAGCACCGGCAAGTGGATGCCGGGCTACGCCGGGCAGGGGAATCTGCCGGGCAGCCTGCTGCAGTACAGCCCTTATTCGGTGTTGAACTATTTGCTGACGCAGCCGGCCGATTCGGGCTGGCAACCTACCGCGGGATACCCTGTACTGGTCGGGTGCCGCCGACGGCGATCCGGTGGCATTCCAGCCGGGCTCGCAGCAGCATGTGAACCGCAGGAACATCTCGCCGTTCGTGGTGACCTCGCATGACTTCAGCCTCGGCAGCATGACGCTCAATACGAGGCTGGGTCTGCGGTGGCAGAAGACGAACGAGGAGATCTCGGGACTCTCGGCGCCGCTCGTCGGCATGGTGTGGGAAGGCGCCGGGGATCCGACGGCCTACGTCCTTCCCGACCAGCCCGAACCCGATCTGGACCACCGTCCACAAGAGCTACAGCTTCTTCCTGCCGGCCCTCGACCTCAACCTGATGGTCACGCAGAACCTCAAGCTGCGGTTCGATGTGTCGCGGACGGAGTCCGCGCCGCCCAACGGCTCGCTCATTCCGAACACGACCTATAACGGCCGCGTCAACGCCTTGGGCGCAACGGGCAACAACCCGGATCTGATGCCCTACGAGTCGACCAACCTGCTGCTCGGCGCCGAATGGTATTACGCCGCGAACGACTACGTCTCGGGCGAGGCCTTCTACAAGGCTGTGAAGGACTTCCCGACCGCGAACGTGGTCGACATCACGGTTCCCGGTATCATCGACCCGGCGCCCTGCTCGTATTCGGGTACCGCCACCTTCACGGATCCGAACTGCGGCAAGCCGGCGGTGTTTGCGGAGAGCACCGTCACCAACGCGGGCAAGGCAGACGTCGACGGTATCGAGGCCACCTGGCAGCAGATGCTGCTGTGGGGCTTCGGCATGCAGATCAACGGCACCTACGTGCATACCAACGGAAACTTCAACAACTACAGCCTGACGTCGAACCAGTTCGCGGTGACCGGCCTCGGCAACTCGGCCAACCTGATCGCCTTCTACCAGGCGCATGGGCTTCCAGGCCCGGCTGGCGGTGCAGTGGCAGGGCACGCAGCTGATCACTCTCGGCCAGGAGCAGGGCGGCGCCGCGTTCGGCAACGAGCCGGTGTATCTCGCGGCCGCGACCGAGCTGGATTTCAGCGCGCAGTACGACATCGACACGCATTTCAACGTGTTCTTCCAGGCGACGAACCTGACGAACGACGATCTACCGCAGCTACGGACGGTTCTCGAACCAGACCCTGAACCTGATCGACTACGGACGCGGCTTCGCGGTAGGGGTTCGCGCCAAGTTCTAAGGTGACACAACCCGTCAAGGCGGTCGTCATCGTCGGCGGAGGAACCGCCGGCTGGCTCACCGCAGGCATCATCGCCGCCCGCCATCAGGCTCGGATGAAGGCGGGCGGCCTCTCAGTGACGCTGATCGAGTCTCCGGACATCAAGATCATCGGCGTCGGGGAGGGGACTTGGCCGACGATGCGCTCGTCCCTGGAGAGGATGGGCGTGTCGGAGACCGCGCTCTTTCGCGCAGTGCGATGCCTCCTTCAAGCAGGGAGGAAAGTTCGCCGGCTGGACGACGGGCGCCGAGGATGACGCCTACTACCATCCGCTGATGGTTCCGCAGGGCTTCTCGCAGGTGAATCTGGTGCCGCACTGGCTGCGCGCGGGCCAGGGGCGAAGCTTCTGCGACTTCGTGACGCCCGCAGGGGCGGCTGTGCGATGAGGGACTGGCGCCGAAGACCATCGCCCATGGCGGAGTATCGGGCGATCGCCAACTACGCCTATCACCTGGATGCGGGCAAGTTCGCGCCGTTCCTGGCCAAGCACTGCATCGGAGAAGCTCGGCGTGCGGCACGTGCTCGCCGATGTCGTGCAGGTCAATCAACACCGAGTCCGGCGACATCGAGAGCGTGCTGACCAAGCAGGCCGGGGAGATCTTCGGCGACCTCTTCATCGACTGCAGCGGCTTCTCGGCGCTGCTGATCGGCAAGACCCTCGGCGTCGGGTTCAAGGAGTGCGGCGATGTCCTCTTCTGCGATACCGCGCTCGCCGTGCAGGTGCCGTTCGACGACCCCGGATGCGCCCATGGCCTCGCAGACCATCTCCACGGCACAGGAGGCCGGCTGGACCTGGGATATCTGCCTGCCGACCCGGCGCGGCGTCGGCTATGTCTACTCGAGCCGGCATCAGAGCGAGGAGGCGGCGCGCGAGACACTGCTGCGTTACATCGGCCCGCGAGCATCGCGAGCTGCCGGTGCGCAAGATCCCGATCCGCGCCGGCCATCGCGAGACTTTCTGGAAGAAGAACTGCGTGGCGGTGGGATTGGCGAGCGGATTCCTCGAGCCGCTCGAGTCCTCGGCCATCGTCCTGGTCGAGCTCTCCGCCAAGCTCCTCGCCGAGCAGATGCCGGCGTGCCGCGAGGTGATGGACATCATCGCCAAGCGCTTCAACGAGGTGACGCTGTACCGCTTCGGCCGCATCGTCGATTTCCTGAAGCTGCACTACGTGCTGACCAAGCGCACCGACACGCGCTTTCTGGCGCGACAACGTCGATCCGGCGACCGTGCCGGAGCGGCTGCGGGACCTGCTCACCCTGTGGAAGTACCAGTCGCCCTGGTTCTTCGACGAGCTCGATCGCCTGGAGGAGGTGTTCCCCGCGGCGAGCTACCAGTACGTGCTCTACGGCATGGGGTTCGAGACCGAAGTCGCGGCCGAGGATACGCTCGATACGCGCGCTGGCCGCCTCGCGGCTTCTCAGGGAGAATGAGCGGATCACGGGCGAGATGCGCGCGCGGCTGCCGAAGAACCGCGAGCTGCTCAACAAGATCTACGAGTACGGACTGCAGCCCGTTGAGTCAGCCAGGGTTGATTCGCGATGACCCGCATCGTTCCGCTCAACAAAGAGGCCCACAAGTCGCTCAAGGTCGATGCGCGCGCGGCGGCGGCCTACGGCGACAATCAGCATTTCACGCACGTGATCGTCAACGAGTTCCCGCAGCTCGTGGTCCACTACCCGATCCTCTTCTCCAAGGACAGCAACACGGGCGAGTTCTACTGCGGCGTCATGCTGGGGTTCGATCAGGGCGAGAATCTCTTTCTCGAGGAATGGCGCGACCTGCAGTTCTATCGGCCGCTCGGCCTGCAGCGCGTGCCGTTCTATGCGCACGGGCCCGAGGTCGCGATCGACCTCGATCACCCGCGGGTCGGCGCCGCGGACGGGGTGGCCCTCTTCACCGAGCACGGCCAGCCGTCGCGCTACCTGCAGCGCATCATCTGGGCCTTCCAGGACCTGCAGCCCGGAATCGAGGTGACCCGGCACTTCATCGCCCGCCTCCTCGAGCTGAAGCTCATCGAGCCGGTGGACCTCGAGGCGGAATTCGACGACGGCCGCATCATCAACTGCGATGGGCTCTACACCATCAACCAGGAGACCCTGCGAACCGCTGCCCGATGCGGTGGTCGTGGAGCTCTTCCGGCGCGGCTACATGCGCCTCATCCACTACATGATCGGCTCGCTCAAGCAGTTTCCGGTGCTGGCGCGCAAGAAGAACGGCCGCATGTTGCAAGCCACCGAGGGCCTCGCCGGGGTGCGCGCCGCGGCTCACGGCTGACCGTACAGCTCCCGCCGGCGATCTCCGCGGTGAACCCCATGACTCTCTCGCCTCAAGAGATCGCCGGCCGGGACCTCGACGCCGCAGCGCTTCCAGCGCGAGGTGGTCGCGGGCTGTCAGCCGCTCGTCCTGCGCGGACTGGTCGCCGACTGGCCGGTGGTGCAGGCGGCGAGCGGCTCGCCGGCTGCGCTTGCAAGGACTACCTGGCCGCGTTCGATGTCGGCGGCCGCGTCGAGGCCTACCTCGGCAACCCCGCCATCGGCGGCAAGTACTACTACATCGCCCGACTTCAAGGGATTCAACTTCGAGCGGCGCACGATGAAGCTGCTCGAAGCGCTGCAGCTCATGGTGGAGTCGCTGGATCGCGCGGATGCGCCCGTCGGTCTATGTCGGCTCGGTGCCGACCGGCGATTCGTTGCCGGGCTTCGCCGCCGCCAACGCGATGCCGCTCCTCGGGCAGGCGCGTGAGCCCGCGCATCTGGCTCGGCACCCGCTCGAACGTCTCCTGCCACCACGACACTTACGACAATCTCGCCTGTGTCATCGCCGGGCCGGCGCCGCTTCACGCTGTTCGCGCCCGAGCTGATCGGCAAGCTCTACGTCGGCCCGATCGACAACACCATGGCGGGCGCGCCGGTGAGTCTCGCCGCCTCGGCGGACGGTCCGCAGGACGGCGACGTTTCCCCTCTTCGAGGAGATTCGCGCCCAGGCGCTGCGGGTGGAGCTCGAGGCGGGAGATGCGCTCTACCTGCCCAAGCTCTGGTGGCACAAGGTGGAATCGCTGGCGCCGCTCAACGGCCTGGTCAACTACTGGTGGGACGCCTTCAGCGCCGGCCCGGACGCCCCTTACACCAGCATGCTCCTCGCCATGATCGCCATCGCCGAGCGGCCGGTGGCCGAGCGCGCCGGCGTGGAAGGCGTTCTTCGATCATTATGTCTTCCGCACCAACGGGCATCCGCTCGCGCATCTGCCGCCGGAGCAGCATGGGCTCCTTGGGCCGTTGAAGCCGGAGAACTACGCGCGCATCCGCGCCCGCATCATGCACATGCTGCGGGCGGTTTGAAGGCCCCATGAGGGGGCCAGCGGCCATAATGGTACAGAGTGGTCCACGTCAATAGTTTACCGTGTGGTAAACCATGACAGCAGGCCAATAAAGGCGCATGCTGGCGGGCAGGGTGGCTACCAGACCCGAGCCGGCCTGGGCCGGCGGGGACAAAGAGAACGCGCGTGCCGACTGGTCGCGGCGGCGGTTTCCTTGCCCGGGGCCTCGTCACCCTTGCTGCCGCACCCGCGCTCGCCCGTGCCTTCGGACCGCCGCCCGGGGAAAGCCCTCCCCACGTCGGCTCCACCAACACCGCGGACGATGCTGCGAAGTGGCGCCGGCTCGGGCTCGGTACGATCCGTCGGTGCGACCGACGATCGCCTGACGACCGTCGTCAGTATCAATGGCGCCGGACCCTATCGCTTCCTCGTGGACACCGGCGCCGAGCGCTCGCTGATCGCCTCTGAAGTCGCCGCGCGAGCTCGCCTTGCCGACGCGACGCCAGGTGATGATCGAGGGCATCGTCGAGGGACAGCGCGGGCTGCTCGTCGGGATCGAGAGCCTGCGGATGGGCAGTCTCGTCTGTCCGGCGCTCGAGGTGCCGGTGCTGCCCCGCGCGATGTTGGGCGTGGATGGATTATCTCGGGCTCGATGTGCTCGACCGGCATCGCGTGATCTTCGACTTCGGCGCCGAGACGCTCACCGTAACGCGGCGGCAGGGATTCTTTTCCGCCTGGTTCGAGGGCAAGAATGAAGCCATCGTGCGCACGCTCGGCAGCTCGGGGCGGCTGCGCGCCACCAACTGCATGGTCAATGGAGTGCGCGCGTCCGCTTTCGTCGACACCGGCGCCGAGGTCTCGGTGTGCAACCCGGCGCTTTACGCGGCGCTGCAGAGCACCGCCTCGAAGCTGGAGCTGATCGGCGGCCCGGTGGTGCTCGCCGGCGTGACGGGCGGCACGGTCGACGGTCTCGGGATCAACGTCAACAACATCGATGCTCGGCGAGCTGCAACTCGCCTTCACGCCGCTCGTCGTCGCGCCGCTGGAAGTGTTCGACATCTGGGGCCTGAAGGATCAGCCGGCGCTGCTCTTCGGCATGGACTGCCTGCAGCGCTTCCGCAGGGTGTCGATCGACTACGGGCGCAAGGAGCTGCGCTTCGAGGTGGCGAGCGCGCGGACTGCCGCAGCCGCTCGAGGCGGCGCTGCCGCGGCCGCTCGCCGGCTGACGTCAATGCCGGCAGTGCCGCGCGATGATGCTCTCGGCCAGCTCCTGATGGCCTGACTGCGGCGTCGGGTCGAAATTCTTCGCCACCGCGAGGTCGGCCAGCGCCGCGAGGTCGATCGCGCCGCTCTCGATGCGCGCGCCGAGATCGCTGTCCCAACGCTGATAGCGCTCCTGCCTGAGGCGCGCCAGCTTGCGCTCCGTGACGATGTCGGCGGCGGCGAGCAGCGCGCGCGCCAGCGTATCGATGCCGCCGATGTGCGCCAGGTAGAGGTCCGCCGGGTCGACCGACTGGCGGCGCAGCTTGGCGTCGAAGTTGAAGCCGCCGCTGCTGAAGCCCTTGTCCTCGATGAGCTGGATGAAGGCCGGCACCAGCTCCTGCGCGTTGTTGGGAAACTGGTCGGTGTCCCAGCCGTTGCGCGGATCGCCGCGGTTGATGTCGATCGAGCCGAAGATGCCGTAGGCGCGCGCCGCGGTCACCTCGTGCTCGAAGTCGAGGCCGGCGAGCGTCGCGTGGTTGACCTCGATGTTGACTCGCACTTCCTTCGTCAGGCCGTACTTCTGCAGGAAGGCGAACACGGCGGCGACGTCGCGATCGTACTGGTGCTTGGTGGGCTCGAAGGGCTTGGGCTCGATGAGGATCGAGCCCTTGAAGCCGATGCGGTGCTTGTGCTCCACGACCATGGAGAGGAAGCGGCCGTAGTGATCGAGCTCGCGCTTGAGGTCGGTGTTGAGCAGGGAGTCATATCCCTCGCGGCCGCCCCAGAGCACGTAATTCTCGCCACCCAGGCGGTGGGTCGCCTCGCAGGCAGAAGCGCACCTGGGCGGCGGCCCAGGCGAAGACCTCGGGATCGGGGCTGGTGGCGGCGCCGCCGGCGTAGCGCGGATGGCTGAAGAGATTGGCCGTGCCCCAGAGCAGCTTCATGCCGGTCGCCTCCATCTTCTGCTGCATGCTGCTCCACGATCGCCTTGAGGTTGCGGTCGTGCTCCTTCGGCGTGGCGGCCGTCGCCATCGCATCGACGTCGTGGAAGGTGAAGTAGGGGACACCGAGCCGCTCGAAGAAATCGAAGGCGGCCTCGAGCTTCTCGTCCGCCATCTCCTGCGTGATCCTGGGCGCGAGCCATGGACGGGGCAGGGTGCCGCCGCCGAAGATGTCCTGGCCGGGCCAGTTGAACGAGTGCCAGTAGCAGACCGCGCACCGCAGCCAATCCTCCATGCTCTTGCCGAGGACCTTGCGATCCTTGTCGTAGACCCGGTAGGCGAACTCGTTCGCCGTCTGCGGACCCTCGTAGCGGACCGGCTCGATGCTGGAAAACAAAGTCATGAGGAAAACTCCACGAAGGTATTTTTGAGATCGCGATAGAGCCGCTGGAACGTGCGGCGGCGGCTGGCGAGCGAGCGCCGCGAGCGCGCTGTCAGGTTGGACTACCCGTTCCACGGGCGGCGCCGTGCAGACCGCTTCCTCCTCGCTCGCCCTCGCCCGCGGCCAGACGCGCGAGGCGCGCCGCGCCCAGGGCCGCCCCGACTTCGCCGCCGGCGCGGTAGGTGAGGGGCCGGCGCAGCGCCGCGGCGATCAATCGCCCCCAGTATGGCAGCCGCGCGCCGCCGCCGGTGACACTGATGTCGTTCACCTGTTGGGATGTGCCGTCGCTCGTTTCCGTGAGGACATCGAGGCCGTCGGCGAACGCGAGCGCAACACCCTCGAGCACCGCGCCGGCGAGCTCCGCCGGAGTGGTGTCCGGCCGCAGGCCGAAGAACACTCCCCTGGCGTTGGGATCGTTGTGCGGCGTGCGTTCCCCGGTGAGATAGGGCAGGAAGAGCGCCGAATGGCGGCTCAAGCCCTGAGCTTCGGCCTGGGCGACCAGCTGCGGCAGATCGCTGGCGCCGACGAGCTGCGCCACCCAGTCGAGCGTGCTGGCGGCACTCAGCATCACCGACATCTGGTGCCAACGGCCGGGCAGACAGTGGCAGAAGGCGTGCGCTGCCCGCTCCGGATTCGGACGGAAGCGATCAGTCACGACGAAGAGCACGCCGGATGTCCCGAGCGACAGGAATGCCTGCCCCGGGCGCACGACGCCAAGGCCGACGGCGCTCGCGGCGTTATCTCCGCCGCCGCCTGCCACTACGACGCGCGGCAGCCCCAGCGCGGCGGCAGCGTCCGCGGTGAGGGTTCCCGACGGGCTGGAGCCTTCGACGAGGCCGCGGCATGTGCGCGCGGCTGAGATCCGTCGCCGCGAGCATCGCATCGGACCATTCGCGCCGGCCGACATCCAACCAGCCCGTGCCGGACGCATCGGACATCTCGCTGACTTTCTCGCCGGTCAGGCGCAGGCGCACGTAATCCTTCGGCAGCAGCACGCAGGCGGTGCGGCGGAAGATCTCCGGCTCGTGTCGCGCCACCCAGAGCAGCTTCGGTGCGGTGAACCCCGGCATCATGATGTTGCCGGTGATGGCGCGGGAGGCGGGCTCCCGGCGCTCGAGCTCCAGGCACTCCTCGGCGGAGCGGCCGTCGTTCCAGAGGATGGCGGGCCGCAGCGGCCGGTCCTGCGCATCGAGCAGCGTCGCGCCGTGCATCTGGCCGGAGAGGCCGACGGCGCGCACCTTGGCGCGGTCGGCCGCCGGGGAGCGCGCTGACCGCGCGCACCGTGGCCTGCCACCAGGCCTCCGGGGCCTGCTCCGAGAATCCCGGGCGCCGGCCGGCTGACCTCGAGCGGGGCCGACGCCGGACGCCGATGACGGTGCCTTGCTCCGTCAGGAGCACTGCCTTGACGCTCGAGGTGCCGATGTCGATGCCGAGGTACAGCGCGGCGCTCCAGTCCAGAGAATGTGCGGCCGCGATGGTAGCGGTATCAGAGCGCGGGTGTCAATTGTGCTACGGCTTGCGACCGAGCACGTATATGGACCGCGCGCCGCCGGGCATCTTGCCCCGCGTGCCGGGTGGGCCACTCGGCTCCATCGCGCCGCCATCTGGGATTGCCGTGTCGAAGACAGCAGCCACCGTGACCCTCGCGCTGCGGCCCCGTGCGGCCGGCGCCACCCTGCTGCGCTGGCTCTACGATGAGATCCGGCTGGCCATCGTCGAAGGCAGGCTCGCGCCCGGCGCGCGCTTGCCTTCCACTCGCGGCATTGCCCGAGCAGTACCGCGTGGCGCGCGGGACGGTGGTCGCGGCCTTCGAGCACCTGATCGCCGAGGGATACATAGAAGGAAGCGTCGGCAGCGGCTCTTTCGTGCGCAGAGTGACAGCGCTGGCGCCGCCGCGTCCGCGGCGCCGCGGGCGCGGTCGCGAGCCGCTGTCGTCGCGCCATCACTTTCCGTGCGCGGGCGGCGGCTGGTCGAGCCATCCGTTTCCCGCTGCGCATCGCCGGCAGGACGCACACCTTCCGCCTGGACATGGCGGCACTCGAGGCGTTCCCCATCAAGACCTGGAGCCGGATCAGCCGCGCGCTGTCTGCGCAACGGCGTGCCGACGTCTGCTCACGCACGGCGATACGCTCGGATTCCCGCCACTTGCGGGCGGCCATCGCGCACTACGTCGGCTTGACGAGAGGCGTGCAATGCGCGCGCCGAGGAGGTCGTCATCACTTCCGGCACGCAGGCGTCGCTCGATCTCATCGCGCGTCTGGTGCTCGACCCGCGGCGACCGCGTCTGGGTGGAGGATCCCTGCTACACCGCCATTCCCGCGCTGCTGCGGGCGCGTGGGCGCCGAGGTGATCGGCGTGCCGGTCGACGAGGCGGGCATCGATTGCGAGGCCGGCCGCCGCCGCGCACGGGTGGCGAAGCTCGCCTGTGTCACTCCGGGATGTCATTTCCCGCTGGGCGTGACCCTGTCGCTGCAGCGGCGCCTGGCGCTGCTCGAGTGGTCGCGCGCGGTCGGGCGCGTGGATCTTCGAGGACGACTACGACAGTCAGCTCGGATTCAGCGGCCGGCCGCTCGCCGCCCTGCGCAGCCTCGATCGCACCGGCTGTGTGATCTATTCCAACAGCTTCAGCAAGATGCTGTTTCCGTCGCTGCGGCTCGGCTTTCTCATCGTGCCGCCGGCGCTGCTCGGCGCCATCGAGGCGGCGAGGTCGGTGCTGCAGCGCTTCCCGTCGGTGTTGGATCAGGCGGTGCTGGCGGAATTCATCGCGGCGGGCCACATGGAGCAGCACATGCGCCGCATGCGCGATCTCTACACCGGGCGGCACGATGCCCTGGTCAGGCTGGCGCAGCAGGAGCTCGCGGACGTGCTGCGGCTGGCGCCGGTCACGGCGGGGTTGCAGACCGTGGGCTGGCTGGCCGACGGCATCCCGGAGCTCGAAGCCAGCCGTCTGGCGGTGGAGCAGGGCATCGTGGCGGTGCCGCTGTCGTGGCTCACGGTCGAGCGGACGATGCCGCCCGGCCTCGTGCTCGGCGCCGCCGAAACCGACATCCCGGCGATCCGGCGCGGCGTGGAGCAGCTCGGGATCATCCTGCGCGGGCTGAAAGCGGCGGCTGCCGGCCGATAATGGTCCAACCGCGGGCGTTAATGGCCCAATACATTCGAGCGCCATTCGCCTACGATGCGTGCCGGCGCGATGTGGCGCTCGTGGTGGGGGCGTCGTGTACTTGCGCAAGATCGGGGTCGGGCCATCTCTTCTTCGCCGTGAGTTTCGCGGCCATCGGCGCGATCAGCCTGGTGGCGCGCGATTTCCTGCTGCATCAGCAGCCGGTGCCGCACGGCATACCCGTGGCGGGAGACCCTGGCGTGCATTTCCGCCGCGCTGCTGCTGGCTGCCCGGCATCGGCCTGCTGCTGCCGGCGACCGCCAAGCGCTCGGCGCTCATCCTGACCGCGTTCATCGCGCTCTGGGTCGTCGCGTTGCAGCTGCCGCGCGCGCTGGCGCATCCGCTGGTCGGAGGCCAATGGCTGGCGTGGGCGAGGACTCCTCCTGGTCGCGCGGCGGCTGGCTCATCTACTGCGCGGTCGCGGGCAGGATCGATGCGCAGCGTGCGGATCGCACGCATTCTCTTCGGCATCGCCCTGGTGCCGATCGGGCTGCTCGCATTTCGTTTATCTGCAGGGCGCCGCCACCCTGATACCGGCCTGGATGCCGCTGCGCGTACCGCTGACCGCCCTCGGCGGCGCGGGTCACATCGCCGGCGGGGCTCGCGATCGCCTTCGGCGTGGTGCCGCGGCTGGCGGCCACGCATGGAAGCGATCATGGAAAGCCTCTTCACCGCTCATCTGCTGGCTGAGCGCCGTGCATCGTCACGCCCGTCGAGCCGCGAGGACTGGGTGAATCTCTGCATCTCGACCGCGCTCAGCGCGGCGGCCTGGGCGGTCGCGGAGTCCTACGGCAGGCGCGTCAGCGAGTGACCTCGAACGTCGCGGTCTTGAGAGCGACGGAGTCCGGGCCCGCCATGACCTGAAACGTGCCGGGCTCGACCACGTAGCCGCATGTTCTCGTCCCAGATCGCGAAGTCGTCGCGGCCGAGCTGGAAGCGCACCTGGGTCGAGGCGCCCGGCGCCAGCGACACGCGCTGGAATCCCCGCAGCACCTTGGTCGGCTCCGTCACGGAGGTGACGAGCTCGTGCAGGTAGAGCTGCACGACCTCATCGCCCGCGACCTTGCCGGTATTGCGGACATTCACGCTGACGGTCACCGTGCCGTTCGAGGGAATGCTGGCGGCCGAAAGCACTGGCGGCCCGACGTCGAAGGTGGTGTAGGAAAGGCCGTAGCCGAAGGGGAAGAGCGGTGAGTTGTCGGCGAACTGATAGCCGCGATGGGCGCTCGGCTTCTCATCGTAGTTGTAGGGCACGAAGCCCACGGAGCGCGGAATGGTGACGGTGAGCTTGCCGCCGGGGTTGGTCTTTCCGAAGAGGACATCCGCCATGGCGGTGCCGCCTTCCTGACCGAGATACCAGCCCTCGATGAGCGCGTTGGCCCTGTGCGCGATCTCATCCACCGCGAGCGGGCAGCCGTTGATGAGCACGACGACGACCGGCTTGCCGAGCGCGAACATCGCGTCGGCGAGCTCCTGCTGCTGATCGATGAGCTCGCAGGCTGTCGCGGTCGCCCAGGTGATTGTCGGCCCAACCCTCGCGGCAGAGCGCGCCGCGGGTGCCGATGGCGAGCACGATCTCGTCGGCGGTCCTGGCGACGCTCACCGCCTGCCGGATGAGCGCGCGGTTCTGCGCCGGCGTCGGCAGCACGACCTGATCGGTGTACTGATCGCCGCTCGCGACCAGCTTGACCCCCGGCGCGTAAACCACATGCACGCCATGGCCCGCGAGGTTGCGGATGCCCTGCAGAATGCTGACGGAGTGAGCCGGCACCTCGGAGTAGCCGCCGAGGCGCGCGACGCCGGCATTGGGGCCGATCACGGCGAGCGTCCTGATCCGGTGGGTGTCGAGGGGCAGGGTGCCGTCGTTCTTGAGGAGAACGATGCTCTCCTGCGCGGCCTTCACGGCGAGCGCGCGCGCATCGGCAGTCAGTCGGTGATTTTCTCCGCGTGGCGCGCATCAGCGTAGGGATGCTCGAAGAGGCCTGCCAGGAATTTGAGCCGCAGCACCCGGCGCACGGCGGTATCGATCTCGGCCTGTGTGACTTTCCCCTCGGCGAGCGCCTGCGGCAGATTGGCGAACGCTTCACCGTCCGGCATGTCATCGTCCACGCCGGCATGCAGCGCACGGGCGGCGGCATCAGTCAGATTGCCGGCCACGTGGTGCAGCGACATGAGCTGCTCGATTCCCTCGTAGTCGGCGACCACGACGCCCTGGAATCCCCACTGCTCGCGCAGCACATCGGTCAGCATCCAGCGGTTGGCGTGGGACGGAATGCCGCCGATCTCGTTGTAGGAGGCCATCACCACCTGGGCGTTGGCCTGCTGGATCGCGGCATGGAACTGCGGCAGATACATCTGCAGCAGCGTCCGTTGGGAGATCTCCGCCGGACCCACGTTCGTGCCGGCCTCCGGCACGCCGTAGGCCGCCATGTGTTTCAGCGTTGCGAAGACGCGATCGGGGCCGAGCGGCAGCGTATCGCCCTGCAGGCCGCGCACCTCGGCAACCCCCATCCGGCCGGCAATGTAGGGATCCTCGCCGAACGTTTCCTCGATGCGTCCCCAGCGCGGATCGCGCCCCAGGTTGATCACGGGTGTCAGGAGCAGCTGCACGCCCCGCGCACGCGCCTCGCGCGCGACCACCGTATAGACACGTGTAATGAGCGCGGGGTCCCAGGAGCTGGCGAGCGCGATGGCCTGGGGGAAGCTGGTGGCATCCCGCGCCATGTAGCCGTGCAGGCCTTCGCCGTGAAAGAGCGTCGGGATTCCCAAGGCGGGTGTCATCCACCGAGTAGTGCTGCACGGCGTTGACGAAGGCGACCGTCTGCGGCACGTCACGAAAGACGTTCTGCAGCGGGTCGTTGGCCTCCCGGGGAACGCGGTCGCTGGGCCTGGCAACCTGGCCGATGCCGTAGGGGAACACGCGGCTGGCCTTGGCGGGATCGAAGTTGCCGTGGGCGTCCTCGATATCGCCCTTGCGCTGCCAGATGCAGGAGATCTGCGCGATCTTCTCCTGCAGGGTCATGCGCGCGAGGAGGTCATCGACCCGCGCCGCGACCGGCGCCTGCGGATCCTTGTAGACCGGCTTGTCGGCGGCGCTGGCCGCCGGGACGACGCATGCCGTCGCCAGTGCGAGGACGCTGGCGGCCGCGAGCGCGCGGGCGAATCGGTCGATTGATGATAGCGGTATCATGGCTCAGAGTTTATAGGCTTTCTTCGGCAGGGTGTAGGCCAGATCGCGCGCCACCGCGGTGGCCTCGTCCTCGGGGAGGCGATGCTCGGCCACCAGGCGGGCGAGGAAGGCGCAGTCGATGCGGCGGGCGACATCGTGGCGGGCCGGGATCGAGAAGAAGGCGCGGGTGTCGTCGTTGAAGCCGACGGTGTTGTAGAAGCCGGCGGTCTCGGTGGTCTGCTCGCGAAAGCGCATCAGGCCCTCGCGGGCTGTCGTGGAACCACCAGGCGGGGCCGAGCTTGAGGGCGGGATAGTGGCCGGCGAGAGGGGCGAGCTCGCGGCTGTAGGCGGACTCATCGAGCGTGAAGACGATGATGCTCAGCGAGGCATCGTTGCCGAAGCGGTTGAGGAGCGGGCGCAGCGCACTCACGTAATCGGTCGGCATCGGGATGTCGGCGCCGACGTTGGCGACCGAAACGCTGGTGGAGCGAGGTGTTGTGATTGCGCCAGGAGCCGGGGTGGATCTGCAGCACCAGGCCGTCATCCAGGCTCATGCGCGCCATCTCGGTGAGCATCTGGGCGCGGAAGGCTTCCGCGTCCGCGGTTGGCGACCGTGCCGGCCAGCGCGGTGCGAACGACGCGGCCGAAGAGGGCTGCCGCGACACGGCCGCTCAGGTCCGCCGTTCGCGCCGTCGGATGGCCGTGGTCGGTGGCGGTGGCGCCCATCTGCGCGAAGAAGGCGCGGCGCTTGCGGTGCGCGCGCGAGATAACCGTGCCAGGAGCCGGTGTCTTCGCCGGTGAGCTCGCCCAGGCGGATGAGACCGGCGGCGAAACCGGGCGGCTTCGGGATCGACCACCGGATCGGGCCGGTAGGCGGTGATGACGCGGCCTTTCCAGCCGCTGGCGCGGATCGCGGCATGGTGCGCCAGGTCATCGAGCGGCGACTCGGTGGTGGCGAGCACTTCGATGTTGAAGCGCTCGAAGAGCGCGCGCGGGCGGAAAGCATCGCTGCGCGAGATGCTCGGCTATGCGGTCGTAGCTCGGTCGGCGTTGGCGGCTGTCAGCGGCACCTCCGTCTCGAAGACCTCGCTCAGCACCCAATCGAGCCAGAGCCGCGTCGGCGTGCCGCGAAAGAGGTAATAGCGCTGCGCGAACTGCCGCCAGAGGGCGCGCGGCCGTCGCGGAGCGGTGCGCGCCATGCGCGAGCGGGACCCAGCTCCTCGAGCGGCAGGCCCTGGCTGTAGAGCATGCGCGTGATGTAGTGATCCGGCGTCACGAGGAGCGATACCGGATCGCTCGAACGGCGCGTTGTCCGCGAACCAGCGCGGGTCGGTGTGGCCGTGCGGGCTGATGATGGGCAGAGCGCGCACGCTGTTGTAGAGTCTGCGTGCGATGGCGCGCGTGCCCGGGTCCGCGGGAAAGAGACGGTCGGGGTGCAACGCGTCCGCCGATTCCCGACTGGAGTCATCTTTCATGGCAAATCCTCGGAGGAAATCATCGCCGCACGCGTCATCCTCACCTGTCCGGGACGCAACTTCGTGACGCTCAAGATCGAGACGCGCTCCGGCGTCTTCGGGATCGGCGATGCGACGCTCAACGGCCGGGAGCTGGCCGTGGCGGCGTATCTCGAGCATCACGTGATCCCCAACCTGATCGGGCGCGACGCCGGACGGATCGAGGATACCTGGCAGTTCTTCTATCGGGGTGCCTACTGGCGGCGCGGACCGGTGACCATGACGGCGATCGCCGCGGTGGACGTGGCGCTCTGGGACATCCTCGGCAAGATGGCCGGGCTGCCGCTCCACCGCCTGCTGGGCGGTCGCTCGCGCGACGGCGTGCTGGTGTACGGTCACGCGAACGGCCGGGACATCGAAGAGGCGACCGCGGAGGTGGCGCGATACGTCGCCATGGGTTATCGCGCGGTGCGCGCGCAGTGCGGCGTTCCGGGCGTCAAGAAGCCGTACGGCGTGTCGCGACTGAAGGACGCGTATGAGCCCGCGGAAAGCGAGCTGCCGCTCGAGACGGAATGGTCGACGCCGGGCTATCTCGAGATCGTGCCGAAGCTCTTCGAGCGGCTGCGCGCCGACCATGGCGGCAAGCTCGAGCTGTTGCACGACGTGCATCACCGGCTGACGCCGGTGGAGGCGGCGCGGCTGGCGCGCGACCTCGAGCCGTACCGGCTCTTCTGGCTGGAGGACGCGACGCCGGCCGACAACCCCGACGGCTTCGAGCTCATCCGCCGCCACTCGGTCACGCCGCTCGCGGTGGGCGAGGTATTCAACTCCATCTGGGACTGCAAACGCCTGATCGAAGGCCGGCTCATCGACTTCATCCGCGCGACGATCGTGCATGCCGGCGGCATCACCCACGTGCGCCGCATCGCGGATCTGGCCGCGATGCATCAGGTGCGCACCGGCTTTCATGGCGCCACCGACCTGTCGCCCGTCACGATGGGCGCGGCGCTGCACTTCGACACCTGGGTACCCAACTTCGGCATCCAGGAGTACATGCGCCACTGCGAGCAGACCGACGAAGTCTTTCCCCACGACTACGTCTTCCGCGACGGCCGGCTGTATTGCGGCGAGAGCCCCGGACACGGCGTCACCATCGATGAGAAGCTCGCCGCGCGCTATCCCTACAGCCCCAAGCAGCTGCCCATCGCGCGTCTGGAGGACGGCTCCATGTGGGATTGGTGACGAGCTCATCGGGGTATGGCGACATCGGCGGGCGGGCAACCCGGGTTGGGTCCCGGCGAGCCTTCGACGTAAGGAACGCAGAACGCCTCGTAGTGCGCCAGCGTGTCGGGCGGCGCAGCGGAGCCGGCGGGCAGCGGCCGGTGTGAGATCGACTGGAAGTAGGCGACGCTCGCATTGCGCCACCACTCGGCGTCCTGCTCCTCAATCGCAAGGAAGTCAGCCGTCAAACGAAAGCGTTGCCTGTCGACGTATGGCGCGAGAGTGCTCCAGGTGGCGCGCGCCTGTCTGACCCACGCAGCGCCCCGGTCGTAGTGCAGCACCAGGGAATCCCACAGCGTGCGCCCGGAGCGCATGCGGTAGTCCCAGGGAAGGTGATGGAACCAGAGGAGGAGGTCATCGGGACAGGTCGCGGAGTTGCCCAACTGCGCGGCGACGTGCGGTGCATACTGCGCGAGGGCATCGCTCCCGCTCGCCGTGCGATCGAAGCCGATGCCGGACCGCATCGGCGCGGCTGTAGTAGACGCTGCTCCAGTCGGGCGGCATGCCCGGCCCGGGCGCCACCCAGGGGCCGGGGCCGAAGTGAGTGTCGGCGGCCATCTGGCTGGCGAGGCCGAGCGGCGTCATGTAATCGACCGCCGCCGCGCGCGATTGCAGCATCAGCTGCACCACCGGCGCGACGAAGCGAGGGTCGCCGGTGAAGGTCATGGCGACCCACTCCGCGGCGATCTGCGCGCGCCGACAGGTCAGGATCCCAGGCGAGGCGACCGAAGGCATACCAGTTGGCCTGGTTGAAGATGGATCCGGTCCAGTTGCGCTCGGAGCCGGTGTTGGCCACTCCGGCGATCGCCGTCAGCCGCTCGCCGTAGAGTGAGCCGTCGATGACCCGCGCCACGGTCGAGCCGGCGCCCCGCGCCCAGGTGTCGGCGTGCAGGACTTCCTCGAAGAGCGGGCCCAGGTAGACCATGCTGGTGCGCTGGCCGAGATATTCCTTGGTGATCTGCAGCTCGAGCATCAGGTTGGTGCGCGGCATGGCGCCGAAGAGGGGGTGGAAGGGCTCGCGCGGCTGGAAGTCGATCGGGCCGTTCTTCACCTGCACCAGCACGTTGTCCGCGAACTTGCCGTCGAGCGGCTTGAAGGTGTCGTAAGCCTGTTTGGCGCGATCCTCCGCATGGAGCGGATGCAGCCCCGTCGAGTAGACGAAGGCGCGCCACATGACGATGCCGCCGTGGGGCGCCAGCACCTGCGCCAGCAGGTCGGCGCCCTGCGCCTGCGTGCGTCCGTAGTCCTCGGGTCCGGGCTGTCCCTCGGAGTTGGCCTTCACCAGAAAGCCGCCGAAGTCGGGAATGTCACGATAGATTGCGGCGACCTTCGTCGACCACCAGGCCCGCACCCGCGGATCGGCCGGATCGGCGGACTTCAGCCCGCCCAGGGTCACCGGCTCGCTGAAGGGCACCGCCAGGTACACCCGGATGCCGTACGGGCGCAGCACGCCCGCGAGCGCCGCGACCTTGCGAAGATAGAGCGGTGTCAGGATGAAGGGCGAGGCGTTGACGTTGTCGAGCACCGTGCCGTTGATCCCGAGCGAGGCGCAGGCGCGCGCGTAGTCGGTGTAGCGCGGCGCGAGGTACTGCGGCAGGCTCTGCCACTGCCAGAGGGAGTCGCCCGCGTAGCCGCGCTCCACCGTGCCGTTGAGGTTGTCCCAGTGATCGAGCACGCGCCGGCCGATCTTCGGGCTGGTGGCGATGTCGAGATGATCGATGGGCGCGCGCGTCTGCAGCAGCCGCAGGAATCCGAAGACGCCGTAGAGCACCCCCGTGTCGGTATTGGCCGCGATCACGGTGACTCTGTGGCCGTCGATCGTGACCGTGCGGATGAGATAGCCTTCCGCGCCCACCTGCCGCAGGTCGAGCGGCAGGGCTTTCACCAGCGCGCAGGAGCGCGGGGTTCCGAAAACGATTGCGCCGTCGCGGGTCACGCCGTTCGCCGCCTGCTGCCGCGCTCGCAACAATCCGGCGAGACCCCGCGCCAGCTCCGCGTGCGCAACGCGCAGGGTCGGGGAGGTATCCGCGCCCACGAGCTCCGTGGCATCGGCGCGGTAGCGCGCGAGCCATTGGCCCGTCACCGGAACGTAGCGCAGCCAGAGACGGTAGCCGTCCTCAGGGGGCAGGGCTGCCGCGGGGGCCTGGGCGCGCGCCATCGGGACCACGAGCAGGCAGGCGATCGCCACCACCCACGAGAGCATCCTCGGCATGAAATACCCCATCGAAGGCGCTGCCGGTGTATCTTATGATAGCGCTATCAGTAGGCCGCACTCAATGCCTGATCATAAACGGGTGGCGCCGGGGAGCTTGCAGAACATGCAGAAGAAGAGATCGATGGCGATGCGCCTGCTCGCCCTTGCCGCGGCGGCTCTCGCCCTCGGGGCCGACATGGCCGGCGCCGCGCCGGCGCAGCAGCCCTACCGCAGCTTCGGCGTCGCGATCTACATCCCGGTGGCCTCCACTCGCCAGCTCGCCGACCCGAAAGTGCTGCAGCAGCAGTTCGAGCGCATCTGGAGCCAGGTCCATTTCAACAAGGTGTATCTCGAGGACTATCGCAGCGGGGTGTTCGCCGACCCGGCCTCACTCGACCGGATCGCGCGCTTCTTCAGGGCACGGGGCATCGCCGTCGACGGCGGCCTCACGCTGACCGCGGTCGATCAGGGAGGTCCTTTCCAGTCCTTCGATTACGAGAGTCCGAAGGACGTCGCCATGGCGGAGCGCGCCGTGCGGATGGCGGCGAGCCATTTCGACACGGTGATTCTCGATGATTTCACCTTTTACAACACGCGCAGCGACGCCGACATCCGCGCCAAGGGATCGCTGTCCTGGACGCAGTACCGGCTGAACAAGATGCGCTGGGTGGCGCAGCACGTCATTCTCGGGACGGCCCGCGCCGCCAATCCGCACGTCAAGGTGATCATCAAGTACCCGAACTGGTACGAGCACTTCCAGGGCCTCGGCTTCGATCTCGATCGCGAGGCGCAGCTGTTCGACTACATCTACACCGGCACCGAGACCCGCGATCCGGTCGCGACCTATCAGCTGCTGCAGCAGTACGAGAGCTATCTCGATCTACCGCTACTACGACAACATCCGCCCGCACGGCGGCGACCGCGGCGGCTGGGTGGATACGTTCGAGACGCGCTACGCCGACCGCTATGCGGAGCAGCTCTGGGACACGATGTTCTCCAAGGCGCCGGAGATCACCCTCTTCAGTTGGACGCAGCTCGCTTCCGCCGGCGCCAGCCATCGCCGGCGAGCGGCCATGGGCCGGTGATCACACCAGCTTCGACTGGGACGCGATGCAGCAGTCCTTCCAGGCGCCGGCGGGGAGCGAGGCGGTGGCGGGATGGGCGAGCGTCGCCGGCTATGCGCTCGAGCAGGTCGATGGCGATCGTCGGCAAACTCGGCGCTCCGATCGGCATCGAGAGCTACAAGCCCTACCAGTCCTCCTCGGACGAGGACTTCCTGCAGAACTATCTCGGCAACATCGGCTTCCCCATCGACCTGACGCCGCGCTTCCCCAAGGGCGCGCCGGTCACTCTTCTCACCCGCGATGCCGCCTTCGATCCTAACCTGGTGCAGGAGATCGAAGGCAATCTGGAGGCGGGCGGTGACGTCATCATCACCTCAGGTCTGCTGCAGGCGCTCGGGCACAAGGGCATCGAGAACGTCGCCGAGATCAGCTACAGCGGGTTACCCATCGCCGCGCGCCATTACTACGGCACCTTCGGTCCGCACGGCGGCGGCGATCTGGACGTGGCCGGACGCAAGAATCCGACGGTGATCTTCCCGCAGATCCACTTCTACACCAACGACAGCTGGCCGCTGATCCGCGGCGAGGCCGCGGCGAATGCCGTGCCGATCCTGCTCGCGACTCAATATGGTCCCGGGCAGCTCTACGTGCTCGACGTGCCGGCCAACATGGGCCAACTCCTGGAGCTGCCGCAGCCGGTGCTCGATGACCTGCGCGGATGGCTGACCGCGCGGTTTCCGCTGCGCATCGACGCGCCGGCGCTGCGTGAGCCTCTTCGCCTACGACAACCACACCCTGGTCGTCGAGTCGTACCGCGACAGTCCGGCCACGGTGCGTGTGTTCGTCAAGGGCATCGCCTCGAGTCTGGTCGACCTCGCTTCCGGACAGAGCGTGCTGCCGGCGCCCGAGGCCGTCCCGGGGCCAGCCCCCGGGGAAGCGGGCGAGATCAGCTTCGTGGTGCAGCTGGCACCGCACTCGTACCGGGCTTTCCAGGTCCGATGACCAAGCCGGCCCGCCGGACCCGGAGCAAGGTTCGCGTCGGGGCGACCATCAAAGACGTCGCGCGTCAGGCCGGCGTATCGCCAATGACCGTCTCTCGCGTCGTCAACGGCAGCTCCTACGTCAGCAGCACGACACGTAGCGCCGTGCAGCACGCCGTCCGGCAGCTGGGTTACTCGCCGAACATCGCCGCGCGCAATCTGGCGAGCGAGCGGGGCGAGCGGCTGGGACTGCTCTACGGCAACCCAAGCTCGGCCTACCTGAGCGAGTTCCTGGTCGGCGCGCTGGAGTCGGCGACCCGCCATGGCGTGCAGCTGGTTCTCGAGAAATGCGAGCCGACGCCGGTCGCCTCGCGAAAGGCGGTCCGCCGGCTTCTATCCGGGGGCGTCGTGGGCGTCGTGTTGCCACCGCCGCTCTGCGAGTCGTCCGTGCTCCGCACGGAGCTGAGCGCGGCGCGCCTGCCGGTGGTGACGGTCGCCTCGGGCCGCCCGGCGGCCGACACCATGTGCGTGCGCATCGATGACTACTCGGCGGCGCTCGAGATGACCCGCTATCTCATCGGCCTGGGGCACGAACGCCTGGCTTTCATCAAGGGCCATCCCAACCAGAGCGCGAGCGAGGAGCGCTGGCTCGGCTTCACCGCGGCCATGGAAGAGGTGGCGCGCGAGAGACGCGCACGGCCGGCGCCGCGCATGGAGCAGGGGTTCTTCAGCTTCCGCTCCGGGCTCGATGCGGCGCGCAAGCTCCTCGCCGTCGATCCGGTTCCGACCGCGATCTTCGCGAGCAACGACGACATGGCGGCGGCCGTGGTCGCCGAAGCGCACCGCCGCGGGCTGGACGTGCCGCGCGACCTGACCGTCGTGGGCTTCGACGATACGCTCATCGCCTCGACCATCTGGCCGGAGCTCACCACCATTCAACAGCCGATCGCGCGCATGGCGGCGGAGGCCGTCGATATGTTGGTCACCGCGGTGCGGGGCGGCCGCCGCGCCGCCGACCGGCTGCACCGGCTGATCCCGCATGCGCTCATCTCGCGCCAGTCGGCGGCCGCGCCGAAGCTCGCCGCCGGGCTGCCACCCGTGCGAGAATGGGCCGGCCATATCGATGAGGGGGTATAGATACAATGAGTAATGAAGGCAATCCCGGACTCGTGGCGGCGCTCACGGTCGCGGCAACTCTGGGCGGACTGCTGTTCGGCTACGACTCGGCGGTGATCTCCGGCGTGACCGACGCGATCAGCTACAACTTCGTGCTGCCGCTGCATCTGTCGCCGAGACGATGCCAACTTCCTCTCCGGGTTCGCGATCTCGATGGCTCTGCTCGGTTGCGTCGCTCGGCGCCGGCATCGCCGGTCCGATCTCGACCCGGATCGGCCGCAAGGCGGGACTGCTGATCATCGCGGCGTGCTGTTCTTCGCTCTCCTCCCTCGGCGCCGGCTATCCGGAGTTCATCTGGGGCCTCTTCGGCGGCACGGGCCATCACGCGCTGCCGGCCGTTCCTCGGCTATCGGCTGCTCGCGGGCATGGCCATCGGCATGGCCTCCATGCTGGCGCCCATGTACATCGCGGAGGTGGCGCCGCCCGCCCGCGCGGCATGTTGGTCACATTCCAGCAGATCGCGATCGTCGTCGGCATCACGCTGGTCTACTTCGTCAACTGGCTATTCAGACCGGGCCATGACCCGCGAGTACCTGATGACCGACGGCGTGGCGGCACATGCTCGCCTCGGCGGCGATTCCGGCAGCGCTGCTCATCATCTGCATGCTGATGGTGCCGGAGACGCCGCGCTTCCTGGTGCTGAAGGATCGCGACCGGAGGCGCTGGCGCTGCTGAAGCGCCTGGTGGGTGCACGGCGCGGCCCAGTCGACCCTGCAGGAGATCAAGGCGACCCTGTCGAGCACACCCGTCCGCTCCTCAGCTTCGGCATCGCTGGTGCTGGTCGTCGGGGTCGATGCTGTCGATCTTCCAACAGGTCGTCGGCATCAACGCCGTGCTCTATTTCGCGCCGCACATGTTCGAGAACATGGGCGCCTCGACCAACCAGGCGCTGTGGGATTCGGCGACGTCTACAGTCGGCATCACGATGACCGATCTTCACCCTGATCGCGACGTTCACCGTCGACAGGATCGGGCGCAAGCCGCTGCTCGTCGCGGGCGCCTTCATCATGGCGGCGGCGATGCTCGTCCTCGGATTACCTCTTCGATCAGCCATCTGGTCAGCGCCACCGTCGCGGCAGGTGCCGCCGCCGCGACGGGATCCTCGTATGTCGCCATCGGCGCCGTCGTCGTCTACATCATGGGCTTCTCCTTCTCCTGGGGTCCGGTGGTCTGGGTCATGCTGGCGGAGATTTTCCCGAACTCGATCCGCGGCAAGGCGATGTCGATCGCCGTCGCGGCGCAGTGGATCATGAACTTCGTCGTGTCGCCACCTTCCCGGTGATGGACGGCAGCACCACCCTCAATGCGCATTTCAACCATGGCTTCGCGTACTGGGTCTACGGCGTCTGCTCGTTGCTCGCAGCGCTGTTCGTGATCCGCTACGTGCCGGAGACCAAGGGGCGCCCGCTCGAGTCGATCCAGGAGCTGTGGCATCGGGACGGATCGCAGGCTGCGGGGCTCGTCTCCCCGCCGGCCGCGAAGTAGGAGCACGAAATAAAAGAAGGCCAGCGGTGCTGTCACTCGGCTGCGGCGACCTGACGCTCGAGCTTCTTCCCGATCTCGGCGCCGCGGTCGCCACGCTGCGCTATCAGGGGCGCGATGTACTGCGCCCGACGCCGCGCGGAGCGAAGGATCCGTTCGAGACGGCGGCGTTCGTGCTCGTGCCCTATGCCAATCGGATCGCCGGCGGCCGCTTCCGGGTGGGCGATCGCGACGTCAGGATCGAGCGCAATGCTCCCGGCCAGGCGCATCCGCTCCATGGCCATGGCTGGAGGCTGCCGTGGCGCGTGGAGTCGACGGCAGGCAACAGCGCGACACTCTCCTTCGAGCACCCTGCCGACAGTTGGCCCTGGCATTACATCGCGACGCAGACGCTGACACTGCGCAGCGACAGCCTCGAGCTGGCGCTCGCGGTGGAGAACCGCGACTCGACACCGATGCCCGCGGGCCTGGGCTGGCACCCGTACTTTCACAAGGGGGAGGGCGCGCAACTCAAGGCCCAGGTGGAGGGCGTCTGGCTCACCGACGAGGAGTTTCTGCCGGTGCGGCTCGCTCAGGGAACGCGGTTCGGCGACTGGGGCCGCGGCGATGAGGTGGCACGCCCGGAGCTGGTCGATCACTGCTACACCGGCTGGCAGGGTGTGGCGCAGATCCTGCTGCCGCAGGAGCGGCTGCACCTCACGCTCACGGCGAGCCGGCCGCTGCACTGGCTGCACATCTATAGTCCGCCCGGACTGGATTTTTTCTGCGCCGAGCCGGTGAGCCAGATGCCGAACGCGATCAATCGCTCGGCGCCGGCAGCGGTCACAGGCCACAGGCTGCTCGCGCCGGGTGAGCGCCTGGAGGCGCGCGTCACGCTCGGGGTGGTGAACTCAGACAGTTGAAACGGGCGCAGGTATGCTGCGCCCACCATGGATGCGAATCATGTCTGCCAGGTGGGCGCCGAGCTCGGCGAGGGCCCGGTGTGGGTCGAGCGCGATGCCGCGCTCTGGTTCGTCGACATCAAGGCGCGGCGCGCGCACCGCTGGCATCCGGGCAAAAGCGCGCACCGCTCCTGGACGGCGCCGCGGCAGCTGGGCTTCCTCGAGCCGCTGCGCGACGGCGGCTTCGTCGCGGGTCTCGAGACCGGCCTGCATCGATTTGATCCGGAGGCGACCGAGTTCCAGCTGGTGACGCGGGTCGAGCCGCACCTTCCCGATAACCGCCTGAATGACGCCTGCGTCAGCCCCGAAGGCGAGCTCTGGTTCGGCTCGATGCATGATCCCGAGACAAAGCCGAGCGGTGCCCTGTACCGTTTGGGCGCCGATGGCCGCCCGGTGAGCCTCGATCAGGGCTACATCGTCACGAATGGTCCGGCATTCAGTCCCGATGGGACGCGGTTCTATCACACCAGCTCGACCGATCGGACCGTGTATGTGTTCGACCGGCCGGACCCCCACACGCTGGCGCGCAAACGCATTTTCCTGCAGATTGAGGACGGCGGCGGCTTCCCCGACGGCACCACGGTGGACCAGGAGGGCTGCGTCTGGGTAGCCTTGTGGGGTGGGTGGGCGGTACGCCGCTACTCCCCTGAGGGTAAACTGCTCGCGACCGTGCGCCTGCCGTGCGCCAATGTGACGAAGATCGCCTTCGGCGGCGCGGATCTGCGCACGGCGTATGTGACCACCGCATGGAAGGGGATGACGCCGCAGCAGCGCGCGGCGCAGCCTCTCGCCGGCGACCTGTTCAGTTTCGAGGCGCCGGCGCCGGGCCTACGGCCGCTGGCGGTCCGACCGTTCCAACACACAGCCGATTCCGGAGAGTGAACGACAGATGGCGGCGATCTATCCTGACTTGAAGGGCCAGGTGGTGCTGGTCACGGGCGGCGGCTCGGGGATCGGCGAAGCCATCGTGCGCCGCTTCGCGGCACAACAGGCGAAGGTTGCCTTCATCGACATCGCCGTGGAACCCTCGCGTGCGCTCGTCCGGGAGCTGCGGGCCGCCGGGACAGCGGTGCATTTCGAGCCCTGCGACCTCACCGACATCCCGGCGCTGCAGCGCTCCGTGGCGGCTACAGCCAAGCTCCTCGGACCCATCCAGGTGCTGGTGAACAACGCCGCGCACGATGAGCGCCATGCCACCGAGGAGGTGACCGAGGCGGTGTGGGACAGCCGCATCGCGGTCAATCTCAAACACCAGTTCTTCTGCGCGCAGGCGGTGATCCCCGGCATGAAGGCGCTCGGCAAGGGCGCGATCATCAACCTGGGGTCGATTTCCTGGATCATCGGCCAGGGCGGCATGGCGGGTTACACCGCCTCGAAGTCGGCCGTGTTGGGTCTGACGCGCTCCCTGGCGCGCGACTTTGGCGCTCATGGCATCCGAGTCAATGCAGTGGCGCCCGGATGGATCATGACCAGGCGGCAGTTGGAGAAATGGGTGACCCCGGAAGGCGAGGCCGAGATCGTCGCCCGTCAGTGCCTGAAGCGCAAGCTCGAGCCAGCTGAGGTCGCGAAGGTCATCGTGTTTCTCGCCTCGGACGAGGCGAGCGCCGTCACGGGTCAGCACTACATCGTGGACGGGGGCTGGGTGTAGATATCCGTCTGCATGCGTGATATGTCGGTCTCCACTGTGCCGAGCCGTCGCAATATGTCGTCCATATTTCTTCCACTAATGGCAGTTGCAACTGCCGCTTATGTCCCTGCAGTGTCGCGGCATGAGCCGCCCGGGAAGAGGGGGCGAGGCGATTTGATTGTGTATTTCGGCAAATTTGCGCCATACTGAAACGCATATGGCCCCCCTCATCCATCGGCTCGGGTCGATTACGTCCCCGGCTTTCGCTGAAAGCCGGGGCTGCCGTGCGCTCGATCGAGGTGAAAATGCGATGAGGATCCGTTGCCATGAGCTTACAAGAAGCTGTACTAGAAGAGACCGCTACGCAGGCGCTCTGCCTGCGTGTCAACGCAGACGCTGATCCGGGCGCGCTTGCTCGCGTCCTGACTTCCTTCCAGACCCTCAACGTTGTGCCGCGCCGCGTAGTCGCGGAGCTCGGCACCACGGGTACGTTGTACATCCGGATCGATGTCACGGGGCTCACGGAGCGGCATCTTTCTCTGATCGCAGCCAAGATCGGGCAGGTACCTTGCGTGGGAAACGCTTATTGGCACCGTCTGTAGCGGACGCTAGCTCTTGGCTCGGCGATGCCTGCCGAGGTAGGCTGCGCAACTGCACAAACGAATCCTGGTACCCGTGAAAGCGCTCATCATCGGCAGCGGCCTCCTCGGCGTCACGTCCGCGTACTTTCTCTCCCGCCGCGGCTGGGAGGTCACCGTCCTCGATCGTCAGGATGGCCCGGGGCAGGAGACGAGCTTCGCCAACGGCTCACTGCTGACACCCAGCATGCCGGAGCCCTGGAACGCGCCGGGGAGTTGGCGCACGCTGCTCGGGTCCATCGGGCACGCCGACTCGCCGCTGAAGCTGCACGTGAAGGCGCTGCCGCACCTCGCGGGGTGGGGCATCAGGTTCCTGCGCAATTCCAGCGCGGCGTCATATCGGCGCAACTCGATCAAGAATCTGAAGCTGGCGCTGCATTCCCTGGAAGTGCTGGGACGACTGCGTCAGGAAGTCGAGCTCCGCTATGGCTTCGCTGCGGCCGGAACGCTGCGCGTGTTTCGCGATTCCGCGCCGCTCGAGAAGGCGATCGAGTGGGCGGATATGATGAAGACCGAGGGATTGACCTATCGGCGCCTGACGGGCCGGGAGGTCGTGGCGATGGAGCCGGCGCTCGCGCCCATCGGCGGCCTGCTCGCCGGCGCCATTCATTACCCGGCCGATGAGATCGGCAATGCCTACAAGTTCTGCGTCGGTCTGGCGGATCATGCCCGCGCGGCGGGGGTCGATTTCCGTTTCCGCACTCCGGTCACCGGTATCGAGACCCGTCAGGGGAAGATCACCGCGGTGCGCAGCGGCGATCAGCGGTTCACCGCCGACAGTTATATCGTGGCCGCGGGCAGCTACAGCCCGCTGTTGCTGAAGCAGCTGGGGATCATGGTCCCGGTCCGGCCAGCCAAAGGATACTCGCTCACCTTCGAGCGCCCATTCCCCGACACTCCGTTCAGCATCCCCGTCAGCGACGATGACTTCCACGCCGTGGTGGTGCCCCTGGAGAACGTGATCCGGGTGGCGGGAACGGCGGAATTCACCGGCTATGACCTGTCGCTCCCCGAGGCGCGTATCGCGAACCTCGTGAAGCTGGTGCGCCACGTGCTCCCCGAGAGTCCTCTCGACCCCGCCAAGGCGAAGCCGTGGTGCGGCCTGCGTCCGATGGCGGTCGACGGCGTGCCGATCATCGGGCCGACGCCGATCGGCAATCTCTGGCTCAACACCGGCCACGGGCACCTCGGCTGGACCATGGCGGCCGGGTCCGCGCAGCTGCTGTCGGACCTGATGACGGGCGGCTCCCCGCGGGTCGACCCCGGCGCCTACGCGCTCGCGCGGTTCAACGGCACGGGATGAGCCGCGTCCCAGGCGGCTCCGCCAGGCCACTGGACGGCCCGGGGTGATGGGCTCATCCTTTCCGGCTTTCGTCACGATCGGAGGGACAGCTCGTGCAAAGAGACATTCGTGAGACGACTCTCTATCGGGAGGCGGAATCTCTGTACCGCGGTTTTCGCCGGCCCGGCAGCGGACTGATCGCCGATGCGATAGAGATCTCCGCGCACGGCCAACGGGCTGTCTTCACCGGCACGCTGATCGACTCCGCGAACGACGCGTCCTCCCGCATCTGCCTCACGGACCTGACGAGCGGCGATACGCGGGTGCTGACCCTGGGCCCCAACACCGACCGCGCACCGAAGCTTTCTCCCGACGGGCGGCAGGTTGCCTTCCTCTCCGACCGGCGCAAGCCTGGTGATTTCCAGCTCTACCTGCTGGATGTCGCGAGCGGGGAGTGTCGCGCCACCCCCGCGGTCGAGGGCTGGGTGGAGTACTTGCATTGGTCGCCCAACGGGCGGCGGATCCTGCTCAGCGTGGCGGGGCACGGGGCGGACCTCTCCGGCGCGCAGGGCGCCGCGGCCAGCAAGACGGCGCAGGACGTGCCCGCCTGGCTGCCGACCGTCGAGACCGGGGATGAAAGCTACCGCTGGCGACGGGCGTGGGTCTATGACCTCGCAGAGAACCGCGTCAGCCAGTTCGGCCCCGCGCACAGCAACATCTGGGAGGCCGGCTGGTGCGGCAATGAGGCGATCGTCGCCGTCGTCTCGCCGGGACCCAGCGAGAGCCTCTGGTACACCGCGCGCCTGTCCGTCATCGAGACGGAAAGCGGTGCCAGCCGGGACGTCTACCGCCCGCAGGATCAGCTCGGCTGGCCGAGCGCCTCTCCGTCCGGTCGCCACGTCGCCGTGGCCGAAGCGCTCTGCAGCGACCGGTGGATCGTGGCAGGGGATCTGAGGGTGATCGATACCAAAACCGGCGAAGTCCGCAAGGTCGCGACCGGTGGAATCGACGTTACCCATACGGAATGGCGCTCCGACCGGCATCTGCTGCTCGCCGGCCACCGCGGCTTCGAGACCGCGGTTGCGCTCTACGATGCGCAGGCCGATGAGCTGCGCGAGGTCTGGCAGAGCGGGGAGATCACGACCGGCGGCTTCTGCACCGCAATCGCCGGCTTCGGTGAGCCGGACGACTGCGCGCTGGTGGGCGAGGGTTTCAAGCGGGCGCCCGAGATCGCCGTCATCCGCAACGGCAAATACCATACCGTCAAATCCTTCGATTCCGGCGGCGGCGGCGAAGCGCTTGCCGCGATTGCCAGCATCGAAACGGTGAAGTGGCAGGCGCTGGACGGCCTGGAGATCCACGGCCTGCTGCTCAAGCCGCACGGTCGCGGCCCCCATCCCGTCATCCTGAATGTGCACGGCGGCCCGGTGTGGCACTACCGGCCCTTCTGGATGGGCCGCAGGAGCATCGGGTCGCTCATGCTGCTCAAGCGCGGCTTCGCCGTTTTCCTGCCCAACCCGCGGGGCAGCACCGGACGGGGACAGGAGTTCGTGCGGCCCGTCCTCGGCGACATGGGGGGAGCCGACACCTACGACTATCTTTCCGGCCTCGATCACCTGGTCGAGCGCGGCATCGCCGATCCCGCCCGCATCGGCGTCACGGGCGGCAGCTATGGCGGTTACATGACGGCGTGGCTCATCACCCAGGACCCGCGCTTCAAGGCCGCCGTTGCCGTATCGCCCGTCACCAATCAGGTCACGGAGCATCTCATTTCCAACATCGGGCATTTCGTGGCGCTCTTCCTCAAGGACACCTACACCAATGCCGGCGGCAAGTACTTCGAGCGCAGCCCGATCATGCACGCCCACAAGACGAAGACCCCGACGCTGTCCACCTGCGGCGTGCTCGACCGCTGCACCCCGCCTGAAGAGGCCGTGCAGTTCCACAACGCGTTGCTGGAGAACGGGGTGAAGTCGGTACTGGTGACGTACCCGCAGGAAGGCCACGGCGTGCGCAAGTGGCCCGCGATCGTGGACTACGCGGCGCGGATGGTGGGGTGGTTCGAGGAGCACATTCCGGCGGCGCAGCCGCATCGCTCGTAAGCGCCCGCTTCAGGCTGCATTCTCCGCGGCGCTGGCCAACATCGAGATGGCACGCGGCGATGTGCTTCTTCACCGTCCGCGTGCTGATGCCCAGCTCCGAGGCAATCTCCTCGTAGCTGAAGCCGGCGCGATGCGCCAGAAACACCTCCGCGGTACGGCGGCTGACCGCGGCGAGCATGGCCTCGATCTGCTCGAGCTGCTGCTCGGGCGCTCAGGATGCGCTCGATTCCCGGGCCGCTGTCGACCAACATCGACTGCCGGTCCAGCTGATCGATGGTCTCATGCGCGAATGACAGTATCTGCTCGCGATGATATTGGTTGATCGCGAGGTTGCTGACCACCCGGCGAAGGAAGGCCTCCTCGTCACGTACCTTCGCGCTGTGCTGATACTCGATGAGGCGCGCGTACGCCTCCTGTACCAGATCCTCCGCGTCCTCGAGCGTGCGGCCTCGCCTCAAGCACGCTTTGACGAGGCGTGCGTACGCACCGGTGGGTCGCCTCATCGCGAAGTGATGCGGCCGTCATCGAACGATCGCCGGCGAGGCGGCGCTGGCTGAGCGAAGTGGTTTTGGATCTCCTGATCGAGCATTTCCCAATGCGGCGCTCCGTGTTTGATTCGAGAGTTGAAACGGAATGCGCGCAGACTCTAACCGCAGCCGCCGACAGAAGCGAGAGGGTGAAATTATTTTTCTTGATGCATGGCGTCGGGTGCCCGCGTCTCGGGCGGCGATGCTCCAGTGCCCGCGAACGCAGTGTTGTTTGTCTGGGTGTCAATAGGAGACGCTGTAGTCGTCGACAATCCCTAGCGAGAATTGCGGCGCCGCGTCAAAGTCCGGCGTCGACCCATACGGCGTGACCGACTGTCGCGCGCAGCGTCAAAGTCATTTCACCGAGTGCCATTTTTGGGCAATCGGTTGGTCTTCCTGAAAAAGGGGAAATCCGTGCCTCCAGGTGACTCTGCGCCTCATGATTCCTTCATACCTGCGTTCCAACCGGCAGCCTTGCGCGGATGCGTCCGAGCTGCCGGACTCACCGCCCGGAGATCAAGCCCGAGGTGCAGGAGCGTGCGGCGACGCTAGGGGAGATCGCGCGCCATCATCACTCAGCCCTGGTGCGCTTTCTCGCTCTCCGCACGGGCTCGGCCGAAGATGCCAAGGAAATCGTGCAGGAGGCATATGCGAAGGTTCTGGCGCTCGACCGCCCGCAGCCATTCAGCCTGAGGGTGGGTTTTCTCTGGAAGATCGCGGCAAATCTGGCGATCGATCGCAAACGGCAACGCGCGGCACAGTCCCGTCTCGCCAGTATCGCGATGCCACCGACCAACGGGTGCAGTCCCTCGGCCGAGGCCGTGGTCGAGTCGCGCGAGCGCCTCGCCATCGTGCAGAAGGCCATCGCGCAGCTGCCTCCGCGGTGCCGGCAGGCGTTTCTGCTCCGCGTCGTGGACGGACAGCGGTTCTCGTTTGTAGGTAGAGAAATGGGCATCACCGAGCGCATGGCGAAGGTTCACGTCGCACGGGCGATGGAATATCTCCATGCGTGTGTCAGCGCCGCCGAAGGGGTGAGGGCGCTCACGTGACCGGAGCTGATGACGCGCTTCCTCGGGGTACGGAGCGCTGGATCGAGGCGCTCACGTGGCATGAGAGGCTGGACGAGGCAGGCGGGTCGCAGCTCATCACTACAGTCATCAGCGAGTGGCAGGCCTGGTACTCGGATCCCGAGAACCGGCTCCTCTTCGAGCATTTGACCCTGCTGGTTTCGGACGCTCGTGCTCAGACGCAACGAGCCGCTTGCCTGAGCCGGGACATCGATGCCGACGACTACGATTTCAGCATTCCCCTCGAGACATGGCGATCGAGGAGGTTGTCACGGGCAGTGTCTGGCCATTGGCAGATGCTCGCAACGAGACGGTCGTGGCTGGTCGTAGGCGTCGCTGCCGTGGTGCTGGCGGCAATTGCAGCTCTCCTCCCGCAGCCGCCCTGGCGTTGGATGGGAACCGATCATGGCTACGGGTCATCCATTTATCAGACGGACGTGGGCGGGCTGCAAGACGTGGACCTTGGCGATGGCTCGGAGATTACTCTGGGTGGTAAGACAAGGCTGGTGGTGAGGTTCACTGCGGCGGCCCGCTCCGTGGATCTCGTCCGGGGCGAAGCGTGGTTCAAAGTTGCGCATGATCTGGAACGGCCCTTCGTGGTCCATGCCGGTGAGGGTGCCATCAGGGATGTCGGGACGGCCTTTCTGGTGAGGAGGGACTCTGATCGGGTCGTCGTGACGGTCACGCAAGGGGTGGTCGCGGTGAGCCCATCAGCGCCGGTGAGTCTCTCACCTGCTTTCGTAAAGGGCGCGGCGTCAGGACTGCTGCCTGCTCCAATAAGAGTACCCAGTGGGGAACAGATCAGCTATCACGACAACGGTGTCGTGGCGTCTGTCGCGCACGCGGATGCAAACGTCGCGACGGCATGGATATATGGACGGTTGGTCTTCGACAATGAGCCGCTTCGATACGTGGTCGAGGACGTGAACCGCTATTTCCCTAGGCACATCCTGGCGACGGCCGCGGCCGGAAAACTTCGGTTCAGCGGTGTCATTCTCGACGACGAGATTACGGGGTGGCTACATGGCCTGCCCCTAATTGTTCCGGTGGACGTCGACGAGCATGGGGCGGACATCTGCATCCACATGCGTAGCGTCGAGACCACTGCGCAATGCGTCGCCTCAAGGTGACACGCGCCCACTAGCTGGCTCAGCGCCGAGGCACCGCTGATTGACCCGCGAATGAGCGCGCACATTCCCCTTTCCTTCCCGGAACCGTTGTGTTCACGACATATGAGCGCACCGCTCGCCGTCGAAGACCCGCAGCGACGCTCGACACAACTAACGGGGGATTTCCTGATGACCTCGACTCACGACTCTCGCGCGGGCGTCTCTATCCGTTCAACGCGATTTCGTGCCTATCTTGCGCTGGCAGTCGCAACAGTGGTCTTGGGTCCCATCGCGCATATCCAGACTGCTTTGGCGGGGAACTTGGATAAAGTCGCCCGGTTCGACATACCCGCCCAGCCTCTCGATAAGGCGCTCCTGGAATTCGGTGTGCAGGCGCACATGCAGATCATGTTTACGAGGCGGCCCCGAATCGGCCGCTCGCGCTCGATGGGCATCAATGGACGTTACACGGCGAGAGAGGCTTTGAGTAGGTTGCTCCGCGGCATCCCTGTCGAATATGCGGCGCGCGGCAACACGATAACGATTACGTCCGGCCCTCCACGGGAGGGGGGCGTTTCGGCGGCAGCTCATGATAATAACGTCGCCAAACCGCGCGACAAGCAACGGAACAGCAAAGACCTCGAAGCGAAAAAGCAGCAGGCCCTGCAAGAAATAATCGTGACCGGTACCTACATCCGTGGGACCACGCCGATTGGATCCCCTCTCATAGAGTATTCGCGGCAGGCGATCGAGCAGTCGGGCGTCGCCACCCTGGAAGAATTTGCGAGACAGATCCCCGAGAATTTCTCCGGCGCGGATGTTCTCACCAGCGTAATTGGCCACGCAACTCAGACGCCGCTCTTCGACCAGACGGGCGATAACATCTTTGGGGGCGCCGCCTTCAATCTCAACGGGATAGGCCCGGCTGCAACCCTGACACTGCTAAACGGCCATCGTCTCGCTCCGGCCGGAGCTGATGGCGCGTTCGTGGACATCTCGATGATCCCTCTGAGTGCGGTGGAACGCATCGAGATACTGCCCGACGGAGCCTCGGCGATATATGGCTCGGACGCGGTCGCCGGCGTCGTAAACATCATCACGCGCAAGAATTTCCAAGGTGCCGAAACCTCCGTCGATTATGGTGAGGCGACCGACGGGGGAGCTGCTCAGGAAACGGTCTCGCAGCTGCTGGGGCGGTCCTGGTCGACCGGCAACGTCATGATGACCTACGAATATACCGGGGACTCGGGCTTGGATGCTTCTCAGCGTGATTTCATTCCCAGTCAAGGCGGTCCGGATTCGATCTTGCCACCAAACTGGCGCAACAGTGTCCTGATTTCCGGCAATCAGGATATCGACAGCGACACTTCGCTTTCCTTCGATGCCCTGTATGGCACGAGGCGCTATCACTCCATAGCCACTGTTGATCCGACAGGGGAATCCGATCTCTACGACATTCGCGATCGGGCGACGCAAGCCGGATTGAGTATAACCCTGACGCAAGCGCTCGTACGAGATTGGTCCTGGGATATTACAGGCTACTACTCGAGAGTTCAGCAGAGAGCGAACCAACTTGGAATCTACGATTTCGCTGGCCCTCTATCTGCCTATGACGTTGACGACACTAGTCTGCTCTCCGCTGATACCAGTCTCGGAGGCGCCGACCTGCTACTGCAGGGAACCGTGCTCGAGCTCCCTGGAGGGCTCCTCAAGGCTGCCGTCGGTGCGAGTTTTGAGGGGCAAAAGTACACGAACGATGAAGCGACTACGGGCACCGACGACGTGACGGAGCCGGCGACCGATGCCAGCAGGACCGAACGCAGTGTCTATGGGGAAGTCGTCTTACCTGTTATTGGGGCATCGAACGCCCTCGAGTGGACCCATGCACTAGAGTTTTCCGCGGCCGCTCGGGAGGATCACTACAGTGACTTCGGGTCGAGCGTCAATCCCAAGCTCGGCGCGATGTGGGCGCCCGTGTCGGGCGTGAACCTACGCGCAACTTTCGGAACTTCGTATCGCGCGCCTCTGCTTAGTCAGCTCGATTCGCCTGTTATTTACTCGGCAGAGCTGTTTCCTGACCCCACATCCCCAACCGGGTCGGCAGACACCTTGTACATCGCAGGCGGAAATCGAGATCTGCGGCCCGAGAGGTCACGATCCTTTTCGGTGGGGCCGGACATCGAGCTCGACGGCATGTCCGCCAGCGCGACGTATTCTCACGTCCACTACATCGATCGGGTCGGCATTCCTCCGATCGCGAATATTCTGACCGTGCTGTCAGATCCGGTGGACGCGCCGTTTGTGACGCGAAATCCCCCGATTGGAGTGGTTGAGGCTGCATTCAATAGCGCTGGCTTCCAGGGCGACTATGCCGGACTCGGCCCTTCGGGCGTCACCGCAATTTTCGACAGCCAAGATACGAACCTGGAGGCGACGAGTCAATCGACTGTCGATCTTCATATCGCTTATCGGCAGGAGACTGCTGAGGGCATATGGACACCGTCGATCGCGGTCACCCGTCAGATACAGAATCAGCTGCTAGCGAGTCCCGGTAGTCAGAGCGTGCAGTTACTCGATCTCTATGGCGAGCCCGTACGCTGGAAGATACATGGGAGTCTTGCCTGGACGAGGGAGCGGTACGCAGCGGCCGTAAACATCAACTATGTGAGTGGATATCAAGATCAATTCACGACACCTCCATCTCCAATTTCATCCTGGACAACTGTTGACCTCCATTTCAGCTATCACACCTCAGATAACGACAGCGGCGGGATTCTCAAAGGCGTGGTCGTGGCGCTGACGGTTGAAAACGCGATGAATCAGAAACCTCCTTACGCGGAGTTTCCTCTCACGGTTACGGGTGGAGCGGCTCCGATTCCTTTCGATGCTGCTAATGCGTCCCCGGTAGGGCGCTTTGTATCACTCCAGGTAGGTAAAAAGTGGCTGCAATGATGAACATGTTCTCGCCGATACGGTTCCAGGTGCCAGTGCTGTCGGTCATTGGGGTGGCGCTGCTCTTCGCAAGCGGCCAAGTGGTGGCGGGAACGGCAATGTCAACAGTGCATACGTGGCCGGCAAGGCCTGGCCGGGCGTTGTCTTCCGACGACGTTTTGAAGGTAACGGAGATGGGAGGCGTGTCCATACAGTCTGGCGGCCGACTGGTCTCATTCACGACGTTGAGCGCAGATCCGGTCTGCAATTGTTACCACGTAAAATTGAACATACTGGATCAGAGGACGCGCGAGGTTAGTGTCCTGTCGGATCTCGGGCAGCCGTTTCTCATCCAGTATCCTGACGGGTCGAACAGTGGCTGGCCTTGCGTCGCGGAATCGCTGTGGTCGAACGACGGCCGTTATCTGGCCTATATCGTGAATCGTGGCGGCCACGGACTTCTTTTCGTTTATGACTCGCGGGCGGCGCAGTCGAGGAGGCTGGCCCTGGGCGGCGATGAGGTGTTCGCCTTCACTTGGGCCCGGTCTAGCGAGCGGATTATATATCAGACGGGCGGGCCGCGACCCGCGTCAGTCAGACGGTTGCAGCGGGGCGAGAAGGAAGGCTACCTGTTTGGATCTGAATTTGCTTCGAACCCGGCGGGAATGCCGCTCATCGCGCGAGTACCGGAATCGCGTATCTATAAGGAGGAAGCCAGTATTTTCGCGAGCGATCGGGCCTGGTCGGACCTGCGAGCCGTGGATGTTGTTACGGGTGGGAAGATGGAGGCGACCGCGGGGGAACGGGCTTTGGCAAGCAGTTCCGAACTCTCTTACTCCCAGCAGCCAATGCAGGACGCCACGGAAGTGGAAAGTGGTGACGGACAATTTGCCGTCCGACTCGATGATACGGACCCGGATCACCGGGGCCGTGCCGTCACCATTATCAGGAATGGCGCGAGTGCGATTCACAAGTCGTCCGCCGATGTGTGTCCGGCTGGAGTCAGTGCGCGCCGGGTTGCGTTAGTATTCTGGGATTCAGGAACGCACCGCTTTGTCCTCATCTGTTCGATATCCGGCTTCTTGCGGGCGGGCGGCCCGGGCGAAATCGTGTCGCTCGATCCAGTCAGCGGGTCGTCTCAGACTCTATTCGGGGTAGACGCGACGAATCCGGAGGGCGAGTTCGGAAGGCAATGCGACGCGGCTGCCGGAAAGGTAATCTGCGTGCGTGAGGGGCCATCACAGCCCCCGGCTCTATTCGCGCTCAATATAGCTGAGCACGCTGCCGTGCAGTTGTATGACCCGAACGAGGGGCTTAGACGGAAGGGTTACTCCCGCATAGATCGGCTGGTCTGGAATAATTCGGAGGGCCTTTCCACTCAGGCGGATCTCGTTTATCCCTACGCTTACGTGAGCGATACGCGGTATCCGCTCGTCATTACGCAATACTCGGACGGGGGGTTCCTTCGAGGCAATACGGGGGACGAGAACCCGATCTTCGCCTACGCAGAGTCCGGGTTCTTTGTCTTGAGCTTTAGGCAGACGGCTCCGGGCCCCCGAGAAGCGAGGGCTATCGTATGTAGAGCCAACAGACGCGAATGGCAGGGTGGCAAGTGGCGAAAGTCGATACAGGACTCTCTCGACATCGTCATCCAGAATCTGATCGATCGAGGGCTCGTCGATCCCTTCAGGGTGGCATACACGGGTCTGAGCGGCGGCGCGAATCAGATCGACTACGCCCTCGCCAATGGAAAGCGCATCGCGGCCGTCATAACCTCTACGTGCTGCTGGGTCCTGGATTCCTGGTCCAACAACCCACTCAACCCGGACTTCTATAACTCTCGATCTCGAGAATCCCGCAATCGACAGCGGCCGGTCCAAGTGGTCCGTGATTTCTCCTGAACTTCATGTAAAGGATATTCATGCCGCCATCCTGGCCAATGTGGCGGAAGACGAGCGGTTTGGATTCCGGCCATTTGGGCGCTGATGCAATATGCACACAAACCCATGGAGACATACGTTTACGCGGATGAGCATCACATCAAGTCTCAGCCCGAGCACCTGGCGGCGATACAGCACCGCAATATAGATTGGCTGCGATTCTGGTTACAGGATTACGAGGATCCGGATCCGGTGAAGTCGGAACGTTACGCCCGCTGGCGACAGATGCGCGACGACTGGTGTCGTCACGACCCGCGATGCCTGCGCTCGCCCGGCAGGACTCGGCAGACGATCACGCCACGGGTCTTGAAGAGTGCTCACGCAGCCGCCAGAGAGACCGGTCGAGTGCGCGAAAGATATCGCGGTCCGAAGCCACGTCTCGCAGATTGTCGCAGTCATAATAGGTATGAGGCGTCGCCCGCGTGCGATAGTTGACGGATCGTCGAGGGCTTCTTTCGAGCTCGAATCGGTCCAGCAGGCCGCGATCGGCAAGGAGGCCGTCCAGCAGGAACGGGCGGATATGCTCGCGATTGCCGTAGATGGCGTCGTAGAAGAACTGATTGACGGCGCCTTTCGACGATCGTTCGGCGATCTCGGGCGGCAATGCGTTGCGGAAGGCGGCCCTTGCGATCGTACGGTCTGTGCCGCCATGAGACAGGATGTAGGTCGGAATCTGCAGGCAGCACTCCAGTACCGGCTGGGAGACCAGTGGATGTATCTCGTCGACGTAAGGGCGCGGTGTCGCAAAATATGTCTGGGTTTCGGTGAGACACATGAGCTGTAAGAGCTTCGCCGGAGGAATGTTGCGCCTCCACGAGCCACGGATGGCAGGACTGCGAGGGATCGATGGGTGGTGCGCGTATGAATCTCTGCAACTTGCGACTCTCGCCAGACATCGTACGGCCGGCGTAAGGTAGCCATATTTGATAGCTTCACGGGCAATTCGCCAGAGCGGTTGCTTGGATATTTGTGCGGCATCGAGCATTGCCGTGAAAAGCCGTGAACTCAGGCGATGGACCCAGGCGTAATCTGCGGCCTCAATAGCCGGAAGAGTTCGATGAAAGAGCTGATCGCCGCCTTGCCCGGAGAAGGTGCAGTCAAATGACCCCGTCTCGATCAGCTCTTTGGTCTCGGAATCGTCGCCGCAATGGAAGGATGTGAACAGCGGGGAGATTGGGTCGCGAACTTGCACGAGTTCTTCGATGCGATTCCACCGCTGGGCCGCACCGGTAGCTCGACCAGCGGCACTCGCACATGATCCGCCATCAGACGCGCGTAGTATCGTTCGTCTCCTTCAGGAGGATCGGTCACGTGCGTGCAGCACGTAAGCTTCGGAGCGTCCGGTGCGCTTACCAGGGTGGCCAGTACAATCGAGGAATCCAGCCCCCCGGAGAGTTCATGTAGCACGGATCGCCTGCACGCGGCCCAGCCGTGTACGCATTTCGTAACCGCATTGCGCAACGAGAGGATGCTCTCGGCAATGTCTTCGTGCTCCGCCGGCGAGACACAAAATGAGGCTGGCCTCCACAAAAAGGTTCGGGTGATGCAGCCGATCGCTGAAGTCGACGGCCTCACCGGCGTGGACGGCCTGGATTTCGTTGAATCCGGTATCGCTCGGTATGAAGCGTTGCAAATGGAGAAACGCGTGCAGATGCGAATAGTTGAGGCTCAACCTGATGGGTAGTACTGGAGCGCAGTCGTTCAGGTGCGAAAAGATGAAGACCACGCCGCTGGAGCGCACGTAATAGCAGGGAGACCGCCCGTCGGATCACGGATGATACGCCATGATCCGTCGCAGCCTTCGATAAGAGCGATGTACTGACCCCAATGGCGTTGGACGAGCGATTCGCCTCGGGATGCGTGGATCTCGTCGACTTCCCGGTTGCAAAGAGACGTGACCGGCCTATTCGCGCCATCGGCATTTCGAAAGAGGGTTCCGATGACGACGCCTTCATGGCCCAAGGGGTGCACGCGGATGCGCCCGGGAGCGGTGTCGATATAGAGGAGGCAGGCGCCTCCGTCCGATAGCCCGGCGTTACCCGGATTCAGGCGCTATCGCAACTCCAACGCTCGGCCGTACACGGCGCGGGCTTCAGAGCTCTCTTCCACGCGTGCGAGAGCGATGTATCGGAGCATGATGCGATCGGCTATGCCGCCATGATGGGCGTGAAGCGGCGTACGAAATCGAGGGAGTCATTCACGAGAGTGTCGCCGTGCTGCAGCCAGCAGTGAGCGGCAAATGGATGCAGGCGAACGCCAAAGACCCATTCCGGGAACAGGCAGTACTTCGCCAGGAAGAGCTTCAGGCCAGAGAGTCGAATAAGCACTGCCTCGGGCCGGTAGCGAGTACCCGCAGCCGGGAGTAAACGGAACAGAGCGGATGACTCGAACGGGATCCAAGGTCCTGTTTGCGGACGTGAGGCGCGAGTACCTTGCGGTGCTCGCGGAGGACGATTGCGTGGAGAGATAGCGCGCGCAGTGCCGACTTGGCGCTTAGGACGCTCGCGAAGTACCGCACAGCGTGATGTGTTGCGACGTGTTCCCGAAACGGCGGTCGTGGCATGATGGAGCTCGTTGGGCGAAGAAGCGGGATGCGATTGCCGGTGGTGGCGGGAACAGGCGTCGGGTCGATAGAATTCCGGTGGCACGTAAGATGGGAGAGTAGCTTCGGCGAGCCCCGGTTCACGGAAGTTTGCAGCAGCCCTTCCTCGGAGTCAGACGTCAACGTGCGCGCGCAGCAGCGCGGAGGCGTCGCCGTCGAGGGACGAGATATTTGTCACGCCGAAGATCAAGCATGACGACTTGATCGTCCGATCACACATGCATACATATGCGGACGATAGGAATATCTGTGGCGGTGTTCATGGTCGTCGATTCGCGCTTGGCAGGAAAACGGGGTGCGCGTTTCGAGGAACGCGCACCCCCGAGATAGCCTGACATTGGCCGGCAATTAGGCCGTGACAACGCTCAGGCTGAGGACTTTCTTAGACGGCTCATACGGCCGAACCTGGCCGTGCATGACTTCCGTCGCGATCACCAAACGGAGGCCCTTCGTCTCGACGGACACCTTTCCAAGTTCCAGAATCATGTTAATCACTCCTACGTTAGCTTTAGTCGTCTTACCTGCCACTACGATCGTGGCAGCCAAAGGTGCGCGCTGCTGTTATGATGTCGTCAACGGCGATGCGTGGATTTCGCGTGCGAACGAGATGCATCGTGCCGCATGTTAAGCGTGGCGTCTTACGATGACTGAGTGGCAAGCGCCGTAGCCGGATGTCTCTCCGCGGCTCGCTGGAAAAGCGACAGATAATTCGTGGACTTGTTGCGTCGGCAGCTGCGACTCGTAGCGGAGATGGTGTTCGCGCATGATTTGCAGGGCGTGAGGTGAGATAGACGCGAGTAGCGGCAGGGTTCCGGAATGGGTGCCAGGCCGTGCGCAGTCGTGGCGCATGAGTCGGCGCGCCTGCGCGTTGGCCGCACTGTGACGACACGAACCGCGGTCTGGATTCTGAGTAGAGACATAACGGACGAACTGGCTGAGCGTGCGGCTGCTGAAGAGGTCCGGGCGCATCTGCAAGTAATGATCGATCGCCCGCTCGAGGCGGGAGCGGTCGCATGTGATTGAAACCATGTCGCCACCGTGGACACGCTAGCAATTCCGCTGCAACTTGCGATCCAGGCAGTCAGGGCGGATAAGAGTGCGGGCGCGAGGGCCGGGAGGCATTCGGAGCAGCCGGCGGCCCCGTGGGTGACGAGGAGGCGCACCCATTGGATGATCGACTGGGGTTGCACGGCAGGAAGCAGATGAGCCTCTTCGCGGTGATTTTGCGGACGAAATTCTCATGGCCGATGATTCGGCGGTCGTGAGGCGAGCCCGACGAGTAGAGCCGTGAACTCCGGGGTTGGCGCAGCGGAAAAGAAACTCAAGAGCTGTGTTCGCGGGTGGTGCTGTCGCTGCTGGAACCAGGCAAGCACGCGCGAGCGCGCGAGAAACCGAGGGGTTGAGCCGTTCAGGGCGTAGTGGATGGTAGTGTGAGGGTATTCCGTAGGATGCTTGCAGAGACCCGCCCGCACGGGTCGCCAGCAGATGTCGCGCCACAGATCGACCGTGCATTCGAGGCTCGACCAGCCAGGCGCTGTAGCGGCCGGCGTATACGGGCTCGGCGAGCTCCGGCGGACCTGCGAAGATAGCGCGAGAAAGGGCCTCGCAGGCTGTGCATGACGTGTTCGAGCGGTGCCCTGCCGATCTGGATCTCGAGCAGCGCGCAATTTGGCAGCCAGCAATGGGTATCGACGCGCGCTGACCATCGTCGTGATCGCATAGGCGAGCTGGAGCTCATACTGGATGCGGTGCGCGGCCAACTGGCGGAGCTCCGCCTCCGAGTGCATCCGACCCGGTGCGGCAACGAGCACTTCGCTCGCATGAAAACTGTCGACCACGAAATAGCGGCCGCCGGGTACATGGAGTCGTTCCGGGCGAGACATTGCGTCCGTCCCTTTTCCGTGCTTCAGACTCAAGCCGTCTCTAAGCTAGCCCCTGGTCGACATTAGGCGCAAGGTTGGTCGACCATGACACTCCGCAACGAGGCAAAGGCTCGGAGCTCTACGCGAAGTCTTGCGTCTCGTGCTGGTCGCAGGCGAGCAGGTTCGTACGCGTGCGGCTCATCGCCGTGCTACTGCTCGTTATCGCCGCTTCGCTGCTCACCGCGTTGGGCCCAATCGCTCTCAAGCTCGTGATCGATGCGTTTACGGGGCAAGCGCGCAGGGACGTTTGTCTCTCCTGTCCTGTTCCTGAGCGCGTTTGTGCTCGCGCAGTTTCTCGCACGGGCGGCCGACGAGATTCGCGGGCTTATCCACGCGCGCGTCGAGCGGCGCATGTTCCGCACGCTCTCCGAGCGATTGTTCGCTCATCTGATACAGCTCCCGCTGCGCTTCCATCTGGAGAGGCAGACGGGTGCGGTGAGCCAGGCTCTGGAGCAGGGGCTGCAGGGCTATCGGATGATCCTGCATCACGTCGTTTTCACGTTTCTGCCCGTCATCGATGCAGCTCGGGATCATCGTGCTTCGTGCTCGCGGGACTTGCTCGGCCGGCTTTCCTCGGTCTTTTCTGCGGGGCAATCGTCTGCTACGCAGTGATTTTCACTTACGCCGCGGCGACTGTGTCGCGGGCCGCCGCGGAGCGCATCCGCGGCGCATGTCGCAGCCCACGCCACCATGACGGACAGCATCTTGAATTACGAGACCATCAAGTACTTCACGGCCGAGCCGGTCGTGCAGGTGAGAGTCGATGAGGCACTGTCGCGCACGGAGGCTGAATGGGCAACCTTCTATCGCTGCCTATGCGTGGAATGGCCTGCGCGGCGGCGACGGTCTTTTCGATCTTCCTTGCCGCGACCGTGCTTTATGCTGCGCGGGAAGTCGAGGCACGGACAGATGACCGTTGGTGATTTCGTGCTCGTCAACAGCTTATATGCTGCAGGTCATCGGTCCCGTGGAGATGCTGGGCTACGCGATGCAGGCGTTCTCCCAGGGCACCGCAATGCTGGAGAGAATGATGGCGCTCTTTCGGGAGACGCCGGAGCCAGCACTACAGGGGTGCTCGACGCCACTCACCGGGCCTGGAGCACTTGGAATTCCAAGCTGTGTCCGCTATGTTACCGGCCTGGTCATGTCGGTGCTCACGGAGGTGAGCCTCGATGTGCCGGCGGGCAAGATGCTCGGGGTGGTCGGCGCGAGCGGCTCCGGGAAATCGACGCTCGTGCGGCTCCTCGTGCGCCTGCTCGAGCCCGACAGCGGCCGGATATTGCTAGACGGGGTCCCGATCTCGGAGCTGCCGCTCACGATGCTTCGCCAGGCAATCGCGGTCGTCCCGCAGGACACGGTGCTCTTCGATGACACCATTGCATACAACATCGCGTTCGGCAAGAGCGGCGCGAGCCGCCGGGAGATCGAGCACGCCGCGCGGCTGGCGCATCTCCATGAATTCATCGTGGGCCTGCCCGATGGTTATGAGACACGTGTCGGTGAGCGCGGTGTCAGGCTCTCAGGCGGCGAGAGACAGCGCATCTCCATTGCCCGCGCGGCGTTGAAGCGCCCGCGAATCTACGTTTTCGATGAGGCCACGTCCTGGCTCGACAGCCATACCGAGCGTGAGATCCTGGTGAACCTCCGCGAGATCGCCCGGGTGAGCACCACCCTCGTGATTGCGCACAGGCTCTCGACCGTCGCTGATGCACACGAGATCGTGGTGCTGGATCACGGCAAGGTCATCGAGCGCGGCACACACGAGGAGCTCCTGCTGCGTGGCGGGTACTACGCCGAGCTCTGGAAAGATCAGAAGAACGGGACGACTACCCAGGACATTCAAGGGGTTGCGGGCTGAGAAGATGCAAGAGGGCGAGTTATCAGCACCGCGGCCACGACCTGGGTCAGCTCCGCCTCGATGGCGGGGTTCACGAGCGCATTGGGAATTCTCAGGACGACTTCCTTGCGCCGGTGCTCGAAGCGAAGGACGGTTGCCCCGTCCGGGCTCTTGACGACTCGGCGCAGCAGCTTTGAATCTCGTGCGGCCGCCTCGTGTGGGCGGCGCCATGAGGATTTCGTAAACGGAGACGGCGGGAGGGCGGGGCGAGGTGGCGCTGAGCGAGCGACACCGTTCCGTGAGTAATCGGCGGCGCTCGTCCTTCCATGCCTTGTGTAAGCTCCACTGCCCACGACTCCAGGATGTCGTGTGGGCTCTGAAACGCTCCTATGACGATTGCCGGCAGTTCCGTGAATTTCAGCAGCCGGGTGACCTGGGTGGGGGTTGTCCCGAGAGCTCCGCGCCATCTCGTCGCGCGATCGATAGATCCCCTGTCGCAGCAGCTTCGCCAGCCACAAGCCGCGTTCATACGGGCTGGTCTCCTTCCTGAGGGAGTTCTCTGTCTTTACTGCTACTGCCGCCTGCCGGTCGGTCAACTCCCTGAGCTGGACCCTGATCGAGACCTTCAGGTGTCGCGCGACGAAGAGCCGGCGCGCGCCGCAAATGATCTCGATGTCGAAGTCTGGATTGTTCCGCAATACACGACCGACGACCGGTACCAACTGGCCGTCGCGCTCGACGCTAGCGATCTCCGCCCGGCAAGACTCTTCAGTGACGTATTCTTCCATGCGGTCGTTGAGATCCCAGACGCGGCACCGAAAGGGATCGGCCGTGATGAAGGACCCGGCATCGGACTGGAGGGGTTCCTTCATGGGTTGTCGTAAAAGGCCTTCAGCTCCCGAGCTGCCGCCTCGGGGATCGAATCCAAGGCCGCGAGCGCGTGCGACTTCGTCTCGAAGAGCACGGCCGGGTCCTGTCCTTCGTAGCCCCCGAGATTCGGGCGGTGGATGCGGTAGCCGATGAGATCGCGAATGGCCTTGGGGAATTGCCCGGCGACCTCGGGAGGATAGGAGAGAAAGGCGTTCTCATACTGCTTCAGCCACCCGAGGCAGTAGCTCATGATCAGACCCGTGCGCGGCAGCGGGCTGCGGTTCGCGCCGGCGCTGTGGGTGACCGAGCCGAGATACACCAGGGCGGACCCGCGAGGCATCTCCGCAATGACGGCGTCGGTCGCATTGACCTCACGAGATAGGCCTCGGAACTGGCTGCGGGGCCAGAGCAGCGTCGCGCCGTTCTCCGCAGTGAAGTCTGACAGCGCCCACATCACGTTTACCAGGTATTCGACGCCGCTCTTGTGGCAGGGCCACATCTCCTCGTCGCGATGCGGCACCTGTTGCCGTTCCCCGGGATGCAGGCGGACCGCCTGGGTGAGGTTGAGCTGATACCAATCGCAGTGCGGCCCCAGGATTTCGTCCGTGATGGAGAGCAGCAGCTCATCGACCGCGAGAGCATGCGAAGACGGGGATTTCAGCAATACGGAACCGAATCGCGTGGTATTCCAGCCGTAGAAGTCCCCCTGGCAGCGAGGGGTTGCCTGGAAGAAAGGCTCGAACTCGGCGCAGATCCGGTCGACCTCAGGCTCCGGCAGCAGGCGATCGAAGATGACATAGCCATTGGAGCGCAGCAGATCGACGGCGTTGGTGCGATGGTGGATACGTGCGTGCACTGGGATCCCTCCGCGGCAAGTCATGGGGATGGCGGCCTGACCGGCAGTCGGATCGCCGGTATCGGCACATTGAAGCGCCCCCTGACGCGGCGCAGACCTGCCGGCGTGATCGCGGCAATGACGCCCGTGATCTCATCGCCCGCCTCGCGCACGCTTGCTCCGAGCGCCCTCGCGTCCCAGCCGCAACTCATCGTCAGGGGAAGCAGCGCCCGATTGGCGACGAAGACGACCTGATCGATCCCGTACACCAGGGCTGTCTCCATCACCGCGCAGCTCATCTCCCAGAGCAATTGCAGGCGCCGGGCGCGATCCCGGATGACCGGCGCCGTGCAGAACCGCGAGACCTCCCAGATGGTCGGTCCGCGGGGGACGCCGCCGCGACAGGTTGCGGGAAACAGGTCGCTCATCAGGTGGGGCGCCATCGTCGTCAGCATGCGGGAAGAGGCCAGAAGGCCGCCGTCAGGCTGATCCTTGGCGAGCAGATATAAAGTGTCGGGGCGATCGTAGGCATCGGTCTCCCGATCCGCCAGCACCGGGATCCGCCAGCCGGCCTGGTCGACGAACACCACCTTCCGCTGTCGGTGCATCTCCTCGAGATCCGGCCCGAACAGACACCGGTTCTCCGCATTCGCTATCAGGACCATCGCACGTTCCTCGCCTTCTTCCCTGAGGATCAGCATGCGCGCAAATGCGATGTCGGAACATCCTCTAAACAGAGGAGAAAAACGACTTTCGGAGAGTTACGGGTTGGATGGACCGGAAATGAGCAGAAAAGGGGCCGGAATCGGCCCTAGCGCCGGGGTTTGGCGCGGCCGATGCTGCACCTGCACATGACATCACCGTAGGAAATGATGCCGCGCGCCAGCGCCTGCACGACTGCCTGCATGCGGGTGGCGGCTCCGAGTCGCGACCTGGCGCTCGCGATGTAGGTATGCACCGTAGTCTCTGCGAGGTTCAACGCGTGGCCGATTTCCCAGTCGTGCAGGCCGCGGGCTGAGAGCGTCAGGCACTCGCGCTCGCGCTTCGTCAGATAACAGGATGCTGCCGCGTCCCAGGGGGCCCGCTCGCGGTACAGGTACATATAGAGGTAGTTCGCCAGAGCATCGACCAACTGAAAAGTGCGCGGATCGATGCGGCTGCTGTCGGGAACGACCGAGCATGAAGCGCGCAGAGATCCCGGAAGCCACGACAGTTGCAGCGGCACGGTGTATCCATGGGCGAGACCCAGCCTGGCGGCCTCGGTCAACACTCTCTTTTGCGGCCTGGTGACCGGCTCGGTGCAAAAGGCCGCGTCCCAGAAGAATGGCATGGGGTCGCGTTCGGCGTGCGCCAGGACCGGATCCGACTCATACAGCCTCGCTTCGCTGAAATGGCGCTCCCAGATGGTCGGATAGTTGTGCATCATGATCGCGTCGGGGGGCGGCCGCAGCGGATCCACGTGCGAGCAGTACGCGAAGTAGCGGAATCCCAGTGCCTGCAAAGTCTGGGGGAGGAGCTGAGCCACGCGCTGGAGTGACGGTTGGCTCTTTTCGCAACCCTCGATGAAGCCCTGAACCACATCCGCTTGCTTCATGTTCCGTCACCCTTGCGGGTAGCTTAACACTACAACATGGAAACAGGTGGGACTAACAGTCCCGCGACGCGGACGTCAGTGGTTGTCCCGGGGTATCCCGAACGTTTCGTCGATCCTCTGGTACTTCACCGCTGGCTTCAGCACCATGCCATCGGCCAGTTGGTCCACCATCCCGCGCTGGATCTCCTGCCAGGGCGTCTGCGATGGCGGGAATCGATAGCCGTTCGCAGCCTCCAGGGCCTGGCGCCGCGCGGCCAGCTCCGCTTGCTGGTACCAGCATGTTGACCTCCCGCTTGCGCAGGTCCACCCGTACCCGGTCGCCTGTCCTGAGGATGGCGAGACCGCCTCCCGCCGCCGCTTCCGGCGAGGCGTTGAGGATCGATGCCGACCCCGAAGTCCCTGACTGTCTGCCATCGCCGATGCAGGGGAGGGCAGTGATCCCCTGTTTGATGAGGTAAGCCGGCGGTCGCATGTTGACGACCTCCGCCGCTCCGGGGTACCCGATCGGGCCGGCGCCGCGGATGACCAGCAGCGTGTGGCTGTCGATCCCGAGCTCGGGCTTGTCGATACGGGCGTGATAGTCCTCCGGCCCGTCGAAAACCACCACCGGCCCCTCGAAGGCGTCCGGATCGGCCGGATTGCCGAGGTAGCGCTGGCGGAATTCCTCGGAGATCACGCTCGTCTTCATGATCGCGGAGTCGAAGAGATTGCCCTTGCAACACCAGGAAGCCCGCCGTTGGCTTTCAGGGGCTTGCGCGAACGGCCGGATGACGGCCGGGTCCACGATCTCCCGCCCGCGGCAGTTGTCGCCGATCGTGCGGCCGTTGACGGTGAGGGCGCGCTCGCGGATGAGGCCCTGCTTCATCAGCTCGTTGACGACCGCCGGCACGCCGCCGGCGTGATGATAGTCCTCGCCCAGGTACTCGCCCGCCGGCTGCAGGTTGACGAGGAGCGGCACTTCGTAGCCATACTTCTGCCAGTCCTCGAGCGTCAGCTCCACCCCCATGTGCCGCGCTATGGCCGCCATGTGAATCGGCGCGTTGGTCGAGCCGCCGATGGCGGAGCTGACGACGATGGCGTTGAGAAAGGCATCGCGCGTCATGATGGCCGAGGGCCGCAGGTCCTCGTGCACCATCCCTACGATCTGCTCGCCCGTGAGATAAGCGATCTGGCCGCGCTCCCGGTACGGCGCCGGGATGGCGCCCGATCCCGGCAGCTGCATGCCGAGCGCTTCCGTCAGGGAGTTCATGGTCGTCGCCGTGCCCATGGTGTTGCAGTAGCCCGTCGACGGCGTGGAGGAGGCGACCAGATCGATGAATCCGGGGTAGTCGATCTCGCCCGGTCGCGAGCATCTGGCGCGCCTTCCACACGATGGTGCCGGAGCCGGTGCGCTCGCCGCGGTGCCAGCCGTTGAGCATCGGCCCCACGGAGAGGGCGATGGCCGGGATGTCGACCGTTGCGGCCGCCATCAGGCAGGCCGGTGTCGTCTTGTCGCAGCCGATGGTGAGCACCACGCCATCGAGCGGATAGCCGTACAGCACCTCGACCAGCCCGAGGTAGGCGAGGTTGCGGTCGAGGCTCGCCGTCGGGCGCTTGCCCGTCTCCTGGATGGGATGCACCGGAAACTCGATCGGCACGCCGCCCGCGGCACGGATCCCGGCGGCGACGCGCTCCGCGAGCACGAGGTGGTGACGGTTGCAGGGTGAGAGGTCCGAGCCCGTCTGCGCGATGCCGATGATCGGCTTGCCCGATTGCAACTCGTCGAGCGTGATGCCGTAGTTGAGATAGCGCTCCAGATAGAGCGCCGTCATGTCGGGATTGGCCGGGTTGTCGAACCAGGCGCGCGAGCGCAGCCGGCGGCCGTTGGAAACGGTCACTTCTTTTGTCCTCGTTGCTTCTTGCGGGTGACGTCGATCCGTTTCACGCCGATGTTGATCACCCGCAGGATGGCCTCGGCCGCCGCCTGCTCCTCGCCGGCTTCGATGGCATCGACGATGGCGGCGTGGCCGTTGACGGTCGCCTCGTGGTCCTCCGGCTCATCCACCGGGGAGCTGTGGGCGAAGGAGGCGACCAGCGCGGTCTCGATGACGCTCGCCATGGAACGCATGAGCGGGTTGCCGGAGGCGTGGCCGATGGCCAGATGGAAATCGAGATCCGCCTCGGCGAAACTCTGGCGAGTGTGGTCGGTGCGCGCCATCTGCCGCACGCATTCGCGCAATTGCGCGATGTCGGTGGGGGAGCGGCGCTGCGCCGCCAGCGCCGCCGCGGCGGGCTCGAGCGAGCGGCGCACCTCGGTCAGGCTCTTCATGAACTCGTCATCGAGCCCGAGCCGCACCCGCCAGGCGAGCACGTCGGCATCGAAGTAGTTCCAGTACACCGGGTCGCGCACCCGCGTGCCGACCCGCGTCTTCGAGATCACGAAGCCTTTGGCCGCGAGCGTCTTCATGACTTCGCGCATCACCGTGCGCGAGACCTGGAAGCGCGCGATGAGGTCCGGTTCCGCGGGCATGTTGCCGCCGGGAGCGTAGGCCCCTTTCAGCAGCTCCGTGCCGAGCGTGGCCGCGATCTGATCGTGACTGGATTTCGCGCGTTCCAGCGCCAGACGGCTGAGGCGCGGCATGGGCCGCGGCGCCGGCGGGCGATTGGAGGGGTACAGAGCTTGTGCGTTCAAGGGGCAGCGGACCCCGCTATCATGCGCCGGTGAGACGGCGTTTCTAGGTCATATAATATGACTATTGCCTACAGGCGGCAAGCGAGGGTTCCCTGATGAGCTCTTCCGAACAGGTGGTCGTTACTCGCAGCGAGCACGTCTGTGAAGTGCGGCTGAACCGCCCCGAGAAGCGCAATGCGCTCACATCTAATATGTATGAGGCTCTGGTCGACTGCCTTCGCGGCCGCGGAGGCCGACGATGAGATCCGCGTCATCCTGCTGAGCGGTGAGGGCGCATGTTTCACCGGCGGCAATGATCTCAAGGACTTCCTCAGCGCGCCCGAAGTCATCGGCTGCGGATCACGTGATCACGCGCTTCCTGCGCGCTCTGAGCGGCGCGAGCAAGATTCTCATTGCCGCCGTTCATGGGCCCACGGTCGGGATCGGCGTGACCCTGCTGCTGCACTGTGATCTCGTCATCGCCGCCGCCCGCAGCACCCGGCTCATCACGCCTTTCGTGCAGCTCGGCGTCGTGCCGGAGGCGGCGAGTACGCTGTTGTTGCCGCAGCTCATCGGACATCCAGCGCGCGGCGGAGATGTTCTTTCTCGGGGAGCCAGTCGATGCGGGGACAGCCAGGGAGTGGGGCCTCGTCAACCGCGTGGTCGACGATGAGGCGCTGATGGCGGAGGCGCGGGCCCTTGCCGCCGCCGCCGCGCGCCAGCCCCCGGGCGCGATTCGCGCCACCAAGCGCCTGATGCGCTCCGCTCAAGCTGCGCAGGTCGCGGCGCTCATGCAATGAGGAGTTGCGGGAATTCGCGGCACGGCTGCGCATGCCGGAATTCGCAGCCGCCGCTCAAGCGTTCTTCGGAAAGGCTGCATCCGGTCGCTCTGGCGGCGGAACCTGAGCTGACGTGAAGCGTTGGCTTGAGTGAAATCGGACTTGTATTGATCCAGAGACAGGGAGCATCATCGGAATGTCACATTCGACATTTATCCTATGCAGTCTGTAGCTAGGAGGGAAATGCATATGACATCGTTACCGCAGACGCGTCAGCGTAAGGTCAAGGCTCAGGAAAGCCGCCGCCGCGAAACTCCAGCTTCCGGCAACGCTGAAGGTTCCGCTACAGCCCCGGCTCGGCAGAGCCCGCCCGCCGTCGATCCTTCGACCGTGTTCGGGTGTGTGGACTGGTTTCTGTACCCGGATCCCGTCAGCCAGTCCGCGCTCGGTTAGCTCGCGAGTCCGCGCGCCCAGAGCACCGTCGCCATTCCGGCGAGGGTCATGATCAAAGAGGCGGCCACGTGCGTCGCCACTTCAGTCAATGCCCACGCCGCCTGCCCGCGCTGCAGCAGGCCCACCACCTCCGCTGAGAAGGTCGAGAACGTGGTGAGGCCGCCGCAGAAGCCGGTGATCACGAAGAGGCGCCACTCGGGCGGGATGGCCGGGAAGGTCGCGAACAGCGCCACGGCGGCGCCGATGACGTAGCCGCCGATCAGATTGGCGGCCAAGGTGCCGGGCGGTAGCATCGGGAAGAGCGCATTCAGCCGGTCACCCAGCCACCAGCGCAGCAGAGCCCCGGCGCTCGCGCCCACACTGACTCGCCACGATCGATTTCCACATGCCCCGGACCGCCTCCCAAAAGCGGCAGAGGCTACGCTAACCGTATTCCAGCGGCCAGTGCAGTCCCCGGCGGTATCTGGTACCGGTATCGGACCTGGTCTTGACAGGCCATTGTGCGGGTCCCATACTTCACTGGATGGTAAGGTATAAAGAAGAACGCCTCGATCGCATCTTTTCCGCCCTCAGCGATCCGACGCGCCGCTCCATACTGGCTCGACTCGAAGGGGAGCCGAGGCTCTCCATCAGCGATCTTGCCGAGCCCTTCGCAATGACCATGCCGGCGGTACTGAAGCACCTGGAAGTCCTTTCCGGGGTCGGCCTCATTCGCCGCTCGAAGGCCGGCCGGACCGTCTGGGTGCAGATAGAGGCCGGCTCGATGAAGGCTGCAATGGACTGGCTGCAGCACCATCGGCTCTTCTGGACCACCAGTCTCGACCGGCTGGCCCGCTACGCGGAGGCGAAAGAGCGCGAAGCCGGGGGCAAAGAGCAAATGAACGAGGCTGTCCTGGTGCGGCGTATCGCCGCACGGCCCGCTATTGTTTTCGACGCCTTCGTGACCGAGGACGGCATCGCATCCTGGTGGGGGCCGCACGACGAGCCGGCCATCTCCGCCAAGGTCGACCCGCGGGTGAACGGCAGCTTCCGGTTCGCTTCCGCACCGCGGATGGCCGCGTGCACGAGTGCACCGGGGAATTCCTCGAGATCGTAAAGCCCACACGCGTCGTCCTCAGCTGGCGCTGGGCCAGGGCGGCGAGCCCGACGAAGTGGCGGCGGACAACGTATCGAGGGTAGAGTTCCGGCTGCGCCCGATCGACACCGGCACCGAGCTCACGCTGATCCACTCCGCTCTGACGACGGAGGTTTCGGCCAGCAGTCACGCCGGGGGATGGGGCGGGGCGCTGGAGAAACTCCTGCGGCAGTATCCCGAGAAGAACAAGCAGCTGCAGCCGTGAAAAACAAGCCATCCAAGATTTGGTGCGCCTCGCGGGCGCGCCTGACCGCCACGCTTTGTCCTGATTACGGCCATGTCGTGGGCGTTGCCCGGCGCCGGCGGCTCGGCTCAGGCCGCCATGGCCCCGATCGAGCCCTATCTCATGGCAAGCAAGCGAGGATGAGATCGCGCTGGCGCGCAGCGCGGCGCCGGCCTCGATCGCGGCACACGCGTCCGTCATGGTGCTGGAACGGCACGGCTATGTCACCGTCGTGAAGGGAACCAACGGCTTCGTCTGTCTCGTCGTCAGGTCCTGGGACAACGAGCTCGACTCCGAAGAGCGGTGTGTTCTGGAATCCGAAGTTCCATGCGCCGTTTTGCCTCAATGCCGCCGGCGCGCAGTTCGAGCTCACTCTCTATCTGCATGCGAACCCAATGGGCGATCGCGGGCGCATCCGAGAAGGAGATGGCTGCGCGCGAGAAAGCCGCATGGGCAGCGGGCAAATTACACGAGCCCAAGGCCGGCGCCATGTGCTACATGATGTCCGGCGCGCCGATCTCGGCGCGGGATCGCCGTGGCATTCGCATGTCATGTTCTACGTCGCGCATCGAAAAGGCCTCGAGCTGGGGCGCCAACCTGCCGAAGGTTCCCATCTCGGGGGCCGCCAGCGATCACGCGACCATATTCTCCGTCATAGTGCCTTACTGGTCCGACGGCACACCGGAAATCGGGCGCCGACTAGGGCGCGTCCGCGCTCCGCTTCGTTGCGCCGGAGCCTCACGCGCCGCGCGCTCGCGCCGGCATAAACACTCTCTGTCCTTACATTGCTTGACACCCGTTGTTGCCGCGGGCACACTTTACCAACTGGTAATCTATAGCAATCGGGCGCGTGTTGCCGCTGCGCAACAGAGCGGCCAGCACACATCTCCAGGGGGAACTCAATTGCGTAATGTCATGGGTCTCAATCAATCCGTCAGATCATTCCGTCAGGCGTGCGCTCGCGCTCGCCGCACTCGCCGCCTGCGGCGCGGGCGGCCTCGCGGCGCAGGCGCAGCCGGCCACCAGCGTCGCGACCACGCCCACAGGGCGACCAGCACGACCGACAAGAGCGCGCCTGCCAAGAGCGCACGGCAAAGAGCACGGCGGCAAAGGAACCACCGCAAAAGCGCCCATCCTGCTCGCGCAGACGACGCCGCCGCCGCCGGCCAGCGGCACGCTGGCGCCCCCGGTGCTCGAAACCGTGGTGGTCACGGGCACCCTGATCGCCAGGCCGCAGGCCGAGACCGCGGAGGCGATTTCGGTGATCTCCGCGACGACTCTGCAGAATCGAGGGAATCGTGAACGTGGAGCAGGCGCTCGACACGCTCACTGCGAACAACCCGACGATCAACGTCTCCTCATCCGTCGGGTCGTTTTCCGGAGGCGGTACGTACGCCAACCTGCGCGACCTCGGCAGTGTCCGCACGCTGGTGCTGCTCGATGGCCAGCGGCTGGCCGGCAATGCTTTCAACAACAATCCCAGCGGCGATGCGGTCGATCTGAGCGGCATCCCGTTCTCGGCGATCGAGAGCGTCCAGGTGCTGCGTGAAGGTGCCTCGGCGCTCTACGGCTCGGATGCGATCGCGGGTGTGATCAACTTCATCACCAAGAAGAATTACCAGGGGGGCGAAATCGACGCCAATCTCGATCACCCGCAGGCAGCCGGGTGGCGGCTCCGGTGATGTCGAATTTCACCTTCGGCCATGGCGACCTGACCACCGACGGCTATAACTTCATGGTCACGGCAAGTTACAGCGGGCAACAGGAGCTGCAGGCGAGCCAGCGGGCGTTTACCGCCTACGGATTCTATCCGGCGGGGGGCGTCGGCGTCACCAACAATCCCGGAACATGGCCGGCAACGATCGAGAGCAATTCGACGCCAACGGTCAGCCACGAGTACTGGCAGCCCGACTATCCGGCCTGCGCGGGCAACCCGCTGCTGACCACGTATTACGGCGTCTGCTCGTACAGGTATACCGCCGCGACGGATCTGGTTCCGAAGTCCGCACGAGGCATCCGGGATGGTGTACTTCACCAAGGACACTGCCGGCGAACAATCACGCTCGCGGTGCAGTACTTTTACACCCAATCCAAGACGACCGGATATTCCGGTCCCATGTTCTATGATTTCGAAATGACTCCCCAGGACGACCCGACCTATTTTCCGAAGTCGGGGGCCGGGCTGACATGCGAGACCTACGCCGCAAGCTGCACGGCGCCGATAGACCTGAACGATCCCATCGACGCGGTCTGGACCGACCCCAATAACTCCCGCTTCAGCGACAACATCAATACCGAGCAGCGAGCCCTGGTGACGTTCTCCGGGGTCAACGCCGGCTGGGACTACACGCTCAATCTCAACTACAGCGTCAACAAGAACACGGACGGGTGGACCGGGGGGATTCCCAATGAGGCGGTGCTGGCGCCCACCACCGACCCCAATACCGGCGCATCGATCCTCAGCAATCTGATCAATCCCTTCGGCCCGCAGACCGCGGCCGGGCAGGCTTTGATCAACAGCAGCTATATCAACGGCGATTACCAGGCCGGCCAGCTGAAGCGTTGGAGCGTCGATGGCCATGCCAGCCACGAGCTGGGCGATGCGTTCAATGCGGGCAATCCGGCGACCGTGGCGTTGGGCGCCAGCGTGGAGGGCCAGAGCTACGAAAGCGCCACCACTCCCTACAACGATCTGGTATTCGCCGCCGATCGGCCTCTCGGCCTCCGCTATCGAAGGGGCCCGCAACATCCAGGCGGTGTTCGTCGAGCTGGACGTGCCCATGGCCAAGAGCCTCGATGTCGACATATCGGATCGCGAGGATCGCTACAGCGATTTCGGCACGACCAACAATGGCAAGGTGACGTTCCGCTATCAGCCGGCGGAGATTCGTGACCTTTCGCGGGGCCGCCTCCACCGGCTTCCGGGCGCCCTCGCTCTTCAATCTGTACTCGCCGGATTTCCTCGCGGCATCGACCAGCGGCAACATGGGGGCAGCAACCCGTACTGCGCGCCGGGCAACTACAACACGGAATGGAGTCAGGCGACCTGTAATACGCAGGGGCTGGGATTGTTCGGCGGCAACAGGAGTCTGACGCCGGAAACATCGCAGAATTTCGATTTCGGCGTCGATCTTCGCGCCGATTGAGGAACATGGGCATCACGCTCGACTATTACCGGATCCTGCTGAAGAACACCATCGGGCAGATTCCGGCCGCGGCGATCTACGAGAACCCGAACGGATTCGCCAGCACATCGTGACGAACAGCGCCGGTACGCTCACTCCGACGATCGAGGAGTCCGCAGTAGTGCACGTCCTTACACGCGCCGACCTGCGGCTACATCTTGCTGACCGACCAGAATACCGGGCAGATCACGACCGACGGCATCGACCTGAGCATCACCTACCTGCAGCACACGCCGATCGGAGTTTTCCGCGAGGACCTGGAAGGGACCGCGGTCACGCAGTTCCGGCTGCAGCAGTTCAACGGCGGCCCGGTCTTCAATCTGGTGGGCTGGTATCAGGGCGGGGACCTGTATCAGCCGGCGTTGCGCTGGGAGCACGACCTGCAGGGTCGACTGGACGAGCCCGGAGAGTCAGTGGGGCGGCGGGTTGAGCGACCGCTTCTACTCGGGCTACATCGACGAGTTCGGCACCGGGGCGGACAACAGCGGTCCGCAACGGATGGTGGGCAGCTATTCGGTCTGGCAGGGCTACGCATCCTACAAGCCGCTCAAAGGCCTGACCCTATTGTTCGGAATTCAGAATCTGTTCAACACGGATCCGCCGTTCACCAATTCTTCCCAGAACAACTTTGCGGCGGGCTACGACGAGCTGTTCGCGAACCCCGTGGGGCGCAGCTTCTACGTCAATGTGAAGTACGACTTCCTGTGACAGGCGGCGATCTCCCGATAACCGCGTAGGTCTCCTCTCGCGGATATCCTTGAAGGTCGGCCCATCGGGGCCGACCTTTTTTTGTCCTGCCCGCTCAGCCGCGCGTGTTGTCGTAGGGTGCCTGCGGTTGCGCACAGGCGCGGACCCGCGGCGGGTTCAGGTCGCGCCGGGTGCCGATCCGGGTGGTCATGACCCAGCAGTCGTTGAGGGCGGAGCAATAGCAATAGCGGACGCTGAGGTTGCGGACGTACTGCGATTCGAAGGCGTCCCAGATGGGCGAGTTGCCGCCATTGCGGACGTACCACAGGAGGTGAATCGTTTCCCCGGCGCGCAGAACGATCCCCTGGTCGGAAGCCGTCACGAGGTTCGCAGAGTCGGCGCGCAGCGCATCCACGCTGCCGGGTTTACCGGCGGCGCCGTTGCCCTGGGCGCAGCAGTCATGCAACAGCTGCCAGGGCGAGCGCTCCGGCTTTCCCTGCCAGAAGAGCTCGAAGGATTCCAGTTTCGCGGGACCGATGCCGTCGTTGGAGAGGTCCAGGTGGAATATCCGGGCTCCCACGGCCAATTCGCCCGAAGTGAGCTCCACGAACGGCCACGAGGCGGATGCGACCAGCTCGCGATTGGTTCTCTCGGAATCGAACGCCACCCAGAGCGATACCGCCGCGATGATCACGGCGCCAATGGCGAGCGCGCTCTCCGCCCAATGCCGGTCGAGCAGGGACGGCAGACGTTTTTCGGACATGAGACCCCCCTGTGGAGGCGGGGGACTCTACCGCACTTGCTGTCCCTGCGCGATGGCGGCCTCGAGCTGCTGCTCGCCGGCCTGGGCCTGCCGGTCGAGGTCCTGGAAGACGTCCTGCTCGGCGGCAGTCGGCATCTCATAGGCGAGATCGATGTTGGCCCCGAGATAGGCCAAGTGGTCGCGCAGCTGCGTCTCGTGGATCACCGAGCCTTCGCTCGAGTGCAGATCGAGCTGCACGTAGCTGCCGATCGCGCGATCGAGCGCCGCCAGCGCATCGTGCGCCTTGTCGCCCCGCTAATGCCGTGCGAGCTTCTGGCGCAGGGCGATCGCCCGGTTCAGCGTTTTGTCCAGTGTGTCGAGATCCGCGTGGATCCGCATCGAGAGGGTCAGGCGCTGCTGCAGCGCGTCCGGCGCTGGATGCAGGCGCGGGTCGAGCTGCACCTGGAAGGAACGCTGTGACTTGCGACCGTCATAGTCCAACACCACGGTGTAGCGTCCGGGTATCACTGTCGGCCCCTGCACCGAGTCATCGAGGCCTCCCGCGGCGATCGGCGGCTGGAATCCGGTGACCTCGGTGGCATCCGCGTAACGCAGGTTCCACTGCAAACGGTTGGACCCTGCCGTCACGGCGGTGAGTTTCTCCTCCGCCTGCTGCTTCTTCTCGCTCGGCGTCAGGTTGTCGCGCTGTGCCGCGGTCAGATGTGGCTGTTTGCTCTTCAGGTGCAGCGCGAACGTCTGCACCACGTGGCCGCCGCTGTCGAGGAAGGTAAGGGTCACCGGGACCTTGCCGTGGTAGGTGTCGGGGATGTGGAAAAAGACGGTTGCGCCGAAGGGTGGGTTGCTTCCCACGTCGTGCTGGTACTTCGCGGTGTCACTCGAGCCATAGGAGTGGCTGAGCCATGCCGTCTCCGGTGCATACACCCGCACGTCGTCCGCATCGACGGCAGGCTGCAGGGACATCTGCTGCAGCAGCGTCAGATTGTCCAGCACCCAGAAAGAGCGGCCGTGCGTTGCGACGGTGACGGCTCCCTGGCGCACGTTGATGGCGATGTCGCGCACCTGCACGTGCGGCAGATTGAGGGAGAGCTGTTGCCACCATCGGTCGACTTGAACACGCCCCGCTCGGGGTTGGACGTGAAGACGTGGCCCATGGACGAGGCGTAGACCACGTCGGGGTTGTGCGGATCGACCACGATCGCGCTGATGGTGTGGGTGTCCGCGAGGCCCGCGGCGTGCCAATGCTTGCCGGCGTCATCGGAGCGGAAGACGCCATTGCCGGTGATGAGATCGCCGCGGATATCGCTTTCGCCGGTGCCGATGTAAATCACCTTCGGGTCAGAAGGCGCCACCGCGATCGCCCCGATGCTGTCGCTGGAGCCGGGAAGCGCGTGGTCCGTGATGTTGGTCCAGCTGACACCGTAATTGGTGCTCTGCCACACCCCGCCGTCTACCGCTCCTATATAGAAGAGATCGCGCCGGGAAGGCACCCCCGCGATCGCAACGACGCGACCGCCTATGTAGGGGCCCACACTGCGCCACTGGAGCTTGCTGTCGGGACCCTGCGCCGGCGCGGCGGCAGCGGTGATCGTCGCGAGGATGAGCACGGCCGTGATAGCCGCGAGCAGGCGGAACCCGTACCGGCCCGATGAGCCAGTGGCGCTTGTCATGACCTGGACTCCCACGAAATACGCGGCGGAATCATAGGGGAGTGGCCCGCGCGACACGCACCCGGCTCGATGAGCCGTGCTCTTCCTGCGGTGGGGCAGGAATAGCCTTTGCTCACGCACGTGGGGTGCTTTCGAACGGCTCTCCCCCTGATTGGGCCCCCGGGGGCAGCGGCCAGCTGCGCCGTGGTAGATTAGAGGCGTCGAATAAGGGGAGCTGAACGGTGAGTGCGTCGAACCAGAGCGTGAAGAGCGCAGTATCAGGTGAGCGATCGGCGGGTTTGCCGCCGGCACTGCAGCAGGACCACGAGGCCCGGCACCGGCCTGCCACGCGGGCTGGCAGCCGTTCCGTCGAAGGACGGCTCCTCGCGGCGTCTGCTCGAGCTACCTGGGCAATCCCCCGCTCGAATTCATCCTATGGACCGGTGAGCACATCGTGCCCCCAGGCGTCGCGAGCGTGGCGCGCGTGCAGGTCTCGAACCGCGCCACCCTGCTCGGCATCCTGGCCGATCCGCAGGTGCGATTTCCGGATGCGTACAGCGAGGGCCGGCTCGAGATCGAAGGCGATCTGGTGCAGCTGCTGGAGGCGGTCTACCACGCCGGCCGCAGCAGTCCGCAGCCGTCGGCGCTGCGGCGTCTGGTGGAGAGCCTGCACCGCCCGCACGTGAATACTCTGGCCGGATCGCGCGAGAACATCCACCACCACTACGACATCGGCAACGACTTCTATTCGCTCTGGCTCGGGCAGACGATGGCGTACACCTGCGCCTACTACCCGACGCCGACGCGCGACGCTCGATGAGGCCCAGGTCGCGAAGATGGATCACGTCTGCCGCAAGCTCCGGCTGCGCGCCGGGGAGAGCGTGGTCGAGGCCGGCTGCGGCTGGGGCGCGCTGGCGCTGCACATGGCGCGCCATTACGGCGTCAAGGTGCGTGCGTTCAACATCTCGCGGGAGCAGGTGGCTTACGCGCGTGAGCGCGCCGCGAGCGAGGGCCTGAGCTCGCAGATCGAGTACGTCCAGGACGATTACCGCAACATCTCCGGCCGCTACGACGCGTTCGTATCCGTCGGCATGCTGGAGCATGTCGGGCGTCGACAACTACCCGGCAGCTCGGCGAGGTGGTCGCGCGCAGCATCGGCAGCAACGGCCGCGGCTTCATCCACTCCATCGGGCGCAACCGCCCGGCGCCGCTGTCGCCGTGGATCGAGAAGCGGATCTTCCCGGGCGCCTATCCGCCGTCGCTGGCGGAGATGATGCGCATTTTCGAGCCCTAGGACTTCTCGGTGCTCGACGTCGAGAACCTGCGCCTGCACTACGCGCAGACGCTGCGCGACTGGCTCGCGCTGTTCGAGGCGACGAGCGGCCGCGTGCGCGAGATGTTCGATGAGAAGTTCGTGCGCATGTGGCGGATGTATCTGGCGGGCTCGATCGCGGGATTCACGACCGGGACGCTGCAGCTCTTCCAGGTGCTGTTCGCGCCGCGGGACAACAACGACGTGCCGATGACCCGCGAGCACCTCTACGCGCGCTGAGCGGCTGATGCGCACCTGTGACGTCCTGATCGTCGGCGGCGGACCCGGCGGGCTCGAGCGCCGCCTGGAAGCTCAAGCAGGCGGGCGCGGATGTGCTCGTGCTCGACAAGGAGCGCTTCCCGCGCCTGAAGCTCTGTGCCGGGTGGATCACTCCGGAGGTGGTGACGCGACCTGTCTATGGACATCGGCGCCTATCCGCACCGCTTCCTGACCTTCGACCGCCTGCACATCCACATGAAGGGGCTGCACCTTCCGGTGCGCTGCGTGCAGCACTCGATCCGGCGCTTGGAGTTCGACGCCTGGCTGCTGCGAGCGCTCCGGCGCGCGCGGTGTTGGAGCACACGGTGCGCAACATCCGCGAGGAGGGCGGCGACTACATCATCGACGATGCGTTCCGCTGCCGCTATCTCATCGGCGCGGGCGGCACCCGCTGCCCGGTGTACCGCACGCTCTTCCGGGAGCTCAATCCGCGCGCCAGCGAACTGCAGACCGTCACTCTGGAGCACGAGATCGAGTACGACTGGCGCGAGCCCGACTGCCACCTCTGGTTCTTCGACCACGGCCTGCCGGGATACGCCTGGTACGTGCCGAAGCAGAACGGCTGGCTCAATGTCGGCATCGGCGGCATGGCGGATCGCATCAAGGCCGGCAACCGCTCGATTCACGACCACTGGGAGCTCTTCACCCGCATGCTCGGGACGCAGGCTCGCCAAGGGGGCCCGTTACGAGCCCGCCGGCTACAGCTACTACCTGCGCGGCCGGGTGGATGTCGACTCGCCGCGGCAATGCCTTCATCGTCGGTGACGCCGCCGGCCTCGCGACCCGCGATATGGCCGAGGGCATAGGTCCCGCGGTGCGCAGCGGCATCGCAGGCGGCCGACGCCATCCTGCACGGCAAGGAGTACCGCCTGGAGGATGTCACCGGGCGCCAGCCTGGGAGGCGGGCTCGCCAGCCGTCTGCTCGACTGGGCTATGACCCGGGGGGCGGGACGTCAACCACAGGCGGCCGCCGCCTAGTCCTTTGCGCCGGCGGCTGCCGGCGCCAGTCCCCGGTACTTCAGCATCGGGCCGATTTCCGGATCCTTGCCGTAGAACGCGCGGAACATCTCGCCATACCCTGCGGTGTGGCCGCGCGACAGGATCAGGTCACGGAAGCGCTGGCCGTTGGCGCGCGTGAGCCCGCCGTGGTGCACGAACCAATCGTAGATGTCGTCACACAGCATCTGGGTCCAGAGATAAGAGTAATACTCCGCCTCGTAGCCGTTGTCCCAGATGTGCAGGAAGTAGCTCGAACGGTAGCGGGGGGGCACATCCGCCAGGTCCAGGTGGACTCTCTTCAGCGCCGCCGTCTCGAAGGCATCGGCATTCTGTTTCGGCGCGGTTGCCGGCAGCACGTGCCACTGCATGTCGAGCTCCGCGGCGGCGAGCGACTCCCCGACCGTGTAACCCTGGTTGAAGCCCGCGGCGCGCTTGACCTCGCGCGATGAGCACGGCCGGCATCGGCTTGCCGGTACGGTAGTCGATCGCGTAGTGCTGCGAGCACCTGCGGATCGAGCACCCAGTGCTCATTGAACTGCGACGGGAACTCCGCGAAGTCGTTCGAGACGTTGACGCCGGCAAGAGTCGGATACTCCTCGTCGGCGAAGAGCTCGTGCAGGCCGTGGCCGAACTCGTGGAACATCGTCGTCACGTCGTCGAACGTGAGGAGCGCCGGCTGACCGGGAGCGGGCTTGGCGAATGTTCTCGACGTTGTAGACGACGGGCAGGGCGCCGAGAAGCTTCGACTGTCCGACGAAGCTGTTCATCCAGGCGCCGCCGTCCTTGTTGTCGCGACTGAAGAAGTCGAAGTAGATGAGCCCGCGCGGCGAGCCGTCGGCGTCGAAGACCTCGAATACCCGCACGTCCGGCTGATAGACCGGGAGGTCCTTGCGCTCCTTGAAGGTGATGCCGTAGAGCTGGTGCGCGGCGTAGAAGAGTCCGCGCTGCAGCACGTTATCGAGCTGCAGGTAGGGCTTCACCTCGTTATCGTCCACGTTGTATTTCGCGCGGCGCTCCTGTTCGGAGTAGTACTCCCAATCCCAGGGCTCGAGTTGCAGCCGCGCGCCGTCGCGGCGGCTGAGCTGCTGCAGCAGCTTGGCTTCGGAGTTGGCCTCGCGCACCGTCGCCGGCGCCAGCTGGCCGAAAAAGCGCAGCACCGCCTGCGGAGTCTTCGCCATCTGATCATCGAGGGCGTAGGCGGCGAAGTTGGGATAGCCGAGCAGCCGCGCCTTCTGCGCGCGCAGATAGGCGATCGTCTCGATGACGTCACGGGTGTCGTTGGCGTCGCCCCGCTCCGCGCGATTCCAGGACAGCTCGAAGAGCCGGTGGCGGACGGCGCGGTCTTTCAGCTCGGCGAGGTCCGGCTGCTGCGTCGTGTGCTCCAGCGGAATGAGCCATTTCCCCTGCAAGCCGCGCGCCGCCGCCGCCTGCGCCGCCGCGGCGATTTCCCCCGGCGTGAGGCCGGCGAGATCGGACTCGTGAGCGGTGACGAACGCGCCCGCTTTGCCGGCGGCAAGGAGCTTCTGCTCGAAGGTCGTCTGCAGTTTGGAGATCTGCTGGTTGAGAGCGCGCAGCTTCATCTTGTCGGCCGCCGGCAGCCGCGCGCCGGCGCGCACGAAGTTCTGGTAGTAGACCGTGACCAGCTGCTGCGCCTCGGGGGTGCCGGCGAGGCTCGCGCGCTGCTCATAGATGGCCTCGACGCGTGCGAACAACCTGGAGTTCAGGTAGATCGCATCCTGGTGCGCGGTGAGGCGGGGCGTTTCCTCGGTCTCGACCTTCTGCAGGGTAGCGTCGGTGTTGGCCTGACTGACCGCGGAGAACACATTGTTGACACGCTGCAGCAGACTGCCTGATTTCTCCATCGCGACGATGGTGTTGTCGAACGTGGGCGGCGCCGGATTGTCGGCGATGCGCTCGATCTCGGCCTGCTGCCGCTTCATGCCTTCCTCGATGCCGGGTTGATAGTCGCCGTCGCGGATGAGATTGAAAGGCGGCGCCTGAAAGGGCAGGGTGCTCGCCGTGAAGAAAGGATTGACGGCGGTGGTGGCCGGCGGGCTCGCGAGCGCGCCGGCGCTGCCGGCCGAAAAGACGAGCGTGCCCATGGCGAGTGCCGCCGCGGTGCGGCGCAGGCGTGTCGGGTTCATGCGGGATTCCTGATAATTCGAATGCGCGCACTATACACCGTGCGGCGCTCGCCCTGTTGCGCCGCCGCAACGCGAAGCGGCAGCGATACGGCACCCTCGGCGGCGCCGGAACGTGTACACTTTACGCCACGTTTACAGGGACCTGCGACTCAAGACTGCGAGCGGTCATCGCAGCCGTAGGGCCCGGGGAGCAGAGCATGTTGCGGAAGATTGGCGTGCTCGGGGTGGCAGCGGCTGCCCTCGGTCTCGCTGCCTGCGGTGGCACCAGTACTCCGACCGCCACGGTCGCGAGCAGCAACCAGCGCGGCACCCTGGTCGACAACCCGGCGTTGCGCGTCGCCTCGCTCAGTGCGGCGGCTTTTACCGCGCAGCTCAACGCCACCAGCTCCGGTCCGCAGCTCATCCAGCTCGCCGGCACACCGGCCTGCGGGGTGGACTTCTACTACTTCAAGTACTGGACGGTCGCGCCGGACAACTCGGCGCAGATGGCTTCCGGTGCGCTGATGGTGCCCACCGGCACCGCCAGTCCCTGCACCGGTCCGCGGCCCATCGTGCTGTATGCGCACGGTACGACTACGGATTCGGCGTACAACATCGCGGCGATCAGCGATGCCTCGAATTCCGCCAACCAGGAGGCGGCCACTGTTGCCACGACGTTCGCCGCCCAGGGCTACATCGTGGTGGCGCCCAATTATCTCGGGTACGACATCTCGACGCTGGGCTATCACCCCTACATCAACGCGACCGCGAATGCGAACGACATGATGGATGCGTTGCGGCCGCCCGTGCGGCGCTGCTCACCACGTTCACGCCGGGCACCAGCGACAGCGGCAGCCTCTACGTCACCGGTTATTCGGAGGGCGGGTACGTCGCGATGGCGACGGTCAGAGCGATGCAGGCGGCGAGCGAAACTGTCACCGCATCGGCGCCCCTATCCGGACCCTACGCCCTGGAGGCGTTCGGTGACTCGATCCTCTTCGGTCAGGTCGACATAGACTCGACCGTGTTCGCGCCGCTGGCCACGACCAGCTACCAGCATGCCTACGGCAACGTTTATACGCAGACATCGGATCTGTATTCATCGACCTACGCGACGGGCATCGACACATTGCTGCCGAACCCGACTCCGATCGGTAGCCTGATCCAGAGCGGCAAGCTGCCGGAGACGGCGCTGTTCGACAGCACCACGCCGACTTCCTCGACCGGCATTTCCGCCGTGGACATGGCGGCCGACGAGCTGCTCGCCCTGCCCGGCAGCCCGCCCTACAGCGCCGAGCAGGTGAGCCTGTTCGACCTGGGTTTCGGCAATCCCTATCTGATCAACAACACCTATCGCGTCGGTTACGTCGACGACGCGGTGATCAACCCCGACCAGGCGGAGATGACACTGCTGGCGGGCGGCACTCTGACTTCGAGCGATGTGGCGCTCGCCGCGACATCCTCGGTCGGGTTGCGCAAGGACTTCGCGGCCAACGACATGCGGTCCGGCTGGTCGCCGGAGGAGCCGATGCTGCTCTGCGGCGGTGATGCGGATCCGACGGTGTATTTCACGAACACGGAGATCATGGCCGCGTTGTGGACCCCGTACGTACAGGGCGGGCTCGTGACCGTGCTCGACCTGAACGGCACGCCGCAGGCCGGCAACCCGTTCGCACCGCTGCAGGTGGCCTTGCAGCAGACGGAGGCTGGGCTCGTCGCCGCTGACGGCGCGGCCGCGGTCGCCTCGTATCACGCCACCGAGTTCCCGTTCTGCCTGGTGGCGGCACGCGGCTTCTTTGCGCAAGTTCCGTAAGTGCGGCGAGAGAGGACCATGCACAAGAAAATCGTGACTTTGGCGCTCGGGGCTGCCGGTGCATTGGCCGCATCCGGGGCGTTTGCGGGTGACGCGGGGCCGAACGACGTCCGTCTGGGCATGTACTACGTGTACTTTGATTCCAGCGCGACCAACATCTATGGTCCGTTCACGCCCTCGGGCCTGAACCTCAAGGTCAACAGTCTCGAGACGCTGTATCTCGCGTATGTCCGCTCCTTCTCGACGCACGTAAAAGTGGAGTTCGCGTTCGGCTACCCGCCGCTCACGAAGACCCAGGGCAGCGGCCCGGCGATGCTCGGCTCAGTGCCTTACAACGGGCAGACCATCGCCACCGCGCGCTGGCTGTCGCCGACGCTCCTGGCCGAGTGGGAGTTTGGCGATGAGAGCTCCCGCCTGCGCCCCTATGTTGGCGCGGGTGTCAACTACACGAAGTTCCTGGCTCGCCAGTCGACTGGGGCCGGTAATGCGGTTGGCGGCGGTCCCACCTCGATCTCGCTGCCGGCGTCACTCGGGCCGGCCGTGACGGCCGGGATGAGCTACGAGATCACCGATCGTTGGCACGTCTACGCCTCGTACTCCATCGCCCAGGTGGACACCAAACTGACGGCCGACACTGCGGGGATCCTGCGCACCTCGCAGATTCAGTTCTGGCCGATGACGCTGGTGGTCTCGGCGGGGTATTCGTTTTAACCATATCGGGAACTGGCCCGTAGTATGCTGGTCCTAGCCCGGTATCGGGCTGTGGGTGGAGCGTTCCTGTAACGAAGATCATGGGTTCCGCGCGACAGATGACCTTTGCCGGTCCGCTGCTCTGCGGCCCCTCGCGGCGTGCCGCCAGGCCGCGGCTCCTGCTGCTGCTTCTGCTCGTCGTCGGCTTGCGCGCGCTGGTCCCCGTTGGCTTCATGCCTGCGGCAGACGGCACGCTCTCGGTGATGGTCTGTCCCGATGGCTTCCCACCGTCACCTCAGCAGCATCAGCAGGGGCATACGGACGCCGACGGCGATGCTTACTGCGCGTTCACCACCGGATTCAGCTCGGCGCCGCCACCCTTGCTCGTGGTGGCGCTCGGTCTGCTCGTCGTATACCTGGGTGTTGTTTTCACACGAGTGCCGGCGCCCGTCGGCCACCGCTTAGTCCATATTCCCCAGGCCCGCGGTCCTCCCGCTCCCCTCTAACATCGATTCGATGATCAGCCGTCGCGACGGCCCGGAGTGAATCCGCGGCCGCTGCATGGCCTTGAGCGAGTTCGGTGCGGGCCGCAGCGGTCCGCGGGAGCATCCGTTTGAAATCAAGTCGTATCGGCCGCGCGCCCAAGGCGCTCGCGGCTATTTCCGCGCTGCTTTGCGCGCTCACCCTGCTCGTGCCCGCGCCCGCCTGGGCGGCGGCTTTCGGCAGCATCAGCGGTCTGGTGCAGGACGCGAATTCCAAGCCCGTGGCGGGAGCCCATGTCAGCATCAAGTCGGCGGCCTCCGGTGCGATCCGCACGGCGAAGACCGACGTGCAGGGTCGGTTCGAGTTTCCGAACGTGGAGCAGGGCACTTACCGGCTCGCGGTCTCCCGCAAGGGGTTCCTCACCGCCACCGAGGCGGTGACCGTTGAGTCCGGGTACTTTCCAAGTCCCCACATCGTGCTGCAGCGCAACGGCAGGCTGCAGCAGGTGGTCGGTGAGCGCCGTCGCGGTGCCGCCGCCGGTCGTGGCCTCGATGACGCCGATCACGCTCGTCAGCGACCAGGACATCGAGCGCACCCCCGGGGCGACCAACGTGAACAGTCTCGCGATGATCACCGACTACGTTCCGGGGGCGTACGAAGCCCACGACATGCTGCACATCCGCGGCGGCCATCAGACCAGCTGGCTGATAGACGGCGTCGAGATTCCGAACACGAACATCGCCGAGAACCTCGGCCCGGAGGTCAACCCCGCAGGACATCCAGACCCTCGGCACGGAGCGGGGCAGCTACGGCGCCGACGAGGGTGACCGCACTTACGGCATCTTCAACGTGATCCCGAATACCGGCTTCGGCGTGCAGAACCAGGCGGTCGCTGACGTGACCGCGGGCAATTTCGGCCAGACCGACGACTACGTGAGCGCCGCGAGCCACACGGGTAATTTCGCGTACTACGCGCAGCCTGGAGGGCAATCGCAGCGATCTCGGGCTGCAGACGCCGCAGTCCCAGGTGATCCATGACGCGACGCACGGGTATGGAGCCTTCACCAACCTGCAGTACGCGCCCAACTCGCAGGATGAGGTGAGCTTCGTTGCCCAGATGCGCCAGGATGTCTATCAGATACCGGATTGCACCGTGGCGCTCGACGACGACCCGGACTGCGTCGGGCAGTCCGGCGATGAGCAGGGCGAGGCGGACAATTTCGCGCTGCTGTCATGGGCACACACGTTCACGAACAACGCGGTGCTCACCAGCTCGCTCATGTATCACTTCCAGCGGGCGGACTATGACGGCGGCGTCGACGACTAGCCGACCATCACCAACTTCCACCACAGCTCGCAATATGAGGGCGCCGAAGAGGATCTATCGGATGACGCTCAGCCGCAACCATCTGGACGTCGGCGCCTATGGCTTCGCCCAGCAGGATCAGGCCGATTTCAACCTGCTTACCACCGATGGCAGCGCGCCGCCGACCACGCAACTGGAGAGTCCCACCGGCGAGCTGCTTGCAGAATGGGTGCAGGATACTTACGACGTGACGGACTGGCTCAACCTCACGGCGGGCGTGCGCGAGACGCATTTCCGCGGCCTCGTCACCGAGAACGCCACCGACCCGCGGCTCGGTACGACGGTGAAAGCTGCCGCACCTGAACTGGGTGTTCAGCGCCTTCTGGGGCAAGTATTACCAGGCGCCCCCGCTCGAGACGCTCTCCGGAACCTTCATCGCCTACGCACAGGCGCAGGGCACGCAGTTCCTGCCGCTGCGCGGCGAGCGCGACCAGGAGCGCCAGTTCGGTGTGACGATTCCGGTGATGGGCTGGAGCATCGAGGCGGACTACTTCGTCACCCAGGCGCGCAACTTCTTCGATCACAATCCGATCGGTGAGTCCGACATCTACCTGCCGATCACCGACCAGGGCGCGCTCATCGAGGGCCGCGAGCTCACCGTGCGCTCACCGGCCTTCTGGCGGTACGGGCAGGTGCACCTCGCCTATTCGAACCAGACGGCGGACTGCTTCGGCGTCGATCACCGGCGGCCTGGTCGTGACGGGTACCGATTGCGGCGCCGACTACACCGCCCTCGATCATGACCAGCGCAACACGCTGAATCTCGGCTACAACGCCAACCTGCCGGATCGGTTCTTCGTCGGCGCCAACCTGTCGGTCAACTCGGGACTCGCCAACGACGGGCCGCCGAGCCATCTGCCGAGCTACGCGGTGCTCGATCTGTCGGCGGGACGCGATATCACCGACGATCTGTCAGGTGTCGCTCACGGGAACTGAACGTCACCAACCGGCATCTGCTCACCGACAACAGCCTGACCTTCGGCGGCGTGCACTGGAACGATCCGTTCCAGATCTATGCGGAGCTACGCTACAGGTTCCACTACTGAGGAGGAGCTCCCGACCCCGCCGCAGGCGCGGAGTGATGCAGCAGATCGCCCAGCAGGCGGCGCACGGTCACGTAGAACACCGGGATCAGGAGCAGCCCGAACACGGTGGCGAACAGCATGCCGCCGATCACGCCGGTGCCGATCTCGTGCCGCGATACCGCAGCCGGCGCCGCTCGAGAGGACCAGCGGCAGCACGCCGAGAATGAAGGCGAACGAGGTCATCAGGATCGGGCGCAGGCGCAGGCGGGCGGCGGTGACGACCGCATCGAAGAGCGATGCGCCGCCGGCCTGGCTCTGCACCGCGAATTCCACGATCAGGATCGCGTTCTTCGCGGCCAGGCCGATGACCGTGACCAGGCCGATCTTGAAGTAGATGTCGTTGGGAACGTGCGCCAGCCTGCAGAAGGCGATCATGCCGAGCAGGCCGAGCGGCACCACCAGCAGGACCGACACCGGGATCGACCAGCTCTCATAGAGCGCCGCCAGGCCGAGGAAGACGACGAAGATGGAAAGGCCCATCAGCGCCGTCGCCGAGTTTCCGGACAGCAGCTCCTGATACGACTGGCCGGTCCAGTCGGTGCCGTAGCCGGCGGGGAGCGATTTGTGGACGATGTCCTGCACGGTCTTCATCGCCTGTCCGGTGGTGTAGTTGGGTCCCGGGTTGCCGACGATCTCGAGCGCCGGATAGCCGTTGTAGCGCTGCAGGACCGCGGGCCCGATGTTCCATCTGGTGTCGATCACGCTCGATAGCGGAATCATGTTGTCGCGGGCCGCCGGCGCCGCTCCCGGCGGCGGTCGGTGGCCGATGAATTGAGCGGTGAGTTGGCCGATGGCGTATAGAGCTGGTTCAGCGCCCCGATGTCCATGCGGTACTGCGGCTGGTCCTGGATGTAGACCTGCTTGATGCGCCCACCGTAGGACATCTGATTGATGTACTCGGGCGCGAGCTCGGTGTCGATGGTGGCGTAGACGTCACTCAGCGACAGGCCCATGGATGCGGCCTGCTTGCGGTTGACCGAGATGTTGAGCTGCGATGCGCTCGGCAGCGCGTTCTCGCGGACCTGGTAGAGCATCGGACTCCTGGCGGCATCGGCGACCAGGGTCTTGCCCGCGGCGTCGAGGTCCTGGTGCGTCTGCCCGGTGCGCGCCAGCAGGTAGAGATCGATGCCGCCGAAGCGGCTGAGGCCGCGGATCGTTGGCAGGTTGACCGCGAAAATCTGGGCGCCGGTGACCCCGCCCGCCAGCTTGTTGGCCTGCGGAATCAACTGCATGGCGGTCTGCGAGCGCTTGCCCCAGTCGGTCAGCTTGACGAAGGCCATGCCGACGTTTTCACTGCTGCCGACGAAACTGAAGCCCTCGGGCTGGAATATTCCGGCGATGTCCTTGCCGATGGGGCTGTGCAGCAGCCTGGCTGCGCAACTGGGTCATGACCTGATCGGTGCGCTGCAGCGTCGCCCCGGGCGGCAGGTTGACCAGCGCCAGCATGAAGCCCTGGTCCTCGTCGGGGACGAAGCTGGTCGGCATGTGCAGGTAGAGGAAGCCCGCCAGTACCGCGACGATCGCGAAGATCGTCATCCAGCGCGGCGCATGTCGGATGGCACTGCCGACGTGGCCCTGGTACATGTGCGCGGTATTGTTGAATGCGCGATCGAACCAGCGGAAGAACAGGTTTCTGCCCTCGTGCCGCTCCGGCCTGAGCAGTGCCGCGCACAGCGCCGGCGTGAACGACAGCGCCAGGAACGCTGAAATGGCCATCGACACGGCGATGGTGAGCGCGAACTGCGCATAGATGATCCCGGTGGCGCCGGGCTGCAGCGCCGAGGGCACGAATACCGCGGTCAACACCACCGTGATCGCGATGATCGCCCCGGTGATCTGCGTCATCGCCTTGCGCGTGGCGGCGTGCGGCTCGAGATGCTCCTCGGTCATGATGCGCTCGACATTCTCGATGACGACGATGGCATCATCGACGACGATTCCGATGGCGAGCACCATGCCGAAGAGGGTGAGCTGGTTCACCGAGAAGTGCAGTATCGCGAGGCCCACGAAGGTGCCGAGCAGGGCGACCGGAATCACCAGGGTCGGGATGATGGTGGCGCGCAGGTTCTGCAGGAATATCAGCATCACCACGAACACCAGCACGATCGCCTCGACGAGCGTCTTCAGGACCTCGTGGATCGAGGCGGTGATGAAGGGCGTGGTGTCGTAGGGAATGGTCCACTTCACACCCGGCGGCAGGGTGCGCGCGAGCCCGGCCATCTCGGCCTTGACCGCATCGCCCACCGCGAGCGCGTTGTTGCCCGGTGACAGGAATACGGCGAGTCCGCCGGCCGGCCGGCCGTCGTACCGCGCCGACTGGCCGTAGTTCTGGCCGCCGAAGGAGATGCTGGCGACGTCACCCAGCATCACCACGCTGCCGTTGCCGTTGGCGCGCAGGATGATGTTGCGGAACTGCCGCAGCGAGGTGAAGAGCGAATCGCCCGATACGGTGGCGGTGAATTCCTGGCCGTTCACCGCCGGGTCGGCGCCGATCGCGCCGGTGGCGAACTGCGCGTTCTGCGCCTCCACTGCGTTCAGCACCTGCGTCGTCGACAGGCCATAGCCCTGCAGCTTGTGAGGATCGAGCCAGATGCGCACGGCGTACTCGGAGCCGATCAGCAGGGTGCTGCCGACGCCGTTGATGCGCGCGATCTCGGGCTCGATCTGCGAGGCGAGGATGTCGTCGAGCTGCGCGCTGTCGACCGCCGGACTGGTCGAGTACAGGCTGATGAAGAGCAGGATGTCCGGGCTCGCCTTGGCGACCGTGATGCCCTGACGGGTGACCTGGGACGGCAGCAGCGGCTGCGCCAGGTTGACTTTGTTCTGCACCTGCACCTCCGCGATGTCGGGATTGGTCCCGGTGGCGAAGGTGAGGGTGATGACCGTCTGGCCGTTGGAGCCCGAGGTCGAGCTGAAATACAGCAGGTTGTCGATGCCGGTGAGCTGCTGCTCGATGACCTGGGTGACCGTCGATTCCATGGTCGCGGCGCTGGCGCCGGGATAGTTGGCGGTGACCGTCACCTGCGGCGGCGCGATGTCCGGATACGAGTCGACCCCCATGGAGCGCAGCGCGATGCCGCCGAAGAGGCACAGCAGGATGGCGATGACCCAGGCGAAAACCGGGCGGTCGATGAAGAAACTAGGCACTGCGTGACTCCTTGGTGCCGGCGCCGGCGGCGCCGTGTTGGCGCCTTCTCAGGCAGTGATCTCGACATCGTGCCGCGGGCCGCCGGCAGCGGCCCGATGCTGCTCCGGGGGCGGTATCCGGCGCCCTGGCGCCGCGCTCGATGATCATGCTCGCCCGCAGGCCGGGGTTGTTGTCGCCGAGCTCGAGCGAGCCGCCGTGGAGCTTGGCGATGGCCTGCACCAGGCTGAGGCCGAGTCCCACCCCGGGGGTGCCGCGGCTGGCATCGCCGCGGAAGAAGCGCTCCGCGGCCTTCGGCCGGTCGCGCTCCGGAATGCCGGGACCGTCATCGGCGACGACGATGGCAACCGACTCCTCGCTCGGGTACACCAACTCGATGCCGATGTGGCCGCCCGCCGCGACGAACTTCAGGGCGTTGTCGATGAGATTGTTGACCGCCTGGGCGAGCAGTACCGGATCGCAACGCGCCCACACCGGGCCCGGGTCGCGGAAGGCGAGGCTGTGTCCCTTGAGCTCCGCGGCCGGGAGATAAAAATCGACCGCCCGGGCGACGATCTCGGTGACGTCGGTCGCCACGAAGTTGGAACGCCGCAGTCCGGAGTCGATCTCGGCGAGCCGCAGCAGGGCATTGAAGATGCGGATCACGCCATCGACGTCCGCCACCGCGGCATCGATCTCCGCGAAAGCCTCTTCGGCCGGCGGGCGGGTGAGGGCCAGCTCCTCGAGGCGCGAGCGCAGCTCCGCGAGCGGCGTGCGCAGGTCGTGGGCGATGGAGTTCGAGACGTTGGCGATGCCGTGCACCAGCTGCTCGACCTGCTCCAGCAGCCGGTTGATCGTCTGCGCCAGCGTGTCGAGCTCATCGCCGCGCGAGCGCACCTCGAGCCGGTGGCTGAGATCGCCGCGCATGATGGCGGCGACGGTCCGCTGGATTCCCTGGATGCGCAGCAGCAGCACATTGCGGATGAGGAGGCCGCCGATGAGTCCGGCAACCGTCAGGACCGCCACCGCGCCGGCGAGGCCGTACCAGAAGCGACGCTCGATGGGCGCGAAGCGATCGACATCGCGACCGACGAGCAGGCGGTAGCCGCCCGGGAAGGCTGTCAGCACCATGGCGACATTGGCCTGCCGGCCATCGAGGTCGACCGGCAGAGTGTAGTTGCCGGCGCGGGTGGGGACGCCGCGCGGCCAGCGCCGGAATGTTTCCGGCCAGCCGACGGCCGCCCGGACCCACGAAGAGGAGCATCCGCTCGCCGGGGATCTGCATCCTGACGCGCTCGTCGACGAAGCCTGCGAGTCCCGACGGGCCGCGCAGCTCGAAGACGTGCCCCAGGCGTTGCGAGTCCTCCTGCAGGAGCTCGACGCGAAAGTCCTCGATGGTCGCCTGCCACGCATAACGCAACGGTGCGGCGAAGAGGACCAGCGCGGCGAAGGCGAGCAGGACGTAGCCGGTGGCGAGAGTGGCGGCGGATGAGCGGAAGACTCGGGCCATATGTCGTGTACGGCGCCGCCGCGTGCCTCAGGCGGTGCCCGGTGTGATGCCTGCGGCGGGTGGCGGGTCGGCGCTGATCATATACCCTGCGTTGCGGACCGTCCGCAGAAGCTGCCGCTCGCTCTCCGCCTCGATCTTCTGCCGCAGCTTGCTGATGTGCACGTCGACCACGTTCGTCTCCGGATCGAAGTGATAGTCCCACACGTTCTCGAGCAGCATGGTGCGCGTCACCACCTGACCGGCGTGGCGCATGAGGTACTCGAGCAGCTTGAACTCCCGCGGCTGCAGTTGGATCGACCGCGGGCCGCGCCACACTTTGCGGGCCAGCAGGTCGATCCGCAGATCGCCCACTTCCAGCGTGGTCTGCGCGCTGTCCTGTCGGCGACGGCGGCTGAGGACGTCGATGCGCGCGAGCAGCTCTCCGAATGCGAACGGCTTGGTGAGATAGTCGTCGCCGCCCGCGCGCAGGCCCTTGATCCGCTCATCGACGTCGCCGAGGGCGCTCAGGATGAGGATGGGCGTGTGGTTCTCCGCCTTGCGCAGCGCATCGATGATGGCGAGCCCGTCGATGTTGCCCGGCAGCATGCGGTCCATGATGATGACGTCATAGCGCTCGCTCACGGCGAGGAAGAGGCCGTCGCGGCCGTTCTCGGCATGGTCGGTGGTGTGGCCCGCCTCGGTCAGACCCTTGGTGACGAAGCGCGCCATGCGCTCGTTGTCCTCGACGACGAGGATCTTCATGAACGCGACTCGATCGCCGGATGGTGCGGCAGCGCCACGGCCGCGGCTTCCTCGTGGTGTGCCCGTCCCCACCAGGAGTTCAGCCGGGTATTCAGCCGATCGAGATACAGATAGATCACCGGGGTGGTGAAGAGCGTCAGCGTCTGGCTGAGGATCAGTCCCCCGACCATGGTGTAGCCGAGCGGCTGGCGCAGCTCCGAGCCGGTGCCGCGACCGAGCATCAGCGGCAGGGCGCCGAGCAGCGCCGCCATGGTCGTCATCATGATCGGCCGGAAGCGCAGCAGGCACGCCTTGCGGATCGATGCGATCGGCGGCAGGTGCTCGTCGCGCTCCGCCTGGATCGCGAAGTCCACCATCATGATGCCGTTTTTCTTGACGATGCCGATGAGGAGAATGATGCCGACCAGCGCGATGATCGAGAGGTCGAAATGGAACGCCATCAGCATCAGCAGCGCACCCACGCCCGCCGACGGCAGCGTCGAGAGAATGGTGAGCGGGTGGATGTAGCTCTCGTAGAGCATGCCGAGAATAATGTACACGACCACGATGGCGGCGAGGATCAGGTACGGCTCGCTCTTCAGCGACGCCTGGAACGCCTGCGCCGTGCCCTGGAAGGTCGCGGTGATGGTCGGCGGGCAGGTGCAGGCTGGCGGCCGCGTTCTGGATGGCATCGACCGCCTGCCCGAGCGAGTAGCCGGCGGCCAGGTTGAACGACAGCGTCACGCAGGGAAACTGGTTCTGGTGATTGATGGAGAGGACGGTGGCGTGGTGGGTGTCGAACTTCACCAGCGTCGAGAGCGGCACCATCTGCCCGGTGAGGGGCGAGCGGATGTAGAGCAGGTGCAGAGTGTTCGGATCCTGCTGCAGCTTCGGCGGAATCTCCAGGATCACGTGATAGGCGTTGAGCTGGGTGAAGTACTGCGCCACCTCGTTCTGGCCGAAGGCATCGTACAGCGTCTGGTCGATCAGCGAGACCGGGATGCCGAACCGCGAAGCCTGATCGCGGTCGATGTCCACTTTCAGCTGCGTGCTGTTGGTCTGTTGGTCGGTAGCCACATCGGAAAGCTGCGGCAGCTTCTGCATGGCCGTCAGCATCTTCGGCGCCCACTGGCTCAGCTCATCGAGGTTGGCGTCCTGCAGGGTGTACTGGTACTGGGTGCGTGAAGTCCGTCCGCCGACGTTCACGTCCTGGGCCGACTGCAGGTAGATCGTCGCGCCCGGCACTTTGGCGAGCTTCTGGCGCAGCCGGCGGATGATCTGATCCGCGTTCGCCTTGCGCTGATCGCGCGGCTTCAGCGTGAGCATGGTGAAGCCGTTGTTGAGCGGGTGGCCGCCGCCGAGGAATGCCATCGACGCGGAGACGTCCGGGTCCTTCGAGACGACCGCCATCAACTGCTGCACCTTCTTGTTCATCTCCGTGAAGGAGATGTCCTGCGAGGCGTCGGTGATGCCTTTGATCAGGCTCGTGTCCTCCTGCGGGAAGAAGCCCTTGGGCTCCACCACGTAGAGGATGCCGGCAAGTGCGATGGTGGCGACGAACACGATGAGCGTCTGCCCCCTGACGGGCCAGCACGAAATCGAGTCCGCGCTCGTAGAGCGCGAGCGATCGGTCGAACACGCGTTCGCTGGCCTGGTAGAACCGGCCATGGCGGACGTTGTGCTCATTGCGCAGGAAGAGGGAGCACATCATCGGCGACAGCGTGAGCGCGACGAAGGCGGAGACCACGATGGTCAGCGTCACGGTGATCGCGAATTCGCGGAACAGGCGCCCGACGATCCCGCCCATGAGCAGCAACGGGATGAACACCGCGATCAGCGACAGGCTGATCGACATGATCGTGAAGCCGATCTCGCCGGCTCCCTGCAGGGATGCCTCGAGCGGCGACATGCCCGCCTCGATGTGGCGGTAGATGTTCTCCAGCATGACGATGGCATCATCGACCACGAACCCGACGGCGATCGTGAGTCCCATCAGCGAGAGATTGTCCAGGCTGTACCCAGCACGTACATCATGGCGCAGGTGCCGAACAGCGCGAGCGGCACGGTGATACCTGGAATGATGGTCGCCCAGGCGTTGCGCAGGAAGAGAAAGATCACGAGCACGACCAGGGAGATGGTCAGTCATCAGCGTGAATTCGACGTCATGCACCGACGCGTTGATGGTTATGGTGCGGTCGTTGATGAGGTCGAGCTTGATCCCCGGCGGCATGGACGCCATGGCGCTGGGCAGAATCTGCTTCACCCGCCGGACGGTATCGATGACATTGGCGCCCGGCTGCTTGAAAATCATCAATATGACGCCCGGCCTGCCGTTCTGGTAAGCCGCCATCTGCGTATTCTCGGCCCCACGGACCGCGGTGCCGATGTCGCGTATGCGGACGGGCGCGCCGTTGCGGTAGGCGACGATGACGTCGTTCCAGGGCTTGGCGGTGATGAGCTGGTCGTTGTCGTAGATCGCGAAGCTGTGCAGGGTTCCGTTGACGGACCCCTTCGGGGAGTCGACGGTCGCCGTCTGGATGACGCTCTCGACATCCGTGAGCTGGATGCCCATGTTGGCCATCTTGGCGGGGTCGACCTGGATGCGGATGGCGGGCTTCTGCTGGCCGCCGAGCGAGACCTGTCCGACGCCATCGACCCGCGACATCTGCTGCACCAGGATGTTCTCGGCGTAGTCATCCACAGTCGTGAGCGGCAGCGTGTCGGAGTGAACCGCGAAGATCATGATCGGCGAATCGGCCGGGTTGGTCTTCCGGTAGGAGGGCGGGCCGGCAGGTCCTTCGGCAGCTGGCCGGCGGCCGCATCGATGGCGGCCTGGACGTCCTGCGCCGCGGCGTCGATGTTGCGATTGAGATCGAACTGCACGGTGATCGAGGTCGATCCGAGCACGCTCTGCGAGGTGAGCTGCGTCACCCCCGGGATGGCCATGAACTGGTACTCGATCGGCGTTGCGACCGCGGAGGCCATGGTCTCGGGGCTGGCGCCGGGCAGGCTGGCGCTGACCGAGATGGTCGGAAAATCGACCTGCGGCAGCGGCGCCACCGGCAGCATCGGAAAGGCGACGATGCCGACGAGCAGGATCCCCGCCATCAGGAGCGAGGTGGCGACCGGCCGGCGGATGAAGGGTGCGGAGATGCTCATGAGGCGGGCCGGCGCGGCGTGCTCGGGCCGCGGAGCGCTCGCACGTGCGCCTCCAGGCTGCAGCCTGAAGAGGTTCGTGATGGCCACGCTCTGACCCGCCTTCAGGCCCTTGGTGACGATCGCGACGCTCTCGCTGTTGTTGGCGACCTCGACCGGCTGCATGCTCACGGTCGAATCGGGCTGCACGACATACACGAACATGCCGTCGGGTCCGCGCTGCAGCGCCGCCGCCGGAACCGTGAGCGCGTTCTGGTCGGTGCGCTCCAGCAGCCGCACGTTGACGAACTGCCCCGGCCAGAGTTTGAGCTTCGGTGTTGGGGAAAACGGCCTTCAGCCGGATCGTGCCGGTCGTCGTGTCGATCTGATTGTCGATCAGCTTCGACGGTGCCGTGGTCGAGCGCGGCGCTGTCGCCTTGCTGGGAGGTCGCGATGGCGCTGACGGTCCCGCGCGCCATGGCGCCGGCCACCGCCTCGAAGCTGTCCTCGGGCAAGGTGAAGATCGCCGTGATCGGCTGCAGCTGCGTCAGCACGACGATCCCGTTGGTGTCGGTCGAGTGCACGATGTTGCCCGGGTCGACCAGGCGGATGCCCGTGCGGCCGTTGATGGGCGAGGTGATCCGGGTGTAGCTCGAGCTGGGTCGCGGCGTTCTCGATGGCGGCCTGATCCGCCTCGGTCTGGGCCTTGAGCTGCGCGACCAGGGCGTGCTGGCTGTCGACCTGCTGTTGACTGGCGAGCTTCTTCGGCTCGAGGAAGCTCATAGCGCGCCAGGTCCTTGTGCGCATCGGCGAGCTGCGCCGTGTCCTTCGCGAGCGCCGCGCGCGCCCCATCGAGCGCGGCCTGATAGGGGCGCGGATCGATCTGCGCCAGCAACTGCCCGCGCTTGACCTGCTGGCCTTCCTCGAAGGCGACCTGGGTGAGCTGGCCATCCACCTGCGCGGTCATCTTGACCGTGTAGAACGCCTGCACGGTGCCGAGCCCCTGAAGATAGATCGGCACGTTCCGCGCGATGACCGGCGCGGTGGTGATTTCGATCGCCTCCGGTGAGGCGTCGTGGTGCGAGGCTCGCGTGCGCGGGCTTCAGCAGCCAGGCGAAGAGCAGCCACCGCGGCGACGGCCGCCGCGCCCATCACGAGCCGCGTGCGGCTCAGTCGCATCGAAAGGTTCTGCATCTCGGTTCTCTGCTCAATGCTGCTCTTGCGTGCTGCTCCAGCCGCCGCCGAGCGCGTTGTACAGGCCGACGAGCGCCTGCAGATGCGCGAGCTGCGCCTGTGCCAGCGCGTCCTCGGCGCTGAAGAGGGCGTTCTCGGTGCTCAGCACCGTCAGGATGTTCACGGTGCCGGCGTGGAACTGGTACTGCGACATCCCGTAGGCGCCGCGCGCTTTGTCGGCGGCGACCTGCTGGCGCTGCAACTGCTCGCCGGTGTCGTTCACGGCGGCCAGCGAGTCTTCCACATTGCCGAACGCGGAGATCACCGCCTTGTGATAGTCGGCGAGCAGCTCGTCGTAGCGGGCCTTGCTCATGCCGGTACTGTCCGAGAATCGCGCCGCCGTGGAAGATCGGCTGGGTGATGCCGGCGGAGAGCGCGAACACACGGTTCTGGGGCTCGAGCAGGCTGGAGAGCGCCTTGCTCTCGTACCCGCCGGATGCGGTGAGATCGATCGTCGGGAAGAAGGCGGCTCTGGCGGCGCGAATGTCCGCGTTGGCGCCGATGAGCTGCTCTTCCGCGCTGGCGACATCCGGGCGCCTGGCGAGCAGCTGCGAGGGTACGCCCGCGGTCACAGCCGGTGCGGCGACGCCCGAGAGGCCCGGGGCGGTGATAGCGAACGATTGCGGCGTCTGCCCAACCAGGATGGCCAGCGCGTCCATCTGCTGACGCTCCTGCTCCTCCAGCGGCGGGATGGTCGCCGCGACGGTCGCGACGACAGTGTCCTGCTGGGCAACATCGAGCGCGGTCGAGATGCCGGCCTGCTCATCGGTCTGCAGACCCTGCAGGGTCTCCTCGGCGCTGGCGAGATTCGCGCGGGCGATGCGCACCCGATCGCGCAGCGCGAGCGCGGAGAAGTAGGTATCAGCGATGCTGGACATGACGGTGAGCTCCACGGTCTCACGGTCATAACGGCTGGCGGTCGCGGCGGCGAGCAGCGGCGGAACGGATGGCGCGGTTCTCGCCCCAGAAATCGAGCTGGTAGCTGGCATTCAGTCCGGCGGCGAACTCGTTGTAGAGCAGAGCGCCCGGGCTGCCGATGTTGATCGCCCGCTGCCGCGTGCCGCTGGCATCGCCATCGAGCGAAGGGAGGAGCGGCGCGGTGCTGATCGTCACCTGCTCCTCCGCTTCGCGCACTCTGGCGATCGCGGCGGCAAGATCATCGTTCGCCGTTCGGCCCGAGGTCATCAGGCGGGTGAGCTCCGCGGAATGGAATCCGCCCCACCAGTCCGCCGAGGGCCAGCCCTGGGGCATGGCGGCCGCGGCGGGGGTATTCCATGCCGGGGGCGGCGGGATATTGGGGCGGTGGTATGCCGGGCCCGAGGCTGCAGCCGCCCAGCGCGAGCGCCATCGCGACCGCGACGGCGGCCCGCCAGCGTCGCCCACGGATACGTCCCAGCCTCTGTCCGGATCGAGACCATCCGCGGCATGGTGGTCGAGCGCCCATTGAGGGCCGTGGACAAATGATTAACTTGCGTTAATGCCTCGTCGGACGACATGACTTGAGTTCCACGTGCAATTTCCCGGCGCCTACGAGCCAGCCCTTGGCGCGCGCCAGGCGGGCGGCCTCGACGCGGTTGGCGGCCCCGAGCTTGTTGATGGCCTCGGAGAGGTAGTTGCGCACCGTGCCTTCGGAGAGGTGCAGCTCGGCGGCGATGTCGGCGCTGGAGCGGCCTTCGCCCGCGCGCCAGAGGATCTGCCGCTCGCGCTCGGTGAGCGGGTCGGGCTCGCTGCTCCAGGCCTCGGCGGCGAGCTCGGGATCGATCGACGCGCTGGCCGCGATGCACGCGCCGCACGGCGTCGGCCAGCTCCGCGGAGGGGCGGTCCTTGAGCAGATAGCCCTTGGCGCCGGCATCGAGGGCGCGGCGCAGATACCCGGGGCGGGCGAAGGTCGTCAGGATGATGACCCGCACGTCCGGGTAGCGCTCGCGCACTTCGCGCGGCCAGCGTCAGGCCCGTCATCTCCGGCATCTCGATGTCGGTGACCAGGACGTCGGGCTTGTGCGCGCCGAGCGCTGCGAGGGCGGCCGGCCGTTGGTTGCGCGGGCGCAGACGGCGATGTCCGGCTCGGTCTCGAGCAGCGCGGCCAGCGCGCCGAGCACCATGGCCTGGTCTTCGGCGATGGCGACCTGGATCTTGCTCATCGTCAGGACGGCCGCCGCCGCGGGAATGTCGACGCTGAGGCGCGTGCCGCCTGCGGGAGTCGATCTCGAGCCGGCCGCCGAGCGCCTCGACGCGCTCGCGCATGCCGCGAAGTCCGTTGCCTTCGCTTCGTGATGCGCGCCGCGCCCATCGTCGTGCACCGACAGACTCGTCCCGCGGCCGTCTGCCGGCCAACTCCAGCCGGCAGCTGCGTGGCGCCGGCATGGCGCAGGATGTTGGTCACGGCCTCGCGCAGCACGAGCGACAGCACGGATTCTTGCGCGGGCGCTAGGCGCACGGCTTCGCGCCTGCGACTCCAGCCTGACGCCGGCCGCATCGAGCGCGCGGCGGGCGCGCGCGATTTCCGCGGCGATGCCCTCGGTGCGATAGCCCGGATCGGCCTCGCGCACCTCGCCCAGGGCCTGGCGCGCGATCTGCTCCACCTCGCCGATCTCCTGCGCGCGCGCTCCGCATCGCTGCCCATGAGCTTGCCGGCAAGCTCCGATTTGAGCACCACGACCGAGAGGGTGTGGCCGAGGACATCGTGCAGATCGCGCGCGATGCGCTCGCGCTCCGCGACCTTGGCGAGATGCTCGATCTGCTCCTGCGCCAGGCAGCAGGCGCTTGTTGGCGCGCCATGCGCAGCGCACCGAAGAGATTGCCGGCGCCGATCGAGGCGGCGAGCAGGGCCAGGAGTCCCCAGGTCCAGGGATTCAGATGCAGCAGCAGGCCCTCCGCCGCTGAAACGAGCGTTGCGGCGATGATCGTCGCCGTGCGCGATGGCGAAGGAATCGCGTCGCAAACGGCACGAAGGCGGCGACATAGATGAACATGCCGCCCGCGCCCGGGTTCAGCGGGTAGTAGGCGACACCCAGGAAGGCCATGGCGCAAAGCAGGAGCTCACGCCGGCGATGCGAGCGCGACCAGACGTAGGACAGGTAGATCGCCGAGGAAGCAGGGATAGACGATGGCCAAAGACCAGCAAATCCCGCCGCGATCCACTCTGCAGCGGCTCGACGAGGAAGAAATCCGGAGTAGATGAGCCAGATGAGATTGATGGCGCGCCACCTGGTCATTTTTTGCGGCAGAGTCAAGCCGCCGCGCCACGGCATCGGGCCCGCGGGCTATCGGGATAATGGACGGCAGTCGGTCATCAGCTGTTGGCCTCGCTGCGCAGGAAGGTAATCCAGGCCGCGGCCAGCATCAACAGGGTAAAGCCGCCGAGCACGGCCCAGTGCATCGCCATGCCGCTCGCGGGCGCCATACCGAAGACGGCGAGCGCGATCTGCGCCAGGTGATAGGTCGGCAGCGCCGGTGCCATCCTCTGCAGCCAGTGCGGCAGCATGCTCACCGGCATCCAGAAGCCGGAAGCGAAGGAGAGCGGCAGATAGATGAGGTTGATGATGCCGGGACCGGCGTTCGGCGGAACCAGGAAGGCGAGGAGAAAGCCCATGGCCGCGAACGGGATCGAGCCGGCGAGGACGATGCCGGCGAGCTCCCCGGCCTGCGGTGGCCGTGATCGTGATGCCGCCGAGAGCGGTACCGAGCACCACGAGCACCGCGGCAATGATCAGGCCGAACGCGGCGCAGCTGACCACCTTCGCGCCCAGGTAGGCAAAGCGCGGCATGGGGCTCGCCCGCTTCAGGTCGAGCCAGCCCTGGGCGCGCTCCATGGCGAGCGCGAGCCCGATGCCGAACAGGCAGGCCGACACGACACCCATGCAGGCGTAGCCGGCGACCAGATAGAGCGCCACGGGCTGGCCGCGGTTGGCCGTGCCGAAGAGCAGATAGAACATCACCGGAAAGCCGATGACGGACAGCGAGTAGGCGCGCGTGCGCAGCAGGCGCGCGAGCTCGTACTGCGTCTCGCGCAGGAAGATGCGCAGCGGGCGCAGGATGTCTGCCGGCTCGGCCGCGACGGCGATGGTGTTGGTGCTCATGAGATTGCTCCGGTGTGCTGGATCATTCTTTCCGGGTGCCGCCGCCGGTGAGCGCGAGGAAGGCGTCTTCGAGCGGCGCCGCGGAGACTTCGAGCCCGTGCAGCGCCTCATCGGCGAGCAGCATCTGCCGCACGACTTCCTCGGGGCGCTCGGCGTGGATGACCAGGGCATCACGATCGGCCCGCACCGCGATCACCGAAGGCAGCGAGCGCAGGTACTCGGCATCGAGCCGGGTAACGCAGCGGATGCGCCGTCCCGAGACGCCGTGCTTGATCTCGGCCGGCGTGCCTTCGCAAAGCAGGCGTCCCTTGTCGATGACGACGATGCGGTTGGCGAGAGCGTCGGCCTCCTCGAGATAATGCGTGGTGAGCAAGACCGACTTGCCGGCGGCGGCGAGGCGCGCACTGCGTCCCACAGCCGGCGGCGGGATTGCAGATCCATGCCGACGGTGGGCTCGTCGAGGAAGACCAGGTCCGGATCGCCGCAGAGCGCGAGTCCGAACAGCGCCCGCTGCTTCTGGCCGCCGGAGAGCTCGCCGAATCTGCGGTTCTCGATGATCCTCGAGTCCGGCCCGGCGCGATGACTTCGGCTGCGCTCAGCGGACGCGGGTAGTAGCTGCGGAAGAGCGCGATGTGCTCGCGCACGAGCAGCGCTTCGGGCACGCGGGCCACCTGCAGCATGGCCCCGATCCGGGTGCGCGCGGCGGCGGTGCGCGGATCCCGTCCGAGCACGCGCACGCGGCCGGCGTCCGGCGCGATCAGGCCGAGGAGCAGGCGCACGGCGTGTCGTCTTGCCGGCGCCGTTGGGACCCAACAGGGCGACGACCTCGCCGCGGCGGATCGTCAGATCGAAGCCGCGCAGCGCCTCGGTCCTGCCGTAGCGCTTCACCACGGACTCGAGGGTCGCAACCGGGCCGGCGCGGCGGAGCTTGCAGCAGGAGCTTGCCGCGGTGGCGCTCGCGCAGTGGATCCGGCCGCCAGAGACCGGCACGGACCCGGGCAGAGGAAACGGTGGGCGGGGAGGGTGATCGACATGGCGCTGATCTCCTGCCGCGTTGCGGGTCGCGAGCGGTGAGGCGACAGGATCGCGCGCCGGCGCCGCCGTCCCAGTGCCGCCCGTCACCGGTGCGGGATGACATCTGTCATCCCGCGCGCGTTACTATCGCGTGCCCATGAAGATCGCGGGCACTCCCTATCGCACCATCTGGCCGCTCGAGTCCGGGGCCGGTGCGGGTGCATCGATCAGTCGCGGCTGCCTTTCGAGCTCGTAACGCTGCGATCTCACGACGCTCGAGGAGGCGGCGCACGCCATCAAGACCATGGTGGTGCGCGGCGCGCCGCTCATCGGCGCCACCGCAGCGTATGGTCTTGCGTTGGCGCTGCGCACGGATCCTTCCGACCGTCGCATCGCGGAGGCCGCCGCGACATCCTGCGCGCGACGCGTCCCGACCGCTGTCAATCTGGCGTGGGCCTTGGCGCGCGTGCGCGGCGCGATTGCGCGAACTTGCTCCCGGCGAAGCGCTTCGAGGCTGCGTTCCGCGAAGCCGGCAAACATCTGTGACGCAGACGTGGAGCAGTGCCGCTCCATCGGCGCTCACGGGCTGGAGATCATCCGGCAGCTTGCGCAAAGCCGGCCGGCTCGCCGCATCAACATCCTGACGCACTGCAACGCCGGGTGGCTGGCGTGCGTCGACTGGGGTACGGCGCTGGCGCCGATCTACATGGCGCACGATGCGGGCATTCCGGTGCATGTCTGGGTGGACGAGACGCGGCCGCGAAATCAGGGCGCGGCGCTGACCGCGTTTGAGCTCGGCGCGCACGGCGTCCCGCACACCGTCATCGTCGACAACCTCGGCGGCCTGCTCATGCAACGCGGCGAGGTCGATTGCGTGATTGTCGGCACCGATCGCACCACGGCCTGCGGCGACGTCTGCAACAAGGTCGGAACCTATCTGAAGGCGCTGGCGGCAAACGACAACGACGTGCCGTTCTATGTCGGCGCTGCCCGTCAGCACCATCGACTGGAGTCTCGAGCACGGGCGCGACATCGAGATCGAGGAGCGCTCGGCGCAGCGAGGTGACCGCACGTGTCCGGCCGCAACGCTGCCGGTGAAGTCGACAGCGTCAGGGTCGTCGCCGAGGGCAGCGCCGCGCTCAACCTGGCGTTTGATGTGACCCCCGCGCGTCTGGTCAGCGGCACTCATCACCGAGCGCGGTGTCTGCCCGGCGAGCCGCGAGGGCCTGTTGGGCCTTTATCCCGAGCGGCGGGCCCGGGCGTGACCGCGCCGCGGACTCAGCCGGGACCCACGAGGCAGCGTGTTCCCTGCGGCACGCAATGGGTTAAGGTGCGGCGCATTGGGGGTCACCCGGAAGAATAATCTTGAAACGGCAGCACCTGCCCGCGCCGCGGCGCTGCGGCGAATTCACCCTGCGCGGCCTGGTCATCGGGGTCGTCATCACCCTGATGTTCACCGCCGCTAACGTCTACTTCGGCCTCAAGGCCGGCATCACCTTCTCCACCTCGATTCCCGCCGCCGTCATCTCGATGGCGATCCTGCGCAGCCTGCGCGGCGCCACCATGCAGGAGAACAACATCGTGCAGACGGTGGCCTCGGCCGCCGGCACGCTCTCCAGCATCATCTTCGTGCTTGCCGGGCTTCGTGATCGTCGGCTGGTGGACCGGCTTTCCGTTCTGGATGTCGTTCACGATCTGCGCGGCCGGCGGCATCCTCGGCGTCATGTACACGATTCCGCTGCGCCGCGCGCTGGTCACCGACATCGGACCTGCCGTATCCGGAGGGCGTCGCCTGCGCCGAGGTGCTCAAGGTCGGCTGCGGCCACGACCGGCAACGCAGGACATCGAGAAGGTGGAGGCCGGCGGCGCGGGCCTGAAGGCCGTGCTCGTCGGGCTCCATCGTCTCGGCGGTGTTCTACGTGATCGTGCAGACGCGCATCTTCGCCAGCGACGTGGCGCGCTATTTTCGTGTCGGCATCCGGCGGCGCCGCCACCGGCTTCGACTTTCAGATGTCGTTCGCGCTCTTCGCCATCGGCCATCTGGTCGGGCCTGCGGTGGGCATCGCCATGCTGGTGGGCGCGGGGATCGCCTGGGGGTGGGGCATTCCGCACTTCACCGCGCTGCATCCGGCCGCCGGCGCCGCGGCGGATGTCGCGCAGGCCGCGTGGAGTCACTACGTCCGTTACGTTGGCGCGGGCGCCATCGGTGTTGCCGCGGTCTGGACGCTGGGCACTCTGGTCAAGCCGGTGCTGTCGGGGACTCGCCGGCGCGATGGCGGCCTCTCGCGTGCGCAAGGCGGGTCAGGCGCATACGCTGCCGCGGACGGAGCACGACATCCCGATCGGCATCGGTGGCGCTGGTGTCGCTGCTGTGCCTGCTGCCCGTGGTGTGGCTCTTCTGGCATTTCAGCATGATCAGCGGCCTGGGCATCCAAGGCCTGGGAGCTGGCGGTCTGCGGCGTGATCTTCGTCGCCATCATGGGGTTCCTGGTGTCCACGGTCTGCGGCTACATGGCGGGCCTCATCGGCTCATCCAACAGCCCGCTGTCGGGCATCGGCATCCTGGTCGTGGTGATCTGCGCGCTGCTGCTCGTCTTCGCGGTGAAGGGATCGCTGCCGGTCGTCCGCCGGCAAGGCGCTGGTGGCGTTCGCGCTGTTCGTCACCGCCGTGGTGTTCGCGGTCGCCTCGATCGCCAACAACAACCTGCAGGATCTGAAGACCGGCCAGCTCGTCGATGCGACACCGTCGCAAGCAGCAGTGGGCGCTGGTGGTCGGCGTCATCGCGGGGGCGCTCGTCATTCCGCCGGTGCTCGATCTGCGTCAATCACGCCTACGGCTTCCTCGGTGCGCCGGGCGTCAATCCGGCGCGCGCGCTGCCGGCGCCGCAGGCGGGACTCATCTCGGCGCTGGCTCAGGGCGTCATTCAGAACAACATCGACTGGAGCGCGCTCGGAGCTGGGGGCCTCATCGGCGCCGGCTGCATCGTGTTCGATGAGGTTGCTGCGCCGCACGGTCAAGGTGAAGGGGGTGCGCCTGCCGCCGCTCGCCGTGGGACTCGGTATCTATCTGCCGACCGCGAGCACCCTGATGATCGTCGTCGGCTCGATCGTCGGCTGGGTGTTCAATCGCCGCGCCGCGCGCGGCCCCAGGCCGGAAGCCACGCAACAGCTCGGCGTGCTGCTCGCCTCCGGGCTGATCGTCGGCGAGAGTCTGCTCGGCGTCGTGTTCGCCGCGGCGGTCGCCTTCTCGGGCAATCCTTACCCCCTCGGCCTGGTCGGCGATAGTTTCGCGACGGCCTCCTCCTGGCTGGGCGGCCTCGGCGTTCGCGCTCATCGTCTGGCTGCTCTACCGCTGGGTCGGCCGCCTCGCGCGGCAGTGAGTTACCTGGCCGCGGGGCGCCGCGTGGCCGCTGACTTCCGAGCCGGTGCCTTCGGGGAGCCGGGCGTAGGCGAAGACGGCGAGCGCACCGAAGGCGCCGACCAGCACCATTGCGAGGCGGAAGTCGAACGGCGCCAGATTCGCCGCGTGGCGCAACAGGCGGCTGAAGTTGAGCAGCAGCGCCGCCAGCGCCACCCCGACGCCATTGGCGATGTACATCGCAAGTGACGAGAGGACGCTCGCCGAGGAGTGCTCCCTGGGGCTGATCTCCGCGAACGAGAGGTAGGTCATCGTCGAGAACTGCAGCGAGCGGCTGGCGCCCGAGAGGAGGAGGATGACGCCGGTGAGCCAGGCGGGCAGGCCCGGAGAGATGAGCGCGCAGGCGGCGATGGCCGCCGCCGTGATCGCGCCGTTCACCAGCAGCACCTTGCGCATGCCGAAGTGCCTGACGATCGGGTTGGTGACGACCTTCATCAGGAGGTTGGCGAGCATGTAGACGAGGAGCAGCAGGCCCGAGTCGAGCGGCGAGTAGCCGAAACCGACTTCGAGCATCAGCGGCAGGAGGAACGGCGTTGCGCTGATCGCCGCCCGCGAGATGCCCCGCCCGAGATGCACGACGACGAAGAATGGCGCGCCGCCGCAGCGCATCGAGGCGCACCGCCGGTTGGGGCGTCGACTCCAGGTGCCGCACGGCGAGGAATCCCGCGACCACGGCCACGCCGAGCAGCGCCATCACGGTCGGCACTTCGATCCGCGATGCGCCGGCGACATCGAAGCCGTAGGTGAGCGCTGCCGACCGCGAGCGCGAGGAGGAGGAATCCCCAGGTATCGAAGGTACCGTGCTCCTCGCTGCGGTGGTTGGGAATCACCGCCAGCGCGAGGGCGATGGCAGCGATGCCGAACGGCAGATTGATGTAGAAGATCCACCGCCAGGTGGACGCGCTGGTGATGAAACCGCCGAGCGGCGGTCCGATCACCGGTGCGATCAGGCCGGGCCAGACGAGCGTCGAGAGAGTCTGCATCAGCTCGCCCTTCTCGCTGTTGCGCAGCACGATCATTCGCGCAACGGGTGACATCATCGCCGCCGAGCCGCCCTGCACCAGGCGCCAGCCGATGAAGGCGCCGTAGCTGGCGGCTATGCCGCAGGTCATGGACGAGAGCGTGAAGATCGCGATCGCCCAACAGAGGAGATTGCGCGTGCCCAGGCGCCCGGCGAGCCACCCGCTCGCCGGAATGCACACCGCCGCGGCGAGCGCGTAGGCAGTGATCCCCTCGCTCATGCGGCTCGCGGTGGTTGCGAAACTCTGCCCCATCGCCGGCAGCGCCGTCACGATGATGGTGCCGTCCAGGTTCTGCATGAACTGCGCGCAGGCGACGATGAGCGCAATCTGCATCGAGGGCCGCGTGATCGCGACCCTGAGCTCACGGAGCAGGGGCATCCCGGTATTCTACCGGGATAGGTGTCGTCAGTGCTGCGCCTGCGCGCCGCCCACTTGGGATGCGATGTCGTCAGCCAGCTGACCGAGCAGCGCGCTCATTGCTTCGGCCTCGCCCTGCGCCGAAGGCGTCGCGGATTGCGTCAGATGTGCCGAGCGGCGCAGCACCGGGTTGGATTGCGTGCCCTGAAGGACCGTCCAGTCGGCATCGAGCACGACGTCGCCCGCCTGCGGCTGGAAAGTCAGGATGTCGATCACGAGGCCGCGGGCGTCCGCGGGCGCGGGCGATTCCGGGGCAACCACCATACCCGAGGGCAGGCGCTGGGCGAGATCCTGAGTCAACACCCGGCGGATCATCTCCCCGAGATCCCCGGCCCAGCGGTCCTGGGAGGAGATCTGCAGCTGGTTGGCGCTCTCGCCGCGCACCATGGAGTTGCGATCGAGCGCCGGCGGAATGTGCACCGCATCGATCTTCACCGGCGCAGCGGTGGCGCCCGCGGCGGCGGTGGCCCCGGGGGATACCGGATCGAGCGCGAAGAAGCGGGTCGGCGGGCTCGAGGCGCAGCCGGCCAGTGTCAGCAGCGCGAGCACGGGAAGCAGCTGGTCTTTCATGGAATTGTCTCGCAACGAGGCGGTCGGTCCCTGCGCAGCAACGGTGATACCCGAGATTGACTTTTACTGCAAATCACTTCGACAATGCCTCGGCTCGGCGCCTCGGAAAAGGCCGGGGGACTGGATGCAGCCGTATCTTCTCGCTCCGCACGTCTATCCGTGCGTCAGCGGGCAACACGTGGTCCTGATGGACCTCGAGCGCGACAAGTACGTCGCCGTCGTACCCGCACACCGACTGGCTGCCTGGGTGCGCGGTTGGCCCGTTGGCTCGATGCCACGCTTCGGATTCATCTCATGACGCCGACCGATGCCGGCGCCGACGCTCTGGTCTCGCAAATGCTCGCGCACGGGATGCTCGTGAGCGATCCGCACGTCGGCAAAGCGGCCGTTCCCGTCTCTGCGGCGCGCCGGCAGCGCAGCCTGGTCGAGTTCGATCTCGATACCCGTCCGCGGACGGGCGGCTGCGCTGCTGTGGCGCTTCGGCGGCAGCTACCTGCAAGCGACAGCTCGCCCTGAAGCTGCGTCCCATCCAGTCCATCGTCGAGGCCGTACGCGACCGCAAGGCACGGCGCTCGGCGCGCGCTGCGCGGCGAGGCCGATCCGGTCCGGCTGCGCGCGCTGGTGACCGCATTCACGCGGCTGCGGCCGCTTTTCTACACGCTGCGGTCCGCGTGTCTGCTCGATTCCCTGACGCATGGTGCATTTCCTCGGTGCCGAGGGCATTCATCCCGATTGGGTGTTTGGTGTCAAGACGGAGCCTTTCGATGCCCACTGTTGGGTGCAGCATGGCGAGATCGTGCTCAACGACGCGCCGGATCGCGTGCGGCAGTACTCGCCCATCCTGGTCGTGTAGGACGCCATGTTCCGCTACGTGGCTTTCGTCTGGAACGATCGGGATCCCGCGGCCCGGGAGCGGCGCGCGCCCTGCTGCAGCGCCATGCCGCCTCGGGCGAGGACTGGCGCGTGGCGCCTGCGCGGCAGCGGCGTGGAGGTGCGCTATGTGAAGAGCCGGCACGGCCTCGAGCGCCGCGTACCTGCTCGCCGAGGGCGACGGCGTCGTGCTCGGGAATCTCTTCGCGCGCTCGCAGGAGGGCGTGTCCACACCGGCGCCGCGCGGCGCTCGGGGCGGCCGACAGCCGCGCGCATGCTCGACAGCAACGGCCGCCATCTCATCGAGAGCTTCTGGGGACGCTACGTCGCCTTCCTCCACGATGCTCCCGCCGCAAGCGACCTGGGTGGTGCGCGACCCCTCGGGCGCGCTGCCGTGCTATCTGCGTGCGCTGCCGCGGCGTCGACATCTACTTCTCCTGGATCGACGACGTCGTCGATCTCCTCGATGCGCCGCTCGAGGTCAACTGGCCCTATCTGATCGCGGCCGTCAGTTTCCTGCGGGAGCATTCCCATGGCACCGCGCTGCGCGAGGTCACGCCAGGTTCTCGCGGGAGAGTGCGTCGAGACGCGCGCCGGGCGTCTCGAAGCGCTTCTTCTACTGGGATCCGCTGCAGATCGCCAACACCGAGGTCATCGAAGACCTCGACGCGGCGGTGGCGGCGATGCGGCAGTGCGTGCGCGACGTCGTCCATGCCTGGGCGTCCTGCCACGATCACCTGCTTGCTGTCGCTCTCCGGCGGCCTCGACTCCTCGATCGTGCTCGCGATGTCTGGCACGGATGCGCCGTCGCGGCCGCAGGTGACCTGCTTTCACTACTATCCCCTCGGCGCCGATCTCGACGAGCGCGCCTTCGCGCGCGCCGCCGCCGCAAAGGCAGGCCTGGAGCTGATCGAGCGCCGCCGCGACTCCTCCTTCAGCCTGCAGCCGCTGCTCACCATCCACCGCGCGCCGGAGCCGACCAACTACGCTTATTTCCTGGAGCACAGCCGGCTCGACGCGCAGCTCGCCGCCGAGCAGCGGCGCCAGCGCGATCGTCATCGGGTATGGCGGCGATCAGCTCTTCTATCAGGAGCGCGCCGAGTGGGCGCCCGGGGATTTCCTCCACCGCCGCGGGCTGCGGCCCGGCGTGCTGCGGGTGGCGCTCGATGCCGCGCAGATGGACCAGATCTCTTTCTGGACGTGTCTGCGCCAGGCTGCTGCCGGTTACTTCGCGCACCGGCGCTGGAGCATTCTGCAGGAGGCGGGGCGGATGCGGCCGTTGCTCGTGCCGGCGATGGTCGCGGAGGCGAGGCGCAGCGCCGCTTTCCTGCATCCGCTGCTGCGTCATCCGCGGGGCGCGCCGAGCGGCAAGCTCTGGCACGCGCACCAGATCAGCCAGCCGTTCGATTTCTATGATCCGCTGGGGCGCGAGGGCGATGCGGAGCGGCTGTCGCCGCTCTTCTCACAGCCGGTCATGGAGCTCTGTCTGCGCATTCCAACTTACGTGCTCACGCAGGGCGGCTGGGACCGCGCCGTGGCGCGCCGGGCGTTCTACCATGACCTGCCGCCGCGAGATCCGCAATCGCCGCAACAAGGGAGGGATCGAAGAGCATCTGCGGCTCACCCTGGAGCACAACCGCGGCTTCCTGCGCGAGCTGCTGCTGGACGGCGCGCTGGTGAGGGCAGGGGGTCGTCGATCGCGGCCGCCTGGCCGAGGTGCTGTCCGGCAGGGCCACGCCGCATCGCCGCCGGCTCCGGCGAGATCATCGAATATGCGGGGATCGAGGCATGGCTGAGGTCGCTGGGAGGGCCGTGCCCGCCGGGCGGCCGCCTAGGGGCTGGCGTCGCGGGTGCGGGTCGGGTTGTAGGATATGATCTACAAAAAGGGGGGCTTTCGCCCCGCGGCGCATTTCACTGGGTAGAGGGATAGGGATTGGATAAGAGAGACATGGGTGAGGTCAGGCGCTTCCCCCTGGCGGGGCGAGCCGACGAGTTCGTGGAACGGTTGTGCCGTACGCACGAGGCGCAGCTGCTGGCGTATCTGACCCAGATGCTGGGGAGGCCCGAGATCGCGCGCGAGGTGGCGCAGGACACTTTCGAGCAGATGCACCGGACATACCGCCCCGAGCAGGTGCTGTTTCCGCGCGCCATGCTCTTCAAGGTGGCGACGAATTTCGCGCTGATGCATCTGCGGCGGCGGCGTCTCGAGAACGCCATGATCACGGGCTCGGCGGGAATGGAGGAGGTACCCGACCACCGCATGGGGCCGGACCGGCAGGCGATGGCGGATCAGATCAGGCAGCATTTGGCCAATGTAATCAAAGAGTTACGACCGAATCTTCGAAGTGTTTTTGTGATGGCACACGTGCAAGGCAAACCCCGTAAGGAGATCGCCGCCGCGCTCGGCATCTCGGAGAAGCGGGTGGACAAGCGCATGACCAAGGCGCTCAAGACCTGTCGCGACCGCCTTTGCGCGCGTGGCATCGATCTGGCGGAGGTTCGAGTGAGCATTCGCGCTTTCCTCAGTCGACGCCGGGTTCGCCATCAGGCTGCCAGCTGGCATACCCGCATCGGCCGCCGCCTTACGATCGTGCAACGCCAGGCATTCGAGACCTGGATCGCCGATCCGGAGAACGCCCGGGAATTTCACGCCCAGCGGTATCTGCTCGATGTGCTCATGGAGCTGAAGGGGCGTCCATGCGCGGACGTTCTAGACAGCGTCCGCGAAGTGAGGCCGGCGCGCTCCTTGACTCGGATTCTGTGGGAATGGCTCGCGTCCGGAACGGTGTGGGCGTCGGGCTCCGTTGCTGCCGCCGTGGTTGTGGCGGTTGCGATCGGATGGTCGGTCCTGCGCAGCGAAGGTTACGTCGCACAGACGTATCGGACGTGCTACCGGACAGGTTCGTAACGTGGTTCTGCCGGACGGCAGCGTCGTCGGCCTGAATACACAGACCGAGCTCGAGTGGGTGGGCAGCCCGAGCGATCGGCGGGTGCGGCTCCTCCGCGGCGAGGCTTACTTCCAGGTCGTGCACGATCCCAGCCGGCCCTTCCGCATCCTGCTTGCGCACAGCCAGGTGCAGGTGCTCGGCACGCGTTTCGACGTCTATCAGATGGCGGACGGTGACGTCCGGGTCAGTGTCATGAGCGGTACTGGTCGCCGTCGAGGCGTTGGATGACGGTCAGGCGGTGCCCTCCTGGAGCAGGCGCCTCGGCTCCGGCCAGCAGATCGAATACTCGCCGGTGGGCCTGGTCGCCGACGTGCATTCCATCGTGGGGCCGAAGGTGATCCGCTGGCGCGACGGCATGATGGAAACTCAGGGTGAGCCGCTGAAGGACTTCGTCAGCGACATCAGCCGCTACACCACCGAGCGCATCGTGATCGCCGATCCGCGTGCCGCCACGCAGCAGGTGGGTGGCGCCTTCAGCGTTCGCAACATCAACGCCACGCTCGACCGTCTGACCCACATCGCACCCGTCACCGTCACTCACGACCGGGGCGAGGTCATTCTGGGCTATCGGGCGGCGCCGCCAGGCCGGGTTTCGGGGTCGGGAGAGCGCTGAGCTCCCCTTTCACATCGATTTGGATACACCAACTACAGAGGATAACCAGTATGTTGATTCTTACCAGGCGCGTGGGTGAGACCGTCATGATCGGGGATGACGTGACGATCACCGTTCTCGGGGTGAAGGGCAATCAGGTGCGCGTCGGCATCAATGCGCCGAAGAGCATCGCGGTGCATCGTGAGGAGATCTACGAGCGCATCAAGAGAGAGCACGCCGCCGAGGCTGCGGAAAAGCAAAAAACAGGGTTCGCATCGGCTCCGCCCGCCTGACGGGGGGATAGGCGCGACGTCGCGGATGGATCCCGGGGATGGTGCTGAGGCCCGGCTCAGGGGGGCCAGAAGCCTTTGGGAGCGTCCGCGACCAGTCGCGCCGGTGGTCGTTTTCTCGCGCGGCACCGGCGGGGGTGTCTATAATCAAATGTAAAAGCAGCCCCACCGCAAATCAGCCCCGTGAGAGGCGTTACGAATAACAATGCGCTACCAGCACTCGAGGGAAGAAAGCGCCGCGATCCTGCGGCGGGCGCTGCAGCTGATGTCGCCTCACAAGGCCGGCTACCATCCCGGTGAGCTACGCGGTGTGGTACGAGCATGCCGCCGACCTCAACCCGGGCCTCACCCGCGAGCTCGATAAGCTTCTCGCCGCCGACAGCCTCCTTTCGGATACCGAGATCTGCCGCCTCCACGCCCTGCACATCGCCGGGCGCGACGTGCAGGCTTTCGAGCTGGCGCAGAGTCAGCTCCGTGAGGTGCTCGGGGACTCGGAAAAGGAGGCCGCGCACGCCGAGAGCGACCGTCAAGCGCTTCACTCTGACTCTGGACGATGCCATCGCGGAGGCGCGCCGGCACGAGGCCGGCGGCGACGCCTTCGCCGAGAGGGTGAGCAGAGTGCTGGCGGAGGCCTCGATGCTGCAGACCGTTCTCGGCGCTGCTGCATCAGCAGCTCGCCCGGCAGCGTGAGGAAGTCGATCACGTGATGGAGCGACTGGAGCGCGCCCAGACCGAGCCGCTGCGCGATCCTCTCACCGGCCTCAACAACCTTCATGGCCTGCGCCGCGCCGTCGAGGCGCGGGAAAGCTCCGAGCTCATCGGCGTCGTTTTCCTTGCCGTCGACGTCGATCACTTCAAGCGGGTCAACGACACGCACGGGCACGTCATCGGCGACAAGGTGCTGGCCAAGGTCGCGGATATCCTGCGCGAGCACCAGAGCGGCGAGGACATGGCCGCCCGCCTGGGGGGCGATGAGTTCGCGCTGCTCCTGTGTGACAAATGCCTCGAGGACGCCGCCACTCTTGCGGAAGATATCCGCGCCACCGCCACGCGCACCGTCATTACTCACGCGGACGGAATGCAGTACCCCGGCAACGTCACGCTATCCATCGGCGTCGCTACCGGGGAGCCCGGCGACACTCTGGAGTCTCTGCGCCACCGCGCCGACGAAGCGCTCTACGACGCCAAAGACGGTGGCCGCAATCGCGTCGCGCTCGCCGCCGGTACCACCGCCGCCGCTCTGACGTGTCAGGTAAGGCACATGGATGTGCCCCGCCGCCGCAGGTGGCGGAGCGCGAGCAAAAACCACGCTTTTTGATCGCGGCGCGCTGGGCCGGGCCAGGAGCCCGGATCCAGCGCTAACATTCAGTAACGTTTACGGCCAGGCCTCCCTGCGAGGTCTCCTTGTAGATCGTCGACATGTCGGCGCCGGTCTGGCGCATGGTCGCGATGACGTGATCGAGCGAGACTTTGTGCGAGCCGTCGCCGCGCATCGCGAGCCGCGCCGCGTTGATCGCCTTCACGGCGCCCATGGCGTTGCGCTCGATGCACGGGATCTGCACCAGCCCGCCCACCGGGTCGCAGGTCAGGCCGAGGTTGTGCTCCATGCCGATCTCGGCGGCGTTCTCGATCTGCTCGTTGCTGCCCTGCAGCGCCGCCACCAGGCCGGCCGCGGCCATGGAGCAGGCGACACCGACCTCACCCTGACATCCCATCTCGGCGCCGGAGATCGAGGCGTTGCGCTTGTAGAGCATGCCGATGGCGGCCGCGGCGAGCAGGAAGCGCATGACGCCTTCGTCGCTCGCGCCGGGCTCGAAGCGGCGATAGAAGTGCAGCACCGCCGGCACGATGCCCGCCGCGCCGTTGGTGGGCGCCGTGACGACGCGGCCGCCGGCGGCATTCTCCTCGTTGACGGCGAGAGCGAACGCGTTCACCCAGTCCATCGCATCGAGCGGTCGTGACGGGCCGCTCTCCGAGAGCACGCGGTAGAGCTTCGGCGCGCGCCGGCGCACTTTCAGGGGGCCCGGGCAGCACACCGCTCTGATGGAAGCCGCGCTCGACGCAGCCGCGCATGACCTCCCAGAGGTGCAGCACTCCGGCGCGCACCTGCGCCTCGCTGGCCCAAGTGCGCTCGTTCGCCAGCACCAGCTCGAAGAGCTCGAGCCCGTGCTCCCGGCAGAGCGCGAGCAGCTCGGCCGCGGAGCTGAACGGGTAGGGCGGCTGCGGGCCGTTCTGTCGCCTCGCGCGCCTGAGTCCTCGCCGCCGCGGACGATGAAGCCGCCGCCGATGGAGTAGTACTCCTCCTCGCGTAGCGTCTTGCCATCCGCGGCGGCTGCCGCGAACCGCATGCCATTCGGATGCGCCGGCAGGCGCTCCGTGCGCAGCAGCAGGAGCTGCGCCTTCTCGTTGAAGTCGATCTCGTGCCGGCCGAGGAGGCGGATGCGATGGCTCGTCCGGATGCGCTGCAGCGTGGGCTCGATGCTGTCGGGATCGACCGTCTCCGGATCCCCGCCCTCGAGGCCAACGAGCACCGCGCGGTCGGTGCCGTGACCGAGGCCGGTCAGGGCGAGAGAGCCGTAGAGGCGCGACCATCACCTGCTGCGTCGCCGGCAGAAGCCCGTCGCGCTCCAGGCCCAGGACGAACTCCTGCGCGGCGCGCATCGGCCCCATGGTGTGCGAGCTCGACGGCCCGATGCCGATCTTGAAGATGTCGAAGACGCTCAGAGACATGTAGGAACCTCGTAGCGTGTCATCCGGCCGTGCAAAAGCGAATCATCAAGCGGCCCAGGGCCGTTCCCTGGGCCGCGAGGCCGAAAAAGCCAATACCCTGCGCTCGCGCGGATCGCCGGGAGCGATCCGCGCCAACCAATATGAGGCGATTATCGGCTAATCGAAAGGGGGCAACCTGTCCGCTTGCGACGTTTATCGACCCCGCAGGCGCCGCAGCTCACGTCTCTGATGCTTGTCCGGACGCTCTTCCGGGCGTGGAGTCATGCGCAGCGGCAAGACGCATCCGCTGGGCGTGCTGTTCACGCCGTGCGCGGCTGGCCTCCGTCTCTGTCGTAGCAGCCCACGGCCTCCTTGGCTGGCCCGCGCCGCTGCGGGATCGCGACCACCGACACACTCGAAGTCGATGACGCCCCGGGCGAAGGTCACGAGGTCCCCTGGCCGCAGGCTATGGGAGGGACGTACCCGCGCCCGATTGATGTGCACCTTGCCGCCGTTCACAGCCTCGGCGGCCAGAGAGCGCGACTTGAAGAGGCGCGCGCCGAAGAGCCAGCGATCGACGCGCGCGCTTCCCGGGCCGCTCTCCATACGGCTCAGGAGACCAGCCGGCCGCCCTTGACGACCGCGCGGCAGGGATTGAAGCCGCTCCAATAGCCGAGCTCCTCCGGCTCCCTGATGTCCCACACCACGAAATCGGCGGCCTTGCCGGGGGCCAGCGTGCCGCGATCGTCCTGCATCGCCAGGGCGCGGGCGGCGTGCCGGGTGACCCCCGACAATGCTTCCTCGCAGGTCAGGCCGAACAATCGGGTGGCCATGCTCATCGCCAGCAGAAGGGAGCAGCCGGGGGCCGAGCCAGGGTTGCAGTCCGTCGCGACGGCCATCGCTGGCACCGGCTGCGCGCAGGGCCGCCAGGGGCGGCTTTTGCGCTCTCCGCCAGGCAGAAGAAGGCCACGGGCAGGAGCACCGCCACGGTGCCCGCGCCAGCCAGGGCCGCGGCTTCCGCGGCGGTCGCGTATTCCAGATGATCGCTGGAGAGCGCTCGCCGGCGCGCCGCGAGCAGGCTGCCGCCGAGATTCGAGAGCTGCTCGGCGTGCATCTTCACGGCAATACCGAGACGGCCGGCGGCATCGAAGAGCCTTTCTGCCTGTTCGACACTGAATGCGATGTTTTCGCAGAAGATGTCCACAGCATCGAGCAATCCTTCGGCATGTAGCTGCGGCAGCCACTTCCCCGCTATCTCGTCGATGTAGTCGTCGGCCCGGCCGGCATACTCCGGCGGCAGGGCATGGGCGGCCAAGCAGAGTCGTGCTGACGGTGACGGGCACGGCGACGAGAGAGCGATCTCGCGACCCGCAGCATCTTGGCCTCGTCCTCCAGGGTGAGGCCGTAGCCCGACTTGATCTCGACCGTGGTGACGCCTTCGGCGAGCAGCGCCTGCAGTCGGGGCAGGCTCTCATCGCAGCAGCTGTTGCTCCGAGGCGGCCCGTACGGCGCGCATGCTGGAAAGAATGCCGCCGCCCGCCCGGGCAATCTCCTCGTAGGAGCGCCCGCGCAGCCGGTCGGCGTATTCCGTGGCTCGCGTGCCCGCGAACACCAGATGAGTGTGACAATCGATGAGACCGGGAGTCAGCCAGCCGCCCCGCAGGTCGTGCGATTCATCGGGACGGCAATCCGCGGGCAGATCGCGCTCCGCCCCGAGCCACTCGATGCGCGGCCCGCGCGTGAGGAGGGCGCCCTGCTCATAGCGGGTCATCGCGGCGTCGCAGGCGGCAATGCCGATGTTTCGCCACAGTTGGAGGCTCTCGACCATCGAGTGATACTACCCTGGCATCAGGTCAGCCGAGTTCCGCAATCTGGCTTTGATGCTCCCGAGGAAACGGGTACAATGCGCGCCCCCACGGCCCTCGGCCGCGGGGGACGAGACCAGAAAAGCCCCCCGAGGGGCTTTTTCTTTTTTGATCGAATGAATGGGCCTAACGGCCCTTTATTTTTTATGGCCGAAACGGCGTGGCCGTTTCCAGGTTTCTAACGACCATGCCCGCAACCTTGCGAGAGCGGCTCATAGCCCTCATCGAGCCCCTCGTCGGGCGGCTGGGCTACGAGCTGGTTGAGCTCGAGCATACCGCGGGAGGCGGTAGCGCCGTGGTGCGACTCTTCATTGATCGTCCCGAGGGAGTGGGGCTCGAGGACTGCGAGCGGGTGAGCCGGGAAGTGTCGGCTCTGCTCGATGTCGAGGACCCGATACCCACTGCGTATTCGCTCGAGGTTTCGTCGCCGGGGTTCGACCGGGTGTTGCGCACGCCGGCGCACTTCGCGCGCTTCGTCGGCTCGCGGGTGGCGATGGAGTTGACTGTGGCGCGCGAGGGGCGGCGCCGTTACACCGGGACGCTTGTCGGCACCGATGAGGCCGGCATTGCCCTCGAGGTCGATGGCGAGCGTGTCGCGATGTCTTTTTCAGAGATTGGCAAGGCCAGATTGACGGGCGAGAGGTGACAGAGTGAACAAGGAAATCCTGATGGTCGTCGATGCGGTCTCCAACGAGAAAGGCGTCGACAAGGAGGTGATCTTCGAGGCGCTCGAGGCGGCTCTGGCCTCGGCTACCCGCAAGAAACACGGCGAGGAATGGGATGCGCGGGTCGCCATCGACCGCAAGAGCGGCGACTACGAGACTTTCCGCCGCTGGAAGGTGTTTGCCGACGACTCGACGGAGCTCGAGGCGCCGGAGCGCGAGCTGCGTATGGATGACGCACGCGAGCTCGACGCGAAGGTCGAGGCTGGTGGTTACGTCGAGGAGCCGATGGAGTCGGTGTCGTTCGGCCGCATCGCCGCGCAGCAGGCCAAGCAGGTCATCGTGCAGAAAGTGCGCGAGGCGGAGCGCCAGCAGGTCGTTGACGCCTACCAGGATCGCGTCGGCACACTGGTGAGCGGCGTCGTCAAGCGCGTCGACCGCAACGGTATCTTCGTGGACCTCGGCTCCAACGCCGAGGGCTTCGTGCCGCGCACCGACATGATTCCGCGCGAGCAGGTGAAGGCGCAGGATCGCATCAAGGCGTTCCTGAAAGAAGTGCGCTCGGAGCTGCGCGGGCCGCAGCTTTTCCTGACACGCACCGCGCCGGAGTTCCTGATCGAGCTCTTCAAGCTCGAGGTGCCGGAAGTCGGCCAAGGTCTCATCCAGATCCTGGGCGCCGCGCGCGACCCCGGGGTTCGAGCCAAGATCGCGGTGCGCAGCAATGATCCGCGCATCGACCCGGTGGGCGCCTGCGTCGGTATGCGCGGCTCGCGGGTGCAGGCGGTCTCCAACGAGATCGCCGGCGAGCGTGTCGACATCATTCCGCACAACGAGAATCCGGCGCAGTTCGTCATCAACGCGATGTCGCCGGCGGAAGTCATGTCGATCGTCATGGACGAGGATTCCCACAGCATGGACATCGCGGTCGCGGAGGAGAAGCTTTCCCAGGCGATCGGCCGCGGCGGCCAGAACATCCGCCTCGCCAGCCAGCTCACCGGCTGGGAGCTCAACGTCATGACGGAGTCGGATGCCGAGGCGAAGAGCGAGTCGGAGGCCAAGACGCTGGTGCAGCTGTTCATGAAGCAGCTCGACGTTGACGAGGACGTGGCTACCATCCTGGCGCAGGAGGGGTTCTCGACCGTCGAGGAAATCGCCTACGTGCCGCAGGCGGAGCTGGCCTCCATCGAGGAATTCGACGAGGAGATCGTCAAGGAGCTGCGCAATCGCGCGCGCGACGTGCTGCTCACGCAGGCCATCGCGAGCGAGGAGACGCTGGACCAGTCGATGCCGGCGGACGATCTGCTGCTGCTCGAGGGCATGAGCCCGGATCTGGCCCTCGCCCTGGCGCGGCGCGGCGTGCGCACGCGCGAGGATCTCGCGGAGCAGTCGGTGGAGGATTTGAAAGACATCGAGGGACTCGCCGTCGAAGAAGCCGGCAAGCTCATCATGACCGCCCGGGCCCCCTGGTTCCAGGCGGGACAGGCCTGAGGATACGAAAAGTATGGCGGAAGTGACGGTTTCCCAGTTTGCCGAGGTCCTGAAGGTGCCGGTGGATCGGCTGCTCGTGCAGCTCGATCAGGCCGGTATCAAGGTCAACGGCCCCGACGATCGGATCAGCGACGATGCGAAGCTCGAGTTGCTGACGCACCTGCGCCGCAGTCACGGCGGCGCGGAGAGCGAGCGCGACGCGGCGCCGCGCAGGATCACTCTCAAACGCAAGACGCAAAGCGAGCTGAAGCTGGCGAGCGCGCAGGGGCGCGCACGCACGGTCAGTGTCGAGGTCCGTCAGAAGCGCACCTACATCAAGCGCGACGTGCTCGAGGAGCAGGCGCGCCAGCAGCAGGACGAGATCGACCAGAAGCGGCGCGAGGCCGAGGAAGTCGTTCGCCGCGAGACCGAGCGTGTGGAGACCGAGCGCCGCGAGCGCGAGCAGTTGGAAGCGGACAACCGCCGCCGCGTCGAGGAAGAGGAAGCCGCCCGCCGCCGCGCTCTGGATGACGCGCGTCGCGCCGCGGAGCTGCGGGTGCGTGAGGAGGAAGAGCGCCGCGAGCGTGAGCGCGAGGACCAGCAGCGTCAGACGACGCAACGCGAGCAGCAGGAGCGTCAGGCGCAGGAGCGTCACTCGCACCCGGACCGTCGCCCGGTGCCGGAAAGCACAGCGGCGCCAGTCGCAGCCGCGGACCCGCCGCGCACCGTCATCCCGCCGCGCACCGTCACCGCCGCGCCGACCGCCGGCCGCCACACCGGCCTCGCGGGAGCGCGCACCTGCGCCGGCCGCTCCCTCCCGGGACCGTCCCGCCGCGGATGATCGGCACACGCGCTACGGCAGGCAGGAGCTGCACGTCGCCACCGATGTCAGCTCGCGTTACAAGAAGAAGCGGCGCGTCAAATCGCGCGCGCTGACGAGCGCCAGCGAGGGACGTCATGGCTTCGAGATGCCCACCGCACCCGTTGTGCGCGAGGTCAGCGTCGGCGAGACGGTGACCGTCGCGGAGCTGGCGCAGAAGATGGCGATCAAGGCGACCGAGGTCATCAAGGTCCTCATGAACATGGGCGTCATGGCGACCATCAACCAGCCGATCGACCAGGACACTGCGGTGCTCGTGGTCGAGGAGTTGGGACACACGCCGAAGCTCCTCAAGGAGAATCAGATCGAGGTCGACCTGCAGGGCGCGGCACCGAAGACGGCGGAGCTCGAGCCGCGGCCGCCGGTCGTCACCGTCATGGGTCACGTCGATCACGGCAAGACCTCGCTGCTCGACTACATCCGGCGCGCCAAGGTTGCGGCCGGCGAAGCGGGTGGAATCACGCAGCACATCGGCGCCTATCACGTGGAGACGCCGAAAGGCGTCATCACATTCCTCGATACCCCGGGCCACGCCGCTTTCACGGCGATGCGCGCGCGCGGCGCGAAGGCGACGGACATCGTCATCCTGGTGGTCGCGGCGGACGATGGCGTGATGCCACAGACGATCGAGGCGATTCAACACGCCAAGGCCGCGGGAGTGCCGATCGTCGTGGCCGTCAACAAGATGGACAAGAGCGATGCGGATCCGGATCGGGTACGCACCGAGCTCGCGAAGCAGGAAGTGATCCCCGAGGCCTGGGGCGGGGAAAACATGTTCGTCAACGTTTCGGCGCGAACCGGGGAGGGGATCGACCAGCTGCTGGAGGCGGTGCTGCTGCAGGCTGAAGTGCTGGAGCTGAGCGCCCCGCGCACCGGCCTGGCGGCCGGCCTGGTGATCGAGTCGAGCATCGAGAAGGGCCGCGGCGCGGTGGCCACCGTGCTCGTCAAGAAAGGCGTACTGCGCCTCGGCGATCCCATCATCGCCGGCTCCGAGTTCGGGCGCGTGCGGGCGCTCTTCGATGAGAACGGCCGCCCGGTGGAGGAGGCCTCTCCCTCCATGCCGGTCGTGGTGCTCGGACTTTCGAGTGCGCCGAATGCCGGCGAGGAGGTCCTTGCGGTCGAGAGCGAGCGCAAGGCACGCGAAGTGGCGCTCTACCGCCAGGGCAAGTTCCGTGACGTGAAGCTCGCTCGCACGGCGACGCGCGCCGAGGACGTGTTCTCGCAGCTCGGTGAGGACAAGGCGGGGGTCGTCGCGGTGCTCCTCAAGGGTGACGTGCAGGGCAGCGTCGAGGCGCTGCGTGAGTCGCTCACCAAGCTTTCGACGGACGAAGTGCAGGTCAAGCTCGTCGCGAGCGGCCTGGGCGGAATCACCGTGTCCGACGTGCAGCTCGCGGCCGCCTCCAAGGCGCTCGTCATCGGCTTCAACGTCCGCGCCGACTCCGGCGCCCGCGAAGCGATGAAGGAGACCGGTGTCGAGGTCCGTTACTACAGCATCATCTACGAAGCCATCGATGACGTGAGGCAGATGATGACCGGCCTGCTGCGGCCGGAGATCAAGGAGCAGATCGTGGGCACGGCGCAGGTGCGGGAAGTGTTCCGCTCCAGCAAGTTCGGCGTCGTCGCCGGCTGCCTGGTGATCGAGGGTTTTGTCAGGCGCAACAATCCGATCCGCGTGCTGCGCGAGAACGTCGTCATCTTCGAGGGGGCGCTGGAGTCGCTGCGTCGCTTCAAGGACGATGTCGGCGAGGTGCGCGCCGGCACCGAATGCGGCATCGGCGTGAAGAACTACCAGGACGTGCGCGTCAACGATCAGATCGAGTGCTTCGCCCGCCTCGAGGTTGCCCGGACCCTGCAGTGACGAGGAAGAAAAGCTCGCGCGGAGTCCTGCCTCCCGAGGCGCGGAGCGCGCCGGGAGGACGGCTGCGCAAGATCGAATCGGAGCTGCAGCGCGTGCTGGCGGAGCTGATCGCGCGCGAGGTCAAGGACCCGCGCGTCGGCAACGTCACGATCACCAGTGTCAGCCTCGCGGCCGACATGGCCGTGGCCCGGATCTTCTATGCGCCGTTCGCCTCGATGCATGCTGCGGAGGAGGTGCAGACGCGGCCTCACTCGCGCCGCCGGGTTCCTCCGCGGCGAAGTCGGACGGCGGTTGGGATTACGCCACGCCCCGCGGCTCGAATTCGTGTTCGATGACAGCGCCGAAAAGGCCGCGCGCCTCACCGGGCTCATCGATCGCGCGGTCGCCGACGATAGCTCGAAAGCAAATGATTGAGCGGCCCCGGGCCGCGGGCATTCTGTTGCTCGACAAGCCGGCGGGGATGTCTTCCAACGCGGCGCTGCAGCGCGTGCGCCGGCTCCTCGGCGGCTGCAAGGCGGGGCACGCCGGCAGCCTGGATCCGCTCGCCACCGGTATGTTGCCGCTGTGTCTCGGCGAGGCGACCAAGATCGCCGGTGAGATTCTCTCCAGCCGCAAGCGCTACCGCTTCACCATCGCTCTTGGAGCGCGCACGGCCACCGGCGATCGCGAGGGACCGGTCGTCGAGGAGGCACCGGTGCCGCCGGACTGGCAGCAGGGCCTGCTGCCGGCATTGCGCGGCTTTCACGGCGCCGGGCGGCAAATCCCGCCGATGTATTCGGCCCTGAAGCGCGACGGCCAGCCGCTTTACCGGCTGGCGCGCGCCGGCGTGACGGTCGAGCGCGCCCCGAGGGACATCGAGATCTTCGAGCTCGAGCCGGTGGCGCAAGCGGAGGCGACGGTGGAGCTCGACGTTCTCTGCTCCAAGGGCACGTACGTGCGGACCCTGGCGGAGGATATCGCGCGCGCGTTGGGTACCTGCGGGCACGTCGCCGCGTTGCGACGCAGTTGGGTGGAGCCTTTCGAAGAGGAGCGGATGCACACGCTCGAGGCCGTGACACTCGCCTGCGAGCAGGGCAGCCTCGAGTTGTTGCCGACCGACCGGCCTCTCGGACATCTGCCGGCGGTGGCTCTGGAGACCTGGCAGGCCGATCGCATCGGACATGGACAGGAGGTCGTGCTGGTGCGCAGTCCCGCGCCCGGGCGTGTCAGGCTGTACGACCCGGGGAAGCGCTTTTCTAGGCCTAGGGGAATCCGACGGCCGGGGGAAGGTGCGGCCGCGGCGGCTGTTCACGGATCCGGTCTACTGACCGTGGACCGTGACGTCTGGATCGAGCATCTGCAGCGCGTGGCCGAGCGTCCGTAAACCCGGTTTGCCGCAATTGCTCTCCGGAATACGTCCTGGTCGCGGAGTTGCAGCCGGGCGAGCCTGGCCTCAGTGCAGTACCGTCGGCTTTGGCGCACCAGCCCGGCGGAATTGCCGAGGCGGTATGCACCGCGGGATGCGACGGCGTCGTGGAGCAGGCCACCTGGGCCCCCAGGCTGAGAATGCCGATGATCAGTGCGCGATTCATGGCCGAGCGAGTATAGCTCTAAATTACCGTCGCCAGCTTGTGGCAGAGGCATTACAGCGGTTAAAATTCCCGGCTTCCCAAAAGGCTACTTAAGACAGTCACTTAGGATTTAGGCGCAATGGCTCTTACCAGCGAGAAAAAAGGCGGCATTCTGGCGCAGTACCGGCGCGATGCCGCCGACACCGGCTCCCCCGAGGTCCAGGTGGCGCTCCTTTCGGAGCGTATCAACGGACTCGGCGAACACTTCACGGCGCACAAGCGCGATCACTCCTCCCGCCGGGGTCTGGTCAAGCTCGTCAACCAACGCCGCAAGCTCCTCGACTATCTCAAGTCCACGCAACCCGCAAAGTACCAGGAGCTCGTCGAGCGCCTGGGACTTCGCCGCTAACACCCCAGCATCAAGGCCGCCGATCGCGCGGCCTTTGTGTTTGGAACCCATCTTTATTTCCGAGGGCTCTCGCTTGCCAGTCAGTAAGTCATTTCAGTACGGTCCGCACACGGTCACCATCGAAACGGGCGAGATGGCCCGCCAGGCCGAAGGCGCCGTACGGGTCTCGATGGGCGATACCGTGGTGCTGGTCACCGCATGCGCCCGCACAACGGCCGCCGCCGGCCGCGATTTCTTCCCCCTCACCGTCAACTACGTAGAGAAGACCTATGCCGCGGGACGCATCCCGGGCGGCTTCTTCAAGCGTGAGGGTCGTCCGACCGAGAAAGAGACGCTGACGTCGCGCCTCATCGATCGTCCGATCCGCCCGCTCTTCCCGGACGGTTTTTACAACGAAGTGCAGGTGGTCGCGACGGTGCTCTCGGTCGACCCGGAGATCGATCCTGACATCGCCGCGCTCCTCGGCGCTTCCGCGGCGCTCAGTCTGTCCGGCGTCCCGTTCAACGGCCCGATCGGCGCTGCCCGGGTCGGCTGGAAGGACGGCCAATATCTCCTCAATCCCCCGGCCAAGGAGCTCGCCGAATCGCAGCTGCACCTGGTCGTGGCGGCCACCGAGCACGGCGTGCTCATGGTGGAGTCCGAGGCCAAGGGCCTGTCGGAAGAAGTGATGTTGGGCGCGGTGGTCTTCGGCCACCAGCAGATGCAGACCGCCATCCGCGCGATCCGCGAGCTGGTGGCGGAAGCCGGCAAGCCGCGCTGGGGCTGGCAGCCCGCGGCGGAGAATGCGGAGCTGGAGAGCGCGGTCGCGCTGCACGCCCAGGCCGCCCTCGCGCAGGCCTATACCATCACGGAGAAGCAGCAGCGTCATGCGCGCATCTCCGAGGTCAAGGCACAGACCACCACCACCCTCACCGGTGGCGAGTCGCCCAAGTGGAAGGCGGACCAGATCGACGGTGCGCTCTTCAAGCTCGAGAGCAACATCGTGCGCCAGCGGATCCTGAACGGCGAGCCGCGTATCGACGGCCGCGACACCAAGACGGTTCGACCGATCACCGTCAAGGTGGGCGTGCTGCCGCGCACCCATGGCTCCGCGCTCTTCACCCGCGGCGAGACGCAGGCACTCGTCGTGACGACGCTCGGTACCACGCGCGACTCGCAAATCATCGATGGCCTGGAGGGCGAGCGCCGCGAGCCCTTCATGCTGCACTACAACTTCCCGCCGTTCTCGGTGGGTGAGACCGGAATGATGGGCTCGCCCAAGCGTCGCGAGATCGGCCACGGCAATCTCGCGCGCCGCAGTGTCAAAGCGGTGATGCCCGACATGGCGACCTTTCCCTATGTCATCCGCATCGTGTCGGAGATCCTGGAGTCCAACGGCTCGAGCTCCATGGCGAGCGTCTGCGGCAGCTCCCTGTCGCTGATGGACGCGGGCGTGCCGATCAAGGCGCCGGTGGCGGGTGTGGCGATGGGACTGGTGCTCGAGGGCAGCCGCTACAAGGTCCTCACCGACATCCTGGGCGACGAGGATCACCTCGGCGACATGGATTTCAAGGTTGCCGGTACGAAAGACGGCGTGACCGCGCTGCAGATGGACATCAAGGTCGAGGGCGTCACGCCCGAGATCATGAAGGTCGCTCTGGAGCAGGCGCGCGAGGGCCGGCTGCACATCCTCGGAGAGATGAACAAGGTCATCCACGAGTCGCGCGACCGCATGTCGGAGTGGGCTCCGTCCATCATCACGATGAAGATCGATTCGGAGAAGATCCGCGATGTCATCGGCAAGGGCGGGGCGGTGATCCGTCAGATCACGGAGGAGACGGGCACGACCATCGACATCGAGAGCGACGGCACGGTGAAGATCGCTTCGGTGAACGGCACCGCGGGCCGCGAGGCGCAGCGGCGCATCGAGCTGATCACCGCCGACGTCGAAGTCGGCCACATCTACGAGGGCAAGGTGGCCCGCCTGATGGATTTCGGCGCGTTCGTCACCATCCTGCCGGGCCGCGACGGCCTGGTGCACATCTCACAGATCTCCAACGAGCGTGTCGAGCGCGTCAGCGACAAGCTCAAGGAAGGCGATGTCATCCGCGTGAAGGTGCTGGAGGTCGACCGCCAGGGCCGGATCCGCCTCTCGATGCGGGACGTCGACGCCGGCTGATTTGTCAGCTGCCGCCGGCAGGGCTTGTCTGTGAGCCGTGCCGGCGGACTACTCCGCCGCGGGCAAAACAGCTCGCGTACGAGGGGCGGCGGCTGCTCTTCGCCAGGCTTTTGTCGCCCATTCGAGCAGAGTGGTGGGCGCCTCACGCGCAAGCTCCGCAGGCGGGGAGAGACCCAGGAGCAGCAGCGCGTTCAGCATCTCCGCACTGGCGCGGGCGCGGACCGAGCGCCGTTGAGCGACGGGATTTCGAGAGCTTGTCGCCGGTGCGCTCGAGCAGCAGCGGTAGATGCCCGTAGCGAGGCGTCCGCAGGCGCAGCGCGCGCTGCAGGGCGATCTGCCATCCGGTGCTCTCGAGGAGGTCCGCGCCACGCACGACGTCGGTGATTCCTTGTATGGCATCATCGACGATGACCGCGAGCTGATAGGCAAAGATTCCGTCGCGGCGCCGTACGATGACATCTCCGAACTTGCCCATTGCGAGCGCAATCGGGCCCTGGAAGCGGTCATCGAAGTCGATGGTCTGCGTCTCTTCGACCCTGAAGCGGGTCGCGGTGTCGCCGGGCCTTCGCGGCCCTTCACGGCACGTCCCCGGATAGCCCGAATCTTCCGCGTTGAGCTCCCGCCGCGAGCAGCTGCACTCGAAGGTGCGGCCGGCTGCGCGCAGGGATTCGCAGCGCCTCGGCATAGAGATGTGTCCGGCGGCTCTGGTACTCGACATCGCCATCCCACAGCAGGCCGAAAGCCTCGAGGGTGCGCAGCATTTCATCCGCGCTGCCGGGCACCACGCGCGCCGGTCGAGGTCCTCCATGCGCACGAGCCAGCGGCCGCCGCAGGCTGCGCGCATCGAGGAAGCTGCCGACGGCAGCCAATAGGGAGCCGAGGTGCAAGGACCCCGTGGGGGACGGGGCAAACCTCCCGGTATACATGGGCCTCCCTAGGCCCTGGGAGGGCTCCGGGAGGTCGATACCTAGCGGTATCGATCGTCGCGGTCGCCGTACTGCCGCTCGCGTCGCTCGCGCCGCTCCTGGGCCTCGATGCTCAGGGTCGCGACCGGCCGCGCCTCCAGGCGCTTGATGCCGATCTCCTCGCCGGTCTCCAGGCAGTAGCCGTAGCTGCCGTCATCGATACGCTTCAGCGCCTCATCGATCTTGCGAATGAGCTTGCGCTCGCGATCGCGCGTGCGCAGCTCCAGGCTGAATTCCTCCTCCTGGGTGGCGCGGTCGTTGGGATCGGGGAAGTTAGCCGCCTCGTCCTTCATGTGCGAGACCGTGCGGTCGACTTCGACCATCAGATCGCGCTTCCAGCTGTTGAGGATCTGGCGGAAGTGCTCGAGCTGTTCCTTGCTCATGTACTGTTCGCCGCGCTTGGACGATGTACGGCTGGACGTTGCGCGGGCCTGCGAGCAGGCTTCCGGGCTCCGCGCCTTCGACCTCGTCCTGATCGGCCGAACCCGGGCCCGAGGTCACTGCCGGTTGTACATGGATATCGTCGCGGGAACTGGCTGCCGGCGGCTTCGCGGCCGGCGTCGTCTGGGATGTGGAATGTGCGGCCTTGCGCATCTCTATGGTTGCTTCCGTATTCGTGGGAGTGGTGGTCGCGGCGTCCTCGGCGGGCGCATGTGCCCTGGCCGGCGCTGCCGCCGTCTTGTGTGCGTGAGCGGACGCCACTTTGGCGCGCTCGACGTCCCTGCTGCGCTGCTCGGCCTGCGGCCTGCGGGCCGCCGCCGCCGGCTTCTTGGCCGCGGGCCTCAAGGTTGCCGCCTTTTTACCCTTCGCGGACTTCGGCGCGGGCTTCTTGGCCGGCATTCGTCGCTCCTCAAAAGCATGTGCCTTGTGAAGGACGCGCGATTATACCGGCGTACCACAGCGTGTACAGTGCCAGGTTGGCCGGTCTAAGGAGTTCTTAAGAAAGGGCGACCGCGGGCGCCGGGGCCCACCCCGGCTGCCGCCGCTCCACGATCACACTGGTGTAAATGCCGCCCCGTACTTTGAAGCGCGCCCGCAGCCGCAGGAACCGGGGCGCGAGCGTGCCGGCGAGGTGGTCGGCGATCTCGTTGGTCACCGCCTCGTGGAAGGCGCCGCGGTTGCGAAACGACCAGATGTAGAGCTTGAGGGATTTGAGCTCCACGCAGGTGCGGTCCGGCACGTACTCGAGCTCCAGCGTCGCGAAGTCGGGCTGCCCGGTCTTCGGACAGAGACAGGTGAACTCCGGTATCCGCATGCGGATCGTGTAATCGTTCTCCGGCCGCGGATTGGCGAAGGTCTCGAGAGCGCTCGTGGGCTGTGAGGGCATGGCGATTTACTCTACACTACGCCCGTACTTTCTTGGGGGCGTCACATCGAGATGCGGCTGACCAAGATCAAGCTCGCCGGCTTCAAATCCTTCGTCGATCCCACGCAAGTCAGCTTTCCCAGCAACCTCACCGGTGTCGTCGGCCCCAACGGCTGCGGCAAATCCAACGTCATCGACGCGGTGCGTTGGGTTATGGGAGAGCTGTCGGCCAAGCATCTGCGCGGCGACAACATGGCGGATGTCATCTTCAACGGCTCCTCGGCCCGCAAGCCGGTCGGCGCCGCCTCGGTGGAGCTCGTCTTCGACAACTCCGACGGCAAGATCGGCGGCGCCTACGCCAGCTACAACGAGATCTCGCTGAAGCGCCAGGTGTCGCGCGACGGCACCTCCGGCTACTACATCAACGGCGCGCGCTGCCGGCGCAAGGACATCACCCAGCTCTTTCTCGGCACCGGCCTCGGCTCGCGCAGCTACGCGATCATCGAGCAGGGCACGATTTCGCGCATCATCGAAGCCAAGGCCGAGGACATGCGCGCCTTCGTCGAGGAGGCCGCGGGCATCTCCCGTTACAAGGAGCGGCGCAAGGAGACCGAGAGCCGCATCGCCGAGACGCGCGAGAATCTCGAGCGCCTGCAGGACGTGCGCGATGAGGTGGAGAAGCAGATCCGCCATCTGCAGCGCCAGGCCGCGACGGCGCGGCGCTATCAGGCCCTGAAGGAAGAGGAGCGGCGGCTCACGGCGGAGCTGCTCGCGCTGCGCCTGCGGGAGCTCGACAGCGGCGCGCAGGTGCACGACAGCGCGACGCGGGCCCGCGAGATCGAGATGCAGGCGGCGCTCGCCGACCAGCGCGCCGCCGAGGCGGCGATCGAGACGCCAGCGCAGCCATCACGCCGCAGTGCGAGCGACCGCGTAGCCGCGGTCCAGGGCCGTTACTACGAGATCGGGGCGCGAGATCTCACGCCTCGAGCAGACGATCCAACACACCCGCGAGTTGCGTGAGCGCCAGCGCGCCGACCTGGGGAAGACGCGCGCGACGCTGTCGGAGCTCGGCGCGCACATCGAGCGCGACGAGCGCCAGCTCGCCGAGCTCGCCGAGGAGATCGCGCGCTCGACGCCGGAGCTCGAGCGCGCGCAGGCCGCCGAGACCGCCGCGGCGCAGGCGCTGGAGGCGGCCGAGCGGGAGCTCGCCGGGTGGCAGGAGCGTTGGGAGCAGTTGAACCAGGCGCTCGGCGCCGCCGACCGCACCACCCAGGTGGAGCGGGCGCGCATCGAGCAGCTCGAGAACCAACTGCGGCGGCTGCAGGGGCAGGTCGAGCGGCTCACCGCTCGAGCGCGAGGCGCTCGAGGCGCAGGAGTCGAGCGAGCTGCTCGGCGGAGCTCACCGCACAGGAATCGCAGTCACGCACCGAGGGCGAGTCGCTCGCCAATGCGTTGCGCGTTGCGCTCGAGCGGGCGCAGAGCGCGCGCGCCGGACAGTTGGCCGCGGAGGAAGCGCTCGAGTCGGCGCGCGGCGAGCGCGAGCGCACGCGTGGAGAGTGCACCTCGCTCGAAGCCGTGCAGAAAGCCGCGCTGTCGGCCAGCGCCGGGCAGGCTACGGAGTGGCTCGAGCGAGGTCGGCCTCTCGGGCCGCACGCGCATCGCCCAGACGCTGGAGGTGGAGACGGGTTGGGAGCTGGCGGTCGAGACCGCGCTCGGCGATTACCTGGAGGCGGTCTGCATCGAGCGCCTCGATGATCTCGCGGCACCGCTCGAGCGGCTGGCTCGCGGACGGGTCGCGCTCGTGGAAGGACGGAGCACGGCCTGACCCCGCGTCGGCCCGAAGGGCGTAGCGAGGGCGCGCTGGCGGGCAAGGTGTCCGGGCCCGCGGCCGTGCTCGCGCAGCTCGCGGGCGTTCTCACCGCGGAATCCCTCGACGGAGGCGCTGCAGCGCCGCGCAACACTCGCCGCGGGCCAGTCCGTCATCACGCGCGGCGGCGAATGGCTCGGGCCGCGATTGGCTGCGTGATCAGCCGCGGCGTCGATCACCATCTCGGGCGTGATCGAGCGCGAGCACCGCCTCAAAGGCCTGCGCACCGCCGTCGAGGCGGCGGAAGCGCACGTCAGCCAGGCGGAGGACCGGCTCGCCGCCGTGCGCGAGAGCCTGGCTCAGGCGGAGGCGCGAGCGCGATGCGGCGCAGTCCGGCATTCAGGCGGCGCACAGCCGCCACGCCGACATCACGGGTCAGCTCGAGGCCGCGCGCGCCCGTGCCAAGGAAACCGCGCTGCGCCGCGAGCGCATCGAGGCGGAGACCGCCGAGCATGCGCGCGAGATCGCCGCCACCCAGGAAGGCCTCGGCCGCGCCGGGCAGACGCTCGAGCAGGGACTGGCGGTCGGCTCGGATCTCAACCTGCGGCGTGAGGATCTCGAGAGCGAGCGGGAGATGCGCCGCGAGGCGCTCGCCGCCGCCCGTGCCCGCGCGCAGGCGGCGCAGGTCGCCGCGCGCGACCTGCTCATCCGCATCGAGTCGCGCCGCTCGACCGAAGCCTCGGTGCGAGTGAGCCTCGGGCGCATGATCGAGCAGCGGGCGCAGCTCGAGCGGCATCGCGAGGAGTTGGAAGCGGAGCTCGCCGGCGGCGATGCCCCGATTCTGGAGCTCGAGGCGCGACTCAACGAGTCGCTCGCCCGGCGGCTCGAGGTCGAGGCGGAGCTTGCCGAGGCGCGCCGCGCCATGGAGGAGGCGGATGCGGCGTTGCGCGCGCTCGATGAGCAGCGCGTGCTCGCGGAGCGGCGGGTCGGCGAGGCCCGCGAGGCCATGGAGGCGGCGCGGCTCGCCGCGCAGGAGAACCGGGTGCGGCGCGAGGCGCTCGCCGAGCAGTTCGCCGAGACTCGCTTCGAGCTCGCCGAAGTGCAGCAGGGCCTTGCCGCCGATGCGTCCATCCCGACGTGGGAGGAGAGGCTCACCGAGACCCGGGCCGGCATCGAGAGGCTCGGCCAGGTCAACCTCGCCGCCATCGAGGAGCTCAAGGAGCAGACCGAGCGCAAGGAATACCTGGACCGGCAGTTCAACGACCTGACCTCCGCGCTCGATACGCTGGAGGAGGCGATGCGGCGCATCGACAAGGAAACGCCGCGCCGCTTCGAGGAGACCTTCGAGCGCATCAACTCCGGCCTCAAGGAGCGCTTCCCGCGGCTCTTCGGCGGCGGCCACGCTTATCTCGAGCTCGTGGGCGAGGATCCGTTGAATGCGGGCATCGCCGTCATGGCGCGCCCGCCCGGCAAGAAGAACAGCAGCATCCACCTGCTCTCGGGCGGCGAGAAGGCGCTCACCGCGGTGGCGCTCGTGTTCTCGATCTTCGATCTCAATCCGGCCCCGTTCTGCCTGCTCGATGAGGTCGACGCGCCGCTCGATGAGCACAACGTCGGCCGCTTCTGCGATATCGTGCGCGACATGTCGAACCGCGTGCAGTTCATCTTCATCACTCACAACAAGACGACCATGGAGCTTGCCTCCCAGCTTCTCGGCGTGACCATGCACGAGCCCGGGGTGTCGCGCCTCGTGGCCGTCGACGTCGACGAGGCGGTCAGGCTCGCCGCCGTTTGAGCATCGGTGCTGCCAATGTCGGAATTACGCTGGACACTGCTCATTCTGGGAGTGGTGTTCATCGCCGCTCTTTCCTGGTGGGAGCGGCGGCGTCCGCGTCAGGCCTTTGCGCCGCACTTGCGTGACGCGAGCCTGTCGCACGGCGATGCTCAGCGGGTAGCGAGCGTCGAGCCGACCGCTGTCGGGCGAGCCGTGGATAGGGGAGGATGGCTTCGCCGATGTCGTGTCATCAGACATGACGCTCACCGATGGCGTGGAGACGACGCGAGGCTGGCGGCTGCCGACGGTCTGCGAGAGCACGTCGAGCCGGCGTGTGCCCGGGCCGCTCGAGGAGTTGCCGACGGTCGTGATTGCCGATGCCGAGGACCGCATCGAGCTCGAGACCGCGTGGGATGACGTGCCGCCGGAGCCGAAGCTGATCGATCCGGACTTCACCGACCCGGAGCCGACCGATTCGGAGATGAGCGCCACCGGTGAGCTGCCGGAGCTGGTCGGACGATGGAGCCGAGGATGGCGATCGACCCGATTGCCGCGCCCATGCCGGCTGCGAGCGCATACGCAGTCCGACGAGCTGGAGGAGATCAGGGGCGCCGAAGGAGTCGGTACCGTCAGAGTCGTCGAGCCCGCCGCGGACGCCGATGGCGCCGCGCCTGTCGAGCCGATCGTCGAGTGGCCGCCCGAGGAGACTCGCGCGCATCCTGGCGCTGCGACTGGTCGCGCCCCATGCGGAGCGCTTCGCCGGGCCGGGCGCTGCGGCTGGCGCTGGCGGCGGAGGGTTTCGTTCTCGGCAGGTTCGCGATCTTCCACAAGCCCGACGAGACAGAATCGCGCGTTGTTGAGCGCCGCCTCCCTCAACCGTCCCGGCTCTTTCGACCTCGAGACCATGGACTCCCAGCGCTACGGCGGACTCACTTTCTTTGCCGTGCTCCCGGGCCCGAGGACGGCGCAGCAGGTCGTTCGAGGATCTGCTGCAGACGGCGCGCAACCTCAACGAGCGGCTGGCGGGCGGTCTGCAGGATGAGCGCGGCGCGCCGTTGACCGCATTGCGCGTACAGAGCATCCGCGAGGGTCTCCGAGCCCAGGTGGCCACTCCGCCGCCTGCGGCCGCGCATGGCGGCTGATGCGGCGGCGCGCGCGGCGGAATTGCGCGCGCAGATCGCGCATCACAACCGGCTCTACTACGAGCAAGACGAGCCGGAGATTTCCGACGCCGACTACGATGCGCTCCTCAACGAGCTGCGCACGCTCGAGAGCTCGCATCCCGAGCTCGTAACGCCCGACTCACCGACTCAGCGTGTCGGCACCGCACTCTCGGGCAAGTTCCCGAAGGTACGTCATGCGGTGCCGATGCTTTCGCTCGCGAACGGCTTCACCGCGGAGGACGTGAACGATTTCATCGATCGCGTGCGGCGCTTCCTCAAGCTCGGCGCCGACGAGCCGATCGAGCTCACCGCCGAGCCGAAGATCGACGGCCTATCCCTGTCGCTGCGCTACGAGCGCGGCGTGTTGGTGCGCGGCGCGACCCGCGGTGACGGCACGGTGGGGGAAGACGTCACCGCCAACGTCCGTCGCGTCAGCGACATTCCGGCAAAAATGCGCGGCCGTGGAGCCCCCGATGTCTGTGAGGTCCGCGGCGAGGTCTACATGGGACGGGCCGCGTTCCTGAAGCTCAACGAGGAGCAGTCCGCCGCCGGCCGTACCGTGTTCGCCAATCCGCGCAATTCCGCGGCCGGCTCGCTCCGCCAACTCGACCCCGGGGTGACCGCCTCGCGCCCGCTGCATTTTTTCGCCTACGCCTGGGGCGAGATGAGCAAGATGTCCGCCGACACGCAGTGGGGCATGCTGCGAGTGGCTCGGGCGGTGCGGCTTCCCCACCAATCCCTTGAGCAGGCTCTGCCGCTCGGTCGAGGAGCTGCTGGCCTTCCATCACGACATCGAGCTCGAGCGCGCCAGGCTCGATTACGACATCGACGGCGTCGTCTACAAGGTGAACCGGCTCGACTGGCAACGCCGCCTCGGATTCGTCGGCCGCGATCCCCGCTGGGCGCTGGCGCACAAATTCCCGGCGCAGAAAGCCGTCACCACCGTAAACGCGATCGAGCTGCAGGTCGGCAGAACCGGAGCGCTGACGCCGGTCGCCAAGCTCGCTCCCGTCAATGTCGGCGGCGTCGTCGTCTCCAACGCCACGCTGCACAACGAAGACTACATCCGCGAGCTCGACGTCAGAATCGGCGACACCGTGACCGTGCAGCGCGCCGGGGATGTGATTCCGCAGGTTCTCGGCGTGGTACTCGAGCTGCAGGCCTGCCCATACCAGGGCGTTTGCGTTCCCCAGGACGTGTCCCTGCCCGTTGGCAACCGCGGTGGTGCGGGATGTCACGGCAACCGGTAAGGAGGGCGCCATCTCGCGCTGCTCCGGCGAGCTCGCCTGCCCGCATCAGCGCATCGAGCATCTGCGTCATTTCGTTTCCCGTCGTGCCTTCGACATCGAAGGTCTGGGCGAGAAGCAGGTCAATCTCTTCTACGAGAAGGGCTGGGTGAAGGAGCCGGCGGATATCTTCACCCTGGAGAAACGCAATTCGAAGGCGATCCACCTGGAGGAAGAGGAGGGGTTCGGCGAGACATCGGTCCGCAACCTCTTCGCCGCAATCAAGGCGCGCGCCACGATCTCGCTGGAGCGCTTCATCTACTCCCTGGGCATCCGCCACGTCGGCGAGACGACGGCGCGCTCCCTGGCGCGCGGCTACGGCACTTTCGAGGCCTTCCGCGAAGCCTGCCGCCATCTTGCCGCAGGCAACGCGGAGGCACGTCAGGAGCTCGATGCCATGGACCAGATCGGCGACACCGTCATCGAGAGTCTGACTGCCTACTTCTCGGAGTCTCACAACACCGGCATGGTCGATCACCTGGCGCGCGAGGTCCGCATCCTCGACGCCGAGCGTCCCGCGGCCGAGTCGCCGATCGCCGGCAAGACCATCGTCTTCACCGGCCGCCTGGAGCAGATGACCCGCGACGAAGCCAAGGCGCTCGCCGAGCGCCTGGGCGCCGCCGTGAGCGGCAGCGTCTCGAAAAAAACCGACCTGGTGGTGGCCGGCCCCGAAGCCGGCTCGAAGCTCAAGAAGGCCCAGGAGCTGGGCGTGCAGGTGCTCGACGAAGGCGCTTTTCTGGAGTTGGTGCGCGAGAAATGACGGCCGAGCTGCGTGCGGCCCAGGGAAGGGCCCTGGGCCGCTTCGCTGAAGTTTCGTCAGCCGCCGCTCGAAGGAGCTGCCGCCGGCGGCGGCCGGTCGCGCCGCGGGGTCGCAACCGTCGGCGCACCGCTCGTGCCGCTCGTCTGCGTGTCGGTCTGCGGATCGAGGTAGGTCTCGACCTTCGCCTGCTTCAGGAGGCCATCCGTGTAGTCGCGGAACTCCTTCGCCGCGACGACCTGCCCAGCCGCTGCTTGACCTGATCGAAAGGCGGCGGGCTCACCGGCCGCGTGCCGAGAAGCTGGATCACGTGCCAGCCATACTGCGTCTGCACCGGCTGGGTGGTGTAGCTCCCGACCTTCAGACCGCTCACGGCGTCGGCGAACGGCTTCACCATGTGGTCCAGCGTGAACCAGCCGAGGTCGCCGCCGTTGGTCTTGGAGGAGTCCATCGACTCCGACTTGGCGAGATCCTCGAACTTCTCGCCCGGCCTTCAGGCGCTGCAATGATCTTCTCGGCGAAGGGCTGCGTCGCGACCAGGATGTGCCGCGCGTGGTACTCCGTCGACGGCATCTTCGCGACTTCCGCGTCGTATTCAGCCTTCAGCTCGATCGTCGGTCGGCTGCTTGCCGGCGAGGAATTTCTGCGACAGCGCCTGCTCCAGGATGTTGAGGCGCTCCATCTGCATGAGCTCCGCCGTGTGCGGCTGCTTGTTCAGACCTTCCTGCTCCGCCTCATGGGCGATCAGCTGGGCGCGGATCAGATTGTCGAGTGCCTGGGAGCGCTGCTCCGGTGAGAGATCGCTCGAAGTCTTGCCCGGTAACCCCCTTGATGTAGAACTCATAGAGGTCGCGGCTGATCGGCTTGCCGTCGACGGTGGCGACCGTCGGTGAGGAGGCGGCGGGGCTGCTCTGACTCGCGCTGGTGGAGGAGGACTTGAACTGCTGGCAGGCGGCCAGCGCTACCAGGGCGGTGGTGAGGCAGAGGATCCTAAGATGCTTCATGGGGCTCTCGGTTGGGTTGGAGACGATGAAAAAATGCGACGCGAACCGAGCGTCGCTACTCGTTGGGCGCGTGCGCGATGATGCTGAGTGCGTGGATACCGCGGCCCATCAGCGGCGCGACCGCCGAGTAGACCATCCGATGCCGCTCGAGTTGCGCGCGACCGGCAAAGGCCGACGCCACCAGCGTCACCCGGTAATGGCCGCCTTCCCGGGCGCCCGCATGGCCGGCGTGGCTGGCGCTGTCATCGACCACCTCGATGGACTGGGGCGCGAGCGCCTGCTCGAGGGCGGCGCGAATCTCGCCGGCGGTGGGGGTGCGCGTATGAGTGTCCTGGCTGGCTAAAAAGGTCGCGTATCATAGCGTTTCCTGCGGACAATCGTTGAATGACCGAGCCTTGAGCTACTATTTCCAGCTACACCCGGTCACCCCCCAGGCACGCCTCATCCGCCAGGCAGCGGACATCGTGCGCCAGGGGGGTGTCATCGCCTATCCGACCGATTCCTGCTACGCGCTCGGGTGGCATATCGGCGACAAGGACTCGCTCGAGCGCGTGCGGCGCATCCGCCGGGCGGATCGGCACCACCATTTCACGCTGGTCTGCTCCGACCTCGCCGAAGTCGGGCGCTTCGCGCTGCTCGACACCTGGCAGTTCCGGCTGCTGAAGGCTTGCCTGCCCGGGCCCTATACCTTTCTTTTCCGCGCCTCGCGCGAGACGCCGCGCCGCCTGCAGCACGAGAAGCGGCGCACCATCGGCGTGCGCATCCCGGATCACCCGGTCGCCGCGCATGCTGCTGCGCGAGCTCGGGGAGCCGATCATGAGCTCCACGCTCATCCTGCCGGACGAGACCGCCCACCTCCGTTGACCTCCGGGCACGAGATTCACGCGCGCCTCGGTCACGAGATCGATGCCGTGCTCGATGGGGGCGACTGCGGCGTCGTGCCTACCACAGTCGTCGACTTGTCGGTCACGCCGCCGGTGGTGGTGCGCGAGGGCAGGGGGCCGCTCGATCCTGTCGTCGGATCGCGTCCCCGAGACTCGCTGGCGCTAGAGCAGGTGCCCCGGGAAACGTATACTGATCGATTTGAGGATGGCCGAGCGAAAGTGTCGATAGATTCCAACCTGGCGCTGAGCGCCACGGCTTCGGGGGGGCGCGTGCTCTCGGGCATGCGACCGACCGGGCGGCTGCACCTCGGCAACTACCACGGCGCGCTGCGCAACTGGGTGCAGCTGCAGTACCGGTACGAGTGCTTCTTCTTCGTCGCCGACTGGCACATGCTGACCACCGGCTACGAGGACACGACGCACCTGCCGGAGTTCGTGCGCGAGGTGTTGATCGACTGGCTGGCCGCGGGCCTGAATCCCGGGGTGGCGACGCTCTTCATCCAGTCGCACGTGCCGGAGCACGCGGAGCTGCATCTGCTGCTCTCCATGATCACCCCGCTCGGCTGGCTGGAGCGCGTGCCGACCTACAAGGATCAGCTCGAGCAGCTCAAGGAGAAGGATCTCACCACCTACGGCTTCCTCGGCTATCCGATGTTGCAGAGCCGCCGACATCCTCGTCTATCGCGCGGCGCACGTGCCGGTGGGCGAGGACCAGGTGGCGCACGTCGAGCTGACGCGCGAGGTCGCGCGCCGCTTCAACCACTTCTACGGCCGGGAGCCTGACTTCGAGGAGAAGGCGGAGCGGGCCGTGAAGAGCCTCGGCGGGCGCAACACGACGCTCTACCGCCAGCTGCGGCGCCGCTACCAGGAGCAGGGCGAGCGCGAAGCGCTGGAGCGGGCGCGCGCGCTGGTTCAGAGCAACAACCGCATCACCGTGGCCGACCGCGAGCGCCTGCTCGGATATCTCGAGGGCACCGGCGTCACCATCCTGCCGGAGCCGCAGGTGCTGCTCACGGAGACGCCGCGGGTACCCGGGATCGACGGCCGCAAGATGTCGAAGTCCTACGGCAACACCATCGAGATGCGCGAGGATCCGGAGTCGGTGACCAAGAAGCTGCGCGCCATGCAGACCGACCCGGCGCGCGCGCGCCGCACCGACCCGGGCGATCCCGACAAGTGCCCGGTGTGGGACCTGCACAAGATCTACTCCGACGAGGCCACCCGCAAATGGGCGGCCGAAGGCTGCCGCTCGGCGGGCATCGGCTGTCTCGACTGCAAGCAGCCGGTGATCGACAAGGTGGTCGCCGAGGTGACCGAGATGCGCCGGCGCGCGCAGGAGTACGTCGAGAATCCGGAGCTGTTGCGCGATATAGTCGCCGAGGGCGGCGGAGAAGGCGCGCGAGGCCGCGCGCGAGACCATGGAGGAAGTGCGTCGCGCGATGCACTTGCGGGCAGGCTGAGGTAAGAGCATGGTCAGCCCAAGCCTGGAAGTTGACCATTGTCGTATCCAACCCGAGCCCGGAGCCGCATCACAGCGAGCCGCCTCCGGAGCAGGTGGAGATGCCCTTCGCCGTCGTCAACGGCGAGCCGATCACCGAGCTGCCGCGCGATCTCTACATCCCGCCGCAGGCGCTCGAGGTATTCCTCGAGGCGTTCGAGGGCCCGCTCGATCTGCTCCTCTATCTCATCCGGCGACAGAACCTCGATATCCTCGACATCCCGCTCGCGGAGATCACCCGCCAGTACATGCGCTACATCGAGCTCATGCAGGACCTGCAGCTCGAGCTGGCCGGCGAGTATCTGGTGATGGCCGCCACTCTCGCGGAGATCAAGTCGCGCATGCTGCTGCCGCGGCCGAAGACCAACGCCGATGGCGTCGAGGAGGATCCGCGCGCGGAGCTGGTCCGGCGCCTGCGGGAATACGAGCGCTTCAAGCGCGCCGCCGAGGGGATCGATGCGCTGCCGCGGCTGGAGCGCGACGTCTGGGCGACATCGGCGGAGCTCAAGGATCGGCAGGTGACCCGCACGCTGCCGCAGATCACGCTGCAGGAAATGCTGGTCGCTTTCCAGGAAGTCGTGGTACGCGCGGAGATGTTCGCGCACCATCACATCCAACGCGAGCGGCTTTCCGTGCGCGAGCGGATGGGCGATATTCTCTCCGCGCTCGAGAGCGCGAGCTTCGTCGAGTTCGTGCGTCTCTTCCGCCCGGAAGAGGGACGCATGGGGGTGACGGTCACCTTCATGGCGATACTCGAGCTGGTGCGCGAGGGGTTGATTGACATCGTGCAGGCGGAGCCTTACGCGCCACTGCACGTCAGGGGCGCGACGCCGGCGCGCAGGCTCCGGGTGGTCGCGGACAACGAGGAGCCGGGCGCGAGCGGTGAGCCAGCGGCCGCGGAGAGCGCTCCCTCCATGGACTCAGGCGAGGAGGACGCGACAAGCGAATGAACGAGCACTATCTGCGCAATGTGATCGAGGCGGCGCTGCTCGCCGCGGGCCGACCGGTGGAACCGGCGGAGCTGATCCAACTGTTCGATGAGAATGCGCGCCCATCGACGGAGCAGCTGCGTGCCGCGATCGATGCGCTCGCCGCGGAGTATGGCGAGCGCGGCCTCGAGCTCAAGGAGACCGCGAGCGGTGTGCGCATCCAGGTGCGCCGCGAGCTCGCGGCCGAGGTCTCGCGCCTCTGGCCGGAGCGGCCGGCGCGTTACTCGCGGGCGCTCCTCGAGACGCTCGCGCTCATCTCCTATCGCCAGCCCATCACGCGCGGCGAGATCGAGGCGCGTGCGCGGCGTCGCGGTCAATCCCAACATCGTGAAAACGCTGCTCGAGCGCAACTGGGTGCGGGTCGTCGGTCACCGCGACGTCCCCGGCCGTCCGGAGCTGCTGGGCACGACGCGGGAGTTCCTCGATTACTTCGGCCTGAAGAGTCTCGATGAGCTGCCGCCGCTCTCGGAGCTCAAGGCCATGGGTGACATCAATCTGCAGCTCGCGCTGAGTCCCGGGACGCCGGCCGCCGCGGAGCCGGACGCCCCGCTGACAACGGCCGCCAGCGACCTGTCGGGCGATGAGGATGAGGGCGAGGACGGCGGCGAGTTGTCGGCCGAAGGCAGCGACTCGCACGAGCTCGTCGCCGCACCCCGCGACGACGGCGCCGACTGATTCCGATGCCCCATCAGCGCGGCGAGCCCGAGCGGCTGCAGAAGGTTCTCGCCCGCGCCGGACTCGCTTCCCGCCGCGAGGCGGAGGACTGGATCAGGGCCGGCCGCCTCACGGTCAACGGGCAGCCCGCTTCGCTCGGCGTCCGTGTCAGTCCCGACGATGAAGTACGGCTCGATGGCCGTGTGATCCGCCAGCGCGCGCCGCAGTCGGGCGGCCGCGCCTACATCTATCACCGCTCGCCGGGCGAGAGTCTCGATGCTGCGCCCGCCGACGCGCCGGATGCGGTACCGCTTCTGGCGCGCCTGCCGAAACGCGCGGGGCGGCGATTCATCATGGTCAGCCCCATGCCGCGCATCGACGGCGGGCCTCGAGATCGTATGTGGCGACGGTGAGCTCGCTGCGCGGCTGCAGCGCTGCGTGCGGGGGCTCGCCAGCGAGTTCAGCGTCAGAGTCCGTGGCGAGCTGACCGAGGAACAGATCCGACGGGCGTCCTCGGCGGCGTGCTCGACAGCGGTGAGAAGTTGGCCGTGCTCGGCTGCGAGAGCGCGGGCGGCGAGGGCGCCAACCGCTGGTATGCGCTGACGGCACGCGGCGCCAGCGGCAAGGACATCCGGCAGCTCTTCGAGCGCCAGGCCGCGATCGTCAGCCGGGTGTTACGTACGCGGCTCGGCACGCTCGCATTGGAGCGCTCGCTCGGCCGCGGCCACTACCGCGAGCTGACACCGGAGGAGGTGCAGGCGCTGCTGGCGGAAGGGCCGTCCGACAAGCGAGCCGGAAGGCGACCCGGGGCCGGATTCAACGACCCAACCGCAGGCTCCCCGCCGCCGCGGCCCGCGCCGCCCGCCAGGCGCGCCAGTTCGCCGCCGCCGCGCTCGCGAATGATGCCGCGGGCGCGCGCGGCAGCGCGCCCTGCGCCCGCCGCGATGCCTGCCAGGCGAGCGCCGCCCAGACCAGGAGTCCGCGGTCGCGCTGTTGGCTGGCAGGCGCGAGTGCCGCCACCGCCGCCGCCAGCTGTTGCCGCAGAGCCCGATGACGTCCCTGCAGGATGGCGACCAATCCCTGCGGCCAGGGCGGTGTCGCCAGGGACTGCGGCGTGACGCGCGCCTGCTCGAGCTCATCGAGCGGAATGCGCACCCGGCCGATGCCGGCATCGCGCGCGAGATGGTCGAGGAGCTCGAGCTCGCGCAGCGCCGCGCCGAAGTCGGTCCAGTCGATCTCGCGGCGGCGCCGAGAGGCGCGACCATGGCGGCCGCCCAGCGCCGGCAGTAGGCCGTGAGCTCGGCACGGCGCTCGAAGGTGGCGCACGCCAGATCCCAGGTGGCGGCATCGGTCAGACCGGAGAGCCCCGCAAGCACGGACTCGACTGCCGCCGCGGGCAGCAGCGCTTCCAGATGCAGCCGCAGCTCGCGTGTCAGCGGATGTACCGGCTGGCCCGCGGCGCAGCGCGCGCATTCCTCGCGCCACCACTCGAGGCGCGTGTGCGCCACCTGGTGCTCGGTCCCCGGCCGCAGGCTCGCGCCGACCTCGCGCTCGATCGCGCACAGCGCGGCGAGCAGCGGTTGTTGGGTGGGCGTCGAGTAGAGCCAGGCGAGAAAGCGCGGGGAGTCGGCCTCAGGTTTCTCGGGCATCGCTCGGCTCGGCGAGGGGCGATGGGGCGCACGGGTTGCTCGATGGCGCTCGAGCCCGGGCAGCGCCGCATCGGAGGTGACGCCGAGATCGGGGAAGCGCCGCGCCTGCGGCAACACCTGGCGCTCCAGCGAGCCCACCGCCGAGTTGTAAGCGTCCACGGCGGCGCCGAGTCGCGAGCCCAGCCGCTCGAGATGCCCGGTGAAGGCCCCGAGTCTGCGATAGAGCTCCTGTCCGAGCTCGCGGATCAGCTTGGCGTTCTCCGTCACCGCGGATCTGGCGCCAGCCGTAGGCGACGGTTTTCAGCAGCGCGATCAGCGTCGAGGGCGTGGCGATGATGATGCTCTGTTTGAGCGCCGTGTCGAGCAGCTCCGGCCGCTCGGCGAGCGCCGCCGACAGAAACTGATCGCCCGGCAGGAACAGCACCGCGTATTCCGGGCTGCGCTCGAATTGCGCCCAGTAGGCCTTGGAGGCGAGCTGCCGCACGCGTGTCTCCACCTGCTGCGCATGTTTCTTGAGCGCCTGTTGGCGTTCCTCGTCGGTGCCTGCTTCGAGCGCCTCCAGATACGCATCGAGCGGCGTCTTCACGTCGACCACCAGATCGCGGGATTCCGACATGTGGACGACGAGGTCCGGACGCAGCGCCGCCCCCTCCTGGCCGAAGAGGTGCAGCTGCTCGGTGAAATCACTGTGCTCGCTGAGCCCCGCGAGCTCCACCAGCCGGCGCAGCGTGAGCTCACCCCAGCGCCCGCGCACTTCCGGACGGCGCAGTGCCGTCACCAGGTTGCGTGTTTCCCGCTGCAGCTGGCTCTGCCCGCTGGCCAGTGACTCGACCTGCGTGCGCAGCGCCGCGTAGGCGTCGCGCCGCTCGCGCTCGAGCGCAGTCGTGTGCTGATCCGACCGCTCGAGCGCCGCGCGCAGCGGCTCGACGAGCTGCGCGATGGCGCTCTCGCGCTCCTTGAGACTGCCCTGCGCCAAGCGCCTGGTCGCGGCCGAGCGCTTCGCGTGCGAGCCGCAGGAAGAGCTCGCTGTTGGCGCGCAGCGTCTCCCCGGCGAGCGAGTCGAACGAGGCGCGCAGGCGCGCCTCGGACTGCTCGAGGAAGGCGATGCGCTCGGCCTCCTGACGTGCTCCGGTCTCGAGGCGCACGCGTGCGCTCTCGAGCTCCACCCGCAACGACTCGACGCGCCTCACGGCGCGCAGCTGCCCCAGCAGGAATCCGAGGGCCGCGCCGAGGACGAGCGAGGCTGCCGCGATCGTTATCGACAGCATGGGCGCGCAATCGGCATGGGGCGGCTACTCCTGCACCCGCTCGAAGTGCACGAGATAGTTGACGGCAGGGTCGCGTGTCAGACGGCAGCTCTCGGTGTAGGGATTGAGCTCGATGCCGGCAATGGCCCGCGGCACGAGGCCGGCGCCGCGCGCCCAGCGCGTCGAGCTCCGAAGGCCGGATCAGGCGGTCGTATTCGTGCGTGCCGCGCGGCAGCAGCTTGAGCACGTACTCGGCCCCGACGATCGCCAGCAGGAAGGATTTGAGGTTGCGGTTGAGCGTGGAGACGAACACCGCGCCGCCGGGGCGCACCAGAGAGGCGAGGGTGGCGAGCATCAGCGCCGGCTGCGGCACGTGCTCCAGCATCTCCATGCAGGTGATGACATCGAAGGCCTGCGCGCTGCTGGCGGCCAGCTCTTCGGCCGCGGCGACGCGGTAGTCGACTTGCAAGCCTTCCTCGGCCGCATGCAGCCGCGCCACCTCGACCATGCCCGGGGCGAGGTCGATGCCGGTGACCCTGGCGCCCTTGCGCGCCAGAGCCTCGCTCAGCAGGCCGCCGCCGCAGCCGACATCGAGCGCGCGCGCGCCGTCGAGGCTCGCGTGCTCCGCCACGAAGCCGAGCCGCACCGGATTCAGCAGATGCAGCGGGCGGAATTCGCCGCGCGGGTCCCAGAAGCGATGCGCCAGCGCGTCGAATTTCGACAGCTCGCCGCGATCGGCATTGGGCGGCAGTTCCGTGGACATGTGCATCATCCCTATATGCTAACATTCCCGGATGTCCGAAATCGCCCGAGAAATCCTGCCGGTCAGCCTCGAAGACGAGATGCGGCAGTCCTACCTCGACTATGCCATGAGCGTCATCGTCGGGCGCGCGCTGCCCGACGTCCGCGACGGCCTGAAGCCCGTGCACCGGCGCGTGCTGTTCGCCATGCGCGAGCTCGGCAACGACTAGAACAAGCCGTACAAGAAGTCCGCCCGCGTGGTCGGCGATGTGATCGGCAAGTACCACCCGCACGGCGATACGGCGGTGTACGACACCATCGTGCGCATGGCGCAGCCGTTCTCGATGCGCTACCTGCTGGTCGACGGCCAGGGCAATTTCGGCTCCGTGGACGGGGACACGCCGGCGGCCATGCGCTACACCGAAGTGCGCATGTCGCGCATCGCGCACGAGCTGCTCGCCGACATCGACAAGGAAACGGTCGATTTCACGCCGAACTACGACGAGTCGGAGAACGAGCCCTCGGTGCTGCCGACCCGGATCCCGAACCTGCTGGTCAACGGCCAGACCGGCATCGCGGTCGGCATGGCGACCAACATCCCGCCGCACAACCTCACCGAGATCGTCAATGCGTGCCTCGCGCTGCTCGACGATCCGACGCTGCCGCTCGCGGCGCTGATGCAGCATGTGCCGGGACCCGATTTCCCGACCGGCGGCATCATCAACGGCGCGCAGGAGATCGCCACGGCCTACCGCACCGGCCGCGGCCGGCTGTCGGTGCGCGCCCGGGTCAACATCGAGGAGGTCGGCAAGGGCGACCGCCAGGCCATCATCGTCACGGAGCTGCCGTACCAGGTGAACAAGGCGCGCCTGATCGAGCGCATCGCGCAGCTGGTGCGCGAGAAGCTGATCGACGGCATCGCCAGCGATGGCCTGCGCGATGAGTCGGACAAGGACGGCATGCGCATCGTCATCGAGTTGAAGCGCGGCGAGGTGAGCGAGATCGTGCTCAACAACCTCTACGCGCAGACGCCGATGGAGACGGTGTTCGGCATCAACATGGTGGCGCTGCAGGACGGGCAGCCGAAGCTGATGTCGCTGAAGGACATGCTCGATGCCTTCATCCGCCACCGGCGCGAGGTCGTCACCCGCCGCACGATCTTCGATCTCGCCAAGGCGCGCGAGCGCGCCCACATCCTCGAGGGCCTGGCGGTCGCGCTGGCCAACATCGACGCGGTGATCGCGCTCATCAAGGCGGCGCCCGCGCCGGCCGAGGCGCGCACGGCGCTCATGGCGCGCGGCTGGCCGCCGGGCGCCGTGACCGAGCTGCTCGAGCGCGCGGGCGCGGTGTCGACGCGACCCAACGGGCTCGCCGGCGGGCATCGGGCTGGCCGACGGCGAGTACCGGCTGTCGGAGGCGCAGGCGCAGGCCATCCTCGACATGCGCCTGAACCGCCTCACGGGCCTGGAGCAGGACAAGATCATCGCCGAGTACCAGGAGCTGCTGGCGCGCATCGCGGATCTGGGCGACATCCTGGCGCGCCCGGAGCGGCTCACGGAGGTGGTGCGCGGCGAGCTGCATCGAGATCCGCGACGCCTATGGCGATGCGCGCCGCACGGAGATCAACCGCGAGCACCTCGACCTCAGCACCGAGGATCTGATCGAGCCGCAGGACGTGGTGGTGACGCTCTCGCATACCGGCTATGCGAAGTCGCAGCCGCTGTCGGAGTACCAGACGCAGCGCCGCGGCGGCCGCGGCAAGGCGGCCACCGCCGTCAAGGACGAGGACTTCGTCGAGAAGCTCTTCGTCGCCCACACTCACGACACCGTGCTCTGCTTCTCGAGCCGCGGCAAGGTCTACTGGCTCAAGGTCTACGAGCTGCCGCAGGCGGGGCGCAGCTCCCTCGGCAAGCCCATGGTGAACCTGCTGCCGCTGGAGCCGGGAGAGAAGATCAACGCGCTGCTGCCGGTCAAGCAGTATGACGAGCAACACTTCATGTTCATGGCGACCAGCCAGGGCACGGTGAAGAAGACGCCGCTCACCGCGTTCTCACGCCCGCGCCCGAGCGGCATCATCGCCGTCGACCTGCACGATGACGACCGGCTGGTCGGTGTTGCGATCACCGACGGGGAGCGCGAGATCATGCTGGTCTCGAGCGGCGGCAAGGCCATCCGCTTCGCCGAGGGCGAGGTGCGCCCGATGGGCCGCGAGGCCGCGGGCGTGCGCGGCATCAAGCTCGGTGACGCGCCAGGAGGTCATCGCGCTCATCGTGGTCGGCCAGGACGAGGGTAGCGACGCGGACAGCGGCGCGGTGCTCACGGCCTCCGCCTCCGGTTACGGCAAGCGCACGCCGCGTCGAGGACTTCCCCGTGCACGGCCGCGGCGGCCAGGGCGTCATCGCCATGCAGACCTCCGACCGCAACGGCACGACGGTGGCGGCGCTGCAGGTGCTGCCCGGTCAGGAGATCATGCTGATCAGCTCGACCGGCACGCTGGTGCGCACCGGCGTGGACGAGGTCTCGGAGCTCGGGCGCAACACCCAGGGCGTGCGACTCATCCGCCTGTCCGAGGGCGAGCGCCTGGTCGGCATCGAGCGCATCGAGAGCCTCGAGGGCGAGGCCGCGCGAAGAGAGCGAGCCCGGCGAGAGGCGACCGGCCCCCTGCCGGCTGAAGCATAGCGGGCCACGGCCGCTACCTGATATTCCGAAAAGTTCTGACGTCCCGCAGTGGGCGCTTGGTACTATCGCCTGGACTCCCTGACCTCTCACCCGACCTGGAAGCCATCCGTGCGCGTATACAATTTCGCCGCGGGGCCGGCGGCGCTGCCGCTGGAAGTTCTCGAGCAGGCTCGTGCTGAGCTGACCGACTGGCGCGGCAGCGGCATGTCGGTCATGGAGGTCAGCCACCGCAGCAAAGCCTTCATCGCCGTGGCCGAGGAGGCGGAGAGCCTGCTGCGCTCGCTGCTCGCGATTCCCGCCGGCTACAAGGTGCTCTTCCTCCAGGGCGGCGCGACCGGCCAGTTCGCCGCCATCCCGATGAATCTGACCGCGCGCCGGCGCGGTGGCCGATTACGTCAACACCGGCGCCTGGTCGAAGAAGGCGATCGGCGAGGCGAAGCGTCTGCAGGTGAAGGTCAACGTCGCGGGCGACGAGGCCGCATCGAACTACACCACGCGTGCCCGAGCAGGCCAGCCTGAAACTGACTCCCGGCGCCGCGTACGTGCACTACACGCCGAATGAGACGATCGGCGGCGTGGAGTTTCCCTACGTACCGCGGACGGGTGCCGGCGTGCCGCTGGTCGCGGACATGTCTTCGACCATCCTGTCCCGGCCGATCGATGTCGCGAAGTTCGGCCTCATCTACGCGGGCGCGCAGAAGAACATCGGCCCGTCGGGTCTGTGCGTCGTGATCGTGCGTGAGGATCTCCTCGGCAAGGCGCGCCCAGGGACGCCGGCGGTGTGGGACTACCAGGCGATGGCTGCGGAGAGCTCGATGCTCAACACGCCGCCGACCTTCGGCTGGTACATCGCCGGGCTGGTCCTCAAATGGGTGCGGGCACAGGGCGGTCTCGAGGCGATGGGGGCGCGCAACCGCGCCAAGGCCGAGCTCCTCTACCGCACCATCGACGAGTCCGGTTTCTACCGCAACCCGGTGGCGAAGCCTTGCCGCTCGTGGATGAACGTGCCGTTCACGCTGCCGCGGCCGGAGCTCGAGCAGACCTTCCTCACCGAGGCGAAGGCGGCGGGCCTGGTCAGCCTCGAGGGCCACCGCTCGGTCGGCGGCATGCGCGCCAGCATCTACAACGCCATGCCGCTCGAGGGGGTGCAGGCGCTGGTCGCCTTCATGAAGGACTTCCAGCGCCGCCACGGCTGACACGTCGTCCCATGAAGTACCGCATCCTGACTCTCAACAACATCAGCGCCCGCGGCCTGGAGCGCCTGCCGCGCGACCGCTACGAGGTCGCATCGGGCCTGGAGCGCCCGGATGCCATTCTGGTGCGCTCGGCGGACATGCACGGCACCGCAATTCCCGACACCGTGCGCGCGGTCGGGCGCGCCGGCGCGGGCGTCAACAACATTCCGGTCGCGGAGCTGAGCCGGCGCGGCATTCCCGTCTTCAACGCCCCGGGCGCCAACGCCAACGCGGTCAAGGAGCTCGTGCTCGCGGGCCTGTTCCTGGCGGCGCGCAACGTCTGCCAGGCCTGGGCGTTCGCCCGCTCGCTGAGCGGCGACGACCAGGCGATCGACGAGGCGGTCGAGAAGGGCAAGAAGGCGTTCGTCGGCTTCGAGCTTCCCGGCCGCACGCTGGGGGTCGTCGGTCTCGGCGCGGTCGGCGTCGAGGTGGCCAACTCCGCGGCGGCGCTCGGCATGAGCGTCCTCGGCTACGACCCGCAGATCACCGTGCAGCGCGCCTGGCAGCTCTCCTCGAGCGTCGAGCAGGCGCTGTCGCTCGAGGATCTCTTCGCCCGCTCCGATGTGGTCACCGTGCACGTGCCGCTCAACGATCAGACCCGGCGGCTGGTGAACGAGTCGCGCCTGCGGCTGATGAAGCAGGGCGGGGTGCTCCTCAACTTCTCGCGCAGCCGGCATCGTCGACGATCCGGCCGTGGTCGCGGCCCTGGATGCCGGGCGCCTGCACGGCTACGTCTGCGACTTCCCGACCAACCTGCTCAAGGACCATCCGAAGGTCGTCACCCTGCCGCATCTCGGCGCCTCCACCGGCGAGGCCGAGGAGAACTGCGCCATCATGGTGGCCGACCAGGTGCGCGACTTCCTGGAGAACGGCAACATCCGCAACAGCGTCAACTACCCGGAGGCGGTGCTGTCCCGCGTGCCCGGCACCACGCGCCTCGCGATAGCCAACAGCAACGTGCCCAACATGGTCGGGCCAGATCTCGACCTGCCTGGCCGACGCCAGGATCAACATCGCGGATCTGCTCAACAAGTCGCGCGGCGAGTACGCCTACACGCTCATCGACATCGACGGCGCCGTGGGTGAGGATCTGCTGGGCCGGATCCGCGCCATCGCCGGCGTTCTGTCGGCGCGGCTGGTCTGATTCCATCGCCATGGCAGCCAGGAGAACCACCCGACGGCGAGCGGCCGGCACAACCACCGCCGCGCCCGGGGCGGTGAAGCTCGAGGCGGTCCGCGCCCGCATCGACACCGTCGATGAGCAGATCCACCGCCTGATCAACGAGCGCGCCAAGCTGGCGCAGCTGGTCGGCATCTCCAAGAGCCGCGACGGGCACACCGTCGACTTCTACCGCCCGGAGCGCGAGGCGCAGGTGTTGCGCCGGGCGCGGGAGCGCAACCGACGGACCGCTGCGCGACGAGGAAGTCGTGCGGCTGTTTCGCGAGATCATGTCGGCGTGCCTCGCGCAGCAGGAGCCGCTCAAGGTCGCCTATCTCGGTCCCGAGGCCACTTTCAGCCAGACCGCGGTGCTGACGCATTTCGGACACTCGGTGCGCGCACTGCCGCTGGGCTCGATCGATGAGGTGTTCCACGAGGTGGAATCGGCCGCGGCGGACTTCGGCGTCGTGCCGATCGAGAATTCCACCGAGGGCACGGTCAACCACACGCTCGACCGCTTCATCGCCTCGCCGCTCAAGATCTGCGGCGAGGTGGAGCTGCGCATCCATCATTATCTCATGGGCAACATGGGCGGCCTCGGGCGCATCGTGCGCATCTGCTCGCACCCGCAGTCGCTCGCGCAGTGCCGCGGCTGGCTGCAGGAGCATCTGCCGAGCGTCGAGCTCGTGCCGGCATCGAGCAACGGCGAGGCCGCGCGGCGCGCGCGCGACGAGCGCGGCACGGCCGCCATCGCGGGCGAGACGGCGGCGGAGGTCTACGGCCTCAAGGTACTGGCGGCGGAGATCGAGGATCGCGCCGACAACACCACGCGCTTCCTCGTGCTCGGCCGCAAGCTTCTTGCCGCCAGCGGCCAGGACCGGACGACGCTGCTGGTCTCGGTCGGCACACACGGATGCACCCGGCGCGCTGCATCGGCTGCTCGAGCCTCTCGCGCAGCACCGTGTCAGCATGACGCGCATCGAGTCGCGCCCCTCGCACCGGCGCAAATGGGACTACATCTTCTTCATCGACATCGAGGGCCACGCCGAGGAGCCGCACGTCGCCCGCGCTCTCGAGGCGCTGAAGAGCCGCTCCTCACTCTTTCGCGTGCTCGGCTCCTACCCGCGCGCAGTGCTGTAGAGTGTCGGCCATGACGACAGCGGGCACAGGCGCACGTTATCGGGTGCAGCCCGGCGGCGAGGTCGCGGGCGAGCTCACGGTACCGGGCGACAAGTCGATCTCGCATCGGGCGCTGATGCTCGGCGGGATCGCCGAGGGCGAGACCGAGATCACCGGCTTCCTCGCCGGCGAGGACTGTCTCGCGACCCTGCGCGCGCTGCAGGCGCTCGGCGTGCAGCATCGAGCGGCCCGAGCCGCAGCGAGTGCATGTCAGTGGCCGCGGCGTGGAAGGCCTGAGGCGCCGCCGGCGGCGCCGCTCGAATATGGGCAATGCTGGCACCGCGATGCGGCTCTTCATGGGACTGCTCGCGCCGCAGGCGTTCGACTCCACCCTGATCGGCGACGAGTCGCTGATGCGCCGGCCGATGGAGCGGGTGGCGGTGCCGCTGCGTCTCATGGGCGCCGACATAGTCACCCAGCGAAGGTCGGCCGCCGGTGCGGATTGGCGGCACTCCCAGAGCTGCGCGCGCTCGATTACGCGCTGCCGGTCGCGAGCGCCCAGGTCGAAATCGGCCGTCCTGCTGGCGGGCCTCAGAGCCTTCGGCCGCACCCGGGTCACGGAGCCGGCGCCGTCGCGCGATCACACCGAGCGCATGCTGAGTGCGTTTGGCGTCGAGGTTCTGCGGGAGGGTGCGACCGTCGCCGTCGAGGGAGGGCAACGCCTCAGCGGCAGACCGGTGGCGGTGCCGGGAGACTTCTCCTCCGCGGCTTTCTTTCTGGTTGCCGGCTGTCTGGCGGCCGAGCGGGGTCTCCTGCTGCGCAATGTCGGCGTCAACCCGACCCGTACGGGGCTGCTCGAGATGCTGCGGCTCATGGGAGCGGATATTCGGGTGCATGCGGCTGCGGCAGGAGGCGGGCGCCGGCGGCGAGCCGATCGCCGACATCGAGGTGCGCAAGAGCCGGCTGAAGGGCATTCGCGTGCCGGAATCCCTGGTGCCGCTCTCCATCGACGAGTTTCCGGTGTTCTTCATCGCGGCGGCCGTCGCGGAAGGAGAAACGCTGGTGCGGGGGGCGATGGAGCTGCGCATCAAGGAGAGCGACCGGCTGGCCGCCATGGCGCAGGGCCTGAGCGTGCTCGGAGTGGAGAACCAGCTTCTCGATGATGGCCTCTGGCTGCGCGGCGGCGCCGGCCTGGGCGGCGGCACGATCGAAAGCCACGGCGATCACCGGATCGCCATGGCGTTCGCGATCGCGGGACTGGCTGGCCCGCGAGCGCCATCGAGATCCGCGACGTCGCGAATGTCGCGACCTCCTTTCCGGGCTTCCTGGAGATGGCCCGCGCGGCGGGCCTGCAGATCGAGATGGCATGACCGACGCGGCCCCAGTCGTGACGATCGACGGGCCGAGCGGCTCCGGCAAAGGCACGATCAGCCGGGCAGTGGCGCAGCGTGCCGGCTGGCACCTGCTGGACAGCGGCGCGCTTTACCGGCTGGTGGCTCACGCCGGCCTCGCTCAGGGGCCTCGACCCTGGCGATGTCGAAGGCCATGCCCGCCTTGCCGGCGGCATGGACGTGACCTTCGGGGTGGACCCGGACGGCAGCGAGCAGGTCCTATTGGCGGGCCGGGACGTGACCCAGGCCATCCGTACGGAGACCGCCGGGCCAGGGGGCCTCCCGGGTGGCGGCGTGGCCGGCGGTGCGTACGGCGCTCCTGGAGCGCCAGCGCGCCTTTGCCCGCCCCCCGGGGCTGGTGGCCGACGGGCGCGACATGGGGACGGTCGTCTTTCCGGGCGCCCGCCTCAAGATATACCTCACGGCCAGCGCCGAAGAGCGGGCGCTGCGGCGCTATAAGCAGTTGAAGGAAAAGGGGTCTGGTGTTAGCCTTTCCGCCCTTTCGCGCGAGATCACCGAGCGGGACGCGAGGGATTCGACGCGGGCGGTAGCCCCCCTGATTCCCGCCCCCGACGCGGAGGTGATCGACTCGACGGGTCTGCCGATCGAGGAGGTCGTCGGCCGTGTGCTGGAGCTCGGAGCCCGGCGATCGCTGTGGCCCGCATCCCGGCCCTGACCGATCTCGCTGAGAGTTGTTTTCCTGGTCGGCGCGCAGCATGAGGCGCGCGCCGTTATTTGCATCTGCCTGGCCGCCGGCATGGAGCATGAGGAGTGCCAGTAATTCGACAGAGTGTATGACAGAAAGTTTTGCCCAGCTTTTCGAGCAGAGTCTCGCCAACCAACGCATCCGCCCGGGGATGATCCTCACCGGGCTGGTGGTAGACGTCACCCCCGACGTCGTAGTCGTCAACGTAGGCCTGAAGTCCGAGGCCGTGATCCCCGTCGAGCAGTTCAAGAACGAGCGCGGCGAGATCGAGGTCAAGTCGGGCGATCAGGTGGAGGTCGCCCTCGACTCGGTCGAGGACGGCACCGGCGAGACGCGCCTCTCGCGCGAGAAGGCGAAGCGCGCCCGCACCTGGACGCGGCTCGAGGAGGCATTCAACAAGTCGGAGATCGTCACCGGCGTCATCACCGGCCGCGTCAAGGGCGGCTTCACGGTCGAGATCGACAACGTGCGGGCGTTCCTGCCGGGATCGCTCGTCGACGTGCGTCCGGTCCGCGATACCTCCTACCTCGAGAACAAGCCGCTCGAGTTCAAGGTCATCAAGCTCGACCAGAAGCGCAACAACGTGGTGGTATCCCGCCGCGCGGTCGTCGAGCAGGAGTTCTCCGCCGAGCGCAGCGCGCTGCTCGAGAACCTGCAGGAAGGCTCGGTCGTGCACGGCTCGGTCAAGAACCTCACCGATTACGGCGCGTTCGTCGACCTGGGCGGCATCGATGGCCTGCTGCACATCACCGACATGGCGTGGAAGCGCGTCAAGCACCCCTCCGAGGTGGTGAAGGTCGGCGACGAGATCGACGTGCGCATCCTGAAGTTCGACCGCGAGCGCTCGCGCGTCAGCCTGGGCCTGAAGCAGCTCGGCGCCGATCCGTGGGAGAACATCGCCCGCCGCTACCCGCCGCACACCCGCGTCTTCGGCAAGGTCACCAACATCGCCGACTACGGCGCCTTCGTCGAGATCGAGGACGGCGTCGAGGGCCTGGTGCACGTGTCGGAGATGGACTGGACCAACAAGAACGTCAACCCGGCGAAAGTCGTGCACACCGGCCAGGAGGTCGAGGTGATGGTGCTCGACGTCGACGAGGATCGCCGCCGCATCTCCCTCGGCCTCAAGCAGTGCAAGGCCAACCCGTGGAAGGAGTTCGCCGAGAACTACAACCGCGGCGACAAGGTGGCGGGTCAGATCAAGTCGATCACCGACTTCGGCATCTTCATCGGGCTCACCGGCAACATCGACGGCCTGGTGCACCTGTCCGACATCTCCTGGGATGTGCCCGGGGAAGAGGCGGTGCGCAACTACCAGAAGGGCCAGCAGCTCGAGGCCATGGTGCTCACCATCGATCCGGAGCGCGAGCGCATCAGCCTCGGCATCCGGCAGCTCGCGAAGGATCCCTTCTCGAGCTACATCGCGGAGAACCCCAAGGGCACGATCGTCAAGGGCGTGGTCAAGGACGTGGATGCCCGCGGCGCGATCATCGACCTCGGCAACGGCGTCGAAGGCCAGCTGCGTGCCTCGGAGCTCGGCCGCGACCGCGTCGAGGATGCGCGCAGCGTGCTGAAGGTTGGCGATGAGGTCGAGGCGAAGTTCACCGGCGTCGACCGCAAGTCGCGCGCCATCACGCTCTCGATCAAGGCGAAGGAGATGCACGAGGAGGCCGAGGCGGTGCAGAGCTATCGCTCCTCCGACACGTCGACCACGGGCACGAGCCTGGGCGACCTGCTGAAGGAGCACATCGGAGATCGCAGCTGACGCCCTCACGCCCCAATGGCCTTCGGGGGACAGGGCGGCCTGTCTCCCGAAGCTCCGTGGGGAGCGCAGGGAGAGATTCAAACATGACGAAGTCCGAGCTCATCGAGATCATCACGGCGAAGCAGAAGCATCTGCCGGCCAAGGACGTCGAGCTCGCGCTGAAACAGATCCTGGAGATCATGAGCGATTCCCTGTCGCAGGGGGATCGCATCGAGATCCGGGGTTTCGGCAGCTTCTGCCTGCATTTCCGGCCGCCGCGGCAGGGACGCAACCCCAAGACCGGGGAGGCGGTGGCGCTCTCCGGCAAGTACGTGCCGCACTTCAAGCCCGGCAAGGACCTGCGCGAGCGGGTCAACGACGGCGCGGACAACCCTATTACGGATTAGCGCTGGATCCGGGCATCCTGCCCGGCCCAGCGCGATTTCGGGCAAAAAGCGTGGTTTTCGCCCGAAATCCCGCCACCTGCGGCGGCGGGGCACAGTCCCTGTGCCTGCGGAGCCGCGTCAGCACGGCGCTAGCATCGCGCGCGGCGCATAATGACCGATGTGCTCGAGCTGCCTACTCCTTGCTGCTTGCGCTGGCGTTTGTCGTCGTCGGGGCCGCGGCGTGGTATCTGGGACGACTCACGAAGGCCGGCGGACCGTCCGGCTGCCGCGCGATTACTACGTTGGTCTCGATCACCTCATCAACGACCGGTTCGACCACGCGGTCGAGATTTTCGCGCGCATGGCGGAGGCGGACGACGATGCGGCGGAGATTCAATTCGCGCTCGGCAGTCTCTTCCGACGGCGGGGCGAGGTCGACCGCGCGATCGCGATTCACTCGCGCCTGCGCGAGCACGGCGGCTGCTCGCTCAACGACAAGGCGGCTTTCGCGCTGGCGCTGGATTACCTGAGCGCCGGGCTCATGGACCGGGCGGAGCGGCTGCTCGAGGAGCTGTCGGCCTCGCGCGAGTACCGCCGCGCGGCGCTCGATCACCTGGTGCGGATCTACGAGGCGCAGGGCGACTGGGCCAACGCCCTGAAGGTCTTTCACGCGCTGCCGCAGGCGGTGCAGATCGAGCGCTGCCGGGTGGCGGCGCATTACCTCTGCGAGCTCGCGGAGCAGGCGCTGGTGCAGGGGGATGCGGAGCGGGCGCGGACGCTGCTGCGACAGGCGCGCACGCACCAGGCGGAGCTGCCGCGCGCGGACGTCCTGACGGCGCGTATCACGGAGCTTGCGGGCGATCCGGCCGGCGCGCTGACGCTCTACCTCAAGGCGCTGGAGGAGTCGCCGGAGCTCGCGCTCGAGATCATTCCGCGGGTGCTCGGGCTCTGGGGCAATGCCCGCGGCGGACTGTGGAGGAGATCGCGGCGCAGGCTGCGGCGCAACGGCACGATCAGCTCCAGGCAGCTCGCCTGGCTGCTGGCGACCGCGCTGCCGCCGCAGGAGGTGCGCGCGCCTGCCCGATATCGCCGGCGAGGCGGGGCTCGGAGACGGAATCGGCCGCGGATGCCCGCTCGCTCGGGGCCTTGCTGACGCGCATCGGCGATACCGGCGGCCGCTATCAGTGCGATGACTGTGGTCTGCTCAGCGTCGGCTGGTACTGGCGCTGCCCGAAGTGCCGCTCCTGGGACAGCATGCGGCCGGCGGTCTTCAAATGGGCGGAGAAGAGCGAGGAAAAGGCGTTTTCCTGAACGCGGCATGTCCTCTGCGAGCCCTCTGACACGGTACACTTGGCGACAAAGCCGCGACTGATTTCCGGGAGAGATTCCGATGAGGATGACACCGAAGTCCGTGATCCGCACCGCCGTATTTCCGGTGGCCGGACGCGGCACTCGCTTCCTGCCCGCCACCAAGGCGAGCCCCAAGGAGATGCTGCCCGTCGTCGACAAGCCGCTCATCCAGTACGCGGTGGAGGAGGCGTTGGCCGCGGGCGCCACGCGCCTGGTGTTCGTCACCGGCGCCTCCAAGCGCGCCATCGAGGATCACTTCGATTCCGACCAGGAGCTCGAGCACATGCTCGAGCGCAGGGCAAGAGCGACCTGCTGAACCAACTGCGCAGCGTGCTGCCGTCCTACGCCTCCTGCATCTACATCCGCCAGCCGGCGCCGCTCGGGCTCGGGCACGCGGTGCTGTGCGCGCAGCCGGCCGTGGGCGCGGAGCCCTTCTTCGTGCACCTCGCCGATGACCTGATCAGGAGCGAGGTGGCCTGCCTGGCGCAGATGGCGGAGGTCTACGAGTCCAAGCGCGCCAGCGTCCTCGGCGTGCAGGTGGTGCCGCGCTCCGACACCGACAAGTACGGCATCGTCGCGGTCGAGGCCGACAAGTCCAACACCAGCCGCGTGCGCAGCATCATCGAGAAGCCGAAGCCCGCAGTGGCGCCCTCCAACCTCGCGGTGGTGGGCCGCTACGTGCTCGCGCCGGCGATCTTCGAGCACCTGGAGCGGCTCGGGCAGGGCGCCGGCGGGGAGATCCAGCTCACCGACGGCATCGCGGCGCTGATGCGCGAGGAGGCCGTGTACGCCTATCGCTTCAGCGGCAAGCGCTATGACTGCGGCAGCAAGCTCGGCTACCTGCAGGCGACCGTGGAGTACGCCCTGGGGCATCCGGCTCTGGGCAAGGAATTCCGCAAGTACCTGCAGAGACTCGACGTCGATACGTCGGAGTCAGGGAGGAGCGGTCAGGCGATCAGAGGCGCGGCCCGCCGCGGCAGGATGCCGCCGGCGCAGCAAGGGCGCGGCGACCAGCGACGGCAGCCGGCACGGCAGAAGCGCCCTAACGCGCGGACGCTCGGCTCTAGCGGCAGCCACACCGTGACGAGCGCGCCGCCGCCGGGGCGATTCGCCAGGCTCAGGCGCCCGCCGTGGGCCTCCACGATCTCGCGGCACAGCGTGAGGCCGAGGCCGGTGCCGGTGGGCTTGGTCGAATAGAACGGCAACAGCGCATCGCGCAGAACGTTGCTCGGTGAGCCCGCTGCCGCGGTCGGCCACTTCGATGCGAAACCGCCTGCCGGCTCGGGGATGGACAGCGACCGTGATCGGCTCCGCGCGCCGAGCCCGACTCGGCGGCATTCTTCAGCAGATTGATCATCACCTGCTCGAGCTGCCCGACATCGAAGCTGGCCGCGCGCTGCGGCAGCGAGCCCTCGATCCTGAAGGGCTGCGCGCGCCTCGAGGCGCGCCAGCAGGTCCGGCCAGGCGACGGGCGCCGGGCGCGGCCGCGGCAGCTTGGCGAAGCGCGCATAGCCCTCGATGAAGGTGGCCAGATGCGCGGCGCGCTCGCCGATCGTGGCGAACACCCGCTCGAGCTGCGCCTGGCGGTCTGGTCGCCGGCGGCCAGCAGGCGTCCGGAGTGCGCGAGCGAGCGGATCGGGGCGAGGGAGTTGTTGAGCTCGTGCGCGATGACGCGGATGACCTTCTTCCACACCGCCACTTCCTGCGCCGCGAGCTCGCGCGTCAGCTGCTTGAGCAGCACCAGCTGGTGCGGCTGGGCATTGAGCAGAAAGCGCGCGCTGGGAGAGATGATAGACCTCGCGCTTCCCCGGCGACGTCCATGGTGAACAGCGTGTCGCCGCTGCCGCTCGAGCGCCTCCCGCAGCGCGGCGGGAGAATCCGCGAGCAGCGCCTCAGAGCCAGCCCCTCGAGCTTGCGGCCGCCGCGCAGGAGCTGCCGCGCGGCGACGTTGCTGTAGACGATGCGGCCCGCCGGCGTTGGTCAGCACCATGAGCGAGCGGCGTCGTCTGCATCACCGTATCGAGCAGCAGCTCGCGCTGGTAGAGGTCGAGCCGCTCGCGCCGCAGCAGGTCGCCGAGGGAGTTGTAGGCGTCGACGAGCTGGCTGAGCTCGCGTCCGCGTGCGGCGCGATGCTGACGCTGAAGTCATGGTCGCGCAGGCTCGCGATGCCATCGCGCACCGCGTCGAGCACCCGCGACCCAGGGGCGCGTCGGCGCCGCGCAGCCCCACAGCGATAGCGGTGCGGCGGCAGAGTCAATGCGGCGGCGGCCAGGGGAGCCAGCGGCGCGGCGACTCGCGACCGTGCGGCCGCCAGTGCGCTCCGGCCAGCGCCGCGGCCACCCGCGCCGCGAGCGCGAGGCTCGCGACATCCTCACGGCGGAGACGGCTGGGGCGTGCAGTCAGTCGGACTTGAGCCCGAGCCTTTCCATGCGGCGGTAGAGTGCCTGACGGGAGAGGCCGAGGTCACGCGCCGCGTGCGCGACCACCCCGTGCGCGCGCTGCAGCGCCTGCTCGATGCTGGCGCGGTCGAGCGCCGGCTCCTCCGGGCAGGCGGACTGCTCCGCGGCCAGAGTCCCAGGCCTCGGCGCTGATGGCCGGCGTCGGCGGCGAGCAGGCAGGCGCGGCGGATGACGTTCTGCAGCTCGCGCACGTTGCCCGGCCAGGAGTAGCGCTGACCAGCGCCCGCTCGGCTTCCGGCGCCGAGCTCGAAGCCGGCTGCCAGAAAGTGCCGCGCCAGCGGCAGGATGTCCTCGCGCGCGGCGCGCCAGCGGCGGCAGCTCCAGCTCGATGACGTTGAGCCGGTAGAACAGATCCTCGCGGAAGCGCCCGTCGCGGATCGCCGCGCGCAGGTCGGTGTTGGTCGCGGCGATGATCGCGCACGTGCGTGCGGCGCGTGTCGTTGGAGCCGAGGCGCTCGAACTCCCCGGTCTGCAGCACGCGCAGCAGCTTCGCCTGGCCGCTGGCGCCAGGTTGCCGAGCTCATCGAGGAACAGCGTGCCGCCGTCGGCGGCCTCGAAACGCCCGACGCGGGCGCGGGCGCCGGTGAATGCGCCGGCCTCGGTGCCGAACAGCTCCGCCTCGATGAGCTCCTGCGGCAGCGCGCCGAGGTTGACCTTGAGGTACGGTCCGGCGCGGACGGCGGAGTTCGCCTGCACGATGTCGGCGAGCACTTCCTTGCCGGCGCCGTTCGGTCCGGTGATGAGCACCGGCACGTCCGCATGCGCGACCTGCGTCGCCATGGCGACGCAGGGTATGCATCGCCTCGCTCTCGTATACGACGCCGCGCAGGTCGAAGCGCTCGGCGAGCGCCACGGCGCGCCTGCGCGCCGTCTGCGCCTGCAGTGCCGCGGCTCTCCGCGCGTGCGCTGCCTCAGGTCGAGGAGGTTGCGCACGGTCGTGAGCAGGCGCGCATCGTCCCAGGGCTTGGCGAGGTAGTCGGCGGCGCCCGGCCCGCACCAGCTCGACCGCGGTCTCGAGGTGCGTCCAGGCGGTGAGCAGGATGATCGGCAGTCCGCGGTGCGTGCGTGCGGATCTCGTGGAAGAGCGCCACCCCTTCCTCGCCGCTGGTCGCCTCGCGCCGGAAGTTCATGTCCTGGATGACGAGGTCGACGGGCTCCCGCTCGCAGCACGCGCAAGCCCGTCCGCGGGCGATGCGGCGCCGAGCACCCGCGCGCCGTGCAGCGACAGCAGCACGTCGAAGGCCGTGCGCACCGCCTCGTTGTCGTCGATGACGAGGATGATGCTGTCGGCGAGGCTCGAGCGCGGTGCAGCGCTTGGAGGCAGGCGCTGGTACATGGCGCGCGATGCTACTGCAATGACCCGTCACACCGTGCGGGTCGCGACCGAGGGCGACACGCGGCCGCGCGCCGCGCCGGCTGCCAGGCAGCGAGCTGGCCGATCGCCCCAGAGCGACGAGCACGCCGCCGACCAGGTAGTAGAGATCCAGGCGCGGCAGCTCGTATTGATGCGAGAGCCAGTAGCCGACGCCGAGCGCCAGCGCGCAGCCGACGAGGACGCCGGCGCTGAGGATGATCAGGCCGTTCTCGACCAGGAAGTGCGCGACGATGTCGCGCTTGCGCGCGCCGACGGCGCGCCGGGTGCCGATCTGCTTCGTGCGGGTGCTCACGTTGAAAGTGGTGAGCCCGAAGATGCCGAGGCAGGTGACGGCGAGCATCAGCGCGGTGACCAGCGATCAGGAAGATGCCCATGTTGCGGTTCGCCGCGGTCAGGCGCTGCGCGGTAGTACGGCGAGGGTCTGCGCAGGATGACGACGCGGTCGGGATTCGAGCTCGCCAGGTGCTGCTCGGCGGTCTGCATGAGCGCCTCGGTCCTGCCCGGGCAGCGTCGCGTACCAGGCAGAAGTAGACTCCGAAGTCGTCCCGGGAGCTGCGGAAGCATCAGCACATCGTAGTCCGCGTGCAGGTTGGTCCGGCACCGAGGGCCGATGAAGTCGCTCGTGATGCCGATGACGGTCATCGGCGTGTTGTCGCCGTCGTAGATCGGCTTGCCGAGCGCGTTGCCGCCTGGAAAGAGCCTGCTGGGCGAGCGACTGCGGTGATGATGACCTCCGGGTAAGCTCGAGGTACCGTCTTGCGTGAGCGGGCGGATATCCATGGCGCCGAAGTTGCGGCCGGCCACGAGCCGGACCCCGAGAGTCGCGAAGTCGATGCTCGTCGATCTCCATCGCTCGCGTTTGCGGTCATGGGAGCCTGATCGGCCGGGATCCGGCGATAGTCGAGACGCCTTGGCCGTAGCCGACTCAAGGGGACCGAGATGCTCGCGCGTGGCGGCGACGACTCCCGGCAGGCTGCGCAGGTAGGCGAGGTCCTCGCGCAGCGCGGCGCGCGAGATCGAAGTGACTGGTGAGAGCTGCGACGCCGATTGCGAAGAGTGTCGCGCGACATCGATGCCGGTCGGCGCCTCGATCTGCTGCGATGCGCTGGGCGACGATCCAGGCGGCGTTGACCATCACCGCGAGCGCGATGGCGATCTGCAGGGCCACCAGGATGGCGCCGGTGCGGTTGCGCAGCAGCGCGGAGAGCACGGGGCGGACGTTCAGGTTCATGTTCGCAAGCTCCGGTGAGGACGGGTCGCGAAGCTCACGGCTCTTCAGATAACCGGCGGGCGGCAGTCGGCCGATCGCTCCAGGCCGGGATAGAGGCCGGCGGCAAGCGTCGACAGCGCGGCGAGCGCCAGCGCCCACGCGACGCTCAGCGGGATCGAAATGGGCAGCCAGGTAGCCGCTGCCGCCGAAGTGCTGTCCTGCGCGTAGATGCGCCTGCACCGCCCGCAGCCCGACGGCGCCCAGCGCCAGGCCGAGGAGCGCCGCCGGTGATCGACACCACGGCCGACCTCGACGATGTGCTGCATGAAGATCTGGCGGCGGCTCGCGCCGAGCGCGCGCCGCACGCCCGGTGATCGGGCGCGCCGCTGAGGAATTTCGTCGAGCAGGATGCCGACCGTGTTGATCAGGCAGACGGCGAGGAAGGCGAAGGCGAGCCGCAACAGGATGCGGCTGTCGCTGCTCGACGACCTCGTTGACCTTCAGCCACTGCCCGACATTGGTCAGGCGATTGTTGAGCGGGCGCGGGAATCGCCCGGCCCTGCGCTGCGCCGCCCAGTAGGCGTCCATGAAGGCCTGAACATGCGCTCGCGGCTCGCGGCGGTCGGCAGCTCCACCCACATCTCGATCCAGATGCACTCGGAGCCGAGGAAATCCTGGTAGGTGTCGATCGTCTGCGGGCCCCAGCAGGTCCGTGTTGCTCGCCGCGGCAGCTGCCTGCAGGGCAGGCACCCAGGCGAACGGGCACGTAGGCCTGATCCATCTCCTCCGGCGCCGCGAAGGGGCCATCGTTCAGGTCGTAGAATCTCGGTAGCGGGTGCCAGTCGCGCATGACACCCACGATCGCGGAACTGGTTGCCGTTCCAGAGAACCGATCTGCCCGACGCTGTTGACGCCGCCGAACAGCTTGTCGTTCACCTGCTTGGCTGAGCACGATCATCGGGTACCGTGTCGAGATCCGCGGCCGCGCCAGCCGCCGCCGTACTCGAAGGGAACGTCGAACATGGCGAAGAAATCCGCGGTCGTCGCGCGGGTCATCACGCGGCAGCGGCGCGGTCTGACCGGGCGCGCCGCTCACCATTCCGAGCAGCTGGCAGTGATGGCCTTGCGCTGCGGGATGTTCGAGCGCAGGAGGTACGTCGCGTCCTTGTAGGTCAGCTGCGGCGGCGGCAATGTCGGGTGCTCAGGGTCGTAGGGCTGACCCAGGATCCCACGAGTCCATGGTGACCGCATAGAGCACGTTGTTCTTCCACCAGATCGGATTGCCCGACATGGCGTGGTAGACGGTGAGCGTGACGATGCAGGCGGCGATGCCGAGCGCGATCGCGCAGACCATGAGTGCGCGTGAGGCCGGGGGTGCGCCGGAAGCTCTTGAGAGCGAGACGAAGGTAGTAGCTGAGCACTGGCAGTCTCCCCTGGATTACCCGGCCGCGCCGCTGAGCCCGGCGCGTGCCTCTGCCGGCGGCAGCCGCCGCTCGTAGGGCGCGGAATCGATGACCACGCCGTCGACCACGTGAACGTTGCGCTGCGCGCGCCTGGCGAGCTCGGGGTCGTGGGTGACGAGCACGATGGTGGTGCCCATCTCATTGATCTGCTCGAGCAGGTCCATCACCTGGCGCGCCATCAGGGAGTCGAGGTTCCCGGTGGGCTCGTCGGCCAGGATCAGCGCCGGGTCGCCGGCAATGGCGCGCGCGATGGCGACGCGCTGCTGCTGCCCGCCGGAGAGTTGGGACGGCATGTGCTTCATGCGCGATGCCAGGCCGACCAGCTCGAGGGCCCTGGTGATGCGCTGGTTGCGCTCCGCCGCCTTCATGCGCCGATAGCGCAGCGGCACGTCGACGTTGTCGTAGATGTCGAGGTCGGGTATGAGGTTGAAGCTCTGGAAGATGAAGCCGATCTTCTCGTTGCGCATGCGCGAGCGCGCATCATCCGAGAGGCGGCTGACATCCTTGCCGTCGAGCTCGTAGGTGCCGGTGTCGAAGGTCTCGAGGAGGCCGGCGACATTGAGGAAGGTCGTCTTGCCGGAGCCGGAGGGGCCGCTCACCGCGACGAACTGCCCGCGACTTCACCTCCAGCGAGAAGTTGCGCAGCGCGTGCGTCTCGATGAGGTCGGTGCGATAGACCTTACTGACGTCTTGCATCTTCAGCATGTGAGCCTCTTGGCGGTAATTGTTTCGGGTCATCCGTCGGTCAGCGCGCGACCCGCAGCTCGGGCGCATCCTTGAAATCCTGCGTGTCGGAGATCACCACGCGATCGCCCGCGGCGAGGCCGCGGAGGACCTCGATCTCCGACACCGAGGCGGCTCCGAGCTCGACCGGTGTGCGCATCGCCTCGTCGCCGCGCACGACGTACACGAAGCGGGTGGTCGGATCGAGGAAGGCGCCGCGGTCGATCATCAAGACATCGTTGTGCTCGCCCATCACGATGCGCACGGCCGCCTGCTCGTTCTGACGCAGGCCCACCGGCTGCGCGCCGGCGAATTTGGCGCGGCCCGTCACCCAACCGTCGCGTACGTCGGGCGATACCTCGGTTACGACGCCATGCACGGTCTGGCCGTCGAGCGTGATGTCGGCCGGCAGTCCCGGCTGGATACCGTTTGCGAAGGACTCCGCGACCTGGAACTCGATCGCGAGCGCCGAGAGATCGATCACCGTGACGAGCGGCATGCTGCTGCCGACGTGCGACTGATCGGGCTGCGCGAGGTCGGCAACCATGCCGTTCACGGGTGAGCGGACGGTCAGCGCATCGATCCGGCCCTGCAAGCCCTTGACGAGCAGGGACTGCGCATCGCGCGCGAGCTCGCTGGTGCGCAGGTCGAGCAGAATGCGCCGCCGCTCGAGACGCGCATTCTGGTTCGCGTTCTCATAGTTGAGGCGCGCGATGGAATAGGCGTCGTAGGCAGCCTCGTACTCGTGCTGGCTGATGACCCGCAGGGCCCACGCCGCCTGCAGGCGCTGCAGCTCGCGCAGCTGCTGGCTCATCGTGACCGCGGCGAGGTCGGCGCGCTGGCGGTTCTCGAGCAGCTGCTGCTGCAGCTGCACGCGCTGTTGCGCGAGGCCGGCGTCCATGCTCGCGAGCGTGGCCTGCTCGCGGCCGTACTCGGTCTCGAGCTCGGGGCTCGCCAGGCGCGCCAGCACCTCTCCCTTGGCGACCCGGTCGCCGGCGTGAACGAGGTAGGTGACAGTTCCGGCGGCGGTGGAGGAGAGGGTCGGGCTCACCGCGGCGATGACCGTTCCCCGCCCGGACACGTCCTGCACGAAATTGCCTCGGGTCACGGTGGCGATCTCGATGTTCTGGCCGGAGACGACGTGTCCGGATTGCGCCCAGCCGTGCACGAGCCAGGCGAGGATCAGGAGCATCGCAATGGCGCCGCGCGACGACGTAAACGATCTTTCGCCGATACCACGCCTGTTGGGATGCTTGGCGCTGGACGTCCTGCGCCGACGTGTCGCGAATCGGTTTGGGCGCCGGTAGTCGCGGAGGCCGGAGGTTTGAGGTTGGTGATGCTCATGGGCTTCTCGAGCTGTTCTTTGCAGCTCGTGTGCCAGCGCGGCGTCGTGAGTCCAAGCCATTGATGATGATTATGATTTCGCTGCCGTGGGGCGGCAGCACGGCGCCTGCGGCGCGTCCGTCCGGCGGACAGCGGACACTCGAGCGGACACTTGCGGTCGCGCTCCGGGCCTGGCTTGCATGGCCCGGCGGTCAGCCTGCAAGCTTCCGCGCGCTCGAAGCGCACTACATATCACAGGAGATATGCATGGCCACTCGTCGCACCACCGGCTCCCCGCCTCGCACCCGAACCACCGCAGCCCGCCGAAAAAGCGGCGCCGCGCCGGCGCGCGGAGCCGGTGAAGGCCGCCGCGCCCGCAGCCGGCGGCTGCACCTCGCATCCTGGTCTCCGAAGACGCCACGGCGGGCCATGATTGCCGAGGCGGCGTACCTGCGCGCCGAGCGGCGCGGATTCGCGACCGGGAATGAGGAAGAGGATTGGCTGGCCGCCGAGGCGGAAGTCGACGCCCTGCTCAGGGCCGGCGCACCGGCGAAGCCGCCAGCAGTAGTTGTGGACGGTCGCTGAGTCGCGTGCACGCGTCGGCGGCGACCGCCGGAAGAGCTGCACCGACCACGCGCCCAACGCCGGGCGTGAAATGCGCATCGCCGCCGTGGCTGCGGGCGACGTGACGCACGATCGCGAGTCCGAGGCCCGAGCCCGGCGTATCGACGTTGAGGCGGCGGAAGCGCTGGAACACCGCTTCCTCCTGGCCGACCGGGACGCCGGGCCCTTCGTCGGCTGACTTCGATCGTCACCGCGTCGGAGCCTTTCTCCGGCGTCGCGATCCGCGCGCTCACTTTGCCGCGGCCATGCAGTACGGCGTTCTCGAGAAGGTTGCGCACCATGTCGCGCAGGTCATCGCTGTTGCCGCGGACCTGGACGGAGTCGGGCACATCGACGTCGAGCTCGCGGCCGGCGGCCTCCATCAGAGGTAGCACCGTTGCTGCCGCTTCGCGCACCACGCGCGACAGATTGATGACGGGACAGGTCCTCGGTGCGCCGCTCGCGCGCCAGCGCTTCCTTGCGGGCGAGATCGAGGAGCTGATCGACGAGGCGGCCCATCTGCGCGAGCTCCCGCTCGACCGCGTCCCAGTCGGTGTTGCCGGTGAGCTTCGCGCGCTGCAGTCGCAGGTTGAGAACTGCGAGGGGCGTGCGCAGCTCATGCGCGGCATCCGCCGTGAGCCGCCGCTCCGTGGCGTAGGCGCGCGAGAGCCGATCCAGGGCGCCGTTGACGGCCTCGACCAGAGGCTGGATCTCTCGGGGTAGGCCACTGGGCGGAGATGCGCATGTCGGGCCGCTGCGGTCCGACCCGCGCGGCTTCCTGCGAGGCGCGCTCGATCGGCCGCAGGCTCCAGCCGCTGATCAGCCAGATGAGGAGCGAGCCCGAGCAGCACGAACGGCACGATGACGGTGAGCTGCTCGGAGCCTTCCTCGAACAGGCTGTCGACGAGCTCGTCAGGATCATGATCGCCGCGGCCGACGAGCACGGTCGAGCCCTGCGGGCCGCGGGCCGCGACGATGGCGCGGCGGCGCGGCGCCGGCGCCGATGAATTCCACCGGGCCCAGCCTGCCGCGCGAGTCGACGGGAATGTAGGGCAGCGGCGCGTCGAGATTGGCCGACCACGCGATCGGATGATGCGCGGCGTCGAAAACCGTGAAGACGAACTGCCGCGAGGGGCTCGAATAGACCTGCTGCCAGTCATCGGGCGGGCGCACCTGAAGCGTCCCGTCCGCGTCCGACCTGCACCGCATCCAACAGCTCGCGCGCCTGGTTCTCGCAGCGTGCGGGTCGCGCAGATCGCTGGTGATGTCGTAGACCTCGGTGCGGTAGGAGAGGATCGCCGCCCCGAGCCCGAGCGCGAACACCGCCACCATGGCACCGAGCAGCCGCAGCCTCAGGCTGTGGGACCGGCTCACTCCGTGACCGCCTTCGGCCGGTGCCGGCGATCAGGCGATAGCCGATTCCCCATTTGGTCTCGATCTGCAGCGACGCGCGCGCTGCCGCGAGCTTGCGCCGCAGGCGCGACACCGCCGCCTCGAGCGCGTTCGCGCTGCCCGCATCCTCGAGCGCGTAGAGGCGGTCCTCCAGGCGGTCCTTGGTGATCACCTGTCCGGGAACGCGGATCAGCTCCTCGAGCAGCGCCGCCTCGCGGCGCGTGAGCTCGAGCGACTTGCCGAAGGCGGCCGCTTCCCGCGTGACGGTGTCGAAGGTGACGCCGCCCAGGGAGTAGGTGGTGCCGCGCGGATTGCCGGCGCGGCGCAGCACCGCGCGCAGCCGCGCCTCGAGCTCGAGGAGATTGAAGGGCTTGACGATGTAGTCGTCCGCGCCGGAGTTGAGCCCGAGCAGCCGATCATCGACGCTGTCGCGCGCTGTCAGGATGATCGCGGGAAGCTCCGGATGAGAGGCCCGGAGCGACGCGCAGCACGTCCATGCCGTCCATATCCGGCAGGCCGAGGTCGAGGATCACCGCGTCCATGCGGCGCGACCGCGGCGGCCGCGATGCGCCTGATCGCCGCGGCCGACCGCATCGACGGCAAAGCCGCGCTCTTTGAGATGATCCGCGATCATCTCCCGCATGGCGCGGTGATCTTCGACCAGCAACACCCTCATTCGGCTCGGCTCCGGCGCGCACGGTGCGCCGGATGCCATATTATCGCTGCAACCCTGACGAAGTGCTGACTCGCGGGCGTCAGGACTTGGTCAGCAACCGGCGGCATGCTTTCCCTGTCACGCCACAGGGGCCTCTCAATGGTGCGATCGCAATCTCGAGAGCTGCCGCGGCAACTGCGGCTTTGCGGGGCCGCCGTCGCAGCGGCTCTCCTCGGCGGCTGCGCGCTCTACCATCCGCTGCCGCTGGCCCGCGGGCCGGATCTCGCCGGCGGGCTGTCGGCGCTGCGGACGCGAAGTCCCGGCAACCCGGCCGGGCGAGCCGTCCGCGGCGGATCGCGACGGATGAGCCGCTCGCCATCGATGACGTCGGTCTGCTCGCGGTGCTCAACGATCCGGAGCTGCGCGTCCGAGCAGGCGCAGATGGACGTTGCCCGGGCCAATCTGCTGCAGAGCTCGCTGCTGCCGAATCCCTGCCGCCAGCGTCAGCTATGGGGCGCTGCTCGGCGGCGCCGGCGGCTTCTCGCCCGCGTGGGCGGCCTCGCTCACCGAGGACGTCAAGTCCATTCTGACGTACCACACTCGCGTCAAGTCGGCGCGCTTCCAGAGCCGGCAGGTCAATGCCGACCTGCTGTGGCAGGAATGGCAGGTGGCGCAGAAGGCGAGATTGCTGGCGCTCGATCTCTATTACGGCGGCAGTCGCTCGCGGCTCAGCCGGCGGGAGCTGCGATCTGCTCGATCAGGAGGTGCGGGAGGTCCAGGCGGCGATCGCAGGCGGGCAACCTCGATTTCACCGCGCTCGCGCCGCTGCTGACGCGCCAAGGCGGCAGCAGAGCAGGCCGTCGCCGCCGCTCGGCCTGACGCAGCTGCAGAACTGGCAGGCGCTCGATGCGCTGCTCGGGCTCGACCCGCAGGTGCGCTTCGCGATTGCGGCGCCGGCTCTGACGGCTCCGCCGCCGGATCTGGCACCGCTGCTCGCCGAGTCTGCCGGACCGCCGTCCCGATCTGGTGGCGCTGCAACTCGGCTATCACTCCGCGGATGAGGACGTGCGCACGGCCATCATCGGGCAGTTTCCCGGCGTTCGCGCTCGGCGGCCAGTGGGCAGCAGGATACGACCAACGTCCGCTCGGCCGGTCCGACGGCAACGTTCGACCTGCCCATCTTCGATCGCAATCAGGGGCAGGTGGCGCAAACACGCGCGACGCGACTCCTGTTGCACGAGCAATATCAGTCACGTCTCGATGACGCGTTCGGCACCGCCGAGGGGCCTCGATGCGCAGATCGCACGCCTGACGAGCGATGTCCGCAGCGCATCGAGCGCGGCGGAGGCGGCCGAGAAGATGTCGCAGTCGGCGCAGCGGGCCTACGCGCAGGGCAACATGGATCAGCGCTCGCTGGCCGACTTCGAGACCACGGCGCTCGATCGCAGGATCGAGGCGCTGGCGCTCGAGCGCTCGCTCGGCGAGACGCGAGATCACTTTGACCGTCGAGCTGGGGCTGGGCCTGCCGCAGACCCGCATCGCCCCGGCCGTGAAATCGAGGAAAACCATGAGCCGATCGATTGCTCGTGCGATCGCCTGCTCTCGCGCATCGGCGCCGCGTTGGCGCCGCCACTCGCGCATCGCGGACGATGCGCCCGATTCCAACTCCAGCGTGTTGGTGACGCTCACTCGGCTGCAGCAGGGCAGCCTGCCGCAGCGTCGTCATCGGTTATGGCACGGTGGAGCCCTCGGCCGCCGGCCACAAGACCATCATGGCTCCCGTGGCGGCCGTGGTCGCCGAGATCGACGTGCGCCTGGGTGAGGAGGTGCCCGCGGGCGCGCCGCTCATCCGGCTCGCCCCGAGCCCCGCGACGGCCGCTTCGTACACGCAGGCCAAGTCGGCTCTCGCCGTCGCCGAGCATCTGGTGGCGAGCACGCGCAAGCTCGTGGCCGGCGCATCTGGCCACCGTGCAGCAGCTCGCGGATGCCGAGAAGGCCGAGTCCGACGCGCGCTCGCAGCTGCAGGCGCTCGATGCGGTGGGCGCGGGCGGCCCGCATGTCATTCGCGCTCCCTTCCGGGCCATCGTGACCACGCTGTCGACGACTCCCGGCTCCATCGTCGCGGAGGGCGCGGCGCTGCTCGACCTCGCCGCGCCGCAGAGTCTCGTCCTCAACGTGGGCGTGGTGCCGGCGCAGGCGGCGGCGATCCAGGCCAACGACGCCGTCGCCGTGCAGGCTCATCGGCGGGGCTCGGCCCGTGCCCGGCAAGAGTGCTGCTGTGCGGAGCGGTGGCGGAGGCGGATACCGGGCTCGTGCCGGTGGAGATCGCCCTGCCGCCCAGCGGCTTCATGCCGGGCGAGATGGCCCAGGCCACCATCACGACTGGCGAGGTGCAGGGTTACGTGGTGCCGCACGAGGCGATCCTCGCCAACGACAGCGGCAATCCCTACGTCGTGCAGGCGGTCAACGGAGTGGCGCACAAGGTGCCGGTGCAGGTGCTGGGCGCGCACGGAGGCCAGGACGTCATCGCGCGGCAAGCTCGATGCCCGTGCGCCGCTCGTCCTCAGCGGCAATTATCAGCTCGATGACGGCATGAAGGTGCGGCTGGCCAACAGCCCGCCGGCCCAGGGCGCGGCGCCGGCAAATGAGCTTCGCCGCCTGGGTGGAGAGCCACCGCCGCTCCCTTCTCACGATCGCATTCGCACTGGCGCTCGCGGGTGTCTTCGCCGCGATCTCGCTGCCCGTCGGACTCTTCCCGGTCACGAGCTTCCCGCGCATCCGCGTCGAGATCGATGCGGGCAGCATGCCGGCGCGGCAGATGCTGGTGGATGTCACCGAGCCGCTCGAGCAGGTGGCGCGCGCGGTGCCCGGTGCGCAGGAGGTGACGTCGACGACCTCGCGCGGCTCGGCGGAGATGTTCGTCAACTTCCCCTGGGGCTATGACATGAATCAGGCGTTGCTCGCGCGTGGATGCGGCCTTCGCCCAGAAGCTGCCGACCCTGCCCCAGGGCACGAGCTACGACATCATCCAGATGAGCCCGAACGTCATCATGCCGTTCGTCTCCTACGCGCTCATCTCGAAGAGCGTCTCGCCGTCGGATCTGCGTCAGCTGGCGCAATATCAGATCGTGCCGCTCCTCACCGGCATTGCCGGGAGTGAGGCGAGTCGGCGTGCTGGGGGGGCAGACGCCGGAGGTGCAGGTCTCGGTCGATCCGAACGCGCTGCGCGCCTATGGGCTGACTCTGGCCGACGTCTCCAACGCACTGTCGCAGACCAACAGCATCCAGGCGGTGGGGCGGCTCGAGGACAACGACCTGCTCTACCTGGCGATCAACAACAACGCGTTCACCTCGATCGAGTCGGTGCGCGAGGTCGCGCTGCACACCGGCTCCGACGGCATCGTGCGCCTGGGCGACATCGCCAAGGTGACCATGGGCACCGTGCCGCAGTGGATGCTGGTGGACGACAACGGCAAGCCGGCGGTGACCTTCGACGTCTACCAGCAGGACAGCGCGGATTCGCTCTCGCTCGCCAAGGCAGGTGCAGCAGCGGCTCGATGGCTTCATGAAGACCCAGCCGGGCTCGATCGAGCTCTACAAGTGGTACGACCAGACGCAGCTCGTCAGCTCCTCCATCTCGGCGCTCGAGGAGGCGATCCTGATCGGGCTGGTGTTCGCGGCGCTCGTGCTGCTCGCGTTCCTGCGCAACTGGCGGGTGACGCTGGTGGCGATGATGGTGGTGCCGCTGTCGGTGCTGGTCACCGTGCTGCTGCTGTCGCTCCTCGGCATGACCTTCAACATCATGACGCTCGGCGGCATCGCGGCGGCCATCGGTCTGCTGATCGACGATGTCATCGTCATGATCGAGCACATCGCGCGCCGCGCGGGCGTGCCCGGTATCGAGAATCCGCAGGGCGACGGTGCTTGACGGCGGCAAGGGAGTTCCTGAGCCCGCTGTTCGGCTCGAGCCTCGCGACCATCATCGTCTTCGCGCCGCTCGCCTTCCTGTCGGGGGTCACCGGCGCGTTCTTCAAGTTCCTGTCGCTGACGATGGCCTCGGCGCTGATCATCTCCTTCATTCTCACCGCCTTCACCGTGCCGCTGCTGGCGCGCGGCCTGATCGATTTCGGCAGCTTCCACGATCCGGCGCACGGCAAGGAGAGCTGGCTCGAAGCGCACGCACGGGCGCGTGCTCGCCAGACTCTTCGCGCGCCCGCTCCTGCTCGTGCCGGGCCTCGTGGTGCTGCTCGTGGTCGGCTCATTCGCCTACTCGCGCGTCGGCAGCGGTTTCCTGCCGCGCATGGACGAGGGCGGCTTCGTGCTCGATTACTACACCGCGCCCGGTACCTCGCTGGCCGAAACCAACCGCGAGCTGAGCAGGTCGAGGCCATCCTCAAGCCAGGACCCGAATGTCTACACGTATTCGCGCCGCACCGGCGCCGGACTGGGCGGAGATCTCAACGAGGCGTATCAGGGCGATTTCTTCGTCCGCCTGATCGATCCCGGCAAGCGCGCCACCGATCTGGAGCGTCATGGACGAGCTCAACGCAAAGATCACCGCGCAGGTGCCGGGCATCAATGTGGATCACCCATCAGCTCATGAGCGACATGATCGGCGACATGGTGGGGCGGCCGCAGCCGATCGTCGTCTCGCTTGAGCGCCGAGGACCCGGCGTGCTCGGCGAGTCGCGACCAAGGTGGCGGCTGCCATCTCGAAGGTACCGGGCATCGAGCCGTCCTCGGTCAACAACGGCGTCGTGCCCGCCGGCGATGCGCTCGAGATCCACGTCGATCCGGCAGCCGCGGCCATGGAAGGGCTGACCGCCAGCCGATGTTGCGAGCCAGGTCAATCAGTATCTCTACGGCACCGTCGTGACCCAGTATCTCGGCACGGTGCAGGACGTCGGCGTGCGGCTGTGGCTCGACGCGCCGCAGCGCAGGATCTATCGGGATCGAGCTCGAGAGCTGCCGATCCGCTCCGGCGACGCGGCAAGATCCTCGGCTCGCGACAGTGGCCAAGGTGACCTTCGTCGCCGGTCAGCCGGAGCTGACGCGTGACAATCTCGCGCAGGTGGTGGCGGTGACCGCGGAGCTCGAGTGGCAGTCACGACCTGGGCTCCACCGTCGCGGCGGTGCAGAAGGCGCTGGCAGCACCGGGCCTGCTGCCGCAGGGGGTGTATTACACGCTGGGCGGCCAGTACCAGCAGCAGCAGCAGGCCGTGCACGGCATGATCCGGGTGTTCGGCGCGGCGCTGGTCGCGGAGTTCATCCTGCTGCTGTTCCTCTACGAGAGCTTCTGGCTGCCGGTCATCATCATCGCGAGCTCGCTGATCTCGACGGGCGCGGTGTTCATCGGCCTGTGGATCACCGGGGTCGAGCTCAACATCACGGCCATGATGGGCATGGTGATGATCATCGGCATCTCGACCGAGATGGCGATCTTTCTCGTCTCGGAATATCGCGAGCTCGAGCGCACGCTGCCGCCGCGGCAGGCGCTGCAGGAGGCCGCGCTCAATCGGTTGCGGCCCGATCACCATGAGCACGCTCGCCATGATCCTCGCGCTGGTGCCGCTCGGCGCGGCGATCAGCGGCTCGGGCGATCAGATGCTGCAGCCGCTCGCCATCGCCATCATCGCCGGGGCTCTGGTGCAGCTGCCGCTGGTGCTGCTGGCGATGCCGGTGGTGGTCGGGTCACGCTGCGAGGGGCGGGTGCGGCGCCAGATGAGTGTGGGTGACGGAAGCGGCCGCGATGATATGTTTGCCGCCAGAACCACCAACAAGAGGCGGCAACGCATGACATCCACATTACGACGCGCCGCGGCTGTCAGTGTGGCCGTGCTGCTCGCGGCCGGCGCCGGACTGGCGAGCGCCGGGACGGTGCACGTAAGTTGACGGGGAGTCAGGAGACGCCGCCGGTGAAGACGATGGCCCGCGGCTCCGGCGTGATCGAGGTCGCCGCCGATGGCTCGGTGAGCGGCAAGATCACCACCCATGGCATCAAGGGCACGATGGCGCACATTCATGAGGGCGCGCCGGGCAGGAAGGGGAAGCCGATCATGCGCTCTGGCGCCGGGGCCGCATGGCACCTGGGTGGTGCCGGCCGGCTCGAAGCTCACCCCGGAGCAATGCAAGGAATTCCTGGCGGGCGATCTCTATATCAATGTGCACAGCGCCGCACATCCGGGCGGCGAGATCCGCGGACAGCTCGAAGCCCTAGAGCCGAAATACTCTGTAGTTCATTGATTTTGCAGGGGCTTCGGGCCAACGGCCGAGCTTGCGGCTGCGCCGTCCGTCATAATCTAGGAGCCGATCACAGCGGGCGGCGCCGAATCGCGCATATTGTCCCGGGGATGACGATGTCGCCGCCGAGCCTGGAGGGCCTGCACGACTCGCCCTACGCGGCGGAGCTGCGCAAGGCGCGTCCCGGCGCGCGTTTTGCGCCGGCAATGGAGGCCGATTACCTCCGCGTCTTTCTGCGCGACAACCATACCTTGGTGCGGCTCTCCTGCACGCTCGCCGTGCTGCTCATCGTGCTGCGCGGCGTCGGAGGTGCTGATCAGCGGCAGCCTCGGTCATCCGGTCCTCGCCGCCGGTGTTCCTCGGGGTGGCGCCAGCTCGCGTCATCCTCTTCTGGTTCGCCTGGGGCCGCCGCTACGAGCGCTACTACCTGCCGTGGGCGCAGATCCTCATCCCGGTGCGAAACAGCGTCATCGCGGCGCAGCTCGTGCGGGTGGCCGCGCACGGACAGCTCGATGCCCTGATGCTGCTGCCGCTGCTTCTCCTCGGCCCGTTCTACTTCATGGGACTGCGGTACCGGACGGCGCTGCTTCGTCGTCGTCCTGTCCGGCGCCTCGATGTTGGTCGCGGCGATTGCATTTCATCTGCCGCCGCCGATCGCCTTCCATAGCGGCGCGTTTGCCGCTGATCTCGTTCGTCGCTTTCGCCGTCGCCGCGCAACAGATCGAGAAGCGCTCGCGGCGCGCGTTCCTCGAGAGCCAACTGGTCGCCGAGCTCGCGCAGCACGACGTGCTCACCTGGACCAAGAACCGGCGGGTGTTCGATGAGTACCTGCCGCGGCTGTGGCGCCAGGCGGCCGAGGACGGGCGGGAGATCGCCATCCTGCTGCTCGACGTCGATCACTTCAAACCCTACAACGACCGCTATGGACACCAGGCGGGCGATGTGGCGCTGCGCAAGGTCGCGCAGGCGATCCAGGGCTGCGTGCGCCGGCCGCTCGACCTCGTCGCCCGCTATGGCGGCGAGGAGTTCACGGCGATCCTCTACGACACGGACGGCGCGCGTGCCGCGGCCACCGCGGAGCGGATTCGCAAGGCCGTGGAAGCCCTGGGCATCGAGCACGAGGCATCGCGCGCCGGTGCGGTGTTGACCGTCAGCATAGGCGTCGCGGTCGTCGCGCCCGACATCAAGCGCACGCCCGGCGGTGCGCTGCAGCTCGCGGATGAGGCGCTCTATCGCGCGAAGTCACACGGCCGCAATCGCGTCGAAATAATGGACGATGCGGAGTACCGGCTGCTGGTCACCGGCGTCTTTCCCGGGAAATCGCCGACACGCTCAAGCAGAGCATCAAGCAGGGCAGCTCAAGCACTGGTCAGGCTCGGCCGAGCCGGCGTCCAGCTCGCGTAACCATCGGTCGCGATCAGGCGTATACGTCGCGGCAGACGCTGTCCCGGAGGTGCGCGATGGACGGAACCACTTTCCCCGGAGTTGTTGCGGCGGATGGATGCGTACTGGCGGGCCGCCAACTATCTCTCGGTCGGCCAGATCTATCTCTACGACAACCCGCTGCTGCGCCGGCCGCTCGAGCCGGCGCACATCAAGCCGCGTCTGCTCGGGCACTGGGGCACGACGCCCGGGCAGAACTTCATCTACGTGCATCTCAATCGGATCATCCGCCAGTACGAGCTCGAGATGATCTATGTCGCGGGCCCGGGACACGGCGGACCCGGCGCTGGTCGCCAACACCTATCTCGAGGGAAGCTACACCGAGCGCTATCCCAACATCACGCGCGATGAGGAAGGGCTGCGCAAGCTCTGCAGGCAGTTCTCCTTCCCCGGCGGCATCCCGAGCCACGTGGCTCCGGAGACGCCGGGCTCGATCCACGAGGGCGGTGAGCTCGGCTATTCGCTGAGCCACGCCTTCGGCGCGGTGTTCGACAATCCGGCGCTGATCGTCGCCTGTGTCATCGGCGACGGCGAGGCCGAGACCGGGCCGCTCGCCGCCGGCTGGCACAGCAACAAGTTCCTCAATCCCGCCACCGACGGCGCGGTATTGCCGATCCTGCACCTGAACGGCTACAAGATCGCCAATCCGACGGTGCTGGCGCGCATCGGCGAAGGAGGAGCTGACCGAGTATCTGCGCGGCTGCGGCTATCAGCCGCACTTCGTCGAGGGTGACGATCCGGCGCGCATGCACCAGCTCATGGCCGCGACGCTCGATACGGTGGTCGGGGAGATCCGGCGCATCCAGGCCACGGCGCGAGTGGACGGACTCGAGGAGCGGCCGCGGTGGCCGATGATCGTGCTGCGCACGCCCAAGGGCTGGACGGGACCGAAGGTCGTCGACGGCCAGCAGGTGGAGGGCACCTTCCGCGCGCACCAGGTGCCGCTGGCGGCGGTGCGCACCAATCCGGCGCACCTGCAGCTTCTCGAGCAGTGGATGCGAAGCTACCGCCCGGAGGAGCTGTTCGATGCCGGCGGCACTCTGCGCCGCGAGCTCGCGGAGCTCGCGCCGGAGGGCGCGCGGCGCATGGGCGCCAACCCGAACGCCAATGGCGGGGCTTCTCCTCAGGGATCTCGCGCTTCCCGATTTTCGCGAGTACGCGCGTCGAAGTGCCGCGTCCCGGCGCCGTGGACGGCGAGGACACACGCGTGCTCGGCCGGTTCCTGCGGGATGTGGTGAAGCTCAATCAGAAGCCGCGCAACTTCCGGCTGTTCGGCCCCGATGAGACCAATTCCAACCGACTGAACGCGGTGTTCGAGGCGACGGACCGGCAGTGGGTCGCCGAGCGCATTGCGGGGGACGATCATCTGGCGCCGCAGGGCAGCGTCATGGAGGTGCTGAGCGAGCATCAATGCCAGGGCTGGCTCGAAGGCTATCTGCTCACCGGCCGTCACGGCGTATTCAACTCCTACGAGGCGTTCGTGCACATCGTGGACTCGATGTTCAATCAGCACGCCAAATGGCTGAAGGTGACGCGCGAGATCCCGTGGCGGCGCCCGATCGCCTCGCTGAATTATCTGCTGTCGTCGCACGTCTGGCGGCAGGATCACAACGGTTTCACGCATCAGGACCCCGGGTTCATCGACAACGTCGTGAACAAGAAGGCGGACATCATCCGGGTCTATCTGCCCCCCGATGCCAACTGCCTGTTGTCGGTGATGGATCACTGCCTGCGCAGCCGGCACTACGTCAACGTGGTGATCGCGGGCAAGCACCCGGCGCCGCAGTGGCTGACGATGGATCAGGCGGTGAAGCACTGCACCGCGGGCATCGGGATCTGGGAATGGGCGAGCACGGACCGCGGCAGCGAGCCGGACGTCATCATGGCGTGCGCCGGGGATGTCCCGACGCTCGAGACGCTCGCGGCGGTGAAGCTGCTCAAGGAATTCGCGCCGGAGCTCAAGATCCGCACGATCAACGTGGTCGATCTGATGAAGCTGGTGCCGGAAACCGAGCATCCGCACGGGCTGAGCGAGCGCGACTTCGATGCGCTCTTCACCCGCGACAAGCCGACCATATTCGCTTTCCACGGCTATCCCTGGCTGATCCATCGATTGGCGTATCGGCGCGCCAACCACGACAATCTGCACGTGCGCGGCTACAAGGAAGAGGGGACGATCACCACGCCGTTCGACATGGCGGTGCTGAATGACCTCGATCGGTTTCACCTGGTGGCGGATACGATCGATCGGCTGCCGCAGCTGGGATCACGGGCCGGTTACATCAAGCAGGCCATGCGCGAGAAGCTGATCGAGCACACGCAGTACATCCGGGAGGTGGGGGAGGATATGCCGGAGATCCTCAACTGGCGGTGGCTCAGCTAGCGCCTGATGCGTCCGCGCAGCGCGCCGCCATGCGCAACATCGCCTCTAGACTCAGTTCCACATCTTCCCCGGTCGTCCGCCAGTTGCTGACGCTGATGCGCATGGCGGTGCGACCCTGCCAGACCGTACCGCCGCACCAACATGTGCCTTCCCGCTGGATTTCGGCGATGATGCGTCGCGTCCGCTCGGCATCGCCGAATGCGACCAGCACCTGGTTCAGTACAACTTCGTTGAGGACCTCATATCCGGCCTCGCGCAGTCCCTCTGCGAAGCGCCGGGCGTGCCGACAACAGCCGTCGACCAGCTTTGCCAGACCATTGCGGCCCAGGGAACGAAGGGCGGCGTACAGTGGCACTGCGCGCGCTCGACGCGATTCCTCCGGCACGAACTCATGCGGATCGCGCTCGCCGCTCGACCCGACCATGTACGCCGCCGCAAGCGACATTGCTGCCCTGTGGGCCGCGGGGTCGGCGCAGAAGACGATGCCGCAGTCGTAGGGCACATTCAGCCACTTGTGACCGTCGGTGGCTATTGAATCCGCGCGTTCCATGCCTTGCGTCAGCGCTGCATGCTCGGGTGATGCCGATGCCGCTGCCCACAATCCGAACGCGCCGTCGACATGCAGCCACGCACCGCGCTCGCGCGCAGACTCCGCGATGGCCGGCAGGAGGTCGAATGCACCGCTGTTCACGTTGCCTGCCTGCGCGCATACGATGCAGGGGCCGCTGTGGGAGCTCAGGGCGGCGCGGAGAGCGTCGGCGCGCATCCTTCCCTGGCCATCGGTCTCGATGCGGCGCAAGCGCTTGCCGCCGAGTCCCAACAGGCGCAGGGCCATGAAGATCGTATAGTGGGCCTCGTCACTGACGAACACGTCGATCGGCGGGGCGCCAAAGAGCCCCTCGGCCTCGACGTCCCAGCCGGCACGCTCGAGCACCCGATGGCGGGCGGCGGCAAGGCCCGTGAAACTGGCCATCTGGCAGCCGGTCGTGAAGCCGGCACTCATCGTGGGCGGCAGGCCGGCGATCTGCAGCAGCCAGCCAACCGTGATTTCCTCGATCACGGCGACCAGAGGCGACATCACATAGACCGAGGAGTTCTGGTCCCAGGTGGAGACGAGCCAATCGGCGGCCAGGGCGGCCGGCAGGTTGCCTCCTGTTACGAAGCCGAAGTAGCGCGGGCCCGTCGAGGCCATGTTGCGCGCTCTCCGGCATGGGCCAGCGACTCTATGATGGTGAGGTCCGGGTCACCGTCCGCGGACAGCGGGCGACCGAGTTGTCGCTTCAGATCGTCATCGGGCTGCTGCGCGAGAACGGGGCGATGGGAGACTTGCTCGAGGTAATGGCTACTGAGAGTGCAGGTGTGGTCGAGTAGGTCGCTCATCTGCAGGAAACTCCACGGGCTGTGTCAGAGGACGCTAGCAGATGGAAGTGGCGCCAGACAGTTACAGTGATGGCGCAAAGGGACCGGAACAGGCGCGGGCGGGCTGGCCGTGAGCTCGTGCATGATTGCCTGGATGTGGGTGCGGGCACCGTCGATGTGGGGGAAGTCGGCGTTTTGGCTGTTGAAGACGAACGACCAGTCGGTCCCGGCCAAGAGGATGGCCTGCAGACGTTCCTTCTCGATCAACCTGTGGGCCAGGGTGCGCAAGCTCTCGAGCTCTGCGGGAGGTGCTGCTCCCTTTTCCACGACACTGCTGTAGGCGGCGCTTACGAAATCGAGGTCCCGTGAGGCGGGGACGATGACTTCCGCGTGACCGTCCAGTGCCCCGAAGAGCTTCGTCTCCATGGTCACGCGCGCACCGAAGATGCCGACCCGCGCGAGACGGCGGCGTTTTACCTCGGCTACCATGGTTTCAACGAGTCCGATCAGTGGGATGGGTGTCTGCTCCGCCAACCGCCGGGCGCAGATCTGGGGCGAGAAAGCGGGGATGGTTGCAAGAGTGCAGCCGCCGGCGGCCAATTGCCGCAGAAATCCGGCTCAGATAGGCGGCGAGCTCATCGACCTTGCGCTCCTGCGCCAGTCGCATGGTCTGGCGGACATCGGCGTGGGTCATGAGAATCCGCGGCATGAGGCCCCTCTCGAGGTGTGCCGTCACCAACGAGCGGTAATAGAACACTGCCGCGCCCACTCCGAGTCCGGCGACGAGGCCGAGCACGGGAGGGGCTGGTCTGTTCAAGTCTTGCGCCCGGGGATGAGGTCTCGACGCTCGTCCAGCCGTCCGTGGTCAGGCGGGCACGGCCTTCGGCCTCGAGTTTCAGCAGATGCGCCAGGAGGGAGCGCTCGGCGAGGGCGTGCAGCTGCGATGAAACATCGTCGTAGGCGCGTCGGACCAGGGTGGGGAGGTCCGCGGGCTGTTGGTGCTGAGAGGGAGCTGAGCACTTTGACTTCACGCCACAGGCGGTGTTTGATCAGGGTCTGGATGACCGGCTGGGGGTCCGGCATCAGGGTGCCGTGGCCGGGGGCCAGGTAGTCCAACGGCTCGCGCAGGAGGGATTCGAGGGCGCGGATGTAGGCGGTCATGTCGCCGTCGGGAGGATCGATGACCGGGGTCGTGCCCTGCATGATGTGGTCGCCCGTGAAGAGAATCCGCTCTTCCTCCAGGAGGAAGCAGAGATGGTTGCTGGCGTGGCCGGGCGTGTGGATGGCCGCAACGTGGCGCCGCCGCCGGCTATCACGCGGTCACCGTGGTGCAGCTCGCGATCGGGGGAGAACGTGGGGTCCTGCCAGTGGCGGTGACTGGTCGTTTGGCCGAGGAGGGGCGCTGCGGCGGCGGACTTGAGCGGCGTGGCGCCGGGGGAGTGATCTTCGTGCGTGTGCGTGACCAGGATTTGTCGCACCTTGCCGCCGGCGGCGGCGAGCAGGGCCTGCATGTGCCGGTCGTCGACGGGTCCGGGGTCGATGATCGACCAGTCGTTGTGCGCGCCCACGAGATAACTGTTGGTGCCGGGGCCGGTCATGCGGCCAGGATTCCCGCCGTCAGGCGCCAGACGTGCTGCGAGAGGCGGACGGCAACACCGGGTCTGATTCCGGGGTCGGTGGGTGGCCCGCTCCAGTCGCCTTGCATCTCACTCATGGGCCCATGCTAGCACGGGCCCGGGTCAGAATATGCCGAGAGCGAGACCGGCTGCGAGCGTCGCGCCGAGCTCTTCACAACGCGCGAGCTCTCGTGACTCTATCCGTTTCGGACGCAGGATTTGTTCCGGCGTCTGTGCGTGGGTACACACGATGATCGGCGCCGCAACGTCGCGCAACCTCCAGCCCGTTGCGATGCGCTCGATCTGCCGGGCGGCGCTGCTGCCGTCGCTTCCGGCGCAGATCATCGTGGCGTAAGCGCGGCCTTGCAGGTGATCCAGCACCGCATAGTAGCTGCGGTCGAAGAAGTCCTTCATGACACCCGACATGGCGGCGAGATTCTCCGGGCACGCGAAGATATATCCGTCCGCCTCGAGGAGAGCTTCCGGGCCTGCGGCGGCGGCGGTCTGCAACCGTATCGTCACGCCGGTTTCGCGCCTCGCCCCCGTGGCGGCAGCCGTCGCCATCTGCAGCGTGCCGCCGGTCGAGGAGTGATAGACGATCAGGAGGTTCTTCACGGCGCGACGATAGGGCAGGCGCGACCAAATGGCCAGCGTCCGCGAGCCGAGGCTGACTCAGCCCGTGGCTTGCGCGCGCACCCCGTTTGTCGTGCCTTCCGCTCCCGTGCCACCGAGAGTTGGGTAGTCGGTATAACCCGAGGCGCCGCCGCGATAGAACGTGTCCGTGACCGGTGCGTTGAGGGGGCGCCGGCGAGGAAGCGAGCGGGCAGGTCGGGGTTCGCGATGAAGAGCTTACCGAAGGCGACGGCATCGGCCCGGCCAGTGTCGAGCGCTTGCTGGGCGCTCTCGCGGGTGAAGCCCTCGTTGGCAATGTAAACGCCGCCGAAGGCGGCCTTCAGCTGGGGACCGATGCTGTCGGGGCCTACGTGCTCACGCGCGCAGATGAAGGCGATTTTTCGACGGGCGAGCTCGCGGGCGACATGGCCGAACGTTGCGGCGCGGTTCGAATCCCCCATGGAATGCGCATCACCGCGAGGGGCGAGGTGCACGCCGACACGCCCAGGTCCCCATACGGATATCGCGGCGTCAGTGACCTCCAGCATCAATCGCGCGCGATTCTCCACAGGGCCGCCGTAGTCGTCATCGCGGTGATTGCTACCGTCCTGGAGAAACTGATCGAGCAGATAGCCGTTCGCTCCATGCAACTCGACGCCGTCGAAGCCAGCGAGCTGCGCGTTCTGCGCACCACGGGTAAAGGCCGCCACGATCTCCGGAATCTCGCTGCGCTCGAGCGGGCGCGGCACCACGAACGGGGTTGTCGGGCGCAGCAGGCTGACGTTGCCGTTAGGTGCGAGAGCGCTGGGAGCGACGGGCAGCTCGCCGTCGAGGAAGGCGGGATGAGAGATGCGTCCGACGTGCCACAGCTGAAGAAACATGCGGCCGCCGGCGGCGTGGACCGCCGCGGTGACCTGCTTCCAGCCGGCAACCTGCTCAGCCGACCAGATACCTGGGGTGTCCGCGTATCCGATGCCCATCGGGCTGACGACGGTAGCCTCGGAGAAGATCAGTCCGGCTGAGGCTCGCTGCGCGTAGTACTCCGCCATCAGGGCGTTCGGTATGCGGGTCACGCCCGCGCGGCTGCGCGTCAGGGGCGCCATGAGGATGCGGTTCGGCAGCAGCAGCTCGCCTACCTCGAGCGGATCGAAAAGCGAGGGCATTACGCCGGCTCCGGTCGTTCAGGTCGTGAGTATCACAACACGGAACGTCGGCGGTCGACATTCCTTTGGGGTGCGGTATCTTTCTCTCCCGGAAGAGAGGGGGTGTCGGTCGCCCATGCCGCAGGCGCCGGAGTCGCAGAAGCCGTTCCCGCGAGACAAAATTTTAGCAGCAGCGCAGCGCCGGCAGGCGGTAGGCTCTCACGGTTGCGGGCGCGCGCCGGGACGTGACACAAAAAGCGTTGCTTCACTCAAATTCGTGTGTCAGATTGAATCCCATGAAAAACGCCTATCTCTGCGATGCCGTGCGGACTCCCATTGGGCGCTACGGCGGGGTTCTGTCCGGGGTTCGGACCGATGATCTGGCTTCCATTCCCATCCGGGCGCTGCTCTCGCGGCTACCGAAGGTGGACTGGGGGGCAGTGGATGACGTTGTTTACGGATGCGCCAACCAGGCGGGCGAGGACAATCGCAACGTGGCGCGCATGGCTCTGCTTCTTGCGGGACTGCCGCAGGAGGTGCCGGGCGCGACGATCAATCGGCTGTGCGGCTCGGGGCTCGACGCCGTTGCCATTGCTGCGCGCGCGATCGTTGCCGGTCAGGCGGACCTGATGATCGCCGGCGGCGTCGAGAGCATGAGCCGGGCGCCGTTCGTGGTTTCCAAAGCGCAGACTCCTTTCGCGCGCGACATGGAGTTCCACGACACCACGATCGGTTGGCGGTTCGTCAATCCCGATCCTCAAAGAGCAGTACGGCATCGACTCCATGCCGGAGACGGCGGAGAACGTCGCCGAGCAGTGCCGGGTCAGCCGCGCTGATCAGGATGCCTTCGCGCTGCGCAGCCAGCAGCGGGCCGCGGCGGCTCAGGCCAACGGCAACCTGGCGCAGGAGATCGTGCCGGTTTCCATTGCCGCGCAAGAAGGGCGATCCCACCATCGTCGATCGTGACGAGCACCCGCGCGCGACCAGCCTCGAGGCGCTCGCCAAGCTCGGCACGCCATTCCGTCGGGGCGGGACGGTGACTGCGGGAAATGCCTCTGGCGTCAACGATGGCGCGTGTGCGCTGCTGCTGGCGAGCGAGGCGGCAGTCGCGCGCTATGGACTCACTCCGCGTGCACGTGTCGTGGGAGCCGCGGCGGCCGGCGTTGCCCCGCGGGTCATGGGACTCGGGCCCATTCCGGCGACGCGGCGACTGCTCGAGCGGTTGCGGCTCGCTATCACCGATTTCGATCTGATCGAGCTCAACGAAGCTTTTGCCGCTCAGGCGCTCGCGGTTCTGCGCGAGCTTGGAATCGCCGATGACGCCGCGCAAGTCAATCCGCAGGGCGGCGCTATCGCGCTCGGGCATCCGCTCGGCATGAGCGGCGCGCGTCTCGCCACGACCGCGATGTATCAGTTGCAGCGCTCGGCAGGGCGGCGGGCGTTGTGCACGATGTGCATCGGCGTCGGCCAGGGCATCGCGCTGGCGATGGAGAAAGTCTGACGTAAGCACTCTGTGGCCCCTGGAAGCCTGGGGTCGGATAGGTCATACCTTTATAGGTAGGATAAATGACAGTATATTAAGTGGTATGACTGTACGCCGTCATGACACCCCAGCAGCTTGTCGCGCTGTCGGCGCTGGCGTCTGCGCCAGCCCGCAAGGCAAAGACTTCCGTGACGCTTTCAAGCAATCTACTGAAGGTCATCGATCGTCTCGCCGGATCCAACCAGCGGTCTGCGTGGATCGAAATCGCAGTTCGTTCCTACGCCAAGCGAGAACTCAGACGCGAGCGGCGCTCCCGCGAGCTCGAATTGCTCAATCGTCACGCGGGCGCCTTGAACGCGCGAGGGCGACGAAAGCGCGCGTACCAGGCTCCCTGGGACGCCGAGTAAGCATCATGACCAGGCCGTTGCGGCGGGGCGAGGTCTACCGCGTTCGCCAGCCCCAGCATGGCGATCCCAGGAAGTCACGTTGCTTCGTCATCGTGAGCCGTCAGGAGTTGGTCGACTCGAAGGCCAATCGCTTACTTTGCGCGCCGGTGAATTCGGAGGGATTCGGGCTCGCGACCGAAGTTTCAGTGGCCGAATCGGAAGGACTGAAGCACCCATCGGTGATCAACTGTGATCAGCTGACCCGTCTGGAAAAGAGCCTGCTCACCGACTACATCGGTAAACTCTCCGCGGCAAAGCTGTTGCTGCTCAAAACTGCTCTACGAATCGCATCAGGCCTGGAATGAGGCCGGCTGGCGAGGTTTACGACATGATCGGATCAGCGAGTGACCCCGCCAAGGTGGCATCCGACAATCTGCCGGTTACGTTTGCGGATGTCGAGGCGGCGGCCGCGAGGATCGAGGGTATTGCACATCGCACGCCGGTGACTGACCTCCGCGACCGCGGATGCCAGGGCCGCCGCCAGGCTCTTTTTCAAATGCGAGAACCTGCAACGCGGTGGCGCGTTCAAATTTCGCGGCGCGTACAACACGATTGCGACGCTGACCGCGGAGCAACGCCGGCATGGAGTCGTTGCGTACTCGTCGGGAAATCACGCCCAGGCGGTGGCATTTGCCGGGACGGCTGCAGGGCGTGGCGACCACCATCGTGATGCCGAAGGATGCGCCTGCCGCGAAGGTGAGCGCGACGCGGGAGTATGGCGGCGAGGTCATCTTCTACGACCGCTACAAGGAAAGTCGCGAGGAGATCTGTGCGGCGCTCGCGGCCGAACGCGGGCTGACGGTCATCTCACCGTACGACCATCCTCAGGTGATCGCGGGGCAGGGAACGGCCGCCCGCGAGCTGTTTCAACAGGTCGGCGAGCTCGATGTGCTGCTGGTGTGCTTCGGAGGAGGGGGCCTGCTCGCCGGCAGCGCGCTCGCCGCCCAGGCGCTGAGCCCGCGTTGCCGCGTCATCGGGGTGGAGCCGGAAGCGGGCAACGATGGCCAGCAGTCCTTCCGCGCGGGCAAGGTCATTCGCATTCCCGTGCCGCATTCCATCGCCGATGGTGCGCTCACCACGTTCGTCGGTGAGCACAATTTTCCCATCATCCGTGCGCTCGTCCATGACGTCGTCACGGTGATCGATCCGATGTTGATCGAGACCATGAAGTTCTTCGCCGAGCGCATGAAGATGATCGTGGAGCCGACCGGCTGCCTGGCCGCCGCCGCCGCGCTGTCGAAACAGTTTCATCGGCCGGGCGAGCGCGTCGGCGTTCTCATCAGCGGCGGCAACATCGATTTGCCGCGCTTCGCGGAGCTCGTGGGCTGAGAGACAGGCCGCCGCGCAGCACATTTGCCGGCAGCTGATGATAGCGCTACCATCAGTGCCCATGAGATCCGCCCCAACAATCGGGCTCGCCGTCATGGCCTGGGCGCTCGCGTTTGCGGCGCCGACCGCGCTGGCTGCCGGGACGGACGCGGAGCCGCCGGTCGTCCTCACGGCGGAGCAGGATCACAGCAACATGATGCGGCAGCTCGGCATTCAGGCGCTGCGTCCCGGCGCCAGCGGCGATGAGAACGATCCGGATCATGCCAACTATGACGAGCTGCTGGCCAACCCGTACCCGACACTGCCGGACCCGCTGCGACTCGAAGATGGTGCCAAGGTCACGAGCGCGGGCATGTGGTGGCGGCAGCGGCGGCCGCAGATCGTCTCGGCGCTGGAGAATGATGTCTACGGACGCATCCCCAGGAATGTACCCAAGGTCACGTGGCATGTGACCGGTCGCGGCAACGGTAGGCTCGGTGGATAGCCAATCGCTTACCGGCGCCTCACCGGGCACGTCGACAACAGCGCTTACCCTGCGATCAACGTCGATATTCCAGTGACTCTGGTTCTTCCCGCGGCGGCGAAGGGGAAGCGTGCCGGTTCTCATCATGTTCTGGTTCGGGCCGACTCCGGTACCGCCGACGGAGCCGAGCGACGCCGAGCTCGGCGAGATCAACGGCGCGCTGCGCTCGGCCCTCGAGCGCGCGGATCCGGCATTGGGGCGCGTTGGGCTCTCACGCCGCAGGCCTCTCATTCCCCGCTCGCCGTTCTCGCCGCTGCAGCGCAATGCCGACGGCGATCCGCCTTCGATCGTGGAGCTGATCGCCGCCGGGTGGGGATTCGCGGTGCTGGATCCGACGGTCGTACAGGCCGATAACGGCGCAGGGCTAACCCGCGGCATCATCGGCCTCACCAACAGGGGGCGGCCGCGCACACCCGATCAGTGGGGCGCTTGCGCGCCTGGGCGTTGGGCGGCGAGCCGCACGCTCGACTACCTCGAGACCGATCCGGCCGTCGATGGCCGCCATGTCGGGATCGAAGGGGTATCGCGCTACGGCAAGGCCGCGCTCGTGACTCTGGCCTTCGACCAGCGCTTCGCCATGGGTCTCATAGGCTCCTCCGGACGGGGCGGCGCTGCGCTGCTGCGCCGCAATTTCGGCGAGACGCTCGCGAACCTGACGGGCAGCGGTGAGTACCATTGGATGGCGGGCAACTTCCTCAGATATGGCGCCGCCGAGGCGGTGTTCGGTGCGCGCAATCCGGGTGATCTGCCGGTCGATGCCCACGAGCTGATCGCGCTCTGCGCGCCGCGGCTGGTCTTCATCAGCTACGGCCTGCCGGCGATGGGAGATGCGCAATGGGTCGACCCGCGCGGCGGCTTCATGGCGGCGGTCGCGGCAAGCCCCATCTACCGGTTGCTCGGGGCACGGGGGTTGGATGTCCCGGGAAGCTATCTCACCGCGCCCTTGCCGCCAGTGAATCACGGGCTGCTCGATGGTCAGCTCGCCTGGCGGCAGGACGACGGCGGACACACTGACGCGCCCAACATGAAGTATTTCATCGCCTGGGCGGACCGCTTCATCGACTATCACTCACCGCGGGAGTCGTCGCCGGAATGAGCAACACCATCAGAGTCTCACTCGGCTTCCTGTGCGCTGCCTCCTCAATGCGTCCGCGTACCGTTTGCGCCTGTTTCGGCGGCCGACGAGTCGGAGCTCATCTTCACGCCGTTCCATGCCGACGGCATCTACGCTCTCGGCGAGAAGGTCGGCTGGACGGTGAGGCTCGCGCCGGGCGCGGTTCCGCCCAAGGGCCGTTTTGGTTACACCATCAGGAGCAATGACCTCGATGTGGTCAAGACCGGCAGCTTCGATCTGCGCTCCGGCACCGCCACCTTCGACGCTACGCTCGATAAACCGACCATGTTGTATGTAGTGGTCGATTATCAGGCCGGTTTGCCGTCCACGCTCTCTCCAGCGGAATACGCCGAGGTAAACCGTGACCTCGAGGCGCTGCTCGAGATGGGCGATCCGACGCTGAAGTCGCTGCTCGCGAAATACCCCGGCTATGAGCTGCTGCATCCGGAGTTCTCCTTCAGCGCGTTCGCCGAGAATCGGGACGATACACTCGGTGCCGCCGTGGCGCCGACGCGCCCGAGCCGTCCGTCCCCGCGCCCGCCGACTTCGATTCATTCTGGGCGGCGCAGCTTGCCAGGCTGCGCCTGATCGCGGCAATCCAGTGCCACGCCGATGCGGACGAGCCAGCGGGCGTGAAGGTCTCCCCGGTGCGGCTCGACAGTGTCGGCTCGCACGTGCAAGGTTATCTCGCCGATGCCCGACAGGCCGGGCAAGTTCCCGGCGCTCATCATCTATCAGTGGGCCGGCGTGTACCCGCTGGACCCCGCGGTGGGCCGCGGATCGTGCCGCCGAGGGCTGGCTGACATTCGATGTAGACTCGCACGATCTGCCGCCCGACCAGAGGAAAAGGGGTGTGCCTATCGACTATTCGGCCGTTCGGCGCCCGCAGCCGTGACACATCGTATTTCTGGACATGTATCTGCGCGATTCCCGCGCGCTCCATTACATACGCAGCTGCCGCGTTGGGATGGCAAAACGATCGTGCTCACGGGGGCAGCATGGGCGGGCAACAGAGCCTCATGCTGGCTGGGCTGCGCCCGAAAAGATCACGGCGGTGCTGGTTTGCGTGCCGGCCGGCGCGGATACCAATGGCGATCTTCACGGCCGCAAAGCCGGCTACCCCAACTGGCCCTCGGATAACCCGGACGCCATGAAGACCGCGCTCTATTTCGATACCGTCAATTTCGCCTCGCACATCAAGGCGCCGGTGATGGCGGGCATGGGATTCATCGATACCACTTCGCCGCCGGCCGGAGTCTGGACCGTGCTGAACCAGATTCCCGGCGCCAAGGAGCCGCTGCCGATGATCGAATCCGAGCACGACAACATGACGCCGGACAAGCGGACGCCTGGTTGAAACGTCGGAGGAAATCCTCGCCACGCTCGTGCACGGCGGCCGGTTCGTGCCTAACGAGGCACTCACTAGCCCTCGGCCCCTGACGGCGCGCAGGGCGGCCCGAAATCCCATTGCGACGAGTCGGCCGGGCCGCGGCTGGCCAGAATGGCGCCCGCGCGGTACCGTGCAGCGATGAGTCTCTGGCCGCTGCTCCGGGATCGCCGTCCTCGTCATCGGCTTCGCCGCCGGAGTCAATCCGCTGGTCGCCATCGTTGCGGCGGCCGTGACGACTGGAGTTGCCGCCGGCCTCTCGCCGCTGCAGCTCGTCGCCACCGGCAAGGCCTACAACGACAATCGTTACGTATCTCGTCTGGCTCGTGCTGCCGGTGATCGGTTTGCTGGAGCGCGAAGGCCTGCAGGAACGCGCGCGAACGCTGATCGGCAATATTCGCGCCGCCACCACCGGCCGCCTGCTGCTCGCCTATTTCGTGTTGCGCCAGCTCTCGCGGCGGTGGCCTCACTTCGCTCGGCGGCCACGCGCAGATGGTGCGTCCGCTGATCGCGCCGATGGCCGAGGCCGCCGCCGGACGGCGGCTCGGTCCGCTGGACGACCGACGCGCTGGCTCATTCGCGCCTATGCGGCTGCGGCCGACAACGTCGGCGCTGTTCTTCGGCGAGGATATCTTCATCGCCATCGGCTCGATCATCCTGATCAAGGGCATCCTCGAGCAGAGCGGCGTCATCGTGCAGCCGCTCGATCTGTCGCTATGGGCCATTCCGACCGCGATCCTCGCCTTCGCCATTCATGGGACGCGGCTACTGCTCTCGACCGCCGACTGCGCGCGCAGTCCAGCGGCTCGCCAGTAGATGCCGCCCATGATCACGCTTGAACATGTTTATGACTTGCGGGCGTTGATATTCGCGGCCTTCGCGGTGCTGAGCGCGTCGGCGATCGCGCCAACCGCAAGCGCTTCGGCAATGCCGCGTTCTGGGGATTGCTCGCGGCGAGCTTTCTGTTCGGCTCGCATCTGGGCGATTTCGCCAATGGCTTGCTGGTGCTGGCGCTGATGCTGGTCGGCGGGCTGGGGCTGCATGGGACGCGGCACGCCGCAACCACCTTCGTCGGGAGAGCGCGCGCGCGAGGCCGCGGCGCGGCAATGCGCTGTTCATTCCGGCGCTGATCATCCCCGTCATCGCACTGGCCGGCACGCTGACGCTGAAGGGCGTGAAAATCGGTGGCGCGGCCGCTGCTGGACGCGAAACAGGTGACACTGATCGCGCTGGCCCTGGGCGTATCGTCGCGCTTGTCGTCGCGATGCTGTGGCTGCGGCCGCCAGTGCTCGCGCCGCTGCAGGAAGGCAGGCGGCTGATCGATGCGATCGGCTGGGCGGCCGTCCTGCCGCAGATGCTCGCCTCGCTGGGCGCAATGTTCACGCTCGCGGGCGTGGGTCACGCGGTCGGCGCACTCGCGACGCAGATACATTCCGCTCGATCAGCCCTTCGATGCCGTCGTCGCCTATTGCATCGGCATGGCGCTGTTCACCATCATGATGGGCAATGCGTTCGCGGCGTTTCCCGGTGATGACGGCGGCCATCGGCCTGCCGCTCATCGTGCACAAATTCGGCGGCAATCCCGCCATCATGGCCTCGATCGGCATGCTGGCCGGATTCTGCGGCACGCTGGTGACGCCGATGGCCGCCAATTTCAACATCGTGCCCGCGGCGCTGCTCGAGCTTCCCGATCGCAACGCGGTGATCAAGGCGCAGATCGCCGACCGCGATCCTGCTTTTGGTCGCCAACATCGTGCTCATGTATTTGCTGGTCTTCCGTTTCTGAGGGCACATGCCGTGTCACCGACGCTCACCGCGGAACTCGCCTCGCGATTTGCCGCGCATCGCGCTCGGCCATGTCGACGCGCGAATTTCCCAACAAGCTCGATCACGTGCTGAGCGGCCCGCACGATGCGCGGACCGCCGCGCGCGCTGCATCCCGATCTTTTTCGGCAGCTTCGACTGGCATTCCTCCGTGCACGGCCATTGGCTTCTGGCGCGTCTCTATCGCCGCTTCCCGCATCTTGCCGAGGCCGGACGCGATCCGCGCGCTGCTCGATGCGCAGTTCACGGGGGAGAAGGTGGCCGGCGAGTGTCGCTATCTGGCGCGGCCGCGACGCGCGGTTTCGAGCGGCCCTATGGCTGGGCTTGGGCGCTGATGCTGCCGGCGAACTGCGCGGCACACGAGCGCGGAAGGGCGGCGCTGGGCGCGACATCTGGCGCCGCTGGCCGAAGGCTTTCGTGCGACGCTTCGAGACGTATCTGCCGCTCGCGACCTATCCCGTGCGCGCGGGCGTGCATTCGCAACACGGCTTTCGCGCTGCTGCTGGCGCGCGACTATGCGGTCGCGGCCGCGCAACTCCGGCTCGCTGCACTGTGCGTCGCGGAGGCGCGGGCGCTGGTACGGCGCGCGACGAGGACTGTCGCGCGTTGGAGCCGTCGCAGGACGAATTCCTTTCGCCGTCGCTGATCGAAGCGGCTTTCATGGCCGATGTCATGCCGCGGAGGATTTCGCCGCCTGGCTCGCGCGCTTCCTGCCGCAGGCCGCGCGAGGCGAGCCGGCGACGCTCTTCGCGCCGGCGACGGTCAGCGACCGCAGCGACGGCAAGATCGCGCATCTCGACGGCCTCAATCTCTCGCGCGCCTGGTGCTGGCGGCTGATCGTGGATGCGCTCCGCCGGCCGCCGTGCGGCCGCGGGCGCAGGCCAATGCGACTCTCACCTCGCCAGCGCGCTCGGCCACATCGCAGGCGATTACATGGGCGAGCATTGGCTAGCGAGCTTCGCGCTGCTGGCGCTCGACGATCCTCCCGGCGGCTGAGCCCCCGGGCCGGTCGGTTGAACCGCACGAGGTCCGCGGGGAACTCAATATCACCTTGTCAGCCCTGCCGCGCGAACCCGAGACGCTGCGGCGCCTGCCGCTCGTGACCTTGTACCTGAGCGAGCGCTGTAATTCCCGCTGCAGGACCTGCGATTACTGGCGCAACGGACGCGCCGATCTGGACCTCGCCGCCGTTTCACGTCTGCTGCCGAGTCTGCGCCGGCTGGGCACCCGCACGGTGATGCTGTCGGGCGGTGAGCCGCTCCTCAATCGGCAGTGGGAGCAGATCGCCGCATTGCTCGGTGACGAGGGGCTCGAGGTGTGGCTGTTGACCTCGGGTCTTTCGCTCGCCAAGTACGCGCGGCGGGTCGGTACGCTCTTCAGCACGGTCACGGTGTCTCTCGATGGCACCGATGCGCAGACCTATGCCTCGATCCGTGGCGTCGATGCCTTCGATGTCGTATGCAGAGGTATCCGCGCGGCCTCGGAGAGCGGGGCGCGTGTCACGGTGCGAGTGACGTTGCAGCGTGCCAACTTCTGGCAGCTCACCTCCTTCGTGGATCTCGCCGACGCCTCGGGGCCCTGCAGGTCTCGTTCCTCGCGGTGGATGTCGCCAACCCGCATGCGTTCGCGCGGCACGAGGGTTTCGAGTCGGATCTTGGCCTGCGTGCCGTCGACCTCCCGGAGCTCGAGCGGCTGATCCGTGCCCTGGAGCGGGATGCGGCCGAGGCGTTCAAGTCCGGATTCATCGCCGAGAGCCCGGCGAAGCTGCGGCGCATCCATCAATACTTCTCCGCGGTGTGCGGACTCGGGGCCTTGTCCCGCGGTGCGCTGCAACGCGCCGGAGTTCTCGGCCGTCGTGGATGCGCGGGGACACGTCAGCCCGTGCTTCTTCATCCCCGGGCCGATCGACGCTCGGGTGCGCAGCGGGCTCGATGAGGCGCTGAATCGCAGCGATATGACGGCCCTCCGTGCCTCCATCCGCGTCAGCGGCCGGCGCGAGTGTACGACCTGTGTCTGCTCCATGTGGCGGGACTGCGCGTGAGCGCGCCAGGGCGGTGGGTGAACCGCAGCGCGTGCACTCGAAGGACTCACTGCGGCATGAAACTCGCGCTGGTCGTCCCCGGAGGCGTTGATCGGAGCGGGGAATACCGCGTCATCCCGGTACTCCTGGCGCTCATCGAGCGCCTGTCGGCGCACCACGAGCTGCACGTGTTCGCCCTGCGTCAGGAGCGGGATCCCGCTACCTGGAGCCTGCTCGGCGCGCGCGTCCACAACATTGGGCGCCATGCAACGCGGCTGCGCCGTACGCGCGATCCTCAGGGAACATCGCAGGGCGCCCCTCGGACTCGTCCAGTCGATCTTTTCCGGGAGCTGCGGCCTGGTCGCGGTAGCGGCCGCGCGGCTCCTCGGCGTGGCGAGCGCCGTTCACGTGGCCGGTTGTGAGCCCGTGCGGTTTCCAGACATCGGCTGCGGCGGACGTCTCACCTGGCGAGGGAGGCTGCAGGAGCGGGTGGTCTTATGCGCTGCGAGCACGCTGACGGCCGCCAGCGCACGACAGATCGAGCTCCTCGCGGCGCTTGGCGCTGCCGCACGGCGGGTGCCGCTCGGTATCGATTGCATCCAGGCCTGGCCCGCACGAGCCCCGCTGCAGCGCCAGGCGGACGAGCCGGCTCGCCTGATTCACGTCGCAAGTCTCAATCGGGTGAAGGACCAGCCGACACTGCTGCGGGCCGTTGCCCAACTCGCACAGGTACCGCTCGATTTCCAGCTGGACATCATCGGCGAGGACCTGCTCGCAGGGGAGATGCAACGACTCGCGAGCGAGCTCGGTCTGGCCGGCAAGGTGCGTTTTCACGGCTTCATGACGCAGCGGCAGCTCGTACCGCTGATGCAGTCGGCTCACGTCCTCGTGGTCTCATCCCGCCACGAGGCAGGTCCGGTCGCGGTCCTCGAGGCCGCGGCACTCGGGGTGCCGACCGTCGGTACGGCCGTCGGGCACGTTGCGGAATGGGCGCCCGACGCCGCGCTCGCCGTGCCGGTCTGCGACCCGCAGTCGCTCGCTGCTGCGCTCCGGCAGGTGCTGACTGACGAGGATCTGCGCCTGCGCCTGGCACAGAGTGCATGGACGCGGGCCGTCTGGGAGGACGCCGATTACACCGCACGTTGCTTCGAGGCCCTGTATGAGGAGCTGACCCCCATCCGCCGGCGGGGATCGCCCCTGGCTGCCGCGCGCCGGTGAACCGTGCGGCCCGTTTCGGGAACTCAATCAAGCGATGCCATGCCATCCCGAATCGTCGCTGCCGGGCAGGCGGGCTGCTGCGCAAGCCGCGCCGAACAAGGTACTGCTTTATAACCCTTGCGCCGTCTTTTTCACCATGCCTCTCGCCCTGCTGGCGATCGGCTCTCAACCTCGATCCGAGCCGCTACGAGGTAGTGATCATCGACGGTCGCCTGGAGGCGGACGCGGAGCAAAGCCGTTCTCGCGCAGCTCGAGGGGTGCCTTGTGTCTGGGAGTCAACGGGCTCCACCGGCGCGCCAATCTCTGGATGCGTTGCGAATATCGCGCGCGGCGAAGCGGGCGCGGCCGGAACTGCCGGTGGTATGGGGAGGCTCGGCATCCGTCGATGTTCGGGTCGCGAATGCCTGGCGGAGTCCGCCGTCGATGTGACCGTGCAGGGGGCAGGGCGAGGTAGACGTTCGAGGAGATCGTCCAGCGGCTCGCCGAAGGGCCGCGACCTGGACGACTGCGCCGGCTGCACGGTCAAGCTGGGCGGACGGCTCGACCGGGATAATCCGGCGCCGACCGTTCTGGCGCCTATCATCGCTTCCGCGCTCACGACTACGACCTGATTCCCGTGGACCCGCTATTTCGATTTGAAGGGCAAGCGGCAGCTCGACTACATCTCCTCGCAAGGCTGCAATTTTCGCTGCGCCTTCTGTTCCGACCCCTTCGTCTACGGCCGCCGCTGGGTCGGCCTCGAGCCGACCCGCATGGCGCTGCGGCTGAAGGAGCTGTGGGACCGATATCACTTCGATGACGTCAATTTTCAGGACGAGACCTTCTTCACGAAGCGTGAGCGCGTGCGGGCACTCGCAGAGCAGATGATCGCCAGTAAGGTCTGCGCGTGACGTGGGCGGCGACCATGCGCGCGGATCAGGGCGTGCGGCTGCCGGACGACATCTGGGTGCTGGCGCAAGCTGTCCGGGTGCCGGCGTCTGCTCGTCGGGGTGGAGTCCGGCTCCAACGAGATGCTCAAGCACATCCGCAAAGACATCACCATCGAGCAGGTATTTCACACCGCGGACAAGATGCTGCAACACGACATCGCCGGACATTTCCCCTTCATCGTCGGCTTTCCGGATGAGAGCGTCGGCAAGCATCCAGGCGAGGCCTGGATGTTGCCAAGAAGCTGCGCTCGATGAGCCCGCAGTTTCTGACGCCGATCTTCTACTTCAAGCCCTATCCGGGCAGCGAGCTGGTCATCGAGGCGGTGCGGCGGGGATACCGCCTCCCGGAGACTCTGGAGGCCTGGGCGGTATTCGACTATGTAGCCGGCGAACCCGTTCATGGGTCTCGAGGTAGAAATTCCGCCTGATAGAGCGCTTCAAGTTCTTTCACGAGCTCGCCTGGATGCCGGCCAACGGCGTCAAGCGGCTGCTGCAACGACTCGCGCGCTACCGCTGCAGCAAGGACGCCTATCACTGGCCGCTCGAGATGCTCTTCAGCCGTGCGCTCGTGCCGGCGAAGAAGCTCTCCTGATGACATCGTGCAATCCTGGGAGCGCGCGGCAATGAGCGAAGATGTTGGGGTGGAGCGTACGCCGAGCGAGGCGTCCGTTCCGAGCTTTTCCGCGGTTACTCGCGCGTTCGTCAAGCTTCTGCACCTCATCCACCACCTGCGTGGCTTCGACCGTTACGATGAGTTCATCGTCGAGCACGTACATGGTGTTCCGATACTCGTGACGCCCAGCGTCTTCAATCCGAAGCGGATGCGGACCGGCGAGTTCCTTGTCTCCCAACTCGACTCGAGTCGGATCGGGCCGGAGGCGGAAGTGCTGGACATGGGCACCGGCTCGGGCGTCTGTGCGGTGTTCGCCGCGAGGCACGCCCGCCGGGTCGTCGCGATCGACATCAACGCGGCCGCCGTGCGTTGCGCGCGGATCAATGCGATGCTCAATCGTGCCGAAGGCACGGTGGACGTGCGCCATGGCGATCTCTTCGAGCCGGTCGCCGGGGAGCGCTTCGACCTCATATTGTTCAACCCACCGTTCAAGGCCGGCGAGGCACGCAACGACCTGTAGTGGGGCTGGCGGGCGAATGGCCTCGGGGAGCGCTTCGCCGCGGGGTTGCAGCGGCATCAAAAGTCAGGTGGCGCGGCGCTGTTGCTGTTGTTGACTTTCGGCGATGCGCGGATATTCCTCGAGCCACTGCGCCGCGGCGGCTATGGCGTATCGTCGCTGGCGCAACGCCGCTACTTCGGCGAGCAGCTCACGCTGTACGGCCTCACTGCCGGTGCCACCGCAGGAGAGAGGTGATGGCCTCCGATCCGGGGTACGGTGCTGCTGCTCAACCCGACGATTACCAAACAGCGCAATGCGCGTTGGCCTCTCGCCCGCGCCGAGCCTCGCTGCGTCACTCGAGGGCCGATATCCATGGCGTATCCTCGACGGCAACGTCGATCGCGATTTCATCGCGACTGCATTGCGAATCATCGCGGAAAAACCCATGTGCCGTCGGCCTCACCGTGATGGGCGGCCCACAGCTGCGCACCGCGATCGCGGCTTCGAAGGCCATTCGGGACAGGTTCCCGGCGGTGCCGATCGTCTGGGGCGGCGCATTCCCAGCAACTGTCCACAGGCCGCCTTGAATGCTCCCTATGTCGATTACGTCGTGCGCGCCCAGGGTGAGGAGACCTTCACTGATCTACTCGAGTGCCTGGGCGAAGTGGTGACAGTGAACTCGCCGCCTACCGGGACCGAGCTGGCGGCGCGACGGAATGGTCGTGCACAACGAGCGGCGGCCGTTCACGGCGGCAAGTCTGGCCTCGAGGCTCCCTTATGAACTGCTCGGCGAGCCGACACAGTATCTGCCGCGCAGTTACCTCGGTCGCCGCACCGCAGGCTACCAGGCAGCGCTCGGGTGCCGCTACCGCTGCACGTTCTGCGGCGTCGCTGCGATGTTCCGCGGCAACACGGCGCTGCAACCGGCGGAGCGGCTCGATCGGCCCTGCGCTACCTGCGCGATGACTGGCGTCGAGCGGTCCAGTTCTACGATCACAACTTCTTCGATCGCGAAAGGACACGCGCCGCTGCTCGAGGTCTCAGCGAGCACGAGATGCCCTGGTGGTGCTTACGCGCGCTCCGACACCATGTTAATCTGTCGGCGCGTCCTGGGCGCTGCTCCGCAAGAGCCGCCTGAGCATGGCCTATATCGGGGCCGAGTCGCCGAGCGCCTGGCTGCTGCACGACATCCGCAAGGGACCCGCCCGACCAGACCCTCGCCGCGATCGAAGCGTGTCGCGCGCATGGCGTCATCGCGGAGCTGTCGTTCATGGTGGCGCCGCCGCGAGATCCGGAAGGCGAGACCGAGAAGACGTTCGATTTCATCCGGCTGATCAAGCGCCGTTACCCGGAGACGGAGGTGATGATTTACGTCTACACCCCGGTTCCCCCGCCACCTGACAGAACGGAGCCGGCGGTAGCGCGCTCCGTGGCGGAAATGCGCGATTGCAGCGGCCAGCCCGTGGTGTTTCCGAGCAGCGCCGACGAGTGGGCCGAGCCTCATTGGCACGATTACTGGTGTCATTCGGGCGCGCCGTGGCTTTCCGAGCGTCTTCGCACGCGAATACGCGACTTCACGACGGTGCTGGGATGCAGGTTCCCGACGGTCATGGATGTACGTGCCCCTTCGTGGGGAAAGGCCGCTCTGCGAGGACTCGCTTCCTGGCGCTATCGCTATGGCAAGTACGATCATCCGTGGGAGTTGGATCTCTGGAAGAGGCTGGTACGGCTGCGAGATCCCCGCGTACTGAGCCTCTGAGCGCGACCCCGATGCATACGACGGCACTCGTCCCCGCCAACATAGGCTCTACGCCGCGAGACTCGGGGCGGGACGTCGCGCTGCACATCGCGCACATCGGCTGTTTCAGCGATCCACGGCGACGCCTACCGGAACAGCTCCTGGACGCGTGGCCCACTCTCGTCGATGTGGCGGAGAGCGTCGCGGGATGCGGGGCTCGCGTGTCAGTCATCCAGGCATCGGAGCACTCACGGTGCATCGACCGCAACGGCGTGAGCTATCATTTCCTGCCCTTCGGTGGCCCGTCATCGCCGCTTGGCGCACAAAGCGCGGCCGGCAAACTGATTCGGCAGCTTGCGCCCGATGCTTTCCATGTGCATGGTCTCGGCTTTCCACGGCACGTACTTGCCTTGACCGGGCTCGCACCGGGCGTGCCCATTCTCTTACAGGATCACGCCAACAGGCTGCCGCGACTCTGGCGACGGGCGGCGTGGAGGCGCTGCGCCGCGGTCGTCGCCGGCGTTGCCTTTTGCTCGCAAGACCAGGCACGACCGTTCCTGAATGCCGGCTTGTGGCATGCGCAAACGCCGGTGTATGAGATTCCGGAGTCCACCAGCCGCTTCACGCCCGGCAGCCGGGAAGTGGCCCGTCGCGCCCTCGGCCTGTCGGGCAATCCGCTTCTGCTGTGGGTCGGACACCTGAATGAAAACAAGGATCCTCTGACGGTGCTCGCCGGCGTCAGCGAGGCGGCGCGTGAGTTGCCGGACCTGGAGCTTTGGTGTTGCTTTGGCACGGCGCCGCTGCTGCGGCGCGTTGAGCGCCGCGTCCAGGCCGACCCCGCGCTGCGCGGCCGCGTTCACCTGCTGGGACGCGTGCCCCATGAGCGCGTGGAGCAGCTCATGCGCGCGGCGGATGTCTTCGTGCTCGGAAGTCATCGCGAAGGCAGTGGCTATTCGCTCATCGAGGCGCTTGCCTGCGGCCTGCCGCCGGCCGTTACGAATATCCCGTCCTTTCGGGCACTGACGGGGGCGGGCGCCGTGGGAGTGCTGTGGGAGCCGGGCAATCCCCGCTCGCTGTGCGCCGCGCTGTTGGCGCTTCGCGCGCGCGCCGACGCGGGGCCGCGCATGGGCGTGCGCGCGCATTTCGATCGCGAGCTGTCCTTCGGCGCCTTGGGCCGCAAGCTCGGAGCCGCCTACGAAGGTCTGGTGGCGCGAAATCGCGCCGCAGGCCATGCATGCCAGCCGCCGTGAATACTACATGAGCCTCGTCAACGACATCTGGAGCATCCTCGGGCCGGCGCAGAAGCGGCAGGTCGTGGCGGCGCAGGGCATCTCGCTGCTGATGGCCCTCTCGACGGTCACCGGGATCGCGGCGATCGCGCCCTTTTTGCCGTGCTCGGCAATCCGCAACTGATCGATCGGTACCGGTTGCTGCATTGGCTCTATCTCCATGGCGACTTCCCGGGCAAGCACGCCTTTGTGATGGCTCTGGGTATCGCCTTCATCGCCGCCGTACTGCTGTCCAATCTGATCAATGCCCTCGGGTCCATGGCCATGACCCGCCTCGCCTCTGGAATCGGCGATCAGCTGCAAGCGAGCCTTTTTGACGAGTACCTGTCGCGGCCTTACGTCTTCCATGCCGCTACGCACACTGCGACGCTGTTCAATAACATTGTCTGGGAGACGCGGCGCCTCGGTAATGTGATCCTGGAAAACCTCTTTCTGATCGTGACCAACACCGCCACCGGGGCGCTAATCATCCTTTCCGTTCTGCTCCTGAACCCGGCGATCTCGATCACGATGCTCGTGGGGCTCGCCGGCGGCTATGCCGCAATCTATTTCCGTGTACGCAAGCGCCTGTTGGACCTCGGCCGGAGGCACTCGCGCGCCTGTACCGAGCAGGCCAAGGTCGTCAACGAGACTCTCGGGGCGATCAAGGAGGTCCTGCTGCTCCAGGACCGGGGGTCCTTTGCCCGGGGACTCGAGCAGACGACTCGGAGTGTCTCGGAGACCGCGTGTCATATTCATCACCTCGGGCAGATTCCGAAACACATCATGGAGTGCCTGGCGGTTACGGCTCTGGTCGGTATTGCCCTGTTGTTGAATGCCGGCGATATGGGAGCCGGCGCGTGGCTCGGGGAGCTGACGTTCGTGACCTTCGCGGCATGTCGGCTGCTGCCATCATCAGCAGGTCTATCTCGCCGCGGTGAGAGTTGGCGCCGCGCGGGCGGGATTTGCGCTGATTGCGCCCGATTTGCGGCGTGCGCGGGCGACGGCGGCAAGTGCGGCGCGGCCAGCGCCCGCGGCGGCACACAGCTGGTGGCAACAGCGCCCGCAGGAGGAGATCCAGCTCGAGGGGCTGTCATTTCAGTACGCGAATGACCGCCCGCCGGCGCTCGCAGGCGTCAATTTGCGCATTCCCGCCGGTGCCATCGTGGGTCTGGTCGGCGCCAACGGCTCGGGCAAGACCACCGTGCTCGATCTGATCGGGGGACTCCTGACGCCGACCGCAGGTAAGATGCAGATCGACGGCGTCGAGATCAATGACGCCAACCGCGCGGCTTGGCGGGCTCGGATCGCCTACGTCCCGCAGGAGATCTTTCTCCTGGATGCGAGCGTTGCTGAGAACATCGCTTTCGGTATCCCGCCCGATGCGATCGACCCACAACGGCTGATCGAGGCTGCGCGCCTGGCGCAACTCGAGAGCCTCATCGGGCTGCTGCCGGGAGGATTCAATCACAGGGTCGGCGAGCGCGGAGTAGCGCTGAGCGGCGGACAACGCCAGAGGATCGGTATCGCACGTGCGCTGTACCGGGATCGGGCAGTCCTGTTGCTCGACGAAGCGACCAGCGCGCTCGATGAAGCCGGCGAGGCGCAGCTGATGGAAGCTCTCGGCGGCCTGCGCGGGCGATACACGGTCATTCTGATTGCCCACGGACCGAGAGTCGTGCGCTGCTGCGACGTGGTCTTCGAGCTCGAGAACGGCAAGGTCCGTGGCTACGGATCGCCTCGAGCTCTCGCAGCGGCCCGGTAAGCGGCAGTGAGCTCGCCTGTGATCCGGCCGTTACCGAGCGACAGCGCGTCGTGCCGTCATCAGTGGCTGCGGCGTCAGCACGCCGTTGGGATCGGGCGTGAGCAGGAAGTAGGGCCTTTCTCCGTCCGGGGTCTCGCCGAAACCCAGGACCTGACCGTGGTCATTGATGGCCGCCGCCTGTGGACAACGATAACCGTCGGGTGTCAGGTCTGAAGCTTCTTCATTCGCGCTCCATATGAAGAGACGTCGCGAGCCGCACCCGGCCGGGTTATAGAATCCGACGACGTCGGCGACAGAATTTATTCCCACCGCGGCGCTGGGCAATGTCAGGATGGCCGTCGCGATGCCGTTGTTGAATACGGCTGCCATCGCTGCATCGTCCGCGGGCGAGCCACCGGCCGCCTGGCCGAGGTCGTTTATCGCATGGACGAATCCATTCAGATGCAGGGCCGCGCCCTGGCTGAGTACGTAACCGCGCTGGCCGGTGCAATGGAATTGGCCCGGGAGGAGACGGCGGAAGAACCCGAGAGTGCGGTTGCCGACGATGGCGCCACTGGAATTGATGCCGAAGGCAACAACGTTGGTGCCGGATATTGGCAGGCTGGAGTAGGTGCCATCGGCCCAAAGCCACGCTCTCGTTCTGTTATGCGCGATGTGGCGGCATCCGACCACCTGTCCGCGGCGGCTGTTGATGCCGATTACGGCGCTGCCAAGATCGGTCGGGTTCACCAGAGGCAGGACCGTGAAGCGTTCGCGGTCGTACACAACAAACGGACGCGACGGCAGGTCGCCGGCCGCGGTGTGAACTGGTGCCGACGATCGTGCCGGAGGCGCTCATGCCGAACACCCTCGGCCTGTTGAAGTCGCCGCTCGGAAGGCCGGGCGGGCCGCCCAGGTCGGTCAGCCGGCCTTGGAACCATTGCGCAAGCGAGACGGACCCATCGGAGTTGCGCATGCCGCCGACGACTGCGCCAGTGTTACGCAGCGCCTCGCCGCCCGTGCCGGAGAAAGGGATGAAGGGAAGAGGGGCGACGTCGTAGCGTTGCAGTGCAAAACCAGCGTACATTGTCAGGTCGATGAATGATTGTGTGCAGGCGTGGCGGATTCAGCGTGGGTGACGAAAATCCGCGCAATAGTTCAAGCGGCGCGCCGGCGCAGGCGTTCGTAAGGGCCCACGACGTGCAGCAGAAACTTCCACAGGCCATGCTCGCCGTTCACGAGTACCCGCGGCAAGCGCAGCCGATCGTGCGATGCCCGCGCAATCCCCGGTTGGACGGTCACCGCCGAGGCGTAGCCGGCGCGCCGGACGCACTCGACGATATCGGCGCTGAAGGCTCCGAACGGGTAGGCAAAATGCTCGATCGGGACGCCCAGCAGACTGCGCAGCGCCGCCCGGCTCTCGGCGATTTCGTGCCGCGCCACCTCGTGCGGCACTTCGTGCAGTCGCGGATGCGACAGCGAGTGCGAGCCGACCTCCATGCCGGCAGCCAGCCACTGGTCGAGCTGCTCGCGGCTCATCAGCGGCTTCCTTTCACGCACGACATCCGCGTCCCAGCGATTGTACGCACCGAGCGCGCCACTCACGATGTAACAGGTGGCCCTGACCCCATACTGTTTCAGAAGCGGCGCTGCCGGGTAATCGTATCGGCATAGCCGTCGTCGAACGTGAGCACGACACAGCCGCGCGAATTCGCAGTGCCCAGCCGCGCAATGCCTTCGCTCATCGAAACGCCCTGCAAGCCCAGACGCCGCAACGCCCACAGCTGCCGCTCGAATTTGTCAGCGCTTACGTACAGCAGCTTGAAGGGCGCCTCCCGGGGCGCCTCGGCGACGTTGTGATAACATAGAATAGGAAGCCGCGACATGATCCGTAGCATATTACAGGCGTCCTTGCTAAGCACGGGTGGCCGCCGCGCCGATGGCCTGTTGCAGCCCGCGGAGACCTGGGAAGCGCAGTATGCCGCGGGGCGTTGGGACTTCCTGGCGCAGCTGCCCGAACTCGCGCGCTTCAGTGTACTGGCCGGCTACATCCAGCATCTCAAGGCGGGCGGGGCGGTGCTGGACACGGGGTGTGGGCAGGGCGTTCTGTTAGGTAGACTTTCGAGCACCTGCTATTCGCGGTATGTCGGGATCGACGTGTCGGCCAGCGCAATTGCCGTGGCGCAGCGGCGGCAGAGCGAGCGCAGCAGTTTCCTCGTGGCGGACTGCGAGCAGTATTCTCCTGTCGGGCATTTCGACGTCATCGTCTTCAACGAAGTATTGTGTTGCCTGCGTGAGCCACTGCGCACCGTCGAGCGATATGCGCGTTCCCTGAATCCCGATGGCCTTCTGTTGGTGTCGCTCTGCAAGGCCGCGCGCGGCAGTGCCGCGATACTCCGGCGGCTCAAGGGTGTATATGAAACCGCTGGATGAGGTCGAGGTGGTCCACGGCGGCAGGAAGATCTCCTGGCGGTGTGCTGCCTTGCGCGCCACTGCTGCCGGCGCTGCGGGTGACGCATGACGTATCCCTGCCAGACCGGTGGCCCGCAATAGGCGTCGTGCCATCATGGCGGCAGCTGTCGTGTCGGTGGTACTCCCGACTTTCAATCGACTGAGATTTCTCCGGCCGGCAATCGAATCCCTGTACGCGCAGACCTTTACCGATTGGGAGCTGATCGTCGCTGACGACGGCTCGGGTCTCGAGACCAGCCGAGTATCTGCGACGACGCAAGAGTTGCCCGCGCGTCACGGTCGTGTGGCTGGCGCACACCGGTACACCCGCGATCGTCCGCAACGCGGCGCTGCGCAGGGCGGCCGGCGAATACGTCGCCTTCCTGGACTCCGATGATTTCTGGACGCTGACCACAAGCTGCAGCGGCAGATCGAGAGATTGCGTGCCCGAGCCGACTGTCGTTGGAGCTATACGGGATTCCTGCGGTTTGACGTGTACGGCACCCCCCTGCCGGAGGAGGCCCGGCGGACGTGGTGGGTACCCTACGAGGGCGCAAATATTTCTGAGCAGGTGGCGACCGCCCGCGCGGCGATCAGAACTCCCAGCGTGCTGGCAACGCGCCGGCTGCTCGCGCAGGCAGGCGGGTTCGATGAGGCGATGCGTTCCGCGGAGGACTATGACCTGTGGCTGCGGCTGGCCCTGCACAGCAAAGTTGCAGTCGTCGACGAGCAGCTGGTGTATGTGCGCTATCACGATGAGAATCACAGCCGCGAGTGGCAGAGCGCCTTCGTCGGCCGCGATCGCTCGCTCAGTGTGCGCCAGCAGTTGGTGGACTCCGCGCAGCGCTCACTATTGCGCCGTGAGCGCATGAGGAATGCGCTCAAGCTCGCTGCGACCCATGCAGGGCTCGGCGCCCGAGGTCGCGTGGCGCGCGCACTGTGGGAGAGCCTGCCGTTCTGTTGGACTTATCCGCAATGGTGGCTGGGTGCCTCGAAGGCAGTCCTGCGCCCCTACCTGCCGCGCCGCCTGCTCGGGTCTCACCGCAAACGACGGCGCACCGCGTGATGTCGCGCGTGGCTCCGTTCTTCATCGTCGGCTCCGGCCGGTCCGGATCGACACTGCTGCGCCTGATGCTGGCCTCGCATTCGCGTATCGCCATACCTGCGGAAACCTGGTACCTCAGCGCCCTGCTCGAGAAGTTTCCCCGCCACCGGCCGCTTCAGGTGAATGAAATAGATGCGGCCGTTGCGATGATGACGTGCCATGACAGGTGGCCCGACATGGGGCTTGACGCCGCGGAATTTCGCCAGCGGACAACCTGTTTGAGCGCAGTACGGCTACGCGATCTCGTGGAAATGGTCTATCGATGGCACATGGAGGCCGAGGGCAAGAGTCGGTGGGGAGACAAGACGCCGGTTTACATCGAGATAGTCCCGGCCCTGGCCGCCATGTTCGACGATGCGAAGTTCATTCATCTGATTCGCGACGGACGCGATGTGGCGAAGTCATTTCAGAGGCAGGGTTGGCGCGGGCCCTGGATGCACGGCTATGCCGGGGAGTGGCTGCGAGCAGTCGAGTTGGATCTCGAGCTCGGCAAGACGCCGCTGAATGGACGAATTCTCCGCGTTCGTTACGAAGATCTGGTGCTGCATCCTTGGGCGACGTTGCGCGGCATTTGTAGCTTCATCGACGAAGAATTCGAGGAGCAGATGCTCACCTGGCGCGGCAAGGTGGCCCAGGCGATACCAGGCTGGGAGAAGCGCGTTCATTCGAATTTGGACAGGGACATGAGCCCCGCGGACGTCGGTCGCTGGAAGCGGGAAATGACTTCTCGAGAAGTCTTTCTTGCGGAGGCGCTCATGGGAGCCCAACTGAGCCATTTCGGCTACGAACGGCGCTACCGCGGCACTCTCTGGCGGCCACTGTTCGCGGCAACGCGGATTTATTGTCGGAGCGTATTGCCCGTCGTGGGACTGCCATGCAGAGTCTACGCCTGTGGGCTGCGCGTCGGCTCCAGCGTGCGGTTCGCCCAATAGCCCGGGTCAGGGCGCAGCCTCGGCGGTGATCAGAGTGAAGGTCTGAATGAAGTGGAAATCGCGGCGATGCGGCGCGAATGACGGCTGGGTCGGATCGCAGAGTCGGCAGAGCTCGGCGTAATCCTCACTCGTGAGATACGGCCGCAAGCGCTCGCCCCAGGTCCCGCGATAGATTGCCTCGAGGAGATAAGCCTCGTCCGCCGGTCGCAAAGGAGCCGTGCGCTCGATGATGGACGTACGGGCGGTAATATGGGCGAGGCCGGCCTGTTGCATCCATCCCAGAAGATCTCGAACTCCGCGCAGGTCCGATTCCGTCAGGCCATAGCGGGTTTCGTAGTAGCGGCGCACCGCCTCGTTGGTCAGGCGCTCCAGGCGCGCGTCCCAGACGAAGTGCTGATCGGGAAGCAGCGAGCTCTGGCCGATCGCGATGCGACCGCCGGGGCGCAGCAGTCCTGCGAGGGTGTCGAGGCCCGCGGGCGGGTCGCGCAGGTGATTGATGGTGTTGACCGACCAGATGAGATCGAAGCTCCCCCGGCGCGAGGCGGGTCAGCATCAAGTCCTCCTGCAGCACCTGCACCGAGTCCGGTGCCGCGGCATGCGCCACCCGTACGTGTGCCGCCGAGAGATCGATGCCGACGACGCTGCCGGTGGGTCGCACCGCATCATGAAGCCACTCGAGCGCCGCGCCGGTGCCGCAGCCGGCATCCAGAACGCGCATGCCCGGCGTGAGCGCGAGGCCGGCGACGGCGAGCCGCAGCTCCGGTTCGGCGAACGCATTGAAGAGCTGCAGTTTGCGCGAGTAGTCGCGCTCAGGTGTATCACCCAGAAGTCTGCATGGATGGGCCGGATCAGTGGCGGCCACCATGTTGAACAGAGTCCGGCAAGCGATCGTTCATACAGCGGTATCATGCAAGGCGGCGGCGCTCTTCGCAGATGCGTCCCGAGTTGTAAGTGATATATTCACCCGCACACCCGAGGGTCGCCGATATGACACCGCCCACTCACGCCGCCATGCCTGATATATCCGCTGACCCCTTCCGCGAGCGCCGGCGAGGGGTGCGGCGCGCGACATTCCAGCTTCTGGGTGCCCGGCTCGTGTTCGAAAGCGAGAGCGCGGAGCTCATGCGTCTGGTTGACTGGGCGTATGCAGGCCTGCCGCGGCACACGCTGTCGGCGCGTGTGCCGCGCCTCGCGGTCAGACTCGTGCTGGGCGGCAACGCCGGCTCGCGGAAGTCGGTCGCGCCGGCGCCGCTTGCCACGTCGTCCGGGGTTGGAATTCTCTGCGGCGCGAGTCCGAAGACCAGCATGGCCGCGGTCTGCCCGGCGGGACGTTCCGCGCTGGTCGTCGTCGAGCGCGAGCTGCTGCGGTTTCCGTATCACCTGCGCTATGAGCTCATCGAGTTTGCGGTGTTCACCCTGGTGGCGCGCGCGCAGAATCTGATGCCTTTGCATGCGGCCTGTGTCGGGAGCGGCGGACGCGGTCTGCTCCTCCTCGGAGCGAGCGGCGCGGGTAAGTCCACCGCAATGCTGCACTGTGCGCTCGCAGGCATGCATATGATCTCGGAAGACAGCCTCTTCGTGACGCCGGATACGCTGCGCGCCACCGGTGTGGCCAACTTTCTGCACATTCGCCGCGAGTCGCTTCGCTTCCTGCCGGCGCGGCAGGCCGCCGAGCTGCGTCGCTCCCCGATCATACGCCGCCGCAGCGGCGTGGAGAAGTTGGAAATCGACCTCAGGCAACCGCGTTTTCGTCTCGCGCGCCGACCGGTCGAGCTGGCCGGCGTGGTGGAGCTGCGCTCGCGGAGTGCCGGAGCAGGAGCGTCTCTGACCACGTTGAAATCGCGCCAGCTCCTTGCCCGTCTGCAGGACACCCAGCCGTATGCCGCAGGCCTGCGGGGCTGGCGGCCGTTCTCGCGGGCGGTCGGTTCCTTGCCGGCCTTTGAGCTGAGCCGCGGCCGACATCCCAACGAGACCGTGCAGGTCTTGCGGCAACTCCTGCGGGATCTCGCGCGCGGCGGCAGCTGACCCGCCGGTCGCTGTCGATGACATGGGAGTAGGTGCCGCCGCAGCACGCTGATGGTTCACTTTGAACCGGAGGCCCTCGTGCCCGCGACTCACGCGGGATCGAAACGAGGAGAGACCATGATCCTTCCGCGAAGATTCTTTGCGGGGCTGCTGCTGCTGGCAGTTCTCTGCGGCTCGCGTGCCTACGCGGAACCCTATCTCGCAGTCCGCATGGGCCTCAAGTGCGAGGCCTGCCACGTCAATCCAACCGGCGGTGGCCTGCGTACTGACTTCGGTGACGTGTTCGCGCAGACCACGCTTCCAGCGCACCCGATCCAGGGGGACTGGGGCCTCTGGACTGGAGAGATCAACAAGTTCCTGCGGGTGGGCGGGGACCTGCGCTACGACGCTACGGCCACACAGACGCCAGGAGCGAAGACCGTTGATCAATTCGAGATGCAGCAGACTCGCGCGTATCTCGAGGCGCAGGTCATCCCGAATCGTCTCCTTTTCTACGTGGATGAGCAGGTCGCTCCGGGCGCCGCCGTCAATCACGAGGCCTACGGCCTCTACTGGTCGGCCGCACACGACTGGTATGTCAAGGCGGGACGGAAGTATCCGCCGTTCGGATTCCGATTCGAGGACCAGAGCGCCTTCAAGTACGATGTCACCGGCACTTCCATGTATGAGCCCGATGATGGCGCCGAGTTCGGCTGGCTTCGAGGCCACTGGGATGCGCAGCTCGACGTGAGCAATGGGACCTTCGCCGGACCGGCCACGGGCCAGGGCAAGGAGTACGGCCTGCAGGTAAGCTATGTCGAGTCGGCGTGGCGCTTCGGTGTTGCCGCCAGTGATGATGATGATCCGCAAAACAGAAGGCGCATCTATGGGGTTTTCGCCGGAACTCGCACCGGTCCGGTCGTGTGGCTCGGCGAGGTGGACGCGGTCGAGAACGAATTCGCATCCCAGGAGGGGCAGACACAGGCGGCCGGGCTCCTCGAAGGCGACTGGCTCATCGCGCGCGGTAACAATCTCAAGCTCACCTTCGAGCCCTTCGATCCCGACCGGGGCGTGCCTGGCAATGGTCGCAGTCGATGGAGCCTGGTGTACGAGCTGACGCCGGTGCAGTTCATGCAGATACGAGCCGGCGTGCGCGATTACAAGGGACCGCGTGGCCTCGCCGCCGAGAACCAGAGCCTCGCGTTCGTGCAGCTGCACGTATTCTTCTAGCGTTTCGCCATCACGATGAGGAAGTGATCGCCGAGGCCTCTGAGGATGGGCCAACCGCCGCAGCGTTGGTCCCAACGCCACAGCCGCTCGAACCATGCCGGATGGCGGTCTTTGACCCAGGTCATGTATGGGGGCGGCGCGAAGAGACACAGTGCCCGGCAATGAACGAGCCTGAAGTCCTGCGCAAACTCGCGGTAGAGTTCCGGGGGACTCCAGTAGCGCGTCCATACCGTATGCCCGTTCATCCTGACGGGCGTCATACCGTGCGCGAAGCGCACGCCGATGCGACTCCACTTCGCGCGGGAAGCGTAGTAAGCGATCTCCCATGGACACCAGCGGCCGATCACCGTGAAAACGAGGTGCCCGCCGGGCTTGACGAGGCGCGCGCACTCGTGGGAGACCGGCCCCAACTCCGGCAGACAGTTGAGCGGACCCAGATTGGAGTAGACGCCATCGAAGATCGAGTCGCCTTCCAGCCGCTCGAGCTCATGGGCGCCGAGTGCGGCCGTGCGAAACTCTATCGCCCAACCCTGCACTTGCGGCGCGTCCGTGGGTTCTTTCGACCATGCGGGGTGACCAGTCGGTCGCCATGACCCGGTGGCCGCGCTCCGCCATGCGCACCGCGTCGAGCCCGGTGCCGCAACCGAGGTCGAGCAATTCGCTTGCAGGCGGGAAGCTCGCATCGAGCCAGCGCCACATCTCGCGGCGCATGTCCTGGATCAGAGCGTTGTTGCCCCTGGGACCGTCGTAGTCGGCCGCGACACTGTCGAAAGCGATGCGCGTATCGTCCAGGGCATCCATCATTGACGACACATCAACATGCCCGCGACAGCGCTGCGCGGACCGGCTGTAGACTCTCCGTCCGGGTCGGACGCGAGCACAGATACTGCAGGATGCGTCGAACCTGCGATTGCCGATGCCAGCGCGGCTCCCCCGACAAGGGTCCGCTCCTCGACGCCACCTCCATCTGGACTCGCTGCTGCCGTCCGGGAAAGACCCGTCCGCCGATATACCGCAGCGCTTGTGCGGGCGAGCGTGTCCAGATGATTCCCGGTATGGGGTCAATGTAGAGGTGCGAATAGGAGAAGTCGGACAATGTCCGCCGGCGCACGCTCCGGCGCAGCACCCAAGGACAGTCACGCTCGAGGTGCGCGAGTGGGGCCGGGGGGATTGTCTGCGGAAAGTAGCGGGCCGTGAGCATGAGGGGCGCCGCAGCCCACCACAGGCGGCGGTTGCCGCCGTGCAAGCGCAGCAGATCCTCCCAGTCCGCAGCGCTCATGTGGCACGCCAGGCGGGCGATGTCACAGAGTTGAATCAGCCGCAACCCACGGCTGGTCATGCTCCCTGCTGCATGCGCCAACACGTGGACCATCAACGCGGCAGCGCAGGGATAGACGTTGATGCCGGGGTGGGCATGCGGCGGGAAGACGATGTCCGTCAGGTCCGTGGGGGTGAGCGGCAGGCGTTCGCTGATCCTGTGGTGCAGGTTGATCTTGATGGGATTATCGGCATGCTCGCCGAGCAGCGCGGGCGGCTCGCCGTTCGGCTGGCTCGAACCCCTGGTGCTTCCAGGCGGTGCCGGCATCGCAGTTAGCTCAGGGCAAGAAGCACGGCTACCGCGGTTTGGCGCATCCGCAGGGTGCACGAGCAGGTCCAGGTCCGCCATCGGCCGCTCGCCCGCGGCGTAGACGCCGACCTCGCTGCAGCGCCACGCCTTTCAAGTGCGACGAGGGCGATGCCCGCGCTGCGCGCGCGCTCGTTGATCGTTGCCAGAAAGCTCGTCGAGGCGTTGTTGCCGCAGCAGGGTATGGCGGCGCTGCTCGACGAGATAGCTCGCCCAATGCGGTGGCCCTTGCCAGCGCAGCGCGGTCGCGAGCAGCGGCGAGATGCCGTGCATCGCCGCTACCGCCGGCGCGAGCCGCCATTCGACTCGCTCCACGTCGGGGGGCTCGGCACCGGAGGTGGCGCAGGCCGTCGGCGAGCGACTCGGTGATGCGATGCAACGCCGTCTGCACCACGGCGATCGGCGGCATGCGGTTGGGATCGTTTGACATGGCGTGCACTCAAGGCAGCCCGACGGCCGGGCGCGGCCGTTGCGAGCCTCGCGGGCGTCGTGTCGAGAAGCTTTCCTGGCGGCCAGGAGGCGATCCCAGCGGCGCCGCACGCACTGCGCGCTCGTCCGCGCCGTTGCGAAGGGCCTCGACCGTCGACAGCCGCACCTGCTCGTGCAGCAGATCGCGCACCTCACGGTAGAAAGGCGTCGTATACGTACCGGGGAACATCATCGCGAGCTCGCCGCTCGCCTGCCAGTGGGTCTTTTCTCCCAACTGCGCGCTCGCGAGGTCGTGGAAGCGGTGCCCGGAAGAGGATAGGCCGACGCTGACGCCGACGTCGTCGGGGCGCGGGCTCGATGAGATCGCGTGTCGCGAGAATGTCGGCAGCTCCTCGCCGAGATAGCCGAGCTGGATGAAGAATCCCACCCGGATGCCGGCGGCGCCGAGCGTCGCCCGCGCGCTATGGATCTCCGGGACCCGGATGCCCTTGTTCATGGCATCGAGCACGCGCTGGCTGCCGCTCTCCGCGCCGAGCCACGCCTCCTGACAGCCCGCGGCGCGCAGCGCCGCCGCCATGCGCTCGCTGATGAGTCGGCGCGTGTCTGGATGGTGAAGGAATGCCGCCGCCCGAGGCGCGAGGGCACTCCAGCGAACCGTGTCACCCAGTCGACGCGGAAACCGAAGATGTCGTCCGCAAACCAGATATGGTCCGGGACGAGCTCGCGCTGATGCGGATCATCTCCGCCGCGACTTCGGCCGCGGGGCGCTGCAGGTAGTGGTTGCCCCAGATCGGCTTCGCGCACCAGGCGCAGCGGAAGGAGCAGCCGCGGGAGGAGGCCAGTCGAGACTGAAGCGGCCGTGCGCGAGCCGCCAGATGGTGCGGTAACTGTCGACATCGATGAGATCCCAGGCGGGCGCGGGAGCTCCCGCGTGCCGGCGGGATGGCACTCGCGAGGCGCCGGTCGGCGTCCCGCTCCGAGCCGCAGCGGTCACGCCCGCGATACCCTGAAGAGCTCTGGGGCGACCGATCGATGGGCTGCCGTCGAGTCGTTGCAGCAGACCTCCAGCGCCCCGATGCCCTCGCCGGCGAGAACGGCATCGGCCCGGCCGCCAGGTAGGCTTTCGGGGCGTCGGTGGCTCGGAGCCGGCGACGATCACCTCGCGCCCCGTGCGCGCCGAGCGATCATCGGCAGGCGGCCTCGCGCATCGTCGAGGCACATCTTGGTCAGGAAAATGTAGTTGTCCTCGTAGAGCAGCACGAGCTGCGGCTCGAGGCTGTACAGCCTGCTTCATATTCGCCGAGGCCGTCCGCGAGCATCGCATCGAAGAACTCCACCCGATGCCCGAGAGCGCGCAGCCGGGCGGCGACCTGCAGGGTCGCTAGCGGGGGATACGGCTTTGCGCGCCCCCACTGCTTGGGGTCGAGACGCAGGAAATAGGAATGGCCCACCAGTATCGACAGCATTGTGCGTGTGAGGTGCCCGGTCCGTGGGATCCGGTTCAGGTTGAACCGACCGGCCGGCGGGAGCTGCCGGCGGAGCCCTGCTTACGAGCCGGCGTGCGCGACTACGATGGTCGGGCGAGGGCCGGGGCCAAGCGCACGCAGCGTCTCTTGGTCCAGCTTCACCGACTCTTCCGACTGCGTTGAGGACGGGTCGCTGGCGCCGCAGTCGCTGCGCGCCAGGGCGTCGGCAACCGCCGCGCAGGCGTTGACGGAGGTGAGCACGCCGGCAGGCGTGGTGAACTGCCTCGAGCTATGGGTGAGAATCTGTTCGATCTTCGGCTCGGCAAGCCGCCTGCCATCGGCCAGGAGAAGTGCCACGATGCCGGTGACTTCGGCGGTCGCGAGCGAGCTGCCGGAGGCGAAGTCATAACGGCCTCCGGGCACCAGTGTCAGGATGCCGTGCCCGGGGGCAAGCAGATGCCGGTTCCCGTCGCCGGCATCCTCCGCCGATTGCACCGCGAGCACTCCGGGGATGTCGGCCGGGAAAGCCTGCGTCAGTCCACTGCCCGGTGGCGGCACCGCGCCGACGTAGATGATGCCTTGGCGCATGCCGTAACGGATGAGGCGCTGCAGCAACGGGTCGGGAGGTCCCGCCAGACTCAGGTTTACGATATCGGGGTGGGCGGCGTTCGCCGCCTCGAGGGCCTGGGCGAGGGTGAAGCTGTCACAGGCGGCCCGCGCAGCGTCCTGCCGCAGCGGCCAGCAAGCCTTCAGCACGATCAGGCGCGATTCGGGTGCGACTCCCAACAGACCGTGGCCGCCCTCGGCGGTTGCCGCGATGACCCCCGCGATCTGGGTGCCGTGCCGGTCCGCGGCGAACTGCTCGCCATCGTGACCGACGAAGTCGAGCCGCGTGATGACTCGGCCACGAAGATCGGGATGGCGGTAGTCAACGCCTGTATCGATGACCGCGATCCTGACGGCGGCGCCTTGCGACAGCCGCTGCGCCTGCAGCACACCGAGCTCCCGCAGGTTGCCCTGCAGCGGCAGGTAGGTGCGGCCGCTGGCGCCGGTTTCCGTGGTGAATTCCCCGAGCGGCTCGACCGATTCGATCCGCGAGTCGTGCTCGAGCCGGGAGATCATCGTGTCGCGGGGAGTGCGCTCGGGCACGCGAGCGACGATGCAGTTCACCCGCAGGCTCGCGATCGGCCACGCAGATACCTCACGCAGGCTGTAGTCACGTTCCACCGCCGCAGTGGTCGCGCGGGCGCTTACGCTGACTTCGTAGGCGCCAGCGGCGCCATAACCACGCGGCGTCGAACCCGGTGTCACCATCGCGGGTTGCGGCTCGTTGCGCACTGTTATGACGACGAAGCGTCCCGGATCTGCTCTCGCCTGTGCTGGCAGCTCGGGCGGTCGCATCGCCTGTTGTTGCAGCGCGCAGCCCGCCGTCAGGCTCAGCGCCGCGAGGACAGGCAATCGGAGAGAGACGGCCTTCACGTCAGTGCACACCCTGCTGCACCGGCTCGGCGAAGAGGACCGCGGTGTTGGCGCGCAAGGCCGCGACCCGCTTCTCGAGCGCGGCACGGGAGTGGGGCGGCAGCGCGAATCCCAGCGTATAGACGTTTCCGTCCGCGGGGCCGTCGACGATGTGCGCGCCGGCGCCCTGGAGCACACCCTGCAGGTCACCGATCGACAGGCTCGTCCTGAAAAGGATACGCACCCGCGGGCCGGAGCCGTAAGACGGGGAGCTGGATGTGAGAGTTGTATAACCGGCGTGACGAGTGGTGACGGACGCGTGCCAAACCCACGCGCCGACTCCGAGGGCGAAAGCCTGCAGCACCACGGCAGCGGCCAGCCAGCGCACGGCGGGCGGTGCCGGTCGCAAGGGACGGGCTACCCGCGGGAGCTCCGCCGCCTCCTCGGCCGAACCCTGATCGGCTTCCGTCTTCTGCATGCGCGTGAGCAACTTCTGATAAGAGGACTCCGCCGCGAAGACGAGCGGTCCATCGACGCGCATGCCGTCGCAGACCCGGAGCTGTTCCTCGTAGTCCTCGCGGCACTCGGGGCAGGCTGCGATGTGCTCGCGCACCGCCGGCTCCGCCTCGGTCGGGAGCGAGCCGTTGGCGAGCCAGGGGATGACCAGCTCGGCGCGAGAATGCAGCGCCGAGCGTTTGGAGGGAAATTTCACTCGATATCTCCGCTTCGAACGGGGCCCGCGAGGGTGGTGAGCAGAATTTTCAACTTGCGGCGAGCATGAAACATGCGGGTCTTCACGGTGTTGACCGGACACTCCATGATGGATGCGATCTCCTCGCAGGAGTGCCCGACGTGGTAGGCGAGCTCGATGACCGTGCGCTGTTCGAGCGGCAGCCGTCGCAGCGCCAGGTCCAGCCATTCGGTGAGCTCCTGCTGTTGCGCGGGCTCATCGGTACCTGCTTCCGCCGTGACGTCGATGTCCACCGGGGGTGGCCCCGCATAACGCAGGGTCTTGAGGCCGCGGCGGTAGGCAATGCCCATGATCCAGGTGGATACCCGTGAGGCGCCGCGAAAATCGCCGGCATGCTGCCAGACGACCCAGAACGTATCGTTGATGATCTCTTCTGCAAGCTCGTACCGGGTGGTGAGCCGCATGAGGAAACGCGCCAGCCGGCGGTGATAAAGAAGGTAGAGCTCCTTCATCGCGGCGCTGTCATGGCCGGCGATCAGGGCGAGCAGGGCGCGCTCGCGCTCCTCGGCCGAGCCGCCGCTTGCGGGTCTTGGGGTCTTCTCGGCCGACTTCATCGCATTTTTCGCCTACGCTGCCGCCGCCGCGTAAATGGCTGGCATGCGCGTGTGTACCCCGCCGCCCTCCCCGCGGTTCATCCCAGGGGGTGGGCCTCAGAAGCTCCAGAGAACCGTCGCCGACACCCGTCCTCCGGCCGTATCCGGCCCGAAGAGGCGCTCGGCCCGGTCGGCGGTGTGGAAGTAGGCGAGGTCCAGCTCCAGCGGCCCAGCCTGGTGGGTGAATCCCACGCTCCAGAAGCCATATCCGGTGCCGAACGGGTCGGCTATCCGATCGTAGCCCGCGCTCGCCTCGAGGGATAGCCAGGATACGAGCGGCTGGCGCCATTGCAGGCCATAGGCAAAGGCGCTGCGCTTGTGCTCGGTCTCGAACATGCCGTCATATTGCTGGTAACCGATGGCATCCGGCGTCCAGGACAGGGTGAGATAGAGCCGACCCATGAGGCCCCAGCTGCTCGCCAGCTCATCGTAGTCGTACCGGTCCCCGGCCAGGTAGGGATTGGTGTAGTCCCCACCAGGGAAGGCGTAATGGGTGTAAGTAAAGGTGGCGCTCACATCCGGGCTCAGCGCCACGTTGTAGCCGGCATAGAGATCGAGCTCCCGCGCCGACCCGCAAGGCTGCTCGTTCAGCCCGGCGGAGCCCCACACCCCGACAAAGGCGGCCCAGCCGGATGCCCCGACCTCACGAGCGTGTACGTCCGCCTGGGCGGCAGGATGGCCGCAGGTCAGGGAGATGCCCCGGTAGATATCGTCCGAGGTCAGCGCCACGGAGCCGCCCGCATCGATGGCGGCCGGACAGACCGCCGGCCGGAACGATAACAAACCGGAAGCGGCTGCCGCCGCGAGCCCCAGAGCGCGCATGGGGGCCCATCTTGCACTGTTTCCCGCGGCCGGGGAATCAGCCGCCGTGCATACCCAGCAGCGCTTTCGCGGGGACCATATTGTGGTTCATGTGGTACATGACCCAGATGGAGCCGAAGAAGATCAGCGAGACGATGAGCACGCCGAAGGCGAGGGCGAGCGCATTGTTGGTATTGTCAGGGGAGGTCGTGAGGTGCAGGAAGAAGACGAGGTGCACGCCGACCTGCGCCAGACCGAACACGATGAGGGCCATGACGATACCCGGCCCGTAGATGACGTGCTCATGGATCGCCCAGAACGATGCTGCCGTCAGGAGGACGGCGAGCGCGAGGCCCAGAAGATAACCGCGCAGCTCCGAGCCCAGCGTCGGCGGGCGATCCCCCGAGGGGGCCGCCCCGACGACCTGGTCCTCGCCGACGTGCGACCCGACGTCGAAATCATCGAATCGTCCGGAATCCGAGCTCATGGTGTGGTGGTCCCGATCAGGTAGACGACGGTGAAAATGCCGATCCAGATGATGTCGAGCGCGTGCCAGAAGAGCGAGAAGCAGAGGTAGCGGTGGAGGATGCTCTCCTTGAAACCCTTGGCCGGAAACTGCGCCATCATGGTGCCGAGCCAGAGGAGCCCGCAGGTCACGTGGACGCCGTGACAACCGACCAGCGCAAAGAAGCCTGTCAGGAAAGCGCTGCGGGTGGGACCCGCCCCCTGCGCCACGAGACCGAGGAACTCGTGCCCCTCGAGCCCGAGGAAGGTGAGTCCGAGCAGGCCCGTGATCGCCAGCGTGATCTCCGTCCAGAGAAGATTGTGCCGGGCAACGGCGAGGCTGGTCATGCCGCAGGTGAAGCTCGAGAGGAGGAGGCATGCGGTCTCGATCGCCGTGTTGTGCAAATCGAAGAGCTGCTGCGGCCCGGGACCCCCGTTGCGCGCGTCGATCAGCACGGTATAGGTGGCGAAGAAGCAGGAGAAGAGGATGACGTCGGAGAGGATGAAGATCCAGAACCCATAGCCGACGACGATGCGCTTCGGTGACGGGCCGCCGGCGCCGTGGCCGGTATATTCCGGCACGCCCGCGGCGGGCCCGTGGCCCATGTGGTAGGGATCCTGCCCGGCGCGCAGTGTGGTGCCGGGCGCGTTCATTGTGCGGCCTCGCGCTGCGACTGACGTAACTGCCGGTGCTGCAACGCCGCGCTGCGCGCGGCCCGGTTGGCGCGATCGAGGCGGGCCACTTCTTCGGCTGGAATCACCTCCTCGTCATGGTCGCGCCACGCGAAGACGACGAATATTGCGTAGGCGCCGACCAGCCCGAGCACCACGAGCCACCAGATGTGCCAGATGAGCGCGAACCCCATGACCACGGCGAGGAACGCGCTGACGAATCCCGTCGGACTGTTGCGCGGCATGTGGATAGGCTCGTACGCGGGCTCCGGGCTCGTCAGTTGTCCGATCTCGCGCGCGCGCTCTTTCATGTCCCAGTACGGCTCCTGATCGCTGACATCCGGCAGGACCGCGAAGTTGAATGCGGGCGGCGGGGAAGAGGTCGCCCACTCGAGGTTGCGCCCATCCCAGGGGTCGCCCGTCACGTCGCGCCGCTTTTCGCGAGTGCGCACAGATACGACGATCTGCGCGATCTGAGCGATGATGCCGAGGAGAATGATGAAGACGCCTACTTCAGCGACGATCAGCCACGGGCGCCACGCCGCCACGTCATAGGTCTGCAGGCGCCGCGTCATGCCTTCCAGACCCACGACGTAGCCGGGAGCCCAGGCGACCCAGAAGCCGATCAGCCACAACCAGAACGCCCACTTGCCCAGCCGCTCATCGAGCGTGAAGCCGAACGCCTTGGGGAACCAGTAGACGTATCCGGCGAACGCTCCGAACAGAACGGCGCCGATGATGACGTTGTGGAAATGCGCGACCAGGAAGACGCTGTTGTGCAGTTGAAAGTCCGCGGGCGGCACGGCGAGCAGCACGCCGGTCATGCCGCCGATCGCGAAGGTCACGATGAATCCGATGGTCCAGAGCATCGGCGTGTGAAACCGCACCGAGCCGCCGTACATGGTGAAGAGCCAGTTGAAGATCTTCACGCCGGTCGGTACCGCGATGATCATCGAGGCGATGCCGAAGATGGCGTTGACGTCCGCCCCCGCGCCCATGGTGAAGAAGTGGTGCAGCCAGACCATGAACGAGATGATGCAGATCGCCATGGTGGCGTAGATCATCGAGCGATAACCGAACAGCGGCTTGTTGGAGAAGGTCGAGACGACCTCGGAATAGATGCCGAAGGCGGGCAGAGCCAGGATGTAGACCTCGGGATGCCCCCAGGCCCAGATGAGGTTCATGAACATCATCGAGTTGCCGCCGCCGGTGTCGGTGAAGAAATGAAAGCCGACGTAGCGGTCGAGGAGCAGCATCGCCAGAGTCGCGGTCAGGACGGGGAAGGCCGCGACGATGAGCAGGTTGGAGGCGAGCGCCGTCCAGCAGAACATCGGCATGCGGGTGTAGTGCATGCCCGGAGCGCGCAGCTTGAGGATCGTGGTGACGAAGTTGATCCCCGTCAACAGCGTGCCCAGACCCGAGATCTGCAGCGACCAGCAGTAGTAGTCGACCCCGGTCCCGGGCGAGTACGCCAGCTCCGATAGCGGCGGGTAGGGCAGCCAGCCGGTGCGGTCGAACTCGCCGACGACCAGCGACAGGTTGATGAGCAGCGCCCCCGCGGCGGTGAGCCAGAAGCTCACGGAGTTGAGGGTCGGAAAAGCCACATCGCGCACGCCGAGCTGCAGCGGCACGATGACGTTCATCAGGCCGATCACGAACGGCATCGCGACGAAGAAGATCATGATCGTGCCGTGCGCCGAGAACACCTGAGCGAAGTGCGACGGCGGCAGGAAGCCCGGCGAGTTGTAGGCCATGGCCTGCTGCGTGCGCATCATGATCGCGTCGATGAAGCCGCGCAGCAGCATCACCCCGGCGAGGATGCAATACATGACGCCGATGCGCTTGTGGTCCACGCTCGTGATCCACTCCCGCCACAGGTACGGCACGTATCCCTTGATGAACACCCAGGCCACGATGGCCAGGACGATGACGAAGACTCCCAGGCCGGAGATGAGCGGCAGCGGCTCGTTCCACGGAATCGCCTGCCAGGTGAGATTGCCGGAAAGGGTCATTTGAGTCCCACGGGGTGCACGTTGGGTGTGGAGTCGGCTTCGGTCGGGCCATAGCCGGGCGGCAGCCGCTGCATCACGATATCCGCGAAGAGACCCGCCTGCACGGAGCCGAACGTGTACGGATGCGGCGGTACGCTTTGCCGCAGCAGCCCGCGGTAAGCCGCATCATCCAACGCGGGACCGGCACCGCGCGTCGCTGCAACCCAGGCGTCGAACTGACTCCGGGTCACCGCATCGGTGTCGAAGTGCATGTCGGCGAATCCGTCGCCGCTGACCATCGCGGATTCACCGCGGTAGACGCCGGGATGATCAGCCTCGAGATAGAGAGTGCCCGCCATGCCGTTCATGCAGTAGAGCATGCTGCCGAGTTGTGGCACCCAGAAGGCATTCCAGACGGAGGCCGACGTCACGGTGAGGTGCAGTGGCACGCCCGCGGGAACGACCAGCCGATTGATGCTCGCGATGCCGAGCTTGGGATAAATGAACAGCCACTTCCAATCGAGCGAGACCACCTGGACGTCGATCGCGGGGGCTTTCGAGGCCAGGGGCTGAGCCGGGTCGAGGTCGTGCGAGCTGATCCAGGCAATGCCGCCGAGGAAGATGATCACCAGCGTGGGGATCGACCAGACGAGGAGCTCGATGCGGCCCGAATAGACGAAGTCGGGCTGGCGGCGCGCGCGTGCGTTGGAGCCGCGATACCACCAGGCAACCCCCAGCGTCGCGATGATCGTCGGCACGACGATCGCGAGCATGATCGCCACGGAATCGAGGAGGATAGTGCGCTCGGCGGCGCTGATGGGGCCGGCCGGCTGCAGCTGCGCGCGGCCGCAGCCCGACAGCTCGCCGAGCACCAGCAGCGCCAGGACCCATGAGCCGGGATTCAGCGCTCTGCCCCAGATTCTTTTCCGGTCGATGGCGGCCTCTCCTATCCGGCGAGGCCGCGATGATACGCCGATCCGAATTCGAATTTCCTGTCGCCGCCGCCTGCGGCGGGCAGACTCGAGGCCCCGGCGGCGCGACTACACGGTTGTACAATAGCGACGTCGCGCGCGCGCAACGTTATTTTATCGATTACACCTTGAAATAAAGCCAGTGGTTCGGGCAGATTAGTCGCATCTTGAGCACCCGCGCTGAGCCTGTCGGGACACTAGAAGTCGCGTTGGCGCACGCGTCCCATCTGCTCGCCGTGAAGCCGGCCACCGCCGCCGAGCAGGCCGGCGAAATCCTGAAGGTGGTGCCGCGGCAACCGCAGGCGCTGATGATTCTGGGACTGGCGCTGGGCATGACCGGCGACGTCGACGGCTCGATCGACGCGCTGACTCGGGCCGTATCGCTGCGGCCGGATCTGCCCGATGCCTGGCTCGCGCTGGCGGACCAACTGCGCGATACGCGGTGACGGGGAGGCCGCCGACCGGGCCTACGCCCACTACATCAAGGCGGCGACGCGCGATCCGCGACTGCTGAGCGCCGCCGCGGCCCTGTGCGACAACCGGATTCCCGAAGCGGAAGCCCTGCTGCGGGCGCATCTCGCCCAGCAGCCCAACGACGTGGCGGCCCTGCGCATGCTGGCGGAGGTGGCGGCGCGCCTGCTCCGCTATTCCGATGCGCTGCGGCTGCTCGAGCGCTGTCTCGAGCTCGCGCCGTCCTTCGATGCGGCGCGGCACAATTACGCCACCGTGCTCAATCGGCAGGGCAGGAGTGCCGAGGCGCTCGAGCAATGCGCCCGGCTGCTCGCCAAGGAGCCCCACAACCCCGGGTACCGAAGCCTGCACGCGGCCATCTCGGCCAATCTGGGCGACTACGCCAGGCGATCTCGCGCGTACGAGTCGGTGCTGCGCGAGTATCCCGCAGCAACCGAAGCTGTGGACGAGCTACGGCCATGCGCTGCGTACCACCGGCAAGGTGCCCGAGAGCATCGCGGCCTACCGGCGCGCGCTATCGATGGAGTCGACTCTCGGCGAGGCCTGGTGGAGTCTCGCGAATCTCAAGACCTTCCGCTTCAGCGACGCCGACGTGCGCGCGCATGCGCCAGGCGCTCTCGCGCGCCGGACCTCGCCGATGAGGACCGATTGCACTTCGAGTTCGCGCTCGGCAAGGCGCTCGAGGACGCGGCGGCTTACGAGGAGTCGTTCACGCACTACGCCGCCGGCAACGCGCTGCGCCGCAGCCAGCACGGTTACGATCCGGAGGAGAATTCGCGGTTCGTGCGGCGCTCGAAGCAGCTGTTGACCAGGGAATTCTTCGCCGCGCGCGCCGGCGCCGGCGCGGAAGCCCGCGATCCGATCTTCGTCGTCGGCCTGCCGCGCGCGGGCTCGACGCTCATCGAGCAGATGCTGGCGAGCCATCCTCTCGTCGAGGGGACGATGGAGCTGCCGCAGCTGCCGAGGATTGCCCGCGAGCTCGCGGGTCCCAAGCAGGAGGAGGAGGGGACCTTTCTGAAGAGGCTGCGCCGCCCTCAGCCGCGAAGAGCTGCGAGCGCTCGGCGAGCGCTATCTCGCGGAGACCCGCATCATGCGCAAGACCGATGCGCCGTTCTTCATCGACAAGATGCCGAACAACTGCATGTATGTCGGCCTGATCCATCTCATCCTGCCCAACGCGGTGATCATCGATGCGCGCCGCCACCCGCTGGCGTGCTGCTTCTCCTGCTTCAAGCAGCACTTCGCCCGCGGCCAGTGGTTCACCTACGGGCTCGAGGACCTCGGGCGCTATTATCGCGACTATGTCGAGCTCATGGCGCATTTCGATGAGCGTGCTGCCGGGCAGGGTCGCGCGGGTCTTCTACGAGACGCTGATCGCCGACCCTGAGACCGAGGTGCGGCGGCTGCTCGCGCACTGCGGGCTGCCGTTCGAGCCGGCGTGCCTGCAAGTTTTACGAGAACGAGCGGGCGGTGCGCACGGCGAGCTCCGAGCAGGTCCGGCAGCCGATTTTCCGGGAGGCGGTGGAGCACTGGCGTCACTACGAGCCGTGGCTCGACCCGCTCCAGCGGGCGTTGGGCGATGTTCTGACCGACTATCCGGGGGTTCCGGCCTTCCACTGAGCGGGCTGGAACCGGTCACAGCGACTACAACGTCAGGGCACAGGGGAGTGAACGATGACACGCAGTCGACGTAGAAAACTGTCACGTGAGCGCGCCAAGACTCTGCCGCACCATCGTCCGCACGGGCGTGCCTCTCGCTTCCGCGCTCGTCGCCGCCATGCCGGCGGCCCGGGCGCAGCAGGCTCCGGTCCTCGAGACCCGCGAACACGCTGCAGACGGTCGTGGTCACCGCGGAGAAGGTGCAGGAGAATCTGCAGAACGTGCCGATCAGCGTCGAGGCATTCGACAACAAGAAGCTCACGCAGCTGGGTATCGTCAACCTCGACGACTACGTCGAGCTCGCTCCGGCCATCACCTACGTGCGCAGCCAGGGCGAGGGCGACAACGGCGGCCCGGGCTCCTCGATCATCTACATCCGCGGCGTCGTGAGCGGCGGCGACGGCAATCACTCCGGCTCCGAGCCGAGCGTCGGCGTCTACTCGATGAGCAGCCGGTGACGACCATCACCGGGCGCGCTGCCGCTTCACATGTACGACATGAATCGCGTCGAGGTGCTGGAGGGCCCGCAGGGCACGCTGTTCGGCGCCAGCTCCGAGGCCGGCACGGTGCGGCTCATCACCAACAAGCCGGATCCGACCAAGTTCGCCGCCGGATACAACATTCAGGGTAATCAGATCGACGGCGGCGGCCGCGGCGATGTCGTCGAGGGCTTCGTCAACCTGCCGCTGTCGAGCACGGCCGCAATCCGCCTGGTCGGCTGGCAGGAGCACGACGGCGGCTACATCAGCAACGTCGCCGGCACCGATGCGAACGGCTGCATCTATCGACGGCGTGCGGACGTTTCCCACCTGGGCGCTTTCGGCCAGCGGCGTCGGGCCCGGAGGCGGCACCGGGCAGTGCGCTCGCCGTCGGCCCCGATCGGCGCCGGCGCCATCACCAACGCGCCCTGGCGCAAGAGCAATTACAACACCGTCGACACCCCCGGCGGGCGCGCCGAGCTCAGATTCGATCTGGGGGAGAACTGGACGATCACGCCCAGCTTCCAGGGCGAATCGGACACGAGCCGCGGGTTCTTCGGCTACGACCCGGCGGTCGGCTACGCTCCAGGTCGTGCATTTCGGCCCGGAGAGCTCGCACGACACCTGGACGCAGAGCGCCCTCACGATCGAGGGCAAGGTCCACGACTTCGACATCGTCTATGCCGGCGGCTACGTCAAGCGCAATCAGCACTCCGTCGCCGACTACAGCGATTATTCGGAGTTCTACGACAAGGTGACCGGCTACGGTGCCTACTTATGTGGGCAACAACGGCAAGCCGATCATGCCGCAGCAGTTCGTGATCGGCGCGGGCGATTTCGAGATGTGGAGCCAGGAGCTGCGCGTCACGACCCCGCTCGATGAGCCGGTGCACGCCACCGCTGGGCGTATTCATGGAGCGCCAGATGCACAACATCTGGCAGAACTACACCATGCCGGGTTACGGCTGGACCAGCATCTATGGCGGCAACCCGAACGGCTTCGGCTACATCGCTCCCAACGATTGCTCGGTTCCCGGATTTCCGAACACCATCTGGCTCACCGACGAGCAGCGCGTCGATCGCGACCGCGCGGCGTTCGGGCAGGCGACCTGGGACATCAACAGCCAGTGGTCGCTGACGGGCGGCGTGCGCTTCTACAAATACGACAATTCGCTGCTCGGGTTCTACGGGTATCAACTAGACCTTCGCCTCGAGCGAGGGCGTGGCCACCTGCTTCGAGCCGTTGGTCCATCGTCAAGAATTCGCCCTGTACCGACCTCGATGCGCGCACCAGCCGCCACCGGCTGGGTGCCCAAGGGCAACCATCAGCTACAAGATGACGCCCGACAAAATGGTCTACGCGACCTACTCGAAGGGTTTCCGACCGGGCGGCGTCAACCGGATCGGCGGCAACGTGCCGTATGCGGCGGATTTCCTGATCAACTACGAGGTCGGCTGGAAGACGCAGTGGTTTGGCAACACCCTGCGCTGGAACGGCGCGCTCTTCTGGGAGGACTGGAAGAACCTGCAGTTCTCGTTCCTTGGAGCCAACAGCGTCACGGAGATCGCCAATGGCGGCAAGCGCACATCAAGGGCATCGAGAACAGCGTCGAGTGGCTGGCCACCAGCAACCTGATGCTCAGCACGGACTTCACGCTTCATGAATCCGATTCTGGCGCAGAACTACTACGGCTGCATTCCGGGAACTCCCGCCTGTACGCCGCTGCCGCCCGTGGAGACTCCCGCGGGAACCAATCTCCCGGTCGCGCCGAAGTTCAAGGGCAACATCATCGCCCGCTATTCGCTGGCGACCATCGGCGACTGGAAGCCGTATGGGCAGGTCACCGCGATGTATCAGAACAAGACGGCGCAGGTGCTGCTGGGCAGCCAGGCGGCCGTCGTCGGCAACCTGCCGGCTTACGCGCTCGTCAATCTCAAGTTGGGAGTGGACGGCACCAACGGCATGCACATGGACTTCTTCATCAGCAACCTGATGAATCGGCTGGCGGAGCTGTCGCGGTACACGGCCAGCAACCCGAGCCTCGACAGCCAGGTGTACATCCTGCCGGCGCAGCCGCGCACCTTCGGCATCGAGTTCGGACAGGACTTTTAGTCGATACCAGGGGACGGCCCGCGGCGGCGGGCCCCCGTCAGATCTTGAACGTGGTGAGCAGGAGGCTGGTCTCGCTGCTCGAGACGCCGGGGATGCGGCTGATCTTGGCCAACATCCGATCGAAGGAGGCGAGGCTGTCGGTGCGCAGCTCCGTGACCAGATCCCATCTGCCGTTGGTGCTGTGGACGCCGGCCACGGCCGGCTCGCCGCGCAGCGCCTTGACGACGCCATCGACCTGATTGCCCTCCACGGCGATGGTCATGATGGCGCGGATGTGCTGTTGCTCCTGGATGTCGGGCTTCAGGCGCACGGTATAACCCACGATGGTGCCGTCGGCCTCCAGGCGCGCCATGCGATTCTGCACCGTGCCGCGCGCTACCCCGAGCTTCTTGGCCAGGGAGGCGACGGATGCGCGCGCATCGCCGCGCAGCAGAGCGAGGAGCTGGTGATCTAGGTCATCCATCGGTTGAGTTACCTGTTTCGCAGGGCCTGGTGCAGGACTCTAGCAAATCGCCCAATCATATTGGCGATTTGATCAATGGCGTGTGACTTTTGATCAGGTTTCTGGCTGTTTTTTGGCCGTGGCGACGGGGATCATCTCTCCGTGACGGCACGCGCTCGGCGCGCCGCCCTTCTTCGGAGAACGAACATGGTCGACTTCATCGGCATTCGGCGCGTTCAGGAGCTGGTCGCGGACCTGGGTCCCGCGCCCTTCATCGCGGGGTTGGCGCGCGAGATCGAGGCGGACTATCGGCGCTGGGGCGAGTTCTCGAAATCGCCGCGTCATGCCACACATTCCGAGGTCGGTGTCATCGAACTGATGCCGGCTTGTGACGGTCGCCAGTACGCCTTCAAGTACGTCAACGGCCATCCGAAGAACACGGCGAAGGGCCTCCTGACCGTGACCGCATTCGGGATGCTGGCGGATGTCGAGACGGGCTACCCGCTCATGCTCTCGGAGATGACTCTCACGACGGCATTGCGTACGGCCGCGACTTCGGCGGTTGCCGCGCGCTTGATGGCGCGCCCCGGCAGCCGGGTCATGGCACTGATCGGCAATGGCTCGCAGGCGGAGTTCCAGTCCATCGCCTTCCACGACTGCTCGGCATCCGCGAGCTGCGGCTGTACGACACCGATCCGGCGGCGAGCGACAAGCTGGAGGCAAACCTGGCGATCGCCGCTCTCGCCGGCATGCGCGTGGTGCGCTGCGGCTCGGCGGCCGAGGCGGTGCGCGGCGCGGATATCGTGACGACCGCGACCGCCGACAAGTGCAATGCCACCATCCTGACACCCGGGATGATCGTGCCCGGAATGCACCTGAATGCGGTCGGCGGCGACTGCCCGGGCAAGACGGAGTTGCATGCGGATATCCTGCTGCGGCCCGATGCGCGTGTGGTGGTGGAGTTCGCGCCGCAGTCGCGTATCGAGGGCGAGATCCAACAGCTCGCCGCCGATTTCCCGGTGACGGAGCTCACCGAGGTGGTGCTGGGCCGCAAGCCCGGCCGCGCCAGCGATGCGGAGGTCACGATCTTCGACTCGGTTGGATTCGCGCTCGAGGACTTCTCGGCTCTGCGGTATCTGCATCGGTTGCATCAGCAGCGCCGCGGCACGCATGCGGACATCGATCTGATCCCCGATCTCGAGGATCCGAAAGATCTCTTCTCCCTGGTTGCCGGACAGCCGCAGGCACGGACGCTGCCGCGGTCGGTGGCGGGGTTGACGGCATGACCGCATCGCCGCGGACCGTGAGCCTGATAGGTGCGCCGACGGATGTCGGTGCGGCGGAGCGCGGCGCCTCCATGGGACCGGAAGCCATGCGGGTGGCGGGAATTCAGCCGGCGCTCGAGGAGCGCGGGCTGCAGGTGGTGGATCGCGGCAACCTCGCCGGCCCCGCCAATCCGCGCGAGCAGCCGGTCGCCGGCCACCGCAATCTGCAGGCCGTGTTGCACTGGAACCGGCTGGTCCACGAGGCGGTGTATGAGGATCTGCGCGCCGAGCGGCTGCCTGTCCTGCTCGGCGGCGATCACTCCCTCGGCATCGGCTCCATCAGCGCGGTGGCGCGGCACTGCCGCGAAAGCGGACGCAAGCTGCGGGTGTTGTGGCTGGATGCGCACGCCGATTTCAACACCGGCGAGCTGTCGCCGAGCGGCAACGTGCACGGCATGCCGCTCGCATGCCTGTGCGGCTTCGGCCCGAAGCCGCTGGTGGAGCTCGGCGGCGCGGTTCCCGCGCTCCATCCGCAGTGGCTGCGGCAGATCGGGGTGCGCAGCGTCGATGAGGGCGAGAAGCGCTTCCTCCACGAGCTCGCCGTCGAAGTGTTCGACATGCGCTACATCGATGAAATGGGGATGCGCCAGACCATGGAGCAGGCGCTCGCCGGCCTCGATCGCGACACCCACCTGCACGTGAGCTTCGATGTCGACTTCCTCGATCCCGACATCGCGCCGGGCGTTGGCACCGTGGTGCCGGGAGGGCCGACCTATCGCGAGGCCCAGCTCTGCATGGAGATGATCGCCGACACGCGGCTGGTGGGCTCGCTCGATGTGGTGGAGCTCAATCCCGCGCTCGACGTGCGCAACGAAACCGCGGTGCTCGCGGTGAGCCTGCTGGAATCGCTCTTCGGCAAGAGCACGCTGGTGCGCCGTCAGGTCACGACGCCACCGCTCGATTTGGTCGTCAATAAGCGCGCCACGACGGCCTGACACCTCCGCGGCTTGTCCGCCAGGGAGGCGTATGCCATCTTGGACGCGTGGCAAACCGCGATCCGAAGAGCCGCCGCGCGCCGTCCGCCCCGAAGAAGGCCGAGCGATCGCTTGCTCCCTACGCGGCCAAGCGCACCTTCACGCGCACACCGGAGCCGGGCCCCGCGGTCGTCGCCGGGCGCGGCGGTCCGCTGCTTTTCGTCGTGCAGAAGCATGCCGCGAGCCGGCTGCACTACGATTTCCGGCTGGAGCTGGATGGGGTCCTGAAGTCGTGGGCGGTGCCCAAAGGCCCTTCGCTCGATCCCGCCGACAAGCGCATGGCGGTTGCCGTGGAGGATCATCCGTTCGAGTACGCTTCCTTCGAGGGTGTGATCCCGGCGAAGGAGTACGGCGCCGGCCGCGTGATCGTGTGGGATTGCGGGGTCTATTCACCGGATGAGGAGCGGCAATACTCCTTTGGCGACCGCGAGGAAGCGGAGCAACGCATCCGCGCCGGCATCGAGCAGGGCAAGCTCAGCATCTGCCTGCGCGGCGGGAAGCTGAAGGGGTCATTCGCGCTGGTACGGACCGCCACTTCCGGACAGTGGCTGCTGATCAAGCACAAGGACGGCTTTGCAACCAGCTCAGGACGTGACTCTCCAGGACCGATCCGTCCTCTCGGGCGTCTCGCTCGATGACCTCGCGACCGGTGAATCGCCGCGCCGGCTCGAGGCCGCACGGCTGGCGCCGAACGGGGTCGCCGAAGTCATGCCTGACGCGTTGGCCCCGATGCTGGCCATGACTGGCGAGTCCGCGCGCTCGGACCCCGACTGGCTCTTCGAGCCCAAGCTCGACGGCTATCGCGTCATCGCGTTCGTCGCGGGCGCCACGGTACGGCTGCAATCGCGTCGCGGCATCGACCTGACAGCTCAGTTCCCGGAGATCGTCGCGGAGCTTGCCGGTGCCGGCGGCGACCACATGATCCTCGACGGCGAGATCGTCGCCCTGGGACCGGACGGCCGGCCATCATTCAACGCATTGCAGAACCGGGCGCAGCGGCGCGGCGAGAAGGACATCGCGGAGGCACAGCGACAGTCGCCCGCGGTCCTGGTGTGCTTCGACCTGTTGCATTTCGCCGGCGTCAATCTGCGGGCCGCTCCGCTACGTCGAGCGGCGCCGCTACCTGTCGCAGTGCCTGTTGCCGTCGACGCACATGCAGCTCATTCATGCCGGCAAGGACGCCGAGGCGCTCTACGCGGCGGCGATCGCGGGCGGGTACGAAGGAGTCGTCGCCAAGCGGCGCGACAGCATCTATCAGCCGGGACAGCGCGTTACCGGGCTGGCGCAAGGTGCGGCCGGTCCGCTCGGCGGAATTCGTGATCGGCGGCTGCACGCAGGGGCAAAGGTGCGCGCGAGGCTCTGGGGGCGCTGCTGCTCGGTTACTGGGAGGAGGGCGCGCTCAAGTACGCCGGCCACGTCGGCTCGGGGCTGGACGATGCCGCCGTCGCGGAGCTGACCCGGCGGACGCGGGAGCTCAAGATCAAGACGCTCGCCGTTCGCCGAGAAGCCGCCGATCCATCGGCCGACGACCTGGCTCGAGCCGCGGCTGGTGGCCGAAGTCAACTTCAGCGACTGGACGCCGGCGGGGCTGCTGCGCGCGCCGGTGTTTGCGCGGCTGCGCGATGACGTGCCGCCGCAGTCGATCGGCAAGCCCGTGGAGACGGGCCCCGGCGGCGCCGCGGCTGCCGCCACCGGCGTCCGATCCCGTAGCCGAGGTGTTGCAACAGTTGGCCGGAACGGGGTCGAGGCTCGATCTGACGGTGGCGGGCGCGCGGCTGCGGCTCACCAACCTCGACCGGGTCTACTGGCCCGCCACCCCGCCACGCCGGCCATCACCAAGCGGGACTTCATCCGCTATCTCGCCGCCGTGTCGCGCTTCATGTTGCCGCACCTGAAGGACCGGCCGCTCACCATGATCCGCATGCCCGAGGGCATCGGCGGCGAGCGCTTCTATCAGAAGCACTGGGAGCAGGCGCGGCCGGAGTACGTCGCCACCATCCCGATCTTCACCGATCATCTCGGCAGGAGCGATCACTACATCCTGGTGAACAACCTGCCGACGCTGCTCTGGCTGGGCCAGAACGGCACCCTGGAGTTTCATGTCTGGCACTCGCGCGCCGAACGTCGAGTCCGATGCGCCCGACGGGCCTGTCCTCGGGGATGACTATGCCAGCTCCCGCGAGGCGCTCGAGCAGTCCGCGCTCAACTATCCCGACTTCCTGGTGTTCGACATCGATCCCTACATCTACTCGGGAAAGGAGAAGCAGGGGGAGGAGCCTGAGCTGAACGAGAAGGGGTTCGCGACGGGGAAGAAGGTCGCCTTCTGGCTGCGCGCCCTGCTCACGGAGATGGGGCTGCGGGCGATCGTGAAGACCACCGGCAAGACGGGCCTGCACGTGTTCGTGCCCATCGAGCGGACTGTGACGTTCGACACGGTCCGCCAGCTCTGCGAAATGGTCGGGCGCCACGTTCTCAAGGACCACCCGAAGGAGGTCACGATGGAGTGGGCGGTGGAGAAGCGGCCGGGCAAGATCTTCATCGACTACAACATGAACGTGCGCGGCAAGACCCTGGCGGCCGCCTACTCCCCCCGCGGCAGCCCGGGGGCGCCGGTGTCCATGCCCCTGACCTGGGACGAGCTCGAAAGGGCCCATCCGGAGGACTTTACCGTGGCCAGCGTGATAGGCCGCTTGGAAAAGACCGGTGACCGGTGGCATGATTGGCGTTCGACCAAGCAGAATCTGGCACGAATCTTAGGGTCTTCCACCATCGAGGGCTTAGGCGAGGCAAACATGGCCGCAGCACGGTCGATCGGTTCGGTAACCATCTCATTCGGACTGGTCGCGATTCCGGTCAAGCTCTACAGCGCGACCCAGTCATCGAGCGCGATCTCATTCAACCTGCTGCACAAGGGTTGCGGCTCGCGCCTGCGGCAGCAGTACGTCTGCCTCAAGCACGGCACCGTCGTGGAGCGCGACGACATGGTGAAGGGTTACGAGTTCGCCAAGGATCAGTACGTGACCTTCGAGCCGCAGGAGATCAAGGCGCTGGAGGAGGCGGGCACGCACGCCATCGACATCACGGAGTTCGTTCCCATAGAGTCGGTCGATCCGGTCTACTTCGACAAGACCTACTACCTCGCCCCCGACAAGGGCGGCGCCAAGCCGTACGCGCTCCTCACCGAAGCGCTGAAGCAGGCGAACCGCTGCGCCATCGGCCATTGGGCGGCGCGCGGCAAGGCGTACCTCGTCATGCTGCGGCCGGTTGGCGACGGCTGACGCATGCAGCAGCTGCACTTCGCCGCCGATGTCCGGCCGGCGAGCGAGATCGAGGTGCCGCCGCAGGACGTGAAGCCGACGGAGCTCAAGCTGGCGCAACAGCTCATCAACCAACAGACGGCGGAGAAATTCGATCCTACCGCCTACACCGACGATCTCAGGGCCCGCATTCAGGCGGCGATCGACAAGAAGGTCGAAGGTCAGCAGATCTCGGTGGCCGACTTCCCCGCCGAGGGTGGCGGCAAGGTCATCGACCTCATGGAGGCGCTGCGCGCGAGTCTCGAGAAGGCGGACGCGGCGCGCGCCTCGACCGCGCAGTTGGGTCCGCGCCGGGCGCCGAAGCGCGCCGAGGCGCCGGCACCGCAAGAGCAGGAGCAGCAGCCGGCGGCGGCCAAGCGCTCACGCAAGGCGGGTAAGCGTTAGCCGCCGGGGATCCCGATGCATCTCTACAGCATGCGGGACGTGGAACGGGTCCTGCAGCTGCCGCGCAGCACCCTGCAGGGACTCGTGCGGCTCGGTTTCGTCCGTCCCGGCCGCGGCCCGCGGCGCCAGTACCTGTTCTCGTTCCAGGACCTGATCATCCTGCGCGCCGCCCGCGCGCTCATCGCGGCCAACATTCCGCGGCGCCGAATCCGCAGCTCCCTGGGGCAGCTGCAGGGAGCGGCTGCCCGAGGCTGTGCCGCTCTCGGGCCTCGCCATCTGCGCGGTCGGCGACCGCGTGGTCGTGCGCGAGGGACCCAACCACTGGCAGGCCGATGACGGGCAATACCTGCTCGGACTCGATGTCAGCCTGCAGAACGGAACGCTGCGGGTGATCGAGCATCGGCCGCAGAGAGCGGCAGCACCGGCGCGCGGTCGACGATGCGCCCGAGGCTGTCGCTCACCCTGTCAGCACCTATGAATGGTTCGGGGAGGCGATGCGTCTCGAAGCCATCGGCGACCCGCCGGCGCGGTGGATGCCTATGCGGGCGCCGCCGAGGCGGACCCGCGCAATGCGGCGGCGTGGATCAACTGGGGACGGCTGTTGCACGAGCAAGGGCGAGCCGCGCGCCGCGGAGCGGGTATACCGCCGCGGGCTCGAGCATTGCGCCGCCGATTCCTTCCTGCTGTTCAATCTGGGAGTCGCGCTGGAGGATCTCGGTGACAAGGACGGGGCGGTGGCGGCCTATCACGCCGCCATCTCCGAGGACCCGAACTTCGCCGATTGCCATTACAACCTGGCGCGACTCTACGAGTCCGCGGGGAAGACGCAACACGCCATCCGCCATCTCGGACAATATCGGCGGCTCGTGACCCGCCACGAGCACTGAGCCGCGCCGGCCGCGCCATGGCCATCTGGGTCGGAACCTCCGGATACAACTACCCCGAGTGGCGCGGGAGCTTCTATCCGGAGAAGTTCCCGACGACGAAGATGCTGCCGTTCTATGCGGAGCGGCTCGCTACGGTGGAGATCAACTACACTTTCTATCGCTCACCCAAGCCGTCGATCCTCGCGGGCTGGAGCGCGCAGACACCGCCGCATTTCAGGTTCACGCTGAAGGCGCCGAAGCGGATCACCCATGATGCGCGGTTGCGCGACTGCGGCGGAGTCGCTGCAGTATTTTCTCGAGACCGCGGCGACTCTGGGCCCGAAACTCGGCGTACTGTTGTTTCAGCTGCCGCCCTTCTTCAAGAAGGACCTCGCGGTGCTGGATGAGTTTCTCACCGGCTTCCCGGCCGGGACGCGCGCCGCCTTCGAGTTCCGTCACGGCTCCTGGCTGAGCAGCGAGGTGTTCGAGCGGCTGCAGGCGCGCAATCTCGCACTCTGTGTCGCCGACAGCGAGAAGTCGACCACGCCCGTCGAGATCACCGCCGACTATGGCTATTTCAGGCTGCGCGATGAGGGCTACACGCCGCGGCGACATCGCGCAGTGGGCACGCACGATCGAGGAGAAGGCGGCGCGCTGCCACGAGGTCTTCGTTTACTTCAAGCACGAGGAAGCGGGGACGGGCCCGCAGTTCGCGCGCCTGCTGTTGGATGCGCTCGGGGCCGCGGCTAGCGGCTGACGGACAGCGAGCTGCACATTTTACCGTCTAGTGGACAGCGAGTATAGGGCCTACAGTTCGTCCCATGAGCGTCAGGTTGCCAACCTTCTATCTCACCCACGGGGGCGGCCCTTGGCCGTACATGAACGCAGAGGCGCGCCAGCCCTACGCCAGGCTGGAGGAGTCTCTGCGGGAGCTGCCGCGGCAGCTGCCGCGCACGGCCCGAGGCGATCCTCGTCGTCTCCGCGCCACTGGGAAGAGAGCGAGATTGCCGTGATGGGCGCCGCGGCGCCTCCCATGGTCTACGACTACGGCGGCTTTCCCGAGGAGTTGTATCACATCCGCTATGCCGCGCCCGGTTCGCCGCGGCTGGCGCAACGTGCGCTGTCGCTGCTGCAACAGGCCGAGCTGCCGGCGCGGCTGGATGCCGAGCGCGGCTTCGATCATGGGACTTATTCCCTTCTGGCGGTGACGCATCCGCAGGCGGACATTCCGGTGTTTCAGGTCTCGCTGCGGTCCGATCTGGACCCGGAAACGCACCTGCGGCTCGGCCGGGCACTGGCACCTCTCAGGGATGAAGGGGTTCTCATCATCGGCAGCGGCAGCAGTTATCACAACCTGCGTCGCTTCTTCGGTCCGCGTGGTCGCCGCGAGGATGCGGCGCAGTTCGATGCATGGCTGCGGGAAACGCTCGTCGAGTCGGGGCCTGCCGAGCGCGCACAGCGTCTGCGCGAGTGGGAGCGCGCACCGGCCGCGCGGCAGGCGCATCCGCGGGAGGAACACCTCATGCCGCTGCACGTGATCGTTGGTGCGGCGGAGGAGGAGCCTGGACGCATCGTCTACGCTCAGGATGACTTCCTCGGGTCGATTGCGCTTTCCAGCTATCGTTTCGGATAATCGCGTCGAACTGACCGACCTGGACCATTCAGAATGAGAACGACCCTGTGCGGCGCCGCTTGCGCCGGCCTGATTCTGGCGTGGCACGCCTTGCCCGCCTCGGCGCAGCCGAGCCCGCGTTGGGTGGCGACATGGACGACGAATCCGACCGGGGCGGCCGATTCCGAGGCAGTCATCCGCTGGAACGAGGCGGACCCACAGAAGCATTGGATGGCGGCAACACTGCTGAGCGGCACCTTCCGCTATCGCGTGCGGATCGCAAAGGGAGGGCAGGAGCTCAGGCTGACGATTGCGAACACCTACGAGCAGGCGAAGCTGCCAATAGCAGCCATGAGCGTCGGAGTCGCAGTGCAAGGGCCATGGCCTCGAGGCCGACCCGGCCACGCTGCACCCAGTTGAATTCAATCGCGAGCCTGGCATGACGATACCCGCGGGGACCCGCGCCGTCAGCGATCCGGTGGACCTTCCCGTGCGCGACGGCGAGGATCTCATCGTGAGTATCTACATTCCCGATGGCATATTCCTCACGGCCTATCCGTCGCAACCGCAGTCCTCATCGCTCGAAGTCGCCGCGGGCGTCAATCAGATGATGAGCGGGCGGATGCACGACGGGCAGCTGCTCGGTTCGCGCACATTTCTCAGTGAAATCGATGTCCTCACCCCGACTGCAAGGCGGTGGTCGTGGCGACGGGCGATTCGATCACGGATGGCACTCTCTACGATGGCGTGCGTGGGTGGCCCGGGGTTCTCGCCCCCAGACTTGCCTCACTGGGAATCTCGGTCGTCGATGCCGGCATCGGTGGCAACCGTGTGCTGTCCCCACAGGGGCCGGTGCAGCGGGCCCTGCTGGCGAGGCTGGACGAGGACGTCCTGACGATTCCAGGCATCACTCACATCATTCTCCTCGAGGGCATCAACGATATCGGCGGTGCCGGGAGCAACGAGCCCTACGGCGCCGTACCCGCGGTCAGTGCCGACGAATTGATCGCCGGCTACCGGCAGGTCATCGCCAAGGCGCACATGCGCAACGTGAAGGTCATCGGCGCGACCATCCTGCCTTTCGCAGGCGCCGAGTATTACTCGCCGGCCAAGGATGTGATCCGGCGCGCGGTGAACCATTGGATCCGCACCTCCGGTGAGTTCGACGGCGTCATCGATTTCGCCGCCGCGCTGCGCGATCCGGCAGAGCCGGACCGGATGCGTCCGAACCTGACCGTCGATCATCTGCATCCGAACGGCGAGGGTTATCGCCTGATGGGCGAGATGATCAATCCGCGGCTGTTCCAATGACGCTGCGCGGAGACTCTGGCGCCGCCGGCGTGGTAGCTTTGCACCCCATGTCTCTCTCTTTCGACCGAAGGAAATCAGCATGAAATTGTTCTATTCCAGCGGAGCGTGCTCGCTCTCGCCGCATATCGTCGCCCATGAGGCAGGCATCGAGCTGAGCTTGCAGAAGGTGGACCTGAAGACGAAGACCATCGCCACCGAGGGAGATTTCTTCGCCATCAACCCAAAGGGTTACGTCCCGACGCTGCAGCTGGACGATGGCGAGATCCTCACCGAGGGTCCGGTGATCGCGCAGTATCTTGCGGACCTGCAAGCCGGAAAAGGGGCTGGTGCCGCCGGCCGGCACGATGCCGCGCTATCACCTGCAGGAGTGGCTCGGCTTCATCAACTCGGAGCTGCACAAGACCTATTCGCCGCTCTTCCGACCCGACACTCCGGCGGAGACTTCGCACGGAGCGGCAGGCCTATCTCGCCAAGCGCTACGCCATCGTCGAAAAGCAGCTTGCGGGCCGTCCCTTCCTGCTGGGTGACAAATTCACGGTGGCCGACGCCTATCTCTTCACGGTGACCGACGTGGGCGCCGAAGGTGAAGTTCGACCTCGCCCCGTTCCCCAATCTGCGCGCCTTCCAGGAGCGTGTCGCTGCGCGTCCGGCCGTGCACGCGGCGATGAAAGAGGAAGGGCTGGTCAAGTAGACAGCGGAGCATGCGCCGAGGCGTCGCTGCCGGTACGCTCGCCGCCCTCGGCGCAATTTCTCAGCGGCTGTGTGACGCGGCAGCCCGCGCCGTCCGCCGCGCGCCCGCTTCCATCGCCCCTGGTGGGGCTTCCGTTCGATGTCAGCACGGCGCAGTCCCAGCTCATCGTGCTCGTGTACCGGGCCGGCGCGCTGGCGGCGCTGGGGCACAATCACGTCATTTCCTGCCGCTGTCTCACCGGAACCCTTTACGTGCCGCGGGATCCCGCGCATGCCGGCTTCGATCTGCGCTTCGGGGTCGCGCAGCTCACAGTGGATGACCCCGCCTTGCGCGCTGCCGAGCACAGCGCGGATTTCCCGCCGGATGTTGCGCAGTCCGCGCGTCAGGGAACGCGTCACAACATGCTCGGGGCCGCCCTGTTGAATGCCGCGAAATATCCCGAGGTCGTCGCTGCGGTCCGCGGGCCTGCGGCCCTCCCCGGACGGCAGGCCTGGCGACATGATCGCCCAGGTGCTGGTGCAGCTCGATGCCGAGTGGCATTCTGTCGCGGTGCCGCTCCATTATGAGATCGGGAATGAGAAGATCGTGGCGAGCGGCGAATTCTCCCTGAAGCAGACCGCTCTGGGTCTGACTCCAATCAGCGCCTTGGGTGGGGGCCTCACGGTGCAAGATGCCATGAACATCCGGCTGCGACTGGTCGCCACACCGAGGAGACACTCGTGAAATACCGCAAGTTCGGCCGCATCGGATGGGAGGTGTCGGAGATCGGCTTCGGCGCCTGGGCGGTGGGCGGCGAATGGGGCAGCGTCGATGATGAGGAGTCCATTGCCGCGTATGAAGCGGGCTCTCGAGCTCGGGGTCAACTTCTTCGATACGGCCGATGTCTACGGCGACGGCCGCTCGGAGCGGCTGCTGCGGCGGCTGCGGCAAGGAAACACAGACACCTTTCCACGTTGCGACCAAGGCGGGGCGCCGCCTCGATCCCCATGTCGGCGGCAGGTTACAACACGGAGAACCTCACGGCTTTCGTCGAGCGCTCGCTGCAGAACCTCGGCGTCGATTCACTCGAGCTGGTGCAGCTGCACTGTCCGCCGACGGATACCTATTATCGTCCGGAGACCTTCGCCGCCATGGACGAGCTGGTGAAGGCCGGCAAGGTGCAGCACTACGGCGTCAGCGTGGAGAGGGTGGAGGAGGGGCTGAAGGCGATCGAGTTCCCCAACGTGGAGTCCATCCAGATCATCTTCAACATGTTCCGTCAGCGCCCGGCGGAGCGCTTCCTTGCGGAGGCGCAGCGGCGCGGAGTCGCGACCATCATCCGCGTACCGCTGGCCTCGGGGATGCTCACCGGCAAGCTGACTGCGACATCGACATTCGCGCGCGACGATCACCGCAACTTCAACCGTCACGGCGAAGCTTTCGATGTCGGCGAGACGTTCGCGGGCGTCCCGTATGAGGTGGGGCTGCAGGCCGTCGAAGAGCTGAAGTCACTGCTGCCGGGCGGGGCGACACTGGCGCAACTGGCCCTGCGCTGGATTCTCATGTTCGATGGCGTCTCGACCATCATTCCCGGCGGCAAGAATCCGCGCCAGGTCGCGGACAATTGCGCCGGCAGCGCCTTGCCTCCACTGACGGAGCAGCAGATGCAAGCCGTGCGCTCGGTCTACGACCGCTATATCCGGGCCGCCGTGCACCAGCGCTGGTAGAGGCGATTGGAGGTCTCATCCGCCGGCGTCCAGGCGCGCAGCATCCACTTGCGCGATGCCGTACTGGTCGTCATCCTGACCATTGCCACCTGGGTATTGTGTGGCCTTTTCAACCTCACCGAACTGCTGCGACACCTGACCGCGCCGTACGAACGTTACCAGCTCGACGAGCTGCCTATGGTGTTGCTCATGCTGGGTCTCGGCCTGACCTGGTTCGCCATGCGCCGCTATCGCGAGGCCAGGCAGGAGATCACGCGGCGGAAATCGGCGGAGACGCAACTCGCGGCGGCGCTGGCGGACAACCGCCGCCTGGCGCAGCAGTATGTGGAGCTGCAGGAGACCGAGCGCAAGTCGCTGGCGCGCGAGCTGCACGATGAGCTCGGCCAGTATCTGAATGTCATCAAGCTCGATGCCGTGGGCATCCGTGACGACACCCAGGCGTCGCCGGCGGCAACCCATCGCCGGGCGAGCACCATCGTGGAGATCTGCAACCACGTCCACCGCACTCTGGCCACACTCATCCGTGAGCTGCGGCCGACGGGCCTCGATGAGCTGGGACTCGCAGCCGCGTTGGAGCACTGCCTCGAGACCTGGCGCGCGCGCCTGCCGGACGTGTCGCTGCAACTGGATATCGCGGGAGATTTCGGCGCGTTACCGGAGAGCATCACGGTTACCCTGTATCGGCTCGTCCAGGAAGCCTTGACCAACGTGGCGAAGCACGCTGCCGCAAGCCGCGTCAACGTTCGGCTCGAGCGCACCGGGAGCCGCGCAGCAGGGGATGACACGATCCTCGCCGTGGTGTCGGATGATGGCGTGGGCACCTCTCCCGGATCGCCGACCCGCGGGCTCGGGTTGATCGGCATGCGCGAGCGGGTCATGACGCTGCGGGGAACGCTGGTGATCAACAGCTCGCCCGGGCGCGGGGTCGAGCTCTCGGCCCGGATTCCCGTGCCCGCGCAGGCCAATTCATGAGCGGCCCGACCAAGGTGCTGCTGGTCGATGATCACGCCATCGTGCGGGAAGGCTATCGGCGGCTCCTCGAGGACGAGGCGAGCATCAGTGTGGTCGGTGAGGCGAACAATGCCGCGCAGGCGTACGATCAGGCGCGCTCACTGGAACCGGACGTGGTGGTGATGGACATCGCCCTGCCGGGAGTCAGCGGGATCGAAGCGACACGCCGCATGCTCAGAGATCAGCCGCAGCTGCGCGTTCTCATGTTCAGCATGTATGACGATGCGATCTACGCGCGTCGCGCGCTGGAGGCCGGAGCGCTGGGCTATCTGAGCAAGGCGACCGCTCCGGAGGTCCTGGTACGGGCGATCTACGCAGTGTCGCGCGGCGAGCGCTACGTGAGTCCCGACGTGGCGATGAATATCGCGGGGTCGGCCGCGCAGCCCGCGAAGGCGCAGATCGCAGCATTGACGCCGCGGGAGTTTGAGGTCCTGCGTCTGCTCGTGCAGGGGCAGACCGTGAAGAGCATCAGTGAGAAGCTGGCGCTCTCGGAGAAGACCGTCGCCAACCATCAATCGGCCATCCGCGAGAAGCTGGGAGTCAAGAACAGCGCCCAGCTCGCACGCCTGGCCTCACAACTCGATTTGAGCCTCTGACCATGAGCACCGCCACCCTGCGAGTGCTCGTTCTGGATGACAACCCGCACGACCGGCAACTGACGCTGCGGGAGCTGCGCAAGGAGTTCCCGGACGTGGAGGCGGTGGAGCCGCTGGATGACAGGGAGTTTCGCCGGGCGCTTGCCGATGCGACGTTCGACGTCGTCGTCACCGACTTCAATCTCAAGTGGTGCAACGGCGTGGATATCGTGCGCGCCGTCAAGGAGGCAAGGCCACATTGCCCGGTGATCATGTTCACCGCGACCGGGACACAGGAGGTCGCCGTCGAAGCGATGAAGGCTGGCCTCGATGACTATGTGATCAAGAGTCCGAAGCACTACCTGCGCCTGGCGGTGGCCGTCCGATCCTGCCTCGATCGCGCCGAGATCCGAACGCGCGCGCTGCGTTCGGAAACGCGGCTGCAAACGCTTCTCGAGCGGTTGAACGTAGGCGTGCTGCGCCTGACCGTGGAGGGCGAGGTCGTGGATGCCAACCGTGCCTGCAAGGCGCTCCTCGAGCGGTTCGAGGTGCAGAGCGATGGCGCCCGCAACGCGCTTCTCGCCGCGATGCGGCTGGAGTTGCCGCGCCTGGTCACATGCGACGATGCGGCGGAGCGCGAAGTCGAGCTGGAAGCGAAAGATGGGGAATCCGTTTGCGTATATCTTTCGCTGCTGCGCGTGCGCGTCAATGGCCATGACGCCGTCGATGTGCTGGTGGAGGATGTGACCAAGATGCGCCGCTCCACCGAGCGCAACGAGGAGCTCGAGCACGCGAACCGGGCGCTCGAGGCGTTCGCCTACACGGTCACGCATGATCTGAGAGCACCGCTGCGGAATCTGCAGGGCTACGTGCGGGCGCTGGTGGAGGACTGCTCGCCCGGGCTCGGGGAGGCGTGCCGCGGGTACATCCGCTCGGTCGAGCAGCTCGCCGTCAATATGGACGCGATGATCGCCGATGTCCTGGAGTTCAGCCGGGTGGCGAGAACCGACCTGCTGATGCGCAGACTCGCGGTTCGCCCGGCGGTCGATGAGGCTCTATTTCTCCTCAAGAGCGCGATCGATGCCAAGACAGCCAAGCTCGAGCTGGAAGTGGGGCCCGAAGTGAACGTCATGGCGCATCAGCAGACCCTGGTGCAGGTGCTCACGAATCTCGTCTCGAATGCGCTCAAGTTCATCGCCGAGGGGACCTCGCCGCAAGTGCGCATCCGCGCCGAGCGACGCAACCCCAACCGCGTGCGCCTGTGGGTGGAAGACAATGGCATAGGCATCGATCCGCAGCAGCACGCCAGGATTTTCGAGGTCTTTCAGCGCCTGCACGGCGAGGAAAAATTCCCGGGTACGGGCATAGGACTTGCGCTCGTTAAAAAAGGTGTCGAAAGGATGGGCGGACAGGTCGGCGTCGAATCCATGCCCGGTCTGGGGAGCCGCTTCTGGATCGAGCTGCGGGCGGCGGGGTAACTGCGCCACATTTGTCGAGGGGCATGCTTTTTGTCCGAGCCGATTGCGAACGTTCGTGCGCGCGTATTGCGGCCTCTGCGGCTGCTGCTCATCGACGACAATCCACATGACCGGGAGCTCGCCACCCGGGCGCTCAGCCAGCATTTCGGCGCCCTCGATGTCCTGCTGGCACGCGACGCCCAGGAGGTCGAGCGGGCGATCGGCGATGGCGGGTTCGACGCTGCAGTCATCGATTACGAGCTGCGGTGGACCACCGGAATCGAAGTCCTGCGCAAGATCAAGGGCGCGCGGCCGCAGTGCCCCGTGCTCATGTTCACGGGGTCGGGCAGCACCGAACTCGCCGTCGAGGCGATGAAGGAAGGGCTCGACGATTACGTCACGAAGACACCCAAGCACTATGGCCGCCTGCCGTATGCGCTGGAGTCATCTCTGCAGCGGGCCGAGGCCGTGATGGAGCGCAAGCGCGCGGAAGAGGCGCTGCGGCTCGCCGACCAGCGTAAGGATGCGTTTCTCGCCACTCTGGCGCATGAGCTGCGCAATCCCCTCACCCCGATCCGTTACGCGACACGGTTGCTCGAGCCCGGAGTGCCGCCGCAGATGGCCGCCGATGCGAGAAAGATGATCGACCGGCAGCTCACCCAGATGGCGCGCCTGCTCGATGATTTGCTCGATGTCTCACGCGTCACGCGCGGCGTCCTGGAGATCCGTCGCGTGCAGCTCGATCTGCGCGAGATCATCGCGACCGCCGTCGCATCGGCAAAGGCGCTCGCGCAGGACGCTCAGCAGGAGCTTGTCTGCAGTCTGCCCGCCGAGCCGCTTGCCGTGAGCGGTGATGCCGTGCGCCTCGCACAGATCCTCGGCAATCTGCTCCACAACGCGACCAAGTACACCCCTGCCGGAGGACACATCATCCTGAGCGCATCCTGCGACAGCGATGAAGTCGTCGTCACGGTGAAGGACGACGGTGTGGGTATCGCGCCGGAGGGGCTGGCGACGATCTTCGATCTCTTCGTTCAGTTGGATGCGCCCGGAACGCGCTCCGCGGGCGGACTCGGCATCGGACTTTCCCTGGCGCGAGACCTCGTGAAGCTGCACGGCGGCCGCATCGAAGCCCGCAGCGCCGGGACCGGACTCGGGAGCGAGTTCGTGGTTCGCCTGCCGCGGGTGGCGGAGGCCCCGGCTCTCACCGGACCCGTCGCCGCGCCCGAGAAAATCACGGTACCCGGGGCCGCCGGCGTGCGCGTACTGATCGTGGATGACAATGTGGACGCCGCGACTTCCCTATCGTATGTATTGGCGCTCGCCGGATATCACACGGCTGTCGCCCATGACGGTAAACAGGCACTCGAGCTCGCCGACACGTTGCGACCGGCCATCGTGCTGCTCGATATCGGTCTGCCCGGCATGTCGGGCCTGGAGGTCGCGCGCCGTTTACGCGCCGCCTCCTGGGGCGGCGATCTGCGGCTGATCGCGGTAACGGGATGGGGACACGAGAGCGATCGGGCCAGGAGTCTGGAGGCTGGCTTCGATGCGCATCTCACCAAGCCGATCGATCCGGGGATGCTGCTGCAGCACATCGCGCAGGCGGCGCGCACCGTTGCATAGCAGGCAGCAGGCCGGCCTCCGCCAGCAGCGCCAGCCAGTCGGGGAGGGAGTCGGTGCCGAATCGGTCGAGCAGGGCATCGGTCACCACGAATGTTCCCTCGATGCCGTGCGTGCTCCAGGCGAGCGGGCCCGGCTCCGGCACGTGAACGAACCTGGAGTATTGCGCCAGCGCCGCCAACGGCAGGTGCTCGCCCCAGGGATCCGTCAGGAGCTTCACCCGCGTCCAGGCGCTGGCATCCGCCGCGCACCGCGCAACGTCGCGGAAACGAATCCCCAGGAACTTCCGCTGTGACTCCGTCAGCCGTGCGGCGCTGGTCAGACTGCGGATGACGAGCGCTTCGATCACCGTGCGGATTGCGGACCAGATCGGGCACTGCGACTCCACGGCATTTCTGGCGAAATTGAGCTCCAGCGGCTGCTTGGATACCACGATGCCGCCGACGCTCAACTGCCAGGTGCTGAAGTGCCGCACGAAGATGTCCTCGCTGTACACCTCGAGCGCGTGCGCGCCGCGCACGATCCGGTAATAGGCGAGATCGTCCTCGAGCGTCCAGAAATCGTGAGTGGCGGGCTGAGTCATCGGACCGGGAACGGTGATCAGCGTAAGTACTCTGCAATGCAAAGTCAGACTTTACGATGCAAAGTAGGTGGAATGCAAGGCCCGCGTGGCGCCGCCGTGAGCGGTGCGCGATCCGGACGCCCGAATCAGCGGGCTTCGATGTGGCGCAGACCCCTCGGGCGACCGTCTGCCGCGTCGGACGAGGCGCCGGCATCGAGCAGCACCTGCTCGAGCACCGTGAGATAGCTGAGAAAGCGCCTGCGTCCCTCCGCCGTGATGCGACAGACCGACAACGGGCGCGCCTCCGTGGTCTTGCGGATCTCGATGAGGGCTGCGCCCTCGAGCACTTCCAGGTGACGGGCCAGGTTGCCGTCCGTCAGGCCGCAGAGCTTCCTGAGCATGGCGAACGGCAGTCCCTTGGGATTCGCCAGCAAGGCGCTGAGGGCGCCGAGGCGCGCGCGCTCGTGCATGATGCGATCGAGGCCTTCGTATGCGAACGGATGGGCCCGCTGGCCTCTGTTGGACTTAGCTCTGTTCATTGTTGCGACGATATCCGAACTGAAGCACGCCGGCGACCAGGAAGTGGCCGACCCCGAATGGTATGCCCATTTCCCACGGGGATGCGGCCGCGTTGGCGCCCAGGGCGAGGCAGCCCATTCCGGTCGCGAGATACCATACGCCGACCCAGAAGGTTGCCCGCGGCAGAAAGCGACACGAAGCGAAAACACCGAGGCTGAACAGCATCTGCCACAAGCCGGGCAGCATCCACAGGCTTTGCGGTGCGGCGCGGACCAGCACGACGGTCAGCAGGATGCCGGCTACTATCGCCGGTAGGAATTGCTCCAGGGCTGCCTGCAGCATCTGCATTGCCAGGGAGGAGTGAATGCGCCGGGCGCGCGCGCAGGTCTCTATTCCGGTCACGGTCAGCGCGGCCGAGGCGGCACCGATCCACATGGCCAGGAAGCGCGCGGGCTCGAGCTGCAGATCGATCGCCCAGCGCTTCTGCAGGGCGGCGATCACGATCGCGAGCACGCCGGTACCGGCCAGAGTAACGGGGCCGTAACCTCTGAACTCGGTGTAGCGGGCCATATGCCCGCGGATCGACTGGATCTCCGACAAAGCCTCGCGCACATCCGACATGGTTGCCACCTGTCAACTTTGCGGGCCCGAGTATAGTACAGGGCGCGAGTGGGGCATAATCCCGCCATGAAACGTCAAATCGCGCTCCGCATCCTGCTCGGCCTGAGCGTTGCCATCACGGCGGCGGCCCAAAGCGCATCGGCGCAGAGCTGGCCGATGTTCGGCGGCAACCTGCAGAGCAGCAGCGCCAATCCTCAGGCCACGGGCATCACCGCGGCCAATGTTGGCCGGTTGCGCCGCCGCCAGGTGCAGCTCGACGGCCTGGTGGATGCGAGCGCGATCTATCTCCACGGCGCCGTCATCCGCGGCGCCCGGCACGATGCCATCTTCCTGACCACCAGTTACGGCAAAACACTGGCGCTCGATGCCGCGAGCGGTGTTGTGTTATGGGAGTTCACGCCCGCGAGCTATGGCTATCTGGCCGGTACGCGGCAGTTCACCAACTCGACCCCGGTTGCCGACCCTGACGGCAGGTCCATATACGCGGCGTCACCGGACGGGTACATCGAAAAGCTGGCCGTGAGCGATGGACGCGCCCTGTGGCGCACCCCCATCACGCTGCTGCCGCTGCGGGAAAAGATGGACTCACCGCTCAAGTTCTTTCGCGGCCACGTGATTGCGGTCACCGGGGGATACATCGGCGATCGGCCGCCCTATCAGGGGCATGTTGCCATCCTCGACGGCGCCTTCGGCGGCGTGCTGCACGTGTGGAACTCTCTGTGCAGCAACCGTACCGGGCTGCTGCAGCCCGGCTCCTGTCTGCAGAGGCAATCGGCCATCTGGGGCCGCGCCGGCGCGGTGGTCGATGCCGCCGCCGGCCGGATTTTCATCGCCACCGGTAATGGCGACTGGAACGGCACGACCGACTGGGGCGATGCGCTGGTCGAGCTCAACGCCGATGCCACGGCGATAGTGGGCAATTACACGCCCGCGAATACCGCGCAGCTCAATGACGACGATCTCGACCTGGGTTCCACCTCACCTGTGCTGCTCGGCGGTGATGTGATCGCTCAAGGCGGCAAGGACGGCAGGATCCGGCTGCTCAGCCGGCGGCGGATCGCCGGCACGGCACCGCACAAGGGCGGGGAGCTGCAGACCGTGGCCACTCCCAGCGGCACCGATCTCTTCACGCAGCCGGCGGTGTGGCAACACGACGGCCAGACCTGGCTGTTCGCCGCGGATAACGGTGGCACCGCCGCGTGGCAGCTGCGCGGCGGGACGCTGCATCAGCAATGGCGGAACACCACCGGCGGCACCAGTCCGTTCGAGGCCGGCGGCCTGTTGTTCGTTTATGCACCGGGCGGGGGATTGAACATCTATGACGCGTCTTCCGGCAAGCGCATCGCGACGCTCGCCTTGTGGACCCGGACACTGGAGCAGCCCCATCGTGGTCGACGGCAGGATCATTCTGCCCGAGGGCGATGCCAACAGTCGCGCCAGCAACGGCGTGTTGGATATCTGGTCCCTGCCGCCGGGCGCCTGAGGAGGGGGCTCATGGAGTATGCGCCGGCAGCGGCACCGCGGTGGTGCGCTTGAGCTCTTCCATGGAGAAGACCGCCCGCACCTCCGCGCAGCGGATCGAGCCGATGAGGAGTTTGTAGACTTCATCGTAACTGGCGACGTCGGCGAGCTGCAGCTTGAGCAGGTAGTCGACGTCGCCGCTGGTGCGGTGAAATTCCGTAACCGAGGGAATGGCCCGCACGGTCGATGCGAAATGGTCGAACCACTCCTGCGAATGCTCGGCGGCGCGCACCAGCACGAACATGGTCAGTCCGGCACCCACTCGCGCCGGGTCGAGGAGGGCGACCCGGCGCTGGATGATGCCCGCCTCCTCGAGGCGCTTGATCCGATGCCAGCAGGCATTGGTGGAAAGGTTTACCTGCTCCGCCATGGCGGCCACCGATTGGGAGGCATCCGCCTGCAAAAGCCCGAGAATGCGCAGATCCGTACTGTCGAGGTCAGGCCTTAGATTAGGCATGGGAAATTTTCCCGTGAAAGCCGTTCTTCATAGTCTAAATGGTGAAGATATTCGACGCTACTTTGGATATTGTCCCTGTACTGACCCATCAAGTAGGGCACCGTGTTCAGCCGCCTGTTTCTCGAGCACCCACGGTCGATTGGGGAGACCTACCTGGAGCACCAGCGCCACGCGCTCGGGTTTGGGTTTTCGCTGCTGTTCGCTTCGCTGGCGTGCTTCGTGCACGCGCTCGTCCCCGGGTTCTGCGTGCGCACGGGTAGCGAGGCCATTACGCGATTGCACGAGCGGATGGTGCTCCATCGCGCGCGCAGCACCGCTCAGTCGCCGCGCGCAGACCTGACAGATCGCGGGTCTACGGCCGCTTGAGGCGAGTCGAGCGCGCCGAGAACCGCGACCAGCGGCTCGGCTCGTTCCAACACCAGGTTCGCCGCGGCGGCAATGTCGTTGAGATCGACCACCGGAATTCCCGCATCGGGGAATGGACGATCGCTCGCGATCGCCACGATGCGATGGTCGATGGGGTGCAGGGGTGGATTACCCGTCGTGTCGCGGAACACCTCGAGCTTCGGGTGCCGCTCGGTCTTGAAGCCTTCCACCAGAATGAGATCACACGGCGAGACCTTCGCCAGCAACTCCTTCAGCGTGGCTTCCGCTCCATTTCCCACTTCGTGCATCTGCACCCAGCGCCGCGCCGAGGAGACGATCACCTCGCAGGCGCCCGCCCTGCGGTGCTCGTAGGAGTCCTTGCCCGGCTGGTCGACGTCGAATTTGTGGTGCGCGTGCTTGAGCGTCGCCACCCTGGTCCCGCGGGCGATCAACACCGGGAGCAGCCTGGTGATCAGAGTGGTTTTCCCGGACCCGCTCCAGCCGACGATCCCGAGTACGCGCGCGCTGCTCATGCTGTTCGTTATATACCACTGCGCATCACCAGCGATACAGGTCGGCGACGAAACCCGCGGCATAGGGATCAGCCTGCGGCGGCAGCTCGACGAAGCCGTGCGTTCCCGCGAGGGCGAGGAAGTCACCGGAGCCGTTCGGTATGCGCGGCAGGGCGCAGTGCCTGCCGTTGAGATCAACCTGCAACTTGACGGGGACGAACGATGCCATCGCTCGCCCGCGCGTGACGGGTGCAGCCAGTGCGATCGGCTGCGGCGCGGCGCTCTCAGCGCCCATCGCGGCATGCATCGCCGGCACCACGTAGCGGATCAGACAGATCAATGTCGAGACGGGGTTGCCGGGTAGTCCGAACACCGCTTGCCCCCGCGGCCCAACACCAAACCACAGCGGCATGCCCGGGCGCTGTGCCACCTGACTGAATACCTCGACGACGCCAAGGGATTGCAACACCTTCGGCACGAAGTCGAATTTGCCCTTGGACACGCCGCCGCTCAGGATCAACACCTCCCGTTCGGCCAGATGCCGCTGCAGCTGCTGCTGCAGCAGCGCCTCGCTGTCGGGGATGTGATCATCGCCGAGGTTGCCGAAGCCATGCTCGCGCAGCGCGCCGAGCAGCGCGTAGGCGTTGGACCGCCTGACCTGGTGTTCCGCGATCGGCTGGCCGGGCTCGACCAGCTCATCGCCCGTGGAGACGACCATGAAGCTCGGCTGGCGACTGACGCTGACCGTGGCCAGCCCCGCGGATGCCACCACGGCGATCTCAGGCGCGCCGAGTCTACGCCCGCTCTCAACATGGGCACTCCGGGCTGGCTGTCCGATCCGCGGCGCTGCACATTGCGGTAGGGCTCGCCCGCTGCCGCATCACTGAGGCGGACCATTGCCCGCTTCGACTTCGTACTCTTCCAACGGAATGACGCAGTCCGTGCCGCCGGGCATCATGGCCCCGGTCATGACCTCGATCGCGCCCTGCGGGGCCGAGAGAGCGAGCGCCGGCGCGCCGGCGGCCTGCGTCGCCTCAATGGTGAAGCGACGGACGCCGGTCGCGAAAACTTCGCTGCGGATGGCTATGCCGTCCATGCACACCCGATCGAAGGGCGGATTGTCCCGTTCCGCGTAGACATCCTGGCGCAGGATCCGGCCGATGCATTGCTGCAACGGCAGCATCTCGGCCGGCGCGGGAGCCAGCCGGGCATCGATGGCTTCGCGGGCCATTTGCGGTGTAATGAGCGTAAAGCCTCGCCTGGGAGAGAGCGGCGCCTCTATATTAGCGCCGCGCGCTGATTTGACGCTGCCGCGCGCATTATTGTACAATCGTGCAATAAGCAGAACCCGCGTCGAGTCATTCCGGGACGCCCGCCATGAACATCGCCAGTCGTCAGTTCAAGAACGTCGCGCCCGCCGATGCGGACGAGGAGGGCCGGAGCCTGCCGGCGTGGATCTACCACGAGCCGGAGTTCTTCGAGCTCGAGAAGCGCGCGATTTTCCGCAGCGCCTGGCAGCTCGTGTGCCACCTCAACGATATCCCGGCGGCCGGCGATTTCCATTCATTCGAATTCCTCGGCGAGTCCGCGATCGTGGTGCGGGCGGATAACGGTGAGGTGCGCGCCTTCCACAACGTCTGCCGGCATCGCGCGGCACGGCATCCTCGACGGCCCGAAGGGCAACTGCGGCCGCCGCATCACCTGCCCGTATCATGCGTGGACCTACGCGTCTGGACGGCCGGCTGGTCGGCGTACCCAACCGTGAGTCATTCCGCGGTCTCGATACCGCTCGCCACGGCCTCGCGCCGCTCGAGCACGAGATCTTCATGGGATTCATTTTCGTGCGTTTCGAGCCGGGACTGCCGAGCGTGCGCGAGATGGCTGCTCCCTACGCGCACGAGCTGGCCGCCTATCGCCTGGAGGAGCTGGTGCCGCAGGGACGCGTGACCATGCGCCAGCGCAACGTCAACTGGAAGAACGTGGCGGACAACTATTCCGATGGGTTGCACATCAACGTGGCGCATCCCGGCCTGACGCGCCTCTTCGGCCGCAGTTACGGCATCGAGGCGCAAGCCCTGGATCGACAAGATGTGGGGCGCTGCTGCGCGCTGAGCCCTCGAGCAAGCTGTCCGAGCGGCTCTATCAGCGGCTGCTGCCGCGGGTCGATTACCTGGCGGACGAGCGGCAGCGGCTGTGGGTCTATTTCAAGCTGTGGCCGAATGTCGCTTTCGATATCTATCCGGACCAGATCGATTTCATGCAATTCCTGCCCGTGTCGCCGACCCAAACGATGGTCCGGGAGATCGCCTATGTGCACCCGGATTCGCGGCGCGAAATGCGCGCCGCGCGTTATCTCAACTGGCGCATCAACCGGCGCGTCAGCATGGAGGACAAGGCGCTGATCGAGCGCGTGCAGTCCGGGATGGCCTCGAGCAGCTACACCATGGGTCCCTTGAGCGAGGGCGAGGTATGTCTGCGCAGCTTCGGCCGGCGCATGCGCAGTCTCATCCCGCGAGTCGCCTGCCGCAGCCGCCCGCACCGGGATGGAGTCAGGAGTGAGGTAGGCTCGGGGTCCGTTTCCGGGGGTGATATTGAACGGACTGCGGGTCCGCTGGCGCATCTTCGGGCTGCTGTTCGCGCTCGGCCTGCTCGCCTACGCGCAGCGCACTAACGTGACGATCGCCGCCGATCGCATGATGCCGGCGCTGCACCTGACGCAGTTGCAGATCGGCTGGATCGAGCAGGCGTTCGTCATCGGCTATGCGCTCTTCCAGTTACCCGGTGGCCTGATCGGTCAGCGCCTCGGCGCCCGCCATGCACTGACGCTCTTCGGCGTCGCGGCGTTCATCGCCGTCATGATGGTGCCGGCGGCACCCGAGGTCCTCGGCGGCACGGCGCTCTTCCTGGCGCTGGTCGCCTCGCAGCTGCTCCTCGGAGCGGCGCAGGGCGGAATCTTTCCCGTCTCGAGCGGTGTCTTCGAAACCTGGTTTCCCGTACGGCAGTGGTCGTTGGTGCAGGGCGCGCAGAGCATGGGGCTCAATCTCGGCTCGGCGATCACGCCGCCACTCATCGCCGCCCTCATGCTGGGCGCCGGCTGGCAGCGGGCGCTCGTCTGGTCGAGCATTCCCGCCGTCCTCATCATCGGCCTCTGGGCCTGGTATGCGCGCGATACGCCACGCCAGCATCGCGCGGTGTCGAGCTGTCGAGCTGAGCGAGCTCGGCGAGCACGTGCATGCGACGGTGGCCGCGAAAGTATCGCCGCGGCGCCTGCTGCGCATGTTGGGCCATCGGAATACGGCGCTGCTCACCCTGTCGTATCTGCTGATGAACTACTCGTTCTACCTGATCGCCAACTGGTGCTTTCTCTATCTGATCCAGCAACGCCATTTTCCCGTGCTCGAGAGCGGTTGGTTGTCGGTGGCGCCGCCGATCGCAGGCAGCCTCGGCGCCGGAATCGGCGGCGTCGTCACCGGGTGGCTGTGCCCGCGGCTCGGCCTGGTATGGGGATTTCGGGCGGTACCGCTGCTGTCACTGCCGCTCGCGGGTGTCCTGCTGCTGATCGCGATGCGGACCGCGAGCCCCTACATCGCCGTGGCCGCGCTCGCCGGCTCCTTCGGCTGCATCGAGCTCAATGAGGCGGCTTACTGGGCCGCCTCGATGGCGGTTGGCCGCAGCGATGCGATGGCAATCGGGGGTGTTCTCAACACGGGCGGCAACCTGGGAGGCATCATCGGCATTCCTGTCGTCGCCTGGCTTTCGGGCCGGCACGCCTGGGGCACGGCGTTCGCGATCGGCAGCTTGTGCGCGGTGGTGGCAGCGCTCCTATGGCTCAGGATCGATGTCGAGAGCCCCGTGAGCGGCGAAGTTCCGGCGGCGGCGCTCGCCTCAGCCCGCAACCCGGCCTGAGCGGCCGGCGAGCAGGCTGGGGAATGCGCCCGAGCAGAGCGCGTGGATCCAGTCTTCGCACATCGCGACCGCCTCGCCGGGTTTGAAAGCGCGCGGGTTCAGACTGGCCTCGATCCACAGCCCATCGAGCAGCGCCGACAGCGCGAATCCGGCCGTGCGCAACTTGAAGGCTGGAACGTTCTCGGCCGCACGCAGTTGCCCGAGCAGGGACTCCAGAGCGGCCCGGTAGGCCAACCAGGTGCGATCCTGAACGGCGCGCACTTCCTCATCGTGCGCGATCATGCTCCAGAAGACGAGCCAGGCGTTGAACAGCCCGGGCTCGAGCAGTGTGGGGGTGAAGGATGCCTCGAAGAAGCGCCGCAACCGCTCGCGCGGTGTTGCGCCGACCTCACGCGAATGCTTGCGGATCGAGTTCAGGAGCGACATCGCCAGGGTTTCGTACGCGGCGGCGACGAGTGCCGACATGCTGGGAAAATGATGCGTGATGAGCCCGGCCGACACGCCCGCCTCAGTGGCGATGCGTCTGGCGGACGCGCCCTCGTGGCCATGTTTGCGCAGACACGACAGGGTCGCCTCGATCAGCGCTTCCCGGCGCACGGAGGGCGCGGCGCGGCGGAATTTTGGCGCGTGCTGCTGTTTGGCCATTGTCGCTTCCTGTGGTGGGTTCGTTGACGCAGTTTAGTCGCTGCTGTACACTTGTTAAATAGTATAGCGACCAACGCCAGTCCATGAGCACTCCCGTCAGCGGTGATTATAACTCGTCGAAGTCGCCGCGGGCGTGCGATGCCGTCATCATCGGGGGCGGTCACAACGGACTGGTCTGCGCCGCCTATCTGGCGGCAGCCGGCCTCAAGGTCACGGTGCTGGAACGGCGCGACGTGGTGGGCGGGGCGGCCGTCACCGAGGAGTTCCATCCGGGATTCCGCAACTCGGTGGCCGCCTACACCGTCTCACTCCTCAATCCCAAGGTCATCCGCGACCTGGACCTGCCGGCGCACGGGCTGCGCGTCGTCGAGCGCAGGATCGGGAATTTCCTGCCCACGACGGACGGTCGTTACCTTTGCAGCGGCGGCGGCAAAACCCATGAAGAGGTGGCGAAGTTCTCGGCCAAAGACGCCGCGCGCCTCGATGCTTACGGCGAGCGGCTGGAGGCCGTCGCCGACATACTGCGCGGTCTCGTGCTCGAGACGCCGCCCAATGTGGTGGCGGGCGGTTGGTCCGCGGCCGTGCCGGAGCTGCTGCGGGCCGGGCGTCTCGGCACGCGCCTGAGCGCACTCGACATGAGTCTGCGCCGGGAAGTGCTGAAGCTGTTCGCGACCTCGGCGGGAGAATTCCTCGATGGCTGGTTCGAGAGCGACCCGATCAAGGCCGTGTACGGCTTCGACGGCATCGTCGGCAATTATGCGAGCCCATATGCTCCCGGCTCGGCGTACGTGCTGTTGCATCACTGCTTCGGCGAGGTCAACGGCAGGAAGGGGACCTGGGGCCACGCCATCGGCGGCATGGGCGCCATCACCCAGGCCATGGCGAAATCCGCCGCTGCCCGCGGTGCCGTCATCCGTGTGAGCAGCCCGGTGCGCCAGGTGCTCATCGAGCGCGGCCGCGCGGTGGGAGTGATCACCGAAGCCGGGGAGACGATCCGCGCCGCGGCGGTCGTGTCGAATCTCAATCCGAAGCTGCTCTATCTGCGGCTGATCGATGCGGCGGAGCTGCCGGCGGATTTCCGCGAGCGCATGACGCAGTATCGCTGCGGCTCGGGCACCTTCCGCATGAACGTGGCGCTCGCGGAGCTGCCGGATTTCACCTGTCTGCCGGGCCGGGTCGCCGCCGATCATCACACCGCCGGTGTCATCCTCGCCCCAACCTTGAGTTACATGGAGCAGGCGTACTTCGACGCCCGCACCTACGGCTGGTCGCGTCAGCCCATCGTGGAGATGCTCATTCCCTCCACGCTCGATGACAGCCTGGCACCGCCGGGCCGACACGTGGCGAGCCTCTTCTGCCAGCACGTCGCGCCGCAGCTGCCGAACGGCGAGTCCTGGGACGCGCACCGCGAGACGGTCGCGGACCTGATGATCGAGACCGTCAACCGCTATGCCCCGAACTTCAAGGCCGCGGTGCTCGGCCGACAGATCATGAGTCCGCTCGATCTGGAACGGACTTTCGGTCTGATCGGCGGCGACATCCTGCACGGGGCGCTGCAGCTCGACCAGATGTTCTCCGCCAGGCCGCTGCTCGGACATGGCAACTATCGCGGCCCGCTGCCGGGCCTCTACATGTGCGGCTCCGGCACTCATCCCGGCGGTGGCGTCACCGGCGCGCCGGGTCACAACGCGGCGCGGGAAATCATCGCGGATTTCCGTAAGCGGCGTCTGCGCCGGACCGGGTAAGGCCAGCCTTACTGCTGGTCACGCGGGATCTTTTCCTTCCAGGTTCTGGCGATAAAGACCTCGCCGTCACGCAGCAGCGTGCGCGCGTACTCGTAATAGAAGTACTTCAGGTCACTGCGTATCGTGAGATGACCGTGCCAGGTCAGCGTGTGAGCGCCCACCGCCTGTACGTACACTGAATCACCGACGTCAACGGCGTCAGCCGGATGCGCGTCATCGATGTCGTATGTGAGCTTTTCAGTGTGGTGGAAGTGGCCCCAAGGATAGTGGGTATCCGTCGCGCCCGCCCACACGACCTGCGTGTGGCCATTCTCATTGCGCGCCACGGTGTAGGACCCCGGCCACGCCGAATTTCCGGCGACGATGTCCTTTCGGCTCTCGATTGCAGTCGGCGGCGCGAGCAGCGACGGCGGTGGCGCCGGTCCGGCCAGCGGTACGCGCGGCAATTCGATCCAGGATGCCTGGCCGCCGCCCAGCGCAAGGGTGGTGTTCATCTCATAGGGTGATGGCCACGCTACCGGCCACAGGGCGTTGGATACCGCGAGGCGGATGCGGTGTCCGCGAGGGAATACATAGGACGCAAGATGCAAATCGAGCGACAGGGCATAAGTCTTGCCAGGCACCAGGGCCGTCGGGTCGGCCATGGACTCGCGCTGCGCGCCGCTCATCGCCGCGCCGGTCACGAGCGTCACGCGGCCGTCGGGGGCGACATCCTCCAGGCGTGCAATCCAGTTTGCGAGTGGCGCGGTGGCTGCGGCATACAACATCACATGCGGCAGGCCGAGGATCGCCGTGTCCTGCGATAACGGCTCGGTGTCGTAGACCAGACTGTACGCATCCACCGGACGCTGATCAGGTTGCAATTCTCCCCACCAGAAGATGTCACCTTCCGCGCCCGCCGAGGGCACATAGCGCAGTTGATCCCGTCCCGATGTCTTCGCCTCGTCCCGCAGCGCATGATCGGGCTGCAGGTACAGTCGCTGGCGCCGCGTGCCCTCGACCGGCCAGCCCTGGTAGGCGCGCCAGGTGCCGGGAATGGTCTGGTCCTGCGGACCGGGCGGGTGTCCATGCTCCAGGTAGATGAGCACCTTGGGGTCCGCCAGCACTCCGGTGTTGCGTCCCTTCAGCCAGTAGTCGAACCAACGCACGGCCTGGTCGCGCCACTCATAGAGCGGCCCGTAGTCGCTGTCATCGGGCCAGGCGTGGTTCCAGGGTCCGATCCAGGCCTTCACCGGCGCCAAGACCTGCTGCAGCATGCGCGGAATACTGTCGCGATAACCGTCATGCAGGCCGCCGATGAGGAAAGAGGGTACGCGGATCGATGACAGCGGACGCTCCGGGCTGTGCCAGAACGCATCATCGCGCTGGTGTTCCAGGTAGGTGAGCGACCAGGGCTTGGAGTTCATCCGCGGCCCGATGACGCTTGCGTCAAGGGTGTAGTCGGGCGCCCCGCTGCGACCCTGGTCGAGATCCATGGTGAGCTCGAATTCGTCGACGTGGAAAATGCCATCGAAAGAATGAACATCCTCGTTGAAGAGCTTCTCGGTGGCGTCCACGGCGATGATTGCCTTCAGCGCCGGCGGATTGCGCATGGCCAGCTGCATGGAGTTGAAGCCGCCCCAGGAGATGCCGAACATCCCGACTTTGCCGTTCGACCACGGCTGGCGGGCGAGCCAGGCGATGACCTGCTCACCGTCGGCCTGTTCCTGCGCCGAATACTCGCGATCCGGGGGTACGCCACCGCTGTTGCCGAAGCCGCGGATGTCGACCGCCGCGCCGACGAATCCCCGGCGGGCGAAATAACTGAAGAGGCCATACTGCTCCTGGGCCTCGTCATCGTCCTTGCGGTAGGGCAGGTAGTTGAGAATCACCGGAAAGCGAGTGGCGCGCGGCGCGCCCTTCGGCATGTAGAGAGTCACCGCGAGCGTGACGCCGTCCGGCAACGGAATGCGCGCTCGCTCCATGGTGAACCCGTAACGGGCGGGTGACGGGCCCTCGTATCGGGCTGCCGCCGCGTGTCGCGCGGGCGCGAAGCCGACCGTCAACAGAAGAACGATGATCGTCGTCAGTGATTTGCGCATGACTCGGAACCTCAAGCTTTCACGGTGCGGAGCGGCGCATCGCGCCTGACGACCCGCTCAGATTCGCCGCCGTCGATCTCGCGCGCGTAGCGGTGCCCGCTATAAACGGCGTGGGCGATGGCGCCCGGCGCGAGCGCATCCCCGACCCGCGTCACCGAGAGCGATGCCCGCCGCGGGGAGCTCTTCACGCCGCAGCATCAGCTCCTGGTACAGGGCATCATTCGGCAGCCGCGCGCCCACGATCACCAGGGCCTGGCACGGCAGCTGCGCCTGCGCGCCGGTGAACACATGGGTGAGGGTCAGCTTGCTGCTGGCGAAAGACTCGACCCGCGCCAGCGTGTGCAGCCGCACTCCCGCGGCGGCGAGCGCGCGATACACCTGCGGCTGCTCGTTGGTCATGACTCCCCAGGCCGAGGCCAGCCCCGATGGCGTCACATAACTGACGTTGTGCCCGCTGCGCGCCAGATGTTCCGCCAGGGCGGATCCCATGTAGTAATTGTCGAAGTCGAACACGACCACCGGGTCCTCCAGCGGCGTGCCGGCCGCGACCGTCATCGGGCGTGTAGACGCCGGGGCCTTCCAGTGTCCCCGCGGGCACTTCGAGAGGCGTGTACAGCAGCGGCAGCCAGCGCGAGCCCGTGGCAATCACCACATGGGCCGGCTGCAGTTCCAGGATCTGGCCGGAATCGAGCCGGTTGCCGCGGTACACCGTTACATTGTTCAGCCGCTGCAGCTGGCTGCGCCGCCAATCGAGAACGCGCGACCAGGTGGCGAGGCCCGGCAGTCGGGTCTCGAAGCGCAGGCGTCCGCCCAGCTCCTCTTCGGCTTCCGCCAGCATGACCTCGTAGCCGCGGCGGCCGAGTGTCAGCGCGCACTCGAGCCCGGCCGGGCCGGCGCCCACGACGAGTACGGTCGAGCGCGGTCGGCGCGGGCGGTACGCGCTCGGGGTGCCACTGCCGCCGCCACTCCTCGCCGATGGTGGGGTTCTGGGTGCAGCGGACCGGAACGCCTTCGTGCCAGCTCGAGATGCAGATGTTGCAGCCGATGCATTCACGGATCTCGTCCTCGCGCCCGGCGTCGATCTTCTGCGGCAGGAAGGGATCGGCGATCGATGGCCGCGCGCCCCCGATGAGGTCGAGCACGCCGCGGCGCACCTGTCCCACCATCGCATCCGGAGAGGTGAAGCGGCCGACGCCGACCACCGGCTGGCGCGTGATCGACTTGACGAAGGCGATCACGGGCTCATGGCTGCCCTCGGGCGTGAAGCGCGACGGCGCGCAGTCGGTCGTCTCCGAGTCCATTTTCACGTCCCAGAGGTCGGGCAGGTCGGCGAGCAGCTGCACGACCTCGTGCGCTTCCGAGGGAGCGTTGTCGCTCGGGCGGGTGCGGAGCTCTTCCAGGCTGATGCGCAACGCCACGGCACACTTGCCTGCGACCGCCTCCCGGGTGACTTCGAGCAGTTCGCGCACGATGCGCACCCGGTTGCTGACGCTGCCACCGTAGGCGTCGGTGCGCTGATTCCACTCGGACAGCAGAAATTCGTGCGGCAGATACCCCATGCCGGCATAGACGTAGACGACGTCGAAGCCGGCGCTGCGCGCCCTGACGGCTGCCCGTTTCTGCATGTCGAGCAGGTCGCGGATGTCCCGTGCGTCCATGACGCGGGGCCGCTGGTTTCCCATGTAGCTGACATGCGTGGGCATCCAGGCGGTCCCCGAGGGCGACATGGATGGCGTTCGGTTGAGCCGATTGGTGACGGCTCCGCCTCCGTGCCACAGCTCGATGCCGGCCAGAGCCCCATGCCGATGGACGGCATCGGTCATCAGTGCGTGAGAGCGGACATCGTCCTCATCCCAGAGCGTCGCGTAGGGTAGGGGGGCATCGTCCGAGCCCGGATCGATCGAGACGTAGCCCGTGCAGACGACACCCCAGCCGCCTTCGGCCTTAGTCTCGCGGAACGCGGCGCGCATGTGCGGCATGGCGTTCGTCATGCCGCTCGCGTGCGGCACGGCGTAGAAGCGGTTGCGAGCGGTCACCGGACCGATCCTGACCGGCTCGAACAGAACGTCGTAGCGAGGGTTGCGACCCATGCGGGGATCTTCCGGTGTTGCTCGAGCGCTCACATTGACTCGCCCGTTTGGCGAAATTATACTACTGTAAAAATACAGTTGGCGTTGGGGGCGAATGAAAACTGCTCGCGGACTGCCGGTACCGGGATATATGCGCGCCGAAAGCGCCCGCATCGGTCCGATCGCGCTGGCCGTCGCCGTCGCGCTCTACGGCGCGGCCATCCTCGTCCCACCAGCCCATGCCGACAACGCCAGTCCAATGGGGGCGGTGGAACTGGAGCCGGTCGTCGTCACCGCGACCAAGGTGGCGGAAAACGTGCAGGACGTGCCGGAAGCCATCCAGGTCCTCACGACCAAGGCCATCGAAAACCTGTCCATCACCCATTTCGAGGATTTCGCCACTAAGATGCCGACGGTCTCGTTCGTCAGCGACGGACCCACGGAGCAGACTTTCTACATGCGCGGTGTTTCCGATGGCAGCAGCGCGAACGCCTCAAACACCTCGACCACGGGTTACTTCCTCGACGACGCCTCCGCCAGCTATTACGGCGAGATTCCGGATCTGCACCTGTACGACATCGAGCGCATCGAAGTGCTCGACGGCCCGCAGGGCACCCTGTATGGCGCCGGCGCGATGTCCGGCGCCATACGCATCATCACGAACAAGCCCAACTGGTACACCTTCAGCGCCGGGGTCGACCTCGACGGCGGCAAGATACAGAACGCCGGACACGACAGCTCGGAGGAGGCGTTCGTCAACTTTCCACTGATCGAAGGCACGACGGCCGTGCGCCTCTCGGGCTACGTGGTTCACGACGGCGGCTTCATCGACAACGTGCTCGAGAGCAGGGATTGGGTGAACGGAGTCGTGTCGACCAATGCCGCCTGGGCACGGAACGACTACAACACGCAGCGCCAGTACGGCGGCCGCGCGGCTATTGCGCAACGCATCAGCGATAAGTGGAAGGCCACGCTGACCGTCAATTACCAGAAGCAGAACACCGCCGGCTCGTGGTCGCAGGAGCTCAGCCTGCCGCCGAACGAGCTGCGCAAGGATGCGCGCTTCGGGCCCGAGAACATCTCCGACTCCTTCACCGACTACGATCTGAACATCGAGGGAGATGTCGGCATCGGCGACCTGGTGTACGCATCGACCTTCTGGTCGTATCCGTACCACTACACCACCGAATACTCCAACTACGTCCAGTACAATCCGTTTCCTTCGTACGATCAGAACTCACCGCAGCTGCTGCAGAGCCTGAGCTGTCAGAGCGGTCCCACGATCGAGGGCGGGACGGATGCGTACGGCGGTTGCAACGCACCGGTCATGTCCTACACGTACGACCAATGGACGCACCAGTGGTCGAACGAGCTGCGCCTGCAGTCCAAGCCCGGCCACCGCTGGCACTGGATCGCAGGCCTCTACTGGGAGAAGACGCGCCAGACCTACCAGTATTTCTACGACCTGCCGGGAATGCAGCCGAACGGCGAGGCCTACCAGAGCGCGCTTTCGTACTACAGCAGCTACTACACCGGAACCGCCGCGCCGCTGCCGAACGAGTGGTACAGCAGCGTCTCGCGCGATGACCTGCTGGAGACGGCCGAATTCATCGATGTGGGCTTCGACATCACCAACCAATGGTCCTTCGAAGCCGGAGCGCGCAACTACGACGGCGATTTGAGCAGCAGCAACCAATGGGCCGGCTACTTCTGGCAGCCGAAGACGCCGTCCGGCCTCATCGCCGTATCGGCGCACAAGGTGACGAGCAAGGCGAGTCTATCCTACAAGGCGAACGCGCACCTCATGCTGTACGCCACTTTCAGCCAGGGCTTTCGCATGGGCGGCAGCAACGCGGGGGCCGGGTACGACTGTTATGGACACGGTGTCCCGGAGACCTACAGCCCGGATACGCTCGACAACTACGAGGTGGGGTGGAAATCCGGCCTGTTGCGCGGCCGCATGACCTGGAACGGCGCGTTCTATTACATGCCGTGGAAGGACTTCCAGGCGCCGATCTTCGACGACAACATCTGTCCCACGACCTTCAATGCCAACTTCGGCGATGCGCGAATCTATGGCGCGGAAACCAACGTTTCGGTCGAGATCCTGCAGGGGCTGACCTTCGACGCCTCGGCAAACTACAACGATTCGCGCCTGACCACGGTCAAGCCGAACTTCACCGGCGTGCTCACCGACATGATCGTACCCGACGAGCGGCTGCCGTTCGTCCCCTACTTGAGCTACAGCGCCGATGTGCGCTACGAGAGAGCGCTGGCCGCGGAGCTGAAGGCATACATCCAGTACGACATCGCGCACAAGGGTGACATGTGGAGCGATCTGCGCGCGGTGGCGAATCCCGCACTCGGCAAGGGGGGCGACTCGCGCGTGCTGCAGCCGGAGTACAACATTTCCAATATCCGCTTCGGCATCGAGCGCGCCAGTTGGACTCTCGAGGCTTATATCAGCAATCTGTGGAACACCAACGCGGTCATCTACGTCAACACGGGTAACTACGACAACCGTGAGACGACGAACGAGCCGCGCGTATTCGGGCTGCGCGCCAGCTATAAGTGGGACTGAGGTGGCTCGCCGCGGCTGCCGCCGTCAGCGACCGGGGAAGACGTCATCGAGGGTCCGCGCATAGCGATCGTTGCTGCTGAGCGCGGGTAGACCGAGCGCGGCCTCGATGGTGCGTGCGCTGCTGTAGTGGTCGTAGCGCACATGGCTCACGTAACCGGACTTCACCGTCCGGCGGGAGCCGAGCACGATGGTCGGAATGTGATTGTTGAGCCGTGGTGTCTGATTCGTCCCAGGTGAGGATGAGCAGGCATTTCTGCTCGCGCCAGGCGGCGGAGGTAAACAGAGGCTGCAGCGTCGCCCGCAGCCAGGCGTCCTGAACCCGCAGGCTCTTCGGTGACCCATTACCGGGTAGCTCGCCGTCATCGTAGTCGTCCGCGGCGAGCCACGCGAAGGCTGGCGTGGTGGCCGGGTCGCTCAGATCCCTGGGCCATTGGTGTAGATCGACGAGATGAGCGCGGCAGCGCGCGGGATTGCGCTGGATGTCCGTGAACAGGATGAACGGCGCATCGTCGGGCTCGTAATTCTGGTCGTACCGGGTGGTGGTATTGCACGGCGTGCCCATGCCTTCTTCATACGTGCGCCAGCTCCGACCGGCCGCTTCGAGCAGGTCGCCCAGGTTGCGGGCGGCGACATGGATGTTGGGAAAATACACGCCGCGGCTGACGAAGGCGCCGCCGCCGGCGATGGCGAGGTAGTTCTCGTCGCTCGGGTGATAGATCGCCTGGTAGTTGGCCAGCAACGCGCCGCGCGCGGCCAGCGAATTCATGTAGGGTGCATCGCGGGTGTCGCCGACCAGCTGGCCGTAGTCGGTGTTCTCCATCATGATGAAAAACACATGATCGAAGCGCGGCACATGTGCCGGGGGAGGAGAGAGCGGCGGCAGTGCCAGGGGTGGCTCCACGACGAGCCGTACCGCGGCAACATAGCTTCTGGAATGGGCAGTCGAGCCATCGAGGTGCAGATGCAGTTTGAGCGCGACTGCCGCCGGCGGGATGTCGCGCGCAATGCGTTGCCTCGCGAATTGAAGCGGGCCTTTGCGTGCGGCCGCGCGCATCGCGCCGAGCATCAACTCGGAACCGAGCGTTTTCCCCGAGGCGTTGAGGAACTCGCCGCTGAGCACCGCATGTGCGGGTCGGCCGCCTGAAGCGCCGAACGACGCGGATAGCGTGAGGCGGCGGTGGGAGGCGGCTGCGCCGCCCAAGGGAATGACTCTTTCGAGGTCGCTGGCGCCATAGGGCCCGCTCGAGATCGCGAACTGCGGCACGGGTTCCGCGGGCCACGCGGCGTGCAGCGAGTTGGCGCAGCGCAGCGTCGGACTACCCGCGACGATGGTCCAGCCGGGAACCGTTGTCGCGGCATCCGGGTCGGCCGAGCAGCCGCAGGCAGGCGGGAAATCGAGGGCATTGGCAGCCGCGGCATTCGCGGCGCGAACCATTATGAGGGTCGCTGCCGCAGCGGCTACCCAAACGGTCGCCCAACGAACCCGGGAGTCGGAACCGCTTGTGTTGGGGCGCATACGGATTGCGATTGTAGCCGAAGGGTGCATAGCGGCGCATCGAAGCCGCGAGGTAGAATCGGCACGGCGGGAAGCGCAGCCGCGCAGTCACTTGAATCGAGGTCGGACCGTGTCGCAGCAGGCCCCAGCGCATCTTCGTACCGCATACCTGCGGGCGCTGGAGGCCGTACGCATAGGACGCTTTCAGAGCGCGGAAAGGCAGCTGCGGGAGATCCAGCGTACCAGCCCCGGGGAGGTCAACAGCCTGCACTTGCTGGGCGTGGCGCTGCTGTCGCAGGGGAAAGTGGCTGCCGCACTGGAAATCCTCGAGCGCGTGGTTGCCGATTCACCCCCGTTCGCGCACGCGCGGGTCGATCTTGCGCGGGCCTATAGGCAGGATGGACGGCTGGAGGCGGCGCGCCGGGAGCTGCGGCAGGCCCTGAAGGAAAGGCCTGACTTCGAGGCCGCATGGCTCGCCTACGGCGATGTCCTGGTCGACATGGAGAAGTTCGGAGAGGCCCGCTTCGCCTTCGAGCAGGCGCGGCTCTTCGATCCGCATCGGGACCGCGTCGGGAAAGCGACGGCCGCGCTGAGCGGCGGCGACTACCGCTCCTCCGAAGACCTCTTTCGTGATGTCCTGAAACGCGACGCGACTCACCTCGCCGCTCTCGCCGGGCTCGCGGCGGTCGCCATCCGGGCCGGGAATACGCGCGCTGCGGAGCGCCTGCTGAGCCACGCCCGCAATCGGTCCGCGCATCACCCTCTCGTACAGCGCGCGTTGGGTCACGCGCAGCTCGCCGCCAACCGACTGCTGGAGTCCGAGGCCACCTTCCGCCGGCTCCTGCGCCTCGAGCCGCAGAATTCCCAGAACTGGTCGGCATTGGGCGCGGTGTATATCCGGCTGCTGCGTCAGGAGGAGGCGCTGTCCGCCTACGAAGAAGCCGCTCGCCTGGACCCTTCCAATACTGGCTTTCGACTCGCGATCGGACACGTCAACAAGTCGTTGGGGCGGCGTCAGCAGTGCGAGGCCGCCTATCGGCAATGCCTGCGGCTGGAACCGACTTCGGCGGAGGCCTACTGGAGCCTGGCGGATCTCAAGAACTACCTCTTCGGCGATGAGGAGCTCGCGGCAATGGAAGATCTGCTGCGGGCGCCGGAGCGCAGTGACAGAGCGCAGCTGCACTTCGCGATCGCCCGTGCGCTGGAGCAGCGTGAGAGCTACTCCGAGGCATTCAGCCACTATGCGCGCGGCAACGCACTGCGCAGCAAAACCTCACCCTTCTCGATCACGACCTTCGAGGCCAAATCGAGGCGGATCGCGGCCTGCTTCGACAGCGCGTTCTTCCGTGCGCGTGCCCTGGCCGGCCATCCGGATCCGGCGCCGGTCTTCATCGTTGGGTTGCCGCGATCGGGCTCCACCCTGGTCGAGCAGATCCTCGCCAGCCACTCGCAGGTCGAGGGCACGATGGAGCTGCACAACATCCTGGCGGTGGTGCGCGAGCTCGATCATCGCGATGCGAACCGGGACGGCTATCCGGAGAGCGCGTGCGCGCTGGCGGTGGATGAGCTCACGGCCCTTGGCCGCCGCTTCATGGAGGAGACCGGCGCCCTGCGCACCGGCAGGCCGCGCTTCATCGACAAGATGCCGAACAACTTCAGCCACGTCGGGCTGATCCACGCCATCCTGCCGAATGCGACCATCGTCGATGTCCGCCGGCACCCGATGGATGCCTGTTTCAGCGCCTACAAACAGCATTTTGCGGAAGGGCAGTCCTTCAGCTACGACCTCGAGGATCTCGGGCGCTACTATCGCTGTTACCTCGGGCTGATGGACCACTGGGACCGGGTGCTGCCGGGCAAGGTGTTTCACCTGCAGTACGAGCAGTTGATCCGGGATCCGGAGGGCAGCATCCGCGGTCTGCTCGCGCATTGCGGGTTGCCCTTCGAGGCTGCGACCCTCGCCTTTCATGAGACCGACCGTCCCGTCCGAACCGCGAGCTCCGAGCAGGTACGCCAGCCCCTTTACGCCTCGGGGGTGGGCTACTGGAAACGGTTCGCGATCAACCTGGAGCCGCTGCGAGCCAGTCTCGGCGACTGCCTGGAGCGGTTCTCCTCCTGGGAGACCTGATGACACAGAAGCAAACCGGGGTCGCGAGCCTCGAGCCGAGCCTGCCGTCGGCCTGGTACCGCTCCGCGGACGTGTTCGCCCTGGAGAAAGAGCGGATATTCTGCCGTGAGTGGCTCTGCGTCGCACGCGAGGAAGAGTTCGGCGCGACCCGGCGACTACAGGGTGTTCGACATCCTCGGCGAGAGCCTGATCGTGGTGCGCAACCGCGACGGGCAGCTGCGCGCCTTCTACAACACCTGCCGTCATCGCGGCTCGCGTTTGTGTCGCGAGCCGGCCGGATCCGACAACGCAGGTGCGCCGCTCCTGCGTGGGGGACTGGCGGGCGGGCGCATCACTTGCCCTTATCATCAATGGAGCTACGATCTCGACGGCAAGCTGGTGGCCGCGCCGCATCTGAGCGCCGACTCGGGCTTCGACAAGACACTCTTCAGTCTCTATCCCACCGGCCTCGACTGCTGGGGCGGCTTCGTATTCCTCAACCTCACCCCGAACGGCGCGGCCACGCTCGTCGAGCAGCTGGGGCCGATACCGGCGCGCATCGCGCGCTATCCGCTCAGTGAGCTGCGCATCGGGCACAGCATTACCTACGAGGTCGCGGCCAACTGGAAGGTGCTGTGCGAGAACTACAATGAGTGTTATCACTGCGCGGGCGTGCATCCGGAGCTGTGCGCGGTGGTGCCGGCCTTCAGGGAGCACGGCGGCGCCAGCCTCGATTGGGAGCGCGGCATACCGCACCGGCAGGGGGCGTACACGTTCACCGCTTCCGGTACGACCAGGCGGCGTGCGTTTCCGGGGTTGAACGAGGACGAGCAGGTGCGTCACAAGGGCGAGCTGGTGTATCCCAATCTCTGGGTCAGCCTCGCGTGCGATCACGTGGCGGTTTTCATACTGCAGCCGCGCAGCGCCACGCATACGCGCATCGTCTGTCATTTCCTCTTCGAGCCGTACGAGCTCGCCAAGAGCGACTTCGATCCGAGCGACACGACCACCTTCTGGGATCGCGTCAATCGCCAGGACTGGGTGATCTGCGAGTCGGTGCAACAGGGCATCGGCGCCCGCGTGCACGAGCACGGCTGGTACGCTCCGTTGGAGGACGTGAGCCTCGACATTCGCCGCTATGTCCTGGAGCGGATGCGGGACGTCCAAATCTGATGTTCCAGGCGGCGCGGCCGGTCGGCGGGCGGTGGGGCGCGGTGCGCGATACGATCGCGGGCGTCACGCTCGCGTCGATGAACATTCCCCAGCTGTTGGGGTACGCCCGTATCGCCGGAATGCCGCTGATCACCGGCCTCTACACCGCGCTGTTGGCGCCCATCGCCTTCGCGCTATTCGGCTCTTCACGGCACCTGGTCGTGGCGGCGGATTCCGGCACGGCGGCGATTCTGGCGGGAGCGCTCAGCCACATGGCGACCCCCGGCAGCGCGCATTATTTTTCCCTGGCCGCCACGACCGCGCTCCTGGTCGCGGGCATGCTCCTCGTGGCGCGGATCTTCAAGCTCGGCTTTCTGGCCGACTTCCTGTCGCGCACCGTGCTGGTGGGGTTCCTCACCGGAGTGGGAGTGCAGGTCGCCATCGCAATGCTCGGCGACATGGCGGCGATCGGGGTCAACACGCGTAACTCGCTCCTGCAGTTGTGGCAGATCGTGCGCGCAGCACCCCGCGCGAGCCTGGCCGCCGTCATGGTTTCGGCGCTCGTGGTTGCCGCGATCCTTGCCGGGCGACGCATCGCGCCAAAGATTCCCGTCTCGCTGGTGCTGGTGGTCGGCGCGATTGCGGCCTGCCGCGCCTTCGGTCCGGCCGCGCTCGGCCTGGCAACGATAGGTGCCGTTCAGGGCGGCCTGCCCGCGTTCGGTCTGTCGCTCGCGACCTGGAGCCAGACGCTCCAGCTGTTGCCCGTCGCCGCCTCGTGTTTGGTCGTGATCGTCGCCCAGAGCGCGGCCACCGCACGCGCCGCCGCAACGCGCTACGAGGAGCGGCTCGATGAGGACGCTGACATACTGGGGTTGGCCTTCGCGAATGGGGCCGCGGCCGTGAGCGGCGCCTTCGTCGTCAATGGCAGTCCGACGCAGACCGCGATGGCCGATCGCGCCGGCTCGCGCAGTCAGCTAGCGCAAATCGTGTTCGCCGGCTGCGTGTTCGCCGTCGTCGCGGTGCTCACCAGTCCGTTGCAGTACCTGCCGCGCTGTGTCCTGGCGGCGATCGTATTCACGATTGCGATCGGGATGATCGATGTCGCCACACTGCGTGCGATGCGGCTCGAAAGTCCGGGCGAGTTCAAGCTGGCCGTCGTCACAGCGGCAGCGGTCGCAATCATCGGGGTGGAGCAGGGCGTGCTGCTCGCGATCACGCTCTCGCTCCTGCGACACGTGCGCCAGAGCTATCGGCCGCACACGGCGGTGATGCGGTTCGATCCGGTGCTCGCATGGGTTCCGGTTGCGGCAGTGCCGGGACAGGAAAGCGAGCCCGGATTCATTCTCTATCGGTTCGGTGCCGATCTTTTCTATGCGAACGCTCCCCGTTTCGCCGACGAGGCAAAAGCCCTGGTGGCGGGCGCTCCGCACCCCGTCCGGTGGCTGGTCATCGAGGCCGACGCGATTACCAACCTCGACTATACGGCCGCTCGTGTCGTCCTGACGCTGATCCAGGAGCTGACCCGCGGCAAGATCGCGGTAGCCTTCGCCCGCGTCAGCGCATCGCTGCGCGCCGACATGGATCGGCACGGCGTCACCGCCGTTCTTGGCGCCGACAGGATCTTCATCAGCCGTCACGCCGCCCTGGTCGCTGTCGGCTGCACCAGCGGCAAGCTCTGATCAATCCGGTACCGGCCCCGGTATGCCTTGAACGGTCGCTGCGCTACCGGCTGAGGCCAGGACGATCAGGACGATCGCCGTCCACTGCAATAGGCTCAGCTGCTCACCGAGGAGCAGCCAGCCGCACAGCGCGCCGACGGCCGGGTCGAGACTCATGAGGACACCGAAGGTGCGGGGCGGCAGCCGTGTGAGCGCGATCATGTCGAGCGCATAGGGGAGCGCCGTGGACAGGATGCCGACGCCGAGTCCGAGCAGCAGTACGGAGTGCGAGAAGAGAGCCGGCGGGGCGCCCAGCAGGCCCGCCGGCACGACGATCACCGCGGAGATCAGGCTTCCGAGGGCCACGCTTTGCGCGCCATGGTGCGCTCCGGTCTTGCGGCCGAACACGATGTAGAGTGCCCAGCAGGCCCCGGCACCCAGGGCGAAGACCACACCGAGGGTATCGACTGCGCGGCCGCTGTGGGCGAGCGGCAGTATGAGTGCGAGACCGGCGACGGCGAGCCCGATCCAGAGGAAATCGGCCGGCCGATGCGAGGACAGGACCGCGACGGCCAGCGGGCCGGTGAACTCCAGTGCGACGGCGATTCCGAGCGGAATGCGGCTGAGCGCGAGGTAAAAGCAAAGGTTCATCACGCCGATCGCGATGCCGTAGACCGCCAGCGGCTGCCAGTTGGTTTTGGTGATGCGCGTGCGCCAGGGACGCAGCGCCGCAACCAGGACGAGGGTGCCGAAGCCGACCCGAAGCGCCACGGTGCCGACCGGCCCGGCAACCGGGAACAACGACTTCGCCAGGGAGGCGCCGGTTTGAAGCGACACCATGCCCAGCAAAGCCGCCGCAACCGGTAAGATGACCCCGCCCATGCCTCCTATTATAGGAGAGGGCGCTCAGTGAACGGGCAGGGTCAGCTCCGCCGCTGATTCCGGCGCGTGCGTCAGCGCCATGTTTCCGGTCTCCGTCACCAGCACGGTATCGGAGAAACGGAAGCCGCCGACTCCCGGCACGTAGATGCCGGGCTCGATGCTGAACAGCATGTTGGGCCTGATTTCGTGCTCATAGCCGTCCGCGAGGAAAGGCGCCTCGTGACCGGTCACGCCGAAACTGTGGCCGGTGCGGTGGAAAATGTTGTCGCCATAGCCGCGGGCGCGAATGAAGCCCGCGACTTTCCTGTCGACCTCGCCCATGATGGCCCCGGGAACACAGAGCTCGAAGGCGAGCGCGCGGGCGCCGAGCATCACGTCCAAGGGACGTTTCGCCGCTTCCGGAACGCTGCCGAGGAAGAACGTGCGCTCGATCTCCGCGCCATAGCCGTTGGCGCGGCCGGCGATCACGGATATGTGCGGTCCCCCGAGATCGAACGCCATCGTGGAGTCGGCGTAGAAGTTGTGCGGATCGTGGGAATACTTTGCCGGCTGCACCATCGCGAACATCTTGGTGGCCAACACGTTGGCGTCCGCGTTGTCGCTCAGCATCTGCCTCGCCATGTCCTCGGCCAGGCGGTAAGTCTCCCTGACGGATTTCCCGGGCGCGGCCATGGCCAGCAGCTTCACGTGCGCGGCGCTCATCAGCTGGCTCGAGTATGCGATGCGCGCTATCTCGAATTCCGATTTCACCATGCGGACGTCATCGATGATGTCCGCCACGATGCGTTTTCCCGGAATGACATTGGCGACATACTGCGGGCAGCCGGTCTCGATACCAATCGCGACGCCGCCCTGGACGAGGCCGAGGAGCCTGTCCGACCACCGCATGCCCGCGGGCGCCGGAAACTCCGCATAGTGCAGGAACTCGACCGCACCGACGCTGCGCCGGGGAATCTGCCACTGATCGAGCCTGGGGATGAGGAACACCGGTGTGCCGTGCTCGGGTAGAACCAGGATGAACGGCCGCTCGTGCACCTGGATCGCGACGTTGGTGAGATAGAGGATGTTGTCCGGGGACTGGCACACATAATGCGTCACTCCCAACTCGCGCATTGCGGAGCGCACCCGCTGGATGCGGCCTGCGATCTCATTGCGGTCCGGGGCGAGGCAGCTGGGTGTGATGCTCACGACGGGTCACCTTTTGCGGCAGGGGGCTCTGGCGCCGGAGTCTAAGCAGGCGGGTGCGCGCAGCGAAAGCTGATTGCGATAATGACCGGCCATTAGGCGCACTTATGGCCGCCGAGGCGCCCGATTTGACCCAAAATCTGAACGAAGGCACACTTGATCGGATGTCAGACGCAGTTCGCGAGCTCGCGCCTTTCGCGCCCATTCCGCAGCTCGATGAGGCTGCCCGCACCGCGGCACAACACCACGTCGATATCCTGACGAAACCGCTCGGTGCGCTCGGCCGTCTCGAGCCATTGGCGGTCCACGTATGTGCGATACAGGGGACCCCGCGCCCGCAGCTCATCGCGCCGGTCGCGATCGTATTCGCGGCCGATCACGGCATCGCCGACCGGGGCGTGAGCGCCTACCCCCGTGCGGTCACGGCGCAGATGGTGAAGAATTTTCTCGCCGGCGGTGCGGCGATCAGCGTGCTGGCGCGGATGCAGGGCATGGAGCTCTGGGTGGTGGACGCCGGCGTGGACGATGATTGCGGAACGCATCCGCGCCTGGTCAACGCCAAGATCCGGCGCGGCACGCGGGATTTCACGGTGGAGCCGGCGATGACGGCGGAAGAGTGCCAGGCGTCGTTGCTCGCCGGCAAGCGGGTCCTCGAGCAGGTCGCGCCGCCGGACTGCAATACGGTCGTGCTGGGAGAGATGGGGATCGGCAACACCGCGTCCTCCGCCTTGTTGCTGCATCGCCTCACCGGCCTGCAGCTGCGGCAGTGCGTGGGGCGCGGCACCGGACTCGATGATGCGGGACTCCAGCGCAAGCGGGCGACGCTCGCGGCCGCCTCGCGGCGGGTCGCCACGGCCGAGCCGCTCGAGCTCCTCGCCCAGTTCGGGGGTTATGAGATCGCCATGCTGACCGGGGCGCTGCTCGCGGCCGCGGCGCGCAGGATGCTCATCGTCGTCGACGGGTTCACCGTCAGCATCGCGGTCGCTCTCGCGGCGCGGTTGGACCGACGGGTGCTCGATTACTGCGTTTTCGGGCATTGCTCGGCGGAGCACGCGCACCGGGCTCTCCTGAAGCATCTCGAGGCCGAGCCGCTGCTCGATCTCGGTATGCGGCTGGGGGAGGGCACCGGCGCGGCGTTGGCGCTGTCCGTGGTGCGTGGGGCGCTCGCTCTGTTCACCGACATGGCGACCTTCGAGAGCGCCGGGGTGAGCAACAGGTCGGAGTAAAGGGATGCGCGCTGCCGCCTCGAGATCGAATCGGCGCGCCATCCCGGCCGCACTGCTCGTGCTCTTCTACGCGTCCGCAATGGGCGTCGTGGTGGCCGCGCCGGTCACACTCATCGATTCGGCGCACCACGAGCATCGCTTCGAGCAGCCGCCGCGACGTATCGCGAGCCTTCTGCCGGCACTGACGGAAACGGTCTGCGAGCTCGGAGAATGCAATCGTCTGGTAGTCGTCGATCGCTACTCGAATTGGCCGCGGCGCGTTGCCCGCTTGCCCAAGGCCGGGGGACTCGACGATGTCGACGTCGAGCAGGTCGTGAGCGCCCGGCCGGACGTCGTGTTGTTGGGAAACTCACCCCGCGTCGAGGAGCGGCTGCGAAGCCTCGGCGTCGTCGTGTTCGAGCTGGAGTCGCAGACTTATGCTGACATCGGCCGCAACGTCTCCGTGCTCGGCGACATGCTTGGTGTCCCACAACGCGCCAAGCGCCTCAACCTGCAGATCCAGCAATCCGTAGCGGAAGTTGCCGCTGCCACACGGGCGCGCCTCGGCGGGCATGCGCCGCTCGTTTATTTCGAGGTGGATCCGGCTCCCTATGGCGCCGGCCCGCAATCCTTCATGGGGCAGATGCTCGAGCGCGTCGGCGCGCGCAATATTCTTCCCGCCAGCCTGGGCCCGTTCCCGAGGCTGAACCCGGAATACGTCGTCAGGGCTGATCCCGACATCATCCTGGTTTCGGCCGCCGATGCATCGCAGCTGGCATACCGTCCCGGTTGGAATGGGATCCGTGCGGTCCATGAGAATCACATCTGCACGTTTCCGCCCGAGGTGCGCGACACGATCGTCAGACCCGGTCCTCGTGTGGCCGTGGGCTTCGAAGCGCTGAGCCAATGTCTCCTGCGGATGGCGCCGTGAGCATGACACGCCTCGTGCTCATCTATATCGGCGGTGCCGTGCTGCTCGCCGCCGCGAGCCTGCTGGTCGGCACATCGAGTGTGCGCACCTCGTTCCACTGGCTCATCTCTCCCGATGTTCTCTCGAACGCAGTTCTCTGGGACATCAGATTGCCGCGGACCCTCGGGGCCTGGTCCGCGGGTGCTCTGCTCGGGCTCGCGGGCGCGATCGCGCAAAGTGTGTTCCGCAATCCACTCGCCGACCCCTACCTGCTCGGAAGCGCGACCGGAGCCGCCCTGGGCGTCACGGTCAGCCTCCTCGCAACCGATGCCTCGGTCGCCGGCTTCGGGTGGCTGGGCCAGATGGGACTGACGGGCGCCGCGTTTGTGGGAGCCTCCGCCGGAGTGGCCCTTACGTCTGGCGTTATCCCGGGGTGCACTGCAGACCCCGAGTCTGCTGCTCGCGGGTGTCGTGGTGGCGTTTCTCCTCGGTGCATTCACATCGTTGCTGCTCCTCAGCTCGCCGGAGATCTGGCGCACCATGCAGAGCTTCATGCTCGGCAGCACGAGCTTCCTCGGCTGGCGCGCGGTGGTGCTTCTGGCCGTGATTCTCGCCGCTAGCCTGCCGCCCTCCGGCCTGCTGTCACGTGGACTCGACGCACTGACTCTGGGTGAGGACACCGCATTGTCACTGGGCATTCCGCTCGGGGCGCTTCGGCTCGCGCTCCTCGGACTCCTCTCGCTCACGACCGCGGCCGCCGTGAGTCAGGTGGGTGTGGTGGGATTCGTCGGGCTGGTGGCACCGCACCTGGTGCGTGAGTCGGTGCACGTCAACAGTCGACAGCTCATCATCGCCGCGCCGTTGTGCGGTGGTGTGCTGCTGCAGGCGGCCGACATCCTCAGCCGCTCCATCATCCGGCCTTCGGAAGTCCCTGTCGGCGTCGTGACCGCATGTCTCGGAGGAACGTACCTGGTGCTGCTCCTGTGGCGAAAGGCACGGCGTGAATAGCGCGGTCCCTTCGCCCACGCACGATGTCCCTCCGCTCGCGCTGCACGAGGTGAGCGTCAGTTTCGGCACGCGCACGATTCTCCGGAGACTGTCGCTCGAGGTCCCGCGTGCGCGGTGGACCTCCATCATCGGCCCGAACGGCTGCGGCAAATCGACGCTGCTGCGGACCCTGGCTGGCCTGTTACATCCCGAGAGCGGCACGGTATCGCTGCAGGGTCGCCCCCTTCATGCATGGCCGCGGCGCGAGCGCGCGCAGCGTATGGCCTGGTTGCCGCAAACCACGCCGACCACCGACCTGACCGTGCGCGACTGTGTGGCACTCGGACGGTTTGCCCACATCGGCTGGCTGGGCAGTCTCGAGGTCGCCGACGAGCAGGCGGTCGCGAGAGCGCTCCGTGCCACCGGTGTCGAGGACCTGGCGCAGCGCAGGGTCTCGAGCCTCTCCGGTGGCGAGCGGCAGCGGGTCAGTCTGGCACGGCTGCTGGCGGCGGAATCCTCGATCCTGCTGCTCGATGAGCCGACCACACACCTCGATCCGCCGCACCAGATCGACATCGCGAGGATCCTGCGGCAGCAGGCCCACCACTGCGGGGTGAGCATCGTGAGCGCGATCCACGACATGTCGATCGCGCTCATGGCGGACGAGATCATCGTGATGGGGGCCGACGGCCTCGTGGGGCAGGGCGGCGTCAGCCAGGCACTGGAGGAAGAGTGGCTGTCGCGCGCCTTCGGCATGCCGATCAGCGTGGTGCGCTCGGGCAGCTCGTATCTCTGGCAGCCGCAGCTCGTGGAGTGACTTGCCGGCACATTAGCCGGGCTTATCCGCTCCATTAAAAGTTCTGACTACCGGCGAGGCGGGCGCCTGTCTATCTTCTGACGGCGCCGCTGCCGGAGATGCGTTCATGACCAATGCCCCACCGAAGCCCGCCTCGACCCCCACCTCCCTGGCGGATGTCACGGCGCTGAGCGATGGCATCCTGTGCGACATCCTGTTCCCGGCACCGCCGGTCGGACTGGCCGCGGAGCTGCAATCCAGGCGCAACACCGGTTTCAGCTACACCTCCCTGACGCTGGCGGTCGATGCCGAGGCGTCGCCGGAGCAGATCTATTCCCGTCTGGCCAAGATACGCTACGAGCTCAGCCAGCATCCGGACCAGATCGTTCTGGTCGACAGCGCCGCGGACATCCGCGCCGCGAAGAAGTCCAACAAACTGGCCATCGGATTTCACTTTCAGGGAACGGAGCCCGTGGGGCGGAATCTCGCCAATGTCGGCGCCTACTATCAGCTCGGCATCCGTTGGATGCTGATGGCCTACAACTTCCAGAACAACGTCGGTACCGGATGTCTCGAGGCGCAGAAGAACGACCTCGGTATCTCGGATTTCGGCAGGAGTCTCATCGCGGAGATGAACCGGGTGGGGATGCTGGTCGATTGCTCGCATTCCGGCTACCGCACGACCATGGATGCGATGGCGATCTCGACCAAACCCTGCATATTCTCGCATTCGAATCCGCGCGCCCTGTACGATCACCCGCGCAACATCCGCGACGATCAGATCAAAGCCTGCGCGCAGACCGGCGGCATCATCGGCATCAATGGAGTCGGCCCGTTCATCGGCGAGCCCAAGGAGGTCACGGTCGATACGATGGTGCGGCACATAGATTATGTGGTGCAGCTCGTCGGCCCGGAGCACGTCGCCCTGGGACTGGATTACATGACGCCGCTGCACTGCCAGGTGCTGTCCGATTTCTACAAGGGCGATCTGTCGAAACTGGCGTTGCCGGAGCTTCCCTGGGGGTTCTTCAGCCCGACCCAGGTGCCGCTGCTGCTGAGCAAACTGCTCGCCAGGGGCTACTCGCAGCAGGCGTTGCGGGGCATCATGGGGGAGAACTTCCTGCGCGTGGCGACCGCGGTCTGGCGCCAACCGTCGGGCATTAGCCGCGCTTAACCTCGCCATCAGATTAATTGGCTACCCTGCGGGCGGCGGACTCCTTATCGTCTGACGAGTTCATCTGCCGCGTCGGAGAGCTCTGATGGCGAGTGTCACACAGGTTCCGTCGTCCCTGGCCGACGTGGCCGCCGTCAAGGACGGCATCCTCTGCGATATCCTGATCGGGCCGCCGCCCGTGGGTCTCGATGAGCAGCTGGAAGAGCGCTGGAATACCGGCTTTCGCTTCGTCTCCCTGTCGATGGCCGGCGATATCGGGGCGACGCCGGCGGCCATCTTCTCCGCTCTCGCCACCATGCGGCACAAGCTCAGCACCGGCTCGGACAAGATCGTCATTGCAGACAGTGTCGCCGAGATCCGCGCCGCGCAGCAGGCGAACAAGCTCGGCGTCGGCTTCCATTTCCAGGGAACGGAGGCGGTCGGGCGCGACCTCGCCAATGTCGGGGCGTACTACAAGCTCGGCGTGAAATGGATGCTGATGGCCTACAACTTCCAGAACAACGTCGGCACCGGCTGCATCGAGGCCGAGAAGCACGATTCCGGAATCTCCCAGTTCGGCAGAGACCTCATCGCGGAGATGAACCGCGTTGGAATGATCGTGGATTGCTCGCACTCGGGCTACCGCACCACCATGGATGCGATGTCGATTTCCAACGCGCCGTGCATTTTCTCGCATTCCAACCCGCGGGCGCTGTACGAGCATCCGCGAAACATTCGCGACGATCAGATCAGGATGTGCGCCCAGACGGGCGGCATCATCGGAATCAACGGCGTCGGGCCCTTCATCGGCGAGCCCAAAAAGGTCACGCTCGAGACGATCGTGCGCCAGATCGACTATGTGGCCGAGCTCGTGGGACCGCAGCACATCGCCTTCGGCCTCGACTACATGACACCGCTCCATTGCGAGATAGTGCATGCCTTTTACAAGGGCAACGTGCAGGAGACGATCGCGCTGCCGCCTGAGCTGCCGTGGGGGTTCCTGAACCCGGCGCAAACTCCCTTGCTGCTCGGCAAGCTGCTCGAGAAGGGATATTCCAGGAACGATGTGCTCGGCATCATGGGCGAGAATTTCCTCCGCGTCGCGGAAAAGGTCTGGCTCTGAAGCCATGAAGCCCGAATTTCTGGGTGTCGCGGAAATAGTTCGCGCCTATCGCGCGCGCCAGCTCTCACCGCTCGAGTATCTGGAGCACGTGCTCTCCCGGATCGAGGAGCGCAACCCGACCATCAACGCCTTCTATCACCTCGACTCCGAGGGGGCGCGGGAAAAGGCGAGGCAATCCGAGAGCCGCTGGCTGCAGGGGAGTCCCGTCGGACCTCTCGACGGCATCCCGTTTGCGCTCAAGGACAACATCGCGACCCGCGGCATGCCGAGCCCGCACGGGCTCAAGGTGAACGCTGATGTGGCGGCATCGGAAGTCGATGCGCCGGTGGTGGCGCGCCTGCGCGAGGCCGGGGCGATACCGATCGGGAAAAACACGCAACCGGAGCTCGCCTGCCTCACGGGCTGCATCAGCGGGCTGTACGGAATCGGCCGCAATCCCTGGGATACTTCCAGGACGCCGGGCGGTTCCTCCGGCGGCAGCGCGGCCGCTCTCGCCGCGGACATGGCGCCCCTCACCATCGGGGGTGACTCGGGCGGCTCGATTCGGATCCCGGCTTCTTATACCGGCGTCGTCGGGCTCAAGCCCAGCTTCGGTCGGGTTCCGCGCTTGCCGCCGGCTCCGTCCGCAGCCGTGCAGGGCCCCATGACGAGGCGGGCGGCAGACCTCCCTCTGGTCATGAACGCGATAACGAAACCCGATCGGCGTGACGTTTATTCGCTACCGTATGATGGCGTCGATTACACGGAGGCGTGCAACGCAAGCTTGAAAGGCAAGCGGATTGCGATCAGCGAGTGGTTCGGCTTCGGCCTGCCGACCGCACCGGAGGTGGCCGCGGCATTCCGCGGCGCTGTGGAGACCTTCCGCAAGCTCGGCGCCGAGGTGCGCACGATCGAGCCGATGTTCGACTACGATCCATACGAAGGGCTCGCGCCCATGATCGCCCTGGGGTTCTCGTTGCTCGCCAAAGGCGCCACCGACGGTGCGGTGGAATCCCTTCTGCCTGAGATTCAAACGTGGGCATCACACGGAGATTCCGTGTCCGCCAGGGAATACATGGCGGCGCACGCGGTCGAGCTGGCGGTGGTCGTCCGCGCCTGCGAGGTCCTCCAGGACTTCGACTTCCTCGTGACACCGACCGTACCGACGGTCGCGGGCGCGGCGGAGCGGGCCTTCCCGGAGGGCGTGACGCCGGGTCGCTATGGCCATACCATGGATCACTTTCCATTCACTTGGCCATTCAACTTCTCGGGACATCCCGCGATCTCGGTGCCCTGTGGATTTGCGGGGAAATTGCCCGTGGGACTGCAAATCGTGGCGAACCGGTTCGATGATGTGGGCTGCATTGCCGCGGCCATCGCCTTCGAGGCGGCGCTCGGGCTGCAAGCGCTGCGGCCGCCACTGTTTGCGTGAATACCCGGCTCCATCACGTTCATCGGATCGGTTATTCCTTTGGCTCCGCGAGCCTCGGGTTCGCGGAATCGGCCCTGGCGATCTTCTATCTCTTCTATCTCACCAACGTGGTGGGCATCGGCGCGGGCCTCGCCGGCGCCGTGTTCGCTCTCCCCAAGGTCTGGGATACGTTCGTGGATCCGGTCGTGGGTACCTGGGTCGATCGCCAGGCGACACGGGTCCGCAAGCGGTGGCCGTTCGTCCTGGTCTCGGGCCTGCTGCTCTACGCCGCCTTCGTCGGGATGTTCAGCATCCCGAATCTCAAGTCGCAATGGTCCGTCGCGGGCACCGCGTTTGCGCTCCTGATCGCGTTTTCGACGGCGCGCACCGTATTCGGCATCTGTCAGCTGTCGGTATCGACCGAGATAGCCGCCGATGAGACGCAGCTGAGCAGCCTCTACTCGCTGACCCTGACCGTCTATACGGTCGTCAGCCTCGTCGGGGGCTCGCTGCCGCCGCTGCTCGTCACCTGGTTCGGCGGTGGCCACATGGGCTACTCGCTGATGGCAATCTTCGGTGCGGCGATGTCGTGCGTGTTTCTGGTCGCGTACGCCGTGATGACGAAGAGCGTGCCCGTACAGCCGGTGTCCGAGAGGACGGCGTCGCAATCGCTGTTCAATCTGTTCCGTGCAACCATCAAGAACAGCGCGTTCGTCGCTCTGCTCGCTTACTACGTGGTGCTGTGCATCTGTACGGCGATCATCAGCTCCTTCCTGCCCTATCTGAATCTCTACATCCTGCACGGCAACGACACCAAGCTCGCCGTGCTGAGCGGCGTATTCAACCTCACGAACATCATCGGATTTCCGCTGGCACCGCTGTTCGTGCGCCGCTATGGAGCGCGGCTCGGCCTCAAGGTAGGAAATCTGATCATGATCGCAACCTTCGTCGCGCTCTTCGGCGCCAGCTATTTCGGACTGTGGACGAATTGGATCGTGATCGGGGCTGGTCGGGGTCGCATCCGGCCTGCTCAGCGTCATATTCCTTTCCGCCCTGGTCGACGTATCGCGCGTGCCGGCCAAAGGAGGGCTGGTCGTGCCGCTCGGGTTCTATTTCGGCGTCATCCTTTCCGGCACCAAGCTCGGCCAGTCGGGAGGAAATATCGTCGTCGGCTCATTGCTCGGTGCCACCGGCTTCGTTTCCGGCGCCGCGCAGCAGAGCGATTTCACCCTGCTCGCCATTCGCATGGGGTACACACTGCTGCCGGCGGTTCTTTTCGGAGCGTGCGGATCATTTCTCAACAAATTGATCAACAGCCCCGCTGCGAGCGAGATCCCGAGCGCGCCCTGAGGGCCCGACCGTGACCCGACCCAGCCACCGCCTGCCGCCAGACGTGCGATCATCGTCGCCTCTTCGACCCCGGATCAGGCTGCGCCGGCGGCATTCCCTGACTTGCGAGTAACGATGATGAATCCTGCACAGTTGAAGACACCCTCCGGCAAGCTGCGGGCCCGCGGCGCGGGAGTACCGTTCGTCGGCAGTCCCGGCCGTCACAATTCCATCACTGACGTGGCGGGCGTCGAAGTCGGCTACTGCACGCTCATCAGTGGTGACGGGCCGCTCGTCGTGGGCGTCGGCCCGGTACGCACGGGGGTGACGGCCATATTTCCGCGCGGACGACGCGCGCCGAACTCGGCCGTCTTCGCGGGTTACTTCAACATGAGCGGTAATGGCGAGATGACGGGAGCCGCGCATATCGAGGACCGCGGCCAATTCGACGGCCCGATCACCATCACCAACACCCATTCCTGTGGCGTGACCCGGGACGTGACGGCACGGTGGCTCCACGAGCAGCTCGGCGTCAGCCCGAAAGGCGATCAGCCCTTCTGGCTGCCGGTTGCGGCCGAGACTTACGACGGGACACTCTCCGACATCAACGGCCATCACGTGAAGCCGGAGCACGTCATCCAAGCATTCGAGGACGCTCGCAGCGGACCCATCGAGGAAGGCAGCGTCGGCGGAGGCACCGGCATGCGCTGCTACGAATTCAAAGCCGGCTCCGGCACGGCATCACGCCTCGTGTCATACCTCGATGTAGAGTACAACGTCGGGGCCTTCGTCCAGGCAAACTTCGGCAAGCGGCATCTGCTCACCATTGCGGGCGTACCCATTGGTGTCGAGATCCCGGTCGGGGATCCCGCTGCAGCGGCCGCGCCCGAGGCCGGCTCGATCATCATCGTGGTTGCCACCGATGCGCCCATGCTGCCCCACCAACTGCGCCGCATCGCCCGCCGCTCGGCCTTCGGAATTGCAAGATCGGGCGGCACGGCCGCGAACGAGTCGGGGGATCTGATGTTGGCTTTCTCGACGGCGAACATCGGGGCCGTCAACTCCCATCGCGGAGTCCGGCAGATCGAGGCGTTGGGGGAGGAGGCGTTGAGCGCCTGCTACGAGGCGACTATTCAGGCGGTCGACGAGGCGATCATGAACAGCCTCTTCGCCAACGATACCATGGTCGGCCGCGACGGCAACATCAGCCCGGGCCTGCCGATCCCGCGTGTGCGGGAGATCCTGCGACGACACAACCGCCTCGCGGAAGGAAGCAGATGATTAGCGGCAGGCCTGCTTGAGCCACTCGCGGTGCATGGCGGGGAAAGTCTGGATATCCAGGAGATTCTTGTAGTAGGAGGTCATCGCGACAACCGCCACGGGCGCATCGTCGGAGATGCCAACCGAAGACTGGTAGTACATGGTGGCACCGTTGTGGTACCAGGCCTGACCGCTCGGTACCGGGATCCGCCACCACGCCAGTCCCTGAACGAACTCTCCCAGTTCCCGCTCGGGAAGTTGATAGCCCTGGGGCCACTCGAAGTGCTGCTCGCGCGTGCGCCGCAGCGCCTTGAACACGCTCGAGCCGTCGTCTTTGAACCGCGCCGCCACGTTCGCTTCCGCGAACGCGAGCATGTCCCGCATGGTGGAGCGCAGGCCACCCTGCGGCATCATCACATCGTGATACCAGTTGGCAGTGGGGAAGCCATCGCTGTCGATGGCGCGAATCATCCTGCTGATCTGGTCGTCGGACAGGGTATACGTGGTGTCCACGAGACCGAGAGGCTCACAGATGGTCTGCTTCAGCAGAGCTTCGTACGTCGACCCTGTCGCCAGCTCCATGATGTGGCCGAGGAGTCCCATGCCGATGATCGAGTAGGCCCATCCCTGGCCGCTGGGATAGGCGAGCTGTGCGACCTGGAGCTCCTCGTACAGGTCTTCCTTGCGGTACCTGAGGTAGCAGGTCCGGGTGTCCTCGTAGACCATCTTCGCGAAGACCTTGCCGACCCTGTCGAAACCAGAGGTGTGCGTGGCCAGCTGACGAACCGTGATTCGTGCGATCGCGGGTGACAGCTTGACGCTCGCGGGCACGTATTTGCGGACCGTGTCATCGAGTGAGATGACGCCTTTGCCCTCGAGCACGGCGAGCACGGAGGCGCTGAAGACCTTGGAGAACGACCCGATCTCGTATGTGGAGTCGGCCTTCGGGAGCTCGATCCTGGTGGCGTCCGGGGAGCGAAAGCTCCGCAGGTGACGCGCGCCTGCGATCGAGAGTCCGACGATCAAGGTTGCCTCGTTCTGCTTTGCGAGGTACTTGCTGGCGTCGTCCTCGATGCGGGACAACAGATCCGGGATGGGCTGCGACATGGCTGCGATCGAGTCTAGCGCCGGGGCGTGGAATACGGAATGTGATTACATTTATGCCTGCGATTAAGGGCGTTTATAACAGGGAGCGCCTGCAAAAAGAGCCGCACGGTGGTTGCTCGGGGCCATGTTAACTTGGAGAATGATCGCCACCGCCTTGCGGCCGATCTTCAGGGGTGAAGCCATGTTTCGCAAACTCCGGCGCGCACGAACCGCCGCTCGCTGTTTACCAATAGCGGCGGTGCTCGCCATCGCGGTCTGCCATGGGCAGGCGAAGCCGGGCGACGTCGATCGCGCGCGGCTGCTGGCCGCGGATCAGCATCCCGCTCAGTGGCTCACCACGGGGGGTGGCTACGGCGGCACGCACTACTCGGGCCTGCGGACGATCGACAGCTCGAACGTCGCGCGGCTCGGTTATGCCTGGGGATTCGATACCGGGACGGATCGCGGGTTGGAGGCAACGCCGGTGATGGTCGATGGCGTCATGTATACCTCCGGTGTGGCGGGGCGTGTCTATGCGCTGGAGGCGGCGACGGGAAAATTGCGCTGGCGCTTCGAGCCGAAAATCGATCCACGCGTATACCGCAGCGTGTGTTGCGACAGCGTCAACCGGGGTGTCGCGGTGTGGCAGGGCCGCGTCTATGTCGCAGCACTCGATGGTGTTTTGTATGCGCTCGATGCGGCGAGCGGCAAGGTTCTTTGGTCTGCCGACACGATCATCGACAGAAGTCGGGGCTACGCGTCTACGGGCGCGCCGCAAGTGGCTGACAAGGTCGTCGTCATCGGTAATTCCGGCGGCGAATACGATACCCGCGGTTACATCAGCGCCTATGACCTGCGGACCGGGCGCTTCGCCTGGCGGTTTTTCACCGTTCCAGGTGACCCGAGCCAGCCGCAGAGCAATCCGGCTCTCAGAATGGCGGCAAAGACGTGGGCGCGCAACAGCCGATGGGATGTCGGAGGCGGGGGGAATGTGTGGGGCGACATGGCGTACGACCCGGAGCTGGATCTTCTCTATGTGGCGACGGGCAACGGCGTGCCCTATGGAAACACCCGTCGCAGTCCCGGAGGCGGCGACAACCTGTTCGTTGCTTCCGTGCTGGCCATCCGTCCCGACAACGGCCGGCTGGTCTGGTACTACCAGGAAACACCGGGTGACCAGTGGGACTACGACTCCGATGCGCCGATGGTGCTGACCACGCTCGCGATGCAGGGGCGGCCGCGCGAGGTCCTTTTGCACGCCCCGAAGAATGGGTTCTTCTACGTAATCGACCGCAAGACGGGTCAACTCCTATCCGCCAAGGCTTATGTGCCGGTGAACTGGGCGTCGGGGGTCGACCTCGCGACCGGCAGACCCAGAAAAAATCCGCGGGCGGTTTTTGGCGCCGAGCCCGCCGATTTCTCGCCGGGAAACTGGGGCGGCCACGACTGGAATGCGATGGCCTTCGACCCGCAGACCCATCTCGTTTATCTGCCCACGACGACGGGTGATCTGACCTTCAAGAACACCGCGGATGCGAGGCGGCACCGGGGCCTTCTCAACATGCAGATCGAGGTGGCGGCGCCGCCTGCCGGTACGAAGCCGGTCGCCGACGCTTCGTACTTGAGTGCCTGGGACCCGATCGCGCAGCGCATCGTCTGGCAAGTACCCACCCCTCAGTTCTGGGACCGGCCAGGGGTGCTCGCGACGGCCGGCGGCCTGATCTTCCAGGGATCCGCCGACGGGCACTTCAGGGCCTTCGATGCGACCTCGGGTAAAGTGCGCGCTGACATCGACACCGGTACACCCATGGTCGCGGCTCCCATGAGCTACTCGATACGGGGAGTGCAGTACGTGGCCATCATGGCAGCCTGGGGCGGCGCGGGTTGGTGGATCCCGAACCCGGCATTCGCGAACTACCGCTACGGCAATGCGGGCCGAATATTGGTCTTCCGGCTCGATGGGGGACGGACACCCCTGCCGCAACTGCTGCCGCCGATCGGGCCGGTCCCGACCCCGCCGCCGCAAACCGCATCAGCGAAGGAGGTTGCCCGTGGCCAGGCGCTGTTCGAGAGTGACTGCGACGTCTGCCACATCAACCTGCCGCGGGGCGGCACTCCGGACCTCACGCGGCTGCCGCCCGCGATTCACGCCATATTCGATCAGATCGTGTTGGGCGGCCTGCTGAAGAACGACGGCATGCCGCAATGGAACGATATCCTATCGAAGGACGATGCCCACGCCATTCATGCCTACCTCATCCAGGCATCGTGGGCCGCGTACCGCGCAGCGCAGAAGGCCAGGGCGCACTGACATGTACCTGGAAAAATTCAGATTGGATGATCGCGTCGCAGTCGTAACCGGTGGCGCCCGCGGCATTGGTTTCTCGACGGCGCAGGCGCTTGCAGAGGTGGGTGCACGGGTTACGATCACCGATCTCGACGCGGAAGGTCTCGCGCGCGCCTGTCAGGAACTATCCGGCGGCCGCCACCCTGTCGCAGGGGAAGTCATGGACGTCACCGATTCCGCTCAGGTGGGCTGGGTCGCCGAAGGACTGGTCGCCAGACATGGTCACATCGATATCCTGGTGAACAATGCCGGTATCGCCCGCAGCGAGACACCCGCCGAATCCGTGACGGACGAGCACTGGCTGAATGTGCTCGATGTGAATCTCAACGGTACCTTCTGGTGTGCCAGGGCTTTCGGCCGTCACATGCTGGCCCGGGGCAGCGGCGCCATCGTCAACGTCGGCTCGATGAGCGGCTTCATCGTCAACAGGCCGCAGGAGCAGAGTTATTACAATGCCTCCAAGGCAGCGGTCCACCAGTTGACCCGGTCCCTGGCCGCGGAATGGGCCGGGCGCGGCGTCAGGGTCAATGCCGTCGCGCCGACTTACATCGCGACGCCGCTCACCGAATTCGCCGATAAGAGCGGCGAGATGTATCGCCGCTGGATCGATGGGACGCCGATGGCGCGGGTGGGGCAGCCGCCAGAGGTGGCGTGCGTCATTCTCTTTCTCGCCTCCGATGCTTCCAGCCTGATGACCGGCAGCATCGTCCTGGCCGACGGCGGTTATACCTGCTGGTGAGACCGTAGCCAGGGCTCGAGGGAGAGTCGCCAGATGCCCGATTGCCCGGTGAAATAAACGGTGCGGCCGTCGGGTGCCAGGTGCGATCCCCAGGGCATGTCCTTGTTGGCGACATCTCCCAAGTCGATCGGACGGCCCCAGTGGCCGTGCTCCCGGAAAGCGATGCATAGCCGGCCGAGGCCGCCCTTGGTCTTGCCGGAATCAAACACCACGAACGCCTGATCCGGCGCCACGGCGGGATCGTGCTCAGACACCAAAGGACTGCCGATTGCGGCGCCCTGCGGGACCCCGTAGCTGCCGTCGTGATACTCCGAGCGCAGGATGTGCATGACCTTGTGCTGCTTGTCCCAGAGCATGAAGTAGAGCGTGCCGTCCGCGGCGATGCTCGGAAAATCGACGAACACGTCGCTATTGATCCTGGCACCCAGCCAGTGCGGCTCTCCCCACCGGGTTTCGTGGCGATCCACCCGCCAGATGTTCGATCCCGGCGCGGTGCCGCCGACGAAATAGCTCTGCAGCAGCGGCTGGCCGCCCGGGCGAACGGGCCGATCCGAATCGAACAACAGGTAGCTCCCGTCCGGCGCAACGACCGGGTCCTGATCGAACCAGCTTCCGGAAAAGCTCGCCGTCTGCGCCTGCGACCAACGTCCCCGGACGCGATACGAGACCATGATAGTCTTATGCTTGCCGATACTCCGATCGAAGAAGACCGTGTTGCCGTCGGGAGTAAACGCCAGGGTGTCGTCGGTGTCGGAGTTGATGATGCCGCCCAAAGTGACCTGGCGGGGAGGAGCGGCTGACGAATCCGCTGCCAGTGCGCTCGCAGTGAGCAGCAACGAGGCGGCGAGTGCACCGAAGGTCTTCATGTCGGCTCCGTCGTGGATGCAGGCGCCCCGCATTGTATACCCGGTCAGGCCGATCAAAGCTCGAAGTCGGCAACGATCGTGCGCGTCGCACGCAGCATGAACCAGCCGGTCGGGAAGAACGTGCTCAGCGCCAGGATCATGGCCCAGCGCAATCCCTCTGCGGGGCCCATGGAGAGGGCGAGGTGATCGCTCAGCATGCCCGTCACGAGAGGGCCCAGTGTCAACCCGACGAGATTCGAAAACAGCATCGAGATGGCAAATCCGGTCGCGCGCCGGGTCGCGCCCATCACTGCCAGCATCGCGGACACTATTGCCGGAAGAACGCCCACCATGAATGTGGCCGCAATCGCACTGAGAATGGTGTATCCGACCAGGCCGGGCACCAGGTGGGAGAGGATGTAGAAAGGGAAGCAGAGCATCATTCCATAGCCCGGCAGTCTGCACAGCCAAGTGATATCACGCTTGGCCAGTCTGTCGGAAAGAATGCCGCCGACCGCATTGCCGGCGATGATGCTGACGATGGAGAGGATACCGGTGGTGAGTCCGGTCTCCGCCACGCCGACATGCAGGACGCGCGTGACATAGGATTGCTCGAAGATCAGCGCGCTGCTGGCGAATGTGAGACAGGTCTGCGCCAGGATGGTGTAGATGAAGGTCGGCTTCGCGGTGAGCGCGTGCAGCGCATCCATCGTGCTCTCGCCGCCGGGATCGGGGATCACCAGGTTGTGGTGCTTGCGCGGCTCGCGCAGCGCGAGGCCGGCGACCGCCGCGAGCAGGAGACCGGGGAGGCCTGCCACGATGAAGGCATTGCGCCAGCCGTAGTATTGTGCCACGTAGCCGCCGGCAATCAGCCCGAGAACCGCCCCGGAGATGGTGGACGTCTGCACCAGGCCTATCGCCTTGGCGCGCCGCTGCGGAGGAAAGTAATCCGCCAGTAGACTCATGAGCGGCGCACCGCTCCCACCGGCCTCGCCCATGGCGACCCCGATGCGCGCCAGGAACAGCTGCAGGAAGGAGTGCGCCCAGCCGCAGGCCGCGGTCAGGATGCTCCAGACCGCCACGGAGACTGTGATGAGCAATCGGCGGTCGCCACGATCGGCATAGCGCCCGATCGGCACGCCCAGAATCGCGTAGAAGATGCCAAAGGCGACGCCCGTCATCAGTCCAAGCGCGGTGTCGGAGAGGTGGAATTCCTGCTTGATGGGCTCGAATACGATCGAGATGATGGTGCGGTCGATGGCGCCGGAAGACATCACCAGGAACAGCACGACGATGAGCATCCAACGCTGACGGTCGTTGAAGGCGTCCCAGGTGTTGGTAACTGTCGCGACGGGGGCGATCACCCCGGCGGAATCAGGTGGTGTCACCGGGCTCAGATCTCGTAATCGGCGTGGATCGTGCGCGCGGCGCGCAGCATGAACCAGCCCGTCGGATAGAAGCCGAGCAGCGTCAGGGTGATGCCCCAGCGCAGCCCTTGCTCCGGACCGAACGAGTGACCGATGTGATCGCTCAGCATGCCCGTCACGACCGGTCCGAGCGTCATTCCCACGAGATTGGAAATCATGAGCGTGATGGCATAACCGGTCGCACGGCGTTTGGCCCCCACGACCGCCAGCAAGGCCGCTATGAGAGCCGGCAGAACACCGAACATGATCGTGCCGGCGATGGCGCTCAGGATCGTGTATGAAGTCAGGGTGGAGACGAGGTGAGCGGCGGCATAGAACGGGAAGATCAGCAGCATCCCATAGCCGGGTATCCTGCAGAGCCAGGCGATATCCCGCCTGGAAAGCCTGTCGGCGAGCATGCCTCCTATCACGTTGCCGGCGATGACATAAGCCAGGTCTATCAGGCCCGAAGCCAGGCCTGATTCGGCGATCCCGACATGCAGGTCGCGAATGACATAGGCTGCCTCGAACGCCAGCGGCCCGGCGGCGAGGAACATGAAGGCGCTGTACGCAATCGTGCTGTTGACGAATGTCGGCTTCTTGATGAGCTCGCGAAGCGCCTGCAGCAGGCCTTCACCCTGTGAGGTCACGGCCGGAAACCCGTGCTGAGTGCGCGGCTCGTGCAGCGCGAACCACGCGATCCCCGCCAGCACGACACCGGGCAGCCCCGACACGATCAGGGTGGTGCGCCAGCCGTAGTACTGGGCAATGTACCCGCCTGCTATCAGTCCCACGACGCCCCCGACCATGGTGGACATCTGCACGAAGGCGATCGCCTTGGCGCGGCGCTCCGGTGGGAAATGGTCCGCAAGCAGGCTCATCACCGGCGGCCCGGTGCCGCCGGCCTCGCCGATTCCGACGCCGATACGCAGCAGGAAAAGCTGCAGGAAGGAAGTCACCCAGCCACAGGCGGCGGTCAGAATGCTCCAGAGACCGACCGAGACGGTGATGAGCCACCGGCGATTGCCGCGGTCGGCATATCGTCCGAGCGGAATGCCCAGGATCGCGTACAGAATACCGAACGCGAAGCCTGTCATCAGGCCGAGTGCGGTGTCGGAGACGTGGAATTCGTGCTTGATGGGCTCGAGAAGGATCGCGACCATGGCGCGATCGATGGCGCCGGAGGAGCTGACCAGGAAGAGCACGATGAGCAGCATCCAACGCTGCCGTTCGTTGAACAGGTCCCAGCTGTTCGGCGGCGGCGGCACGGCGATTTCCGGCGCGGATTCGGCGAAGAGCGGCGGCGAGGCCAACGGTTCGGACACTGCTGTAGAGCTCCTGCCTGTGGGGTCCTGCGCTGGAAGTGCGGTGACTGCCATCAGATTTCGCAGTCGGCGCGGATCGAGCGCGCGGCGCGCAGCATGAACCAGCCCGTCGGATAGAAGGCGAGCAGGGTCACGATGATGGCCCAGCGCAGCCCCTGCTCGGTTCCGTACCAGTGGCCGATATGATCGCTCAGCAGGCCGGTCACGACGGGCCCGAGCGTTACTCCGACGAGATTGGCAACCATGAGCATGATCGCGTAGCCGGTGGCGCGGCGCTTGGCGCCGACAACCGCCAGGACGCTCGCAATGATGGCGGTGAGGACGCCGAACATGATGGTGCCGGCAATGCAGCTCAGGATGGTGTACTCCATCAAGGTCGGCACCAGATGGGCGGCCGCATAGAACGGAAAGACCATCAGCATTCCATAGCCCGGCAGCTTGCAGAGCCACGTGATGTCGCGCTTGGAGAGCCTGTCGGCGAGAACGCCGCCGATCGTGCTGCCGATGACCACGGTGATCAGATCTATGATGCCGCCGATGAACCCGGAGTCGGCGATCCCGATATGCAGGTCGCGAATGACATAGGCCGAATCGAAGGTGAGCGGGCCGTTGCCGAGACCGCTGAAGAGGGTGAATGCGAGGGTGGCGCTGACGAAGGTTGGCTTGCGCATGAGGGCGCGCAGCGCGTCCATCAGTCCTTCATCTTCCGCATGCGGCAGGGGATAGCCGACCAGCTTGCGTGGCTCGCGCAAAGCGAGCCATGCGATGGCCGCAAGCACCAACCCGGGCAGACCCGAGACGATCATGGTAGCGCGCCAACCGTAGTATTGCGCAACGTAACCACCGGCCATCAGTCCTAAAACCGCACCGGTGAGCATGGACATCTGCACCAAGCCGACCGCCTTGGCGCGGCGTTCCGGCGCGAAATAATCGCGATCAGGCTCATGACCGGGGGGCCGGTGCCGCCGGCCTCGCCGATGCCGACACCGATGCGCATGAGGAAGAGATGGAGAAAGGAGCCCACCCAGCCGCAGGCTGTAGTCAGAATGCTCCAGAGCCCGACCGACGCCGTGATGAGCAGGCGGCGATCGCCGCGGTCGGCGTACCGCCCGAGCGGAACGCCCAGAATGGCATAGAAGGTGCCGAAGGCGACTCCGGACAGGAGCCCGAGCGCGGTGTCGGAAACGTGAAATTCGAGTTTGATGGGCTCGAGCAGGATGATGATGATGGCGCGGTCGATGGCGCCGCAGGAGCTGACCAGGAACAGCACGATGACGAGCAGCCAGCGCTGACGGTCGTTGAAGAACTCCCAGCTGTTCGTGAGCGCCTCCCCCGGTGCCGCGGGCGCAAAATCGGTGAGCGGTGTCGCCGCGACCGACGGATCAGACACTGCTACCTCGGCGCGACCGTTCATGCTGGTTCATCTGGCTACCCCCGCGTTGGAGTCTAAACAGGTCCCGGCGCGGCGGAGGATGATTACCCTAATGCCCGCCATTAGGCGCGCTGATGGCCGCGCCATAATGCGGCCTTATGCACCCCATTATTACTATTGGTCATGCGCCGCTCACGGTTGGCTAGAATTGGGGTCGCGGCGATTCGAGTTGCCGCCAACCGTGACGCGAGATCGAAAGAATATGACGGAGCGAGCCGACTTGTCGCCGAGCCCGGGAGCGGGTCGCGAAAGCGTGGCGCAGCAGGGAGGGTCGCTGCGAATCGACGCGGTGTTGGCGCGAGCGGCCCTCTCGGAGCCCAAGCGCGAGGCCCTGGTCTACTGTGGCAAATCCTGGACCTATGCGCAGGTCTACGACCGTGCCTGCCGGCTCGCCGGCGCCCTCGCGAGCCTGGGAGTCGGCAAGGGAGAGCGGGTCGCGTTCTGGGCCGAGAACCGGCCCGAATTCGCCGAGGTCCTCTTTGGCGTCCCGATACTGGGCGCGGTCGCATCACCCCTGAACCACTGGTGGACCTGGAGCGAGGCGACCGTCGCGCTGGAGCAGATCCGCCCGAAGGTGCTGATCGTGGGCGGCAAGGCCGGCCTGGCGGTCGCTGAGGACCGCGACCGGCTGGGCGCGATAGGGATCGAGCACGTGGTTTGCCTGGAGAGGGCACCGGAGAGCGACGCGTTTTCGGTGTATGAGGACCTGCTGCAGTCGGCGGTCAGACCGGCCGCGCCGGTTCCGGCGACCGCCAGGGATCCGGCGCTGATCTTATTCACGTCCGGCTCCACGGGCCGCCCGAAGGGCGCGGTGCACACTCACGGCAGCCTGGTGGCCGGCGCGGCGCTCATGGCGCTCGAGCTCGGCCTTCATGACGGGGAACGGACGCTTCACTTCCTGCCGCTGTTCACTTCGTGCCTGGAGCACCTGATCCCACTGACCCTGATGCGCGCGACGCACATCGTACTGCCGCAGTTCGATGCAGCGGCGGTGTGGGCGGCGATAGAGAAGCACGAGGTGACACACTTCGACGCGGTGCCCACTACGCTGCGCCGCCTGCTGGAGGGCGCACCGGCGGCGATCCCGAAGTCACTGCGGCTGGTGTCGTATGCCTCCGAAGCCATGCCGGCGGCCCTGATCACCGCTTTGTTGCAACGCATGCCCGGTGTGGACTTCGTGCAGTTCTACGGCATGACGGAGCAGCTCTGCCTCACGATCCAGAGTCCGGCCGATCAGATGCGCAAGCTCGGCACCGTGGGACGTCCGATGTTGGGTGCGGAGTTGCGCATCATCGGCGCGGATGGCAAGGAAGCAGGCGCCGGTGAATCCGGCGAGATCATCGCGCGTGGACCGACGCTGTTCGGCGGTTACTGGCAGGACGAGGTCGCCACCGCTCAAATCGTGCGGGGCGGCTGGCTCAAGACCGGAGACCGGGGGCGCTTCGATGAGCAGGGGTTCCTCGTGCTCGAGGGGCGCTTGAAGGAAATGATCAAGACCGGAGGTCTGACCGTGATTCCAGCGGACGTCGAGAGTGTGCTGGCGAAGCACCCGGACGTGAGGGACGTCGCGGTCATAGGCATTCCGGACGAAAAATGGGGCGAGGCCGTGCATGCGTTCGTGACTCTGCGCCCGGGCGCGACCGCTCTCGAGGCCGACCTGCAGCAATTCTGCAGGGACAATCTCTCCGGCTACAAACGCCCCAAGGGAATCCATGTCGTTGCCGAGCTGCCGACGACGGGTATCGGCAAGGTCGCACGGCGGGTCGTGTTACAGAACTATCTGGCTACGAGCAAGAAATGACTACAGGCAATCAGGCATACAACGCACTCAACGAGCGCTTCGGAAACTATTACCGGCTGCTCGCCGCAGCCCGGATTCTCTATTGGGACAGCCAGGCCTACATGCCGCCCGACGGCGTCTGGGCCAGGGGCGAAGTGATGGCCGCGGTCGAGGGCGCAATGCACGACCTGGTCGACCGCGAGGATGCCGGAGAGCTCTTCACAGCGGCGGAGAGTGGGCGCGACTCGTTGTCGGCGGTCGAGCGGATGAACCTCCCGCAGATGAAGCGTCTGTGGGCGGATGCGCACGCGGTACCGAAAGAACTGGGGCTGAAGGCATCGCGCCTGTCCACGGCCTGCATCGCGGCCTGGCGTGAGGCCAAGGCGAACAATGATTTCGCCTCGTTCGTGAAGCCCTTCGAAGGGTACCTGACGGTATTCCGGGAGTCGACCGAGGCGAGAGCGAAGGCGCTCGAGCTCGGGCCTGACCTCTATGACACCTTGCTGGAGGAGCCCGACGTTGGTCCCGGACCGGCAACGGTCCACACGATTCTTCGGGATCTGGAAGCGGCATTGCCGCAGCTGCTGGCGGAGGTGCTCGAGCGGCAGCAGAGCTGGCCGGCGCCGATTCCGTTCAGCGGCGACTTCTCGGCGGAGCGGCAGCGGGAGTTGTCCTACAAACTCCTCGGGATCGTCCTCAACGATCCGCGCAAGAGTCGTATCGACGTCGTACCGCACCCCTTTACCCTGACGCTGTCGCCGGGAGACGTGCGGATCACCACCCGGTACGAGTCCAACATCCGCTTCGCCATCATGATCGCGATGCATGAGTCGGGGCATGCGCTCTATGAGTCCAACCTGCCGCGGCCGCTGTCATTCAGCAGCGTCGGCCTCGCGCGCGGTGGCACCATGCACGAGAGCCAATCGCTGATGGTCGAGATGCAGGCCGGCAGGAGCCGCGAATTCCTGCGCTGGCTGGCGCCGAAGCTGCAGGAGGCGTTCGGCGGCGACCCCGCGTGCTGGACAGTGGCCAACGTGCTCAATACCTATCGACGGGTCGGCGAAGGCTTCATCCGTGTCGAGGCGGATGAGCTTTCCTATCCGCTGCACATGATCCTGCGCTACAAGCTGGAGCAAGCGCTGCTCACGGGCGATCTCGCGGTCAAGGATCTGCCCGGAGCCTGGTCGGAGCTGTCACAGAAGCTGTTCGGCCGGCGACCGCCCGACAATGCGCAGGGCTGCCTGCAGGACTTCCACTGGACGGCGGGACTGATCGGATACTTCCCGAGCTATGCGCTCGGGGCCGCGCTCGCCGCGCAATATTTCGAACGGGCGGTTGCCGACGATGCCTCGATTCCGGCGCGCCTGGGCGAAGGTGACCTCACTCCGTACCGTGCGTGGGTGAAGCCGCGTATCCATGAGCGTGCCAGTACTGCCCACTTCGATGACATCGTTCGGGACGCGACCGGTAAGTCGTTCTCGGCCGATGCCTTCAAGAGGCACCTGCGGCGGCGTTATCTCGAGGAGCCCCTGGGCTGAGGCCAGGGGGAGCGGCCAGGGGAGCGGAGTGTCAGCGAGGTCGCGTCGCGCGAGCACGCTCGACCATGGCGATGACTTCCTGGCGTCGGGCGCCTTCCAGCGGCGAGCGCGGCGGCCGCACGCGCTCGGAGCCGCGGCCCATCAGTTGCTCCGCCAGCTTGATCGTCTGCACCAGGTCAGGCTCCGCATCGAGGTGCAGCAGCGGCATGAACCAACGGTAGATCTGCAGGGCCCGCTCCCGCTGGCCCGCGAGAATCGCCTCGTACAGCGCGAGCGACTCCTTGGGGAACGCATTGGTGAGTCCGGACACCCAGCCCTTGGCGCCGAGCGTCAATCCCTCCAGCGCGACGTCGTCGAGCCCGGCGAACAGCGTGAAGCGCTCGCCGAAGGCGTTGATAATGTCGGTGAAGCGCCGGGTATCGGGCGAGGACTCCTTGATGGCGACGATGTTGGGTACGTGAGCGAGCTGCTCGAGCGTTGCGAGGTCGATGTTCACCCGGTAGGAGGGCGGGTTGTTATACAACATAATGGGCAGCGAGGTGGCTGCCGCGACCGCCTGGAAATGGGCCTGCAGCTCGCGCGCCGTAGGCACGTAAACCATGGCGGGCAACACCATGAGGCCGTCTGCCCCGAGCGCTTCGGCGTCACGCGCGAACTTTACCGCGGCGGCAGTCGTGAACTCCGACACGCCTGCGATCACGGGGGCCTTGCCCGCGGCCGCCTTCACGGCGGTGGCGACCACGGCGCGCTTCTCTTCGGCGCTCAGGGAATTTCCTTCTCCCACCGTGCCGATGAGTATGAGTCCGTGGACGCCGTCGCGCAGCAATGCGGCCTGTACGGCGCCCGTCGCCTCGAGGTCCAGCGCGAGATTTTCGTCGAACTGACTGGTCGCGGCGGGGAGCACACCGGACCACGAGCAGGCTAGAGGTTTGGGCTGGGTACTCATAGTTCCATATCGTATACGATGAGACAGCTTGGGGGTACGCATGTTCTTATTTCGCAACGCGATGCTCTTCGACCCTCGCTTCGATGACGGGGCGCGGAGGTTACGAAGTCCTGGTAGAAGGCGGTCGGATCCGCGAGGTGTCGGAGCGGCCGATCAAAGCCGCCGATGCTCGCGTAATCGACTGTGGCGGTCGGACCCTGATGCCGGGGCTGATCGACTGTCACGTGCACGTGTATTTGAGCGAGGTGAACGTTTCGCGGCTGGAGCACATCCCCGTATCGCTGCTCGTCGGGCGCGCCGCTCCGCTCATGCTCGGGATGCTGAATCGCGGATTTACGACGGTGCGCGACACCGCGGGCGCCGACTGGGGTATCCGCGAGGCGGTGGAAAAGAATACCTTCCCGGGCCGCGCCTCTTCATCTCAGGGACGAGCCATCGGACCTACCGGCGGGCATACGGACATGCGCCGCAGGACCGACACTCATACCCACAATACGTGCCGGTGCTGCGATGGCCTGAAATTCACCATGGCGACCGCCGATGGCGCCGACAACGTTCGCGCGGCGGTACGGGAGGAATTGCGACAAGGCGCCGATGCCATCAAGATCATGGTGTCGGGTGGCGTCGCCTCTCCATATGATCCGCTCGACTCGCGCCAGTTCTCGCTTCCTGAGATTGCGGCAGCGGTGGAAGAGGCGACCGCTTTCAAGCGCTATGTGCTCGCTCATGCTTACACGCCGGAAGCCATCACGCGCGCCGTGAGCCAGGGCGTGAGGACGATCGAGCACGGCAACCTCATCGATCCCCCGACAGCGAAACTGCTGGCGGCCAGCAAAGGCTATCTCGTGGCCAATCTTGTGGCCTACGTGTGTATCAAGGAGCGTGCAGCCCAGTTCGGCATGGACCAGGAGAAGCTCGCCAAGAATGAGCTGGTCATCAAAGGCGGATTCGAGTCGCTCGATATCTGCCGCCAGGCCGGCATCAAGATCGGATATGGCAGCGACCTCCTGGGTGAGCTGCAGAACGAGCAGTCGCGGGAATTCCTGTTGCGGCGGGAAGTCATGAGCCCGATAGAGATTCTCCGTTCAGCCACGCTCGTAGGCGCGGAGATCATCCGGATGGACGGCAAACTCGGCGTCATCGAGCCGGGCGCGATAGCCGATCTTCTGGTAGTTGACGGCGATCCGCTGCAGGATCTCGGTCTACTGCAGGATCAGGGAGCCCACCTCTCCCTGATCATGAAGGAAGGCTGGCTCCACAAGAACCGACTTCACTGATTTTCAGGGGTGGTGCGGCTCATCGCCAGCCGCTCCGCCTCGTCCCAGGCGGGCAGGGCGTGTAGTGGCGGGACATTCGCCAGGCCCGCCTTGCCGTCCGCCGACACCACATCACGCCTGACTGCGACGTCGATCACGGCCGGCAGGTTGGCAAGCCCCCGCTCGAGCGCAGCATGGAGTGTGGAGATGTCTTCCACGCGTTCGCCATAGGCTCCCAGTGACTGGGCGAGCCGGTCATAACGGCACGGCGACAGATCGCCGCCCAGATCCTCTCCCGGGTACTTGACCACCTGATCGTTGCGCTCGATGTTCCAGGCGTCGTTATTGGCGACCACGAAAAGCGCCCGGGCGCGATTGCGGACCGCGGTCTCGATTTCCATGGCGCTGAATCCGAAGGCGCCGTCGCCGATCAAGGCAATCGTTCTGCGGGACGGAAACGCGAGGGATGCGGCGACGCCGTAGGGGACGCCTGATCCGAGGCATCCGAAAGGGCCGAGATCGAGATAAGTGTGCGACTGCAATCGCACGCGCGCGAACGACAGGATATCGCCACCATCGACGATGCAGATCGTCTCCTTGTCCACGAGACGGTTGATGGCGTCGATCAGCGCAAACGGATGCAGGCGCCTGTCGCTGCCCGTCGGTGGTGTTAGGGGCGCCGCGCTCATCTTTGCAGACTTCTCGGCGTTCGCCGCGACGAGCTCGTCCCTCCATTCGAGCCCCGATGTCCTGGGGTCTGCGTTGCGATCCAGCAGCGCGGCGAGCGCGCCTTCCACGTCCGCACAGATTGCGACGTCGCCGCGCCGGTTCTCGACCAACTCCTCGGCGCTGCGACCGATACGAATGAAGCGCGCCGATTCGGCGAAGATCGCGGGGGAGCCGAAAGCGAGCTCGAAATCCAGCCGCTTCCCCAGCGTCATCACGAGATCCGCCTCGGCGATGGCGCGCCCTCTCAGGGCCGGAATCGAATGGGGACTGTCCGGCGGCAGGGCGCCTCTGCTCTCGCGGGTGTCGAGGTAGACACAACCGTAGTGCTGCAGGAACCGTCCCAGCAAAGAGTTCATCCCGAGGGCGGCACGCCCACCGATCACCAGCGGCCGCCGACTCTCGCGCAGCAGTTCCCGGGCGCGGTCGATGACATCGCGAGCGGGCAAACGCGGCGTGCGAGCGGCCGGCGTGAACCATCGTTGATCGAGATGCCAGGCCGCCATCGGTTGCTTGAGGAGATCAGGGTCGAAGTCGAGGTAGACGGGACCCGACGGTCCGTCGCCTCCGAGCGCCATGGTTGCCGCCAGGTGGAGGGCGGGCAACACGTGCCGGGCATGCGAAATCTCCCGTACATAGCGGCAAACGGGACGGACCAGGTCCCCCTGGGGGACTTCTTCCAGCGCGCCCATGCCGGCCTGGGGATCCGGAACGCGGGCCGACAGCACCAGCAGTGGGGTGCGTGCCAGGTAGGCGCTGGCGAGACCGGTGACCGCATTCGTCAGGCCCGGTCCTGTCGTTACGATGGCGACACCGATCCGCCCGGTCAGGTCCGCCTCGGCGTGCGCCATGTGCACGGCCGAGCACTCGTGCCGCGCGGACACGATGCGGATTCCGGCACGCGCGAGCTCGGCGCAGATCACCTTCACATGCGAGCCCGGCAGGGTGTAGACACGACTCAGGCCCTGACTCGCCAGGAAGCGTGCGATCGCGCCGGCAACGGTGGATTGATCGGTAGCCATCAGGTTCACAGCATCGGCAGGATGGAGCGGATATGCGCTTCGAAGCGGTTCACGAGTCTGGAAGGGTTGGGCCGCGCGGTCTGCACGGTAATTCCCACGGACGGCAGCGGCGGTAAGCCGCTGCAGGCAGGCATCAGGATCTGCAGGTCGGGCGGCACGCCGGTTCGAGTCAGCACCGTGATTGCCTGGCCCGAGCGGACGACCGCGAGCAGGCCCGCTACGCTGTCACTTGCATAGGCGATGCGATAATCCCGACCAGCGCGCTCGAGGCTCGACGTCGCGGCGACGTGATCGAGGGCGTCCGGATCGGAAAGCGCCAGCTGCAGAGGATCGAGTTTATAGGCATCGCCGCCTTTGCTCGAGACCCAGACGAACGGCTCGCAGCGCAGGAACTGGTTCCGATCCGGGCTGTCGGGCTTGGAGATGATGGCGATGTCCAGCGCCTGATCCTGCATGCGCTCCAGGAGCCGCGGCGTCGAAGCGCAGACCACCTCGATGAAGACCTGGGGGTGCTGGCGTGCAAAGCTCTGCAGCAGGCCCAACAGGAAGACACGGGCATAGTCGTCCGGACAGCCGAAGCGCACCCGGCCGGCCAGGCTGACGCCCGTCATCTCGGCAACGGCCTCATCATGCAGCCGCAGAATCTTGTGCGCGTGCACGAGCAGACGCTCGCCATGAATCGTGAGCTTGATGCCGCGTCCGTTACGGATCATCAGCGGCTGCTGCACCGCATCCTCCAGCTTCCTGACCTGCTGACTCAGTGCCGCCTGCGTCTTGCCGACCTGCTTGGCGGCACGGCTCATCACCGTCGCATCGGCGATCGCGATGAAATTTCGCAGTACGTCGATATCGAATTGAACGCCCACGATCCTGCCTCGATTCAGCGGCTGGACGCTCACCGGGGCGGTGGGGAGAGACGGGAGTCTCCCCGCACCGACACGGACTTCCGCCCCCATTTAGAATGCGTATCCGGCTCTCAGGTAAATGACACGAGGCTGATTGATGACCGCGGTGTAGGCCAGCGGCAGCCCCTGGTCCGCGCTGGAGAGAACCTCGTGTTTATTCGTGAGGTTGGTACTGTAAACACCGACGTTCCATACGCCGTTAGATACGGAAACCGATGCATTCAGGAGGTCTAGTACCGGCACGTTGGTGGGCTTCTGGCCGAGGACAGCGAAATAATTGGATACCTCCGGGCCCGTATAGGTATTGTTGAGCGTCGTCACCAGCTGCCAATCCCGCGCCACCTTTGTCGTGTAGCTCAGCGTGGCGGCGGCGCTCACCCGCGGGCTGAGCGGCAGCTGCTCGCCGGCGAAGCCCTCGATGGGTCCAATATAGTCCGGATACATGTAATTCTGGGTCAGGTGCGCATTCGCATAGGTTCCCTCCAAGTGGAAGCGCAGGCCCGGTAGGACGAGGGGAGTATCCACCATGGCTTCGAAGCCTTCCGAAACGGCCTTCTTCGCGTTCCAGCAGGCGTAGTTGGATTCCGGCGTCAGGCCGCAGATCTGCGGGTTCGTCCACGGCATGTAAAATGCGTCGACATCGTAGCTCATGCTGTTCTCGAAGTGGCCCTTGAAGCCGACCTCGTAGTTGTTCACCAGGTCCGGACCGAAGGTGGTCGGTCCTTCATCGGCGAACGCGCCTGTGGTCAGGAGCAAACCGTTGGCACCGCCGCGACGGAAGCCCTGCGACCAGAGGATGTACGCATGCTGGCCCGGCACGTACTCCCAGGATACGGCGGCTCTTCCGACCGTCTTCGAGGCCGGCTGGCTCTTCAGAGTCGGATTCGGGGGGATTCCGTAATCGTAAAGTGCGGCCGAGCCAATGTCTTCGAAGCCCTCCTTGAAGTAACGCACGCCTCCCGTGAGCTGCCAGTTCTTCGCGATGTCGTACGTCAGGTCGGCGTAAGCCGACTTGTTGGTGAAGAACTGAGTGTCGAGGACGTCATACGCGTCGTCGTTCGGGCCCGTCAAAAGCAGGCAGTTCGGAAAGCTCGCTCCGATGTAGACCGGCGCGGTGCAACCCTCAGCAACTGCGCGCTCCGGCGAGCCAGGATCGCTGAGGGGCGAGCTCGCGAGACTGGTCTCCTTCGAGTAGTAGAGACCGACGACGTAGCCGAAGGGGTTCTGAGGAGTGGCGTTGCGTACCAGCCGCAGCTCCTGGCTGACGGTGCGCGAGGAATCCAGGTATTCGAACTGCGACAGCCAGCGGGGATTGATCGGCACGCCGGCGTACGGTGCCACATAAGGCAGCAGAACGGGTTGCATCAGGCCGTAGACGGGGCTCGAGAAGAAATTGCCTGATGTCGCGAAATACGAGCTGGTCGAGGCCACCGTTGCAAAGCCGGCGTCGTAGCTCATATCGAGCGTGGTCAGGTCGGACTTGCGGGAATAAGGCAGTCTTTCCGGCGAGAAGAAGGTGAATGGACCGCCGGCCGGCAAAATGATCCTGGGATCTACGGTATCGGGGCCGCCAGGAAAGACGGGATTGACGTCGGAGGACCCGTTACCGTCGTCATTCGAGTACGTAAATGCCAGCGTGGCGTTGAAGTTCTGCGTCGGCTTCCATAACAGGGCGGCGCGGGACGTAAGGTCCGCCTGGTCATTCCAGTCATGCGCGCTGGTATAGATTCCGGGGCTGTTGACGGGATCGGAAGGGTCGGCAAGCAGCGGGATGCCGTTCGAGCCGCGCTCCAACAGGCCGTACACGTTGATGTATCCGGGGGTGTATTCGTAGGTGCCGGACGCGCGGAAGGCCAGGGTGTCACCAATCGGGATATTGACCACTCCTTCGGCGGTATACGTCGGCTTGCTCGCATGGTCGACGGAGCCTATTTTGACATCCGCTTCGCCGGAGAACTTCTGCAGCACGGGATCGTTCGGGATGATTCTGAGCGCGCCGCCGAGTGCGCCAGCGCCATAGAGGGTGCCTTGAGGTCCACGCAGGACTTCGATTCTCTCCACGTCCGACAACTGGAAGTAGCCGCCGCCGATCGAAGTATTGTCGATATAAGTATCGACGGGCGCCTGGTTGGGCATGCGGAACGCGGATATCGCCGGGCTCGCGTTCAGGCCGCGGATGATCGGGAAACTATAGGCCGCGGATTGCGCGCCCGCGCCGCCTGCAATTCCGATCTCGCGTGCGAGCCCGGCGATGTCGACGACGGAGTTCTGCGCCAGCGCCGTTGGAGTGACGACCGATATGGCGCCGGGGACCTGGAATATAGTCTCTTTGATGCGTTCGGCCGTGACGACGACTTCCTGTAATCCTCCGGCATTAGAGGACTCCTGGGAAGTGGAGGTCTGCTGCGGCTGGGGACCGGTCGGGTCGTCCGCATGGGCTGCCGGAGTAAAGCCGTACAAGGCGAGAAGAACCGCCGCAGACACCGACGACCTTGCGGTCATCGAGAGTCCGGCATTCTGGCGACGGAAGCGGCGTGTATGGCGGCTCATTGTTTTCCCCCGGGGCTGCGTGAATGTTCTCGATCAGAAGTCGACACGCCTACACCGCCGCGCTCGGTGAGCGCTTTGTCGAAGGACATCTGCCTCGTTGCAGGAGATGCGCGCCATCAGGTTTTTGCGAAGCGGCTCAATGTAGCGTGTCGCAATCTTAGGCCCGTCAGTGTTTGCGGCGCTAACCAATAGCTCTAAAGGGAACCATAAGGAGACGTTATCGGATTGCCCCCGAAAGAAGCCGGGAGAAGGCTGAAGAAGAATGGGAGGGGGGCGCCGCTTATCGTCGGCATTAGAATAATTAGCTGTTCTGCCCGGTACGCCCCGCTTACATTCAGGCTTCGCGCCCGTGGGGTCTTATTGAGGTGCGTACATGAGCCGTGCAGTCGAGCGTCCCCTCGTCTATCCGAAGACCGAGGCTCAGGACGTCGCAGAGATCAGATTCGGTACTACCGTCCGCGATCCTTATCGCTGGCTGGAGGCCGAGGCGCGCAACGATGCCAAGGTGCGCGCCTGGATCGATGCGCAGAATGAGGTCTCCGGCGCTTATCTGTCCCGTCTGCCGCAGCGGGATGCGATCGCGGAGCGTCTCAAGAGGACCTTCAATTTCGGCCGCTATACGGCGCCGCGCAAGGAAGGCGGCCGCTATTTCTACGTGCACAATTCGGGCCTGCAGAACCAGGGCACGCTGATGGTCCAGGGCGGCTTGAATGCCGCCCCGCGCCTGTTGCTCGATCCCAACAGCTGGTCGAGCGACGGCGCCACCGCGCTCGGCGAATGGTCGGCGAGCCCCGACGGCAAGCTCGTGGCCTACTCGATCCAGGACGGCGGCACCGATTGGCGCACGATCAGGGTGTTGGAAGTGGATGGCGGCAAGATGCGAAACGATGAGGTGCCGTGGGTCAAGATGACGGTGCCGCTCTGGTCGAAGGATGGCTCGGGCTTCTTCTACCTGCGCGCCCCTGAGCCGGCGAAGGGCGACGAATATCAATCCATCAACTCGAACTTCATGGTCTATTTCCATGCGCTCGGCACGGACCAGTCGGCCGACCGGCTGATGTATTCGGTCCCCGAGCACCCCAATCTGCTGCATTTCTTCCAGCTGGCCTGCGAGGGCCGCTATCTGCTGATCACCTCGCTCAAGAACGCGGACTCCCGGGCCAGCATCACCTTGATCGATCTGCGGCAACCCGGCTCGACACCGCGCAAGCTGATCAGCGGCTGGGACGATGCCTGGGGATTCATAGGCAGTCAGGGTGATACGCTCTATTTCATCACCGACCGCGAAGCGCCCAACCACTCCGTGGTGGCGATGGAGCTCACGCAGGCCGATCCGATCCAGCCCACCGTCATCCTTCCCGAAGGACCCCATGCGGTGGACGCCGCCGTCATCGGCGGCCGGCTGGTGGTAAAGAAAATTGTCGACGCCAAGAGCGAGCTGCAGATATTCGATCTTGCCGGTCAGGCAGTGACACCGGTCGAATTGCCGGGTATCGGCGCAGTCACCGCCCTCGAGGGTGACGAGGACGATGCGGAGGCTTTCTACACCTTCGAAAGCTTCAACGTGCCGCCGCACGTCTATCGCCTCGATGTCAGCACCGGCAGATCGACGCTGTTCAAGCAACCGCAGGCCGGTTTCGACAGCTCGCAATACACCGTCCGCCAGGTCTTCTATGCATCGAAGGACGGCACGCGAGTGCCCATGTTCATTGCGCACCGCAAGGATCTCGACCTCGGGAAGGCGCATCCGACACTGCTCTATGGCTATGGCGGCTTCGGCATCTCGCACCTACCGATGTTTCGCGCGCCCTGGCTGGCATGGATGGAGATGGGCGGAATCTACGCGCTCGCCAATATTCGTGGCGGCGGAGAATATGGCAGGGCGTGGCACGACAGCGGCCGGCTCTTCAATCGCCAGAACGTCTACGACGATTTCATCGCCGCCGCCGAATACCTGATCGCCGCCAAGCTCACGACAGTGCGCCAGTTGGCGATCCAGGGCGGCTCCGCCGGCGGCTTGCTGGTGGGCGCCGTGGTCAATCAGCGGCCCGATCTCTTCGCCGCCGTGCTGGCGCAGGTGGGCGTCATGGACATGCTGCGTTACGATCAGTTCACCGTCGGACCCTACTGGGTTTCGGACTACGGTGACCCGGCGGAGGAAGCGCATTTCCGCAATCTGCTTTCGTACTCGCCATATCACAACATCCACTCGGGCAAGGACTACCCCGCGATCCTGACGACGACTGCGGACACGGATGATCGTGTCGTGCCGGGTCATTCCTTCAAATATGCGGCGGCACTGCAGGCCGCGCAGATCGGGCTCAAGCCGCATCTGCTTCGGGTCGAGACGCGCGCCGGGCATGGAATGGGCAAGCCCCTGAGCAAGGCCATCGAGGAAGTCGCGGACCTGTGGGCCTTTGCCGGATATTTCACCGGTCTGACGGGGCCTGCAGCATGAGCGACACTGAGAAAAAGCCGACCCCCGATTACGAGCCTCCGGCCGGCTCCAGCAGGAGGGAGTCGTGGAACGGGGTCGACTACAGCGCCACCGCGAAATGGATCGTGCTGCGCAAGAAGGAGAAGCCGGCGGCGGAGGTCTTCTCCATCGCCTACGTCAAAGAGCCGGCGGATGCGAACAGGCCCGTCACGTTCACCTTCAACGGCGGTCCGGGAGCCGCATCCGCGTTCCTGCACCTCGGGGTGGTGGGTCCGCGGCGCATCGTGTTTCCCACCGATGGCTCGATCCCCGCGATGCCGCTGCAGCTCGTGCGGAACGACGAGTCGTGGCTGGGATTTACCGATATCGTCTTCATCGACCCCATCGGCACGGGCTTCAGCCGCGTCATCGATGCCGACGCCGGCGGCACAAAGAAAGAGGGCGAGGCTCACAATCCGAATGCCTATTACGGCGTCAGGGCCGACCTCGAGGCCATGTGTGAGTTCATCGGTCGTTGGCTGTCGGAGCACGGCCGCTGGGGCTCTCCAATTTTCATCGCCGGCGAGAGCTATGGTGGCTATCGCGTTGGGCGCCTGACACGGATGCTGCAGGAGAAGGGAATTGGCCTCAATGGGTCGATCCTCATCTCGCCGGCGCTCGAGCCCGCGCACCTCTCCATGGTCTACGGCTGGGGCGACTACGAAATCGTTCCCTGGATCCATACGCTCCCGACGATGGTCGCGACGGCAGCTTTTCACGGTCGCGCGCGCGCGTTCAGGCGCGGTACGCCACTCGAGCAGGTTCTCAAGGAAGCCGAGGCGTTTGCGATAGGCGAGTACGCGTCGTTTCTCGCGAGCGGAGCCGCGATGCCCAAGGCCGAACGCGATCGTGTGCTCACACGGCTCGCCGACCTGGTGGGGCTCGACCTGAAATACGTCACGCGCGCAGAAGGCCGCATCCGGATCGAGCAGTTCGCACGCGAGCTGCTGCGCGACGAGGGGAAAGTCGTCGGCCGTTACGATGGCACGATCACCACCATGGATCCGTTTCCCGATCGCGATCAATTTTCCGGCGCGGATCCCACACTCACCGGCTTCTGGCCCACGTTCACGACAGGTGTCAATCGCCTGCTGCGATCGGAGCTCGGCGTCGAGACCACCCGCGAATACAAGCTGCTGGAATTCGAGGTCACGACGACCTGGAAGAACGACGAAGCGCTGCACTACATCCAGATGACGCAAGGCGCGGTCGACGACTTCCGGTTCGGCATGGCGATGAACCCGCACCTGAGGGCGTTCATCACTCACGGCTGGTACGACCTCATGACCCCGTACTACATGAGCGACCGGATGCGCAATCTGATGCGGCTCGATCCGAGTGTCGCCGGCAGGGTGACCGTGCGCCACTTCGGCGGCGGCCACATGTTCTACCAGTGGGAAAAGAGCCGCAAAGAATTCACCGCCGCCGTCGCCGAGTTCATGGCCGCCGCGGTGGCGGGCTGAACCGAATTTCAGTTGGAGCATCGAATGAGTAAAACGCCATCCCCCGCAGGAACGCCGCCGCGGCTGATCGACATCGACGAGCTGTTCGCCGACCCGGTATTTTCCAACGCGTCGATCTCTCCCGACGGCAAGCGGATTGCTTATCTGGCACCGAAAAATGATCGCACCAATGTCTGGGTACGCGGTGTCGACGAAGAGCATGACAAAGCCATATGCGTCACTCACGACTCACGGCGCGGCATCAAGAAGTACTACTGGACCGACGATCCGCGCTGGCTTCTGTATCTCCAGGACACCGACGGCAACGAAGAGTGGCACGTATACAGGGTGGACCTGCAAGCGCCGGAGAAGCCGGCTGTCGATCTGACGCCGCTGCCGCGCGGCGGCCGCGCGCTGGGCATCGAAATCCTGAAATCCGTGCCGGGCAAGATGCTGGTCGCGATGAATCGTCGTCCCACGTTCTTCGATCTTTTCAAGATCGATATCGCAACCGGCGAGACCACGCTCCACCGCGAGCAGTCCAATGTGACGGGGAACTACCTGGGCCGCGAGGGACGGGCGAATTTCTACCTGGAGACGGCCAAGGACGGAGCGTACGAATTCTACGCCGTCGATGAGAAGACGGGGGACAAGCGTCTCATCCATCGAGCGCCTGGCCGTGAGCACGCCTCGGGCGTCTATCCCGCGACAGAAACCGCGGATGGCAACTCGCTGCTGCTCGGGGTCTATCAGGATTCCGACGACCTGCGTCTCGTCCGTGTGGATCCCGATGGCAAGCAGACGGTGGTCGCCACCGAGCCCGGGCGCAGCCTGGATAACATCGCCTTTTTGGGCGAGCAGTTCAATCTCCCGCCCACCCTGATCACGAGTCGGCGCACGGGGGAGGTCATCGCGGTCCGCTTCGTGGGCGACAAAGCGACCATAAAGCCGCTCGACCCGCACTTTGCGGAGGTCTACGCGGAATTGTCGAAACTGTCGGACGGAGTGCTGGGCTCGGCCTCATCGGATGAGAGTGAGCAGCTATGGGTTGCAACGTTCATCCACGATCGCGACCCCAGTCTGACCTACCTTTATGACCACCGGACCCGCAAGAGCCGGCTGCTGTTCAAGCCCTTCCCGAAGCTGAACCCGGCCGAGATGGCGCCGATGAAGCCGGTGGCTTTGAAAGCGCGTGACGGTCTACCGCTCCACGGCTTCCTGACGCTGCCCATAAGCGTCGAACCCAAGGGGCTGCCGCTCATACTGTGCGTGCACGGCGGACCTTGGATTTACAACAGATGGGGCTACGATCGCGAAGCCCAGCTCCTGGCCAATCGCGGCTATGCCGTGCTGCAGATCAACTTTCGCGGCTCGCTGGGCTACGGCAAGCGGCACGTCACGGCCGGCATCAAGGAACTGGCCGGCAAAATGCACGATGACCTCATCGATGGCGCGAACTGGGTGGTGCAGCAGGGTATCGCCGATCCGAAGCGCATCGGAATCATGGGCGGCTCGTACGGCGGCTACGCCACGCTGGTCGGTGTCACCTTCACGCCGGACTTTTTCGCCGCAGCGGTCGAATATGTCGGTGTCTCGAACCTGGTGAGCTTCATGCGCTCGCAGCCGGACTTCGTCAAGCCGCACCTCACCAACAACTGGATGCTCTATGCCGGCGACCCCGATGATCCCGTGCAGGAAGCGGACATGCTGGCGCGCTCACCCGTCACCAAAGTCGACCAGATCCGCACGCCGCTGATGGTGCTGCAGGGCAAGAACGATGCTCGTGTCGTCAAGGCGGAATCGGACAATATCGTGGCGTCGCTTCGCAAGCGCGGAGTACCGGTCGAGTATCTGGTCGCCGACGACGAGGGTCACGGTTTCCAGAACCCTGAGAACGTCAAACTGATGTATCGGGCGGTCGAGCGCCACTTCGGTAAGTACCTCGGCGGTCGTGTCAGCTCGCGGGACGTGCCCATGCCGCCGGCGATGAGACAGGCGTAGCACCCGGGAGTCCACCCCATGCCGGCAGCATCTGCGCCGACGTTATCTCGAGGAGCCGCGCCTGAGGCCGCCGCGGCAAGTTTGAATTCGAGCGCATCGAGTCGATAAAAGCTTTGGGGGTTCTATGACGGATGAGAGCGGCAAAGCCGTGAAGAAAGACACCGTGAGCATCAAATGGGGCATCAAGATACCGATGCGGGACGGTGTTAGCTTGAACGGCACGCTCTATCTGCCGGACAACCAGCAGGGGCCGCGCCCGGCGATTATGTCGTTCTCTCCATACATCGCCGAGCGTGAGCATCCGGAAGCTCTCGCCATCGCGGCAGGGGGTTACCCGTACATTTCGGTCGACGTGCGCGGCCGGGGCAATTCCGAGGGAGATTACGCGCCATTCTTCAGCGATCCCGATGACGGTCATGACGTCGTCGAGTGGCTCGCCAAGCAACCCTATTGCAACGGCAAAGTGGGGACCCGCGGCCTTTCGTACGTCGGCTATACCCAATGGGCGACGGTTCGCGGCGACCCGGCTCATCTTGCCACCATCGTGCCCTCGGCGCCGTGCTGGGTCGGACTCGACTACCCCTTCCGGTTCAACATCTTCCTGAATTTCACCCCGCGGTGGCTGATGCTGGTGTGGGGTAAAGCGCTGCAGCAGGCGATGCACGATGACATGGCGTATTGGAACGGCCGCTGGCTGAAGTTCTACGAGGCGGGTTTGCCCTTCAGGAAAGCCGAGGAATTCTTCGGCTTCGAGTCCAAGCCGTTCCGGGAGTGGCTGCAGCATCCGCATCAGGAAGCGTATTGGGACCGGGCCAACCCGACATCCGAACAGTTCGCAAAGCTGACGATGCCGGTGCTCTCACTCACGGGAATCTATGACGGCGATCAGCCCGGCACCATGGAGTTCTACAAGCATCATCTGCAGAATGCCGGCGACAAGGCCAATCACTACCTGGTGATTGGTCCGTGGGACCATCCCGGCGTGCGCCGGCCGCAGGCGGAGTTCATGGGCTTCAAATGCGGACCCGCGAGCGTAGTGGACATGAACAAGCTCCACTGCGAGTGGTACGCCTGGACCATGGAAGACGGCCCGAAGCCGGAATTCCTGAAGAAGAAAGTCGCCCACTACGTCATGGTCGCCGAGAAGTGGCGCTATGCCGATACGCTCGCGGAGGTCACGGCCCGGGTCGAGCCTCTTTACCTGGGCTCCCTCACCAATCCGACCGATATCTATCAGTCAGGGACGATGACCGCCGCGCGGCCCGCTGATCGTGCGGACCCCGATCACTATGTCTATGACCCGTGCGACCTCACCCTCCCGAGGATCGAGGGCGGCGGCGCACTGGACGATGTCGACCCGGGAGCACTACAAAACTCCCTGATCTATCACGGCGCCCCGTTCGATCGCGATACCGAGGTCAGCGGCTTCCTCAAGCTATCGGCGTGGATCTCGATCGATCAGCCGGACACCGACTTCAATGTGACCATCTTCGACGTTGCTCCGGACGGATCTGCCGTTTACCTGGCGAGCCAACCTCTGCGAGCGCGATATCGGCAAGGCCTGCGGGTCGAGAAGCTGATCGACACGACCGAGCCGCTGCTATACGAGTTCGAGCATCTTTTCTTCGTCTCGCGCCAGATCAACAAGGGGAACAGGCTGCGGCTCGTTTTCGGGCCGAATCATTCGATCCACTGGCAGAAAAACTACAACAGCGGCAAGCCGGTTGCCGATCAGTCCATTGATGATGCCCGCACGGTCACCGTCAGGCTGTTCCACGATGCGAAGCATCCGAGCGCGCTACACGTTCCGTTGGGACGGCCGAGCGGCGATTGAAGCCGGCAGGGGTGACTGCAATGTCCGCGACACCAACCTCGAGTGAAGTAGCGGTCGATTTGGTCGCGGTACCCGAAGTCGACGCGAGTAAGCCTTGGGAGATGTTCAACAAACGGCAGCGCGCGATGCTGCTGCTGGTGTTGTTCCTCGTCGGCTCATCCGGTGCGATCGATCGGGCGGTCGTTTCCATTCTGCTCGAGCCGATCAAGCAGTCCTTTCACGTTTCGGATACGGCGCTCGGGCTCATGACGGGACTCGCTTTCGGGATTCTGTACGCCATATTGGGCGTGCCGCTCGGGCGTTACGCCGACCGTGGCGATCGGCGGCTGTTGATCTCGGCTTCGGTGGGACTGTGGAGCATCTTCACCGCGGGCTGCGGGCTGGTGCATACTTTCCTTCAGCTCTTCCTGCTGCGTATAGGCGTCGGAATAGGGGAGGCCGGCGGTACCGGTGGTCCGGCCATCAGTCTGCTCTCGGATTATTTCCCGCCGGAGCGCCGCGCGAAGGCCATAGGCTTCGTCCAGATGTCCACCGTTGCCGGTGCGCTCGGGGGTCTGGTCGCCGGCGGCTATATAGCGCAGCAGTATGGCTGGCGCGTCACATTCCTCGTGACAGGCCTGCCCGGTGTGTTGCTCGCGGCGCTCGCCTGGCTCGCGTTGCGCGATCCGCGCACCCGGGACGGATTCAAGATGACGAGCGCAAACGACGAAAGCACGATGGACGCGATTCGTGTGCTCGTCAAAAAGCCTACATTCATCAATCTCACGCTCGCTTTGACGGCGTTCTGGTTCGTCAGCCTCGGACCGCTCCTGTTCGACCAGGCCTATACCATGCGCGTCCTGCATCTCGGGGTCGCCACCACCGGTGCCGTTACGGGGGTCGTATCCCTCGCCTCCATTATTGCGGGCAATATGGTCGGCGGCATCCTGGCGGACAGACTTGCGCGGCGAGACATCAGGTGGCTCTGCAAGATGCCTGCTTATGGAATGATGGCGCTGTTTCCGTTCTATGCAGGCTCCCATCTCGTCGCCACCCTCACCGGCTACACCGTGCTCAGCTGCGCTGGAGCCACGATCATGCTCGGCTGCCTTCCGGCCATGATGGCAGCTCTGGTGACTGTGCTGGGCGCCGCGCGTCGAGCGACTGGATTTGCCATTGCATTCATGGTTGGCGACCTAATCGGGATGACGTCCGGCCCGCTGGCCACGGGAATGTTGAGCGATCACCTTGCGCTTTCGATGGGCCCGGCTCAGGGGTTGCGATGGGCCATCATCGTGATGCTGGTTCCGATTTTTCTGGCGGGTTGGTTCCTGTTCCGTGCCGCGCGGACGATACGCGCCGATTTCGAGCCCTGAGCCCGATCGTTATCAGTCCGCCTTATATCGCACTTTAGAGTTATTAGACATTCAAAATTCCCGCGCTGGGTAGAATCTCCGGCAGGAGAGTATCGGCATGACCGTAGCAGCGCAGTCCCGCAACAATATCCGGGTCCTGGTCGCGAAACTGGGGCTCGATGGCCATGATCGCGGCGCCAAAATCGTCGCGCGCATCCTGCGGGATGCCGGCATGGAGGTCATCTATACCGGCCTCTACAAGACACCGCTGCAGGTGGTGAGCGCCGCGATCGAGGAGGATGTCGATGTCATCGGCGTCAGCCTCCTGTCGGGGGCCCACGTGCCGCTCTTCAAGGAACTGGGCAGGTGCCTGCGGGAGCAGGGCGCCGGGCACATCTTCGTGGTCGCGGGCGGGGTGATTCCCGAAGAGGACTACGAGTCCCTGCGCGCAGGCGGCGTGGATGTGATCATTCCGCAGGAAGCGCGTGCGGAGCTCATCGTCTCGGCCATCACGGAGCTGGTCAAAGCCCGCGGCCGCATATGACCAGGCGCGCCGGATACAGGCCTTCGCTCGAGCTGGTACCGGAAGTTCTCGCCGGCTCGAGAGCGGCGGTCGCCCGCATGATATCCCGGGCCGAGGGCGGATACGCCGAAGCCGAGGCGGCGCTCGCCGCAATCTACAGGAGCGCCGGCAAAGCCCACATCATAGGCATCACCGGCGTACCGGGCGCCGGCAAATCCACCCTGGTCGCCGCCCTCATCAAGTCCCTCAGTCAGGAAGGACACAAGGTCGGTGTCGTGGCGGTCGACCCCAGCAGCCCGTTTTCAGGCGGCGCCATCCTGGGGGACCGGATACGGATGAACGAGGTGGCCCAAGCGAGCCAGGCCTTCGTCCGCAGCATGGCCACGCGCGGACATCTCGGCGGTCTCGCCCCCGCGACCCTTCAGGCCGTCGATATCCTCGATGCCGCCCAGTACTCGCCCATCATCATCGAGTCGGTCGGGGTCGGTCAGGACGAGGTCGAGATCGTCACGGCGGCGCATACCGTCGTGGTGCTCTCGCCTCCGGGCCTCGGCGATGACATCCAGGCCATCAAGGCCGGTATTCTCGAAATTGCGGATGTTCACGTGGTGAGCAAGGCCGACAAGCCCGAAGCGGCGGCGACCGTCGCGTCGCTGAAAGGCATGCTCAAGCTCGGAGGGACCACGACCCGCTCGGCATGGACCCCTCCCGTCCTCACCGTGAGCGCGCTCTCCGGAGAGCATCTGGAGAGTCTCAAGGCGGCCATCCGTCAGCACTGGTCGCACCTCAAGTCCACCGGCGAGCTGGCGGTGCGCCAACGGGAGTTCTGCCGCACCCGGATATTCAACATGGCGCGACACCTGTTCCAGGAACAGTTTCATGAGGGCGCCGAGGACTTCGAGCGGCAGCTGCAGGCGGTGGTGAGCCGCGAGTCGGATCCCCTGACCGCCGCCAACGTCCTGCTGGGTTGGAACCAGGAGAGGTGCAAGTGAGCCTTTTTTCGGAAGCTGAGCTGGCCAACATCCGGCGCCAGCAGGCCGAGTGGGAGGCCAAGGAGCTCGCCGCGGCGCTGAGCGCCAGGGCGGAGGAGCAAGCCTCCTATCAGGCGGAATGCGGCATCCCATTGCAGCGGATCTATACCGCGGCCGACGTCGGGCATATTCCCGCTGACGAGCTCGGTTTCCCGGGCGCTTATCCCTTTACCCGCGGCGCGTATCCGACCATGTACCGCGGACGGCCCTGGACCATCCGGCAGGTCGCCGGGTTCGGCAATCCCGAGGCAACCAATCGCCGCTACAAATACATGATCGAGGCCGGACAGACCGGCCTGTCGACGGACTTCGATCTGCCGACGCTCCTCGGCCTGGACTCCGATGATCCCATGGCATTCGGCGAGGTCGGACGCGTCGGTGTTGCAATCGACACTATCGAAGACATCGACCGGCTGTTCGATGGGATCGATCTCGAGAAGATCTCGATCTCCCTCACCATCAACCCCTCGGCATGGGTCATTTATGCGATGTTCGTCGCCGTCGCGCAGCAGCGGGGCTGCAACCTGGCGAAACTCGCGGGCACCCTGCAGGCCGATCCACTGAAGGAATACGTCGCCCAGAAGGAGTGGATCTATCCGGTCGAGCGTGCCGTCAGACTGCTGCGCGATCTGATCATGCACAGCACCAAGCTGACTCCGAAGTTCAATCCGATCAGCTTGAGCGGCTATCACCTCTCCGACGTGGGCGGCAACGCCGTGCAGGAGATCGCCTTCACCATGGCCTTCACGATCGCCTATTGCGAGGCGGTCATGGGCGCGGGCATGGACATCGATGAATTCGCACCCAGGCTGTCGTTCTTCTTCATCAGCCATCAGGATTTCTTCGAGCAGATCTGCAAGTTCAGAGCGGCGCGGCGGGTCTACGCCAAGATCATGTCGCAGCGCTTCAAGGCCAAGAAGCCTGAGTCCATGCGGCTGCGGGTGCACGTGCAGACGGCGGCCATGAGCCTGACGAAGGTCGAGCATCACAACAACCTGATGCGCACCGCCATCCAGGCGCTCGGCGCCGTTCTCGGCGGCTGTCAGAGCATGCATACCAACGGACTCGATGAGGCGTTCGCCATTCCCACCGAAGAGGCGATGAAGCTTGCGATCCGCACGCAGCAGATCATTCGCGATGAGATCAACGTGACCTCCGTGGTGGATCCCCTCGGCGGCTCGTACTTCGTCGAGCGGCTCACCTGGGACATGGAGCAGGAGATCTGGAAAGTCCTCGAGGAGGTCGACAAGCTGGGCGGGGCGGTCAAGCTGGTGGTGGACGGTTGGTTTCAGCGCAAGCTGGCCGATTCGGCTTATGAAATCTTCAAGAAAATTGACGCTGGCGAGAAGGTCTCGGTTGGCGTCAATCGCTACGTCGATGAGCAGGCCACCAAGGCCAAGGTGGAAATTCATCCTTACGATGATGAATGCACTCAGCTGCAGGTGAGCCGGCTGCAGGCGGTGCGCGCGAAGCGCGACAGCCGGCGGGTGCAGAGCCTGCTCGAGGAGCTGAAGGCGCAGGCGCGCACGGATGACGTCAATCTGTTGCCGCAGACCATCGAGCTGGCAAAGGCGAGGGCCACGCTCGGGGAGATCTGTGGGGCGCTGCGCGAGGTCTGGGGGCCTTACGAAGAGCCCATAGCGGTCTGAGGAGACCACATGTCGAATCTCGAGAGCGTGATCAGATTGCGCCTGTCGGGTGCCGATGCCCACTACGGTGGCGGCCTCGTCGATGGCGCGCGCATCACCGAGCTTTTCGGCGATGCGGTGACCGAGATCCTGATCCGCCACGACGGCGATGAAGGGTTGTCGCGTGTCATGACGAGTGAATTCCTCGCCCCGGTCCGAAGCGGCGACTACATCGAGATTCGCGCCAAACTGGTTGCCGTCGGGAAGTCCTCCCGCAGGATCGAATGCACCGCACACAAGGTGATCGAGCTCATCGACCCGAATGGCTCGGCCGCCCGGGTGCTGGAGCAACCCCTGCTCGTTGCCAAAGCGGTCGATATTGCCGTGGTGCCCCTGGATAAGCACGCGGGAGCGCTGCGAGCGACGCAGGCCGTATTAGCCGCGCTTATGCTGTCCATCAAAAGTATTGGCTACCCTGGGCAGCATCGACTCTCTATCGTCTGACATTCATCTCGCGCGCCACAGCGGCGCGCGGTCATTCGGGGGATGCCATGACGACGACGAATAAAACACCAGTGCCGCCGTCCCTATCGGATCTGCCTTCCCTGCGCGACGGCATCCTGTGCGACATCCTGCTCGGGCCGCCGCCGGCGGGTCTGATGGGCGATCTCGATACGAGAATCAAGACTGGCTTCAACTACATCTCGTTGTCGATGGCCGGCGATTCGGGGGCGACCCCGGCAGCCGTCTACGCCCGGCTGGCCCAGATTCGGCACGAGCTGAGCCAGCAGCCGGAGAAGTTCGTCCTCGTGGACAGTGTCGCGGACATCCGCGCTGCCAAGAAATCCAACCGGCTCGCCATCAATTTCCACTTTCAGGGGTCCGAGGCCGTCGGCAGGGACCTGGCGAATGTCGGCGCGTTCTACAAGCTGGGCGTGCGCTGGATGCTGATGGCATACAACTTCCAGAACAACGTCGGTACCGGCTGCCTGGAGGCCCAGAAGAACGACATCGGCATCTCCCGGTTCGGCAAGGAGCTCATCGCGGAGATGAACCGCGTCGGCATGATGGTCGACTGTACGCATTCGGGTTATCGCACGACCATGGATGCGATGTCGCTGTCGACCAAACCCTGCATCTTCTCGCACTCGAACCCGCACGCGCTGTTCGATCATCCGCGCAACATCAAGGACGACCAGATCAGGCTCTGTGCGCAGACCGGCGGCGTGATCGGAATCAACGGCGTCGGCCCCTTCATGGGCGAGCCCAAGGAAGTCTCGCTGGATACGGTGGTGCGCCAGATCGACTATGTCGCCGATCTCGTCGGACCCGAGCACATCGCTCTCGGTCTCGACTACATGCCGCCGGCATTCTGTCAGTCACTGCACGAGTACTGCAAGGGGGATGCGCCCGCCAGGTTCGCCATGCCTGCGGAGCTGCCGTGGGGCTTCATGGATCCGGCCGATACGCCGCTGCTGTTGGATAAGCTGCTGCAGAAGGGTTATCCGGTCGAGACGGTTCGCGGCATCATGGGAGAGAACTTCCTGCGCGTCGCTTCAGAGGTGTGGCAGTAGCGCGCGCAACGCACAGTGCGAGGAGGCGGGAAGTGTCACAGACCGGGGGAGAAAGCGAAACCGGGCGGCCCGTCCAGATACGATGGGGCGTCAGGATACCCATGCGCGACGGCATTCACCTGAACGCGACGCTCTATCTGCCGAAGCAGTCGCAGGCGCCGCGGCCCGCGATCTTCACCTTCACGCCGTATATTGCCGACGCCTACCATGACGTCGGTATTTCCCTCGCGGAGAACGGCTACCCCTATCTCGCCATCGATGTGCGCGGTCGCGGTAATTCGGAAGGGGAGTTCGTCCCGTTCTTCAATGAATCGAAGGATGGCTACGATATCGTCGAATGGGTGGCGAAGCAGCCGTATTGCAATGGCAAGGTGGCCTCCTGCGGCATTTCCTACGTCGGGTACGACCAGTGGGCCATGGTCCGCGAAGCCCCGCCCCACCTGGCCACGATCGTACCGTCGGCGCCGTGTTGGGTCGGGCTCGACTATCCGCTGCGCCACAACATCTTCTACTCCTTCCTGGCGCGCTGGCTGCTCGTGACCTGGGGCCATGCGCAGCAGGCGGCGACATTCGCCGACGAAAAATACTGGACCGCGGAGTATCTGCGCTTCTTCGAGTCGGGCCTCCCGTTCAAGAAGATGGACGAGTTCTACGGCTTCGACTCCAAGGTATTCAAGGACTGGGTCGAGCATCCACATCAGGAAGCTCATTGGGATGAGGGAAATCCGACGGCGGAGCAGCTCTCCAGGCTGTCGTTTCCGGTCCTGTCGCTCACCGGTATCTACGATGGCGATCAGCCGGGCACCATCGAGTTCTACCGCGAGCATCGCGCGCACGCGGGCAAAAAGGCCCGGCACTATCTGGTGATAGGCCCCTGGGACCACCCGGGGGTGCGCACTCCCAAGGCGGAGTTCATGGGCATCACCTGCGGACCCGCCAGCGTCGTGGACATGAAGAAGCTGCATCGGGAATGGTTCGCCTGGACGATGGAGGCGGGGGCGAAGCCCGAGTTCCTGCAGAACAACTTCGCCTATTACGTCATGGGCGCGGAGAAGTGGCGCTATGCCGATACTCTCGATGCAGCCACCGCGCGCCTCGACACACTGTATCTGCAGTCGGCGAGCAATCCGACCGATATCTTCCGGTCGGGGCGACTCGCGCCGCAGCCTGCGGCCCGCGCCGAGCCCGATCATTATGTCTATGACCCGCGGGATCTGACCATTCCGAGGTTCGAGAGCTCGCTCACCATCACCGGAGCCGGCATCACGGATCAGCGGCTGGTGATGGCGAGCGCGGGCCGGCATCTCGTCTACCACACCGCTCCGTTCGAGAAAGACACCGAAGTCAGCGGCTTCTTCAAGCTGACTGTGTGGCTGGCGATAGACCAGCCGGATACCGACTTCGCCGCTGCGATATATGACATCGACCCCGTGGGGTCGAGTCTCCTCATGACGAGCCAGCATTTCCGCGCCCGCTATCGCGAGGGACTGCGCATCGAGAAGCTGATCGAGACTACCGCGCCGCTGCGGTATGACTTCGATCGCTTCTTCTTCGTGTCGCGGCACCTGGCGGCGGGTCACAGGCTGCGGCTGGTGATCGGGCCGAACCACACCCTGCATTGGCAGAAGAACTACAACAGCGGCAAGCCGAACGCGGAGGAATGCATGGAGGACGCACGGACGGTGACGGTAAAGCTGTATCACGACGCCGATCATCCGAGCGCTTTGCTCGTACCGATCGGCCGACCGGAGGATGAGTAAAGCGCATGTCATTACCCCCGCTGATCGACATCGAGAAGTTGTTTGCGGACCCACTGTTCTCCGGGGCGTCGATCTCCCCCGATGGAACCCGCATTGCCTACCTCGCGCCGAGTGAAGGCCGTACCAATGTCTGGGTGCGTGGCGTCAATGAAGGGCATGAGCACGCGGTGTGCGTCACTCATGACTCCCGGCGCGGCATCAGGACCTTCCGCTGGACCGACGACCCGCGTTGGCTGCTCTATCTTCAGGACACGGACGGTAACGAGGACTGGCACCTCTATCGGGTGGACCTCAACGCGCCACAGGCACCGGCGGTGGACCTTACCCCCATGGAGCGCGGATCGCGCGTCATGGGATTCGAGAAAATGCGCAGCAGGCCGGGCAACGTCCTGGTCACGATGAATCGGTCGACCGCTTTTTTTCGACGCATTCCGGATCGAGGTTGCCAGCGGCGAGACGACGCTGCTGCGGGAAAATGCCGATCAGAAGGGCGGCTTTTTCTTCGGCCCCAACGGCGAGGTGTTCTCCAAGTCGGAGGCCGACGACGGTACCCATGAGTTCTACCGGGTCGATGATCAGACCGGAGAGAAGCGCCTGTTTCATCAGCAGGGTGGCCCCGAGCACCCTGTGGGTGTCTATCCGGCGGTGGTGACGCCCGATGGCAACGGAGTGTTGTTCGGAACCTACGGCGACTCGGACGAGCTCAAGCTGGTTCGCGTCGACGTCGAGACTGGCAAGCAAACCATAGTCGCTGCCCTCCCGGGCAGAAGCATTTGCACCATGGGGTTCGTCGCTCCCACTCTGCCGCCCACGCTCCTCACGCGCAGGCGCACGGGCGAGGTGATGGCGGTGCGCTTCGTCGGCGACCGACCGACGATTCAGGTGATCGACGACGAGTTCGCGCCCATTTACGCCGCCCTGTCGAAGCTGTCCGATGGCGTTCTGAACTCGGTCTCCTCCGATGACAGCGAGCGGCTGTGGGTCGCAACGTTCGGCCACGATCGGGAGCCCGGGCTGACTTACCTCTACGATCATTCCAGCGGCAAGAGCCGACTCCTGTTCCAGCCTTACCCGCAGTTGCAGCCCGCGGACCTGGCGCCGATGAAAGCCATCAGTCTTGCAGCTCGCGACGGTCTGCCGCTGCACGGCTTCCTGACACTGCCGGTAGGGGTCGAGCCCAAGGGCCTGCCCCTCATCCTGAAGGTGCATGGCGGCCCCTGGTGTCACGACTTCTGGGGTTACGACGGGTCGAACCAATTCCTGGCCAACCGTGGCTACGCGGTGCTCCAGGTCAATTTCCGCGGCTCCTCGGGCTACGGCAAGAAACACATCACCGCGGCGATCCGCGAGCTGGCGGGCAAGATGCACGATGACCTGATCGATGCCGCGGACTGGGCGGTCGCGCAGGGGTATGCGGACCGGAAGCGCATCGGGATCTTCGGCGGCTCCTATGGCGGCTATTCCACGCTGGTCGGGGTGACTTTCACGCCGGACTATTTCGCCGCGGCCGTCGATTACGTGGGCATCTCGAGCCTGGCAAACTTCATGCGCACGCTGCCGCCGTGGGTCAGGCCACTGTTGCGGAACAGTTGGATCACCTACGTAGGCGACCCCGACGACCCGGTCCAGGAGGCCGACATGCTGGCGCGATCGCCCATCAGCAGGGTCGATCAGATCCGTACGCCGTTGCTCGTCGTGCAGGGTGCCAACGATGTCCGGGTCGTCCAGGCCGAGGCCGACAACATCGTGGCAGGACTCAGAGCACGCGGGGTACCCGTCGAATACCTGATCGCCGACGATGAAGGCCACGGCTTCCAGAATCCGGAGAATGTCATGGCCATGTTCCGCGCGCTGGAACGGCACTTCGGCAAATACCTGGGGGGTCGCGTCAGTGACCAAGGCACGTCCACACGGTCTTCGGTAAGGGCCGCGTAACCGCACAAGCACTAGGAGCACCCCATGAGCAGACCTGCACCCCGCGCGGACCACGTCCCGCCACTGATCGACGTCGAGGAGTTCTTTGCGGACCCGGTGTTTTCCGGCGCATCCATCTCTCCGGACGGGAAGCGAGTCGCCTACCTGGCGCCGGCGCACGGCCGGACCAACGTTTGGGTCCGCGGTATCGACGAGGAGCACGACAGGGCGGTGTGCGTCACGCACGACTCGCGGCGTGGCATCAAGACGTATTACTGGACTGACGATGCCCGTTGGCTGCTGTACCGGCAGGACACCGACGGCAACGAGGATTGGCATGTATACCGCGTCGATCTGCAGGCACCGGATGAGCCCGCGGTAGATCTCACGCCGCTCCCTCCCGGCTCGCGCGTCACGGGTTTCGGGCCCATGAAATCCGTCCCCGGCAGCATTTTGGTGGCGATGAATCGCCGCCCCATGTTCTTCGACATCTTCCGGATCGATGTCGCCACCGGCGAGACGACGCTGGTCCGCGAACAGGCGGACATGAAGGGTCGCTTCCTCGGGTTCGACGGAGCCGCGACCTTCTACCAATCGGAAGCTGAAGACGGAACCTACGAGTATTACGCGGTAGACGAGCAGACGGGCGACAAGCGGCTGATTTATCGGGCAGGCGGCCCGGAGCATCCCATAGGCCCCTATCCGACCGTTCCAACGCCCGACAACCAGGCGTTGCTGCTCGGGACCTATCAGGACTCCAATGACATGCGGCTCATCCGGGTCGATCGTACCGGCAATCAAACCGTGGTTGCCGCGATCCCGGGCCGCAGCTTGTGCAACATGGGATGGGCCTCCGAGGACTTCGGCTATACCCCCACCCTGTTCTTCAGTGAGAGCACCGGCGAGGTGTTGGCGGCGCGCTTCGTCGGGGACCGGCCGGAGATCAAAGTGGTGGCACCGCGGTTCGCTGCCATTTACGCCGCGCTGTCGAAACTGTCGGACGGAGTGCTCGGCTGGCTGTCATCCGATAAAAGTGAGCAGAAATGGGTGGCGACGTTCGTGCACGACCGGGAGCCGCTCCTCAGCTACCTGTATGACCACAGCACGGGCAAGAGCAGACTGCTGTTCAGGCCCTATCCGCATCTGCAGCCGGCTGATCTGGCGCCGATGACGGCGGTCCGGTTCACGGCGCGTGACGGGCTGCCGTTACATGCGTTCCTGACTCTGCCGGTCGGGGTCGAGCCGAAGAGCCTGCCGCTGGTGCTGCTCGTCCATGGCGGCCCCTGGGCGCACGACAGCTGGGGCTATCACCGTGAGGTTCAGTTCCTGGCGAATCGCGGCTATGCGGTGCTGCAGGTGAACTTCCGCGGCTCCTCCGGCTACGGCAGGCGGCACATCACCGCCGCCATCAAACAGCTCGCCGGCACGATGCACAATGACCTGATCGACACCACGGACTGGGCCATCAAGCAAGGGATCGCGGACCCGAAGCGAATCGGCATCTTCGGCGGTTCGTACGGCGGCTACTCGACGCTCGTCGGCGTCACTTTTACCCCGGACTACTTCGCGGCCGCCGTCGATTACGTCGGGGTGTCGAGCCTGGTGAATTTCATGGAGAGCCTGCCACCCTTCGTCAGACCCCACCTGAAGAACAGCTGGATGCTCTACGCCGGAGACCCGGACGATCCCGTTCAGCGCGCGGACATGCTGGCGCGATCGCCGGTCACCAAGGTGGACCAGATCCGTACGCCTCTTTTGGTGGTCCAGGGCGCCAAGGACGCTCGCGTTCCCCAGGCGGAGTCGGATCACATCGTCGATTCACTGCGCGCCCGGGGCGTGCCGGTCGAATACTTCGTGGCCGAGGACGAAGGCCATGATTTCCAGAATCCCGAGAACCTCGTCCACATGTATCGCCTGATTGAGCGTCACTTCGCCGAACACCTCGGCGGCCGGCGCAGTGAAAATTGATCTGGAGCTTCGTTGATGACCATCGATCTGACCGCCCGGTACGCCAAGGCCGAGTCGCTGCTGTCGCACAATCTGAAGAAACTGATCCATACGCCGCGCGTCGTACCGGTCTGGGTGCGCAATACCGACACGTTCTCGTATCGCAAGTCGACTGCCGCCGGAACGGAATTCGTGCTGGTGGATCCGGAGGCGGGAACGAAGCGCCCCGCGTTCGACCACGAGCGCATGGCGGCAGCGCTGAGCGGGTTTCTCAAAGAGACGGTGAAGGCGAACGCGCTGCCGTTCTTCTGGATCGAGTTCGTCAATGACGGGATACGCGTCACGGTAAGGGAACACAAGGTCGACATATCCCTCGAGACGTATGAGATCAAGGTCGTCGGACCCAGCCTCGGGGAGACCACATCACCGGACGGCCGCTGGGCGGTGGGATTCAGCGGTCTCGATCTCTATATCCGCGACACCACCACGAACGAGCAACGCCAGCTGACGAGCGATGCCGCGGAGGCCTACACCTACGCGAGATCGCCCGATGCCAGCGCGGTGCGGGTGATGCAGGAGAATCTGGGCTTCACGCTGCCGCCCGCCGTCACCTGGTCGCAGGATTCGAAGCGGTTCGTGACCTTTCGTCTCGATCAGCGCCACTGCCAGCTGATGCACCTCGTAAGATCCTCACCTCCGGACGGCGGCCGTCCGAAGCCCATGACGTATCGCTACTCGCTCGTCGGCGACGAGCAGCTCGGTACGGCGGAGTACTTCGTATTCGAGGCGGCAACGGGAAAGTCCACGCAGGCGAAATGCAAGCCGGTGCTGATGCCGTACGTCTCCTCCATCCTTCTCGGCTTCGTCTGGTGGAATGAGGAGGGGACGAAGGTCTATTGGATCGCAGGCGATCGGGGTGACCGCACGGTTGGCCTGTATGAGCTCGACGTCGCGTCCGGCAATGTCGCGCTCCTTCTCGAGGAGACCAGCAAGACCAACGTCCTGCTCGGACCGCAGCACAGCGACCGGAATGTGCGGGTACTCGCCTCGGGTGAGGTGCTGTGGTGGTCCGAGCGCAGCGGCTGGGGGCACCTGTACCTGTACGGAAAGAACGGCAAGATCACCACGGTCACGAGAGGCGACTGGCTGGTCCGTAAGATCGTTGCGGTGGACGAGAGGAATCGGCGGCGTGGTCTTCACCGCGGCTGGGCGCGAGCGTGGCGCCGACACATACCTGCAGGAGCTGTACTCGGTCTCGCTCGATGGCGGCGAGATCACGACCATCACCGCCGACCGCCTCGACCACGATACGTTCGCCTCGAAGTCGGGCAGATTCTTCGTCGACGTCATGTCGCGGGTGGACATCGCCGCAGTCTCGGTGCTGCGCAATGCGACCGGCGGTGTCGTCATGGAGCTGGAGAAGGCCGACGCCGCCGCGCTCTTCGCGGCGGGGTTCAAGCCGCCCGAGCGCGTCATCGTGAAGTCGGCCGACGGCGTGACCGATATCTACTGCGCCATCTACAAGCCATTCGACTTCGACCCGGCCAGGAAATACCCGGTGCTCGATGAGATTTACCCGGGCCCTCAGATCTCATGCGCGCCGCTGCGCTTCCCGCAGTCGGGCGGCGTCATGACGGGGGAGCGGTCGGGCACGATCTTCGCCGCGCTCGGCTTCGTCGTCGTCGTAGTCGACGGCCGCGGCTCGGCGCTCAGGCACAAGGCATTTCAGGATCACGCCCGACTTGTCGGTGACAGCCAGTACGTCGACGATCACGTCGCGGCCATCAAGCAGCTCGCCGCGACGCGGCCGTGGATGGACCTGGACCGGGTCGGCATCTATGGCCACTCGGGTGGTGGTTACGCCTCGACGCGCTCGCTGCTGCAGGCGCCCGACTTCTACAAGGTCGCCGTGTCATCCGCGGGCGATCACGACGATCGGACCTATCACTCATGGTGGGGCGAGAAGTTCTACGGCAGGAAAGGCGAGTTCGACTTCGACGCGCATGCCAACGTCGCGCTGGTCGAGAACCTGAAGGGCAAGCTCTTCCTGGCTCACGGCGAGATGGACGACAACGTCACGCCGCACCTCACGATGCGACTGGTGGATGCCCTGATCAAAGCCAACAAGGACTTCGACCTGCTCATCGTCCCCAACGCGGATCACTTCATGGCCGTGAATGCGGCGTACTGGGTGCGGCGCCGCTGGGACTATTTCGTACAGCACCTGATGGGCGAGACTCCGCCGGCGTATCGCATCGCCGAAATCCCGTTCGATGCCGAAATGCTCGCATCGATGGGGGGTTGACCATGGCAAAGACTTTTGCTTCGAATCAAATCACGCTACAACATCCGGACCGGCTGTTCATCGACGGGCGCTGGGTCGAGGGGTCCACCGCACGGCGGCTGACGCCCGTCAATCCAGCCACGGAAGAGCCGATCATTGCCGTCGCCGAAGCCTCCGAGGCGGATATCGACCAGGCTGTCGCGGCCGCACGCCGGGCCTTCGATGCGGGTCCGTGGCCCCGAATGAGCGCTGCCGAGCGCGCTCCCTACCTGTTGCGGCTCGTGGCCGAGCTGCGCAAACGACGAGCCGAGCTCGCGGCTTCGTTCGTGGAGCAGGTGGGAGCGCCGGTCTGGATCGCCGAGGGCCAGATGGAGCTCATGTTCGGCATTTATGAGCGGCACGCCGCCCTGGCGGATACGTTTGCGTGGGAGGAGCCGCGTCGATCCCTGTTCTACACAGGGGACTATGGAATGCTCGTACGCGAGCCGGTAGGCGTGGTTGCCGCCATCTCGCCCTGGAATGCGCCGCTCCTCACGGTGGCGAACAAGATCGCTCCCGCTCTCATTGCGGGCTGCACGGTGATCCTGAAGCCGGCGCCGGAAACGCCGATCGACAGTTATATCCTCGCCGAATGCGCCGCGGCCGCGGGCCTGCCGCCCGGGGTCCTCAACATGGTGCCCGCGGAAAGGGCCGTGTCCGAACACCTGGTCCGAAGCCCCGACGTGGATAAAGTCAGCTTCACGGGCAGCTCGGTCGTGGGACGGCGGATCGCAACGCTGTGCGGCGAGCGCATCGCGCGCTACACGCTCGAGCTCGGTGGCAAGTCGGCCGCCATTGTGCTCGATGATTTCGACATCGGCGAGGCCGCCGCGAACCTCGGTTTCAGCCTGTGCATATTGACCGGCCAGAACTGCGCCAATCTCAGCCGCGTGCTCGTGTCCGAGCGGCGTCACGACCAGTTCGTCGAGGCGATGGCCGCCACCTTGAAGACGATCCGCGTCGGTAATCCCTATGACAAGGAAACGGTGATGGGTCCCTTGTCCATGAAGCGGCAGCTGGAACGCGTGCAACGCTACGTCGCTGCCGGAAAGGCGGACGGGGCGCAACTTGTCTCTGGAGGATCGCGGCCCGCGGGGCTCGAGCGCGGCTATTTCTTCGAGCCGACGATCTTCGGCCGTGTGGACAATCGATCCACGATTGCCCAGGAGGAGATCTTCGGACCCGTGGTGAGCGTCATCACGTATCGTGATGTCGAGGAGGCCATCGAGCTGGCGAACGACTCGAGTTTCGGTCTCAACGGCGCGGTGTTCACGAACGACCTGGAGCAGGCTTATCGCGTGTCACGCCGCATCAGAACCGGCACCATGGGTCAGAACGGCTCTCGGGTGGACTTCAGCATCTCATTCGGCGGCTTCAAGCAGTCCGGCCTCGGACGGGAGGGCGGGCCGGACTCGGTGCTTTCGTACCTGGAGTCCAAGACCGTGGTTTTGCGGGGCGCGCCGGCGCATTTGAGCGCAGGTCCGTCATGAAGCATCAGGTGCAGATGCGCTGGGGAGTCAAGATCCCGATGCGCGATGGCGTCCGATTGAACGCCACGCTCTACCTTCCCAGGGACCTGAAGGAGCCGCGGCCGACCATATTCACCTTTACGCCTTACGTCGCAGATGCCTACCACGAGGAGGGCAACGACCTGGCGACGCATGGGTATCCCTACCTCGCCATTGATGTGCGCGGGCGGGGCAACTCGGAAGGGGAATTTCGACCGCTGTTCCAGGAAGCGGCGGATGGTCACGACATCGTGGAGTGGATCGCCAAGCAACCGTATTGCAATGGCAAAGTCGCCACGCGGGGGCACTCCTATGTAGCCTTCGATCAATGGGCGACCGTGCGTGCGGCTCCGAAGCATCTCGCAACCATCGTACCGTCGGCGCCGTGCTACGTCGGCGTGGATTACCCGATCCGCTTCAACATTTTCTCCACGTTCGTGGTGAACTGGCTGGTTCTCTGTTGGGGCAACACCATGCAGCGCACGATGGTGGACGACAATCGCGCGTTCTGGGCCGAGCAGCATCTGCGCTTCCTGGAGTCCGGGTTGCCCTTCAAGGACATCCTCGGCTTCTTCGGACTCGAGTCCAAGGCCTTCCCGGAATGGATGCAGCATCCTCATCAGGACGAGCATTGGGATCAAGCCAATCCGACGCCGGAACAGCTCGCGGACCTCACCATTCCCGTGCTGTCGCTCACCGGGCTGGATCGATGGTGATCAACCCGGAACGTTGGAGTTCTATCGCCAGCATCTGCGGCACTGCGAAAAAGCGCCGCAGCACTATCTGGTGATCGGACCCTGGGATCACGATGGCGTGCGGCGCCCGACGAGCAGCATCATGGGCATCCAGTTCGGCCCGGAGGCGGCGCTGGATGCGCACAAGCTGCATCGCGACTGGTATGCCTGGACCATGGAGGGAGGGCCGAAGCCGGAATTCCTGAAAAAGAAGGTTGCGCATTACGTCACGGGGACCAACAAGTGGCGCTACGCGGATACGCTCGAGGCCGTCACCGCGCGGGTCGAAGCGCTCTATCTCGACTCGACCGAGAATCCCGTCGGATCCGTTCCATTCCGGGACGATGACGATGCAGCTGCGCAGGCGTTCGCAGAGCCCGACCACTATGTCTACGATCCACGCGATCTCAGCCTACCCAGGGGCGAGGCAATGGCGCTCGGGGTCAGTGTCGAGGAGCCGCCGCAGGAAGTGGGCAAGGCCGGGCAGGCTCCGTATCTCTTCTATCATAGCGAGCCATTCAAGGAAGACACCGAGGTCAGCGGTATCTTCAAACTGACGGCGTGGCTGTCGTTGGATCAGCCGGATACGGATTTCATCTCATGCTGTTCGACATCGCCGATGATGGCTCGGGCGTCTATCTCACACAGGCGATACCGTGCACGCTACCGTGAAGGGCTACGCGTCGAGAAGACTGATCGATACGACGGAGCCGCTGCGCTACGACTTCGATCGCTTCTTCTTCATCTCCCGCCGGATAGCGCAGGGCCATCGGCTGCGCCTCATGATCGGGGCGAATCACAGCATCTACTGGCAGAAGAACTACAACAGCAGCAAACCGGTCGCGGAGCAGTCGATGCAGGATGCACGCACGGTCACCGTGAAGCTGTTTCACGACGCCGCTCATCCAAGCGCGCTGTATGTTCCCATCGGACATGCTGAGGACTGACCTCAAACGGGTCCCTCCCGTTTGGATTCTCGCTCTCCCATGGCTCCTATGGGGCATGATGGGCGGCTTCATCGTGGTGCCGCTACCCCAGATGCTGGTGGCGCAGGGGGTTCCCGGCGACCGCGCTGCCATCGCAGTCGCGATTATCCTCTCACCGATGTGCTGGAGTTTCCTTCTGGCACCGATTCTGGACGTTCGCTTCCGACGGCGGACCTACGCGCTCGTGTTTGCGGTGGTAGGCGTGAGTACCGCCATCGCCACCGTGGTCCATCACGCTGATTTGGGTGACGTCGAAGCGCTCATGGTGGTGAGCTTTCTTCCACCTGCATGTTCCAGTCCGCCTTCGGCGGCTGGGCCGGCAGTCTGATCGGGAAAGGTCAGGATGGCCTCCTGGGGGCATGGAGCAGTATCTACAATGTCGGCGGCAGCGGCGTCGGCATACTCATCTGTGACTATGCGCTGCAACATTTCTCCCGAACGGACGCCGCGGCTCTCATCTTTGCCGCGTTCCTGGCGCCGCTCGCCGTGTTTTGGATCATTCCGGCGCCGCCGCGCGTCCAAGATGCTCGCCGCCGCATCGTTCAGGCGCTTCGCGCGCGAGGTGGGCTCGCTCTTCAAGAACGGAGAAGTGCTGGTGGCCCTGGCGCTGTTCGCTCTTCCTTCGGGCTCTTTCGCGCTCACGAACGCGCTCGGCGCCTGGAGCGACAGTTTTCACGCGCCGGCATCGCTGGTGAGCCTGATCAGCGGCTTGGGCATCATCCTCGGCAGTATCGTCGGGTGCGCTCTCGTGCCGCCGCTCGCCCGCAGGGTGTCCCTGCGGCCGCTCTACCTGTCCATTGGAATCGTTGGCGCGGCCTTCACCGCCAGCATGCTGCTGGCACCGCGCGTGCCGTGGACCTTCGGGCTGGCCTTCGTGGGTGAGAATTTCTTCCAGGCCGCGGCTGTGGCCGCGTGCATGGCGATCATCTTCGAGGTGATCGGGCCGGCCAATCCACTCGCCGCAACGATCTTTGCGGTTCTCGCGGCCGCGCAGAGCCTGCCCGTCGATTACATGGAATTCGTCGATGCACGCGGCTATCACTCTAACGGTATTACCGGGGCCTTTCTAACCGACGCCCTGATCAGCGGCAGCGTCTGTGTCCTGCTCGCGATGGGCTTTGTGGCTCAGATCTCGTAATCGGCAGCAATCGTACGCGCCGCGCGCAACAGGAACCAGCCCGTAGGATAGAAGGCAAGGAGGGTCAGGATGATCCCCCACCGCAGTCCCTGCTCGGGAGCCCATGGAATGGCCGATATGGTCGCTCAACATTCCCGTCACGGCAGGGCCGGCCGATACGCCGATGAGATTGGAAATCATGAGTGCGATGGCGTAACCCGTCGCACGACGTGCTGATCCAATGACCGCCAGCAGGCTCGCAATGATGGGCGGCAGGATACCGAACATGATGGTGCCCGCGACGGCACTCCAGATCGTGTACGCCAGTCAGCGTATGGACCATGTGCGCGGCGGCGTAAAACGGAAAGACGGCGAGCATTCCGTAGCCCGGTATCTTGCAGAGCCAGGCGATGTCACGCCGGGAAAGCCTGTCGGCGAGAATGCCGCCGATCACGTTGCCGGCAATGATATAAGCGAGGGCTATCAGACCGGAGGCGAGGCCGGATTCCGCGACCCCACATGCAGGTCGCGTATGACATAGGCCGCATCGAAGGTGAGAGGGCCGTTGGCAAGAAAATTCGAAGACGGTCAATGCAAGTATGCAGTTGAGGAACGTCGGTTTTTTCAGGAGTGCGCGGAAGGCGTCCATCATTCCTTCGCCGCCCACGCTGGGAACGGGAAAGCCGTGCTTCGTGCGTGGATCCCGCAGGGCGAACCAGGCGATTCCTACGAGGACGACACCTGGTAGTCCTGAGGCAATCAACGTGGTGCGCCAACCGTAATATTGCGCAACATATCCGCCCGCTATCAGACCCACGACGGCGCCGGTAATAGTGGACATCGTCACCAGGCCGATCGCCTTGGCACGGCGCTCCGGCGGGAAATAATCGGCAATGAGGCTCATGACCGGCGGACCGGTGCCACCAGCCTCGCCGATTCCGACGCCGATGCGGAAGAGGAAGAGCTGAAAGAAGGAACGCGCCCAGCCGCTGGCGGTAGTAAAAATGCTCCACAGCCCGACGCAGACGGTAATGAGCAGCCGGCGGTCGCCGCGGTCTGCATAGCGGCCGAGGGGCACCCCCAGGATGGCGTAAAGGATCCCGAACGCGACTCCGGTCATGAGTCCCAGCGCCGTGTCGGAGACGTGAAATTCCTGTTTGATGGGCTCGAGCAGGATGGCGACGATGGCCCGATCGATCGCGCCCGAGGAGCTGATCAGGAACAGCACCAGCACCAGCATCCAGCGCTGGCGATCGTTGAAGAACTCCCAGGTATTGGTTTTTGGCGGCCCGAGGGCGTCAGTTTCGGAAGAGGCTAGGGGAGCTGCTGATGCTGACATCGCTGACAGGGCCGGCCGTTGCTTCCCCGAGTCTAGGCACGCCGGCGCGCGGAGCGAAAGATGATTGAGTTAATGGCGGCCATTAACTCATCTTATGGAATCAAAGCGTCGGCAGGACCGATCGCACGTGAACCTCGAAGCGGCTGATCAGCCTGGAGGGGTTGCGTCGAGCCGTCTGCACCGTGATTCCCACGGACGGAAGCTGTGGCAGACCGGTGGAAGGAGGCAGCACCTGCAGATCCGGTGGGACGCCCGTTTGCGTGAGGACGGTGATGGCCTGCCCGGAGCGCACCACCGCCAATAGCCCCGCTACGCTGCCACTCGCGTAAGCGATGCGATAGCCGCGGCCGGCCCTTTCGAGGCTCGTCGTCGCGGCGATGTGATCCAGCGCGTCCGCATCGGACAGCGCGAGCTGCAGCGGGTCGAGGTTGAAGGCATCGCTACCCTTGCTTCCCACCCAAACGAACGGCTCGCAGCGCAGAAACTGGTCGCGTTCCAGGCTATCGGGCCGGGAAACGATGGCGATGTCCAGGGCCTGGTCTTTCAGGCGATCCAATAGGCGCGGCGTGGAAGCGCAAACCACCTCGATGAATACCTGGGGGTGCTGGCGCGAGAAGCTTTGCAGCAACCCTGGGAGGAATACGCGCGCGTAGTCGTCCGGGCAGCCGAAGCGCACCCGACCGGACAGGCTGACGCCGGTCATCTCGGCGACCGCCTCGTCATGCATGCGAAGGATCTTCTGCGCATGGACCAGCAGGCGCTCGCCGTGGATCGTGAGGGTGATGCCGCGTCCGTTGCGGATCATGAGCGGCTGCTGAATCGCTTCCTCCAGCTTCTTGATCTGCTGGCTCAGCGCAGCCTGGGTTCTCCCGACCTGCTTTGCGGCGCGGCTCATGACCGCGGCGTCGGCGATGGCCACAAAATTGCGCAGCACATCGATATCGAGTCGGACACTCACGACTAAATCCTACCTTAATCCAGGCCGCAGAGCTATTAGCGGCCATTAAGCCAGGGGATGGGTTTAAGCGTCCCTTATGAGCGCCATTAGCGGTGATTGTGGGCGATTTGGCGTTGCCGCGGGCAGCGGGAGCCGAGCGTGCAGAGCCTGCTGCCGGGCGAGCCGCAAGCGCTAGCGCAGGCGGTCGCCCTTGCTCGGGCGAACGCATCGCACCCTGCGAGCGGCGCGCGCCCAACAATCACAAAATCTTAAAGTCAACATTAGCTCTATTGATTATCGGTGTGCCGGCGGCCACCGGTAGAATGACTGCCGCAAGAGCGAGCTATATGACGGCAATCAAAATGAGCGCCCCCATCGAAAGTCTGATCCGCCTGCGCATGTCGACCGCCGACGGGCACTACGGTGGTGGCCTGGTCGACGGGGCACGCATCTCCGCGCTGTTTGGCGATGCCGTCACCGAGCTTCTCATCCGCAACGACGGCGACGAGGGGCTGATGCGCGTGATCGAGACCGAGTATTTGGCTCCCGTGCGCGCCGGCGATTACATAGAGGTGCGCGCGCGACTCCTATCGGTCGGAAAGTCATCGCGCAAATTCGAGTGCACCGCGCACAAAGTGATTGCGGCGGTCAGTCCCGAGGACTCCGCGGCGGACCTTCTTGCGGAGCCGATACTGGTCGTCAAGGCGACGGGCGTCGCTGTCGTACCCTTGGAGAAGCAGCGCCAGCGCGCGAGATAGTCTCGTGCCGTGTCCACACCCGTAACGACATCGCCCTGCATCGGTGTATGCAGGCTCTCGCAATCAGGCGTTTGCGTTGGTTGCGGCAGGCTGCTGAGCGAAATCGCCGCGTGGACGCGAATGACGCAGGAGGAGCGGCGTGAGGTGCGGCGGAGGGCCGCCGAGCGCCTGCGAGCCTCCACCGCGACTCCCCCCGCCGCCGGTGCCGAAGGGTAAAGACGCCCTTATGCGGCACATTAAAACTATTAGATTTTCTTTTGGGCGGGACGCCATCCAAAATGTCACCTCCACGAACGCAAGAGAGGGTGGCGCAGGTGACTAAGCCCAAGCGGCCGCTACGTGTCGTCGTAGCCAAGCCCGGATTGGACGGGCACGACCGAGGCGCGAAAATCATCGCGCGTGCCTTCCGTGACGCCGGCATGGAAGTGATCTACACCGGGATCTTTCAGACAGTGGAGATGATCACGAGAACCGTGATCGAAGAGGATGCCGACGTTCTGGGTCTGAGCATTCTCTCCGGAGCACACCTGCATTTCGCCGAGGAGTTGTGTCGGGCGCTGCGCGAGCAGGCGGCCAAGGAAGTGCTCATTGTGATGGGCGGAATACTGCCGCCGAATGACATCCCGAAGGTCAAGGCTTTCGGAGTGGCAGAGGTGTTTGGGCCCGGCACGCCTACTGCCACGATCATCGACTACGTGAAAAAATGGTATGAGACGAGATGAGTGCCCAGGTATACGGCACCCTGCCGCGCCTGGATGCTCTTCTGGGGCGAGCGGCCGCCTCTGAGCCGCGACGGCCGGCGATCATTTTTCCGGGCGTCTCGCGAAGCTACGTCGAAGTCTGCGGCCGCGCCCGGAGTCTTGCCGCTGTTGCCGCGGCCGCGGGCGTGCACAAGGGCGACCGAGTCGCATACTGGTCTGCGAACCGACCCGAGTTCCTCGAGGTGCTGTTCGGAGTGTCGATGCTGGGCGGCATCACCGCCCCTCTCGATCACTGGTGGCAATGGGCGGACGCGCATGTTGCGCTGGAGCAGATACGGCCCAGGATGTTGATTGTGGGGGCCGCACAGGCGCTGCAGATCGCCCGCCACGGCGATGAATTGCAGGCTGCGGGTGTCGAGTGCGTACTGTGCCTCGATGAGACCGTGGAAGGTCTGGCATTCAAGCCCTACGAGACCGAATTGCGGTCCGCCGCGGGGCTTCGTTCGCTGACACCGGTCGCGTTGAGTGATCCGGCAGTCATACTCTTCACGTCCGGCTCGACGGGTCGCTCCAAAGGTGCGGTTCATACGCACGGCAGCCTGCTCTCTGCAGCCGCGACGATGGCCATCGAGCTCGGCCTCAGGGATGGTGAGCGCACGCTGCACTTTCTCCCGCTGTTTTCTTCCTGTCTCGAGCACCTGATCCCGTTGACGCTGGTGCGTGCGACGCACATCATCATGCCGCAGTTCGACGCTGCGTCGGTATGGGAGACGATTGCTGCCCACGATGTGACTCACTTCGATGCGGTGCCGACAACGCTGCGCCGGATTCTCGAGGTGGCGCCCGCCACGATGCCCGCATCGCTGCGGCTGGTCTCATACGCCTCGGAACGGATGCCGGAGCGCTTGATCTCGGCGCTGATCGAGCGGATGCCGAGGGTCGAGTTCGTCGAGTTCTATGGGATGATAGAGCAACTGTGCCTGACCGTTCTGAGCTCTTCCGAGCAGCGCCGCAAGGCCGGGACGGTGGGCCGGCCCATGATCGGCGCGCAGCTGTTTCTTCAGTCCGTGGACGGTAACCCAAGCGGCCCGGGCGAGGCGGGCGAGATCATCGCGCGCAGTCCGACTCTGTTCGCCGGGTACTGGCAGGATCCCGCTATGACGGCACAGGTCGTGCGCGGCGAATGGATGCGGACGGGTGACCTCGGCCGCTTCGATGCCGACGGATTCCTCGTGTTGGAAGGCCGGATCAAGGAGGTCATCAAGTCTGGAGGGGTGACGGTGATCCCGACGGAAATCGAGGGTGTGCTCATGCAACATTCCAGTGTGCGCGACGCCGCGGTAATCGGGGTTCCCGATGAGCGCTGGGGCGAGGCGGTCCATGCCTTCGTCACGCTCTCGCCGGGGGCCGCCGCTTCGGAGTCGGAGCTGAAGTCGTTCTGCCAGGAGCGGCTGACGGGCTACAAGCGCCCCAAGGCCATTCACATCGTTCCGGAGCTGCCGCGTACCGGCATCGGCAAGATCGCACGCCGAGCCGTACGTGCCCAGGCAGCGGCCGCGTTTTTGGATTGAGCGACCTCCATGAGCGACATCACCAAGCTCCTGGAAAGAGCTCGCGGCGGCCGGATCGGGGACATTGCGCGCCTGCTGTCGATCGTCGAGAACGAAGAGCCGGAAGCAGCCGATGTCGTGCGCCAAACCTATCCTCAGACGGGGCATGCGACACTGGTGGGCCTCACGGGACCGCCCGGCGCGGGTAAGAGCACTCTCGTATCAGCACTCACGGCCGCGTACCGCCAAACGGGGGCTCGCGTGGCGGTCGTGGCGGTTGACCCGTCGAGCCCGTTCACCGGCGGTGCCATTCTTGGCGACCGGATACGAATGCGCGAACAGACGCTGGATACCGGTGTATTCATCCGCAGCATGGCCAATCGAGGCCAGTCCGGCGGCCTGTCCCGGGCTACGCGCAGAGTCGTCGGCGTGCTGGACGCCCTTGGATTCGACGTCGTTCTGGTGGAGACCGTCGGAGTAGGGCAGCACGAAATCGAGGTAGCGCGGGTAGTGGATACGGTCTGCCTGCTCACCATCCCCGGAGCGGGAGACGACATCCAGGCGATCAAGGCGGGAATCATGGAGATCGCCGACCTCCTGGTGGTCAACAAGGCCGATCGGCCCGGTGCCGATGAAGCCGTCAAAGACCTGACTCACATGCTCACTCTCGGGACACCGAGAACGTCATGGCGGCCTCCCGTCATCAAGACATCAGCCAAGGATGGAAGCGGCATTCAAGACCTCATGGCGGCGGTTCAGAAACACCGCGCGTGGTCTGCCGAAAGCGGCGAAGCGCGGCGACGCAGCGTGGCAGCGATGCGCAACGAGATCCAGATGCTCATGCAGGAAAGAGTCCTGCGCGAGTTGCGTGAACGCCTCGATAAGGGAGGGCTGGACGAGGTCGTCTCCCGGGTCGTGGACAAGGATCTCGATCCTTACGGTGCGGTTGACGTCCTCCTGGACAGGCGCGGAGACTGAACCGCCCCAGTTCCCGAGCGCGGCGCCGGGGCAGGGATACATCGCGCAAGGAGGACTTCGTGGAGTCCGTGCTTCGTCGTTGTGAGGCGAAATGATGGACCGGAACATCGTCATCCGTCGGGCCCAGGAAGGACACGCCGGATGAGGTGGTTGGGCTGATCAGAAGCGGCGGCATCTGACTCGTGACGGCGCTGAGGGTCAAGCGATGACCGCCCCGCCCATCAAAAGCAGGTAGTACAGAAATGCGGTCGCTCGATCTTATGGCTGTCATTAGCGCTATTGATTACGTCGCCAGGCAGGGCGTCGCTAGAATGAACGATCGCGCTGGGCCGGCAGGGGTGGCGTTCGTGAAAAACTTCATGACGAGTTTGATCGCTGTTTCCCTGGCGCTTGCCGCCGGAGCGACCGTGGCGTCGCCGCCGCCCGAGCCTCTTCACTACCCGTTGGCCAGACGCGATGCCACCGCGGACACCTACTTCGGCACGCGTGTGCCGGCACCGTATGCGTGGATGGAGGAGATGCGCAATCCCGCGCTGCACCGCTGGGTCGACGCGGAGAACCGGTTGACGGACGCGGTATCTCGCGAAGATTCCCGTGCGGGCGTGGATCAAGCAGCGGCTGACGGAGATCTGGAATTATCCGCGGGAGCAGACACCGATCCAGGTCAGCGGCGGCCGGATCTTCTTCCGTCGTAACTCGGGTCTACAGAATCAGCCGGTTCTCTATGTACAGGATTCGCCGTCGGCGAGGCCGCGGGTCCTGATCGACCCCAACAAACTCTCTCCGGACGGGTCACTCGCTCTCGAGGATTACCGGCCTTCTCCCGATGGGCGCTATGTGGCCTACGCGCTGTCGGTGGGAGGGTCGGACTGGCAGACGCTGCGCGTGCTGGACGTTGCGACGGGGAAAGTGCTTCCGGACACCCTGCAGTGGGTCAAATACTCCGGCATCGCCTGGACCCATGGCGACCAGGGCGTGTTTTATTCGCGCTATCCGACGCCGCCAAAGGGCAACGAGCTATATGTGCGTAATGTGGGTCACGAGCTCTATTACCACGAGCTCGGGAAGCCGCAGAGTGCGGACAAGCTGATCTATCGGCGAGGGGGCACATCGTATTGGTTCGTGCTGGGCGATGTGAGCGAAGACGGCCGTTACCTGTTCGTTGCGCTGGTCAAGGGAGCCGGCGTGCCCAATGAGCTCTATTGTGCCGATCTCGGGGACCCGGGCCGGCCCGACGTCACCGCGAAGCTCGAGCCGCTGTATGCCGAGGACGATGCCGAGTACGGCGTCGTCGGAGAGAGCCAAGGCACGCTCTATCTGCAGACCGACCTGGATGCTCCAAAAGGCCGGATCGTAGCGGCCACGTTATCGGATCCCACGCCTGCGCACTGGCGCACCGTCGTGCCCGAGGGCACGGGGGTCATCGAGGAGGCAGACATGGCCGGCGGTCGGATCATCGTCATGTCCGAGATCGACGCCGTCAACCGCCTGACGCTCTACACGACTGACGGCAAGCGACTGCGCGATCTTCCGCTCCCGACCCTGGGCGCCGTCGCCTCAGTGTCCTCGCGTAACGATTCCAATGATGTCTACTACGGCTTCACATCGTTCCTGTACCCGGAACACATCTATCGGTACGACTTGCGCCAGGCGAGCACGAGCACGGTGTTTGCACCGCAGATCCGCTTCGATCCGTCTCCATACCAGACCCGTCAGGTCTTCTACCATTCCAAGGACGGAACGCGGGTGCCGATGTTCATCATCGCCCGCAAGGGCGTGAAGCTCGATGGCAACAATCCGACGATCCTTTGGGGATATGGCGGCTTCGACATCCCGATCCTGCCCACTTTCTATGACCCGAACTTCATGCCCATGCTGCCGGCATGGCTCGAGCTCGGAGGCGTCTACGCGGTGGCCAACCTTCGCGGTGGCTCCGAGTACGGCGAGAAGTGGCACCAGGCGGGCAGCCTCGGTCACAAGCAGAACGTCTTCGACGACTTCGCCTGGGCCGCCAAATACCTGATCGCGCAAAAATACACATCGTCGAGCCGTATCGGCATCTGGGGTTATTCCAACGGCGGTCTGCTGACGGGCGCTTCGATCACGGAGCATCCTGCGCTCTTCGGTGCCGCCTATGTTGGCCATGGCGTCGTGGATATGCTGCGGTATCAGCGATTCTCCGTTGGCGCCCTCTGGTCGCACGAATACGGCGTGTCGGACGATCCGCGGGCGTTCAAATGGCTGTACGCCTATTCGCCGCTGCACAACGTCCATGACGGCACCTGTTATCCGCCAACGCTCATCACGACTTCGTGGGACGACGATCGCGTGCCGCCACTGCACGAATTCAAGTTCGCCGCGACCATGCAGCACGCCCAGGCGTGCGCGCACCCGATTCTGCTCGCGACCACGGGCGCCTCGAGCCATACGTACATGGCAACCGACGAAGAGATATCTCAAGAGGCGGACGTATGGGCATTCGAGGCCTACAACCTCGGTATCAGAACTCCGCCCGCGAGATGACGGCATGACGGGTAGCACTTCATCGCGGAATCCGCGGCTCGAGTTCATCAAGGCGCCAGGGATCACGACGCGGGGGGGTCGATACTTCGATCAGAGTCACCGTCGAGAAGATTCTGGCCGAGGTGCTCGCGAACGGCGATGCTGCCTTGCGACGATTCTCGAAGGAATTCGATGGCGTGGAGGTCGAGGACTTCGAGGTCAATGCAGCGGAACGCAAGCAAGCCGTCGCGGACCTCGACAAGCAGACACGCGCCGACACTGAATTCGCAATTGCGCAGGTGCGGGCGTTCGCGCAGGCTCAACTCGGTACCATCGTGCCCCTGCAGACGGAGCTGTTGCCAGGCGTTCACCTTGGCCACCGCATCATCCCGATAAGACGGATCGGCGCGTATGTTCCGGGAGGCCGTTTCCCCCTCCTGTCGGCGCCGATCATGAGCCTGGTGCCGGCGAAGGTGGCCGGATGCGAGGAAGTGATTGCATGCCTGCCACCGAATGCGCATCGCGCAATGATCGCGGGCTGCCATCTCTCCGGCGCCGACCGGATATTCCGCGTGGGCGGGGCGCAAGCCATTGCGGCCATGGCCTATGGAACTCAATCGATTCCCGGTGTCGATAAGATCGTTGGCCCGGGGAACGCCTACGTCAACGAGGCGAAGCGTCAGGTTTTCGGGCCGGTTGGAATCGACCAGCTGGCGGGACCGAGCGAGATATTCACCGTCGCCGACCACACCGCGAACCCGCGGTTGATAGCGATCGATCTGCTCGCGCAGGCGGAGCGACATACACACACGCGTCGGGCTGATCACGACCGATCGCGCGGTGGCGGAGAGGACTTTGGCGGCTATCGCGGACGAGCTGACGAGGTTGAAGACGGCGGCGATCGCTGGCCGTTCCTGGGCCGATCGGGGCGAGATCGTTCTTTGCAGGAGTGAGGAGGACCTGGTCGCCTATTCCGATCAGGTCGCGGCGGAACATCTGCAGATTCATTACGCTGATCCGCACGCTCTGGCGAAGAGGTTGCGCAATTACGGCTCGCTCTTCATCGGTGAGTTGGCGAGCGTCGTGTACTCCGACAAGTGCTGCGGGACCAATCACACCCTGCCGACGATGGGGGCGGCGCGCTACACGGGTGGACTCTGGGTCGGGTCGTACGTGAAGGTGTTACGTCACAGCCACCAGATGGAGCCTCCGAGCCCGAAGGCGGATGGCGGGGCAGCGTGGCGCCACGATGCCCGCACGAACATCGGACGTCGCGCGCGCGGCGCGGGCGGCCAGCGCTGCAGGGGCCAAAATCATCGTTGCTCCGGAGCTTGCGCTCACCGGCTATGCGGCGGCAGTCACGGGACGAATTGCTGAACTCGCGCAAGCGGCAGACAGCCCCGTGTTGGAGACGCTGACTGCACTATCGAGTGAGCTCGGAATTTCGCTCGTTCTGGGGTTTCCTGAGCGCGACAGCACGGGGTTCTTCAACTCCGCTCTCGCTGTCACTCCCGATCGTGGGGCCGCGGTCTACAGGAAGTGCCACTTGTACGGAGAGTTGGAGCGAAAGAGCTTTGGCAGGGGTTCCAGACTGTCCCCCGTTTTAGTGATAGAGGGATTCCGCGTCGGCATGCTGATCTGCTACGACGCGGAGTTCCCGGAATGGACGCGTGCTCTCGCCCTCGAGGGAGTCGACCTGATTACGGTGCCGACCGCCTTACCGCGCTCGGGCGCGAATCGGCGGGTGGCGGAGTCGATGATCCGGGCGCGGGCTCTCGAGAATGGAGTTTTCGTCGCCTACGCAGACCTCTGTGGTGAAGACAGCCTGCATCGGTATCAGGGCATGTCCGCCATCGTGGGTCCGAATGGCGAGGACTTGGCGCGGGGTGGAGCGGCGCCGTGCCTCCTGATCGCGGAACTCCATAAGGCCCATTACCCGGCTGACGGCGTAGACCCATACCTTGTTGATCGCCGTCCCGAGCTCTACGAGAGCCTTCTTCGCTAGTCGACTCGAGCCCGGCTGACTCGTTGCTTAACCGTTTGTTTTTGCTGGCAAAATCAGGTAATAGCCGTGCCGTCGCTTTCGGTTGAAGTGGCCTGCGGCTATACTCCGGCGGCTCCAACGATAAGAAATGCGCACAGGGGGGACAAGTGTGAACACAAGAAATTGGGCTTGGTCGGCTGGGTGGCTGGTAATTGCTCTCTTCTGGGTCCTGCCGGTTTCGGCGGCCACAGTCGTCGACACCGTTCAAGTCGACCTCAATCCGCTGATCGATGAGGCCGCCCGCTCACCGCAGCAATTCGCCGTCAATGTTCATCACGCGGTCTCTGCGAGTCACCAGGGAATATGGTCGCAACACGGCTCGACGAGCACGTGGACATACTCCGTGCGCATTCCGACTGCGATCTCCATGTCCTTCCACGCCCCCCACGTGCGGCTCCCGCCGAGCGCCGTGCTGACCGTCAGCGGCGCTCGAACCACTTTCAGGTTCGTGGCTCGCGACATCAGCCGTACGGGTCTTTGGGGACGCCCCATGCCGGGCGACACCCTCAATTTCGCGCTCTCGGTCAACTCGTCCGAGGCGAGTCGGGTGCACGTTCAGATTACCGACCTGCAGGCCGGATACCGTAGCCTGGGAGGAGGGATCCCGGATCACCCTCACTACAGGGAATTGCAGCAGAGGGATCAGACAGCGTCCACGAGCTGCACCGAGAACTATGAGTGCAATGCGACGAGCGCGAATCAGGGCCCGGCGCATGCCTCAGTCGCCCTCATCATTGGAAACCTCTATCAGTGCTCTGGAACGTTGCTGAACGATACGAGTTCGGATGGTACGCCGTACGTCCTGACTGCCCGCCATTGCGAGAGCGGGCAACTGGGTGGCGGCAACCCTGAGGCGGCGTCAACTATCACCGTCTTCTGGGATGCGATCACGCCGTGCGGCGCTGATCTCGGCACAGTCTATGACAGCAATGCGGTTGCCCAAGTCGGCGCGACGACAGTCTTCGAACAGCAGGACATCTGGCTGATCCAGCTCGACGGGCCGCCTGCAGCCACCGACGCGTTTTACGCCGGCTGGGATGCTTCCGGTCAAACCTTTTCGGGCGGATACACGATTCATTATGCGCTGGGCAGCGACCAGCAGTACGTGGAGTGGGGTGGTACCGACGTCTTACTGCAAATCCCAGGGGCGACGCTGGACATTCCGTACGATTCCACGTTCTGGGGTGTCGTGAATAGTGTCGGCAACGTCGGTGCTGGCGCGTCCGGGTCCGGGCTCTTCAGCCCGAACAACCAGCTCGTGGGCAGCGCCAGCTTGGCCCAATTGTCGAATGGTGCCAACTCCGCAGGTGTGTGTCCGGCCAATCCTCCCCCGACGCCGACGGCCGCCACGGCGACTGGGCTCTTTACTGCGGTATCAGGCGTCTGGACTTCGACGGCCGATCCGTCGAGCTCGACGGGTAACCGAACACTGAAGTCCATCCTCGACCCAGGATCGACCGGACAGCTGACCACAGAGGGCATGGCTGTACAGCCGATTACGCTGACCGCGAGCGCGGCGGATGCGAATACCGGAGATTCGGTCACGTTGAGTTGGAATGTGGCTGGGGCTGCATCGTGCACGGCATTGGGCGGCGCATCCGGGGACGGGTGGGCTGGAGCCAAGGCGGCGAACGGGTCGAAGCAGATTACGAATGCCCTGGGAGGAGCTGTCACTTATTCGCTCGCCTGTGTGCTTGCTGATGGGATTGCAGTCGGCAGCGCTACAGTCTCCTGGGACTACAACCAGCCGGTGGTCAACCTAACGCCCGCCACCGGTGGCCCATGGATGCTCGGCGCGAGCACAAAATTGAGTTGGGATGCCGACGTTCAACCGTGCGTTGCCACAGGAGGCGCTGCGGGCGACGGCTGGGCTGGTTCGCAGCCGGAATCCGGAACGTTCACGGTCAACGTTACCTATACGGGAATCAAAGAATACACGCTCAGCTGCGGCACCGGTCAGCGGACGGCCACGGAATCGGCGTACGTGGATGGCGTATCTCCTGGAATCACTCTCGTATCGGATGTTACGCAGATTCGAGAGGGCTCCTATTTTCAGCTCAACTGGTTCGGCACTGGAACAGGTGGTGCATGTACACCGAGCGGCGGCTCGAGCACGGACGTGTGGGCATCCACTCGTGGGCTGGTGTCCAACGGGACAGCGCCCATCAACGAAACGAACGCCGGTACCTACACCTACACGTTGACTTGTACGGGAGGTGGAGAGTCAGCAAGCTCGAGTGCGACGGTGGTCGTCACCAGTGATCCAGCATCGAGCTCGCTGAGCGCCATTGCGCCGCAGCAGCAGGTCCTCTCGGGAAGCGGGCCGCCGCCGCTCAACCTGCTTTGGGCATCGAATGTGAGTGTCTGCTCGATTTCCTACACGACGAACTCGGGCTTGGGTCAGGCCATCGTTCTGTCGGGGGGAAATCCCAGCGGCGTGGTCTACGACGCGGAGACGCAGCCCGGTGTGGTCACCTACACCATGCAGTGCGGGGCGCTCCCGACGGTCACGACGACGATCGACTGGGTGGCCACCGCGGTACCCAATGCGCTGTCCGTCCCGACCAGTTCGTGGGCGACCAATGTGGCGTATCCGATCTCCTGGAATGCGAGCACTGGTCCGTGCGTTGCGAGCGGGGGCGCCTCCGGAGACGGCTGGGCCGGATCGAAAGCGAAATCAGGGACGCAGTCCGTATCGGAGACGCAGCCGGGACCGTATGTATTCACGCTCGCCTGCGGGTCGGGCTCGGGTGCTACGACCTCCCAGGTCGCCGTGAACATACGTCCACCGTACATCCAGGTATACCCGAACGTTACGAACTCGCCCGTAACGATGCAACCATCCACGAGCATCGTCTGGTCGTCGTCCGTCGGACCTTGCACGTATTTGGACGGCTCGTCAGCGAACAGTACCCCCGTCTCGGTTGCACCGACCGGCTCGGTGACGCCCACGCCCGCAGAGGCGGGTACTTACTTGTTCTCAGTCACGTGCGGCAGTGGCGCGAGTACGGTGTATGCGGGAACTCTCGCGCAGGTCACACCGAACGTGCCTACTACTCTCACGGCGAGCGTGAGCAACCCCTCACCGTATGAGCCGGTCACCCTCACGTGGGCTTCGTTCAATAACACCATCTGTTATGCGGGAGGAGGCACGGGTGCCGCTCCGTGGGTCGGGGCACTCCCGGGTACTGGCTCGGGGTCGCTGATCGTCACATCGGATTCCCCAGGATCGTTGACTTACAGCGTGAGCTGCGACGGTCAGCTTGCTCAAGTTTCCGTCACCTATGCGGCGCCACCGCCGACGACAGCAAACGCGCAAACTCCCGCGGTCACTCTCTCCCCGAGTGCGGCGAACCAGGCCGTGGGTCAGGGTTTCTCGCTCACGTGGAGTTCCAAGAACGCAGACGCATGCTCGGCTTCGGGCGGGGACGCCGGAGATGGCTGGACCGGAAATCTCGCCCCATCGGGCTCCATGAGCATTACGGAAACAGCCGCGGGCAGCGTGACTTACTCCATCACCTGCTCGGGAGCGCCTCCGGCAGCCACGGCACTGGCGACGGTAGTTATCGCGGCCACCCAAGTGACGGCCCCGCCCCCGGCCTCCCATGGAGGTGGCGGAGCGATGGATTTCCTGCTTCTCTTCTGTCTCGCGCTGAGCGTCTTCGTGCGGATCGCCTATCCGCGTGAGCCATTGCGCTGATGCGCATCCGAATCCATGTAACCGGCGCCAGTGCGGGAACTGCCGCCGAGGGAACCCCTGGCGCGGGGTGGGGCCCGGCCCTGCTTCCCCGCGCTAGCAACGCCGCTTATCGTCGCCATTAGAACTATTAGCTGTCCCGCTTGGGAGGCCCCGATTACAGTCGTGGCAGCAGCGCAACGGGGTAGGGAAACCCGGCTGCATCCATTAGACGGGGATGCGACAGAATGGCCGAAAAATCCGATAAGACCGAAACCGAAACCAAGCACGACGTTCATATCCAATGGGGCGTCAAAATCCCGATGCGCGACGGCGTGCTGCTGAACGCCACTGTTTATACTCCCAAGGACCAGAAGGGTCGGCGACCCACGATATTCTCCTTCACGCCCTACATCGCGCAGAGCGATCACGATGACGGCTATAAGCTGGCACAGTGGGGCTATCCGTACCTTGCGGTCGATACGCGCGGCCGTGGTAACTCGGACGGCGAGTTCGAGCCTTTTTTCCCGGACCCGGCCGACGGCCACGACGTGGTCGAGTGGATCGCGAAGCAGCCGTACTGCAACGGCAAGATCGGAATGCGCGGAATATCCTACGTCGGGTTCACGCAATGGGCGGCCGTGCGCGGCGACCCGCCGCATCTCGCCACCATTGTGCCGTCGGCGCCCTGTTGGGTCGGGCTCGACTACCCGTTCCGCTTCAACGTTTTCTTCTCGTTCGCGGCGAGCTGGCTCACCTCGACCTGGGGCAAGACCTCGCAGACCATGCTGACGCTGGATTATCGTATGTGGCTGGAGAGATACCTCCGCTTCTTCGAATCCGGCCTGCCCTACAAGGACCTGCTGCAGTACTTCGGGATCGACTCGAAGCCATTCGCGGCGTGGCTGGGCCACCCGCATCAGTCGGAGTACTGGGACCGCGCGAATCCGACACCCGAACAATTCGCCAAGCTGACCATGCCGGTGCTATCGCTCACCGGCATTTACGACGGTGACCAGCCCGGTACGATCGAGTTCCACCGCCACCATCTCAAACACGCGGGCGACAAGGCGAACCACTATCTGGTGATCGGCCCATGGGACCACCCTGGCGTTTGGCGCCCCATGGCCGACATGCTCGGCCTCAAGTTGGGCCCCGACAGCGTCATGGACATGACGAAGCTGCATCGCGACTGGTACAGGTGGACCATGGGGGACGGCCCCAGGCCCGAGTTCCTCAAGAAGAAAGTGGCCCACTACGTCATGGACGCCGACAAGTGGCGCTACGTCGACACCCTCGAGGAGGCTACGGCGCGCGTCGAGAATTTCTACCTGCAGTCGAACGGCAATCCGAGCGACGTATTCCAGTCGGGGTCGATGGGCGCGAAGCCTCCGGAGCGGTCACAGCCGGATCAGTATGTCTACGACCCACGCGATCTCAGCCGGCCGCGGCGCGAGGTCGAGAACGTGATCAGCCGGCTGGACCGCAAGCTCCCCCCGGGCGCCCTGACCGAACAGGATGTCAACGCGAGCGAGCGCGAGCTGCTCTACTATCACACCGCGCCGTTCGAAAAAGACACTGAGGTGACGGGCTTCTTCATATTGACGGCGTGGCTCGCGATCGACCAACCCGACACGGACTTCTCCGCTGCGATCTACGATATTGGTGACGACGGCGTCTGTACAAACCTGGCGAGCACTCACCTGCGGGCGCGGTATCGCGAAGGTCTGCGCACCGAGAAGTTGATCGACACCAAAGAGCCGCTGCGCTATGAGTTCGATCGCTTCTTCTTCGTATCCCGCCGCATACGGAAAGGTCACCGGTTGCGCCTGGTAATTGGCGCGAACCACACCGTGCACTGGCAGAAGAACTACAACAGCGGCAAGCCGAACGCGGACGAGACGATGAAGGACGCCCGCACGGTCACGGTGAAGCTGTTCCACGACGCCAAATATCCCAGTGCATTGAGCGTCCCGATCGGCCGACCGGAGGAGTGATGCTGGCCGTCCGAAAGGGCACCCCTTTCGGAAGCAGTCTCCATGTCCGAAAATAGCGGTAAGCCGACCACCGAGGCGCCCATGCAGCATGGGCGCGTGGTGGCGGTAAACCCGTTCCATTGTGCAGCGCACCCCAGCGCTCTAAACGTTCTGATCCGAGGTTGACCGCGTGACCGAGCCCAACTTGAACGATATCCCGAAGAAATTCGTCGCCAAAATCCCCGATCAGGACTACATCAAGCGCATCGAGATGATCCCGATGCGCGATGGCGTGAAGCTGCACACCATCATCCTGATGCCCAAGGGCGCGAAGCAGGCGCCGATCGTCATGACCCGCACGCCCTACAACGCGACCAAGCGGGCGCAGCGATCGCTCAGCCGCTCGCTACAGGCAACACTGCCTTTGTGCGATGAGGATTTCGTCCAGGCCGGCTACATTCGTGTCTGGCAGGACGTGCGTGGCAAGTACGAGTCGGAAGGCGACTACGTCATGATGCGTCCGGTGCGCGGCCCCTTGAACGCGACCGAGGTCGATCAGAGCACCGATGCCTGGGACAGCATCGACTGGCTGCTGAAGAACGTCCCCGAATGCAACGGCAAGGTGGGGATGATCGGCTCATCCTACGAGGGATTCACGGTCGTCATGGCTCTGCTCGAACCGCACCCGGCCTTCAAAGCGGCGGTGCCGGAGAGCCCGATGGTCGACGGCTGGATGGGCGATGACTGGTTCAGTTACGGCGCCTTTCGCAATGCGATGCTGGGCTACGTCCATATGCAGACTGCCCAGAAGGGAGAGGGCGGGGAGGGGGTTCAAAGCGACACCTACGATGCCTATGAGGAGTTTCTGCGCGCCGGCTCGACGGGCGATTACGTGCGCGCTCGCGGCTTGGAAGAGCTCCCCTGGATCGCTCGCATGATGGCTCATCCGGCGTACGACGCTTTTTGGCAGGGTCAGGCGCTCGATAAGCTGATCGCGCAGCGTCCTTGCAAAATCCCCACCCTTTGGGAGCAGGGGTTGTTCGATCAGGAGGATATGTGGGGCGCGAACCACGCCTGGCGGGCGCTGAAAGCCGCGGGTCACGTGGCCAACAACTGGCTGGTCCTCGGTCCCTGGTCCCACAGCCAGATCAACCGCGAGGGCTTCTCTCTCGGGCCCCTGCGTTGGGAGGGAGACACGGCGCAGCATTTTCGCCGCGACATGGTGCTGCCGTTCTTCAGGGAACACCTGCAGGACGGTCCGCCGGCCAACCTGGCGCGGGTCGCTGTCTACAACACCCGGGAGAACTGCTGGGACCGATTGCCCGACTGGTCGAGCCCGGAAGACAAAGGTCATGGCGCCAGCCTCAAGCCGTTGTATCTCGATGCAGATTTTGGCCTCTCTTTCAAGAAGCCGGCCGCACCGAAGGAAAGCGGCGACACCTATGTCAGCGATCCGGCCAAGCCGGTACCGTTCCTGCCGCGACCCATCCTGGATCCATTTCTCGAGTTTTGGACCACGCGCAAAGGCTACGTGGCCTGGGCCGAATGGCTGCTGCACGATCAGCGCTTCGTTGACGGGCGCACCGATGTGCTCACTTACGAGACGCCGATTCTCGCCTCGCCGGTACACGTGCGCGGTATTCCAATGGTGGACCTACGTGCAATCACGAGCGGCACCGATGGCGACTTCGCGGTGAAGCTCATTGATGTCTACCCCGCTGCCCATGCGAATGAGCCGCGTCTGGGCGGGTATCAGCTGCCCATCGCACTCAGCATGTTCCGCGGCCGCTACCGGGAGAGCTTCGAGCACCCGACGCCGATACCGGCCAACGAGCCGCAGGCGTATCGCTTCGAGTTGCCGAACGTGAATCACACCTTCCTGCCGGGCCATCGAATCATGGTGCAGATACAGTCGACTCTCTTCCCGCTGTATGACCGCAACCCGCAGACCTTCGTGCCGAACATATTCAATGCGAAAGCGGCCGATTATCGCAAGGCGACCGTTACCGTTCTGCGGTCCGGAAAGGACCTCAGCGCGATCCTGCTACCGGTCGTAGCGGAGCAGCAGAAATGAGTGACGCCGAACAAAAGCCCAAGGCCGACCACGAGCCGCCGCAGGGTGCTTCGAAAAAGGCCAAATGGAAGGCTATCGAATATACCGCCACTGCCAAATGGATCGTCCTGCGCAAGAAGGACAAGCCGTTGGCGGAAGTCTTTTCGGTCGCCTACGTTCAGGACCCCGGCGAGCCGCAGCGGCCTGTGACGTTCGTCTTCAATGGCGGACCAGGGGCCTCAGCGGCGTATCTGCACATGGCGGCTGTTGGTCCCCAGCGAATTGACTTTCCTGCTGACGGCACGTTGCCGACCAATCCACCGCGGTTGGTTCAGAACGATGAGTCCTGGCTCGCGTTCACGGACATCGTCCTCATCGATCCGGTCGACACCGGCTTCAGCCGCATGATCGAGTCGGAGGATAGCGGCGAGGCAGCCAAGAAAGGCGCCAAGGGTGAGGAGCGCAATCCCAAGGAATACTTCACGGTCATGCGCGATCTGGAGGCAATGTGCGAGTTCATCGGACGTTGGCTGTCGGAAAACGGGCGCTGGGGATCGGCTGTCTTCCTTGCCGGCGAAAGCTACGGCGGCTACCGCGTCGGTCGCCTGACGCGAATGCTGCAGGAGAAGGGCATCGGCCTGAGCGGTTCCATACTCATCTCGCCGGCGCTCGAGCCGTTCCACTTGTCCACGTTCTTCGGGTGGGGCGACTACGAGGTGGTGCCGTGGATAGACCTCCTGCCCAGCCTCGCCGCCACCGCGGTATATCACGGCCGCTCCCGGGCCTTCGCGGCCGGCACGGCGCTCGAGGAAGTGCTGCGGGAGGCGGAATTATTCGCCACCGGTGATTACGCCACATTCCTGGCGCGCGGCGCCTCCATGCCTGTGGAGGAGCGCAAGCGCTTGCTCAAGCGCTACGCGGATCTCACCGGACTCGACGTGGCATTCGTCACGCGCGCCGAAGGACGCGTTCGCCTCGACCAGTTTGCGCGGCAGCTGCTGCGCGATGAGCAGAAGGTTGTGGGCTTTTATGACGGCACGATCGTTGCCATGGATCCGTTCCCCGACCGTGACGTCTTCAGCGGTGCCGATCCGACACTCGCAGGATTGGGCGCAGCGTTCACGATGGCCGTCAACCGCCAGCTGCGACAGGAGATCGGCGTCGTGACCGACCGCGAGTACAAGCTCCTCAATCACGAGGTGATCTTCGCCTGGAAGAACGACGAAGCCATTCACTACATCCAGATGACACAGGGTGCGGTCGATGACTTCCGGTATGGTCTGGCGATGAACCCGCACCTGAAGGCCTTCCTCTCGCACGGGTGGTATGACCTCATCACGCCGTACTACGCGAGCGACCGGTTGCGGAACCTGATGCGTCTGGACCCGAGCGTCGCCGAGAGACTGACCGTGCGCCACTTCGGCGGCGGCCATATGTTCTACACCTGGCGGGAAAGCCGTAAAGCCTTCACCGCCGCCATCGCCAAATTCGTGGCCGATGCGATGTCATAACAGCATCTTATCGCTTGTATTAGAGGTATTAGCTACGTAAATAGCACCGCCGGCGGCGATAATGCCCGCGTAAATACACGCCCAGTCGTCAGGCGAGTCGGGAGCATACGGTGGATAAAGCAAGCGAATCGAAAACGGCAGGCCTGTCATCGTCTGATCTGAATACCTGGAAAGACACGACTCTGGCGGCGAGCCTGAAGAAGATGCCGGCGCGGCAGGATGCCTTCACGACTCTGTCGGGGCTCCCCATCGATGAGCTCTACGCCCCAGCGGGTGCGCCCGATCCGACGCTCGGCTTTCCGGGCGAATATCCGTATACCCGGGGCGTGCATCCCACGATGTACCGTGCGCGTCCGTGGACCATTCGACAGGTCGCGGGCTTCGGCACCGCCGAAGATACCAACGGCCGCTACAAGTACCTGCTCGCTCACGGCGAGACAGGATTGTCGACCGACTTCGACCTGCCGACGCTGTTGGGCTACGACTCCGACCATCCGGTTGCGGTGCCGGAGATCGGCAAGATCGGTGTCGCGGTCGATACGGTGGAAGACGTTCGCCTGCTCATGGCGGATATCCCTCTGGACCAGGTGTCGACGTCCTACACGATCAACGCCTCGGCATTCGTTCTGATGGGGATGTACGAAGTGGTCGCCAAGGCGCAGGGAGTGCGCAAAGAGCTGATCACCGGCACCATCCAGAACGACATCCTGAAGGAATACACGGCGCAGAACGAATACATCTATCCGCCCGCGCAGGCCGTGCGCGTAGTGGTGGATACGATGGAGTATGCGGCCAAGATGATGCCGCGCTACAACCCGGTCAGTGTGTCCGGGTATCACATCCGTGAGGCGGGCTCGACCGCGGTGCAGGAGCTGGCGTTCACGCTGGCAGGGGCCCACTGCTATGTGACCGAGGCGGTCAAGCGCGGGCTGGAGGCGGACTTCGTCGCGCCGCGCGTTTCCTTCTTCTGGGACATTCACAACGATTTCTTCGAAGAGATCTGCAAGCTGCGGGCGGCACGCAGACTGTGGGCGCGGATGATGCGCGACTGGGTTGGAGCGAAGGACCCCAGGTCCTGGACGATGCGGGCTCACAGTCAGACGGCCGGCTGCAGCCTCACCGCCCAGCAACCGGACAACAATATCGCCCGTACGGCGATCCAGGCGCTCGCGGCCATCCTGGGCGGAACCCAATCCCTGCATACGAACTCCAAGGACGAGGCCTATCAGATTCCATCGGAGGGAGCGATCAAGATCGCTGTGCGCACGCAGCAGATTCTTGCGCTCGAGAACCGGGTCGCGGATGTCGTCGATCCGCTGGGAGGCTCCTTCTACGTCGAGTCGCTCACCGACCGGCTGGAGCAGGAGGCTGAACAGCTCATTCGGCAGATTCTCGACCGCGGCGGCATGGTGCACTCGATCGAGGATGGCTTCATACAGCGGCAGATCGCCGATGCGTCGGCCGCGTACCAGCACGCTTTGGAAGAGAAGAAGGAGTTCATCGTCGGGGTGAACGTGCAGGTGGAGCCGGAGGCGGCACTGCCCTTCGAGCAGTTCATATTGGACCCGGGTCTCGGGGACCGGCAGATCAAGCGCACGCAGAGCATCAGGAAATCGCGTCCGCAGGCTGAACACAGCGCTGCGCTGAAGGAGATCGAGGCGGCCTTGGCCGCGGAAAAGAACATCATGCCCGCGGTGGTGCGCGCCATCAAAGCCCAGGCGACGGTGGGCGAAATCTGCGATGTCCTGCGCCGGAAGTACGGCGAGTACCGCGCGCCGCTCGTATACTGACGGCAATGCGCAGGCCAGCAACGCCATGAACAAGCCATTCCGTGTGGTTGTCGCCAAGCCGGGGCTCGACGGGCACGACCGGGGAGCCAAGATCATCGCGCGGGCATTCCGCGATGCGGGGATGGAAGTCATCTATACCGGTATCTTTCAGACGACCGAGATGATCGTTCGCACGGTCGTGGAGGAGGATGCGGACGTTCTCGGCCTCAGCATCCTGTCCGGCGCGCATCTGCACTTCGCTGAAGAGATCTGTCGGTCGTTGCGTGAGCAGGCTGCCAAAGATGTGCTGGTCGTGATGGGCGGAATCCTGCCGCCGGACGACATTCCCAAAGTCAAGGCGTCCGGCGTCTCCGAGGTGTTTGGACCGGGAACGCCGACGAGGCAAATCGTCGACTATGTGAGGGAGCGATGCGCGCCTCGGTGACGGTAGCGGAGGTGATCCGCGATGCGGTTGCGTGGGACAACCACGCCTGCATGCCCATGCGGCGCTTCGACGACAGCTTCCTACCGCAGCTGGAGAGAAGCCGGCAGGCCGGCTTCACGGTCGCAGTCTTGAACGTCGGGTTCGGCGAGATGACTGCCGTGGACCATGTGCGCATGATCGCGCATTTCCGTCATTGGCTGACAGCACGGCCCGAGCAGTATCGCATCGTCAGGACAGTAGACGACATCACGGATGCCAAGAAGAACGGACAGCTCGCAGTTTGCTTCGACATCGAGGGAATGAACGCGATCGAAGATCAGCTGAGCCTCATCCAGCTCTACTACGATCTCGGCGTCCGCTGGATGCTGATCGCCTACAACAAGAACAATCGCGCCGGCGGCGGTTGCCAGGACGAAGACGGCGGCCTGACCGACTTCGGGCGACAGGCGATCGAGGAGATGGCGCGGGTCGGCATGATTCCATGCTGTTCCCACACCGGATATCGAACGGCCCGGGAGACCATCGATCATTCGCCAAAGCCGGTGATTTTCTCCCATTCCAATCCGCGCGCCCTCTGGGACCATCCCCGCAATGTTCCCGATGACGTGTTGCGCGCCTGTGCGGCCCGCGGCGGCGTGGTCGGGATCAACGGAATTGGCATTTTCCTCGGGCAAAACGACAACAGCACGGAGGCGATGGTGCGGCATATCGACCATACCGTGCAGCTGCTTGGCGATGATCATGTCGGGCTGGGCCTCGATTACTGCTTCGACAGCGCGGAGTTGGACGAGCTTGTCGCCAACAACCCGGCAACTTTTCCGCCGTCGATGGGCTACGATCGCGGTATCAAAATGGTCGAGCCGGAGCGGCTGCCCGCGCTCGTCGATGCGCTGATCGCGAAGGGCTATAGCTCGGGCTCGCTGTCCAAGATTTTGGGCGGGAACTTCCTGCGCCTCGCGCAGGGAAGCTGGAAGTGAGCGCGCAGACGGGCTGAGCGCTGGCCCCCTCATGCGGGGTCGGGCGGCGATCGACTGCCGATGCCCTGGCTTACGGCGTCGTGTACGCAGGAGCCAATCAGGTGACCCAGAACGGTGTGCTTACCGGCGTAGACCAGACCGGCATCGCCCGCCGTGGGCAAAGGGGAGGCGACGACGATGCAGTCCGTCCCGGTGCCCGTCGCGAGGGCAGGACCTTCGGCGCCAATGACGTGTGCTTCCAGTACCGCGAGCGTTCGCGCTTCCGCCACAAGTGACAGTGCCTCGATCGCAGCGCACTCAGTCAGGGGCCAGGAGGTTTGCAGGAGAATGTTGATCGTGCCGGGAGAGACGGCGGTAGTGCAGGGCGGGTCTCCTATGCGCACGGCATTTCTCAGTCCTACGGTGGCGATGCACCTTACCGACAGCGAGCCGTGATCCTTTCGTCTCTCGAGGAACTTCGCGAGCGAACAACCTGTCAGAAACCCCACGCCTTGGGTGTCTCCCGCGCGCTCCCTGCGGCGGTCTTCGAACAATCGCCTCGGGTCCACATCGGGCGCCAAATCAGTGCTGCCGACGCTGTGCCAGAAGACACTTTGTGCCCGGCCGCGACCACCACCGATGATGGTCCAGCCGAGGGTGTCATGGGGACCGCGGAGGTCCACCTCCAGCCAGCGGTGACAAGTGGAGAGTTTGGCGGGTTCGTAAGCGAACATGATGCCGAGGCGAGCTCAAAGTTCGGATTTTACCCATCCCCGTGCGCCCCGTCAGTCAGATGAGGTATCGTTCCAGGCGCCGGCCGGCGGCGTGTCCCTGACCGGCTCATCCGCGGTGCCGGTACGCGTCGTTTTATCGTCATCGGCGACCCCGGTATCGATCGCGCGGGGCTCATCGTTCGCAAATGGTTTGTACTTGGCCTGGATACCGGCCGCGCCATCGTGCAGGAAGTGTCGGACAGCTTCGATCGTTCGGCCGTCGCCGTCATCCGTAAGCATGAAATGTGCGCCCCAAACGAGGCGACTCGTGTCCTGAGCCGCCGCTTCGACGCGGAATTCCCCGATGTAGGACTGGACCGGCAGGCTGGTGCGCTCGACGCGGTAGCGATACGTGCGGTGAGCCCGATCCTCTGCTTCCAAACGCTCGAGCTGTTCACCGCCCGTCTTTAACTGAATGAGGCGCGCGCGTCCGGCGGGACCGTCGATGACGGTGACGCCACTGACCTGCGGGTGGCAGCGCGCGGCGGCGCCGAAATCGCCAATCACCTTCCACAGCGTTTCGGGATCGACCAGGACCTCGGCTACCTCTTCCACGCTCAGCATCTCATTCACCTGTCTTCACCTGTGCAAGGGCCCGGGGCTATGCCCCTTGCACGGCAGCGCAGCATTTGCCGTTCCACGTCCCTCGAGTCAACGCTTTCGCCACCAGGGGGCGCACGATTACCGCGCGCCGCGCCACCAGGAGGCGGCCGCTGCGATCAGGCATGCGATCGTCGCGAAGCTGAACGCAGCGGTCAGCCCGGCGCGGAAGGGCTCGGCAATCAGCTCCGGGAAGAACGAGTGTCCGATCAGAGCCGCCCGGTTGGCAGACGACAGATGCGCCAGAACAGCGGGCCCGAGCAGCGTCTGGATGGGGTTGTAGCCAAGGAAGGCGGCGAAGAGCACCGAGACCGGCGGCAGTGAGCCGATGTGATCGGCCACGCTTGCGGCGACCCCATGCTGCATCAACCCCTGTTCCAGGGTCGTCGACAGGGTGGTGGAGAGGCCGGCGATCATGAGCGTGAAGAAGATGCCGATGGAGAGGACCTGCGCAGAATTTTGAAAGGTGGCGTTCATGGCCCCGCCGGCGCCGCGATCGCGCGCGGGCAGGCTGTTCATGACGGCTGCCCGGTTGGGGGAGGCGAAGGCGCCCATGGAGACTCCGAACAGCAGCAGGATCGCAGCGAAGGCGCGGTAGTCGAAGTCGATCGGCAGGAACATCAGCAATATCAGACTCGCGGCCGCTCCGATCATGCCCAGGGTCGCGAAGTACCGCTGCCCCAGGTGATCGGAGAGCACCCCTGAGATTGGGCCGGCGATGAGGAAGCCGATGCTGAGAGGCAGCATGAAGATGCCGGCCCAGAGCGGGGTCTCCTCGAAGCTGTATCCATGGAGGGGCAGCCATACTCCCTGCAGCCAGATGATCAGCATGAACATCAGGCCGCCGCGCCCGATCGCCGACAGAAATGTGGACAGCGTGCCGAAGCTGAATGCTCTGATCCTGAAGAGCGGCAAGCGGAACATGGGCGCCGGCGTACGTCCTTCGATGACAGCGAAGGCAACCAGTGAGGCCAAGCCTGCGGTCAAAAGCGCAATGACCGGCGCGCTCGACCAGCCCATGGCATGGCCGCCCGCCGGCTGGATGCCGAGCGTGATCCCGACCATGATCAGCGTGAGCCCGGTTGCGAACGTGACGTTGCCTCCCCAGTCCATGCGCGTGGGCTCACGATGCCCGATCTCCTTGAGCTTCAGATACGACCAGACGGTGCCCAGCAGCCCGAAAGGCACCGAGACCAGGAATATCAGGCGCCAGTGAATCGCCGCGAGGAAGCCGCCCAGGATGAGGCCGAGGAAGCTGCCGCTGATGCCGGCGACGTTATTGATGCCGAGCGCGAGACCCCGTTGATCGGCCGGGAACGCGTCGGTGAGAATGGCGCCGGAGTTGGCGACCAGAAAGGCGGCGCCGATGCCCTGGAAGATCCGGCCGATGACGAGCCAGAGAGCTCCGGCCTGTCCGGTGTAGGGGTCGATCGTCAGCAGCAGTGATGCCACGGTGTAGATGATGAACCCGAGGTTGTACATCCTCACGCGCCCGAACATGTCGCCGAGGCGGCCCAGGCTCACGACCAGGACGCTGGTCACGACCTGATAGCCCAGGATCATCCACAGGAGATAGAGAGTGTTGCGCGGCTCGAGCGGATTGAGGTCGATGCCGTGAAAGATATCCGGCATCGCGATCAGCATGATCGAGGAGTCGATGGTCGCGAGCAGTATTGCGATCGTCGTATTGGACAGCGCTACCCACTTGTAGCGCGGGGAGATTGCCGGGGCAGCAACGAGTCGCGAGGCTCCGAAAGGTGCGCGATCGGGGTCGGCGTTCATTGCATTGTGCGAATTTCAGGTGGCGCGGCGGGGAACATGAGGGTATCCTCATGTATTGTCATTATGAGGATGGGCTCATAAATGTCAAGCGACACAGAAGCGGGTGCGCGGGTGCCACGGCGTGCCCGCGGCAAAGAGCGGGTTGCCCAGCTGCTGCAGGCAGCGACGGCCGTATTCGGGGAGAAAGGGTACGAGGCGGCCACCATGACGGAGATCGCGGCTCGTGCCGGCGCGCCGATTGGCTCGCTGTATCAATTCTTCCCCGTGAAGGCGGCGCTCGCGGACACGCTGGTGCAGAGCTACGTGGCGCTCCTCGTCGCCGACCTGCAGGCGTTGCAGGCCCGTGCCGGCCGGATCGATACTCAAACCCTGGTCGAGGGTCTGCTCGGCCTGCTGCGTGCGCACCCGCAAGAGAGGGCGGCGGCGCAGCAGCTCGCGGAAGCGCGCATGAGTCAGGATGAACGGCGCACCACGTTCCGTCAGATGTTGCGCCAGCACATCGCCGCGATTCTGCGCGCCCGTGCGCCCATGCTCGGCACCGAAACGGCGCGCGAGATGTCGATCGTCATGCTGCAGCTGATGAAGGCGAGCAGCACGCTCAGTGATGAAGAAGGTCTTTCCGGCCGCACGGCAGGCCTGCGTGAGCTGCGGGCACTCGCGGTGCAATACCTGGATCAGCGGCTCCCGAAATAAGCGTCTGCAGGAATAAACCCATGCCTTGGCTCGCCTACGTGTCGCATTTCTTCGGCGGCGCCTTTTGCGCCAACTCCATCCCGCACCTGGTGAGCGGAATGATGGGGCGGCCATTTCAGAGCCCCTTCGCCAAGCCCCCGGGCGAAGGCCTTTCGTCTGCGACGGTGAACGTCATTTGGGGCGCATTCAACCTGGCCGTCGGGTATGGCCTGATCCTGCAGGTGGGGGAATTTGACTTACGTGATACGGTGCAGGCGGGCGCGGCGGCCGCGGGTGCCTTGCTGATCTCCCTGTTCTCGGCCCGGCATTTCGGGCGATTTCACGGCGGCAACAGCTAGTGTCTCGTCACCGATGCGGCGAGCAGTTGTGCATGCAGAACTTCCGTTGCGTCATCGGCGGGGTACATGCATTCAATCCGCAGCTCCTGCGCGGCGATGGTTTGGGGAGTACCGACCGTGGTCAGCAGGGAAAAATAGTTCATCGTGTCGCCATTTTTGACGAAACTCATCGGGATCATCGGCGAGTCGCCTGTTTTCTCCGGTGCTCTCCAATCCGACTTGACGTCGGGATAGGCGAGGAGAGTCGTCACCAGGTCCCTGGTCTGCTGATCGACGACATGGCCGACGGTTTCCCGGTAGACACGCTGGATCATTGCCTTGGCCAGGGGCTGCCAATTGGCGATGAACGGCCGCATGCCCTCGGGATCGAATATCAGGTGCAGCATGTTGCGCGGTGACGGCCGCGCCGACATGTCGATGAAGCAGTTGAAGAAGCGCGGCGCCGCGCTGTTTGTCATCAGCACATTCCAATAGCGGTCCATGACGATCGCCGGATAGGGCTCGTGCTGCGCCAGCACCCGCTCCAGGGCCTTGTTGATACTCTTCATATCTTGCGAATCCCACGCCGCGTTCGAATACAGCGGCGCATAGCCGGCGGCGAGCAACAGGACATTCCGTTCACGCAACGGAACGTCCAGCGCTGCCGCGATGTTGATCAACGTGGTGCGACTTGGAACGCTGCGTCCGCTCTCGATGAAGCTGATCTGCCGCTGCGAGATCCCCGTGTCCATGGAGATGTCGAGCTGACTCCGCCGCCGCAGACCGCGCCACTCCTTCAGGAGGACGCCCAAGTCACTCTTCCTCGGCATCTCGTTCTCCGCTTACGGGGCGCTCCAAGCATACTCCGCGAACGCGGCTTCTACCGGTGGCTTGGTAACGCTGCCGGTGTAGTTGGTGATGGTGGAAGCGGCAACCACCCCGATCACTTCCAGCAGCCGGGCCTTGTCGAAGCCCGCCTGCAGGAATCGGGATACGTCGGCATCATCGAGCCGGCCGCGCTTTTCGATCAGGGTTCTCGCCAGCGTGGAGAGAGCCGCGTGCTTCGGGTTCGGAGGAATGGCACGCTCGCGGATCGCCTGCACGTCGGCGGCAGCCACGCCGGCCTTCAATGCGAGCGCGGTGTGGAATGCGACCGGCCATGCGGAGGCGTTCGTCACCGCATTGGTGAGTAAAACGATCTGAATCTGTTGCTCTGAAAAGCTGCTGCCGTGCACCTTCTGGAACAGGGCGACCAGCTCGCTGATGAGCACGGGGGAGGTGGACATGGCCCCGAGGAGGTTCGGGAGCATTCCAAAGGTTCCCTGAAGCGCCTCCAGGGACGGTTGCGACTGCGCGGGCGCGGATTCGATGGTATGAACGGGAAAGGCTTGCATGTTTCGACCTCGGGGTAGTGGCTACGATGGGCTGCATTGGCAGCCCGCTATGGGTCGAATCATTGTGGATGGGGTGCCGCCCGGCAATTACACACTATGTAATAGGGCTCCGGCCGGCGGAGCCCATAAGCGGAAGATGCGGTTTCAACCCCCCCCAATAGTCGGGATGGCTGGTGCTCCGGGTTCGCGCATACTGTGGCCAACCGAATCACGAGTCCTGCTGCGATGCATCAGCAGCTCGGTAGTGGGGGCACTGCTTGAACGTTCATTCCGGCGATAGTGGCGGCGATTACACTCCCGATTCAAAGCCGACCGGCGCCTCCGCCGCGCCTGCGGCCAGCGCGACCCCGGTGTCCGAGGGCTCCGACGGGACTCCATTCTTTGGTCGTGTTTCCGACCGCATTTCCACCGCCGCCGGCGTGCAGAAGCTGCAGGGTTTCTCCCTTGGGGAGACGTTCTCCGAGGTGTTCAGCCGTCATTCGGACGAGGAGGTCGAGCGCTACTTCTCGGTCGGTGGTCCCGATACCACGCCAGCGCTCACGCAGATCGATGTGCGCTGGCCGAAGCCCTGGGTCTTCTTCCGCACCTTTCTGCTCGCATTGGGGACCTACATCGCCTTCGTACAGGCCTGGCAGCAGTTCGGCAACGTCAAACTCCTGCCTGCCATCATCTTCGTGGGCTCATTCGGGATTCCATTTGCGACGCTGATCCTTTTCTTCGAGCTCAACATCCGGCGCAACGTCTCGCTCTATCAGGTCGTGCGGCTGGTCGCCCTCGGTGGCGCGGCTGCAATCATCCTGTCGCTGCTTGGCTATGAGGTCGCATCGGGCTTCAAACTCGACTGGCTGGGGGCATCCGTCGCGGGCCTCATCGAAGAGCCGGGCAAGCTGCTCGTGCTGGCGTTCGTCATCAATAACCGCAAGTACCGCAGCATCCTCAACGGGCTGCTGTTCGGCGCCGCGGTGGGCGCCGGTTTCGCGGCATTCGAATCGGCCGGCTACGCGTTCCTCTATCTCCTGCAGCACCTCGGCGTTTCGATGCAGAACAACGGCAATGTGACCCTGCAGCTCAATGACATCGACGCCATGCGTCAACTCATCATGAGTCGCGGGCTGCTGTCTCCGTTCGGTCACATCGCCTGGACCGCCATGTCCGCAGCTGCCCTGTGGCGCGTAAAGGGCGATGCGCCGTTTCGATTCGAGATGCTGAAGGACCCGCGCTTCACCCGTGTGTTCGCGGCGGCCGTCCTGCTGCACATGATCTGGGACTCACCACTGGAGCTGCCGTTCGACGGCCTGTACATGCTGCTCGGCGCGGTGGCCTGGATCATCGTGCTCGGCCTGGTGCAGGAAGGCATCGCAGAGCTGCGGACGCGACAAGCCGCGGCCAAGGCCTCAGCGGGAAGCTGAGGTCGGCGCGCAGCCCTGCTTCTGCCCAGGCACGGTCCCGGGCTCGAACATCGGCCGGACCTCTGATTCGCCCTCGAATTGCGGCCAGTGCCTGCGATGGAGCTCCATGAATTCCCGTGCGATGCGAACCGCCTCGGCCTTGGAATCGGCCCTGATTATTGCCCAGCCGCCAATCACTTCCTTGGTTTCGCTGAAGGGACCGTCAGTCATGGAAATCTCGCCTTTTGAGAGCCGTATGCGGAAGCCTTCCCTGGTGGGCAGCAGGCCTCCGGTATCCACGAGCGATCCGTCCTGCAGCGATTTCTGCACGAACTGACCCATCGCTTCGAGGAGCGCCGGCGGCGGTCCGGCATCCCGGAACGATTCGGGATGGCGGATGAAAGTGAGGTACTTCATGAGGTTCTCCGTGCAGAGCGAAAGGATGCGCCGAGCAGTAGTCGAACAGCGCCACCGCGGATCGACAGGCCAGGGCAAAAATCCGTCCCTGTGGTGCCGCGAGAGTACAATCTGCCCGTCAATCCCGCCACGCGAACGAACAATGGGAGCGGGGGACGATCACGGGGGTATGGCGCTCATGAAGTTCAGCCGTTTGCACCTGTATGCCTTTTTCGCGTTCATGCCGGCGCTGGTTCTTGGCACGCCGCCGGCAGGAGCGCAGGCCGCAAACCCGTGCGCGGCTGCGTATCAGCAGCAGATGCAGAGCATCGCCAAGTCACGTTTGGAGCTCAACGATGCGTATCTCAAGCTCGAGGCGCAGCGCAGTATCGCGATGAACAACTGCCCGAAAACCAATCCCGCGGCGCAACAGTGCGTCGACCAGGTCAACCAACAATTCCAGCCTCTGCAGAAGAACCTGGACGATGACGGCATTCTCCTCAATTCCGCTGCCGCGCAAGCCGCCAATAACTTCCAGGGCGGTAATTGTCCCTGGTCGGCGCAGGAGATCACGCAGATGATCTCGGCCCTCGGCCAAACGACCTCACAAATCACGCAGAGCATCGCGCAGGTCATCAGCGCGGCAAAAGGGAAGGGCCCCACTGGCGGTTCACAGGGAGGCAATCAAGGAGGCAAATCGGGTCAGCCATCGACGCCGGCCCAGCCACCGCGCAAACCGACGTCACCGAGGGCGCCAACCCCGCCTCAGCCCGCCACGTCACCGTAGTTCGTGAGCTTTGCGATCCCAAGGAGGGCAACGATCGTGCGTGGGCATTCCGTCGAGCCCCGCGCTCGTGATGCTGGTCACGGTCCGTAGGGCCCGTCGTGCTCCACGCCTGATTCAGTGACGCGCATCGCGACTGGCTCTGGGGCGGCACCCCAGAATTCCTTGATTATGTTCGCGGCCCGATGGTCGGGTCATCAAGGAAAGCAAGCATGCTCGTCCTTCGCTCCTGCGCATTCGTTCCTGCGATTTTGTGCTCGGTCCTCGCCATCAGCGGCTGCGGCGGCGGCAATCCGGATCCCGCGGCAGATTCGAGCGCCAAGTACGTCTTGACGGGCACGGTCAGCGGCCTCACCGCTGCCGGTCTGGTGCTCTCGGTCAACGGAGCACCGGTCACGGTTGGCGGTGGAGCGACCAGCGTGGCGCTTGCTCCGGATCTCACCTCCGGAACGGCTTACACGGTCACGGTCGCCACCCAGCCCGCCGGGGAGATCTGTTCCGTCGCAGCCGGAAGTGGCACCATCGCCTCGGCCAACGTCGCCAACGTCGTGGTGACCTGCTCCAACCAGGCGTTTGGGCTCGGAGGCACCATTTCGGGCCTCACGGCATCGGGGCTGGTACTGGCCAATGGCGCGGTTACGCTCGCTGTCGGGTCCGATGCAAGCAGCTTCAGCTTTTCCGCCCCCGTAGCTTACGGCAGCAGCTACGCGATCACGGTGAGTGCGCAGCCCGCGGGGCTTGCGTGCTCGGTGAGCCACGGGTCCGGCTCGATGCCGGCAAGCAATGTGACGAGCGTGGCTGTCAGCTGTACCGACCAACCCTTCGCGGTAGGTGGGACAATCAGTGGGCTCGGCAACAATAGCGGCCTGGTACTGGCGAACGGCACTGATGTCCTGAATGTCGCCGCCGCTGCGACCACCTTCACGATGCCGACACTCGTGGCCTTCGGAAGGCGCTACGACGTGCAGGTACAGGGAAGCCCGCCGGGCCTGAGTTGCAGCGTGGCCCAGGGCAGCGGCACCATGAGTGCGGGCAACGTCGCCAGTGTGGCGGTCACGTGCGCGACTGGCGCCTATGATCTGGGCGGCAGCATCGCTGGGCTGACGCAAAGTGGATTGGTGCTCAGCAATGGCTCGGACACCCTCAGCGTCGCCTCCGGCGCAAATTCGTTCACTCTGGATGATCCGGTTCCCTCCGGCGCCGGATATGACGTGCAAGTCCAGACTCAGCCTGCCCATGAAACCTGCTCGGTGAGCTCCGGCGTCGGCACCATGCCCGCCGGGGCGTTCAACGGCGTCGCAGTGACCTGCTCGGCGGCGACCTATACCATCGGCGGCACCGTGACCGGACTCACCCGCTCCGGTCTGGTGCTGCTGGATAATGCCACCGATCCCACTTCCATCGCGGCCAACGCCGCGCAATTCTCGATGAATGGCGGCATCGCTTACGGAGGCAACTACGACGTAACGGTCGGTACCCAGCCTTATGGCATCAATCTCGCCTGTGCGCCCACCAATGGCAGTGGCACGGCCGCCGGTCAGGTGAACGACGTTGCCGTTGCCTGTAATTCCGTCGCGACGCCAATCAGCAAAATCCTGGAGCACTATTTCGACGGCCCGCAGGCCGTCGCGGTCGACGCCAACGGCAACCTGTTCGTAGCCGATTCCGGGAGCAACTCGGTGCTCGAGCTTCCCTACAGCGGCGGCACCTACGGGACGCCGATCACCGTGGCCTCGGGATTCAGCGGACCGAGCAGTGTGGCGGTGGATGCGAACGGTGATGTCTTCGTCGCCGATTCCCGCCACAATGCGATCAAAGAGGTCCCTTACAGCAACGGGGCTTATGGCACAGCGGTGACCGTGGGTCCGACCTACTACAACGTCACCGGTGTAGCGGTGGACTCCAGGGGCGATGTATTCGTCGCCGACTACAACAACGGCGACGTCCAGGAGATTCCGTATAGCGGCGGGGCTTACGGCACGGCGGTGATGCTCCGCGCGGGGTTGAATCAGCTCAATGACCTCGCTGTGGATGCCAACGGTGATGTTTTCGTGGCCAATTCGGGCGCCAACGTGATTACGGAGCTCCCCTACAGCGGCGGGGCCTACGGCTCGTCCGTGAACATCGGCTCGGGGCTGTCCCGCCCTTCGGGCATCGCGGTGGATGCCAGTGGCAATCTGTTCGTGGCCGATACCTACAACAGCGCGGTGAAGGAAATTCCGTACAGTGGCGGGGTCTACGGGTCGCCGGTGGCCCTTGGCTCCGGCTTCTCCTATCCCATGGGCGTGGCAGTGGATGCCAACGGCGATGTGCTCGTGGCCGATACCGGTGACGACGGGGTGAAGCAGGTTCCCTACGACAATGGGAGCTACGGCACTACCGTGGCTCTCGAGTCGGGGTTCGGCGGTCCTGGCGGAGTCGCGGTGGACGTCGGCGGTGATATATTCGTGGCCGATAGCAACAACAATGTGGTAAAGGAAATTCCTTATAGCGCCGGAAGCTATGGTACACCCGAGGTCGTCGCCTCGGGCTTTTCCGATCCGAGCGGCGTAGCATTGGACTCCAACGGTGATTTGTTCGTGGCCGATACGTACAACGGTGCGGTGCGGGAGATTCCCTTCAGCGGTGGGGCGTATGGTGCGGCGGTGACGCTCGGTTCGGGATTCTCCTTTCCCGCGGGCGTGGCGGTCGATGCGAATGGCGATGTGTTCGTCGCCGACTCGAATAACAGTGCAGTCAAGGAAATTCCCTTCAGTGGCGGCGCCTATGGCGCGCCGGTGATCCTGGGGTCCGGCTTCTCCTTTCCCAGCGGCGTAACGGTCGATGCGAACGGCGACGTGTTCGTCGCTGACTCCAATAACAATGCGGTCAAGGAAATACCCTACAGCGGTGGCGCTTATGGGTCGCCGACGACTCTTGGCTCGGGGTTTTCATATCCCGACGGCGTGGCGGTAGATGCTTACGGCGATGTGTTCGTGGCCGATACGTCAAATGGCGCGGTGAAGGAAATTCCCTACAGCGGCGGAGCCTACGGCGCCGTGGTAACGCTGGGCTCGGCATATACCTATCCGCGCGGCGTTGGCGTCGATACAAATGGTCGGGTTTACGTCGTGGATGGCGTCAGCGTTTCTATGCTCGTGCCCTAGCATCTGCCGCGGGGATCCCAGGCAGACCCATTTCGCAGCAGAAGCATCGCGACCGTCCGGCTGGACGTACCAATGCGTGCCCATTGGGTTTTCTTATCGCTCTCATAAGCAAATCTCGCTTGGTGTCCTCCTTGCGTCCCAATACCATTTGGCAACGCCCGGGTTTAAGAAGGCACCATGAAGATCGCCCACGACGATTTCAAACGTTCCGACCGGTTCCTGCTCGGCACCGCCAAGGACACGTGGAACGGTGATATCGCCTGTTTCTGGGTCGATAGGGGAAAGTCGCTGGCATACAAACACCAGGACGCCAAGGGGACGGAGTTTCGCAAGGTGAACACCGCAACTGGAGGCATCGAGCCCCTGTTCGACCATGCGGCGATGGCTCCGATGTTGGCGCGAGTCCTCGGGAAGGAGGTCGAGCCGAAAGACCTGCCGATCGATGCCATCAGGAAGATCGAAGGCGAGGTATACACGCTGACCTCGCGCGGCAAAACTGTCGTGTGCGATCTGGCTCACAAGGAAGCAAAGATGCAGGAGGTGCCGCAGTCGCCCGGGCCGCTGCCGAATGTCGCCCCGACAGGAGGTCGCGAGGTGCGCATTCGTGACTACAATCTCTGGATCAAAGATGCGGACGGCAACGAGAAGGCAGTCACCACCGACGGTATTGCGCACTACGGTTATGGCTGCATGCCGGAATCGTGCGCGGTGGCGATTTACCTCAAACGCATGGGAGTGAATCTGTGGCCCGTGCTTGCCTGGTCGCCGGATGGCAGGAAGTTTGTCTATCACCGACTCGATGAGCGCCACGTCCGGGAAATGTTCCTGTTACAGGCAGTGCCGGACGATGGCAGCTTCCGACCCAAGCTCCATAGCTATCGCTATGACATCGTCGGGGAAAGGGGCGCGTTCACCGAGCATTTCATCTACGACATCGATACCGGCAAGAGCGCTCCCATCGAATATCGGCCCATCAGCGCCTCGCTCGTATCGGCGATGCACCAAGGGAGAGTGTGGTGGGACCCGGCGGGGGAGAAGGTCTACCTGATCGACATCAGTACCCGTGGCAAGCACGTGCGGCTCGTCCAGGCCGACGGCAAGACGGGCATTGCGCGTGTGCTCATCGAGGAAACCGTGCACGGGGCGATGTTGCCGAGCTGGAGCTGGCAATGCTCGCCCACCCCGCGCACCTTGAAAAACGGCGATGTCATCTGGTTCTCCGAAAGGAGCGGCTGGGGCCACTTCTATCTCTACGACGGCGGGACGGGAGCGCTGAAGAACGCGATTACATCCGGCGACTGGCTGGCGCGGGATGTCCTGCATGTCGACGAGGAGGGCGGGTACCTCTACTTGACGGGCAGTGGACGTGAGCCTGGAGATGACGTCTATAGCGTGAAGGCGTATCGCGCACGCCTGGACGGAAGCAGCATCGAGCTGCTGACGCGCGAGCGGGGAATGCACGTGTTCTTCGTCGCGCCGCCGAACCTCGGCGGCGGGGAGCCCGAAACGGTGCCGTCCTTCGCACCGGGCGGCGCCTGCTTCATCGACAGGATTGGCGGCGTCGATGTGCTGGCGACCTGGGTACTGCGCGCAGCGAATGGGAAGAAAATCGTCGAGCTTGCCCGCGAGGATGCCTCGCCGCTGCCACCCTTCACCATGCCGGAGTCTGTCACCGTCAAGTCCGCCGACGGCAAGTGGGATTTGCACGGCGTGCTGCTCAAGCCTGCGAGCTTCGATCCCCAAAGATCGTATCCGGTGGTGGAACACATCTACCCCGGCCCGCAGACGATGCGAATGCCGGCGAGCTTCTCCGGCGCCACGATGGGCTCGGCGATATTTGGACCGGCGATATTCGGCGACGCCCAGGCGCTGGCCGACCTGGGGTTCATCGTGTTCCTGTTCGATGGTCGCGGCAACATGGGACGCTCGAAGGCGTTCCGCGACCTCTCCTATCATCACATGGAGACGGCGGGATCGTTGGAGGACCACGTTTCTGCCTTGCAGCAACTGGCGAAGGACCGACCCTATCTCGATGTCGAGCGCGTCGGCATATTCGGGACCTCAGGCGGGGGCTTCGCTACCGCGCACGCCCTCACGCAATTTCCAGACTTCTACAAGGTTGGTGTCGCCAGCGCGGGCAATCACGAGAATCGCATCAATGTCGCCAAGTGGTCCGAAACCTACCACGGGCTTGCCGGTGAGGTGGATTACGACAAGGTGTTTGCCGGCAAGCTGGCTGCGCAGCTGAAGGGGAAGCTTCTGCTCGCGCACGGTGAGATGGACGACAACGCGCATCCCGCCGGGACGATGCGCATGGCCGATGCCTTCATCAAGGCGGGCAAGCAGTTCGACATGCTGATCATGCCCGGGGTACATCACGCCATCATGTGGGATCCGTATTTTCGCAGGGTTCAGCAAAATTATTTTCTCAAACACCTGCTGAATGCCGAGCTGCCGGATGAGCCCAACATCGTCTCGGTGGGGGGGTATGTGGACAAAGAACATCGTCCGGCACCGGCCCGTATTTCGAATCCGGGGAGGCAGTATGAGTGAGAGCGAGCAGAAGGCGGACACGGGGTACAAAGCGCCGCGTGGGGCTGCGCAGAAGGCAAAGTGGAATGATATAGACTACACCGCTAGCGCGCAGTGGGTGGTCCTGCGCAAGAAGGAAAAGCCGGCCGCCGAAGTCTTTTCCGTTTCTTATATCAAGGATGGACCCGACCCGAGCAGGCCCGTAACGTTCACCTTCAACGGCGGTCCCGGGGCCGCCTCGGCGTTCCTGCATTTGGGTGTGGTCGGCCCGCAGCGTCTGGACCTGCCCAAGGACGGGTCATTACCGCCCATGCCAGTGCGCCTCGTTCACAACGAGGAGTCGTGGCTCGCGTTCACCGATATCGTTTTCATCGACCCCGTGGGCACCGGCTTCAGCCGTGCTGTCGAGGCGGAGGACGCTAAAGGCGACGCTAAGAAAGACGACAACCCCAACGAATATTTTAGCGTCAGGCGTGATCTCGACGCGATGTGTGAGTTCATCAGCCGCTGGCTGTCGGAAAACGGCCGCTGGGGCTCGGCGATCTTCATTGCCGGTGAGAGTTACGGCGGCTATCGCGCCGGGCGCCTGACCAGGCTGCTGCAGGAGAAGGGGATCGGTCTCAACGGCTCGATCCTCATCTCGCCAGCGCTCGAGCCCGTGCATCTCTCCATGGCCTACGGGTGGGGCGATTACGAAGTTGCGACGTGGCTGCACCTGGTGCCGACCATGGCCGCCTCGGCCACTTACCACGGTCGTTCGCGCGTCTTCAAGCGTGGCACGCCGATCGAGCAAGTGCTGCGCGAGGCGGAAGCATTTGCGACCGGCCCCTATGCCTCATATCTCGCAAGCGGCGCCGCCATGCCTGCCGTCGAGCGCGAGCGGGTGCTCGGACGTTTCGCGGACCTGGTCGGTCTCAGTCGAGACCTGGTTACGCGTGCCGAGGGCCGCATCCGGGTCGGCACATTCGTGCGCGAGCTGCTACGCGATGAGCAAAAGGTTGTGGGTCGTTACGACGCTACGATTGCAACGACGGACCCGTTCCCGGACCGAGACGTGTTTTTCGGCGCCGACCCGACGCTGACCGGCTTCTGGCCTGCTTTCACCATGGCGGTCAATCAGCAGCTGCGGTCGGTGATCGGTGTCGAGACCGACCGCGAATACAAGCTCCTCGAGATCGACGTGTTCTCAGCCTGGAAAAACGACGAAGCGTTGCACTACATCCAGATGACGGAGGGCGCGGTCGACGACTTCCGCTTCGGCTTGGCGATGAATCCGCACATGAAGGCATTCATCACGCACGGGTGGTACGACCTCATGACACCGTACTACCTGAGCGACCGGTTGCGAAATCTCATGCGTCTCGAGCCGGGCGTCGCCGAGCGGGTGACCGTGCAGCACTTCGGCGGCGGCCACATGTTTTACCAGTGGGAAGAGAGTCGGAAGGCCTTCACCGCCTCCATCGCAAAATTCATGAAAGAATCACTGTAATACAACTACTTACGTTACATACTTAATTATAGGTCGATGCTGAGATTCAGCCACAATGCGGGGTCACTTTCAATAGTGCGACTCCTTCCGGGGGAACAGTGGCGGTGATCCGACCGTGAATGGCACGTCTTGTTGTGTGACCAGAGGTTCTCGAGGGCATAGGCCGCACAGCCTGTCGGCAGCCCGATCGCCGGCGGGCGATCGAGATATTCTCCGAATTCGTCGTGCTGGTGTTGAAGAGACCGACGATCACATCTCCTGCGCGCTCGCGCTTGGCGAATACCTGTTCGGTGCGCGCATTTCGGATCCGTCGAGCGGCGATAGCCATCCTGGTCGACCGCGAGCACCGCTCGATTACTCAGCAGCGCCAGATCCTCCGGCGCCAGGTATCGCGGATCGCTGCCGAGGAGCAGCGGCGATGAAGCAAGCGACCAGAGGCTCAGCACCGTCTGGCGCGCGCTGAAGGAGATGCCGTCGTTGCTGCCGTTGCCGACCTCGACCGAGTCGAGGTCATTGAAGCCGCCGGGATGGGCGTAGGGCTGCCATTGCGCCGCGTAATCGAACCTCGAGACCACTTTCGATGGTCCGCCTCCGAGAGAGGACCTTTTCGGTGGGGTCGGTCCACACGGTGAGAGGAAATGCGTCGGTGAGCGGGAACGTCTCGTCATGGTTGGCGCCCTTGTCGCAGCTGTAGCACTCGATGTCTTCAGCCTTCCTCCCATTGGTTGGCGTACTTCTCCAGGGTCGGAGCGAGCTTCACCGTGTAGCCCTCGGTGGCGTCGAAGTTGATCGGCTCGGCCGTTTGGTGCAGGGCCAGCGACCACGCTTTGATCTCGGGGACGTCGGTGGGATATCTGATCCCGTCGAGCTTGACGAAATCGACTCCCCACGAGGCCAGCGTGTCCGCCCATGAATTCACGAACAGCTGCGCGCCCGGTGAGGAGAAGTTGAGTCCAACCATGCCCCCCGCATTGCCTTCGGAACCGCCGCAGTTATAGTTTTGCTCCGGCGTCGTGGTGGCGATCTGGTCGGCGGTGTAGCCGCTCGGCTTGCCGGTGAGACGGCCTGCCACACTTCCCTCTACCGGGCGTGTTCTTCGCGACCGCCTCCGCGGAGATGCCAGGTGTGAGATAGATGCCGAATTTCAGTCCGAGACCATGCACGTAGTCGGCGAGCGCCTTGATGCCGTTCGTGGATCCTCGCGCCGGAAAGCGCTCATTGGGAATCCAGATCCCCCACTGATTTACCGTCGGTGCGCCGTGACCGGGGTGCGCTGCTGACGGTGGGCCCGAATCCGTGCGGGCACTGCGTACCAGCCATCGTCCTGATTGATGTATCGGTAGCCGAGCCGCGCAAGACCGCTCGAGACCATGGCCCGCGCCACCGCCTCGTCCTTCGCTGTGCTCGCATTTCCCCTGAAGCTGCTCCAGCTGCTCCAGCCGAGCGCGGGCGTCAGGCCGATATGCAGCGGATTGGGCTGCAGCGCCTGCGTCGGTCGAGCACTGAGCGCGAAGCAGACGACGGTCAGAAGGGCTGCAAGCACGCGCGACGGCGAGATCCTGCGCCCGGCCGGATGGATGTGGCACATACGGGTATTCGACCTCGATTCAGGCGCTGTTTCCCACATTATAGTCCGGATGGTGAAGGGCGGGGCCGAACGCCCCCATCGCCCCGCCTTATCGCTCGTATAAAGAAATCTCGCTTGGTTTAGGGCGGGCCAGTCCATAGCATCCTGCGAGGCCAGAGCTCAATGCCATGAAAATCACACACGAAGACTTCAAACGCGCGGACCGGTTCCTGCTGGGCTCGGCCAAGGACACCTGGAATGGTGATATCGCCTATCGCTGGCTGGATGAGGGCGAGTCGCTTGCGTATCGGCACCAGGACGGGGAGGGGACGGAGTTTCGCAGGGTAGATACGCGAAGCGGACGCATGGAGCCGCTCTTCGACCACGCGGCAATGGCCGTGCTGCTATCGCGGCTGCTGCAGAAGGAAGTCGATTCGAGGCAGCTGCCGATCAAGGCAATCAGCGCGACAAACCGCGAGGTCTTCACCCTGATTGCCGGGGACGAGGCCATCGTGTGCGATCTGGGCAGGATGGAAGCCAGGACGCAGGAGGCTGTCGCGCCATCCTCACCGCTGCCGAGTGTCGCGCCGGCGGGAGGTCACGAGGTCCGCATTCGTGACCACAATCTCTGGATCAAGAGTCCGGGCAGGGATGAGCAGGCCGTTACCCATGACGGCAGCGCCCACTTTGACTATGGCGGCATGCCGGAGTCGTCCGCGGTGCCCATATTCCTCAAGCGCGCGGGGGTGAATCCGCCGCCGGCGCTCGTCTGGTCGCCGGATGGCAGGAAGTTCGTCTATCACCGGATCGATGAGCGCCATGTCGCGGAGATGTTTCTGCTCCAGGCGGTGCCGGACGATGGCAGCTTCCGACCCAAGCTCCATGGCTATCGCTTCGATATCGTGGGGGAGAAGGGAGCGGTCGCTGAACACTTCATCTATGACGTCGAGACCGCCAAGAGCACTCCAATCGAATACCGCCCTCTCTATGCCGCGCTCGTTTCGCCGATCAACTACGGGCGAGTCTGGTGGGATCCGGCGGGTGACAAGGTCTATCTGATCGATGTCAACATCCGTGGCAAGCAGATACGGCTCGTGCAGGCCGATGGAAAAACGGGTCACGCACGCGTCCTGATAGAGGAACACGTTGCCGGCTCGATGTTACCGAGCTGGGGCTGGCAATGCCCGCTCGCCACTCGTACGTTGAAGAATGGCGACGTCATCTGGTTCTCGGAAAGGAGTGGTTGGGGTCACCTCTATCTCCATGATGGCGGCAGCGGGGCTCTGAAGAACGCCATCACTGCCGGCGAATGGCTGGCGCGGGATGTCCTGCACGTCGATGAGGAGAAGGGGTGCCTCTATTTCACGGGTAGCGGGCGTGAGCCCGGTGATGACGTCTACAGCGTGAAGGCGTATCGCGCGCGCCTGGATGGCAGCGCCCTCGACCTCCTGACCCCCGAGGCCGGTATGCATCTGTTTGCGGCACCACCGGGCCCTGGTGGCGCGGTGTCCGATCTCGCAACGTCCTTTGCTCCCTGCGGTGAGAGCTTCATCGATAGGATCGGCGGTGTCGATGTGCTCGCCACCTGGGTCTTGCGCGCAGCAAACGGCCGCAGGATCGTCGAGCTCGCCCGCGAGAATGCTTCGCCGCTGCCGCCTTTCACGATGCCGGAGTCGTTCACCGTCAAGTCCGCGGACGGCAAATGGGATCTGCATGGCGTGCTGCTCAAGCCGGCGGATTTCGATCCCGTAAAATCCTATCCGGTGGCCGAACACGTCTATCCCGGCCCGAATTCGCAGCGAATTCCGGCCAGCTTTTCCGGCGACACGAAGAACTCGGCGCTATTCGGGCCGGCGATATTCGGCGATGCCCAGGCGCTCGCCGACCTGGGGTTCGTGGTGTTCCTGTTCGATGGCCGCGGCAACATGGGCCGCTCGAAGGCCTTTCGCGACCTGACATATCACAACCTCGATACGGCTGGATACCTGGAGGACCATGTTGCGGCCCTGAAGCAACTGGCGCGGGACCGGCCCTACCTCGATCTCGATCGCGTTGGTATTTGCGGTACCTCAGGTGGGGGCTTTGCCACCGCGCACGCGCTGACGCAATTCCCGGAATTCTACAAGGTCGGCGTTGCCCGCGCCGGCAACTACGAGAATCGCATCTACACCACGACATGGCCCGAGATCTACCACGGCCTGCCCGATGAGGTCGATTACCGCAAGGTGTTTCCAGGCGCCCTGGCCGCGCAGCTGCAAGGAAAGCTGCTGCTGGTCCATGGCGAGCTCGACGACAATACCCATCCCGCCGGGACGATGCGTCTGGCAGATGCCTTCATCAAGGCGGGTAAGCAGTTCGATATGCTGATCGTGCCGAACATGCATCACAACAGCGAGTGGGATCCCTATTTCCGCCGGGTACAGCAGAATTACCTGCTCAAACACTTGATGCATGCCGAGCTGCCGGACGAGCCCAATGTCGTCCCGGTGGGAGAATACGGCCGGTAAGGGCGATTTGTATTCCGGTCTAGTGCTTCTCCGGTTCGAGCTGCGCCCACTCCTCGTAGGTGTATAAGCGTGAGCGGGTCAAAAACCGTACGCCCTGCGGCCCTTCCAGGGAGAACATCCCGCCACGGCCTGGAACGACATCGATGATCAGGTGACGATCAGTTCCAGCGCGGCGGCGGCGCGCATGCTCGGTGCATCGCGTAACACCATTTATTGCGCGCTGAGCAGTCGCCCAGAGTAGAGTGGCCCAGGGTAAATAGGGTAGCGGCCATGGCCATCATTGGACTCGACCACGTGCAGATCGCGATGCCCAAGGGGGGCGAGGGGCAGGCACGCGTATTCTATTGCGAGGTGCTGCAGCTGCGGGAAAAGCCCAAACCGCCGCAGCTCGCTGCGCGCGGCGGCTGCTGGTTCGAGACCCGCTCGGTAAAAATCCACCTCGGGGTCGAGCAGGATTTCCGCCCCTCCGCCAAAGCCCATCCGGGACTCATCGTCTCCGACCTCGACGGCCTTCTGCGGCGATGCCGGGAAAAAGGGTTTCACGCAGGGGAACCCGAGCTGCTCGAGGGAAACCGGCGTGCATTCGTCCACGATCCCTTCGGCAACCGCATCGAGCTGATGGAACGATAGCAGTCAGCCCGCTGCTGAGAGGCCGTTCCTGTAGCAGCGCGCACTCAGTGCCACGACGATGGCCACCAACCCCATCAGGAGCGTCCACCACAGGATTGCCCGCTCATCGCGCTGCGGCGAGCGGTCCACCATGGCGTAGAGATTGAAGCTGAGATTGCTGGCGGTGTGGAAAAGCAGAGCGATGAGGATGCTGCGGTTATTGCTTTCGTAACCCCAGACGATCAGCAGGCGCAGCGCAACCGTGAAGATGACGAAGACCCAGAACGGGATGAACGACTGGGTGAGTCCTGCCACGAAGAACAGTGGAATGTGCCAGCACCCCCAGATGACCCCGAGCAGGACCGCTGCCCAGAGCAGGCGACGTCCCTGGCGTAGGCGATCGATCGCATAAGCCCAGCCGAACTCTTCGTTGACCGAGCCGCCGGCAAAGAACAACAGCAGATAGAGCTGCGGCAGCTGTGCGAGCGTCACCTGCACCGCATATGGGTGCCCGCCGTGATGAGCCAGCACCCACGTGGCAATTCCGGCGAGCACCGGCGCCAAAAACACGGCCATGAGCAGATAGACCGGCCCGATGCGATAGCGCAGGCAACGGCCGAAGAATTCGCGCACCGCCGGGCCGCCGCCATCACGGTAGGTCGCGATCAGGGCAGCGAAGAGCGGCCCGAACGAGCCGACGAAGAGACACGCCATTTGCAGCGGGTGCGAGAGCTTTATGACGCCGTGGCTCGCTAGCGCGGCAAAGAGCCACACGGCCCATGCAATGCCGAAGGCGAGCAGGAAATAGAGCCACGCTGGGGTGCGAAAGGGCGGTGTTCTTGTGATCATGTGTTCTTCGCAGCAGTGGCCCAAGAACACCGTCGCCGCAGAAAAGTTACGCCGCCGCAGCACCAGGCTCAGAGCCGGGTTTTGCCGCACGAATCATTGCAGGAAATTCTGCAGCGGAACCCGCGTGATCCGGGTCGAGTCCATTGTGACCGTGCAGCCTTCACCTTTGAGGCAAACGAAGGTTCGCCAGCACTTTTGCGCTTTATCGAAGGCGAAGTCGCCCATCATCTCCGGATCGACGGAACTGTCGTTCTCGCCGGGAAAGTCGCCGTCACCGCGGACGAAGATACCTTCGATCTGCAGGGTCTTTGCGTTGAACACAGGACTGCCGGAATTGCCATGGAAGCAGTCGAGGGGGGCGGAGAAATAAGACGGATCGGTATTGTTCGATACTTTCCGATCGAGCGAGAATTTCGCGGGAAGGCCTCGGGGGTATCCGATCATGAACACTCCGGCGCCATCGGCAAGCTTGCCTGTCTTGCGATATTTCAACGCGGCATGATGCGTTACGGGTCGGGAGAAATGCAGAATCGCATAATCATCGGTGCGGCCATTCGGGTTGAACGCCAGGCGCGCGATCTTGTCGCATTCGTAAACCGATGATTTGTTCAGACTCAACGGCGCCCGTCCGCCGGGATGCAGCAGGTAGTCGAAAACGATGTAGTAGTTCTTGCAGAAGTCCTTGATCTGCAAGGGACTGACGCAATGCCCGGCCGTCACGCCCGCATGCGGTGCGATCAGGAAGCCCGAGCAACGGGTCGGCACCCGTATCTGCTCGCCGAATTTCTGATCGGAGCAGAGGCTCAGAGCCTTCTGCAGCGTGTCGTGTTTGGCGAACTCATAGTGTCCATCGGCGGCCCGCACCAGGTCCTGTTTGAGAACGAAAGTGAAGACCGACCGGGCGAGCGATCGCAACGCGGAATCGGAGACCTGATCATAATCGACGCGATGATCGGTCTTGAAGACCATCGCTTGAGCGCGGACGGTCGAGGCGATTGCCATGACGATGCCGAGAATGAAGAGTCGCTTCTTGCCCATGGTGGAGCCTAAATCCTCTGTTTACGTGTGAGTGCCGCCAGGCGGCGGCAACTGTACTGCAACGGGCCGCTCAAAAGGATGGCCACTTTCCTGATGAATCGATTGCCAGTTCCGGGCGGCCAGCCTTGACATTGCCTCGACCCGGGCGTATCTGGAGCGGCGGCCGGCTACAAATCGAATTATTTCCCCGGCTCACGGATACACGTGGCCACTTCGCATCCGCTGCGGAAGATTCTCGGCGTTGGATTCGGGCTCGCGTTCGCCTTCGGGACGATGGTGGGCGTGGGTATCCTGCGTTTGCCTGGCGAGGTGGCGGCGGCAGCCGGAAGCCCGACTCTGATCATCGTCTGCTGGGCCATCGGCGCGCTTTACGCGCTGATGGGTGCCGTGTCGGTATCGGAGCTCGCGGCCATGTACCCGGAGGCCGGCGGATTCCGCGTGTACGCGCGCCGCGCATTCGGCGAACCGGCCGGTTTCGTGGTCGGCTGGATCGATTGGCTCGCGGCTCCTGCCGTGCAGGCGTATGCCGGGGTGGCGGCCATCGATTTCCTGGGTACCCTGTGGCCCGCCGTCGCGCAGCATGAACCGCCGGCGGGATTGCGCTGATTGCCGCCATTACGGGCATGCACTTGTACGGGGTGAGAATGGGCGCTGCGATTACCGGGGTCGGCAGCGCAGCGATCGGGATATTGATCCTGGCTTTCATCGCCGGATGCTTCATTGCCCAACCGTTCTGGGAATTTTGCGCGCCCTTGAATGAGGCGGCCGAGTGAATCGAGGCTCGTCGCCTTCAGGCTTTGAGGCGAGCGAGCTTGCTCTGGGTGCGCGCCGCGTCCTCTTCGGTCAGGGGATCCATCCGCAGCAGCTCCTCGAACTTCGCGGGCAGCAGGGCGGGGCTGAAATAGAAACCCTGGTATTGGTCGCAGCCGAGCTCGGTCAGCAGAGCCAGCTGCTCGGGAGTCTCCACTCCCTCCGCGATCACCTTCAGGCACAGACTGTGGGCCAGAGAGATGATCGCGCGCACGATGGACGCGTCCTCGCGGCGCGCCGTCATCTGCTCCACGAAACAGCGGTCGATCTTGAGCTTGTCGATCGGAAAGCGGCGCAGATAGCTCATGCTGGAATAGCCCGTGCCGAAGTCATCGACCGATACCAGCACGCCCATGCGGCTGATGGCTTCCAGGATGTGCACGGACTCTTCGGCATCGCTCATGACCGCGGTCTCGGTCAGCTCGATCTCGAGGAGCGTGGGGTCGAGCCCCGAGGCATCGAGAGCGCGGCGAATCTGACCCACCAGGTCGACGAGGCGGAACTGCGAGGGTGCGAGATTGACGGCGACCCGCAGGGCGCGGGGACCGCGCTGCTGCCAGATCCTGCCTTGGCGACACGCCTCATGCAGCACCCACTCGCCGATGGCATCGAGCAGCCCGCACTCCTCTGCAAGCGGAATGAAGTCAGCGGGCGGCAGCAGCCCGCGCTGCGGATGGCGCCAGCGGATCAGCGCTTCGGCGCTGTTGATGCGGCCGGTCGCGGTTTCAACCTTGGGTTGGTAATGTAGCTCGAACTGTCCACCGCGCAGCGCCTCGTGCAGCTCGCTTTCGAGTTTCACGCGCTCCTGGGTCACGCTGCCCATGCTTTCGGTATAGCACTGCACGTTGTTACGACCGCGCTCCTTCGCGTGGTACATGGCAGCGTCCGCGTGCGCCAGCAGCGTATCGATATTCGCGCCGTCGCGCGGGTAGAACGCAATGCCGATGCTGGGCGAGACATGCACGTCGAGGCCGAGGAGCTGCATGGGCAGCTCCATCACCTTCAGCAGGCGCCTGCCCAACTCCAGCGTTTCCTCCTCCGTGAGCGGCCCGTCGAAGATGATCACGAACTCGTCGCCGCCGAGACGCGCGATGCTGTCGACGGCGCGGATGGCCCCCTTGAGGCGCACCGCCACCTCGCACAGGAGCTCATCGCCCGCGCGATGGCCGAGTGAGTCGTTGATGAGCTTGAAGCGGTCGAGATCCACCACCGCGACGGCGAATCCGTGCGCTTGACGCTTCGCCTGCGCAATGGCCTGGATGATGCGGTCTTCGAGCAGCAGACGGTTGGGCAGACCGGTGAGTGAGTCGTGCGAGGCGAGGTGCCGCAGCTGTCGGTTCGCAGCCTCGAGTCCGCGGGTGCGGTCAGTGACGACACGCTCGAGGCCCTCGACGTGACGCTTGAGTGCGCGTGCGTTGTGCCACTTGTGGCTCAACGCGCTCGCGGACTGGAGGATTTCGATGGGCTCGAAGGGCTTCTTGATGACGATGAGCTTGTCGGAGTGCCCGAGGCGCGCCAGCAGATCCATCCAGTTGTAGTCGCTGTAGGCGGAGCAGACCACGACCTGGATGTCCGGGTCGATCTTCCAGAGGTTTTCGATCGTCTCCACCCCATCCCAGCCGGGCGGCATGCGCATGTCGACGAAGGCGACGGAGTAGGGGCGTCCCTCCGCGAGGGCGCGGCGCGCCAACTCCGCCCCGTCGCGTCCCTGCATCGCCGAATCCATATCGAACGTCGGCCGCGAGGTCGTCGACTGCGGCTCGCCGAAGAGGGCCGCTTCCGCCGCCGAGGTCTGCGTGTCATCGCAGCCGGTGAGGATCTTGCGATAGTCCTCGTGAATCGCCCGATTGTCGTCGATCATCAGCAGGCGATGGATCAGCGGCTCGGAGTCATCGGCCACGGGACTTCTCCGGCAGCGCGAGGGGCAGTGTCAGAGTAAAGGTCGCCCCCTTACCGGAGCCGGGGCTCGCGGCCTGCAGCGGCGCCGCCGAGGTCCTTCGCCGCCAGCGCGCAACTGTGCAACCCGAAGCCGTGGCCGCCTTTGCGGGTAGTGAAGCCGTGGCCGAAGATACGATCGAGATTCTCGGGCGGGATACCGACGCCGGTATCGATGACGGCTATCACCACCGCGCCATTGGCCGCGTGCACCCGGACCGTCACACGCTTCTCGGCGTTTCCGGACTCGTCGCACGCATATTTGGCGTTGCGGATCACGTTCACCAGGATCTGCAGCACCTTGTGCTTGTCTACCGTGATCAGCGGTACTTCCTCGAACTCGCGCAGCAGCGTCACGCCGTGACGGCTGAACGCCCCCTCGTTCATCCGCAGGCTGTCCTCCACGAGAGTGCGGATATCCACCATTTCGCTCACACCGCCGCGACGCGCATAGCTCTGCTGCATCGCCACGATCTCCTTGATGTGCTCGACGTTGCTGCGCAACACGGCGAGCTCTGAGCTGGCCGCATCACGCTCCGCCACGAGATCGGCGGCGAGCTCCTGCAGGTACACCGGAAAGTGCCTGCCCTGAGAGCCCGTGAGAAACGTCGTCAGGTCGGACGCATGCTCGCTCAGGAGTGCGGCGACCCGGGTGAGTCCCGCGCACTTCGATTTCCTGATACGCTCGGAAACGATACTCGCCGAGACATTGACACTGTTCAGGACGTTGCCGACGTTGTGAAGGACGTTCGTGGCGACCTCTGCCATGCCCGCGTCCCGGGAGGCAACAAGCAGCAGTTTATGCACGCGGTCGAGTTCCTGTTCGGCGAGCCGCCGTTCGGTGATGTCTTCGATTACCGCGAGAGCACCCAGTGGCTGCCCGGTGTGACCGATCAAGCGCTGCGCGCTTGCAGACACGATGCGGCGCAGGCCGTCTGGCCGCACGATGACGAGCTCGGTGTCACGCACGCTGTCGCCGAGCAGAGTCCGCGCCAGCGGACGGTCCTCGCGCGCAAGCGGCGTCGTGCCATCCGCCCGATAGACTCGAGAGGTGAGGGGGTAGGGATTGCGCGGCCCTGCTTGAGACGTGTCCGCCGAGGGAATCCCAAGCAGCTCGGCCGCAGCGCGGTTGTGATGCGTCAACTGGCCCCTGACGTCGCACGCAACCAGCGCGATCGGGAGTTCGGCAATCACGGTAGCGAGCAGTGTCTGGTTCTGCAGCAGGGTGGCTGCCATCTGCTTGCGCGCCGAGATGTCGACCAGGAACTCGACCGAGCATTGCGGTTCCGGTCCACCGTCCCTGACCAGCGAGGTGGTTGCATGAACCCACAGGGCGCCGCCGCTCTTGCGCAGATAGCGCTTTTCCACCACCAGGTGAGCAATTTCCCCGCGCCAGAGTTGCTGCAGGCCCGCCGTGGTGGACTCGAGGTCCGCCGCGTGCGTCAGGCTCTCCATCGACTCGCCCTCGAGCTCCGCGGCGTCGTAGCCGAGCATGGCGCAGAACGCGGGGTTGCAGTGGCGGTAGCGGCCCTCGCGGTCCGCGTAGGCGATGCCGACCGGCGCATTCTCGATGGTATTGCGGAATAGCGTCTCTACGTGCCGGGGATGGGATTCCTCCAGCAGAGCGTCCACCTCCTGCCCCGCGATGCTTCTATCGGGGCTGCTCATCGCCCGCCAGCCATGCAGATTCAAAAGGCACGCCACATCCGCCCAAGCCGCAGTAGCCCTCGGGATTCTTCGCCAGATACTGCTGGTGATAGTCCTCGCCATAAAAGAACTGCGGCGCCTCGCTGATCTCGGTCGTGATGGCGCCGTGTCCGGCGGCGGTGAGCCGGGCCTGATAGGCTCGCTTCGAGCTATCGGCGCCGTCCCGCTGCGCCTTGTCGGTCACGTAGATCGTGGAGCGATACTGTGTGCCGATATCGCCGCCCTGGCGCATGCCCTGCGTGGGATCGTGCGATTCCCAGAACGCTTTGAGAAGATCGTCGTAGCGGATCTTGGCGGGATCGTAAATGACGCGCACCACCTCCGCATGGCCCGTCTCGCCGGTACAAACTTCCTCGTAGGTTGGATTGGCCGTGAACCCGCCCGCGTAGCCGACGGCGGTCGAATACACCCCGGGCAGCTGCCAGAAGAGCCGCTCCACGCCCCAGAAGCAGCCCATGCCAAACACCACCTCGCGCAGATTGGACGGGAACGGCGGTACGATGCGATGACCGTTCACAAAATGGCTCTGCGGAACGCTGAGGGGCGTGGTACGCCCGGGCAATGCCTCGTGCTCTTGCGGCATTACCGACTTCTTGTTCACGTGCGGATCTCCCTGCAGATATACCGGCCGTGGGAGCTCGATATGAGACGCTCGGCACGACATAACTACCATGACCGCCGTCACGCCGGCAGGGGCGTCAATGTGACAGAGCGCGCGCTGCGGAGGTCTCGATCAGGTTCGGGAATATGGTAAATTGCCCGGGGCTATCCGAGTGTCTTCAGGAGTCTCCATGACATGAACGCGAGGACTCCAACGCCGAGCAACAGAACCGCCCACAGGATCCATCGGTTCCAGTCGGGAAGGGGCGGGGCTGGCGTGAGTCGCATCGGGCCTCCCAGCAGCTGCGCAGGTTTGAGTATGGCGCGCCCCGGCTGTAGGGTGCGACTTGATGTGTCCTGCGGCATCGTATTACGAGAGACTTTCGCGGGGTTGCGGCGTCCCAATTCAAAGGTGAGCACGAGGAGAGGTCAGCGGTGAGGGCATCCGGGCCAGCAACACGGTCGGCGCATGCCTTTGCGCATTTTGTCGAGACCGACTTCTATGCGGTGATGTCTGGTCGCGTCTTTCTTGGCGGATGTCACCCAGCATATCCACTCGTTGCGCGCCAACGGCGTGATGCTTGCCCATAGAACCCTGGCTGACGTGTCGGACGCGATCGCTTTGCGAAAATCGGGCGGCATCCTGTGCACCGTACCGGAGGCGATCGATTGGCGTGCCATGGTTCCAGTAGTTTAAGGGTCCCGACGGGTTCTGCAATTCCGCCGCTAAAAATCCTCCGCGCCGGTCGATTTCGCGATGGTGCGCTCGACAAGCTCATGAGCAAGAGGAGACTTCCACATGCGCTTTTTGATGATCATGATTCCCGAGGCCTATCGTAAACCCGTACCGGCCGATTTCATGCCCGACCCGGAGGCGGTGCGCAAGATGGGAGAATACAACGAGCAATTGAGCAAGGCGGGTGTCCTGCTGGCTCTCGATGGGCTGACCCCTCCGGCGGCCGGTGCGCGGGTGTCATTCGCGCGCGGCAAGGTCGTGGTGACGGACGGGCCCTTCGCGGAGGCGAAGGAGATCGTCGGTGGCTACTGGATGATCCGCGTCAAGTCGCGGGAAGAGGCCATCGAGTGGGCGAAGCGTTGCCCGGCGGGTGAGAACGATATCATCGAGATCCGGCGTGTCTATGAGGCCGAGGACTTCAGCTGAGGCTCGACGGCAAAGTCGTGGGCAGTTGCTGATCGAGCACGTTCGGCGCGAGGAGCTTGCGATCGAGCCAGGTCTTCCGAACACCTTTTACCTCCATATCTGGGCCTGGCGCTACAACCCGGACGGCCTGTTCTCCGACTGGAACCGGATGCTCACCTGCGCGAAGCAGTCAGTGAGCCAGCCGCCGGTCTCCTGACCGATTCGGCGGGTGCGTTCCCGCCGGTCCCGCCGCGCGCGCGTCAGGCGGCGGCTGGGTTTTCCTCTCGCCCGCGCCGGGACAAGGACGTCCGCGCGGGCCAGCTCCCTCTCCATGTCGGGTTTCGATACCGCACGGTGTCTTACTCAATGAGCCGCCGAGACGCGTGACGATGGCGCAGCAACGCGGCCCTGTATCCCGGTATCAATCCATGAGAGGGTCCCGACATGAAATTCAATGAACAACGTTCTCAATTGAAGCGGTTTGCGCTTGGCCTGACCTCGGTGGGTCTTGCGCTGGCCTTTGCAAATGCCGACGCGCTGACCATCACTGGCGGCGTTGGGCTCATCGGCGGCGTCGGCATCACGGGCATCGGCAATGAATGCCTGCAGGTCGGCGGCGTCGACAGCACGGGCGCCGGACCGGTCACCGGCTGGTCATGCAACAACAATCTGAACCAGGCATGGGAGATCACCAACGGACACATTCAAAGAATCAACAGTGGAGCCGCCATGTGCATGGCTGCCGGCGCGGCGGCTGGAGACGGTGCCGTGCTGCAGACCTGCAGCACCAGCAGCTCCCAGCTGTGGACGCTGACAACGAAAGGCGAGCTCGCTGGTATGCGAAGGCTGCGCGCGCGGCTGAGCCCAACGCCTTAGGGCGCTTCGGCGCACGGTATGACGGGAGTGCGTACCTGGCGCAGGATGGTGCGCAGCGTCGCGAGTACCTGCTCGAGGCGTTTCGAGCCTATGCCGCCGCGGCTGAGCGCGCCCGGATCGAGGGTTGGCCCGATGACGCATCGCGTGACTGGCGCTACCGCCGTGCATCGTTGGCGCGCCTGTTGGCGCAGGCCGGGATGATGCGGCAGGTGGCGGCGGCGTACGACCAGGTACGTGAGCGAGCTGCCGCAGGCCTTCAACCGTAGTGACTGTCACGAAAATGACGCAGCTGACGGTACTTCTCGCGCGAATGAAGGCTGGCGATCATGATGCGCGGGATGCGCTTTTCGAGGCCGCCTATTCGGAGCTGCATCGTCTGGCGCAGTCGCGGCTACGCTCGGGCGGCGGCCGCAATACCGTGCTCGACACGACCTCTCTCGTTCATGAGTCCTTTCTACGGTACATACATGCAGGTGAGCTGCGGGCCGAGGATCGGCGGGCATTCTTCTCTTACGCATCTCGTGTAATGCGTTCGGTGATCGTCAACGCAGCGCGGGACCGGCTGGCGGAGAAGCGGGGCGGTGACCAAAGGCCGCTGACGCTGTCGACAGGTCTCGCTGCCGATCTCCCGGCTGGCGAGGAAACGGTACTGCGGGTACACGAGGCTCTGGAGACGCTGGAGCAGGCGGACGAGCGCCTGGCCCAGGTGGTGCAAATGCGCTATTTTGGCGGCTACAGCGAGCGCGAGATTGCTGATACGCTCGGCATTACCGAGCGCACCGTGCAACGCGATTGGGAGAAGGCCCGGCTCATTCTGGCAGCTGCACTACGCTGAAAAGGATGGACGGGGAAGCGCTGAGGGTCGCCACGCGCATCCGCAATTCATCACGAAAGCCTCATCGGGCATGGATTGCACGCGAGCCGCGCCTTTTCTACAGTCCGAGCCTGAAGAGCCAGCAGCTCATAGCGCTCTGGGTGCTCCTTCAGCTTACGCTCCAGCTCGGGGGCAAATTGACCGGGGGGCGTTGTACCTTCGTGAGCGGTGGGGGATACTCGGAGGAAAATGGCCCGACTCCTGATCGGGTGCTCGAAACGAATCAGTTGGGGTAGTAGGGGATGCTGGGGTGGGTATATAAACATGCGCGCTTCATGGAGGAGTCAGAGCGCTGCGTAGAGGTGGCGGCACGCTCCGGCAGGCCCGAGAACCAGCTGCTCGTCAGCCGCATTCTCGAGCATCCGGTCGCCTATCAACGGTGGTTATCGGAACACGACCGGCTCCTCAGGAGCGTGTCCGAACAAACGAAGCTCGAGCGACAGCTGCACGCTTTGAGGCGGTCCACCTTCAGCCTCATTCACCGCAAGGCTATGTTTGGATATCTACGCGCTCAGCATGTGGTGGGCGTACGCCGGCAGCACCTGTTTGCACTGTTCTATGGGCCCCGGGATTACGCCACCAGCGTGGTGGCCGAGCATGGAAACTATCTGCGCTCCGAGTCGAGCTATCTCTGCACACGCTTTCTCGCCGATCAGCTGATGCACGACAGCGCAATGCAGGCCCCGCTGCAGCTTTACGAGGAGTGGTACGCCGAATATTTCAAGATCTTCTGCGACACCGCCCTGGCCGAATCACCGCAGGACAAGGAGAATGCGTCTGCATTGTCGGCGCTGCAGCCGCTTCTCAAGCATCGCCTCAACGAGGCCCGGCAGGTGATCCTGGGATTGCCGCGCCAGTCAGCCGACGCCTGGCGGGAGTGGGAGCTCAGGCAGCCGACCGGAGACACGGTGAAGCTGCGCGTCCCGGGCCGTTAGAGCTCAGGCCCTTTTCCTGACTCTGGGTCGCCGCCGGGTCAGGGTGGAACGGGAGTCGGCGCTCCTCTTCCCGAGACTCGCCTTCAGAGCCGCCATCAAATCAACGACCTTTGGCCGATCAGTAGCCGCCGGGGGCTCCACGTCCAAGGCGTGCGTCTCCTTGTTGCGAATCTTTTCCTGAACTCGATGCTCGAGGTCGGAGTGATAGGTGTCCTTGAAGTGACTGGGCACGAAATCTCCCGACATCTGCTGGATCAACTGCTTCGCCATGGAGAGTTCGGTCGAAGTTACCTTTGCCCCGGCGGCTGGCTGTCTCGACAGGCAGGATTTCATCCGGAAAGCGCAGTGTCAGAAGCGTGAGGGACGATTCGGTCGGCGATACGACACACAGGTGTTCGCGCTGGTGCATCACGAAGGTCGCCACGGCCACCTTGCCGGTGGCCTTCAGGGCCTGGCGCAGGAGCGCATAGACCTTGGCTCCTCCCTTCGCCGGAGCCAGGTAGTAAGGCTTTTCGTAGTAAATGTAAGGGATGGCGGCGGCGTCGCAGAACGTTTCGACCTGAATGGTCTCGGAGGCTTTGACATTCGCGTGCTTGAAATCCGCATCAGTGAGAACGACGTAGTCGCCTTTCCTGTGCTCATAGCCTTTGACGATGTGCTTCCAATCCACCTCTTCGCCCGTACGCTTGTTGATGTGCCGATATCCGATGGGCGAGAAGTCGCGGCTGTCGAGCATGTGCAGCGGCAACGTATTTTCGCGGGAGGCAGTATGTACCTCGACGGGGAGATAAATGAGGCCGAAGGAGATCGCGCCTCGCCACAAAGCTCTTGCCATAAAAAAGCCTCATTCAGTTTGTCGGAGTGAGCGCGCAGCAACGTTCGCGCCTGCATGCCGCAGGCTGGCTCTGCTCCTGTACCACCCGCCGCAGAGAGCCGGATTGTGCCATTGCCTGAGGTGCCAGAAGGTCCATGGCTCCGCGTTCAATCCATTCGTGGTCTTCGCAAAGGACCAGATTGAACTCTCGGGCGAGCCCGGGAGCTGGGACAGCTCACCCGGCTACCGACGCTTGTTCTGTTCCCGTTGCGGTTCGAGGATCGGGGCTGAGATGGGAGCAGAGGTCGAGCTGTCGTTGGGTCTTCTTGCGGGAACGGCGGGAATCACGCCTCAGTACGAAAGCTGGATTATGCGTCGGTGGCCGTGGCTTACACCTCTTCCAATCCCACAGCACGAGCACAATCGGTAAGACGCACACGTTCGCTTGTGCTTCACACCATACCGATGAATATGCGGTGATTTTCGAGACGAAGCGTGACACCAGCGGTCATGCTCAGGTGTATCCTTTCGCCAGTTGTGTTTGGGGGAGGCGAAGTGCGCAAGCTAATAGTGACGTTGACTTCGATGGCATTCACCTGCTTTGCCGGAGCGGCGTTGTCGCAAAGCAACGTGCCCGGCACCGCGCCGGCAATGCTGGGTTTCGCGCCGAACGGCGCGGCGCAGGAGCGGGATCTGGAGCAGCGTTTCGATGCGCAACTCAGCGCCGCGCGAGATGCGCGGCTGGCTGCAGCAACTCTCATCGGCTCCCAACCAGGTCGGCTCGCCACACGATAAGGCGAACGCGGAATTCCTGCTGGCTCAATTCAGGAAGTGGGGCTGGGATGCGCACATGGAGATCTTCGATGTGCTGTATCCAACACCCAGGGAGGAGCTGGTCGAGATGGTCGCACCGACCACGATTCAAAGCGACCCTGCGCGAGCCGCCCGTGAAGGGCGATCGGACGTCGGGCCTCGCGCGGCGCGCTGCCCCCGTACAACGTGTACGGAGCGGACGGCGATGTGACCGCGCCTCTCATATACGTCAACTACGGCATGCCGGATGACTACAGCGAGCTTGCCCGATACGGGTTGAGCGTAAAGGGGAAGATCGTGATCGCGCGCTATGGCGGCGGTGCGCGCGGCCTTAAGCCGGAATTGGCCTACGAGCACGGCGCGGTGGGTTGTCTCATCTATTCGGATCCGCGCGATGATGGCTATTTCAACGGCGACGCCTATCCGAAGGGCCCCTGGCGGCCTGCGGAGGGAGTGCAGCGCGGATCGGTCGGCGGTGAGCAGTATCCGGGTGATCCGACCACGCCAGGCTACGGCTCGGTTCCCGGGCGCCAAGCACTTGGCGATCAAGGACGCGAAGACCATTCTCAAGATTCCGGTGCTACCCATGTCGTACGCCGACGCGGCGCCGATGCTGCAGGCACTGGGCGGACCCGTGGCGCCGGAGAGCTGGCGCGGAGCACTGCCGTTCACGTATCACATCGGGGGCGGCCCGGCTGAGGTGCATCTGGTCGTGAAGTCCGACTGGGGTAGAAAGCCCATCTATGACGTGATCGCCATGCTCAAAGGTACGACGGACCCTAATCAGTGGGTGATCCGCGGTAATCATCGTGATGGCTGGGTATTCGGCGCCTGGGATCCACTGTCAGGCACCGTCGTGATGATGGAGGAAATAAAGGCGCTCGGCGCGCTCTACCGGCAGGGCTGGCGTCCCGCGCGCACCCTGGTTTACGGGAGCTGGGATGGCGAGGAGGCGGGGCTGGTGGGGTCCACGGAATGGTTGGAGACACACGACCGGGAGCTGCAGCAGAAGGCGGTAGCGTATATCAATACCGATGACACCAATCGCGCGGCTTCCTGGCTGCTGGCGGCAGTCCCTCCCTGCAGCATATGGTCAACCAGGTCGCCGCCGGCGTCCTCGACCCCGAAACGAAAGTCAGCGTGCAGCGACGCGAGCGCGCGGCAATCGAAGTGAGGGGCGCGGCCCCGGATGCCGATCCGATGGTCAGAGAATTCGCCGACCGTGCCGTATCGAACAGTGACATCCCGCTGCAAACCCTGGGCTGGGGGCTCGGATTTCACCGGATTCCTCAACCACCTGGGCATCGCCTCGCTGAATCTCGGATTCGATGGCGAGGGCGAGAATGACGGCATTTACCATTCGCGTTACGACTCCTTCGATCACTTCGCCCGCTTCGGTGACCCCACCTTCGAGTACGAAGTCGCACTGGCGCAGGTGTCCGGCCACATCGTGCATGCGGACGGCCGACGCGCAAGTGCTGCCGCATGCGTTTCGAAGATTTCAGCGTTACTGTCGATCGCTACGTCGCGAAGCTGCATCAGCAAATCGCTACGGAGCGCCAGGCCGCGGAGCAACAGCAGAAGTTGTTCCGCTCGGATGCGTACCGGCTCGCCGCCGATCCGACCCATCCGATCGCACCTCCGGAGCGTCTTTCGAACGTCCCTGATATTGACCTCACACCCTTGGATCGAGGCGGCAAAACGCCTGCGCCATAGCGCTCGAGCCTACGAGGCGGCCTACGAGGCGCGCGCAGCCGGCGGACTGTCGATCCCTGCCGACCGCCTGCGCGAGATCAATGCACTCATGGCAACCATGGAGCAGCGGACGCTCGATGAGGTGGGCCTGCCGGGCCGCCCCTGGTACAGAAACATGATCCAGGCGCCAGGCGTGCTCACCGGCTATGCGACGAAAACGATTCCCGGCGTGCGGGAAGCCCTGGAAGCGCGGAATTGGCACCTCGCCGAGCAGTACGCGGTCATCACTGCCAAGGTGCTCGACAACTATCGCGGGCAGCTGGATCGGCTGACGGCGCTACTCGGCCAGGGCCGCTCTTAGGATTTTCATTTCACTATCGGCAGCCAGATGGCTGTCGGCTGGCGCTTGGAGCGAAGAATGGTGATGTCCGCTTTGCGATAGTCGGACGGTCTGGCATTGAATATATTGGGCACGAAAGTCTGAGGGTTCCGGTCGTATAGCGGAAAGAGCGTCGACTGTATTTGAACCATGATGCGATGCCCCGGAAGGAAGACGTGGTTCACGTTCGGCAGCGCAAAGCGGTAGCGCTGTGGCACGTTGGGTGGTACCGCCGTTGGATGCTCGAAGCTGTTGCGGTAGCGTCCACGGAAAATATCCAGGGAGATGGGAAGCTCGTAGCCGCCCATTTTGGGATCGGTGGGGTACAGGGGCGGATAAACGTCGATGATCTTCACCACGAAGTCGCCATCACTTCCGGTGGTGATGGCGCGGATATCGGCCACCGGGATGCCTTGCACTCGCACCGGTGCGGTGAGGACAGGGGTCTCGTACGCGAGCACATCGGGCCGGCTGTCGACGAAACGCTGATCGGTGACCAGCCAGCGGGCCCACGGCTCATAGTTCACGAAATTGTCCGCGTACGGGTCGAGTATCGGTCGCGGCATGAACGGGACGGGTTTTGCGGGATCGCTCGTGTAGGTGTCACCGCTCCCGACGGCTGCGGTGGGTGCATCGAAAGACAAGCCTAGATTCGTAGCGGCGAAGAGCGGCTTCAGGCCGGTCGGACAACCCCGGTCACAGGCGATCGGCCAGTCGGAGAAATGCTCCCAGCGATTCTCCCCGGTGTTATACACCGTCACGCGGGAAAGGTCGGCCGGAGGCCCGTTGCGCAGATACTGGTTGAAGAACGGCAGCACCATGTCGTGCCGAAACTGCTCGGCCGTGTCCCCTTCCCAGCGCAGTGGTCCCAGGGAATAGCCCTCGCCATTGACCTGACTATGGGACCAGGGCCCGAGCACGAGCCAGTTGTTGGCCTCGTGACCGGCCCCCTTCAGGGCCAGCCACGCATGATTCGAGCCCCACATGTCTTCCTGGTCCCAGAGACTTTGTTCCCAGAGCGTCGGGACTGATGAGGGGTCCGCGAGGAGGTTCCTGGTGAGATCCTGGCTCTTCCAGTAAGCATCGTAGGCCGGGTGGTTCAGCGTGCGGATGACCCAGGGCAGCTGCTGGAGACCATGCGCCCGTATGTAGTCGCCGGTGGAGTCGTAGGCGAGAAACTCCTGGTAGTCATCGTAGTAATCGAGCGGAGTGACGTTGCCGCCGCCACGCTGGACGGTTTGCATATGGACGTAACCGAGCATGATGTTCCGGAAGGCGCCATAGTGAAACCAATCATCACCCATCCAGCCGTCCATCAGCGGGCTGCATGGCACCGCCGCTTTGAGTGCCGGGTGGGGGTGGACGAGCGCTGCGGCCGTCGTGAGTCCCTCATAGGAGCATCCGATCATTCCGACCCGGCCGTTGGATTCCGGGACGTGCTTGACCAGCCAGTCGATCGTGTCGAAGGCATCGGTCGACTCATCGGCCGCCGTGGGATTGAACGGCCCGCGCTCGGGTCGGTTCATCACATAGTCTCCTTCCGACCCATACTTGCCGCGAACGTCCTGCCAGACGCGGATATACCCGGCCAAGGCAAAGTCCTCATCCGCAAGCTGAGTCGTCGCCAGGAGAGAGGCACTGTTGGAGGCCTGCGCGCGTTCCGCCGCATCGTAGGGCGTGCGGGTCAGTATGATCGGCGCGTCGTGCGCTCCCTTCGGCACCAGGATGATCGTGTTGAGTTTCACTCCATCGCGCATCGGAATCATCACGACGCGCTTGCTGTAGTCCTGATTGACGAATTTTTCGACGTATGTTTTTGGGATGTCGTTGAACGGCTCGCTCGCCGGCGGCGCCGTCGAAGACGCGTGTGCCAGGAGAGTGCCGGTGCTCACGGCGGCAAGGACACATGACACAAAGGATCCGAATCTTTTCGCGCTCATGGCGTTCTCCCCGATGGCCAGCGTTGACTGTTGTATCGGCAGAAGTCTAATACGAGTCATGCGTGCGCGGTAGCAGCAGACGATTGCCGATAACCTGCACTTATGGTGACCATTAGATTTAATGACTACCGCAGCGGTTTTGTGCGCGTCTAGAATTTGTTCGGTTGGCCACTATCTGGGGGAGGCGGATCCGTGCAAATCCGTATTCGGCGACGCTCGATCCGGTCAAACGCGAAGACTCATTCGCCTTTGAAATCACCCCTCTATGCGGCGGTCGCGCTCGCGCTCTACGGAGTCCCCCATGTCGCGCGCGCCGATGACCAAACAGTGACGCAGCCGGCCACGCTCAGCGAAGTGGTCGTGACGGCGAATCGCCGTCAGCAAACGATTGAAGAGGTTCCGTACAGCCTCTCGGTGCTGAGCCCCAGCCAGATCGAAAACACCGGCGTCACGGACATCGCCTCACTCGCCCGCCAGGTGCCGGGCGTCAGCATGTACGACTACGGTGCGCAGGCGAGCGGCAACGTATTCCCGATCATTCGCGGCCTCAACGCGAGCCCCGGCAGCGGCGGCTTCCGCACATTTGAGCAGGATCCGGTCGGAACCTATATCGGCAACTCGCCGATCGACGGCTATTTTCAGTTGGACGACGTCGAGCGCGTCGAGGTCTTGCGGGGACCGCAGGGCACGCTATATGGCGCCGGCGCCCTCGGCGGGGCGCTGCGGATCATACCGAACGCGCCTGAGCTGGAAAAATTCGCCGGTGACGTAGAGGCCGGTGCGGGCAGCCTCGTCCACGCGGATCACGCGGCGTACACGACGAACGCCATGATCAATGTCCCCATCGGCGACAAGCTGGCCTTCCGCGCCTCAGGGAATTATGCGTATGAGCCCGGATTCATCGATGTCTATGGAATCCTGAAGAGCGCCGGGCCGTTGGGCATGCCGGTGCTCGCCAATCCCGGCGATCCGGTGAACAGCCCCGGAGTATTCATCGGCAAGAACGACTGGAACGATCAGAGGACGTTCACCGGGCGCGCGAGCCTGCTCTGGAAGCCCACGGATCAGTTTGACGCGCAAATAGCATTCACCCACGCGACCACCACCGGCGATGGGACTCGCGCCGTCAATCCGTACTTCATGGGCGGACCCTATGTGGGCGATTCCAGGATCACCTTTCCCGCCGGCAGTGAATATCAGACATTCTCACAGACCGACGCGCCGTTCTCGCGCACGACCGACCTGACGAGCGCGGATCTGAGCTACGATTTCGGCTTCGCCACGGTTTCATCGACCAGCTCGTATTTCACGAATGAAGGCTCTACCCAGAGCGGCAACACATACAGTATCTACCGGCTCCCGCAGTACATAGGATACTACGCCGGCAATCCGGTGAATCCGCGCTTCGTGCTCGAGCAGGTATATGCCGATCAGGAGCACACTTTCTCGCAGGAGCTGCGCCTCGTCTCGCAAACCGGACCCGACCGGATGTTCGATTACGTCGCCGGTCTCTTCTACGAGAATCAGACGCGCAATGGCAGCTGGCTCGATAGCGATCAGGGCTCGCCGGAGCGCGCCGCCGCGCAGGGCTGCACCGGGCAATACTACTTCGGGGCCACTTTTCCCAATTGCGTCCCGATGACGGATCCGGGCAATCCGGCGGCTCCTTATGGCGATGGTTCTGACATCTTCATCATCCAACACGACACCCAGCAGTTCGAGGATAAATCCGTTTTCGGAGAGCTGACGTGGCATTTCGCCGCGCACGCGCAGATCACGGGCGGCATCCGCCATTTCGAGCAGAGCTTCACCGACATCCAGCTGCTGGACCTGTACGCCTACCCGTTGTTCGTGCCGCCGCAACCGCGAAGCACTTCGGCCTCGAAGACCATCGGCAAGCTCGACCTGTCGTACGAGTATGCGACCGGCCAGCATGTGTACGCGCTCTGGTCGCAAGGGTTCCGTCGCGGCGGGGCGAACGCCATTCCAACCTCGGGCGCCTTTGCCGACAATCCGGTGCTCCTGCTTTACAAGCCCGATACCGTCAATAACTACGAGCTTGGCGTAAAGGGACGCTTCGCCACCGGGCTCAGCTATACGTTCGATGTGTTCGATGACCAGTGGAACGATCCACAGGTCGGCGGCACTACGCCAGCCACCAATTTTGCGGTCTGGAACGCCAAGAAGGCGCAGTCACGGGGTGTGGAATTCGATCTGAACAGCCCCCTATGGGTGCACGGCCTGAGTATCGCCCTCAGCGGTGCCTACCAGTACGCGGAATTCACCGAGAATTACACGATCATCGATTCCGCCACCTTCGGCAACATCGTTGGCCAGTCCGGCCAGCAGTTGCCCGGCAGCCCCAAGGGCAGCGCGGCAGCGACCATCAATTACGTGCGAAATCTCACGCCGGGATACGCCTTGATCAGTTCGCTCAACTACACGTATAGCGGCAAGGTCTGGCTCACCAACTTCGGCATTCTCGGAGAGCCGCCGCAGCAATCGCAGGCTGTGGAGCTCTTCAATCTGTCCGCATCGGTACTCCATGACTCCTGGCGCATGGGTCTTTACGTGACCAATGTATTGAACAAGCGGGTGATACTCGCGCCAGGTCTCCCGGACGCAGCTACCAATAACCTGGAGCAGGCCGACACCATCAATGAGCCGCGCGAGGTCTACCTGCGGGTCGGCTATTCGTTTTGAGACCATCGAAGTGCTCCCGGAGCGACGCATCCGCTTTTTGATCTTTGCCGCTCGGCCCGAGGCGGACCGTATTCTCGAGGGCACGCTCCTAACACGCGTCGGCCCGGGAGTGCATCAGCCCGAACACCCGGCCGGGAGCCTCTCCAGCTGTGCTTGACACGCGGCAATAATTCGATGATTCTAGAGTCATGGAATCTAAGACAGTTGTCGCTGCGCTCGCCGCCCTGGCGCAGGGGAGTCGTCTGCAGGTCTATCGGCTGCTCGTGCAGGCGGGTCCCGCAAGGCATGGCGGCGAGCGAGATTGCGCAGGCACTGGAGATTCCTGCCAACACACTGTCGTTTCACTTGAAGACCCTGAGTCACGCCGAACTGGTCCAGTCCCGGCAGCAGGGTCGGTTCATCTACTACTCGGCGAATTACGGGCAGATGAACGCGCTGCTCGGCTTTCTCACCGAGAACTGCTGCGGCGGCCGAAGCTGTGCTCCGGCGACTGCAGCCCGAAAGAGGAAAGCATCATGAAGCGCCTACACGTGCATGTGGCGGTCGAGGATCTCACGGCCTCGATTCGCTTTTATTCGCAGCTCTTCGCTGCTGAGCCAGTCGTTCGCAAGGGCGACTATGCCAAATGGATGCTCGAGGACCCGCGAGTCAACTTCGCGATCAGCCGGCGCGGGTCCAAGCCCGGCATCCAGCATCTTGGCATTCAGGTCGAGGACCGCGCGGAGCTCCAAGAGGTCTATGACGACTCAAGCGTGCGGAACGCCCCGTATTCGAAGAAGGGGAGACGACATGCTGCTACGCCCAAAGCGAGAAGAGCTGGATCGATGATCCTCAGGGTATCCAGTGGGAGACATTCCTGACTACGGTGAGAGCACCGTCTACGGCCACGAGTCGCAGGAAGCGCTACCCGTCGCGCCGGTGAAGTCGAGCTGCGGCTCGCCAGGCTGTTGCGGGCCCGGTGTGGCATCAGGGAGTTGAGCTCGTGCCTCGGTTACGCGCGGCTCATGCGGAAGACGCGAACGGCATTCGCGGGCTTCTCGAGCGCGATGGGCTTCCGACGAGTGACCTTGCCTCCTCACGGCCAGAGTTTGTCGTGGCCTGCGAAGGGAACGAGGTCATCGGGGCGGGTGCACTCGAGCGCTTTGGAACCACGGCGCTCTTGAGATCGCTTGTCGTCAATTCGGACCGGCGCGGCACCGGCATCGGCCAGGGCATCGTTGGGGAGCTCGAGCGACGTGCCCGCGCTGCAGGCGTCAAGGAGCTCGTTCTGCTCACGCAGAGCGCGGCATCGTTCTTCGAGCGCCTGGGATACCGCGTCATGGAACGCGGCAACGTTCCCGGGCCCGTGCAGACAAGCGAGGAGTTCCACTCGCTTTGCCCGGCGAGCGCGATCTGCATGGCCAAGGCGCTCGGCAACTCTACATCGGAATAAGCTGAAGGCGCGTTAGCCGATTATCTGCACCGGCAGGTGCGCCGTACCCGGTACGGATGAAAGTCGTCGCGGTCCACCGTGAACAGCTTGCAGGTCTTGAGTTCCTCGGCAGCCGGCGTATCAACCGGATAGCCGGCGCACCTGGCCCGGAACGCCGAACGGGCATTCCAACTGCTCGCGATCCCAACCGCCGGTCTCTGCGGCAGCTGCGTAGCTGCTGGAGAGGAAATCGAGCAGCAACGCCTCCGGCGCCGCCGCGGTGCGAAGCGTATCGTACGGCAGGATGAATTCGCCGAGCTTCGGGTCGAAGTAGGCGCCTGCCGTGACCGCTCGATCGCGAAATCCCGGAGGCTCGGGATAGGCGTAGGAGTAGAACGCGGCTGCTGGGGAAGCATCGCTCCCGGGCCAGAACCCGGCGCTGCTCACTTCGTGCGAATAAGCCTCTCGGGTGACGGCGTCGGGCAGTCCTGGCACGCCGCCCGGGTGAAGTGGCGCGGCTCTCCCTGAGAAGCGCGTGACCGCGAGGTCGAAACTGCCCCAGAAGAAATGCACCGGACTCACCTTGCCGAGAAAGCCGCTGCGGAAATGCTTGAAGATACGATCGGCTCGAATGAGCACGCGCCAGAACGAGTGAGCGGCCCTGGGATCATAGGAGTGGTGAATTCGGTCCTTGGAAAAAGGAGTCGGATCCGGCAACTCGTTCGGCATTTCATCGATCGTGACGGCGATGCCGAGCTCGTGCAGTGCGTCCATCAGCCGACGATAGAACTCGGCGACCGGCTGCGGCTCGAGCGCGAGGATCCTCTGCGCGCCGGTGCTCGTGCGCACGACCAGGCGGTGCTCGACAAAATCGAACTGGATTTCGAAGCTCTCCCCGCCTGCCGGAATCGGCGAAGTGCCGAGGCCGTGGGCGGTGACATACAACGTGACCTGCCAGCTATGATTGATCCAGGGCGTCAGGGCGAGCCGCACCTTGCCGACGATCTGAGTCCACAGCTGCAGTGTGGCGGCGGTGTCGCGCCAGTTCGGGAAGACCAGTTCGGGCCAGAGCGTATTGGAGACGACCATCGGAACCCCTTTGCCGCGAAAACGGCCGGAGGATCGCGTGACAGGATAGCGTGGCCCCGGATCGCTGGCAGGCTCGGTTTCATGACCACGGGTGCCTTGAGGTCCAGCGTTTCAATTCTAAACCTGTGGGCGTTCAGTCGCGCCAGAGCAATCATAGAAACAAGGTGATGTATACATCACAACACCTGGAAAAATAATTGAATTGTCTCCCCGGGTTGGACTCGAACCAACGACGTAGCGCGCGTCGCGAAGGACGGTGTAGCTTTCCTGTTCCAGTACTTCGTTCGGGAAGGGGACAAGGAGCGCAAGCGCTACCTCGCTCTGGGCCCATTCGACCAGGGTGGGGTTCGCGGCCTGTCGCTGCCCGTGGCTCGCGACAAGGCGGCCGAATTCAGCCGAATCTATCGATCGGGCATCACCGATCTGCACGCGCATTGCGCCCAGCAACGCGTCTTGCAGGAGCAGGCTACTCGTGAAACCGAAGAGAAGGCCAAGAGAGCCGTGGTCGGACTGCGGCAAAGCTGCGCTCTTACCTGCGGGCAGCATATTCGCTTGCAATCCGCTCCCGGACTGATCCATCGATCCCCCTGGAACTACGTACCTTTGGTATCGAAGTAAACCCGCTCGCCGGCGTCGGCGCTCTCGCTCAGTTCTCGCGCGTTCGCAACCGGACTCTTTCCGGACCGGAACTGGTAGCCGTCCTCAAGCGACTTGACGCTGTTCCGGAATCCGTGCCCAAGCAGGCGATTCAGCTCTGTATGCTTCTGGGGGGACAACGCCCGGTGCAGCTTCTGCGCGCACGCGCGATCGACGTGGACTTGTCGGCTGGCCACATCGCACTCTGCGATTCAAAGGGTGCTCGCAGGCAGCCGCGGCATGTGGTCCCGCTGACGAGAGAGGCGGGGCGAATTCTCGAGCGCCGCCTTAAGGCTCACCGGGAGGGAGAGCCGCTTTTCTCGAGCGACGGTCGGACCGCAATGCGGATCGAGACTATCTCCGTGCTGGTTCGAGAGATTGCGGCCGAGATGGCGACCGCAAATGAGATCCGCGAACTGTTCCAGCTCCGGGATATCCGTAGGACGTGCGAGACCATGCTGGCGAGCCTTGGAGTTTCGAGTGACGTCCGTGCGCAGCTACAGTCCCATGGTCTTGGTGGCGTCCAGACTCGCCACTATGACCGACACGACTACATGGCGGAGAAGCGTCAGGCGCTTAAGACCTGGGAGCGGCACCTCGATCGCCTCAAGACAGGCAAGACGGCAACTGTGGTGCCCATACGTCGGGCGTAGGTTCCTGAGCCAAGGAGGGCAATCTGCGTTGGTGTGCCGGCTCGCCGCGGGGACATTGCGGAGGGCGGTCGCATGCGCACCGCCCGAGCGCGAGCGAATTTATCCGCATCTGCAGCGGGTCCCGATGGCGCTCGGCAAGGTCCTGTACGAGTCCGGGGATGTCCTGCGCCACGTTTACTTTCCGGCCGACTCCATCATATCGCTGCTGTACGTGATGGCGGACGGCGCTTCGGCGGAGATCTCGGTGGTGGGCAATGAGGGTCTGATCGGGGTGGCACTGTTCATGGGCGGTGAAACGACCCCGAGCCGGGCCATCGTGCAGAGTGCCGGATACGCGTACCGGCTGGTCGGACAGCGTCTCAAGGAGGAGTTCCACCGTAACGGGGCGATGCAGCTTCTGCTGCTGCGCTATACGCAAGCGCTACTCACGCAGATGGCCCAGACCGCCGTCTGCAACCGGCATCACTCGGTCGACCAGCAGCTGTGCCGCTGGCTGCTGCTGTCTCTGGACCGGCTGCCCTCCAACCAATTGACCATGACCCAGGAGCTCATTGCGAACATGCTCGGCGTGCGCCGTGAAGGCGTCACCGAAGCTGCCGGCAAGCTGCAGAAGCTCGGGATCATCCGCTACGCCCGTGGGCGGATCACGGTGCTGGACCGGCCCCAGTTGGAACAGCTGTGTTGCGAATGCTATGCCGTGGTCAAGAAGGAGACCGATCGGCTGCTGCCGCAGCCGCACGATCCGTCCGGGTTCGAGACCGCTCGGGACGCGGGCGATATTGCAGTCGGTGCGCCCGGGTAGGGGGATCTGCAACGCTCGGGGGTGACTTCGAGCGCCTCAGCGTTCGCCGGCCGGTTGAGCGGCCAGCTCGCCTCCCTATCTCGAGCCGGCAGGTCAGGGCGCCGTGACCGGCGGCACCGACGCGCCACCCTCATCTTCCCAGAGTTCGAGCTGCTCTGCCTCCTGCACCGCTTGCGTGTCGATGTCCACATTCTGGACCGGGGCGTCGGCCGGACCGGAGGCACGTATACGCTCGATCACGGCGCGCGGGAGGGGCAATTGATTGATGACGCCGGCCCAAACGGGCGTAGCTGATGAATCAGGCGCGTCCATTACGAAAGCTGCGAAACATCGTGTGGTAGATGAGCAGCACCACCGCAGCCCCGATGATCGCGATGATCGAGCTATAGATGTTGACCCCGTTGACCCCCGGCATTCCGAAGAGTCGGAACAGCCACCCACCGACGATTGCGCCAACGATTCCAAGCAGAATGTCGACGATGACGCCCTCTCCGGTGCGGTTGACGATCCTGCTGGCAATGAAACCGGCAATGAGTCCGAGAACGATCCAAGAAAACAACGCACATGATGCCCTCCACCCGCTAAGCGAATCGCGCATGGCCAACAGGCGGCGCGCATCCCTCCATCCGCTTTGTAGGCTAATCGCGAATCAGGACGGGTTCGGTGCGGCGGCGATCGTAAGGCGACCGCGGTCGGAGCCGGTCGCCGTTACGGTGCGCAGGCGCACAGGGCGCACTCGGGGCCTATCTTGCGCAGCTCTCGAGCGAGCGCGCCAAAGGCTGCCCGGTATTCCCCCTCGGAAAGGGGATATAGACCCACCCAGCATTGTGTACGGGACCGCACATAGGCAGGACACGACACAGCGTAGGCTACGCAGGTGCTCCACGAGTTTCTCACCAGCAATCGCGCTGATCTGATAGAACGCTGCCGTCTCAAGGTTGCTCGAAGGTCCGCACCCCGAGTGACCGAAGCTGAGCTCACACACGGCATTCCGCTGTTTCTCGATCAGCTGATCAAGACGCTGCAGGTCGAGCAGACCTCCGACCCCATGCGCAGCCGCGAGGTTTCCGGTCCGGCCGGTGGCGGGGCGGTATTGTCGGAGATGGGCGCCGCTGCGGCGTTGCACGGGCGCGAGCTGATGCAGCAGGGCTTTACGGTGGATCAGGTCGTTCACGACTACGGCGATCTGTGCCAGGCCATCACGGATCTGGCATTCGAACTCAAAGCGCCGATCGAAATAGATGAATTTCGAACGCTCAACCGCTGCCTCGACAACGGCATCGCCGATGCTGTGACGGAATACTCCTACCAACGCTTTTCTGTCGTGGCGAACGATGGCGTTCAGGCGCTGAGTGAAAGGCTGGGATTTCTCGCGCACGAGCTGCGGAACCTCATCCATACGGCCACGCTCGCCTTCGCCGCCATCAAAGCGGGTAGTGTCGGGGTGGCCGGGCCAACCGGGGCGGCGCTGGAGCGTTCCCTGATCGGGCTGCGTACACTGGTCGATCGATCCGTTGCCGACGTGCGAGTCGCCGCCGGACTGCCGCCGCGGCACGAACTCATCTCCCTTGCCGATTTCATCGATCAGATCGGGATCTCCGCATTGCTCGAGGCGCGTGCCCGTGAGTGTAAATTCACAGTATCCGTTGTCGACGAGCGTCTTGCGGTCGATGTCGACCGCGACATGCTTCTTTCGGCCGTCGGAAACCTGCTGCAGAACGCGTTCAAGTTCACGGAGCACGGCACTGAGGTTTCGGTGCACGCCTATGCAGTCGCGGATCGGATCCTGATTGATGTCGAGGATCATTGTGGTGGTCTGCCGCCGGGCAGCGCCGACCGAATGTTCCTGCCCTTTAAGCAGGGCGGCAAGGATAGATCCGGGCTCGGGCTCGGGCTGGCAATCTGCCGGCGCAGCGTCGAAGCAAACAATGGAATTGTCCGCGTCCGCGACGTACCCGGCTCAGGTTGTGTTTTCACTATCGACCTTCCGCGGCGCGCATTGGCGTAGTGCTGCGTCTTCATTCGTCCTGGTTTCGCAGCGCCCGAGGCTGCACGCGATCGTCACTGCACGCTTACCGTGCTCGATCCGCGACGTAGAAGAGACGGGGCCTCCGGGAAGGCCGGGTCGGTTCAGTACACCGACACTTGCTCGGCTGAAACGGCTTCTAGGACTGGGAGACTGCGGAGGCCCAGATCCGCAAGGAACGCGCGGCAAAGAGGGCGCTTGGTTGATGGTGTCGAGAGTCGTGCTCGATACCGGGGTGGGACGATTTTCCGGAAATGCGCATTAACGGGGTGGGTGAGGTATGACTCTCGGTGCCGAACGCGTCGATCCGCCGGTAAAAGACGCGGTCAGCGCTGTCTTGAAATGGGTACTGCTGGCGGTCGCCGCCATCACCTTTGCACTCCTCGCGTGGGCGACGACGGCGACTTACCGCCTCGCACCACCGCAGCCGGACCGGTTCGTGAGCGCGAACGGCACGGAGCTCATGACCGGCGCCGACATTGTCGCCGGCAAGGGCGGCTTCCAGAAATCCGATCTGATGGATTACGGCAGCCTCTACGGGATGGGCTCCTATTACGGCGAGGACTACACCGCCTCCACACTCGTGCGGCTCGGCACGGTTACACGCGAGAATATTGCCCAGGCGATCGATGGTAAGCCCTTCGCTAGTCTTTCGTCGGAGCAGCAGGCTGCCGCCACGACGGCGATGCAGGGCGAACTGCAAGGGATCGACCTGACCCAGCCGCAAGTCAGGCTCTCGCAGCCGCTCGCTGCGGCGCTCGTCCACGTACGCGACGACATCGCTAAGGCGCTCAACGTCGCAGATCCGGCAACGGGCTGGACACCGGCCTATAGTCTTGATCCGCAGCTTGCGCGGAAGACGGCGGACTTCCTCGTCTTTTCGGCACTGACCACTGTTGCGCGCCGGCCGGGTAAGACCTGGTCGTGGACGCAGAACTGGCCCTACGAGCCGCTGGTCGGCAACACGCCGACCACCAACACGTTCGTTTGGACCTGGATCAGCTTTTGCTTCACTTTCTTTGCCTTCGGGGCGGTGCTGTTCATCTACGAGTATTTTCTCAGCCACCCTGACGATGCGCCTATGGATCCGGTGTTGTCCGTATTCCGGCCGTTGACGCCGAGTCAGAAGCGGATCGGGAAGTATTTCCTCGTTGTCGCCGCGCTGCTCCTGGTGCAGATTTTGGCCGGCACGATCATGGCCCACTCCTACTACGACCGAACCAGCTTCTATGGCATCGCTATCAATGAGTGGTTGCCGTTCAACTTCCTGCGCGACGTGCATATCCAGGCGCCGATCGTTTGGATCGGTCTCTCCTGGATCGGCGCCGCGCTGTTCCTCGCCCCGGCCATTGCCGGCGGCCAGGAAGCCAAGGGCCAGCACTGGCTGGTCGATATGCTGTTCTGGGTGACGCTGCTCGTCGTCGCGGGCGCCCTGGTTGGCGACTACCTGGGCATCATGGGGGTCATCAATCAGGATTGGTTCTGGTTCGGGAACCAGGGCCTCTCCTATATCCAGCTCGGTCGCTTCTGGCAGATCGGCTTCTTCATTGGGCTCGCCTTCTGGAGCCTGCTGGTGATGCGGGCGCTGTGGCCGAGTGTCACGCAATGGCGCAAGGCTGCCGGTGAGTTCTGGTCGGGCCGCATCCGACTCGAGCATCTGATCTGGGCCTCCACCGTCAACATCGCCGTCCTCTATGTCTTCGGCATGATCCCGCTCACGGGGATCGAGAAATCCTTCACTTTGACCGATTTCTGGCGCTGGTGGGTGGTCCATCTCTGGGTCGAGCAGTCCTTCGAGTTCTTCGCCGCCGCGATGAGCGCCTATCTCTTGATGGCGGTAGGCCTCGTGTCACGCAAGCTCGCCGAGCGTGCGACCTATTTCGAGGTCATCCTGATTTTCTTGGGCGGCGTCATCGGTACCGGCCATCACCTTTACTGGGCGGGCGGTCCCAGCATGTGGGTACCGATGGGCAGCATGTTTTCCTTCATTGAAGTGCTGCCGCTGGTGCTCCTGATCATCGAGGCGATCAACCATTACCGCCTCATCAAGGCGCACCAGGAGTTCAAGTACCGGCTGGCCTATACCTATGTCATCGGCGCGGCCTTCTGGAACTTCGTTGGGGCCGGTGTGTTCGGCGGCGGCACGCTCAATGCACCGCTCGTCAACTACTACGAGCACGGCACCTTCCTGACGCTGAACCACGCGCACACTGCGCTGTTCGGCGCCTTCGGGGAGCTCGCGATCGGGCTCATCTATTTCTGCCTGCGCTACATCCACGCCGAGCGTCCCGCCTTCAGCGAGAAGCTCGGGCTCTGGGCCTTCTGGCTCTACAATGGCGGCCTTGTCCTGTGGATCCTACTCAACTTCTTCCCCATCGGCTGGGCGCAACTCGATGCCGTCTATGAGCACGGCCTCGCCTTTGCCCGCAGCGGCGCCTTCTACAAGACGACGCTTGTCTGGCAGTGGATGCGACTGCCGGGGGATGTGGTATTTGCGGCGGGCGCACTGATCATGGGCTGGGACTTCATCGTCAAGCTGCGCCCGCTCTATCCGCAGGCGATTGATAGGCTGGTCTTCCGCAGCTATACGCGGTAAGGGTAGTAGTCATATCACCGTTGAGGGTGTACGGCGAGCTCGCTGAAGAGGAGCTTCTGCTCCGCTTCCAGTCGAGTCGGTAGGGGAGGCGTTTTCCGGCGAATTCCGCGAGGGGGCGGCCGCGGCTGCAGCTTATCAATGCCCGACGGGAAGCCCATAAAGCAAGCTGGCGCTTGATCGAGTTCGGCAGCCACCCGAAATAACGGCGGCGCTGGCGCCGAAATAGACGCTGCGCTCAGACCATTTTCATGGACGGATGGCGAGGTAAGTGCGTTAGCGAATTCAGTAAGCTCTGCGACGCGTAGCTTCGACGCTCCGGTGTGACCTTTGCTGCGTCGTCCGACCTCGGAAGGGCTCAACCCCTTGCTCCCAGACAGCCGACGATGGCCTCGATCACCCGCTTCGTCTCGTGAGGGTCTTTGACCTCGATGGACAGCGCGCCGGCCTCCTTCGCCGGATAATCGTTTCCGCCTGGAAACACCGCGTCTCCTACGAAAATCATCTCGTCAATCGGTATATGGAGGATGTCTCGGAGCTTTCGAATTCCGTAGCCTTTGTCGATCCCATGCTTCGTGACATCGACCGACGTCGCGCCACCCATGTGCACGGAGAACTCCGGAATCAGCGTGTCGAGGACCGCGGTGATCTTCTTTCGCTTGGCGAAGTCAGGATCCCATTTCTTCTTTTCCTCGAGGGGAGCCTGCTGCCCGAGGGCGGAGAAGGTGATCTGGCTTCCCCGGTCCTCAATGACCTCGCCCCAGAGTCTTTCGACCTTACAGTCCGCCGACGCAATTGCCTGTCGCAACGCCTCGACGATCGCTTTTTTTTCCGTCACGGTGAAATCTTCCGAGTAAAGCAGCTCCCAAGTGCCGCCATACCGGTAGAACTGTGTTCCGCAGGTGGGGAGAACCGACAGATTCTTCAGCGAGTCGTCGTGGCGAAGATGAGCCACCACTTGCTTGTCGAATTGCGGCCACGCACCGCCGGATATGATACTCACCTTGACAATGGCAAGCAGAGAGTCGAGCAGATGCGCCATCTCCGACATCGATGGATGATTTGCTTTGCGCCAGCGTACCGTCGAGGTCAAAGACAATTAGATTTTTCATGACGGTACGAAACGCTCAGGCAGCGACACTTCCAATAGGATGACGAGATCGTGTGGCCGGCAGGAGCACGCTCCGACAGCGGCAGGCAAGAGAAGCACGTCGCCCTTACCGAAGTCATAACCTTCACCGGCGTGCTCCAGTCGAGCGCGCCCGGCGAGACAGACCAGCACTCTGGGGAGCTGCGCTGCGCCCAGGACAAACGGCAATCGCCCGCTGATTCGTACGACCCGAAAGTGATCGCAATCAATGAGGCTCTCCCGCAGGACGGGCTGCGTCTCCTGGACCCTGGGAGTGGCCGCCTCGATGGCGCCCTGCGCAAAATCGATGCAGGCCATTGCCTGATCCACCTGAAGCGGCCGCCGGCGGCCCGTCCTGGGGTCCAAATGGTCCCAGTCATAAAGCCGAAATGTCACGTCGCTGTTCTGTTGTACTTCAAAAACCACCACATCGCTCAATGAGTGAACGGTCCCTGCCTTTATGAAGACGCTATCGCCCGGCTGTGGTGACGAAGCTTGCCAATTGCTCTGCGACAGTACCGTGCGCGATTGCTTGCCGCAGAACGCCTGGGGAGGTGCCAGCTTTTAAGCCCGCATAGATGCGCGCGTCGGATCCGGCGTCCAGAACCACCCACGCTTCGGTCTTCCCTGTGTCACCCGCTGGAATGAGTGCCGGGTAGTCATCAGATGGATGCACCTGGACCGAGAGCGCCCGAGTCACATCGAGGAACTTCAGAAGGAGTGGGAAGCGACTGAACCGTCCGGAGAGCTTGCCCAGCATCTCCTCCGGAAAGAGCCCCAGCAACTCCCTGAGAGTCTTTCCTGTCAGTGGTCCACCAGCCACGAGGCTGGCATGGTCATCACGGTCGCTCAAAAGCCAAGCTTCACCGACGCGGTCGCCACCCGGCAACGGTGTAGAGAGCAGCTCGGCCAAGCGCCGTCCGCCCCAAGGTCGATACTGGCAAATCGGGGCAAATCGCAGCGGGTAAAGAGGCGTCGCTTTCATGAAGCCCGCTCATCGCTGCGGCGTTATTCCTTGGCGATCTCGGATTTCATCTGGCCATACTCTGCGAGGGTAATCTCGCCCTTGGCGTACCTCGCATCGAGAATATCGAATGCTTCATTTCGGGGCGGGTTGCCGAACCTCCGGTGCGCCCGGTAGGTGTAGCCCCAGTTGCCGATGCTCGAAAACAGCAAGAATATGACACCGAACCACAGAAACCATCCCCAGCCGAAATACCAGTCGTTCCAATAAGTATGAGGCATTGTCACTCTCCATCGCTGCTCGGGGCCGCGAGGGGAGCAACGGCTACATCAGGGTATGAGCGCGTTGGCGCTGTCATCACGGCCGATGGCTGACAATGCGCTCAAGCGAGGGTGCGTTCGGTACGTTGCCGCACTTTCGGGTCGCCCAGCCGATTCGGCTGACCCCGCGGAATGGGGCTGGTAAGGCGTGATTGCGGATTCTCGCGCCTGGTCGCTGAGGCCGCGAGGTCGGTAGATGCCCATTTCCTGGGACTCGCTCGGCGCCAGCGCTGGGTCGTACGGTGGCGCGTTGAATGAAACTCGATCATGGCAGCAGCCGCGGTCGCAACGGCGGGTCTGGGCTGAATCCGCGCCCGCCGGACAATAGTCCGATGGCAGGGCACCGTCGGTGCGTTGCCACGCATTGGCAAGCCATGAGTCGGCCAGCGGGGTACCCGGACGATGAAAGCTGGTCTGTGCTCCAGCGTACCGACCGGCGAGGTATCACGGGAAATAAGATGTCTGAGACGAAACAGGAGTGCGATATGCAAGAGGGGATGATATCCATGATCGGCAAGGCCGGTGTTTGGATCGACCATCGTAGGGCGCTGGTAGTGCTGATGACTACCACGGGGGAACGCAAAGCCGTCATCGTCTCGAGGGTCGAAAAGCACCTGAACCGCTCAGGGGACTCGCCGCTCAAGGGGCACTACGAGGCACAGCAGGTGCCCGCTGACGATCACCGGCAGAAGGCACTCACGGCAGAGCTCAACATCTTCTACGACGCCGTGGTCGGAGCGCTGCGCGGCGCCGAGTCGTTCATCATCTTTGGACCGGGCGAGGCCAAGGGAGAGCTCAAGAAACGGCTCGTCACGCGCAAGCTGGGACGCCGAATTGTCGCGACCGAGGCCGCGGACAAGATGACCGATCGGCAGATTGCAGCCAGGGTGCGCGAATACTTCTCGGTTCCGTGGTCGGCACAAGGGCCGAAGCGCGGGCGGGCAAACGCGGGACTGCGAGGCGAGTCCGGCGGCGTGGGGTCGTCATAGGCGAAGTGGCGGATGAGTTCCCGGTAGTGGTCGATCGCAATCCGCTCGGCAATGTAGCTCTCGCGGATCTGGTACGCGGCCGTACAGACCGGCATGACCGGTGCTCATATCGTTTGCCTCGTTCATCGGAGCAGTCATGATCAGGTACCAGCGCGGTCGCATCACGGTTCTCGGCGCACGGGGTTTGGAGAAGGCCTCCTGTGAGTGCTGTCGATTCACCAGGCGCCAATACGCACATTTCCAGCGCATGCTGCCGCGATTGCTGTCCCGCGGGTAACTGGGACGGGACGGGCTCCGCCTACCGTGGGCGGCCCAAGGCATGGCGCAAGGTCGTGCGTGCGCCAGCGCACCGACGCTGCGGCTGATGACGCGCAACTTACAGCGATCGTACCTGATGTACACGGCCCGAAGCTCATGAATCCCCTCACGTCATTTCTGGTGTTTGCCTTCGTTGTCGCGGCATTCGCCGTCGGCTACTTCGTCAATCCGTATGTTGGCGATCGCCCTCTTTGCGTGCGCCGTCCTGATCGCCTCGTCGCTCAAAATGGCCAACGTTTGGCAGAAATTCGTGATCCTGAGGCTCGGTAAGCTGCAGAGCGTCAGAGGGGCGGGTCTGTTTGCGATCATCCCCGTCCTCGACACGGTGATTGCGATCATCGATGAGCGTATCCAGACCACCGCTTTCAATGCCGAGTCGGCGCTGACCAAGGACACGGTACCGGTCAACGTCGACGCAATCATCTTCTGGCACGTGCACGATGCCGAAAAGGCCGCCCTGGCCATAACCGATTACCGTCAAGCCATCGATCGAGTCGCCCAAACGTCGCTTCGCGAGATGATCGGCTCCTCGGTGTTGGCCACGTTGCTGTCCGATCGTAAACAGGCCGACGCGCAACTGAAGGACGAAATCGCTCAGAAGACCGCTCCATGGGGCATTTCGGTGAGCTCGGTGGAGATCCGCGATGTCGCCATTCCGGTGGCCCTGCAGGATGCGATGTCCCGCCAGGCCCAAGCCGAGCGCGAGAAGCAGGCGCGGGTGATTCTCGGATCAGCGGAGGCCGCGATCGCGAGCACCTTTGTCGCGGCGGCGGATACTTACGCTGGGCATCCGATGGCGCTGCAACTTCGAGCCATGAACATCATCTACGAGACCACCAAGGAGAGAGGGGCGACGATACTCATGCCGACCTCGATGGTCGACAGCCTGAACCCCCCGTCAGCGGCCATGTTGGCACTCGCGCTGGCGGGGAATGATGCGCTCAAGTCCAATGGAGCGCTCGAGCCGGTAGAGCCGCCCGGGGTCCCTGGTGGCGTGCCGGCCCTGCGAGCGCCGGTGTGACCGCGCTTGCGACAGGCGGCTCCGGCGGCACTAGTGGGTTGTGGGCCTTGGTGCCCGGCAGTGCAAGAAGGGTATCAACATGGGAATAATCCTGATTGTCGTCGTGCTCGTTCTGTTGTTCGGTGGCGGTGGTTATTACGGGTACAGTCGTTACGGTGGTTCGGGGCTCGGCGGGGCTCTTGGCTTGGTCTTGATCGTACTCCTCGTATTGTGGTTCTTCGGAGGACTGCACCTGCAGCGCTGAAATGCTCGAGCGAGAACGCACACACGGCCGAAGAGGTGACGGTCGCGCTCAAAGAGCGAAGGAATGTCGTATGTCTCGGAGGAAAGTCGTCGGCCCCGTCCTTGCTTTGGAATTGATCGAAACCTTCCTGACCGCGCACTTCAGCGGTGCGCCGCGCCATCGGCGCCGCTTGGCAGAAGTGCAGGCGCTGGAACACCCGGAGACCTTCGCCATGACAGCCGACACCCTCCCGCCCGAACTGCTGCACAGGATGGACGCCTATTGGCGTGCCGCCAACTACCTGTCGGTCGGTCAGATCTATCTCTATGACAATCCGCTGCTCAAGGAGCCACTGAAGCTCTCGCACGTGAAGCCGCTGGTGGTCGGGCACTGGGGCACGACGCCCGGTCAGAACTTCATCTACGTGCATCTGAATCGGGTCATCAAGAAGTACGACCTCGACATGTTCTACATCGCCGGTCCCGGTCACGGCGGCCCAGCGATCGTGGGCAATGTGTATCTCGAGGGAACGTGGAGCGAGGTGTATCCGGATATCACGTCAGGACGAAGCCGGGCTGAAGAAGCTGTTCAAGCAATTCTCGTTTCCCGGCGGCATCTCCAGCCACGTAGCGCCGACCACGCCGGGATCGATTCACGAGGGCGGGGAGCTCGGCTACTCGCTCAGCCACGCCTTCGGAGCGGTGTTCGACAATCCCGATCTGATCGTGGCTTGCGTGGTCGGCGACGGGGAGGCGGAAACGGGACCCTTGGCGACCGCATGGCAGTCCACCAAGCTGCTCAATCCGGTGACCGACGGCGCCGTGCTGCCGATCCTGCACCTCAACGGCTACAAGATCAGCAATCCCACCGTGCTGGCCCGCATCGAGCACGAGGAGCTGGAGCAGTTCATCCGCGGCTGCGGGTGGACGCCTTATTTCGTCGAGGGCGATGACCCACGGACGATGCACCAATTGATGGCCGGCACCTTGGACAAGGCCATCGAGGATATCCGGCGCATCCAAGCCCAGGCGCGCAGCCAGGCCGGCATGCCTCGAGCTCGCTGGCCCATGATCGTGCTGCGCTCGCCGAAGGGCTGGACGGGGCCGAAGGTCGTCGACGGCCTGCCGGTGGAGGGCACGTTCCGAGCCCACCAGGTGCCGCTGCTGGTGGATTCGGAGCATCCGGAGCATGTCGCAGCAGCTCGAGACCTGGATGAAGAGCTACAAGCCCGAGGAGCTGTTCGATCAGCAGGGCCGGCTGAGGCCGGAGCTCGCCGAGCTGGCGCCTGAGGGCGAGCGGCGCATGGGCGCCAATCCCCACGCCAACGGCGGCGCACTGCTGCGCGACCTGCGCATGCCGGACTTTCGCACCCACGCCGTGACTGTGCCTTCGCCGGGCGCCGTAGACGCGCAGGATACGCTCGTGCTCGGCCAGTTCCTGCGTGACGTGGTCAAGCTGAACGCTGAGCAGCGCAATTTCCGCATCTTCGGTCCCGATGAGACGCTCTCGAATCTGCTGGGCGCCGTGTTCGAGGTCACGAACCGTCAGTGGGATGCCCGCGAGGTCGAAAACGATGAATTTCTCGCTCCCGGCGGACGCGTGCTGGATTCCATGCTCAGCGAGCACCAGTGCGAGGGCTGGCTGGAAGGGTACCTGCTCACCGGGCGGCACGGCCTCTTCAACAGCTACGAGGCCTTCATCCGCATCGTCGACTCGATGTTCAGCCAGCATGCCAAGTGGCTGAAGGTCACCTCGGAGCTGCCCTGGCGGCGCAAGATCGCCTCGCTGAACTATCTGCTGGCCTCTCACGTCTGGCAGCAGGATCACAACGGCTTCACGCACCAGGATCCCGGCTTCCTCGACCACGTCATCAACAAGAAGGCCGATATCGTGCGCGTCTATCTGCCGCCGGACGCCAACTGCCTGCTCTCGGTGTTCGATCACTGTCTGCGCAGCCGGCACTACGTGAACGTGGTGGTGGCGGGAAAGCACGCGCTGCCGCAGTGGCTCACCATGGAGGCGGCGGTCGTGCACTGCACGGAAGGCATCGGCATCTGGCAGTGGGCCAGCAACGACCAGGGCAGCGAGCCGGATGTGGTCATGGCCTGCTGCGGCGATACGCCGACGCTGGAGATCCTGGCCGCGGTGTCCATCCTGCGCGAGCATCTCCCGGACCTGAAGATCCGGGTGGTCAACGTGGTGGACCTGATGAAGCTGCAATCCAGCTCCGAGCACCCGCACGGGCTCAACGACTGGGATTACGACTCGCTCTTCACCCGCGACAAGCACATCGTCTTCGGCTTTCACGGCTATCCCTGGCTGGTGCACCGCCTGACCTACCGCCGCGCGAACCAGAACCTGCACGTCCGCGGCTACAAGGAGGAGGGCACGATCACGACCGCCTTCGACATGCGGGTGCAGAATGACCTGGACCGCTTCCACCTGGTGATCGATGTCATCGATCGGCTGCCGCAGCTGGGCACCAAGGGCGCCTATCTGAAGCAGCGCATGCGGGACAAGCTGATCGAGCACAAGCAGTACATCGACCAGCACGGCCAGGATCTGCCGGAAATCCGCAACTGGAAGTGGAGCCTGCCCGAACAGAATACGGCGTCCCCGCGCCGGGTGAAGCCAGCCGCGTAGATGAGGTTACCCATCATGACACCACCTGCCGCCCCGCCCAAAGCACCGGCGCCGAAGCCCGTGTCGAAGGACGAGCTCAAAACGCTGCCGATGCCGGAGCTCGAGAAGCGGCTGGGCTCATAGCAGGTTAGATGATGGTTACGGCCACTTTACTGAGTTCTGCAGACGCTTTGCCTGCCCAGTCTTCAGCTGCGACCTGCGGTGACCTCGCGAGCGGCTTGACCAGCGAGGAAGCCGGTCATCGACTGGCGACAATGCGGCGGTGCCGTCGCGGCCGGGTCCAATAACGATGAGCTGGCAGAGTACTGATGGAAGATGAGACGCTGAAGCGCTTGCTGGCCGCGGAATCCCAGGCCGAGCAAATCATCGCGCAGGCCGACAGGGAACGCGCGGCGCTAATCGAGCAGGCCAAACAGGCCGCGCAAGCCGCGCAGAGCCGGAATGCGCAACGCGCCACCGAGATCCACGCTTCCTTCCTCGCGCAAGCGCAGCAGCGGGCGGAGCAGACCATCGCCGAGATGAGGCGGCGGGACGCCGAGCGCTCGGAGGCCATGAAAGCCGCGGCCGAGCCGCGCAAGGCGCAGGCGCTCGATGCGGCGCTAGCCCTGCTGATCGGCGCAGACAAGGGCGAGCCGTGAACGTCGAGCGCTACGCCTACTTGAATGCGCGCGTCAGCATGCTCGCCGGCAGGCTGCTCGATCCTGGAGAGACCCAGGCGCTGATCGACGGACACCGCGCTGCGGGCGAGATCCGAGACGACCCCGGCCAGGATGAGGGCGACACCCGGCTCGCCGACGATCTCGATCAGCGCAACGTCACCCTCCTGTTGCAGGAGCTGACGGTGCTGATCCGTCCGCTGTCCGGACCCCCACGCGACCTGCTGTCCTACTGGGCGCACCGCTTCGAGCTCGGCAACCTCAAGGCGATCATCCGCGGCAAGATGACCGGACAGCCACAGGCGGCCATCGAGCAGCAGTTGCTGGACATGGGCGGCCTCGCACGACTGCCCACCGCGGAGCTCCTGCAGAGCGATAGCATCGAGGAGCTGCTGCGCCGTCTGGACCGGACCGCCTATGCGAGCATCACCGGACAGGCCCGTCAACTGTTGGAACGGGGCGAAGCCCTGTTTGCGCTCGATGCCGCGGTCGATCGGCGCTACTTTGCAGGGCTGGCGCGGCGCGGGAACGAGATCGGCGATACCGCAGGCCAGCTGCTGCGTGCGATCGTCGGCAGCATCATCGACCGCGTCAATCTCGTGTGGCTGCTGCGCTATCGCTTCGCCTACGGCCTGCCCCCGGCGCAAGCCTATTACCTGCTGATTCCTGCCAGGCGCGCGGCTGAACGCCGAGCGCCTGCAGCAACTGGCACAGGCAGCCAGCTTCGAGGAGGCCATGACCGGCTTGCCCCCGCCTTACGATCGGTTGCTGGCCGGGGCCGCGCAACGCCACGGAGGTGACCGTGCGGCTCGAATTCGAGACGTGGCGTATTGCGGGCAATGTGCTGCGCCATAGCGCCTTCAACGTCGCGCGCGCGCTTGCCTACATGGTGCTGCGCGAGCGCGACCTGCGCCGGCAGCGCGCCATCATCCGCGGACGCAGACTGCCCGTGACGCCCGATGTGATCCGCGCGGCTCTCGGCCTGCCGCGCCCCGAGGGCGGCCCGTTGAGCTCCGGGGCCTGAGGCCGTCTCACGATGTTCAAGTCCCAACGCATGAAGCGCGTGGAGCTCGGCCTGCTCAAGGACGACGCGCCACTGGCGGCATTGCTGCTCGCCGGCTACGGGAGCTTCGAGCCGGAACTCATCGAGGTCCTGCCCGCCTCCTTGCCGGAGCTGCCGGGCGATGCCTACCGCCGCGCGTATCAAGCGGGCAAGAGTCACCTCGACCGGATCCTGGATCACTTCGGTGTCACCGTCCCGGCTGAAGAGGCGGCGTCGCTCCTGCCGGTGACGCGGGAGCAGCTGGTCCGGTCAGGCGAGTGGCTGCAGGAGGTCTGGGCACGATGCTCCGAGGACCAGGAGCGCGTGCGCGGGTGGCGAGAGGAGCAGCGGCATGCCGAGCAGCTGTTGCAAGGCCTCGATCAGTTCATGGACCTGGGTATCGACCTGGCGCGGCTGCACACCCGCAGTGAGCTGCTGGATGTGCGCGTCGGCACGCTACCCGCCGCCAACTTGCAGCGCTTTGCAGAGGCGCTCCGCCTCGCGGGCTACATCGCCATCCGCTTTCAGGCCGGCGACGCGCTGGCGCACTTGATCATCGCGGGCGAAGCCGGACGCGCGGGCGAAATAGCGCGCGTGCTGCAGGCCGCCGGCTGGCGTGCCATCGACGTGCCCGCCGAATTCCAGGGCCGGCCGGCCGAGGTCCGCCGGGAGCTGACCGAGCGCCTGGCACGCCTGCAGCGGCAAGCCGCGGAGGAAGACCGGCGGCGCCGCGAGCAGGCGGCGCAGCCAACGTTTCACGCCCGGCTGCTCGAAGCTGCCCACGCGTTGCGGCGCGCCGCCCCCTATGTGCAGCTGTCGGCATTGATGCGCGGCCGGGGCGAGCTGGTGACGGTCGGCGGCTGGGTCCCGGGAGCGCAGACGGGGCGTCTGCAGCAAGATCTGGAACAGCGTCTCGCCGGCCGCTTCGCGCTGGGCGCACGCGATCCGCGCGGCGATGAGCGCCTGCGCGTACCCTCCCTCATCCGCCACCCGCATTGGCTGCGGCCGTTCACCGCGCTGGTACTGAACTACGGTGTGCCGCGCTACGACGAGATCGACCCGACACTGCCGTTTGCCGTCTCCTACGTACTGATGTTCGGCATGATGTTTGGCGACCTGGGGCAAGGCGCGGTCATCGCGCTCGCCGGTGCGCTGCTGCGCAAACGCCTCGGCGGCTATGGCTCGCTGGCGGTGGCCGTCGGCGTCAGCTCGTCGGTCTTCGGCCTGCTGTACGGCAGCGTGTTCAGCTACGAGCATCTCGTCCCGGCGCTATGGATCTCACCGCTGTCCAATCCGATGCTGATGCTGCGCGTCGCCTTGGGCTGGGGCGTTGGGTTCATCGTGCTGGCGACGCTGCTCACCATCTACAACCGTCTCGCCGAGGGCCGCCTGCGCGAGGCGCTGTTCGACAGCCGCGGCGCGGCGGGGCTGGTCGCCTATCTGGGCCTGCTGGCCGGGGCCTGGCGCCTGCTATCGAGCGGGAAACTGGGCATTGCCATACCCGCGCTGGTGTGCGTGGCGCTGGGCGTCATTGTCCGGGACGCCTGGCAAAGCAACAGCGACAGCGGTCTGGCGGAGAGGGCCCTGATCGCGCTGGTGGAAGGATACGAGGCGGTCATGGCCTACATCTCGAACACACTGTCGTTTCTGCGGCTGGCGGCGTTCAGCCTCAATCACGTGGCCCTCGCCATCGCCATCTTCACTCTCGGAGGCATGCTGCATGCCACGGGCTATTGGGTGACGGTGGTGCTGGGGAACATCTTCATCCTCGTGCTCGAGGGCGGAATCGTCGCCATCCAGGCGATACGCCTCGAATACTACGAAGGGTTTTCGCGCTTCTTCAGCGGCGATGGGCGGCCGTTCCAGCCGCTCGCCCTGGGCGAGGCGAGGCTGGCGCTTCAGGGCCGCTGATGGGCGGATGCAGAAATCAACGAAGGAACAACTATGTACTGGCTGATGACGATTATCGCTGCGAACGTGCTCGGTACCCTCGGTCTGGGCACTTATTTCGGGCTTCGTCCTCCCGCGGATCGCCGGCGCGCCCGGCGCTGGTGGCAGGGCACGCTGGCCGCCAATGTGTTGGTATTCGCCGGCGCGGCTGCCGGGCTGCTCGTCCTCGGGATGCACGCGGCCCTAGCGCAACAGCTGCCCGCGCCGCAGGCGCCCGCCGCGCACGGCGCAATTTCCGTTGGCCTGGGGCTGGCGTTGCTCGGCGCCGGGTTGCCGACGGGACTCGCCGCCTTCGGCGCCGGCCTCGCCGTCGGGCCGGTCGGCGCGGCCTCACTCGCGATCATCTCCGAGAAGCCCGAGATGTTCGGCCGCACCCTCATCTACCTAGGGCTCGCGGAAGGGATCGCCATCTACGGGCTGGTCATCACCATCCTGTTGCTGGGGAAGATCGCGTGAATACCCCGCTGCCGGGCGGTGCGCCGCCGCACACGGGCCTGCCTGCCTCGGCCCGCCTGATCGCGCTGGGCGGTGCGGCGTTGATGGAAGGGTTCGCGCTGATCGGGTTCGAGACCTACCCGGATCCGGCGCCTGCGGCGCTGGAAGATCTGTTTCAGGACCTGCTGCGCGGACGGCAGGCGGCACTGGTGGTGATCGAGCAGGGGTTGGGGCAGCAGCCGCGCGGCCATCTGGCGCGCGCGCTGCGCGAGGGCGGTCGCATCGTGATCACGGAAATTCCCGGGCTGCAGCAATCCGCCCCCTACCATTCGCGCATCGACAGGATGGTTGAGAGCATCCTGGGTCCGACTGCGCTAAAGCTTCAGGAATGAGCGATCAAGCCGCAGGCCTGGAATTGGCGCTGCTGGCGCACGCCCAGAAGCTGGCCGAGGAATACCTCGCCGATGCCCACAAGCGCCAGCAGCAGATCACCGCGGACTCCAACACGCAATTACGCGCGCAGGAGGAGCGCGCAGGGCTCTCGGCCAAAGCGCATGCCGAGCGCATCTACCAGCAAAGAATTCAGGCGGCGGACCTCGAGTTGCGCGCCGGGCTCGAGCATGTGCGCTGGAGCCTCGTCGCAGCCGTGCTCGATGCCCTGCCGGGTCGCCTCGCCGAGCTGGCGCAAGACGAGTCGCGCTATCTACCTGTCCTCGAGACCTGGTTGCGCGCAGGCGTACGGACGATCGAGCGCGATGAGCTGGTCGTGCGGGTCAACCGGCGCGATCTGGAGCGTTTGAGCCGCGACTGGCCGCGACTCCTCGGTGCGGTTGCCGCGGGCAAGACCGTGCGGCTGTCCGAAGAGACCCTCGACTGCACGGGCGGCGTACTGGTCGCTGGCGCCGATGGCCGGATTCGCCTGGACAACACGTTCGAGGGACGCGCGGAGAGACTCGACGAAGCGCTGCAACGCGCAGTGGCGCAGGTCCTGGTCCCCGCCGAGGGCACCGACGGTGGGTAAGGTCCTCGAGGTTAACGGACCGCTCGTCACGGTGGAACTCGCCGACGTACCGACCGGCGAGCAAGTCAGCATCGGCAGGCTCAAGCTCACGGGCGAGGTCATCGCGCGCCGCGATGCGCGCGCGCTGGTACAGGTCTACGAGCCCACCGAATCACTGCGTCCAGGCGAGCCGGCGGAAGCGCTTGGCTATCCGCTGTCGGTGGAGCTGGGGCCGGGATTGCTGGGCGGCATCTTCGACGGCGTGCAAAGACCGCTGCTAGCCCATGCCAGGCAGCATGGTGACTACGTGCCCCGCGGTATCCATCTGCCGCCGCTCGATCGCAGCCGCTTGTGGCGCTTCGAGCCGCGGCCGGATCTGAAGGCCGGCGCCCGGGTCGAAGACGGCGCGATACTCGGCACCGTACAGGAAACCCCCAGCATCGTGCACCGCATTCTCGTGCCGCCCGGCATGGGCGGGGAGCTCAGCGAGCTCGCCGCCGCAGGTGACAGGACCGTGGACGCAGTGATCGCGAGCATCCGCAGCAGCCAGGGAGCACCGGTGCAGCTGCGGCTCTTTCACCGCTGGCCGGTGCGCCGTCCGCGCCCTTACCGCCAACGCGACGGCGCGGTGGCGCCGCTGCTCACCGGACAGCGCGTGCTCGACACGTTCTTCCCCCTGGTGAAGGGCGGCCGCGCCGCCGTACCGGGCCCGTTCGGCGCCGGCAAGACCATGGTGCAGCAGCAGATCGCGCGCTGGGCCGATGCCGATATCGTGATCTATGTCGGTTGCGGCGAGCGCGGCAACGAGATGGTCGACATTCTCGAGAGCTTTCCGAAGCTCACCGATCCCAACACCGGGCGCTCGCTCATGGAGCGCACCCTGCTTGTGGCCAATACCTCCAACATGCCGGTGGTGGCCCGCGAGGCCTCGATCTATGTCGGCGCCACGCTGGCGGAGTATTACCGCGACCAGGGTTACGACGTGGTGATGGTCGCCGACTCCACGAGCCGTTGGGCCGAGGCGCTGCGCGAGGTCGCCGGACGCCAGGGGCAGATGCCGGTCGAAGAAGGCTATCCGGCCTACCTCGCCTCGCGCCTCGCGGCCTTCTACGAGCGCGCCGGACGGGTCACCACGCTGTCGGGCGCCAGCGGATCGGTCACGATGATCGGCGCGGTGTCGCCGCCCGGCGGCGACTTCTCTGAGCCAGTGACCAGCCACACCAAGGAGATCGTCGAGACCTTCTGGGCGTTGTCGAAGGAGCTGGCCGATGCCCGGCATTATCCCGCGGTGGACTGGGTGGAGAGCTTCTCCGGGTACGTCGCCCGCTGCAGCGGCTGGTGGGTGCAGCACGTCGATCCGCGCTGGCAGGAGGAGCGCGCCGCGGCGCTCGGTATCCTCTCGCGGGCCGACGAGCTGGCGCGCATCGCGAACCTCGTGGGACCGGAGGCGCTGTCCGCCGAGCAGCGTTGGACGCTCGAGGGCGCGGCGCTGCTCAAGGAAGGCGTGCTGCAGCAGAGCGCTCTCGATCCTGTGGACAGCTACTGTGCGCCGAGCAAGCAGTTCGCGCTGCTCGAGCAGATGCTGTCCATCTACCGGCAAGGACTGAAGGCGCTGGAGCAGGGCGTATCGGTGCAGGAGCTGCTGCGCCTGCCGCTGCTCGCCGGCGCACGGCGGCTGAAGGGCGGCCAGACGCAGGCGCTCGGCGAGTTTGCGGCCAAGGCGGCGGCGGAATTCACCCGCCTGGCGGACGAGTACGCGCAACAGCGCAAGGCCGGGTCATGAGCGACAAGGAATATTGCCTGGCATCAGCGGCGCACGGCGGCCTGCTGTATATGCGCGGTGTACCCGGCGTGGCGCTCGGCGACCGGGTGTCGGTGCGCGACCATAGCGGGCGGCTGCGTAACGGTCAGGTGATCCGCACCTCGGACGAGCTCGTGCTGATCCAGGTGCTGGAGGGCACCGACAATCTCGACCTGGAGCGCACGTGGGTCCGCTTCCTGGACCAGCCATTCGAGATTTCCCTGGGGCCGGACATCCTCGGCAGAGTGTTCAACGGCGTGGGGCAGCCGCGCGACGGGCGTCCGCCGCTGCTGTCCGCACTCGCGCGCAACGTCAACGGCGCGCCGGTCAACCCCGCCGCGCGGGCCTATCCGCGCGAGTTCATCCAGACCGGCATTTCAACGATCGACGGCCTCAATTCGCTGGTCCGCGGGCAGAAGCTGCCGATCTTCTCCGGCTCCGGCCTGCCTCACAACCGCCTCGCCGCGCAGATCGTACGCCAGGCGCGGCTGACGAGCGGGGAGTCGCAGTTCGTCGTGGTGTTCGCGGCCATGGGCGTATCGTTCAGCGATGCGGACTTCTTCCGCGCCTCCTTCTCCGAGAGCGGCGTGCTACGCAACGCCGTGATGTTCCTCAACCTTGCCGATGAGCCGACCATCGAACGGTTGATCTTGCCGCGTGCCGCGTTGACGGCGGCGGAATATCTCGCGTTCGACCGGGACTTGCACGTGCTGGTCGTGATGACGGACATGACCCATTACGCCGAAGCGCTGCGCGAAGTCGCCACCGCGAAGGGTGACGTGCCCGCCCGCAAGGGCTATCCCGGGTACCTGTACTCCGACCTCGCGGAGCTTTACGAGCGGGCCGGGCGCATCCACGAGCGTCACGGCTCGATAACCATGATGCCCGTGGTCTCCATGCCGTCCGACGACATCACCCATCCGATCCCGGATCTGACCGGGTACATCACCGAGGGGCAGATCGTGCTGAGCCGCGATCTCAACAGCCGCGGCATCTATCCGCCGGTGGACGTGCCGCCTTCGCTGTCGCGCCTCATGAAGGACGGCATCGGCAAGGAGTACACGCGCGATGATCATGGCCGCGTTGCGAGTCAGCTGTACGCCTGCTACGCGCGCGCCCTGGAAGTGCGCAATCTCGCGTCGATCATCGGCTCGGATGAGCTCTCCGAGGGCGACCAGCACTATCTGGCCTTCGCCGAGGCATTTGAGCGCCGCTTCGTGGGACAGGGCGAGGACGAGGACCGCGGCATCGTCGAGACCTTGACTCTTGCGTGGGAGCTGCTCTCGCTGCTGCCGCCACAGGCGCTGACGCGAGTGGAGGAGGCGGACCTCGCCAAATACCATCACTGGCGTGACGACTCGCCGAAGGTCGCGTGACCGGCCGCCTCAAGGTTCGCCCCACCAAGAGCGTGCTGCTCGCCCTGCGTCGGCAGCTTGTCACCTTGCTGCATGGGCACGACCTGCTCGAGCGCAAGCGCGACTTGCTGACCCGCCTGGTGCGCCGGCGATTGCGGGCGTACCAGGCGTTGCGCGTGTCGGCCAACCGGGCCCTGCAGGAGGCTTATCACTGGCTGACGATCGCGCACTTGCGCATGGGCGGCACGCAGCTGCGCCAGGCCGTGCTCGGACTTGCGCCGTCGCTGTCGGTGCAGATCCTCCCGCGCAGCAGCATAGGCGTCGAATATCCGACCGTGAGCGTGCAGAGCCTGCCACTGCAGCCGGTCGGCCTGATGTGGACCGATGCGAGCTTCGACGAGGCGCGCCAGCGCATGACCGGCCTCGCTGCACTACTGGCACAGCTCGGTGAGGCCGAGACCGCGCTGTGGCGCCTGCTGGCGGAGCAACGCAAGACCCAGAAGCGTGTCAATGCCCTGAAGTACAACGTCATCCCGCGCTACCGGAGCACCATTCGCCATATCGAGTCGGTGTTGTCCGAGGAGGAGCGCAATGTGTTGTTCCAGCTGAAAGTCATGCGCGGCGGGCAGGAAGGAGCCGACGACTTGCCGGCATGATTGCCCACCGATCGCCTGCTGCCGCAGCCGCACGATCCGTCTGGGTTCGAGACCGGTCGGAACCCGGCCGACATTGCGGTCGGCGCCTGAGTAGAGGGATTTGCAACGCTCGGGGGTGACCTTGAGCGCCTCAGTGTTCGCCGGCCGGTTGAGCGGCCAGCTCGGCCTCCCTGTCCCGCGCCGCAGGTCAGGGCGGCCGTGACCTGCGGCGCCGACGCACGTATACGCTCGATCACGGCGCGCGGGAGGGGCAATTGATTGATGACGCCGGCCCGAACGGGCGTAGCTGATGAATCAGGCGCGTCCATTACGAAAGCTGCGAAACATCGTGTGGTAGATGAGCAGCACCACCGCAGCCCCGATGATCGCGATGATCGAGCTATAGATGTTGACCCCGTTGACCCCCGGCATTCCGAAGAGTCGGAACAGCCACCCACCGACGATTGCGCCAACGATTCCAAGCAGAATGTCGACGATGACGCCCTCTCCAGGGCGGTTGACGATCCTGCTGGCAAGTTCGGTGCGGCGGCGAACGTAAGGCGACTGCGGTCGGAGCCGGTCGTCGTTATGGTGCGCAGGCGCACAGAGCGCACGTGTCGGGGGGCATATCTTGCGCAGCTCTCGAGCGAGCGCGCCAACGGCTGCCCGGACTATTCCCCCTCGGAAAGGGCATATAGACCCATTCCCCTGTACGGAACCGAACATAAGCAGGACACGACTTAGCGTAGCCTACGCAGATGCTCCACGGGTTCCTCAGCAGCAATCGCGCTGATCCAATAGAACGCTGCCGTCTCAAGGTTGCGCGAAGGTTCGCACCCCGAGTGACCGAAGCTGAGCTCGATCGCCTCGCCCAATCCGCGCCCCGCGGTCTCACTGCCGTCGATCGGCACGAGAATATTCTGGTACATGTGATTGCCCCTCGAGCGTTAACCAACGTGCTGGAGGACGGCCGGCACCCGATGCGCTATGGGGCCAATACGGACTAATGTGCAAATCGCGCCGGCTCGCACGGACGACGCCGTGAGGCTTGCCAGCCAGCCGTATCCGGCTGAGCTCGAGGAGCAGGTCAGCTGGGGTGGTCGCAGCGTGCTCTTGCGGCCGATCCGGCCGGAGGACTTCGCGCAGCATAAGCGTTTTCTCGCGCAAGTGTCGCCCGAGGACATGCGGCTGCGATTCTTTGCGTGCGTCGGCGAGCTGCCGGATCGCGACCTCGCCGGGTTTACGCAGCTCGATTACGAGCGACAGATGGCCTTCATCGCGGTGGCGCGCGGTGCGGAAGGACTCGAGGAAACGCTCGGTGTTGCGCGGGCCGCGACCGACGCCGACAACATTGAGGCGGAGTTCGCGGTGCTGGTGCGCTCGGACTTGAAGGGCCATGGACTCGGCAGGCTGCTTTTGGACAAGCTCGTTCGCTACTGTCGCGACCGCGGCGCCCGCCGTCTGACAGGCGAGATTCTGAGCCAGAACACCCGGATGATACACTTGGCGACCGATCTCGGCTTTGGGGTGACGCTGAACGGTCGCGACCCTCTTACCGTCAGTCTCGATCTGACATCAAGCCTCGTCTCCGATCGCTAGCGAGATAGGATGCGACAAGCCGGCCGAAGGCGCACCGGCCTGGTGAATCGGGCGCCGAGGCATCTTTCGGTGGGGATGCATCTCACCCGATTCGTCTGGGGCAGATCAGGTCAATGGCCCGCCGTCCGTGAAGATCTCCAGTGGTAGATACGCGCCACGAGTCGGCGGCACAGCGGGGCACCTGCGCACGGGAGCTCAGACTACGAGGAGCGCTCGCATCAGGGTGAGAAGCTCGGCGAGCAGCGCAAGCGCCTGCTCGCCCGGATCGAGGATCCCCGCAGAAACTGGAAGTTCACGTTGGACGACATGGACGAGCGGCGCTCGTGGGGTGAGTACATGAAAGCCTATGAGGAGCTTCTCGGCGCAACGAGTACCGCCCACTGTCCGTGGTCTATCGTGCCGGCGAACGACAAGAGGAACGCGCGCCTGATCATCTCGAGCATCGTCCACGAGCAACTGAGAGCGCTCGGGATGCAGTACCCGAAGATCGATGCGCAGCAGCGGCAGGCGTTGAAGCCCATTCACCGCACCCTCCGTACGTAGCCCGGCTGCTGCAGCAGGGTGTTCGCTCGAGGGGTTGCGGCGTGGATATCGTGGTTCTGGGCGCCGGCGTGCAGGGAACGCTCTACGGCGTGCGCTTGGCATCCGCCGGCCATGCGGTCACCTTGATCGCTCGGGGGCAGCGCGCGGCGGAATTGCGCGCCCAGGGTGCCCTGATCGAGCACGTTCTGTCGGGAGAGCGGGAAGTCACACAGCTTTTCGTGACCGCGGAACTCGATGCGCGCGTGCGCGCCGATATTTGCCTGGTCACCGTTCGTCGCGAGCAGCTCGACAGCGTTCTTCCGGCTCTTGCTGCGGCGCGCGGCATCGCTCGTGTGGTCTTCTTCGTCAACCATGCGTGCGGATCCCAACTCCTCATCGATGCACTCGGGCGCGGACGCACCGTACTCGGATTTCCGGGCGCCGCAGGCAGCATTGAAGATGGCATCGATCGCTATGTGGAGGTGGCCGAGCAGCCGACGGTCATCGAGGCGGCAGCCCCTGATATCGTGACCCTGTTTCGGGGCGCTGGCTTTCGGGTCAAGGCCGTGCGGGATATGGATTCGTGGCTTCGCCGACATGCCGTGCTCGTGACGGCAGCCTGCGGTGCGCTTTACGAGGTAGGAGGCGATGCTCCCCGCCTAGCATCGGACCGGGCCGTCCTTCGTACCTTCGTTCGGGCCGTTCGGGAGGGTTGGGCGGCACTCGACCGACTTGGCGTCGCACCGCCGCCCCTCGCGTTGCGGGCCATTTTTCGATGGGTACCTCTGCCGCTTGCCGCCCGGTATTGGATGCGCTTGCGCGCGGGAGTTCGATTCCGCTTGGGCTTCCCGTGGTTCGGCACCTTCGGCGCGGCGCGCGGCGAGGTGCGATTGGTCCTGGTCCTGCGAGTGGGCAAAGTTGATGCGATCTGATATGCCTGTCCAGCGCCAAGCTCCAGCAAGGGGGATGCCTGCCGCTAGAGGTCCGACAAGTCCCCGCGCCTAGCGGTGTGCGCGTTGCGAATCATCCTCGCATTACCCCGCATCGCGGGGCAATACCTGCTGCCAGCGCCCATTGGGCCAGCACCAGAAGCGCCGCTCCCAGCTCCGGCCTGCGTTGTCGTAACAGCCTATCTTCCAGACCTCGACGCCGATCGCCGAGACCTCACGGACATAATCGAAGAACAGCGTCCACCAGGAATCGCCCGACTCGAATCCGATCACGTAGGCGGATACGGTGCCGATTCCGAGGTTGCGCCGTACCCACTGCGCACGATGCATGACGGCCTCGTCGTGGGTGATGCGGTGCGCGTCTGGCGGTATCTCACCGTGCCATCTCACAAACGAGAGCAACTTGTCTTCAACGTCCACTGATAGGGGTGGATCTATTTTCGGAATTACAACGTTCGTGCAATGATCGTGAGAAGCGATTGCACGAGTGCACAGCCTGTCGGCCGGCCCTCAGGAGCCACCTTTTACGTACCCGCCCTCGATTTCGGGGGGCTGGGAGCGTTCTCGGACAGCCTCGCAGAGACCCTTATCCCCGAATGGACCCGCAGTCTAAGCAAGTGTCGTTCACCGCCAGGTACAGCTGGTAATCGTGCTGATGAAGGGCTATTTAGACGATTCCTGGCTTTCCAGCCCTAACTAATCTCAAAATTAAGCGTGCGGTACCAGTGCTCATCCGCTTTACCCTCCGGACAGCTTTCGCGCTGCCACATCGCAGAAGCACGTTGGCGCCAGCGCTGATGTTGCGCCTGGTACCAGAACTCGTCGGCCCTGCCGTCCGGTCGACCTGCCTGTTCCCAGAGCACAAAGGCATCATCGCGAACGACTTGATCCAGACCCTCCTTTGTTTCCGCCAGCACGCCCAGCGGATCTGGGTCCGGTTCGAGCGGTCCACTGCGGCTGATATGCATGTGGGCGCTCAAGGTCGCGAGCTCCTCGACCGGCACCAACTCGGCGTTGGCCGCGGCTTCCAGTGCCTTCTTCTTAAAGGCATCTTCGCTCTGGTCGGTCCGATCGCTGATCGTGACCGGAAACGTGTGCAGAACTCTCGCGCCCGATTTGATGTCGACTAAGCGCTCTGACATGACACCCACCTCACCTGGCCACCGCCAGTAATTTCTGCGAAGACTGCAGCAAGGGACACTGCAGGACGTGAACACCGTAGTCTGAAGTAATCTTGCCGCGGCGGCAGCTGCCGCGCTGTGCGGTATCGAACCAAGACACGATAATTTTCCGACCGATGCCATCGTGCCGCTGCGGTACGTTGGCGAGGTGCACACCGAGTCCGACGCCATGGGTCGATACGTCCTCGACACTCATCCACTCATCCACGCCCCCCAAGGGTTTCGATATTCCGGCAGGACAGGAATTGGGCGCCTCTAAGCTAACGCCGGCGTGGGCGCGGACTCCACTCTCCTCACCGGGCCTCATTGCACATCCCGGCCTATGTTCGTTCGCGCACCGACATACGCAGAGCAAACCCGTATCTTGCCACGCTGATGGACGGTCTCTGCGATCCATCGTCACTAGAAGAGAATGAAATGAATGACACCCCTCGACCACGCGGTGCTTCGCACCTGCGTATAACAGTTGCCCTCACAGGAGTGCTCATACTCTGCGCCTGCGCAGCGACGCCACCGGCGCCCACCGCGAGCTTACAGGAGGCTCGGCACGCAATCGCTACTGCAGAGCAGGCAGAAGCTGGCCGTTACGCATCCGGCGACCTGAGCGATGCGCGCGCCAATCTCGCCTCCGCTAACACCGCGGTAAGTAGCAAAAACATGATCACGGGCCAGCGCCTCGCCGAGGAGTCAACAGCCGACGCCGAGCTCGCTACCGCGAAGACAGCCGATATTAAGGCTAATGCCGTGAATAATGAGATGAAGCGCAGCACCGCTACCTTGGTTGAGGAGATGCAGCGCAGTTCCGGAGACCCGCAATGAATACCCGTACCAACACACCTACTCTTAGAACGACTTTAGTAGCCGTGGCCGTTGCATCGATCCTCGCTGCCTGTGCGGCCACGCCAGCGAAGCCAGTGGGCGCGCTGGAGGCACGCGCGAGGCTAACGCAGCTGCAGTCCGATCCAGCACTAGCGAGCCGCGCTCCTCTAGCTATCCAGGCGGCAGATAGTGCGGTGCGTGCGGCCGAACAGCCGCAGACCGACCAGGACTTGCTAGCGTATCGAATCTACATAGCTGATCGAAAAATCGATACCGCCAGGGCGCAGGCCGAGACTCGGCTCGCCGAAGATCAGCGTTCCGTGCTGAATGCCCAGAGTGAAAAGGCTCGCCTCGATGCTCGCACGCGTGAAGTCGACGTGGCCCGGAGCCAGGCGGCCAAGGCAAGAGCTGAGGGAGCCGAGCAGAAATTGGTGGCCGATGCCGCGCGGGGCGATGCCAATGCTGCAAACCAAGCCGCCGCGAACTCGAACCAGCAAGCCGTAGAGGCCCGCAGTGCGGCGAATACCGCCAACCAAGCGGCTGCAGACTCGAACCAGCTGGCCTTGAATGCGCACATTGAGGCCGATAGCGCCAACCAGGCGGCCGCGAGCTCAAGGCAGCAAGCAGCCAATGCGCGCAGCGACGCGGATAGCGCCAACTTAGCGGCAGCGAACTCAAAGCAGCAAGTTGTTGATGCACACAACCAGACGGATAGCGCCAACCAGGCGGCTGCGAACTCAAGGCAGCAAGCAATCGATGCGCGCAGCGACGCGAATAGTGCCAACTTAGTGGCTGCGAATTCAAAGCAGCAAGTTGTAGATGCGCACAATCAGGCGGATAGCGCCAACCAGGCGGCCGCGAGCTCAAGGCAGCAAGCAACCAACGCGCGCAGCGATGCAGATAGCGCCAATCTAGCTGCCGCGGGCGCGAGACAGCAAGCCGAGGAACTGCAACAGCGGATCGACGCCCTGCAAGCGAGGAGCACAGACCGCGGATTGGTAGTGACCTTGGGCGATGTATTGTTTTCAAGTGGCGGGGCAGCTCTGAAGGAGGGTAGCTCTGGTAATCTGAACAGGTTGGTAGCTTTTCTCGATCAGTATCCCGAGCGCACCGCTACTATCGAGGGCTACACGGATAGCAGGGGTTCCGACGAACACAACCAGGCACTATCCCAGCGTCGCGCTGACGCCGTAAAGTCTTATCTCATCGAACAGGGTGTCGGCTCCGACCGGCTTACGGCATCTGGAAAGGGTGACAGCTTGCCGATCGCAGGCAATGATTCCGCCTCTGGTCGGCAACAAAATCGTCGCGTCGAGGTGATCATCAACAATCCGGTAATAGCCTTGCGCTAACTTGCCGTCACTAGACCACTCCTGGCAGGCACTAGGCGTCACGTTCGATTCCGCCATTCGCCAAGTAATGCTTCGGAGGGAGAACCGGGCGGATGCCCACCATGGTGGCTACCCCGGGGCCGATGAGGGGTGCGCGATTACGGGCGAGGCGGCGAAGGTTACTGATGATCGCACGGAGGTCGAAGACTTAGGTGCTGCCGCGACAAAACGTGTTCCCAATTTGCGTGACTCTGACGGGATATGGGCGGTGTTGGCTGTCCAGTGCCGTCGGGCGGCATTCACCCACGGCCACGGCTGCTCTACTGCAACTGTACTGCAACGGAGCGCCAGATGAGTTGGCTGGCCGAACCGATCAATCAACACTATCGCGGTAGGGACGCCCGTTACCGGGCGCCCCTCGCACAGATCCCGGCGGGCGCGATTTTAACTCCGTGGCCATCGGGCCGGGGACATTCACCGGGGATACGCAATCGGCCGCGATCTACAACGACGGCCTCTACGGTGCCGGCATCCAGTATTTCTCTGACGCTCCGCAGTCGAGGAGCGATCATTCCGATTACGGTTCGGTCACAGTGGCATTCAGTGCTGCCGATGACATAACTGCTTTGGCATTCGACTTGGGTGCGGGCCTGACGTCTTCAGAGATTGACATCTCCGTCGACGGGTCCGCGATCGCGCCGGTCAATGTGGGGTTCTTCGGAGTGACCGACTCGAAGAGCCCGATCACGAGCATTACATTCACCGAACAGGAGGGTCCGGGCGAGGAGACCGACGTAATCGGCAGCTATCAGACGGCCAGCGCCCAACCCACTGCCGCGCCGGAGATATCACCGGCCTCCGCGCCGGCCGCGTTGACGCTGCTGGTCGGACTGCTTGCGGTGCTCCACGCCCGGCGGCGTCGATCCGTGCGCCATCCAGCCTGAGTAAACCGCTCTTGCTGGTGGGCACCGCCAGGGGGAACTGAGGTGCCGCATTGGGGCAGGAAGACGGCAACGTGTATGTGCTGAATTCCCGCGTCGACACGCTGTTCAAGCCGGGCTCGCCCAGGGTCGACCACTACGTGTTGCAGCAGTTCTGATTCCGCCCGCAATTTCCCTTCTCATCCGGATAGCTGGCGCACCTGGCCCGGAACGCCGAACGGGCATTCCAGCTGCTCGCGCTCCCAACCGCCGGTCTCTGCCGCAGCTGCGTAGCTGCTGGAGAGGAAATTGAGTAGCAAGGTGTCCGGCGCCGCCGCGGTGCGAACCGTATCGTACGGCAGGATGAATTCGCCGAGCTTCGGGTCGAAGTAGGCGCCTGCCGTGACCGCTCGATCCCGAAATCCCGGAGGCTCGGGATAGGCGTAAGAGTAGAACGCGGCTGCAGGGGAAGCATCGCTGCCGGGCCAGAACCCGGCGCTGCTCACTTCGTGCGAATAAGCCTCTCGGGTGACGGCGTCGGGCAGTCTCGGCACGCCGCCCGGATGAAGGGGCGCGGTTCTCCCTGAGAAGCGTGTGACCGCGAGGTCGAAACTGCCCCAGAAAAAATGCACCGGGCTCACCTTGCCGAGAAAGCCGCTGCGGAAACGCTTGAAGACACGATCGGCTCGAATGAGCACGCGCCAGAACGTATGGGCGGCCGCGGCGTCATATGAGTGGTGAATTCGATCCTCGGAAAAGGGCGTCGGATCTGGTATTTCGTTCGGCATTTCATGGATCGTGACGGCGATGCCGAGCTCGTGCAGTACGGCCATCAGCTGATGGTAGAAGTCGGCGACCGTCTGCGGTTCGAGCGCGAGTATCCGCTGCGTGCCGGTACTCGTGCGCACGACGAGGCGGTGCTCGATGAAATCGAACTCGATTTCGAAGCTTTCGCCCCGGGCCGGAATCAGCGACGTACCGAGGCCGCGGGCGGTTACATACAACGGGACCTGCCAGCCATGATTGATCCACGGCGTCAGGGCGAGCCGCACCTTGCCGACGATTTGAGTCCACAGCTGCAGTGTCGCGGCGGTCTCGCGCCAGTTCGGGAAGACCAGTTCGGGCCAGATCGTATCGGAGTAGACCATCGGAACCCTTTGCCGCGAAGACGGCCTGTGGATCGCTTGACAGGATAACCTGACCAGGGTCCTTTTTGTGGCATCATCCGATCAGCGTTTCTCATGGAGCGCGGGTTCCAATCGCGCAGATCCACCCTTTCGACTTCTCAACGAGCACCTGGACGTCCAAGTAACCTGCGTCGACGAGCAACTGCCGATGCTCGTCGACGGTGAGGTATGCCGCACGTAGTAGGTATGTCATCGTCGGGCGATAGAGCCAGTCATTGCGACGGCCACGGTAGGTCTCCGCGATGATGAGAAATTTCCCGCGGGGCTTCAGCACGCGCATTATTTCTCGTACGTCCCGCGGCAGATCGGGCCAGTAGTAATGCGTTTCCACAGCGACCGCCAGGTCAAACCACATGTCCGGAAAGGGAAGTCGTGAGACCGAGGCCTGCTGAATGTCGACACGTCCTTCGGTGATCGCCCGCTGGTTCATCTGGCGCGCAGAAGTGACGCTGGTCGCGGAGTAGTCGACGCCGTATACCTTGCCGCGTGTGCGTGATGCCAGCCGATCAATCGTTTGACCGCCGCCGCAGCCGACATCCAGTATGGTGGAGTCTTCGTCGATGGGAATGCGGTCCAGCCCCCACCGGGTCACCGCCGCGTGGCTGGCGTTCATTCGCAGCAATACCCGATGCCCGGCCCGACCCGACGGTTTGCGGCATTGGCGTCCGGCGTGAGCCGAGAGCAGACTGCCGAGGGCCCCGCCGGCGAGCGCTGCGATCAGGATTGGCCACCCCGTAGACACTGACGCCTACAGAGCCAGCGGCTCGAAGACTCGATCGTGAGCTGGAATTGGAACCACGTTAATAAGCAACATATTGATGGTATGCCGCCGACGCTCCCCAGCGCGAGAAGGTGTCGAGTTCAGTTGAACTCGAATATCGTACCTGGTTGCTCGAGCCCCCGAGAAGGTCATGCCGTAGAGGCTACCATCACTCGCCTGGGTGAGATTGCCGGGCTCCGCGCCGTCTGAAGTTCCGCCTTTAAACAGATAGAGAACGGATTCGGTGCCTTCGGGAGTCATCTTGAAGGCAATCCTAGCGCCGCTCGCTCCTCCGCTCGGGCTGCTGGTGAGGCAAGTGATCTCGCGATAATCGGCACTTATAGTTTCCATTAGATTTACTCGTTATCGCTGGAGTTTGTGCATGCCTAGAATTTGTTCCGATATGCACAATTAGGGGGGCGGCTCGGTACCAATGCCTTGCAAACAGATCCGCGGGGGCGAGGCTGTGCGTTTGGCGGCGCGCGACGAGCGCACATTCAGGTGTACATCGATGATTGGCTCGACAGCCTGCGCGCGGCCGGGATCGCTGACCCGCGGGAGGGGAGTATATCGCCACGTTCCTGCGGGAGACTGCGTTTTTGACGGATATCGAGAGGGCATCATCGAGCGCAGCGGGCAGCCGCACGAGCTTGTGCTCGGGGAACCCATACCCTCCGTCGGCGCAGGCCAACACGGTCGCGCGCCTGGCCTCGCTGACGACGCGGCTGATACACGCAAGTCCATCTGCCCAGGATGGCGTGACATGAGTGACTCGCGCGCTCCGTGCAAGGCGGCGCCAAGGTTTTGCACGCTGTTGGGCCTTCCCCTCAGGGCTGCGACTGCGGGCGCCTTCCCTAATCTGACGCCCATCACAGTGTGAGAACGCCATGAAGATCACCCACGAAGATTTCAAACGCTCGGACCGGTTCCTGATGGGCACGGCGAAGGACACCTGGAACGGTAACATCCTCTTCCGCTGGTTCGACGGCGGCAACGCGCTGGCTTACCGGCATCAGGACGCGCAGGGTAGCCAGTTCCGCAAGGTCGACACCAGAAGCGGCGCCACGGCCCCACTGTTCGATCACGAAGCGATGGCGAAGTTGCTTTCGAAAGCGCTCGAAGAGGCAGTCGATGCCAAACGCCTGCCGATCGAGGCCTTCACCGGGATCGAAGGCCAAGTCTTCACCGTGACCGCGGGCGGCAAGACCTTGATCTGCGATCTGGCGAAGGGCGAGGCGACAGTGAAAGAGGACAAGGATGCCTCGTCCGACGCGCCGCCCAACACGGCGCCGGTCGGGGGATATGAGGTCCGCATCCGCGACGACAATCTCTGGATCAAGGCACCGGGCGGAAAGGAGAAGGCGATCACGAGCGATGGGGTCCCGCACCATGGCTATTGCGCGAGTCCTGGATCCTGCGCCATGGCCGTCGTCAAAGTCCGCCGGGGCATAAAGCCCCACGCGGCGATCGAGTGGTCTCCGGACGGCAAGCGCTTCATCTACGACCGGCTCGACGAGCGCCATGTGCCGGAACTGCACCTGGTTCAGGCCGTGCCCGACGACGGCAGCTATCGCCCCAAGCTCCATACCTACCGCTACGACATGCCCGGCGATGAGACCTCGATGGCCGAGCATTTCATCTACGACGTCGAGACCGCTAAGAGCACGCCCGTCGAATGGCCGCCGATGAGCGTTTCGATCGCCACGCCGCTCCAATACGCCCGGGTAAAGTGGTCAGGCAACAGCCGGAAGGTCTACCTGTTTGACGTCGACGTCCGCAGCAAGCACATGCGGCTCCGCGAAGCCGATGGCGCGACTGGAAAGGGCCGCGTCGTCATCGACGAAGAGATCGCCGGCTCGTTCCTGCCGACCTGGGCCTGGGGCGCGCCGCCGCTGGTGCGCCGTGACCTCAAAAACGGCGATCTCATATGGTTCTCCGAACGGAGCGGTTGGGGCCACTTCTACCTCTACGACGGCGAGACCGGCGCGCTGAAGCACGCCATCACCTCGGGCGAGTGGTTGGCTCGGGACATCCTGAAGGTCGATGAGGAGGGCGGTTACCTCTACTTCACCGCCAGCGGCCGCGAGCCGGGCGACAACGTCTACAGCGTCAAGGCGTACCGCGCGCGCTTGGATGGAAGCGGCGATGTCGAGCTGTTGACGCCCGAGCCGGGCATGCATCTTTTCACCGCGCTGGCCATCGATGAGTCTTCGCTATCGTTCGCGCCGAACGGCGCCGGCTTCATCGACCGGATGGGCGGCGTCGACGTGTTGGCGACCTGGCTGCTGCGCGCGCCAGACGGTCACGTCATCGCCGAGCTCGCCCGCGAGGACGCCTCGCCGCTGCCGCCCTTCACGATGCCCGAGCCGTTCATGGTCAAATCCGCTGACGGCAAGTGGGACCTGTATGGAGTGCTGCTGAAGCCCGCCAATTTCGACCCCAAGAAGTCCTACCCGGTGATCGAGCATGTGTATCCCGGTCCGCAGGTCACGCGGACGCCGGTCAGCTTCTCCGGCGGCGGCTATTTTTCCGAGGCCATATTCGATGACGGCCAAGCCTATGCCGACCTCGGGTTCATCGTCATGCTGTTCGACGGCCGCGGCAACGTGGGACGCTCCAAGGCCTTCCGAGACCTGTCGTATGGAGCCATGCATACCGCCAGCAACGTGGACGATCACGTCGCTGCCCTGCAGCAACTCGCCAAGCACCGCCCGTATCTGGATCTGAACCGGGTAGGTATCTTTGGCGCCTCGGCGGGGGGGTTCGCCGTTGGCCATGCCATGCTGCAGCGCCCGGATCACTATAAGGTCGGCGTCGCCGCCTGCGGCAACCACGAAAATCGCACCAACCTGTCGCGGTTTCCGGAGACCTTCCATGGCCTGGTCGGCGAAGTCGATTACGACCTGATCTTCTGCGGCAATCTCGCGTCACGGCTCAAAGGCAAGCTGATGCTCGTGCACGGCGAGTTGGACGATAATGTTCATCCGGCCGCGACGATGCGTCTGGCCGATGCGCTCATCAAGGCCGGCAGGTCGTTCGACATGTTCATCATGCCGAACGTGCATCATGGCATCACCCGCGATCCCTACTTCCGCCGTTACGAGCAGAACTATTTCCTGAAGCACCTCATGGGTGCCGAACTTCCGGACGAGCCGAATATCGTCCCCGCTGGCGGATACGCCAAAAAGGAGGAAGAGGAGAAAAACGCGAAGAAAGGCGTTCGGGCGGCGGCTGGCTGATTCCCTCCAGAGGGGAGATCCGCAAGGGCGACCAAACATACCTAAGGCCGAAGCCATCGACGCCCTGGCTTGCCGGCCGAGTTCTTCATCGAGGCTTTAGCCCGGCGTGGCGCCTTTGATGCCATGCCAGCCGAGGGCCTCGCGTATGAATCCTGACGAGGGAACCTTCAACGGCTTATATACGGCGATCTCGATTTGGAATTATAAAGTGATCGCAACTCATTGATTAAATTGATCCCCGGGTTGAACTCGACCTCCCGGCTAAGCAAGCCCTTTTTCTTCTCATTTGCCAAGTTACCCCCGAAGCTATCCGGGAAATGACCTGCTGCAATCCGACAGCTTGATATGCCCTGAACCTTCCTGATAATCTAATCTAGTCAACATGACTAGATTTAGTAAATCGAAGGTATCTCGGCAACCTGGAGGGTCCCGCGCGCGAAAAGCACGTGCCGGTTACTGGCTGCTGCAGGACGCTAAGGCGCGGTTCAGCGAACTCGTCCGCAAGGTCCGCAGCGAGGGTCCTCAGCACGTGACGGTGCACGGGCGAGACGAGGTTGTCGTCATCGCTGCCGAGGAATTCCGGCGGCTCGTAGGGAGCACTACCGGTCAGGCCCTGATTGAAGCGATGCAGATGTCTCCGTATCAGGAGATTGATCTCGAGGCGGATCGACGGCCCATGCCGGTACGCGATGTCTCACTGTGACCGGGTGGCTGCTGGATACCAATGTTTTGTCCGAGCTGCGGCGCCCTCGGCCGGAACCCAAGGTCCGTACATTCATCGCGGCACAGCCGCTTGAGCTGCTGCACGTAAGCGTCGTTACGCTCGCCGAGATCCGGTTCGGGATTGAGAGGCTCACCGATCTCGCACGAAGGTCGGAGCTGAACGATTGGCTTGCGCACAGGGTGCGCCCGATGTTCATTCAGCGTGTTTTACCCGTCACCGAAGACGTCATGCTCAAGTGGCGGGTGATGGTCGAGGAGGGTCGAAAGTCGGGGCGCACGTTCTCTCAGCCGGACCTGATTATCGCGGCGACCGGGCAGCAGTATGGACTGACGATCGTCACTCGCGATACGTCGGAGTATCTCGAGGCGCGCGTTCCAGTGTTCAATCCCTGGGTCGACTCTAAGTGAAAGTCGCGCCAGATCGAAACTTACCGTGGCCATGCCATGCAACCGGAATTTCGTGAGGCAGCGTTGAACCAGTGGTGGGGCGAGCGACATCGTGACAAACCTATGCCAGTCGAGTTCTCGAGCGGACAAATAAGAGCGTGGGAGTGCGTGTGCGACTCTCAGGTGGTGGGTCACTGCGAAGCAGATCTAGTCAGCGGGGAGATCCTCGGCCTCTCCGTTCTTCCGAATTATCGAGATCATGGAATCGGAAGAAAACTCCTCTCAATGGCCGTCGACTGCCTCCGTGCTGCCGGCGCGAACAGAATCTGGCTAGCTGCACCGGCGGACCGTGCAACCCGCGCCTACGGCTTTTATCGAGCAGTGGGGTGGGTCCCGAGCGGCGAGCAGAGCAGTGACGGTTCTGAGGTCTTAGAGCTGCGCTCAAGCTGCGATACGGCCTGAGCGCTTTCGGCGCCGGCGAAAAAGCGCGTGGTACGCCATGGTAAGGTTGAGCCGTGGAAGTGGTGGTGAATGGATAGGAGCCAGGACACATGAGCAACCTCGATCCATCATGGACATCGACGATCTCGAACGCGAAGCGCTAAAACTTCCTGCCGAAGATCGGGCACGACTGGCTCGCGACCTCCGCGACAGCCTCGACGAGCTCTCAGCGGAAGAACTCGACCGCTTGTGGTGCGAGGAAGCCAGTCAACGGGTGGCGCAGATCGACGCTGGCGAAGTCGAGTTGATCTCCGCCGAGGAGGTCGATCGGAAGGCAGGGGCGCTGTTGCGATGACCTATCGCTTCCACCCAGCGGCGGAAGCGGAACACCTAGGACAGATTGCGTTCCACGAATCGCGGCAGAGAAGCCTCGATGGACGCTACCGAGATCACAGGATTGAGGCTGGGAATTTGGACACTGGATGAAGTTTCTGCCTCTCATTTGGTCCAGTCTCTTGCGCAAACGTGGCAGGACGCTCCTGATCTTTCTTCAGGTAACGGTGGCGTTCGCGCTTTTCGGATTGCTGCAGGGCGTCAAGACGGCGGTCGATCACGCGATAGCGGCGACGCGGGCCGACCTTCTGATTGTGCATGGCAGACTGTCCTTCAATAGTGCACTACCCATCGGGCTCCTGACACAGATCAAGTCCGTGCCGGGAGTGAAGGAAGTAATCCCGGTTACTCTGTTGGCCGCCGAGTACCAGAACCCCACGCAGCAGATGGGTGTGGCCGCCGTGAGACCGGACTCGGGCTGGCAGTCAGCGTTTACGTTCGTGATCTCGCCGGCCGATGCCGCGGCCTTTCGATCCACAAGAACGGGGATCCTGGTAACTCCAGCCCTGGAGAAGAAATACGGCTGGAAATCCGGTGATCAAATTCCACTCGTGGCGGACGTTCAGCGACGCGACGGATCATACACGTGGCCATTCAAGGTAGTCGGCACGTTCAAAGACACCGATCTCGGCGCCGCACCCGCCCGTACCTTGATCAACTACGATTACTTGAACGAAGGCCGATATGCCGGCAAGGATACCGTTCAGCATTTCAATGTCAGAGTCGCGGACCCAAAGACGGCAGCAGCCGTATCCAGAGCCATCGATGCTCAGTTCATTAACTCCCCGAATGAGACACGCAGCGAGTCCCTGCGACTCCTGGCGCAAATGAATTTCAAGTCAATCGGCAACTTCGAGTTTCTGGTCCGGGCGATCGTCATGGCCGTATTTACGTCTCTTCTTTTTGCCACGGCTACCATGATGATCCAATCGGTGCGGGAGCGCAGGAGGGAAATAGCAGTGCTGAAGACCGTCGGCTTCACGAACGGCACGGTCTTCGCGCTGACGCTCGCGGAGGCGGTGCTCATCTGTACCGCTGCCGCCGCATGCGGGCTCGGGCTCGCCACATTGGCTATTCCGCATACCCTGCCTCAGTTCCATGTCTCAATGCCGGCGATCATCATTGCCGTGGGGCTCGCGGAGGCGGTGCTCGTAGCACTCTTCAGCGCTGCAGTTCCCGCAATTCTGGCGACGCGGGTCGCCGTGGCGCCTGCGCTCTCGGGGCGGTAACAGCCCTTATGAGGCAGTCGCTTGCTTTGATTGCGATCAGCCTGGCGAGTCTTCCGCAGCGCGTGGGCCCGATCTTGACGATTATCGTCGGTGTGACATGCGCTGTCGGCGCACTGGTCTCGATGCTGGCCATGGGCGCCGGCGCGCGCCGACAGGAAATGGCAGGCGTGCGCGACGACCGCGTGATCATCACTGGCCTTGACGCGCAGGGGGCGATGAGCGCGATACCGCTGAATGAAGCAGCTGTCGTCGGCGATTTGCCGCAGATTCGCCGTGACGCAGCCGGCCGCCCCATCGTCGTAATGGAATCCATCAGTCCGCTCTACGGGCAAGAGCGAAGCACCGGCGCCTTGATCGCGATGCCGCTATTTGGTGTCACTCCAAACGTCACTGGATACCGACCGGAAATGCGGTTTACTGTCGGGCGCATGTTTCGTCCCGGACTGCACGAGCTCGTGGCGAGTAATACTTGCGCTCGCCAGTTCGCGGATTTCGACATCGGGGCTCGCCCTTCAATCGAGGGAGATCGCTGGACGGTCGTGGGGCACTTCGACTTGGGGCGCTCGAATCAATGCGTCATCTACGCCGACGTGAGAACTATCATGGCCGATTTTTCTCGCAACGCGTACAGCTCCATCGAAGTCATGCTGCGCTCGCCGGCGGATTTCTCAGCGTTTCGCGCGGCGATCAAGGCTAATCCGGCGCTGCGCCTCAATGCGGAACTGCAGCGGACGGTCGTCATGAGGAACTACAGGCAGCTCAATAAAATCCTCGATTACGCGAGCTACTTCGTCGGTGCCATCATGGCGATCGGTGGCATGCTCGGTGCGATGAACTCGCTCTACGCGATAGTCGACTCGCGCGAGCGCGAGCTTGCAACCTTGCGAGCGCTGGGGTTCGGGCCCGTGCCGGTGATGATCGCGACGCTATTCGACTCCGTGTTACTGGCGCTGCCGGGCGCACTGATCGGAGCAGCGTTGGCCTGGGCGTTTTTCAATGGGCTCTCCGCAAGCCCCTTCGGCTATGCATTCCAGCTCGCTGTCACTCCGGCTCTCGCGTTGCTGGGTGTGGTGTGGGCCGTGGCCATGGGGCTCATCGGCGGGCTCCCGCCGGCGCTGCGCGCGGTGCGAGTGTCTGTAGCGAGTGCGCTGGGGATCAGCGAGTCCTAACCGCTCGATCGCAGGAGCATGACGCGGCAAGTGGTGAGCCCATCCCAGAGCGGCAGAGGGAAGTAGGGCGGGTCCTCACAAAACTCTAAAGAGCAGAGCCACCCGGACCTGGCACGCAGGCTGATTGGCCCATACGTGGCGATCCAATCAGGCGCCCTGGCGTCGCGGGCCGCCATTTGAATCTCAGAAAGGCGCCTCAGCCCTAGCCTGAGGAACTTCATCGGGGAACCGTGCGGTATCGGTGGCAGTCACATGAGATTAAGTCGGATCGGAAAGGGACTGGAAGCGGTCCAATGTCGAACAAGAAGCGGTACCTCGTCTTGCTCGCAGTGGTGGGCGCTCACGCAGTGGTCATCGGGGCTCTTGTCGGAGCCTCTCGCGGGATCCGCCTTTTTTTGGCAACCGGTCCCTCCATGACGGCCTTCATCCTGAGGCGAGCCGAGTATCCACGCGCGCCGGCCGCCCGCCCTCGGCTCGGTGATGTTTCGACGCTGGTCGGGCCCACGGTCGAGCCCATTACGCTCACTGCTCCGCCCTTCGCGATTGTGAGCCCGATTGGCCGCGCCATCGACTGGGGCGCTTCGGCGACGGCTGCCGCGGCAACCGCCCTCAGGCCCCGGCCGCGTATTACCTTCGGCTTTCCTACGGGTACCAGCCCCATAATGCGCGGTGCGTTTGTGCCGGATGGTTCGGGCCACCATGCGGGTGAGTCATATACCCTCGAAGGGGGCGAGGAGGTAGTATGGGTGAGCGATCGATGCTACGTCGCGTCCGAACCTCCGCCCCTGTGGGAGCCCGACATCCTCAAACGAGCCGACATGACGCACACTGTGTGTGTGCCTCCGAGCGGACCTCCGCCGGGCCAACTCTTCAAGGGTCTCCGGATTTACAAGAAGTACCACCCCCAGTAGTCGCGCGAACGATTTAGCCTGCGACTCTGTGTGGACGACCTACCAGTAAGCACGGAATGTCGGGGACGTCGGTCGGCATCTCAAGCGCTCACGGCAGGCTCGGTCTAGGCTGACCTCGGCGGGCGCACGGAAGTGGGCGCAGCACCTCGCACGGTTGAAGGCGGGGTGGGCCGCAACGGTCTCGGAGATCGGGAGCCGGAAGAAAAAGACATAAGGTTGTCGGCCGGAATTATTCTCGCGGCATTGGCTTCGGTCGGCTCTTGTACCAAGCGCCCGCGGCCGGAAGCAGGAGGATTGTGTAGCTTCATCGATATCCGGACAAACAGCTAGCGGAGAAATGAGAGACTTCGGGTCTGCTGCAGGGGGCCTGCAGAGAGAGCGAAGTAAATGAGCAAACGCGAATATCGACGATTTACGGCGGAACAGAAACTCGAGATTCTGCGCGAGGCGGAGCAGCCTGGCGTGACGGTGAGCGAGGTATGCCGACGGCATGGTTTGGCGCCGTCGCTCCTGTATCGGTGGCGGGCGGTTGCTCAGGGCGGTTCGGCCGTGGCGCTGAAGCGCGATGCGCAGCGTAAACCGCGTAAAGACGATGCGGAGGTGCGGCACAAGGCGGAGATTGAACGCATGCGGGCGGTGATCGCGGAGATCACGGCGGAGAACCTGGAGCTGAAAAAAAAGATCTGAGGTTGGCAGATTTATCTCGGGTCCCGGCGGAGACGAAAGCGGCGGTGATGCAGATCGTGAAGCAAACCAAACAGCGCTCGGGGTGGCAGGTGTATCGCACACTTGCTGCCCTGGGGATTCCGCGCAGCGTGTATTACGCCTGGAAGGGGCGCGAGAGCCTGGTAGATCGGATCGGGACGCCATGCCGGGTGTACGAGCTGCTGCCCGAGGAGCGGGCGGCGATTTGCAGGTTTGCGCTGCAATTTCCCAAGATCGGCTATCGAAAACTCACCTGGATGATGGTGGATGCGGGTATAGCAAGCGTCGGGGAAAGCACGGTTTACCGAGTGTTGAGCGAGGCGGATTTGCTGTCGCGCTGGAAACGTTCCGCGGCCTCGAGCGGGGAATATCATTTCCGGCCCATCGCACCCAATCCCCAATCAGCAGTGGCACACGGATGTGATGTACGTGTGGGTGGCCGCTCGATTTTACTTCCTGGTGAGTTTTGTCGACGCCTACAGCCGCTTTATCGTGCACCACAAGCTGCTGATCAGCCTGGACGGCAAAGCGGTGGCGATCGAGTTGCAGGCGGCGCTGGAGGGGGCTGGCGAGGCCAAGCCGCGCATCGTGCATGATCATGGCAGTGAATTCGTCAACCGCGACGTTGCGGCGGTCATCAAGGCGCACAACCTGATCGATATCAAGACCAGGCCGCGCCACCCGGAGTCGAACGGCATCGTGGAGCGCTTCAATGGCACTGTGAGAACGGAGACTGACGACGCATACGGACAGAACTATCTGCAGGCCGAGGCGATCATCGCGCGGCTGATGCACCACTACAACGAGGAGCGATTACACGCGACCCTGGGATACATGACCCCGGCCACGTGGCATCGCGGACAGCCGGATGAGGTTCGAGAGGAGCGTGCGCGGCGAATCGCTGCGGCCCGCGCGCACCGTAAGTCGATCAACCAGCAGCGGATGATCATGGCGGCCTAAGCAGTGAGAGTCTCCTTTCTTGACTCAGCCGTTTTGTCCAAGTTGACATGAAGCGCGACAATGTCGTCGAATATAATACCAATATAATTAATTACTTAGACCGGCAATTGGATTCCGACCCTAGCATCACGTAGTTCAATAACGAGAATTGACGGAGAACTTGCCCAGAAAGTGTCGACCGGCGATTGCGCGACCGCGCGCGGAACGAGAGCCAGCCGATTCCTCACGGCTGGGCGTGGAAGATTCTTGGTGATCGGCCTATCCGGCTCCGTTCATCGGTTGACTAGCGCTGCTCGGAGTACTGCGGTCGGCCAGTGACGGCGGCGATACTGAGTATAAGTTCGGTTGCGTCAGTCGGCTTTGCCAGGTGACTCTGAAACCCCGCCAACAGAGCTTTAGTTCGATCGCCGAGCCCGGTGAATGCCGTGAGTGCCAAGGCGGGCACGCGGCCTATTGGATCGCCCAGCATTCGCACTTTGCGAATGAGTTCGTATCCATCGTCGCCCCCCATTCCGATATCGCTGACTAGAACATCTGGCGCAATGGCCTCGATTATAGACAACGCCTCGGCGGCCGAGCCACAGGTAACGACCTCCGCGCCGCGCTCAGACAGTACATGCCACAGAATGTCCCGCGCGTCCTTTTCATCATCGACGATCAATACCTTAATACCTCTGAGACTTATCGGTACGTGGGAGGCCGAGTCGCCAATGGCGGATCGGGGATGACGCCCCTCAGTGAAACCTCCTTCAGCCGCCAGGAGTGGCAACCTTACAATAAATGTCGAGCCATGCCCTTCGCCCTCGCTGTGCGCGCTGATCTCGCCGCCATGCATTTCCACAAGGTTCTTGACGATGGATAGACCCAGGCCGAGGCCTCCAGTGTCGCGTGCTCCCACCGGCATTGACTGGCTAAAACGTTCGAAGGCATGCGCTATGAATTCCTTCGACATGCCTTGTCCGCTGTCCACTACGCATACCTCGATGTGTGAGTTGACGCGCTGCATGACGACGCGAACGAATCCTCCCTTGGGAGTAAACTTGATGGCGTTGCTGCACAAATTCCAGAACACCTGCTGAAGGCGCGCAGGATCACCGGAAACTACTACAGTAGGATCTAGGATTTTCTGCAGTCGAATCTGGCGCGCATCGGCACTCGGTGCGATAGTTTCCAGAGCCGCCTCGATGGCCAGTGTGAGAGGCACGCTTTGCACGTCCATCCGTAGTTTCCCGGCCACCATCCGACTCATGTCCAGCAGGTCCTCGATCAAGCGAGCCTGAACCCGTGCGCTGCGCTCAATGACGGTAATTCCCTGCTCGAATTTCTCATCCTCGCCGCGTGCGCGACGCAGAATATGGACCCAGCCCAGGATTGCACTCAACGGCGTACGCAGCTCATGCGATACAAGAGCAAGGAAGTCATCCTTGGAACGACTGGCACGTTCTGCTTGTTCTCTTGCGATTTGCTCGGTCGTTCGTGCATCTTCCGCGGTGCGACGCGCCAAGAGCAGCTCTCGCTCATATTGGCGCCTGTCGGAGGCGTCGAATACAAGAATCCGAAGGCGGTGTGCTTGCCCCGTGGAATTGAGTGTCTGAGTGGCGTTCAAGACGACTGAGAGTGCCTTTCCTGGCTCTGGGACCTTGAGGTCAAATGCAATCTCGCGCACATACTGCTGGAGACCCAGAAGGGGGCGAACGTGGGTGTCGTAATAGATGCGCCCGGGCACCGTCAACAGCCCCTGAAACATGACGCCAGCGAGATCGGCCGCGGGCCGGCCGATCATGCGTCCAAATGTCGCGTTGGCGCGGATGATTGTGCCGTCCGGGTGCGTGAGGAGATATCCGCAGGGAGCCTGTTCAAAAAGCTCCTCCGCGCCGTCCTCGCCCTGGAAGCTATCCTGTGGCACCGCGGTCTGCGGGTAATGTGGCAAGGAACGCTCGAATTGCCGCAGTAGTTTCTGCAGGATCGCTCAGATGCGGACAGTGCCCGCTCGCGCGAAGCTGAACGTATGTACTGCCGGAGATATGAGTTTCCAGGTACCGGCCAACACACTCAGGGGCGATGGCATCCCGCGAACATTGAAGAATGAGTGTCGGCACCTTGACGCCCGGCAGATCGGCGCGGTTGTCCGACAGAAACGTAACACGGGCAAAATGCTTGGCGATTTCCGGGTCGGTCCGGCAAAAGCTATTGGACAACTCCTCGCTCAGGGCGGGCCGCTCGGCATTTCCCATGATCACCGGTGCCATCGTGCTGGACCAGCCGAGGAAATTTGAATCGAGGAAATCCAGAAGTCCATCTACGTCTTCGCGAGTAAACCCGCCAATATAGTCCCCATCATTAACGTACCGGGGTGAAGGTCCGATAAGCACCAGGGAGCCGAAGCGCGAAGGCTGCTTCTGGGCGGCAAGAATGCCAATCATGCAGCTTACGGAATGACCGACAAACACCGCATCTTGAATGGCGAGTGCTTCGCAGATGTGAAGGATGTCATTGGCGTATCCGTCTAGGCTTGCATACCGTGAGCGGTCAAAGGCAGATGCTTCTGACCGGCCATGACCGACATGATCGAAAAGGACAAGCCGGTATTCGTCCTCGAAGGCGGGTACCAAATGGCGCCACATCGTTTGGTCACAACCGAATCCGTGTGCTAGGACCATCGTGCGGGGGCCGCGACCCAGTATGCGAACGTTATTTCGTTTCAGACCGATCATTCGCCAGAGTGTCGCACGCCACCGGAAAGTACGGGCTTTGTTGCGTAAGCCCTTGATTTTGTGAGCCGTGCAAAGGCACGCTCTTGGAGTGGGGTCAGTTCCGCACGGCTCTCGCTCCAGTGGGCAGGCTCCATCCGTGTCGTGATCTCCCCGACTGCTCCGATTGATACGCAATCAATCAGGAAATCACTGCCTGTGATGAAGATTCCCCCGGGTGGCAGCATGGATGAGACCGTGGATGTCGCCGCCTGGTCGATAGAGCCTCTGCTCACATCAGGAGGGAGCTCACGTCGAAGGGGCGCTTGCGAGCCGGTCGGCATAACCAGCAAATTGGTCGACCCGGCATTCTGGGATCGCCTCTCACGTGAGGATAAAAGGCTGGAACCAAATCTGAAACCCGCAGGCCCGAGAAAAGTAGAGCCTAAGGTACTGCGCCGCAGCGTCGCTTAGTCCACACGCAAGCGGACTGTCCACTGATGTCCATATCTGGCCACCGGCAGCCAGCGCTAAACTGCAACGGAACTGCAACGGGAAACCGAGTTGCTGCCTGTTATACGGCTGCTGTCTTAGCTAACTGATTGATTTTGTGGCTCCCCGGGTTGGACTCGAACCAACGACCAACGGATTAACAGTCCGACGCTCTACCAACTGAGCTACCGGGGAACCGAGCGAGCAAAACGCGAAAGGGCGCGAATTCTGAGGCGAGGGCCGGGACTTAGTCAAGGAACCCGGCGGTGCAGATCCCGGCGAGGGCGGAGCAGGGCGCCGTACGCGATGAGATTGATCGCGAACAGCAGCGCCGCGAGCACCCACTGATCCGATTGCGTGAGCCCGGGCGGATAGAGGATCGGGAGCAGGTAATGCTCGAGAAAGCCGCCCTGGTACCCGGCCTCGCCGGCGAGGTGGCGCCAATGATTCTCGAGGGGCGTGAGCGGACAGATCTGCCCCGAAATCTCCACCCAGAATCCCCACGCGAGCGCCGGCAGATGGGCGAAGATCGCCCAGCGCCACTTCCAGGCGAGAAAGCCGCCGCAGACTACGAACGCCGCGAATGCGAGGTGGAAGGCGACCAGCAGGTCCGCGAGGATCCTCCAGAGCATCGCGACTCGAGCGACCCTCAGGCGCTCTTCGCGACCACGCCCCCGCCGGCGGCCAGCACTCGTCCGATGCGCTCCATCGCCTTCTCGAGCGTCTGCAGGCTGCACGCGAAGGAAATGCGCATGTGACCCGGCGCACCGAATCCGGAGCCCGGAACGACCGCGACACCGCCTTCATTGAGCAGCAGCTCCGCGAACTCACCGTCGGTGGTGCACCCCATGCCCGCCATCGCCTTGGAGACATCAGCGAAAGCGTAGAACGTGCCGGCACCGGGCAGACAGCTCACCCCCGGCAGGGCGTTGAGCGCGTTCACCACGTAGTCATGCCGCTGCTTGAACGCCTCATTCATTTTGCCGACGCACGCCTGATCCCCGGCGAGGGCGGCGGCCGCCGCCTTCTGCGAGATACTCGATGCGTTCGACGTCGATTGCCCCTGGATCGTGGCCATCGCCGTAATCAGCTCCTTGGGTCCGCCGCAGTAGCCGATGCGCCAGCCCGTCATCGCATAGGCCTTCGATACGCCATTGATGGTCACGGTGCGGCCGTAGAGCTCCGGCACGGCGGTGACGAGGCTGCAAAACGGCTCCGCGCCCCAATAGATCTTCTCGTACATGTCATCGGTGCCGATGACGATGCGCGGGTGCTCGAGCAGCACCTCGCCCAGGGCGCGCAGCTCCGCGCGGGTGTAGGCCGCGCCGGTCGGATTGCAGGGGCTGTTGAGGAGCACCAGGCGCGTCTTTGGCGTGATGGCCGCGGCGAGCTGGCGAGCGGTGATCTTGTAGCCTTGCGCCGCACCCGCGAACGGCATCACCGGCTGGCCGTCGGCGAGCAGCACCATGTCCGGGTAGGAGACCCAGTAGGGCGCCGGGATGATGGCTTCGTCGTCCTTGTCGAGGACCGCCATGCAGAGATTGAAGATCGTCTGCTTGGCGCCGGAGGACACCAGTATCTGCGAGCGCTCGTACTGGATACCGTTGTCGCGGGCGAACTTCGCGACGATGGCGTCCTTGAGCTCATTGATGCCTTCGACGTTCGTGTAGCGCGTGAACCCACCGCGGATGGCGTCGATGCCCGCCTGCGCGATCGGCACCGGGGTGTCGAAATCGGGCTCACCAGCCCCGAGGCCGATCACATCCTTGCCTTCCGCCTTGAGGCGGGCGGCGCGGGCAGTGACGGCGAGCGTCGGCGAAGGCTTGACGCGCTGGACGCGTCGTGAGACGGATAGGGTCACGGGATTACCTGTGGTTCACCGAAAGGGGGCGGGCACCACTATATTAAGGGATCGGGACGGTCCCCACCATCTATGCGTCGTGGAGGCGCAACGGCAAAGAGGCATGGAACAGATTCCCTTCAAACTCGAGTCGGACTTCGAGCCCGCGGGCGATCAGCCCGAGGCGATCGCCAAGCTCGTCGAAGGCTTGCGTGACGGGCTGAGCGCGCAGACGCTGCTCGGCGTCACCGGCAGTGGCAAGACCTACGTCGTGAGCCAGGTGATCGAGCAGCTGCAGCGTCCCACGCTGGTGCTGGCGCACAACAAAACGCTCGCGGCGCAGCTCTATGGCGAGTTTCGCGGTTTCTTTCCGCACAATTCCGTCGAGTACTTCGTTTCTTACTACGACTATTACCAGCCGGAAGCGTACGTGCCGTCCTCCGATACCTACATCGAGAAGGACGCCTCCATCAACGAGCACATCGAGCAGATGCGGCTCTCCGCCACCAAGGCGCTGCTCGAGCGATCCGATGCGATCATCGTCGCGACCGTGTCCTCGATCTACGGCCTCGGCGATCCGAAGGCGTATCTGTCGATGATCCTGCACCTGGATCGGGGCGATCGCACCGATCAGCGCAAGCTCCTGCGCCGCCTCGCCGACATGCAGTACACGCGCAACGACATGGACCTGACACAGGGCACCTATCGGGTGCGCGGCGATGTGATCGACATTTTCCCCGCGGAGTCGGAGCGCGAGGCGGTGCAGGGTGGAGCTCTTCGATGACATCATCGACTCGATCGCGCTCTTCGATCCCGTTGACCGGCGTGGTCTCGCGCAAGGTGCCGAGATTCACGGTGTATCCCGGCACGCACTACGTGACGCCCCGCGAGCGACTGATAGGTGCGGTGGACGAGGTTCGCGAGGAGCTGCGCGAGCGCCTGGCGCAGCTGCGCGAGGCGGGCAAGCTCCTCGAGGCGCAGCGGCTCGAGCAGCGCACCATGTTCGACATGGAAATGATGAAGGAGGTCGGCTACTGCGCCGGCATCGAGAATTACTCGCGCTATCTTTCCGGCCGCGCCTCGGGCGAGCCGCCGCCGTGCCTGTTCGACTATCTGCCGCGCAACGCGCTGCTCGTCATCGACGAGAGTCACCAGACCATGCCGCAGCTGGGCGCCATGTACCGCGGCGACCGCTCACGCAAGGAGGTGCTGGTGGAGTACGGCTTTCGCCTGCCGTCGGCGCTCGACAACCGGCCGCTGAAGTTCGAGGAGTGGGAGCGGCTCGCGCCGCAGATGATCTTCGTCTCGGCGACCCCCGGAGGCTATGAGGCGCGGCACGCCAGCCAGACGGTGGAGCTGGTCGTGCGCCCGACAGGGCTCATCGATCCGCAGGTCGAAGTGCGGCCGGTGAGCACTCAGGTGGACGATGTGCTCTCCGAGATCCGCAAGTGCGTCGAGAAGAACGAGCGGGTCCTCATCACCACCCTCACCAAGCGAATGGCGGAGGACCTGACCGATTATCTGCACGAGCACGGCGTGCGCGTGCGTTACCTGCACGCGGATATCGAGACAGTCGAGCGCACGGAGATCATCCGCGATCTGCGCCTGGGCAAGTTCGATGTCCTGGTCGGCATCAACCTGCTGCGCGAGGGCCTCGACATGCCGGAGGTGTCGCTGGTCGCCATCCTCGATGCGGACAAGGAGGGGTTCCTGCGCTCCGACAACTCGCTCATCCAGACCATCGGCCGCGCCGCCCGCAACCTCAACGGCCGCGCCATCCTCTACGCCGACAAGGTCACCGGCTCCATGCAGCGGGCGATGGATGAGACCGACCGCCGCCGGCGCAAGCAGCTCGAATACAACGACCGCCCACTCCATCACCCCCCGCGGCATCCACAAGGCGGTCGCGGACATCATGGAAGGCGCGCGCGGCGGCGCGCCGCAGGGCCCGCTGCGGCGCCGCGACGGCAAGCGCGGCGAGGCCGCCCCGGCCGCGGACGCGAAGCCCGAGACGCTGGCGCGACAGATGAAGAAGATCGAGGCCGAGATGCACAAGCGCGCCCGCAACCTCGAGTTCGAGGAGGCGGCGCGGCTGCGCGATGAGCTCGAGCGCCTGAGGCAACTGGAACTCGGCATTGCGTGAATTCGTTCGTATGTTCGAAAGCACATTGGTTGGGGACCCAGGGTCGTCCCTGGGTCGCGGGCGCGACATGAGCAAGAGGCTGGCTGCTCAAAGCGCAGGATGCATCTTTGAGCCAATCGTGAAATCGCAATCGACCGCCAACGGCACCGTCCTCCTGACGGTGATCGTGGTCGTGGCCGTCCTGCGGCTCGCGCAGGATCTGTTCATGCCGCTGGCGATCGCCATCCTGCTCACCTTCCTGCTCGCGCCCATCGTCGCGCGGCTGCGGCGCTGGCACATCAATCGGGTGATCGCCGTCATCGTCTCCATCGCCTTCGCGCTGAGCCTCATCGGCCTCGTCGGTGCGGTCATCTTCACGCAGTTCGCCGACCTCGCCCATCAGTTGCCGCAGTACGAGCTGCAGCTGCGTCAGCACATCACGCATCTGCGGGGATTCCTGCGTGGCGGCATCACGGACAGCCTCAACGGCCTCGATCGCCTGACCGGCCAGATCGAGAGCCTGACGCCCGCTGCGCGGGTCCCGCGCCTACGTGCAGAAGGTGCAGATCGTGCAGCCGCGCCCGAGCCTGTTCGAGATCGTGCGCGGAGCTCGTCGGGCCGCTGGTGAAGCCGCTCGGCTGGGCTCTCGCGCGTCATGGTGCTGGTCGCCTTCATGCTGCTGCGGCTCCTCGACCTGCGCGAGCGTGTCATCCGCCTCCTGGGTCCCCGCAATCTGCAGGCAACCACCGCCGCACTCGACGATGCCGCCGGGCGGGTGAGCCGCTATCTCCTGTCGCAGCTCCTCATCAACTCGCTGACCGGCCTGTGGGTGGGCGTCGGGCTGTGCGTTTCTCGACGTGCCGAATCCGGGCCTCTGGGGCGCGCTCACCCTGGTGCTGCGCTTCATTCCCTACATCGGGTCTGGATGGCGGGCGTGGTGCCATTCGCGCTGTCATTCTGCGGCCTTCGACGACTGGGTGCACCCCCTGATCGTCGTCGGCATCTATGGCAGCATCGAGCTCTTCAACTACGCGGTGCTCGAGCCGTGGCTCTACGCCGCGCAGACCGGTGTCTCGCCGGTGGCGCTGCTGCTCGCCGCCGCCTTCTGGACCTGGCTCTGGGGACTCGCGGGCCTGCTGCTCTCGGTGCCCATCACGGTGTGTCTGGTCGTCATGGGCAAGTACGTCCCGCAGCTCGAGTTCCTCGAGGTGCTGCTCGGCGACGAGCCGGCCCTCGAGCCGCATCAGCGTCTCTATCAGCGGCTCCTCACGAGCAACCGTGACGAGGCCGATACCTCCTCGAGCGGCGCTGCGCGCGCACTCGCTGCGGGAGGTCTGCGACATCGCCATCGTGCCGGCACTGCGCCTGCTCGAGACGGACTTTGCCCGCGGGAACGCTCAAGCCCGCGCGGCGGCGCGCGATGCTGGATCATATCCAGCAGTGGGTGGATGAGCTGCTCGAGGGAGCTGCATCGCACCGACGGGCGCGGCAGTGTCGTGGCAGTCGCCGTCGATCCTTTGCCTGCCGGCCGAGGATCAGGCCGATGGCATCATCGCCAAGCTCCTCACCGCGGTCCTGATCGACCGGGGAATCAGCGCGCGCGTGGCATCGCTCGAGCGCCTGGAGGAGGAGATCGCGGCCGGCGCCGCAGGACTCCAGGCAGTGGTCATCTCGGCGATGCCGCCGGAGGCGGTGCCGCCAGCGCGGGCCGCGGTCAAGCGCATCCGCGCCCGTGGCGCAGGACCTGCCGGTCATCGTCGGCCTCTGGGGGCTCGATCAGCGATCTCGATCGGGCGGGGCAGAGGCTCGGCAGCGTCGGGGTGAGCCTGTTCGAGACCCGGGTGGCGGCAGTGCCTGGAGCGGATCGAGCGCCTGCGGCAGGCGCCCGGTCCGAGCCCGACGTAGCACGCGGAGGCGCCCGCGACGCCTGGTCCACGGGTCCTGATCCCCGCGTATACTGAGCGGCTCAAGCATAGGCGCGTAGCTCAGTGGTAGAGCACCACCTTGACATGGTGGTGGTCGGTGGTTCGATCCCACTCGCGCCTACCATCGATTCAAATGCGGCGCTTCCTCGTCATTGAGAGCGGGGGCGCTTTGTTCAGTGATTGAGAGAGCCCTCGCCATGCCAGTCGTGACTCTGCCTGATGGCAGTCAACGCCGCTTCGACCGTCCGGTGACGGTCGATGAGGTCGCGGCCGACATTGGCGCCGGGCCTGCGCAAGGCCGCGCTCGCCGGGCGGGTGAACGGCAAGCTGGTCGACACCTCGTACGTCATCTCCAGCGATGCCGACCTCGCCATCGTCACCGACAAGGATCCCGCGGGACTCGAGGTCATCCGCCACTCCACCGCGCATCTGCTCGCGCAGGCGGTGAAGCAGCTCTTCCCGGAGGCGCAGGTCACCATCGGACCGGTGATCGACGACGGGTTCTACTACGACTTCGCCTTGAAGCGGCCCTTCACGACCGAGGATCTCGCCGCGATCGAGGCCCGGATGACGGAGCTCGCCAAGGCCGATCAGCCGGTCACCCGCCGTGTCATGCGACGCGACGAGGCGGTGGCGTTCTTCAAGAACCTGGGCGAGCACTACAAGGCGGAGATCATCGCCAGCATCCCGGCCGGGGAGCAGATCAGCCTCTACGGCCAGGGCGACTGGGTCGACCTCTGCCGCGGCCCGCACGTGCCCTCGACCGGCAAGCTCAAGGCTTTCAAGCTGACCAAGGTGGCGGGCGCCTACTGGCGCGGCGATTCGCGCAACGAGATGCTGCAGCGCATCTACGGCACCGCCTGGCCGGACAAGAAGCAGCTCGAGGAGTATCTGCACCGCCTGGAGGAAGCGGAGAAGCGCGACCACCGGCGCATCGGCAAGCGAGCTCGACCTCTTCCACCTGCAGGAGGAGGCGCCGGGCGCCGTCTTCTGGCACCCGAAGGGCTGGAGCGTCTTCCAGCGCTTGATCGCCTACATGCGCGAGCGGCAGGCGGCGGCCGGCTACCAGGAGGTCAACGCGCCGGAGCTCATGGACATCTCGCTCTGGGAGCAGTCCGGGCACCGGGAGAAGTTCGGCGAGAACATGTTTCTCACCGAGACGCCCGATCATCGCCGTCTACGCCATCAAGCCGATGAACTGTCCCGGCCACGTGCAGATCTTCAAGCACGGCCTCACCAGCTACCGGGAGCTGCCCGGTGCGCCTGGCGGAGTTCGGCAAGGTGCATCGCTACGAGCCTTCCGGCGCCCTGCATGGCCTGATGCGGGTGCGGGCATTCACCCAGGACGACGGCCACGTCTTCTGTCACCGAAGATCAGATCACCGCAGGAATCGGTGGCCATCACCCGGCTGATCCTCGATATCTACCGCGACTTCGGCTTCGATGACGTGCGCATCAAGTTCGCCGACCGGCCGCCGAAGCGCGTCGGCAGCGATGAGGTCTGGGACCGTGCCGAGGAGGCGCTGCAAGGCTGCCTGCGCGCGCGGCGGGCATCGACTACACCGCTGAACCCGGGCGAGGGCGCCTTCTACGGTCCCAAGCTCGAGTTCGTCCTGCGCGATGCCATCGGCCGCGACTGGCAGTGCGGCACGCTGCAGGTGGACTTCAATATGCCCGGGCAGGCTCGGCGCGTATTACATCGACGAGCACAGCCAGAAGCGCACCCCGGTCATGCTCCACCGGGCCATGTTCGGCTCTCTCGAGCGTTTTTTCGCCATTCTGCTCGAGCACCACGCCGGGCGGCTGCCGGCCTGGCTGGCGCCGGTGCAGGCGGTCGTGCTCAGCATTACCGACCGCCAGGACGAGTATGTCCGCTCGGTTACGGAACTCCTGAAAAATCAGGGTGTTCGGGCCGCGTCCGACTTGCGGAACGAGAAGGTGGGCTTTAAGATTCGCGAGCACACGCTGCAGCGTGTTCCGTATCTATTGGTCGCTGGCGATAAGGAGGTCGCCGCACATCTATTATCAGTGCGCACCCGAAGCGGCAAGGACCTGGGCACGATGACCCCGGAGGCATTCGTCGAACGCCTCCGCATCGAGCTCTCGAGCCGCGGGCGCCGTACGTTGGAGGATTGACGCATCGCTAGTGCAACGAAGCGGGTCCGGCGTAACGAGGACATCAGTCGCGCCGCAACTGCGAGTGATCGCGGCCGACGGGTCGCAGGCCGGAGTGATGTCCCGCTCCGAGGCGCTGCAAATGGCAGCCTCGTCGGAACTCGATCTGGTGGAGGTTTCGCCGACCGCGGAGCCGCCGGTCGTGCGCATCATGGATTACGGGAAATTCCTGTTCGAGCAGAACAAGAAGGCCCACTCCGCGAAGCGCAAGCAGAAGCAGATTCAGGTCAAGGAAGTGAAGTTTCGTCCCGGTACGGGAGAGGGGGATTACCAGATCAAGCTGCGTAATCTCATCCGCTTCCTGACCGAGGGTGACAAGGCCAAGGTGACATTGCGTTTCCGCGGCCGTGAGATGGTGCACCAGGACATCGGGCGCAAGCTCTTGGATCGGGTCTCCACCGATCTCGCTGCCCACAGCGTGATCGAGCAGAACCCGCTCATGGAGGGCAAGCAGATGATCATGGTCTTTGCACCAAAAAAGAAGTAACGCTTCCAGGTAGTTGATCTACCTGGGATCGTTCGCCCGTAGCGGGTGCCTCCTCGGAGGCGCCTTGCGATCGGGGCTACAGCAACGAAGTTTGAGGAGTTTCAGTCGATGCCCAAGTTGAAAACCAACCGGGCCGCGGCCAAGCGCTTTCGCAAAACGGCGAAGGGCTTCAAGCGGTACGCGTCCAAACGCCGCCATAACCTCGGCCACAAGGACCGCAAGGTCAAGCGTCACGCCCGCTCGGGCGGTACGCAGCCTCGTGCACGAGACCGACACCGGTCGGCTCGAGCAGCTGCTTCCGTACCACAAGTAACGCACGCACGAGGTAATCAAACATGGCAAGAGTCAAGCGTGGCGTGACGGCCGGGCGCCGTCACAAGAAAGTTCTCGGCAAGGCGAAGGGCTATTACAACGCCCGCCGCAAGGTCTATCGCGCAGCGAAGCAGGCCGTCATCAAGGCCGGGCAGTACGCCTACCGCGATCGGCGGCAGAAGAAGCGTGAGTTCCGCGCGCTGTGGATCGCGCGCATCAATGCTGCGGCCCGCATTTACGGGCTTTCCTACAGCCGCATCATCAACGGCCTGGGCAAGGCGGGCGTCGAGATCGACCGCAAGGTGTTGGCGGACATCGCCGTTCACGACACCGCGGCGTTCGCCGCCATCGCGCAGCAGGCCAAGACCGCACTCGGCATCGCCTGACCCACGGCGGGCCTTGCTCCATGCAGGACCTGACCTCCCTCGTCAGCGAGGCGCTGGGCTGAGGTGGCGAGCAGCGCCGACCTCAGCTCTCTCGATGACGCGCGGGTGCGTTGGCTCGGAAAGAAGGGCACCCTCACCGAGCAATTGAAGTCCCTTGGCGGCCTGCCGGCCGCCGAGCGGCCGGCGGCCGGCCAGCGAATCAACGAGGCCAAGGAGCGCGTGCAGGCCGCCATCGAGGCGCCGGCGCGAGGCGTTGGCGCGGGCGCAGGTCGAGCGCGAGCTCGCCGCCGGCCGCATCGATGTCACGTTACCGGGTCGGGGCGAGCAGCGCGGCGGCCTGCATCCGGTCACGCTGGCGCGGCTTCGCATCGAGGAGATCTGCCGCCGTGCCGGTTTCGAGGTCGCCACCGGGTCCGGAGATCGAGGACGACTTCCACAACTTCGAGGCGCTCAACTTCCCGCCCAACCACCCGGCGCGGGCGATGCACGACACGTTCTACTTCCCGGACGGGCGGCTGCTGCGCACGCACACTTCGCCGGTGCAGATCCGCGCGATGCTGAGCCAGGGAGCGCCGATCGCCATCGTTGCGCCCGGACGCGTCTATCGCTGCGATTCCGACATGACGCATTCGCCGATGTTCCACCAGCTCGAGGGACTGAAGGTGGACGAGAACATCAGCTTCGCCAACATGAAGGCGGCGCTGCACGGCTTCATCCAGGCGTTCTTCGAGCGCGACCTCGCCATGCGGCTGCGGCCGTCCTACTTCCCTTTCACGGAGCCGTCCGCGGAAGTCGACATGTCCTGCGTGTTCTGCGAGGGCAAGGGCTGCCGCACCTGCAAGTACACCGGCTGGCTGGAGATCGCCGGCTGCGGCATGGTGCATCCCAACGTGCTCATGGCGAGCGGCATCGATCCGGAGCGCTACACCGGCTATGCGTGGGGCATGGGCATCGATCGGCTCGCGATGCTGCGCTACGGAGTGAACGACCTCAGGCTCTTCTTCGAGAACGATCTGCGCTTCCTCGAGCAGTTCCGGGCGCTCTGACCATGAGAATTCCATATTCATGGCTGGCCGAATGGGTGCGCGTGCCCTGGAGCGCCGCAGGAGCTGGGCTCGCGGCTCACCATGGCGGGCCTGGAGCTCGAGGCGTTGGAAGCCGGCGGCGCCGGCGTTCTCCGGCGTGGTGGTCGCCGAGATTCTGACCGCGGAGCAACATCCGCAGGCCGACAAGCTGCGCGTCTGCCGCGTCTCGAGCGGGCAGGGCGAGCCGCTGCAGATCGTCTGCGGCGCCGCCAATGCGCGCGCGGGATTGAAGAGCGCTCTGGCGGTGGTCGGGGCGAAGCTGCCGGGGGACCTCGCGATCAAGGCGGCGAAGCTGCGGGGCGTGGAATCCGCGGGGATGCTCTGCTCTGCGAAGGAGCTGGGTCTGGCGGACGCCTCGAGCGGTATCGTGGAGCTGCCGTCCGATGCTCCCGTGGGCAAGGATCTGCGCGACTACCTCGCACTGGATGAGATGATTCTGGAGCTCAACGTCACTCCGAACCGTGGCGATGCGATGTCGGTGCATCGGTGTCGCGCGCGAGGTGGCGGCGCTGTCCGGCGGGCAGGTGAGCGGGCGCCGGCGCAGCGGCCGGCGCGTCCTGCCGCCGCATTGCGCGACACCTTTGGCGTGCACCTCGATGCGCCGGCGGGATGCCCGAAGTTCGTTGGCCGCATCGTTCGTGGCGTCAATAACAAGTGCCGCCACTCCCGTCTGGATGCGGGAGCGTTTGCGGCGTGCGGGTGTGCGTTCCATCAGCCCAGTGGTGGACGTCACCAACTACGTGATGCTCGAGCTGGGCCAGCCGATGCACGGCTATGACCTGGCGAAGCTGAGCGGCGAGATACATGCGCGCCTCGCTCGCGAGGGCGAGAAGATCACGCTGCTCGACGGGAAGACAGTCGAGGTACAGCCGGACGTTCTGCTGATCACCGACGGTGCGGGACCGATCGGTATCGCGGGCATCATGGGCGGGGAACGCACCTCGGTGAGTGCTGAGACTACGGACGTCTTCTTCGAAGCCGCGTACTTCTGCACCTGACGCCGTCATCGGACGCGGCAAGCGCTGGGGGTTGACGACGGAAGCCAGCCAGCGCTTCGAGCGCGGCGTCGATCCGTCGCAGCAGGAGCGGGCGATGGAGCGCGCGACGGCGTTGCTCCTGCAAATAGCGGGCGGGCAGGCCGGACCGGTTTCCGTGACGACAGTCCGACGAGCATTTGCCGGCGCGGCCGGCGGTGACGCTGCGTCGCAAGCAGTTGGCGCGCCTTCTGGGTATTGGGTTCGAGGATGCGCGTGTGCGCGCGAGCCTGGAGGGCCTGCAGATGCGCGTCGAGTCAACGCAGGAGGGCTGGCGCGTGACGCCGCCGCCGCATCGCTTCGACATCGCGATCGAGGCGGATCTGATCGAGGAAGTCGCGCGCATCATCGGATATCAGGCGATTCCGGAAGCGGATGCTCAGGTGCCACAGCGCTTCGGCAGCCTTGCCGAGCTGCGCGCGCCTCCGAGCGGGCATTGCTCGAGACGCTGGCGCTGCGCGGTTATCAGGAGGCTATCACCTACGCGTTCGTCGATCCTGCAGCTGCAGGCGCGGCTGTTCCCCGAGGTCGCGGGCAGTCGCGCTCGCCAATCCGATCGCCAGCGACCTGTCGGTCATGCGGGTGTCGCTGTGGCCGGGGCTGCTCAAGGCGGCGCTGGAGAATCAGCGGCGGCAGCAGGATCGCATCCGCCTCTTCGAGCACGGGGCGCGCTTCCTGGCGACCGAGGGGCAGGGGCTCGAGCGCGACGCGGAGATCGACACCCTGGCCGGCATCGCCTGTGGTCACCGCCTGCCGGAGCAGTGGGGTCTGCCGCCGGACATGCGCGAGCCCGTGGATTTCTTCGACGTGAAGGGCGATGTCGAGGCGCTGCTCGCCGCCACGGGCGCCGCGGCGGAATTCACGCTTCGAGCCGCGGCGCGCTCTCGTGTCTGCATCCGGGCAGGGCGGCGCGGCTGCTGCGCAGGGGCGCGCCGGTCGGCTGGCTGGGGGAGCTGCACCCCTCGCTGGTGACAGGCGCTCGAGTTTACATATGCCCCGGTGCTCTTCGAGCTGGACATCGGGGCGGCCCTGGCGGTCGAGGTGCCCGCTTATCGCGAGATTTCGCGCTTTCCGCAGGTCCGGCGCGACCTCGCGGTGGTGCTGGATGAATCCGTGGCTTTAAGTAGCCTCACCGAGCGTGTAATCTTCACGGCATCAAGCCTTTTGCGTGATCTCCGCGTTTTCGACGTGTATCGCGGCCCCGGCGTAGAAGCAGGTCGAAAAAGCGTCGCTTTGGGCTTGATTTTTCAGGACATTTCTCGCACTCTTACCGAGGACGACGTGGCCGGCATCATGGCGGCGGTCGTCGCGGATTTGCGCGTGAGCTTGAACGCAAAAATACGAGAATAAAGAGATGGCCCTGACCAAGGCGGAGATGGCGGAAGCACTCTTCAACCAGCTCGGGCTCAATAAACGGGAGGCACGGGAGCTGGTGGACCTGTTCTTCGAGGAAGTGCGCGCGGCGCTGTCGAGAGGGGAGCAGGTGAAGCTCTCCGGCTTCGGCAATTTCGACCTGCGCGACAAGAACACAGCGTCCCGGCAGAAATCCCAAGACCGGCGAGGAAATACCCATCACCGCCCGGCGGGTGGTGACCTTCCGTCCGGGACAAAAACTAAAGGCGCGGGTCGAAGCCTATGTTGGAGCCAAAGAATAACTCGCAGCTGCCGGCGATTCCCGGCAAGCGCTATTTCACCATCGGAGAGGTGAGCGAGCTCTGCGGGGTGAAGCCGCACGTGCTGCGCTATTGGGAGCAGGAATTCCCGCAGCTGAAGCCGGTGAAGCGGCGCGGCAACCGCCGCTACTACCAGCGCCAGGACGTCATCGTCATCCGCCAGATCCGCAGCCTGCTCTACGATCAGGGCTTCACGATCGGCGGCGCCCGCAACAAGCTGACGGGCGAGGAAGCGCGCACGGACGTGTCGCAGAGCCAGCAGATCGTGAAGCAGGTGCGGCTCGAGCTCGAGGACCTGATCAAGGTCCTGCGGCGCTGAGCACTGAGCGCCCTAAAGGTTCCGCGACCGCTGCCGATGAGGGCGGGAGTACATTCTCCCCAGGCAGCCTCGTGAGCAACACCGAATCGTACCGGGCGCAGCATGCCGAAATCCTGCGGCTCGCAACCGACCTGAAGCGACACCTCTCACCCGCCTCTCTCGCCGCCGACCCGGATCCGGTCCGCCACATTCTCTGCGAGCTCAGCGGCAAGCTGCTCACACATTTCGCGGCCGAAGAAAACGCGCTCTATCCGGAGATGCTCAAATCCGCGGACGCGCAGACCCGCGCGCTCACGCGCCGCTTCGTTGCCGATATGCATCCCATCTCGGACGCGTTCCGGCGATACGCCGCCCGCTGGGGCAGTGCCAAGGCAATCCAGGCCAATGCCGAAGCCTTCGTCCGGGAGACGCAAGAGCATCATCGACGGTTCTGGCGGAGCGCATCCGGCCGCGAGCAGGCGTCGAGCTCTATTCGCTGGCGGACAGCGTGGCGGATCAGAGACCACAGCCCTGATTCTACCGCCGGCGCCTGCCGGCAGACGAGGCGGGAGCTGCAGGGCCGCGGCCGCCAGGCCGGCAATCCCGCGGTGATCCGGGGTATCATTGCGGCCCGCGCGAGTACCCCCGCTCGCGTCAGCCGGAGGCCTCAAGAACAAATCGTCGGAGCGTGGCGCAGTCTGGTAGCGCACTTGCATGTGGTGCAAGGGGTCCCGAGTTCAAATCTCGGCGCTCCGACCAATCAATCAGGCACTTGCGGGCGCAAGCCAGAAAGCACTGGAAGTGCTGGTGTACAGTTGGCGATGCGATCCAACTTCGGCTGTGCTCCCGTTGGGATCCGCAGTCGAGTCAAAACTCCCCAGACGCCTTGCTGAATCGACAAGGTGTCCGAGCGACTCCGCAAGTTGCGCGGTCGAACATGCAACGCCAACTCTGTCATGTGCAGACGCTCAGAGCGAAATTGGTGCGCAGCCGCCTAACTGTGCCAAGCCACCTATGCGGCGAGTGAAAGCGGCTATGCTTCTTACGGCAAGCATTTCGGCAGTATCGTTTCCGCCGATCGGATTTTCCCGGCAGAGATCTCTTCGGATTACCTACTCGTAGCGCAGCGCATGGATCGGACTGGTACGCGCCAAGCGTAACGTGTTCCCGTATACCGTAGCCCAGGCGATCAACAGCGCCACGGCAGCCGCGGCCAGAAAGTAAAGCGGGCTGAGGTCTATCCGGTAGGCGTAACCGTCGAGCCAATGCCGCAAGTAGGCGTATGCGACCGGCCACGCGATGAGATTTGCGACGAGCACCGGCAGCGAGATTCGCCAGAGCATCAGCCTCACGATATCTCCAGTGCGCGCACCGGAGGCCTTGCGGATACCAATTTCCTTGGTTCGCCGCTCGGCAGTGAATACCGCCAGCCCATATAGGCCAAGACATCCGATCAGAACGGCGACAAACACGATTACGCCAAACATCGCGCCCACTCGATCGTCAGCGCGGTAAAGCTCATCAAAGGCGCCGTCCAGGAACGCCCGTGGGATAGCCACGGTCGGCACGAAGGAATGCCACGTTTGGTCGATGAAGTTCAGGGTCTGCGGGATCCGTTCGGGACGTAGGCGCACTGAGATGTTCATCGGGTAGTTCGGGATGTACATGTAGATCATGGGCATGACACGCTCTCGCGCTCCCTGCAGCTTCGCGTCAGCGCGCGCTACCCCGGTGACTCGCAGCGAGATCTGCGGGCACGCGGTGGCGCCACCGGTGCAATTGCCAACGGCGACCGTGAGAGTCCGCCCGATGGGGTCGGCGTCGCCGAAATACGTTTTGGCAGCCGACTGGGATAGGACCACCGACTCCGGCTGGCGGAACACGGAGCCGGGCTCACCCTTGAGGAGCGGCAGCCGGATGACTTTGAAGAAGCCCGGGTCGACCACGTCGACTTCCTGCGCGAACTGCCGATCTCCGCTCGTGATGGTCATTCGCTGCGGCACTAACCGCGTCACCCCTGTGACCCCGGGGATTTGATCGCGCATCGCGACCAGCAGGGGGTACGGCGTGACAGCTGTGGGCGGCTGCTCGCGACCGAAAACATTGATCATTAGTTCCACGCGATAGAGATTTCCTGTATCCGGGATCCATTTGTCGTAAGAAAGCTCGTCACGTACAAAGAGGATGACGAAGATGGCGCATGTCAGCCCCACCGCGAGACTGGCGATGTTGATGAGGGTGTATAGCCGCTGGTGGAGAATTCCGCGCGCGGCCATCGAGAGATAATGACGCCACATATTTGCTGCCTCAGACCGCCATTCGTACATCCGTGGATGGGGCGTCCGTCTCGCGACTGGCTGACCGTCTACCGATCACATCGATCGCTCCACGCCTGTTTGCCATTGACTGTCCATCTAATTGCATTCAGCCGATTGTGCAACCTATCGCCAGGAAAAAACCTTGTATTATCAAATGCTTGAGAGTCAATTGGCCTCGGGGTGTCCATCTTCGAACACACGTTGTTCGAATTCGAACACTCCAGTCATGTTTCCGCTCCGCTCTGGCTGCCATATTCAGTCTAGTCCCGAGAGGTTTCGGCGAGACGCGGCGTGAAGCTCTCTCCATGGCGTAGCCAATGAGCGCGGGCATGCAATTCAAATCCCAAAGGACTGGAAGGGTTGAGCTGTGGCTACCAGGCGACGTACCAAAGAGACAGTCTCCCGGTGGGATGCCGCCGATTACCTCAAGTCAGAGGAGGACATGGCTGCTTACCTCTGGGCGTGCCTCGAGGAGGCTCCGGATGATCCGGCATTTATTGCCGCTGCGCTTGGCGACGTCGCCCGCGTCCGCGGCATGGTGCAGCTCGCAAAGGAGACCGGACTGACGAGAGAGGGCCTCTACAAGGCGCTCTCGAAGGACGGCAATCCGAATTTTGGGAAGGTGCTTAAGGTGCTGCATGCATTGAGGTTGAAGATTACGCTCCAGACGGTCTGAACCGGCCCGGCTTTCCCGGAGGCTCCATCACTCCAGTGAGTGGTGGCATGGAAATAGGTCGAAGGGATATCCGGCTGGGAGTCCGGCGGGTGAGCCGTACCGCGTTTCACGGAATAGCGAATCGTTCGGCATCACGAGAACTTCTGCGGCACTTGCGGTAGTGCACAGAGTGCACTATAGTGGCTCATGCCCACGGTAAGGCGCTTCGATCGCTGCCGGATCGAGATGTATTTCCGCGATCATGCGCCGCCACATTTCCACATAGTCACTCGGTCGGACGAGCGCGTCGCCGTACTCATTGAGACCCTTGGAATCCTGGCCGGAGCCGCCGACGATCGTGACTTGGAGGAGGCGCTATCGTGGGCCGCAAGTAATCGTGAGACGCTGCGCCGCCTCTGGCGCGAATACTCGGGCCCATCATGAAAGTCAACGAAGGTAAGCTTCCCCGGATCTTGAGCGTCAAAGCGGCCGGCGAGTTTCGGCTTCGGGTGCGCTTTGCCAATGGCAAATCCTTTGCTGTCGATCTGGACGGCGAGGTGCGGCGATTCAAGCCTTATCGCCCACTGCGCGATCAGGCACTCTTTGCACGCGTGGCGGTAGGTGAGGGTGGCCACAGCGTGACTTGGCCGGTCGGAGAGCTCGATATGGGAGCCGACACGCTGTGGCAATACGCACTCGAGCAGAATGGCCGCACCGATGCGGCCGAGTTCATCCGTTGGCGGTGGCGTAACAGGCTCAGCCTCGCGGCGGCTGCGGAGGCCCTTGGTCTATCTCGGCGACAGATTGCGTATTATGCGAGCGGGCAGCGCGAGGTGCCGCGCACCGTCCTTCTGGCCTGTAAGGGGTGGGAGTCCGAGCAGCAGCACGCTGCTGCATAACCCGGTTTCAGGCGGCCAATTGGGTTGGCCATGAGGTGCGGAGGCACCAACGATTCCTTTCGGTGGTAGTTGGTGTACAGCTGTGCAGTGAGATTGAGGGAAATCGCCGGAACTCTCGTGAGCCTTTCCTGAAATCGGGTAGTGAATCCAAGTTCTTGAGTGATAACGGGAACGTTGACTTTCTGGCAGTTTCACGCGGTTTCAGGCGGTTTCAACGTCCAAACGCATGGGGTGCAAGGGGTCCCGAGTTCAAATCTCGGCGCTCCGACCACTTAAAACGATTGCTCCGCAACTGACTGTGTCCGCCTCTGTGTCCACTTTCAGGTTAGCCCTCCCTGAAGCAGTCCTGAGCGTGTCGGCGCCGCCCCGACGGCGGCTTGCACATGGCACGGGGTCTGATATGACTACTCTCTCGGGTGTGGTCATGAACCTGTGGAACTTCACCGCACGGTTACAATGCCGTAACACGACGCGCGCAAGCTCGGGCCGTTGGTCACAAGAACAAACAGTCTCGAAGGGGGCAAAATCCGTGGCGACGAAATTCAAGAAGAAATGGCGAGCGACCTGCCCGAAGTGCTCGCGCAGTCTGTCCCAGGCGGACTTCAAGTGCTCGAACTGCACGTGCGGCCACATGTTTGTCAGTGAGATCATCCAGCGCTTCGGCACCGCGGGGAAGATCCGGGAAGTTTTCTTTGGCTGCAGCGTGTGCGGCCAACCGAGCCCCTTTACCGCCTGTCCTAGCCCTGGCGCCATGCCCGCACATGCGTACCTGGCGGATGAGCTCGTAACCATCCTGATCCGGCAGCCCGATATCACTCACGAAGACGGCCGGCTGGAACCGCTCGAGGATGGAGCGGGCCTCTGCGGCGCTCGCCGCTGGGATCGCGCAGCGATTGGAGCAGAACTCGTCAATAAATCTGTTGGGATCTCGGTCCACTCCGTTGCTTCTGCGTTGACAGAAGCTGTGCAGTTGCACAGCGGCCGCGCTCCACATTAGTCGCCCCGCGCCAATCGTCGAATGGCATGATGCCGATTAGACGTCAAGGGTTCTGCAATCCGCCGAGAGGTCATCCAATGAGCATCAGCGATCCGACAAAGCCGTGGGCCATCGTCCTGTGTTCGATCGAGGGATCGAGTCCACCAGCCTCAACCGCGGACGTGTTTCGAGCGTTGTTCACGCCTACTGGTGAGCAAAACACAATCGCTGACTTTTGGACAGATGCGACCGAAGGCACCATCGATGTGTCGCATTCGGACGTCTTCGGATGGTATGACAGCGGGTTTACCATGATTGGCACGACCGGCCTGACCCCGTATCCAGGCGTAACGGGAAACTTTCAGCGCCCCGCGCCAATAGATCATGCGCGCGCAATTCTAGAGGCCAATAACCCGGGAATCGACGTCACCAAGTACCGATCGATTCTCGGCGTTTACAACTTCGGCATCGACGGGGGCTACGGCAATGGTGGCGTAGCTTATGGGCTGGCGTTGGGCAGCGGATTGACCTGGGCGCAGAACGGCTGGAAGCGATGCACCGCCTGCTCGGGGCTCATCAGGGCGACAAAGGCATCCGCGCCCTGCGCCAAACCTCAGGCGTCACACACGCTGGATACTTCGGACGACTGGCTCGTGTCCACCAGCCCAACGACGATGCAAAGTCAAAGCGGCTACTCCGGATGTTCAAAGTGTGGTGTGCTGTTCGATACTCTGTCGGTCGCTCTCACCTGCCCCGCAGGTGGCACACACTCAAGCGACGGCAGCGCTCTTTATGCTCTCAATCAATGGCAGGGAGGAGTCGGTGACGGCAACTGGTTCGAATGTTTCAGCTGCGGCATGGTCGTTCGCGCCGACGCATCCTTTACCTGCCCCGCCACGGGCAAGCCTCATAGGCTTGCGCCGAATCAGCTGAACTTTCTCACCACCGCAATCAAACCGGGCATGACCTGGCTCGGGCACGAGATGGGGCACGCATTTGGCTTCGTACATAGCCGCAGTTCGCAACCGGATACGACCGATATCGGTGATGACTGTCTTCCAGGGGCGTACGGAGATCATTTCGACATCATGAGCGCGATGCCCTGCGATCATTACCCGGATGCCACCGGTCAGCCTGCCGGGCCGATGCTCGCCGTGCATCACCTGCTGGATCAGGGGCTAATACCGAGTGCCGATCTGCACGTGTGCAAACACGGGTCGCAGGACTTAGTGGTGTTGCGGCCGGCCGATTCGCCACAAGTCGCAGGCGCGGTGCTGCTGCAAGCAGGGGACTACCTCGTGGAATTCCGGATGCATGCTCGTCCGGATGGGAGTCCAGGATGGGACAGAGCCTTGAACCTGGGTGGAGCAACGTCAGCGGTGATCGTTCGTACGAGCGCGCCACCATCACCGATCCTCTTACGGTCCACGCGCGGTAACGATTACCTCGTGGCGGGCGACGTCTTCGAAGGCCGCGCGGGGCTGAGCAACCCCTCGAGTAGCGACCTGGTCGCCGATCGCCTCGAGCAGGTGCGGTTCACAGTCGATTACATCGACGAGGCCGCGCGCCAGGCCTTCGTACGTGTCGAATGGCAAAACGTGGAAGCCAACGCGTGGCAGCGGTGGTTGGTGCTGCCCTGCACGTATCAGGGTGATCCGAAAACTGCGCAAGATCTCGGGTTTCTGTCGGATCTCATGACCGGAGGAGTGGAGGGGTATTGGAACGATGTTTCCGGTGGTGCGTCTCTGGTACGAGCTTCCTACGTGCTCAGCGCGGAAACCAGTCATGCCTCAGCGGCGTTCAAGATCGCGACCAGTGCCGCTGATGCCGGCTCGCAGGTCCCCATCACGCGTGTTCAGGGGGCCGTGGATGCCGTGCGAGGCGCACGCAATCCGACCAATGCCGCAGTGCCGCTATTTCTGGACTGGCGATGGTTTACAGGAATCATCATTGCTTCGGATTTGCCGACCGGTGGCGGCTATCTCGGCAAGCTGAGTTTACCCTCCAGCAACATGGCCACGTCGAGCACATGGCCTGACGGAGGCTTCAATTGCGCCCAGAATACGCACATCGGAAACGGGTATGGGGCACTGGCATTCGACGTGATTGAGGTCGGTAAGCAACAATTCAATTCCACGACGCTCAACCATATGATCGGCTTGTCACTTGGCCTTACGCCCTCAGTTGATGATCCCTACCATTTGGTGTCGGCTGATGCTGACGTGTTCACCTATACGTCCCCCGGCGACTACTGGCCTATTAAAAAGTCCTGGGGAGCCTCCGGACCGTTCATCAGCGCGGATGATATGGGCCAATTGAACTGGCTCGGTGGGCGTGATTTCACGGCCTCGCTGACTACCGGTCAGAATTCCAATCGAGGCACGATCCGGTTGTCTCCACTATCCCGGCGATCCTCAACTTCGGATCTCCTACGTGCCACGATCGGGCCACTGAGCTTTGAGTGCCGCGTCAACGATTCTTGGGACGCCGGCCTCCCCAATCCCGCCTGCGTGCTGGCCTGTGCCGACGGTGATCCCCCGCGGGTGCTACAGCAAGGGGATTCCGTTGCCTGGACAGGCGGACTCATTATCTCGGGCGGCAGCTCGATTCCGGCAACCGTGCTCAGCCTTTTGGGCGGAGGCGTTGTATCAGTGCAATCCCTCGATCAGAGCGGCGCGGTGCTGGACTATTCGGTCCAGGCCGGCCGGCGGTTCGTTGAGAGGGTTCCGTGGCAGGTGGCGGTCAAGGTCCCCCCAGGTGACCCTTGGGGCGGACGGATCGCGCAGATTCTCGAGCATGCGCTTGATCCTGCCATCCGGGAACTGGTGAAGGTCGTTCGGCAAGAGGTTCAGGAGGGAAAGCTCAAGGAAATTGGACGAGAGGAATAGTCACAGGCGGCGCCTGGCGGATGCTATTCGCGCAGAAGGCCTGCACCGCCGTGGCCATTGCCGCAGCGTGAGGGCGGCGCCCGTCAGTAATTTGTCAGAAAGGCCTGGAAGAATGTGGCTCTCCCACACGTCGAGAGAGCGGCCATGAAACCAACCCGCCTTCTGCTGCTTGCCGCATCCGCCGCCATGCTCGCATCGGGGCCGCGCGGAACGTTAGCCGCCACCACTCCGTCGCCCGTGCGCCGCATCGCTACGCTTTCGGTGCCGGGGAAGGCCCTCGCGAAGTTCGACATCGGATACGTGAACGCGGACGGGATTTACGCGCTCGCGGATCGCTCGAACAGCTCGCTGGATTTCTTCAGCGCCGCGACTGGCCGGTTCCTGGGCCGCGCCACCGGCTTCAGCAGTTCCGGTCCCCATGGCGTGGTGGCTGTAGGTCGGAATGAATTCTGGGCCGGTGACGGCGATACAGGCACCGTCAAGGTCGTGGATGCACGCTCGCATAGAATCGTTGCCAGCGTCCTCACTGAGCGCGGCAAAGCCACGGATGAGCTGACCTACGATCCGCGCGACCACCTGGTGGCGGTCGTCAGCAAGCACGGCGGCCCGCCATTCCTCAATTTCATCTCGACCCGCAGCCGCCGCCTCGTCGGCCGAACACAGCTGACGCACGCCACCGCCGGTGCGGAGCAGTCGGTATGGGTTCCCTCGACCGGATTGATCTATTTATCCCTCCCAGTGCTCGACAACGTCGAGGCTCACGGGGCCATCGCGGTGATCGATCCACACACTTACGCGCTGCGCAAGCTGATTCCGATCGAGAAATGTGAGCCGGCAGGCCTCGTCCTCGGGCCGCGCGATGATCTGCTGGTTGGCTGCAGCGACGATGCGGTTGCGGCGGGATTTCCCGCGCAATCACTCATCATCAACGCGTCTTCGGGCGCGATCGTCTCCCATCTGCCGGTCGGTGGATCGGATGAAGTGTGGTCCGATACGGCATCGGGTCGCTACTACCTCGCGGCCGTGGCGAATCCTGGTGGTCCGGTGCTCGGTGTCGTCGACTCGCGCAACCGCAGCTGGATTGCGAATCTTCCGACGGGTGCGAATGCGCACTCCGTGGCCGCGGATGCCGCCACCGGCAAGATCTTCGTTCCGATCGCTGCAAGCTCTGCGGCTGGAGGCTGTCCGCAGGGGTGCATCGCCGTGTACGCGTCCCGCTGACCCGGCTGCGACCTGCGGCGGCGGGCTACTGCGAGCAGTTGCGGCTCATCCGGCTCTCGATGCGCGCGCGGACTACATCGAGCGAACAGCGTGACGACGTACATCCGGGGAAGGTGAGGGCAAGCGCATGTGCAGCAGCGTCAGCCGGCTCAGCCCCGTGGCGCATTGCTTCCGCGCGTAGCTCATCCAGCGTCTGGTAGAAAACCACGGCGCGCACGTACTTGCGCCCATCATGAGTATTGCGCCAAAGCTCGAGCGCCAGAGTCGTGTCGGGTGCCGTACTGTCCGGCTCACGCGGGAGCGTCCAGTCAAGGCCGAGGATCGAGCCGACATCGGAGAGATTCGTGTCGTGGCCCGCCAGAACCACGAGCCGTGCAGTGGATGGAATGGGTGGTGCGGCGGCAAAGGCACCCGGGACCGGCTGCCCTTCGAGCAGCAGCAACATGACATGCGCGAGGGGTGTGCCACCGCTCGCGGCGATCTCGGGACTGCGGCGCATCAGCTCGGCGTAACGGACATGTAGCGGCAGGATCTGCCCGAGGTTCGACGGCGAGGCCGCCCGGCCCCAACCGACCTCGCTGCTCGCAAGGCCGTCCGTGTACTCGAGGAGGAGGTCTTCCGACAGGGACGCGCCGGTTTTGAGGGGACCGGCGAGCTTCAGTTTGCCATGGGAAATGGTCAGGCGATTGCGCCCGTGCAACGTGGCGCAATGCGCGCCGGACCCGCTGCAATGACGATCGTCGGGCCATAACACGGCTTGCAGGGCCTGGCGAGCGCGTTCGTATTCCGGTCCCAGCGTATTCAGGTCCCCGTTGACGCTCGCCAGGATTTGAGTGCGGGCCGCGTCCGCATCCAGCTTGCAGATCCCTGCCTCCTGCGGATGGAAGAGCGGATCGGTCCGGCTTGCTGAGTGCTGAGCCATGATCGAGCACCCCGGCGAGAGTCCTGCAGTCATGATCGCGCCGCTGGCACGCGTGCGCTGATCCGAGCTGTCCGCCCATACGTACAATTGTTTGGGAGTAGGGCAGCCGGCACGCGGCAGCACTCCCAGCCCGACATAGCGCTCCCTGATGTACGAAGCCATCGCCGCGAGCGCGCGCCGACCACCGACCGTCAGCTCTCCCGGACCGACCGGCCACCTCGGCCACGGTTGGGCCGAATAGCGCGCCAGCGCTGCCGGCGGATCTGTGGGTGCCCGCACGCCGTGCCGCTGCAGCAACACGGCCCGCTCCAGTACCCATGGGGTGCCTGCGACAGAGGCGGCGTGCGCACGGGGCAGCACTGCGGATACCAATAGCAGGAGGATCAGAGTGAGTTGGCGGGTACGGCCGTGCGGCAGGGACTCTGGATGCTGGATCGTTCATGCGTGCGAGCGAGTCGCGGCCGATCCAGCGGGAGTTCTACGATGTCACGCTGCTCGCCGGGGTGCGGGCCAACTTCGACTGAAGTTTTGGCCAGTTATGCTGCGGCACTGCGGGTTCACCACCTCATGGCCCATGACCGTCCTCTGTGGAGGAGCCGCGCATCATTCGCGGGACACCTCCAGTTGGCCGCCTCGTTGACATCGCCGGTGCCGATATATTGGGCCATTCCGGAGTACGGGCACAGCGGCATGGTTCTGATCACCCGATCGTGCGGATCGTCATGCTCAAACTTTGTAGCGATGATCGCCGTCGGGGCGCGACCCGCTTCGACCCAGGCCTCCAGGCTGGCGAGGATGTCATGATCCAGCTGGCGCATCGAGAACGACTGAACTGAACAACTGTCCAAAATTGTTGGGACCAGGGCCGCCGGAGCAGTGAGCCATTCCCGGAACCATGTACAGCCGGGCGCTTTTCTGCAGGGCTTGCATGCCACCATTCAGCCTCGCGAGGCTATCGAAGTATTGCATCGTACGGTAAGGAGTGATGTCCCCGTCACTGAAGCCGTGGTACATGATTAGTTTTCCACCCTCTCGCAGGAAACGGGACGCAGCTGCCGGGAGTCGCGCCACTTCCCGCAGCGGTCATTTTTCGAAGCAGCGCGACTGTTCGGTTTGGGACTACGGCATACATGCCTTCCCATCCGTGGATGCCCCCATTGAACGTAATGCCGAGCGCCTTCCTTACATCAAGACCCACCCTGTCCGCGTAGACCTCGTACCTCGCCGTCTGCTCGGTCCAGTACCATGCCTCAGGTTCCCCGAGAGGGTTCGCGCTCCACGGCTGCGCCGCCATCGGGTTGCTCGGCGGCTCCGGGAAACCGAGCGATTCGACAAGCGAATCTCCAGCGTCGGCGCTGACACTCCGAAACCCGATGTCACTCACCGACCAGCCGGGATAGACCTCCTTTCCACCAGGGTTCCGCTTTCCCGAGAATATGACGCTGAGGGTGTCGATCTGCTCAGGGGTGAAGCAGTCATCGCCCGCCGCTGGCGCCGCACTTCGGCAGATCCCGATATGGGTTGAAATCGCATGCTTGCGGATTCTGAATGAGTCCGTCCTTCAACTCCATCCTGGGAATCACATTTGTCCAGGATGATGCGATTGGCCACACTCCAAAGCCGAGGAGGTATTGCCGCCCCCGGGGAGCGCAGTTCCGCCAGGAAACTCGTGAGTGTGGTGCCGAGCTCGCTCGCTATATCGAAGTAAGGAGCGCCCACGATCATGCCGGCGTAGTCGCTCGGATATCTCGTAAGCTCGAGCATGCCCTCCCGGCCGCCGTCCGAGCATCCCTCAAAATACGAATACTTCAATGCGGATACCGCGTAGTACCTCTTCGTGAACTCCTTGCCGATCGCCGTGACCGTGTGCACGGCGCGGTAAAAATAGTCTTCGAGGGCGCCATCGTCGAGCTGTCCGGGGGCTATGACGGCCCAGGTCGCATCATCCTCCCGCGCGAACCGGGGATTGGCGCTCCTTTTCGCAACGTGTCCATCGTCAGTGGCCCAAACCGCGAAACCCTTGTGCAGCGCCGCGGAGCTCGGCGGGTAGATGACGCCGCAGTTGGTGCCGCAACCCTGGAACAGGAACTTGCCGTTCCAGATCTCTCGGGAAGGCAATGCTGCGGCAAAATGCGTCGTACGATGGGGCTTCGACCGGGTAACGACCGAACCAGTCACGAAACAGAATGCCGAGGCGCCGTCACCCAGTGCGTCAGCCGGTATCAACCGCACGCCGCTGGCTGTTTGAAGTGTGGGTTCCGGAGGGTCAATCGCGCCACCCGATCCCAAAGTCATTCCTCTCGGCGCAATCTTCTGGATCGCCGCCAACGTGCACGGCCCGTTCGCTGCGAGCGCGCGAGTCGGGCAAACGGAGAGGGCTGCAATAGCAATGATGAGGGTTGACCATCCGGCCTCGACCCGCCAGGTCGAACCCTGCCTGAGCTCAGCCGACATCGGACCAGCGCCGCACCAGAGTGCGCAACGGGTCCAGGAACACCATTCCCATCCCCAGTGCGACCGCCCCCCAGGTAATCGCAAGCGGCGTGAAGGTGCCGAGATGCGCGCGCATCCAGGGCATCGCGATCGTGGCTGCGGCGCCCGCGGCGAAAGCTACGCCGATGAGAGCTCCGAGCGTGCCGCGCCGAACGCGCACGTAGTCTGCCTCGAGGCTCTCGAGCTGGTGCCGCCGCTCGCTCTCCAGTCGTTCGCGCAGGGCAAGGAGATCAGTCTCATCGTTCCGCGACAGCGCGGCGTGCAGACGGGCGTGGAAGGCCTGAGGGATCTCCGGGGCGCGCAGCGTACGGCCCAATGCCGTATCGAGCGCGCGATCGAGCCGGGAAATTGGGGGTTCGCTCATGATGCCTCCTCCTGCCAGTAGGCCGGATCGTCCAGTCCCCGGCGTTGCAACAACTCGTTCAGGGCCGCCCGCGCCCGGAACAGATTGGTTTTCACCGTGCCCTCCGGGCAACCCAGCATGAGTGCTGCTTCGCTCACCGAGCGCTCCTCGTAATAGTAGAGCACCAGTACGCGGCGCAGCCGCTCGGGGAGCAGCCCCACCAGGTCGAGCAGTTGCTCTGTGTTTCCGTTGGAGGGCTGCCCGGTCGCTGCCAACCCCGGCTCCGCCTCCTGGTCCAGATCATCCAAAGAATCGAGCGTCCGCCGCTTTTCCAACGCCGTCAGGCAACGATTGCGGGTGATGGCGTAGATCCAGCTCGATAGCGATGCCCGTCCGTCGTAGCGGTCGAGCGCCTTCCATACCCTGACCAGACTCTCCTGAGCCGCATCCTCGGCCTGGGTTCGGTCGTGCAGGAGCGCGCAACAGAGGCGGTAGACCTTGCCTTCGTAGCGCCGCAGCAATTCCTGGAAGGCGCGGTCCCGGCCAGCGCTGCGCACGAGCTCCACGATGTCCCGATCCCGCTCGGCGGCGTCGCTCACCTGTGCGTGCATGCCCGAGGGTTCTCCAAAGCCTGGATTGATACCCGGGCGCTGCGGAATCGGTTTCACTGATTTTGGAAGCGTCTTTTGAAACCTCCCGCCAGCTTGCCGGGTATCAATCGCGTACTGCAACTCTTTCGGAGAATCCGCCCATGTCCCACTTGGTAAACTCCTTCGCAGGGTTCCTGAGCGCCGTGCTGGTCCCCTGCATCGCGATCATCGGCGGCATCTCTTTCGCCGCATATTCGATGTACCTGAAGGTGCGCAGGCAGCGCGAGACCCTGCAGATGTACCACCTCGAGCGCATGGCCGCGATCGAGAAGGGGATCGACCTGCCGCCGTTGCCGCCAGAGGAGTTCGTGCACGGCGAGTACGACGGCGGGCGCTATCGCGGCGAATACCGGCGTCGCCGCCGGACCAGAGGACTGTCGACGGTGCTCGTGGGTGCGGTGGTCGCCATGGCGTTGTGGCAGATAAACGGAGACAAGAGCTTCTGGTGGGGCCTGGTCATTGTCGCCTGGGGGGTGGGCCGTATGGTGAGCGATCACCTGGACGGTGACAACGCCCCCTACAGTGCGGCCGGATCTTCGCCCCCGGGCGGAAATGGCGGCTCCTTGCCTCCTGGCTCAAGATGATGTGTGTTGTTCGTACTGAGGGAGGTCGTCCGTGATGGTGAACCACGGTGCCTTCGAGCCGACGAAGATGTGGTGGGTCGGCCGGATGGCGGGAGCATCGGTCAAAGTCCCCATTGCAACGTGTACGAACTGACCCTCACGCACGAGTGAGTAGAGGAGCGACCCGCATGCTCCGCAGTGCGTGTCGTTGGCATCCGCCTCGCCGAAAATCAGCAGTACATCGTTCCCCTTGGTGACGCCGAACTTGTGGCGCTCGATTCCGGCAAAGGATTTGAATGCGGCGCCCGTCGTTCTGCGGCAGTTGCCACAGTGGCAGTTCGCCGAGTAGAGAAACTCGTCCGGCACGGTGTATTGCACCACACCGCAGAAACATCTTCCGCCAAGCATTCGCGCGCTCATCGTCAAACCCTCGAGTGAAATGACGCAGTGGTGTTCATGCCGGGCGCTCTGTTCGCGCCCGCCGCCACTCATCGAGAACCTCGAGAATGCCGTCAGCGGGCTCTTCTCCCGGATGCCACTCGGGCGCGGGGCCGGCATCCAGAAGCAGCTGCCCGACCCGGCCGTACTCGGCTCGGCGGTCCTGATGCGAGCGCGCTCCTTCCGCGGCCCAGATCAAGGGGGGCGCCTTGAATTCGCGGTCACGAACCTCTGGCGAGGCGCCGTGTTGCAGAAGCAGCCGCACTGCATCGGCGTGCCCACCCATCGCCGCGCAATGGAGGGCGGTCTTCCCGATTTCCTCGTCCCCGCGGTTCGGATCGAACCCGGCCGCGAGTAATGCGTCGAGCGCGGCCATGTCACCTTGCTCGGCGGCACGATACATCGTCGCGTAGTGCTCGCCACCAAGTTGGGTTCGCAATGCGGGCTCGGCGGCCAGTAGCTCCGCTACCGCCCCCCGGTCGCCGCGACTGCAGGCGGCTACGAGACGGTCCACAGGGCGCAACTCACTCTCGGCGCCGTGGCCGCGCAGCCAGTCAGCTACGGCACGGTTGCCGTTGAGTTCTGCGATTTCATAGGGAGTGCGGCCGTCTGAGCGCTTGCGCGTTGGATCAGCACCGCGGGTGACGAGCCCCTGTGCGAGCGGTACATCCCAGCGCGCGGCGACGACGTGTAGCGGCGTTTCGCCATTCTCACCAAAGACGGGGTCCGGGTCCGCTCCATGGTCGAGCAGCCACTGTGGCCCAAGCGATGATCCCGCCCAGTGCAGAATGGCGTACAGCGGCGCCGCGCCATCTGTGGCCCAGGGTTGGTTCGGGCTGGCGCCGTGCGCGTGGAGAAGATCGAGCGTGGCTACCTCACCAGCTCCGGCGGCGAGGGGCAAGGTGACGCCGTCGTTGGGGTCAGCGCCGGCCAGGAGCAGGAGCTCGACCAGCGGTAGGAACTGCACGATGAGCGCTGCCCCCCAGAGGATCGGCCGCCGCACCCCGTGATGTACCCACGGGAATCGCGTGCCGGGGTCGGTACCGAGATCCAGCAGGCGTCGAGCGATTGCAACCAACCCATTCGGATCGGCGACAGTGCTGCGTCGCAACGATGTATGGCAGACATAGTGGATGGCCTGCCAGCCGCGCGGCCCGTCGGGCTTGTGGGCGAGCTCGGGACTCTTTGCAAGCCATTCGGTCGCGCGCTTGGCATCGCCGGTGACGAGTGCCACGTGAAAGCTTGCTCCTGTGATCCCCGGGTGCAATCGCAGCAGACGCTCGGCACGATCTTCACGGCCATCCGTCGCTGCTTCGACAAATTCGCGCACGGCATCAGTGAACTCGAGCGTCACCAAGGTGACGTGCTCGCTCAGCTCCTTCCACGATGAGAATCCGTGTTCGCGTGCAATGGCCGATTGCGCATCATGAAGCGCGGGCGGTTGGCGCCGAAATTCCTCGTCGCTGAAGTCTTTGAATGCGGGCAGCAGGCGAAATCGCGCCAGCGCGGCGGCATCGCCGGCTTTCGCGGAGCGCAGCAGCTCCTTGGCCTGTCGTTTGAGTTGATCGGGATCGGGACGATCGGGCAGTGCGGAGTGGGGCACGATGGTTCTCCATGCTCATGCCGGCGGTCCGCAAGCTGGCTAACATGGAAGACGCGTCTGCCGTCACCTGTAGCTGTTGAAGGGTGGACTCCGTCCTTCGCGCGGACCCGCGAGCGCCCCTTTGCGCGCCAAAGATCATGCTACGGCGTGTATGGCGCGTCAAGTGTCGATGGATTCGCCGGTCAGTCGAGCTCCGCTAGGGGGACTCCTGCCCGCCGCAGCGCCTCGATCAACGGCTCGAGCTGCGCGCGATAGTTGCGCCAGCGCCCTATCGAGGAGCGGTAGATCGGTCTTCGGATCTGGGAGGCGCTCGCCGTGAACGAGGCGGCGGCGTTTTTCTCGATTTCAACGGCGGAGCCCCTCCAATCGAGGCCGCACGCGGCCGCCAGTGCGGCCCCTGTATCCGCCGGATTGCCGACCAGCTCCTCATAGCGAACCTCGTGAATCGAGTCGCCGAAGCTGTTGCGCCAATGCGTGATCAGTTGCAGGTAAGCGGCGTAGTAACGCGCCAGGTCCTGGAAGTCATAGCTGAACGGGTAGGCTTCACCGAACAGTGTGCGATACATGGCGAAGCAGCCATCGAGCGGCGAGCGGCTGACGATCACCAGTCGGGCGCGGGGCAGGGCACGATGGATTGCCCCGAGATAGAGATAGTTCATCGGCAGCTTCTCGACGATGACCTCGTCGGTCCCGTCGCCGCCAGCCAGCTTCGCGTAGCCGGCCGCGACGGCCGGCCAGTCCGCGCGCGCCGCACGGGCAAAGACATCAGCGGCATCGGAGGCCGCTGCGGGATCCGCTTTCGGCGCTGCCGTGAGCAGCGCACGGGCGAAGTGATCGGTTTCCTCGTTGGAGCGCACGCCGGGAAGGCCGGTCAGCATTCGCTCGACCAGTGTCGTGCCGGATCGCGGCAGGCCGACGATGAAGACATAGCGACCCGATTCATCAGCGCCGCCCGCGGCCGGCCCGACGCCGCTTGGGAAAACTTCAGCAATGCGTCGCAGCTTGCGTTCGTCGACCGCCACATCGTACGAGAGATGTCGCCGGCGCGTGCTCGCCGCCTCGGCAAAGTACCTGAATGCCTCCTCGTAACGCTCGAGGTCATCGAGCTCTTTGCCGAGTGCATAGCCGAGAAACACGCGGCCGCGATCCTCCAGGTCGCGGCGGGCGAGCTGGCCTTGCAGCCGATCGATGTGGTTGGCCGCAGGCGTCTGCACCCGCAGCTCCGAGCGCAGGAGATAGCTGGGGTATGCACGGGCATCGAGAGCGATCGCCCGGTCGCAGGCCGCTTCAGCCTCAGCAAGCCTGCCGAGGCTGCGCTCGCTCGAAGCCAGGTTGTACCAGTGCCGCGGCTCGGCGCAGGGCAGCTCTGCCGCGCGTCGGTAAAGCGCACTTGCGCGATCAGGCCGACCGAGGGTCAGCGACACGAACGCGAGGGCGTCATACGCGTCGGGAGTGCCCGGCGCGAATCTCAAGGCGCTTTCGATAACGGCTTCGGCGTCCGAGCGACGACCCAGACCCACGAGGATCGTTGCCAGGAGACCGTGGGAAGGCGAGCAGGCCTTCTGGCCGGCGATCGCTCGCTCGGCGAACACCAGAGCCTCCGGCAGGCGTCCGGCGCGCATCAATCGGACCGCCTCAACCTCAGGAGTGGCTGGTCCGGCCGTCATGTAGCAGGTGGGGTCTGAACTCAGGTCTCGCTTCGGCTCGGGCGGCCGCGTCTTGCCCCCAGCACCACGAGCGAACCCAGCAGCAAAGTAAGTGCGGCCGGAAGTGAGGACGCAGAGAGCTCTGGAGCCGCGGTCGGTGCGGCGACAGGCGTCCACGCGGTGCAGGCCCCTGCAAAGCAAGGATTCGCGCTCTCAGTGATCGTTTTCAGGGGCGGTTGGCTCGAGATCGGAAACCCAAGGAACGGCTCGGTCTCTATGACGTTGTACGTTCCGGCTATCGGCCCCTTCTCGTCCCCGGTGATCAGGTTATCGACGACAGTCGGAACACCGTTGAGGAGTGCCAAAATCCCGGGGCCGTCGTCCGAGGGCTTGGGGCCCATTTGCGTCGCATAGAACGCATCGAGCGCGTTCGCGGCGTCCGCTGCAGTCAATGGCTGGCCTGGCATCGCCGGAGAGGTGGAAAAGGCGAACGTTGTGACCGGTGTCGCATTCGAGAAGGTCACGTCGAAGTAGTCGCCGCGTACTGCCAAGTCATCGATTGCGGTGATCGGCTTAGTGCTGAACGCGCTGCACGCGACATTGCCGCACATGAAGGTGGTGACGCTCGCGGACGCTGTGCCGCTGAACAGGGTCGCAGAGGCAGCCAATGCGACGGCAGGAAGGAGATTCCCAATGGCCTTGATCATTATTGTAGCCCTCCGTTGTCTAGAGAACTCTACTGCAAGGGGTGATCCATGGCAATTCGCTCAGTGGAACGCGTAGATATTGCCGTCATCGCTGCCGATGAAGAGCACTCCCTGAGCGATTGCCGGCGATGAGAGAAACGGTCCCTCGCTGCCGTTGCCGCCGAGAACCTGACCGTTGGTCCTGTTGTATTCGCCGATCACAGTGCCCCAGTCGGCGGCATAGACCGCTCGCTGCGTGACTACGGGTGAAGGGAATACGTAGCCATAGGTGTGTTGCTGCCATAGCGTCCTGCCCGTCTTCGCATCCACGGCCTCTATCAGGCGCGTATCGGAGGTGGATGCGTACACAACACCGTTCTCGTAGGCAGGAGTGCTCACGACCCATGAGCTCTGGGTGTCGAGTCGCCAGCGGAGCTTTCCCGTTGCGAGGTCGAATGCGTAGAGGTGTCCGTCGCGACAGCCTGCGAAGACCAGTCCGATGTCGGCCGCAATCGTCGCTGAGCCGATGAAGACACCGGTCATCGGGAAAGGCGGCCGGGTATCGGTCTGATACTTCCACAGAAGCCTGCCCGTCCCGCGCTCGAGCGCGTAGAGGGCGCCGTCCATGCTGCCGAAGACGACATAGCGGCCCCATACGGCCGGTGAGGTGTGCACACGGCCCCGCGTGGCGAAGGTCCAGACGCGCCGGCCTGTGCGCGCGTTCAGGGCATAAAGACGGCCATCGCCGCTGCCGATGAAAAGAACGCCAGCCGCCATCGTCGGCGAGGACTGGTAGAAATCCCATCCGCCGACGACGGGTAGATCAGGCCCGGTGGCGACCTTCCAGAGCAGATGCCCGGTGCCTGACTGAAGCGCGTAAATCGAGTTGGTCGCATCGGTGAACCATACGCGCCCGTCGCTCACCAGGGGTGATGAGGCAACCCCGCCGCGCGTCGCGAATGCCCAGCGCTGCCTGCCGGTCGTTGCATCGACGGCGTAGAGGTGATGGTCGTTGCTGCCCGCATAGACGATGCCATCCGCCACGGCTGGCGTGGAGCGCACCATGTTGTCGGTATGGAACCTCCACAGCAGCTTGAAATCCTGCACGTCCGTGGAGCAGACACCCGTATGCTGCGGGTTGCCGTGAAACATCGAGGAGCAGTCGCCTGCCGCCCAGACGGTGGCGCCATGCGCGATGCAAGCCAGGAGCAGCGCGGATCTGATTGCCCAATGCTGCAATGCCACCATGATGCCCCATGTTAACATTGCGCCCGTGAACGCCAAAGCGCCAATCTCGTCCGAGTGCCCGAAGTGCCATCAGGAGCGCATCGTGACCTATTCGCGCGAGGAACTGGCCGAGCTCCTGGATACAGGATCCGATATCGAGGTTATGTGCCTCAGTTGCGATGCGACCTGGGAGGTCTCGACGGAGGAACGGGCGGACATTGCGCGCGCTCTCGAGCGCGCAAGCTGAGATCGTGGTCGTTCACCTTGTCGATGGAACGTACGAGCTCTTCCGCCACTTCTACGGGCTACGAAGATTCAACAAGGGCGTGGACAAGCCGCTGGGCGCCGTTGCGGGCGTGCTCACCACGGTGCTCCAGATGCTGGAGAAGGGCGCCACGCACCTCGGTGTCGCCACCGATCACGTGATCGAATCGTTTCGCAACGATCTCTGGAACGACTACAAGACGGGTGCTGGCATCGAGCCGGCCCTGTGGGCGCAATTCTGGCCTCTCGAGGACGCGCTGCGCGCACTCGGTGTCGCTGTATGGGCGATGGAAGAGCTGGAGGCGGACGATGCGCTCGCCTCTGCCGCGCGAATCGCTGGCGCTGAGCCGCAGGTTCAGCAGGTATGTATCTGGACTCCGGATAAGGATCTCGCGCAATGCGTGCGGGCCGATCGGATCGTCCAGGTCGACCGCAAGACCAATGTGATCCGAAATGAAGCGGGCGTGCGGGCGAAGTTCGGAGTCGAGCCGCAGCGGATTGCGGATTATCTGGCGCTGGTCGGCGATAACGCGGACGGCTACCCCGGAATCGACGGCATCGGCCCCAAGGGCGCGGCGGGATTGATTGCGCGCTACGGCGCGATCGAGGATTTTCCGCCGCAGGCGCTCGGTGAGCGGCGCGAGCTGGCGCTCCTTTTCAAGAAGCTCGCGACTCTGCGGGTGGACGCTCCTCTTTTTGCGCAGGTAGAGGAGATCCGATGGCGGGGACCGACGAGCGGATTCGCGGATTGGGGGCAGCGGTTGGCCGCGCCGAAACTGCTCGAGCGGGCGCAGGCGGCCGCGCCGGGGCGCTAGCCGGAGCCGCCGTCCGGGCTCGCAACCACCACGACATAACCATCGGGATCGCGGACCCAGATCTCCATGTGCCGCGGCGCCGGGTTGAAGTGAGGCGCCAGGATGACCTGTGCACCCAAGCTGCGGGCCCGCTGCACCGCCGAATCAAAATCGTCCACCTGGAACCAGATGACGACACCATGTCCCGGCGGCGCTGCGTCCGGGTTCACGAGGTTGGGATGATCTTCCTCGTCCCAGGCGTGCAGCTGCAGCACCAGCCGTCCTGAGCAGAGGATGCGATCATAGAAATCGCGATGCTCGTGATCAGGCAGAGAGTCGGCGCCCAGCAGCTCGGCATACCAGCGACTGCTGGCCCTGACATTGCGCACCGCGATTAGGGTTTGCGACTCGACCATCCATCGATCTCACGCTGATGAGCCTGTCTCGCGAGCATAATGCAGGCCTCATCCCGGCGGCAATCAAGGGGGCCCGCCGCTGCGCCCGTGTAAACGGGCCACCTCACCGGTACTTTGGCCCGGGTTGGCCTTGAGTAGGGCGGCGAATTTCTGCGCCGGGATCGGCTTGCTGTGCAGGTAACCCTGGGACTGGTCGCAGCCGAGCTGCCACAGCGTGTCCAGTTGCTCCTGCGTCTCCACGCCCTCCGCTACGACCACGAGTTCGAAGGCCCGCGCAATCGAGATGATGATCGACACCAGCCGCTTGGTGCGCGCATCCACGCTCATGTCACTGATGAAGCTGCGGTCGATCTTGAGCGTGTCGATCGGCAGGTGCGCGATCCTGCTCAGCGACGAGTAGCCGGTACCGAAGTCGTCGATCGAGATGTTGACGCCGGCGGCGCGCAACATCTTCAGCCTGTTGATGATCGCCGAGGAGTCGTCCACCAGGGCGCCCTCGGTGATCTCCGCATCCAGTCCGCACTCCGGCGTGGCCCAGGGATGGACGTGCTTGAGGAAGCGGCCGACGAAGTCCGGCTGGCGCAGCTGCTGCGGCGCAATATTGACCGCAATGCGTATGGGCGGCAACCCTTGCCGTTGCCACTCGCGGCACTCCAATGCCGCACGCTCGATCACCCAGTCGCCGACGTCGACGATCAGACCGGTCTCCTCGAGAATCGGCAGGAATTTGGCGGGCGACACCAGGCCGGAGTCCGGATCGTTCCAACGGATGAGTGCTTCGGCCCCCTCGATGCGTCGCGTTTTGACGCTTATCTTCGGCTGATAGTAGAGCTCGAACTGTTGACGCTCGAGCGCGACGCGCAATTTTCTCTCGACGGCAACGCGGGCGAGGGCCTCGGCGTGACGCTCCGCGCTGTAGTGCCCGCGACGTTGTCCACTCTCCTTGGTGCTGCGCAGGGAGGCCTCGGCGCGATGGACGAGAGTATCCGGGTCGTTGCCGTCCTCGGGATAGAGCGCTACGCCGCTGCGCGCCGCCACCGGTACGTCATTGCCTTGCAGGGAGAACGGCTCCGCGAAGAGTTTGTCGACGTGCTCGTTGAGCGTCTCGACGCCTACTGGCGTCGACCGCTCGATGGGCTGCACCAGCGCAAATGTGCCGCCGCCAAAGTGCGCCAGCTGCTCCGTATCGGGGAAGCGCCGCTTGAGCCGGTCGGCGACGAGTTGCAGCAGCTGATCGCCCGCGTGGCGGCCGAAGGAGTCGTTGATGGCACCGAGATTCTGAATGTCGAGCACCGCGATGGCGTGGCACGGGCCGAAGCTGCCGCCGGCGCGGAAAGTCTTGCCGAGACGCTCGCAGAAGAGCGCGCGCTTGGCGAGGCCCGTAAGCACGTCGAAATACGAAAGCAGTCGAACCCTGCTGTCCTGCCGCAGGTACTGCAGCGCGAAGGAAAGGTTGGCCGCCACCTCGCGCAGCATGGTCAGCTCTTCCTGCGAGATCTCGCTCTGCCCGCGTGGGCATACTCCGAGAACTCCGACGACGGTTTTGTCGACGATCAAGGGTAAACCGATCACCGCCGTATGAGTCGCGTCTGCGTCCTGACAGGTAAAGGGCGCCGCGGGATCGCGCACCTTGTTGTGGCTCTGCGCCTCGGGAGTCATCCGGCTTTCCAGGAGCTCGCAGAGCGTATGAGCCAGCAACGGATCCGCGCCCTGATGAGCGACCGGCTCCAGCCGCTGCGATTTCGGGTGGCGCAGGGCCACGATGGCCGTGGGATAGCCACCGACCGTCACACCCAGCCGGCATGCTTCGAGCAACAGCTCGGTGCGGTCGCGGATCCGCACCACCGCGCCGTTGATGCCGCTCAGCATGCGCAGCACACCGGTGAGGCGTGTGATCCGCTGCTCCTGGCGGCGGCGCAGAGCACGGGCTTCCGCGTCCTGCAGCGCTCTTTGCACCGCGGCGCCGAGGCGCGCGAGATTGGTCTTGAGGACATAATCGGCCGCGCCGCGGCGCAGCGCCTCGATCGCGCGCTCCTCGCCGATCGTTCCGGAGACGAACACGAACGGCACTTCGGGGGCGCACTCGCGCGCGATCTCAAGGGCGCGCAGACCATCGAAGGCCGGCAGGCTGAAATCGGACAGGATGATCGTGGGTTTGAATTCGCGCAGGGCGACGCGCATGGCATCGTCCGTCTCCACGCGCTGCGCGACATGGGCTATGCCATGCTTTTTCAGATGGCGGCAGGTTAGCTCCGCCTCGACTTCTACATCCTCGACCAGCAGCACGCGGATCGGGTTGCAACGGTCATGCTCGCTGCCGATTTTGTCAGCCATGACTCAAGGTCTCCGAATTTCCTCGGAAGATCAAAAAGATAGCACGCGAGTTTGACGCGAAAATGTGAGCCGGTTCACCTCCCGCGCAAGAGCGTTGTGTCAGAGGAGGGCGGTTGTCTCGCGGGCGTCTCGGCTGGCCGTGTGCCTGTGGGAGACGCGCCTATTTTGTGCGGTCCATCGCAAACAGCACGGAGACGAGCGGCACGTGCTGCGGCTTGCCCAGCGCCATGCCGATTTCGCCCTGGTAGACGCCGTAGACGCAGAGCAGCCGCCCTGGCGTGTAAGGGTGGGACATGGTCTGCGGTGCGCCCGCCTGCTGCTGCGCCTCCTCCTGCTTCTCCGAGTACTCCGGTGACTCGATCGCCTGCAGCTCACTGCCGTCCCGCAACGCCAATGACCACACGGAGCCGCCGGAGGGCATCGACTGACCGGCGTTGATTTTCCCCGTGAGGAACACCTCGGAAGACTTCGACAGGCCCGCCGGCACGCCGGCGGTGATGTAGGTCATCTTTTGGTTGAAAGGGCCGGCCTTGATGTCGGGCGGCCGATTCCAGCGCATCGCGATCTCGAGGTCGTGGCACGATTTGGCCTGCTCGATATGGTCGTACACCGTTCGTGCATCCGGCCCGGTTCCCTTCGACTGCGACATGTAAGCGATCGTCTTCAGCTGCCGCGCGGAGGGGAGTTCTTTGGATTGCTGCGGCTGACCACCGAGCCCGAGCTTGTCGAGGCCGAGCTGGTTGCACCCCGCGAGCAGAATGGGGAGCAGAAAGACGCCCGCGCCGGCACGCAAGATAAGGTTACGCATCAGGTATCACAACGGTCGAGATCGGGCTATTGATCCATGGCCGGCCCATTGTAGGCCCAATGCCACGCTCACGTATCGCTCGAGCGGAAGCCGATCCGGGCATGCGTGCCATCGCAGAATGGCTTGTTGCCGCTGCCTCCGCAGCGACACAGGTGCGCCTGAGTAACTCGTGTCACCACCCGGCCGGTGCCCGAGATGATCTCGAGGTTGCCGCGCACGCGTAACGGACCGTCAGTCTCGGGGTCGATCGCGAGAACGCCGCCGCGCGCCGCGAGCATGTCTGTTTTCCCCGAGGCCGGCTCACCGGATGCGGCGAACCGCACCTCGTTGTGCGAGCCGTCGCAGAAGGGTTTGTGCTTGGAGGCGCCGCAGCGGCAGAGGGTGGCGCGGTACACGCCACGCTGACCATTCAACTGCATGTCGGCACGCACCGCATACGGGCCGTTCTCCCGAATCGTAACGAGGTTCACGAGCGGCGCCGGCTCGTCCGGCTTGCCATCCTTGCGCCGGTAGCGGATCGCGCCCGACGGACAGACATGCGCGATTTCCACCAGCCGCTCGACTTCCATGGCGTCAGGGTGAATCCAGGGGCCCTGCACGTTGGCGAGAAACACCTGCGGCGCCCAGGTGACGCAGAACCGTGAATGGATGCACTTGCTGGAATCGAACAACAGCGTGAGGTTCCTGCCCTCGATCTCATCGACACCAGCGACTGTTTGCGGAGCGGGCGGCGCGGTAGCGGTGGCCGCGGCTGTATTCGAAACCGGGACCGACACGGCCGGCGTGGGAATCGCAGCGGCTGCGGCCTCCAGATCACGGTGGGCGCGCACGGCGAGGTCATTGAGCAAGCGCGCCGCGCGACTGGTGCGTGCGTCGTGGGTGCTGATCGTGGCAGCGCCCTTGGCGAGCTCGTCGAGGCGCTCGACGAAGAAGCGGTGCGCGGCGGCGCCGGGCGGAAATGGCGCCGTGTCCCGCAAGGTCACGAATGTCACGCCGGCATGGCACTGCGGATTGGACGGGCCGGCGGGTAGGCGCGCGGCGCGTTCAGCGAACAGCGTCATGGCCGTCATCAGTCCGATGCCGAGATCGAGGGCCACCGCTTTCGCCGCAGCGGGGCGCGGCACGCCATAAGAGTAGCCAATGAGACGAATCATCAGGCCGTAGGCCGCATTGGCGAGATCGACGCATTGGGCGGCGTCTTCGTTCTCGATCCACACGCGACCCTGCGGCAGGACCGGGCGGCGCAGGACGGGATTGATCGCCGCAGGGAATGCGGGCTCGAAGCTTCCGTTCGTCTCTTTGAGGGCGAGCAGCTCGCGGCGGATGGCCGAGAACTTCTGGTAGTGAGAGCCTTCGCTGTCCGCCTGCGCTCCTTCGCCCTGGCGAACGATGGCATCGAAGGCGTTGAGCACGGTCTTCGCGCAGATGACCGGCTTCGCGCCGCCAAGATCGATCTCCGCCGGCGACAGCTGCAGTGCCGGATCGCCGCAGAACGCCGCCTTCTCGCCGACCCGCTCGACGAAGCGGCGTGACGCTCTCGCCGAGCACAGCGTAGAAATCACCCACCGTCTCGTAGTCGATTCCCATCGGCGTCAGGCGCGGCGGCTGGCCGCCGCGCCGATAGTGCACCGGCGGCTCGAAGCCGGCGCCATCCGGCTCGGTGGAATTCTTGGGGCGCTCGAGATAGATGAAATGCTGCAGCACCGCCTCATTGAACGGCGCCAGCTTCACCACCACGCCCGCCGGCAGATAGCCGGGATCGACCGGGAAATTGCCGCGGCCGAAACGCGGTGTGCCGCCGAGTGCGGCGGTGATGTTCCACACGGCGCAGAGATGCCCCATCTCCTCGATGGCGACCTCGATGATGGCCCGACGCCAGCGCGCGGTGGCCGCGGCCTGCTCGGCAGCGAGGCCGTCCTCGGCATCCTTCAGGCTGAAGGCCGCATAGAGATAGGTGCACATCAGATTGTGCTCGAGCTCGGCGGCTTCGTAGAGCCGGTGAATCAGCTCCTCGCGTGTGGGCCGTGCGATTTCCAAGTGTCCTCCCGGACCGGCGTCGAGCGGTACTAGCCGGAAATGAGTCCGGCCATGATGTTGATCCCGAAGCCGACTATAGCGACGTTGAACGCGAACGAGACGATTTCGTGCAGGATGACTACTCGGCGGATCGAGACCTCATTGGTGGTCACATCGGCGGTCTGGCAGGCCGCGGCGATGGTGAAGGAGAAGTACGCGAAGTCCCAGAACGCGGGCATTTCCGTGCGCGGGAAATGCAGCGGGCGATTTTCCGACGGCGCGCTGTAGAACATGTCCGCGTAATGCATGGTGAACATCGTGGGCACCAGCAGCCACGAGTCGATGAGAGTGATGGCCGCGAGCACGAAGCCCCAGATCCGCTGCGTCGTACGCGGCATGCCGCAGCGAGACCAGCGGCTGCGACGATCGCGACCAGGCTGAGGAGCGCGGCCGCCGTGATCGTCACCAGCCTGGCCGCCGCGGAAGGGTCCTCCTCGATGTAGTGCGAGCAGATTTCCTGCGGCGTGAAACGCCGCATCCACGCGTAGATGGCGACCAGGAAGAAGGTGACGCCGCAATCCCAGCCGACCAGCATCCGGCTGATGAGCGGCTGGCGCGCCGGAATAAGAAGGAAGGCGGCGATGCCGACGCAGAGGGCGATCCAGGTTCGCGGGTGCCGCGAGCGGCCATTTGAACGGGAGCATGCGACGCATTCAGGGCCTCAGGAGCGTGCCTATCGTAGCAGGCCGCACATTATGTGAAGTCGCTTTGAACCTGGCCGCGGCCCATGGGGACTCACCGCGGCGGGATTTATCGCTGCAGTCGCTCCCTGCAGTCGCATATTCATGCGTCGCCACCGCAGTCCGTCTTCGCGCGATCGCAGCGCGTCATTCGCAATTTCAGATTGCGCGTAATGGCGACGTAACAGCGGCGCAATGGCGACTCGAGCGCGGCAGCAAGCTCGGGCCCCGCGGCGAGGCAGCTTACTCTGGCTCCGGTGGAAGCGCTATACTCGTGCCGCAGCGTTGCCGGGGGAGAGGTCCGCGCAGAAGGACACCGGCGACGTCGGATAAAGCGTAAACCAACTTCAGGGAAAAACATTCATGCGCTTCCAGACTCGCCTGTTGATGGCAGTGTGCGCCGTGGGTTTCCCTGGCAGTGCCCCGGCGGTGCGCTCCCTGTACACGCCAGACAGCACTCGTCATTTCCAAACGGTTGGCTTCACGGTCACCCGGTCGTCCTCCGTTCTTCCGAGCCATACAAGAACCGTAATCAATTGAAGGGAAAATTAGCAATGCGTCTCCAAAATTGCCTCGTGACGGCAGCGTGCGCCGTGGGATTCCTCGGCGCCGCTTCCGCATCCAACCAGCCATTCAACGCTCAAAGTCAGGTCACTACGGGCCCCGCGACCACCGTCACGACCTCGGTCATTCTGAACGTGACGAACCTGCAGGCCCTGGAGAACTACGTCGCGCAGACGACGACGCCCGGAAGCCCGCTGTTCCAGCATTTCCTCAACGTCAACCAGTTCGTGCAGCGTTTCGCGCCCTCGAACAAGCAGATCAAGCAGTTCGTCAAGTATCTCGAGTCCTTCGGCATCACGGTCAACAAGGTCTATGCCGATAACCTGGATATCACCGTCACCGGCACCGCCGCCCAGCTGAATGCCGCCTTCTCCACCCAGCTGCGCGACTACACGCGCAACGGCCAGACCTTCCACCGGCCGGCGTGGAAATTCGTCCTGCCGGGTGCAGTTCTCCTCGCTCGTGCTGTCGGTTCCGGGCCTGAGCAACGAGGTGCGGTCTCTTCCATCCGAAGAACGAGCATCTCGGCCAGGGCGCGAACGCCGCCTCGGAGCCGGCCGCGGTCACGTGGCCGAAGAATGGGACCGCCACGGGCGTGCCGCGGAAGTTACACCGTCGGCGACACCGAGAATTTCTACGACTTCAATCCGCTCTATCACGCGGGCATCAAGGGCCACGGCCAGACGATCGGCATCATGACGCTCGCCAACTTCAACCCGGCGGACGTGTACTCCTACTGGCAGGACATCGGACTGAAGGTGAAGGCCAACCGCATCACCGTGGTGCCGGTTGACGGCGGCACGCCGGTGGCGGCAGGCGTCGGCGACAATGAGACCTCGCTCGATGTCGAGCAGTCCGGCGGGCTCGCGCCGCAGGCCAAGATCCGCGTCTACGTCGCGCCCAATACTCTCGGCGGCTTCCTCGACGTCTTCTACACGGCAGCCTCGGAGAACATTGCCGATACGGTCTCCATCAGCTGGGGTCAGGCGGAGGAGGATTACTTCGCGGCCACCAATGGCGGCGTGGACTTCACCGACCAGTTGACGGCCATCCATCAGGCGTTGCTGGAAGGTGCCGCGCAGGGCCAGTCCTACTTCACCTCCGCGGGCGATGACGGCGCCTACGATGTGAACGACTCCAACAATTCGCCGGTCCCGTTCTTCACCGCGCAGCTGACGGTGGATGCACCGGCCAGTGACCCGGCCATCACGGCGGCGGGCGGCACCACGGTTGCGACGACCGAGCCGGGCATTCCCTCGGCCGGCTGTCCCAACATCACCATCAACCAGGAGCAGGTCTGGGGCTGGGACTATATCGCGAAGGACTGGGCGGGCTGCCTCGCCAATCTCGGGTTGACGGCGCAGGACCTCTTCCCCTCGGGCGGCGGCGGCGGCGTGAGCTCCCTGTGGCGCGTTCCGTACTACCAGCAGGGGACCCGCGGCATCCAGCAGACGCAGCCGGACCAGACGCTGACCTACTATCCCGAACTATCCGAGCCTCGATGGGGCGGAGGTCATCAACACGTTGCCCGCCTTCTTCTCGGGCCGCAACGTGCCGGACCTGTCGTTCAATGCGGATCCGCAGACGGGATACATCGTCGTCGACTGCACCGACTTCCCTCCGGACCAGGATCCGGGTTGCGCCGAGGGCGGCTGGGGCGGCACGAGCTTCGTCGCGCCGCAGTTGAATGGCATGACGGCCCTGATCGATGAGGCGTCCGGCGGCCGTGTGGGTCTGCTCAATCCGGTGGTCTACGCCCTGCAGCAGCAGTGGTGGTACGCCTACGGCAGAGGCGGTCCCTTCAACAACATCACCGCGGGCGACAACTGGTTCTACTACGGCGTGCCCGGCTACAATGACGGCTCGGGAATCGGTACGGTGAATGCCGCGAACCTGGCGTTCGCGTACATGGCGCTGGCCGAGTTCCGCTACTAATAGAGAGAGACGATCGCTCCAAGCCTCTTCCCGGGTTCGCCGGGAAGAGGCTTTTTTTTGCTACAGTGCGGGGTAGTGCGATCGAAGCTCATACCCTGCCTGCTGGCGACGCTGGCGCTCACGATGGCGTCGCTCGCGCTTGCCGGCGACCTTCTCATACCCACCCCGTCGCAGCTTTACGGCCCGCTCTTCGAGCGCGTGCAGATGGCGGGGCTGCATCCCGGCAACGACAATTTCGTCGATGACGTGCCGAAGGCGGATCCCAGCGTCATCATGCAGCGCTACCGCGCGGCCAATCCGCGCTCGCCGCAGGAGCTGCTGCGCTTCCTCCAGGACAACTTCACCTTCCCGGTGCGGCCGCGCACGCCGCCAATCCCTGCCGATCGCACGGTCGCGGCGCACATTGCCAGGCTCTGGCCGCTTCTCACCCGGGCCGCCATCGTGCCGCCGGCGTACTCATCGCTTCTTTACGTCCCGAAACCCTACGTGGTGCCGGGAGGAGCCTTCCAGGAGTTCTATTACTGGGACTCCTACTTCACCATGCTCGGCCTCATTCCCGATGGACACCGGGATCTCGCCAACGATCTGGTGGCTGACTTCTCCTACCTGATCGAGACGTACGGCCACATCCCCAACGGCGCGCGGACGTTCTATCTGTCGCGCTCGCAGCCTCCGGTCTATTACCTGATGGTGGGCCTGTTGGATCCCAACCCGGAGAAGGCATGGGCGAGCCACCTGCGGGACCTCGAGCGCGAGTACGCCTACTGGATGCAAGGCGCGCCGGGACTGCACCCCGGCGAAGCACAGCGCAACGTGGTCGCGATGCCCGACGGCTCCATTCTCAACCGCTACTGGGACGACAGGGATACCCCGCGGGATGAGGGATATCGCAATGATCTGCAGACTGCGCAGGCCGCCGGCGGGCCGCCGGCGCAGGTGTATCTCGATATCCGGGCCGCCGCCGAGAGCGGCTGGGACTTCAGCTCGCGCTGGTTCGGCGACCAGAGTCACATGAGCACCATCCGCACGACCGACATCGTGCCGGTGGATCTCAATAGCCTGCTCTACGGCATGGAGGAGGCGATCGCCCGCGGGTGCGAGGCAAGTCACCAGCTCGCCTGCGAGCACGACTTCGATGCACGCGCGCACCGGCGCCGAAGGGCCATGGATCGCTACCTCTGGGACGGCCGGGTAGGGTATTTCAAGGACTACGACTGGCGCCGCGGCGAGCGCCGCAATGAGCTCAGCGCCGCGACGCTTTACACGCTGTTCGTGGGCCTCGCGACGCCGCGACAGGGTGCGCAGATCGCGGCGGTGGTGCGAGCGCAGTTGCTGCAGGGCGGCGGCATCGTGACGACCACGATTCATTCCGGCCAGCAGTGGGACGCGCCGAACGGCTGGGCGCCGCTGCAGTGGATCGCCGTGATCGGGCTGAGCCGGCTACGGCAATGAGGCGCTGGCGCACGATATCGCGCGGCGCTGGGTGGGGACCGTGCAGCGGGTCTACGCCAACACCGGGCAGGATCTTCGAGAAATACGACGTCGAGCATGCTCTGCCCGGCGGCGGCGGCGAATACCCGGTGCAGGACGGTTTCGGCTGGACCAACGGTGTGACTCGCGGGCTGCTGCACCTCTACCCGGACCTGCGCTCGGCTCCGGGCGCCCCGCCGCTATAATTCGGGGGCTACCCACGAAGGAGGAGCGCCCGCGATGCATCACTCCCGACTTTGCGCAATCCTGATCGACTGCAACACCGCCGACGTCGATGCGGCTGCGGAATTCTGGGCGCAGGCGCTTGGCCGGCCGGTCGATCCCGGCCACGCGGGCAGCCGCGGCAACTATCGCATGCTGGAAACGCCGCCGGATGAGCCGCATCGTGCAGATCCAGCGCGTATCGCACGAGAGCCGCGTGCACCTCGATATCGAGACCGACGATCTCTCCGCGGAGGTCACTCGCCTCGAGAAACTCGGCGCCACCGTGGTCGAGCGCCTCGAGCGGTGGGTGGTCATGCAGGCACCTACCGGCCAGCGCTTCTGTGTCGTGCGGGTGCAGCGGCCGGGCTATCCGAAGAACGCCAACACCTGGGCGTGACCGGGCACCGGCGACCATGTGCGCCCGCTATCAGACCCCGTCGCAGGCCGCTGCCGAACGGTACTGGCGGGTCATCGAGCCGCTGTGGCAATTCGAGCCGAGCTGGCGCGTGCTGCCCACGGACCCCGTGCCCGTCGTCCTCAGCCTGGGCGGCGCGATCACCGGCCGGATGATGCGGTGGGGCCTGCTGCCTCACAGCGGTGAGTCCAATTTTCCGCTCATCAATGCGACCGTCGAGAAGCTGGAGACCTGGTACGCCTGGAAGCAGCCGTGGGAGCGCCGCCAGCGCTGCATTCTGGTGATGGCGGGGTTCTATGAGCCCCACGTCTTCGAGGATGGCCGCAAGGAGCCTTTCTACGTGCACCTCGCCGACCGTCCGGTCTTCGGCGTCGCGGGCCTCTGGGACCGCAGGAGGCAGGACGACGGCTCGCAGGTGCTGTCATGCGCCCTCATCACGTTGCCGCCGAACAGCCTGATGGCCGAGATCCACAACGAGAAGCAGAGGATGCCGGCCGTGCTGCGGGAGGAGGACCACGAGGCCTGGCTGCAGGGTACCTCGCAGCAGGCAAAGGCCACGCTCGTGCCTCATCCGAGCGACACCATGGTCGCCTGGCAGGTGAGCCGCCGCCTCTACGCGGTCAAGACACCGAACGATGCGGCGCTCGTAGAGCCGGTCGCCTCGTCGCCGGCTATCCCATAGCCCCGGCACCGGTCCCGATCACGGAAGTTCGCCCCCGGTTGGCTGCCGAAGGAGGTAATCTTGCCTCCTGTTGATACAAAATGGGGGCATCGCTGATGCCGGACGACCACGCGATTCTGACTGCCACGACGTTGCCGGCGAGCCTGCCGGCAGGGGTTGACCTGCGGCGTACCGCCGCGAATCCCGATTACTGGTATCCCCTGGCCTGGTCCGATGAGCTCAAGCCCGGCAAGATTCTCGGCAGGCGCTTCGCCGGCGAGCCGATCGCGCTCTTTCGTGGCTCCAGCGGACGAGTGGTCGCGCTCGAGGACCGGTGCGCGCACCGGCAGGTGCCGCTGCACCTCGGGGTAGTGCAGGGAGATGGCGTGAAGTGTCACTACCACGGCTGGGCGTACGACTGCAGCGGCAAATGCATAGACGTGCCATACCTCGGCAGGGAGCGCATACCCAATGGTGTCCGCTCTTATCCGGCCCGGGAGGTGGACGGGCTGGTATTCGTCTTCCCCGGCGACCCGGCAGTGGCGGAAGGGCGGCTGCCCGGCTCTCTCGGGGCTTCGCAGCGCCGCGATTACAAGACGCGGCGGCTGAATCGCGAGGTGGCCTGCCACTACACCTTCATGCACGAGAATCTCTTCGACATGAACCATCAGTTCATGCACCGCAAGAACATGGGCTCAATCCGCGCCAGCTGCCTCGGGCGCCACCACGGCGAGCACTGGGCGGAAGTCGAATACTCCTTCAGCCGCACGGCCGGCAAGTCCTCCATGGGTGAGCGCGTCATCGTCGACATGATGCGCACGCGGGGTGAGGCCAAGCAGGATTTCCGCGACCATATGCGCATCCGCACGGATTATCCCGCGCAAAGCCTGAGGGTTTGGGTGGGGCGCAACATCACGGAAGAGCAGGATCCCGTGCTGAGCGTATGGCTGTGCTACGTTCCCACCGACGCGCAGCAGCGAACCAACCGCACCTTCGGTTATCTCTCCGTCAAGAAGCCGCCGATCCCGGGCCTGATCCATCTCGCCTGGCCGTTCTTCGTCTGGTTCACGGAGCGCATTTTTCTCGAAGACAAGGACATCGTCGAGCATGAGCAGCGCGCGTTCGACGCCCAGGGGTCCGACTGGAACAACGAGGTGTTTCCGGCGATCCGTGACCTGCGGGTCGTGCTGGCCCGTAGCGGCGTGCCGATGGATCCGACCCCCTGATGCGATAGGCGGGACGGCCACGCTGGCCCTAGCGGGAGGTGCCGCCGTGGGACTGCACCGTACTCTGGAAATTGACGCTGATGCGCGGCTCCGCAATTGCGGGATCTTTGGGCACGCTGTGCACCCAATCCTCCTGCGCTCTGCCACCCATCACGATCAGATCGCCTGATCCTGGCTTGAGGACCAGCGAACGTCCGCCGCTGCGTGGCTTGATCAAAAAGCGGCGCGTCGCACCAAGCGTGAGCACGGGTACGATGGTCTCAGGTCGCCGGCAGGCGAACCTGTCGCGATGCCATGCCGTGCTGTCGCTACCATCACGATACAGGTTCAGCCACAAATTGTCGTACTGCACGCCGTAGTGCCGTGACAACGCGCTCGCGGCCTCGGGAAGCACCCGGTGAGGCGCGTCCTGCAGCTGTTTGTACTGCGCCGTCAGCCGCGGCTCGATGAATGTCTGATCGAACAGCTCCCTGTCATGTTGTCTCCAGGGCACCATGGCGGCGAGTCGCTCGAACAGAACGTGTGAACCTGACATCCAGCCCGGGATCGTGTCGACCCAGGAATGAGCATCGAGGGCCACGCGCCGCGCCGTGCTGAACCCGCTATCGAGCCCCAATGGCGCTGCGCCGCCCGCAAATAAGTCTTCCTGAGCACGCACTGTCTATGTCTTGGGAAAGAGGCCCTGCAGCCGGGGATACGGCATCGCGCCCTGCGATATTGGGCCGGAGTCGCCCGTCTGCAAGAAGGCGCGAGCCAGCTCCTCGGCCCGACCCCAGAGAACCTGTGAAATAGCGGAACCCGCGCTCAGCCGACGCACCCCCAGCTTGCCGAGCTCCGTCGCCGCGGCAAGGCCCGGCCAGGCCATCACATTCAGCGGCAGTGCGACGCCGCTTGCAACCGCCGTGATGTGCTCCGCTTCCTTTATTCCGGGGACAAAGAAACCATCCGCGCCCGCTCGCGCGTAAAGCTTGCCGCGGGAAATCGTCTCGTCGATCAACTTCGATTTCTCCACCAGGCTGGCAAGGAACACGTCGCATCTCGTGTTGACGAACAGGTCGAGGTTCGCCTTCGAAACGGCATTCCGGATCGCCTCGATCTTGGATGCGAGCAGAGCGGGTTGATCCCGGCCGTCCTCTATGTTGATTCCGGCGATGCCGAGCTCGGCAAGACGCAGAACATGGCCGGCCACGGCCTTGGGGTCGTCCGAATACCCGTTTTCAATATCGATGGACAGCGGCACCTGGACGACGCGGATCATCCGGGATGCAAGTCCCATGACCTCGCTGACGGCAAGGAGCCGCCCATCGCCATACCCGAGCGCCCAGGAGACGCCGGCGCTCGTTGTGGCAACGGCTCGTGCGCCCAGGGTCTCGAACAATCGCGCGCTGCCGGCATCCCAGGCATTGGGGAGAAGCAACGGCGTCTCATCTTCATGAAGCTTGCGAAAGGCGGCGACGCTGGCGGGCATGCTGTTCTCCGTTGGGGCACTGGGACGCACTGGCATTACACCGCAGTGCGGCTCAGCCGGCGTCAAAATTTTGAGCGAAAAGCGCCGAGCCCGCGTCAGCCTATCAGGTCCCTGTAGGCGTGCCAGGTTGCGTGCCCGAGGACCGGGGCGATCACAATCATGCCGATGAGCAGGGTCACGAAGCCGAGCGCGGTCAGCACCACGATGAAGGCCGCCCACAGGATCAGGGTTGGGAAGTTGTGAACGCTCGCCTTCACGCTTGCCGACATCGCCTCGGCGGCAGTCGCATGACGGTCGATGATGAGCGGCACGGCAACGACCGACAGCGCGAAAGCCGCGACCGCGAAAATGGCCCCCGATGAGAAGTAGGCAACGACTTCCCGCGTGCTCGCGAAGCCGCCCGCGCCGCCCCAGAGCGCGACGGCGAGGCTCGGCACGTGGATGTCCAGGGCCGATTGCAGCAACACAGTCGAGGCGATGAACCACACGACGGCGATCAGCGCGAGGATGCCGCCGAAATGCAGTAGCGCATCGGGATTGCGGGTAACCGCCTGCAGTGATTCGTCGAAGCCCAGGGGCTCTCGCGCCGCACGGCGACGCGAAAGCTCGCACAGGCCCGTGGTCATGATGGGCCCGACTAACAGATAGCCCGTCACGGCGGCCGCGATCAGATACGGGTGCGTACCGCCCAACATGAGGAGCACTGCGCCGATGACCGAGATGATGACGCCGTGCGCGAGACTGGCGCGTTCCATGTGCCGGAAGTCCTCCCATCCGCGGCGCAGCCATACGATCGACTGCAGCGCCGGAACGCTGCGCACTTCCACGTGCAGAAAAGGACGTTTCCCGAGGCTGAGGGACGTGCTCATGGAGAACTCCCGTTAACCCGCTGGCGCGGTGAGCATACTCCTGTAAACTTTGCGCCGCGGCGCCCCCGTAGCTCAGTGGATAGAGCGACCGCCTCCTAAGCGGTAGGTCGTCGGTTCAACTCCGGCCGGGGGCGCCATGAAATCAAGCACTTGCGGCCTCGTCCTGGCCAGCGCTTGTCCGACGTCCTGCGCACCGCCTTGGATAACGCGCAGCTTCAGCTGCTCGCCGCCTGCTCGTACCGGTGTATGCGCTCTCTGCAGCCCGTAACGGATGTCGCGGGATACCGTGCCTGTCGCGTATGAGCTCAAATAGAGAGCCCCTACCATCGAGCTGCGGCTCCTCACTCTCAGTCTGAAACGTGAAGTCAGCCTTCCGCGGTGATTGACCCATGACGCAACGGGACGCAGGCACGCCTACAACATCGCACCATTTCCCCAGATGATATTTGACGTTATATGAGGGAGGCGACCGACCGCGGTGATTTGGTTCCGGCGAGTGGCACCTTGCAATGTGCACAGTGTGGCTCTGGAGTCAACCATTCGGATTTCGTAGATTCGGTGTTGATCAATCATTCGGCCGACCTTTGGCTTCACTATAACGGATGCATACGGCACACGACTGGCAAGCGCGGACGGACAGCAAACTCGGCTCAATAAGGAGTGGCTCGAAGTGACGCCAAGCTGCCGTATTCTAAAAAAGGGGCTTCTCGGGGCCGCTGGCCAGAGATCACTCAGCGAATAACCCTTACTGGAGGATCGCTACTCATGTCTTCAAAACAATACTCAGGCAGTTGTCATTGCGGCGCCGTGCGCTTCGAGGCGGATATCGACCTGAGCGCGGGCACAACCCGGTGTAACTGCTCCATTTGCAGCAAGGCACGTTCGTGGTTTGTGCTGGTGGCACCTGAACACTACCGCTTAATCAAGGGGGCAGAAGAGCTGACCGAATATCACTGGACACCTCCAGGCCAACCCGGAGCCAATCTTCATTATCAATTCTGTCGCAAATGTGGCATCCGCACCGCTGGACGGGGTGAACATGGTCTACCCCCTAAAGGCGGTCCGTTCTACTTTATCGCGGTTGCATCGCTCGATGATGTCGATCCCGACGAGCTTGCCGGCTCAATCAGATATGTGGATGGCAAACATGGCCGCTACGATCGCAAACCGGAGGATACGCGGTTGCTATAGCTCAGTGAGGAGTTGAATTCGCGCAACTGTTTGCTGCACCTGTAAGTCTCAACGAGCAGCGCGAACGCATTTGCAGCGGAGCAGGCATTCCCAACCATGAGGAATCATCGCTATGCCAGAGCCGCTAAAACAATGGAAAGTTCTCCCGCACGGCAAGCTTACCTCGATCGACTCCAATTTGTGGTCGGTCGCGGGCGAGATCCACATACCAGTCACTTTTCCACGGCGCATGACTGTCGTACGATTGGAGGATCGGCGATTGGTGGTGTACAACGCGATCGCATTGGACGAAAGCGAAATGGACGAGCTGGAAAGTTACGGACCTCCCGCCTTCTTGATCGTGCCCAACGACCATCACCGTCTTGACGCCAAAGTCTGGAAAGATAGGTATCCACAGATACAAGTGATCGCGCCCGAAGGATCGCGCGCGAAGGTTGAGGAAGTGGTCGCCGTTGATACCATTGCGCCGAGCTTCAACGATCCCAATGTCCAATTTGTTGTTGTGCCTGGGACGCGTGGACATGAGGCCGCGCTGGTCGTCAATAACCCATCCGGCACCACCATCGTGCTCAATGACCTGGTCGCCAATATAAAGGAAACGTCGGGTTTTCGCGGCTGGTTGCTGCGTATGATCGGCTTCGCCGGCCCTGAACCAAAAATACCCCGCCCGGTGAAGATGGCTTTGATCAAAGATACGGATGCCGTGCGCGCGCAGCTTTTGGAATGGGCGCGGATTGAATCGCTCGCGCGAATTCTCGTCTCGCACGGAGATCCGATCGATGAAAACCCGCGTCAGACGTTACGCGAACTAGCGAGCTCTCTGCGGTCAAGCAGCTGATCCCGCCTGCGGGCCCCGCAGCACCTCTACGAGGCCCTCGGTGGGTGGCGGCTGGCGGCACGCGATCGCACGCAGTTACTGACTACTGCTGATCGTCCTGCTGCTGACTGATCTGCTGGTGCTCCGTATTCGCGATGAACGCTGCGACGTTGTCGTGGAGCGCCTTCAGCGCCGGAACGTGGGCATAGACCATGTGCCCTGACTCGTAGTAGTGATACTCGATGTTCGCCTGCAGCTTCTGCGGCATCGGCAGTTGCGACATTTCGTACATGCCCTCGAAGAAGGGCGTCGCCAGGTCGAAGTAGCCGCCGTTCACCATTACCTTGAGGTCGGGGTCGTACTTCATCGCGTTGGCGAGGTCCGGCATGACATTGAGAGCCTGCGCCTGCGGTGAAGTGAAGCCGGGCGGTTGATGCTGGAAGTTCCAGTCCCCGACGTCGGCTGCCGGTCTGTACCGCATTCCCGTTCCGTAATGGAGGGTCGCTACGGATGTAGGCGTTGAATGCGGAAACGTACGCGGAGCCGATCGCCGCCGACTGCGGGTCGTAATCCGCGCGCTGGCTGAGCGGATCGATCGACGGACCGGAGAAGCGTGAATCGAGGCGGCCCGTGGTCGTGTCGGTGTCGGACTGCAGGCTGTGCTCGAACTCGCCGCCGTCGATGCGCAGGTTGGCCTTCTGGATGTAGCTCACCGGAAGGCCGGTATAGTCGTGCAGCTTCGCCGCGATCGCATCGCGCTGGTCCGGGCTCAGCTCGGAGCCCGCGCGCAGCGCCGCCGCGTAGTCGCCCATCGAGAATTGCTCGACCTCGCTGACTAGCTGCGAGAGCGGCTCGGAGTTGCCGCGCAGCTTATGGTGGTACCAGGCCGTCGCGGCGTAAGTCGGCAGCGCGAGCTCGTAGGCCACATCGATGCCGGGATTATCCGGAACGACGTCGACCGAATTGTCGAGGTTGAGGATCTGCGACAGCAGGATCACGCCGTTGAAGTCGGTATCGTCCTCGGTCTCGAGCACGTTGATCAGGTTGGCCGAGCGCGGCGTGCCGTAGCTCTCGCCGAAGAGATATTTGGGGGAGTTCCAACGGCCGTACTTCGACAGGAACTGCATGATGAACTCGGAGAACGCGTGCGCGTCCGGATCGGCGCCGTAAAAGTCCTTTTCGGCGCCCGGCTTCACCCGCGAGAAGCCCGTGCCCGGCGCATCGATGAACACGAGATCGCTCGCATCGAGCAGGCTGTAGTCGTTACTGACGAGCTGGTACGGCGCGGGCGGCGAATGCACGTGGTCGGCGGTCACCACGCGACGCGGTCCGAGCGCACCCATGTGCAGCCACACCGTCGAGGACCCCGGGCCGCCGTTATAGAGGAACGTGATGGGGCGGTCGCCTGGTTTCTCGCCGTCCCTGAAGTAGGCGACGTAGAACATGGACGCCTCGGACGACTGTTTCCGCTCGTGATGCCCGCTGTGAGGCCCCTTAGGCGAGTCATCGTCGCCATGCTTGTCTGCCGCGTCGTTCCAGCCTTTCGGATGGACGATCAATAAGCCTGCGACCGCGTGATAATGGATCGCATTGCCCTCGACGGTCACCGAGCCTTCGCTGGTGCTCGTGGTGGTGCGGAAGTAGGGGTTGCCTTGGTGATGAGCCCTCGCCCAACCGGATCGATCGGACGACTGTTTGTTGGCCGCTGCGATATCGGTGGACGCGGAATCGTTTGTAGACGTGTCCGAAGACATCTCGCCGGGAGAGCTCTGATCGTGCGTTGGTTGCAGGGCACAGCCTTGCAGGAGGGTGAATAGACATGCGGCCGCTGCGGTGGTGATGCCTTTGGTGCTCATGGTCAGCCCCCCGCCTGATTGTCCGTCTTGCGGATGAACGCCGCCACATTGTCATGGAGCTGCTTCAACGAGGCCTCGTTGGCATAGACCATGTGACCGGACTGGTAATAGTGGTACTCGATGTTCGACTGCAGGCTCTGTGGGATCGGCAGGTGGTGCATCTCGTAGATCCCTTCGTAGAAGGGCGTCGCCAGATCGAAGTAACCCCCATTCAGACAGACCTTCAAAGCCGGGTCGTACTTCATCGCGTTGGCAAGGTCCGGCATCACATTGACCGCGACGATCGCGGGAGTGGAGTCGCCGGGCGGCTGATGCTTCGAGTCCCAGGAACCGGTGTCGATCTCGGGGTGATACGCCTCGGCGGTGGTGTAATGGAGCGTGTGGCGCACGTACTCGTTGAAGACCGAGACATATGCCGAGCCGATCGCCGCCGATTGCGGGTCGTACTCCGAATACTCGCCCAGGGGGTCGAGGGCCGGACCGGAGAAGCGTGTGTCGAGCCGACCGGTGGTCAGGCCGGAATCGCCCTGCAGCTCATGCTCGAACTGCAGGCCGCTGACGCGCAGGTTCGCCTTCTTGATGTAGGTGAGGGGCAGGCCCGTGTAGCCGTGGAGCTTCGCGGCGACGGCGTCGAACTGATCTTGGGGAAGGTTGGCACCCTGTTCGAGGGCGTGCGAATAATCGCCCAGGGCGAATTGCTCAACCTCCTGCAGGAAGCTCTTCAGGTCGGCCGGCTGCGAGCCGAGCAGATGGTGGTACCAGGCCGTGGCCGCGAACGTCGGCAGCTCGACCGCATAGGGCAGCTCGACCCCGGGATTCGCCTCCGGTTGATCCGCGCTGAGATCGAAACTCAGGATCTGAGAGAGGAGGATGACGCCGTTGAAGTCGATGGCCCGGTCGGTCTCGAGGTCGTTGATGAGCACCGCGGACCGGGGCGTGCCGTAGCTTTCGCCGAAGAGATACTTCGGCGAGTTCCAGCGGCCGTATTGCGACAGGAACTGGGTGATGAAGGCGGAGAACGCATAGGCGTCCTGGTCGACGCCGTAGAACGCCTTCTCCTTGTTTTTGCCTTCAATGCGGCTGAAGCCCGTGCCGGGTGCGTCGATGAATACCAGGTCCGAGGCATCGAGAAGGCTATACGCGTTGTCGACGGCGCCGTACGGCGCCGGAGGCGTGTGGGTATGGTTGCTCGTGACCACGCGCACCGGACCGAAGGCGCCCATGTGCAGCCAGACGGTCGATGAGCCGGGGCCACCGTTATAGAGGAAAGTCACAGGGCGCTTGTGCGGATCGGCCCCCTGCTTGAAATAGGCGACATAGAACATCGCCGCGACCGGCTGGCCGTCCGCCGTGCCGATCGCAGCTTTCTTCCCCTGCGGTTTGGCGGCATCGTCCCACCCCTTGGGGTGCACGACGATGCTGCCCGCCATCGCCTCATAGGCGATCGTGTGGCCCTCCACCGTCACCGTTCCCGTGCTGTTCGCGGTGTGCCCCGCAAAGACGCTGGCGGGGGCCGCTGCGGATTCGCCCGGGCTTTGCGCCGGAATGGCTTTGGGCGGGGCCGCGAGAGCGGCGGTGGCGAGCGACAACGCCGCGACGAATGGGACCATCTGCTTCATTTGGATGTGGCTCCAGTACAGCCGGCGGCTCCGGGACCGGCGGCGCAAATGCGCCTATGATGCCCTAACCAGCCGCCTACTACTGCTGATCGTTGTTCTGCTGGTGCTCCGTGTTGGCGATGAACGCCGCCACGTTGTCGTGCAGCTGCTTCAGCGCCGGGGTATGCGCGTACACCATGTGGCCGGACTCGTAGTAGTGATACTCGATGTTCGCCTGCAGCTTCCTGGGCATCGGCAGGTGCGACATCTCGTACATGCCCTTCGAAGAATGGCGTCGCGAGATCGAAGTAACCGCCATTCAGCATGACCTTCAGATCGGGGTCGTACTTCATCGCGTTGGCGAGGTCCGGCATCACGTTGAGCGCCTGCGGCAGCGGGCCGGGCGCTCCCGGCGGCTGGTGTCGGGAGTTCCACGTGGCGAAGAGCCGCAGGCGACGGCCGGTAACGCATCTTCATGCCGTAGTGCAGATCCTTGCGGACATAGTCGTTGAAGGCCGAGACGTAAGCGGACCCGATCGCCGCCGACTGCGGGTCGTACCCGGCGCGCTCGCCCAGCGGGTCGAGTGAGGGCCCCGAGAAGCGGGTATCGAGCCGTCCGGTGGTCATGTCGGCATCGCCCTGCAGGTTCTGCTCGAACTCCCCGCCGTCGATGCGCAGGTCGGCCTTCTCGATGTAGCTCACCGGCAGACCGGTGTAGTCGTGCAGCTTGGCGGCCATTGCAGCGCGCTCATCCGAGCTCAGTGTCGAGCCCGCACGCAGCGCATGCGCATAGTCCGTCAGTGCGAACTGCTCCACTTGCTCGAGGAAGGGCTCCAGCGGCTGGCCGGAGTTCGGCAGCTTGTGGTGGTACCACGCTGTGGCGGCATAGGTGGGCAGCGCCAGCTCGTACGGCAGATCGACACCGGGGTCGAAGCGGGCCATGCCGGTCGACTCGTCGTAGCTCAGGATCTGCGACAGCAGGATCACGCCGTTGAAGTCGGTGTCGTCCTCGGTCTCCAGCACGTTGATCAGGTTGGCGGAGCGAGGCGTGCCGTAGCTCTCCCCGAAGAGATACTTCGGCGAGTTCCAGCGCCCGTACTTCGACAGGAACTGCATGATGAACTCGGAGAAAGCGTGCACGTCCTGATCGGCGCCATAGAAGTCCTTCTCCGCGCCCGTCGTCACGCGTGAGAAGCCCGTGCCCGGGGCATCGATGAAGACGAGGTCGCTGGCATCCAGCAGGCTGTAGTCGTTGTTGACCAGCTGGTAAGGGGCGGGCGCGCTATGCACGTGGTCCGCGGTCACTACCCGGTGAGGTCCGAAACAGCCCATGTGCAACCACATGGTCGCGGAGCCCGGGCCGCCGTTGTAGAGGAAAGTGATCGGGCGGTCGCCCGGGGTCTCACCATCCTTGAAGTAGGCGACGTAGAACATCGACGCTTCGGACGGTTTCTTGTGCGCGTGATGGCTGCCGTCGCCGCCTTTGTCGGCCGCATCATTCCAACCCTTTGGATGCACGATCAGCAGGCCGGCAACCGCGTGGTAATGGATCGTGTTGCCCTCGACGGTCACCGAGCCTGGGGTGGTGCTGGTGGCGGTGCGAAAGTACGGGTTGCCTTCGTGATGGCCGTGAGACTTCCTGGCGTTGCTTCCCTGGCTGGAGGACATCTGGTCGGCGGATCCGGAGTCGGTCGCCGAAGTCGGCGCCGGCGCGCTGTCCGCCGACTGCTGATTCTGCGATGGCTGTAGGGCACAGCCCTGCAGCAGTGCGCAAAGTGATGCGGCCACGAGCGCGGAAATGCTGTTCATGACCCGCGTGCCGGCTATCGGGTTGCTCATTGTCGTTCCCCCGCCTGGCCGCTGTTCCTGCGGATGAAGGCCGCCACGTTGTCGTGGATCTGCTTCAACGATGTCTCGTTGGCGTAGACCATGTGACCCGACTGATAGTAGTGATACTCGATGTTGGACTGCAGGCTCTGCAGGGATCGGCAGGTGGTGCATCTCGTACATGCCCTGGAAGAAGGGCGTCGCCAGGTCGAAGTAACCGCCGTTCAGGCTGACCTTGAGATTGGGGTCGTACTTCATCGCCGCGGCGAGGTCCGGCATCACATTGACCGCGCTCGCGAGCTGCGCCGGTGCATCAGGGGGCTGATGCTTGAATTGCCAGATGTTCCAGATGTCGATCTCGGGGTAGTAAGCCTCCTGCGTCGTATAGTGCAGGTCGCGCCGTACGTACTCGTTGAACGCGGAAACGTATGCGGAGCCGATTGACGCCGACTGCGGGTCGTAGGCGGCTCCTCATCCAGCGGATCCATGACGGGACCGGCGAAGCGCGAGTCGAGCCGGCCGGTGGTCAGGTCCGAATCGTTCAACAGTTCCTGCGAGAACTCGGGCCCCCGGACGCGCAGGTCCGCCTTCTTGATGTAGGCGAGCGGGAGTCCGGTGTAGTCGTGGAGCTTCGCGGCGATGGCGTTGAATTGGTCCTCGGGCAGGTTCGCCCCCGCGGCGAGCGCATCGGCATAGTCGCCCATGGCGAATTGCTCGACCTCCTGCAGGAGGCTCTCGAGGTCGCCCGCCTGCGAGCCGAGCTTGTGGTGGTACCAGGCGGTGGCGGCGTACGTCGGCAGCACGATCTCATAAGGCAGATCGATGCCGGGATTGCCCTGCGGAGAATCCGCCATCAGATTGAAGTTGAGTACCTGCGACAGCAGGATGACGCCGTTGAAGTCGATGTCCTGCCCGGTCTCGAGGTCGTTGATGAGCACCGCGGAGCGGGGCGTGCCGTAGCTCTCGCCAAAGAGATATTTCGGCGAGTTCCAGCGGCCGTACTGCGACAGGAACTGAGTGATGAAGGAGGTGAACGCATTGCCGTCCTGGTCGACTCCCCAGAACGCCTTCTGCTTGTCCTTGCCCTCGATGCGGCTGAAGCCGGTGCCCGGAGCGTCGATGAAGACGAGGTCCGAGGCATCGAGCAGACTGTAAGCGTTGTCCACCGTGCGATACGGGGCGGGAGGAGTGTGCGAGTCGTTGCTCGTCACGACCCGCACCGGGCCGAATGCCCCCATGTGCAGCCAGATGGTGGATGAGCCGGGGCCGCCGTTATAGAGGAAGGTGATCGGACGCGTGTGCGGATCGGCTCCCTGCTTGAAATACGCAACGTAGAACATCGAAGCGATGGGCGGTCCAGCCGCGGTGCCGATGGTGTCCTTCGGGCCCCTGGGGCTTGGCGGCATCGTCCCATCCCTTCGGATGCACGATGATCGTGCCTGCTACGGCGTCGTAGGCGATCTTGCGACCCTCGACGGTCACCGCTCCGGTGCTCTTCACCGCCCGCGGCGTGAAGATGCCGCGGTGAGGCAGTGCCGGATTCGGACGGATTCTTGCCCGGCGCAGCTTTTCGGTGGCGCGGCGAGCGCTGCGGCGGTGGTGATCGAGAACGCCGCGATCAATGCGACCGCTTGCTTCATTTTCGAGATACCTCCCAGCGTGGCGGGCCGGGGACACGGCCGGCGGCACAAGGCGGCAATGATGCCCGATCGCTGCCCCGCCCGAGTACCCGATGGCAGCTCGGGCCGGCCTGACTTGCGGCAAGTGCCCCTGACGCCGCGACGAAGCGAGGGCAGCGCGGGCCTGTCACCGGGGCGTCACAGTGCCTCGCTAGAGTCCTCGCGACCCGGACAGGTCGCGGCTTCGCCTGGGAGCGCTCGCATGCCGGGCCCACCATAACCCAGTATTCGCTGATGAAGGGAGCCCGCTCCATGAGAAACCTTCTTTGCAAGCTGCCGACCGTGCTCGGCGCGGCAGCAGTAGTCGTCCTGCGCCGGATCCGTCGCGCTGGCGCAGGGTCCCTCGTATCACGGGGGAGGCTATGGCGGCGGCTCTGGGACCTCGACGCCCATCAAGCACCTCGTGGTCATCTACGATGAGAACATCTCGTTCGACCATTACTTCGCCACCTATCCCAGCGCGACCAATCCGTCCGGCGAGCCGCCGTTCAATGGGCGCGCGCGGTACCCCGAAGGTCAACAACCTGGCGAACGCCCGTCTGCTGACCAACAATCCCAATTTCACCAATCCGCTGAATGGGACCAATGCCGCCAATCCTTTCCGCCTGGATCGGACGCAGGCGGCGACCGCGGACCAGAACCACGGCTACACCGCCGAGCAGCAGGCGTACGACGGCGGCAAGGCCGACCTCTTTCCGCTCTACACCGGCACCGGCACCGCCGGCGGCGTCGGCGCCTTCGGCACCAAGGGACAGGTCATGGGTTACTACGACGGCAACACCGTCGACCGCGCTCTGGAACTACGCGCAGCACTTCGCGATGAGCGACAACGCCTACACCGATACGTACGGACCGTCGACGCCCGGCGCGCTCGAGGCGGTTTCGGGTCAGACCAACGGCGTGGAGCTCGTCGCGACGAACGAGAGCGCCTATTACATTCAGGACGGCGCCGGCGGCCTCAACCTGATCAGCGATGTCGATCCGGCCTATGACATCTGCTCCAGCACCACCAACCAGGTGCAGATGCTCGGCAGGAACATCGGCGACCTGCTGAACGCCAGGGGCATCAGCTGGGGCGGCTTCATGGGCGGCTTCAACCTCGCAGATCACCAACTCCAACGGCACCACCGGCTGCGCCCGCACCACCACCTCGGCGGTCACCGGTGTGACCGAGAACGACTACATCCAGCACCACAACTGGTTCCAGTACTTCAAGTCGACGGCCAACCCGACTCATGCGCGGCCGGCCTCCGTCTGGACCGTCGGGCACACGTATGACGCCGACGGCCGGCCGGATCCGGCGAACCACGAGTACGACGTCAGATGACTTCTATGCCGCCGTGCAGCGCGGGTAACTTCCCGGCCGTGTCGTTCCTCAAGGCGCCTGCCTACCAGGACGGCCACGCCGGCTATTCCGACCCGCTCGACGAGCAGGCCTGGATCACCAAGGTCGTCAACTTCCTCGAGCGCCAGCCGGAGTGGCGGGACACGGCGGTCATCATCGCCTGGGACGATTCCGACGGCTGGTACGACCATGCCTTCGCGACGACCCGACGAGCCCGTCGTTCGACTATCCGGCCGACCAGCTCAACGGAGCCGGCGTCTGCGGCAAGGGCACGCCAGCCCTGCGGCCTGCTCGGCAAGCCGGTCAACGGCCGCTGCGGTCCCGGCACGCGCATGCCGTTCCTCGTGATCTCGCCCTGGGCCAGGGCCAACTACGTGAGCCACGCGTATGTCTCGCAGGCGTCGATCGCGCGCTTCATCGAGGACAACTGGCTGCACGGGCGAGCGCCTGGGCGGCGGCGCGTTCGATGCGACGACGGGAAGCATCATGGACATGTTCGACTTCTCGCAGCGTCGTCCGAATCCGCCGCTTTTCCTGAGACGAGCAGCCGGTGAGCCCGATCACGGCTCGGTCGTGGACGCGTGAAGTACATCGAGGCTGGGTCATTAAGACTGCTCCGCGATCCGTGACCACAATCGCCGGCGTGCTGCTGGGAGCGCTGCTCCTGGCGGCCGCCGGCTTCCTCTTTTCGTCGCCGGTGCCACTGGCCTGTGGATGAGCGCGCCGCGGGACGCGCTGCGGCTCGCACTGGGAGAGAACCCGCATCCCGTGAAGCTCGTGGTTCCCGCGGCGCCACGCCGCTGTCGGCGGTGGCGCTGCTCGGGGTGCGGCTCTTCCACGACCCGAGCTCTTTCAGGCTCGGGACGGATGTCCTGCGCGAGCTGCCACGATCCCGGCGCTCGCCTATGGGCCCCCCGGCGAGCTTGGCGGTGGTCATGGGAGGACCGCAACGTGACGCACGCCCGGCTTTCGCGCCGTGCCGTCGCTGCGGTATCTCTACCGCCAGCCGGCATTCACGATCGGTCCGGACGTCGAGAACGGCAATGACGTGGTCGTGCCGCTCGCTCAGCAGGCGCAGGCGGCCACCGGCCACGCCCGCGCGCTGAAGACGGCGCTGACGCCCCAGGCGGCGGCGACCAATCTCGTTCCGCAGGGCGGCCTCTTCTGGGATGGCCGCGCCGACACCCTCGAGCAGCAGATCAACGGGCCGCTCTACAATCCCGCCGGAGATGGATGGCGGCACGATGCAGGAGGTCGCGCACAAGCTCGGCCTCGGGACCGTACGCGGCGCAGCTGCAGCAGCTCTTCGGTGCCGGCCTGTTGCAAAACCCGGGCATGACGGTCGATGAGGCGATGTTCGCCATCGGCCGGTATCGAGATCGAGGATCCCGACTTTCATCCCTTCACCAGCAAGTACGACGCATGGCTCGCAGGGCAAGGCGCGGCTGACGCGCGCCGAGCTCGCGGGCTATCTCCTCTTCAACGATCCGGCGAAGGGCAACTGCGCCGCCTGTCATCTCGATCAGCCGGGCCCGCGACGGCACGCCGCCGCTCTTCACCGATCATCAGTTCGAGGCGCTCGGCGCGCCGCGCAATCCGGCGATCCCGGCGAACCGTGATCCGCAACTACTACGACCTCGGGATCTGCGGCCCGTATCGCGCCGACCTGCGCACGTCGACCCAGTACTGCGGCATGTTCCTGACCCCGACCCTGAGAAACGTCGCGCAGCGGCGCGTGTTCTTTCACAACGGGGTGTTCCGCAGTCTCACGCAGGTGCTCGACTTCTACGTCAATCGCGACATCCACCCGGAGCGCTTCTATCCGCGCGATGCCGCCGGCCACGTGATCAAGTACGACGACATTCCGCCGCAGTATCGGGCCAACGTGGATACGGTGGACGCGCCGTTCAATCGCCACCCCGGCGATCCGCCCGCGCTCACTGCCGCGCAGATCCAGGACATCATCGCCTTCCTCGATACCCTGACGGACGGGTACACGAAGTAGCCCCACTGAGGGGCGCGGAACCTGCGGGCGGGGCAGTGGCGGATTTTGTCCGCTCAGCCGTCGTCACCAGGATGCAAGGCAGCCGCCGCATGAGGATCATCCATACCTTCGGCGCCGCCGCGGCGCGCACTGCTCGTTACGCTTCCGCAGGCTCACGGCGACGACGGAGATCACCGCGGGAGACGCGCGCTTCGAGTTCCTGACGCCCTCGCTGGTGCGCATGGAATACTCGCCGCGAGGGCGGTTCGTCGATGCGCCGACCGCCGTCGTGCAGAAGAGGGACTGGCCGGCGGTCGCGGTCACGCAGGATCCGTAGCGGCGGCTGGCTGATCCTCACGCACGCCAGCGCTGCGCTGCGCTACCGGCTGGATTCGGGCGCGTTCACCGCCGCCAATCTCGCGGTGAGCTGGCGCGATCCCGCCGGCGGCCGGCATGCCTGGCTGCCGGGTCAGGCCGATCCCGGCAATCTCGGCGGCCTCACGTACTCGCTGGACAACATCGAGAGCGCCAATCTGCCGCCGCCCGGCGATGATCTCGGCAGTCCGGTGCACGATGTCATTCCGGGCATCGAGGTGTTGCTGCAGCCGGCGACGCCCGGCCTCCTGAGCCGCAGCGGCTACGCCTTGCTCGATGACAGCGCCACTCCGGTCTGGAACGCCGGGCACCGCTGGATCGCGCCGCGTCCGGGACCCAAGGGCCAGGACTGGTATCTCTTCACCTACGATCACGATTACCAACGCCCCTTGCAGGAGTACGCCGAGCTCTGCGGGCCGGTGCCGATGATTCCGCGCCAGGTGCTCGGGCCCTGGATCACCGACCTCAACTTCGAATACTTCCCCGGCACCGCCGACACGCGCTCGCCCGCGATGCATCGTTACGGCGAGCAGCATCTCGAGACCGAGGTCACCCGACTGCTCGCCAGTGACATTCCGCTCGCGGGCCTGGTGCTCGATTTCGCGTGGCACAACTACGGCTGGCAGGGTGGCTATGACTGGAGCCCGCTCGTGCCCACGGCCGCAGGCACTGATCGACTGGCTGCACGCGCGCGGCCTCGAGCTCTCCCTCAACGACCATCCGGGCTACGCCAACACCGAGGAGAGCATCCTCTCCTACAGCGACAGCCATGCGCCCGATGCGTTGCGGGCGCTGGGGCGGCCGGTGCCGCCGCCGCCGTCCTTCGACCAGAATCTCGCGGCAGGTTGGAGATTCTCCCCCGACCCGCATGATGCCGGGGTCAAAGGACACTGGTATGCGGGCGGTTACGACGATGTCCGCTGGCACCCCATCCGGACCGGCGAGCCCTGGCAGCAGCAGGGCTATCCCGACTACCAGGGAGTCGGCTGGTATCGACTCTCATTCCAGCGTGCCGGCCACGTCTGCCGCCGGCCGTCTACCTGTATCTGGGTGAGGTGGCCGGCGACTTACCGCCTCTTCGTCAACGGCGCAGGAGGTGCAGCACAGCCACGTGCAGTGGCCGCGCCGGCTGACTTACGCTGACATCACGAGCGCGCTACATGCCGGTCAGCGCAACGTCATCGCCTTGCGCGTCGAGCCGCCACGCGGAGACGAGGCCGCAAGGCCGGCCGGGATCCTGAGCGGGCCGGTCGCGCTGCGCAACGCAGTGCCGCCGCCGCGCATCTACTTCAACCTGGCGGACCGCAAGGAGGCGCAGGTTTCCATGCAGGACGTGCACGCGCCGCTCATCCGCCAGGGCGTCGACTTCTGGTGGGTGGACGGCGGCGGCGGCGCGGCGCAGATGCCGGGCCTCGACCCGCAGCTCTGGACCAACAAGGTGTTCTACGACGCCACCCAGCGGCAAACGGGCAAGCGCGGCTTCATCCTCGGCCGCTACGGCGGCTGGGGCAGCGAGCGCTACCCCGGCTTCTTCACCGGCGATGCGTACTCCGAGTGGCGCGTGCTCGCCTACGAGGTGGCCTTCACCGCTCGCGGCGGCAACGTGCTCGTCCCCTACATCAGCAACGACATCGGCGGCTTTCATGGCGCGAAGATTCCTTTCGACCTCTACGCGCGCTGGATCGAGTTCGGCACCTTCAGCCCGCATCCTGCGCATGCACAGCGCGCACGAGAATCCGCTCGAGGGCAACACGCGCATGCCCTGGGTGTACGGGCCGAAGGGTGTCGCGCTCATGCGCAAGTACTTCACCCTGCGCATGCGGCTCATGCCGTATCTCTATACCTACACCTGGCAGGCGCACCGGCGCTCCTTGCCGCATCCTGCGTCCGCTCTATCTCGCGTGGCCGGACCTCGATCAGGCCTACCGGCACTTCCACGAGTATTCTTCGGTGCGCAGATGCTGGTCGCGCCGGTTCTGGAGGCGGACGGCCAGCGCAGCGTCTACCTGCCGCCCGGCAGTTGGATGGATTTCTTCACCGGCCGGCGCTATCAGGGGCGACACGCACGTTCACCGCCCATTACGCTGTGGACGCGACACCGGTCTTCGTGCGCGAGGGTGCGATCATTCCGGAGCAGGAAGCGCCAAACGAGAATGTGCCTGACCGTCAACGTCTACGGAGACGGCAACGGCCGCTTCGATCTTTACGAAGATGACGGGGCTTCACTCGATTACGAGCACGGTGCCTACGCGTTGACGCCGATGACCTACCGCACTTCCGGCGCCAGCCACCGGCTCGTGATAGGTCCCACGACCGGGTCTTTGCACGGGCAGCAGCAGGCGAGGGCGTACGCCTTGCGCATTCACACCGCCACGCCGGCCGGCGTCAATCACGGTGGACGGCGGACGCCCGCTCGAGTGGCACTGGGATGCGCACGACTCGACCGCATTCGCTCAACTGCCCGTCGAGAGCATCCGGCACGCGGTCACCGTCGCGTGGTAGATGCCTACCGTGCTCTACGACGAGGCCTCCGAGGGCCGCCACGGAGCCGGTTCGACCCATGCGCAAGAGGCCGAGGACTGGGCTGGAAGAAGCTGGGGCTGGCAGAGTTAGAGGGCAGGCCTCCTGCGCCACTGTACGCGCGAAGCTCCGGACTGGCAGGCTGGAAGCTTCGGCAGGCAGGCGCGCGGCTTGCTTGGAGTGCGACCTACGGGCCACGTCTGACGCGGAGGTAGCATGGCTGGTCGTCTTCTCCTCGGTGCCGCCGCTGCGGGCGCCATCTCGATGTTCCTTCTCGATCCCGCCAGCGGCCGCCGCCGCCGCGCCGTGATGCGCGACCGGGTCGCCAGCGGCATGAACGGGCTGGAATATGCGGCCAGCATCGCCTCGCGCGACCTGCAAAACCGCGTGCGCGGCGTCGCGCACGAGTTCCGCGCGCGCGCTACGCCGGAGGACGTGCCGAACGAGATTCTCACCGAGCGCGTGCGTGCCCGCCTCGGCGGGGTCGTCTCGCATCCAGGGGCGATCCAGGTCGCCGCGCTCGCGGGCAGGGTGACCCTCAGCGGAGCCGTGCTCGAGCGCGAGTACGTGCGTCTGCTGCGGACTGTCTGGATGGTCCGCGGGGTGGCCGACGTCGAAGACCGTCTGGCGGTTTATGAGAGCGCTGCCGGAGTCTCGGCCCTGCAGGGTGGCGGCAGGGCCGCGTGAGCCGCGCTTCGGGCCGCTGCAGCAGAATTGGCCTCCGGGGGTGCGGGCATTCATGGCAACCCTGGGCGGCGCCCTGGTCATCAACGCGTTGGTTGGCAAGCGCACCGCCCTGGGATTCCTCGGAGGGGTGGGCGGCATGGCGCTCATGGCGCGCAGCGGCACCAACATGCCGATCGACCGGCTGGTCGGCGTGCGGCGCCCGGCGATCGAGCTGCAGAAATGCATCGAGGTCGCGGCGCCCGTCGCGCAGGTGTTCGAGACGTTCTCCCAGCTCGAGCGTTTCCCCGAGTTCATGAAACACGTGCGTGAAGTCCGTGTGCGAGGGGACGGCACGTCGGAGTGGTTCGTGGAGGGGCCGGCGGGCGGCACGATCTCCTGGCAGGCGGTCACGACCCGCCTCGAGCCCAACAGGCTCATTGCGTGGCGCACGCTTCCGGGCTCGGCGGTGGAGCACGCGGGATTGCTGCGGTTCGAGCCAACTGAGGGCGGCACGCGCGTCTTCGTGACGATGAGCTACACGCCTCCGGCGGGTGCGCTCGGTCACGCCGTGGCGCGGCTCTTCGGCACAGATCCGAAGTCGGAGCTCAACGACGATCTGATGCGGATGAAGGTCTTCCTGGAAACCGGACGCCGCGCGCGCGACGCTGCGGCTGCACGTCATTAACGTAGGGCAGGTTGTGACAAGCGTCACGATCCACCGCCGGGCGTGCGGAAAGCTTCGCCGGTACAATTAGGAGACAGGAACACCAGCCGAATAGAACAAGGCCGTGCCCATTCTGTTCAATCGCCGCGAGCCCGTTAGCCCCACCAAGAAGGTATCCGAACGGCGTCAGGGACCTGACAGGCGCAGTCGCGTCGCACGAGCGATCGTGCAAGGCAGCTTCAAGCCGCGACGACTCGGGCCGCAGGCGGACGGGGGAGGAGCGGGTCGGCGCCATCGACTGGTATCACCCGTGGTGGCTCGCGATCGCGACTCTCATTCTCGCGCTGTGCGCCAGCGATGCCGCATTGACCGTCGTGCTCATCAACCGCGGCGCCTACGAGCTCAACCCGATGCTGGCGCCGCTCATCAGGCTCGGGCGCGGTCTTCGTGGCGGTGAAGGTCGGCGTGACGGGCATCAGCGTCGTGCTGCTCACGCTGCTGTCGCGTATCCGGGCCTTCGGCCGCATGCCCGTGGGACTCCTCCTCTATGCCGTGCTGGCAGGGCTATGTGGCACTGATCGGTTACGAGCTGCACCTGCTCGGCTGGCTGCCGTAGAAAAGATTTAATTCCTTTCAATTCAAAGACTGGCGAACACCGGGGCGTCCGTTTCCGCTAAACTAGCGCTTCGCAGTTCGTCCTTCCCCATGCTGGAACCTACACCTCTCTTCGGCGGCAACGCCGCCTTTCTCGATGCCCTCTACGAGCAGTACCTGCGCGATCCGGCGAGCGTAGAGGACAAGTGGCGGCGCTACTTCGACAGCCTCCCGGGGCCGAAAGGCGCAGAGCGTAGCCAGGGCCCGATCGAAGCGGCGCTCACCGAGCGTGCACGCCAGCAGCCGGCCGCGCGAAGCCCGAAGGGCATAGCGGGGAGCGTAGGGGCGTCGGACGCCGGCGTGAACGCCAAGCAGGCGGCGGTCTCGCGGCTCATCCAGATCTGGATCAATCGCGGCCACCTGGTCGCGAAGCTCGACCCCCTGGGCCTCACCCAGCGGCCGCGGCCGCCGGTGCTCGATCTCGAGTATTTCGGCCTGGGACCGGCCGATCTCGACGCCGAGTTCTTCACCGCCAGTCGCACCCAGGCGGTGCCGCAGCGGATGAAGCTGCGCGACATCCTGCACCAGCTCGAGACCATCTATGGCGGCTCGATCGGGGCCGAGTTCGCGCACATGTCGGAGTCGCGGGAGCGGCTCTGGCTGCAGGATCAGTTCCAGGCCGGCATGCTGCAGCAACGCTTCACGGCGGAGGAGAAGCGCAACATCCTCTGGCAGCTCACTGCCGCCGAGGGGCTGGAGCGCTATCTCCACACCCGCTACGTCGGCCAGAAGCGCTTCTCGCTCGAAGGCGGCGACACGCTCCTGCCGCTCCTCGATGATCTCATCCAGAAGTGCGGTGGCGCGAAAATCGAGGAGGTCGTGATCGGCATGGCGCATCGCGGGCGCCTGAACGTCCTGGTGAATCTTCTCGGCAAGTCGCCGGCGACGCTGTTCTCGGAGTTCGAAGGCGCCTACGACCTGAGTCATCTCAAGGGCTCGGGCGATGTGAAGTATCACAAGGGCTTCTCCGCGGACCTGCGCACCGCGCGCGGGCAACGTTCACACCGTGCTCGCCTTCAACCCCTCGCACCTCGAGGTCGTCAATCCCGTGGTGGAGGGCTCGGTGCGCGCGCGCCAGGAGCGCCGCAACGATGCCAAGGGCGAGCGCGTGCTGCCTCTCCTCATCCATGGCGATGCGGCGTTCGCCGGCCAGGGCGTCGTCATGGAGACTCTGCAGCTCTCCCAGGCGCGCGGTTTCTACACCGGCGGCACCGTCCACGTCATCATCAACAACCAGGTGGGCTTCACGACCTCGGAGCCGGGCGATGCCCGCTCTACGCTCTATTGCAGCGACGTCGCGAAGATGCTGGAAGCGCCGATATTCCACGTCAACGCCGACGATCCTGAGGCGGCAGTCTTCGTTGCGCGTCTCGCGCTCGAATACCGCATGCGCTTCCACAAGGATGTCGTCATCGACCTCGTGTGCTATCGCCGCCACGGCCACAACGAGGCCGACGAACCGGCGGCGACGCAGCCGGTCATGTACAAGGTCATTCGCCAACATCCCACCACGCGCCAGATCTATGCGGAGCGGCTCGTGGCCGAGGGATCGATGACCCAGGCGGACGCCGACGCGATGCCGGAGCAGTATCGCGAAGGGCTCGACAAGGGCCGGCCGCAGGCGCGCGCCGCGCTCGGCATGATCGGCAACAAGTTCACGGTCGACTGGACGCGTTACTCCCAAGCCGATTGGACGGAGAGGGTGCGTACCGGCGTGGAGCTGCCGCGCCTCGAATCGCTCGGCAAGCGACTGCTGGATCTGCCGCCGGACCTGACGCTGCATCCCCGCGTCGCCAACGTCATGAGCAACCGCAAGAAGATGCTTGCGGGCGAAATTCCGCTCGACTGGGGCTGCGCGGAGACGCTCGCCTACGCGTCGCTCGTCGAGGAAGGCTTTTCCGTGCGCATCTGCGGGCAGGACAGCGGGCGCGGCACCTTCTTCCACCGCCACGCGGCGCTGCACGATCAGGGCTCCAATCGGGTCTACATCCCGCTGCAGCACCTGGCGAATCCGCAGCCGCGGGTCGAAATCATCGACTCGGTGCTGTCCGAAGAGGCGGTGATGGGCTTCGAGTACGGCTACTCGACCACGGAGCCGAACTGTCTCTCGATCTGGGAAGGCCAGTACGGCGACTTCGCCAACGGCGCCCAGGTCATCATCGACCAGTTCATCAGCTCGGGCGAGGCCAAGTGGGAGCGCTACTGCGGCCTCGTGCTGCTGCTGCCGCACGGCTACGAAGGGGCGGGGCCGGAGCATTCCTCGGCGCGCCTCGAGCGCTATCTGCAGCTCTGCGCCGAATCCAACATGCAGGTGTGCGTGCCCTCGACGCCCGCGCAGATGTTCCACATGCTTCGCCGGCAGATGCTGCAGCCGTTCCGCAAGCCGCTCATCGTCATGGCGCCGAAGAGCCTGCTGCGCCACGACCTCTCCGTGTCGAGCCTGGAGGAGCTGACGCGCGGCGGCTTTGCCCGCGTGATCGGCGAGAGCGACGAGCTGCCGGCGGCGGCCGTTCGCCGCGTGGTCTTCTGCAGCGGCAAGGTGTACTTCGATCTGCTGAAGGCGCGGCGCAAGGACAACATCCGCGACGTCGCGTTGGTGCGCGTCGAGCAGCTCTATCCGTTCCCGAGCGAGGATTACGAGGCGGCGCTCGCGCGCTATCCCAATGCGCGCGAGGTGGTGTGGTGTCAGGAGGAGCCGCAGAACCAGGGCGCGTGGTACCAGATCCGCCACCGCCTGCAGGAGCCGCTCGGTCAGCGGCGCATCGTGCTCTACGCCGGACGCGCGCCGGCCGCCGCGCCCGCTACCGGCATCGGCAAGATTCACGAGGCCGAGCAGCAGTCGCTCATTGCCGCCGCGCTGCACGCCACCGCGACCGAGGACTCCGGGAGAGAGACGACACGGCTCACGCCGGATGCCGCTGCCGCGACACCGCTCAGAAAGAAGACTTCCTAATGACCGAGATCAAAGTTCCCCAGCTGCCCGAGTCCATCACCGATGCGACTCTGGTCGCCTGGCACAAGAAGCCGGGCGATGCGGTCAAGCGCGATGAGAACCTCGCCGACCTCGAGACCGACAAGGTGGTGCTGGAAGTGCCCGCGCCCGCCAACGGCGTGTTGCGGGAGATGAAGGTCCAGGCCGGAGCCGTGGTCACCGCGGGGCAGTTGCTGGCGCTGCTGGAGGAGGGCGCGCAGGCCGTCGCGACGTCAGGTCGCAGCGAAAGAGGCGCCGCCGGCAGAAGAGCTGAAGGGCGCCACGGGTACGGACGCCGGCAAAGAGAAGCTGAGCCCGTCGGTGCGCCGGCTGATCGAGGAGAATCGACTCGATGCGGCCGCCATTCCGGCCAGCGGCCGCGATGGCCGGCTTGACCAAGTCGGACGTCGTCGAGTTTCTCGGCAAGAAGCAAAGCGCTCCTGCCGCCGCTGCTGCGACGCCTGCGGCCGCCGCATCTGCAGCGCCAGCCGCGCGAGCACCTGCGCCTGCGGCGCCGGTTCTTCCGGCGAGCGCTCGAGGCGAGCATCGCGTGACGATGACGCGCCTGCGTCAGCGCATTGCGCAGCGCCTGATCGAGGCGCAGTCCACCCAGGCGCTGCTGACTTCCTTCAACGAAGTGGATCTCACCGCGGTGCAGGAGCTGCGCGCCCGCTACAAGGACCGCTTCGAGAAGGAGCACGGCGTGAAGCTCGGCTTCATGTCCTTCTTCGTCAAGGCGTCGATCGAGGCCCTGAAGAAATTCCCGGTCATCAACGCCTCGATCGACGGCAACGACATCGTCTATCACGAGTTTTACGATATCGGCGTCGCCGTCTCGACGGAGCGCGGGCTCGTCGTGCCCATCGTCCGGGATGCGGATGGCAAGAGCTTCGCCGCCATCGAGAAGGAAATCGGCGAGTATGCGAAGAAGGCGCGCTCCGGCGGCCTGGCGATCGAGGATCTGACGGGCGGCACCTTCACCATCACCAACGGCGGGGTGTTCGGCTCCCTGCTGTCGACACCGATCGTCAATGCGCCGCAGAGCGCCATTCTGGGCATGCACAAGATCCAGGAGCGGCCGATGGTGGTCGCCGGCCAGATCGCCATCCGGCCCATGATGTACATCGCCATCACCTACGATCACCGCATCATCGATGGCCGTGAGGCCGTACAGTTCCTCGTGACGGTCAAGGATTGCCTCGAGGATCCCGGCCGCATGCTGTTGGGGATTTAACCATGGCAGATTCCTTCGACGTCGTCGTCATCGGCGGCGGTCCCGGCCGGCTACCCGGCGGCGATCCGCGCCGGCCAGAACAAGCTGAGCGTCGCCTGTATCGACGAGTGGAAGAACCGCGACGGCACGCTGGCCTTCGGCGGCACCTGCCTCAACGCCGGCTGCATTCCCTCCAAGGCCCTGCTCGAGTCGACCGAGCTGTATCACCGCGCCCAGGAGGAGTTCGCGCTGCACGGCATCCGCGCGAGCGGCGTCAGCTATGGATGTCGCCCAGATGCAGAAGCGCAAGGGCGGCATCGTCAAGACGATGACACAGGGCATCCTCGCGCTCTTCAAGGGCGAGCGGCGTCACGCCGCTGCAGGGACACGGCAGGCTGCTGCCCGGCCGGCGGGTCGAGTTCACCGCGCCCGACGGCACGCGCCGCGAGCTGACCGCGAAGCACGTGATCCTCGCCTCGGGCTCGGCGCCCATCGAGCTCAAATCGGCTCCCTTCCAGGCGCCGCACATCGTCGATTCCTGGGGCGCGCTCGATTTCGATGCCGTGCCCAAGCGCCTCTGTGTCATCGGCGCCGGCGTCATCGGCCTGGAGCTGGGCAGTGTCTGGCGCCGGCTCGGAAGCGAGGTGACCATGCTCGAGGCGCTGCCGGACTTCCTGCCGATCGCCGACCAGCAGCTCGCCAAGGAAGCCGCGCGGCATTTCAAGAAGCTGGGCCTCGATATCCGCCTCGGCGCCAAGGTGACCGGCGCACGCGTCACCGCGCGGCGCGGTCGAGGTCAGCCTACACCGACTCCAAGGGTGAGCAGACACTCACGGTCGACAGGCTGTTCGTTGCGATCGGCCGCCGTCCCTACACGCGCGATCTCCTGGCCCCCGGCACGGGAGTGGAGCTCGACGAGCGCGGCTTCATCAAGGTGGACCATCAATGCCGCACGGGCGCCGAAGGCGTCTGGGCAGTGGGCGATTGCGTGCGCGGCCCCATGCTGGCGCACAAGGGCAAGGAAGAGGGCGTGATGGCGGCCGACCTCATCGCCGGCCGCTTCGGCGAGGTCAACTACAAGACGGTTCCGTCGGTCATCTACACGGCGCCGGAGATCGCCTGGGTCGGCCAGACCGAGGAGCAGGTGAAGGCGAGCGGCCGCCCGTACAAGGTCGGGATGTTTCCCTTTCCTCGCCAGCGGTCGCGCCCGCGCGATGGAGCAGGCGCAGGGCTTCGCCAAGATCGTCGCGGCGCAGGATGATGACGAGATCCTCGGCGTGCACATCATCGGACCGCTGGCCGGTGAGCTCATCGCCGAGGCGGTGTTGGCGATGGAGTACTCCGCGAGCACCGAGGACCTGCAGCGCACCATTCATGCGCATCCGACGCTGTCGGAAGCCGTGCACGAGGCTGCGCTGAACGCTGACAAGCGGGCGATCGACTCGATCAACCGCTGACCTCTAGCGTGCTCGGCGCGCCTGGATGACGTTGGGTACCGCGCCCAGGCGGTGCAGCACGCGCGCGAGCTGCTCCAGGTTGCTCACCGGTACCGTCAGCCGCACATGCGCGGTGCCGGCGTCGTGGTCGGTCACGGTCGACATCGGCTTCGATGCTCAGCCGCTCGACGGCGAGCACGTCCGTCAGGTCGCGCACCAGTCCGCGGCGATCGTACGCGGTGACGGCGATTTCCACCGTCAGCCCGGCGGCATCCGCCGAGCTCCACTCGACCTGCAGCACGCGCTCCGGCTTTGACTTCGCGCATGCGCGCGAGACTCGGGCAATTGCTGCGATGGATGGTCACGCCGCGTCCCACGGTCACGTAGCCCGTAATCGGTTGCGGCGGCAACGGCGCACAGCAATGGGCGAGGGTGATCGGCAGATTGCCGACGCCCTCGATTTCCACCGGCGAGCCGCCGCGCCCGCCCGCGGCCGTGCCGGCCGCGCGGCAGGTAGCGGCGGCGGCTCCGGTTGCGCGGCGATTCTCGGCGGCGGCGTCGCTCACTCGCCGTCGGTCGCGGCGCCGTCGTGCTTGCGAAACCACGCCCGCACCTTGCCGCGGTTGCGGGGTGAGACCAGGAAGCCCTGCTCCGGCGACAGCCAGTCGCGGCTCGGCGCGTCCTGCTTGCCGGTGATGATGTCGACGATCTCGCCGTTCGACAGGGCGTAGGTCAGCGGCACGATCCGGCCGTTGACCTTGGCCCCGCGGCAGCGATGGCCGAGCGAGGTGTGCACGCTGTAGGCGAAATCGAGCGGTGTCGCGCCGCGCGGCAGATCGACTACTTCGCCCTTCGGCGTCAGCGCATAGACGCGATCCTCGAAGAGCTCCGAGGTCACCTGCTCGAGAAATTCCCGGTCGGCGTCCGCGGCCGCCTCGGGCGGCTCTCCCCGGACGCCTGCGGCTCGAGGAGCCGGCGCACCCACTCGATCTTGCGCTGATACTCGGCATCCGTCGGCGCGCCTTCCTTGTAGGTCCAGTGCGCCGCGACACCGAGCTCGGCATGCTCGTGCATCTCGCGCGTGCGGATCTGCACCTCGACGCTCCTGCCCTCCGGGCCGATGACTGCGGTGTGGATGGAGCGATAGAAGTTGCCTTTGGGCGTCGCGATGTAGTCGTCGAACTCGCCCGGGATGTAGGTCCAGAGTCCATGGACCACGCCCAGCGCGGCATAACAGTCGCGGATGGTCCGACGATGATGCGTACGGCCCTGACGTCGAAGAGCTGCTCGAATGCGAGCTGCTTGCGCTGCATCTTGCGATGGATGCTGTACATGTGTTTCGGCCGGCCGTAGACCTGCGCCTGGACGCCGGCGGTCCGCGAGCTCGCGCGCGCAAGCGCTCACACAGCTCCTCGATGTAGCGCTCGCGGTCGGCGCGCCGCTCGTTGAGCGCGCTCGCGATCCGCCGGTACTCTTCCGGCTCGAGATAGCGGAACGCCGAGGTCCTCGAGCTCCCATTTGAGCTGCCAGACGCCGAGGCGGCTGGCGAGCGGCGCGAACACCGCCCGCGCCTCGATCGCCAGGCGCTCCCGCTCCGCGAGTCCGGCGGCATCGCCCGCCAGATCCCGGGCGTGGCGCAGGGCCACCAGATGCTCCGCCAGACGCGCGAGGATGAGGCGCGGGTCGCTGACGACCGCAAGGAGCATCTTGCGCAGCGTCTCCGCCTGACGGGCGTCGAGTCCCTGGGCGGGGGACCAGTTGCGCGGCAGTCCGAGATCGCCGAGCTTGAGGAGGGCGACTGCCGTGTCGGCAGCGGACCGCCCGGCGATGGAGGCAGGTCGGTCGGCGGCGCGGGCTGATCCAGCCCTGCCTGTCCGGCAGGTCGAGGGCAGCCTTTACGAGTGCTGCTCTGGCGAGGTCGGCGTCGGACGTCAGCGCACCGAGCAGCTCCGCCGCCTCGGCTGCGGTGGCCAGCGCCTGGGCGCGAGCGAGCCCAGCTCCTCGATCCCGCGCCGGGCGGCGGCGATCGAGTCGATCAGCTCGGGTGGACAGAGTTGCCGGGTCTCCATTGCTGCCTGAACGGCCCCTTTTATGGCTATGATGGACGGCGCTAATACTTTATGGCCAGTCACACCAAGTGGGCGAACATCCAGCACTTCGCTCGGGCGTGCCGCGCGAGCGGCTCCCGCGGGCCACGGCTGGGCGGCGCCGATACCCACGGCATGGCCCACGCCCACGGCCCGTCGCCGATCCGCTTCGAGGGCTATGGTCCCGGCGGCGCAGCCGTGCTGATCGAGTGCATCACCGATGACGACAGCCGCACCCGGGCCGGCCTGCGCCAGGCCTTCAGCGACCACGGTGGGCATCTGGGGGCCGAAGGCTCGGTGAGCTATCTCTTCAATCATGTCGGCATCATGACCTACCCGCCTGGTACGGACGAGGAGCGCCTGATGCACGCCGCGCTCGAGGCCGGCGCCGAGGACGTGGTGACCAACTCCGACCGTTCGATCGAGGTGCTGGCGGATCCGATGGAGTTCGAGACGGTGCGTGCGATCCTTACGGACCGCGGCTTCGTCCCGTCCGCTTCAGCGGTGACCGAACGCGCTTCTCTGACGACGCCGCTTTCCGGGGAGCCGGCGGAGCGGATGGTGCGCCTGCTCGAGATCGCTGGAAGAGCGGGATGACGTGAGGAACGTGTACTCGAATGTCGAGATATCGGACGAGGTCCTGGCGCGCCTTTGACCCGGGCGCCGCGCGCCCGCTGCCCGCTCGTGCCCCGCCGACCTTGCGAATCCTCGGCCTCGATCCGGGATCGCGGCGGACGGGGTATGGCGTCATCGAGCGCCGCGGCGCGGACTGGGTGCATGTTGCGCACGGGTGCGTGACAGTGACTGCGACGGCAGACTCTTTGTCGGAGCGCCTACGGGTGATCTTCGAGAGCCTGCGCGAGCTCATCGCGACCCACCTGCCGGGAGAGGTGGCCATCGAGCGGGTGTTCGTCAACAAGAATGTCGACAGCGCGCTCAAGCTCGGTCAGGCACGCGGGGCGGCGCTGTGCGCGGTTCCGAAGGGACTGCCCGTGTTCGAATATGCGCCGCGGGCGATCAAGCTCGCCCTGGTGGGCTCGGGGGCGGCGGAGAAGACTCAGGTGGCACACATGATTCGCACACTCCTCGGCCTTCAGGGGCGCATCTCTCCCGATGCCGCGGACGCGCTCGCCGTCGCTGTCTGTCACGCCCACTCGTTGCGCCTGTACGAGCTGGCCGCGCAATCGGAGCCGGATGCCCTGCGCGCGGCGGCGCAGCTCTCGCGATGATCGGATCGGTCCGGGGGCGCATCGTCTCGAAGACTCCGCCGCAGCTGTTGGTGGAGACCGGCGGTCTGGGCTACGAGCTCGAGGCACCGATGTCGACCTTCTTCCATCTGCCGGCTGTCGGCGAGGAGGTGCGGCTGCTGACGCACCTCGTGGTACGGGAGGATGCCCATGTGCTCTATGGGTTCGGCACCGAGGATGAGCGGCGCCTGTTTCGCAGCCTGATCAAGGTCTCCGGTGTCGGCCCGAAGATCGCCCTGGCGCTGCTCTCGGGCATCAGCGTCGAGGCGTTCGCGCTCTGCGTGCAGAGCGAGGATGTGGCCGCGCTCATCAAGGTGCCCGGCATCGGCCGCAAGACCGCCGAGCGCCTGGTCATCGAGATGCGCGATCGGCTGCAGGCGGGGGCAGGCGGTGCGGCGAGTGCGGTACCGATGGGGGCGAGTCCTGAGGCCGAGGCGTTCGGTGCCCTGGTTGCTCTTGGTTACAAGCCGATGGAGGCGAGCCGCTTGCTCAAGGCCGCCGGTCCGGGTACACATTCCACGGAAGAGCTGATCCGCCGCGCCCTGAAGGGCGCGGCGCCGGAGTAAACCGACCTTGCAACAAGCTGACAGAACGATCGGCGCCGGCGCCACGCACGAAGACGAGGCGGTGGAGAAGGCCATCCGTCCGCGGCGGCTCGCCGATTACGTCGGGCAGCCGCAAGTGAAGGCCCAGCTCGATATCTTCATCAGCGCCGCGCGCCAGCGCGCCGAGGCGCTCGATCACGTGCTCATCTTCGGGCCGCCCGGGCTCGGCAAGACGACGCTCGCCAACATCATCGCCGCGGAGCTCGGCGTCAGCCTGCGTCAGACCTCCGGTCCGGTGCTGGAGCGGCCCGGCGATCTCGCCGCGATCCTCACCAACCTGCAGCCGCGCGACGTGCTCTTCGTCGATGAGATCCACCGTCTCTCGCCCATCGTCGAGGAGGTGCTGTATCCGGCGATGGAGGATTTTCAGCTCGACATCATGATCGGCGAGGGACCGGCGGCGCGCTCGATCAAGCTCAACCTGCCGCCTTTCACCCTGGTCGGCGCGACCACCCGCGCCGGGCTCCTGACCTCGCCGCTGCGCGACCGCTTCGGCATCGTGCAGCGGCTGGAATTCTACGGCGTGCAGGATCTCGAGCGCATCGTGCGCCGCTCCGCCGGCATTCTCGGCGTGCCGGTGGAGGGAGAGGGCGCGCTGCCGGATCGCGCAGCGTTCCCGCGGTACGCCGCGGATCGCGAACAGGCTGCTGCGGCGGGTGCGCGATTACGCCCAGGTGAAAGGCCGACGGGCGCATCAGTCGAGGCGGTGGCGGAAGCCGCACTCGACCTGCTCGAGGTCGACCCGCAGGGCTTCGACAGCCTGGACCGCAAGCTCCTCACCACGATCATCGAGAAGTTCGACGGCGGACCGGTCGGGCATCGACAGCATCGCGGCGGCCATCGGCGAGGAGCGCGACACGCTTGGAGGATGTGATCGAGCCCTTCCTCATCCAACAGGGATTCCTGGTCCGCACCGCGCGGGGGCGCATGGTGACGCGCGCCTCCTACCTGCATTTCGGCCTGAAGCCCCCGGAGACGGGCCGCGGCCACGCTGTCGCTGTTCGAGGACGGGCGGTGAGCGTCTTCTCCTGGCCGGCCCGTGTATACTGGGAAGATACCGATGGGGGCGGGATCGTTTATTATGCGAACTACCTCCGCTTCCTGGAGCGGGCCCGCACGGAGTGGCTGAGGTCGCTCGGCTACTCGCAGCAGACCCTGGCGCGGGAGCCGGGGATAGTTTTTACGGTGGTGAAGGTCAACGTCGAGTATCGGCGCCCGGCGCGGCTCGATGACGAGCTGGCCATCACCTGCCAGGCGCACGCCGATCGGGCGGCGACCATCAGATTCGAGCAGGCGATCTTCCGGGGCCGCGACCCGGGGAGGAGCCGCCGATCCTCACCGCGGGGGTGCTCGTCTGTCTGTGTGGATGCGAACACCCTGAAGCCGAGAAGGCTGCCCGAATCCCTGATAAACGTGTTGATCTCACCGTCTGACAGAGCATGAACGGACAACTTTCCATCATTCGCCTGGTGGTCGAGGCGAGCATCCCCGTGCAGATCGTGGTCGGGCTGCTGCTTCTCGCCTCACTCAGTTCGTGGGCCATCATCTTCAGAAAGCGGCTGCTCATCGGGCGCGCCAAGCGCGAGGCGGATCAGTTCGAGAACAATTTCTGGTCGGGCGGCGACCTGGCGCAGCTCTATCGCGCGATCGAGTCCCACGGCGGCGCGACCGGGATGGCGAGCATCTTCGAGTTCGGCTTCCGTGAGTTCGCGCGCCAGCGCCAACACGGCTCCATTCCCCCCGACCAGCTCCTCGAGGGCGCGCGGCGCGCCATGCGCGTGGCGCAGCTCAAGGAGATCGACCGCCTGGAGTACAGCCTGGCCACTCTGGCCACGGTGGGCTCCACCAGTCCCTACGTCGGCCTCTTCGGCACGGTGTGGGGCATCATGACGGCGTTCAACGGGCTCGGCGATGTCCAACAGGCAACGCTCGCCTCGGTGGCCCCGGGCATCTCGGAGGCGCTCGTCACCACGGCGATCGGCCTGTTCGCCGCCATCCCGGCCGTCGTTGCGTACAACCGCTTCGCCGACCAGGTCACCCGCCTGGAGGTGCGCTTCGACGCCTTCATGGAGGAGTTTTCCACCATCCTGCAACGGCACGCGACCCGCGGCGCACCGGCAGCGCAGGGGGCAGCGTCCGCCGCCGCGGCATCCGGCGTCATGCCGGGCACCGCCGGAGCCCGCTAGGAGGTCCGCATGGCGCAAGTCTCCCGCGGCCGGCGGCTGATGGGCGAGATCAACGTCGTGCCGTACATCGACGTGATGCTCGTGCTGCTGATCATCTTCATGATCACGGCGCCGCTGCTGCAGCAGGGCGTGAAGGTCAACCTGCCGAAAGCCCATGCGCAACCGCTACCACAAGAGTGAGAACAATCCTGTAGTGTTGTCGGTCGATGCACAGGGCCAGCTGTTTCTCAATATCGCGTCCGACGCGAAGGCGGCACTGGACTCCGATGCCGTCTCGGCGCAGGTGGGCGCGGCCCTGAAGCAGGATCCGGACCGGGCCGTGGTGGTCAAAGCCGATAGCTCGGTCTCCTACGGAGTCGTCATGCAGGCCATGGTCTTGCTGCAGCAGGCAGGCGCGAGCAAGGTCGGAATGGCGACCGACGCGCTGCCGCCGCCGCGGCCGGGCAGCTAACCACGCCACGATGGCCGAGTCTCGAACGCGACCGATGGCTGTCTATTGGCATGTCCGTGGTGCTGCATGGCAGCCTCATTGCGCTGCTCGCGCTCGGCTGGTGGCACTTCCGGCAGGCGGCGCCCGCGCCGAGCGTGCCCATCAATGCCACGGTGGTGGATGCGCGCACCCTGAAGGGCGTCGGCATCGCCTCGACGCCGTCACCGCAGCCGAAAGCGCCACCGCAGGCTCAGCCGCAGCAGCCACCGCCGCACCCGCCGAAGGACCGCCGCCGCCCACGCCGGACGAGGTCGCGATGCGGGAGCAGGCAGCCCAAGAGGAGGCCGAGCACCAGGCAGAGGCGGAGAAGGCGCAAGCAGGCGCGGCAGGCGCAGCGCAAGGCGGCCGAAGCCGCGGCGGCGGAGCAGGCCGCGGAGGCCCAGAAGGCCGACGAAGCGCAGGCGGCCGCCGAGCAAGGCGAAGAAGCTCGCGGTGGCAGAAGAAGGCTGCGGCGAAGCTCGCGGCCCAGAAGAAGCTGGCGGAGGAGCGCAAACTTGCTGAGGAGAAGAAGCTCGCCGCGCAGCAGGCGGCGGCGGAACGCGCCGCCCGCGTGGCCGATCTGCAGCAGAGCCTGCAGGAGGACCAGCGGGCTACCGTGGCGAGCGGTGCGCTGGCAAGCTGGACGAGTGAGATCACCTCCCGTATCCAAAATGCGTGGATCCGACCGCCGACAGCCCAGCCGGGCATCAAATGCGTGCTCAATGTGGGCCTGGTGCCGGGAGGCTCGGTGACGTCGGTGAGCATCGGCGATTGCAATGGCGATGACGCCGTGCGTCAGTCCATTCAGACTGCGGTCTACAACGCCGCGCCTTTGCCGCCGCCGCCCGATGGCATTCCGTTCCCGCGCCAGCTCATCATCACCTTCCAGCCGACCAACTGACCGCGAGACCCATGAAACCGACACTGAGAATGGCATCCCTGCTGCGGATCTTCCTGGCTGGTACTGACGGCCGCCTGTCTCGCGCCTCCCGCCGCGCGGGCACAGTTGCAGATCCAGATCACCTCCGGGGTGAACAACCCCGTGCCCATCGCGATCGTGCCCTTCGCGGAAGGCGCCCACCGATGGCACCGACGTCGCCGGCGTCGTCCAACACGACCTCGTCGGCAGCGGTCGCTTCACGGAGTTGCCGCGCGACAAGATGCCGGCGACGCCAACCAGCGCCGCGGACGTGAAGTTCGCGGACTGGAAGGCGGCGGGCACCGACTACGTCGTCGTCGGTCAGGTGGAGCCGGTCGCCGGCGGCCAGCTCGCGGTGGATTTCAACCTGCTCAATGCGCTCACCGGGCAGAGCATCACGCGCCAGCGGTTCGTCGGCACCGCCTCGGCGCTGCGCAACGCCGCGCACCGGGTGAGTGATGTCATCTACCAGGCCATCACCGGCATCCGCGGCGCCTTCGCGACGCGCATCGCCTACATCGCGATCGCGGGGGCGGGCGCCGACGAGCGCTTCCAATTGGTGGTCGCCGACGCCGACGGCTACAATCAGCATCTGATACTCGAGTCGCGTTTCCCCCTCATGTCGCCGGCGTGGTCGCCGGATGGTCAGTGGCTCTCCTATGTCTCGTTCGAGAATCACCTCTCCGCCGTGTATGTGCAGCGCGTGCTGACGGGCGAGCGGACCCGCGTCTCGATGCGCGCCGGCATCAACGGCGCGCCGTCCTGGTCGCCCGACGGCAAGAAGCTCGCGCTCACCCTGAGCGGCGACAGCGGCCACCCGCAGATCTACTCCTGGAACTGAGCACCCAGCACCTGACGCGGATCACCGATTCGCCGTCCATCAACACGGAGGCGACCTGGTCGCCTGACGGGCGGTACATCTACTTCACCTCGGATCGCGCCGGCGAGCCGCAGATCTACCGATGCGCCGCGACCCCGGGCAGCAACCCGCAGCGCATCACCTTCACCGACGAATACAACGCCGGGCCGCATGTGTCCGCCGACGGCAAGCTGCTGGCGATGGTCACGCGTGACGACAGCGGCAGCTACCGCATCGCCGTGCAGAACCTCGCGACCGGCGACTTCCGGGTGCTGACGCCCGGGCGGCTCGATCAGTCACCGAGCTTCGCGCCGAACGGCGCCGCGATCATGTACGCCGCCCGGCCCGGGCCAGGCGTCGGCGGGCATTCTGGCGACGATCTCCGTCGACGGGCTCACCGGCCTCTCCCTGAAGCCGACTCAGGGCGAGGTGCGCGACCCGGCGTGGGGTCCGTTCATTCAGTAGCCGTTCAGTAGCCAAGTCCGAACGTCCAACAAGAGCTGCCGCCTGGCGGCGAACCTGGAGAAGGGTCTATGTATCGTCGAATTGCTGTCCTGATGTTGCTGGCCGGATGTCTCGGCTCTCGCCGCCTGCGCGAGCCACAAGCCGAAGCCGTCGGCCGAGCAGCAGCAGTCCTCTTCCGAGAACGGCGCCGGCGCCAATTCGGCGGGCGCCGCGGGCGCCAACGCCAACGGCGGTCCGTTCGGCAACCAGAACTCGATCACCGGTCCGCAGGCGGGCATGCTCGCCAAGCGCACGATCTACTTCGACTTCGACAGCGCCGTGATCTCGGGCGACGGCACCGACATCGTCTCGGCTCACGCGAAGTACCTCTCCGATCACTCGGACGCCCGCGTGCGGCTGGAAGGCAATACCGATGAGCGCGGCTCACCGGAATACAACATCGGCCTCGGGATGCGGCGCGCGCAGGCGGTCCGCCAGGCGCTGCTGCTGCAGGGCGCTTCAGCCGCCCAGATCACGGTGGTGAGCTACGGCGCCGAGCACCCGGTGGATCCGGCGCACGCCGAGGATGCGTGGAAGAAGAACCGCCGCGTGGACATCGTCTACCTGGCCCCGAACGGGCAGCCGGCTGCCGCCGCCGCAGCAGTAAGCTTGCCCGGCACCAGTTCCCAAAGGAGTTCGCCATGCGCCCGATCATCCCTCTCGCGCTCATCACGGTGCTCGCCGCCGGCTGCGCCTCGGTTCCTCCGGATCAGGATCCGGTGCAGATCAGGATGAACGATCTCGATACGCGCATCTCGAAGGTCGAGCGGGTCGTGTCCAATCAGAGCCTGGTGCAGCTCGCGAGCGAGGTCGATACGCTGCAGGCCGAGGTGCGCGATCTGCAGGGCAAGGTCGATGACCTGCAGAACAGCAACCGGGAGCTGCGCAAGCAGCAGCACGACCTCTATGCGGATCTCGACAAGCGGGTGGGGGCGCTCGAGCACGGCAGGTCGGCGGGGGCGGCGATGCCACGGCGGGCAACGCGGGTGCGCGGGCGCGGCGACGGACGGCGGCGAGCAAGGGGTCTCGTCCACGGAGCAGTCGATCTACGGGCAGGCTTTCGATGCCTTGAAGGCCGGCAGCTACTCGGTGGCCATCAGCGGCTTCGAGGGCTTCCTCAAGCAGTATCCCGCGAGCCCGCTCGCGCCCAATGCCGCAGTACTGGCTGGGCGAGGCGCACTACGTGAACCAGGATTACGCGGCCGCCGGCAGCCGCCTTCCAGGTCGTGCTCGACAAATGGCCGAGCTCGGGCAAGGCGCCCGATGCCATGCTCGATCTCGGCAACACTCAGCTTGCGCAGGGCAAGACGACCAAGGGCCGCGCGACACTGCGTCAGGTCGCCAGCCCAATACCCCGGCACGGATGCCGCCGACGCGGGCGCAGAGCGCGGCTGAAGCAGCTGTCATCGCATTGACGGACGCAGGTGGCGCGACTCAAGATCACCGAGATCTTCTATTCCCTGCAAGGCGAGGCTGACACGGCGGGGATCCCGACCGTTTTCGTCCGTCTCACCGGCTGTCCGCTGCGGTGTCAGTATTGCGATACGGCGTATGCCTTCCACGGCGGTGAGTGGTGGGAAGTCGAATCCGTGGTGGCAGCGGGTGACGGGAGCTGGGCGGCCGCTACGTCTGCGTGACGGGAGGCGAGCCGCTGGCGCAGAAGAGCTGCCTCGACCTGCTGACGCAACTCTGCGATGCCGGCTGCCGTGTCTCGCTCGAGACCAGCGGCGCGATGTCACTCGAGGGAGTGGACGAGCGGGTAGTGCGGGTCGTCGATGTCAAGACTCCGGGCTCCGGCGAGGAGTCGCGCAACCGCTATGAGGAGCTGGCGCGCCTGGGCGCGCAGGACCTCGTGAAGTTCGTGATCTGCGATCGCGGCGACTACGAATGGAGCGGCGCGAAATTGCGCGAGCTCGGCCTGACGGGGCGCTGCACGGTGCTCTTTTCTCCGAGCCACGAGCAGCTGCCGGCGCCGCAGCTCGCCGATTGGATCCTCGCGGACCGGCTGCCGGTGCGCTTCCAGATCCAGCTGCACAAGTACCTCTGGGGCAACGTGCCGGGCAAGTAGGCGAAAGAACGCGGATCATGGCGTCCCACAGGGCTGTCGTTCTCGTTTCCGGCGGGCTCGACTCGGCCACCACGCTGGCCATCGCGCGCGAGCAGGGCTTCGAGTGCTATGCGCTCTCGGTCGACTACGGTCAGCGTCATGTCGCCGAGCTCGATGCGGCGATGCGCGTCGCCGAGGCGCTTGGGTGCGCGCGAGCACCGCATCATGCGCCTCGATCTCGCCGGCATCGGCGGCTCCGCGCTGACCGACACCTCAATCGCGGTCCCGGAGCAGCCCACGGCGGGAATCCCGGTGACCTATGTCCCGGCGCGCAACACCATCCTGCTCGCGCTGGCACTGGGTTGGGCGGAGGTGCTCGGCGCGGAGGACATCTTCGTCGGCGTAAATGCCGTCGATTACTCGGGCTATCCCGACTGCCGCCCGGCCTTCATCGACGCCTTCAGCCACCTCGCGACACTCGCGACGAAGGCGGGCGTCGAAGGTCATCCCTGCCGCGTGCAGGCGCCGCTCATCTCCTGGTCCAAGCAGCGCATCATCCGCGAGGGTATGCAGCCTCGGCGTCGACTATTCCCTGACCGTCTCCTGCTATCAGGCGGACGATCTCGGCGCCGCCTGCGGCCGCTGCGACTCCTGCCGGCTGCGTCGCGCCGGCTTCGAGGCGGCCGGCGTGCCGGATCCGACGATCTACCAGGCGCCCCGGCGTCAGTAGAACAGCTCGGAGAGCGTTGCGTGGGGCGGCTCGACGGCGCCGCTCACCTCGGGCGAGGCTGAGGTGCGCGTAGTCGCTTGCCTGGCGGGTCCGGATGCGGCGGTAGGCTGACGCCTGTAGTATCATCCCCGCCCCGCGGCGTCTGCCCCCATCCTTGGGCGGCGCTACCCAATCCCCGGGGCGTTAGCTCAGTCGGTAGAGCATCGGACTTTTAATCCGCTGGTCGTGGGTTCAATTCCCACACGCCCCAATTAAAACTATGTTAATTCAGTGGCTTGCGTCAGATCGAGTGGCGCAAGCTTCACTGTTGTCGCTGTTTCGTGCACACTCAGTGCAGCGGGCTTGCTCACCGCTGCACGCAGTGCACCGAGGCGCGCATGGCATCCATTCAACGCATCCTCAGTCCGCTGACCAACGCGGTTTCCTACCGTGCGCAGGTGCGAGTAAAAGGGCGCCCGGCACAGTCCGGGACCTTCCCGAACCGCAAAGAGGCGCAGCAGTGGGCGCAGTCGATCGAGACCGCAATCCGCGAGGGTCGACACTTTCCGCACGCGGCGGCGCGGCGCACGAGCTTCGATGCACTCGCGAAGGACTACACCGAGACGGTGCTCGCGGAATTCGACGAGAAGGAGAAGTCGACTCGTATGCGCCAGCTCAATTGGTGGGCTGAGCAGTTCGCGGGCCTCGCCCTAGCTGAGATTACCGCCGATGTCATCTCCCAGGCCCGCGATCGGCTCGCGGTAGAGACGTTCACGCGCGGCAAGCCGTGCAAGGACAGGAAGACGGGCGAGACGATTGCGCCGAAAGAGTACAAGCGCAGCGGCGGCACGGTGAACCGCTACATTGCCTGCCTCTCGCATGCCCTGTCGTTCGCGGTGAAGGAGCGCCGGCTCCTCGATCGCAACCCGGTGAGCGACATTAGCCGGAAGAAGGAGCCGCGGGGACGGACGCGATTCCTGACTGATGAGGAGCGGGCGGCCCTGCTCGATGCCTGCGCCACTTCCGAATGGCGCCCGCTCCACGCCCTCGTTCTGCTCGCGGTCACGACTGGCGCAAGAAAGGGCGAGCTGATCCGCCTCAAGTGGTCGGACATCGACCTGAAGAAGGGTAGGGCACTCGTTCGCGAGACGAAGAACGATGAGCAGCGCACGCTACCGCTCGCCGGCAGGGCGCTGGACGCGCTGAGGGAGCTGAAGCTGCAGAACTCGGTGCGCAGCGAGCACGTGTTCCCCCAGCCGTCGGGACTGCCCGGCCCGTATGAGCATTTCGATGCGCATTGGTACGCGGCTCTCGAAGCAGCCGGCATCAGCGATTTCCACTTTCATGACCTGCGCCACACCACGGCGTCCATGCTTGCGGCGCAGGGCGCCTCGCTGCTTGAAATTGCCGATGTCCTCGGACACAAGACGCTCGCCATGGTGAAACGTTACTCTCACCTTGTAGTCGATCACAAAGCCAAAGTCATCGAGAAGATGGTCGCGGCGAAAGGGTTGTGAGCTGTCTCAGCGTGTTCCGCCGGCTGCCCGCAAACCGTCTCAAGCCAAGGCCCCCTCGTGAGGGGCGCGGGAAGGCAAGGCGACCCCACCTGCCAGTCGGGCCATACCGGAATCCAGATAATTGCCCTTATTCGTCATCTTGTCGCCACGCTCTGACCACGCGTAGCCTCCAAAGTCCAAGCAATGAACTGCGTGTTGAGCATTTGCAGAGGGCTTTTAGCGTTCCTGGGGGCGTTGCTGATCGCTGTTGCGGGTGCGATCGTGATAATCGCTCTGCCCATCTGGATCGCCGCCTTCACTTATGGGCGCCAGACGATGCTGGATGCCCCCGGACACGATGGCGCCTTTGCCATCATTACGATGATATTCACCGTCCCGGTTGCGGTTATCTTTTCGCTGGGCCTGCTAGCGTATCTGACGGTGGTTTTCTATCGGCACCTGGACGCGTCCAATTTGTTGCGCGCTGACAAATAGAATTTACTGAGCTTTGGCAGCTTTCTGCACAGAGGTAACGGGGATGATCATGCGGAAACGGGGTACGTGGGCCCTTACCGCATTAACGGCCTGGTTTTTATGGGCAAGCACAGCCGAAAGCATGTGGGCTGCGGAAGCTGCCACGAATCAATCCTGGGCCGGCGAAGTTGTCGGGCGGATGGGGATGATCGAAACGAATCAATTGTCGCAGGAATTGAGCGCGCTTTTTGGCCGGTCAGAAGTGAAAACTGACGCTGACGCACGCGCTCCTGGCGTTGGTCCTCTGTTGCTCAATCAGTTTTCGGAAGTAGATTCGCCGAGGGAAGAATTCAGGCTCCCGAGCGGACGACTGATTCTTGACGGCTGGGACCGGCAGTCGGGATCACATGCCATTGTGGTCACCCAGTCATCTGATGTAACGAGCATTGCGGCAGCCGCCTTGCTTACCCATCTGTGCCCGAAAAATGGCGTCATTGAGAATCTTAAGTCGACTAACGGCCGTGCCTTCAAAGAGCATTTGCCATGTGAGCTAAATTATTCCTTGGTGATCTTCTATGCCCGCGGTGCCACGCCAGATTCGAGTCTGAATGCAGACCTTACGAAATGGGCGCTGGCATCAATTGAGGCTAGGCAGCGGCAGTTGGCTAGTATTTCGCTTCTTCCGTGGCTGGATCGCAAGTTGCTGTTGAAGAGATTTGTGAGGGTACCTGGTGATCGCCCGAACGGCCTGAGCGTGGCCGACGCCGTTTTTCCTGTAGACGTTCAGGCAACCGCAGGCGAGTGACCGCATCAAGGCTTTCGATTGCGCATACCAAGTAAGCCGGCTACCGACTAGCACGGCGGCAACGCAGGGTCTCGCATGATTTCCTTACTGAAATCGGCATAAAAATATACGTCGTCCTGGGACTCGCACAGACCGGTGATCGCGGGTGAATGGCCGCATTGGAGGTCGGATGATGGTGCAGGATAGCCAATCGGCGGCTGTTTGATGCAATCAGCTCGGCTGGCTCAGCACAGCCTCCTCGAGCGGTTGGAAGTTCCGCAGGAGCAAGTTAGCCGTGAACTCGGTGCCATGCAGCCGGTCAGCTTCGCTCGCGCGACCAATCGCCGCGTGCTCGGCTCAATGAACGATCTTGCGTTCCAGGCGAGCCATCATCTGGCCCACGGCGATGATCTGACAACGATAGCGGAGCGTCTTGCGCATACCCCCATGCCTGCGATCGGCGAAAAGCCGGGTCATTTAGGGTTTCCGGACATGCTCGCGCGCGCTCTGCTTGTGGCCGGCGTCGGCTGACGCAACTCATCGCGGGTGCTCGTAACAGCTGCGGGCGCAGCTTGAGCGTAAAGATCAGCTCTGGTAGCCATTCCAGTCCAAGTGTGTAATCATATCCACACCAATTCACTCCACGGAACAGGGCGGCCATGAGCAAGCGGATCAATATCATGATCGACGACGATACTTGGGGCGTCCTCGGGCGGATCCCGGCCGGAGAGCGCAGCCGGACCATCAATGAAGCAATCCGTGACTGGGCCGTTCGGCGGCGGCGCAGAGACGCGGTCCGGGAGATGGACGAGTTGCGCAAGCAACTGCCGAAGGTCAGTACGGACGAGGTGGCGAGGTGGGTCCGCGATGACCGGGATCGGAGGCACTGATGCCGGCGCCGTTGTTGGTGCCCGACGCATCAGTTCTGCTCAAATGGGTTCTCCCGTCGGACGATGAGCCGGACGTCGACAAGGCGCTTCTTCTGCGTGCAGCCATCCTGAACGATGCCGTACGCGCAATCGTGCCGGCGTTGTGGCTTTATGAGGTCAGCAACACGGTTGCGCGACGATTTCCGGCGCATGCCTCCGCCTGGCTGACCTCGCTCATGAAATTCGGGCTCACGGAGGCGGTGCCGTCGGACGCGTGGCTCACATCAGCACTCGAATTGACACGCACCTACGAGGTGTCGTTCTACGATGCGGCTTACCATGCACTCGCGATTACTCGGAGGGGGGTATTCGTCACGGCCGACGTTCGGTATGTAAACCGAATGGCGGGGGTGGGTACCGTCGTCGCGTTGAGCGAGTGGAAGGCACCCGTGCCCCCATCCTCATCTCGCCGTAGCTAAAGCTAGAGCCAGCGCCCCCGAGTGAATAGGATCTCTCAACCTGAAGCATTTCGGCTCCTCGAGACGGGCGTCGTCGGCGCTCACTGGTACACTTCTTGCCGCAGTTCGCGCGAGAACGCGGCCGCGATAAATCAAGTGCCTGCGAGATAGCTCATGGAGCGTGTTGGAGTCGCGGCGAGCACCGGCCACGACTTTTAATCCGTTGGTCGTGGGTTCGATTCCCACACGCCCCAATTAAAACACCTGGGTACGTTCCGATCACATCGGTAACGTTCCGGAAGCCCGCATCGAGTCCCAGATAGGGCCGGTGTATTTGTTCTCAATTATGGTACGATCGTTCTCAATATGAGAACAGAGCAAGTTCCGCCTGTCGAGCTGCTATTCGGCGCCTATCGCCGGCGCGTGCTGTCGCTGCTGCTACTCAGGCCCGATGAGAGCTTCTATATACGCGAAATCGGCCGCTTGACCGGGGTGCCTGCTGGACCGCTTCATCGCGAGCTCAAGGCGCTCACGGGGGCTGGACTCCTGGTTCGCCGGTCCTCGGGAAATCAAGTGCTTTATCAAGCTTCACGCGGTTCTCCGATATTCCAGGAGCTCGCAGGTATTTTCCGGAAGACAGCAGGTCTGGCGGATGTGCTGCGCGAGGCACTGCGCCGTGTCGCGGGTGAGATCGATGTCGCTTTCGTATTCGGATCCATTGCACAGGGCAAGGAAAAACCGATGAGCGACATAGATTTGCTGGTCGTGGGTTCGGTGCCCTTTGAGAACGTGGTAGAAGCGGGTCATGCTGCGCGCGCGCGGCTCGGCCGCGAGGTCAACCCGGTCGTCATGTCCGCAGACGCCTTTCGGTTAAAACAGCGGGCACGTGATCGTTTCGTTTCGCGCGTGATGAAGGAGCCAAAGATCTTCGTCATTGGAGACGCCGGTGAGCTTGGAAAACCTTCTGAAGATCGGGCAGCTTAAGTCTCACCCGGCCGAGGCCGCAGAAATTGAGCGGCTATTGATTGCAGCACACCGAAATTTGCGTGATGCGGGCGTCACGAGCATCAGTCCCGAAACGCGCTTCGAGGCGGGCTACAAGGCAGTCATGCAGAGTGCGCTTGCCGCACTCATGGTGCACGGTTACCGGCCAGATACGAACCGGCCGGGTCGCCACATGACCGTCATCCAGACTCTGCCGCTCACTATTGGGCTTGATTCCAAGCGACCCGTTGTTCTGGACACGTTACGGCGGCAAAAGCGGACTACACAGGCGATGACGTCGATGTGACGACAGCGGAATACTGCATTGGCATCGGTGGGCTGATACGTGGCGCCGTTTCTGACAAGCACTTTTCCGGTAATTCCACTGGAGCTGTAGTCGATTGCCTATCTCAGGGTGCTGGCTTCACTCAGCGACAGGCCCTTGGTCTCCGGCGCAAAGCGCACCGCCACGAGCCAACCGACCAGACAGATGCCGGCCATGGCGGCGATGAGCCTGGATACTCCGAGGTGAACGATGGCTAGAGGGAATAGGAAGGTCCCGATCGCCGCGCCCACGCGGCTCACCGAAGTGGCGATTCCGAGGGCCGTCGCGCGGACTTCCGTCGGAAAGAGCTCCGCCGGGTAGATCCACTGCAGGACACTGCTCGCGGCGTTGAAGAGAGCGAAAAGGCAGAAGAGCAACGCGACGAGCCCGTAGTGTCCCGCGGCAGGCATGAGGGCGAGGATTGCGAGCACTACCCCTGTCACCAGGAACGGGATGGTGAGCAGCGGTCGGCGACCGACGTTATCGACCAGCAGCATGGCCGGTATGACGCCGAGCGCAAACACAACACTAATGAGCGCGGCGCCCAGAGCCGGGTTCGGCACATGGAACATACGCAGAAGCTCGGGCGCATAGCGTGTAAATCGCGAACGTGGGCACGATCTGGCAGGACCAGAAGACACACACGAACATCAGGCGCCCGAAGTAACGGCGCTCCACGCAGGCTCGTCGGCGCTGCCGCGGGCGAATCGGCCTGCTCGAGTCGATAGCCGCTTCCAAGGTGCTTCTCGATAATGGCGGTGGCCTCCTGCACCCGTCCTTTGGATGCCAGCCACCGCGGCGACTCCGGGGTACCGAACCTGAGTGCCACGACGATCGCGGCGGGAATGGCGCTGGAGGAGAGCAGCCAGCGCCAATCGAGCCGAATCCAGGTCGAGAGGGCATAACCACCCAAAAATGAGACCGTGTAGCCGAGCCACCACGCGCCGATCATGGAAGACAGCAGCATGCCGCGGCGGCTGCGCGGCGCGAATTCGGCCAGCAGGGCGCTCGCGATTGGGTAGTCCGCCCCGACTGCGATCCCAAGCACGAGTCGCAAAGCGAACAGCTCCCACGGTGCCCGAACCCAGAACTGAGCGGCCGAGGCCACGACCAGCGCCACCAGGTCGATCGTGTACATGAGCTGCCGGCCGAGGCGGTCCGTGAGGTAACCGAAGACGGTGCCGCCGACGACCATGCCGAGGAGCGACGCCGCGGCAATGAGGCCCTGCCAGCCGGCCCCCAGATGCAGATCGAGGGCGAGCGAGGGCAGCGCGATGGCGATGATTCCCAGCACATAGCCGTCGCAGAACGGACCGCCACAGCTGTATGTGAGCAACCGGCGGTGAAAGGGCCGGTAGCCCGCATCATCCAGAGCCGCAGGTGACCGCGTGCCGGCAGGGTGCGGTCACCCGCTGACATGGCGTCGCAATCCGTGCTTCGTCGGCTCTGTACACGTGTGTCCATAAACTTGACAAGTACGTACACGTGCGCGATCTTACAGTCAAGATGGGGAGGCGGACGGGTACGGGGGCGACAGCCGCAGGTTCGCTCGAGCTGTGGCTGCATGCGGCTTACGAGCTCCTTCTGGAATCGGGGGTCGAGGCGGTTCGCATCATGCCGCTGGCCAAGCGGCTGCGGCTCTCGCGGACGAGTTTCTATTGGTTCTTCGACGATCGTGAGTCGTTGCTCGCAGCGTTGCTCGAGCGCTGGAGGACCAGGAACACCGGCAACCTGATCCGTCAGGCGGAGTGTTACGCCGAAAGTTTACCGGAAGCCGTTCTCAACGTATTCGACTGCTGGTTCGATGATCGACTTTTCGACTCGCGGCTGGAGTTTGCGGTACGCAGCTGGGCACAGCAGTCCGCCCGTGTCGCCGGCGAGGTCGTCGCCGCCGATGCGGATCGCCTGCGGGCGCTCACCAGTATGTTCGTCCGTTTCGACTGCAATCGCCTGGAAGCCGACGTGCGTGCACGCACGGTCTACCTCACCCAGCTCGGCTACATCTCGCAGAAGGCACCTGAAGAGCTGGGGGTGCGCATGAGACGCATCGGCAGATACATCGAGATCTTTGCCGGAAAGGCCGCCGAGCTGCGGGAGCTCGATCGATTCTTCGCGCGGCACGGCTACAGGCCGAGACGGTCCTGAGAGCCCGTCGAGCGCAAGACCGGCGCCGCCACGTGATGGACGCAAAACATTTACGGGGAGGAACCATGAAGAAAAGCAACGATTCGCCGATGCACGCTCACCTGCAGAGCGCCGTGCGCGCCATCCTTCGCAAATGCGGGCCGATCAGCGCCTTCGCTTCGATCAATACCGTACTGCTCGGCTCGCTGGGCGCAGTCGTACAGAGTCCACTCAGCGTTGCCGATACTGCGGCCTCGGCGCCCGTTCTCCAGGAGGTCGTCGTCACGGCGCAGCGCCGTAAGCAGACGGCTCAAAGCGTTCCCTACAACATCAGCGTCATCGATCCGACGCAGATCGCCCAGTCCGGCGCGTCGACCATAAACGACCTCACGCGCGTCGTTCCCGGCTTGGTGACCGTCGATACCGGACCTGGCTCCCGCGGCAGCATGAACAATTTGACGCTGCGCGGACTGAGAACGGACAGCCCCGGTGGCGGACAAAGTGTCGCCGAGATCCCCGGCGAGAGCGTGAGCCCGGTATCGACCTACTTCGGCGAGACCCCGGTATTCTTTGCAATGCCGCTCTACGACGTGGAGCGGGTCGAGGTGCTGCGCGGACCGCAGGGAACGCTCTATGGCTCGGGCTCTCAGGCGGGCACGATCCGAATCATTCCCACTCCCCCGGAATTCGACCACTTTTCCGGCGAAATCGTGGGTACCGCCAGCGCTACCGAGCACGCGGTCTCCTTCAGCAATCTCAACCGGGATTTCCAGGGGTTCCTCAATATCCCGCTCGCCAGCCACCTGGCGCTGCGCATCGATGGCGGCCGCGAGCATGACGGCGGCTTCATCAATAATGTCGACCTGTTCGAGCGACAGGGACCGGGACTGCTTTCGGCGCCGACTGCCGAGCGTCCCAGGCGTTCTCACGAGCGGCCCCGTGATCGCGCCCGAGCAAAGGGATACCAACACGACCGAGCAATGGTTCGCCCGAGCCGCCCTCCGATGGCAGCCTGTGAATGCCGTCGAGCTGCAGATCAACTACGTACACCAGTACGTCGACTCGGCGAATGCCCAATACTCCAATCCCGGATATGCCGGCGGCGAGCTCAATCTGACCACTGCGAGCCCGCTGCCGCCGTCGGCTACCAATCCCGGGGCGTGGCCCAATTCCTCGTTCGTCCTGAAGCCGGCCGGGTCGTACGATTCCACGGCATTCACGCTCTCCCCCTATACGGACAAGGTCGATCTCGCCAGTGGCGTGGCGACGGTGGATCTGGGATTTGCCTCGGTGACGTCGGCGTCTTCGTACTACAACCACGACAGCTTCGCGGCCGCGGACTACACGCCCGCATTCTTCAGCAACGCGGGATTCAATTTCAACGTCTATCCCCCCTACAACTTCTATCCGCGGATGCTGCCGATAACCGAGGTGCCGACCAATGATCACTCATTCATCCAGGAGGTCCGCCTGGTATCGAACGGTGAGCATCTATTCGATTACGTCGTCGGCGCCTATTACCAGAGAGAAGTAGGATCCGTTCAATTTCATCAGTACATTCCGGGGCTCCTGGAGTACCTGACGTACAGCGGGCAACCCAATCCCGCGACGTCCGACGATCAGGACTGGCATTACCTGCGCGACACGACTTTTCAGGACACCGCGGGATTCGGCGAGCTCACCTGGCACATCACGCACAATGGCAGCTGACGGTCGGGGCTGCGCGTTTTTCACCAGACCTTCAATACCCAGTCCGCCAGCAGTTTCTTCATCTGCGGGTCGATCTGCTCCTCGGATCTGACCAACCCGAATGGCTACAGCGCATCCGACTCGTCGTTCGCGACGACCCGGGTGGTGAAGAAGGTCAATACCGCCTACGATTTCTCGCCGCACCTGAAGGTGTACGCGACGTACTCCGAGGGCTTCCGGCGCGGCGGTGCGAATGCTCTGCCGCTGGTCGGTATCTACGCGACCTTGCCGACTTATCAGACCTTCTCCCCGGATTTCGCCAAGAATTACGAGGTCGGCGTCAAGGGTAACTCGCTCGGCAATCGACTGCAGTATTACGCCGACATCTATCGCATCGACGTCACCAGCTTTCAGTTCGACGGCGAGGATTTCAGTTATTTCCCGGCCACGTACAACGGCAAAGGATCGCGATCGGAGGGCGCTGAGCTATCGTTGACCGCGGCAGTCACCCAAAGCACGCGCGCCACGCTCAGCTACGGGTACACGCGGGCGAAGGTTACCCAGACCTTCGAGCTGTTCGACTATCCGACCTATTCCACGATTCCGTCCCTGGGCGGCGCGGGCCAGACGGCGCCACTCTTCAACGGACCGATAACCGCCGGGACGAGGCTTCCGGGTGTTCCCCTGAACTCGGCGTCCTTCTCGGTCGATCAGGCGCTGTCGCTGCCCATGATCGGTGGCAAGACCGGTACGCTCATGCTGCACATCGACGGCGCATATCGCAGCGCGACCAGCGCAACGATACTCGCCTCGACGCCATTCAACTGGACGATTCCCGGCAGCTTCTCCGGCGATGCCCGGGCGACCCTCGTGCCCGGCGGAAGAATGTCTTACTCCCTGTTCGTGAACAACTTCACCGATTGCCTCTGCTATTCCGGCGGCCAGAACATTCAGTCTTACGCGAATTACTCCCGCGACCGCTACATAGCCCGACCGCGCACGTTCGGACTCACCTTGCAGTACGATTTCGATTAGAGCCAAAGCGACAGGCCTGGGGGAAGATGTGCGCCTGCGTACCTGTCTATTTGCGATGATGTTTGCGATCGGGGGCCAGCTGCTGGCTTCCCCGAGCTTCGCCGGACTGGAGGTCATTGATTCTCACGCCCTGTATCCGGAAGGGCCGCTCTGGTGGCACGGCAAGCTCTACTATGTCGAGTATGCCGGCAACGGCATCAAGACCTGGGACGGAAAGGGTGTCGCCTACTTCTGGAAGAAACTGCATTGCGGTCCCAATGGATTGCTGACCTTCGGGCATGACGACATCCTGGTGGCGTGCTATGACGGCAATTACCTGTTGGAGCTCGACCGCAAGGGCAGGGAGGTACGGACCATCTCGAAGGACGACAGCGGCAAGCCTTTCGTCGGGCCCAACGATCTGACCTCCGATGGGCACGGCGGCGCCTACTTCTCCGCGTCGGGCGTATACGACATCAAAGCCCCGATCACCGGCAAAGTCGTGCATGTTTCGGCCGATGGCAAGCTCGGTCGCGGTCGTCGCCGACACCATCGACTACTCAAATGGGCTGACCCTGTCGAAGGACGGCCGTCACCTGCTCGTGGCGGAGATGCTTGCCGGGCGCGTTCTGTCGTTTCCCGTGAAGCCGGACGGCTCGCTTGGCTTGCGAACAGTCTGGGCGCGCCTGCAGGATCTCGCGCCACCGACGGCCCACGAGGACGGCTACAACGGCCCTGATGGCCTCAAACTGGGTCCCGATGGCAACTACTATATCACGCAGAATGGGTCCGGCCGGGTCCTCGTCGTGGGCGCTGACCGCAAGCTGGTGCGAATGATCGATGTCGCAACGCCAAACGTTACGAACGTGGCGTTCGGCCCGTCCGGCAACGGATTCGCCGTCTTCATCACCGGGACGTTCAATCAGTGGAAGCCACCTTATCCCGGCGCGGTCTACCGCTGGACGCACTGAGATGAGCTACGGCGATCGGGATCGCGGCATACGCGTGGTGACGGCGCGCGCCGGTCACGTGGCGTACGGCATGGGCCTGGGAATCATGCTGCTCGACGACGTCTATCCTGGTTTTCCGGGTGATGTGCGTAATGCGAGCGCCTATCCGTTTCCCATCCAGTACGACATCGTCGAAGGAATCGACATCGAGCGCCTGGTGTTTCATCAGGACAAAACACCTTGCCGGGCACCGATCCTCGCGGCCGCAAAGCGCCTCGAGCGGATGGGATGTCGGGCGATTGCCGCGGAGTGCGGCTATTTCGCGTGGTTTCAGCGGGAAGTTGCCGCGGCGGTCGGCAGTGCCGGTCTTCATGTCGAGCCTCCTGCAGGTGCCGCTCGCACAGCAGCTGGTGGGTCCCGGGCAGCTGATCGGCATCGTCTGTGGCACGCGATGCAATCTCAAGCCCGAGCACCTCATCGCATGTGGTATCGATCCCGGGAGCAATCTCGTCGTCGCGGGCGCCATGGACGACTACGACTGCCCGCAGTTCGACAACTTGTGGAATGCCCGCGTCCGACCTGAGCGTCCCGTGGCGGATTACGAGCGCGCGGAGGCGGATTTCATCGCGCTGTGCAAAGACTTCAAGGGCCGGCATCCCGGCATGCGCGCGCTCGTGTTCGAGTGCACCGGTTTCCAGCCCTTTGCGCGGGCCGTGCAGCGTGAGGTGGGGCTCCCTGTCTTCAGCTGGTCCACGCTCCTGGACTTTGCATACTCAGTCGTCGTACACCGCGACTTTTATGGGCACGTCTGATCGACGGCGCGCGAGGGGTGCCTAGGGGATAGTCCAGCCGTCTGCCGGCTCTGCTGCCTGCAGCGCCTCGATCAGGGGTGCCAGATACGGCTCATAGTTTCGCCACTTGCCGATCGATGACGAGTACACGGGGCGCCGGACCTGGATCGCGCTCGCAGTCGTAACCGCTCGCTGGTGGGCATGGAAGCTCGAGATCCGGTCCTCCCAATCGAGCCCGCAATGCGTGACCATTGCGCGAGCGGTCTCATCGAACCGCTGTACCAGGTCCTCGTAGCGCACCACCAGCAACCGTTCCCCAAGGACGCCTCTCCAGTGCCGCATCAAACGATGCCAGGCGGCGTAGTAGAGCGCGAGCTCGGGCAGCGTGTAGGAGAACGGATATGCCCCGGTGAAGAGCGCGCGATACATGGCAAAGCAGCTATCCACGGGATCACGTGCGACCACGATGAAGCGGGCGCGAGGCAGCGCGCGGCCGATCAGGCCGGCATAGAGATAGTTGGTGGGCTGCTTGTCGACGAAGCGCGGGGTCGTGCCGGTCTGCGGTCGAGTCGCCTCCAGGTAGGAATGGCCGAGTTTCGCAGGCGCGAACTTCAGGGCCTGATCGACGAGCTCCAGCCTGCTGGGTCGTCCGTCGTCGAGCTCTTTGGCCGCATTGATGACGGAGAGGGGAAACGCCTGGAGCTCCCCCGCGCCGAAAACCTCGCTGTGGCTGGCGAGTACCTGCTCGACAAGGGTGGTGCCGGTGCGGGGAAGTCCAATGACGAAAATACACTCATCGTTCTCGAAGCCGGACGGGGCGGTGAGTGCTTCGCGGGTATGCCGCGCGATGATGCGATCAATCACCGCGATATCGTCGCGGACATCGTACTTGAATAACCGTCGCTGCGCGTCGGCGCCGCGCTTGAAGTAATCGAATGCCAGCCGGTAATCGCCCAGGTCATCCAGCTCCTTCCCGATCGCGTAGCAGAGCAGTATTCGATCGCCCGCGTTACGAACCTGTCTCTCGAGCGCATCGATCATCTCGCCAACGTGATTGCTCTCGCGACTCTGCGTTCGCAGGTCCGAGCGGGTGTAGTACGCATATGCGTTCGATGGTTGCCTGACGATTACGGAATTCAGCGTCGCCTCGGCTTCGCGCAAGGTCCCCCGTCATCCGTTGAACGGCGGCAAGGTTGTAGCGGTAGCGCGGGTCGTCAGGAGCCTGCGTGACCGCAAGCTGGAGAAACGGAAGAGCTCTGGAAGGATCGTCGCAGAGCGTGAAAAGTGTTCCGAGGGCATCGTTCCAGTCGGCGCGGGGAAGGGCCGAGCCCGACAGCGACATGGCGACATCGACGGCCTCGCGGCGCTGTCCGTTGGCAATGAAGTACTGGCCCTGCTGCAGTCGCAGCGCAACGTCCTTCGGCTCCAGGATGACGGCTTGACCGATGCAGCTCAGAGCATCCGCGATCCGCCCGCGCTTCGCATGCACCAGGCTGAGCAGATGCCAGGCGCGGTGGTCGTGCGCGTGCGCCGCCGTCAACGATTGGGCGATACCGGCGGCCTTGTCCAATTGGCCGGCCGTGAGAAGCGACCATGCTTCGTCAAGCGTTTCGGGGGAGAATATCCCTGACATTTATGCTAAGTAATATAAAATGTTGTACGCAATGTCTCGAAATAACCTCACTCATCAGCCGAAGAGAGCGGCGATTTTCCCTGCTATGAATTTCTTGGCCTCGGCGACGATCGTTGGGGCTGGGGCAGGCGCCAGGGTCCCTGACTGCAGTTGCGCGAGGTGTTGACCGAGGTCGGCGTCTGCATCCGGCAGGACTGCAGCCAGGCGGTGAAGGCTCTGCTGCATGTCGGAGAGCGGCCTTCCAATCGCCGCGGTCAAATCCTGCGCACTCGGCGTATAGCTCGGGACCGTCAGCAAACCGAGCGCATCGTTCGTGGGCCCAACGAGCCGTAACACAGGCGCGAGGTCCGACGCGGCAGCATCCCTCGCGCTCAGTGGTTCACCGAGGCCGAAACACTTCCGCACCGTGGCAATGATGGACGTGTGATCGAAGGGATACGGCGGCCCGTTGTGAGGAACTCCCCCGGGAGCCGCGCGGAGAATCGTTCCGGGTGCGATGTAGGGCGATATGATGATTGCTGGAACTCGCACGCCGTAACGGTCGAACGCGAATCCCTCCTGGGTCCGACCATCGCCCGGCGGCACGGCCAGCGGCGGCGGCACGTGATCGAAGCATCCGCCATGCTCGTCGTAGGTGATGATGAGCAGCGTGCTTTCCCAGAGAGGCGAAGCACGAACGGCGTTGTAGACGGTCGCGATCAGTTGTTCGCCGAAGACTACATCGTGCGGCGGATGCTGATCGTTCGGCATCCCCAGGCTGGCGTCTGGAAAGTACCGCGGCTCCAGAAAGGAGTAGGAGGGGAGGAGGCCGGCGGCCGCATCGCGGGCGAATTCCACGAAGTGGCGGAATCCGTCGAGATGGTCCCAGAGCCGCGCCAGAGTGAGCGCTTGCGGAATATCGTGATAGTAGACGCGCCAGCTGTTGTTGCCGCCATTCAGCCGCTCGAAAATAGACTCCATCATGTACGGGAAGTGGGACGGAGAATTGTTGACGTACCCCTCCGCGGTGGCGCAGTGAGCGAAGAAACGATTGGGCCAGGTCTGGTTTGGTGCGGCGGCATGCCACTGATCGCACACCGCGAACGATTTCGCCAAGGTGCTGATGATGGGCACCTGCTCCGGCCGGAAGAAATGCATCACCTGCTTCGGATCGTAGGGCGGCTCCCTGGTCTGGCGGACGTAGTTGTCCACAAAGCCGCTCATCGGGGGCGGCGCGCTGTTGGCGGCAGTGCCGAGACCAAACAGCTGTGTGGTGATGTCCGAGAACTCCTCGCCAGGGTCCGGCGAGGGGATGGTCATCGTCCCCGGGACCGCGCTCGCGGAATTCCACACCTGCACCGGGCCTGCCGAACCGCCCGTCTGGAGATTGCTTTCCGAGCCGCTGAGACCATTGAAATCCGGCCTGTCGGTGTAGAGCCGGCCGAGGAGGCAATCGAATGATCGGTTCTCGAGCATCAGAACTACGACGTGCTCGATCTGGCTGAGCGTGGCCATGACCTTCCAGTAGCGTCCGACGGTGCCATTTGCGAGACTATCACGACGAACACGGGGAATGGTGATGAGCGATGGCCTCATTGACTGAGCCGAGAGTGTGGGTTTTTTTCTACGGGTCCTACATCAACTTCGATATCCTGAAAGAGGCGGGGCTCGTACCGGGCGAATGGAAGGTGGCCCGACTGCCGGGTTTCGAGCTGCGGATTGCACCGCGCGCCAATCTCATTCCATCCGAACGGGATACTGTGTGGGGCATCAACGCCACGGCAACGCATCGGGAGCTCGAGCGCCTGTACACGACGCACGCGAAGGGCGTCCTGGGAGAGACATATCTGCGGCAGGCGATTCCTCTACCAGCACTGCGGGCGGTAAGCTGCGCCCGGCGATGACGTATATCTGTCCCGACATGATTTCGCGGCCGGCTGAAGCGGCCTATGTCGATCGGATCGCAACCCCTGCGAGAAAATTGGGCTTTCCGGGCTGGTACGTGGCGCGCATCGAGGCATTCAAGCCCTGAGGGCGGCATGGATGAAGTCATCATCATTCCGGCGCCCGCCGGCGGCTGGGCATCGCGAGGAGCAATGCAAGGTCATCTCGTCCACGTGGTCTGCGGCTCCACCGGTGCCGGCAAGACCACTTATTCCTGTCGCCTGAGCGATCGGCTCGGGGCGGTCAGGTTTTCTATGGACGAATGGATGTCGGCCCTGTTCTGGATGGATACCCCCAAGCCTTTTCAGGTTGCATGGTCGATTGAGCGCGTAGAGCGTTGTTTCTCACAGATCTGGAGTGTAGCGTCGCAAGTTGCGAGGCGTGGGGTTCCCTGCGTGCTGGATGTCGGCTTTGGTGACGTCAAAAACAGACAGAAAATCTACACTCTCGTTAAAGAAGCGGGCTTGTCGATGCAGCTGCACTTTCTGGACGTACCGGCGGCAGAGCGCTGGCGTCGAGTCGAAGTGCGCAATGCCGAGAAGGGCGCCACCTACCAGCTCCCGTTCGATGTCACCCGCGAAATGTTCGATTTTTGCGAGACCCTGTGGGAACCTCCGAGTGACGAGGAGATGCTCACCTACAACGGCATCAGGGTTTGAAGGCAACGCCCGCTCAGCTCAACCTTCGGAGTGGCTTTTCGATATGTCCATCGGCCGGATTATCCAGTATGCTCAGCTTTGCTTGCGATATGTCATTCACCACAACGAGGGGATACCATGAAGAAGACTATCATTGCCGCGCTGGGTGCCGTTCTCGTAACAACAGTCGCCTTTGCTTATGAAGTCCATCATCCCAATTTGAGGGATGCGTATGGCTCCACTGAAGGCGCGATTCATGCCATTCAAATGGCTCAGGGTGACAACCGGGGGATGGAGTTCGGTGGACACGCCGCCTCGGCTATCGACCACTTGCGGATGGCTGAGAAGGAAATCATGGCGGCAGACAGATGGAATGACGCTCACCATCACGGCCACCGGTAGGTGAACACCGTCGAGTGACGTGTCAGATTTTACGTACCCTCCGGAGGGGACATCGCCCCTCCGGAGGTTGGACTCTAAGAGCCGCCCCTCTTGCCGCTCTGCTGCTTTTTCCTCTCACATCGTCCGCCTCCCCACCACAGTGCACGTTGGACCGAGCCAACGGCACGACTATCGCGTCTGAACCCTTCGTCCGGAACGGTTATGGCGCTCAATGGAATGCTGCCTCGAACCGGATCGCGTTCATGCGCCCCGACGCGCACGGCTATTACCGACTGTTCCTGATTCGTCCCGATGGCGCTGACCTCAAAGCGCTGACCGAGGCCCGCAGTGACCTGCCGCCGGGTCATCAGGGAACACCGTATTGGTCACCCTCCGGTCGATATCTTTTCTTCACAGCGCAGAAGTCCGAGTGGCGCGGCGGCCGGGCGTTCGGTATTCCTGGCTACGGTGCGTTGCCAGGATGGGGCGTCCACGATGATTTGTGGGTGATGGAAGTCGCAAGCGGCCGGCCCTGGAAACTCACCGACGAGCCGAATACCCCCAATGAAGGTGTCCTGATTCCATGCGTTGCACCCGATGGGCGGTTGGTGGCCTGGTCGGCGCGCCAGCCCGACAAAAAGTACAAGATCATGGTTGCCGATTTCGTCGCGGCGCCCAGACCGCATCTGGCAAACATTCGCAGTTACCAGCCGGGTGGAGCGGCCTATTACGAACCCGGCTCATTCTCCTCCGATAGCCGGAGCCTGTTCTATACCAGCGATCAGGACTCGCACAGCCTCTGGCAGAGCCAGATTTACCGCCTCGGCCTCGAGAGCGGGCGCGGCACCCGTCTCACCCGAGGCCGTTGGTACAACGAGCATCCCGCCGTTGTCGCGACACCATCCGGCGACTGGGTGGTATTCATGTCGACCAAGGGCGAGCGCCGTCGGCCGCTGCAGCTGCGACTGGGTACGGACTGGTGGGCGATGCGCTCGGACGGCAGCGGACTCAAGCGGATAACGGAAATGAACGCGGACCGCCCGGGTAATCCGGAGAATGTCGGGGGAACCTTGGTCGCCGGCAAAGTCACCGCGAGTCCGGCGGGCGACCTTCTGCTCGGTGACGTGCAGGACAGTCTGGTCCACCAGACGGGGTTTGTAGTGCGCATCACGCTCATCTGCAGGGATGGCACGACTGGTCGCGTCGCCCCTCGATCAAACTGACCGGCGCAGCTGAGCTGTACCGCGGCCCCGGCCGCTGCCGCTCAGCGATTGGTAATCTCGATATCGCCGATAGACAAAATCGAATTTTCTTTGCGTCCCGGTGGCTATAGCATCCGTCGAACGCACCCCATGAACTCGAGGTAATCACGTGGAAATCAAGCCGCTCTTTACTGCGACAGCAACAGCGTCCGGCGGACGCAATGGCCACACCCAAGCCTCGGACGGCTCCGTCAGCGTTGACCTGTCGGTGCCCAAAGAAATGGGAGGTATGGCTACGCCGGAGACCACCACTCCTGAGCATCTGTTCGCCGCAGGCTATGCGGCGTGCTTTGGTGGCGCTCTCGATTACGTCGCCACTCAGAAGAAGAAGAGCGCGAAGGCGGCCACGGTGACCTGCAGCGTGACGATCGGGCCGCGAAGCGCTGGCGGCTTTGGTTTGGCGGTCAAGATTCACGTGGTCGATCCGAGTCTGCCGCAGGCGGAGCTCGAGACGCTGGCGCGCGAAGCTCACGAGGAGATTTGCCCGTACTCCCACGCGACGCGAAACAATGTCGATGTCGCGTTGAGCGTCAAAGGCAGCTGAGGCAAGAGGCATTTATGGCAACCGAAAAAGACACCACGGCTGGCGCGGGCAAATGTCCCTTTGCGGACCGGACCAAGGCGCGAAACAACCGTGACTGGTGGCCGAACCAACTCAAGCTGCACGTTCTGAACCAGCACGCGCCGCGATCGAACCCCTTGGGCCAGACGTTCGACTACGCCAGTGAGTTCAAGAGCCTCGAGCTCCAGGCAGTGATCAAAGACCTGCACGCCCTGATGACCGATTCGCAGGAGTGGTGGCCTGCGGACTTCGGCCACTACGGCGGCCTCTTTATCCGCATGGCATGGCACAGCGCCGGGACCTACAGAATCACCGACGGGCGCGGTGGCGCCGGCGGCGGTCAGCAGCGTTTCGCGCCTCTCAACAGCTGGCCCGACAACGCCAATCTCGACAAAGCGCGACGTCTGCTCTGGCCCATCAAGCGGAAATACGGCCGCAGGATCTCCTGGGCAGACCTGATGGTTCTCGCCGGCAACGTTGCTCTCGAGTCGATGGGATTCAAGACCTTCGGGTTCGGCGGCGGGCGCGCCGACACGTGGGAGCCGGAAGAGCTCTATTGGGGTCCCGAGGGAACCTGGCTCGGCGATGAGCGCTATAGCGGTGAGCGCGAGCTGCAAAATCCGCTCGGCGCGGTGCAGATGGGACTCATCTATGTGAATCCCGAAGGACCGAACGGCAAGCCGGACCCGATTGCGGCGGCGCGTGACATACGCGAGACGTTCGCGCGCATGGCGATGAACGACGAGGAGACCGTGGCTCTGATTGCGGGCGGTCACACCTTCGGCAAGACACATGGCGCCGGCGATCCGTCCTTCGTCGGTCCGGAGCCTGAAGGCGCGGTCATTGAGGATCAGGGATTGGGCTGGAGGAGCAGGCACGGCACTGGTATCGGCGCCGACGCCATCACCGGCGGACCCGAAGTGACCTGGTCACAGACTCCGACCCGATGGAGCAACTATTTCTTCGAGAGCCTGTTCAAACACGAGTGGGAGTTGACCAAGAGCCCCGCGGGTGCGTACCAATGGAAGGCGAAGAATGGTGCGGCCACGATTCCCGATGCCCACGACAAGTCCAAAAAGCACGTCCCGACCATGCTGACCACGGATCTGTCGCTGCGCCTCGACCCGGCCTACGAAAAGATATCGCGGCGCTTCTACGAGCATCCGGAGGAGTTCGCGGACGCATTTGCTCGTGCCTGGTTCAAGCTCACGCATAGGGACATGGGTCCCATCGTGCGATATCTCGGTCCGCTCGTTCCGAAGGAAGGCCTGATCTGGCAGGACCCGGTGCCTGCCGTGAATCATCCGCTGATTGATGAGGCCGAAATCACCTCCCTCAAATCCAAAATCCTCGCATCGGGACTGTCGGTTGCCGCGCTGGTATCGACGGCCTGGGCGTCCGCTTCGACCTTCCGCGGCTCGGACAAGCGCGGCGGTGCCAACGGCGCGCGCATTCGACTGGCGCCGCAGAAGGACTGGCAGGTGAACGAGCCGGCGCAACTGCGCACGGTGTTGCAGCAGCTGGAAGCGATTCAGAAGGAGTTCAACACCTCGGCGACGGGCGGTAAGATGGTCTCGCTCGCGGACCTCATTGTGTTGGGCGGCTGCGCGGCGATCGAGGAGGCTGCGAAGGACGGCGGTGCCGAACTCAAGGTTCCTTTCAGTCCCGGGCGCATGGACGCATCCGAAGCCCAGACCGACGCTCATTCGTTCGCTCCGCTCGAACCTGTGGCCGACGGCTTTCGCAACTACTTGCGCGGGCCGCAGCTCATGTCGCCCGAGGAAGCACTGGTGGATCGGGCCCAATTGCTGACTCTCAGTGCGCCGGAAATGACCGTGCTGATCGCTGGTCTGCGGGTGCTTGGGGTCAACGGGAACCATTCGACACATGGCGTGTTGACGCAGAAGCCCGGGACGTTGACGAACGACTTCTTCGTCAACCTGCTGGACATGCGAACCGAATGGCAGCCGGCGGGGTCCGACGGCATCTATCGGGGCCGCGATCGCAAGAGCAAGGAGCCGCGATGGACCGGCACGCGCGTTGACCTCATCTTCGGTTCACACGCCGTATTGCGCGCAATCGCTGAAGTCTACGGCTCTTCCGATGCCAAGCAGAAGTTCGCACAGGACTTCGTCGCGGCCTGGCACAAGGTTATGAACCTGGGTCGCTTCGATCTCGCGCGCTCCTGAGGCTGACACCCCACGGTTCTTCGCCTCACCGGGGAACCGTGGACGTCAACTACCGCGAATGGACAGGCGAAGTCCCGATATGTAGAGTTTGCCCCGGCCTTAGGGAGTGAGCTCATGAATGTCCTCGAGGTTGACGGACTCACGAAGCGGTATGGGGCCAAGACTGCCGTAGAAGATCTGAGTTTCACGGTACAGCAAGGGCAGATCTTCGGCTTTCTGGGTCCAAACGGCAGTGGGAAAACCACGACGATCGGCATGATCTTTGGGATCGTCAGGCCGACGCGCGGAAAACTCTCCGTTTTCGGGGGAACCAATCGCGACGCACTTGCGCGCCAGCGCCTCGGTGGAACGCTCGAGCAGCCCAACCTATACCCGTATCTGACGGGGCGGGAGAATCTGGCGGTCATCGCAACCATAAGGGGAGTCGACAGGAAGTGCATCGAGCCTGCTCTGGCGGCGGTCGATCTGCTCGAGTCAGCGGGACGCGCAGTGAAGTCCTACTCCCTGGGCATGAAGCAACGGCTGTCTCTGGCGGCCGCGACGCTCGGAGATCCCGAGCTGCTGATACTGGACGAGCCCACCAACGGACTGGACCCGGAAGGGATGCGGGAGATCCGCGAGCTTCTCGTGAGCTTCGCGCGGTCCGGTCGCACCATCTTCATTTCCACCCATCTTTTGGATGAGGTGGAGAAGATCTGTACGCATGTCGCCATCCTGAAGCGGGGCCGGCTGCAGCGCTGCGGTGCGGTGACCGATTTTACCGGCGCCAAGGTTACCTTTCGACTCCGCGCCGAGGACACCGAGGCGCTCCTCGAGGCGGTCACGCAGTATGAATCCGCAAGGAATGTCCGCCGGGCCGGTGACAGCATCCATCTGGATCTGCTCGATGCGGCGCCCGCGAGCTTGAATCGGTATCTCACCGCTCGCGGAATATATCTCAGCGAGCTCACGAGCCAACGCCAGACTCTCGAGGAGGCCTTTCTCGCGGTCACCGGGGAAGAGGCGTGATGCGCAGAGCGCTCTGGCTCGAATGGTTCAAGCTGCGACAGCGCCTTGCCACATGGGTCGTTTACCTGACATTTCTCGCGCTCACGACACTGCTGTTCGGAGCGCTCTTCTATAGCCGACATCACGGGCACGTACCGGCCCCATACTTGGGCTTTCCGGATGCCTGGGAAACCATACTTACCACCGGCGCGCCTATTGCGAGCCTCTTCGGCGCGGTGCTGGTGGCACTATCGGTTTGCAGCGAGTTCGAGTGGCGAACGAGCCGCCAAAACATCATTGACGGCCTGTCCAGGGAAAACTGGCTGCTCGGGAAGTTTTTGCTGTTACCGATCATCTGCGTGGGACTCTACGGCACGCAGATCATTCTGGGCACCGCCTGGGGCTACTTTGATACGCACCCGCCGCACAAACTGTTTCTCTATCCGGCATCGACGTACGTGACGTGCGGGCTGGGTGTGTTGCTCGGTATGCTCTGGTACTCGAGCGCCGCGCTGCTCATTTCGGTCCTGGTGCGCAGCTCAGGGCCCGCCATCGGGTTGATCCTCATTTACCAGGTGTTTGACAACATCGCGGCCAGAACACTGATCGGATTTCATCGCGATGACAGCGCGGCGTGGCTCCCATTTCAGGTGCATTCGTCCCTGCTGGAGTTCAAGCAGTACTGGCCACAGCCGTCGCCGACCCTCGATTATCACTGGGTTACCTGGGCCCTCCTGCTGGCCGGGATCATGTGGACGCTGGCATTTGCCGCCGCGGCGGGTTGGGTATTCCTGCGCCGCGACCTGTAGATTCGACTGCCACCGCGAACCGCGCTAAGATATCTCTGCTGAAGGTGCCCGCCCCACAAGGCGGGAGAATTGGGAAGCCGGTGAAATTCCGGCGCTGCCCCCGCAACGGTAGTGGAGTGTCGACTCGGCATTGGCCACCGAACCCGATCTCAGGGTTTGGGAAGGCGCCGAGCCGGTCGCCGAGAAGCTCGGCGACTCCTCCAGAGCCCGGAAACCAGCCTTGCAGCAATGCAGCCGTCGGATCGCGGTGGGCGATCATCGGGCACGTAAGTTCAGCGTGCGGCTCTGCGCCGCGCTGCTCTCACTGCTCCTCCCCACACGTCCGTCACGGCGTCCTTTTGGCCGTATCACGGGGAGTGAACATGACCATGACCTCGATCAGCGAACGGGTGCTGCGCAGCCTGCGCATGCGTACGCCCGGCATGGGCCTCACACGCGAGTTTTATTCCGACGCCGATATCTTCGCGCTCGATCTCGAGCACATCTTCTACAAAGACTGGCTGTTCGTCGCCCACAGCGCCGAGCTGCAAGGGGCGGGCAGTTATCTCACGCTGCAGATCGGGGCGTATCCGATACTGCTGACGCGGGCCGGTGACAGGAAGATCCGCGCCTTCATCAATTCCTGCCGGCATCGCGGCGCGCGCGTCTGTCCCGAGCCGGCGGGCACGACTACCAAACTCGTCTGCCCGTATCACCAGTGGACCTATTACCTGGATGGACGGCTGTTCGCGGCCCGACAGATGGGTCCGGGACTGGAACGCTCGCGCCTGGGGCTGCGGCCGGTGCACTGCGAGACCGTCGCTGGCTATATCTTCGTCTGCCTGGCGGCGGATGCGCCTGACTTCGGGCCCACTCGCGAGCACCTCGAGCCCTATCTGCGGCCCCACTGTCTGTCCGAGGCGCGCGTCGCCTTTCACGGGACCATCATCGAGGAAGGCAACTGGAAGCTCGTCTGGGAGAACAATCGCGAGTGTTATCACTGCGCGAGCAACCACCCCGAGCTGGCGCGGACCTATCCTGACACGCCGACGGTGACGAGTGTCAGCGGCGCCGAAGATGATCCGAGGATCGGCGAGCACTGGCGCCGCTGCGAGTCGGCAGAGCTCGCCAGTCGCTTCAAGCTCTCAGCCGACGGCCAGATGCGGACGGCGCGCATGCCTCTGCTGGACCCCGCCGTGAGCTATACCATGAATGGCCAGCCGGCGGTGACTCGACCTCTCAGCGATTCCATTCCCCGCGATCTCAACGTCGGCGCGCTGCTGCTCTTTCATTACCCGACGACGTGGAACCACTTTCTCGGCGATCACGCGATCTCGTTTCGAGTGTTGCCGCTGGGACCGACGCGCACCGAGCTCACGACGAAGTGGCTCGTGCATCGCGATGCCGTCGAAGGCGTCGACTACGATGTCAAGGAGCTGACCCGGGTATGGTTGGCGACGAACGAGCAGGACCAGCGCATCGTGCATGAGAATCAGATCGGCATGAACTGCCCGACGTATGAGCCGGGCCCGTTGTCGAGCGCGAGCGAGGGTGGAGTGCGGCAGTTCATCGACTGGTACTGCAGCCGTCTCGAGCAACGTCTGCCGGCGGATGCGCTGCGGGAGGCCTCCTGATCAGGCCTCGGTCTGCGGATCGCTCCAGCAGTCGGTCATGACCGCGCGCAGATCGCAGCGCCGCGCCCAGTTCTGCTCTTCGAGCATGGGACGCGCATAGAAGGCGGGTACGTGTCCGAGGCAAAGTACCGCGATCGGGCGCGACCCGGCGGGTAGCCGCAGCAGCTCACCGAGGGCCTCGGGGTCGAACAGCGAGACCCAGCCCATGCCGATCCCCTCAGCGCGGGCCGCGAGCCACAGATTCTGGATCGCGCAGGCGGCGGAGGCGAGGTCCATCTCGGGCAGCGTACGGCGGCCGAACACGTGGGCTTCGCGGCCGGCCATGAGGGCCACCACGAGCAGTTCGCCGCACTCGAGGATGCCTTCGACCTTGAGGCGCATGAACTCGTCCTCACGCTCCGCGAGCGCGCGTGCGGTCGCTACCCGCTCCGCCTCGACGAGCGTGTGAATCTCGCGGCGCAACTGCGGGCTGCGTATGCGCAGGAACCGCCAGGGCTGCATCAGTCCCACGCTGGGCGCGAGATGAGCGGCGCCGAGCAGGCGCTCGAGCAGTGCCTCATCCAGGGGGTCGCTGAGAAAGTGGCGCATGTCGCGCCGCTCCAAGATGACGCGATAAACCGCGTTGATCTCGAGGTCGCTGAAGTCGCTCATCATCGTGTCCGCAAGCGGCGTGGGCGGTCATGATCGCACGGTTTCTCGCAGCTGTCCCACTATGGCGCGGATGCGGCAGGGTCGATTTGACAAACAATATAAACTGATGAATTATCAAGTCAGGCTATCTGTTCGTACCCGTCGCACAAATGAAATCAACCCGGCGCGGCCTCATTCAAATGGCGGCGACGCTGTCTGCGCTGGCGTTGCGCTCCGGCGGGCCAGTCCTGGCTGCCGCGGGCGATGAGCATGCAGGGGGGCTGGCGAGCTCACCACAGCCGCTTGCGCTGCCCGACAAGGCGAATTTTGACTTCGCGGGAACCGATCTCAACGCCGCTTATACTCATCCGGTTGGGAATTGGACGCGCGCAGCGCTCGAGGCCTATCTGGACAGCCGCCAGCGGGATGCGGCTCGCAACTGGCCGGCGCGGAACTCGCGCGACGAGGCCGTCGCCTTGTTTGCCGGACTGATCAATGCGGCACCCGCCGACGTTGCGATCGTGCCCAGCACCTTGGAGGGAGAGAATCTGGTCGGGGCCTCACTGCTGCTGGGCCCAGGGAAAGGTGTGGTCACGGATGCATTCCACTATGACGCATCGCTCGTCAGGTACAGTGAGCTGCACAAGCGGGGGATGCCTCTCGCGGTAGTGCGCAACCGGGGCAATCGCATCGATTATTCGGATCTCGACGCGGCCATCTCGCCCGCGACCAAGCTGGTTGCCGTCTCTTGGGTATCCAGTGCGACTGGTTACCAACACGACTTGAAGCGCCTCTGTGAGATCGCCCATCGGAAGGGTGCGTTCGTCTACGCGGACATCATCCAAGGCGTCGGCGCCGTGCCGTTCGACGTGAAGGACTCCGGCGTCGATTTCTGCTGTTCGGGATCCTACAAGTGGCTGATGGGAGAGTTCGGCGTTGCGTTCCTGTACGTCAGGCCGGACAGGCTGCGGGAACTGCAGCGGGTGCAACTGGGATGGCGCGCCATGACGGCCTATACACCGCACTTTCTTCCGTTCGACTCTCCCGGACCTGTTGCGGGGGACTATCGGCTCGGCACAGACACGGCGGCAATATTCGAGGTCAGCACACCCGATTGGGCCGGCCTTGCTGCCATGACGGGCGCGCTGAAGTATCTCAAGACGCTCGAAGTCGCCAGAATCGCCCGCTATCGCGAGCCCATGCTCGCGCGGCTTCGGTATGAACTGCCCCGATACGGATTTGCCACGCTGACGCCGGATGATCATCGGGGGCCGTACCTGGTATTCTCGAAAGAAGGAGTAGGGCGGAAGTACGGTGCTGCGCTGAAAGAGGCGAAGATCTACGTCACCTTGACGAAGAATCGAATCCGTATATCACCCTCGGTATACAACGACATGGGTGATGTGGAGAAACTCATCCGTGTCCTGGCGGCCTAGGCGGGGCTGATCGTGGCAGCGCCCAGAACGAAGCCGAAGAAAGGGGCGGTTCACGGAACCTTCCAGGTGCGCGAGCGGGCGCCGCGGAGCGAATCCTTCAAGGCCTATTTCCCTGTTTGCGAGGCCATCGTCACGCTCTTCTATCCCTACGTGGAGGTCGCGCTCCACGACCTACGCACTGCCCGGATCGTCAAGATCTGGAACTGCTGGAGCGACCGGCGCCCCGGGGATTTATCGAATCTCGATCATCCCGAGCGGCAGTTCACGGCCGATCAGGCGATTCTCGGGCCCTGATGAGAAAGCCCTGCCTTCGCAGGGCCGCAGCAAATCGATCACGGCAGGCCTGCGCGACGCCGAGGGTGACCTGATCGGACTACTGTGCATCAATCTGGATGTGAGTGTGATCGATCGCGCCGCGGCGATGTTGACCGGTTTTTCGTCCACCGCCATGCATCGCCCGGAGCCCATTTACCGCACCGACGTGCAGCAGCATCTCAATTACATCGTCCGCGACTTCTCCATGCAGATCAACAAGACTGTCAACAACCTCAGTCGCGAGGAGAGGATGCAGCTGGTCTCGCACGTCGATCGTGCCGGACTCTTTCAGGCCCGCAAATCGGTGGACTATCTGGCCAAGGCCATGGGGATCAGTCGGGCCAGCGTCTACAATCTCCTCAACGATCCCAATCGCCGGACCCGGAGCTGACAGTCCTCATTGCGGGCCGCCCAGCCAGGGTGAGGGCCGCGATGAAGGCGACCAGGAGTCCCGGGACCGCGATGAGTGGGACCGTAGCCGGCGGAAAGCCATGGCTCAGCCACAGGCCCGCCAGCAGCGGACCCGAGATCGATCCCAGTCGCCCCGCGGCTACCGCTGCGCCGACGCCGGTTCCGCGCACGGCTGCCGGGTAGAGCGCGGGGGCCATCGCGTAAAGAAGCAGCTGACCCCCGATGACGAAGAATCCCGCAAGGAATGCTCCCGCAAAGAGAGCGGCGCCGTGGCCCAGAGCCAGCACGAGAAGCGATGCGGCCATTCCAATATAGGTCACGGCCAGGGAGCCGCGCGGCACGAATCTATCCGTCAGCGCGCCGAGGGCGAGACTCCCGAGGACGGCGCCCGCATTGAGGATGATCGAGGAGAGTGTTGCCTGAAGGTGGGAATATCCGGCCGACATCATCAGGGAAGGCAGCCAGTTCAACAGAAGATAAACCACGAGCAGCGTGAAGAAGTAGCTGACCCAGAGGCGTACCGTTACGCCAAGCGCGGAGCGCAGCGGATGAATGCCAGCCGCGGCGGCCCGCGGTAGCCGGGCTTGGGCAGCTGCGCCGTGCTGCGGGTTAGATTGCGGAAGCCGCGCGAGAAGCAGGGGAACGAGGAGCAGCGGTCCTAGGCCGCCGACATAAAAGACGGGGTGCCAATCACCAGCCGTCGTCCAGGAAGCGACCAAGCCGGCTGCCGCACCCCCCACCGGCATGCCTATATACATCCAGGCCAGGGAGGCCACCCGTTTGCTCGAAGGAGTGTGTTCCGCCACGATCGCTATGAGATTGGGGAAGGCGCCTCCCAGGCCCAATCCAGCGAGGACCCGAATGATCCGCAGACCGACGTATCCCGGCGCGGCTACGGTCGCGAAGGAAAAGACGGAGAGTACCGCCATTGCGATCACGATCACTCGCGCGCGCCCGATCCGGTCCGAGAGCCAACCGCCTGCGGCGGCGCCGAGCATCAACCCGACGGTGCTCGCGCTCATGACCTCGCCCATTTGCGCCGGGGTCAGGTGGAAAGCCGCAGCGAGCGCCGGCGCCGCGACACCCATCGCCTGGATGTCCACTCCTTCGAACACCGCGACCAGGAAGCACAAGAAGAGGAGTCTGCCTGTCCCCGGCGACTGAATACTTGTGGACTGCATCAGAAGGCGCTCCGCACGGCCGGTTTATCTCTGACAGGTCGTCTCGCTTGACACTTTGTCATAGCGGCCGCTAGGATACTTTCAAATCGCGTCCCCCGCAGGCTCTTCTTGCTTTCCCGGGCTTGGAGCCGCTAGGCTCAGGGACCGCGCCCTCATGACCGACACGCCCTACAAGTCTGGTATTGCGATACGCGTGGCCCATGTCGCCCGGCAGCGCGAGACGCCTCTGGCGGAGCTTTATCGCAGGCACCTGAGCGAGCTCACTCGCTATATAGCCCGAACCTTCGGCGCCGGACCTCCGGACCCCGAGGATGTGGTCCAGGAGGCCTTCGCGCAGTTCGCCGCCCTCGAGAATCCACAGGCGGTCAGAATCCTCGCGCCTTTCTCTTTCGCAGCGCCCACAATCTGGTCGTCGATCATCATCGACGTCATCTCGTGCGCAATCGCTTCGCGCGTGAGCAGACCCCAGCCGCCACGGTGGAAAGTTCGGACGAGCGGGACGCGGAGCGCGTCTTATCTGCCAGGCAGAGGCTTTCGATCGTCGAAGGAGCCATTCGGGACATGGAGCCGAGGCGACGCACCGTATTCGTCCTGAATCGCATTCACGAGCTGTCTTACGCCGAGATTAGCCGCCGGCTGCGGATGCCGGAAACGACGGTCAAGCGCCTCGTAGCGGCTGCGATCGTCGAGTGCGAGAGGAGCCTGCGGGCACACGGGATAGTCGGTGAAGAGCCCGGGTGATGAAAGGTGATTGAGGAAAGTGAAGCGATTCAGGCCAGGATCGACGCGGAAGCGGCGGACTGGCTGGTTCGGCACGACGACGGCACGCTCACGCCACAGGAGCGTGCCGCGTTCGACGCGTGGGCAGCTTCGGACCCGAGGCGATCGCGTACCTTTGCCGCGATGTCTCGGACTTGGCGAGAAGCCGTAGACCTGAAGCATCTCGCCCACCTTGCCGAAGCTCCGTCCCCAGGGCGGGCGAGCGGGGCGTTTCTCTCAATCACGCGACCTCTATGGAGCTTGCGAACGATGGCGATCGCGACCGCTGCGGTCGCCGTCCTGGCCTTTATCGGCTCGTTCACGATGGAGTTCCTGCGGGGTCATGAGACGGGCGTTGGGCAGACGCGAGTGCTGACGCTCGCGGACGGTAGCACTATCGTCCTGGGGGCTAGGTCGCGAGTCGTCGTGAGGCTTACGGACAAGGAACGTTTAGTCAGACTCACGGCGGGCGAGGCGCTCTTCGAGGTGAGGCACAACGCGGCGCGCCCCTTCGTTGTGGATGCTGGAGACACGATCATCCGAGACGTCGGCACCAGATTCGACGTCAACAGGGCTGGCGCCAGTGTTCGAGTCGCGGTCCTCGAGGGTGAAGTCGAAGTGCGTCAGAACGGTGCACCGGCGGCGCACCTGGTCAAGGCCGTGCAGGTTCTCCGGGCCGGAGACAGCCTCGAGGCGATTCAGGGGCAGGCCGAGGACCGCCTCCAGCAGCCGGCCAGCTTCATCGTGCGTCCAGTCGAGCCCGTTGCGGTAACCGCATGGCGCGACGGGCGGCTGGTTTACGAGAATGCACGACTCATCGACGTGGTTGCGGACGTGAACCGGTATTACGGCCCCGGCGTGACCCTCGACCCAGCCTCGGCGAACCTGCGGGTGACCGCCTCCTTCCGGACGAACCAGGTCCCCGCTTTCCTGAACACCCTGGATTCGGCGTTGCCGGTGAAGATCGAGAGGGGAGACAGCGGCCACTTCGCAGTGAGTCGGCGCTAGGAAGCGGACGGTTCGGCATCACTCTGCGTCTCATGGGGGAAGGGCGCCGAAGGTCCGCACCCACGCGGCGGACGCTCATCTTCGACGGGGAGCGATGACCTTCTCCATCTTTGCCCGCTCGCTGACCACGCTTGCCTTTACAGGCGCGTCGTTCATCGCCCTCGTCACGGCGGCGCCGGCGTCTGCCCAGGAGCAGGTGCGGGTGTTCAGCATTCCCGCACAGCCACTCTCCGGCGCACTCCTGGAATACTCCCGTCAGTCCGACGTGCTGGTGGTCGTGGCCCCGAGCCTGGTCGCCGGTAAACACTCCCCCGGTGTAACGGGCGCTTATACAACGAGCGCCGCCCTCGAGATGCTGCTCGCAGGCACCGGGCTGAAGCCGGTGCGAGCGCAAAACGGAGGCTTCACGCTGACATCGACGTCCACGGATATGGCTCGCGATGGGCCTGACGGCGATGACTCAGTCGTATCGACTCTGAGTGAAGTAATAGTGACCGCGACGCGACGGGCGGAGCCCGTCAGCAAGGTGGGGGAAGGCATTTCAGTCGTCACCAGCGATCGGCTCGATACGCTCTCGGCGAACAGCCTGGAGGACTTCGTGCAACTCACGCCGGGTTTGAGTGTGCAGTCCTACGGCTCACCGGGCTACGGCTCGATCCAAATCCGCGGCATCTCGCCTCAGAGCGTGGGGGCGACGGTCGCCGTCTACATCGATGACATTCCGTTCGGAGGCTCGAGCAATCTGGCCGAAGGCGGCGATTTCACCCCGGACCTCAATCCGGCGGACATCCAGCGGGTCGAGGTGCTGAAGGGGCCTCAGGGCACGCTGTACGGCGCGACCTCGCTCGGCGGAGTAATCAGATACATCACCAGGCAGCCGAGCCTGGAGCACGCGCAGGGGAGCGCATCCGAGGATGTGAGCTTTACCGCAGGCGGCCAGCCGGCCGGCAAGGTGCGGACTTCGCTCTCGACGCCAATCATCCAGGACAAGCTCGCGGTGCGGGTGAGCACCTATTACCGCAGGATCGGCGGCTTCATCGACGATGTCGGCTTCCGCGGCCGGGATGCCAACAGCGGCTACGACTGGGGTGTGCGGGGGACGCTGCTCTACAAGCCGATGTCCAATCTCAGCATCGACCTCAACGCCATGACGCAGCAATCGAGCGTCGATGGTCTCGACACCGTCGATCTGGACTCGAGCACGCTGCGTCCGCTCTATGGAAGCCTGGCTGAGCTGCGCCATACACCGGAGGAGTTCGTTTACCGGACCAGCCTGGGATCGGCCGAGATAAACTGGAATACGCTCTACGGTACGCTGCTCTCGGCGACGAGCATCTCCGAGATCAGGCCGGAAAATTATCAGGACGTGACGGTCGACTTCGAGCCCCTCGGCCTGGGTGTCTCTCCATCCAACCCCGTTGGCGCAATCGGGCACCACTCCGACCAGCAGGAGACCCAGGAGTTCCGCTTCACCTCGAACCGGATCGGGGCCCTGGAGTTCATCGCCGGGACCTTCCTGCAGCACGAGTATCTGACGGACGGCAACCTCTACCCGTTCTACACCACTACGGGCCAGCCGCAGCTGCAGGACCTGCTCGGCATCGATGACAAGTACGGCACCTTGAACGAAGCTGCGCTCTACCTCAACGGCACCTACTTCATACTACCGCAACTCGACCTGACGCTGGGTACGCGCTACAGCCGGATCAATCAGTCTCGCTCCCAGTACTACGGCGGCCTGCTCTACAGCGGCAGCGCCAACAGCTTCCTCACCAACGCGCAGCGCTTCTCGGCGAGCCCCAAGACTTACTCGGCCGGGCTGCGCTGGCGGTTGAATGCGGACGTCATGTATTACCTTCGTGCGGCGAGCGGTTACCGTCCGGGCGGCGGCCGCACCATTCCCCCCGGGGCGCCGCCCGGGTTCTCGCCAGACTACAGATCGGACAGCATCTGGAGCTACGAGGCGGGCGTGAAGATCCGCGCGCTCGGCGACCGGCTCGCGCTCGATGCCGATGGGTTCTGGATCGATTGGACGGACATTCAGTCGCTCGTGTACATCGGTCAGTTCAACACGGACGGCAATGGCGGCAGCGCCCGCAGCCGGGGCCTCGAGCTGCAGGCCGACTACGTGCTGATCAAGGGACTGGTCGTCGGCCTGAATGCGGCCTATACCGACGCCATCTTCACAGAGACGATCAACAGCTTCCTCAATGGCGAGCGCCTGTTCCAGGTGCCAAAATACACTGCGACTCTGACGGCGGATTATAACTTCCCGCTGAAGTACGATTGGACCGGAAACCTGGGCGGCGATTATGCCTACGTCGCCTCGGAGCTCGACGCCACTAACTACCCTTTGTCCCCCTACGGCATCCTGAACCTGCATGCGGGCGCCGAGCGGGGAGCCTACAGGCTCAATCTCTACGTCAAGAACGCGACGAATCGCAGAGCCTACATAGGAGACTTCGGCTATTTCGCCGATGAGCCGCCCTACACGGTAGTGGTCTACAGGCCTCTTACCGTCGGCGTGATGTTCAGCCAGAGTTTTTGACTTTTTTCTTCCCGACGGCGGACGATCCGCGGCGGCCGCGCGTCCCATGAATGAAGAAGCGCCAAAGGTCCGCAGCCATGCGGCAGGCGCTCGCCTTGAACCGGGGAGAGAAAATGTCTTCGTGCTGCAACCGCCCGCTGATCGTGCTTGCCGTTGCATCGGCATCATTCACTGGCATCGTCGCCCCGAGGGCCGCCCTCGCGGCTGATGGCGATGGTCCGGTCGCATCGACGCTGAATGAGATCATCGTAACCGCGACGCGGCGCGCGGAGCCGGTCAGCAAGGTCGGGCAGGGCATTTCGGTCGTCACGAGCGAGCAGCTCGATACGCTCTCGGCCAACAGCCTCGAGGACTTCGTGCAGCTCACGCCGGGCCTGAGCCTGCAGTCGTACGGCTCTCCAGGGTACGGCTCGTTCCAGATCCGGGGCATCTCGCCCCAAAGTGTCGGGGCGACGGTCGCCGTCTACATTGATGACATTCCATTCGGCGGCTCGAGCAATCTGGCCGAGGGCGGCGATTTCACCCCGGACCTCGATCCGGCGGACATCGAGCGGGTCGAGGTGCTGAAAGGGCCCCAGGGCACGCTCTACGGCGCGACTTCGCTCGGGGGAGTGATCAGATACATCACCAAACAGCCGAGCCTGGAGCATGCGGAGGGGAGCGCGACCGAGGATGTGAGCTTCACGGACGGCGGCCAGCCGAGCGGCAAGATCCGTGGCTCATTCTCGACGCCGATCATCGAGGACAAGCTCGCGGTGCGAGTGAGCACCTACTACCGCAGGATCGGCGGGTTCATCGACGATGTCGGCTTCAACGGCAAGGATGCCAACAGCGGCTACGACTGGGGCGTGCGGGGGACGCTTCTCTACAAGCCGACATCCAATCTCAGCATCGACCTCAACGCCATGACGCAGCAATCGACCGTCAATGGTCTCGACACCGTCGACCTGGACCCGAACACGCTGCGTCCGCTCTATGGAAGTCTCGCCGAGGAGCGCTACATTCCCGAAGAGTTCGCCTACAAGACCAGCCTGGGATCGGTCGAGATCAACTGGAACACCCTCTACGGAACGCTGCTCTCGGCCACCAGCATCTCCCAGATCAAGCCGGAAAATTATCAGGACGTGACGGTCGACTTCGAGCCCTTCGGACTGGGCGTCTCGCCATCCGACCCCGCCGGAGCCATCGGGCGCCATTCCGATCAGCAGGAGACCCAGGAGCTGCGCTTCACCTCCAATCGGCTGGGGCACGTGGAGTTCATCGCGGGCACGTTCCTGCAGCACGAGGCTCTCGGCGACGGCAATCTCTATCCGTACTACACCACTGCAGGACAGCCCGAATATCAAAACCTGCTCGGCATCGATAACAAGTACGGAACCTTGAGCGAAGCGGCCGCATACCTCAACGCCACCTACTACATACTGCCGCAGCTCGACCTGACGTTGGGCACCCGCTACAGCCACATCAACCAGAGCCGCTCCCAATACTATGGCGGGCTGCTCTATACGGGCAGCGCCACCAGCTTCCTCACCAACGCACAGAGCTTCTCGGCGAGCCCCAAGAGTTACTCGGCCGGCATCCGCTGGCGGATGAATACCAACGTGATGTATTACCTGCGCGCGGCGAGCGGCTACCGTCCGGGCGGCGGCCGAACGATTCCGCCTGGCGCGCCTCCGGGGTTCTCGGCGTCCTACGTGTCGGACAGCATCTGGAGCTACGAGGCGGGCGTCAAGGTGCGTGCTCTCGATGACCGTCTCTCGCTCGATGCCGATGGCTTCTGGATCAATTGGACTGACATCCAGTCACTCGTGTACATCGGGCAATTCAACACCGACGGCAATGGCGGCACGGCTCGCAGCCGGGGCCTCGAGCTGCAGACCAACTATGTGCTGCTCAAGGGGCTGGTCGTCGGTGTGAATGCGGCCTACACGGACGCCGTCTTCACGCAGACGATCAATACCTTCGTCAACGGCGAGCGGCTGTTTCTCGTGCCAAAGTACACGGCGAGCGCGTCCGCCGACTACAGCTTCCCGCTGACAGGGGAGTGGACAGGAAATGCCGGCGGCGATTTCAGCTATACCTCATCCGAGCTCGACACCACCGATTATCCGTTGCCTGCCTACGGGATCCTGAACCTCCATGCAGGCGTCGCACGTGATGCATGCAGATTGAGTCTCTACATCAAGAACGCGACGAACCGCAGGGCGTACATCGGAGACTTCGGCTACTTCGCCGGCGAGCCGCCCTATACGGTCGTCGTTTACAGGCCTCTGACAGTCGGCCTCTCTTTCACCGAGAATTTCTGATGCAAGCGAAAGCGATGTTGGTGAAGGATCGGCTGAGTCCCTCGATCGGCGGGCTGACGTTCGTGCTGGCGGTGTGTGCCGTCGCTTCGATCTCGAGTGAGGCGCGTGCCGCCACGAGCTTTACGGCTGAGGCGCCGCGGCAAGTCATTGCTCCCCTGGTTCAGGGCGACGAGCCGATCGTCGTCTCCCGGCATACCGTCCAGACCGTGGACGGTCCGCTGACGTATGAAGCCCAGATAGGTCGACTCGCGATCCGGCGCGGCGATGACGGCGAAGTGCACGGCTACATTTTCTTCGTGGCTTACCGCGTCAACCCGAGGGGGGGCCTACCGCGACCGATCACCTTTGCGTGGAATGGTGGCCCGGGTGTGCCGTCCTCAATCATCCACATGGGCGGACTGGGGCCGCGGATCATGGTCGGCAACCACGTGCAGGACAGTCCCGAGACACTGCTGCGCACTACGGACCTGGTGTTCATGGACGCCATGGAGACCGGCTTCTCCCGCCCGGCGAAGGAGAGATTCGCTGCGGAGTTCTTCACGCTACGGGGGGATGTCGCCGCGACCGCGGAGTTCATCCGCGCCTTCCGTACCCGGCTTCGGGCCATGGACCAGCCGGTGTTCGTCGCGGGTGAGAGCTATGGAGTGTTCCGCGCGGCTGCGCTCTCCGATTTCATGGTGGATCGCGGTGACCGGCTGGACGGGACCATCCTGATTTCGGGCGACTTCCCCAATGTTCCGCAGCCGATCGCCTTCTACGATGCGATGCACATCCCCGCACGGACGGCTACGGCGTTTTATTACAAGCGGCTGGCGCCGGATCTGATGAGCAATCGCGCGGCGACGATGCAAGCGGCGATCGACTGGGCAACCAACGTCTACGAGCCCGCCCTCGAGCACGTCGCCACGCTGAGCGAGGCGCAGAAGACCCGGATCATCGCGCAGCTTGCACGGTACACCGGCATGAAGCCCGTGGATTTCAGGCGCAAGACGCTGGTCATGCACGCCGCCAAGTTCATCACGAATTTCATGGGGCGCGATGGCGACAACCCGTTGAGCGAAGAGGATACGAGGGAGCTGCAGGCCAAAGAGAACCTGAAAGGGTCGCCACTGGCGCTCGACCGATACCTGCGCGGCGAGCTTGGGTATGACACGGATCTTTCCTACAGCTGGATCGAGGACGGATACCGGCCGCAGCCGGGACCGAAGCTCAGGACCGCCGGCGGACAGTTCGACTACGACCTGCCGATCCCATCCGACGACTGGGCCGCGACCCTCAAGGACGGAGAGGTGACTTGGATCGCACGTGACAATCCCCCGTGGATGCCGAACGCGCTGCGGCGTGACAGAAAACTCCGCGTATTCGTGGCGACGGGCCGTTTCGATCCACTCAACATGTGCGAAGGCGATGCCCGCGTCACCGCGCAGCTTCCACCCGACGAGCAGGCGCGAGTCCAGAACCATTGCTATGAGTCCGGACACGTTATCTATGCGGACCCGGCGGCGCGCCACCAGCTTGCTGGGGATCTGGCCGGATTCATCCACCAGACGATTGCACTCGAGAAAGTGCCCGCGAAGCCCTGACAGGCAAGATCGAGGAGCGGAACATGCGTTTTATCCCCTGCGCTGTAATGGTGGGCTGCGTGACGGCCGCGCTAGTTGCGCGCGCGCCGGTGGCGCGGGCGCAGGCGAACGGCCCGGCTGCGGACCCGTTCGCCTATCTGATCCCGCAACACGGAGCCAAGGCCGTGGCCTGGTCGAAACGGCAGACCGATGCGACGCGGACCAGGCTCGAGTCCTCACCGACGTTCAAGGCGGTGCTCGCTGACATGAGGGCGGTACACGCCTCGCAGAGGCCACTGCCGACGTATTGGCTTCTCCGCGGACACCGCTACATCCGCTTCGTGCACGACAAATCCCACCCCTACGGGATGATCGCGACCGCCGAGGCGACCGTTGACGGTCAGCCGGGAACCTGGCGCACGGTGTTCGATCTCGACGCCTACAACAGGACGGTCTCGCATCCTTATACGATCAAGTGGCTGCAGCCTGAAGCGGAGTGTCTCGCGCCGGCAATCGATCGCTGCATGATCCCGCTCTGGTACGAGGGAGACCAGGACAACGCGTACGTCGAGCTCGACCTCAAAACCGGACAGTTGGTGCCGAATGGGTTTCGTATCGCTCCCGGGCGAAATTTTGTGGGTTGGATCGGCCGCGACACTCTCCTCGTCGCGCACACGACCGAGGGGGCGCGCGTCATGCCGAGCCAATTCCCGGCGGAGCTGCATGTGTGGAAGCGGGGAACACCGCTTTCCCGGGCGCCGAAGATATTCGAGCTGCGCCCGACGGACTCGCTTTTCGAATTCGATGTGACCGGCGAGCCCGGCGAGCGGAGAATATTCATCAGCAAGGCGAAGACCTACACGAGCTTCCAGCTCGAGGAGGTGACGCTCGATGGCCGCGTGACCGAGCTGCCGTTGCCGGATCAGCTCGACAATTTCGGCTCACCCGTATTCACGCGGGGCAGGCTCGCAGTGCAGCTCGCGACGTCGCAGGCCATCAACGGCAAGACGTACCCGGCCGATACCATAGTTGCCTATGATTTCGCGACGGGACGAGTGAGCGTTGTGATGACGCCGCCGCGCGGGGTCTATCTTTCCGGCGGCTTCAGCGGGCTGAAGGAAGGCTTCGCTGTCGTGGGCGTCCACGATCTTCGGCGTGCGCTTTACATCGTCAGGCCGAAGGGCGACAGCTGGATCGTAAAACGGCGGCTGGCGGAGCCAGCTGGAGTGACGCTCACAGTATCGTCCGATCACTCCAGTGATGACATCCTTCTGCACGAAGAGGGAATGGCGACGCCGCCACGCGTTCGGTGGCTCGGTCGAGGTGCCCCCGTCGTCATCGACAGCGCAGCTCCTGAGGCGGACTTGCGCGGCTATGCCGTGGATATCCGATCCGCTCGCGGCTCGGACGGCGTTTCCATCGATTACTACCTCATGCACAAGACTGGCGCGCACAGCGGCCCGACCGCGACCATCCTGCAAGGTTACGGCGGCTTCGGTGTCAGCGACGACCCGAGCTACTTCTGCTGTCACCTCGGGGCGAGCTGGAAGTCGTGGTTCGATCGCGGCGGGGCCTTTGCCGTTGCCGCCGTGCGCGGCGGCGGCGAGAGGGGCGGCGAATGGCACCTTGCCGGCGCCGGAATGAACAAGAAGAAGATGTTCGATGACTTTGCCACGGTGGCGACTGCGCTGGAGCGCTCCGGCTTCACCGACGCCGCCCATCTCGGGATCACCGGACACTCCAATGGCGGAATATTGACATCGGGTGCCATTGCTCTGTGGCCACATCTTTTCGGAGCCGCCTTGATCGGCGCTCCGGTAGCCGACTTCGCCATCGTCGGGCACGGCGATGGCGGCATCGGCGCCGGGATGGCCGCGGAGTTCGGCGACTGGAGCGACCCAGCCCAACGGCGCGTCATGGAGACGTGGGATCCGTACTTCAACATCAGGGCGGGCATGACCTATCCGCCGCTGCTCGTAGTCGTTGCGACCACCGATAATCAGGTTGGGCCGAGTCACTCGCGGCTCTACGTCGCGAAGATGCAGTCGGTCGGCGCTCCGGCGATGCTCCTCGAGGGATCGGAGGGCGGGCACGATTATCCGGACGAGTACACCCAGACCGCCGACATGGCGATGCAGATGAGCTTCCTCATCGACACCCTCATGGGCCACTGACTGTCTGTTGTTGGGTGCTGTCACCACGAGAAAAGAGGTCAGTGATGAGAGCTACATTCGACTCCATGGCCCACCGCGCCTGCCTTCTGGCCGCGCTGTCGCTGATCGGAGGTATCCGGGCCGGCCTTGCCGCGGCCGCAGCTGGCGCGACAAGTGCTGGCTCTTCTGCAGCAGGCAATCAGTCTGCCCGCGACGACGGCTCCAATGTACTCAAGGAAGTGATCGTCACGGCGACCAAGCGCAGAGAGGAGCTCAGCAAGATCGGTCTCTCGGTGTCGGTCGTGGCGGGACAGTTCCTGGAAGACCGCGGCGCGCAGAGCCTGCAGGACTATCTCGCTTTCATTCCAGGGGTGTCGCTGCAGTCGCAGGGCACGCCGGGGTACGGGGAGGTGGAGATTCGTGGAATCTCTCCACAGAGTGTGGGCGCCACGGTTGCCACCTATGTCGATGGCGTGCCATTCGGACCCACCAGCGCTCTGACCGAGAGCGCACTGTTCACGCTCGACATGAATCCGACGGACCTCGATCACATCGAGGTGCTCAAGGGACCGCAGGGGACGTTGTACGGGGCGTCCTCGATGGGCGGCCTGATCAAGTACGTCACGCGCGCTCCGGACCTAAATGAGCCGGAATTCGCAGCCACGGAGGATTACAGCCAAGACTACAACGGCGCGCCGGGAGGCAAGGTCAGCGCAGCGGTGTCGATGCCGCTCATTCCCGGTGAGCTGGCGGTACGTCTGAATGGCTATTATCTGCACGACGGGGGCTACATCGCGGACGTGGGCGTAGGCGGAGAAGACACCAATCGCGAGAACAATCGTGGCTTCCATGGGTCACTGCTCTACCAGCCGTTCGATGGCTTGTCGATTCGCCTCAACGTCATCTCGCAGAACACGGCGGTGCATGGCCAGGATGTAGTGGATATCAATGCAGCAACGGGGCAGCCCGCGTATGGCGGGTGGAGTCAGCTCCGCTATCTGGCGGAGCCGTTTACCAACGCGATGCGGCTGTATTCAGCAGAGATCAACTATCGGTTGGACAAAGTCACCCTGGTGTCAGCTACCAGCTATTCGACGCTCAATCCTTATAGCGTAAGCGACATCACGTCCATCTATCAGGCGATTGGTCTCCCACAGGCAAGTCCGGCCACGCCGATCGGGGGCGCCGAAGCGTTCCCCTCCCACAAAGTGACCGAGGAGTTGCGCCTCGATTCCGACAGAATGGGGCCGATGGAGTGGATGGCGGGGATGTTCTTCCAGCACGAATACGTGACCGACTGGGTCAACGTGTATCAGGTAGCGCTTCCCGACTATAACAACCTGGACTCGACCTTTCGTCAGGGCACGCTGACGGAATACGCCGGCTTTGGAAACCTTACCTATTACATCGTCCCCAGTTTTGATATCAGCGCCGGGTACCGGGACAGCCATATTTCGCAAACCAGCTATCGCGGACAGGCAGGCCTGCTGCAGAATCCAAGCGATCCGTCCCAGTACATCACGTCATATCAGGCTTTCGAAGAGGGCTCGAATACATACTCCGCAGGACTTCGCTGGCGGCTCACCGATGATCTGATGTGGTATGCGCGTGCAGCCAGTGGCTACCGTCCCGGCGGCGGCCGGACGATCCCGTATGGTGCCCCTCCGGGTTACGCGGACTACTACGAGCCTGACTCACTGTGGGATTACGAATCCGGACTCAAGCTCCGGGGGCTTGGCGGACGCCTAACATTTGACGGCGACGTCTTCTGGATGAACTGGCGCAACATCCAAACTCTCGTGCCGCTGCCGGGAAGCATCATCGTCAACGATGGTAACGCCGGAACCGCGCTCAGTCGGGGCGCCGAGGCGGACGTGACATGGATACCGCTGGCCGGGGTGACGCTGGGCGCCAATGGCGCGTTCACGCAGGCGAAGTTCACTCAAACGGTCGCCGGCGTGGCTGAAAACGGCGAGCCGCTTTTCTATGTCCCCAGGTACACGGCCACTGCCTATGGCGATTATTCCCACACTGTCGGCGGTGGTTGGACGGGCTTCGTCGGCGGTGACTACCAGTACACTGGCCAACGGCTCGACGAGAACCGCACGTCGCTGCCCGCGTATTCGATCTGTAACTTCCACATCGGCATCCGTAATGCGCATTACCGCGTCAACGTCTACGTCAACAATCTGACGAACAAGATGGCGTACCTCGGGTATGGCAACGGAGGCTTCGGAGCTCCTACCTACGACTTTGCGGTGAACCAACCGCGAATAGTAGGCGTGACGTTGTCGGAAAACTTTTGAGTGGACCCCCTCAAGGCTCGCCGTCACCGATCTCGCCGCGGCGGCGGTTGACGTACTCATCGAGGGCCTCAGCGATCGCGGGATCCAGCGCCGGCTCCTCGTATTCGGCGAGCGCCCGCTTCCAGATCCCGGTTGCGCGCTGGGTGGCGTCGTGGCCGCCCGCGATCTGCCAGTTCTCGTAGCTCTGCCAGTTCGAGACCAGCGGCTCGTAAAAGGCGTGCTCGTAGCGCTCCAGGGTATGCGGCTCACCGAAGAAATGGCCGCCGGTCTTGACGCCGCGGATCGCCTCGAAGCCGAGCTCGGCCTCATCGACCTGCACCGGCTCGAGGAACTGCATCATGAGCTGGAGCATCTCGACATCGAGAATCAGCTTCTCGAACGAGGCGGTGAGTCCTCCCTCCTGCCAGCCGGCGGCGTGATAAATGAGGTTCGCATGGCCGAGAATGGCACCCCACAGCGACATCTCGGTCTCGTATGCACCCTGGGCGTCGGCTGCGTTGGAGGCGCTGGCGTTGGATGTCCGATAGGGCAGTCCATACCGTCGCGCCAACTGGCCGCTCGCGACATTGGCCTTGCGTTCTCCGGCGTGCCGAAGGCAGGTGCACCCGAGCGCAGGTCGACATTCGAGGTGAAGGCGCCGTACGCGACAGGCGTCCCAGGGCGTACTGCCTGCGCCAGAACCACGCCGAAAAGCGCCTCGGCGTTTTGCTGCGCCAACGCCGCGGCGAGCGAGACCGGCGCCATGGCGCCCATCAGGGTGAAGGGCGTGATCACAACCGGCTGCCCGTGGGTCAGCCATCGCGATCAACCCCTCGGTCATCCCTTCATCGAAGCGGCGCGGACTGTTGACCGAGATGATGGTGATCACGCCCGGGCTCGCGGCAATCTCCTCCAGGGTGATGCCCCGTGCGATCGCCATCATCCTGATCCCATCCAACGCCCGTCCGGCGCCGATCGCGCTGACGTGAAAGCCAGATCGCAGTAGCGGATGTTGGCGCGGTAGGTATCGAGATGGCGCGAGTTCGCGGGCAGCTCGATCGGTGCGCACACCTGGTTGCCGAGCAGATGAATGGCGTTGAAGTAGTGCGCCAGGCGAATGAAGTCGCAGTAGTCGGAGAAGTTGCCCGAGCGGCGGCCGCGCTCGCGATCGTGGACATTGGGCGGTCCCGCCACCAGTCCGAAGTTGATGTGATTGCCGCCCAAAGTAACCTGACGGGCCGGATTGCGCGGTAGTCAGCGTGAAGGAGCGCGGCGCCGTCGCGAGCGCCTGCTCCACGAGCCCGCGATCGATGCGCACCGTGCTGGTGGCATCGTCCACCTGGGCGCCCGCCGCCCGCATGATGTCGCAGGCGCGCTGCGACCTCAATTCGATGCCGAGCTCCTCGAGAATGCGCAGTGAGGTGAGATGGATGGCCTCGAGCTGGTCCGACGGTGAGCACTTCCATGGGCGCAAAGGGATTCCGCACCGCGCGCCAGGGGAGCTGTCGCAGGTGGGTCGGGGCCGCGCGGCGGCCTCTGCCGCCCTCGCGTCGTCGCCGTGATTCCATGTTTCGATGATCTCGGAGCTGGTCTGTCGAGGTTTGCGCAAAGCCGACACTGCCGGTGTCGTCGCGCGACCTTCTTCGATGTGGTGACCTTTCGTCGAGCTACAGGGACGTACCCCGCCGCCGCAGGTGGCGGAGCCGGCGAGCAAAAACTACGCTTCTTGATCGCGGCGCGCTGGGCCGGGCACGAGCCCGGATCCAGCGCTTGGCAATGGTCGGGAATCTGCAATGGGTCGTCGCGAATACGATATTCCGTCAACAGGCCGCCTGCCATGCTGGCTCACCACTTCATGAAATCGCGAGCGCACACGTCCATCGGGCCGGGACCGCGCGTCGGTGGCAGGCAAGCAGCCGCCCATCGACGAATCGACCGACCTGCTCATCGTTGGCGCCGGACCGGCCGGGATCTCGGCCGCCCTGACCGCCGCGAGCGGCGGGGTGCGGGTCACCCTGGTCGATGAGAATCCCGTGCCCCTGCAGACCATGGGCGAGGACGTGCCGCTGCATTTCGGCGGCCGCATGGCCGCGACCGCGGCGAATCGTAATGCCGTGCTCGAATCGCTCCTGGGGGCCCGGCCGCAGCTGGCCGAGGCGATCGACGCTGGCGTCGACGTGCGCCTCGGAACTGCCGTCTGGGGTCTTTTCCCCCAGCGACCGACTGCTGGCTGGATAGACGGCCATGTGGCCGGTCTTGCGGACGAAGACCATGCGTATCTACTTCGCTTCAGGCAAGTCATCGTCGCCACGGGTGCCCGGGACATGGGCGTCGCATTTGACGGCTGGCAGCGTCCGGGGGTGATGGGCGCCAGCGCGGCATACAGGCTGGCAACGATCTACCAGGCGTTGGATTCCCGGACAGGCGTGCTCGTCGGCAGCGGCGCGGAAGCGCTGCAGATCGGCAATGCTCTAATGGCATACCGGCGTCCGGATCGCGGCGGTCGTCGAGCAGGCGGAAACGATCGCAGGGCCGGCGGAGCTGTTGGCGCCTCTGCTCGCCAGCGGGGCGCGCCTCTTCACGAGTTACGTCATCGAACAGACTGTTGGCGATCCACAGGGCGTCACTGCCGTCCGACTCGTTGCAGTCGGCCGGGACGGATCCCGGCTCGCAGGCGACGCCGCAGCAGATCGAGTGTGACACCGTGGTACTCGGCGGTGGCGGCGATACCTGCGATCGAGCTGATCGAGGCCGCGGGTTGCGCCGTGAGCTTTCAGGCTGCGCGCGGCGGCCACGGCGCCGATCCTCGATGGCGCTCAGAGAGCTTCACTGCCGTTTCTGTATGCCGCTGGAGATTGCGCCGGTATCTGGCCATCGAAGACGCTGTCCGAAGACACGGCTCGCCGCGAGGGACGCATGGCCGCCATCGCGGCTCTCCGGGCCCTGGGTGTAAGGCCCGATGTCCCCGAGGAGGAGGCGATATCGCCCGATCCCCTCTTAAGGGATGTCGAGCGGGAGCGCCTGGCGTGGGTGCGCGCCATGACGTTGAAATCGGCGGCGACGCCATTCCTGTGTCAGTGCGAGGAAGTGACTGCGGCGGATGTTCTCGAGTTGAAGCCCACCCCGCTATCTGCACTGGCGGCGGCAGGCGTCCGAAGTCGGGCGGCCTGGCCGGAGTGGACCCGGAGGGTGCGCCACATCCTGATGTGGTGAAGCGGCTCACCCGGGCCGGAATGGGGACATGTCAGGGACGACGCTGTCGTGAGCAGATCGCGGCGGTCATGGCCCTCGGTACAGGCTGCGCGCTCGCCGACATTCCGCTCGCGACCTATCGCCCGCCGGTGCGGCCTCTGCGGCTCGGGCAATTGGCCGCGTTGCCCGAGGCGGCTGCGATGAGCGAGGGCTGGGAAAGTTGGTTCGGCATCCCTTCGCAATGGATACCATTCTGGCGGCTGAGCGCCCCGGCCGAATATTGCGCCGACGAGCCGGTGGCCGGCGAATGAGCTCCCACAACGGCGCCGGCGCCGCGGTAGTCATCATCGGCGGGGGCGTCACCGGGCTGAGCGCCGCGTGGTGGCTCGCTCGCGACGGAGTCGATGTTCTCGTACTCGAAGCGGGCGCGGCCGGCTGGGGCGCCTCGGGACGCAACGGCGGTGGTTGCTCGCATCATCACAGCCCGCTCTTCCGGGAAGAGCAGCGCCTGTGGCCGCTCATGGACGAGCTGCTCGGCTATCCGACGGAATTCCAGCCCAACGGAATTCGCATTGCGCTCGATCAGCGGCAGTTCGAGCTGTATCGGCGCGCGCTCGACAACGGCGAGCACGCAGGGGTTCCGTTCCGAAGTGTTGGATCCCGCGCAGGTACGGGAGCTCGTACCGCTCGCGGGAGACAATGTCGTTCGGCGGCTACTTGCATCATTTCGGCGGCCACGCGAACCCGCATCGCACCCTGCAGGCTTACGCCTGGGCATTGCGCGATCGTGGCGGGCGGCTGCTGCAGCACACCCGGGCTTTGGGCTTCGATACGCGCGGCAACCGAGTAGTAGGCGTGAGGACGAGCCGCGGCACGTTTGCCTGCGACCACCTGGTCATTGCTGCCGGGCCTGCGACCGGAGAGCTCGCCTCGTTCCTCGGCGTTGCGGTGCCGCTGATGAGCGCTCGCGCCGAGATGATCGTGACGGAGCCGCTACCGCTGATGTCGCTGGGTGGAGTCGACGGCAACGGCCTCTACGGCCGCCAGACCCTGCGAGGCAACCTTGCCTATGGGGGCGGCCCTCATGAATGGATCAATGTCGCGGACGTGGCGCATGGGCGGCCTCACTCCACGCCGCTGCTCGCCAGCATCTCGCGACGACTCTGCCAGCTCCTGCCGAAGGCCTCTCATGCGCGTGTGATACGCAGCTGGGCAGGCTTCATCGAGAACACGCCCGACGGCCGGCCCATCATCGACCGTCCCTCCGCGATTGGAGAATCTGACTGATTGCGACGCTTTCGAGCGTAGGGTTCGGGCTCTCGCCCGCCGCCGGGCGCGCGATCCGCGATCTGGTGATCAGCCGGCAGCTGCGGCTTCGCCGATCTGTCGTCGCTACAACTGAGCCGGTTTGCGAGCCTGCAGCCGGATTGGCCGGCGCTGCAGGGATGGCTGCCCAGCGTCGTCGGCGGCGGATGAGCGGCGCTCGTGCGTGGGAGGAATACCGTAGCGGCGCTTGTAGGCGTGACAGAAGTGAGACGGCGAGCCGAAGCCGCATTCGAGCGCGATGGTGCGCAGCGAGCCCAATGTCCGGCGCAGCAGAGTCCGCGCCTTGGCGAGGCGCAGGTCGAGATAGAAGGCTCTTGGGCGAGGAGCCGATGTGCTCGCGGAAGAGCCGCTCGACCTGACGGACCGAGATGTTGGCGCGCAGCGCCATCTCGCGCAGCTCCATGGGCTCATCGAGCGCCCCTTCCATGAGCGCGATGACCTGGATGAGCTTCGGGTTCTCGATGCGATAGCGCGCATGCAGATCGAGACGCTGCTGCTCCTCCTGCGTCCGCACCTGCGGGTGAATGAACTGCTCCGCAACGGCGAGGGCGAGCTGGCTGCCGCCCACCTGACTGATGAAATGCACCATCATGTCGAGCGCGGCGGTGCCCCCGGAGCAGGTGAACACATTGCGGTCGATCACGTACAGGTCTTCCGTCACCTCGAGGTGCGGATACCGCGTGCGAAAGGCCTCGAGGTATTCCCAATGAACGGTGCAGCGCCGTCCGGCGAGGAGTCCCGCCTCGGCAAGCAGGAACGAGCCGCTGCTGATGGCGCCGACGACGGTGCCGTGACCCGCGAGTCGGCGCAATTGGTGGTGGAGCTTGACGCTGCGCTCGACCTCGGGCGCCTCGAGACCGGCGCACGCGATGATCATGTCGACTTTGGCGAGCTCAGCCAGCGGGCCCTGGGTCGCGACGGAGATTCCGTTGCTCGCCTCGACGGGATCGCCGTCGGCCGAGACCAGCTGCCATTCGAAGAGTGTCGATCCGCTCAAGACGGTTGGCGGAGCGCAGCGGCTCGACACCGGCGGCAAACGCCATCATGGAGAATCGGGGAACGAGCAGGAACGCTATTCGAACAGGCTTGCCGGAGAATCCGAGCGCCATTGCGTCTCCTTCCCGGCAGGTGCGATACCGGGCCGCGGCGCTAATGTAGCACGGGTAAGATGAGGGGCCATGCGCTATTCGATCTTTAGCCTGCTGCGACAGGCCGTGGCGGGCCACCGAGGGATGGGAGCCTGCGTGGCGTGACGCCAGCCCGAAGCCCGCCTACGACACGATCATCGTCGGCGGCGGCGGCCACGGCCTCGCGACCGCGCACTACCTGGCGAAAGTGCACGGCATCACAGATGTTGCGGTGCTCGAGAAGGGGTGGATCGGGCTCGGCAATGCGGGCCGAAACACCACCATCATCCGCTCGAACTACCTGCTGCCCGGAAACAACCCGTTCTACGAGCTCTCGATGCAGCTCTGGGAAGGGCTCGAGCAGGATCTGAACTACAACACCATGGTGAGTCAGCGAGGGGTCCTGAACCTCTATCATTCCGACTCCCAACGCGACGCTTATGTGCGCCGGGGCAACGCGATGCGCATGCACGGTGTCGATGCCGAGTTGCTCGACGCCAACCAGGTCAGGCGCATGCTGCCCTTTCTCGACTTCGAGAATGCCCGCTTTCCGATCCAGGGGGGACTGCTGCAGCCGCGGGGCGGTACAGCAAGACATGACGCTGTCGTCTGGGGTTATGCGCGCGCGGCGAGCGGGCGTGGTGTCGACATCGTGCAGAACTGCGAGGTCACCGGGTTCATCCGGGAAGGCGGCCGGGTCGTCGGCGTGCGCACGTCGCGCGGAGATATCAGGGCAAGGAAAATCGGCATGGCCGTGGCTGGCAACACCTCGAACGTGGCACGCATGGCGGGATTGCGTCTGCCCATCGAGAGCCACGTGCTCCAGGCGTTCGTGTCGGAAGCCCTCAAGCCACTGGTGCCGTGCGTCGTGACTTACGGTGCCGGCCATTTCTATGTCAGCCAGTCGGACAAGGGCGGCCTCGTGTTCGGCGGCAACATCGATGGCTACAACTCTTACGCCCAGCGCGGCAATCTACCCACCGTCGAGGACGTGTGCGAAAGCGGCATGGCTCTGATGCCCGCCATCGGCAGGGTGCGTATGCTGCGCTCCTGGGGAGGCATCATGGACATGTCGATGGATGGCTCGCCGATCATCGATCGCACACCGATTGAAGGACTCTACCTGAACGGCGGCTGGTGTTACGGCGGCTTCAAGGCTACGCCGGCTTCCGGTTATTGCTTCGCGCACCTGCTCGCGCGGGACGAGCCGCATGAAGTGGCGCGCGCCTATCGCCTCGACCGGTTTGCGAGCGGCAACCTGCTCGATGAGAAGGGGCAGGGGCCACAGCCGAATCTGCACTGAGACGCCATGCGCATAGAATGCCCATTCTGCGGGGAGCGGGACGTCAGCGAGTTCAATTACCTCGGTGACGCGGGTTTCCATCACCCGCCGGCCGATGCCGAAGACCGCGCTGAGCGCTACTACGAAGCCGTATATCTGCGCGATAACCCTGCGGGCTCGCATGAGGAGCTGTGGTATCACGCGGCAGGCTGCCTCGCATGGCTGCGGGTGACCCGCAACACACGCACTCACGAGATCCTTGGGGTGCAGTTCGCAACGGAGACCTCGCGTTGATGGGCACAAACCGCCTGAAGGAGGGCGACGGAGCCATCCGGCGCGATCGTAGTCTCGCCTTCAGGTTCGACGGCAAGCGATTTACGGGTCATCCGGGCGACACGCTGGCCTCCGCGCTCCTGGCGTCGGGCGTCAGGCTGCTCGGACGCTCGTTCAAATACCACCGGCCGCGAGGCATTCTCACCGCCGGCTCGGAGGAGCCCAACGCGCTCGTGGAGATGCGCTGCGGTGCGCGGCGCGAGCCGAATACGCGCGCCACGGTCGTGGAGCTCTACGACGGCCTCGAAGCCCGCAGTCAGAATCGCTGGCCGTCGCTCAGTCTCGATGTCGGAGCGGTCAATTCCAGCCTGGCCTCCATTTTCATCGCCGGTTTCTACTACAAGACCTTCATGTGGCCGGCGGCCTTCTGGGAGAAAGTCTACGAGCCCGCCATCCGACGGGCCGCGGGCCTGGGCCGCGCCAGCCTCGAGGCTGATCCTGACACCTATGAGAAGGCGCACGCCTTTTGCGACCTGTTGGTCGTGGGTGGCGGCCCGTCCGGTCTGGCGGCCGCACTGTCAGCCGGCAGAGCCGGCGCGCGCGTGATCCTCTGCGATGAGGATTTTGTTCCCGGTGGTCGCCTGAACGGCGATCGTCACGAGATCGATGGCATCGGGGGGGCGCTCTGGGCCAGGCGAGCCGCTGACGAGCTGGCCACGCTTCCCGAGGTACGGGTGATGACCCGGACAACGGTCTTCGGAGCCTACGACGGCAATACGTTCGGGGCGCTCGAACGTGTAGCGGATCATCTGCCCGAACCTGCCGCGCATCAGGTGCGACAACGACTTTGGAAGATCGTCGCCCGCCGCACCGTGCTGGCGGCGGGTGCGCTGGAGCGGCCGATCGTCTTCGGCGGCAACGATCGGCCCGGGGTCATGCTCGCCTCCGCGGTACGCACCTACGTGAATCGCTTCAGGGTGACCCCGGGACCTCGAACTTCGGTCTTTACGGCGTGCGACGATGGCTGGAAGACCGCTTTCGACCTGGTCGACGCGCATGTCGAGGTGCCGGTGATCGTCGATGCACGGCGGGAAATCCCCGCGGCTATCGCCGATCAGGCGAGACGTCTTGGTCTGCGCGTCATGCTGGGTGCACAGGTCATCGATGCTCACGGCGCCAGGGGAGTCAAAGGAATCGATGTGCGTGACGGGGAAGGGCGCACCACGCGAATCACCTCGGACGCGCTTGCGGTGGCGGGAGGCTGGGATCCCAACACGGCGCTGTCTACCCACCTTGGAGGCCGTCCGCGCTGGTCTGAGGCCATCGCGGGGTTCGCGCCCGCCGACCTGCCGCGCGGGATGGTCGCTGTCGGCGCCGCGGCCGGTGATTTTTCTTTGGCGGGCGCGCTGCGCACAGGCGCCGCGGCCGGCAGGGAGGCGGCGAGCGCCGCGGGATTCGAAGCACCGGCGCTCAGTCTTCCGCGGGCCGATGACGAGGCGGTGAGCGGCACTGCGCTCTGGCTCGTGCAAGGGGTCCGCGGCAAGGCATTCGTCGATCCCCAACATGATGTCACGACTCACGATATCGCGATCGCGGCGCGCGAAGGCTTTTATTCCGCCGAGCTGCTGAAGCGGTACACGACGTTGGGCATGGGTACGGATCAGGGCAAGACTTCGGCCCTCAACGGACACGCGATAGCCGCATCCCTCACGGGGCGAGCGCCCGCCGATCTTGGAACCATCGCGGCGCGGCCGCCTTACACACCGGTGGCGATCGGCGCGCTCGCCGGGGTGCATCGCGGCCCGGACTTCAGGCCATGCCGGCTGACCCCGAGCCATCGCTGGGCCGAGAGCCTCGGAGCGACTTTCGTGGATCTCGGCGAGTGGCGGCGCGCCAAGGCATTTCCACTGCGCGGCGAGACAGACTGGAAGCAGACGCTGATACGGGAAGTCCTAGGGGTGCGCAACGGCGTCGGCGTCTGCGATGTCTCGACATTGGGTAAGATCGACGTACAGGGCGCGGATGCCGGTGTCTTCCTCGATCGCCTCTACGCCAATGCGATGTCGAGCGTGCCGGTAGGGAAGGTCCGATACGGCATCATGCTGCGCGAGGACGGAATCGTACTCGACGACGGTACCGCAGCCCACCTGTCGCCGAGTCACTTCGTGCTCTCGACGACGAGCGCCCATGCGTCCAAAGTGCTGCAGCACCTCGAGCACGCGCGACAGGTGCTCTGGAGCGGGCTCGATGTACAGCTCGCATCGGTCACCGAGCAATGGGCTCAGTTTGCGGTCGCCGGCCCGCGCGCTCGCGCGCTCTTGGAGCGCTTGCTCGGCGGTGCTCTCGATGTCTCCAATGCGGCTTTTCCCTACGTAGCCTGCGCGGAGTTTCAGTGGCAAGGGCGGCCCGCACGGCTGTTCCGCGTTTCGTTCTCGGGCGAACTCGCCTACGAGCTCGCGGTGCCGGCCCGCCATGGGGATGAGACCGTGCGCGCGATCATGGCGGCCGGTGAGGATCTGGGGATCGTGCCCTACGGCATGGAGACTCTCGGGTCGATGCGCATCGAGAAAGGACATGTGACCGGCGCCGAGCTCAATGGCACGACGACGGCGCAGGATCTCGGCTTCGGCCGAATGATGTCGGCACAGAAGGACTACATCGGCCGCGTGCTCGCGGCCAGGCCGGGACTGAGCGCGCCGGATCGAGCCGGCGCTGATCGGTGTGAAACCGTTGCAGCCGGAGGCGCGACTCGGCGCGGGCGCCCATTTTCTGCGGATCGGCGCGCGGCCGAGCCTGGCGAACGATGAGGGCTTCCTCAGCTCGGTAACCTTCTCGCCCATGCTGGGTCACTGGATCGGACTCGGCTTCCTCGAGCGAGGCCGCGAGCGGATCGGCGAGCGGGTCGTGGCGCATAGACCCGCTGTCCGGCGGCGATGTCGAGGTCGAGGTCACGAATCCCGTGTTCTTCGACCCGGACGGCAAGCGGCTGAAGGGGTGAGCATGAGCGCCGATCCAACGGTCATCGGGGCTTCGGCCTTTGCGGGATTGCCGACGAGCGTCGGCAAGGGCGGCGGTGTGATTGCCACGGAGCGCGACGGACTTGGAATCGCGCGCATCGCTGCGCGCGCAGGGGACAGGCGCGCCGGTTGGGGAGCTCTTTCATGCGCAGCTTCGGCGTCGAGCCGCCGAGCGGGCCGCGGCGCGCGAGTCGCGGCGATGTCGCGCATCGCCGGCATCGGCCCGCAGACCTGGCTCGCTACTCGCGACGGTGCGGCAAACTCCTTCGCGGAATCCCTGCGGCCACTGCTCGGGCGACTGCGCTTCGGTTTCCGATCAGAGCGATGCTTATGTCATCCTGCGGCTTGCCGGTCCCAAGGTGCGCGATGTGCTTGGCCAAGCTGATTCCCCTCGACATTCATCCCCGAAGCTTCCAGGTGAGTCGACGTCGCGCAAACGATCTGCGGTTACGTGAATGTCTCGTTGTGGCGTCTGGAGGACACGCTCAGAGCGATCCCATATTCGAAATCTGGAGTGCGGCGCAGTCTTGCGGTCAGCCTGCACCAGGCCGATTTACCACGCCGCGGCGGAGTTCGGTTTCGCGAGGGAGACTCCATGAAGCCGACCCAGAACCACCTCGCTGGCCGAGCGCTGGTACGTCGCCGGCATGATGTGCCTCGTCTACACGCTCAGCATCTCCGATCGCTACTCGATATCCACCGTGCTGGAGCCCATCCGCCGGGAGCTGCATCTCTCCGATGCGAACATCGCCTTCCTGACGGGCGTGTCGCTGGCGATCTTCTACGTCACCTTCGGCTTTCCGCTCTCGTGGCTGCTCGACCGCCGCAGCCGCCGCAACATCATCGGGATCTGTCTCATCGCGTGGTCGGTGTTGACGGCCGCGACCGGGATCGCGCGCAGCTTACTGGCAGCTCCTCTGGGCGCGGATCGGCGTCGGCGTCGGCGAAGCCGGCGGTACACCCGGCGCCAACTCCATCCTGTCGGATTTCTTTCCGGCATCGCGCCGCGCCATGGCGTTGTCGGTCTTTTCCCTCGGCGCCCCGATCGGCGCCTGGCTCGGCTCGCAGGTGGCCGGGCGAGATTGCCTACCGGCTCGGCTGGCGCGCGATGTTCCTCGCCCTCGGCATACCGGGGGTTCTGGTGGGGCTGCTCGTCCTCTGCGAGCATTCGCGAGCCGCGGCGCGGATGCCTCGATGAGTGCGAGGATCGCGGCGCCTCGCCGTCCTTCTTCGAGACGATGAGGTTCCTCCTGCGCCAGCGCTCCACCGTGCACTCCATCCTCGCTCAGTCCCTGACCGCACTCTGGGGTTGGGGCCTCATGTGGTGGACGCCCGCGTTCCTGATGCGCAGCTACTCGCTCAACGTGGCGCAGGCCGGAGGCATACTCGGGCCCATACACCTGATAGCGGGGAGCGCGGCGATGGTGGGGAGCACGTGGCTGCTGTCCCGCCCATGGCTCTCCGACGAGCGGCGGGTCATGCGCCTCCTCGCCATCAACATCGCGCTCGCCACGGGCGTGACGGCGATCATCTACTCCAGCCACTCCCTGGCGCTCACGAAGGCGCTCTTCTGGCTGTATGTGCCCTCCATTTACGTGTATCTCGGACCCGGGTTCGGGATTCTCAACAATCTGGCGCAGCCGAGAATGCGCGCCATGTACTGCGCCGTACTGCTCTTTCTCGCCAACATCTGCAACCTCGTCATCGCGCCGCAGATGGTCGGACTCCTGAGCGACTGGTTTGCGCCGCACCACGTGCCCGACGCGGAATCATTGCGGCTCGCGATGCTCTGTCTCGTGCCCACCGGCTTCTGGGCGGCGTGGCATTACTGGCTGTCGGCGCGCGACCTGTTGCAGGACGAGCAAAAGGCGGCAGCCGCAGCCGCCGCAGGCACAACCGCGCCTCAGTCGGCCTGAATCCCGGACCTGGAGGGCGATCCAAGGAGGCTCTTGCCCTCGCGTCGGGTCACGGCGATGATCCAGTCGAGGACTTTGCGAACCGCGGAATTACGGCGCAGCTCCGGCAACACCAGGATCCAGATCTCGCGCACGATCAGCGGCGCCGGTCCGCTGAGGCGCTGCAATTGCGGGCGGGCGTCGCCTTCTATGCAGGTCAGGAGCCCCGCGCCATAGCCGCGTGAAACCACCTCGGTGTAGGCGGGACCGCCGTTGACGGTCATGGCCAGACGCTCGGGCGGCACGTTCGCCTCGATCCATTGGAACTCCGGCCAGCGATCGGCGACGTGCGCAAATCCGATCCACGGCAGCTCACGGCGCCAGTCGATACCCGGACGAAGGAGCGCTTTGGGAGCATACGCGGCGGAGCCGAGCTCGCCGATCTTGCGCACCGCCGACTGGCCTTGCGCCGGGCGCACGTAGCGGATCGCAATGTCAGCCTCGCGGTGCTCGATCACCGAATCCCGATTCTCGCAGATCAGCTCGAGTCCAATGTCGGGATGCCGGGCCTGGAATTCTGCGAAGTGGCAGCCCAGGAAGCCGGTGACGAAGGTTTGAATCACCGAGACACGCACGATCGGCCGTCCGTGCGCCGGGTCATGCGCGAGATCATCGTGCAGCGCAAGGCTTGCGGATTCCATCTCCTGCGCGCGGCGCACGACGACCATGCCGCGCGCAGTGGGAGTAAAGCGGCCGTCGATGCGGTCGAAGAGTCGCGATTTGAGGCGAGCCTCGAGCGCGAAGATGCGGCGACTCAACGTCGTTTGATGCACGCGCAGCGCCGCGGCCGCTGCGGCCATTGTCTGATGCTGCGCCAGAGCCAGGACATGCAGCAGGTCGCTCCAATCGATTTTTCGTGAATTCATCGCGCTCACCCCCGCAGCTGCCGAGTGCACACGACGTCTTGCATTTTTGCAAGGCGAACTTGCAAGCATTTGAATGGTAAGCGCCATGGGGCTGCTTCATGATCGGCGCACACCATTGCAGGGGGTTTTCGGTGCCGGAGAACACGTACGCGAGCCTCGATGCCGGCCCGGGCCTTTGGCTCACCGATACCGAGCCCGCGAGCGTCGACACCCGGCGCTTGCGTGCCGACCGGCTCGAGCGCATCCGCGCCATGATGCGTGACAAGGATTACGCGGCGGTGCTGCTCTTCGACCCGTTCAATCAGCGCTATGCGACCGGATCGCGCAACATGTTCGGCTACTTCCTGCGCAACTCGACGCGCTATTTCTTCGTTCCGACGGAGGGGCCGGTCCTTCTTTTCGAGTATCCGCAAAGCGCGCACGTCTCGATCGGTCTCGAGACCGTGCAGGAAGTGCGGCACTCGAAGATCGTATGGTCATCGGTCGCGGGACGCGACGCCGATACGGCGCGGCCGTTTGCCCAGGAGATCTCCGACCTGGTGCGCCAACACGGCCGCGGGTCGAAGAAAGTCGGTCTCGATCGCTGCGCCCACCTGCTGGCGTTGGCCCTTGAAGCCGAAGGCTGCACGGTGACGGATTGCCAGCAGGAGCTGCTGCACGTCCGTCGCATCAAGACTGCAGAAGAGGTCGCTTGCCTCAAGCAGAGCATGGCCGCCACGGAATCCGCCGTGGCGGCCGTGCGGGAGGCGCTCAGGCCCGGCATCTCGGAGCAGGAGCTCTTTGCCGTCATGTACGGCGAGGTGATCCGCCAGGGAGGAGAGTTCATCGAGACGCGGCTCCTCACCTCCGGGCAGAGAACCAATCCTTGGTTCAGCGAGGCGAGCGGCCGGCGCGTGCGGCCCGGAGAGCTCGTAGCCCTCGATACGGACACCATCGGCTGCTTCGGGTACTACGCCGATTTCTCGCGCACCTTTTTCTGCGGCCCCGGCAGCCCGCGCGGCTACCAGAAGACGCTGTATGCGCTCGCCTACGAGCAGATTCAACACAACGCCGGCATCCTGAAACCCGGAATGGCCTACCGGGAAGTGGCCGAGCGGGCCTGGCGGATCCCGCAGCCGTTCGTCGACCGGCGCTACACCTCAGTTCTGCACGGCGTCGGCATGCACGGTGAGACGCCCTACATCGCGCACCTGCAGGACTCTGACAGGTTCGGCGGCGTTGGGGTGCTCGAAGCCGGAATGGTGGTGAGTGTCGAAAGCTACATCGGCGAGGTAGGAGGCCCGGAGGGTGTGAAGCTCGAGGAGGAGTTCCTCATCACGGATGCGGGCGCCGAGCCCATTTCACGCTTTCCCTATGAGGACAGCCTGCTCGGCCGGGAGACCTGAACCCGGCCGGAGATTCCAATTTTATTTGGGGGATGAGTCGTGAGCTCGAACTACAAAAGTTCTTCGGCCTGCGGAAGTCGGCGCATGAAATCTAATCACAAGCTCGCACGCACGATTGCGGCTATTTTGAGCGCGTCTGCGGCGCATGTGCTGCTCGCTGCCGATGCTGCGGCTGTCGCGCCCGTTGCGCCGGCTCCTGCGGATTCCGGGAGCGGCTCGACGCTACAGGAAGTGCTCGTCACCGCGCAGCGGCGCACGGAGAACGCGCAGAACGTTCCGATCACGATCCAGGTGCTGACGGGCAAGACGCTGCAGCAGCTCAATGTGCAGACCCTGTCGGACTATCTGAAGTATGTACCGAACGTCACCACCGGCAGCCTCGGCGCCGGCAATGACATCGTGACCATGCGCGGACTCTCCTCGACGAACGAGGACCCGGAAGGGCAAGGCTCGGTAGGACCCTTTCCGAACGTGGCAACCTATCTCGACGACCAGTCGACGCTGCTGCCGGCCCGCAACCTCGATGTTTATGCGGTCGACCTCGAGCGCGTGGAAATCGATGAAGGCCCGCAGATGTTCTTCGGTGCCGGCGCCGAGGCAGGGGTCATCCGTTATATTACCAACAAGCCGCAGCTGGATACGACCTCGGTGGACGTCAGCGCCAGCTACGGAAGCACGGCGCACGGCGACCCGAACAACAGCCTGAATGCCGTCCTCAACGTTCCGCTGCTGCAGGGCAAGCTGGCGGGCCGGCTGGTCATATTCAACGATCGCCGCGGCGGCTACATCAATAATCTGCCGGCGACCTTCGCGCGCAACGGCACCGATCTCGGCCTCGCGGACGAGAACGGCGGCATCGTCCCGCTGAGTCCCACGATCAACAACTTCAACCAGACCGGGAATGCGATCAATCCGCTCACCTACCAGGGCGTGCGCGGGGAGCTGCTCTACAAATTCAACGACGACTGGAACGCAGTGCTCTCGGTGATGCAGCAGAGCATGGACGCGGAGGGCGTCTTCTACGACATGCCGTACAGCACGGTCGGAGAGGAGACGAACGATGCCACCGGCGCACCCGTCGGCACGGTGGCGCTGCCGCCGCTGTCGGTGAATCTCTTCAACCCCTCCTACGACAAGGACAAGTTCATCGACACCGCGCTCACCGTGAACGGGCAGATTGGTCCTTTGAGCCTGGTGTATTCAGGCTCTTACCTCGATCGCAACGTCGATCAGACGCAGGATCTCACCAGCTACGCGCGTGGCAGATTCGGCTACTACTACCAGTGCGCGGGCGTGTCCTACAGTTCCACGACGGGCAATGCCAACGCCACCTGCGCTTCGCCGAGCTCGTATTGGAACGAGACCGAGCGCAATACCAACGTGCAGCAGGAGCTGCGGTTGAGCACGCCCGATACCTGGCGGCTGCGGGGCCTGATGGGCATTTTCTACGGCGACCTGGACATCTGGGATGACACGGCCTGGAGCTACAAGACCTTGCCGAACTGCGCCCCGGGCGGCGCGACGTCGAGCTGCTTCCTGACGGTTCAGTCCTGGCCGGGCGCCCCGGCATATATCTACGGCGATCGTCCGAGCGTGGGCTTCTTCGATGACTTCAAGCGCGTCGTGAAGCAGCGCGCCGCCTACGTCTCATCGAGCTTCGACATCATCCCCAATACCCTGACGATCAGCGGCGGCATCCGCTACTTCGACATGTACGACTCGGAGACCGGTGGTGATGTGGGCAGTTTCTACTGCAAGATATTCAGCTCGAGCCAGCTGCAAAACTACCCGATCGTCAACGGCAGCTATGCGCCATGCGGGACCGACGGACTCCCCGACGGCGCCTCCTCGCCTTATGGCACGGACTTCAACAACCAGCTGCATACGCTGGTGGAGACCGGCCATCTCGGCCGTGGCAATCTGACCTGGCACATCACGCCGCAGGCGATGGTGTATTACACCTATTCACAGGGCTACCGTCCCGGCGGATTCAACCGAGGCAGCTCCGCGGAGGAGCCGGATGCGAAGGGCATACCTCAGTATCTAACGCCGTTGGCGTACAACTCTGACATCCTTACCAACCAGGAAGTGGGCTGGAAGACGGTCTGGTTCGACCAGCGGCTGATGTTCAACGGCTCGATCTACAACGATATCTGGAGCGATGCGCAGCAGGAGTTCTTCTGCCCGCAGTGCGGCTTCGGCAATCTCATCTTCGCGATCAACGGGCCGAAGTACCGGGTCCGTGGGACGGAGCTGCAGCTCGCGGCGAGGCCAATGCGCGGGCTCACGGTAGATGCTTCCGCGGCGATCAACAGCGGCCACCAGTTGAACTCGCCGTTCCTCACGGACAACAATCCGGCGAGCCCGAATTACGGCAAGCCGCTCACCAGCCGCTACGTCGGCGGGGTCGCGACCCCGATCCAGAATCCCTACGGTCCCGAGGGGCAGGACACGGCCCTGTCGCCGCCGCTCAAGTGGAATCTGCGGGGCCGATACGACTGGCCCATGGGCTCGTACATCTGGTTCGTGCAGGGAGGCCTGCAACATCAGGCGCAATCGATCTCATCGACCACCTATTTCACGCAGTTCAGAATGCCGAGCTGGACGACGCTGGACGCATCCGCCGGTGTATCGGAAGGCAACTGGACCTTATCGCTCAACGGCGCGAACCTCACGAACGTGGACAAGAGTCTCTTCACCACCGACACTGAGATCATTCTCACCGAGACCCCGATGCGGCCGCGGGTGATCTCGCTGAATTTCGGCTACAGCTGGACACAGCATGATTGAGGGCGCGCATGCGCAGAGCAACGATCACGACAATGTGCCGCGGTGTGCTGGCGCTGGGGCTCGCCGCGGCGATGCCTCTGGCCGCGCACGCCGCGATCACTGAGGCCTATCTGCAGCGTTTCGATGCCGGCAAGCATCTGCTCGGACTGAGCGACGGCGAGACGCTGGCGTACCTCGACATCGGGCCGCGCAATGCCGTACCCGTCGTGCTGCTTCACGGCTACACCGACAGCGCGCGCGACTGGGCGCCGATCGCGCCCTTCCTGTCGGGGCGCTTTCGCCTCATCATCCCCGACCTGCGAGGGCAGGGGGCATCGAGCAAGCCGGACTGCTGCTATACGCGCTTCGACTTCGCGAACGACATCAGGCTGTTGCTGCAGCGACTGCAGGTCTCGAGCGCCGTGGTCGTCGGGCATTCGCTCGGCAGCATCGTCGCACAGACTTTTGCCGAGGAATGGCCCGAGCGCACGCGGCGCCTCATTCTGATCTCGTCCACCGGCACGTACTTCGGCGCGGTGTCGGGCGGGGACTGTCCGGCGGTCGCAACGGCGCTGCCGGCCGCACTCGCCGGGGCGGAGAGTCTCAAAGATCCCATCGATGCGGACTCGGCCTTCATGAAGAGCTGGTGGCAGCTGTCGATGCGCATCAACCCGTCTTTCTTCGCCGACCGTGAGCGGCGCGATGCGGCGGCTATTCCGGCGCGGGTATGGCGGGCGATCGCGCAGCAGACCCTGCTCGGGGTCGACCTGCGCTTCATGCTGGCCCGCATCCGGGCGCCGACGCTCCTCATCTGGGGCAGTGAGGACAGTCTCGAGGGGCCTGAAGGACGCGCGGCGCTGCAGTCGGGGATCAAGGGAGCGCAGGTGCGGGATTTCCCGTTCCTGGGTCACGATCTCATCTGGCAGGACCCGCGTGGGGTCGCCCGCGCGATGACGCAATTCATCGCAGGGCCGTCGTGAGCGTCCCGGCGGCGGAACTCCAGCGGATCGAGTACGACGACGCACCCGTGCGCCTGTTCCACTTCAGGGTGGCGATCGGCGCCTCGGGCGGCGAATTCAGCGACGGCTTCGGGCTCGGCATCATCGGGATCGCGTTGAGCCTGGCAACACCGGCGCTGCATCTCACCGCGCTCTGGACCGGTCTTATCGCAGGGGCGTCGCTGGTCGGCATCTTCGTCGGTGCTCTCTTCGCCGGGCCGGCCGCGGACCGTTGGGGAAGACGGCCGGTCTTCGCGTGCAACATGGCGGTGCTCGGCGCGCTGTCGCTGCTGCAGGTGCTGGCGCGCTCGAGCGCCGAGCTGCTCGCCCTGCGTCTCGCCATCGGGGTGATCCTGGGAACGGACTACGC
>CAVSAZ010000007.1:0-18102 GCA_963726045.1 uncultured Pseudomonadota bacterium
CCAAGAAAGACCGGGCCGCTTGGCTGTCGCTCGGCGGCCCGGTGGGTGTATCGCGCTGTTTCCGGTGCCGGCGTGATGCTGGTCCGGACCGAGAAAGGCCGGCGATTCTAGGTAGGGGGGCGTGGAGTGTCAACCGTGCCCTGTGCCGGGCCGCACTCGGAAGGCCTCCCGTATTCCATGGCCGAGATTGCGCCCCCGTAGAATCCCTGCGACGATGCCACGCAATCGCCAGCAAGGTCCGATCAGTGGCAGGAAGCCGCTCCTTTACCAGTGTGTCGAGCCAGCTCTCCTTCTCTGGATGGTGCTCACCGCCCGACCAGGCGTATAGCCTGGGCGCTGCTGTTGAGCACCTGCCTGTCGCTACCCGCGCTCGCCAGCGCCGCAGCCGCTGATTCCGCCCTGGAGCTGCGGGTCCTTGCCGGCAGCAGCCGGCCCCCGAGTGCCGCGGCGGTAACCGGCGGCGCGCTCGACCAGAGCTTTACAGCCCCCAAATCGCAGCTCGCGGTGCGCCAGAAGGCCGGCATCCAATGGGTGCGGCTGCAGGCGCCCCGCAGCATTGCCGCCGCCGACCTGCCGATAGTCCTGGTGGGCTCCGCCCGCGACCTGCGGATCACGCTCTACCGTCAAGCGCCTGCTTCGGGGAGCGGCCCGCCCACGCCTCTCGTGCGGGCGGCGCTGCTGCCGGAGTTCGGTGCCACCCGGGAGGCTGCGTTCCTTGTTCCGGGCGGCCTGCAGGCCGGCCAGGTCTTCTACGCCCGCCTGCAAGCGTCGAGGCTGAGGCGGACCCGGTGTACTTCAGCGCCGCTACCCTCATGGGCGTGCTCGCGCGCGGGGCGCGGCAGGCGCTGATGATCGCCCTCGCATGCGGAGCACTCGCAGCCTTGGCACTCGCGACCGCCGCAATGTGGCTCGTCCTGTCGGATCGGCTCTTCGTCCTGTATGCGGCCATGACGGGCTTGCAGGCGGTCTACCTCGCCTACTTCTCCGGCCAAGGCTTTCGCTGGCCATGGCTGGCTGCGGCCAGCGGCCTGGCCCCTATGCCTGGAACGTCCCCATCGCTCTGGTCGGCGCGATGGCCAGCCTGTTCGCGCGCGAGATCGCGGATCTGCGCCATACCTCGCCGCGGGTCTATCGGGTATTCGGCTGGATGGCAGCCGGGTTCGCGGCGCTGGCCGTGGCGAACGCGGGCGAGCTCATCGGGCTGGGACCGCTGGTGGTCGCGCTCGGCGAACCTGATGTTTCTCGGCGCCGGCGTCTTCGTCCTGGTGGTTGCCTTCCTCGCCTGGCGGCGCGGCAATCGCGCCGCCGGCTGGTTTCTCTTCGCCTGGGTCCTGCTCGAGACGTTCGCGATCGTCACTTCGGCACGGCTGCTCTTTACCCGCGCAGTGAGCGACGAGGCGCTTTTCTACTATGGCTTGCCGGGATCGATGGTCGCCTCCGCGATCCTTACATCGCCTCGGCGTCGCGGACCGCCTGCGCCAGCAGCGTCATGCGCTCACAGAGGCCGAGCGCCGCGCGAAGACCGACCCACTTACCGGCGTTTTGAACCGCCGTTCGTTGCTGGAGCAGCTTGAGGCGCCTGCCGTGACGCGCGCACAAACGGGCTGCCAGTAGCGGTGCTCTTCCTGGACCTCGACTTCTTCAAGACCATCAACGACTCGTACGGGCATGCAACCGGCGATGCCTGTCTCGCGGCCATCATCGATCCCATCCAGGCGGAGCTGCGCCAGTCGGACATCATCGGCCGCTACGGCGGCGAGGAATTCGTGGTGATTCTGAGCGGCGCCGACACGGCCGCGGCGGAACTGATTGCGGAGCGCATTCGCGTGCGCGTGGCGGAGCAGCGCATCGACGGCCATGCGACTCCGATCCAGCTGACTTGCAGCATCGGCGTGGCCAGCAGCCATCAGCTCGGTGTCTGGGGAGAGGCGCTGATCGCCCAGGCCGACATCGCCGTTTATGCCGCAAAGCGGCTCGGCCGTAACCGCGTACAGGTGGCAATCGCTCTCGCGGCGTAGCCTGACCCCGCAACATTGTTGTAGGCTTCACGCAAGCTGGCGCTGAAACACGCCGCGCGTCACGGCGCCCGGTCGGGGATCATGCTCTGCTAACCTTCGAATTCAGCGCCGAACGCGGAGAACACTGAAAAATGGGGTCCGATTTCCTGCCAAAGTTGGCCATGGGGCATGCCAGACGCCCGCGGCTGCTGTCATTCGCGTGGACTTGCCTGCTCTTCACCGCCTCGGCCGCCTGCGCCGCAGCGCCAATCCACCTCGCCTCGATCTCGCACCACCATCATTTGCGCCGGCGCCACCGCCGGGCGGTCGTGCAGCCGAATCTGCGCTCGAGCGAAGCCCTGGTGCTGGATACCACCAATCACAAGGTGCTCTACGCCCGGCGGCCCGACGCGCCGGTTCCCATCGCCTCGATTACCAAGCTCATGACCACACTGGTGGTCTCGGAGGCGGCACAGCCGCTCGATGAGGAGCTGCAGGTCACCGCCGCCGACCGGGCCGTCGGCATCGGCGCCTACTCCCGGCTGGCGGTCGGCACCCGCCTCAGCCGCGCGGAGCTCTTTCACCTGGCGCTCATGGCCTCGGAGAACCGGGCCGCGCATGCGCTGGCGCCGCAATTATCCGGGCGGCCTCGCCGCCTGCATCCGCGCCATGAACGAGAAGGCGCGCGCGCTCGGCATGACCCATTCGCATTTCGTCGAGCCGACCGGCCTCTCGAGCAGCGATACCTCGACTCCCGACGACCTCGCGAAGCTGGTCATGGCCGCGGCGCAGAGCCCGGTCATTCGCCGCTATTCCACCAGCCGCGGCTACACCATCCGCTCCGGCCGCCGCATGGTCGCCTATCACAACACCGATGCGCTCGTGGACCGCAGGTCCTGGCACATCGTCGTGCAGAAAACCGGCTTCACCAACGCCGCCGGACATTGCCTGGTGATGCAGGCGGTCATCAATCACCGCACCGTCGTCATGGTGCTGCTCAACTCCTGGGGCAAGTACACGCGCGTGGCCGATGCGCGCCGGGTGGCGCAGTGGATGCAGCGCGCGGCCCACGCACCACGTGGTCCGACAGGTGGCGAGCCGCGCGTGAGGCGGATCGCCAGCCTCTGAATCTCGAGCGTTTCGTCGCTGCCCGCAGGCCCGTCATCGGGCAGGTCCTGGCGGAGCTGCGCGCCGGACAGAAGCGCAGCGGCTCTTTGCGCAGGCCACGACGGACAACGAGGTCTTCGTCGCCGCATTGGGCAAGTATTTCGGGGGGCAACTACGACTCGCTGACGCTGGACAGGCTCTGAGTCATCCGCCTACCGTTGGACTCCCGCCAACGGAGTACTCATGAGCACCCATGAGCAGACGGTTCAGAACCAATTCGAGCCTCGCGCCCACGCCTACCTGACCAGTGCCGTGCATGCCGCGGGTCCCGATCTCGAGCAGGCCAGATGCCCTCGTTTCGGAGCTGGAGCCGCGCCCCACTCTGGCGCTCGATATCGGGTGCGGCGGCGGACATCTCAGCTTTACGCTGGCGCCACACGTCTCTCGCATCGTGGCTCTCGATCCTTCGCCGGGCATGCTCGCGGCGGTGACCAAGGGGGCGGCGAGTCGCGGACTTGAGCGGGATCGAGGTGCGTCAGGGCAACGCGGAGGCGCTGCCATTCGCCGATAGCGCCATCCCGCTGGTGTGCACCAGCTATAGCGCCCACCACTGGACCCGGCTGGATGCTGCCATGCGCGAGATCGGCCGCGTACTGACGCCCGGCGGCCACGCGCTCATCATCGACACGCTCGGGCACGAGGACGCGCTCGTCGACACCTTCATGCAGAGTATCGAGCTGCTCCGCGATCCTTCGCATGTGCGCAATCGCTCAGTGGCGGAGTGGCGCTCGCTGCTGACCTCCGCCAATCTCCAGGAGCTCGAGCACGCCGAATGGCCGACCCGCCTCGAGTTCGCTTCGTGGGTGGAGAGGATGCGCACGCCCGCCGACCGTGTCGCGGTCATCCGCTCGTTGCAGGAAGGCGCGCCGAAGGAGGTCCGGGAGGCGCTGCGGATCGAGGCCGATGGCTCGTTCACCATCCGCACCGGGCTCCTGTGGCTGCGCAAGCCCGCGTAGCCGGCGGCGCGGCCCTATCCTGGTGGGCCCTCCACCCGGCTGCCTCGTCTTGAAGGCCGGCTGCACCCTGGAGCACTCTGCGTCTCGTATAGACATGAGTGGAAGCAGATTCCGTGAGCCTACCTTCGGCCGCCAGAAGCATGACCGAGTCTCCCGCAGCAGCGGCCGACGCAACGGCCGGCCGGCCGGTTTCAGCCGCAAACGCGCTCGCCCGCGCTCAGCGCGGCGAGCTGGCGGCTTTCCGGGAGCTGATCCGCGCCTATCAGGATGGCGTGTACAGCCTGGCGCTGCGGATGCTCAAGGTGCCCGAGGACGCGGAAGAGCTTGCGCAGGATGTCTTCGTCGCCGCGCATCGCCATCTCGGCAAGATCACCTCGGAGGCGCATCTGCTTTTCTGGCTGCGGCGCACGGTCTGCCATCGCGCGATCGATCGGCTGCGGCAACGGCCGGCGCAGCCTGACGTGCCACTCGATGCCACGGCGGAGATCGCCGCGCCGGACAGGGGCGGCGATCCGCTGCTCGAGCGCTGCCTGCGTGACCTGGTGCAGCAACTGCCGCCCGTGCCGCGCGCCGTGGTACTGCTGAGGTATCAGGAGGATCTCGACCCGTCCGAGATAGCGCGCACCCTCGACACACCGCTCAACACGGTCAAGAGCCATCTGAAGCGATCCCTGGCGCTGTTACGTCGCCGCTACGAGGAGCTGCGGCCGCGGGCGCAGCAGGAGGCGAGTCATGACTGACGAATTCGAACAGGCGCTGCGCCGTGCGCTGCGCCCGCAAGCTGCGGATGAGGACCTCACCGCACGGGTCGTTTCGCGCCTCGAGAAGAGCGCCGCGGAGCCGCCAGCCATCGTGCAACTCGGATCCAGGCGGCGCGACTCAACGCGGCGGCGCGCAATCCGCTCCCCCTGGCTGCCGGCCGCTTTGGCGGCGTGCGTCATCGCCGGCCTGGGCCTGATGCAACTGCGCCAGCATGCGCTGGCCGCGGCGCGCGCGAATCAGGCGCGGGCGCAGCTGCTGCAGGCGCTGAACATCGCCAGCCAGAACGTCAACATCGTGCGCGCCGCTGTCGCGCACGAAGAAAACCCCGACTCCTGATCCCTTCCAACGCCTGCGCCGACCCATGACCGAATTTGATTCCTGGAGACTGCAATGCGATTTCCTGCCGTCATTCTAGCCACCGCGTTGCTGGCGCTACCGGCTCTGGCCACCGCGGCCGACCCCGGCCGCCTGCAGCTGCCGGATTTCACCGCCCTGGCGAAGAAGGCATCGCAATCGGTCGACATCTCGCTCGACCCGTCGCTGCTGCGCCTGGCGAGCGGCGCCATCAGTTACGACGATGACAAGAACAGCTCTGCAGTGAACGAGCTCATCAAGGGCATCAGGGGCATTTACGTGCGCAGCTACACCTTCGATGGGCCGGGGGAGTATTCGAAGGCCGACGTGCAGGCGGTGCGGGCGCAGCTCCTGACTCCGGGCTGGGTAGCCCATCGTGTCGACACACGACCTGAAACAGGGGAGCAATGTCGATATCTACATACTGCGCAACGGCAATCGCACCGATGGCGTCGCGATCATCGCCGCGCAGCCGCGGCAGCTGACGATCGTCAACATCGTCGGCGCGATAGATCTCGCCAAGCTGGCGCAGCTGCAGGGAAAGTTCGGCGTCCCCAAGGTCGGATCACGATGAACGGCCAGGCGAAAGACGGCGCCACGAGCCCGGAAACACACTGACGCCCCGCTCCCCAGCGCGGTTTCGCCCGGTGCCGCGGCTGAGTTACACTACTCGGGATCGCAAATCGAGGCGAAGCAGGACGGAGAGCACACCGATGCCTGAGCTGCTACCCACGGGCCCTGGAGCGCAGTGCGCCGGCTGGCGCCGCTGTTCGCCGGCGCTTATCGCTGTGCTGCGTTGCCGTACCCGCAACCTCCCAGCGCTGACACCGTACCGGCGAGTCTGCGTGCCTGTACTGCGGAGTCGGATCCTGGCCTGCGCCTGGCCTGCTATGACCGGGAAATGAAGCGCGCAACGCCCGCATCGGGGCAGCGGCCGGTGAAGCCGAGTCAGCAGCAATGTCAGCCGCGGCAACGTGCTCCAGCCCCGTACCGCAAACCCAGAGCGCCCCCGCCGCCCGCGGCACCGGTGACCGCGAGTCGGAGACTCCTGCGCCGCCGCACACACCGGCCTGGAAGAGGATTCTTACGGGCGGCCCGCCGTGGCACCTGACGGCCCACGTGGCCAGCCTGGATCGCTCGCCGAATGCCATGGTGCTGCACCTCGACAACGGCCAGGTCTGGCAGCAGATGGCGCCCGTCTCCGGCGAGCTCACCCTGCATGCGGGCGACAGCGTGACAATAGAGAAGCACCTGGGCTCCTACTGGCTCTCGTCCCGCTACGTCTCCAACATGAAGGTGCGACAGCAGTCGCAGTGACCCGCGCGGCGGCAGTCCGGCCGCTCAGAGCAGATGGGCGCCGCTGATCCCGCCGTACACACCCAGCCCTGCCGTCAGAACCGACACGACGACGACCAGCCAGGCGTAGGGGCCTTTGAGGCGGTGCTCGGGCGGCAGCGCTTTGAACGCCAGCAGCACCAGCAGCCCGAGCACCAGCGGCAGCATCAGCGCGTTCATGACCTCACGCCGATGTTGAGTGCGACCAGGTCGGGTGCGAGATCGACGATGACGGCGCCGCCGATGACCGCGAGCGCGTAGATGCCATAGAACCAGGGAGCCTCCAGCGGGTGATGCTCGAGGGAGTGGCGGTAGCCCGTGACCTCGCCGAAACCCCAGGCGGAGGCGAGCGAAACCACGATCGCCGCCACCATCGCGGCACCGATGGTACCGAAGCCGAAAATCACGCGGCCGACGTCTGGCCCCAGGGCGGGCACGAGCACCTTGGTGATGTCACCGATGCTGTTCAGGCTGGCGCTGACATGCGTGTGGCCGATCGTCGCCGCGGCCGCAATCAGCACTGCCGCCATGACGGCCTGGGAGATCACGGCACCGACGGCCGTGTCGCACTGCGCATGTCGGTAATGGCTGGGAAGCAGCTTCTTGTCGGCGATCGCGGACTGCTGATAGAAGATCATCCACGGCATGATCACCGCGCCGATGTTGGCGGCCACCAGATAGAGATAGCCGCTGTCCTTGAGGGGCATGTGCGCAAGGCCGCTCGCCAGCTGCCGCCCCTGCGGGATGGGCAGCGCCATGCGACGACAAAGAACGCGAGCTCGAACAGGCCGAGGGCGATCGCGAGCCGCTCGACGCGCCGATAGGTGCCCGTCAACACGACCAGCAGAGCAACAGCGCCGTCGCAAGGCTCAGGCTCGCCGCGCGCGGCACGCCGAACAGCTCGCCCACGCCCGCGACGCCGGAGAATTCCGTGAGCAGCGCGCCGAGCGTGGCGACGCCCGAGACCGGTCGACCGAGACCCAGGCCCAGCCGCGCACCGAAGGTGTTGCGGATCAGTTCGCCGTGTCCCTTGCCGGTGAAGATGCCGAGACGAACGGTCAGCTCCTGCACGATGTACAGCACCGGCATGAGCAGCATCTGCAGCAGCAGCAGCTGGTAGCCCCACTGCACGCCGCTCTGCGCCGCCGTGATGATGCTGCCGACGTCCGTATCGGCCAGCATCACGACGAGGCCCGGTCCCATGACCACCAGGAAAGTCTTCCAGGCCGACGGGGAAAGGCGGTATTGCCGCGGAACGCTCGCTGCTTGATCGTCCAAAGTAGCCTCAACGTCGGCTGTGCGCACCACGAATAAGAGTGATTCGCATTTGCAGATGAGCGTAACAGCCGCCGAAATCCAAAGCAAGGAATCGGCCCCGCGAGCGCGAGCCAGGCCACAGGTGTTCCGGGCCGTGGCGCGTAAACTGCGGGCATGAATGCCGTATTCCGCTCCAAGGTCGACGGCAGCTTCATCGGTTTGTCGCTGGCTGCTGCCGTGCATCGGCCTGGCGGTCCTTTTCGCGGCACCACCCGGCATGCGCATGCTGTGGCTGCCCCTGGTCCTGGTGCTCCTGGGGACCGTCATGGTCTGGTGGACGCTGCTCGCCACCTCCTACGAGCTGCTGCACGAGCAGCTGCTGGTCCGCTGCGGCTTCTTCAGCTGGCGCATTCCGTTCGCCACGATCACCGATATCCGCGAGTCCAGCAGCGCACGCTCCGGCCCGGCACTGTCGCTGGATCGACTCGAGATCCTCTATGGTGCCGGCAAGGTCCTGCTCGTCTCACCGCGCGATAAGGCCCACTTCATCGCTGCCCTGTCGAAAAAGTGCAACCTCGCGCGTCTAGAGGGAAAGTAGCGGGCGATTTCCGCCGGCTGCGAGGAGACGACGATGAGGCTGTACGAATTCGCCCCCACACGCTCGATACGCGCCCGCTGGATACTGCAGGAGCTCGCCATCGACTTCGAGGCGGTGAGCGTCAACCTGGAGGCGCGCGAGCATTACGGCGCCGAGTTCCTCGAGCTCAACCCGGCGGCCAAGGTGCCCGTGCTGGTCGATGGCGACCTGACCTTGAGCGAATCGGTAGCGATCGTCTTGTATCTTGCAGAGAAGTACCCCGATCGCGGCTTCATTCCCAGCGACCCACAACTGCGCGCCGACCTCTATCGCTGGATCCTGTTCACGGTCACGGAGCTCGAGCAGCCGCTGTGGCGGATTTCCAAGCACACCGCCATCTTTCCGGAGCGGGACCGGATCGCGGCGGACGTGACTCTTGCCCGGCGTGAGTTCCTGCCCATGGCGGCGGTGCTCGAGACTCACATGCAGGGGCGCACCTACGTCGTCGGCGACCAAGTAACCGCTGCCGACTTCATCGTCGCCTACACACTCGATTGGGCGGATCTCGTGCAGCTGCTCGGGGAATGCCCCAACCTGCGCTCCTATCTCGAGCGCATGTACGCCCGGCCGCGTGCTCCCCAGCGGATCGCGGAGGCCTTCCGCGCGCTACGAGCTGCGGCTGCGGCATAGAGGGCCAGCGACATGTCCAAGCTGAGCGTGCGCTCCTTTTCGGTGTCGATCGACGGTTATGGCGCCGGCCCCAGGCAAAGCACGAGCGACCCCCTGGGTGAGGGTGGCATGGCCCTGCACGGATGGATGTTCGCCACGCGTACGGCACGACGCATGTTCGGACAGGAGGGCGGTGAGGCTGGAGTCGATGACGACTTCGTCGCGCGCGGCTTCGAGAACGTCGGTGCCTGGATCCTGGGCCGGAATATGTTCGGTCCGGTCCGCGGACCCTGGCCCGATGAGAGTTGGCGCGGCTGGTGGGGCGAGAGCCCGCCCTATCGCACAGCGGTCTTCGTGCTGACACACCACGCGCGCAAGCCGCTCGAGATGGCGGGCGGTACCACCTTCCATTTCATCAGCGACGGGATCGAATCGGCTCTGCGCCAGGCGCGAGCGGCAGCCAACGGGCGCGACGTCCGCCTGGGCGGCGGTGTGCAGACCATCCGCGAGTACCTGCAGGCCAGGCTCATCGACGACCTCCATCTGGTCGTCTCACCCGTTCTGCTGGGCTCCGGTGAGTCGCTTTTCGCCGGAATCGATCTCGCGCGGCTGGGCTACCGCTGCGCGCGGTACGTGCCTGGCGTCAGAGCCATGCACGTGGTGCTCGAGCGGCAGTGAGCGCCGGTCAGTTCGGCTTGCGGAATGCGTAGATGAACTGATCCGTATGACCGCGGATCGAGGGATCGAACACCGTCGTCGTATGCGAGTCCTGAGGGTTGTGCAGCACGTTGCTCTCACCCACCCAGGTGAACCCGGCGGAGACGATTTCCTTCTTGGCCGCCGCAGGATCGATGCGGTGCAGCGTGTTCGTGTCACTGAATCCGGACCCGGCGGGCGCGACATGGTCGAGGACCAGCATAGGTGCCGCCCGGCTTCAGCGCCTTGTAAGATCGTGCGGTCGAAGTCCGCCACGTTGAGGCCTGGCGCATTGTGCAGGTCGTGATAGTTCTGCGATGTCCACACCAGATCTGCGGGCTGCGGTACCTGGAAGTTGGCGATCGGCCCCTGTATCACCGTGACGTTGTGATAGTAGTGCGCATCATCGGCAATCGCCTGCACGGGGGTCGCCATGTTGCCCTGCTTGCGCGGCGGCGGCACGATCTCGTAGACATGGCCCTGGGGGCCGACGGCGCGGCTGAAGATGCGCGTGAAATAGCCTTTGCCCGGGAACAGCTCCACGATCGTCATGCCGGGGCGCACCCCGGCAAACGCCAGGCACTCCGCAGGCTTGCGCGCCTCATCACGCGCCCGGTCGGCGGCCGGCCGGGCGGGATCGGCGACCGCCGCGGCGATGGCCTTCGAAGTCCGCGCCCGCGCCGAAGGCGCGCCGATCAGGAGCGAGCCGAGCAACAGTCCGGCAACGACAAATAGAATGCGCTTCATCTGACGGTCTCCTGCGGCATGGATCGCAGCGGGCTGGATTCTAATGTATCTCCGGCGCAGCGGCGACGTTGATTGGCTTGCCGGCCGCGAGAGTCGGCGCACCCGCCGTATAAGCAGCCTGGTTGTACGCCGCCACATCGCCTGCAAGCAGCGAGTTGAAGGTGGCCAGCTTGTCAGCGAGCTCGCCCTTCAGTTCCGCCCCGATCGCCAGCAGCGGGCCGGTCGGAGCCTGCACGCCGAGGCTGGCGAGGACGTTCTCGTCCATCTCCAGCCCATCGTGCAGGTCCGTCAACTGGTGCAGGCTGTCCTCCATCACCTTGTGCTGCACTTTAGGCTCGTAGACGGAGTCCTTCAGCTTGCCGAGCTCCTTGTCGAGTGCGTCGGCGCGAGCAACGAGCGGTGCCTGTGACTTCGCGGTCTCACGGTCGGAAGCATCGATGCTGTTCGCCGCCGTATGGACGGTCTTGCGATAGGCATCGAGCTGCGACTGCATCGCATTGATGCGATTCAGCATTCGATCGAGCGCGTCCATCTCGGAGCGGGCCTCGAGCGCGAGCTGCAGTGAGCGTTTTTGCGCGTCCGGGGCGGCCGCTTGATTGGGGTCCGCGACCACGTTCGCGTTCGCCGTCTCCGTGTGTCCGTCAACGGTAACGCTGACCGAGTACGTTCCCGGAATCACCTCCGGGCCGTGAGCCTGGGCAAACGCGGGCGGCTTGCCTTCCAGCGGCTCCGACTCGAAGTCGGTTTCGGCTGCCGCGTCATACGTCATGTCCCAGACGTAGCGGTTGACGCCGTAATCGGAATCTCCGTAGCGGGTCGCGATCAGCTCGCCGCTGCCGTCACGGATCTCGATCTTCACCGGCGTCTGATGCTGGTCCTTCTGTTCCTTGTCGGCCTCGAGCTTCTTCGGCAGGCTGTAGTCGATGACGACGCCATCCGGCGCGTTGGCAGTGACGAACGCCGGCTCCGCGCCTTCGCCGCGGCTCCAGCGCTGGTACTGGATCCCGGTGCCCGGCGTGAACAGCTTCACCTGCTTGGGCACGGCAGCGGGATCGAGCTCCGCAACGGCAGCGAAGTGATCCAGCACCCAGACGCCGAGACCGTGGGTTGCGAGCACGAGGTCACCGCGCACGAACTTCAGGTCGAAGACCGGTACCGTCGACAGATTGGACCTGAGCTGCGTCCAGTGGTCGCCGCCGTCGCGGGAGATCCAGACGCCGCGCATCGTGCCGGCTGCCAGCACCTGGCTGTGATCGGGGTCGGCACGCACGACCATCACCGAGGCATCGGGCGGCAGGCCGCCGCTGACCGCATGCCAGCTGTGGCCATAGTCGGTCGTCGCGTACGCATAGGGCTTGTTGTCGCCCAGCTCGTGCGCATCGATCGCCACATAGGCCGTTCCCGGATCCGACGGCGAAACGTCGATCTGATAGACACGTGCCCAGGCGGGCGCATGCGCCGGAGTCACTTTGCTCCAGCTGCTGCCGCCATCGCGCGTAACGGACACGACACCGTCGTCACTGCCCACCCAGATCACGTGCGGGTCGCTCTGAGCCACCTGGATCGAAAGCAGGGTGTCGTAGGTCTCGGCGCCCGACAGATCGTAGTGGATGGGGCCGCCCGAGTTCTGCTGCTTCGACTTGTCGTTGCGCGTCAGGTCGGGGCTGATTGTCTTCCAGTTCAATCCGCCGTCGGTCGACTGCAGCAACACGTTACCGCCAATGTAGACGGTGTTCGCATCCTTCGGATCGACGGCGATGGGCGGCGTCCAATTGAAGCGGATCTTCTGCTGGGACGTGGGCAGGTCGTTGACGAACCCCGGTCCATGCAGATACGGCATGATGAACAGCGACTGCTTGGTCTTGCGGTCGAATCGAGTGATGGCACCGTCCTCGGCATCCGCATAGATGATGTTGGAATCCGAGGGCGCTGGCACGGTGTATTCACCGTCGCCGCCCACTACGGTATACCAATCCTGGCCGGAAACGACGTTGTCGGCCAATGTCGAAGAGGGACCGCACCAGCCGCTGTTGTCCTGCAAGCCGGTGCACACGGTGTACGGCGTATCGCTGTCGGTCCCAACCATGTAGCCCTGCTCGATCGGCAGTCCATCGAGGAAGCGCCAGTTCTTGCCACCGTCCAGCGACAGATAGGCGCCGCCGTCGTTGCCCTGGATCATCCGCTTGGAGTTCGTGGGATCGATCCACATGGCGTGATGATCGACGTGCACCGGCTCATCGATGACATGCGCCGTCTTGCCGCCGTCGTCCGACTCCGCAAGCTGAAAGCCCAGGAAGTAAATGCGGTTCGCATCGTCGGGCGCCACCACCAGCGTGGTGAAATAAAATCCGCGGACGTTGTACGCGTGGTTATCCGACACCTGCTGCCAGTGGTCGCCGAGATCGTCGGTAGCGAAGAGCGTGCCCTTGCCGATGGGCGCCTCGAGCAGAGCGTAGACCCGCTGCGGATCGCTGGGCGCGGTCGCAAGGCCGATGCGGCCGACGGTGCCCGTGGGCAAACCCTGGCGCAGCCGCTTCCAGGTCTCGCCGCCATCGGTCGAGCGCCAGACGCCGGAGTTGGGGCCGCCGTCATGCAGCGTCCACGGCTGCCGGCTCGCCTGCCACATGGCGGCGAAGAGCACCTGGCCGTTGCCGCCCTGCATCGCCACATCGATGGCGCCGGTGTGATCGTCGACGATAGAGCGACTTGCGCCAGCTCTTGCCGCCGTCGTCGTCACGTAAGACGCCGCGGTCCGCGCTCGGCGTCCATTCCTGGCCGAACACCGCGACCACGACGTGATTGGAATCGTGCGGGTCGATGACGATGCGCGCGATCTGACCCGCGGTCTTCAGGCCCATCGACCGCCAGGTGGCCCCGGCATCAGTGGACAGGAAAATGCCCGCGCCAGGGATCACATCATTGCGGATGTTGGCCTCGCCGGTGCCCACCCAGACGAGGTTGGGGTTGGATGGCGCCACCGCGATCGCGCCGATGGAGCTGGTGGAGGCGTGCTTGAAGATCGGCTGCCAGTTCAAACCGCCGTCGGTGGTCTTAAACACGCCGCCGCCGGCAGCGCCGACGTAGTACACCTGCGGGTTGCCGGGCACACCCGCCTCCGCGGCAACACGGCCGCCGGCGATCGCCGGGCCGAGGCTGCGGAATTTAAGGCTCGCGAAAACATCCTTGGGCTTCTCCATCGCCGCCTTGGGAGCGGCCGTCTTCGCCATGGCAGGCAGTGCGAAACAACTCAGGGAGAGCAGCACGGCGGCTGCCCTCAGGACGGTATATCGCCTCATTGTCGGATCCCCGGTGGCGCCGGAGCGCGTAACTCGCGGCGCGTTGCATTTAGATACCGCGGACGCTACTGATGAAATGCCCAGGACGCAACCACTACGAGCGCTAGTAGCCGGCCGCTGGCCGGGTGATCAACGTCTTGTCGCACGCCGGTGACGCTTGGTCGCAACCCCTCTTCCCGGTAAGCTCGACCATCATTGGCGTGTTTTGGACGGTATATGGCCCTCGTCCGCGGATTCATCACGGGCTGCTCCTGATCTGTGCCGTCGTGGCCGGCGGCCTCACGCCAGGCTTCGTCAGCCAGTACCGGCAGCGCCTCGGGGGCCGGCTGGATCAGGCGCAACTCGATCTCGCCCCCTGGCAGAAGATCGCGGACCAGTACTACCACGGCGACCTGGCGAAACTGGTCCAGTACCACCTGGCGAGCAAGGACCCGACGTTTCACGCCGAGGTCCGCCCTAAGCTCCCTCGTCACCTCGGTGCAGCACCTGCAGGGCGAAGTGGCGGCTCTGCACGGCAATCTGTTTCAGCAGATCGCCTATCTGGCCCTGCATGCCGACCCAGGGATCACCCGTGCAACATTCGGCGATTGGGTGCCTACATTCGGCCTCTCCAGCGATGGAATAGTATTCGCGCTGCTGTTCGCGATCGCCCTATGGCTGGTATTTCAGGCCGGCTGGTCGGTCACCGCCGCCGGCGGCAGACACATCTCATCACGCCTGCGGCGCCCGCCGCCGGTCCCGTCCAGGAAGGCGGCCGCACGCCGGATAGAGCCGCAGATAAAAACGGGCCGGTGAGAGCTTTCGCCCGCACCGGCCCATTGGGTCCCGCCATCCCTGCTAGTGAATGTCAGGCCCCGCAGCGATGGTGATCGGCTTGCCGGCCGCGACCGTCGGCGCGCCTGCCGCGAAGGCGGCCTGGTTGTACGCTGCCACATCGCCTGAAAGCAGGCTGTTGTAGGCGTCCAGCTTGGCGTCCAGCTTCCCTTTCAACTCCGCCGAGATCGCAAGGACCGGCGCGGAGGGCGGCTCGTCCTCGAGACGCGCGAAGCCGAAGGAATTCCGCTCCATCAGGCTCTGGAAATCCGCCAGGTCGTGGATGCTGTCCTCACTCGCCGTGTGTTGAATCTTGGGGTTGTACACGGAGTCCTTGAGAGCCCCCAGCTCCTTGTTGAGTGCCACGGCGCGGGCAACGATCGGCGCCTGTGCTTTCGCAGCGGCACGCTCCGAGTCATCGACGCTGTTCGCTTGCGCCGCAACGCTCTTGCGATAGTCGCTGAGCTCCGATTGCATCATGGTGATGTGGTTGAGCATCCTGTTGAGCGCATCCACCTGCGCGCGGGCTGCCAGGGCGAGCTGCAGGTTGCTCTTTTCCGTGGCGACGTCGGGCGGTGCGTTGGGGTCACCGAGCACTTGTGCGTTTTCCGTCTCCGTATGGCCATCAGCGGTCACGCTGATCGAGTACGTCCCCGGCAGGGCCTCCGGGGCCACCCCGTCGCTCGAACTCGGGAGCCTTGCCCACCAGGGCCGGCTTCTCGAAGTCGACGCTGGTGGGCATGTCGTAGTGCATGTTCCAGACGAAGCGGTTGACGCCGTAATTCGCCTCTCCATAGTTGGTCGCGATCAGCTCACCGCTACTGTCGCGGATCTCGATCTTGACCGGCGTCTGATGCAGCGCCTTCTGCTGCATGTTGGCATCCAGCTTCTTCGGCAGGCTGTAGTCGATGACGACGCCTTCCGGTGCGTTGGGCGTGATGAAATCCGGCACAGCACCTTCGCCGCGTCCCAACGGCGGTATTCGATCCGTCGCGCGGCGTGAACAGCTTCAGCTGATCGGGTACTGCGTGCGGATCGAGCTCCGCCACCGCAGCAGCATGATCCAGGATCCAGAGGCCGCGGCCGTGGGTCGCGAGCAGCAGATCGCCGCGCACGAACTTCAGGTCGAAGACCGGCATCGTCGGCAGATTGGACTGTAACTGCGTCCACCGGCCGCCGCCGTCGCGCGACACCCATACTCCCCGCATCGTGCCGGCCATCAGCACCTGCGGGTCTTCCGGATCGAGCACACACGACCATCACCGAGTCGTTCGTCGTCGGCAGGTCGCCCGTGATGTTGCGCCAGCTATGCCCATAGTTGCTCGTCGCGTAAACATAGGGCTTGTTGTCGCTCTGCTGGTGCGCATCGAAGGCCACATACGCCGTACCAGGGTCGGTCGGTGAGACATCGACCTGGAAGACGCGCGCCCAGGCCGGAGCCCGCGGCGGCGTCACCTTGCTCCAGCTGCCGCCGCCATCGCGCGTGACCGATACGACGCCATCATCGGTGCCGACCCAGATCACGTTCGGATCGCTCTGCGCCACCTGGATCGAGATGATCGTGTCGAGGTCTCGGCGCCCGAGATGTCGTAATGGATCGGACCACCGGGCAGCTGCTGCTTCGATTTGTCGTTGCGGGTCAGGTCGCCGCTGATCGCCTTCCAGGTGCGGCCGCCGTCGGTGGACTTCTCCAGCACGCTGCCGCCGAGGTAGACCGTATCCACAGCCTTCGGATCCACGGCGATCGGTGATGTCCAGTTGAAGCGGACTTCTCCGCATAGGTCGGCAGATCATCGACATATGCGGGACCGTGCAGATACGGCAAGCCGAAGATCGGACTCATGGGTCTTCAGATCGATCCGCCGCATCGCCCCATCCTGGGAATCGGCGTAGATGATGTTCGGGTCCGCCGCCGCAGGCACGGCGTATTGGCCGTCGCCACCTGCCACCGTGAACCAGTCCTGGCCGGATACGCCATTATCAGACAGCACGGACGAGGGTCCGCACCATCCATTGTTGTCCTGGAGGCCCGTGCAGACGGTATAGGGGCTGCGCGAATCCGCGGAAATCATGCAGGTCTGCTCGATCGCCATGCCATCGAGGAACCGCCACGTGTTGCCGGCGTCCATCGAGAGGTAAGCGCCGCCGTCGTTGCCCTGGATCATGCGCTGCGGATTCGTGGGATCGATCCACATGGCGTGGTGATCGACGTGCACCGACTCATCGATCACGTGCGCGGTCTTGCCGCCGTCGTCCGACTCCGCCAGTTGGAAGCCCAGGAAGTAGACACGATCCGGATCGTCGGGCGACGACCAGGGTCGTGAAATAAAACCCGCGGACGTTGTACGCGTGGTTGTCGAGACCTGTTCCCAGTGGTCGCCGAGATCGTTGGTAACGAAGAGCGTTCCCTTGCCGACCGGAGTCTCCGTCAGCGCGTAGACGCGCTGCGGATCGCTCGGAGCGATCGCGAGGCCGATGCGGCCGACGGTGCCGGTCGGCAGTCCACCGTGCAGGCGCTTCCAGGTCTGGCCGCCATCGGTCGAGCGCCATACCCCGGAGCCGGGACCGCCGTCATCGAGCGTCCACGCCTTGCGGGTGGCCTGCCACGTCGCGGCGAAGAGCACTTGGCCGTTGCCGGGCTGCATCGCAACGTCGATCGCACCCGTTTGGTCGTCGACGTAGAGCGCCTTACGCCAGCTCTTGCCGCCGTCGGTGGTCACGTATACGCCCCGATCGGCGTTCGCCTCCCACGCGTGTCCTTGCACGGCCACCACTACGTGATTGGGATCGTGTGGATCGATAGCGATTGCGGCCTCTGTCGCCACATTATCCAGACCCATCGACTTCCAGGTCGCGCCGGCGTCATTCGAGACGAAGATGCCGGCGCCGGGAGCACGTCGTTGCGGATATTCGCTTCGCCGGTGCCCACCCAGACGATATCCGGATCCGACGCTGCAACCGCGATCGCGCCGATCGAGCTGGTTACCTCGTGGTCGAAGATCGGCTTCCAGTTGAGGCCGCCGTCGGTGGTCTTGAATACGCCGCCGCCGCCAGCGCCGACGTAGTACACGAGCGGGTTGCCCGGAATGCCGGCTACCGCAGCCACGCGGCCGCCGGCGATCGCCGGGCCGAGATTGCGGAATTTCAGCTGCGCGAAACGTCCTTGGGCGTCTCCGCCGCGGCCGGCTGTGTCTGCTTCATCGCTGCCGACGCCCCGAAGGCGATCGCTGCAGAGCCCACGGCAAGCAGCACGGTGGCTGCTTTCGTCAGAAAGGAATGCCTCATCGTCCCCTCCCAGTGACACCGGAGCACATGACTCACGGCGAGTTGCCCTTTGAGGGGACGCTACTGGTGAAATGCCCAGGGCGCAACCACTTCGGGCGCTCGTCGCCGCACGCCGGTGACGCTTGGTCGCATTCATGCGACGGTGCCGCGCACATGAAAAAGCCGGCGAGAGCTCGCGCTCTCACCGGCCT
>CAVSAZ010000008.1:0-417120 GCA_963726045.1 uncultured Pseudomonadota bacterium
CGCCTTACTATTATGTCCAGGATCGACTGGGTAGCGTGCGGGAGCTCGTCACCGCCAGTGGTACGGTCGCGACGCAGTATGACTACGATCCATACGGCAATCCAACCCTGCTCAGCGGAACGGTCGGCTCGGATATCGGTTACGCCGGCTACTTTTATCATGCTGCAAGCGGGCTGGAGTTCGCCCTCACCCGGGCTTATGATCCGAGCCATGGGCGCTGGCTCAACCGGGACCCCATTCTAGAGTTCGGGGGAATAAATCTTTATGCATACGTTGCGGGGAATCCTGTCACGGAGGGCGATCCGTTAGGGTTATTTTGCCTTCCGTCCTTGGCACTGACGGATTTGATTGATACTGTCACCGGTGTGGTGATAACCGGCGCCGCCTATACTGCCAAAACCGTGGCAGCCGCTGCTCCTTACGCGGATTACGTTCCTTATGTCGCAACAGTGGTTGACGCGGCGGCTGCCGCGTATGACATATCCCAAGGAGACTACGAAGCGGCGGAATATAAGTTGGTTGACGCGGTCGTAACCGGCGTGATATCCACGGTCGCTCCTGGTGTCGGCGGAGCCATAACTGTGGTTATTTACACAGGCGTCGGCGGAAGCGAAAGTCTTTAGGCAAAAGGTAAAGCAAGCTTGCAATGAATGTGTTCGATAAGATTTTTTGGAAGCGATTCGCCGATGGATACAAGTCATATCCTACGCATCCCGTAAATGCGTGCGTCATGGGCATGCTCCAGGTCGGCGTAATCTTCTTTGTGGCATTGATAGGAGTGTTCGGCCTGATAGTCCGGTTGGTCACATTGTTTTTGGCCGCTGTAGGCGCCGAGGCGGCGGCTCGAACATGGCACTCACTGGAATTTCCGGCCATGATCGGGCTCGCCGCAGTCAGTGTTTTCTATGTCGTCAAGCGGCGCTATTGGGGTCGACGGTTTCAGCCGGAAGTCAGCCTCCGTTATGGGGAAGAACTCAATCGAGGCGTTTATGCTCTTTTAGTGGGCGCACTGATCAGCGCCGCGGCGGTGTTCATGTTCGTGACTTTGATGTTTGTAAGAGCCCACATGGCCTTCTGAAGCGCATGAGCAAACCTTGGGTTCCCCCGGTAGCTACGGCGCCCTGTGCCGACCGATTGGAGTAGTTAGAGCCACATTTACAGGAGTCGCTACTGTGGACTGTGAGAGTCTAAGATCTGGTGAATCGGGGCTAGAGGTGGGTCCTCGGAGGTTTTTCATCATTTCCCGATTTCGGACTCGCGCCTGACGAGGCGTGCTGAGATACGAGTTCAAATGGGACCGCTTCGTGGGAATGAGTGAGTAGGTGCCCCAGGCGAGACGGGGATGACCCTCAACCCTCTTGAAAACGCGATCCTTCAAGCCATTCGCTCTGCGAAGCCTGAAATTGCGCCGGCGCTCGACGAGCAACTTCGTAATGTGGTTGTCTCGAGTCGAGAAAACACCGGTGCCGGGTTTCTTACAACCATGCAGCCGGCAAATACGAAAACCCTAATCCCGCAGACGCGTGCTATCGGAAACATCTTTGCCAAGATTGCGGGCATGCAGGATCCGATGACGTTCGTTCTATTCATAAAAGACGGAATCATCGACACACTAGAAGGCGCTTCGATAGATGAAAGTACTGCGGCTGTCGATTTCTCAGCAGTTAAGTTCGAAATGATAAAGTCGACCTTCCATAATTAGTGCTGGAAGTGTGGCAGGTGCCGTATGAGTGGGTCGGCTTGGGAAGCCACGTCGGCCATGAAGAGTAAAGTGTCAAGCACTCGTTGGTGGAAGACCTGATGTCGAATGAGCTGTAGGCTGTCCCTAATGGAACGCTCCAGGAATTGCGTTGAGTTCCGCCGTGCCTGGAGTTGCCTTCGAGGAGCTAGGACAAATGCATTAGCTGAGCAGGAGGAGTTATGGTCGCGCTCACAGGAGTCAGTGCTGGGAATAGCGGGAATCTGGAGTCCGTTGAAGTAGGGCCCGACACGGGCCTTCAGTGTCTTTTGACTGTTTCCCGATTGCAGGGAGTCGCGGCTGATGAGAGCACTCTGCGCCACGAATTCGGCCACTCGCCCTTCACGACGCCGCGCCTTCTTCTTGCGGCCAAGCGGTTGGGAATGGCTGGGAGAGTCGTACGCCAGGACCCTCAGCGATGGGCGCAGGCGCCGCTCCCCGCGATCGCAGTGGGAGAGGGCGGCCGGCATTGTGTCATCGCCAAGTATTCCGGCGGAGCAGCCAAGAGGCTCTTGATCTACCGGCCGGGCAGCTCGCCCGAGGCAGTATCGACAGAGGAGTTCCAGTCGAGTTGGACGGGCGAGCTCATCTATCTCGCCGCTCGAGGAGTCGGGGCTCGGGAGAACGCCCGTTTCGACTTCAGCTGGTTCATTCCCGCGGTCATCAAGTACCGTCGCGTGCTCGGGGAAGTGTTGCTGATGTCGCTGGTCCTGCAGATCATCGGTCTGGCGACGCCTCTCTTCTTTCAGGTGGTGATGGACAAGGTGCTGGTCAATCACGCCGTACAGACTCTCAATGTCATCGCCGTCGGTCTTCTCCTCGCGATTCTGTTCGAGTCGGCGCTGACCGGCATTCGGTCCTATGTGTTCGCCCACACGACGAGTAAGCTGGATGTTGAGCTCGGAGTTCGACTCTTCAAGCATTTGTTGGCGTTGCCCATCGGCTACTTCCAGTCGCGTCGTGTCGGCGACTCTGTCGCGCGGGTGCGGGAGCTTGAGCAGATCCGTGCGTTCCTGACCGGCAATGCATTGACGCTCGTCATGGATATCCTGTTCTCGTTCGTCTTTCTCGGGGTAATGTTCTGCTACAGCGCGAGGCTTTCGCTGTATGTGATGCTCGCCGTCCCGGCTTATGCGCTGCTGTCCATCGTCTTTACTCCGATATTGCGCGCACGGCTCAATGAACGATTCAACCGCAGCGCGGAGAACCAGGCGTTCCTGGTCGAGACAGTCAGCGGCATCGAGACATTGAAGGCGATGGCGGTCGAGCCGTCGTGGATGCGCCAATGGGAGCGGCAGCTGGCGTCCTATGTTCGCTCGGGACTTTCGGCGACCACGACTGGGCTTTTTGCGGGGGCAGGAGTCCGGCTGGTCAGCCGGCTCGTGACGCTGGCCATCGTCTGGGCAGGAGCCTGGCGCGTCATGGACGGGGAGCTTACGGTCGGTGAGCTCATCGCCTTCAACATGTTAGCGGCTCAGGTCGCTGCTCCCATTTTGCGGCTCGCACAAATGTGGAACGACTTTCAGCAAGTGGGCGTCTCCATGGAGCGGCTGGGGGATATCTTGAATGCCAGACCCGAGGTGGGCGGCCCGCGAACCGCGTTGCCTCGCATCGAGGGCGGTGTGGAGTTCGATCAGGTCTCGTTCCGCTACCGTCCGGAGGTCCCGGAAGTGCTGCGTGGCATGAGTTTCCGAGTCAAGCCGGGAGAGGTGCTGGGGATCGTGGGCCGCTCGGGGTCCGGCAAAAGCACGATCACGAAGCTCATCCAGCGCCTCTACGTCCCGGAGCGCGGCCGAATCCTCATCGATGGGCACGACGTGGCGGTGATCGATGCCGCATCGCTGCGCGCGCAGATTGGCGTGGTGCTGCAGGAGAATGTGCTCTTCAACCGCTCGGTACGCGAGAACATCGCGCTTGCCAATCCGCTGGCTTCCATGGAGGAGATCATCGCGGTCGCGAAGCTGGCCGGCGCGCACGAGTTCATCTGCGAGCTGCCCGAAGGTTATGACTCCCAGGTCGGTGAGAACGGCACGGGCCTCTCGGGCGGCCAGCGACAGCGTGTCGCGCTTGCGCGAGCGCTCTTGAAGGACCCGCGGATCCTCATCATGGATGAGGCGACGAGCGCCCTCGATTACGAATCCGAGCGGATCATCCAGGAGGGGATGGACCGGATATGCCGGGGGCGCACGGTGATCATTGTGGCGCATCGGCTCTCGGCCGTCCGTAACGCTGACCGGATTTTAGTCCTCGAGCGAGGAGAGGTTGCGGAAGTCGGTACTCAGGCGGAGCTCCTGAGTCGCCCGGCGGGCCTTTATGCGCGATTGCATCGGATGCAGACAAGAACGGGCTTGGCCGAAGCGCTTGAGGCATGAGGGCGCCTCTGCCATGAGTGGGCGTAGCGTTGGGCTTGGGTCCCGATACCGAAGGGTCTTCTTCGAGGCCTGGCGCGAGCGACACGTCGATCCTGCCTTTCTTCTTACGGCGGACGAGGCGGACTTCTCTCCGCCCGCTTTGGCTCTTACGGAGCGCCCGGTTTCTCCCACGGCCAGGATTACCGCCGCCTTGCTCATAGGGCTAGTGGCAGTGTCTCTCGCCTGGGCGGGGCTGGGTCGCGTCAATATCGTTGCCAATGCCGTCGGGCAAGTGATCCCGAGCACGCGAACTCAGACGATCGCCGCGGTGGAGACGGCAGTCGTGCGGGCAGTCGATGTGAAGGAGGGTCAGCCCGTCAGGGCAGGTCAAGTGCTCCTGGCGCTTGATTCCAGGCCCTTTCGGGCCGATTACCGCAAAGCGATGGCCGAGGAGCGAACCGCCGATCTCACAATGGCCCGTTCGAGCGCGCTCATCGCAGCAATTGCTGCCCATAGGCTTCCGCAGCTTCCGAGTATGGCGGGAATGCCTGCCGCACAGCTCCAGGAGGCGCAGCGACAGCTCGCGGCGCAGTATGTGGCCTTCACTGCCAAGCTCGCAGAGCTTAGTACCGCTGTCGATCGTTACGCCGAGGCGCTACCCATTGCGCGCGAGCGGGCGCAGATTTATGCGCGCTTGTTGCTGACGCACGATGTCTCCCGAGATGCGTGGCTGGCGAGGGACCAAGAGAGTCTCGATATTAATGGCAGCCTGGCCGACGCGAGAGCGGCGCGTGAGGCGTTCATTGCGCAGACGCGTCGAGAGGCTTACGACACTTTCACGGCTGCCGCTCAAACGGCTGCAATTGCTCGCCAGGAGGCCGCAAGAGCCGCCTCGCAAGCCGCGTGGTTCACCCTTCGCTCGCCGGTCGACGGTACCGTCCAGCAGCTTTCCGTACACACCGTCGGCGGCGTCGTGCCCGCCGCCCAACCGCTCATGAGGGTCGTGCCTGCTGATGAGCAAATGGAAGTGCAGGTCTACCTTCAGAATAAGGACGTCGGGTTCGTCAGGGTCGGCCAGCCAGCGAAAGTGAAGGTCGCCGCCTTCGACTACACCCGCTATGGGACAATCGCGGGTCATGTGGTCTCGGTCTCGCAGGATGCGATCGAGGGCAACACCAACCCACAAGACAACGGTGGGCGGGCGAAGGCAGACAGCCCTGAGGACATGGGCTCTCGCTACCTCGTCAGAGTTGCCTTGCAGCGTGCAACGATGAAAGTCGACGGGCGCCTGGTGCCGCTTCTTCCCGGAATGGCGGTCACGGCCGAGATCAAAACTGGCAGGCGACGGGTGATCGATTACTTCCTGAGCCCTCTCCTGCGCGAGGGCACCGGCAGCCTGCATGAGCGATAGACGGAGGTGCAAGGGGCCACAGGGAGCGCCATGGGTCGTCTTGCGGGTCATTTGGGTCGTGCTGCTGCTCGGGTGTGGAACAGGCCGCGCCGCCGATCTCCATGATCAGGGGAATCCTCCCGATGTGGGAGTCGGCGCGTGCCCAACAGCCCTCGAAGCAGGCTCAGTGCTTTCCCTCGCGTTCGCGGTCGATCTGGCGCTCTGCAACAATGCCGAGGTTCGTATTGCGTGGGGGGGTATCCGGGAGCGGGCCGCCGCCGTCGGTGTCGCGCGGGCCAGTTACTGGCCTAACCTCTCTGTGAATGCAAGCGAGCTCAACGAGCGGGCTGGCTATCCCGGATCAGCGGTGCCGGCGACGAATACTACCGGCAAGACCGTCTACGGCAGCCTCGATTGGCGGCTCTTTGACTTCGGCGGCCGCTCCTCGCGCTACCGCGCAGCTCAGGCTTTGCTCGAAGCGGCCACTGCCAGCCGCGATGCGACGATTCAGCAGGTGCTCGGTGCCGTCATTCAGGCTTATTTCGATGCTGTCACGGCGAAAGCCACCCTTAATGACAGGATCGAGAGCGAGTCGGTTGCCGAGCAGACGCTCGAGTCGGCTCGCCGCCGAGAAGTAGAGGGGCTTGCCTCTGGCAATGACTCTCTACAGGCGACGGTTGCCCTCGAGCGGGCGACTCTCGAGCGCAATGCTGCGACGGCCGACGAGCAGAAGGGCCTCGCGGTACTGGTTTACGTGCTCGGAATTCCTTCAAGCAGCGTGATCATCTTGCCTACGAGACTCGATGCGCGCGCGACCGCCGCGGGCCAGAAGGATCTGGCCGCTTGGCTGCGGGAGACAGAGCATCATCATCCCGCGATCCTGGCCGCGCGCGCGGCAGTCCAAGCCGCTCAGGATGAGGTGATCTCGGCGCGCTCGGCGGGCGGACCCACGGTAGATCTGACCGCCAACTACTATCAGAATGGGTTCCCGGACCAAGGCTTTGCGAGTACCAACCTGCGCGCGGCTACGGTCGGAATCACGGTCACCGTGCCGCTGTTCGACGGATTTCTCACCCGCTATAACGTCGCGCAGGCGCGAGCGGCCGTAAAGGTAAGTGAGGAGCAGCTTCGACAGACTCGAGAGGCTACGCTGATGGCCGTAATGCAGGCTTACGCGGACGCTGAGTCGGCGGCCCGTAACATTCAAGTATCCGAGGATCTCCTCAATGCGGCGCAAGGCGCCTTGGAGAGCTCACGACGCCGGTATGCCCAAGGTGTCGCGGATATCGTCGAGCTGTTGAACGCGCAGGCGGCTCTTGCGGATGCCCGCAGAGAGCGGACACGCTCTCTGGCGGAGTGGCGCTCGGCGAGACTGCGGCTGCTTGCTGCCGCGGGGGTACTCGACAGGGTGGATCTCCGATAACCCAATCATTGCGGCCCAAGGGGCTCGATATTCAGACCTCGCGGGCCATGCCCGGCTACATTCGGTGAAACTTGGCAAGAACCTCCCTCTGAGCCTCTTGCTGTGGATGGAGCAGAAAGACAACTAAAGCCGCAAAAAGCATAACTGCGACCGCAGCAGGCTTGCTCGTGGGAGTGCGATGATCGCGCTGTAAGCTTCGCCGCCACCTTGGTGTGAACGGCATTCGGCGCGTTCTGGAATGCGCGGAGGACGGGATGTGTCGGTGTGCCGTCGTGATCGGGCGAGCTCGGCTCACGCTAAGTGTGCGCATCGTTAAGTCGCGATCCCTGATCATCATCCTGCGCGCACATTGACATACGTTGTTCGGGGTTCCATTCAAGGATATCTCATATGACGACGGTCAGCAGCGGGCAGACTGAATACGTTTCTTCGGGCCAGACGGCAAGTGGGACCCTCGTTCTTAGCGGCGGCACTCTGTACGTCTCTTCCGGGGGAGTTGCCGACCTTACGACTCTGAGCGGTTTGCTGGACGACTACGGCACGGCAAGTGGAACGACCGTGTTAGGTGGAGCTGTCGAGAACGTATTTTCAGGTGGTCTCGATGTGAGTGCGACCATCTCGAGCGGCGGGACGGAATACGTTAGTGCGGGCGGTGTCGCGAGTGGCTCCATAGTCATGGGCGGCGGAGCACAGACAGTTCTCTCGGGCGGCAGCACGATATCGACGACGCTGGAGGGCTACGCTGATCAGTATGTCTCGAGTGGTGGCACGACCACTGCGACAGAGCTGGCCGGATACACGGGCGAGCAATACGTTTCGAGCGGTGGCGTTGCGAGTGGAACCGTGGAGAACGGGACCTACAACACGCAGGCCGTCTTTGGGGGAGGGACGGCCGTCGGGACGGTGGTGGGGGGATTCGAGAGCAATCAGTCTCTCTCTGGGGGCGTGGCGAGCGGCACGACGGTACTGAGCGGCTCGACCGAGCGGGTGTACTCGGGGGCCGTGGCAGATGGGGCGACGATCTCCGCTGCGGGACAGGAGTGGATCAGTGCGGGAGGAATGGCGAGCGGCACGATCCTGATTGGTGGGGTGGAATACGTCTACTCGGGTGGAATGGATGAAGGTGCGACCATCTCGAGTGGTGGTGTGGAGTACGTCTACACGGGGGGCACTGCGGGCAATGTCACAGTGTCGAGCGGCGGGGAGATTGTTCTCTCAGGAGCCACCGCGAGCAATTTGACGGTGCTGAGTGGCGGAGAGATTGTGATTTCCGGCGGCACGGTCACGGGGTTGACGCTCTCGAGCGGCGCCAGTGAGATCCTGCAGGTGGTTTCTTCGGGAGTGGTGGCAAGCGGTGAGATCGTCACGAGCGCCTACCCGCAGACGGTGCTCTCGGGTGGCAGCACAATATCGACGACGCTGGAGGGCTACGCCGATCAGTATATCTCGAGTGGTGGTACGACCACTGCGACGGAGCTGGCCGGATACACGGGCGAGCAATACGTTTCGAGCGGTGGCGTTGCGAGTGGAACCGTGGAGAACGGGACCTACAACACGCAGGCCGTCTTTGGGGGAGGGACGGCCGTCGGGACGGTGGTGGGGGGATTCGAGAGCAATCAGTCTCTCTCTGGGGGCGTGGCGAGCGGCACGACGGTACTGAGCGGCTCGACCGAGCGAGTGTACTCGGGGGCCGTGGCAGATGGGGCGACGATCTCCGCTGCGGGACAGGAGTGGATCAGTGCGGGAGGAATGGCGAGCGGCACGATCCTGATTGGTGGGGTGGAATACGTCTACTCGGGTGGAATGGATGAAGGCACGACTATCTCGAGTGGCGGCTTGGAGATCGTCTCCAGTGGTGGAACTGCGAGCAACGTGACGGTGCTGAGCGGCGGAGAGATCGTGATCTCCGGGGGCACGGTCACGGCGTTGACGCTCTCGAGCGGTGCCAGTGAGATTCTGCAGGTCGTCTCCTCCGGGGTAATGGCCAGCGGGGAGATGATCACGAGCGCCTATCCGCAGACAGTGCTCTCCGGCGGCAGCACGATATCGACGATCGTGGAAGCTTCTGCGAATCAATACGTCTCGAGTGGTGGCACGACCACCGCGACGGTGCTGGCGGCCTACAACTCGTTTCAGTACCTCTCGAGCGGGGCGAGCGCCAGTGGCACGGTGCTGAGCGGGATCTACGATGCCCAGACCGTCTATGCGGGTGCGACCGCGACCGGGACCGTGGTGGAGGGGAATACCACCGATCAAGCGCTCTCGGGAGGCGCCGCGAGTGGCACGACGGTGCTGAGTTCGTGCACCGAGCGGGTGTACTCGGGGAGCGTAGCGGAGGGTACGACCCTCTCGGCCGGAGCGGCCGAGTGGGTGAGTGCAGGGGGAGTGGCCAGCGGCACGACGCTGATAGGGATAGGGGCGGCGGAGTATGTCTACTCGGGTGGCGTGGATGAGGGCACGCTCATCTCGAGCGGAGGCTTGGAGATCGTCTCCAGTGGTGGAACTGCGAGCAACGTGACGGTGCTGAGCGGCGGAGAGATCGTGATCTCCGGGGGCACGGTCACGGGGTTGACGCTCTCGAGCGGCGCCGATGAGATCCTGCAGGTCGTCTCCTCCGGAGTGGTGGCGAGCGGGGAGATGATTGCGAGCGCCTATCCGCAGACAGTGCTTTCCGGCGGCAGCACGATATCGACGATCGTGGAGGCTTCTGCGAATCAATACGTCTCGAGTGGTGGCACGACCACCGCGACGGTGCTGGCGGCCTACAACTCGTTTCAGTACCTCTCGAGCGGGGCGAGCGCCAGTGGCACGGTGCTGAGCGGGATCTACGATGCCCAGACCGTCTATGCGGGTGCGACCGCGACCGGGACCGTGGTGGAGGGGAATACCACCGATCAAGCGCTCTCGGGAGGCGCCGCGAGTGGCACGACGGTGCTGAGTTCGTGCACCGAGCGGGTGTACTCGGGGAGCGTAGCGGAGGGTACGACCCTTTCGGCCGGAGCGGCCGAGTGGGTGAGTGCAGGGGGAGTGGCCAGCGGCACGACGCTGATAGGGATAGGGGCGGCGGAGTACGTCTACTCGGGTGGCGTGGATGAGGGCACGACCATCTCGAGCGGTGGCGTGGAGTACGTTTACGCGGGCGGCAGCGCCAGCGCCGCGCGCATCGATTCAGGAGGTTCGTTCGATATTTCGGGAGGCACCGCTGATAGCACCATGGTGCTGAGCGGTGGGAGTGAGACTGTCTATTCGGGTGGCACGGTAAGCGGTGCGACGATATCCCACGGCGGCCTGCAGGTGCTGTCCTCGGGAGGCCGCGCGAGCGGCATTATCCTGGTGGGTGGGACGGAGTATGTCTCCTCAGGTGGGGTGGATGAGGGCACGACCCTCTCGAGCGGCGCTATCGAGTACGTTTACGCGGGCGGCACCGCCAGCGCCACGACCATTTCCAATAGTGGGATCGAGTACGTCTCCAGTGGCGGGGCGGTGAGTGGCACGACGGTGCTCAGCGGCGGTTTACTCGTGGTCTCCGGCGGCACCGCCACGGGCGTCACGGTCTCGAGCGGTGGCAATGAAGTGATCGAGCTGGTCTCCTCCGGGATCACCGCGAGTGCGGAGACGGTTAGTTCCGGACTGACCCAAACGGTGCTGTCCGGCGGCATCACTGTCGGCACGAGCGTACTGCGAGGCGCGACGCAATACGTGTCTGCCGGAGGCACAACAAGCGGGACGACGATCTTCGCCAGTGGGGCCGAGGACATCTATGCAAGCGGCGTGGCGAGCGGGACTTACGTATCGGCCCTCGGAGTGCTGAACGTCTCCGCTGGAGCGACCGCCAGCGGCACGAGCGTCTTGGCTGGCGGCACGCAAATCGTTCTCTCAGGCGGCCTTGCGGTCGCAGCTACGGTTTCAGGCGGTGGGAAGGAGTTCGTGTCATCGGGTGGCGTAGCCAGTAGCACGACTCTCTCCAGCGGCGGTGCGGAGTACGTGTACGCGGACGGGACCGCAGACACCACAACAGTGCTGCCGGGCGGTACGGCATATGTTTCCTCGGGAGGGCACGATGTCAGTGCGACGCTCTCGAGCGGTGGGTCGGAGTATGTCTCTTCGGGCGCAACTGCTAGTGGGACGACCCTCGATAACGGTGGGATCGAGTACGTTGATGGGGGTGCTGCATCGAGCATCACTGTAAATAGTGGCGGTGAGCTCCTCCTCTCCGGTGGTAGCGCCAGCGGCGTGACGGTGCTGAGTGGCGGCGAACTCGTCATCAAGAGCGGCACCGCAAGCGGGGTCACGATATCAAGCGGCGGGGATGAAGTCTTCGAGGTGGTCTCCTCGGGGAACAGTGTCAGTGGTGAGACGCTCACTTCGGGCCTGACGCAGACTGTGCTCTCCGGCGGCAGCACGGTCTCAACGAGCGTGCTGAGCGGCACCGATCAATACGTATCCGGTGGCACAACGACCGGTACAGTCGTCTCAAGTGGTGGCGTGCAGTACGTCGATGCCGGCACGGCGAGCGGCACCACGGTGTTAAGCGGCGGGGAGGTCGTGCTAAGCGGTGGGTCGGTGAGTGGCCTGACGCTCTCGAGCGGAGGCATCGAGCTCGCGGAGCTGGTCTCGGGCATTTCGGTATCGGGGGAGACTTTCTCCGCCGGTCTTTCCCAGACGGTGCTCTCCGGCGGGATCACTGTTTCCACCACGCTCCTCAATGGCGCCACGCAATACATCGATAGCGGCGGAACGGCAAGCGGCACGCTGATCTTGGATGGCGCCCAGCAGTATGTCTCAGGCGGCACCACGACGGGTACCGTGCTCAGTGGAGGGGGTTATCAAGAGATCGACTCCACAGGATCCGATAGCGGCACGACGATCCTCTCGGGCGGTTATCAAGCCCTCTACGGTGGCACCACGGTGAGCACCACGGTCTTAAGCGGCGGCTACCAAGATATCGAGGCCGGTGGGGTGGCGAGCAGCGCCACGATCTCCGCCGGAGGAGATGAGTACGACAACGGTACCGCGGTCGGCGCTGCCGTGCTGAGCGGGGGCGAGCAGGATGTGCAGGGCGTGGCGAGCGGCACCACGGTCTCAAGCGGAGGACTGCTATTCGTCGAGTCTGGCGGTACCGCGACGGGTGCCACCGTGGCAAGCGGCGGTGAGGTGGTGGTGGATGGCGGAACGTTCTCGGGCACGCTTGCGAGCGGCGCTACCGAGCTCGATGAGGTGGTCTCTTCGGGCGCCACGATCAGCAATGAGACGATCACCAGCGGCTTCACCCAGGACGTGCTCTCGGGTGGCAACACCATCTCCGTCACCGTAGCCGCCAATGGCGAGCAGGACGTCTATGGCACGACGAGCGGGACGGTGATCTCAAGCGATGGCTCGCAGTACGTGTATTCCGGGACGGCGAGCGGCACGGTCATCGCAGGAGGTTATCAGGGCGATTATGGAAGCGCCGCGACCGCCGTGATCTCAAGTGGCGGCGAGCAGGATGTATACGGCTCGGCGAGCAATACCAGTGTCTCGAGCGGCGGGATCGAGATTGTGGAGTCAAGTGGCTATGTGAGCGGCGTGACGGTACTGAGCGGTGGAGAGATCGTGATCTACGATGGGGCCACCGTGAGCGGGCTGACCGTGAGCAGCGGCGGCAGTGAGGTGTTTGTCTCCTCGGGCGGGTACTTCAATCCGGGGGCAGCTTCCCTGCAGCACGGCGCCGTGGCGAAGCCAGCGACGTCGAGCGCAATGAATGGAGGAAGCGAATCGTTGCGACTCTCGGCGAGTGACTGGCGGGTGTTGGTCAAGTCGCTGACCCCGGAGGATCCCTCCGCACTGAGCGGCCCAGATACCCGCGCTCAAGCGGTTGCTGCCTCGCCTTCCATGGAAGCGACCGTGGCGAACCTGGTGCAGGCGATGGCGAGCTTCCACGCAGGGGCCGCCATGGGAGAGGGCATGTTGCTCGATCACGTCAGCGGCGGGACGCTGGGCGAGGAGTCCCCGCCACTGGCAAGAGTGCATCACACCGCCTGGCACGTCTGAGGTGGTCAAGGAGGCGATTCGAAGGATTCCAGGCTTTGCCAAGCATCAGGAGCCGGCCACCATCCTGCCGCATACGGGGTGGCGAGAGTTCGAGAGACATGTAGACGGTTAGAAATGGGTTCTGGGAGGGAAGGGCGATGAGGATTTCGACTCACGGGCAATCACGCCAGGCGCGAGTGCCGCACCGGGATTTTTGGCAAGTTGGCATGGCGCTCATGGCAGCCATGGTGTTATGTGAGGTTGGGCTTGAGCCTGCGAGGGCGACCGCTCAACCGAAGGAGATCTCAGCCGCGCATCGCGTGGTTCGGACGATCCCGGAGGTTGCGCTTCCCGCGCCGCTGCGATTTTCATCTCCTCCTACAGACGAGGAGTTTCTGCATACGGGTCTTTTCCCGGAGCCTCTCGTGCCGGAGGCCGGGAGCACGCCAGATGAGAATCGCGATTTGGCGCGGGCCCTAGTCGCGTATCAGGAGGCGACCCGTAAGAACGGAGTTCCCGATGCGGTCGAACCGCTCTTGGCTTTCCTCGCGAGCCATCCCGCGTCCGTCTGGAAGCCGGCGCTGCAGTTGAACCTCGGGATCATCTATCGGGAGACGGGACACTTCTCTAAAGCTCTGTCCACGTGGCAGGCGGGCTGGCAGGGGAGCAAGGGGCTCAAGACCCGCAATGGGCGCCTGCTCGCCAATGACATGGTGGCGCAACTGTCGCAGCTCGAAGCCTATCTCGGGCGCGACGAGTTGCTGAAGCCGCTGCTGGCCTCGATCAAGGGTCGCGAGGTAGGCGGCACGGCTGCGCAGCTGCTCACGGACTCTCGTACGGGACTCTACGAGATGATCCACGATCCTGGTAGCTCTTTCCGCTGCGGGCCTCTCGCCTTGGAGCGGATCCTCACCTACCACGGAGCCGAAACGTCACCACATACGATGCAAGTGCTTGACGCGGCGCGATCCACCGACCATGGCCTTTCCCTAGCGATGGTGGAGAGGATTGCGACCCGGGCGGGCGTGCACTACCGGATGGCCTACCGAAAGTCCGGCTCAGCGGTGATCGTGCCGGCGGTGGTGAATTGGAAGGTGGGGCACTATGCGGCGCTGGTCGCGAGGACACCCGGGGGCGGGAGCTATCGACTGGAAGATACGACTTTCGGGCCGGCGATCCGAATCAGCCGCAAGACCCTTGACGCCCAGGCGAGTGGGTATTTCCTGGCGCCGTCCGGCCCGCTACCCGCCGGGTGGCGGACAGTCTCGGAGGCTGAGGGGAGCCGGATTTGGGGTCGCGGCAACACCGGTACTAACCACGTCCCGCCCCCGCCGCCCCCGCCGCCGCCAAAAGGTTGCCCCGGTCCCAGCGGTTGCACGACTTGGAGCGCTCAGCTTCAGATCGTGGGCCTGCAACTGCACGATCAGCCCGTGGGCTATACCCCTCCGGTCGGCCCCGCGGTGCGCTTTGATCTTGACTACTCGCATCGAGACACGCAGCAGCCGGCCACGTTCTCCTATACAAACTTCGGTCCGAAGTGGACGTTCACCTGGCTGAGCTACATCACTGACGATGTCAATAGCACCGCTTCGGCCACCCTGTATGGCCGCGGCGGGGGCAGCGAGCCCTTCAGCTTCAGCAGCGGGAGTGCAACGACCTCGTACCCGGGACCTTATAGCCAGGGACTGCTGACCCGGACGGTGAGTGGCGGCAACTCTACCAGCTTCACGCTGACCTTCCCGGACGGCTCATTCGAGCAGTTTAATCAGGCGGTGGGTAATCAGTTCTTCATGACCGCGGTGGGTGACCCGCAGGGCAACAAAGTCACTCTCACTTATGACGGCCAGATGCGCATCGTCGCGATCACCGATGCGGTGGGGCAGGTCACGACGTTGAGCTATGGTCTCTCGGGCAGTCCGCTTCTGGTGACGGAGATCACCGATCCCTTCGGCCGCTCGGCGACGTTTACGTACAATGCAAGCGGCCAGCTCGCGAGCATCACCGATGTCCTCGGGATCACCTCGAGCTATACCTACGGCCAAGGAAGCGATCCGGACTTCATCAATACGCTGACCACGCCCTACGGCTCGACGACCTTCACCTATGGTGACTCGAGCACCAACTCCAGCCTCGGAGACACGCGCTTTCTGAAAACAGTGGATCCCCTCGGCCGGACCACATATGTGGAATTTGACCAGGGGATAGATGCGGGGGATAGCAGCGGCGGCGTGCTGATTAACCCGAGCCTCATGCCAACAGGCATGACCGTTTGCGATGAGTATCTCTATTACCGCAACACCTTCTATTTTGATCCGAACCAATATGCGCTCGCCACGGCAGGCGGAAGCCTGAACTACAGCGATGCCACTGTGTATCACTGGTTGCATACGAGTGATGAGACCGCCGCCTCCAATTTCCTGGAGAGTGAAAAGAAACCGCTTGAGAATCGCGTCTGGTACAACTACCCGGAGCAACCGAACTGCCTCTATGCCCCAGTCAGCAGCGGAGGTGTCGTTATCAATGGTGCCAGCGACCGACCAAGCGCGATCGGTCGCGTGCTGGACAATGGGGCGACGCAGCTCGAAACATTTGAGTACAACGGGGATGGCAATGTCACCCAGGAAACGGACGCCATCGGGAGGCAGACTACCAACACATACGCCGCCAACGGCACGGACCTGTTAAGTATCGCAAATACCACGAACGGCGCAGACCAGGTCCTCGAGACGCGCACGTACAACAGTCAGCACGAGCCGCTCACCATCACCGGCGCCAACGGCCGGACGAGTCACTATCAGTACAATACAGCGGGTCAGGCAACGAGATACACGGACCCTCTAGCCTGCACTATTCATGAACGGGGCGAAATTGCAGAAGACAGTCGCCCCTGAAGTGTGAGAGGGCTCCGATCGGCACTGTTGGAGTTGAACGAGTTTCCGCGGAAACGCTTTATGTGCATAACTGTCTCTTTATGCCAACAAACAGGGCGATGGGGCGAAGCGCTCCGTCGCCACGAACTGGCGAGGCGGATGTTGGGAGGATCGGCGCCATGGCCACTACGCAGGCACGGCGCCAACAGAGCGCGCGATACGCAACCAGTCCTTGAGGTAGACAGGCGAGTCCGGCAGATGCAACACGATTCGGCGCATGGACCGCTCGACCCAGACACCGAGCTTGATCAGTCGCTCGCGCAGCGTGCTGACCTGAGCGCGGGCACATTTACCGCCTCGCGCGGAAAGCCGCAGCTCCTGCATCAGTACGTAGGCGGCCGCCGTCAGAAGCACCCGAAGCTGGTTGGCGAGAAAGCTGGTGCAGCTGGTGCGGTCGATCTCGAGTCCGTGGTGAAGCTCCTTGATGCGGTTCTCGACATCGCCACGATCGCAGTAGACCCGCTTGTACAGATGCCGAGGCGATCCCTTCAGGTTCGTCACCACGAACCGCGTGTTGTCCTTGTGTGCTCGCCCCTCCTGTTGCACGACCTCCGCCTTGATCAAGACGCGACGCTTGCGATCCTTCCAGCTTTTAGCTGCGTAGCGCGTTTCACCAAAGACCTGAGTCGTCTTGCCCCGCCGTCGGAACAGGCCTCGAGCCCGACCCGTGATCCGTCGGGCACGGCGCTTCAAGACCTTGTTTTCAGCCATTCCGATGATGTAGTCGACCTTTGCTTCGTCTTCGAGGAACGTCAGCAGCGCGGGGCCTGCAAATCCACCATCGAGCCGCACCAGAATCCGAGCCTTCGAGAAGGCTGCTCGCAGCCGCTCGATGATCCGCCTGAGAATGCCGATTGCTCCTTGGCGGGCGGGGGCATTGCCGGCTCTGAGCACATAGCAGAACAGGTACTGCTCGGGCTCGTCGTTGAAACTCACGTAGCCGGCCACCGGCAGATAGCACCACGTGTCGTAATGACCATTGAAGAAGGTGAGCTGTTGCCCACCGTGCGTCGGGTCGTCCGTCGGATCAAGATCGATTGTAATCCGCCGCACACCCCGCCCCAGCCGTCGGCGGTGTCGCTCGATCACACACTCGGCCAGTGTCTCGCCCAGCCTGTACAGATCCGCTCGCCGCGGCGCATTCTCAAAGCGCGACAGCGTCGGCTGCGAGGCGAGTGCCGCCCCCTTCACCGGATCGCGTCCGAGCAAGAGCTTATGCATCGGGTCCTCCGCCAGCCGTCCTGCATCGTTGCAGTCGGCATACCCGCAGGCGATCCCGAACAGTCGTTGCCGAACCAAGTCCCGGATGCTGTGCGCGACCTTGCCAGCTTGCCGGGTGTCGGCGACGCAGGCCGCCAGACTCTCGCTCAAGCCCAACCGCTTGTCGCACGCCTTCAACAGAATCGCTCCGCCATCGGAGCTGCCGTGGCGCTGGTCGAACTTCACCACCACCGGGCGGCGCAGCAGGTCCGGGAACAGAACACTTTGTGCCGTGGTATCCTCGGTCACGCAAAAGCCTCTCGAGTGAGAAAAGGTCTGGTAGCACAGCCTTTTTACCACGACAGGGGCTTTTGTCTTTCAGAAATCACGAATATTCCAGGCTAGGTCATGCCACGGCGATGACCTACGACAGCATGGGTCGCCTTCAAAGCGTTCAAGGTCCGATTACCGGTCAAAAATACACCTATGCTTACGACAACGTGGGGCGGGTCGCCGCGGTCACCGATCCCGCCGGTTCGACTGTCCGCTATACATACGACGCGGCCGATCGCCTCATCAGTGCAACGTATCCCGATGGAACGAGTACCTTAAACTCTTATAACTTGCTGGATCTCGCGAGCGTTACCGACCGGCTCGGAAACACCACTCAGTATACGTACGACGCTGATCGTGAACTGACGGAGATAACCGACCCGCTGAGCTATACTGTCCAGGTGGGCTATAATGGGGCAGGCACACTTGATTCTCTCACGGATCAGAACAGCCACATGACGACTTGGACGCTTGATGCAGAAAGCCGTGTGACGGGCAAGCAGTTCGCGGACGGAACTACAGAGGACATCGCCTACGAAAGCAGTGACAGCCTAGTCGCTCAGGTCACGGATGGCCTGGGTCAGACTACGACATACGGATATAACTCCGACGACACGGTGTCCGCTATTGGCTACTACTCTAGCCAGTCGACCCCAGGAGTCTCGTATACCTATGATCCGGCGTATCGGCGCCTCACCAGCATGACCGATGGCACTGGAACCACGACCTACAGCTACTATCCCATCTCCTCCCTCGGCGCGAATCAGCTGGAATCCGTCTCGAGCCCGGTCGCTGGAACTTACAACACCGACACCGTCAGCTACTCTTACGACGCTCTAAATCGCGAGGTGGAAATGATTGTCGACGGCGCGGCGCAGTCCATTTCCTACGATGCGGCAAGTCGGATCACTTCCGATAGCAACCCGCTCGATGCCTTCACATATAGCTACATCGATGCAACACCGCGTGTGACTGGAATTGCCTCCGGCCACGGGCTGGCACTCGCTATAAGTTACTACGGGCCTCAGGGCGATGAGCTGCTCGAGCAGATCACGGCTAGCTCGGGGGGCACTCAGCTCGATCAACTGGGTTACACCTACAACTCCAACGACAATGTCACCAGCTTCTCTGTCTCATCACCTACCTCGCAAACGACGAACTATGGCTACGATGACACCAATCGCTTGCTCTCTGGGCTGATTGGATCTGGGACGCCACAGTATCAGTACGGGTACGACCCGGCATCGAATGTTACTTCCATCACGCAAAACAGCTCAACGCAGAACTATACATATACGGCGGCGAACGCCATTACCGTAGGGACTTATGATGCCAACGGCAGCCCGACAGCGCTTGGCGGAAACACATACATATGGGACGGTGCCAATCGGCTGGTCGGCTTTACCGGCTCCTCCGGTACCACGAGTGCCTTCACCTACAATGGGCTTGGGCGCTTGGTAAGGGTGGTGGACAGCAATAGTGGGACTGTGGTCGGGGACCACTCTTACCTCTGGTGCGGCGCCGCGATCTGCCTTGCGCATGACAATACGCAGACTGGTTCGCCTGTTAGTACCCAGTACCTACCGCAGGGGGCCATTATCAATGGGACCGCCTATTATTATGTCCAAGACCGTCTGGGCAGCGTCCGCGAGCTCGTCACTGCCAATGGCGCGGTCGCGACGCAGTATGACTTCGATCCCTACGGCAATCCGACCCTGCTTAGTGGAACCGTGGGCTCGGACCTCGGCTACGCCGGGTATTTTCACCATGCCGCAAGCGGACTGGAGTTTAGCCTTACGCGGGCTTATGATCCGATGCATGCGCGGTGGCTTGAGCGAGATCCGCTCGGAGAGCGTGGGGGCATTAATCTGTATGCCTATGTGGGTGACGCTCCTGTCAGCCTAACTGACCCGCTTGGACTCTGCGCAAGCCGGGCACATTGTCTAGAGGTTGCCTCCCTGGATAAGGGTCTTTCCATTGCGGGGGATATCTTTGGCGCTATTCCGCTAGTAGGTAATGTGGCGAACGCGATAAACCTGGGCTTTACTGGCTACGGACTCTATGGGGCCATTACTGGACAAGGAGTCGATTCCGAAGTAGGCGCTGTTACTTCAAGTGCGGCCGTTGCAGGTTCCGTTTCGGATGCAGCGGTCGGAGGAACAAAAGCTCTTCCTGTAGTTGGAAACGTTGTTTCTGGTGTCACGGCACTATGGGATTCCTACGAAGCCTACGAGATCTATGAGAAGTGTTTGGAAGGCAACTAGTCTAGATAAGTATGGACGACGAGCAGTATGCAGCGGAGCGAAAAGGCCGAACTGATTGGACCGGCCCCATCATAGTGGCGCTGCTAGCGCCTGTGTTCTTCTTTTTTGTCTACCTTGGCAGAGCGCAGATGGGATTCACTGCGTGCATTGCTTTGGGCATGGTTATGGTTGCCATCAGGTTCCGCTGGAAACTGAGAAAATACCCTTGGTTCTGGGGCACTATCGGTCTTATGCTACTTCTTCAGATTCCACTCTTATTTATCGTTCGGTGGCCTCACACTAATTATCCTACGATCGGCTTTTCGATGCCGCTTGGCATCGCAGAGTTTTTGGTAGTAAGCGCTGCTATCAGCCTCGCCGAGAAAGTCTTCTCGAAGAGCCAGTCGTCTGATGGAGTGGGCCCTTAGTCCTCTGAGCCGGCGGGCGGGGTAGCCCCCCGGGATCTCAGTAGCGGGCGTGTTCAGAGTTTCGCCGGACGTCCAGGATTAAGTGATCTTTATAAGAGATATTGCAACTCCGCGGCTGAGTCTCCTCGACGGTAACGGTCATTTAGTGCCGAACATTAATACTATCGGCCACACGTGTTGAGTTACTGAGTTACTGGTCAAGTGCAAGGTTGATCGAAAAGGGCAGCAGCCAAGCATCACCTTCGATCCGCATCGCGCGTTCTTTGAATTCGCTGCCGTACAGAGCCGCTGTACTCCTTAATGCCCCGAAGCCTTCCTGGGGCATCGAGGCGACAACGCGACAACTACTCTGAAACAGGGGCGAACGCTTCCTTCAGGCGGCGGCAGCGAGCGGAGGGTGCCCAGATGTGTTTGCCTGCAGGCGGTCCAGATAATCCGCCCAAGCTTGCATCATTTGCCGGCGCTCGGCGAGACGCTGTGCGCGGTTATAGGCGCCCCGTACCTTGTTCCGCTCCGCGTGAGCGAGCTGTAGTTCGATGAGATCCGGATGCCAGCCCTGCTCGTTCAGGGCCGTCGATGCCATCGAGCGGAATCCATGGCCGGTCATCTCTTCACTGGAATAGCCCAGCCGGCGCAGCGCCGCATTCACAGTGTTGTCGCTGATCGGACGCGTCGCGCTTCGGAGCGATGGAAACAAATACCGCCCGTGGCCCGTGATGGGTTGTAAGCGCCGCAGGAGCTCAAGTACCTGTCTGGAGAGCGGCACCAAAAGCGGCTCGCCGGCCTTCATGCGGGTCTCTGGAATGCGCCACTCAGCACCATTCAAGTCGAATTCGCTCCAGGTCGCCTGCCGAAGCTCTCCAGGTCGGACGAACACATAAGGTGCCAGACGGAGGGCGTACGCGGTGCTTGGCTGGCCGACGTACCCGTCGATCGCGCGGAGTAACTCACCGATCCTCGCTGGCTCAGTAATTGCGGCGAAGTGGCCCCCCGTGACGGGCGGGAGTGCCCCCCGCAGGTCCGCGGTGCAGTCCCGCTCCGCGCGTCCGGTGGCCACAGCATACCGAAAGACTCTTGAGCAAATGGAGCGTGTCCGGTGAGCGGAGTCGTTCGTGCCACGCAAGTCAATACGCCGAAGCACACCCAGGAGTTCCGCTGGTGTTATCTGAGCGATCGGGCGGCCGCCAAGGTGGGGGAATATGAAGCGCTCAAGCCGGCTGCGCTCTCGGCTGAGGGTGCTGTCCGAAAGTGTCTTCCCTTGCAAAGACAACCACTCGCGGGCGACCGTCTCAAATGTGTTTGTCTGAGCCATCTTCTCGACCTTCCGCCGTGAGCTCGGATCGACTCCGGTAGCGAGGAGCTTGCGCGCTTCCTCCCGGGCATTTCGCGCGCCCTTGAGCCCAATGTCCGGGTAAGCGCCGAGTGAGAGCAGCTTCTCGCGCCTCGAGAACCGATACTTCAGGCGCCAGAGCTTCGAGCCGTTTGCGCAGACGAGGAGGTACAGGCCGCGCTCATCAAACAGCTTGGTGTCCTTGGTGGCCGGCTTTGCAGCGCGTACCGCGAACTCTGTGAGAGCCATGGGGGTAGAACTCCTATGGGATCGATCCGTACCCCCACATCTACCCCCAATTACCTGTAGCTGTCAATGCCCAACAGCAGACAGCCATGGCATCTAATCTGCGGAATTCTTAGGGGATTCTGGCTCGCAGTAGCTCCGGCTGGCCTTCGCTGGAACCTCAGTTGGTGGGCGGTACTGGGATCGAACCAGTGGCCCCTGCCGTGTGAAGGAGGCTGTCGCACCGTTTCTGGAAACCGTCGAGAAATTGAAGCCCCGGCTCGTTTGGGTGCCACGAACGGGCGGGGGTAATGCGTATGACAAGGAATCGGACGGGCACAATTCGGTTGCCGTTGGGTGCAGCCGCGGTTGAGTCACCTGCCTCGCGCTGAATGCTTCCTCTCTGCCGGCAGCCACCTTGAACCTTGGCCAGCCCGCCCCAATGCTGGTCATCAGCGTGCTCGCCCCTTCGGAGGAGAGGTGTGACGATGGCTGTGCTTGGTGATCTGCTTTTCTACCGGCGGGATCAGGTCGATCTCGATACGGCTTTGCGCGCGCAGGCGGAGCAATTGCGCGGGAAGGTCGATGCTCTACCGGACCGAATCTTCCGTGAGAGGACCGACCAGGAAATCACCCAGGAACTGGCGGTGTCCGAAGCTATCGAACCGCTAACACTGGATTTCACCCAGGCAAAAGCTGCTGTATCTGAAGTGGAGGTTGAGGTTGAAGACCAGTTCGGTTTCCGCCGTGGCCCCGTGCGGATCGCTGGTCTTCGTGTCACCAAGACCATTCCGTTCACCGGAGACCCCGAGCTCTGGGGGCTGCGGACCAACCCCTACAATCACAATCCGCCGCGCGGCGAAGTGCGGGACGGGAGTCTCATCATCGGTATCGAGGTGTCGGCGCAGCAGCCGGACGAAGCCAAGCGCTATATCGATGGGACGATCGGCGCGCTCCCCGAATGGCTCGGGCGGTCGCGAGCCCAGGTTGAGGCCCACAACGCCCGCATTGCCTCCATGGTTATGTTATTCGTTCAGCAGCGCCGGGCGCGGCTCGCCCAGGCATCAGACCTGCTCAAGAAGCTGCAGGACTGAGGCGGGCGGCCATGGCCTTCCGGGGGCTCTTCATTGGCATCGACCGCTATGCGTCGCCTCATGTCAATGAACTCGGCTGCGCGCGTAGAGACGCTGTCGCGCTGGAGGCGCTCTTCACGGACACGCTCGGCGGTGCCTCCGTCCTGTTGGTCAACGAAGAGGCGACCCGCGGCCGCATCGAAGCCGAATTCGTGGCGTTGGCGCAAAGCAGTCCCGACGACACGGTCGTCATCGGGTTCTCTGGCCACGGCTCGGAAACGCACGAGCTGGTTGCGCACGACACCGAGGTGCACGATCTCGGCCGCACCGCGATCCACCTGGATCAGGTACAGCAGTGGTTCGCCCGTATCCCGGCACGCCGTGTTGTCCTCTTTCTGGACTGCTGCTTCTCGGGCGGGATCGGCGCGAAAGTCTTGCAGGTCGACGCGAAGCCGCGCGACCTTTCTTCGGTCGAGGCGCGCCTTGACGAGCTCGCCGGCGATGGCCGGCTGATCTTCACAGCATCTACCGCCAACGAGCCAGCCTACGAACACAACCGATTCGGCCATGGGTTCCTGACCTACTATCTGCTGGAGGCGCTGTGCGGCGCCGAGGAAGTCTTGAACGCCGGCAAGCTCTCGGTCTACCGGCTACTTGAGTACGTGACCAAGCGCGTCAAATCCGCGGCCGAGCAGATCGGCCGGCCACAGAACCCGACATTGCGCGGCACCCTCGATGGGGACGTGGCCTGGCCGGTCTTCGTACGCGGGACTCGATTTGCGGCAGCCTTCCCGGAGCGCACGTCGGGCGTGGTCACTTCTGATATCGCGAGCCTGGCCGGCGCGGGGTTCCCGTCCGGTTTGCTACAGGCTTGGGGTGGTGCGATCCCTTCGCTCAACGGCCTGCAGCTTGCCGCTATCAACGACTTCGGCGTGCTCGACGGCAATCACTTGGTGGTCTCCGCCCCGACTTCATCGGGCAAGACGATGATCGGCGAGCTCGCCGCCTTGCGAAACGTCTTAGATGGACGGCGCGCACTCTTCCTATTGCCACTCAAGGCGCTCGTCGCCGACAAGCGCCGGCATTTCCAGTCGGTCTATGGCCCTTACGGCATCCGTACGGTCGAGGCCACGGGCGAGACCGACGACATCACACCTCTCGTTCGCGGGCGATACGACATCGGACTCTTGACCTATGAGAAGTTCGCGGCTGTCGTGCTTACCAATCCACACGTACTGCTCCAGGCGGGTGTGATTGTCATTGACGAAGCGCAGATGATCGCCGATGGCAGTCGAGGCGCGAACCTTGAGTTTTTGCTTACACTTATCCGCGTACAACGGCGGTATGGTATCGAGCCGCAGACCATTGCCCTCTCGGCCGTCATCGGCGATACCAACGGATTGGAGGAGTGGTTGGGCGGTCGACTGCTTCGCCGGGAGGACCGCCCCGTTCCCCTTGACGAGGGGTTGCTGCTTCGCGACGGCAGCTTTCGTTACCTCGACGCCGAGTCGGGCGAAGAACGAGTGAGCGGCCCGCTCATCCAGCCTCTCTACGGCAAGGGCTCGAGCCAGGACTGGATTATTCCCCTGGTCCAGAAGCTCATACACGAGGGGCAGCAGGTCCTCGTGTTCCGCGAAACGAAGGGCGAGGCACGCGGTTGTGCCAATTACCTCGCTATCGCACTTGGTTTGCCGCCCGCCGTCGAGACCCTCGCGGAGCTCCCAGCCCCGGATCCCTCACAGGCTAGCAATGACTTACGAGTCGCCCTTGAACACGGAGTTGCCTTCCACAACGCCGACTTGCACCCTGACGAGCGAAGAGTCATTGAAGAGGAGTTCCGCAAACCGGACTCGAGGATCAGGGTAATCGCGGCCACGACGACGCTCGCGATGGGCGTCAATACACCGGCTTCGTCTGTTGTGATTGCAGGGCTAGACCACCCGGGGGACGAACCCTACTCGGTCGCGGAATATAAAAATCTTGTGGGCCGGGCTGGACGGCTCGGCTTCGCGGAAAAGGGCACTTCGTACCTTTTGGCGACCGACGGCCGGGGTGAGTACGACCTTTGGCGGCGATACATCACTGGAGCGCCGGAGGATCTTAATTCTCGCTTCCTCGACCAGGGCACGGACGCGCGCACGTTGATCGTGCGTGTGCTGGTCGCCGTACAGCGGATCAGCGGCCAAGGCGTGTCAGGCGATGAGGTCGTCGAGTTTTTGGAGTCAAGCTTCGGTGCGTTCCAGGCGGCCCGCGCGCGCAGCAGCTGGCAGTGGAGTCGGGACGACCTACGCGACGCCCTCGATGACCTTGGCCAACACAGCCTTATCGAAGAGGATCGGGAAGGAGCGTTTCACCTCACGCCACTCGGCAGGCTCGCTGGCGAGTCCACGACCGAGGTGGGGACCATCGTGCGCCTGATTGAATGCATCGGCTCACTTCAGCCGCCCGAGCTTAGCGATCCGGTGCTTATCACGGCGACGCAGACCGCAATTGAACTCGATCAAGTGCTCTTCCCGTTAAACAAGAAGAGTACCCAAAAGGAGCCCGCATTCTGGCCGAACGAGCTGCGCACGCAGGGAGTCCCTGGCCGACTGCTCAGTGCGTTGGCCCGGCACGTCGTCGACGGGCATCAGCCGACGCTCCGCGCCAAAAAGGCCGTGGCATGCCTGCTGTTCGTGTCCGGCCGCTCAATGATCGAAATCGAACGCATCATGATCCAATTCGGCGGAGCCTTCGGCGGTGCCGCCGGAGCGATCCGCGGCGTGGCTGCCCGGACCTGCGACGTATTGCCAACAGCGGGACGGGTTGCAGAGATCCTCCACCCGACGCTCAACCTTCAGGATTGTATCGGCCGGTTGGTGATCAGGCTCACGCTCGGAATACCAGGCGCCGCAGTAGACCTCGCGCGCACCGCTGGATCAGATTTGCTGCGTGGTGACTACTGCCACCTTGTCGAAGCGGGACTTGCCAATCCCGAGGCAGTGTCTAAGGCCGATGATGCGCGCCTACTGGCCAGCCTCGGAGGAAATCGGCAGAAGCTTGCGATCGTGCGCGAAGCTGCTCTGAAGGCGATTGCGCACGCGGCCCTGGCCGCAGCGGTAGTAACGCCAGTACTAGAACCATACGTCGCCTGAGTCGCGTGCAGCATGGAGCGAAGCCCGAATGCCGCTGCGAGCGCTCTCGCTAGCTCCCGCCTATCTGCCTGTAGCTTGACTTTGGTCCGATCACACGGTCTGTCCGCAAGAGCCCATCTCTGTCCATCCGTTTCCGTACGGAAATCTTGGCGTGATTTTCCGTATGGATTCCGTACGTAGGCGGCCAGTATCTCGTAAGCCATTGATGTATTTGGCGCTCCCTACGGGATTCGAACCCGTGTTACAGCCTTGAGAGGGCTATGTCCTGGGCCTCTAGACGAAGGGAGCGTATGGCTTCGGGCCGGCTTCAGGAGCGCGGTATTATAGGGGGCTGTGTCCAATGCTCAAGCCGAAAGCCAAGAATTGAACTCTCCTCAAGCTCATCCGGTAGCGCCTGCAGCCAAGCCCCGGGTCATTCCGCGGGCTGAGCACACCATTTCCCGCACCCATATCTCGCCCAACGCGCTGCGGGTGCTCTACCGCCTGAAAGACGCTGGATTCCAGGGTTTTCTGGTGGGCGGCTGCGTTCGGGACCTCCTGCTGGGCATGGAGCCCAAGGACTTCGACGTCGCCACGGACGCGCTGCCGGAGCAGGTCAAGCGCCTGTTCCGCAATTGCCGCCTCATCGGACGACGGTTCCGGCTGGCCCACGTGTTCTTCGGCCAGGAGATCATCGAGGTAGCGACCTTCCGGGCCGCGACTGCGCCATCCCAGGGCGAAGAGCCCCTGGCGGACGCCGATCCCGAGGATGGTGAGGCGCCGGAGCTAGATGAGGATCCGGAGCCTTCGGGGGAGGGGGAGGACGATACCGGCGTCGAGGCGCCCCAGGCCGAAGAGACCGCTGCGGCCAAGACCTTCAGTCGGCAAGCGCGTCCGTCCGTCGATGAGGATTCGGAACGCATGTTCGATGCGACCGGCCGCATCCTGCGGGACAACGTCTACGGCACCATCGATGAGGACGTCTGGCGCCGGGATTTCACCGCCAATTCGCTCTACTACAACATCGCCGACTTCTCCATCTGGGACTATTGCGGCGGCGTCGAGGACGTTGCCGCGCGGCGCCTGCGTCTCATCGGTGACCCGGAGACACGCTTTCGCGAAGATCCCGTACGCATGCTGCGCGCGGCGCGCTTCGAGGCGAAGCTCGGCTTCCAGATCGATCCGCCGACGGCCGAGCCCATCGGGCGGCTGAAGGACCTTCTGGGCGGCGTGCCGCCGGCGCGCCTCTTCGATGAGATGCTCAAGCTCTTCCTGACGGGCCACGGGGTCAGGAGCCTGGAAGTGTTGCGGCGGCGCGGGCTGCTGGCGGAGCTTCTACCCAACGTGGACAACTATCTCAGCGCACATCCCGGCAACCTCGTCGAGCAGCTGCTGGTGAAGGGACTTGCCAACACGGACGAGCGGGCCATCGCCGGCCGGCCGCTCACGCCCACCTTCCTACTGACGCTGCTCCTCTACGGTCCGATTGCCCAGATAATAGAGTCGATGCCGCCGGAGAAATGGCACGAGCTATCGGCCATCGGCGATGCTTGCGACCGCGCGGTGCGGCAGGCGCAGCAGCACCTGATGATTCCGCGGCGGTTCTCCCTAGGGCTCAGCGAGATGTTCTCCCTGCAGCCGCGGCTGGAGCATCCGAGCGGGCGGCGCGCTCTTCGTCTCCTGACCCATCCGCGCTTCCGTGCGGCCTATGACCTGCTGCTCCTGCGGGCCGAATTTGGCCTCGCGTCCCAGGAGATGGCTCAGTGGTGGACGCAGGTGCAGACCGCTGCCGAAGAGGAGCAGGGGCGCATGGCCGATGAGCTTGCCCAGGCGGCGGGGCCACGGCCAAACCGCCCCAGGCCCGGCGGCCGCCGGCGGCGCCGGGGTCCGCGCGGTCCCCGCACCTCGTGAACGGCCGGTCCGTGGCCATCTGGCAGCCGGCCTACATCGGGCTCGGCAGCAATCTGCAGGATCCGAGCGCCCAGGTGATGCGCGCGTTGGCGGCTTTGGAGCGCCTGCCCGCCACCCGGATGGTGAGTCACTCCCCCCTCTACCGTTCCAAGCCCTTCGGGCCCGTGCCGCAGCCGGACTTCGTGAACGCGGTGGCCGGCGTGCTCACCCAGCTCGATTCCCGCACCCTTCTCGCCGAGTTGCTCGCGCTGGAGCAGGCGTTCGGCCGGCCGGCGGAGCGCCAGCGCTGGGGGCCTCGCATCATCGATCTGGATCTCCTCATCCATGGCCGGGAGCGGCGGGAAGAGCCGGGCCTGACCCTCCCTCATCCTGGGATAGTGGAGCGGAACTTCGTTCTGTATCCTCTTGGCGACCTCGCTCCGGACCTCGATGTGCCCGGGCTCGGCCGGGTGGCCGAGCTCAAAGGACGCCTTGCGCCCGAGGGCCTCGAGCGCCTGGGCGAGCAGTAAATCCAACCAGATAGCGCGTGAGACATGCCCGGAGCTGAGCACCAGTTCATCGTGGTCGAAGGGCCGATCGGAGTCGGCAAGACGAGCCTCGCCAGGCGCCTCGCCGAGAGCCTCTCGGGGCAGCCGCTGCTGGAGGATGCGGCGCAGAACCCGTTCCTCGAGCGCTTCTACAAGAGTCCGCGCGCCGGTGCGCTGCCGGCACAGCTCTACTTCCTCTTCCAGCGTTGCCAACAGCTGGCGGCGCTCAACCAGCAGGACCTCTTCGCCCAGGTGCGGGTCGCGGACTACCTGTTGGAAAAGGATCGTCTGTTTGCGCGCGTGACCCTGGACGATGCGGAGTTCACGCTTTACGAGCAGATCTACGCCAAGCTCGATGTGCAGGCGCCGAAGCCCGATCTCGTGGTCTACCTGCAGGCGCCCGTCGATGTGCTGCTGGAGCGGGTCGCGCGCCGCGGCATTGCCTACGAGCAGTACATCGAGCGCGATTACCTGGTGCGTCTCAATGAGGCATACGCGCGCTTCTTTCACGAGTTCGCCGCAGCGCCGCTCCTCATCGTCAACGCTGCCGCCATCGACCCGGTGAACAATGCCTCGGACTACGAGGAGTTGCTGGGCGCCATCAAGCGCATGAAGCGCGGTCGCCTCTACTACAACCCCATGCGCAACAGAGCGCCTTTTCAGTAAACGGTCGCAGGCTAACCTTATGTATACCCATCTGCAGCTTCGGGGCACCGACCGACCGCCCGTGACTCTGAGCACGCTGGCGCGCATGAAGGCGGACAAGCAGAAGATCACGAGCCTCACCTGCTACGACGCGAGTTTTGCGGTGCTGCTGGACGAGGCGGACCTCGACGTCGTGCTGGTTGGCGACTCGATGGGCATGGTCATCCAGGGTTACGACACGACCGTGCCGGTCACGATGGATCACATCGTGTATCACTGCCGCGCGGTGGCGCGTGGCCTGCACCGTCCATTTCTCATGGCCGACCTGCCGTTCATGAGTTACCCCTCGAAAGAGAAGGCGCTCGAGAATTCCGTGCGCCTCATGCAGGAAGGCGGCGCTAAGATGGTGAAGCTGGAAAGCGGCGCCACTCAGGCCGATATCGTCGAATGGCTGGCGCGGCACGACATCGCGGTGTGCGCGCACCTGGGGCTGAGGCCTCAGTCCGTGCACAAGACAGGAGGGTTTCGCGTGCAGGGCAGGGAGCGGGATGCCGCAGCCGAGATGATAGAGAGTGCGAAGAGCCTCGAGTCCGCAGGCGCCGACATCGTCCTCCTCGAATGCGTCCCTGCTGACCTCGGTAAGGCGATCACGGAGGCGCTGAGTGTGCCGGTCATCGGCATCGGGGCCGGCCCCGGTACCGATGGGCAGATTCTCGTGCTCTACGACATTCTCGACATCACCACCGGACGCAAGCCGCGCTTCGTGCAGAACTTCATGAAAGGCGCCGGCGACAATCGCGAGGCATTGCAGCGCTACGTTGAAGCCGTGCGCACGGGCGCCTATCCGGCCCCGGAGCATTGGTTCTGACAGACATGGAAACCGTCACGACGATTGCGGCCGTGCGCGAACGCATACACCGCTGGCGCGCCGAGGGACGGCGCATCGCCTTCGTCCCGACAATGGGCAATCTCCACCCCGGTCACGTGAGTCTCATCGAGATGGCGCGCCGCCACGGCGATCGATTCATCGCCAGCATCTTCGTCAATCCGATGCAGTTCGGGCCAAACGAAGACTTCGCGCATTACCCCCGGACTCCGACCCAAGACGCGCGCATGCTGGCCGACGCCGGCTGCGACCTGATGTTCATGCCCGACGTGGCCGAGATATACCCTCACGGGTCCGAGCGGGCGACCAAGGTCGAGGTGCCCGGCCTCTCGAGCGTCCTGGACGGCGAGTTCCGCCCCGGCCACTTCGAGGGCGTGGCCACCATAGTCGCCAAACTCTTCCACATCGTAGAGCCCGACGTAGCCGTCTTCGGCGAAAAGGACTTCCAACAGCTCACCGTCATCCGCCGGATGGCCGACGACCTCTGCATGCCGGTCACCATCGTCGCAGCTCCCACCGTCCGCGACCCCGATGGCCTCGCCATGAGCTCCCGCAACCAATACCTCACCGACGAGGAGCGCCAAAAAGCCCCTGTGATCCATCAGCTCCTGCTCGCTGCCGTAGAGCGTTTGCGCTCCGGTGATCGCGATTTCGCCGCCATCGAGCGCGCGGGTCTAGAGGCGCTCGTGGCCGGTGGTTTCCGACCCGATTATTTTGCGGTGCGCCGCTCTGATGATCTGAGTGTCCCGCAAACCAGCACACCGCACTTCGTAGTCCTGGTGGCGGCCCGTCTGGGCCGCGCCCGTCTGATAGACAATCTTCAGCTTCGCGTGTAAGCGACATCAGGAGCGCGACTCTTGTGTGTCCCCAGTGCCCACTCGATGTGCTCTCGCACCATCTCCGAAGCTTCCCCTCTGCGCCGCTCCAGCGATGCGATCACCGCTTCCGAGGTCGGTGCATTGCCCAGTGCCACGGCAATATTCCGCAACCACTTCTCATACCCGATCCGATAGATCGCCGATCCCCGCATCCGCTCCTCGAACTCCCCCGCCGTCCACTCGAACAGCTCCGTCAGCCTCCCCGAATCCAACCCATGCCGCACCTTGAAGTCCGGGTGCGACGCCGTGTGCGCGAACTTGTTCCACGGACACACCAGCTGACAGTCATCACAGCCGTAAATCCGGTTTCCCATCGCCTGGCGCAGCTCCACCGGAATGGCGCTGTGATGCTCGATCGTGAGATAAGCGATACACCGCCGCGCATCCAACCGATAGGGCGCCACGATCGCCGCGGTCGGACACGCCGTGATGCAGGCCGTGCAGGTGCCGCAATGCGCGCTCGCCGGCTCATCCTCCGGTAGCGGCAGATCCGTCAGGATCTCCCCGAGGAAGAACCAGGATCCCGCCTCGCCGCGAGATCAGGTTGGTGTGCTTCCCGATCCAACCGAGCCCCGCGTTGCGGGCGAGCGCCTTTTCCAGCACCGGCGCACTGTCGACGCAAACACGATAGCCGAACGGGCCGATGTCCCCGGCAAGGTCCTTCGCCAGCCGCGCCAGTGCGCCCCGCAGCACCTTGTGATAGTCACGCCCGAGGGCATAGCGGGAGATGTAGCCGCTTGCCGCATCCTCGAGGACCGCCGCGGCGTCCCGGGCTGTAACGGGCCAGTAATCCATCCGGGCGCTGACCACTCGGATCGTCCCCGGCGACAGCTCCTGCGGGCGGCTGCGCATCGTGCCATGCCGGCTCATGTAACCCATTTCCCCATGGAAGCCGGCATCGAGCCAGCTGACCAGATGTTGCTCGTCCTCCGGGATGTCGATGCGCGCGACGCCGATGCGGTCGAAGCCGAGCTCCCGGGCGCGCGCCGCGAGCTGGCGCTTGGCCGCAGCCAGGTCGAGTGGCGGCGGTTGGGTCATGACGTCCTCACGACACCATTATAATGAGCGCATGGCACTTCCCGTCTCTCTCTACTCCACCGCCCAGGTGCGCGCGCTCGATGCTCATGCCATCGAGACGCTCGGCATCCCGGGCTACACACTCATGAAGCGAGCCGGCGAGGCCGCCCTGAGGTATCTGCGCACGCGCTTCCCCGTGGCGCACCGGATCGTCATAGTCTGCGGCGCCGGGAATAACGCCGGCGACGGGTATGTGCTCGGGCGTTTTGCCCAGGCGGCGGGTCTTACCGTCACGGTGCTCGCCGCGACTCCACCTGACTCCCTCGGGGGTGATGCGCGTCAGGCTTACGAAGATCTGCGGGCCAGCGGTATTCAGGTTCAGCCCTATGCGCGGGAGCACCTGGCGGAGGGGGAAGTCGTCGTCGATGCCCTGCTGGGTACCGGCGTCCGCGGACCCGCACGCGAGGAGGTGGCGCGCGTCATCCGTGACATCAACAGCTCCGGTCGCCCCGTGCTCGCGGTGGATGTCCCGTCCGGCCTCGATAGTGACACCGGCGTACCGCTCGGTGAGACCGTCCGCGCGGATTGCACTATCACTTTCGTGGGCTTGAAAACAGGTCTCTTCATCGGCGATGGACCGGAGTTCGCCGGTACGGTGTTCTTCGATGACCTCGAGATCGCTCCAGGGGAGGCCGTCGGGGCGCCCACGCCTCGCATCGAGCGCATCCTGGAGTCAGCCATTCAACAGGCGCTGCCGCGCCGCGCGCGCTCCTCTCACAAAGGCAGTTTCGGTCGCGTGTTGATAGTGGGCGGCGGAGTGGGTATGCCTGGCGCCGTGCGTCTCGCGGGCGAGGCCTGCCTGCGCGTCGGTGCTGGCCTGGTCACGGTTGCCGTTGCGCCCGATAACGTGCCCGCGATCTCCGCCGGCCGGCCGGAGCTCATCTGCCTGCCGCTCACGGATGCGGCAGCGTTGCGAGAGCCCGCCGACAAGGCCGACATCATTGCGATTGGTCCGGGGCTTGGCCGCACGCCCTGGGCGCGCGCAGCGCTCGATGTGGTGCTGGATTCCGGGAAGATGCTCGTCGTCGATGCGGACGCTCTCAACATCATTGCGGAATCAGGTACGCCCGCACGCAAAGACTGGATCCTGACGCCTCATCCGGGCGAGGCGGCACGTCTGCTCGGCACGCCCACCGACGATATCCAACACGACCGGCTCGCCGCACTCGATCGCCTCGTCGGACGCTATCACGGTACGGTGGTGCTCAAAGGCGCCGGCACTCTCGTGGGCGCACCGGGACGCATACCGGCGCTCTGCGAGCGCGGCAATCCCGGCATGGCGACCGCTGGCATGGGCGACGTGCTGACCGGGACCATCGCGGGCATCCTGGCGCAGTGCCGCGACGCGTGGCTCGCTGCCAGAGTGGGCGTGCTGGTTCACGCCATGGCGGGCGATGCCGCGGCGCGCACGGGCGAGCGGGGACTCCTCGCCAGCGATGTCGCCCGGGAGCTGCGCAACTGCGTGAATCTCTGAAGACGCCGGATGAGACCGAGGCGCTCGGCGCACGCCTCGCCGCGGCACGTCCGGGCAGCCTTCAGCAGGCGGCCATCCTCTATCTGGCCGGCGATCTCGGTGCCGGCAAGACCACCCTGGTGAAGGGTTTCGCGCGGGCCTGCGGCGTTGCCGCTCCGGTGCGAAGTCCCACCTATACGCTGGTCAACGTGCACGAGGCGGGGACGCTTACTCTCGTACACCTCGATCTCTACCGCCTGCGCGAACCCGGGGAGCTCGAGCATCTGGGGCTTCGGGAGTGGGCGCGACCCGGTTGCCTGTGGCTGATCGAGTGGCCCGAGCGGGCAGGGGGGCACTGCTGCCGCCCGCCGATCTGACCGTTCGCCTCGCCGCCGGGCCGCAGGCGCATCAGGCGGACATGCTCGCGGGCAGCCCCAGCGGCATTGCCTGGCTCGAGCGCCTTCGAAGTAGTTGAAAACTTGCGGCCCGGCTCGTAGATTACGCGTCAAGTAGCACCGCAAAGTTCATGATAAGAAAGGTCTTTCAGCTAAGCATCATCATTCTTCTCGGCGTCGGCTCGGCGATGTGCCCGGCCGCGGCCCGTGCGGCCGGGGCTCGCCTGCGAGCGGTGCACCTATCCACCTCAGCCGTCGGGACCCGTCTCACTCTCGATATCTCCCGGGTCACGGGCGAGAAACTCTTCACTCTCGATCACCCGTTTCGCGCCGTCATCGACCTGCCGCGGACCCGCGCGCGGCCGGGCCTCGCGCTTCCCGCAGCGCGTGGACTCATCGCCCGCATTCGCATGGCCCCCCACGCGCACGGCGCGTTGCGGCTGGTGCTCGTGCTGCGTGCCGCCAGCGGCGTGCACGCCGACTGGGCGTATTCGCGGGTGCGGGGCCCCCAGCTCATCCTGACCCTCGGTAATGCGACAGCGACCGGCGCCGCGGTTTCCGACACCATTCCAACAGCGATTCGTGCGCTGCACGCACCCATCGATTCCGGCCGTGACATCATCGTGGCGGTCGATGCCGGACATGGCGGCCAGGACCCCGGCACCATCGGCCGCGGCGGCACCGAAGAGAAGAACGTCACGCTCGCAATCGCCCGTTTGCTGGCGCAAAGAATCGATGAGCAGCGCGGCATGCGGGCCGTCCTGACACGCAGCGGCGACGTCTTCATTCCCCTGCGCGAGCGCATGGTCATCGCGCGCCGTGCCAAGGCGGACCTCTTCGTTTCCGTCCACGCCGACTCCGTCAGCAATCACCAGCTCGCCGGCGCCTCGGTATACATCCTCTCCACGCGCGGCGCCTCGAGCGAAGCCGCCCGCTGGCTGGCCGAGCGCGAGAACGATGCCGACCTGAAAGGCGGCGTCCAGCTCAACGACAAGTCGAGCACCCTGGCCTCCGTGCTCCTCAACCTCTCCCAGTCCGCCACCATCAGCGACAGCATGACCGCCGCCCAGCAGGTCCTCGTCTCCATGGATCGCTCCCTGCCCGTGCGCAAGGCCGAAGTGCAGCAAGCCGCCTTCGTAGTCCTCAAATCCCCCGACATTCCCTCGATGCTGATCGAAGCCGACTACCTCTCCGATCCCGCCGAGGAGCGCAAGCTCCGCAGCCCGCTGCGCCAGCAGCAGATCGCCGCCGCCATCTTCCGCGGCATCCGCGGCTACTTCCGCCAGCACCCCCCCGCCGGCACCCTGTTCGCCGAACGCAGCCGCGAAGGTAGCCGGACTGACCCCTCGGGGTTGAGCCGGCGAATGCTCACAGCGCGCCAGAGCATTTTATGGCGTGCTCCGGAGCCGATAGACTCCGGTCATGCCCATCCGCATTCTCCCCAACGAGCTGATCGACCAGATCGCCGCCGGCGAAGTAATCGAGCGCCCCGCTTCGGTAATCAAAGAGCTGGTGGAAAACAGCCTGGACGCCGGTGCTCACCGCATAGAGGTCGACGTCGAGCGCGGTGGCATTGGCCTCATGCGCGTCCGCGACGACGGCAAGGGCATCTCTGCCGAAGAGCTTCCCATCGCCATCTGCCGCCACGCCACCAGCAAAATCGCAGCGCTCGATGATCTCGCCGCCATCACCACCCTGGGCTTTCGCGGCGAGGCGCTCCCCTCCATAGGCTCCGTCTCGCGCCTGCGCCTGATCTCCCATCCAACAGACGCGGACCGAGCCGCCGAGATCGCCGTGGACGGCGGCGCCACCACCTCCGTGAGACCTGCCGCGCACCCGCCCGGCACCACCGTCGAAGTGCGCGACCTCTTCTTCAACATCCCCGCCCGCCGAAAATTCGTCCGCAGCGTCCCCACCGAGACCGGTCACATCGTGCGCCTGCTGGAACGCCTGGCGCTTTCCCGCCCCGATGTCTCCTTCCGTCTTCGCAGCGGTGAGCGCGTGTTGCTCGATGCGCCAGCTGCGACGCGGGAGCCCGCGGGCGAGGAGCGCCTCGCCCAGGTGTTGGGAAAGGAGCTCATCGCGAGCCTCATCCCCGTCGATCACAGCTCCGGCCCGGTGCAGCTCACCGGTTGGATAGCCCTGCCGACCGCCTCGCGCGGGCAGCCCGACCAGCAGTTCTGGTTCGTCAACGGCAGGAGCGTGCGCGACAAGCTGCTCGCGAGCGCCGTACGCCTCGGCTACCGTGACGTGCTCTATCACGGCAGGCACGCGGCGTACGTGCTGCATTTGTCGCTCGATCCGCAGCTCGTCGATGTCAACGCGCATCCCGCGAAGCTCGAAGTGCGCTTCCGTGACAGCCATCAGATCCACGAATTCATTTTCCGGACGATCGAGCGCGCGCTCGCGGCGACGCGGCCGGAAGCAGGCGCGACGCCAGCGGCGAGCGCGCAGGCCGTGTTCGCGGGCAGTACCGCGCACACCGCCGCAACTGCGGCCTGGCCAGTGCCCAGGAGCGGCCGGGTTCGACACGGGCCGTGTTTCCGACGCGTTTCCGTTCCACACGCCGAGCACTCACGTGCCTTCCCGTGATCCCTGGCTGTTGGCACGGGCCGTGAGCGAGCCCGCGCCGGCGACGGCCGGCCATCTGCCCCTCGGCGTCGCGCTCGCACAGCTTCATGGCATCTACATCCTGGCGCAGAGCGAAGCAGGGCCTCATCCTGGTCGACATGCATGCCGCTCACGAGCGTGTGCTCTACGAGAAGCTGAAAGCGGAACGAGGCGCCGGACCGGCGGCATCGCAGCTCCTCCTCGAGCCGCTCATCGTCACGGTGAAACCGCACGAGCTCGATGCGGTGCTCGAGGATCCGGCGCCGTGGGAGCGGGCCGGTTTCGAGATCGATTCCGTCGGTCCGACCTCGCTCGCCTTGCGGCGCATTCCGGCGCTGCTCGCGAACGAGCGCGTAACCGACATCGTCAGATCCGTCATCGAGGATCTCGCGCGCGAGGATGGCCTGCACCACCTCGATGCAGCCGCGGATCGTTTCCTCGGAACGCTGGCCTGCCGCACCTCGATCCATGCCCGCCGGCGCCTCACCCTGCCGGAGATGGACGCGCTGCTGCGGCAGATGGAAGCCACCGATCGCGCGAACCAGTGCAATCACGGCCGTCCCACCTGGACGCGCCTCACCCTCGGGGAGCTCGATCAGCTCTTCCTGCGGGGGCGGTGATGTCCGCACCCGCGAGCGCAGGCTCGGCGTGCCGCGCCGCAGCTTCCGGTCTACCTGCTCACCGGTCCGACCGGGACGGGCAAGAGCGACTGGGCCATCCATCTGGCGCAGGCCGCTCCGGTGGAGATCGTGAGCGTCGATTCCGCGCTGGTGTATCGCGGCCTCGACATCGGCACCGCCAAGCCCGCCCGGGAACTGCTCGCGCAGTTGCCGCACCATCTCATCGACATCTGCGATCCGGCGGAGAGCTACTCCGCGGGGCGGTTCGTGACGGATGCGATGGCTGTGATCGCGGCCGTGCATGCCCGCCGCCGGGTACCCCTGCTGGTCGGCGGCACCATGCTCTACCTGCGCGCGCTGCTCAAAGGTTTGGCGCCGTTGCCACAGGCGTCCGCGGAGCTTCGCGCGCGAAATCGACGAGCGCGCTGCGCGCTCGGGCTGGCCGGCTCTGCACGATGAGCTCGAGCAGCTGGATCCCGAAGCGGCCGCGCGCATCAATCGCAACGACAGCCAAAGAATTCAACGGGCTCTGGAGGTTTGTCTCGCAACCGGCCGCCGACTCTCGGAGCTGCAGCGCGCGACGGTGAGCCCACTGGCAGGCGTCCCCCTCCAAGCCTGGGCGCTCGCCCCCCGCAGCCGCCCCGCGTTGCATCAGCGCCTCGCCAGCCGCTTCCACGCGATGATGGCCGCCGGCTTCCTGGATGAGGTGCGATCGCTTCGCGATCAGGGGCGACCTCACCGCCAGCCATTCCTCGATGCGTGCGGTCGGTTACCGCCAGCTCTGGGGGCACCTCGAGGGCGAGTACGGCCTCGCCGAGGCGGTCGAGCGGGGCATCGCCGCCACCCGCCAGCTCGCCAAACGCCAGCTCACCTGGATGCGCGCCGAGACCGCCCCGCGCTGGCTCGATCCGGACAACGACGAACTGTCGTGGAATCGCGACTTGCGTCGACGAGTTGCTACAGCTTGGTCTTTGATTCGGCCCGCATGTTAAGATTGAGCCGTCGGTCCCTTTTTGTCCGCGGGGTATATACCTTGCTGGATGCTCCCTAGGGAAGCTCGCTTGCTTGCTACTCCACTCTCTCGCTCACGAACAATTAGAAGCCGTGAAAACAAGGAGAACTCGATGGCCAAAGGCCAATCGCTCCAAGATCCCTTTTTGAACGCCCTACGCAAGGAACGGGTGCCTGTGTCCATCTACCTGGTCAACGGCATCAAGCTGCAGGGTCAGATCGATTCGTTCGACCAATTCGTGGTGCTGTTGAAGAATAGCGTCAGCCAGATGGTCTACAAGCACGCCATCTCCACCGTCGTACCGGCGCGCAACGTGCGCCTGAGCGCGGAAGAAGGCGGCGCCGCGGTAACGGAGGCGACCGTCGAGTGATGCGCCACCGCACGGAGGTGCCGAGTGTTCGAGCGCCCGCGTTCGGGTGAGCGCGCGCTGCTGGTGCGCATCGGTCTCGGCGCGCAGGTCGATCCGGAGGATCTCGAGGAGTTCTCCCAGCTTGCGGTCTCGGCCGGCGCGCAGCCGGTCGCTACCGTAACGGGCCGTCGTGACCGGCCCGATCCACGTTTCTTCGTGGGCAGCGGCAAGGCGGAAGAGCTGAAGCAGGCGGCCGCGGCCGGCGAGGCGGACGTGATCCTGGTGGATCATGCCCTCTCTCCCAGCCAGGAGCGCAATCTCGAGAAGCTCATCGGCCGCAGAGTCCTCGACCGCAATGGGCTCATCCTCGACATCTTCGCGCAACGCGCGCGCAGCTTCGAAGGCAAGCTCGAAGTCGAGCTGGCGCAGCTGCGGCACATCGGCAGCCGTTTGGTGCGGGGCTGGAGCCACCTCGAGCGCCAGAAGGGCGGCATCGGCATGCGCGGACCCGGCGAGACACAGCTCGAGACCGATCGGCGCCTGATCGGGCAACGCGTGCGCGTGCTCACCCGCCGCCTGGAGAAGATCAAACAGCAGCGCGAGACCGGACGGCAGCAGCGGGCCGAGATTCCGGTGCCGTCGCTCGCCCTGGTCGGGTATACCAACGCGGGCAAGTCGACGCTGTTTCGCGCGTTGACGGGCGCCGACGCCTACATCGCCGACCAACTCTTCGCGACGCTCGATCCGACGGTACGCCGCGTTACGCTGCCGGGCGGCACACCGATCGTTGCCGCCGATACCGTCGGCTTCATCCGCGAATTGCCCCACGAGCTGGTGGCGGCGTTCCAATCCACGCTGACGGAAGCGCGCGAGGCAACACTTCTGCTGCACGTCATCGATGCCAGCGATCCGCGGCGTGATGAGCACATCGCGCAGGTGAACGAGGTGTTGCGGAGATCGGCGCGGACTCCATTCCGCAGATCATCGTCTACAACAAGATCGACCGCCTGCAGCGCCCCGCGGCCATGGAGCGCGACGAAGCCGGCATGCCCGCCGCCGTGTGGATTTCCGCGCAGAAGCGCATCGGGCTCGATCTGCTGAGCGGCGCCATCGCCGAGCGGCTGTCGCGCTTCGCGCGTGCCGTGCGGCTGCGTCTGCCCGCCAGCGCCGGGGCGCTGCGTTCCCGGCTCTATGCCGCCAAGTCCGTCCGGGCGGAACACACGGCTCAGGACGGCTCGATCGAGCTCACCGTGGAGCTGCCCGAGGTCGAGATCCGCGCCTGGAGCGGACTGCCGGAGTGCAGGTAAATCCGGCACGGCGTAGCAGGTCACGATATCCGGGCCATCCCCGGATGCGTACCTAGAGTGAACGGGCTGGCAGGCGTTCGCGGAGCAAGATTCCTTGGGTAAGTTCGTCGTCGTCATCGGCACCCAGTGGGGCGATGAGGGCAAAGGCAAAGTCGTCGATCTACTGACGGAGCGCGCCGCTGCGGTGGCACGCTTCCAGGGTGGGCACAACGCCGGGCATACGCTGGTCATCGGCGGCCGCAAGACCATCCTCTCCCTGATTCCTTCCGGCATTCTCCGCGCGGACGCGCGTTGCTTCATCGGCAACGGCGTCGTGCTCTCGCTGCAGGCGCTGCTTGCGGAGAGCCGCATGCTGATGGAGCAGGGCGTACCCGTATTCGAGCGGCTGCGCATCTCGCCATACTGTCCGCTCATCCTGCCGTCGCACATTCTCCTCGACAAGGCGCGCGAGCAGGCCAGGGGCACCAACGCCATCGGCACCACCGGCCGCGGCATCGGGCCCGCCTACGAGGACAAGGTGGCGCGGCGCGCGGTGCGCGTGGCCGATCTTTTCCAGCGCGACCGCTTCGCGGCGAAACTGGGCGAGGTGCTGGATTTCCACAATTTCGTGCTGCAGCACTATTTCCGCCAGCCGACCGTGGATTTCCAGAAGACGCTCGATGAGCTGCTGGCGCACAGCGAGACGATCGCGCCGCTGGTCACGGACGTGACGCTGGCCCTGCAAAACCTGCGCCGCGCCGGCGCCAATGTTCTCTTCGAAGGCGCGCAGGGCGCGATGCTGGATGTCGACCTCGGCACCTACCCGTTCGTCACCTCATCCAACACCACCGCCAGTTTCGCGGGCACCGGAACAGGCCTGGGTCCGCGCGTCTTCGATTACGTGCTCGGAATCGTCAAGGCCTACACGACCCGGGTCGGCGCGGGTCCCTTCCCGACGGAGCTCTTCGACGGCTACGGCGAGCATCTCTCGCGTGTGGGGCACGAGTTTGGCTCGGTCACCGGCCGGCGGCGCCGCTGCGGCTGGTTCGACTCCGTCGCGCTGAGGCGCTCGATCGTCCACTCGAGCGTCTCGGGTCTGTGTATCACCAAGCTCGATGTGCTCGATGGTCTGGACACGATCAGGGTAGCCGTCGACTATCGTGTTGCCGGTCAGGTCGTGGCGGAGCCGCCGCTCAGCATCGAGGGCTACGCCGGCGTCGAGCCCATTTACGAGGAGCTGCCGGGCTGGGCGGAGTCGACCGTCGGCATCACCGATTACGCGGCGCTGCCGTTGAACGCGCGCAAATACCTGGAGCGCCTGCAGGCGCTGGTCGAAGTGCCGATCGATGTCATCTCGACCGGCCCCGATCGCGACCAGACGATCGTCCTGCGTCATCCGTTCGACGCTCAGTGACGCGGACGGACATGATGCAGCTCCTTCCTTCCTTCCATCCAATACCAGGACAGCAGGGCGGGTACACCGAAGAGGATCTCCCGCATTCGCTTGGCCAGCGACAGCGCCAGGGCGAGCTCGCCACTGACACCGAGCAGAGCCCCGAATCCGATCAGGCTCGCCTCCTGCACACCGAGCCCCGCCGGTACCAGGAAGACGAAACTGCGCACGGTCATGGTCAGACTCTCGAGCGCGATGGCGGCGCCGAACGGCACCGGATGCCCGAGCCAGCGCAGCGCGAGCCAGGTCTCGAGCGAGCCCGACACCATGCCTGTCACCTGCCACGCGATGGTCGTGAGCAGGCGCCACGGATGGGTGCAGAGCTCGCGAATGGCGGCGTCGAGGCTGGCGGACTGCCCGCTCAGGAAGCTGAGCTTGTCTTCGCCGAGCAGCCGTACCGCAAACCGTTCCAGCCGCTCGAACACCGAGCCGTAGCGCACCAGCACGCCGAGGAGTACGACGAGCGGCAGGCTCGCTGCGAGACCGATGAGCACGTCGTCGACCAACTGCACAGTGCCCGTCAGCCGCAACAGGCACAGGACGCCGACCAGGACGAAGACATACTGGCTGACGACGGTGAGCACGGTCTCCGTCGTGACGCTCGCCGCAGCGATGACGCCTTCGACGCCTCTTTCCGCGAGGAGGCGAATCCCGACGAGCGCGCCGCCGATGTTCGCCGCCGGCAGCAGGCGATCGACGCCCTCGCGAATGGCGGCGATCCAGAAGAGGGTGCCGAACCGGGTCTTGCGCCAGCGTGAGATCAGCACCCGCCACCCGAGCACGTCGAGGCTCAACGGCAGCGCATGCAGCGGCACGAGCCAGAACAGGACGCATCCGGCGCGGGCGAGCGGGATGAGGATGGCGCTGCCCTCGCGCATGAGCAGCGCGATCAGCAGCGCGATACCGGCAATGAGTGCGATGCGGACCGCGACTCTCATGCCGCGCGCCGCTCCGTGGCCAGCATGGTTGCCAACTGTCTGAAGCTGCCGGTCGTCGCACCACAGGCCGCGACAGCCGCGCGCACCCTCGGGCTCAAGAGCGCGTCGAGCTCATCCGTGTGGCGGTAGCCGCTCATGCTGGCGGCGATCGCGGCGCCGGACTCGACCGCCGGATGCAGATAAATCTCGGTCACGCCGTCGGGAAGCCGCGTCGAGGATCTCGAGCAGTCGTGCCTCATCCATCGCGCCGCTGCCCGACATGCCGAAGACGTAGTCGTTGTGCGCGATGCGCGCCGCCCGCAGCCGCCGTCGCATGATCGCCAGCCAGGGTGAGAGGAGTCCCGCGACGGCGGGTCCGGCAATCGAGCCCCCCGCGCGACGCGCAACCCATGCCGGCTCCCGCGGCAGCCTCACGGCCGGGACGCCGAATTCGCCCCCAATCCGCAGCAGCATTTCCAGCAGCGTCGGATGCAGGTGAAAGTGCTTGTGGGCGTTGACGTGATCGAGCGGCAGCCCCGTGTCGGCGAAAGCCTGGAACTGCGCGCGGATCTCCGCCTCGAGCTGGCGGCGCACGCCCGGCAGGGCAAAGAACCGTACGCCGTCACGCACCATGTTGTTGCCGAACCGGCCCTGAGCGTCGACGAGTGCCGGGATGCTTCGCTGCGGCAACACCGACCAGCCGTCCGCCAGCACGAGGTGCAGACCTACGGCGAGACCTGGTACGTCACGCGCGCGCTGGACGGCATCCGCAGCTGCCGGCGCGCCGACCATCAGGCTGGCAGTGGTCAGTACGCCCGCTCGGGATGCCTGCTCCACCGCGCGATTGACCGCCACGTGCAGTCCGAAGTCGTCCGCCGTGACGATGAGGAACTTCAACGGACCGATCCGCGGCCCTCAGGCCTCGTGCGCGTGCAGGAAGCGGAAGAACTCGACGCCCTCGCGCAAACGCCGCTTGGTCATCTCCCAGCTGCGCAGCATCTCGCCGGTGAGCTCGGCGATCTTCCGTGGGCGGAAGTAGAACTTCTTGTAGAAGGTCTCCACCGCGTGATAGATCTCCTTGGCCGGCAGGTGCGGATAGCTGATGGGAGAGAGCTGCACGCCGCGGTCATTCACCAGATTCAGGCTGTCGTGGGCGGTGATCCAACCGTTGGTCACCGCTTCCTGATAGAGCTGGGTGCCCGGATACGGGGCGGCGAGGGACACCTGGATGGTGTGCGGGTTGATGTCGACGGCGAACTGAATCGTCTCGCGGATGGTCTCGGCCGTCTCGCCCGGAAGGCCGAGGATGAAGGTGCCGTGGATGGTGACGCCGAGCTTGCGGCAGTCGCTGGTGAAGCGGCGCGCGATGTCGGTCCGCAGACCCTTGCGGATGTTGTGGAGGATCTGGTCGTTGCCCGATTCGTAGCCGACGAGGAGCAGCCGCAGGCCGTTGTCCTTCATCACTTTCAGGGTTTCATAAGGCACGTTGGCCTTGGCGTTGCAGGACCACGTGACACCGAGCTTGCCGAGGCCGCGGGCGATTTCCTCCGCCCGGGGACGGAAGTCGGTGAAGGTGTCGTCGTCGAAGAAGATCTCCTTCACCTGCGGCATGTTCTCCTTGATCCAGCGCACTTCCTCGATGACGCTCCCGGCGCTGCGCACGCGGTAGCGGTGGCCGCCGACGGTCTGGGGCCACAGGCAGAAGGTGCACTTCGAGCGGCAGCCACGCCCCGTGTAGAAGGACACGTACGGGTGTTGCAGATAGCCGATGAAGTAGTTCTCGATGGTGAGATCGCGCTTGTAGACCGGCGTCACCCACGGCAGCTCGTCCATGTTCTCGATCATCGGCCGTTCCGGATTGTGCTCGATGGTGCCGTCGGGCCGGCGGAACGAGAGTCCGGGAATGGTGGCGAAGTCGCGGCCCTCGGCCACCTCCTTGCAGGTGTAGTCGAATTCCTCGCGGGCCACGAAATCGATGGCGGCTGAAGCGCCGAGGGAGCCCGCCGGATCGACGGCGACCTTGGCGCCGACCATGCCGACCTTCAGGCGCGGGTTTTCCTCCTTCAGCAACTCCGCGACCTTGGCATCGGTCGGGAAGGAGGGGGAGCTGGTATGCATGATGACCAGGTCGTATTGCTTCGCGAGCGGCAGCACCTGCGACATCGGGGTGCCGTCCGCGGGCGCATCGAGCAACCGGCTGCCCGGCACCATCGCCGCGGGCTGCGCCAGCCAGGTGGGATACCAGAACGAGCGGATCTCGCGTTTCGCCTGGTAGCGCGAGCCGGCGCCGCCGTCGAAGCCGTCGAATGAAGGGGGATGCAGGAACAGCGTTTTCATCATGATATGGAGATCCTCAGGAAATCGGCTGCACCGAGCCGTCGCGCGCCACGCGGTAACGGCCCTGCCGCCATTGCACCTCGCGCGTCAGGAAGGCGCCGCACCAGAGCGCAAAACCGAGCGCATCGGCGAGCGGGATGGCCCAGAGTCTCGACCAGGTCCGCGCCGGGGACTGTACGGCCCAATGCAACATCAGCCGCAATATCACCGTCGCGGCGAGCAACCAGAGCGTCAGAGCTTTCCCGCCGGCAAGCGCGCAGCCGATGACGGCTATCGGCAGGCTGAAAGTGACCGCGGATAACGCATATCCCGCCGGACGCACCACGCGGATCGTGCGCAGCCACCGCAGCCCATGCTGCGCCAGATGGCGAAATGAGCGCTCATCGACGGAGGTGTCCACTACAACGTGCGACAACACCGTTCGTTGACCGCGGCGGCGCGTCAGCTGCCCGAGCCGGTAATCATCCGCCAGCTGGTCGGCGATCGCGCCGAAGCCGCCGATCGCATCGAGCGCATCCCGCCGCATGGCGATCGTGGCGCCGAAGGCGAAGGCGCGCGAGCCGAAAAGCGCCGCCACGCGCACCGAGGGAATGAACCAATCGTTGACGAAGAGTGTCCCAAGGAGTGACCACAGGCCGGGATGCGGAACCCCGTGGTAGGGGCAGGTGACGATGCCAACCGCCGGGATCAGCGAGCGGCGCCGCGACCGCCGCGAGGTATCCGGGCGGCACGCGCACATCGCTGTCGGCCAGCACGAGCCAGTCATGTCGGGCGGCACGCATCATGTTGATGAGGTTGCTGACCTTGGCGCTGGCACCATGCCGGGTCGGATCGACGACGACGGTGAGATCGAGATGCGGATAATCGCGCTTCAACCCGTCGAGCACGGCGAGGGCCGGGTCGGCGGGATGCTGCACGCCGAAGACGATCTGCACGCCGCCGGCATATTCCTGCTCGCAGAAGGAGCGCAGTGAACGGTCAAGGCCTGGCTCGGCGCCGCAAAGTGGCTTGAGGACCGTCACCGGAAGCTGCCGCGGCACCGATGCGTCGCCGAGCCAGCACTGCGTGCCGCTGTTGCGCCAAAGCCGCACCGCCACCCAGGCGATGACCGCATAGCCGAGCGCGGCCGCGGCCAGCAGGGTGCCGAGCGAGATCATGACTGCCTGGGCAGTTACAGCGACCGTGGAGCCGGTTATCATGTGCGGAGGAATGCCTTACCCGCGGATATGCAATGAGCGAAGAAGTCGGATGGTTTCAAGTCCATGAATCGGCGCATGGTACACGTTTGCCACGGCCCCGGGGTGTCCGCTTGACGCCATGCCGGCGGTGCCCAGGCTCGAGTGTGGGGCGGCAGCGACAGCTCGGCCGAGGCCGAGCCGCTCATCCTGGTGGACGAGGCGGACCGCGAGGTGGGCTACCTGAGCAAGGAGCGCTGCCACGAGGGGCGGGGTGTGCTGCACCGCGCTTTCTCGCTGCTCATCTTCAACGACCGGGGCGAGCTGTTGCTGCAGCGCCGCGCGGCCGCGAAGCGGTTGTGGCCGCACTACTGGTCGAACAGTTGCTGCAGTCATCCGCGCCGCACCGAGAGCATGGAGACGGCCATACACCGGCGCCTGCACGAGGAGCTCGGACTGGCGTGCCCGCTGCGCTTTCTGTTCAAGTTTCAGTATCAGGCGCAGTTCGACAATGTGGGCGCGGAGCATGAGCTGTGCTCGGTGTTCATCGGGCCGCAGCACCGGCCGGGTGCGCGTCGACCACAACGAGATCGCGGATTGGCGTTGGGTGAGCCCGGAGGCGCTGCATGGCGGAGATGCAGGGCGCGGCGGCAGAGCGCTTCACGCCCTGGTTCACGATGGAGTGGGAGCGGATCTGGCGGTATCACCGTCCGGCGGTTCATGCGTTACAGTCGCAGGCTGCGGTCGGGAGCCCTGCAGCCGCGCCAACGATAGGAGCTGATTTTGGGTATTCCACTGATTCAAAAGTATCGCGTGGCGCGATACATCCTCGGCAGGAAGCTCCGCGGCGAGAAGCGCTATCCGCTGGTGCTGATGCTCGAGCCGCTGTTCCAATGCAATCTCGCCTGCGCCGGTTGCGGCAAGATCGACTATCCGAAGGAGATCCTGCAGAAGCGGGTGTCCGTGGAGGATGCGCTGCGCGCGGTCGACGAGTGCGGCGCGCCGATGGTCTCGATTCCGGGCGGCGAGCCGCTCATCCACAAGGAGATGCCGCAGATCGTGGCCGGGATCGTCGCGCGCAAGCGCTTCGTCTATCTCTGCACCAACGCCATCCTGCTCGCGAAGCACATCGACGAGTACCAGCCCTCGCCCTATCTCACCTTCTCGGTGCATCTCGACGGCAACCGCGAGCGGCACGACGAGTCGGTGTGTCAGGAAGGGGTGTTCGACAAGGCGGTCGCGGCCATCAAGCTGGCGCGCTCCAAGGGCTTCCGCTGCACCGTCAACTGCACGCTGTTCCAGAACGAGAAGCCGGAGGAAGTGGCCGACTTCTTCGACATGGCGCAGTCGCTCGGCGTCGAGGGGATCACCGTCTCCCCCGGGTACAGCTATCAGCATGCTCCGCGCCAGGACGTATTCCTCGGGCGCAGCGCCAGCAAGCAGCTCTTCCGCGACATCTTCAAGCGCGGCCGCGCGCGCGGCACGCGCTGGCCGTTCAATCAGTCATCGCTGTTCCTCGACTTCCTGGCCGGCAACCAGACCTATCAGTGCACGCCCTGGAGCAACCCGACCTACAACGTCTTCGGTTGGCAGCGGCCGTGCTATCTGCTCACCGACGAGGGCTATGCACCCAGCTACCGCTCCCTCATGGAGGAGACCGACTGGGAGCGCTACGGCGTCGGCCGCAACCGCAAGTGCGACAACTGCATGGCGCATTGCGGCTTCGAGGGCACGGCCGTGGACGACACGTTCGCCCATCCGCTCAAGGCGCTGAAGAGTCTGCGCTGCACGGGCCCGCAGGTCGACGGGCCGATGGCGCCGGAGCTGCCGTTCCTCTACGACGATCTGCCGTCCCGCCCCGCCGGCTTCGGCGACAGGCTGCCGGCGGCAGCGATCCCCGTCGCCGACATCAAGCACGCGAGCCGCCAGAGGAAAGCCGGCTGCCAGCCGTGCCTGACTCCTTCTCCGATCAGCTCGAGACCTGGCGCGCGCGCATGGAGGGAGCACTGGCCGCCCGGTTGCCGCGCGCCGACCAGACGCCCGAGCGGCTGCACGCCGCGATGCGCTACAGCGTGCTCGGTGGCGGCAAGCGCGTACGTCCGATCCTGCTTCTTGCCACGGCGCGGGCGCTCGGGCTGGCGGAGGATCAGGTCGAGGCGGCCGCCTGTGCGCTGGAATTGGTGCATGTCTACTCGCTGGTGCACGATGATCTGCCTGCGATGGACGATGACGATCTGCGCCGCGGCCGGCCGACCTGCCACAAGGCCTACGATGAGGCGACGGCGCTGCTCGTGGGCGATGCGCTGCAGTCCCTTGCGTTCGAGCTGCTGGCCCGCGATGCGGCGCTGCCGCCGACCGGCCATCCGCGTGCGACTGGTGGAGCTGCTCGCGCGCGCCATCGGCAGTCTCGGCATGGCGGGCGGTCAGGCGATCGACCTCGAGGCCGAGGGGCGCAAGCTCGCCATCGCGTCAGGTGGAGGAGATGCATTCCCTGAAGACCGGCGCGCTGATCCGGGCGAGTGTCATGATGGGCGCAGCCTGCGCGCCTGCCCTCGAGGCGCGCCTGGGACAGGCGCTCGCGGGATTCGCGGCCCCGATCGGGCTCGCGTTCCAGATCCAGGACGACCTGCTCGATGTGCTCTCGGATACCGCGACGCTCGGCAAGGCGGCAGGTGCCGACCGCGAGCGCGGCAAGCCGACGTACCCCGCCATCCTCGGCGTGGAAGCGCCTCCCAGGAGCAGGTCCGCCGCTTGCACGCGCAGGCCATGGAATCCCTCGCGCCGTTCAGGCGCCGGCGCGGATGCGCTGCGCGGCGTGACGGACTGGCTGCTGGCCAGGCGCAATTGACCGGAGACCAGAGGCGATGGAACCCGATTCCGGCATGTCCGACGAGGCTTATCAGGACGAGATCCTGCCGCATCGTCTCGCGCACATTCGCGCTGACGATTCCGCAGCTGCCCGCGGCGCTTCGCACCGCGGTGACCAGCGCATATCTCCTCTGCCGCATCGCCGACACCATCGAGGACGAGCCGGCGCTGTCGGCCAGTGACACCTATATCTTTCTCGAGCGCTTCACGGCCGTCGTGAAGGGGACCGAGAATGCGGCACGGCTGGCGCGCGACGTGGTGCCGCGGCTTTCCGAGCGTACGCTGCCCGACGGAACGCGACCTCGTCGCCAACATGGATAAGGTCATTCGGGTGGTCCACCGGTTCGATGAGCGGCAGCGCGCCGCCATCCGCCGCTGCATCGAGGTGATGAGCCGCGGCATGCACCAGTTCCAGCGCACCGCCAGCCTCAAGGGGCTCGCGCGCTCGACCGACATGGATTCCTACTGTTACTACGTGGCCGGCATCGTCGGCGAGACGCTGACGGAGCTCTTCTGCGCCTACTCGCCGGCGATCAGGCGCCACTACTCCGAGCTCTACGAGCTGGCACCCTCGTTCGGGCAGGGGCTGCAGATGACCAACATCCTGAAGGATGTCTGGGAGGACCGCAGCCGCGGCGCCTGCTGGCTGCCGCAGGAAGTCTTCAGCCGCCACGGGGTGGATCTGGCGCAGCTCACCCCGGAAGGCAGCGATGCGCGCTTTCATGCTGGCATGCTTGAGCTCATCGGGGTCGCGCACCGGCATCTGCGCAACGCGCTCGCCTTCACGCTGCTCATTCCGGGCGAGGAGGCGGGCATCCGGCTCTTCTGTCTGTGGGCGCTCGGCCTCGCGGCGCTGACGCTGCGCAAGATCCAGACGACTCCAGGCTTCACGGCGGGCGCGCAGGTGAAGGTCTCACGATCGGCGGTGATGATGACGCGGACCCTGACAAGCCTCTCGGTACGCAACGACCGCGTGCTGCAACAGCTCTTCGAGCGCGCCGCGAGAGGCCTGCCGCTCGCGGATGGCGGCGGTGCCGCTGAAACCTGCCGCCGTGCGCGCCGCCGCCGTGAGCGCGGATGAGCTCGGCGCTTCACAGCAGCGGCTCGGAGGCTCCCTGCCGTGACCTCCGAGCGCCCAGGCGGGGGCCGCCCCGCGCGAGTTTGCAGGTGCTCTTGCCGCGGCGGATGCCGTGCGCGCACGCGCGCTGCGCCCACAAGGTGCCGCTCGGCCAGGCGATCGCCGCGGCGCGCGATGGACTGATCGGGCTGCAGAAGCGCGACGGGCACTGGCTCTTCGAGCTCGAGGCCGACTGCACCATTCCGGCCGAATACATCCTGATGATGCATTATCTGGATGAGATCGAGCCGGACGCTCGAGCGCAAGCTCGCGGTCTATCTGCGCGAGCACCAGGCCGCTCACGGCGGCTGGCCGCTCTACCATGGCGGCGAGCTCGATCTCAGCTGCACCGTCAAGGCCTACTACGCGCTGAAGCTGGCCGGTGACGACCCGGACGCGCCGCACATGCGGCGGGCCCGCGAGGCGATCCTGGCGCGCGGCGGCGCCGCGCGCGTCAACGTCTTCACGCGGATCGCGCTCGCGCTCTTCGGCCAGGTTCCCTGGCGGGCGGTGCCCTACATCCCCGTCGAGATCATGCTGATGCCGAGGTGGTTTCCCTTCCACATCGACAAGGTCTCCTACTGGTCGCGGACGGTGATGGTGCCGCTCTTCGTCCTCTGCACGCTGAAGCCGGTGGCGCGCAATCCGCGCGGCGTCGACGTGCGCGAGCTCTTCACCAAGCCGCCGGAGGAAGAGCATCACTACTTCCGGCTGCCGCGGCAAGGGGAAGGCTCCTGGCGCGCATCTTCTTCGCACTGGATCGTGCTGGCGCGGTGCATCGATCCGCTGATCCCGGCCGTGATGCGCAAGGCGGCGCATGCGGCGCGCCGAAGCCTGGGTGCTCGAGCGGCTGAACGGCGAGGACGGCCTCGGCGCCATCTTTCCGGCCATGGTGAATGCGCTCGAGATGATGGTGCTGCTCGGCTATCCGGCGGACGATCCGCGCCGGGTCACCGCCAAGCGCGCCATCGAGAAGCTGCTGGTCGACCAGGGCGAGCGCGCTTACTGCCAGCCCTGCGTCTCGCCCGTGTGGGATACCGCGCTCGCCGCGCTGGCGATGCAGGAGGTGGGCGACAGCCAGGCCGACGCGCTCCGCGGTGCGCGGCCTCGACTGGCTGCTGCCGCGGCAGGTGCTGGAGGATGTGGGCGACTGGCGCGTCGCAGCGTCCGCACGTGCCCGAGCGGCGGCTGGGCGTTCCAGTACGGCAATGCGCATTATCCCGACCTCGACGATACGGCCGTGGTCGCCTGGGCCATGCACCAGGCGCGCTTGCCGGAGCGCTATACGGTCTCCATCGACCGCGCGCTCGACTGGCTGGTCGGGATGCAGAGCGAGAACGGCGGCTTTGCCGCGTTCGACGCCGACAACACGCACTACAACCTCAACTACATTCCGTTCGCCGATCACGGCGCGCTGCTCGACCCGCCGACGAGCGATGTGACGGCGCGCGTCGTGGCGGTGCTGTCGCGGGTATCGCGGCCGCAGGACCGCGCCGCGCTCGAGCGCGCCATCGCGTACCTGCAGGCGGGAGCAGGAGGCCGACGGCTCCTGGTTCGGCCGCTGGGGCAGCAACTACATCTACGGCACCTGGTCGGTGCTGATGGCGTTGGAGCTGGCCGGCATTCCCGGCCGACGATCCGGCCGTGCGCCGCGCCGTGGCATGGTTTCTCTCGCGTCAGAACGCCGACGGCGGCTGGGGCGAGAGCAACGACAGCTACGAGCTCGAGACCCACCCCAGATACGACTTTCGCCAGCACGCCGTATCAGACGGCGTGGGCGGTGCTTGCGCTCATCGCCGCGGGCGAGGGCGGACTCGCCGGTGGTCAAGCGCGGCGTCGATTATCTGCTGCGCACCCAGGAGAGCTCGGGGCTCTGGTCGCATCCGACCTTCACCTCTCCCGGCTTCCCGCGCGTGTTCTATCTCAAGTATCACGGCTACTGCGCCTTCTTTCCGCTCTGGGCGCTGGCCGCCTACCGCCGCCGCAGCGAGTCCCATCCCCCTTGAAGCCGATCGGCATCGTCTCGGCGCTCGCGGCCGAGGCGCGCACTCTCGGGCCCGCGGCCCGACACGGGCGCCGAGCTTCGCCGGCTCGCCGACGGCGCCCTGCTGGCGGTGAGCGGCATCGGCGACGAGCGCCGCGGCCGCCGCCGCGCGCAGACTGGTGCTCGCGGGCGCCAACTGCCCTCGCCAGCTTCGGCATGGCGGGCGGTCTCGATCCGGCGCTCGATCTGCGGCGCCGTGCTGCTGCCGGAGGAGATCGTGGCGCCGCGACGGCGCCGCCGTCGTCGGCTACGGCCGGCCGAGTGGCGTCAGCGGCTGCGCGCCGCACTGCCTGCCTCCTGTATCGCGTGTGGCGGCAGACTCCTCACCAGCGAGCGGCCGCTCGCCAGTCCGGAAGCCAAGGCCGCGGCCTGGCGCGAATCGCGCGCCGCCGCCGTCGACATGGAGAGTGCGGCCATCGCGCAGGTCGCCAGGCAGGCCGGACTGCCCTTCATCGCGCTGCGGGTCATCGTCGACACCGCCTCCGATGAGCTGCCCGCGGCGGTGATCGCCGCGAGCGGCGGCGGTCAGCTGCGCTTCGGCCGCTTGCTCGGCGGCGCTGCTGCGCGCCCCAGGCGATGTCGGCGGCGCTGATCCGCCTCTCCGCGCGGTACCGTATCGCCAAGCGAGTGCTCGCGGTCGTGGCCGCTCCCGGATCGGCCGCCCGGGGCGTACTCGTCGGCGGCCCGGCGCGGAGATGTCATGAGGGCGTTGGTGACCGGGGCGACCGGATTCGTGGGCGCCGCGGTCGCGCGCGCGCTGCTCGCGCGAGGCTGGCAGGTGCGCGCGCTGGTGCGCGCCGGCTCGGACCGCCGCAACGTCGCCAGCGCTCGCCGCCGAGCAGGTCGTGGGCGATCTGACGGACGCCGCTTCGCTCGAGCGGGCGCTCGCCGGATGCGAGGCGGCTTTTCACGTTGCGGCCGACTACAGGCTGTGGGCGCCGCAGCCGCAGGAGCTCTACCGCACCAACGTCGACGGCACGGGCTACCTCCTCGAGGCGGCCCGGCGCGCCGGGAGTGCGGCGCATCGTATACACGAGCAGCGTGGCGACCGTCGGACTTGCCTGCGACCGGGCGGCCCCGGCACCGAGGAGACACCCGTCGGCTCTCGCCGACATGATCGGCCACTACAAGCGCTCGAAGTTCCTCGCCGAGGAGCGGGCACGGGAGGCGGCGGCGCGCGGCGTGCCGGTCGTGATCGTCAACCCCTCGACGCCGATCGGGCCGGGAGACGTCAAGCCGACTCCCACCGGTCAGATCGTGCTCGATGCCGCCCGCGGCCGGACGCCGGCTTACGTCGACACCGGACTCAACATCGTGCACGTCGACGATGTCGCCGCGGGCCACCTGCTGGCGTTCGATCGCGGCCGCATCGGCGAGCGCTACATTCTCGGCGGCGAGGACATGACATTGCGCGAGATCCTGACGACTCATCGCGCAGCTCGCCGGCCGCAGCCCGCCGCGCATCCGGCTGCCGCATGCCGCCGTGCTGCCGGTGGCGTACGTAGCGGAGCTGTATGCCAGGCTGACCGGCCGCCCGACGCGCGTCACCGTCGAAGGGGTGCGCATGGCGCGCAAGCGCATGTTCTTCTCCAGCGCCAAGGCCGTGCGCGAGCTCGGCTATCGCTGGCGTCCTCCAGCAGAAGCGTTCGCGGATGCGCTACGCTGGTTTCGAGAGCAGGGTTACCTGCGACGAGCTAAAACGGATAGCCGATGCCGGTGAAGACGGCCATGCCCTCGTGGCCCTTGCCGATGTCGACATAGCCGACGACGGAGGGCGGCGCGATCCCGCGGAATCCGACGCCCAACACGTTGTGCAGGTGCGTGATCGGAAACGTACCGCTGCTGCGGAAGACCCGTCCGGTATCGAAGAACGGCGCGACCTGGATGTCGATGTGCGTCGAGAATGCATCCATCGAGAGCACGTTCTGGCGCAGCTCCAGGTTGGCGGAGAAGGAGTCGCGGTCGTAGAAGCGCGAGGTGCCATAGCCCCGCAGGGTCTGCGAGCCGCCGATGACGCTCTCATCGCCGCCCAGGCTGCTCAGCGCCCAGAACGGGACGTGATGCGTGGTCGGCTCGTAGCGCAGATCCACATGGGTCGCCACCACGAGCGACTGGATACGGCGACCAGTAGAATTTGCCGTCGCCGCCGGCTTCGGTGAAGAGCGAGTCGTCCAGCTCGAAGTTGCGGCTCGCGGCGCCGCCGTAGGCAACCACCTCCATGCCGCTCGTGGGAATGACGATGTCGTTGCGGGTGTCGTAGACGAGCGCGATGCGGTTCAGCAGCTCGTGCGTGGTGCCGATGCCGAACGTGTCCATCGAACCGGGACGTGATCGGCGGGACGCCCGGCAGGGTGGTGCCGAGCACCTTGACCTTCTTCGCGGCGAAGGTATAGGCGAGCTGCCAGGCGTGGGTGATGTTCCAGCCGAGCGTCGCGTAAGCGCCGATCTGCTGGTCGATATAGACCGTCTGGTTGATCTGGAAGGAGTTGTTGCCGATGCCGTAGAAACGCGGCGTGCCGCTGCGGTCGTAGAGACTTTCGACCGTCAGCGAGAACGGCGAGTCGCGCAGCAGGCCGGTCTGGTACTCCAGATCGAGGGTGCTCTCGACGTGCTGCTCGGCGCCGCCGACGATCGACCACTGGGTGTCCTCCGACGGGAAAGGCGAGTATCCGCCCGTCCGCGCCCCAGCCGAAGTACGGGTTGTGCAGGATGTCGGGCGCGATGATGTCGGTGATCTCATTGCGGGAATTGGTCACCAGCATGGTCGGGATGATGCCGAGCGTCAGGCCGCTGTTGGGGTCGACCGCGGTGAGCGGAACCGGCAGCACGGGCCAGGTGGTGGGGTTCAGCCAGTTGACCTTGTGGCTCGGGCTTCTGTTTCGGCTTCGGTTTCGGCGCCGGAATGGGGCCCGCTGACCTTTGGCGCCGGGTGGGCGGCGCCGCGGCGGCCGGGGCGCCCGGCGGCACGGCGGCGGGCCGCGAGGCAAAACGGAGCCGCATGCGATCAGCCCGAGCGCTGCACGCGTGAGGCGCCTTGGGCTATGCTTGAAAAACGGCGGCCCGCTCGTGTGTCTCGAGGCAACTTCAGAACGCTACCGCGGCATCGGGCCGCGGCAATCATTGGAAGAAGGAAGCCGCATGGCGACTGGTCCGCCGATTATATCGGGCCTCGCGCGCCTGCCCGCACGCCCGCGCAGGGTCAGTGCCTCAGGTGTCGGTTGACGCTGTGATCTTCGCCCATGCCGCTGCGGCGGTGCCCCTTCGCGATCTGGCTGTATCTTCTGCTCGCGCGCGGCGGCTTCTGGCGGGTCTCGCGCGCGCTGCAGCCGCAGTCATCGTCGCACGCGGGCGTCTGCGGCCGGCAGACGCATCATAGCGCGTCGTGCCCGCCCGCAACGAGGCGGAGGGCATCGGCAGGGCCGTGAGCTCATTGCTGGCGCAGACACTGACGCCGCCGCTGCACGTCATCGTCGTCGACGACGGCAGCACGGATGGGACCGCTGAGGAGGCAAGGAACGCGGCCGCAAGCCGCTGGCGCCGCGCGAGCGGTTGACAGCTGCTCCGCGGCACACCGCCCGCTCCGGGCTGGACGGGCAAGCTCTGGGCCATGTCGCAGGGCGTTGCCGCCGCGGCGCGTCACAATCCCGGATTTCCTGCTGCTCACCGATGCCGACATCGAGTACGCGCCCGGCGAGATCGGCGAGCTCGGCGGCCAAGGCCGAGGCGGAGCGACTCGACCTGGTGTCGCTCATGGTGCGGCTCTCGACGGCGACCTTCGCGGAGCGCTGCCTGATCCCGGCTTTCGTTTTCTTCTTTCTCAAGCTCTATCCGCCGGCCTGGATCGCATCGCCAGCGATCCTCCGTCGCGGGTGCCGCGGGCGGCTGCATGCTGCTCCGGCCCGCGGCGCTGGCGCGCGCCGGCGGCCTGGCCGCGATCCGCGGCTGCATCATCGACGACTGCGCGTTGGCGCGCGCCGTCAAATCGAGCGGCGGACGCATCTGGCTGGGTCTTGCGCGGCGAACGCGGAGCCTGCGGGTGTACGGCTCGTTTGCCGAGATCGGCGCCATGATTTCGCGCACCGCCTTCAACCAGCTGCGGCACTCCTATCTGGTGCTCGCCGCGACACTGCTGCGGATCTGATCGTCACCTATCTGGCGCCGCCGCTCCTGCTGTTGACGCGCGAGCCGCTCGCTGATGGGCCTCGGCGCGGCGGCGTGGCTGCTGATGAGCGCCTGTTATCTGCCGATGGTGCGCTTCTATCGCGTCTCAGCGGCCTACACGCTGACTCTGCCGGCGGTGGCGCTTTTCTACGCCGCGGCAACGGTTCACTCCGCCATCCAATACGCCGCCGGCAGGGGCGGAAGATGGAAGGGAAGGGCGCAGGATGTCCGCCGGCGGGTGAGACCGGACCTGAGCGCACGACATGGACCTCGCCGCCGACAGCCGCAGGATCGATCTCTGGTGCACCTACATCAGTGAGATCGGCGACGACTCGCTGTGGCCGCGTACGATGCGCTGCTCAGTCGCCGAAGAGCGCGCCAGACAGGCGCGGTTCCGTTTTGCGCAAGGATCAGCGGCGTTACCTGGTCACGCGCGCTCTGGTGCGCACCGTCCTGTCCCGGTACGCCGCGGTGCGGCCCGAGGACTGGGCGTTCTCGGCCGGAGCGCACGGGCGGCCGGCGATCTGCGCGCCGCGGCTCGCGCCGCCGCTGGAATTCAACATCTCGCATGCCGCCGATCTCGTCATGCTGGGCGTCACCTCCGGCCGCACGCTCGGCATCGACACCGAGAGCATCGAGTCGCGCACCTTCGACATCGACGGGCTCGACCGCTACTTCGCGCCGGAGGAGAGCGCGGCGCTGCTGTCGCTGCCGCCGGACTGAGCGGCGCCGGCGGTTCTTCGAGCTGTGGACTCTGAAGGAGTCGTACATCAAGGCGCGCGGCATGGGTCTCGCCATCGCGGCTGGATGCTTTTCGCTTCGAGCTCGACCGGCGAGCGGGGACTCACGCTCCACATGCGGCCCGAGCTCGGCGATTCCCCGGCCCGGTGGCGGGTGTGGCAGCTCGTGCCTGCGCCCGGACTATCTCGCGGCGGTCTGCGCCGCTCGCGGCGAGGACGCGCCGCCGCTCATCGTGGCGCGGGAGATCGTGCCGCTTGCGCGCGAGCAGATCGTGAACATCACCGTGTCGCGCGCTACGGGCTAGGGCGCGCCGCTGCCTGGTGCCCGCGATGACTTGCCCGCGGCATGGCCGGCTGCGGCGCTTGCGCCATCATCGCATCGCGCTGCGCGCGAAACTCGCTGTCGGCATACCAGTCGGGCCACGCGTCGCCGTCGGCCAGGTTGCGGCCGAGCAGGTAGAGCGTCTGGATGTCCTCGAGCGTGCCGCTGAGGTCCCAGTTGGGATCGAATACGTCGTATGGCGTATGGTAGCGCTGCGCGGTGTAGTCGGCGGAGGCGGTCGAGCCCGGCGGGGCGGCCGCCCTCGATGAGATCCAGGCCGGGGCCGACGATCAGCGCCGGGACGCCCGCCTTGGCGAAGCTGAAATGATCGGAGCGGAAATAGAATCCGTACTGCGGCGTCGCTTCCGGCGTCAACTCCCGGCCCTGCAGCGACAGCACCTGCTTGAGGTCATCCTCGAGCTGCGATTGGCCCGCGCCGACGACCGTCATGTCGCGGGCGCGGCCGATGATCGGCCACGCATCGATGTTGATGTCCGCCACGGTCTTGTCGAGCGGAAAGATCGGGTGGGTCACGTAGTATTGCGACCCGAGCTCCACGGCTTCCTCGAGCGTCGGCATGAGAAAGAGCACGCTGCGCTCGGGAGGCGTCTTCTGGTGAGCGAACGCGTCGGCGATCTCGAGCAGCGCCGACAACCCGCTGCCGTTGTCGATGGCGCCGTGAAAGATCTCGCGGCGCCCGCGCGGCGCCGCTCACCGTGCCGAGATGGTCCCAGTGCGCGCTGTAGATCACCGCCTGGTCGGGATGCTTGCTGCCTTTGACGAGCCCCAACACGTTGTAGGACCGGTCGTGGACGACGGTGCTCCGCAGGAGAATGGATGCGGTGGCTGCGAGCGGCATGGGCGTGAAGCCGCGCTGCGCCGCCTGCGCGGCCAGGCCGTCGAAATCGAGTCCGGCGGAGTGGAAGAGGCGCTGCGCGGCGGCAGCGCGTCAGCCAGCCCGCGACCGCGAGCCGCGGGCCCGGAGCGACGCTCGCGGGCAGGCTCTGCAGCGGGCCGCCGTTGCTGTTTCTGACCACCGTCCAGGGATATCCGGCCGCATCGTCGCTGCGTGTGAACGATGAAACAGGCGGCGGCGCCCATGCGCGCCGCCTGCTCATACTTGTAGACCCAGCGGCCGTACCAGGTCATCGCCTTGCCGTCGAAGAGCTGTGGGTCGTCGCTGGCGTATCCGGGGTCGTTGACCAGCACGATCACCGTCTTGCCCTTGACGTTCACGTCCTTGTAGTCGTTCCACTGCCACTTGGGCGCGTCGATCCCGTAACCCATGAAGACGATGGGCGAGCTTCGCAGCGCGACGATGCGGCCGCGCGTCCTGGGTGAAGGCCATCATGTCCGTGCCGTAGGCGAAAGCTCTGCTCGCCGCCGGCGGTACGAACCTCGAGCTTGGCGCCGGTGTTGACCAGGGTCGTCGTGACCACCGGGACCATCTGCAGCCAGTAGCCGTGATTCCCGGGTATGAGGCGCATGCGCCGGAATTGATCGACCAGATAGCGGATGGTCAGTACTTCGCCGCGCGTGCTCGGGCTTGCGTCCTCCAAACGCGTCCGAGGCCAGAGTCTTGTCAAATTGTAAGAAGTCGGCGTCGTTGATCTGCGGGGCCAGCGCGACGGCCATCGGCGGAGGGGTGGCCGAAGTCGCAATGGCCTCCGGCGCCGGAAGGACGCGCGCCGCTGCGGGCGCGGACGAGTCGTCGCCCGATTGGCAGGCGCAAACCGCCAGTGCGATCAGGCTGAGGAGTAGGGCGCGCAGGGATGAACGGACGTGAGGCAAGCACCGGGAATGATATCGCCCGCCCTAGCCCGAGGTCGATGGCGAGCGTATTCCGGCTCCGGCTCAGGCGATCGAGGACCGCCGGCGGTGCCGTGACGCGTGCCGCCCCGCGGCGGTGCGGATTGGCCTCGTGCGTGAACGGCAGCTTCTCGCCGTTGAGTACGATGTCGTTGACCCCGCAGCCCGCGGTCCCGACCCGATATGTCACCTCGAGCGGATGCGGACCGCACGGACATCATGACTCGCATTCCGTCCAGCGTGCGCGGGCATCACCGGATCGACGCAGAGGGCGCTGGTCTCCCAGGTGAGCCCCAGGAAGTGTCGCAGCGTGAGGGCGAGAGAGATGCCGGCGCCGCTGGAGTACACCCGCCAGCCGCCATCGAGCGGGATGGTGCCGGCCCGGACGCGCGCGTATTCGGTGCGGGACTGATAGCGATCGGCGAACGCCGCGTCGGAGCTGGAGTAGTAGCAGTTCGCCTGCCGCAGCGTCGCCGTCGGCACGACGGAGCGGATGCCGATCGGATCGGCCTGGCAGAGCGCGCGGAAGAACTCCTCCGCCCGTCCGACATGGGCCAGGGCCTGCGCGTAGCGCAGGTGTGCATGCGTGTACATCAGGCCGATCTCGCGGCCGAAGAAGGTCGCGCTCTCCGCGCGCTGGAAGATGCGCTGCGGGCCGCCGTGATAGGGCATCGGGGAGTCGAACAGTCGCGCGCCGTCAGGACCGGAGAGCTCGCGACCGATGATCTCGAGGTGCGCGCGCGTCTGCTCGGGAGTCAGCAGGTCCTCGAGGATCGCGTGGATCATGGCGAGCGAGCTGTAGTGAACGCCGGTAGTCGAATCACTCGGATGCAGCAGGTAACGGATGTCCTTGCCGCCGTCGAACACGGCGTAACCCGTGAGAATCCCGTTCGGAAGCAGGAGGCGCTGGAAGTCGGCGCGGACCGCCTCGGCCTGTCGCTCCAGCGGCTCCGCCTGCGCGGCGCGGCCGATGGAGCGCAGAGCGCGCGCGAGCGTCGTCAGGGCCTGGAAATGCAGCGTGACCGTCCACGCGCTGCACATGTGATCGCGCAGCGCCGGGTCGGCGGGCTGTAGAGAGTCGTTCCAGTCGCCGTGGCCGTAGGCGGCGAGCGCGTGCCGGGAATGCGCCGTTTGGCGATGAGAGTGAAAGCACGCTCGACGTGCTCCCAGACTGTCGCGCGCTCACCCGCGTCCGGGCCCTTGGTGATCGAAGAACGGCATTCTGCGCCTCGAGAACGGCCGCATCGCCGGAGGCGATGAGATACTGAGCCAGCGCCACCAGCGGCCAGAAGACGATGTCGCCGTGCGAGTCACCAGCGCGGATACCGCGTTCGCGCTCGAAGAACATGAACCACTGCGGCCAGTCTCCGTCCGGATTCTGGTTGGCCATGACACGAAGCACGATGTCACGCAGCGGCGCCAGCGCGGCCCAACGCGAGCAGCATCTCGACCGGCCCCTGACAGACATCGCGCGTGCCCCAGCCGCCGCCCGAGTACTGCTCGAGGCCGCGCGGCGAGAGATAGTGGACGAGAGCGTTCTGCGTGTACCATGGGACCATCTCGGCGAGGTGCGCCGCCCGCTCGCCGGCTCTCGTCCGGGGCCGCTGGCGCGAGTGTCAGGCTCGGCAGCAGCCGTTCCTCGGGCGGCAGCCGCCACGGTGATCTGACTCTCCTCCGCGACAGATGGCCGGTGATGGTGAGGCCGGCGCGTCTCGCGGGCGCGGTCTCCATGACAAAGGTACGGCTCCTGTCGTGAGCGTCCATCGAGGAACAGCAGCTCGTCGGCTCCGGCACGCGCGCACCGCCGTCTGCGGCGCGGCAGTGATGCGGAACTCGCCCCGCGGAAATCTGCGGCCAACATCCGATCCCGGCGCCGCCGTCACGATGAGCGTGGCGCCGTCACGCCGCCAGTTGAGCGGCTCCGGAGAGTTGCCGTCATCGCCATTCAGCGGCGATGTGCTGGCAGATGAGGAAAGCCGTGTCAGGTCCCTGCGTCACCTCGATGTCGAGGGTCAGCGCATGCGGCCCGCTGTGGGCCGCGGAACGCACCACGATCTCGCCCGCGGCGTGGCGGTAGATCCAGCGACAGCTCGCGGGCGCCATCTCGAAGGCGGAGGGGACACCGAGGAGCCGCCACTCGCCGGCGAGCTGCGCGAAGACACGCAGACCCTGCGAGCGAAAGAGGCCGAGATAGCTGCGGTTGGTGGACAGGAACCGGTTGATGCTGACATGGCCCTGGGTCACCATGGAGTGGAAGACACCAGTCATCCAAGCCGTCGATGTGAGCGCGCTTTCATCCGGGGTCAGATGACGTCCGGTGCGCAGCAGCTGGCCGTGAGGGCGCAGCACCTGCAACTCCTTGGCCTGCAGGACTACGTGGCTCTCGATGCCATGAAAGAACGACAGCAGGCCGCCGCGCTCGTCACTCTCCTCGTGCCGCCACGGCGTTGGGAAGAGGCCGCGAAGCGCCTCGGTATCGAGGGTGACCGCCTGCAGAGGCGCCGCCGAGAAAGAGCGTTCGGCCCGCGCCGGCGGCAGACGCATCCCGCGACAGCACCGTGGGTGTTGCCTCGGGCAGGGCCCGGATCCGACCGAGCAGCGACAGATCCGCCTCGGAAGTCGCATCCGGATGGTCGGCAACGAAGATACCGAAGAATCCCGCTTGCGCAGTCTCGCCGGGCGCGAGGCGCAGGGGCGCGTCGCGCAGCACCGCCATGGAATGCTCGTGCTGCAGGCGCCGGCCGGGAAGCTCGCCGACGATGCCGTGCGGCGGCTCGCCGGCCCGGCTCGCGAGGCCATAAAAATCGAGCGCATCGGTGGCGAAGGAGGTGGCACGCCGCAGCGAGCCGATCAGGCTCCAGGGGTTGCGTCCATCCGCCGCCTGGTTCTGCCTCGAGGCGATCAGGGTCCCGCTTTGCGGATCGGACAGCGGCGTGTGATCGACGTACTGACTGACGTAGTACTCGTTCATTCGCACCGCGCCGTAGGGTGCGAGAGCGAGATCCTGCGCATAGGTCAGGTCCAGCTCCTGCGGCTCCGGCGAGGCGTTCGTCAGGCGGACGTGCCAGAACCAGACGGGCGCATCGGCCGCGAGCACGAGCGAAATGTCGTAGTCGATACCCTGCCACGTGCCGTGCCCCGCCAGCCTGCCGTCTGCAGTCGGGGTCCCAAATCGCGTCGGGCTGGCAGGACCCGAGCAGAGGTGTCCAGCCGCGCATTGCCGGCGAGCCGCCGCAGGAAGAGATTGGCGGGGCCGCACTCGACCTCGTTGCCGACGAATAGGGTCAGCGTCGTCTGGCCGCAGTCCAAGCGGCGCACCGCGCCACTCTCCGTGAGCTCTGCCTTGAGGCCCGATCGGCTGGTCACGATTTTCGAGGCGCTACTCACGGTGGCTATCGTAGCCGGATACCGCCTGCAAGCGCACTCGTTGCATGGGTGCGACAAATGGGGCGTCGGGGCCGCGAGCGACGGTGCGCACCGCGTGCCGCCGGCTTACACTTGAGCCCATGAACAGCATCCCGAAGCCTTCGCAAGAGCCGCGCCCGGCGTTTGGAACCGTGATCGCGCCCATCATGACCGTGGCCCGCTTCCAGAACGGACAGTGGGGACGCTTCGAAGCCGAGCCATGCGGGCCGATCGAGCTGCATCCGGCCGCGCACGTCCTGCATTACTCCAGCACCTGCTTCGAGGGCTTCAAGGCCTATCGCTGGGCCGACGGCAGCGTCAACGTATTCCGCATGGACCGGCACATCGAGCGCATGCGTCAGAGTGCTCGGGCGCTCGTGCTGCCGGAGCCCGATGCGCGGCAGCTCGAAGAGATGATCCGCACCACCATCGACCGCAACCGCGATGTCGTCCCCGAGGCGCCGGGCGCGCTCTACATGCGGCCGATCCTCTTCGGCACGACACCCAACATCGGCGCCGCGGGCGCGGCTGCCACCGAGGCGAGTCTCATCGTGCTCGCGAGCCCGGTGTGGGATTACTTCGCCGGCGGCATGAAGCCGCTGCGCATCTACATCGAGGATGTGAATGCCCGCACGGCGACGCAGACCGGCATGGTGAAGACGGGCGGCAATTACGCCGCCGCGCTCGGTCCCACGCTCGAGGCGCGGCGCAAGTACAAAGTCGATCAGGTGTTGTTCGCTCCGGGCGGGTCGGTCCAGGAGACGGGCGCTTCCAACTTTCTGCTGATCGCGGACGGTCGGGTGCTCACGCGCAGCCTCGACTCGACGTTCCTCCACGGAGTGACCCGCGACTCGGTACTGACGCTGGCGCGGGAAAACGGCTACCGGGTCGAGGAGCGGGTGTTCGACGTCACCGAGATGCTGGAGTGGGTCCGCAACGGCGAGGCGGCGCTTTCCGGTACCGCCGCGGTGCTTGCGGGCGTCGGCACGTTGGTTCACCACGGGCAGGAACACAAGGTTGGCGGCGGTGACGTCGGGACTCAGACGCGCAAGCTCCGAGAGAAACTGGTGTCCATCCAGCGCGGCGAGTCTCCCGACACGCACGGTTGGACGAAGAGGGTTTGAAGGACACCGCCGCCAAACGCAGCATCCCCTTCTACGGCCCCGAGCAGGTGCGGGCCGCGCTGGATTACGATGGGTGCATCGCGGCCGTCCGCGGCGCGATGGCCGACTTCAGCGCCGACGCCAAGCCGCAGCCCCTGCGCAGCATCTTCGAGCTCGCTCCCGCCAGGTTCTTCGGCCTGATGCCAGGCGCGCTCGTGGCGCCGCACGGGTTCGGCGCGAAGGTGCTGTCGGTGTTCGGCGATCCGGCGCAGCCGGGACGCTCCGCGCATCGCGGTGTGGTGGTGCTCTTCGACCGGGAGAGCGGCCATGTGACGTGCATTGCCGATGCCGGAGAGGTGACCGAGATTCGCACCGCCGCGGCTTCCGCTGTAGCAACCGATGTCCTCGCGCGGCGGGATGCCACAACCCTGGCCGTACTCGGCTGCGGCGCGCAGGCGGATTCGCACATCCGCGCGCTGGTTCGTGTACGGCGTTTCGAGGAGGTTCTCGTATGGGGGCGCACCGCCGTGCGGGCCGCGGACTTCGCGGAACGAATGCAGCGTGAGGTTGGAGTGCCTGTTAGAGCAGTGACGCAGGCGCGCCAGGCTGCATCTGCCGCCGACGTTATCTGCACCGTGACGTCGTCGCCGACGCCTGTGCTGCTCGGAGAGTGGGTGCGGCCGGGTACGCACGTAAATGTCGTCGGCTCCAGCTACGCGGGACCCGTGGAGATCGATCACGCGTTGGTTCGGATGAGCCGCTACATCGTCGACAGCCGGCGCTCGGCGTTGGCCGCGGCCGCGGAATTTCTCCTTGCCAAAGAGGCGGGGCTCATCGACGACAGCCATATCGTCGCCGAAATCGGCGAAGTCCTGCTCGGGCGCATTCCAGGCCGCACGTCGTCGCAGGAGATCACGGTCTACAAGTCTCTCGGACACATCGTCCAGGACCTGGCCGCGGCGACTTACCTGCACGCGCGGGCGGGCGGCAGCAATCAATAGCCCGTATCGCGAACGCGACCTGCCGCTGTATCTGAGCATCCGCGTGCTGTCGCGCATCGCGGTGCTGGTGCAGTCCGTCTCCGTCGGCTGGCAGGTCTATGACCTGACGCACAGCCCGCTCGCGCTCGGGATCGTGGGCCTGGTCGAGTTCGTGCCCATGTTCCTGCTGGCGCTGCCGGCGGGGGAGCTGGTCGACCGCTTCGATCCGCGACGGATAATAACCCTGACGAGCCTCCTCGAGGCGGTCGCGAGCGCGCTGCTGCTCGTGTTCGTCTTCAGCCGCGCGACCTCGGTCTGGCCGCTCTACGGAATCATCCTGCTCTTTGGGACGGCGCGCGGCTTTTCGGGACCCGCGACCCGATCGCTGCTGCCGTTCCTGGTTCCCCCCGAGAAGCTTGCGCGCGCCATCGCCTGGGGCTCCTCCGCCCTGCAGCTGTCGATCATCGCCGGCCCCGCCTTCGGCGGCTTCGCGTACGCACTCAGCCCCGCTATCGCCTACGGCAGTTCCCTCGCCGCCTCCCTGTTGAGTGCCGCGGGGATGCTGTTTCTCGGCGGCAGGCGTCTGCGGCAGGATCCGGCGGCTCTCGCGGGCCGCCTCGCCAGGGTGCGCGAAGGCATCGAGTTCGTGCGCTCGCGTCCGGTCGTCCTCGGCGCGATCTCCCTCGATCTCTTCGCCGTGCTGCTGGGCGGCGCGGTGGCTCTCCTGCCGGTATACGCGCGCGACATCCTGCATGTCGGACCGATGGGTCTCGGCCTGTTGCGCAGCGCGCCGGCGTTCGGCGCGGCCGTCACGGCGCTGTTCCTCACTCGCCGGCCGGTCGAGCGCAGAGTCGGCTACACCATGTTCGCCACGGTGGTGATCTTCGGCATCGGTACCATCGTGTTCGGCATATCGAGGAACTTCGGGTTGTCCCTTGCGGCCCTTGCCGTCACCGGCGCGGCCGACCAGATCAGCGTGTACATCCGCTCCGCGCTGGTGCAGTTTGCGACGCCGGATGCGATGCGCGGGCGGGTCAGCGCGGTGAGCACTCTGTTCATCAGCGCTTCCAACGAGCTCGGGGGCTTCGAGTCGGGAGTGACCGCGGCTCTCTTTGGAACGGTGCCGGCGGTCATCCTCGGAGGCGTGGGAACACTGCATCGTGGTGGCGCTCTGGATGCGGCTCTTCCCGCCCCTGCGGACCGTCGATCGGATGCGCGATGTGGCGCCGAGCGGCGCCCTCAGTCCGGAAGCGGGATGAACTCCTGCTCGTCTCCGGGCACCTTGGGGAAGCGCTTCTCCCGCCAGTCGCGCTTGGCCTGCTCGATCCTCGCCGGTGAGCTGGAGACGAAATTCCAGAAGATGTGCCGCTCGCCATCGATCGGCGCGCCGCCGATCAGAGCAATCCTCGCGTCGCTGACGGCGCGCAGTGTCACCGCCGCGCCAGGCGAAAACACCAACATACGGCCACGCTGCGCCTGCTCGTTGCCGCACTCGACAGTGCCGCTGACGATGTAAGCGGCACGCTCCTCGTGCTCGTTGGGAAGCCGCAGCTCGCTGCCTGCGGGCAGCGCCGCATCGGCGTAGAAAAGAGGCGAGAACGCTCTGACGGGCGAGGTCTTTCCGAAGGCGCTCCCCGCGAGCACTCGGACCCGCGTACCGTCGATCCCGACGGCAGGCAGGTCAGCGGGCGGGGTGATGATGGAACTCCGGGTCGGTCTCCTCGTGCTCGAGCGGCAGCGCAACCCAGAGCTGCAGTCCATCGAGCCGCGCGCCCGACTGCCGTGGCCCGGGCCCGGTACGCTCGGAATGAGTGATGCCGCGGCCCGCGGTCATCCAGTTGACATCGCCGGGGCGGATCGGCTGGTGCGAGCCGAGGCTGTCACGATGCACGATCTCGCCCTCGAAAAGATAGGTGACCGTCGCGAGCCCGATGTGCGGATGCGGGCGCACATCGATACCGTGCCCCGGCGGGAAAGTGGCCGGCCCCATGTGATCGAAGAAGATGAAGGGGCCGATCAGCTTGCGCGCCGCCGCGGGCAGCACGCGGCCGACAGTGAAGCCGCCGAGGTCGCGCGCTCGCGCATCGATTACGGTGAGGAGTCCGCTCATCCGGGCATCCTACGCCGCGGTATCGGCCGAAACCAAGGCCGTCGTGCCGCGCTAAAGCCCGCAGATTAGAATCCCCCCATGAAAAATACGCACACCGTCGGCCGGTGGGCCTCCCTGGTGCTGCCCGCCGCGCTCGCTCTCATCACACTCCCGTGGCCGAACGTGGCCACATCCGCGCCGGCGCGGCCCCGGCCGCCTGTCGCCCCATCCGGCATCAGACTGACACCGACCGCGGCGGCGGGCGCGAGTTTCTCGCACCTCGATCCCGGGCTGCGCGACTTTCCCGGTCACGCCGCGGGGCAAGCGGTCACGACGGTCATCAGTCCGGACGGCAAGACGCTGCTCATCCTGACGAGCGGCTACAACCAACTGCTCGACCGCGCCGGCAAGGTGATCCCCGCCGATTCCGAAGAGTACGTGTTCGTCTACGACATCAGCCACGGCCGGCCCGAGCGACGCCAGGTGCTGCGGGTGCCCAATACCTACATGGGTCTCGCATTCGCGCCGGACGGCAGGCACTTTTATGTTTCTGGCGGGATGGATGACGAAGTTCACGTCTTCGCGCGCGGGCGCGACGCCTGGTCGGAGGACACCGCCGCGCTGATCAGGCTGGGGCACACCGCCGGCAAGGGCGTCGAGGTCAGTCCCGAAGTTGCCGCAGTCGCCGTCACGGCCGACGGCGGCAAGCTCGTCGCGGCGAACTTCTACAACGACTCCGTTTCGATCGTGCCGCTCGCGGCCGGTCTGCCCTCGGGTGCGCGCCAAAGAGCTGTCATTGCAGCCGGGCCACGGCCGCGCCGGCGGCACCTATCCCTACTGGGTCGCGATCAGGGGAAATCGCACGGCCTATGTATCCAGCATGCGCGATCGGGAAATCGACGTCATCGATCTCGACAGGCCCGCGCCGGTCGTGACCGCGCGCATCCCGGTCGAGGGCAATCCGAATCGGCTGCTGCTGAACCGCGCCGGCTCGCGACTCTACGTGGCCAGCGACAACGCCGATGTCGTCTCGGTGATCGACACGGCGAACGATCACGTCCTCGAAGCGGTCCGTACGATTGCTCCGGCTGTCACTCGTGATGCCTGGCGCCTACTTTCATGGTGTCGCTCCAAACAGCCTCGCGCTGTCGCCGGACGAGAGTCGGCTCTACGTGACGAACGGCGGCGAGAACGCCGTCGCGATCCTTGCGCTGGGAGCCGGCGCACCCCAGGTGACGGGCTCGTCCCGACCGGATACTGGCCCAACTCAGTGAGCGTGAGCGCCGATGGCAGGATGCTCTACGTCGTCAACGGCAAGAGCATCCCGGGACCGAACCCGCGCTGGTGCGCGGCGAACGACTACAGTGCCGCCCGGCAGGCGCACTGCAACTCGTCCAATCAGTACATCCTGCAGCTGTCCGCGGCAGGCTTTCTCAGCCTGCCGACTCCCTCCGCACACGATCTCGCGGAGCTGACCCGCACGGTCGCGGCCAACGATCGTCTGTATGTCAGGGAAAACGCGCAGGATGTGCGGCTGATGAGCGCGCTGCACCAGCGAATCCGCCACATCATCTACATCGTGCGCGAGAACCGCACTTACGATCAGATCCTCGGCGACCTGCCCGTCGGCAACGGCGATCCGCGCCTCGCCGAGTTCGGCCGTGTCATCACTCCCAATGTCCATGCGCTTGCCCTGAATTTCGTGGCGCTCGACAACTTCTATGACACGGGCGAGGTGAGCGGCAACGGCTGGCCCTGGAGCACCTCGGCGATGGAATCGGACGAGGGCTCGAAGGATGTGCCGGTCAACTACGCCAACCGCGGCCTGTCGTACGACTGGGAAGGGACCAACCGTAACGTGGATGTCGCGATCGCATCGCTCGCCGCCAGGGAGAAGGAGCAGCCCGGCTATCCAGACGATCCGGACCTGCTGCCGGGAACGGCCGATGTGGCGGCGCCCGACGGTTCCGCGGGCGAGTACCAGCGGGGCTACATCTGGGATGCGGCGCTGCGCGCGGGTCTTGCCGTGCGCAACTACGGGTTCGAGCTGGACCTGGGGCCCTATTCCGATCGGACGCGCCCGACGCCGCTCCTCGTGCTGCCCTACAAGAGCCGCACGCGCGTCGCCTTTTCGTCCAATCGGCAGCTCGCGCCGGTCACCGATCCGTACTTTCGCGGGTTCGACACGAAATTCCCGGATTACTACCGCGAGGCCGAGTGGCAGCGGGAGTTCGAGCAATACGTCGCCCACGGGAATCTGCCGGCGCTCAGCCTCGTGCGGCTGATGCGCGATCATCTCGGAGAGTTCTCCAAGTCCATCGACGGACTGAGCACGCCGGAAGCTCAGGTCGCGGACAACGACTACGCGGTGGGTCGTCTCGTCGCGGCGGTCGCTCATAGCCCGTATGCCGACTCCACCCTCATCATCGTCATAGAGGACGATGCGCAGGATGGCGCCGATCACGTTGATGCGCACAGGAGCGTCTGCTTCCTCGCCGGCCCCTACCTCAAGCACCACGCGGTGGTCAGCGAGCGGTACTCCACGATCAATGTGCTCGCGACGATCGAGGACATCCTCGGGATCGGCCATTTGTCCATCTACGATGCATACCAACGGCCGATGTCGGCGGCATTCGACCTCGAGCCAGAAGAATTGGACATATCGCGCGACCGAGCCCGCGCCTTTCGCGGCGGCGTTCACCGGCGGCGCCAAGCCGTCCGATCCGGCGGCGTTTCGCTTCAAGCACACCGCCGCCTATTGGGCGCGGGTGACCCGAGGCATGCATTGGGACGAGGAGGACGAAAATCCGGCCGCCGCCGAGCGAGCGCATCTATTGGCGAGGCCTCAATCCCGGTGTCCCGTACCCGACCTCCCGCTCAGGGGCGGACCTGAGCGGGAACCGGGCCCGGCTGCTGGCCACGGACGGGCACTAGCCGGGCTTTAAACGCTTTCACCGGCAGGTACATCCAAAGGTATGAATGGTCCCGGCTGCACAAAGTGACTGTATCGAGTGGGAGGCCAGCCTGGTGCAGCGGGCTCGCGGTGGGGACGTGCGCGCGTTCGAGCGCCTCTATCGCGACCACATTGGCAGCGTGTACGGCCTATGCCTGCGGATGACCCGCGATCCGGCCGCCGCTGAGGACTGCGCGCAGGAGGCGTTCTTCAACGCCTGGCGGGCGCTCGAGCGCTTCGAGACGCGGAGCAGCTTCGGAACCTGGCTGCACCGCATCGCGGTAAACGTGGTCCTGAACCGGCGCCGCAAGCGTGCAGCGCAGGTCGAGCTGCCGCCGTTGGCGGCAGGCCCGGGCGAGGAGCCCGCGGACCCGCCGGAGGAGTGGACGCTTGATACGCCAGTCGAGGTGCATGAGATCGAGGCCGCGGTGGGCGCCCTTCCCGACGGTGCGCGGGATGCGCTCGTGCTTTGCGGGATCTACGGTTACTCGCACGGTGAGGCGTCCCAGATGCTGGGCATCGCCGAGGGCACCTGCAAGGCCCAATTGCATCGGGCTCGCGCGCTGCTGCGCGCCCGGCTCGAGCCTGAGAGTCAGCGCCTATGAACGAATCCGCGCCTCCTAAAATCAGCCGCCTCAGCGAGCTGCCGCGCGAGATCCCGCCGCCTCATGACGGCTGGCCGGCGCTCGAGGCGCGGCTGCGGGAGAGCGGCCGGCCGCAATCGGACCCTGATGCGCCGCAACACGGCAGGGCGCAGCCGGCACGGTACCGGCGCCCGCAGCTGATGCGGATCATGTCGCTCGCCGCGGTGCTGGCAGCGGTCCTGGTCGGGGTCTCCATCGATCGCTGGATCCTGTCGCCCGCGCACCCGATCCCGCCGGGCGTGGCGCTGCCGCATGTCGGCAGCGCCGGCAGCGACGACATGACGGTGGCCTATGTCACCGATCCGCGGTATCTGCGCGAGCGCGAGGCGCTGCTGCGCACGCTGGACGCGCGGCTCGCGAAGCTGCCGCCGCCGACGCGCCAGAAGGTCATCCAGAGTCTCGCTACCATTCATCAGTCGATGCAACAGATTCAGCAGGCGCTCGGTCGCGAGCCCGGCAACGCGTTGCTGCAGGAGCTGCTGATCGATACCTATCAGGATGAGATGCAAGTGCTGTCGACCGTCCAGCAGGCGAGCGGCGGCGCCGGAGAAACTTGAACATGAGCAGATTCCCCAATCGAATGGCAATCCTGACCGCAGCGCCGGCGCTGGCCCTCGCACTGGCGGCGGGGACGGTTCGCGCAAGCGATTTCCAGCAGCAGGTGGCGGCCGACCCGCGCGGCGAGGTCGATGTCAGCAACATCAGCGGCAGCATCGTGATCAGCGGCTGGGACAAACCCGAGGTTGCGGTCTCGGCCGACCTGTCCAGCGACTCGCAGCGGGTGCGCGTCGTGAGCGGAGGCAGCCATACGCGGGTGTGCGTCATCTACGGCCACTCGAATGGGTGCGACTCGTCCGGGTGGAACGGCGGCGGCGGCTCGGTGGACCTGAGGATTCAGGTGCCGCGGCAGAGCCAGCTCGATGTGTCGGCGGTGAGCGCCGACATCACTTCCCGCGGCGTGTCAGGCGCCCAACGGCTGCACTCGGTGAGCGGCGATATCAATGCGGAGCTCGGGTCGGGAGATGACGAAATCAACTCCGTGAGCGGGTCCGTCAACCTGCGCGGCAGCGGCCAGGATGGGACGCTTCACGTCAACACGGTGAGCGGGGATCTCACGGCCACCAATGTCGCCGGCGAGCTCGAGGCGAGAACCGTCAACGGAACGCTGACCGCCGGGCTCGCACCGGCGCGGCTCGCACGGCTCAACACCACCTCGGGCGATATCCAGCTGAGCGCGAGGCTGACGAGCGGCGGCACGATCGAGAGCGAGACGGTGAGCGGCGATCAGCGGATGGCGGTCGCCGCCGCCGCGGGATACTCGTTCGAGGCGAAGACATTCAGCGGTGATATCCGGGACTGCTTCGGCCAGCGCTCGGAGAAGAGCGAGTACGGTCCCGGGAGCCGCCTCGACGGCAAGCGAGGCGGCGGCAGCGGGCAGGTCAGGATCCAGAGTCTGAGCGGCGATGTCTCCCTCTGCGATCACTGACGCTCGGCCGGACCCCGCCACGTGCGGCGGGGTCCGGCCGGATCAATCGAGTTCGCGACAACCTCAGTCCGGAACCTTGATGTCGTTATGAACCGCCTGCACGCCTTTGACTCGCCATGCGTCCTTCTGGGCTCTGTCCTTTTCCGCATCCGATTTGGCCATGCCGGTGAGCATCACCACACCGTTCACGGTAGCGACATGGATGTGGCGCGCCGCGGTCACGTGATCCGCCGCCAGTTCGGCTTTCACCTTGGTGGTGATGTACGAATCCTTGACGGGATGGCTGCTGCCATTATCAGCCCATGCAACGGCGCTGGTCAGCGACAAGGCTGTGAGCGCCACGAGATACTTACGCATAACAACTCCTCACACGGAAGGTCAACCCGATAACGTTCACGGGCACCTCGTGGTTCCGCATTTTCTGGACCCGAGCCGCGCTTACGCCTCAGCTGTTCCCTTCAGCGGCCGTTCATGTGGCGAAGAGTCTGCCGATGTCGGCGAAGGCTTTGATCTCGAGCGCGTTGCCCGACGGGTCGAGGAAGAACATCGTCGCCTGCTCTCCGGGCTGGCCCTTGAAGCGGACGTACGGCTCTATCAGGAACCGCACGCCGCCGGCGCGCAGACGGCCGGCCATCGCTTCCCACTGGGCCATCGGCAGCACGATGCCGAAATGGCGCACCGGCACGCCGTGACTGTCGACCATGTTGCGCTGCGCCTGCCCGGTTTCCTCGGGCGCCAGGTGCGCCACGATCTGGTGGCCGTAGAAATTGAAATCGACCCACTCGGTCCGAGCTGCGCCCTTCGGGACAGCCGAGCAGGCCGCCATAGAAGGCGCGTGCCAACTCGAGGTCATGCACCGGGAATGCAACATGAAACGGGGACAGGGAGCCCGGATTGGTGGTCAGGGCCTGCATAGCGGGATTCCTAACGCCCGAAGGCGACGAGGGCCTCGATCAAGCGGTGAACCGAGGCATACAGGGGCACGGCGAGCAATGGGACCAGAAGCGCGCAGGTGAAGAGGCGCCGGCCCGGAAAGCCCTGGCGCAGGATCGGGGAGGGCGCCAGCAGGCGCCGTACGCGGTGCTCGAGGCCACTGAGCGGACTCCCGACGCGGGAAGGCGCCGCCCGCGGCCTCCCGCTCGCCAGCGAGAGGCGGGCGACCTTGATCAGCGCCGAGGCCAGAGCGACCCGTTTGCGGGGATCGGTGCCGCTCGCGCGCTCGTCCGCTTCGAGCTCCGTCGCCGCCCGCCAGTGCGCGGTCAGCGCCCGTCCCGTGGTCAGCCATGCGAGCGCATCAGGCAGGGTCACCAGCATGAGCAGCTTCAGGTTGTCCCGCGCGTCCATGTGGGCCGCCTCGTGGGCGAGCACCTGGTGAAACTCCTCGTGATCACAGGCTGCCGCGACGCTGCGCGCGGCGACGATTCGTTGCCGCCAACTGCCGACGACCCCTACCAGCGGCTCCGGGACGTTGATGACGGTCACATCGGCGGCGGCGCCGGCGGCACGGGTGAGCACCGGCTCCGAACCTTGCACCAACGCCCGGGTCGCCTGCCACGCCCTCAGGCCGCGGCGGATGCCATCCCCGAGAACGAGCAGCGAGAACAGAGCGGATACGACGAGCAGCGGTCCCGGCTGATCATGCGCGTGCCGCGGCTCGTAGATCAGGAAGGACGGCAGCACGACGGTCAGCACGAGAGTCGCCGATCCCATTGCCGGCAGGAGGCGAACGCTGAGCACCGCGTTCGCGTGGGTCAGCTGTCGGCGCAGGCCGACGCGCCACGCAAGCGCCACAGCGGCGGAAAGCAGCAGGCTGAAGAGGCCGTAGGCCGAGAGCAGGACGAGCGGGAAGGTTACATCGAAGCTCATCTGCCGTCCTATTTGAGCCGTGCGCGCTCGGCACGAACGAGCGCTTCGAGCTCATCCAGCAGCTCGGCGTCCGCCTGGCCGACGGCCTCCACCAGAGTCGAGAGCAGCACCGTGCTGTCGCCACAGGCCGCGAGCAGCTCGGTGACGCGTCCGGAGGCCATCTGTCCAAACAGCTGGTCGCGCGAACAACAGCGGCTCATAGCCGAAGGCGCGGCCGAGCCGGAAGCGCCGCAGCACGCCCTTGCGGTACAGGCGGTCGAGCGTCGTCATCAGTGTGGTATAGGCGAGACGCGGGAAGGACGGCTGGACGTGCCGCACCGTCGCGGCGCGGTTCCGCTCCCACAAGACTTCGAGCACTTTGAGCTCGAGCGGTCCGAGCTCCAGGCGTTCGCCCACTGCTGATCTCCGACATGTCCGGCGCAGCGCTGCGCCGCATGCGCTAGCGTCTCAAGTCGCGGTCGCCCGTGCAACCGGCACCCGCGCACAAGCCCCCCGAGACGCGTCCGGGCGAGGGGATGGCGCGCCGGTGCGACATACGATCGCTGGTAGTAGTTTCGGCGCCACTTCTATATTGCCGCCGCCCGAACCCAATCGAAAGGTTTCCCCGTGAAGTGCACCTCCTTCGCCCTGATCTGCGTATCCTCGCTGGCCTGCTCCGTCGCGGGCGCGCAGGCTGTCGCGGGCGATTCCGCGACCGCAGGCCCAGACGCAGCACGACGGCCCGAATCCTCTTCCAAGCTGCACCGCGTTCTGGTGCAGGCGCCGTATCTCTTCAATCGCGCCACCCGTTACGCGCATTCGATGCCGGAGGTCGTGGGACCGGAGATCACCGTCACGAAGAAGACGACCGTGGTGCAGCTCGCCGACCTGCCGCCGGTCATCGACAATCACCAGCGCGAGATCTTCGATCGCATGCCGGGCATCGTGTTGGCCGAGCAACAGAATCCCACCGAGCTCAACGTCACCTACCGCGGCCTCGGCAATCCGCAGGAAAGCGAGTACATCCTGCTGATGCAGGACGGCATTCCCATGGAGATGGACTGGATCGGCTATCCGACGCTCTATTACATCCCGGATCCGGAGACCCTGTCCCAGGTGCAGATGATCCGCGGCGGCTCGGGTCTCCTCTACGGACCCGAGCCCGAGCCGGTCATCAACTTCGTTTCCAAGGAGCCGACGCCCACGACCACGGCAACGATCCAACAGGTGGGCGGCGATGACGGGCTCTACTCGAGCTACGGCGAGATCTCGGGTCCCGCCGGTCCGCTCGGGTACCTCGCGGACTTCACGCACCGTCAATCCAACGGGCAGCGCGGCAATGGCGACTATGATCTGAATTCCGGCGACCTCCAGCTCCAGGACAACATCGATGACCGGCAGAAGCTCAATCTCGCCGTGCACGCCTACTCGTTGCAGAGCGGCATCGCGGGCTTCGAGAGCTATGCGCAGTTCAAGCAGAACCCCAACCAGACGACCTCGCCCGATGATCGCGACTGGGAGCATCGCTACACGGCGGTCCTCACCTACAGCAATCAGTTCGACGATCAGGATCTTTACGTGCAGAAGCTGTGGTCGGGCTATCAGGACCTGATCTCGCGGTCGGATACCTATACGACGGGCGCCGGCGCCCGTCGGCACCAGCGGCACGGTGGCCGCGCAGAAGTTCCACTACACGGGACTCGACGGCAGGTTCATTCATCACTACGGGCGCGGCGACGCCGTCACGGTGGGCTACACCGCCTATTATTCCGACAGCCCGTACACCGAATTCGCTAGCCCGAGCCCGCAGGCCGACCCATACAGTCCGGGCGGTACGGTCATTTACAACGATGAGCGCAGCTCGCGATATGCGGCGGTGTTCGCCGAGAACGTGTATCGCTTCAAGCGGTTTCACATGGTGACTTCGGCGCGCTTCAATCACGAGGAGATCGACACGCACGAGACTACGGCGCTACACCCGTACCTCGTCAACGGCGACTACAGCAAGAACATTCCGCTCTTCGGGTTCGGTATCGGCAACGACTTCGGCCGCGGCAACGAGACCTATCTCAACGTGTCGCAGGGCTTCCGGCCGATGCGCTATCTGGATGTCGCGAGTCCGTTCGGCAAGTTCGCGCCCAACAATAATCCCGATCCGACCAAATATCTCACCTATGAAGCCGGCGTTCACGGCTGGCCGGTGCTCGGCCTCTATTACGATGCGAGCGTCTTCCAGGTCAACGTGAAGAACAGCATCGAGAGCCTGCCGCTCACGCCGACGCAATCCGTCAACATCAACACCGGCGATGAGCGCAGCCGCGGTGTGGAGGCGGAGACCTCGTACGATCTGTTGCAGCTGCTGCCGGCGGCGCCGGACGGCGAGCATCTGTCGCTCTTTGCAAACGCGAGCTATCTCGACGCGGTCTACACGGGCAGCATCACGGCCGGCGCAGCAGGGCAAGACGCCGCCTTATGCGCCGCACTATGTGATCAAGGGCGGCTTGACGCTGGAGCCAGGCGCCGGGACTCAAGCTGAGCCTCATCGTGGATGCGGTCGGGCGCGCAGTACTTCCAGGCCAGCGATCTCGGCATCGGCATCATGCCGGCCCAGATTCCGGCCTACACCGTGGTCGACTTCTCCGGCGAATACCGGTTCGCCGGCCACTGGCGGGCGCTCGGCGGTATTTCCAACCTGAGCAATGAAGAGTACTACTCGCGGGTCTTCATCTCAGGAGGCAGGATCGAGCCGGCCCTCAGCCGCCAGTTCTACCTCGGCATCGCGTACGACCTCTGAGCGCGCGCGTCACGGCTCGTCGAGCTCCGTGAGGGCGGCCGGCGCGATGCGCCCCGCCATGACCGCGACACCTTCGGCGCGCAGACGGCGCGCCTGCTCCCGGTGCTCGCGCGTGCCGCTCGGGAAAACGATGCGGCCGCCGGCGCCGACGACGCGATGCCAGGGCAGATTCAAGTCTCCCGGCGCATTGCGCAGCGCAAAGCCGGTCAGGCGGGCGCGGCCGGGCAGGCCGGCCGCGCGTGCCACGGCGCCATAAGTCGAGGCGCGCCCGCGAGGGATCGCGCACACGACCTGCCAGATCACTTCGCAGCGCTGCGTTGTCGCCCGATCCCGCCTCAGGCGCGCTGCGCCTGGCGAGCGGACGAAATAGTCGCTGCAGATCGTTCTTGTGTCGCGCCATCTGCGACTCTTCCGACAGCCGGCCGCGGCCTCGTGAAATAAGAATGTAATAGTGAGCCGATAGAGTGCGGCCGTCCACCAAGCGGAGGCCTCATGCGAACTATCCGATCGTCTGTCCACGCGGCTTTGAGCTTTGCCGTACCAAGTGTGCTAGCTGATGAGCGCCGTTGCCAGTCCCATTGCCCGCGCCGGGCAGCCGTTCCTGCTGCCGAACTCGCTGGTCATCAGCAGCACCAGGTACGATCGGCACCGGGGTGCCGTCGCCGCGCTCACCGTCGGATCGACGCTGCCGAACACGAACACATCGACGACGGCGGCGGTGGTGGGCAACAGCTATCCGCTGGTGTGGAACAACGAATCGGTGGACGCCAGTTTTGGCGTGACCTCGCCCATCGTTCTCAACGATATCGAGCCGCACAGCGGTCGCGTGTTCAGCAGGCTGCGAGTTCCGGCCGATCAGGTCGTTACCAGTTTCAGCTCGAAGTCGGAGCTGGCGCTGCACATCGCCGGCGCGGGGCCTTGGGCGCGCCTCGTTTTCGTCGGCTATGCCGTACGTGACCGATGAGGGTACCGGCTCCGCCACCGATGCCGGTCAGCATGCCGGGCTGGAAAAATGGAGCCTGGCGAACGGCACCTGGCAGTTGGACTACGTGCTGACCATCGGCCTGATCGGGGCCGTGGACAGCAGCCTCAATGGGCCCGATGGTCCATACCCGCCGGTGACGACTATCGGACTGCGCAATCTTGCAGGCGTCGTCAATAGGGACGGCACCGTGACGCTGTGGTCAGCCACCTCCACCTCCAGCGCTTCCGGCGACAATGGTGCCGACCCCAACAAAGTGGTGCGCATCACCGATCGGGTGAGCGCAAAGACGATGACAGGCGCCGTGGCGCGCGAGACGTTTGCGACTATCGCCGGGCCGAGGTACGGGACGGCCTATCGCGGCGTCGCCTATGTCTGCGGCGCGGTTGATCCGCGGTCGGGAGTCTGCCGTAGCGGCGGCTTCGGTTTCTGAGCGCCGCGCGGCCGCCAGCGCATCAGGCAAGCGGAGCTGACCAACCCGCCGATCGCGCCGTAGAGGTGGGCGTCAACCACCACAGGGACGCCCCTCCCGGCAAACGGGAGGGGCCCGTGGAGGTGCTCGTAGGCCAGCTTTGCCGCGAGCAGCCCGGCCATGATCCACCCCAACGGGTCGCGGCTCAGTATGTAGGCGACGATGCCGGCCACCATCAAGCCGTGTAGCGCTCCGGAAGCCCCCACGTACCAGGTGACACCCGGGTCGAGAAACCACAGGCCGCCATCGATGGCAGCCGTGACTACCACGGCGATGAAGGCCCATTGCAGCGGTTTCCACTCGCGTGCGAACAATGCCCACAGGAAGATCAGCCCCAGGATGTTGATCGCCGCATGGTGCAGCCCGAGGTGCACGATCTGCGCGGTCACGAGGCGCCACCACTGCCCGGCGATGATTGCGGCGCGGTCGTAGCGCAGGAAGTTGGTCGTCGCACTGCCGACCAACGCGGGAACGAGCAGGAGCAGGCAGGACGCCAGCAGCCCCAGACCGTAGCGGCCGTCGCAGTTGAGGGCGCGAACCCAATCACGTGACCCAAGACCGTGGCGCACGCTCTATTCTGGCTCTGCAGATCCCGAAGCGCCAGAGAGCCAGCGTCGACACCGGCTCGTTGCGCCTTCGACTCGTCGCATACGGCGATCGCAATCGCCACCGTGTTAACATTCGCGATCATTTCTTGCGGATGACAGGGGAGACGCACTTGAAAGCACACGCTGGCATCGCCGTGTGGGGCGCGGCACTCGTTTTCGTAAGCGCCGCCTCCGGCTCTCCCGCGCGCGCCGCGGCTTCCGCGTCACCCGACCCAAATGACTCCCGCATTGCCGAGATCATGCAGCGTCTGCGCGGCGTGCAGACCTTCGAAGCCGTGGCGGTGGCGCCGGATGGCAAGACCGTCGCATGGGCGGTAACGGCAAAGCCGCCCAAGACCACAGCCACGGCCGACAGCGGCAAACCGGGGCAGACCCTGCAAATCGCTGCTATCGCCGGCACGGACGTACGAACCGTGACCATCGCGCAAGCGGTGAAATCGTGCCGCTACAGCAACCTGAGCTGGTCCCGCGATGGTCGCACGCTTGCCTTCCTTTCCAACTGCAATCACGGCGCTGCCGGCGACGACCAGTTCGATATCTATGAGGTGACGGCACGGGGCGGGGCGGCGCGGCGCATCTCGCAGCTGCATGGCCTGGTGAACCAGCTCGCGTGGAAACCGAATGGCTCGGAGTTGAGCTTTCTCTACGTCGAGGGTGACGTGCATCCCGTCAGTGCTGTGTCTGCTACCAAGGCGCTCGTCGGTGTGATTGGCGTGACCGGCGTCGAACAGCAGAGGGTGGCGGTGCTGCCGGCGAGCGGCGGGGAAGTGCGCCAGATCACGCCGGCGGACATTTTCATCTACGAATACGACTGGTCTGCGACGGGCGACCGGTTGGCCTACATAGGCGCGCCGCCCCCGGGACGCGACAATTGGTGGACGGCCAAACTCTACACTCAGGCCTTGAGCGGCGAGCCGAAGGTGGCGTTGGATACGACATCGGTCTCCGGCCCGCTGCACGGCCTGCAGATCGCATTGCCCAGGTGGTCGCCCGACGGGTCGCAGATTGCCCTGATCGGCGGTCTGATGAGCGATCAGGGATCGACCGGGGGCGATGTATATATGCTGCCGGCCGCAGGCGGACCGCCGGTCGATGTCACGCCGGGAATCGACATTTCTCCTGCCTGGCTCACCTGGACCGGCAACCACACCCTCCTGGTCTCGTCCGCCGCCGGCGGCTCCACCAGGTTGTCGTCATTCACTCTGCACGGCAACCGCCCGGCAACTCAACAGACGCTGCTCACCGTGGATGCCAGGCTGGCAGATGGAACGTTTGCGTCGGCTGTTTCCGTTTCCGCGCGGCACGATGTGCTTGCGTTCGTGGACAGCACATTCGACACTCCGCCCGAGGTCTATTCGGTGTCGCTCGAGACCAACACCGCGGCTGAGCCGCGCGCTGCCGGGTCGCCGCACGCCGTCACACACGTGAACGATCAAGTGCAGCCGCTCTGGGGCAAGACCGTTGCGGTGAACTGGCACGACGATGGCTTTCAGGTGCAGGGTTGGCTGCTCTTTCCGCCGAACTACGACACCCACAAGCGCTACCCGATGATCGTCTATGTTCACGGCGGACCGAGCGCGGCCACGCTGCCGATCTGGCCGCGCGACGGTTATGGGCCGGTGCCCCTGGCGGCCATGGGTTATTTCGTTCTCATGCCGAACCCGCGCGGCAGCTACGGCGGCGGCGAGCGTTTCACGAAGGGGGTGCGCCTCAACATGGGGTATGGCGATCTGCGTGACATCCTGGCCGGAGTCGACCGGGTCGAGTCGCAGTACCCGATCGATGACAGCCGTCTCGGCCTGACCGGCTGGAGCTACGGCGGCTTCATGTCGATGTTCGCCCCGACGCAGACCCATCGCTTCAAGGCTGCCGTGGTGGGCGCCGGGCTCTCGAATTGGGAGAGCTACTACGGCGAGAACTCGATCGATGAGTGGATGATTCCGTTCTTCGGCGCTTCCGTGTACCAGGATCCCAAGGCTTATGCGAAGAGCTCGGCCATCGATTTCATCCGGAACGACAGGACCCCTTCGTTGGTCGTGGTGGGCGAGTACGACGGCGAGTGTCCGGCGCCGCAGTCGTTCGAGTACTGGCACGCCTTGCGCGCCATGGGGATTCCGACGACGCTGGTGGTGTACGCTGGCGAGGGTCATGCCTTCGACAAGCCGCAGGATCTGCGCGATGTCATGGAGCGCGCGCTGCGCTGGTTCGGCAAATATCTCGGGACCGAAACCGCCGTGCGGACGGCCGGAGTCCGTGCGCCTCGCGCGTAAACAACACGTCCGGCGCGCACTGAAGCGCCTGGCAGGCATTGCAACCGCATTGGCCGTTGCTGCGACCGTTGGCGGCCCGGCAATTGCTGCGCGGAGTTCGCAGCGAGGCGCGGGCGGCGCCTATCCGCCTCACTTCGGCTACGTCACCATGGACGATGGTGTTCGGCTGGCGTATGTGGTCTACCTCCCGCGGGGCAAGGGAACGTTTCCGGCCGTGCTGCAATACGAGCCTTATGCCGGCGGCGGCAGCGGACCGGATGATTGGTGGCCGGCCGGCAGTTGGCTCGAGCATGGCTACGCGGTGGTTTTCGCAAACGTCCGCGGTACCGGTTGCTCACAAGGGGCGCTGGACGTTTTCGGGCCCCATGAGGGACCGGATGGAGCGGCCATCGTCGATTGGATCGGAAAGCAGCCATGGAGTGACCGGCGCGTCGGCATGATCGGCGCGTCTTATCCCGGCTTCACCCAGGTCCTCGTTGCCGCCCAACACCCGAAGTTCCTCGAGGCGATAACGCCGTCGGCGGTCACCGCCAGCGCGTACAGCGAGGTCAACTACCCGGGTGGGATCCTGAACGTGGGCTTCGTCTCCGAATGGAGCCTGCACGATCAGCCGGCGCTCGCGGCGCTGGGAGTCAAAACGCGCATCGGCTGGGGCGATAAGGAATGCGCGCAGAACTATGGTGCCCATCGCGCAGCGGACCTGCTGCTCGAGGCCCGCGCGCACCCGTTCCTCGATCAGTGGTGGCGGCAACACTCTCTCGAGCACTACATCGATCAGGTAGATGTTCCGACTTTCATATCCGGAACGTGGCAGGACAACGCCACGATGTCGAGTGGAGTCAGCACGCTCTACGAGCGTCTGCGGGAGCCGAAGCATCTGTCGCTGTCGCCAGGAGGGCATACATGGATCTACGCGACGGCGGCGCTGCAGCAGGATCTCGTGCGCTGGATGGACCGTTGGGTCAAGGGGGTCCGCAACGGCATCGACGCGGAGCCGCCAGTGACTGTCTACTGGGAGCTCAGGGGAGCTCCTCCGGTCGCGAGCTGGACGACCCGCTATTCCGACTGGCCGCCCCAGAGTACATCGCGGCGGACTTTCTGGCTGACTTCCGCCGCCGGGCTCAGCGCCAGTCGGCCAGTCGCTTCGCCTGCCGATGCAAAGGGGCGCAGCTACACGTTTCCGACCGGCGTGGAGTTGATTGGGGATGACACCCAGTTTGCCGTGCCACCGGATCCCAATGGCTCACTGACCTGGACCAGCAAACCGTTCGACCATGATGTGACGGTCCTGGGAACGGTACGAATGCGGTTTTACGCCGCTTCGCAAAACCCGGATACCGACTTCGAGGTCGATCTGCACGACGTCTATCCGAACGGCGACATTCAATACTTGCAGCGCGGGCTGTTGCGGGCGTCTCTGCGCGCCGTCGACCGGGAGGAATCCACGGCCGACTATGTGGCACATACGTACGGCGGCCCGCAGTATCTGGTTCCCGGACGCATCTATCAGATCGAGCTGTCCCTGCCGCCGCTCGGTGCCGTCTTGCGCCAGGGCCATCGACTGCAGCTGCAGATACTGGCGCCGTCGCCCATGCCGCAGCCGGCCTGGGGCCTCATGCCGGTGAATATGCCGGGCCAGAACACGATTTACGCTTCCGCCAGGTATCCCTCCGAGATCGTGGTACCGATCATTCCCGACACGGGTGCCAGGGGACCGGAGCCGCCCTGCGGCTCGATGGCATCGCAACCGTGCCGGGCGGAGCCGCGCGATCGACGATCAGACACTGAGCCGTGACCGCAGGGCTGCGAGCGAGCCGCGCCACCAGTCCGCGACCCGTCGCAGCGTGACGTGCTCAGGAAAACCGTGCCTCGCGACATGGCGTTGGGGAATCGTGTCCCAGGCCCGGTGCTCGATGGACACACGCGTCTCCTCACCGATGGGCTCGAAGAGAACTTCGACTTCCGTCGACTGCTCGGGCGAGAAATTCGCTTGTCGCCACGCGAATATCAGCCGTCTGCCGGGCTCCCAGACGGAGATGCGGCCGATCTCGAATGTCTCGCCGTTGCCGAGTCTCGTGATGAGGCGACCGCCAACGCCGGGCTCGAACTGCATTTGGCCATCGCCATGTGGCGTCAGCCGGAAGAGCGGGTCCGAGTGCCACCAAGCAGCGATCTCGCTGGTGAATGCTTCGAAAGCGCGCTCCGGAGTCGCCGGCACGCGCAGAGCGACCAACACTCTCGAAGTCATTTCCTGGTCTTTTGCAGATGCGCCTTCAATGCCGAGAGCTGGCGCGCCCATAGCGCGTCCGTTTCGGCCAGCCACACCTTGAGCTCTGCCATCGCTTCGAGGCGCAAACGATAGATGCGAACGCGCGAATCGAACCCGTCACGCTCCTCTTCCACGAGGCCGCCGCGGCGCAGGGTCTTCAGATGCCGGCTCATCGCCGGAAAGGATATGCGCGCCGCCTGTGCGAGCTCTCCCGCCCGGTGGGGGCGCTCGCGCAGCAGGTCGACGACCCGCCTGCGGTGCGGGTCCGCGAGCGCGGCAAGTGTCCGATCGAGGCCTGGCGCGCTCAATCCAGCCGCCTGAACTTGAAGCCGCTGGCCTTCTCCATATCCTGCATGGAGAGCTCCCGCACCGGCTGTGCGAAGGTCCAGTAATGGCCTTCCAGATCGGTGGCGATGTAGGTGCGGTCGCCGTAGAACTGATCGGCGGGCTCCATCACGATCTTGGCGCCGGCCTGCCGCGCCCGCGCGCAATGCTCCTCGATCCCACCCTGGACCCGTACGTGCACGCGCTGCGTGTTCTTTCCGCCCAGCGAAGTGGGACTGCGGGTCCAGTCCGCCCACTCGCTGCCGATCATGACGACGCCGTCGCCGTAGGTCATCTCCGCGTGAACGATATTGCCCTTGGCGTCGGTGAGGACCTCGCACGGCTCGAAGCCAAAGGCCTTCTCCAGCCATTTAAGCGCGGCGCGATTGTCCTTGTAGGCGAGTGACGGTACGAAGGTCGGCCGGGACGAGGGAGGGCTGGTCATGGCAGGCTCCGGCAACAGTTATCTTTGAAAGAAATATTTAACTAAAATGACAAGTATCTGTCAAGCCGGAATGGCGCCCCCGGAATGCTTGCGGCAATATGCGGGCAATGGATCGGCGCGGATTTCTCACGTCCTCATTGGCGGCTTCCTGCGCTGCGCTCGCCGCGACCGCGGGCGCCGCCGGTCTGCGCGGTAACGATCGGCTCCGGCTCACCCTGTATCCGGACAAGCTCGGCAATCCCATTGCGCCGGATTTCACCGGCCTGAGCTACGAGACCTCCCAGCTCAGCGATCCGAGCTTCTTTTCGCGGCAGAACGCGCTGCTCGCGGGTTTCCACCGGCGCCTCGGCACTGCGGGCATTCTGCGAATCGGTGGCAACACCAGCGAGTTCAGCGTCTGGAGCCCCAATGCGGCGCCGATCCAACCGGTGCCCACAGCGCTCGGTCCCGATACCGGCCGACATCCGGCGCCTCACCGACCGGTCACTCCGCTTGCCATCCGCAATTTGCGCGGCTTCCTCGAGCTGTCCGGATGGCGGCTCATTTATGGTCTCAACATGGGCAGCGAGAGCGCCGCGACGGTGGCGGCGGAGGCGGCCTATGTGGCGCAGGTGATGGGGGACGGGCTGGTTGCCTTCCAGCTCTGCAACGAGCCCGATCTCTTCCACAAGAACGGCTTGCGCGCGGCGGATTACGGCTATCGTCAATTCGCGACGGAGTGGCGGCGTTACTTTCACGCGGTGAGGCAGCGGTTGCCTCGAGTGCCAATCGCGGGGCCCGACACGGCCGGCGACAACGCATGGCTGGTGCGTTTCGCGGACGAGCTGCGGCACGACCTGGCGTTCCTGACCCACCATTATTACGCGGAGGGGCCGCCGACCGACCCGGCGATGACCATCGGGCGGCTGCTCGGTCCAAGCGCCAGGCTGGAGGCGGAATTCACCGCGGCCGCCGCCACGCGCAGGCATACCGGGTTACCATTCCGCATGGCCGAAACAAACTCGTGCTACCAGGGCGGAAAGCCGGGCGTCAGCGACACGTTCGCCTCGGCCCTCTGGGCGGCCGATCTCATGTACCGGTTGGCGCAGGCAGGCGCGATCGGCGTCAATTTTCACGGCGGCGGCTATGGCTGGTATGCACCAGTGGCGGGGACACGCGACAACGGCTTTGTGGCGCGTCCCATTTACTACGGCATGCTGCTGTTCGCAGTGGCGGGAGCTGGCCGCCTGGTGATGACAGAGTTGACAGGCGAGAATGACGGATCGGTCGCCGTGTACTGCGTGAAGGCGCCCGACGACACCCTGAAGGTGATCCTGCTCAACAAGAGTCTCGATGGGGATGCAACGTTGGTGCTCGCTGTCCCGGAAGGGAGCAGCGTCTCAGTTCTGCGACTCATCGCCCCGCGGCCCGATGACAGGACCGACGTCACTTTTGGCGGCGCCGTGGTGGGAAACGATGGCGCCTGGGCGCCCACGGTAGCCGAACGGCTCGCGGTGAGCAGGGGCGCAGTGACGCTGAGCATGCCGCGGGCCAGCGGCGCGCTCGTTACCTTGGCGGCATAATCCTTGCTGAGTAATGCGCCCGGGTCCTTTCGCGCGTCAGAGGTTCATGGGCGACCTTGCGTTCACGGCGTTGCGCCTGGTTCCGTACGCGCTCGCCGTGCTGCTTTCCGGGTGTGTCTACGTGTCGCGCTCCACTCTCCCGGGCGCCTGTCGCGACAACCTCGGCTCGCCGATTCGCAACTTCTGCGTGGTCACTCCGGGAGCTCTGTGGCGAGCGGAAACGCCGACGCATTCGGATGCCCAGTGGCTCCTCGATCACGGCGTCAGGACCGTCATCAGCCTGCAGCTCGATGTCCGCCACTCGTTCGAAGCGGTGCATCCTGCTCCCGGCGTCGTGCGCTCGGTGACATACTTTCGGGTCCGCGATTTCGCGGCGACTCAGGTCCTGACACACAGGCATCTCGATGATCATGTCGCGGAGGTTCTGGCGATCATCGAGGAAGCGCCCAAGCCCGTTGTGGTCAGTTGCCGCGCCGGCGTCGATCGTACCGGTATCATCGCGGCGGCATACCGTGTGCTGGTCGATGGCATGAGCCGCAAGGACGCCATCAGGGAGATGGAGGGCTTTCACAGTCCCTGGAACCCGCTGAATGCCCGCTATGTGCGCCGTCTCACTGGAGCCCGAAAGGCGAGGATTCTGCGCAACGTCACACAGTGGCGAACCAAACTGCGGCCGGTCGGTCGATTCGACTGCCGGGCGGGGGCGTGTCGCCTCCTCGGTGACCGGGACGAAGCGAGCGGCTATCCGCCGGCGCGATAAATGGACACATCTTCCGTGAAAGGCTCATCAAGCGTGAAGCGTTTTGCCGACGTTCTGCGGATCTGGTTGCTGGCTCTGGCGGCCTGCATTGCTGCGGCGGCGTTTTCCTTCAAGAAGTTGGATGTGCCGGTGGCGCGGTACGTTTGGGGGGTCGGGCATCATCTCGCCTCTCTGAATACCGCTTTCGGCGCCACGGTCGTCCTCTCCCTCGAATCGGCGGTGGTGCTCGGCGTGATAGTGAGGCGGCTGACGCGCGGCCACATCTCGCGATTAGCCGAGACTCTCGCGCTCGCCTGTCTGGCCTCCATATGTGCCTATGGCATCAACGACGAGGTGTTGAAACCTTTCTTCGGGGTGCAGGGCCCGGTCGACGTCATAGAGGGTGCCACCCACAGCCTCAATTTCGCGAAGGGCTTCGACTACAGCAGCTTCCCCTCGGGTCACATGATGCTGGCGGGAGCGTTCGCCGGCGTATTCATGAGATTCTACCGCCGCAGCATCACGCCGCTTGCCGTGCTGCTGCTCATCGCCGCCGCCCTGTTGGTTGTAGGCGATTGGCACTTCATCAGCGATGTGATCGCGGGAACGTTCCTTGGCGTGACGGCCGGCATTCTGGCCGGCGAGGGCTGGAACGTTCACCTGGTCGGGCCAAATTACGGGTAGCGAGCTGCCGTAAGCGTCAGGTGATCGCGCGGACAACTCCGCCATCGACGCGCAGCGCCGACCCGGTCGTGGCCGATGCCTGCTCGCTGCACGCGTAGGCGATCATCGCCGCGACTTCGGCGGTCGTGGCGAGGCGCTGGATAATGGAGGAGGGGCGTACCGACTGGAAGAATTCGCGCTCGATGGTCGCGGCATCCTTGCCGGTCGAGCGCGCCATCTGCGCCACGAACTGGCCCACGCCTTCGGAGGCCGTAGGTCCGGGCAGGACGCTGTTGACGGTAACATTCGTGCCGGCGAGCGTTTCTGCCAGACCGCGCGCTACCGCGATCTGCGCGGTCTTCGTCATGCCGTAGTGAATCATCTCCGTGCTCCCAACAGCCATCTCAGGCCGCCGGGCTTGCGCGGCGAGCGTGGAGATCGTCTCGACGGGAATCCCGAAGCCCATCCTCGCTCAAACGACTGCGGCCATCATCGAACTGATGGCGACCTTTCGGCGTTAGGTCCTCCCACATGAACGCGCCCATCAGGTTCTCTATGCCGCGAGCGAATGCCGAGTAGGTGTGAAAGATTTCGCCGCTCTCGTTTCGGGCAAACATGCTGGTACCCATCATGTCTTCGCTCTTGATCGAGATGGTGCCGTAGTTGTAGGTCGCGCGACTTGCTTCCAGATCCTCCTTCCTGAAAGACACCCCGAAATCGTAGTTGAAGTCGCTGCCGTTAGAGGAAAGCCACGGAAAGGTCCAGCCCAATACCTGTTTCACGTGTTGAATCCGCGCAAGCGGTGCGCGGGAGATGGCCGCAAAAGACAGGTCTGCGTCCCCAAAGTGCTGTCGCGCCGCGTCTATATGATCGGCGACAAATGAACAGCCTTTGCAGACATGATTGGATCCCGGCGTGAGCATGAAGTGATAGACAGCGAGTTGGCTGCGGTCTTTAAACAAGTCCTCGAGGGTGCATTCGCCGTCAGGGCCTTGGAACAAGTAGGGCTTATCGATTTTGACCCAGGGCAGCCGCCGACGTTCGGCACGAAGCGTATCCAGCTCATGCGTCATCGCCTTTTCCTTGAGAAAGAAGGCTTTATGACTTGTCTCCCATTCCTCGCCCGACACAACTTTTGGCGGGGAAGTATTGTTTGCTAGCATCATTCGCTCTCCTGTGGTAATGGGCGCCACGTGAGCACGCCGGGCGCCAAGCCTCGCCGAGTTCTAGCGATTCTTGTTTCTCTGAAAGGTAGCCTCTCCAACATCTGAAATCTTGACCCACTTCGGGTCGGGAGTAGGCTCAGCGGCATAGTTATCGTGCCAGTTCCACCACTTGTATGGCGGCGTCTGCGGGTAGCCGTCTGGCGAGTCTTCCCAGGTCTCCTGGCGACCAAGCGCGGTCATGTCGAGATAGCTCCAGACGGTCCCGATCGCCTCGTCGCCGCGCCCGTTGATGAAGTAGGTGCGAAAGATTCGTTCGGCGTCGCGGATAAAGGCGTTGTGCCCGTGATATTCGGAGACGCCAAAGTCCAAATCAAAACTGTCCCCGATTGTGTACCAAGGGATCTGCTCCCAGCCCATTCGCGTCTTCAGACGTTGGATGTCCGTCTGCGGCGCGCGAGAAACGTACGCGAGTGTGGTGTCACGGGCGTTTAGATGGGCAAGGTTGGAGACTTGATCGGCATCCAGTGAGCACCCGCGGCAGGCATGCTCTGGCCAGCCGAAAACTCCCGGCTCAAAGAAGGCGCGGTAGACGACTAGCTGCCGGCGACCCTCGAACAAATCAATCAGGCTTTTCTTGCCGTCGGGTCCTTCGAACTCGTACGTCTTTTGCAACTCAGTCCAGGGCATTCGTCTGCGTTCAGCCGTCAAAGCGTCGTGTGCCTGCATATGCGCTTTTTCCTTTGCGAGCATCTTCTGGCGCGCGGCATCCCACTCCGTAGACGACACGATCGGGGGATGCCCGGTAGGCAGGCCATTGGTTGTCTCGGCGTTACCTGTATTTGGCGGGTTCATAGCGGCTCCACGCAGATTGAATGCTTGTTCGGAGGTGCGGTCGATGCGCGTCAGGATTGGCGTCATCGCCTTGCATTGGGGGCACAGCGGGCAATTAGCGCCAGCCAGGGCGGCGCATGAAAGATGCTCATGAGCGCGTACATGGTACCCATCCCGCTTAAGTGAAAAGGCGGAGGTTCAACCGAGCAAAGTATGTTCGGCATGCCGCCAGCGCGGAGAGCCGTAACGAGAGCTAATCCCGCAAAAATCGGGAACGCTGCAAGACGAATATAGGTGGCCAAAGCGCTCATCATTCGCCGTTGGTTGCTTCCGGCGACGTTTTTATCAGCGGACACGCGCTCCCCACATTCGAGCGCCACTAGCCGATCGTGCTGATAACGGACCACGTTCATCACCCGCCACCTCTACACCTCAGGCTCGGACCTGACAGGACAACCCTCAATTAGCGACCAACCAGCAACGGGGGCTATTGGAGTAAAACACCTCGAGTGGCTTTTCATATGGTCCAATTTGTGGAATGTTAGCTGGGCCACTTTGAATCGGGAGGTGCGGTGGATCCGCTTTTTGAAGTTTACGTTGATCGGGCAGCGATAGCCTCGGGCCCCGCCACCCAAGTCCTCTATCTGCAACTGAAGGGGGCAATCGTGGACGGACGGTTGAGGCTGGGTGCAAAGCTCCCCGCCACTCGGCACGCGAAGACCCTCTTCGGCGTATCGCGGAACACCGCGGCGGAAGCATACGAAAGGCTGCGCCACGACGGCTACGTTCTGGCCCATCGTGGTTCGGGCACTTATGTCGCCGATGCTCTTCCCACCTCACCCCTCCGCGTGGTGCGGCCAGCGAACGGTGCAGCGGATCAGCGCCTGAACCCATTTTGGCTGCAACCCGAAGTCACAACAGCAATCAACTTCTGGTCCAAAACCGCGGAGCGGGAGTCGGCGATCGGCAGCAGCGAAATCGATTTTCGGCCTGCAATGGTCCAATCGCGGCTGTTTCCGTTTGATGTCCTTCGGCGGTCGGTGACCAAGCAAATGCGGCAGCTCGAGAACGCGCCAGTTAGCCGCAAGAGCCCGCAAGGCGATCAGGGCAACATTTTCCTCCGCGAGTCGATTGCGCGCCACATCGCACTCACGCGCGCCGTGGTCTGCAATCCAGACGATGTCGTCGTCACCTCCGGAGCGCAACAAGCCTTCGACCTACTCGCACGGGTTCTAGTGACGCCCAACAAAACCGTCGTTGCGGTGGAGGACCCGGGCTACCCGCCGATGCGTGTGCCTTTTGTCGCGGCCGGCGCTCGCGTTGTTCCCATCGAAGTCGATGCCGAAGGCCTTATCGTTGACCGGCTCCCGTCCGATGCGAACGTTATCTGTGTCACTCCATCGCATCAGTTTCCGCTTGGAGTAACAATGTCCCGCCGCCGTCGCAACGCACTCGTCGAGTTTGCCAGGAGCCGGGGCGCAGTGATTGTCGAAGACGACTACGATGGTGAATTCCGGTTTGATGGTGCACCTTTGGAGGCGCTGCGAAAGTCTGAGTTCTCAGACGTCGTCTTTTATGTTGGAACACTCTCGAAATGCATGCTGCCGGCGCTGCGTCTCGGCTTCGTCGTCGCTCCAGATTGGGCGCTGCCGCCCTTAATCGTCGCCAAGAACAGCCTCGATTGGCAATCCTCGACGCTGGTTCAGATTAGTGTGTCCGATTTCATTGCTGCAGGCCATTTAGAGCGTCACATTCGGAAGATGCGCAATGTCTATATGAAGCGCCGCCAGGCATTGTTGACTGGATTTAAGCACGATCTCGGCAAATGGCTGGAGCCACAGCCTTCGTTGTACGGGGTTCATATGACTGCGCTCGCGCGGTCCTCACTCGATCTTGATCGGGTCGCTGGCGACCTCGCGCAGAACGGCGTTAGGATGCACACGTTGACCAGATATTATCTCGGTCAGCCAAGGAAGGCGGGGCTGATCTTTGGCTATGCTACAACCGATTTGCCAGAGATTGACCGTGGCCTCTCCCTGTTGCGCACTGCCCTCGCTGGGTGACGCGTATCGGTGACGGGCTGGGACTGAACAGCGCCTGCGGATGCAGGGGACGCGGACCACGGGTGACCGAACTCAATATCTAGCCAAGCGCCACATCATCGGGATCATTTTGAACGATGTTGAATGATGCGGGCGTTACCGCCTCTTCGGGCGGCGACAACACGCGTTGGGCTCTCATTCCGTGGTTGCGCCACTTCAGCGTTACACTATAGAATTCCACCGCATCGCGACTTGCAAAAAATCACCATGCCAAAGTTTATCACCATCGGGTACGGCGATAGAGCTGGCTACGAACGCACTGCCAAGGCTGTGCGGGATGCCGCCCACGCGCACGATGCCGAACGGCTGCGCCATGGCGACGTGATGGGACGGGCAGGGCCGCCGGTTCAGGTCCGAAATCACGACGCCGCCAAAGTCGAGGCGACTCAGGGACCGTTCATGACCTCCGGTTTGCCGATCGCGGGGTTTGCGCTGATCGAGGCGCCGGATTTGGAGACAGCGATCACGATAGCAGCGCATAGCCCCTGCGCTGTGAACCAGGGGGTTGTCGAGGTCTGGCCGTTGGAGACCGCGCCGGCTGCTTAAGCTGAAGGCGCCGTCGCGCGCGATTTTGGCCAGCCGATCGTGTCGTGTCCCTTAGTCTGCTAGCGACTTCCGTCCGGTGGTAAGAAGCGGGCCGAGGCGTCGGCTCGTAGGACACGTGCCCCGGCAAATGGCGGTGTTTGGCGCACCCGACAGGATTCTAACCTGTGACCTTCGCCCGAGCCTGCCTCGGAGCTCGACCGCGTCGCTGACGTTTTGGTTCAGCAGAATGTCAAATGCACACCTTGAGCGGATATCATCCATCTCTCGATCAGAGATGGAATATGTTGCAGGCGCAGGCGCGTCATTCTCCATTGCCGCGAACACCTGGCAATGCGCCGATTTAATCGAGTGCGCTCCTATGAGGTCGGACCATGGGCTCCGCGGACGTGGGCTTTCGCCTTTTTGCCCGGAGGCGAGCCCGGAGATTTCTGCTCCAGGCGATCGAGGATGCCGCACTTCTTCGCATCGCCGGCGGGTTGACACTGGAGGCGCAAATCCTGCAGCTGAGTCTGTAACTGCCCCAGCTCCGCGATGCGCTCGCCGATGTGCGCGATGTGCTCATCGATGAGGGCGTGCGCGGCGCCACACTCCGACTGCGGCTCGTCGCGGAATCGCAGCAACTGCTTGATCTCGTCCAGGGTCATGTCGAGCGAGCGGCAGTTTCTGATGAATACCAGGCGCTCCATATGCGTGGGACCGTAAACCCGATAATTGCCCGCGGTACGGCTGGCGGCGGGCAGCAGGCCTGCGCGCTCGTAGTAGCGGATCGTCTCCGGGGGACACTCCGTGTCGCGCGCCAGGGCGCCAATGGTGATTGCGCGGCTCATGGGGTCTTGACCCTGAAGTGGTTACAGGGTTTCAAGTATACACCCCGAGCCAGCGGTTCCGAGGTCATGCCGCACTCCCACGAGCACCACGGCGTTCACCATCACGCGGGCCACGCTCCCCATCCGGGCCATGAGCAGCGGCATGGTCACGGCGCGCACACTCACCCGCAGGATGCCGGCGAGCGTCGGCTGCTCATGGCGCTCGTCATTCTCGGAAGCTTCACGGTGGTCGAGGCGGTCGGAGGCTATGTCGCGAACTCGATTGCTCTTCTTGCCGAGGCCGCACACATGCTCGCCGATTCGGCTTCGTTGGCTCTGGCCGTCGTGGCGATCCGTTGGGGCCGCCGCCCGCCCAATGAGCGACGCACTTACGGTCACCGGCGCTACCAGCCGCTGGCGGCATTCATCAACGGGCAGGCGCTGTTGCTGCTGACCATCTGGGTGGTGTACGAGGCGATTCGGCGCCTGATGGTGCTGCCGCCAATCAATGCCCGCTGGATGCTCGCCATCGCGATCATCGGCGGGCTCGCCAACCTCGCGGCATTGATGACGCTTTCCGGTGCGCGCTCGCTGAATGAGCGCGGCGCGCGCGCTCACGTGCTCAGTGACCTCCTGGGCTCGGCGGCGGCCACCGTCGCCGCGCTGCTGATCCTCTTCAAGGGATGGACGGTGGTGGATCCTCTGCTGTCCCTGCTGGTGTCCGCGCTCATCCTGCGCTCCGGATGGTCAGTCACGCGCGAGTCGGCGGATGTTCTCCTGCAAAGCGTGCCGCAGGGGTTCGATGTCAAACACATCGAGGCGGAATTGATCGGTCACGTTCCAGGCGTCATCGAGGTCCACCACATACATGTCTGGTCGATGACCGGCGAGCGGCCCACCATCACTCTGCATGCCTGTGTCGCCCCAGGAGCCGTGGGCTATGGTGTGCCGAAGCTGATTCACCAGCGGCTGCGGGAGCGGCTGCAGGTCGAGCACACCACGGTGCAGATCGAAGAGCTGGATTCCTGCGATACGCCGACGTGCGACTCCTGCAGGTAAAAGCGGACCGGCGGCGCTCAGCTTTGCGGCCCGATGCTGATGCTGCCACCGGAGGTATGGAGATTGATTGGCGGGCCGCCGCCGCCGATGGTGCCGCGCAGATGATTGCCGCTCACGGTTCCCGTCGAAGTGAAGGGGAGGTCGGAGGATACGTTGCCGCCGCTCGTTTCCGCCTCGATGGTGCCGTGAGCACTCGGCGGCAGCAGCAGTGTGATACTGCCGCCGGAGGTATCCAGGTTGATGCCGTCGTTCGTCCGCAGCTCCGCTCTTATGCTGCCTCCGGAAGTATGCGCATTGACTTTGCCGTCATCGTCCACCAGGCGAATACCACCGCCCGAAGTACTGACGTCGACATCGCCGGTCGAGTCGCTGACATCCATGCTGCCGCCTGAGCTGCTCAAACTGGCGGCGCCTTTGAGCCGCTCCGCGCTGACGCCACCCCCGGAGGTATGCACGTTGACCGTGCCCACGACATCCGCCACATGGATACCACCGCCCGAGGTCTTCCCGCGCACCCAGGCGCTCAAATTGCGCACGTCGAGACTGCCGCCCGCGGTTCGCAGATCGACGGGATAGGTGCGCGGTACCTCCACGGTGAACTGCACGCGATTCGAGCCGAGATGGAACAGGTCGTCGAAGAAGCTGCTGTGGTCGGTGCGCACGGTAATCGTCACGCCCGAGGCGGTTTGCTCGGCACCGACGTGAACCCGGCTCAAAAAGGAGTCTGTCCCCTCCAGGTCAGCGTGGACGACCACCTGAGATACGTCCCCTCCCGTGACCGCAACCGAGCCGACATCGGCGTCGAATGTCAGCCGGCCACCCGCCGGTGCCTCGAGGCGCTTGTCGAAGGTCCGCTGCGCCGGCAGCGCGACCGATGTGCCGAGGATTGCGGCAAGGATCAGCATGAATCGGACTGCCGGTTTGGCCATGACTATTACCCTCAGCGATGAATCGAGACCCGGTACGGTAATTCTACGAGCCAGGCGCGAAGGCCTGGCATGTCCCTTAGAACCCAGAAGTCGCTGAATGGTTGCAAGGCCGCGATGACCCTGGCGGCCGAACCGCCGCCGTGTTCCGGCCCCTCGGCTATACTTTTCGTCTTGCCGCGGGGAGGCGAATCCAGATGACCTCGAAGAATCCCTCGGGTGCGGCGCGGCAGCCGGCGCCGGAGGGGCAACGTGTCGCGGAGCAGTGCGGCCGGGCGCTCCTGGCGGCAGATCGGGCGTCGAGAAGTCTCGGCATACGGATGGAAGAGGTGCGGCCGGGCGCGGCGACTCTGCGGATGAGCGTCCGGCCGGACATGGTCAACGGTCATGGCATGTGCCATGGCGGCATCGTCTTTGCCCTGGCGGACAGTGCATTCGCGGTCGCCTGCAACACATACAATGCCGTTACCGTCGCGGCGGCGGCGTCGATCGATTTTCTGGCCCCCGCGCAGGTGCATGACGAATTGACCGCGCAGGCGCGCGAGCTCTGGCGCTCGAAGCGAAGCGGAATCTACGAGATCGTCGTTTCCAATCAGCGCGGCGAGACGGTCGCGCTGTTCCGCGGCCGTTCGCACTGTACCGGGGGACACATCGTCCCCGGCTCAGTGACCTAGATGTTCGCCATCGGAGCTTCAATCCTCATGAGACGGCTTTTCCTGGTTCTGCTGCAACTCGCCGTGGCGAGCGCCTGCCTCCTTCCCTGCGGCGCCGACGCCACTGACAGCCGGGACCTCGCACGCTGGCAGGGCGAGGCCGGCAACGTCACCATCTACCGGGACGACTGGGGCATCGCCCACGTATACGGTAAGACGGACGCCGATGCGGTGTTTGGCATGGAGTATGCGCAGGCCGAGGACGACTTCAACAGAGTCGAATCGAACTACATCGAGTGCGCTCGGTTGGCGTTCGCAGGCGGACGGTGAGTCATCGATCTACCTCGATCTGCGCAGCCAGCTGTTCGTCGATCCGCGAGTGTTGCAGACGGAGTATGCGCACAGTCCGGCGTGGCTCCGGAAGCTCATGAGCGCCTTCGCCGACGGCCTCAACTACTATCTCTACACGCATCCCGGAGTGAAGCCGCGGGTCATCACGCATTTCGAGCCCTGGATGGCGCTCGCCTTCAGCGAGGGCAGCATCGGCGGTGACATCGAGGCAGGGGTGGACGTACCGCAGCTCGCGGCATTCTATGGCGGGCGGCCGGTTCCAGCGGCGCCCATCGCCAGCGCCGCGCTGCCGCCCCCCGAGCCTCAGCGGCTCGAACGGCATCGCCATCTCGCCGTCGGTCGCCCTGGATCACCACGCGCTGCTCTGGATCAATCCGCACACCTCGTTTTATTTCCGCTCCGAGCTGCAGATGGTGAGCGGGGAAGGGCTCGACGCATACGGCGCCGTGACCTGGGGCCAGTTCTTCGTCTATCAGGGTTTCAACGCGACGGCCGGCTGGATGCACACCTCGAGCGGAGTCCGGAACATCTCCTGGTTCCTCGAGACGATCAGCCGCCGAGGCGGCCACTACTACTACCGTTACGGCGGCCGGGAGCTGCCCGTCCGGACACGCCGCATCGTCGTGCGCTACAAGACGGCCAATGGCGTCGCCGAAAAAGCCTTCACCGCCTACTACACCCAGCATGGGCCGGTCATCGCACGCGGCGGCGACAGGTGGGAAACGATCGACCTGATGCAACGCCCGATAGCTGCGCTGATCCAGGATTTCAGCCGCACCAAGGCCAGGGATTACGCGCAGTTTCGCAAGACCATGCAGCTGCACGCCGATTCCTCGAACAACACCATCTTCGCCGACAGCGAAGGCAACATCGCATACTGGCACTCGAACTGGATCCCGCAGCGCAGCGACGCCTTCGACTGGGGCAAGCCGGTTGACGGCAGTGATCCGGCCACCGCGTTCCATGGCCTGCTGACCCTGGATCGAGACGCCACACCTGCTCAACCCGCCGAACGGCTGGCTCTACAACTCCAACAACTGGCCCTGGTCGGCGGCCGGGCCGTACAGCCCGAAGCGGCAGGACTTTCCGCGGTACGTGGACCGGGGCACGGAGGAGAGCGCGCGCGGCTATCACGCCCTGAGGGTGCTCAGCGGCGGCAAAAATTGGACCATGGCATCGGTGTCGCGCGGCGGCATTCGACAGCTACCTGCCTGCTTTCGCGACCATGATTCCGGTTCTGGTGCAAGGCTTACGATGCGGACGCGCAGTCGGATCCGCTCAAGAGCGCGGTTGGGCGCGCAGATCGCCGTGCTGCGCGCCTGGAATTACCGCTGGGGGGTGAATTCCGTCGCGACCTCTCTCGCCGTATTCTGGGGCGAGGACATCTTCGCGCACGTGCAGGGCAGAGCCGACGCGCTGGGCATTTCTCCCAATGACTACGTGCTGCAGCATGCGACCGCGGCAGGAGCTGCTCACATCCCTGGCAGCAGCATCGGACCGGCTGACGGCGAATTTCGGCACCTGGCAGACCCCGTGGGGTCAGATCAACCGCTTCCAGCGATTCAACGATGACATCAGTCCGCGCTTCGATGACTCCAGGCCGAGTATTCCGGTGCCCTTCACCTCCTCGGTATGGGGCTCGCTGGCCGCCTTCGGCGCACACCCATACCCAAACACCAAAAAGTGGTACGGCGATGAGGGCAACAGCTTCGTGGCGGTGGTCGAATTCGGCCCGCAGGGTGCGCGCCTGGGCCATCACCGCCGGCGGTGAGAGCGGTAATCCGGCATCGCCGCATTTCGATGACGAGGCGAGCAACTACGCGATGGGCGCGTTACGCCCCGTCTACTACTATGCCTCGCAGCTCCATGGCCACATGGAGCGGCAGTACCATCCGGGGCAGGCGCTCGCGCACGAGTAGAAGGAGCACAGCCGTTGCATACCGAGCTTCTGTTCCGGGACGATGCCTATCTCAAGAGCGCCACGGCGCGTGTCGTCGCGATTGGCGAGCGCGGGATCGAGCTCGATCGGACGATCTTCTATCCCCTCGGAGGCGGCCAGCCCGGCGATAGCGGGGTGCTGGTTCGTGAGAACGGCGAGCGGATCGCCATCGCCGATACCCGCAAGGGCGAGACCCCGGGCGGCGTGCTTCACATTCCTGCCGCCGGCGCATCCCAGTCCACAGCCGGGCGAGAGCGTGCTCATGGAGATCGACTGGGCGCGCCGCTACGCGCTCATGCGTCTGCACACGGCACTGCACCTGATGTCGTGTGTCGTCGTTGCTCCGGTATCGGGCGGCAACATCGCTGCCGACAAGGCGCGCCTCGACTTCGACATCGACATGAGCCTGCTCGATGCCGAGCGCATCACGCGCGAAACCAACGCCCTGATCGCATCGGGCGTAGCCACCGAGACCGTCTGGATTACCGATGAGGAGCTCGAGGCGCAGCCGGAGCTCGTGAAGACCATGAGCGTGCAACCGCCGCGCGGCGTCGGCCGTGTGCGGCTGCTCAAGATTCCGGGCATCGATCTGCAACCGTGCGGAGGGACCCACGTACGCAACATTGCGGAGATCGGCGGCATTCGCGTCACGCGCATACGCAACGAAGGCAAGCGCAACAAGCGCGTGGAAATCGTGCTCGCGTCCTGAAGGGGTCAGTGGTCCGTCACGCTGAGTCGCGCCGCCCCTGAAGGGCCTCGAGTAACGCGGATGTCCATGTGTCGGCCGCGGAAGATAACATCGCGCAGCGTCAGTGAGCGCCAGTCCCGCGGAAGGACTGGTGCGTAGGCGTCCACCAGTCCGGCCTGACGGATCCGTAGGCCCGTGAGGCCGAACATGAGGCCCTGCAGGTAGGCGCCCGTGCCCGTGAGAAACGGGCCAACCTCGTTGTCGGCGGTCTCGGTGCGTATGTTGAAGGGCGGCTTGAGCGTGCCGCCGGTCACATACAAGTCGAGCCACGCCGCGGCGCTGTCTCCACGGCCAACCTCGGCGGCGGCGGTGGCCGCCGGCAGCATGGCCATGCTGAAGCTACCTGCGTATGGCGGCGGATTGCGCGGGATGGCGTAGTCGATATCCTGCCGGCGCAACGGTGCGGATATCGGCAGATCCAGAGCGGGCAGGAAGAGCAGGGGCAGCGGACCGGCCGCGTGCCTGCCGCGGACCACCACCGACGGATCGAACGGCAGGTGACGCGCTCCGCCCGGGGCGAGCGGAATGTACAGCCCGTGGGCGATGCGATCCCAGCTGGGGTCGGCGCGCTCACCGACGATGCCGGCCGCGGCCGTCGCGATCCTGAGGGCCTGCGCCGCCTCCATGTTGGTATAGGTGTCGTTCGGGATGTCCGAATTCGATTCGGAGACCGACGTGACGTGCAGAATCTCGTAGCGCGAATTGCGCGCATCGTAGGTCGCGCGGCTCGCCCAGAAGCGCGCCACAGCCCGGATCACCGGCCAACCGCGCGTCGCCAGCCAGTTGCGATCGAGCGTCGAGAGATAGTACTGCCACTGCGCGAATGCCACCTCCGCATCGACGTGAATCTCGCTGTCGGAAAGCACTTTGGCCGAGTGCGGGGTCACATCGTCGCCGGTTTGCGGATCGGCCTCCCAGGGATACATGGCGCCGGCGAGACCGTGCTGGCGTGCCCGCTGCTCGGCCTGCGGCAGCGCCCGTTCACGGTATGTGACCAGAGACTCGGCGCGTCGTGGATGCAGCAGCAACAGCGCCGGGAACATCCAGGTGTCGCTGTCCCAGAAGACGTGGCCGGTATAGCAGAGAGTCAGCCCGCAGGGGCCGGGGGCCCAGGAGGTGTCCGGAGTCGTGTTGACGAGCAGATAGTAGAGCTCCGAGTGCGCGACCTGCTGCGCTCTGGCGTCACCGTCGATCACGATGTCGGATTGCCACAGCGCCTGCCACGCCGAGCGATTCTCCGCGGCGAGGCGGGCAAACCCGCGCTCACGCGCCTGGCGCGCCAGCGCCAGATCCGCCGCCGCGCCGCCGCCCCAGTCCGCGCGCGACATCGCAACGTACTTTGTAAAGGCGTACGTGTGGCCGCGCTGCACTCGCAGTGTGACCTCGAGGGCCAGCCGATCCTTGCCGCGACGCAAGGCCACTTTTGCTCCATGCGCCTGCGCCGGCAGCTCGATGGCCGCACCCATGGCCATCCGCAGGCCATTCGCGGCCTGTCCGGTCACACTGAGGGTGCGCGACCGCGCTTCGCCCGAGGTCGCCACGATGGCGACATAGCCGGGATACCAGATGGCAGCGCGGTCCGCGGTCGCCGGTGGACGCGGCTGCAGGGAGAGGCCGGCGTTTGCCACGGCCTGCTCCATCTCGGGGCCCGCCATCTGCGCCAGAGGAAATCTCGGCGCGTGTTGTGCCCAGAGCGTCAGCGGGAATGACAAGCGCACCCAGCCGTCGTAGTCGGCGTGATGCTGATGCGACTGGCCGCGATGTGTGGCGAAGCCTGGCTGACGAGAGTAACGACCTCAACCGCTGTCTGCCGCCCGAAGTCCACGTAGCGGTAACGCGTCGTCAGAATGTCCCTCGTGCAGATCGAGCACCTGCCGGTAGCCCGCGAAGTCCGCCGCGTCGAGCGGCGCCTCGTTGAGCCAGGTATATCCGGAGCCGGCGTCCGCCCGGATTGAAGTCGATGCCCGTCCATCCAGGCACCAGCGCCGGACGCGAGATGTCGCCGCTGGTGTAGTCCATGAGCGCGACCATGTAGGTTTGCGCCGGCTCCGTGCCGCGCGGGGTCGTCAATGTTGCGACGTAACCGTTACCGATCAGGCCGGGAAAGTAGTCGGGCAGCCCCTGGAGTCCGACGCTCAGCTGGAAGCTGGCGTCGGCAGCGGGAGCGCCGGCGAAGGCCGCTGTCGCCGGCACCCATATGCCGAGCGCGGCGCACGCGAGGCTTGCCAGCCGGTGGAATCCGGTGCTTGGCCGCGGCCAGTACGATGGGTCGACACCGGCCGGCTACCGATCGACGAGCTTCTGCAGCTTATCCGGGTAGCGGGCACCCTCGATCGTCACCCGTGAGAGCGCGTCGTCGATCTCGCGCAGATCGGCGGCGCTCAATTCCACGGCTGCCGCGCCGGTGTTCTCCTCCAGCCGCTGCAGCTTCGTCGTGCCGGGGATCGGCACGATCCAGGGTTTCTGCGCCAACACCCAGGCGAGCGCGATCTGCGCGCGCGTCAGACCCTTGCGGTCCGCGATCTCGCCGATGGCTCGCACCAGCGTCTGGTTCGCCTTTCGGGCCTGCGGCGTGAATCGTGGCAGGCCGTTGCGGAAATCCGTGCTCTCGAACTTCGTGTTCTCGTCGATGGCGCCGGTGAGAAAGCCGCGGCCGAGCGGGCTGAAAGGGACGAAGCCGATACCGAGCTCCTGCAGCGCCGGGAAGACTTCCGTCCTCCGGCTCACGCCACCAGAGGGAATACTCGCTCTGCAGCGCGGCGACCGGCTGCACGGCGTGTGCCCGGCGGATGGTCTGCACGCCGGCCTCGGAGAGACCGAAGTGGCGCACCTTGCCGGCGCGGATGAGATCCTTCACGGCGCCCGCGACTTCCTCGATCGGCACGGCGGGGTCGACGCGGTGCTGATAGAAAAGATCGATCCGATCGGTCCGCAGGCGCTCGAGCGAGGCGTCCGCGACCTGCCTGATGTGCTCAGGGCGGCTGTTGAGGCCCCGCTGCTGGCGAGTCTGCGGATCGACGTCGAAGCCGAATTTCGTGGCGATCACCACACGGTCGCGCACCGGGCGCGAGCGCCTCGCCCAGCAGCTCCTCGTTGGTGTACGGGCCGTATACCTCCGCTGTATCGAACAAGGTGACGCCGCGCTCTACGGCCGCGCGAATGAGCGCGATACCTTCCTGCTTCCCGACCGGCCGGCCGAAGGCGTGGCTGAGACCCATGCAACCCAAGCCGATGGCCGAGACCTGCAGACCGCTCTGTCCGAGCCCGCGCTTTTGCATGACAGTCACCTCCAGCATTCAGATTGTGAGTCAAGCATACGCCCTGATTCCCTCGAGTGCCGTACATCGACCGGTCGACCTACGGTCGATTCTGCAACTCCACCGTCCAGCTCACCGATGCATCGGCGATGAGCGAAGAGCGGACACTGCAGTACTTGGTGATCGATAGCTCGACCGCGCGTGTCGCCTTCTCGATCGTCGCCCCCGGCGCGCTGATGGCGAAGTGCAGCACGGCCGATGCCAGTCGGCGTGGGGTCGACTCGACCCGATTCGACTCGACCCGCACGTTGAGCTCCCGCACCGGCGTGCGTTGCTTTCGCCAGAATGGTCACGACATCCACCGCGGCGCAGCTCGCAATCGCCGCCAGCAGCGCATCGAACGGACTGGGCGCACGTTGCGCATCGCCGTCGATGCGCATCCGGGGTCCGTCCGGCCGACCGGCTTCGAAGTTCAGGCCGTCGACCCAGTGCACGTCGATAGGCACGTGCGCGATGGTGCCCGAGGGGGGATTGCTCATGTCTCTGCGGCAAAGGCGGTGGCTTTCCGGCGATGGTACATCCGTCGCTGTGCTCAGCTACGAGCGTCTGCGCCAGCAGAGCCTTGAATCGGCCGGTAGCCGAAAGGTGCTCGTCGAGAGCTTGCGCGGTCCATAGGGTATTGCGGCGGGCGACCAGGGAGGTATGCGACAGCTCCTCGAGAGTGCGCGGCTGAGCGAACAGAAACCCCTGGCCCGCGACACAGCCCAGTGCCAGCAGCGCCTCGACCTGCGGCTCGAGCTCGATCCCTTCCGCCACGGTGTCCAGCCCGAGGGTCTCACCCAGCATGATGACCGCACGCGCCAGGTCCGGGCCGTCATCCGAGCTGGTGAGGCCGTTGACGAACGAGCGGTCGATTTTCAGGATGTCGATGGGGAAGCGGTGCAGGTAGGACAGCGACGAATAGCCGGTGCCGAAGTCATCGATCGCGACCTTCACGCCAAGTGCCTTGAGGCGGTGAAAGCGCTCGAGGTTGACTTCGGTGTTGTACATCATCGTGCTCTCGGTCAGCTCGATGACGAGATTGCCCGGCTCGAATCCCGAGGTCTCGAGCGCCGCGAGTACATCGTGTACCAGCTCGCCGTGCTGGAGGTGACGTGCCGAGATGTTCACCGCGAGGCGCAGGCCGGACGGCCCGGCGATCGCGCCTCGCCAGGCGCAGACGTCGCGGCACGCCTGCCGCAGCACCCAGCGGCCGAGCGCCGGGATCTGGCCGCATTCCTCGAGGACGTGAATGAAGCTGGCGGGCATCAGCACGCCTGCCTCGGGATGACGCCAGCGAACCAGTGCCTCCACGCCGAGCAGGACCCGGGTACCGAGGTCCACGATCGGCTGGTATTCCAGAAAGAACTCTTCTCTCTCGAGCGCACGGCCGATGTCAGCCTCGAGCCTCAGGCGCTCGTGCAGCAGCGTCTGCATCCGCGGCTGAAAGGTGACGTGGCGGTTCTTGCCGGCCGCCTTGGCGTGATACATGGCCAGATCGGCGTTGCTGAGAAGCGCCTTCGCGGTGGTATCGTCAACGGAGAACGCCACACCCACGCTCGCCGTCACGCGAACCTCGCGGCCATCGAGGACGAAGGGCGTGCCGAGCGATTCGACCAGCGCGTCGGCGACGCGCTGCACTTCCGCAGTCGACCCGGCGCCTTCCAGCAGTACGCCGAACTCATCGCCGCCGAGCCGCGCGACCGTGTCGGAAGATCGGGTCATCTGCACGATGCGCTGTGCCACCGCCTGCAGCAGCCGGTCGCCGGCGTCGTGTCCGAGCGAATCGTTGATGTTCTTGAAGTTGTCGACATCGAGGAACATGACCGCCGCGCCGTGGTCGCCGCGCTGCGCGCGGGTGAGGGCATGCTCCACGCGGTCGCGGAACAGGTTGCGGTTGGCGAGCAGCGTCAGCGGATCGTGGAAAGCGAGCTGGCGCAGCTTTTCCTCCAGTACCTTGCGCTCGCTGATGTCGCGGAAGTTCAGCGCCAGCCCGCGCACCGCCGGATCCTTGCTCAGGTTGCTGCCCACTCCCTCGATCACCCGGGCCGCGCGCTCCACGCGCAGCTCCACCGGGCCCACGACCCCGGAAGGAGTGCGCGCGATCTCGTCGAGAAAATTGCGCAGTCGCTCGCCGTCCTCACCGCCCCACAACTCGGCAAGGCTCTTGCCGGTGATCTCCTCCGGCTTCAGGCCGAGGGTGCGGGTGGCGGCCGGCGAAGTGAAGCGCACCACGCCATCGGTGCCGATGATCATGATGACGTCGGAGGCGTTCGCGACCAGAGATGCGTAATGCTCCTCGGTCATGCGCAGCACCACCGCCTGACGGAACATCAGCAGCAGGGTGAGCGCGAACACAATGCCGATCATCAGAGTCGCCTGGCCGCCGAGTCCGCCGCGACTGAGATATATGAGTACCAGAAACGCCGCTGCCATCGCCGCGTAAGGCATCGACCGCGTCAGCGCACCCGAGGTGCGTGATGTCAGGCTGGCGGGTCGGGTGACCGCTCGTACCTGCGCGCGCGCCGCGGCCGCCATCGGCACGTAACAGGACAGGTAGAGGACATCCTGAACGCCTCCGGGCAGGTAGTAACCGTTTACCTTGCCGAGAGACCAGACGATGTCGCCGAGAAACATGGTGGCGAAGCCGCCGAGCAGCAGCAGCGGAATGCGCCACCCGTTGGCATTGCCGGAGCCGGTGAGAACCAGCACGCCGAGCAGCAGCAGCGAGAAACTGTCGAGCGCCAGATACGCCTCGCTCAGAGCCTCCTTGAGGAGCCCGAGATTGGCATGGATGGCAGCCGGCTCGACGACCAGGTACCAGAACACCGCGCCGAAGCCCACGACGAAGATGGCGGCATCCAGAGACAGCTGGATCCATGGCACGCGCACCGCGGCTGCCCGGATCAGCCAGAGCGCGGCGGCCGCGAGCGGCAGATAAAACGCGCAGTAGAGGATGTCGGAGGGACCCGGGAAGGGATCGATCCCCATCAGCCAGGAGCAGAAGCCGATGAAGTCGGCGATGAAATACAGCGTCAGCGCGATAGCGAGGCAGCGCCATGCGGAGCGCAGCGGACCTGGAGCCATGCGCCGCGCCGTCAGCGCGACAATGAGGATACAGGCGAGCTGCGCGGGCAGCTTGGAGATCAGCCCGACATAGAAGGTAACTTTCGGGCCACCGGCGCCGCTCGTCATCCATACCGCGCCGACGGCGACGTAGATCGCAAAGGGGAGGAAGAGACGTTCGGTCCAGCTTGCCGCAACCGAGGGTCGAGAGGAGGTCTGGGTGGGTGCTGCTGCGGTGTCCATGTCTGCTGTCTGTGTGCGTGTCTCGGGCACAGGTGCAAACGCGGTTCCGACCAGTGTGCCGGTTGAGCGGGGGAGAATTTACGGGATTACCGGCGCACCTGCGAGCGGGGTCTGTCTCCGCGTGACGCACTTCTCGGCGTGCAGGCGCGAAGTGTGCGCTGGATTCACAGTAGAATGCCGGGCAGACAGGAGTGATGCGGACCGATCATGCCGAGCATACGAACGCTGCTGGCGCTTCTGGGAGAACCCCGGCATGTACCTTCTGCCGCGCAGCACCGACGAGCCGGAGAATCGACGCGCGCCCGATCCGCGCGTGCCGGCGCTGATCGGATTGCTCGTCACGGTGCTCCTCGTGCTGGGTGGGGTGCTGCTGATCCACGTCCTGGGCCGCGCCGCGCGACTACAGGATTGCGTGATGTCCGGCCGCACGAACTGCGCGCCGATCGATCCGGCCTCCGAGGACGGGCGCTAGCAGCCGCCAGCGGCCCAGCCCTATTTGTCCGACTGCGACAGCGATATCCACGGCACCTTCTGTTGTGAGCGGTGTTCCGTGCCAAGGATGTGCCGGTACAGCTCTGGCTTCCTGGCCTCGCGGTAACGGTGTCCGCCGGACAGCGCGATCTTGTCGTGACCGCAGGTTGCAATCGCGATGTCGTTGCCCAGGAGCCTGCACTCGGCGATGACGTCGCCGAAGGGGTCGAGCACCATCGAGCAGCCGTTCTTCAGCTGGTCGTCATCCATGCCGATCGGATTCGAGAACACGACGAAGATGCCGTTGTCATGGGCACGCGCCGGCAGCCACTTCATCAGCCATGCCCGGCCTTTGTGGCCATCGAACTCCGCGCGCAGTGAGGTCGGATCGTGCTCGCGATTCTGCCACAGTGCCGGGTCGACGAAGCCCGCTCCAGGACGCGTCGAAGGCGTGCACATGGTCACATGCGGCATGAAGATGATCTCGGCACCGAGGAATGCCGTCGCGCGCACGTTCTCGATGACGTTGTTGTCGTAACAAATCAACATGCCGCACTGCCAGCCGCTCAGCTCGAAGACGGTGTAGGCGTTTCCAGCTCTGACGTGCGGATTGATGAAGGGGTGGATCTTGCGGTGTCTTGCGACCACACCGTTGCGGTCGACGCAACGTGGGCCTTGTAGATCTCGCCGTCATCCCCCCGCTCGAAAAGCCCCGCCAGGACCGCGACGCCGTGGCGGCGGGCTATCCCGATGAGCGCCTCGGTGCTCGCTCCACCGGGGATGGCCTCGGCCAGGTCCCAGAGCTGGGCGCGCGACAACCGCCTTGCAAAGGTGTAGCCGGTGATCGAGCACTCGTGAAACGCGACGACGTTCGCGCCGAGGCGCGCGGCCCGTGCTGACAGCTCTTCGATCGCCGCCAGGTTGAATTGCTTGTCGCCGCCACGATTCTCGAATTGCGCGCTGGCAATTCTGAGGTCATCCGGCATCCCGGTACCGGTTACTTGCGCTTGCCGGTGACGGCTGCCGGGCGTGTCGGCTCCTGCCGTGTGAAGTCGACGATGAAGTGATCGCCGTCGAATTCCACGACCTTACCGATGAGATCGGGGCGCACGTGATAGCTGCGGGTCTTGGCGCCGTTTTTCTCGGGTATCGTCGATTTGACCACCATCCGCACCGGCAGCTGTCCGTCACGTGCGTGCGTCAGATGCTCGCTGAGGTTACCTATGTCCTTCGACTCCGCCGCCACCGTCGACAGCGTGGTCTCGTAGCGCAATACGCCGCTGGCGGGATGGCCGAAATGCGATGGCAGGCAGCTCAGCACCATGGCCCCGTCGGCCGCCATCGCCGAAAGACTGTTCAGCCGGCTGCTGGGTTTGGCGCCAAACCGCCCGAAGGCATCGATCAGGGAGAGATGCATGAGAGCATTCTTTGCCGGCTCGGCAGGAAGTAATGGGCCAACATTGCGCCTTCTGGCCCTGGTCCGCAAGGCAATTTCGACCGTGGAAAGCGCGAAAATTCGACAGTACGACGCGAACTCCTGTATTCTCCCAGGTGGCTCGTAATCTTTTCGGCTTGACTGTCTGGGCCTCCAGCGCCGCTATGGCGCCCACCGAGGCCTTGTCTGCCACCCTCGCAAAGCTCCGCGAACCAAGAGGCGGGATGTACCCGCCGCTTTCTGTGTTTCTATTGAGAGTACTCTGAAGTGACAAAACTGTACGTTGGAAATCTCCCTTTTACCGCGACCGAAGAAGCCGTGCGTGCTCTCTTCTCAAAGCATGGCACGGTCGAGAAGGTCTCTCTGATCTCCGATCGCGATACCGGCCGCCCGCGCGGCTTCGGGTTCGTGGAGATGTCGAATGCCGACGCCTCCCGCGCCATGCAGGCGCTGAACGGCGCCGATTTCGATGGGCGCTCGCTCAAAGTGAATGAAGCCCAGGACCGGGAGCGGTCCGGTGGTGGCGGCCACCGCGGTGGTGGCGGCCCGCGTCGTTACTGACGCCTCGCGATAATATCGCTACCGTCCCCGGCCTCACCGGCCGGGGACGGTGACTTTCGGACGACCGGCGCGCCAGCTCATCAGGATGAGCTGCGCCGCGGATGACTCGAGGCTGCGGAGCCTCAGAGTTCGCCGGCCGGCCGGAGAGAGGAGCAGGGTGTCCCGGGCGCGCATGATGCGCGATCGGGCCCGGATGGATTCGCCAACCGCCACCGATCCTGCGATGACAAACAGCGCGCCATGGAGGCCGCTGGGGATGACCACGCGCGCTGTCGCTTTGACGCGCACCATTTTGGGCGCGCGAACTACGGAGCCCGGCCGGGCGCCCGATCCTCTGCGGACGATCAGGCTGAGGTCGGTGCAGCTCCCTCGCGGGATCGCGCAATGCGTTTGCCACTCACCCTCGAATCGGGCGCCTCGTCTCGTCGGGTCGAGGATGCCAGTTCCGTGGCCCCGGAATTTCAGCTTCAGACGCTCTCCCGCAACCAGGGCGATCGCCCGGCGGTAACCCGGGTAGGGAGAGAAATCGCCGTCGCTGTCGATATCAGCCAGGCTCAACCGCCACGAGAAATCCTCTCCAACGGCGGGCGCGCGCGCGATCTCGAGAGTGAACCCGCGTCCGTTTCGCCACGGCATCCTGCGATAGGTTCGGTATTTTCGGAGCTGGTATCCAGGTTTCATTTGCTCAGCCACCGGGTGCGCTCGGAGTAGAATCATTGACTCTACAGGAGCCACGCAAATGGTAACGCGCATAAAGTCCGGCCGGCGCATGTCGCAGGCCGTCGTACACGGGAATACCGTATATCTCGCTGGTCAGGTCGCCTCTGACCGCTCGGCCGACACCGCGGCGCAGACCCGCGAGGTTCTGGCCGCCATCGACGAGTTGCTCGCGGAAGCAGGCACGGACAAGGCGCATCTGCTCGCGGCGACGATCTATCTGACCGACATGAGCACGTTCAATGAAATGAACGCAGTCTGGGATGCCTGGGTCGCACCCGGTTGCGCGCCTGCGCGTGCGACTGTCGGGGCGCCGCTCGCCTCATCGGACTACCGGGTGGAGATTGTCGTCATCGCCGCGCGTCCTTGACTCAGTTCTGGTTAGCCGACTATTGCAGTTCGTGCTGCCGGCCCTGCGGCAGGATCATTCCGACCAATTCCTGACCATCTTTCCACGAGGCCAGATTGATCCGCTCGAGGACCTCCTCGCGCGGCATCCACTTCCAGCCTTCCTGCGTGTCATCGACAACGCGCAATAGAACCATCTCGTCGGCGCCCATCACTGCCTCCGGCCGTTGTCACGCCTCGTCATGGAAATAACGTATGGGCGCGGTCATCGACTGACAAGACATCGGCGTTTCAGCATCTCTCCCGGAAGATGCGGCAGGGCCGTTCCAGGAGGGGCAGCCGATGCGCACGGATGGCTCCGGGGTAAGTCTCCGCAGGACTGGTAAGATACTTCCGGCAGCTCAACGAATGGAACCGGGTGTCACTTGCCTACGCAGCCCTATTTTCGATGCCGGTCGTATCGATGTGCGCGGGTGATCGTCACTGCAGGCCTCACCGTGGCCTTGTCCGGTTGCTGGACGGCGCCTTCGGCCAGCGTTCGGCCTTCGGGGGAACCGCGCGTCATCGCGGGAACGATCGAGGCCGAGGGGGTGGCGACCCACGCCAAGGTCGAATCATTGGATCGTGCCGACCGGATCCTCGGGCTGAGAGTAAGCGGAGTATCGCTCTACTATGGGATCGGGCCGCGTGTGCGCAACTTTGGTAGCGTGCATGTCGGGGATGATGTACGGGCGACCATCGAGGAGGTGCTGACGGTGTACGTTGCGCCGTCAGGAGAGCAAGGGCATCGTCCGCCGAACGCACATGTGCTGGTCGTCGACCCGAGCTACCGCCTGCTGAGGGTGCAATACGCGGATGGCGGAACCGGCACGTTCAAGGTTGGGCTGCATACTCCGATGACGGGCATTGAAGCCGGCGACGCCGTCACGATCCACCCGGTGCAAGTGGTCAAGCTGCGGCGCTTCCCGATCGCAATGTTGGCCCGCTAGGCGTGTCCGAGTCATTTCCTGCCGCACACGTACTGGGCCTCGCGGCTCTAGTGCTGCTTGGGGCGCTTCCCCACATCAGCAACGCTCAGGTCTCGCCGTCGCAGGTGACGCTGACGCGCAGTGTCATCGGCGCACGTGTCGAAGCGATGACCATTCTCGGAGGTGACTTCGGACTCTCGTCCGGCGATTTCCACTCGACAGGCGCACTGGGCGGGACGCCATCTGACGTGGATACCAGCGTGACCAAGTTCGGTGGCGATGGCGACGTCGGCGATCCGATGCCCCTGGGTGACCTCGATGTTGGCTGGCAGCCAAGATTGCAGGGCAACATGGGATATCTGGAGTCCTCGGACCACCTGCAGAGCCACGCATTTGGGGGCGACACGAGTGAGTTCAGGACCTTCGCCATCGAATTCGGCGGCGGCGCGCGATTCTGGACCAGCCAGAGCTTCAGTTTCGCGCCCACTATAATGGCCCTGTATGGCCGCACGGACGACACCTACTATGCGTACAGCGGGTTAGGCCGACAGGATCTCGGGTACCTGCAGCAGCAGGGAGTCGCCGACTGGAGTGTCGATACCTGGTCCCTGAGGCCTGCGGTGAATCTGCAGTACATCGTCGCGCTCGACAGGGCGCTCATCACGTTTTCGTCCGATCCTACCGGGTTCTTCACTCACGGATTCAATCGCTCCAATGCGTATCTGAAGGTGGCGGGCGATTCCGGCCTCGTGACCAACAAGGTCGATGTCGATATTCCGCTCGGCATCGAGGTCTATGGCCACGAATTGCGGAGCGGCGGCTATTTGAGTCGAACCGACATGTTCGGTGACCTGCAGGAAGGGCTCGGCGTCGAGCATGTGAACGAAATCCACGCGCGGCTGGTGCTGGATTTCCTGAATCAGCTGTGGAAGGTGCAGTGGTTGGGTGTCGGCGCCTCTTACCTCTGGGGGACCAACATCAACGGCTGGACGGTGGGGGCCGACGCGGCATTCCGCTTCTAGGCGCCGCAGCCTTGAACTATATTGGTTCGCAATGGTGACTGAGCCGCATCCCCAGTCCTCGATCCCTGCCGCCGGGACGACGCCGCGCATCTCCGCATGGAGCGCATTGCGCCATCCGACCTTCCGGCTCGTCTGGGTCGCCACCATCGTTTCCAACGTCGGAGGCTGGGTTTCGTCGGCCGCTTCGGGCTGGCTCATGACGAATCTCAAGCCCGATCCGCTGACGGTGTCTCTCGTGCAGGTCGCGAGCAACCTGCCGATGTTCATCTTGGCGTTGCCGGCCGGCGCGCTGGCCGACATGGTCGATCAGCGCCGACTTTTGCTCGTGGCCGAGCTTGCCACGATGGCCTCCACTGTCGCATTCGCGATCCTCGTCTCGACTCATCTCATTGTGCCGACCAGCCTCCTGATAATGACGGCTCTCACGAGCGCGGCGGGCGCGGTGGCTCTGCCTGCATGGCAAACCGTCGTCTCCCAGTTGGTGCCCAAGCCCGAGCTGCCCGGTGCAGTCGCCTTGAACAGCGTCGGAATCAACATCAGTCGCGCCGTGGGGCCGGCTCTCGGGGGATTCCTGGTCACCGCCTTCGGCTTCGCTCCACCTTTTTGGGTCGACGCATTCAGCAACGCGGGCGTCATCGCGGCGTTATTTCGCTGGCGCAGACCCGTGCGAAGCAGCGCAAGCCTGCCCCGCGAGCGTATCGGCAGCGCACTTCGCGTCGGATTGCGTCACGCCCGCTACAACCCTCACCTGAGTGCAACTCTCATTCGTACGGCGGCATTCTTCGTGAGCGCGAGCGCGTATTGGGCGCTACTGCCTCTGGCGACGCTACGACAGGCATCAGGCGGCGCGACGCTCTATGGCGGCCTGCTCGGAATGATCGGCGCCGGAGCCGTGGTCGGTGCGTTCGTGTTGCCACGGCTCAAGGAGCGCCTCGGCACCGAGCGACTGATGGCGGGGTCTGCCGCGGGCACCGCGCTCGCCATGGCGCTCTTCGGCATTGCCCGCGGTCCGGGCACGTTCGTGCTCGCGAGCGCGGCGGCAGGGATGTGCTGGATCGGCGCGGTGTCGAGCCTCAACATATCCGCGCAGGTGGCACTGCCGGAGTGGGTCCGCGGCCGCGGACTTTCCATATTCGTCACCGTGATGTTCGGTGCCCTGAGCGCCGGCGGTCTTCTCTGGGGCCAGGTGGCGGCGCTCGCAGGCACCTCGGCCGCGCTGCTCGCGGCCGCTGCGGTCGCCGCTCTCACCATACCGCTGACGTGGAAATGGAAGCTGCAAACCGGCGCCGGTGTCGACTTCACCCCGTCCCAACATTGGCCGCTTCCCATCACCACCCACAAGATCGAGGAGGATCGCGGGCCGGTCATGGCGACCGTGGAGTACCGCGTCGCTCCCGAGAATCGGGCTCGCTTCCTCAAGGCGGTGTATCGCTATTCACGGGCGCGGCGCAGCGATGGCGCCTACGATTGGCGGCTTTTCGAGGATCCGGCCGAGGACGGCAAGTTCGTCGAGACATTCATGACCGATTCCTGGCTGGAGCACCTGCGCCTGCACGCGCGGGTCACCAAGGCCGATCGGATTCAGGAGGCAATCGTGCAGCGCCTGACGATCGACAACTCCTATAAAACGACACATCTCGTCGAGGTCGACGGCGGGTAGATGCGCCGATCGCCGGCGCCGTTCGAGTCCTGGTAGGATGTCCATCCACAATGACAGGCGCCGCATCAGCCCGACCCGACTACGGCATAGACGCACCCGGCGTCATGCGCAATTTCTTTCTCGTCGGCATCGCCTGCCTGCTGTTTGCGTTGCTCGCGCCGCCGATCCTGCGACTCGGTCCGGTCGCCATCGATTCACGCAGCTTCATCTGGCCTGGCGGCTCTTTCATCCTTGCCGGGTTTCTGTTCCTGCTCTACGTGAAAGTGGGCAAGTTTCGCCATCGCGACTTCATGCTCGCGATGCATGGCTGGCGTGGCGATGAGCAGGTGCTCGACGTGGGTTGTGGGCGCGGTCTGTTGCTTGCCGGCGCAGCGCAGCGGATTGCGCAGCTGCACGGGACGGGGCATGCGACCGGGATCGATATCTGGTCCAACACGGACATGGGAGCCAATTCGGCTGGCGCCACCGCGCGCAACCTCGAGCTCGAATGCGTCTCGCAGCTCTGTACCCTGGTCAGCAAAGCCGCGCAGGAGATGCCTTTTGCGGATGCAAGCTTCGATCTCGTGGTGTCGAACCTCTGCCTGCACAACATCTACGATCGCGGCCTGCGCCGGCGGGCGCTAGAGCAGATCGCGCGCGTTCTCAAGCCGGGCGGGGTCGCGATTCTGTCCGACTACAAGCTGACGGGCGAATATGCGCGGCTGCTGCGCGAGCTTGGATTTTCAGTCACCAGGCGGCGCGGCAGCATCGTCACCACCTTCCCGCCGTTGACCGTGATCATTGCGCGCAAGCCGCCAGGCGGCTAATTCGGCGGCCGCCTTCCCGGATGGGAGAGCAGCGACCGGTCGGCGATCGCCGGTAGCCTCGGCATCAGGGAATTGAGGCTGAGGATGTGACTGCGCCAGATTTCCCAGCACTTCAGCACTTCGTCACGGGATGTCACCCGTTGACGATAGACATCTATGGTCAGCGGGATGTAATGCGAGCCATCATTGCTGGCCAGTGTGAGGTCGCCGCTTTCCAGGTTGGTCCGTATCAGGCTGTAGGGCAGCCACGCAACCCCCAGGCCGGTCAGCACGCCGGCGCGCAGCGTCTCGGCGTAGGCGCTTTTCGCATGCGCCACCAGCCGGTCGGACAGATGCGCGAATGCCGGGTGGTTCTGCAACACCTTGCCGAGATGCGACTCTTCCGTGTAGCCGAGATAAGGCAACGGCCGTTCGGAGGCGCGCGTGATCGCGTAGTAGGGTTTGCTGCTCTGCTTGGCCGGTATGCTGACCGGGACCAGATAATCGGTCCCCAGCGTCAGCTTCGAATGCTCGTCATGGTCGAGATCGACGCTATGCACCGGGCTGTCATAGCATAGAAAATAGTCGCACTCGGCGCGTTCGTAGCGTGACAGCGCCTCCCTGAAGTTGTTTGCGGTGACGTGCAGGCAAACCGTCTGGCTCGAAAGCTGGTCGTACAGGATTTTCGACAGCATCGGCACGAATGTCGAGGACAGCGCGTGAGTGGACGAAACGTAGATGTTCTTCGTCACCACCTTGCTGTTGGAAGCGACGCGACGCGCGGAGTTGAGCAATGTAACGATTTGTGCCGCCGTCTCCCTGAATGCCAGTCCGGCGTCGGTGATTCCCACCGGATTGGTGGAGCGGTCGAGCAGCGTTCCCGCCCCCAGCCAGATCTCCAGCGCCTGCATGTGCTTGCTGAGCGCGGATTGAGTCAAAAAGCGGGTGCGTGCAGCCTCGGTAAAGCTGCGCGTTTCACATACGGCGAGGAAGTCTTCTAACCATCTCAGGTTCATAGGCCTGAACGGGAGACCTGCGTAAGACAAAAGAGACTAGTCTCGAAAGTAATGCATAGGGACGGGCGTCGTCAATGTATCAGATGCGCCACGAGTGCTTTCTGCCCCAGCGTCGCATGGCGTTCGCGATGTCGTACCAGCGCGAATTCCCGCTGCGGCAATTCGATCGGGATCTCCACGAGCGTCCCTGCCGCGATGGCAGATGCCACCACGTGGCGCGAAATAATGGTTGCGCCCGCACCTGCTTCGACGGCTTCACGTACCGCCTCGTTGCCGGGCAATACGAGAAAGATGTTGAGATCCTCGAGCGACAGCTCCTCGCGGGCCGCCAGGTCCTCGAGACCGCGGCGGGTGCCGGAGCCCGGCTCGCGGATGACCCAATTGAGCGCACGCAGATCGATTTTTCCCGACGGCGTCGACGGCGAGGGGTGCGCGACCTGCGGCAACCACCAGCACCATCTGATCGTAATCGAGACGAGTGCGCAGAAGCGCCGGGTGCTGGGTCGGTCCCTCGACCAATCCGATGCTCACCTCCCCGTCGGCAACTGCGGCTTCGACTTCGCGGGTGTTACGGATCATCACATTGAGCCGCACGCGGGGGTTCGCGGCATGGAAGACAGCGAGGCGGCGCGGCAGCCAGTAAGTCGAAATGGTGTGGCTGGCCGCGAGCGCTATCGGGCTCGCCGGACTGCCCGCGAGATCCTGCAGTACCGAGCGCGCCATGGATGCGCGGTCGAGCACGGCGCGCGCCTCGCGCAGGAATATCCGACCCGGCTCGGTCAGCTGGATGCCGCGGCCGACACGATCGAACAGCTTGATTTGATGGAGCTCTTCCAGCGCCGCAATGGCCACCGAGGCGGCTGATTGGCTCATCCGCAGCGCCTCCGCGGCGCGCGTGACGTGCCCCCGCTCGGCAACCTCGACGAATACGCGCAGTTGATCAAGGGTCATGATCAATCATCATATCATATTGAATAGATATCAATATTATTCATCAAAACGATCATTGCGATGCGACGCTCGCGGGGATAGAGTCCATGGACACGCTTTGGGGACGTTCATGCACAATCCGTTCGCCGCGCTTTCCGCAGCCATACCGCCCGTAGCCATGCGGGTCTACGTGGTGGTCATGTTCCTGCTGGTCGTTCTCGGCACGCTCATCGACCTGGTCCACAAGGGAAGCGCCAAGTACTTCTTCAAACAACGGCAGAATGCGAGCTTCGCGGCCACGCGCGCGGCCGGCGCGGGTGAAGTGGCGGGGCTCGTGACGCACACGGTCGTAGTCACGGTGTTGGCGGCCGGCGAGTTTTGCGGCGCCTGGCGCACGCCTCACGCATCTGCTCACGATGTACGGCTTCATACTCTACGTCGTCACCACGGCAGTGATGGTTTTCGCGTATCCGACTGCCGCGGCGCCCGGGCCGGCGATTGTGCCCGAGCTCTGGTACCTCGGTGCCGCGTTGATTTGCATCGGCGGCTACTGGTTCTGGTTGCTGCAACGGGTCGATGTCGCGGCGGAAGGGCGCTCGCCGTTGCGGCTGGTCCGCGCCGACCTCTTCATCGTCTCGCTGCTCGCCAGCGCGACCTGCGCGCTGCTGTGGGCCTGGTTGCAGACGACCGGCGATCAGGGGTGGAGCGGGGTCTTCTTCGTTCTCTATCTGCTCTCCAACACGGTGCTGTTTGCCTCCGTGCCGTGGTCGAAGTTCGCCCATATGTTCTACAAGCCGGCGGCGGCGTTTCAGAAAGCGCATCGAGCAGGCGAACGGCTCGCGCCGCAATCTGCCGGCCCCGGCCGACGTTCCGGCGACGTTCGGCAGCGTCCGGCGTCAGCCGAACAACTACTGAGGAGCATCAGCGATGCCTACGTTTGTCTACATGACGAACTGCGACGGCTGTGGCTACTGCGTCGATATCTGTCCGTCCGACATCATGCACATCGACCCCACATACCGCCGTGCGTACAACATCGAGCCCAACATGTGCTGGGAATGCTATTCGTGCGTGAAGGCATGCCCGCAGCAGGCGATCGACTGCCGCGGCTATTCCGATTTCGCCCCTCTCGGCCACAGCGTGCGGGTGCTGCGCGAGGAGGAGAAGGGCACGGTGTCGTGGCGGCTCAAGTTCCGCGACGGGCGCGAGAAGAACTTCGTCTCACCCATCAGAACCACACCCTGGGGATCGATCAAGGGTCCGATCGACTATGCGCCGCCGAACGCCGCGGCGATGGCGTCGCAGGAGCTGGCGCACGAGCCCGAGGCGCTCAAGGTGCCGACACTGCCGGCACTCACGCCCGATCGCTTGAAGAAAGGGCTGGTTTAATGAGCCGCAAAACCGTATTCGTCGACTCCGACATCCTCGTCATCGGTGGCGGGATGGGCGGCTGCGGCGCCACTTACGAGTCCCGGTACTGGGGACGCGACCTCAAGATCGTCTGTGTCGAGAAAGCCAACATCGAGCGCAGCGGCGCGGTGGCCCAGGGGCTGTACGCGATCAACTGCTACATGGGCATGCACTGGAACGAGAACCAGCCCGAGGACCACGTGCGCTACGCGCGCAATGACCTGATGGGGCTGGTGCGGGAGGATCTCGGCTACGACATCGCGCGGCACGTCGATGCCACGGTGCACAAGTTCGAGGAGTGGGGTCTGCCGATCATGAAAGACCCCAAGACCGGCAGGTATCAGCGCGAGGGCAAGTGGCAGATCATGATCCACGGCGAGAGCTATAAGCCGATCGTCGCCGAGGCCGCGCGCAAGGCCGCGACCACCGTCTACAACCGCATCATGGTGACCCACCTGCTCATGGACAGCAAGCGGCCCAACCGGGTCGCGGGCGCCGTGGGATTCAACGTTCGCAACGGCGACTTCTACGTCTTCCGCGCCAAGGCCGTCATCGTCGCGGCGGGCGGTGCATCGCACATCTTCAAGCCGCGCGTCGGTAGGCGAAGGCATGGGCCGTACGTGGTATGCGCCCTGGAGCAGCGCCTCCGCCTACGCCCTGCCGATCCTGGCGGGGGCGAAGATGACGCAGATGGAGAATCGCATCGTCCTGACACGATTCAAGGACGGTTACGGTCCGGTCGGCGCCTACTTCCTGCACCTGAAGACCTACACGCAGAACGCCTACGGGCAGGATTACGAGGCGTTCTGGCGCGACTCGATCGAGCGGATGGTCGGCGATTACGTCAATCACCATCCGGTGCCGACCTGTCTGCGCAATCATGCGCTGCTCGAGGAGGTCAAGGCCGGCCGGGGCCCCATCCGTATGGTGACCAAGGAGGCGTTCAAGGATCCTCACAAGGAGACGGTGGGTTGGGAGAACTTCCTCGGCATGACCATCGGCCAGGCGGTCGTATGGGCCTCGCAGAACATCGATCCGAAGGAGACCAACCCGGAGCTCACGACGTCCGAGCCCTACGTCATGGGGTCGCACGCGACCTGCTCAGGAGCCTGGGCGAGCGGTCCGGAGGACTACGCTCCGGCGGAGTACCAGTGGGGGTACAACCGGATGATGACCGTCGAGGGACTGTTCGGCGCCGGCGATACCATCGGCGGAACGGCGCACAAGTTCTCCTCGGGCTCCTTCACCGAAGGGCGGATTGCAGCCAAGGCGGCCGTCAGATACGTCATGGAGCGGAGCAAAGACCGCACCGAAGTCAGCGAGACCGAATATACGCGGTTGAAGAAGATCATTTACCAGCCGCTGGAGAACTATCGCATCGGCCGTAACGAGATCGTGGCCGGGACGGTGTCGCCGAGCTACCTGCTGCCGCTTCACGGGCTGCAGCGCCTCGAGAAGATCATGGATGAGTACGTGGGCGGCATCAGTTCCCACTACACGACCAACGAGCCGCTGCTGACCCGCGGGCTCGAGCTGCTCGCGATGCTGAAGGAAGACCTCCCCTGCCTCGGCGCCGAGGACCTGCATCAGCTGCAGCGGGCGTGGGAGCTGCAGCACCGCGTGCTGGCCTCGGAGTGCGTGACGCAGCACACGCTCTTCCGCCAGGAAACGCGCTGGCCCGGTTATTACTACCGCGCCGACCATCCGAAACTCGACGACAAGGATTGGCACTGCTTCACTCTCTCGCGCTACGACCGCGAAAGCGGCCGCTGGGAGATGGAGAAGGCGCCCGTGTACCACATCATCGACTGATCGGGCGGCACCGCATGTCCCAACTCGTAACACCGCACGGCTCGGACTGCGGTCAGACCGCTGCTGCGGCGCCGGCAGCGCGGGCGGCGGAGCTCGAGCGGGCCGCGGGCTTGAGGCAGATCGCGCTCGACTCGCGCGCGGTGTCGGACGTCCTCATGCTGGGGATGGGCGCATACACGCCTCTCGATGGCTTCATGGGACAGGACGACTGGCGCGGAGCCTGCGTGGACATGAAGTTGTCCAGCGGCCTTTTCTGGCCGATCCCGATCACCCTGTCCGTCGCACAGGATGTCGCCGGCTCGATCCGGGTGCGGGAGCGAGTGGCTCTCACCGACGGTCACAGCGGCGAGATCACTGGCGATCATGGAAGTTCGCGAGAAATACGCGATCGACAAGGCGGTCGAGGCCCGCACGTCTATGGCACCACCGATGCGCAAGCATCCGGGAGTCGCCAAGGTCATGAGCCAGGGGGAGATCAACCTGGCCGGCCGGGTGTTGGTTCTGAGCGAGGGCGAATACGCGCGGCGATACCCCGCGCTGTATATCCGGCCGGCTCGAGGCGCGGGCGCTGTTCCGGCAGCGGGGCTGGTCGCGGATCGCGGCCTTTCAGACGCGCAATCCCATGCACCGCAGCCACGAATATCTGGTGAAGATCGCGCTGGAGCTGCTCGACGGCGCCTTCATCCATCAGGTGCTCGGCAAGCTCAAGCCCGGAGACATTCCGGCCGAGGTGCGCACGCGGGCGGTCGAGGCGATGGTCGACAACTATTTCCGCCCGGCCACGGTGATCCAGGCGGGCTATCCCATCGAGATGCGCTATGCGGGTCCGCGCGAGGCGCTGCTGCATGCCCTCATCCGCCAGAATTTCGGCTGCTCGCACCTCATCGTGGGCCGCGATCATGCCGGCGTCGGCGACTACTATGGCCCGTATGACTCGCAGCGCATTTTCGATCAGCTGTGGGACGGTGCCCTGCAGACCCGGCCGCTGAAGCTCGATGTCACGTTCTATTGCCGAAAATGCGCCATGATGGCGACGGCGCGGACTTGTCCGCATGATCCGCAGTTTCAGATCGCCATCTCGGGCACCCGGCTGCGGCAGATGCTGTCCACCGGGGTGGAGGTGCCCCCCGAGTTCAGCCGGCCCGAGGTCGTCGAGATCCTCAGAGAGTACTATAGAAGCGGGACAACGGGAGAGACCGGCACCGCCGCATGATCATCGCGCAGATATCCGACACGCACATTGCGCTCGGCGCGGCTGACGCCGACCGCAGGAGCGGCGGATCTCGAGCGCACGCTCGCGGATATCAATGCTCTCGATCCGGCCCCCGATGTGATCATTCACACCGGCGACGTCGTCCACGGCGGTCGGCCGCGAGGATTATGCGGCGGCCGCGGCTCTCCTCGCGATGGCGCGCGCCCCGGTCTATGTCGCGCCTGGAAACCGGGATGACAGGGAAAACCTGCGTCGCTCGCTGTCGCGATGGGTGCCGGCTGCCGGCTCCGGGGCGCTCGACTATGTGGTCGAGGACTTTCCCGTGAGGCTGATGGCCGTCGACACCACGACGTCGGCCAGCAACAAGGGTGACTTCTCTGCCCGAGCGGGCTCGAGGCCTCGACGGCGCTGATCGAGACCGCGGATGCCAGGCCGATCGCGGTCATTCATGCACCATCCGCCGTTCACGGTCAGCGTCGGGCCGGATCCGCTCAACTTCGTCACCGCGGCGGCGATGGCGAGCATCCAGGGCGCCCTGGCGCGCTCGGGGCGGGTGGTCGCCGTCTTCTGCGGTCACGTGCACCGCTCGACCTGGGGCCGGATCGGCGACATTCCGGTGATGGTCGCGCCCTGCACGGCCACGACGCTGCGCAAGGGCGATTACCCGTCGCAGATGCAGAGCCGACCCGTCTATCATCTGCACCGGCTGAATTCCGCCTGTGAGCTCGTCACCGAGGTGAGGATCGTCGCTGCGGCAACATGACCAGGGTACTCTGTGAGGCGCTGTGACGGCATCCTGTCGCTCGAGGATTTCACCGAACTGGCTCGCGCAGCCTTGCCGCGCCCGATTTTCGGATACATCTCCGGGGGCGCCGACGATGGCCGCTGCCTGCTGAACAACCGTGCGGCCTTCGAGCGCTTTGCCTTCGTGACGCGCGTCCTGCGGGACGTGACGGGGCGTTCGACGCGCAAAGCGCTGCTCGGGCAGCAGTTCGACTGCCCGTTCGGCATTGCCCCGATGGGGATAAGCTCGCTGTTCTCGTATCGCGGCGACCTCGTGTTGGCGCGAGCGGCCAGGGATGCCAAGGTACCGATGATCGCGAGCGGCGCCTCGCTCGTACCCATCGAGGAAATCGCCGCAGAGAATCCGGACTGCTGGTGCCAGGCCTACCTCGGCGGCGACGCGTCAGAGGTCGACGGTGCGTTGCAACGCATCGAACGGGCAGGGGTCAGGACATTGGTCATCACAGTGGATGTTCCTGCACCCTCCAACCGCGAACACGAGGCTCGTGCCGGGTTCTCCTCGCCGCTGCGCCCCAGCGTCAGGCTCGCATGGGATTTCATGGTGAAACCACGCTGGCTCCTCGGCGTGATGGCGCAAACGCTCATCAAAGACGGGTTGCCGGCATTTCGAGAACGTTGCCGTCGATGACCAGAATTCCGATGATTTCGCGGACTGCCAGCCGGGACATTGGGCGGCGAGGGCGTCTCAAATGGGCTGATCTGCGCCGCATCCGCGAGAGGTGGCAGGGAGCCCTGGTCATCAAGGGTATTCTTCACGCGGAAGACGCCCGCATGGCTCGAGAGCACGGAGCCGACGGCATCATCGTTTCGAATCACGGCGGGCGGCAGCTCGATGCCGCCGTATCTCCGCTGCTCCTGATTCCGGAGATCAAGGCGGTCTCGGGTGCCATGACGCTGATGGTCGACAGCGGGTTCCGGCGTGGAACCGATGTGCTCAAGGCCCTGGCGCTCGGCGCGGACTTCGTGTTTCTCGGCGCGGCCATTTGCCTTTGCCGTCGCTGCCAGGGGCGAAGCCGGGGTCCGGCACGCGATCGAGTTGTTGCGACGGGAAATCGATGCCGACCTGGCCATGCTGGGGCACGTATCCGTCGATACGTTGGAACCGAGCTGCCTGCGTCGAACCGACGTCCCGGCGTGACTCAGCTAGCCGATCTCACGGTCTTCTCGATCTCGGCAAGCGTGCGTTGCGCGAGCAGGTCGAGCGCATCCACGACCGCGCATCCCTCGAGATGCATAGGGCTGAGAACGCTGAGGTCGGTACAGCCGAGGAGCAACGTGTGTGCGCCGCGCGCGACCAGGGACTTCGCAACGGCGAGGACGCGCGGCGCGGGGATCGTCTCCCTTCTTGATGGCGTAGATCGCATCCATCAACGCCTTCTGCTCGTTTTCTTCCGGCACGATCAGCGCGCTGTTGCCGCGCCGCGAAAGCCTTCTGGAACAGTTTCATCTCGAGAGTGGTGGTGGTCGCGAGCAGGCCGACCGCGCCGTTGGCGCCGGGGCCGGTTCCCAACGCCTGCGGCGACGACATCCGGCATGCGAATGAGTGGAATGCCGACATCCTTTTCAAACGACTCGACGAAGCCGTGAGCGGTGACACAGGCCATGACGCAGAAGTCGGCACCGGCTTGCCTGAGGCTGCGCCCCATTTGCGCGAGCGCCGCCGCCGGACTGGTGCCGAGACCGCGCCAGGCCTCGTTACGATCCGGCACTTCAGGATCGATGTTCACCAGCAGGGGCGGACGCTTCTGCTCGCGCCGGCCGCGGGTGAGTGAGTAGAACTTCTCCAGAAAGACGAGCGTTGCCTCGGGGCCCATGCCCCCGAGCACGCCGGCGCGCCGCATCTTTGTGCGCGCCCCCTTCATGCGGCCGTGCCGTGGGCCTGAATCTTGTCGCTGTAAGCGAACAATGCCGGCCAGCCGCCGGTGTGCCAGAACAGCACTTTGCCGCCCTTCGCGAGATCGCCGCGCCGAATCATGCCGATGAGCCCAGCCGCCGCCTTGCCCGTATAGACCGGGTCCAGAAGGATACCTTCTTTGTCCGCGAACAGGCGGATGGCCTCGATCGTGCGCTCATCGGGGATCGAATATCCCGGGCCGACCCAGTCATCGGCGACGTTTACCCAGTCCGCAGGCAGCGTCGCCTTGCTTTCCAGGAAGACCAGCGTCTCGCGGGCGAGCCCTTCGATATGCGCCTTCTGAATCGCCGTCGGATGGCGCGTGCTGACACCCAGTATCGTTCCGGGAAAGCCGAATAACGCTTTGCCCGCGACCAGCCCGCCGTGCGTGCCGCCGCTGCCGCTTCCGACCACGAGATGGTCGAAGGACAGATGCTCCTTGGCGCATTGTCCGAGCAGTTCCAGCATGGCCGCGGCGTAACCGGTCGCCCCGAGCGGGGTCGAGGCGCCGCCGGGGATGAAATAAGGATCGACTCCGGTTTCGCGCTTGACGGTCTCGCGGGCCTGGCTCACCGCGGCCTTGATGTCGCCGCCAAAGGGCGACACGAAGATGCGCTTCACGCCGAGCAGGTGAAACAGCATGTTGTTGCCGCTGGCCTCGGGCGAGTAACTGCCTTTGACCCGCTCCTCGATCACCAGATAACACGCCAGCCCCTCGCGTTTCGCGGCCGCGAGAGTCAGACGGCAGTGGTTGGACTGCACGGCGCCGACCGTCATCACCGCCTTCGCGCCCTCAGCGAGCGCGGCCGCCATGACGTATTCGAGCTTGCGCGTCTTGTTGCCGCCGCCGGCAAGTCCGAGCTGATCGTCACGCTTGATCCAGATCTCCGGCCCGCCCAGAGCCTCGCTCAGGCGTGGCAACGGCTCCACCGGCGTGGCGTACTCCGTGTAAGTCCTTTTCGGCAAATCGAATAGCTTCATGTTGTACTCCAGATACGGCTCTGCGGACTACTGCGGCGGTGCGGTGCGGAAACGAGCGTAAAAATCACCGCCCTGAGATAGCGTGCGCCTGTGGGCCCTGAAAGCGAGTGTCATCGCCACCAGAACGCCCACGGCCAGTTGGAACCAAGGCTGTAAATACCAGGCCGTGGCGGGCACGGCGATCACGGACACGGCGAGAATCGCGCCGATCAGAGCGGCGCTCACGGCCATTGCTTTCACGAGCGCGCCGCGCGTGCATTCCGGCGCGAAGTCGCGCGCCTCGCGCCAGCTCGCGCCACCAGGCGAGCAACACCGTGCCGAGCCCGAGGCCGCCGAACACGAGGGCGATGCTGATCGCACGCAGGGCGACGCCGATCTGCCAGCCCCCGAAGGTCGCATCGAGGAGGAAAATGCTGCCGATGAGGGCGGAGAGAACCACCGCCGCGGCGGGTGCATGGGCCGCGTTGGTACCGGCCAGTTGCTCCGGGATGAATCCGTCCTGGGCCCAGGCAAAGAGAAAGCGGCTGGCGTCGAGCAATTGTGGCGCTATGGTCTTGACGACCACCACGGCGACGAGCACGTTGAGGAAGACATTCACGGCGCGAGGCGTGAGCATCCCAACCAGCGCCGGCGTAGTGAGCAGGTCGCCGTGGCCGGATTGCACGATCGGCAACGCGGTCCACCACGGTATCGCGTGAAACAGTGCGTAAGAAACCAGGGTATAGAGCACGAGCGCAATCGCCCATCCGGCGACGATGCCGCGGGGCATGTTCCGGCGCGCGTCTGCGACTTCACCGGCGAGCGAGGTCGAGGCGTCGAGCCCGCCATAGGCGAACATGAGCAACCCGATCACCGAAATGAAGGCTGCAACCGAGGGATGCGAAGTCCGGGGCATGACTTGAATGCCGGCTTCGGCGCTGATTTTTGCGACCGCGCCAGCGGGCGTCGCCGAGAATCCCGCCGCCACCACGATCGCCGCCGCAACGAATACGAGAACGCCGGCCGCGTAGATCAGATAGCCGTAGTTCTTGACGCCGCTCACGTGCAGAGCGGTGAGCAGCCAGATCGCGGCCAGACCCGTTACCAGATGTCCGCTGCGTGTGGTGAACCATTGCGTGGCGGAGCCGCTCGCGTGGGCGGCATCCCCGAGGAACGTCCCGGTTGCGAAAGCCAGGAATCCGATGGCGCCGCAGATGCCGACGAACCAAAGGAAGGCGACGGCAAATCCGGCATACGGACCGAGGCCGCGCGTGAGCCATACGTAGGTGGCGCCCGCCCGCGGCATGACGATCGAGTAGCGCACGAACAGCACGACCTGCGGGATCAGCACGATGCCGGCAACGAGCATCGCCAACGGTACCAACCCCTGCACGCCAGGGTAGCTTTCGAGGCTGTGGGGCATCACGAAGTTGATGCCGCTGCCATATTCCTGGGCGACGGCGGATAGCGCCACCACCACGACCCCGACTGCCCGCACCAGGCCGGTGCCGCGGGTGGCGCCGCGACCGTTTGGACGCTGTCAGCGTGCATTGCTGTCGACATCGGCGGTCAGCGACCTGCCATGAGTCTCACGGGCCAGGAACCTGTCCATGCGCGCCATGCAGCCGAACAGCCCGACATTGCCGCCGGTGTGCAGAAACAGGATGTTCTCGCTGCGTCCGAACTGTTTCTTGTTGACGATGAGATCTATCAGGCAGTGCATGGCTTTGCCGGTGTAGACGGGGTCCAGCAATATACTCTCGTATCGCGCCACCGTCGTGACCGCAGTCAGCGTGCTCGTCGAGGCGCTGCCGTAGATATCATCGACATAATCGGCATTCACCATGACATCACTCCGCGCCGGAGGTTGGGTGAGGCCGAGATGCTCCGAGATCGTCCGCACCAGGGCGTATACCTTCTGCTCCTGGGCCGACTTCGGCAGCCACATGCTGACGCCGAGAACCGGAACCTTTATTTCCGCCAGCTGAAAGCCGACGATCAGGCCGGCCTGCGTGCCGCCGCTGCCGCTCGGCATGAATCAGGCGGTCGATCCGCAGGCCCTGCTCGCGCAGCTGGTGCGCGATCTCGAAGGCGCAGTTGACGTAACCCAACGCGCCTATCGGGTTGGAACCGCCGGTCGGAATGATGTAGCAGCGCTTGCCGAGCGCTTCGTATCTCTTCGCCAGGCCCAGCGTGGCGGATTCCATGTCGAATCCGGCGGGAAAACGATGGATATCGGCGCCGAACAGCCGATCGAGCAGCACATTGGCGGAGCCGGAGTAGAAGTCATCGTCGCCGTCGAGCGTGTTTTCCAGGGCCAGCGCGCATTGCATGTTCAACTTGCTGGCGATGGCGGCGGTCTGACGGGCGTGATTGGACTGCAGCGGGCCGTGGGTGATGACCACATCCGCCCCGGCCGCGATCGCGTCCGCCATCAGGAATTCGAGTTTCCTGGTGCTGTTTCCCCCGGTCGCGAGCCCCGTGCAGTCGTCCCGCTTTATGAACAGGTGGGGACCGCCCAGGTAGCGCCCCAATCGGTCCATTGGTTCCAACGGCGTCGGCAGGTGAGAGAAGTGCAGCCGATCATATTCACCGGTCGGATTCACGCATTTTTACTCCTGGTCACCTCATAACCCCGTTGTAACCCCGGCGGCCGTTGCGGGGGATAGTAGACCGGGGCGAATACGCGGTGGTTTCCAATCCGGAATCTCTTCATTCCAGCTTCGACTAAACCTCTAGTGGGATTTGTGCAATCCTGAATACGCTTCCGCAGAGATTACGATTTTAGTGGGGTAGGAACACGGGCGGCCGAGATGTCGGCCAACCGGCGGGAGTCAAGTTTGGGTGTCGGAATATCCCTAAAGGCCATCCTAAAGGATAGGAAGCTTCATCCGTGCCCAGAAATTTCAGGAGCTTCGTCCGTGAATAAAACTGTTCATCGCGGTGTTCGCTACGCATTGATGAGTTGCGCCCTGTCGGCCCTGGCGATCCCGGCGGCGTTCGCGCAGAGCGCCGCGACTGCGAGCGCCAGCAATCAGCCGTCCGCCGGTACGCAATCGCGGCAGACCGCTCCAGCGAAGAGCGTCGTCGGGAAAAAGCCAACTGCTACACGATTGGCACAGGCGACCGCCGCCAAGCGCGCGGCGCAGAAGCCTGCGGTAATACGGGTCGCGCAGGCGACCCCGGCGCCCGCCAACAGCGCGCCGCAGGCGGCGGCGCCGCTGATGCAGCAGCTGGCGACGGTCGAGATTACCGGAACGCACATCCTGCAATCGAGCGCCGGCGCAGGCGCAGCCCATCCAGAGCATCTCCTCCGAGCAGATTGCGAAGTCGGGCTTCACGACCATCTCCTCGGTGCTGCAGAACATGCCCCAGGCCGGCGCATCGCTGACCTCGCAGGCGCAGTCGGACAGCAGCAACGGCGATGCAACCGAAATCGACCTGCGCTACCTGGGCGCCAACCGTACGTTGGTGCTGGTCAACGGCCAACGCTGGGTGCCGCAGTTGGACGGCACCGTGAATCTGAACGCGATCCCCGCGTCCATGATCGAGCATGTCGATGTTCTCCAGGACGGCGCATCCGCGGTGTATGGCTCCGATGCCATCGCGGGTGTCGTGAACATCATCATGAAGAATGATTTCAACGGCGCCGAAGTCCATGCCTATACGGGCGCCTACGACCAGCCCGGCGAGCGCCCTGGACGGCAAGACCGACGAGTACGACTTCACCATCGGCAAGAGCGATGCGAAGTCCGGGCATCATGCTCAGCGGCGAGTTTCAGCAGAACCAGCCGGTATATCGCGCAAAATCGCTACGAGAGCGCCAACGGGCCATATACCCAGACCGCGTACATACCCGGATTCGATCCGACGACTTTCACCATTCAGCAGCCCGGCGCTCGACAATGCGGCGATCGGCGGCGGCACCTGCAGCAGCACAGGCGTTTGCCAGCTGCAGCCAGGCAGCGGGCCGAACTTCGATCCGACGACGGGTAATTTCATCAATGAGAAATTCAACACGACGTATTACCCGAGCCAGTTCATGCTCACCAAGCAGGACCAGAACGAGTCGCTGTATCTGAATGCGCATTATCAGATCGCCGCCAGCGTAAACTTCACCACCCTCGCCTCGTATAACAACGACGATTCGTTGGGCCAGATCGGGTCCGCGTATGCGGCGCGGGCTCGGGCGGCGCGTACCAGGTGAACGGCGCGGGCTACGGCATCGGCGCGAACAATCCATACAATCCGTTCGGCGTGGATCTGGTCGGCAATCCCGCCCAGTACTGCCCGGACGGCAAGACCCTGGGCGGCGTGGCGGTTGCCTCCTGCACGCCGAACTATCTGCTGAGTCAGTTCAGCGAGACGCTGCCGCCGGCCTACGACCGCGTTTCGCGCGACAATATCGATACCGAAACCCTGCGCATGGGCCTGAACGGCGTCTTCAACGCCATCGGCAGCGCCTGGCATTGGGAGACGGGTTTCAACTACGGCCGAACCTACGATACCGCGCAGGATACCGGGTTCACCAACATCGAGAGAGCTGTCGGAACAGTTGGATTCGCCCGGAGGGCAGCAGTGCAACGGGCCCGGGCAGTCGGCGCCGGGCAGCAGCGGCACCTGGGACAACATCAACGGCAAGTATTATCAGATCCTGATTCCCGGATGCGTCCCCATCAATCCGTTCGGCGGCTTCAATTCGGTGACCGGCCAGAGCGCCACTGACGCCCGCCATGGTGGACTGGAGCCAGGCGTCCAACATCTTCGTGACGACCGTGACGATGCGTGATTTCACGGGCGATATCACCGGCAAGCTGTTGAATCTGCCGGCGGGTCCGTTGGGCGTCGCGGCCGGCGTGGAGTCCCTGGGGGAAATGGGATCGGAGATACCCGACACCCTGATCGAGGAGTGCCTCACTTCGCTGCGCTGCATCCAGCCGACATTCGGCCGCACCTGGACTTATGCCGAGTACCTCGAGGCGAACATTCCGGTGTTGAAGGACATGCCGTTCGCCAAGTCGCTCAGCATCGACCTCGCGAACCGGTGGTCACAGTTCAGGTGGCAGGGCGGTATCGCGGGCACCCCGGGGGCCGGCGAGATGAATGGCGCCTCGGCGAGCACCGGGCGCATCCAGGTCAGGTGGCAGCCGGTGTCAGGACCTGGTGGTGCGGGGCAGCTGGGCGCAGGGATTCCGCGCTCCCAGCGTCTCGGACCTGTATAACGCCGGTGGCGCGAGCTACAACATCCTGGAGGATCCCTGCGCGCCTGAGTCCGAGGGCGGTGATCTGGCGTCCGGGGCGCCGCTCCCCGCGGGTTGCGGTGGCGTCGTGCACACTCAGGGCTCGACCCGCATCCAGACCCAGACCGGCGGCAATCCGCTGCTGTCTCCCGAGAAGGCGATCTCCCGCACCATCGGCTTCGAGTACAGCCCGCACTGGGTCTCCGACCTGAGCTGTCGGCGCTGACTACTACGAGATCGACCTCAGCAACGAGATCGGGACTTCCGGGTGCCGGCGCAATACATTCTCAACGAGTGTTATGACAAGAGCAGCCCCACTTACTGCAATCTCATCACTCTGACGGGCGGCTCGATCACCCACATCGAGGACGTCGAGCAGAATATCGGCGGCGAATCGACCAGCGGCATTGACCTGGATGCCAATTACGCGCTGCCGGAAAACCGGCTCGGACAGTTCGACGTTGCGACCAACTGGACCATCGTGCGTTCCTTCATCGAGGACTTGCCTTCCGCGACCAGCGCATCCGGGCTTCGGTGTCGGTCCAGGAGCTCGAGTATGCGGTGGTAGAGATCCCCAAGGTCAGAGGCACGCTGAATCTGAACTGGAGCAAGGAACGGACTTGTCCGCGGCCTGGAACGTCACCTACATCGGCAAGATCTTCGAGAACTGCTCGGCGCTGACGATCGCGAACTGCGCGAATGCTCGCTGCCCACTACGGTCTACTCTCCGACCGGGAGCAAGGGCGAGCACGAGCTCAATACGACCATATACAACGACGCGTCTCTCACCTATGACATCGAGCCGATCCGCGCCAACCTCACGCTCGGCATTCAGAACATATTCAACAAGGGCTACCCGCTCGCGTACACGGCCGGTGCGCCCCCGAACTTCGAGGGGGAAATGGGCTATCGCATACACGGGCCGGTTCCTCTACGCCCGGATAGGGGTGAAGTTCTAAGTCGCCAGCCGCCCACCGGCCGGCCGTCGGTCACGACGGACCGGCCGGTCTTCAGGGGGAAATTGCCATGCAAAAAGAGCTACTTCTTCGCCGGAGTCGGCATCCTTGCGGCCGCTCTCGCCTTTCCCGTCGATCGCTGCCGCACAGGCGACGCCGCCACCGTACAAACCCGAGCCGGCCCGTACCGGGGCGGTGAAGGTCGGGCCGCCGAACGGGACCGTCATCGCGGTCGGCGGCGGCGCGCAGGGGCCGGAGATATACAAGGCGTTCATCGATGCGGCGGGCGGCCCGGATGCGCTCATCCTCGATGTGCCGAACAACAGCATCAACCAGCCCATGAAGGTCGCGCCGGCCACGTTTGGCGACGGGATTTCGCAAGCACGGCGCCCGCAATGTGGTCATTCTCTTTACCCAGAGCCGCGCGGTCGCCAACAGCGACGCGTTCGTCGCGATCATCAAGAAGGCGAAGGGCATCTGGTTCGACGGCGGCCGCCAGTTCCACGACATCCAGGCTTATGCGCGGCACCAAGAGCGAGCGTGAGTTCTGGGGCGTGCTGCAGCGCGGCGGGGTGATCGGCGGGCTCCTCGGCCGGCATGGCCGTGCTGGGCGATTTCATGGTTCGCGGCGCGCCCAGCCAGAACAACTACATCGAGGACTACCCCGGATACGAAAAGGGGTTCGGCTATCTGCGCAACACCGCCACCGACATGCACGTCGTGGCCCGTGAGCGCCTGCCCGACCTGACTGCAGTGCTGGCGAGATACCCGGATGTGCTCGGCATCTCCGCGGACGAAGGAACGGCATGGGTGGTCCACGGCGACGTGGCGCGCATCATCGGCCGCGACAAGGCATTCGTCTATGCCAAGAATGGCCCGACGGATCCGCATGTGCCGTACCTGACGCTGCATCCGGGTGACACGTACAACCTATATACGCGGCAGGTGCTCAGCCGCGCCTCCGACAGTTCTCCGGTGACGAAGCAGTTCGTCGCGGCGTTGTTCAAGAAATACAACGCGCGTCGAGCTGGGTGGCGCAACGGTGCTCGTCGCGGAGGACGGCAATGTCCTCGTTGACCGCGCGTTCGGCATTCCGCAGCAGGACCGATACATGCCGCGGACGACGCTGCCGCAGTTCCCCGTTGGCGACATGAAGAGGTGTATTCACCGCGCTTTGCGCGCAGCTTCCGGCCAAGGATGAAGATGCCGGGCGGTGCCATGGGGCCGCAGGAACCCACGTATTACTCATCGCCGCTCGACAAGTGTGTCAGCCGGATTTCCATGCCCATCGGCATGCACCGCACCGAGGCGCCCGCGGGCGCCGATGAAGTGCTCTCGGACGTCGATGAGCTCTATCGCCTGGATCTGGGTCTCGAGGATCCGACCACCTGGCCGAAGGCGGATTACTCCAAAGGGTGGACGGCCGACAGCTATCACGGCGTGCAGCTGTCTGGCCGCGTATGGCACGAGTGACGGCAAGCGCGCAGCGTTCGTTCGCATGCCCTCGCGTCATGCGGCGGTCATCATCCTGACCAACGACCCGAACGCGGATGCGCGGGGGATGTCGCAGCATATTCTGGACAAATTGCTGGGATCGTCGCGGTGAGCGTGGCGTGCCGAAGGCCGACTGATCTGACTACGGGGGGCAGGTGACAACGCGGCAAGGTGGTCGAATATTCCGGGTGGGTGCGTTATTCCTGACCGCAGCGCTGCTGGCGGCCCCGCCGGGGGCGCAGGCGCACCGCCCGGAGCCTGCCGCGGCGCGGCAAGGCGAGATCTCCGCCGAATTACCAGCTGGCGGCGCGTTTCATGCCGGCGGAGCTGAAGCAGCTGGTGTTCGACACGGCCGTCACTCCGCACTGGTTCGCCCACTCCGACCGCTTCTGGTTCAGTTACAGCACCCCGCAGGGTACCGATTACTACCTGGTCAACCCGGACGACAGGACGCGCAAGCCCCTGTGGGACAACGTGAAGATGGCCGAGCAGCTCTCGCTGCTGACCGGGATGGCCTACGACGCGCAGCACCTCGGCATTCAGGAGCCGCAACTGGCGGATGACGACACCGCCATCCGCTTCCATGTGGTGATCCGCGCCGATGCGGTGCTGCCCGGCACCGAAGACCCGGATCAGCCCCAGGTGCTGAAGGCGCCGGCGCGACCCGCGCCGCGGAAACTCTATTTCCTCTATACCCTGAGCACGGGACACCTGGACCGTCTGGATGACTACAAGCAACGGGCGCAGGCGCTGTGGGCCAATGTTTCGCCCGACGGGCAGGTGGTGTTGTTCGTCCGTCGGCAGCGACCTCTACATGATGGACGGCGCCAACTACGCCAAGGCGCTGAGAAATCCATCCGATCCGGGCATCGTCGAGACCCGTTTGACGACCGACGGCACGCCGAAGTACGGCTATGCGCAGCCGTTGGTGCCGGAGCTGGCGGCGGCCCTCGAGAAGCAGGACAAGGCGGATGCCAACGATCCCAAGGGCATGCGGCAACCCTGCCTGGCGATACACTGGTCGCAGGACGGCAGCAAATTTGCCCTGGTGCGCGAGGACGACCGCAAGGTTCCCGAGCTGTGGACGATCCACAATCTCGCCAAGCCGCGGCCGCAGCTCGAGACGTATTCCTACGCCATGCCCGGGCGAGGCGAATACCCCCGTGCAGCAGGTGGAGATCTTCACGGTGGCGACCCAGCAGCGCGTCGTCGTTCCGGAGTCGGCGTTCCCGCTGGTGCAGCCGGAACATCTACCTTGCCGATGCGCCGCCGACGAGCGCCGAGCGGGACAAGGCGCAACAGCTGCAGAGCGACAGCAAGCAGCTGAAGCTGAACGGATTTCCAACATACTCCCGCACTTCGCGCTGGCTCGCCGGCGGCTCCGACAAGCTGTATTTCATCATCGGCGACCGCGACTTCCGCTCGGCGGACGCCGGCGTGATCGATGCCGCGACCGGCAAGGTGACGATCCTCATCAGGGAGACCTCCAATCAGTTCCTCAATCTGAGAGTGCGACGTCTTCTTTCACAACGTCGCGCTGCGACTCGTCAACGGCGGCAAGGATCTGGTCTGGTGGTCGGAGCGGGACGGCTGGGCGCACTATTATCTGTATTCGGCCGAGACCGGCGAGCTGCGGCACGCGATCACCACCGGGCCCTGGATGTCGAACGATATCGTCGGCATCGACCAGAAGGCCGGCATCGCTGTACTTCATGGGCAGTGTCCGCGCCGGCCAGAGACGGACAGGGATGGCCCGCATCAACCCCTATTACCGGCATCTCTACCGCGTTGGGCTGGATGGCGCCGGCCTCACCGACCTGACCCCTGGGGACTTCGACGACCAGGTCGGAAGCGAGCGATGATGCCCGGTATTTCGTCAATCACGTATTCGCGGGTCGATTCGCCGCCGGTGTCGGTTCTGGTGAATGGTCGCGGCGACGACGTCGCCAAGCTCGCGCAGACAGACGTCAGTCGCCTGCTGGCCGCCGGCTACCAGTATCCAAAGGTATTCTCGGTCAAGGCCGCCGACGGCATCACCGACCTGTACGGCGTCATGTACACGCCATTCGACATGCAGCCGGGCCATAAGTATCCCGTGATCGAATACGTCTATCCCGGGCCGCAGACCGAGTCCGTACCCACCACGTTCAATCCAAGCGTCGCCGACAACCTGCCGCTGGCGCAGCTTGGATTTATCGTGGTCTTCGTCGGCAGCCGCGGCGGCAGCCCGTTGCGCGACATGTGGTACGACACGTATGGCTACGGCAACATGCGCGACTACGGGCTGGCCGACAAGCGCGCGGCGATCCTCGAGCTGGCGGACAAGTATCCGTTCATCGATGCGGGCAAGGTCGGCATCTGGGGGCACTCCGGCGGCGGCTTCATGACGGCGGCGGCCATGCTGCAGTATCCGACCTTCTACACCGCGGGCTGGAGCGAGTCCGGGAATCACGACAACAACAACTACAATCGCGGGTGGAGCGAAAGATACGACGGCGTGCGCGAGGAGGCGGCTGCCAACGGCGCCATCAAGTTCCTCTACACCATCGAGAAGAACGAATCACTGGCGGACAACCTGCGCGGGCATCTCATGCTCACCACCGGCGACATGGACGACAATGTGAATCTGGCCAACACCATGCAGATGGCCAGCGCACTCATGCATGCCGACAAGCGGTTCGAGATGCTGGTATTTCCGGGCATGCGCCACCCCTACACGCCGCTCGCGAGCTATGTTCTCGTGCGTCGCATGGATTTTTTCGCGCGCTGGCTGCTGGGTGCGAGCGATACCAACCCGGATATCCTGCTGCTTCAGGATGAGAAGCAGCATTCGCCGAGCGATAGATTCATCGAGTAGCGTGGAATCATCGCATTCCAACTTGGACTACGCGCCGGCTCTCATGTGCGTGGAGTTCGGACTAGACTGCGACCCAAAGGTTACCGCTGATGAAGAACATGAAGAAAAGCGTCGCGCTGCTGGCAGTTGCGTTGCTCGGTCTCGCGGGCGCAGCGCCGCCCGCGGCCGCGAAGCCCCCGGGCAGGAGCGCCGCGGCGATGGCCGATGCGGCCGCGCCGAAGGCCGTGGAGTCGGTTACGCAGGGGAGCGTGACGGTCGGCGGCAGCAGGATCGACTACGTTGCGACGGCCGGGAGCATCATTCTCAAGAATGCCCGCGGCAAGCCCACGGGCAGCATGTTCTATGTCGCGTACGTGAGAAGCGGCGTCAAGGACGAGAGCCGTCGGCCGGTCACTTTTTTCTACAACGGCGGCCCCGGCTCTTCGAGCATGTGGCTGCATATGGGGGCGTTCGGCCCGTGTGCGCGTGGTTACCAATGACCATACGCATACGCCGGCGGCGCCGTACAAAATAGTCAGCAACGACTACAGCCTGCTGGATGTCACGGACGAGGTCTTCATCGATGCGATGGGCACGGGCTACAGCAGCATCATCGGCAAAGACGAGGGCGGCGCCGGCAGTCCCAAGGATTTCTACGGCATCGATGCCGACGTTGCGTCCTTTGCGCAGTTCATCACCCGATATCTCAGCGCCAACGATCGCTGGAACTCGCCCAAGTACATCTACGGCGAGAGCTATGGGACTTTGCGCAGTGCGGCCCTGGTCGACTACCTCGGCGAGAGGGATTCCATGGACATCAATGGGGTCATCCTGCAATCGACGGTTCTGAGCCACCTGACGAATCGGTTCTGGGCGAACAACGACGTTCCTTACGAGGTGTTCCTGCCCTCGTATGCGGCCACGGCGTGGTATCACCATCGGCTGCCCAATCAGCCGGCCGACCTGCAGTCCGTTCCTGCGGGAGGTGGAGCAGTTCGCGCTCAACGACTATGCCGCAGCATTGAACGCCGGTAATTCGTTGAGTGCCGACGCAATTCAATGCCATCGCGGAGAAGCTGCACGAGTACACCGGCCTCAGCACCGAGTACATCAAAAAGGCGGATCTGCGCATCACGGATCAGGAGTTCTTCAATCAACTGCTTGCGGATCAGGGCGAAACCGTCGGCCGCCTGGACTCGCGCTTCGCCGGTCCGAGCATCGACCCGCTGCGCCGAAGGCGCGTCCTATGACCCGCAGTCGGCCGCCATCAGCTCCGCGTACGCCGCGGCCTTCAATGCGTACTGCGCACGGACGCTCAAGTTCGGCGGCGATCGCACCTATCTGGTGGAAGGTCAGGGTCAATCCCTGGGACCTGGTCCATATGGACCCCGTTACGCGGCGTCCGCAGGACGGGTTTGCCTCCGTCGCGGTCGACCTTGCGCAGGCCATGAAGCGCAATCCCGACCTGCAGATCCTTGCGCAGAACGGCTACTACGACCTGGCGACGCCGTATTTCGGCACCGTCTACATCATGAATCACCTGGCGATACCGGCTGAGCTGCGCTCTCACATCCATATGGAGTTCTATGATTCGGGTCACATGATCTATGTGCACGCTCCGGCGCTGAAGAAATTACACGATACTACGGCGGCTTTCATCAATGCGACCGATAACGGTGGCTGAAGCCCGCTTCGAGGTGATTGGTGATGTTCAAGATGAATGATTCGCGCGCGCTGTTGCTGGCGGTCGGTCTGCTGGCCGGATCGGCGGCCTTCGCGGCCGCCGTGCCGCCGACGGACCTGACACAGGCCCTGCAGTGGCGCAGCCTGGGCCCGTATCGCGGCGGCATCGTGCAATCGGTCGCGGGCGTCGCCAGCAAGCCGAATCGCTACTACATGGGCGCCGGCGGCGGCGGCGTCTGGGAAACCAACGACTACGGAGTCAGCTGGAAGAACATTTCCGACAAGTATTTCACCAACAATAATATCGGCGCCATCGCGGTCGCGCCTTCCAATCCCGACATCATATATGTCGGCACGGGCAACCCCGCGTTCCGCAACACGTTCCTGACCGGCGATGGGATGTACAAGTCGACCGACGCCGGCAAGACCTGGACTCACATCGGGTTGGACAAGACCGGAATCATCAGCTGGATCATCGTCGATCCGCACGACCCGAATGTGGTGTATGCGTCGGCGATGGGTCAGGGCTGGGTGTCCAACCCCGACCGGGGCGTGTTCAAGAGCACGGACGGGGGACAGACCTGGAAGAAGATCCTGTACGTCGATGACAAGACCGGTGCGGCCACGATGGCGATGGATGCGTCGAATCCGCAGGTGCTCTACGTGTCGATGTGGCAGGCATACCGTACACACTGGATGCTTTCGAGCGGCGGACCGGGCAGCGGCGTCTACAAGACCACGGACGGGGGCGCGCACTGGACCAACCTCACTCACAAGCCCGGGCTGCCGCCGGGAATCTCCGGCAACGTCAACGTGGCCGTGGCCCCCAGCGACCCCAACGTCGTTTACACGATGATGCAGGTCAAGTACCGGGGCGAGATCGGCGGCCTGTTCCGCTCCGACGATGGCGGTCAGAGCTGGAAACTGATGAACAATAGCCCGGACATCACGCAGCGGGCGATGTATTACATGCGGGTATACGTCGATCCCAAGGATCCGAACACGGTCTACCTGCCGAATGTCGACATCGAGGTGTCCCACGACGGCGGTAAGACTCTCTCGGAGATGCAGCCCCCGCATGGTGACAACCACGCGTTCTGGATCAATCCAAACAATCCGAAGATCTTCGTCGAAGGCAATGATGGCGGCGCCTCGGTCACCCGGGATGGCGGCAGGACGTGGAGCTCGGAGCTCAATCAGCCCACCGGGCAGTACTATCACGCCAATCTCGACGATCAGTTCCCGTTCAACATCTACACCTCGCAGCAGGATGACGGCTCGTATGGCGGCCCGAGCGCAGTGCCTGCGGGCCGGCTGCCGCCGGTATGGCCGAGGGTCGAGGGCGGCGAGGAGGGGTGGGTGGTTCCGACTCCCGGAAAGCCGTGGATCACGTACGCCGACGCGTACTATAGCGACGAATTCCGCGACGATGAGCGGACGGGACAGATCACGAACGTCAGCCCGTGGCCGGAGTTCAAGTTCGGCCTGGCGGGGAATGAGATCAAGTATCGCTACGGCTGGTGGCATCGCCCGGCCGTGTTCGCCCCGCACAATCCGCAACGAGCTCCTGGTGGGCGGCAACGTTGTGTTCGAGTCACTGGATCCCGGCGTCGCCCCCTGGAAGGTGATCAGTCCCGACCTGACTCGCAACGACAGGACCAAGGAGATCCGTTCCGGGGGACCGATCAGCGCCGACATGACCGGCGAGGAGATGTTCGACACGATCTCCACGATGGCGTTTTCGCCGACCAGCGATCAAATCATCTGGACCGGCTCCGACGATGGCCTGGTGTACGTAACGATGGATGGCGGCGGCCACTGGAAGCAGGTGCGCCCACCGGGGCTGCCGACCTGGTCGACAATCACCTGCGTTAGCCGTCAGCGACGGATGCGGGCACGGCATACATGACGGCGAGTCGGTACGAGTGGGACGACTTCCAGCCCTATCGTCTACAAGACGACGGACTATGGCAAGCACTGGACGCAGATCACCGCGGGCCTGCCGCGATGACCAGTACCTCGAGGCCGTGAGCGAGGACCCGGATCATCCGAACCTGCTCTTCGTCGGCACCAGCGCAACCGTATATATGAGTCTGGACGGTGGCGGTCATTGGCTGCCACTCAAACTCAATCTGCCGCCGGTGCGGGTGACGGACGTGGAGATCCAGCGCGCGCAGCACGCCGTGGTGCTTGCCACCTTTGGCCGGGCGTTCTATTCACTGGACGACCTGCAGTTCCTGGAACAGCTGAGCGATGCGCAGGTGGCGGACTGATGCGCCCTACCTCTTCAAGCCGCAGCAGACGTGGCTCGTTACACGGAGTGTGCGCGACTTTGGCGACGACGGCGGCGCGCCTGATGGAGGCGAGAATCTGGCCCCGGGCGCCACGGTGTTCTTCCACTTGCCGACGGACTATGCCGGACAGCCGGTGAAGCTGAGCTTCACCCAGGCCGACGGCAAGCTGATCCGCAGCTTCATGCTGCCGCAGAAGGCGCGCCAAAGGCGGCGCCGAGGGCGAGGGCGGCCGGCGGCACAAAAAGCCCGAGAAGCTTCATCCCGGGATGAATCGCTTCCTGTGGGACTTCCGTTATCCGACTGCGGCGGAAGTGAACGGCGCCTATCACGCCGGTCGCTCGGTCTGCCGGCCATTGGGCCGGAGGTGGTGCCGGGGATGTATTACGCGGTGCTGGAGTTATGGCGGTAACACCCAGAAACAGCCATTCATCGTCAAGCTCGATCCGAGGCTGAGTACCACACAGGCCGACCTGCAGCAGCGCTTCGATCTGCTGATGCACATCCAGGGGGCCATGAATCGGCTCGACATCGCGCTCAATCACGCGACGGCGGCGCGCCGACAGCTGAAGATGGCCATGGCGAACAAGCAGGTGTCAGGAAGGCAGGCACGGCAGGCTGCGGCCGATCTCGGTCAGGACATCGATGCAGACATCGATTTCAGGATTCAGTCCAGCAGGGGCTTCGATGTGTTTCCGCCCCGGCTGCGCGAGTGGCTGAGCGCGATCTACAGCCGTGGACTACGCCTACGTGCGGCCCACCGACTGAGATGACGCAGGTGGCCGATGACTACATCGATCAGGCCAACAAGGGTGTGGCGCACCTGCAGTCAGACGTCACACGGGCCAATGCGGTGCTGAAGCACTGAGACGCGCGCCGAAGAACCCTGCGATCTGTCCCCTCTAGATCGCATTCAACCGGCGGGATCTCCGATCCCGCCGGTCTTTTGTCGCGGCGTCACTCGCCCTGATCTCCCGATCGCCACCGCGGTGGCTCACCCTTCAGGTAGCCGATCGCCACCAACAGGAGACACATCAGGAGCGTGAAGACCATGAATGCAACCGGTCTTCGAGGCATGAGATGGATCGCACCGGGAATGAAGACTGCAAACCATCCCACGAATACGGCCCAGCCCTGCCAGGTGACGGGTGGACCCCACCCCCAGCCGTACCGCTTGGCCGGGAACCAGTACTTGGGGTCATGGCATCGTCTACTGGCATGCCGGTCTTGTAGCATGCCCCGTCGACTCACGCTACTCCATGGTCAGCCGGGTCGCATCGAAGGTGCCGGTAATGACGGCGAGGACGGTGTTCTGATCGAACTCGTGTCCTGCCACATACGCGCCAGAGTACACCGTCGTCGTGAACGTGCCGGTATAGCGGTTGCGGTCCGGACCGACCGTGACCTGCGCACGAATGCTGACCGGTCCCGTGTAGGCTCCATTCGTCCAGGCGAGCGCGACGTGGTTGAGCTCGAATGTCGAACGCCCGACCTGCCGCCATACTCCCTGACACACATCACCGTCACTCGGATTGCGGAAGCCGGACAGCTGCAGCTCGGTTCCATCGGCGTGCCAGGCGGCGGTGCCGAAGTCGATCAGTGTTCCTTCGGGCATCGGATTCTGTGAGTCTTGGTGCTCTTCGAGAGCATTTCAAACTTCCATATGCCCACGATCGGGCTCCGCGGTCCGCGCCAGTCGGTCCGGATGAATCCCGACGGATCGGCACTCGCCGCCGCGCCGGATGGGGGCGCCGATTGGAACGAGGTGGGCGCGCAACCGGCATGGCTGACGCCGGAGAGTCCGAGTGTCGCGACGCCGGTCATCGCGAGAGCCGCAAGGGTGATCCGCGAGCTCCCTGATTGCTTTGTATTCATGATATTGACCTCAATCGGTTGGTGAGGGCCCGGCACGCTGCCGAGGCCGCGGGGCAAACGATAAGGTGAAACCTCCTCGCACTGAGCGAGGTTGATGTGAGGGATTCATGAGGGCCGGCCGCGGGCGGTGCGGATGCGGTAGCATCCATGCACGAACCGCGTTTTTCGACGGTGGGGGTGATCATGGGGCGGAATCCGAGTCCGCTGCAGCCTGAGGCCCTACGGGCGCTGCAGAGTCACGTGCGAGGTGATCTCCTCCTGCCGGGTGATGCGGCGATATGCGATTGGGCGACGCTGCTGGAACGCGTCGATCGACCGCTGGCCGGCGGGGATCGTACGGTGCGAGGACGCGGAGGATGTCACCCGCATATGCGGATCGCGACCGAATACGGCCTGCCAATCACCGTGCGCGGGGGCGGCCACAACGTCGCGGGTCGGGGACTGGCCGATGAGGCGCTGCTGATCGATCTGTCACGAATGCGGGCCGTGTCGGTACATGCCGATCGTCGTGTCGCCGAGGTACAGGGAGGGGCGCTTTGGCACGATGTCGACGTGGCGACGGCACGCCCGGACTCGCCACGACCGGTGGACTGATCTCGAGCACCGGGGTAGGGGGGTTTACGCTCGGCGGCGGGTGCCGGCTGGCTGATGCGCAGGTTCGGGCTCGCGATCGACAACCTGCGGGCAGCGTCGGTCGTTCTCGCCGATGGCCGATTCGTTCGTGCGAGCACGGACGAGCATCCCGACCTGTTCTGGGGATTGCGCGGGGGCGGAGGCGGCCTCGGGTGTGGTTACCGGATTCGAATTCGCACTACATCCCGTGCGTCAGGTATATGCAGGCGTGGTCGTACGGCCGGCCGAGGAGACGGCGCTCATGCTGCGGGCGTTCCGCGATTTCATCAAGGAGGCACCGGACGCGTTCTGCGGAATGGTCGTCCTCAAACATGCCCCGCCGTTGCCATTCCTCGATGCAGCCTGGTACGGACGCCCCGTGGTGATGACTCCACTCTGCTGGTCAGGCGATATTGCCTCGGCTGAAGCAGTCCTGGCTCCCTTGCGGCGGACGGGCTCGCCAATCGTCGACCATCTCGGTCCCATGCCATACGTCCAGTGGCAGCACCTGCACGACATGGGCGCGCCCTCGGGCCGACATCACTACTGGAAGACAGTAAGTTACCGGTCACTGCCCGACGCTGCGATCGAGACTCTCGCCGCCGCGGCTCTATCCCTGCCGACATCGCTCTCGGAAATCCATGTGCAGCACATGGGCGGCGCAGTCGCAGGTGTTGCAGCGGAAGAGACGGCTTTCGCCCAGCGTGACACCGGCGTTTTCGTAAACCTGATCGGGACCACACAGTGGCCGGAGGAATTTGCTGCCATGCGGGACGACGTGCGCGCGTTCCACGAGCGCATGGCAGGAGGTGCTCTGCCGCGCATGCTGCCGAATTTCAGCGATCGCGACGACGGCCTCGTCGCCGACCAGTTGGGCCCGGAGTCGGCATTACGGCTGCAGACGCTGCGCCGTCGCTATGATCCCTCGGGGCGACTCGCCCCTACGTGATCTTCGGGTGCCGTCGCGGGTTTTGAGTACCCACGCAGAAGAGCCACCGCTTCGTTGGTGGCAACCTCGTGGCGCAGCGCCGCACCCGCCTGCCAGCCTGACTCGAATTCGGTGGGGCTCAGGTGCGAGCGCAGATCGCGCAGTGCGACCTCGAGGTGTGGCCGCCAGAACCGGAACAACGGCAGCCTGGTGCGCTCCCGCGTCGCGCGGGCGGCTGCGAGCAGGCGCGTGGCTGAGCGCCATTCGCCGGCGCGACACGCGAGGTAGGCGCAGCCCTCGATGGAACCGGCCATGCCGCGCACGTTACCCAGAGAGATACTGAGGCTCATGCTCGCCAGCCACACCTGCGCCGCCTGGGGGTAGTGACCCAGGGCAAAGCGTGCGAGACCAACGTACATGCCTATGAAGTGGCGTTGGTGCGCGTCACAACCCAGCTCGTGCGCAGCGGACAATTCCGCGAGCGCGCGCTCCGGCTGTCCCCGTGCCAGCCAGACCCAGCCGTGCGCGAGACCGGCAAGGCCACGGAGCAGGTCGTCATCGTGTGACTCGGCGGCTGCCCGGGTGCGATAAGCGTATCCCGCCGCTTCGTCGGGACGTGCGTCGTTCGCGCAGCCGAGCGCCGAGTAGCCGAGCGCATACGCCTCCGTCCACCAATCACCGTGCTCGGCCGCGATCCGTGCGGCATCGGCAAGGGCGTGCGCAATCCAGGGCTTTTCCGGCTGGAGGTATACCTGCATTACACCGAATGTGAGCAACGCACGGGCGCGGGCTTCGGTGCGAGTACCGGCTGATGGGTCGAGTGCCAATTGGCACCAGCGGAACATGGTCATGTAGTCGCCGTGACCCTTGGCATAGAGAAGCAGCGAGCCCAGGATGGTCAGCGCCTGCGGATGATCGGTTCGGACGGCTGCAGCCGTCTCGAGCGCTGCCGTGATATTTCCTCGATCCAGTACCAGTTGCTCGATACGCTCCGCAATGCGTCCTGCGAGCATCTCCTTACGGGAATTGGTGCACACCTGCGCCATCGCGTCGAGGTGGGCAGTCCGCGCCTGCGTCTCCTCGGAGCCGCTCTGCAGCTGCAGCAACGCATACGCGCGCACGGTCTCGAGCAGCCGGTATCTCGGCGGCGTCACGTCCATCAGCACGCTCACCAGCGAATGGCTTACGAGTCCCGACAGCAGATCGATCGCCGACTCCGGCTCGTGCCCGAGAGCTGCGGCCAGCGCGACAAACGCTTCGGCGGACCAGGATTGCACGAAAACCGCAGTCCAATTGAGCAGCCGTTGCTCCTTCGCCGACAGCAGGCCGTAGCTCCATTCCAGCAGGGTGCTGAGATTGCGGTGACGATGATCGCGACCGGCGGAGTTGCTTTCCAGGAATCGGAAGCGCTGCACCAGGCGCTCGAGCACCTGGTGCGGCGACAGTAGTGCGAAGCGCGCTGCGGCCAGCTCGAGCGCCAGCGGCATGCCATCCAGCCGCAGCGAGATTTCGGACAACACGGCGGCGTTGCCCGGATCGATCTGCAGGTCCGGACGGGTCGCATGGATGCGCGTCAGGAGCAGCTGAACCGCCGCGTAGGCGCTGGCCTTCTCAGGCGTCATTTCGGCCAACGTTTCGGCAGCGGGCACGCGCAGGGGCGGCAGTCGCAGAGTCTGCTCACCGGTCAGGTTGAGCGGCCGTTGTGAGGTGGCCAGGAACCGCAGTGCATTGGTCACTCGCAACAGGCTGAATACGAGCGATCCGAGATCAGGCGCGACTCGCTCGCAGTTGTCGAGTACGATGAGCGCCGCGCGGTCCTGCAACAGCACGCCGAGCTGTGGAATCAACACCTCCGGGACCGCGGCGGGCACGGCGAGCGCCGCGCTCAGCATGTGCAGCCACTCGCTCGCATGGATCACCGGAGAAAGGTCGAAGAACCAAACGCCGTCCGGGTACGCCGGTGCAGCACGTCGGGCGACCTCGAGCGCGCAGCGAGTTTTTCCCATGCCACCGGCGCCCAGGACTGTTACAGCGCGGTTCCTTTCAATGAGCCCGATGAGCGTCGCGACTTCCACCTCGCGGCCGACGAGAGCCTCAATCCGCGCCGGCAGACGCGCTGCGAATGGCGGTTCGAAACGCGCTCTGACATTAAGTGTCTCAGCATCAGCGCTCGTTAGCGGCCCGACATAGCGGTAACCGGCGCCGTGGACCGTCTGTATGTACCGTGGTTCGGAAACGTCGTCGCCAAAGGCCCGGCGCGCCAAGGCGATGAGACGGTTCAAGGTGGAGGGCGTGACGTAGCGATGACCCCAGACCGCATCCAGCAGCTGATCGCGCGTCACGAGCTCATTCGATCGCCGCAACAACTGCGCGATCACCGCGAATACTCGCGGCTCGAGCGCAATTTCGCGTCCTTGATGCAGGAAGCGCCGATTGCCCAGGTCAACCAGGAAATCGCCGCAGTGATACTGAGGGGCACTCACGTTATAGGCCACAAAAAATAGAATACAAGCAATGGGTTATGCAATTCTTCTCATTCAGTTCCGCATTTCGCTTGCCCACCCTGACTGAGGCATAATGCTGTCGTGCGCAGTCCCGGTCCAGCATCGTCATGGTTACGTGTGTGTGTCATGGCTCTGGGCCTGATGGCCCTGACGGTCATCCTTGGCATGGCCGCAATACTTGGGTGGCTGCGATGGCACGAGGACGCGCTGGTCTTTGAGACGGCTTTGAGTCACTCGCGACCGGATGCGCGGCTGCCTGTCTACGCGCGGCGAGTGAAGATAGCGGGCGAGGGCGGCAGTACGCTGGCGGCGCTCGTATTTTCTGCCGATCCTCTGCACGCCTCCGGCTACTGTGTACTGCACATGCATGGCAACGCGGAATCGGCATTCTCCGCCGTGCAGGTGCGGCATTGCGAGCAGCTGCGGGCTTGGGGGCTGAGTGTGCTCTCCTTTGATTACCGCGGCTTCGGCCAAAGTCCCGGTGTCGCCTCGGAGCAGCATATGTACCAGGATGCGGCGGCGGCATACCAGGCACTGCTCCGACGTGGCGTTTCGCCGGCGCACATTATCTTATGGGGGCACTCGCTTGGCTCGGCGCCCGCGGTCGAGCTGGCCACCCGGCGTCCAGCGGCGGCGCTGGTGCTCTTCGGCGCTTTCACCTCGATTCCCGATGTTGCGGCGGCAACCTACCCGTACATTCCGGTGCGATGGGTTGCCGGCATTCACATGGACACCCTGGAGCGGATTCCTGACGTTCCTATCCCCGTCATCATTGTCCACAATGTGCACGACACCCTGGTTCCCTATCAGGAAGGGCAACGTCTGTACGCTGCGGCCAATCAGCCCAAGCGGTTTCTCGCACTGGCAGGCCCGTCGACAGACGGATTCGGCGGCCACGTCGATGGCCTGTACGACCACATGGAATTACTGGCCCCGCAGCTTGCCGGCCTGAGAAGTCCTACGCTACGCGAGTGACGCGGTTCAGAAACGGCACGAGTGCCGAGAAATAGGATTGCTGATCGTCATACATGCTCAGGTGGCTGCCGTTCAAACAGATGACGGTGCGGGCGTCGGGCATTCTTCGGCTCATCTCCATCAGGTCCTGCGGATTCATCGTGTCGTAACGTCCCCCCAGTATGAGGGTGGGCGTGCGGATCTTCGGCAGATCCCGCCACCGGTCCCAGCCTTTCATGTTACCCGTGACCTCGAACTCGCTCTTTCCCTGCACGGTGTTGTAGACCGGGAGGGCGAGCCACTTCACCGCACGGCTGACCGGTTCGGGCCATGGGTTGAGACGGCAGATGTGCTGATGGTAGAGGTAATTGATGATGTCCTCGTACTCCGGCGTGTCATAGGCCCGGGTACGCTCGAGCACTTTCAGGCGGTCCAGTTTGGCCGTGGGCAGCTGGTCGCGCAACTCGAGGATGTATTTCTCGTAGCTCGGGATGCTCGCCACCATGTTCGAAATGACGAGCCCTGCCAGGCGATCCGGGTGCGCGAGCGCATATTCGATCGCAAGCATGCCGCCCCAGGAGTGACCGAGGACGACCATCCGCTCGAAACCCAATGCGGCGCGAACTTCCTCCACCTCGGAGGTGAACCGCGCCAGGTCCCACAGGTGCGTGTCGTCCGGCTGATCGGAGAATCCGCAGCCGAGCTGATCGTAATACCAATAAGTCACGCCTGCCTGCGGCAGGAAGTCCTCGAAGCACTCGAAATAGAAGTGTGGAAATCCAGGGCCGCCGTGCAGTGTCAGAACCGGAACGGAGGAGTTATGGGCTGCGACGTGCTTGACCCATACGTTGTAGCCATTATGAAGCTGCACCATGCGACAGCCGCCGGTTTGTACGCCGGTTACGGCGGGTGCGCGCCGCCTGGCGGTTGCACCCGTCTGGCGAAGGGTCATGGCGGCCGCAACGCACAGACCGCTCGTCAATACGGTGCGTCTCTTCATGGATTCACCTTCATGAGGCTTTGCACCGTCGCGAGCACCGAGCAGGCGATCCAACGCCCATCGGGAGATACACGCGGATTGAGATAGTTCTCGTTGCCCACGCTGAGGCGCCGAACGGGGCCACCGGCGCGGGGAACCGAAAATATCTGCATCTTGTCGCCGACCAGTCCGGCGAAAATGAGGGTCTTGCCATCCGGCATCCAGTCGATGCCACCGTAGGTCTCGCTGGGATAAGTCGCCAGCTTCGTGAGGTGGCGGCCATCGTCAGAAACGATCCACAGCACCCGCTCGGAGGGAGAGATCGCATCCTCGACGGCGATTTCCTTTCCCAGCGGGGACCATTTGGCGATCTCGGCGCTCTGCACCTGCGACGGCATCGGGAATCGGTGTTCGCCGAGCGGCCGCCCCGTTGCGGGGTCGATGATCGTGGTCCTGACCTGGTATACCCCGGGTTGGCCGTTGCGGTCCCAGGTCGTGTAGATGAGCTGTCGGCCGTCGGGCGACCAGTACACCCAGCCGGTCTCCCACAAGTCGCTGGTGATCCGTACTCCGGCGGTAGGCGGCGCGCCAGCAGGGCGTATCCAGATGTCGTCGGTCGTCCCCGGCGCGCCGTAATAGGCCGGATCCTCCTTGGAATCGCGGTGTGAGTGCCACGCGATCCACTTGCCGTTCGGCGACCACACGGGTGGGTAGTCTTCGTCATTGCCGACGATAAAGGGTTTGGCCGGACTGACGGCCATTCCATGGCGATTGATGCTGACGATGTAGTCGTCCTGCGGCAGACCCCAATCGACGAGCCTGAAGTCCCCGGTCACGAATGTGAGACGGGTGCCGTCCAGATTCCAACTGGGAACGTAGCCGTCCTGCCCCGGGAGCAATACGCGCGGGCGGCCTCCGCCGGCTGGCAGCAGGGCGACCCGCTTTGTCGTATGCGTGCTCACCCAATAGAGGTCTTTGCCGACGGCGGTGGGATCGGTCTGATCGAAAAACGGACGCGCCTGCAGCAGCGTGAACGTGCCGGCACGCAGATCGAAGCGATACAGCTTCAGCCAGCGCCCCGGCTCGTGAGGCACCTGGCGCACGGCGTTATTGGGCGGCCTCAGGCCGCCGAGCGGCAGGATGAGCGCGGCGCCATCATCGGTAACGGTCAGTTCCGGGCCCGGGAAAGGCCACGCATCGAGGTTGCGTGCCAGGACTCGGGTCGCGTACGTCTTGACGGCGACGGCCGCCAGCAGTGACGCGCCGTCGTCCTGCCTCGCCAGAACATAGAGAGTAGTTCCGTCGGGAGAGAAGCGGACCGTCAGTGGCACTCCCTCGAGATCTACTTGCCTCTGAGCTTTGAGAGTTCCGATGAAGACCGCCTTGGGCGGCGCGGCCTCGAGCCGTGCCGGATCCACCCAGAAATAGGCGACCCTCCCGCCGGTGCGATCGCACGTAGGGCTTGCGCCCGCCGGCACATTGACGGCGCTCGGAGTGTGGTCTCCCAGGAACCAGTGTCTGCTGCCGTTGACGGTTCCCAATCGCAGTAAGCGGGCGCCGCACCAGGCTGCCTGCTCGAAGCTTTTGATGGGTCCGTCGAGCAGCGCATCCTCGGAGGTGCCGCCGGGGAGCTGCAGCAGCGCCTGGTTGCCGTCGATGAAGGTCCGCAGTACGTAACGGCCGTCGGGGCTGACCTCCGAGCGGGCACTGAAATCCTCAAACATGCGGTGACCCACCCACTTCAGCACCGCCGTCGGTTCCGCGTACGCCAGGGTCGCGCTCGACAGGAGCAGCGCAGCCATGGACGAGAGTGAGACTGCTCTTCGACGTTTCATCATGCCAAGGTCCTCGGACGATGTGAAAAATGCTGCGCGCCGGCAACGCGCGCCAGTTGACCGAGAAATACAGATTATTGACAAAACTCGTTCGGGCGTGGACTGGTTCGGTGGTGATAGTGTGAAATTTCCAGCATGGCATCCGATAAACACGCAGTTGACGTACGACTGGCACTTACGGATTTCGTATTCGAGGTGCAGCGCCAGGATCACGACTGCGTACAGATCTTCCAGTACCAGACGGCTCACGCGGATCCTGCGCTCCTCGAGGCATACTGCTACACGAGCCGCATATCGTACGAGCCTGGCGAGATCCTCGCCAGCCATGCCAGCGCAACGCAAGCGGATGTGCAGTTGACGATCATTCGCGACGGCGCGGTTCTGAGGAAGGTTGCCGACTTCTCGGCCGTCTCCGTGCCGAGCGTACCCACGCCGTCCGATTTCTACGTTCATGGGTGCAATTGGCCCGTGCGAGAGGCGATCGACGCCTGGGTCGAGAAGGGAGGCAATGTTGCGCGCTTCGCCGGTAACTTCGGCTGGCAGATCCGGCTGGAGCATGGCGGCAACGTGCAGGTCTGTTACAAGGAGCGGGCTCTCGACGCCGACCCCTGCATGCATGGCGCAGAAAGTCATCTGACGACCGCCTTGTGGGAAGACCCCGTCACCCGGCGTCCGGGCAGCCTCACTTTTGGCTTGCAGTCGACTCAGGGCATTTACGCCCGAGTAGGCGCGGCCGTAGCGCGCGGATCCGGTGGCTTCACGGTTTATCGGCCCGAGCATTGGGCCTTCGCCGACGCCGACCTCTATTACGGCGACACATTCGGAAGCACGGCGCGGATTTTCGCCTTCGAGTGCGACGGGCTGGAATACGAGTTCAAACAGGGTCTTCCCTATCCAAGGAGCTCCCCGGCAATTCCGCCGGGGCTGGAGATTCTGGCCATGAATCTGGTCTCGCCGGTGGAGACGGATCACATGCTGCCGATGACCAGGCTGTTTGCCGGCGATGTATCGCTGCGAGGCGTGGCGCGGCTGAGATACGGGGACGAATCAGCGGAGCATCTCGCGGCCGCACGCCGCGGCAGCGGCATGATTGTTGCCTTCAAGAAGGCAGCGGGCGAGATCTTTCATGCAGGCACCTCCGAATGGGTGAACGGACTGCGGCTCAGGGAGACTTTCACGGAAACGATCACGCGAACCGTGGTTCGCAGACTGGCGGGGCTGTCGGAGCCAAACGCCTGACTACACGCGTCAAAAGAATGCTCTGACATGTCAACTACCGCGTGATCGAATCGGCGACACTCTCATCGTCCGTTCGAGATTCCCCATGCACGCACAAAAATAGGAATACTTCGGATGAGAGTTTCAGCCATTGTCCGCGACGGTTTGCTCGGCTGCCTGTCGCTGATTCTTCTGTGTGGCGATCCTGCGGCGGCACAAACCGCCACAACACCCCCTGCGCCGTCCACGGAGCCCGCACTGCAGGAGGTCATCGTAACGGCGAATCGTCGCGAAGAGCAGCTCGGCCGCGTTCCCGTGAGCGTGTCGGCGTTTACCAAAGAACAGATGGACGCGCAAGGGGTGAGGCGCGTGGACGATATTGCGCTGCTGACGCCCGGGTTGACCTTTACACACGAGGGCGGGGGCGATGGCGCCAGCGGTCAGATCACGCAGATAGCCATCCGCGGCATCCAATCGTCGGTTGGAGCAGGGACGACGGGCGTATATATCGACGATACACCGATCCAAACACGGGAGATCGGCACCAGCTCGGAAAATGCTTACCCCGAGGTATTCGACCTGAGCCGCGTCGAGGTGCTGCGCGGGCCGCAAGGCACTCTGTTCGGCGCCGGAGCTGAAGGCGGCGTCGTGCGATTCATCACCACGGCACCCAGTTTCACCGACTATTCGGGCTATGCGAGGGCCGAGCTGGCTGACACGGAATCCGGCGCCCCAAGCTACGAGCTCGGCATCGCCGATGGAGGCCCGATCATCGACAATCAGCTCGGCTTCCGCGCCAGCGGCTGGTTCCGCGACGACGGCGGCTGGATCGATCGAGTAGACCCCACCACCTTGCAGACTCTGCAGCGTAATGCCAATTCACAGGATTCGGCCAGCCTGCGGCTGGCGATGACCTGGACTCCGACAAACAAGCTCAGGCTGGACCCATCGGTCTTTTATCAGAATCTCCAGTACCACGACACGTCGCTGTATTACGATTCCCTGTCCGACCCCGCGAATGAGGACTTCGCCAACGGGCGCACGCTGCGTCAACCCTGGAAGGACGTATTCGTGCTGCCCGCGCTGGCCGGCCAGTACGATTTGGGGTTTGCCTCGCTCATCAATAATACTTCGTTCTTCAACCGGGATTCGACCGGCATCAAGGATGGCACCAACTTCATCCGCTCGGAGCTCGGCCTTTCCCCTGACCCGACCATACCCGGCGAGAATTCGCCGACCTACATGGAAGACACGCAGAATGTCCTCACCGAGGAACTGCGGCTCCGCTCCAATGGCAACGGGCGGCTGAACTGGACGGCTGGAGTGTTCTTTTCGCACGCCAAGCAGTTCGTGTACGAGAACTACGTCGATCAATATCTGAATCAGGAAGTGATGAGCCTTACCAATGGTGCGCCAGGCTGTCCGCCGGGGGGATGCAACACACAGGATCTTTTCGGCGTGCCTCTCATCGGCGGCAAGTCCTATTTCATTGGCGCGGAAGACACTCTCGACACGCAGACCGCTGCGTACGGTCAGGCTGACTACGACGTGTGGGGCGGACTGAAGCTTACAGCCGGCCTGCGGGTGGCCGACATGAAGTACACGAACACCACCCTTACCGAAGGACCGATAGCCGGCGGAACCAACGCATCCGGCGGCAATCAGGACGAGCATCCGGTAACGCCGAAGGCGGGCGTCGAGTATCAAATGAACCAGAACGTGCTCCTCTACGCCTCCGCCAGCAAGGGATTTCGGCCCGGCGGCTCGAACATCATCGTCAGCTCCGAGTGCGGCGCGAATCTGGCGGAGCTCGGCCTGAAGGAGGTTCCGCCTTCCTACGGCTCGGATCAGACGTGGTCTTACGAGGTCGGTGACAAGAGCAACCTGGCCGATGGACGTCTGCAGATCGCCTCCAGCCTCTTTTGGATCGACTGGCAGGACATTCAGCAGGACGTCCTGCTGCCTGCGTGTGCCAGCGAGTTTGTCGGCAATCTGGGCGCCGCCGTCAGCAAGGGATTCGATCTGCAGAGCCAGATCCGGCCGTTGCCCGGCCTCACTGTCGGGCTGAGTGGCGGCTACACGGACGCGGCGTACACGAAAACTACGACGGGCGGTTCCGGAACAATCATTGCCGAGCGGGGTGATGCCATAGGTGTGCCCAAGTGGAGCGGCACACTCTCGAGTGAGTACGATTTCGCACCGTTCGGGCGGAATTTCTACGCCCGATTCGACTTCCAGTTCATCGGTGAGGGCCCGAATCAGGACCCGCGAGTCTACGGATACGAGCCGCAGATCGTGCCCACGGGAGAGACCAGGATGCTCAATCTGCGCCTGGGCGCTCTTCTCGGCCGATGGAACCTCTCGGTGTTTGCGGACAATGTGACCAACAACGAGCCGATTCTCGCCCAGGGCCGTGATACATCGAGCTCGCCCATCATTACGAGCTTCACGTACAGACCAAGAACAATCGGGGTCACTGCGTCCCTCAGGTTCTGAGCGCCGGAGCGGGAAAATCAAATGAACACGACAAAATCCGTCGATATGAACGCGACCTCTGCCGGGACTACGGCCGGTCCCAGTCAGCCACACAGCATATGGACGCTCGCGGCGGCCGGCTTCCTCGCGTACTACATCACCGTCATGTGGCACGAAATTTTCGGTCACGGTACCGCCGGGTATCTGGTGGGGGCGCGCCACTTCATCCTCACCTCGACCTCGATGTTCTCGCCTGACCTGCCCATGAGCGCGCAGCGAATCACGCTGAGCGGCCGATTCGTCGCGTTCGCAGGCCCCCTTGCAAACGCGATCATGGGCTTCGTGATATATCCGATATTCCGCGCCGCGACCCGCAGCAATGCCAATCTCACGCTGCGCTACTTTCTGTGGCTGCTCGCCGCCCTGAATTTCTTCCTGGGCTTCATGTATATGGTCTTCTCAGGCATCTTCAGCGTCGGTGACTATGCAGCGGTCATAGCATTCCTGCCCTTCCACGCGCTTCTACGGACGCTTGAGGTGCTCATCGGGACGCTGTTGGGGGTGGTCACGGTACGCTTCTTCGCCCCGAGTTTCGCGCAGTTTTCCGAGAATCTATGGCGGCTTTCCCTGGTTCCCTATGTGTCTGCAACTCTCGTTTTCTGCCTGACCGGGCTGCGCATTCCCAATAGCACCCACTTCATGCTCGTGGCGGTGATACCGGCCTCGCTGATGGGTCAAGCCATTCTCGTTTTCATTACGCCGGTGGCGCGCAGGTTGCGCGTTGCGACACCGCAGCCGGAGGCCATCCGCACGAGTCCCCTGATGATCGCTATCGCACTGGTGTTCGTAGTGGTCGTTTATCTCACCGCGCCGGGCGTCAACTTCACGTTGCCGTAGCGGGTCTCGTGTCGATCACACGAATGGCCTTGCCCGCGGAGCGCGTTATGGCCCCGGGATGTCTGACGTCCACCTGGACCGAGACGCCGAGGAAATCCTTGATCCGCCGCATCAAGGCGGATGCCTCCTGCCGGCATTCCCGCTCGTCCGCCCCCGGTCTCATCTCCACCGCCACTGTGACTTCATCCAGGTGGGCGGGCCGGCTGATTTCGATCATGTAGTGCGGCCCGAGGTGTGCGCACACGAGGATCTGGTCCTCGATCTGGCTCGGGAAGACGTTGACACCACGAACGATGAGCATGTCGTCGGAACGGGCGAGTATTCGGTCCAAGCGCCGCATCGACCGGGCAGTCGGTGGCAGCAGCCGGGTGAGGTCCCGGGTTCGATACCGAATGATCGGAATCGCCTCCTTGGTGAGCGAGGTCAGGACCAGCTCACCCAATTCACCGTCGGCAAGGACCTCTCTCGTGTCAGGGTCGATGATCTCGGGGTAGAAATGGTCTTCCCACAGGCAGAGGCCATCCTTCGTCTCGGCGCACTCCTGCGCCACGCCTGGCCCCATGACCTCGGACAACCCGTAGATGTCGAGCGCAGTGATCCTGAAGCGCTGCTCGAGTGCCTGTCGCATCGACTCGCTCCACGGCTCTGCCCCAAAAATCCCGATTTCGAGGGATGTCGTGCGCGGATCGATTCCCTGCCGTTCGAATTCCTCGGCGAGGACGAGCATGTAAGACGGCGTCACCATGATGACGCGGGGCTGCAGGTCCCTGATGAGCTGCACCTGTCGCTGGGTTTGGCCTCCGGACGCCGGTATGACCGTGCAGCCGAGGCGCTCCGCGCCGGCGTGCGCGCCGAGCCCTCCGGTGAAGAGACCGTACCCGTATGCAACGTGTACGCCATCGCCGGCACGAACACCCGCGGCGCGCAGCGATCGGGCGACGAGCCCGGCCCAGTTTGCCAGATCCCGTGCCGTGTATCCGACCACGGTTGCCTTGCCCGTCGTACCCGAGGACGCATGAATGCGGACGACGCTGGAGCGGGGCACCGCGAGCAGGCCGAGCGGGTAATGCTCGCGGAAATGGGCCTTGAGGAGGAACGGGAACCTGGACAGATCCGCCAGCGATGTCAGGTCCTCGGGAGTTACTCCGGCCTGCTCGAACGCCTGCCGGTAGTGGGCAACGTTGTCGTATGCGTATCGCAGCGACCAACGAAGCCTGGAAAGCTGCAACGCCCGCAAGCGGTCCTGGGTCGCGAATTCGATGTCGTCGCCGGCGGGATCGTTGGCGTTCATTCAAGTGGCAGCATTGATGACCTTTAAGGTCGTATACGCTTGCAGGCCCTCTATTCCAAACTCGACGCCGAGACCTGAGCTCTTGATGCCTCCGAAGGGGATATTGGGCGCGACCTCGGCATGTTTGTTGACGTATACCGTGCCCGCCTCCAGCTGCTGCGCGACTTCCGCGAGCTGATTCCGGTCCGTTCCCCAGACGGATGCCGCCAGACCGTAATCCGTTTCGTTGGCCCAGCGGATGGCATCCTCGACTCTAGTGTAGCGGATGATCGGCAGCGCCGGCCCGAACTGCTCTTCGTCGACCAGGCGCTGCCCATTCTCGGCGTTTCCGACCAATGTGACAGGGAAGAAATAGCCCGGTCCGGCGCTAGCCGTGCCCCCGGAAATGATGCGGGCGCCGTTTCGTCTGGCGTCATCGACCAGGTCAGAGACGCGCTGCAGCTGCCGCTCGGTCGTCAGCGGGCCGAGTTGCGTCGCCGGGTCCATCCCATTGCCGACGGTCACCGACCTCGCATAGCTCTCCAGGGCGCCGCAAGTCGCCTCATACATGTCGTCGTGAACATAGAGCCGTTTGAGTGCGGCGCAGGTCTGCCCTGAATTGATGAAAGCGCCCCAGAACAACGACTCGGCGATGCCGGCCGGATCCGTCCGCGGCAGGACGATTGCCGGATCGTTGCCGCCGAGCTCGAGCGTCAGACGCTTCAGTGTGGCGGCTGCGTTCATCATTACGCGGCGGCCGGTCGCGGCCGAGCCAGTGAAGACGACCTTCGAGATCCTGGGGTGCTGCGTCAGGAGATCCCCGAGATGGTCGTCGCCGGCCAGCACGTTGAGGACTCCCGGTGGCAGCACTTTGGCAATCAGCTCCACCATACGCAGCGTGCTCAGCGGGGTGTAGGGCGACGGTTTGATGACTACCGTGTTTCCGGTTCGGATGGCAGGCAGGATGTGCCAGACGGCAATCAACAGAGGCCAGTTCCACGGCGTGATCGAGGCCACGACGCCGAGCGGCAGGTGTGTCAGCGTCACGTGTTTGCTTGCAGCTGGCCTCGAGGATCCGATCGGGGACATCCATCGCGGCGGTGTATGCCGACCACCCGCCGGCTCCGGCCAGCTCGAATTCCGACCCCAAGCCCTTCAGCGGCTTGCCCTGCTCCCTGGTCACGAGGGCGGCGAGCTCATGGGCATGTTCCCCGAGTGCCTTCGCGACCGCCTCGCAGGCCGATTTTCTCTGCGCATGAGTGCTGTAGCGCCAGCGCTCGAACGCGCGCTCGGCGGCCTGAACCGCTTGCTCGAGGTGATCGGAGGTGGCGACCGGGCAGAGTCCGACGACGGAGCCGTCCGCCGGATTTCGCGTCTCGCGGTAGTCAGCGGCCGGAATCTGGCGGCCGCCGATCGTCATCTCGTACTTGGCTGGCATGGTAGCGTCCCGTGGGGATCCTGCTGGCAGCCTAGCGAAAGTAGAATCCGGATCTTTACATGTTCGAGCATAATATTTACTCGAACAAGCAGGAACGGCTCCGATTTGGCGCCGGCGGCGACTTCCTTGCCACTCCTTTGACCACCGTGGTAGGCTCAAACGGGGTCAGGTACGCATACACCGCCACAAACAATCCCTCATGAATGTCTACTTCCGGTGAGCTGCAGCGGCCGTTGGTGATGGCAGCGGCAGCTCACGGCGTCAGCGAGCGAATTGCCGCAGCCGGGGTCGATCCCAGCGATGTTTTCACCGCGGCGGGCCTCGAGGTGCAGGAACTGCTGGATCCCACGCGCCGAATCTCACTGTCGCAGTATTGCCAGGTCTTCGAGATCGCCGCGCACAAGACGATGCATTCGAGCTTCGGGCTCGAGTTCGGCTCGGCCTTCCATCCGCAGCACCTCGGCATGCTCGGATATCTGGCCATCAGCGCGCCGACGCTCGGCAACGGCGCTGCGGAAATTCGCCGATTATCTTCCCGCCCATCAACAGGCAACTCACCTGGCAGTCCGGACGCTGACCGATGGGCGGGCGATGATCGAATATGCAATCCTGGACGGCTCGATCCGGGCCCGGCAGCAGGACGCCGAGCTTTCCATCGCGATGCTCCTCAACGTCTTTCGTCACTGCCTGGGCTCGATGTGGCTGCCGATGGGCGTGCATTTCATGCATGCGCAGCCGTCGGGCCGCACGCGTCACGAGGAGCTTCTCGGCACCCGGCCGCTCTTTGCTCAGACATCCAATAGGATCATCTTTCGGCAGGCCGAGCTCGATTGCGTGATGCCGCGCCGTGATCAGGATCTCCTGTGTCTGCTCGAGTCGCAGCTTGGCAAGCAACTTGCCGACACGCGGGCTTACAGCGATATCGTCGAGAGAATACGCCATGAGATGGGCCTGGCACTGGAGGCCGGTGGCTGCGACGTCGGCGTGATCTCGAGGCGGTGCGGCATTTCCCCCTGGACCCTGAAACGGCGCCTGAAGCAGCGCGGGCTCACGTTCCAGGATCTGCTCACCTCGACCCGGATCGACCTGGCGAGGCGGCAACTCTCCCGCGGCGCGCCAGTCACCAATGTCGCGGCCGATCTCGGCTATTCGCAGGTCAGCGCCTTCAGCCGCGCATTCCGCCAGTGGACCGGCGTATCGCCGCGCGAGTATCTGCGCCGCGGCGGCTCGATCTAGCTCTCCCCGGCCTCTGAGCAGTCAAGACTTTGTCTCCGCCGGTCAACCGGCTGGGTTTCCGGTTCGCCAATCTGGGTGCCGCACGCAGCGCTGAGGCACTTTACATTGAGCGGTCGAGAATCCGAGGATGGAGGCAGTTCCTCTCTGGCGCTCGAGAGCCTTCTGCAGGCCTATGGCCTGACGGACGGCCGCTTCGAGCTCATCAACAAGAGCGAGAACACCACGTTCCGCGTCGATCCTGCCGCAGGCGGCCGGCCGGTGGTATTGCGACTGTATCGGGTCGGGCAGCGGGCTGACGCCGAGATCCAATCCGAGCTCGACTGGATGGAGGCGCTGCGAACGGAAGCCGGCATGAGCACTCCGCGCGCGCTGGCCAGGCGTGATGGCCGGCGCATCTCCAAAGTGACCCTGCCTGACGGCGCTGTGGCGAGCTGCGTTGTCTTCGAGTACCTGTCCGGTACGGAGCCGCCGCCCGAAGGTCTCGAGCTTTGGTTCGAGCGCCTCGGCGCGATCAGCGCGGAAATTCATCTCCACGGCCGATCGTGGCGCAGGCCGCAGTCCTTCCTGCGGCCGCAACTCGATTATGTAACATTGATCGGCCCGCGAGCCGTATGGGGATCCTGGGAGCGCGCACCCGGATTGGATACGCGCGCGGTGGCAGTACTGCGGAGCGCTTCCGAGGAGATCGCAAAGAGGCTCGCCGAGTATGGCCAGGCGCCCGACCGGTTCGGGCTCATACACGGTGATCTGCGGCTGGCAAATCTGTTGGTCGACGGGCCGCACATACACGTCATAGATTTCGACGATTGCGGCACCGGCTGGCTGCTCTACGACCTCTCCACATCCATCAGCCTGATCGAGCACCTGCCGGAGGCCGAGTCTTTCGTACAGGCGTGGCTGCGCGGCTATCGGCGCCTGGTGCCGTTGTCGGATGCGCACATTGAGATGGTGCGACACCTCATCATGATGAGGCGGCTGCAGGTACTCAGCTGGTTCGGCCGCAACCTCGGCTCCACTCTCGTCCTCGAGTATTCACCCGTGGTGGTTCCAGCCACCGTTGCGGCTGCCGAAAGCTACCTGCGGCTCGGCACGCGACGCGTCGCCGAGTTTCTACCTAAAAGCTAGCAGTCTCCCGGGATGTCATGATCATGATGCGTAAAAATCACCTGATAGCGTTGGCGGTCGCGGCAGCCCTCGGGGCCGCGGGCGCCGGGCCGGCGTATGCCGCCGCCGACCAAACCCGAGTCCCTCAGCTCGCCGAGATCGTGGTGACCGCGACCAAGCGCCCGACCACGATCCAGACTACGCCCGCGAGCATAACCGCCGTCACCGGTTCCGAAATCGCGAGCCGCGGCCTGGTGGACTTCAACTCGCTTGCCGAATCGGTGCCGGGCATCTCCATGCGCACTTCGGGACCCGGTGAGACCGAGTTCGAGATGCGCGGCCTCAACTCCTCGGGCGGCGACGCCTCGATGGTCGGCTTCTACCTGGGAGATGTTCCGCTGTCAGCGCCGTTCTACGATCAGATCGGCAAGGTGGTCGTCGATCCGAGCCTCTATGACCTGGGCCGCGTCGAGATGCTGCGCGGCCCGCAGGGCACGCTCTATGGCGCGAGCTCCATGGGCGGCACGGTTCGCCTGGTGCCGAACGCTCCCGAGCTGAATACTTTCGATGCGTCCGGAGAGGAGGTCGTCGGGGACACCGCCGACGGCGGCAGCATCAACCACCGGGAAAACGGCATGGTCAATCTGCCGATAGGCAGCACCGTGGCGCTGCGCCTCGTGGGCTCATTCCAGAACGACAGCGGTTGGATCGAGCGGCGAGTCATCGCTGATGGCGCGGTGCCGGTCGACTCCGGCGCCTTTCCGGACGACTCGCGCCCCGCCAACTTCTACACCGCGCCGCTGCAAGCCCAGATCGAGGGCGCCAATACGACCCAGGTGGAGTCGGTGCGAATGTCGCTTCTATGGCGGCCCACCGACAACCTCTCGATCACGCCCATGGTGATGTATCAGCTCACCGAGCAGGCGGCTCCCAACGCCGTCGACGTCAACGGCACGCCCACCGATCCGGCCGTGCCGGCCATCAACGCGCACTGGGAGATCTACGACACGCCCGAGCCGCAGCGCGACCGCTTTAACTTGAGCAGTGTCACGGTAAACTATCGGGCTGCCCGCGTTCACGGTCACATCCGCCACCGGCTACTGGGATCGCGGCTCACTGATTTCTCAGGACGCCACGGAAGAGAATGCCGCTGCGATCGGCATCCCGGTGTATGACGCCCCCGGGGGCATAGGACCGACAGGACCAGCGCCCAATGGGCCGGGCGCGACCGAAGCCGACTCGACCCGGCAGACGAGCGAGGAGCTGCGGCTGACTTCGAGCGCGGCAGGGTCGTTGCAGTGGATCGCCGGCTGGTTCTACCAGGACCTGTACTCGGATACCGATCTGCAGTCGATCGTGCCGCAGGGCACGCCCATACTCGGGGGCCCGGTCTTCGCCGTCATCGACATGCCGCAGACTCTGGTCCAGAACGCGGAGTTCGGCGAGCTGTCCTACCGGCTGTCGCGGCATTGGAAGGTCGCCGCAAGCGTGCGCCACTACCATTACAGCCTGAGCGAGTCGCAGACCGAATGGGGTGTCATCACGCCGAACAGCTACGAGGGCGATTACGTGCCGTTCACCTCCGCGGCATCGAACGGGGCCAACGGGTCGGTCCCGAAGTTCGATCTGCAGTACAACATCAACGCCAGAGACATGGTGTATGCCACGATATCCAAAGGCTTCCGCCTGGGTGGCGTCAACGTCGCGTTTCCGGTCGCCTCGCCCGCCACCAGCACTAACACGGTGCTGGTGGGGGATGAATGCGGCCTGCAGGCGAAGCTTCTCAACAACACGGCGTGCAGCTATCCGGGGTTGCTGCAGGCGCCGAGCACCTTCAGCAACGACTGGGTGTGGAGTTACGAGCTCGGCGAGAAATCGAGCTTCTTCGACAACCGCATGCAGCTCGACGTTAGCGGCTACTACGAGAGCTGGAGCAATCCGCAGGTGGCCACCGACATCGGTGGCGTCGGTTTGACGGCCAACGGCAGCGATGCGCACATCAAGGGTGCGGAGGCCGAGCTGCGCGCGCTGCTGAGCGAGGATTGGGACATCATCGTGAACTACGGCTACACGGACGCCAAGTTCGTCCACAGCAGCGTCGTCACCGGCTTCCCGAGCGGCGTGTCGATTCCCGATACGCCGAAATCGACCGCCTCCGCGATCCTGCACTACGAGCACGAGATCGACGACAAGCCTGACGATGTTCGGTTCGCTGGAGTGGGACTACGTCGGCTCGAGACTCAACGCGCCCTACGGCGAGACTATCACGCTGTGGAACTACAGCAGCCTGCTGGTGCACCTGCCGGCGTATAACCTCGGAAATCTGCGCCTGGGCGTGCATGGAGATCGCTGGACGGCGGCGCTGTTCGTCGACAACTTGACCGACAAGAAAGTGCTGCTGGATCCGCAGCCGCAGATCGACCTGCAGATGGCCGCGGTTACCCGCTACACCGTCAGTCGTCCGCGCACCGTCGGACTCGATCTCAACTACAGATTCCATTGAGGCGTGGGATGTCGGCATGCCATGCTACAGTGAGCATTCGATCTTTCCGTACGGCACTAATGTAATGAACAGTGAATCCGCGGCGACTGCCACTGCTCTGGAGCGCTCGGCATTGGATTGGCGACGCGTCTCGGCGCTCGGGATTGCGATTGCCATCTCCGGAAACTTCTCCGGCTGGAATTACGGCTTGGCGGTCAGCGGCTGGAGCAGCATGCTGATCGATGCCGTGGCGATGGCGGTGATGTTCTTCGCTCTGGCGCAATGTCTGGCGGAACTGGCGGCCGCGTTTCCCGAGGGAGCCGGATTCGATCATTACGTGCGTGCGGGATTCGGACCGGCCGCGGGCTGGATCTGCGGCCTGTCGCTTGCCGTTGCGCTCGCGATCGGAACCGGGCTCGCGGCGTCGTTTTCGAGCGCTTACTTCCAGGCTCTCACCGGCCTCGGGGGGTGGCCGATCAAGCTTGCCATGTTCGCCGTGATCATTGGCCTGCAGCTGCGGGGCGCCCGGGAGGTCGCCGGCCTGACCGTCCTGACCGGCGCGGTGGTGGTGGCGGTGCTGATCAGCTTCTTTCTGTTCGCGGCATTCCACTTCAGTGCCGCGAATCTGATGCGGGCGCAGGCCGTCTCTGCCCATGCGACACCGGCCTCTCTCCTGGCCTGTGTGCCGTTCGCTCTTTTCCTGTTCCTGGGCGTCGAGCAGGCTGCACAGGCGGCGGCGGAGACTCAAGACCCCAGCCGGACGATGCCCAAAGCGTTGGGATTTGCGGTATTCGTTGCGGCAGCGGTCGGCCTCGCAACACTGCTCTTCGCCACCGCAACCGCCGATGTCGGCAAACTGAGCGTCTCCGACGATCCGTTGTTCACTGCGGTAATGGCGCACGCCGGAGCTCCCGGGGCTGCACTCATGACGCACGTGGTGAGTATCGGGGCCCTGGTCGCACTGCTGGCAACCTTCTTTTCACTTGCTTATGCGGCGTCACGGCAGATCTATCATCTCGCGCGGGCCGGGGATTTGCCCAAAGTACTCGCCGTAACCAACCGGCAGCACGCACCATGGATCGCACTCGTGGTTACCGCAGTTTGCGGCGTGTTTGCCGCCGCATTTCGACCCGATGCTGTGATGGTCGTCTTCATCTTCCTGGTGTGCGTGTCGTATCTCCTGGTATTGGGCGCGTTCATCAGGTTGCGCTACAGCGTCCCGAACAGGTCGCGGCCGTACCGCGCCGTGGGCGGACCCGTGATGGCGGCTGTTGGGTTCCTGTTCGTGCTCGCAGTGGTCGCCTCGTGCTACCAACTGCGGCCGGCGGCGCTCAGCTGGTGCGCGGTAGGGCTGGCGCTGTCCCTGGGATATTTTCTGGTTCGAAGTCACCGCGCCCGCTAGGAGTACGACATGCCATTCTCACTCGTTGACCGTGTCGCCGTAGTCACCGGTGCCGGCCGTGGAATCGGTAGGGCGATCGCGAGCGTGTTTGCCCGCGGGGGCTGCAGAGTCCTCATCGCGACGCGAGGCAAGGAGGCGGGAGAAGCCGTCGCGGCGGCGATCAGGGGTGAGGGCGGTACTGCGGCCCTTCACGTCTGTGACCTCGGCGCGCCGGATGCCTGCAGGGCGGCCGTGGAGGCGGCGACCCGGAAATTCGGGCGCCTGGATATTCTGGTGCACAACGCCGGCGTGTATCCGATTTGCTCGCTTGCGGACATGACCGAGGACACACTCGACCAGACTTTGAGCGTGAATCTGAAAGCGGCATTCTGGCTCACGCAGGCCGCTCTTCCCTGGCTCAAGCAGGCACCACAGCCGCGAATCCTGGTGACCTCATCGGTGACAGGGCCGCGGGTGGCACTTCCCGGTCTGTCGCATTACGCCGCGTCGAAGGCGGGGCTCAACGGCTTCGTGCGAGCGGCGGCCATGGAGCTGGCCAAGTTTCACATCACGGTGAATGGAATAGAGCCCGGGCTGATCAGAACCGAGGCGATGGACGCCCTGGGCGATGAGAATCAGGTCGCCGCCATGGCGGCCCAGATTCCTCTGCGGCGCTTGGGTACCCCGGAGGAGATCGCGTACGCAATGCAGTACCTGGCGTCCGATGAGGCTGCTTTCGTGACCGGACAGACGCTCGTCCTCGACGGGGGAGCCCTGCTTCCGGAGAACTCCTCCGCCCTGGAATAGCTCATGGCAGAGGCGACGAAGCGGGAGTGCATCGAGAAGGCGCGCCAGTACCTCATCCCCGCCCGGGTGCGCGCCTACGAGGAGATGGGAGTGATGCCGCTGCTCGCAGCGGCGGCGGGCTATCGCTTTCGTGACGCCGACGGCAGAGAGTTCCAGGACTTCCATCTCAACGGCGGCACCTTCAATCTGGGCCACAGAAACCCGGAGCTGGTGGCCGTTCTCGAGCACAGCCTGCAGGCCATCGGAATCGGCAATCATCATTTCGTGAGCTGTTCGCGCGCCGACCTGGCCGAGGCGTTGGTGAGGTCGCTGCCCGGACTGCGCTACGTGGTCTTCACGGCCTCGGGCAGCGAGGCGACGGATGTCGCCATCAAGTCGGCGCGCTGGGCCACGAAACGCCGCGGGATCGTGACGCTCGATATCGGCTATCACGGCCGAAGCGGCCTGTCAGGGGCGGCGGGCGATGTCACCAATGCGAAGTACTTTTACTCCGATTCGCCGGAGTTCCTGCGCGTGCCCTTCGATGACATCGCGGCCATGGAGCTGGCGCTGTCGCGGGATGATATCGCCGCCGTCGTTCTGGAGTCGGTTGCGGCGACCTACGGGTTCATCACTCCGCGGGCGGATTTCTTCCAGGCAACACGCGAGTTGTGTGACCGTCACGGCACGCTGTTGATTCTCGATGAGGTACAAACTGGACTCGGCCGCACCGGCACGCTTTGGGCGCTCGAGCAGCTGCGGGTGAGGCCGGATGTCGTGGTGGTGGGTAAAGGCCTCTCCGGGGGACTCTACCCGATCGCCGCGGCGGTGCTGTCACCCGCTGCCGGCGCCTGGCTGGAGGAGAACGGCTGGGGGCATGTGTCGACTTTCGGCGGCGCCGATGTCGCGTGCCGGGTTGCGCAGCGGGTGCTGGAGATCTGCTCGGCCGAGAGCAACCTCATTCATGCGCGCCATCTGGCGGTGCATCTGCGCCAGGGGTTGCAAGAGATCGCGGCACGTACGGGTTATCTGCGGCGCGTTCACGGGCTCGGGCTCGCGATGGGACTCGAGTTCGACAGCCCGTCCGGCGGCCCCGACATGATGCGGGAGTTGTATCAACGGGGGCTGTGGGCGATGTTCGCCAGCTTCAATTCCTCCGTGCTGCAGTTCAAACTGGGCCTGCTGGCGGATCTGGATTACTGCGATGAGGCGCTGTCCAAGGTGGAGGATGCGATCACGGCCGCCAAGAAGCTGCCGCGGGGGCGCGCAGTGAAGCTTGCCGGGGCAGGGGAGACAACGGAGTAAGTCCCATGTTACAGGCCCGGGGTTCACGAACGCTCCCTGCGGACGAAAATCGGTGAATGGATCGCCGAACGGAGCGGCGAATCCGCAGCGCTGCTATACAATGCGCAACGCTCCCGGTCGTTGAAAGCGGCCGTCGCGAGCACCCGTTGGCGGATTCACCCGAGGTGTTCTACATGAAACGTTTGTTGTTCGGTGCACTCCTGATGAGCGTCGCGGCTCTGCCGGCGATGGCTGCCCTGCAGCAGGGCGATTCGGCCCCCCAGTTCAAGGCTCAGGCGTCGCTTGCGGGCAAGGATTTCACGTTCTCGCTCAAGAAAGCCCTGAGGAAGGGGCCCGTCGTCGTCTACTTCTACCCCTCCGCGTACACCGGTGGCTGCGATCTCGAGGCGCACACCTTTGCGGTGGATAGTCGGAAATTTGCGACCGCGGGCGCCACGATCATCGGCGTATCGCTCGACAGCATCAAGCGGCTCAATGACTTCTCCGCCGACCCCAAGTACTGTGCCGGTAAGTTTCCCACGCGCTGCGGACAAGGGCGGGGCGATCTCGAAGTCTTACCAGATCGAGGTTCACCAGGGGCAGGCCGGCCTCAAGGATGTACGCGGCGTCGAGATCGGTCATGGGTTCGCCGATAGGACGACCTTCGTCATCGGCCGGGACGGCAAGATCGTGACCGTGATCAGTGATGTCACGCCCGATCAGCACGTCGCGAAGGCTCTCGCCGTGGTGCAGCAGATCCAGGCGAAATAGACCGGAGCCTGAAGGATTCAAGGATGTGAGCCAGGGATGGCCGATGCAGGCGTTTGAAGTATTAAGCGCGACCGAACCGGATCGCTGACCTGGCTCGTGCGCGCGCCGCTTCCTCTTCGCGGTCGCGCGGCCCCGAGCGCGGTCACAAGGGCATCGATGAGCACTCGCGCCGTGGCGGCGACCTCCTCGACGGCGCGGTCAAATGCGGGGCTGTTCGCCTTCGATGGACTGTTGAAGCCGCTCAGTTTCCTGACGAACTGAAGAGACGCCGCTCTGATCTCCTGGTCGGTCGCGGGCGGCTCAAAATTGAAAAGCGTCTTGATGTTCCTGCACATCGGCTGTCACCTGCGGTCGGGGGCCCTTACTTTGGCGCGCTTCGACATGATAATACTTAGTCGGTGGCGGTCATATATTATTGAAAAATAAGGGAGTATCGGTCGCGCCATGGCCCTGAACCCTGCCGCCGGGGGTTTGCGTCGCATCCTCGGGATCGCCTTCGGCATCGCCATCGCGATCGGCGGCACCATCGGCGCTGGGATCCTGCGTGCGCCGCGCTGATCGCGACAGCCATCCCGAGTGCCGCCGTGATTCTCGGGCTGTGGGCCGTTGGTGCGTTGCACTGCGCCCTCGGGGTCAACATTCTCGCCGAGCTCGCGACGACCTACCCGAAGTCGGGCGGCATCTATGTCTACGCGCGCCGCGCGTTCGGCGATGTCGTCGGACTCCTCATAGGATGGACGGACTGCCTGGCCATGTTCGCGGGAACAGCGGCCGGATCGATCGCGTTCGCCGATTTCCTCACGGTGCTTTTCCCGCGTACAGCTGCTTTCAAACCCATGGTTGCGATCGCCCTGCAGGTGACGCTCTATGCGGCGAACATCATAGGGCTCAAGTCCGGACGCGCCCTCCAGGAAACGACCTCGCTCATCAAGGTCATCATGCTCATCGGCTTCATCGCAGCGGCCGCCGCGATGGTCTCGGGACCGCCGTTCGCGCAGCCTGCCGCGGCCGTGGTGGCGGGGAACGGCGACAATCGGTTGGACGGGCGTGATCCTCGCCTACGGAATGGTCCTGGGTGCGTATGCAGGTTGGAGCTATCCTGCCTACTTCGGGGAGGAGACTGAACACCCGTCGCGCAATATTCCGCGAGCGGTGCTGGCCGGTCTTCTGTTGGTCGCGATTTTCTACATCCTGATCAATGTGGCGCTCCTGCGGGTGCTCGGGGTCCATGAGCTCGCAGGCAGCGTGTTGCCCTTCACGGCGGTCCTGGCGCGGGCGGGCGGCGCCTTTCCGGGGATCCTGTTCGCGCTCGGCGCAATGATCACCGTGATGAGCTCTGCGAACGGCCAGATGATGCCGTGCGCCCGGGTAATCCACGCCCTGGCGCGCGATGGTTTGCTTCCCGCGCCGATTCGGCACGTCAATAAAGGAGGCAGCCCGGACCTCGCATATCTGCTCAGCGCCCTCGCAACCATTCCGCTGGCGGCGACCGGCTCGTTCGTGATCGTCTTCGGGCTCATCGCCATAGCCAACGGGATCAGCGGGGTCATCATCAATCTCTCCCTGCTGAGATTGCGCAGGCTGGAACCAAACCTCGAGCGGCCGTTTCGCGCCTGGGGTTATCCCTGGCTGCCGCTTCTCCTGCTATCGCTCGACTTGATACTGCTCGTCCTTTTTGCGAGGAGCAATGGCTGGGGCGTGCTGTTCGTGGTAGCGCCTCACCGCGGCGTGTGTGCCTTACGCGCTCCTCGCGCGGCGCGCGCATGGAGCGGAGCCCGCGATTGAGAGTTATCAGAATGGCTCGTCATCGGCTGGCGACTGCCATCGCGGCTGAATGTCGACGACCTCGAAATGATCGACGCTGTCCGGCAACTCCAGCAGCGCGGCCCGGTCCTCGGGGTAGTACTTGGGGTGGTTCGGGTCGCCGCCGGTATAGCGCGCAAGCGCATCCATCGACTCCCAGAACGACACGAACATGAATTCCACGGACTCGGCCAGCGGCCGCTTGAGCAGCATCCAGCCGCGGTTGCCTTCGGTCTCGCCGTAGTCGGGGTAGGCGCATGTCCGCAGGAAACTCGCGTATGCGTCGGCTTTGGTCACGCTGGTCTTACCGCGCCAGACTCTGACGATCATGGGCTCGCCTGCAGTCGCTTCGATCCGATCGCGGCCCGCTCGCGCTCCTTCGGTGCCGTGAGGATCAACACGACACTTGCTATCACCAGCGCCGAGGCGAACAACATGCCGGGCGTCAGGGTCTCCTGCGCCACGAAGTATCCCAGCGCGAGTGCTATCAGCGGGTTCACGTAGGCATGACTCGCGACCTGCGTCACCGGCATGCGTGCGACCAGCCACACGTAGGCGGTGAAGCCGAGCAGCGACCCGGCGATGATGAGGTAAAGGAGCGCCCCGGCGGCCTGCGGCGTAATGCGGGGAAGTGTGTGCAACTCACCCGTGGCCTCCGACAAGGCCAGGAGAACGATGCCGCCCAGCATCATCTGGGCGCCGGCGGTGAGCGCGGACGAGTGCGGACGCCTCATGGAGCGGGTCAAAACCCCTCCCAACGACCAGGCGATGCCGCTCGCGAGGATGATGAGGCAGGGAAGTATCGGGAACGCATGTTGATTTCTGATCAATAGCCATGCGACGCCAAGAAATCCGAGCAGGAGTGCCGCGCCCGTCCGCAGGCGAAAGCGCTGCTGTCGAAAGACAAACACCTCGAACACCATGGCGGTGATGGGAAGGGTCGCTTCGATCACCGCGGCGACGCCAGAGGGGACGTACTGCTCGGCCCAGAAGAGCGCGGCATATGTCGCCACGAACAGGCACAGCGAGGTCAGGGCGATGCTGCGCCATTCCCGCGGGGTTGGGCTGACATGGCCCCGCGCCCGCATGAAGACATAAAGAGTGGCGCCCGCGACGAGGAAACGTACGCCGCTCGCGAAGAGCGGTGGCAGCTCGAGCACCGCAATGCGAATGGCCAGAAAAGTCCCGCCCCAGAACACGTAGATCGCTGCGAACGCGAGTACGTCCCGCGGGTCGATGCGCTGGCGCCGGGGCCCTTGCATGGGTGCTAACCTTTAAAACTTAAAACGACGGTTAATATACTGCCTGGCGCCCGCGCGGTGCAACCGGTAAAATCGTATTTGATGGTTAGTGCGGCGGATCAGACGACGAGCGCTCAAGAGGTGGCTTTCGACCGGTGCGGCGGCCACCCCGCGTTGGATTTCGTCAATTCACTGGACAATCGTTTCGGCGGCAAAGCCCGTGTCGAAGGTCTGGAGACCTATGGTGACCTGCTGCGATTTACCCGTGAGACAGGGATGCTCGACTCGGCGCAGGCCGCGCAGATCGTGCGCGCCGCGACCCCTGAGGCTGCGGGTCGGGCACTGCGCGCGGGGCGTGCACTGCGGGAGGCCCTGGCGGAAACGCTATACGCCCTGGTCGACGAGCGACCGCCGCCAGCGGCCAGTCTCGAGTTGCTGCAGCGTTACCTTCATATCGCGGACCGTCATCGCGAGCTCAGTTGGCGGCCGGACGTCGGCGGCCGCGCGGCCCTGGCGTGGTGCTGGCAGCTCGAGCAACGGAAGGCAGAGCTGCCGGTGTGGGCCATCGTGCACGCGGCCCGTGATCTCATGCTCTCTGCCGATATGAAGCTTCTGCGCGCCTGCGAGGTAGACACCTGCCGCTGGCTGTTTCTCGACAGCAGCCGGAATCACACGCGCCGCTGGTGCAAGATGAAAGTCTGCGGCAACCGCATGAAGGCGCGCCGCTACCAGGTCCGCCATTCAGGCTGACCTGGACCACCCACTGAGGAAGATCAACGATGGCCAAAGCATATTGGATCACCTTCTATCGCGAAGTGCGCAAGCCCGATGCTCTCGCCGCCTATGCGAAGCTTGCGGGCCCGGCGATCCAGGCGGCTGGTGGGCGCACGTTGGCCCGCGGTATGCCCGCCGACGTGCACGAGGCCGGACTCGCCCAGCGCACCGTGCTCTTCGAATTCGACAGCCTCGAGAAGGTGAGAGCGGCCTACGAAAGTCCCGCGTACCGGGCGGCGCTCGCCGTGCTCGGTGACGCCGCCGACCGGGACATCAGATTCATAGAGGGTGGGGTCTAAACAGCGGTCAGCCACCCGGCGGCTTGGCGGTGTTGACCGCCAATTGAGCAGCGAAGGCCCGCTTGTAGGCTGGTCGAGCTTCGCCGCGCGCGACATAGGCGGCCAATTGAGGAAATTCGTCCAGAATTCCCGAGGGTCGCGTCCTGAGCAGCACCGACACCATCAACAGGTCACCGGCGCTGAATGCGCCATCGAGCCAATCGGCACTGCCCAGGCGAGCGGCAAGCAGGCGCAAGCGGTCGCGGACTCGATCCCTGACCAGAGGCAGGCGCTCTTCGGTCCATGGCTTCTCGCCCTCCGCGAACTTCGCATTCGAGAGCTCGAGGATCGGAGGCTCGACCGAGCTGAGCGCGGCAAACATCCACATGATCGCCCGCGCCTGCGCGTTGGGATCATGCGGCAACAGCCCGGTATGGCGCTGCGCGAGATGGAGCACTATCGCCCCGGTCTCGAACAGGGCGAGATCGCCTTCCTCGTAGGTCGGGATCTGGCCGAAAGGGTGTAGCGCCAGATGCGCGGGTTCCTTCATCGCGCGGAACGATACGCAGCGAACGTCGTAGGGTTGGCCTACCTCCTCGAGCGCCCAGCGGACACGCGTATCGCGGGCCAGCCCCTTGCCACCATCGGGCGAGCGTTCGAAGGCGGTGATGGTAATGGTCATGGTGAGGCTGCTCCCGGTGAACTCATTGGTAATCCTAAAACGATCCGCTGGCGTCGCTTTCGACACCCGGCGGCCGTTTTTTCTAAAACCTGAGCGCCGGCGGGCCGTTGCGGGGCGAAGTGCACGCCTGTAGCATTCCCCGGACTCGCCGGTGTGGCGGCAGCCACCCTATATATATGTACTCCTCGCTAGAGCAAGCGGTCCAGGCCATCACCGCCAAAGGCCGACTGAGCGCGCAGGATGTGATGGTGGTGGACGGGCAGGGCCGACCCCTGGAAGATCAGCGGCCGTCGGCGCAGACCGCCTTGCATACGCTGCTGTACCGGCTCTATCCGCCGACTACATACATCTGCAAAAATAGAGCCCATGAACATAACAACCAGGACTCTCGCGCTTGCGACCCTGCTCGTGTGCCTACCGGCGCTGGCGAGCGCTCCCAAGAGCAGGGACACGCCGGCCGTCGCGCAGATACTCGCCGCATCGAAGTCTTCGGAGTGGCGCCGCCCGGATCCGGAAAACCTGCTGGTGATGCGTCTTCGTTCCGGGCGCGTCGTCATGGAGCTCGACCCGGCCTATTCGCCATTGCACGTGGCCAACATCGAGACCCTGGTCCGGGAACGCTACTTCGACGGTGTGGCTATCGTTCGTGCACAGGACGACTTCGTCGACCAGTGGGATGATCCCGAGACGCTCGACGGCGGCGATCCGCACCAAGCCAGGCCGCTGGGAAAGGCAAAGGCCATTCTGCCCCCGGAGTTCACCCGCCCCATTGCGCGCTCGCTTCCCTGGGTCAGACTTCCGGATGGCGACGTCTACGCCCCTGAGGTGGGGTTCACGGAGGATCTTCCCGCGGCGCGCGATCCGGCCCGCAATGAGACCTGGCTGGTCCACTGCTATGGAACGCTGGCCGTCGGGCGGGACAATCCACCAAACTCCGGCAATGGGAGCGAGCTCTACGTCGTCATCGGAGAGTCGCCACGACGGCTCGATCGGAATCTTGCCGTGGTCGGACGGGTCGTCGCGGGCATGGAGCAGCTTTCGACCCTGCCGCGCGGCCCCGGCCCGATGGGTTTTTATGCCCACCCCAAGGATCGCACTCCCATCCTGGATATCCGGGTTGCCGCCGATCTGCCGCCGTCACAGCGACCCAACATCGAGATTCTACGGACCGATAGCCCCACCTTCCAAAGGATATTGGCGGCGGCGCGCAATCGGCATGATGCGTTTTATGTCAGACCTCCCGGAAAGGTCGACATTTGCGCGGTGCACGTACCCGTACGCGATCTGGCCAACGGCAGGTCGCGGCCTTTAAAGTGAATACACCAGGAGCTAAGTTGCAATGATGACCCAGACCGGCTCTCAGATGTCGGCGCAGACGCGAAGCGTGCTGCGCATCGTGGCGGCGCTGCTTTTCCTGCAGCACGGTTCCGCGAAATTGCTGCACATTCCGTATCAACCGATGTTTGCCCAGCTGCACCTGATGTCGTTGCTGGGTGTGCAGGGCGTGATCGAACTCGTCGGCGGCGGGCTCCTCGCCATCGGGCTTTGCAGCCGTCCGGTCGCCTTCATACTGTGCGGCGACATGGCAGTCGCCTATTTCATGGCGCATTTCCCCAAGAACTGGCTGCCTATTCTAAATGGGGGCGATCTCGCAGTCCTGTTCTGCTTCACCTTTCTCTACCTGTGCGTGGCAGGTCCGGGCCCCTGGAGCGTGGATGCGCTGCTGGGCTCGCGCAAGAGAGGCTGAGAAAGCCGATGAGCTATATAGACGCAAGCCTGGTACCCGGAGAGACCGTCGTCTATCAGACGCGTCTGCACTGGATCGTGATGCTTCGGCACATTCTCCTTGCTTTGCTGCTGTTCGCCGGCGCAGCAGCACTTCTGATCTACTTTTTCCATCACCCGGAACTCAGTATCGCCAGCAAACATCTCACCGAGGGCGGCGCGGCCGCCCTCCTGTTGTGCGGCCTCGTGGCGATCATCGCGGGCGCAGTGCGCCGCAACGCGACCGAGATGGCCGTGACCACGCGCCGCGTCGTGGTGAAACAGGGTCTCGTGAGCCGCAAGACGATCGAGATGCTGCTGAATAAAATCGAGACGATCGAAGTCAGCGAGCCCATGATCGGCCGGATGATGGGCTATGGCAGCATCACGATGGTTGGAACAGGTGGAACCTCCGAGCCATTCCACAAGATCGCGCATCCGCTGCAGTTTCGCGGCGAGGTGCAGCAGCAGCTCGAGAAGCTTACCGCACGCCCTTAGGGCCATTCGCCCATGAATGACCCAGCTCCTTCCAGCGCCTTTGTGCCCCTGCCCGACGGCCGCTATCTTGCGACCGGACTGACCCGCGGACCCTGGGATCCCGCGCACGAGCACGCGGGCCCACCCATCGCATTGGTGGTCGGTGCAATCGAGCGAGCCGTGGCGGAGCAGGGTCTGACGCATATCGTCCGGCTCACGGCCAATCTCCTACGGCCCGTGCCCATAGCCGAGCTCAGCATCGAGGTCGACATCGACTACGCCGGTCGCAATGCCGCGCACCTGTCGGCGCGGCTCTACGGCGAGGGTAAGGAGGTGGCTCGCTTCACCGCGCTGGCCCAGCGCGCAATCGACCAACCGGTGGCGGCGGGTCTGCCCGGACACCCCCTGCCGCGCGTCGCGCGCGCGCCGCAGGACCTGCCACATTCGCGTTTCGCCTTCGAGCATCGGCACGTGGGCTATTTCGACCTCGTCGAAACCCGAGTCGCGGCCGGCAAGCTCTTCGATGGGCCGAGCAGCATCTGGTTCCGCCTCAACCATCCGATTGTCGCGGGCGAGATACCCAGCGTCTACCAGCGCGTAGCGGTAGCCGCTGATTCCGGCAACGGCGTCAGCGCGGTGCTCGATCTGCGGCACTATGTGTTTGTCAATTCCGACCTCACGATCAACCTGTTACGTCGCCCGCGCGGCGAATGGGTATGTCTGGAGGCGCGCACGCTGCTCGGCGACGAGGGTTCGGGGTTGGCGGAGTCCCTGTTGTACGATATTGACGGGGTGATTGGCCGCGCCACCCAGAGCCTGTTCGTACGCAAGCGCGAGACGTGAGGTTTTCCAAGCGACGTTGAGTCGCGAGTGGCCTGTAGGCAAACCGTCTGCTACGCTGCGCTCGTGATGACGGTAGACTCCTCGATCCTTCTGGCCGGTCGGCTTCTCGGCGCGCTGGTATTTGCCGCGGCCGCCGCCGGCAAGATCAGGCATCGCCACGAGCTTGCGGGTGTGGTAGCCAACTACCGGCTGCTGCCCGGGTCGGCGGCCGCGACCGCGGCATGGATCGTGGTTGGCCTCGAGTGCGCGGTGGTGCTGTCGCTGGTGAGCGGCGCGTGGCTGGCGGCCGGCGCGACGCTTGCAATCGCCTTGCTCGCCGGCTTTGCGCTCGCGATGGGTATCAACCTGGCGCGCGGCCGGCACGAAATCGACTGTGGCTGTTTCCAGTCGGGGTTGCGTCAGCGCCTGAGTGCGGCGCTGGTGGTGCGCAATTTCCTGCTCGCGGCCCTGCTGACTCCGCTTCTTGCCGCGCCGGCAGGCGGTGCCACCGTGCTCCAATGGGTGGACGGCCTGGGCGCGGGTCTCGCCGGCTACGCGCTCTACGTAGTGCTCGGCGAGCTGCTCTCCCTGCGTCATCTGTCGGCGCAGCTGCGCCGGAGGTTCGCCTGATGTTGCTCACCTCGCAGGTGATGTTGTGGGTCGTCGTCATAATCCTCGCGGTCGCGGTGTTGGCGCTCGCCCGTCAGGTCGGCGTGCTGCACGAACGCATTGCACCGGTCGGTGCGCTGGCGCTGGGCCGCGGGCCGCAGACGGGCGAATCGGCTCCGCGGCTCACGGTGCGCACCTTCGCTGGCGGCACCGTCGAGGTCGGCGGACCCATGCCCGAGGGGCCGCTGCGGCTCTTGTTCTTCGTGTCGCCGACCTGTCCGATCTGCAAGTCGCTTCTCCCCACCGTGAAGGTGTTCGCGCAGAGCGAGCGCCTGGAGCTGCTGCTGATCGGGGACGGCGATGAGGAGCAACAGCGGCAGATGGTACAACGTCATGCGATCGAGCCGGAGCACTTCGCCAATGCGCCCGAGGTAGGACGGGCTTTCCAGGTGGCGAAGCTCCCTTATGCGGTGCTCGTCAGCGCCGCCGGCATCATCGTCGCGCAGGGGCTGGTCAACAGCCGCGAGCACCTGGAAAGTCTGGTCACCGCACACGAGCTCGGGCTGCGCTCGGTGCAGGAATATCTCGCCACCCACACCTCTCACTCCACCTCAGAGCGGTAGCGTCTGATTGACGCCGCTCGGTGGACGGCCTTATGCTGCCCGCAGCAGTTCGATTCGTTTGTATCGATAATCAATAGTTAAGAGGGCCATCCTGTCTTGGCAACTCCAGCGGCGACGGGCTCGCTCTGGTCGGCGACCTGCAGGCCGATGGAGCGACTGCCGCAACTCTCCGGCGCAACTCGCGCGGACGTGGTCGTGATCGGCGCCGGTTACACCGGGTTGTCGGCCGCGCTGCACATTGCCGCGGCGGGGCGCGAGGTCGTGATGCTGGAGGCCGGGGAGTTGGGCGCGGGTGGCTCGGGCCTCAATGGCGGGCAGGTCATCCCGGGCCTGAAACACGACCCTGATCTGCTCGCGGCCCGCTATGGCGAGCGGATCGGCGCACAACTCACCGCCCGTTCGGCGGAGGCGCCGGACCTCGTGTTTGACCTCATCGAGCGCCACTCGATCGAGTGTGACGCCGTGCGTACCGGTTGGATGCAACTGGCGGTATCGGAGTCGCATCTGCCGCGGCTGCAGCAGCGCGCGGAGCAGTGGCGCCGGCGCGGCGCCAATGTTGCCACGCTGTCGGATCGCGAGGCGGCGCAGTTGACCGGCAGCAAGCGCTATTGCGGCGGTTGGATCGATAGACGGGGGGGCACGGTGCAACCACTAGCCTATTTGCGGGGGTTGGCGCGTGCCGCGACGCGATGCGGCGCACGCATCTTCGTCCGCAGTGCCGCGGCTAAACTGTCGCGCGTCGCCGGCGGATGGCGTGTCGATACGGAGCGCGGTTCGGCCGACGCCGGCATCGTGATCCTGGCCACCGACGCCTATACCGATCGGGCACTCGATGCGTTGCGGCGTACGGTGGTAACCGTGCCGTCCATCCAGGTCGCCACCACGCCGCTACCGCCGCCGCTGCGCGCGGCGATACTGCCTCACGGTCAGTCGGTATCCGATACCCAGCGTCTGTTGTGTTATTTCAGGGTCGATGCCTCGGGACGTTTCGTGCTCGGCACACGCGGCTCCTACGCCGACGTGCCGGTTCCCGGGACTACCACGGCCCACGAGCGCGCCATACGCGACATCTATCCCGAGCTCGTCGGGCTTCCTCTCGAGTACCGCTGGGGAGGGTTCGTTGCCATGACTCAGGACGGCCTGCCGCACCTGCACGCACCCGCGCCCGGGTTGCTGGCCGGCCTCGGTTATAACGGCCGGGGCGTGGCCATGGCGACCGCCATGGGACGGCTGCTGGGCCGCCGGGCGCTCGGAGAGTCGGTTGAGAGCCTGGACTTCCCGGTCACCCCGTTGCGACCCATTCGCCTGCACAGCCTGAGCCGACTGGCCGCGCGCGCCACGATCCGTTACCTGCAGCTCCGTGATGCTCTCGAGCAGAGCCTGCGGCGGCCCCTGCCGGGGAGAGCCGCATGAGCCTCGGCAAGATCGTGCTCTTCTCGGCGCTCGGCGTGTTCACCACCATCTTCGCCGTGCAATGGCTGCGCCTCGCACGCGATCCCCAACGGCGCGAGCGGCCGACCCTCGCCGACCTCGGAATAGGCCTGCTCACCAATTTTCTCGATGCGCTCGGCATCGGCTCATATGCGCCCACCACTGCGCTCTACAAGTTCCGCGGCCGCCCGAGCGATGAGCTCATTCCCGGCACTCTCAATGTCGGCAGTGTCGCCGTAGGGGCCGCCGAGACTGTTTTTTTCGTCACCGTCATCGCGGTCGAGCCGAAGCTGCTCGTGGCCATGGTGGCGAGCGCGACGATCGGCGCCTGGCTCGGTGCCGGCGTGGTCAGCCGCATGCCGCGGCGCGCCATCCAGATTTTCATGGGGGTGGCGCTCCTCATCGCGGCGGTGACCTTCGTCATGGGCAATCTCGGCGCCTTCCCGGTCGGCGGCATGGCGCGTGGACTCGCGGGCGGCCCATTCGTCATCGCGGTAACAGCCAATTTCGTCTTCGGCGCTCTCAACACCATCGGCATCGGCTGGTACGCCCCGAGCATGGTGGTGCTGGCGCTGCTCGGCCTGAATCCGCTAACCGCGTTTCCCATCATGATGGCTTCGGGCGGTATCATGTTGCCTGTGGCGGGCCTGAGATTCCTGCGCACCGGGCGCTTCGCGTGGGGGCCCTCCCTGGGTCTCACCTTCGGCGGTGTGGTCGGCGTATTGATCGCCGTATTCATCGTCAAGAGCCTGCCGCTGCGAGCGTTGCGGTGGTTGGTGACCGTAGTGGTCGCGTATGCCGCGGTGGTGATGCTGCGCTCGGCGCGCCGCGCGGCCGCCCCGCCTGCGGGCGCCACGCACCCGGAATTTATCTCTAACGATATGAAGGGGGGTAGCCCATGAAGCGACTTCCATGTAGCCCCGCCATCTGTGCTATCGGGGCGGTGTGGATACTGGCCAGTGGGCGGCTCGCGCAGCCGGCGCAGGCCGCGGCTCCTGCCGCAGGCGCCACACCCCCGGTGTTGCAGAGCGAAACGGCGGCCAGGACTCCATTTCCGGGCCTGACGGCTCATGATCTGGCGTACAGCGCCATGGATTCCGTCGGCGCCGCACCGGGTATTCGCATCATCGACGGTGACACGGCGAGCCTGGTCGGCACCGTGTATTCGTCCCAATACGAGAATTTCGCGTGGGCGCCGGACCATCGCACCCTGTACGTCTCGGAGACATACTGGACGATGGGAAACCGGGGCACACGCGAAGATGTGCTGTCGATCTATGGCGGCCCCACATTGCGCAACGAGGGCGAGATCACGTTGCCGGGGCGCCTGATCTCCGATCCGAAGACGAATACATTCGCCTTGAGCGCCGATGGCCGCTATGCGTACGACTACAGCTTCCAACCGGCGCCTTCGGTCAGCGTCGTCGATCTCGAGCAGCGCAAGCTCCTTGCCTCGGTGGAGATTCCCGGCTGCGGCCTGGTGTATCCGTTCGGTGAGCGCGGATTCGCCTCATTGTGCGCCGACGGCTCGCTCGCAGTGATCGACGCCGACGCACACGATCGGTATTCGGTCCACCGCACCAAGCGCTTCTTCGACATCATGGACGACCCGGTGATGGATGAGAGTATCGGCGATGCCAGCACTGGCCTGGCGTTCTTCATCACCAACAACGGCTGGGTCCACCCGGTCCACCTGGGAGACCAGCCGAGGTTCGACAAGGCCTGGTCGATGGAGCAGGCCGCCGGCCTCGCGCCGGCCACCTCGAAAGTGGGCTCGATCACCTGGCGTCCCGGCGGTCAGGCATTCGCGGCCTATCAACAGTCGACGGGCCGCCTGTATGTGCTGATGCACGAGGGACATCCGTGGAGCAGCGAGCAGGCAGGCACTGAGATCTGGGTGCTCGACTCCCGGCAGCAACGGCTGGTGCAGCGCTTCGCTGTGCCGGAATCGGCGTCTCTGGTGGCCATCACCGCGGATGCGCAGCCGCTGCTCTTCGCCCTCTCGGGCGGCTGGCTGTGGGTCATGAATCCCGACTCCGGGGCGGTGCTTCGCGCGATGCAGATCGTGCAACCGGCCCTGGTCAGGGTGGGGGGTAAATGAAATGAAGCGACCTGAAGTAGACAAGTGGGGTGAACGGCTGACGCGTCGGCTGGCGGGGCAGCTGTCCAGGCGCAGCGCCCTGGCGAGACTGGGGGCTCTGTTGGTGGCGGCTCCCGCGTTCCCTTTACTGCCGGTGCAACGCGCGCGTGCGACAGATGCGGCCCCCGGTACGGACTTCAGCCGTGCGGCGCAAACCACCGACGACCAGGCGTGCAATTACTGGCGCTACTGCGGCATCGATGGCAACCTGTGCTCATGCTGTGGCGGCAGCACACATTCCTGTCCTCCGGGCTCGCAGCCCTCGCCGACGTCCTGGATCGGTAGCTGCATCAATCCCGCCGATCAGCGCTCGTACCTGATCGCCTATCGGGACTGCTGCGGGTCTTCCGTCTGCAACAAGTGCGGTTGCCTCAATACGGATCACGCGATGCCCATCTACCGGCCGCAGGCCAACAACCACGTCATCTGGTGCATCGGGACCAATACCTTCGAATATCACTGCTCGATGGCGGTCCTGGTGGGCCTCGCGGAATGATGAGGTGGCTTGGTTGCGCGCTGGCGCTGATCGCGGTGACGGCGCTAGGGGCCGCGCCGACGGTGAGTCCGACGCGGACCGTGACCCGGCTGTCCGCGACGCAGGTGGCGTATCTAACCCACTGCGGTGGCTGTCACGGTATCGAGGGCATCTCGGCGCCCGGGGCGGTACCAACGCTGCGGGGTCTCACGGGTAGCTTCCTCTGCACCCAACAGGGGAGGGAGTTCATCATTCGGCTGCCAGACGTGGGGCTTTCGACGCTTTCGGACCGGCAGCTTACCGACGTCATGAATTTTGTCGCGTTCGACATCGGCGCGCCGGTGGCGGGCGGCGGGCCGGCTCGGCCGTACACGGTCGCCGAGGTCGCGCGGCTGCGCCGGCAGCCGCTCACCGACACGGGATTGACCGCCTATCGCAACCAGGTCGTGGCCGGATTGGCGGTGAGGTGCCAGGTTCCCGCGGCGCTGCACGTTTATGCCGCCCAAATAGCCGGTTCCCGCTGATCTGCGGCCGGAGGCCAGTCATGCGATCCCCGTCCCAAAGCGATAACGAGGGCGATAAAGAGAGCGATTATGCGGGCGATAACAACGACGACACTGGCAAGCCTGCCGCCAGCTCGGATCGTAGCCTCGGAATGGATCGTGACATCTCGCGGCGCGATTTTCTCAATGGTGTCGCGATGGTCGCCGGATCCCTCGCGCTTCCCGAGGCGGCGCTGAGTGCCGGGCGCGGGAGCGCCGCCGCCACGGCCGCCGCTCCCGGCGAGGACTATCCTTATCCGCCGATGCGCACCGGGATCCGCGGCTCGCAGCCGGGATCGTTCACTGCGGCCCACGCGCTGCGCGACAGCCGGTCCGTCGACCTCGGGCACGCGGAGCACACCGGAGAAACCTACGATCTGGTCATCGTCGGCGGGGGACTGAGCGGGCTCGCCGCTGCCCATTTTTTTCACAAGAGCATAGGGCCCGGTGCCCGGGTGCTCGTACTCGACAATCACGATGATGTCGGTGGCCACGCGCGGCGCAACGAGTTCCACTACCAGGGAAGGACGCTGGCACTCAACGGCGGAACTTTCGACATCGAATCCCCGGCGCGCTACAACCAGTGGGCGCGGCAGATATTGGATGACATTGGGGTGGATCTGCCGCGCTACGTGGCCGCGAACAGGGCAGGCGCCGGACTGTATGCGTCGCTCGGCCTGCGCAGCGGGTACTTCTTCGAGCGGGAGACATTCGGTGCCGATCGGCTGGTGGTGGCGCCGGCAAATGCGGCCGCGCAGCGCCTCGGCGCAGACTACCTGCGCCACATGCCGCTCTCCGAGCGCGCGAGGCAGGATCTCCTGCGGCTGCAGGATCCGAAGCAGCCCGACTATCTCGCCGCTCTCGACCAGGCGCAGAAAATAGAGCGCCTCGCCCGCATCAGCTACAAAGACTATCTGTTGCAGGTCGCCAGGATCGACAGTCAGGCGTACTGGTTTTACATGGCGCTGGGCCGAGATGTATTCGGCGTGGGCGCGGACGCGACGCCGGCGCTCTTCGCCTGGGTGATGGGCGGCGACGGCTTCTGCGGGGCTGCGGTTGGACCCGCTCCCGGATGGTCTCCTGGCCGATCTGCCGGGCGGACAGCATGGCCGCCAGCGGCCGGGAGGAGGTGACGTGCACTTCCCGGACGGGAACGCCACGCTCGTGCGGCTGTTGGTGCGTCGACTCATCCCCGATGCCGTGCCCGGCACGACGATGGAGGACGTCGGCATGGCGCGGGTCGACTACGCGCGCTTCGATCGCCCTCGAATGCGACCCGCATTCGCCTGAACAGCACCGTACTCAACGTCCGGCACGTCGGCGATGCCGCAAGCGCCAGGGAGGTGATCATCTCATACAGCCCGTCCAACGTCCCCTCGGGCAAACTGTACGATGTGCGCGCCCGGGCCTGCGTCATGGCGTCCTGGAACATGATGATCCCATACGTGATCCCGGAGTTGCCCGCCGGGCAGAAGGCGGCACTGGCCGACAACGTCAAGGCACCCATCGTCTACACCAGTGTCCTGATCAGGAACTGGAAAGCATTCGAGAAGCTCGGCATCAGCTCCGTCAGTTGCCCGACGATGTACCACGACACCGTCTTACTGCCGGAGCCGGTCGACCTCGGCGAGTTGCGTCATTCGGCTTCGCCGGAGGAGCCCGTCGTGCTCTCGCTCACGCGTTATCCCAACGTGCCCGGCCTCCCGCGGAAGGAGCAGCATCGGGCGGGGCGCGCCGAGCTCCTGAGCACGACTTTCGAGACCTTCGAGCGCAATATCCGCGATCAGCTGAGCCGCATCCTGTCGCCCGGGGGCTTTGATCCGCGGCGGGACATCCTCGGCATCATGGTCAACCGCTGGGGCCACGGCTACTCGTATACGTACAACAGTCTCTATGATCCTCTCGACTGGGTGTTCACGGAGACCGAGCGGCGCGCCTGTGTGGTGGCGAGACAGCCCTATGGGCTCATTGCCATCGCCAACGCCGATGCCGCCGCGAGCCCGCATACCGATGCGGCATTCCTCACCGCGCACTGGGCGGTGGAGCAGGTGCTGTCGAAGCGCGCGTTTCCATTCATCGCGCAGAACGCGAAGACCTAGCGGCTCGCGCCCGCCGTCGCCGCGGCGCGCAGCTGATGCACCTCTGCCGGCGCGAGGGCTTTGTCTGCACGGGCCTTGGCCAGGTCTGCTGGCTTGAACACCGGCCGTTGCCACTTCAGCTTGCCGGCGTCATCCAGACTGGCGATGTAATCGAGCGCGGCCGCGAGGTCCTGATCCGATAGCGACCCGAAGGAGGGCATGACGCCGCCGACGATCGGCACACCGTCCACGGTGATTTTGCCGATCATCCCGAAGAGGACTACCCGCTCGAGGTAGTTGCGCCCGGCGCTCGTGGCAGCGATCTTGCCGGCGCGTCCGGCGAGCCGCGGGAATTCTCCGGGCACACCTGCCGCGGCGAGCTGGTGGCACATGGAGCAATTGGCATCGAACACGGCGGCATGGTCCGCGGACTGCGCCACGGCCGAAGTCCACAGCGCGGAGCCGGCGAGGAGCAACAGACCGAGCGACAACAGATGCAGAGGCCGGGGGCGGGATTGGGCGTGGGCTGGTCGGTTGGACATGGGGTTGCTCCGGTAGGAGTGACGACTGCTATCCGTGAGCCTGCGGGACTGCGCCGCTCGAGACGGCGCGCGCGGTCTCCATCACCAACGCAGCGAGCTTCGCACGCATCTCCTCCAGGGTCCAGCGGCTGATGGGGGCGGAGATATTGACGGCGCCGATGGGATGCCCACCCTCGCCGATCACCGCTGCGGCGACCGTTACGTCGCCGCGATAGCATTCCTGGTCGGAGTAGGAATACCCGTCGACATGCGCCGCCGCGATCAGCTCCTGGATGCGCCGCGGATCGGTGACGGTCATGGGTGTCAGCGCCCGCAGGGACGATTGCCGCAGCAACTGCTGCACTTCCGCCGCCGGTAGAGCGGCAAGATATGCGCGGCCCGATGCCGTGCAGTACATCGGCAGCCGTCTGCCGATCGGCATATGGATCAGGAAGCGTTTGTGGCTGGGGAATCTGGCTACGAACACCATGTCGGTCCCGTCGGGCTCCGACAGGCTGACGGATTCCCCCGTGGCGCGGTTGAGATCCACGAGGTGCTGCTGCGCCTGCTCGATCAGCCGGTATCCTGCAAGGTAGGCGTGCGCGATCCCAAGCGCGCGCGGCGTCAGCATCCAACCGGTGCCGCGCCGATCGCGCCGCAGGTATCCCAACACCTCGAGGGTATGGATGCAGCGTTGCGCCGAGCCTTTGGTGATGCCGGTGACTTCCGCGGCCTCCGCCAGCTTCAGTACCCTGCGCCCCTGGCCGAACGCCTCGAGTACGGCCAGCGCCTTCTGTGCCGAATCGTTGAACAGCGGGTCGTGCGCCGGTGTCGCCGTGGCGGTCGCCGCGACAGGGGAAGCGCCGCGCGATGGCGCCGACGATCGTTTCGCCGCACGACTCTTCGCTGTCCTGCTCATGCGGATAGAGTATATACATGCGTATCGGTAACCGATGAGAGCATTTTGCATTTGATCGGCGCGGCGCCCGGCGCTAAACTCTTCGATGCAAACGTAGCGATAATCGATATCACACGCGCTGCGGGCCACGACCGGGGAGTCAGTCGTATGCATGACGTTCGACACGGTTTCGAGGCGTTTCACCAGCCGCAGCGGGTCGCGGTCCGGGGACGGCTCATATACGGCGCACTTGCATTCGCCCTGTTGGCCGCACCGGCCTTCGCGGCGCCGCAGAATGCGGCGGCCGGCACGGCCAACGGCGCCGGCGACAGCAGCTCGAGCGCCGCCGCGGCCCCCGCGCTGCAGGAGGTGGTGGTCACCGCTACCCGCCGCGCGGAGTCGATCAGCAAAGTGCCGATGAGCATCTCGGCGCTGACGCAGGGCAACATGGACATCCGCGGCATCAAGAACATCCAGGACGTCGCGCGCTTCACTCCCGGTGTCTACATCGATAACTCCGGTACGGCCAATATCTCCATCCGCGGCATCGCCTCGACCGGCGGCGCCGGCACGACGGGCATCTATATCGACGACACCCCGATCCAGATGCGTGCGCTCGCTTTCAATCCCGACGAGGCACTGCCGCAGGCGTTCGACCTGGACCGCGTCGAGGTGCTGCGCGGACCGCAGGGGACGCTGTTCGGCGCCGGCTCCGAGGGCGGAACCGTGCGCTATATCACGACGCCTCCCAGCCTGACGCAAACCAGCATCTACAGCCGCGACGAGGTGTCAGACACGCAGGGCGGGGCTCCAAGCTATGAAGCGGGCATCGCGGCGGGTACGCCGGTCATCCCAGGTACTTTCGGGGTCCGCGCCACGGTCTGGTATCGCCGTGACGGCGGCTACATCGATCTGATAAATCCGGTGACCCTGAACAACGTCGAGTCCAATGCGAACTACTCCGAGTCCGCACTGGTGCGGCTCGATGCGATCTGGGCGGTGAACGACACCTGGCGCGTCCGCCCGGGCTTCTACTACCAGAGTCGGGAATCGAACAATACCGACGACTTCTGGCCGCTGTACTCCAATCCGGGAAATGACAGCTTCGTGAGCGCCGATCCGGACCAGCGCGTGCGTCCGGACCGGTTCTACCTGCCGTCGGTGCAGGTCACGGGCGACTTCGGCAAGGTCCAGCTCATCGAAGACACCTCGTACTACCATCGCAACGACCTCACCGGTTACGACGGCACGATCTATAACCTGGGCTTCTACCAGTCCGCCGCGGTGTTCGGTTCCGTCGCCGACGGCTTGCCGCTGCTGATCGATGGCGCTGGCCTGCATCTGCCGGACGGCGCCACCAACTACCGCTCGCCGGCCTCGATCAACAACAACCAGCGGAATTTCAACGAAGAGGTGCGGCTGCAGTCGAACGATCCCAGCTCCGCGCTCACCTGGACCACCGGTCTGTTCTTCGCCGCCGACCGGCAGAGCTACCTCGAGCAGATCCACGACCCGGATCTCAACGAGCTGACCGAAGCTTATCTCGGCGAGGCTTACACGGATGTGTTCTGCAATTTCGATGCCACGACGCGACGCCTGCACGACGCCATATCAGCCGATCACCTACGATCCGCGCTTCCCGAACGACTCGTACTTCCTGCAGACCTACTCCAAGGACACCCAGGTGGCCTGGTACGGTCAGGCGACCTATGCCTTCACCAAGCAGTGGCAGCTCACGCTCGGCGTGCGCGAATCGCGCATGCAGTACTCCTTCAACACCCTGACCGGCGGCCCGCAGCTCTTCCTGACGCCGCAGACCGGCAGCGGCGGCAAGACGGAGACGGCATTCACGCCCAAGGCGAGCCTCTCCTACCAGTACGACGACAATGATCTCTACTACGCGACCTATGCCAAGGGCTTCCGTCCCGGCGGCGCCAACAATCCCGTGCCCTACGCCGCCTGCGCGACCGACTTCCAGAACTTCGGCATCAGTTCCGCCCCAAAGACCTTCAGCTCCGATTCGGTCAACAGCTTCGAAATCGGCGCCAAGAACAATGTCCGGGGACGGGTGCAGGTCGCGACCAGCATCTACTACATCAAGTGGAACAACATCCAGCAGACGGTGGTGCCGCCAGTCTGTCAGATCTCCTTCATCGCCAACCTGGGGCAGGCGGTCGCCAAGGGCGCCGATATCGACCTCAATATCGCACTCATCGGAAACCTCACGGCCGAGATCACCGCCGGGTATACCGATGCGCGTTACTCCCGGGACGCCCGCTTCTCACCCGTCGAAGTCACGCCTATCGTGAGCAGCGGCGATGCCGTCACCGGACAGAGCGGGCAGCCGGGTCCGCCGGTCACGGCCTCGATCGGCCTGCAGTACGACTTTCGACCTGTTACAGCACACACCTTCGTCCGCTTCGACGAGGAGTTCCAGGGGCGCGCGAAGTGGCCATCGCCGCAGCAGGACGGCAACACGCAGCAGTACGATCCGGCGGACTACGTGCTCAGCTCCACGAACTACATGTCGCTGCGGACGGGCATGCGTTTCGGCGCGTGGCGCTTCGAGGGCTTCGTCGACAATCTCGCCGAACACCCATACCGTCACGAACTACGAGTGGTCGATCGATCCCGGCCTGTGCACGCCTGCGACTCTTGCCTGCGAGTCACAGACGCGCTTGCAGGACCAGTGGACTTTCCCGCCGCGGACCTTCGGTCTCACGGCCATATACCGCTACTGAGAGAGCGCAGCCGCTCCGCTCGGCCATGAGCATCCGGAAAGCAGCCCGCGTCGCGATCGCTTCGGCGGCGGTGCTGATGGCGACGGTCCTCGCCCCGACATGGGCGGCACACCCGCGGGTCGCCAGGCAGGCAGGCGATGTCACCGATGCGCGGGTGATGGCGCAAGCGCGCGGCGGCCGCAATTGGCTGGTGCTCGGCGGCGATTTCGGCTCGCAGCATTTCAGCCCGCTCAGACAGATCAACGACAAGAACGTCGGGCGGCTGGGGCTCGCCTGGTCGCTCGACATCGACAGCCCGATGGGGCTCGCCACCGAGCCGATCGTGGTCGATGGGACCATCTACGCGACCGCCTCGCTCGATCGCGTCTATGCGGTCGATGCGGCCTCCGGACGATCTGCTGTGGAAGTTCGACCCGCACGTGCGCCTGAGCGTGATGCGCAATTCCTGGGCCGCGCGCACCAACCGCGGCGTCGCCGTTTGGCGCGGCAAGGTGTACTTCGGCACGGGCGATTGCCGTCTGATCGCGCTCGATGCCGCCACCGGCAAGGAGCTCTGGGGCTCGCCGGTATGCGTCGACGCCACGCAGACCGGCATCACCGGCGCGCCAACCGTTGGCGATGGCAAGGTCTATATCGGCTACAACGGCTCGGATACCGGCGTGCGCGGCTCACTGGTCGCATTCGATGCCGATACCGGCAAGCTCGCCTGGCGGTTCTGGAACGTGCCGGGCGAGCCCGCGAAGGGATTCGAGAGCCGGCGCGCTGCAGCGGGCGGCCAAGACCTGGTCCGGCGATCACTGGTGGCAGGTTGGCGGCGGTGACGTCTGGGACTCGATCACTTACGACCCCGCCACCAGTATGTGATCTATGGCACCGCGGGAGCGACTCCCGACGAGCTCTTCGGCGATCGCGCCAATATGAAGGTCGGCGGTGCGCGACTGTTCGCCGGCTGCATCGTCGCCGTGAAGGCCGATACCGGCGAGTACGCCTGGCACTACCAGACCAACATCCACACCGAGAACTTTCACGTGCTCGTGACCGATCTTGCGATCGGCGGCGCGAAGCGGCACGTGGTCATGACGGTGCCGAGGACCGGCATCTTCTATCTGCTCGATGCCAGGAGCGGCGGGCTGATCTCGCAAGCGGGACCTCGCCACGCGCGCACGCGGGCACTCTGTCAGTCGCTGCGGTGCAGCGGCCGCGCAGCGGGCACAACTGGTGGCCGATGAGCTACGACCCGATCACGCGCCTGGTGTATATCCCGACCTACGATGATGTCGCCAACCCGACCGGCTATCAGAACCAGGCGAGCGGGCGTCTGGTCGCCTGGGATCCGGTGACCGAGTCGGCGCGCTGGACCGTCCCGCAGCCGCTCTCGACCAACAGCGGCGTGCTCTCGACGGCGGGCAATCTGGTATTTCAGGGGCAAGGGACCGGCGAGTTCGACGCCTATTCGGCGGACCGCGGCCGCAGAGCTCTGGTCCATCGAGACCGGCTCGGCGATCGACTCGGTGCCCGTGACCTACATGGTCGGACACCGATCAGTACGTGCTGATGCCGGTCGGGCTGGGATCGGCCTCCCGTATGTTCGGCCCGGTGAGCACCATGGCTACGCCCGAGTCCAAGCTCGGTCCCTCGCGGCTGCTGGCCTTCAGGCTCGGCGGGACGATGCCGTTTCCGTATCCGAGGTGAACATCCCGCCGGTGCCGCGACCGCCGGAGGAGACGGCGGATGCGGCCCTCATCAAGCGCGGCGAAGGCGTGTTCTACAAGTTCATGTGCGACGACTGCCACTCGCCCGATGCCGACGGCAGCGGCCAGTGGAGGGTCAACGGCACGATCCCGGATCTGCGCTATATGCCGGCCGACGTGCATGAACAGTTTTTCGCCATCGTGCTCGGCGGCACGCACCGGCGGAACGGAATGCCGGGCTTTGGTGATGGTGCGGGCTTTCCGCTGGCCAATACCAAGATGACGGTTGCCGATGCGGTGGCGCTGCACGCCTACATCGTCGACCTCGAATGGAAAGCCTACAGAAGCAGTCCCTGATGGCCCCCGGCAAAGCACTGGCGTCGCGCCGCATCGTCATCACCGGAGCCGCTCGCGGTCTGGGCCGCCCGCTCGCCCTCGCGACCGCGGACGCCGGCGGTAGCGTCGTGCTGTTGGGCCGGGATACGGCGGCTCTCGACGCAGTCGTCGCCACCATCGCCAGCAGGACGCAACAGAAATCCGAAGTCGTGCTGTGTGACCTCGCTCAGCGCGAGAGTATCAGTGCGGCTTGCGAAGTCATCCTTGCCACGAATCCAGTCGTGGATGTGCTGATCAACAACGGCGCTCCGTGGCTCGAAGGGCGTCTGGCGGACCTGCCGGAGGCGGATATCGTTGCGACAGTGGCCGCCGCCGTCACGGGTACGATTCTCATCAGTCGCGGGCTTCTGCCGGGACTCGTTCGGTCGCAGTCTGCAGACATCGTGACCATAGTCTCAACCGCCGGGCTGCCCGGAGGAGAGTTCGATTGCGCATCGACGGCGTTCCATGCCGCGAAGCATGGGCAGGCAGGTTTTTGCGACAAACTGCGTGCCGAGCTGCGACCCCAGGCCATCCGCGTCGCCGGGATTTTTCCATCCGACTTCGAGCACGTCGATTCCGGCTCGGACGACACTCGGGAACCAACCGCAGCCGGCAAGCTGACCAGCCGTGAAGTCGTCGCCGCGGTCATGTTTGCCATCACCGCGCCACGCAATTGCGCCATCGGAGCAATCCACCTGGAAGGCACGGCCTCGAAACGAGCTTAGGCGCCGGCCGTAGCGCGTTTGCGGTAGGTCTCGGCCTCGGCGCTGCGGCCCAGTAAGGAAGCCGCGTCCGCTGCCCAATTCCAGAACGACGGTTTGCGGCCGAACAGCTCCGCCGCTGCCACCAGGTCCGCCAGCGCGGCGCAGAGCTGCCCGGGTGTGGAGCTGGCGGTGATACTCAGCGCCGGGCGCGAGCACGCAGCGAGGAAGGAAGCTGCGCGACCGACGCACGATGCTGCAATCTCAGCGTTTGCCGGGCTGCACATGGGTAACGTGGATCCCAGTGCATCGGCGGCGCTGGCCTCCAAACCGGTTCCCAATCGTGCTGCCGATCACAAAATCGGTCTGGCGCCGTTCGTTTTTGCGCCCCCGGGCCGAAAACCATTCACCGCCGGAAATATGTCCGGCGTCGTGGGCGGGGTCTCTCAGCGTGCTCTGGTTGCTGTCATTGATGCTCATTGGAGCCTGTGTGGTCGCGGGATGGCCCGCTCTGCACAGGTTTGCCATCCCCGGCACGTCGCGGGTGGGCACGCCCGCGACCGTTAGCGGGCTTCCACCCGAGCTGCGGCATCTGCCCGAGCCGCCGTTGCTGCAGGCGGCCGAGGTGCAATTGGAGATTGTCTTCGAGAGGCCTCCCGTCGAGATGCCGGAAGTAGTGCCCGTGCTCGATGCCGCCGAGGCGATGAGGAGGCTGCGGGGACTCGAGCTTGGAGCGGATCTCCCCGCCCCGTCGGGACAGCGGGACCGTGCCCATGAGCTCATCGTCGCCACCGCCCTGGCGGCCATCGGTGATCCAGCCAGTCAGAAAAAGTACTTTCCGCGGCGCCCGAATCTCCTCCCGGAGCTCATTCGGGCCATCAATGACGACGGCGTCTCCGCGCGTAAGCTCGTGCCCATCGTTGCTCGCGATCCCGCATTGGTCGGAAATCTTCTCAGGGTCGCGAACAGCTCCTACTATCGAGTTACCGAGCGGGCAGTGGAGACCATCGAGCGAGCCATCGTGGTGCTCGGGAGCGACGGTCTGCGCTCGGTGATGACGGCGGCTCTGATGCAGCCGATCTTCCAGGTACCGGGTGCCGGCGGCGCCTCTCGGTTTCCGGAAATCGTCTGGGAGCACGCGGTGCGGTCGGCCCACGCAGCCATCCCGCACGCCGCCCTGGTGGAGCGCGAGAACCCGTTCGCGGCCGAGCTGCTGACCCTGATCAGCGGGCTCGCCGAGATCGTCCTCTTTCGCGCGGTCCTGGAGCACTGCTCACGTCCGAGCGGGCGGGTCGTGGTCGATCCTCTGGTGATCGCCTCCATACTCGATTCGCATTCGGCGGCGTTCGCCTGGCACATCGGTGCCGACTGGCGGCTTTCGGAGGAGATGCTCGCGGCTCTCGAGGAGCAGATCGTCTGCGGCTCGGAGCCGGCGACAGCACTCGGACGGTCGCTGCGCTTCGGTCGTCGTGGCGGTGCATTGGCCGTGCTTCACGCCAACTCGATCATCACCGATGCGAGCCTCAGAGCCTCGCTGCCTCCGTCCGGACTCTCACCGCCGCACCTGGAGTCGATGTTGAAGCGCCTCCTGCGTCCGCACGAGGACCCGAGGGAGCTGGCAAATCAGCTGAGCTCACCTCGAAGCGGGTTCCAGGAGCGGCACGGGGTCGTGGATCGAGAAGGGCATAGGAGTGCCGCGTAAGATATTGAACAATATAATGATAGATCCCGTAGCCTAGCCGGTCCGTCGAGCCGGCTTCCGCCCTCAGCCGCAGCGCATTTGAGTAATATTGAGCCTCGGGGGTATCTGCTTCGCCTTTGAGCACTCTAACCATTGGCGAATGCCGATCTCGAGGGGTGGCTTGGGCAGCGAAGACAAAAATCAGGCGGTCGGTCAGCTGGCGGCGAAGCAGAGCGGACCTTTACGCCGGTTCCTGCGCCGACGCGTCCGCAACGCGGCCGACATCCCGGACATCGTCCAGGAAGTCTTTTTGAGGCTGCTGCGGGTTCCGAACCCTGAGACCATCAGGACGCCCGAGGCGTACATCTTTACGATCGCGCGCCACGTGGCCCTGCAACGCCAGCTCGAGACCGACCCGATAACCGACGCCAACGCTCTCGATGAGGCGCTCGCCGATCTGCTGTTGATCGGCGATGGCGATCCCATCCTGGAAGTCACCGCCGAGCAGTGCCTGGAGCGGCTGGAAGAGGCGTTGCAGCACATGGCGCCCAAAGTGCAGGCGACGTTTCTGCTCTATCGCAGGGATGGCCTGAGCATCGACGAGGTCGCCGGGCGCCTCGGAATTTCACGGCCCATGGCGAAGAAATACCTCTCCAAGGCCTTTGTTCAATTTCGCAAGCGGCTGAAAGAGGACGAGTAGGACTGCGTATGAGCCAGGAACGAAGCATCGGTCTCAACCACCAGATCTCTGAAGAAGCCGCCGAGTGGTTGGTGGAGTTTCGAACGGGTCCCGTCAGCGCCACCGTCCGCAAGGAATTCGACGCCTGGGTGCGGGCGTCGCCGGAGCACCTGCGGGCTTTCATCGAAATGGCGGTACTGTGGCGGGAGAGTGGGGCCCTCGACCCTCAGCGCCGATTGGATATCGAGGAGCTGATCGAGCGTGACCGGCATGACGGCAAGCTGGTGGAGCTGAGCTCTCGCCGCGCGACCAGCGACGGCGCCAGCCGCGCGGAACGTCAGGCGGCCAGGCGGCCGGCCCGGCGGCTGCCGCGGTCGGCATTGCTGGCCGCTGCGGCAGCCTTCTTCGCGGTGCTGTTCGGGGGCTCGCTGCTCCTGCAGCGGGTCCACGCCGGCCGGATCTACAGTACCGACGTCGGCGAACGGCGCTCGGTCCATCTGCCGGATGGCTCGACAGTATTGCTGGATTCCCGCTCCTCATTGCGCGTCGCCTTCACGGCCGCGACGCGCCAGGTGGAGCTCGATCACGGCCAGGCTCTCTTTTCCGTCGTCCATGATCCCCGCAGGCCGTTTCTGGTTCGTGCCGGCGCAACCGTCATCCGGGATGTCGGCACGCAATTCGACGTCAAGGAGCGCCCCGACGACACGGTCGTAACCGTGGTGGAGGGACGTGTGGCCGTGCTTGCTCGGGCCGCGAGCGCACCGCCGGCAGCGCCGCCGCGGCTGGCCAGCCCGGGAAGCGACTACGGCGGTGAGCCTGTGTTCGTCTCCGCGGGCGAGCAGGTCGACATGCTGGCGGGAGGGTTTTCGCCGCCGCCCGTGCACGTCAGTGTCGGCTCCGTCACGGCGTGGACACGGGATCAGGTCGTGTTGGAGTCCGCGACGCTGGCGGAGGCGGCCAGGGAATTCAATCTCTACAGCGATCGCCGGATAGTGGCCGAAGACCTCGGCGCCACGCCCCTGCGGCTGAGTGGAGTATTCGTGACCAACCCGGATTTCCTGCTGCGCTACCTGCGCGAACGGCCGGATATTTCCATCACCGAGACGGATTCCGAGATCGACATCGTTCGCAGCCGCGGGCAATAGCGGTCGTCGCGGCCAGCCGGAAAAATATTTCGCCGCAGATGGTATCGATTTCCGGGCAGCACGCTCAAGCAGAGTGAGACCGTCGGAAATTCAAGCGACGGCTGGAAACAACTTTGCTCGGATCGGGGGTACGCTCATGCGCTTTGGTATCGTGACGGTGACTGCTCTTTTCGCCATCGCTCAAGTCGCGGTTGCCGACGGCGCGCGCGCGATGATCAGACAGCCCACCCACATCCGCGCGGAGGCGCTGGGAACGGCTCTGCAGGAGCTGGCGAAGGAGCGCGGCTTCCAGGTCGTCTACGTGACCGAAGAGGTCGACCGGGAAAAAACCCGTGGCGCCTCGGGCGAGCTCACCGTAGATGAAGCGCTGCGGCAGATTCTCCGCGGTACCGGCCTGACATTTCATCACCTCGCCGACAACGGCATCAGCATTCTGCCCGTCAAACCCGGCGACTCGCCGGTGGCCCCCCGTTCGCAGACCGACGAGCGCGCCCCTGGCGACCCTGCAGGGCAGCCGCTCGCCGCCGCCGCGCAGGACGCATCCCCTCAGGCTGCCGCTGCGGAGATCGCCGCGCCGGCCGGTTCGAGCGGTCAGGACGCCGCAGCGCTGCAAAGCCTCGATGAGGTCGTCGTTACCGGCGCGGCAACCGCCACCGGGGTGAAAAAGCTCGACGCCAGCTTCTCGATCACGACCGCGACCGCGGAGCAGATCAAGGAGCTCAACCCGGTCAGCGTCGCCGACCTTCTCAAGATCTCGCCGGGTGTCTATCCGGAATCCTCCGGCGGCCAGACCGGCGCCAACATCGAAGTGGCGGGCTTCCCATCGGACAGCGGCGCGCCTTTCGTCACCTTCGAAATGAACGGGTCGCCGCTGTTTCCGGTCTGGGAGTACTTCGACGATGCGATGGTCCGCCTCGACGACACGATCGATCGCGTCGAGATCCTGCAGGGCGGCACCTCGGTGTTGTATGGCAACGGCCAGCCGGGCGCCATCTCGAACTTCATTCTGCGGGAGGGCTCCTCGACCCCGACGGGCGATGTCGGAGTGACCTACGGGTCCGAAGGCATGGAACGCTTCGACGGCTTCTACGGATTCCCGATCGGCGGCCGCGACAGCGGCTGGTACGGCAGCATCGGGGGCTTCTGGCGCCAGTCCAACGGGGTGCGTGATCCGCAGTATCCGGCGGACGAGGGCGGGCAGCTCACGGCTACCCTGAGTCATGATCTGAAAAATGGCTCCATCATGTTCTATGCGCGCGACCTGAAGGACAAGAACCAGTTCGTCACCGACACGCCGATCTACAACCCCTCCCCGGGACGGTTCTCGGCCTACCCGGGATTCAATCCGCTGACCGGCACCTTCGGCAGCTACGCGGATCAGCACATGTTCCTGCAGACTACGCCGTGCTACACGGCGGGCTGCTCGCCCGGTGGAGTCGAGATGAACATGGCCGACGGCGAGGGCGGCGACGCGCACATGCTCGGCGCCAACCTGAACCTCGATTTCGCGAACGGCTGGGCAATCTCCGACAAGCTGTACTGGGTCGGCGGCCAGATGAACATCAATGCGTTTTTCAGTACCGGCGCCAATCCGAGCACGCTCGGCGAGTTCATCACCGGCGACGAGCAGGCCTTCGGCCTGCCCACCAACCTGACGGCGACGGCGACCTACACGAACGGCCAGCCCGCCAACATGAATGAAAACGTCACCGTCCAGAACCCGGAATACATCACCCAGCACATCTCCGCGGTGAGCAACGAGATCCATGTCAGCAAAAAGCTGTTCCCCGGCAATATGCTGACCGTCGGCAACTACACGGCCGTGTTCTCCGAGCATCAGGCCCAGTACGACGGCGCCAACATGCTGATGCAGGCAACGAACAATCCGTCTCCGATCGTCGTCAGCGTGAGCAATGGGACCAATAGCTGGCAGCTCACCGACGGGCAGGGTTTGTTCTGGAACAATCAGCCGCAGTCCTGGATGGCGTTCAACGAGGGCTGGCACGAGACCAAGAGCGCGGTCTTCCTCGCCGACAGCTGGAACGTCGGCAGATGGCTGTTCGACGGCGGCGCGCGCATCGAGCATGACAGCCTCGGCGGCTGGTTCCAGAACACGGCCTCAGGCCCACTCGACCCGAACCCCTCCCACATCTACGATAGCCAGGCCGAATACCTGATCGACAGCTTCCAAAATCCCTCCTACTCGAAGAGCGAGGCGTCGTGGACGCTGGGCGCCAATTACGAGATCAGCAATCACATGAGCGTGTACGCACGCGCCAATGACGGCGTCTTCATCCCCACCTTCGACACGATCGAGTCGCTCCCGACGGCGCCGGTGGAGCAGATCCACAACCTGGAAGCAGGTTACAAGTACCAGGCCTCCTGGGTGTACCTCGATGTCAGCATCTATCGCCGTATTTTCTCCGGCGTGCCCTATCAGCTCACCACCGACACTGGGCAGATCAATCTCGTCTATGGCTCCCTCACCAGGGGCCTGGACATGCAGGCGACGTTCGCTCCGTTCAGGAATTTCACGGTCAACCTCAACGGTGACTACATGGACGGCCATTACACCGACTACGACGCCTGCGTACCCTACGTCGCTCAAAACGGCAGCAATCAATGCACCAGCATCGATGGCATGGTCCTGGATCGTCAGCCGCGGCTGCAGTTCCGAATAACGCCCGCCTACTCGGTTCCGCTGGGTGCCGATAGCCTGAGGTTCTGGGCCACCTATGAATACATGGGCAACCGCTACAGCGATCAGCTCGAGCAGCAGCCATTGGGCACCTATTACGACCTGGCGATCGGCGCGATTGCCAACCTCGGCGAACACTGGATGCTCACCCTGCGCGGTACCAACATGACGAACCAGATCGGCATCACCGAAGGCAACGCGCGCCTCTTCGGCTTCGCGAGCGGTGGCGGTGTGATTCTTGCGCGCTCGGTCGAAGGCCGCGAGGTGAACTTCCAGGCCAAGTACCAGTTTTGACCGCCATCCTCAAAGCGATGCGGCGGGGCCTCCGGCGGGGCCTCCTCCTGCCGCTGCTGCTGGGAATCGTTCCGGCATGTCACGGGCTGGCCGCGGCCGCGGCCGCGCAGTCGCCGTTCGATTCCCGGCAGTATCAGGCGATCAGGGCGCGACTGCTACGCGGCTGGGGATCCTGGGACGCGCGCAATGTGCTCGGGGAAGTTCTGCTGCCGCAGGGACTGGCGGTCAACATCGGCCTGAAGCAGACCACGTGGATCAGCGCCGAGTACCTCGATGATGCCATCATCGGCCTGACGGGCGCCGACGATCCGCATGTGAGGCCCGGTCTGCACGCGCTCGATGGCTCCTACTCGGAATGCGAGCTCCATTGGCGGAATGTGGACGTCCGCATCACGACTGCCACGACCCCCGGAAGCAGCCGGGCTGGCGACCTGGTGATGCTCATCGAGCCAATCAGACCCATGCCCCTGCCGACCGAGGTGTTCGTCAGAGCGGGGCTGCTGTGGAACCGGCCCGGGAACGTCATCGGCAAGAGTGATTCTCTGCAGGCGGAGCTCGGTTCGCGATCCATCGGGATATACGTTACCGGGCGCCCCATCAGCGATCCGTATGCGCACGCGGCCACACCCTATCTCGCTTTGCCGCTGAACGAACCGATCGGGATCAGTACCGGCAGCCCGCGGTCGCTCGCGGCCATTCGGGCCGCCGTCTCTGACCAGAGGCAGCGGCTGCTGAGTCAAGCCAAGGCCTACGGTGATCTGTCGCCGACCTACCTGGCCATGGAGTCCGTGCTCGCGTGGAACACCATCTACGAGCCCCGGTTCGATCGGATGGTGACCACGGTTGGACGGATATGGGACCGCGACTACGGCGGTTATTGCCTCTTCGGATGGGACAACTTCTTCCTCTCCTATCTCACGGCGCTCTACAGCCGTGATCTCGCCTTCGGCAATTTCATCGAGCATCTGCGCAGCATGACGGACCGGGGATTCATTCCGAACGACGATCGTGGCAATGGAGCCAAGTCGTGGGATCGCTCGCAACCGCCGGTCGGGGCTCTGATGCTCAAGGAAATATACAAGCGATATCCGGAGAAGTGGCTGTTACAGGTTTCGTTCCCTGCGTTGCTGCGCTGGAACCGCTGGTGGTTCAAAGCGCGCATGAATCGCGGCCTCTTGAGTTACGGCTCGAGCCTCGCCAGGAATCCCTATCACGAGCCCGATACTCACACGGCGATCACCGCGGGCTATGAATCGGGGATGGACGATTCTCCGATGTACGAGGGCGTGCCATTCGACCGGACGACGAGTACTCTCGCGCTGCAGGACGTCGGTCTCAACAGTCTCTACATCGCCGACTGCCAGGCGCTGGCGGAGATCGCCGCTCTGCTCGGCAATGCACCCGCGGCGGCCGAGCTGACCGCGCGTGCGCATCTCGTTGCGCAGCGCCTGACGGCGCTGTGGAGCCCGAAGGTCGGTCTGTATCTCAACCGGCGAACGGATACCGGGCAGCTTTCACCGGCATTGTCGCCCACCCTGTTCTTTCCGCTGCTCGCCGGGGTGGTGACCCGGCAACGCGCGCAGCAGATGGTGGCAAAGCATCTGATGAACCCGGCGGAGTTCTACGGGCCGTATATGATTCCCTCGATCTCGCGCGACAACGCCGATTTTCCGCGCCAGCGCTATTGGAAGGGCGCCGTATGGCCGCCTCTCAACTTTATCGTGTATCTTGGGCTCCGCAAATACGGCTTCGACGACGTTGGCCGTGAGCTTGCCCGGACTTCCGACTCCATGCTGCTGCACGGGTGGGACGACCATGGAATCGTGTCTGAGAACTATTCCGCGATCACAGGCACGGGCGACGATCCCCGGCTGTCGAGCGATGCGTTCCATTCATGGGGAGCGCTCATGGGGATCATGAGCATGATCCAGTCGGGAGCCATGCCGCCACCGGAAGCGCCACTCGTTCGATGACCGAGCCTCACAACGCGCCACCCTGGCAGATGAAAGCGGTAGAGTCGCTGGCGGGCGATGTCTATGGGCTTGCAGCGCGGGCGCGCAGGCTCCCCAGCGAGTATGACCAGGTCTTCCACCTGGTGGCTCGGGATGACACTGCTTTCATCATGAAAGTCATGCATCCAAGCCGGGATGCTGCTTTCATCGACCTGCAGTGCCGCACTCTGCAACACCTGGCGCGGACCGCACCGGGTTGTAACCTGCCGCGGGTGATCAACACCAGGAAGGGCGAGGCCTTCACCACCGCTCGAGGTGACGACGGAGAAGAGCGCCTGGTCTGGCTTCTGAGCTATTTGCCCGGGAAGGTTCTTTTCGATGCGCGGCCGCATTCACCCGAGCTCCTCGAAAGCATCGGCGAGCTTTTGGGGACCGTCGACCGGTCATTGCATGACTTCAGTCATCCGGCGGGCAAGCGCGATCTGAAGTGGGACTTGTCCAACGCGTTGTGGATTCGGGATCGGCTGACGGTCATCGAAGATCCGGAGCGCCGCGCGCTGATTGCGCACGTCATCGCGCTCTACGAATCCGACGTCGAGCCGCAATTGCCTCGGTTGCGCCGGAGCATGATCTACGGCGACGGCAACGACTACAACGTATTGGTGCATTGGGCCGCGGGGGCCGCCAGTCGGTCGGTGGGCCTGATCGACTTCGGCGACATGCACGAGGGAGTGACCGTGGCCGAGCCGGCGGTGGCGGCCGCTTACGCCATCCTCGGCAAGGATGATCCGCTGGCTACCGCGGCGGCGCTCGTCGCCGGATACCATCGCGTGCTGCCGCTCGAAGAGCACGAGCTGCAAGTGATGTTTCCGCTGATTGCGATGCGGCTGGCCGTGAGCGTCGTCAATTCCGCAGTCGGCAAACAGTCGCGCCCCGGCGATCCCTACGTGACCATCTCTGAGGCGCCCGCCTGGACGGCCCTCAACAGGTTGCGTTCCATCCATCCGCGATTTGCCTGTTACGTGTTTCGCCATGTCTGCGGACTCGAGCCCGTGCCGGGCGCTTCGAAGCTGACGCAGTGGCTGCAGGCTCATCGCGACGATATCGCGCCAGTCATCGCAGCCGCATCTGCCCAGGTGCCGCATGTGATGGATCTCGGCATCGGCAGCGCGCTGCTGGGCGCCAACCCGGAGCGCTCCCGCGGGCCGAAATTGGCCGAGACCATCGCGTGCGAATTGCGCCGCGTCGGCAGTACGGTCGGGATCAGCGGATACGACGAGGCGCGATTCACGACGGCCGCGTATGGGTCCATTGGCAAGGATGCTCCGAACGACGAGCCGGCGACTATCCACATCGGGGTCGACATTTACACCGATGTGGGCTCGCCGGTGCGCGCGCCTCTAGCGGCGACAGTCCAACGCGTGAGGCTTCACGGCGGAGCGAAGGACTCCGACGCCACTTTGATCCTGCGGCATCAGGCCGGGGAAGGCACGACGTTTTTCACGCTTTATCGCCGACTTCCGGCGGCCAGCGTCGCCGGATTGAGCGCCGGACAACCCGTCGGGCGAGGAGAGGTCATCGGTAACGTGGGCGCGGGAGCGCATCTGCAGCTACAGCTCGCGACCGATTTATTGGATGAGGAGGAGGGGCCGCCGGGCATGGTGGTCGCCTCGTTGCGAGAAATATGGAAGGGATTGTCTCCCTGCCCGAACGTGCTCCTTGGCACGGTCGCGGATCGCTGCCCCGCGGGGTGGTCCGCCGCGGAAACGCTGGAGCAGAGGCGTGAGTTGCTCGGTGGCAGCCTGAGCATCTCCTATCGCAAACCGCTCAAGATCGTGCGCGGTTGGCGCCAGCATCTCTACGATGATACCGGACGCCCCTATCTCGATGTCTTCAACAATGTGCCGCTGGTCGGTCACGGGCATCCACGGATCGTGGACGCCGTGTGCAGGCAGCTCGGGCTGTTGAACACCAACACCCGCTATCTGCACGACAATATTCTGCGCTACGCACAGCGCCTCACTAGGCTGTTGCCGCCGTCGCTTCGGGTCTGCTATTTCGTCAATTCCGGCAGCGAAGCGAACGAGCTGGCCATCCGCATGGCGCGAACCCATACCGCCGCCAAGGATGTGGTCGTGCTGGAGAACGCCTACCACGGCAACACCGCAACCGTCACGGACATCAGTCCGTACAAATTCAACGGCCCCGGCGGCGGCGGCCGCAGGCCATGGGTGCACGTCGCCCCGATCCCGGATGATTATCGCGGGCCTTACCGTCGTGGCGAGCCGGACCTTGCCAGGCGCTATGCGCAGCAGGTCGCGAAAATTCTCGACGACATGAAATCGCAGGGGCGCCGGCCGGCGGCTTATATCGCCGAGAGTGTGCCGAGCGTCGGCGGACAGGTGTTTTTCCCTGAGGGCTATCTCGCCGAAGTGTATCGACTGGTGCGCGCCGCGGGCGGCGTCTGCATCGCGGACGAAGTTCAAGTGGGTTTTGGACGGCTGGGAAGTCATTTCTGGGGGTTCGAGACCCAGAACGCAGTGCCTGACATCGTGGTCCTGGCCAAGCCCATTGGCAATTGCTTTCCACTTGCGGCGGTAGTGACCACGCCGCAGATCGCGGCGTCATTCAACAATGGCATGGAGTTCTTCAGTACCTACGGCGGAAATCCGGTTTCCTGCGCTGCCGGTCTCGCCGTACTGGACGTGCTGGAGGACGAAGAATTACAAGACAATGCGCTTCGCGTAGGCGAATACTTCAAGGAGGCGCTACACGAGCTGCAGTTGCGGCACCCGCTGATCGGTGACGTGCGCGGGCTCGGGTTGTTCCTGGGAGTTGATCTGGTCACAGATCGTGAGACACGTCGCCCGGCGACCCGCCAGGCGGACCATATCGTCAATCGATTGCGGGAACGCGGCGTCCTCGTCGGCACGGACGGCCCCTATCACAACGTGATCAAGCTGAGACCGCCGCTGATCGTATCCACGGAAGACGTCGATCTATGCGTGGCAACGCTCAACAAAACACTCCGGGAAGATCTGCCGCCTTGCTGAAGAGGGACGGAAGCAGGATTTGGATCGCGCCGCTGTGCCTGATGCTCGGTCTCTTGCTGCTGCCATCGTCCTCACGCGCGGCGCTGGCGACGGGGGCACATACGGTGACCTTCGACCGTTACTCGCTCATGATTGACGGCAAGCGGACCTATATATGGTCCGGCGAGCTCCAATACTGGCGGTTGCCCAGCCCCGGTCTATGGAAAGACGTGCTGCAGAAGATGAAGAGCGCGGGCTTCAATGCCGTCACGATGTATTTCTCCTGGGGATACCACTCTCCGAGGAAGGGCGTCTACGATTTTTCCGGCGTCAGAAACGTCAATTTGCTGCTCGATATCGCGCAACAGACCGGACTTTACGTGATTGCCCGCCCGGGTCCCTATATCGAGGCGGAGAGTGATGCCGGAGGGTTGCCCGGCTGGCTGACCACCATCAAAGGCACATCGCGTTCAACGGCGCCGGACTACACCGCCGACTATGAAGAGTGGCTGTCGCACATCGATGCAATCCTGGTGAAACATCAACTGACGAATGGCACCGGGCCGGTCATCCTCTATCAGCCGGAGAATGAGTTTTACGATGGCTCCAAACAGGGCCGGCAATACATGCAGGCCATCGAGAGCAAAGTACGCGCCGATGGAATTACCGTCCCGCTTCTCGGCAATGACGATGGAACCTTTGCCAGCGGGGTGGGGGCCGTGCAGCTGCCGGGATATGATTCGTACCCCCAGGACTTCGACTGTTCCCGCCCGGGACGTTGGAGCCCGGTCAGGGATTTCAGCAGACAGGGCAGCGCGCAAAAAGACTCGCCGCTCTATTTTCCCGAATTCCAGGGTGGCTCGTTCGATCCGTGGGGAGGGCCGGGATATGGGGCGTGCAGGCGCCTGACCGGTCCCGATTTCGAGCGCGTCTTCTATGAGGCCAACATCGTCTCGGGCGCCACTCTGCAGAATTTCTACATGACCTTCGGCGGCACGAGTTGGGGATGGCTCGCCTACCCCGGCGTCTACACCTCTTACGACTACGGTGCCGCGATCAACGAGAGCCGGCAGCTCACGGCAAAGTATTACCAGCAAAAACTGCTTGGGTACTTCGTTGCGGCAGTCGGACCGCTGACCCGGACCGTGCGGTTGGCGGTCAGAAAGCCGACGGATCCGGCGTTGCAAGTGGACGGGCGTACCAACCCGAGCGATGGCATGGGTATTTACGTATTGCGGCACATGGACTCGACTTCCGGTGCCCGCGACACGACGCATATCTGGATCAGCCTCGCCAGTGCGACTGGAGCAGTACGCGAAGCGCTCATTCCCGAGAAGCCCGGCACCGACGTCACGATCGATGGGCGTGACTCGAAGATGCTCTTGGCCAACTACCGCTTCGGGCGTCAACTGATGCTGTATTCCACGTCGCAGTTGCTGACCAACCTTGGGCAGAGCGATCGTGACCTGATGGTCCTCTACGGTACGAGCGGTGAAGATGGCGAGACTGTCCTGAGCTATCCGCGACGACCGATGGTTCACGTGCTGGCGGGTCGGGCGGACGTTCAGTGGAATGAGGCAAACAGGGAATTGCGCCTCGATTACGTGCACGACGGATTGATCAGGATCAGGGTCGAAGAGGGCGGCCACGACCTGCTGCTCCTCATAGGTACCAATGGGGTGCTGAGGAATCTCTGGCGACTGGATACCCGGTTGGGGCCGGTGCTGGTGAGCGGACCGTATCTGGTGCGCACGGCTGCCGTCGCTGCGGCCGCAGGCCCACGGAGCGTGGTCCTCACCTCACAGGCGATACGGACAAGCCATCGGGGATCGAGGTGTTCGGGGAGAAGCCTATCGGCGGCGTATCCTGGAATGGAGGCGACGTCTCCGTAACGCGGACTACCGCCGGAAGTCTGGTCGGGCGGTTGGCCGGCCCGCGCCCGGTGTCGGTGCCGCTACTCACGCATTGGAAGTATCAGGCGGAGGCTCAGGAGATCGCGCCCGGTTTCGACGACTCGGCGTGGATCGAGGCTGACCGTCAGTCGACGAACAATCCGTTCCTGCAGAGCACGGGGCCGGTTCTCGATGGCGACGAATATGGCTTCCACCATGGTGAGGTCTGGTACCGCGGCCACTTCACGGCAAGCGGCAGGGAGAGGGGCATTCTGCTGCACGCCGGAACCGGTGCCAACGGGGTGTTCACGGCCTGGCTGAATGGGCACTACCTGGGCCGTGGCGAGAGCGGGCGCTATCTGGATGACAGCCAGTATTTCAATGTGGACAGCTCCGACCTGAAGGTTGGCCGGGACAATGTCGTCGCCGTCCTGGTCGATGACATGGGACACGAGGAGAACGACGACTCCAACAACGCCTACAAGGAGCCGCGCGGTCTGATTTCCGCGGCGTTCGTCGGATCCGATGCGACCTTGAAGTGGCGGCTCCAGGGCAATCGCGGCGGGGAGACGCCCATCGATGCCGTGCGTGGCCAGTACAACAACGGCGGCCTTTTCGGAGAGCGCTCCGGTTGGTCGCTGCCCGGGTATCCCGATGGCAGCTGGCAGGACGTGACCCTGCCAAATCGCCGCGACCGGCCCGGGATCGAATGGTATCGCACGGCGTTCACGCTGGATGCGCCTGCCGATCAGGATGTTCCCATAGCGCTTGAAATCTCAGGCGATGCGGCGCGTCACTATCGAGCGCTGATCTTCGTCAATGGATGGCAGTTCGGGCGCTACATCAGCTCGCTCGGGCCACAACACGTTTTCGTGCTGCCGCCTGGCATATTGAATCCGCACGGCACGAACAGCATCGCCATTGCTTCATGGTCGACCGGGTACAGCGGCGGCTTGGGGCAGGTTCGCCTCGTCGAGCTCGGCAACTACCGCACGTCGATGCGCTCGCCGTTGGTGAGGTCTCCTGCGTACGACCGGATGAAGTACTCGCAGGCTCACTAGTCAGACTCCGATCACCCAATGACTGAGTACGACCCGGCCGCGAGCGGTGCGCAGCGCTCGGCGGCTGAACCCTCTCTGTGGAGCAAGCTGCTCGCGGTGCGCCCGATTCAGCCGCGTGAGCTGGTCGGGGCGGAGCGCCTCAAGCAGGCACTCGGCGCCTGGTCGCTCATGTCGATCGGCATAGGCGCGACCATCGGCACCGGCATCTTCGTGCTCACGGGCACGGTGGCGGCCAATCAGGCGGGGCCAGCCGTCACTCTCTCGCTACTCATCGCCGCGGTTGGCAGCGGGCTCGCTGCGCTCTGCTATGCGGAGTTCGCCGCCTTCCTGCCGGTCCCGGGCAGCGCCTATAGCTACACGTATGCCACGCTTGGCGAGTCCATCGCCTGGTTCATCGGCTGGAACCTGTTGCTCGAGTACGGCATCGCGGCGTCCGCCGTCGCGGTGAGCTGGTCGGCGTATGTCGTGAACCTCCTGGCCGAGGCGCATGTCCACTTGCCGGCGGTCTGGGTGAACGCCCCGGTGCAGGAGGGTGCGACGGGTCACCTGGTCGCGACCGGGGCCATCGTCAATCTTCCGGCTGTGCTCATCATCGCAGCGATGAGCGCGCTGTGCTACGTCGGCATCCGCGGGACGGCGAGCGCAACCAACTTCATGGTGGCGCTGAAGATCGGGGTGATCGTGATCTTCGTGATCACAGGCCTGAAGTTCATCGATCCGGGCAACTGGCATCCGTATATCCCGCCCAACACCGGCACCTTTGGCCACTTCGGCTGGACCGGCGTTCTGCAGGGCGCGGGAATCATCTTCTTCTCCTATGTGGGGTTCGATACGGCATCGACCACCGCGCTCGAGGCGCGCAACCCGCAGCGCGATCTGCCCATTGGGATCATCGGGACCCTCGTGGTCTCCACGGTGCTCTACGTGGCAATGGCAGCCGTCGTCACCGGCATGCTGCCGTATTTCAAGCTGAACGACGCAGAGCCGATCGCCGTGGCGCTGGATGCGCACGCGGCCCCCTCCTGGCTTGGCGTACTCCTGAAGCTCGGCATCATTGCCGGCATGACTTCCTCGATGCTGACCTCGCTCCTCGGACAGCCTCGAATTCTCCTCTCGATGGCCGATGACGGCCTGTTACCGCCGGCGATGAGCCGCTGTCATCCGCGCTTCAAGACACCGCATGTCGCTACCGCGGTTACGGGGGTCGGGGCTGCGGTCATTGCCGGAGTGTTTCCGCTCGATGTGCTGGCGGATCTGATCTCCATGGGGATCATGCTCGCCTTCGCGGTCGTGTGCATCGGCGTGCTGGTCCTGCGCTATCAACGCCCGGACGCTCAGCGACCGTTCCGCGTGCCCGCGGCGTGGCTACTCTGTCCGCTGGGAGCGATCGTGTGCGCGGGCACGACCTTTTTCCTTTCCAACGTCACCTGGATCCGGCTGGTCGTCTGGACCGCGATCGGCGGGGCGATCTACGTGTGCTACGGATTCAAGCACAGCAAGCTGAGGTCGCAGGAATCTATTGAACTTCCTCGTCGCGGTTAGTGGCGATCCAAGCCGCATCCCAGTCCGCCGGCGCCACCGCTTTGGTCAGTACCAGGGAGGGTTGGCTGAGACCGCGCAGCGAGCGGTTGAGGTCGGCCAGCGGCTGGCCCTTGAGCCTCTGCCAACGCGACATCAGCGATTTGTAATCGGAACTGAGCTGATCGAGCGCTGCCATGTCCGCTGTGGTCGGTGCTCTGTCGGCCCCCTGCATCCGCCCCATGAGCATCTGCAGGGCGCCCCCGATGCTGCCGAGCGTCGGCGGCCCTTTGGGTGCGAGTCGCATCGTTGGCTCGGGAGCGGAAAGCGCTTCCAACTGCTTGCGATAAGCCGTCAGTTTCGCTGCAGGCTTACGCGCGGCAATCTGCTTCTCCAGGTCCTGCACCTGCCCGAGCGCCGCGCCTGCCGCCGTCGCTTCCCGGTATGCTCGCATCGAAGCATCGAACTGCTGTTGCAGCGCGGACTGCGCTGTCTGCACCCGCGGGTCCATCTTCACCGTCAACGGCTGCGTCAAGCTCTCACCGCCAACGGTCAGCTTCACCGTATAGTTCCCGGGCACGATCAAAGGGGAGCTCGCGGCCACCGGCGTGTCGTGCTCCACGGCTTGGTTTGCGTCCAGATCCTGCTCTGCCCCCGGCATGGGCTGGTAGAGCATGTCCCACACGAACCGATGCATGCCCGCCGCAGTCGCGAGATTCATCGGCGGGCGCGGCCACCAGTCCGGTACCTCCAGCTTGGCCGGGTCGAGCGGTTTGCCGGGATCGGCACTCGAGAAGTGCCGCATCAGCTTGCCGCTCGAATCCATGATGTCCAGTGTCACGGGCCCACCGACATCGTTCGCCAGATAGTAGTCGATGATCGCGCCCGCAGGCGGGTTCGGCTGCGATGGCATGCGCCAGGGCGTCGGCGGATTCGTGTCCCAGCGCACGCGAATGGCCGTCTGTGGCTTGAACAGCGTTGCGCGGGCGTGCGTGACGCCGCCATCGAGCTGTCGTAGCGGCGTGATGTCGTCCAGCACCATGAATCCCCGACCGTGCGTGGCTGCAATCAGGTCGTCGCCATGCACCTGGAGGTCGCGCACCGATATCGCCGGCATGTTCAGCCGCAACGACTGCCAGTGATCACCGTTGTCAAACGACACCCAGGTCTGGGTCTCGGTCCCGGCAAACAGCAGGCCCTTCCGCTTTGGGTCCTGTCGGACCACGTTGGTCGCCGCGTCGGGCGTGATGCCGCTCGTCGATCTCGGTCCAATGCTTGCCGCCATCCTCGGTCCGAAACAGGTGCGGGCGCATGTCATTCATGAAACAGGGTGTTGATGGCCGCATACGCCTCGTCGGGATCGAAGTGGCTCGCCTCGAGGCTGAACACCCTCCAGAAAGGCTGCAACTGCGGTGGCGTGACATTGCTCCAGTGCTCGGCCGCCATCGTGCGTAACCCAGATCAGCCCGTCATCGGTACCTGCCCAGATGAGGTCGCGGTTCAGCGGCGAGGGCGCAAGCGCGTACACGACGCCACGATCTGTTGGTTTCGCGTCGGGGCTGTCCTTGTACTTGCCCACGCTCGCGGGAGCCTGCCAGCGCCTGCGGGTCAGGTCCGGGCTGATCTGCTTCCAGTTCTGACCGCCATCGTCCGTCTGCCACACGGTGTTCGAGGCAAAATACAGCCGGTGCGAATCGACCGGAGAGAATGTGAGTGGCATCGTGCGCAGCACGCGGTAACTCGGGTCACGCGTGGCCACGGGGCCGACGTCCGCTATCTGGCCGGTGTCGCGGTCGTACACCGTCACCTTGCCGCCGTAAATCAGATTCGGGTGCAGCGGATCGGGGGCGGCGCGCGCCGTATTCCTCGATGCCCGCGGGATGCCAGTCGTGATCGGTGAGCTCGCCGTCATCGCCGCGCTCGGCAACGCAGGCCGAGCCGCTGTCCTGTTGTCCACCACAGACGCGATACGGCCAGGTATCGTCGATGCCGACCTTGTACATGGCGGCCGTCGGCTGGTTGTACCAGGAGCTCCAGGTCTTGCCGCCGTCGACCGTGATGATGGCGCCCTGATCGCTGTTCACCGCCATGATGTCCGGGTCGTTCGGATTGATCCAGGTCTGCTGGTAATCATCGCCCCCCGGCGCCCCCCAAAATCCGGACCAGGTCTTGCCGCCGTCGGCGGACTTCCACAACACCGGGGTGTCGCTGTAGACGATGTCGGAATTCCTGGGGTCGACCGCCAGCAGCGGCAGGTCGCCGCCGCCGATTCTCTCGGCGGGCCGGGGGTCGTTGGTCAAGGTGTGCCAGCTCGCGCCGCCATCACTCGACCCGTAAAGTCGCTACCGCGCCTCGGGGAGCTCCCGGTCCGCTCGATACCGAGGCGTAGAGGACATTTGGATCGCTCGGCGCGATGCGCAGCAGCGCCTGATTGACCGCCGGCAGGCCCTTGGTCAGCTTGTGCCACGTGTTGCCTCCGTCTGTGGACTTGAAGATGCCGCCGTCCTGCCGCCAAACTGCCCATTCTCCCAGGGGGTCTGTTGCTGCTGCCACAGCGTGGCGTACAGGATGTTGGGGTTGGCGGGGTCCATTTCGACGTCATCCCCACTCGTGTACTCGTTGACGTAGAGCACCCGCTTCCAGATCTTGCCGCCATCCAGCGATCGGAAAATGCCGCGTTCGTTGTTGTGTTCGTATAGGTGGCCGAGCGCCGCCACGAACACGCGGTTGGAGTCGTGCGGGTCCACAGCGATCATCGCAATATCCTGGGTGGCGCGCAGTCCGATGAAACTCCAGGTCCTGCCGGCATCGATGGACTTGTACATGCCCATGCCGGTCGACTGGTCAGGCCGGATATTGCCTTCGCCGGTGCCGACATAAATCACGTTCGGATCGGAGGCGGAAACTGCGATGGCTCCGATGGAGCTGGTCGGCTCGCGGTCGAAAATCGGCTGCCAGCTGTTGCCGTAATCGGTGGACTTCCAAACGCCACCGTCGTCGTTGCCAATGTAGAAGACGTTTGGCTGGCTGGGCACGCCCGCCACCGCGCGCCCGCGGCCACCCCGCATTGGTCCGATCGGCCGCCAGGTCATCTGCGAGTAGAGCCGAGGGCCGTAGGTCTGGGCTCTGGCGCCAATGCCGCCGACCGCGGTCAGCGCCACTATCATCAACGGGAGGGTCGATAGGCGGGTCAATGCGACAAACCGTGTCATGCCAAGTCTCCAACGCAAATAGCGCACAATCTTCATTCATGGCATTCTGGCACGCGTAACAGTCTTCCCGGAAGCGGTCTCAGAGGGTTACCGAGATGAAGCCTATCCGCACGGTCGCTACAGTCGCATTGCTCTTCCTGGCCGGTTTGGCGCGCGCGGCGCCGTCGCTGCCCGCGGCGACGCTCGCGGACGTTATCGCCGGGCCACAGCGCACGGCCGCGTTCGAGGCCCGCGACCGTTATCGGCATCCGCTGCAAGCCCTGCAATTCTTCGGCCTGAAGCCGGACATGACTGTGGTCGAGATCTGGCCCTCCGGCGGCTGGTGGACCGAAATCCTGGCGCCTTATCTGCGCGCGCATGGGAAGTATTACGCGGCGGCCCAGCCGCCGTCCCGCGATGCCTCATTCAAGGACAAGCTTACCGGGGCGCCGCAATACTACGATCGCGTGATGATGACGCAGGCAGGGCCGCCCGATCACTGGCGGATAGCCCCAGCCGGAAGCGCGGACATGGTGCTCACGTTCCGCAACGTGCACAACTGGTTGGCGGCCGGTTACGAGAAAAAGATGTTTGCGGCCATGTATCGCGCGCTGAAGCCCGGAGGAGTGCTCGGCCTGGAGGAGCACCGGGCGGCAGCGGGCACCACCCGTGCGGACTGGGTGAAAACCGGCTACGTCTCCGAGGATTACGTGATCGGGCTGGCGCGCGCCGCGGGGTTCCGGCTGGTTGCAAAGTCCGAGATCAGCGCCAACCCGAAGGACACCAAGAACTATCCGCAGGGCGTATGGACCCTGCCGCCGACGCTGGCCCTGGGCCAGAAGGACCGTGCCAAATATTTGGCGATCGGCGAATCCGACCGCATGACGCTGAAGTTCGTCAAGCCGTAGAAAATCACTCGGTGGCTGCGGTGATGTTCGCCGCATCAGATGCTCAGTTCGGCTCATTTTTCTCTTGTCCCCATTGCGATAGGCGCGGCGGTGATCAGCGGGGCGCTGCTTGTCGCTCGCCGGCGCCGGCCCCGTCACAAAAGGGGCTCGAAAGGGGTGAGCACGATCGGATGGGCGTTGCTCTTTCTCACTTCGGGGCGAATGCCGCCGCCGCCTCCCGCATCACAAATCGAGCAGGACCTGAAGACCGGAGATAACAGAAATGAAAGGGCCGGCGAGGAGTTGGATTGATGCCGGGGACGGTCGCGCTGCAGCGGGTTTACGCCAGGGTGATTTTCGACATGGACGGCACGCTGGTGGATTCACGAACCGTGGTGGAGCGCGTTTGGCGCAAATGGGCTTTGAGGCTCGGTGTTTCCGCGGAGAGGATAATCACAGAAGCTCACGGGCGACGCACGCGTGAGATCATGGAAATGTTTGCGCCTGAGGGAATGGACATCGACCAGGCAACCAGTGAGCTCGAAGCAGAGGAGAGCGGCGATGCCAATGACATCGTTGCCATCCCGGGAGCCGCGGAGCTCCTGCAGTGGATCCCAGCCGGCGATTGGGCGGTCGTGACATCCGCGACCCGGGAGTTGGCATCACGCCGAATGTTGGCGGCAGGGCTCCCGCTGCCTCGTCTGCTGATATCCGCGGAGGATGTTGCGGCAGGCAAGCCAGATCCGGAAGGGTATTCATCGGCAAGTGAGCGGATGAGCGCATCTCCCGCGGACTGTTTGGTTTTCGAGGACGCCCCTGCCGGTATTCTGGCCGCGAAGGCCGCCGGCTGCGACGTCGTGGCAATTGCGGCGGCGCATCCGCATGATTTTGCGTGTGACTGCCCCATGGTCGCCGACTATAATTGTATTTCGTTCTCTTTGGGGTCGTCGACACGGCCTCGACGATGGGAAGGAAGAAGTTCCGAATAAGAGCCCGCAGAGGACAAGCCATGAGAATCTCGCGCCTCGCGGTGATGTTGGCCGCCCTACTGGGGTTGACGGCGGGGATGAGTGCGCTGGCAGGGGAGAAGCTCGATCTGATCGAGCATGCCCTCACTGACCACACGACCGACCTGCCGCCGAAGGGAGATTCGGCTGGTGATCTGTTGACCTTCGCCAACCCTGTATTCACGAGCGACGACCGGACGCAGATAGGCAGAGATCAGGGCTACTGCGTTCGCGTCGAGGTGGGCCGGAGTTGGGAATGTCTCTGGACCTTGAGGCTCAAGGACGGGGAAATTACCGTCCAGGGCCCTTTCGACGATTCCGGGGACACGGACCTGACGATTACCGGCGGTACAGGAAAATATGCCGGAGCGCGCGGCAGCATGCATCTTCACGCGCGGGATGCCAAAGGCAGCGCCTACGACTTCATTTACACGCTTTTGTGAGGCGGGCTGGAAGGCAGTCGTCTCGACGGAGTAGGCTCGGCGGCCTGTGAGCACTTCGCCCCATGCGTACTGTGATGCTGCCTCGGCCCGCTGCGCGCGGAGGCCTGCGCCCGCGGCGCATCCGGGGCTCATCCTGGCCACCTCGGTGCTGGCTTCGAGCCTTGCGTTCGTGGATGGCTCGGCGGTGAATGTTGCGCTGCCGGCGATCGGTCACGCTTTCTCCGCTGACGCCAACGAGCTGCAGTGGGTCGTGAATGCCTATTTGCTGCCGCTCAGCGCGATGCTGCTCTTTGGCGGCGCCGCCGGCGATCGCTTCGGGCGGCGCAGGCTGCTTCTTTACGGAACCGCTCTGTTCGCGCTGGCCTCACTCATGTGCGCGCTGGCGCCGAATCTCGGGCTGCTGCTGGCGGCGCGATTCCTTCAAGGCGTCGGAAGCGCAATGCTGATGCCCAACAGCCTGGCGATCCTGGGGCAGACTTTCACGGCAGAGGGAAAGGGTCGTGCAGTGGGAATCTGGGCCGCCGTGAGCGCGATCGGGGGCGCGCTCGGGCCGGTTCTCGGCGGCTGGTTCATCGACCTGGGAAGTTGGCGCGCAATCTTCCTGATCAACCCGCCCATCGCCGCGGTCGCGATTGCGCTGGCGCTGCTTTATATTCCGGCGGACCGCGCGGAACGGCGGCAGCCGCTGGATGTGTCGGGTGCCGTACTGGTGACGGTGGGACTTGGACTATTGACCTGGGTACTGACCATTGCGGGTACTCCGGGAGGCACGAGCACGATCACCGGTTTGATGGCGCTCGGAGCGATCGGCCTGCTCTTCTTTTTCGTCATCGTCGAGATACGAACGGGCGATCGGGCTTTGGTGCCGATGACTCTCTTCAGCATGCCCACCGTCGTCGGCCTGAATCTGGTGACGCTGCTGCTCTACGGCGCTTTGGGTGCGCTGGTGGTGCTGGTGCCTTACGTACTGATCGAAGCGCTCCACTACTCTGCGGCACAAGCGGCGGCGGCGCTGCTTCCTCTGCCGATCGTGATGGCTGCCATCTCGCCACTCGCGGGCTCGCTGGCGGAGCGGCTCGGCCCGCGCATGCCGATCGCGGTGGGCTCAATTGCAGTTGGTTTAGGAATGCTGCTGACGGTTCGAATGGGAGCCTCCACGAATTACTGGACGGGGCTCTTCCCAGCTCTCATCGTGCTGGCCTTGGGGCTGTCCGCCGCCGTCGCTCCGCTCACGACTGCCGTACTCAGTGACGTCGAGGCGCGCTATACCGGCGTGGCGTCGGGCCTCAATAGCGCGGTCGCGCGCAGCGGCGGATTGCTTGCGACAGCACTGGTCGGATCGGTATTCGCATCCCGCGGACTCGGTCTGGTGCGCTCATTTCATGTAGCCATGGCGATTGGCGCAGTCGTTTGCTGGGGCGCGGCGCTCGGCGCCTGGGCGCTCGTTCGCGGGCCGCTGCAGAGAGATAAGGTCTCTACTTAGGCTCGACGGTGTTCTGTTTGACGTGTTCCCAGACCTTGGAGATGACGACGGAGCCTTCACCCACCGCAGAGGCTACGCGCTTCACCGAGCCCGCGCGCACGTCGCCAACGGCAAAAATGCCGGGATGGGAAGTCGCGAACGGCGAACCCGGTTGGCCGAGGCCAGTGACCACGAATCCCTTGTCGTCGAGCTTCACCAAGCCTGATAGCCATTCGGTGTTTGGCGCAGCGCCCACCATGACGAATAGTGACCGCGCCTCGACTTTCCGCGACTGCCCGGTTTCGGCGTTGCGGATGGTGACGCTCTCCAGGTGCTCGCCGCCCTCCAGAGCCGTGACCTCGGAGTTGTATTCGATCGCGATACCCGGGTCGGCCTCGAGGCGACTGCTGAGATAGCTCGACATCGAGGCGGCGAGCGAGGAGCCCCGCACCAGGACACGGACGCAACGCGCATAGCGGCATAGGAACATCGCGGCCTGGCCGGCGGAGTTGCCGCCGCCGATGATCACTGCCTCTGTATCTTTGCAGTACCGAGCCTCCATCTCGGTGGCCGAGTAGTACACGCCCGCGCCCTCGAAATCGACGAGCCTCTCCAGCGGCAGCCGCCGGTACTGCACCCCGCTCGCGACCACGATCGCACGGGCGCGCACGCGCTGGCCATTCTCGAACGTGGCGCAGAAGGCGCCGTCCTCTTGCGCCTCCAGCGCGGCGACCCGGCGAGGTATCGCAAAGCGGGTGCCGAATTTCATGGCCTGCACCTCGCCGCGCCACAAGAGGTCGGCGCCGGAAATGCCGGTTGGAAAACCCATGTAGTTCTCGATCCGGCTCGACGTTCCCGCCTGACCGCCCAAGGCGACATCCTCGACGACCAGCGCGCACAGGCCCTCGGCGCCGGCGTAAACGGCCGCGGCCACGCCGGCCGGACCGCCGCCGACGATGAGCACGTCGAAATGCTCGTCGCCGCTGAAGTCGATGTTGAGTCCCAGCAGGCGCGCTATCTTATCCGGCGTCGCATCCGTGATCGGTACCTTGCTGCCGAAGATGACCGCGGGAGTGCTGGTGTCGAGCGAGCAACTCCTGGCCGATGCCTTGGCTGCCGGGCTGTGCAGGGGCACCGATGCATACGGCAACCGATTGCGGCTCGCGAACTCGGCAATGCGACGCACATTGCGATCGGCTTCTTCACCTATGAGATAGAGGCCGCTGCGGCGATCCTCGAGCTGCCGGCGGCGCCGGGCCGCAAACACGGTGATGACGATGTCCGACATCTCCGGGATCTGCGAGATGAGGGTCAGGAAGGCCTCGCGCGGTACTTCGATCACCCGGGTATCGACCACCGTGCGCATCGGCAGGGAGGCGGTACCGCCGTACAGCAGGCTGATCTCCCCCATGAACTGCGTGGGCCCGATGGTCGACGGATAATGGCGCTCGCCGGTGAACGGATTGACTGCTTCGATCTCGCCTTCCTCGACGTACACGAAGCGGTTGGCCTTCTGTCCCGGCTGGGCCATGAACGTGCCCTTGGGATAGGTGGCCACCTTGCCCGCCGCCCGCAATGCCGCGACATGCGAGGCGGAAAGCGGCGTGCGTATCATCTGGCGCAGATCTTCGCCTATCGTCTCCACATGTATACCTCAGGTCTGTCTGCTCAACCCATCACATACGCGTTGAGCTTGTTGCCGTCGGGATCGCGAAAATGGGCGGCATAGAATCCCTCACCGCGCGGACCCGGGGCGCCTTCATCCGTGCCGCCCAGCGACAGGGCCAGTTCGTGAATCCTATCGACCTGGGCTTTGTCCTTCGCCTCGAGAGCCGCCATCACCCATTGCCCACACTTGCCGGTTTGCCATCGAACGGCAGCGTCAGCCCGATCCCCGCCGCTCCGCCCGGGGTGCCCCAGATGATGATGCGATCCGACGTGCCCATTCTTCCGACACCTAACTCCTTGGCGATGGCGTCGTAGAATCGTGCGCCGCGGGCAAGATCATTCGTGCCCAGCGTAACGTATCCGATCATCGGTCCTGCTCCTCAAGGATGGGATTCGGCTATTCTACTGGTCTGGGCGCCTGCGAGAAGACCTCCGCCGGCATGGCTTTTGGCGCCGCCGGCCATCCGTGGCAGGCGGACGGGCCTTCGAGCGAGCGGCACCTGAAATTTCCGCGGTGACCCGGGGTTCGGCTAAACTTGCGGGCGGCGATCGATCCGAACAACACAACGATCCGCAGATGAGGGAGTGCCCATGAAATGTTCAAGGTTCTGCGCGACCGCGCTCGCCGCAGGCGCCACGGTGCTCGCGCTCACGGCTGCCCCCGCAGTCCAGGCCCGGCAGCTCATCATCGGTTCCCCGAACGTAGCCGTGGCCGACGCCGTAGTGCCGCCCCCGCCCAGCAAGCCCTGCGTGGTGACGCTGTATACGAATGAACAGTTCCCTCAGACCTTGACCAATCCTCCCGTGTCGGATTTCAGCAATCACCCCTTCACGTTCACCCCGCCGGGCAGATGCGCGGGGCCGTGGAAGAGGGTGGTGTATAGCGCCGACTTCAGCGTCAACGCCGGCGTGCAATACGATCGCACCGCGACCGTGTGGCTCGGCGGCGCGGTGATCTTCCTGGGCACCACGGAAGAGCCTAACTCCGTCACTACAGCCTCGTGGCACGTCGAGCGCGATGTCACCGACTATGGCGCTCTATTCACCCACACACAATCGGGTTATATCAACCTCGGAAACTGGTACGATCCGAACGGTGCCTTGGGCGTCGGTCCCCTGACCGGCATCTATCAGGCCTCCGCCAAGCTGTATTTCTACCCTGGCGACAGACGCAGTCAGCGCGACCGCCCGGATGAGGTGCTGAATCTGCAGCAGAACGGCAGCACCGCCTCGCTGTCGACCCCGACCCAGCAGCTCGCAGCGACCTTCACGCTGCCGACCAACGTGGAGCGGGCGTTCCTCGATGTCCTGGCGCAGAATCAGTCGGGCGAGGAGTTCTGGTACGCGGACATACCGGATCAGCAGATCGCCAACGCCTTTTTTGATACCTTCAGCTCACCCTACAAAGAGGCCGAGGTCACCATCGACGGTCGGCCTGCCGGCATCGTGCCGGCTTATCCCTGGATATTCACCGGAGGCGACGATCCGCTGCTGTGGCAGCCGATGCCGGGCGTGCAGACTCTGGAGTTACATCCCTACCGGGTCGATCTGACTCCCTTCGTCGGCGTGCTCAGCAACGGCCAGCCGCACACGATCGCAATCAACGTCAATGGTTTGAGTGCGACGAACTCCGCGGGCTACTTCAACACTTCAGCATCCCTGCTCCTGTACCTGGATCACGGCAGCAAGCATGTCAGCGGTGCGGTCATCGAAGATACGCTGCAGGCCGCTCCGGTGGTGTACACCAACAATGAGGTGAAGCCCACGGATTCCGCGGGCTCGTTCGCGGGCTCGATAGCCGTGACATCGAACCGCGAGTACACGATCGTCGGCCTGGCAAAGACCTCGCACGGCATCGTCACCACGCGCCTCGACACGAAAATGGCGTTTTCGAACGTGCAGCAGCTCACGTTCATTGCCACCGGGGCCAATGCGGACACCAACGATCAGGACATCGTGCAGAGCACGGAGGTCGACAACACAACGACCATCAGCGATGGCAACCGCGGCAGGGACGTCGTGCTGCACGAGCACCGCAGCTATCCGCTGACCTTCGACATCGATCTCCCGTTCTATTCGGGTGGGTTCGACCTGCGTACACACGCGGATCAGGAGTTCAAGCAGCGCGTGGATATCGGCACGGGCTGGGACATGAAGAGCGCCAGGCTCGATAACCATCGCATCGCCACCGCGACGCGCAGTCCCTATCCCACCCCGGCGTCGCCGACGAACTCGTCTCAGGATTACACGTACTCGGATTTCTTCGGCACTTGCTACAGCCGCACGATTACCTCGGCAATGGGCGCTTCCTGGCCGTCGGTCCTCACAAGCGTGACCGACGGCGTCGGCTGTCCGTGGGACGTCAACTCGCTGAGCTGGCGTGAACGGTTCGCCGACTTCGCGTCCCGTGAATTCGGCGCGACGGTGGACATATTGCCCTAAGTGAAGAGGCGAGATACATCGCTGCGGCGTCTGATGGAGACAATTCCATGCAAAGTCTAACGCTCCACGTGAATGGCCAGGATCGCAAAGTCTCGGTCGAGCCCGACAGCATGCTGCTGTATGCCCTCAGGGACGGTCTCGGACTGCGCGGACCGAAGTTCGGATGCGGACTCGCGCAGTGCGGCGCATGCACGGTGGTGCTGGGAGGCAGCGCCATCCGCTCCTGCGTCATGCCTGTCTCCGCCGTGGGCAGCACCCCCATCACGACTCTGGAGGGGCTCGGCACCCTCGAGCGCCCGAGCCCCCTGCAACAGGCATTCATTGACGAGCAGGCTGCGCAGTGCGGCTATTGCATCGGCGGCATGATCATGTCGGCTCACGCCCTGCTTGGCACGCAGGCCCGATCCCACCCGGGATGAGATCAAACAGGCGCTGAACGGCAACCTGTGCCGTTGCGGGACACACATGCGGATCATCCGCGCGATCGAGCGTGCCGCAAAAGCAGGGAGCCGTCCGTGAGCGCGCTCGTGTAGCAGCGAGGGACTGGAGCTCACGCGGCGGGGTTTCCTCAAGACCTCCGGCGGACTGGTGATCGCTTTCAGCCTGCCTGGGCCGCGCCAGGGCCATGAGCACAGCGGCCGAGGAAACGGGGCCGTTCGCGGTGCTTCCCGGCGGGACGGCTCTATTCGTGGCTTGCGATACATCCCGACAATCGTGTGACGCTCTTCACCGGGAAGGTGGATACCGGCACCGGCACGCAGACCGCGTTCGCGCAGATTGCCGCCGAGGAGCTGGATTTTCCGGTGGAGCGCCTGGACGTGGTGATGGGTACGACCACGGAGACCGTGGATCAGGGACCGAGCTACGGCAGCCTCTCGATCCGGATGGCGGGGCCACAGATCCGCCAGGCCGCGGCCGCCGGCAGGGCCGTGCTGCTCGATCTTGCAGCCAAGCACTTCAAGGTTCCGGTCGATCGGCTGACCGCCCGCGAGGGCGCTATCGAGGTCAGCGGCGTGCCCGATCGGAGCATCACGTACGGCGAGCTCGTCGACGGCCGGCGCTTGGATTTCGATATCGGTGCCAGCGGCGAGCAATTCGACATGAAGGTCGCGCCTCGGGCGCGTGCCAAGGATCCCCACAGTTACACGGTCGTGGGGCGCTCGGTCGCGCGCAAGGACATTCCGGCGAAAGTCACTGGCACCTTCACGTACGTTCAGGACGTGCGCGTGCCAGGCATGCTGCACGGTCGTGTCGTACGCCCTTACGGCGTCGGCGCGCGCTTGCGCGAGGTGGACGAGTCGGGGTTGTCGAGCATTCCCGGATTCGTACGCACGGTTCGTCGCGACGATTTTCTCGGCGTGGTGGCCACCACGGAATGGGCAGCGATTCAAGCGGCTGCGAAGCTCGGCTCGACCCTCCAGCCTGCCGGGCCTGACGCGGCACAGGCAAAGTGGTCGGACTGGAACGGCCTGCCCGAGATGAGTCAAATCTGGGAGACGGTTCGACAGGCTTCAGGGCGCGATACGGCAGTTGCGAAACATGGCTCGGTCGATCAGGCGCTCGGGAGTGCGGCTCGAACACTCAAGGCCACGTATCGGACACCCTATCAAATGCACGGCTCCATCGGACCCTCTTGCGCGGTGGCCGATGTCAAAGCCGATCGGGCCATCCTGTGGTCAGGCACGCAGATGCCGCACGATACGCGGCACGATATCGCGAAGGTGCTCGGGATGCCTCTCGAGCGGTTGGAGTTGCGTTGGTTTGAGGGCATCCGGCGGTTACGGCCGTAATGGACTCGATCACGTGGTCGCAGACGCGGCCATCATGTCTCAGATCGTCGGCCGACCCGTCAGGGTGCAGTGGATGCGCTGGGACGAGCATGGCTGGGAGCCGAAAGGTCCGCCGATCGTGCAGGATCTCAGCGGCGGTCTCGACGCGCAAGGTCGGGTCGTCGCCTGGCGGCACCACGTCTGGGTGCCCACACTCGAGCGACACCCATCTGATCGCCGCCGCGCTCATCGGAAATCCGGCGGTGTGCGGCGATACCGGTATCGGCGATCCGTCGATCACCTATGCCTACACCTTTCCGAATGCCGATGTCATGGGCCACTGCGAGGGACGGGTCGGTCTGCTGACTGCCTGGCTGCGCTCTCCGGGGCAGTTCGAGACGACGTTCGCGATGGAATCATTCATCGATGAGCTTGCCGCGGCCGCCCATCAGGACCCGCTGGCGTTCCGTACGAGTCATTTGAAGGACCCGCGTGCTCTCGCCGTCCTGAAGGCCGCTGCCAATCGGTATGGCTGGACGAGCCGTCCGGCAGGTGAGGGGCACGGAGCCCGCGCAGGGGCAGCTCGCGCGGGGACGGGGTATCGCCTGGGTCAATCGCGACGACGCTCGGGTGGCAACCATCGCGGACATAACGGTCGACAGGAAGCGAGGGGCGATCCGAGTCGAGCGTGTCGTCGTGGCGCACGACTGCGGCCTGGTCATCAATCCGGATGGCGTGCGCAACCAGGTCGAAGGCAACATCATCCAGTCGCTGAGCCGCACGCTGCACGAGGAAGTCACTTTCGATCGGGCCCATGTGACGAGCCGGGACTGGCAGGGCTATCCGATCCTGCGCTTCGCGGAGATTCCGGACAGCATCGAGGTCGAGATAGTGAACAACTCGCCGCAATATCCCTCGCTCGGGGCAGGCGAGCCCTCGACCTGTCCGACCGCGGCCGTGATCGGCAATGCGGTATTCGATGCGATCGGCGTTCGCCTGCGGCAGACGCCGTTCCGTCCCGAGCGTGTGCACGCCGCGATGCTGTCAGCCGGGGAGTCCTGACGGATAGTTGAGGCCGCTCGTTCATGGAGGAACTGATTGGCCGGAGCGCCGCCGTATATGGAATCTGAAGACGCTCAACCCGCGGCGGTCGAGGATACTCCGCCAGCCAGCTACCGCGCCATCGCGCTCATCGTCGCTTCTGCGCTCTTCATGGAGAATCTCGACGCCACCGTGCTGGCGACTGCGATCCCCACCATGGCGCACGATTTCCAGGTGCGAGTGCCGCAGATGAGCGTGGCACTGACCGCCTATCTCCTCGCGCTCGCGCTTTTCATTCCAGCCTCGGGATATGCCGCCGATCGATGGGGTGGCAGCATGTTCCTACGCCCTGTGCGGGCTCTTCCGGCCGGCATGGCCATTTGCGCTGATCTTTGCCGTGCTCGTCATGTCCGGGCTCCTGATGTCGTTCCAGTTCACGGCCTACAACACGATTGCATACGATGAGATCGGGCCCGATCGCATGAGTGCCGCCACGAGCTTCTACTCCACCTTCCAGCAATTCACGCTCTCACTCGGCATCTGTGTCGCCGCGACCACGCTGCATGTCTCCACGGCCCTCGCCAGGCGGCGGATACCCGTTTTCGCGGACTTCTCCTTCGCATTTTGGGTCGTGACCGCCATTTCGCTCTGCTCGTATTTCGCGAACATCCGTTTCGATCCGCAGGCCGGCAGGCAGATGAGCGGTGCGCGGTAAGCGCTCCGGCACCGGCGGTCTGCTCATCGCCACCGGCTCGTTCCGCGCGGCGCAGAACATGGCGCAGACGACCTTCTCGCTACTGGGTCTATCGCTCGGACTCAGCGGCGCCGCCATCGGCGCCATCGCGGCCGGGTCCAACCTCGTTGCTGTCCTCACGATGCTGTTGTTCACGGCGCAGCTTGCTACCAGTTCCGCGCACCGGGCGGTGTTCGTGGGCCTGCTCTTCATGACCGCATCGCTCGCGAGCTTTCTCGCGCCGTCGCCGCTCATGCTGCTGCTCGGCTCGCTGTTTCTCGGCATCGCGGGGGGTCTGGTGATGCCCTCGACCGCCACTGCGATCGGTGATCTTGCCTCGGGCGGCACAGCCCCATCGCGCGTCGCTCGCGGGCGCGCCCTCGCAATGTTGGCGCTCGTCCTCTCGATCAGCCTGGCACTGGGCCCCCTGTACGAGTCGTTCGTGCTGAGCGCAACGCACGAGCGGTTGCAGGCGGCCTACCTGGCGTTTCTCCCGGTACCTCTCATTGGTGCCGCCGTGGCCCTTGGGCGGCGGCGAACCACGGCTGGGGTACCCGCGGCGGCAAGCTCGTTCTGGCAGTCGATGGCCAGCCTGGGCTCCTTATTCCGTAATCGGCAGTGGAGCCTGGCGGTGTGCGGCCAAGCGATCTACATGGTTCCCTTCGCCCTCGTCGTCGTCTTCGCCGGGCTGCTCGGGAGCTCGCTGTATCACGCGTCGGCGTCCATGACCGAAATCGCCATAGCACTCTTCTTCATCGTCTCGTTTCTCTGCCGGGTGGCCCTGACGCGCTGGCCGGCGGTCGGTTATCGCGTGGAGCTCTTCGGCCTGTGTGTCGCAGCCACGCTATGCGGAATCGCCCTTTTGGCCCTCGGTCACAGCACCGGTCTATTCATGGCGGCGCTGGCGGTTCTCGGAGCGCCGCACGGACTGACCTATCCCCTCGCTCTCGGACTCGTCTCGGACGCTGTTCCCATCGAGGAGCTGTCGCGAGCGAACGCGGGCTTCCAGGCCGTGAGCAGCCTGATCAGCGTTGCGGTGCCGTTCGTCTTCGGTGTGGTAATCGACCAATTTGGAGGCCGGGCGGTCCTGCTCTGCGCGGCTATCCCCATCCTGCCGATGGCGGCTCTGCTCTGGCTGCTGCGCGATGCCGGCTGAGACTCGTGGGATAATGGCCAGTGGGTGAGCTGGCTTAGCGAGTGCCGCACTTTGGTCGATCCGCGGGACGTCACTGATCTGAGGGCATGGGAGCGTTGGATTGCCCATGCCGGCTACTTGTCCGAAGGCATGCTGTATCTGTTGCTCGGTGGGTTCGGCCTCACTGCGACCATCGACGCGTCACGGCACCCGAATGGGACTCGAGGCGTTCTGGTCTCGCTCAGTCACACTGCCGCGGGTGATCTGCTCCTGGCGGCGGTTGCCCTGGGCCTGGCATCGTTCGTGACGTGGCAATTGCTGATCGCCGTCCGTGATCCGGAGCACCGTCGCGATCGCGACCGACGTTCCCGTCAGATCACTCGAGTCGGGCATTTATTCAATGGCGCGCTATACAGCTTCCTCGTGGTCGAGGCCATGGAAATTCTCTTTGGCTTCGGGAGCACCGGCGGTGGCGAGACCGCCCAGAAGGCGTGGATTGCCCGCGCGTTCGGCATACCTTTTGGTCGTTACGTCGTCGGCATCGTGGGGATCGGCATAGCACTTTATGGCCTGTATCAATGTTATCGCGCCGTAACCCGGGACAAGGACAGCAGGGTCGACCTCACGCGCACGCGGTTGCGGCCGGTCTTGGACGCCCTGGGTTTTTTCGGCTTGCTCTCTCGAGGAGTGATGTTTGTCGTGATCGGCGAACATCTGACCCACGCCGCCTGGCGGGTCCACGCGCAGTACGCCGTGGGCGTTGCGGGTGCGCTCGGTGCCTTCAGACAGCAGCCGTACGGTGAATGGGTTCTCGGCACGATAACTACGGGCCTGATGTCCTACGGGTTGTGGCAGATCCTCAAGGAGCCTTACCGGCGTTTGCGCGATAGCTGAGGAGTCAGGATCTGTGAAGCGCGCAGGCGCGCATGCCTTCAGGCCTGGTGTAATAGTAGAGCGGCACTCAAAGCCCCCGATCCCAGGGAATCACGCGAGATTGAACGATGTGGCGGCCCTTAAGAATTACAGTCCTCACACTGGTGCTGGTGGTCGTTGCCGGTCAGGCATTGATCGATCGATACAGCACTACCAGCTGGAAGCGCACCGTCTACGTCGGCGCGTTCCCCGTCAGTGCCGATGGGAGCCCTGTGACCCGGGACTATCTCGCGCAACTCGATCAGGGAAAAATCGATGAGGTCAGCGATTTCGTGACGTCGCAGGCCAGGCGTTACGGAGTAGGTGTCGATGAACCGATCGAGCTGCACCTCTACCCGGCCATCGCAGCCGCGCCCCCGGCGCTCGACCCGGAGGCGGAGTGTACTCACCCGCATCATCTGGAGCCTGCGACTGCGCTACTACCGCCACCGCATGGTCGCTGGGGCTTTCCCCCGACCTCAGATTGCTCTGTTCCTGGTTTACCACGACCCGGCGCTGGCCTCCAGTCTGCCGCACTCGGCGGGGTTGCAGCGCGGTTTGACCGCCGTGGTGCACGTGTTCGCCAGCCGCTCGCAGGAGGCGCAGAACCGCATCGTGATCGCCCATGAGCTGCTGCACACCTTCGGGGCCAAAGATCAATACGACCGGACCACCGGCCTGCCGAACTACCCGGATGGTTTCGCCGACCCGCAGCTGTCGCCTCTTTATCCGCAGCAGCTTGCGGAGATCATGGCCGTAAAGACGCCACTCAGCCCTACGGATGCGCGGATGCCCGACGGTCTTCAGGAGGAGCGCGTCGGGCCGGCGACGGCCGCGGAGATCGGTTGGGTCAAGCGCTGAAAGAGCCGCGTACAGGGTCTCGGCCAGGCTGAGGTATTCGGGTATCCTGCCGGCGAGGAAACACCGGTAAGACCTCCGGCGCTCATCAGCTCAGGGGAAGCTGGTCACTGGAGATTCTGGCATGGCAGAGGTCATCTTTGGGATGCAACAGTCCCTGGACGGTTATGTCGACCACGAGATGCTCGGACCACCGGGCCCGGCGGCGGCCCGTCACTTCCTGGAGCATGCGCGCAGCCTGGCAGGCGCTGTGTATGGTCGCCGCATGTACGAAGTCATGTGCTATTGGGACGATGACCAGCCGGAATGGGACGAGTCGGATCACGAGTTCGCGGCGATCTGCGCAAGCTGCCAAAGTGGTGATATCGCGCTCATTGCACTCGGTAGGCCCCAACGCCACACTCATCTCCAATGACATTGAAGCGGCAGTTCGCAAGCTCAAGGCGCGGCTCACCGGTGAGGTCGAAGTCGCCGGCCCGGAACTGGCGGCAAGCCTGACCGCCCTTGGCCTCATCGACCGGTATCGACTCTATCTGATCCCCGTCGTGCTCGGTCGTGGCAAGCCCTTCTTCGCCGGACCCCGGCCTCCGCTCCGCTTTGTCGCCAGCGATCTGATTGACGCGAATGTGATCCGGCTGACGTACGTTCCTGCCTGATCGCAGTTCACGTCACTGATAGCCGATGTCCGCGCGCACCTTGTCGCGGAAGACCCAATACGACCACGCTGAGTACAAGAGAATGATCGGCAACAGAAAGACGGTGCCGACCAGCAGGAGCAGCCGTGTGCCGACGGCTGATGCAGGCTGCCACAGCGAGTGGGTTGTTGCCTCGAATCCGCAAGGTCCGGCGCGGTGCGAGCTTCCGTCAATCCCGGATCACATGATACGATTTATGACCTAACAGTTGCCACAATACCCGACTACTCATTTGTGTATGTGACAGGAGAGGCTCAAATAAGACTCGCTCCCGATGTGGCTGATGCTGGCTTTACGGTGCTGGCAGAAAACTCGGATTCGGGGTAATTCTGGATGTTTGCGACACGCCTTACAAAGGGTGATGTGCCGAGCGGGCTCTGCGCGTACCTGTCACTTGCGATGAGGGGGGCGCCATCTCGCGTTTATTGCTGCGCGAGCAGGTAGAGCGCCGCGCCGTGTGCAGGAAGGCGCGCCCGCAGGATTGTTGCTGGGCCAAGGTCTTGCCGACTCCAGAGGTCCCGGATTGCGTATCGTCGACCCGAGAGCGACAGTGACTTCCAGGGGAGAACGACGGTCCGCGCAGCCGATTGCAGGTTGAAAACCGCGACATACCAATCATGACTCATCTGCCTGGTCTCGGGTCGCGATAGCCAAACTACGGTACCATCGGCCGAGAGTACTTGGCGTGCCCCCGTGGACCGCTGGTCGACCGCGATGACCTCCCGGTTCTCGAGTAGAGACATCGTCCAGGGATCCATATCCGTGAGGTTGGCACCGAGGATGAGGGGTGAGCGTGCGATGCACCACAGAGTCATATAGGTCCGTTGCTCCGCATGCGTCAGCTGCGAGTGCCGCGGCTTTCCCCAGCCCGGGGCGGGACTCAGGGCGCCGAGCGCAAGCATGTCGTCATCGGGCCAGCCCCCGGGCGCGGCCAGCGGCGCCCAGCGCGCTGCGCGCACAAACTGATCTCCAACCCCCTGCGGATAGGGGTATGAACTGTGCCACAGGTCCCAGATGTCATTGGAGATGCGCCACATGTTTGCATAGTGGCGCAGCTGCGCCAGTTTCGGGATTGGCGCCGGGCCGGGCGACAGGCTGAGGATCACATCGCGGCCGCTACCGCGAAGAGCACCGGAGAGCATGCGAATGTCCCCGGCGGCATAAGGATGATTTGCGATGCAATCAGCCTTGATGAAGTCGACACCCCACGACGCGTAGAGGCGGCCGATGGAGTCGTAGTACGCCTGGCCGGCGGCTCCATGAGGGTCCACGCCGTAGTTGTCGGGGTTCCACACGCATGAGGAATGGACGTCGGCGGCCTGCGCTGCGTTATAAGCCGTCCCTTGGATAGGCAAATTGCGGGACACCGCCTCGCGCGGGATACCACGCAGGATGTGGATCCCGAACTTCAGCCCCAATGAGTGCACGTAGTCGGCCAGGGGTTTGAATCCCGCGCCTCCCTTCGCGGAGGGAAAGCGATTCGGCGCCGGAATGTAGCGTCCGTACCCATCGAGAGTCAGGACAGATGTCGAAGAGTTTCCGGTCGCTGTCGGATTGCGCACGAACCATTCCGCATCGATGACGGCATAGCGCCAGCCATAGCGGGCCAGATGCTGGCTCATCCACCGGACGTTCGCGCGAAATTGCGCCTCCGTGATGGTCGTACCGTAGGCGTCCCAGCTGTTCCAGGCCATCGGGGGCCGCGCGGCGATCTGGGCCGACCCGGAAGCTGCCGGCGCAGCGGCCGAGGAACATACGAGTATCGCGACCAGCGCCGCGATGGTGCGACGCGGGAGCGCTGTCAGCGCTGTCAGTGTCAGCGAGAGCGCGCGCGGATATAGGGCGGCTCGGCAAGCCAACGTTGACTCCAGTTCTGGAGATGTAGCGAGTGGACGCATGAGGCGAGTTCCTCTTCCGGCGCCGGACATTGGTTACGCAGATACCCGATGGTTGCTTCCAAGCAACTTTCACCAGAGAAAAGTCACTTTCACTGGCTTGACAGCTAATAATAACTAAGACAATACTAGCGTCAATCACGGTAGCGCTACCAGAACTGTTCCAAGTATTGGGAGAGCGTCAAATCGTAAGGGGGACCCTGGCCGTTTCGAGCACGCGCCGCAATGCAGCGGGCGTGTCACCCATGCTTTCAGCAACTCAATTTCGTTCCTAGGGGGATTTCAGATGAGCCGTAAGACCTCACGTAATGCCGGGAGAAATGCCCGCGGGGAGAGTCTCGACCCCAGAGCACTTGGTACCGCGCGCTCCACGCTGGCACTCTCGGGGTTGGCGCTGGGCTCGCTAGCCGCTGCGACCAGTGGAGCGCTGCACGCGCAGAATGCCTCCAGCTCTGGCACGGATGATGCCAAAGCGCCGCGGGCGAGCTCCAAGGCAACTCTGCGGGCACGCAAGGCTCTCGGCCATCCCGCTACTTTGCACCTGGCTGCGAGCACGACGCTGCCAGCCAACGGAGCAGGGCTCATCGCGCAAGCGGCCGCGCCGGCCGCCGCTCAGAACGTGCCGGCGCCGACTACGGGGGCCGCGACCCTGCAGGAAATCGTGGTCACGGGTATTCGCGGTTCGCTGGAGAGGGCACTGCAGATCAAGAGGATGTCGCTGGGAGTGGTCGATGCCATCTCTGCCGAGGACATCGGCCAGTTCCCGGACAGCTCGATCGGTGAGGCGATAGAGCGTATTCCCGGCGTCTCGGTGTCGCGGGGTAACTCGATGTCGGAGGGCAATAGCTCCATCGGCAATGTGACCGGAATCACCGTGCGCGGCTTCGGCCCGCAGTTCAGCGAGACGCTGATCGACGGCCGTCCGATCGCCGGCGGAGGTACCGGCGGAGGTACCGCCAACGTGGGCACCGGCAGCCGCAATGTCGACTTCAGCTCGATCGGTGCGAACTTCGTCGGTGAGATTGACGTCGACAAGACACCCGATTTCAGCCTCTCATCGGGAGACATCGGCTCGACAGTCAACATCAAGTACCCGAAGCCGTTCGATCATCCGGGCATGCAGGCCAGCGGATTCGCCTCAGATACCGATTCCCCGCTGGACGGCGGGGTCAGACCCGCATTCGGCGCCCTGTGGAGCGACACCTTCGCTGGGGGCACATTCGGGGTCCTCATTGACGGTGACTACACCGACCACGACGTCACGGCGCACCATGTGTCGGTCGCGGGCTGGGTAGGCACTCACTTCAATTCCTGCCAGATGGCGGGCGGTCCGGCGTGTGCCTACGACTCCAGCGGCAACCTGACCACCCCCGTGAATACGTACCCGAGCTGGTTCGAGCAGGAATACCAGCTCTTCCAGGAGCGTACGGACGAGCGGCGCAAGGACGGCAGGGCAGTGCTCCAATGGCACCCCGTCGACAGCGTCATGGTCACGTTGAACGACGATTATGCCGACGACCGCATCATCACGCAGAGTGGCGGCTTCTCCAACTGGTTCAACGGCGGCGCGTTCAGCAATATCACGCAGGCCGCCAACGGAACCGTTACGGATTTCACCATCGGGCCGGCGCCCACCGACCTCGATGGCGCGATCAACGCCTCCTACATCAAAACGAATTCGTATGGCCTCAACGTCATCTGGGACATGAGCGATGACTGGTCGGCGGAGGCGGATGCCAGCCAGTCGGTGAGTTGGCAGAATCCCGATGGGCAGCTCAGCGGCGAGGGTCAGGATGTCGGCTATGGCCCTTCCGGATCCGGAGGAAACGACGGTACCTGCAATGCGCCGATAAACGAGTGCAACGGCTATACCGGCGGCATCGTCGATCCCGGCCCGGGCCACCTGCTGTACCCGAGCGGGTTCGGGCCGAATAACAGCGGTAACGTCGACGACCCCGCGATCATCGGCTCGCACGTCGACATCATCGCGATCAACGAGGCCGAAGATACTGTAAGGCAGGGCAAGCTCGATGCGACCTGGCGCCACGACGACGCCAAGGTGAACTTCGGCGTGCAGTTCGTCGGCGATACCCGCAGTTCGGAGTCGTGGACCACCTTCATCAACGGCAACAATCAATGGGAGCTCTTTGCCGGGTACGGCCCCGGGTCGCACAACTCGGGCGGAGTCGCGTTACCGGCGTCCTTGTTCAAAGGCACTTTCAGCACGGCGAACTTCATTCCCGGGTATGGCAACAACGGAAACCTGCCGTCGAATATCCCCTGGTACAGCCCGTATCCGGTGACTGCATATGAAGAGAGCCTCGGTGTCGGAGCCGCTAATCCAAACTATGGCCCGACAAATGGCTATACGTATGACGGCACGGTAACGCCGGCATTTGCTCCGGGCTCGCCCACCGCCATCCAGGAGAAGAGCTACGCGCCGTTCGTGACCGCCTCGCAGAACTTCGATCTCGGTGGAATGACGCTCGCGGCGAATCTGGGATTGCGCTACGACAAAACGGACGTCACGACCGGCGGGATCGCTCAGCTGCCAACTGCGCTGACGGTGGAGCCGTCCGACCATACGGCATTCATCGACACGCTGACCCCAGCTGAGTTCGTACAGAACTCGAATTCCTATAAATATCTGCTGCCGAGCCTTGACCTCAATCTCATGGTGCTGCCGGACCTGAAAGTGAGGCTCGACGCTTCACGAACGGAGACCAAGCCACCGTTGAACCTGATCACCCCGACATTGAGTCTCACGGGATTGCGGGTCGGCGCGCTTGCGGCGGCTGGTAACAATCCGGCACTGCTGCCGTACATTTCGGACAATTTCGATCTGGGAGCCGAGTGGTATTACGCCAGCAACGACTACCTGTCAGTCGATGCCTTCTTCAAGCACGTATCGCAGTTTCCGGTCAGTGAGACGGTCGAGCAGTCGATCAACGGCGTGATCGATCCGACGACCGGCAAGCTCGCGCAGTGGGCGGATACGACCTACCTCAACGGGCCGACGGCTGACGTCCGGGGCATCGAGCTCGGGTGGCAGCAGATGCTGAAGTGGGGTTTCGGCTTGCAGCTCAATGGAACCATCGTCGCGACGAACTCGCCATACAACCCGTACGCGCTCACGCAACAGTTCGCGCTGCCGGGAATATCGAACGAGGCCAACTTCATCGGGTTCTACCAGCGCAACGGATTTCAGGCGCGGGTAGCCGTCAACTGGACGGGCAGGGAGCTGCTGTTTTTCGGGCAGGACAACGCGGGTGGCACCTTCGGCACGGAACCGACGTTCCTCAATCCGACGACCGAGGTTGATTTCAGCAGCAGTTACGACATCAATGGCCATGTCAGCGTTTTCTTCGAGGCGCTGAATCTGACTAATTCCCTCTACAGTACCCACGGCCGCTTCGACAATCAGATGCTGGATGTGGTCGAGTACGGACAGACGCTCACGCTGGGGGTGCGCGCGAAGTTGTGATGCAGTCGATGCTGCCTGTCCGCGCGGGTACGCCCGGACAGGCCGATGCACTTTCCGGCCGGCGGTCAACCGGTGGGCTCCAGGCTCTCCCCCTCGACCCTCCTCTCGATCGCCGGCCGGGAAGCCTGGATAGTCGCTCGGAGCCGGGAGGAGGCCGCGTCATCCGGCGACCGGAGGTAAGGTGACTGAGCCCTTTGGCCGGCGTCGTTTCCTGACCACCTCGGCAGTTGCGGCAGCCGGCGTGTTGCTGCCCGGCAGCGCGCTCGAAGCTCAATCGGCGGCGCCCGCGGGCGCCACCTCCGTCCACGTCGAAGAGATGTCTTCTGGCCTGATGATCCGCATCGGTGTGGAATCGGTGCGGATCACGGTTTGTGCGCCTGATGTCATACACGTGGTGGCGGGACCAGGACAGGCGCTCGGAGCATCCCCGCATGCGCCCTGGATGCGGGAGAGACCGCCACCGAGGGGGGAGCCTCCGAAGGTCGTGCGTGCGGCGACCATGGCCGCGATTCGCACTTCCGGGATCTCGGTCGAGGTCGATCTTCCGGCCGGGTTGATTCGCTTCCTGAACCCCGACGGCAAACCGCTGTTGCAGGAGTCGCCCCGCGTTCCGCGGCGCTATGTACCGCAGAAGGTGAATGGGGAGTGGCTTTATCGCGTCGATCAACGTTTCTATCCCGACCCTCTGGAGGGCATCTACGGCCTTGGACAGCATCAAGACGGGGTGTTCGATCAACGCGGCAATGTAGTGGAGCTGGCACAGGCAAACACCAATGTTGCGATTCCCTTTTTCGTCTCCACGCTGGGCTACGGCCTGCTGTGGAATACCGCCGCGAAGTCGTGGTTCGACAACCGCTTTCCCACCGAGCTCAAGCTCACCGCCGAGGCAGCGGATGCCATCGATTACTACGTTTTCTATGGGCCGTCGATGGACCGGCTCATCAGCATCTATCGCGGCCTGACCGGTCGCGCCCCGCTCTTCGGGCGCTGGGCATATGGGTTCGTCCAGTCGAAGGACCGTTACCGCTCGGCCCGGCAGTTGCTCGATGTGGCTGCCGAGTATCGCCGGGCCGAAGTGCCGCTGGATGTGATCGTCCAGGACTGGTTCTGGTGGCAACGCCAGGGTGACCCGGAATACTCGCACGCCTATCTCGAGCCCTGGGCGGACGTGCCCGCGGCGCTTCGCAAGCTGCATGACGGGCAGGTGCACGCCATGATCTCCGTCTGGGCCAAGTTCGACCCGAGCTCCCACAACTATCGGGAGATGAAGCGACGCGGTCTCATCATCCCGGGCGCTGACGTTTACGATGCCACGAATCCTGCCGCGCGCGATTACTACTGGGATCACCTGGTCGGGGTAAAATTCCGCGAGGGCTGGGATGCCTTCTGGCTCGACAGCAGCGAGCCGGAGATCTGGAACGGGCAGAGCGACGCCGCGCTGGATGGCCTGCAGCTCTCGATCGGCAACGGTGCCCGCTATACGAACCTGTTTCCGCTGATGCACTGCGGCGGGGTGCACGACCATTGGCGCCGGGACACCGATCGCAAGCGCGTATTCATCCTGACGCGCTCCGCATTCATCGGCCAACAGCGCTACGCCACCACGGTATGGTCGGGCGATGTGATCGGAACCTGGATGACTTTCCGCCGCCAGATAGCGGCAGGGCTCAACTTTCAGATGTCGGGGCATCCCTATTGGACCACCGACATTGCGGGGTACGGCTGGCCATACGAGCGGGATACGCGGGACCCCGACTACGAGGAGCTTTACGTGCGGTGGTTCCAGTATGGGGTGTTCTGCCCCATCCTGCGCACCCATGGCCACCGCGTGAACGACACGAATGAGCTCTTCAGCTACGGGGAGAGGGTGCCTATTCTCACCCGGTACGACAGACTCCGCTACCGTCTGTTACCTTACGTGTACTCACTGGCGTGGCGCGTGACCCGCGACGACTACACGATGCAGCGCGGGTTGCCGATGGATTGGCCCGAGGACCCTCGCGTGCGTGACCTGGGCGATCAGTTCATGTTCGGGCCTGCTTTCCTCGTCGCCCCCGTCACCGAGCCCGGAGCTCAGAGTCGCGCAGTGTATCTGCCGGCGGCCGATTGGTACGACTTCTGGACGGGGAGGCGCCTCGGCGGGGCTGTGACGATCGATGCCGCCGCGCCGCTCGAGCGCATTCCGCTGTTCGTGCGCGCCGGGTCGATCGTTCCCTTCGGAGCAGAGGTGCAGGACGCCGATGATGCATTGGATCTGCTCGAGGTACGCGTCTATCCCGGCGCTGACGGCGACTTCGAATGGTATTCCGACAGCGGCGATACCTACGACTACGAGAAGGGATTGCACCGGGTCGTGCAGCTGCGTTGGGAGGACGCCGCACGCACTCTCGTGCTCGGGGAAGCGCAGGGCAGCTATCCCGGAATGCCGCGGCGCGTTCGGATTCGCCTGCTCGTGGTGAGCGAAGGTCACGGCGCTGGCGATGAGTCCGCATCCGTCTTCGATGCGCAGGCCCCGTACGAGGGAGGGCCGTTGCGCCTGACAGCGCGCTCGAAAACTTCGATTGGAGCCGAATCGTGAGAGAGCCCGCTAAGCGAGTGGTGGCAGCCTTCTTTTCGCTCTTTACCTGCGTGGTGGCACGAGCCGACGCGCACAACCCACCCCGGCCGCCATACCTTAATCCGGCTCTGACGCCCCAGGAGCGAGCCGCCGACCTCGTTCAACGCATGTCCCTCGAACAGAAGGCTTCGCAGCTCGTCAATTCCGCGCACGCGATCAAGCGGCTCGGAGTACCGGCATACAACTGGTGGAGCGAGGCGCTGCACGGTGTCGCGGTGGATGGCACCACCGAGTTCCCCGAACCCATCGGCCTCGGAGCGACCTTCGATGTGGCGGGAATCCACCAGATGGCCACCGCTATCGGCATCGAGGGCCGCATCGTGCACGCGCAGGCGGTGCATGCCGGCGCATCGACGATTTTTCACGGACTCGATTTCTGGGCGCCGAATGTCAACATCTTTCGCGATCCGCGCTGGGGCCGGGGGCAGGAGACCTACGGCGAAGATCCCTTCCTCACCGGACGAATGGCCGTGGCCTTCGTCACCGGCATGCAGGGATCGAATTCCCGTTATTACCGCGTGATCGCCACGCCCAAGCACTTCGACGTGCACAGCGGGCCCGAGCCAACGCGGCATATTGCGGATGTGGACGTCAGTACGCACGATCTGGAAGACACGTACCTGCCGGCATTCCGGGCGGCTGTCGTGGATGGGCACGCAGGTTCGGTGATGTGCGCTTACAACGCCATCAACGGCGAGCCGGCATGCGCCAATCAATTCCTGCTGCAGCACACTCTGCGGGGTGCTTGGGGCTTTCAGGGCTACGTCGTGTCGGACTGTGACGCCGTGCATGACATGTTCGAAGGACATCAGTTCCGCCCGACTCAGGCGCAGTCCTCCGCCATCTCACTCGAGCGAGGAATGGACAACGAATGCGCCGGCTTCGTGCCAGGCAGCGGCGATACGGACTACCGGCCGTTCCTCGAGGCCGTTCAGCAGGGATATCTGCCGGTGAGCGCCATCGATACCGCCCTTGTCCGCCTGTTCACGGCGCGCATTCGCCTCGGGATGTTCGATCCTCCTTCCATGGTGCCGTATGACCACATTGCCGCGAGCGAGCTCGACAGCCCGGCGCATCGCGAGCTCGCCCTGCGTCTGGCGCGCGAATCGATAGTGCTATTGAAGAATGACGGCGCGCTGCCGCTGAAGTCGGTCAAGCGCATCGCCGTGGTCGGGCCGCTCGCCGATCAAGCAGCGGTCCTGCTGGGTAATTACAACGGTAACCCAACGCACACCGTGACCCTGCTCGAGGGCATCAAGGCTGAGTTCCCGCAAGCGAGCATCACCTACGTTCCGGGAACCCAATTCCTCTCCAACAGGGGAATCGTGGTGCCTGCAGCGGCACTGACCACGCCCGGCGGCAAGCCGGGTCTCCTGGCTGAGTACGGCTCGGCCTCGGGGTTCGATGCGCCGCGGGCGCCGCTCGTTACCCGCGTCGAGCCTGCTGCGGATCTGCGGCAGAACAGCGTGCCCGTCGCAGTGCAGGGCAACGGTTCCATCGCGGTGCACTGGACGGGATTCATCGATCCACCGGCGAGCGGAGACTACTACCTCGGCGTCACAGCTCAGGGTTTCTCGCGTGTCGTGTTGAATAATGAGCTGGTGGAGCTCGTGTACGCCCCCGGCGCCAACATGGGTCGCGTACACCTCGAGAGGGGGCAGCGCCAGAGCATCGACGTTCTGTGCGTGTTCCGGTCGGGTCAGTTGCCCAGGGCGCAGCTCATCTGGGCGCCCGTCGACAACTCGCCGGATTCGGCCGCCGTCGCCGCTGCAAGGAACGCAGACGTCGTCATCGCCGCCGTCGGCATCACCAGCCGCCTCGAAGGGGAGGAAATGCCGGTTCACGAGCCCGGTTTCCTCGGCGGTGACCGTACCGACCTCGAAATCCCCGAGCCGGAAGAGGCGCTGCTGCGCGCGGTGGCCTCCACGGGCAAGCCCCTGGTTGTGGTGCTCATGAACGGCAGTGCGCTCGCTGCCAAATGGGAGAAGGCGCACGCCGATGCCATTCTCGAGGCCTGGTATTCGGGCGAGGAGGGCGGTGCCGCGATCGCCGCCACTTTGAGTGGCAGGAATGATCCGGCCGGACGGTTGCCGATAACCTTCTACGAGGACGTCGATCAGCTGCCCAACTTCGAGGACTACTCGATGAATGGCCGAACCTACCGCTACTTCGAGGGCCAACCGCTCTGGCCTTTCGGATACGGCCTGAGCTATACGAGCTTTGGCTACCGCGGACTGACTCTACCGAAGGCGCCCCTCCAGGCTGGCGACCCGCTCGACGCATCGGTGCGGGTCACCAACACAGGGAAAGTTACCGGTGACGAGGTCGTACAGCTGTACCTCGAATTTCCGTCGGTCGCGGGCGCACCCATTCGCGCGCTGCGTGGCTTCCAGCGTGTGCGGCTGGCGCCGGCCGCTAGCCGCATCGTTCGGTTCCATCTGAGGCCCCGTGACCTGAGCATGGTGACCGACGCGGGGGACATCATTGTCGCGCAGGGTGCTTACACCGTTTCCATCGGCGGCGGACAACCCGGGACGGGGGCGCCTTCGGTCTCCGGCAGGTTCCGTGTGAACGGCCAGATGGTATTGCCCGAGTAGCCGGCGCAGTCTCAGCCGGCAGGCGCCGCACAGTTCTGCGCGATGAAATCCTGGTGCGATGGCATCGTGGCCGCACAGCGCGCGACGACTTCCGTGATGCGCTCGAGGAGCTGCCCCATGTCTGCCGCCGGTACGTCTTCGGTGAGCGGGTCGTGGCTTTCAGGTCGGACATCCTGGCCGAGAAGTACGAAGAACCAGCTCCGCTCCGTGAAGAGCTCGGCATCCGCGCGGATGATGCGCCCGCAGCCGCGGAAGAGCTCCAGCCGCTCGCGCAGGCTGTCGGGAAGCTCCATCTGGCGGCAGTAGCGCCAGAACTCTCCCTCGCGCCGGGTCTGGCTGTAGTGAGCTACGAGGAAGTCGCGGATACGCTCGTACTCGAATGCCATCCGCTTGTTGTAGCCATCGATGTCCGCCTGCCGGAAGCGGCGGTCGGGAAAGAACTGCAGCAGTACCAGGGCAGCGCGCTGGATCATGTGTATACCGGTGGACTCCAGCGGCTCGAGGAACCCCGCGGACAGTCCGATGGCAACACAGTTCCTGCTCCAGGAGAGCCGCCGCCGCCCGGTGGTGAACCTGAGCGACAACGGGTCGCGCAGAGCCCGGCCTTCGAGGCTGTCGAGGAGAACACGCCGGGCCTCGTCATCCGTCATGAAATGGCTGCTGTAGACGTATCCATTGCCTACCCGGTGCTGCAGCGGGATGCGCCATTGCCAGCCGACCTCACGCCCCATGGCCAGGGTGTGCGAGGAGAGCGGGCCGGTTCGCTCGCATCCGACGGCCATTGCGCGATCGCACGGTAACCACCGCGTCCAGTCCTCGTACCCAGTCTTCAGCGCCCCTTCGATCAGGACACCGCGGAACCCGCTGCAGTCGATGTACAGGTCGGCTTCGATCCGTTCGCCGCTCTCCAGCGTGAGGGCTTCGATGAATCCATCCTCGCGACGCAGGGTCACGTCGCGAACTTTGCCTTCCGTGCGCGTCACGCCGCGTTTCTCCGCGTAGGACCGCAGATACGCCGCCAGCAAGCTCGCATCCAGGTGCAAAGCGTAGGTGATGTGGTGCAGCGGAGAATTGGGCAGGTCCACCGGGCGCGAGAACCTGACCTGACGCGCCGCGACAGCCGTTATCGAATGCGCTTCCAGCGGCGGTGCCACGCCTGCTTCACGGCATCGGAGCCAGTAGGCGGTGAAGTCGACGTTGTTTCTTTGAAACCCGGTCGGCCCGAACGGATGGATGTAGGAATGCCCGGGACGCGTCCAGTCCTTGAACTCGATGCCGAGCTTGAAGGTCGCCTGGGTCTTGCGGATGAGATCGTTCTCATCGATACCGAGCGATGCCAGGTGGGAGATGATCGGGGGGATGGTCGCTTCCCCGACGCCTACCGTGCCGATCTCGGCGGATTCCACCAGGCGGATACGGCAGCTCAAGTCCTTGAGGTAATGCGAGAGCGTCGCGGCGGTCATCCAACCGGCAGTCCCTCCCCCGACGATCGCGATGCTGCGGACCGGATCCAGTGGCATCTCATTCCGCCGCGTGGTGACCGAGGGCGCGCGAGATATGCCCGGCAGCCGAGCAAAGCCGCTGGCGCGCCTCGTCCATTTCTACCTTCTGCGAGCCATCGATCAGCTCGAGGAACGGAATGGTGAGCGCCGCCATCACATCGCCGTGGAATCCGAATACCGGATAGCTCATGTCCGTCACGCCGCGCGTGATGGCGCTGGGCATCATCTCGAAGCCCTGCCGCCGGATCCTGGCCAGTCGCTTCTCCAGCGTCACGGCATCGACCTCGGTTCCCCTCGGTGCCAGCTCCAGTATTCGCTTCACCCGATCGGGAGGTGAGAATGCGAGCAGTACATGCCCCGAGCAGCTCCTGATCAGGTCGATCGGAGCGCCCAACCTCAGCGCGAATCCACGGACGATCGGATTCTCCTGCCGCGCCACGACGAGCCCCAGGCCCCCGTTTGGGACCACCAGATGGCAGGATTGCTCCACGGCGAGCGCCAGCGCTTCCATTTGCGACGTGGCGGCCCGCGTGAGGTCCTGCGCGGGCGTGGCCCGGTAGGCGAGGTCCAGGATCTTGTAGGCGACGGTGTAGCGGTCGGTATCCAAAGACTTCTGCAGGAAGCCGCGTTTCTCCATCACCATGACGATGCGAAAGAGCTCGCCGATCGAGCGGTTGAGGTCGGTGGCCATCTCACTGATGAGGGCTCCGCCCCGCTTGTCGGCGAGTAGCTCGATGATGTCGAACGCCTTATCGAGGGCTGGCGCCGTGTATTTCCCCTTGGGTGTGGAGGCGCCCCCTCTATAGAACGATGAGTCCGCTTTGCCGCGCCGTTTCATCGCCCAAGAATATCAAAACTCGACCATGGCCTTGAGCACAGTGTCTGCGTCCGCGATCAACTCCGGGATCCGGCGAGGGGCCTCGACCGCCGGGAACGAGTGCGTGAGGAGCGCAGCGGTCGGGATCAATCCTCCCTTTATGGCGCCCACCACCCGTTCGAAATCCGCGCTCAAGGCATTGCGGCTCGCCAGCAGCGTCGTTTCCCGCTTGTGAAACTCCGGGTCGGAAAAGGCAATGTCTTCCTTCACCACGCTCAGGAGAACGTATGTCCCGCCATGAGCCACATAATCGATGCCGGCACACATTGCCTTTACGTTTCCGGTTGCGTCGAAGACGCAGTCAAACATCTCCCCGTCAGTCCGCGCAGCAAGCGCGGCTCGTACCGTTTCCGAGGCGCCCATGACTGGATCGAGTCCTAGCCTGTCCCGGGCGTATTGGAGGCGCGATTCGCGCGCGTCAACCACGGTGACTTCTGCGCCATCGAGCTGAGCGAAGAGCGCCGTGGCAATGCCTATCGGCCCGGCGCCGACCACCAGCACCCGGGCGCCCGGAGAGGTCCGGGCGCGACACACCGCGTGCGCGCCGATCGCCAGGAATTCCACCATGGCGGCTTGCTCGAGAGTCAGCCCGGGTGTGGCGATAACGGCCGTCTCCGGCACGTTCAGCAGCTCGCACATTCCGCCATCGGCGTGCACGCCGAGGACCTTGATCGCCGTGCAGCAATTGGGCTTGCCTTTTCTGCAGGCAATGCAACGGCCGCAGGCGAGGTAGGGATTTACCGTGACCACCTGACCTGCGTGAAACGTAGGACCCGATGCGCATTCGACGACGCCCGCCAGCTCGTGTCCCAGGACTCGGGGATACTCGAGGTACGGATGCTTGCCCGCGAAGATGTGATAGTCGGTACCGCAAAGTCCGACGCGGCGGATGCGAATGAGGATCTCGCCGCTTTGGGGCGTCGGCGCAGGCCGGGTGCCGAGGCTCAGCTCGTGGGGCTTTTCGCAGACGACCGCTCGCATCGCTCTTTTCATGCTGCCTTGCGTTTCCGGGGGACGCTGAATATATTTCCATATATGAGAGTGAACTTACCAGTATGCAATTATACACGGAGCAGAAATTCGTGCCCGGCGCTTGGTAATTCGCCCGCAGGCGCGATGGCTATAACACCGGTGCGCCGCTTTCATTTGGCCCCGCAACAATGAGGCGCAGGAGCTTCTTCAAGGCGATGGCGGCAGCGGCGGCCGCTGGCGCGCTGCCGGCTCGCGGGACGCTTGCGGGTGGCGTCGTACCGGCTTTCAACGGGCCCGATCGGACCTACGCTCGCTTCTGCGCCACTTCCGAGACGGAGCGCGAGTTCTATGCCCTCCGCGGCGCCAGGATCGCAGGGGGAGCGATTGCGCGAGTCGAGCTGGCAGCCGACCGAATGGGGTCAGCCACCGCAGCTGCCCGTCCCCGCGGGCTCCTGGGACGGGGTGTCCATGAGAGCTCCGGTTGCCGGCCTGGCAGGAATGGGACGCTTCGAGCCGAGGTGGGACTCCCTGTTGCAATACCAATGTCCGGATTGGTACCGGGACGCCAAATTCGGCATCTGGAATCACTGGAGCCCGCAGTGCGTGCCGGAGGACGGCGACTGGTACGCGCGCAACATGTACATTCCGGGCGCTCCCGCGTACGGCTCTCAGATCCAGCAATACGATTATCACCTCGCTCACTACGGCCACCCTTCGCGGTTCGGTTACAAGGATCTTTGCGCGCAATGGACGCTCCTCAACTGGGCGCCCGAGGAGTTGATGGACCTCTACGTGCGTGCCGGAGCGAAGCTGTTCGTGGCGCTGGCCAATCATCACGATGGTTTCGATACGTGGAATTCCATGCACCATCCGTGGAATGCTCACAACATCGGGCCGCATCGCGACGTGATCGGCGAGTGGGCACGGGCGGCGCGCGGCCGGGGTCTGCGATTCGGCGTCACGGTACACCAGGCTCGCAACTGGTGGTGGTTCCAGCCCGCGCATGGGGCCGACAGGTCAGGCCCCTATGCTGGCGTCCCGTATGACGGCCATTTGACCCTGGCGGACGGCAAGGGACAGTGGTGGGAGGGTTACGACCCCCAGCGGCTCTATGGTCCCAAGCACCCGTTCGATGCACTGCCGGATGTCTCGTACGTCAGAAACTTTTATGACCGCACGCGCGATCTGATCGATCAACACGATCCGGACCTGCTCTACTTCGACAACGACCGGCTGCCCCTCGGATGGGGAGGCATGTCCGTCGGTGCGTACTTCTACAACCGCAGCGCGAGCCGCCACGGCGGCGCCGTGGAGGGTGTCATCAATGGCAAGCACATCCCGAGCCATCTGCAGAAGGCGGTGGTGGCCGACATCGAAAGGGGTTTGAGTGCGGCTATTCTGGAGCATCCCTGGCAGTCGGAGACGTGCATCGGCTATTGGCACTACCTGCGGCCGCTCTATGAGGCGCCGGGGGAATTCGGTGGTTACATGCACCCCCGCGATGTCATCCACTGGCTCATCGACACGGTGAGCAAGAACGGCACGTTCATTCTCAACGTGCCGGGCAAACCGGACGGTACGATCGACAGCAAGGAGCGTCTGATTCTGGAGCGCATCGGCGCCTGGATGGCTATCAACGGTGAGGCCATCTATGCCACTCGCCCATGGAGAGTTGCCGGCGAGGGCCCCAACGTCATCCGCGCAGGCTCTTTTCAGGGCAAGTCCGTGCAGCAACTTTCCGCCAAGGATATCCGCTTCACCCGCAACAAGGCAGGCACGGTGGTGTACGCCATCGCGCTCGGCTGGCCCGAGGAGGTGATGCTCATCCGCTCGCTTGGTACGGCTGCGGCCACTCGGCCAGGGCCGGTCGCTGCAGTGGAGCTTGTGGGAACGGGGGCGAAGCCGCAATGGCGGCAGACCGCCGCGGGCCTCGAGGTCAATCTATCGAAGATTACTGCGCCCGCCGATTACGCTGCGGCGTTGCGCGTGCGGCTCGCTGGCTGAGTCATTGACACCCGGGATAACTAAGACAATACTCGAGAGCAAAGGTAGCGCTACCATAGACGTCATCCGGGCGGCGGATCGGCCGGCCGCGCACTGGAGCTGAGCACGATGTTGTCGCAGTCTCGACGTCGGTTTCTGCGTCACGCATCCGCTGTGGGTGCCACGGTCTCAGCAGACGTCTTTCGTAGCCGCCTGACGTGGGGAACTCAGGCGCAGAGCGCAGCGCGGATTTCTATCGACTCCCATAGGACGATTGGACCTCTTCAGCGTACGGTGTTTGGCTCGTTTCTCGAGCATCTGGGCCGCGCGATCTACGATGGCATCTTCGAGCCCGGCTCGCCGCTAGCCGATGCACAGGGCTTTCGCACCGACGTACTCTCGACGGTGCGTGCGCTCGGTGTGCCGCTCATTCGAGGTCCTGGAGGCAGCTTTCTCTCGCAGTACGATTGGCTGAACGGGGTAGGCCCGGTCCAGCAGCGACCTCACGTCCTCGATGAGGCGTGGAACACGATCGAGACCAACCGCTTCGGCACGGACGAGTTCATGTCCTGGTGCAAGACTGCAGGCGCCGAGGCGCTCATGACCGTGGATCTCGGCAGCGATACGCCCGAGAAGGCCGCTGCGCTGGTGGAGTACTGTAATTTTCCCGGGCGGCACTCGCTGGAGCGACTTGCGTCGCAGGAACGGCCATTCGCAACCCTACGGCGTCCGTTACTGGGGCCTGGGGAACGAGCTCGACGGACCATGGGAGATCGGCCATATGAGCGCCGACCAGTATGGATGGAAGGCGGCCGATGCGGCCCGGCGAATGCGAGCGGTGGACCCCTCCGTGTTTCTCACCGCCTGTGGCTCGAGCTCGACGGGGCTGCCGACCTATCTCGAGTGGGACCGGCAGGTGCTCGATCACTGTTACGAAGATGTGGATGCGATTTCGATACACGGCTACTTCGGAGCCGCACCCAGCGAGGGCGCTCGGCGCAGCCAGAGTCATGTGGCCCTCAATCTCGAGATGGAACGGCAGATTCGCGACACAATCGATGTCTGCGATTACGTTCGCGCCCGCAAGCGCTCGTCGAAGACACTATGGATTTCGTACGACGAGTGGAATGTCCTTTACGGTAATCTCGTCAATGACGGCGCGCGGCAGGTGGCTCCACACCTGCGCGAGGAGATATACAACCTGGAGGATGCGCTGCTGGTCGGTGGGCTGCTCAATACGTTGATGAGACATGCGGACCGCGTCAGAATCGGCTGCCTCTCGCAGCTCGTGAACGTGCACGCACCGATCATGGCCAATAGAAAGGGACTGTTCCTGCAGACGACCTACTACCCTTATCGCTGGGCTCTCGAGTTCGCGCGTGGATCTGTGCTGGACCTTCTGGTGGAGGCTCCTGCCTACGAGCTGCCCGACGCGAAGGCGGTGCCATACATCGATGCCTCGGCGACGGTTTCCCGCACCGGTGAGACTGCGCTCTTCATTCTCAATCGCGATCTTGCCGCGGCACGTGCGGTCGAGATCGTGTGGGAAGCCGAAGCTCCCGGCCCCGTGCAGGCCGCACTGGTCCTCACCGGGGATGATCTCAAGGCCCGAAACGACTTCGATGCGCCGCGCCGGGTGCAGCCGACGCAGCTGCCACGACCCGCGACGCGTGGATTGAGAACACGTCTGGAGCTGCCGCCGCGGTCATATACCGTGATCCAGTGGGGCGCCTGAGATGCATCTGTTCAGACCCGCTTTGCTCATCGCCGTTGTGGTCGGTCTCCTGGCCGGCGGCGGCTGCGCGCCCTTCGCGGGCCGGAGCCACCGTTCGCCTCCTGTCCACCGCGGTGCGACGCCGGAACCCCTGCCGCTCGTCAGCGCGATATTCGGCGATGGCATGGTGCTGCAAAGAGGCAAGACAGACACCATCTGGGGCTGGTCGCGGCCCGGGCAGCCAATTCGTGTCGAAATCGCGGCAGAAGCGGTCGCGGGCGTGGCCGGTTCCGATGGCCGCTGGCAGTTGAAGTTTGCGCCGCCGGCGACCGGTGGCCCTTATACGATGAAGGTCACCGACGGGCAGAGGACCGTCGAGCTGCGGGACGTGCTCGTCGGCGATGTGTGGCTTTGCGGTGGTCAATCCAACATGGAGTTGCCGCTACGGTTCACCGACGACGCCGTTGCGGTCGCAAAACGTGCGAACTACCCGCGGATCCGCTACTTCGCGGTGGCTAATCGCACCGCCTATCGGCCCATCCATACTCTTCAGGGCAGCTGGAAAGTGGTTTCGCCGCAGACGGCGCCTGAGCTCTCGGCCGTGGCCTTTTATTTTGCCCGCGAGCTCGAGCGGGAGATCCATGTTCCTGTGGGCCTGGTCGTCGATGCCGTCGGTGGCTCCGCAGGCGAGTCATGGGCCAGTGAGGAGGCGCTGAGGCCGCTTCACGATTATGACGTCCCTCTGGCGAAGCTCGCGGAGTTCACCCGCCAGGGTCTGCCAGCCTACGGCAATTACATCATGCCCTGGTTCGACCGATATGACGTTGGACTGAAGGAGAAATGGTACTCGCCGGATTATCGGCCCTCGGGCTGGAAAAGCGTGCATCTCCCGGGCGGCTTCGCCGGGCTAGGGGTGCCGCTCACGCCAGCCGTCGCCTGGTTCCGGAGGGAGGTCACCCTTGCCGAACCTCTAGCCGCGGGGCCGACACTCATCTCGTTGGGCGAGGTGCAGCGCATGGACTCGGTCTACGTCAATGGGACCCTGGTCGGAGCCAGCGCGTGGGTCGAGCATGCCCGTATCTACGCGATTCCTGCGGGTGTGCTCAAACAGGGGCGCAACCTCATCGTCATTCGAATCTTCAAAACCGATCCGCACGGGGGCTTACTCGACAAGCCCTCGGACCTGCGCCTTACGCTGCACGATCACCGCGTCATTGCGCTCGCGGGAGCATGGTGGGGAAGGATCGGCGTCGATGCGCGTCCACCGCATCCGATGCCGCTTGATTTCGCCAACTGGCCGGTGATGCCGGCGGTTCTCTACAACGGCATGCTCGTGCCCGTCGCGCCACTATCGATCACGGGTGCCATCTGGTACCAGGGCGAGCAGAACTCACCGCGCGGCTACGAATATCGCAAGCTTTTACCGGCCGTAATCGCGAGCTGGCGCAAGCTCTTCGGGCATCGCGATTTGCCATTCTATGTCGTGCAATTGCCGGCTTTCGGTCCCCGCAGCGTTACGCCGACCGATGACGGGTGGGCAGATATACGCGAGTCGCAGGCGATAGTGGCGGCGACGGTTCCGCATTCCTGCCTCGCCGTGAGCGTGGATACCGGCGATCCCAACAGTCTACACCCCGGCAACAAGCAGCCGGTGGGTGAGCGCCTGGCGCGTTGCGCTCTGGCGCGGCACTACGGCAGACACGTCGTCTACTCCGGGCCGACGCTGCTAGCGGTGGAGCGGCTGCCCCATTCTGTCCGGGTCCGCTTCGAACATGTCGAGGCTGGCCTGGTGGCGAAGGGAGGAAGGCTGGAAGGGTTTTCGATCGCCGGGCGGGACCAGATGTGGCATCTGGCGGATGCCCGTATTCAGGGCGATGCGCTCCTCATCTCTTCGCCCGAGGTACCGCACCCCACTCAGGTGCGTTATGCCTGGCAATCCGACCCGCCCGCGACTCTTTTCAACGGCGCCGGGCTGCCGGCCGGTCCGTTTCGCACCGACACCTGGCCTCTGACCACCCAGGATCAAAGGCCCTACTGAGAGAACCTTCGTTCGGGACAACGATATGACGAAAGACCTGTTGCTGTCGCGGCGCGCGGCGTTGAAGGCTTCCCTCGCCATCACTCTGACCTCGGCATTGCCGGCGGCCGCTGCTGCGGGCGGCCTGTCCGCGGTCGTGGACGCCAGCAAGCGCGGCCATCCAATCTCGGACTACATGTATGGCGGTTTCATCGAGCACATCGGTAACCTGATCAACTACAGCTTGTGGAGCGAAGTGCTCGACGACCGCAAGTTCTACCATACCGTCGACTCCAAGCCGCTGCCGCAACCGGAAGGCCTCGTGCGCCGCATGATGCCGCAGCCGAACAAATGGGTACCTGTGGGCCCCGATTCCGCTGTCACCATGGACAGCAATGCGCCTTATGTAGGCAGTCAGAGCCCGGTCGTGCATGTGGCAGGGACAAGCCCGCGGGGCATCGCGCAATCCGGTTTGGGGCTGGCCCGGAAGGGATACACGGGCCGCGCCGTGTTGGCAGCCGATCCCGGCGCGCAGCTGACTGCGACGCTCATCTGGGGTGCGGGTGCGGGCGAGCGGCAGACGGTGCATGTTACCGCCGGGCGGGAGTGGGGCGAAGTGCCGCTGCAGTTCGACTGCCGCGGCGATACCACCGCAGGGCGGCTCGAGATAGTAGGCAAGGGCGACGGCACGTTCCGCATCGGCGCGGTGTCGCTGATGCCGGCTGATAACCTCGGTGGATTCCGCGCCGATACCATGGCGCTGATGAAGGAAATGAATTGCAGGATTCTGCGGATGCCGGGCGGCAATTTCGTTTCCGGCTACGATTGGAAGAATACCATCGGCGATCCTGACAGGCGGCCGCCGGTCATGGACCCTCAATGGCACGCCGTGCAGCCCAATGATGTCGGTGTGGATGAGCTTCTGCACATGTGCCGGGAGATCCTGGGCGTGGAGCCGGAATGGTGCGTCAATACGGGATTCGGGGAGGCGCGCTCTGGTGCTGAGCTCGTGGAGTACGTCAACGGCGTCCCGAGCACCAAATGGGGTGCGATGCGCGCCGCCAACGGCCGTGCCGAACCCTATAAGGTTCACTATTGGAACGTGGGCAACGAGATGTACGGCCACTGGCAGCTCGGCCATATGGCGCTCGACCAGTACGTCATCAAGCACAATCTGTTTGCTGATGCGATGCGCGCCGCTGATCCATCGATCTATATCATCGCTCCGGGAGGCTTCGTCGATGAGATGACGACCGGGCAGGGCATCGTCGAGAATTCCGGCAGTCCCCTGGTCCAATACGGCTCGGACCGCGACTGGGCCGGCGGGATGTTGCAGTACTGCCGTGGCAAGTTCGATGCGCTCGCCACGCATGCCTATCCACCCGAGAACAAGCATTTCAACCTCGCCACCGGCAGCAATGAGGACATCAGGCAGACGCTGGTCGAATGGGCGCAGGCGCCGGCGCAGCGCGTCGCGACCATGGCCGACTGCTGGGAGGAGTACAAGAAACGCTTCCCGGAGCTCGACCAGGGCAAGGTCAAGATCTTTTTCGACGAGTGGGCCTATCACTTCCAGCCCGACCTGAGGGGCTGTCTGGCCATCGCCCGGGCGTTCCACGAGTTCTTCCGCCATTCCGATTTCATCGAGATGGCGGGCTTCACCATGGCGACGAACTGGCTCAACTTCGATCGCACGCATTCGGTGGTCAATGCCTATGGCCGGGTCTTTCAGCTGTACAACGGCCATTTCGGCAAGATTCCGGTGGCCGTAACCGGAAGCTCACCGGTGCCGCCACCGAAGTATCCGGTGGGCGGCGATCAGCCCAAGGTCAACACGGGCAGCGACACCTGGCCGCTGGACGTGTCCGCGGCACTTACCGCCGACCGCCGGGCATTGATCGTGGCCGTTGTGAATGCGACCGAGGAGCGCCGGACGCTGAACTTAAGGGTGCCGGGATTCCAGAAAGGATCGCAGGGCCGCTGCTGGAAACTGGTTGCGCCGGATCTGGATTCTCAGAACATCGTCGGTAAGGCCCCGCAGGTCCTCATCCGACAAGCCACCTTCGATCCACGGGTTACAACCATTGCAGCCGCTCCGACCAGCATCGTGTTGTACGAGCTCGCGCTCGCATAGATGCACGGCGGCCGGCCGCGGGGAGTCGCGCTTCGAGATTATGAGGTTACGTAACACACCGCTTTTGCTCGTTATTCTTGCGCCCATATCAATTGCGCTCTGCACTCGAGACTCTGTGGCGGCGACGGCACCGACGGCGGCGAGCCCGCCAGCGTCTATGGCGGACGCCTTGCCGCCGAAGATGCAGAGCTTTCCTCTCTATGGCGACCATCCGATCCCGAATGCAAAAGCGGGACCGAACGAGGAGTTCGGCGCCGACCGCGGATTCGTGCAGAAGGTTTCCCGACCGCAAATTCTGGTCTACCTGCCCGCCAAGGTCAGGGCGAGCGGAGCCAGCATCCTCATCTTCCCGGGCGGCAGCTATGCCGGGCTGACTTTCGAGCTCGAGGGGACCCAACAGGCTCAATTCTTCGTCGATCACGGCATCGCAGCGTTCGTCGTGAAGTACCGAATCCCGAGCGACCGAACGATGGTCGACAAGTCACTGGGACCGCTTCAGGATGCACAGCAGGCGATCCGATTCGTTCGCCTGCATTCCAAGGAGTGGAATCTTGATTCCACGCGCGTTGGAGCGATCGGCTTTTCCGCGGGCGGACACGTGGCCGCGACTCTGGCAACGCATTTCCATGAGGCGTACGTCGACAACCCCGAGCGCGTCAGCCTGCGTCCGGACTTTCTGATCGTCGTCTACCCTGTAATCAGCATGGACGCAAAAATTGCGCACATGGATTCGCGCCTGGCGTTACTCGGCCCCCATCCATCGCAAAGTCAGGTTCGATTTTTCTCCAGTGAATTGCAGGTGAGCCGTCAGACGCCGCCCACCCTGATCCTCGATGCTGCCGATGACAGGCTGGTTGACCCGGAAAACAGCGTCGTCTTCTTCGACGCACTACGCCGGGCCGGCGTCCCGGTTGAGGCGCGATTCTTCGAGAAAGGCCAGCACGGCTTCTTTTTGATGCCCCGCGATCGCTGGCAGGAACCCATTCTGCAGTGGTTGCGGTACAACGGATGGCTGTGCGGCACCGCCCGACCTTGAATAATCCGGCGCGAGGCTCCGCCCGGGGGATCGTATGGATGCCTCGAAATCAATTTCTAATTCAGAATTAATTCATTGAAAATATATAAATATTTGTGACCGGCAGCCCGCGGCATTGGTCGATGGGACCCTCAAAACAGACCGATTGCCCTGTTGTGTCTATACTCGACACTGAGCGCATGTGTATTGTCAACTGGCGGGCGGAGAATCATATGGCGGCAACGTCAGGACGGCGTAAGGTCGGGCGCAGACGGCATAACGATCCGCAGGGAATGCGAGCGCGCATTCTGGACCAGGCGGCAAGCCTTTTTCAGGAGCGCGGCTATCACTCGACGTCGATGCATGACCTGATGAATGAGACGGGGGTGTCCGCGGGCGCATTGCACCATCATTTCCCAACCAAGAAGTCTCTGGGGCTTGCCGTTCTGGCGGATCGCGTGCTGCCTGATGTTCGCGAGGCATGGATTGATCCGGTTCGAAATGCGCGAGCGCTGGGGAAGGGCGTCGCAGACGCGTTTGGCAACATCATCGCCGGGATGCAGGGGCGAGGGCCCGTGCTGGGCTGCCCGTTGAATAACCTTGCATTGGAGCTCGCCCTGACGGATGCAGATCTTCGGCGGGTGGTAGACAGCATCTTCGCGGAATGGCGGGCGGTGCTCGTCGAGCGCATCGGCGGCACGCGGGGCGGCGCGCGACTCGATGACAACGGCCGAGCGGCCGCCGCCAATTTCGTGATCTCGGTCTACTCGGGCGCAATGAACATGGCAAAGGCGGCTCAAAGCACAACGCCGCTCGCCGATGCCCTGCAATTGCTCACGCATTGGATGAGTGAGCAGCGCTTGGCTTCGTGATCCTCGCGATACCTGCGCCTACGAGCCGGCCCGTTCAATGGACTTCATAGCAAATATCGACGTCGACGACCTCGAAAAGGCCATCCGTTTCTACCAAACTGCGTTTGGATTGAGAGTAGGCCGCCGTTTCGGCGCGTACGGCGTCGAGATGTTGGGAGGACCGGTGCCAATATACCTCCTGGCAAAAGCTGCCGGCACACCGGCTTCAAACGTCACGAGGCCGGCGCGCTGCTACGACCGTCACTGGACACCCGTGCACCTCGATTTCATTGTCGCGGACATCGAATCGGCCGTTCGCGACGCACTGGTTGCCGGTGCGCGGCTCGAGACCGCCATCTCGACGGCCAAATGGGGCAAATTGGCCTTGATGGCGGATCCTTTCGGCCATGGATTCTGTTTCATTGAATTTCTCGGCCGCGGTTACGACGAAATCGCCGACTGATCGTTAGAGCGACGACGGCACGAGCGCCCATTCCGCTCGAGATACCTGCCTTGTCCCCTTGACAGGCACGGGCCGCGCGGCGCAAAGTAAACAAACAGGACATCCGGTCTGTATTACGAGTTAACTTGATGCCGCGCTTCCTGCTGTATATCGCCTGGCTGGGCAGCCTCGTCTTCTCATACCTGCTGACTGCCGCTCCGAATGCGGCCAACGCGGCTGCTATTGCGGCATTGGCGCCCGCAGTGACAGTCACACAGGCGCACGCATTCGATTTTCTGATGGGCACTTGGAACGTGCGGAACACATTTCTCGCCCATCGCCTGCAACATTCCCATGAGTGGTTGCGGTTCCAGGCCACGGATATCGAGCGTCCTTTGCGCACTGGAACGGGCAATCTCGAATATTACGAGACCAACCACTGGCCGCACTTTATCGGCATGTCTCTTCGACTGTACGATCCTCACACCCGCCGGTGGACGATCTACTGGAGCGACAACCGCTTCAGCGCCGGTGTGCTGCAACCGCCGGTCATAGGCTCTTTCGATCGCGGCCGCGGCGTGTTCGAAGGGCCCGACCACTTCGAGGGCGCCCCAATCACTGTGCGCTACACGTACACCTGGCACCGCAACGATCCCGATCGCGTCCGCTGGAAGCAGGCGTTTTCGCGCGACCGCGGCAAAACCTGGGAAACGAACTGGGTCATGGACTTCACCCGTACCCGGAGAATGTAAATGCGTCGCTCCATTTTGGTGCTCTGTACTTTCCTGGTCGTCAGCGCGCCCGCCCTTGCGGCGGGTCAGTCGGGTTCCGAGTGCTCCAGCACCGGAGCGATGGACGATACGGCGCAGCTCGGACACTTCAAGGTGATAGAGCTGCGGCGCTATCCCATCACGCCCGGAAAGCGGCCGGAATTTGCGAAATACTACGAAGCCTGGTTTCCCGCCGCCTTCGAGCAGGTGGGTGTCCTCGTATTCGGAGAGTTCTTCGAGCGCGGACACTATAACTTCACCTGGATCAGGGGCTTTCATTCAATTCAGGACCATGCCATCGCGCAGGCGCAGTTCTACTACGGGCCAGTCTGGCGGGAGCACGCGGCCAAGGCCAACAGCCTCCTTCCCGGCATCGACGACAATGTACTCGAGCTGCATGCTCTCAATGCACGGACGGAAGTTCCGGCGCTTCCGGCGGTGGATCCTGTTGCCGAGCCCAAGGGCGCCCGGGGCGTCATCGTCGCCGAGATTTACACCGTCAAAAAAGACGAGATACAGGCGTTCTCCGAGCGTGCTTTGAAGGCCTTTTCGCGCTACGACGTGCCGGGGGTAAGGCCCGCCGGTGTTCTGGTGACCCTGGATGGGCCGAACAATTTCCCCTTGCTTCCTTTCAGAAACGACGGGCCATACCTGGTGGCGCTCCATATCCTGCGCGACAGGTTCGTTCTCGAACAGACGTTCGACCCGCTCCTCGCGCGCACGAAGCAGGAGCTGACGGCGAGCGGGATGCTGCGGCGCGCGCCGGAAGTCCTGGTGCTGGACCCGGCTCCGCGGTCGCGGCTACGCTGGCTGCCAGCATGTAAATGATTGCGCCCTGGTCGGCATCGAATCGTCGTTTAAAGCGACAACTCGCAAGCGTACTCAGACCGATGAAGAGTGGCGACCCTGCCTATGGCCATCGTGCTGATCGCCTGCTGGTTGTCCGGCGGATGTATCGCTGCGTGCTTCGTGCTAGCCTTTGCGGCCTCGCGCGTACGGCTGCGCGAGGCGCGGCTAGACGGGCGGCCCGCAGCGGTACACTGAAAGACACGATCATGCCGACATTCGACCTGACCCCACCAAGTTCAGCTCAACGCGAGGCGATAATTGCCCGCCTCACCGGGGAGGAGCGTCAGGTGCTGCTCGAGCACGGCACTGAAGCCGCCTTCTGCGGTGTGTTTCTCGACAACCACAAAAATGGTGTGTACACGTGCCGCTTTTGTGGTCTGCCTCTTTTCCGGTCGACTGCGAAATTCGACTCCGGTACGGGTTGGCCCAGTTTTTTCGAGCCCTATAACGAAGCCCACATTCGGCGGCTGCGCGACGCCAGCTATGGAATGGTCCGCGTGGAAGAGGTGTGCGCGCGCTGTGGCAGCCACCTCGGGCACGTTTTCCCGGACGGGCCGCCGCCGACGGGCGAGCGTCATTGCCTCAACTCCGTATCATTGTCGTTTGCAGAGCAGGGACGGGCATTGCCGGACATACTCGGGCGTGGACTTCCGGAGGGCGGAGTGCCGGCGTAGCCTGCGACTATCGCGATGCGGCGGCAAAAATCCTGACAGACATGCTGCTTGACATCATGAATCCTTTATACACAAGGCACCCAAATCTGAAGCCGCGCGGATTGAAATGAGCGGAACCCGTCCGCATGCGAGTCAGATCGGCGTTTAGGTCGCGTGAATGTGTCAGCCCGATGGTTCAATCAATGAAGGGTTGCTGGTTCACCTCATCGTTGTTCGAAACTGAACCGGGCGAGGACAAGGAGACTAACCCCGGCCGTTACGGGCTCGTGACGGTGCCATGGTGTGGCATTGTTTCACCGTGCTGAGGTTCCATTCTGGAAAAGAGTGCTCCATGCCTTACGACAGCTGGACACAGTTGCAACTGTATTGCAGCTGGGGAGAGATCCGGGCTCGATCCTGACGGAGAGCTCCGATATAAAAATCGTGCGCGAGCCCTGACTCTCATGGGGTCGGCGCCCGCGATTTGAATTTCCCCCACGCCGCCCCGATCAAGCCCTGCTAGGATGTTACGGCGGTCAGGTGAAGAATAATATTAATGATCCGGCCGCGATCATCCACCCGAGGGACTGTATGGATGCCTCGGAATTAATCTCTAATTTGGATCTAATCTATTGAAAAATAAAGAATTCTTGGTGCCCGGAAGAGGACTCGAACCTCCACGGAGTTACCCGCTAGTACCTGAAACTAGTGCGTCTACCAATTCCGCCACCCGGGCAGGTCAACCGGAATGCCCATCACGGGCGCGCGCAATCTACGCAGGGGGTAGGGAGCTGTCAATTGAAAGCGCGTAGAGGCAAGTTCGGACGCCGGGACCGAAACGCCGGCTCTCACACCCCAAGGCTCGGTCCGCGCCGCGCGCCAAAAGCGCGCGCGGCGGGCACGGCTCGATCGCCCAGGGCGAAGGCAGCAGGCAGAGCAGAAGCAGCTCGTCCCCGGCGGAAAGCGACAGGCGAAGCAGGTCGAGCGCGGCGGCCGACCGTTCCCGGCGTCCCGATCGAAGGGCCGGGCTTCGGGCGGCGCTCATGCCGGCGGTGTGGTCGAGGGCCAGGTGAGCGCGCACCGCGCCGGTTACGGCTTTCTGCGGGTCGAGGGAATGAAGGACAGCGTCTTTCTTCCGCCGCCCGAAATGCGTGGAGTGATGCACGGCGATCGACTGCGAGTGCGGGTGTCGCGCGATGCAACCAATCGGTGGTCGGGCTCCGTCGAACAGGTCGTCGAGCATGGGGTCAGCGCATTCCTTGGAACAGTGGAAGTGCAGGGCCGTACGGCCTGGGTCAGCGCCGCGGACCGACGTCTGCAGCTTCGATGCGCCGTGGAGCACAGTGCCCTCAACGGCGCGCGCAACGGCGATTGGGTCATCGCCCGCATCACTCAACATGCCAGGCGCGGCGCAAGTCCGCGCAGGCCCGGGTGGAGAAGCGGCTCGATCCGGATCGCCCGGTCGAGCTCGCCACGGAAGCGGCGATCGCGCGCTTCGATCTGCCGCACGAGTTTTCGGCCAACGCCCTGCGCGAGGCGCAGGCTTGGGGCGATCACGTCGATCCGCGCGATGCGGAGGGACGGGAAGACCTCAGACAGCTGCCACTCGTCACGATCGATGGCGAGGATGCGCGTGATTTCGACGACGCCGTTTACGCGGAGCCGCATCCCGCGGGCTTTCGGCTGATCGTCGCGATCGCGGACGTCAGCCATTACGTCAGGCCCGGCACTGCGGTCGACGCGGAAGCAGTGGAGCGCGGTACATCGGTGTATTTCCCGACGCGCGTGCTGCCGATGTTGCCGACGGCCCTTTCCGATCATCTCTGCTCCCTGGCGCCGAAGGTCGACAGACTCTGCTTTGCCGCGGACATGGTGGTCAGCAAGACGGGCGCGTTGAAGTCGGCACGGTTCTATCCGGCCGTCATGCGCTCCGCGGCACGACTGACCTACACGCTCGCGAACGCGCGCGCTCTTCGAGGGGAGGCCGGCTGCGCGCGAGCAGCTGGGGCCGCTCGTCGAGCCATTGCTGGTGCTCGTCGACGTCTATCGTGCGTTGTACAAAGCACGCAGCAAACGCGGTGCGCTCGATTTCGACGCCGCCGAGGCGGAGTTCGTAATCGACTCCTCGCAGCGAGTGAAGGGCATCGAGCTGCGCGCCCGCAATGACGCGCACCGCCTGATCGAGGAATGCATGATCCTCGCCAACGTGGCGGTCGCCGAGGAGCTCGAGAAGACCCACACTCCCACGCTCTACCGCGTCCATGGCCAGCCGGAGGCCGAGAAGCTCGACAGGCTGACCAGTACCCTCAGGCGCTGGAGATCGACGCGCATCTGCCGGAGACGGTCACCACGCGCGACCTTCAGGCCATCGCGCGGCGCCTCGGCCACACGGCGGAGCGGCCGTTCATCGAGTCGCTCATCGTCCGCGCCATGCCGCAGGCGGTGTACCAGCCCACCAACATCGGGCATTTCGGCCTGGCGTTGAAGCACTATGCGCACTTCACCTCACCCATCCGGCGCTACCCCGACCTGGTAGTGCATCGCACGCTGAAGGCGTTGATCGGAGCCAAAGGCGGGGCCGCCGTCCGCTACGAGACGCCGCAGCTCGCCTCTGTCGGCGAGAGCACCTCGAAGCTCGAGAAGCGGGCGGACGAAGCCGACCGCTACGTCGCGACCTACCTCAAGTGCAGTTATCTGCTGGAGCGCATCGGACAGACCTTCCAGGGCCTCATCACCACCGTGGTCGAGTTCGGCTGCTTCGTACAGATTCTCGACGTGGCCGTGGACGGGTTGCTGCATATCGACAACCTTCGCGATGATGACTACGAGATGGAAGATCACGGCCATGGCTGGCGCGGCAGGCGAACGGGTCGGCGGCTGCGCACCGGATCGCAGGTCAGAGTCATCGTGACGTCCGTGAACCCCATCGAGGGCCTGGTCGACCTCGAGCTTGCCGGCGAGCGTGAAGGGCCACGATTTCAAGAAGCGTCATCAGTCCGAGCCGCCGCAAGGGCAGGGCGCGCAGACGATTTACGGCCTCCACGCCGTCCGGACGATGCTCCAGAGGCATCCTGAACGCGTGACTGCCGTGCGGGTAGCCGAGCGGCGCGATGATCCGCGGGCACGCGAGATCGACGAGCTAGCCCGCCACAGCCAGATCCCGGTGCAGCGGGTCGACGCGCAGGGTCCTCAAGCAGAAGCTCGGGGACGCCGCTCACCAGGGCGTGGTTGCCGACATCAGGCCGCTGCCACCCTGGACCGAGGATGACCTGCTCGCGGCCCTGCAGGCTCCAGCGCCGGGACAGGCACCGCTCGTCCTTGCGCTCGATGGCGTGCAGGACCCCCATAACCTGGGGGCGTGCCTGCGGACCGCCGACGCCTGTGCGGCGCGCTCGCGGTCGTAGTGCCCCGGGACCGGGCTGCCCACGTAACCCCGGTCGTCCGCAAGGTGGCGGTCGGCGCCGCCGAGACCACCCCCGTAGTGACCGTCACGAACCTCGTGCGGACCCTCAAGCTGCTCAAGGAGGCGGGGCTGTGGGTCATCGGCGCGGATGCTGCCGCTCCGAAGCGCGCGCACGAGGTAGACCTGAAGGGCGGGGTGGTACTGGTGCTGGGCGCGGAGGGGGCGGGGCTGCGCCAATTGACCGCGCAGACCTGCGATTGGATGGTCCGCCTGCCGCAGCTGGGGGCCGTGGAGAGCCTCAATGTATCGGTGGCCGCCGGCATGCTGCTCTACGAGGCGGTGCGGCAAGAGAGGGCGGCTAGCAGGCGCCTCGCGATTGCAGTCCGGCCGCGGTTTCAGTATCCTGCGCGCCCCTTTTCGAAGGGGTCGTCTCGCGCCTTCCGGCGGGTCGATTCTCCTTGCCGCACCCCGCATAAGCCTCGCGACGGGCGGCTTCAATCCATGAGGAGGTACCATGAGGCACTACGAGATCGTATTCCTGGTCCATCCCGATCAGAGCGAGCAGGTGCCCGCCATGATCGAGCGCTACAAAGGCATGATCGCCGCCGGCTCCGGCCGCGTGCATCGCCTCGAGGATTGGGGGCGGCGGCAGCTCGCCTATCCCATCGCGAAGGTGCACAAGGCGCACTACGTGCTCATGAACATCGAGTGCGAGCAGAAGATCATCGATGATCTGACGGGCGCTTTCCGCTTCAGCGACGCGGTGCTTCGCCACCTGGTGGTGAAGATGGACGCCGCGGTGACCGAGCCGTCGCCGATGGCGAAGACGGCCGACGAGGAGGGCGACGCCGGTGGCCGCCGCCGCGAGCGTCTTCGCGACGACTCCGCGGTCCTCCCCGAGGGCGAAGTCGGACTCGGACTCGACAACGCCTGACATCAGCGCACGGGAATATCACTCATGAATAGCAGAGCACCCAGTTTCTCGGGCGGCGGTGGCAACGGCGGCGGCGACCGTGGCGATCGCGGAGATCGTGGCGACCGCGGTGATCGCGGCGGTGGTAGCGGCGGCAGCCGCTTCTCGCGCCGCAAGAAGTTCTGCCGCTTCACGGCGGAAGGCGTCACGCACATCGATTACAAGGATCTCGGCACCCTGAAGGGTTATGTCTCCGAGACCGGCAAGATCGTGCCGAGCCGCATCACCGGCACGAAGTCGTTCTACCAGCGCCAGCTCGCCGTCGCGATCAAGCGCGCGCGCTTCCTGGCGCTGCTGCCCTACACCGATCAGCACTGAGGCCGGCGCGATGGACATCATTCTGCTGCAGAAGGTCGCCAACCTCGGCAACATCGGCGATCGCGTGAAGGTGAAGTCAGGCTTCGGGCGCAACTACCTGTTGCCCCAGGGCAAGGCCACTCTCGCCACACCCGACAACGTCGCGCGCTTCGAGGCGCGCCGCACAGAGCTCGAGCGCCTGGCGCGCGAGCACCTGTCCTCGGCCGAGGAGCGCGCCGTGGCGATGAAGGATTTCAAGCTCGTCATTGCCGCCAAGGCCGGCACCGAAGGCAAGCTCTTCGGCTCGATCGGCACCAGCGACATCGCGGAGGCCTGCTCGAAGGCCGGCTTCAAGGTGCAGCGCAGCGAGGTGCGGCTGCCCAGTGGGCCGCTGCGCACGCTCGGCGAGCATTCGGTGAACCTGCACCTGCACGCCGACATCGACGTGCCGTTGGCAGTGTCCATCGTGGCGGAAGAGTAGCTTCCGCCCGAGCAGCAAAGGAATACGCCGCCGGTGGCCGGTCCCGCCAAAGCGCGTCGCGAGCGCGGCTCGGTCACCACGGTGGACGCTCCGACTCCGCCGCATTCGATCGAAGCGGAGCAGGCCGTCCTCGGCGGCCTGCTGCTCGATACCAGCGCCTGGGATCAGGTCGCCGATCAAATCAACGAGAGCGATTTCTACCGCCCCGATCACAAGCTGATCTTCGAGGCTATCGGGGCTTTGGCGGGCGCCGCCAAGCCTTGTGACGTCGTCACGGTCTCCGAGCAGCTCGAGCGCACCGCCAAGCTGGAGGCTGCTGGCGGGCTCGCCTATCTCAGCTCCCTGGCGCGCGATACACCGACCGCCGCGAATGTCCGCGCCTACGCCGACATCGTCAGGGAGCGATCACTCCTGCGCCAGCTCACCCAGGCCGGCACGGAGATCGCCGCTGCCGTCTTCAACAATGACGGTGAGACCGCTCGCGAGCTGGTAGACCGCGCCGAACAGAAGGTATTCGAGATCGCGGAGATGGGGTTTCGAGGGCGCAAGGGCGCCGTTCCGGTCCGCGCACTGCTGCCGCAGGTCATCGACCAGATCGACGACTGGCACGCCAACCCGGGCAAGTTGCGCGGTCTGGCGACCGGCTTCACGGACTTCGACAAGATCACCGGCGGCCTGCGACCGGGCGATCTCGTGATCGTCGCCGGCCGACCGTCGATGGGCAAGAGCACTCTTGCCGTCAACATGGCGGAGTACGCCGCCGTACACCATGCGAAGCGGGCCTCGGTCGGGATCTTCAGTCTGGAAATGCCGTCCGAGCAGCTGGTCACGCGCATGCTGGCCTCGATCGGCGGTGTGTCGCTCGGAAGTCTGCGCAGTGGAAATATCTCGGACGATGACTGGGTGCGCATCACCAGCGCAACGAGTCAGCTGTCGGAATCGAAGGTCTTCATCGACGAGACTCCGGCGCTCACTCCGACGGAGCTGCGCGCCAGAGCCCGGCGCATCAAGCGCGAGCATGGTCTCGATCTGGTGGTGGTCGATTATTTGCAGCTCATGACGGTTCCGGGCACGAAGGAGAATCGTGCCACGGAAATCGGCGAGATCTCGCGCGGCCTCAAGGTGCTGGCCAAGGAGCTCGCCGTTCCGGTCATTGCGCTGTCGCAGCTGAACCGGGCTGTCGAGCAGCGCGAAAACAAGAAACCTGTTATGTCGGATCTGCGCGAGTGCGTGACAGGAGACACGCTCGTCTGGCTGACGGACGGGCGGCAGGTGCCGATCGCGAGCCTGGTCGGCACACAGCCTGAGGTTTGGGCGGTAAATGAGCAGCAGAGCGTCGTTGCCGCTCGATCCGACATGGTGTGGAAGGTCGGCAAGCGCCCCGTCGCCAGCATCAAGCTCGCCAGCGGCCGATCGATCAGAGTTACGGCGAAGCACCGGGTGCTTTCCGGGGAAGGCTGGGTGCGGGCCGGCGAGCTTGGGGTGGGTGACCGTGTAGCTCTCGCGCGCCAAGTTCCCGAGCCCGTCAGTCCAAAACGTTGGCCCGATCACTGGCTGGTCCTGTTGGGTCACTTGGTCGGCGATGGCAGTTACCTGAGTCATCAGCCCCTCCGCTACACGACGGCCTCGGAGCACAATAGTGAAGCGGTGGGTGCTGCAGCCGACAAGTTTGGCTCCACGGTAAAGCGTTACGCTGGACGAGGCTTGTGGCACCAGCTGCTGATTAGTGGCAACGGCAATCGCTGGCACGCCGCCGGCGTCGGCAAGTGGCTGAAGGATCTCGGCATCTACGGGCAGCGTTCGCACGAGAAGCGCCTCCCGGAGCAAGTGTTTACGCTGGCAAACGACCAGATTGCGCTTCTGCTGCGGCATTTGTGGGCCACTGCCGGAAGCGTGTTCGTTTCACCGTCCGGCACAACCCGCCGGCATCGAGTCTACTTCGCGACCAGCAGTGCGGGGCTGGCTCAGGACGTGGCCGCTCTACTCTTGAGGCTGGGGATAGTCGCGCGCCTGAGGGTGAGTCTCGGTGTGCCGGGCACACGCCCGGTACATACCGTCGACGTAAGTGGCGCCGAATTCTTGAGGCGATTTGTTGAGACCGTCGGTGGCTTCGGGCCTCGCGCAGCTCCGATCGCGGTGCTCGAGGACCGATTGGCGGCGACCGTTGGAAACACGAATGTGGACGCGCTGCCCGTTGAGGTGTTTGACATCGTCCGTGTACACATGCGTACTCAGGGAATAACGGCGAGGGCCATGGCGGAGAAGCGGGGTACTTCCTACGGAGGGCTGGGCCAGTTCCGCGTTGCTCCGGGTCGTGCACTTATGACGGAGTATGCCGGTTTGCTGTCAGCGCCAGATCTCGAACGCATGGCGAGTTCCGATATTTTTTGGGACCGGGTGGTGGGTGTCGTTCCGCAGGTTGATGAAGAAGATGTGTATGATTTGACTGTTCCCGGGCCGTCAAGTTGGTTGTCAGATGGAATTGTTAGTCATAACTCAGGCGCGATTGAGCAGGATGCTGACATGATACTGTTGATTTACCGCGAAGAAGTCTACGACAGGAATACGACGAAGAAGGGCATCGCGGAGATCGATCTCGTCAAGCACAGGAATGGCGAGATCGGGACCTTCCTTCTGACATTCCAGGGTCAACATACCCGCTTCGTCAACTACGCGCCGGATGCTTACGCGGAGGGCGTGCTCAGGTGAGCCGCCTCATCCGGGCGGTGATCGACGCCGGGGCGCTCCGCCACAATGTCAGGACCATCCGCGACCGCGCGCGCGGCGCCCGGATCATGGCGGTCGTCAAAGCCAACGCCTATGGACACGGGCTGGTGCCGGCGGCGCTCGCGCTGGCCGACGTCGATGCATTCGCGGTGGCGCGGCTCGAGGAGGGCATCGCGCTGCGCGCCCAGGGTGTCAGTCACCCGATCGTGCTGCTCGAAGGCGTGTTCGCGGCCGAGCAGCTGCTCGAGGCCGCCCGCTACGGTTTCGATCTCGTGGTGCACGATGTCCTGCAGGTCGAGCTGCTGGAGGAAGATCCCGGTCCGCACCGTTTCGTCCTCTGGGTGAAGATCGACACCGGCATGAATCGGCTCGGGTTCCGGCCGGGCGAGTTTCCAGCCGCTTTCGAGCGGCTGCGCAAGCTCCAGCCCGCGCCCCTCGAGATCCGACTCCTGACACACCTCGCGCGCGCGGATGAGCCCGACGATCCGATGACCGCCGAGCAGCTGGCCCGCTTCAGGGAGGCGATCGCGCGGTCTCGACTGCGCCATCAGCATCGCCAACTCCGCCGGCGTCTTCAGCGAGCTGCACCTCGGGTGTGACTGGGTCCGGCCGGGCCTCGCGCTCTATGGCGCCTCGCCCTTCGCGAGCCGGACCGCCGCAGAGCTTGGCCTGCGGCCGGTGATGAGTCTCGAGACCTCGGTAATTGCCGTACGCCAGGTGCCGCGCGGGGAGACGGTGGGTTACGGAGGTACCTGGCAGGCGCGGCGCGACTCGAAGAGTCGCCATCGTCGCGGCCGGGTATGGCGACGGGCTCGCCCGCGGACTTCCCAGCGGTACCCCCGTGCTCATCGACGGCAGCCGCGCCCCGCTCTGCGGCCGGGTGTCGATGGACATGATCGCGGTCGATGTGACGGAGCTGCCGGGCGTGCATGTTGGCAGCCCGGCAGTGCTATGGGGCAGGGGGCTTCCAGTCGAGGAAATCGCCCGCCACGCGGCCACGATTCCCTACGAACTCCTCTGCGGTGTGAGCCAGAGGGTCCCGCTGGAGTTGCGCTGACCCGCCTCAACTTGCGCTCATCAATTGAGGAAGAAACCCATCTTCACGCCGGCGAGCTGGATGACGTCGTTGTCGCTCAGCTTCATCGCCTGCGCCCCGATCGGGGAGCCGTTGACCAGCGGATAGTCGTCCGCCTTGCCGCTGTCGACGTGCACGATGTAGTAGCCCTCGCCGCGACGCGTGATGGCCGCGACCTGCACGCCCGGCCTGCCGAGCGTCGTGAGCGCTTTGGTGATCTCGAGCTCCCGGCCCGCAAAGGCGCCGGACAGTACCTGCAGCTTCGCCTTCTTGAGCGCCGCCGTTCCCTCAGCCAGTATGCGGCTCCTGCCGGTATGGGAGGTGGAAGCGACCGCCGCCTCCGGCGCCGCTGCGGCGGCAACCGCGGGAGCCGGCTCGCCGTCGATGACGTGCGACTGGCCGACGGCCGTGCGCAGCTTCTCGACCGGACGGGCCGAGGGCTGGATGACCATCGTCTTCTCGAACTCGTCCTGCTGCTCGTCGTCCTCGACGAAGCGCAGCTGGTGGTGGCCGACGGTGATGACGTCACCGTGCTGCAGCGCGTGCTTCTTGATCAGCTTGCCATTGACGTACGTGCCGTTGGTGCTGTTCAGGTCCTCGAGGAACGAGTCGTTGAGGATGTTGATGATGAGCGAGTGATGCCCGCTCACCGCCGCGTTGTCGATACGGATATCGTTGTCCGGGAGCCGGCCGATGGTGTAGCGCTCCTTGTTCATGTTGTATTCCGCCATCACCTGGCTGTCCAGGCTCAAGACCAACCTTGCCATGTTATTCGCCTCGCCTTGTCAGCCGAACCAACCAAGAATCTTGTCGAAGATGCGCGTACGGGCCGGGAATGCATCTGTCACGTGCGCCATGAGCACGGAAATGTTGTCGCGGCCCCCGTTGTCATTCGCCAGTTGAATCAGTTGCTTCGCAACGTTATCTAGATTAGCACCAAAGGTGCTTATCGTTAAATGGATATCTTCGTCCTCGACCATGTCCGAAAGTCCGTCCGAGCAGAGCATGAAGACCTCGCCCTTCTGCACCGGGATCTCCTGGATCTCGACCTCGACGTTCGGCTCCACCCCGAGGGCGCGGGTGACGTAATTCTTGTTCGCGGCCCGCTGGGCTTCCTCGGCGGAATAAAACCCGCGGTCGACCAGCTCCTGCAGCAGCGAGTGATCCATGGTCACCTGCTCGAACTTGTCGCTGCGATGCCGGTACATGCGCGAGTCACCCACGTGCGCGATGGTCACTTTGTTGTCGAAAAAGAGCGCTGCCACCACCGTCGTGCCCATGCCTTCGCACTGCGGCTGGGTGCGGGCGGTCTGGTAGATGATCTTGTTGGCGCGGTGGATGGCATCGCGCAGGATGATAGTCGGGCGCGAAAGATTCGACCCGCGATCATGCACGTTCATGTCCTCCCGCTCCACTTGCTCACGCACCAGGCTCACGATGGTCTTCACGGCAATGCCGCTCGCGACTTCGCCGGCGTTGTAGCCGCCCATGCCATCCGCAAGCACGAGCAGCCCGATATCCGGGTCCAAAGCGATGGTGTCCTCGTTGTGCTCACGAACCTTGCCGGTATCGGTAAGCCCAACGATGCGCAGCTTGCTTTTTAAGCTCATGCCGCTGCTTTCGGCTCTTTAATAATTGTGACGCGCATCACCATCCCGCCCCCGAGTGGAGCGGGCATAAGCTAGCATTGCCGCCAATTGAGTCCGAGTGCCTGGTCACAAACCGGTCATTCCGGTCCTCCCCCGGGCGCGCATCGTAGCTCAACCCGGCCAAACTCGTTTGTGAAGCGTATCCATGCCTCGTCCGATGACCGTCTTCGTCTGCAGCGCCTGCGGGGGCGAGACCCTGAAATGGCAGGGGCAGTGCCCGGCCTGCGGCGAGTGGAATTCCCTGGAGCAGCGCGCCGCTGCGCCGGCCGGCAGCCGCAAGGGGCGGCTCGGGTCGAGGGGCTGCCGGCACCGGGGCCGCCGCCAGCACCCGTGCCGCTCGACTCGCCCCGATGACCTCGAGCGCCTGGCGAGCGGCCAGGCCGAGCTCGACCGGGTGCTCGGAGGCGGCCTCGTCCCGGGCTCGGTCACACTTCTGGGCGGCGATCCAGGCATCGGCAAATCCACTCTGCTGCTTCAGGTGGCGGCGCACATCGCATCCGGCCGCGGCGTGGTGTACGCGAGCGGCGAGGAGTCGGTCTCTCAGGTTGGCCTGCGAGCCCGGCGCCTGGGGATTGCGGCGCCCACTCTCGAGGTGCTGGCCGAGACCGATCTGCAATCCATCCTCGATCAGACCGCCGCACGGCAGGCGGCGCTGCTCGTCGTGGACTCGATCCAAACCGTGCAGTCGGCGACCGTTACCGCAAGTGCGGGCGCCGTCTCGCAGCTCCGGGAATGCACTGCGGAGCTGGTGCGCTTCGCCAAGACCACCGGCACCGCCGTGATCCTCATAGGCCATGTCACCAAGGAAGGCGCGATCGCAGGCCCCCGCGTGCTCGAGCACCTGGTCGACACCGTCCTCTACTTCGAAAGCGAGGCCGGCAGCCGGTTTCGCATCGTGCGCGCCACCAAGAACCGCTTCGGCGCGGTCAACGAGCTCGGCTTCTTCGCCATGACGGAGGCGGGACTCAAGGAAGTGCGCAACCCATCGGCGATCTTCCTCGCGCGCTCGCCTGAGCCCGCGGCCGGCAGCATCGTGACCGTGATGCGGGATGGCGGGCGGCCGCTGCTCATCGAGCTGCAGGCGCTCGTCGACCGGATGCGCTTCGGCGCGCCGCGGCGCATCGCGCAGGGGCTCGATGCCAATCGTCTGGCGATGCTGCTCGCGGTGTTGAGTCGCCACGCGTCCCTGTCGCTGCAGGAGCATGATGTCTTCGTGAACGCCGTGGGCGGCGTCGAGATCGACGAGACGGCGTGGGACCTGCCCGTGGTCATCGCGCTCGCCTCCAGTCTGGCCGATCGGGCCGTGCCGGGCGCGCTCATCTCCTTCGGCGAGATCGGCCTGACCGGTGAGGTGCGTCCGGTCGCTTATGGAGAGGAGCGGCTGCGCGAAGCGCAGAAGCAGGGGTTCCGTGTGGCGGTGGTCCCGCGCGAGAACGCTCCCCGCAAGCCCTTGGACGGTATCGAGGTCATCGCCGTCGCTCGCGTGAGCGAGGCGCTGGAGGCGGCGCTCAGCCGGAGCTCGCCGGGCTCAACGCCTCAGCCGGCGCCCGCGCGCGCACGGTCCTGATGGCGTTGTCGGCCATCTGCAGGACCTCGAACTGATAGGGACCGACCTTCACCGCCGTGCCGGGCGAGGGGATGTTCTCCAGGTGCTCCAGCAGCAGGCCGTTCAACGTCTTCGGCCCATCCGTCGGCAGCTGCCACTGCAGTGCGCGGTTGAGCGCGCGGAGCGTCGCGCTCGCGTTGATGATGAAGACTCCCGCGCCCTGAGGGTGGATGTCCTTGTGCGTCACGCTCGCCGGGTCGGTCGTGAATTCGCCCACGATCTCTTCCAGGATGTCCTCGAGCGTCACCAGCCCTTCGATGTCGCCGTACTCGTTGACGACGAACGCGAGCCGCCGCCGATTGCGCTGAAAGTAGGCGAGCTGCGTGTTGAGGGCCGTGCCTTCGGGCACGAAGTAGGGCTCGCGGCCGCTTGCGATCTCGATCAGGCGCTCGCGCGTCAGTGTGCCGCGTGCGAGCTCGTGCACGACGCGCTTCATGTGCAGGATGCCGACCAGATTGTCCAGGGCGCCACGGTAGACCGGCAGGCGCGTGTGCGGTGTCTGGCGTAGCTGTTCCAGGATGTCGTCCCACGGCTCCTCGACGTCGATGCCGGAGATCTCCTGCCGCGGGATCATGATGTCGTTCACGGTGACCTGACCCAGGTCGAGAATGGAGAGCAGCATCTGGCGGTGCCGCGCCGGGATGAGGGGACCCGCCTCCGCGACGACCGTGCGCAGCTCCTCGGTGCTCAGCGTTTGACTCGCGGGCTCGGACCTCACGACACCGACGATGCGCAGCAGTCCATATGCCATCCTGTTGGTCACCCAGAGGAAGGGGCGGGCGACGAGCACCAGCGCACGGTAGATGCGCGCGGTGTTGAGGGCGACCGATTCCGGATAGGTCGCGGCGTAGATCTTGGGCGCGAGCTCGCAGAAGACGATGACCGCCACTGTCAGGAGAAAGCCCGTGATCGGCACCGCATGGCGATAGCCGCGTGCGCTGCGGCGAGCAGGGTCGCGGTCGCGGAGGCGAAAACGCTGGCGGCGGCCAGGATCACGAGATTGGCGCCGAGCCAGTCCTCCGGCTTCTGCAGCAGCCGCTCGAGCAGCTTGGCGGTGCTCTGGCCCGCCTTCGCCCGGTGACGGATACGATAGCGGTTGACCGAGAGCATCGCGACTTCCGTGCCGGACGAGAAGGCGATGATCGCGAGCAGCGCGATGAGGACGATGAGGAGCACGGGAGAGGACGGTGAGTCGTTCAATCAGAAACCCTCTGGTATGAGGCGCTGGCTGCGGGCATCCTGCCCGTCCCAGCGCGCCCCGGTCAAAAAGCGTGGTTTTTGCCCGCGGCTCCGCCACCTGCGGCGGCGGGGCACATCCATGTGCCTTGTCCAATATACTTCAGCCCATGTTCGACACTCTGAGCTCACGCCTCTCCCGCACCCTGGACAGCCTGCGTGGCCGCGGGCGCATTACCGAGGAGAACATCGGCGAAGCCCTGCGGGAGGTGCGGGTCGCGCTTCTCGAGGCGGACGTCGCCCTGCCCGTCATCAAGAGCTTCATCGACTCGGTGAAGTCGAAGGCCGTCGGCGCCGAGGTAGCCCAGAGCCTGAGCCCCGGGCAGGCCTTCATCGGCATCCTGCACCGGGAGCTGGTGGAGCTCATGGGCGGGCATCGGGCGGGGTTCAATCTGCGCGCCCAGCCGCCCATCGTGGTGCTGCTCGCCGGCCTGCAGGGCGCGGGCAAGACGACCACCGCGGCGAAGCTCGCACGCTGGCTGACGGAGGAGCAGCGCAAGCGGGTACTGATGGTCAGCACCGACGTCCGCCGCCCCGCCGCCATGCTGCAATTGGAGCGCCTCGCAGCCCAGGTGAATGCGCAGTACTTCGCGGCCGACGTACAGGCTCCGCCCGCCGATATCGCGCGCGCGGCCCTGGAGCAGGCCAGGCGCGGCGTCTTCGACGTGTTGATCGTCGATACCGCGGGCCGGCTCCATGTGGATGAGGCGTTGATGGACGAGGTCCGCCAGATCGACCAGGCCGCAGCCCCGGCGGAGCGGCTGTTCGTGGTCGATGCCATGGCGGGGCAGGACGCCGTGAATGCGGCGCGGGCCTTCGGCAGCCACCCTCGATCTCACCGGCATCATTCTGACCAAGGCCGATGGCGATGCGCGCGGCGGCGCGGCGCTCTCGGTGCGCCAGGTGACCGGCAAGCCAATCGTCTTCCTCGGCGTCGGCGAGAAGACCGAGGCGCTGGAGCCCTTCGATCCGGAGCGCATGGCGTCGCGCATCCTCGGCATGGGCGATGTCGTGAGCCTCGTGGAGCAGGTCCACAAGCAGGTGGATCAGAAGGAGGCCGAGCGCCTGGCGCGCAAGGTGGTCAAGGGCAAAGGGCTTCGACCTGAGCGACCTCAAGAGCCAGCTCGAGCAGGTGCAGAAGATGGGCGGCCTCGGCTGCCCTCATGGATAAGCTGCCGGTCGCGGCGACGGCCAAGAAGGGCGGCGTTGTCCGCGGACCAGGGCGACCGCGAGGTCCGCCGCCAGATCGCCATCATCAATTCCATGACCCCGCGGGAGCGGCGGGTACCCGGCATCATCGACGGCTCCCGCCGCCGCCGGATTGCGCGTGGCGCCGGGGTGCAGGTTCAGGACGTCAACCGGCTGATGAAGCAGTTTCTCGATATGCAGCGGATGATGAAGAGCATGAAGGGCGGCAAGCTGCGCCATCTCCTCGGGGCCCTGAAGGGCGGCCTGCCGCCCGGGATGCCACCTGATCCAGTGACTAGTCACACCTTCGACTTTAAACCCCGCCAGGAACCACGTAGAATCCGCGCTCTTTTTTGGGGTGGTTCCACAGGGACCGCCCCGGCAACCATCGAGAGCGAAACGAAACATGGTGACCATTCGCCTGACGAGGCGCGGGGCGCGAAATCAGCCCTTCTATCACGTCGTCGTGACCGACAGCCGCAAGCGCCAGGGCGGCCCCAGCCTCGAGCACGTGGGGTACTTCAATCCCATCGCTCACCGCGGTGAGACCAAGCTGAAGCTCGACCTTCCGCGCATCGATTACTGGGTCGGCAAGGGCGCGCAGCCTTCGGATCGCGTGCGCAACGCTCGTCGCGTCGTACCGGAAGCAGGCGACCGCCGAAGCGGCCGTCGCGCACCCGGCTGCGGTCCGCCTGATTGGCCCCGCCGGTGCGCTGGGTGGAGCTCGGCCGGATCGGAGCTCCCTTCGGTCTCGCGGGCTGGGTGCACGTGTCCTCCTTCACGGAGCCGCCCGAGGGCGCTGCTCGAATACCCCGAGTGGGCGCTGCGGCCGGAGGGTGGTGAGCGCAAGCGGCGCCGCCTGGTCGAGGGCGCTTGCAGGGCGAGCGCCTGGTCGTGCGCCTCGAGGGGATCGAAGACAGGGATGGCGCGGCGCTTCTGACCGGAGCATGGGTCGAGGTCGAGCGGGCGGAGCTGCCGCCGACGGGTGATCGCGAGTACTACCGCGCGGACCTGATCGGGTTCGAGGTCACGAACCTCGAGGGCATCGCGCTGGGCCGGGTCGCGTATTTCATCGACGCGCCGACGGGAGCCGTGATGGTGGTGGAGGATCGCAAGGGCGCGGACACGGGGCGCACGGAGGCGGTGTCTCGCAGGGAGCACTGGGTCTTGGCGGATCCGGCGCACTTGCGGCGGGTGGATCTGGCCGCGGGCCGGATCCTGGTGGATTGGCCGGCGGAGCTCGAATAGGCGGCTCCATGAAGATCGAGGTCGTCACGCTCTTTCCGGAGATGATCACCGGGGCATTGCGTTATGGGATCGTCGGGCCGCGCGCTGGAGCGGGGACTGCTGGCGGTCGGCACGGAGGATCCCCGGGTCGCACACGAGCGATGTGCATCGCACGGTGGACGACCGGCCGTATGGCGGCGGTCCCGGCATGGTGCTGAAGCCGGAGCCGATGCTGGCGGCGATTCGGGCGGCGCAGGCGCGGCTGCCCGAGGGAAGCCTCAGGGTGTGCCTGTCGGCGCAGGGCGAGCCCTTCAGCCAGGCGGTGGCGCAGGAGCTGTCCGGACTTCCGGGCCTGCTGCTGGTCGCCGGCCGCTACGAGGGGCTGGATGAGCGTGTGATCGAGCTTAGGTGTCGACCGGGAGATCTCGGTGGGCGACTACGTGCTCTCGGGCGGCGAGCTGCCGGCGCTGACGGTGATCGATGCGGTGGCACGGCTCATCCCGGGTGCGCTCGGCGATGAGCGCTCGAGCGGCGAGGACTCCTTCAGCCGAGGGGCTCCTCGATTGGCCGCACTACACCCGGCCGGAGGTGTTCGAGGGCAGGGCGGTGCCGGCGGTGCTATTGTCGGGCAATCATGCCGACATCGGCCGTTGGCGGTTGCAGCAGGCGCGTGGCGCGTACCTGGCTGCGGCGACCGGATTTGATCGCGCGCCACGGGCTGACGCCCGAGGCGCAGCGTTTACTGAGCGAATTTCTCGCCGCAGGCGCGGCGCGAGACGAAAGATCGAGGATGAGCAAATGAGCAAGATCGTCCAGCAACTCGAGAAAGAGCGCATGACCCGCGAGGTCCCGGACTTCAAGCCGGGCGACACGGTGATCGTGCAGGTGAAAGTCGTCGAAGGCGATCGCGAGCGCATCCAGGCCTACGAAGGAGTGGTGATCGCGCGCAGCAACCGCGGCCTCAACTCCTCCTTCACGGTCCGCAAGGTTTCGCACGGCGAGGGTGTGGAGCGTGTCTTCCAGACCTACAGCCCCGCCATCAGCGACATCACGGTCAAGCGCCGCGGCAACGTTCGCCGCGCGAAGCTCTACTACCTGCGCGACCTGTCCGGCAAGGCGGCGAGGATCGAAGAGAAGATCTGACGCCCGCGCGCGACGCACGGCATGAGCACTTTGCGGGCGATCCTGTTGGGAATATGGCGCGGCCTCGATGGCCTGCGCAAGGTCCTGCATCTGCTGCTGCTCCTCGTCTTCTTCGGCGTAATCGTCTGGGCGCTCAGCTCGTCGGCGCCGACGGTGTCGTCCCGCACGGCGCTGGTCGTCAAGCCCGAGGGGCAGCTCGTCGAGCAGCTGAGCGGGGATGCCGTGCAGCGCGCCATCGAGAACACGCAGGGCCAACAGCGGCAGGAGACGCTGTCTCTGGGACCTGGTCGAGGCCATCCGCGGTGCCGCGACGGACAGCCGTATCCGGGTACTGGTGCTCGACCTCGACAAGATGGAGGGCGCGGGCCAGCCGGAGCTCGAGGAGCTCGCCAGCGCCATCGGCGACTTCCACGCCAGCGGCAAGCCGGTCATCGCCTTCGGCACGACCTACGATCAGGAGCAGTATTACCTCGCGGCTCAGGCCGACAAGGTCTACCTCGATCCCACCGGCTTCGTGATGATCGAGGGCTACGCCCGCTATTCCCTCTACTTCAAGGGCCTGCTGCAGAAGCTCGGCGTCGACGTCAATGTCTTCAACGTCGGCACGTTCAAGAGTGCCGTCGAGATCTTCACGCGCGATGACATGTCGCCGGCCGACAAGCAGCAGAGCCAGGCCTACCTCAATGTTCTCTGGTCGAGCTATCAGAAGGCGGTGACGACCGCGCGCAAGCTCCCGGCCGGTGCCATCGCGAGCTACGTCGACTCCCTGCCGCAGGCCGTGAGCGCGGCGAATGGAGATGCCGCGAAGCGTGGCCTTGCATGCGGGGCTGGTGACGGCGCTCGCCGACAGACTGCAGGTCGAGCACGAGCTGGTCAGCCTCGTCGGCGTGCGACAAGTCGACCGGCTCCTTCAATCAGATTTCCGCGGAAGACTACGCGCGGATCATCGATGCGCGCAAGAAGATCCACGACGGCGATGGCAGCGCGCGCATCGGCGTCATCGTCGCGTCCGGAGAGATTCAGGACGGCAGCGCGCCGCCCGGCACCATCGGCGGCGATTCGCTGTCGGAGCTGATCCGCCAGGCGCGATTCGACCAGGACATCAAGGCCGTCGTGCTGCGTGTGGACAGTCCCGGCGGCAGCGTCGCGGCATCGGAAGAGATCTACCAGGAGCTGCGAGGCGCTGCGCGCGGCGGGCAAGCCGCTCGTGATCTCGATGGGCGATCTCGCGGCCTCGGGCGGCTACTACATCTCGGCGCCCGCCAACCAGATCTGGGCGAGCCCGGCGACGCTCACGGGCTCGATCGGCATCTTCGCCATCATTCCGAACATCAGCCAGACGTTGAGCAAGGTTGGCGTCAGCAGTCGATGGCGTCGGCACGACTCCGCTCGCCGGCGCGCTCACCATAGACCGGCCGCTCAGCCCCGAAATCAGCGGGCTGCTGCAGTCGCAGGTCGACCGCGGCTACCAGGAGTTCCTCGACCGTGTGGCGGCAGGGCGCCGCGAGACGCCGCAGCAGATCGATGCGATCGGGCAGGGGCGGGTGTGGGCCGGCGCGGACGCGCGGCGGATCGGACTCGTCGATCGCCTGGGGACGCTGGAGGATGCGGTGCAAGGCGGCGGCACAGCTCGCCAAGGTAACGCAGTACCAGGTGGAGTTCGTGCAGCCGCACTTTTCCTGGGCGGAGCAGGTGTTCGAGCAGGCGCAGGCGCGTGCCGCGGCCGCGGCGGTCGTCACTCTTCCATGCCGATGCGCAGTCGCTCGGCCTGCTGCAGGTCGGCGGACCGCCTCGATCCCGTTACCCGCAACCTCGAGCAGCTGACACGCTTCAGCGTGCCGGGGCACCTCTACTCATACTGCTTCTGCTCGGCCGCGACTCACTGAGTCGCTACAAGCTCTTCCAGTCCAGGATGACTTTGCCGGAGCGGCCCGAGCCCATGATGTAGAAGGCCTGGGAATACTCCTGCACCGGCAGGTGATGGGTGATGATGGGCTCGAGCTTCAGGCCGCTCTGCAGCAGGCTCGCCATTTTGTACCAGGTCTCGAACATCTCCCGGCCGTAGATGCCCTTCAGCGTCAGGCCCTTGAAGATCACCTGATTCCAGTCGATGGCCGTCTCATCGGGCGGGATGCCGAGAATCGCCACTGAGCCGCCGTGGTGCATGGTGCGCAGCAGGTCGCGGAAGGCGGCGGCGTTGCCTGACATCTCCAGGCCGACGTCGAAGCCTTCCTGCATGCCGAGCTCCTTCATCGTCTGATCGAGAGTCTCGCGCTGTACGTTGACGGCGCGGGTGGCCCCCATCTTCTTGGCGAGCTCCAGCCGGTAGTCGTTGACGTCGGTGATCACGACATGACGCGCCCCGACGAAACGGGCGATCGCAACGGCCATGATGCCGATGGGACCGGCGCCGGTGATCAGTACGTCCTCGCCGACCATGTTGAACGCAAGCGCGGTGTGCGTTGCGTTGCCGAACGGGTCCAGGATCGAGGCGACATCGTCGGTAATCGAGTCCGGAAGCTTGAAGGCGTTGTCGGCCGGGATGGCGAGGTACTGCGCGAATGCCCCGGGGCGGTTCACGCCAACGCCCACGGTGTTGCGGCAGAGGTGGCGGCGTCCCGCGCGGCAGTTGCGGCAGTAGCCGCAGGTGATGTGGCCTTCGCCCGAGACCCGATCGCCCGCCTTGAGACCCCGTACCTCGGAGCCGACCTCGACGACGCGACCGGAGTACTCGTGGCCGACGGCCATCGGCACGGGGATCGTCTTGCGCGCCCATGCATCCCAGTTGTAGATGTGCATGTCGGTGCCGCAGATCGCGGTCTTGCCGATCTCGATCAGCACGTCGTTGTGGCCGACCTTGGGCTCCGGCACGTCCTCCAGCCAGATCCCCGGAGCGGCTTCTTTCTTGACGAGTGCTTTCATCGGATCACTCCCAGCTCACGACCCACGGTGCCGAATGCCTCGATGGCCTTGTCGAGCTGCTCGCGGGTCAGCGCCGCCGACATCTGCGTGCGGATTCTCGCCTGGCCTTTCGGCACCACCGGGTAGGAAAATCCGATCACGTACACCCCGCGCTCGAGCAGGCGATCCGCCATGCGGCCGGCGAGGGCGGCATCACCCAGCATCACCGGGATGATGGGATGCTCCCCCGGCTTGAGGTCGAAACCGAGTCTGGTGAGGGCCGCGCGGAAGTAGCGCGCGTTTTCATGGAGCTGCGTGCGCAGCTCCGGCGAGTGCTCGAGCAGATCGATGACGCGCAGTCCCACCGCGGCGACGACTGGGGGAATGCTGTTGGAGAAGAGGTAGGGGCGTGAGCGTTGCCGCAGCCACTCCACGATCTCCTTGCGTGATGCGACATAGCCGCCGCTGGCGCCGCCCAGCGCTTTCCCCAGGGTGCTGGTCAGGATGTCGATTCGCGAGGCGACTCCGCAGTGCTCTGGAGTGCCGCGTCCGCCCGGTCCCATGAAGCCGGTGGCATGGGAGTCATCGACCATCACCAGCGCGTCGTAGCGGTCGGCCAGATCGCAGATCGCCGGCAGGTTGGCGATGATGCCGTCCATCGAGAAGACGCCATCGGTGGCGATCAGCCGCGTCCGCGCGCCGGCCGCCTGCTTGAGGCATTCCTCCAGCTCCGTCATGTCGTTGTTGGCGTACCGGTGCCGCTGCGCCTTGCAGAGCCGGATGCCATCGATGATGCTGGCGTGATTGAGCGCGTCGGAAATGATCGCATCGCGCTCATCGAGCAGTGTCTCGAAGAGGCCGCCGTTGGCATCGAAGCAGGAGGAGTAGAGGATGGCATCCTCGGTGCCGAGGAAGCGGCCGAGCCCCTCCTCGAGCTGCTTGTGCACCGTCTGGGTGCCGCAGATGAAGCGCACCGAGGCCATCCCGAACCCGAACCGGTCGATGGCGCGGTGGGCTGCCTCCCGCACCGCCGGATGGTTGGCGAGGCCGAGGTAATTATTGGCGCAGAGGTTCACGACCTCGCGCTCACCCGTGCGGACCGTGCCTCCCTGCGGCCCGGCGAGCACGCGCTCGCTCTTGTAGAGACCCTGTTCCCCGAGTTCCGCGATTTGCGAGCGCAGGCGCTCGAGCAAGGCTGGTGTCATCCCTGAATTGTACCACTACGGGTCGGCGGCCGACCCCCTGCCGCCTCGTGCGGCGCCGTCATATGTCCATACCACGGTGCGCGTTTGAACCGACCCAAAGCGCGCGCGTCCGCGCAGATGCGGTACACGCCAGAAGATCTGGTTGCCGCGCCGCACCAGGTGACCCCGCACATGATGCAGGCGTGGATGTCGCCGCACTCCGTGCCACTCCGTCGGCGTCGTATCGCGTAGCTCGGGCAGGAGCGGTGACCGCACCTCGATGTGCTCGAGCAACGGGGGCTTGTCCGCGCGAACACGCTGTCGGTTGACCCGATCGAGCGCCGCACGTTGCTGCGGGAGGCCGGTGCGCGTTCCGAGCAGGAGCAGGAACGCGAGGAGCATCGGTACATCCATTGCGATCGTGCCCAGGCACTGGTGCCACACAGCATCCTGTTGGTCAGTTGTCTTGCACGCGCACTGATAATAGTCCGCCCACGACTGCTCGTACCGGAACCGAAAGCAGCGGCCGAGCACGTCTTCTTCCATGCGCGCCTGGTCGCGGACCTGCCCCATCTGCCCGGCGCGCCCGTCGGGCGCCTCCGGAACCTCGCCCTGCGGTGTATCGAAGTCGAAGTACGCCTCCATGCTGCTCGCGAGCACATCCTGGTCGGTTGCCTCGGTCCAGAACGTACGCAGCAGGCCGCGCCTGCCGTCGCGTGTCGAGTGAATCAACGCGCCGCGCCGGCCGCCGCACCTGGAGTCATTTCGAGGGGGCGGAAATCCATGAGCCCGCAGCGCCTGCTGCCAGGGCATGCCGCACCACTCGATCCAAAGCGTCTGCGCGGGAACGCGCAACAGGTCCGCGCACGCTACGGCGCGCGCTCCCCTGGAGTAGGCCAGGTCCGCGCACAGGCTCGTGAGGTCGTCGCTGAAGACGTAACGCAGAGGGCAATGAACCAGCGTGTCCGCGAAATCCGCCGTGTTGTTCAAGTGGATCAGGCGATCTTCACGGTCGCGCCGCACCACGAACGGGCGCTTGTATTGTGCGATGCGATCGGCGAGCCTCATTCGCCTGCATGCTAATGAGCCGCGCCTCCAGTGCCATCCGATTTGTGACCAACTCACCGGTGTCGATGGCGGAGCCCTCGATTCCCGGGACGGATCCGACCGGCGTCAGTCAGGTACGATGCGCCGTCGGCGCTTGGTCGGGCCGAAATCCTTCGGTCCGATCCAGCATTGAGCCAGCGCCCGCAAATTATCCCGATAAGTGGAGCTGACGTGGAATTCGGCTCCCGTCCTGGTGCGCAGAATGTAGTCGTGTCCGACGCCCGGGTGGATCGTTGCGACAAAGGCTCTGTTGATGAGCACTGAGCGGTGGATGCGGATGAAGCCGTACGGCTCCAGCCTTTCGGCGATACCCGATATCGTGCCGCGATGCAGGTACGAGCCGCTCTTCTGCTGCAGGACGACGTAGTTCCCCTGTGCCTCGGCGGATATGATCTCGGCGGCGTTGACGAACACGACCCGGTCCTTGTCCTTGATGGCTATCGTCGCCGACTTCGGTGCCTCCACCCTGAGCTCGTCGAGGGCCCGCAGCAGCTGTTCCGCCCGTTCCTGCGAGGAACGGCGCATGGCGATATCCAGGGCCTCGTGAACCCGGGCCGGTGCGAAAGGCTTGAGGATGTAGTCGACCACGCGCTTCTCGAAAGCCTCGATGGCGTGCTCGTCATGAGCCGTCACGAAGATGACCGACGGCATCGGACCACTCAGCCTGCTCAGCTGCTCGATCAGCTCTGTTCCAGACATCCCCGGCATGTGGATGTCCAGTAGAAGGATGTCGTATGACTGAGCCTTGAGTCGCTCCAGCGCTTCGTGCGCGCTTGCCACCGCCTCGAATTGCTCGACGTCGGGCCGCCGCGCCAGGACTCTCTCCAATGACAGCCTGGCGAGCGGCTCATCGTCGACGATCAGGATCCTCACGAAACCTCATCCACAGGCATGTCTTCCGCCTGCGAGCAAGCGGCGTGGGCACGGATGATGGGCAGCGTCAGCGACGCCATTGCATGCTTTGCTGCCGAGTCGATCGCGAATTCCAGATGCGCATCCCCGGAGTAAAGATACCGCAATCGCGCCTTCGTGTTCGAAAGCCCGAGACCGTGACCGCGCTGCGAGGACTCGGCGACGCTGTTCGCGATGCGGATCAGCAATCGGTCGCGGTGAATGGTCGTTCGCAGCAGGAGAGTTCCACCCTCGGGCGCGCTCGCGGCGCCATGGAGGACCGCGTTCTCTACCAGCGGCTGCAGCAGGAGCTGCGGTACCAACGCATCGAGGGACTGCGGCTCGATCTGCCATTCGACGCTCAGTCGGCTGCCGAGGCGCATTTGCTCCAGATCGACGTAGGCCTTTACGAACTGCAGCTCCTCCCGAAAGGGCACGAGGTCCGCGGTGCCGTGCCTCAGGGCGGCGCGCAGCATGGACGCGAGCGCGTTCAACATCGACTCGGCGCGGCCGGGATCGCCGCCAATCAGTGTGCCGATGCCTTGCAGCGTGTTGAAGAGGAAGTGAGGATGAAGCTGGGTCCGTAGAGCCTGCAGCTCGCTGTGTGCGAGGCTTCTTTGCAGATTCAGACGCTCGATCTCCTGACGTTGGCCGCGCACGAAATAGATGTATGCGTGTGCGACGGCGATGATGCCAACGTACATGATCAGGATGTCCGCGAAGTTGCTCCAGGATAGATCTACGAGCGCCGCCAAGGAGCGGGGTCCAAAATCCAGCCGGTCGTCGTCCCAGGGCGGCAGCAGCGACCAGCGAAGCAGCCCGAAGGCGCAGGAAAAAGCAAAGTAACCTGCCACATATCCCGCGCCCCGGCGGAGTAAGGCACCGCGCCAGGGCCATCGACTCACGATGTAGAAGCAGGGCGGCGTCAACAATGCCAGTGCCAGAGAGCGGGCGGCGTAGGCGAGCAGAAGCGGCCACAGGACGAAGTGAAGTCCCTCTCTGTGGCCTTTGATGCCCTCCTGGACGGCCACGAGCTGGGAGACGGGCAGCCAGACGGCAATGGAGAGCGCATAGCTTCGTGCGATACGACGCGCATGTATTTTCACGGCCGCCATGGATGCATTGTAGCGGATCGCGGTTGCGGACCAACCGACATTTGCAACTCCAAATCGTTGCCAATTCGCCGCGCGGGTGGGCCGAAGAGGCGTTGCAAAGTCAGGATCAGTGCATCGTTTCCCCGCCCGGTGAGCGCTCTCGCCCCGGTTTTTGGGCGACTCGTCACATAGCGCAGCACGGCCGGCCCGGACCCACCTACGCTCCAGGGCAAAGGGGCCAGAGGTTGCAAACGCGCAGACCCGTCGTGGTGGCGCGGCAACAGCGGGAGGAACGTCTCGCCGGCCCGAAGCGCTGGTAATTGGGGGTACCTATGAAAGTAACTCGAGGGGCATCGTTTTGGACGTTATGCTCGTACAACGCCGTCATCCGCTCATTTATTCTTGCCGTGCTCGCCGCCTGTACTATCGGCAGTATCGCGGTGAACGCGCAGCAGGCCGCCACGGTGTCGCCGCAGCCAAGCGCCGCGACCGTATCGAGGCCGCCGGCGCCGAGCTGTCCCAATGGCAGTACCTCGGTTGCTTGCGCAGCTACTGCGCCGGAGCTCACGACGGTCGTGATCACCGGCACGCTGATCGCGCGGCCCGCGGCGGAAACCGCGGAGGCGATCACGGTCGTGAAGACCGACTCCCTGAAAGACATGGGTCTGGTCACACTCGAGCAGGCGGTGGACCAACTCACCGCGAACGTGCCCGGCGTGAATGTCGCTCAGGCCGTGACCCAGTACACGGGAGGTGGCTCCTACGCCAATCTCCGTGACCTCGGCCAATCCAAGACCCTGGTACTGCTGGATGGCCAGCGAATGGCCAACAATGTCGTCACCGGCGACTCGGTGGACTTGAACGGCGTGCCGTTTTCGGCCATCGAAAGCGTGCAAGTACTGCGCGAAGGCGCCTCGTCGACGTACGGCTCGGATGCGATCGCCGGCGTGATCAACTTCATCACGAAAAAGAATTATCAGGGAGGCGAAATCAACATCGACTACAATCGCCCGCAAGAGACCGGCGGCAGCTCGGGTCACGCGGACTTCAGCTTCGGACACGGCGATCTGGCGAGCGATGGCTACAACTTCATGATCACGGGAAGCTACAGCAAGCAAGATGAATTGAAAGCGGCGGACAGGTCATTTGCCGCGACCGGCGTCAACGTCGCGCAGGGTCTCGCGAACCTGAACGGGCCGACGGCGCCGTGGCCGGGAAGCTATCAGGACAACAACGGCAACATCTGGCAGCTCGGCTGGCCGGCCTGCGCCGGCAATCCGCATCTCGTTCACGGCCTCCGGCTACTGCGGCTACGAATACTCCGCCGCCGTCGATTTGCTGCCGAAATCGGACAAAGCGTCCGCGCTGGCGGTATTCACCAAGGAGCTGCCGGCCAACAATCGCTGTCCATTCAGTACTTCTATTCGAGGAGTACACGTGGTCCAGTGGTCCGGGCCGCAGTCGTATTCCTTCCACATGACGGCCGCGGCTGATCCAACCTATTTCCCGACAGCCGCGGAGTCGACCTGCTACCACGCATGTACCGCGCCACCCGATCTGACAGATCCCATCTCGGCCGGCTGGTCCGATCCGAACAACAATCGGTTCCAGGGGGATCAGAATCACGCGCAAAGGGTGCTGCTGACCCTCGCGGGCAGCAATGCCGGCTGGAATTACACCACGGATTTCGACTACAGCGTCTACGAAAACACGTTCGACGTCGAGGGGTGAGGCGGACTACGCCATGATCGCTCCAAACAGCGTGCTCAGTAATCTGATCAATCCGTTTGGTCCCGAAACCGCGGCTGGCCAGGCGTCTGATCAACAGCGCCTACATGACGGGCCCGCTCGCCAACGGCAAGCTGCAGCATTTCGATATCGGCGGCCATGCCAGCCACGACCTGGGTGATGCCTTCGATGCCGGCACGGCCGGCGGCGCTGGCGCTCGGCTTCGAGTCACGAATGAGCGTACAGTTACGTTTCGACGCCTCTGGCGGTGACGCTGTATTCGGATACCTACTATCCGCCCGTCGACGTGTCGGGCAGCCGTCAGGCCGCGGCCATATTCGCGGAAATGGACGTGCCGATGTCGAAGAACCTGGATGTCAACATTTCGGACCGCGAGGACCGGTACAGCGATTTCGGCGAAACCAATAACGGCAAGATCTCGGCCGCGCTACCAGCCATTGCGCGTCCTGACCTTCAGGGGAGCGCGTCCACCGGTTTCAGGGCGCCGTCGCTGGTCGACCTGTATCTGCCCGATCAGTTCGGAGCGGCCGCCGGCAGCACCATGCCCGGTCCGCCGTGCGCCAGCGGGCAATATACGACGGTGTTCAGCTACACCAATTGCCATTCGCAGGGACTGCAGCTGGCCGGCGGCAACACCAAGCTGCAGCCCGAGACGTCGGAGAACTTCGATCTTGGCGTCGTCATCGAGCCGATCGCAAATCTCGGCATTACGCTCGATTACTACAAGATCCTGATAAAGAACTCGATCCAGGCGCTGCAGGACGACACGATATATGAGAATCCGGACTGCATTCACCGGCGACTATGTGCTGAATTCATCCGGAACACTGACGCCCGCGCCTCAAGCCAACACACAATGCCCGCAGTACACGGCACCGACCTGTGGATACATCATCCCCAAGAAGCAGAACACCGGTGGTATCAGGACCTCGGGAGTCGACCTGAGCGTGCAGTATCTGCTGCGCACACCCATCGGAGCGCATCCATGCGGATCTCGAAGGGACCGCGATCACGCAATATCCGGTTCCAGGAATATACCGGCGGCCCGCAGCTGAACCTCGTGGGATGGTTCAACAGACGGCAATGAGCCGGCGATCCGCTGGCAGCATGTCCTGACCGTTCTGTGGACCAGCCCCGGGCTGATGTGGAATGCGGGGATCAGCAACCGCTTCTTCTCGTCTTACATCGATCAGTATCCGGATGCGGCAGGTAACCCGAGGACCGTGGGCTCGCAGTCGACTGTCGACACGTTCGTATCGTACAAGCCGATTCTACCGGTGACGGTGCTGTTCGGAATCCGCAACGTGTTCAATCAGGTGCCGCCGTTCTCCAATCAGGAGCTCAGCTGGGGCGCAGGCTACAACCCGGTCTTCTCCGACCCGTTGCTGCGGACCTTCTATCTGAATCTGAAGTACGATTTCTGATGCAGCTGGCCTGGGATGTCAGTCGGACTGCTCGAGCAGAAGCCTGCCGTTCTCTTCCCGCGCCGCGTAGGTCCGCAGCGGCTCGTAGGCGGGGGGCGTCAGCGCCTCACCCGTGCGCAGGCAGAACCGCGCGCCGTGCCGGGGACAGATGATCTGGCAGGACTCGACTTCGGCGCCCTCCAGGGGCTCGCCGTCATGGGTGCAGCGGTCTTCGACGGCGTAGAGATCTTTGCCGCAGCGCACGACGACGACTGCGAGCACCGTCGATCTCGACGGAGAGGGGAGCGGCCTCGGAGAGGTCCGCGGCGCTGCCTACGTCGACCCAGGACACGTCAGTACATCCCTGTCTGGAGCCGCGCTTCCTCGGACATCATGCTCTGGTTCCAGGGAGGGTCGAAAGTCAGCTCGACGCGCGCTTCACGCACGGTGGGAATGCGCTCGATCTTATCCTTGACGTCGTCGACCAGGATTTCGCCCATGCCGCAGCCCGGGAGCGGTGAGGGTGAGGCGCACCTCGACCGTGCGCGTGCCGTCCTCATTGGGCTGCACGGTGCAGTCGTACACCAGGCCGAGGTCCACGATGTTGATCGGGATCTCGGGGTCGTAGCAGGTGCGCATCTGGGCCCAGGCGAGCTCGCGCACGTCGTTCTTCGGTGGCGTTGGGGGGCAGCTCCGGCGGCTTGACGGCCTCCTTGCCGATGGCGTCGGCGTCCTCGCCGGAGATACGGAAGAGATTGCCCTCCATGTAGACGGTGAAGCTGCCGCCGAGCGCCTGCGTGATGTAGCCGGACTGGCCGGGTTTGAGGTTGACCTCGACGCCCGCCGGGACGATCACCGCCTTGACTTCGCGGTTGACGACGAAGGGCTCATTCTCGTGGCTGCGCATGTCTCACTCCGTGGAGACGGTCGAGTCGCTGCGCTCCAGCGCCGCGTTGAGGGTATGCCAGCAGAGGCTCGCGCACTTGACGCGCGCGGGGAACTCCCGCACGCCGGAGAGTGCGGCGAGCTTTCCGAGCGACGCGTCGGGCACGGCGTCCTGCTGGGTCAGGAGCGAGTGGATGCGGCCGTACAGCGACTGCACGGTTGCCCGGTCCTTGCCCTTCACGGCTTCGGTCATCAGCGATGCGGAAGCGGTCGAGATCGCGCAGCCCTTGCCCTCGAAGCGGATGTCCTCGATGCGGTCATCCTTCAGGCGCAGCCACACTGTCAGTCGATCGCCGCAGAGCGGGTTGTGTCCCTCGGCATGGCTGTCGCAGGGCTCGATCCGGCCGAAATTCCGCGGGCGCTTGTTGTGGTCCAGGATGACGTCGCGGTAGAGCTCCTTGAGATCCATTACGAGAACACCTCGCGCGCCTTGCCCAGGGCGGCGACCAGGCTCGCCACCTCGGCCTCCGTGTTGTAGCAGCCGAAGGATGCGCGCGCCGTCGCCGGTATGTTGAAGAACGTCATCACCGGCATGGCGCAGTGGTGGCCGGTGCGCACCGCGACGCCCTCCGCATCGAGGATCGTGCCGAGATCGTGCGGATGGACGCCCGCCATGGTGAAGGAGAGCACCGCCGCCTTGTGGGGCGCGGTGCCGATGATCTCGATGCCGGGAATGCGCTCCAGCTCGCGCGTGGCGAGCTCCAGCAGCCGCTGCTCGTGCGCGGCGATCGCGTCCAGTCCCAGGCTCTCCACGTAGTCCATCGCGGCCGCGAGCCCGACGGCCCCGGAAATGTTGGGCGTGCCGGCCTCGAACTTCCACGGCAGCTCGTTGTACGTCGTCTTCTCGAAGGAGACGGTCAGGATCATGTCGCCGCCGCCCTGCCACGGCGGCATGGCGGCCAGCAGCTCCTCCCGGCCGTAGAGCACGCCGATGCCGGTCGGCCCGTAGAGCTTGTGGCCGGAGAAGGTGTAGAAGTCGCAGCCGAGAGCGCGTACATCGACGGTGGAGTGGGGGACGGCCTGGGCGCCATCGACCAGCACCACTGCGCCGTGCGCGTGCGCGGCGTCGATCATGCGCTTCACCGGCAAAACGGTGCCGAGCGCGTTCGCGACATGCGCGATCGCGACGAGGCGCGTGCGCGGCGAGAGCATCGCCAGGAACTGGTCGAGCTCGACCTCGCCCCGGCGGTTGATGGGCGCAACCTTCAGCGTGCAGCCGGTCTGATCCCGAACCATCTGCCAGGGAACGATGTTGGCGTGATGCTCGAGCGCCGGTGATCAGGATCTCATCGCCCGGCCCGAAGCGCGGCCGCGCATAGGACTGCGCGACCAGGTTGATGCCTTCGGTCGTGCCGCGGACGAAGATGATCTCGCTGGTGGAGTGCGCGTTGATGAAGCGACGTACCCGCTCGCGCGCGCCTTCATACGCCTCCGTGGCGGCCTGGCTCAGCGCGTGAACGCCGCGGTGGACGTTGGCGTGACAATGGGTCTCGTATCGCTCGACGGCGCGCAACACCGGCAGCGGCCGCTGCGCGGACGCCGCGCTGTCGAGATAGACCAGCGGCCGGCCGTTGACCGACCGCTCCAGAATCGGGAAGTCGCGCCGCACACGCTCGACATCGAGCGCGGGTGCGGGCGCGATGCGGGTAGCCGTCACAGCCATCAGAGCAGCTCCTTGAGCGAGGCGGCGTCGGCCATCTGGCCGGCGAGCTCGTGCTCGATCTGCCGCCTGAGCTCGGGTATTTCAATCTTCGACACCACATCCTCGAGGAATGCCCACTTGAGGAGGCGCTGCGCCACCTCGGCGGACAGGCCGCGGGAGAGAAGGTAGAAGAGCATGTTGTCGTCCAGCTTGCCCGCGGTCGCGCCGTGGCTGCAGCGCACGTCATCCGTGTAGATCTCGAGCTGCGGACGCACGTCGATCTCCGCCTCCGGTCCCGCAAGCAGGCCGCGAAGCGACTGGCGCGAATCGGTGCCGGCAGCCGCCTCGCGCGCACGACGATCTTGCCGTTGAACGCGACGCGGGCGCGCCCCGAGGCGATCCCGCGGAACGTCTGCTCCGTGCGGGCGCGCGGCGCGATGTGCTCCACGAGCGCGAAGTTGTCCTGCACCTGCTGCCGGTCGCCGAGCGCGGCCACCGCAAGAGCGAGCTCCGCCCCGGCCCCCGCCATCTGCACGTGAGTCGTCGATCGCGCCGAGAGCGCGCCGGTGTTGACGGCGAGCAGCCGATAGCGGGCATCTCGCCGCCAGTACCGCCGACAACGTGTCGAGCCAGGTTGCACGCGCGCCTGCCTGCTGCAGCCGGTAATGGGTCAGCTGCGCGCCGCGCCCGATCTCCACGCTCGACGGAGCTGTTGACGAAGTTGGCGCCGCTGCCGGCGCTGACATGCCGCTCGACGAGGATCAGGCGGGCTGCCGGGATCGAGCGTGACCTGAACGCGCGGGTACGACGTGCCCGTCTCGGCGCCCCCAGCGCGACGAATACCAGCTCCACCCTCGCGGGCTGTCGCGCGCGCGCCGCTGACATGAATGGCGGCCGTGTCAGTGGCGAATGCCTCGTTGAGCAATGCCAGGCGCGCCTCGGGCAGGGTGCTCAAGGCGGGCAGGGCGCGCGGCATGGCTGCGACACCGTGAGCCCTCGACTGCTCTTCGCGGCGCGCGAGAGTGCGGCGCCAAAAGCTCCGTCCACGAAGACGATACCGTGCGAAGCCCGTCCGAGACCTGCGCCGGCAGGTCGGGCATCGGAGTGCAGCGACGGCGCCACTGCGCGCAACCGGCGCAAACCGCGCCCGCTCCAGCGGCCGCAGGTTGCGTAGCGCCAGTTCTCGTCCCGCGTCACGGGCAGCCCCGCGTCGGCGAGCGCCTGGATCGCCTCCTGCCGCCGCTCCGGGCTGACGACGTCGGCGGGCAGTGACTCGCGCACCGCGGCGTACTCGTCCAGCACGCGCTTGGCGAGAGCAGCAGGCGCGTCATGCCGCCTCGCCGCTCACCCAGTCGTAGCCGCGCCGCTCGAGCTCGAGCGCGAGCGACTTGTCGCCGCTGCGCGCGATGCGTCCCTTGACCAGCACGTGCACGTGATCCGGGACGATGTAGTCGAGCAGCCGCTGATAGTGCGTCACGAGCACCAGCGAGCGCTCCGGCGAGCGCAGCGTGTTGACGCCGTTGGCGACGATCTTCAGCGCATCGATGTCGAGGCCGGAGTCGGTCTCATCGAGGATCGCGAGCCGCGGCTCGAGCACCAGCATCTGCAGGATCTCGTTGCGCTTCTTCTCGCCGCCGGAGAAACCCTCGTTCACCCCGCGGGAGAGCATGCTCTCGTCCATGCGCATCAGCCGCATCTTCTCCCGCACCAGCGCCAGGAACTCGAACGCATCGACCTCCTCGAGGCCGCGGTGCTTGCGCGCGGCATTCACCGCCGCCTTGAGGAGATAGACGTTGTTGACGCCCGGGAATCTCCACCGGGTACTGGAAGCCGAGGAATACGCCCTCGCGCGCCCGCTCCTCGGGAGCGAGCGCCAGCAGGTCGCGGCCCTGGAAGGTCACCGTGCCGGCGGTGATCTCGTACCCCGGCCGCCCCGCGAGCACGTTGGCGAGCGTGCTCTTGCCGGAGCCGTTGGGTCCCATGACGGCATGCACCTCGCCGGTCGGAACCGTGAGCGTCAGTCCTTGCAGGATTTCCTTGCCGTCCACTTTGACGTGCAGGTTTTCGATCTTCAGCATCGTCGCTCTCTTTTTCTAGCCCACCGCGCCTTCGAGGCTCACGGCCAGGAGGGTCTGCGCCTCGACCGCGAACTCCATCGGCAGCTCCTTGAAGACGGACTTGCAGAAGCCGCTGACGATCAGGTTCACGGCATCCTCCTGCGCGATGCCGCGGGAGAGGCAGTAGAAGAGCTCGTCCTCGCTGATCTTCGAGGTGCTCGCCTCGTGCTCCACGGTCGCCGACGGATTCTTGACCTCGACGTAAGGGAAGGTGTGCGCGCCGCACTTGCCGCCCATGAGCAGCGAGTCGCACTGCGTGAAATTGCGCGCGCCGTGGGCGCTCGGCAGGATCTTCACCAGGCCGCGATAGGTGTTCTGGCCGCGTCCGGCGGAGATGCCCTTGGAGATGATGGTGCTGTGCGTGTCGCGGCCGATGTGGATCATCTTCGTGCCGGTGTCGGCCTGCTGGCGGTTGTTCACGGTCGCCACGGAGTAGAACTCGCCGCTCGAGCCGTCGCCGCGCAGCACGCAGCTCGGGTACTTCCAGGTGATCGCCGATCCCGTCTCCACCTGGGTCCAGGAGATGTGCGAGTTGCGGCCGCGGCACTCGCCGCGCTTGGTGACGAAGTTGTAGATGCCGCCCTTGCCCTCGGCATCGCCCGGATACCAGTTCTGCACCGTGGAGTACTTGATGAAGGCGTCATCCAACGCCACCAGCTCCACGACCGCGGCGTGCAGTTGGTTTTCATCCCGCATCGGGGCAGTGCAGCCTTCAAGATATGACACGTACGCGCCCTCATCCGCGATGATCAGCGTGCGCTCGAACTGTCCCGTCTTCGCCGCATTGATGCGGAAGTACGTCGACAGCTCCATCGGGCAGCGCACGCCTTTCGGCACGTAGACGAACGAGCCGTCGGTGAACACCGCGGAGTTCAGTGACGCGAAGAAGTTGTCCGTGTAGGGCACGACGCTGCCGAGATAGCGCTCGATGAGCTCCGGATGCTTCTGCACCGCCTCCGAGAACGGGCAGAACACGACACCGGCCTCGTTCAGGCGCTCCTTGAAGGTGGTGGCGACCGAGACGCTGTCGAACACCGCATCGACCGCCACGCCCGCGAGGCGCGCCCGCTCGTGCAGCGGCACGCCCAGCTTCTCGTAGGTCTCGAGCAGCTTCGGGTCCACCTCATCGAGGCTCTTCGGCCCGTCGCTCTTCGCCTTCGGCGCGGAGTAGTAGGAGATGGCCTGATAGTCGATCGGCGGGTAGCTGGTATGCGACCAGTGCGGCTCCTCTGGGTGAGCCAGTGCCGCAGCGCCCTCAGGCGCCACTCCGTGAGGAAGGCCGGCTCGCCCTTCTTGCGGGAGATGAGCCGCACCACGTCCTCGTCCAGCCCGGGCGGGACCGTATCGGCCTCGATGTCGGTGACGAACCCGTGCTTGTAGCGGCGGGCGATCAGGCTTTCCAGCTGTTTCGCGGTTTCACTCATAGATTCGGTTCAGGAGCGGACGGGCGTGCGCGTGGCGGCCGCTTTCATGTCACGCTCGAGCGCCGGCAGCGCGACCTGGGTGGGATCGATGCCGGCAAGCTGAGCGAGGCTGACGTCATGCAAAGAGCGCCGGATGGCGAGGTTCAGGCGCTGCCACACTCGTCCGACCCGGCAGGTCTCCTCGATATCGCAGTGGCCCGCGCCCACCGAGCAGTCGGTCAGCGCCACCGGCCCCTCCATGGCATCGAGAATGGCGGCGGCGCTGATCTCGGTGGCCGGCCGGGCGAGCTGGTAGCCGCCGTGCAGGCCCAGCGTGGAGGCAACGAGCCCGGCACGCTGCAGCTGCTTCAGCAGCTTGCTGACCGTCGGCGCCGCAATGCGGGTCTGCTCCGCCAGCGCCGCGGCGGTCTGCACGCGCGCCGGTTGCTCGGCGAGCACGGCCAGGAGCACGGTGGCGTAATCTGTGAGTCGGCTGATACGGACCATGGCTGTGAGCCCAAAATAGGGGGGTCTGCAAAGTAGGACTATTTTAGTACTGATTGCCCCGGGAACCAAGCGCCGTCTCGTGGGTTGCCTTGGACCGGACGTGGGCAAGGCGCGGATACCATCGGCTACCTTGCGCTCCAGCGCTATTTGGTATCCTTGGCGCTATCCATTCACGCGAATGACCGGGGGCGGACGCCGGCGGCACGGTTGACGTGCTCGCGGCTGACCCGCCATTGCTGGAGGAAGGTAACGATGAACCGCAATGAGCTCGCCCGCATCGCCCAAGCCATGGTCGCCAAAGGCAAGGGGCTCCTGGCCGCGGATGAGAGCAGTGGCACCATCAAGAAGCGCTTCGACGCCATTCGCCTCGATTCCACCGAGGAGCACCGCCGCAACTATCGCGAGATGCTCTTTACCGCCCCGGGCGCGGCGGAAGCCATCAGCGGCGTCATTCTTTACGACGAGACCATCCGGCAGAAGACGGCCGATGGCGCGCCGTTTCCCGCAGTATCTGACGCAGCACGGGATGATCCCGGGCATCAAGGTCGACCTGGGCGCGAAGCCGCTTGCCGGCTTCCCCGGCGACACCATCACCGAAGGTCTCGACGGCCTGCGCGAGCGCTTCGTCGAGTACCGCTCGCTCGGGGCGCGCTTCTCCAAATGGCGCGCGGTCATCGACATCGGCGATGGCATTCCGAGCGCCGTTCGCCATCGAGGCCAACGCTCATGCGCTGGCCCGCTATGCGGCGCTGGCTCAGGAAAACGACATCGTCCCGATCGTGGAGCCCGAAGTGCTCATGGACGGGGCGCACTCCATCGAGCGCTGCGAGGAAGTGACCAACGCCACGCTGAGCGCAGTGTTCAACCAGCTGTTCGAGCACCGCATTTATCTCGAGGGCATGGTCCTCAAGCCCAACATGGTCATTTCCGGCAAGAAGGCCTCGAACCGCGCGCCGCCGGAGGCGGTGGCCGAGGCGACCATCAGGACACTGAAGCGTCACGTGCCGCCGGCCGTCCCCGGCATTGCGTTCCTCTCGGGCGGTCAGTCATCGACCGAGGCAACGCTGCATCTGTCGCTGATGAATCGCATGGGCCCGCTGCCCTGGTCGCTGACGTTCAGCTACGGGCGCGCTCTGCAGGACACCGCGCTCAAGGCCTGGGGCGGGAATACGGCGACCTTCGGCGCCGGGCAGAAGGAGTTCGCCCGCCGTGCCAGGCTCAATGGCCTCGCGGCCACCGGCCGCTACAATCCTGAGATGGAAAGCCAGGCCGCTTGAGCAGGCCCGCTTCCCTCCAAGACGCGCCGTCCGCTGCCGCAGATGACGCGGTGGTCGAAGTGCGCGATGCGCATTACAGCCATCGATGGCCGGCCGATCTTCGCCGGGCTCGATATTCGTGTGCGCCGCGGCCTGATTACCGCGGTCATGGGCCCGAGCGGCACGGGCAAGACGACGCTGCTGCGCCTGATCACCGGACAACTCTTTGCCGACAGCGGCCAGGTGTTGGTGTTCGGGCGCGACATCGCCACGCTCTCGAGCTCGGAGATCTACGCCACCCGCAAGCGGACGGGCATGCTGTTCCAGAACGGGGCGCTGCTCACCGACATCAACGTCTTCGACAACGTTGCCTTTCCGGTGCGCGAGCATACAGACCTCCCGGAGTCGGTCATCCGCAAGCTGGTGCTCACGAAGCTCGAGGCTGTGGGCTTGCGCGGCGCAGCGGAGCTGATGCCGTCGGAGCTCTCGGGCGGCATGGCGCGGCGGGTCGCGCTGGCACGCGCCATCGTGATGGATCCGGAGGTGTTGCTTTACGACGAGCCTTTCGTCGGCCTGGATCCCATCTCACTCGGCATGATCCTGCGTCTCATCAAGCACATGAACCAGGCGCTCGGCATCACCAGCATCGTCGTCTCCCACGACGTGCAGGAGCTCGCCACCATCGCCGATCAGAGCTATCTCCTCTCCGGCGGCAAGCGTCGTCGCCGCCGGCACACCGCAGGAGCTCGCGCAAAGCGACTCCGAGACGGTGCATCAGTTCATGACCGGCAGCGCCGAGGGCCCGGTGCAAATTTCATTACCCGGCCCCCGATTACGCCAGCCAGCTGCTCGGAGCGGATGAAGGATGAGCAACGGAGCCCGACACGGCTCGCTTCTCGAGGGCGTGCGCAAGTTCGGCGTCACCGGCATCTTCCTCGGGCGCCTGTTGCTCGCCTGCGGGCCGGCGCTGGCACGTCCGCGCCTCATCATCGCGCAGATCTACAACGCCGGCGCCCGCTCGCTCATCATCATCATGCTGTCGGGCCTCTTCACCGGAATGGTGCTCGGCCTGCTCGGGACAGGATGTGCTGCAGCGCTTCGGGGCGGAGACCGCGCTCGGCCAGGTTGCGGCCCTGGCTCTCCTCAAGGAGCTCGGCCCGGTGCTGACCGCGCTGCTCTTCGCCGGCCGCGCGGGCACGGCGCTGACTTCCGAGATCGGCCTGATGAAGGCGACGGATCAGCTCACCGCGATGGAGGTGATGGCGGTCGACCCAATGAGCTACGTCGCCGCGCCACGCTTCCTCGGTGGCTTGATCGCCATGCCGTTGCTGGTCGCAATCTTCAACGTCATCGGCCTCTTCGGCGCGCACCTCATCGGGGTCGGGCTTCTGGGCGATCGACCGCGGCACTTTCTGGTCACAGATGCAAAGCGCCGTCGCCATGCATGATGTGACCGAGGGAATCGTCAAGAGCGTGGTGTTCGGCGCGGTCGTCAGCCTGATTGCCGTCAACGAGGGCTACCAGTGCGAGCCCACGGCGGAAGGCGTGGGCCTTGCCACCACCCGCACCGTCGTCGCCTCGTCCGTGCTGACGCTGCTCCTCGATTACGTTCTGACTGCTGTTTTCCTGTAAGAGGATCGCCACCACCATGCGCGCTACTCGCTCTCTCGAGATCGGAACCGGGCCTCTTCGTCATTCTGGGCCTGGCCGCGCTCATCTTTCTCACCACCCAGCTGCCCTCCAGCGGGCTCAAGTTCAAATTCGGCAAGCCCAGCTCCCGGTTACGACGTGACCGCGGAATTCGACAACATCGGGGACCTCAAGGTCGGCGCGCCCGTTAGGATGGCTGGAGTGAGGATCGGCGACGTGACGGGGATCGGGCTTGACAATCAAAGCTTCCGGGCCGAACGTGCACCTGCACATTTATCCCCAGTTCAGCCAGATCCCGCAAGATAGCTACGCCAGCATCGAGACCGAGGGGCTGCTCGGCGGACAGTACCTCGCCATCAGCCCGGGCGGACTCAGCACGTACCTGAAACAAGGCAGCCAGATCCTGCAGACCCAATCCGCCATCGTGCTCGAGAACCTGATCAACAAGTTCTTCGCCAACTTCTCCAGCGGCAGCAGCAGCAGCGGCAGCAGCGGGGGAGCGGCAATGGCACCGGCAACAGCAGCGGCAACGGCAAGACCCCGAATCAGAGCCAGAACCCGCAGGAGCCCCACCCATGAGAGCTCTCCCATTTCCTGATCACCGCGGCCCTCGTGGCCGCGTCATGGCTGATCGCGGCGCCGGTCCCGGCCGCCGCCCAGGGCACAGCGGCGCAGTCGCCGTCGGCAGGTCATCGAGAGCGCCGCCAACGGCCTGCTGAAGGCGCTCGATGCCGATCGCCCGGCCTATCGCAACAATCCCGCCAAGGTCCAGGCGCTGGTCGATCAGTACATCCTGCCGCATGTCGACACCCAGTTCTCGGCGCAGCTGGTGCTCGGCAGGTACTGGAAGACGGCCAGCCCGCAGCAGCGGCAGCAGTTCATCGACGCCTTCTATCACTCGATGCTCAATAACTACGGCGCCGCGGTCGTCGACGTTCACGTCGAACACGCTCAAGGTCTACCCGACCCGCGTGAACGCCGGCGATCAGAACGCCACCGTCCGCACGGAGATGTCGCGCAGCAGCGGGGCGCCGATCTCCGTCAACTACTACATGCACATGACTCCCGACGGCTGGAAGGCGTGGGATGTGGTCATCGACGGTGTCAGCTACGTCATGAGCTATCGCCAGGACTTCCAGCCCCAGCTCGCGCAGCAGGGCGGCCTCGACGCGGTGATCAACAAGCTGCAGCACGGCGAAAAGCCGGCCCAGATCAGCAAGACGACGGGCGGCGCTCGTGAGCAGCACCGCCGCGGGCGGTGCCGGCGGCGCCCCAGGCGCCACCTCGTTCGAGGTCGTGACGACCGCGCCCGGCCGCTTCGCGGTGCGGGGCCAGCTGACGTTCGCCAACGCGCGCCGCGCGCGCAATGATGGACTGCACGCGCTGCGCGAGTCCGAGCGCGGGCGACCTCGAGATCGACTGCGGCGGGATCACGCAGTCCGACAGCGCGGGGCTGGCGGTGATGCTCGACTGGATGGCGATCATGAAGCGGGAGGGGCGGCCGCTGCGCTTCGCCAACCTGCCGCCGAGCCTGCTCGCCGTCGCGCGCATCAGCGGCGTCGAGGAGCATGCTGCAGAAGGGTGTCTAGCCGGACCCCCTCAATCAACTAATTCTGTTGCAGCTGTTTCAGCTCGTCTTCGGCGCCGCCCTGCGCCTTCTGACCCTTGACCATGAAATCGCGGTTCTGCAGGTAGGCATTGCGCTCGAACGCGTACGGATCGTAGGTCTTCAGCGCCATGTCGGTAAGAGGCAGAATGCCGGCGCGCAGGCTCACCTCATACACCAGCAGTGAGCCGTAGTCCCAGTACCAGTATCGGGTCTTGATGTAGGCCCACGGTTCTGCGTACGCGTCTGGTATGCGTCCAAGACCGTCTCTGACATCGGACGGCCCTATGAGCGGAAGGACCAGGAACGGCCCGGGCGGAACGCCCCATTTTCCGAAAGTCTGGCCGAAATCCCGGTCTTCGTACGCCAGACCCATGTGTGATGCCGGATCGAAGATGCCGGCGATACCCAGCGTGGTGTTGACCAGGAACCGTCCTGTGTCACGTGCGAAGGGCGCGACCTGGCCCTGCAGCAGCGCGTTCACGATGACATCGGGATAGGTTGCGTTGTTGAAGAAGTTCGTCACCCCGGTGCGGATCGGCTGGGGTGCCTGCAGATAAGTCCTGGCGACAGGCGTGACCATCGCGCGGTCGATGGCATCGTTGAACCTGTAGATACCCCGGTTCACCCGCTGCCAAGGGTCGCGCGCGTCCCGCGCCGCGGGTGGCACGGTGGCGCAGCCGATCAGGGCCAGGGCGAGCAATGCGATCGAGGCGAGCCGGAGCTTCGCCGGGAGAATTCTTCGTGCCATGAGAGGTCCGTGCAGGGTCCTTACCGACATTGTAGCAGCGCGCCGCCGGTCGAGGATACGTCGCCATCTGGAGCCGGCGACGGCGCGCGGTGCGCGCGCCACGAGCTCAAATCATTCGTGTTGCTGGCGCGCCAGCGCGAGGTAATCGCGAACTTCCTTCAAGGAGGCCAGGATTCGCTGGCGCTGCACGTAGGTCAGATGTGGGCTGCGAAGCGCGAGCTCGTACTGCTCCGCGGCGAGCGGCAGATTGCCGCTGTCGGACTGGTAGATCGCCCATGTAGTAATAAGCATCGCCCAGGTCGCCGGCGGCACTCGCTGCGCGGGCGGTGAGCTCGACCTGGTCCGGAGTTGGATCGATATTGTTGAAGAGGTCCAGCAGTACGTCGTGCGCCTCCGCGTTCCTGTGGCCCATCATCAACGTCTGCGCATAACGGATCGTCACGGGAACGTTGTGCGGGAAGAGCTCCATCGCGAGCCGGAAAGTCGCGAGCGCGTCTTTCATGTCGCCGGACTTCCCCTGTGCCTCGCCGAGTGTGGAATAGAGATCGTGCAGATCGCCGTGCCGCACGATCAGTTGCTTCAGGAGGGGTACGGCCTGCGACGCCTTGTTGTTCTGGATGAGGGCCACCGCATAGCCGTACTTCGTGCCGAAGCTGTGATCGCCATTGGCGATTTTCTGCGCGAACACTCGCGACATGTCTTCGTCACCCGGTGCGTTCAGGACGCGCACGCGCTCCCGGATCAGGTAGTAGTCGTCGCGAGCTCTTGTCAGCAGTACGGGGGAAACTGCGCGGCGCGCGCCCGAGCTTCGGCGATGCGATCGGGGTCGGTGGGGTGGTCCTCGAGGATCGCGGGCACCCAGCCGTCCTGCACGCTCGTCTCTCGCATCAGCCGCTCGAAGAAGTCGGCCATGCCTTCCGGATCGAATCCCGCCGCCGCCAGGTATTCGATGCCGATGCGATCGGCTTCCTGCTCCTGAGTGCGGGTGTAATCGATCTGGTGCTGCGCGGCCAGTCCCTGGGAGGCAATGATGCCCCCCTCGATGGCATCGCCGCCGCCGCCGCCGAGGGCGCCGAGGAGGATCGCAGCCAGCATGCCCGCCAGCGAGATCATGGTGGCGTTCTTTTGATCCTCGATCCCACGAAGGGCGTGATTCTGCGTGATGTGCGCGGTCTCGTGCGCCATCACGCCCGCGAGCTCGGACTCAGTGTGCGTCGCGGTGATGAGGCCGGTGAAGATGAAGACCCAGCCGCCCGTGACGGCGAAGGAGTTGATCTCATCGCTGCGGGCGACCACGTAGTGAAAATAGCCGCCGCCATCGTTGCTCTGGGAGGCGAGGCGCTGCCCGATCCCCTGAATGTATTCCTCGGTCTCCGGGTCATCGAAGAGGCCGCGCTGGTCCCGCAGCTGCATCATGACGGAATAGCCGACTTCGTAGAGCTCCTGCTTGGTGGCGATAGTGTCTGCAGGGTCGCTGAGGTCCGGCAGCTCCGAATTGATCGCCGACGGCAGGTCCGTGGTCAGCGGGTCGTTAGGGAGGTAGGGGGGCGGATTACCGGGCTGGGCCGCCACCGCCAGAGTGGTGGCGTTCAGGAAGGCGCAAAGGATGATGAGGACGAACGCTCGCATCTTGAGTTCGACCGCAGCCCGAGGGGCCGGTTTCCCTGCATTAACAGAAACTTACAAATCCGGCGGCCGAGCTGGCAGGCCGCCGACTACTGCAGGACAGCTTACAGGATATCGGACGCGAAGTCCGCCAGGCGCGATCGCTCCCCCCGGACCAGGGTGACGTGCCCCGAATGCGGCCAGCCGCGGAACCGGTTTACCGTATAGGTAAGGCCCGAGGTCGTCTCCGTGAGGTACGGGGTATCGATCTGGGCCACGTTGCCGAGGCAGGCAAGCTTGGTCCCGGGCCCGGCGCGGGTGATGAGGGCCTTCATCTGCTTCGGCGTGAGGTTCTGCGCCTCATCGAGGATCAGGAAGCGGTTGAGGAAGGTGCGGCCGCGCATGAAGTTCAGCGATCGGATCTTGATCCGGTTGCGCAGCAGGTCATTGGTCGCCGCCCGTCCCCAATTGCCGCCTTCCTGGCCACCGGTCAAGACCTCGAGATTGTCCATGAGGGCGCCCATCCAGGGCTCCATCTTCTCCTCCTCCGTTCCCGGCAGGAAGCCGATGTCCTCGCCCAGCGGGATGGTCACCCGAGTCATGATGATCTCCGCGAAGCGGTTGCTCTCGAGCGTCTGCATGAGCCCCGCGGCGAGGGCGAGCAGCGTCTTGCCGGTGCCGGCGGGCCCGAGCACCGTCACGAAATCGATCTCCGGGTCCATCAGCATGTTGAGCGCGAAGTTCTGCTCCCGGTTGCGCGCCGTGATGCCCCAGACGTTGTGGCGCTCGTTGCGGTGATCCTTCATCAGCTCGATCACGGCGGTGTCGCCGTTCAAGCGGCGCACGATGCCCTCGATGCCTTCGGGGCTGTCTTCGTGCAGGCCCTGGTTGGGCTGCCACTCGCGTACCGCCGGGCCGGTGATCTCGTAGAACGTGCGCTCACCATCCTTCCAGGAGCGCATCCCCTGACCGTGCTGCTCCCAGAAGTCCGCGGCGAGCGCGCTCATGCCGCTGTAGAGGACATCGGAATCCTCCAGCGTCTTGTCGCTGTAGTAGTCCTCCGCGTGCACTCCCAGCACGGCCGCCTTGATGCGCAGATTGATGTCCTTGGAAACCAGGATCACGCGCGCGTCGGACCGCTCGTTCTGCAGTGCGAGCGTCTGCCCCAGGATGGCGTTGTCATTGCCCTGACCCGGAAGGCTCGACGGCAGAGTGCTCGCCAGCTGGCGCGTCTGGAAGAAGAGCCGGCCGGAGGAGGGCTTTTTGCCGTGATTGCCGGAGTAGCCGTTCGGCAGCTTCAGGCCGCGATCGATCTGTTCCTTGGTGGCATCGCGCATCATGTCATCGAGGAAACGGCTCACCTGGCGCACGTTGCGTGAGGCTTCCGACAGCCCCTTCTTGTGCGCGTCGAGCTCCTCCAGCACGATCATCGGGATGTAGACGTCGTGCTCCTCGAACCGGAAGATCGCGGTCGGGTCGTGCATCAACACGTTGGTGTCGAGTACGAAGAGCCGCCGGCCGTCACGCGCTCTTGCCCTGGGCTCCCCGCGCTCCGCGGTTGCAGCGCCGGGGGCGGGCGGCGTCGCGGGCGAGGCCGGCATGGAAACGGATTCGGACACCGGTCCGCGCGCGTGCGCGCTCGCCGGCCCTGGATCAGAGAGACTTCGCTGCTTCAAGCACTTCCTCCGCGTGCCCCGGAACCTTCACCTTGCGCCACTCGCGCCGCAACACCCCTTTGGCGTCGATGAGAAAGGTGCTGCGGTCGATGCCGAGATACTTCCTACCGTAGAGACTTTTCTCGCGGATGACATCGAACAGTTTGCAGACCTCTTCCTTCTCGTCGGACAACAGGCTGAAGGGCAGCGCCTCCTTGGTCTTGAATTTCTCGTGGCTGGCCACGCTGTCGCGGGAGATACCGACGATCTCCGCGCCGGCCTTGCGGAAGGCGGCATGCAGATCGCGGAAGTCCTGCGACTCGCGCGTGCACCCCGAGGTCATGTCCTTGGGGTAGAAAAAGATCACCAGGGCGCGACCTGCGGCGTCCTTGAGGCGCCAGTTTTCCCCGCCGGTCGCGGGCAGGGAGAATGAGGGCACTTTGGCCCCGGGCTCGACTTTGGACATCGTCAGGATTTCACCGGTTCCAGAATGGCATCGAGGTTGAGGGAATCGCAGAACTCCATGAACTCCTCGCGCAGATGTGCCACCTGGATGCGGCTCGGCACATTGACGATCATCTGCACGGAAAACATGGGAGCGCCCGTGTGGGCGGCCGGATAGCTGCGGGTCGAGACCTCCGCGATATCGATGCTGCGGCTTGCGAAGAAACCGGAAAGCCCTGAGACGATACCGGTCTGATCCAGGCATACGACGTCGATCGAGTACGGAAGCATGTCCGTACGCGCAGTGCGCGGTTCCGTACGCTTGAGGTGGACGCTGAGGCTGGTGGTCTCAGCGAGACGCTTCAGCTCTGTTTCGAGCTTGGCCAGGGCGTGCCAGTTGCCCGAGACGAGCAGCAGCATCGCGAACTCCGTGCCGAGCGCGACCATGCGGCTCTCGGTGATATTACCGCCGCATTCGCTGATCACCCGCGTCAGCTCGTGGACCATGCCGGTGCGGTCGCTGCCGATCGCCGAAACGGCCAGGTGCTGCTTCATCGGGTCAATGGGCTCGGTGCGTTCCAAGGTGCTGCGGGCAGTGTACCGGGTGAGCGGTTCCCTGGCGATGCTTGTAGGACACGGCTTCGTCCCGGGTGCAATGCCCCGTATACTTACCGGCTTACCTGCCGCATGGCGGCATCCACCCAGGGTTTCGATGCTTTCAGGCAGCCTCGTAGCGATGGTCACGCCAATGCGCGGCGATGGCTCCATTGACCACAACGCCTGGGAGCGTCTGATCGATTGGCACATCGAGAGCGGCACCGCCGGACTGGTGGTCGGCGGCACCACCGGGGAGTCCGCGACGCTGACGGACGCAGAGCTCTGGGAGCTGACGCAGCGCGCCTGCGAGCGGGCCGATCGCCGCATCACGGTTGTCGTCGGCGTGGGCTCGAGCAGCACGGCGGTCACCGTGGAGCGGGCCGGTCGGTTCTCGCAGTTGCCAGTCGCGGCTATTCTGGTGGTCACGCCGGCCTACAACCGGCCCACGCAGGAAGGGTTGTACCGGCATTTCGCGGCGATCGCGCAAGCATCCGCCAAGCCGCTGGTTCTCTACAACGTGCCGTCCCGCACGTCCGTGGATATGCTTCCTGCGACAGTCGGGCGGTTGTCGCAACTCGGGCGCATCGGCGCGGTCAAAGAAGCGGTGCCGGGGTCCGAGCGGGTGCGCGAGCTGCTCGCCGTCTGCCGGCAGGGGTTCGCGGTGCTGAGCGGCGATGACGCCACGGCGCGGGAGGCGATTCTCGCCGGTGCGCGCGGCGTGATCTCGGTGACCGCCAACGTTGCGCCGGACGCCATGTCGGCCATGGTGAGCGCGGCGACGAGCGGGGACCGGGAAACCGCGGCGCGACTCGACGCGCCGCTCGCGGCGCTCCATCGGGATCTTTTTCTCGAGGCGAATCCGATACCGGTCAAATGGGCGCTGGCGCAGGCCGGCAGGATCGAGCGCGGCATCCGACTGCCGCTCACGGAGCTGTCCGCGGCTCACCAGCCCGCGGTACTCGCGGCGCTGCAACGAGCCGCGCGGCCACTAGATATAGCAACCGAAGGGGTTTAAATGAAATCCGGGCCCTCTGAGACCCACCTTCGCGAGCGTAGACGCTCCAGGGTACCCGCTTTGGCTCTGTGCTCCGCCCTGCTGCTCGCGCTCAGCGGCTGTAAGACCATTCACCACATCACCCACGACGACAGCTGCAACAAGCCGGAGCCTTATCAGCGGGCGACCAGCGTCGCGCCGCTCGCCATTCCGCAGGGCATGAGCACGCCCGATACCAGCCACGCGCTGGAGGTCCCGCCGCTCAACGAACCGCCGCCGCCGCCGCGCACCGTGAAAGACCCTTGCCTGGCCGCGCCGCCGACCTTCATCCTCCCGGAGTCGAACGCGCCGCCCGTCGAATAGATCTCGTCCCCCAGGCCGGGCCTGTCCGAAGCTCTGCAGGAGCGTAGGGAGGTAGTATCATGCGCGCCAGCGCGCCGCCGGGGGCCTGATGGCACCCTGCGGCGCGCTTTTGACAATGCGGAGAGGTGGCCGAGCGGTCGAAGGCGCTGGACTGGAATTCCAGTAACATCTCAACGGGTGTTCGTGGGTTCGAATCCCACCCTCTCCGCCAGCACAAAACGATCGGGGGGCATTTATCATGATGCGCAAACTCCTGGCGGAGTTCATCGGTACTGCGTGGCTCGTCTTCGGTGGTTGCGGCTCGGCGGTGCTCGCGGCCGCCTTCCCGCAGCTCGGAATCGGCTTCGTCGGCGTCGCGTTCGCCTTCGGACTGACGTTGCTGACGATGGCCTATGCCATCGGCCACGTGTCAGGCTGCCACATCAATCCGGCCGTCTCGGTCGGCCTCTGGGCCGGCGGGCGCTTCAACCTCGCCGATCTGCCCGGTTACATCATCGCGCAGGTTCTCGGCGGCATCGCGGGGGCGGGTCTGCTCTACCTGATCGCCAGCGGCCACGTTGACTTCAGCACCGCGGGAGGCTTCGCCAGCAACGGCTACGGGGCGCACTCACCCGGCGGTTACTCACTGCTGTCGGCATTCGTATGTGAGGTCGTGATGACGTTCGGGTTCCTCTTCGTCATCATGGGCTCGACGCACGGCAACGCTCCCAGAGGCTTTGCTCCGCTCGCCATCGGGCTGTGCCTGACGCTGATTCACCTTGTCAGTATTCCTGTCACCAACACGTCGGTGAATCCTGCCCGCAGCATGGGACCGGCCCTGTTCGTCGGCGGCTGGGCGCTGCACCAGCTTTGGCTGTTCTGGGTCGCGCCCCTCATCGGCGGTGCGCTCGGCGGCTGCATCTACCGCTGGCTGAGCCCGGATGCGCCCAAGCCCGCTCAGGTCACGGGCGACTGAGGCCAGGGAGGCGGGCGAGAACCTGGGTCACGATCCGGTCGCAGCGCGCGCCGGCGAATTCCCACAGGCTGCGTTCCGCGATATCGACCTCACGCGCCAGGGCCTCGCGCAACAGGGCCTTGGCGCGAAAGTGTCGGCTGCGGACCGTTTCCGCGGGGATGCCCAGGCAGTGCGCGGTTTCCTCGACGCTGAGCTCCTCGACGGCGCGCAGGACGAAGACGGCGCGGAAGGATTCCGGCAGCGCGTCGATCCTGCGCTCGAGGATGCCCCTCATCTGCGCGCGATCGGCCAGCGCTTCCGGCGAGCCGAGGTCATCGGAGGCCACTGCTTCCACCTCATCGTCGGCGGGTGAGGGGATCATCGGAATCACGTTCTGTCTGCGCGCGCTGCGGCGCTTCCTCCCGAGACACTCGTTGACCACCAGACGGGAGAGCCAGGTGATGAGAGAGGAGTCGCCGCGAAACTGTCGCAGGCGGCGATAGGCGTTGAGATAGGCTTCCTGGAGGGCATCTTCAGCCTCCGCATCGTTGCCTACGATGGCACGCGCCAGCCGGTAGAGCCTGCGGTTGCAGCGGCGCATCAGGAGCGCGAACGCCGCGGGATCAGCTGCCAGCACTCGATGCACAACCGACGCGTCATCTTCGGCGTCAGTAGCGGAGTTGGTGATCTCTGTGCCTGCCATTCAGCGAACCGTGAGCCTGCCCTTCATGGTGACATGAAGGCTGCAGACGTAGTGATACTCGCCTGTCTTGCGGGCCACATAGGTCCACGAGCCGTCCGGGGCGATCAGATGCGAGTCGAATTTCCCGTCGGTCGTCGTCACCGTATGCGGAAACGGATCCTTGTTGATCCACGTGATGCGATCACCCCGGCGCACGGTCAGATTCTGCGGGCTGAAGCGCATGCCTTCTATGATAACCGTGTGTGCCGTCCGGACTGGCAGCGGCGCCGCCGCCATGAGAGCCGTGGCCAGGGCGACCATCGCTGCCGCCGTGCGCGGTCCATTGCGCAGCGGCGGCCGGTGAGGGCGATGCAAGATGTTACTGCCCCGCCAGGGAGCTCTGAATGTGCTTGGCGTGTTCCAGGTGGTCCACGAACGCCGGGCGTACCTTGACGAGCAGCGCTTTGAGGTCCGCGTTCTGTGCATCGGGAATCAGAACCTTGTCCATCGCATCGAGCACGGCCTGATGATAAGCAACCTCATGGTCGATGTAGGCCCGGTCGAAGGCCGTGCCGCGTAACTTGCGCAGCGCCGCCAGATTCGCGTCGCCACCCTGCTTGAGGCTGGCGCTCGTCGCATTGGGTTGCGGCGTGAGGTGCAATCTGTGCGCGAGGCCCGCCGCGGCCTGGTTGACGCCGGTGTGGTCGGTGACCATGCGCTGTGCGAAAGCCTTGACGTCACCGGCATGCGCCCTGCGCTCCGCGAGCTTGCCGGCATCGATATCCACCTGATTGGCGGTGACGACGATCGCGGCGATCTGCGCGTCCGTCGGGGCGCCGCCTTGCGCCCAGGCGAGGGCGATACCGCTGCCAAGGAGGACTCCCAGAAAGTACACGGCTCTTTTCATGATCGATGCTCCGGTGTCGCGGTGGGTTACTCAATGGATGTCACGAGCCGACGCGGCGTTCCGGGCGCCCCGCACCCGGTCGGGGCGGGTGTGTATGATGGGGTCCGTGAACCAATTGATCGATCGCCTGCGCCGCGCGTTGCCTCCCGGGGCGATCCTGTCGAATCCGGAGGAGCTCAAGCCCTACGAGTGCGATGCGCTGACGATGTATCGTCAGACGCCGCTTGCCGTCGCGCTTCCGGTGGATGAGGCGCAGGTGGCCGCCGTGCTTCGTCTCTGCCACGAGGCGAGAGTGCCGGTGATCGCGCGCGGCGCCGGCACGGGACTATCGGGCGGTGCGACTCCCCGGCAGGACGCCGTGCTGCTGTCGCTGGCGCGTTTGAACCGCATCATCGGCATCGATCCGCTCGCGCGCACCGCGCGCGTGCAGCCCGGGGTGCGCAACCTGGCCATCTCGGAGGCCGCCGCGCCGCACAAACTCTACTACGCGCCGGATCCCTCGAGTCAGATCGCCTGCACCATCGGCGGCAATGTCGCGGAGAATTCCGGCGGCGTTCACTGTTTGAAGTACGGCCTGACCGTGCACAACCTGTTGGCGCTGCGCGTGGTCAACATCGAGGGCGAGGTGCTCGAGGTCGGCTCCGCTGGCGCCGGATGCGCCGGGCTATGACCTGCTCGCGCTGCTGACAGGATCCGAGGGTCTGCTCGCCGTGGTCACCGAGGTCACCGTGCGCCTGATTCCCCGGCCCAACTGCGCCCGGGTGGTGCTCGCCGTCTTCGATGATCTGACCAAGGCCGGCCGGGCCGTGGCCGATGTCATCGCGGCGGGCATCACTCCCGCTGGGCTGGAAATGATGGACCGGCCCACCATCGCGGCCGTGGAGCCGTTCGTGCAGGCCGGCTATCCGCTCGATGCCGAGGCGATCCTGCTCTGCGAGTCCGACGGCGCACCGGCAGAGGTCGAGGAGGAGATCGAGCGCATGGAGGCCGTCATGCGCGAGGCGGGCGCCACGGAGTGTCGCGTGTCGCGCGACGAGGCGGAGCGGCTGCGTTTCTGGGCCGGACGCAAGGCGGCGTTTCCGGCGATGGGCGCGCTGTCGCCGGATTACTACTGCATGGACGGCTCCATTCCCCGCAAGCGGCTCGCGGCGGTGCTGCAGGCCATCCGGCAGATGGAGATGCAAGTACGGCCTGCGCTGCACCAACGTCTTCCACGCCGGCGACGGCAACCTGCATCCGCTCATCCTCTTCGATTCCAACGTCGCGGACGAGGTCGCGCGGGCGGAGGCGTTCGGCGGCGAGATCCTCGAGCTCTGCGTCCGCGAAGGCGGCAGCATCACCGGCGAGCACGGTGTCGGATTGGAGAAGATCAACCAGATGTGCGTGCAGTTCGGCGGCGCCGAGCTCGAGACCTTCCATGCCGTCAAGCACGCCTGGGACGAGCTCGGCCTGCTCAATCCCGGCAAGGCGGTGCCGACACTGCATCGCTGCGCGGAGTTCGGACGCCTGCACGTGCGGGGCGGCAAGGTTCCGCATCCGGACCTGCCGCGCTTCTGATGTCGGATCTGCAATCCCTGCAGGAGCGGATTCGCGCCGCCGCCGCGGCGCGCCGGCCGCTTTGCATCCGCGGCGGCGGCACCAAGGACTTCTACGGTGGGCCGCTTGCGGGCGAGCCGCTGGAAGTCGGCTCGCTGTCGGGCATCACGCACTGCGAGCCGACCGAGCTCGTGATCTCGGCCCGGGCCGGGACGCCTCTGGTGGCGGTCGAGCGCGAGCTCGCCGCCCACTGTCAGATAATGGCGTTCGAGCCGCCGCTGTTCGGTGGGCGCGCCACGCTCGGCGGCGCGGTGGCGAGTGCTCTGTCGGGGCCGCGCCGCGCCTACTGCGGCGCGCTGCGCGACTTCGTGTTGGGCATCGAGATGATCGACGGCCGCGGCGAGCTGCTGCGCTTCGGCGGCAGGGTCATCAAGAACGTGGCGGGCTTCGATGTGTCGCGGCTGATGGCCGGCAGCCTCGGCACTCTCGGTCTGATCACCGAGATCACTCTGAAGACCGTGCCGCGCCCCCGCGCGCAATGCACGCTGCGCTTCGAAGCTGATCAGCCGCGGGCGCTCGAGACCGTGACCCGCTGGGCAACCCGACCGTTGCCGCTTTCGGCGACCGCGTGGCATGACGGAATATTGCGCGTGCGCCTGTCCGGTGCGGACGCGGCCGTGCGCGCTGCGCGGGAAGCCCTTGGTGGCGAGCTCATGAGCGGAGCGGATGAGTACTGGGAAAGCCTTCGCGAGCAGCGACTGACGTTCTTTACGGCCGCAGCCGAGCTCTGGCGGATCTCCTTGCCGGTACACACGCCGGCGTTGCCGATTCCGGGACCGACACTGATAGAGTGGGGCGGAACGCTGCGCTGGCTCGCGGGCCCGCAGGACGGCGCGGCTTTGCGGACTGTGGCAGCGCGTTGCGGCGGCCACGCCACCCTGTATCGGGCGCCTGTGAAGCTGCGCGAAGGTGCGTTCCAGCCGCTGTCCGCCACCATGCTGGCTGTCCACAAGCGGCTGAAGACTGCATTCGATCCGCACGGCATTTTTAATCCCGGGCGTCTCCATCCGGACCTCTGACAGTGCAAACCCGACTCAGTGCTGCCTTTCTCGACACGACCGCTGGCCGGGAGGCCGACGGCATCCTGCGCAAATGCGTGCACTGCGGTTTCTGCACCGCCACCTGCCCGACCTATCAGTTGCTGGGCGACGAGCTCGACGGGCCCCGCGGCCGCATCTACCTCATCAAGGAGATGCTGGAGGGCGCCGAGCCTTCCCGAACCACGCAGCTGCATCTCGACAGATGCCTGACCTGCCGCGCGTGCGAGACCACCTGTCCGTCGGGTGTGCGTTACGGGCGCCTGCTGGATATCGGCCGCCATCACATGGAGCAGGTGGTGCCGCGGACGTTACGCGAGCGGCTTTTCAGGCGGGCGCTGCTGACCGTCGTTCCGTATAGGAAGCGGTTCGGCGCCCTGCTGGGGCTGGCGAGGGCGTTTCGGGGCTTGATGCCCGTCGCACTGCGGCGAGCGGTGCCAGCCGCGAGTCCAGCCGGTGCGTGGCCGGCCGCGCGACATCAACGCCGCATGTTGGTGCTGAGCGGTTGCGCGCAGCCCGCCGCGGCTCCCGGGATCAATGCGGCCGCCGCCCGCGTATTGGATCGTCTGGGTATCTCGCTGCTGGCAGTGAACGACGGCTGCTGCGGCGCTCTCGCGCATCACCTGTCCGAGGAGGACCGGGCCCGGCAGCAGATGCGACGCAACATCGACGCCTGGTGGCCGGAAATAGAGCGAGGCGCCGAGGCGGTGGTGGTCACCGCGAGCGGGTGTGGCGCAATGATCTGCGAGTACGGCGTGCTGCTGCGTGACGATCCCGAGTACGCCCGCAAGGCGGAGCGGGTCTCGCAGTTGTTTCGCGACGTCAGTCAGGTGGTTGCGCAGGAGCTCGCGCGTCCTGAGCGCGCTGTCGGCACTGCCGGCGCGTGCCGCGCCTCTGCGAGTGGCGTTCCATTCGCCCTGCACGCTGCAACACGGTTTGAAGCTCCGCGGCATCGCCGAGCCGCTGCTCGAGCGGGCAGGATACACGCTGACTGCCGTTGCCGATGGCCACCTCTGCTGCGGATCGGCCGGCAGCTACTCCCTGCTGCAGCCGGAAATCTCGCGCCGGCTAAAAGCCAACAAGCTGGCGGCCCTGCAGGCGGACGCGCCCGACATCATTGCGACGGCAAACATCGGTTGCCTGTTGCATCTCGCCTCGGGAACCGAGCGCCCGGTCCGGCATTGGATCGAGGTGCTGGATCAGGCTCTGCCGGCATCTACTGCGTCATCATCATGACTGAGCTCGTGTTGTCGTCATTGCAGTAGACCTACTTCCTGGGCGTGCGCGTCACGAAGTACACGCCGAGCGCCAGAAAAATCGCGCTCGCGACATAACGTAGAGTTTTCAGGGGCAGGCGTCCGGCGAAGGCCTTGCCGCAGAAGATCACCGGCGCGTTGGCGAGCATCATGCCGATGGTCGTGCCGGCGACCACAGCGAGCAGATTGGAGTAGGCGGCAGCCAACGCGACCGTCGCAATCTGTGTCTTGTCGCCGATTTCAGCGATGAAGAACGTGACCAGGGTCGCCAGGAACGCGCCCTTGCGCTTTCCGTCCGTGGATGCCTCATCGAGAGTGTCGGGTTTCAGAGTCCACAACGCCATGACGATCATGCTGACACCGACGGCGGTATCGAGGATCCGCGGCGTCAGCGCGCGACCGAGCCGCTGGCCGATGAGCGCGGCAACGGCATGATTGGCGATGGTGGCGCAGAAAACACCGGCGAGAATAGGCCAGGGACGGCGAAAGCGCGCCGCCAGCAGCAGTGACAGCAGCTGGGTGCGATCGCCCATCTCCGCGATGGCGACGGTGGACAGGCTGATGAGGAAGGATTCCATCGGAGACCTCGGCCGAGCGGGGCGAAACACCACGGCCGAAGGCCCCCGTCGCTCGCACCGAGGGTTTCAGCCGTTGGTCTCGTCATGCCGTCAAGGCCCCGTGTGCCATGGGCGAATCGCCCAAGTATGTTGACACACGGCCCGGCTCGAAGCCGGTCGACTACTCCCCAAGGAGAGTGCGCTTTGTAGCAGAGCGGTCGGGTGGGGCGCAAGCCGCCGCGCCTGCGCGCCTGCCGCCGCCGTTTGCTATCATCGTCGCCGAGATTCCGGGCTCGGCGCATAAGCTTTTGATTGCAAAGGATTGGCGCTCGAGCTCTTTAGAGCTACGGTGGCCCGTGTCGGCTACTCCGCGACGACCAGTCGTGAATCCCGTCAGGGCCGGAAGGCAGCAGCGGCAGCGGCGATGTCGGGTGCCGGAGCTTTCGCTGATGCGGGCCGCCTCCATTTCAAGGCCAACCGATGACTGAGACCTACACTGCGCTGGCGCGCAAGTGGCGGCCGCGGACCTTTGCCGAGCTGGTCGGCCAGGACCACGTCCGCCGCGCGCTCGTGAATGCGCTCGAGACCAACCGCGTGCATCACGCCTTTCTCTTCACCGGCACGCGCGGTGTGGGCAAGACGACGATCGCGCGCATTCTTGCCAAGTGTCTCAACTGCGAGACGGGCGTCACGCCCACGCCCTGCGGCCAGTGCGCGAGCTGTAGAGAGATCGATGCCGGGCGCTTCGTCGATCTCATCGAGGTCGATGCGGCATCACGGACCAAAGTCGACGATACGCGCGAGCTGCTGGACAACGTGCAGTACGCGCCGACCCGCGGGCGCTACAAGGTGTACCTGATCGACGAGGTACACATGCTGTCGACGCACTCCTTCAACGCGCTCCTCAAGACTCTCGAGGAGCCGCCGCCGCACGTGAAGTTCCTGCTCGCCACCACCGATCCGCAGAAGCTGCCGGTTACGGTGCTGTCGCGCTGCCTGCAGTTCAATCTCAAGCGGATTCCGCTGGCGCAGATCGCGGCGCATCTGCGCGCCATTCTGGAGAAGGAGGGCATCGCCTTCGAGCCGGCGGGTCTCTCCCTGGTCGCGCAGGCAGCGGACGGCAGCATGCGGGATGGCCTGTCGCTGCTCGATCAGCTGATCGCATTCGGCGGTGGGCGAGCGGGCGAGGCGGAGGCCCGCGCGATGCTCGGTACCATCTCCAGGGACCACGTGCTGCAGCTGGCGGAGCGGCTGGCGGCGGGGGATGCCGTGGAGCTGCTGCGTCAGGCGCAGTCTCTGGAGGAATGGGCGCCGGACTACGCTCAGGTGCTCGACGAGCTGGCCGCGCTACTCACTCGCATCGCCCTGAAGCAGGTCGTGAAGGACTTCGAGGGCGATGACCTCTACCCGCCGGAGCTGCTCGAGCGGCTGGCGCGCGACCATTCCGCCCGAGGACGTCCAGCTCTATTACCAGACCGCCATCGTCGGCCGGCGGGACCTCGCTCTCGCCCCTGATCCGCGCACCGGGTTCGAGATGGCGCTCCTCAGGATGATCGCTTTCCGTCCGCAGGCGGGCGTTGGCGAAGCTCGCGCGCCGGGGTCGTCGTCCGGCTCGACGAGAGCCACGGCTTCCGGTCCGGCTAAGACTCCGATCGTGCCGAAGCCAGGCCCCATCGCGACGCCCGCACCCCTGCCTGCGACCGCGGTGCCCGCCGCTGCCGCGCCGCACGCCGCCCCAGGGGATGCCCAGGACTGGGCCGCCATCATTGCCGCCACCGAGCTTCAGGGAGCGGCGCGGCAGCTGGCGGCGCACTGCGTGCTCGTCGGCCGCGAGGGCGCCGTCGTGCGGCTGGCGCTCGATCCGCGCAGCAAGTTCATGCGCACCGCTGCCGTGGAGGAGAAGCTGGCGCAGGCGCTCTCGAAGTACTACGGCGAGCCGGTGCGGCTGGAATTCACCGCCGTCATTCCCCAAGCCGAGACCCCGGCGCAGGCCGACCAGCGGGTTTCCCAGGAAGAGGCTGAGTCCGCGCGGCGCGCCTTCGATGTCGGACCCCGGCGTCCAGGGCTTTCGCGACCGCTTCGGGGCGACGACGCTTCCGGAAACCATCCGCCCCGTAAAATGAATGAGAATGAGCGGGCCAAGGCCGCTCCTTGGCCCGCGGATGGCAGAAGCATTCATAGAGAGACTGCTAAAACGGCCGCAGGCCGGTTTTAGTCAATGGAGAATCCATGCCCAATTTCAACAACCTGATGAAGCAGGCCGCGGCCATGCAGGCCAACATGCAGAAGGTTCAGGAGGAGATCGCCGCCCTGGAAGTGGTCGGCGAGGCCGGCGGCGGCATGGTGAAGGTGACCATGAGCGGCCGACACGAGACCCGCCGCGTGCAGATCGAGCCCGCCGTGATCGGTGAAGACCGCGAGATGCTCGAGGATCTGGTTGCCGCGGCCATGAACGATGCCGTTCACAAAGTGGAAGCGAAGGTGCAGGAGAAAATGTCGGCGGTGACGGCCGGCATGCAGCTTCCTCCGGGCATGAAACTGCCGTTTTGAAGCATTCCCCGCGCCTCAACCAGCTGATCGAAGCGCTGCGCTCACTCCCCGGCGTCGGGCCGAAGACCGCGCAGCGCATGGCCTTCCATCTCCTGCAGGACGGGCGGCCGGCGGCGCGCGTGCTCGCTCAGGCGCTCGACGGGGCGCTTGCCTGCGTGACGCGTTGCCAGCGCTGCCGCATGCTCACCGAGGAGGAGCTGTGCTCGATCTGTGCGGCACCGCAGCGTGAAACATCGCTCCTGTGCGCGGTGGAGTCGCCGGCGGATGTCGTCGCCATCGAGCAGTCGGGCAGTTACCGCGGACGCTACTTCGTGCTGATGGGCCATTTGTCGCCCCTTGATGGCGTCGGCCCGGAGCAGCTCGGCATCCGCGAGCTCGAGGCCATCCTCGAGGAAGGCAGCGTGCGCGAGTTGATTCTCGCGACCAATCCGACCGTCGAGGGAGAGGCCACCGCGCACTTTCTTGCGGAGCTCGCCAGCCGCCGCGGTCTGCGCGCGAGCCGGATCGCGCACGGCGTCCCGATCGGCGGGGAGCTGGAGTACGTCGACGGCGGCACGCTGGCCCACGCGCTCGCCGGACGCCAGACGGTCGTCTGATTCAACGCCTGTGTTTCGGTCCGCGGGCAGCTGTCAGATCTTCGGCAAGCCGCCGCAGGCGCCGGTAGCTCTCGTAGCGTCTGGCGTCCATCGCTCCTGAGTCGACGGCCTGCCGCACCGCGCATCCGGGCTCGCGCATGTGCCGGCAGTCGAGGAACCGACAGCCGGGCGCGAGGCGCATCACCTCGGGAAATCCCATCGTGCGCGGATCGAGATGAGCCACCGCGGGCGCGAAGTCGCGCACGCCCGGAGAGTCGATGAGCCTGCCGCCGCCCGGCAGCTCGTAAAGTCGCGATACGGTGGTGGTGTGACGGCCTTCCTCGGCGCGCATCAGTCCGCCGATCTCGACCTCGACATCGGGAGCGAGCCGCTGCACGAGCGATGATTTCCCGACGCCTGACTGGCCGACCAGGGCTGCGACGTGCCCGGCGCATACCGACAGCAACGCGTCGACACCCTCGCCGGTCGTGGCTGAGACCGTCATGCAGCCGTAACCCGCAGCCGCGTAGACATCGAGTTGCGCTCGCAGCGTGGCGTCGATCCCCAGCTCCGCCTTGTTGAGCACCGGCATGGCGGCGACACCCGCTGACTCCGCGGCGGCGAGGTACCGGTCGGCCACGAACGGATCCGGTGGCGGCACCGGTGCGATGACGACCAACAGCAGGGTGAGGTTGGCGAGAACGGGCTCGACCCCGCCACGCGCGTTCGAGCGGTAGAGTGCCGTGCGCCGCGGCAGCACTTCGACTACGTGTACTTCCCCGTGGTGAGGGTCATCGCGGCAGCGAACGTTGTCGCCGCAGACGGCCCCGAGGTCTCGTCCGAAGGGGCGAGCCTTGAGCGTGCGGCCGGAAGCCTCCTGCACCAGCAGGTGCCGGCCGAAAGCGGCGATCACGCGCGCATCGAAGGTTGCTACACTCACGGTATGCCGAGCGCCGACAATCTGATTTGGATCGATCTCGAGATGACGGGCCTGAAGCCCGACACGGACTCTATCATCGAGATCGCCACGATCGTCACCGATAAGGAGCTCAATCTACTGTCGGAGGGGCCGGTCATGGCGATCCACCAGCCGGAGGAGGCGCTGGCGCGCATGGACGATTGGAACCAGCGGCAGCACGGCTCCTCGGGCCTGCTGACGCGCGTGCGCGCGAGCCGCATCAGCGCGCTCCAGGCCGAAGCGCGAACTCTCGAGTTCCTGTCTGCGCTGGTGCCGCCGGGCGCCTCGCCGATGTGCGGCAACAGCATCTGCCAGGATCGGCGGTTCCTCGCCCGCCAGATGCCGCAGCTGGAGAAGTTCTTCCATTACCGCAATCTCGATGTCAGCACCCTGAAGGAGCTGGCGCGGCGGTGGGCGCCGGAGGTCGCGTCGGGCTTTGCCAAGCAGAGCTCGCACCTGGCGCTGGCGGACATCCGCGAGTCGATCGCGGAGCTGCGCTATTACCGGGCGCGGCTCTTCGCCCCGGCCTTCGCCGGCGTCACGGGCTCTTAGCCTTCTGCCGATTCTCCGGCCAGGAAGATCCAGGTCTCGACCACCGTGTCGGGATTCAGGGACATGCTCTCGATGCCCTGATCGGCCAGCCAGCGCGCGAGGTCGGGGTGATCCGATGGGCCCTGGCCGCAGATGCCGACGTATTTGCCGCGCTTGCGGCAGGCGGCAGATGGCCATGGCGAGCAGGCGCTTGACGGCCTCGTCGCGCTCGTCGAAATGCTGCGCCACGATGGCGGAGTCGCGATCCAGCCCGAGCGTGAGTTGGGTCAGGTCGTTGGAGCCGATCGACATGCCGTCGAAGTGCTCGAGATATTCGTCCGCCAGCAGCGCGTTGGTCGGCAGCTCGCACATCATGATGACCTTGAGGCCGTTCTCGCCGCGGCCGAGGCCGTTCGTGGCCAATAACTCCGTCACTTTCTTCGCCTCCTTGACGGTGCGCACGAAGGGAACCATCACCTGCACGTTGGTGAGGCCCATCTGGTTCGCGTACGCGCTTCAGGGCGCTGGCATTCGAGCTCGAAGCAGGGGCGGAAGTTCTCATCGACATAGCGCGAGGCGCCGCGGAAGCCGAGCATCGGGTTCTCTTCTTCCGGCTCGTAGCGGGCGCCGCCGATGAGGTTGGCGTATTCGTTCGACTTGAAGTCCGACAGGCGCACGATCACCGGCTCCGGCGCGAACGCGGCGGCGATCTGCGCAATGCCTTCCGCGAGCTTCTCCACATAGAAGGAGACCGGGTCGGCATAGCCGGCGATCTGGGCGCGGATCTGCGCCTTCAGGTCGTCATCCAGGCGCTCGTACTCGAGAAGCGCGCGCGGATGCACGCCGATCATGCGGTTGACTATGAACTCCAGACGCGCCAGCCCGACGCCGCGGTTGGGAATCGCCGCGAAGTCGAACGCCCGATCGGGGTTGCCGACGTTCATCATGATCTTCACCGGGATCTGCGGCAGCGAGTCGAGCTCGATCTGCTTGCGCTCGTACTCGAGCAGGCCGGTATAGACGTAGCCGGTGTCGCCCTCGGCGCAGGAAACGGTGACCTCCTGGCCCTCGCTGATCCGCTGCCGTGGCATCGCCGCAGCCGACCACGGCGGGGATGCCCAGCTCGCGCGCGATGATGGCCGCGTGACAGGTGCGGCCGCCGCGGTTGGTGACGATCGCCGACGCGCGCTTCATGACCGGCTCCCAGTCCGGGTCGGTCATGTCCGCGACCAACACATCGCCGGCCTGGACGCGCGCCATTTCCGTGACGTCGCGGATGATGCGCGCGGCGCCGGAGCCGATGCGCTGGCCGATGCTGCGGCCGGTAGCGAGGACCTGCGAGCGCGACTTCAGATGGAAGCGTTGAATCGTGCGTCCGGCGCGGCTCTGCACCGTCTCCGGGCGGGCCTGCAGGATGAAGATCTCGCCCGTGGAGCCGTCCTTGCCCCACTCGATGTCCATCGGCTGGCGGTAATGCTCCTCGATGATGAGCGCCTGGCGGGCCAGGGCTACGAGATCCTCATCCGTCAGGCAGAAGCGCGTGCGGTCCGCTTCCGGGACTGCAATGGTCCGCACGCGCTCGGCCGATCCGGGCGGCGCATAAACCATCTTGATCGCCTTGGCGCCGAGGTTGCGGCGCAGCACCGCGTGCTTGCCGGCCCGGAGCGCCGGCTTGTAGACGTAGAACTCGTCCGGGTTGACGGCGCCCTGCACCACGGTCTCACCGAGCCCGTAGGAGGCGGTTATGAAGACGACGTCGCGAAAGCCCGAGTCGGTGTCGAGCGTGAACATGACACCGCTGGCGCCGAGGTCGCTGCGCACCATGTGCTGCACGCCCGCCGATAGCGCTACCGCGTCGTGGTCGAATCCCTGGTGGACGCGGTAGGAAATGGCCCTGTCGTTGAACAGGGAGGCGAACACGTCGTGCATCGCCTCGAGCACCCGCGCCTCGCCGCGGACGTTGAGGAAGGTTTCCTGCTGCCCGGCGAAGGAAGCATCCGGCAGGTCCTCCGCGGTCGCCGAGGAGCGGACCGCGACGGCGATCTCCGCACCGCCGCTCATGCGGCGCAGCTCGTCCTTGACCGCCTGTTGCAGGGCGGGAGGGAAGGGTGTCGCGAGCATCCACTGGCGGATACGCGCCCCGGCAGCGGCCAGGCGCGTCACATCGTCGACGTCGAGTGCGGCGAGCTCCGCCCGGATGCGGTCGCCGAGCCCGTCCTGCTCGAGGAATTCCCTGAAGGCCTGCGCGGTGGTGGCGAAGCCGCCCGGCACGTGCACGCCGAGCTTGGCGAGCGAGCCGATCATCTCGCCGAGCGAGGCGTTCTTACCGCCGACGCGGTCCAGGTCGCCCATTCCTAACCGCTCGAAGGGAATGACGTATGCGTTCAATGGAACTCCACTTGCTCCGCGCCGCGCGCGGTGGAAGACTTGGGCGATGAGCCGTCGAACCGTATTCTTCGTTTCGGACCAGACGGGAGTGACTGCGGAAACGCTGGGTCACAGCCTAATGACCCAGTTCGAGGGTCTGCAGTTTCGGCCCGTGACTTTGCCATTTGTGTCGACCCTTGACAAGGCGGAGGAGGCGGTACGCCGGATCGACCGCGCCGCGGAGGAGGAGGGACTGCGGCCGATCATATTCAGCACCATGGTGCAGGATGAGCTGCGCGACGTGGTGATGCGCGCCAACGGCCTCTTTCTCGACTTCTTCGCCGCCTTCGTCGGGCCGCTGGAGCGCGAGCTCAACACCCGCTCCACTCATCGGGCGGGCCGCGCGCACGGCATGGCGGATCTGAGCGCCTACACGGCACGCATCAATGCCACCAACTTTGCGTTGGCGAACGACGATGGTACCGGCGCCGATTACGAGCATGCCGATGTCATACTCATCGGCGTTTCCCGCTCGGGGAAGACCCCGACCTGTCTCTACCTGGCGCTGCAGTACGGTGTTTTCGCGGCCAATTATCCTCTCACCGAAGAAGACCTCGAGTCCGGACACCTTCCGGCGCGGCTCGAACCGCACCGTCGCAAGCTTTATGCCCTCACCATCAAGCCCGAACGCCTGCAACAGATCCGCCACGAGCGCCGCCCGCAGAGCCGTTATGCGTCCCAGCAGCAGGTGAGCTACGAGTTGCGCGCGGCCGAGGCGCTGATCGCGCGTCTGCGCATCCCGACGCTCGACACCACGGAGTGCTCGATCGAGGAGATCGCCAGCCGCATTCTCAACACCACGGGTATCGAGCGGCGGCTGCGGCCATAGCCGCAAAACTCGCAATCAAGCATGGAACTTGCAAGGCGCCGCGGCGCGGGGCCTGCCATGGCTTCGCCGCGACGAAAAGTTCCGGGAAACCCGTCGAAAAATCCACTGCCGCACTGCTTGAAGTGTAACCGACGTACGTTATAGTCGGGGCGATGCTCGATGACACCCTGACACGAGTCTCCTGGCGCACGCGGCCCCGCAGCTTCGTCGCGCTCATGAGCCTTTACGAGAGCAATTTCATCCGCCTCGGCTGGCTGGTGGGCGAACTGGGGAAGCTGGAGGGTCGGCACCGTTCGCAGGTGGCCGGCGACTGTGATCTCCTTCTCACCGTCACCGGCCGCTCGCCCTACACCAGCACCGCCCTGCTGACTTACGTCCTGCCCGAAGCCACCGGCGCCGTCGCCTACCCCGATATGCGGCTGTGCATCTACCATGATGCGCATCTCGTCGAGGCGCAGGAATGGGCCGCCGCCCACAGCCAGCCGGTTCTCAGGAATCTGCGTACGCTCGTGGAGCGTGAACTGGATCAGCGCTGGGCGCGTAACATGATGTTAAACAAGTGGCTGGAATACTGCGCGGAGCGGGGGCATCGCTTCTCAACGGCTACCAGGCTCACCGCCGCCGAATGAGAACCGGCGGGCCGCCGCCGTACGTCTCATGATGGCGCTTCGACAGCTCGGCTTCCTGAAGGTCAATTTCCGCCGCGAGGACCCCGCGGAGGAAGACCATCGCGTGCTCGCCCTGTTCCGTAACCGCGCGGAGCTGAAGAAGGCGTATGGCGAGCTGCAGGAGGAGATCTATCGTCTGAAGGACCGCATCAAGCAGCAGGAGGGCGCCACACAGCGCGTGCAGGAGATGCTGGGCGCGCTCGAGGGACGTCTCGGTTTCTCCGAGACGCGCGTTTCCGGCGCTCGTGTTCTACCAGCTGCGCCGGCTGTGGCAGACGGGGCACGAGCTCATCGAGAGGTTCGTCGCCGAGCTGGTCGCCCAACAGGACGAGCGCGAGCGGCGCCAACATCTTGCCGAGCACAATCGGCGCGTATTCGCGCAGCGCCAGGGCGCCGAGCAGCTGCTGCGTGGGGCCGAGCAGGTCGCGGCGGCGGCGGCGGCGCGGGTCGCCGCGCTCGAGGGCCAGCGCGACCAGCTGCGGCGGTTCTGGCATTACTTCAAGCGTCGCGCTCTCGAGCATACGATCTCGCAGGCGCGCGCCACGGCTGCTGCGGCCGACGGCGATCTCGGCGCCGCGCGCGCGGCGGTGGAGCGGATCGCCGGCGAACCGGTACCCGAGTTTCCCGGCCTCTCGCTCGAGGCGCGCCGCGCCATCAATATCGCGGCCATCGCCTATGCCGAGGTGCTCTGTCTGCGGCTGGCACGCACCCAGCTGGTGATGCAGGCGCGGCGAGGCGACCCGCCATCGCGAGGCCACGGACGAATACGGCTCACGCGCCGAGTGCGAGGCGTTGATGCGGCAGATCGCGGGCGCGGACGACCTGCTGCGCGGGCGAGCCAGCCTGGCCCAGGAAGTCAAACAGAGGTCCGAGCGCCTGCAACAGGTGGCGCGCTATCGGGCGGCCACGGATGCGGCGCCGACGGCGGAGTCACTGGCGTTCTCCGAGGGCGATGCCCTGGGAGCGGCGCCGGCCGGGCTTGCGGCCGCGCGGATGCCGAACGTCCTCGCCGAGGACACCTGGGACCTGTACGGCGTCCTGCTGCGTTGATCGGCTGCGGGCGCCTGCGGCGCCTAGCGACTTCGGCGTGTTCGTGCTCGCGGTCTTCTCGATGGACATGTTGGCGCGATCGAGCGCAATCATGTCGGCCATGATATACGCCGCCTGATCCAGCAATACGTCCGGGAGCTTGTCCTTGCCCTTGTCGATCTGATCCACGTTGGTCAGAGGCGGCGCCAGTCCGAGAGCGGCGCGGCGCTTGTTGTCGAGCGCCAGCAGCGTCTTGTCGTCACGGGTACGCTCCTCGCGTCGCGCGGTGAGATTCAACGACACCGTGTGCTCCGCGCGCGCCGCATTGATCGAGTCGATATCCGCGGCCAGCCACTGGTAGTTGGGATCGTGCGCCGTGCGCGCGGTCTCATCGCTCTCGAGTTGCGCGATCGACGGCACGGCCGAGACGCCGGTGCTGGTCTTGAACGGCACGCCGGAGATGCGGTCCCACGGCAGGGAATCCTGCTGATCGGCCTCGCCGACCTCCTTCGGATCGATGGGCGAGGGCAGCATCACGTCGGGCACCACGCCACGGTGTTGGGTGCTCTCACCGGTGACACGGTAGAACTTGCCGATGGTGACCGTGAGCTGCCCCTGGACCGGGTCATCGCTCCAGCGATCGAGCGGCACGAGGTTCTGCACGGTGCCCTTGCCGAACGTGTTCTGACCGATGATCACGCCGCGATGGTAATCCTGGATGGCGCCCGCGAAGATCTCCGACGCCGACGCACTGAAGCGATTCACCAGCACGGCGAGCGGTCCGCTATAGGCGGGGACAGGCTCCGGGTCGTCCAGGACTTCGATGGCGCCGCTGCGATCGCGCAGCTGCACGACGGGGCCGTGGGTGATGAAGAGGCCCGTGAGGCCGGTGGCCTCCGGCAGGTAGCCGCCGCCGTTGTCGCGCAGGTCGAGTACCAGCCCGTCGATGTGTTGGTCTTCGAGCTTCTCGAGCAGCCGCAGGACATCGCGGGTGGTGCTGCGATAGTTGGGATCGTTGGCGTTCTCCGCGGCGGTGTCCTCATAGAAGCTCGGCACCGTGATGATGCCGATCTTGTAGGTGCGGCCGTGGTCGCTGATGGTCTTGAGCCTGCTCTGCGCTTCCTGGTTCTTCAGCGTCACCTTGTTGCGGACGAACTCGAGGACCTTTTCCTTGGAGCCCGGCGCGGCGCCCGCCGGCAGGATCTGCAGCCGTACGGCCGTACCCGCCTTGCCGCGAATGAGCTGCACGACGTCATCGAGCCGCCAGCCATCGACATCGGTCACCGATCCCGCGGAGCCTTGGCCGACGGCGGTGATGCGGTCATTCGCCTTCAGCGTGCCGGAGATGGCGGCGGGGCCGCCCGCAATCACGTTCATCACCGTGACGTAGTTGTCGATGAGCTGCAGCGAGGCGCCGATGCCCTCGTAATTGAGGCTCATCTGAATGCGGTACTCCTGGGAATTGACCGGCGAGAAGTACGTCGTATGCGGATCGTAGGTACGCGCGTAAGCGTTCATCAGATCTTCGAACACGTCCTCGGACTTGACCTGATCCACACGCTGGATGACGGTTTGATAGCGCTTGCGCAGGATGTCCGCCGCCTGCGGCCAGGTCTTGCCGGCGAGCAGCAGCGCCAGCACATCGTTGGTCACGCGTTTCTTCCACAGCTGATCCATCTCGGCCGCGGTCGCGGGCCAGGGCGCATGGTCGCGGTCGAAATCGTAGCTCGCCGTCGTATTCCAGTCGGGCTGAGACTTCAGCAGGCCGATCGAGTACTGCATCCGCTCGCGGTTGCGCTGCTTGAAGCGATCGAACATCAGAAATCCGGGGTCGACGTCCCCGGTGTGGATCATGTCGTCGAACTTGTCTTTGTAGACCGAGAACTCCTGCACGTCGCTCGCGAGAAAATAGGAGTGGTCCGGGTCGAGACCTTCCAGGTAATGCTGGAAGACCTGGCGGGAGAAGCTGTCGTCGATGACCCCGCGGCTGTAGTGGGTCTCTTCCAGGATGTGACCGATCTTGCGCGCGATGTCGCGCTGATCGTCGGTCGGGGCAAGCGCCCCCGGCGGCAATACGGACGCGGCCCTCGCTGGAGCGCGCAGCGCGGCGGCCGTCGCGGCGATCACAGAGCCGAAAGGATCGTTAGAGCTAGCCATCCAAGCGGACGGCGGAGGTGCTTGGGCATCTGCGGCTTTCCTAGGGCGTCTACGGTTTGTAGGACGGTTCCATCGGGTTTCAAGGGGTACGGGATAGCTTCATTCGCGGGGCACGCGGCGCAGCAGATTGAGCCATAGCCTGCCCAGGAGGAGCAGCACCGCCGGACCGAGCGCGACCACCCAGTACCCCAGCCAGCCGCGTGCCAGGCCGGTGAAATAGTCCCCATAGAGGGCCAGGGGACCCATTCCATGGGGGTCATCGCCGCGCGTATAGGGTCCGAGTGTCCGGTGTCCCACGATCCAGATGAGGAGGGGGACCACCACCAGTCCGAGGGCGAGCGCACCCCCGAAAAGCGCCATTTCCCGGCGGGTCCGGGTCTCGAGGTTGAAGGCTGGCGTCCGGGCGAGGGGCCCGGCGCTGCCGGAACGCTCCGTCATGCGGCCAGTGTAGCCGATCGGCCTGCTTCCCAGGTCATAATGACGGGCTATGCGGAAGATCACAGCAGCAGTCATCGGCGTCGGTTACCTGGGGCGCTTCCATGCCCAGAAGTACGCGCAGGCGGCCCAATGCGAGCTCGTGGGCGTCGTCGATGCCCGACAGGAGGCCCGTGAGGCCGTTGCGGCGGAGGTCGGTACCCGGGCACTGGCCGATTATCGGGACCTTCTCGGGGCGGTCGAGGCGGTCAGCATCGTCACACCCACACCGGCGCATTTCGCGATCGCTCGCGATTTCCTGGAATCGGGCGCGCACGTCCTGGTGGAGAAGCCGATCACGGAGACCCCGCGAGGAAGCCCGGGAGCTGATCAGCGTTGCCGCCCGCCGCGGCCGGATACTGCAGGTGGGACATCTGGAGCGATTCAATTCCGCGATTCTGGCGGCGGAGCCACACCTGCGCGCGCCGCGCTTCGTCGAATGCCACCGCCTGGCTCCGTACCGTGAGCGGGGCACGGATGTGAACGTGGTTCTCGACCTGATGATCCACGACATCGACATCGTCCAGACTATCGTCGGGGCACCCGTAAAGACCATCGATGCCGTCGGCACGCCGGTGTTCTCCGACGACATCGATATCGCCAATGCGCGCATCACATTCACCAACGGATGCGTCGTCAATGCCACGGCCAGCCGCGTCAGCTTGAAAACCGAGCGCAAGATGCGCATCTTCGAGGACGACGCCTACCTCTCCCTGGATCTGCAGCAGAAGATTCTGACGCTCATCCGCAAGCGTGGCGCCGATGAGCCGGCCGGGCCGCTGCCGGTCACCATCGAGGAGCAGAGTTTGGACCAGGGTGATGCGCTGAAAGCGGAGATCGATTCATTCCTCACGTGCATTCGCGACGGTCGCGCGCCCGTGGTGACGGGTGAGGCTGGTCTGATGGCGTTGGAAACCGCCATGCGCATCACGGAGCAGGTCCGCCGGTCCGCGGCTGAGCGCGGCAGAATGGGAGCGAGCCCCGATGTCGAAGCAACCTGAGCACCTCCGCCAGTCGCCGCGCCCGGTAACCCTGGCCGCGATTCAGATGGCGTGCGGCTGGGACGGCGCCGCGAATATCGCGCAAGCCGAGAGGCTGGTGCGGGAAGCCGCGGCGCGGGGCGCGCAGATCATCCTGCTGCCGGAGCTCTTCGAGACGCCGTACTTCTGCATCGAGCAGGACGCGCGTCATCTGAAACTCGCGCGCACCGTCGACGACAATCCCGCGGTGCGGCATTTCAGCGCGCTGGCGGGCGAGCTCGGGGTGGTCCTGCCCATCAGCTTCTTCGAGCGGGCCGGGCCCGCCTATTTCAACTCCATCGCCATCCTCGATGCGGACGGCACGCGGCTCGGCATCTACCGCAAGTCTCACATTCCCAACGGGCCCGGATACCAGGAGAAGAATTACTTCAGTCCCGGCGATACCGGCTTCAAGGTCTGGCAGACCCGGTTCGCGCGCATCGGCGTCGGAATCTGCTGGGATCAGTGGTTTCCCGAAGCGGCGCGAGCCATGGCGCTCGGCGGCGCGGAGATTTTGCTGTATCCGACGGCCATCGGCACGGAGCCGCCGCCGGCGTTGCCGGTGAATTCCCGCGATCACTGGCAGCGTACCCAACAGGGGCACGCCGCCGCGAATCTGATGCCGCTCCTCGCCTCCAACCGCTACGGGCTCGAGCGCTCGCTGCAGGATCCCGCCGGGCTCTACATCCGCTTCTACGGCTCATCCTTCATCACCGATGCGATGGGCGCGAAAGTCGCGGAGGCCGCCGAGGAAGGCGATGCGGTGCTGACGGCCTCGTTCGACCTGGAGGAGGCGAGAGCGGTGCGGGACAACTGGTTCGTCTTCCGCGACCGCCGCCCGGATCTCTACGGCGCGTTGACTTCTCTCGATGGCGTGAAGAGGGCTTGAGGGTCAGTGCCTTTCGATCCAGGCAACCGCGTCCTTCAGCTCGTTTACAAACCGCGCGTATTCGGCGCGCCGCTGCGCATCGTCAGGAATGCGAAGCAGGAACGAGGGGTGGATAGTCACCCAAAGATGGGCGGTCGCCGGAGAGCTTCGTGGGTGAGCCGCGAAGCTGCGAAACAATCACCGGGTGACCGAGGAGCGCGCGCGCCGCGGTGCCGCCGAGCGCCATCACGAGCTTCGGCGCGACCAGCCGCAGCTCTTCGCCGAGCCACCAATGGCAGGCTTCGATCTCACTTGCGCTCGGCTTGATGTGCAGCCGCCGCTTGCCGCGCGGCTCGAACTTGAAGTGCTTGACCGCGTTGGTGATGTACACGGAGTCGCGCCCGAGCCCCGCGTCCTGCAGTGCCCGATCGAGAATCGCGCCCGCGGGTCCGACGAACGGATGGCCCTGCAGATCCTCGGAGTCGCCCGGCGCCTCGCCGACCAGCATCAGGCGCGAAGGCGCCATGCCTTCGCCAGGCACACCCTGCGTCGTCGCTTTCCAAAGCGTGCAGCGGCGGCACTCGTTCACTGCGCTTCGCAGCTCCGCTAGTGATACCAGTGTACGCGCGCCTGTGAGCCCGCCTTCTTCCTCACGGCCGGCCCGCGCGCGCTCGGAAGCGGTTCGGATTCCTCGGTCGTCATCGTATCCGTTCAATGAATGACGGCTGCGGTTGGTTCCGGCGCGAATGAAAGTGCGAAGACACCGCGCTCCCGGCCTTTCGGCCGGGAGCGCGATCACCGTTGGTGGAGGCGGGGGGACAGTACTTCCACCGCTTTCGCGGTGGCCTGGACTATGCCTTCATCCGAGCCGCGGCACGGCTTGGATGCGGAGCGTCTTATCCCGCTGTACCAGCGGAATCCTAGTACCCACCCAGGATTAAAGAATCCACGGCGAGCCTATGAGTCTCTACAGGGCAGGCCTGAGGTTGGCCCTCTTCCTACCCCTCGGCGTTGCCATGCCGCCCTCTTGCGAGGACGCCGTCAGGTTTCGCCGATGTGAGCTCCGTTGTCAGCCGACCCTCTCGGAGTCGGCGCGACCCTTTGATCGAACCCCCGTCCGCAAGTCCTAGACTTCAGGATCTACGTACGTATCCGCTCTTTGGTTCTCACGCTGCGCTACCCGAGTGGCAGGGAAGACGCCGCGCCAGCGGACGGTAACTCTTAACGATCCGGCCCGTCGCACGCACGAATCGCGATCCTGTGAACGCGTCCCCTGATTCGGTCGCACAGGCACGAGCCGGTCAGAGGTCAGCTGCGTTTAGGCAGCTAGAGCGTAGTTGTCGTCGTTGGCAACTATGAGATTGCAGCGAGATTTACGAGGGCACTGCGCCTCGGTACGCCCCTGGAAGGTTCGCAACCCACGTCGAAGCCGGTCGCCCCCAAAGGTCTGGCTAGGATACCGCAAGACAGCCGCCGGGCATACAGAGTTCCTGCCGGGGCCGCGCTCGAGCCCGTCACTCGTCGCCAATCTGCGCCAGTTCACACCGCACGCGCTTTCCGGTATGGTCGCGCGCTCTTTCACGCGCTACCCGGCACCACGGAGCGCACGGTCGGGTCGGTATTCGGGGAGTCGCACGTCATGATGAGAAAGAGCATTGCGGCCGTAGCCGTCGCGCTGATGGTCCACGGTTTTGCCCACGCTGCGGATGCGGCGCCGGCAGACACGGGTCGTCAACATGCTCGTGCGCGACGACTGAGCCACCGGTTCCCGCCGGCACCTGGGCCGCGGCGGGACAGCTCGGCCTCATCGTGACCAGCGGCAATACGACCACCAAGAGCGGCAACGCCGCCTTCAACGCTGCGCACGTGATGGGTCGCTGGACGGTGAGCGGCGGCCTCACGGCGCTATACGCCAGCACCAACGGCTACAGCACGCAGCAGGACACGAATGCCACCCTGCAGGCGGACTACGCTCTGACCAAGAGCACCTTCTGGTTCTCGAGCGCCCGCTGGGACCGCAACCTCTTCACCGGCTTCGATTATCAGGACAGCGTCGCAACCGGCGCTGGCTACAACTTCATCGCGACGCCCGCCACGCAGCTCTCCGGCGAGCTCGGCGTGGGATATCGAATCGAGGATCCGGAAATCCTGACCACGGGTCCGGCCGGCAACGTCACCTCGCGCGAGCACATCCCCGGATCCATGCAGCGCGATGCGGTGTTGCAGGCGGGCGTGAATTACTCGCACGCGATCACCCAACTCGACCAAGGTGACCAACACGCTGCTGGTCCAATATGGCAGCAACGACACCGTCGACGACCGATACTCTGGCTCTGACGGTCAACGTCGACGCCTCGCTGTCGCTGGCTGTCGGCATGCAGCTGGTGAACAACACCAGTCCGCCGCCGGGAAGCGCCAAGCACACCGACACCGTGATGACCGTCAACCTGGTCTATGCGCTCAAGAACCCGAACCTGTCGCCGACAGCCACCGCGCCGGTGAACGTGACGGGCTTCAACCTGCCTTAGAGTATTGACGCAAATCGCTCCGGGCGATTTGCGCGAGCGCGGCCTGCTGACTTTGTCGACCTCGCGACCCAGGGAACGGCCCTGGGAACGGTTCGAAACGACGAACGACGAACGGGTCAGCGTCAGCGCTCTAGCCGCGCTTGAGCAACCGGGCTTTGTCCCGCTGCCAGTCGCGGTCCTTCTCCACGGCGCGCTTGTCGTGTTGCTTCTTGCCTTTGGCGAGACCGACCTGGAGCTTCGCGCGCCCGTCCTTCCAGTAGAGCTCGAGGGGTACCAGCGTGTAGCCTTTGCGCTCGACCGCGCCGACGAGACCGTTCAGCTCGCTGTGGTTCAGCAGCAGCTTGCGCGTGCGCACGGGGTCGGCGACGACATGGCTGGACGTGGAAGGTAACGGCGAGATGTGCGCGCCGGTCATGAAAGCCTCGCCGCCACGCAGATAGACGTATGCCTCCGCGAGCTGGGCGCGCCCTGCGCGCATAGCTTTCACCTCCCAGCCCTGCAGCACGAGCCCGGCCTCGTAACGCTCCTCGATGAAGTACTCGAAGCGCGCCTTGCGGTTCTCGGCGATGAGGCGGGGGGCGGTTTCGGCCTTTGGCGGCATGGTGTGAGCTGTGGATGAAGTGCGGCGGTCGGGCCAGGGGCGCGCCATTGTAGGGGGAAGCTTGTCGCCGGGGCGGTGATATTGGGACAATCGCGTCCATGCGAGAAATCAAGCGCTCGGCGCTCGTCGCCCAGCCGCCGGAGCCGCCTGTTCGCGCTCATCAACGACATCGAGAGCTACCCGCGTTTCATGCCGTGGTGCACCCACGCGCGCGTGCAGTCCCGGACCGAACGCGAGATCGTGGCGACGCTCGGCGTCAAGCAGGGCCCGCTGCACGGTGAGTTCACCACTCGCAACGAGCTCGAGCCCGACAAGCGAATTCTGATGCACCTGGTGGACGGTCCGTTCAAGACCCTCGAGGGTGAGTGGCTGCTCACGCCCATCGGCTCCGACGGCTGCCGCGTGGAGCTCACCATGCGCTTCGCCTTCAAAAACACCCTGTCGGCCATGATGTTCGAGCATAAATTCGCCGAGACCGTCGGCTCGCTCGTGGAAGCATTCGTGATCCGCAGCCGTGCCTGACAAGCATTGCGTCGTGGCCTATGGCGATAGCGCGCGCCAATACCTCTGGTCGGTCGCGTTGCCGGCCGAAGCCACCATCGCCGAGGCGATCGAGGCCGCCCGCCGTCAGGCGCCGGATGCTCGATCTGCCTTGGGACAGTGCTCCCGTCGGCATTTTTGGTCGAGCTGCGCAGCCGCGCCGACGTCCCTGCCGACGGCGACCGCATCGAGCTGTATCGCCCGTTACGCGGCGACCCCCGCTCGAGACGGCGTGCCCAATCCGGGCGCCGTTCGAAAGCAAATAAGTGAGCGGCCCAGGGCGGCTCCATGGGCCGCGAGGTCGAAAAGGTTACCGGGGCTGGAGCGCGCGAATCGCCGAAAGCGATTCGCGCCAATCAATCAAAAGATACTGAATTTAGTGATCGGCGACTGGCGGCCGGGTCCGACCGGACGGCCCTTGGGTACGTTGTAGAGCGCGAGTCGCTGCACCTTGTCGCCGTTGAAGTAGACGATCACCCGGCTCTCGATCGGCTGGCGGACGTAGCCGCGCTTGTAGTAGTAGATGTAGTCCCAGCGCTGCGTGTCGAAGACGTCCTCCACCATCGGCGTCCCGAGGAGGTAGCGCACCTGGCTGCGGGTCATGCCCACCTTCAACTGGCTCACGGTCTTGCCGTCGAGGTAGTTCCCCTGCTGGATGTCCATGCGGTACACGCAGCCCGTCAGGCCGACGCAGACGGTGAGTGCGGCGAGGGCAGCAGGCGCGGGCGCGCCATCGGATGGCCCGTCGGACGGCAGGGAGAATTCAAGGGTTCACGTCGCATGGAAGTCCGTCGCAAGGGAAAATGCGCAATAATGGGCGCCGATGATACCTGATCGCGAATCCGCCGCGGCTCATCCGACGCACGGCGCGATTTGCAGGAGATGACCGGTGGAAGGCAAGGACCTTCGTAAAGCGGGCCTGAAGGTGACGCTGCCTCGCCTGAAGATCCTCGAGATCCTCGAGGGCAGCGCGACGCGGCATCTGTCAGCCGAGGACATCTACCGCACCCTGCTCGACTCCAATGAGGATATCGGGCTCGCCACCGTCTACCGGGTGCTCACGCAGTTCGAGGCCGCGGGCCTCGTGACCCGGCATCACTTCGAGGACGGCATGGCGGTCTTCGAGCTCAATCAGGGCACGCATCACGATCATATCGTCTGCCTGGACTGCGGCCGCGTCGAAGAGTTCATGGACTCCGGAATAGAAGAGCGCCAGACGGCCGTCGCGCAGCGGTTGGGTTTCACCATCCGCGACCATTCCCTGATCCTCTACGGCAACTGCCGCAAGGCTCACTGCCCCTACCGGCGCCCGCCCAAGCGCTTGCCCGCCGCCTGAAGCATCTCGCGCGCGTGCTCGCGCGCTTTCGAGGTGACATCCACGCCGCCGAGCATGCGGGCGAGCTCATCGATCCGGTCCTCGCCGGACAAGGCCGTCAAGGATGTGCGGGTGGTTTTGCCATCGGTCAACTTCGCTGACGCGCAGATGATGGTGCCCCTGCGAGGCGACCTGCGGCAGATGGGTCACGCACAACACCTGACCGCGCTCGCCGAGGGCCCGCAGCTCGCGCCCGACGATCTCCGCCACGGCGCCGCCGATGCCGGAATCGACCTCATCGAACACCATGCTGCGCGTTTCCTGCGCGCTGCCGGCGACCTGTACCGCAAGCGACAAGCGCGACAGCTCGCCGCCGGAGGCGATCTTGGCGAGCGCGCGCGGCGGCTGGCCGGGATTGGTGCTGACGCGCAGCTCGACATCGTCTATTCCGTGTTGTGCCGGCTCCGCGGTCCGAGCTCTGCGCCACGTCGACTTCCAGGCGCCCCCCCGTCATGCCGAGCGTTTGCATGCGCTTGGTGATGTCCTTGGCGAGCGACAAGGCGGCAGCCGTTCGTTTCCCGGAGAGTTTCTGCGCCTGTTCGCGGAAGCGGTCGAGCGCCGTGGCAAGCTCTTTGCGCAGCACCGCGAGGTCGACCTCCGCCCGCTCCAATCCCTCGAGCTCCGCACTGAGCTGCGCCGCGCGCGGCAGCAACTCCAGAGGGGTCACACGGTTTTTTCTCGCCAGCTCCTCGATGGCGGCCAGACGCCGCTCGACCTCCTGGTGCCGCTGGGTATCGAGGTCCAGGCTTTCGCCGTAGCGCTCGAGCTCGCGCGCGGCCTCGCGGATCTGCACCGCCGCCTCTTCCGCGAGTGTGACAACGGGCGCGAGCTTCGGGTCGAGCGCCGCGCCGGCGCGCAGCGACTGCAGCGCGCGGCTGACGTTGACATGCGCGTTGCTGTCCTCGGCCTGATAGAGCGCCGCAAGGGCCATCTGCGAGGCCTCGGCCAGGCGTCCACGGTTCATGAGCCGGGAGCGCTCCTCCGTGAGGCGGGCGACCTCGCCTTCCTCCAGTCTGAGCGCCTGCAGCTCACCCGCCTGATGCTTGAGCAGATCGAGCTTCGCCTCGCGGTCGCGCGCCCGGCTTTCGAGCTCCAGGGTGCGCTCGAGCATCTCGCGCCAGACACGAAACGCGATTCCAACCTGGCCCGCCAGGGGCTCGAGCCTGCCATATTCATCGAGCAGCTCCCGCTGCGCGGCGGCGCGCGTGAGCGACTGGAATTCGTGCTGGCCGTGGATGTCGATGAGAATGCTGCCGACCTCCCGCAGGAGCAGAACCGGAACGGACTGGCCGTTGACGTATGCCCGGGAGCGGCCATCCGGCGACAGGACCCGGCGCACCATGAGCTCATCGCCCTCTGTCGATCGACTGCTCTTCCAGCCAACGCGTCAGTCCCTGCGGTGCCTTGCGCAGATCGAACGTCCCGGTGATCTCGGCCCGCTCCGCGCCGTGGCGGATCATTTCCGGGCCGCCCCGGCCGCCGGCCAGCAACTGCAGCGCATCGACCAGGATCGATTTGCCCGCGCCGGTCTCGCCGGTGAGCACCGTGAGTCCCGGATAGAGCTCGAGCTCGATGGCGTCGATGATGGCGAAGTCGCGGATTTGCAGTCGAATCAGCATGGCGGCTCAACGCTCGGCGTTGCCGCGACCCCAGTGGAGCTTCGAGCGCAGCAGACGGAAGTAATCGTGGCCTGGCGGGTGCAGCAGCCGGATCCGCTCGCCGGCGGGCTTCACCTCCAAACGGTCTCCGGGGGCGATCTGGCCGAGGATGGCACCGTCACAAGTCACCTGTCCGCGGCTGTCGGGCCGCTGCAGGAGCTCGATCTCGATGACCTCGCGCGCGGACACCACGATGGGACGATCCGAGAGCGTATGAGGACAGATCGGCGCCATCACGAGCGCATCGAGGTGCGGCTCGATGATCGGACCGCCGCAGGACAGTGCATAGGCGGTCGACCCGGTTGCGCTCGCAACGACGATACCGTCGCCGGCGTGAGTGTTGACATAGCGGCCGCCGACACGAGTCTCGAAATCCAGCATTCGTCCGGTCGCCAATCTTCTGCAGCACGACGTCATTGAGCGCGAGTGCCTCCGCGACCTCACCGCCGGAGTGGCGCAGGCAGGCGGCGAGCAGCGGGCGCTCGTCGGTTTCGAGCTGGCCCTGCAGCGCGGCGTCGACGCAGCCGAGCATGTCCTGCGGCATGACGTCCGTCAGGAACCCGAGTCGTCCACGATTGATGCCGAGCAGCGGTACGCCGTGACGGGCGACGAGGCCGGCGGCGTAAAGCAGCGTGCCATCGCCGCCGATTGCAATCATGAGGTCGGCGCGCCGCCGAGCTCTCCCTCGGGCACGCGCCGCAGCGCCGGGCCGGAGCCGGCCATGGCGTCGCCGATCACCTGCCGTGTCGCTGACGAGCACCTCGACCTGCCGGGTCGCCAGATGCGCCAGCAAGGCGTGCGCGGACTCCGCGACGCGCGAGTCCATGAATCTGCCGACCAGCGCGCACGTGCGGACGGGGAGGGCCATCCGCCGGATCGTAGCAGGACGGCAAGGGGCTTGCTTGACGGTCGCCTCGGCCGCCTATAGTTTGCGCTGCAGGGTTCGAGACTATGACAGCAGAAGGCCGCGAAGAGCAGCTCAACGAGCGGGCGCAACACCTGCTGCGGGCGCTCATCGAAAGCTACATCCGTGACGGCCAGCCCGTCGGCTCCCGCTCTCTCTCGCGCGAGTCGGGCCTGCAGCTTTCCTCGGCGACCATCCGCAACGTGATGGCCGATCTCGAGGAGCTCGGCTTCGTCGCATCGCCGCATACCTCGGCCGGGACGCATCCCGACCGACAAGGGCTATCGCTTCTTCGTCGACACCCTGTTGCAGGTGCAGCCGGTCGAGGAGGCTGCCGCGGCCGAGATCCGCCGCCAGCTCGGGGGCCGCCAGGTCGAGGCGGCGCGCGAGAGCCCGAAGGATCTCATCGCCACCGTGTCGCAGCTGCTTTCCAGCGTGACGCGGCTCGCGGGGGTGGTGACACTGCCGCGCGCCGCGGAGGCGTCGATCACGCAGATCGAGTTCGTCAGCTCTCTCCGAGAACCGCGTGCTGGTCGTGCTGGTGTACGGCGAGCGCGAAGTGCAGAACCGCATCATCCAGCTGGAGCGCTACTACTCCCCCGACGAGCTCAAGCGCGCCTCCAACTTTCTCAACGAGCAGTTCCGCGGCCGCTCGCTGGCGCAGGTGCGCCAGGAGATCCTGCGCCAGCTCAGCGAGACCCGCGCCCACATGAACCAGGTCATGCTCGATGCCATCTCCATGGCGCAGCACGTATTCGAGGCCGGCGTCGGCGGCGATGACCAGCTCGAGTACGTCATCAAGGGCGAGACCAATCTCATGGGGGTGGGGGAGCTCTCGAGCGTCGAGAAGCTGCGGCGCCTCTTCGAGGCGTTCAACGAGAAGCGCGATTTCCTGCACCTGCTCGACAACAGCCTGCGGGCCGAGGGCGTGCAGATCTTCATCGGCCACGAATCCGGCTATCAGATCCTCGATGACTGCAGCGTGGTGACGGCGCCCGTACGGCGCGCCGGACTCGGTCGTCGGCGTGCTCGGGGTCATCGGGCCGACGCGCATGGCCTACGAGCGGGTGATCCCGATCGTGGACATGACCGCGAAGCTTCTCGGCGCCGCCTTGAATTCCCGCCGATAGTCCAAAAGAAGCAGGACGAAAAGCGAGCCAATCGCGGCCGCGTGGCAGCCCCCTGGTCAGCGTGGTCGAAAAAGTCAGTAGCCCGCGCTCGCGCGAAGCGGCAGGATGCCGACTTTGCGCCAATTAATTTCAGGAGGTTCTTGATGGGTACGCAGGAATGGAGTCCGGGATGCCGGACTCGGCCTCGGCGCCCTGGCCGAGCTCGAGCGCCTGCAGCAGGCCCTCGCCGAAGCCGAGGAGCGGGCGCGCAGCCACCGGGAGCAGTACCTGCGCGCCGTGGCGGAGCTCGACAACGTGCGCAAGCGCGCGCAGCGCGACATCGAGGCGGCCAATCGCTACGGCCTGGAGAAGTTCGCCGCGGAGCTGCTGCCCGTGCGCGACAGCCTGGAGCTCGCCGTGCAGAGCGCCGACCAGGCGGAGGTCGACGCCCGCAGCCTGAAGCAGGGTCAGCAGGCGACGCTGCAGCTCCTCGCCAAGGCTCTGGAGCGGCTCGGCGTCACCGCCATCGATCCCGTCGGGGAGCCCTTCGACCCGAGCCGGCACGAGGCGATGCTGGCGCAGGAATCGGCTACCGCGGAGCCCGGCACCGTGCTGCAGGTGGTGCAGACCGGCTACGAGCTGAACGGCCGGGTCATCCGCCCGGCCCGGGTCATCGTGGCCAAGGCGTGAGGCAGGCACAGGGAAGTGCCCCACGCCGCAGGTGGCGGAGCTTGGGCAAAACTGCGCTTTTTGCCAGAGCAGCGCCGGGCCGGGCAGGAGCACGGATCAGGCCTTGAATAGCCGCCGCGGACACCCAGAAAGTGCATCGACATCATCCCCCTTTCGAAAGAGATTCTGGCGGAGTAGACACATGGCAAAGGTAATCGGCATCGACCTCGGCACGACCAATTCGTGCGTGGCCATCATGGAGGGCGGCAAGCCCCGCGTGATCGAGAACAGCGAGGGCGACCGTACCACCCCATCGATCGTCGCCTTCACGAAGGACAACGAAGTGGTGGTCGGCCAGCCCGCCAAGCGTCAGGCGGTCACCAATCCGCAGAACACCCTGTTCGCCATCAAGCGCCTCATCGGACGCAAGTTCGAGGATGAGGTGGTCCAGCGCGACGTCAAGATGGTGCCGTACAAGATTGCGCGCGCGGACAACGGCGACGCGTGGGTCGAAGTGCAGGGCAAGAAGATGGCGCCGCAGGAGATCTCCGCGCGCGTCCTCATGAAGATGAAGAAGACGGCGGAGGACTACCTCGGCGAGCCGGTGACCGAAGCCGTGATCACCGTGCCCGCCTACTTCAACGATTCCCAGCGCCAGGCCACGAAGGATGCCGGCCGCATCGCCGGCCTCGAGGTCAAGCGCATCATCAACGAGCCGACCGCGGCCGCGCTCGCCTACGGCCTCGACAAGCAGGGCAGCGACCGCAAGATCGCCGTCTACGACCTCGGCGGCGGCACGTTCGACGTCTCGATCATCGAGATCGCGGAAGTCGACGGCGAGCGCCAGTTCGAGGTGCTCTCGACCAACGGCGACACCTTCCTCGGCGGCGAGGACTTCGACCTGCGGATCATCAATTTCCTGGCCGACGAGTTCCTGAAGGAGTCGGGCGTCGACGTGCGTCAAGGACCCGCTCGCCATGCAGCGCCTGAAGGAGGCGGCCGAGAAGGGCAAGATCGAGCTCTCCTCCACGCAGCAGACCGACATCAACCTGCCGTACATCACGGCGGATGCCTCGGGCCCGAAGCACCTCAACATCAAGCTGACCCGGGCGAAGCTCGAGTCGCTGGTGGAGGATCTGGTGCAGAAGACCATCGCGCCCTGCCGCACTGCGCTCAAGGACGCCGGTGTCTCCGCGAGCGACATCGCGGAGGTCATCCTGGTCGGCGGTCAGACGCGCATGCCGATGGTGCAGAAGTACGTGAAGGACTTCTTCGGACATGAGCCGCGCAAGGACGTGAATCCTGACGAGGCGGTTGCCGTCGGCGCCGCCATCCAGGCCGGCGTGCTTGCGGGAGAGGTCAAGGACGTTCTGCTGCTCGACGTCACGCCGCTGTCGCTCGGCATCGAGACGCTCGGCGGCGTGATGACCAAGCTGATCGAGAAGAACACCACGATTCCGACCAAGGCGTCGCAGGTGTTCTCCACGGCCGACGACAGCCAGACGGCCGTCACCATTCACGTCCTGCAGGGCGAGCGCGATCGCGCGGCCGACAACAAGTCGCTCGGCAAGTTCGATCTGAGCGATATTCCGCCCGCGCCGCGCGGCATGCCGCAGATCGAAGTGTCCTTCGACATCGACGCCAACGGCATTCTCAACGTCTCCGCCAAGGACAAGGCGACCGGGCGCGAGCAGAAGATCGTGATCAAGGCCTCGAGCGGACTCAACGAGGACGAGATCAAGCGGATGGTGCGCGATGCCGAGGCGCATGCCGCCGAGGACAAGCGCTTCCGCGAGCTGGTCGATACCCGAAACAAGGCGGACGGCATGATCCACGCCGTCGAGAAGAGCCTGAAGGACCTCGGCGACAAGGTGGATGCGGCCGAGCGCGCCAAGGCCGAATCGGCGATCTCGGATCTGCGCACCGCGCTCAAGAGCGATGACCGCAATGTCATCGAGAAGAAGACCGAGGCGCTCGCGCAGGCTTCCGCTGGAATCGCGCAGCGCGCTTACGGGGCCGGAGCAGGCGGGTCCCGAGGCGGCGCCGGCGGTGCGGCGCAGGGTCCTCCGGGTCGGCCGGCGGCGGCTCCGGGCAGAGCGGGCGCGAAGATGTGGTCGATGCGGAATTCGAGGAAGTGAAAGACAAGGACCGCAAGGCTAGCTGAGGCAAGGGAAGATCTTCTTGATAGACTGGCTGCGAGCCGCGAGGGTGGCTCGCAGCCAATCAACTCATGTCAAAAGCTGATTACTACAAGGTACTCGACGTACCCAGGACGGCCACCGAGGCGGAGATCAAGAAGGCCTATCGCCGCCTCGCCATGAAGTTTCACCCCGACCGGAATCCGAACGACAAGGAGGCCGAGGAGCGCTTCAAGGAGGCGAAGGAGGCCTGCGAGGTGCTCACCGATCCGCAGAAGCGCGCCGCGTACGACCAGTACGGCCATGCCGGCGTGGAGGCCGCGGCCGCGCAGGCTCGCGGGCGGCCCGGGGGCTTCGGTCCCGGCGATGCCTTCAGCGATATCTTCGGCGATGTGTTCGGCGATATCTTCGGCACGGCGCGCCGCGGTGGCCGCGCGCAGGTGTTTCGCGGCGCCGACCTGCGCTACGAGATCGAGCTCGAGCTGCCGCAGGCCGTGTTCGGCCACTCGGTGGAGATCGAGGTACCGAAGCTCTCCGAGTGCGAGACCTGTCATGGCAGCGGCGCGGCGAAGGGCAGCTCGCCGGCGGCCTGCGATACCTGCGGCGGCTCCGGGCAGGTGCGCATCTCCCAGGGCTTTTTCCAGCTGCAGCAGACCTGTCCGCGGTGCCGCGGCGCGGGCACCATCGTCAAGAACCCGTGCGACACCTGCCTCGGGCAGGGGCGGGTGCGCCGCAGCCGCAAGCTGTCGGTGCAAGATTCCGGCGGGCGTCGATACCGGCGACCGCATCCGTCTCGGCGGGCGAAGGCGAGGCGGGCCGCAACGGCGGTCCGCCAGGCGATCTTTATGTCGAAGTTCACGTGCGCGAGCACGCGATCTTCGAGCGGGACGGAGAGCACTTGAGCTGCGAGGTGCCGATCAGTTTCGCGACCGCCGCGCTCGGCGGCGCGGTGGAAGTGCCGACGCTCGACGGCGATGTGACCCTGAAAATTCCCGCCGAGACCCAGTCGGGACGCGTCTTCCGGTTGCGCGACAAGGGCGTGAAGCCGGTGCGCGGCAACTCGCGCGGCGATCTTTTCTGTCGGGTCGTGGTGGAGACGCCGGTGCATCTGTCCGCGGAGCAGCGGGACCTGATCCGTCAGCTCGAGGAATCGCTGCAGCAGGACCGGCACCGTCATGCGCCGCGCGAGAAAGGATTCCTCGAGGGCGTCAAGCGCTTCTTCTCGGGCGCCTGAGAGTTGGATCCGTGGCGGCGGCACGGGTTGTCATCATCGGCGTGAGCGGGCGCATGGGCCAGGCGCTGGTGCGCGCCGCTGGCGAGCTGCCCGCCGATGCGCATCACCGCCGCGGTTGCTTCGGCCGCCAGCGCCAGTCTCGGCCGCGATGCCGGCGTGCTCGCGGGCATGCGAGCCCCTCGGTGTGGAGGTCACGAGCGACCTGCCCGCGGCGCTCGGGCGCGGCGGATGTCGCGCGTCGACTTCTCGCAGCCGCATGCGACTCGCGCCAACATCGCCGCCTGCCGCGCCGCGCGTAAGCCGCTGCTCATCGGCACCACCGGCTTCGCCGGCGGAGGTGACGGAGTCGGAGCTCGACGCCGCCGCGCGCGAGATTCCGCTGCTGATCGCGCCCAATACCAGTCTCGGCGTCGCGCTGCTGACGGAGCTCGTGCGCCGGGCGGCCCGCGCCCTGCCCGCCGAATTCGACATCGAGATCATCGAGGCGCATCACCGGATGAAGCGGGACGCGCCCTCGGGGACCGCCCTGGCGCTTGCGCGGGCGGCGGGCGAGGAGCGGGGCCTGACGGCCGCGGAGGCGCTCCCGGGCAGTCCGCCGGGCGGGTCGGGCCGCGGCGGCAGGGCGAGATCGGGTTCGCGGTCGTCCGCGGCGGCGATATCGTCGGCGAGCACACGGTGCTCTTCGCGGGCCCGGGCGAGGAGCTGCGTCTGAGCCACCGGGCAGGCGACCGGGCGATCTTCGCCCGCGGAGCGCTGCAGGCGGCGCTCTGGCTCCGAGGTCAGCCTGCCGGGCCGGTATGGCATGAGCGATATTGTGGATGCAGATCATGCACTTAGATGATTGTCTGCGGCGTTTTGCGGCGGCGCGGCCAGCGAATTTTCCGTGGACACCCAGGCGCCCGGACCGTAAAATTTCGCGCGTAATCCGAGTGCGGATTAGTCCATGCAAGGCGGGAGGATGTTCGAGAGAACTCCTCCCGCTTTGTATATGTGCGCAAAGTCGCCTGGCGTGCGCGAGCGCGCTGAATGAGCACATTCCGTCCCGCGGCCCCGGGAACGGCCCGGGGCCGCTCACTTGATCGCTTGCGGACGGCGCGACGATGAAGAGTTAGCGAGGTTCTTTTGAAGTGAGTCAACCCGCTGTACTGGCGCTCGCGGATGGCACCATCTTCCGCGGCCAGTCGATTGGTGCCAAGGGCAACACCACGGGCGAAGTCGTTTTCAACACCGCATTGACGGGGTATCAGGAGATCCTCACCGACCCGTCCTATGCCCGCCAGATCGTCACACTCACCTGTCCCCACATCGGCAACACCGGCGGCACGCCGGAGGATCTCGAGTCCGCGCAGATCTACGCCGCCGGACTCGTCATCCGCGATCTGCCGCCGCGCGCGAGCAACTGGCGCGCCAACGAGTCGCTGAGCGAATTCCTGGAGCGCGGACGCGTCGTCGCCATCGCGGGTCTCGATACGCGGCGCCTGACACGCATCCTGCGTGAGACCGGCGCTCAGGCCGGCTGCATCATGACCGGCGAGCAGGTGGACACCGCCGCGGCCATCAAGGCCGCGCGCAAGTTCCCGGGCCTCAAGGGCATGGATCTCGCCAAGGTCGTCAGCACCAAGCGCAGCTTCCAGTGGAACGAGGGCAGCGTCTGGCCGGAGGGCGCGCGCCCGCCCATCCGCTCGCATCAGCGGCTGCACGTCGTCGCCTATGACTTCGGCATCAAACGCAACATCCTGCGCCTGTTGGCGGACTTCGGCTGCCGCATGACCGTCGTGCCGGCGCAGACCAGCGCCGAGGAGGCGCTGGCGCTCGCGCCCGACGGCATCTTCCTCTCCAACGGCCCCGGCGACCCCGAGCCCTGCGACTACGCCATCAACGCGACCCGCAGGTTTCTCGAGACCGACATTCCGGTGTTCGGCATCTGCCTCGGCCACCAGATCCTCGGGCTCGCCTGCGGCGCGAGCACCATGAAGATGAAGTTCGGCCATCATGGCGCCAACCATCCGGTGCAGGACCTGGATTCCGGGCGGGTGTTCATCACCAGCCAGAATCACGGCTTCGCGGTCGATGAGGCGACGCTGCCCGCCAACGTGCGGCCCACACACCGCTCGCTCTTCGACGGCTCGCTGCAGGGCCTCGCTTTCAAGGATCGGCCGGCATTCGGCTTCCAGGGCCACCCGGAGGCGAGCCCGGGTCCGCACGACCTGAAGCCGCTCTTCGAGCGCTTCAATCATCTGATGCTGCGGCGGCTGCAGACCCAACTCCGCCAGGCGGAGGAACAGGCGCGCCGCCAGGCGGGAAGCCGCTGACATGCCCAAGCGGACCGACATCAGGAGCATCCTGATCATCGGCGCCGGCCCGATCATCATCGGCCAGGCGTGCGAGTTCGACTATTCCGGCGCGCAGGCGTGCAAGGCGCTGCGGGAGGAGGGCTACCGGGTCATCCTGGTCAACTCCAACCCCGCCACGATCATGACCGATCCCGGAGATGGCGGATGCGATCTACATCGAGCCGGTCAACTGGCGCACGGTGGCGCGCATCATCGAGAAGGAGCGCCCGGATGCGCTGCTGCCGACCATGGGCGGACAGACCGCGCTCAACACCGCGCTCGACCTGGTGCGCGAGGGCGTGCTGGAGAAGCACGGCGTGGAGCTGATCGCCGCCTCGCGGGCCGCGATCGACATGGCCGAGGACCGCGAGCTGTTCCGCAACGCCATGCGCGAGATCGGGCTCGAGACGCCGCACTCGCAGATCGCGCGCAGCCTCGATGAGGCATTGACCGTCGCGGCGGAAATCGGCTACCCGATCGTGATCCGCCCGTCGTTCACGCTCGGCGGCAGCGGCGGCGGCATCGCCTACAACCGCGAGGAGCTCGAGGACATCGTGGCGCGCGGGCTCGACGCCTCGCCGACCTCCGAGGTGCTGCTCGAGGAGTCGGTGATCGGCTGGAAAGAATTCGAGATGGAGGTGGTGCGCGACCACAAGGACAACTGCATCATCGTCTGCTCGATCGAGAACCTGGACCCGATGGGCGTGCATACGGGCGACTCCATCACCGTGGCGCCGGCGCTGACTCTGACGGACAAGGAATATCAGCGCATGCGCGACGCCTCGATCGCGGTGCTGCGCAAGATCGGCGTCGATACGGGCGGCTCGAACGTGCAGTTCGCTGTCAGTCCGCAGGACGGGCGCCTGCTCGTCATCGAGATGAATCCGCGCGTGTCGCGCTCCTCGGCGCTCGCTTCCAAGGCGACGGGCTTCCCGATCGCCAAGATCGCCGCCAAGCTCGCCGTCGGCTACACGCTCGATGAGCTGAAGAACGACATCACCGGCGGCGCCACGCCGGCGTCCTTCGAGCCCTCGATCGACTACGTGGTCACCAAGATCCCGCGCTTCACCTTCGAGAAGTTTCCGGCCGCCAACGACCGCCTGACGACCCAGATGAAGTCGGTGGGCGAGGTGATGGCCATCGGCCGCACCTTCCAGGAGTCGCTGCAGAAGGCGTTGCGCGGGCTCGAGACCGGTCTCGACGGCCTCTCGCCCATCGTGAAGCTGCCGCTCGATGAGGACGGCGAGACGAGGCTCGCCTACGAGCTGCGCGCGCCGGGAGCCAACAGGCTGCTGTATGTCGCCGACGCCTTCCGCGCCGGCTGGACCTTCGAGCGCATCGCGGAGCTCACGCACATCGATCCGTGGTTCCTGGCGCAGATCGAGGAGCTCATCGCGGAGGAGAAGCAGATCGCGGCGGAGGGATTCGGCGATCTCACCGCGGAGCGGCTGCGGGCCCTGAAGCGCAAGGGCTTCTCCGACAGCCGGCTCGGCAGACTGCTCGATCTGCCGGAGAAGGCGCGTACGCGCCAAGCGCCACGACCTCGGCGTGCGGCCCGTCTACAAGCGCGTCGATACCTGCGCCGCGGAGTTCGCGACCTCGACCGCCTACCTGTACTCGACCTACGAGGAGGAGTGCGAGGCGCAGCCCACCGACCGCCGCAAGATCATGATCCTCGGCGGCGGCCCCAACCGCATCGGCCAGGGAATCGAGTTCGACTACTGCTGCGTGCACGCGGCGTTGAGTCTGCGCGAGGACGGGTTCGAGACCATCATGGTCAACTGCAACCCGGAGACGGTCTCGACCGATTACGACACCTCCGACCGGCTCTATTTCGAGCCGCTGACGCTCGAGGACGTGCTCGAGGTCCTCGCGAAGGAGAAGCCCGAGGGTGTCATCGTGCAATTCGGCGGCCAGACACCGCTCAAGCTGTCGCGCGCGCTGGAGGAGGCGGGCGCGCCGATCATCGGCACCTCGCCGGACTCGATCGACGTCGCCGAGGACCGCGAGCGCTTCCAGGCTCTGGTGCGCAAGCTCGGCCTGAAACAGCCCGCCAACGCGACCGCGCGCACGGAGGACCAGGCTGTGGTGCTGGCGCGGGAAGTCGGCTTCCCGCTGGTCGTGCGGCCGTCCTACGTGCTCGGCGGGCGCGCGATGGAGATCGTCTTCAACGAGGAGGATCTGCGCGCCTACATGGGCCACGCCGTGCAGGTCTCCAATGACAGCCCGGTGCTGCTCGATCGCTTTCTCGATGTCGCGATCGAGGTCGACGTCGATGCCGTATGCGACGGCGAGGAGGTGCTGATCGGCGGCATCATGGAGCACGTCGAGCAGGCGGGAGTGCACTCCGGCGATTCCGGCTGCTGCCTGCCGCCGAACAGCCTGAGCGCCGAAACCCAGGAGAGCCTGCGCGAGCAGACGCGCAAGCTGGCCAAGGCGCTGGCGGTCGTGGGGCTGATGAACATCCAGTTCGCGATCCAGAACGGCATCATCTACGTCCTGGAGGTCAACCCGCGCGCCTCGCGCACGGTGCCGTTCGTCTCCAAGGCGACCGGCGTGCCGCTGGCGAAGATCGCGGCGCGGGTGATGACGGGCAGGAAGCTGCGCGATCAGGGCGTGACCGCGGGTCGCGAGCCGCCGTACTATTCGGTGAAGGAAGCGGTGTTTCCGTTCGTCAAGTTCCCGGAGTCCGACCCGATCCTCGGCCCCGAGATGAAATCCACGGGCGAGGTGATGGGAACAGGCCGTACCTTCGGCGAGGCGTACGCGAAGGCGCAGACCGCCTCGGGGGTGACGCTGCCGCGCAAGGGCGTGTGCTTCATCAGTGTGCGCGACCGCGACAAGCCCGGCGCGGTGGAGCTCGCGCGCCGTCTCATCGCGCGCGGCTTCGAGGTGGTGGCCACGGAGGGTACCGCGCGCGCGCTGACGGAGGCCGGCATCGCCTGCCGCAGAGTGAACAAGGTACGCGAGGGCCGCCCGCACATCGTGGATATGATCAAGAACGACGAGATCGACCTGATCGTCAATACAACCGAGGGCAAGCTCGCCATCCGCGAGTCGAACTCCATCCGTCGCGAGGCGGTGCACCACCGCGTGACTTACTACACGACGCTGGCGGCGGGACTCGCCACCTGCGAGGCGCTCGATCACCTCGACGAGGTCGAAGTCAACCGCCTGCAGGACCTGCACAGCGAGGCGTTCGGGTTGAGCGCATGAAACGCACTCCCATGACCCTGCGCGGCGCCGAGGCGCTGCGCGCCGAGCTCAAGCGGCTGAAGACCGAGGCGCGTCCGAACGTCATCAAGGCGATAGCGGAGGCGCGCGCCCACGGTGACCTGTCCGAGAACGCCGAATATCACGCCGCGCGCGAGCAGCAGGGTTTCATCGAGGGCCGCATCGGGGAGATCGAGGCGAAGCTCGGCAACGCCGAGATCATCGATCCGAGCAAGCTGACAAACACCGGCAAGGTGGTCTTCGGCGCCGTCGTGGAGCTCGAGGATCAGGACGACGGCAGTCGCGTGGTTTACCAGGTGGTGGGGGAGGATGAGGCCGATATCCGCGCGGGGCGAATCTCCATTACATCTCCGATCGCGCGGGCGCTGGTCGGCAAATCCGAAGGCGAAGTGGTCGACGTGGCGGCGCCGGGCGGCATCCGCTCCTACGAAATCGTCACCGTCCGCTTCGAGTAGTCGGAACGCCTAGGCGTCGGGTATGACTATCCGGGGCAGGTCGGGACCGCGGCCGGTAGAGAACGGCCACGTTGCCGATCCGATGCACGAGCGAGCTGCCGGTGCGCCGAGCCAGCTCCTCGAAGAGCGCATCACGTGCCTCCCGATCACCCCCGGGAGCCTTGATCTTGATCAGCTCGTGATCGGTGAGTGCGCGGTCGGTTTCGCGGGCGACAGCATCGGTCAATCCGGCGTTGCCCAGCCGCACGACCGGTTGCAGCTCGTGGGCGAGGCCGCGCAGATGTCGGCGCTGGCGCTCGGAGAGCGTTTTCTGTAGGGGTGGCACCGCCGCAATTCTACATTCAAGCCTGAAGAAGTGGATCATCGCGACAAATTGCGCCAGTCTGGGGCTATCTGCCTCGATCTGGCACCGCTGCGGCTGCCGGATGCCCATGAGCGTGGCGGCGGCGGCGCGCGATATGACAACCGGGGTCTTGAAGGGGACGGCGATGCCCTGATCAAGGTTTTGCGAGGGCTGGCTTGCAAGTGCTGGTTCAGGATGGCCGCCGGGATTTCGCCAAGGTGAAGCTGATTCGACCACAACCGGCCGCGTTCACAGTCCTGAAATGTATCTGCTGGCCAAGGATTTTCGCTTGGTGTAGCGTGCTGGAAGCTGAACCAGGTTCAGGAGCAGACAAACTGCCGGGTGCCGGCAGGCGAGGCCGCATTTGAAGATGAATGATTTGACCAAGAACATCCTTCTATGGGTGGTGATCGTCTTCGTGCTGCTGCTGGTTTTCAGCCGGTACATGCCAAGCGTCAGCCAGCAGGAAGAGATCAAGTACTCCACCTTCCTGAATGATGTGAAGGCGCACCAGGTCGACAGTGTCGTCTTCCAGGGCGACATGCTCTACGGCGTGATGAAGGACCACACGCGCTTCAAGACCTACAACCCCGAGACGGATTACACGGCACTGATCGGCGCGCTGGAGAAGAACAGCGTCGGCTTCTCCGGTGAGGCGCCAAAACAGCCGAATTTCATCGCGCAGCTGCTCCTGCAGCTCGCACCGGCATTGCTCCTGATCCTGGTCTTCGTCTACATGCTGCGACAGATGCAGGGCGCCTCGGGCGGCCGCGGAGCCATGTCCTTCGGCAAGAGCCGCGCTCGCCTGCTCGGCGAGGATCAGGTGAACGTGACGTTCGCCGATGTGGCGGGCGTCGATGAGGCGAAGCAGGAAGTCTCGGAGATCGTCGACTTCCTCAAGGACCCGGGCAAGTTCCAGAAGCTCGGCGGCAAGATTCCGAAGGGCGTGCTCATGGTGGGCTCACCGGGCACCGGCAAGACGCTGCTCGCGCGTGCCATCGCGGGCGAGGCGAAGGTACCGTTCTTCACCATCTCCGGCTCCGACTTCGTGGAGATGTTCGTCGGCGTCGGCGCTTCGCGCGTACGCGACATGTTCGAGCAGGCGAAGAAGCACGCGCCGTGCATCATCTTCATCGATGAGATCGATGCGGTGGGCCGCCATCGCGGCGCCGGCCTGGGCGGTGGCCACGACGAGCGCGAGCAGACCCTGAACCAGCTCCTCGTGGAGATGGATGGCTTCGAGGGCAACGAAGGCATCATAGTCATCGCGGCCACGAACCGTCCGGATGTTCTGGACCCTGCCCTGTTGCGTCCGGGGCGCTTCGACCGCCAGGTCGTGGTGCCGCTGCCGGATGTGCGCGGGCGGGAGCAGATTCTGCGCGTCCACATGCGGCGCGTGCCGCTGGCCGATGACGTCAAGCCGGCGCTCATCGCGCGCGGTACGCCGGGTTTCTCGGGCGCGGATCTGGCCAACCTGGTCAACGAGGCTGCCCTGTTCGCGGCGCGCGCCAATCGGCGCATCGTCGGCATGGAGGAGTTCGAGCGCGCCAAGGACAAGATCATGATGGGCGCGGAGCGGCGCTCCATGGTCATGACCGAGGAAGAGAAGCGCATGACGGCCTATCACGAGTCCGGCCATGCGATCGTCGGCATGACGGTGCCGGAGCACGACCCGGTCTACAAGGTGACGATCATCCCGCGCGGCCGGGCGCTCGGCGTGACGCAGTTCCTGCCGGAGCAGGATCGCTACAGCATGTCGAAGCGGCGGTTGGAGAGTGCGATCGCGACGCTCTTCGGCGGACGTATTGCGGAAGAGCTGATCTTTGGGCCGGAGTCGGTGACAACGGGCGCTTCGAACGACATCGAGCGCGCGACGGAGCTGGCTCGCAACATGGTCACGAAGTGGGGTTTGTCGGACAAGCTCGGGCCGCTCACGTACTCGGAGGAGACCGGCGAAGTGTTCCTCGGGCGCAGCGTGACGCAGCACAAGCAGGTGTCGGATGTCACGGCGCATGCCATCGATGAAGAGGTGCGCCGCGTCATCGAGGCCAACTTCCAGCGGGCGCGGCAGATCCTGACCGGTGCGGTGGAGAAGCTGCATGCCATGGCGGATGCGCTCATGAGGTATGAGACCATCGATGAGGAGCAGCTGAAGGACATCATGGCGGGGAGGCCGCCCAAGCCACCGGCGGGGTGGGATGAGACGCTATCCAATCGGCCGCCGCGGGCGCCTGCTGAGGGGACTACTGCGCCGCCACCGGGGAGTGCTATCGGGCCTCCGGCTGGGCAGCACTAAGCACCGGAAGAAGCGGCGGATTGCATTCGGTGCCCGCGAGGGCACGGCCGCGAAGGTCCATGCCCTCTCTATTTCATGAGAATAAGGGCTTGGGGAATTCACATTCGGAGCTGAGTTGTGGGGATCGGGTGCTCGGGCTCGAGCGACCGGTCGTCATGGGCGTGCTGAATGTCACGCCGGACTCGTTCTCGGATGGAGGGAGGTTCGTACGGCTGGATGATGCGGTTGCCCAGGGAGTGCGGATGGCGGAGGAGGGGGCTGCCATCATCGATGTCGGAGGGGAGTCGACGCGGCCGGGGGCGCTGGCTGTAGGGCTCGATGAAGAACTGACAAGGGTAATACCTGTCATCGAGCGCTTGCGCGCGCGCACCGGGGTGATCCTTTCCGTCGATACCAGCAAGGCTGAGGTCATGCGCGCGGCGGCGGCGGCGGGCGCGAAGATGATCAATGATGTGCGGCGCGTTGCGGGGACCGGGAGCGCTGGCGGCGGCGCTGAGCTCGGGTTGCGCGGTGTGCCTGATGCACATGCTCGGTGAGCCGCGCACGATGCAGGAGGCGCCCACTTACCGGGATGTGGTGGCGGAGGTTCGCGGGTTTCTGGCGCAGCGGGTGGCGGCGTGTCTCGCCGCGGGGCTCGCTGCGGAGCGTATAGTCCTCGATCCTGGCTTTGGCTTCGGCAAGACTCTCGCGCACAATCTGCAGCTGCTGCGCCACCTGGGCGAGCTGGCGGTGAACGGGTTGCCGGTTCTGGCGGGCTTGTCGCGCAAATCGACGGTCGCCGCTCTGACGGGGCGGTCGCCGCAGGAGCGGGTTCACGGCAGCGTGGCTCTGGCGGTGATTGCGGTGTTGAACGGGGCGCGTGTCCTCCGTGTTCACGATGTGGCCGCGACCGTGGATGCCCTGAAGATAGTGGCTGCCGTGCGAGGGGACTGATTGTGCCGGCCGAAGATGTAACGCGATGTAACACGAGGATCCTCGTTTGACCCGAAAGTACTTTGGCACTGACGGCGTGCGCGGCCGCGTGGGGGAGCACCCCATGACAGTCGACTTCGCACTGCATCTGGCGAGCGCCGCGGGTCGAGTACTGGTGCCCGAGGGGGGGACCGTCCTCATCGGCAAGGATACCCGTCTTTCCGGTTACATGTTCGAATCCGCCCTGGAGGCGGGCTTCGTCGCCTCCGGTGTCAATGTGATGCTGATCGGGCCGCTGCCAACGCCAGGCATCGCCTACATGACGACGCATTTCAACTGCGACTTCGGCATCGTCATCAGCGCCTCGCACAATCCGTATGACGATAACGGCATCAAGTTTTTCGACCGCAGCGGTGCGAAGCTTTCCGACGAGCTGGAGGAGCGCATAGAGGCGGAGCTGGCGCAACCGGTGATCACCCGGGCGTCCCGCAGCCTCGGCCGTGCCAGCCGCGTCGACCGTTCGCGCATCCAATACCAGGAGTTCTGCGCCTCCACTCTGTCGCCCGGCATCGACCTCACCGGGATGAAGATCGTCGTCGACTGCGCCAACGGCGCCGCCTACAAAGTCGGTCCCCGGGTGCTCGCCGATCTCGGCGCCGAGATCGTTCCCATCGGCTGCTCGCCCAACGGCCGCAACATCAACGATGGCTGCGGCTCCACGGCCCCCGAGCTGCTGCAGCTGACCGTGCCGGGGGTACGCGCTCATCTGGGCGTCGCGCTCGACGGTGATGGCGACCGCCTCGTGATGGTCGATCATCTCGGGCGCACTCTCGATGGCGATCAGCTCCTCTACGTCATTGCTCAGGCACGCCACCGCAGCGGCTCGTTGCGCGGGCCGGTGGTGGGCACGGTGATGAGCAACCTGGGCCTCGAAGTGGCGCTGCGCGACAGCGGCATCCAATTCCAACGGGCGCAGGTCGGCGACCGGTATGTGCTCGGCATGCTGCGCGAGACCGGCGGCATCCTCGGCGGGGAGACATCGGGCCACATCATCTGCCTGGACAGGACGACGACCGGTGACGGCATCGTGAGCGCGCTGCAGGTGCTTGCCGTCATGAAGCAGACTGGCCGCTCCCTGGCCGAGCTCGCCTCCGGCATGCGCAAGTTCCCCCAGGTGCTCGTCAACGTGAAGGTTGCCGCCCGCTTCGACCCGGCCAAGGTCCCCGCTGTATCCGAGGCCGTGCAACGCATCGAGAAGCGCATGAACGGCGAGGGCAGGGTGGTCCTGCGCCCCTCTGGCACCGAGCCCGTCATCCGCGTAATGGTCGAAGGCCGAGACGAGAGCGCAACCCGGGCCGCAGCCACCGAGCTTGCCGAAGTCGTCCGCTGCGCCGCCGACTAGCCAAAAAAAGGCTCGGTAGATATCATCCCGCCCCCGGTTAAAGGCCCTGGACAACGCGCCGTGCGAAAGCAAGCCATTGAGCGGCCCAGGGCCGCTCCCTGGGCCGCAGGATCAGAAGCATGATTCGGCCGCCACAGGCGACTTCGGTCCAATCAAAAAATCGCTCTCCCATCGTTGCCGGTAACTGGAAAATGCACGGGACGCGCAGTGACAATGCGCGCCTCATCGAAGAGCTCACGTCCCGCTATCCCGCCGATCCGGCAGCGGAGTGCATCGTCTGCCCCCCTTATGTGTATCTGCAGGAGGTCGGCCGCGAGGCGCGCGACTCCGCGATCCTCCTCGGCGCGCAGGATGTCTGTGCCGACACGCACGGTGCTTTCACGGGCGAGGTCTCGGCCGCGATGCTCAAGGACGTCGGCTGCCAGTACGTGATCGTCGGACATTCCGAGCGGCGGCTCCTCTACCGCGAGAGCGATCAGCTCGTCGCCCGCAAGTTCGCCGCTGCCCAAGCCAAGGCGCTGGTGCCGATCCTCTGCGTCGGCGAGCAGCTCGCCGACCGCGAGGGCGGCGGCACCGGTGACGTGGTGGCGCGCCAGCTCGAGGCCGTCCTCGAGCTTTGTAGCGCACAGGCGTTGGAGAGCGCCGTGATCGCTTACGAGCCGGTCTGGGCAATCGGCACCGGTCGTAACGCCACGCCGGAGCAGGCGCAGGAGGTTCATGCCTTCATCCGCGCCCGCGTGGCCGCCTGGGATGCTACAATTGCGAGAGGTGTCCGCATCCTCTACGGCGGCAGCGTCAAGGCGAGCAATGCAGCGGAGCTGTTTGCGATGCCGGACGTCGACGGCGGCCTGATCGGCGGCGCTTCGCTCAAGGCTGATGAATTTTTGGCGATCCTGGCCGCGGCTGGATCGCGGTAATTTTTTATGTTGCATATTTTTCTACTCATCGTTCAGGTCGTCTCGGCGCTCTGCGTCCTCGTCCTCGTGATGCTGCAGCGCGGCAAGGGCGCGGAGGCCGGCGCAGGTTTCGGCGCGGGCGCCTCCGGCACAGTGTTCGGCGCGCGCGGCGCGACCACGGCGCTGTCCCGGGCAACGGCGGTCTTCGCCGCCATCTTCATGATCAACAGCCTGGTACTGACATACCTGGCCACGCGCCCGCAGCAGCAGACGAAGACGCTCCTGGACATCGCGGGGCAGACTCAGGCGCCAGCTCCGGTGACGGTGCCGGCTGTGCGCCAGCCCAACTCGACGCCTGCGAGTGCGCCTCACGGCGCACCGGCCACGCCGCCGCAGCCGCAGAAGTGATCCGCACGAGACGACTGATTTGCCGACGTGGTGGAATTGGTAGACACACTAGCTTGAGGGGCTAGCGCCGCAAGGTGTGGGAGTTCGAATCTCCCCGTCGGCACCAAAATGGATTGTTTGAAGCGCACGTCCCTGTGCCTGTGCGCTTGGATCGCTGCTAGAATGCGCGGCTTCCAGCGGGAGCACGATGCGACAAGATAGGCGCGTGCTCACTGTGGCAGGCTTTCCGTCGGGCGAGTGGCATGCTGACCAATTATCTTCCGATACTCATCTTCCTCATCATCGCGACGGGACTCGCGCTGGTGCTGCTGACGCTCGGCACCTGCATCGGACGGTACTTCTCCCGTAATCCGCGCGACCGCGACAAGCTTTCTCCGTACGAGTGCGGCTTCGATGCCTTCGAGGACAGCCGCATGAAGTTCGACGTGCGCTATTACCTCGTCGCCATCCTCTTCATCGTGTTCGACCTGGAAATCGCCTTCCTCTTTCCGTGGGCGGTGGCGCTCGGGAAGATCGGCGTCGCGGGCCTCATCGCGATGGCCGTGTTTCTCGCCATCCTCGTGGTCGGATTCATCTACGAGTGGAAGAAAGGGGCGCTGGAGTGGGACTAGATCCAGAGGGCGCGGAAGGCTTCGCGCAGCGCGGTTTTCTCACCACGCAGGTAGACAATCTGCTCAACTGGGCGCGCACCGGCTCGCTGTGGCCGATGACTTTCGGCCTGGCCTGCTGCGCCGTGGAGATGATGCACGCCGGCGCCTCGCGCTACGACCTCGACCGCTTCGGCGTGGTGTTTCGTCCCAGCCCGCGGCAGTCGGACGTGATGATCGTCGCCGGCACGCTGGTCAACAAAATGGCTCCGGCGCTGCGCAAGGTGTACGACCAGATGGCGGAGCCGCGCTGGGTGATCTCGATGGGCTCGTGCGCCAACGGCGGCGGTTACTATCATTACTCCTACTCGGTGGTGCGCGGCTGCGATCGGATCGTGCCGGTGGACGTCTACGTGCCGGGCTGTCCGCCGACGGCGGAGGCGCTGGTATACGGCATCATCCAGCTGCAGAAGAAAATCGCCCGCACCAGCACGATCGCCAGGTAACCACATGGCAGAACCGACTCCCCCGCCTGGCGAGAATGCAGCGGACGGCGCCAACCCGGTTGCGTCCGAGCTCTCGCGCCGCATTGAAGCCCAGCTCGGGGACAGCGCACAACGCCTGCCGTCGCTGCCGGGCGACCTGGCGTATGAAGTGAAGCCGGAGGCGCTCCAAGCGGCCTGCCGCACCCTGCGGGATGCACCGGACCTGAAGTTCGAGATGCTGATGGATCTCGCGGGTGTCGACTATCTCCACTACGGACGTGACGAGTGGCAGACCGAGAGCGCGACCCGCTCGGGCTTCAGCCGTGGCTGGGTGGCGCGCACCACCTCGCCCGATCCCGCCATGGCCGGCCGCTTTGCCGTGGTCTACCACCTGCTTTCAATCACGCACAACACGCGGCTACGCCTGCGCGCGAAGTGCCCCGATACGCTGGAGCCGACGATCGACTCCGTCAACGACATCTGGGCGAGCGCCAACTGGTTCGAGCGTGAGGCGTTCGACCTTTTCGGCATTCTCTTTCGCGGCCATCCGGATCTGCGCCGCCTGCTCACCGACTACGGCTTCATCGGGCATCCGTTCCGCAAGGACTTCCCGCTCATCGGCAATGTCGAAGTGCAGTACGACCCGGAGAAGAAGCGCGTCGTCTATCAGCCCGTGAGCATCGTGCCGCGGGTGCTCGTGCCGAAGGTGATCCGTCACGATCATCGCTACGAGGCGGCGCTCAGAGACCCGGAGGCACCCCGCTGATGGCCGCGAACCCGATGAGCGAGATCCGCAACTACACGATGAATTTCGGGCCGCAGCATCCGGCGGCGCATGGCGTGCTGCGACTGGTGCTGGAGATGGACGGCGAGGTCATCCAGAAAGCCGATCCGCACATCGGGTTGCTGCACCGCGGCGACCGAGAAGCTCGCCGAGTCGAAGCCTTTCAACCAGTCGATCGGCTACATGGACCGGCTGGATTACGTATCCATGATGTGCAACGAGCACGCCTACGTGCTCGCCATCGAGCGGCTGCTCGGCATCACGCCTCCGGAGCGCGCGCAGTACATCCGCGTGATGTTCGATGAGGTAACACGCGTCCTGAATCATCTGATGTGGCTCGGCGCGCATGCCCTCGACATCGGCGCCATGACGGTCTTCCTGCTCTGCTTCAAAGAGCGCGAGGAGTTGATGGACGTCTACGAGGCGGTCTCCGGCACCCGCATGCATGCCACGTATTACCGGCCCGGCGGCGTCTATCGCGATCTGCCGGATGTGATGCCGAAGTACCAGGCGTCGAAGTGGCGCTCGCAGAAGGACGTCGACCGCCTCAACGAGGCGCGCTCGGGCAGCATGCTCGACTTCATCGAGGCATTCACCCAGCGCTTCCCTGCCGCCATCGATGATTACGAGACGCTGCTGACCGACAATCGCATCTGGAAGCAGCGCACGGTGAACATCGGTGTCGTGACGCCGGAGCGGGCGATGCAGCTCGGGTTCTCCGGTCCCATGCTGCGCGGCTCCGGCATCGTCTGGGACCTGCGCAAGAAACAACCATACGAGGTCTACGACCGGATGGACTTCGACATCCCCGTGGGCGTCAACGGCGACTGCTATGACCGCTACCTGGTGCGCATCGAGGAGTTGCGCCAATCGACCCGAATCATCCGCCAGTGCATCGAGTGGCTGCGCAAGAACCCGGGCGCGGCGATGATCGATGACCGCAAGGTGCGCCCGCCGCGCCGCGAGCGCATGAAGGGCGACATGGAATCCCTGATCCACCACTTCAAGTTCTTCACCGAGGGCTACGACGTGCCCGAGGGAGAGACCTACGCCGCGATAGAGGCGCCGAAGGGAGAATTCGGCATCTATCTGATCTCCGACGGCGCCAACAAGCCGTACCGGCTGAAGTGCCGCGCGCCGGGCTTCCCGCACCTGGCGGCGCTCGAGGAAATGGTTTGCGGCCACATGCTGGCGGACGTGGTGGCGGTGATCGGCACACAGGACATCGTCTTCGGGGAAGTCGACCGTTGAACAACCAGACCCAGACTCAGGACGGCGGCGCGCGCGCCGACGCCACGACGCTCCTCAGCGAGCATACCCGGCACGAGATCGATCATTGGGTCGCCAAGTTTCCGCCTGGCAGGCAACGCTCGGCGTGCATCTCGGCGCTGCGTGCCGCCCAGGAGCAGAACAACGGCCATCTCACCTCGGAGCTCATGGATGCGGTGGCGGCGTATCTGCGAGCTGCCGCCGATCCAGGTGTACGAGGTGGCGAGCTTCTACTCGATGTTCGAGATCCATCCCTGCGGCCGGCATCACGTCAGCATCTGCACCAACATCTCGTGCATGCTGAACGGCGGTGAGGATCTGGTGGCGCATGCCGAGCGCAAGCTCGGCATCAAGCTCAACGAGAGCACGCCCGACGGGCGCATCTTCCTGAAGCGGGAGGAGGAGTGCCTCGCCGCCTGCACCGGTGCGCCGATGCTGATGGTGGATCACGTCTTTCATGAGCATCTCACGCCGGAGAAGCTCGACAAGATTCTGGATGAGCTGAAGTAGCGCCATGCCGATCAGCCCCGACAAGATGAATCTGGTGGTGTTCGAGCCATTGAAGCTCGAGCGCTCCTGGGAGCTCGCAACCTACCGCAGCATCGGCGGCTACGAGGTTTGGGAGAAGATCCTGGCCGAGAAGCCCCCGCGCGAGCAGATCATCGATGCCGTGAAGGCGTCGGGCCTGCGCGGCCGCGGCGGCGCCGGCTTCCCCACCGGCACCAAGTGGAGCTTCATGCCGCGCACCTCGCCGGTGCAGAAGTACCTCGTCTGCAATTCCGACGAGAGCGAGCCCGGCACCTGCCACGATCGCGACATCCTGCGCTACAACCCGCACGCGCTCATCGAGGGCCTGGCGATCGGCGGCTATGGCACGAACACCACCGTCGCCTACAACTATATCCGCGGCGAGTTCCTGGGCGAGCCGGTGCCGCGCTTCGAGGCGGCGCTCGCAGGAAGCCTACGACGCCGGCCTGCTCGGCAAGAACATCCGCGGCACCGGCATCGACTTCGACATCCACACCTTCGTCGGCGCCGGCGCCTACATCTGCGGCGAGGAGACCGCGCTCCTCGATTCGCTCGAGGGCAAGCCGGGCAAGCCGCGCTTCAAGCCGCCGTTCCCGGCCAACTTCGGCCTCTACGGTCAGCCGACGACGATCAACAACACGCAGAGCTTCGCCTCGGTGCCCACGATCCTGAGGAAGGGGCCGCAGTGGTTCGCCGGGCTCGGGCCCGCGAACTCCGGCGGCACCGTGATCTTCTCGGTGTCGGGCCACGTCGAGAAGGCCGGCAACTTCGAGGTGCCGCTCGGCGTCGCCTTCTCGGACCTGCTCGAGCTCGCGGGCGGCGTGCGCGGCGGCCGGCGCCTGAAGGCGGTGATCCCGGGCGGCTCGTCCGTGCCGGTGGTGCCGGGCGATGTGATGCTCAAAACCAACATGGACTACGACTCGCTGCGCGCGGCGGGTTCGGCGATCGGCTCCGCGGCGGTCATCGTCATGGACGAGACCACCTGCATGGTGCGGGTGCTGGAGCGCATCTCGCGCTTCTACATGTCGGAGTCCTGCGGCCAGTGCACGCCCTGCCGCGAGGGCACGGGCTGGATGAACCGGCTGCTGAAGCGCGTGCTCGCCGGCCAGGCGCGGCGCGAGGAGCTCGCCCTGCTGCTCGATGTCGCCAACCACATCGAAGGCCACACCATCTGCGCGCTCGGCGATGCGGCGGCGTGGCCGGTGCAGAGCTTCCTCAAGCATTACCGGCACGAGTTCGAGTACATGATCGATCATGGCGGCCGCAGCATCGTCACGGAGCAACTCGGAGCGCGGGCGGCATAACATGGCTGATGAATTCGTCAACGTCGAAATCAACGGCAAGCCGTTCAAGGCCCGCAAGGGCGAGATGATCATCCGCGCCACCGACGCGCACGGTGCCTATGTGCCGCGCTTCTGCTGGCACGAGAAGCTCACCGTCGCCGCCAACTGCCGCATGTGCCTGGTCGAGGTGGCGAAGGCGCCGAAGCCCATGCCGGCCTGCGCCACGCCGGTGGCGGAGGGCATGAAGATCTTCACCGACTCGCCGCGGGCCATCGCCGCGCAGCGCGCGGCCATGGAGTTCCTGCTCATCAACCACCCGCTCGACTGCCCGATCTGCGACCAGGGCGGGGAGTGCGAGCTGCAGGACCTGGCGGTCGGCTTCGGCCGCGACATCTCCCGCTTCGTCGAGCGCAAGCGCTCGGTGCCGGACGAGAACCTCGGTCCGCTCATCGCCACCGACATGACGCGCTGCATCCACTGCACGCGCTGCATCCGCTTCACCGAGGAGATCGCCGGCATCCAGGAGCTCGGCATGATCGGCCGCGGCGAGCACATGAAGGTGCGCACCTACATCGAGAGCACGGTGCACCACGAGCTCTCGGGCAATGTGATCGATCTCTGTCCGGTCGGCGCGCTCGTCTCCAAGCCGTACCGCTTCACCGCCCGCGCCTGGGAGATGATGTCGGTGCCGCTGGTGTCGCCGCATGACGGCACCGGCAGCAATCTCTTCGGACACGTGCTGCGCGGCCGGCTCATGCGGGTGGTGCCGCGCGAGAACGAGGCGATCAACGAGATCTGGATCGCCGACCGCGACCGCTTCAGCTACGAGGGCGTCTACAGCGAGGAGCGGCTGCAGCGCCCGATGATCCGCCAGGCGATGGCGACATGGGTGGAGACCGACTGGGAAAGCGCGCTGGCGAGGGCGGCCGAAGGCTTGCGCGGCCGCGGCCCGCAGCTCGGCGTGCTGGCGAGCCCATCGGGAACGCTCGAGGAGCTCTACCTCGCCGGGCGCATCGCCCGCGGCCTCGGCAGCGGCAACATCGACTCACGGCTGCGGCAACACGACTTCCGTGACCAGGAAGCGGATCCTGTCTATCCCAACCTGGGTCTGCGCATCGCGGATATAGACTCGCTGCAGGGGTTGCTCATCGTGGGCGCGAACCTGCGCCGCGAGGCACCGATCCTGGCGCATCGCGTGCGCAAGGCGGCGCGCCGCGGCGCCAAGGTGGCGCTGCTCAATCCGGCGGTTTTCAACTACTACTTCCCGGTGGCGGCCTACGTGGAGTCCGCGCCGGCGGCGCAGGTGGCCGATCTCGCCGCCATTCTGCGTGCGGCAGCGGCAGCTGCGGGCGCAGCGGTGCCGCCGCACCTGTCGCAGGTGGTCGCTGGCGCGCAGGTCAATGATCGACATCGCGCCGCCGCCGCGGCGCTCGCCGCGGGCGAGAAGCGCGCGGTGTGGCTGGGCGCGCTGGCGCTGCGGCATCCGCGCTTCGCCGATCTGAGGGCGCTTGCCGCCGCTCTGGCGCAGGTGACGGGAGCCTGCCCTCGGCATGCTGGCGGAAGGCGCCAATGCGGCGGGGGCTCATCTCGCCGGCGCCGTGCCGCACCGGGAGGCCGGCGGCAAGCCGGTCAGCGGCACGGGTCAGTCTGCCGGCGCGAACGCGGCCGACATGTTGGCGCGGCCGCTCAAGTCCTATCTTCTGGTCGGCGGTATCGAGCCATGGATCGATTCGCCGGGCACCGATGCCGCGCGCACGTTGGGACAGGCGGAGCTGGTCGTGGCCATCACGCCGTTCGCGACCGAGGCCTTGCGCAAGGTCGCGCACGTACTCCTTCCGGCGGGCACATTCGCGGAGACTTCCGGGACCTACGTCAACCTCGAAGGCGTGTGGCAGAGCCAGACCGGCGCGGCCGCTCCCGTCGGGGAGTCGCGTCCCGGGCTGGAAGATCCTGCGCGTGCTCGGAAATCTCCTCGGCCTGCCCGGTTTCGATTACCAGTCATCGGAGGACGTCCGCGAGGAGTTGGCGCGGCTGGTCGGCGCAACCGACGGCGTATTCGGCCCCGGCCTACTCGGGCGGCCATGCGGTCGGGCAGCAGGCCGCAGCGCAACCCGCGCAGAGTGTCGTTGACATACCCATGTATCAGATCGACGCCGTGGTGCGCCGGGCTCCCTCTCTGCAAAGAACCCGCGAAGGTCGCACATCCGCGGTGACTTACTGACCATGCTCCAAACTCTCGTCACTGCCTGGGGGTCGCTCCCGGACATCGCCCGGACGACGGTGTGGATCGTGATCATCACGGTCGTGCTCATCCTCTGCGTCGCGTTCCTGACGCTGTGGGAGCGCAAGGTCATCGGCTGGATGCAGCTGCGCCGCGGACCGAACCGCGTCCGTCTGCTCGGCCTCTTTCCGGGGCTCGGCCAGCCGTTCGCGGACGTGTTCAAGCTCCTGACCAAGGAAGTGATCTTCCCGACCAACGCCAACAAGTTCCTGTTCGGCGTGGCGCCGATGGTCGCCCTCATTCCGGCGTTCGCGGCCTGGGCGGTGATTCCGCTCTCGCCCGAGCTGGTCGTGTCCAAGGCCAACGCCGGGCTGCTCTACCTGCTGGCGCTCACCTCCATGGGCGTGTACGGCGTGATCATCGCGGGCTGGTCGGCCAACTCGAAGTATGCGTTTCTCGGCGCGCTGCGCTCGGCGGCGCAGATGGTGGCATACGAAATCGCCATGGGCTTCGCGCTGGTCGGCGTGCTGATGGCATCGGGCAGCATGAACCTCGGCACCATCGTGCGCGCCCAGGAGGGCGGATTCCTGTCGCAGAACTGGTTCTGGCTGTTTCCGCTCCTCATCGTCTATTTCATCTCGGGAGTCGCCGAGACCAACCGCGCGCCGTTCGACGTGGCCGAGGGAGAGTCGGAGATCGTCGCGGGCTTCCACGTCGAGTACTCGGGCATCGCCTTCGCGCTCTTTTTCCTCGCCGAATACGCCAACATGATTCTGATCTCGGCGCTGACGGCGGTGTTCTTCTTCGGCGGCTGGCTGTCGCCGTGGCAGGGATGGCCCGTCATCGGGCCGACGATCCTCGGCCAGTCGAGCTTCTTCTGGCTGGGACTGAAGATCTTCATCGTCCTGTTCTTCTTCCTGTGGCTGCGCGCGACCTTCCCGCGCTACCGCTACGACCAGATCATGCGGCTCGGTTGGAAAGCGCTCATTCCCGTGACGCTGGTGTGGATCGGGGTGGAGATGGTGCTCGCGGCCTACCACATCGGGCCCTGGTCGCGGCCCTGGTTCCATTGAAGGAGGCGAGGCGATGGCCAATCCGCTGAAGACATTTCTGATGCCCGAGCTCATCAAGGGACTCTCGGTCACGTGCGCGCACCTTCTTCACGACGCAAGTACACGCTCAATTACCCGGAAGAGAAGACCCCGCAGTCGCCGCGCTTCCGCGGCCTGCACGCGCTGCGCCGCTATGCCAACGGCCAGGAGCGGTGCATCGCCTGCAAGCTGTGCGAAGCCGTCTGCCCGGCCGTGTGCATCACGATCGATTCCGACGTGTCGCAGGACGGTACGCGGCGCACCACGCGCTACGACATCGATCTCTTCAAGTGCATCTACTGCGGCTTCTGCGAGGAAGCCTGTCCGGTGGATGCCATCGTGCTCACCCGCATTCACGAGTACCACATGGAGCATCGTGGCGAGAACATCATGAGCAAGGACAAGCTGCTCGCGGTGGGGGAGCGCTACGAGTCCATGATCGCCGCCGACAAGGGGGCGGACGCGCCGTACCGCTGACGGTGCGCGAGGCGTAAACCATGCTAGTCCAGATCCTTTTCTACATCTTCGGCACGCTGCTCGTCGCCTCGGCGCTCGGGCTCATCGTGGCGCGCAACCCGGTGTACTCGGCGCTGTTCCTGGTGCTCTGCTTCATGAACTCGGCGGTGATCTGGCTGCTCACGGGCGCGGAATTCCTGGCGCTGGTGCTGGTGCTGGTATACGTCGGGCGCGGTGATGGTGCTGTTCCTCTTCGTGGTCATGATGCTCGACATCGACCTGGCGGAGCTGCGACGCGGCTTCATCCGCTTCGCCTGGCTCGGCTGGCTGACCGCCGCGCGGTGATTGCCGAGATCGCCTGGGTCGTATGGTCGCACCACGCTCAATGGCCTGCAGGTCGCCCGCAGCGCCCTTCCCGAAGCCATCGACTACAGCAACACACGGGCGCTCGGCGAGGTGCTTTACACGCGCTACGCCTATCCGTTCGAGCTGGCCGCGATGGTGCTGCTGGTGGCGATCGTGGCGGCCATCGCGCTCACCATGCGCCACCGGCCGGGCTTCAAGGTGCAGGACGTCTCGCGCCAGGTGTCGGTGCGTGCCGCCGACCGCGTACGCATCGTGAAGGTCGAGGCGGAGAAGCGGACATGATCGCACGCACGCGATCACCCTGGCCGATCTCCTCACGCTCTCCGGGCGTGCTGTTCGCGCTGTCCGTGGCCGGCATCTTCCTCAACCGCAAGAACGTGATCCTGCTGCTGATGTGCATCGAGCTGCTGCTGCTCGCCGCCAATTTCAATTTCATAGCGTTCTCGCGGGTCCTGGGCGACATCAACGGTCAGGTGTTCGTGTTCTTCGTGCTCACCGTGGCGGCGGCGGAGTCGGCGATCGGCCTCGCAATCGTCGTCGTGCTGTTCCGGGAGCGGCGCAGCATCAACGTCGAAGACATGAATACCCTGCGAGGCTAGCGCGAATGAATCCGCATCTGCTGATCCTCATCCCTCTGCTGCCTCTGATCGCCGCCGCGATCGCGGGCATCGGCGGGCGCGTCGTCGGACGCGTGGGGGCGCACACCGTCACGATCCTCGCCGTTGCCATTTCGTGCGGTCTTTCGATCTACGTGCTCGAGCAGCTCTATGCGGACGGGGTCCCGACGTTCGATGGGCCTGTCTATACCTGGCTGATCAGCGACGGCGTGCACATCGATGTCGGCTTCCTGATCGACCGCTTGAGCGCGCTCATGATGGTGGTGGTGACGTTCGTGTCGCTCTGCGTGCACGTCTACACCATCGGCTACATGGAGGACGACCCCGGCTATACCCGCTTCTTCAGCTACATCTCGTTGTTCACCTTCTCGATGCTCATGCTCGTGATGTCGAACAACTTCATGCAGCTGTTCTTCGGCTGGGAAGCGGTGGGCATGGTGTCGTACCTGCTGATCGGCTTCTGGTACACCCGACCGAGCGCCATCTTCGCCAGCCTGAAGGCGTTCATCGCCAACCGGGTGGGAGACTTCGGCTTCGTGATCGGCATCGCGGCGGTGTTCTCCTTCACCCATTCGCTGCACTATGGCGATGCGTTCGCCGCCGCTCCGGCGCTCGCGCATCAGGTCATCCCGATCACCTCCGCGAGCAGCGTCAATGCGCTCACGCTGATCTGCATCTTTCTGTTCGTCGGTGCGATGGGCAAGTCGGCGCAGGTGCCGCTGCACGTGTGGTTGCCGGACTCCATGGAAGGCCCGACGCCGATCTCCGCGCTCATCCATGCCGCGACCATGGTGACCGCGGGCATCTTCATGGTGGCGCGCATGTCGCCGCTCTTCGAGTACTCGGAGACCGCGCTCTCGTTCGTGCTCGTCATCGGTGCGACCACCGCCTTCTTCATGGGACTGATCGGCGTCGTCCAAAACGACATCAAGCGCGTGATTGCGTATTCGACGATCTCGCAACTCGGGTACATGACGGTCGCGCTCGGCGTATCGGCTTACAGCGCGGCGATCTTCCACCTGATGACGCACGCCTTCTTCAAGGCGCTGCTCTTCCTGGCGGCCGGCTCCGTGATCATCGGCATGCACCACGAGCAGGACATGCGCAAGATGGGCGGCCTCGGCAAGTACATGCCGATCACGGCCGTCACCTGCTGGATCGGTGGTCTGGCGCTGGTCGCGACGCCGTTCTTCTCCGGCTATTACTCGAAGGATTCGATCATCGAGGCGGTCGGGTGCTTCGCACCGTTGGGGCGCGACGTACGCCTACTGGTGCGTGCTGCTCGGCGCATACGTCACCTCGCTCTACACGTTCCGGCTGCTCTTCATGACTTTCCACGGCGAGGAGCGCTTCCGTCACGTCGAGGCGGAGCATGGTGACGGGCACGGCCACGACGGGCATGGCCATCATGCCGTGGAGCCGCACGAGAGCCCGTGGGTGGTGACCGTGCCGCTCATCGCACTGGCCATCCCATCGCACTCGTCGGCTATCTTCACCGTAGGGCCGGTGCTCTTCGGCAGCTATTTCGGCAGCTCCATCTTCGTGCTGCCTGCCAACAACGTGATCGGTGAGATGGCCCGCGACTTTCACGGCCCGGCGGCGTTCGGCCTGCGCGGTTTCCTCGGAGCGCCTTTCTGGCTGACGGCCGCGGGATTCCTGACAGCCTGGGCCTGCTTCCGCCGTCCGGCGCTCGCGGACCAGGCGGCGCGCACCTTGGGCGTGGCTGCGCTCGGCTCCTGGTCCAGAAATACTACTTCGACTGGCTGAATGAGAAGGTCGTGGCGGCCTTCACGCGCGGCCTCGGCTTCGGCCTGTGGAAGGCCGGCGACCAGGGCCTCATCGACGGCGCGATGGTCAATGGCTCGGCCGAGACCATCGGCTGGTTCGGCGGCGTCCTGCGCCAGCGTGCAGAGCGGCTACCTCTACTCGTACGCTTTCTGGATCGTGATCGGTCTGGCGGCGCTGCTCGGCTGGTTCCTGCACCGCGGCTGAAGCGCGAAAGCTCAAGAATGCACGCACATCTGATATCCGTCCTGATCTGGCTGCCCATCGCCGCCGGCGTCGTCGTGCTCATGCTCGGCGACCGCAACATCGCCGCGGGACGCTGGCTGGCGCTGGCCGCCGCGATCGCGACGTTCGCGTGTCGTTGCCCATGGTCGTGCATTTCGACACCCGACGGCGGCCTACCAGTTCGTGGAATCGGCGCCGTGGATTCCGCGCTTCAACGCCTTCTACGCGCTCGGGCTCGATGGCATCTCGCTGCCGCTCGTGGTGCTGACGGCCCTGATGACCATTCCGGTGGTGATCGCCGGCTGGACCGTGATCAGGGTCCGCGCCGCGCAGTATTTCGCCGCCTTCCTCATCATGGAGGGGCTGATGATCGGGGTGTTCTCCGCCACCGATGCACTGCTCTTCTACTTCTTCTGGGAAGCGATGCTGATACCGATGTTTCTCATCATCGGCATCTGGGGCGGTCCGCGGCGCGTCTACGCCACCATCAAGTTCTTCCTGTACACGTTCCTCGGCTCCGTGTTCATGCTGGTGGCCCTCATCTACATGTATGTGAAGGCCGGCAACTACGCGATCGCGAGCTTCCAGGCCCTGCCGCTCACGCTGATCGAGCAGCGCTGGATATTCCTCGCTTTCCTGCTGGCTTTCGCCGTGAAGGTGCCCATGTGGCCGGTACACACGTGGCTCCCCGACGCGCACGTCGAGGCGCCGACGGGAGGTTCGGTGATCCTTGCCGCCATCATGCTCAAGATGGGAGGGTACGGCTTCCTGCGCTTCAGCCTGCCCGTCACGCCCGACGCCAGTCGCGAGCTCAACATGCTGATCATCACGCTGTCGCTGATCGCGGTGATCTACATCGGCCTGGTCGCCATCGTCCAGGCTGACATGAAGAAGCTGATTGCCTACTCCTCGATCGCGCACATGGGGTTCGTGACCCTTGGAGCGTTCGTGGTCTATGAGATCGTCCGCGCCACCGGACAGACGCAGGGTGCGGGGATGGGCATGGACGGGGCGATGGTGCAGATGGTGTCGCACGGGCTGATCTCCGGTGCGCTCTTCCTGTGCGTCGGGGTCCTCTATGACCGGGTGCACAGCCGCGAGATCTCCGCCTATGGCGGCGTCGTCAACACCATGCCGATCTTCGCGTCCTTCATGGTGATGTTCGCGCTCGCCAACGCGGGGCTGCCCGGCACTTCGGGCTTCGTCGGCGAGTTCCTGGTCATTCTCGCGACCTTCAAGGCGAGCTTCTGGTACTCGACGCTCGCCGCCGTGACCCTGATCCTCGGCGCTTCCTACACCCTGTGGATGGTCAAGCGCGTGATCTTCGGTCCGGTGGCCAACGAGCACGTGGCCACAGCTCACCGACCTCAATGGCCGTGAATTCTTCATCCTCGGAGCGCTGGCGGTGCTGGTGCTGGCGGTCGGCATCTGGCCGGCGCCGCTGCTGAAGATCATGGAACCCTCAATCCATCACCTGGTCGCCCAGGCGGTCGCCAGCAAGATCCCGCTGTGATCCGTCCCTAGGACAATCAAGAATGACGAACTGGCACAGCATCAGTCCCGCGATCCCGGAGATCTACCTCGCCTTCGCGATCTGCGTGGTGTTGCTCTTCGAGGTTTTCGTCGGCGTCACGCGTCGCGGTGCGACATCAACGCTCACGCTGATCCTTCTTGTCGTGGGGGCAGCCGTCACAGTGCGTTACAGCAACGTTGAGCACCACATGGTGCTGTTTGCCGGCAACTACGTCGCCGACCCGCTCGCCCTGGTGCTGAAGCTCGCCGGTTTCCTGTTCGCCGCCCTGGCGCTCATCTACTCGCGGACGTATCTCGAGAACCGCAACATCCTGCGCGGTGAATATGACGTTCTCGCTCTGAACGCGCTGCTCGGCATTTTCGTGCTCATCTCCGCCAACACTCTGATCACCGTCTATATCGGGGTGGAGCTGTTGGCTCTCTCGTTGTACGCAATGGTGGCGTTCGATCGGGAGTCGGGTGTCGCCGCCGAGGCGGCGATGAAGTATTTCGTCCTGAGCGCGCTCGCTTCCGGCACGCTGCTCTACGGCATGTCGATCGTCTACGGGCTCACCGGCACGCTCGACCTCGAAGTGATCGCGACCCGGCTGCACTCGCCCACCAGCCTCGGGGTGATCCTGGGACTGGCGTTCATCGTCGTGGCGGTCGGATTCAAGCTCGGTACGGTGCCTTTTCACATGTGGCTGCCGGACGTCTATGAGGGCGCGCCGACCAGTGTGACGATGTTCGTCGGCACGGTACCGAAGATCGCCTATTTCGCGCTGGCGCTGCGCCTGCTTGCCCACGGCCTTGCCGGTACGGCCGCGGACTGGACGCTGATGCTGACTCCGCTCGCGGTGCTGACCCTGATCGTCGGCAACCTGTTGGCGATCGTGCAGTCGAACATCAAGCGGCTGCTCGCCTACTCGACCATCGGCAATGTGGGCTTCATCGTACTCGGCTTCGTCACCGGCACCCCGGACGGTTACACGGCGTCGCTCTACTACACGCTGGTCTACGTGCTCATGGTGGGCGGCTCGTTCGGCGTGGTCCTGCTCATGAGCCGCAAGGGCTTCGAGGCGGACAAGCTCGATCACTTCAGGGGGCTCTATCAGCGCGACCCGCTGCTCGCGCTAGTCATGATGGTCCTCATGTTCTCGACGGCCGGGGTACCGCCATTCGTCGGCTTCTGGGCGAAGCTCAGGATATTTCAGGCGCTGTGGGAGACGAATCACCTCGGGTTGGTGGTAGTCGCCGCTGCAATGTCGGTGGTCGGCGCCTTCTATTATCTGCGCGTCGTCAAGCTGATGTACTTCGATGCGCCGCCGGACAATCTGCCGGCCACCCTGCGGCCGCACGGCGCCCGTCTCGCGCTCGGCCTCAATGCCGCGGCTGTGTTCGTGCTCGGCGTCCTGCCGAGCCCGCTGCTGGATCTGTGCGGCCGGTTGATCCGATAGCGATGGATCCGGGCTCCTGCCCGGCCCAGCGCTGCTTTGGTCAAAAAGCGTGGTTTTTGCCCAAAGCTCCGCCACCTGCGGCGGCGGGGCACATGCATGTGCCTGGGCTCAGTCGGCGGCGAGTACCCGGCCGCTGGCTTCGCCGAAACCGATCCGCGGGCGGCCTGGCTGCTCGCACCAGGCCCGTAGGATCACCCGGTCGCCGTCCTCGAGGAAGGTGCGCGTCTCGCCGCTCTCGAGCGCGATCGCGTCCTTGCCTCCCACGGTGAGCTCGAGTAGCGAGCCGGCCTGATCCGGCGTCGGGCCGGACTGCGTACCGCTGCCGAGGAGATCTCCCGGCTGCAGGTTGCAGCCGTTCACGGTGTGGTGCGCCACCATCTGGGCGACCGACCAGTAGCTGTGGCGAAAGTTGGTTCGGGCGAGGGACTGCGGCGCCGACCCGCGAGCGCGCATGGCGTCGGTCTCGAGCGCTACCTCGAGGTGCATGTCGATCGCGCCGGCAGTCCGCAACTCGGCGCAATCGAGATAAGGCAGCGGCTGCGGATGCTCGGCCGCGCGGCTCCAGGGCAACCGGTATGGGGCGAGCGCTTCCAGGGTCACCACCCAGGGGGAGATCGTGGTGGCGAAGCTCTTGGCGAGGAACGGGCCGAGCGGCTGATATTCCCAGGCCTGCAGGTCGCGGGCGGACCAGTCGTTGAGGAGGCAGAGGCCAAACACATGTTGCTCGGCCTGCGCTACCGGTATCGGCGCGCCGAGAGGGTTACCCGGCCCGATGAGCATGCCGACTTCGAGCTCGAAGTCGAGGCGCGCGCTCGGCGCGAGGTGCGGCCGCTCGGCGCCGCGCGGCATGACCTGGCCGCGCGGGCGCCGCACCGGCTGGCCGGAGACGCCCAGCGAGGAGGCGCGTCCGTGATAAGCGATGGGCACCCACTTGTAGTTGGGTAACAGCGGTTGGTCGGGCCGGAAGAGGCGCCCGACGGCGGTGGCGTGATGAATGGATGCGTAGAAATCGGTGTAGTTGCCGATTCTGGCGGGCAGCGAGAATTCCACGTCACGCTGGGCAATGAGCGCAGTGCCGAGCTCCGCCGCGCGCGGCGCGCCTTCGCGCAGGCACTGCGACAGGCTGCGGCGCAGCGCGACCCAGCGCCGCTCTTCCGAGTGCCATGAGACCGCGCAACGAGGGTTCCGCGCAGGCGGCGAGCGCCTCGGCCGCAAGGCCCTCGAAGGGACTCAACATGTCGAGCGCGCCGAGGTCGAGCACGCTGTCGCCGATTGCGACGCCGCAGCGGAAATTCTCATCGCTGCCCGCGCGCCGGCAGCACGGCGAAGCGGCAGGTTCTGAATGGGAAAATCGCCGCCCGGGAGATTGGCGGCGGCCACCCAGCTGCGCAGCTGCACATCGTGAGTCGAATCGAGGGGCGGGCTCATCCGCGGGTGTCCGGGCTGAAGTGCTTGCCGAGACCGCTCCAACATTGCGCGTATTCGGGCTGCAGCTGCGGCAGCTCCAGCGCCCGGCGGGTGGGGCGGATCAGGGTCCGGGTCTCGAACATGAAGGCCATCGTATCGCTGATGCGCTGCGGGCGCGTGGTATCGGCGCGTAGCGCGCGCTCGAAGGTTTCGGCGTCCGGGCCATGGCCGGTCATGCAGTTGTGGAGCGATGCGCCGCCGGGCTCGAAGCCGCCTGCCTTGGCGTCATAGACGCCGTGGATCAAGCCCCATGCATTCGCTCGCGATATTGCGGTGAAACCAGGGCGGCCGGAAAGAGTCTTCCATCGCGAGCCAGCGGGGCGGGAAGATCACGAAATCCACCGTGTCGACTCCGGGGGTGTCGCTGACGGATTGCAGCACCAGGAAGATCGACGGATCCGGATGGTCGTAGCTCACGGATCCGATGGTGTTGAAACGGCGCAGGTCGTATTTGCAGGGGGCGTTGTTGCCGTGCCAGGCGACGACGTCGAGCGGGGAGTGATCGAGCGTCGCCGTCCAGAGCTCGCCACCGAGCTTCGCCACCAGCTCCATTTCGCCCTCACGGTCCTCGTACCACGCTACCGGCGTCTGGAAATCGCGCGGATTGGCGAGGCCATTCGAGCCGATGGGGCCGAGGTCGGGCAGTCGCATCGGCGCGCCGAAGCTCTCGCAGATGTAGCCGCGCGCTTCGCCGTCGAGCAGCTCGACCCTGAAGCGCAGCCCCCGCGGAATCAGCAGCACTTCCTGCGGCGCCGCCTCCAGCACCCCGAGCTCGGTCACGACACGCAGTCGCCCGAGCTGAGGCACGATGAGGAGCTCACCGTCGGCGTCGTAGAAGAAGCGGTCGCGCATCGAGCGGTTGGCGAGGTACCAGTGAATGCCGCAGCCGGTGTGAGCATCCGATGAGCCGGTGCCACCGAGCGTCAGCAGCCCATCGATGAAATCGGCCGGCTCCCGTGGAATGGGCGGCGGGCTCCAGCGCAGCGGATTCGGTGACACGGTGAGCGCGTCGAAGCGTCCGACGAGTCCCCGGTGCGGCAGCGGTTGAAAAGGGCGCGCGAGCATCGCGGCCGGACGGATGCGATACAGCCAGCTGCGCCGATTGGCCTGCCGCGGCGCGGTGAAGGCGGTGCCCGAGAACTGCTCGGCATAGAGGCCGTACGGGCAGCGTTGCGGGGAGTTGCGACCCTCGGGGAGGGCGCCGGGCAGCGCCTCGGTGGCGAACGTGGTTGCCGAATCCCGGCAGGTATTTCAGGGGCGCCGGCTGCGCGCCGCCGGTCACCAATCGCGGTGCTCATTGCTCACTCCGGTATGCTCTGTCTCCTATGATGACACAATTAGTTGCGATCGCAACTATTTCGAGGGTGGCGGCATGAGCGTCCGCGCGCCGAATGAGCTCGGGCTCGAGCTCGCCGGCTTCGTGCCGTATCGCCTCAATCGCCTGGCGGTCGGCGTCAGCAAACATCTCTCCGACATTTACCGGGAGCGCTTCGGCCTCGATATTCCGGAGTGGCGTGTAATGGCGACCGTCGGGTCGCAGCATGGCTGCACCGCCCAGCACATCGCGGAGAGCACCCGGATGCACAAGACGCGGGTGAGCCGGGCCATAGCCCATCTGGAGGAGCGCGACCTCATGGAGCGAGCTTCGAGCGCCGCCGACCGGCGCGAGCGGGAGGTACGTCTCACCAAGGCGGGACGGCGCATGTATGCCGAACTCGTGCCTGCTCGTTCTCGAGCGCGAGCGGCAGCTGCTCGCATGCCTGACTAAGGAGCAGTTGCGTGGGTTCCTGCTGGGAATGGAGGCTCTCGAGAGCTTCCTGGGCCTGCAGCAGGATTAGCCGATGCCAGCGTCCTCCGCACCCCAGGTGGGCTCGATCGTGGTGGCGCACTCCGCGCTACTGACCCTGACGGCCGCGCCCGCGGACCATGCATTCAGTCTGCGGGTCGCGCGTGTTTCCAATCACCAGCCGATCGTAGGTTCGGGGAATGTGACGGTAACCCTCGATGGTCACAGCGTCCCGGTCACGGCGCAACCGGATGGGACCTATCTCATCGCGACGCGTGATCAGACCGGCGGCGCTCACTTCCTTGGGGTCGTCGTCTCCCATGATGGTATCCGCGAGCTCCTCACGGGCACCGTGACCGTGCCGAGGCAGCTGAGCGCGCTGGATGAGCTCGAGAGCCACGGCATGTTTGCCTGGTGGGTGCTCAACATCGCCGTGGTGCTGATCGCCGTGATGGTGATCTCCCGCCGCAGGGGCTGAAAAAAAAGCGGAGCCGTCGTGAGACGGCCCCGCCCAGTCGTCGGCGCGAATACTAGATGCGGTCAGCAGCGGATTTAACGGATCACTGGCCGATGCGACGGCTGACGTGATTCTCTTCCCGGTTGAGCTTCGCATCCTCGTGCCTGGTGAGGTGGGTGTCATGCCGGGAAGCCATGCGCCGCTCCTGCGTGCGGATGCGATGGTCGGCGGCATGCAGGCGGGCAGCCTTGGCACGGCTCATCTGGCCGTCCCTCACCTGCTGGTGAATGCGCGCATTCTGATTGGCCAGCGGCTGTTGACTTCGACGCGCCGCGGGTGGTTCGCCTGCCACGGAGTGTCCGCAAAGGCCGGTGCCGCGAGGCAGGCCAGCGAGACTGTGGCGGCGACGGCGGTGAGGACGGTGCGGATCGATTGCGACATAAAAGGGCTCCTCGCGGCACAATTGCCGGGAGTTGCATTGCGCCCGATTTGCGGGCTGTCAGGCGTTAACAACGTCGCAGGAACAGGCGCGGTGACGATTATTACCAAAAGTTAACCCGTGTAAGCATGAGTCACACGTCACAGTGTCGTGGCTCAGCGACGCCCCGGCAGTCGATATGCGATGCTCAATCCGATGCCCGCGCAATGCGCCGTGGGCAGGGCGCGAAGCGGCAGCGGCTGCGGGCCGAGGGTCCGAACGCGCTGCCGGAGCTCGAGCGCCGGACCGGCGCTGCGCATCATCCTGGAGGTGGTGCGGGAGCCGATGTTCGCCCTGCTGCTCGGCGCCGGCGTGTTGTATCTCTTGCTCGGCAGCCGCGGCGAGGCGCTGGTGCTGTTCGCGTTCGCCTGTTTCTCGGTGGCGATCGCGATCATCCAGGAGGGCAGGAGCGAGCGGGTGCTGGAGGCACTGCGGGACCTGACGAGCCCGCGGGCGCTCGTCATCCGCGACGGCGAGCAGATCGCGTATCCCCGGCAGGGAAGTCGTGCGCGGCGATCTGCTGGTGCTCGCCGAGGGCGACCGCGTTCCCGCGGATGCGCTGTTGGTTTCCGGAGACGATGTCCAGGCCGACGAGAGTCTGCTCACGGGAGAGTCGGTCCCGGTGCGCAAGCGCGTCGCGCCGGCCGAAGTCATGGCAGCGCAAACCCCGCCTGCCGAGGCGGCGCCCGGGCGGCGATGACCTTCCTCTCGTCTTCTCGGGCACGCTGATCGTCACGGGCGGTGGTCTCGCGGTCGTCACCGCGACGGGGCTGCGCAGCGAGATCGGCAAGATCGGACATGCCGTCACGCGGATCACTCCGGAGCCGCCGCGCCTGCAGGTCCAGACGCGCGGCTTCGTTACGGGCTTCGCCATCGTCGGCCTGTCGTTGAGCGCGCTCGCGGTGCTGCTTTATGGCCTGCTGCGGGGGGCATGGCTGCAGGGACTGCTCGGCGGCATCGCGCTCGGGATGTCGATGCTGCCGGAGGAGTTTCCTCTGGTCCTCACCGTGTTCATGGTGATGGGCGCCTGGCGGCTGTCGCGCTCGCAGGTGTTGACCCGGCGACCCGCGGCCATCGAGACGTTGGGCGCCGCCACCGTGCTCTGTACCGACAAGACCGGGAACGCTGACCCGCAATCTCATGTCGGTCGAATGGCTGGAGCGGGATGCGCACTGCGCGGCCGCGGTGCGCTCCGCGGACGCGGCGCAGGCGCTGCATCCCCGGCTGCAGGAGCTGCTGGCGACCGCGGTGTTGGCGAGCCGGCCCGAAGCGGTGGATCCGATGGACCGCGCATTGGTGCGCTTGGCGGACGACGTTGGCGCCGTCACGGCAGGTGCGGAGCTCGTCCGCGGATATCCGTGGCTGCCGGAGCTGCCCGCGCTCGTGCAGGTCTGGCGTCTGCCGGGCGGCTCCCTGCTTGCCGCCGCCAAGGGCGCACCGGAGGCGATCGCCAGCGCTTTGCCGCCTCGATGCCGCGGCGCTGCAGGCGCTGCGTACCAGGGTGGAGGATCTGGCGCGCCGCGGGATGCGGGTGCTCGCCGTTGCCTCGGCGCAGCTCGCGGCCACCGCGCCGCCCGAGAGCGCGCTGCGAGCTGCCTCTGGAGTTCCTCGGCCTGATCGGCTTCGTGGATCCGCTGCGCGCCGGCATTCCGCAGGCCGTGGCCGAATGCCGCTCGGCTGGGATTCGGGTGGTGATGATCACCGGCGATCATCCCGCGACCGCGCGCGCGATCGCGGCGCAAGCCGGCATCGAGCATGCGGAAGTCATGACGGGTCCGGAGCTCGCGCGGTTGGATGAAGCGTCGCTTCGCGAGCACGCGCCGGACGTGTCGGTTTTCGCGCGCATCACGCCGCAGCAGAAGCTGCGCATCGTCTCGGCCCTCAAGGCGCGCGGCGAAGTCGTCGCCATGACGGGCGATGGTGTGAACGATGCGCCGGCGCTCCGCTCGGCGCACATCGGCATCGCAATGGGTCAGCGCGGGACCGATGTCGCACGCGAAGCCTCCGCGCTGGTTCTGCTCGACGATGATTTCAACTCCATCGTGCGCGCGGTGCGGCTCGGGCGCCGCATCTACGACAACCTGGTCAAGGCGGTGGGCTACATCGTCGCCATCCATCTGCCGATCGCGGGCCTCGCGCTGGTGCCGATCGCCCTGGGTCGACCGCTGGTGTTGACCCCGATGCTGATCGCAATCCTCGAGCTCATCATCGATCCGCTGTGCTCGGTCGTGCTCGAGGCGGAGCGCGACGAGCGGGACGTCATGGCCCGGCCGCCGCGTGATCCCGAGGGCGCAGCTGCTGTCACGGCCGCTGCTGCTGACGGGGTTCCTGCAGGGAGCGCTGGCGATCGTCGCGGTGTGCGGCGTGTTTCTCTATGCGACGCGGCGCGGCTTGCCCGCCGAGACGGTGCGCTCGATGGGCTTTCTTACCCTGGTGTGCGCCAACTACGCGCTGATCTTCGCTAACCGCAGCTTCAGCGTCTCACCGCTCGCGGGCTTGGCGCGCCCGAATCCGGCGCTGTGGGTGAGCGTGACCGCGGCGGCGGGGGCGCTGGCGGCGATTTTTCTCATTCCCGCGCTGGCCGCTTTCCTGCACTTGGGTGCGTTACACACTTTCCAGGTGCTTCTCTGCGTTGGAGCCGCCGTGGCGCTCCTGGGGGGCTCGAGGCGGTAAAGCTCGTGGTGGGGCGAGCCTGAGCGCCGGCCAAGACCCAGCTTCAGCCGCACCCCTGTGACGTGGTTCTCAGGGGGACGCCAAAGTGTCGCTGGTCAGCGCCCCTTCAGGTGCCGCGTTGTACGGTATGGTAACGGTGGGAACGGTCCGACCGGTCAAATAGATAGGCTGAAATCCATGGTACGAATCAGGAATGGCATTGGCGGTTTGGTGGCGCTGGCGGCTTCCCTTCTCTTGGCGGTGACGCCGGCGCTGGGACAGGACCATGGCGGTTACCACGGTGGCGGCGGGCATTCCGGCTACATGGTGGCGGTGGGCATTACGGCGGTGGCTATCACGGCGGCTACGGTGCGCCTCACGCCCACTACGCCGTGCCGCAGCATTGGGCTGGCATGCGCCCGAACTGGGGCGGCCGCTCGCGGTGGCGCCTGGGTGCGTCCGTGGGGCCCGCGCTGGGTGCCGCACACCTGGGGTGGCGGTTATTGGCACGGCGGCTTCTGGCCGCACGTCTACCTGGGCTGGGACTTCCCATGGTTCCTGCCCATACTCCCGGTAGGCTACGCGACCTACTGGTGGGGCGGGGTGCCGTACTACTACACCGCGGGGCGTGTACTACGCCTGGAACCCTGATTACGGCTCTTACGTCGTGACGGATCCGCCCCCGCTCACGGGCGGTGTGGAAGAGGGAGCCGAAGCGCCGCCGCCGGCTGGCGCACAGCCGACCGCCCCTCCGGGGGAGGGCGCGATGAGCCTCTTCGTCTATCCGAAGAACGGTCAGAGCGACCAGCAGACGGCGAGCGATCGCTACCAGTGCCACCAGTGGGCCGTCGGCCAGACCGGGTACGACCCGACGAATTCGGCCAACAGCTCGCAGGCAGCCACGGCAACGCCTGATAACTACAGGCGCGCCATGACGGCTTGCCTGGACGCGCGCGGTTACAGCGTAAAGTAACGGAGATAGTCGCGCAGTCGGCTGCAGGACGTGATAGCGTGGGGACCATCCGGTCCCCACGCTGAGTTCACAGCCATGCCGCAGTCCGCGCAGTCCGTATTCCTGTTCGACGTCGACAACACGCTGCTCGACAACGATGCCGTACAGGGTGACCTGAGCGCGCACCTCGAAGCGGAGTTCGGCCGCGCGCAACGAGACCGTTACTGGTCCATCTTCGAGACGCTCCGCACGGAGCTCGGGTACGCGGATTACCTTGGCGCGCTGCAGCGCTACCGACTGGAGAATCTGGACGAGCCGCAGCTCCTGCTGATGTCGTCCTTCCTGATCGACTATCCATTCGCGAATCGACTGTACCCCGACGCGCTGGAGGTGTTGGCGCATTGCCGCCGCTTCGGCCCGACCGTGATCCTGTCGGATGGGGATGTGGTCTTCCAGCCGCGCAAGATCCGCCGCTCCGGGATTTGGGACGCCGTCGAGGGGCGGGTGCTCATCTATCTGCACAAGGAGCGGATGCTCGACTCCGTGAAGCGGCGTTATCCGGCGTCCCATTACGTGATGGTGGACGACAAGCTGCGCATCCTCACGGCGATGAAGGGCGCGTGGGGCGCATCCCTCACCACGATCTTCCCGCAGCAGGGTCACTATGCCAATGACCCGAAGGAGGCGTGCCGCCTATCCCGCCGCGGATGTCGCCGTGGAGCGGATCGGCGACCTGCTGCAGTGGCGGCCCTAGTCGGGCTCCGCCCGCGAGGAAGACCAGCGAGCACTCCGCGCGCTCGAGCAGCACCGAGGCGACATCGCCGAAATTGAGTGGATCGCCGGGTCGCGGGCTGACACCCATGACCAACACGTCGTACCTCCCTGCGCCGATTTCGCGCAGTATCGCAGTGTCGGGATCACGATGGCTGCGCACGGCGGAGCGCACGTTGACGGAGTAAGCGCGGGCCAGTTGGACGATCTCGTCGGTGATCGGGTTGTTGGCCGGTTCATCCTCGATCTCATCCTGTCTGGCGAACAGCCCGCCGAAGCGGCTGTGCAGCGGGCGCCGCGCGCCGCGTCCCGCGATGTGCAGGGCCGTTACCGAGCCGCGCGAGCCTTGCGCCAGAACCACCGCCAGCTCCGCGCCGCGCCGTGAGACGCTCGTTCCCGACACCGGCACCAGGATGTTGAGCGGCGCCCGCAACCTTCCCGCGCGGTGCTCGCGACGCGCCAGCACCATTGCGAACGGCCCGGAGAATTCCGCCGCGGTCTGCGCCGATCACGCGGTGAAACGTCGCGCCGCGGGCGGCGGCTCCCGGCCGATGAGGAGGAGGCCGTATCCCTTGCGGTTCTCGGAGCGGATCGCATCGCCGCCAGGCTGCGGCTCCTCGACCCTCAACGTCAGGTCGAGCCGCTCCGAGCCGCCGTTCTCCGCGCCGCCCGACTCGGCCGCTTCGCGGATGACGGCCGTCGTGTGCTCGGCCGCCGCGCCCTCGGCGAGCCTGCGCTCGAAATGCAGGGCCGTGGTCGGGATCTGACGCACGCCGGCGATGAGGCCGGCGAGGCGCGAGGCGAGCTGGCCGCTCGGACTCGCGTCCGCCGCGAGGAGCAGCCGCTCGACGCTCGAGAGGAAGCCTCGCTCCTCCAGTGCCTCGCGCTCGAGGCGCGCTGCCTCCTCCGGCCGCATCGGTAGACGCTGCAACGCCCAGCGCAGCATCGGCGGCATTGCGAGCGTCGTCACGAGAGCCATGACCACGATGGCGGTGAAGAAGCTCTCGTCGATGAGGCCCATGGTCAGCCCGATGGAGGCGATGATCACCTCCGTGGAGCCGCGGGCATTCATTCCGCATCCGACGGCGAGCGATTCCGCGCCCGTGAGCCCGGCGAGACGGCCACCGAGGACTGCGCCCGAGAATTTGCCCACGCTCGCCACGACGATGAGGCCGGCCGTGAGCAGCAGCATGTTGGGATGGCCCAGGGCGGCGAAGTTGGTGGCGAGGCCCGCCGTCCCGAAGAACACCGGCATGAAGAGCGCCACGATGAGGCCGCGCAGCTGCTCCTCGATGTGGCGTGTCAGGATGGGCGACTCGCCGATCAGAACGCCGGCGACGAAGGCGCCGAGCACGGTTTGCACGCCGATCGCATTCGTCGCCAGAGCCATCGCTCCCATGATCACCAGGATGACGGTGATCACAGGCAGCTCGCTCACGAAGTGATCGTTGGTCCAGCGGATCACGTGGAAAACGAGCCGGCGTCCCACTGTGATGCTGAACGCGAGAAACGCGATGGTGCCGAGGACGCTGCGCGCCACTCCGCCGACATCGACGCTGCCGTGTCTGGCCAGCCCGAGCAGCACCGAGACGAATATCCAGCCGATCGCATCGTCCATGATCGCGGCGGCCAGGATGATCTGGCCGACCGTGCGCCGGATGAAGCCGAGCTCCCGCACCAGGGCGGCGACGATCTTCACCGACGACACCGCGAGCGCCGTGCCGATGAAAAGCGCGAGCAGGAGCCGCTGGTCCGGCCGGACCAGCATCGAGGCCGGCAGCAGCTCGATCGCCAGCACACCGAAGAGGAAGGGCAGTGCGATGCCGGCCAGGGATACGCTGATGGCGGCGCGCCCGCAGTTGCGCATGACCGAGAGGTCCGTCTCCATGCCCGTGAGCAGCAGCAGGAGCAGTACCCCGAGCTGCGCCACGGCATCGAGCATCGCCTTTTGCGGCGGCGCATGGGGGAAGAGCGCGAGCTCGGCCGCGAGGTGAGATGAAGCCGAGCACCGAGGGGCCGAGCACGACGCCGGCGAGCAGCTGTCCCATGACCGGCGGCTGGCCCCAGCGCGAGAGCAGCTCACCCAGCAGCCGCCCGACGACCAGGAGCACCACGATCTGCGACAGGAAGACGGCGGCCGATGCGCCCAGTTCCGAAGGATGCAAGCCGGTCACCCAGGTAACTTTCGTGGCGAGAGTCTAGCCGGCCACGCATGACCCGGGCCATGCCATAATTTGGCTCTATGCTGCCGGCCGACGCTCCTCTCCGCGCCCGCGAGCGCCACGAGCTCCCCGGCGCAGCGTGTATGCGGACGCCACGATTCTCATCTGTCGCCCGAATACGCGGCTCGGCAATACGCTGCTGATGACACCGCTGGTCGAGGAGATCGAGGCCACGCTGCCTTCGGCGCGGGTGGAGATCCTGACGGCGTGCCCGTCCGCGCATGAGGTTTTCCAGCAATTTCCGCTCGGTCAGGCGCGTGCACCAGCTGCCGTTTCGCGGCTTTCATCATCCGCTGCGGCATCTGCTGACGCTGTTGCGCGTGACGGCGCGTCCGTTACGACATCCTGATCGATCCTTCCCCCAGGTCCTGGACCGCGCGCTTCCTGACGCGGCATCTGGCGGCACGCCTCAAGCTCGGCTTCGCGCGTGCCGGGGAAGCCGACGGTATCGATGTCAGCGTTCCTTTCGTGGGCGCGCCGGTACACATGGGGGACTATCCGGTATATCTGCTGCGGCGCGGCATCCTCGGGCTCGATGACGCGGCGCGCCCGCGCGGAAACACCCAAGCTCAGCATCCGCCTGACCGACGCCGAGCGCCTCGCCGGCAGGCAAGAGATCGGGCGCATCCTCGGTGCGGGTAGCTCGGGTCCCGTGGTCGCCGTCGCCGCTCACGCGACGGGCGCGAAGCAGTTCAGCGTCGACTGGTGGCGTCGCATGATCGCGAGCCTGCACGCGCATTTGCCCGTCCGCGCAGGTCATCGAGATCCGGCCGCCGAACGGAGTGGCGGCACTGGCCGAGCTGCCTGGCTACTCCTCGCGCCGGGTGCGCCAGGTGGCCGCGGTGCTGGAGGCTGCGGACTGCTTCGTCTGCGCCGATTCCGGCCTGATGCATCTCGGTGCCGCGACCGACGCCACGACCGTGGGGCTCTTCAAGGTGACGGAGCCGCGACTCTACGTGCCGCGCCGGGGCGCGAGCTGCGCGATCACCGCAAGCGACGGTGCGCCGGAGGCGGTCGCCGAGAGCGGCGACTCGTCGATGAGGCCCCGCACCTGCGGCGGCGGCACATCCTGTGCCTATTCTGCAAGCCACGATGTCCAGCTGGGCCGACAGTAGCAGTGCGCGATCGGCGCTCGGCCCGACGAGGATCATCGACGGCGCCGGGCTCGAGAGACGGCTCGAGATCGGGGCCGAGCGAGCGCAGCTCCGCCACGGGCAGATGCAGGACCAGAGTGTCCGCGCGCACCCGGCTCCAGGGTGATCTTGCCGACGCCGTGCAGCTCCAGGAGCAGGGGGAGCGACACGCGACTTCAGGCGCCGCGTGAAGAGGAACACGGTCTCCTCCGCTTTGCGTGTGCCCTGATTCTCGACGTCGACGCGCACCTCCACCGTGGCCGCAAGCGTCGGCCGATTGCGGCGTCACACGCAAGCTGCTCATGTTGCAGCGGCCGTAGGTCAGACCGTGTCCGAAAGGGAACAGCGGCTGCGTTGGATTCGTCGATGTATCTGCTCGAGAACGGGCCCGTCGGATCGGTGGGACGGCCGCTGCTGCGCTCGCCGAAGAAGAGCGGTATCTGGCCCACCGCCCGCGGCCAGGTGATCGGCGTGCGTCCGCTCGGCGAGATGCGGCCCGTCAGGATGTCCGCGAGCGCGTGGCCGGCCTCGCAGCCCGGAAACCAGGCGACGAGCAGCGCGCTCGCCCGCTCCGCGAGCCAGGGAACGATGAGCGGCCGGCCCGCAGAAGAGGACGGCAATGACCGGGACCGCCTGCGGCGGCGGCACGCTGCAACACGGCTTCCGCCAACTGCCGCTGCCGGCCGGGAAGCCCGGGATGCGCGCGCGATGCCGCCTCGCCGCTCATCGTGGCCGCCTCGCCCAGGCACAGGACCACCGCCTCGGCGCCGTCGCAGAGCTCCAGCGCGGCCGCGATGCCGCTCTCGTCATCGCCCGCGATGTCGACTCCGTTCGCGTGGAGGATGTGGCGTGCTGCGGCAGCGCCGCGCGCATGCCGGCAAGCACGCTCGATCTGCTCCTCGGGCTGCGCCGCGCACCACCAGGGGCCGCGCATCTCCCCGGGCGCATCGGCCAGCGGCCCGATGAGCGCCAGGCGCCGCATGCCGCCGACAAGCGGCAGCGCCTCGTCGCGGTTGCTCAGCAACACCATGGAGCGCGCCGCGACCTCGCGGGCGAGCCGGCGCCGCTCGGCGACGACCGTGGCGCTCTCGGCGCGTGGCGCCGCGCCGATAGGGATCCTCGAACAGGCCCGAGGCGAGCCTTGAGCGCCAACACCCGGCGCACCGACTCGTCGATCTCCGCCTGGCTGACGAGACCGCGCTCGAGCGCGATCGGCAGACCCTGCAGATAGGCGCCCGAGACCATGTCGATGTCGACGCCCGCTTTGAGCGCCAGGGTCGCGGCCTCGATGAGGTCGGCGGCGACGCCGTGTTGGATCAGCTCCGCAATGGCGTTGTAGTCGCTGACCAGAACGCCGTCGAAGCCGAGCTCCCGGCGCAGACGGCCGCGCAGCATGCCGACATGGGCGGTCATGGGAATGCCGGCGAGGTCGGTGAAGGAGGGCATCACGGCCGCGACGCCGGAGCTCGATAGCGGCCGCGAAGGGGGCTCGTGGACCTCGCGAAGCGTCCGGTCGGAGACGTCCACGGAGGCGTACTCGCGGCCCGCCGTCACCGCCCCGTAGGCGCAGTAGTGCTTCGCCACGGCCGCGATCGAGTCGGCGGCCTCGAGATCGGCGCCCTGGAAGCCGCGCACCTTGGCCTCGGCCAGCCGCCGACCCACCCAGGGGGACTCGCCCGGACCCTCGACGGTGCGCCCCCAGCGCGGCTCGCGGGACACATCCAGCATGGGCGCGAAGGTCATGTTGATGCCGTCCGCGGCCGCCTCCCGGGCCGCCTCCCGTGCCGTTCGCGCCCAGGCTTCGGGGTCGAACAGCGCCGACCTCCGCCAGGGGCGGGGGAAGAGCGTGCGGTGGCCGTGGATCACATCCAGGCCGATCAGCAGCGGAATACCGAGGCGAGATTCCTCGACTGCGATACGCTGCATTTCGCGGGCGGCGGCTGCCCCGATAAGATTGAGCAGATTGCCGATCCTGCCGGAGCGGATATCGCCCGTGGAATGGCCGGTGATCACCGGTCCGGTCACGGTGTGGCTGGCGGCCATCATGGTGAGCTGACCCAGCTTCTCGGTCAGGGTCATCCGGCCGATGAGCGTCATCGATGTGCGGTGTGTCTTGCGGTTTCATGCCGAGTACGATGATAGATCGCCCAGACGACAACAGCGACAGTCACCCCCCGGAGACGGAGGCCGAGCACTCGGGGCTCGTGCCGCAGCTGCGATGATCGTCGCGGGCGCTGCTCGACTCCCCGGTCTGGCAAGTCGCTCGTGGCGCTCATCGCCGGAGTGTTCGCGGTCATCGTGGCCACCGCCTACGGGCAGGTGTGGCTCAACAGCTGGAACCAGCCGTTCTACGATGCGCTGACCCGGCGGGACTTTCGGGACTTTGTCGTCCAGCTCGGGCGTGTTCTTCATCATCGTGGGCGCGCTGCTCGTCCTCAATGTGGCGCAGCGCTGGCTGGTCGAGACGTTGAAGGTGAAGCTGCGCGAGGGACTGACGCGGGACCTCATCCGCGACTGGATGAGCCCGCGGCGCGCATTCTGGCTCGCCAATGCCGGGCCGATGGGGGTCAATCCCGATCAGCGCATGCACGATGACGCGCGCCACCTCTGCGAGCTGTCCGGAGACCTCGGCAGCGGCCTCATTCAGGCGACCGTGACGCTGGTGGCATTCGTCGGCGTCCTCTGGGTCCTGTCACGCGGCTTCTCGCTCAACATCGCCGGCCGCAGCTTCGCGGTGCCCGGCTATATGGTCTGGGCCGCGATCATCTATGCGGCATTCGGCTCGTTACTCTCCTACTGGGTAGGCGGCAGTCTCATTGGACGCAATGCCGAGCGTTACGCGCGCGAGGGCGACTTGCGTTTCGCGCTGGTGCGGGTGAACGAGCACCTGGATGGCATCACCCTCGCCGCGGGGGAGGACGGCGAGCGGCGGCGGCTCGAGGCCAGCCTCCAAGGCGTGCTCAAGGCCACTCAGCGGCTGGTCACGGGGCTGACCAACCTCACCTGGATCACCGCGGGTTTCGGCTGGGTGATGCTGGTGGCGCCGATTCTCGTGGCGGCGCCGCTTTATTTCTCGGGCCGGCTCTCCTTCGGCGGCCTGATGCAGGCCGCGGCCGCCTTCACCACGGCGCAGGCCTCGCTGCGCTGGTTCGTCGACAACTTTCCCATCATCGCCGACTGGCGGGCGACGCTGCTGCGGGTGGCGAACTTCCGCCGCGCCGTCGTCACCACCGATGTCAAACACGAGGTCGAGAGCCATATCACTTACGCCGAGGGCATCGCCGGCCGGATCGTCATCGAAGGTCTCGAGGTGTCGTCCCCCGCCGGCCGCGACATGCTGCGCGAGAAGGCGGTGGAGGTGCGCGCCGGGGAGCGTCTGCTCATCGTCGGCGAGCCCGGAACCAACAAGACGCTGTTGTTCCGCGCGCTCGCGGGCCTCTGGCCGCTGGGCACCGGGCGGATCGTCATGCCGGCCGGCGAGCAGATTCTCTACTTCCCGCGCGGCACGCCTTATCTGCCGCAGGGCTCGTTGCGCGAAGTGCTCGCCTATCCGCTGAAGGCCGAGGGCTTCGAGGCGGACGACTGCGCGCACGCGCTGCGCCGGCTCGGGATCGAGCGGCTGGTGCCGCTGCTCGATGTCTTGCGGCGCTGGGATCGCGAGCTGAGCGAGGACGAGCAGCTCGCGCTCGCCTTCGCCCGGGTGGTGCTGCAGGCGCCGGCCTGGGTCCTGATCGACGATGTGTTCGGCTCGCTCGACGGCGACACCCTCGAGCGAGTCATCGAGGTCTTCGGCGAGGAGCTGGCGCGCACCGGTGTGGTCCACATCGGTGGCGCGCAGGCGCGCGATCCGCTGTTCGCCCGCGTGGTTCATCTGGTCAAGTGCCCCGTTGCCCGCGCCGCGGAGCCAGCCGGCGCGCGCGGCAAGGCTTCCAACCTCCGTGAAGGAAGGAGCTGAGTCCGTGTCCGACACCGCCCGATTCGAGGAATTGAGTCCCGCACGCCTGGCCACGCTGAGCGATGACGCGCTGCTCGAGCACGTGCAGCGGCAGACCTTCCGGTTCTTCTGGGAGGCGGGGCATCCCGTGAGCGGGCTCGCGCCCGACCGGCGTCCCGCGGGCAAGGGGCAGAGCAGCGACCTCGTCGCCACGGGCGGCTCGGGCTTCGCGATCATGGCGCTGCTGGTCGCGGTGGAGCGCGGCTGGATCAGACGGGAGCAGGGCGTCGAGCGCCTGGGAGCCATGCTGGATGTCCTGGTGCGCGCCACCTGTTACCACGGCGCCCTGCCGCACTTCTTCGACGGCCGCACCGGGGTCACGATTCCCTTCTCACGCAAGGACGACGGCGGCGATCTGGTCGAGACTTCCTTCCTCTGCATGGGACTGCTCACGGCCCGGCAGTACTTCGACCGCGACACTCCAGCCGAAGCCCGCGTGCGGAACCTGATGATCGTGGTTGTGGGAGGAGGTCGAGTGGGACTGGTACGCCCGCGGCGCCCAGGGTGTGCTCTACTGGCACTGGAGCTGCCAACAACGGCTGGGCCATCGAGCAGGAGATCCGCGGCTGGAACGAATGTCTGATCACTTACGTGCTCGCCGCCGGCGCGCCGCGCTATCCCATCGTCAGCCACGTCTATCACCGCGGCTTCGCCAGCGGCCGGGACTTCATCAACGGCAAGAGCTGGCGCGGCATCGAGCTGCCGCTCGGGCCCGCCTTCGGCGGCCCGCTCTTCTTCGCCACTACTCGTTCTGCGGCCTCGATCCGCGCGGGCTCGAGGACCGCTACGCCAGCTACTGGGAGCAGAACCTGCGGCACGTGCGCATCAACCACGCGCACTGCGTTGCCAACCCCAACCACCATCGCGGGTACGGCGAGCACTGCTGGGGATTGACGGCGAGCGACGATCCCGATGGCTATGGCGTACATGCGCCCGACAACGACAATGGCACGATCGCGCCGACGGCGGCGCTCGCCAGCTTCCCGTACGCGCCGGCGGAGGCCATGCAGGCGCTGCGCCATTTTCTCGGCACGTACGGTGAGAAGATCTGGCGGCGTCACGGCTTCGTCGATGCCTTCTGCCCACAGCGCGACTGGTATGCGGATACGCATCTGGCGATCGACCAGGGCCCGATCATTCTCATGATCGAGAATTTCCGTACCGGGCTTCTGTGGAAGCTCTTCATGAGCGCGCCTGAGGTTCGGACGGGGCTGCGGCGCCTGGGCTTCTCCAGCCCGCATCTGGCGGGGTGAGGGCGCCAGTGGTGGAGACTCTCGCGACCTGGATCGATCGGCAGTTCGGCCACGCCGCGCGGCAGATGTTGCGCAGCATCTCGCCGCTCGGTGTCGTCAAGACGCGGTCCGGGTTCGATCAAACCATCCACCCGGCGCCGGGCGCGGTGGTCGCCTCGCCGGTGCCGGCGTCCTATGATCCGGACCCGGACTACTTTTTTCACTGGTATCGCGACTCGGCGATCGTGATCGATGCCCTGCGGCTGCTGCCCGCCCAGGGAGAGATGCGCGAGCAGGCGCCGCGCCTCTTCGGCGAGTTCGTGTGCTTCAGCGCCGCGCTCACGCAACTCGATGGGCGCAGGCTCGCGGCCGCATCCGGAGACTGGCGGCCGCGGGTGGCGGCCGATTTCGTGCAGTTTCTGCGTCCTGACACCGAGCTGCAGGGCATTCACGGTGAGGCGGTCGCGGCGGAGACGCGTGTCAACGCGGACGGCACGCTCGATATTTCCAACTGGGGGCGGCCGCAGAATGATGGCCCGCCGTTGCGAGCGCTGGCCGTCTTGCGTTGGCAGCGCGGTGCGTCTCTCGATGGCGCGCTGCAGGCGACATGTGACGGCTTGCTGCGCGACGATCTCCGTTTTACGCGCGCGCATTGGCGGCAGCCTTGCTACGACATCTGGGAGGAGGAGCGGGGCCTGCACTACTTCACTCTGCGTGTCAGCGCGCAGGCGCTCGATGACGGTGCCGACTGGCTCGACGCCCGGGGTGAGGCCGAGGAGGCGGAAGATCAACGGGTCGAGGCCCGGAAGATTCGCGACATGCTGGATGGCTACTGGCTGACGGACCGGGGTTACTACCGTTCGCGGACGCTGGAGTCTGGCGAGCCGTCGACGAAGGAACTGGACATCGCCGTCATCCTCGCGGCGCTGCAGTCATCCGATGATAGTGCCACCCACTCGGTCCGCGATCCGCGGATTCATGCGACGCTCGGTGTGCTCGACAGCGTGTTCGACGCCGACTATCCGATCAACCACGGACGCCCGGCGGCGCGCGGGCCGGCGCTTGGGCGTTATCGCGCCGACCGTTATTATTCCGGGGGCGCCTACTACTTCTCGACGCTGGCCGCCGCCGAGCTCTGTTTTCGTGCCGCCCGGGGCAATGGCGGACGCGAGGCGCTGCTGGCTCGGGGCGACCGCTACCTCGAGACCGTGCGCGCCTTCACACCCGAAAACGGCGACATGTCGGAGCAGTTCGATCAGCGCACCGGTGAGCAGTCCTCGGCCAAGCACCTCGCGTGGAGCTACGCCGCCTTCATTTCCTGTGTGGCGGCGCGGCGTGCGGCCGCGGCCAGCCGCCATGGTCCGGGCAATGCCCCGGGCCGGGCTCCGTAGGGCTTCCGTCATGCGCACGGCGCTCGGCATCGTCCTCTCGCTCGTATTGCTGCCGCGGCTCGCGGCGGCTCAGAGTCTCGAGTTTGCCGCGCCGGCCTCGGTCAATGATGCCAGGACAGCGGCCGTGATGCGTGATCTGGCATCGCGAATCATTCCCGGGTACCGCAACGACAGTCAGGAGCAGTACCTCGCCAACATGTCGGCGCTGCAGCTCGTCGCCGGCAGCTTCGATGAGGCCTACTCGGCGCGCCTCGACCTGCAACAGTTGCGCGGCGGCACTCCCCACCGGCCGCCGGCGGATTCCGCGCTGGTCTACGATCTCTACGCGCACGCGAAAGCCCTGCAGGCGCAGTACCGGCTGGCTTTCCCGCAGGCGTTCGATCTTGCTTTCTGGGAGACCATGCCGGCCTTCGATAACCTGGACGGCTACCGCGTGGAGACCTGGCTGGAGGTGCCGCCCGCGGTGTACGCCGATGCGCTGCAGGCCAGCTTCGACCGCCTGCGTGGTCACGGGCGGATCAGCGAGAGCCAGGCGCTGGCGCTCATCTGGCAGTATGTCGCTTTCGATGCCTACCGCAGCTTCGGGCCCATCGCTCCCGGTCTCATCTCACTCGATGAGGACCGGCGCTACAACATCCAGGACGACGTCGCGATCGATGTTCCGGGCCATGGCAGAGTGCTCGCGCTCCTCATCCGGCCCCGCAGCGCAACCGGACTGCTGACGACCCTGCTGCAATACCGTATCACCCCGGGCGGCTACGCCGATTCGATCGAGGCGGCGGCATATGGCTTCGCCAGCATGGTGGCATTCACACCCGCGGTGCGCGCCGGGCGCCACTCCTGGCAGGTGATTCCGTTCGAGGGCGAGGGCGATCGCGCCCGCGCCGTGATCGACTGGATCGCCAAACAACCCTGGGGCGATGCGCAGGTCGGCATGTACGGCGAGGGCTACAGCGGCTTCGTCGCCTGGGCGGTGGCGAAGCGCCTGCCGCCGCAGCTGAAGGGAATCGCAACCTCCGATGCGATGGCACCTGGCGTCAACTTTCCCATGGATGGCGGTATCGGACAGAACGCCGCCTACTGTTGGCTGCAAAGCATCGAGACCGAGCGCGAGCAGAGCGATGCCGCGCCCGATGCCGGCCCGGCGGCGATTCCGCAGTCGGCGCCCGATGCGACCGTGCCGAGCACCGTGAGCCCAACGGGCACGGCGGCCCAGCCGGCGCCCGGCAGCGCCGCGACGGCCGCTCTCGGCAGCCCGGACTGGTGCAATGCGCTCAATGCCAAGTGGTATGCCAGCGGCAAACCGTTCCGGGACCTGCCGCGGCTCGCGGGCCGGCCGAGCCCGGTATTCCAGAGTTGGTTGGCGCATCCCGCCTACGACGCCTACTGGCGGCGCCTGGTGCCGTCGCCACAGGAGCTGGCTCAAGTCGACATCCCGATTCTGTCCCTCACCGGCTACTACAGTGAGGGCGAGGCCGGAACACTCTTCTACTTCCTGCAACACTACGCGCACGATCCACAGGCGGCCCAGATCCTGCTGGCGGGCCCGTATGACCACAGCGAGATGCGCGGTGGCAGGGCGGAGCAGATCCTGCGCGACTATCAGACCGATCCGGCCGCGGTCGTCGATCTGCGGGGCATCGAGCTGCAGTGGTTCGCTTATCTCTTCCTCAACCAACCGAAGCCGACACTGCTGTCGGATCGTGTCAATTTCGAAGTCATGGGAGCCAATGCGTGGCAGCACGCCGGCACCGTGTCCGCCCTTGCCAAGGATCGGGTGCGGCTCTACTTCGCCGCCGAGGCGCACGCCGGCTCCGGGAGTCTGATCCCGCGCGAGCCGGCGAGTCGCCAGGCCGTCAACATCACGGCCAACCTGGCGCACCGCACGGAGGGTGGCGACCCCGAGTCGCCGAGCCTCATGACGGGCAGCGTGCCGGTGGAAAACGGCTTCGCTTTCGTGAGCGGCCCGCTGCCGGGAGGGCTCGACATCGCGGGCGGATTCTCCGCGCGGCTGCTGCTGCGTACCAACAAGCGCGACCTTGACCTCTCGCTCTCACTGTACGAGCTGTTGCCGGACGGCAACTACTTCCACCTGTTCGCGCCCGATGAGGAATTCCGCGCCAGCTACCTGCGCGACCCGGGCCGCCGCCAGCTGCTCACACCCGGCGCGGCGCAGGCGCTCAGCTTCACCAGCCGGCGGGTGACGGCTGTGCGCGTCGAGTCGGGCGCGCGCCTGGTGTTGGTGTTGCGAGTCAGCAAGCGTGCCGACCGGGAGATCAACTACGGGTCTGGCAGGGCCGTGAGCGGCGAATCGAGCGCGGCGGGACGCGTGCCCGTGAAGCTCGGCCTGTTGCGCGGCAGCTACGTCGAGCTGCCGATCACCGAGCAGGCGGAGCCGCAGCGCCCCGTTTCCAGCCACTGAGCGGGAACTTCTTTCGCGGGGAACTCCACGGCATGGCGAGGCGTTGGGCTCAACAGGTAATGTTGCGGCCCGCAGGGCCGAGGAGAAGCTTATGATGACGGTGCGCAGGGCAGGCTGGCTGACAGGCTCCCTCATGGTGGTGGCGCTCACAGGTTGCGCCTCGACTCCACACGGCGGTCTCGATTATTCCGCCAACAGACTGGACAGCGACGCGCAGGCGCTCGCGCAGAACGCGCAGGAGGCGCCGCGCGGCTACAACGAGAGCAGGTCTTACGCCGAGGATGCCGGGGATTTCGCCGATCGGGCCCATGAGTTCCGCCGCACGGTGGAAGATCCCGGTGCCGACAAGCGCGACATCAGGGCGTCCTTCGATGATCTCTCGCGCAGCTACCACTCGCTGCGGGACGATGTTCAGCGCTCGGACAGCGACTATGCGCGGCGGGATCTGGGACCTGTGACGCAGGCTTATCTCGACGTCGAGGATGATATGGGCGGTGCCGCTCCGAGCCGCTATTCCGACGCCGACGACGACCGCGACTGACCGGTTTTCGCCCAGGTGCGCTAGCATAGGGAGATGAGCCCAGCACCCCCCGATGTCATTCGCGTTATCGATTCGCACACCGCCGGTGAGCCCACGCGGCTGGTCATGGAGGGCGGACCGGACCTCGGCGAGGGACCGCTCGAGGACCGGTTGCGGCGCTTCCGGGAGCAGTTCGATCATTATCGCCGCGCGATAGTCAACGAGCCGCGGGGCTCCGACACGTTGGTCGGCGCGCTGCTTTGCCGGCCGCACCGGCCCGATTGTCAGGTCGGCGTGATCTTCTTCAACAACGTCGGCTATCTCGGGATGTGCGGACACGGCACCCTCGGCCTGGTCGCCTCGCTGGCGGCCAACGGCCGCTGTAAGCCGGGGCCGATTCGCGTCGATACACCGGTCGGACCCGTGGACGCGCGACTGTACGAAGACGGCCGGATCGATGTCGTCAACGTGACGAGCTTTCGCAAGACGCGGCAGGCCGGCATCTCCCTTGCCGGCCTCGGTGAGATCCGCGGCGATGTCGCCTGGGGCGGCAACTGGTTCTTTCTCGCGGAGGTGCCGACGATCCCGATCGCTCTCGGCACCCTGGAATCCCTCACTGGCCTCGCTTCGCGCCTGCGCCGCGCGGTGAATGAGCAGGGCTTTCCGGAGGTCGACCACGTCGAGCTCTTCGGGCCACCGTCCCGCACCGATGCCAGCAGCCGCAACTTCGTCCTCTGCCCCGGCGGCGCCTACGACCGCTCCCCATGCGGCACCGGGACCAGCGCGAAGCTGGCGTGCCTGGCCGCGGACGGCAAGCTCGAGGAGGGAGCGCCCTGGGTGCAGGAAAGCCTGATCGGCAGTGCCTTCACCGCGCGCTATCGCTGGCACGACCGCGCGAAGGGCGAGATCGTCCCGACCATCACGGGAACGGCGCATGTCACGGCGGAGGCGGCCCTGCGCCTCGATCCGGAGGATCCCTTCTGCTGGGGGATCGTGCCGGCCTGATGCGCGCACTCATCATCCCCGTCACACCGTTCCAACAGAATTGCTCGCTCATCTGGGACGAGGACAGCCGGCGGGGCGCCGTGGTCGATCCTGGAGGGGAGATCGACCGTGTGCTCGGCGAGGCGGAGCAGCGCGGGCTGACGCTCGAAAAGATCCTGCTCACGCATGCGCACCTCGATCATTGTGCCGCCACCGCGGAACTGGCGCGCGCCAGGGGGCTGCCCGTCGAAGGTCCGCAGCGCGAAGACCAGTTCTGGATCGAGGCGTTGCCGCAGCAGGCCGCGCAGTTCGGATTTCCGCCGGCGAGCGCCTTCGTGCCCGACCGCTGGCTCGACCAGGGCGACCGGGTCACGGTGGGCGGACAGACGCTGGAGGTGCTGCACTGCCCGGGACACACGCCCGGGCACGTGGTGTTCTTTCATCCGGGGGAGCGCTGCGCCTGGGTGGGCGATGTGCTCTTCGCCGGCTCGATAGGCCGCACGGATTTTCCGCGCGGCAATCACGCGGCGCTGATCAGATCGATCCGCGAGCGGCTGTTTCCGCTCGGCGATGACGTGCGGTTCGTGCCCGGGCATGGGCCGATGTCGACCTTCGGGGCGGAGCGACAGGACCAACCCCTTCGTCGCGGACCGGCTGTTCGCAAAGAGTTGAGGTGAGAATTCCATGAACGGTGCGCAACTCCTGGTCGCGGCCCTCGAGAAGGAGGGCGTGAAGCGGATCTTCGGTGTCCCGGGCGAGGAGAACCTCGATGTCGTCGAGGCGCTGCGCCGCTCGAGCATCGAGTTGGTGTTGACGCGGCACGAACAGGCGGCGGCGTTCATGGCGGCGACGCACGGCCGCTTGACCGGGGAGGCCGGCGTCTGCCTCACGACGCTGGGTCCAGGAGCATTGAATCTAACGACAGGCGCTGCGTATGCGCAGCTCGGCGCCATGCCGATGGTCATGATCACGGGGCAGAAGGGCGTCCTGACGCCGCAAACAGGCACGATTCCAAATCGTCGACATCGTCTCGACGATGACGCCGCTGACGAAGATGGCGCAGCGCATCATCGGCACCGCGACCATCCCCTCCATGGTGCGCGAGGCATTCCGCGTGGCGCAGCAGGAGCGTCCCGGGCCGGTGCACCTCGAGCTGCCGGAGGACGTGGCTGCGGAAGAGGCGCCCGATACTCCCCTCGTGCCGCACCCGACGACCCTGCCGGTCGCGCATCCCGCGGCGCTCGATCAGGCGGCAGAGCTCGTGCGCACGGCGCAGTACCCGTTGGTGATGCTTGGGGCGGCTGCGAGCCGGCCGCGCCTGGCGGATGCGCTGTCGGATTTCGTCAGGCGCGTGCAGATCCCGTTTTTCAACACCCAGATGGGCAAGGGCTCCGTGGCCGGGGGCTCCGGACTCTACATGGGCACCGCGGCGCTTTCCGCGCGCGACTACGTTCATCAGGCAATCGACCGCGCCGATCTCATCGTCTCGATCGGGCACGACACAGTGGAGAAGCCTCCGTTCCTCATGGGGCCCGGTGGGCCCACCGTCCTTCATGTCGGCTATGTGCCGGCGACCGTCGAGGAAGTCTACTTTCCCCATGCGGAGCTCATCGGCGACATCGGACCCAGCCTGGCGCTCCTCGCGGACCGGTTGGAAGGGAGGCTGCCGCGGGCCGATGCGTTGCTGCCGCTGCGTGACCGTATCCTGGCGCACATCGCGGAGCGCGCCACCGAGGCCCGTTATCCGCTGACGCCGCAGCGCATCGTGCACGATGTCCGTCAGGTGATGCCGGAGGATGGCATCGTGTGCCTCGACAACGGCATGTACAAGATCTGGTTCGCGCGCAACTACCGCACCCGCGTCGCCAACACACTGCTCCTGGACAACGCGCTCGCCACGATGGGAGCGGGCTTGCCGTCGGCGATGATGGCCGCGATGCTTCACCCTGACCGCCGCGTGCTTGCCGTGTGCGGCGACGGCGGGTTCATGATGAGCTCGCAGGAGCTCGAGACGGCCGTGCGTCTGCGGCTCAATCTCGTGGTCCTCATCCTGCAGGACAACGCCTACGGCATGATCCGCTGGAAGCAGGCGGCGGACGGCTTCGCCGACTTCGGCATGACGTTCGGCAACCCCGACTTCGTCACGTATGCCAAGGCTTACGGGATGAAGGGATCCCGGGTGGAGGCGGCCGATGGCCTCGCGCCGGCGCTGGAGGCCGCTTTCGCGGCGGGCGGGATGCACCTCGTGGCGGTGCCAATGGACTACTCCGAGAACATGCGCGTTCTCGTCGAGGAGCTGGCCAGCGTACGCGACTAGCTGGCAGCCCCGGTGGCCGCGAGCAGGATGCTTTTGCCAGAATACTCTGAATGGAATATTATGAATGGGTTATCAGCAAATGGAGAGGTATCCATGAAGACCCGCGAGGTTCCCGTCCTTATCGTAGGCAGCGGCCTTTCGGGCCTTACGGCGGCCGTGACTCTCTCCTGGCGTGGCGTACCCGTGCTGCTTGTGGAGCGGCACGCAGGCACGCTTCAAAATCCGCGCGCCCGCGGCGTGAACCTGCGCAGCATGGAGTTGCTGCGAGTGGCGGGCCTCGAGCCAGACCTGGTCGCGGCCGGCGGCCACTCCATCGAGGACTTCACCATTCACATCGCGGAGACCGTCTCGGGGCGCGAGCTGCAGACGGTGATACCCCGTGGCGCGGCGCGGGCCGGTAGCGAATTCGACCTGAGCGGTATCAGTCCAGCCCGCCCCAGCATGGCGGGCCAGAACCGGGTCGAGCCGATCCTGCGCCGCCATGCGGAGGCCCTGGGCGGGGAGTTGAGTTACTCGACCGAGCTCATCGCGCTGGAGCAGGACGCGCACGGTGTCACGGCGCGCGTGCGGAATCTGCAGAGCGGCGAGGAGGAACTCGTGCGCGCGCAATACCTGATTGCCGCCGATGGGCACCGCAGTCCGACTCGTAAGTGGCTCGGGATCGGCACACACGGTTACGGCACTCTGTCGCACAATGTCGGCGTCGTGTTCGAGGGCAACATCGAGGCTCTGATCGGCGAGGGCCGCTGCGCGCTCTATTACCTGCAGAACCCGCGGTTCACCGGAGTGTTCGTCAACGGCGACGATGCGCACATCGGCGTTGCCGGAATGGAGTTCGACCCGAGCCGCGAGTCAGCGGCGGATTTCGCCAACGATCGGGCGCTGCAGATCGTGCGTGATGTGCTCGGCGTGGCGGATTTCGCGGCCAGGATCATCGAGGTTCAGACGTTCGACTTCGCCTCGCAGGTTGCGGACGAGGTGGCTCGTGGACGGGTGTTCGTGATCGGAGATGCCGCCCACACCATGCCGCCCACCGGCGGACTCGGCGGCCAGACGGCAATCCAGGATGGATACGACATTGCGTGGAAGCTCGCGATGGTGCTGCAGGGTGATGCCGGTCCTGCGCTGCTCGACACCTATGCGGCCGAGCGCAAACCGGTCGCCGAAATGACCGTCGCCCGCCAGCTTGCCAACTATGTCGAGCGTCTGCGCCCGGACCGGGCCGAAGTGGCGCGTCATGTGTTGGAATCATCGGGGCCGGTGCCCGACTACATGAGTGTCGCGTTCGGCTATCGTTACCGCTCACCGGCAATCCTCACGGAGTCCCCGGACGATGCCACACCTGCTGAAAGCCCGTTCGCGCCGACGGGCAGACCCGGCACCCGCGCGCCGCACTGCGCTTTCGCGCACCGGGGCGCGCGGATCTCTTCGCTCGATCTGATGGGGCGGGAATTCGTGCTGCTCTGCGGCCCGGGCGGCGGCGGCTGGGCGCGGGCAGGTACGGCGATCGCGTGGCGCGCGGCGGCGCCGCTCGTCATCTACCGAGTCGGTGCGGATCTGCTCGACATCGAGGGGCGATGGCAGGCTGCCTTCAAAGTGGGCGAGTCAGGATCGGTCCTGCTGCGTCCGGATGGTTTCATCGCATGGCGCTCGCAGGGCGCCGTGCATGCGCCGATGGAGGTCCTTACCAACGTGCTGGCTCGCGTACTGTGTCGGACGCCTGAAAGCCTGCGGCAGACAGTCTCACGATCCGTGCAACAGGGCGCGGCGGCGTGACCAAGCGGAAAGTCTCGAACCCGTTGGCGCTGGCTGTGCTCGCCTGCCTCTACGAGCGGCCGATGCATCCTTATGAGATGGCGAGCACCATGCGCGAGCGGCACAAGGACGAGAGCATCAAGCTCAACTACGGCTCACTGTATGCGGTGGTGGAGTCGCTGAAGAAGCACGAGCTGATCGCCGAGCGCGAGACTGCGCGCGCGGGCAACCGGCCGGAACGCACCGTCTATCGCATCACCGATGCGGGGTGCCTGGAGCTGATCGATTGGCTGAGCGAGCTCCTCAGCCGTCCGGCCAAGGAGTACACGCGCTTCGAGGCTGGGCTGTCATTGCTGCCGGTGCTCCCCCCGGAGGATGTGGTCGCGCTTCTCGAGCAGCGTTGTCAGGCTCTGGAGCTGCGCGCCGCGCAAGCGCAATCCCTGCGTGAGCTCTTCGCCAAGCGCAGCTTCCCGCGGCTCTTCACGATCGAGGCCGAGTATCGCTGGACGCTCGAGGCGGCGGAGCTCCAATGGACGCGCCGCTTGATCACCGACATCAGGTCAGGATCGCTCGACGGACTCGACGTCTGGCGGAGCTTCCACGCTCGCGGCTCGAGCTGACGGCTATTCCTTCGATTTCAGGCTGGCGTCGTTGGCCTCGATGAATGCCTTGATCTCATCGGCCATGGTGAGCAGCCGCAGCCACTGCTCCTTATAGAGAGTCACCGGGAAGCGGCCCATGCCATATACCGACAGCGCGCCTTTCTCGCTCACTTTCATCGCGAGCTTGCCGCGACCGCTCTTCTCGGCTTTCTTCAGGCGCTCATTCTCGGCTCGCAGTCGCTCGAGCTCGGTTTGCAGGTCTTCAGTCACGGCAGCCCCTGGGCAGATGGATGGGAGATCGGATTATACCGTCGTCAGGCTGCCGACTGGGCGCTCGTCAAGCGCGCGGTGAGCAACGCATAGGGTGAGTACTGCGGATGCGTGAGCGCCTCGCGCGGGAGGATGATGGTGGTCACCAACGCGAACTGGCCGCACAGACTCGCATGGCTGACGCCGTCGGTGAACACCATCCAGGCGGAATACGGCGGGAAGCGGATCTCCTCGTAGCCGCGCGTGTCCTGTTTGAAGTCATCGCTGTCCTTCATGTAGTTGTGCAGCCGGCGCATCGTGCGGTCATACGGACTGGAGTCCAGGGTCTGCGCCAGGGGGTTCAACCGCGCGAGACCGTTGATCGCGACGCTGAAAGCGTGATCGGCCATGCCCTTGTCGACCCGCAGCTTGAGGTTGCCCGAGCCGTCGAGCACGCCGGCGGCGACACCGTGTCGCTCGAGCACTTCCTGCAGGCTCCCCTTGCTCGCCCATACGCGGTCCTCGCTGTCATTCACGTTGACGAAGAAGCGAAAGATGCGATCGCCGTTCGTGGCGCCGTAGGCGCCTGCGTCGACGTGCACGAGCTCGTTGCTTGCGTGGGCCCTGAGGTTACGCCCCCGCTCCTGGATTGGGCGAAAACTGCAGGTCCCAACCCTGCAGACTCCTCGCCACTTGGGCATGACTCCGTACAGGAATCCGGCGACGTCGTCGAGGTGTCGTTTCAGTACCTCGGAAGTGCGCTCGCGCAGCGTCTCGTCGCCCTCGAGGCCGGTAACCCGGGCCCCTTCCGGGTGGTAGCTGATGTTCTTCAGCTTGAGGCGCGAAGGCAGTTCCTGGCGCAGGTACTCGAGCGCTCCGGCATCGGGCAGCGGAACCGGACTCTTGGGGAAGTAGACGATCCGGTTCGACTCGAGCGCGAGCCCGATCCTCTCGGGGGCGTCGGCCGCGTCCGGATCGATCTGCGATACCACGCTCATGAGGGTCTACTATAGCTCGGGCGAGCCCGAAGCGCCTGTAGCCGATAAACTATGCGTATGGGACAACTCCTTCGTACCGGCCTCTCGGCCTGCATCATCACCTACAACGAGGCCGATCGCATCGAGGCATGCGTGCGCTCGGTGAGCTTCTGCGACGAAGTGATCGTCGTCGACTCCCACTCCAAGGACGCGACGCGGGAGCTCGCGGCCGCGCTCGGTGCGCGCGTCATCGAGCGCGACTGGCCGGGCTACCGCTCGCAGAAGGAGTTCGCGGTGGACACGGCCCGCAACGACTGGGTGCTCTGCCTCGACGCGGACGAGCGGGTGACCGATGAGCTGCGGCAGGAGATCGAGCGTCTGCGCGCCGGTGGTTTCGCGGGGTACGCCGGCTGGTCGGTGCCGCGCATCACTGAGTATTTCGGCCGCTTCCTGCGCCACGGGAACGCCTATCCGGACCGCCTCATCCGGCTCTTCGACCGCCGCCGTGGCGGCTGGATCGGGCGCGAGATCCACGAGAACACCCGCGTCGAGGGTAGAGTCGGCCGGCTGCGCGGCCACCTGGAGCACTACTCCTATCGCAGCCTCGCCGACCATCACAACAGGATGCAGCGCTATGCGGAGCTCATGGGGCAGGCGCTCTATGCCGCCGGCAAGCGCTGCGGCTTCGGCAAGGTGCTGTTCAACCCGCAGTGGCGGTTCTTCCGCGGCTATGTACTCAGGCTCGGGTTTCTCGATGGCTGGCGGGGGCTGGTGTTCGCGCTGGTGGAATCGAACTACGTGCGTCGCAAGTACCTGCACCTATACATCCGCTGCCGCGGCCTGCCCAGTTGAGGCGCGCGCCGCCAGCCAGGGAACATCGCGATAGGAGTCGGCGACAACCCAGCCGGCAGCGGTGAGGGCCCAGGAGATGGTGAACTCGCCGCGCTGACCGGCGGTCATGATTCCCTCCGCCAACAGGGGCACCCACACGAGGAACGTGAAGAGGCCCATCTCCAGCACCGAGAGCGCGGCTGCAAGGCGTCCGTATACGCCGATGAGCATGGCGACGCCGGCGGCAAGGTAAGCGGCGCCGGTGAAATATGCCCATCCGACATGTCCGGGCAGCCATGTTGGAACGAGCGGCGCGGTGAGATTCAGATACACGAAGTGAGAGAAGCCGAAGGCGATCAGCGCCAGTGCGTAGACTATCCGCGCGAGGCGTACGCCCCTTTGCCCGGTGGCGAACCCGAGTTGGCGCCTGTCCCAGGGGTTGGCGAACCAGGCGTACAGCACCCAGGCCCCGGCAACCAACACCGCACTCTCACCCCAGTTCTGATAGCTGCCCTCCACCAGGGGCGCCTGTACGATGAGGGGCACCCTGAAGAGCACCATCGTCAACAGCAGGTAAGCGAACAATACGCGGCTGGTGGTGCCAGCCGTGCGCGTGAAAAAGAGGCCAGCCCCGCAGATCAGGGACACGGAGGCGCAGAGGTAGATGAGCCCTTCGCGGGTCGGGAAACCCTGCGGCACCACGTCCCATATCGGGGCGAAGTCGCCGCGCACGAGGCCGAAGATTCCAAACGCGATCAGAGTGGCCGCAAAGAGCGCATGGCCGACGCTCGCGATGCGCATCGCTTCGTCCCCCAGGGTGGTTTTTCAGGGCAGGGAGTGCATTCTAACCGCTGGTCAGGATCGAAAGCACTTGCTGCCGGCGTTGCCACGCTGCATGGAGGTCAATCACGGCGGACACGAGGTCGAGGTCGACGGCGGCGAGCTTCTCGAGGGTGGCGCGCTCAGTGCAATGCCGCTGGTTGATGCGATCCATTTCCGGCGCGGGCGCATTGCGGATCCTGACCTCCAACGTTTCGATCTCGCTCTGCGCGCGGGCAACTGCCTGCACCGCCGCCACCGCGGCCCGGTCCGGCAGGGGATGTTCCCGCCTCGGGGAGGGAGGTGCTCGCGCCGGAATCCGGTCGAGCTGTGCGAGGTGCTCGCGACGCTGCCCGAAGAGCTCGCCGATCCTGGCTCGGATCATCAGGTCATCGCCGATGACGTATGGCTGTCCGACGGCCGCGTTCGGGGCAGACACCAGGCCCCCCGACCGTGAGCGATTCGTCGCCGCTAAGGCCTTGGTGCTCCAGGGAAGGTGGGCATCACTTGACTATCTAAAAATATATCGTAAGATATATCTGAAATTAATCTACTCTACGGAGTCTGTATGCATCGACATTTTCATCACGCCTGGCACGAGCGCTCGCAGGACGATCGGGTCCACTTCATAGGCCGTCGCCATGGTGGCCGAAGCTTTGGGCGCTTCTCCGGCGGCTTCATGGACGGCATGGGCATGGGCGGACGCGCGTTTCGCGCCGGCCGCCGGCTGGCTTCCGGCGACCTACAGCTAGTACTGCTCGCCTTGCTCCGGGAGCGGGCGAGCCATGGCTACGAATTGATCAAGGCGCTGGAAGAGCGCTCGGACGGCTTCTACAGCCCCAGTCCTGGAATGGTCTACCCGGCCCTCACCTGGCTCGAAGAGATGGGCTACGCCAGCGTCACCGTGGAAGGCGTCAAGAAGCTCTATAGCATCACTGATACGGGGCGCGCGTATCTCGCCGAGAACGAGGACGCAGCCGCGGCGATGTTGAGCCAGCTCGAGCACGTTGGCCGCAAGATGGGCCGTTTGCGCGAGGCGTTGGGCGGCATCGACGAGGACGAGGAGGGCGATTGGAGCGAGTTGGCGGCGGTGCGTCGCGAGCTGAAGCGTGCGCTGCGTGACAAGCGCCGCGGCTCCCCTGAGGAGAAGACCCGCGTCATCGCGATATTGACGCAGGCGCTGGAGCAGATCCGCGGGCAGCGCTGACGGCCGACGCGTTCGGCAAAGCGTCCTGAAGTCGACGCGCCGCGCCTGTCAGCGTCCTTTGGCTTCTCGCTTCTCGCGCTTTGCCGCGCGCTTCTCCTCGAAGGTCTTCGTCGGCTTCTTCTTGGTCTGCTTTTTTTGATCCATACCCTTGCTCATGGGCTTCTCCTGCTGTTGAGGAAGTCGCGAGTATACGTCCGATGCGGCAGCTCGTCTTCAGTGTCACCGCAATGCGCCGAACACCTTTGAGACTATCGCGCTGCCCGCGGCTGCGGGATTTTTCCGGATGGCGTGCTCTTCTTCACCGATCATCAAATACAGCCCGTCGAGGGCCTTTTTGGTGACGTACGTTTCGATGTTGGCCGCATCGCCTTTCACCAGACCGAGTCTGGCTCCCGCTCCGGCGAATTGATTGTATTTCCGCGCCAGGCCCACCCGATCAGTTGCCTGCTTGACCATGGGCAGAAATTTTGCCGCCAGGGGCGCAGCGGTCTTCGCCTTGAAGAACCGGGTGACGGACCCATCGCCGCCGGTGAGAATCTCCTTGGCGTCCTGTATCGACATCGTCCTGACGGCGTTGAGCATCAATGCCTTGGCTTCCGGTACGGCCTGCTCGGCCGCCCGGTTCATGGCGATGACGAGATCATCGGCCTCCTTGCCTCGTCCCATCAGGCGCATGCCCTTCGCAATTTGATCGAGCGCCGGTGGCAGCGGAATTTTGACTTTGGGGTTGTTCAGGAATCCACCCGGAACACCGAGTTTGACGATGGCGGATGCGACCCCTTCGGTTAACGCGCCCTTGATACCTCGAGAGGCATCGTGATTCGTCAAATCGCCCAGTCCCAGGGCGAATGCCGGTCCAATAAGGAGGCAACCCAATAGTCCCGCGAGGGTGATCGAGCGTGCAGCAGTCATGGTGCGCATCCTCGTTCAATATATTCGGGCAACGAGCAGGCGAGCGTTCGCTCCGTGCATCGGGCCAGGATCCGCATCGGGAGCAGGGCGCCGCCAGTCCGGATACGGGCCGCCGGCATTATCGCATCCACGGGGTCGTTTAGGACGACCGGACTGCTTCTGATGGAGGATGCTGCGCTAAGGGAGGCCGAGCGTCGCTCAGGTCGCCTCCGCGAATGCCTTGAGCTTGCCGAGGGCAAGCTCCCACTGGCGGCCGATCACTTCGAGGCTCCGTTTGGCTGTCCGCGATTCGCGCCGGCTCGAGCTGCCAGAGCCGCTGCCGCCCGACCTTCATGTCGCGCGCCACGCCTGCGTACCACAGCACCCGCAGATGCTTAGTGACCGCCTGACGACTGATGTTGGTGTTCGCGGTGAGCTGGGCGATGGAGAGAGCTCCTCCCGCGCATAGCACTGCCACGAGCTTCAACCGCGTAGGGTCGCCGAGCGCGGCAAAGACGCGCGCGAGCGTCTGACCGGCGGCGGCCGGACCGCCCTTAGCCGGCGACATGGCGCGTGATGTTATCCATCTGTGCGCTCCAGCCGCGGCTATTCATCCGAAAGGCTTCCAGGCGACGCTCCGGCGGTACTTTGTCGAATCCGGACTCCACCAACGTCAGTAAGGTCGCATCGCCGGGAGCGTCCGCCAGGGTGAACGTCACGAGCGTCGGCTCTTCCTTCTTGTAGTCGACCGCCGGATCGATGGCATAGGGATGCCAGTGGTAGGAAAGGAGATTCGGCGGCTCGATCCGCTCGATCCTCACTTCCCAGATGATGTGCTCATATCCCGCGATCGTGATCGGGCCACGGACGAGCTGGCCGGACGAGAACGTCTGTCCCTTGAGGTTCACGCCGAACCAGGTGCCAAATTCCTCGGCATCGGCGAGTGCGCGCCAGACGCGCTCCCGCGGAGCCTCAATGACGATGCTGCGCTCGATGCGATCGGTATCGGAGGCGAGGCTCATGCGTGCTCTCTGGATACAACCATTTGGTTGCGTATCAGCATTATGAGCCGACCGCGGCAAAACGCAACCATTTGGTTGCATAAATTGTCCCGGCCAGCTCTCCGCAACGATCGAGGCGCCCTGCCAGCCTTCTGCCGCGCTATGAATTTCGTCTCAGCTCGGCGACGACCGCTGCCATCTTGTCGAGGATCTGACCCATGCCTTCGGCAGCGCCTTCCTGCTCTTCCTTGGTGGCGGTGGGGTCGTTGCGCTTGAAGGTGAGCCGCGTTTGGTTGTTGCCGATTTCTTCGAAGAGAATCTCGTCGATGTTGCCTTCACGGTCCTCGGAGGGGAAGCCGTAGTGCGACGGGTTGACGCGGTTGCCGTCGGCGTCAGCGAAGTACCAAAGCCAGACGATCTTTTCGAGGGCAACGATTTCGAGGAATTCGCCGCCATTGTAGAAGTCATGGCCGTCGGGCGTGCGCATGCAGTAGGTGAAGCGGCCGCCGACGCGCAGATCGATCCGGCACAGGGGGGAGGTGCAGCCCTTTGGGCCCCACCACCTCGTCACGTATGCGGGGTCAGTCCAGGCCTTCCAGACGAGCGCGCGCGGCGCATCGAAAATGCGCGTGATGATCTGAACTTCATTGGCGGCGTTGCCGGGTGTGGCGTGGGCCGGGGCAGCGGGGCTTGGCATGGTTTGTTCGGGCACGGGTTCGTCTCCTCGTTTTTCATTTCGTGTAAGACTGCGTCGAGCTTGTCCAGGCTCTCTTCCCAGAGGCGGCGGAAGTCGATCGCCCAGTCGGCGACGGACTTGATGGCAGCGGGGCTGAGAGAGCAGACGCTCTCGCGGCCGCGCTTCTGCTTGACGACGATGTGTGCGCGGACGAGGCAGGCCACGTGCTTGGAGATCATCTGCTGGGAGAGATCGAAGGGCTGGGTCAGGGCATGGATGGTGGCCGGGCCGAGCGTGAGCTTCTGCACCATCTCGCGGCGCGTTGGGTCGGACAAGGCAGCGAAAGTTAAGCTGAGTTTATCCACAACCGTACGGTAGTGGATTGGCGTTGCGGTGTCAAGGGAGCCGAAAGGCGGGCGAAGAGTTCCCCATCGGTGTAAAATAGTCGCAACTCGGGGCCCTTCGGTTCGCCCGGCCTCGCCGCAGGGCCACCCCGGCTCGTTTTCCGCCAGCCAAATCTGCCAGCGTAAAAAGCGACCGCAACCGGGCGCGAGACGTTGCTATGTCCGTCCGGGCGGTAGTCCACGCAGGTAAATCACATGTCGTCGAACCCTTCGAGTTTCAGCTCGCCTCTGGCACCGGCAGCCGATCATGCCGATCCGACAACGGGCTACCCTGCGCGAATCATGCGCGAGCAGCTCGAGGAGTTGGAGCGCGCGCAGCGGGAACGGATTGAACAATCGTCCGAGCTCAATACTCCCGAGATGCGAATCCGCGCTTGGGAGAGATTGCATCGCCTGACGCTGCCTCGCGGATCGGCGCACGCGGTGCTCGATGTCGTTGCGAAGGCCACGCGCCTGACGCTCGAGCAGGTGCGTGAGGAGCAGCGGCGACGCTCGGAACCGGCTGAGCTGCAGCCGGTTGATCGCGGGGCGGCTTTATGAGCTACAGCCGATCCGGCCTCACAGAGGAAACCTAGTGCCCAGACAAAACTACCGCCAAGTGAAGAAGCAGAAGGAACAGAGCAGGAAGGCGCGCCAGCTCGAGAAGCAGCAGCGCCGGACGGCTCGCCCAAACGGTCCCGGAGAGAGCGTGACGCCGTTGCAGGATCCGCCCGTTGATCCGAGCGATCCGACATTGCGTGGCGGAACATGAGGCTCAGCAACGCCCGCGGCGCCGCCACGCGTCAGGGTCGCTACTCCCAGCTGCATCGCGACCGAGAGGCTGCGCCCAAGCTGCGCGCGATGTTCCCCGTGGTCGAGCAGCTGCGCTTTGAGCTGAATTTCGAGGGCGGCGGCGCGGCTACCCCGGTGCCGCAATCGCACGTCCTGCATCCTCCGGCCCGTGCGTACTTTTCTTTTCCCTGTCCGTATGCCGACTGCGACGGCCGATTCGAGCTCACCACGGCCGTCCACGCGGTAGTAGAGGGTCCGTCACATCGGGTCGAAGGCGTGCTCGAGTGCGCCGGCTCGCGCGTGAGCGACTTCAGGTCCAAGCCGCGATGTCAGTTGCGGCTCTTCTTCACGCTTACGGCGGTGTGCTCGCCGTCTCACTGAGGCGCTACCGCGACGCCAGTGACAAAACTGTCCGTTGGAAGTCTCCATTTTGCGGCCACCGATGAGGTCGTGCGCTCCCATGAGCGAGTATGAGTTCACGGTCTCTCTGCGTATTCGCCATCCGACGATAGACCCGGCGACGATCAGCGCCGCGCTGGGCATCCAGCCGCAACACACCTGGCGAGCGGGGGAGCTGCGCTGCGATCCGTCGGGCGCGGAGCTCGGCGGTGAGCATCACGACAGTTACTGGATGGGCCGGCTGATGGACGAGCCGCAGCTTTCCTCCGACAGCGTCTCTGTGGAACGAGTGATCCTGAAGACCCTCAGTCAGCTGCGACGTTCACAATCCTTCCTCGAGCAGCTCCATGCGGAGGGCGGCGTCGCTGAGCTGCTCGTCAGCCTATATGCACGCCATGACTTCCGGCTCGAGCTTCCCGCGGACTCCCTGACATTGCTCGGCCGGATGCACCTGGCGGTTGCGCTGGACGTGCATCCTCATTCGCCGCTCGAGACGCCGGCTTCGCGACCGAACTGAAGCGGGCGCCGCTCGCGGCATCACGGATCTCATCAGCATGGGCGAAACCAGAATCAGCTCCGCGCAGGCGCTAGTCGCCGATTCCGCCGCCATCATGCACCTGCTGGACGAGGTGCCGGATGCCGGCGAGATCTGCATCGAGCTGTCCAAACCGTACTTTACCCGGCGCTGGCGGCACTCCGATCAGCACAGCTTCTGGATCGCGAGCGACGGCACGACGGCCGTGTGCCACACCCTTACCGGCCTCGAGCTCGATGAGGTGATTGCCCTCTGGCTCAGCTTCGACGATTACCGGCGCCGGCCCGGATTTACGCTGTCGGCGAGCTTGCTGGGCAAGATAATCGAGACCGAGCTGGGCCTGACAGTCGAGCTCGACGCGTGATCACGCGTCCCTTTCGAGCTTTGAACGACGAATCGGTCGAAATTGAGAGCCTTTGGAGTTGATTCTGTCAGCCCGAAGGAAATTGTCCAGCAGGCGCGCTGCTCTTCCAAACGCCAATGAATGGGCACGGATGTGCCTGGACTGGACGGAGCGGAATCGGGAGCGTATCGCGGCAGGCATCAGACTCGACAGACCCCGTACTTTATAGCGGCATTGCCTGTCGTGTGCCGCCCGGGCCGATCTCCCGCCCCTCAACGAACCAGCATGCTTCCGCAGATGCTCACCACGTGTGGGTCTGCGGGCGGCTGTTGGTCAGCGGGACAGGAGAGCTTGAATCGGAACGCCATCTTGAACGTCTGTTTGGGTCCGCCGCTTTGCTCCCAGGTCCGGGGTACTCTGAAGCCGCCGCTTCTCAGCATGGATAGCGCGCTGTCCGCCGAATTCGCCGTCGGCACCATTTACGGCCTTGGCACCTTGCGCCTTTCCCGCATCATCGATGTTGAATTCGAGATCGACCTCCCCCTGCGTTCCCAGCCTGCGGGCCGATCCGAGTCGTTGCAACGGGCCGGACGTTCCTGGCGGATACGGATGAGTCCTTTGGGCGCCGACAACCCGGCTGCCGCCAAAAGCTGCCGCTCGCCCAGACATCCTGATCTGCTCCCGAGCGACCGTTCGTGTACTGCCCGCCGTCTGGCTTATGTTATAGTCTGCTGGCTGAGTACGCATAACACCGAGGGGCCTTTCCCCCGTGAATTTCAGCTTCGTGGTTGTGCACCATGGGAAGGCAATGCTGGCCATCGATACGGACGCAGACACGGTTGTCAGCGGTACTCTGGTGCGCGATGACGGCGGCGACAGAGAGTTTCTGCCCGGTGGCCCATAAACGGGGAGAGTCGGCCCTCCGGTGTAATTGGGTTTGACGTAGTTTGAAAAGCGAAAGCATCGCGCGATACCTCGGTCCGATTATTTTCCCTCGGAGCTGGAGCCAGCTATGAGCAGCGTGCAAGTCGAGCAGAAAAGCTATGAAATGCCCCCGCGAGAGGGGATCAGCGTCGCCTATTTTCTCACCGTCATCGACATAGAGCGATCGGCCCGCTATTACGAAAAGATCTTCGGCGCCCGCATCCTGAGCCTGGGTGACGGCGACGCGCCGGGGTACCTTCAGCTTGCGAATATCTGGATGATTTTGAACGTTGGAGGCGGCCCGACCCCGGATAAGCCGACGGTAACGCTCAGCGTCCCTGACCCGAATCACATCAACAGCTTCATGAATTTCCGCGTTGCGGATATTCAGGCGTGCTATGAACTATGGAAGAGTCGGGGAGCGGACTTCATCACAGCGCCGATCCCCAAATACGGTGAGACGCGCTGCTACATCCGCGATCCTGACGGATATATTATCGAGGTCGGACAGAGCACGGATCTCAAGTACGGTTGACAGGCGGCCGGGGTGCTCCTCTAAGGGGCGGCAGGCGAATTGATGGCTGCTTTCCTCGCGCGTCGAGCAGACTTTCGGCTCCCGTGAGATAAGGGCACCCAATGGCCAGGACACCAAGCAGGGCTGTGCCGGGTGCGGAAGGCGTCTGCTCGCACCCGCTCGTTCATTGGATCAGAGGAGGGCGAGGCGCGCTCCGCGCGCTGGCGCTCTGAGAGTGGTGCGCCACCCGCCAAGCGCGTGATCATTGCCGATGACGCACATCACGGCTGATGATGCATATGGCCTTGCGTGCCAGGGCACAGCGCTGCTGTGGCGCGGCGACTTCCAGAACGCGCGCCAGATGCTGCTTGCGTTGGCGACTCGCGCCGACCGCGGGCTGCGCAAGCCGAAGAAATTGACTGCATCCTCGATAGCCCCGTCGCCTACCGAAGAATTCCATCGCCATCGCCAGGCGCGATCGCAGCGGGCGCGTACATTGGGCATGCTGCTCGTGCCGCTCGACGAGGACTACGGGATTCCGTTGCGACGTGCGCCCGACGTCCGACAAGCCTGCGCGGAGGCCTACGGCCGGGGAGAGGAGCCCTCGGTCACCTCGCTGCGGGCGTTGCTCGGTCTCATCGGCGCGCACGAGTGGCGCATCAAGGGATTGAGATCGCGGCGATCGGTGGGCGAATCCATCCGCACTATGGGGTGTTTGCGCCGATTCGCGGTGAATACGTTGATCTTGGTTGCCACGGCGCCCCTGCCGGATTTCAGGTCATTCGTCCGGCTTAGCCTTCGACATCGGCACTGGGACGGGCGTGCTGGCCGCAGTGCTCGCGCGGCGCGGCTTCAGACGTGTGGTCGCCACGGAGCGGGATCCCCGCGCGCTCGCATGCGCTCGCGAGAATCTCGAGCGTCTCGGTCTGGCGGAGCAAGTGGAAGTCGTGCAGGCGGATCTCTTTCCCGAAGGGCGTGCCGCGCTCATCGTATGCAATCCGCCCTGGGTTCCCGCGCGGCCGAGCTCTCCCATCGAGCGCGGTATCTACGACCCCGAAAGTCGCATGCTGCGGGAGTTCCTGGGCGGCCTGCCCGCGCATCTGGAATCAGGGGGCGAGGGCTGGCTCGTGCTTTCGGATCTCGCGGAGCACCTGGGGCTGCGGTCGAGATCGGAGCTGCTCGCTGCGTTCGAAGCGGCAGGGTTGAGGGTCCTGGATCGAAGCGATGTGCGGCCGAAACATCCCCGGGCGAGCGACGAAACCGACTCACTCCACACGGCGCGCGCAGCCGAGGTGACATCGCTCTGGCGTCTCGGTAAAGCCAAGTCCTGAACCGGATACGTTATTCCAGATACGGTGTCAGGACGTCTTCGATCCATTTCATGAACGCCCGGACTCGGCGCGACAGATTGCTTCGATGCGCTACAACGAGGGACACGGCGAGCGCCCGGCGACGTAAATCGGGCATTATCTCCACCAGCGCTCCATTTTCTAAGTATCGGCCAATGCCCAATAGTGGCGCCTGAATCAGGCCAAGGCCGGCGAGGGCAGCGGCTTCGTAGGTCTGTGCGCTGTTGACGTGCAGTGCACCCGGCAACTGAAGCGTCGCATAGCTGTCGCCGTCCGGATATTCCCATCCATAGGGTTTTGCGCCCAGCATCGTCGAAAAATGGATTGTCCGATGTTCCTGGCGCTGGAGATCTTCCAGCGATCGAGGTATGCCATAGTGCGCGAGATAGGCGGGACTGGCAGCATTGACCATGCGCAACAGCCCCAACGCGCGGACAATCAGCGTCTCGTCCCTGATGGGACCAAGTCGCAATACACAGTCAAACCCCTCTTGAACCAGATCAACTTGCCGGTCTGTACTCGATACCTCCAGCTCCAACTCGGGGTGAGCAGCCATGAAATCCGGCAACGCCGGCACGATCGTTGTGCGCGCCACCTCGGTCGGAAGATCAACCCGTAAACGCCCGCGAAGTGCCACTCGATCGCTTGCGAACATTGAGTGCAGATCATCGACTTCGGCAAGCAGATCGCGGGCACGGGCATTAAATGCGCGTCCGTCCTCCGTCAACTGTACGCTGCGCGTCGTTCGATGCAGGAGCCTGACACCGACATCTTCTTCCAGCTTGCGAACCGCCGTTGAGGCTCGCCCTTTTTGGATGCCCAGGCTATCGGCCGCACGAGTGAAGCTCCCCATTGCCGCCACCGTTACGAAAATGAGGGTGGGTTCGAGATTCCGCATTTGCGTGCCTCGGTATTGTTAACCGCAAAGAGAACAGTAAGTTCATTCTCATCGCATTTATTATACCTAAAGGACACAGTAGGCTCCCGAACGTTGGGGTCCTTCCCCCATAGGAGATCGACAGTGGCAGAAACCATGAAACTGCGTCCGGTGCCGGAAACCATGACCTTGCATCGCGCCCTGTGGGCCGGCCGGATGATGAGCGCGTTTGTCGTTATCGCACTGGTGGCAGATGGCACCATTCAGCTTATAGCACCGGCTCGGATCGCGACCCTGTTACAGGAAACCGGGTTCGCCATGGATCTGACCCGTGTCGTGGGTCCGATCATCCTCGTCGCCGCCATCCTTTACGCCATCCCGGCCACCGCTGTCCTCGGCGCAATTCTGGTGACGGGCTTTTTGGGAGGTGCCATCTGCGCTCATGTCCGTATTGGTGAGTTGGGGTCGCCAGCGGAAATCATTTCCCTGCTTCTGGGCGCGATGACCTGGGGCGGCCTCTACGCGCGCGATTCCCGAATCCGGGGCATTCTGCCCCTCATCCATTGAACCAACAGGGACAGTGCTCTGTTCCGCAAGACGACCAGGAGAAACGCATGTTTTTAGTAATGGGACTCACGGGAAAAGTTGGCAGCGCAACGGCAGAACATCTGTTGGGGCGGGGCAAGGGAGTACGCGCGCTCGTCCGCAATCGCGAGAAGGCGGCTAATTGGGCGCGCCAGGGCGTGGAACTGGTAGACGGCGATTGGAATGATCCGGCAGCCATCGAGCAGGCGCTCAAAGGCGTCGCAGGCGCGTTCGTGATGTTGCCGGCTGTCTGGACGCCGTCGCCCGATTACAAAGAAGCAAAGGCCGTGATTGCGAGCTATGTCGAGGCGCTCACCAAGGTGGCGCCGCCGCGAGTGGTTGCGCTTTCGTCGATGGGCGCGAACAGATCCAGCGGGCTCGGGATGATTACGGCCTTGTCTCTTCTGGAGCAAGGTTTTCGCGACCTGGGGTCGCCAATCGCTTTTGTGCGCGCAGGTGGATTCTTCGAGAATTTTCTTTACGGCTTGCAGGTCGCCCAGGGCGGAACGTTACCGGTCTACTACAATCCGACAAACCGCAAATCGACCATGGTCGCGACGAACGACGTCGGCGCGGAGATCGCAACCCTTTTGACCGGGCCAACCTGGTCAGGGCAGCGCGTTGTCGAGCTTGGTTCTATGGTTACCGCGAACGAGGTCGCGGAGCAATTGGGTGAAGTCCTGAATCTCGACGTGGAAGCCTTTGCAGTGCCGCGTGCAGGATGGGCGGAAGCGTTCGAGCAATTCGGCATCCCGAAGGGCCATACTGGACCTGCCGAGGAAATGTTCGACGCCGTGAATGCAGGATGGATGGACCTCGGTGTCGAGGGTACGGAGCACGTGGCGGGTACGACGTCCGCACGCGATGTATTCGCGGCTGCACATAACGCCGTCAAGGCGTGATTCCCGGACCGATCCGGTCATGGGCGGGAACCGCGGCGGTGACATCGACGCAGGTCTCGCGGCGCGCGAATATCTCGCATGAACGCATCGGCACCATGCTCGGCGACGACGTCACGCGCGACTGCAAGTAGCTGGCTGTAATTCTGCTGGCTTAGGCTCGGGGGGGCCTGCCTTGACAAACGGACCACTGCTCCGTATATACTAATTCGTATCTGGAGCAGTGATCCACAAGACACAGTGAGCTTGGCAGAGTCGCTCGCGCGCGTGCCGGGCGGCTGACCTGCAACGATCGTCGTTCAGCGGTGCGCGTCAGATCCGGCGCGAACGCAATAGTCGGCTCACCGGGCCGCACTGTCTAGCTCCGGCACCCTTATGTCGGCACTGGGCTCCTGGTTCGTGGTGTCTTCCCTGTTTTGATACATCCGCAAACACCGTTCATGGGGCCGTCCCGCCCACGAGGCCTGCGTGAGTTTCCGGGAGAGTGGGGGCGCAGCTCTCGCTGCATGAGATGGGCGCGGCACGGTGCCATCGGCCGCTAATCTTAGCTTGGCCCGGCGTGGCCTTTTACCTAACACTGTCGCCTAGGAATTTGACGAGCATCTCCATCGGCACGAATGGTGCTGCATTGCAAAGCGCCATGTAATTCCACACGAAGCGCGACGACGCAGCCGTGGCGATATTCCGCCGCTCCGGCAGCGCATACGCCGGAACGATCCAATTAAATGCTACCTCAACACGAGAGGAACCTCATGTTCAGCCACAACAAGCGCTTGCAATATACCGTGCGGCTCAGCGAGTCCAATCCGGGTCTCGCGAACCTCATGCTCGAGCAGTTCGGCGGCCCGCAAGGCGAGCTGGCCGCTGCGCTCCGTTACTTCTCTCAATACCTCGCGGAAGACGATCCCGGCCGTAAGGATATGCTCATCGACATCGCCACCGAGGAGCTGAGCCATCTGGAGATGATCGGCACTATCGTCGCAATGCTCAACAAGGGCGCCAAGGGCCGAATGGCGGAGGGCGCCGATTCCCAGGCCGAGCTCTACCGGCAGATCACGGGTGCCGGAAACGACTCGCACCTCACTCAGGTGCTTTACGGAGGCGGCGTAGCCTTTACAAACTCGGCCGGAGTGCCCTGGACGGCGGCATACGTCGACACGATCGGTGATCCTACGTGCGATCTACGATCGAACATCGCCGCGGAGGCCCGGGCCAAGATCACTTACGAACGTCTCATCAACTGCACGGACGATCCCGGATTGCGTGAAGCACTGGGCTTCCTCATGACCCGGGAGGTGTCCCATCAGCAGTCCTTCGAGAAAGCGCTCTACTCCATCCAGCCGAGCTTCCCGCCCGGCAAGTTGGCGCCCATGAAGGAGTTCTCCAACGTGTACTTCAAGACATCGACGGGCGGCGACGAGACGCGAGGGCCCTGGAACAAGGAGCCGACGTTCGAGTATCGCGAAGCCCAGCCGGCAGTTGATGGAGGCGACGGGTTGCCGCAGGTTGAGGTTCCGCCAGAGGAGGAGGCGCTGCTCGAACGCATGGCGGCGCGGCTCAAGTCGGACCCCTCCCGGGACCCGGTGACCGGCGCGATGCTGGGGGCGGACGGAGAGAACGCATGAGGCAAAGGCCCGGAAGGGTCCACAGAAGGCAAGACACAGCAAGGGACACCGCCGAGGCACTAGTTGATCGGAGAGGCGGGGGTCCGATGGCCGCCAGTCCGGCCGGGATGAGGTACCGGCCGGATGGGCGGGTGGACGTCCCGATGAACAGCATTGCCTCGGATCTCGGCATCGGGCGCAGTCCGCCGCGGGCGTGGGGCGACGCTCGTGCGCCGGGCTCCCCGGCGTGGAGCGCCCGCGGCACGGTATTCGTGCCGGCACCCACGGCCTCTGTTGCGCGCTGGCGGAGGCTGCTCTCCTTCGCAGGCCCGGCTACCTCGTGGCGGTGGGGTATATGGACCCCGGCAACTGGGCCACATCACTCGCCGCCGGATCCGCTTTTGGGTACTCACTGCTCAGCATCGTGCTGCTCGCCAGCCTGATGGCGATGCTGCTTCAAGCGGCCGCTCTGCGGCTCGGTGCAGCGACCGGGCTTGATCTGGCCGAGGCTTGCCGGCGACATTTCGGGACCCGGGTCAATTTAATCCTGTGGCTCGGGTGTGAGGTGGCGATCATCGCCTGCAATCTGGCGGCAAATTTTGGCACGGCCAGACATGCTTTATCTCGCGGTTGGCATCATCGGCGCGACGGTGATGCCTCACAATCTGTACCTACACTCGGCACTGGTTCAGACCCGGCGTTTCGAGCGGATGGGGAGTAACCTGCGACAGGCTATCCGCTATGCGACCCTCGATTCGAACATTGCGCTCGCTCTTGCGCTTCTCGTGAATGTCGGGATCCTCGTCTTGGCGGCCGGGGCCTTTCACCGCCCGGGCGTTGCGCCGGTGACCGAACTCGGCCAAGCGTATCGCCTGTTGAGTCCGCTGTTCGGCGGCCGCGCCGCGAGCGTTCTATTCGCCGTGGCCCTCATTGCATCTGGGCTGAGCTCCTCGATCACCGGCACGCTCGCCGGACAGATCGTGATGGAGGGCTTTCTCGACATTCACCTTTCGCCCGCTAAACGGGCGATGCTGACACGCAGTCTCGCGATATTGCCGGCGGCGGCGGCCGCCGCGTGGCTCGGCAGCGAGGGCGTCGGGAAGCTCCTGATCCTGAGCCAGGTAGTCCTCGGGCTGCAGTTGCCTTTCGCCGTGCTGCCGCTGCTGTGGTACACAACCCGCGGGGCGCATCTTGGCAGTCATGCCTTCGGAGTGACGAGCGGGCTCGTGCTGTGGGCCACTGCTGCGCTGATCATCGGGATCAATTTCTGGGTCATCTATCGACTACTGCCCTGATCGCTGTCGCCCGCTCACCGGCCTCCTTTGGCCAGTATCTCCTGCAGCTCATCCGCGGGCTCACGGGAACGTACGTTTTTTGGTTTATAGCCCAAGCAAAGCGGGATGCCTCAATTCAGGCGCTCGCCCGCACATGGCCGAATTTGAGCACGGCAACGAACAGTGTGCCGCCGACGGCGTTGCCCAAGGCAGCTGCCGAGATGAAGCGGCCGTAGTCAGCCCAGGTCGGACCCGCCCTGGCGAATAAGGCCAGCAATACCTCGATCGTACCTGCAATGGAATGGTGGAATCCGGCGATTCCGATGAGGAAGGTGGTTAAGGACACGAATACGATCTGGCCGATCGTATCTCGGCTCGCTGCCATCAGCCACGCAAGTAAACCCATGAGCCACCCGGCTACCACCGCGCTTGCCCACATGCTCCCCCACGGCAAATCGAGCAGTCTGCCCGCAATGGTTCGGAACGCATCCGCGTCAACAATATGCAGGTGCGGGCCGAGTGTGGAGAGGAAGAGAGCGAACAATGCGCCGCCGGCGACATTACCGATGAGGACGAGGCTCCAGAGGCGCGCGAGTTGCAGGAGGCTCGCGCGCCCCGCCAGCACCGGAAGCACTGCGGAAGTCGTTTGCTCGGTGAAGAGCGCCGATCGGCCGAGCACGACAAATACGAATCCGGTGGCGTATGCCACCGCGAGTACTGCCGCCGTTATCGGATGCGGCCAGGTGCCGCCGCTCAGCGTCAACAGGACCGCCATCAGCAAGGGGCCGAAGCCCAGATCCAGCCCTGCCGAGAAGCTGGAAAGCAACAGGCCGCCCGCCGGCCGCTCCAATTCCTCCTGGGCCTGCGCGACGTGCTGCTCGAGGATGGTGTGATAGCTTTTCTGAGGCTTCTTGAGCGGCTGGTCTTGGGCCAGCCGCTCAGGATCACCGGCTGGCACGACGCTTCTGCCTCGCTACTAACGCACTCAGAGGATTCAAACCCGCTACCTCAGCGTGGCCTGTTGCTCGGCGGGCAGCCAATCGTCGAGCTCGTCCCCTGGAACTGCATGCTTGCCGGATCCAGGTATTGGAGTTGGCCCATTTCGGCCTTCGCACCCGCTTGTTCGGTGTAGCCACTCATCGCATGCGATTTGTGCCCGAAGTGCACCAGAGCCGGATAAATCACCGACTCCTCTGCGTTCGAATGTCCGGTCAGGACGAGCGCGAGCGATTTCAGGGCTGATGTCCGAGTAACCGTGCCCTGCGCAGCCTTTACCGCGGCGAACGCCTCCTCAATCTGAAGGTGGTGATCGAGAATCAATGAGAGCCAATCGCTCGTGGCGGCCACACGCGCCTTCGCTCTGGCTTCACGTCTGGACTTCTCGCTCTCCGGCGGCGTGACTGCCGCTACGACCTTGTCGACGAAAGACATATCGAGTCCTCGATTCTGATGATCTGAGGACATCAGCAAACCAGGGTCCTCATGTGAAAGCGGTGCTAACGAAGTCCTCATCGTCCGCTCCCCGGCAACTGATAGAGTAGCTGCCAAGGTTGAACTCACCGCTATGGATGCCTGCAGCGCGGGCGAACGGGCGCCGGCAGGAGGTCGTTTAGCCGAAGTGTTGGCGCTGTCTTCCGCGGCCCAGGCGATTGTGCCGCGCTAGCGTTGTAGGCGCCTGCGATACGGCCACAACGACCCATTGCTTAGTGGCGCAAGTTCCGGCTTGTGCTCGAGATCAGTGCATGCGAGAAACTGCCCCTACCGGCGGCACCCAGGCAGGAGTCTCGACACTCAACGGATATACGTAAACGGAATGGGACTTGCTGCGAAAGTTAGCGCCCAGGAAGTCAGGGACGCCACATGCGTATTGGTGCCATGACATCTGGTTTCCGAGGAGCCCGTTTCGTCGCTGTCAACGTTCTGAATCAAGTGAGGATCGAGGAATGAGCTCGACATTTCCGAGGCCGCCGTTTGCCGACCAGAGTCAGCCCATGCCGGGAAAGAGCGCCGCCATGGAGCCCCCCGCCCGTCCTAGGATCATGTCCGGTGATCTTGGCCGCCTTGTGAGGGCCGGCGACATCGTCGGCATTACCACCAACCCCGCCATCTTCTCGAAGTCGATCAGTGCCGGCTCGGGTTACGAAGATCAGGTCCGGGAACTCGCTTTGCGCGGTACCGCGATCGGCGAGACGTTGCGGCTGTTGACGGCATGGGACGTGCGCGCAGCATGCGACATCCTGAAGCCAGTCTTCGACGCTACCAAAGGGCGCGACGGGCGTGTGTCGATCGAGGTGGACCCCCGCATTTCCGCCGATGCTGAGAGAACGACGGCCGAAGCGCGGGGCCTGTGGTGGCTGGTCGATCGGCCGAACCTGTTCATCAAAATTCCGGCTACCGAAGCCGCATTGCCGGCTATCACGGCTACCATCGGGTGAGGTATCAGCGTCAACGTTACGCTGATCTTCTCTATCGACCGCTACAGGGCAGTCCTGGACGCCTTCATGACCGGGCTCGAACAGCGCTCGGATCGCGGCGAGGATCTTGCCGGGATAGAGAGCGTAGCGTCTTTTTTCATCAGCCGGGTCGATACGGAAGTCGACAAGCGGCTCGGCGTGATCGCCGGTGCTGGTGACGAGGCCGCCAAGTCAAAGGCTGAAGAACTCACGGTCAAGCCGCCATCGGCAACGCGAAGCTCGCCTACGAGGTCTATGAGGCAGCCAAAGTCTCAGATCGCTGGCGCGCGCTTGCAGCGAAGGGCGCGTCCCTGCAGCGTCTGCTCTGGGCATCGACGGGGCGTAAAGGACAAGGCCTTTGCCCCCACCCGCTATGTGACCGAACTTGTCGCTCCCGATACCGTCAACACCATGCCAGAGGCCACACTCAAGGCGATCGGCAACTTCGACCAGCCGATAGCCAATCGAGTGTCCGGCAGCTTCGACGCGGCCCGCACAGTCATGGACGATCTCACAGTGATCGGAGTTGACCTGGCGGACGTGGCTAAGACCCTCGAACGCGAGGGCGTCGCCGGTTTCGTGCGAAGCTGGCCCGGGCCCGACGCTGAGAATGTCATCGACATGTATCTGGTCTTTAGGGACACGGACTCTGACGACCCGGCGTGGCGCTGGCCTGAACATGTCTTCACCAGGGCCCCGCGAGTTAGGATCGAGTGTCACCACCGTGCCGTTCTGTGAGGCGGCTGGTAACGGATTTACGTGAGGCAACGGGCACGTCGGTTCACAGCCGGCAGCCGACTAACTCAGTCTCATTGGCGGGGAGGGCTTTCATGCCAGGAGACCGGGGATGAACCGACGGTGCCCGTCGATGCGGCAGCAGCCGTCGGCTATTTCTGCGCAGTATTGTCCGCGAAAGGATTTGCCTGACATGGCTTGACCAAGACAGCGGATCGCGCATCGTACTCCTCTGCTGTGATCGTGCCCGCGGTGAATGCTCGATGGAGAGCGTCGAGCTTGCGGCATGCCGCACTGGTCGTCCTGGTCGTCGTAGTAGCATGGGAAGTCACCGACGTAAGAGCAAAGGAGTTGCTAGCCGAGGCGTCGAAGGGCGCTTGCTCAGCGGCGCAGCCTGTCAGTGCTACGACGACGGCAAGGATCGATGACTTCAGAGTGATCTGCATACAGACAGCTCCAGACGCCCAGCGCATTGATATAGCTCCCGCGCAGTAACAATAACGATTAGCACACAACTGAGGTGCGCCGCCGGCATTGCACCGGCAGATTTCCACTCACACCCCTGCCCGAAAAACCGAGGTCACCTCCGAAAGCCTTGTCGCATGCGGCTACGGCGCGCGAGCTCCGGACGGCAGCCTTGAATCTCGAGCCGTAACGCGTTACAGTGTAACGCGTTACGGGAGCGGCGACCGATCATGGCACATGCGGCGGAACGAATGCGGGCAATGCGCGAGCGACGCCGTGCAAAGGATCTACGCGAGTTACGCCTTATCGTCCCGGACCCCCACGCAAGGGCGGTTCTGCGACGGGTCGCAAAGCAGGTCGCGGGCTTGGACCAAGCTGCAGAGCGCGAAGCTATGCGGTGCATCGAAGCAGTTTCAGAGTTTGACGCTCAGTGAAGCGCGGCGATGTCGTAACGGTCGCGGCGTCGAGCGACTATGGAAAACTGCGCCCGGCGGTAATCGTTCAGACCGACGCTCTACCTGCCCAGCATGCGTCCGTCGTCGTCTGCCAGTTGACCTCCGATATCGCAAAGGCGCCGGATTTCCGTGTCACCATTGAGCCCACCGAGACCAATGGTCTGCTGACGCGCTCGCAGATCATGTCGGATAAACCTGTGACGATCCGTCGCGAGCGCGTTGGCCGCGGGATCGGAAGACTCGACGAAACTGATATCGATCGGCTGAATGTGGCGCTTGCATTTGTTATGGGACTGGCCGACTGATCATCTCTCCGACCACGTACCGCGGTCCTTGGAAGAGGCGCGAACCGGCCAAATGCCGGCGCGAGGGCTGGGTCGTGCTTCGGATCTTGCGGCGCACCTGGGCGGTCGAGATCGGAACTGCTCGCTGCGTTCGACGGGGGGTTGAAGGTCCCGGATCGAAGGCGATGTGCGGCCGAAATATCCTCGGGGCGTTCGACGAAACCGACCCGCTCCACGCGGCGCGCGCAGGGGAGGTGAAATCGCTCTGGCGCCTCGCCGTGCGCTGAGTCGCGGCTCTGTTATCCTTGTCAGGTTCTCTGGCGCCGAGTCGACTGCAGCGGGGCAAACGTGAGAAGCAATCCGTTCGAGCGGGTAGGTCAACCCGACGGTCCAAGGCCGCCGCGTCCGCGATCCCGCGGACCACGGATGCTGATGCTCACGATCGTGGTGCTGGTCTTCGTGGCCTACCTCTGGTCCACCACTGTGTCGTACTACGTCGATTCCCTCTGGTTCGGCGCGCTCGGCTATGCGTCGGTGTTCTGGACGCGGCTCGACCTGCGAGTCGCGGTCTTCTGCGCTTTCGCCGTCGTCACCTTCATCGTGCTCTACGGGGCGTACTGGGCACTTCGGCCCGAGCATTTCGGCGAGCTGCCGGGAGCGACAATCCTGGTCAACCGGCAGCGCGTCAACCTGCCGATCGGGCCACTGGTGAATCTGGGGGCGCTCGTCGTATTCCTTGCGATCGCGGCCCAGGCCGGCGCGACTCTATCCGGGAGCTGGACGACTCTGGTGCTCTGGCGGTACGCCCCGCACATCGCCACGCTCGATCCGATTTTCGGCAGGCCCTTAGGCTTTTACCTTTTCCAGCTTCCGGCGTGGGAACTGCTCACGGGATGGCTCACGATGCTCGCGGCGATCGTTTGCGCCGTCGCGGCCGTGTTCGTCGGCATCACGGCCGGAGCGCGCTCGCTCGCGCGCCAGCGCACCGTCGCCAACCTGACACGGCCCTCCCGAGGGCTTGCGATCGCGGTCGCGGCACTGCTGCTCACCGTCACGGTACAGGTGTACTTCGGGCGCTTCGACCGAATGTTCGACGATCACACGATCTTCTCGGGAGTCGATTACACGCAGGCTCACATCACGCTCGCGGGCCTGCTCGTAGTGTGTGGGGCGCTGCTTGTGGGCGCCGCCATCGCCCTGACGGCCGCGGTGCGTACGCCGCGCCTCATGTGGATCGTCGGCTCGGTGGTTCCCGCCATCGTGTGCTACATCGCCGTACAGCTCGTCGCGTGGTACGTCAGCACCCTGATCGTCAGGCCGAACCAGCTCAACCGCGAGCGGCCCTACATTGCGCACAACATCGAGCTCACACGCCGGGCTTACGACCTGGACCAGATCCAGGTCCATCCTTTCCCGGCCGATGCCGGAATCGTGGCAATCGATCGGTCCCAGAATCAAACGACGCTCGACAACATCCGGCTGTGGGACTGGCGGGCGCTGCAGGATACGCTGCGCCAGATCCAGGAGATCCGCACGTACTACGACTTCCCCGAAATCGACATCGATCGGTACTGGGTGGGAGGTCACCTGCGCGAGACGATGCTCGCGGCGCGCGAGCTCAACGTGCAGAAGCTGCCGGTGAGCAGCCAGACCTGGATCAACGAGAAGCTCATCTATACCCACGGGTACGGCGTCGCGATGACTTCCGTCAACGGCTTCACGCCGGAGGGCCTGCCGGAGCTCGTTCTGCAGAACATGCCGGTCGAGAGCTCCCTCCCGGGCCTTGGGGTCACCCAGCCGCAGATCTACTTCGGAGAGCTCACCGACACCGACGTCTACGTGAAGACCCGCCAGAGAGAGTTCAACTACCCGCAGGGCGAGCAGAACAATCTGGCCTCTTTTCAGGGCAGCGGCGGCATCCGGCTCGGCGGGCTGATACGTCGTACGCTCATTGCGTACGATCGGGGCGATATCGCCAAGCTCCCCTTCAGCGACGATGTGACCGACGACAGCCGCCTGCTCATGCGGCGCAATATCCTCGTGCGAGTGCGGGCGCTCGCGCCGTTCCTCACGTTCGACCCCGATCCCTACATCGTCGTGGCGAGCGACGGCAAGCTCTACTGGATCATCGACGCCTACACAACCTCGGACACCTATCCCTATTCACGCCGCTATCTGCTTGGTGATCAGCCTTTCAACTACATCCGCAACAGCGTGAAGATCGTCATCGATGCCTACTCGGGTGCGACGACGTTCTACGTGTTCGACTCGAGGGACCCCGTTCTCGATGCGTACCGCAATCTGTTCCCGGCGCTGTTCCGGGACGAGTCGGCCATGCCGGCGGATTTGCGCGCGCACGTGCGCTTCCCCGAGTTGCTGCTCACCGCACAGGCCGAAGTGTACGCGCTCTATCACATGACCGATCCGGAAGCGTTCTACAACCGCGAGGACCTCTGGCAAGTCGCGACGGAGGTCCGTTCTCAGGAGGAAGGCCCGCAGGACGTGGAGGCGAATTACGTGCTCATGACGCTGCCCGGGGAGCAAACGCCGGAATTCATCGACATCCTGCCTTTCACTCCTGCAAACCGCAACAATCTCATCGGGTGGATCGGCGGCCGCAGCGACGGCGCGCACTACGGTGAGGCGGTGGTCTATGACTTTCCGAAGTCGAAGCTGGTTGACGGTCCGTTGCAGGTCGAGGCGCGCATCGATCAGAACGCTTCGATCTCGGGCCAGCTGACGCTCTGGAACCAGCAAGGCTCGCACGTGCGGCGAGGCAGCCTCATCGTCATTCCGGTCGGCAAGGCGCTGCTCTATGCCGAGCCGATCTATCTGCAGGCGGCTAACAGCCCGATGCCGGAGCTGCGCCTCGTGGTGCTCGCGCTGCAGAACCGGCTTGCGTACGGTCCGACGTTTGAGACGGCTATGGCAGCGCTATTCCAGGGGGCACCCTCGACATTGAGCGTACAGGAGGCGGCGGCGGGCTCGGCCGCGGCCCCCGCTCAGGCCACCGCGGGCCGTGTCGAGGCGCAGGGTCCCAAGGCCGGATTGAATGCACTGATCGACGCGGCCGCGCAGGATTTCGCGGACTACCAGCAGCTCACGGCGGCCGGCAAGCTCTCCGAGGCTGGGAAGACGCTCGAGGCGCTCAAGCTTACACTCGCGCAGCTCCAGAGCGCGTCTGGACAGTCCCAACGCCGCGCGTCGCCTCATAGATAAGGACGGTTGCCCACCAAAAAAGCGTGATGAGGGGGGGTTGGTGCCCGACGGGCAAGCGGGCCAGGAGGCGCAGATCCTCACGGTGATGGTGAGCGCACGCTTTGCCTATTTTCCCTGAAGCAGTTGGCATCGCACCTGGCACGTGTGGAGCTGGGATATCGCTTGGCTGCCGACCACCGTGCGGGGATGTACTTCCACCTTTGCCTTATCGTGGACGTCTGGAGCCGCCGTATCGTCGGATGGCGCATCGCACACCGCGACTCGCCCCAGATCGCCGCGGAGCTGATCACCAACTTGCGATAGCCGTCTAATTGGATCAGAGTACGTCACTGCGCTGGCTCGCCTTCGGCAATGAGACTCCGCGCAATACCAAAATGAAAGTCATTCTGGGAGTGGCCATACGCTTCCCGGGATCGCTTAACCAGCCGTCCACCGGATAATAGAAAACGCCATGACTATTCGCCCCTGGCTACCGTGGTCGCTGTTGGCGCTGCAACTCGTGTTCGTCTCCCTGCTGCAGGCACAGCCGCTCGATCCGGAACTCTATTCGGGACTCAAGTGGCGGCTGATCGGTCCGTTTCGCGGCGGCCGGGTGACGGCAGTGACCGGAGTACCCGGGCAGCCGAACCATTTCTATTTCGGGTCGGTAGGCGGCGGGGTCTGGGAAACCCGCAACGCGGGGCGCACCTGGGATCCGATCTTCGACAAGGAGCCGGTGGCCTCGATCGGTGCGATCGCCGTGGCGCCTTCCGAGCCGAACGTGATCTACGTGGGTTCGGGCGAAGCGGACATCCGCTCCAGCTTCAGCACCGGCAACGGCATGTACAAGTCCACGGACGCCGGCAGGACCTGGGCGCACATCGGGCTCGGGGACACGTTCCAGATCGGCTCGGTGCTGGTGGACCCGAAGAACGCGGACGTCGTCTACGTCGCGGCGCTCGGACACGGCTACGCGGCGAATCCCGAGCGCGGTGTGTTCAAGAGCACGGACGGGGGCCGGACGTGGAAGAAGGTGTTGTACAGGAATGCCGACACCGGCGCGGTCGCGTTGGCATTCGGAGGCGACTCGAGGACGATCTTCGCGGCCCTGTGGCAGACACGGCGGCCGCCGTGGAGCGTCTATCCGCCATCTGACGGTCCGGGCAGCGGCCTGTACGAATCGACCGACGGCGGCGCCAGCTGGAAGCGGGTGAGCGGGCACGGCTTTCCCGGTGCGGGGCTGGGCCGCATCGGGCTCGCCGTGGCCCCGAGCAATCGGCAGATCGTCTACGCCAACGTATCCGCCCAACAGGGGGAGGGCGGCCTATATCGCTCCGACGATGGCGGCAGCAACTGGAAACACGTCACCGGCGACCCGCGCATCTGGACGCGCTGGTGGTATTTCGGACACGTGGCAGTGGACCCGAAAAATCCGGACATCGTCTATATCCCCAACACTGCCATGTACAAATCAACCGACGGTGGCCGGAGTTTCGAGCCGTTCCGCGGCTCGCCCGGCGGGGACGATTATCAAATCGCCTGGGTCGATCCTGACGACGGCGGGCACATGATACTCGGCGTGGATCAGGGCACCACCATCACCCTGGACGGGGGCAAGACCTGGAGCTCCTGGTACAACCAGCCGACCGGGCAGTTCTACCACGTCACGACCGATCATCAGTTCCCGTATCGCGTCTATGCCGCGCAGCAGGACTCGGGCGCAGTCGTGCTCCCGAGTCGCACCAGTTTCCTGAGTGGAATAACGCAGCGTGATTTCACGCCCATCATTGCCGGCGCGGAAAGCAATTATGTCGCGCCTGATCCCCTGGATGCCCGGTATGTCTATGGAATGTCCTTTGACAGCCCGATGGTCAAATACGACATGCTGAGTGCCCAGGATCGATGGGTGAGCCCGGTGCTCGCCTATCCGGGCGTCACGTATCGCAGCACGTGGACGCTGCCGGTAGTGTTTTCGCGCCTCGATCCGCACGTCATGTATTTCTCGTACCAGATGATGTTCCGCACGGACAACGGCGGGCAGAGCTGGACGGTGATCAGTCCGGACCTGACGCGCGAGAATCCGGGCGTGCCGCCGAACCTTGATCCAATCACCGCGAAGGACGCGGAGGTCCAGGGGCCGCGGCGCGGCGTGATCTACACCATCGCGCCCTCGCCGATCCGGAAAGGGCAGATCTGGGCGGGTACCGACGACGGCCTGATCTGGGTGACGCATGACGAAGGCGGGCACTGGCAGAACGTCACGCCCAAGGGCCTGAGCGCCTGGTCGAAAGTAGGCATCATCGAGGCCTCGCACTTCGATGCCAATACGGCGTACGCGGCGGTGGACCGCCACCGGCTGAACGACTACAAGCCGTACATCTACGTGACGCACGATGCGGGGAAGACGTGGACGTTGGCGGTCAACGGCATCCCGGCGGGGGACTTCGTGAACGTGGTGCGGGAGGACCCGCAGAAGCCCGGGCTGCTGTATGCGGGCGCGGAGAAGCACATGTACGTGTCGTTCGACGGCGGCGCGGACTGGCAGAGCCTGCAGCTGAACCTGCCGGTGACGTCGATGCGCGACCTGGACGTGCATGGCGACGACCTGGTGCTCGCTACCTTCGGGCGCGGACTGTGGATATTGGATGACGTCACGGCACTGCGGCAATTGGACGGCCATACCAGCCAGTCCCCGGCCACCTTGTTCAAGCCGGCCGAGGCATACCGGATGCGCCGCGCCAATTTGAGCTTCTACGGCGCGCAGCTGCCGAAGGACGAGCCGCAGGCCGCCAATCCGCCGTTCGGGGCGATCATGGACTATTACCTGAAAGCCGATGCTTCGGCGCCGGTGACGCTGAAGATCCTGGATGCGGACGGGCAGCTGGTGCGGCGGTATTCGAGTTCGCAGAAGACGCAGCGGCCGGATCTCCAGGAGCTGGCCATTGCTCCCGACTGGGTGCTGCCGATCACGTTACTTTCTTCCGCGGCCGGCATGCACCGCTTCGTATGGGACCTGCACTATGTGCTGCCCCCGCAGCTGACCAGGCAAACCAGCGGCGAGGACGAGGACTACGGCCATGATGGCCTGTGGGCGCCTCCCGGCCATTACACCGTGCAACTCGCGGTGGACGGACAGACTTACAGCCAGCCGCTGGAGGTGAGGCAGGATCCCCGGATACGGATCTCATCGGGGGCGTTGCCGAAGCAGTTCGATCTTGCGCGGCGTATCGAGGGGCAACGCGTGAAACTTGCCGTGGCTTCGGCGCAGGTCCAGCGCGTGCGTGCACAGCTCGACGGCTTGCGCGGCAAGGCCGCCGGCGGCATCGCCCGGCAGGTCGACGCACTGATCGGCAAGGTCGACGCGGTGGCCGGCGTGGAGCCTGCGGCGAATCCGGCCGACTCGGTCGGGGTGCCCGCCGTGGACTTCTCCACCATGCGCTACCTCGGGGAGGCTTATGCCGACCTGGACGCGTCCGTGGAGAGCGCCGATGCGGTGCCCACTGCCGATGAAATGCAGGCTTTTTCCAGGTACGCGAACCAGCTCGACGGGATCCTCGCGACATGGGAGCATCTGGAACATTCGGATATTCCAAGGCTCAATGACTCGTTGAAGCCAGCAAAACTCGAGGAAATCACCATATCCAACTGAATCAGGGTTGACGATGATTTCACAATTTTGAATGACTGATTTGATCGGCTTGAATTGATGACCTGACGGGAATATGGGCAGGGACACCGGCTGTCCTCCCGAGCATAAGCCCGGGACCCCACGGGCGGGGGCGCGACGCTGTCCGGGGTACCCTGCGTCGCAGAAAAAAATAGTTCACCTGCCAGTGTCCCTCGGCCTTGCCGAAGCGCTCTAATGCCGCGGGATGAACCCTTTCGGAGTCCGCGGACCTTGAGCAGCGACACCCGGCGCACTTTCCTCACCGACCTGGAGAAGACCCACGGTCGCCGGCTGCGCCGTTTTCTCTCCTCCCGTGTGCGTATTGGCGCCGACGTCCCCGATCTCGTCCAAGAGGTCTTTCTCAGGTTGCTACGCGTGGAGCGCCACGAAGCCATCCGAAATCCCCAGGCATACCTCTACACCGTCGCGAGCCACGTGTTGAGTCAGCACACACTGAGAAGCGCTGCGACGGACGAGGTCCTCCGCTTCTCGAATCTTCTTGCCGACCTTCGCGGCAGTCTCGATTTCGACCCCGCCGCTGAGGTCGAAACCGAGCAGCTCTTCGAGGAATTGGCCCGGGACCTCGAGCGGCATGCGCCGCGCGCCTACGCCACCCTTGTCCTCCATCGTTATCACGGGCTCGAGCTTAAGGAGATCGCCCCGCGCCTTGGCGTCTCGTACAACATGGTCAAGCGCTATCTCGCGCAGGCGCTCGCCTTCTGCCAGCAACGAATCGCCGACAGGGAGTAATCAGCAGGGAACCGTATGAAAGGCCATACCAATAGCCAGATTCTCGAAGAAGCGTCGACTTGGTTCGTCGAGTTGAGCGAAGGGAACCTCACGTATAAGGTGCGCGAGCAGTTCAGCGACTGGTTGCGCACCTCTCCCGAGCACGTTCGCGCATACCTAGAGATCTCTGCCCTCTGGGAAGACGCGTCTCTCTTAGGAAAGGGCGCGGAGGACGTCGAAGCGCTTATTGCCCGCACGCGCGCCGCCGGCAACGTCGTGAAGCTCGGGAAGGATCGCCAGCCCGTGAGCGTAAGATCGCGTCGTCGCGCGACTCCGCTGGGTTCAGCGCTTGCCGCGAGCCTCGTCTTCGTCGCCATCGGCGTCACCTTCTGGCTACAGCAGCGCGGAGTCTATGAGACCGCCATCGGTGAGCAGCGCTCGCTCACCCTCGCCGACGGTTCCACGATCGAGCTCAACGCGCAGTCCCGGGTGCGAGTCCACTTTACGGCGGCGGAGCGCTCCATCGATCTTCTCGAAGGCCAGGTTCTGTTCCACGTTACTCACGACACCGCCCGGCCCTTTATTGTCCATAGCGGCGCTGCCAGTGTCCGCGCGGTCGGCACGCAGTTCGACGTCGACCGACTTTCGGGTGAAACCGTCGTGACCGTAGTCCAAGGCCGGGTCGCCGTTCTTCCCGATTCGCTCCTCCAGCCGGCGTCGGCGAACGCTGTCGATGGTTCGGCGCCTTCCATCTCTGCGCCGGACTTCGCCCTGATAGGGCCGGGCGGGGCCGATGGCCTTCTTCTCACTGCCGGTGAGCAGGTCACCCTGACCGCTCAGGCCACCTCGCGCCCGACCCGAACAGATGTCGCCGCCGCCATTGCCTGGACGCAACGCAAGCTCGTGTTCGCTTCCTCGCCGTTGATCGAGGTCGCCGACGAATACAATCGGTACCATCAGACGCGCATCGTTATTCGCGATCGCCGGCTCGCAAATTTCCTCGTGAGCGGCGTATTCTCTGCGACCGATTCCAGGGCGTTCGTTGCCTTTCTGCGCGCCCAACCGAGTCTCACCGTTCAGGAGACCGATACTGAGATTGAGATATCTGCCACCCCGCGAAAATAATTTTTCAGCTTCAGTGTACTTGGGGGCTCTCCCCAGGCTCTTTAGCACCATGAGACCGTCACCGCACTGGATGACGGCACTACGCAGCCTTCAGCGAGGCGGGGGAGTTCTCATGCGTCTGGGTGTCGCAGCAACGGCTATTTGCTTGTCGATGGTGGGTGTGGCGCTTGCCGATCCGGCGAATGCTGCGATGCGAAAACCAACGAATATTCCGGCGCAGCCGCTGGGCAGTGCGCTCGAGGAACTGGCGAAGGAGCGCGACATTCAAGTCATCTACCGCTCCGAAGTGGTCTTCGACCGAAAGACAGAAGGGGCGGTGGGAGAGTTCACCCCGGACGAGGCGTTGAGAAAGCTGCTAACCGGGACTGGGCTGTCGTATCGCTACTTGACCGCAAGCTCCGTCACTATAGTTCCGGCTACCTCTGCACAGCATCCCGCACCCGTGGCGCCGCCTCCGCCGTTGAGCAATAAGGAGGTCGGGAAGAGTTCTTCCCAGGGCTTTCGCCTGGTTCAGGCGAGCCCTGGACAGGCTCAAGGCGCTGCTTCGGTGACCCAGGAGACGTCGGAATCGCCTGCGGAAAAAGCATCCGAGACGTCGACCGACGCAGCCCAAGCACTCGAACGCCACCAAGACCCTGAATGAAGTCGTGGTCACGGGCACGCTGCTCCGGCGCGTCGACACCGAGACCGCCAGCCCAGTGGTGACCGTGGATCGTGCCAACATCACCAATTCCGGCAAACTGACGCTTGGCGATGTCCTGCAGCAGTTGCCGAGCGTGTCGGGCACGGCCACCAACGTGCAGAACAACAACACCGGCGGCGGCGGCGCCAGCCCCCTGCTCGAGGGCGGTGACGGTGCGGCCCGCGTCTCGCTGCGGGGATTGGGCGTGACGCGCACCCTGATCCTGATCGATGGCCAGCGCATGGCCAACCCGGATCTCAACATGATTCCGCAGAACATGATCGAGCGCGTCGACGTGCTGGCGGAAGGCGCGTCCACGGTATACGGGTCCGATGCCATCGGCGGCGTCGTCAACTTCATCCTGCGCAAGGATTTCAAGGGCGTAGAACTCAGCCTGAACGACGGTATCTCCAGTCACGGTGACGGCCAGCGCCGCGGTTTCGACCTCACGCTGGGCGCCAGCGGAGACAAGGGGAACATAATCGCCGGCGTGGACTACAACGCCCAGGATCCCGTGACCAACGCTGAGCGCCCTTACCTGGCCTTCGCCCACCAGTTGGTGAACGGCGTGGTCATACGGTCCGGTTCGAGCGGCGTGCCGACCGGGCACATCCAGGTGCCGGCCTCGGTCGCGGCCGATTACGGTTGCCCCACGACCGGCGGTACCGCCTATGTCACCCTGCGACAGGGCACCGGTAACGCCCTGAATGACTACAGCTGCTACAACAGCGCCACGGACAGCTACAACTTCAATCAATTCACCTACATCATGACGCAGCAGAAGCGTTACGACGGCTTCTTGCTCGGCAATTACAAGCTGTCCGACAAGGTATCGTTCTTTGCCGACATGTTCTACAACCGCACCACCTCGAGCGGGCAGGACGCCCCGGCGGGAACGTACTCGACCGACGACGGCTGGACTCTGCTGGCCAGCAATCCGCTCAATCCATTTGGCGTCACGTTCGGCAACCGTTCCCGGTGACCCCAACAGCGGCTATCTGCTTGCCGAGCGCCTGACCGGCCTGGGCACGCGCGTGCACTCATTTGCCACCAGCAACGCACAGATCAACACCGGTCTGAAGGGCAACTTCGGGGAGAGTTCCTGGACCTGGAACGCGAGCCTCGACTACGGGTATTCCCAGCGCGTCCAGTCCGACACCAACGAGGTCGACATTGCCGGCTTGCAGGCGGCTCTCGACGCTGGCGCCAACATCTTCGACCAGTCCAACCCGGCGGTGGTGGCTCAGTTGAGGAATGGCGTGACCACGCCGGTCTACACCATGACCCAAATCATGCGGCAGTTCCAGCTGAGCGCTAACGGAGAGCTGTGGCAACTGCCGGCCGGAGCCATAGAGCTCGCCGTCGGTGGCCTGTACCGCAAGAATTACATGAACTACGAGGTCCCCGCGGACGCGACCGTGAACGTCAACACCAGCCAGTGCGCGATCGCCCAGGAGGCATGCGGTTCACCGGGGCGCGGCAGCGACGACGTCAGGGAGGCCTTTGCGGAAACGCTGATACCGCTGTTGGCGCATGTCCCGTTTGCACGTGCCCTGAACCTCGATCTGGGCGTCCGCACTTCCGACTACCACAGCACGGGCAGGACGACCAACGGGAAGATTGCCATCGAGTGGCGGCCGATCAGCGACATGCTGGTGCGCGGCACGGCGACCCAGGTCTTCCGGGCGCCCAACCTGGACGAGCAGTATGACGGCTACGTGATCGGCGACCCGAGCATCGCCGACCCCTGTATCGGGCTCACGGCTGCGCAACTGGCGCAGCACACGAGTGCCTGCCGATACGTGCCGGTGAATTGGGGCGGCAACCCGAATACGTCGGTCAATGCGTTCTATTCGGGCGGAGCCGTAGCCGGTGTTGCGCTGAAGCCGGAACGGGGCCAGTCGTTCGACTTCGGCCTGGTATACAGCCCGTCCGGCATCGCCGGCTTGTCCAGCACCGTCGACTTTTGGCGCATCAACCTGAACAACCTGCTGACGCCGCTGGGCGCGCAGACCATGCTCAATTCCTGCTTCGCCAACAATGCGAGTCCCTACTGCTCGTTGATCCATCGCAACGACGAGACGAGCAAGCTGCCCGGCTCGGTATTCATCCTGTATACCCCGACGGTGAACCTGGGGACTCTCAGCACCTCGGGCGTGGACTTCACGCTGAATTACCGGATTCCGCACTTCAACCTGGGCGGCATGGATCCCGGTGCGTTCAAGGTGGGACTCAACACGACCTATACGGCGACGTACAACAACGATGCCACGCCCGGCCAGCCCGGCGCGACGACCATCAATTATGCCGGCACCTACAGTGCGCAGTTCGGCAATATCTCGCGGTGGCGCGGCGAGGCGACGTTCAACTGGATGAAGGGGAACTGGAGCGCGCAGTGGCAAACGCGTTGGATCGACAGACTCGTCGCCCTGAACGTGGATCAAGCCACCGGCGCCAATGCGCCCATGGGTGGGACCATGTACCACGACGGTCGAGCTGGACTACGCGGTGCCGGCGATCCACGCCCGTTTCAGCGTCGGCGTGGACAACATCTTCAACAAGAGGCCCCCGCTGTCCTACTTGTTGGATACGTCGACTTACGACACGATCGGTCGTTACTACCACGCGCGGGTTACCGTCGACTTTTGACTCCTGGGCCGCCGCCCTGCAGAAGTGATGCAGGGCGGCGGCTGATCGTCGCAGGGGTGGCCGCGGTCATTCATGGGCCCGGATTGAAACGAATCCGCGTTCGTTCTTCGTGTACTGACAAATGGAAATGCCCATGATCATTCGTCGCTGGCTCTTGTTGTCGATTCTGGCGTTGCCGTTCGTGAGTGCGGCCTCGCTGCACGCGAAGCCGATCGATCCGGAACTCTATTCGGGACTCAAGCTGGCGGCTGATCGGTCCGTTTCGCGGCGGCCGGGTGATGGCGGTGACCGGAGTGCCCGGGCAGCCGAACCATTTCTATTTCGGGTCGGTAGGCGGCGGGGTCTGGGAAACCCGCAACGCGGGGCGCACCTGGGATCCGATCTTCGACAAGGAGCCGGTGGCCTCGATCGGCGCGATCGCCGTGGCGCCTTCCGAGCCGAACGTGATCTACGTGGGTTCGGGCGAAGCGGACATCCGCTCCAGCTTCAGCACCGGCAACGGCATGTACAAGTCCACGGACGCCGGCAAGACCTGGACGCACATCGGGCTCGAGGACACGTTCCAGATCGGCTCGGTGCTGGTGGACCCGAAGAACGCGGACGTCGTCTACGTCGCGGCGCTCGGACACGGCTACGCGGCGAATCCCGAGCGCGGTGTGTTCAAGAGCACGGACGGGGGCCGGACGTGGAAGAAGGTGTTGTACAGGAATGCCGACACCGGCGCGGTCGCGTTGGCATTCGGAGGCGACTCGAGGACGATCTTCGCGGCCCTGTGGCAGACGCGGCGGCCGCCGTGGAGCGTCTATCCGCCATCCGACGGTCCGGGCAGCGGCCTGTACGAATCGACCGACGGCGGCGCCAGCTGGAAGCGGGTGAGCGGGCACGGCTTTCCCGGTGCGGGGCTGGGCCGCATCGGGCTCGCCGTGGCCCCGAGCAACCGGCAGATCGTCTACGCCAACGTATCCGCCCAACAGGGGGAGGGCGGCCTATATCGCTCCGACGATGGCGGCAGCAACTGGAAACACGTCACCGGCGACCCGCGCATCTGGACGCGCTGGTGGTATTTCGGAGAGGTGGCGGTGGACACGAAGAATCCAGACATCGTTTATATCCCCAACACTGCCACGTACAAATCCACTGATGGCGGGCGCAGCTTCCTGCCGTTCAAGGGCGCGCCGGGCGGCGACGACTATCACATTGCGTGGGTCGATCCGGACAACAGCGATCACGTCATTCTGGGTGAGGACCAGGGCGCCACCATCACCCTGGACGGGGGCAAGACCTGGAGTTCCTGGTACAACCAGGCGATCGGCCAGTTCTATCACGTGACCACCGATAACCAGTTCCCGTACCACGTCTACGGTGCGCAGCAGGACTCCCTCTCGGTCATGCTCCCCAGCCGCACCGATTACGGCGATTACACCAACGGCATCAGCTTCATGGATTTCCTGCCCATCCCCACCGGCGGGGAGAGCGGCTATATCGCGCCGGACCCTCTGCATCCGCGTTATATTTTTGGCCCAGCCATCGTGCGGCCGTTCGATGGCGACATGACCCGCTTCGACACCGTGACCAAGCAGCTCGAGGACGTGAGCGCGGTGCTGGCCTATCCGGGCGTCACGTATCGCAGGACGTGGACGCTGCCAGTGGTGTTTTCGCGCGCCGATCCGCACATCATGTATTCCTCGCACCAGATGATGTTCCGCACGGACAACGGCGGGCAGAGTTGGACGGTGATCAGTCCGGACCTGACGCGCGAGAATCCGGGCGTGCCGCCGAATCTTGATCCAATCACCGCGAAGGACGCGGAGGTCCAGGGGCCGCGGCGCGGCGTGATCTACACCATCGCGCCCTCGCCGATCCAGAAAGGGCAGATCTGGGCGGGTACCGACGACGGCCTGATCTGGGTGACGCATGACGAAGGCGGGCACTGGCAGAACGTCACGCCCAAGGGCCTGAGCGCCTGGTCGAAAGTAGGCATCATCGAGGCCTCGCACTTCGATGCCAATACGGCGTACGCGGCGGTGGACCGCCACCGGCTGAACGACTACAAGCCGTACATCTACGTGACGCACGATGCGGGGAAGACGTGGACGTTGGCGGTCAACGGCATCCCGGCGGGGGACTTCGTGAACGTGGTGCGGGAGGACCCGCAGAAGCCCGGGCTGCTGTATGCGGGCGCGGAGAAGCACATGTACGTGTCGTTCGACGGCGGCGCGGACTGGCAGAGCCTGCAGCTGAACCTGCCGGTGACGTCGATGCGCGACCTGGACGTGCATGGCGATGACCTGGTGCTAGCCACCTTCGGGCGAGCTTTCTGGATACTCGATGACATCAGCGCGCTGCGGCAGATGGACGGAAGCGCCGGCCAGGCGGCGGCAACCCTGTTCAAGCCCGCGGTGACTTACCGGGTCCGCCCCGGCGGCTTTCTCAGCACGCCGCTCCCGAAGGACGAACCTCAGGCCGACGATCCTCCTTATGGCGCGTTGATCGATTATTACCTGAAGGCCGATGCCGCGACGGCGGTGACGCTGGAAGTCGTGAACGCGCAAGGACAGTTGGTACGGCGGTTCTCCAGTGCCGACGTTCCGCCGCCGCTGGATCTGCAGACCATGCCCATCACCCCCGACTGGGCGCCCAAGGTGGTCATGCTGTCCAACCGGGCCGGCATGCACCGGTTCGTGTGGAACCTGCACTACGCGCTGCCGGATGCTCTCGCGGGCAACGGCAAGTACCGGTTCACCAATGGCGACGGTGCCTGGGCGCTGCCCGGCCAGTACACGGTGAAACTCACTGTCGGGGGCCAGACCTACAGCCAGCCTCTGCAGATCAAGGCAGACCCGCGTGTGGGGGTTGCGCCGGACGCGCTGCAGCAGCAATTCGACCTGGCGCGACGGATCGAGAACCAGCAAATGGACATTGTCAGGATATACAGCCAGGCGGCCGGCTTGCGTTCCCGGTTGACCGCGGCGCGCGGCAAGGCGTCCGGCAGCGTCTCCAAGTCGATTGACGCGATGATCAAGAAGATCGACGCCGTCGCCGGCGTCAAGCCCGAGGACAATCCCGCCAACTCCATAGGAAAGCCTGCCACCGACTTTGCCAGCCTGCGCTATCTGCAGGGCGCATACGCCAACCTGGATGCCTCGGTGGAAAGCGCGGACACCGCGCCCTCCAGCGACAAGACGCGGGCGCTGGCTAAATACCAGCAGATCCTCGACGCCGCGCTGGCCAAGTGGGAGAGCGTGAAGACCAGCGATTTGCCGCACCTGAATGCCAAATTGAAGTCGGCCGGCCTGGGGCCGATCGAATTGCCGCCCCCGAATGCCGAGTTGAAGCCGATGGACATGGGGCCGAGCCAATTGACCGACACCGAGTGACGACGGACTGCGCGATACGGCATGAGGCGTTGATCGTGTCGCGCAGCCGCTTTGTTGACCGCGGCGATAGCGATACCTGACGAGCCTGGCGTCGATACGCACGGCTAGCCCTTCACCCGAGGAAATGCCCATGTTCCGATCGTTGCTTGCCGGAGCCTTGCTGCTCGCCGCCGGCGCGGCGGCTGCCCAGACGGTGCCGCCGTCCCTTCTGAACTCGTTGTCCTGGCGTGAGGTCGGCCCGTATCGCGGCGGACGCGTCGATGCCGTCGACGGTATCGCCGGCAAGCTCAATGTCGCCTATTTCGGCGCCGTGGACGGCGGCATCTTCAAGACGACGGACGCGGGCGTCAGCTGGCAGCCGCTGTTCCAGCACGAGCCGGTGGGCTCCATCGGCGCCATCGGCGTCGCACCCTCCAATCCCCAGATCCTCTACGTCGGCACTGGGGAAGCGTCGATCCGTTCCAACGCCACGTACGGCAATGGCATTTACCGTTCCGACGACGGCGGCAACACCTGGCGGCATCTGGGGCTGGACGATACCCAGCAGATCGGTCGCCTGCTCGTGGATCCGCAGGACCCCGACCGCGTCGTGGTGGCGGCCCTCGGCCACGTCTGGGGCCCGAACAAGCAGCGCGGGATCTTCCTCACCACCGATGGTGGCAAGACCTGGAAACAAACGCTCTTCGTGGACGAACACACGGGCGCGGTGGACCTGGCGCGCGACCCCGCGCACCCGGAGAGCCTGTACGCGACGACCTGGAATGCCGAGCGCACGCCCTGGTATCAGTATGCGCCGGTCGATGGCCCCGGCAGCGCCATCTACCATTCCGCCGACAGCGGCGCGACCTGGGAGAAACTTTCCCTGCAGGGGCTGCCCTCGGACATGGGCCGCATCGGCGTTGCGGTGACGGACGCGGCGTCGGGCCCGCGCCTGTACGCGATCGTCAGTGCCGGGAGCGCACACCCGGGGGGAGAGGGTAGCAACCAGTTGGGACCTGGCAGCGGCGTATACCGCTCGGATGATGCGGGCAGGAGCTGGCACCTGATCGATGGCGATCCCCGCTTGGCGGGCCGTGGCTGGTACTTCGGGCGCATCTACGCCGATGCCAGGAACCCCGACCTCGTCTACATTCCCAACACGTCGCTGTACCGCTCGCGCGACGGCGGCGCGCATTTCGAATCCATCAAGGGTTCGCCCAACGGCGACGACATGCATGAGCTGTGGCTGGATCCGGGCGACGCCGAGCACCTGGTCCTGGTGGCCGACCAGGGCGCCTCGATCAGTCTGGACAACGGCGCGCACTGGTCGAGTTGGTTCAACCAGCCCACGGCCCAGATATACCACTTCAGCACGGACGACCAGGTGCCGTACAACCTCTACGCGACCCAGCAGGATTCAGGCGCCCTGATGATCGCCTCGCGCGGCCCCACCGGCATCATCACCAACCACGATTGGGACGCGGTCGGCGGCGGCGAATCTGGCTACCTGTTCCCGCGCAAGGGAGATCCTTCGATCATCTACGGTGCCGGCTCCGGCGGCGAAATCACCCGCTACGACCTGCGCGCGCACGTCACCATGAGCATATCGCCGTCGGCGATCAGGTCGTTCGGCGGCACACCGACCCCCACCGGCTCCTACTACCCCTGGAACACCGCGTTCGCACCCTCGCCGTTCCAGGCCGACACCCTGTACATGGGCGGCCAGAAGGTCATGCGGACGACTGATGCCGGCCAGCGCTGGCAGGCGATCAGCCCCATCCTCACCTACAAGAACCCGAAGGCGAAGTGCAAGGGCCAGCCGACGCGCAAGACGGGCGCCGCCTGCGGCTATTCGGTCATCTATGCGCTCGCACCCTCGCCCATGAAGGAAGGCGTGCTCTGGGCCGGTACCGACGATTC
>CAVSAZ010000009.1:0-5770 GCA_963726045.1 uncultured Pseudomonadota bacterium
CGCGCGGGGCGGAGGATCTCGCGGCCGCCATCGAGGAAATCGCCTCCCTCGCCGGAGGCGATGCGGGCACGGATCGCCTGAGCCGACGTGCAGACCGAACAGCATTCCGACTCCGGCCGCTTCCTGACCTTTCACGTCGGCGAGCACCTCTACGCCTTGAGGTCCGAGGAGGTGTCTGGAGGTGATCCGCGTGCCCGCCGTGGCTCGGGTTCCCCAGGGCCCCGCCGCCCTGTTGGGAATCGCCAATCTGCGCGGCGCGGTGCTGCCGGTCGCGGGCTTGCGGCAGCTGCTCGGGCAGGCGGAAGCTGCAACGGGCGCGAGCGCGCGAGCGATCGTTCTCGACATCGGCGCACCAATCGCCGTCGTGGTGGACTCTGTGGCCGCGCTGGAGTATGCCAGCCAGGCGCAGATCGACACGCGCCCCAAGGAGGTTGGCGCGGACGGCGCGGAAAAATTGCTCGGCGCCCTTGCCGTCGCGAGAGGCCAGGGAGTGGCCAAGATTCTCGACATCAAGGCGATGCTGGAGGCGGCCTTTGCCAACCGCGGCCGCACCCCGCAACGCGACACGAAGCTGCGCGCCACGGCCCGGGCACATGAGGAAAAGAGCGCTGCGGAGGAAAGCGAAACCCTCGTGACCTTCGACGTTGCGGGTCAGGAGTTTGCGCTGCCGCTCACGGACGTGCAGGAAATCATCCAGGCGCCGGCGAGCGTGACCGGCGTCGCGCACTCGGAGGCCGTGGTAATCGGACTCACTGCCGTGCGCGACGCGCTGCTGCCGCTCTTGTCCTTACGAGCCCTGCTCGGTTTTCCCGCACGCCAGGCGGCGTCCGATCGCAAAAGGTCCTGGTGGTCAAAGTCGGTGGCACGCAAGTCGGGCTCGTCGCCGACCGCGCACGCGCGGTCGTCGCCGCGGACTCGAGCCTCATCGATCCGCTGCCGCCGGCGTTGGCGGCGCGTACGGGAGGCGAATCCAGGATCCGCTCCGTGTACCGGGGCGAGGCAGGCCGTAGGTTGATTTCCATCCTCTCGACGCAGCAACTCTTCCGGGACGAGGTGATGCAGAAATTGAGCGCCGGCGCGCGAACGTCAAGTGCACAGGCTGGTCCCGCGGCGCCGGGCGGCCGCGAGGAATTGATCGTGTTCGTGTTCCGCTTGGGCGATGACGAGTTCGGCCTGCCCATCGATGCGGTCGTCGAGGTCTCTCAAGTGCCCGAGCAAATCACGCGGGTGCCGAAGACGCCGAAATTTTTGGAAGGCGTCGTCAATCTGCGCGGCGAGGTGTTGCCGGTCGTGGATCAGCGCCGCCGCTTCGACATGCCGCAGCTCGAGAAGAAGGAAGAGCGGCGGCTGGTCGTCGTCAAGACCGAACGCCACCGCGCTGGAATCATCGTCGACAGCGTGTCCGATGTGTTGCGAACCTATCTCGAAAACGTTGGCCCGCACCGGAACTTACCGACGCGAAGACCACCACGGCTGGTTCGCGGCGTCATCAATTCGGGGAAAGTCGGGCGTATCGTGTTGCTGCTGGATCCCGCGGAACTTTTGACGCGCGCTGAACGAGGCCTTCTGGACACGTTTCATGCGCAGAGTAAAAAGGCAGATGCGTGATCAAGGTGCTCGTCGTGGACGATTCGGCGCTGGTGCGCAAGCTCTTCGGCCGCGTCCTCTCGGAGGACACGGGATTCGAGGTCGCGTCGCCCGCAACGGGCTCGAAGCGCTCGCCCTCTTGGAGGAATTCGAGCCGGACGTCATCACCCTGGACGTCCAAATGCCGCAGATGGACGGCCTGGCATGCCTCGATCGGATCATGGTCCAGCGGCCCTGCCCGGTTGTCATGGTGTCCAGCGCCACCGCGGAGGGCGCCGAAGCGACCTTGAGCGCATTGAAGCTCGGCGCGGTGGACTTCGTGCCAAAACCCACGGGAGCGGTTTCGCTCGGTATCGGGGAGTTTGCTCCCACGTTCATAGAGAAAATCCGCGCGGCCGCCTCGGCAAAACTTCCCGCCAGCCGCAGACTTAAAGAACGGGTGCAGTTCCGAGCGGGCGGCGCTGTGCCCTCCTTGCGGCCGCAAAGGGCTGCAGCCGAACCAAAGGAGGTCGCGGAAGCTACCCTCGGACTCGCCCAAGGCGAGGGCCTGGTTCTGGTCGGCACATCGACAGGCGGTCCCCCGGCTCTAGAAGCCTTGTTGGTGCCGCTCCCAGCCGCCTTCCCATGGCCCATCTTGGTGGCGCAGCACATGCCGGCGAGTTTTACCGCTTCTCTGGCGAAACGGCTCGATGGAATTTGCTCCATCAAGGTGTTCGAAGTCAGGCAGCCCACCATCCTTCAGCCGGGTTGCGCCTACATCGGAAGAGGCGATGCTGACATTGTGGTCTCAAAGCGAGCGTCTACTCTCGTGGCTATGACTGTTCCCGTCAACACGGCCTACCCCTGGCACCCCAGCACGGATCGGCTGGTGCGCTCGGCCATGGAACACGTACCGGCCAGCGCAGCTGATCGGGATCTTGATGACCGGCATGGGCGATGACGGCGCGAAAGCCATGGCCGAGCTGCGCTTGAAGGGGGGAAGGACCATCGCCGAAGCCGAGGAAACGGCCGTCGTTTGGGGAATGCCAGGAGAGCTGGTTCGCGCAGGCGGCGCTACCTGGACTCTGCCGCTGCCGAGAATCGCACAAAAACTCAAGAAATTGGTACCTGACCATGCCGCTCATTCGAAAGCCGACCGATCGCCCCGCGCTTAAAAAAACCGGGGCAGACGACCTTCTGAAGGGGCTCGCGGACCCCGATCCGGATCAGCGCTGGGCCGCTGCACGTGAGGCTGCGCGAGTCCCCGGCGGCGCCGCCGCATTGGCCATGGCGCTGCCCGCCGAAAACGATCCGCGCGTACGCGAGGCCATGTTCACGGCCTTGGCACGGATCGGAACGCCGGAAACTGCCGCCGCCGTGATCTCGCTGTTGCGCTCTGATGCCGCCAACCTTCGGACTGGCGCACTGGACACCTTGCGCCTCATGGTCTCTCGGATGCACGACCTGCTCCCAAAATTGCTGAAGGATCAAGACGTCGACGTCCGAATCTTGAGCTGTGAACTTGGCCGCTCTCTTCCGAGTCCGGAGGCCACGAGCCTCATGTGCGCGCGTGCTCGACAACGATACCGATGCCAATGTCTGCGCCGCTGCCGTGGACGTGCTCGCGGAAGTGGGCGGGACGGAAGCACTGCCCAGCCTTCGCGCTTGTGCGCTGAGGTTTCCTGCTACGCCCTTTCTCGTATTTGCGATCAAGGTCGCGGTTGATCGCCTGGCTTCTTGAATCGGTGCCAAGCCGTGGCCGACTATCCAGCACTAACGGAAGACGAGTTTCGTAGGCTTTGCGAATATCTCTATCGGCAGAGCGGGATGATCTTCACCGAGGCAAAGCGCTATTACGTCGAGCGGCGCGTGAACGAGCGCATGGCTGCGACGGGCGTCTCAGACATTCGCGAGCTATTTTGCCCGGCTGCGGATCAATGTGGAGGAAGAAAACGAGCACTTCGTCAATGCCCTCACCGTCAACGAAACCTATTTCTATCGAGAAGAACATCAATTGACGTGTCTCACCACCGATCTGTTGGCCGAAAGCGTTCGCGAAAAGCGCACCGGCGATGCCATTCGAATCTGGTCGGTGCCCTGCTCAACGGGCGAGGAACCATTTTCGCTGGCGATATGGCTGTTGGAAAACTGGCCCTTGGTCGATAATTACGAAATTGAAATCGTGGGTTCCGATATCGATACGCGGGTGTTGGAGCATGCCCGGCAAGGCGATCTTCGGGAAGCGGTCCCTCATGCGCCTCTCCTCAGATCTGGTGGAAAAGTATTTCTCGCCAATGGCCGGCGAGAAGTGGAGAATTCTCGATGAGCTGCTGAATTCAGTGCAATTTTCCGCCGTAAACATCGTTGAATCGAGTGAGACACGCGGCTTTGGCCGGTTCGACGTGATTTTCTGCCGGAATGTTTTGATTTACTTCGACGATGCTTCCCGCCGAATCGCCGCCGAGAATCTCTATGAAAATCTGCTGCCGGGCGGGTTCATCTGTCTTGGCCATACCGAATCGATGAGCCGGATATCGCCGCTCTTCGAGGTCAGGCAATTTGCCGACGCGATTGTATATCAGCGGCCCCGACCGCGATCCTGAGTGCCGCTACGAAAACGATACTCGTGGTGGACGATGCCGCTTGGTGCGCCTCTACTATCGATCGCCACTGGAGGCGGCGGGATTCAAAGTCGAGGAGGCAATGAATGGGATGGAGGCGCTAGAGAAGACTGTTCGAGCGGCCAGTCGATTTGTTGATCGTCGATATGAATATGCCGCAAATGGATGGATTTACATTCCTTTAGGATTGCCCGGCAGAGAAGATCGCGATTGCGTCCATCCCCGCCTTGATCACCAGCACCGAGGCGGCGCCAAAGGATTTTGAGGCGGCTCGCGCTGCCGGCGCGAATTACTATCTGGTCAAGCCTATATCGCCGGAGATTGGTGGAGTTTGTCTCGCTGCTGTGCGGAGTCGCGCAATGAACGATTTCCTGCGCCAGTTCTTGATCGAATCGCGGGAGCTGGTGCAGGCTGAAGGCGTGGGTCTGCTGGCCTCGAGCAATCGCCGCACGATCCCGAGCGTCTCGACACCGTGTTTCGAGCCTTTCACACCTTGAAGGGAGGCGCTGGCATCGTCGAGTTTCCCGTAATGGAAAGCACGATGCACGCCGCCGAGGAAGTCCTCACCGAAGCACGGGCGGGCACGCGCCCGCTCACGGCCGCGCGCATCGGCCAATGCCTGGCGTCCTTCGATCAAGTGAGCGCCTGGCTCGATACCATCGAGCGCTCCGGTGAGCTGCCTCGCGATGCGAGGAGTGCGGCCGGTCAGACCATGGAAGGCGCGGCGCAGCAGGCTCCTGCGTGGCTGACCGCCATACTGCAAAGGCATGCCGGGGCCGCGGCACGCGCGCTCGCCGCGGATGCGCTTCTTGCCGGCCGCAGACAGCCTCTATCACGGCGAGGATCCCCTGGAGCGAATAACATCCCTGCCCGGCTTGCTGGCGCTCGACCTCACAGCCCGTCAGCCCTGGGGTCCCCTGGACAACCTGGACCCCTTCCGCTGCAATCTCGATTTGATCGCCCTCAGTGCCGTCGCCGCCGCCGGTCTGCAGGCGCACCTGGAGGGGCTCAGCGGTGAGTGCGCGCTGGTGGCGCTTACAGTCCCCAGCCGGAGCTCGGGCGCCGCCCTGCCACCGCGCGTGAAGCAGGTCATCGAGGCGCAGCAAGCACTGTTGGCTGCAGGATCGCCGCAGACCTTCGCGGCCAGGGTTGGCTCAGCAGGGACGGTGGCGGCGAATGCATTGCGTTTCTGCGGCCGGCTCGAGCATCTCGCAGCGGTGACCCGGGCAACCGAGCAGAGTCTGCTCGCGCTCTCGTCAGACCCCTTGCAGCAGGCCCTCACGCAATTGCTCGCCGCGGCGGCCCCCGTGCCGGCGGCAGAATCCTTGGCGGCGCCGGAGATCCTGGAGCGTACCTTTCGAATCGATGCCGGGCAGGTGGATGCCCTGGTCCGCCTGGCCGGCGAGCTCACGGTCGTGAACAACGCGATCGGCCATATCGCAGGGCTCGCCCGGACGGGCGACCCTGCGCTGCCGGACCTTCTGAAGGAGCGCCACGAGACCCTCGAGCGTCTCGTGACCGAGCTGCGGCGCTCGGTGCTGCAGATGCGCGTGCGGCCCCTGAGCGCCGTCTACAGCGCTTTC
>CAVSAZ010000010.1:0-5748 GCA_963726045.1 uncultured Pseudomonadota bacterium
CGCGCGGCGCGGAAGATCTTGCGGCCGCGGTGGAGGAGATCGCCTCCCTCGCCGACGCGTTACGGCAAGGGGCCGCCTGACGACGTGCCGACCGAAGAACAGCAATCCCACTCCGGCCGCTTCCTGACGTTTCACGTCAGCGAGCAGCTCTACGCCCTGCGGTCCGAGGACGTGTTGGAAGTGATCCGCGTTCCCGCCGTGGCGCGGGTTCCGCAGACCCCCTGCACTGTTGGGGATCGCCAACCTGCGCGGTGCGGTGCTGCCGATCGCCGGCCTGCGCCAGCTGCTCGGGAGTTCGGACGCTGCGCCAGGCTCGAGCGCGCGGGCGATCGTTCTCGACATCGGTGCCCCGATCGCCGTCGTAGTCGACTCCGTGGCGGCTCTGGAATATGCGAGCGCAGAGCAGCTCGACACGCGTCCCAAGGAGATCGGCGCGAACGGCGCGGAAAGATTGCTCGGCGCGCTTGCCGTCGCAAAAGGCCAGGGAGTGGCGAAGATCCTCGACATCAAAGCCATGCTGCAGGCCGCATTTGCCAACCGCGGGCGCGCGCCACAGCGCGACGCGAAGCTGCGCGCCGCGGTGCACGTACGTGAGGAGCAGCGCGCGGCAGAGGAAAGCGAGACCTCTCGTGACGTTCAACGTCGCCGGGCAGGAATTTGCGCTGCCGCTCAGCGATGTACAGGAAATTATCCCGGCGCCCGCGAGCGTGACCGGCGTGGCGCACGCGGAGGCGATGGTCGTCGGACTCACGGCCGTGCGGGATGCGCTGCTGCCGCTGTTGTCTCTACGGGCCCTGCTCGGTTTCCCGTGCAGCACACTGCATCCGCTCGCGAAAAGGTCCTGGTGGTCAAAGTCGGCGGCACGCATGTTGGGCTCATCGCCGATCGCGCGCGCGCGGTGGTCGCTGCCGATATCAGGCTCGTCGATCCGCTGCCACCGGCTTTGGCGGCACGCACGGGGGCGAATCAGGATCCGCTCGGTTTACCGCGGCGAGGCCGGGCGGCGGCTGATCTCCATTCTTTCGGCGCAGCAACTCTTTCGGGACGATGTGATGCAGAAATTGAGCGCCGGCGCGCGCGCGCCAAGTGCATATGCGGCGCCCGAAGGGCCGGCGAACCAGGGGAGCTGATCTTCCTCGTCTTCCGCCTCGGCGACGACGAGTACGGCCTGCCGATCGATGCGGTCGTCGAGGTCGCCCGGGTTCCCGACCAGATCACCCGGCTGCCCAAGACGCCGAAGTTCCTGGAAGGTGTCGTCAACTTGCGCGGCGAGGTTCTGCCGGTCATCGACCAACGGCGGCGATTCGACATGACACCTTGCAAACAGGGAAGAGCGACGGCTGATCGTGGTAGACCGAGCGTCACCGCGCCGGCGTCATCGTCGATAGCGTATCCGATGTGCTGCGCTCCAGCGCGGATGCGATCGAGCCTGCACCGGAGCTCACGGACGAGACGTTCCGGCTCGTGCGTGGCGTCATCAATCTCGCCGCCCCCAGCCGCATGGTGCTGCTGCTCGACCCGATGGAGCTGCTGACCCGCGCGGAACGGGGGTTGCTGGATAAGTTCGAGGCCAGCGAGAGCGGACGGGTGCGTGATCAAGGTACTCGTAGTCGATGACTCGGCGCTGATGCGAAAGCTATTCGGCGGCGTACTCGCGGAAGACGCGGATTTCGAGATTCGGGTCGCGCGTAACGGACTGGAGGCGCTGTCACAACTGGAGACTTTCGCCCCGACGTCATCACCCTCGACGTGCAGATGCCACAGATGGATGGACTGCAGTGTCTCGACCGGATAATGGTTCAGCGGCCCTGCCCCGTCGTCATGGTGTCGACGAGACCGATGGGCGCCGACGCCACGTTGGAGGCGCTCCGCCTCGGGGCGGTGGATTTCGTTCCCAAGCCCTGCGGCGCCGTATCCCTGCGGATGCAGGAATTCGGGCCCACTCTCAAGGCGAAGGTGCGGACGGCCGCGACCGCCCGGCTTCCCGCAACCCAAAGGTTGCGGGAGCGGGTGCAGTTCAGGATCGGCGGCGATGGCGCCCGCGCGCCGCCACGAGCAGCCCCTAACGGAGGCAGCCGAGGACGCGCCGCGCTCGGGCCACCGGCGATGGACTCGTCCTCGTGGGGACTTCCACCGGCGGACCGCCCGCGCTCGAAGCCCTGCTCCTCCCGCTGCCATCAGATTTCCCCTGGCCGATCCTCATCGCCCAACACATGCCGGCCGGCTTCACCGGACCGCTCGCCAGGCGCTCGACCAAGCTGTGCGCGTTCACGGTGCTCGAGGTCACGCACCCACTCGCCTGGAAACAGGCTGCGTCTACATCGGGCGGGGTGATGCGGACCTGGTGGTTTCCAAGCGCCTTTCGGGTTTGATCGCCATGACCCTTCCATCAGACCCCGACTACCCGTGGCACCCGAGCACGGACCGGCTGGTTCGCTCGGCGATGCAGTACCTTCCAGCCAGCCAGTTGGTCGGGCGTATTGATGACAGGGATGGGCGACGACGGCGCCGCGGCTTGGCGAGCTTGACGCGCAGGGCGGTGCCACCATCGCGGAGGCCGAAGAGACGGCTGTAGTCTGGGGAATGCCGGGCGAGCTCGGCGCCGGGCGGCGCCGGCCACGTCGTACCGCTCCCGGGCATCGCCCAGCGTCTGCAGAAGTTGGTACCCCGTGCCGCTCGTCCGTAAGCCTGGCCGGCGGCGGGACAGTCGCAGGCGAGCCCAGCCGAGGTCATGGCGGGACTCGTCAACCCCAGCGCCGACGCACGCTGGGCTGCCGTGCGGGCGGCGGCCGCGCTGCCCGAGCTGGCGGCCGCCATCGCAGCGGCGCTGCCGCAGGAGACCGACGCCCGTGTGCGCGAAGCGATGTTCACCACGCTGGTGCGTATCGGAACCCGTGACAGCATCGAGCGAGTCGCTACCCATGTTGCGCTGCAACATTCCGCGCTGCGCACCGGAGCGTTGGATGCGTTGCGCTCATCGGAAGCCGCCGCGCGCGAATTCCTGCCCGAGTTGCTCGCCGATCCCGATGCGGACGTGCGACTCTTGAGCTGCGAGCTGGCGCGCAGCCTTCCCAGCGGCGAGGCCAGCGAGCGGCTGTGCGCGCTCCTCGCCCGCGAGCCTGAGGTCAATGTCTGCAGCGCGGCGGTCGAGGTGCTGGCCGAAGTCGGCGATCAGTCGGTGTTGCCGACACTCGAGCAATGCGCGCAGCGCTTCCCGCAGGCGCCCTTTTTGACCTTCGCAGTCAAGCTCGCCGTCGATCGCATCGCGGCCGCAGGCACTCGTGGCTGACCTTCCGGCCCCGACTGAAGAAGAGTTTCGACGACTCTGCGAATATCTCTACAGGCGCACCGGGATGATTTCACCGAGGCGAAGCGCTATTACGTCGAGCGCCGGGTTTGTGAACGCATGGCGGCCACCGGCTCGCCCTCCTTTGCGGCCTACTTCGCGCACCTGCGCACCGACATGCGGGACGAAGTCCAGCAGTTCGTCAACACCTTCACCGTCAACGAGACGTACTTCTATCGCGAAGAACTATCAGTTGCAATGCCTGACGAACGACCTGCTGCCGGAACGTCTGCGCGGCAAACGCGCCGGTGACACCATCCGCATCTGGTCGGTGGCCTGCTCGAGCGGCGAGGAGCCCTACTCGATTGCCATGTGGCTGCTCGAGAACTGGCCGAGGTCGACGACTACGACATCGAAATCGTCGGCTCCGACATCGACACCCGTGTGCTGCGAGGCGGCGCGTGCCGGGACCTACGGTAAGCGCGCGCTGATGCGCCTGTCGCCGGAGCTGATCGCCAAATACTTCGCGGCTCTACCCGGCGGAGCAATGGCAGATCATCCCGGAGCTGGGCGACTCCGTCGCCTTCACGGCAGTGAATCTGGTGGAGCCGGAGCAAACCCGGCGGCACGGCCAGTTCGACCTCATCTTCTGCAGGAACTGCCTCATCTATTTCGACGATGCCTCGCGCCGGATCGCGGCCGAGAATCTCTACGAGAGCCTGCTTCCGGGCGGCTTCATCTGCCTGGGCCATACCGAGTCCATGAGCCGCATCTCGCCCCTGTTCGAGGTGCGCCGCTTTGCCAACGCCATCGTCTATCAAAGACCCGAAGTCCCGCCATCATGAGCCCCGCTGCGAAAACAATACTGATCGTGGACGATGCCGCCCTGGTGCGCGTCTACTATCGCTCGATACTGGAGGCAGCCGGGTTCCAGGTTGCGGAGGCGCTGAACGGCCTGGAAGCGCTGGAGCACCTGCTCACACAGCCGGTCGACCTGTTGGTAGTGGATATCAACATGCCACAGATGGACGGCCTGACATTCCTGCGGGTTCTGCGCGAGCGCGAGGGCGCGATCGCCGCCATTCCCGCGCTCGTCACCAGTACTGAATCGGCGGCGGCGGATTTCGCGGCCGCGCGCGCCGCCGGCGCCAATTTCTATCTGCTGAAGGCCGTCGACCGTGAGCGGCTGACCGAGGTTGCCCGGATGCTTTGCGGGGTCGCCCCGTGAACGTGTTCCTGCAGCAGTTCGTGATCGAGTCGCGGGAGCTCGCGGAAACGGCGAGCGCCGGCCTGCTGGCTCTCGAGCAGTCGCCGCGGGACCCGAGCGTCTCGATGAGGTGTTCCGTGCCCTGCACACCTTGAAGGGCGGCGCCGGGATCGTCGAGTTTCCCGTGATGGAGACAACGATGCACGCCGCCGAGGAAGTCCTCACGGAAGCACGCGACGGCACGCAGCCGCTCACGCCCGCGCGCATCAACGAGTGCCTGACGTGCCTCGACCGGGTAAGCGGGTGGCTCGATGTCATCGAGCGCACAGGTGAGCTGCCGCGAGAGACCGAAAGCCAGTCCACCCGGACCGCGGAAGGTGCGGCGCCGCAGCCGCCCGCCGCCTGGCTCGGGGACATCCTGAAGAAGCATGCCAGGGTCGCGGCGCATGCGCTCACCGTGGTGCGTTTCGCGCCGGCGGCGGACAGCCTCTACCACGGCGAGGATCCGCTGCAGCGGATGCTCTCCCTGCCCGGTCTGCTGGCGCTCGATCTCGCTACCCGTGAGCCTTGGCCCCCACTCGACGGCCTGGATCCCTTCCGCTGCAATCTCGTCCTGATCGCTCTCAGCGCGGTTGCCGGCGCCGATCTGCAGGCGCATCTGCAAGGGCTCACGGGCGAGTGCGCGCTCGTGCAGCTGACCGTGCCCAGCGGGGAAGCGGACAGCGCCCTACCACCGCGCGTGCTGGAGATCATCGAGGCGCAGCAGGCGCTCCTGGCTGAAGGGTCGCCGCAGACGTTCGCGGGCCGGGTCGGCTCAGCCGGGATGGCCGCAGCGAACGCGCTGCGCTTCTGCGGTCGGCCAGCGCTCGCCGCATCGCTCTCCCGAGCGACCGAGCAGAGCCTCCTCGCGCGCTCGGCAGATCCCTTACAGCACGCCCTCGCGCAGCTGTTTGCCACGGAGGCCGTCGTGCCGAGTGCGGCACAGGCCGAGTCTGCGGCGGCGCCGGAAGTCGTGGCACGCACCTTCAGGATCGATGCCGGCCAGGTCGATGCCCTGGTTCGCCTGGCCGGGGAGCCACCGTCGTCAACAACGCCATCGGCCATGTAGCCCGGCTCGCCCGGACAGGCGATCCGACGCTGCCGGACCTGCTGAAGGAGCGCCACGAGACTCTCGAGCGGCTGGTGGCGGAGCTGCGGCGCTCGGTGCTGCAGATGCGGGTCCGGCCCTTGAGTGCCGTACTGCGGCGTTTTCCGC
>CAVSAZ010000011.1:0-635093 GCA_963726045.1 uncultured Pseudomonadota bacterium
ACCGCAGGTGATGCGGATGCGCAGAGCCGACCGATCGCCTCGCCGGAAATCGTGGTGGCCGCGGCCATCCCCAAGAAGAGCACGGGAGTCGATGCCAACGTCGAGATCCGCGGAGTAGGCGCCGAGGCGTGGGCGCTCTACCCGCGACTGCGGATCATCTCCGGCCGGCGTTTTCGCCCCGGGCCTGCGCGAGCTCATCGTGGGCAAGGATGCGGCTGACGAGTTCGCGCATACCGGCATCGGCTCGGTCCTCGACTTGAACGGCCAGCCCTGGACGGTGGTCGGGGTGTTCGATTCGGGCGATTCCCACGACTCCGAGCTCTGGGCGGACACGGATGTCGTCGCGACCACCTATGCGCGCGGCAGCAGCACGAGCTCGGTCACTGTCCGCCTGCAGAGTCCGCCGCTGTTCGCCGCCTTCAAGGCGGCGATCGCGAGCGATCCGCGGCTCAAGCTGCAAGTGCAGACGACGCGCGACTATTTCAACGCCCAGTCCGAGGGGATGAGCAAGATCATCCACGTGCTCGGCACGACGGTCGCGGTCATCATGGGGATCGGGGCGCTGTTCGGTGCTCTCAATACGATGTATGCGGCCGTCGCCACCCGCACCCGTGAGATCGCAACACTGCGGGCGATCGGATTCAGAGGTGCGCCCGGTCGTGGTTTCCGTGCTCATCGAAACGCTGCTGCTCGCTCTCGGGGGCGGCGTGATCGGCGCCCTGATCGCCTGGCTGGTGTTCGACAATTACACCGCCTCGACGCTCGGCGCCAATTTCAGCCAGGTGGTGTTCAAGTTCCGGGTGACGCCGGCGCTTCTCGCCTCGGGCTTGAAGTGGGCGCTCGCGATCGGCTTTCTCGGCGGGCTCTTTCCCGGCCCTGCGCGCCGCGCGCATGCCCGTGACGGAGGGTCTGCGGGAGCTATAGGTGGCGCGGTGAAGTACCTGCATCTGGTGTGGTCGGCGCTGATCAGACGCAAGAGCCGCACACTCTTCACCACCTTCGCCGTCATCGCTGCGTTCATCCTCTTCGGCCTGCTCGATTCGGTGCGCGCCGCCTTCGCCAGCAGCGGCCAGAGCATCCCAGGAGCCACTCGCCTCGTCACCATCTCGAAGCAGGGTCTTCTCGGCTCATTGCCGTTGAGTCTCCTGCGGCGCATCGAGGCGATACCGGACGTGAGCTCCGTGACTTACGAAAGCTGGTTCGGCGGCTACTACCAGACGCCAAAGAATGAGCTCGCTACCCAGTCGATCGCCGGCAACTACTTCGATGTGTATCCCGAATACAGGCTGACGCCGGCCGAGCTGCGCGCGCTCCACGCGACACGCACGGGCGCGGTGGCCGGGGCCGCCCTGGCGCGGACCTTTCACTGGAAGGTTGGCGACAGGATTCCAGTCCAGGCGACCGTGTTTCCGCAGAAGAACGGCTCCAACACGTGGGTCTTCGATCTGGTCGGCATCTATCACGTGAGCGAGGCGGGCGAGCAGGGCAAGGAAGGGCAGCTCTTTTTCAACTGGGATTACTTCGACCAGGCGACCGCATTCGGCGGCGGCGCCGCGAGTTTTTACATCGAGCGCGCTGCGCGGCTGCAGGACGTATTCAGCGTCGGCGGCGCGATCGATGCGCTCTCCTTGAACTCGGATCATGAAACGAAGACACAAAGCGAGGATGCCTTCACAGCGAGCCTCGCCGGCCGATTGGCCGACATCGGCCTGATCGTGGGTTCGATCATGGGTGCGGTCTTCTTCACGCTCATCCTGGTGACGGGCAACACCATGACGCAGGCTGTCCGCGAGCGCATTCCGGAGTTGGCGGTCCTCAAGACCATCGGCTTTAACGATCGCGGCGTCTTCGCTCTGGTGCTCGCGGAGTCGTTACTGCTGCTCACTGTGGGGGGCATCACGGGCTTGGCGCTGTCGATGGTCGCCGTGAGCGAGCTGAGCACGCAGCTCGGCCGGCAGATTCCCGTGCTGCCGGTCGGCGGCGGTACATGGCTGCGCGGCGTCGTGCTCATGATCGCCGTCGGCACCGTGGTCGGGGCGTTGCCGGCGCTGCGCGCTAGGCGCCTGCGCATCATCGATGCGCTTGCGGGACGGTAAGGAAGGCCTCAGGCGAGACCAATCGTCCTAGGCCCACTGCGGCGCCTGACCTGACTTCCATTTGATGCTGCAGCCGATGCTCGGGATCTGAGTACCGATCGACCTGCCGGCAAGCAGGGCGTCCGCGGCGGCGCGCAGGTCGCTGCCCGTGACCGGCAATGCATTGCCGGGCCTGCTGCCATCGAACTGACCGCGGTATGCCAGCTTGCGCGCGGCATCGAACAGGAAGAAGTCGGGCGTGCAGATCGCCTGGTACGCCCTCGCCACCGCCTGACTTTCATCGATGAGATAGGGAAAGGTGAAACCCTTCTCGGCTGCGATCCGCTGCATGCACTCGGGGCTGTCGTCCGGATATCTCGCGGCGTCGTTGGGGTTGATGGCGACGATGGCGATGCCCTTGGGACCATACTCGCGCGCGAACTCCACGAAGCCCTCGAGCAGGTGCTTGACGAAGGGACAGTGGTTGCAGATGAAGAGCGCCAGCAATCCCTTCGAGCCTGCGAAGTCCCGCAGCGCAAACCGCCTGCCGGTGGGATCGGTCAGGTGTGAAATCCGGAGCCGGCGTGCCGAGCGCCAGCATGCGGGACTCTCGTCGGGCCATGCGCTCTCCTCGATCAGATTGCGGTCAGCGCCGCGCACAGCGCCTCGGCGTGACGCTCGTCCTGATCCCAGGAGGTGACCAGGCGCGCCATGCCCGAGGCGGGCGGCCCCCAATCGTAGAATTCAAAGCCTGCCGCCCGCAAGGCCGCCTTGCCCTCGACGCCGAGATCGGCGAAGACCTCGTTCGCCTCGACGGGATGCAGCAGGCGTATGCCGCAAGCCTTGCCGATGGCTTTGGGCCAAGGCGTTGGCGCGCTGCGCGTTGCGTCGCCAGAGCCCCGATTCAACATACGCGAGAAGCTGCGCCGCGACGTAGCGCGATTTCGACACCAGGTGACCGGCGCGCTTACGCTGCAGCTCGAAGTCCCGCACCAGCCCGAGATGAAAGAACACTACGGCCTCGGCCGCGAGCGCGCCGTTCTTGGTCGCGCCCAGGGAGAGGACATCGACACCCGCCCGCCAGGTGACATCGCCGGGATGACAGCCGAGGTGGGTCACCGCGTTCGCGAAGCGCGCGCCGTCCATGTGGACGTGAAGTCCATGCTCATGTGCGACTTCGCACAGAGCTGCGACCTCGGCCGGCCTGTATACCGTGCCAAGCTCGGTCGCCTGGCTGATGGACACCGCCGCGGGCTGCACGCTGTGCAGCGAGACCGAGTGGCTCTGGAGATTCGCCGCCAACGCGGCGGCGGTGATCTTCGCGTTCGCGCCTTCGATGCGCTCGAGTTGCGCGCCGCCGGTGAAAAATCCGGGCGCGCCGCATTCGTCGCAGCCGATATGTGCCTCGGGATGGCAGTAGATCGCCCCATAACGTGGTGTCACGGTCGCGAGCGCAAGGGAGTTCGCCGCGGTACCGGTGGTCACCGCGAACGCCCGCACGTCCGTCCCGAAGAATTCACCGAGCGCCCCGTCGAGGCGCTGCGTCCAGGGGTCGTCGCCGTAGGCGACCACGAGACCCCGGTTGGCGGCCGCAATGGCTTCCAGTATCTCGGCGGACACGGAAGCGGTGTTGTCGCTGCAGAAACGCATAGGTTGTGTCAATCGACCCTCCATTTGAAGGACCACGCGCCGAACGCAAGGAACATGAGCGTCGTCGCGGCGAGATAGATCAGGTTGGGTGTGATCCGCTGAATGCCGGCGCCGTCGAGCATCACTGCGCGCGCCGCCTCGGATTATTTGTGTCAGAGGGAAGATGTCGGCCACCCACTGCACCCAGCGGGGCGAGCCCTCGATGGAGAACCAGACGCCGGAGAGCAGCATCATCGGCCAGGTAAGGAGATTCAACAGGCCGCCGACCACCTCTTCGCTGGCGAACGCGGGCCGCGATCGTGAGGCCGAGCGCGATCATCGACAGCGACCCGATGACCGCGATAAGGAAGAGGAGGGCGACGCTGCCGGCGCTATGGAAGTGGATGATGGGGCCGATCCCGACGTAGAGGACGCATCGTGACGAAGAGTGATGAGACTCAGGCGCGACAGTACCTGCGCGCTGAGGAACTCGAACGCCGTCAGCGGCGTCGCATGCAGCCGTTTCAGAAATCCGCTCTTGCGGTAGCGCAGCACGACGTATCCCACGCCAAAGAGGCAGCTGAACATCATGTTCATCGCCAGGATGCCCGGGAAGAGCCAGTCGACGTAGGGGATCGCCTGGCCGGTGACGGGCTGGCGCCGGGCTCCGGGGTCCGCGGCGAGGAGCAGCTTCTCGACGATGTAGCCCTTGGGTGAATCGGTGTTGACCCAGTAGCGCGTGGCGCCATCGAGATCGAGCAGCAGGTCGATCTCCTGGTGGGTCACGGCCGCGAGGCCGGCGGCCTCATCGTGCGACCGGCACGAACTGCACGTAGCGCTCGCGCGAGGAAAGGATTGCGCGTGAGCGCTGACGCTGCGTACCGAGCACGCCCACCTTGAACAGCGGCCGCGGCGGGCCGCCGAAGATGAATCCCATGCCGATCACCACGCCCACGGGCAGCAGCAGTGTGAAGAGCAGCGTGGGGCGGTCGCGCACGAACTCCAGGTTGCGCGCATGCCAGACGGCGAGCAGTCGCCTGATCACGTGCGCAGCTCCTTGCCGGTGAGGTCGAGGAAGAGATCCTCCAGATTCGCCGGCCGGATGCGCAGATTCTGCAGCGGCACCTGCGCCGCCATCAGTGTCCGCAGCGTGCCGTCGAGATCGTCGGTGCTGATCTCGACGCGATCGCTGGCATCGATGAGCTTCAGCGGCAGCCCCCGCGCGACCTCGGGGAACTCCTGCCGCGGCAGCTCGAGCAGCACCTCCGCGAAGTGCTCGCGCAGCAGCCGCTGCGGCGCGCCCTGGGCGATGATGCGGCCGCCGTCCATGATGGCGATCTCGTCGCAGAGGAGCTGCGCCTCCTCCATGTAGTGGGTCGTGAGGATGATGGTCTTGCGCCGCGCCTTGATCGATTCGACCAGCTCCCAGAAGTTGCGCCGCGCCTGCGGGTCGAGGCCGGTCGTCGGCTCATCGAGGAACAGCACCTTGCGGATCGTTCACCAGCGCGATCGCGAGCAGCAGCCGCTGTTGCTGGCCGCCCGAGAGCTTGCGGTTGTCGCGCTCCGCGAGCTTCTCGAGCGCGCACAGCCTGAGCACCTCATCGACCTCGAGGCCGTGCTGCGTAGAGGCCGCGAAACAGCGTCACGCTCTGGCGCACCGTGAGGAAATCCTGCAGCGCCGTCTTCTGGAAGAGGATGCCCGCCTCCTCGCGCGAAGCGCGGGCCGAGCGGCTGGCCGCGGTAGCGCACCTCGCCCGCGGTCGGCGGCAGGATTCCCTCCATGATCTCGATGGTGGTCGTCTTGCCCGCGCCGTTGGGTCCCAGGAGTCCGAAGCAGATGCCCTCGGGCACGGCGAAGGAGACGCCGTCGACGGCGGTCACGGCCGGGATACTGTTTGACCAGATTGTGGACTTCGAGGATCGGTGCGCTTTCGGGCACGGCATCTCCTGGCCGGACGCGCCGCATACGCCGCGCCTTCGACTGGTATTATGAGGTCGGCTACTGATTCTGCCGCCACGGTGCATGATTTCCAATATGGTAACGTCTCAGTTGCCGTTATGGTCGGACAAGGACGCCAGCCGAAGGGTGGAGCCTGCGCGAGAGCCAGCGCGCGCGGCGTTTGACCGTGCGCGTCTTTCACACGGGTCGCGTGGAGGTCGTGGTGCCCTTCAGGACTTCGGCGCGCGCCGTGGAGCACTTTCTCGAGCGGCATCGCTCGTGGATCGAGCGCAAGCGCGCGGAGGCGCGCCGCCGCGACCGGACCGCCGGCGCCTTTCCCGCCGCCGGCGATCGAGCTGCCGGCGTGCGCGGAGACCTGGCGGATTCAGCTGTCGGGCGGGGCGCGGCAGGGCGCGGATCGCCGCCCCGGCATCGGGTCTGCTCGCGCTCGCCGGTGCCATCGGCAACGGGCAATCGGTGCGCCAGGTTGCTGCGCCGCTGGCTGACGCGAGCGCGCGCAGCTCGTCCTGGGGCCGCTACTGGCGCAATGCGCACGCGAGCTCGGCTTCAGCTACGCCCGCATGCTCATCCGCCGCCAGCGCACGCGCTGGGGAAGCTGCTCGACTCGCGGCACGATCAGTCTCAACTGTTGCCTGCTCTTTCAGCGGCCGGCGGTGGTGCGCTATCTCATGGTCCACGAGCTCGCCCATACTCAGCACATGAATCACTCGCGCCGGTTCTGGCACTGCGTCGCGCGCCACTGCCCGGAATACCGCAGTCTCGACCGGGAGCTGCTCGATGGCTGGCGGCGGGTACCGGACTGGGTCTTCGCGGACGAGGCAGCGTGAGCACCAAGCGCTACGACAAGTCCGAGCGCCTGGATTTGAGCGGCGAGAGCATCCACTGGGATCTCGGCTCCTCGCTCTCCTACGGCGAGTACCTGCACCTCGAGAAGCTGCTCGATGCGCAGCAGCCGCTCTCGTTCGAGCACGACGAGATGCTGTTCATCATCGTGCACCAGACCTCGGAGCTGTGGATGCGCCTGATGCTGCACGAGCTCGCGGGCGTGCTCGAGTGCGTGCGCCGCGATGACCTCGACCCGTCCTTCAAGATGCTGGCGCGCATCTCCCGGGTGCAGGCGCAGCTCATCTCCACCTGGGAAGTTCTCTCGACGATGACGCCGTTCGAGTACTCGGCGTTTCGCAACGCCCTCGGGCGCTCATCGGGCTTTCAGTCGTTCCAGTACCGCATGCTCGAGTTCCTCCTCGGCAACAAGCACGCCGAGATGCTGGAGGTGCACAAGCGCGACCCGAAGGCGCATGAGGCGTTGCAGCGCGCGCTGGAGTCCCCATCGCTCTATGACGAGGCGCTGCGGCTCCTGAGTCGCCGCGGCTACGGCATCCCGGAGGACTATCTGACACGGGACTTCAGCGAGCCCTACCAGGCCAGCAAGCAGGTGGCGGGCGCCTGGCTCGGCGTCTATCACAATGCGGACAAGGACTGGGACCTGTACGAGCTCGCCGAGCGGCTGGTCGATCTCGATCACAAGTTCCAGCTGTGGCGCTTCCATCACCTGAAGACCGTGGAGCGCATCATCGGCTACAAGCCCGGCACGGGCGGCACGGGCGGGGTGTCCTATCTCGCCAAGGCGCTCGAGCTCAAGTTCTTCCCGGAGCTGTGGCAGATCCGGACGTCGATGTAGGCGCTCAACGCCACTCGGTGCAGGTGATTCCCGCATGCGCCGCCTCGCGCCGTGCAGCGGCGGACCCGTTGACCAACACGCCGTGCTCGACGAGCTTCAGGTGCGCGATGTCGCTCGCAGCATTGCCGTAAGCGGCTGACGCAACGCCTGGATAGCGGGCCCGCAGCGCGGCGACGCAGCGCGCCTTCTCCTCGCCACGGCGGTTGGGTGTCGTCAACGCGCCGTCCAGCCGCTCACCGCTCCAGCGCACGCCGGTGCAGATGACCTCCTGGAATCCGAGCGCCTGCCCGATGGCCGGCACGTAGAGGTCGGTGCTCGCGCTCAGCAGGACGAGATGATCGCCGGCGCGCGCATGCGCCTGGATCGCCTCGATGGCCTGCGAAAAAAGGCCACCTGCCTGCAGACGATTGACGAACGTCGCCGTCCAACGGTCGAGATCCTCACGGTCGCAGCCGCGCAGCGTGGCGCGGATGAAGGCTGACTTCAGCCGGCCGCGGTCGATGAGGCCAACGCGCATTGCCGAGCACCGCCGGCAGGACGCAGCAACAGGGCGGCCAGCCGGCACGGCCTCTGCCGTACTACGAACCCGAGCGCGTAGGGCGCGAGTGTGTCATGCCTCGAGATCGTGCCGTCGAGATCGAATACGGCCAGACGCACTTGCCCGCGCTGCGCTCAGGCGGCGCGGCCGGCGCCGGCGAGCTGCCGCAGCACGTACTGCAGGATGCCGCCGTGACGGTAGTACTCACGCTCCTTGGGCGTATCGATTCTGACACGTGCCGTGAAGGTGATCGGCTTGCCGCCGTCCGCCGGAGTTGCCTCGACGTTGACCTGCTTGGCATCGCCGCTGGCGAGACCGGTGATCTCGAACACCTCGCGGCCGGTGAGGCCGAGGGACTTCGCGCTCTGGCCCTGCTGGAATTGCAGCGGCGCCACGCCCATGCCGATGAGATTCGAGCGGTGGATGCGCTCGAAGCTCTCGGCGATGACGGCGCGCACGCCGAGGAGCATCGTGCCCTTGGCCGCCCAGTCGCGCGAGGAGCCGGTGCCGTACTCGCGTCCCGCGAGGATGACGAGCGGCGTCCGGTCCTGCTTGTAGCGCATCGCGGCATCGTAGATGGAAGTCTGCTCGCCGCTCGGCAGGTGAACGGTGACGCCGCCCTCGACTCCGGGTACCAGCTGATTGCGCAGCCGGATGTTGGCGAACGTGCCGCGCATCATCACCTCGTGATTGCCGCGGCGCGCGCCGTAGGAGTTGAAATCGGCGGGCTTCACGCCCTGCTCGACGAGGTAGCGCGCCGCCGGGACTCGATTTCGAGATGTCACCCGCCGGCGAGATGTGGTCGGTGGTCACGGAGTCGCCGAGCACGGCCAGCGCCCTGGCGCCGTGGATGTCGCTGAGCGCCGGCGGCGTCTTGCCCATGCCCTCGAAGTAGGGCGGGTTCTTGACGTAGGTCGACTTCGCGTCCCAGGTGTAGAGCTTGCCGGCGGGCACCTTGATGCCGCTCCAGTGCTCATCGCCCGCGAATACGCCGGCATAGCTCTGCTGGAACATCTTGGAGTCGATCGAGCGCGTGAGCAGCTCCTGCACCTCGCGATCGCTCGGCCAGATGTCCTTCAGGTAAACGGGCTTGCCGTCGGCTCCGGTGCCGAGCGGCTCGGTCGTGAGGTCGAGGTCGAGCGTGCCCGGCGAGGGCATAGGCGACCACGAGCGGCGGCGAGGCGAGGAAGTTCATCCGCACCTCGGGATGCACCCGGCCCTCGAAGTTGCGGTTGCCGGAGAGCACCGAGCAGGCCGTGATGTCACCGGCCTTCACGCCGGCGGAGATCTCCGGCTTGAGCGGCCCGGAGTTGCCGATGCAGGTGGTGCAGCCGTAGCCCACGAGGTCGAAGCCGACAGCGGCAAGATCGTCGAGCACGCCGGCGCGCGTGAAGTAGTCGGTGACGACGCGTGAGCCCGGCGCGAGACTGGTCTTCACCCACGGCTTCGCCTTGCAGGCCCCGCTGCCGCGCCTTGCGGGCGAGCAGGCCCGCTCCCAACATGACCGAGGGGTTCGAGGTGTTGGTGCAGCTGGTGATGGCGGCGATCAGCACCGCGCCATCCTTCAGCTCGAAGCTCGAGCCGTCGAGCGTCACTTTGGCGCGTTCCGTGCGCCGGCTGGCATTGCGGGCGGCGCGCTCCTCGGCGGCCTTCTTCGCGTTGCTCTCGTAGGTGCTCTTCGCCGTTCTGAGCGGCACGCGATCCTGCGGCCGGCGCGGGCCGGCGAGGCTCGGCTCCACGGTGCCGAGGTCGAGCTCGAGGATGTCGGTGTACTGCGCGGGCTTCTCGCCCTGGTTGCGCCACAGACCCTGGTGTTTGGCGTACGCGGTCACGAGATCGATCCGCTCCCGCGGAGCGCCCGGAGAGCTCCAGGTAGCGGATGGTCTCCTCGTCGATGGGGAAGATGCCGCAGGTGCTGCCGTACTCCGGCGCCATGTTGGCGATGGTGGCGCGGTCGGCGAGCGGCAGGCCGGCGAGGCCGTCGCCGAAGTACTCCACGAACTTGTCGACCACGCCTTTCTTGCGCAGCATCTCCGTCACGGTGAGCACCAGGTCGGTCGCGGTGGCGCCGGGCTGCAGACGCCCGCTGAGGCGAAAGCCGATGACCTGCGGGATCAGCATGGTGATCGGCTGGCCGAGCATGGCCGCCTCCGCCTCGATGCCGCCCACGCCCCAGCCGAGAACGCCGAGACCGTTGATCATGGTCGTGTGCGAATCGGTGCCGACCAGGGTGTCAGGATAGGCGCTGTGCTTGCCGTCCTTTTCGGCGTCGAAAATGACGCGACCCAGATACTCGAGATTCACCTGGTGCACGATGCCCGTGCTCGGCGGCACGACGGCGAAGTTGCGGAAGGCGGACTGTCCCCAGCGCAGGAAGGCGTAGCGCTCGACGTTGCGCGCGAACTCGATGCGCGTGTTGGCGGCGAGGGCGCCGGGAGTGCCGTACTCATCGACCTGCACGGAGTGATCGATGACCAGCTCCGCGGGCGCCAGCGGGTTGACGCGCTCCGCATCGCCCCCCAGGCGGACGATGGCATCGCGCATGGCCGCGAGGTCCACCACGCAGGGCACGCCGGTGAAGTCCTGCAGAATGACACGCGAGGGGGTGAACGCGATCTCGTAGGAGGGCGTTGCCGCCGGATCCCAGGCGAGGAGCGCCTCGATGTCCTTGCGAGTTACGTTGACGCCGTCTTCGAAGCGCAGCAGGTTCTCGAGCAGCACCTTGAGCGAGTAGGGCAGCCGCGCCACCTTTTCCCGCGGCAGCGCCGCCAGGCTCCAGATCTCGTACGAGCGATTGCCGACCGCGAGGCTCGAGTGCGCTTTGAAGCTGTTTGTCATGAGGGGGATCTCTCCGGCTTAAGAGCGGCGCGGATTATATAAGGTCTCGTGACAGGCTCTACGCTTTCGATCACGGCCCCGCCGAGACACCTGTCGCCTTCGTAAACGACCGCGTACTGCCCCGGTGTGACCGCACGCTGCGGCACTTCGAAGGCGATCCGCGTGCCGATCGGCGGTCGCGGCTCGAGCAGGGCCGCCTGGTCGGCCTGGCGGTAGCGCACCTTCACCGCGCAGGGGAACGGGGCGCGGCGTGGCTCGCTCAGCCAGTGCATGGGTCCTGTGGTCAACGCCGCGCTGCAGGAGCAGCGGATGATCGTGGCCCTGCACGACGATCAGAGCGTTACGGGCGGCGTCCTTGCGCGCGACGAACCAGGGCAGCTCCGCGCGGCCCGGCGCGGCCGCCGATCTGCAGTCCCTCGCGCTGTCCCAGAGTGTAGAAGGCGAGACCGCGGTGCTCGCCCAGCCGCTCGCCCGTCGGCCGATTCGATCGGTCCCGGGCTGATCGGCGAGAAAGCGGCCGAGGAATTCGCGGAACGGCCGCTCGCCGACGAAGCAGATGCCGGTGCTGTCGGGCTTGTCGAACACAGGCAGTCCGGCCTCGTCGTGCCCGCTCCCGTACCGCTGCCCTTCTCGAGCTCTCCGATGGGCATCAGCGTGCCGGCCAGTTGCTCGATGTCGACCGCATGAAGGAAATAGCTCTGATCCTTGGCGCGCATCCCGCGCCTTGTGCAGCTCGGCGCCCGCGGGTCCCCTGCAGGATGCGCGCATAGTGCCCGGTGGCGAACGCAGCGGCGCCGAGCCGGCGCGCATGGCGCAGGGCGACGCCAAATTTGATCTCGCGGTTGCAGAGCACGTCGGGATTGGGCGTGCGGCCGGCGCGATGCTCCGCGAGGAAATGCTGGAAGACGCGCTCGCGGTACTCGGTCGCGAAGCTCGCCCGGTGCAGCGGAATGCCGAGCTCGCGCGCCACCGCGCGCGCATCCTGGAAATCCTGCGCGGCGGTGCAATAGCCGTCATCGTCCTCTTCCCAGTTGCTCATGAAGAGGCCGTGGACTTCCCAGCCCTGCTCCTTCAGGAGGAGGGCGGCGACGGCGGAATCGACGCCGCCCGAGAGGCCGACGATGACGCGCTTGCTCATCACTCAGCCCGCTGTCAGACCGCCACCGCGGCGCACTCGATGCGCGGTGCCGAGGTCGAGAGCCGCGACCGCGGCGAGCGGCTGGCGGCGGCCGGCCAGGTAATCTTCGATGCAGCGCAACACCAGAGGACTGCGCAGCTGGGGCTCGCGTCCCTGCAGCTCGGCCCGAGTCAGCCAATGCGTGGTAACGATGCCGTCATCCAGCCGCTGATCCGGGCGGTGATCGGTGACTGCGCCGGTGAACGTAAACCGCTTCGTCATGCGGCCGGTCTCGGGGTGGCGCCAGAGATAGACGCCGACGAGCGTCCTTGGCGAATGAAGAGCCATGCGGTCTCCTCGCGCACCTCACGCACGACGGCCTCGAGCAGCGTCTCGCCAGGCTCGACATGTCCGGCGGGCTGATTGATGACCCGGCGGCGGTTGATGCGCTCTTCGACGACGAGAAAGCGGCCGTCAGTCTCCGTTACGGCGGCAACCGTGATCTCAGGGTGGGGCATGGACGGATTATACTAGGTTGAAACGCTGGATCCGGGCTCCTGCCCGGCCCAGCGTGCTCGGGCAAAAAGCGTGGTTTTTGCCCAACGCTCCGCCACCTGCGGCGGCGGGACACGTCCTTGTGCCAGCTAACGGCGGACCGCGCGCAGCCCGTGCTCGGGTGCGCTCGAATCCCAGATCTGGTCGAATTCCTGCAGGTACAGCCGCGCCGACCGGCGGGTTGTTGATGTCCGCGACTCCGTCCCAGGTATCGGCGCGCATCCGGTAGACGATGGCCCGGTCATCGGCGATCAGGTAGGCCGAGGCTCGCTGGCGGGCCTCGGCGGCGACATAGCGGATGTCGATGCAGCTCGAGAGCCGCCGTCCCATGGCGACGAAGCGGTTGCTGTCACGCATGACTCGCGTCGGCTCGGCGAGCAGTACGCGGACCTTGGCGAAGCTGCGTGCGAGCACGAAGTGTTTGATCACGTCCAGAAATGCCGTCTGGTCGTAGAGATCAGGCTCGAGGTCGGGGGTGTAGATGGAAATGAGGCGTTGCGCCGAAGCGGCCACCTGGCATACGGCGCTGCGCACTTCCGCCAGGGTGGTGAGCACCGTGAGCATTTCCATGCCGCGGGCCGAACGAATGCCGCTCTTGCCGGAGTTCGATTCCGGCGAGTAGCGCGCATTGGCCAGTTGTGCCAGCGCGCCTTTATGTTCCAGTTCCCCGAATTCAGCCACGAGCGGCGCCTGCCGTCTTCGCCTGCAACCTGTGCAGACCTGGCGATCTTAGAGAGAGCGCTCACATACTACTTGTCGAATCCATCACGAATTCAGGCGCTTAGCTGACGCATTGAGTTAAAACCGAGCTGTGGTTCTCAGTTTTTTCGCAATATTTGTCATATTCCGCCGGCCAGCCGGGCGGCGAGGCCGGTGTAATCGAGCGGACGCAGCGCCTTTAACCGACGCTTCTCTTCTGCTGGCAAGGGCAGCGTATCGATGAGCTCCGCCAGCGAACGCTCATCTATGACGCGGCCCCGCGTGTGCTCTTTGAGACGCTCATACCCCCCCGGAACACCCGCTGCGCGCAGTACGGTCTGCACCGCCTCCGCCAGTACTTCCCACGCTCCCTCCAGGTCAGCCGCGAGCGTTGCCGCGTCTGCATTGACCTTACCTAGACCGCGTCCGAGGGCACGCCAAGCAACGAGTGTGTGGCCGAGTGCGACGCCGAGGTTGCGCAACACGGTGGAGTCGGTGAGATCGCGCTGCCAACGGGAGATCGGCAACTTGTCCGCGAAGTGGCGCAGCAGGGCGTTGGCGATGCCGAGGTTGCCCTCGGCATTCTCGAAGTCGATGGGGTTGACCTTGTGCGGCATGGTGGAGGAGCCGACCTCGGCCGCCGTCGCGCGCTGCTTGAGGTAGCCCAGCGAGATGTAGCCCCAGAAGTCGCGGCAGAGATCGAGGAGCACGACGTTGATCGCGGCGATGGCATCGCAGTACTCCGCGATCCAATCGTGCGGCTCGATCTGTGTCGTGTAGACGTTGTTCTCGAGGCCGAGGGATTCGACGAAGCCGCGGCTCACCGCGGGCCAGTCGACACCAGGCAGAGCCGCATGGTGGGCGTTGAAGTTGCCCACGGCGCCGTTCCATTTGCCGAGAATTTCCACCGCGCTCCAGCGCCGCTGCGCGCGGCGCAGCCGCGCGACGAAGTTGGCGACTTCCTTGCCGAGTGTGGTCGGGCTTGCAGGTTGACCGTGAGTGCGCGCGAGCATCGGCACGCTCGCCTCGCGATGCGCCAGGGCAGTGAGCTCCGCCGTGCGTTCCCCGAGTGTGCCGAGCAGGCGCCGGCGCGCCTCGCCGAGGAGCCGCGCGTAGCTGAGATTGTTGATGTCCTCCGAGGTACAGCCGAAATGCACGAGCTCGAGAGAAGCCTCGCTCGCCCCCGCGGCGGCGAGCTGTTGGCGCACGTAGTACTCGACCGCCTTGACGTCGTGGTTGATGACCGCCTCGATGGTCTTCACCGCTTGCGGGCAATCGGCATCGGGCGTACGCGCAAGCTCCGATGCGCGCGCGATCGCGGCCGGTGGCATGGCCGCGCCGGCAAGTTGCGGTACCGCCGCGACGAGATGCAGCAGCCAGGCGGCCTCGACCCGCACGCGCTCGCGGATGAGACCGGCTTCGGAGAGAAGATCCCGCAGCGGCTCGGTGGCGGTGCGGTAGCGGCCGTCGACCGGCGAGAGCGCGGCAACCGCGGCCAGAGCGTCGGGGCCAATAGGATCCGGGCGGGAATCGGGCATGCGCTATCATAACGCAGACGAGCTATGGAGCAGTGGGCATGACAACGAGTTCCTTTCGCAAAGAGCGCGACAGCATGGGCGAGCTGCAGGTGCCCGCGGATGCGCTCTGGGGCGCGCAGACCCAGCGCGCCGTCGAGAATTTCCCGATCAGCGGCCTGACGATGCCGCGCGCCTTCATCGGCGCGCTCGGGCTCGTCAAGCAGGCCGCCGCCCGCGCCAACACGCGGCTGCACCTGATCGATGCCGCAACCGCGCACGCCATCGAGGCGGCGGCGGCGGAAGTGGCGACCGGTGAGCACGATGCGCACTTCCCGATCGACGTCTTCCAGACCGGCTCCGGCACCAGCACGAACATGAATGCCAACGAGGTGATCGCCACGCTGGCCACGCGGCGCCTCGGCAAGGCCGTGCATCCCAACGATCACGTCAACATGAGCCAGAGCAGCAACGACGTGATCCCGACGACGATTCACGTGAGCGCGGCCCTTGGCGTGCGGCGGCAGCTCATCCCGGCACTGGCGCACCTGCGCGATACGCTCGCTGCCAAGGAGCGTGAGGTCGGCACGGTCGTCAAGACCGGCCGCACTCACCTCATGGATGCGATGCCGGTGACCCTGGGGCAGGAGCTCTCGGGCTGGCGCACGCAGATCGAGAACGGCATCGCCCGGCTCATCGCCACCGAGCCGCGCCTGCTCGCGCTGGCGCAGGGTGGTACCGCGGTCGGCACCGGCATCAACGCCCATCCTGACTTCGGCGCCCGCTTCTGTGAGGCGCTGGCGGACCTGACACAGGTGCCATTCACGCCCGCGGCCAACTACTTCGAGGCGCTCGCCTCGCAGGACACGGCCGTCGAGCTCTCCGGGCAGCTCAAGACCATCGCGGTCAGCCTGATGAAGATCGCCAACGACCTGCGCTGGATGAACAGCGGCCCGCTGGCGGGGCTCGGCGAGATCGCGCTGCCGGCGCTGCAGCCGGGCAGCAGCATCATGCCGGGCAAGGTGAATCCGGTCATCCCGGAAGCGACCGCGATGGTGGCGGCCCAGGTCATCGGCAACGACACGACCATCACGGTCGCCGGTCAGTCGGGCAACTTCCAGCTCAACGTGATGCTGCCCGTCATCGCCCGCAACCTGCTCGAGAGCATTCATGTGCTCGCCAGCATCTCGCGCGCGCTCGCCGACCGCGCGATCGCCGGCTTCAAGGTAAATCCCGAGCGGCTCGCCGAGGCGCTCGAGCGCAATCCCATCCTGGTGACGGCGCTCAATCCCGTGATCGGCTACGAGAAGGGCGCCGCCATCGCCAAGAAGGCCTACGCCGAAGGCAAGCCGGTGCGCGAGATGGCGCAGCAGATGACCGATCTGCCGCGGGAGGAGCTCGCGCGGCTCCTCGATCCGGCGGAGCTCACCCGCGGCGGCATCAAAGGCGGCACCAGCGGCGGTGGTTGAGGCGAACGAACTGTCGCAGGACTTCGACTGGCCGGCGAGGATCCGCGAGCGGCTCGCGGGCAGCCAGCCGCGCCACGATCGTGAAGGCTGGCTGGTTCCCGGCCTGACGGCGCAGGAGAGCCGCGCCTACATGCGCTTCTTTCCGCCGGATCCCATTCCCGCGGCGGTCCTCATCCCCATCGTGGAGCACCCGGGAGAGCCCACCGTGCTCCTGACGCAGCGCGGTACTCAGCTGCGCAACCACGCGGGCCAGGTCAGCTTTCCCGGCGGTCGGATCGAGCCGCAGGACGACAGTCCCACCGCCGCGGCACTGCGCGAAGCGCGCGAGGAGATCGGTCTCGAGGCCGCGTGTGTGTCGGTCGTCGGTTTCCTGACCGATCATGTCGTCATCAGCGGCTTTCGTGTCACACCGGTGGTCGCGATGGTGCGTCCCGTCTTCGAGCTGCTTCTGGATGCGCAGGAGGTGGAGGACACGTTCGAAGTGCCGCTCTCCTTCGCGCTCGATCCGCGCAACCACCGGTCGCGAATGCACCGCTTCCGCTCATCCGACGTGGAAGCCAAATTGTTCGACATCCAATACGGCGACCGCAACATCTGGGGCGCGACCGCCGGCATGCTCGTGAATCTTTACCGGGTGTGCACCGAGGGCGCAACGTGAGCGCGAGCGGCGAGTCCGGGGAGGCGATGAGCGCGCTGCTCGAGCTCATGGCGCGCCTGCGCGACCCGCAGCACGGCTGCCCGTGGGATCGCGAGCAGACTTTCCGCACCATCGCGCCCTACACCATCGAGGAGGCCTACGAGGTGGCGGATGCCGTCGAGCGGGGCGAGCCGCGGAAGCTGCGCGATGAGCTCGGCGATTTACTCTTCCAGGTCGTGTTTCATGCGCGCCTGGCGCAGGAGAAGGGTTGGTTCGACTTCGCCGCCGTGGCGCGCGGCCATTCACGAGAAGCTGATCCGGCGCCATCCACACGTGTTCGAGGACGCCGGGCTCGCCGCCGACGTCGGCCAGCTGTCGCGGATCTGGGAAGAGCACAAGGCGCGGGAGCGCGCCCAGGCGGCAGGAGATGCAGTCACCGCCGATCACAGCGCGCTGGCCGATGTGCCGCGGGCGCTGCCGGCGCTCACCCGGGCCGCGAAGCTCGGCCGTCGCGCGGCGCGCGTCGGCTTCGACTGGGAGCATCCCTCGCAGGTCCGTGACAAGGTGCTGGAAGAGGTTCGCGAGATCGACGACGAGCTGGCGGCTGGCGCCGACTCGAGCTCGGCCAGTCTCGCGGAGGAGATCGGGGACCTGCTCTTTGCGGCGGCCAACTGGGCGCTGCACCTCAAGATCGATCCGGAGGAGGCACTGCGGGCTGCGAACGCGAAATTCGAGCGCCGGTTCCGGCGCATGGAGGCCCTGGCGGCAGCCAGGGGATCCCCTCTGCAGACGCTCGATGCCGCCCAGTGGGACGTTCTGTGGCGGCAGGCGAAGCGGGAGGTCTGGAAGCCGCGGCCACGGTCCAGATTCAGCGTGGATTCACCGAGCAGGGGCTACCCTTTCCAGGCTATGAAGGCCATGCGGAGCTCGGTGATCGGTGCTGTGGTGCTGGCGCTCGCGGCTGGATCGCTGATCGGCCGTGCCCAGGCCCACCCCCGGTATCTCGAGTAGCCGCAGCCCCGCGGCGCCGCGAAGGTCTCCATGGACCAGGCCGTGCGGCTGGCCCAGCACCGCTTTCGTGCGCGGGTCGTCCGGGCCGAGACGCAGACCCAGGGAGACCGTACCATCTACGTCCTACGGATGCTTGATGGCACTGGGCGGGTTTTTGCCGTCCGGGTCGATTCGGCGAGCGGCTCTATTCTCTGACGCTCTGCCGGGACGCTTGGGTTCGCGGGGGATCTTTCAATGCGGGTACTTGTGGTCGAAGACGAGGTTTCGCTGCGTGAGACTTTAAAGACGCGTCTCACTGAGGCGGGGTTCACCGTCGATGTGGCGCAGGACGGGGAAGAGGGTCTCTTCGCCGGCAAGGAATATCCCCTCGATGTCGCGATCATCGATCTCGGTTTGCCGAAGCTCGCGGGCCTGGAGGTCATCCGTCAGCTGCGCGCCGCGGGCAAGGCCTTTCCCATCCTGATCCTGACCGCGCGCGACAACTGGCAGGACAAGGTCGAGGGTCTGCAGGCCGGCGCCGACGACTACGTCGCCAAGCCATTTCACTTCGAGGAGGTGTTGGCACGCCTGCAGGCACTGCTGCGGCGGGCGGGAGGCTGGTCGAGTCCGGAGCTCAAGTGCGGCGCGATAGCACTCGACACCCGCGCCCAGACGGTGAAAGTCGACGGTTTGGCGGTCGAGCTGACCACCTTCGAGTACCGCATCCTGGAGCATCTGATGCTGCGGGCCGGCGAGGTCATCTCCAAGGCCGAGCTGACGGAGCGGCTCTACGACCAGGACTTCGAGCGTGACAGCAATGTGATCGAGGTGTTGGTGGGTCGGCTGCGGCGAAAGCTCGACCCCGAGGATCGCCTGAAGCCGATCGAGACGCTGCGCGGCCGCGGCTACCGTTTCGCGCTCGCGCGTGATCCGGCTGCCTGATCCCCTGGGCCGGGCGGCCGCGCGTACCGCGCATTCGCTGAGCCGGCGGCTGCTGCTCTCGGTCGCCGTGCCGCTGGCGCTCTTCTTCGTGGTGATGATGCTGGTCCTCGATTCGGGCTTTCGCACGCTGTCGGATCGGCAGCTGCACGCGCTCCTCGATTCGCAGATCGTCACGCTGATCGCCGCTGCGGAGCCTGATGCCTCGGGCGGCTATGACGCGCCGCTCAATGGTCTCGATACGCGCCTGGCATCACCGGATTCCGGCCTGTATGCCCAGATCCGATCCAACAACCTGCTGTGGCGCTCACCCTCGACGGCCGGCGTGCCCATCGACTTCGGGCCGCCGCTGGCGCAGGGAGACCGGACGTTTGCCTACACTCTGGTCGGCCATACGCGGGTTGCGACCGAGAGTCGCGGTATTTCCTTCGCCGATGACCCGAAGCAGTCGGGCCACGCGCTCACCTTCAGTGTGGCGGTGAGCCTGACGCCCTACGAGCAGCAGCTGTGGATTTTCCGCAGCCGCCTGCTGGGCTGGTTCACGGGCCTCATGGTGTTGCTGCTGGTGTCGCTCGCCGCCCTGCTGCGGCTGGTGCTGGCGCCGCTGCGGCGGCTCGAGCGCGAGATCCATGAAGTGGAGGAGGGACGGAGCGAAATGCTGGGATCGGGTTATCCGCGGGAGCTGAGCGGGGTGGCGCGGCATCTCAACGCGCTGCTCATCGGCGAGCGCAAGCGGGTGGCGCGCTATCGCGATACGTTGGGGAACCTGGCGCATGGACTGAAGACGCCGTTGGCGGTGATGCGTGCGGCGATGCATCTCGATCGCGGGGCGGGCGGCAACACGCGCACGCATGGGGACGGAGATCGACCGCATGACCGACATCATCGAGCATCAGTTGAAGCGGGCGGCGGCTTCGGGAGGGGCGCTGCTCGGGCAGGCGCCGGTGGCGGTGGCGGTGGTGGCGGCTGATTTGCGCGGCGCGCTGCTCAAGGTTTACTCGCGAAAGGATCTGTCGATCGAGCTCGCCATCGCAGGAGCACAGTTACTTCATTGGCGATCGCGGGGATTTCGTCGAGCTGCTCGGCAATCTGCATGGATAACGCCTGCAAGTGGTGTCGGGAGAGGGTGCGGGTGGCGGTCACGGTGGCGGCGACGGGGATCACGCTGGCGGTGGAGGATGATGGGCCGGGGATTGCGGAGGAGGACCGCGGCAAGGTGTTGGAGCGAGGGGTGAGGACGGACGAGACGGTGCCGGGACATGGGCTGGGGCTGGCCATGGTCCATGACACCGTGGATCTTTATGGCGGGCAAGCTGGCGGTCGAGGAGTCGGTATCGGGCGGGGCGCGGTTCTGCGTTGCGGCTGCCGGGAAAGAGGATGGAGGCTCGCACCAGGAAACGCGGCGCCTGCGCTATTAGAGCTCGAACTTGATGCCTTGGGCCAGCGGCAGGTCGCGCGACCAGTTGATGGTGTTGGTCTGGCGGCGCATGTAGGCCTTCCAGGCGTCGGAGCCGGATTCGCGGCCGCCGCCGGTGTCCTTCTCGCCGCCGAAGGCGCCGCCGATCTCGGCGCCGGAGGTGCCGATGTTGATGTTGGCGATGCCGCAGTCGCTGCCGGCGGCGGAGAGGAAGGATCTCGGCGTTCTGCAGGCGGTCGGTGAAGAGGGCGGAGGAGAGCCCGTAAGGCGTGGCGTTCTGCTGGGCGATGGCATCGTCGAGGGAGTCCACGGGGATCAGGTACAGGATGGGGGCGAAGGTTTCGGTCTGGACGATGGGCGAGTCGTTGCGGGCACGGATCAGGGTCGGCTCGACGAAGTAGCCCGGGCCGGCGATGGTGTTGCCGCCGTAGAGGATTTCGCCGCCGGCCGCGCGGGCGGCGGCCACCGCGGCCTGGAAGCGCTCGACGGCGGGAGCGTCGATCAGGGGGCCCATCAGGGTCTGGGATCGAGCGGGATTGCCGATGCGGACCTGGCGGTAGGCGTTGGTCAGGCGACGCTCCAGCTCCGGCGGCTACGGCTTTGTGCACGAAGACGCGGCGGGTGCTGGTGCAGCGCTGGCCGGCGGTGCCGACGGCGCCGAAGACGATGGCGGGCACGGCGAGATCGAGGTTCGCGGTGTCATCGACGATGATGGCGTTGTTGCCTCCGAGCTCGAGGAGGCTCTTGCCCAGGCGCGCGGCGACGCGCTCGCCGACTTTGCGGCCGACCGGGGTGGAGCCTGTGAAGGAGACCAGGGCGACGCGGCGGATCGTCGACGAAACGGGTCGCGAGCTCGGTGCCGCCATCGATGAAGAGCTGGAAGATCGGCGGCAGGCCGCGTGCCGACAACACCCGGTTGCAGAGCTGCTGCACGGCGATGGCGGTGAGCGGGGTCTTGGGCGAAGGCTTCCAGACGGAGACGTTGCCGCAGATCGCGGCGAGGAAGGCGTTCCAGGACCAGACGGCGACCGGGAAGTTGAATGCGGAGAGGATGCCGACCACGCCGAGCGGATGCCACTGCTCGTACATGCGGTGGCCGGGGCGCTCGGAGTGCATGGTGAGGCCGTAGAGCATGCGCGACTGGCCGACGGCGAAGTCGGCGATGTCGATCATCTCCTGCACCTCGCCCAGGCCCTCGGCGAGGATCTTGCCGTTCTCCAGCGAGACCAGCGTGCCGAGGTCGGCCTTGGCGCGGCGCAGCTCCTCGCCGATCAGGCGCACGACCTCGCCGCGCTTCGGCGCGGGCACCGCCCGCCAGGCGGCGGCGGTCGCGACGGCCGAAGACGATGACGGCCTCGTACTCCTGCGGGCCGGCGGGCCGCACCTGGGCGATGAGGGCGCCGGTGGCGGGATTGCGCACGCTCAGGAGCGGCACTTGGCGCCGCTCGCCCAGCCGTGCGAGCCCGGACCAGGCGCCGGGATTGAGCGGCGCGAGATCCAGCCGCGCCAGGATGGCGTTGATGTTGGACTCGACGGCGCTCATCGCGCTGCCACCTTCTGCGTGCGCTGGTGGCCGGTCTTGCCGGAGACGATGACCTCGGCGGAGACGTCCTTGGTGCCGCCCTGCGCGTAGTAGCGGCCGAAGCGGTTGGCGAGGATGTCGGTCAGGCGGAATTCCTCCTGCGCGATGAAGCCCTGGTAGCGCTCCGGATGCTCGAGCACGAGGTCGACCACGGAAGTGATGCCGGCGGCGGTGGTCACCTGGATGGCGGACCAGAGCCGCCCCGCGATGAGCTGCGGATAGATCTTGTTGACGTAGTTCTCCTCGCGCAGCTCGCCGTCCTGGGTGCCGGTGACCGCGGCGTAAACGATCACGACGTCCTGCAGCGTCTGCGGGACGGCGTTCTCGAGGATGCGCTTCAGCGTGCCCCGATCCTGGTTGAGCTTCAGATCGTTCATCAGCAGGCGCATCTGCTCGCAATGGCCGGGATAGCGGATGGTCTTGTAGTTCATCGACTCGCAGCGCGTGCCGTGCGTCTCGGCGAGCGATCCGAGGCCGCCGGAGGTGTTGAACGCCTCATAGAGCGTGCCGTCGATCTCGATCTCCTCCATTCCCTCGAGCGGCGCCACTTCCACGGTGCGGCCATCGACGATGGCCTGGCAGGGATTGCCGTACTCGTTGATGAGGCCTTCGGTCGACCAGGTGAGCGAGTACTTGAGCACGTTGTTCGGATGCTGCGGCAGGGCGCCGACGCGCAGCTTCACCGCGCGCAGCTCCTGGAAGTGCGTGATGAGCTCCGCCGCGGCGATGCTGATGAAGCCGGGCGCGAGGCCGCACTGCGGCACGAATGCCTGCGACGCACCGGTCGCGATAGCGCGGACGGCGCGCGTGACTTCGACGTCCTCCGTGAGATCGAAGTAGTGCATCCCGGCGTTGCGCGCGGCCTCCGCCACCGTGACATTGCAGTAGAACGGCAGGCTGGAGATGACGGCATCGACCGGGTGGCTGGCCAGGTGCTGCTCGAGCGAGCTGCGTTGCTTGGCGTTCAGGGCGTGTGCGCTCAAGCCCGGCGCGCCGTGCGCGCGGACCACGGCTTCCGCGACGGCGCCGTCGACGTCCGCGAGTTGAACCTGATAACGCACCGGAGCTGGCCAGGAGCCCGGAGATCAGAGCGCCGATCTTGCCGGCGCCGAGGATGAGTACGCGATGCATTCAGTCCCTCCGAAACATGTTGCAGTATAGCGGGCGCCAGCAGTGCCTGTCGGGCGACGGTCGGGGGCCGCACGCGTGGTACGATTTCCGCCTATGCGATCCCCCGAGACAACCTCCTGGCACAGCGCGAGCTGGCAGGCCAAGGCCGCCCAGCAGCAGCCCGTCTATGCCGATCCGGCCGCCCTGCAGCGGGTGGTGGCGGAGCTGTCGCGGCTGCCGCCCATCGTGGTGTCCTGGGAGGTCGATGCGCTGCGCGAGCGCCTGGCGCGCGGCCCAGCGCGGACAGGCGTTCCTGCTGCAGGGGGGCGATTGCGCCGAGACCTTCGCCGATTGCGAGTCGGACACGATCGTCAAGAAGCTGAAGATCCTGCTGCAGATGAGCCTGGTGCTGCTGCACGGGCTCAAGAAGCCCATCATCCGCGTGGGGCGCATGGCCGGCCAGTACGCCAAGCCGCGCTCCGTGGACACGGAGACCCGCGACGGGGTGACCCTGCCGAGCTTTCGCGGCGATCTGGTCAACCGGCCGGAATTCACCGCCGCCGCGCGCGCCGCCGATCCGGACCTGCTGCTGCGCGGCTACGAGCGCGCGGCGCTCACCCTCAATTTCGCGCGCGCGCTGGTCGATGGCGGCTTCGCCGACCTGCACCACCCGGAGTACTGGGACCTGGGCTTCGTCAAGCACGCGCAGCTCAAGGACGCCTACCAGCGCATCATCCAGTCGATCGGCGATGCGCTCGATTTCTTCGAGGGCATGAGCGGCACGGCCGTCCACGAGGCGACGCTGGTCGATTTCTATGCCAGCCACGAGGGACTGCACCTGCTCTACGAGCAGGCGCAGACGCGCTTCATCCCGCGCCAGAACCGCTGGTACAACCTCTCGACGCACATGCCGTGGATCGGCATGCGCACCGCGCAAGCTCGATGGCGCGCACGTGGAGTACTTCCGCGGTATTTCCAATCCCATCGGCGTCAAGGTCGGCACCGCGATGGATGCCGCATGGCTGCAGGGCCTGGTGACGACGCTCAATCCGCAGAATCAGCCGGGACGCCTCACCCTGATCCACCGCTTCGGCGCGAAGGACATCGCCACGGCCCTGCCGAAGGCCATCGAGGCCGTGCGGCAGACCGGGCAGACCGTGCTCTGGGTCTGCGATCCGATGCACGGCAACACGGAGACCAGCACCGGGGGCCTGAAGACCCGGCGCTTCGAGAACATCCAGAAGGAGCTCGATATGCGCCTTCCGCATTCACGCGGAGATGGGCTCGCACCTGGGCGGCGTGCACATCGAGTTGACCGGCGAGGACGTCACGGAATGCACGGGCGGCGCGCGTGGCCTCACGGATGCGGACCTGCAGCGGGCCTACCGCTCGACGGTCGATCCGCGCCTGAATCACGAGCAGGCCCTGGAGCTCGCCATGTTGATCGCGGAGCACAGCAGCCAGAGCCGACGCGCGATAGTCTGAGCGCTGGATTCGGGCATCCTGCCCGGCCCAGCGGCGGCGGGCACATTGCGCTACGCGTTCCCTGCTGCGCGCAAGCCCGGGGTGTCCATCCTTGGGCACCCGCTCGGCGCAGCGAAGCGATGCTTCGCTGCAAGGCACCGCCTCGCCCCTGTGCCTGAACCGGTACAATTGCGGGATGCAATACGAGCACATCGTCGTCCCTCCCGAGGGACGCAGGCATCACCGTCAATCCCGATAACACTCTGAACGTCCCCGACAACCCGATCATTCCCTACATCGAGGGAGATGGGATCGGCATCGACGTCACCCCCGCGATGCTGCGCGTGGTGAACGCCGCGGTCGAGAAGGCCTACGGACGCAAGCGCCGCATCAGCTGGATGGAGGTCTACTCCGGCGAGAAGGCCAATGCCCGCTACGGGCAGTGGTTTCCCGACGAGACGCTGCACGCGCTGCGCGACTTCGTGGTCTCGATCAAAGGACCCCTCGGCACGCCGATGGGCGGCGGCATCCGCTCGCTCAATGTGGCCATGCGCCAGAGCCTCGATCTCTATGCCTGCGTGCGCCCGATCCGTTATTTCCCGGGTGTCGCGAGCCCGATGCAGGATGCCAGCCTGACGGACATGGTGATCTTCCGCGAGAACACCGAGGACATCTACGCCGGCATCGAATGGCCGGCCGGCTCGGCCGACGTGCACAAGCTCATCGCGTACCTGCAGAAGGAGTTCGGCGTCACCGGCATCCGCTTCCCGGCGAGCTCGGCGATCGGCATCAAGCCGGTATCGAAGGAGGGCAGCCAGCGCCTGATCCGCAAGGCCATCCAGTACGCCATCGAGAACGATCGCGTCTCGGTGACGCTGGTGCACAAGGGCAACATCATGAAGTTCACGGAGGGCGCCTTCCGCAACTGGGGCTACCAGCTCGCCAAGGAGGAGTTCGGCGCCACGGAGATCGATGGCGGCCCGTGGCTCAAGTTCCCGAATCCGCTCACCGGCAACGAAATCATCGTCAAGGACGTGATCGCGGACAACTTCCTGCAGCAGGTGTTGCTGCGGCCGGAGGAATACGACGTCATCGCGACACTCAACCTGAACGGCGACTACGTTTCCGATGCGCTCGCCGCGCAGGTGGGCGGCATCGGCATCGCGCCGGGCGGCAACATCGGCGACGGGCTCGCGGTGTTCGAGGCGACACACGGCACGGCGCCGGGATTCGCGGGCAAGGACCGCGTCAACCCGGGCTCGCTGATCCTCTCCGCGGAAATGATGCTGCGCTATCTCGGCTGGAAGGAGGCCGCCGACCTCATCATCAAGGGCGTCACCAACACGATCGCCAACAAGGAGCTCACCTATGACCTGGCGCGGCTGCGCGAGGCCATCAAGGCGCCGAAGCGCGAGCTCGCGGGCGCGCAGGAGCGTCGAAGAGGACCTGCAGCGCCTGATCCCGGGCGCGAAGCTCATGAGCTGCTCCGGGTTCGCGACGGCGATCATCCACCACATGGACGACCCGCATTAAGCAGCTGCGGACCAACGCGGGGCGCCGGCCGGTCCTGCCGGTCAAGCGCAGTGCGTCATACGATCCCGGCTGCACGCGCTGCCCGCGGCTCGCGGAGTTCCTGGCCGAGGTGCATGGCAGCTACCCCGATTACTGGGCGCGGCCCGTGCCCTCGTTCGGCGTCGCCGATCCCGCGCATCATCATCGTGGGCCTCGCTCCGGGCCTGCACGGTGCCAACCGGACCGGGCGGCCCTTCACGGGCGACTACGCGGGCGAGCTGCTCTACCGCACGCTGTATGAGGCGGGGCTCGCCACCGGCCCGGAGTCGGTATCGGCGGACGATGGGCTGCGAGCTTCGCAGCACGCGCGCATCGTCAATTCGGTCAAATGCGTTCCGCCCGGCAACAAGCCGCTGCCGGACGAGATCCGCAGCTGCAATGCGTACCTCAAGGCCGAGCTCGCCTCCCTCAAGCGTGCCCGGGTGGTGCTGGCGCTCGGGCGGGTGGGGCACGATGCCTTCCTCATGGCGAGCGGACTCAAGCGCAGCCAGTTTCCCTTCGGCCATGGGAGCGAGCATCGCTTCGATGAGACGCGGTACCTCCTCGACTCGTATCATTGCAGCCGCTACAACACCTCGACCGGGGTGCTCACCGAGCCGATGTTCAGGCAAGTCGTGGGCGCGGGCGTGCGAGCTGCTGCCGGCCGTGGGCGGAGCGCTCGATGCGGCGCAGATGACTCGACTGCATTCGATCACAAAGCCTTCACGGCGGCGCTGCCGCGCCGGCCGGGCGTCTATCGGATGTTCGATGCCGCGCACGAGCTGCTGTACGTCGGCAAGGCGAGAAGCCTCAAGGACCGCGTGAGCACGTATTTCGCGGCGAGCAACGTCAATCCGAAGGTGCAGGCGCTGGTGCAGCAGATCGCCGACATCGAGGTCACGGTCACCAACTCGGAGACCGAGGCGCTGCTCCTCGAGTACAACCTCATCAAGGCTCACAAGCCGCGCTTCAACATCGTGCTGCGGGACGACAAGAGCTTTCCGTACGTGCAGCTCTGCGTCGATCACGATTTCCCGCGGCTCGCCTTCTATCGCGGCTCGCGCAGCGCGCCGGGACGGTATTTCGGACCTTTCCCGACCGCCTGGGCCGTGCGCGACACCCTCAATCAGCTGCAGAAGCTGTTTCGCATCCGCAACTGCCGCGACAGCTTCTTCGCCAATCGCAGCCGCCCCTGCCTGCAACACCAGATAGGCCGCTGCACGGCTCCCTGCGTCGGCCTCATCACTCGCGAGGCGTATGCGCAGGACGTTGAATCCGCCGTCAAGGTGCTCGAAGGTCGCAGCGATGAGGTCAATGCGACCCTGCAGGCGCGCATGGAGGACGCTGCGCAGCGGCTCGAGTTCGAGCGCGCGGCGCAGATCCGTGATCAGCTGGCGGCGCTGAAGCATATCCAGGCGCAGCAGATCGTCACAGCTGAAGGCGAGCGCGACGTCGACGTCTTCGCGATCGTCGGGGAGCCCGGGGAATACGCGATAAGCGTCATGCTGGTGCGGGGCGGCCGCAATCTCGGCACCACCAGCTATTTCCCGCGCGCTGTGCTCGCGGAGCCCGAGGAGGCGTTGTCTTCGTTCATGATGCAGTACTACGCCTCGCAGGAGCCGCCTCCGGAGGTGCTCGTCTGGCAGAAGCTCGAGGACATCGAATCATTGAGCCAGGCGCTGACGGCGCGAGCCTCACGCGGCGTGCACGTGCGTCGGCCCTCGCGAGGCCTCGGCGCTCGCTGGGCCGAGCTCACGCGGGAGAACGCCGAGCAGGCGCTACGAATGCGCCTCGCGCAGAAACAGGGGCTGGATGAAATGCTGGCGGCGCTCGCCGCGGAGCTGGAGCTGCCCGAAGCACCGCAGCGCATCGAGTGCTTCGATATCAGCCACACGGGCGGCGAGGGCACCGTGGCCTCCTGCGTGGTCTTCGGGCCCGGAAGGGCCGCTGAAGAAGGAGTACCGCCGCTTCAACATCAACGGCGTCACCCCTGGTGATGACTATGGCGCGCTGCGCCAGGCGCTCGAGCGGCGTTACACGCGCGTGCGTGAGGGGGAGGTGCCGGCGCCGGACCTGCTGCTGATCGACGGCGGCCTCGGGCAGATCGCAGGGGTCCACGAGGTGCTGGCGGAGCTCGGATTCGGGGACATCATGCTGGTGGGGGTCGCCAAGGGCCCGGACCGCCGGCCGGGGCAGGAGCGGCTGTTCGTCTACGGCGCCGCGGCGCCGCGGATACCGCAAGCCCATTCCCCCGCCTCGCGGCTCATTCAGCGCATTCGCGACGAGGCGCATCGATTTGCGATCACCGGGCACCGGCGCAGGCGCGCGCGCCGGTACAATGAGTCGGTACTGGAGGTCATCCCGGGCCTGGGACCGGCCAAGCGTCGCGCGCTGCTCACTCATTTCGGCGGCCTCCAGGGAGTGATGCGCGCGGGAGTGGCGGATCTCACCGAAGTGGCCGGAATCGGAGCGGCACTGGCGCGCACACTGTATGAACACCTCCACCCCGGCTCTTGATCGCCCGATGCTCTGGAATCTGCCGAATACGCTGACGTGGCTGCGGATCTTCGCGATCCCGCTCATCGTCCTGCTGTTCTACATGCCGTACCACTGGTCGGATCCCGCGGCGGGGCTGCTGTTCGTGGCGGCGGGGATCACGGACTCACTCGATGGCTACTTCGCGCGCCGCCTCGGGCAGACCTCGCGCCTCGGCGCTTTCCTCGATCCGGTGGCCGACAAGCTGATCGTCGCCGTGGTGCTCGTCCTCCTCGTCAGCAAGGACACGAGAGCGCTGATCGTGCTCACCGCGGCCGTCATCATCGGCCGTGAGATCACGATCTCGGCACTGCGGGAATGGATGGCCGAGATGGGCGCGCGGCGCAAGGTTGCCGTGTCGCAGCTCGGCAAGATCAAGACCGTCCTGCAGATCGTAGGCCTCTCGATGATGCTCTACCGGCTGCCGCTCCTCAGCCTGCCGATCTATCGGATCGGAGTCGTTCTCACCGAGCTTGCAGCCCTCGCGACGCTGGTCTCCATGGTGGCGTACCTGCGCGCGGCGTGGCCGGAGCTCAAGCGGTGAGGCCACGCTGCCATGCTGTTTCGTCTATGAGCGACGGAGCGCGATGAAAGATGGCGATGCTATCCTTGACTTCGCAGGCCCGGCACTTAAAATCCCGTCCCTCACTCGGGACGCGGGAATAGCTCAGTTGGTAGAGCGCAACCTTGCCAAGGTTGAGGTCGCGAGTTCGAGCCTCGTTTCCCGCTCCAAAATACCTTTAGATACATCCACTTAGGCGTCGACCGCCTTTACTGTTCAGGGAATTTCCCCTGACCTCCTGCTATCTCGTGCAGAGTGGGCAATTGGCGAACGCTTACCCCACGGTATAGGTAGGACGCGCTCGCGACGCGGTGAGACGCGCTTCCCTCGTTTCGTGTCCTGAATCAAAATGTTGCGATAACAGGGCTCATTTGGTGCAGAAGCCTCTGCCAGATGATGCCCGGCCCGCAACCAGGAACCGACCTCCCATGACACGCTGCCAGACCACTGCGCTTGCGTTTTTCGCCGCCTGCTCACTCGGAACCATTTGGTCGATCGCTGATGCGGCGCCCCCGCCGACTGCCGACATGATCCAGACCGGGACGGACATCCCCAAGGACTGGAAGCAACCGCAGGACAATTTCGATTACACGCGCACCGAAGTCATGATCCCGATGCGCGACGGCATCAAGCTTCACACCGTCATCATGGCGCCGAAAGGCGCGAACAACCTGCCGATGCTGCTCGAGCGCACGCCCTACGATGCCGGCAGCCTGTCGAATACCGACAGCCCGCACATGCACGATGCCGTGTGGTCGGGCGACCGCGATTGGGCCAATGGTCACTACATCCTGGTATGGCAGGACATTCGCGGCAAATACGGCTCGCAGGGCGCCTATATCATGACCCGGCCGCCGCGCGGACCGCTCAACCCAAGCAAGACCGACGACACGACCGACTCCTGGGACACGATCGATTGGCTGGTCAAGCACGTGCAGGGGACGAACGGCAAGGTCGGCCTCATCGGCTCCTCGTACGACGGCTGGACCGTCGTCATGGCGCTGCTCGATCCGCATCCGGCGGTCAAGGCGGCGGCGCCGGAAAGCCCGATGATCGACGGTTGGATGGGCGATGACTGGTATCACTACGGGGCCTTGCGCCAGATCAATCTCGACTATTTCATCGCCCAGAGCAGCAAGACCGGCAGCGGCCAGGAAATCCCGCGCTGGGCCTATGACGATTTCGAGAATTACCTCAGGGCCGGCAGTGCCGGCGCCTTCGTGCAAAGCGCCGGCTTCGACCAACTGCCGTGGTGGCACCGCTTCGCCGCCCATCCCGCCTATGACACCTTCTGGCAGGACCAGGCGCTCGACAAACTGATCACCGTGCACCCGTCCAATGTTCCGACAGTTTGGCTGCAGGGCTTCTGGGACCAGGAGGACATCTACGGCGCCGTGCACAGTTGGGAAGCGCTCAAGGCCGCCGGACACGAAGCCAACAACCATCTGGTCATCGGGCCGTGGTGGCACAGCCAGATCAACCGCGACGGCTGGAACATGGGGCCGCTGCGGTGGAACGGCGACACCGCCGCCGACTTTCGCCAACATGTCCTCATTCCATTTTTCGACATGTATCTGCAGGACGATCACCCGGCGATGACCATGCCGCAGGTGATGGTGTTCAACCCAGCCGAAAAGCAGTGGGGCAGGTTCGCCGACTGGCCGGGCGCGAGCGCGCTCACGCCGATTTATCTGCAGAGCGATTTCGCTCTTGCCTTCCACGAGGCAGCACCGGGCGGCGACAGCTACGTGTCAGACCCGGCCAAGCCGGTATCGTATATTCCGCGGCCGATCACCCAGCAGAGCGGGGAGGCCTGGCGAACGTGGCTGGTACAGGATCAGCGCTTCGTTGCCAACCGCACCGACGTACTGAGCTACGAAACCCCGGTGCTCGATCATGAGGTGCGGCTGGAAGGCGCGCCGGTCGCCGACATCTTCGCCAAGACCACCGGGACGGATGGCGATTTCGTCGTCAAGGTGATCGACGTCTATCCGCCGACCGACGCCGCGCAGCCGGCGATGGGCGGCTATCAGCTTCCCATCGCGCTCGATATCTTCCGCGGCCGTTACCGCGAGAGCTTCGCGAGCCCCACGGCGATCCCCGCCGGCACGGTGCAGGAATACAAGTTTCGCCTGCCGACGGTGAACTACACCTTCAAGCCGGGTCACCGGCTCATGGTGCAGATCCAATCGACGCTGTTCCCGCTCTACGACCGCAATCCGCAGACCTACGTGACCAACATCCTGTTCGCCAAACCCGGCGACTATCGCAAGGCGACGGTGACCATCATGCACGGTCCCGACGCGCCGAGCTCAGTTCTGCTGCCGGTTGTGGGGCAGGGCGCGGCGAAGGACTAGTTGTAATTTACCGCCAGCACGGGGGCGGCACGGTACAAGACAGGAAAGAGCTTTTTCAGGGCGGCGATCTTGGGCAGATCGTTGTAGTAGATGTACGAGTTGTCCGGGTGCAGCGTCAGGAAATTCTGGTGATAGCTCTCGGCCGGATAGAAACCCTTGAAGGTCTCGATGTGCGTGACGATGGGCGCCGGAAACACGCGGGCGCGACCCAACTGAACGATGTAAGCCTGCGCCACCGTGCGCTGCGCGGCATCCAACGGGAACAGCGCCGAGCGATACTGCGAGCCCTCATCCGGCCCCTGGTAGTTGAGCTCGGTCGGATTCTCGACGACCGAGAAGAACACCTGCAGCAGATGGCCGTAGCTCACCTGGGAAGGGTCGAAGGTGACGCGCACGGACTCTGCGTGTCCGGTATCTCCCATGCTGACCGTTTCGTATTGCGCGGTGCCCGCGGCACCACCCGAATAGCCTGATACGGCCTGTTGTACGCCGCGTACGTGCTCGAAGACGCCCTGCACGCCCCAGAAACAGCCACCGGCAAAGACCGCTGTTTCGCTGTGTGCTTTGCCGGCAGGCTCATCCTGCGTCGGCGCGGGAACCTCGACCGCGGGTTCGGCCGAATGCGCCAGGTGCTGCCACGCGAGCGTCGCGATCGCAATCAGGGCGACCGGGGCAACGATGTTTGTCCAAGCTGCACGCACTTTCATAAACAACCTCTCGCGGGCTCAACCGAAGGTGAACGAATACGCTTGTACGCCGGGATCCAGGAACTCGATCTCAAACGTACGGTCCGTGACCGACCCCTGCTGGCGCACGAGCTGATACAGGCGCTGGCCGGTCACAACGCCACTGCCGTCGGGGGAGACATCGCTTCCATGCGCATCGCCCGGAGGCGCGCCATCGATGCGGATCAGGAAATGGACGGGCTCGCCGTCGGCACCGGGCCCCAGCACGAGATGCAGATCGCGCGCGTGGAACCGAAAGACTATACGGCCCGATGGGCGCTGCAGGCTCGCGTATTGGGACCTGACCCGCCAGTCACCGGCGAGGCCCCAGTCGTTCAGGTCGAGGGCTGCCGGCAACCTGTAGTCTGTCGCGGCATTCTGCAGAGCACCCCCCGGTGAGCTGAAGTTCTGGGCACGCTCGTAGCCGATATAGGTTTCGGGCGAGTCCATGTCACGGTTGTCGGCCGCGGCCTGCACTCCCTGCGCGGGTATCCTCTGCTTCGAGAGTCCAAGGGCGACCTGCAGTGCCTGCGGGTGACCCGCTTGAGCCAACAGCTGCTGTATCGCCCGCTCGGTCTCGTCATAGCTGCCTTCGCCGAAATGGTGATAGCGGATCCGCCCCTGCGCATCGATGAGATAGTGGGCCGGCCAGTATTCGTTGTTGAGGGCATCCCAGATCGCATAGTTATTGTCGACCGCGATCGGATAGGTGACGCCGAGGCTGGCGGCCGCTCGCTTGATGTTGCCGACGTCGCGCTCGAAGGCGAATTCGGGGTCGTGCACACCGATCACGACGAGACCATCGCTTTTGTACTTCGCCGCCCACGCCTCGACGTACGGCAGCGTCCGCAGGCAGTTGATGCAGGAGTACGTCCAGATATCCAGCAGCACGACCTTGCCGCGCAGACCCTGCGCGCTGAGCGGCGGCGAGTTGAGCCACTGCACAGCGCCGGCTAACGAGGGAATCTCGCCTTCCACCGGAAGATCCGCGGCGCCCGACGGCATCGCCCGGCTACCTGTGCGGTCCGAATGAGTGCGCCCGGATGGGCGTCGGCCGGCATGGCGTGCGCGGGTAAGAGCCGGTCGACCAGGCGCTGTTCCAGTCCGCCGGTCGCGACGCTGGAGATGCGAGTGAGCAAGCCGGTATCGAGGCCAGTCGCGATCGCCGCGACGCCTGCCAACATCGCGACGCCGATGCCGCGTCGTACCCACTCGCCGGCGCCGAGCGAGCGCTTCATCGCGGCGAAGACACGGCCGCCTATCAGCACGGCAACGGCAAGTGAAGTGGCCGCGCCCGCCGCATAGGCAACCAGCAGCACTGTGGTGCCGGCGTTGGCTCCGTGCAGCGCCGCGCCAGTCAAGAGAAGGCCGAGAATCGGGCCGGCGCAAGGAGCCCACAGGAGGCCCGTGGCGATGCCAAGGAGGAAGGAGGAGCCCACCCCGGGAGGCTTCCCGTCCGTCTGTGCGAGCGCTGCCAGTCGATTGCCGGCGTTGACCAAGGGATGCGACAGGCGCTCAGCCAGCCGCGGCCATAGCAGCGTCACGCGCGAAGAGCGCCAGCAAGAGGAGCGCGAGGGTGCGGCCGACCTGGTTGGCTTGCGCCGCCCAGCCGCCGCCCACGGCTGCGAGGGTGGCCACGCCCGCGAAGGTAGCCGCCATGCCGGCGAGCAGAGGCAGGTGCTGCGCGCGAAGGGCTGGTCGGCGCGCGCGAAGACGAACGGCAGCACCGGCAGAATGCAGGGGCTGAGTATGGTCAGCACGCCGCCGAGGTACGCAAGCAGGATCAGTAGCACGGGTCTGTCCTCTTCAGGCCGCGCCCGGCTTGAACGTCATGGCGACGCCATTCATGCAATAGCGCAGGCCGGTGGGTGGCGGCCCATCGTCGAATACATGGCCCAGATGGCCGCCGCAGCGGCTGCAGTGCACCTCGGTGCGCAGCATCGCGAACGTCCAATCCTTCTGGGTGGAGATCGCATTCGGCAGCGGCGCCCAGAAGCTCGGCCAGCCGGTGTGGCTGTCGAACTTCGTGCGCGAGGAATACAGGTCCTGCGCACACCCCGCACAGGCAAAGATGCCGGCGCGGTGCTCCGCGTCCAGCGGACTGCTGAAGGGTCGCTCCGTGTCCGCCTCGCGCAGCACAGCGTACTGGTCGGGCGTCAGGAGCTTCCGCCACTCGGCATCCGTATGAGTGACTGCATACCGACCGGGAGTGGCGGCCGCGGCTATGGAGATCACGTGCCGGCGCGCGGCGGCGAGTGCCGTCAGGCCGGCGGCGGCCGAAAACAGGAAGCGTCTACGACTTGGCATGGTGGGCTCCTGGCGCATCGCCCCCAGGCAATGCTGTAACGACGATGGGGGGAATGGTGCTGCGGATGGGGTCGCCGAGTCCTCACGGAAAGTTAAACGTTTCGTGATAACTCCTTTGGCCCGCTTCGCCTATCATGATGGCGCGTTGCCTCATGGCAAGCTCGTGGAACAGCAGAAACGCATCCTGATCATCGAAGATGACCTCGACATCGCGGACATGCTTGGCGTGCATCTGCGGGAAGAGCGCTTCGAGATCGTCCACTGCGCCCGCGGCGATGATGGCCTGCGCCGGCTCGAGCAGCAGGCGTGGGATGCGCTCATCCTGGATCTGATGCTGCCAGGGGTGGATGGACTCGAGATCTGCCGGCGCGTGCGGGCGATGCCACGCTATACGCCCATCATCATCATCAGCGCCCGGTCGACGGAAACTCATCGCATCGTCGGCCTCGAGCTCGGGGCCGATGACTATCTGGCGAAGCCGTTCTCGGTGCTGGAGCTGGTCGCGCGGGTCAAAGCGCTGCTGCGCCGCGTCGATGCGCTGGCCAAAGGCAACCAGGGTCAGGCGGATGCGAGCCTGCGCGCCGGCAGGCTGCTCATCGATCCGATCGCGCGCGCGGCTTCGCTCGCCGGCTCGCCTCTGGAGCTGACCCCACGGGAATTCGACCTGCTGCATTTCTTCGCGCGCAACCCGGGCAAGGTGTTCTCGCGGATGGGTCTGCTCGATGCGGTTTGGGGTTACAACCACGAGGGCTATGAGCACACGGTCAACACTCACATCAACCGGCTGCGCGCCAAGATCGAGGCCGACCCGGCGGCGCCTGTTTGCATAGTCACCGTCTGGGGGCAGGGGTACAGGTTCCTGCCACCGGGGGAGGGAGCGTGAGCCTGACGCTCACGCAGCGCCTGTCGCTCGTCTTCGCGTTGCTGCTGCTCGCGTGCTGCGGCGCATCGGCGTGGCTCCAGGTGCGATCGAGCCATCTGCGCGAGGAGGAAGTGACCCAGCGCCTATCGCGCGGGCTCGCCGCGCACATCGCGCAGAGCTCGGAGCTGATGGATGAAGGCGGCCTGCGCCCCGACGCGGTGCGGCGGCTCTTCGGACAGCTTATGGTGGTCAACCCGAGCGTCGAAGTCTATCTCCTGGATGCTGACGGCCACATCACCGGAGACGATGCGCCGCCCGGACACATCAAACGCGACCGCGTGGATCTCGCTCCAGTGCATCGCTTTCTGACCGGCGCGCCTTTACCGATCCTCGGCGACGATCCGCGCAGCTTCGATGGGATCAAGGTATTCAGCGCGGCGCCACTCTCCGGAGCCCATGGCACGGTGGCCGGCTACATATACGTGATCCTGCTCGGCGAGACTCGTGATGCGCTCGCAGCGCGAGCGGCGGCAAGCGCGACATTGCGCAACACGCTGCGCTCGATGGCGATAGTCGCTGTCCTGGGCATCGCCGCCGGCCTGATCGCGTTTGGCTGGATCACGCGCCCGCTACGCCGCCTGACCGAGGCCCTGAGCGGCTTCGGCGCCCATTCGACGCCGGCACCCGTCCCGCAGCCGAGGGCGCCCAACCGGAACACCAACGATGAGATCGCCGTCCTGGAGAGAGCGTTCGCGCAAATGGCAGCGCGGATCAACGAGCAATTGAGCGCGCTGGCGCGCAGCGAGCAGATGCGGCGGGAGCTGGTGACGAACATCTCACACGATCTGCGCACGCCGCTCACCTCTTTGCACGGCTACCTCGAGCTGCTCGCTCTGAAGGGTGACGCGCTGAGCGAAGCCGAGCGCCACCGCTATCTCGGCACCGCGCTGGCGCAGAGCGACAAAGTCGGCAAGCTCGCGCAGTCACTGTTCGAGCTGGCGCGTCTCGAATATGGGATCGTCGCGCCGCAGTGGGAGGACTTTGCGCTCGCCGACCTGATCCAGGACGTGTTTCAGAAGTTCGAGCTGGCGGCGCAGGGCAAATCGATCGCGCTCGAGGCCTGCATGCCGCCCCGACTGCCCAACGTGCACGCAGACCTCGCCATGATGGAGCGTGTCCTCACCAACCTGATCGATAACGCCATCCGGCATACGCCCGAAGGTGGCACGGTGCGGATAGAGCTGGAGCAGCGGGAAGGCAAGGTTGCGGTGATCGTCGCCGACACCGGGCCTGGCATTGCGGCGGAGCTGCGCGCGGGATTGTTCGAGCGCGCGCTGAAGGTCGGAGATGCACACCGCGGGGGCCTCGGCCTGCTGATCGTGCAGCGCATGCTGCAGCTGCAGCGCAGCGACATCAGGCTGCTGCAGCGCGAAGGAATGGGCGCGGTGTTCGAATTCCAGCTCGAGCCCGCGCCCTGAGCGCTGCCGCCTGGATTGCGGACCTTCACGGCCCGATTACCCTGACATTTGGACGCCGGGTGTACTGATGGCGCGCTCGAGCGCGGCCAGATCGATCGGCTTGACGAGGTGCGCGTCGAAGCCGCACGCCAAGGCACGCTGCTGATCCTCCACCTGGCCATAACCTGTCAGCGCCACGAGTCGCAGAGAGGCCATGACCGGCATCGCCCGCAGACGTTTCGCAAGCTCGTAACCGTCGACTTCCGGTAGCCCGATGTCGAGGATTCCGACCTCGGGTCGAAAAGTCTCGGCGCAGGTGAGGGCGTCCTTCGCGCCATAAGCGACGCGCGTCTCGTGGCCTTGCAACGCGAGCAGCATCGCGAGTGAGTCGGCCGCATCGGCGTTGTCGTCCACGATCAGCACGCGCCGTGGCAGTGCCGTGGATGGGGCGGTAGCTATCGCGCTGACCGCCGGCCGGGCGATCCGCGGCAAGCGGATCTCGAACGTGGATCCCTTGCCGAGACCTTCGCTTCGAACATGCACCGCACCCTCGTGCATCTCCACCAGCCGCTTGACGACCGCGAGTCCCACACCAAGCCCTCCCTGCGAGCGATCGAGCGTGCGCTCGCCCTGCACGAAAAGGTCGAAGACCCTCGGCAGGAGCTCGGCGGGATATTCCGGCGCCGCTATCGGAGATCGCGATGTAAGCCCAGCCCTCGTCGGCCCAGGGATGAATCGAGATCTCACCGGCGGGCTCGGTGTACTTGATGGCGTTCGTCAGGATATTGCCGACACACTGTACCAGCCGCGCGAAGTCGCCCATCACATACAGCGACTCGTAGCTGGAGGCATGCACCGAAAGCGTGTGCCCCTTGTCGCGCAATTGCGGCTCGACGGTCTCGATCGCCTGCGTAATGACCGCGACGAGCTCTGTCGGGCGCTTGCGCAACCCTATCCTGCCCTGCGTGATCCGCGACACGTCGAGAAGGTCATCCACCAGGCGCGTCAGCTGCGTCACCTGACGCTTTATCATCCCGATTGCGGTATGCGCTCGGGGGTCGTCTCCGACGGTGCGCGCCAGGAGCTCGCTCGCCGTCCCGATCGGCGACAGCGGATTGCGCAGCTCGTGCGCGAGCATCGCCAGGAACTCGTCCTTGCGGCGATTGGCCTCATCGAGCGCCGCCTCGATGCGCTTGCGCTGCTCGATCTCGTGCTGCGACGCCTGGTGCAGGCTCGCGTTGTCGAGGGCCACGGCGGCCTGGGCGGCGATCGCCAGCACCAGGCGCTCGGCCCGCTCATCGAAGACGCCTGCTTCAGGATGGCCGAAGAAGAGGCCGCCGAGGACCTGGCCAGAGGAGGTTTTGACCGGCACCGCAAGATAGGCGCGCACGGGGAGGTGCCCTTCGGGCATGCCTCGATACGGCGGGTTCTTCCCGTAGCGCGGATCGACGGTGATGTCGTCGCTGCGTACGACGCCTTCGCCGCGAAATGTCGGCCCAAACACGTCGGTATTGCGCGGCTGCGGAAAGCGCGCAAAGGCCTCTCGCGGCGCGCCCGAGAGGGTGTAGAGGCTGTACCACTCGCCATTCCCGTCCTGGACGTTGTAGAAGAAAGCACCAAAGGACGCCCCGGAGAGCTCCGTAGCCGCATCGGTCACGATCTGCACGACTTTTTGGGTGTCGAGCTGCGCGGCGATCAGTGCATGGCTCACCCCGCCGAGCAACTCCTGCACCCGTGTCTCCTCGCGCAGCCTCTCCTCGGCTCGCTTGCGGGCGGTGATGTCCATGGCCGTCCCGATCACACGCACACAGATTTCACTGGCGTCGAAAATCCCTCGGCCCTTCGCCGCGACCCAACGGATCACTCCGTCCTCCTTGCCCACCGTCCGATACTCAACGTCATAAACAGCGCGCCGCACCGGGTCGAGCGCGGCTGCGAACGCTTCGGCGGTGGACTCGCGGTCATCCGGATGCAGACCCGAGTAGAAATCCGCCATCGATACCGGCACATGCGGCGAGATGCCGAACATGGCTTTCACGCGCGGCGGCCAGAACAGGGTGTCGCTGGTGATGTCTATATCCCACAAGCCAACCTCGGCCGCATCGGTCGCGAGACGCAACTGTTCCTCACGTTCGCGAAGAGTCTGCTCGGCTTCCCGGCGCATTTGCGTGAGCTCGAGCAACGCACCGACGCGCGCCAGGAGCTCGCGCGCGGAAAAGGGCTTCGCCAGGTAATCGTCGGCCCCGGCGTCGAGCCCCTCGACGCGAGACTCTTCGCCGGCGCGCGCGGAGAGCAGGATCACGGGCACGTCGCGCAGGCGCTCATCCCCGCGGACCGCCCTGAGCAGGTCGAGCCCATCGATGACCGGCATCATGATGTCGGAAAGAATGAGATCGGGCCGCTTCGCGGCGTGAAGCCGCGAGCGCCCGCTCGCCATCCGCGACGCACTCTACGACGTAGAGCTGCGCAAGCAGGCCATGGATGTAGGCACGCATGTCCGCATTGTCATCTGCCACCAGGACGCGCGCGCCCACGGTTGCGGCGAAACGCTGATCCGGTAGCCTCTGGCCGTCCACCGAGGCAGGCAGTCTCGCGTTGATCTCGCTGTTGCCGGATCCAGACCACCGCAGCGCTTCCTGCACGAAAGCCTGCGCGCCGAGCGCGGCGGATGTCTGCGAGCTCACCGCCTTGATGCGCTCTCGCGGCAGATGCGCACTCCCCAGTGGCAACCTGACACGGAACGCCGTTCCGGTGCCGAGCTCGCTCGATGCCTCGATCGTGCCGCCATGGACCTTGACGAGCTCCTGCACGAGCGCGAGGCCGATTCCGGAGCCCTCCAGCGTGCGTCCCACCGTGCCTTCGACGCGGTGGAAGCGCTCGAAGAGGCGGGGCAGCTCGTGCTGCGGAATGCCTGATCCGGTATCGCGCACCTCGAGCACCGCACTCGCGCCTTCGGCCTGCAGTCGAACAGTGACGCTGCCGCGGAGGGTGAACTTGAACGCGTTGGAGAGAAGGTTGAGGACGATCTTTTCCCACATCTCCCGATCGATGTAGGCCGGCTGCGCGAGGACGGAACAGTCCACATTGAACTCGAGGCCGGCTCGCTCAATCGCCGAGCGGAAGGTACTGGCGAGGTCGCTGGTGAGAGCGGCAAGATCCGTGGCTTCGAAGGAGGCCTGAACGCGCCCGGCTTCGATGCGCGAGAAATCGAGCAGGCTGTTGACGAGCTTGAGGAGCCGCAGGGCATTGCGGTGGGCGAGCTGCAGCTGCTCGCGTACCGACTCCGATGTCCCCGAACTGGCCACGGCGTCCTCGATCGGACCCAGCATCAAGGTGAGCGGGGTACGGAATTCGTGGCTGATGTTGGAGAAGAACGTGGTCTTGGCGCGATCGATCTCCGCGAGCGCCTCGGCGCGGCGGCGCTCCGCGTCGGCAGCCTGGGCGTCGGATACGGCTGCGGCGATCTGCCCCGCAACGAGACCGAAGAAAGTCTGGTAAGCCTCATCGAGCGCCCGGCGCGGGCTGGCCGCGATCAACGAGAAATCCGGTCAGGCGCTCACCGCTCGCGCTCCTGAGCGGCAGCAGGCAGGCATGCTGCACCTGATCGGGCCAGGGACCGGCGGGTACTTCGATCCCGCGTTCCGGCAGACCCGCCACGACTTGCGGTTCCTCGCTCGCGAGAAGCGCTTCGACGGGCCACGCGCTGCTCGAGGTATCGAGAGCGGGTGGCAGCGCGTGCCCCGGCAGCCCGCGGGTGTAGGCGATTCGGCGGCCGGCATGCGAGTCCTGATCCAACAGGTAGATCGCGGCGAATGGCGCGCTGGAAGGGTGCTGCTCGAGCACTTCGCATGCGGCGCGGCAGCTCTCCTCGACGCTCGCCGCGCCGACAGCCTGCGCCGCGAGGTCGCGCAGGATGCGCAGATGCCGCTCGCCGACCACTCGCTCGGTGACTTCAGTGACGACACAGAGCATGCCGGCGATCCGGCTCCCATCGTCGTAGACCGGGCTGTAGGAGAAGGTGTGGTAGGTCTCCTCGGCGAAGCCGCTGCGCTCGAGAAACAGGAGCAGGGCCTCGTCCCAGGTTGCCCGGCCGTGCTCGAGCACCTGCGCGATGCGCGGACCGATGTCGGGCCAGATCTCCTCCCAGACCTTGTCCGATCGGGCGCCGAGCGCCCAATCCCGCTTGATACCGAGCGTCGGCAGGTAGGCGTCGTTGCAAAAAAACGTGAGCTCCGGTCCCCAGAGCATCCACATGGCGTAACGAGAATCGAGCATCACGCGCACGATGGTCTTGAGTGACTGCGGCCACTCAGACGGCGGCCCGAGCGGGGTCGCCGCCCAATCGAGCGCTCGCATGCCGGCGCCCATGTCGCCGCCCCCCGCGAGAAAGTCGATGCCGGCAGCTTGGGAATCCTTGGGGCTAAACGCAGCACTGGAGCTGCCCGGAGTGACAGACATCGAGACCTCACCAAGAAGACATCGAGACCTCACGAAGAGTAGCGGAACCTGAACGCCCAGGTCAGGCTTGGAGTTCCGCGTGGCGGCTCGACTTCTCGCGGATCGAGGCCGGGCGTGTGCAGGCCTGCTACGAGCCGACGGATTTCGCGGCCTCGAGCAGTGATCTGGCGAGCAACTTCCGCTCCGCCCTCGAGCGCGCCGGAGTCGCGCTCGAGGGCGACCGCCAGCCACGCGATCAGCCCGTCTACCTCGATCGGGAGATGCGGGAGAAGATCGTTCTCAGACCTGCTCTCCAACGCCTTCGAGTTCACTTTCCAGGGCACGATCACGGTGCGGGCGCGGCGTCAGGGTGGCGAGGCCGTGCTCGAAGTCTGTGACACCGGAGTTGGGATTCCGGAGCACGAGCAGTCTCGTGTTTTCGAGCGCTTCCATCGGGTCGAGGCGACGCCGTCCTCGCCAACGCCGCGAAGTATACGGATCGGGGCGGCCACGCCCGCGTACGGGCGCGCGAAGAGGCAGCTCCCCAACGCATTCTCATCGTCGATGACAATGCGGACGCCGCGCAGACACTCGAGCTGCTCCTGCCCAGCAGCGGTGGCTATGAGCTTGCGCAGCGGTTTCGCTGCACACCGAAACTGACAGCCGTGCGGCTGATCGTGCTGACGGGGTATGGCTTGGCGGAGGATCGCGAGCGGCCAGTAGGGAATCAGGTCTCGCTGCCCTCGCCGATCTGCGACTGGCAGTAGTTCTCGATGCCGACGCGGCCGATGAGGTCGAGCTGGGTCTCGAGGAAGTCTATGTGCTCCTCCTCGGATTCGAGAATCGATTCGAAGATCTCACGCGAGATGTAGTCGGCGCTCGACTCGCATGTCGGCGATCGCATTCTTCAGGATCCTCGCGCGCGGCCATCTCGAGCTTGAGGTCGCACTGCAGACATTCCTTGACGTTCTCGCCTATGAGGAGCTTGCCCAGGTCCTGCAGGTTCGGCAGGCCTTCGAGGAAGAGAATGCGCGCGATCAGCCGATCAGCGTGCTTCATCTCATCGATGGACTCCTTGTACTCGGTCTCTCCGAGCCGCTCGAGGCCCCAGTTGCGGAACATGCGGGAGTGCAGGAAGTACTGGTTGATCGCGGTGAGCTCGTTCTTCAGCACCGAGTTCAGGTGCTGCAGGATCTTGGGGTTGCCCTTCATGCCATGCTCCACTCACGATCGAATCGCGTGAGCATGGCGGAGCGAGGGAGGACTGCGCAACAGCGGGACGGAAGTGCGCCTAGGCGGCGCGGGAGCAGGTGAGCTCGCGAAGGGACTCGTCAACGACGGTGCGCGCCACGTCTTCGCAGCGCCCGCAGCACATTCCGACGGGAACAACCGACTGCACGTCGCTCAGCGACACCGCTCCGCGCTGATACGGCATCGCGGATTTGACGGTCCGTCACGGCGCAGCAGACGCATACGTACATGGTGAGGAGGATGGTAATGGCAAATAAGAATCATTGTCAATAAGGAGCCGGGCTTGCCAGCCGCAATATCTCTGACTAAAGTCAGAGAATGCAGGATATCGAGAGAATTCGCGCCTTCAATCGCACGGTTACCCGGCGGCTCGGGGTACTGAACGAGCGCTACCTGGGCCGCAATCGGCCGCTCGTCGAATCGCGGCTGCTGTTCGAGATCGGCAGTCAGGGCGCCTCGATCCGCGAGCTGCGTACGCGCCTCGGGCTCGACTCCGGATTCTCCAGCCGCCTGCTACGCGTCTCTCGAGCGCAAGAAACTGATGAGGACCGAACCCTCACGGCTCGGACGGCCGAGTCAGGATTGCCCGACTGACACGCTCCGGGCTCGCGGAGCTCGAGCGGATCAACTCCCTCGCCGATGATCTCGCCCGCTCCATGCTCGCGCCTCTCAGTCCGGATCAGGCGCAGCGGCTGGTAGCCGCGATGGGCGAGGTCGATCGCCTGGTGCGCGCCTCGAGCGTCGAGTTCGCGCCAGCGGACTTCCGCAGCGCGGATGCGAGGGATGCCTGCAGAAGTACTACGCCGAGCTTGCCGCAAGATTCCCGAGTGGATTCGAGCTGCATGCCGACGACGCGCCGGCCGCAGACGAGATTGCGCCGCCCGGTGGCGGCATGATCATCGCGCGGCTTTTCGGTGAGCCGGTCGGCTGCGGCGCGATCCGCACACTCGGTCCCGGGGTAGGGGAGATCAAGCGCATGTGGATTTCGCCTGACGTGCGCGGGCTAGGGTGTCGGACGCCGCCTTCTCGCGGAGCTCGAGCGAGCGGCGATTGCGCGCAAGCTGCAGACGATTCGCCTCGATACCAACGGAGTCACTCGCCGAGGCTCTCCATCTTTATCGCACGTCCGGCTACCGCGAGATCCCCGCTTACAACCACAATCCCTACGCCCAACACTGGTTCGAGAAGCAACTTATCTGACAGTCTGAGACTTTTCCTTACAACCGCGACTGGCGGCGGCTCCCTAGACTGCGGAGCCCTATGAAGTCCCTGATCTGCGCCCTCGCGGCCACAGTCCTGCTCCTGCAGGCCGGCTGCGCCCAGGAACCACACCGCCACTACGGCCAACCTTCCATCGACCAGCTGGCGAGTGAGCTCAATCTCACGGCGGCGCAGAAGACGCAGGTGCAGCAGATCCTCAACGACGAGCGCGGCACAGCGCGAGCAGCTGCAGAGCTCCGGCGAGGACAGACGGCAGATCAGCAGGAGGTGCAGAGCGACCTCATCTCGAAGATGAGCGCCGTGCTGACTCCCGATCAGCTGCAGAAGTTCGAGCAGATGGAACAGCAGCACCGACATCACCGGACACGGCTTCGGCGGATACGGGCAGCGGTCGCCCGGAGAGTAGAGCCGCGCGCCATCAAGCGGCGGGCTGCCCCATGAGCGCTCGCGCCGTCTGCTCGAGGCCATCGCCGGTGAGTGCGGCTTCCTCATCCATCTTTCTGCGGATCACCCAGGGACCGAGCACCGGTGGCACCCAGAAAGCCGGCACCAGCTCGATCCTGACGTCCAGGCAGGTCACCGCCCGGACTGCTCGGGCAGGGCTTGACGATCCAGACGCCGTGGCCTCCCTTGAAATCCCCGCCATAAGGCAACAGCTCGGCATCCAGCGTGCCGCCATCCGCGCGTGGCGGTCGCCGTCATGATCTGCTCCTGATGCATCGTCTTGCAGAAGATCAGCACGCACGTATGGATCGTCGTGAAGAGGCGCACCCGATCAGGTGCTGGGGTGGGCTCGACGCGCACCGCGCGCAGATCAGGGTTGTAGCGCGCCATCGCGGCGTAGTCCTGCAGCGCCCGGAACACCGCCGGCGCCGGCGCATCGATGGCGATATGCATGCCGATCAGGAAGCGCGCACCATTGCGCGCCACCTGCACGCCCGGAAACTTCCGCCGCCTGCACAGATACCGCAAAAAGCAGCAGCGCCCAGAGCGGCCACCGCCGCATTTTCCGAGCTCTCGCGACGATCATGCCGGCATGGTAACCGCCCGGACCGAGCGCGCGGCAGGAGCCCGCCCGAGCGGCGGCGCGGCAGCGTCTGGGCCGACGATTGCCAGCCGGCGCGGAATCAGTACAAAATCGCGCACCCCAAAGCCCCGGTGGCCATCCCGGGGCTTCTTGTCGTCTAGTGGCTAGGTGGCAGAGTGGTCATGCAGCGGCCTGCAAAGCCGTCTACGCCGGTTCGATTCCGACCCTAGCCTCAAATCGCCGTCCTGCGACGTCCCAAGAAGATCAACGACGTCGCAAAAAGTCCGTAAAACCCTACAAATCCAGCCTATCGGCGTCTCAAGCTGTCCATTGACAGGATAGGAGCAGAGAATTCACGGCTGCGAGCCGAGAATGCGCAGCTACGGATGGAGCGAGGTTTCTTAAAAAAAGCGACGGCGTTCTTCGCGAAAGAGTCCCGGTGAAGTACGCCTACATCGCATCGCAGCGGACTGAGTTTCCGGTGGAGTTGATGTGCCGCTTGCTCGGAGTTTCACGTTCAGGGTTCTTTGCCTGGCAGGCCCGCCGCAGCGCGCCACAAGCCGATGCAGATGCGCCCCTGCGAGAGGCACTCGTGCAGGTGCATCAGGCAAGCCGGCGCCGATATGGTCGCCGGCGCGTGACCCACGCGCTGCGCGCTCTCATGAAGAACTGGGAGCGGTGTCAGGTCCCAGCGCCGACCGTCCCCATTCAACCGTTGGAGTAATCGCAATGGCCGTCTGGTCCATCGTTCGATTTAAAGCCTTGCCGGAATACAAGATCGAAGTTTCTTTTGCCGATGGCACTACCGGCATTGCTGATCTTGGGCCTCGCCTGTCCCAAGGGCCGCTCGGAGATGGCTTTGACTCCCTTTGCGACGAAAAGATGTTCGCGCGAGTATTTCTAGAGCATGGCGCGCTTACATGGCCCGGCGGGATCGATTTGGCTCCAGACGCAATGTATGAGCGTATCCGTTCGTCGGGAAGATCGATCCTCGCCGCTCGCGCAAAGCGAGTGCCGTAGTACCTGATCGGTTGCGTTCAGCGCCGTACTGGCTTCGAAAGCCGTATCATCGCCTCCAAGAGTTGGCCGTCGACCTGGACGCGCCGCAGATGCTTCCACTCGGCGCGCTTGGATCGCTCAGCAAAGAGCGCGGCAACAGCACTTCCGACGATAGCGCTCGTTCCCCCGACGGTACCCACGACCGAGATAATCGCAAGCGCGCCGCTCATGGCGCTGCTTGCCTGCGCGACAGGGTTGAGCGCTGTAGGGGTGGTCTCGAAGGCGCGGCGACCGGTCTACCACTTGATTAATGTAATCTTCCTATTACACTAATGCCACTTTATGGAACACGAAGATTACATTTATGCCCACTCCTCATAGGCCTTCCGTAGGCGTTCGAAGAGCCCTGCGCAAGCTTGGGCACGACCTGCGCGATGCAAGACGGCGTCGGGGGCTCCCGGCCGGGGTTGTGGCGGAACGCGCGTTTACCAGCCGGCCAACTCTTCAGCGCGTCGAACGGGGCGATCCCGCCGTAGGCATTGGCATCTACGCTGCAGTGCTCCAAGCGCTGGGTTTTCTTGATGCGCTGAGCCAAATCGCAGATGTAAGTCGCGATGCTGCAGGCGTTGCCCTAGCCAGCGAGAAGCTGCCGCAGCGAATCCGCTTGCGGCGCACGTCCGAGACAAATCGTGGCTGAAATTGAAGTCCATATCGATTTCGCACCAGGACGGAAGCGCGTTGGGACGCTGCACCGCCACGCACGACGCGGCGGAGAAGCAATCAGCTTCGAGTACCAGACCGACTGGCTTGCCGATCCCGCAAGATTTTCGTTGGAGCCCGCCCTTGCACTCGGTCGAGGCGCCTTCGCCCCCGCCGACCATCAGCCAATCTTTGGGTCCATCGGCGACTCCGCACCGGATTCGTGGGGCCGCCGTCTCATGCAACGCGCCGAGCGACGGCGCTCCGAGCGCGACGGTCGCGCGCCGCACACTCTTCAAGAACTCGATTATCTTCTTGGAGTGTCTGACGTCTCCCGTCTCGGTGCACTACGATTCCGCAACGCCGGAGAGGAGACCTTCCAGTCTCCGAACGTAGGTGGTGTACCTAAGCTCGTTGACCTCGGTCGGTTGCTCGGAGTCACCGAGCGCATTCTTCGCGAGCAGGAGACTGACGAGGACTTGCAGATGATCTTCGCGCCGGGCTCATCTCTCGGGGAGCACGCCCGAAAGCGTCAGTCGTTGATCAGCACGGCCGCCTTTCTATTGCCAAGTTTCCAAAGGAAATCGACGAATACAGTATCGAGCTGTGGGAATTCGTTGCACTTACTCTGGCAAAGCAAGCCGGAGTTCTCACGCCTGTCAACGAGTTGCTCAGAGTTGCTGGAAGGCCTGTGCTGCTATCGCGCCGCTTCGATCGTGCCGACGCCACACGCATTCCGTTTCTATCTGCACTTGCAATGCTGACCTTGAAGGATGGCGAGCGCGCCAGCTACCCGGAATTAGTAGACGTGCTAACTCAGCACGGCGCTCAAGCGCGAGAGGATGCACGTGAATTGTACAGGCGAATGGTTTTGAACGTGCTGATCTCAAATGACGATGATCACTTGCGCAACCACGGCTTTCTGTGGACCGGACCACAAGGCTGGGTACTGTCGCCCGTGTACGACCTAAACCCGACACCCGTGGACGTCCGTCCGCGCATTCTAAGCACGAACATCACTCTGGACGAAGCCACGTGTGATCTGGATCTTGTGCTTTCGAGCGCGGAATATTTTTCACTGGCAAGCAAGGATGCGAGAGAGATCGTGAGCGGGGTCGCCAAGGTAACGGAGAAGTGGCGGCAAGTGGCGGCTACGGCTGGCGCGTCCAATGCAGAAATTCAACGCATGGCAAGCGCCTTTGAGCACGACGACCTGCGCCGCGCCCTCGCGCTTTGAGATGGACGCTCATGCCCCGCTGAGCGGGCAGGTGGATCTCAACCTGGCCGAGGTCTGGAGGGGTGAGGCGCTTCATGGCGTCTCTCCCAAGACTCGTCCGAAAGCAAGATCGAATCGTGTACTCGCAAGGGCCGCCAAATCCGGGACCAGCTTCAGGTAATGCATCGTCGAGCCGATGGAGACACGTCCCATGTACAGGGAGAGCTTTGGCAGCAGTGCTTGCGGGTCGCCGTGATGTCAATCGGCCATGAATCGTCCCGGGACCACCAAAGTGGCGTCGCCCGCGAGCGCCTCATGGCGGAACTTCCGGTCGCGCAGGCGGTGCTGGAACCACCGTAGCAGGCGCCGCCAGCGGCCGCTTTACGGGCAAGCGATGGCAGATGGCTCACACAACCCACTGGCTGGCGAGTAGCAGAGCGAGAACAATCAGGCACAGGGCCGCCCGGCCGATGATCGTTGCTCGGTTCGAGATCCGGATCAGCCTCGGTGCGCCAGATGGGGCCCTTTGCGCTTCGATCCCGCGTTCCGGCGGGCGCGGCAAGAGAGTGATCAGCCGAGCAGCGATCGTTCCGCTGTCCTGAGGCGTCGCAGAGCCTTTGGGTAAGGCTGAGATCAGTCCGGCCAGGGCCCGAGCGGCGGCCTCGCCGGGTAGCTGAGCGAGCCTGGCTGCCTCTTCCCAGGGGTCGACGTCCAGGCGCGCAAGGACCGACAGCACTGTCAGAGGCGCGCCGTTCGGATCTTCTTGAATCGCCGCATAGAGAAAGGGCTCAAAGCTGGATTCGAGGGCAGAAGTCGCAGTCGCGAGCGTCATTGCAATCACCGCACGGTTCTCTGAGCTTGTCCGCCGCTGCGTCACGACAGTGGGACAAAGGACACGGTCGAGAGCGCGCAGCCTGACCGGTCCGCCGCCGCTCGTCGGTGCGGTGGCCCTCGTAGCTTCCTGGCGCCACCACTCGTGCACTCCGGAGGCGCCTGTGCGTGCGCTACCGTACGCAGGGAGGACCTGTTAATATCGGTGCCGGTGGGGCAGTGACTTCGCCACGGCGAAGCGATGAGCTCACCTTATGCCACGAAACCTCCACGATCCAACACAGAATCTGCTGCTGGCGGCACTGCCGCCGGCCGAGCGCGAGCGGATCTATCCGCATCTGCAGCCCGTCCCGATGGCGCTCGGCAAGGTCTTGTACGAGTCCGGGGATCGTCCTGCGCCACGTTTACTTTCCGACCGACTCCATCATATCGCTGCTGTACGTGATGGAGGACGGTGCCTCGGCGGAGATCTCGGTGGTGGGCAATGAGGGGCTGATCGGCGTGGCACTGTTCATGGGGGGTGAAACGACCCCGAGCCGAGCCATCGTGCAGAGTGCCGGGTCCGCGTACCGGCTGGTCGGACAACGGCTCAAGGAGGAGTTCCACCGTAACGGGGCGATGCAGCTTCTGCTGCTGCGATATACGCAGGCGTTACTCACGCAGATGGCCCAGACCGCCGTCTGCAACCGGCATCACTCGGTCGACCAGCAGCTGTGCCGCTGGCTGCTGCTGTCTCTGGACCGGCTGCCCTCCAACCAATTGACCATGACCCAGGAGCTCATTGCGAACATGCTCGGCGTGCGCCGTGAAGGTGTCACCGAAGCGGCCGGCAAGCTGCAGAAGCTCGGGATCATCCGCTACGCCCGTGGGCGGATCACGGTGCTGGACCGGCCCCGGCTGGAACAGATGTGTTGCGAATGCTATGCCGTGGTCAAGAGGGAGACCGATCGTCTGCTGCCGCAGCCGCACGATCCGTCCGAATTCGAGATCGGTCGGGACGCGGCAGACATTGTGGTCGGTATGCGCTAGTAGGGGAATTTGCGCACCCTCTCGAGCGCTCACATAGCCCGAGCGCGCGTGCGGTTCTGTGCGGCAGCGCACGCAAGACTGACGCACGGTCTTGCGAGGCCCCACCTTACGCTCGGATGAATACGTACGCTATCGCACAGACAACTTCGCGGTGAGTCGGCTCGAATGCATTCGCAGAAGATCTTGCCGCTCACTATGTCGTGTCGAAAACCGTACTTCTGATCCAGGACGATTGCCGGGAAGCCCAGTCCGTTCGAGAGGCGCTCATCCGCTCGAGCGATGGCGCTTTCCAGGTCGAGTGGGTGAGGCTCTGCTCCGAGGGCCTGACGCGCCTTGCCGAGGAAGGCAAGCCGGGAGGCCAGCCGGCGGACGCCATAGCGGCGGTGCTCGTGGACCTCTTCCTGCCCGATAGCCGCGGAATCGACACCTTCGATCGCCTCTTTTGCCTGGCGCCGCAGATTCCGATCCTGGTCCTCAGCGCGAAGCAGGACGAGGATGTCGCGAAGCTCGCAGTTCAGCGGGGTGCACAGGACTATCTTCTGAAAGCGGGCCTGGACGGCTACCTGTTGGCAAAGACGCTGCGCGGCATGGTCGAGCGTGCCGCCAACGCGGAAACGCTGTTCGAGGAGCAGGAGCGCGCACAGGTCACTCTCAACTCCATCGGGGATGCGGTCATCAGCACCGACGTCGGCGGGCGTGTGACCTATCTCAATGCCGCAGCCCAAAGTATAACCGGTTGGTCGTTGGAGGAGGCGGTGGGCCGTCCGCTCGAGGACGTCTTCCGAATCGCCGACGCCACCACCCGGGAGACCGCGCAGAATCCCATGGCGCTTGGCCATCCTGGAAAACAAAACCGTAGGCCTGACGTCGAACTGCGTCCTGATCCGGCGCGACGGCACCGAAGCCGCCATCGAAGACTCCGCCGCACCCATTCACGACCGCCGGGGACAGGTGACCGGTGCCGTCATGGTGTTTCGTGACGTGAGCATGGCGCGGGCGCTGTCGCTCAAGATGGCTCATCTGGCGCAGCACGACAGCCTCACCGATTTGCCCAACAGAGTCCTCTTGAACGACCGGCTGACCCAGGCGCTGGCGCTGGCTCACCGTAACGAACAAAGGCTGGCGCTGCTATTCCTGGATCTGGATCGCTTCAAGAGCATCAACGATTCTCTCGGTCACGCCATCGGCGACCGCTTGCTGCAGTCCGTGGCAGAGCGGTTGCTCACCTGCGTACGCAGCTCCGACACCGTCAGCCGGCAGGGAGGCGATGAATTCGTCATCCTGCTCCCCGAAGTGACTCAGCCGGCGGATGCGGCCGTCACGCGCCGAGAAAATACTCCTCGCCCTGAGCACGCCGCATCGCATCGACCGGCAGGATCTGCATCTCGCCGCAAGCATTGGAATCGTCACCTACCCCGATGACGGCACGGAGGCCAAGACATTGCTGAAACATGCGGATCTCGCGATGTACCGTGCCAAGGACAGTGGGCGCAACACCTATCGGTTCTTCGAGCCGGACATGAACGGGTACACGGCCGAGCGGCAATCCCTCGAAAGCGGACTGCACCGCGCCATCGAGCGCCATGAATTCGTCTTGCACTATCAGCCGATAGTGAGCCTGGACTCGGGGGAGCTCATCGGCGTCGAGGCTCTCATCCGCTGGCATCACCCGCAGCGCGGGCTCGTGTCGCCGGCACAATTCGTGCCGATTGCGGAGGAATCCGGGTTCATCGCGGCGATCGGCCGCTGGGTCCTGCACGAAGCCTGCCGCCAATCGCGGGCGTGGCGGGCCGCGGGCCTGCCGCCGATGCGCATCGCGATCAACATCTCCACGGTGGAATTGCGTGACAAGGCCTTCGTGGAAAGTGTCGGCGGCATTCTCGAGGAGCATGGCCTCCTGCCGCGGGATCTGGAGCTCGAGCTGACCGAAACCTTCCTGATGCGCGATTCGAATTCGACCGCGGCGGTGCTTCAGTCCCTGAGTGATCTCGGCGTGCGGATCGCGCTCGATGACTTCGGCACGGGCTATTCGAGCTTGAGTCACCTGAAGCGCTTTCCGATCGACACGCTGAAGATCGATCAGTCGTTCGTGCGCAATCTTCCGACGGATGCCGATGATGCCAGCATCGTCAGACGCCGTGATCGGCATGGGCAAAGGCCTGCAGATCCGGGTCGTTGCGGAAGGCGTGGAGACGCGGGAGCAGCTCGCGTTTCTGCGCAAGCGAGGCTGTCCCGAGGGTCAAGGCCACTACTTCGGCCGACCTGTGAGCGCGCGCGAATTCACCGAGCTCCTCCGGCGTAGCGCAACGAAGTCCCGCGTGCCCGATGAACGAGCGGCGCGTAGATCCCTCCTCAGCCCCCGTGCGTGACCGGTGGTGCCGCGCTAGATGAAGGTCGCTCCCGGCCGAACTGCTTTCACTTTGAGCGTGAGGCCAATGCAGGCTGGCCCTCGTGGGCGACCAGCACTCCCGGACAACCGAACCGGCTACACGAGCCTGAGATCGGACGGTCGATGAAGCCCGTAGCGGCCCTGGAAAGGCCTCTTAAGCGCGCGTCTCGAGCTCATCCGCGTGACAGCGGAAATGGATCACTCACAGCGGCGTAACATGCGCAAGCTGCAGCTTCCAGGCCAGGCCCATCGAGGATCTCGAGCTTGCCCCGGCGGTAGTGAATGAGCTTCCGTTTGCGCAGAGCGCTGGCGGCCCGGGTCACGCCCGCACGGCGTACGCCGAGCATGTAGGCGAGAAATTCATGCGTGATGTAGAAGCTGTCGGCATGCGCCCGGTCGCGTGTCATCAGGAGCCAACGGGCGAGCCGCGCCTCGATGAGGTGGAAGCGGGTGCAGCCAGCCGTCTGAGCCAACTGTGCCAGTGTCAGGTAGAGATAACGGTTCAGGTTTCGTTGCAGTGCCGGGCTGCGAGCGAGCTCGCGGCGAAACGTCGCGCCCTCCATTCGCCAGGCGGAGCCCGCACCCTGCACCAGGGCGTTCAGGGGCGCGGTGTTCACGCCTAGCATCATCCACGTGCCCAGCATGCCTTCGTCGCCGACCAGGCCGACTTCGAGGCCGGCGTGGCCGTCGATTGGAGCGATCAGAGAGATGAAGCTGTCGATCGGAAAGAAGACGTGGCGCAGGCGCTCGCCAGGCGCGCAGAGCATTTCGGCAAAGCGGAGCTCGACTCGCTCGCAGCGTGCGAGCAGACGCTGACGACCCCCGCGAGGCAGGGCGGCGAGCAGGCGATTTCTCGCTGCGGATTGCGCGGGTAGTGACACGAAGTTCCCCCTGTCGGGCGTACTGAGAAATCCATTTGCGTCCCCCAGCATCGCAGACGGTCCCGCTACGATCTGTTCGGTGGGACACCAACCAGTCGAGAGTCCGGCGGCGCGCCGCGTCAGATGGGAGATCGCGTCGTGTGTGCCAGCGCACCGACGCCGCGGCGGATGATGGTCGACAGCCTGACCCCCCCATCGGCGGCGATGTTGGCACTCGCGCTGGCAGGGAATGATGCGCGCAAAGCCAATGGAGCGCTCGAGCAGGTCGAGCCGCCCGGGGTCGCTGCTGGCTTTGCCGGCCCCGCGAGTGCCGGTGCGCGCGCGCCGGTTCGCGGCCACGGTGCGCTGGCGCACAGAGCGCGCGTGGTCGGTAGCATATGCTGCGTGACGTAACAGAGTGCGGAGAAATGGAGAAACCTATGAAGTCCTATGGCGCTGAAGTATCCATGCAAAGAAGCCTTCGATCCCTCGCACTCGTTGCCACAGCGCTCACGCTCGGCGCGTGCAGCGTATTCCAACCCAAGTCGGCGGACGAGATGAGAGACCGCAGACGTAACCCTCAATAGCAGCTGGCACGCGCATATCGCCAGCCCATCGGAGCTTGCGGGTGCCGTGCAAATGAACGGATCAGCGTCCATGGCACCGGGGGTGAAGCGGGGAACCACGCAGGTTGTGATGAAGCTCGGAAACACATCGCCGGGCGGCGTGCACCCTTGGGCCATTCACCGCGGACAGTGTGGCGCGGATGGGGGAGTGTTCGGTGCCTGGAGGATTACCCGCCGCTGCGAGTCGGAACCGATGGCACTGGCGCCTCGAGAGCGACTGTAGCGCTCGACACCCCAAGCGGAGGCGACTACTTTGTGAGCGTTCAAGCCTCGTCCACGAATAGCGAGCTGACCGTTGCGTGCGGAAACCTCGCGGCACCCACGACCTGATCTCGCGGGGGAGGCGGCCTCAGCGCTTGTGTACGGCACCGCACTGAGGTACGCCACCACCCAGCGTAGGCTACGCGGGTGCTTCACGAGTTTCTAACCAGCAATCGCGCCGATCTGATAGAACGCTGCCGTCTCAAGGTTGCGCGAAGGTCCGCGCCCACGAGTGACCGACGCTGAGCTTACACACGGCATCCCACTGTTTCTTGATCAGCTGATCAAGACGCTGCAGGTCGAGCAGACCACCGACCCCATGCTCAGCCGCAAGGTTTCCGGTCCGGCCGGGGGCGGCGCGGTATCGTCGGAGATGGGCGCCGCTGCGGCGTTGCACGGGCGCGAGCTGATGCGGCTGGGCTTTACGGTGGATCAGGTCGTTCACGACTATGGCGATCTGTGTCAGGCCATCACGGATCTGGCATTCGAAGTCGACGCCCGGATCGAAATAGACGAATTTCGAACGCTCAACCGCTGCCTCGACAACGGCATCGCCGATGCTGTGACGGAATACTCCTACCAACGCTCTTCTATCGTGGCGAACGATGGCGTTCAGGCGCTGAGTGAACGATTGGGATCTCTGGCGCACGAGCTGCGGAATCTCATCCATACGGCCACGCTCGCCTTCGCCGCTATCAAAGCGGGCAGTGTCGGGGTGACTGGGCCCACCGGGGCGGTGCTGGAACGCTCCCTGATCGGGCTGCGATACGCTGGTCGATCGATCTGTTGCCGACGTGCGCGCCGCCGCCGGACTGCCGCCGCGGCACGAACTCATCTCCCTTGCCGAATTCATTGATCAGATCGGGACCTCCGCATCGCTCGAGGCGCATGCCCGGGGGTGCAGATTCACGGTATCCGTTGTCGATGAGCGTCTTGCCGTCGATGTCGACCGCGATATGCTGCTTTCGGCCCTCGGAAACCTGCTGCAGAATGCGTTCAAGTTCACGGCAGCACGGCACTGAGGTCTCGGTGCACGCTTATGCAGTCGCGGATCGGATCCTGATTGATGTCGAGGATCATTGCGGTGGTCTGCCGCCGGGCAGCGCCGAGCGGATCTTCCTGGCCCTTTAAGCAGGGCGGCAAGGATAGATCCGGGCTCGGGCTCGGGCTGGCGATCTGCCGGCGTAGCATCGAAGCAAACAATGGATTTGTCCGCGTCCGCGACGTGCCCGGCTCAGGTTGTGTTTTTGCTATCGACCTACCGCGGCGCGTGTTGCCATAGCGCTGCCAGGCCCGCCCCCTCGAGCTGCCGCGACATCGCCCTTGAGCGGCACACTGGCCCACTCCTTGCGCCATGACAACGGCAGGCCGATCGGCAGCCGATGCTTGATCAAAAATTGCTACGTGGGGTCGAATCCGAGCAACACCGGCATGCTGCGGTAACTGCGATAGAGAAAGCGACCCCAGCGGGAGCGTTCCCGATACTCCGCTACTCTTCGGGGATGCCGCCGCGAAGTCTGTACGTCGGCGTACGGATGCCGCCGATGCATCCTTGTAGTATCGCGATCGCGCCAAGCCGAATGAGGCGAGTGGTTTGAATAACGGAAGCTAAAGATGGATGCAGCAGCCACCAGCTGGAAGCGGTTCTCCGAGGGGCCGCAGCAGCATGCGGGTGCCCGAACCACTCGGGCCGGCTACCTCGTCACTGCAGTCGATCTGGCGGCACTCATGGCAGATGTAAAGAGGTCGCGATGAATAGAGGAGCCCGACTATGAAGATTCGTCCGCTTCATGACCGTGTCATGGTGAAGCGCCTGGAAGAGGATCGTACCTCGCCCGGCGGCATCGCGATTCCCGATACGGCAGCCGAAAAGCCTACTCACGCAAAGATAGTCGCGGTCGGCAAGGGCAAGATCCTGGAGAATGGACATGTCCGTCCCTGCGATCTCAAGGTCGGCGAGAAGATCCTCTTCGGCAAATACAGTGGAACCGAGGTGAGGGTCGAGGGCGAAGACCTCGTGGTCATGCGGGAGGAAGACGTCATGGCCGTGATTGAATCCAAATAACTCGAGGATCACGACAATGACAGCGAAGGAAGTAAGATTCAGCGACGACGCGCGTCAGCGCATGCTCAAGGGTATCAATACACTGGCCAATGCGGTGAAGGCGACGCTCGGGCCGAAGGGACGCAATGCGGTCATCGAGAAGGCCTACGGTGCGCCGACCATCACGAAGGACGGCGTCTCGGTTGCCAAGGAGATCGAGCTCAAGGACAAGTTCGAGAACATGGGCGCGCAGATGCTGAAGGAAGTCGCTTCGAACACCTCGGATGAAGCCGGCGACGGCACGACGACGGCGACGGTGCTCGCGCAGGCGATCATCCGCGAGGGCCTCAAGGCCGTCGCCTCCGGTCGCAATCCGATGGACATCAAACGCGGCATCGACAAGGCCGTACTCGTCGTGACGGAGGAGTTGAGGCGTCTCTCCAAGCCCTGCAGGGACTCCAAGGCCATCGCCCAGGTCGGCACGATCTCCGCGAACTCGGATGAGTCCATCGGCAAGACCATTGCCGATGCGATGGCGAAAGTCGGTAAGGAAGGCGTCATCACCATCGAAGAAGGACAGGGACTCGAAAACGAGCTCGAGCTGGTCGATGGGATGCAGTTCGACCGCGGCTATTTGTCTCCTTATTTCATCAATCAGCAGCAGAGTCAGACGGCCGAGTTCGACAAGCCATTGATCCTCCTGTGCGATAAGAAGGTCTCGAATATCCGCGAGATGCTGCCGCTCCTGGAGGCAGTCGCGAAAGCAGGCCGTCCGCTGATCGTGATCGCTGAGGACGTCGAGGGCGAGGCGCTCGCGACGCTGGTCGTCAACAATATCCGCGGCATCCTCAAGGTGGCAGCGGTGAAGGCTCCGGGCTTCGGCGATCGGCGCAAGGCGATGCTGCAGGACATTGCGACCTTGACCGGCGGTACCGTGATTTCCGATGAGCTTGGCCTCTCGCTCGAGAAGGTCACCCTGAACGAGCTGGGCGAGGCGAAAAAGGTTGTGGTTGCGAAAGAGAACACGACCATCATAGACGGAGGCGGCAAGGCCACGGATATCGAGGCCCGCGTCGAGTCCATCCGCAAGCAGGTCGAGGACGCGAGCAGCGATTACGACAAGGAGAAGCTTCAGGAGCGTGTCGCGAAGCTTTCCGGCGGAGTGGCGCTGATCAAAGTCGGTGCGGCCACTGAAATCGAGATGAAGGAAAAGAAGGCACGCGTGGAAGACGCCCTGCACGCAACCCGGGCGGCTGTCGAGGAAGGCGTGGTACCGGGCGGCGGCGTTGCGCTCATTCGAGCCCTCAAAGCGCTCGATAAGTTAGAGGGTGCCAACGAGGATCAAGCGGCCGGCATCCGTATTCTGGCGCGCTCGATCGAAGAGCCTTTGCGGAATATCGTTGAGAATGCGGGCGAGGATGCGGCGGTCATCCTGAACCAGGTGAAAGCCGGCAAGGGCGCCTACGGCTACAACGCCGCGACCGGTGAGTTCGGCGACCTGCTCGAAGAGGGCATTCTTGATCCGACGAAGGTTACGCGGCTCGCGCTGCAGAATGCGGCATCGGTCGCGGGCCTGATGCTCACGACAGAGGTCATGGTGGCCGAGTCTCCGAAGGACGAGCATGCCCAGCAGCGGCATGCCGGGCGGCAGGCGGAATGAGCGGGATGGATATGTGAGAAGAGGCATGCGGGCGGGCAGTTTATTTGCACTATCGTACAGAGTGCGACTCGTCGCGGCGATAGTTTGCTGCTACCAGCCGGCGGTTGCCGGGCCTGAGCGGAGAGACTATGCGAGAAGTAGGGCCTCCGATGCGCGGTTCTCCTGTTTTTTCTATCGTTGCCGAGAGCGGCCGAATGGTCGGCAGCGCCATCAACGGGAGCGCGCCATGTGTTGGCACTCTGTTCCAGGTACAGAGGTGGGGGCGGTGCTGCCGCCCGGGACGACCGCCCCGAGGACGAGTTTCTGGCAATGCTCGGGCATGAGCTGCGTAACCCGCTGGGGGCGATCAACAATGCCCTCGCCCTTCTGCAGAGCGAGCAAGCGCAGACCGCCGCGCAACGGCGGGCGCAAGCCCTCATCGATCGACAGGTGGGCCGCATGATGCGGCTCGTCGATGACTTGCTCGATGCGTCGCGCACCCGTCATAAACATCTACGCCTGCGGCGCGAACGCATGGACCTGCGCGCAGTTGTGAGCAATGCGGTCGAGACGCTCGAGTTGGAAGCGAACGACCACACCCAGCTCAATATCGCGCTGCCGGCAGAGCCGGTGTGGCTACATGCGGACCCGGAGCGTCTGGAGCAGGTATTCGTCAATCTGCTCGCCAACGCATCGCGCTACACGGACGCGGGAGGCAAGATCGCGATCTCCATGCATTTGCAAGACGGCTATGCGGTCGTTCGCGTGCGCGACACCGGGATCGGTATCGCGCCAGAGGCTCTGCCGCACATCTTCGAGCCTTTCCGGCAGGCCGATGCGGCGAATCCACGCTCCCGGGCCGGGCTCGGTATTGGACTCGCCCTGGTGCGCCAACTCGTGCAGCTGCACGCGGGCAATGTATCAGTGGCGAGCGCTGGCCTCGGACGGGGGAGCGAATTCACCGTGCGTCTGCCCCTGAAGGAAGCGGCAGCACGCGATCCATGAGCGCCCATCTCGAGAATGGCAAGGAGGCCGCACGGCACGAGCGGGCGATCAGCGCGCTGACTCAACGCGTGCAGCAGCGCGGGAATCTCGCTCGTCGCGAACTGTCTGAGCGTGTGCAGACTGCGTAGGCCAGGATGATGCGGCCGTTGAAGCACATGGCGCCGCATGTGAATACGACAATCGGGTGCTCCTCGAGGACGCATGCACGCGAAGATGGAGCGTCCGATAAGCTGCTCGATCACCAACCGGCGTCTTTGCCATCAAACTCGCGGATAAGAGTGGGCGAGATCAGGGCGGAGGGACAAAGTGCAGCCCGGCGATCTTCTGGGCGGAATCGAACGTCACCGCGATCCCGATCACCTGTTTCGTGAAATCCGTTTTCACTACCACGATCGTGCTTCCATCTTGGACTGTGGTCTTGCTCTCACGGGTATCCAGGAACGACCCGACTTGGCTCTGCAGCCCTTGCCATGCTTTCCGGAGCTTTTCCGGCGGCGCGGCTTGCTTCATCTGGTCGGTAAAATCGACCTCCGCACCAGCGAAATCGCCCTTCGCCATCGTTTGGATGAGCGCTACCGCCTTGGACACCACGCCCCCTTCCTTTGGCGCCTGATTTCCGGCTGCCAGTGCAGTAACGGCGACCAGGAGCAGGAGCGCGAGGCCGCTCGCGACTGAGGTCTGTCTTCCATCGGGTGTCATGGTGTGACTCGCTTTCAGGGAAGTGTTTTGACGTATCCTTGCGATGGCGGGAAACATCTGCGATTGTGGCATGGTTGGAGCCGTAGACGCTCGAGTTGCGTCATGGGGTCATTGCCGAGGAACGCCGATGCGATCACACCTATCAATAGGACTCGCGCTGCTATTGGCAGGCAGCGCCGCCCAAGCTGGGCATCTGCAGTCCAGGCTCGACCGATACATGCGGGCCAGCGTGCTCGCCGACCACTTCATGGGCGCCATTCTAGTCGCGCAGCACGGCAAGATCATCGTCGCCAAGGGCTACGGTAAAGCCAATATCATACTCGCGATCCCGAACACCCCAGAAACGGAATTCCGCATCGGTTCGGTGACAAAGGAGTTCACCGCAACGGCGATTCTGAAGTTGCAGGCAAGAGGAAAGCTGAACTACGAGGACCCGGTGTGCAAATACGTGCCTGACTGCCCCGCGGACTGGCAGCACATTACGATCTACAACCTGCTGACGCATACTTCCGGAATCCCGAACTTTACTTCGTTTCCAGGCTATCTGGCCGTCGAAAAGAAGCCCATTTCGCCCGCGGCACTGGTTGGGCTATTCAAGGACAAGCCGCTGGACTTCAAGCCGGGGGCAAGATTCAGCTACAGCAACTCGGGGTACGCACTGCTCGGCTACATCATCGAGCGCGTCTCCGGGCAGACATACGGGCAATTTCTGGAGCAGAACATTTTCCGGCCGCTGGGCCTGAGCGCCACGGGCTATGACAGCAGCCATCCGGCGACGAGCAAGCACGCGCAGGGGTACGGTTACACGCCCAAGGGATACGAGCCTGCACCCTTCGTGAACATGACCGTTCCGTACGGGGCAGGCGCTCTTTACTCCAATGTGCTGGACCTTTACAAATGGGATCAGGCCTTGGCGGCCGGAAGGGTGCTGCCGGCGAATTTGAGCGCTGCGATGTTATCGCCCCATTCGATGATGTCCGCAGACGTTCACTACGGTTTCGGCTGGGGCATTTCCTCCGCCTTCGGACACAAGGAGTACTGGCATAATGGCGGCATCGAGGGCTTTACAGCACTCAACAGTTGGTTCCCGGACGATGACGCCTACGTTATCGTGCTCGACAATACGTCATGCCCCGACATGGATGAGATTGGGCGCTCTCTGGCGGCAATTCTCTTCGGCAAGCCCTACGATCTGCCGAAAGTCCATACCGCGATCAAGCTCCCCCCGGCGACGTTGCAGAGTTACATCGGCCAGTACCAATTGGCCCCGCACTTCACGGTCACCGTAAGGCGGACGGGCGATCAACTGACGGCGCAAGGAACTGGGCAGCCGGCAGCACCGATTTTCCCCGCGTCGAAGGATCTATTTTTCTTCAAGGTCGTTCACGCGGAGATCTCCTTCGTTCGGGATCGAGCACGGCCAAATCACCGGGTTTGTCCTCCATCAAGGCGGCAAGCAAATGCCTGCGCAGCGAATCAGCGCCACGGTGCCGTCACTGCCAAGGGCAACTTCGCTGCCGGAGAGCGTGCTCGAAAGATACCGTGGCGAGTATCAACTCACGCCGAACTTCATACTCACCGTGACTCAGACCGGGAGGCACTTGGTGGTTCAGGCCACAGGGCAGGGGCAGGTACCCTTTTATGCGAGATCTCAAACCGAGTTCTTCGCGCGACTGGTCGACGCACAGATTACATTCGTCGCCGGCGCTAAAGGCGAGATTACGGGCCTTGTGCTACACCAAGGCGGCCGCGACATGCCGGCAAAGCGTGTGAACTGACCCAAGGCGGCCGGTCGCCAAGAGGGGGGAATGTCATGACATCTGCAACCTGGGACCCTGCCGCGCGGCAGCGATATAAAGAATACAACCAGCTGCTGATCGCCCTGGTTCTCGGGGCGATCGTGCTGCTGCCCACCCTCGTCGGCTTGAGCAAGCCGCCGGTCACCTGGCCCTGGGCAGTCCCGATCAGCATCCTGCTGCTTGCCCTGTCGGCCACCTGCCTCGGAATAGCGCTGGTTGCGTGCGTGCTCGAGTGGACCGGACCACCCTTCATTCCGATGGGCCTCGGGTTCTTCACCGCCATTCCCGGACTTGTGCTGCTCCTCGTCTATACTGTCGCAAACGCCTTCGGGGGCTCGAGGTCCGAAGTCCGGATCGCCGCGCTCAGGGTTTCCCCGATCGCCGTGGCAGCGGGCAAGTATGTGGAGGTCGACCTCGATGCGAGCGACACGGGCGGCGAGCAGATCTCCTATCAGTGGACCTTCCAGAACCGGCCATTCTCGAACCTCCGCAACGGCTATCTGAAAGCGCCATCGACGCCCGGGCTCTATCCTGTGAAGGTTCGGGTTACCGACGGCCGTGCCAGCAGCGAATCCACCATCAATATTGAGGTAACGGCGCCCGAGCCGTCAGCCGCAAGCCAGTCGACCCAATAGCAGACCCTCATGGAAAAGCAGACCACCAAGGCAATCCAGACCGGTATCAGCACGGCACTCGAGCGTCTTGCCAAAGATGACGCGACGCCGTCGTGGATTGTTCGATCGATCCGCGCACGTTCACCCGACCTCGCGCGTCTCGCCGTGCGCAATTACCGCTACGCGAACGCGCCGCTGAAGTCGCGGAACGAGCCGTCGGGACAGGTCCAAACCGATAGTGCGCCGAACCCTGCAGCGGTCGTGCCCGGCGACGTCGACAATGCGATCCAGGCGTATGCTCGGTCGCTCGTCACCCATACGACCCGCTACGGGCGCGGGTCTACCGAGGTCCTGCTGCGCAGCGCCGCGTGGCCGCGCTCGCTGCCGTGCTGCTCCAAGGCGCCGATCTGGCCGTTTTGCCGGCGGAACTGCTGATTGTTGGCCGCCAGCCAATAAGCCGTGATTCGTAGTCGGCAGGCCGCAGGGCGGCCTAGTTCGACAGACCCTCCTTCAGCTTCGCTTCGGTTCTCTGCCAAGCATCGGCGGCCGTCTTGGCGTCGTAGTTACGATTGTCCTCATCGATGAAATCGTGGCCGTCGCCAGGGTAGGTAATCAGTTCCAGCGGCGCGTGCGCGGCCTGGGCAGCGGCACCTATGGCCCGCGCGGTATCGATCAAGCAGCAATCCTTGAAGGTATCCGCCTCACCGGCGAACATCAGCACCGGTACCTTGAAGCGGGCGACGAGCCCCGGGATGTGGTCCTTGAACAGCCGGGTCAGGGGATACATCACGACCACGACGGCTACCGCGTCCGACTGGCTGGTTGCGAACGCCAACGTCTGCCCACCGCCAAGGGAGAACCCGACCACCCCGACCTTCCCTGGAAGCACACTGGCGGAATGCTGCAGCTTGTCGATCCCGGCCTTGATGCCGGCGCCATGATCGCCAACCATGTCCTTGCTGTCGAGCAGCAGGACCTCATAGCCCATGGCAGCGATGCGTTTCGCCGCAAACTCATAACTGCGAGCGCCCATGGAACCCGACACTACGAGGACACCGCGCCCTTTGCCTTGAGGGGGCGTGAATTCCTGAGCGGCAGCAGAGTTGAGGTACAGACAGGTTGCACAAATCAGTGCAGCGAATACCGCGATGCGTTTCATGATCCCCCCGGAATATTGTATGGCCAGAATCCGACCGTCTATTGAGAGAAGCCTACTCCACGTCAGGCTTCAGCGAAACAGGCGGGGCGCCAGGTTTGCGAGATCACGCCGCCAGGTTTGCCATTCATGCGCGGTTCCGGGACTCGAGTAATACACCAGGTGCACACCGTGCGCCCGCAGTGCCTTGACGGCACCGACGATGCCGGGACGAAACACTGGTGGCTCGGCGGTGCCCACGCCCATCCAGAGCAGCTTCATGCTGTGGTTGAAGCGCGATGCATCCGCAAAGGCCCCTCCGTAGGCGGTCTTGACATCGAACGGTGCGGCGAATGCAGTTGCAAGGGATTGCGATGAGTTCGGGTCCTGCAGGATGGGGCCGCTGAGGGAGGCGATGTAGCCGAACGTCTCCTGGTGGCGGAGAGCGATGAAGAGCGTCTCCATGCCGCCCATGGACAGCCCGGCCATCGCGCGATGGTCGCGGTCGGGAATCGTACGGTACGAAGCGTCGATGGCCGGAATGAGATCTTCGAGGACGACGTTCTGGAATGCGGCGAACGCAGGCTCTACCTGCCTGGCGGGAGCCTGCACCGAGATGTTCAAGGGTGCTGTCCCGGGCTCATTGGCGTAGCCGTTATCCATGACAAGGATCATCGGCTTGGCCTTGCCGGCGGCGATCAGGTTGTCGAGGATGAATTGCGCCCTGCCTTGGCGCGTCCAACCTGTCTCATCCTCGCCGGCACCGTGTTGCAGGATGAGGACGGGGTAGCGGCGTATCGGGCTCTCATCGTATCCCGGCGGCGTATAGACGAAGGCACGGCGCCAGGCTCCGGTGACCCGCGACCAGTACCACTTCTGCCGCACCTCGCCGTGCGGGACGGCCTTCACCGAATAAAAGTCGCCCTGCGGATCCGGTACCTCCAGTCCGCTGACCTCCTTGCCATAACCGAAGTAGGCCCAACTCGAGGGGTCATTGACCGCGACACCATCGAGAATGAACCAGTAGTAGTGAAATCCCGGGACGACCGGCGCCAGCGTGACCCGCCAGACTCCGGCGGCGGATTTGGTCATCGCAAAGGGGCTGTGCCCAAGTCCGTCGCCTCCGGCCAGCTGAACGCTGTGAGCCTCGGGAGCGTCGAGCGCGAAGCTCACACGACCGTCCGGAAAAATGCGGGGGCTGCCGGCGCCGGGAACGTTCGTCACAGCCGGTGAGGAGCCGGGATTCGTCTGCGCAAAGCCCAGGCCCGAAACGAGGGTCAAGGCCGATGCTGCGACTGTCGCCGCGCCTCGCCGAGGTAACCGGTCGCAAAGCATGAAGGGCAGTGTGCCACCCGGCCGCTGGCGCGGCAACGCCGCTAGAGAACCGAGACCGTCAACCCATTCCCGCCGTCAGACATCCTTTTGATCGCAACAGCCAGCGGAACTCCCCTTTGCTGACCCGGAGAGAGCGCGAGAACAGGCACCCGATGGGCCATCGCCGTGGCTCTGCTGTAGCCGCCGCCACATGCGGAGAGCGCTAGAGCCAGCGCGAGCGCAAGGAACAGCGCGGGCAGCCGCAAGGGCTGTGACTCGGTCAGAACTGGATTCTTATCCCGCCGAAGATCTCCAGGGGCGCGGCCGGACTCAGGAACCTATTGTCGACTCCCGGACCATTGGTGACGCCGTCGACGGGCACGCCGGGCGCACCGGTCCCCGTCGGATCGCTGAGGATGCCCCAGGTCCCATACTTGCGGTTGAGTAGGTTTTCGATCGAGGCGAAAATCTCGACGTGCTGCACCGGCGTATAGGTTGTATGCAGATTGACCACCGTGTAGCTTGGGATCGGCGGCGAGCAGATTGGCCTCGTCACCAACGTAGTAGACGCTGCCGACCCACTCGGCGCCAACGCCGAGCGTCCATTGCGACAGCACCTGGAAATCCGCCCCGAGCTTTGATCCTGTTCTTGGGAATGCCGGGCAGCTGATCGCCGGGCTGTACCTCGATGTCTCCGTTCGCATCCTGATACGGGTTCGACGGCGAGGGCAGGGTGATCGCACTGAGGAACTGGGCCTTTACCATGCTGTAGTTGACGTAGGACGACCAGCGCCGCTCGTGATAGTCGAGGCCGATTTCGAACCCTTCCCGGCGGGTGTCGCCGATGTTCTGGAAGAAGCCCTGGCTGACTGAGGTCGCGATACCGTAGATGTCATCCTCCAGCACCGTCCGAAAGACGCTCGCGTTCCATGTGAGTTGGCCCGTGTCGCTGGCGACGGCCGGGACGCGGCCGCGCAGACCGATTTCCATGGTGTGCGCAACCACTTGCCGCAGGGTCGGCGGGTCCCCGGCCAGGTCCGTCGGCAGGAGACACGGCGTGAGCGGATTCGAGCACTCGATCTCGCTCGCGGTCGGCGTACGGGTATTGATAGAGTAGCCGCCATAAAGGGTCATGGAAGGCAGCAGCTTGTAGGTGGCGCCGATCGCCGGATTGAAATGCACGAAGCGGCTCCAGCCGGTCAGGTTGTCGCCGAGCTGATCGGTCAGATTGATGTTCGCAACGTTATATCGCCCGCTCGCGGTGATCGCGAGCGCGTTGGTCGCCTCGAACGTATCGGTGAAATACGCGCCCAGGCTCTTATTGATAGAATCGACGCTCACCGGTACCGGGTCGCCGTTGGCGATGGCGGCCGCGGAATTCTCCGGCGTGTCGACTATGACGTCAGAGGGCTCCACCACGAGGTTCGAGGTGGTCAGCCCGATCTGGGCACCGGTGTAGAAGCTGGTCGAGGCGTAGTCGAGCGCGCTTCCGATGGTAAAGCTGTTGCGGTGACCGAAGATCGGCGCGTTGTTCGAGGCCTGCAGCGTGGCGCCGCGGCCCCAGGCGTTGACCAGCTCGAAATCGTTCTCGCCGATATAAAACTCGCCGCCATCGGAGATGTCCGGCAGGTCCTGTCCCGCCGCGTTCGTGAGGGGCGTGGAGCCGTCGGGCTGGCACAGGATCCCCGGAGTCGACGCGCAGGGCCCGTAATTCGTGGTATTGCCGTTCAGGACCGACTGGCCATACTCACGATAGTAGAGCACCGTCTGCACCGACCAGCTGCCGGGCAGAGGGATCGTGCCGTTCAATGTGAGGAAATTGAGATCATTGACATTGGTCTGCGGCCCGGTGAAGGCCATCGAGCGGTTATAGGCAAGCTCCTGCATGGGCGCCGGACCCTGGCCGTTCAACGAATTCTGCGCGCGGGTGTAGGTGAGATCGAGGCTCGCCACGTCAGTGTGCAGGCTGAGCGCCGCATAGAGGTCGCGGAGCCGATCGCTCGACATGAAGCGCCAGCCGCGCCAGTCGAGCGCGCGGGCGGCCACGTAGAAGCCCAGCGCTCCCGAATGGCCGCCGGCCTCCGCAGTCAGATTCTGCTGGTCGAACGATCCGCCCGAAGCCTCGAGGTCGGCGCCCTGGTAGTTGAAGCCGTTCTTCATGTCCACCGAGATCGCTCCGCCCAGGGCATTGAGCCCGTAAACGGCACTCGAGCTGATCACCTCCAGCTTGTCGATTGCGTTAGGGGGGATCAGGTCCCAGTTGACGGTGTTGCCGAATGCTTCGTTGATGCGGACGCCATTCTGGTAGACCGCGAGGCCTTCGGGTGTGCCGAGCACCGGGAGACGCCTCGAAGCCGCGATACAGGATATCCGGCTGGAAGGGATCGTCGAGATCGTCATTGATGTTGATGCTGCTCAGCCCGGTGTCGAGCGCGGACGTGAGGCTTGCCGTGCCCTGCCGCGATATATCGCCGGCCGAGAGCACCTGCACATTTCCCGGGACTTCATCGGGATCGACGCCCGGGCCCGGTAGCGGAGTCGTCTGGATCACGACCTCCGTCAGACTTTCCGGGGTCGAGTCTGCGTCGGCCGCACTGGCGACGGCGCCGAAGGTCGCGAGTATGCCGATTGTCGTCAGGACCATCGAGACGCCGACCGGCGCCCCCCTCAAGATCCGCGCGTCGATCATTGCAAGTTCCCCTTTTTCACGGGCGGCGCGCCCAATCGCAAGGCGTGGCGTCAGGTCACGCGTGTTATTGCGGGATGATTGCTGCGTCCGATCGGGATGCGCAAGGGACTTATTCCCGATTTAAAAGGGAGTTTTTCCCGATTTTACCCGCGTGTTATTGCGCGGTGCCGGCTGCGCCACAAGCGGAACAGACTATGCCTCGACTCCGAGTTAGACTGACTCGGAGTCTGATTCTGCAAGCGACGCTCCATGACGGACCCGATCAATGTTTTGCTCGTGGACGATCACGCCATCGTGAGGGAAGGTTATCGACGACTTCTCGAGAGCGAGCCTAGAATCAGCATCGTCGGTGAAGCAAGCGATGCATTGCAGGCATGCCAGAGTGCGCGGACGTTGCACCCGGACGTCGTGATCATGGACATCGCGCTCCCGGGAATAAGCGGCATAGAGGCAACACGCCGGCTGCTCAAAGAGCAGCCGCGCGTGCGCGTGTTGATGTTCAGCATGTACGACGATGCGATCTACGCGTCGCGTGCATTGGCGGCAGGGGCTCTTGGCTATCTCAGCAAGGTGAGTGCGCCGGAAGTTTTAGTGAAGGCGATCTATGCGGTCTCGCGCGGCGAGTCCTACCTGAGCTCCGACGTGGCTGCAAACATCGCGCGGTCGGCGGCGCAATCGGCGGGGTCGGAGATCGACGCGCTGACGCCGCGCCAGCTCGAGATCCTGCGGCTGCTCGTCCAGGGCGAGACCATCAGAAGCATCAGCGAGACCCTGGGTCTATCGGAAAAGACAGTCGCCAACCAGCAATGGGCCATCCGCGCCAAGCTCGGCGCAAGAAACAGCGCCCAGCTGGCGCGCCTGGCTGCAAAGATCGGACTGTCGTGCTGAGAGCGCATTGTCCTGCAACTGGCGGTGACGTTGCGGTACAGTGCCAGCATGAGCCAAAAAACCTGGACCGCCGTCGATGATTACCTGAATGACCGCATCGTGCGGCCGGATGAGGCGCTGAGCGCGGCCCTCGCGGCGAGCCGGGCGGCGCGGCTGCCCGAGATCGCCGTGAGCGCCCCGCAGGGCAAGCTGCTGCAATCTTCTGGCGGGCGCCATGGGCGCGAAGCGCATCCTGGAGATCGGCACGCTGGGCGGCTACAGCGCCATCTGGATGGCGCGAGCGCTGCCACCGGGCGGCCAGCTCATCAGCCTGGAATACAGCCCCAAGCATGCCGAGGTCGCGCGCAGCAACCTCGCGCGTGCGGGACTGGCGCAGGTGGCGGAGGTCCGGGTGGGTCCGGGGCTGGAGCTGCTGCCGTCCCTCTCCGGACAGTTCGATTTCTTCTTCATCGATGCCGACAAGGAACGGGCTATCCGGACTATTTCCGCGGCTGTCTCAAGCTGTCGCGACCCGGAAGCGTCATGGTGTTCGACAACGTCGTGCGCGACGGCGAAATTATCGATCGAGAGTCAGCACCGATTCGGCGGTGCAGGCCGTGCGTCAACTTTACGAGACATCGCCGGCGGAGCCGCGCGTCGAGGCAACGTCCATTCAGACGGTTGGCGCGAAGGGCTACGACGGCTTCTGCATGGCCGTAGTGAACCACTGAGCGACGACCGCACCGAGCGCGGTCGTCGCGGCAGCCGATCCGCTTACCAGATCACGCAGCGGTGCGCGTTGACCATCGGGCTGCCGGCGGGAACGTGGAACGCCTGCTGAAACTGCGGCAGGTTCGCGAGCGTGCCGTTCACGCGGTATTGCGGCGGCGCGTGCGGGTCGATCGTGACCAGGCGGCGGGCCTCCGCCGGCCGGGTATTGTCGGCCCAGACGTGGCGCCGCGCCGAGGAAGAACTGCTGGTCCGGCGTGAAGCCGTCGATGGTCTTCGCGTTCTTGTAGGCGCTGGAGGCATGGAACGCGCGCCAGGCGAGCATGAGCCCGCCGAGATCGGCGGTCTCCTCGCCGGTGACCAGCTTGCCCTGCACGATGCAGGCCGCCGTCCACCGTGTAGCGTTGAGAACTGATCCGAGATGCAGGCGGTCGCGGCGTGGAAGCGCTTGGCATCCTCCGGCGTCCACCAGTTCTTCAGGTTGCCGTGGCCGTCGAACTGCGCGCCCTGGTCGTCGAAGCCGTGGGTCATCTCATGGCCCATGACCCAGCCGACGGCGCCGTAGTTGACCGCCGCCGGCGCCTTGGGATCGAAGAAGGGCGGCTGCAGGATGCCGGCCGGGAAGTTGATGTTGTTCATCGGCGGGTAGTAGTAGGCATTCACCTCCTGCGGTGTCATGAGCCACTCGCTGCGGTCGACGGGCTTGCCGATCTTGTTCAACTCCCGCCGCTGCTCGAACTCATTGGCGCGCATGACGTTGAGCACGTACGGCCCGCGATCGATGCGCAGCGTCGAGTAGTCGCGCCACTTGTCGGGATAGCCGATGCGCTCGCCCATGAGGTCGAGCTTGGCGATCGCCGCCTGGCGGGTCGCGGGAGCCATCCAGGGGAGCGTCGCGAGATCGCTGCTCAGCGCCGCCGCGGATGTCGTGCAGGATCTCGAGCACCTGCCGCCTTGGAGGAGGGCGGGAACTCCTTCTCCACGTAGAGCTTGCCGATCGCGAAGCCGAGCGCATCGTTCTCGGCGCTCACGACCCGCTGCCAGCGCGGCAGCAGCTTCTGCGCGCCGGTGAGCGCCGACTGCATCTTGAAATTCTCGTCGACGAAGGGCTGCGAGAGGTACGGCGCGAAGGCATCGATCAGCCGCCAGCGCAGGTAGATCTTCCAGTGCATCGAGCGGCACGCTGCGCAGGTCCTTGCCGAGGGCACCGAAGAACTGCGGCATGGCGAGGTTGATGCTCTTGATCCGCGGATAGCCGATCTCGCGGAAGTAGTCGCGCCAGGAGAAGTTCGGCGTGCTCTGATCGAGCTGCACCAGGTTCATGACGTGATAGATGGCGTGCGGGTTGCGCTGCTCGATGCGTGACATCGAGGCCTGGGCGAGGCCGGTCTCGATCGCCATGACGATGTCCGGCCTCGCGCGCCGCGAGCTCCTGGCCGTCGCCGAGGAGCTGCGAAGATCCGCGCCACATGCGCGACGTAGTGGGCGCGGATCTGCTTGAACTTCGGATCCTGCTTGAGATAGTAGTCCCGGTCGGGAAGCCCGATGCCGCCCTGGCCGGCGACGCCGATGACCTTGGTGGAGTCCTTGAAGTCCTGCATCTCGCCGAAGCCGAACATGGCATCGACGCCGATCATCTGCAGGTGGGCGACCTCCCGCTGCAGATCCGCGAGAGTTCTGCATGCTGGAGATGCCGTCGAACTCCGGGGAGAGCGGCGCCCACGCCGACGCGGTCGATGAGCTTCTCGTCCATGCCGCTGGCGTAGAAGTCACCCACTTTCTGCGCGGCGCTGCCGGGCGGCGCATGGGCCTTGGCGGCATTCTGGATGAGCTGGCGGATGATCTTCTCGTTGCGGATCTGGAGGATGTTGAAGGTGCTCCAGGAGGAATAGGCGGCGGGTATCGGGTGGCTCTTGCGCCAGCCGCCGTTGGCGTACTGGTAGAAGTTCTGCGCCGGGCTGACATGTGGTGTCGAGCCAGCTCGGGTGCAGCGGGTCGTCTCCGGGGCCGTACCAGCGGCGAGCGCCGCCCCTGACAGGACGCAGAGAATCCCCAGAGCGCCAGCCGATGGAGTCGCATAGGTTCCCTTTAACTGGAGGGCCGACCCCATTATACGGTCTACAAACGATCCCCGTGCCTGCGCCCGAGGCTGGGACCGAATGGCGCGCGGGACGAGAGTGTCTCCGGGATCACGTTCCGGGCAGGGGAAAATGCTACCGTGCGCACAGTTCGAGCGGCTGGCGATGGCGGCTGCGGCGGGCTCTTGGGAAACTGCGCGATGGTTACGACCGCTGCTGCTGCGGATTCGGGGTGAGGTATGGTTGCCGGCATCATCTTCCTGTTGCTCCTGGTCCTCCTGATCGGGTATACCATCACGATCTACAACAACCTCGTGCGCGTCCGCAACGAGGTCAAGCTCTCCTGGTCCAACATCGACGTGCTGCTGGTGCAGCGGCACGATGAGCTGCCGAAGCTGGTCGATGTCTGCAAGCGCTACATGCAGCACGAGCAGGAAACGCTGCAGCGCGTCACCAACGCGCGCTCGCAGGTGGACTCGGCGCGCAACTCCGGCGATGTCGGCTCGGTGAGCGCGGCGGAAGGCGCGATGCGCGGCAGCCTGGCCAATCTTTACGCCGTCGCCGAGCGCTATCCCGACCTCAAGGCCGATACCATGTTCCGCAATCTCTCAGCGCGCATCAGCGCGCTCGAGACCGCGATCACCGACCGCCGTGAGATCTACAACGATGCGGCGAATGCGCAGAACGTCCGCATCGAGACCTTCCCCGACGCCGTGGTCGCCAACCTCTTCAGTTTCGCGCCGGAGCGGTTGCTCAAGTTCGATGCCGCGCAGAAGGCCGACGTCGATGTCGGTCTCGCGTTCAGTAAATGACATCGGCGGCGATCGATCCGCACTTCCTGATCCTTGCGCTGCTGCTGGCGACGGGCACCGTCTACGCCGTCTATTGGGTTTTCGCCAGTCTGCGACGTGACCGGTTCGCGGCCGACACGCCTCTGGCGCATATCCGCTCCGCCGCACAGGGCTACGTGCGCCTGGAGGGTAGGGCGGGACCGCCTCCCGAAGGCCCCATCGCCGCTCCCTTGAGCGGCGCGCCCTGCGTGTGGTGGGACTACAAGATCGAGCACCGCGAAAGCAACGGCAATAACAGGCAGTCATGGCACGTCGTCGATAAGGCCACGAGCGTGGCTCCATTTTCCCTCAACGATGGGGATAGCGAGTGTCTGGTCGGACCCGTCGGCGCCGCCGTGACGCCGACCTTCCACGAAACCTGGTATGGCGATACGCCGCGACCCGCCTGCCTGCCGGGCCCTGAGGGCAGAGGCTGGCGCCCGGATTGCGATTACCGCTACACGGAACGGGTGATTGGCCCCGGCACGCACCTGACCGTGATGGGAGAGCTGCGGTCCCGCTCCGTGGTCGAATCGATCGAGCGCGAAGTCGGCAAGGTCGTGGTCGAATGGAAGCACGATCAGGGGGGGCTGCTCGCGAGATTCGATCGCAACCATGATGGCCAGCTCGATGCCGAGGAATGGGAAGCGGCGCGTACGGCTGCCAGGCAGCAGGTCGAGGCGAGCATCGGCACCGGGCAGGCGCGGGTGAGTGTCGTCGGGCAGACCACTCATGGCGAGCCGTTTCTCATCACACCGCTCGATGGCAAACGCCTCGTCAAGCACGAGAAGCACCGCGCCGCCCTGGCGCTCACGGCCGGCGTCGTGTTGGCACTGCTCACCGCCTGGGCGGCGCAAAAGGTCATGCTGCGATGAGGCGGACGCGCGCGGCTCTTTTATTCCTGCTGGCCGTGCAACTGCTGCTTGCCGGCTGCGAGCTGCTGGACGATACACCGCCCAAGCGCTATCCCTCCGAAATCGTCGCGAGCTTTGTCGGCGGTCCCCTGGCCGAGCTCGAGATGAAGTGGAGCGCGCCCTGGGACATCGCCAAAGAGGGGGCGGGTCAGAAGGCCACCTGGCAGTTCGACGGTTACAACCTCGGCGGTTGTACTGTCACCGTCCACACCGACGCCGCGGGGATCATCAGGAGCGTGGCGTGGACGAGCGGCTGCGGCCCCAAGGGAACGGAAACCGAGGGGTGAGCCCGAGGGGCGCGTTAGTCCCCCCGGACGCCGAAGTTACTTCGGCTGCGGCGTGAACCGCAGATAGGGACGCAGAGCCTTCCAGCCCGCCGGGAATTTCGTCTTCGCTTCCGCATCCGGGATGGATGTCGGAATAATGACGTCATCGCCTTGCTTCCAGTTCACCGGCGTCGCCACGTTGTGTTTCGCGTTCAACTGAATGGCGTCCAGCGCCCTGAGCACCTCGTCGAAGTTCCGGCCCACGCTCATCGGGTAGGTGAGAGTGAGCTTGATCTTCTTGTCGGGGCCGACGATGAATACCGAGCGCACGGTCGCGTTGTCGGCCGGCGTGCGCCCCTTGGCCTCACCGCCGGTCTCGGCCGGCAGCATGTCGTAGAGCTTCGCGATCTTGAGCTCGGGGTCGCCGATCATCGGGTAATACACCGGCGCGCCCTGGGTCTCCTCGATGTCCTTCGACCAGCGGTGGTGATCCTCCACCGGATCGACGCTGAGGCCGAGGATCTTGGTATTGCGGGCCTCGAACTCCGGCTTCAGGCGCGCCATGTAGCCGAGCTCGGTGGTGCACACCGGGGTGAAGTCCTTGGGATGGGAGAAGAGGATCGCGTAGCCGTTGCCGATCCAATCGTGAAAGCTGATCTTTCCCTGGGTCGTATCGGCTGTGAAGTTGGGAGCCTGGTCCCCGATTCGCAATGACATGGGAAGCCTCCGAGGGGCATTGGTCTTTCGATAGCGCGCTATTTTAGTCCCGTTGCGACGGGGCGCGAGCACGAGTGAGGAATGTGGGTATAGCGGGTGGGCATGAGGCATCCCGCCAAACAGCAGGGGCGCTCCCCGGGCAGCGCCCCTAAAGTGCGCGAAATCAGCTCTTGGCGTTGAACGAAGCGCACCAGCCCCCGGCATTCACCGAGTAGCCGGCGAAGATCTGGCAGCCCCCGAAGCCGGAGCTGGCTCCGGAAGTGCCCTGGAAGAAGCGGCACGCCCCGCAGTGCTCGCCCGACCTTGTAGGTCGGGAACTTGGACTGGTCGACGTTCTTCGCGGTGCGATTGGTAGCCGAGCGACTTGGCCAGCGGGTCGCTCTCGGAAAGATGCGGCAGAGTCTCGCCCGCAGCCCGGGCGGCGGGAGGCTTCAGTCCGACCAGCGCTGCCGAGGCCGCCACGGCGGCGGTCGCGAGGAAAGAGCGGCGCGAGTGATCGGGCTTGTTCTTGGGCAGGGACACGGGGAGCACCTCCGCTATTTTTCCACAGTCCTGAGTATCCGCGATGCGGTGCCGCGCTGGCAACTGCAGGCACGCCAAGCTCCGGGCGCTCCTTGCCCTTGAGCGAGGTGCGGGATTGGCGCGGTGGGCGGGCGGCAGCTCGGATCGGTCATCATCGGGCCTTCACTGCCGGCCTTCGCGTTGCCGGAAAAGCCCGCTGCCGGCGCGCGCCCACCCTCACTCTCACCTCGTCACGCTCGCCGCAGGAACGAGATCAGCGCGAGGATCAGGAAGATGACGAAGATGACCTTGGCGATCCAGGCGGCTGTGGCCGCCAGACCCCAGAAACCAAGGATCCCCGCCACGATGGCGACGATGAGGAAGACGACGGCGTAGTACAGCATTCGATGGGCTCCTAGTCAGTCTGAGGGCTTTGGCGCAATTTTTGGGCCTGACCGTGGCCGCCCGGAATCGCTCTGCTCGAGATCGCGCTGGAAACGCGGGACGACAGCGTCCTGGCATCAGCCCGACCTAAACCGGTTGACCCAGCGCCTGCAGGCTCTCCTTGAGGTCCGCGAGCTGCTTCGCAACGGCGGCCAGCTCCGCGTCGGGCAGGGCGAGCTGCGCGCAGCAGCTCCACCGCCCCCTGGTACGTGAGACTGGCGCTGTCGAGGTGGCGGCGTTTCTTGTCGCTATCTGCCAGCGCCGCGGCCGCATCCAGATGCCAGCGCACAACGGTCAGTTGCGCCTTGAGATTTTCGAGAGTTCTGAATTTCTCCACGCAGTGGTCCCCGCATGTCACAAACATACGGGCTTACTCGCACGATACGTGCCGCTACGGTCCAGCAAACTGAACGCAGTATGAATGAGTTATGTTGGCGTAGGCCGCGGCGATCTGCCGCGCACGTGCCGGGGCGGGGCGCGTTACCAACGATACGCGACGGAGAGATCGAATGAGGCCTGCGCCCTGCGCTGCACGATCGGACTGCTGCCGGCGCTGCCGAGGAGCTCGCTCCAGGACAGATCCGTGTTGGCGAGCACATGTTTGGTGAAGAAGCGCGTGGCGCTGAAACCGAATCCCGCCGACTCCAGTCCGCCATGAGCGGTAAATACCGGATAGCCGGATTGTATGGCCTGCAGCGCACTGATGCCGTAAGCCGTCTGCTCGTGCTTGCGGTCGGCGATCGTCACCGAGGGTCCGGCAAACATCACGAGTGTGGGTGAGCTTCCGGGCAGCGGTGTATAGACCTCGACGTCGCCCACGACCCCCGCGGAGCCGCCGGCGATCTTTCTGACATCGGCGCGTAGAATGATGGGCAGACGCTTGGAGATCACATACGAGCCCGAGAGCTTGAAGAAGGGCGCGCGTGGAATGTCATCGAGCCCGTGCAGCTCGCTGATATCCGATTCCTTGTGGCGACCGAGGTCGAGGCCGACGGCGAGCGAGAGGCGATATTTCTTGCCTTGCAGGACATCGGCGCCCAGGCCCTCACCGGTCGAGAAGTAGACCCGGTCGTGCCATCTGATGTTGATGACCGGTCCCTCGGATACCCGGTAGCGGCTGGCGCCGCTATAGGCGGGCTGCGTATCTCCGGCGAGGCCCAGAATCGCGTCCCACTCGGGGATTTCCTTCGCGAACAGCTTCTCGAGCTCGATGCCACCCGGGTACTGCCACTCCTGCATCGGCGAGGGCGTCTGAGCGCGGGCCTCCCGCGCGGCACAGGCCATGATTGCCGCGAGCAGGCAGGCCAACAGTATTTTCAGCAACCGGAGTGCTCCATCCCCGAGTCAACGGTATAGCCACGTGCTTGTTCCCGAAGCGGAGGCTGAGCCGGGATCAGCGCGGCGTCGTGAAAAATGATGCCCAGGGTGTGTTCGCCGCCCGGACCGCACGCGGCTCACACCGTGACGCAGATTCACGCGGTACTCACCTCGCGTGCCATGCACTGGCCGATGATGGACCGCGAAGACAACCGCATCACCCTGCGCAAGAGGTACGACTTCGACGCGCGACTGCATGCGCGGCCGCTGCTCGGTGAGCACGAATTCACCGCCAGTAAAGTCGCGCTCGGGTTGCAAGAGCAGCACCGTCAGCTGCAGAGGGAACACCCATTCCCCGTAGAGATCCTGGTGCAGGCAGTTGTAGTCCCCAGGCCCGTACTGCAGCAGCAGCGGTGTCGGTTTTACCTGGCCGGCGGCATGACAGCGCTCGAGGAATGCCGCGAGAGTTGGCGGATAGTGTGCATCCGCGCCCAAACGCCGGCTCCAGTCATTCGCGACGGATGCCAGGTGCGGATAGAGCTCAGCGCGCAGATCGGCGATGAGCGGGGGCAGCGGATAGGCGAAGTACTTGTATTCGCCCCGTCCGAAGCCGTGCCGCCCCATTACGACGCGGCTGCGGAAGTGCTCGTCGTCCGCATAGAGCTGAGCCAACTCCTCGCAGACGGCAGGAGTGAGGAGGCCGGGCAACACGGCGCATCCGCGAGCGTTCAGCTGCGCGGATGTGCCCGCCCAATCTAGTGACGAAATATCTCGCTTATTCATATACTTATGAGACATTCATAAAGTATACTGCAGTGGGATTTGCCGCACTCGCCATTTCCGGCTGTCATGATTTTCGCTGGCGACTAGGGCAAAGCTCCCGGCCCCTCGTGCGGGCGGTCGTGCAGGTGTTTGAAGAGATCGCCGCTCGCGGCTTCGGAGTGGCATTGCGGAATGGGAAACCACAACACTATGGTGCAGCCATTACCGAGGTCGATGATGCCGTGCGCGAGGCGCTGAGTGCGATCGATGCGGGTCTCATCCCATCCATTCCAGTGGGGGATGGTTTTCTCGACTGGCATCACTGGAAAGAAGCCGAACCGTAGCTTGGGCGGCGCGGCTGGATGTGTCAGGTTTCTGACCTCGCGCTGAATCGCGCCTCCCCAATCGAATGTCGGCCGTGATGATTGGGCCTGCGACCCGAAGGGAGTGACGGGCTGCGGCGCGAGAGGGTCGACCGCCAGCTTGCGAATGGGTTCCACCTGTTTGCCTGACAGGCGGTGGCGCTTCGAGCTTGGGACGGGCAGCGGCCAGAATCATGGCGACGAACCTGGGCGCGCTCGTGGAACCAGGTCCCGAACGGTGTTCATGACTCAGGACCAGATACAGGGCTGCTTGCAGCAGCACTGCCGCGGTTGCGGCAATCGCGCGCTCGGAATTGCGACCCCAGCCGATCATCGTTATCCAAAGACTTCCAGCCTGCCTCTTGGAGGGGTCAGGAGGAGAGTGGTTCCGCTGTGCGCCTTCCGCTGGTCTGCGCGCCACGAAATGCGGGCCCTTAGAGCGCCTTACGCATTGTCAGGTTCAACCGCACCCGACCGACACCAGGGTGAAGTCCATCTGCCACCGGCATGATTCCGTGGTAGACGAGTCGCTTCGCTCCGCCCCAGACCAGCACATCGCCGTGTACCAACGGCAGGCGCTGCGGCCGGTCTGAGCGCTTCAGACCGCCAAACAGAAACGTCGCCACGAGTCCCAGCGATACGGAAACGATCGGCGCTGACAAGTCGCGCTCATCGCGGTCCTGGTGCAGTGACATGCGCGCTCCAGGCTCGTAGCGATTGATGAGGCAAACATCCGGCCGGAAACCTTCGAATCCGCCCTCCATCGCGGCGAGCGCCGCGAGGTGGGTGAACGACTCCGGGAGCGATGGCCAATGCCGTCCAGTCTCCGGATCGAGTCGATCGTAACGATAGCCCTTGCGGTCGGTCACCCAGCCGACCTCGCCGCAGTTCGTCATGGCGGCCGACATTCTTTGTCCTCCTGACGTGAGCATTCGGCGGAAGGGGGCGACCGCCGCGACTTGGGTTACCTCGGCCAGCAGCTGCTGCTCGAACGGAAGGGCAAAGCCCGGAAGGTGGGTCAGGCCCAGCGTGCACGCGCGATCTGATCGAGAGAGGTCGAAAGGGTCGTCGGCGAGGCTCAATTCGGCGAGCGCAGCAGGTAGCCGGCTTTGATCTCCGGCGGCAGTAACCTCACCAGCAGGTGGACCAGGATGGGAACCAGAACGAAATCGTCGATGATCCCCACAAAAGGCAGCGCGAAATTGACCGGATCAAGGGCGTATAGGCCCAGGACCACCGCGACGGGCCACAGCCATATCGGCCGGCGCGGATGCCGCAGCGCGAACCAGAGCAGACGAAGATCGTTCGCGACCAGTCGCCACAGCCTGAACAATCGAAACATGTAGGGTCCCCCGCATGTCGAGGAATTCATGATGTGGCGCCGGCGTTCGCGGAATCAAGCTTCACTGTTCTATGACGGGCTGAGCCCACGCGTGCGGGTTGACGCGATAAAGGTGCCCTCCTACAGAGAGATCCTTCCACGGCTGTACGACGGCGCTGACGTCGCCGCCCGAAACTGCCTTGAGGGCCAGTGGCCACGGCGCAGGTGTTCTCTCGGCGTAGAGCATCCCGACGGGCCGCCAATGGCCGCCGCGGTTTTGATAGATGGGACCGCCGCCTGCGGAGAAAAGAACGAAATCATCGACGCCGTTTCCTTCGAGATCGATGAAAATTCCAGTCGTCGTTTGTGCAACGGTCTCAGTTCCGACGCCGCCGCGGTAACGGCTCCAGTCTGCCGCCAATAGCCGGGAGAGCTCCGGATCGAGTGTGCGTCCAGCCGGGTAGAGCGGCAGTTTGGCCACAACGGCCTGAGCATCCGCCGCAGAGAGCAGCCTCGCGGGAGCATAGCCCGGCTTCAGAGCCTGGGCGGCAAGATCACGGATCTGCGTCGCGTGCTGGCCACCCTGAAGGTCGCGGAGACGGTCCAACTCTCTGCGGCCGTAGTTGCCGCAATCATGAGCGAGATAGTTGAACGGCGAGGCAAGCGGGAGGAACAGCGGTCGATTCTGCCCGGTCCCCGCGTAATGACCGTCCACGATGAGGTCGTATTGGCTGATCGCCGCCAGGCGATAGGGGGACAGGAGCGGTGTCAGGGCGGCCCCGATGACGGCAATGAGTGCGATGGCGGCTATCACGTTCACACGCGAGGCGACTGAGAGCCACTGTCCCGATCGGAACGCCGCGACCGCATAGCCCACCGAATAGACGAGCGCGGCGACCGCGACGATGAAGCCCCAGACACGCTCCACCGTGAGGCCAAAATGGCTGCTCCGCACGATCAGCGCGTAGAGTGCCGTAACCGTGATGACGATGGTCAAAGGCACGGCAAACCGCAGCGCCTGCGCAATCCAGCGCGGATATGGGCGCTCCACCGTGCCGTCCCTATAGGCCGCGTTCAGGAAAAGCACGATCACCGCCACGAGCCCCAGGAGCCACTCGGCGCCAATGGCATGCCGACCCGATGAGACGAGGCCGGGCAATTTCGTCAGGAGAGCGAGCGTGAAGAGGACCAGCAACGCGCCGGTTACCGTCGCGAGCCACTTCAGCACGTTGAGGATCTGCTCGAGGACGGTGGAGACCAGCGCGTCGATGGAGCCGATCAGGTGCAGAGCACACCCAAAGACTATCGCCGTCACGGGGTAGTCGAAAATCGGTTTGTCGAACAACCTCTGGAAGAAGTCGATCCCGAGCATGTGGAACAGCGACTCCCACAGAAAAAGGATCAGCCAGAAGAGTCCGGTGAAAAGCGCGGCCTCGGCCAAGGTGATGACGTTGCGCCATGCAAAGGCGAACAACCGCTGATACTCAGTCCACAGGCCGGTAGCTGCCCGGCTCTGCAGGAATGGCAAGGTCAGGAGCCACCATACGAGCAGCACGAACGCCAGCGGGAAGCACTCTCCCACGTTGTCGAAATTCTGCGCGTCGATAGCCGCGACGGCAGCGCCGTAGTGCCAACCGAAGTAAAAGACCGCGAGCGCGAGGAGGGTGGTCAGAACCCACGCAGAACTGCGTGCGGAGTACTCCACCAACAATTGGACAGTGGTCGGAATCAGAAACGCAACCGCGTACAGCGATACGAGCCACGAAAGATGAGTCGCCGGCCAGCGGTGCGCCTCGATGGCCCAGTGCAGACCATAGAGCGCCCAACCCTGTATGACCGCGGCGATCAGGATCAGAGGCAAACCCGCCCGCGCACGCGAGCGACTGCGGCATCGGTTCCATTTGACAGACCCCCCGATTTATACGTATAGCTGTATTTTATACGTATGGTGGGAGGCGCCAATAGCAATGGGTAACCGAAAGCTGATAGCGGTAGCGGCGTTCGTGGCGCTCGGAATTCCTCTCGCGGCCCTGGCCCAGAAGCCTCCCGTGCCGCAGGGGCAAAAAGCGCCGGTGACGCTGACCGGGGCTGGTTGGCAGTCCGGGGACTATTGGTCGAATTTCGACCGCCAGTTATTGATGGATTTCGGCAATCTCGCCCGCTATCGCGCGGAGAACCTCAAATTGGGATCAGCAGACACCCACCGCGTCGTATTCATCGGTGACTCGATCACCGAGGGATGGAAGCTCGAGACCTCGTTTCCCGGCAAGCCCTACGTCAACCGTGGCATCAGCGGACAGACCACCTCGCAGATCCTGCTTCGGTTCCGCCAGGATGCCATCGACCTCCGCCCTGCCGCGGTGGTGATCCTCGCAGGCACCAACGACCTTGCAGGCAACACCGGTCCCACCACGTTGGCCCAGATCGAAGGCAATCTCGAATCGATGGCCGAGCTCGCCAGATCGAACCACATCGCCGTCGTGCTCTGCTCGGTGCTGCCAACCACGCACTATCCGTGGCACCCACAAGTGCCTAATCCCGCGCCCCGGATCGCCGCGCTCAACCACTGGCTACGAGCTCACGCAGCCAGGGAGCACTACACCTATGTCGACTACTATGGGGCGATGCGGGACGCAGCAGGCGCTCTCAAACATGGTCTGAGCGCTGACGGCGTGCACCCCGCGCCAGCTGCCTATGCCGTGATGGCGCCCCTGGCCCAATCCGGAATCGACGCGGCCCTGAAACAGGCCCGCTGATTCAAGGCTAGTAATAGTCTCCAAAGCCCACAGCAGGACAATAGGTACGGCGCGCAAGGGTCGGAGGTTTGAGAGTCCCAGGACTTGTGCAAGCCGGCTGCGCCGGCTTTCAAATGAAGATCCCACCAGGGCTGCAGCGGAATATATCCAACGGCGGCGGATCGAACGATGCCCTTCTGGTCGCGCAAGACGATCGAGATGTGTACCGCCGAGGCGAACGGTGAGGCGGGTCCGCGCCTGCATCGTTCGCTCGGGATAGTCGGCCTCACGGCTTTCGGTGTGGGTTCCACGGTCGGGGCTGGCATTTTTTCCCTTACCGGTGACGTCGCGGCTCACCAGGCAGGACCTGCCGTCTCGCTCGCCTTCGTGATCGCGAGCATCGCCTGCTTCTTCGCCGGACTCTGCTATGCCGAGTTCGCCGCCATGGTGCCGATCTCCGGCAGCGCTTATTCCTATGCTTTTGTGACTCTCGGCGAGGGAGTGGCCTGGATCATCGGCTGGAGCCTCGTACTCGAATGGCTCTTCTCCGCCTCGGTGGTTGCGGTGAGCTGGTCAGGCTATACGAGCGCGGCGCTTGCGGATCTGGGGTTCCCGCTGCCGCATGCTCTGATCCATTCTCCGTTCACCATGAACGCCTCCGGCCATTTGATACTGAGCGGCTCCTGGATCGACCTGCCGGCGATCTTCGTCGTGGTGCTCTGCACCGTGCTGGCGCTTGCGGGGACGCGGACATCATTCGGCACCAACACCGCGATCGTCATCGCAAAGGTGATCGCGCTGGTGCTGCTCATCGTGATCGGCGCCCGCTACGTGCACCCGGAGAATTGGCGGCCATTCATCCCGAGGAACACGGCGGGATTCGGTCAGTTCGGGTGGTCGGGGGTTGCCCGCGCGGCAGGCACGCTGTTCTTCGCCTACATCGGATTCGACGGCGTATCGACATTGGCGGAAGAGGCCCGCAACCCGCAGCGGACAGTTCCATGGAGTGTGTTCGCATCGCTCCTGATCTGTACGGTGCTATACGTCAGTGTGAGCGTCGTGGTCACGGGGCTCGCACCTTACGGCGAGCTAGGCGTGTCCGACCCACTCTACTTCGCCCTTTCCAGAGCGGGAGCGTCCCTCAGTTATCTTCGAGGTCTGGTGGCGGTTGTCGCCATTGCCGGACTGCTCTCGGTGGTGTTGGCCAGCATCGTCGGGCAGGTTCGGATCTTCTTCTCCATGGCTCGCGACGGACTGCTGCCACCGTCCTTCGGCCGGCTCAGCGGCTCGGGCGGCACTCCTTACCTGGCCACCCTCATCACGGGCATCGCCGCCACGATCATGGCAGGACTGGTGCCGCTCGAGGTGCTCGGAGAGCTGATCTCGATCGGTACGCTGCTCGCGTTTGCAATGGTGTGCGCGGGGGTGGTGATCCTCCGCCGCATCGCCCCGGAGGCTCGGCGGCCATTCCGCACGCCGTGGGTGCCGGTGGTCCCGGCGCTGGGATTTCTCAGTTGCGTGGCGCTGATGCTGAGCCTCCCGTCCGGGACCTGGATCCGCCTGGTGGTCTGGGTGGCCTGGGTCTTGCGATCTACTGCGTTCTTCGGCCGACGCAAGTCCAAGGTCAGCGCAGCCCTTGCTCGCAAAACTGCCTAATCCGGGCGCACGCCGTATCGATCGTCGCTTCCTCCGTAGCGAAGCAGATACGCACGAACTGGCGGGTGCGATGCCCGAACGCCGCTCCATCCATCACCGATACCCGTTGCTGCTTGTATAGCGCGCGCATGAATTCGGATGCTGAGCGGCCGGTATCAGACACGTCCACCAGCATGAACATGCCGGCATCCGGCACCACGGGTTGGATACCGGGAATGCCCCGCAGTCCGCTGAGCAGTCGGTCGCGGCGCGCGCTACAGAACTCGCGAATTCGATGCTCCGCCTCGGGCGCGACCGCGAGTGCCGCGATTACGGCCTCCTGTATGAAGCCTGGCAGCCCGAAGAGCATGCACATGGCCAGCGCCTCGGCGTGCCGTATCAGCTCTCGCGGCCCGACGAGCCATCCCGCCCGCAATCCCGGCAGCGAATGGGATTTCGAGAGACTACCCAAGGTCACCACGCGCTCGGGCAGCGTCGCGGCAAGGCTCGGAACACGGCCGCCGGGCGCGAGCCCCGCGTAGACTTCATCGGAGACCAGCCACAGATCGTGTCGCTTGGCGATCTCCGCGAGCGCGCTCAACTCCCCCTGGTTGATGATCACGCCGCTCGGATTGGAGGGAGTGGTCCATACGATGGCGCGCGTCCGCGGCGACACCAGGGACTCGAGCACGCCGATGTCGGGACGAAATCCCGCACCGGTCGCGGCCCGGATCATCTTCGCCCCGGAAACTTCGAGGGTCGCTGGATATGTCGCATACATCGGATCGAAGGTAATGACCTCATCGCCAGGACCCGCAAGGCACATCGAAGCGACGAACAACGCGTTCTGCACACCCGCGAGATACACGACATTCTCGCGGAGACACGGCTTGTCCCGTGCGTGCCGCGTGCGCCGCGGCGATCGCCTGCAAGAGCGGGCGGCGTCCGGACGCGGGCGTGTAGCGAAGATCCCCGGCCTGCAGCCGTTCGATGGCGCGATCGACGACGCCGGAGGGGGTGGGAGATCCGGATCTCCAATGCTCAGCACGATGACGTCTTCGCCGCGGTTGCGCGCGGCCGCCGCCTCATAATGGGTGACCCAAGCGTCGGAGCCATCACCACTGATGCGATCGACGAGGGGAGAAAATTTCATAGCCCTCGAACTTTGCATTTTATTTTACGCATGTCAATATAAAACTCATGAGCGCCACTTCGACGGTCGGTCGTTACGTTGTCGAGCTGCTTGCTGCCAACGGCATCGATGTAGTGTTCGGCATACCGGGCGTGCATACGCTCGAGTTATATCGCGGCCTGGCGCTCACCGGCATGCGCCACGTACTCGTGAGGCATGAGCAGAATGCCGGCTTCGCAGCCGATGGCTACGCGCGCGTAACGGGAAAGCCCGCGGCAGCATTCGTGATTTCGGGGCCGGGCATGACGAACGCACTAACAGCCATGGCGCAGGCGTATTCAGACTCAGTCCCGATGCTCGTCGTGGCGAGCTCACCGGTGCGCCCTTCCTTGGGCAAGGGGTGGGGCGTTCTGCACGAGGTGCCCGATCAGTTGGCACTTGGCGCCGGTGTAGCCGGACTGGCGCGAGCGGCATCTACAGCCGAGGACATTCGTGATCACCTGCGGCCTATGTTCGCTTCCTTCCGTAGCGGCCGTGCGCGACCCGCGTATCTGCAGATTCCATTGGATTTGCTCGCCGAGCCGACGGATTTGAAGCCCGAGCGATTTGCCATCCCTGACACGCGCCCTTCGCCCCCGCAGGATGCAATCGACCGCGCGGCTGGCGCTCTCGCGACCGCGAATCGTCCACTCGTCATTGCGGGAGGAGGGGCCTGTGACGCCTCCGACTCGCTGCTACGGCTCGTTGATACTCTCGATGCATACTTCGCCGCGACAACCGCCGGCAAGGGATTGCTGCCGGAAGACCATCCGGCAAACCTCGGCGCCTCGCTCGCTTTCCGCGAGACCCAGGAGCTCGTCGCCGCGGCCGATGCAGTCATCGCGGTAGGCACCGAGTTGTCGGAGACAGACTTTTATACCGGCACGCGTCTGCCGCTGTCTGGGCGACTCATCCGGGTCGACATCGACCCAGCGAAGCTCTCCGACCAGTACGGCGCTGAGATTCCGGTCTTGGGCGATGCACGAGCATCCCTCGAGGGCATCGCGCGCGGCATTGAGAAGCGCCGCGGTTGGCGTGCGGAGGCAGGTCCGGCTGCCGATCATCGTGCCAAAATCGAGCAGTCTCTGAACGCCCCTGCGCGCGCCCGACTCAACGCCTTGAGGGCAATCCGCGACGCCGTACCCGCCGATGGCGTCGTCTTCAGCGATCAAACGCAGATCGCCTACTTGGGCAACTACGCGTACGCCGCCGACCGCCCGGGAAGCTGGTTTCATCCCTGCGGCTATGGCGCCTTGGGCTTTGCGCTGCCGGCGGCCATCGGCGCAAAGATTGCGCAGCCCCAACGGGCTGTCATCGCCCTGGCGGGAGACTTCGGTCTACAGTTCACATTGCAGGACCTGATGACCGCCGTGGAATTGGAGTTGAGTTTGCCCGTTGTCATCTGGAACAACAGCTCCCTGGGGCAGATCCGCGACGATATGCAGGCGGCCGGCATACCGCCGATCGGTGTCACAGCGCTGAATCCCGACTTCGTGGCAGTGGCGCGCGCCTTCGGCGCCGAAGGCAAGCTAGTGGTGGGCCCTGCAGAGCTGACCGACGCCATAGGCCGCGCATTCGACTGCAAGGGCCCCACGCTAATAGAAGCCGTCGAGTCAGACTTCCTGGGCGAGCGGGATAATCAAGCGCGAAAACGCTAGAGGTCGCAAATCGCGACCTCAAAGAAAGGCCACCCGTGGGCCACCGCTCCGGACCGTCGGCGATTTTTACAATATGCCAATCACTCGATGCGGCGTCGCTCGCATCTCATTGAGTTTGTTCTCCTTTGTTCGCATGGCACGGGAGCTGCAGCCCGGGCATTCGTCAATCTTTCAGCCGGGGAGCGTTACAGCAATATGAATACGAAAAAACTTCCGATTCTAGCGTTGGCGGTCGGCGCCTCTCTGGCCGCGGCCGCATTTACGCCCAGGGCGCTCGCGAACGTGGTGAATTTCTCCTTCACCGGCTCCGGAATCACGGCATCGGGAACATTTACGGCAACCCAGAGCGCCACGCCTGGTGTCTACGACATCACGAACATGACTGGAACCTTCTCCGACACGAACATCGGAGTGTCCGGTGCGATCACTGGCCTTTATGAGCCGGTCTCGTATGAGAGCGACACCTCGGTCGGAATCGCATTCACCTCCGCGGGTCTGTCATACGACGATACGTACTATCCAGCCGGCAACTCTCCGCCGCTGTGCTACGACCCCGTCACGCATCAGCTCACTTATCCATTCTCCGGTGGCAAGCTCGATGATTTCGGCGTCACCTTCGATATCGCTGGTGGCTACGTCGGGGAGTTCTGGAGCAACGGCGATATCCCGGGCGCTGGAGTCGTGTATGCCGCAGGCGTGGCAAACTCGACAACTCTCCTCGACGATCCGAATGCTGCCTCCGATTCGACGCCTCCCGGCGAGTATGGAAGCTTTGTAACCGCGCCGGAGCCGGACTCGCTGATGTTGCTCGGCGCCGGCGTCCTGGGGCTGCTCGCCTTCACTGCGCGGAAGCGCAGAAACTCGAAGAACTAACCGCGCGGCTATAAGCCAGAACTTAGCTCTCCGCTGTGGGCTGACTCAGGCCGGACGACCTCCGGACTTGAGTCAGCCTGCGTGCTTCACGCGCAGTGATTCGTGCAGGCCGAGGTCGATGAGCACCCTTTACTGGTCAGCCTGACGCGGATTCGGCCGACAGGTGGGTTCCTGCTCCGGAGCCAGATTGATTACCCGATCTTGATGCGCGAAGCTGCGCGAGTGCGCGGCAAAATCGTCAATATCACGGATGCGAAGGCTCACCTCTCGCGCCTTGTTGCCCGGGTAGAGCGCGGTGAGCGAGTTGTCATCACCCGTAAAGGCAAGCCTGTTGCGGAACTTTGTCCTGTGCGCGAGATAAGGGCACGCTCGGCCCAGCTGGATGACCCGCTGCTGCGAGTGGAAGAATACAGCTATGACGGTCCGATTGGCCCGATGACTGATCGGGATAATGACAGCATTGTCTGTGGCATCTAGCTGTCTTGTGCCAAGCCTGTATTTCCGAGCTCTTCCCCAATAAACGGCACTCGAAACACGTCAGCAAAAGACGCGCAATCGGACGCCATGTGACGGGGTGAACTGGCGCGGTGCAGGAGCCGCGCCGCGAAATAGCGCTACCCCTGCTGCTTGTACCAATCGATCGTCAGCCAGTCTTTGCGCTCCCCGCTCGGCCGCAGTCGAAATGCCACCCGCGCGGGGTTATCCCATGCGGTTACAGTCGTCTGTTTTACTGCGGTCATGCGTCAGCCGATCCGGTAGCGTTACGGCTCACGCCGCGCTGTCGGCGGTCTCCGCCAACCTGGAGATCTTCGGGCGCCGCCGCTTCTTGGCGTGCCAAAGGTCATAAGCAACCTGCATGTTGAGCCACGACTCGGCGGAGCCGCCGAGGGCCGCCGCGAGCCGGATAGCGAGCTCGGCGCTCACGGCGGCGCGCCCGTTGACCACGCGGGAGAGGGCAACCCGCGAGACACCGAGCCGCCTGGCGAACTCGGTGACGGTCAGGCCGCCACCACCCTCGCGCAGCACGGTGTCGGCGATGATCTCGCCCGGGTGCGGAGGGTTGTGCATGCGCGTCATAGGGTTCTCCGTCAGTGATAGTCCTGGTAATTGCACCCTACCGGATTCGGTAGCGCGCAAGGTACAGAGTACGGTCGAGAATTGGTCGCATATTCACCTGACGGACGCTTCTTGGTGGAAGCGATGAACAGGCAAGTCGAAGTATGGGACGGCGATCACGCGAAACGATTGCAAACGATTCACGCCGTACCCGCGTGTTTGGCCATATCGCCAGATAGTCGATTCGTTGCGCTGGGTGGGGACGAGGTCAGCATATTCGACAGCTTCCCTTTATTGGACCTGGCTGCTCACCCGCACGGTAACCCAGGCAAGGTACTGTTGTATGAATTCAAGTGAACCCCGTTTCGCTGATTTCTCTGCCTTCCGGGGGCTGTCGCGCTTCCCACCAAGCAGCCTCGAATTTCATGACGTGAGCGATGACATGCGTGGAGCACTTATCAGTGCAGCGCACGGTAGGAACTTACAATTTTGCGGGGCGGTGTCTACTCTCATATCAACATCAAGCCGGGCACCCCCTTCGCTCAGTACAGGAGATGAAGCTGGCGGTTGCTGCGGAACTGAATGGACAAAGAACTAAGCGAAATACTACCCTCGATAGAGGAGCCCGCAAAACGCGGAAAAATCTCCCGGAATCGGGCGCTAGCCGCGTGGTGACTGAGGAATTTCGCAAGCGGTGCCGTACTTTATTGGGGAGCACCTCAGTCGCTGGCCCGACAAGAAATCGTCCAACAAGAACTGCCTTCACACCGAGCAGCCATCGCCCATTATCATTGACCCGGAGAACTTGATGATTGGTCTCGCCGTTTACCTCAACGGAAAAAGACTTACAGTCGCTGGCGCCGAAGATCTAGGCGTGCTCGACGCAATCGTGAATGCGGTAGGCCAGTTGGGTAATTCCACGGCTCTGATCGGCAAGCGAATCACGCAAGACTTGTGGCTGTCGGTGGGCGGCCTAACGCGAAGAACTAAGGGAGCGCAAGACGAGCACGTACGGTGGATCCGCATGAAGCGTCTGCGAGTTGGCGATAAAGTCACCGTGCAAGTGGTCCGAACCGAGCAACCCGACAAACACGTAGGCGCAACGGTTGCAGAAAGTAGGCATAAGGCCAGGGAGAGGGTGCGGAAACTCATGCGAGGCAAGACGAAACGCACGAGGGGTGGAACCCGCCGACGTTAACATCCAGGGTCAAGATGACATGCGCAGACGCTTACGGTTAACGAGCGGTCTCTTCAAGAGGGGTTCGCGGTCGCAAATATTGATTGGAATCTCATCTACCGGCGCTCCTTCCATGCGCGTGGATGACGGCTACCGTGCAATACTGCGATAATGACGAGCCCATCCTTGTCAGTTTTGTAAAAGACGCCGAACGGGAAACGCTTAACGAGAGCGCGTCGGACAGTTTTGTGAACAGCGGTGAACGCGCTGGGCTGCTCGGCAATCGTATTTAGCGTGGCTTGCACCTGGTCAACGAATTGCACTCCGAGGCCGGGTTCATTTTCCTCGTACCACAGAGCTGCCTCGACCACGTCCTGTTCTGCTTCGGGCCGGAGACGGACCTCTGCCGTCACAGACGCCGGCGTATGTCGGCCAGGACATCAGCTGCCGGCCGGCCGCGATTCTTGTCGATCTCGTAGGCCGCCAGGCGACGGTCAAGTTCCGCCTTTTGCTCCGGTGTGACCGGAAGTGCCTTCCGATCTTCAGCGATGCTATCCCATAGGTCTTCGACGAGCTTTATGCGCTCTTCAACCGGAAGCTGTCGCAGATTGGCGTTCATGAGAATGTCTCGGGTTTCGATCCTATTGAGTCAGCATACCGCCAGAACTGAGCCCGTGCCAAGCCTGCATTTCTGGGCTATTCGCCCATAAATGGCGCTCCAGACACGTCGGCGAAAGACGCACAATCCGACGCCATGTGCCGGCCGAACTAGGCACCGCGCATCGATACGTGCGCCGATTTCTGTCGGAGGAGGTCAGCAAGATATTTCAAAGCTGCCCGGATATCGTCGGCCGTAATGTCATATTCCCGCTGGATCTCATTAAACGTCATTCCGCCTGCAGGACTCGCCACGACCACGGTGACGGGAAGTCGCATGCCGCGGATTATTGGCCTGCCCCCGCCAGCGGGATCAGGAATGATCCGATCCTGTAGGTTCAATGTGCGAATGTGTTCCTGTGGGCCTGAATTCAGGTTCATCTAACGATGGTACGCCGCCTCAGCCGCGGATATCGAGGCTGAGCTCCAAGTGAGCTGTCGGGACGCCATGCGGCTTTTTTCGCTTGCGCGACTCATCCACAGGGTCATCGGAGGGTTCCGACCGCACGGTATCAGTCGCGACAATCTCACTGCCGCCGACGCGCAGCCGGTCGAGGTAGTCCGCCCAGGCTTGCATCATCTTTCTCCGCTCCGCCAATCGCTCCGCCCGGTTATACGCCGCCCGAACTTTGTTCCGCTCTGCGTGCGCCATCTGCAACTCGATCACATCGGGATGCCACCCCAGTTCGTTGAGGCACGTGCAGGCCATGGCTCGAAAGCCGTGTCCGGTCATTTCGTCACGCGCGTAGCCGAGGCGTCGCAAGGCGGCATTCACCGTGTTCACGGACATCGGTCTATCCGAGCCGCGAAGCGACGGAAAAAGGTATCTGCCCTTGCCGGTCACGCTGCGGAGTTCTTGGAGGATGGCGACCGCCTGAGAAGAGAGCGGAACGATATGCCGTTCCCGCATCTTCATCCGCGCTGCCGGGAGGCGCCATTCCGCCGTTTGCAGGTCGATCTCGCTCCATTCCGCCGCCCGTAGCTCGTTGGGACGTAAAAAGACGAGAGGGGACAGCTTCAGGGCAATCAGCGTAGCAGGGTGTCCTATGTAGTCGTTGATGGCGCGGAGGAGGGCGCCGATCTTCGGCGGCTCTGTGATAGCGGCTCGTTTCTCCACCACGACCGGCGCCAGGGCGCCCCGCAGGTCGGACGTTATGTCCCGCGTCGCTCGACCCGTCGCAATGGCGTACCGGAATATCTGGCCGCAGCGCTGTAGGGCCCGATGCGCCGTCTCGTTCATCCCGCGGCTCTCGATCGGCCGCAGCACGGCCAAGCTCTCGGGCGCCGTAATCTCAGAGATCGGTCGCGACCCCAGGCGAGGGTAAACGAACGAGCCCAAAATCCACCGCGCCTTGGTCATCGTGATCGGCGCCAGCCTCTCCGATTGCATCTCCAGCCATTCCTCGGCAATCACCTTGAAGGTGTCAGCCCTGGCGATCTTCACCGTCCGCCGCTGCGCACTCGGGTCGATCCCCCGAGCAAGAAGCTGCCTCGCCTCCTGCAGCTGTTCCCGCGCGTGTTGCAGCGTCACATCCGGGTACACGCCGAGCGAGATCCCGCGCTCCTTGCCGCCATATTTGTACTTGAACCGCCACCACCGCGACCCGTTCGGGTTGACCACCATATACAGCCCGCGATCGTCATAGACCTTGTATGGCCTTTCCTTGGGCTTGAGGCTCCGAATCTTCGCATCCGACAACATTGGCGCCGCTCCACCAGCCCTTTTGGGGTAACCGGGACTCACACCGACCTGACTTACCCCACTTTTCGCACCTCGGGCGTGTTATCATGCCCCTGGATGGCGGTAGACGGGCGTCGGCGGGTGTCGATGCTGAAACACTACGATTTCCAGTGTTTCCGCGCAATGTTGGGATGTTGGAGGACGGGTAGGGAAGGTGGAGGTTGAACCCACCTGGTGCCCGGGGCCGGACTCGAACCGGCATGGGGTTGCCCCCGAGGGATTTTCTTACCACTACAGCTTGCGCTGCTGCGCGCTCCGGCTATCGATGCTCGGCCGCTGCGCATTTGTGGTCTGGACTTTACCTTCACCCTGCCGCGCTGCACGCGGTTTAGGCGGGGGCCGTCAAGTCTCTACACTTTCCGCGACTGCCTCGCGGCTTAGCTCGGTATTGCAGCCACCCTGACGTGCTGCTGTTCCACCGAATTTGACCCCATTCACGCCGGGCGTTTCCGTCCCAGGTGCTCAAATTTCTCAAGTCCCTTGCGTCTACCGATTTCGCCACCCGGGCAAGGGGTGCGGGCGGATTCTACCCAAGTTGCGATGGCCCCGGCGGGCAGAGGGGACGGGGGGTGATAAGCTCCTGAATTGGCGACGCTTATCGGCGACAATCAGGTATGTCCGAGTACCGTCTCGAGGGCGAGAACGTGCACCTTTGGCGCGGGGATCATCATGTCCTGCGCGGGGTGGGGTTTCAGGTCAGGGCAGGGCAGTGCTTGCAGCTCACCGGGGCGAACGGCGCGGGCAAGACCACGCTCCTGCGTACGGCCTGCGGTCTCGCGTGCCCTGAGGGAGGGGAGATCACCTGGTGCGGGGAGAGCATCCGCAAGGACATGCATGCCTTCCACGCACAACTCGCCTACGTGGGGCACGAACCGCCACTCAAGGCGGAGCTGACCGCGCGCGAGAACCTCCACTACTGGGTCGGCGTGCGACGCCGGCTCGAGCGCCAGGAGCTGGATCGCGCGCTCGAGCGCGTGGGTGCAGTGCCTTGGGCGGATCGACCGGTCCGAACTCTTTCCGCGGGACAGAAACGCAGAGCGGCTCTCGCGGGACTCACGTTGATGCGCGTACCGCTTTGGTTGCTGGATGAGCCGACGACGAATCTCGACGCCGAGGGCCAGGGCCTGGTCGGAGCGCTGATTGACGAGCACTTGCAGGCGGGTGGGCTCGCGCTCGCCGCGGTCCATCACCAGCTCGCGGTTTCCGGCGATGGCCTGCGGCGGATGGAGCTCGCGATTGGCTAACTCGCGTGCCGTGGAGAGCGAGCCGGTGACGCGCCTTCCCCAGCGCGAGGGTGCATCGCGCGCAGAGTGGGAATCGCCCGAGAGCCACAACGCGGTGCCCGCCCTAACCGCCGCCCGTCTGATGATCGCGCGCGATCTCAAGCTCGCTTTCCGCAAGCGCAGTCAGCTCGTGCAGCCGCTCGCCTTCTTCGCCATCGTCACCACACTGTTCCCTCTCGGGGTCAGTCCGGAGCTCACACGCCTGAAGCCAATGGCCGCGGGTGTGGTGTGGGCGGCGGCCCTGCTATCCTCGCTCCTCGCGCTCGAGCTGCTCTTCCGCGATGACGCACAGGACGGGACGCTCGAGCAGTACGCGCTCTCGGGGCGCTCGCTCACCTGGCTGCTGGCGGCAAAGACGGCGACGCACTGGCTGCTCACCGGGCTGCCGCTGGCCTTGATGGCACCGCTCGCCGGCATGGCGCTCGGCGCGCCGGCCGCAGCGGTGCCGGGCATCGTCGCCGCGGTGGCGGTGGGCACGGTCGCGCTCAGCCTGATCGGCTCGATCGGCGCCGGTTTGACGCTCGGCATCCGCCGCTCGGGGGCGCTGCTGTCGCTGCTCACGCTGCCGCTGGAGATCCCGGTGCTGATCTTCGGGGCTCGCGCCACGGAACTGGCGATCGCTGGCGCGGCCTATGGGGTACCGCTGCAGCTGCTCGGGGCGCTCGCTGTGCTTGGCCTGACGCTCGCGCCGCTTGCGGCCGCCGCAGCGGTGCGCATCAACTTGGAGTGAGACTGGATATAACGATGGCCTGGACATGGTTTCACCGACTCGCCTCACCGCCGCACATCTACCGCGTGGCGGGGCGCCTGACGCCGTGGTTAGCGTGGCCGGCGGCCGTTCTCATCGTAGCGGGCGTCATCGGCGGACTGGTGCTCGCGCCGCCGGACTATCAGCAGGGAGAGGGTTACCGCATCCTCTATGTGCATGCCCCCAGCGCCTGGGTGTCGCTGATGGTCTATACGACCATGGCCGTGGCTGCGGCGGTCGGGCTCATCTGGCGGATGAAGGTGGCCCATGCCGTGGCGGCGAGCTGCGCGCCGATCGGAGTTTCCTTCACCTTCGCCGCGCTCGTCACCGGGTCACTCTGGGGCAAGCCCATGTGGGGCACGTACTGGCAGTGGGATCCGCGCCTGACGTCGGAGCTCATCCTGCTCTTTCTATATCTTGGCTACATGGGCCTGCGGTCAGCGTTCGATGACGTGCAGCGGGCGGACCGGGTGAGCGCGGTACTCGCAATCGTGGGCGTCGTGAACGTGCCGATCATTCATTATTCGGTCACCTGGTGGAACTCTCTGCATCAGGCGCCCTCCGTGATGACGCTGAGCAAGCCCACGATGCCGCCGTCGATGCTCGTACCGCTCCTCATGATGCTGCTAGGCTTCACGCTCTTTTTCGGGGCCCTGCTGCTCGTCAGAGTGCGCGGCGAGGTTCTGAACCGGGAGCGGACGGCCACCTGGATCCGCGAGGCTTTGCAGGCGTGATGACTTTTCTGGACATGGGCGGATATGCCGCGTACGTCTGGCCGGCGTATGCAGTGACGTTCGCAGTCATAGCGCTCAACATCGTATGGGCGCTGCGGCTGCTCAAGCGCTCTCGGAAGGAAGCGCTGCAGCGACTCGCAATGGGAGGAATCGATAAATGACCCCAAGACGGCGCCGGCTGGTGCTGGTGGCCGGCATCCTGGCAGGAGTGAGTGTGGCCGGCGCGCTGGCGCTGAGTGCCTTCCGCCAGAATGTCACGTTCTACTTCATTCCGAGCCAGGTGGCCCTCGGCCAGGTCCATGCCGGGCAGGAGATCCGCTTGGGCGGCCTCGTCGAGAAGGGCAGCGTGTCCCGGCAGCCGGGCAGCATGGAGGTCCATTTCATCGTGACTGACTTCAATCATCAGATACCCGTCGTCTACGACAAGGTGCTGCCCGATCTCTTTCGCGAGGGCGCTGGAGTGATCGTCCACGGAAAGATGCAAACCGACGGGACTTTCGCCGCGGATGAGGTGCTGGCCAAGCACGATCAGTACTACAGGCCCCCCGGCATCGGGACGCCGAAGCTCGACACCCGCCATGGCCAGCCGCGCGATGCGGCGCTACAGCAGACGCCGGCGACGGCAAGTGCCGGCGTCGCGCAGCCAGACGCGGAGCGGCAATAGATGATTCCGGAGCTGGGCCAGTTCACCCTCATTCTCGCGATGCTGCTCGCAGCGCTGCAGGCGTTTTTCGGCATCGTCGGCCCGGCGCTGAAGCGTGAGCGTTGGATCGCCGCCGTGACGCCCGCCGTCGCCGGCCAATGCGTCATGGTCGCCGCTTCCATGGGTTGCCTGGTCGCCTCGTTCGTGGCCAATGATTTCTCCGTACAGTATGTCGCGGAGAACTCCAACTCCGCGCTGCCGCTCTTCTATCGCGTGGCCGCGGTGTGGGGCTCGCATTCCGGGTCGCTGATCCTCTGGATCTTCCTGCTCGCCTGTTGGTCCGTGGCCGCGGCCATCGGCACGCAACGGCTGCCGAAAGCATTCGCATCGAGAGTACTCGGGGTGCTCGGCCTCATCAGCTTCGGTTTCCTTCTCTATACCCTCGCCACCTCCAACCCCTTCCTGCGCCTCGATCCGCCCTGGCCGGATGGTGAGAGCCTGAACCCCATCCTCCAGGACCCGGGCCTCGCCGGTCATCCGCCGATTCTCTATACCGGATACGTCGGTCTCGCGGTCGCGTTTGCCTTCGCGGGCGCGGCCATGCTCGAAGGGCGGCTCGACAAGGACTGGGCGCGCTGGACGCGACCCTGGACCACGGCCGCATGGGCCTTCCTCTCCTGCGGCATCGCGCTCGGGAGCTGGTGGGCGTACTACACGCTGGGATGGGGTGGCTTCTGGTTCTGGGACCCGGTGGAGAACGCCTCTTTCATGCCGTGGCTCATGGCGACCGCGCTCATCCATTCGCTCGCCGTGACCGAGAAGCGCGGTCTCTTCAAGAGCTGGACGCTGCTGCTCGCAGTCCTCGCCTTCTCGCTCAGCCTCGTCGGGACCTTCCTCGTGCGCTCCGGCGTGCTGGTCTCCGTCCATTCGTTTGCCGCCAGCCCGACGCGAGGCACCTTCATCCTGGCCTTCCTCATCGTCATGATCGGCAGCGCGCTGGCGCTCTACGCCTGGCGGGCGCCGCTCCTCAAGTCCGAGGCCGGCTTCGAGCTCACCGCCCGCGAGTCGTTCCTCCTCTTCAACAACATCCTGCTCGTGACCGCCTGCGCCACGGTGTTCGCCGGCACGATGGCGCCGCTCATCTCATCCGCGCTCGGTCTCGGTAAGCTCTCGGTCGGGCCGCCGTATTTCAATCCGACCTTCCTGCTCTCGATGCTGCCGCTGCTGGCGCTGCTGTCCGTCGGCATCCACGCCCGCTGGAAGCGGGGCAAGCTCGGTGAGCGCGGCCGCCCCCTCGTGCTGACTCTGATCGCGGCGGCAGTGATCGGCTGCGCGGTGGTCTTCGGCCTCTTCACCGGCGGTCGGGTGCTCGCCCCGGTGGGCATGACGCTCGGTGCCTGGATCATCCTCTCCTCGCTGATCGATCCGATCGATCGCCTGCGCCGCCACATCACCATCCCGCGCGCGGTGCTGGGGATGACCCTGGCGCACATCGGGCTCGGCATCTTCGTGGTCTCCATAACAGCCGTGCAGGGATTCACGGCGGAGCGCGACGTGGCGCTCGCGCCGGGAAGCGCGGCGCGGCTCGGCGCTTATCGATTCGAGTTCGAGGGCATTCAGCCCATCGAGGGCCCGAACTACAGCGGTGTCGGCGGCACCGTCGTCGTCACCCGTAACGGTGCACCGGTTGCGGTGATGCACCCGGAGAAGCGCCAGTACTGGGTGCAGCACACCGACACCACCGCATCCGCCATCAAGATGTACTACACCAGCAACATCCTGGTCGCGCTGGGGCAGGACCTGGGGGAGGGGCATTGGAGTCTGCGCCTGCAGGTGCGCCCGCTCGTGAGCTTCATCTGGCTGGCCGCCTTCATCATGGCGGCGGGCGGCATGCTCGCGATCTCCGACCGCCGCTATCGCCTGGCGCCGGCCGAGGAGCCGGCGCTGCCACCCGGCGCCGCGATCACCCGGAGCCAGGCCTGATGGGTCGCCTGCGCTTCATCATTCCGCTGGCGGTCTTTGCTCTGCTCGTCGTGGTATTCGCGATCGGTATCAAGCAGTCGCCGGACAAGGACCTGATTCCCTCGCCCCTCATCGGCAAGCCGGCACCGGAGTTCTCGCTGCCGAACCTCACGGATCCCAGCCGCAGGGTGAGCTCGGACCAGCTTCATGGGCACTGGTATCTCTTCAATGTCTGGGGCACCTGGTGCGTCTCCTGCCGCGAGGAGCACGAGATGCTGCTCAAGATCAAACAGGCAGGGATCATTCCCCTGATCGGGCTCGACTGGAAGGACGACAGAGGTGATGCGCTCTCGTTCCTGAAGAATGCCGGCAATCCCTATCAGACCATCGCGGTGGATCATGACGGCAGCGAAGCAATCATGTGGGGCGTATACGGCGCACCGGAAACCTTCCTGGTGAATCCGCAGGGCATCGTCGTCTACAAGTACATCGGTCCGATCACCCAGCAGGCCTGGGAGCAGCAGATCCTGCCGCGGCTGCCGCTGAGCCAGTCGCCGGGAACGGCCTCGAGCTCCTGATGTCAGCGCGCGCCTGCTCCATCTTCATCGTCGTCCTCATGGGCGCGCTCCTGCTCGGTGCAACCACAGCCTACGCCATCGCGCCGGAACAGATGCCGACGCCACAACTCGAAGCGCGCTACCTCGCGCTCATCCAGGGATTTCGCTGCATGCAATGTCAGGACGAATCGCTCGCCGACTCGCCGGTGGACCTGGCGGCCGACATGCGTCGGCAGGTCCGCGACATGTTGCTCGCCGGCAGGACGGACCAGCAGATCCGGGACTTCATGGTGTCACGCTACGGCTATTTCATCCTCTTCAAGCCGCCCTTCGTCGCCAGGACCGCGTGGCTGTGGCTCACACCGGGCGTGCTGCTCCTCGTCGGAGTCATTACCGCCCTGACGGTCATTCGTAAGCGCGCCGCCATTGCCGCGACGGACCTCGAAGACAACGATCTGACGGATGCATAGCGGATGATCGTCTTCGTCGTGCTTGCCGTGGTCCTCGCGGCGATGTGTGTGGCGCTCATCACCGTGCCGCTGTTGAAGCCCATGCCCACGAAGGCGCCCCGAGCCCCCCGGACCGCGGTCGCGGTGGTGGCCGTGTTGGTCGTCGGCTCGGCGGGGCTCTATGCCAGCTGGAGCAACTGGTCATGGCGCAAATCCCCGGGCATCGCCTCGCCGGAGGGAATGGTCGAGCGGCTGGTGCATCAGCTCAATGACCATCCCGACGATCTGACGGGCTGGCTGCTCCTCGGGCGCTCGTACGCGCAATTGCAGGAATATCCGCTCGCGGTGCGCGCCTTCGATCGCGCCGATCGCATCGCCAATGGCCGCAGCGCCGAGGCGCTCATCGGCGAGGCGAACGCGCTGGTGATGATCGATGACTCCCAGTTGAGCGGCCAGGCCGGCGCGCTCATCGAGCGGGCGCTCGCGGTCGATCCCACCTCACCCCAGGCGCTCTTCTTCGGAGCAGCCGCGGCGTTGCGTCGCGGCGACCTGCCTCTGGCGCGCGCGCGCTTCACCCGGCTTCTCGGCCTCAATCCTCCCGCGCACGTCAAGGCGATTCTGCAACAGGAGATATCGGGCATCGATCGCCGGCTGGCCGGCGCCCACCCCGATCCCGCCGTAAAGAGCCCCTGACGGGTCCGCCTGACCGATCCAACGGAAGTTGGAGGAACCAGAGGGCCCGCCGCCACCACTAACCGGGAGTGGGACCGCGGCCGGCATGGCTCTTGCTTCGTTATCCCTGCTCGCAGGCCAGGATGTTCTCGACGAAGTCCGATGGGCCGCACATCGATTGCTGCCGCTGTGGTTGCCCGCGAGCCCCTGTAAAACCCAGCTTGTGTGAGGAGAGTAAGTGATGGCTCAGTTATCAGGTCACGATGGACGCGTCTCGGAGGGCCGAACCTCCAATCGAGGATTTGCTTCGATGAATGCGGAGCGGCAGAAGCAGATCGCCAGCATGGGCGGCAAGGCCGTGCCCGACGAAAAGCGGAGTTTCTCGCAAAATCGCCGACTTGCGGCCGAAGCAGGCCGAAAAGGCGGGCAGAGCGTTCCGGGCGCGAAGCGCAGCTTCTCGCAGAATCGCGAGCTGGCCGCAACGGCGGGCCGCAAGGGCGGCCAGAGCGTGCCGGATGAGAAGCGCAGCTTCTCGCAGAATCCGGAGCTTGCAGCCGAAGCCGGCCGCAAGGGCGGCCAGGCGAGCCATGGAGGCGGAGGCGACACGCGACCGGTCCTGATGCGTTCCCTTCCCTAGCATCGATTGCCGGCGGCCATCGCGCTGCCGGCCCCTCTCTCTTTGCAATCTCTTGCAAAGATTGCCCTTCAGTTTGCAGATCTTACCGATCCGCTTGCGCCCAAGGTGCTTCTTGACCCCCGCGCAGCCGTGGACTATGTTCCTCGCCAGCAGAAACTAGGGGAGCCCCGGCAAGGGGCTGAGAGGCCAGTGGCACCGGCAAAACGGCGCGGCATGGCGACCCTCCGAACCTGATCCAGTTAATGCTGGCGTAGGAAAGTTGTCGGTCCGCCTTTCCGCTTTCCCACGACGCCTTCGCTGGATCTTCCGCGGTTCCAACCGCCCGAGGAGCATCCACGATGAATGCCGTTCCGCTGACCGTCGTCTCAGACTCGCTGCCCGCGTCCCGCAAAGTCTTCGCGGCCGGCAAATTCCACAGCCAGGTGCGTGTTCCCATGCGGGAAATCACGCTGCATCCGTCGGCCGGAGAGCCGCCGCTCATCGTCTACGACTCCTCCGGCCCCTACACCGATCCGGCCGTGCGCATCGATATCGAGCGCGGGCTCGCGCGCCCGCGCGAAGAGTGGATCCTGGCGCGCGGCGATGTGAAGGCGGGCGCAGGCCGGCCGGTGCGGCCGGAAGACAACGGCATTACGGGCCATGGCGCCCACGTGGCGCCGACATTCCCCCTGAACCGGCGGCCGCTGCGGGCGAGTGCGGATGCCGCGGTCACTCAGATCGCCTACGCCCGGGCGGGCATCATCACCCCGGAAATGGAATTCGTCGCCATCCGCGAGAATCTCGGCCGCGAGCGCCAGCGCGCCGCCGGCCCGCGCGACGGTCAGTCCTGGGGCGCCGCGATTCCTGACTTCGTCACCCCCGAATTCGTGCGCGCCGAGGTCGCCGCCGGCCGTGCCATCATCCCCGCCAACATCAACCACCCGGAGTCGGAGCCGATGATCATCGGCCGCAACTTCCTGGTGAAGATCAACGCCAACATCGGCAACTCCGCGGTCGCCTCCTCGACCGCCGAGGAAGTGAACAAGATGGTCTGGGCGATCCGCTGGGGCGCGGACACGGTGATGGACCTCTCCACCGGGCGCAACATCCACACCATCAGGGAGTGGATCATGCGCAACTCCCCGGTTCCGATCGGCACCGTGCCCATCTATCAGGCGCTCGAGAAGGTGGGTGGCATCGCCGAGGAGCTCACCTGGGAAGTCTTCCGTGACACGCTGGTCGAGCAGGCGGAACAGGGCGTCGATTACTTCACCATTCATGCCGGCGTGCGGCTGCATTACGTGCCGCTTACCGTCAACCGCGTCACGGGCATCGTCTCCCGCGGCGGCTCCATCATGGCGAAGTGGTGTCTCGCGCACCATCGCGAGAGCTTCCTCTACGAGCACTTCGAGGAGATCTGCGACATCTGCCGCGCGTACGATGTCAGCTTTTCGCTGGGCGATGGGCTGCGCCCGGGCTCGATCGCCGATGCCAACGATGCCGCCCAGTTCGCGGAGCTCGAGACCCTGGGCGAGCTCACCCGCATCGCCTGGAAGCGCGACTGCCAGGTGATGATCGAAGGACCCGGTCACGTGCCCATGCACAAGATCAAGGAGAACATGGACAAGCAGCTCGCCACCTGCGGCGAGGCGCCGTTCTATACCCTGGGGCCTCTCACGACTGACATCGCGCCGGGCTACGACCACATCACCTCGGCCATTGGAGCGGCGATGATCGGCTGGTACGGCACCGCGATGCTGTGCTACGTCACCCCGAAAGAGCATCTCGGGCTTCCAGATCGCAACGACGTCAAGACAGGCGTCATCACGTACAAGATTGCGGCGCACGCCGCCGATCTTGCCAAGGGCCATCCCGGGGCACGCGAGCGTGACGATGCGCTGTCGCGGGCGAGATTCGATTTCCGCTGGGCCGACCAGTTCAATCTCTCCCTCGATCCCGACACCGCCTGCGCCTTCCACGACGAGACGATGCCGAAGGAAGCCCACAAGGTCGCGCATTTCTGCTCCATGTGCGGCCCGAAATTCTGCTCCATGCGCATCTCGCACGAGGTGCGCGCCGAGGCGAAGCAGCAGGGCATGCAGCAGATGGCGGACAAGTTTCGCGCCGGCGGCAGTGAGATCTACGTAGCCGCGGACGAGTCGCAGAGCTGAGCATGCGCGCCGTCGTCCTCGGTGCCGGCGTTGCCGGGCTCGCCTGCGCGGTGGAGCTCGCCGAGCGCGGCGTTGCGGTCGAGGTGTTGGACCGGGGGGAGCGGCTGGGTACGGGCAGCTGCTCCTGGTACGCCGGCGGCATGCTGGCGCCCTGGTGCGAGCGGGAGAGCGCCGAGCCGCTCGTGGCGACGCTCGGCACGGAGAGCCTGGCGTGGTGGGCCGGAAAATTTGCGGGCACTGTCCTTCGCGGCAGCCTCGTCGTGGCCCACGGGCGCGACAGCGGCGAGCTGCGCCAGTTCGCGCGGCGCACGCAGCACTATCAGTGGCTCGATGCGCCCGGGATCGCGGCGCTCGAGCCCGATCTCGCGGGCCGCTTCAGCCAGGCGCTCTACTTTCCGGAGGAAGGGCATCTCGATCCGCGCGCGGCGATGAGCGCTCTCGCCGCGCGGCTCGAGACCCTGGGCACCCCCATCCGGTTCGGCGCCGATGCCCATGCCTGTCAGGAAAAGATGCTCGCGGCTCAGGCAGCGGGCGGCACCGTCATCGACTGTCGCGGCCTCGAGGCGCGCGATGTGCTCGCGGACCTGCGCGGGGTCAAGGGCGAAATGCTGCTCGTCGAGCTGCCGGATGTCAGCTTGTCACGGCCGGTGCGGGTGTTGCATCCGCGCGTGCCCGTTTACATCGTGCCGCGGGGCGACGGTCACTACATGATCGGTGCGACCATGATCGAGAGCGATCAGCCGACGCGCATCACCGCGCGCTCCATGCTGGAGCTACTGGGCGCGGCCTACGCCCTGCATCCGGCTTTCGGAGAGGCGCAGATCGTGGAGATCGGCACCGGCGTGCGGCCCGCCTTTCCCGACAACCTGCCGCGCGTCTGCCTGATCGGCGGCACGGTCTACGTGAACGGTCTCTACCGGCACGGCTTTCTCCTCGCCCCGGCGCTCGCGCGCCAGGCGGCGGAGTGCGTACTGGCGGCGGCCCTGCTGGAGAACGAGTCTTTCGAGGTGATGCATGCGGATTCTAGTCAACGGCGCCTCGCGTGAGATCCGCGCGGCCGATCTCCCCGGCGCGCTCGAGGAGCTGGGTTATGCGGGCGCTGTGATCGCGACCGCCGTCAACGGCGAGTTCGTGGCGGTGGTCGAACGGCAGGCTGCGCGGCTCACCGACGGCGACCGGATCGAAGTGCTGGCCCCCATGCAGGGCGGTTGAGAGCGCTAGCGCCATGTTGAGTTGCTATGAAACGGAGCTCACCTCGCGGCTGCTGCTCGGCACCGCACGCTACCCATCACCGTCCATCCTGACGGCGGCGGTGAAGGCGAGCGGCGCACAAATCGTCACGGTATCGCTGCGACGCGAGTCGGGTGGCGAGCGTGCAGGGCAGGGGTTCTGGTCCATCATCCGCGACCTCGGCGTGCGCGTGCTGCCCAATACCGCGGGTTGTCACTCCGTAAAGGAAGCCGTGACCACCGCGCATATGGCGCGCGAGGTGTTCGGCACCTCCTGGGTGAAGCTCGAAGTGATCGGAGAAGACGAGACACTGCAGCCGGATGTCTTCGGCCTCGTGGAGGCGGCGCGCATCCTCTGCAAAGAGGGTTTCGAGGTCTTCCCCTACACCACGGAGGATCTCATCGTCGCGGAGCGGCTGCTCGAGGCCGGCTGCCGTGTGCTCATGCCCTGGGGCTCGCCCATCGGCTCCGGTCGCGGCCTCAACAATCTCTTCGGACTCAAGACGCTGCGGGCCCGGTTTCCCGACGTGCAAATGGTGGTCGACGCCGGTATCGGCGTCCCGTCGCACGCATCACAGGCGTTGGAGCTCGGCTTCGATGCGGTACTGATCAACACGGCCGTCTCGCAGGCGCGCGATCCGGTTGGGATGGCCGCTGCATTCGCGCAGGCCGTTGCGGCTGGCAGGGCAGCGTATGAGGCCGGACCCATGGAGCCTCGTGACCTGGCCGTACCTTCGACACCCGTCATCGGGCAGGCCTTGCTGCGATGAGGCTGCCGCCGGTCTACCCGATCGTGGACAGCGCGGCGTGGATCCGCCGCCTGCTGCCCGCAGGTGCGCGCCTGGTGCAGCTTCGGATCAAGGATCGGTCCTTGGCGGAGCTGAGAGTGGAGATTCGCGAGTCCAGGGACCTCTGCCTGCGCGCCGGCGCGCAGCTCATCGTCAACGATCACTGGCAGCTCGCCTTGGAAGAAGGTTGCGACTTCGTCCATCTGGGGCAGGGCGATCTCGACACCGCGGACGTGAGCGCGCTGCGCCGGGCCCGGGTCCGGATCGGCATCAGCACGCATGACGACGCCGAGCTGTCACGTGCTCTCGATCTGGCGCCGGACTACGTCGCGCTCGGCCCGATCTATCCCACACTGCTCAAGGTCATGGCGTTCGCGCCCCAGGGCCTCGAGCGTATAGGCGAGTGGAAGCGCCGGATCGGCGCCATCCCGCTCATCGCCATCGGCGGCATCACCCTCGAGCGTTTCCCGGGCGTGCTGGCGGCGGGAGCCGATTCGGCCGCTGTCGTGACGGACATCGTGTGCAATCCGCTTCCCGAGGAGCGCATGAGAAGCTGGGTCCGCGAGGGCGCGGCAGCATGAGCGACCGCTACGCTCGCCAGATGGTTCTGCCGGAAGTCGGCGCGCTCGGCCAGGAGCGCCTCGCCGCCGCCACCGTCCTGGTGGCCGGCGCCGGTGGGCTGGGGTGCGCCGTGCTGCCGTACCTGTGCGCCGCCGGTATCGGGCGCCTCCTCATCGTCGATCACGATCGGGTCGATGAATCCAACCTGCAGCGACAGCCGCTCTATCGCATGTGCGATCTCGGTGAGCCGAAGGCCCGCGCCGCCGCCGCCGCCATGCGGCAGCTGAACCCGGGAGTAGCCATAGAAGAGGCAGAGCTGCGCCTGACACCGGCCAATGCCGCGCAGTGGATCACGCGGGCAGACATCATCCTCGACGCGGCCGATAGCTTCGCGCTGACGTACATCCTCAGCGACGAGTGTCTCAATCAGGGAAAACCCCTCGTCAGCGCCTCGGCGTTGGGACTCGCGGGATATGTGGGCGCATTCTGTGGCGGCGCTCCCAGCTACAGGGCGGTTTTTCCGGACATGCCGCGCCAGGCCGGATCCTGTGCGCAGTCAGGAGTTCTCGGCACCGCCGTGGGAGTGATCGGCACATTGCAGGCGCATCTGACGCTCGCGATTCTCCTCGAGCTCACACCGACGGTGCTCGGTCAGCTGCTCAGCGTCGATTTCCGCACCCTGCGCTTCAGCGGCTTCTCTTTCGCCGCCGCGCGCGAGCCCGCCGCACCGGCACTGCGCTTCATCGCGCCCGAGGAAGTGCGCGCGGCGGATCTCGTGGTGGACCTGCGCAGCCTCGCCGAAGCGCCGCAATCGCCGTTTCGCGGCGCGCTGCGGCTCGGGGTCGAGCAGCTCGAGAGCACGGGCCTGCCCGCCACATCCGCCGGGCGCGTGGTCCTTTGCTGCCGCTCGGGAATTCGCGCGTGGCGCGCTGCCCAGGCGCTACGCCGCGCTGGACGAGCCGACCTCGCTCTCATCGCCCTCGGAGACTGACCTGAGCCGCCGGGCCGCCGTCCTGGTGATTGCCGGATCCGACTCGAGCGGCGGCGCCGGCATCGTGCGCGATGTCGCGGTGCTGTCGGACCTTGGCATCGAGGCGCTTTGCGCCATCACAGCGGTGACCGCTCAAACGCATGATCACGTGATAAGCGTACACCACGTGCCGCCGGAGATCGTGCGCACTCAGATCCGCGCCGCACTCGAGTCGAGCGCGATCGGTGCAATCAAGATCGGCATGCTGGGTACGGGCGCAACCGTGAGCGCCGTGGCCGACAGTCTGCCGCGGGGCGGCGCCATTCCCGTCGTTCTCGACCCCGTGCTCCTGTCCTCCTCCGGAGGACTCCTGCTCGATGAGGCAGGGCAGGCGGAGATGCGCACGCGACTCTTTCCGCTCACCACGGTCCTGACTCCAAACATCCCGGAAGCCGCGAGCCTCTGTGGTACGGCGCCCGCCTCGAGCCGTGAGGCGCTGCTCGATCAGGCCCGCTCGCTCGTCGCGATGGGGGCGCGCACGGTACTGCTCAAAGGCGGACACGCAACGGGCCCCGAAGCGGTGGACCTGCTTCTCACTGAGCAGGGTGCGCCGCAGTGGCTGTCTTCACCGCGCCTCCAGGCTCACTGCCGCGGGACCGGGTGCGCGCTCGCTGCGGCGATCGCTGCGGGCATGGCGGGTGGTCAATCCGTGGAAGACGCCTGCTTCAATGCCAAGGAATACGTACTTTCGATGCTCGCCGCCGCAGCTTTATAACAGCTGCCGTCGCCCTGTTCAGGGACCCTCGTTCCTCATCAGCAACGACTTCGTGCGCGGGTTCAAGGTGCAGGTGAGCGTGGTGGACCCGCTGGGCAGCCCCCTCATCGCCCAGAGTGTCGACAAGGTCTACGGCACTCCGCAGACGGACGGCACGTACAAGGCATACGTGTTGATGTACTTCACGAATACGGAGCCTGCTGACTGCGAGGAGTTGCGCAGCACGGTCGTTCGGCTATAGTGCCGTGACCGTTACAAGCGCCGCGTTGCTCCAGGAGATCACGGATGTTGGGAGTGAGACGATCCTTGACGGCGCGCAGCGCGCGCTGGGTGCTGCCACTGGCGGCGCTCGCCGCCCTGAGCGGGTGCGGCGGCGGTGACGGGGGTAGCGACTTCGGCGGCTCCCAGGCGGCCAGCTCCGGTTCCAGTTCCGGGGCCAGCTGGACTGCCGGCGTCTTCCAGCCGCCCGCCGGGTTTCGCGGCGCTCTGCGCCGTCCCGCGCACAGGCACCGATCCTTCCACGAATCAGGCTTATCCCGACCGACAGGGGTCGGCCACGGACGAGAACAACTGGCTGCGCTCATGGACCCATCAGCTCTACCTCTGGTACGACGAGGTGCAGGACGCGAATCCGGCGCTTTATTCGACGCCGGACTACTTCCAGCTGATGAAGACGATGGAGACGACGTCTTCCGGCGCCCCGAGTCGATCGCTTCCATTTCACGTACCCGACCTCGGTGTGGGAGTCTCTGTCGCAGTCGGGCCAGGAGATCGGCTACGGAGTCGACTTCGAGATCGTTGCGGCCACCCCACCGCGCAGCGTCGATCATTGCCTTTTTACAGCCTACGGGCCAGTCTGCCGGCGCAGACCGTTGCAGCGAACTTCGTGCGCGGCGACACGGTGCTGCAGGTCGACGGCGTCGATGTGGTCAATACCGACGATCAGACGAGCATCAACACCATCAATGCAGGTCTCGCGCCGTCCACGGCGGGAGAGACACACACCTTCGAAGTGCTCGATCCCGGCTCGAGCACTCCGCGCACCGTGCAGCTGCAGGCCGCGAACATCACCTCGACCCCGGTTCTCATGGAGACGACCGTCACCGGGCCCGGGCGGCAGCCACGGTGGGCTACATCCTCTACAACGACCAGATCGCCACCGCCGAATCGGAGCTGATCAGCGCCATCAATGACCTCAAATCCAAGGGCGTGACCGATGTGGTCCTGGATCTGCGCTACAACGGCGGCGGCTATCTCGATATCGCGAGCGAGCTCGCCTACATGATCGCGGGGCCGAGCCAGACCTCCGGCGAGACCTTCGAGCTGCAGCAGTTCAACAATCAGTACCCGACCACGAACCCGGTGACGGACCAGCCCATCACCCCGACGCTCTTCCATACCACGACACAGGGCTTCTCGACCACGGCGGGCGCAGCCTCTGCCGACCCTGAACATGACGCGCGTGGCGGTGATCACGGGCCAGGATACGTGCTCGGCCAGCGAATCCATCATCAACAGCCTGCAGGGCGTCGGCTTCACCGTCTATCAGATCGGCTCGACCACCTGCGGCAAGCCCTACGGCTTCTATCCGCAGGACAATTGCGGCACGACCTATTTCTCGATCCAGTTCCAGGGCGTGAACGCCAGGGGTTTCGGCGGCTACGGCGATGGCTTCTCGCCGGCGAACACCACGCCGGCTGTCGGGGTAACGGTACCCGGATGCTCGGTGGCGGATGACTTCGGGCACACGCTCGGCGATCCGAATGAGAGCCGGCTGGCGACCGCTCTGGCGTACCTGGCCAATCCACAGCCCTCCACCTGCCCGACGCCGCCCACCGGCAACGCCGCGCCGGCGACCCTCACCCAGCGACAGCTCCTCGACCGTATCTTCGTACGCTCGCCGCTCAAGGAAATGCGCATTCTGCGCCGCTGAGCCCGCCGCCCATGACGGGGACTGTCGCGTGTTGCGCCACGGACACGACTCCAAAGGCCGACAGCTTGCGACTCAGGTCTCATTTGAGTTGAGATATGTCACCCGTGGCTATTCGGTCCAGCCGGCGGGGGGATCTCTCGAGCTCATGTCTGGAGGAGACAATGACGATGAGCGCAAGAACTCGAACAGCCGGCGCGGGTTGTATGTTGGAATGACGCTGACGCTGCCGGTCTCACTCGTCGCTCGAGGGCGCGGGGCTGTGGCGCGCGCTCGGCCCGCAAGTCCATGTCGCCGCCGGCGCGATCGCCGCGCTGGCGGCGGGCGCGGCGGCCTGCCTGCTCGGCACGGCGCTGAGCGCAATTTCCGTGCTGCGCGCGCGCGCGTCGGGCACCGCGGCTGCGGGCGCTGCCGTGACCGCCACGCCGACTTTCAGCCCGGAGGAGGCGGCCGCCCGGGCGCACTCGCAGAAGATGCAGGCGCTCGGCCTGCTCGCCGGCGAAGTGGCGCACGATTTCAACAATCAGCTGCACGTGATCCGCAACGCCCTGGAGATCCTGCAGCTGCAGCAGCCGCAGTCCGAGGCGCGCCGCTACCTGGAGATGATCCGCCACAGCGCCGAGCGCTCGGCGGCGCTCGCCCGCCAGCTGCTCGAATTCGCGCGGCGCCGGCCGCTCGAGATGGCGCCGCTCGATCCCAACGAGCTGGTCGCGCAGACAGCGGAGCTGCTGCGCCATTCACTCGATGAGCGGATCACGATCGAGACCGTGCTCGGCCACGGCCTCGGGAGCGTCGCCGCCGATGCCGGCCAGCTCGAAACCGCGCTCCTCAACCTGGCGATCAACGCCCGGGATGCGATGCCGCAGGCGGGCCGGCTCACCATCGAGACGGCGAACTCCATGCTCGATGAGCAATTCGTGATGATCTCCGTCTCCGACACCGGAACGGGCATGGCGCCCGAGGTCGCCGCGCGCGCCTGCGAGCCTTTCTTCACCACCAAGGAGCCCGGTCGCGGCACCGGCCTCGGACTATCCCAGGTTGCCGGCTTCGCGCAGCAGGCCGGCGGGCAGGTGCGGATCGCGAGCGAGCCAGGGAAGGGGACGACAGTGCGGCTCTACCTGCCGCGAAGCGCCCGCCTTTCCGGGCGTTCACCGCTGCGACAACAGATGGGGTATGCATGGTCCATCAAGCACGCCACGAAAAGCATACCGCTGGCGGTCGGAGCCGGCCGGGAGAGATAATCGGCCCGACCGGCCTTGCGGCCGTGCGCCGCGCCCCAAGGACTCAGGCCGGAGCCCCGGCCGATGCCGGATGCCCGATGGCCTCGGACCCGACGGGTCCTGAACGGAGAGCATCAATGGACATGCTGAAGAGAATCACCCCGGCAGTCACCGCTTTGCTGCTCGTCGCCTGCGCGCTGCCGGCGCTCGCCGCCGATCCGAGCCCGGCGCAGGTCTACCAGACGGCCCGCAGCGGCAACCTCGCGCAGGCCCAGCAGATGATCGCGCAGGTGCTGCGGGATCAACCGCGGAGCGGGCAGGCGCACTATGTGGCCGCGGAAATCGATGCGCGCGCCGGCAACAACAGGGCCGCCCGTCAGGAGCTGCAGACCGCCCAGTCGCTCGAGCCCGGCCTGCCTTTCGCCAGTGCCCGCTCGGTGCAGGAGCTGCAAGCGCAGCTCGCAGACGCGCCCCTCACGGTTCTCGCCACGCGGACGGTGCGTGGCGGCCGCTCGCATCTTGGAGTCTTCCTGATCTTCATCGGCGCGGGGGTGGTGCTCTGGCTGCTGCTGCGCCGGCGGGCGGTGGCCATGGGATACCCGCAGTATCCGGGACAGTACCGCGGCAACGTGCCGCCGGGCATGCCGGGCGGCTACGGCCCGGGTGGGTATATGCCGGGCGGCGGCTCCGGGGTCCTGGGTGGCGTTGCATCCGGGCTCGCCCTGGGGGCGGGTGTCGCGGTTGGCGAGGAGGTGGTCGATCGCATGCTGAGCGGCGGCTCGAGCCCGGGTGGCGGCGGTTTCGTGGCCCCCGCGGAGGCCGCACCGGCGCCGGACCCCAACGCTGACATGGGCGGCAATGACTTCGGCCTCAACGACCCCGGCTCGTGGGATGGAGGCGGCGGTGGCGGTTGGGACGACGGTGGGAGCGGCGGCGGCGACAACGGCGGCTGGACCTGAGACCGCGCCTGTCCGCCCATATAACGCGCTTGCGTTGCGCGTACACTACGCGTGTAACCGGCTGACGCCCATAAGGGGGGGCGTACCAGAGTGGCCGACGAGCATCGTAAGCGGCTATTGGAGCAGGTGCTCGGTCATCGGACCGCACTGCAAAAATACCTGAGAAAATTCACTGCCGGCGCCGAGGATGTCGAGGATCTGGTGCAGGAGGCGTACGTGCGCGTCTGCGCCATGCCGCCCTCGCAGGTGGACTCGCCGCGGGCGTTGCTCTTTAGCATCGCCCGCAATCTGGCGGTCGACCGGGCCCGCCAAAAGCTCTCCCATGCCACCGACGATGTAGCGGATTTCGAGCCGCTGAACGTCTCCTCTCAAGAGGCGCAACCCGACGAGCAGGTCGACCTGCGCCACCGATTCGAGTCGTTTTGTGACGTGGTGGACAGCCTGCCACCGCTTTGCCGGCGAGTGTTCATCCTGCGCAAGGTGTATCAGCTATCGCACGCGGAGATTGCGCAAGTGCTCGGCCTGTCGCACAGCACCATAGAGAAGCACGTCGCCAAGGGACTGCTGCGCTGTCGGGACCGGTTACGGAACCTCGGACTGCTCGAGGGGTTGGAAGTCGCCGACGGCGAGCCATTGCCGCGGCGGCGGGTCAAGGAGGGGGAGTCAAGGTGAGCGGCATCGTCAAATTCGAGACACAAACACAGATCGACAACGAGGCGGCGATTTGGACCTGGCGCGTCGATTCCGGCGAGCTGGACGAGGCCGCGCGCAGCGAGCTCGAGTCCTGGCTGCGCGAGGACGTTCGCCATCGCCGCACGTTCGAGGAACTGTGCCACACGTGGAGCGCTCTCGACCACCTGTCCGTGCGCCAGCGGGACGATGAGAAGGACGCCGTCGCCGCGCTCGCCCGCCCGCAGGGGCGCAGCTTTCTGTCGGCTCTGAAACCCGAGGCACTGAGCTCGAAGTGGTACTGGCAAGCGGCGGCGGCAGCCGTGCTCGTTTTGGCGATCGGGACGGTGATCCTGACCGCACGCCGGCCCGGCATGCAGGTCATGTCGACCGCTGTCGGTCAGCAGCGCCACGTCACGCTGGCGGACGGCTCGCGGCTCACACTCAACACCAACACACTGCTCGCGGTGAAGCTGACACCACAGCGACGCGACGTGTATTTACGCAGAGGCGAGGCTCACTTTGAGGTCGTGCACGACGCCTCGAGGCCGTTCTTCGTACACGCAGGGGATGCGGTCATCAGCGACGTAGGTACGCAATTTGAGGTGCGGCTGGAATCGGACCGCGATATCGATGTCCTCGTGGCCCAGGGAGAGGTGGAAGTGCGGGGCCTTGCAGCCGGGCGGACCGATGGCAGGGGGAAGCGGTGCGGGCAATGGCGATTGGGTGAGGGCGCTGAGCGCGGGTGAGCAGCTCCTCGTCACCGGCCCGCACCTGGCAATCACTTCCGTGACGCCGCAGCAGATCGCCGATGACCTCGCCTGGCGCGAAGGCGCGGTGGTCTTCGAAGGCGCAGCCGCTGTCCCAGGCCCTGGCGGAGGTCGGCCGCTACACTCGCGCGCAGGTCGTGCTGGCGGGCCCCCGGGTGGCTTCCCTGCCGATCAGCGGACGCTTCAGGACGGATGACGTGCCCGGCTTCTTTCGGGCGCTGCAGGCGGCACTGCCGGTGCGGGTGAGCCAGCCGAAGCCAGGAGTCTTTTACATCGGACCGCGCTGACGGCCTTCCTTGCCGTTGCGTCCACGCTACAGGTAGCTAAACGGGCTCACATCCCGGGGCCGAGTGGCGTATTTTTGCGCCCAGTCATGGGCAACCTGAGCTCGGTCCCTCGCGGCTGGACCGCGGCTGTCCTCCTGCTCGGCGCACTGGTCCTGGGAATCGCTGCATTCCCGGCCCGGGCCGCCGAGGTGCCGCGACATTTCGACATTCCGGCGGAGCCGCTCGGCACCGCGTTGGACGAGTTCGCGCGCCAGGCGAATGTCACGCTCCTCTTCTCCTCGACGCTGGTAGCGCAAGTACACACGAGGGGGGTGAGTGGGAGCCTCGCCGTCACCGCGGCGCTCGGCCAGCTTCTTGGCGGCACCGGCCTCGAGTTCCGACAGGTGAGCCAGTCCGCTATCGCCATCGTCGAGTCGCCCAGCTCCGCGACAGCCCCCGGCCGGCCGCTCATGCAGCCCGGCGGTGACCTCGCGGCGGGCGCGAGCCGAGGCTCGACCGCCAGCGGCACGCCCGGCGTGTTACATCGACTCGCCAGCCTGCTGACGCACGCCGCCCGGGCATTGGGCGGCGGCGGCAAGGGCCCGACGGCTCCTGCCGATGCGCGTGCGATACCCAGCTACAACAGTCTGCGCGAAGTGGTGGTGACCGGAACGCCGGAGGTGAGCGGCGTCAAGCTCCTCGACGCCAGCTTTCCGGTGAGCGAGGCGAGCCTGCAGCAGATCCAGCTGGCGCAGGCCTCGAGCGCCGCGGACCTGCTCAAGATCGTGCCCGGCCTGTGGGCGGAGTCGAGCGGCGGTGAGACCGGGCCAACATCGAGGTCGCGGGCTTTCCCGGCGGCGGCGATGCTCCCTACGTGACCTATCAGATCGAAGGCTCGCCGGTCTACCCGATGGCGACCCTCGCCTTCATGGACAACTCCTCGATGTTCCGCCTCGATGACACCATCGAGCGGACCGAGGTCGTGCAGGGCGGTCCCTCGGTCGTGTATTCCAACGGCCAGATCGGGGCCACGGCCAACTTCATTCTCAGGCACGGCACGGATACGCCCCACGGCGAGATCGGGCTGACCGTCGGCGACGAGGGCCTGTATCGGCTCGATGGCTTCTACGGCGGTCCGCTCGCCCGCGACTGGTTCGTGAGCATAGGCGGCTTCTACCGCATCTCGAACGGCATCCGCAGCCCGCAATTTCCGGCTGATGATGGCGGCCAGCTCACCGCTACGATCTATCACACCTTCGCGAACGGCAACCTGCTCATCTGGGCGCGCCGGTTGCGCGATAAGAATCTCTTCATCACCGACATTCCGGTCGCTGTCAGCGCCGACGGCAGGAACATCTCGGCATTCCCCGGATTCAATCCCAACACCGGCACATTCGCGGGCACCGCGACCCGCGACATCACCGTCGAGGAGTTTCCATGCGGCACGCCGGGCTGCATCCCCGGCACGGTGAGCGCCGATCTCGCCGATGGCAGGGGATCCGACCTGCGGCTGCTGGGAGCTGACCTCAACCTCGAGCTGGCGGGCTGGTCGGTCAGCGACAAGCTGGGCTTCACCGCCGGCCACATGCCGACCAACGCGCTGTTCAACAATTTCGCGCCCGGAGACGATGTCGAGCTTCCTCAGCAGCGCGATCGCGGGCGTCAACGGCGATACAGCGGCGATGGCGGCAACCGGAGGCTTGCCGTTCGTGAGCGGGAAGTCCTCTTACGTTGCGTACGGCGGCGCCGTCAATCCCGACACGGACGTCGTTTCCGTCGGCTTCTGGATCGTCGACAAGAAGATTCAGGCGCTGACCGATGACCTGCGCTTCAGCCGCTCGCTGTTCGCGGGCAACATGGCGACTGTCGGCGGTTATTTCGCCGATTACTCCAGCGACGACAGCTGGTACCTCGGCAATAACGAGCTGATGACGGCGACACCGAACGCGCAGCTCATCGACGTGTCGCTCTTCACGGCGACGGGCGCCGCCGGCACCGATGCGCCGAGGCGACACAGAACGGCATCCTGACAGGCGCAACCACCGCGCTCGCCGATCATTACGATGGACGCAACGCGGCGTTCTTCGTTTCCGATCAGTGGCGGATCGGCCCCTGGCTGCTCGATGCGGAGTACCGGACCGAGAACCAGCGCATTGTCGGCATGGTGGCAGGCACCACTTATACGGACCTCGATGATGATCCGTTGACTCTCTACAACGACGACACGAACGTGCTCACCGGCCAATGGTCGCCGTCCACCTACGACCACACCCTCGGCGCCTGGAGCGCGGGGGCCAACTATGAGCTCAATTCGCACATGAGCGTCTATGGCCGCATCAACGAGGGCGTGCATTTCCCCGGCTTCAATGATTTGCTCAACGGCATGTCGAACGTCGCAGCAGATCGAGAATTACCAGCTCGGCTGGAAGGCGCAGACCAATTCCGTCTATGCCTCGGTCGACGTCTTTCATCGACTCTTCTTCGGAGTGCCATTTCAGGCATTCCTCGGCAACGGCTCCCAGGTCTTCGCAACCTATGGCTCGGCGTCCTGGGGCACGGACTTCCAGGCGGACTGGTTTCCGCTCGAGCACCTGAGCCTCGGCCTCACCGGGGACTGGCAGCATTCCGTCTACACCCATTTCAGCTCCTTCGCGGGAGGCGGCGCCGAGGCATATCGACAACGACGGCAACATACTGCAGCGCCAGCCGCGCCTGCAGGTGCGGCTCACGCCCGAGTACGACGTGCCAACCACGTGGGGAAAAGTCCGCGTATTCGCGGCGGTGAGCTACATCGACCTGCGCTATTCGGATCCGGGGAACACCCAGATCCTGCCGGCCTACACCACTCTCGATGCCGGCATCGTCGGCGATTACGGCGAGCACCTCGAGGTGCGGCTGCAGGGCACCAACCTCACCGATGCGCTCGGGCTGACGGAAGGCAACTCGCGCAGCCTCAGCGCCGGAATCTCCACCGGCTTCGAGATGGCGCGGCCGATCTTCGGCCGCGAAGTACAGGGGCAGATCAAGTACTTTTTCTGAGCGGGTTCAGATGGCCTGCAGGGCCGCCGCCGCGATGAGGAGCAGGGCGAGAGCCGCCCCGGCGGCGCCTGGCGCGAACCGCGAGATCCCGTAAGCCGCCAGCAGCGCGACCGCCACCGAGGCGACGTTGCGCAGATCGCCGAAGATGAGCCGCAGCAGCTTGCTCATGCCCGCGCCCCGGCGGCAGCCGAGGCTGGCGGCCGCGAGCGCCAGGCGATGATCCTGCCGGCGACGGCGTAAGCGGCGAAGAGCAGGAGCAGGGTGACATCACCCAGCGGCCACACGGCCTGCTCGCCCGCGAGCCCCCCGATGGCCCAGAAGGTACCGAAGGAGAGAATGGCGCAGGCCACCAGATACTTGAGGGTGTTCTCCGGTACCCGGGTCAGAGGCGCTCGCAGCGCGAGTCCCGCCACGATCACCAGCACCAGGGAGGCGGCAGCGCTTCCCGCCGCCGTCGCGTAAGAAAGGGTGTGACCGAGCGCGACGACCAGCAGCCAGACCTCGAGCCCCTCCAGCAGCACGCCCTTGAAGGCCACTACCCAGGCCGCGCGTCCCTCCGCCTGCTCCAGTTGCTCGCGGGTCGCGGCGAACTTCCGCGCCTCATCGTGCAAAGCGGTGCGCCCGGAGTAGCGGCGGATCGCTTTCACGTACCAACGCAAGCCGAAGAGCAGCAGGAAAATGCCGATCGCGGCCCGTGATCAGCGCGATGTCGGCCGCGGCCGCCTCGATGCCCGCGCCCGTGACCGCGATGAGCAGTGCGACGACCGCCAGCCCCGCCGCGGCAGCGCCCGCAGCACGCCGCCACCCGATGGTGAGGGCCACCGCGAGCACGATGGTGAACGCCTCCACCCACTCGACGGCGGAGGCGAGAAAGATGGCGCTGGCGCCGCCCCATTGAGCGGCGGTCATGGCGAAGAGGAGTCCATGTGCGGCCGGGACGGTGCCACACCCCGCGCCGCCTGTCGACCTCCAGCCGCGGCAGAGGGGCCGCCGTCCGCTGGCGGCCCCATGGTGCATTTCAGCGCCGCATCAGCTTATCGGGACGCTCACGGTCGCAAAGACGCTGCGCCTCGGAATCGCCCAGTACAGAGGCACGCCACCCGGATATTGCGTCGTGCTCCCGACGGTGGTATCCGAGGACATATCGATGTTCGTGTTGTTGAGCGGATTGTCGAAGTCCAGCCTGATGGAGGCGTTGCGGAGCCCTCCTTGCGCATTTCACGAACTTGTAGCCGAGCGCTCCATTCAGGATGGCGTACCGGCGACGACCGGATCACGGTGTTGGATTGCGCAACGGGCGCCGCATCAGGCGCATCGCAGGGACAGGCCGATCAGCTGGCCCGGGACGCCCGATAGGCCTGCAGCCGCGGCAGGAATGCCTGGCGGCGAGCCAGGCTCTCCGGCGACCAGATGCGCTCGATCTCGTAGAACTCGGGCACCACCGGGACCCCATCAGGCAGTATCACCCAGGGCTGCTTCGAGCTCGTGAAGATGTGGACCTGAGGCTGCAGGACATCCGGCGTGTCGAGCGTACCGACGCGTACGAAGCGCAGGATCGGGCCGGCGCCGGAATAATTGCTCCAGATGGCGATCCGGCAATGCGGACAGCGCGCGATCTTCTGTCCACGGCCGCTCAGCGACGGCGTCTCGATGACCTCGGGCGCCCCATTCAAATCGATGACGCGGTCGGCCTCGATCATGGCGTTCAGGGCGAACGCCGTCCCTGTTTCCCGCTGACACCAGCGGCAGTGGCAGCAGTGAACGATGAGAGGCGCGGACTCGATACGGTAACGGATGTGTTTGCAGTCGCAGCCGCCCTCGAGCGGATAGGTCGGGTTCGCAGTCATGTTGCGAGATTAGCCGGCGGGCCGGCGCACCGCATGGGAAAAATTGCGATTCTCGAGGAGAAGCTCAAAGGAGGGGCGGCCCGAGGCGTCCGTGCAGGTAGAACGCCACCGCATAGAGGACGATGGCGGTGATGATCCGCCACGGGCCGATCTCGGCCAGAGCGGGTGCCAGCCGGTTGCCGCCCCGGGCGATGGCGGCGAAGGGAATGCGCGATGTCGCTGCGGCGAATTGCGGCCACTTGTCGGGAAACTTGCGCCGGCGCTTGGCATCGATCGAGGCGGGGCCGCCGATCGCAAGCACGAGAAACGTGCCGAAGAGAATGAGCGCTGCGAGCTGGCCGTTGACGATGAGGTGCGTGGCCGCCCAGAGCGCCACTCCCCAGAGGAAGGGGTGGCGCGTGATGCGCAGCATGCCCCGGGCCATTTCCGGGTCGAGCCTCGACTCCATTCCGACCGAGGTCGGACTCGGCGTCATGACCCCGATCACCATGAAGAGAAACGCGATGAACACCAACACATTAGCCGCGGTGCGACACTGCAGCAACAATCCCCACGTGGGGATGAGCGGGGCGCGCCGGTAGGCATAGATCACCCAGCCGATGCCGATGAGGGAGGCGAGCGAGAAGAGCCCGCGATACGGGCCGTCCCCCAGCTTCGCGGTGAGCGCATCGCGCAGCCGTGTCCCGGATACTCCAAAGTGGATCAGCAGGAAGTAGGCGCACGCGGCGATCAGATCCAGCATGGGCAAACCCTCGGTCTTGGCGCCGGATTGTACCCAAAATATAGTAAGGTATTTACTTTAGTGTCAGTACCCCCTATAGTCGTGCGGATGCTGAAGTCCCAGGATCTCGATCGCCTGTTTCACGCCCTGGCCGACCCGGCTCGCCGCGCCATCCTCGAGCGGCTCGGCCGCGGTCCCGCGCCGGTGAGCCAGCTGGCGAAACCCCTGCCGATGTCGCTGCCGGCCGCCATGCAGCACCTCGGCGTGCTCGAGGCAGCGGGGCTGATCCGCACCCAGAAAGTCGGCCGAACGCGCACCTGCGCGATCGACCCGCAGGCCATGAGCAAGGCGGAGCAATGGTTGACGGCGCGGCGCCGGGAATGGGAGGGCCGCCTCGATCGGCTCGATGACTACCTGAAATCCCTGGAGCACGAAGGCGATCGCCATGGCTCGAAGTGAACGCTCGGTGGCGCACGGGGAATTCCGTCTGATTCCGGATCGCGGGAGCGCGGCACCGGCGATCTCCTCGGTACACTCGGCGCCTCCGTGAAGTAAGGTCAGCCTGGCGGGCGACCGGCTGCTCTGCTGGCAGATCACGACCCGCCGGTTACGAATCTAGCGCACAGCCTCGCATCTTGCCCCGCGTTTCACACGCCCAGGTGAACGTAAGCTGAATGTGATGTCAGAATGTGCCCGCGTTTGACCCGGAAGTTACTGCACAGTTACGGTGCGAGAAAGAAACTCACGCCTCACAGCGATGCGTTCCCTTGCTTGCCCGTCAATGTCTGCTAAGGTGCGCGTCGCAGGGGGGTCGATGGAAGCAACCGAGGAGATGAGATGCCTACCCTGACCCGCCACTACCTGCTGGCGTCGGACTTCGATCAGACACTGAGCTTTCACGACTCCGGCCACGTGCTCGCGGAGTTGCTCGGCGTCAAGGACTTCGAGCAGAAAGTCGCCGGACTGGCTCGGAGCAATCTCGTACAGCAGGGCGGAGAGCTGGCCTACCTGATCCGCCACGACCCTGACTTTCGCGGTGTGCGCCGCGAACATCTGGCGGAGGCTGGCCGGCGCGTGCGCCTCAAGGCGGCTCTACCGACGCTGGTGCAAACGCTGCGCGACGGTATCGACGGCTGCCGGTTTTCATTCTTCGTGGTCTCGGCGGCGCCCAGGGAGGTGGTCATCGCCGCTCTCGACGGCATCGTGTCGCCGGATAACATCTACGGCACGGAACTCGACTATGATCCGCAGTCAGGCGAGGTGCGCGCCATCAAACGCGTCGCCGCCGGCTACGGCAAGGTCGCAGTGATCGACGAGCTCAGCCAGTGGCTCGGGATCGTTGCCGACCGTGTTATCTATGTCGGGGACGGCAGCTCTGACATACACGTCATGCTGCACGTCAACCACGGTGATGGCTTCACCATCGCCGTGTCGGAGAACCGACAGCTCGCACGCATCGCCAGGTGCACGGTGCTCAGCGACAACGCCTGCAGCATCCTGGTGCCGGTGCTGGACCAGGTGCTCGGCATGCGGGTACCCGGGATCCGGCAGTTCCTCGAGTCCGTGGGGCTGGTGCTCGATGACTGGGAACGGGCGCGCACCGATCGGGTCATGCTGCGCGAGGCGCTGCCTGCGGCGCCCGTGGCGGCGGAATCACATCCATGAGTCTGCCCCTGACCGATACCCTCGGATGGATCGCGACGCTGGTTTTCGTCGGCTCGTATTTCTTCTCGAAACCGGCGGCGTTGCGTGTCTGCCAGATGCTGGGCGCGATCTTGTGGATCGCATATGGCTTCCTGATCGCCGCCAAGCCGGTGATCGCCTCCAACCTGCTGGTTTTCGGCGCCGCTGCCTGGACGCTCGCCAGGAGGAAGGAAGGCGCATCACCCGCAGCGGCGGTGTTCGAGAAATAGGCGACGGGCTCGCATCACCGGCGGCGCGAGTATCGGGAATGGGGTACGCTTTCCCGCGCCTGTGAAGAAGAGGGGTGCGTCGGATGCGTGTCGAGCTCGATTCTCTGGAACAGCGCCTGATCGGTTGCCTGATCGAGAAGCAGGTGACCACACCGGATCAGTACCCGCTGTCGCTCAATGCACTGCTGAGCGCCTGCAACCAGAAGAGCAACCGCGAGCCGGTGATGAGCCTGGATGAAGCCGCCGTGCAGCGCACGCTCGATGGGCTGTCGCGCAAGCATCTGCTGCTCGAGCGCTCCGGTTTCGGCAGCAGGGTGCCGAAGTACCAGCACCTCTTCTGCAACACCGAGTACGGCACCCTGAAGTTCTCCGCCCAGGAGCTCGCGATGGTGTGCGAGCTGCTGCTGCGCGGCCCACAGACACCGGGCGAGCTGCGCTCACACGCCAGCCGCATGGCTCGGTTCGGTGACGTCTCCGAGATCGAGGCGGTGCTCACCGCACTAAAGGAGCGCGAGTCCGGGCCGCTGGTCGCGAGATTGCCGCGCGAGCCGGGACGGCGCGAGTCACGCTACATGCACCTCTTTGGCGGCGGCCCGATCCCAGATGCCGTGGCGGCAGAGGAGGTGACACCGGGCGAATCTTCAGCGCCCGAGAGGGAAAGCCTGCATAGCCGGGTAGCGAGACTCGAGGCGGAAGTCACCGCGCTGCGGGCCGAGATCGAAACCCTCAAATCCGGCGCGCGCTAGTCCATCCGGCCGGGCGCGCCAAGAAGATCAGCAACGCCCATATCTTCGAGGCGGTCGCGTCCCGTGAAACCACGCACCGCCACCTGATCGAGGATTTCCTCGGTCTGTTCGGCGGCCAGACCCAGCCGCTGATGGCGCACCTCATCGAGAGCGGCAAACTGACTCTCGAGGACATCCAGGAAGCCGAACGCACGTTGCGGGAAACCGCGGAACGGGGGACGCCCACATGATCATGTCCATATCGAATCATCTCTGGCAGTCGACTCTGTGCCATGTCTTTCGGGGCGCCGCAGGTTCATTCGACAGCGGCGGTTCCGTGGGGCACGATCGCCTGGTCGATATGGGCGCTCGGCGTGATCCTCATCCTTCTCCATTGGACTTCGCGCTGGCGGGAACTGCGCCGATCCATACGTGAGTCGCAGCCGCTGCCGATGGCAATCCCGCTATTCGTGCGGTCCAGCCAGTCGACGCTCGAGCCCGGGTTGGTGGGCATCTTCCGACCGCTGCTGCTGCCGCGGGGACTGATGGAGCAACTGACGGGCGCGGAAGTTCAATCCGTTCTCGCTCACGAGCTGTGTCACTTCCGGCGCCGCGACAATCTGACGTACGCGATTCATCTGCTCGCCCAGGTCATATTCTGGTTCTATCCGCCCGTGTGGTGGCTCGGCACCCGGCTGATCCGGGAACGCGAGCATGCCTGCGATGAGGGGGTGTTGGCAGCCGGGCACGAGCCCCGAACCTACGCCGAAGGCATCCTGAAGGTGTGTCGCTTCTATGTCGGCGCGCCTGACCGGCGCGGTCCGCTCACAATGTCATCTTAATTTTATATATACTTCATAAGATATTGATAGTTAATGATATATAATCGGTAATAAAGCCCGGCTTCGCGTCCCCCGCGGGCGACTGTACTATTCACGCTTCGTCACCGTGATTCCCGGGGAGAGCGCCGCGATGCAACCGAATGAGATCGTCTCGCTTGCCGTTCGCACGCGCTCTCGACATGCTGCTCGGCGCCAATCATTACCTCGACCTGACACCGGAGGGCCGGAACGAGACGGCCTCCGCGTGGCCGCGCCGCCACGACGAATATCCGGCCAGGCCGGACCCGAGCGAGAGCGCGGCGCTCTCTGCCGCCGCCCGTTGGCCTGAACGCCCCTTGAGCACCGTCACAGCCGGTGATCGAGCGCCCCCGGCGCGGCAGCACCGTCCATGGAAGGCCGCGTCACTATTCTGCATGGGCGTGGTCTTCGGCGACATCGGGACCAGTCCGCTCTATACGCTGACGGTCACGGCAAAAGCCGCCAGCCCGAACGGGACGGTCACACCCGAAGCCGTGCTCGGCGTGGTCTCGCTCATTTTCTGGTCGCTGATCGTGGTGATCTCGATCAAATACGCCATTCTCATCATGCGTGCGGACAATCACGGCGAGGGCGGCATCCTGGCGCTCCTCGCTTTGGTGAGTCCCAGCCGGACGCGCGAGAGCCGTCTGCGCGCCGCCATGGTGGTCGTAGGCCTCATCGGCGCGACTCTTCTCTATGGAGATGGCGCGATTACGCCGGCAATCTCCGTACTGAGCGCGATCGAGGGCCTCGAGGTATACGCGCCGCAGACCAGCCACTTCGTGGTGCCGCTGACCGTGGCAATTCTCATCGGACTCTTCATCATTCAGCGCAAGGGCACCTCGTTCATCGGCGGCCTGTTTGGTCCGATCATGCTGCTTTGGTTCATCGTCATCGGGCTACTGGGTCTCGCCGGCATCGTCAGGACGCCGGGCGTGCTGGCAGCCCTCAGTCCACTGCCGGCGCTCAGCTATCTGACCCACGCCGGCCCAACGGTATTTGCCGTCATCGGCAGCGCCTTTCTCGCTGTGACCGGTGGTGAGGCCTTCTACGCCGACATGGGTCATTTCGGACCGCTTCCGATCCGCGTTGCCTGGTTCGGAGTGGCCCTGCCGGCACTGGTGCTCAACTACTTCGGCCAGGGAGCGCTGCTGCTCTCGCACCCTGGGGCGCTTGCGAGTCCCTTCTTCGAGCTCGCGCCGGCATGGGCACACATTCCTCTCGTGGTACTGGCAGCGGCTGCGACCGTCATCGCATCGCAAGCGGTCATCTCCGGCGCCTTCTCACTCACGCACCAGGCGATGCAGCTCCGCTTCCTGCCGCACATGACGGTGGTGCATACCGCCGGACGCGAGATCGGTCAGATCTACATTCCCTTCGTCAACTGGGCGTTGGCCGCGCTGACGCTCGCGGCCGTCATCAGCTTTGGTTCCTCAGAGGCTTTGGCCGGCGCGTATGGAGTTGCCGTATCGCTCCTGATGGCAATAACGACGCTGATGGCCACATTCGTGGCGCTGCAGTGGAACTACAGCGTGTGGGCAGTAGCGCTGGTCAATGGCGGCCTGCTGTTGATCGATCTTCTCTTCGTCGCCTCCACCTCGACCAAGCTGGTCCAGGGTGGCTGGTTTCCGCTGCTCATCGCCGCCGTGATCTCGTTCATGATGCTCACCTGGCGCAGAGGTGAGCAGATCATGGAGGGCGTGCGCAGCGGCCTGCGGCGCAGTCTGCGCGAGTTCGCCGAGACCATTCAGCGCGACCCGCCGCATCGGCTTCCGGGGACCGCCGCCGTGCTCGGCCGTCTGACCCAGGGCGTTCCGCTGGCGCTCACGCAGAACCTCAAGTACAACCACGTGATGCATGAGCATCTGCTGCTCGTGTCGGTCTCGGTCGCCGAGATACCACGCCTTTCCGCGACCGAGCGGGCTACGGTGACACCGGTCTGCACGGGCGTTGAGCGGGTCGAGCTGCACTACGGCTTCATGGAGCAGCCGAACGTGCCTCTCGGCCTGAGTGAGGCCGTGTCGCTCGGCAGGATCGAGCCGTGCCGCCTGCAGTCGGTCATCTACTTCACCGGGCACGAGACCATCACCGCGCTCGGAAAGCTGCCGCAGATGGCTCGCTGGCGCGAGTCCGTTTACGCCTGGATGCACCGCAACGCCCAGCGTCCGGGGGCCTATTTCAACATCCCGCCCGCGCAGATCATGGAGATCGGCGTCGAGTTCGAGATCTGATCAATCCTGGTAGTCCTCGTTGTCCGGCGTCGGCACCGGCCTCAATTTCGCGATCTCTCCCTGGTTCTCGAACCGCAGCGCGTAGAAGCCGCCGTGGCTGGAGACGATCCAGAGGTAGAGCTGGCCGTTCTGCCACACGAAGCGACTGTGATTCTTCGACCACGAGAAGTTGATCGGAGGCTTGAAGCGTTGCATCGGATTCAGGAGTGAGCCCGGGTCGAACTCGTTGGGATCCGGCGGAGCAGGGCCCACGAAGTAGGCGATCTCCCGCGGCCGGCGCGGATCGTGAATGTCGAAGACACGGATGCCCGCCTGGTGACCGGAGCAGGCGAGGAGCCTGGCATCGCGGGGGTTGTCGAAGGTGCAGTCATGGTCGCTATAGCCGTAGCCGCCCATCGTCGGGGTGATGTCGTTCTCCGTCAGAGCGCAGTTCTTCGGGTCAGCGACGCCGAGCATGAGCAGGGAGACGAGCTTCGGCTTTGCGAGATTGCTGATATCGACGATGCGCTCCATGCCGTAGGGAGGGAGCCCCGCGCGGCAAGCCTCCACGGCCGCCTTGGGGTAGTCACCGCCACCGGCGCCGAACTCGTCACCGACGCCGAGATACGGCTTGCCGTGGATGAAAGCCAGATCGGGCTGGATCGCGATATCGCCGTTCTTCCAGTAGAGCGAGCTGATGACTTTGATGACCGGATTCGGGCGGCGGTTCTGCACGTCGCTGACGTCGTAGATGACCAGACCATTTCCAGAGCTGAACACGCCGGGACGCGTCAACTGACCAACGACCCCGCAGAAAAGAAGCGTGTCGGGCGGATGTCCATCGACGGTGAACTGGTTGAGGGAGATCCGATGGCATGCCTGGTGAGCCGAGACGCCTCCGGCTTCGCCGTCCGGAAAGTGCCAGGCGACGACCTCCTTCGGATGCGTCGGGTCCGTCACGTCTATGGCGGTCACATGGGCGTCTGCCAGAGCGGTGATCCAATACGTCTTGCCGTCGTACGCAAAATTGCCGGCGTGAGCCAGGAGATTCGGATCCGGCAGCTGCACGCTGGAGAGAAGCCGCGGATGCGCGCAATCGGAGAGATCATAGAAGGCGACGGCCGGCTGCGGCCCCGATCCCATCCAGCTCTCGGCGGTGCCCAACAGGGCGCGCGCTGAGTTCACCGCGCCATCCTCCCAGTCGTAGAGCGAGGCCGGGTCGTCCAGATTGGTCACGTACTTTGGATTGCTCTGGCTCGAGACATCGAGCACTTGGATGCCGGGATGCAGCAGCGGCGGTACCCCATTCTGGCCGGCATCGAAGCCCTCAGTCGGAACGTAGGCGCAATGTCGATACCACATGAGCTGGTGGCCGGCACCCTGTCCGGCATATTCGCCCACGATCGCGAGATTGCAGTTGAAGGGCTTGGTGGAGGCGCCGCTGGCGCGCTCCGCCGCGGTGAGCTGGCCATCCACGCCTTGCTCGGGCCGATCCGTGCTCTGGCACGCCGGCGGGGGCACGGGGCCGAGGAACGGTCCAGCTCCCGCGTCCGCGGATTGCGTCCCGGCCAGCGCCAGCGCGGCCAGAGACAAGCCCAGGGCAAAACCCAGTCGACGGAATACCACCATGGCGAGCCTCCGCATCAGCCGCTGCTGCGGATCCATTATTACGCCGTCGCGGCGCCCGCCGGAACGGCAGGAGCTGCGGCTCGGCGAGGTTCGGGCTCGGCCCGTCGGATCTAGGTATCATCACCTGCGAGTAGCATGCGGAGAGATCATGTCGGATACAAAGTTCATCGTGCGCAAGGCGGCCGTGCTCGGCGCCGGAGTGATGGGCGCGCAGATCGCGGCGCATCTGATCGACGCCCGGGTGCCGACGGTTCTCTTCGACCTGCCGGCCAAGGAGGGTGACAAGAACGGCATCGTCAAGAAGGCAATCGAGGGCCTGAAGAAGCTGCAGCCGACGCCGCTTGCCGGCCGCGACACGGCAGCCTTCCTGCAGGCGGCCAACTACGATGAGCATCTGGCGCTCCTCGGCGAGTGCGACCTCGTGATCGAGGCGATCGCGGAGCGGATGGACTGGAAGCAGGACCTGTATCGCAGGATCGCGCCTCACCTCGCGCCGCACGCCATCTTCGCCTCCAACACCTCGGGACTGTCGATCAATGCGCTCGCCGAGGCGCTGGCGCCGCAACTGCGGCCGCGCTTTTCCGGCGTGCACTTCTTCAATCCACCGCGCTACATGCGGCTGGTGGAGATCATTCCGTGCAAGGACTCGCTCCCGGGCGTGCTCGATGACCTGGAGCGCTTCCTCGTCACCACCGTCGGCAAGGGTGTCATTCGCGCCAAGGACACGCCGAACTTCGTCGCCAATCGCGTCGGCGTCTTCTCGATGCTGGCGACGATCTGCCAACGCCGCCAAATTCGGCATCCGCTTCGACGTCGTGGACGACCTGACCGGGCCGCGCCTCGGCCGGCCGAAGTCGGCGACCTTCCGCACGGCCGACGTCGTGGGTCTCGACACCTTCGCCCACGTCGTGAAGACCATGCAGGACACCCTCCCGAAGGATCCCTGGCACGGCTTGTATCAGTCTCCGCCCTGGCTCACGAAGCTCATCGCGGCCGGCGCGCTCGGCGCCAAGACCCAGAACGGCATCTATCAGAAGAAGGGCAAGACGGTACTCGACCCCGCGAGCGGCGCGCACGTGGAGGCCGGTGCCGCGGCCGATCCGAGCGTGGTCGAAATCCTGAAGCTCGATGATCCGGCGCAGAAGCTCAAACGTCTGCGCGAGAGCGAGCACGTTCAGGCGCAGTTCCTCTGGGCCTGCTTCCGCGACACCTTCCACTACATCGCCTATCACCTGAAGGACATCGCACACTCCGCCCGCGACGTGGATCTCGCCATGCGCTGGGGGTTTGGCTGGAAGTTCGGCCCGTTCGAGACCTGGCAGGCCGCCGGATGGCGGCAGGTGGCGGCCTGGATCGAGGAGGACATCGCGGCGGGCAAGGCTCTCGCCAAGGCAGCCGTTGCCCGATTGGGCACGAGAGCCGGAACGCAAGGGCGTGCACTCTTCAGCGGGCTCCTACGATGCGGCCGGCAACGCGCTGGTGGGCCGCTCGAGCCTGGATGTCTACCGGCGTCAGCTGTGGCCCGAGACGGTGCTTGGCGAAAGCAAGCCGTCGCTCGGGGAGACTGTGTTCGAAAACGCGGGCGTGCGCGCCTACAGCAGCGGCGACGAGGTGCTCGTCGTCTCTTTCAAGAGCAAAGCGCATTCGGTGAGTCCCGAGGTGCTCGAGGGCCTGAATCACGCGATCGACATCGCGGAGGAGCGCTTCAAGGGTCTCGTCATCTGGCAGACGGAACCGCCATTTTCCGTCGGCGCCAATCTCGACTCCCTGCGTCCGGCGATCGCCGCCGGCGACTGGAAGCGCATCGCGGAAGTCATCTCGCTCTTCCAGAAGACATCGATGCGGCTGCGCTACAGCGGCATTCCAACCGTGGCCGCAACCCAGGGTTACGTATTCGGCGGCGGCTGCGAGTTCGTCATGCACTGCGACCGGGTGGTGGCGGCACTCGAGACATACATGGGCCTCGTGGAGGCGGGAGTAGGGCTGCTGCCGGCGGGCGCGGGCTGTAAGGAGTTCGCGTTGCGGGCGGCAAGAGAGAGCAAGGGCGATCTCTTCGCCTCCCTCAAGGATTACTACATGATGATCGCGACGGCCAAAGTGGCCGCCAATGGCATCGAGGCGCAGGAGCTGAAGTATCTGCGCGCCAAGCGATATCGTGTTGTTCAATCCCGCCGAGCTCCTCTATGTCGCCAAGCAGCAGGCGCTTGCCCTGAGCGCTGCCGGCTACCGTCCGCCTCTCAGGGGCGGCCGCTTCCCGGTCGCCGGCCGCACGGGCGCCGCGTCCATCAAAGGACAGCTGGTAAACATGCTGGAAGGGCATTTCATCAGCCAGTACGACTTCGAGATCGGCTCGCGCATCGCCGACACCATGACCGGGGGCGATGTCGAGGCCGGCACCGAGGTCAACGAGGATTGGCTCCTCGCTCTCGAGCTGAAGCATTTCCTGGCGCTGCTGAAGAACCCGAAGACGCAGGAGCGCATCGCCCACACGCTCGCCACCGGCAAGCCGCTGCGTAATTGACCGGGGAGACGGAAGATCATGTCCAGTCAGATTCGAGAAGCCTACATCGTCGCCGCCACCCGGACTCCGGTCGGCAAGGCCCCTCGCGGCATGCTCCGCCACGTGCGTCCGGATGACATGCTCGCTCACGTCATCAGGAGCTCTCTCGCTCAGGTGCCCTCGATAGAGCCCAGGCAGGTCGCGGATGTCGTTGTCGGCTGCGCCTTCCCCGAGGCGGAGCAGGGCCTCAACATGGCGCGCATCGGGGCACTCCTTGCCGGGCTCCCCGACACGGTGCCCGGCGTGACGATCAACCGGTATTGCTCCTCGGGCTTGAATGCCGTGCAGATTGCCGCCGACCGCATCCGTGTGGGAGAGGCGGAGGTAGTCATTGCGGGCGGCAGCGAGTCGATGTCCATGGTGCCCATGATGGGCAACAAGGTGGCGTTGAACCCGGAGATCTTCGCCAAGGAAGAGAACTACGCCATCGCCTACGGCATGGGCATCACCGCCGAGAAAGTGGCGCAACAATGGAAGGTCTCGCGTGAGGACCAGGACGCTTTTGCGCTGGAGTCGCACCAGCGCGCCGTGGCCGCGATCGCCTCAGGCGCCTTCGAGGCCGAGATCTCGCCGCTCGAGGTGACGGACCGCACGCCGGATTTCAAGTCCCATGAGGTGCGGTATTCGAAGAAGACTCTGCGCCAGGACGAGGGTCCTCGGGCCGACACCTCGCTCGAGGCGCTCGCCAGGTTGAAGACGGTCTTCGATGCGAAAGGGACCGTGACTGCCGGCAACAGCTCACAAACCTCCGATGGCGCCGCCGCCGTGGTGCTGGTGTCGGAGGACATCCTCAAGCGCTACCAGCTGACCCCCCTTGCCCGTTACGTCACCTTTGCGGTGCGGGGCGTGCCGCCCGCGATCATGGGTATCGGTCCGAAGGAGGCGATCCCGGTTGCGTTGCAGCACGCCGGTGTGGCGCGGGATGATTTGAAGTGGATCGAGCTCAACGAAGCCTTCGCCGCGCAGGCGCTCGCTGTCATTCGCGACGTCGGTCTCGATCAGCGGCTGGTCAACCCGAACGGCGGCGCCATTGCGCTCGGTCATCCGCTCGGCGCCACCGGAGCCATCCGCACCGCGACACTGGTGCATGGCATGCGCCGCAAGGGTCTCAAGGGCTACGGCATGGTCACCATGTGCATCGGCACCGGCATGGGCGCTGCGGGAATATTCGAGCTGCTCTAGAGTCGTATTCGCGGCAACTGTCAGCGCGACGGCCTGTTGAATCGGGCCCACGCGCGGCCGCATATACACCGTCTCTAGCCTTTCGTTGGGATGAAGTGCGTTTCCTGGCCGCTGACAGCCTGCCAACGTCCGTCTCGCCAAACAAACACATCGGTGAACCTCGAGTGTCGCACGGCAGCGGCGCTCGATGATGGCGGCTTCTTCGGGGCCATCGCCGGCTCAGTGACGACGACACCAGTGACGACCGCCACCTCGGCACCGTCCACGAAACGCACGACGGTGTCCTCGAACCTTTGCTCCAGGGGCGGCGCGAGTCGTGAGACGGGACGTGCAAAATAAGCAAGGTACTGCACGCGTGTGACCGCATCGCCCAGGTAATCGCTATCGATGAATTCCCGTCCGAGAATGCGGGCCAGAGCCGTCACGTCGTGCCGATTGAGGGCGGCAAGCCATTCGTGCTCAACCGTGATCACGGCAGCGGCCGTGCGCGCGCTCTGAGGCGGCCGCGCAAACACGGGCGCGGCTGACAGCGCAAGCGTGACGACCACCATTGCAAGCTGTTTCGGCCGCAGCGATGCAATATACTGCTCACCGAACATCCGCGACCGCCTCTGAACCGGGAGGAATCCGCTCATGAATCGATTCGCACGCGCCCTGAAACCACTTGCCCTGACAGCCCTTGCCGCCAGCGGCCTGGCATTGCTCGCCGCGCCCGCGTTCGCCGACAGTTATTCCGACACCGTCGCGCTCTTCAAGCAGGCCGGCAAAAGCGCCTGGTTCTTCAAATCGAGCTACGGCTATGCCGTGTTCCCGACAATCGGCAAGGGCGGGTTCGTCGTTGGCGGAGCGCACGGACAGGGCAGAGTATATAGGCACGGCCGTTTAGTCGGGAACAGCACCGTGAACCAGGTCAGCGTCGGATTCCAGGCTGGCGCCCAGGCGTACAGCGAAGTCATCTTCTTTCAGACCAAACTGGATCTCGCGCGTTTCGAATCCGGCAAGTTCGCACTCGGCGCACAGGCGAGCGCGGTTGCGATCACCGCCGCCGCGTCGGCCAGTACCAGCACGGCGGGGACGAGTGCCGGCGCGAGCGGAACCGAAATGAACGCAATGACCATCGGCCATTATCAGGACGGCCTGGCGGTGTTCACGATCGCCAAGGGAGGTCTCATGTACGAGGCTGCCGTAGCGGGTCAGAAGTTCACCTACGAGCCGCGCTGATCGGGGAACCATACGCCAGGGTCCCGACCCAACTGCCTGGCGGCGCTGACCGCGGGCGCGACGGCCTCAGCGGATTTTCGTGCCGATGCGGCTCCAGATCGGACCGTCGCGGCGGGCAGGGTCCCAGTTGAACCAGATGCGGGTAGCCTTCCCAATCAGCTCCTGATCGGTGACGAACCCCCAGAAGCGGCCGTCGTCGCTGTTGTCGCGATTGTCTCCCATCATCAGGTACTCGCCTGACGGCACGACCATCTCGAATACGCGGCGCTCGATCAACGGAATTGCCCCCGCCGGAGCATTGCCGCCGCATACATAGCCGCGTGCATCTCTCCTCTTGCACGCCGGCAATGGGTCGGGGGTGACCTCGAGCGGTACGGGACAGAGCAGCGCCTGGTGTAGATGACTGCCCAGCTGCTCCGTAGCCAGTTGCATGTTCTCGTAGCAGCCATCGTTGTATAGGCCCGTGACCGTGAACGGCACGGGCGTACCATTGATCGTGAGCCGGTCATCGCGAACCGTCACATGATCCCCTGGAACCGCCGCCACTCGCTTGATCCACACCTCGGATGGCTGGATCGGTGGGTGAAACACCACGACATCGCCTCTCTGCGGTTCCCCGGTCCGCAGGATCTTCGTGTTGGTAACGGGGAGCTTGAGGCCGTAGGCGAACTTGCGGACGACGATGAAATCACCGTCCAGCAGCGTCGGCATCATGGAATCGGAAGGGATTCGATACGGCTCGAACACGAACGCCCGCAGCACGAGCACTGCCAGCGCGACCGGGAAAAAGCTGCGCGCATAATCGACGGTGAGCGGCTCGGGGACGAGCGCCGGATCCTTGCCGCTCGCCTCGACCTCGAGCCTGCGTTTGCGGGCGAGAAGCGCCGCGTCCGCAGCCCAGATGAACCCCGTAATCGCCGCAATCACCACGAGTAAGACGTTGAAATCGAGCTCTTCGGTCAGGAACAGTCGCAGCACGACCACGCCAAGCAAGACCGGCAGCAAACGATAGGCAGCGGACACGAGGGGTGGATCGACGGCCCCGGCGGCGGCAGCGATCCGGCGCTTCGGCCTGAGCAGCCAGTCGTCGATTATGCAGACGACACCGACGGGTAATGCGAGCCAGGAGAGGGCGCGAGCGATTTCGACTATGGCAATCGGCATTCAGAGCTTTCAGTCCTTGCGCCCGAGGCGCTCCAATGCCTGCGCACAACTTCTATAATATGGAAGTAATTGGCGGGGTACAAGTGCACGGCACCTGCTGGATAGTCGGGATCGAGAGGGGGGTCCATCGAATGAAGAAAAAGATCCGCTGTTGCCTGCTCTTCCTGACGCCTATTCGCCCCACTGCTGGCCGCAGCGGCGCCGCCGCGTCCCAGTCGATATCTTTTCGTGTGGGCGATGGAAGCCAGGCATCCTCAAGCCTCAACGCTCGCGCTGAACGGGGCGGATATCGCCCAGCGGCGTGAGGCACAAGGATTGGGTAAGGACTTCCTCGCCGTCTTCGACATCCGCCCGGGTAACTCGTTCGGCAAGCTCGTCACGATGCTCGCCGTCGGAGATGCGGCGATGGCGCACCACACGAACTACTCGGAGCCTCCGGACGACATCCTCTACGCAAACGACTGGGCTGCGAACCGCACTTACGTCTTCGACCTGCACGATCCGCAGCACCTGCGGCTGCTGCGCCAATTCGGCAGTATCGGCGCCTACGGCTATCCGCATTCCTTCGTACATCTGTCGAACGGGAATACGCTGGCTACGTTTCAGTATTCGGGCGGATTCAACCACGCCGCCGGTGGGCTGGTGGAGATCGATCCTCACGGCAAGGTGGTGAGGACCGCCTCCGCAATCGTGTCCGGACATCCCAATATCCGTCCATACAGCCTGGCAGTCATCGAGAAGCTGGACCGCATCGTCACCGGCAGCGCGGACATGATGGGTGCGCAGGCGAGCCACGCGACGCAGGTATGGCGACTCTCCGATCTCAAGCTGATCGCGACCATGCAACTGCCGCCGCAGGACGACTGGTTCAACGACACCGCGGCCGACACGTCGGAGCCTCGCATGCTTGCAGATCGCAAAACGGTGCTGGTGCCATCCTTCAACTGCGGTCTCTACCTGGTGCAGGGTCTCGCCGGCGACCACCCGAGGATGAAGCATGTCTATGACTTCGGATACCGCGTGTGCGAAGTACCGGTGGTCGCCGGGAATTTTCTGCTGGAAACGATGGAAAGCGGCCATGCGATCGTGAGCCTCGACGTGCACGACCCCGCACATCCGCACGAAGTGAGCCGCATCCTCCTGCCACCGGACGAGTATCCGCACTGGCTGGGCCTCGAGCCGGGTGGCGATCGCGTGGCAATCACCGGGCCCGGTGCGCTCGCGACCAGGGTCCGGTTCGCAACGATCGATCGTGGGAGCGGCAAACTGACACTGGACCATGCCGCGATAGATCTCAGTCGCGCGTGGCCGGATGGCTGGCAGGGAAGCGCGATTCCGCATGGTGCCGTCTTCAGCAATCCCTGAGCATGATCAGCGCCTCATCCGCAACCCTTTCCAGGTCCACGCCGGCGTGTTGCTGAAAGCAAAAATATCGCCGCCGAAGCAGGCTGTCCTCATCCTCAGGCGCGCCAGGCTCGTCGAGCGTCTGATGGCGGGGCGCGCGCGCAAAGTAACCCTGCTCGAGGCGCCCGCCGGCTTTGGCAAGACCACGCTCCTCGCGCAGTGGCGGGAGCTGCTCCTCGCCGCGGGCGTACAGGTGGCGTGGCTCACCCTCGATGCCAACGACACGGAGGAGCGGTTGGCCGCCTATGTCGCCTTCGCGCTGCAGGAAGCCGGCGCGGATATGACCGCAACCGGGCTGCTTCGGGACGACCACCGGGGCGCACCGCCCGCGGCGCTGGCGTTGCATTCGGTGCTGCAGGCCGCCTCTCGCGCCGCCTCGTCCATCTGTCTCATTCTCGATGACGTGGAGAGGATCGGCAGCCCGGAGGTGCGGGCACAACTGGATACCCTCATCCGCTACGCTCCCGACAACCTGCATATCGCGCTCGCCGCGCGCAGCAATCCCGGACTCTCTCTGGCGCACCTGTCGCTCATGGGGCTGGTCAACCCTATCGACGCCGGGAGCCTGCGGTTCACGGCCGCGGAAACGAGCAGCTATCTCGAGGGCGCCGTGCCGCCACAGGAGATGCATTCCCTGACGGAACGGACGGAGGGGTGGCCCGTTGCGGTGCAGATCCTGCGCGTCCTCGCAGCACGGGAGGGCGGGCGTGACGCGCTACGCGAGCAACCCTCCCGCGGGCTGGCCGCGACGTACCTCACGGAGCAGCTGGTACGGGGACTCAGCGGGCGGCAGCTGCAGTTTCTGTGCGATATCAGCCTGCTCGATGCGGTGAGCATCGAGTTGGCCGACCAGATGCGTGAGAGGCGCGACGCCGCCCAGATCCTGCGCGAGCTCGACTACCTCGCAGCGCTCATTCCGCCGCTCGAGGGCGCTCCGGGCCATGTGCGGCTGCATCCGATGCTGCGCGAGCATTTTGTCGTCCTGGCGGAAAGAGATCCGGCGCGTTGCGCGCTGCTCCACCGCCGCGCAGCGCAGTGGCTCGCGGCCGGCCTAAACCTGCTCGCGGCGCTGCGTCATGCGGTGGCCGCCGCCGACAAGATGTTGACCGGGGCGTTGATCCTGCAGGCCGGCGGCGTTTCGATCTGGATCCGCCACGGCATGGAGGAAGTCATCGCAGCCGACCGCCTGATCGATGAGGAGATGATCGCGGCCATGCCGCGCCTCGGCCTGATGCGCGCCATCGTTCTCATCAAGCAATCGCGCCTGCACGAGGCCCGCGCCCAATACGATCGCGTAGCCGCCGCAACACGCGGGTTCTCGCAGGACCCGGCCGCGGCGGATGCTTCCAGCCTGCGGCGCGAGGCGCTCTTCATTCTCTCGATGTTGGTCATTTACTGCTGCTTGCCGTTGAGCGAGACCCACCTGAGCTCCCTGGATCAGGGGCTGCACGACCCGGCCGCCGATGACGTCGAGCTGGCCCATCACAAGACCGTGTTGTGCGTGGCTTACCTGCAGAGCGGCCATTTCGATCTCGCCTGGCGCTACGGCGAGGAGGCGGCGGCGCACTGTCTCGCATTCGGCTCCGTCTACGGCACCAATTTCATCGATTTCCACACCGGTTCGATCGCCATGGCGCGCGGTGACACGCAGGAGGCGCTGCAGCGCTACGAACGGGGACGCCGCAAGAGCCGCCGACATTTTGCGCATGACGACGGCCTGCGGCTGATCGGTGATGTGCTGACCGCCGAGTTGGATCTCGAATGCAACGCCGTCGGCAACGCGAAGCGCCGCCTGTCACAGGTGATCGTGGGGTTACGGGATGCCGAGGCGTGGTTCGAGATCTACGCCGCCGCATATGCAGCCAGCGCCGAGGTTCATCTGCTCGATCGCGGCCTCGATGAGACGCTCGGAATGCTCGATGAGGCCCAAACTCGCGCGCAGCGGCTCGGACTCGCCAAACTCGTGCCGTTGCTCGATGCGCTGCGGGTCGCCTCGTTGACCCTCGCGGGGGAGCCGGACCGCGCCTTGCGCGTCGCCGAGAGGAGCCCAACCCGATTCGCCGAAACGGGGCTTGCGGCAGGAGAGGGGGCGTCCTGGCGTGAGGTGGAGTGTCTCGCCACTTCCTGGGTGAGGCTGCTCGCTCGTCACGGCCGCCACGCGGAGGCCATGCAAACCTGTGAGGCGGCGCTGTCCTACGGACACGGCCGCGGCGTCGCGCGGATGGTGCTCCGCTTGGACGTACTGGCGGCGTTCTGTCTGGATGCCATGGGGGATCGCCCGGCGGCGCTAGCGCGCATGGCGAAGGTGTGTCGCGAAGTCATTCGCACGGGCTATCTGCGCGCGGTCGTTCGTGAGGGTCCGGCGCTCGTGCCTCTGCTCGATGATGCAAGTCGGTCATTGCCCGATGAAGCCCTGCGGCGCCAGGCGCACGAGCTGCACGAGCTCCTCACCGGGCAGGCGGCGGCTGCACGCCGGACTCCGGTATTCAGCCCGCGGGAGCTCGACGTGCTGCAGCACCTCGATCGGGGATTGAAGGACAAGGTCATCGCGCGCCGGCTCGGCGTCAGCGAGCATGCGGTGCGCTTCCACCTGAAGAACATCTACACCAAGACGCGGTCTCACGGTCGCCTCGAGGCCGTCGCGAGGGCACGCGAGCTTGGGGTATTGAGCAGCTTACCCTCCCAAAACCGGTAGGTCTCCGCGCCGGCCGGCGGCTGCGGCCCTCCTGCCGGAATTGCTGCCGCTCCTAGCTTTTTTGTCGATTGGCGCTTGACCCGTGCCGCGAGATGCTTGCCGGTAACAAAGCGGCGCCGCCGCGGGGGCCTCTAGCGTGCTTCGAATCGGTGTCGATGTAGGGGGTACGAATACGGACGCCGTCCTCATGGACGGGCAGCGGCTGATCGCGTTCCACAAGCATCCGACAACGCCCAACGTCAGCGACGGCATCGTCGGAGCGATTCGCGCCATTCTCACAGGCGGCGGCCCCGACCTCGACCGCTCGCCCCGCAACATCGCGGCGGTCATGATTGGCACCACCCATTTCACCAACGCTTTCGTCGAGCGCCGCAATCTCTCCCCGGTCGGCGTGATGCGCATCGCCTTGCCGGCCGCGCGGGGCGTGCCGCCGCTCACGGACTGGCCGCAGGATCTCGTTGCCGCGATCGGACGCAACGTGCACTGCATCCGCGGCGGGTATCACTTCGACGGCAGGATCAATTCTGCGCTCGATGAGTCGGCGGTGGCGGCTGCCGCCCGGCACATGAAGGCTCAGGGCCTCGGGTGCGCGGCGCTGTGCGGCCTCTTCTCACCCGTCAACGCGCAGATGGAGGCGCGGGCCGCCGAGATCATCGCGCAGGAGGCGCCCGGAATCGCGGTGACTCGCTCGAGCCAGATCGGGCGGATCGGGCTGCTCGAGCGGGAGAACGCCGCCATCATGAACGCATCGCTCGCCGGCATGGCGGGCGAAGTCGTGGCTGCATTCAAAGCGGCGCTGCGCTCGCTCGGGATCGAAGCGCCATTTTTCATCAGCCAGAACGACGGCACTCTGATGAGCGCCGAGCGGGTCGCGCGCTATCCGGTGCTGACCTTCGCCTCCGGGCCGACCAACTCCATGCGTGGGGCCGCCTACCTGACGGGCTTGAGCGATGCGCTGATCGCCGACATCGGCGGCACGACGACCGACATCGGCGTGCTCGCGGGCGGATTCCCGCGCGAGTCGGCGATGACCTCCGACATCGGCGGCGTCCGCACGAACTTCCGTATGCCGGACCTGCTCTCCATTGGGCTCGGTGGCGGCAGCCTCGTGCGCCCCGAGGGGACCACCGTCCGTGTGGGTCCGCAGTCCGTGGGCTATCGCCTGCCGCAGCAGGCACGAGTCTTCGGCGGCGACACGCTGACGGCGAGCGACATCGCAGTGGCGGCAGGTTATGCGCAGATGGGCGACCGCGCGCGCCTCCGGCTCGACCCGCATCTCGTCACGACAGGGGTGGCCGAGATCCATCGGCTGCTCGCCGAGGGCCTGGATCGAATGAAGACTTCTGCGGCGGCCGTGCCCCTGGTGTTGGTCGGCGGTGGCTCGGTGCTGATTCATCGGGACCTGCCCGGCGTCTCGGAGGTGATCGTGCCGCCGGCCGCGGGAGTCGCCAACGCCATCGGCGCCTCGATCGCGCAAGCCGGCGGCGAGGTCGATCGGGTGTATTCCTATCAGCAGATGGGCAGGGACGGCGCCATCGCCGCAGCCACGGAAGAAGCGCGGCGTGTGGCAATGGAGGCGGGGGCTACGGCCGCTTCGCTGCGGGTCGTGGACGTGGAGGAGCTGCCCCTGGCCTACGTGCCGGGTGGTGCGGTACGTCTGCGTGTGAAGGTGACGGGCGAGCTCGCACTGACTGGCGCACGCGAGTCACCGGACGAGCGGGTGGGCACATGAAGATCGAACGCGGGATGCTCGAGGACTTTGCCCGCGGCGCGGCGTTCCTCGGTACGGGCGGCGGCGGCGACCCTTATATCGGCCGGCTGTGCTGCGCGCATGCGATCGAGGCTCACGGCGCACCCGAGCTGATCCCTCTGAGCGCGCTGGCCGACGACGCGAATGTATTCTCGGTCGCTGGCATGGGCGCGCCCACCGTGCTCGTTGAAAAGATGTTCTCCCTGGAAGAGGCGCATCTCGCGGTCTCGAAGCTCGAGTCGTTCATGGGTCGCCGGGCCGATGCAATCATCGCGGCGGAGTCGGGCGGCATCAATGCCACGCTGCCCGTTGCCTACGCGGCCATGCGGGGGCTGCCTATCGTCGATGCCGACGGCATGGGGCGCGCTTTCCCGGCGATTCACATGGTGTCCTTCAACGTCTATGGCGTCTCCTGCACGCCCATGGTCATCGCCAACGAGCACGGCGAGAGCGCGATCATCGAGACCTCCAGCGCGCGAGCAGCCGAAGAGCTGGGGCGGCCCCTCGTCGTGCAAATGGGTGCGTCCGCGATGCTGTCCTGCTATCCGATGACAGGCGCCGAAGCGAAGCGCACGGCAGTGTCCGCGACCCTGTCCGCGGCCTACGGAATCGGTCGCGCCATTGCACAAGGACGCAAGGCCGGCACCCCGGTCGATACGTTGCTCGCCTATCTGCGCACCACCGACTATTACCACCATGCCTACGGGCTCTTCGACGGCAAGATCGTCGACGTGCACCGGGAGACGACGCGAGGCTGGGTGCTCGGAAGCTGTGTACTGGAGGCATTGGACGCTCGGGCCGGCACTCAGGCAACCGGCAGCGGAGCACGCTTCGAGATCCGGTTTCAGAACGAGAACCTCTGCGCCTGGCGGGATGGCCGAGTGGTCGCCATCGTCCCCGATCTCATCGTGGTGGTGGACCGCGAGACCGCGGAGCCGATCACCACCGAGGGGCTGCGCTACGGCCAGCGGGTGAGCGTGATCGGCGTCAGCGCCCCGCCCATGCTGCGCACCGCCGCGGCGCTCGCGCAATTCGGCCCGCAAGCCTTCCAACTCGAGCATCCGTTCGTGCCCATCGAAAGCCTTGCCCAATCACGCAACACTCCCGGGGATAAGACATGAATCGCACCGATGCCTGCCTGGTCGCCATCGCCCTGACCGCGTGCAGCGGCGTCGCCACCGGCGCGCAACAGGATGAGACGCAGCAGCTGCAGACGGTGACCGTGACCGCGCAGCGGCGCCTCGAGAACATCCAAAGTGTGCCCATCCAGATCAGCGCGCTGTCCGGGCAGCAGCTCACCTCAGCCGGCGTGAAGAACACGCAGCAGGCGCTCAATCTCATTCCGAACGTCAATGTCGCGCATTCATTCACCTTCCTGAACTCCTTCGTGACCATCCGCGGCATCTCCGAGATCAACAACGCCGATCCGCCGCTGCTGGTGGTGGTCGACGGGGTGGCGCAGAACAACCAAAAGCAGCTGCTGATGGATCTCTTCGACGTCGAGCAGGTCCAGGTTCTCATGGGGCCGCAGGGTGGCCTGTACGGGCAGAACGCCATCGGCGGCGCGATGATCATCACGACACGCCAGCCCACGAATCAGTTCCACTCCAGCGTCGACCTGACCTACGGCAACGGCGCCGCCTATGCGGCTACCGCGAGCGTCTCGGGGCCGATCATCCCGGACAAGCTCCTCATGCAGATCGACGGCGATATCCACGGCAGCGGCGGGCTCATCACCAACCCGTATCTCGACGACAAGGTCGACGCGGTCAACCACGACGACACCGGCCGCGTGCGCCTGCTCGCTTTCCCGGCGAGCTGGCTCACCCTCGACCTGCGCGTCAGCTACAACGGCTTCAAGGGCGGCGCCACCTGGGACAGCGTGGTTTTCAGCGACAATGCGAACGATATCGAACCGCCCGAGAGCGACTATCGCGGCGTCACCGACGGCAATGTGCGCGACCTGGCCTTCAAGTTCGATGCCGACCTGGGATTTGCCACTCTGACCGGCGTCACCGGGTACACGAATCTCTGGGAGGACTACCTGGGATCGCTCGACTTCACCAATCCGGTCGACAACCCCGGCGGCCTGTTCGGGGCCTATGGGCCCGTGGGGCAGGGGCAGAACCTCTCGACCGCGATGACCAGTCAGGAGATCCACCTCGTATCACCTACTGCGCAGCGACTGCGCTGGATCGTCGGCGCCTATTACGTACAGACGACCAAGTCGCTCCTCACGCGCGGATTTCTCGAGATTCCGACGGGGTCCGATCAATTCTACAACCCGTCGCTGGTGATCATCGACCGCGACGAGGCTGACCACAACCACTCCTGGGCGCTTTACGGACAGCTGGATTACGACCTGACATCCAGGCTCACCGCGACGGCGGGTTTCCGCTATGACGACCATAGTCTCTCCCAGACCAACGAAGCCCCTCCCGGAGTGGGCGATGTGTCCCGCCAGAGCGAGTCGGCGCCGGAACCCAAAGGGACGCTCACGTATCACTTCACCGGCCAGACACTCGGCTATCTGACGTACTCGACGGGCTTTCGTGGCGGCGGCTTCAATTCGCCGGGCATCTCGGCGCCTTACTCCGAATACTTCCAGCCCGAGACCCTGACCAACTACGAGGCGGGCTTCAAGACCAGCTGGCTGGATCAGCGGCTCATCCTCAACGGCGCCTACTACCATGACGTCGACCACAACTATCAGTTCTTCTTCGTCAACGCCGCGAACGGCTCGCAGATCATTCAGAACCTCAATCGCGTCCATATCAACGGTGTCGAGCTGAGCGCTCAGGCGGCCCTGAGCAGCGGCCTGCAGGTCTTCGGCGGCCTCGGCACCACTCATACGGACATCATCGACAGCGCCGACGTCGGCGCCGCTTTCCCGGGCATCGACGGTAACAGGACGCCGAAGACGGTTCCCTGGAACCTCAAGGCCGGGTTTCAATACGACGCGCCGCTCGGCAATGACATGACGGGAACGCTGCGGATGGATTATACGCACGACGCCAAAGAGTACTGGCAGGTCGACAACTCCGCCGTGCAGAAGCCGCTGAACCTCCTCGGTGCGCGCGCCGGTGTCGAGGTCTCCCAGTGGGGCATTTATGTCTGGGGCAGGAACCTGACGAACGAGCGCTACTACGAGGACTACAACCCGGCGAGATTCTCCGGACTGCCATACGACATCGGCTCACTGGCCGAGCCGCGCACCTACGGACTGGAGGTGTCGGCGCATTTCTAGCACGCTTCCACGGATGCCAGTTCAGCGTCGGATAGAGGCGTGAAGAATTTCTCGATCAATTGATACTGACGGATAGCGCGCCTAAGATTCGTGGTGCTTGGCATGACTACGGACACACAGGGCGATGGCACTTCCGCAACGCGATGTCCTGCACCATACCTACGCCGAATACCTGACCTGGCCTGAGGGTGGATGCAACGAGCTGATCGATACGGTAGTGCAACCAGACCTTCTCATAGTCTGCGACCTCGGCAAGCTCGATGAGCGGGGCATGCGCGGCGCTCCGGATTGGATCGCGGAAGTTCTCTCTCCGATGACTGCCTCTTACGACCAGACCGTCAAGCTGCCAGTATACGAACGCGCCGGGGTGCCGGAAGTCTGGCTCGTCCATCCGCTCGATCGCATTGTGAACATCTATCGCCTCGAAGACGGGCGTTATGGGCGGCCGACGATCCTCGAGCTGAGAGGCAGAACGCGCATCGGCGCGGTCCCCGATGTATACGTCGACTGGGATCGCCTGCGAGCATCCTGACCGCGGCAGGATCTGCGCTCACTGGACGCGGTAGGCGGCGGCGGGGGGATCCAGCAACGGGCGAGTTCCCGGCGCCGACAGCCGACGGCGCCCGCAAAGCCCTTTGAACGGAATACGCGCATGGCGAGCCCCCGCGACCTCTTGGCCATTATTATGCCGGCACAGCGTATCATCACCGTCGAGTAGCTTGCGGAGAGTCAGCAGTTCACCCACGATCGCTGGACTGACAGACATGGTGTGATGTCCCAACACATTTCCATCGGTACCACTTCAGCGTCGGACAGAGGCGTGAAGATTTTCGCGAGCAATTGCTACCGATCCCGATGTAGGTATCGATAGGGATCGCCTCCCACCATCCTGTCCTCGGCGGCCGTCCTAGTTAAGTTAATTTCTAGTAAAATGTAATAACTTAATGATTTCACAAGAGATTGTTACTTCAAATGAACATCTGAAGCGCTCCCTGACCATCTTCGATCTGACAGTCTACGGTCTGATGTTCATCGCGCCGACCGCCACGTTCTCCGGCTTCGGCATCGTATTCGATGCCAGTCACGGCATGGTTCCATTGGTTTACCTCATCGGATTCGTGGCGATGTTCTTCACCGCCCTGAGCTACACGATGATGTCGAAGGAATTCCCGAGTGCCGGCGCCGTGTACGCGTATGCCAAGGGAAGCCTGGGTGAGGCGGCAGGGTTCCTCGCCGGCTGGGCGATGGTTCTCGATTATCTGCTCGCTCCCGCGGCGATCTACATTGGCGCGGGGGTGGCGATCGGCTCGCTCGTGCCGCAGGTGCCGCTATGGGCCTGGGCGATTCTGCTGCTGATCGGCAACACGCTGCTCAACCTGCGGGGCATTCAATCGGTGGCCAGAGCCAACATCGTGATTCTGCTGCTGCAGATGGCTGCGGTAGGACTCTTTTTTGCGCTGGGGGCGGTCGCGGCGGCAAAAGGCGTCGCGGGCGCGCACCTGTCCATGGCTCCCTTTTTCAGCAGCGGCCGGGTTTCCTTGGGTGTAGTGACCGGCGCGGTGTCGCTCGGTGTCATCAACTACATGGGGTTCGATGCCATATCCACCTTGTCGGAGGAGTCGAAGGGGGGCGCTGCGGCGGTCGGCAAGGCGACGATGATATGCCTGCTGGTGACCGGCATTCTGTTCATCGGCGAGAGCTATTTGGCGTCGCTGTTCGTCCTCGGACGCGACGACTTTGCTCCGGGCATGCCCACGTACGCGGCGTTTTATGACATCGCATACCTGATCGGTGGCGGGATTCTCAAAGGCGCGACCTCGATGGGCGGCATCTTCGTGGCGTGTATCGCCGCGGGGCTGGCAGCTCAGGCAGCAATCTCGAGGCTGCTCTTCAGCATGGCACGGGACGGGAAAATACCCGCAACGCTGGCGCACCTCGGCGCGAAATCGCAGGTACCCGACCGCGCCACGATCCTGGTGGCGATCGTCGCCGCAGCACTGATCCTGGTGTTTGCGGACCGCCTGACGATGCTGGTGAGCATCGTGAGCTTCGGTGCGCTGATCGGTTTTCTGTTTCTGCACGCGTCCGTGATCGCGCACTTCTTCTGGCGCAAAGGCAGCAGACGCTGGCTGGCGCATCTGGTCTCGCCGGCGATCGGCTTCGCCATCATTGCGTATGTCATTGCAAACATGGGCACGGCGGCCAAGATCGTCGGCGGCTGCTGGTTGGCGCTGGGTGCGGCGGGGCTGCTGCTTCGGGGGCGCCGGATCCGCTCCTGGGCCTAGACGTGATGAGCGTTGCGATCCATGATGCTGTTGGAAATCGGCTGCAGCGGCTGTGGCAGCCTGACGTGCAGTGTCGCGGCGATCCGCGGCCGACTCGCTTGCTGGCCATGATGAGCACGGGTGGAAGAGGCGGCGGCGGCTTCACTTGATGCGGCGGCGAACCAGCGCATCGTACATAATCTCAATTCATGATGATTTCACGGGCTGCTCGCGGCTTTATGTCGCTGCTGACGCTCGGTCTGATTCCTGCTCTCGCGCACGCGCAGTTGCGCGCCACGTTGGCGACATCCGATGTGGTCGTGGAATTGCAGGCCGATGCGGACGCTCCGCAATTACTCAGGCTGCATTCGGCCGGCGGCGTGCAGTGGCTGAACACACTGCCCGAGAAGCTGCCGACATCGATCGAGCGCGGCCGAGAGCGGCTACCGCTCGAATGGCGGTTACTACGGCAGCTCTCGTCGGTGCGGCCCGATAGGGTCGCTTTCGTCTACGAATCCCGACGACCTCATCTGCAGCTCACCTGGGAGTGGCAGGCACGAGCGCAGTTCGGCCCGCTCGAGCATCGCATCATCATCGACAATTTGAGCGGCCGAGAATACTGGCTGGTCCCGATGGACAGCCTCCAGCTGCGGTTGCGGATGCCTGCGCGAACCCAGCTCATACATTTATACGTCGACAAGGGCGGGGGCAAGCCCACAACGGTGGGCACGCACCGGCGACCCGTTGCCGAGGACTACCGCTGGACCGGCTGGTCGAGCACCTTTGCGCATCCGGTGCCGGGGAGGCCGCGCGAGATCATTCCTTATGAGGCGGTGTTCCTGCCATGGGAGGAGGGGCGAGGGTGGTATGCAGGCATCGAGTTCAGTGGCCGCACCCGCCTCACTTTGCAACGCGTTGGAGCTCACCTGAGCAGTATTCTCGGACTCGATCCGGAGCCGGGTCCCGTGGTGACACGACTGACGCCTGGGGGAAGGTTCGAAACGCCAACCGTGTTCCTGGGCGCCTTTTCGGGGGGAGCGGACGGCGCCGGAAACCAGCTGCGGCCGTGGGTGCGGGCAGTGCTCGGATCATCGCGAACCTGGAGCAATCCCGATTATCCGCTCACGGTGAACAACAGCTGGGGCGCCGGCATGGGCATGAGTGAAGCCGTGGCAAGGAAGATGATCGCTGATGCGGCGGCGCTCGGGTTCGAGATGTATCACCTCGATGCCGGGTGGTTTCGCGGAGTAGGGGACTGGTATCCCGATCCGCGCAAGTTTCCCCACGGGTTGGCGCCGTTGGCTGATTACGCGCATGAGCACGGCATGAAATTCGGCCTCTGGATGGATTGGGCGCAAGCCGGCCTCGATTCTGAGCCCGGCGCGCTCAACGTACGCGATCCAAGAGTTCGCGATTGGCTGGTGGCCGATGTGCCGCCGGACTGGAAGCCGCAGAGCTTCAAAGGACAGACGATCGATCTCGGAGTCCCTGCCGCGAGGGACTACGCGCAAAGCGAGGTCGACCGTGTGGTGCGCGACTATCACCTCGACATGTTGGAGCATGACGGCTATCTGGTGGCACAAGGGTGTACACGCAAGGATCATCCGCACGCGCCACCCGATCCGCAGAGGATGAGCGTGGACCACTACGACGGCGAGGACATCGTGACCAGCTCGAACTCAACCGATGTGAGCTATCACGCGGTGCACGCCTATTACGACATATACGAACAGCTGCGACGGCTCCATCCGCAGCTGCTGCTGGAAATCTGCAATGACGGCGGCAGGATGGTCGATTTTGGGAGCGCCGCGCACGGTGACTACTTTTCGATTACCGACACGTACACGCCGCTCGCCAACCGGCGCGCCTTCTATGACGCGAGCTTCGTGCTGCCGCCGGCAATGCTCGAAGCGTATGAAGCCAAGTGGCCGACGCCGACTGCGGTGACCTTCATGTATATGCTGCGCAGCGGCATGATGGGCTGGTTGACCGTGATGCAGGACACGACCCAGTGGACAGCGGAGCAGCGGGCCGCCGCGCGCTCGGCCATCGCTCTCTACAAGGCGCGCCTACGGCCTCTGATTCGCGATGCCGAGCTCTTCCACATCTCACCGCGCCCGGACGGCGTGCACTGGGACGGCATGGAATACTGGGATCCGAAGAGCGGGCAGGGTGTGGTCTTTGCGTTTCACGGTTCGGACGAAGCGGAGCTCGGGCACCGCTTCATTCTGTCGGGCTTGAATGCGCAAACGACCTACCGCCTGCATTTCGAAGACGGAACGTCGCCCGACAGGACGGCTTCAGGGCAACAGCTGATGACATCAGGCTTTCAGGTGTTGCTTCGGGAAGCACTCAGCTCAGAACTGATCTTCATCTCGAATTCAACACGCGTCCACGGACGGTGATTGCAGCGTGCGGCACGGACGCTACATTTTTTTTCGTAGTTGTAACGCGCGCGACGAGCAACTATGATTTCTCATCACTGACACGAAACAGATATGAAAGCCATGACATTTCCACGGCGCGACACGCTACATCACACGTACGGCGAATACCTCACTTGGCCGGAAGGTGCGCCCTTCGAGCTCATCGATGGCACGGCCTACGTCAAAGAGCCGCCCGCTCCCTCGCGGCCGCATCAGGAGTTGGCGGGTGAGCTGTACCTCCAGGTCCGACTAGCTCTCGAAGGCAGCTCTTACCGGGCATACATCGCTCCGCTTGATGTCCGTCTGCCTCGGGGCGCCGAAGCTGACGAGTTGATAGACACGGTTGTGCAGCCGGACGTGCTCGTTGTCTCCGATCTCACTAAGCTCGATTATCGAGGAATGCGTGGCGCGCCCGACTGGCTGGCCGAAGTCCTCTCCCCGGGGACAGCCCGCTACGACCGGAGTCTCAAGCTGCGAACCTATGAGCGCGCCCGCGTGCCGGAAGTATGGCTCCTTCACCCCTTCGATCGGATTCTGAGCATCCATCGCCTTGAAGGTGGACTCTATGGTGAGCCCACCATTCTCGAGCTAACGGGCAAGGCAACCATTGTGGCCGTGCCCGGTGTGACCATTGACCTGAACCGCCTTGCCTCCGCGCTTCTTGATTCCCCCTGCGGGCTGCCGAAGCGACGTTAGCGTTCCCAAATTCCTTTCGCGCTGATACGCGAGGTAGGGCATCGAGCTCGGATTCGTCCCGTAATCCACCGTGTTCGTCCCAGCAGCTGCAGCTTCACTGCGTGCTGCCGAGGTCCAACACCCGGCCGCCTCGCCAAGCCGTGGCCCCTTCGATGTCGCCGCGTCTGGATCTTTTGTAAATGCTTGAATCCGCTAGAAAATTGCAGCGCCGCCGCTCACATCGGCCCATTTTTCACAATACCAGTTGGTAATGTGTCTCCCCTGGACCTCGCGGCGTCAAGACTTCGTTGCGTACGTGCCACGCGATGGCCCTGACCCGGGTCCCGGCTCTTGTCCCTTTCGCGCCCGTCGAGTAGCATCATGCGATGAGGGGAGGAGAACTGCGATGACGCGTCGAAGCGACAGGCAAGTGGTTATATTCGGGTCGCGAAAGCGAAGGCCACTTCGCGACCATCGTTAGTCATTCGGTTCCCTGAGACTTAAAGATTAGCGTAGTGCCGCGCTTAGGGCGGCGGTCCGCGTGAAGCGGCCCGCGGCTGCCCTGCAGGCGCGATCAAAGGAAACAAATGAAAGCCGCGTCATTCCTTCCCGGTTTCAGCGTAGCGTTGTCCTCTCTCGTCGTTTGCTCGGTCTCCTCGGCTCAGGCTCTGGTGAATGGCACCTCGAGCGATGACCAGCAGGCGGCGCCCCTCCAGGAGATCGTCGTCACCGGATCACGCCTCGCCACCAGCGCGGCGAACGTCAATCCCGAGGTCATCACCATCACCAATGCGCAGCTCGAGGATCGCGGCTTCACGAATGCCTTCGACGCGCTTAGTAATCTGACTCAGAACACGGGCTTCACCCAGGGCGCGGACTTCGGCAATACGTTTACCCCGGCCGCGAACACCATCAGCATGCGCGGGCTGGGGCCGAATCACACCCTGATCCTGATCAACGGCCAACGAGTCGCGGATTACCCCGTCCCTTACAACGGCGCGGTGAACTTCGTGAACCTGGCCGACATTCCATCGTCATCCATTGACCGGATCGAAGTGCTCAATGGCGGCGCCTCCGCGATCTACGGTTCCGATGCCATCGCGGGAGTGGTGAACATCATCACCAAGGACCATGCCCAGGGGATTGACGTCGATGTAAAAGGCGGCACCACCCAGCACGGGGGTGGCGGCAACGGCAGAGTGCAGATCAGCGGAGGTGGCAATTTCGGCAACCTCAGCACCGTGTTCTCATTGGAGATCAGCCGCGTCGAGCCTATTTGGGCAGAGCAGCGCGACTTCATGACGTCTACGACGACCGGACCGGGCGGCCAACCCCCTTCCATAGTCTGGCAACGAACTGATCTGACCCTGGGCAACAACGATACGCCTCCGGGAAATTGCGCGCCGTTCACCGGGCTCTATCAGAATAGCACCGTGTTTGCGATGGACTCTGACCAGGCAAGCGGCCCTTATTGCGGCAGCGGGAAGGTCCTGCCTGACGACTGGACTACGCAGACGGGAAACCAGGCTGAGAACGTGTACGGCAGCCTCAAGTATGCGCTCAGCTCGAGCACCGACCTCTTTGGCGATGTCATCCTGGGGTGGAATCACATCTGGAATAACACGCGGGGACAGCAGTGGACCTCAGACGGTGCGACGACAGGATATTTCCTCAATCAGGATACGGGGGACTATGAAAGCTGGTCCCGATCTTTCGGACCTGAAGAGACCGGCGGATCGGACCGGCTGAACAACGACTGGGATGACTTCTCCGGCATCATCACCGCCGGCATCGAGGGCGACATCGGCGCCACCTCTTGGAAATACAAGGGGACTTACAACGCCTCCATCTACACCGATTACAATACCTCGCCACAATTGCTGTCCAGCGTCGACTCCTATTTCCTCGGGCCACAACTCGGCACCGACAGCAGCGGTGTGCCCATTTACTCGCCCAATACGGCCGCTTTCAACCAGCCCCTCACCGCGACCCAGTTCAACAGCCTGATGGGCGTCATCCATACCAACAATGACTCCTGGCTGCAGACCGTCACCTTGCAGACCACCAACGCCCAATTATTCACTCTGCCCGCAGGCCCGGTTGCGGCCGCTGGCGACCTCGAGTGGGGTGATCAGGGCTTTACCGAGCATCCCGATCCGGGGATCAACCAGGGCACTTTCTTTGCCACGGGACAGGACTTCGCGTCCGACGGCAACCGCACGCGTTACGCGGCCGCCCTGGAGTTCAACGTTCCGATTCTTTCCACTCTGAGCGCGGACATCGCCGGCCGCTATGACCGCTACACGTTTGCCGGCACGAGCGAGGGCAAGCCGACGGGCGCCGTCACGTTGACCTACAAACCGATCGAAATGGTTCGCATCCACGCCAATTACGCCACCAGCTTCCGTGCGCCGGATATGAACTACATCTTCCAGTCGAAGTCTTTCGGCTATGAAGCTGAGACAACCGACTACTATCGATGTGCGCTCGCGAACGACCCGTTATCCAGCTGCCCGTATGCCAACTATTCTCCGGGTGCCGACTACACGCAACTTGGCAGCCGTAATCTCGGCTTCGAGAATGGACGCTCTTTCGACTATGGCGTGGTATTCGAGCCCATCCCGCAGGTGCTGCAGATCTCCGTGGATTACTGGAACCTGCGCATCGACAACGAAGTGACGCTGATCGATTACGATCAGTTGCTGAAGACGGAATCGGCCTGCCTTTTGGGTCAATTGGACCCGAGCTCCTCGCAGTGCGTTCAGGCCATCGACTCGGTGCAGCGCAATCCGCCCACCGCGGTCTATCAACCCAACGCAATCACCAATGTCGACCTCTATCCGATCAATGCCGCTTACGAGCGAACCGACGGGATGGACTTCGATTTGCTGCTGCGCTGGGAATGGAACGGAATCGGTAAATTCCTCTGGGATACGAAATACACGATGGTGATGAGCCACTGGTTCGATCAGGGGCAGGGGAGCCAGCCGCTGGACCTCGTGCGCTCGTTCGATGTCCCGGGTGGCGGTTCGGATTTCCCCAACAAAGCCACGTCTACTCTCACCTGGGCGCTGGGTAACATCGGCGCCACGGTGGAGGCCGACCGCTACGGTCAGATCATCAACGAAGCTCAGACCGCCTGGCTGACGCCCACCACCCTGGTGAACGTGAGCGCTCAGTACAAGGTGGGCAACGCTACCTTCATGGTCATCGTGGACAATCTGTTCGACACCCAAAAGATGGACACCAGCTACGGTTGGCCGAACTACGCGGTCGGCTACTACCTGCCCTACGGGCGGCAGGGCTGGCTCGAAGCCAGCTATCATTTCGGCCCGGGCGGCGCGTAATCGGATGCCCGGCTGAGTGGTTCAGCCGGGCATTTTCCCAGACAGTGAAGGGCCGGTCCGCTCACATGTTGTGGTCGCGGTCGCCAGTCTGACCCGGCGTTCCATCGGGCCATGTGGGCACCAGCCGGAAGAGCGCCGCGGTGCGGCGGTCGAAACGTCCGGAGAACACCGGGCCGCCGTTCTGATTCGGGCCCCAATCCGGGGTGTCGTCGTTCGGAAAGAAGAACATGAGGTGCGGATACCGACGGCTGCACCCTGCAGCAGCGGAACAGATCACCTGCTGTTTCGGCATCATATAAGCCATGGCGCCGTTCGCGGGCAGCGCGAATTGAGCCGCGGCAGGGGTGTAGCACATCGGCGTGCGCGCCTTGGGATTCCAGAAGTCCTTGTTGTCGAAGTTTCCTTCCCAGGACCGCTGTACCACGCATACGAAGCCGTTCGTGCCCTGCGCGGATACGTCATACCTTTGGCGACCGAGCGTCAGGATCTGCGCCTTGTCGGAGATCGCCGCCGGCGCGGCACTACGCGCAAGCGCCACCTCGTCGGCGACGGATTTCGATAGGTTCTGCGACAGCGGGGCCATCTGGCCCGTATATGTCACCATTCTGCCTCACAGAGAGGGCGGGTCTGTGGCCATCACGGTCAACGTTGACGCTCGCGCGCTGAAACTGCGAATAGAAGACGACGGCCCTGGCCTCCCAAGCTCTGCAGCGCCTGCTTTCGTCTTCGGGCTTTCCAATACCGCCAAGAGGCTCGATGAGCTGTACGACGATCAGACGAAGCCGGTCATCGGCCGTGGCACCCTCCGCGTCGTCGTCGTGAGCATTGATCTGCCTATTATTTTTGTAACCGAATAAACAGGTGCGGCTGGTGCGCGGAGGGCAGGGTAGTGCCCATCCGAACTCTACTGGTCGATGATGAGGCGATCGCGCGCCGTGGCTTGCGACTTCGGCTCGAACGCGCCAACGATATCGAGATCGTCGGAGAATGCCGCGACGGCATCGAGGCGATCGAAAGCATCAACGTTCAAGCGCCCGACCTGGTCTTTCTCGACGTTAAGATGCCGGAGCTCTCCCGTTTCGACGTATTACGTGCAGCTCAGCCTAGGGCGACCCCGCATGTCGTCTCTGTCACTGCGTTTGACGAATACGCCCTGCGCGCCTTTGAAGTTCACGCTCTCGATTATCTTCTGAAGCCAGCCCAGAGAAGAGCGGCATATTTGACGCTCATCGGGCGAGCGGGAGAGGTGACTGCGCTGCTGAGGAGTGATTCTCATCCATGGATATAATATTTTACATAATATATATTATGCGTAGTAGAATGGCGATTATATACTTGACAAACCCATGGTTCGGGCGGACAATGGCGGCCATAGGAGACACCGCCGTATTAACGCTCCCCAGTTCACTGACGACGAACGAAGCCCGCAAGCACCTTGAGGCGATCCGCTGGCCCGATGGTCCGGTTTGCCCGCACTGCGGCGCTATCGGCGATCACTATCGCCTAGAAGGCAAAGGCGGCAAGGAAGGCACGAAGGCGCGCCGTGGACTGCTGCAAGTGCAAGGACTGCCGTGAGCAGTTCTCCGTGACCGTTGGCACCGTCTTTGAGCATTCCAAGATTCCGCTGACCAAGTGGCTTCTGGCAACGCACCTGATGTGCTCCACCAAGAAAGGCATCAGCTCGCACCAGACTCAGCCGAACGCTTGGCGTGACCTACAAGACAGCATGGTTCATGACGCACCGCATTCGCGAGGCGATGGCGCCTGCGCAAGGCTCCCGGCCAGCTAGGCGGTCGAAGGCAAGACGGTCGAGGCTGATGAAACAGCTATCTAGCGAAGTCTCGCAAGAGCCGCCGCACGCCGAAAGACCGACACGCGAAACCGGAAATGACTCGGCAAGATGCAGCCTCGCTGGAGCGTGGCGGCGAACGTGCGCTCAGTGTACGTTGACGAAAAGAACCGTCCGCGAGCACTTGGTCGCGCATCTGGACGAACGCAGCCGTCTGGTGACAGAGTGGCTCGCAGATGCTACAGATTCCAAATTAAGGACCATGAGTCGGTGGATCATTCCAAGTACGAATGCGCGCGTGGCGATGTCCACACGAACACGTTTGAAGGCTACTTCTCAGTATCTTCAAGCGCGGATTAGTTGGCACGTATCAGCACATGGATCAAGCAAGCATCTTGCAGCGCTATCTGGCGCGAGTTCGATTTCCGCATGAACACGCGCGCGGAGCTCGGCATAGAAGACACAGAGCGCACCGAGATCGCGCTCAAGAGCATCGAAGGCAAACGTTTGACATACCGAAGGCCTGACGAAGCGTAAGCAGGTCGCCGCCGAGGCGCTGGCCGAAGCAATAAAAAGAGGTTATCATAGAAATCTGTTATCTGCATTGGATCAATGGAGGGAGACTAATCGCATGCGCTACGAAAATGAGACATTCGACGCTCTGCCAATAGACTTTGACGACAGTGAGTTTGTCGGCTGCACATTTAACGATTGCTCATTCCGCTATGCAGCCAGAGGGAAGCTCCACGTCGAGAGATGCACAATCAACGGCTCTCTTAACATCGCGCTCGGCGGCGCGGCCGAGGCTACCGCAAGCTTTCTGCGCCTCTTTGCCGGGAATGAAGCCGGACTGCGCGCCATCGCTTCGGTACTCGGCATAGCCAGCGCTGGCGGTGGGGTCAACTGAGCAATAGCTAATGTAAATCGGCTCTTTGAGCTGAATATCTATCATGTAGATTTAGACGATTATCGAGATGAATCACGCCGAAGAAAGCATTTGCTTCTACCATGAGCTAGGCATCGCCGTGACGTTTTGGGCGCAGGTAGAGCGTGCGCTGATGGACGTCATACTCTGCACAGAAGTGCCGCGTCCAAACAGCGCCATCGCGCCCCAGGCCTTGGAGTATGTATTTTTTCGATACAGAACTTCAGATCGAAGCTGGCGTTTGTTGACGAAATAATCAACAAGTCCGTTAGCGACAAACAGCTTTTGGAAGATTGGTCAATTCTATTCAGGAGATGCGAACAGGCATCCCCTAAACGAAATGACCTTGCGCATCGCTATGTTGCCGCCTATCCGCAAGCCACTCCAGGCAGGAGAATGGTGCTGCTTGACTGGAATCCCAAAATCAAGCTGCCCCAAATTCCACCCAACCCGGGCACGCCGCCAACGCATGGCATCGGCGTGCGGGGCATCATGGCCTATCGATTGGAATTCTTGGCGCTGACCTATGCCTTGGAGAATTTCGCTGCTCGCGTTTCTGGTGGCATGCCAGAGCTATTTCCAAAATCTGACGAACAACCAAGTGATCCGCCGACGATTCGCGCCATAGCCTCCCAGATTCACGCAATACTTGGACACCCGCGTCCACCATCGCGTCGGAAATCTTGATTCCATTCCCGGCGCCCAAAGCCCTAAACTCCCGCTATGGCCGACGAGAAACCCAAGCCGATTCCGAACCCGGACGACGTGCTGCGCAGGATGCTCAGCACGCCACCGAAGCCGCACGGTAAGGCACCCAAGAAAAAGCCGAAGAAGCGCGCCAAGTAGCGGCGCGCCCCAGATTCCGGCCTGTCGCTGGCAAGGTAGCTCGTGGTCATGTGTTTGTCACGTATATAATCGCCATCACTGCGTTTGACGAATACGCTTTGTGCGCCTTTGAAGTTCACGCTCTCGATTATCTTCTGAAGCCAGCCCAGAGAAGAGCGGCATATTTGACGCCCATCGGGCGAGCGGGAGAGGTGACTGCGCTGCTGAGGAGTGATTCTCATCCATGGATATAATATTTTACATAATATATATTATGCGTAGTAGAATAATGGCCGGGACCGCGACCGCGAATACCCGGTCTCGACGCTAACGCATAATCTCGAGGCGTGGTTTATCAAAGTGTTAACCGAAAGCCCGTCTCCATCCGTCCAGCTCGTCCGGACGATGCGCGAGCCATCATGCAGGCACATCGGTCTGCAGTACGCGGAATCGCCGCGAGCTCATACGACCCAGAGATCGTAGACGGTTGGGCACCGGCCAGGATCTCGCGGGATCGGACAGACGCCGTGGCTCGCACCATTGGGCTCGGTGATGAGCTGATCCTGGTTGCCGAGGATGAAACCGGCCAAATCATCGGATTTGGTTGGACAGTGCCCACGCACTCAGAGTTGCGCGGGTTGTACGTTAGCGCGGAGCATGTACGCACCGGCATTGGCCGCGCCATCCTGTCTCGGCTCGAGGCATCGGCCCAGGAAGCCGGCATCACGGCCTTGCAGTTGGACTCCTCGCTCAATGCAGAGGGCACGCGCCGACACCGGAGGAATCAGGAGATTGCCCTGGCCATCCTTCACCGGATCAGCAGCCCGCCCCGATCGTACCGATCCCAAACCTGTCGGATCAGACAAGCTCGGCAGCAAGGCGCATCGATCCAGGACATCTCTGCAGGATCACAGGGCTCAGCAAGGCATGATGGCGATTCGCTTCCCGCTGCTGGACGCCAGACGGCCAATATCAAGCGGGTCGCTGGTAATAATCCGGTCTCCGGAACGCGCGACCAGCACGACAGTCGCATCGATGGGGTCATCCGTACCGGACTTTGCGAGCAGCGCACCTGCATCGCGCCCCATTTGTTCATCGACGGGAAGTACATTCACCGCGCGTAGGAGTCTCTCGATGCGCGCCTGCTTGCCTCCGGGCTTGCGCAAGACTTGCGCGATCACGATGGCGCTCGTGCGTAACTCGTAGCCATGGAGTTGAGCCACGCGCAACCGCGCGATCATTGATCGATCGTCCTTATCCACGGCGATGAAGGCAGCCGCGTCCAGCACCAGAGCGCTCACCGACGAGTTTTCCTTGCGGTGCTGATTCCGAGTTCTCGCTCTGCGTTGCTTAGTTCTGTGGCGGTCAGAGTACCGTGTCCCTTTTCCCAAGCATCCAGGAATTCCTCCAGCGCCTCCGCGCGGAGCCTGGCTCCGGCCGCTCCGGCCAGCCATGAGGACAGCCCCGTGCCCGCCTTCCGCGCAGCCTCGCGTACCTGATCTCCCAGGGCGGCCTCGAACGAAATGCTGATCTTGTCGACTTTCATCTCACGATCATACCACGGTAGTTCTTACCGTGGTATGATCAGATTCTGCTCCCGGATGTTTCCTCGTTTGACGTCCACCGATGGATCTCGAGGCACCCGAACCAGTGCGATGGAAAATCTCACAAGGGCGGGAGCCTGAGCGTAACGTTCTTGCCCTGAATGAGCACGTAATGAGCCAGCGAAGCATCGAGCTCGACGGCAGTCTGCAGATCCCCCATGGCATTTGCGCGGTTGCCCAGGTCTCCAAAAGCTACGCCGCGAAGGTAATAGGCCCGAGCAAGTCCCGGATCTAGCTGGATGGCTTGGGCCTCGTCCTTGACGGCATCGCCATAGTCATGCTGACTCAGGTCGACATAACCTCGATCGCTCCACAGCGCCGCCGTTTTCGGCTGCAACCGGATAGCCCCGGAGTAATCCGCCAAAGCGCTCGTGAGATTCCCCCGAGCCGCGTAAATTTTGGCGCGCTGCAGCAGCGCGGGCACGAATTTGGAGTTGAACCCCAAAGCGGTGTCGAAGTCCTGCAAGGCAGCCATGTAATTGGCTTGCGAAGCAAGGACGACTCCCCGGTTGTAGTACAGCGCCGCATTGTGAGGAGCCGATTTGACGGCGTCATTGTAGTCATCGAGCGCGTGCTGCTTCTCACCCATCGCGAAATACGCATCCGCACGGCTTGCAAACACGGCGTAGCGCTCGTTGGCCGGAAGAAATCGGGCCGCTTTGACCGCAGCATCGTAGTCATCAAACGCGCTCTTCCTGTTGCCGAGAGCGAAATACGCTTGCGCGCGGTTCGCCAACAGAAAGGAATCCTCGTCGTCCGGAACGACATCGTGAGCCAGCGACTCCGTGCATGCCTGAATGATTTCGGGTGGTGCGGTCTTTCCATCGACATCGACGCAAGCCTTCAGCACCACGCTCTTCTCATGATTCATCTGCAGCTCGCACCCCTCGAGCGTCATGAGATCCGGCAAACCGGTACCGCCTCCGGGCCCGGATTGGCTCATGCCCATGCCTGCCTGGGTGTCGCTACAATTCTTGAATTCGTTCGGTGGAAGCTTGGGCAACGGCTGCGCGGCATGGAGCTTCTTGCCGCTGATCGTCACTCCGGACTTGAGCGAGTCCGGTGTGGGTACCGTCTCGCCGGCGGCCGTCGACGGCGTGTTGGCTCCGGGCGCGCTGCCCGGCGGCTGGGTGCTCTGATTCGAATTCGTAACCTGCGCTGCTGCAGTCATGCAGCCGAGCAACAGCACAACCGCGAATTGCCAACTGAGCAGACGCCGCACGGCTCACGTTCCCCTGTTCTTCGAAGCGGCACTCGAGGTGTCGAGCGGAGGCTATCACTCCGCCCTCCCGAGTCAAGCAGGTTAATGTGTAATTAAATGTAGTGTCGCTGTGCCTGTCAGCGGCGACTCACGGCGGCAATAGAAACGGGCGCACCTCGATCCGGGCCCGGCATGCGACGGCAGCCTTGGCACCCCACTCCAGCGCCTCTTCCAAGGTGGCGACTTGCAGCACCCAGAAGCCACCGATGTGCTCCTTGCTCTCCAGGTACGGCCCGTCGGTGATCAGCAACTCGCCATCGGGCTGCGCCCGCAACGATTTCGCACTGCGCGGCGGCGCCAAGCCGCCAACGAAAACCGTCACGCCCGCACCGCTCATCTCTTCGTTGAGCACATCGATATCGCGGTGCATGGCTTTGCTTTCCGCGGCGGGGTCGTAAGCCTGCGGATGATTAACGGCAATCAGGTACTGGGTCATGGGATCTCCCGCGGCGGACTTCCGGCCCACTCGCCTGCCCGCACTCTATATATACGAGGCGCAGGTCGGGAAATCGACAGATCGACCCGAAAGTCACGCCACCGCCCGCACCAGGGCCGCGTCGTCGCACGCCAGCGAATTGATCCGCGGGCTCACGGCATGGCAGCTGAGTAGACCGTCCGGCGCCGTACGCAGCAGCGTGCGCGCCTCCGCGGGCGTGCCGCGAAGCCAAGCGTCGTACTCCTCAGGGGCAAGGATCGCCGGTACCTCTTGCGTTGCCGTCTGGATCGACGTAAGCAGCGCATTCGCGGGCACCGTGAGAATCGCGCAGCCCTCAATAACGTCGCCGCCGTCGTCTTCGGTGCGATCCCAAAGGGCTGCGACGGCAATCACCGGTCGGCCCTCGGCCCGCACGAAATAAGGCTGACGGTATCCGGCCGCGGTCAATTGCCAGGCGTAGAAACCGGCGAACGGGAGGATGCAGCGCTGGCCGTTCAACCACGGGCCGCGGAAGAGCCTACTGCGTTCGAGATCGCCGCATGAGAGGCGCAACCAGTGACCGGCGGCCAGGTCGCCCTTCGCCCAGGACGGAATGAGCCCCCAACGCATCATTACCGCCTCGGACCGGCCATCGTGCAGGCGTATCGCGGGCACATAGCGCGACGGGGCCACATTGAAGCTCGCCGAAAACCGCCACCATTTGCACTCCGGGGAAAGCTCGCGCTCGGCGAGATCCTGATCCGGCACGACATATCGCTCGCACATTCCGGGAGCGTATCGAGGTGCGCGCCGCCCGCCTGTGACCTGATGCACCGGATCGGGCGTTCAGCAGCAGGGATTACGATGAGATTCTGCTGCGTACCGCACATCATCGTCTCCCGGCGCATGTCAAGGGCGCGCGTCACGCAACGTAACGAGGTCCCCGCCCATCCGCCCGAAACCGCCGCCGGTCGGATAGACCCCGGATACTGTCGTAAGTCGCACGAAGCAGCGCCTCCGTTCCAGTAGAGTCCGCCGCACAGACGAGTTGCGGAAACACGACGCTTGCGACATCAGACCACAAATTCCGACCTTACCGCCCTACCGCGACGGCAGCGCGCCGCTCGGCGCGCACGGCAAGCCGGCTTCACCTTGGTCGAACTGATGACCGTCCTCGTGATCGTCGTGATTCTGATCAGCATCGGGATGCCCTCGTATCGCTACGTCACCACGAACAATCGGATGGCCACCGAAAGCGATGCGCTTCTCGGGGACCTGCAGTTCGCACGCGCTGAAGCCATTCGCGAGGGCCAGCAGGTCACCGTATGCGTTTCGAGCACCGGCTCGAGCTGCGACGTGGTGACGCTGCCGCCCGCGTGGCAGGAAGGCTGGATCGTCTTCTCCAACCCGAAGAACGTGACCGCCGTGGATGCCAACGATCCACTGATACGTGTGGAAAAGGGATTCTCGGCCAATGGCGACACCTTCCGGTCTAACAACAACAACTACTCCATCACCTTCAGCGGCACCGGATTCGCGAATCTCGGGATCGCATCCATGCTGATTAAGCTGCACAACTCCACCGCCAGCTCACAGTACACCCGCTGCCTGCAGATCAACCAGGCCGGGATGATGAGCGTGGTCACCACCACCACGACGGGTTGCACATGAAGCCGCGAGCCACTGCGGGCCACTCGCTCGGTTTCAGCCTGGTCGAGGTGATGATCGCACTGATCATCATCAGCGTCGGCATGCTCGGGATTGCCAAGCTGGAAGCGGTAGTTCTGTCGAACACCGGCAGCTCGCGCATGCGCGCTCTGGTCGCCCTGCAGGCGGCGAGCCTCGCTGACGCGATGCATGCCGATCGAGATTTCTGGGACGGAACCTCGAACAGCGGCGCCGACTGGACGAGTCCGCTCGGCGTGTCGGTCACGGTGACTTCGGGCGCGGCCGTCCTCGCCGCCACCAACTCCAACCATCTGGCGGCGGCTCTCAGCAGTCCGCCTACCTGCACGGCGGCCTGCACTCCGGTAAATCTCGCGGGCTACGATCTCACCCTCTGGGCCTCCGGATCCTCGGGCATCGGCGGTATCGCGCAGCTGCTCAAGAATTCGACCACTGCCATTACGTGCACGGCGGCCACTGCCCTCAATCCCACCAGTTGCACGATCACGATCAACTGGAACGAAAACACGGTGGCGGCGAATCAGCAGGAAGCTACCGCGGGCGCACCCGCAGCCTTTTCGTCGGAGACCTACACCTCGGTGGTGCAGCCATGAAAACACCGGCCACGCGCCAACTCGGGTTATCCCTCATCGAGCTGATGGTCGCGATCGTGATCGCCCTGTTCCTCATCGGTGGCGTCCTCACGGTCGAACAGGGAGTGAAGATGGCCTACCAGGCCAACGATTCCCTATCGGTGCTGCAGGACAACCAGCGCTTCGCGATGTCCACGATCGCCGCCATCGTGCAGAGAGCGGGTTTTTACCCCAACCCGAACACCAACTCACTGGTTGTAGCCCTGCCCGCCGATAACACCACGACGCCGCAAGGGGTAAACGCCCCGCTGCAGGCCGGGTGGTACGTATACGACAGCGGCGCCTACGGCACGGATGTTCTCTTCATCAGGTACATGACCGCGAGCGGACAGAATATCAACCTCTGCGACGGTACCGTGGGGGTCACGCAGACCTACACGAACAATTTCTACATAGCCCCCGATGCGGCCACTCCCAGCACCAACGACCTCTACTGCGACGTCCAGGTCGGCAGCGGCGGATGGAATACGTCGGTGGAGTTGGTGAACGGCATTCAAGGCATGTCCATCATGTACGGCGTCCACACGACGAATTACGTCACCCCTGCAGACGACAACGTCGACACCTACCTGACCGCCACCGCCGTCACGAGCGGCGGCTACTGGGGTGCCGTCACCTCCATTCAGGTGCAGCTGCAGTTCCTCAATCCCCTGTACAAAACGACACCAGGCCAGCCGCAGTACGTGTACTTCACGCGAGTGATCGCGATCATGAACCGTACGGGACTGGTTGCCATATGATGAACAGAACCCCTCTTCGGCTTCGCAATGAGCGCGGCATGGTGCTGATCACAACCATTCTGCTGCTCATCGTCGTCACCCTGCTGGCCCTCAGCATGCTGCGCGGCGTCGGCCTCGAGACCCGCATTGCGGGCAACGTGATGGACAAGCAGCGCGCACTGCAGGCGGCCACCAGCAGCGAGACGTACGCCGAGATGTGGCTGGTCAACAACGTGACCACCAATTCGCTGACCGTCTGCTCGCCGTCGACATTCACCTCTGCAGCATCCTTGGCCATCTGTTCGAATACCCTGGCGGCGTCCACTGATGCGTTGTCCGCCGCGGTCGTGCCGTGGAACATCGGAGGCGCTGGGACCGGATACAGCTACAACCCACCCTCGGGATCCGGCAATCTCTTCACTACCGCTGCCGGCCCGAATAGCTACGTCCAGGCACCCACAGTTTACATCGCCGACGTCGGCACCGACGCCACCTACGCCAATGCCGTCGACTATCAGATCGACGCTTGGTCCTACGGCGGCGCAGCCGGCACAGTTGCCGTCGTTGAGAGCACCTATCAGATCCGCTACACAGCCACCGGCGGGGGTGGCCCGTGACATTCCGGAGAATCATTATGCGTGCCAACAGAATATGGCTCATCGCGCTCGTGACCGTCAGCGCGTTCCTCTATTGCGGCCCGGGTTTCGCACAGGCGCTGGTTTCCGAGGATTTCACGGGCATCGGCACGACCAACCCCTGGTATTTCTACAATGGCGCCTGCCTGACCGCGAGCACTGTCGCCACCACCACCGAGCCCGGCAGGCCACCTGGCTGCACCAAGGACAGCTACTACAGCTGAGAACTCTGGTCGGCGGTTATAACGGCGTGCCGGCGCCGGCACTGACCGTCACGCTTCCCGACCCAACCGGGTACGGAGCGCTGCGTTTCACCAACGGCTGCATCAACTCCGGCAGCGGCTGCGGCAGCGGCGGCCACAGCCAGAACGGCGTCATCATCTCCGGTAATACCTACCCCACCGACCAAGGTCTCGATATCACATTCAAGACCGTCACGTACAGAGGCGATTCCGGTGGCAACAGCGCAGGTTGTCCGTCCGGCTCGTCGGCGAGCAACGGCCAATGCACCAGCTCGGCAGTCGGCCACTGCCAGCTAACTATGCCCGAGCGGCTACACCGTGTCAGGTTCGAGCTGCGTCGCAACGGTCAGCTCGACGCAACCTATAGCTGTCCCAGCGGCTATACCCAGGCACCGCACTCGACACGACGTGCAAGAAGGGCTCCAAGACCGCAAGTCCCCCACGGCTTACAGCTGCCCTAGCGGCTACACCGCCTCGGGCTCCGGATCGGCACGACCTGCTCGAAGACGACGTCACCGACCTCGACGACCTACAACTGTCCCACTGGCTACACCGCCTCCGGCTCCGGATCGGTACGACGTGCAGCGAAGTCGTCGAGGCCACGGATCCGGATCAGTACGACGGCGCCGACGGCATGAGCTTCTTCCTGGTTAACGGCAGTGTGACCATAGGCACTGCCGTGGAGCCGGACGGCACCTCGGACAATATCGGTTCGTATGGCGGAAGCCTCGGCTATACGTGCAACAACGGCAGCAACCCTGACTATCACGGTATGTACGGGGCCTACATCGGCCTCGGCATCGACGAATATGGCAATTTCCTCAACGGCATGCAGAACACGCTGGGTGTCGCTAACGCGCACGTCAGTGGTGACAATACCGCCACCGGTGGCGGCCAGTGGGCCAACCGCATCGGCTTGCGTGGCGCCGGTAACGTGGACTGGTATTGGCTGAACGCCAACTATCCGACCTATTATCCTACGAGCCTGCAGACCACGAGTGACAGCAGCGGCAAACCGTACTGGGAGGACGCTGTCGAGGCGACCTGTCAAACAGGGACGCTGTGGAATTACTCCACGCCGTCCGCACCGACGAACACCAATGCGACCTCCGCGAACGGGGGAGCGGTGTTGTACGACTATCCGGCCATCCCCAACGCCTTCGAGGTGCTGCCCGCGAGCGTGCAGATCGCCAAGGAGTACTCGGCTGGAGGCTATTCCCGTCAATCGCCGCCGGTCTCAAACAGCACGTACGGCACGGGGGCGAACCCGATCACGTACGACCTGAAGATCACGGCCAACGGCCTGCTCAGCCTCTCCTACAGCTACAACGGTGGCGCCTGGACCGGTGTCATCAAGAACCAGAGCATCAGCGCTTCCAACGGTCCGCTGCCCTCGACGGTCCGCTTCGGCTTTGCCGGCTCGACCGGTGGCAGCTCGAACATTCACGAGGTGCTCTGCTTCAAGGTGGCGCCGGCCGGCCAGGCGGCGAGCTCGACTACGGTCAACCAGCAGCAGTCGTCAAAGGTCCAGAACGGCTCGCAGGCCTACTTCGGTTACTACGATCCGCAGAACTGGACCGGCACCATCACGGCGAACTCGCTGATCAACACCAACGGTGTGCTCACGATCAACACGACGGCGAACTGGGACGGATCCTGCTCGCTGACCGGAGTGGCAGCCGGGGCGAGCTGCGCCACCACCGGCGTGGCAGGCCCCGTCGCCGCGCAAAACTGGGTCACGGGCTCCGGCGGCCGCGTCGTTCTGACCTACAGCGGCACAGCGGGTATCCCCTTCGAGTGGTCGAACCTCAGCACCGCTGAGCAGGGCGCTCTGGATGCCGGCGACTCGTCACAGACCGCCGACCGACTGCAATTCCTGCGCGGCGACCCGGCCGAGGAGATCCAAAACGGCGGAATCTATCGCAACCTGGACTCGGTGCTCGCCGACATCATCGACTCGAGCTCCAGCTGGGTGGGGCCGCCATCGAAGGCGATCTTCGTGGCCTACGAGACCCCGTTCAACTGGGGCGACAAGCTGTATCCGAGCGCGACCATGTCGGAGAATTCCGGCCAGTCTTACTCGAGTTACGTCAGCGCCGAGGCTACGCGCCAGAACATCGTGTACGTAGGGGCCAATGACGGCATGCTCCACGGCTTCAGTGCCGGCGCCTTCGATACGACCGGAACCATCTACAGCAGCACGACGAACACGGGGCAGGAGCTTCTCGCCTACATGCCGCAGGGCGTCCTGCAGAACATACATAGCGCATCGAACTCATACGTCGACTACGCCAACCCTCAGTACGGCCACGCATTCTCCGTCGATGCCACACCGGGCACGGGTGACCTGTATTACGGGAGCGCCTGGCATACCTGGGTAGTCGGCGGCCTCGGCCCCGGCGGCGCGGAGATCTATGCACTGGATGTCACGAATCCCGCCAATTTCGCCGAGTCGAACGCTTCGACTCTGGTGATGGGTGATTGGCAGGGTGGTACCTCCGCCACCACCAACCCCGGAAACTTCACCTGCACGAATGTGGCCAACTGCGCTCTGAGCCTCGGCAACACCTACGGCACCCCGACGATCCGCCGGCTGCACAATGGGACCTGGGCGCTCATCTTCGGTAACGGCCTGAACAGCTCGACGGGCGATGCCGGCATATACATCCTGACTATCGCTCCGAGCACCGGCACGCAGACCATGTACTATCTGAGCGCTGGCAAGACCGGCACCAACGACGGCATCGCCTACGCCCACCCGGTCGACATGGACCAGGATCACGTGGTCGATTACGTCTACGCGGGCGATATACTCGGCAATGTCTGGCGCTTCGACCTGACGAGCAGCAATCCGAGCTCGTGGGCGGTCACCCCCGGCCCGCTCTTCACCACCGGCTCGCAGCCGATCACCAGCGATGTCTATCCGGTATTCGTACAGGGAACCCCGGGCGTGCAGCTCATGCTGTTCTTCGGCACCGGACAGAAATTCCCGGTCACCCAGACGAACGCCGTCAGCTACGCGACGGGACAGCAGTCCTTCTATGGCGTGTGGGACTGGAACATGAGCGGCTGGAACACCCACAACAGCACGCAGTTCGCCAGCATGCCGGCCGGCACCATCACCACCCTGGGGCAGACGAACCTGCAGCAGCAGACCGTGACTCTCGATGCCACGACCGGCCTGCCCTCCATCGAGACGCCCTACATGGTCTGCTGGGTCGGCACCACGAGTTGCACCGCGGCCACGCTCTCGGCCCATACCAGCGCGGTCAGCACCAACGCCCAATACGGCTGGTACATCAACCTGATCGGCTCGAATTCCGGCTTCGGCGCCAACACCTACGAGCAGGTCATCTACAACCCGACCGAGGTGACGACCGCGATCCAATTCAACACGATCCTGCCGGCGATCGACTCGCCGCTCATGTGCTCCCCGGACATAGACCAGGGCTGGAGCTACGCGCTCAACCTGACCAACGGCAACCCGGCAACCGGTTTCTTCGTCAACAACGGCAACACCTCGACGATTGCTCTGCAGACCAATGCCGCCGGCAGCTCGAGCGAGGTCTCGACGACCTATACCAACGGCGCCCCGGCGAATACCTATCTGATCTACCAGAGCACCAGCGGCGGCGCCGGGACTCCGACACAGATCCAACCAGGCAACAACATCAGCGGTAACCGCGAAACCTGGATCCAACTACGTTAGCATCGAGTGCGACCATGACACCCCAGCACCGCATCTCCACCTTCCTGTCGGCGCCGGCCCGCCGGGCGGCCGGTTTCACCCTGGTCGAGCTGATGATCGTCGTGATCATCGTCGGCATCCTGACGATGGTCGCCGTACCGACCTACCTCGCTCAGATGCGGGAATCGCGGCGCACGGAGGCGCGCAACTATCTGGTCGAGCTCGCCTCCCGCGAGGAGCGCTACTACGCCACCCAGAACGGCTACACCAGCACGGCCAGCAATCTGGGCTACGCCGGCTTCGGGTCGGGCAATCCCGTAGGCAGCGGCTATTACTACATCACTGTCACGGTACCGGATCCGAACATCACGGCCCCGTCGTATCTGCTCACGGCCACACCGGTGGCCGGCAAGGGACAGGACGAGGACACCTATTGCCAGTCCTTCACCGTTGAATCGAACGGCAAGCGGACGGCACTGAACAGCGCCAGCGCCGATGACTCCTCGTACTGCTGGCCGTCGCAGTAACTACTCGAGCTTGAACTCGATGGTGTCCCAGCGGGTCGTCTCCTCGTGGCGCGCCTGCCGGCGCAGGGCATCGACCAGCGCGCGCTCGTCCCACTCGATCACCTCATCGGCGAGATCGGCCAGGACCTTGGGCACCGGCTTCTGGGAGCCGAACGGCTTCAGCAGCACCACCGCCTTCTGACTCGCCTGCGCATAGAGCAGCTGGAAGGTGACGAGGTCCTGGTTGGCCTCGAAGAGGCTGGAGAGGCCGATCACGGCCTCGACCGGGGCGATCTGGCGGCGCAGTTCCTCCTTGGCGGCCTCCTTGTCTCCGGCGGGACGCTTCTCCGGCGCGCTGAAATTGCGGTAGAAGAAATTCCGCGAGCTTTCGAGATACTCGAATACCCGCAGATAGTCATCGCCCGGCTCCCAGACGTGCGTGACGAAGAGCCGGATGGGATTCGCCTGCGTCATACGGTCAAGTTTCGCACAAGAGCCGGCTGGCGCGAAGCCTGCTCGGACTGTCGCCGCCGGGCGGCGGCATCGCCCCGGAAGCCATTGCGCGGCCACGGGCCCGGCCGATATGCAATACAATCTGCTGTCCTCTGGCTTGCCGCCGTGCAGGACTGCCCCACGTTGCGCCTGGTCGTCTACAACATCCGCTATGCCACGGGCACCGGCCCGGCGTTTCACCTGCCGCTGCCGGGCGCCGGGTACCTGCGCAGCAACCGCAAAGTCCTCGCCGGCATCACCGAATTCCTGCGCGCGGAAGGGCCCGATGTCGTCGGCCTGGTCGAGGTCGACACCGGCTCGATCCGCACCGGCATGGTGAACCAGGCGGAGGCGATCGCCACCGAGCTCGGACACTACTCGACCTACCAGTGCAAGTACGGCGCCAGCTCGATCAATCATCTGATGCCCATCGTGCGCAAGCAAGGCAACGCATTCCTGTCCGCGCCGCACGTGCACGGTGAGCGCTTCCACTACTTCGATACCGGCATCAAGCGACTCATCATCGAGCTCGAGCTCGAGGGTGTCTGCGTATTCCTGGTGCACCTCTCCCTGAAGTTTCGCCACCGCCAGTACCAGCTGCGCTCGCTGCACGATCTCATCGTCAAGTCGAAGAAGCCCGTCATCGTGGCCGGCGACTTCAACACCTTCTGGGGCACGCACGAGATCTACCTCTTCATGCGGGCGGCCGGTCTGCGCAGCGCCAATTCCGCCGGCCTGCCGTCCTTTCCGGCGCGCGTGCCGCGAGTCGAGCTCGACTTCATCCTGGTGAGCGAAGGAATCGAAGTCACCGATTTCCGCGTACCGGACGTGCGGTACTCGGATCACCGCCCGCTGATATGCGATTTCCACGTGCGCACCGACAAGACCGAGCAGAGCGAGGCTGCTGCCTGATCGCACACCGCAGGGGCAAACATGAAGAATAACGAGGCCTCCCCTCCTGCCGGGCCCTCCGCCTGGAAGATGGAGCGCGACAGCGACGGCATCGTCTGGCTGACGGCCGACAAGCCTGACACCTCCACCAACGTGCTCTCGAGCGGCGTGCTGCGCGAGCTCAACGCGCTGCTCGATCGGATCGCGTTGCCGCCGCCGCGCGGCGTCGTGGTGCTGTCGGCCAAGAAGAGCGGCTTCGTCGCCGGCGCCGACATCAAGGAGTTCACCGGCATCACCAGCCCCGAGAGCGGCTATCGGCTGATCCACGCCGGCCAGCAGGTGTTCGACCGCCTGGAGGCGCTGCGGCTGCCCCACCGTCGCCGCGATTCACGGCTTCGCGCTCGGCGGCGGCCTCGAGCTCGCCCTCGCCTGCCGCTACCGCGTCGCGGTGAATGACGAGCGTGCTGTCGCTCGGCTTCCCGGAAGTGCAGCTCGGTATCCATCCTGGGTTCGGCGGCACCGTGCGCAGCGTGCGCCTGATCGGCGTGCGCGCCGCGATGGAGATGATGCTGACCGGCAAGTCGGTGCGCGCGGACAAGGCGCTGCGCCTCGGCCTGGTGGACAAGCTGGTGCCGGAGAGCGGAGCTGCGCTCGGCCGCGCGCGAGCTGATCCTCGATCCGCCGCGCGCCGCATCGACCCGGGCTCACCGAGCGCATGCTGAGCTGGCCGTTCGTGCGCTGGCTGACGTACCGCGCTCGCTCATCGGGCAGGTCGCGCAGAAGGCGCGTCGCGAGCACTACCCCGCCCCGTACGCCATCATCGATCTCTGGGCGCGCTACGGCGCCCATGGCACCGTCGCCTTCGAAGCCGAGGCGCGCTCCATCGCGCACCTCTTCACCACGGAGACGGCGCGCAATCTGATCCGCGTCTTCCTGCTGCAGGATCGGCTGAAGGCCCTCGGCGGCAAATCCCCGACTCCGATCGAGCGCGTGCATGTGGTGGGCGCCGGCGTGATGGGCGGTGACATCGCCGCCTGGTCGGCGCTGCGCGGCTTCAACGTGACATTGCAGGATCGCGAGCTCAAGCTCATCGAGCCGGCGCTCGCCCGCGCGCGCGAGCTGTTCGAGAAGCGACTGCGGGATCCGGCGAAGATCGAGGCCGCGACCGCGCGCCTGACGGCCGATGTCGCCGGCGACGGCGTCGCCGCAGGCGGATGTCGTGATCGAAGCCATCTTCGAGAGCCTGGAGGCCAAGAGCGAGCTCTACGCCGCGGCTCGAGCCGCAGATGAAGCCCGGCGCGATCCTCGCGACCAACACCTCGAGCATCGTGCTCGAGTCCCTGGCCGAGCATCTGGCGGAGCCGAGGCGCCTCGCGGGTCTGCATTTCTTCAATCCCGTGCCGCAGATGCCGCTGGTCGAGATCATCCATTCCGAAGCAACCGATCCCGCGGTCCTGCAGACCGCGATCGCCTTCACCCGCAGGTTGGACAAGCTGCCCGTGCCCTGCCGCAGCGCCCCCGGATTCATCGTCAACCGGGTGTTGATGCCGTATCTGCACGAGGCCATGTACGCCGCGCAACAGGGAGTGCCGATCGCCGTGATCGATGAGGCCGCCGTGGCCTTCGGCATGCCGGTGGGCCCGATCGAGCTCGCCGACGTCGTCGGCCTCGATGTCGCCGCGCATGTCGGGCGAGATCATCGCCGCGGAGCTCGGGCGCCCCGGGCCCGATCTCACGCGCCTGCGTGAGCTCATCGCGCTCGGCAAGCTGGGACGCAAGAGCGGCGCCGGATTTTATCTATGGAGGGACGGCAAGCCCGTGAAGTCGGCCGCCGCGGCCGAGGCGGCGCCGCGCGAGCTCATCGACCGCCTGATCCTGGTGCTCGTCAACGAGTGCGTCGCGTGTCTGCGGGAGCAGATCGCGGAAGATGCCGACCTCATCGATGCGGCCGTCATTTTCGGCACCGGGTTTGCGCCCTTCCGCGGCGGCCCCCTCACCTACGCGCGCAGTCGGGGCGTGGCCGCGGTAGTCGAGCGGCTGGAGGAGCTGGCCACCCGCTACGGTACCCGTTTCCAGCCGGATTCCGGCTGGGCCCTGGTCGCGGGCGCAGCGGGCCGCCAGGAAACTGTGACCGACCGCTCACCGCCAAAACCGTGAACGGCTCCCCGGTGCTCCGGGGACCCTGTGCTACCATCGGACATAATTTTCACGGCACGAGCCGCGCCGGACAGGGCGCATTCGGACCGAACACCGTCAGGCCTTACTAAAAATGCTCGAAGAACGCGAAGCAAGCGTTCAACTGCTCAAGACCTTCGCGCCGCTCGACGGCTTGAAGCGGGATAACCTCGCGGCGCTCGCCAAGAAAGTCGTCGTGCGCACCATGCCTGCCGGCCGCACGCTCTTCAAGGAAGGCGACACCGACAAGCGCACCGTGTGGCTCGTCTCCGGAATGGTGGAGATGAAGGAAGCGGAGCGCACCGTCGCCATGATCCGCGGCGGCTCACCCGAGGCGCGCTCCCCACTGCATCCGCAGCTGCCGCGGCGAGTGACCGCGCGCGCGGTCGACGAGGTCAGCTATCTCTCGATCGACAGCGAGCTGCTCGATGTCGTCATCACCTGGGACCAGACGGGCACCTACGAGGTGGCGGAGCTGCAATCGCAGCTCGAAGGCGCCTCGGGCGGCGATGACTGGATGACGACGCTGCTCTCGACCAAGGCATTCCACCGCATCCCACCCGCCAACATCCAGGCCATCTTCATGCGCCTGCAGCGGGTGCCGTACCGCGCCGGCGATGTCGTCATCAAGCAGGGCGACGAGGGCGACTTCTTCTACGTGATCGTGAGCGGCAAGTGCGTCGTGACCCGCGAGACGCCTCTCAACAAGGAGGGCATCAAGCTGGCCGAGCTCGGCGTCGGCGACACTTTCGGCGAGGAGGCGCTGATCGCGGAAGCCAAGCGCAACGCCACCGTCGCGATGCTCACCGACGGGGTGCTGATGCGCCTCAACAAGCAGGATTTCCGCGAGCTCATGAACGAGCCGCTGCTGCAATGGGTGAGCTACGACCGGGCGCGGGAGATCATTGCGCGCGGCGGCAGCTGGCTCGACGTGCGCCTGCCGAGCGAGCATCAGAACCTGTCCATCGAAGGCTCGCTCAATATCCCGCTCTACTTCATCCGCCTCAAGCTCACGACGCTGGACCGCAACGTGCCGTATGTCGTCTATTGCGATACCGGCCGGCGCAGCTCCGCGGCCGCCTACATCCTGGTGGAGCGCGGCTTCGATGCGTACGTGCTGACGGGCGGCCTGACACACAGCGGCATCTCGCTGCGCCGGTCGGCCTGAGTTCATTGGCGCGAATCGCTCCCGGCGATTCGCGCGGCCAGCCGCTTGGCTCGTTCGACCCCGCGGCCCATGGATGGCCCTGGTCCGCTTACTGATTCGCTTTCGAACGTCGCACGCAGCAGGTCACATCGTGTGTGTGGCTTTGTCGCCCGCAAGCGCGCCGGCGAGATAGGTCTCGATCTTCTTCTGCGTCTGGCCGTGATCCTGCTCGCTGAACTGCACCCCGATGCCGGCGGTGCGCTTGCCCTGCGCGCCTTTCGGCGTCACCCAGATCACGCGCCCCGCGACCGGCAGCTTCTCGTCCTCGCCCATGAGATTGAGCAGCATGAACACCTCATCCCCCAACCGGTAGTTGCTGTTGGTCGGGATGAAGAGGCCGCCGTTCTTCACGAACGGCATGTAGGCGAGGTAGAGCGCGCTCTTGTCTTTGATCGTGAGCGTCAACAGGCCCGGCTTGTTCCCACCTGCTCTCAAATCTTTTCCTCAGGCTTTCAGCTTATGCGGGGCGCGCCGAGAGGCTGCGGAGCAGGCCCTCGAGCGCCAGTCCCCGGTTGATCGGCGCGTCGAACGATGACTTGAGCTCCCGGACAGCGTCCAGGAGCCCGAAAAGCTGGCGCAAGTCTAAGCTTTCCGCCTGCCCGCCGGGGTGCGCGCCAGCCCGCACTTCCGTAAAGACGCCCCCGCCGCCCATGCCGGCGCGGATCCGTTCCGTGAGCCAATTCTCAACGCATTTCAGCCGCAAGGGTAGCTCGGACCGGGCCCAGCGCTCGGCCGTGGCCACGGGGTCGCCCGCACCCGCGGTGGCCTCCTCCAGCCCGCGGCGGACCTCGGTGGCGACCTCGACCACCGCCGCCGGATCGGCCTCAGCCGCCGCCAGGGGGGCCGTCCCGAGGACGGCCAGCACCCGTCCCCAGTCGCCGGGCCCGCGCGTCGCCTCGAGCCAGGCGACGGCTGCGGCCCGCTGCGGCGCGCGCACCCGCACGCGCTGGCAACGGCTGAGGATGGTGGCGGGCAGGCGTGAGGGCTGGCTGGCGACGAGAATGAGCAGGGTGCCCGGAGGCGGCTCCTCCAGAGTCTTCAGCAGGGCATTGGCGGCGAAGCGGTTCATGCTGTCGGCCGGGGACAGGATGCCGACCTTGTAGCCGCCCTGGTGGGCCGTGAGGGCGAGCTCCGAGGCGAGCTCGCGCACCTGCTCGATGCGGATCTGGGTGGATTCCTCGAGCGGGCGCACGGTGATGAGGTCCGGATGTTGTCCCTGCAACGCGCGCTCGCAGGAGGCGCAGCGGCCGCACGGCGCCTACGACGGATGCGTGCAAAGAACCATGCGCGCGGCCCAGCCTGCGAGCCACTCGCCGCCGGCGCCCGGCGCCTCGTGGATGAGCAGAGCGTGCGGCAACCTGCCGGCCGAATACGCCGCGCCCAAGCGGGCAGTCTCGGAGCCGAGCCAGTCCGGAGTCATGGCGCCCGACCCCGGAGCAACCGCTCGAGCACCGCCTCGACCTGCCGCTCGACCGCCGCGAGCGGGACGGCGGCATCGATCACGTGAATGCGATTCGGCTCGCGCTCGCGCCAGCTCGAGATATCCCGCGCGCACCCGCTCGAAGAAGGCCTGGGCCTCGGCCTCGAATCGGTCCGCGGCGCCGGCGTGGCGGCTGCGCGCGCGCTCGAGGCCCATGAGCCACCGGCAGATCGAGCAGCAGCGTGCAGTCCGGCTGCAGGTCGCCCTGAACCTGACTCACCAGGGACTCGATCCACAGCCGGATCGACGCCCCGCGCGGCACCCTGATAGGCGCGGCTGGCATCCGTGAAGCGATCGCAGACAACGCAATCGCCACGCTCGAGCGCCGGCCGGATGAGATTCTCGAGGTGGATGCCCCGCGCGGCGAACATGAGGAGCGTCTCCGTCGCCGCGGTCAGGCGCTCGTCCCCGCGCTCCAGCACTATCTGCCGCACCCGCTCCGCGAGCGGCGTTCCGCCGGGCTCCCGGGTGAGGATGACGCCCATCCCGCGGGCCGCCAGCCAATCGCGGATCGCGCGCGCGACAGTGGATTTGCCGGCGCCCTCGATGCCCTCCAGGGTGATGAAGAGGCCCCTGCTCATCGATTGCCCGCCGCCTGCCGGCGCGCCCCCGCCTGCTCTTCCTCGCGCAGGCGCTGACAGATAGACGCGCAGCGCCGCATCGTGCTGCGCAAGGGTCTTCGAGAAATGATGACCGCCCTGCCCGGTCGCCACGAAATACAGCTCATCCGTCTGATCCGGCTGCACGACCGCGAGCAGCGACTCGAGACCCGGGAGTGAGATCGGTGTCGGCGGCAGGCCCGCGCGCGTGTAGGAGTTATAAGGCGTATCCGTCGTGAGGTCGCTGGGTGTGGATCGTCCCGTCGTACTGGCTGCCGAGTCCATAGATCACGGTCGGGTCCGACTGCAGGCGCATGCCACGACGCAGGCGGTTGACGAAGACGCCGGCGACACGCGCGCGCTCATCGGCGACGCCCGTCTCCTTTTCCACCATGGAGGCGAGGATGAGCGCCTGGTAGGGACTGTCGAAGGGCAGATCGGGGCTCCTCTGCTCCCAGACCTTCGCCAGCAGAGCGGCCATGCGCTCGTAGGCCATCGCAAGAATGGTGAGGTCGCTGGTGCCGGGCGCGAACCGATAGGTGTCGGGGAAGAAGCGGCCCTCCGGGTTTTCCCCGGCATGGCCGAGCGCGCTCATGACCTCGGCATCGCTCTTGCCGCGCAGCGTATGCGCAACCTCCGGTTGCGCGTCGAGCTCCCGACGGAAGTCGGCGAAGGTCGCCCCCTCGACCACGGTCATCTGATCCAACACCACTCTGCCCTGGTCGAACATGAGGATGATGTCGGCGGGGCTCGCCTGCGCCGGCACCTCGTAGGTGCCGATCTCGATGCGCGGCATGCGCTGATGCAACCGCAGATAGAGCTCCACCTCCCGCGGGTGAGCGACGGCACCGAGAGCCGCGAGCCGCGTGAGCACGGCGCGGGTGCTCTCCCCCGCGGCAACCTTCAACTTGACGGCCGCCGGCGCCGGACCCGGAGCATGAAAGTTCTCGCCCAGCAGCGTGTAGCCCACGGCCGCCGCCAGGATGATGAGCCCCAACAGCACGATGACGAGCGCGCGGCCGCGATGCCGGGGTGCCTCAGGCATCGGCCGGTTCCTCCAGCAGGGGCTGCAGCAGATTCTGCAGGCGCCGCGTCACGGGACCCGGGGTCAGCGTCCGGTCCGCTAACCGGCCCACCGGCCAGATGCCCACCCTGGCGTTGGTGAGGAAGATTTCCTGGGCCACCGCAAGATCGTCCAGGGTCAAGGCGCATTCCGTTGCCGTGATGCCGGCTCCGTGCGCCTCCCGCAGCACGACGCGACGCATGACCCCCCTTACGCCGCAGAGGTCGATGGCGGGCGTACGCAGGCGCGGCGATCCCGGCGGCCCGTCGACGAGGAACACGTTGGTCATGGTGCCGCAGATCAGCTTTCCGGATCGGCTGAGCATCAGGGCCTCGCCGGCCGCTTCGGCGCCGGGCTCGCTGCGGGCGAGGATTTCCTCCAGGCGGTTGCAGTGCTTGAGGCCGGCCAGCACGGGATTCTCGCCGAGCCGCATTGCCGCCACGCGCACACTGACCCCCTGCTGTTGCAAGGCGGGATCTTCCACCGGCCAAGGATAACGAATCGCCAGCCGTGTCGCCTGCTCGCGGCCGCTGACCGCATAACCGCGCACAGTCGCCGGACCCCGGGTGACCATCAGCTTCACGATCGCGCGCTCGGTCGCGCCCGCGAGACGCTCGATCTCCGCCCGCAGCGACTGCGCCGCGGGTGGCGAGAAACCGAGAGTGCGGCAGCCGTGCGCCAACCGCTCGAGATGCAACGCCAGAAAGCGGGGGCGACCGTGCAGGCAGGCTATCGTCTCGAAGACACCGTCGCCGAAATGCAGGCCGCGGTCGAGCGGCGACAGGCCACCGGCGGCATCACCGTTGATCAGGACCGACAGGGTCGCATCGGAGCCTGGCGCGATGGGCGCGTTCAAGCGGCGGCTCCGGCTCGCGGCACGTCGCCGAAAGCTGCGAGCAGTCCCCGTGCCTTGGCCCGACATTCCTCGAGCTCATGCTCCGGATCGGAGTCGGCCACGATGCCGGCGCCGGCGCGAAACTCGATGCTCCGGCCCGAGAGAATCATGGTGCGGATCAGGATATTGAAATCCATGCTGCCGTCCCGCGCCAGCAGCCCGAGTGAGCCCGTGTAGGCGCCGCGCCCCTCGCCCTCCAGCTCGGCGATGATCTGCATGCAGCGGAATTTCGGGCAGCCGGTGATCGTGCCGCCGGGAAACACCGCGCGCAGAGCCTCGATCGCGGTAACTTCCCGCCGCAGTGTGCCGGTGACACTGGAGACGATGTGGTGCACGTGGGCGTAGGACTCTATGGACATCAACTCCTCGACCCGCACCGTCCCCGCCTCGCAGACTCGCCCGAGGTCGTTGCGCTCGAGGTCGATGAGCATGATGTGCTCGGCGCGCTCCTTGGGGTGCGCCACCAGGGCCGCGGTCTCGCGCGCATCCTCGCCCGGGCGCCGGCTGCGGGGCCGGGTGCCCGCGATGGGACGGGTCTCGATGCGCCGGGCGGCGATGCAGGCCAGCCGCTCGGGAGAGGAGCTGAGGAGCGCGCCGCCACGCCATTGCGCGAGCGCCGCGAACGGTGCCGGATTGACGGCGCGCAGCCGCTCGTAAAGCCGCCCTACATTCGCCTTCTCCCGCAGCTCGACCCGCCACGGCCGCGACAGGTTGGTTTGATAGATGTCGCCCGCCCGGATGTATTCCTTGCCGCGCCTCACGCGCTCCAGGTAAGCGGCGGGCTCCTCCTCGGTGACGCGCGCCACAGCGAGCGGTGCGGGCGTGCCGGCGGGAGCGGAGCCGGCGTGCATCAGCTCCCGGGCATCGCTCTCCAATGCGGCGAGCGCGTCCTCGGCGCCCTCCTCCGCGATCGCTAGAACTTTCCCCGAGAGCATGTCGTGAGTGAGCGCACAGCGGACGCGCAGTGCGAACGCCTGCCAGGGATGCACGGCGGATGGGCGCGGCAGAGCGAGTCGCGGCTCGATCTCTCCGGCCATCTCGTAGCCGAGGAAGACGGCCCAGCCGCCGCGGAACGGCAGATCGCCCGGATCGCCCGTGGCGACCTGCTCACTAGCGGCCCAACGCTCGAGAGTGCGCAGGAATCCCTGTCCCGGTACGACGATGCCCGCTGGAATCGCGCCCTCCGCCTGGATCCGTCCCTGCGCATCGAGCCAGATCGCCGCGGTCGGCTGCCCCACGAGCACGCTCGCGCGGCTGAGCGGCCCTGCGGCCGCGCTATCGAACAGCACGGGGTAGCGCTCCGGATGCACCGCGGCGAGTTGCCTCAGCACGTCGGGCGAAACGTCGAGCTCGTGGAGAATCAACTAGTGCCTCGCGTGCGAAAGCACACTATGGGCCAGTCGACTAGAAGCGCTTGAAAACGACACTCCCGTTGGTGCCGCCGAAGCCGAAGGAATTCGACAGCGCGACATCGATCTTCATCTGGCCGCGCCGTGTTCGGCACGAAGTCGAGATCGCAGTCGGGATCCGGGGTGTGGTAGTTGATGGTGGGCGGCGCGACCTGATCGCGGATCGCGAGGATGGAGAATATCGCCTCCACCACGCCCGGCGGCGCCGAGCAGGTGCCCGGTCATGGACTTGGTCGAGCTCACCGCGAGCCGGCGCGAGTAATCGCCGAAGGCGCGCTTCATGGCGATCGTCTCCGCCTTGTCGCCGGCGGGCGTCGAGGTTGCGTGCGCATTGACGTACTGCACATCGTCCGGGTTCAGCGCATGCATCCTTCATGCGCATTCGCCATCGCCGACGCGAGCACCTTCGCCGTCTTCAGGAGGCAGCGTGATGTGGTAGGCATCGCCGCTCATGCCGAAGCCGACGAGCTCCGCGTAGATGCGCGCGCCGCGCCGACGCGCGTGCTCCAGCTCTTCGAGAATCAGGGCGCCGCCGCCATCGCTCAACACGAAACCGTCGCGCTCGCGGTCCCACGGCCGGCTGGCCTCCGCCGGCGCCTCATTGCGGGTCGACAGCGCCTTCGCCTGGGCGAAGCTCGCGAGACCACATACCGTGGTCGCCATCTCGCCGCCGCCGGCAATCAACACATCGGCGTCACCGTACTGGATGGTGCGCATCGCAATGCCGATCGCATGCGTCGAGGTGGTGCAGGCGGTCACGATGCCGAGATTGGGGCCCTTGAGACCGTACTTGATGGACAGGTGCCCGGCGATCATGTTGATGATGGTCGCCGGCACGAAGAACGGGGAGATCTTGCGCGGGTTGTCGGTCTTGACGTACGCGTCGTACTCGCTCTCGATCGTGCCGAGGCCGCCGATGCCGGCGCCGCAGACCGCGCCGCAGCGCGTCGCGTCGGTCTTGGAGAAGTCGATGCCGGAGTCCTGCACGGCCTCGATGCCCGCGGCGACACCGTAGTGCATGAACTCGTCCATGCGCCGCAGCTCCTTGGTGTTGAAGTAGCGGCTCGCCTCGAAGCCCTGCACCGGGCCGCCGAAGCGCACCGGAAAGTTGGAGACATCGAACCGTGTGATCGGTCCGATGCCGCTCTTGCCGGCGAGAATGGCCTGCCACGCCGTCTCGACCGCGCTGCCCACGGGCGAGATCAAGCCCATGCCCGTTACGACCACACGACGCTTGCTCACACGCTACCCGTCTCTAAGTGAGGTTCCTGGGAATCTTGCGGCGCTCTTCCCGCCACTATCACGGTCGGGGTTCGCAGAGCCGAACCCCGTGAATCCTCGCGCGCAGCGCTTCGGGTCTGCGCGCCGCCCGAGCGCGATCGAACCGCGGCTCAGGCCTTGTTGCGGCGCTCGTTGATGTACTCGATCGCCTGATGGACCGTGGTGATCTTCTCGGCATCTTCGTCTGGAATCTCGATCTCGAACTCCTCCTCCAGAGCCATCACGAGCTCGACGGTATCGAGCGAATCGGCTCCCAGATCATCGACGAAGGAGGCGTCATTGGTCACCTGCTCCTGCTTGACACCAAGCTGCTCGGCCACGATGGCTTTGACCTGCTGCTCAACTGTGCTCATTAGCGGATGGTCCTTATGTTTTAGAAATTGGATTACGGAAATACGTTCCCATGCCGCCTGGCCGGAGCCGGCAGCGCGGGCGCGGTATTGTAGGGGAACACCCCCGGGCCTGCCAGTCGCCGTGCGATCGCGCTGAGTGATTGTTTTTCCTGGGGAATCAGCCGCGGCCGCCGGCAGGGGAAGCGTCTGCTGAATGGCTGCGCCAGCGCCCCCGTTGTTGCGCCGGTCCAACGAACGCGGGCCGCGCCGCCGCGATCGGTATCGCCGGGCAGGCGCCGGCAGCGCGAAATCTCATGGCATGTACATCCCGCCGTTCACGTGCAGAGTCTCGCCCGTGATGTAGGTCGCCTGCGCCGAGGCGAGGAATAGAACCGCGGCCGCAACGTCCGCGGCCGCGCCGAGCCGGCCCGCGGGAATCTGCGTGAGCAGCGCGGCGCGCTGCTCCTCGCCCAGGGAGCGAGTCATGTCGGTATCGATGAACCCGGGGGCGACCGCGTTGACGGTGATGCCGCGGGATGCGACCTCGCGCGCGAGTGACTTGGTGAAGCCCAGAATGCCTGCTTTGGCCGCCGCGTAGTTGGTCTGCCCGGGATTGCCGGTCAGCCCCGACCACTGAGGTCAGATTGACGATCCGGCCGCGCCGCTCCTTCATCATGCGGCGCAGGCACGCCTTGGAGAGGCGGAATACCGAGGTCAGGTTGGTCGTGATCACCCGGTCCCAGTCCTCCGGCTTCATGCGCAGCGAGGAGCGCGTCGCGCGTGACCGCGGCATTGTTCACGAGGATGGTTGGCATCTCGCCGGCCGCATCGAGCTCGGCCAGCAGGGCATCGATGGAGGCCGCGTCCGCGACATCCAGCGTGGCTCCCCGGCCGTTGTATCCGTGCGACGCGAGTGCCTCCGAGAGCCCTGCCGCACCCCCGGCGGTCGTCGCCGTGCCGATCACCCGGGCACCCGCGCCGGCGAGGGCGAGGGCGATTTCCCGCCCGATTCCGCGGGAAGCTCCCGTGACCAGCGCTACTTCATTCTCGAGCATTGCGGAGCTACCTCTTTCAAGCCTGGACCGCCGCAAGCGCGGCCTGCAGCGACGCCGCATCCTCGAGCGCCTGATATTGGAGACCGCGCTCGATGCGCCGGTTGAGCGCCGTCAGCACCTTGCCCGGACCGCACTCGATGACGGTCGCCGATGCCGTCGGCGGCGAGCGCCCGAATGGTGTCCGTCCAGCGCACGGGGCTGGATAGTTGGCGCACCGAGAAGCGCCGCAAGTCCTCGGGGTCATCGTGCGGCGCGGCATCGACCGCGCTGACGAAACGGATGCGCGGCGCCCGCAGATCCACCGTGGCGAGCCGCTCCGCCAGACGCTGCGCGGCGGACGGTCATCAGGCTGCTGTGCGCCGGGACGCTGACCGGAAGGGCCATGGCGCGCTTGGCGCCCAGCCGCTTGGCCGCCTCGATGGCCCGCTCCACGGGCTCGCGCGTCCCGGCGATGACCACCTGTCCCGGGCGAGTTGAAGTTGACCGCCTCGACGACGCCGCCCTGCGCGGCCTCGCGGCAGGCTTCGATCACTTGAGCGTCCTCCAGCCCGAGGATCGCGGCCATGGCGCCCGTGCCGGCGGGAACGGCCTCCTGCATGGCCCGGCCACGGAACTGCACGAGGCCGATCGCCGCGGCGAAATCGAGCGCTCCGGCGGCCACCAGCGCCGAGAACTCCCCGAGGCTGTGGCCGCACACCACCTCGGGCTCGGGTCCCCCGCGCTCGCGCCAGAGCCGCCAGGTCGCGATGCCGGCCGCGAGCATCGCCGGCTGGGTGCACTCCGGTACTGTTCAGCCGCTCCGCCGGCCCCTGCGCCACGAGCGCCACGAGGTCGTATCCGAGCACGGCCGACGCCTCGGTAAAGGTGTCGCGGACCGCAGACTCGGCCGCGGTGCGGCGCCAGCGCCGGCCAGCATGCCAACCGACTGTGAGCCCTGCCCCGGAAATACGAAGCCAAACGTCATACACCCTCGCCTGCTCGAAAAATTCGGGCGATTATAGCCACCCGATCGAGGAACCCGCTTCCCGGCCGGACTGTCGAAACGGCGCAAACGCAGGCAAAGGCAACCGCTCCGCGGTTATGATTCCGCGTCGCGCCCCCGGGCGCCCGCCGCCCGTAGGAAACCTCAGCTCATCATGATGAACCATCGACCGTAGCCCCACGAGATTCGCAGCCGCCCGCGCACAGCGCCCCGGGAACCGCGGCCACGCCCGCGGCTTCACGCTGATCGAGATCATGGTCGTCGTGATCATCATCGGCCTGCTCGCCGCCAGTCATCGTGCCGCAGGTCGTCAACAAGGTCGACGAAGCCCGGGTCACCAAGGCCAAGGCGGACATCCAGGCCCTGGAGACCGCTCTGACCGAATACCGTCTCGACAACTCCGTCTATCCCTCCACCGACGATGGCCTGCAGTCGCTCTCCTCAGCAGCCGAACGATCCGGCGGTCACTCACTGGCACGGGCCGTACATTCAGCAGCTTTCCAAGGATCCGTGGGGCCGTGATTACCAATACGAGTACCCGGGAACGCACGGCCAGCCCTATGACCTGTACACGCTGGGCGCCGATGGTCAGCCGGGCGGCAACGGTACACCATTGGCAACTGGAATCTCAACAATTAGCGGGTGCGGTGAGGCGCGCCCGCCGCAGGCGCGCCTGCCGGCGGCCGCGCCTCGCGACACGCCGGCTTCACGCTGCTCGAGATCCTGGTCGTCGTCATGATCATCGGGATCCTGACCGCGGGAATGCTGTTGTCGATCAACTTCGCCGGCAAGGACACGCAGCTCGAGACCGAGAGCAAGCGGCTGCTGTCACTGCATGGACTACGCCCGCGACCAGGCGGAGCTGCAGACCCGGGATTTCGGCATCGTCTTCGGCCAGCATGGATACGAGTTCGTAGTCTATGACGTGCGCACCGGCGCGTGGCGCACGTCGATCGAGGACGACGCCTTGCGCGAGCGGGATGCTGCCGAGCGGGCTCGAGTTCCAGCTGGTGGTCGATGCGCGGCCGATCGTGCTCGATGAGGCCGTGAAGGAGCCGCCGCCGCTCCAGCTCCAACTCGGATTCCGACTCGGATACCGACTCCAACCCGAACCCGAGCCCGCCGTCGCATCCGGCGGTGCCGCATACCAGCTCGGGTTCTGACTCCGATTCGAATTCGAATTCCAGCTCGGATACCGACTCCGATTCGAACTCGAACGCGACCGCCTTCGCTCCGCAGGTGATGATCTTCTCGAGCGGTGACCTGTCCTCCTTCAGCGTCACGCTCGCGCGCCCGAGCGCCGGGCACAGCATCACCATGGCCGAGAACAAGGACGGCGACATCATCGCCAAGCCGATGACCGGGGCCGGCAAGTGAGAGCGCCGCGGGGATTCACCCTGATCGAGGTGCTGGTGGCGCTCGCCATCGTCGCCATCGGCATGGCGGCGGTCCTGGAGTCGCTCAGCTCCTCCGCCAACACCACCCTGTACCTGCAGGACAAGACGTTCGCCGGTTGGGTGGCACTGAACCGCCTCGAGACCGTCAGGCTGTCAGGCACGGTGCCGCAGGCCGGCACCAGCAATGACAACCTGAGCTTCGCCGGGCAGAACTGGGAGTGGCAGCAGAAGGTCACCAACATGCAGATCCCGGGAATGGTTGAGATCGAGGTCGACGTGAAGCCGGCGGACAGCACCGCCGGGGATGATCGTGGCTGGTATGCGACGGCGGCAGGGTTCATGGACAGCGCCATCGCGCCGCCGTCCAATCCGCCGCCGCCGCCGTGGTCCGCGAATCCCATCGACACCCTGCCGACCACCATGCCGGGGCAGCCTGGCACCAGCCCCACAGTCACGACCCCCACGGTCACCCCCCCGCGCAGGGATTGCAATGACCGCTCGTGGCTCCTGCAGCCGTGCGGCGGCGTTCCCTCGCGGATTCACACTGATCGAGCTTCTGGTGGCGCTCTTCATCGCCGCCGTGATGTTCGCGATCGGCTACGGCGCGATCAATCAGGCGCTGCAGAACCGCGGCACGATCACCCGCCACCAGGAGAAGTCTGGTGCAGCTCGAGACCGCCATGCAGATCATGGAGCAGGACTTCGTGCAGATCGAGCCGCGGCCGGTGCGCAATCCGGGTGGCAACGGCTATCTGCGCCTGCCTGCTGTCAGGCCAGTCGTCCGATGGATCGGACGCGCCCGGATACGACCGGATGATTCCGATTCGGACACCGCCATCCCGCTCGTGCAGTTGACGCGCGGCGGCTGGAGCAATCCCATAGGCGAGCCGCGCACGGAGCTCGAGCGCGTCGCCTACGTCATGGATAACGACACCCTGGTGCGCGAACACTGGAACGTGCTCGACGGGACGCTCTCGAGCCTGCCGGTGAAGCGCAATCTCCTGAAGCATGTGCGCAGCGTGTCGTTCCAGTACATGTCGATGACGCGTTCCTGGGTCGACAACTGGCCGCCGACTGGCACGAGTGGCGAGAACATCGCCGACTCCCTCCTCCGCCTGCGGCCGCTCGCGGTGCAGGTCACTCTGGACACCCAGCAGTGGGGCCGGATCACTCGCATCTTCGAGACCACGAATGATCAATGATCGCTCGCGACCCGTGATTGCGCGCGTCCGCCGCATGGGTGGCGCCGTGCCGTCCCGCCGCCAGCAACGCGGCGTGGCGCTCCTCATCGCGATCCTGCTCGTTGCCTTCGGCACCATCATCGCGGCTGCGATGGCCTACGACAACGCGATGACCGCCCGCCGTGCGGCGGCGACATTCGAATTCGATCAGGCGCTGCTCGTCGCCGAAGGCGGGGAGTCGCTGGCGGCCTACGCGCTGCAGCAGACGTTCAAGGAGAACCCCACCTTCACCGGTCCGGGTCAGCCCTGGACCAACCGGTACAGCCGTCGGAAGTGACCCCAGGGGTGACGCTCGAGCCGTCGCTGGAGGACCTCCAGGGACGGTTCAACATCAATGACCTGGTGCTGACGGACGGCAACCGCCCAACACGGCCGCGATCGCCGCGTTCCAGCGCCTGCTGACCATCGCTCAACCTGGATCCGAAGCTGACCTACTACATCGTCGACTGGATCGACAAGGACACCGACGCCGATGGATCCCGACGGCGCCGAGGACAGCGTCTACATGGAGATGGATCCGCCCTACCGCACGCCCAACCTGCCCATCACCAGCACCAGCGAGCTGCTGGCGATGCCTGGCGTCACCCGCGCGGAGTTCGACACGCTGGCGCCCTACATCGTCGCGCTGCCCATCGGGGTGCAGATCAACACCTGCGATGCCCTGCCCCTGGTGCTCGATGCGCTCACCGGCCACCAGCAGTGGAGCTCCCTGAGTGCGAAGGAGTTCCAGCAGGACCGGTCGGCGTCCGGCGGATGCTTCCCGACGCCGGCGGATGTCGTGACAGCCGCAGGTAACGTGCAGACCGGCCAGCCCGGGGGCACGCCCGCCCAGGGCGCCGGAGGCAACCCGCAGCAGAGTATCTCCAGCCTCGCTGACCGCAGAAGTCGAACTGGTTCCGCCTGACCAGCTACGTGACCGTGGGATCGGCCGAATTCTCGGTCTATACCCTGCTCTACTGGGACAGACGGAATGGTTCGCCCGGAGTTGCGCAGCTTCACGCCGAATTGAGCGTGCCGCTGCTAGTATGACGCCCCATGGCTGACTGGCTCCTCCTCAGGCTTCCGCGCACGCCGCAAGAGCAGGCGACCTGGGCTCGTGGTCGATGCGCGCGGTACGGCCGCCGGCCCTGCCTCACGGCGGACCGCTGTCGCTCGCCGCCCCGCGTGCGGCCGGGCGGCACGTCGTCGTGCTGGTGCCGGGCGCGGACGTCCTGTTGGCGCAGCCGGAGCTGCCCCCGGCCAAGGCGGGCGCCAAGCTGCAGCAGCTCGTGCCTTTCGCGCTCGAGGAGCAGCTCGCCGAGGACATCGAGGATCTGCATTTCGCCATCGGCCGCCGCCAGGGGGATTCGTCACGGGTGCCGGTCGCCGTCGTCGCGCGCAAGCTCATGGACGAGTGGACTCACCCTCCTCAAATCCAGCGGTCTCGAGCCCGAGGCGCTCTACGCCGACAGCGAGCTGCTGCCCCAGAATCCCGGTCAGGCCGTCGCACTGCTGGAGGAGGATGCGGTGGTCGTACGGCCCCCCTCCGGCAACGTGGTGACGCTGCCCGCCGACGCCCTCGCCGAGGCGCTCGAGATCGCGCTCTCCGGCATCGAGCCCGGCACTCCGGGCGGCCGCGGCCTCATCCTCTACACCGGCGCGGCGGAATGGCAGCGGCATTCCGCCGTGGTCGAAGCGGCGCGCGAGCGCTTCGAGGGCATCCAGATTCAGCTGCTCACCGGCGGACCGCTCGCGCTCTTCTGCCCAGCAGCTGCCCACGACTGCGGCCACCAACCTCCTGCAGGGCCCCTACACGCCGGCCGCGACGCATCCGGTGGGCTGGAACGCGTGGCGGGTCGCGGCGCATGCTGCTCGGCAGCCTTCGTCGGGCTGCACGTCGTCGGCAAGGCGGCCGAGCTCAGCGTGCTCAAGCACGCCGACCACCGGCTCGACACCTCCATCGAGCAGGTGTTCCAGATGGCGATGCCCGGCCAGCCTGTCACGTACGAGGCGCGTCGCGTGATGGAGCAACGGCTCGCCGCGGCACGGGCGAGTCAGGCATCCGGCGGCTTCCTGTTGGCACTGCAGGCGCTGGTGCAGGCGCATCGCGCCGCGCCCGAGGCGGTGCTCGAAGCGATGACCTTCCGCGATGGCGCGCTGGAGCTGAAGGCGTCGGCGCCCGACCGTCGAGTCACTGGATCGGCTGAGCCGCCAACTGCGCCAGCAGGGATGGCAGGCGCGCCTGGTCGCGGGCACTCCGAAGGGCTCCTCGTACGAGGGCAGCATCCAGATGTCCCCGGGAAGCTGACATGGCGCCGACGCTCGACCTTGCCTCCCGATTCGCAATCGCTCTCGCCGCGGGACCGCAAATGCTTCTCGTGGGCGCGGTCATCGCCGCGATTCTCTTCGTGATCGCAGTCATCGTGCCGCTCGATCACAGCGTCTCGCACCTGCACGATCAGGTGACCCGCAAACAGGCGGACCTCGTCTGGATGCGCAACGCGGCGCCCGAGATCGCCGCCTCGGGACCGGTGCGCGGCAATGTGGGCGAATCGCTGATCGTGATCGTCGATCAGTCGGCGCGTGAGTCCGGGCTCGGCAGCGCGCTCGCCGGCAGCCAGCCGAGCGGTCGTCGGCAACCTGAGCGTCCAGTTGGAGAAGGCGCCGTTCGACGCCCTGGTCGGATGGCTCGCGCGCCTGAGTCAGCAGAACGGCGTGCAGATCGAGAGCGCGACCATCGACAGCGCCGGCGAGCCCGGCCTGGTCGACGCCTCTCTTGTCCTGAAGAGTCCTTAGTTTGATGCGCTGGATCCGGGCTCCCCTGCCCGGACCAGCGCGCCTCGGGCAAAAAGCGTGGTTTTTGCTCGAAGCTCCGCCACCTGCGGCGGCGGGACACATCCCTGTGCCTGATTTCGCATTGTATTGAGTGCTCCGAGGCTTTGCGCATGAAGCGGACCGTGACCGTCATCGTGTTGGTGATCCTGGCTTTCGCCGCGATCGTGCTCGCGCGCCTGCCGGCGAGCTGGCTGCTGCCGAGCGGCAACGCGAATTTCAGCTGCGCGAGCGTCGACGGCTCCATCTGGAGCGGCTATTGCAGCGGCCTCACGGTGCGGGGCACCGCGCTCGGAGACCTCACCTGGCAGCTGCGGCCGGCGCGGCTGCTCGTCGGCAAGCTCGCGGCGCACATCGACCTCGAGCATCCGCCGGCGACCTCGGCGCGAGGCGACGTCGAGATCGGTTTCGGCAGCACGATCGTTGCGCGCAACCTGACGGCATCGCTGCCCCTCGACCCGACGGTACTCCCGGCGGTACCGCCGACACTCACCGGCTCGGTACACGTCGACCTCGCGCTGGCGGAAGTCACGAAAACGGGCATCGTGAGCCGCGCTCCAGGGCACGATCGAGGTGAGCGATCTCGTCGACCGCAGCGGCTACATCACCCCGCTCGGCAATTTCACAGTGACCTTCCCCGGCGGCGGCTCGCAGCCGACAGGCAACGTGCAGGACGCGGGCGGCCCGCTGGCGGTCACAGGGACGATCGTTCTCACGCCACAGCCCGGGTACGACCTGTCGGGCTACGTGACACCGCGCGCGAACGTGACTCAACCCCTTCTCAACGCCATCCAGTTTCTCGGCTCGCCGGATGCGCAGGGAAGGCGCCAATTCGCGATGTCAGGGACCTACTGAGACTCGCGAAAGACGCCGAGCAGCGGGAAATAGATCGCGCGCCGCACCGGCTGGGGACCCAGGCCCCGCGCCAGGGCCGCATAGGTTTCCAACTGCCCGCGATATCGCGCCAGCTCCTGGTCGACGAACTCCTCCAGGCCGCCGCCCTCGTGGCGGCTGGTCTTGAAATCGATGACCCAGCGCCTGTCTCGTGTGTCGACGAAGGATCGATCCACCACCACGCTCGTCAGCCGGCCATCCGACGATCCCCGTGAGCGCAAGCTCGCTCGCCGCCTCGCGATGCTCGCGCGAGAGAATCCAGCGTCCCTCTTGATCTTCGACAGTGCGGGTCAGCGCTTCGACCACGTCGGCCGCGGCCTGCCCGAGATCGCGCTCGGGTACACCGAGGCGGCGGAGTTGCTCGCCGATAGAACTCCGACCTGGGATTCGAGTTGCTCGCGCGCCGGCAGCTCGGCGGCCGCGGCAAAGCTCTGCAGCGCCGCATGGACCACGGTGCCGATGTGGCGGCGCGTCTCGCCCGCCCAACTGAACTCCGGCGGCTCGAGCGAGCGCTGTGCCAACGGCAGGCGCGCCAGCGGCGGCGCGGGCGGCAGGCCGACGCGGCTGCCATCCGGGCGCGAGTCTTCGCAGCGGGCGGCCGCGCTGCATCGCGGAGCTGAGCGGCTGTCGCCGGCTCGCCGGGGCGGCCAGCGAGGTTGCGGAAATCCGCCCCGAGCGCCGGCCACAGACGTCGCCAGCAGCGTCCGCGAGCGCGGCGCGATGAGGCCGTCGGCGCGTGGTTTGGGCGCTGCGTACAGGTGCAGCGACCGTCTCGCGCGCGTCGCAGCGACATACAGCAGTCTGATCTGCTCCTGGCCGGCGCGCCCCGCCATCAGGCGCTTCAGATATGTGTTGACCTCTCCCGGCACCTGCTCGCCGATCACCGGCGCCGGGGCCATGATGAGATCGCTGCCTTCTTCCGGGCGCGGCAGCTCGAGCCAGCGCAGCAGCGGCTCGCGCCCGCGGTTGAGGTCGCGATCGAGTCCCGGGACCAACACATGGTCGAACTCCAGGCCCTTGGCGCCGTGGATGGTCAGGACCTGCACCGGCCTGGCCGTGCGTGCCCGCGGCTGCGCGTAGAGGTCTCGTCAACACCGAATCCAGCGTGCGCGATGCCGCGCCACTCCCCGGATGCGGTGCGCTCGCTCAGCGCGTCGAAGAAGGCGCGCGCATGGCGCAACTCCGCCGCCGGATACGCATCCGCGGCACCGAGTGCGATCCAGACTCCCTCCAGCCAATCGGCGAGCGGCATGCGATCCCGCTGCGCGACTCCCTCCTCCAGCACTTGCCGCACCCGCTCGAGCCGCGCGCGCTCCTCCGCCGGACACTGCCTCCAGGCGCTCCGGGTCGCTCAACGCCTGACAGAGCAGCCGCGCGTCGCCGCGCGTGGAGAGGCTGGTCAGAGCCGCAAGCGAAGCTCCGCACCACGGAGCCCGCAACACCGCGAGCCACGCCGTGCGATCGCCCGGATGAAATAGCGCACGCGTGAGCGCCACGAGGTCTCGCACGACCGGCACCTCGCCGAGCGGCACGAGCTCCACACCGATCGCATCGATGTCGTTGGCGTCGAAGCGCCGCGATGACGGCGTGCGCATGGGAGCGGGCGGCGACGAGGATCGCGATGCTCGGCTCCCGCGTCGCCTTTCTTCAGGTCTCTGACTCCGCGCCACGATCGCCTCGGTCTCGGCGGCTCGATCGGGCAGCAGGCGCATCTCGACGCACCCGGTGACCGCGCTCCGGACTCGGCTCGCCGCCGGCAACGTTGCTCAGGCTCGGGGTAAAAGCCACCGCGCTCGCGCGCAGATCGTCGGCGGCCGGAAAGAGCCGGCCGAAGGCCTCATTGGTCCAGCGGATGAGCGCCGGCGTCGAGCGGAAATTGCGCAGCAGCTGCAGCGGCATCAGCCGGATCGCGCCGATCCCGAGATCGCGCGCGCGCAGGAAACAGCCGACCTCGGCTTCGCGGAACTGATAGATCGACTGCATCGGATCGCCGACGACGAAGAGCGTCCTGCCATCATCGGCCTCCCAGCCCGCGGTCAGCATCTCGAGCAGCTCGAGCTGCGCCACCGAGGTGTCCTGGAACTCATCCACCAGGATGTGCCGCAGAGACAGTCCGGTACGCAGGGCCAGATCGGTCGGCAACCCTTCCTCGGCGAGCGCCGCGCGCGCCGCGCCCGCGACATAGGTGTGGTCCACCCGGCCCTCGAGCGCGAACCGCGCCTGCAGATGCGCGGCCGCTGCCCGCAGCACACGCGACAGGGCCGCGAGTGCGGCGGCATCCGCGGCTGCGAGCTCCGGGCTGGGCAGCGCCAGCACATCGAGCAGCGTCTCGCGCGCGGCGGGTGTCGCGCCCAGGCGCTCGATGCAGGCCCGCAGCGCGTCCTTGGCGGCGCGGCGTCTCGTACCCGGCGCCGAGCGTGCGGTCGATCGCTTTGCGCCAATGGCCCTCTTTCGGTGAGCGCGAGCCGCGCCAGAGACTTCCAGGCGCGAGACATTCCGCCTCGGCTCTGAGCGGCCCGACGCCGGGAAGGCAGGCGGCCTCCGCGCAGAGGCTGGTCACCCAATGAGCGCGCGGCCTCGCCCAGGCGATCGGCCACGATCTGCGCGAGGCTCGAAGCGATGCGCCGACACAGGACATCGGGCTCGTGACCCAACACATAGCGCAGCCAGTGCGCGCGCTGGCGCAACATGTCCGCCAGCAGGCGCTCGACCTGGCCCCAGCGATTGTCCAGCCGCTCGAAGAGCAGCTCCAGGTCGGCGGAAAGCTCCGGATCCTCTTCCGCCGCCAGCAGCGTCTCGCGCGCCGCGAGCTGGTAGAGCTCCTCGGGACGGGCGCTGAGCACGAGCTCGCCGCCGGCGCGGGCGGTGATCGGAAGCTGACTCGCGAGCCTGAAATTGAAGGAATCGATGGTCTGGATGCGCAGCCGGCCGGGATCCTCCGCCAGGCGCCAGCCGCGCGCCTGCGAGCGTTGCAGCGCGGCGGCGGCGAGCACGCGCAGGCGCTCGCCCTGGGCATCATCGTTCGTCTCTCCGCGCAACGCCCGCAGTACCCGGGCGCGCATCTCCGCGGCCGCCCGGCGCGTGAAGGTGATCGCGAGGATCTCCTCCGGCTCATCGACCACGGCGAGGAGTCGCAACAGCCGCTGCGTGAGGACGGAGGTCTTGCCGGAACCGGCGGGCGCCTGCAGCAGGACCGACAGGCCGGGGTCGATCGCACGCTCGCGCGCCAGCTCATCCGCCGCGGCCGGATCCATGTGGCGTGCTAGTCATAGTCGTCGTCCATGCCCAGTGCAACGTCCTCCGCGCCTTCATCCACGACGACGTCATCGCCCACACGACAGATACTCGCGACATGACAGTAGTCGCAGGCGCGTGGCATCGGGTCGACGGCCGCACGGCCTGCGGCAAAGTCGCGTGCCAGCCGCTCCAGCACGCCGTGCCACTCACGCACGCGCACCTGCCAGGCGTCCTCCGACTGCCCTTCCGGACCTTTCACGCCCGTCACTTTGGGAAGCAGTTTCTCCGTCGCCGAGATCCCGTCGAATCTGACCTCTCTCGCCGTGACATGGATGGCCGCCATCGCGACGACGTCCTCCCCGACAGCCGCGAGATACGCGAGCAGCTGCGGATGGGACGGCCTGTCACCGTACCAATCACCACTCATTCGCCGGCCGGTCTTGTAATCGAGAATGACGACGCCGCCGCTCTCGAGCGCATCGAGGCGATCGATGCGCAGCCGCAGCTCCTGATCCGCCAGCCGCAGCCTCGCCTCATACTCGGTGCGCTGCACCCGAAAGGGCGCGCGTGAGCGCTCGAGATCCAGGAGCTTGCGCACCAGCCTCGCCATGCGGCGGCGCTCTCGCGCCAGCGCGGGCCCGGCGAGCGCCTCACCGTGCGGATCGAGCTCGCTGACCGCCCCATCGATGCAGCTCACCAGCAACTCATCGAGCAACTCCGGCGGCAACGCAGCCAGCGCCCGCGAGTCGCCGAGATGGTTCCAGAGCTTCTGCATGATGGAGTGCAGCAATTGACCGCGCGTTTCAGGCGCGATGCCCGGCTCCGTGACATCGAGCTCGACACTCCCCAGCCGCAACTCGGCGTATGCGCGGAAAGGACAGTTGTTCTGCAGCTCGAGGCTTTTCGTGCCGGAAGGCAGCCGCTGCCCCTGCTGCCACACCACACCGACATCGTCTCGCCACTCGACCAGCCGTTCCGGGCGATGCAGCCGCGCCGGCAGCCAAACCGAGCCGCGTTCCTCCACTGTCGGCTCCGCGGCCGAGCGCCACTCCTCAAGCAGCGGGCTCGGCAGCAGCTCGATGTCCCCGTCGCGAGCCGGAGCGCTCAGCACCAGCTCCGCGCCCGCCGCGCGCCAGGAGGCGATGAGCGCGCGCGCTTCCTCCAAGCGCCCGGCCGCGCTCGCGGCGGGCCAGCCGGCGGCGATCTGCGATGCAAGGGGCACGAAGGGATCGGGCGCCACGGGCTGCGGCAACGACTCCGCATTCAGGCCGGCGACCCAGACGGCATCGTACTGCACGACGGGATCGGCGTAGCTCGGAGAGATGGTTACGGGAGCATCATCGTCCGCGGGACGGTAGGGTGTGTGGGCCGCAAGCTCCGTGAGCCATTGCACGGCAAGATCACGGCTCATGCTGCGTGCCGCCGCCGAAAGCTGGCCGAGTTCGTCCAACAGCTCGTGAAAGCGCATCAGGGTCTGCTGCTCGGCGCTGGCGCGCTGCCCCGCGACGCCGGGCCATCCCAACACCCCGAGTGCCGCCTTGAATCTCTCCGACCACTCCCGCGGCGTGCCCGAGCCGGCCGCGAGCGACTCCATGGCCCGCTCGAGCCGCGTGCCCAGCAGCCGCGCCGGCTCGGTGACCGCGGCCGGTGCCCGCCGCAGCAGCTGCAGCAGCGCCGGCAGATCGAGCTGCAGCCGGCCGCGCTGGCGTAGCCACAACTCGAGCCGCGCTCGCGCCGCCGCGTCAGGCTCCGCCCACGCGGGCGCCCGCAGCCACTCCGCCAGGCTCTCGATCTCCAACGACTCCCCCGCGAGCACCCGCAGACTCACGAGCGCGTGCGCGATCATCGGCAGCATCGCCAGCGGCTGACCGCCCTCGATGACGACCGGCGATGCGGCCTCGATCTCACCGATCCAGTCGACCTGCGCCTGCGCGGCGTGTGTCGCCAGCCAGCCGCGCGGGTCGATGGCCTGGCGGACCAGCGTCGCGAGACGCTCGCGCCGGCCGCCCGAGCCCGGCAGCACGATCAGGATGCGGTCGTCGGCTCGAGCCCGCAGGCGTTGGCGACACCAGGCGGCGATGCGCTCGAGCTCATCCATGGCGTCCGAGGGTCTCGCGATCCGCGGCGGCCCCAGCGCGCCCGAACCCCCCACGGCCGACTGCAGGGTCTCGAAGCCGTGTTGGTCCCGCAGCCCCGCGATCGCGCGCAGACCGTGGCGACGAAGCGAGGAAGCCTGCGAAAACCACCGGACGGCGGTCCCCGACGCAGGGCAGCAACGCGCAGGGCATCAGGCAACAGTGCGGCGCCGAGGTCCCTGCAGCGTTCCGTGACGGCCCGATGCACTGCAACCAACAGGGCGGCTTCCGTTCCGGGCGGCTCGCGGATCGCCCGCAGATCGACGCCGAGCTCGGCGGCGAGAGTGCTGGCGCGGCGCAGCGCCTCCGCAAGTGATGCGCGGTTGACTAGATCGAGACCGTCGGTGGCTTCCGCCGTGCACTGACGCCAGAGCAGCCATTCCTCCGCCGGGGAGAGCAGCCGCGGCAAGCCGCCGCGATTCGCGGCGCAGCGCTCGATCTCCCGTGCCAGCCAGCCCTCGAGCGGCAGCGTATCCGGGGTGGACCACACTCTCCTGCCCTGCGCGAGCTGCGCGCTCGCCTGCGCCAGCCGCAGCGCGTGGGCTCTCTGGCGGGACGGCACGACGACCGTGCCCCCGCGCCCGAGGACTCCATCGATTGATTAGGAAGCTTCAGCAATACAAGAGGTTAGCGCTGATTCTTGCGCTTTTACTTGAAACGAGACGTCGCCTCGACCACGTTGTCGGTTTCGGCTGCGGCCGCGCCCGTGACGGCACCGCTCGCGTAGCCCTGCAACAGCTCGTCAATGCGCGCAAACACTTCCCGCAGCGTCGCCGGGTCCGGCAGGGTCGTTACGCGGAAATGGTTGCGGTAGGGGACGTTGAAACTGACGCCGGGCGCCACGAGCACATGCTTCTGCTCCAGCAGATCGAGCGCGAACTTCTGATCGTCGAAGCCCGGCAGCTCGCGGGTGTCGACGCCGACGAACGCATACATGGCGCCACGGGGCGGCGCCAGCCGCAGGAAGCGGCTGCTGTCGGTCGCGCTCAGGATGGTGCGCCGCGACTCATAGAGCCGACCGCCGGGGCAGACGAGATCCTTCACGCTCTGGTGGCCGCCGAGCGCCGTCTGCACGGCCCACTGCGCCAGCACGTTGCTGCAGAGGCGAAGCGAGGTCAGCAGCTCGAGTGCGTTGAGGTAATCCGTGGCGGTGCGGGTGCGGCCGGAGAACACCGCCCATCCCACCCGATAACCACAGGCCCTGTAGATCTTGGAGAGACCGGAGAGCGTCGCGCACAGCGTGTCGCGCACCAGCGTCGCCATCGGCACGAACTCGGCGTCGTCATAGACCATCTGGTCGTAGATCTCGTCGCTGAAGACGATGAGCCCGGAGCGCTCCGCGAGCCGCGCCAGCGCCTCGAGCACGGGCCGCGGGTAGACCGCGCCGGTCGGATTGTTGGGATTGATGATGACGATGGCGCGGGTGCGCGGCGTCACCAGGCGTGCGAGCTCCTCGGGATCGGGCACGAAGCCGTTTTCCGGGCGGCACGGGTAGTGCACCGCGCGGCCGCCGTTCAGAGTGACGGCGGCCGTCCACAGCGGATAGTCCGGGCTCGGCACCAGCACCTCATCGCCACTGTTGAGGAGCGCGCGCAGCACGAGGTCGATGAGCTCGCTCACCCCGTTGCCGATGAAGACTTCCTCCGCCGTGACCCCGGTGACACCCCGCGCCTGCTGCTGCATGACCACGGCTTCGCGCGCCGGGAAGATTCCCTTCTGGTGACAGTAGCCTTCGGCCTCGGCGAGATTCTCGATCATCGCGAGGCGCATGGTCTCCGGGGTGCGGAACCCGAACGCCTTCGGGTTGCCGATGTTGAGGGAGACGATCTCGTAGCCCTGCCGCTCGAGCTCGTGGGCGCGGCGCGCCAGGCGACCGCGGATCTCATAGCGGACGTGGCGCAGGCTGTCGCTCGGGCGGATGCTGGGGTCGGGCTTCATGCGGTTTCCTCGGTCTCCCGCCCAAGCATACCATCGGCCATCTCCCGGAAGCGGTGACACGCCACCCGCCCCCCACCGGGCGCCGCCTCCCAGGCCGGTGTACCTGCGCGGCGCAGACGGGAATTGCGTACGGGCAACGCGCCCCGAAATGAGCATCCAGTAGACTGCCGCATCCTCCTCCTGTGCCTCCTCCACCCGAGTGAGCCGCGTCATCGCCAGCGCCAGCCTGCGCGGCTGCACCTCCGGGTCGACGACCGGGACCGCATCCAGCAACTCGCGGGTGTAGGGATGCAGCGGGCGGGAGAACAGCGTCCGCGAGTCGGCGAGCTCCATCATCCGTCCGCGATAGAGGACGAGCACCCGATCGCACAGCCGCCTCACGACGGCGAGATTGTGGCTCACCAGCAGGATCGACATGCCGTGCTCGCTCTTCAGGCTGGCGAGCAGGTCGAGGATCTGCGCCTGCACGGAGACATCGAGCGCGCTCACCGGCTCGTCGCACACGAGGAGACGCGGGCCGAAGAATCATCGCTCGCGCGATACCGACGCGCTGACATTGGCCGCCGGAGATCTCGTGCGGATAGCGGCTCGCCATCTCCGCACTCAGACCGACACGCGCCAGCATCTCCAGCACCTGCCGTTGCGCGCGCCGCGGCATCGAGGCCGCGGCTCGTGAACCTCGAGCGGCTCGGCGACGATCTCGCCGACCGTCATGCGCGGATCGAGGCTCGCCAGCGGATCCTGGAAAACGATCTGCAGGTCGCGGCGCAGCCGCTTGAGCTCCCGCGCCGGCAGGTCCGCCAGGCTGCGGCCCATCCAGGTCACCCGCCCGGCTCCCGGCCGGATGAGCTGCAGCGCCGCCCGCACCAGCGTCGACTTGCCGGAGCCGGACTCCCCTACCACGCCCAGCGCCTCCCCGGGACGCAACTCCAGACTGACATCGTGCAACGCGTGGAGCGATCGCGGCCGCCGCCGCGCCACGTGTCGCCTCGAGGGTACTGCACCGCCAGCGCGGAGATCCCGAGCGCGTCCTCCCGCACCGGCTGGCGACTCCGGCAGCGCGGCGGGTGCCGGCGCCGCGGCCGAGTCCAGGGTGAGCACCTGACTCAGCAGCGCCCGCGTGTACTCGTGTTGCGGGCGCTCTGAGCACCGCCGCGGCCGTATTCAACTCGACGATGCGTCCGGACTGCATGACGGCAACCCGGTCCGCGACGCCCGCGACCGCGCCGAAGTCGTGCGTGATCAACACCATCGCCATGCCGCTCGCGCGCTTCAACTCCAGGAGCAGCGCCAGGATCTGCGCCTGGATGGTGACATCGAGCGCGGTCGTCGGCTCATCGGCGATCAGCAATTCGGGATCGCAGGCCAGCGCGATCGCGATCATCACTCGCTGACGCAGGCCGCCCGAGAGCTCGTGCGGGTATTGGCGCATCCGGCGCGCCGCATCCGGCACGTGAACGCGCTCGAGCAGCGCGAGCGCCTGTCCGTCGCGCCTCGCCCCAGCTCGCGCCGGTGTGTCTGACGATGGGCTCCGCAATCTGCTCACCGACGCGAAGGTGCGGCGTGAGCGAGGTCATCGGGTCCTGAAAAACGAGTCCCACGCGCGCGCCGCGGATGCGGTCGAGCTCCCGCTGCGGGCGGCCGATGAGCGGCTCGCCGCCCGAGCGAGGCGTTGCCCGTCACCCGGGCCGTCGCTGGCAGCAGGCCCAGCGTCGCGAGGAAGAAGCTGCGTCTTGCCGGCGCCGGACTCACCGACCACTCCGAGGCACTCGCCGCGACTCGACGCGTGAGCGACGACCTCCCGGACAGCAGGGACCTCACCGCGCGGCGTGTCGAAGGTGACGCTGAGCTCCGAGATGCGCAGCACCGCGCCGGCGCCCTCCTCCTCAGTGCGCGGCGGGATCGAGTGCATCGCGCAAGCCGTCGCCGAGCAGGTTGAAACAAAGAAGCAGCGTGAAGAGCAGTCCCGCGGGCACCAGCAGCATCCACGGCGCGGTCAGCATCTGCCGCGCACCCTCGTTGATGAGGCTGCCCAGGCTCGCCAGCGGCTCCTGCACGCCGAGGCCGAGAAAGCTGAGGAAACTCTCGTAGGTGATCAGCTCCGGAACGGTGAGTGTCGCATAGACCGCCACCGTGCCGGCGAGGTTGGGAACGATGTGCCGCAGCAGGATCGCCGCCGTCCCGAGACCGGTCGCGCGCGCCGCCTCGATGAATTCACGCCGCTTGAGCGACAGCGTCTGCCCGCGCACGACGCGCGCCATCGTGAGCCAGCCGACGGCGCCGATTGCGACCAGCAGCATCGCGACTCTGCCGCGTCCGAACACCGTCGCGAGAATGATGACGACGAAGAGGTACGGCAGCGCATACAACACATCCACCGTGCGCATCATCCACGAATCGGTTCGTCCGCCGACATAACCTGCGATCGCGCCCCAGGCGACGCCGATCCCGACGCTCACGGCGGTGGCGAGCAGGCCGATGAGCAGCGACAGGCGCAGCCCATAGAGCGTGCGCACGTAGAGGTCCCGTCCCAGCGGATCGGTACCCAGCCAGTGCGAGGCGGTGAACCCTGGCGGCACGGCGAGGTGCTGCCAGTCGAGCGCATCGTACGAGTAGGGACTGAACCAGGGTCCGACGATCGCCAGCAGCGCCAACGCGACGATCACCGCCGCCGCCGCCACCGCGGCCCGCTTCTGCCGCAGCCGGTGCCGCCGCCCGCGCCGGCATCGGACCCAGCCCGAGAGCCTGCGCCTCACTCATGCCGCACCCGCGGATCGAGCCAGCCATATGCGAGGTCGGCGGCGAGGTTGAGCAACAGCGTCAGCGCGCCGTAGAGAACGATCATGCCCATCACCAGCGTGTAGTCACGATCGAGCGCGCCCTGCACCAGATAGCGTCCCGTACCGGGCAGCGCGAATACCGTCTCGACCACCAGGGAGCCGGTGAAGACATACGTCGCCGCCGGCCCGAGATAACTCACGACCGGCAGCAGAGCGGGCCGCAGAGCGTGCCGCAACAGCACCCGCCACGGGCCCAGGCCCCGCGCCCGCGCCGTGCGCACGAAGCTTGCGCTCAGCGTCTCGAGGAGACTGCCGCGCATCATGCGGGCAATCGCGGCGCCCACGGGCAAGGCGAGCGTCACCGCCGGCAGAACGAGATAGACGGGGTCGCCCCGCTCCCAGCCGGCCACCGGCAGCCAGCCCAACGCCAGCCCGAAGACGAGCGCGAGCAGCGGACCGGTGACGAACGTCGGCAGAGCGATGGCGAGGGTGGCGAGGCCGGTGACGGCGTAATCGACGGCGCCCCCGCGTCGCAGCGCGGCCCACATGCCGAGCTGGAACCCCAAGAAGCGTCGCAAGCGCGAGCGCGGCGAAGCCGACCGTCACGCTGACAGGCAGTCCCTGCGCGATGAGGCCCGCGACGCTCTCGTCGCGCAGCTTGTACGAGAGGCCGAGATCGCCGTGCGCCAGGCCCTCGAGATAATGCAGATACTGCACGCCGAGCGGCCGGTCGAGGCCATAGAGATGATCGAGATTGGCGCGCACCTCCGGGGTCAGGGTGCGCTCCTCGTCGAAAGGGCCGCCGGGGGCCAGACGGATGACGAAAAAGGAGAGCGTGACGAGAATCAGCAAGGTCGGGACGGTTCCGGCAATGCGGCGGACCGCGTACCCAAGCATACTTTTGATGCGAACCCCGTTGCCTTCTGTGCGCAGTGCCAGCGGACGATTCTAGCGCTAACGTCTGCTATAGTGCCCTAAATATGGCGTTAACGTGAGTCGATTCGACGTATGAAACGGATCCTGGTCGGCATCAAGCGAGTGGTGGACTACAACGTGCGCATCCGCGTCAAGCCGGATGGCAGCGGCGTGATCACCGATGGGGTGAAGATGAGCGTCAACCCCTTCGACGAGATCGCGCTCGAAGAGGCGTTGCGGATCAAGGAGCGCGGCGCCGCCGAGGAAGTCGTGGTCGCCAGCATCGGACCCGCCGACTGCCAGCAGCAGCTGCGGACCTGCCTGGCCATGGGCGCCGACCGGGCGCTGCACGTGCAGGCCGATGGCGTCATCGAGCCGCTGGTGGCCGCGCGCACGCTGCTGAAGCTGGTCGAGCGCGAGCAGCCCTTTCTGGTCATCCTGGGCAAGCAGGCGATCGACGACGACAACAGCCAGACCGGCCAGATGCTCGCGGCGCTGTGGCAGCGTCCGCAGGCGACCTTCGCCTCCAAGGTGGAGCTCGACGGCGAGAAGGCGCGCGTGACGCGCGAGGTCGACGCCGGTCTCGAGACGCTGGAGATCGATCTGCCGGCCGTGATCACCACGGACCTGCGTCTGAACGAGCCGCGCTACGTCAAGCTGCCGGACATCATGAAGGCGAAAAAGAAGCCGCTCGAGACGCTGACACTCGCCGCCCTCGGCGTCGAGCAGCGGCAACGTCTGAAGCTCGCGCGCTTCGAGCCGCCGCCGCAGCGACAGAAAGGCATCAAGGTGAAAGATGCCGCGGAGCTGGTCGCCACGCTCAAGAGCAAGGGTGTGCTGTAGTCATGAGCAGTCGCATTCTGATCGTCGCCGAGCACGATGGCGCGCACCTCAATCCCAGCACGGCCAAGTGCGTCACCTGCGCCACTGCCATCCCCGACGCTGAGATCACCGTCGCCGTGTGTGCAGCCGATGCCAGTGCAGTGGCCTCTCAGGCCGCGGCGCTGAAGGGCGTCACGCACGTACTCGCGGTCGATCATCCTGCGAACGCGCATGCGCTCGCCGCGGTCGTCGCGCCCCAGATTGCGGCGCTCGCCGGCCCGTTCACTCACGTGTTGGGACCGTCGACGACCTTCGGCAAGGACGTGATGCCGCGGATCGCGGCCCTGCTCGACATGCGCCCAGATCAGCGACATCATGGCGGTCGAGAGCGCAACGCGCTTCCGCCGCCCGATCTACGCGGCCAACGCCATAGTCACCGTGGAAGTCGAGGCCGGCGCCAAGGTCGTCGGGACCGTACGCGCCGCCTCGTTCCAGCCCGCCGCGACCGGCGGCTCGGCGGCCGTCGAGAAGAGCGCCGTCAACGCGGAGATTCCCTCCCACACCCGCTTCGTGTCGGTTTCGGCGGCCAAGAGCGATCGGCCGGACCTGCAGACCGCCGCGCGGGTGGTCTCGGGCGGACGCGCGCTCGGCAGCGCCGAAGCCTTCAAGAAGACACTGTACGGGCTGGCCGACAAGCTGCGGCGCGGCAGTCGGCGCCTCGCGCGCCGCCGTGGATGCGGGCTACGCCCCCAACGAGCTGCAGGTGGGCCAGACCGGCAAGATCATCGCCCCGGAGCTCTACATCGCCATCGGAATCTCAGGGCGCGATCCAGCATCTCACGGGCATCAAGGATGCCCGCACCATCGTCGCCATCAACAAGGATTCCGAGGCGCCGATCTTCGAGGTGGCCGACATCGGTCTGGTCGGCGACCTGTTTCAGATCATCCCGGAGCTGGAAAAGCTGATCGGCTAGCGCGCCCGTGGAGTGGCAGCCGCGATCGCGAACATCGTGGTGCTGACGCATATGGTGACGGCGACTATCCAGACGACGGCGTCATAGTCGCTTCGGAGTCACGAAGAGCGCCGCCAGCGCAGCGCCACCGGCTGAGCCGAAGAACGCGCATCCTCCCGTGATCGCGACGGCCCGACCCGTCGGGTCGACGGCGTTGACGAGCGCATACTGGTAGGCAACACCGTAGCACCACGCGAAGTAGTAGATCGCGCCGGCAACACCGAATGTCGTCGCACCATGCGAGCCGAGGAGCAGCGCCGCCGCGATGAGGATGAGAACGCAGGCGAGAACCAGCGGACGGAAATTCCCGAAGCGATCGCCCTGCAGCCCAGGCGAGCACCCCTCCGGGTATCCCCGCCGCCACGGCGATCGCCGACCAGTTGCCCACCTGCTGCGGCGTCACTCCCTGCGCCTGGCCCATGAGCTCCAGGTAGGTCCAATAAGCTCCCGCGCCTATGAAGAACGCGGTGAATCCTATGAATGCGGCGACCGTGGCCGGCCGCACCAGACCTTTGGCCGCACCGCGAGTCTTCACCGCACGACCCGCCGCGGGCAGGAGCGGCGCCAGGGCGACGCCCAATCCCGCGGGGACCGCGAGCAGGCGCCAGGACGCCGAGCAGCCCCGGCAGCCGTAGCAGCGCGGGCCCCGCCCACAGCGCCGCGATCTGATAGGCCGCCTGCGCGGAGATCGCCACGCCGAAGCCCCGGGCAGACTCGCGCCCGTCGGAGAGGATGGTCATGCCCAGCGAAAAGGCGGCGCTCGCGAAGAAGGCGGCCAATCCCTGCCACAGCACGAACGCCCAGTAGCCATGCGTCAGCATGCCCGCGAGGCATGCGGCGCACATTGCCGCCCAGCGCGATCGCCGCCCCGCGCCGCCAGCTGAGCGATCGTACCCAGGCGCCCGCCATGAGGGCGCTGACACCCGAGGCGAAGGTCAGCACCGACGACATGGCGCCCGCCTGCCGTGCCGAGAAGCCGAGCTTGTCCACGGCGCCGTCCGTGAGCAGCGGCAGAATGTTGTATACGCTGCCGCCGAGCACGACCAGCGCCAAGCCGACGGCCGCCACCGCCAGCGCTCGCTGCGGCGCTCGGACCTCGATCGGGACGGCCTCTTGCAACGGGGACCTCAAAGATCTTTGACGAGTCGCAGCGCATCATAGATCGCCGCATGGGTGTTGCGGCAGGCGACGGCGTCGCCGACCCGGAAGAGCTGAAACGTGCCCTGCGGATTGCGGCAGATATTCTGCGGCAGGCCTGCGAGCAGTCGCTCGTGATCCACCTCGCCGAGGTTCGCGGACAGCGGCTTCAGCGCGAAATACAGCTCCTCGCTCGGGATGGTGCCGTCATTGATCACGACCTGATCGATGCGCCGCTCGCTGCGCGTGCTGTCGTAGTCGCTGCCGACGCGTGGCGAGAAGGCGATCGCCGTCGCGACTCACGCGCAGCAGACGGAAGGTCACGGTAAAGGTGACGGCGAGCTTCTGCAGGCTGCGCATGTAGGGCACGAGGTTCATGTTCATCACTTCGGGCGCCAACATCCGCTCCGGGCGTCATGATCTCGACCTTCGCGCCCGCCGCGGCGAGGATCTCGGCAGCCTGCAATCCGACGTGATCGCCGGCATCATCGAAGAGCAGCACATCGGACCGCGGCGCGACGCTGCCCGAGATGATGTCCCAGCTCGAGACCACCAGCTCGTTGCCCGACTCGAGCACCTCCACATGCGGCAAGCCCCCCGTTGCCACGATAACGACTTCCGGATCCTGCGGCGATGACGTCCGGCGCATCAGCCGGGCTCTCGAAGCGGAACCTGACACCGAGGGCGGTACACTGCGACATCCGCCAGTCGATGATGCCCATCATCTCCCGGCGGCGGCGGCTGCGGGCGGTGAGCCGGATCTGACCGCCGGGCTCGGCCGCCGCCTCGAAAACGAGCACTTCATGGCCGCGCTCGGCGGCGACGCGGGCCGCCTCCAGACCGGAAGGCCCGGCACCGATGACGACGATCTTGCGTCGCTGCGGCGCGCGCGGGATCTCGTGGGGCATGAAGAGCTCCCGCCCCGAGGCGGCGTTGTGGATGCAGTAGGCCGAGCCGCCCTGATAGATCCGGTCCAGGCAGTAGTTGGCGCCGACGCACGGACGGATGTCTTCCTCGCGCCCCTCGCGGATCTTGCGCACGATGTGCGGCTCCGCGATGTGCGCCCGGGTCATTCCCACCATGTCGAGCTTGCCCGCAGCGATCGCGTGTCGAGCCGTCGCCACGTCCTGGATGCGTGCCGCATGGAAGGTCGGCATGCCGATCTCGGCGCGGATCTCGCCCGCGAAGTCGAGATGCGGCGCACTCGGCATGCCTTGGATGGGGATGACGTCCGTCAGCGCCGCGTCGGTGTCGATATGACCGCGGATGACATTGATGAAGTCGACCATGCCGCTCGCCTTCAGACGCCGCGCGATCTCCACGCCCTCCTCGCGGGTCACGCCGCCGGGGAGAAGCTCATCCGCACTCAGGCGAACACCGATGATCAGCTCCGGACCCACGCGGTGGCGTACCGCGGCAAGCACTTCGAAAGCAAAGCGCAGGCGGTTCTCGAGGGTGCCGCCGTAAGGGCCATCGAGCTCGTTGGTGAGCGGCGACCAGAACTGGTCGATCAGGTGTCCATACGCTTCGATCTCGATGCCGTCGAGCCCTGCGGCGCGCATGCGCTCAGCCGCATCCGCGTAGTCGGCCACGATCCGCCGGATGTCCCAGTCCTCGATCTTCTTCGGGAAGGAGCGGTGCGCGGCCTCCTTGCGGTGCGAGGAGGATACGATCGGCAGCCAGAATTTGCGGTCCCAGCGGGTGCGCCGCCCCAGGTGCGTGATCTGGATCATGACGGCGGTGCCATGCTCGTGACAGGCATCCACCAGATCCTTCATCCAGCCGACGACCTCGTCCTTGTAGAGCATGATGTTGTCGAAGGCCGGCGGGCTGTCGCGCGACACGACGGCGGACCCCGCCGTCATGGTCAGTGCGATACCGCCCTTGGCGCGCTCGACGTGATAGGCACGGTAACGCGCCTTGGGCATGCCATCCTCCGGATAAGCAGGCTCGTGCGCGGTCATCATCAGGCGGTTGCGCAGCGTGAGATGGCGCAGCTGGTAGGGCTGCAGCAGCGGGTCGGTCATCGTGCCCTCGCCGCTCACCACTCGTAGCCGAGCAGCGCGCCGGCGGGCGGATGCAGCGCGTATTCGTGCGGCGGCTGCGCCCCGAGCAGGTAGCGCACGTAATAGTCCCAACGGCGCCGCGCCGCATAGAGCCGCGCCGTGCCCCGATACATGTGCCTCTGGTTGGGCAGCATCACCAGGTCGAAATCCTTGTTGGCGTCGATCAGCGCCTGTACCAGCAGCATCGTGAGGTAAGGCGGCACGTTGTCGTCCGTCGTACCGTGCATGAGCAGCAGATGCCCCGCAAGCTTGCCGGCCAACCGCTGATCGTCCTGATTGTCGTAGTTCGACGTGCCGCCAGGACCGCGCTGCAGCAGGCCGATGTACTGCTCGCCCCAGTCGGCCTCGTAGCCGCGCTGGTCGTAGTTGCCGGACTCGGCCACACCGACCCCGAAAAAATCCGGGTACTGCAGCATTGCCGCCACCGCCGCATAGGCGCCGCCCGAATGGCCATAGATACCGACGCGAGTGGCATCCAGCCACGGATAGCGCCGCGCGAGCTCGCGGATTCCGGCAACCTGATCGGGCAGCGTGTCATCGCTCAAGTTGCCGCCGTAGGCGTCCTGGAAGCGCTTCGACCGCAATGAGGTGCCCATGCCATCGATCGCTACCACGATGAAGCCGAGCTCGGCCATGGCCTGCGAATCTCCGTGCGCCGCCTGGAACCCGAACTCCCCCACGCTGCCGATCTGCGGTCCGGGGTAGATCCGATCGATGACCGGATATTTTTTCTCGGGATCGAAATTCGTCGGCCGGAAGAGGAGCCCGTAAAGATCGGTCACGCCGTCACGCGCCTTCACGGTAATGGGCATCGGCGGCTGCCAACTGAGCGCGCGCAGGCGGGAGATGTCCGCGCGCTCCAGCGTCAAAACCAATCGGCCGTCGCTGTCCTTGAGTACGGTCACCGGCGCCGTCTCGGGCCTCGAGTAGCTGTCCACGAAATAGCGGCCGCCCGGTGCCATCGAGATCGCGTGGTTCGCCCGCTCTGGAGTCAGCAGCTTCAGGTGGCGGCCGTCGAAGCCGACGCTGTAGAGGTAACAGAAGTAGGGATTGCTCCCGGGCTCCCGGCCGGCACCGAGGAAATAGAGCGTACGGTGCCTCCGATCGATCTTCAGCAGCGAGATGACGTTCCAGTTCCCGGTGGTGATCCGGTTCTCCAGGCGCCCGGTGCGGGCGTCGTAGAGATACAGATGCCCCCAGTCATCGCGTTGCGAGAACCAGATCACCTCGTGGCTCTGCGGCAGATAGCGCCAGTTGACCGCATCCTGTGCCCAACCGCTCGCCGACTCGTAGAAGGTCGGGACTTGCTCCCGAAGTACGTCGCGCACGGCTCCCGTGGCAGCGTCGGCGATCCGCAGCCACGCCACCCGGTGGTCCCGCGACACTGAAACGAATGCCAGTCGGCTGCCATCCGGGCTCCACTGGACGTCGGTCATCGAACCGCCCATACCGCAGTTGAGATCGTAGCAATGCGCAGTGCGGCGCTGATCCGGAGGCATTTGCAGACGGACGACCTTGCGCGCGGCGACGTCGATGATCACGCGTTGGATCGTCGGGACGACCTTGTCGCCCGGCATGGCGTACTTCCACGCTTCGAGCACCGGATGCCCCACCCCGGTTCTGACCACGTACATGTCAGCGACTCCGCGCTGGTCCTGCTGGTAGGTCGCGATCCGGCGCGAGTCCGGTGACCAGCTGACGATCGCCCGCTCGGAGTGGTTCCACCCCGGGTTGTCGGTCGCGTAGCCGAAATCCCTGCTGCCATCGGAAGTGAGCTGGATCGCCTGGCCGTCGGCGAGACGGCGAGCCCAGAGGTTATCGTGCTCGATGTACGCGGCCCATAGCCCATCGGGTGACCGTGTCTCGTTCGCATCCTTTCCCGAACCGGCCGCAGGCTCGGGCTGCCAGGGTGTCGTGCTGCGGGTGCCACGCGCCGGATCGACGAGGACGAGCTCACTGCCTTGCGCCGTCGTCGTTTGGTAGGACAACTTCCCATTGTCCAGCCACGTCACATCGCTGACGGAGTGCAACACCAGTGGCTCGGTGTTGTACGGCATGAGCCTCTCGGCGCGGGCATAGTCGGCATCCGTGAGAGCGGCAGGCGTCCCGCCCGCGGCCGATGCGGCAGCCAGAACCCCGGCTGCCGTCAGCAGGACCTGGCGGAGAGGAAGACAGCTCATCGCGCCGATCAGAACATGTACGCCAGGCGCACGCCGATCATCCTCGGTTCGTTGACGATGTAATCGTCCGTCAGATCATCGAACGCGTTCGGGTTGTACGGCGGTACCAGGATCTCCTCCTTATTGGCCAGATTGGTCACATACAGCGTCGCCCGCCACGGATCGTGGCTGAGCGCCGCCGAGGCATTCAGGATCAGGTAGGTCGAGGACTGCTGCACCGGTGTGTTGCCCTCCGCCTGCGCGAGCCCGAGCTTGATGACGCCGTGGTAGGTGCCGTTCAGAGAGAGAGCAAGCGAGTACCCCGGCAGGAGCAGCCGTTGGTAATCGAGTGCCGCCGTCATGCTGGTCTTGGGACTGCCGGGAAGCTGGTCGCCCGATTTGCCCGAGATCAGGCCCGGAGTGATGGTGCCCGTGCCGTCATTCGCCGGCAGCGAGAAATCGCTGGTGAGCTTCGCGTCGGCGTAGGAGACGCCTACATTGTAGGCGAGGCCCGGCAGGAAGAGCGGACCCATGGTCTCGAACTCGAAGCCTTTCGACTCCGCGGTATTGCCGTTGTACACCGCCAGGTTGCCGGAAGGAAGGCTGGCGGAGATCTGCGGCTTATTCCACTTGACATCGAAAATATCGAAGGCGTAGCTCAGGCCGTTGGCGAACCGTCCTTTGACGCCCGCCTCGTAGTTGTTGGTGCTGTCCGGCGCGTAGCTCGCCAGCAGCGGACTTTCCCTGAAGGGACCCACGAGCGGCACGGAGTTGGCGCCGCCGCGGCGGAAGCCCTGCGACCAGAGGACGTATACGTACTGGTCATGCGCGTACTGGTACGAGAGATCCGCCTTGCCGATGTTGGTGGAGGCCGGCGCGTTGTGCGGTGTGGGCGGCACGAGGGTCGGGAACGTGTAGTCCAGATAAAGCTGGGCGTCGGTGAATTCCTGCTGGAAGTGGCGCAGGCCGCCCGAGAGGGCCAGCTGGTCGGTGAGATGCCAGGTGAGATCGCCGTAGACCGACTTGTCCTGGAAGTGCTGGCTGTCGGTCTGCGTGAAATCGAGGTCGCCCGGGCCGGCCGTGACCAGGCAGTCCGGATAGGGGGCGCCGTAATACACCGCGCCGGTGCAGCCCTGGGCGAGCGAGCGCTCGGGCGTGCCCGGATTGGCGATGTTCCAGGCGCCGTTGCGCGTCTGATCCTCATAATAGGCGCCGACCACGTAATCGAGACGATGCCAGAGCGGGGTCTTCGACACCAGGCGCACCTCCTGGCTGAAGGTGTGCTCCTGGTCGTTGAACTGGTAGTCGTAAACGAAGCGCGGATTGACGGGTTGGCCGGCGTAATACGGCAGATAGGCGCCACCGTCGACACCGCCGATGCTGTAGGTGTCATCTTCGAGGAATTGCCCGGTGGTCGTGCGATAAGAGCTCGTCGAGGACAGCGTCGCAAAGCCGACATCGTAGGTCAGGTCGAGGCTCGTCAGGTTGGTGTAGCGCGAGAACGGCTGGTCGACCTGAGAGAATTCCTGATAGGGGCCGCCGGCCGGCATCATCTCGTTGGGATCGATCGGCGACGGGCCGCCCGGGAAGTTGAGATTCACCTGCGGGCCGCCGTCGCCGCGCAGGCCGGTGTGCAGCAGGGCGAGCACGGCCTTGAAGCTCCCGACCGGCTGCCAGAGAAGCGAGGCGCGTCCGGTGAAGGTCTTCTGGAAGTTCCAGTCGGACCGGTTGCCGTAGATGCCGGAGCTGTTGACCGGGTCGGAGGGATCGGTGAGCTCGGGTATGGCGCTCACGCCGGTGCCGCTGCGCGCCATCAGCCCGTAGACATCGATCCAGCCGGGCTGGACGTCGTACTTCGCGGCGACGCGAAATGCCAGCTCATGCCCGATCGGCAGGTTGAGGACGCCATCGACCGTGTAGCCCGTACCGCTCGAATTCGCGATGCGGTCGCCCCCTCCTTCCACCTGTCCCGACACCGTGTCGAGCTGCGGGTCGTTCGGGATCAGCCGGATGGCACCGCCAAGAGACCCGGCGCCGTAGAGCGTACCCTGTGGACCGCGCAACACCTCGATGCGCTGCAGGTCGATGAGCCCGATGTAATCGTCCATCGGTGAGTTGTCGACATAGACTCCCACCGGACTCTGCTCGAAGGAGCGGAATCCGCGCGGCGCGCCGGTGGCGTTGATGCCGCGGATGATCGGCACCGTGGCGCCGGCGAAGCGGGCGCCGAAATCGTACATGCTGAGGCCCGGCACCTGGCTCGTGAGCGAGGAGATGTCGGTGACGTTGGCATTGTCGAGCTGCTGCGGCGTGATGACCGTCAGGCTGTAGGGAACCGATTCCTCGGTTTGGGTCCGGCGACTCGCGGTGACCGTGATTTCCTGCAGCGTCGTCGGTTGCGCGCCGCTGTCCACCGTCGCCTGCGCCGCCTCGTCGGCGCGAACGGGATGGCTTGCACCATACAAGGCGACGCATACCGCCGCGCCCACTGCCCATCGCGAACCCGAGTTTGCCATCTGAGTCGCCCCCGCATTTCTAGGTATGATCCACGAACGACGATACCCGCGGGCCCGGCGGTCAGCCTTCGCGCATGCAGCGGTTTGCTAGGAGTTCGGCGCTGTTTCATGCGCTGGATCCGGGCTCCTGCCCGGCCCAGCGCGCCGCGAGCAAAAAGCGCGGTTTTTTGCATCGCGGCTGCGCCACCTGCGGCGGCGGGGCACATCCCTGTGCCGAGCGGGAGGCTAGCGGGTTTTTGCTCGCCTCACATCGATCGGACGCATGCCAAAATGACGGCGGAACGCCGTGGTAAAGGAGGTCGGATGGGCATAGCCGATGGCCTCCCCCGCCTGCTCGACCGACCGACTGTGGTCGCGCATCAGACTGAGGGCATGACGCATCCGGCAGCGCAGGCTGAAGTCGAAGATCGTCTCGCCGAACACCGCCTTGAATCCCTTGGTGAGCGTCGATTTCGACATCCCGACCGAGCGTGCGAGATCGCCGATGGTCGGCGCTGGCGCGAACTGCCGCATGAGAATGGCCCGGGCCGAATGCAGGCAACGCAGCTCGCGGTCGCTGTATTCTTCCGCGGGAGCTCCGGTCAGTGAGGACAGGGTCGCGACCGCGTGGCAGATCAGCTCCAGTGTCAGCGCTTCGGTGTAGAGGAGCCCGAGCGGACCGCCGTGCGGGCTGTTGATCAGCCGCGTCGCCGCCTCGAACGCCTGTGCAGAGAGCGGATGTTGGCAGTAGTTGACCTTTTCGCCGGTCGCAGCGGTGAACCCTTTGAGCGGTCCGGGCATCTCCGCGCCCGAGGGCAGGAAAGTCTGCGCCAGGAATTCCGGGCGCATGCTGACGATGATGAACTGCTCGCGGGCACGCGGCGCAATCCACTCGCTGATATCGAGCCCCTTGGGCTGCGCCCACACCAAAAGCGACGGGCGGTTCCAGCGCACTTCCGTGCGGCTCACGGCGAGCGCCATGTCGCCCGAGATCTTGAAGTTGAACTGCACCAGCCCATCGCCCGGCACCAGCTCGACCCTGGGGTCCTTGTAGGTGAAGTTGGCGACGACGACATAGATCTCGCCGTGGATACGGGTGAACTCCCAATAGCCCTCGCCCTCCTCCGGCGGCAGGCTCACGCGTGCCGAGAAGAGATCCCGCGTCGGGTGGCGCAGGATGTGCTCCACGTGCGGGGCGCGCTCGAGGCTCGCGAACGCGTCCGCGAGCGTGTGTCCGGGGCCGGCGAGGATCGCGCGGAACAGCCCCTGATTTCCCGCCCAGCCGTGACCTTTAGACATCGGTGCGCGGAATACTCGCCCGCCACTCCCGCCGGCACAAGAGCTCGGAGCCCACGCGCGCCTCGACCCAGGCGTCGAGCTCGAAGGTCGCGCGGGTCGAGGTCATCTCGGCCCGGGTATCGATTCGCACCTGCCACGAGCCGCGCCCGAGCTCACAGCTCTGGATCATCACGGCGCGCGCCGACAGCGGATCGTCGGGGCGAATGGAGTAGAGGCGCTCGTAGACGTGGCTCATCTCCGTACCCGGGGCCTCGAGGCGCAGCTTTCCCCGCGGACCGAACGTGCCGCCGTCGATGAAGAGCCGGTGCGTCACCTCGCCGCTCAGCTGATCGAGGGTCACGGAGCGCTCCAGCCGCCCCGCTCGCAGCAGGGTCATGCCCGATGCGGGCGCTGCCTCGGGCGGCGGCAGCGGCGGCACCTGCGCATCCGCCGCCTGCGGTTGCCGCAGTGGCAGCTCCAGCACCGAGGCGCCCGTGGAAACGGACAGCTTGACCGGCTCCGGTGATGGCCAGATCACGGGCCAGTACGCCGTCGACAGGGCCAGCCGCACGCGATGGCCAGGCGGAAACGCATAAGCCGTCCCGGTCATCTGCACCGTGATGCGGTATGTCTCCCCGGGCAGCACGGCCGACGGACTCTCACGGCTGTCACGTTGTGAGAGGTTGAGAAACCCCCGTGCCACCAGCGTGGCGCGCCCGCCCGGCGCGACATCCATGAGCCTCGCGGTCACGACGGCCGATGGCCGATCGACGGCCACCTCGAGCGTCGCTCGCGCGTGGCCCAGGAGCTCCAGGCGTTCCTTCAGCGGCTCGCCGTCGAACTCCAGGGAGCCGAAGGCATCCAGTGCTTGATCGCCAGGCAGGTCGCCCGCCACGGCGAAACTCGCCCAGTCGCCGGCTGCCAGGCCCGTCGACTGGGGCGATGCCACCTCGAGCACGGCGAGCTCTACCGTGCTGGGATCAGTCTCGAGTCGGCCGGGGCTGAGCGCCAGCTCGAGCGTCGTGACGTTGGGGCTCGGCCACACTTCTTCCTCGATCCAACGGCCGGCCCGCTCCGCGAGATGCGGCACCGGCGGCACGCTCTCCATCATGTAGAGCCGTATCGGACGCTCCTGCTCGATTCCCGTCCGGCTGTCCTTCAGCCAGCGGTCCCACCAGCGCAGCGACTCCTGCAGGAACCCGACCGCCGGCTTCGGCTCCGCTTCGTGTGGATACAGGTGCGCCCAGGGGCCGACCGTCACCTTGTAGGGCACGGTGAGATGCTCCGCCAGCCGAAACGGCGTATCCCGGTAGAGGTCCGCCCAACCGCCCCAGAACCAGACCGGACACTGCACCGCGGCATAGTCGAAACAGACCGAGCGCATGCTTCCAATAGTCGTCGAGCCGCTGATGCCGCAGCCAGATCTCCGGCCAGAACTGCTCCGCCTCGAGCCGCTCGCGCCACATCTCGCGCCAGCGCTCGCCCACGATCTGCGGGTCCGGCGGCCGCGCGTTGAAGAGCTGCATGATGCAGCCCCACCAGAAGTTGTCGTTGAGCAGCGCTCCGCCCGAGTAGTGGATGCACTCCGCGAAGCGATCGTCGGTGCCCATGACGGCGACGATCGCGGCCAGGGCCGGCGGCCGCCGCGCCGCCACCTGCAGCGAGTTATAAGCGCCCCAGGACTTGCCCATCATCCCGACCCGGCCCGAGCACCAGGGCTGGCGGGCGATCCAGGCGATCACCTCCAGCGCATCGTCCTGCTCCTGGACGAGGTACTCATCGTGCAGGATTCCGTCCGAGTCGCCGGAGCCGCGCATGTCGACGCGCACGCCGGCATAGCCATGGGCGGCGAACCATGGATGCATGGTCTCGTCGCGCCGGCGTGTGAAGTCGCGTTTGCGATACGGCAGATATTCGAGGATCGCCGGCACGGGAGCGGCCTGCGCTCCCTCGGGCATCCAGATGCGGGCCGCCAGCCGACAGCCGTCGGCCATCGGTATCCAGACGTTCTCGAGATCGCGGATCATCGAGTCAGGTCGGCCAGATATTTCCCGGCGGCCGTCACAGTACCAATCGGTGAAACGCAGCACCAGCTGCTCGCTGGTCTGCGAGTACGGTCCCGGCGTGTAGGCGCGCGACTCGACGCCGCGCTGGTTGTTCTCCGACAGCGCACGATCCTGGTCATTGGTCGCGGTCCAGACTTCCGCGAGCCGCGCCAGGTCATAGTCGACGCCTTCCACGGCATCCTCGTGAACGATCCACGTGCCAGTGACGGTCGTCTCCAGGGGCCCTGTCGGCAACGCCTGGAAGAAGAAACCGTAGTCGCCCGCCACATGGTTGAATCCGTTCGGCTGCAGCGCCCACCACATGACGCCGACGTCGCCGTCGCCGACGCGGCCGAGTGTCTTCGTCACGGCTGGCCGACCGTCCATGGTGTAGGACGTCACGCCTTCGCTCAGCGGGTAGCGTCCGATCTCGTACCACGGGCCGATGACCGAGCCGCTCTTGAGACCTCTTGGCCTCGCAGCGGGCCTCGTAGGCGGCAAGCCAATCCGCGGCGCGGCCGGCCACGTCGGGCGCCGTGAAATCGCTGAACGAGCGCATGAGCTCCGGGTGTCCGGCGCGGCAGTGGTAGCACTCGCGGGCATTCTCCATGACGAGCTTCCAGTCGGCGCGCTCGATCAGGGTGACGGTGTGGGCCACTCTTCGCGTGGATGCAGCTCGTGCGGCTCGAGCCTGGGCTCGAGCGCTGCCCGGAATGGTGCGAAGTCGGGCGCATCCTCCCCGAGGCAGACGAAGATCACCCCGGCCACGGTCTCCACCCGCACCGGAGCGAGGCTGGATGCCGGAGCGCTCGAATTCCGGGTGCATGCGCGGCGCCTGCGCCAGGTTTCCCTGCAGATCGTAGGCCCATTGATGGTAGGGGCACACCAGGCGACGGCTGATGTGGCCGGACTTTTCGCGGCAGAGCCGGGCGCCGCGATGGCGGCAGGTATTGAAGAACGCCGCGATCCCGTCCTGATCGTTGCGCAGAACGATGACCGAGGAATCGCCCACCTCGAGGGTGAGATAGTCCCCGGGCCGGGAAAGCTGCGACACCAGCCCCGCCTGCAGCCAATGCCGCTCGAAAATGGCACGGCGATCGAACTCGTGCGTCTGCGGATCCAGGTATAGGCCCTGGGGGAGGGTGAAGCCCGGCCGCCGCTCGGCGAACAGCGCCCGCATCTTCTCCGTCATCGACATTCGTCAGTCCCCGCTTCGCCTGGACGTCGTCAGTAAAACATACCGCGCGGCCTCCCGGCCGGAGCTTCGCTGCAGAATCGCGATTACTAGGAGTTCGGCCAGCATTACGCGCTGGTGAGCCCTGGGACGCCGGCGTGTCGCGACTCTCAGGAACCACAAACGCAGGCGATCGAGATATATGTACACCACGGGGGTGGTGTAGAGCGTCAGGATCTGGCTGATGAAGAGGCCGCCAACGATCGCAATGCCGAGCGGACGCCGCATCTCCGAGCCCTGCCCCGTCATGACGGCAAGTGGCAATGCGCCGAGCATCGCCGCCACCGTCGTCATGATGATGGGGCGGAAGCGCAGCATGCAGGCGGCATGGATCGCCTCCGCCGCGCTCTCCTCGCGCTCGCGCTGCGTCGTCGAGCGCCACATCCACCATCATGATGGCGTTCTTGAGGACGATGCCGATCAGGAGGATCACCGCGATCAGGGCGATGAGCGTGAATTGCTCGCCGCAGATCAACAGCGCGATCACCGCGCCGATGCCGCTCGAAGGCAGCGTCGAGAGAATGGTGATCGGCTGGACCAGACTCTCGTAGAGGATGCCGAGCACGATGTAGACGGTGAGGATCGAGGCCAGTAGCAGCAGCGGCTCCTGCAGGGCTGTCTGCTGGAAGGCCTTGGCGGTGCCGGCGAACTCCCCCTGGATCGAGATCGGCACGTGCAGGCTCTCCATCGTGCGATGGATCGCGGCCGTCGCCGTGCCGAGCGGCTCTCCCGGCGGCAGGTTGAAGGAGAAGGTGGCCGCGACGAACGGCCCCTGGTGATTCACGTCGAGCGGCGTCAGCCCCGGGCCGTAATAACTCAAGGCCGAGAGCGGCACCATGGTCTCCTGCGCGGTGCTGACCGCGGCGCCGGTCGAGGCGCTGCCGGCGCTGTTCACGAGCTGATTGAGCCGGTAGTTCTGCGACCGCACTGACGAGGGGCGCGGCGGCGGATCCGGCGGTCGCGGAGCCGGTATGGCACCGAAAGCCCCCGTGGCGGCCGCGGTCGACTCGGTACCGCTCAAGGCGCCTCCCGAGGTGCTGACATAGACACTGTCGAGCGTTTGCGGGCTCTGCCAGAAGCTCGGGGCGACCTCCATCACCACGTGATACTGGTTCATGTCCTGGTAAATGGTCGACACCTGCCGCTGGCCGAAGGCATCGTAGAGCGTGTTGTCGACCTCGGTCATGTCGACGCCGAGACGCGCCACGGTGGGGCGATCGATGTGCAGCCTCACTTCCAGACCACCCTGCTCCCGATCGGAGCTGACATCACGCAACGCCGGATTCTTCTTCAGCGCGGCGGTGATCTTCGGTGTCCAGGTATCGAGCGTGCTCAGATCATCCGACAGCAGGGTGTACTGGTACTGCGCGTTACCCTGCCGGCCGCCGAAGCGGATCATCTGCGCCGACTGGAGGAAAGCCTGCGCCCCGGTGACCTGCTCGAGCTTGGGCCGCAGGCGCGCGATGACGGCATCATCGCTGAGGCGGCGCACCGCGAGGGGCTTGAGCTGCGAGAACAGGAACCCCTCGTTGGTCGCGCCGCCGCCCGTGAAGGCAACCACATGCTCGACCGCGGGATCGTGCTGCAGGATGCTCTCGACGGCCAGCATCTTCCCGCGCATGGCCTGGAAGGAGATGCTCTCGTCCGCGTTCACGAATCCGATGAGTGCGCCCATGCTCTGCTGCGGGAAGAAGCCCTTGGGAACGACGGCAAACAGGTAGAAGTTGAGCACCACGACGCCGAGCAGGACGAGCGCCACCAGCCGCGGTGCCGGATGGCATCGTGAAGCGTGTGGCCGTAGAAGTCCCGCAGCGCGCCGAAGCCCCGCTCCACGGCATGCAGGATGCGGCCGAGGTGCTCCGGGGTCCGCAGAATCCGGGCGCACAGCATCGGCGTGGTCGTGAGAGAAACGATCGAGAGACAACACCACGGTCACGGCGAGCGTGGCCGCGAACTCGCGCAGTACGCGCCCGGCGAGGCCGCCCATCAACAGGATCGGGAAAGAACACCGCGACCAGCGCGCTGCTCATGGCGAGCACCGTGAACCCGACTTCCTTTGCTCCCTGCAGCGCCGCCTGCGCGCGCGGCATCCCTGCCTCCACGTGACGGGCGATGTTCTCGATGACGACGATCGCATCGTCGACCACGAAGCCCGTGGCCACCGTCAAGGCCATCAGCGAGAGGATGTTCAGGCTGAAGCCGAGAAAATAAATGACAGCCACGGTCCCCGCGAGTGACAGCGGTACCGATGCCGCCGCGACCACCGCCGCGCGCGGATTGCGCAGCGTGACCAACACGACGGCAACGATCAGGATGAAAGCAAAGAGCAGCGTGATGTCTACGTCGTGCACGGACGTGCGGATCGCGTCCGTAAAGTCATTGGTGATGACGAGATCGATGCCGGCCGGGATGGAAGCGCGGATCTGCGGCAGGACAGCCTTGATGCGATCCGACGGTATCGATGATGTTGGCGCCCGGCTGCTTGCGAATGATCAGCAGCACGGCGGAGCGGCCGTCGGCCATCCCGAGGCAGGCGCACGTCCTCGACACCCTCGCTGACGCTCCCCACATCTCCCAGCCGCACGGCAGCGCCGTTCCGGTACGCGATGACCAGCGAGCGGTACTGCTCGGGGGTCGTTGCGGTGTCGTTGACGTAGATCTGGTAGCGCCGCTCGGGTCCCTCGATCGCGCCCTTCGGCGCATTGGCGTTGGCGGCCGAGATGGCGGCGCGAACATCCTCGAGCCCGATGCCGTATTTGAAGAGCGCGAGCGGATTCAAGCTCGATGCGAACGGCCGGCAGCGAGGCCGCCGGCGATCTGCACCTGCGCCAACGCCTTCGAGCTCCGACAGCTTCTGCTGGATGACGGTGGAGGCGGCATCGTAGATCTGCCGATGCGACAAGGTCTTGGAGCTGAGCGCGATGATCAGGATCGCCGCATCGGCGGGATTGAAGGTCTGGTAGGTCGGATTGCTGCGCAGCGAGGTGGGCAGGTCCTGGCGCGCGGCCTGGATGGCGGCCTCGACATCGCTCGCGGCGCCGCGAATATTGCGATCGAGGTCGAAGATGAGGACGATCTGCGAGCTGCCGACGGAGCTCTGCGAGGTCATCTCCTGGACGCCCGCGATCGCGCTCAAGTGACGCTCGAGCGGGGTCGAGACGCTGGTCGCGACAGTCTCGGGGCTTGCGCCCGGAAGCTCCGCCTGGACCACGATCGGCCGGAAAATCGACCTCCGGCAGGGGAGCGACGGGCAGCAGGAAGTAGGCGAGGATGCCGGCGAGGAGCAGCCCGCAGGAGAGCAGCGTCGTCGCGACCGGCCGGCGGACGAACGGTCGCGAGAGATTCACAGTCGACGGCCCCCATCCGATGCGGCGCCCGACGTGAGCGCATCCTAATCGGTGGCGTCAGGCCCCGAAAAGTTCCGTGAGCGTGCGTTCTGGCGCCGTTCGAAAGCGATTAACTGCGCGGGCCAAGGCCGCCCATGGCCGCGGGGGTAAATGGACAGTACGTCGGCCGGCCGCGCAAAGCGCCGCAGGCGACTTTGCGCCAATTAACCCAGTTGGCCCAAGACGTGCTCGGCGGCGGAAACCTTGAACTGGCCCGCTTCCTCGACGTTCACGCTCTTGACCGTGCCGTTGTCGACGACCAGCGCGAACCGCTGGCCGCGCGTGCCCATGCCGAACTTGCGGGCATCCAGCTCCAGCCCCAGAGCCTTGGCGTAGTCGCCATTGCCGTCCGCCAGCATCATGACTTTGTCGCCGGCGCTCGAAGCCTTGCCCCACGCGTTCATCACAAACACGTCGTTGACGGCCATGCAGGCGATCGTGTCGACGCCCTTGGCACGGATCTGATCGGCCAGCTGCACGAAGCCCGGCAGATGCTTGGCATCACAGGTGGGCGTGAACGCCCCCGGCACCGAAAACAGCACGACCTTCTTGCCCTTGAAGAGGTCATCGCTGGAAACATCCTTCGGTCCATCCTTGGTCATCACCTTCAGCGTTGCCCGAAGGCATGCGATCGCCCGCCTTGATCGCCATTGCTCTCTCCTGCCGCCGGTTAACTCAAGCCGCGCGCGCGCGCAGGCTCCACAGCGTCGCAATACGCTGCAGGGTCGGATCACCCTTGACGGACTTGAAGGACTGCAGCGCGTCGGTCTTGTTGCCCGCCTTGTACTGCGCGATACCGAGCAGCAGATGGGCCGAGTCCGCGTCCTTCAAGCCACCCTTGGCGATGCCCTGCTTCAGCGCGCTGACCGCCTTGTCGTACTGCTGATAGCCGAAATAGGCCAGGCCGAGGCCAACATCCTGATTGCCGGTGCTGGCCGAGGCGGCCTGCTCGGCAGACCTGTCGAGCGTCTGCTGATCCCGCTTGGCCGCCTTTTGAGCGTCGATGAGGAGTCGCGCCGCCTTACCCTTGGTACGGGCATCGGGGAAGATATTCGCCTGCATGCCCTTCTGAATCACCTGCTGCGCCTCACCGGGGGAGCCGGCCTCGATCGCGAGCTGCGCGAAGTCGATGTAGTCTTCCGGGCGCTTCAGGACGTCGACCTCGTCGGCGAGACGGTAGGTCTGCAGGAGATTGCGGTCGCTCTTGACCGTCTTGAACATCCCGTAGAGAAGCTGCTGCCAGTACTCCGGCTTCGGGTGGTAGATCACCAGCTCCTGCAGCGCGCCATTGGCGCATGGGTCCTCACCCGCCGGGTTCTGCTTCAGGCAGCCGCTGAGCAGCAGCTGCAGCGACTCGTTGCTCGGCGCGCCGCCGTTCTTCTCCTGCGCAGCGATCTGCGACTTCTCGAAGCGCACCACGCCCTTCCAGTCGCCCTTCAGGTAGTAGGCCTGCGCCACCAGGGTCGGCATCTGCGCATCGGCATAGCCCTTGTCGATCGACTGCTGGCCATACTGGATGGCCTTGTCGTAGTTCTTGCTCTGATAGCTCAGCTGCGCCAGCGCGTTGGTGAGCGTCTTGACCTGATCGGGGGGCGTGAAGCCGCTCGACAGCTCCGCCTCGAACGCCTTCGCCGCCAGCGGATACTGCTTCGTGCGGACGTACGCGTAGCCCTTCATCTCATTGATGAGGTACTCCTCGTAGCCGGTCTTCTTCGGCAGTGCCTCGGCCGTGTCGAGCTGCTGCAGCGCGCCCTGATAATCGCCCTTCTTGAGAGCGTCCTGCGCCGCCTTCAGCGGCTTGCCGACTTCGCGGCTGACCGTGGGCGTCTTGGCCGCCGTCGCCGCCGCTGCCGGGGTGATCCCGGCGAGACTCGCGCCGCACGCCAGCGCGGCGCCGATGGCGATCGCCGCAACCAGGTTACCTTTGACCTTCATGACATCATCTCGCATGGGGTGGTTTGATCTCGTACAGCTATTGGGCGAATTCGGAAGTGTTGACGAACCCGATCTTGGTCATGCGGTTGCGCTGCGCCGAGGCGAGCACCTTGGCGACCACGTCGTACTTGGCCATGCCGTCCGGGTTCAGATGGATTTCAGGCTGCGGGTCCTTCACCGACTCGGTGGCGAAATAGCCATCGAGCTGCTGCATGGTCACCGGCGTGCCGTTCCAGACCACCGTGCCGTCGAAGTCGACCTCCAGATCGATCACTTCGGGCGGCGTCGGCGGCGGCTGCTGATTCTGATTCTGCGGCAGATCGAGCTTCACCGCGTGCGTCATCACCGGCAGCGTGATGATCAGCGTCACGATCAACACCAGCAGGACGTCGATGAGCGGCGTCGTGTTGACATCGCACATCGGGCCCGAGCTCGAGCCCCCGACTTGCATGGACATGTTTCAGGACTCCTCAGCGCGCCGCGCCGTGCGAAAGATCGGGCTCGGTGATGAAGGCGACCTTGACCATGCCGCCGCGCTGACAATTCGTAGAGAACGTGGCCGATGGACTTGTAGGCGGCCTGCTGGTCGCCGCGGATGTGGATCTCCGGTTGCGGGACCTTCACCGCCTGCTGCTCGATCATGGTGAGAAACTCGTTGTCGTCGGGATCTGTTTCTCGTTCCAGTAGATGTTGCCCGCCGCGTCCACCGCGATGGTGATGTCCTCCGGCTTGGTCTGCGTCGGAATGTTGTTGGCATTCGGCAGCTTGACCGGCACCGTCTTGGTGATCACGGGAACGGTGATCAGGAAGATGATGAGCAGCACCAACATGACGTCGACGAGCGGCGTCGTATTGATGTTTGCCATCACGCCCTGCTCTTCGCCCGGGCCTTGAACATTCATCGACATCTTGAAAAGCTCCTACGCAGGATGCCGGCTCCGCGCAGCGCGCGGAGCCGGCAATGCAGCACTCTCGTGATTTCGACTCGTCATCTCACTTGCGGACCGCGGCGGCGGGAGCGGCCGTCGCCGGACGGGCGACCAGGCAACGTCCGGGGCCACGGCCACGCGGGCGCCGCTGACCAGGTACGCGTGCAGGTCGCCCGCGAAGTTGCGCACCGCATCCTGCAGGACCTTGTTGCGGCCGAGCAGCCAGTTGTAGCCCCACACCGCCGGTACCGCGGCGAAGAGGCCGAGCGCCGTCATGATGAGCGCGCCGCCGACCGGGCCCGCCACCTTGTCGATGCTCGCCTGGCCGGCCAGGCCGATCGCGATGAGGGCGTTCATGACGCCCCACACCGTGCCGAAGAGGCCGACGAACGGAGCGGTCGAGCCGATGGTGGCGAGGGAGCCGAGGCCCTTGGTCATGTTGCTGTTCACCTGATCGACCGAGCGCTGCAGCGACATGGTGACCCACTCGTGCATGTCGATGCGGTCGGTGAGGCGACCCTCATGGTGCGATACGGCGCGCAGGCCGTCTTCGGCGATGGAGCGGAAGGCATCGCCCTTCTTCAGGCGCTCCACGCCGTCCTTGACGGACGGGGCGGACCAGAACTGCTTCTCAGCAGCACGGGCCGACTGTTTCAGTCGGCGTTGATCCCACAGCTTGATCAGGATGGTGTACCAGGACACCAGCGACAGAATGAGCAGCAGGACGATCACAGCACGAGTGACGATGTCGCCCGTGCTCCACATACCGGCCTAAGCCGTATGGGTTGTTGACGGATGCAATAGCGTTGTTACCCATAAATTCCTCGAATCACGAAAGCGCCGCGAGTGCGGCTATAGAAGAATGAGAGAGAGTCAGGAGCGGTCAGAAAGAGTCAGTGAGCTGGAACTTGATCGGAAGCGAGACGCACTGCGTGATCGCCTGGCCGTTGCGCGTCGCCGGCTTGAAGTGGCCGGAGGTGGCTCTGCGCATACCTGATGCGCGGCCTCATCGAGACGCGAGCTGCCGGAGCTCCTCGTGATCGCCGGATCGCCGATGACCCTGCCGCCGGCGCCGATGCAGAGCTTCACGAGCGCGGTGCCCTGCTCGCCGAGGCGGCGGGACGCATCCGGGTAGTACTGATCGGTCGGCGGGAAATCATTCGGAATCGCCGCAGACGGCGGTCGCTCGGCACGGGGCCGGCGCCGGCGCCGCGCTGCACCACCCGCTTCACCACGGTGATGGCGTGAGTCTGCGACTCCGTCGGGATGCTGGATGTTGACCACCGGCGGCGGCACCTGCACCTGCTGCTGCTGCATCTGCGGCGGCGGCGGCGGCGGCGGCTTCAGCTGCTGCTTCTGCTGCTGGACGACCGATGTCTGGATGGGGGGCGCAACGAGCTGAATGGCGCGAGTGGCCAGTCCGGTCGCCAGCACCCACGCAATGAATACGTGGATGGCAATGATGGCGAAGAGGACGATCGTGCGGCGTGTGAAGATCTGGGTGTCTTGTACGTAAGCGCTCATGAGTTGCTGGTGAGGCGTCGCTGTTGCAAGTCCGCAATTGCCGAATCGAAACGTAAGCGGTGCAAAGTAACCGTCTTTCTATCTGCCCGCAAGCGGTCCAATCCGGACCCGACCTCGCCGGCGGTGCGGTCCGCCGGCTCGTGCATGCCTGAGATATGCGCGTGCGCCCTTCCCCGGGCCGACGCGCGCGTATGTCTCAATCCCCCTGAGTAATTCAGCGTCGCGCTGCCTCGAGGCACAGAGCCGCGGGTACGCGTCGCCTGCATCGGTGGATGCGAAGGCGAACTCTAACCGCTGCTCCGCGACGTGACAACTGCATGACGCTTCGATACCTGAATGGAGATTAGCTAGCGACCCCTCGCCCGGCTCACCGCAGGCCCCGCTCCGGTCACCGCACCCGTCGAGGCGCTGCCGACCAGCCGCGCGTACTTGGCCAGCACGCCGGTGGTGGCGAAGGGCTTGCGCGGCTTCCAGGCCGCGCGCCGGCGGCGCAGCTCCGCCGCGGAAACTGCCGCCTGGATCTGCCGCCGCACGGCATCGATCGTAATCCGGTCGCCGTTGCGCAGCAGGCCGATGGGCCCGCCCACCGCCGCCTCGGGCGCAATATGTCCGACCACGAAGCCATGGCTGCCGCCGGAAAAGCGCCCATCGGTGATCAGAGCGACCTTGTCCGCCAGACCGCGGCCGACGATGGCGCCCGTGGGACTGAGCATCTCGCGCATGCCTGGACCGCCAATCGGACCCTCGTTGCGGATGACGACGACATCGCCCGCCCGCACGCGCCCGGAAAGGATGGCCGCGGTCGCCTGCTCCTCGCCGTCGAAGACCCGGGCGCGTCCCGCTGAAGGTCTCGCCTTCTTTGCCCGAGATCTTGGCCACCGCTCCTTCGGGGGCCACGTTCCCGTACAGAACGACGAGATGGCTGTCCTTCCTGAGCGGCTGCGACAGCGGCCGCACGACGTCCTGTCCAGCAATATACGTACCTGTTTCGGCGAGGTTTTCCGCCAGCGTCCGGCCGGTGACGGTCAGGCAGTCGCCATGCAGCAGGCCGCCGTCGAGCAGCATTTTCATGAGCGGCTGGATGCCCCCGATGGCCACCAGCTCGGACATCAGGTAGCGGCCGCTGGGCTTGAGGTCCGCCAGCACCGGCACTCTCCTGCCTATTCGAGTGAAGTCATCGAGGCGAAGTTTCACCCGCGGCATCATGCGCGATCGCCAGCAGATGCAGCACCGCGTTGGTCGAGCCGCCGAGGGCGATGACCACGGTGATCGCATTCTCGAACGCCTTGCGAGTCAGGATGTCGCGCGGCCGGATGCCCTGCCTCACCAGAGCCGACCACTGCCTCGCCGGCGCGGCGGCAGTCGGCGCGCTTCTCCCCGCTCACCGCCTCCTGGGCGGAGCTGCCGGGCAGCGACAGGCCGAGCGCCTCGATGGCCGAGGCCATGGTGTTGGCGGTGTACATGCCGCCGCAGCTGCCCGGTCCCGGGATGGCCGTGCGCTCGACTTCCGCAGCTGCTCGTCGCTGATCCTGCCGGCGGCGCGGGCGCCGACCGCCTCGAACACCGCGACGATGTCGCGCCGCTGCGACCCCGGGGCGGATCGTGCCGCCATAGACGAATACCGCCGGCCGGTTCAGCCGCGCCATCGCCATGGCGCATCCGGGCATGTTCTTGTCGCAGCCGCCCATGGCGACGAAGCCGTCGAAGCCCTCCGCCCCGACCACCGTCTCGATCGAATCCGCGATGACCTCGCGCGAGACCAGCGAGTAGCGCATGCCCGGGGAGCCCATCGAGATGCCGTCGGAAACGGTGATGGTATTGAAGAGCACGCCCTTGCCGCCCGCCGCATCGGCGCCGGCGACCGCCTCGCGGGCGAGCTCGCCGATGTGCATGTTGCAAGGTGTCAGATTGGCCCAGGTGGAGGCGATGCCGATCTGCGGCTTGGCGAAATCCTCGTCCTTGAAGCCGACGGCGCGCAGCATGGCGCGCGACGGCGCCTGCTTGATGCCGTCGACCACCAGCCGCGAATAGCGCGCGCGGATCAATCGCCGCGGGATTTCGCCATCGTCCCTCGTCAGCTGTTGGAAGGGTGTGGCGTTCTCAGCTTAACCGGTAGCGCGAGCGGATCAGCTGAAAGAGGCCGCGCACGCACTGCGCCTCGGCGCCCACCGGGCGTCCGGGCCGCTCCTTGCCGTTCCAGGCATACAGATCGAGATGCAACCAATTGCGGCGTCGCGGTGACAAAGCGCTGCAGGAACAGCGCCGCGATGATGGAGCCGGCGAACGGCGACGGCGGAAACATTGCCGAGGTCGGCGATCTTGCTCGCGAGCTCGTCGTCGTACCCGGCCACAAAGCGGCAGGGGCCAGAGCGGATCGCGTTCTTCCTCGCCGCGGCGCGCGCAGCTGCAGCGAGCAGCGCCGCGTTCGGCGAGTAGGCGGCCGGCAGCTCCGGGCCGAGCGCCGTGCGCGCGGCGCCGGTCAGCGTTGCCAGATCGATCAGCAGGTCCGGCTGCTCGGCGTCGGCTTCCGCCAGCGCGTCGGCCAGCACCAGGCGGCCCTCGGCGTCGGTATTGCCGATCTCCACGGTCAGTCCCTTGCGCGAGCGCAACACGTCGCCGGGGCGGTAGGCGGCGCCACCGACACTGTTCTCGACAGCCGGGATCAGCACCCGCAGCTGCACGGGACGCTGCAGCCGCATGAGAGGTCGGCCAGGCCGAGCGCGCAGGCGGCGCCGCCCATGTCCTTCTTCATCAGCAGCATGCCGGCGCGCGGGCTTGAGGTCGAGGCCGCCGCTGTCGAAGCACACGCCCTTGCCGACCAGCGTCACGCGCGGCGCATCGCGCTGCACCCCAGCGCAGGTCGATCAGGCGCGGCTCGCGGGCGCTGCGCGGCGCCGACGGCGCGCAACATCGGGATAGCCCGGCGCAGCTCCGCCGCCCGCCAGCACCTGACAGCGCGCGCCGTGGCCGCGCGGCCAGATCGAAGGCGGCCTGCGGCCAGCTCTGCGGGCCCGAGGTCATTGGCCGGCGTGTTGATCAGATCGCGCGCCAGCGTGGTGGCGCGCGCCGCCGCATCGCGCGTACTCGAGGTCGGCTCCGGCCGGCGGCACCAGCGCCGCGCGCGGCGGCTCCGGCCCGTCGCAGCGGTAGCGGGTCATGCGATAGCCGCCCATGAGCCACCCAGCGAGGAAGCGGGTCGCGGCAGGCGGCGGCAGCGGCGTGGCGAGGCGCCACGACTGCGCCGGGCAGCCGGTCGGACAAGCCCCGCGGCATGCCACAGAGTGAGGTCGTCGGCCGACGCCAGCGCGCCCAGGCCCAGCCACCGCGCCGCCGATACCGCCGTCCGCCGCCGGCAGGACCAGGACGCGGTGCCGCTCCGCCTGGAAGCCATGGGCCCGCACCCAGGCGACCACCGCGGCGGGCTGGCCGGCGAGCCAGCGCTGCAGCTCCGCCTTCCGTCACGCAGCCAGAGCGGCCGGCTGTCGGCCGGATCGGCGCTCAGCAACATCTCTTGGGACACGGGACGAGCATAGCGGACGCGCCGACACGTTGACAAATTTGCCGCGGATGTGCTGACATCAGCCCATCATTCGCCCATTTTGGCATTCAACCCTCAACCCAGGCACCCGGCCGTGGCATTCGAAGCAGAGATTGACGTGAGCTGCGCAGCGCTCGAACGCCGCGCGGCGCGCTGCTGCCTCTGCTGGCTCTGCCCATTGGACTGCTGCTCCTTGCAAGCAGCCGGTGCGGGTCACTCGCGACGCCTGAGACACTCAGGCAGAGCGAGCAAGAACACCAGGACCCCGCACCGGCCCAACCGCCGGTGCGGGGTTTTTTATCGTCCGGCCTTTTGGCCGATTTGGCAACTGTTGGGAGCAATGATGATGAAGCTGTATTCGCAGAAGGACGTGAACAAGAAGGCGCTGCGCGGCGCGCGCATCGCGGTGCTCGGCTACGGCAGCCAGGGCCGCGCCCATGCCCTGAACCTGAAGGACAGCGGCTTCGATGTCGTCGTCGGCGTGCGCAAGGGCGGCGCCAAGCTGGAAGAAGGCGAAGAAGGACGGCCTGGAAGTCGCCGAGCCGGTCAAGGCGGCGCGCGACGCCGACCTCATCGCGATGCTGGTGCCGGATCTGGCCCAGAAATCCCTGTACGAGAAGTCGAGTCGGCGCCATGCAAGAAGGGCGCGACGCTGCTCTTCGCGCACGGCTTCAACATCCACTTCAAGCTGATCAAGCCGCGCAAGGACCTGGACGTGGTGCTGATCGCGCCCGAAGGGGCCCGGGGATCTGGTGCGCCGCCAATACCAGCAGGGCCGCGGCGTGCCCTGCCTCATCGCGGTCGCGCAGGATGCGACGGGCAAGGCCCACGCGCAAGCGCGCTCGCCTACGCGCACGGCATCGGCGGCACGCGCGGCGGCGTGCTCGAGACGACCTTCGCCGAGGAGACCGAGACCGATCTGTTCGGCGAGCAGGCGGTGCTGTGCGGCGGCGCCACGGAGCTGGTGGTCAAGGGCTTCGAGACGCTGGTGGAGGCCGGCTATCAGCCCGAGGTCGCCTACTACGAGTGCCTGCACGAGCTGAAGCTCATCGTCGACCTGCTGCACGAGGGCGGCCTGCCAAGATGCACCAGTTCATCAGCGAGACGGCCAAGTACGGCGACCTCACGCGCGGTCCGCGCATCGTCAACGACCGAGACGAAGAACGAGATGCGCAAGATGCTCAAGGAAGTCCAGACCGGCAAGTTCGCCCGGCAGTGGATCGAGGAGAACGCCAGTCCGGGCAGCAAGGAGTACCAGAATGCTCCTGCGAGCGACATCGACCGCCAGATCGAGAAGGTCGGCGCGGCACTGCGCGCCCGCATGCCCTGGCTCAACGAAAGGCGCGCCTGAGACGACGCCGTCACACCGGAGATGCTGTCATGGCTCCCCGATCCCGACCGAGTCGATGATTTTCGATACCACGCTGCGCGACGGCGAGCAGTCCCCGGGCTGCAGCATGACGCGGCCGGAGAAGCTGCGCGTGGCACGCGCGCTGGCGGAGCTGGGAGTCGATGTGATCGAGGCGGGATTTCCCGGCCGCCTCCAAGGGAGACTGGGAGAGCGTGCAGGCGGTGGCGCGCGAGATCCAGGGGCCCGATCATCTGCGGTCTCGCGCGCTGCAACCGCGAGGACATCGAGCTGGCCGCCCGCGCGCTGCGCGGACGCGCCGCGGCGGCGCGTGCACGTGTTCCTGGCGACCAGCGCCATCCACCGCCAGTACAAGCTCAACATGGCGCAGGAGGAGATCCTGCGCACGGCCGTCGACGGCGTGCGGCTCGCCCGCGAGCTGTGCGAGGACGTGGAGTTCTCGCCCGAGGACGCCTCGCGCACCGAGCTCGAGTTCCTGGCCCAGGTGGTCGAGGGGGCCATCGAGGCCGGCGCGACCACCGTCAACATTCCCGACACCGTGGGCTACACGGTGCCGGATGAGTTCGCGGAGCTGTTCCGCTATCTGCGCAAGAACGTGCGCGGCATCGACCGGTCGCGGCTGTCGGTCCATTGCCACGACGATCTCGGGATGGCGGTCGCCAACAGCCTGACGGCCGTGGTCGCGGGCGCGCGGCAGGTGGAGTGCACCATCAACGGCATCGGCGAGCGCGCCGGCAACTGCTCGCTCGAGGAAGTGGTCATGGCGTTGAAGACGCGCGCAGCGTTCTTCAACGTCACGACCGGGGTCCAGACCAACCGCCTGTACCCGACGTCACGCCTGGTCTCGAGCATCACCGGCATGCCGGTCCCGCGCAACAAGGCGGTGGTCGGCGAGAACGCTTTCGCGCATGAGGCCGGAATTCACCAGCATGGTGTCCTGCGCCATCATTCGACCTACGAGATCCTTCGTCCAGAAGACGTCGGCCTCGCGCGCAATAACCTCGTGCTCGGCAAGCACAGCGGCCGCCACGCCTTTCGCGACCGCGTGAAGGCGCTCGGCTTCGAGCTCGAGGAGGCCGAGCTCAACCGGGTCTTCGAGGAGTTCAAGGCACTCGCCGACAAGAAGAAGGAGCTCTTCGACGGCGACATCGAGGCGCTGGTGCTGCGCGCCGAGGGCACCGCGGCCGGTCCCTGGAGCCTCACCAGCCTCGACACCATGGCCGCGAGCAATGCTCCTGCCACTGCGATGGTGCAGCTGCAGCATGCGGATGGCCGCACGGTGGAGCGCAAGGCATCGGGCGACGGGCCGGTCGATGCGGCCTTCAAGGCGATCGAGGCGGCGACCGGCATAAGTGTGATGCTGCGCAAGTTCGAGATTCGCGCCGTCACGGAGGGCGAGGATGCGCAGGGCGAGGCGGTGGTCTACGTGGAACACAACCAGCGCACCTACCGCGGCGCCAGCGTCAGCACCAACATCGTGGAGTCCAGCACGCGGGCGTTCCTCGAGGTCATCAACCGCATCGAGCTGGCGCAGGCCGGCACGCGCTCGCGCGAGGAGCGCAACGCCACGACGCAAGCTGCCCAGGCAACGGTATAGGAGAGACCGCCGATGGCTTCCTCGCCGCAGACGCTGTTCGAGAAGGTCTGGCGCCGCCACGAGGTGGTGGCGGAAACGCCCGACACGCCCGCGGTCCTTTACATCGACCTGCACCTCATTCACGAGGTCACCTCGCCGCAGGCCTTCACGGTGCTGCGCGAGCAGGGACTGCACGTGCGGCGCCCGGATCTGACGCTCGCCACCATGGACCACTCCACGCCGACCCGCACGGAGCAGGTCTTCGGCGGCGCGCCGATCGCCGTCGAGGCCGCCGCCCGGCAGGTGCGCGAGCTGGAGGTCAACTGCGCCGCCTTCGGCGTGGAGCTTCTGGGACTGCGCAACGCGCGGCGCGGCATCGTGCACATCATCGGTCCGGAGCTCGGCCTCACGCAGCCCGGCAAGACCGTCGTCTGCGGCGACAGCCACACGAGCACGCATGGGGCCCTCGGCGCGCTGGCGTTCGGCATCGGCACCACCGAGGTGGGCCATGTCTTCGCCACGCAATGCCTGCTGCAGCGCAAGCCCCGTACCCTCGCCATCAACGTCAACGGCAAGCTGGCGGCCGGCGTCACCGCGAAGGACCTGATTCTCGCCATCATCGGCAGGATCGGCGTCGCGGGCGGCACCGGGCACGTCATCGAGTATCGCGGCGACACGATCCGCGCCCTCGACATGGACGAGCGCATGACGGTCTGCAACATGTCGATCGAGGCCGGCGCCCGCGCCGGCATGATCGCGCCGGATGAGACGACCTACGCCTATCTCGCGGGCCGCCCGCGCGCGCCCCAGGGCGCGGCCTGGGAGCGGGCCCTGGACCGGTGGCGGCAGCTGCCGACCGATGCCGGCGCGCGGTTCGACAAGGAAGTCGACATCGACGCTTCGGCTCTGGAGCCGATGGTCACCTACGGCACCAACCCCGGCATGGTCATTCCCGTCTCCGGCTCGATTCCGCAGCGCCCCGGCGATGCGGTGTTCGCGAAATCCCTCGCCTACATGGGGTTCGAGCCAGGCCGGCCAGTCGCCGGAGCAGCCGGTCAACGTGGTCTTCGTCGGCAGCTGCACCAACGGGCGTCTCGTCCGACCTGCGTGCGACGGCTTCCGTCCTGCGCGGACGCAAGGTCGCTGCGGGAGTGCAGATGCTGGTCGTGCCGGGCTCGCAGCAGGTCAAGCGCGAGGCGGAGGCCGAGGGACTGCACCAGGTGTTTCTCGATGCGGGCGCGGAGTGGCGCGAGTCGGGCTGCTCGATGTGCCTCGGCATGAACGGTGATCTGGTGCCGAAGGGGCAGTACGCCGTCAGCACCAGCAACCGCAATTTCGAAGGGCGCCAGGGCGTCGGTGCCCGCACGCTGCTCGCCAGCCCGCTGACGGCCGCGGCCTCCGCGGTGCGCGGCCGCGTCACCGATCCGCGCGAGCTGCTGTAGAGACTGACAACAGGAGTGACACCCGTGGATCCGATCAAGACGCTTCGCTCGCGCACGGTCGTGCTGCCGGCGAGCAATGTCGACACCGACCAGATCATCCCGGCGCGGTTCCTCACCACGACCACCCGCTCGGGCCTGGGCGCGCACCTGTTCGCCGACTGGCGCTATGCGCGGCGATGGCGCGCCGAAGGCCGACTTCGTCCTGAACCGGCCGGAGGCGCAGGGCTGCGCCGTCCTGGTCGCGGGCAACAACTTCGGCTGCGGCTCATCGCGCGAGCATGCGCCCTGGGCGCTCATGGACTACGGCTTCCGCGCGGTGGTGAGCACGGAGATCGCGGACATCTTCCGCAACAACGCTTTGAAGAACGGCCTGCTGCCGGTCGTGGTCGATCAGGCCACCACGGCTGGCTGATGGAGCATCCGGGCGCGAGGTCACCATCGACCTGGAGAGCACGACGCTGACACTGCCGACGGGACAGGCGGTGCAATTTCCGCTCGAGCCGTTCGCGCGCTATTGCCTGCTGAACGGCGTCGATGAGCTGGGCTTCCTGCTGGCACGCGAGCGGGAGATCGCGGCTTACGAGCAGCAGCTCGCGCGGATGAAGGCCCGGATCGTCGGTTCTGGCCGGCGATGGGATCGGCCCGGAAGTCACGGTGCAGGCAGTGCGCTGCCTGCGCGCGGTTGCGCAGCGCTCACGGGCACGAGTTCACGCTCGACGGAACTGCCGTTCGGCGGCGCCGCCATCGATCTCTGCGGCGAGCCGTTGCCCAAGAGCACTCTCGAGGCTTGCCTCGCAGGCCGATGCCGTGCTGCTCGGCGCCATCGGCGGCCCGAAGTGGTCGGCGCCGGAAGCGAAGGTGCGCCCGGAGCAAGGGCTGCTCGGGCTGCGCAAGGCGCTTGGGGTCTACGCCAACCTGCGGCCGGTGACGGTGCACCCTGCCCTGCTCTCCGCCTCGACCCTGAGGCCGGAGATCCTCGAAGGCGTGGATCTGGTGTTCGTGCGCGAGCTCACCGGCGGCATCTACTTCGGCGAGAAGCGTCGCGATGCGCGGTCCGGCCACAGACGTCTGCACCTACACGGTGGGGGAAGTTGAGCGGATCGTGCGCGGTGGCCGGCCGGCTGGCGCGCAGCGGCGCCGCAAGCTGATGTCGATCGACAAATCGAACGTGCTCGAGACCTCGCGCCTGTGGCGCGAAGTGACCACGCGGGTGATGCAGGCGGAGTTCCCGGACGTATCAGCTCGAGCACATGCTGGTGGATGCCGCGGCGATGCACCTGATCCGGCGGCCGCGCGATTTCGACGTGCTGGTGACCGAGAACATGTTCGGCGACATCCTCACGGATGAGGCTTCGATGCTGGCCGGCTCGCTGGGACTGCTGCCCTCGGCCTCGCTGGGTGACGGCAGCCGCGGCCTATACGAGCCGATCCATGGCTCGGCGCCGGACATCGCCGGTCAGGGAATCGCCAATCCCTGCGGCAGCGATCCTGAGCGTCGCCCTGCTGCTGCGGCACTCGCTCCGGCTCGAGCGGAGGCCGCGGCGCTGGAAAAGGCCGTGTCGCAGGCCATCGAGCATGGCGCCCGCACGCCGGACATCGCCAGCGACCGCTACAAAGCCGCATCGACCCAACAGGTCGGCGACGCCGTACTGGGCCGGATTCGCGGCGAGCACTGAGCTGCGCCGGCGGCGGCCGGCGACCGCCCTGGCGAGATCGTTGACTGGTCAACGATCCGCTCAGCAGGCGGCAGCGAGCGAGCGGCGCGTTCGGGCATGCGCGCGCGGCGCGCTCCAGGCCGGCGGCGAGATCAGCCCGCAGATCTTCGAATGCCTCGATGCCGATGGACAGGCGGATGAGACCGTCCGCCAGCCCCGCCTTCAGGCGCGCGGCCGGATCCATCGCCGCATGGGTCATGGTGGCCGGATGGGCGATCAGACTCTCGACACCGCCGAGGGACTCCGCCAGCGAGAAGCAGACTCAGATCGCGAGCAGAAGGCGCGCACGGCATCGTGTCCGCCCTCGAGCTCCAGGGTGACGATGGCGCCGTAGCCGCGCTGCTGGCGGCGGGCGAGCTCATGGCCGGGATGGGTCGGCAGGCCCGGATAATACACGCGCTTGACGCCGGGCTGCGCCGACAGCCATGCGCGAGGCCGGCGGCGTTGCGACCGTGATGCTCGAGACGCGCGTGCAGGGTGCGCAGGCCCCTGCAGCGTCAGATAGCTGTCGAACGGGCGCGCCAGTGATGCCCAGGCAGTTTGCCCACCAGACCAGCTGCTCGTGCAGCTCCTTGGTTCGCGCCACCACCGCGCCGCCGACCACGTCGCTGTGACCGTTCAGGTACTTCGTCGTCGAGTGCACGACGAGATCCGCGCCCAGAGTGCAGCGGCTGCTGCCATGCGGGCGAGAGGAACGTGTTGTCGACCACGACCAGCGCGCCGGCCGCGTGTCCGAGCGCGGCGAACTGCTCGATATCGGTGATGCGCAGCAGCGGATTGCTCGGCGTCTCGATCCACAGCAGCGCCGTCGGTTTGGCGAGAGCGGCGCTTGACGGCCGCCAGGTCGCCGAAGTCGACGAACTCGCACTCGCGCTCGCCGCGGCGGCGCCAGGCATCGAACAGCCGATAGGTGCCGCCGTAGCAGTCGTGGGGCGCGACGATGCGCGCCCCGCCGGGAATGAGGTAGCCGACGAGCGTGATCGCCGCCATGCCGGTCGCCGTCACGACCGCGCCGACACCCAGCTCCAGCTCGGCGATCGCCTCGCCCAGCAGGTCGCGCGTCGGATTGCCGGAGCGCGTGTAGTCGTAACGGCGCTTGTCGCCGAAGCCGCGGAACGCGAAGGTCGAGGTCAGGTGGATCGGCGGCACCACCGCGCCGGTGGCATCGTCACACTCGAGGCCCGCGCGCACCGTCTGGGTGACCTGGTCGGGCGGCATGGCGGCGTGTCAGTTTGCTCATGGCTCAGTTGCTCTCCAGCGCCGCGGCGAAGATGCCGCGCAGCTGCTGCGATTCCTTCAGGAAGGCGTCATGGCCGTAGATCGAAGAGATCTCATGCAAGCGGCCGGCGCCGCAGGCGCGCCACCATGCCGCGGATGTCCGCCAGCGGGACCAGCTGGTCCTCGCGGACGGCTACCGCGGTCGTCGGCACGAAGATGCGGCTCGCATCGACCCGATGCAGGTCGATGGATTCCGACAGGCAGAGAAACGACTCCGGCCGATGGCGCGCCGCGTAGTCGCGGCCGCGGGCCAGGAGATAGCGCTCGACCGGAAACACGAAGCGATCGGACTCGTGCGCCGGCGGCCCGCTGAAGCGCGCCGCGAGCTCCTCGCTGCTGCGGTAGGTCGACATCGCCAGCGCTCGCGCCAGCTTCAGGCCCTCGGCGCCGCGGCCGCTCGCGAGCGTCAAGCGCACGATCTCGCGCTGCACGCTGCGCCATGCGGTGGCGAGCGGATGGGCGCGGTCCGCGGCGCAGAGGACGATCAGCCGCCCGGCCCGCTCCGGATAGCGCTCGCCGAAGGCCAGCGCCACCATGCCGCCGTAGGAGCCGCCGGCGATCGCGCGCAGCGCCACGATGCCGAGGTGATTGAGCAGCCGCACCAGGAGCTCGCGCCTGGTCATAGCTCGAGATGCTGGGAAACGACTCCGACGCGTCCGCGGGCCCGGTCGGTCTCGCCGCTGCCGCCCGAGGTAATCGAAGCTCAGGATGCGATAGCGGTGGGTATCGAGCGGCCGGGCCGGCGGCCCGGCGAAGCTCCGACCACCAGCCGCCGTGCTCGCGGCTCGCCGAGACAAACATGGCGGCCCGCGGAAATGCCGCCCAGCGCGCACACGACTGGCGCATTGGCGGGCCCGACCAGGCGCCAGGCGAGGCGCACGCCGCGTCAGGCGGCCGCCGTGATGGAGCGCGAGCTTCGCCCGGGATTTCCAGAATCCCCTCGCGTACGATCGGCTCGGCCGACGGCAGCACGGGTGCGCGCATGCGCTCATGCGCCCCGGGAGGGTGATCAGGACCGGCTCGCTCATTGAAAGCTCCGCATTCCTCTGGCTCGGTCTCACCGGAGCCCTCCTGCGGAGCGCCCGCCAGAGAAACTGGCGGGTTCGTCGCGTCCATCCCGGTCGCGCCCGGTAACGGCGCGGCAAGGCTACGCTAACCGCTCATCTGTCGATCGGGCTGCTGGCGCCTGGGCGCGTGGCGGCTGCGATCGCAGGAGTTGGCACCTTTCCAGGATGGTTAGTCCTGTCGGTTGCCCCGGCGTCTAAGGGCCTAATCCCTCAGCCGGTCTCGATGAGTGGCCGGCAGTTTATGGTGCGGGGACGCAACACGTCAAGGATGACGGTCGGGCGCAGTTCACGCGAGCCGGCTGGCGCTTCGCGTGGCACGCGCTCTCGTGCTAATGTACTAGCACGCTATTACATTATGACGTCATGAAAACCCACCGCAGCCTCACGCCCCGCCAGGAAGCGCTCGCCGAGCGCAACCTCTGCACCGCCATCGCGAGCCTGCGCGGCCCCGAGGAGGTGCGCGCCTTCTTGCGCGACCTGTGCACACCGGCGGAGCTGCAGGCCATGGCGGACCGCTGGTCGGTCGTGGATTACCTGGACCGCGGCCTGCCCTACCGGGAGATCCACCGCCTCACCGGCGTCAGCGTCACCACCATCGGCCGCGTGGCGCGCTTCCTCGCGGCGGGCAACGGCGGTTACGCGCTGGCCGCCTCCAGGCTCGAGAAGCGCGCGCCCGCAGCGCGGAGGCGCCGCGCCATGGATGAGCTGCGCCTGAAGCTCGCGATCCAGAAGTCGGGGCGGCTGACCGAGCCCTCGCTCGATCTGCTGCTGCGCTGCGGCCTGAAGATCTCGCGCGGCAAGGATCAGCTCATGGCTTATGGCGAGAACATGCCGCTCGACGTGCTGTTCGTGCGCGACGACGACATCCCCGACCTGGTGCAGGAGGATGTCTGCGATCTCGGGCTGGTGGGCCTGCAACGTGCTGGAGGAAAAGCGCCTGGAGCTCGCCGCGCGCGGCCATCCGGCGCGCTTCCAGCAGGTGCGCACGCTCGATTTCGGCCGCTGCCGTCTCGTCGCTCGCCGTGCCGCGAGGGCACCTCGTTCGAAGGGCCGCGCACGCTGCGGGGCAAGCGCATCGCGACGACCTACCCGTACCTTCTCGAGAAGTATCTGCGCGAGCGCGACATCACCGCGGAGATCGTCACGCTCTCCGGCGCCGTCGAGATCGCGCCGCGCCTGGGCAGCGCCGATCTCATCTGCGATCTGGTCTCCACCGGCTCGACGCTGCAGGCCAACCACCTGCGCGAGGTCGAGACCGTGCTGGAGAGCCACGCCGTGCTCATCCGCACGCCGCTCGATCTGCCGCCGGACAAGGACGAATGGGTGCAGCGGCTGCTCATGCGCATCGACGGCGTGCAGCAGGTGCGCGAGAGCAAGTACATCATGCTGCACGCGCCGCGCGCCGCGCTCGCCGAGATCCGCAAGCTGCTGCCGGGCAGCGAGTCGCCGACCATCATTCCGCTCGAGGGCTCTCCCGACCGAGTGGCGGTCCACGCCGTCTGCCGCGAGAACGTCTTCTGGGAGACGCTGGAGAGCCTGAAGAAGGCCGGCGCCAGCGCGCTCCTGGTGTTGCCGGTCGAAAAGATGCTGGCCTGAGTCGATGCGCATCCTCGACTGGGAAACGCTCTCCGCCGGCGAGCGCCGCGCGGCGCTGGCGCGGCCCGCGCAGGCAGCCCGCGACGACATCGCAGACGCTCGCGCGCGAGGTCATCGCCAACGTCCGCGCGGGCGGCGACGAGGCGCTGCGCGCCTACAGCCGACGCTTCGACGGCGTGGAGCTCGCAGACTCTCGCGGTCGAGTCGCGGAGGAGTTCTCGCAGGCGGAGCGAGCGCTGACATCGGAGCAGCGCGCCGCGCTCGAGCGCGCGATCGAGAACGTCGAGCGATTCCATCGCGCGCAGCAGCCCGAAGCGCTGACGCTCGAGACCATGCCGGGCGTGCGCTGCGAGCGCATCATCCGGCCGATCTCCGCCGTCGGTCTCTACGTGCCCGCCGGCTCCGCGCCCCTGCCCTCCGCCGTCATCATGTTGGCGGTGCCGGCGCGCATCGCCGGCTGTCCCCGGCGGGTGCTCTGCACGCCGCCGCGCCGTGATGGCAGCGCGCATCCGGCGGTGCTGGTCGCAGCCAGACTGTGCGGCATCGAGTCCGTGTTCAAGGTCGGCGGCGCGCAGGCCATCGCCGCGCTGGCGTACGGCACCGAGACGCGTACCCAAGGTCGACAAGATCTTCGGACCCGGGCAACGCCTGGGTGACGGCGGCCAAGCAGGCGGTGGCGGCCGATCCCGGCCGGCGCGGCGTGTGACATGCCGGCGGGTCCTTCGGAAGTGCTGGTGATCGCAGACGACAGCGCGCGCGCCGAGTTCGTCGCCGCCGACCTGCTCGCGCAGGCCGAGCACGATACTCAGGCGCAGGCGATTCTGCTGACGCCGAGCCGCACGCTCGCCGAGCGCCGTCGCCGCCGCGATCGAGAGCCAGACACGTAGCCCTCTCGCGCCGCGCGATCCTGCGAGCAATCGCTCGCCGGCAGCCGCTGCATCGTCGTGCAGGGATCTCGAGAGCGCGCTGCAGGTCGCCAACGAATACGCCGCCGAGCACCTGATCCTCGAGGTGCGCGAGCCGCGCCGCTGGCTGGAGAAGGTCACGAGCGCGGGCTCGGTATTCCTCGGCGCCTGGTCGCCGGAGCCGATGGGCGACTACTGCTCGGGCACCAACCACGTGCTGCCGACCTACGGCTATGCGCGCGCCTACAGCGGCCTCTCGGTGCTCGATTTCGTCAAGCGGATCACGGTGCAGGAGCTGTCGCCCGCGGGCCTGCGCTCCCTGGGCCCGGTCGCCGTCACCCTGGCGCGGCTCGAGGGACTCGATGCGCACGCCGGCGCCGTGACGCGCCGGCTGGCCGCACTGCGCGAGGATGCATCGGCACCCGTGCGCAGGAGCGTCACCGTGAGCTGGGTGCAGCGAGCTCGCACGACCCGACATCGTGGCGCTCAAGCCCTACGAGCACGCCTCCTGGGAGCCGAGCCTCGAGCGGCTGCATGCCAACGAGCTGCCCTGGCGCCCGGCGGACGATGACTCGCGCGCCGGACTCAACCGCTACCCGGAGCCGCAGCCGCGGGCGCTGGTCGAGCGCCTCGCGGACCTGTACGCGGTCGCCCCCGACTCCGTGCTCGTGGGACGCGGCAGCGATGAGGCGATCGATCTCCTGACTCGCGCCTTCTGCCGCGCCGGGCAGCGATGCGGTGCTCGTCTGCCCGCCGACATTCGGCATGTATTCGGTCAGCGCGCGCATCCAGGGCGCGGAAGTCCTGCAGGTGCCGCTCCTCGCCGCGGACGGCTTCGCGCTCGATGAGCGGACGCGCTGCTCGAGCGTTGCACGCGCGGCCGTCAAGCTGGTCTTTCTCTGCTCGCCCAACAATCCGACCGGCAACCTGCTCGATGAGGCGGCGATCCTGCGGCTCGCGCGCCGGCTGGCCGGCCGCGCGCTGGTGGTCATCGATGAGGCCTACATCGAGTTCGCGCGCGCGGCCGAGTCTCGCGCGGCATCGTGCGCGGAGCTCCCCAATCTCGCGATCCTGCGCACCCTGTCCAAGGCTCACGGCCTGGCGGGCGCGCGCTGCGGCGCGCTCATCGCCGATCCGGAGATCATCGCGCTGCTGCGCAAGATCATCCCGCCATACGCCATCCCGCAACTGACCCTGGAGGCGGTGCTCGATCGCCTGACGCCCGCGGCGCGCGCCGCAATCGCGGGCGCGCCTCGAGGTGTTGCTGGCGGAGCGCGAGCGGCTGCTGCAGCGCGCTGCCCCGGCTGCCGGGCATCACCAGAGTCTGGCCGAGCGCCGCCAACTTCGTGCTCGCGGAATTCGCGGACTGCCGGGAGCCGCCCTGACGCGCGCGCCGCGAGGCGCGCCTCCTGGTCCGCGATGCGCGCGGCTACCCGGGACTCGGGCGCGCGCTGCGCATCACGGTCGGGACACCGGAGCAGAACGGCCGCTTGCTGGAGGCGTGGTCATGACCCGCCCCGCCGCCGACACTCTTCATCGATCGCGACGGCACCCTGGTGGAGGAGCCGCCGGACGAGCAGGTCGATTCCCTGGAGAAGGTTCGCTTCATGCCCGGGGTGTTCGCCGCGCTGGCAGAGCTCGCGCGCCACGGCTATCGCCTGGTGATGGTCACCAACCAGGACGGCCTCGGCACCGACTCCTTTCCGCAGGCCGGCGTTCGAGCAGCCGCAGCAGTTCATTCTCGAGACGCTGCGCTCGCAGGGGATCGAGTTCGATGCGGTCTTCGTCTGCCCGCATCTCAAGAGCGACGGCTGCGGCTGCCGCAAGCCCAACACCGGCCTGGTGGCGGAATACATTGCGCGCCAGCGGCGTGGATCTCGCCACGAGCGCGGTCATCGGCGATCGCGACACCGACCTGCAGTTCGCTGCCAACCTCGGCGTGCGCGGCGTGCGGGTGCGCCGCCACGGCACGCCCGATGAGACCTGGCCCGCGGCCGTGCACGCGCTCACAGCCCGCCGCGCCGAGGTTAGCCGGCGTACGCGGGAGACCGCAGATCGACGTTCGCGTCAACCTCGATGACACCTGCTCCGATCCACATCGCCACCGGCATCGGCTTCTTCGATCACATGCTGGAGCAGCTCGCCAAGCACGGCGGCTTCGCGCTCGAGCTCACCTGCAAGGGCGATCTCGAGATCGACGAGCATCACACGGTGGAGGATTGCGCGCTCGCGCTCGGGGAAGCGCTGCGCCGGGCGCTCGGATCCAAAGTGGGCATTGCGCGCTATGGCTTCCTCCTGCCGATGGACGAGGCGCAGGCGCAGGTCGCCATCGACCTTTCGGGGCGCGCCTTCGCGCAGTTCTCCGGGCACTTCAACCGCGAGGCGGTGGGCGGCCTGCCGACGGAGCTGGTGCCGCACTTCTTCCGCTCGCTGGCGGAGTCTCTCGGCGCCGCGGTGCACGTCAGCGTCACGGGCGAGAACAGCCACCACATGATCGAGGCGTGCTTCAAGGGCGTCGGCCGTGCGCTGCGCCAGGCGCTGCGGCGCGAGAGCCGCGAGCTGCCGAGCACGAAGGGAGTGTTGTGACGCGCGGCGGTGATCATCGACAGCGGCGGCGCCAACCTCGCCTCGCTGCAATTCGCGCTCGAGCGGCTGGGCGCGCGCGCCATCGTGAGCCAGCGATGCGCGCGACGATCGCGCGCCGCGCCGCGCGTTCTGCTGCCGGGCGTGGGATCGGCGGCGGATGCGATGCAGCGGCTGCGCCGCTCCGGCCTGGCGGAGCTGCTGCCCACGTTGCGCCAGCCGGTGCTCGGCATCTGTCTCGGCATGCAGCTGCTCTTCGAGCGCTCGGCGGAAGGGACGACCGAGTGCCTGGGTGCTCCTTCCGGGAACGGTGCGGCGGCTGCAGGCGGCTCCCGGGCGGCCGGTGCCGCACATGGGATGGAATCAGCTCTCGGCGCGCGCGAAGACCCGCTGCTCGAGGGGATCGAGCCGGACGAGTATTTCTATTTCGTGCACAGCTACGCCGTGCCGGTCTCGGAGATGACGCTTGCCAGCGTGCAATACGGGGAAGCGGTCTCCGCGGTCGTGCGGCGCGGCAATTTCTGGGGGACCCAGTTTCACCCGGAGCGCTCGGCAGCGGCCGGAGCGCGGCTGCTCGGCAACTTTCTCAGGCTGACTTGAGCGCACGGAGATCATCCGGCCCATGCTGTTGATTCCAGCCATCGATCTGCGCGGCGGCCGCTGCGTCCGCCTCTATCAGGGCGATTTCGCGCGCGGAGACCCGGTACGAGTACTCGCCGCGGGAGCTGCTGGAGAAATATCGCGCGCTCGGGGCCTCCTGGGTGCACGTCGTGGACCTCGACGGCGCGCGGGACGGCGTGTTGGCCAATCGCGCGGTCATCGTCGCTCTCGCGGCGCAGCGCGGGCTGCGGCTGCAGGTCGGCGGCGGCATCCGATCCGCCGGAGATCATCGAGGACCTGCATCTCGAGCGGCGTCGAGCGCGTGGTCGTCGGCAGCGCGGCGGTGGAGCGCCCGGACGAGGTCATCGACTGGGTCGAGCCGCTTCGGCGCGGATCGCATCTGCCTGGCGCTCGATGTTCGCCATGACCGTCAGCGGGGAGCCGCAGGTGCGCACTCGCGGCTGGAAATCCGGAACGGCGATCTCTCTCTGGGAGGCGCTCGCGCGCTATCCCGCGGCGGCCGTGCGCCACGTACTCTGTACCGACATCGAGCGCGACGGCGCGCTCACCGGACCCAACCTCGAGCTCTATCGCGACGCCATCGCGCGCTTTCCGCGCATCGCCTGGCAGGCCTCGGGCGGGGTGCGGGATGCCGCCGATCTCGCAGGCGCTCGCCGCGCATCGGCGCCGCCGCCGCGGTGAGCGGCAAGGCCCTGCTCGAAGAGCGCATCAGACCCGAGGAGCTGCGACCATTCTTGCCCGACGCATCATTCCCTGCCTCGACGTCCGCGACGGCCAGGTCGTAAAGGGCGTGCGCTTCCGCGACCACCGGGTCGTGGGCGACATCATGGAGCTCGCGGCGCGCTACCGCGACGAGGGCGCGGACGAGCTCGTCTTCTATGACATCACGGCGAGCCCGCAGCGCCGCTCCGTGGACCGCGGCTGGGTGCGGCCGCGTGGCGCGGGTACTCGACATTCCGTTTTGCGTCGCCGGCGGCATCCGCTCCGTGGCCGATGCCGAGGAAGTCCTCAACGCCGGCGCGGAGAAGGTATCCATCAACTCCCCTGCGCTGGCCGATCCCGACCTCATCGGCGCCTTGAGCAGCCGCTTCGGCTCGCAGTGCGTCGTCGTCGGCATCGACAGCCAGCTCACGAGCGACAGGCTACCGCGCCTACCAGTTCACCGGCGATCCTGAGCGCACGCGCGAGTCCGGCCGCGACGTGCTCGCACTGGGTGCGCGAGGTGCAGGAGCGCGGCGCGGGGAGATCGTGCTCAACTGCATGGCGCAGTGACGGCGTGCGCCGCGGCTATGACATCGAGCAACTGCGCGCGGTCCGCGAGATCTGCCACGTCCCGCTGGTCGCCTCCGGCGGCGCGGGCGCGGTGGAGCACTTCACGGCGGTGTTTCGCGAGGCCGGCGTCGACGCCGCGCTGGCCGCCAGCGTCTTTCACACGGGCAGCCATCGCCATTCCGCGACCTGAAGCGGGCGCTGCGTGCCGCACGGTATCGAGGTGAGACCATGAACCAGACAGCGGCACCGGGCAGCCCGCTCGACTCTCGCGGACATCGCCACCCTCGACTTCGACAAGACCGGCGGCCTCCTGCCCGCCATCGATCCAGCACGCCGCAAAGCGGCGCCGTGCTGATGTTGGGCTACATGAATCGCGAGGCGCTGCGCGAGACGTTGACGCGGCGGCGCGTCGTCTTCTTCAGCCGCAGCCGCCAGTGTCTGTGGGAGAAAGGCGAGACCTCGGGCCACACGCTGAGCTGGTCGGACGTGCGCACCGACTGCGACCGGGACACGCTGTTGGTGACTGCCCTGCCGGCGGGCCCGGTGTGCCATACGGGCACTGCCACCTGCTTCGGCGACGAACGCGCCCGCCGGCCTGGCCTTCCTCGGCGCGCTCGAATCCATCATCGCGCAACGCATGGCCGAGCGCCCGGAAGGAAGCTACACGGCGCGGTTGTATTCCGAGGGACCGAAACGCATCGCGCAGAAAGTCGGGGAGGAAGGGCTCGAGGTTGCTCTCGCCGCCGTCGCGGAGACGGAGGACAAGCTGGTCGCCGAGTCGGCCGACCTGATCTATCACCTCCTCCTGCTGCTGAAGAGCCGCGGCCTGAGCCTCGAGCGCGTGTCGGCAGAGCTCGAGACGCGGCACGGCGAGCGCAGCGCCGCCGCCCGGGAACGAAACTTGGTGGCACTGCCCAGAGCCTCGCCCGAGGCGTAGTTCCTGGGGTATTCGCCGTCTCATGCGCATCCTCGCCCTGCTCGCCGCCACGGTCGTGGGACTCTGCGCCTGCGCGCAGGTCCCGATCGTCAACGAGCGGCAACTGCTGCAGGAAGCTGCCGGCACCCAGTCGATCCGCGTCTATGGCACCAAGGGCCCCCTGTCGACGCGCCATGCGAAAAGGGTGCTGGCGCGCGTAGCCGCCGAGGCGCCGAACGCCGACGCGCTCGACCGCCACCTGGCGGTGGAGCAGATCGTGGCACAAGGTCCGCTCTACGCCGGAAACAGCGTGCAAGTTCTGCAGGACGGCGTGGCAACCTTTCCCGCGATGTTCGGCGCCATTGCCGGCGCCAGGCACTTTATCGACCTCGAGTACTACATCTTCCAGGACGTGAAGAGCGGCGGGCACGATCTCGCGCGACCTGTTGGTCCGGAAGAGCCACTCCGGGGTGCAGGTACGCATCATTTACGATGCCGTCGGCTCCCTCGGTACACCGCAATCGTTCTACGACAAGCTGCGCGCCGGCGGCGTGCAGCTGGTGCAGTACAACCCGATCAATCCCCTGAAGGCGCGCGCGCACTACTCCCTCAACAGCCGCGATCACCGCAAGATTCTCGTCGCGGACGATGAGATCGGGATCGTCGGTGGCGTCAATCTCAGCACCGACTACGAAAGCGCCCCGTCGCTCAGCGCCCGGGACCGCCCCCAAGAGTGACGCATGCCAACGGCCATCCGGTATGGCACGACACCGATCTGGAGATTCGGGGGCCGGTCGTGCCGGAGCTGTCGCAGCTCTTTGACGCCCACTGGCGCGAGCAGAAGGGACCGCCCCTCGCCCCGGTCAGCCCGCCTCCCAAACATGCGGCGGGCAAGACAGATCGTACGCGTGATGGGCAGCAGTCCCTCGAACCTCGCAACGCGCTACTACACGACGGTGCTGACGGCCATCCGGACAGCGCAAAGCAGCGTCTGGATGACGGCAGCCTACTTCGTGCCGACGCACCAGGAGTTGCGTGCGTTGAAACGCGCAGCCGAACGCGGCGTCGATGTGCGCATCATCCTGCCCTCACAAAGTGACGAATCGGAGGTCCTCGCCGTACAGCGCTCCTACTACGCCGGCCTGCTGCGCTCGGGCATCAAGATCTACGAGCGCCAGGCAGGCATCATGCATTCGAAGACCATGGTGGTCGACGGCGTCTGGTCGCTCGTCGGCTCCTCCAACTTCGACCAGCGCAGCATCCTCTTCAACGACGAGGTCGACGTGGTCGTCCTGGGCAGCGAAGCCGCCGATCAGCTCCGCAAGGGCATGCAGGCAGACATACAGCACGCGCGGCGGGTCGACTGGAAATTCGTCCGCCAGCAGGGCGCTCGGCAGCACATGAAAGCGTGGTTCTGGCGTTTGTGGCAGCGGCTGCTGTGACTCAGTTCGGGTCGAGCGCGACCGCCTTCTCTTCCGCCACGTAAGCCTCGTCGTTGCGGCCTTGCGCGCGCAATGACGCGGCGATCAGTTGCCAGGCACTCGCCTGCGCGTGCGCATCGCCGCTGCGCCAGATACAGCAGCCTTGCGACCCATCCCGTAGGCCTGCGCCGGGTTGCCCGCGAGAATGTTCTCGCGTCCCAGCTCGATCCACACCAGCGGATTGCGCGGCTCGATGCTCAGCGCCCGCTCCAGCGTCTCCGCCGCCAGGCCGAAGTTGTGGCTCTGCTCCTGCGTGTGCGCGTCACCTACCAGCGCCGTAGGCGGCCGCTCCGAGCGTGAACTGTTGCTGCTGCGGCGGCGGCTGCTCAGGCGGCGTGGGTGCGGGTTCGCCCCGCTGGGACGGCGCCGGGCTGCGAGGCTGGAGGCCGCGAGGCGGCGGCGCCTGCTGCGCCTGTGGCGGTGAATTAGCCGGGCGCGTTCGCCGAAGTGAACGACGGCGGCGGACTCAACAGCGCACAGCCCGCCAGCACTCCACCGAGCACCAGCGCACTCGATCATCAGTTTCATTGCTCAGACTCCCTCAATGCGCCAGCCGGTGCAGCAGCTGCCCGGCCCGTTGCAACAACGTTTTGCCGCCGTGGTGCCGGTCCCACATCCCGGCATCGGCGGCACCTGTGTGCCCGTCGGCAGGGCCACCTGCACCGGCACCGCGCCCGGGCAACCGGGCTGCGCTCCCAGGCCCGTCAGGTAGTCGATCCACGTTTCCGTCACGCCTTCCGGGGGCGGCAACTCGAGTGAAGGCGTGCCGAGCGATGCCATCAGATGTGCCCAGACCGGCAGCGCGCCTTCCGAGCCCGTCAGTCCGGTGGGCTGGTAGTGGTCGTATCCCACCCAGACCACCGCCAGCTGTCCGCCCGAGAAGCCCGCGAACCAACTATCGCGGTCCTGCGAGGACGTGCCGGACTTCCCGGCGGTCACCAGACCCGGCGGCAGGACGCTGCAAGGCCGGCACCCCGGTGCCGTGAGTCATGACCTGCTCCATCATGCTCTCGACTTCATAAACGTCCGCTGAAGGGGCGACCTGGGTCACCTGCAGCGGGAACGCCTTGAGCGGCTTACCGTCCGCGCTCACGACCGCCCTGCACCGCCCGCAGGGGTGTGCGGAAGCCACCGTCCGCGATCCCGTTGTAGAGCTGCGCCACCTCGAGCGGCGGAATGTCGATAGAGCCCAGCAGCATCGCCGGCACCTGTTCCGGCGCCTGCTGCAGACCGAACCGCTGCAGCGTGGCGGAAATCTTGTCGAGCCCGATGTCCATGCCGACGCCCACCGTCGCATCATTCAGCGACTCCGCGAGTGCGCGCACCACGGGCACCGGCCCGTAATTGCGGCGCGTGAAGTTCTCCGGGCGCCAGTAGCGGCCGTTCGCCAGCTTGATGCTCACCGGCTGGTCCTGGATCACCGTGGCGGCGTTGTAGCGCCCTGTCTCGAGCGCCGTGAGGTAGATGAAAGGTTTGATGAGCGAGCCGATGGAGCGGTTTGCATCCAGCGCACGGTTGAAGCCGTCGAAATCAACGTTACGTCCGCCCACGATCGCGAGCACGTCTCCGCTCTGCGGTGAGGTGACGACGACTGCGCCTTCCAGCTTCTCATTGACGCGGTGGCGGCGATGCCGCTTGTCCAGCAGCAGCAGCTGCGCATCCAGGGACTGCTCCGCCAGCTCCTGCGCACGCGGGTCGAGGCTGGTGTAGACGCGAAGGCCGGCCTCGGTCAGCTCCTTCTCCGGGTAGTCGCGCTGCAGCGTCCGGCGCACGAGCTCGAGGTACGCCGGATAGTAGGCGCCCGAGGCACCGGCTCGTGACCCCGAGGGGCTGCAGCTGCGCAAGCCTGCGCCTGCGTCCGGCTTGATGACGCCCTGCTGCGCGAGGATCTGCAGCACCAGGTTGCGCCGGGCGAGCGTCCGCTGCGCATGACTGCGGGGATCGTAGTACGTCGGTCCGCGGACGATCGCCACCAGTGTCGCGATCTGCGGCAGGTCGAGCTCCGACAGCGGCTTGCCGAAATAGAACTCGCTCGCGAGCCCGAAGCCGTGGATCGAGCGGTTGCCGTCCTGGCCGAGGAAGATCTCATTGATGTAGGCGTTCATGAGATCGTCCTTGCTGAAATGCGTGGCGAGCGAGACCGCCATGATGGCCTCGCGCACCTTGCGCCCGAGCGTCTGCCGGTTGGTGAGGAAGTAGCTCTTGACGAGCTGCTGGGTCAGCGTGCTGCCGCCCTCCTCTATCCGGTGCGAGCGCAGGTCGACCCAGAGCGCGCGCAGCATCGCGAGCGGATCGACGCCGCGGTTGGTATCGAAGGTCCGGTCCTCCACCGCCTTCAGCGCCGCCGGCAGAAGCGGCGGCACGTCCTGCGGCGTGACGACGATCCGGTCCTCCCCGTCGACCGGGAAGAGACTGCCGATGAGCAGCGGATCGAGCCGGGTCACCGGCACTTGCCTGCCCGTGCTGTCGCGCAGGTCCTGGATCCCGATGGGACCGAAGCAGGACCGACAGCACCGTCGCCGGCCGGCTGCCGTCGGCGAATTGAACGGCGCGCAGCGCCACATCGATGCGATTGCCCGTCACGCGGTAAGTGCCGGGCTGCTCGAGGTGCGGCACCGGGTGATAGGAGAGACGCTGCAATTCGTGCTCGAGCTGCGGCGGCGGAGAGCTGCAGCCCGGCGTAGAGGTCCATCGGTGCCGCATACACATGGGCGGGAAGCGTCCAGCGCAGCCCCTCGAAACGGTGGGTGACGAGCAGGTTCAGGTAATAGACGTAGGCGCCGCATCCCACCAGACCCGCGAGCACGAGCCCCGTCAGCAAGCCCCGAAGACCCCAGCGCCGCGCCGCGGACCCTCTCCGGCGCCGGGGCGGACTCGAACGCCCGCCGGAGGAACGCCTGGTCGAGCTGCTCAGAGCACCAGCTCCTCGGCGGGGTCGCGCAGGTTGTAGTGCGAGCTCATGCAATGGCCATAAGCGCCGGCATTGGCGATCAGGATGACATCACCCTCCCGCGTGGGCGGCAGCAGGCGGTCATGGCCGAGGACGTCGGCACTCTCGCAGATGGGACCCACGATGTTCACGAGCTCCGTGGCCGGCTCTCCCAGACGCGTGAGATTGGCGATCTCATGGTATGCACCATAGAGTGCCGGTCGGATCAGGGAGTTCATGCCGGTCGCAACGCCGACGTAGCGGACGTCGCCCTTGCTCTTGAGCTGGGTGACCCGGGCGAGCAGCGCCCCGGCGGTGGCGGCGAGATAGCGCCCGGGCTCCAGCCAGAATTCGAGCTTCGGGTGTTCGGCGCGCACGGCAGCGAGCAGGGTATCGAGTTTCGCCAGGTCCACGCCCGGCTGGTCGCTGCGCTCCGGCACTCCGAGACCGCCGCCTACATCGATCACCCGAACCCCTTCGAGGCGCTGCGCAAGATCCGTCAGCTGGCGGGCCGTGCGCTGCCACGTGTTCACATCGAAGATGCCGCTGCCCACGTGAGCCTGGAGACCTACGATACGAGCACCGGCCTTGCGCGCCTCCAGCGCCACCCGCTCGACGTCCGCGACCGGTACGCCAAACTTGGCGTGAGCACCCGCCGTGCGCACATGATGATGATGACCGGCGCCGACGCCGGTATCGATTCGCACGAAGATCTCGCGATCCCGAAAGAGACTGCCCCACTCCGTCAGCGCATAAAGGTTATCGACGGTTACCTGCACTCCACGCTGCAGCGCCCAGGCATACTCCTCGCGCGAGCGCGAAGTTGGGTGTGTAGAGCACATGCCGCGGATCGAGGTCCGGAAAGAGTGCCAACACCCGCTCCAGCTCCTTGCGCGCCACGCACTCGAACTCGATCCCCTCTTCGCCGCACGGCCGCGAGCAGCGCCGGATGCGGGTTGGCCTTCATCGCATAGTGCACGCGCGACACCGAGGTCATCCCCCGCAACGCCCGCGCCGCCGCACGCACCGAGTCGAGGTCGTAGACGTAAGCCGCCTCCCGATCGCCGAGCGTCGCCAGAACCTGGGTGCGCTTCTGCCGCCACCAGGGCGTCGCGCGCGCCGCGTCGTCCTGCGGCTGCGCGAAAAGCTCCTGCCACGTGGGCCCGAGCACGCGATCACCGGGGACCGGGCGGATCAGCAGCTCGTGCAGTTGATCGACCAGCCGGTCTCCCTGGCGCTCATCGACCACGAAGGTGAAGTTGAGATCGTTGGCCGCCTGGCTCACCAGATAGATCTTCTGCTCCTCGAAGAACTCGAACGCGCCGCCCAACTGGTGCAGGATCGCCCGGATGTTGCGTCCGACGAGGCTCACCGAAGCGCAGGGGCCGATGACCTGCACGCGGCAGAGCCGCGACAGATCGCTCACCAGATCCTCGACCAGACTCTGATCGAGTGAGTTGGCGGCCGGATCCAGGGAAACCGTGACGTTGGTCTCCGAAGTCGAGATCAGATCCACCGACATGCCGTGGCTCTTGAAGATCTGGAAGGCATCGGCGAGGAATCCCACCTGGTGCCACATACCGGGGCTCTCGAGCGAAATCAGGGTGAGGCCCTTCTTCGTGCAGACCGCCTTCACCTGGGCGTTGCCGTCGCTCCCCTCCGCGCTGAGCACGGTGCCGGCGAGCTCCGGCGCCTGGGTCGCATAGACATGCAGCGGAATCCGATACTGCCGTGCCGGCAGGATGCAGCGCGGATGCAGGACCTTGGCGCCGCTGGTGGCGATCTCCTGCGCCTCATCGTAATGCAGGGAGCGCAGGAGACGCGCAGTAGGCGTCGCGCGCGGATTGGCGCTGAACATCCCGGGCACGTCCGTCCAGATCTCGAGCCGGCGCGCATTCAGTTTGGCCGCGAGATAGGCCGCGGAGGTATCGGAGCCGCCGCGGCCGAGCAGCACGGTGTTGCCTTCGGTGTCGCTCGCGATGAACCCCTGGGTGACCACGACGGGCGCAAGGCCCGCGAGGCGCTGCGCGAGCCTCGGGTCGGGAGCAAAGCTGCACGTCGTATTGAGCATGCTGGCCTTCGCGGAGGCGCCGCGCTCCTCCGCGAGAAGCATGGTGCGAGCGTCGGCCCAATCGACTTCCAACCCCTGGGTGCGCAGGAAGCGCGCGCCGAGATCGGTCGCCAGCAGCTCCCCGCTCGACATGACGCGGGCGCGTGTGCGGTCGCTCACCTCATCGATGAGGGCGATGCCCGCGGCAATCTGTCGCAACTCCGCGAGCAGACGCTCGCAATCCGGGCCGAGCGGGATACCGAGCTCGGCGGCGAGCCGCCGGTGCCGCTCCTCGATGATCTTGAGCTCTTCCTCCTGCGCCTCGCCGCGCGCGGCCGACAGCAGCTTCTCCAGCCGATCGGTCATCCCGGTCACGGCCGAGTGCACGATGAGGACGCGTGCCCCGTCGGCGAGCCTGGCGGCGGTTACTTTGGCGATGTTGCGCCAGTTGGCGAGCGTAGAGACGCTGGTGCCACCGAATTTGAGGACGATCCAGTCGGACGCAGTGCGAGTCACAGGAGTATTCCGCAGGGCTGGCAGCGGCGAGGGAGGCCGCCGTGTGAGGCCCATCCGAGGCCCAAAGTCGACGCGGCTCGAGCAGTCCCCCAAGACGGGTCCGGCCGTGCTGGCACGCCGGGCCGCCCTGCTCGCGTCATGTAGCGCTGTTACAACTCTTCGTCGAAGTCGCGGAGGTCCTTCTCGAGCTTCTTGTCCGCCAGGACTTCTTCCAGACGGCTCCACGCAGCCTTGCCGCGTTTCGCCTGGTTACGGACGCGCTTGTCGACGCGATCCAGCAGCCGGTCGTAGTCGGTGCTGTCCTCGGTGGCTCCGCCCAAGAATTCCTCGTCGAGATCGAAGCTCTCGTTGTCTCGTTCCGACATCTAGAGGTACAAATCCTGAGTTAAATCAATGAGTAAGTGCGTCAGCGCACAGAGCAAGGCAGCGAACTATAGCGGATTCGCGCGCCAGAGCAATATCCACAAGGGGTTACCGCAACAGCAAGGGACGGGGCGTCGATCTACTCGGTCCGGTCTCGCACCGTGATAGGGGCGCCGCGGCTCAGACCCAAGCCCTCGGCGGCGCTTTGTTCAGCCCGGGCGATCTCCACCACTCCAAAGGAATTGATCAGCGCCAGGTACTCACCCGGGCGGGTATCGCCGTAGGTCCGTAGCAGCGGGAACGCATGGTTGCCGGCATGCACCAGCGGCAGCCGGAAGCGCTCGATCAGCGACGCGTCGATGTTGCTGATGAGATTGCCGAAATGATCGATGGTGATGATCACCCCGGACACGCTCGAGCGCTCGACCGCCGGCTCATCGACCCAGGACGGAACCACGGAATCGGCGCTCGCAGTCTCACCCAGGTCGGCGGGCCGGCAGCGTCCCGCGGCCAGCTCGGCGCTCACGGGCGCGAAGATATCCCGTCCGTGAAAGGTCGCACTGGCGTGGTGGACGCCGATGCCGCGCCAGGCCCTCCGGGCGCAGCCGGACGATCCCGGCCTCCGGATGCCGCGCCACCAGCGGGGCGAGCAGTCCATTGTCGGGGGCCAGGAAGAAGTGGTCGGCGGCGCTCACCACGATGATGTCGCGCGAGGTCCCCACTCCGGGGTCGACGACCGCCACGTGCACCGTGCCCGGCGGGAAGTACGGGAATGCCCGGGCCAGCCAGAACCCGGCCTCGGCCGGCCAATGGACCACGATCTCGTGAGTGAGATCGATGATCCGCGCCGTCGCCAGGCGGCGAGAGAATGCGGCCCTTCATCACCCCCACGAAGGGACCCTGGTGCCCGAAGTCCGTCGTGATGGTGATGACGCCGGAAGGACGTAGCCATGCTCAACCCTTCCTCGGTGGGGCGGAGCCGGGGACCCGGCGAGCGCTCTCGGCGCAGGTGCGGCAGCGGTCGGTATACGGCACCGCCTGCAGCCTCTCCTCCTCGATGGGCTCCCCGCAACCTGCGCAGGTGGTGTACCGTCCGTCCTCCAAGCGCCGGAGCGCTGCCTGGAGCAGGCTCAACTCCTGCTGCGCCGACTCGGAGATGGCTCCGAGAACGTCATCGGTCTCGCGCTGAGTCACCTGTTCCGCAAAATCCGCGCTCAGGGGATCGGATTCATGCCTCAAGTCCGCACTGGCTCTGCTCGCCCGGGTCTGCAACTCCTCCCGGCGCTTGAGCAGGCGTGCGCGTACCGCTTCTGTATCCACTGGAGCCTCCCGGCAAATGCACGGGCAATGTTACTGCGTAATATAAACCGCGCATGATCGTGTTGACCGTCAACACCGGCAGTACTTCGGTCAAGCTGGCAGGCTTTGAGGCGCAAAGCGGCGCCGGGGATGCCGGACCGCCCCCGCGGCGGCTTGCCGCCCAGCATCTCACCGGCCACGCTCCCGATCCGGCCGCGGCGCTGCGCGACCTTTCTCGGGCAAATTCCCGCGTGCGCCGACGGCGGTGGTGCACCGGGTGGTGCATGGCGGTACCCGCTTCACCGCTCCTACCCTCATCGATGACGGCGCGCGCGAGGCGATCGGCGCCCTGTCGGAGCTCGCGCCGCTGCACAACCCGGTGGCGCTGAAGTGGATCGACGCCGCCCGCAAGACCTGCGGCGCGGGGGTCACGCAGGTCGCCACGTTCGATACGGCTTTCTTCTCCACGCTGCCCCGCGTAGCCGCGGAATACGCGCTGCCGCCCGATCTCGGTGTCGAGCTCGGCGTCCGCCGCTATGGGTTTCACGGCCTCGCGCACGAGGCGATGTGGGAGCGCTGGCGCCACCTCGAGCCGCGGCTACCAGGAGGCGGCAAGCTCATCACCCTGCAGCTGGGGGGCGGTTGCTCGATCGCGGCGCTCGATGCAGGGGCGGCCACGGGACAGCTCCATGGGATTCTCGCCCCTGGAAGGGCTGGTCATGGAGACCCGGTCGGGCGACATCGATGCCGCCGTCGTCCCTACCTCGAGCGGCGACTCGGCTTGAGCGGCGAGCGGGTCGTCGAAATGCTCAACGAGCGCTGCGGCCTGGCCGGAGTCGCCGGCAGCCGCGATGACCCCCAGGCGCTGCTCGATAGCGGCTCGGCCCAGGCACAGTTCGCGGTCGAGCTCTATTGCTACCGCGCCCGCAAGTATCTCGGCGCCTATCTCGCCGTCCTCGGCGGCTGCGACGGCATCGCCTTCGGTGGCGGCGTGGGCGAGCACGTGCCGCAGGTCCGGGCCCGGATCCTTGCGGGTCTCGAGTGGGCGGGAATCGAGCTCGATCGCGGCCGCCAACGAGGCCGCGCGGGGCAGCGAATCACGCATCAACAGCACGCGGCAGCCGCGATCAGAGTGTGGGTGCTACCCGTTGATGAGGAGCTGCCCATGGTGCGTGCGGCCCTGACGGTGGCTAAACTGGTTCCAAGACACTAAGCCGAGGAAGCGTTTTATGAGCCCACAATTCGATCCCGGAAAGCTCGCCGAAGACATCAAGACCCTGGTGCGTGATGCCGAAGAGCTCTTGCGCGCCAGCACCGAGAGCGCCGAGGAGCTGACCGAGGAGGCGCGCGAGCGCGCGCAGCAATCGCTGCATTCGCTGCGCAGCCAGCTCGGCGAGATCGAGCAGCGATCTCAAAGGGCGCGCCGAGGTGCTCGACGGCTATGTGCGGGACAATCCGTGGACGGCGATCGCGCTCGCCGGCGGCGTCGCGCTGCTGGTCGGGCTGCTGATGGGCCGCCGTTGATGGCCGATCACCTCGCGCAGCGGGCCGATCCGGCCGCAGTGACGGGGCCGGCCCAGCCGGGCGAGGGACCGGGTCTCATCCGCGGGTTGCTCGGCGCGTTCATGGATTCCTTCAAGACTCGCATCGATCTCGCCGCCGTCGAAGCGGAGATCTATCTCGTCTACGTGGCGCAGCTTCTTCTCTGGGGATTCGCCGCCGTCGCCTGTGCGCTGCTTGCGATCGTGTTCATCCTGACCGGCGTGATCATCGCGCTCTGGCAGACGCACCCGATAGCGGGTTTCCTCGGGAGCATCATTGCGCTCCTCGTCCTGTCCGGCATCTGCGGCTTCATCGGCGCCCGCATCTTCCGGGCGCGGCCGCCGCTTCTGGCCGGCACGCTCGGCCAGTTCGAGCACGATCAGCGCCGCGTCAACGGCAGCGAGCGGAGGGGAATCATGAGACGGCTGCATGAGCTCGAGGCGCGCCGGCGCAGCCTCATCGCCCGCTGCGAGCAACAGCGACTCGAGATCGCTTATCGGCTCGCGGAGCTGAGCCCGGCGGCGCAGCTGCAACAGTTGACCCGGCGGGCGCCGAATTCGGCCGCGAGTCATCCGTTCGCGTGGCTGGTCTCGCTCGCCACCTTGCTCATCATGGTGCGCGAGCGGCGCGTCTTCGGTTGGATCGGCAAGGTGAGCGCCGGCGTGGCGCTGCTGTCGCGCGCCAGCGCGATCGTCAAGTTGCTCCGGCAGATCCGCTCGTTGGGTGGTGCGGCCCGCTGACCGTCGTTTCCTGCGACGGTGTCGTCTGCGGGCCGGCGGGATTCGCCGGCGCGGTGCCAGGCTGGCCGCCAGGCGGACCAGTAGTCGGCCTCTACTCCGATGAGCTGCGGGATGCCGTTGGCCTGAGTCGCAACCTGCCGCACCTTGTCCCAGTCGATGGCGACGACGTTCTTGCCGATCGCCGCATCGATGATCTGCGAGATCTGGTCGAAGTCGGGCGGTACCGGCTTGTGATCGCTGTTGGTCGGCGGGTGGACCTCGAGATAGAGATCGCCGTTCTCCAGGCTCGCCAGCACCGGCTCGTTGACGATGGTCACCGGCGTGCCCACCCGCACGACCGGATAGAGAGCCGCGATGTCCTCGGGGTACAGGCGAACACAACCGTGGGTCACCGACATGCCGATCGCCATCGGATTGTTGGTACCGTGGATGTAGATCTCACCGTGGCTGAGCGTCGTCTCCAGCGCCCACTCCCCCATGGGATTGTCGGGCCCGGCCTTCCAGATCCTCGGGATCGGATCGCCGGCCAGCTGCGTGCGCCTTCAGGATGTGCGCGGTGGGGATCCAGACAGGATGCGGCACCTTGCGAACGATGCGCGTCACGCCCACGGGAGTCGGAAAATCGCCCTCACCCGGGCTGACCGGGATAGGTGATCACGATCGGCTGATCGTGGCGGCCGCGCCTTCGGAAAGTAGAACATCCGATGCTGCGGCAGGTTGATCACGATGCCCTTGTGATCGACGGGCGGCACGATGAAGCGGCCCGGGATCGTGAGGTTGGTGCCCTGGCCCGGCAGCCACATGTCGACCTTCGGGTTCGCCTCCTGGATCTCCCAGTACCCGACGCTGAACTTGCGGGCGAGGTCCAATAGTGTGTCGGAGGTCACAGCCTGGATTTGCTGATCCTGTCCGATGAGCGAGCTGCCGTCCGGCGGCAGGGTGAAGACGGCCGCGTGGCTGGACGTGGCCAGTAAGGAGCCCATGAGCGCCGGCCGCCAGCAATACGGCGGCAGCTGCCCGGCTCGAGCCATGGCTTGGCCGAATCGGCCTTCGCATCAATCCCATTCCCGCATACCTCTTGACCCAATCGGATCCCGCTCGACATTGTAACATGCGTGCCCGCATGCCAATCCGCAAAGTAACTCGCGATTTCTACGCCAGGGGCACCCTCACCGTCGCCCGGGAGCTGATCGGCATGCACCTGGTCCGTGCCGAGCGGGGCACGATCCGCGCCGGCCGGATAGTCGAGGTAGAGGCTTATCAGGGTCCGCGGGACCTCGCGGCTCATTCCGCGCGCGGGCGCACGCGCGCGGACGGAGGTCATGTTCGGCCCGCCGGGGCATGCCTACGTGTACTTCATCTACGGGGTTCTGGTACTGCCTGAATATCGTGACGGCGGCCGAGGGCGTGCCGCATGCGGTGCTGCTGCGCGCCCTGGAGCCGGTGACCGGGCATCGACGACAAGACCTGGGGACCGGGCCTGCTCTGCCGGGCGATGCACATCGACAAGAAATTGAACGGCGCCGATCTCTGCGGCGATGCGCTCTGGCTCGAGAGGCCACCCGCCGCCAGCCGTGCCGCCGCGAATCGCGCGCGGCGAGCGCATCGGCGTCGAGTACGCCGGGGAATGGGCGCGCCGTCCCTGGCGTTTCTACGATCGGGACTCGCGTTATGTCTCAACCGTCTCGGCGCGTTTGCGGGCCGCCATCACTTAGCATCACGCGCGCGCCAGCTCGAGCAGCTCGCTTCCTTCGGGCACGCGGTCGCCGCGGGCAAAGTGGATCGAGCGCACGACACCGTCGTAGGGAGCGGCGATGGTGTGCTCCATCTTCATCGCCTCGATCACCATCAATACCTCGCCCGCGGTGACGGCCTGACCCTCCTGCACCGCCACCGCCGACACGACGCCGGGCAGCGGCGTCGTGAGCCCGCCGGTCGCGGCGCTCGCACTGAACTCCTTGGTGCGCGGATCGTCGATGAGCAATTCCTCATGCGTGTCCCCGAGCCACACGTGAAGGTGTGGGCCGTGGCGGAACCAGCGCGCGCTGAGCCGCTCGTCATCCAGCACCGCGGTAATCGCACTCTCCGTGACCGACACGCCGGCGATGCGAACACGGACGCCTGCCATCCTGTCGCGTGGACTTTTCCGCTGGCGCGAGCACCAGCGCCGCACTCGGCCGACCGCCTTCGAGCGTCAATTGCACCTGCCGCGCCGGCCGCCGGCGCTCAGTGTCAGATCGATGCGGGCCGGCAGGTTGGGTTGGAAACCGTCACTCACGTCCCACGGGCGTGCGCGCCGCCCTGCGGTTTCGTGATGCGGCGGCGAGCGCGGCCAGCGCGAGCACCGCGGGCGTGACTGCGGCCGGACGCGAGAACTCCGCCGCGCCCCGGTCGAGCAACGCCACGCTGTGGCGCACGTCGAGGAAAACCCGGGAGCGCAAAATGCGGCTGAGCCAGTGCTCGTTGGTATGAATGCCGGCGAGATGAGTGTGATCGAGCGCATCCGCGAGGCGCGCGGCCGCCTGCTCTCGCTGCCGGCGCCCAGGCAATCACCTTGGCGAGCAGGGAGTCGTACACGGGCGGCACGGCATCCCCGGTTTCGAAGCCGCCGTCGACCCGCACCGACTCCCCGTGCGGCCAGTCAGCGAGTTGCAGCGTGCCGGCGCTCGGCAGGAAGTCGCGCTCCGGATCCTCCGCGCAGACACGCGCCTCGATGGCATGTCCCTGGAGACGGATCTGCGCCTGCTCGAGCGGCAACGGTTCGCCCGCGGCGATCGCGCAGCTGCCACTCGACGAGATCCAACCCGGTGACGGCTTCCGTGACGGTGTGCTCCACCTGCAGCCGCGTATTCATCTCCAGGAAGAAGAACTCGCTCCCCTCGAAGAGAAACTCCACCGTGCCGGCGCTGCGGTAGCCGATGTTGCGCGCGGCGAGCACCGCCGCGGCATGCAGCGATTCGCGCAGCGGCTGCGGCAGGCCCGGAGCCGGCGCTTCCTCGATCAGCTTCTGATGTCGCCGCTGCACCGAGCAGTCACGGTCGCCGAGATGCACGCAATTGCCATGCGCGTCGGCGAACACCTGCACCTCGATGTGCCGCGGCTGCGTCAGATAGCGCTCGATGAGCAGGGTCCCATCGCCGAACGCGCTCTCCGCCAGACGCCGGGCCGCGATCAGGGCATCGCGCAGCTCTTCTTTCGCGCGCACGACGCGCATGCCTTTGCCGCCGCCGCCCGCGGCCGGTTTGACGATGAGCGGCAGCGCCCGCCTCGAGCGCACGTGCCTGCAGATGATCGAGATCCTGACGCTCGCCGTCATAGCCCGGAAGCACCGGTACTCCCGCCGCCCGAACGCTCGCCTTGGCCACGCTCTTGGAGCCCATGGCGGCGATCGCGGCCGGCGGCGGCCCGACGAAAATCAGTCCGGCATCGAGGCAGGCCTGGGCGAAATGCGCGTTTTCCGACAGGAAGCCGTATCCCGGATGAATCGCCTCGGCACGGGCCGCGCGCGCGGCGCGCATGATCGCCTGGATGTCGAGATAACTCTCGGCCGCCGGTGGCGGCCCGATGCGCACGGCTTCGTCGGCCTCACGCACGTGCCGGGCGGTCGCATCCGCGTCGGAATAAACGGCGATCGTGCGGATACCCATCCTGCGGGCGGTGCGGAAGATGCGGCAGGCGATCTCGCCACGGTTGGCCACGAGCAGGCTGCGGATCATGTTTGCCATGGGTGTCGGTCGCTCGTGGCGGTCACATGCGGAAGAGGCCGAAGCGCGTCTCTTCTTCGGGCGCGTTGCGCACGGCGGCGAGCGCAGAGCCCGAGGATCCGACGCGTCTCGAGCGGGTCGATCACGCCATCGTCCCAGAGCCGTGCCGAGGAGTAGTAAGGATGGCCCTGGCGCTCGTACTGCTCGCGGATCGGCTGTTTGAAAGCCGCCTCCTCCGCCGCCGGCCAACCGCCGCCCGCGGCCTCGAGCTGGCTGCGCTTGACGGTCGCGAGCACACTCGCCGCCTGCTCCCCGCCCATGACCGAGATGCGGGCGTTGGGCCATTGAAAGAGGAGTCGCGGCGAGTAGGCGCGGCCGCACATGGCGTAGTTGCCGGCGCCGTAGCTGCCGCCGATGATGACGGTGAGCTTCGGGACCTGCGCGCAAGCCACCGCGGTGACGAGCTTCGCCCCATCCTTGGCGATCCCGCCCGCCTCGGCGCGGCGGCCCACCATGAAGCCGGTGATGTTCTGCAGGAAGAGCAGCGGGATGCGCTCGCGGGCGCAGAGCTCGATGAAATGCGTGCCTTTGAGCGCGCTCTCGGAGAAGAGGATGCCGTTGTTGGCCAGGATGCCGACCGGGAAGCCCGCGAGATGCGCGAAGCCGCACACCAGTGTAGTGCCGTAGAGCTGCTTGAACTCATCGAGCTCCGAGCCGTCGACCAGCCGCGCAATCACCTCACGCACATCGTACGGCCGGCGCAGGCTCGCGGGCACGGCGCCATAGAGCTCGCTGCGGGTCGTAATGAGGGTCGCGCGCCGCTTGCGGCGGCGATCGTGTCAGCCGGCGGACGCAGGCGCGCCACGATTCGACGTGCGATGGCCAGCGCATGCGTATCGTTCTCCGCGTAGTGATCGCATACACCTGACTCGCGGCAATGGACTTCGGCGCCGCCCAGCGACTCCGCATCGATATCCTCGCCCGTCGCGGCCTTGACGAGCGGCGGTCCACCGAGGAACACCCGGCCCTGCCCGCGCACGATGACGTTCTCATCCGACATGGCAGGCACGTAGGCGCCACCCGCGGTGCACGAGCCATGGACGACGGCGATCTGCGCCACGCCCGCGGCAGAGAGCGTCGCCTGGTTGTAGAAGATCCGGCCGAAATGCTCCCGGTCGGGGAACACCTCGTCCTGCGCCGGCAGGAAGGCGCCGCCGCTCTCCACCAGGTAGACACAGGGAAGCCGGTTCTCGCGCGCGACCTCCTGCGCCCGCAGGTGCTTCTTGACGGTGATCGGATAGTAGGTGCCGCCCTTGACCGTCGGGTCGTTGGCGACGATGACACACTCCCGCCCGCTCACCCGGCCGATCCCGGTGACGATGCCGCCGCAGGCGATGCCGCCGCCGTACATGCCGTGCGCGGCGAGCTGCGACAGCTCGAGGAAGGGGCTGCCGGTATCGAGCAGGACCTGGATGCGCTCGCGGGCGGTGAGCTTGCCGGCGGCGCGATGGCGGCTCACCGCCTGCGGCGATCCGCCCGCGGCGGCGCGGGCGACTTCGGCCTTGAGCTGGGCGGCGAGCTCGCGCATGGCCGCCTCATTGTCGCGGAATTCCTGCGAGCGGGGGTCGAGCGCGGGAGGCGATGCGGGGCATGGGCTTGTCACGATGGCCTGATTGTCGGACAATCATACGATCCCACCCCGACGGATGACAAGCTCATGTCCGCGAACTCACCCGTAGACAGCGATTTCGGCCTCGGCGAAGGCATCGACGAGGTCCGCGACGCAGGTGCGGCGCTTCGCCGACGGAGCAGATCGCCCCGCGCGCCGCCGAGATCGACCGCAGCAACGAGTTTCCGCGCGATCTGTGGCCCGCGCTCGGCGAGCTCGGCCTGCTCGGCATCACGGTGCCGGAGCGATGGGGCGGCGCCGGCCTCGGCTACCTGGCCCATGCCGTGGCGATGGAGGAGATCTCGCGCGCCTCGGGCTCCGTCGGCCTCTCCTACGGCGCGCATTCCAACCTCTGCGTCAACCAGCTGCGCCTGAACGGCAGCGATGCGCAGCGCGACCGCTACCTGCCGAAGCTCGTCAGCGGCGAGCATGTCGGCGCCCTCGCCATGTCGGAGCCACAGGCCGGCTCGGACGTGGTGTCGATGCAGCTGCGCGCCGAGCGGCGCGGCGACAGCTACGTGCTCAACGGGCGCAAGATGTGGATCACGAACGGACCCGACGCCGATGTACTCGTCGTCTATGCCAAGACGGATCCGGCGGCGGGCGCCCGCGGCATCAGCGCCTTCATCGTGGAGCGTGGCTGGCGCGGCTTCAGCACGGCGCAGAAGCTCGACAAGCTCGGCATGCGCGGCTCCAGCACGTGCGAGCTGGTTTTCGACGACTGCGCCGTGCCGGCGGACGAACCGCCTGGGGCCTGAGAACGGCGGCGCGCGGGTGTTGATGAGCGGGCTCGACTACGAGCGGGTGGTGCTCGCCGGCGGACCGCTCGGTCTGATGGCGGCGGCGCTCGATCTCGTGCTGCCCTACGTGCACGAGCGCAAGCAGTTCGGCCAGCCGATCGGCACTTTCGAGCTGATGCAGGCCAAGGTGGCGGACATGTATACCGCGCTCAGCGCCTCCCGCGCCTATGTCTATGCGGTGGCAAGCGCCTGCGATGCCGGCAAGGTCAAACGGCGCGACGCGGCCGCCTGCATCCTCTTCGCGGCGGAGAACGCGACGCAAGTCGCGCTGGAGGCGATCCAGGCGCTCGGCGGCAACGGCTACATCAACGATTTCCCCGCGGGACGGCTGCTGCGCGATGCGAAGCTGTACGAGATCGGCGCCGGCACGCAGGAGATCCGCCGCATGCTGATCGGCCGCGAGCTGTTCGAAACGCGCCGCATGAGCGTCGAGTTCGATCAGATCCTGCTGGTGCCGGGCTACCGCAAGGTGGCCGCGGCCATCACCGAGCGCATCCTCAGCCGCGAGCTGCGCGAAGGCGAGCGGCTGCCGCCGGAGACGGAGCTCGCCCGTCAGTTCGGCGTCAACCGCTCGACCGTGCGCGAGGCGCTGCGCGAGCTCGAGAGCGGCGGCCTGCTGGAGCGTCGCCCGGGCTCGAAGCTGATGACTGTCAGCCGGCCGCAGCATCGTGCCGTCGCCAAGGACGTCAGCCGGGCTCTGGCGCTGCACGACGTCACCTTCTTCGAGGTCTGGGAAGCGCTGACTCAACTCGAGCCGCCGATGGCGGAGATTGCGGCGCGCAACCGCACCCAGGCGGACCTGGACAGCCTCAGCGGCGGCCTGTCAGTGCTTTGCGGAGCGACAGCGCGGAGACCGAGAAGGCGGTGCACCATGCGGCGGAGTTCTTCCGCTGTGTCGGCCGTGCCACCCACAACCAGGTGCTCGGCCTGGCGCAGGAGCCGCTGCTCGATCTGCTCGAGCCGTCGCTGCGCGTGATGATCGACAAGATCCCGCAGGCGCGCTCGCGCATCGCCGCGCGCTCAGCGGCGCATGCTCGAAGCCATCACCAAACGCGATGCCGAGGCGGCGCGCGGCTGGATGGCGAAGCATATCCGCGATTTCAGAAAAGGCTACGAGCTCGCCGACATCGCGTTGGATTGTCGTATTGCCTGACCGTGCGAAAGCGAATCATGTAGCGGCCCAGGGCCGTCCCTGGGCCGCGATGTGAAATGAGCAGGTCGGCCGCGCTCGCGCACAAAATCCCAGGAGCGATTTGCGCCAATAAAACCCGGTGGAGCCGGGAGGGGGTTCCGGCTCCACCGGTTACTTGCACCCGGCGGCGAGTGAGGGGGTTGCCGCCGCCGCGAACCAGCGTGGATATCAAAGCAAAGCGCATGCCAGCCGCGGCCACGCGTCAACCCGGGTCACCGCCCATCTGCGCGAGCGAAAGCGGTGCAAACGCGGCGCCGCGCGCACAGCGCGCGGGCATCTACTCCTCACCCCACCTCTTCCCTGTCACCGGATGGGGGTAGTGGAACGGCACCACCCGCGTCTCGGGCCAGGTCTTCGGGGCTTCGGGCAGCAGCTCGTCGGGACCGTTCGGATCATCCGGATAAGCGCGGGTGATCGGTGTCAGATGCACGTCACTGTTGGCCCAGCCCTGATGGTGGTCGGCGCGCCAGAGCATGTTGTAGCGGAGGCATTTGATCTTCCAGATGCCGTCCTCCTTGACGTACGTGTTCTCGTAGATGCCGGCCTCCCAGAACTGGCGGGGAAAATTCGGGATGGGCTCGGGCATGCTCTCGTGGCAGCCGCCTTGGAGCACGCAGCGGAATCTGCCCTTGGCGCTCGCGCCGTCGTCGGCCACGTCGACGATGTCCTGCAGCATCAGATGATCGAGCAGCAGGCCGCGCAGCGGCCCATTCACGCCGCGCGTGAAGTACTTACGGAACCAGTCGCAGTAGAGCCGACGTATCCGGTCCTGCCGCGATAGATGCCGTTGAGGAAGCGCACTTCGCCGCTGTCGGCAAAGAGCGTCACCGCCTCGTCATACAGGCACTTGTCGATGTAGTAGCCGTACTTGTATTGCAGACATTTGACGGCGTGGCCGTCCTCGAGGCGCGCCACCTGGCGCGTGAGCTGTGTGACACGGTTCTCGAGCTGCGCGAGCGCATCCGGATCGGCCATCGTTTCCCCTTGGGCCCTGCGGGCTCTTTGATAACCCGCAATTATGATGGCATAGCCTATTGGATCATACGGCCGCCCACCGGGCTCGGTAAGATATGTGTAGCCGGAATCCTCCGGCCGGAACAGCCGGACTGGCTAGGTGAGTCTCTTGGCGGCGATAGGCAGTGAGCGCGTTCTCTCGGTACAGCACTGGACGGATACGCAATTTACCTTCGTGACCACCCGTGACTCGGGACTTCGCTTCGAGAACGGACAGTTCGTGATGGTCGGCCTGAAGGTCGACAGCCGCCCGCTGCTGCGCGCCTACAGCATCGCCAGCGCCAATCACGAGGAGCATCTCGAGTTCCTCAGCATCAAGGTGCCCGACGGCCCCCTCACCTCCCGTCTGCAGCACATTCGCGAGGGCGATGAGGTACTGGTCAGCCGCAAGCCCACCGGCACATTGCTGCTGCACGACCTCAAGCCTGGCAAGCGGCTCTACATGCTCTCGACGGGCACCGGGGCGGCGCCATTCATGGCCCTCATCAAGGACCCGGAGGTCTATGAGCGCTTCGAGCAGGTCGTGTTCGTCCACGGCGTGCGCTGGGCGCGCGAGACGGCCGTGATCAAGCATCGCATCGAAAGCCTGCGGACGCACGAGCTCCTGGGCGAGCTGGTGCGGGACAAACTGCTCTACTATCCGACCGTCACCCGCGAGCCGCACGCCAACCGCGGCCGCCTGACGACACTCATCGAGTCCGGACGCCTCTCCTATGACCTCGGTCTGCCACCGCTCGATGCGGCGCACGATCGTGTGATGGTTTGCGGCAGCCCGGCGATGCTGACGGACACCTGCACGATGCTCGATGCCCGCGGCTTCGACATCTCCGCCGGCATCGGCGAGCCTGGCGACTACGTGATCGAGCGGGCGTTCGTCAGCCGCTGACTCCGCGCGGCCACCAGCCAGAGCACCGCCCCGACCGCCACGGCGAACGGCACGACCATCACGGCGGAGCCGAGCGAGGACAGATCCGACAACTCCCCGATGATGGAGGGAGACAGCACATCGCCGAGGAGGTGGATGGCGAGGATGCTGAGGGCGACCGCCGAGGCCCGCTCCGCCGGGCTCACCAGGTTGACGATCACGGTGTTGATCGGGCCGGTGGACATGAAGAGCAGCAGCTCGGCGACGATGAGCGCGGGATAGAATACCGACGGCGAGGGGTCGGCCAGCGCCAGATACATCACCGGCACCGCGAGCAGCGTGGCCCAACCTGACATCAGAGGTACGCCTGGCGGGAGTAGCGCAGCCAGTAGTCGCCAAGCCAGCCGCCGACGAAGGTGCCGACGAAACCGGTGACGACGACGATCTCGCCGAACCCCGCCGAGGCCTTCACCGCCGCAATGCCGCGCACTTCCTCGAGAAAGTGTCGGCATCCAGAACGCCAGGCCGCCCAAGGCGAAAGTGTAGGCGGCGTAGCCGAGCACGGTGAGCACGTAGGTGCCGTATGCCGCAGCAAGCGCAGGTACACCGACCAGGAGCCGGGCTGCGGTCCGTGCGTGACGGGGACGTCGTCCGCCGCCTCATCGCCCTCTTCCTTCTGCCCTCGGGGCGGATCGGGCAGCCGCAGAATCCACAGCGCGAGCACTACCCCGGGCATGCCGGCGACGAAGAAAGCCGCATGCCAGCCGAAGTACTGGCGCATGAACGCCGCCCACGACGTAGCCGAGCGCCGCACCCACGGGAATCGCCATGTTGAATATGGCGAACGCCCGCCCGCGCGTGCGCGCGCACGAAATAGTCCGCCAGCAGCGATGGCGCGATGGTCGCATAGGCCGCCTCGCCGATGCCGACGATGGCGCGCGCGGCGAGCAGCTGCACATAGCTGCGTGCCAGACCGGAGAGTCCGGTCGCGAGGCTCCAGAGGAAGACGCCGATGGCGATCGGGCGCGGGCGCGAGCCACGTCGCCGAGCCGCCCGAAGAGGGTGCCGCGAGCATGTAGACGATGAGAAAGCCGCTCATCAGCGTGCCGAGCTCAAAGTCGTTCAGATGCATCGGCGCGCGCTTGAAATCGGACAGCAGCGCCGAGACCACATAACGGTCGAGGTAGTTGAGGAGATTGATGCCGGTGAGGATGGCGAGTGCCGCCATCCCGCGTGCGCTCTGACGCGCGGGCCGCCGCCGCTGACGCCAGTGGCACGGCTGCGGCGCCTTCAGCCCGCGCGAACTTTCAACCGATCGAGATGCAGGCGCACCGCCTCGCGGAAACCCTCACTGCTCGTGACGGTCGTGCCGCCCGGCCAGCACCAGGATGAAATCCCCCCGCGGCGTGCGGCTGACCTCGCGCACATGGTTCATGTTCACGAGACAGGAGCGGCTGATGCGCAGCATGGGCTGCGACTGTAGTGTCTTTTCCGCCTGTTGCAAAGTGCTTCGCGCCTGAAACGTCTCGCGGCCGACGGTGAGCTTGACGTAATTGCGGTCCGCCTCGGCGATCTCGATCCGCGCCACATCGAGCATGTGCATGCGGCTGCCGGACTCCGCGAGTACCCGCGGCCGGATATCCGCGCCCGCCAGGCCCGCGCTCGATGCGCGCCAGCAGAGCATCGAGCGCCTCCTGCCGCTGCGTGGCGCTCTCCGCCTCCCGGCGGCGCCGAACGCGCTCCACCGTGCGGTGGAAGCGCTCGTCATCGAACGGCTTCAGCAGGTAATCCACCGCGCTGACGTCGAATGCATCGAGAGCATACTGATCATAAGCGGTGACGAAGACGATGAGCGGCAGGGTCTGCGGGATCGAGCGCGCGGGCCAGCGATACCCCATCGAGCGAGTCCATCTGGATGTCGAGGAAGAGCAGATCCGGCGGCCGCGCCCGGATCGCCTCGAGAGCGGCGCGGCTGTCGCCGTATTCGCCGACCACGTTGAGATCGGGCACGCGCGCGCAACAGTCCCGTAACGTGCGCCGGCCCGCGAGCTCATCATCGACGATCACCACATCGAGCGTCACAGTGGCTCCGCGGATGCCGCGGTCTGATCGCGGCCGCCGGCCGCGTTGGCGGTCTCGAGCACATCGGTGAGCAGCGGCATGCGGATCTCCGCGATCCATTCGCCGCCATCGCGGGCCGCGCTGAAGGAGGCCCGCTCGCCAAACTGAATCGCGAGCCGGTCACGCACGTTCCGCAGCCCTATCCCGCCGTCGCTGCTCGCGCGCTCTGCGCCGACGTGTTGGTGACGCGGAGGATGAGTGCGCCGCGCGAGCTCATGGCCGACACGCGCACGACGACGGGGCCCTGATGGCCCGCAAGCCCATGCACGACCGCGTTCTCGACCAGCGGTTGCAGGATGAGGCTCGGTACCCATGCCGAGGGCAGTGCCCCGGGCGGCGGAATATCAACGGTCAGTCGGTCCGCGAAACGCCGCTGCTGCAGCTCCAGGTACAGGCGCACGAACTGGATCTCGTCGCCGAGCCGTGAATATTCCCGCTCGCCGGCATTGAGCAGTCGCCGCAACAGATCGCCGAGCTGCACGATCATGGTGCGCGCCGCCGCCGGATCCCACTCGATCTGGCCGCGGATGGTATGCAGCAGGTTGAAGAGCGAATGCGGCGACAGCTGCAGCCGCAATGAAGCCAGGTGCGCGCTCGTCAGCGCCCGCTCCAGCGCCGCGGCACGGATCTGCGAGTCGCGCAGCCTGCGATAGAAATCGAAGCCGCTCACCAGGGCGACAGCGAAGCCATAGGTGAGGAGAAAGGTGGTGGCACTCGCCAGCCAGATGGGCAGCTTCGAGCCCGGCATCTCGCCCATGACTCCGGCGGCGCTCGCCCACGTCTCCTGATAGTGGCCGGCGTCACTCATGAGCCATTCCCCCAGCCAGAGCGCCGGCGACGCCGCTGCCGCGAACGCGGCGCCCATCAGCACCTGCAGCGGCAGACGCCGGGCAAGCGGCTGCCAGCCGATGCGCAGCGAGGCCCAGACGGCCCCGAGAAGCAGGGGATAGAGGAAGAGGTGTTGCAACAATCGCGCTTCCCAGCCCGCGAAGAAATCCTGCCGATGAAACGCCATCAGGCTCTGCTGCATGCTGTGCGCGTAGATCACGTTCGAGGCGGCCACGTACGCCCAAAAGGCCGTGACGATCAGGAACTGCGGGCGCATGCGCGAGGCCATGCGCATAGATTACGCGAAGATGACTCGCGCCGGCACTGCGGCGGGAGAAAAGCACAGCGGTGCGGCGACTCGAGGGATGAAGCCGTTGGCGGCAGGGACGAGTCCGTTGGGTTGTGTGCGCACGAACGGGCGCGCGCGGCGGCGGTGCCGCCCCCGCGCGGCGCCATGACCGCCTCGTGCCGGTCCCGTCGCCGGCTGGGACGAATACGTGGCCGCGGGGCTTACGCGCCATTTAAACCAAGAGTCTCATATACGCATCGAAATGAATGCGACCGCTCGAACTGACATCTGACAGGAGACATGCCATGAGCCGCTACCACCCCAACGCCAGCCACCGCCCGCGCGCCTTCATCGCCGCCCTCGCCGCTTTGGGCGTCCTGGGGACCGCGGCGTTCGCATCTGCCGCCGTCGCATCGCCGGCCGACGGCGCCGCACTTCGGACCAATGTTTATTTCGACGCCCATGACCTCGCGACCGATCGGGGCACCCGCGCCCTCTACCGGCGCATCGTGAATGCGGCCGTGGAGGTCTGCCCGGGATCCGACTCGCCCTATCTCGGTACGCTGAAGAAGAGCATGGCGTGCCAGCGCGCAGCGATCGCTCGGGCCGTCGCCCAGATCGGCAGCACGCGGCTCGCGGCTCTCGATGCCAAGGAAGTCGCGCGACGCGGCTGACGGTTTTCACGGTTCCGTCACCTGCTCGCGCACCCCCCGCCGTCCGGTAAAGACGGCGGGGTTTTTTTGGTACATTGCCAGGGATGGAGATCTTCAAGGAATTTCGCATCGAGGCGGCGCACCGGCTGCCCAACGTTCCACCCGGCCACAAGTGCGCGCGGCTGCACGGACACTCCTTCCGCGTGGCGGTGCATGTCGCGGGGCCGCTCGACCCGCAGCTCGGCTGGGTATGCGATTTCGCCGAGCTCTCGGCCGTCTTCGCGCCGCTCCACGAGGCGCTCGATCACAGGTACCTGAACGAGATTCCCGGGCTCGAGAATCCGACCAGCGAGCGGCTGGCGGCCTGGCTCTGGGAACGTCTCGCGCCGCGACTGCCTGGCCTGAGCCGGATCGTCATCCACGAAACCTGCACCAGCGGCTGCGAGTATCGGCGGTGCGCGAGATATCCATGAGCACGCGCGCACCCGTCCGGCTGCCGGCCTTAGCGGCGGCGATTCTCTTCTTCCCCTGCCTGGCCGCCGCGCAAGTCGCGACGCAGTGCGACGGCGTTTCGTATCCGGAGCATATCCAGACCCGAGGGAAGACGCTGACGCTGAATGGGCTCGGTCTGCGCAAGGCTACCTTCCTCCGGATCAAGGTCTACGTGGGAGCGCTCTACGTAGCGCATCCGACCTCCGATGCGAACGTCATCCTGAGCTCACGGGATCCGGTGGAGATCGACCTGGCATTCGTCTTTCCCGCCACGGCCGGCCAGTTGCGCGACGCGTGGGAAGAAGGCTTCACGAAGAGCGCGCCCGAAAAGCTGAGGCAGCTGCGGGGCCGAATCACGCAGCTCGAGAACCGCATGACGGCGATGAAGTCGGGCCAGCGGGTGGAATTTCTTCGCATTCCCGGCGTCGGCATGCAGTTCTCCATGAACGGTGTCCTCCAGGGGACGATTCCGGGGGACGACTTCGGGACTGCCTTGCTCGCAATCTGGCTCGGCCCCTCGCCCCCCGCCCCGGAACTGCGCGCCGGCCTCCTCGGCGGACCCTGCACGTGAGACCCGGCCGCGTCGAACCGCGGGTTGATCAGGGACAGCCGCCCCGCCGCAGCACATTCGCCACCTGGCTCGCGAGCGCATAGGAATCACCCGCGGGACGGTCGGAGTAGCGCTCCGTGCCGTGGCTCCAGGCCTCCCCGAGGGAGAACCAATCGATCGGCGGCGGCTTCATGCCCGTCCGCAATGCCTCATCGAGGGCTCGAAAGTAGCGCTGCCACCGCATCCGATAGTAGTCACCGGTCAATCCGGCCCAGTCCTTGTTGCCATAATCGTGCAAGCCACCCGCCTCGCTGGCCTGCCGATCGCCCCAGACCGTGAGCAGAGAGCGTGCGTCGAATTCGAGGCGCGCCCGCTCATCCGGCGAGGATGCCCACGGCGCTACCTGGTGCAGCCAACTGCCGAGCAGGAAGAAGCGGTCGCTCGCGAGCAGTCTGTCCTGAAGATCCATCGCACCGAGCCAACACCGGGTCAGCGCCTCGAAGCGCGGCCGGTTGCGCTCTTGGTAGGCGCCCCTGATGCGCGGCAGCAGTACGACGGCTCTCATTGGCGAGTGTCTGCCGCGCGATGTCCACCAGATCATAACGATACGTCTCGCTGGCACGCAGCGCGGGCGCAATCTGCAGCATCTGCGGCAGTGCACGCGCGAATGTCGCGGCGCTGTATCGCATACCCTCCGGAGACCAGTTGGAAGCGCGATTGACCATCAGGCCGGGTTGCGCGTCGAACAATGATTCCTGTGCCGCGTCGCGCTCGCTGTTGAATACGACCTTATCGACATGGATGTCGTAGGCGGTATGTATCAACACACCCCACGCGGCAAGTGCATGTGGATCTGCCGCACCGTAGCGGCGCAGGACATAGGCCCGGGTCCATGCTCCGATGTCGACCGGCTCGTGACGCCATGCCATCTCCGTAAAGAGATCGAACATCATGGGATTGGTGCCCATGCCTTCGGTGAATACGGCGGTGCCGGCCATGTTCCCATTGGTGCGGCCGACGCGCTGCAGCCGGTCGGTAACATCGCGCACGTCCGCACCGAGGGTCGTGCGGCCGCCGAACTCCCACAGGCCGCCGAAGAGAAAAGGCGCGTCGCGAAAATCCTTCTGCCGGCGCTCGCGAGGGACACGCGAGTGGTCGATATCGATGACCAGGAGATGCCGGCGATCGACGCCGGCAAGCAGGTCCTGCCGCGGATTTCCCTGCCAGGCGAGCATCATCCAGCTCGCGCCCGGGTGGGCGGCCAGCAGGGCCTGTTGCACGTCCCGTGCGGCCTGCGCCACCGGCACTCCACCGGACTGGCCGCCCTCCTGGAAAACCTCCATGTCATAAATACCGCTGTCGCCGAACATCGCGCGCTGATGCCGATAGAAAGCGGCCGCGAGCCGCGCGAACATCGGATCGCGCGGATCGAGCCAGCCGGGTCGCGCGAAGCCGGCCCATGCTCCCTGCGCCACGACGTGCGAGCCCGGAAAGCGTCGCGCGAAATCGGCGGGGACGATGCCGTAGTAACCCGGCAGAACCGGAGTGATCCCGAGCGCGCGCAGGCGAGCCGCGATCTTCTGTGCCGAGGCCAGGCGCTTCTGCAGGAGCGCGCGACTGAGCGGGCCGCCGAAGCAGCAGAGATTGCCCATGAGCTGCCAGTTCTGATGTGCCGGCGCGGCCAGCCAACCGCGGATCCGGGAATCGGAGTAACCGAAGTCGCGGAACGTGCGGTAGAGGACGCTGTCCGTGCCGCGCTCGAGCAGCACGGCGTTGATTCCGGAAAGCGCGAGGACATCGATCTCCCGCTGCCACCTCGGCCAGCTCCAGTAAGGCGCGGAATAGCCGTCGACGTTCTCGTTCAGAGCGAGGCGATACGCATACGGCGTGCTGCCCTCGATCGGGGCTCGGGGCAATGGGAATGCGCCACTACCAACGCGATCTCCATTCGGCGAGATCTGAACGTGAGCCACGTATTTGAGGTACCAGTTCAACCCGAAGAGCAGCGCGCTCGGCGTGCTGCCTGCAACTTCGATGTGACCGCTCGTGCTCGCGATGCGGAACCGCTCACCGCCGGCGGCCGGAAGGGTTGCGAGCTGGAATTGTCTCGCGTGCTGAGGCAGTAGCCGCTCCAGTACGGCCTCAACGGGGTGGACATCGAAGGTGGCGGCGCGCGCCGCATAGCCAGGCATCGCGACGGCGAGAGCGAGCAACAGCCATACCCCGGACTTGCGCATGGCCGAAGGATCGCACGGCCGCGGCAACATCGTCAGCTGAGATCGGGTGGCGCGGGTGTTGGCTTCGGCGGCGGCTTGCCGGAGGGAGCACTCGGCGGCGGGGTTGCGGCGGCGTGCCGGGCGCTCGCCCGCTCCTGCTCCTCCTGGGTGGGCGGCAACTCCCGCGTATCGACCGACGCCAGGTTGATGACCCCGGGATCATCGCGCAGCTTCACGAAGAGCTGCCCGTTCTTCGGATGCGGCACGGGCAGGTCATAGCCGGGAAAGCCATCCGGAACCTGCACCGGATGCTCGAAGTGGGAATCGGTGGCGATCGAGTCGACCAGGAAGAGATCGCTGCCCGAGAGCTTGCATGCGAGCTCTCGCGTCGCGGGACACACCAGCTCATGCAGCTTGGGCAACCGCACCAGGGTGGCAAGCGGCTGCCAGTCGCCGGTGACGCCCGCAACCACCACGCGAAACTGCAGCGGTCCGAAAGCCGAGGGTCCGAACGCCCGGGCGGGGTCGAGGCTGGCGATCGCGACCGATCGGTTCTCGAGCGTGACGCCGCCGTTGGCGAGGCTGAGAGTGGTCGAATACGAGCCATCCGCGGTCGCGATCTGCAGCATTTCGTCGGGACCGAAGGCGGCAGGCGATTTCGCGCGCACCGAGAACGTCAATTGCGCGCGCTGCGGCAGCTCGTCATTGTTGGCCAGCTGGATGTTGCTGCCGGAATTGCCGGTTGCAGGTTGCACACTCTTGCCGATGAGAGCGACGCTCGGACGCGGTGCGGCGATCACAGCCTCGAGATCGAGCGCCCTGCCGTCCCTCAGTCTGACTTTCGCCAGCTCGGCATCGCCCGGCTTCAGAGCGGTGGCGGCTGCGGCGTCCTGGGCGGTCAGGGTGAGCTGGTCGATCCCCTGGCTGCTCACCAGCGCTCCGGGGACGAACGGCACACCGCCCACGGCAAGCCCGGACACCTCATCGAGACGGCTGCCGACGAGCACGCCCTGACTATCACCGGCGTGCAGCGTGAAACCATTGAGATGAGCGGCCTCGGCGAAGGCCTGCAGCGGTACCGGCTCGGGCGGGCTGGCGCCGTACTGTTTGACCAGCAGAGTGAGCTGCCCGGGCTGCGCCGTCTGCAGCGGCAGCTTCACTTCCACCTCATCGGGACGCACGGCCTTCCATTCGGCCTCGAGCTCCTTGCCCGCCGGGTCGCGCACCATGATCTGATCGATGCAGCTGACACTGCTCGCCTGAAGATGAATCGTGTTCTCTCGCCCGACGATCGCTGCGCTCTCGGCGCCGGTCAGCCGCCAGGACTGCGCGCGCGCATTGACCAGTTGGAAGGCCGGTCCGGCGAAGGGCTCGAAGCCCCAGTATCCCTTCAGAGACCCATGCACGATGTTGCCGAGGGTTCCGGCTCCCACGCCGGAAGTGTCGACCACGAAGCCGCCCTGCTCCGCGTCCGCGACCGCGGGCAGGTCGATGGACTTGCCGTCGCTGCCCGTCAGGGTGAGATGCAGGTCGTGCGCATAGCCCGTCGAGAATACGAGCGGCGCTCCCTCCACCGGCAGGACGAGAGAGCCCTTGCGCGCGCAATAGATCTCTTTGGGATCGACCGCATGCAGCGGCGGTGGCTGCGGCGCCTCCACCGCGGGCAGCGCCGTCACGAGCACCGATTTCGGCTGGTGGAAGGACGGCGGTGTGTTGAGGGTCAACGCCAGCGCTTCGCCGCGCTGGGTCGCAAGCGCGGGAATGTACTGGTACTGCGCGCTAGTGAAGGAACCGAAGATTCGAGCGATGTCGATCACGGAGGCGATGTAGGGACTGTAGTAGCCGTAGCTCAGCTGCGGCGTGTAACTCGCTTCCATCGCCAGATCGGTCGCCGGGCCGGAAGTCAACGCCTCGACGATCGAGGTGCTGTGGCCGTCGTTGAGGATCAGCGCGTCCTGGCCCTGCATGAGACAAGGTGCCTGCAGCTCCGGAATGCGGTCGAGGCAGCTCTCTTTGACCTTGATTGCGAGGCTGCGTCCGAGAAGCGGCACCACTTGCTTCAGTTTGTCCGGCGCGCCCTCATCGAGGGCATGCACGGCCCGGAGGTAGGCATCCAACCGCGAGGTGTCGAGCGTCGCCTGATTGAGGTCCTGAGAGGTGCGCACGAAAGCACCGGGACGCCCTTGCACGGCGCCGACCAGCGTTCTGACGTCCCCGGAGGCCTTCGGCGCGAGGAACACCAGCACCTGTCCGGCACCGGCCGGTACGGTGAGCTTGAGACCATCCTGCGCGCAGCCGTGCTTCCAGGTCTCACAGATATGAAACCAATCGCGCGGCGGCGGATTGGTGGCGCCGCGCAGAAAGCCGACGACGAGCAGGTAGCGCTGCGACTCCGTGGCGGGCAGGTCGGCGCGAACCCAGAGACGATCGCCGGCGGCGAGATTCGGTACCTGGGCGATGGGCAGCGTTTCCTGCCCGCGTCCAACGGTGACCTGCAGCTCAGGCCCGGCGAGATCGAACGGCGCCACCGCCGCCCGCACGGGCTGCGCAGCCAGTGGGGACAGGAGCGTGGCGAGCGCTGCCAGATGAAGCAGTCGCATCGCTCTATGTCCGCGATCGCCGACAGTCGGGCGTCATCAGTCGGGGGTCCTCCGCGCCGTGATTGGCGCTCTGCCGCCATCATACCCCAGGGCCGGCCCGCGCATGGTCGCGGCAACCAACAGCCAGACGACGGCGACGGCTACCGCGAACAGGAACACGGCCGTAGTTCCCGCCGCTTCGTGCACCCAGCCGCCGATGACGCCGCCGGCGAAAATACCGAGGAACTGTGAGCTCGAATAGATCCCCGTCGCCGTGCCGGTGGCGCCCCGCGGCGCCGTCTTGGTGACGAGCGACGGCAGGCTCGCCTCCATGATGTTGAAGCCGGAAAAGAACACCACGAGCGCGGCGAGCACCACATAGGAATCCGAGCCGGCCGCCGCCAGCATGAGCTGACTGACCGCCATTGCCGCCACGGCACCGACCAGGGCGCTCTTTACCCGCTGCCGCCGCTCCGCCAGGAGGATGACCGGCACCATCACGGCGACCGAAACCAACAGCACCGGCAGATACACCCGCCATTGATCGCTGGGGCTGATGGCGAGCGTGTTGTGCAGTAGCGCCGGCACCACGAGGAAGCTGGCCGTGAGCATGGCGTGCAGGGCGAAGATTCCGAAGTTGAGGCGCAGCAGTTGCGGGTTGCGCAGGCTCGCCGCCACCAGGGCCGGAACCGTTTCCGCCTGCGGCCGCACCGGCGCGCGCGGCGGCGGCGGCACGATGAAGAGGGTGATGGCGATGCCGACCAGCGCCAGCCCCGCCATCAGCCAGAAGATGCCGCCCACGCCGACCCAGCCCGCCACGGCAGGGCCGGTCACGATGGCCACCAGGAAAGAGAAGCCGATCGTCATCCCGACGAGTGCCATCGCCTTGGTGCGGCTGCGCTCCGCGGTGAGATCGGCGACGAGAGCGAGCACCACCGAGCCGATCGCGCCGCCGCCCTGCAGCAGCCGCCCGAGGATCATGCCGTCGATCGTGGTGGCGCGCGCCGCGACCGCGCTGCCGGCCGCGAAGATGACCAGCCCGAAGACGATCATCGCCTTGCGCCCGATGCGATCGGAGAGCACTCCGAAGGGTATCTGCAGCACACCCTGACTCAGGCCATAGATCCCGAGCGCGACCCCTATCTTGTACGGAGTCGCGCCGCCGAGGTGGCGGGCGAAGGCGGCGAACACCGGGTACACCATGAAAAGGCCCAGCATCCGCACGGAGAAGACCGCCGCCAGTGACGCGGCGGCACGCAGCTCGTGTTTTTCCATCGTGCGCGAGCTTACTTTGTCGGCCCCGGCCGGTACACTCCTTCTCAGCATGCGGGGCAAAACTGTCGTCATCACGGGGGCAACGTCCGGCATCGGCGCCATCGCGGCGCGACGCCTCGCCGAACAGGGCGCTCGCATCGTGATCGTCGCGCGCGACGAACAGCGTGCCGCCGACACCCTCCGGGACCTGAAGGTGGCGAACGCGGAGCAGGCGCACACCGCCTTCTACGCCGATCTTTCGCGCCTGTCTGAAATGAAACGCGTCGCCGCCGAGATCGCCGCGGCGGCGCCGAAGATCGATGTGCTGATGAACAACGCCGGCCTCGTTTCCTCCGGTAACCGGCGCACCGAAGATGATCTGGAGCTGATGTTCGCCACCAATCACCTGTCTTATTTCGTGCTCAGCAACCTGCTGCTGGCACGGTTGCGCGCCGCCGGCGGCGCCCGCATCGTCTCGACCGCATCGAACGCCCACCGCCGCGCCAGGCTCGACTTCGATCACCTGCAGGACCTGAAGGGAGCACGCGGTTACGCCGTCACCAAGCTTTGTAACATTCTGTTCACCCGCGAGCTGGCGCGCCGCATCTCCGCGACCGGTGTCACCGCCAACTGCCTGCACCCGGGTTTTGTCGCCACCCGCTTCGGTGACAGCGCCGATGGCGCGTTGCGGACCGGCTATCGGAATTGCGAAGCGGCTCTTCGCCCTGTCACCCGAGGAGGGAGCGCAGACCATGGTGTATCTCGCGAGCTCACCGCAAGTCACCGGCCGCAGCGGCGGTTATTACGAGCGGTGTGCGCCGGCCGTGCCCTCGCGGGCCGCGCAGAGTCACGGCGATGCGCTGCGGTTGTGGCAGCTGTCCGCGACGATCAGCGGAATTGGCGGTTAGGTCACAAGTTGCGGCTGGGGCCGCCTCCCGGCACCTGTGGTATCTTGAGGCCACGCGGCAACGCCCTCAGGGAGAGGCACAGTGGGAAAAACGACCAAGGTACTGCTCGTCATCGGGGTCATCATCGTGTTGTCATATCCGGGCGTTGCCTGGGTGACGGGCTCGCGATCAAGAGCCGGCTGCAACACAGCGAGCAGCAGGCGCTGGAGAAGCTGCCCCGCCTCACGCTGGTGAGTCGCGAATACCACGTTGGTGTTTATCGCTCCACGGTGGTCACGACTTACGCCCTCCCCGCCCAGGCGCTGCGGGCGATGAAGATCGGCGCCGCCAACCTGCCGTCCTCGATCACGATCACCGTGGCAAGCAACATTCAGCACGGGCCGCTGCCCGGCCTTGCATGCGGTGGGGCTCGCGCATCGTCGATTCGACCGTCGTCCTGGCGCCCGAAGTACAGCAGGAGTTGTCGGCCGCGATCGGCTCGAAGCCAATCTTGCAGTTCCATACCACTTTCGGCTTCTTCGGCGGCACGACCACGGACCTCACCAGCCCGGCCTTCAGTGTGAAGCTGACTGACGGCGCCAAGCTCGTGTGGGGAGGGCTGACCGGCACCCTGACGGCAACCCGCAATAAAGCCCACTGGACGGCCCGCATGAGCGCGCCGCATCTGCTCCTCCAGGGCGCCCAGGGCGGATTCGAGCTCACGGCCGCGGCGTGGTCCGGCGCCGGGGATAAAGTGCTCGACGATCTCAACGTCGGCGGCGGCACCTTTACCGTCGAGCGTCTGGATGGCAGCGGTCCGCGCCCCGGGAGTGACTTCTCCCTGCAGCGCATCTCGCTCACCAGCACGTCCAAAGCCGATGGCGAGTTCTTCAACTACCGCATCGACGTCGGCATTGATGCCGCAAAGTTCGCGCGCGGCGCAGTTGACGAACATCATGTACTCGGAAGGCCTCGAGCACATGCATGGCCCCTCACTCATAGCCTTCGCGAATGCGCTGCGGGCGGCGCAGCGGCAGGCCAATGGTGACAAGGCGCAGCTTCAGGCCGGCATGCTGGCTGCCTTCCGCCAGCATGGCGTCGACCTGGTGTTACATGACCCGCTGATCAACATTCGCCGGCTCAGCTTCTCCATGCCCGAAGGCAGCTTCCTTCTGTCGGCGAGGATCAGCGCACCCGGCCTCGGCCGCGACGACTTGCAGTGGCCGGCGGCCATCATGGCGTTGAAGACCCATGGCCGGATCACGGCGGACCTCCGGATCGACAACGGGCTGCTGCAGAAGTTCGTGACCATGCGCGCTGGCTCCAACCCCCAGTTCGCCACCCAACTCGCCTCATTCGAGCAGCAAGGCTACCTCACCGCCGGACCCACCGCCGTCACGACGCATCTCGAGTACTCCGGCGGTACGATCACACTGAACGGCCATCCTTTCCCGCCGGCGCCGCGGGTCAACTGACCCGGTCGGGTTCGGGCGCGGTCTGCGCCTCGGCACTCCCGCGCGCCGTCGCATGGGCGAGATTGTTGCGTACGAACGCGATGTGCTCGCGTAGCTGATAGAGCTGGTCGGCGTGCGAGCCCGGGATCTTGCGCAGGATGACTGAGCGCTCGATCTCCTCCAGCCGCTCGAGCAGCTCAGCGTGCCTCTCAGCAGTGAGTGTTCCGAGAGATTCGCGCTCGAGGGCCATGAGCTCGGCGTAGCGGCGGTGAATGCGGCTGTCCACCCGCCAACGATACAGACTCGGCAGGAAGCGCATGCCCGGAATCAGGATGATGATGATGGGCAGCAGCAGCACCACGATCCTGGTCACGAGGCTCGCCAGCGTGAACGGCAGATAGCGATACGCAATGCTCTTGCCCGACCTGTAGTAACGCGCCGCCTCCGAGGCCAACGGGAAGGTGGTCGAGGTGTTGGGAAATTCATTGGCGGTCTGCAACAGCTTGGCGCCGCCGTGCACTTCCCGGGCGGCCTCGATCAACAGATCGCACAGCGCCGGGTGCAGGTCGGAGTGCGCGATCATTTCCACGGCCGGTGCGAGCATGGTGAGCGGCTTCGCCGGGAGATTGGCGCCGAGGTCGAATGTCCCCGCTGGGATCTGCAGCTCATGGAGGTACGGGAAGTGTCTCGTATAGGCATCCGCCTGCGGAAAGCTGAAGATGCGGATTCCGCGGCTATGCAGCAACGCACGGATGGTCGCCGTGGGCGCGGAGTCGCCAGTGAGGAAGATCGCATCCACTCTTCGATCGAGCAGGGCCTGGTGGGCCGACTCGCCTTCGATGTCGAGGAGTTGAGTCGGGCCGTTCAGGTCGATCCCGTTGGCATCGAGCAGCGCCAGCGCGAGCAGCCGCGTACCGCTTCCGGTCTTGCCGATCGCGATGCGCTTGCCCGCGAGCTGCGACAGACGGGAGATCGGCCGTCGCCCGCGATAAAAGACCGTGAGCGGCTGGTAAAACATACTGCCGAGCGAGACCAGGTCAGTGGTGTCTTGTCCTTTCCTGCTGGGATCCCTGATACCCGCCTGCACCAATGCGACGTCGAAATGGGAGTGCGGATCGCTCATCCGGTCGAGATTCTGCAGCGAGCCCGCCGAGGGAATGATCTTGAGGTTGATGCCGCTTTTGGCAAGTATCGCCCTGTACTTCCGGGCGTCGATCTCGAACGAGCTGCCTTTGGGGCCGCCACTCATGGTGAGCGTGTGCGGCGGCGGCCGGGCGCCGAAATGCCACGCCGCCCAGATGGCCAGGGCGCTGGCGAGCAGAATCGGACCGAGCGTATGAATGAGATCAGACCAGGATATGGTGGTGATCTTCAGCGGCAGATGCAGCTTTGGGCCGCGTCGCCGGGCTTGAGCGGGATCGGAGCTGGGTTCCTCCATGCGGGCGAGTCTAGCACCGCCGTCGGCACAAAACCCCGGTTGGCACGGCCGCTGCTTACAATGCTCGCCTCTGGCCGCGCCTCGGAGGATAGATGCCCGTCTCTCGTTCCCACGCTCCCGCGGATCATTTCAATCCGGCCAGGGCGCGTCTGACCGATCTCAACGCCCATCTCATCAGCCTGAGAAGCACACTGCCGCTGCTGCGCCGGCTGGCCGCCGGCGCTCACCATGGAGCGATTTCCGCATGCGCCGCCCTGCTGGCGTTCATTCCAGCGCATGCGATCGGCCTGAAAGAAAGCTTCTGGAGCGCCATTACGGCAATCTCCGTGGCGCAGACGGAATTCCGGGCGACACAGACGACGGCACGCGATCAATTTATCGGGGCCGCCGTCGGCGGACTCACCGGGCTGTGCACGTTCTTCGCCCTGGGGCAGAGCCTCATCGTGTATGCCGTTGCCGTCTTCCTCGCGATGTTGGCCTGCTGGGCGATGAACATCGGCTCGGCCAGCCGGCTTGCCGGCATCACCGCTACCATCATCCTCCTCGTGCCGCATGTTGGTTCGCCGGAAAGCATGTTCCTGGCGCGCCTCAGTCGAAGTGGGTTGGGGAGTTTGTGTCGCGGTCGCCATCGTCTGGCTGGCGGCCCGGCTGCCCGCGGCGCACGGCGCACGGCGGTGACGGATCGATCCGGCTCCGGGGCGCGGCAGCCGCCCCGGAGCCTTCCATCCCGTCCGCTAATTCAGATTGATCTCGCGAATGAGAACATCGCCCATCGGAGTGCGTATGCTCTCGCGGTCCGCCTCCTGCTTGTCCTGCTGCGCCGTAGCGCCAAAGTGCTTGGCCGCAAACGCATATTGCTCGGCGACGGATACGTCCATGGCCGCCATGTTCTTGTATTCCGTGCAGAGGAGAACGTCAGGCTCGTCGGCGCGCGGATCGACGACGACGTAGACCTTGTATCCGATCGTGTAGCCTGCCTTCATCCACGCCACCTGGTACGCCTTCCACGTGGTCGCAACCCACTTCATGTACTCATCAAAGTGCCCGTCCCTGGTATGGATGTGCTGCACGTCCCACACCGGACCGTTGCTGAAAGGCGGCGCAGGCTCGGCCGCGAAACTCGAAACACCGAGGAATGCCGCGCAATGTCGCGGCTGTAATGACACGCTTCATGGTTATGCCTCCCCGAGTTGGAGCGCCGGCGGGGCTGCCCCTTGCGGTGCCGACGGCGCCACACCAGGAGCGGCCCAACGTCATGTCAAATCAGGGCCTGGCGGCCCGAACCCCCGCCCCAGAGTGGCGCGCAGATGGTCGATGACGCACTGCACGGCGCGCGGTGTCCGCGGCGACCATGGCCGTATCGCCTGCAGGCGCTCGCCGAAGAAGCCGACCGGCAGCCACTGCGGCAATACCTGGACGAGCTCACGCGCCTCGGGAACGCTCCAGGCCGTGAAGTCGGGGAGCATACCCACTCCCATTCCGGCCGCCGCCGCCTCCCGCAACACCTCGCTGTTGTTGGCCCGCAGCGGACCTCTGACCGGTACGCTCACGCGCTCCGGGGCGCGGGCGCGACGTTCGCGCCGCTCGAATGACCAGCTCGGCGCGCCGCCGTCACGCAGATAGAGCAGACACTCGTGTGTCGCCAGCTCCGCCGGATGCTGCGGCATGCCATGGGAATCAAGATACTTCGGGCTCGCGAGCAGCACCGAGCGGGTCTCACACAACAGCGTCGCCACATGGGACTGCGGCACCCGGCTCGTATGCCGTACCGCCAGGTCGAAGCCCTCCTGTGTCAGGTTCACGAATCGGTCGTTTAGATCGAGCTCGAGCCGCAGCTCCGGGTAACGTTCGAGCAGCGCCGGAATCGCGGGCGCGATGTGCTGGCGTCCCAGCGCCACGGGTGCCGTCAGGCGCACCAGCCCGCGGGGCGCGCCGGCGAGATCCTTCACGCCGGCGATGCCGCGCTCGATGTGCGCGAACGAAGCCTGTGTCTCATCGACCAGTTGCTGACCGGCGGCGGTCAGCGTGATCGATCTGGTCGTGCGGCGAACCAGCGCGATCCCGATCGTGCGCTCCAGGTCCTTCAAGCGCATGCTGACGGACGACTTCGCGATGCCGAGCCGTCGCGCCGCCTGTGTGAGGCTGCGCGTCTCGGCGATCACGGTCAGCATGTGAAGGTCGGGCAAAGCCGCTTCGAAGTCGTGGGCGCTCATCGACGCGCATCTCGATTGTTCAAATTATTGAACATTGTAATCGGCCGGCGGTGATTCTCAACCACCCCGCGCAGTCCTAGACTTCGAGGCAGGCCTTCTATCGGAGCCTCGTCATGGCAACTGCCCCCGTCGCCGTCCGCACCTTTGATACCCCGCTCGTGGGTCACTGGATCGGCGGTGAAGCCGTTTCAGTCGCGGCCGCCCGCTCCCAGGACGTCTTCAATCCGGCGACCGGCAAGGTGGCCCGCCGGGTGGTCATGGCGGATGCGGCCAGTCGTGGACCGCGCCGTCGCAGCCGCAGCAGCGGCGTGGCCGGCTTGGGCCGATACGCCTCCCATCCGCCGCGCCAGGGTGCTCGGCGCGATTTGTCACACTGCTCAACGAGCACCGCGACGAGATCGCCGCACGCATCACCGCGGAGCACGGCAAGGTGTTTTCCGACGCGCAGGGTGAGGTCATGCGCGGCATCGATGTCGTGGAATTCGCCTGCGGCATGCCGCAGCTCCTCAAGGGAGACTTCACCGACCAGGTCTCTACCGCTATCGACAACTGGACACTGCGTCAGCCCCTCGGCGTGGTTGCGGGCATCACGCCGTTCAACTTTCCCTGCATGGTGCCCTGTTGGATGTTCCCCATTGCCATCGCTGCGGGAAATACCTTCGTGCTGAAGCCCAGCGAGCGGGACCCCTCGGCCTCGCTCCTGATGGCGCAGCTTCTCAAGCAGGCTGGCCTGCCCGATGGTGTCTTCAATGTCGTGCAGGGCGACAAGGTCGCGGTCGATGCATTGCTGGAGCATCCGCAGGTGAAGGCCCTGAGCTTCGTCGGCTCGACGCCGATCGCGCGGCGTCTGTACGCGCGTGGCGCGGAGCTCGGCAAGCGGGTCCAGGCGCTCGGCGGCGCGAAGAATCACCTGGTCGTCATGCCGGACGCGGATATCGGGCAGGCGGTCGATGGATTGATTGGCGCCGCCTATGGGTCGGCCGGCGAGCGCTGCATGGCGATCAGTGTCGCCGTGTTGGTTGGTGAGGTCGCCGACGGAATGATTTCCAAACTGGCGCAGCGCGCGAAGACGCTGCGCATAGGTAACGGGATGGACGCGGGTGTCGAAATGGGTCCGGTCGTCACCCGCCAGGCGCTCGAGCGCGTTTCGGGCTACATCGATGCCGGCGTCCGTGAAGGCGCTGAACTGGTGACCGACGGCCGCACGCTGCGGGTACCTGGATATGAAAGCGGCTTTTTCCTCGGCGGCACCCTCTTCGACCATGTCAGGCCGGACATGGCCATTTACAAGGAGGAGATCTTCGGACCCGTGCTGAGCTGCGTGCGCGTCAAGGATCCCGCTGAGGCTCTTCGCCTGGTCAACGCTCACGAGCTGGCGAATGGCGTCGCCTGCTACACCCGCGACGGCGGCGTGGCGCGCGAGTTCTCGCGACGCGTCGAGGCGGGCATGGTCGGCATCAATGTCCCCATTCCGGTTCCGATGGCCTGGCATGGGTTCGGCGGCTGGAAGAGCAGCCTGTTCGGCGACATGCACGCCTACGGCGAGGAAGGAGTACGTTTCTATACGCGCCAGAAGTCGGTCATGGAGCGCTGGCCCGCGAGCGCGCGCGAAGGCGCGGAGTTTGCAATGCCGACCGCGCGCTGAGGCGTCGCGATCGCCGCGTCAGGTCAGGCCGGTTTGCGCTTGATGAGTGCGGAGCGCAGGCACTGGCAGACGACCTCGTCCCTCTGATTGATGGCCCGGTGCTGGAAGGTGACGATCCCCGCATTGGGCCGTGAGCGGCTCTCCTTCAAGGTCATCACTTCGCTATCGGCACGGATCGTGTCGCCGATGAACACCGGCTTCGGCATCACCACCTTGTCGTAGCCGAGATTGGCGACGAGCGTACCGAGCGTCGTATCAGCCACGCTGAGGCCGATCATCAGGGCAAAGGTGAAAGTGCCGTTGACCAGTATCCGGCCGAACTCGCTCGCTTTCGCCGCTTCGAGATCGATGTGCAGCGGCTGCGGGTTGTAGGTCATGGCCGAGAAAAGGAGATTGTCGGTCTCCGTCACGGTGCGCCGAATCTCATGCGCGATCCGCTCGCCCAGCTGCCACTCATCGAACCAGCGCGCTGCCATTCAATTCCCCTTCTTGACGGACTGCTGCCCCGCCGCCAGCCGCAGCAGGGCTTGCGCGCGCGCCAGGTGCGGCCGATCGAGCATCGCGCCCTTGTAGCCGATCGTGCCGGTACTGGGGTTCGCGGCAAACAGGTCGACGATTTCCTGCGCCGCGTTCAGTTCCTCCGCGCTTGGGGCGAAGGCATCGTTGATCACTTCCACCTGCGCCGGATGGATGGCCAGCATGCCGCGGAAGCCGGCGCGACGCGCCTCCTGCGCTCGATGACGCAGGGCTGGCTCATCCCGGAAGTCTCCATGGATCGTCTCCACGGCGGCAACACCGGCGGCCGCGGCCCCAAGCAGGCAAAAGCTGCGCGCCAGTTCATATGTGAAGTCGTAGCCGCCGCCGGCATTGCGGTTGCCGACAGCGCCTACCGCCGCGGCGAGATCCTCCGCTCCCCATGTCAGCGCCGCCAATCGCGGCGCACCGGCATAGGTTCCGGTGGTGAACATGCTGGCCGCCGTTTCCGTCACGAGCGGTATCACTTTGGTCGTGCCCTGGCTGATATCGGCGACGACTTCGAGGGCGGACAGATAATGATCCAGCCGCTCGACATCACCGCGATGACGCGATTTGGGGAGCATGATGCCGCCCGGACGACCGGACACCACCGCCGCAAGATCAGCCAGCGCGTGCGGGCCCTGCAGCGGATTGATGCGCACCCAGAGCCGCGCGCGATCCGCCGGCTGGGCGGCGAGAAACGCCGCCACCTGGGTCCGAGCCTTCGGCTTCTGCGCCTCCGCGACCGCATCCTCCAGGTCGAAGAGCACGATGTCCGCGAGACCCGCCACCGCCTTCTCCATCTTGCGCTCGCTGTCTCCGGGGGCGAACAGCCACGAGCGCGCACTGATGCTTTCTATGAGGGCGGTCATGGGAGGATATTACACAATCGCGTGCGGCCGGCGTAAGCTGCCGTCGCGGGTCCATCAGCAGCGTAAAACCATGATATTCGAACAGGTTGCGACAGGTGGCTGCCGATCTTATCTGATAGGTTGTGGCCAAACCTGCGCGGCCGCGCTGATAGATCCGGAGGCGAGCCAGGTCGACCGCTACCTCTCACTCGCCGGTCAGCATGGGCTGCGCATCAGGTATCTGATCGATACGCATACGCATGCGGATCATTTCTCCGCCAATCGTCAACTCGCCGCCCGTCTCGATGTCCCGGTGATGATGCATCACCTGAGCCCGGCGCCCTTTGTCGATATGCGTCTCGGTGACGGCGAATCGATCGCGCTGGGAGCACTGCGGCTCAAGGTGATGCATACGCCCGGCCACACCCGGGACTCGATGTGTCTTCGCGTCGAGAACCGCCTCTTCACCGGCGATACGTTGCTCATCGGCGCCACGGGCCGCACGGATCTGCCGACCGGCGATCCCGAGGCGCTGCACGACAGTCTGTTCAACCGCCTGCTACGCCTGGACCCGGCGCTCGAAGTGTATCCGGCGCACGAATACAAGAACCGGGATCATACGACGCTGCAGCAGGAGATCCGGGAAAACCCACGCCTGCAGAAGCGCGATGTCGGCGAGTTCGTGGAAATGATGCGCAATCTCAACCTTTCCATGCCCACTCACCTGACGGAAGCGCTGCGGACCAATCTCTCGGGCGGCAAGACAATTGCGCAATTGCTGTCCGAGGCGGCCGCGCTCGTCTCCTTCATGTCGCTCGATGAGCTGAAAGCTCGCGTGGATGCGCACGACGCCGAGCTTCTCGTGCTCGATGTGCGGGAGCGCGAAGCCTATGTCGCCGGGCATGTCCCCGGCGCCCGCCACCTGCCACGCGGCCAGCTCGAGTTGCGGGTGAATGACGAGCTGCCGGATCCGACTCTACGCATTCTCACGGTGTGCGAATTCGGGCGGGTATCGACCCTGGCCGCGGCAACGCTGCGACAGATCGGATTTCAGCGCGCGATCGCGCTCGATGGCGGCATGAAGGCATGGCGTGAGGCGGGCTATCCGCTGCTGGCCGGATGAAGCAAGGGCCAGCCGCGCTCAGACCGCGGCGTGTTGCGCTTGCTACAACAGGAGATCGCGCAAGAGCCCGGCCACCAGGGCTTCCGGTGCGTCTTCCTGGACCAGGTGCCCGGCCTGCGGCACGACGCGCAGGCTCGATCCCGCAATCCGCCTTGCCAACTCGTGGCCTCGCTCCAGCGGAATCCAGCGGTCCTGCTCCCCCCAAAAGATGCGTACCGGGCAGCGCATCTCGCCGTAGCGCGACTCGATCTCGTCGGTATAACGCTGATCCATCTGGGCGATCTGGCGATAGAAGGCCGCTTGCCCGGATTCACCGAGCCAGGGGTCGACGTAGAGCTGCAAAGTCTGAGCGGGCAAAGCGTGGAATGCCGCACCGCCAATGTACGCGGGCAGAATGGCCGCATGTATGTATGGCGGGAGACCGGCGAAGGCTGCCTCGTGTTCACGCACGTGGCGCACGAAGGGCGATCCCCAGGGCGCCAGTGCCACGGGATCGATCAGGCTCAACGCGCGGTACTCGCACCCATGGAGCAAGTGGGCGCGCAGCGACGTGCAGCCGCCAAAGTCGTGCGCCACGATGTCAGGCTTGGAAACGCCCCAGTGATGCAGTAATGCCGCGAGCAGCCGACCTTGAACTGCCAACGAAACATCCTGGCGCGGCCGCATTTCGGAGCGGCCATACCCCAGCAGGTCGTAATAAAACACGTGCCGGTGCTGCAGGAGGTGCGGGGCTATGCGGCGCCAGACCACCGACGAGAATGGTGTCCCGTGCACGAGCACCAGCGGCGGCAGGTCTGCCCGCCCGAGGCGGCCAAACCGCACCGTCTGACCCTCAAAATCGAAGATCTCGGGCAAGCTCCATGACGCCTCGGACATCGGGATCGCCTCTGCGTGGCCGTACGGGATGCATTTTACGATGCTTTTCTGCCCCCCTCCGCACGGGACCGCCGATCCTTGCACCTGCAGCGACCCCTATGTAGACTTGCTATCATGGGTTGAGCAATAGAGCTTTCGGACGTCTCCAGCCGAGGAGTTTCAGCATGAACGGCTACGATCTCGATTCGAACCTGTCGCGAATCTGGAGCAGCTCGACGGTTATTTTCGCACGGAGAGTCAAAAATATCCGCAACCCGAGATACATTTGCGGCCCGATCCGCACGTCAAGTATGACGTCGTGGCGAAGGTACTCGCGGCGGCTCAGCGCAACCAGCTGACAAAGCGCGGCTTTGTCGATAACGGCGAGTTCGCATACTGACCCGATCGACCTACCCTGCGGGCGGTCCGAACCAACTCGTCAGCGCGTCAGCGAGCCCCTGCCGGCTTGCCTCCCCGACCCATGCCACATACCCGTCGGGCCGAATCAACACCACCGCGGGAGGAGGAACCGCCCCTATGACCGGCAGCACCCACGCGCCGGCGTATTGGGCAGCGACCAACTGAACGCGGCCTGTCCATCCTGCGATGTCGACGCAACCCGCCTGACCGAGGTTGAGCAGGACCGGTTGCGCCTCGCGAAGCAGACTGAATACCCGAAGCTGCCCCGCGGCGGTCAGCAGGTCGAGATCGGGCATGCGGCGTCCGAGGAGTGGATGCCCCTCGCCGAGGTCGTAATGAACGTCCAGACCCGACATCTCGCCACCCAGTCGTTTGCGCGGCTCCTCCATTCTCACCAACTCGGCGACGATCGACCCGAGAGCCTTGGTGCGATCGTCAACGCGACGCAGCGCGTTCTGCGCCATCGTGGTGCTGAGCACGCGGGCTGCGACCGGATGGCGCTCGGCGTGGTACGTATTCAGGAGGCTTTCCGGCGCAAGCCCTTTGACCACCAGCGCCAATTTCCACCCCAGATTCACCGCATCCTGCACGCCAATATTCAGACCCTGTCCCCCCACGGGGAAATGCACGTGAGCTGCGTCGCCGGCCAGCAGGATCCGGCGCTCACGGTAGCTCGCGGCCTGACGAGTTACGTCGGTGAACCTGGAAATGCAGTTAGGACTGTGCACCCCGTAATCCGTCCCGTAGACAGCGATGAGCGCCTCACTCAGCTCGCGCAGTGTGGGTTCGCCCACGCGGGCCGCCCGGCCGCTGTCCCGTTCGGTCACCATGACCCGAATCGGCCCCCCCTCCCTGAATACCACCTCGCCCTCGCGGATCTCGTACTCCAATCGACCGAAGGCATGGATGCCGATGGCGTCGTGGCGCATCCCCAGTGCCGGCCCTGCGGTCATCTCGACCTCGGCGATCAGGCAGCTGATGGTCGGATCCCAGCCCTGGAACTCGATACCTGCAGCCTTGCGCACCACACTGCGTCCGCCATCACACCCGACGAGATATTTAGCCCGCAGCCGACACCCACCGGCAAGATTGACGTCCACGCCAGCCTCGTCCTGGACGTAGCCCGCCACCTCGCATCCACGATAGATCGGCACCCCGCGTTCCTCAACCCAGTCGGCCAGTATCCGCTCGATCCGGTTCTGCCACAGGCCGAGTCCGTAAGCATGGCGGGTCGGGAAATCGCTGATGTCGAGACGAGTCGAGGCGAAACCCGCCACCTGCCCCACCTGTCCCTGTGCCAGGAAGCGATCGGCGATTCCACGCTGGTCGAGCACCTCGATGGTGCGCGCATGCAGACCGCCCGCGCGGGAGCCGGTGAGGTCCTGGTTGACGCGCCGCTCGACGATAGCAACATCGACGCGGGCCAGCGCCAGCTCCCCTGCCAACATCAGTCCCGTCGGGCCGCCGCCGGCAATCACGACTTCGTGCCGGGGTAGCTCCACATTCTCCCGACAATCGTTCCGCGACGACAACACTGGCATTGGGTTGGCTCCTTCAGGCGATGGTCGCAATCCTGCGCGACCGCCCGGGCCTTCCGGCAAGCCCCAAGGTACGGTATATTCTGAAAGTGGCAGGGAGAGCCGCCCTTCTTTCCGGGCCCGCGCGCCTTCCCGCTGAGTTCTACTGGTTAACGCAGATCTGGCGGCAGCGACGGCATGAATGCCTCGCTACGGACCACTTCGTACCCGATGAGCACAGCCGCCGCCGTATAAACGAGTCGTGGTATCCATTCCGCAACCAGATCGTCGAACCGAGCGATCGCAGCCGTTTCGGCATCGGAGTAGCGCTGCAGTGTGCGCGGCAGCGCTCCACTCGCCTCACCGGCCCGTATCAGTTCGACCGCCTGGGTCGAACCGAAGAGTGGCAGCCCCGCGGCCGCCTGCGCGAAAGACGTTCCAGCTTTGATCCGCGGTTTGATCCGGGCAAGTTGCGATTTCAGCGCCTGGTTTCGAACCGTGTCCAGCGCAAAAGGGAACGCTTCCAGTATCGGCACGCCGGACTCCAGCAGCAGGGCCATGCTGTCAAAGAAGTCTCGAAGGTTGCGTCGTACCTCCATCGGACCGAACAGCGGCAAAAACGGCAACGCTCCGTCGAGGCGAGTTCGCCAGGCCGAATGGGCGCTGGGTTGCCGGTCACGGAGGGATTTGAGCAGCAGATACGCGATCACTCCCACACCGATCCACGGCAACAGGTCTTTGATCACGTAGCCGGACAAAGTCAAACTTCCGCTGATCAGGTACGGCACCGGCTTCAAGATGATCAAAAGCGCGACCATCAGCGCCGGAAGAAGCATGCGGGACTTGATCGCCTTCACCCTTGCTGCCCGCCGCGCGCACTGCTCCGCCATGAGGCGGTAGGTGCGCACCGGGCTGCCGGACACAGTCGCAGAACGGACCAGGGACGCTTCCAGCGGCGTGAATAAACCACTCCTGAGGCCGGCGTCGGCAATGCCCAGACCACGCTTGATCCCCTTGCGCATTGTCTCCAGACGAGACCGTTCCTTCGATGGCAGATGCACGATATCCAGGACCTTCTCGAAAGGAAGGCCCGCCTCTTCCATCGTAGCCAATTGACCGAAGAAATCGGCTCTGACGTTGAACTGCAGGGGGCTTTGCGTCAAAGCCCAAACCCGCGCAACGCGCGTTTGCACTCAGCAAAAGCCCCACCGGAGAAGCAGCAGAAAATCACTTCCTCCAAGCGACTGTCCCGATCGGTGAACGCCTTGACTGTCGAGACGGCGATTTCTGTCGCCGGCTCGAGCGGGTATGCGTAGACACCCGTGCTGATCCCCGGAAACGCGATGGACTTGAGATTGCGCTCAGCCGCCAACCGAAGCGAAGATTCGTAACAGGCGGTGAGGAGCTCCGGCTCACGTTGATTTCCGCCGTGCCACACCGGGCCGACCGTATGGATAATCCAACGGGCTCTGAGATTGTATCCGCCGGTGATGCGAGCCTCACCGGTTGGACATCCACCGAGCTTACGACACTCTTGCAGCAAGCCCGGGCCGGCGGCATGGTGGATAGCCCCATCAACACCGCCGCCCCCGAGAAGCGAGCTGTTCGCGGCGTTCACGATCGCATCGACATCGAGCATGGTGATGTCGTCGAGCACGGCATGTATTCGGACAGCCATGAAGCACCTTATAAATGCAGCCAACGGCGGGATCATTCTACCCCGCCGCCCCGGGGGCGACTTGCCGACACCGCGCCTACGCCAAATCGGATTCCTGCGCCCCGATAGCACGAGAATCCCGTCTCCGTTCTGCAGTGTTTGGCCGGTCGGATGCCACCCGAGTGAACGCTAGAACGCAGGCGCGCGAACGATCGGGTACGGCGAAGCTGCCAGCCGGATCTCGCGATGAGCAGCTGCCTTCGCGCGCGTGATCGTTCGAACTATACCTCCACACGAGCCTTCCTGCGCTCCGGCTTGGCGAGATGCCACAGAACGACCAGCCCGTAGGACATGACCGCCAATAGAACCGCGATCAATGCGAGCGACATCCAGCGCAAAAATGCAGGCAGTGCGCTCGAGGAATAGGACCACGCCAGGAGCACCAAGGGAATATCGATTCCATAGTGCGAAGCGACACTCCAACGCAGCCCAAAGTTCGCTCGCAAGTAAGCGAGTCCGATTCCGGCCAGAAACTGCGGCATGACCAGTGCAAAGCCCCACCATGCAAACGTGCCAGTGTACAACCGGCTGTGCGCGGCCCCGAACATGATGCAGGAAGTCCAGAACACCACACCAGCGTGGTGCTGAAAGAAATCCAATAGCACCTGCCGCCGATATCGATACAGCAGCAGACTGACCGCACCGGCCGGCGCCAGGACCCAAAAGGCGCTGAGGTAGTGCTCGAGAACCGACAGCGCCGAAGCGGGGAAGGTAATTGGAGCAACGATACCTTGAATGAACAGGTAAACATAAGCAGCAAATAGCGTCAGGCCTGTGAAAACGAATCCCGGCGAGGTGGTGAGAAATGCGCGGAACGCCACCTCCTCCAGCGCCGGCCCGGTAAGCACTAAAGCAGCTGCCTCCCAGGACGGATGGCCGAGAAACCGCAGCATCGCTGCAGGGTGTACCGGCCAGTGGAAGAGATATAACAAAAACCGATTGGACAAACTGCCCAGCAGCATCAGCTGCAGTAGCAGTCCCTGCCAGCCGAGCCAACGCCATACAGTCAGCGTGCCGGACGGCGCGGAAACAAATACCGGACGCCGGAGGAAATTCAGGGGTGGCGGGAGAGAAGGATTTGTCGGTTCCGTCGGTTGGGATTGCATCGAGGCGCGTTGCCAAATAAGGGGTCTGGCGGCACGAGTCCGCCGCCCCGATGCTAACATGACTCACCGCTCCGCTATGGGCCACACAAGCCGGTAGTAGAGTCGCGACAGCACTTCCACCATATCCTCGTGCTGCACCCCAAATCTTTCGGCGACCCGCAGAGAGCGACCGTTCTCCGTGTGAATGAGCGAAACCACCCGGGGCAGCCGTCAACACATCACGGGCATAATCAAAAACGCAGCGTGCCGCCTCGCTAGCGTAGCCCTGCCCCCAACTGCCGCGATGAAATGTATATCCGAGCTCCTGCTCGAATACGATCTCGGTATCGCGGGACGCATCGGCACGCTGATACCATCCCGCGCGGAACTGCCGCTGCACTGGCTCTGGCTTCCACCGCCAGGTCACTCAAGCCGCAGCGTCCGATCAGAGTGCCGTCCGATTTCCGTAATACGGCCAGCTGCCCCAGTCCGAGATCGTCATAACTCCGGAGGACGGACTGCAGCCAGGCGAGCGACTGCTCGGGAGATCGCGGCTTGCCGAACGGAAGATACCGCACCACTTCCGGATCAGCATTCAGGCGAATGAAGAAATCGAAATCGTCGTGGTCGATCCGGCGCAACGTGAGCCGCGCTGATTCGATCCGATCAGTACCACGCGCGAGAGTCACGGCGTGATATCAGGCAGGATCGGAATGGCGCTTGAGCCGCAACTCCAGATGACGCTTCACGTCCCGCCATTCAGGCGAGAATGATGCTGTACATGTGCGAGTCGCGCACCGTGCCGTCCGGACGGCCCTTGTGGTGGCGGATCACTCCGTCCTTCTTCGCGCCCAACGCCTCGATCGCCTTCTGCGACCGGAAGTTGAAATTGTCCGTGCGCAGCCCTACCACCTTGCAGCCGAGCGTCTCGAACGCATGCTCGAGAAGCATGAGCTTGCAAGTCGTGTTGACATGGCTTCTTTGATGACTCTTCGCATACCAGGTATAACCGATCTCGACCCGATCGATGTCAGCGACGATATCGTGATACCTCGTGCTGCCGATGACGGCGCCGGAATTCAGATCACGCACCACCCAGGGAAGCATGTGGCCGTCCGCGAGGCCCTGCAAACCGGTGCCCACGTAGGCCTGCTGTCTCGTCGGGCGACGGCACCACCGTGTACCAGAGCTCCCAGAGTGCGCCGTCGCGCGCCGCCTCCTGCAGCCCCGGAACATGCTCCACGCTCATCGGCTCCAGCCGCACGGATCCCCGTTCGAGGACGACTGGCCTGGGGTGGATCATGCTGGCGTCTCCTGCCGCGTGCGCGGATCTGATATTATCAGTGCATTGATATGATATCAGGGCACTGACAACATGGTCAAGGATATACGCGCGGGTTTGCCGCGCCTGCCGCTCGTGGGAGAGGCGAAGCGCGGACCTGAAGGCCACATCACTTATCTGCTGCGACAGGCGAACGCCGCCGTGCGGCTCGCGCTGGATCGCGCGCTCGCGAAGGAAGACATGACTCATCCGCAGCAATCGGCGCTGACGATGATCCGCGCCTATGAGGCAATTTCGGCGGCCGACCTGGCGCGGCTGACGATGCTGACACCACAGACGATCAATGGAATCGTGCGCGCACTCGAGAGACGCGGCGCCATCAGAAAGGAGCCGGATCGCATCCATGGGCGCATCCTGCGACTGCTGATTACGGATGAAGGACGGGAGCTGAACAAGCGTTGCCGCGCGCTCACCGGACCCATCGAAGCGGCATTGCAGCCAGGATGAGCGCGGGCACCCAGGACGCCATCCGTCAATGGCTGGTCGACGTCGCCAAAGCGTTTCCGGAATGACCCGGCCTCGCCCCGATCACTCAGCGACGGCGTGCTCGATCAGCGGCACGACGGCCGCGAGATTCGCAGTGAATTGCTCGCCAGACGGTATCGCTGCAGGATGTATTGCGGATCGTTGTAAGCAACCCAGACGTTCCCGTCGGAGGCTTCCCAGGCAAGCATCTTCAATGGCAGGTCGAGACCCGCTGCCGGCGCGGCGAGCATCAGCGGCGTGCCTGCTTTTGGATTGCCGAAGATCAGCATCTGCTGCGCCGGCATGTTCAGTCCGGCCGCGCGCCGCGTCGCCGCTGAAGTCGATGCGCGCAAACACGAGGATGCCCTTCTGCTGCAACAGCGCCTCCAGACGATCGATGGTGGCGCCGACGGAATGTTTCGAGCGCAGCTGTATGACGCCAGGAATTTCGGCCGCGGAGCTCATGATCATCCCCTTGCGAATGAGCGGTTATCGGCCGGTTCATTATTGCATGGGGCGAGGCCCGGGCCAAGGTGGCGCCGCAAAGACCGGCTTACTTGCGCCGCGCCTTCGCCATTTGATCAAGTGCCCGCGCCATGCCGACCGTGATGCCGAAAATGTTCCGCTTTGCCCGCGGCGAGAGCGCGAGCCAATCATCGAGACATCCAACGCCGGCGGCCATCAGTCGATCGAGCAGATACTGCTCGCTGAATCTCGAGTGACTGGCGATCATCGATCGCCTGAACATGGAGATTTCTGGCCATGATGATGCTCTCACTGCCTCGTGGCTCGACCCTGACACATCGCACCCCCATGGGTAGTGACCTTCATCCCATGTCGTTGTTGATTGTGGGCGCGGTTTTACTTATTTATGCCCGCCTTATGCCGACACCGTGAAACGGCCCGCATTTTTGCCGTGTCGCAAACATCTGACAGCTCAGCCGGGCTTGTGGCAGACGGCTTCGATGTTGTTGCCATCGGGATCGAGCACGAATGCGCCGTAGTAATTCGCGTGATAGTGCGGCCGCAGGCCGGGCTTGCCGTTGTCCCGCCCCCGCCTGCAACGCCGCCTCGTAGAATTGGCGGATGTGCGCCCGGCCTGCGGCCACGAATGCAACATGGACGCCCGCCTCGGCGACCCGTGGTCTCCAATCCAGAAATACGCCTTCGGTGCGACACCGAAACCGGCGTGCGCCCCCGCTCCCGTCTGCTCCGCTGTCACCTCCACGAGCAGCTCGATACCGAGAGGCCGCAATGCCGCTGCATAGAAGGCTTTGGACCTGTCGAGATTCGCGACCGTGAGAGCCAATGTGATCGAGCACGTGGTTCCCGTTCTGCACGCCGCGAGGCGCGCTGGTCAGGCGGGCATCGGACATCACTGTGAGGTGCGCAGTGGCAGCGCGAGCAATGCCCGCCGCCGCAGCCAGAGGCTCGGACGGTAGCGATCCGATCCCGTGATCTCCTGCATCCGTCGCAGCATGTCGTGCACCCGCTCGGTCCCCAGCCACTCGCCCCACTCGAAGGGGCCGCGCGGGTAGTTCTGCGCGAGACGCATCGCCACGTCGATGTCCTCCGGCGTCCCGATTCCGATCTGCGCCACCTCGCAGGCGAGATTCACGATCATCGCCAGGATCCGCGGCGCCACGAACGCCGGTGAGTCGCCGATCACGGCCACCGCGAGCCCTGTGCCGCGCAGAAATGCGGCGAGCCTGCGCGCCGCGCGCATCACCGCCGACCGGCGCCATCAATGTCAGAAAGCCCTTCTCCATTCCCAGGAAGTCGACCGCGACTACCCGTGCCGGATCGAGTCCGAGCCTGCGCGGCGGCGGTCGCCGCATCCTCGCCCGGAGCCGGGCTCACCAGAATCACCTCAGCCTGATCGGCGGCGACGAGCCGCAAGCCGCGCTCGGCGAGCGGCGTCGAAGCCTGGCGCGCCCTCGGCAACCCAGGCTGACACCGGCGGCGCTCCCGTCGGCGTCGCGCTGGCATCATCACCGTCAGAAGGCGAAGCCGCCTTCCCCTCGCCGTAATCGTAGAACCCGCGGCCGGTCTTGCGTCCGAGCTGGCCTGCCGCGAACAGGGACTCGTGCAGCATCGTGGTCTTCAGCCGCGGATCGTGCTGGAAACCCTCGTAGACCACCCGCGTCGCGGGGAGGTTGACATCGATGCCGGTGAGATCCATGAGCTCGAAGGGTCCCATGCGAAACCCGGCGGCCTCGCGCATGATCCGGTCGATCGTCGCCACGGGCGCGACGCCCTCGTGTTGGATATGCAGCGCTTCCGTGATGTAGGCGCGTCCGAGAAGGTTGACGAGGAAGCCTGGTACATCCCTCACCTTCACGGCCGTCTTGCCCAGACGCTCCGCGAGCTCGAGCGCGCGCTCCATCGTGTGCTCCGAGGTGTCCGTCGCGCGAATCACCTCGACGAGCCGCATGAGCGGCACCGGGATTGAAGAAATGGAGGCCGCAAACCCGGTCGCGATGCCGGCAGACGCGCGCAATCGCCGCGACCGGAAGCGACGAGGTGTTGGTGGCGAGCACGGTCGCGGGAGCAACGATGTCCTCGAGCGCGGTAAACAGCCGCTGTTTCGGCTCGAGCTGCTCGATGATGGCCTCGATCACGATCTGTGCCGGTGCCAGCTCCTGCATACCCTCCGCGAGCGTGAGCCGTGCCCCCGGCCTCGGCGGCCGCGGCAGCGGTGATCTGACCTTTCTCCGCCAGCCTCGCCATTCGCGCCTGTATCTCGCCGCGCGCCTTGGCCAGCGCCGCCGCGCTCGCGTCATGCAGGATCACCTTGAGTCCGGCCGTCAGTGCCGACTGCGCGATGCCCGCGCCCATCGCACCGGCGCCGATGACGCCTACGGTGTCGAGAGGCTCCGGCATGACCTGACATCTAACGCCCCTTGAACTCAGGCTTGCGCTTCTCGAGGAAGGCCCGCATACCCTCGGTCCGGTCCTCGGTGGTGAAGAGATCCTGAAAGCTCTTGCCTTCGAGGCGCAGCCCGGCCTCGAGCGGAAGGTCCGCGCCGCGCAGCACCGCGTCCTTGATGGCGGCGACCGCCAGGGGTGGCAGGGCCGCGATACGCGCCGCGATTTCCAAGCGCGTGCTTCAGGACCTCGACATCCGCCACCACTTCGGACACGAGTCCGATGCGATGCGCTTCGGAGGCGCTCAGCAGGTCGCCCGTGAGTAGCCACCGCATGGCCGCGAACTTGCCGGCCGCGCGCACCAGGCGTTGCGTACCGCCCGCTCCCGGCATGATCCCCAGCTTGACCTCCGGCTGCCCGAGCTTCGCGCCCTCCCCCGCGATGATGATGTCGCAATGCAGTGCGAGCTCGCAGCCGCCGCCGAGGGCGAACCCGTTGACCGCCGCGATGATGGGCCGTCGGTAACGCTCGATCGCCGCCCAGGCGTTGCGAGTTCTCTCGAACGCCGGATCGGTGGGCGTGCGCTGCGCAAGGTCCGCAACGTCTGCGCCCGCTGCAAACGCCTTCTCATCACCCGTGACTACGACGCATCGAACCGCGTCGTCCGCAGGCAAGGTCAGTGAAATGCGAGGCCAACGTCTCGCGCAGCGCCATGTTGAGCGCATTCAGCCGATCCGGGCGGTTGAGCCGCAGCAGCGCCACTCCCGGGCCTGGGCGCTCGAGCAGGACTACCGACATCAGAAGGCTACCTTGAGGGCTTAACTGGTTACGCCAAGCGTAGGCGGTGATCTGGCCGCCGGCAAGTGGTATGCGACCGTCCTGGCAAGGCGAGGCAGCAGTTCGTGCGCCGGATCAACGCAGCTCGCGAGGCAGGCTCTGGTAGATCGCCGCAAGCGTCACCGAAGGCGCTCCGTCTCTCAAAAGTCGTCTCATCGCGTCCTCGAACAGGTCACCCTCGCCACCACAGATTCGCCGCACGAGACTCGCCGCTTCCACGCTATGGAGCGGACGCGTTCTCACGTTCCCAAAGCAGCGTCCCGGACGAAGCAAGGCCTCGTCAATATCACCCACGTTGGGAAGGTTCGTCGTAAAGAGAATCTTTCGACCCTGTGCGCGTACGATGCCGTCGGCGATCGCCAAGAATCGGTGCATGTCGAGATTGCCGTTGGCCCGAGACGCAAGAATATGGTCCGCGTCTTCAACAACGAACGCGTCATGCTCCTCGGTTAGGAACTCCATGAAGATGCGATCGTTTTCGAGCGCGCGGCGGTCTGCAGTGTACAAAACGCTGCCGCGCCCATCCGTTCGCCTGGAGAGCGCTCCGAGAATGGCACGCACCAGTCGGGTCTTGCCGGTACCCGGCGGCCCCTGGACGATCAGGATGGTCTCCGGCGCAGCGAGATAGCGCTCGATGAAAGCCGCCACGGGCTCGTTGAGGCCCGGGTATGCCTCGTCCAGCAGCCCGGGATCAACCAACTCCTCGAAGGAAACTCCCGTGAGGCTGCCGTCTCCCCCTCCGAACCTCCAGTCGATCGTAAAGGTTTCCTCGCGCATTCTTCTCTCGCCGACAATCCCGAGCAGCAAGGCTTCGACCGCCAGCGCCCGCTCCGGAGTTTCGGTCCAGAACGTAAACGTGCAAGAGGTGTAGTGGGTCTTCGGAGAGCCTTTCAGGATCGCGAGGACACCTGGCCCGTCCAGAAACAGCGATCCGGAGCCGAGCCGTTGCGCGGCAAGCCCAGACCGGAGTGCGAGATCGTCGAACAGCGCGGCCGCCGAACCCCGCGCGGCGCAGCGCACGACGCGATGAATAGGATATCGCGCTGGCGCAAGATCGAATGCTCTCAGCGCTCGCATGTTGAGGACGGTTCCAGGAACGTCATCCAGATCGACACGGAGCGCCGCAGGCAGCCACCGCCGATGCAAGGTGTCATCATCCGGAAAATTCCGCTATACGTGGCCCTGTGTCGATATTCATGGCGTATGCAAGATTCCAGCGACGGCGGCGAATCATTGAAGTGAGCAAACAGCAAAGAGCCGCGCAGCATACGCGCGGTCAGTGTGTTGTCAACACAAAGATAAATTCCAACAGCGCGTGGCTTCACGTCGTCGATACACGCATCGATAGCGTCCCTAACCATGCGCAGTGACCGCGCGTGTCACATCACGCGCACCGGACGTCGCTCTCGGACGGTTAGGAGGCCTGGCAGCCGACTATTTTTTCAGGCCGGTGATATAGCGATACTGCTGCTCACTGAGAGGCACGACGCTCAGCCGCCCTTGACGCACCAGCGGTGAATCGACAAAGAGCTTGTTTGCCTTGATCTCCGACAGCGGTACCGTCCTGGGCAGCGGCTTCCCGCCCTTGATTTTCACGCGCGGATCCTTCCCATCCTCCCCCTGTATCGAGACGACAGTCGCCGTCCCCACGGCGCTCTTCACATCCCCCGTCTCATAGACGACGAGCTTATCGCCGACACTCATGCCCCGGAGATTCCGTAACGCGACGGGGTTCGAGACGCCATCCCAGAGAGTTTCCTTGTCTCGAACCAAGTCAGCGAACGAATATTCCGAGGCCTCGGTTTTCAGCAGGTAATGAGCCGTCACGTTACCTCCGCGGTCGATCTTCGACACCGCCGGGCGGCGTGGTCGTGGGCGCACTATACCGCGAGCGCTCGGCCATCTCCACGCAGCCGGCCTCCGGTCCATCGGCCTCGCAGCGTGGCGCCTTCTTCTTTTGGCAGATGGCATTACAATTCATGCCATCTGGCGGAGATCGCGATGGAGATGGAAATCGTCAAAGCACTAGGGGGGCGGCGCGCGTTTGGCGCGGGGCGCATCGATCTGCTGGCAGAAGTAGAGCGTGGGCTACCGACCAAAGCCTACGTTGCGCTGGTGAAGACACTCGCCTTGACTCCGGCGGAAGAGGATCGACTGCTGCAGGTTAGCCTTCGCACCCGCATCCGGTGGCGGCTGCGGAACCGGCTTGATCCAGGCGCCTCCGATCGGCTCGTACGTATTGCCCGCATTCTGGCTCTCGCTACCGAGGTGCTGGAAAATCGCGCTCACGCGATTGCCTGGCTGCGAGAGCCCAGCGAGGTCCTGCGCGGCCGCACTCCGCTGCAGGCCATCAGTAGCGACTTCGGGGCGGAAAAGGTCACGAATCTGTTGAATCAGATGGAATACGGCGTCTATTCGTGACCTTGGTTTTTCGGGTGACCAAGGAGCGGTACCGCGACCAAGTGTTTTCAGGTCTCGGAGGACTGCATGCTTGGGGCCGGTGGACGCGACGTGGCCGGCCGGTGGTTTACGCTTCGCAGAGCATTTCACTCGCCGTCCTGGAGTACGCTCTGAACTATAAGCGCCACTGCTGGCTCCCCGCGTCGGTGCTCGGGCGCGCGGAGATTCCTGATGAGATCCCTATCGAGAGCATCTCCGCTGCAACGTTGCCGGACGACTGGCGACACCCGGACTGTCCAGCTGCATTGCGCGAGATTGGTCACACCTGGCTCTGTAGGCGGGAGACAGCCTGCTTGCGAGTGCCCTCAGCGATCGTGCCGGAGGAATCCAACTACCTGCTCAATCCCCGGCACCCGGACTTCGAGAAGATCACGATAGGGCTCGCCGAGCCCTTCAATTCTGATGGACGCTTGGCCCGCTCGCGACGGCGCTCCTGAGCTGTATCGAAACGGCGGCGCCGCATCGCGCTATCTGCTCAGAAACTCCACCATGCTCTTGGACACCGCGCCGGGCTGCTCGAGCGGCGACAGGTGACCGGAATCCCGTATGACGCTCAGCCGTGCGCCCGCTATGCCGTTCGCGATCTCCTCCGCAAACTCTGGTGGTGTGAGCACGTCGCCGTCGCCGACGATCACCAGCGCCGGACAGCGGATTGCAGCCAGTCCCGGTCGTGAGTCCGGGCGCCCGATGACGGCCGTCTGCTGATTGACGAATCCCTCGACGCCAACGTCCTGCTCCATCGCACGGCAAATACGCCGTAACGATGCATCACCCCATCGACGCGCGTGTACCAGTCTGGGGAAGAGTCCATCGCCGATCTCTCCTAGCCCCCTGCTTCGCGCCATCTCGATTTGCAGGCGCCGCTGCCCGCTCTGCTCCGGCGCATCGGGCCGGGCACTGGTATCGAGCAGTATCAGTTTCGCGACCCGTTTCGGAGCCTGGCGCAGGATCTCGAAGCAGACGTAGCCGCCCATCGATAGTCCCGCGAGCACGAATCGTATCGGCGAGTTCGCCAGAATCCGCTTCGCAATGCCGCCCATGCTGTCATCCAGCGTGTGAGTCGCCACGGTCACCGGACCCAGACGCCACAGGGCCGGGATCTGCTCCGCGTAGAGGCGCGGTGAGCCCAGCAAACCGGGTATGAGGATGATCGGCAGCGAGTGCGGGTCGGTCATCAAATTATCCTTCGGACGGCGAGTCTGCATTCTACCGCCATCACTGCAGGTAGCGGACGATGAGGCATGTGGCCTCATCGACAAGTGCCGCGCTTGCTTCCTTGGCGAGCATTTCAGGGTGGTGCAGGACGGCGGAATGCGTCAGCGCCTCTATCGAGGTCACGCATACAAACGCCGCCAGATCGAGGTCGACGGCGCGGATCTCGTCACGGTGGCGCTCGAGGTAGCTTCTGAAGAGGGAATAGTTCTCCCGGTTGAAGGCCTCCACATTCCGCAGCTTTCCCGTGCGCGGAATCTGCTCGGCCAGCACCCGATGCAGCCGTGGATCGACGCGATGCGTCTCGATCGCCAGGGTCACCAGACTGCGCACCGCTTCCTTCATGGGCAGCTTTGCGACCCGAGCCAGCGCCGCGCGTGCGACCTCCCTCAGCTCTTCCTTGTGGCGCTCGATCACGGCGGCGACCAGCGCCTCCTTGCTCGGGAAATACTGGTACAGCGAGCCGACACTCACGCCCGCCTCTTCCGCGATGCGGTTGGTGCTCGCCTTGTCGAAGCTTTCCCTGACCAGAATGCGAGCTGTCGCCTCGATCAGGGCATCGACGGTGGCGCGCGATCTGTCCTGCGACGGTTCTTTCCTGGGATTCGTCAGCGCTCTGGACGCCATTTTCCACGCTCCGAATGCGAGTAGCAAAATGAGAGCTATCGCTCGTATTATGCATTCCGCGGGTGAAATAGCAACGGAGACGGGGCAATGACGCAACCTTACTCTCAACTCATCGCCATCAAACGGTGGGCGGATCGCGGCCTCTACGACACGCTCAAGCGGAACCTCGACCGGCTGACTGGCGAAGAATCCTCGATCATGCTGCGCGTGCTCGATCACATGCACGCGGTCGACAGGATCTTCCAGAATCACCTGCGGGGATTGCCGCATGCGTTTCGAGCGCCCCGGTCCGAAACGATCCCGAAGTTGTCAGCTCTCGCCGACAGTGTCAGGGAAGTCGACGACTGGTACGCGTCCTATGTCGGTTGTCTGACCGCGGACGAGCTGCAACAGCCGGTCGATTTCGTATTCACCAGCGGCAAGCCGGCGCGCATGCGCCGCGGTGAGATCATTCTGCACGTGTGTCTGCACGGGACCTATCATCGGGGCAATGCCGGCGTCGTGCTGCAGCTGAAGGGCTTGACGCCGAGCCGCGACTCGATCACCGATTTTCTCGAGCAGGGAACCGCAGCGGCGGCCCATCCTTGACGCCGCCCGGCGGGCGGAACTACCGTACATCAGGCCATACACCGTTGCGCGCATGCTCCGGAGGAGCCCCATGTCGAGCCGCCCGCCCCTGCCTCCCTACACCGCCGAGACAGCCGCCCAGAAAGCGCGCGCGGCCGAGGACGCGTGGAATACTCGCGAGCCGGAGCGGGTCGCCCTCGCCTACACCGAGGACAGCCGTTGGCGCAACCGCGCCGAGTTCATCAACGGGCGCGCCGAGATCGTCGCCTTTCTCGCGCGCAAGTGGGCCCGCGAGCTCGACTATCGGCTCATCAAGGAGGTCTGGGCCTTCACCGGCAATCGCATCGCGGTGCGCTTCGCCTACGAATGGCACGACGACAGCGGCTCCTGGTTCCGCTCTTACGGTAACGAGAACTGGGAATTCGACGAGCGCGGCCTCATGCGCCGGCGCCACGCCAGCATCAACGATCTGCCGATTGCCGAGGCCGACCGCAAGTACCGCTGGCCGCTCGGGCGACGACCGGACGATCACCCCGGGTTGAGCGATCTCGGTCTCTAAGAATGGCCGGCGGTCAGTGGCCGCCCTGAACCAGAAGACCGGCCTCGCCGAGCGCCTCGGCGAGGCCGGTCTCGATTGCCGCCGCCTGCGGGCGAGCAATGCCCTGCAGGTGCAGGGTCGGGCCAGTGAGGACTTCGAGGCCGCGCTTGAGCACGCTGCCCGCAGCGCGGATTCCGGCTTTGTGCTGATCGAATCGCTCCGCAGGTGTGTAGTGGCTCATGCCGACATAGACGCCGAACGGGGCGCCGCGCCGATCGCGATAGTCGAGGAGCACGAGGTAAACGTTCGAGCGTCCCTTGCGCGTAGCCGCAAAACGCGCGGCGATCTCATACGCCAGCGGCAGCCAGTCGATATGGATCATCGGCAGCCACTCCGGGATCGAATCCGCGGCCCGCTTCCAGAGCAGGTCCAGAGCCGAATCGATGTCGAAGCCGAGCTCCGCGCGCATCCACAGCTCGTGGATGCAGTGCGCCCCCGCCGCTCCGTCGGCAGCGGTCAGCGCGCCCTCGAGGCGCTTGCGAAGGTCCAGACCGGTGAGGGTACGAAGAGGACGAGCGGCCGGTGATGCGTGTGCCCAGTCAGCGGCCCCGCGGCGTAGTCTCACGGAGGCCGGGATCAGGCTGACAGTGAGCCGCTGGCGTCGTGTACCAGATCCTGGTCCTGCCGACGCGGCTTGCGGTCGTACATCGCGCGATCGGCGATCGCGTAGAGACGATCCGCGTTGTCGCTTTCGTAGGGGTACAGCGAGAAGCCGACACTGGCGCGAATCGCGAGCTGCCGCCCGAGAATGAGCATGCCGGAATCGAGCGCGCACCGCAGGCTCTGGGCCGCCCGTTGCGCGGCGTCACGGTCGGGGATATCAGTGAGAATGACGGCGAATTCGTCGCCGCCCAGTCGAGCCAGCACGTCCCGCTGATTGAGCTGGGCGCGAAACTGCCGCGCCGCCCAGCGCAGCACTTCATCGCCCGCCGCATGGCCCAAGCGTATCGTTGATCTCCTTGAAGCCGTCGAGGTCGATCACGACCAGCGCCAACAGGGTACCGACCTCGCGCGCACGATCCATGGTCTCGCGCAGCTGCCGCGCCAGCATGCGCCGATTGGGCAGGCCGGTCAGCTCATCATGCAGCGAGGCATACTCCGCCTTCGACAACTGCTCTTCGAGCAGCGTGAATGTCATGCCGGTGGCGACCAGGAACTTCGGCAGGTTCCACACCTCGGCATCGACGTGAGCGTTCGGCCACAGCACCGCCATCAGGTCGCTGGCGGGAAAGACGAATGCCCATGCGATGAAGCTGATCGTGGTGAAGCGTACGCTCGCCGAAGGACGCGAGGCCGTCATCCGGTAGAACGCCGCGACGGCCAGATAGTGCCAGGTGAGCATCCAGCTGACCGCCTCGTCCGGCTGATGAAAAGCCAGAAGCGCGCCCTGCACGGCATAAACGGCGAGCACGAGAGAAGTGCGCCAGCGCATGCTGGGCTCTTCGCGCGCACCGCGCCAGGCCCGCATCATCCACAGGGTGGAGCCGATTCCCATCACGGTCAGTACCGTGTAGAGACCGGGCGACTCGAGTCCGCAGGTGATGCAGCTGAGCAACGCGACGTCGGGCAGCGCGCTGAAGACTACTATCGAGAGGTTGCGCCAGCGGATGTCGAGCTGCTCGTTGCTCGCCCAGACGAACGCGCTGGCAACGATGACCAACATGCCGACGGCCACGGAATAAGCGCCATCGGCGCTGCCGGTGGTGTTCTGCGCCACGAACAGCGCCACGATGTGCACCAGCAGCAGCGACCAACCGACCAGCCAGAAGTTGAGCCGGTTCTGTCCGGTACGCCGCAACAGCGTCCAGAAAACCGCAATCAGGCCGCCGATGGCGACGAAATCAGGTACGACCGAGAAATTCACACCGGCGCCGGAAACCCCGCCTCACTGTAGGCTGCAAACACCGATCGCCTCCGTGGCGATGACCCCGAATAACCCGCCCGTGGCGGGCCCGAAATAGGAACGCCTCTCACTTCAAGATACCCTCCGCCTGTGTAGCGCATTGACGATGCACTGCGCATCGGCCGCACGAAAATTGTGAACCGTGTCTCGCATTCGCTATCATCACCAGCGCCAGATTATGTCGCCAAGCATCCGGCCGATGCCGCCCGCGAAGCCCTTCGAATTTCTCGATGTCGCCCCGTCCCAGGACGGCGATCTGCGCCTGGTCCTCGCCGAGTTCATGCCGGCCGAGAGCAGTCCGTGGGGTGTTCCGGCCTATTCATTCAGGATGGAAAATCCCGGCGGCGAGTATCTGGGGCGTATCCGCCTGAGAGTGGGCTGGAGCGAGGACGTGATCCGTTATGCCGGCCAGGTTGGTTACGCGGTGGAACCGGCTCATCGCGGCCATCGCTATGCCGAGAGAGCCTGCCGCCTGATCCTTCCCTTGGCGAAGCGCCACGGCATGAGCCAGCCTCTGGATCACCTGCCAGCGCGACAACGCCGGCAGTCGTCGCACTCTCGAGCGCCTCGGCGCCGAGCTCGTTGGAATATTCGACGTGCCGGCCGGATATCCGCTCGATGCCGGTATGGAGCGCAAGAAGATGTGCTTCCGGCTGGCTGCTGCCATGACCGCGGCACGCCTCCGGCCGGCCCGCCACCACCTGGCTCGCGCTGCTGCGCGGTATCAATGTCGTGGGAAAGAACAAAGTGCCCATGAAGGCACTGGCGAGCGCGCTCGAGGCCGCGGGCTTCCAGAACGTCCGGACCTACATCCAAAGCGGCAATGTGGTGTTCCGCAGCGCGAGCAGCGATCCTGACGCGCTCGCGGCAAAGATAGCGCGGCTGGTCGAGCGGAAGTTCGCCTGCGCGCCGACGGTGGTGGTCATCAGCAAGGCCAGCTCGCCGCCGCCATCCGCGCCAATCCTTTCCCGGAAGCGCAGCGGAATCACAAGCTGTTGCATCTGTACTTTCTCGCGTCTGCGCCGAAGTCAGCTGACATCGACTCGCTGGCTCGTCTCGATGCCGGTCGGGAGGCGTTCGCGCTCAAAGGGAGGGATCTTCTATCTCTGGACGCCGGATGGCTTCGCCGATTCCGTCCTGCGATCGAGGGTCGAGCGCTGCCTGGGCGTCCCCGCGACCGCGCGTAACTGGCGGACGGTCAACGAGCTGCTGAAGCTGCTCGAATGAGCCGCTGCCAGATCACCGCCGCCAGACGCTGCGGCGTGCGATCTGCTAGGATTCCCGCAGGCTCCGGTGTTGTTGAGGTCGAGGGGATCCTGTCATGACACTATCGGTCCACCGCCTGCATGCGTTGCTGGCTGTCCTTCTGGTCTCCAGCGCCGCTGCCGCCGCCCCACCGCCGCCGAAATATCCCTCTTTGCCCAGCGAGACGCCGGCTCACTTCACGCCCGACCATTCCAGCTTCGGCTACACCATCCGGGACGTGATGATCCCGATGCGCGATGGCGTCAAGCTGCACACGGTGATCATGATTCCCAGGGGCGCGCACGATGCGCCGATCCTGATGACGCGCACGCCTTACAACGCCACCAACATGGTCACCGAGACCGAGCACGGCCAGCTCAGCGGCAACATGGGCACGGCGCTCGAAGGGTACGACAACGCCGTCCCGACGATCGTGGATGGAGGCTATATCCGCGTCATCCAGGACGTTCGCGGCAAGTACGGCTCCGAGGGCGACTTCGTGATGAACCGTCCCTTCCGCGGGCCGCTCAACCACACGCCCGTGGACGAGTCGACCGACACCTACGACACGATCGACTGGCTGGTCAAGCACGTCCCCGAAAGCAACGGCAAGGTCGGAATTCTCGGCATCTCCTACGACGGCTACGAGCCGCTGACGGCGCTGATCAATCCGCACCCGGCGCTCAAGGTCGTGGTGCCGATGAACCCGATGGTCGACGGCTGGATGGGCGACGACTGGTTCCACAACGGCGCTTTCCGCGAGCAGAACCTGCCGTATATCTACGAGCAGGAAGCCACTCGCGACAACAGCGCCAAATGGTGGAGCAACTACTACGACGATTACGACCTCTACATGCACTACGGCTCGGCCGGTGCCATGGCGAAGGCGTACGGCATGGACCAGATCGGCTTCTGGAACAAGATAGCCGCCCACCCCGCTTATGACAGCTTCTGGAGCGAGCAGGCGATGGACAGGATCCTCGCCCGGCAGCCGCTGAAAGTCCCGGTGATGGTGGTCGCCAGCCTCTGGGACCAGGAGGACATCTACGGCGCGATGGCCGTGTACAAGGCCATGAAGGCGAAGGACAGCGGCAACGACATGGTGTACCTGGTGATGGGTCCCTGGCATCACGGCCAGGAGATCGAAGCCGCCGACCACCTCGGCGCCATCCGTTTCGGCAGCGACACCGGTACTTATTTCCAGGAGCAGATTCTCGCTCCCTTCCTGGCCCATTATCTGAAGAACGACGCGCCGCCGAACCCGGTCGCTCCCGTGACCGCCTACGTCACCGGCGCCGATCATTGGGAACGGCTCGGCTCCTGGCCGCAGGGTTGCGCCAGCGGTTGCGCCATCACGCCGACGCCGCTCTATCTGCATGCGGGAGGCAAAGCGGACTTCACGGCACCGACGGCCGCGGAGTCGCAGGACACCAGCTATGTCTCCGACCCGGCCAAGCCCGTGCCCTTCCGCGCCCGTCCCGACCAGCCGGTCGGCTACACCGGCGACCAGACCTGGTCTCAATGGCTGGTCGACGATCAGCGGGGATTTTCAGGGCGTACGGACGTCCTCACCTTCGAGTCCGACGTGCTGACCCATCCTGTCACCATCGCCGGTCAGCCCGCGGTGCACCTGATTGCCGCGACCAGCGGCACCGATTCGGACTGGGTGGTCAAGCTGATCGACGTCTATCCCGACCAGGTTGCCGATGAGCCGCAGCTCGGTGGCTATCAGCTCGGCATCGCCATGGATATCTTCCGCGGCCGCTACCGCACCGGCTTCTCCGACTCCGCACGCCCTGACGCCGAACCAGCCGCTGCTCTACAGCTTTGACCTGCCGACGGCCAACCACGTATTCCTCCCGGGCCACCGCATCATGGTGCAGGTGCAGTCAAGCTGGTTCCCGCTCTATGACCGCAATCCGCAGACTTACGTGAAGAACATCTTCTTCGCCAAGCCGGGCGACTACGTCAAAGCCACGGAACGCGTCTACCACGCGCCGGGGAATGCCAGCTACATCGAGCTTCCGATCGTGTCTAGCGGCCGATGAGCATCGTCGCCACGGGCTTCCACCACGGCGCGAGGTACAACCACGCCGCCGCGAACTCGAGCCCCAGCCCCCATACCGCTCCCCAAACATAAGCGGAATAGAGCCGGCGCCGGCTGATCAGGTCGTAGACGCCGATCATGACAATGAGCAGGAAGTCGCTGAGATATGCCTGCGCCCAAGTCGCCCAGTAGCCATCGCCGAAGAGTCTCTCCAGCCCCGGACCCCACCAGCGGCCGAAACCCGCGTCGGCGATACAGATCGTCGCCAGGAGCATCAGACGCTTGTGTGCATCCATGTCCTTGCGCCGCGCGATTGCGCACCCACCCAACACCGCGAAGGCCAGCATGTCCGCCAGCTGAATACTCAGGAAAGATGGATCGCCCTGCGGCGTCCCGAAAAGATCGTAGTCCACGATCACCGAGGTCGTGATGCCCATCACGACCATCGCGCCGTAGAGGGCAACACCCAACATTCCGAGCTCCCGATGCAGATCCACGCGGCGCGCGCGGATGAGCAGGACCTGGACCGTCAGCAGAGTCAGCCAGCCGACGAAGACAACACCGTGAAAGTAAACCACTACCGGAAACGGGCGGTGGATCCGAACCCGGTGCATGATATCCGGCACGAATCCCATCAGGATTCCGAGCCAGAGCAAGCCCACCATCAGCAGAAAGAAGTTGCGGTCCCAGCGCCGTTGATCGGCGAGCTGCGGCGAAAAGCGCCCCGATTGCGGGCGCATGACGGCTTCGGTCGCTCCCATGGTACCCCCCTAGCGTCTTTCTGATCAGGCCCCGATGAAGTGTACCTTCAGGTCCCGCCGCTCCGCCAGACCCGGTACGCCGTTACCGCGCCGAGGCCGATCTCACCGCAGGCGACTCCCAGCCACCGCCCAGTGCCTTGAAGAGGTCGATCTGCGCCCCGACCAGCTCGGCATCGGATGAGGCGACCTGGGCGTTGATCGCCACCAGCGACTGCTCCGTCGTCAGCAGGTCGAGATAGCTCGATGAGCCTGCCGCATAGCCGTCGCGGGCGATTTCGAAGGTGCGGTGTACCTTTCGTTGAGCGTCACCCAACGCCTGACGATACTGCAGCGCCGCGCCATAAGCGGTCAATGCCTGCTCCGTCTCCTTGAGCGCCGTCAATACCACGGCGTCGAATTGCGCCAGTGCGGCCGCTTGATACGCCTTTGCCTCGCGTACCCGGGCGCGCGGACCCGCCTGGTTGGGGAACGACCAGCTTATCGAGGGGCCCAGGCCCCAGGCTCTGCCGATGTTGGTGTTGAGCCGGTCGACCTCCGAGGCGGCGCCGCCATAGAAGCCCAGCAAGTGAATGCGCGGGTACAAATCGGCCGTGGCGACCCCGATGTCGGCGGTTGCCGCAGCCAGTCGCCGCTCAGCCTCGCGGACATCGGGTCTGCGACTGATCATGGCCTGCGCGTCGCCGACCGGGATGAGTGCGGTGAGATGAGGCGGAGCGACGCACGTGTCGAGACCATTTGGCGCCTGGGCAGGAGTGCGGCCAAGAAGCGCCGTCAGCTCGAAGAGCTCGGCGCGGCGCTCGCCCTCGAGCGGTGGAATCGCCGCGCCAACCTGGGCGACGAGCGCCTGCGCCCGCGCCACCGCGAAATTGGATCCGGCCCCGGCCTGGAATTGCTTTGCCGAGATGTCGGCTTGCTGGCGCACGATCTTCAGCGACTGCCGCGCGACGTTGAGCTGCTCTCCCAGAGCGCATATCGACGCATAGGCCTGCGCGGTATCCGCCGCAACCACTACACGCACATCATCGCGCGCGGCACCCATAGCCTCCGCATTGGCGCCGGCCGCTTCGATAGCACGGTGGACGCGCCCAAACAGGTCGACCTCGTACGCGGCCTCGAAGACGTCTTCGTAGACCCAGATGTTCTCCGGATGACGCCCTCCTAGCTCCAGGATCTCATCGGTGACAGGGTCGCGCCCATATACGGCCTGCGAAGTCAGGTCGGTGGTGGGATAACGCGCCGCATGGACCTCACTGAAAGCCTCGCGAGCCGCGCTGAAATTCGCATTCGCCGCGGCGAGGCTACGGTTGGCCGCCAGCGCTTGCTGTACGAGGCCGTCGAGATGCGGATCGCTATACAACCGCCACCACGCGTCCGGAGGGGGCGTCGTCGTTTCCAGCGCGGAATTCCGTGACACGAAAGGTGCATTCGCCCCGGCCGGCAGCTTCGGTGTGCGATAGTTGGGACCAACCGTGCACGCGGGAATCATCAGCACCGCCACGGAAAGCAGCAGGCCCGTCCGTGCCGCGGTCATGTGGGCTTCACTCCTCTCGCTTGCCGCAAGGGGAAGAGCGGCGGCGGTGAGGCGGGTCCTTCAGGCGCCGCGCTTCGCAAGACGACGACCAGCAGCGCGACCACGGCAAGGACAGCGATCGCGACGAAGCCATCTATCACCGCTTGGGTGGTGGCAGCCGATCGGACGGCGGCGCCAAGCAGGATCTCTCCGCGCGCAAGTGCTCCAGGTGGATTTATCGCACGCGTCGTGGCGGCTCCAAGGCGCCGCACCTGCTCGATGACCCGCGGATCGCCCGCCTGGACGTGTAATCCGATCAGGTTCGAGGCAACCTGCTCACGCACTCGCGCGAGAGTGGTCATGAACGCGGTGCCGAGCTCGCCGCCGAAAAGCCGTCCGGTCTGCAGCACGGCACCGAAAGTCAGGGCGTCCTGCGGCCTCAGATGCAGGACTCCGAAAAAGACGATCCCCGAGAGCGCAAAGCTCTGGCCAAGCGCCTGCAGCAGCTGCGATGGCAGAAATTGGTACGAGCCCCAGATCGGGGTCAGATTGTAGGCCACCATCAGGCAGGCGATGCTGACGAAGATGAGCCCGATGGAAGTGACCAGCCTGGCATCGGTCCGACTCAGCATCAACCCGGCCAGCGGGCAGAGAATCAACTGCGGCACGGCAATCCACACGAGGCTGTAGCCGACCTCGATCGCGCGGTAGCCGCGCACGCTGGTGAGAAAGAACGGAATCAGAAAGCTGGTCGCCAATATCGTGAGACGAAGGAATGCGATCAGCACGAACTGGCTCGGCATGGGTGCCCCGAGCACGACTTTGAGATCGAGTAGCGGTCGTTCCGACCGCAACACGTGCACCAGCAGGGCCGCCAGCAGCAGCGCTCCCGGCGCCGAGCAGCGCCCACACAAGGCCGGAATTGAGCCAGTCGAGCCGATTGCCCTGATCGAGCGCCGCATAGATCAGCGCCAGACCCGCGCCGCCCGCGATGAGACCGAAGACATCGGCCGGCGGGCGGGTCGTGATCCGCTTGATGGGGATGCCGCGGCTCAGACATAGCGACATCACCAGGGCGAGAGGCACGTTCTGCCAGTAGATCCACGCCCAGGAGAGATGATCGACGTACCAGCCCTCGAGCGAGGCCGAGACGTTGAGCGACAGCTCGAGATTGAGTGAATAGAGAGCAATGCCGAACGGCCAGTACTTCGGCGGCATGTTGAGCAGAATGAAGCTCAAGCGTGAGTGGAATGAAGAATCCGCTCGCCAGGCCGCTGAGAAACTGCATCGTGAGGAGCGTCGGCAGGTTCGGCGAGAACGGCGCGATGAACATGATCACCGCGAATGCGATCGAGGCGCCCATCAGGACCCGGCGCGGACCGTAGGCCGCCCCCATCCAGACGGCAATGATCGTGACCAACATCTGCGCGGTGGTTTGCGCGGTCGTGAGCCAGGCGCCTTCGTCGAACCCCGCGTGCACCGCCCCGCGTACGTCCGCGAGGCCGAACGAGGAGAATCGGGTGTTCAGGGTCGAGATGAACGTGCCCATGAGCACCGCGAACAGCCCGAGCCACGGAATGGAGGTGGGCGGCGTGACATTGGCCGGCGCGATGATCCCGGGCGGGGGCGCGGTAGGGAGTGCTTGCGCGGGAACGCTCATTTGCGCTTGCGATCCACTGCGTACACGCTCGCGGTGACCGACATGCCCGGCACCAGCCGGTCTCTCAGGCCATCCGCATCGTCGATCACGATCTTGACCGATATGCGCTGCACGACCTTGGTGAAGTTGCCGGTCGCATTGTCGGGCGGCAGCAAAGAGAACTCGGCGCCCGAGGCGGGCGCAAACGCCTCGACATGGCCGCTGAGCGTATGCCCCGGGAAAGGTATCGACCCGGATCCGGGCCTTCTGCCCGACGGCCATGTGGGTGAGCTGCGTCTCCTTGTAGTTCGCGATCACCCAAACCTTGGGCAGCGGAGTCAGCGAGGTGATCTCGGTTCCGACACCGACCAACTGCCCGGGCTTCACCTGGCGTTGACCGAGAACACCATCCTGCGGCGCGGTGATGGTCGTGTACTCCAGATCGAGGTTCGCGCTGGCGAGCGCGGCGCGCGCCGCCAGGAGCGCCGCGGCGTTCTCTTTGAGTTGCGCCTGCAGGACGCCGAGCTCACTTTCGGCGGCCGCCTCGTGCGCCCGGCTCTCGGCGATCGTCCGCCTGCAGCTGAATGTGCTGCGTCTGCAGCTTCTCGCGCGCCTCGGTCGAAGAGGAACCGGTCCGCAGCAGCTTGTCCTGCCGCGCGAGGTCGCGGCCATTCTGCTGCCACGCGGCGACAGTGGCGGCGATCGCGGCCCGCGCGGCCTGCACATTGGCGAGCTGCAGCTGGCGCTGGGCCCGCAGCGCCTGGTCCTGCGCGGCGACGGAGAGGATGCGCGCCTGCGCTTCATCAACCGCGGCGCGATAATCGACATCGACCAGGCGCGCCAACACCTGCCCCTTGCGGACGCGCTCGTAATCCTGAATGGGAAGGTCGCTGACGTAGCCGGTCACCTTCGCCGAAATGGGCGTCAGATCCGATTGCAGGTAGGCGTCGTCGGTGCTTTGCCAGCCCTGGCCGCCCTCCCAACGGTTCCAGTTGCCGGTCACGACGACGATGATGGCGATGGCGACGAGAAAGACGAGAATCCGCCACGTGAACTCAAAGACTTTGTTCCAATCGAGCTGGAGCGACCGCATGGCTTGGTATTCTTGATTGGTTGGACGGGTCACGGAAGGCGTAGCGAGTGCGCTCCCCGTGGCGCCGACGCTGAAGTATATCCGCTCCTGGACATGGTGCGCCCGTAAGCGGACACTCGCTCGCATGGCCACGCAGCACCGCCGCGATCTTTCGCAGCCGATTACCGCCACCGATCACGTCCTCGGCAGTCCCACATGCTCCAATCACCGTGGTGGAGTACGGGGATTTCGAGTGCCCCACCTGCAAGCAGGCGGCGCCGTCCGTGAAGCTTCTTCTCGAGCGCTTTGACGGCAAGGTCCTGTTCGCCTATCGCCACTTTCCGCTGGAATCGGTTCATCCGCACGCTCTGCGAGCGGCCGAAGCCGCCGAATGCGCCGGGGCGCAGGGGCAGCTTCTGGGAGATGCACGATCTCCTCTTCGCGAGTCAGCCGCATCTCGATCTCGCGCACCTGAACGCCTGCGCGCAGCGCCTCGATATCGATCACGCGAGATTCACTGCGGAGATGGACGACGAAGTCTATCTGCAGCGCATCCGCGAGCACATCGAGAGCGGCCGCAACAGCCACCTGCGCGCGACCCCAGGCTTCTTCGTGAACGGGATGATCGTCGACGTGTCTTTCGGACTGCAGTCGCTCTTCGAGGCGGTAGAGGCCGCTACCTGATCTCGCTCGCGAAATAACCTCGCGCAGCAACTCGGGCCAACTGCCTGCTGTTGCCGGTTCGCCGCGTCTTCCCGCCTCCTCGGCCATCTCACACCTGATTTCCGCCTGCTCGTCACATGGCGCAGCACGGCGCGTGAGCAGCCGCATACGCTTCGCTGACAGGCCGGGCAAGCGGAAAGCGTCATGAGAAGAAGTCAACGGGGATCAGCTTTGGCGTTGCGGGCGCGAACGACCGTCAGGCGGGCACTGCTATACATCCTCTTCGCCGCCTGCGGCGCAGGGAGCCTGTCCGTCTACGCACAGCAGGCTGCGGCCGCCGCGCCGCAGGAGAGCGCGCCGGCGACCGTGCCGGCATCGCCCTGCCCGGCTGGAAGCACCTCGCCCCAATGCGGCACCAGCGAAAGTGCTTTGCGGCTCGAGACAATCGTGATCACCGGCACGCTGATCGCGCGGCCGGCGGCTGAGACCGCGGAAGCCATCACGGTAGTGAAAGCGGATGCACTGAAAGACGAGGGCATCGTCAACGTGGAGCAGGCGGTCGATCGGCTCACCTCCAACGTGCCGGGGATAAACGTCGCCTCATCCGTTACGAATTACTCCGGTGGCGGCTCTTACGCCAACCTGCGCGATCTGGGCTACAGCAAGACCCTGGTGCTCCTGGATGGCCAACGCCTCGCCGACAACGTGGTTCTCGGCAGCTCCGTCGATCTCAACGGAATCCCCTTCGGAGCCATTCAGGAGGTTCAGGTACTGAGGGAAGGCTCATCGTCGCTATATGGCTCGGACGCCATCGGCGGCGTCATTAATTTCATCACCAAGAAGAACTACCAGGGAGGCGAAGTCAATCTCGATTTAAGCCGGCCGCAGGAAGCCGGGGGCGGCTCCGGCGAGGCGGACTTCACCTTCGGGCACGGCGATCTGCTGACCGACGGCTACAATCTTCTGATCACCGGAAGCTACAGCGGCCAACAGGAATTGACTGCGTCCCAAAGGTCTTTCGCGGCGACGGGGTTCAACCCGTCACAGAACCTGGAGAACGTGAACGGGCCAACGGCGCCATTTCCCGCCAGCTACCAGGATGCCAACAACAATCTTTGGCAGGCCGACTATCCCGCCTGCACGGGCAACACCGAATTGGCACGATACCAGGGCGCCTGCGAGTATCTTTACTCCGCCGCGGTGGATCTGCTGCCGAAATCGGATGAAGCGTCGGTGATGGCGGAGTTGACCAAGCAGCTGGCGGGCGACAATACCGTGGCCCTGCAGTACTTTCGCACCCTTTCCGACGTCACCCAATGGTTCGGGCCGATATCGTACTCGTTCACCATGAATCCGGGAGACCCCTACTTCCCAACGGCCGCCGCATCGACGTGCATCACCAACGTCAGCAGCAGCGGGCCGTGCACCGGTGCGCCGGACCTCGATGCCCCCATTCAGGTTGGTTGGACGCCGCCATACAACAATCGTTACAACAAAAACGTGAACACGGAGCAAAGGCTGCTCCTCACGTTCGACGGTCGCGCCAGGGGCTGGAACTATGCGGCTGATTTCGACTATAGCAGCAACGCCGACTCCCAGGACGTCACGGGTGGCGGCCAGGTCGATTACGCCATCATCGCTCCCGGCAATGTCCTCAGTCCCCTCATCAACCCATTTGGCCCGCTGAGTCAGGCCGGACAAAACCTGATCAACAGCGCCACCTTCAACGGCACGCTGGCAACCGGAAAGCTGCAGCACTACGATGTCGGCGGCCACGCCAGCCATGAGCTGGGCGACGCGTTCGACTCCGGTCAGCCGGCGACGCTGGCGCTGGGATTTCAGGTGAGTCACGACACCATCAACTACGACTCGACCCCGTTGGCCGTGATTCTGCAGCCCTCCACGGGTTTTCCTCCGGAGAATGTGTCCGGGTCGCGCAACGCTCAGGCGATCTACACCGAGCTGGACGTACCGATGTCGAAAAGCCTTGACGTCGATATCTCGGATCGGGAAGACAGATACAGCGATTTCGGCAATACCAATAACGGCAAGCTGTCGCTGCGCTACCAGGCGGCCCGATTCCTGACCTTCAGAGGGGCCGCATCGACCGGCTTCAGAGCCCCCTCCCTGGTCGATCTGTATGCGCCGGATGTGTTTGGTTACACCGATACCATGCAGGGCCCGGGTTGCCTGGCGGGAAACTACACGACCATATTCAGCGCCGTGAATTGCATCTCGCAGGGCCTGTCGCTGAGCGGCGGCAACGCCAAGCTGGAACCGGAGGCGTCGGAGAATTTCGATTTCGGCGTCATCGTCGAGCCGATCGCCAATATGGGCATCACCGTCGATTATTACCGGATATTGATCAAGAACGAGATTCAGCCGATTCCCGGGTCGGCGATTTATTCCAATCCCACTCAGTTCGCCAACCTGTATGTGCTCAACAACGAGGGCACGCTGACCCCCGGACCGAACGAGAACTCGCAATGCGTGCCCTACACCTCGCCGACCTGTGGGTACATCATTCAGACCACGCAGAACACCGGCGGCATCACCACAGACGGCCTCGACCTGAGCGTGCAGTACCTTGTGCGAACCCCCGTCGGATCGTTCCATGCTGATCTCGAAGGCACGGCGATCACTCACTTCCGGCTGCAGGAATATACGGGCGGCCCGCAGGTGGACCTCCTTGGATGGTTCAACAGCGGGAATCAGCCCGCGATCCGCTGGCAGCATACCCTGACCCTCATGTGGCTGAATCCCAGCAGCAAGGTGAGCGCCGGCATCAGCAATCGCTTCCTCTCTTCCTATATCGACGAATCCCCCGATGCAGCCGGCAACCAGCGGACTGTGGCGAGTCAATCAACCTGGGATGTGTACGCGTCCTACAAGCCGATCGTGCCGCTGACGGTGCTGTTCGGAATTCACAACCTGCTCGCTACGACGCCGCCGTTCTCCAACCAGAGTCGTAACTGGCAGGCCGGCTATAACCCGATCTACTCGAGCCCACTGCTGCGCACGTTCTATCTCAATCTGAAATACGAGTTCTGATCCGCCGTCACCCCCCTCGCGGCCAGGAGCGCCGGCCCCTGTGGGGCCGGCCATTTTTTGGGGACGAATCGACTCCATCCCGGGTGTAGACTGCCGCACGACACCCGCGGGAGGGGGCCATGACCACGCGCTGCCATCATCTGGACTACGTCCGCACCGACAAGGCGAACAGCCGCGGCTGCGAGGAATGCATCAAGCTCGGAGACAGCTGGGTGCACCTGCGCCTCTGCCGAACCTGCGGAAACGTCGCCTGCTGCGACGACTCCAAGAACCGCCACGCCACCAAGCACTTTCACGCCACGAGTCATCCGATCATGAGCTCGATCGAGCCCGGCGAGGACTGGAGCTGGTGCTACGTCGACGAGGTCGTGCTGCAACTCGGATGAGCGCCGCCGTCCGTCCACGGAAGGCCGCGCCTTGACAATTTTACTAATGGAAATGATTATATACGCGGAAGTAGGCTAACCCATTCCTGCCCCGCTGCAAGGCAAATCGAGTGTCGCGAATTTCGGTACTGGAAGCCCACGACATCCGTTTTCCGACCTCTCGGGAATTCCACGGCTCCGATGCCATGAATCCGGACCCGGACTATTCGGCGGCGTACGTGGTGCTGCGCACGGACGAAGCGGGCGGTCCCGCCGGACATGGCTTTGCTTTCACGATCGGGCGCGGCAACGAAGTTCAAACCGCCGCTTGCGCTGCACTTCGGCACCTCGTCGTCGGACGCGACGTGCGCGAAATCATCCTTGACCTCGGCGGCTTCGCGCGCAGCCTGACGGACGACTCGCAACTGCGGTGGCTCGGTCCGGAGAAAGGCGTCATGCACATGGCGCTGGGCGCAGTAGTCAACGCCGCGTGGGACCTGGCCGCCCGCAGCGCAGGCAAGCCTCTGTGGCGCTTCATCTCCGACATGCGGCCGGAAGAGATCATCCGTTGTGTCGACTTCCGTTATCTGCGGGATGCACTGACCCCGGATGAGGCATTCAGAATCCTCGAAGGCGCGGCGTCTGGAAAAACAGCGCGCAGCGCGTATCTCACCGAGCATGGCTATCCCGCCTATACCACGACCCCTGGATGGCTCGGCTATTCTGACGAAAGGCTCGTCCGGCTCGCCAGAGCCGCGGTGGCGGACGGGTTCCGGACCATCAAAATCAAGGTTGGCTTGAATTTGGAGGATGACCAGCGGCGCTGCCAGCTTGCCCGCGAGGCCATCGGTCCGGACATTGCGCTGGCAATCGACGCCAACCAACGGTGGGACGTGGATGTCGCCATCCCGTGGATCCAGCGCCTGGCTCCGTACCGCATCGCCTGGGTGGAAGAGCCGACCAACCCGGACGACATCCTGGCACATCAGGCCATCCGGCGCGCCGTGGCTCCAGTCCCGATCTCCACCGGCGAGCACACGCACAATCGGATCGTCTTCAAGCAGTTTCTGCAGGCGGGTGCGGTCGACCTGATCCAGATCGATGCCAGCCGCGTCGGCGGCGTCAATGAGAACCTGGCGATCCTGCTCATGGCGCGCAAGTTCGGCATACCCGTCTTTCCGCATGCCGGGGGCGTCGGACTCTGCGAGCTGGTACAACACCTCGCGATGGCGGACTTCGTGGCGATCAGCGGTCAGATGGAAGATCGCGCCATCGAATTCGTCGATCACCTGCACGAGCATTTCACGGCACCCGTACGCATTCGCGCGGGCCGCTATCTGGCTCCCACGGAGGCGGGATTCTCCGCCGAGATGCGCCCCGAGAGCCTCGTGCGCTACCGCTTCCCCGACGGCCCCGCCTGGCGGGCGGTGTAGTAAACTCCACCGCCGAACATGACTCACAATCCGGAGCCGAAATATCGCGCCCCCGCGCTCGAGAAGGGTCTCGCAGTGCTCGAGCTGCTGGCCGCCGCGCACGCGCCGATGTCGCTCAATGCGGTGTCGCGGGCGCTCAATCGCTCCATGAGCGAGCTGTTTCGCATGATCCAGGTGCTCGAGTTCCACGGCTACCTCGAGCTTGCCAGCTCCGGGGAAGGTTACGTTCTCAGCAACAAGCTGTTCGCGCTCGGCATGAAGCGCGCTCCCATCCGCAATCTGCACGACGCCGCCCTCCCCATCATGCATCGGTTGGCCGAAAGCATCGGCCAATCGTGTCACCTCGGGGTCGCCTCGGCCGAGCAGATGGTGATCGTCGCGCGGGTGGAGGCACCGGGCTATCTCGGCTTCTCGGTGCGCGTCGGCTACCGCCTCCCGCTCGTCGACTCGACCTCCGGGTTGGTGCTCTACGCCTTTCAGTCGGAGCTCGTCCGCACTGAATGGAAACGACGCCTTGCACCCACCGTGGAACGCCGCGAATGGGTGCGCTTCGAACGGCAGGGACACGCCGCGCGCAAAAGCGGCTACGTGACCAGCGAGAGTCACGATGTGCAGGGAGTCATCGATCTATCCGCACCCGTCACCCAGTCGGGCGGCGTTGCCGCCGCCCTGACCGTCCCCTACATCAAGAGCGCACGCTCGCTGACGGTGCCTGAGACCGTCGGTCCATTGGTCGCAGCCGCGCACGAGATCTCGGCCGAGCTCGGCGGCAACGCTCCCGCGACCGACTGATATCGCGGGCGGTCGCCCGCACCCCGCCCGTTTCAGCTCCGCCGGCCAGCGGTCCGGTGCTTCAGCCGCCATCCCGAAATTGATTTTATTGGTGAGCTTGATATCATCTATGAAAGTTGGTGCCACCGAGCCTCTGCAAGGGAGCCGAGCTGGCCTGGGGCAACGAGTCTTTCCGTCTCCATTTCATACAACGAGAGGGCGAGAACATGACTCTATCGAGCGGTGCGCGGCGCCTCGTGGGGCACTCACTCCTGTGCGTGCTGGCCCCGTGCAGTCTCCTGGCCCTCGGACTCGGTGTCACCGCGCCCGCGGCTGCCGCGGATACGGACGCGAGCGGCGCCGCCGCGCCCAACCAGCTGCAGGAGGTGGTGGTCACGGCCGAGAAGCGCTCCGAAAGCCTCGACAAGGTGCCGATAGCCGTCTCGGTGCTGACCCGCGATCAGATGATGCAGCGGCAGATCTACAACATGGCGGACGTGGCGGCGGTCACTCCGGGTGTCGACTTCGAGAATTCCGGCTCGACCGATCGCCCTGTCGATCCGCGGCATCTCCTCGGGAATTTCCGGCTACTCCACCACCGGCATCTACATCGACGATGTGCCGGTGCAGATCCGCCTCGACAACGGCATCGTTCCCGGAACCGACACCACGCCGCTCGTCTTCGATCTCGATCGTGTCGAGGTGCTCAAAGGGCCGCAGGGCACGCTGTTCGGTGCCGGCGCCGAGGGCGGCGCCATCAGGTTCATCCAGGCGCAGCCGAGTCTCACCCAGTACAGCGGCTACACCCGCGCCGGCGTCGCCACCACCGACTGGCGGCGGCCCGAGCTATGAGCTCGGCGGCGCCTTCGGAGGCCCGATCATCCAGGACAAGGTGGGTTTTCGCGTCAGCGCCTGGCACGAGCGACAGGGCGGCTACATCGACCATGTCAGCGCCATCCCGGGGGGAGCCGATGAGCCGCATTCCGGGTGGCGCGATGCCGACGTGCTGCGCGCCGCGCTCACCGTCGCCCCGCTCGCCTCGCTGCAGATCACGCCTTCGTTCTTCTACCAGCACACCTATTGGAACGACGTGCCCACCCTCGATCCCGGCGGTCCGGGCTACACCGATCCGCTGACCACCAACTGGGGCTCGCTCAACCCGACGTACACCAATATCGGCGCCGGACAGCTCGCTTTCCAGGGATTGCGCCTGCAGCCGAGCAGCGATGCGCTCTACCTGCCCGCGCTCAAGATCGTGGATGAGCTGTCGGCGGTGACGCTGACCTCGAGCACCTCTTACCTCTACCGCCGCTACAACGCGCAGCAGGACTTCACGACCGTCATGCCGGCCATCATCGGGCAGCCGTGGCCGACGACTCCGGCGGCGGCTGCGAACAGCTGGACGCCCGAGCAGCTCAACGTGTTCGCGCAGGAGTTCCGCGCCACCTCCTCGGACCCCGAATGCGCGCCTGCAGTGGACCTTCGGCATCTTCTTCAACGAGTCGCGCCAGGTTGGCTATCAGTGGGTATGGTCGCCCTACTGGCCGACCCAGATCCAACAGGCCTACGGCCAGTCGATCGAGCAGGTTTTCGGCCAACCGCTGCTGCCGGGCGGCCTGTCGGTCTACGAGAAGGAGCCGCTGAGCGACCGGCAGCGTGCGGCCTACGGACAGGTCACCTGGCAGCTCATCAGGCATGTGAGCCTGGTCGCCGGCGCGCGCGTGGCGCGCGAAACCGACGACTACAGCATCTACATCAACGGGCCGCTCAACGGCGCGACCCCAACCCAGTTCGCCGGCAGCAAGAACCAGACGGTCGTCGATCCGAAGTATGGCATCAACGTGCAGATCGACCCGAACAACCTGGTATATGTCAGCGCCGCCAAGGGCGATCGCGTCGGCGGCGTCAATCCGCCGTTTTACAACACACCGGCCTGCGATGCCGCGATGCAGGCGCTCGGTTACCCGAACGGGGCGCCGAATACCTACTCCGGCGACTCGCTCTGGAGCTACGAGATCGGCTCGAAGGACCGGCTCTTCGACGGCCGTCTCGACATGGAGGCGAGCGCCTTTCACATCAAATGGAACGGCATCCAGCAGATCGTGAACGTACCCGCCTGTACGGAAGGGTTCACCTCGAATCTCGGCTCGGCGACCAGCAACGGCTTCGATTTCCAGCTGGAGGCGCTGGTCACGAGCTCACTCAAGATCGGACTCAGCATCGGCTACACGGATGCCCGCAATGCGACCACGATCGTCTCCGCCGGCAACAACGTGGTCGCCAACGGCGAGCAGATCAATCCCTATGCGGCGCCGTGGATCATCGTGCCGACGGCGCAGTACACCTTCCCGATCGCCGCCGACTACAGCGGCTACATGCGCCTCGACGATTCCTATCACAGCAGGAATCCGGGCCCGTACAATCCGACGACCAATACCGCGAGCCCGACCTACAACGCCTTTTTCGTGCCCAATCCCGCGTACAATCAGCTCAACCTGCACGTCGGGATGGTCTGGGGCGGGTGGGATGCGTCGGTGTACGCGCTCAATGCGCTCGAACACCCATCCGCTACCTCTTCAATAACGCGCTCAATATCTTCACCTTCTACGGCGCCGCCTTCACGCTGCAGCCCCTCACCATCGGCGCTACGGTAGAGTACCACTGGTGAATTCCGCCGCCGTCAGCGACTCGCCGAGCCGCGGCCGCGCCCGGCTCGGCGGGCACTTACGCCTTTGCGCTCATCGCCAGCCTCTTTTTCTTTTGGGGCATCGCCAATAACCTCAACGACATTCTCATCAAGCAGTTCAAGAATGCCTTTGAGCTCTCGGACTTCAGGGCCGGCCTCGTTCAGAGCGCCTTTTACGGCGGCTACTTCCTGCTCGCCATTCCCGCGAGCCTCTGCATGCGGCGTTTCGGCTACAAGTCGGCGCTGCTCGTCGGGCTCGGCCTGTACGCTCTCGGCGCGTTTCTCTTCTACCCCGCCGCGGCCCTGCGCACCTATCCGTTGTTTCTCGGCAGCCCTGTTCGTCATCGCCTGCGGGCTGGCGTTCCTCGAGACCTCCGCGAACCCGCTGGTCACCGTGCTCGGGCCGCAGGCAGGCGCGACGCGCCGCCTGAATCTCGCGCAATCGTTCAATCCGCTCGGCTCCATCACGGGAGTGCTGATCGGCCAGCGGTTCATCCTCTCGGGTGTTGAGCCGACACAGGCGCAACTCGCCGCCATGACGGGCGGCGCGCGCGCTGCCTATTACGCCTCGCAGTCCTCCGCGGTACAGACGCCTTACGTCGTCATCGGCTGCGTCGTGTTGCTCTGGGCGCTGCTCATAGGCACGGTGCGGCTGCCGACGGCCGTGGCGGACCCGGATCAGCTGCCGGGAGGCACCCGGCGGGGCACCCTCCTGGGCAACCGGAATCTCGTTCTCGCGGTGGTGGCTCAGTTCTTCTACGTTGGCGCGCAGGTCGGCATTTGGAGCTACCTCATCCGCTACGCGCAACAGACGGTTCCCGGAACGTCACAGCGGCACGCGGCGGACTTCCTCACCCTCTCGCTCATCCTCTTCATGCTCGGGCGATTCGCCGGCACTGCGCTCATGCGCTATCTGGCGCCCGCGCGCCTGCTCGCGGGCTTCGCCGTCGCCGCCCTCGTCCTCGCTGCCGTGGCCGTACTGCTCCCCGGGCGCACCGGCGTTGCAGCACTGGTCGCGGTCAGCTTTTTCATGTCGATCATGTTTCCGACTATTTTCGCTCTCGGCCTGCGCGGCCTCGACGACCAGGCGCGCAAAAGCGCCGCACCGTTTCTCGTCATGGCCATTGTCGGGGGCGCAACGCTTACCCTCCTGATGGGCGGCATCTCGGACGCGGCGGGCATCCCGCGCGCCATGTGCGTGCCGGCGCTCTGCTTCGCGGTGATCCTCGGGTTCGCCACCTACACTCGCAGCCTGACAACGGCGGTGTGAGATGCAACGACTCTATTTCGCGCTCGACCTCGATGACGATCCCGCGGCGATCGCCGCATACGAGAACTGGCATCGGCCGGACCGCATCTGGCCGGAGATCGTGAGTCAACTGCGCGCCAGCGGAGTCCACGAGCTCGAGGTCTTTCGCTGCGGCAATCGGCTCGTCATGGTGAAGCAGGTGCCGGATGAGCTCGCCGACCAGGACCCTGCGAGCCATGAGGACAAAAGGACGGAAGAATGGGAGCAGCTGATGTGGCAGTTCCAGCGTCCACTGCCCTGTCGCGAAGCCCGGTCAGAAATGGGTGCCGATGGCACGGCTCTTTTCCCTGCGACAGACCCTCGGCGAGGACGAGTCGTGAGGTCGCGCCATCTGCGTGCAACCCTGATCAGCACCGTCGCGCTGATCTTCGTCGGTGCGATCACTCCGGCGCGCAGTGCAACGCCGGCCTACGTTCCCGCGGCTACGAATCTGGCGGCGCGCAAGTGGTACGCGAATGCCCGCTTCGGCATGTTCATCCATTGGGGTGTGTACAGCGTGCCGGCACGCGGTGAATGGGTGATGGAGCACGAGCACATCCCCGTGTCCAGCTATGAGAAGTTCGCGCCGCAGTTCGACCCGACGCGTTTCGATCCGCGCGCGATCGTCGCGCTCGCAAAACTCGCCGGCATGAAGTACATCACGATCACGAGCCAAGCATCATGACGGGTTCGCGATGTGGCGCCACCCGGCAGAGCCGCTGGAACATCGTCGACTGCGACGCCTACAAGCAGGACCCGCTCAAGATGCTGGTCGCGGAGGCGCGGCGCCAGGGCATCAAGGTGTTCTTCTATTACTCGCTCCTCGACTGGCATAGCACCGACTATTGGCCTCTCGGGTGGACCGGCCACTACGCGGGGCGGCCTGCCGGCGGGAATTTCAACCGCTACCTCGACTACATGGACGCACAGCTCACCGAGCTGCTCACCCAGTATGGACCGATCGGCGGCATCTGGTTCGACGGCATGTGGGACAAGCCCGATGCGGACTGGAAGATAGAGCGCACCTACGCGCTCATCCACCGCCTGCAGCCCGCAGCGCTGATCGGCAACAACCACCATCGCGCGCCGCTGCCTGGAGAGGATTTCCAGATGTTCGAGCAGGATCTGCCCGGTCAGAACTCGGCCGGGTTCAACACGGCGGGGATATCGCGGCTGCCGCTCGAAACCTGCGAGACGATCAATCACTCCTGGGGCTACACGGCCGACGACCACGATTACAAGAGCTCGCAACAGCTGATACGGCTGCTGGTACGGGCGGCGGGCTCGAACGCCAACTTTCTACTCAATGTGGGGCCCACCTCGGAGGGCATCATTCAGCCCGAATTCGCGACGCGGTTGCAGGCCATGGGCAAGTGGCTGCAGACCCACGGCGAGACCATCTACGGCACCACCGAGGGGCCCATCAGTCCACGCAGCTGGGGTGTGAGCACGGCGAAAGGCAAGTACGTCTACCTGCACATCCTGGATTGGCAGGAGCCCTATCTCGTGCTGCCGCAGCTGCCACACTTGAAAGCCGCGTGGACCTTCGATACGCATCGGAAAGTGCAGCTGCGGGTCATTCCTGGAGCGCTCCTGATCAGCGTGCCGCCCGCCAATCCCGGGGCCATCGACCGCATCGTGGTGCTCGAACGTTGAAATGAGCGGCGTGACCGGCAACTCCCGCACGATTGGCCGGCATCGACTGAGCATCTCTCCGCTTGGCTTCGGCGGCGCACCGCTCGGTAATCTCTTCACGCTGGTGTCCGAGGCGGACGCCCAGTCGGCAGTCGAAGCGGCGTTCGCGCACGGCATCCGCTACTTCGACACCGCGCCCCTCTACGGACATGGGCTGAGCGAAGAGCGCCTGGGGCGTGCACTCACCGCTCGTCCGCGCGGCAGCTACGCGTTATCGACCAAAGTCGGGCGTGTGATCGTCCCCGACGCCTCGCGGCGGGGGATGGCTGACGGTTTCGCCGTGGAAGGCACCCGAGCCGTCTTCGACTACAGTCGCGACGGCGTACGGCGCTCCTTCGAGACGAGTCTCGAGCGACTGCGGGTCGATTTCATCGACATCCTCTTGCTGCACGACATTGGCCGCGCGACCCACGGTGAGCGTCATGCCGAGGTGCTGAAAATGGCGCTCGATGAAGCGCTGCCCGCAATGGCCGCGCTGCGGAACTGCGGTGCGGTGGGCGCCATCGGAATCGGCGTCAACGAGCAGGATGTGTGTCTGGAGGTGCTGCCGCGCTTCGATCTCGACTGCATCATGCTGGCCGGACGCTATACGCTCCTCGAGCAGCACAATGCCATCGAGCTCATGGGGCAGGCACAGACTCGCGGCGTGCCGATCTTGGCAGCCGGACCGTACAACTCCGGGCTGCTCGCCGGCGTGGCCGCCCCCGGGGAAACCTACAACTACGCGCCGGCCGACGAATCGACGCGCGAGCGAGCGCGCGCGGTCTATAGAGAGTGTGCCGCGGAGCAGGTCGAGGTCGGGGCCGCGGCGCTGCAGTTTCCCCTGGCACATCCGGCAGTGGCCTGCGTGGTCACCGGAATGCGCAATGCCGCGGAAGTCGAGATGGCCGTGAATCGCATGGAAGCCAAAATTCCCTCGGCCTTTTGGCAACGTGTACGGCGCCACGGCCTGATCGATGCCGGCGCGGTGCTTCCCGAGAAACAGTCGCCTCCCATGAATTGATGCGATGACGGCAGGAGTGGTTATGGGCCAGCAGATTCCTTCGAAGCAGAGGCTCCTTCGCGGAGCGATCGCCGCGATCTCGCTCGGCCTCGCTGCACACGGCGCGCTCGCGCAGCCTGCCGGAACAACCTCATACTCCAACACTCCCGCTGCCTCCTGCACCGCTCTCCTCTCCACAGACTTCAGCCACGTCGAGGATGCGCCTCTGCAACTCATCAGTGCCCAGGTCGTCGTAGCGACCGCGGGATCACCTGCCTATTGCCGCGTGCAGGGGTACGTCTGGCCCCAGGTTGGCATAGAAATGCACTTGCCGCTCACGAACTGGAACGGCAAGTTCATGGAGGTTGGCGACGGTGGCTGGGGAGGAGAAATGTATCTCTTTCTCTGCACAGGCCCCGTGCGGCGTGGATATGCCTGCATTGCCTCCAACATGGGCCACGAGGGTAAAACCGGTTTGGGCGCTCTGGGCCGAGGACAATCTTGCAGCTCGCGCCGATTGGGGATTCCGTGCGACGCATGTGACCGCGGTCGCCGGGCATGCTCTGATCAACGCTTTCTACGGTAAGCCGCCCTCCAGGTCCTACATGTACGGATGCTCCACGGGCGGTTACCAGGGTCTTGTGGAATCGCAGCGCTTTCCCTGGGACTTCGACGGTATCGTCGCCATCGCTCCAGACGCCACCAGCGAGGCCGATATCAGCATGCGGCAGGTATGGATGTATCGAAATTTGTTCGATGCCCGTGGCAAGCCTCTCTTTTCCACATCCGATCTCGCACTCCTGCATCGCGCAGCACTGCAGGCCTGCGACATGAGCGATGGAGTCAAGGACGGCATCATCGGGAATCCCTTCGGTTGCAGGTTCGATCCGGCAGTTCTCGCCTGCCGCCCGGGACGCAGCGGCGCCTGCTTCACGCCGCAGCAAGTCACAGCGGCGCGCAACATCTACGCCGGCCCGCATACCTCTTCGGGAGTTGCAATCTCGACACGCGGAGTGTTTCCAGGCTCGGAGATGGACTGGGCAACCGAGCCTGGAGCAAGCGCCGAAGTATCCGAGTTCTTCAAATACATTCTCTTTCGACCGGCTCCGGGCCCGAACTGGAGCAGCAACGACTTCGATTTCGACCACGACTACGAACGGCTGGGGCTCGGTGCCGAATACACGGACAACAACCCGGACTTGAGGCGCTTCAAGGCCGCCGGCGGCAAGCTCATCGTCGCCCAGGGCGGCAACGACGGGCTGGAGATCCCGCACGCGATCTTCGATTACTACGAGACCGTCGAACGCACCATGGGCGGACGCCAGCCGACAATGGACTTCTTCAGATTGTTTCTCGTGCCGGGTATGAGGCACTGCAGCTCGGGCGACGGCGCTTTCGCGGTGGACTACCTCACCTATCTCGAGGCGTGGGTGGAAAAAGGGCATCCGCCCGACTTGATGGTCGGTGCGCATATCGACAGCCGCTACCTCCTGGCCCAAAACCCGGACAAGACCGGGAAAGGACGTGACCGGATATGGAATGCGGCCTTCCGGCTCACCTATCCGCTGGGTCCGAACGTACCAGTCAACTTCAGCCGGGCGCTATACCCGTATCCGGCCTATGCCAGATACAAGGGCAAGGGCGACCCGAATGACGCGCGCAACTTTGCGCCGGTCATGCCTGCCGCCCTCTCGAGCGCGCATGATTAGAGAGGAGCCGCTACTACGGGACTTGCCAAGCAGCCTGGTAACTGGATAAATTCACAGTTTACCCACCCGAGAACGGTTGCCGCCGCCATGTCACACCAAGCGCCCGCCCTCATCGACAGGTCCATCGCCCAGCTCGAGAGCCTATCCGCTTTCCTGACGGCTGAAGTCCAGCAACCCTGGACCACGGCCCTTCTTCCCGTCTCGGAACGGCGGCTCTGCAGGGAAGCGCTCATCACGATCTCCGTGCTCCTGCCGAAGCTGCGCGCAGTTCAGAGCGCACACCTCTCTCCGGCAAACCAACAGCGGCCGCAATGTACAGGCTGTGATGATTGAGAGCTGTCCGGCGAAAGGGGAATCGCGATTGGACGGGCTGGCCCTGGGTGCTAGAATCGCGCGCCTTGCGTGGGGCGGTAGCTCAGCTGGGAGAGCGTCGCGTTCGCAATGCGAAGGTCGAGGGTTCGATCCCCTTCCGCTCCACCACCTTTCCCTCCCAGAATCAAACGCTTGGGCCGTCTGTCCCGGAACAGCACACGCCGGGATTGCCCGGTACGTTGCGGCGCCCGCCTTGCCCTGGCACCCCACCCCGCAGCTATGATGCGGCAGAACCAAAGCCAGCCTGGAGAGGCCCATGCTGACAATCGGCGCGCGGGCACCCGAATTTACCCTGCCGGATGCGGACGGCCAGCCGACCTCGCTCAGCAATCTGCTGCGCGACGGGCCGGTCATTCTCTATTTCTATCCGGCCGACTTCACCCCGGGCTGCACCCGCGAGGCCTGCCAGATCCGGGATCTGCACCATGAGGTCGATACCGCCCGCCTCAGGGTCGCCGGGGTCAGTCCGCAGAGCCCGGAGAGCCACCGCGCCTTCCGCGACAAGTACAAACTGCCCTTCACCCTGCTGGCGGACGTCGACCGGTTCGTGATCAAGATGTACGGCGTACAGGGTCCGCTGGGCTTCGGCGTGCGGCGCACCACTTTTCTCATCGACCAGACGCGGCACATACAGGACGCCGTCGTCGCCGACTTTCGCATCGGTCAGCACGAGGCTTTCGTACGCAAGGCGATAGCGCTCAGCGCGCATACACGCTAGGGCTCAGTAGCCCATCCGCAGCACGCTCGCAGCCCCGTAGCTCGGAACGGTCACCACCCACGCCGCGCGCTCTCCCCCGGGGGACTTGGTCTGCTGTCCGCTCAGCTCCTGGATGAGGTCGGGGATGACCGCCTCCGGGCAGACGACCAGCACGTTGTCTCCGCCATGCTCGCCTATGATCTGCCCGGCGATTCCATCGGCATCACTGCTTCTCAGCGTCACCGGCTGTTCGCCCAGGGACTGGGCGAGCGGCGCCACCGTCTGCATCGCGCTGCGGCTGCCGTCGACGTAGATCGCCTTGAGGCCGTCCGGTCCGTTGGCGGCGGCAAACTGCTGGGCAAGCTGCTGCGCCTGCTGCTCCCCGGCGGCCGAGAGCGGCGGGTCGTCGATCGTACCCAGCTCCTTGCTGGCGGGCGGCACGATGACCACGATGGTGTTCGAAGCCGACTCGTGCAGGAACAGCCCGACGCCCAGTATCGCGAGCGCCGTCAGCAGGATCACCCAGACCGGGGTGAGGAAGGGACGCCGACGGCGGGTGATGGCAGGAGGATCCATGGCAGGAAGGGATCGGATGGTGGCTGGGAGATGCTACGCCCGACATATGGTAGCGACGTGGCCGCCCCATGGGGAAACGTGCAGGTCGTCACATTTGCCCTACCCGGCGGCAATTCAGGGGCGGCTCGTCGCGCTCCGGAACCCCGGCGGACGATGCCGTTGCGCCGGGCTCCACAGATTTTGGGCGCAGGAATCCGTAACATGCCGGCCAGTCGCCAGAGCCAGAGAGCCCTTGGGGGGCCCCAAATGCGCACGGGTGGGCAAACCACCGTCATCAAGCGAGTCCTCGAGCGTCGCGCACATCAGCCTTCCGCGATCCAGGAAGACACGACAGCCACGATCGCAGTCATGCTGCGCGTGCTGCCGCCGCCGCGCGCCCTCGTGGCGATCTCCGACGCGGGGATTCTCTCTGATTTCGCAAGACGGATTCCGCCTGACATGCTGGACGTGGAGACCGCCACCGACGAGAGCGAAGCGCTCGTCAGTCTGGTGACGGAATTCCGCCCCGTCATCGTCACGGACAGTCTCGAGCTCATTCGCAAGGTGCGCCAGCAACAGACCGCGCGCGCACCGTATGTCGTTTACGTTCCGCCCATGGACGACTGGCGCGAGAGAGAAGCAGGCCTCACCGCGGGTGCGGACGACTGCGTGGGCCGACGCGTCTCGGACCGCGAGGTGATCGCGCGACTCGGCGCAGCCCGTCGCATCGCCGAGCTCGAAGCCGTTCTTCGCATCGCGCTGGTCGAGAATCGCAAACTCTCAACGACAGACGATCTGACGCGCGTCGCGAGCCGACGGTTTTTCAGCAAGCATTTCCCACGTGAGGTGGAGCGTGCAGCGCGTTACGGCAGGCCGCTCTCGCTCATTCTTTGCGACATCGATTACTTCAAGAACGCCAACGACACCCTCGGCCACGCCGGCGGCGATGAGATTCTGAAGCAGTTCGGCACCCGGTTGCAGGAGGGTCTGCGCCGGGGCGTCGATTGGGTGGCGCGCATCGGTGGCGAGGAGTTCGCGGTGGTGTTGCCGGAGACGGCATACGATCGCGCGCTCGATGTCGCGCGCAAGCTGCGCGCCGGCGTTGCCAACAAGTCCTTCAAGGTCAATGCCCGCAACGTCGACGTCACGGCCAGCTTTGGCTTGTGTGGGCTCGATCGCGTGCCGGTCGGCGAGCGCAAGCTCGCCGAGCAACTGCTCAAGGTCGCCGACGCGGCGCTCTACCGCAGCAAGAACTCCGGACGCAACAGAGTCACCGCGACGATGCTGCCCGCGCGTTCGCGCTGAGCCTCCTCAAAGTGGCGGCGCGGCCGCCCCGTTCCCGGTCCCGTTGCACGGCTGATCAATCGTTGTCCAGGCTGACGCAAGCCCTTGCCGCCACTGCGGCTTTGGCCTGCGCCAGGGCGGCCTTTACACAGGGTTATTCACAAAATCTGTGGATAAAATCACGGTGGCAAGCACACGGCCATTGTGTGACACTGGCCGCCCTTTGCCACCAGCCGCGTTTTGCATGGGCAAGACAGCAAGAAAAAAGCGACCGGCCGGCGCAAAGCCGCCTGGCGCGAGAGGGAGCCCGGACGCTTCCGCGCCGGGGACACCCTCGGCAGCAGAGCCGGCGGAGCCGCTGGAGCGCGCGCGGCTGCAGGCGGAGGTAGCCCGGCAGCGGGTCCGCATCGCCAAGGAGGAGCTCAAGCGCGCCCGAAAGCGGGTCAAAGAGGCCAAGCGCGAGGCCAAGCGGGCCCGCAAGCAGGCCGACGCCACGCGCAAGGTCTGGAAGAAGGCGCGCAAAGCGCACCGCGCCAAAGGCACTTCCGAAGCTGCCACTGGCACGGCTCGCCCGCGCCGACAAAAGCCCCGGGCACAAAAGGCCAAAGGCCCTGCTCCCCGCCCGATCAAGCGCCGCAAGAGCCCGCGCCGGCGTCAGCATCTCCCCCGCGCCCGCGACCGCCCCTGTGCCCGACGGCAGCACTTCCTCAACCCCCTCTTCCGAGGCCTGACGCATGCAAGAACAGTACGCATACCAGAGCACGCCTCCTCCGACCGCACAGCTCGGCCGCGCCATTGCTCCTTCGAGCTCGCGCATGCTCGCAAGCTATCTCTCGGATATCGAGCTGCTGCTCGAGGAGCAGCGCTGGGAGCAGGCTCTGCGTGAGGCGTTCGATCTGCCGCAGCTCGCCGCAGCATTGGGCGACCCGCGCATGCAGATCTCCGCCGACAGCGTGCAGGCTTGGTGCGAGCAGTGGGTGGCGCGCGGCGAGGACGTCACGGTAGAAGCAGACGCTGACGTCGACCGGATCGCACAGTTGGTCTGCGAGCGCGCGGAGCGCGCCAGTCTCGCCAATAAATCGGTACCTGCGTTGGCATTGCGACGCCTGCGGCTGCATCGCCTGCAACGCACGCGGCATCGCGGTTTCAAGTCGGGCCCGCTCGCGCTGTTGGCTCCGGAAGCCGCCGACACGGTGCAGATCTGCACCACTCTGGTCCAGGCGGCACGTCGCTGGTACGCACAGAGCGCTTGTCACGACGCCGTCGTGCAGGCGAATCTGGCGCGGCTCGCGGTTCTGCGTTAGTACAGCTTCAACTCTCCGACCGCAGCGCCATGGTGCCGGAGGCGACGAGCTGCAACTGCTCGCCCTCCAGCGCCTTGCGCAACGCGTCCAGCATCTGCTGATCGATCCGGGCGGATTTCTCGGGCACCACCGGATAGCGCACGACGCACTCCAGGCCGTTGTCCGTCAGGCGCACTCGAACCTCCGGCACCGGCGCCGCGGTTTCGAACTCGATGAAGCGCTGCGCCAGATCGTGCTGGCGTTGGATGGCCGCACGGTAAGTGTCGTACACCTTGTTGGCGGCCGCGTCGAGACTGCTGTAGGCCTTCTCGACATCCGCCGTCGCGACTATCGTCAGCGTCACGCTGTGCCAGAGATACTCCGCGCCCGGAATCTGCTTGAAGAACGCGGTGGGCTGAAACAGTACGGCATTGGACAGCACCACCATCCGGCCCGTCGAGTGCAGGTCCGGGCCCGACGAGCTCCAGGAGGTATATCCGGAAGAGCGAAACATCGACGACACGTCCCGGTGACGCCCGCGATCGTGACGCGATCTCCGACCCGCACGCCGTACCGTCCGATGAGGAAGAAATAAGCCACCACCGCCAGGATCACGTTCTGCAGCGCCACCGCCAGGCCCGCCGTCACGAACCCGGCGTAGGTCGCGACCGAGCCGAACTCGGAGATGAGATTGAAGGTGACCACCAGAATCAGCGCGATGGTGATGACCATTCGCCGCAGGATGAGGAATGGCCGCCGGCGCCTGGCATCCGGGAGGAATTTGAATGTCACCCGCCGCCATATCTCGGCGAAGACCAGCACGGCAACCACCCAGGCCAACAGGACGCCACAGCGCAGTCCGAGGTATCTGGCGACGCTCGACTCCTGCGCGCCCACGGCATGACTCCAATCCTGCAGCGTCGCCTGCGCGTCGCTCAGAATCAGGGCCTGCTCGCTCAGCGGAATGATGACGCCCGAGAGCTGCGAGAGCTGCCCGGTGGCGGCCTGGATACTCTGCCGCTGCGCGGCAAGCTGCGCCGTGCTGCCGGCTGCAATGGAGGTCGAGTCCGTTCCCAACGAGCTGGCGCACCGTGGCAAGAAGCCGTGAGCGCGTACCACTCAACTCAGCCTGCGAGAGCGGTCGTATCCTTCGTCGCGGTCGCGAGCTGCGAGTTGTAGCCATGCAGTGTGAAGAACCGCCCGATCAGGGTGAGGATACCGGCCGACTGCGGTTGGAAATCGACCATTGGGGCAGCCGAAGTGGCGCTCGCGGCTGCAGCCGTGGGTCCGTTCCCGGACGGCGCACCGGCGGCACCTTTCCCGGTTGTCCCGCTCCCCGCAAGCTCGGGAATCGAGTGCTGCAGCGCCGCGAGCTGTGAGCGCATGCCTTTGGGTGGGTTGCCTTCTCCCGCGACCGTGCCCTGCTGGAAATGGCGGAGCTGATCGACGTTGGACTCGATCTGCTGCACCAGCTGCAAGGCGGCGACGAGGCCGGCGCGCTGCGCGTCGAGAGTGGCCCGGGCGCTGGCGCCTCGCGACCGGTGCAGCTGGACATCGAGGTCCGCTATCTTGGACTTGAGAGTCGTCTCCTGAGCGGAGAAATTCGCGGCCGCCTGCTGCAGCTGCGTGCTCATGGTCTGCGGCCCGGATTGAGGCGCCGCGACGCCGTTTGCTGCTTGCGCCTGTGCCTCCCGGCCGAGGATATCCGCGGTCGCCTTGCCGAAGTCCAACGCCAGGTGCACCGACTCGAGCGCCTGCTGTTGCAGCGCGCTACGTGCTCCCGGGTCCACTCCCGGGAGGTTGATCTGCTCCACGATGGCAAGGTCGTGATACCAATCGACGCTGCGTCGGACGTGTGTGAGCACGTCGGCCGGTGAGAGCGGCAACAGCGAGCTTGGCTTTGCTGCTGCAGGCTGCGCAGTTGCTGCGCTCGACTTCACCGCGGCGGGTGCCGATGCCTTTGACGCGGCCTGCCGCGCCGTGGCGGCCGGCATCCAGTGCCCTTGGAAGGCCAGCACAATGGCAATTCCGGCGGCCAGCCAAGGCGGCCTCTTGATGGAGGTCGAGCTCATCCGCATAGAATAGGTGCTCCGTCGGCGAGGCGCGAGCGCGATTGGATGGACCGCAAGCGGACTCGGTAGAATCACCGCCACCACCTGTGAAGCCAGACCTGCCGCACGAGCGGCCTGAGGCACAATGACCGGATACATAGACCTGAAGCTCTACATCGATGGCGAATGGCTCGGCACGGAGAAGCGCAGGACGCACCGTGTGGTCAATCCCGCGACCGGTGGAGCGCTCGGCGAGCTGCCACTGGTCGATGCCGCGGACCTCGACCGCGCGCTCGAGACGACAGGGCGCGCATTCCGGCAATGGAAGCGCTCGACGCCGGATGAGCGGGCGCGGGTCCTGAAGGGCGCGGCCCAGCTCCTGCGCGAACGCGTCGATCACATCGCGCGCGTGGCCACCCTGGAGGAAGGCAAGCCGCTGCGCGAGACTCGCGCCGAGGCTCTCGCCGTCGCCAATCTCTTCGAGTTCTTCGGTGAGGAATGCCGCCGGGCCTACGGTCGGGTGTTGGTGCGGCCGACCGGCACGCGCTCGCTGGTCATCAAGGAGCCTGTCGGGCCGGTGGCTGCCTTCGCACCCTGGAACTTCCCCCTCATCAATCCGGGCCGCAAGCTCGCGGCGCCGATCGCGGCCGGTTGTTCGGTAATCCTGAAGCCCGCCGAAGAATCCCCGGCATCGGCGATCGAGGTGGTACGCACGCTCGTCGATGCGGGCCTGCCGGCCGGCGTCGTGCAACTCGTCTTCGGCGTACCCGATGAGGTGTCGCGACATCTGCTCGCCTCTCCCATCGTACGCAAGCTGTCATTCACCGGCTCGACGGCGGTTGGCAAACATCTGCTCGCGCTCGCGGCGGCCACCGTCAAGCGGACCACGATGGAGCTCGGCGGTCACGCGCCGGTCATCGTCTTCGACGACGCGGACCTCGAGCGCACGATCGAGCTCCTGGCCGGCGCGAAGTTCCGCAACGCCGGCCAGGTATGCGTGTCGCCGACGCGTTTCTACGTACAGCAGGGCATTTACGACCGATTCGTCACCGCCTTCACCGAGCGCACCCGCAAGGTCGAGGTTGGGGACGGGCTCGTCGAGCGCCATCACATGGGCCCGATGGCCAACCCGCGCCGCCCGCAGGCAATGGAGGCGTTGATCGGTGATGCGGTGAGCCGCGGCGCCAGGCTGCGCGCCGGCGGCGAGCGCCATGGCAAGGAGGGATTCTTCTACCAGCCAACCGTGCTGTCGGATGTGCCCGGGGCAGCGCGCATCATGAGTGAAGAGCCGTTCGGTCCCGTGGCGGTGATCGCCCCGTTCGCGACGCTCGATGAGGCGGTCGAGCAGGCCAACCGCCTGCCCTACGGCCTGGCCGCCTACGCTTTCACGGAATCAGGCAAGCGCGCGATGTTGATCGGCGATGCGCTGGAGCCGGGCATGGTCGGCATCAACTCGGTCGCCATGGCGGCGGCGGACGCACCGTTCGGTGGCGTGAAGGAAAGCGGTCACGGCTCCGAGGACGGCCTCGAGGGCCTGGAGGACTGCATGGTCACCAAGGTGATCCATCAGGCTTGAGGCGGCGGCTTGATGCCCTTCACCTCGCCGCTGTCGGCGGGGTCATAGGCCATCACGCAGTCGCGCCCCGCGCGCTTTGCCCTGTACAGCGCGGCGTCGGCATGCGCCAGCAGGCGAGTCAGTTCGTATCCCGACGTGGCCGTCGATGCGACTCCGAAGCTTGCGGACGCCGTAAGCGTCGCGCCGCGTTGCTCCGCCTGAATCTCCTTGATGGTCCGCCGCAGCCTCTCCGCCTGCGCGCGGGCCTGCTCGATCCGGCAGCCGGGCAACAGCAGGCTGAACTCCTCACCGCCGAAACGCCCGAAGAGGTCGCTGCGGCGCAGGTATTGCAGGAACAGGCGTCGCGGTGCGTTTCAGCACGAAATCCCCGCTGGCGTGGCCGAAACGGTCGTTGATCGACTTGAAGTGATCGAGGTCGAAGAGGACCACGCAGACATCCTGCTGCGACTTGCGCGCATACTCGAGCGCCGCCTCCGCCTGCTCCAAAAAATGCACCCGGTTCGAAATCCCGGTGAGTCCGTCGATCCGCGACAGACTTCTGAAGTGCAGCTGCGAGCGCTTGGTCAATATCGCCCACAGCGCGATGGAGATCAGAATCAGATGTCAGGATGACGCCGTAGAGCCGGGTCGCCTCCACCCGCTTGGCGGCGAGCGTGTGCTCCAGCTCGAGCAGCCGGTTCTTTCTGCTGAGCGACTGGATCTCGAGCCGCCGGGTCGCGGTCCGGCGCCGCGCCTCGGCGTAAGCCGAGCCTCGCGCCGCGCGATCGTTCAGGTAGGAGATCTCCGCCGCGCATAGCGCTCGTGAAAATTCAACGCGGCACGATAGTCGCCACGCGACTTTGCCAGGCCGTACAGCACGTCGTAGGCCTCCGCCAGCGACTGCGAATATTCGACACCCGGGCCGGAAACGGCGATCGTGGCACGCGCGTAACGAGCTGCCGCACACCGGCTCGTGCGCCTGCAGATAGCCGCGCGCCAGCAGCGCATCGTAATCGGCGATCAGGCGCGAATAGCGCGTCTGCTGCACCTGATCGTAATGGGCGAGGAGTATGGCGAGGCCATTCTTCACCTCGTCATGGTCGAAATCGACACGCGCGGCGTAGGTCTCGATCGACTCGGCAAACATCGGTTGCTTTTCGCTGGCGCACGCAGCGACCACCCGTCGAACCTCCGGATCGTCCGTCCCGAGCTTGCCGCTGTGGTACAGAGCCCGAATCTCGATCATGCCCCCCTTGCAAATCCCCACACCGCCCCAGTTCTCCTGCATGACTTTGCGGGCGTATGCGAGGCTGAGGTCATATTGGCCGACTTGCTCGTAGAGGAGGCCCGCGACCAGCAGAGCCTGCTGCCGCGCGCTCTGATCGGTGATGTCCGGCAGCAGCGCGATCAGGCGCTCGACGCTCGTGTACGCTTCGTTGTACCGCCCGACGATTCCAAACAGATTCACCAGAGTGGCGTCGGCGCGGAACCTGATCGCCTCGCTCACCTCGCCGTCGGCGATCTGACTCAGGATCGCAATGGCCGCGGGATAGTCGCCGCGATAGATTTCGTCCCAGCCATGGAGGAATTGAAGATAGGCGCGCTGGTCGGGCGAGAGCTGCCCCCGCCGATGCTCCAGAGAGTCGATGATGGACTCGAATCGGGCGTGGTCCGCGAGCTTCAGTCCATCCGCCTGGCTGAGTAAAGCGGCGGGATCCGAGGTGGTGGCAGCGGCCGAGGCGAGGCGGGCACCAGCGGTCAGGACCAGCAGGCACATCGTCATGCCGACACCGCAAAACAGACTTCCCCCGCGGCTCACGCGCCCCCTTGCGTCGGTCGTCGGGTCACTGGTATTGCCGGACGATCCTCGAACTCAGACTTATAAGGAGCCTACGCGCAACCGTGGCGCAGCGTCAACTCCACGGCAGGCCGCTCAGAGCCTGGGAGTCGGAGTTGTGAGCTGATCGTGCTCGTAGCCGCGCTGACAGCCCGCGCAGCGATTTGCAGTCGGATAGGCTTCCAGACGCTCACGCTCGATCGGTTGCCCGCAACTCACGCAGACGCCGTAGGTGCCGAGCGCTATGCGGTGCAAAGCGCGCTCGATCGAGCGGATCTCCTGTGCATCGCGCGCGACCTCCGCAAGATCGACATCCACCAGAAGGTCCGCGAGCGATTGATCCTCGAGATCGCCGAGGCGGCCGGCGATATCGGCATAGGTCTCGTTCTCGGACCGCGACAGAGCCGCGCGCGTCTCATCGCGCAGATCGGACCATCGCTCTCGCAGCTTGTGCTCGTAACGCGAGTACTCACCCCTGGCGGCGCTCGCGGCTCGAGCCGAATCGTGTGTTTGCGGTCCCATGCCCTGGTGCAGCAACCGCGATGCCCGGCGCACTTGTCGAGCCGGAAATCGCCGCCTGCGCAGACCACGGCGGCGCCAGCGGCGCAGGCTGTGGCTCGGGCTCGCCGCGAGCGCGTGCTATGATTCTCGGATGCCGCCGCTCGTGACCGACCTGCGTTATCTGCTGCCCTGGCAGTTCTCCCCGACCATCTTCACGCTCACCGTAGTCACCGTTGCGCTCTATGTGCGCGGCCTCGTGACGCTGCGGCGCAATGGCGGCCGGATCGGCTTCTGGCGCGTCTTCGTCTTCCTTCTGGGCCTCGGACTCAACTACGCGGCCCTGCAGACGTACGTCGACTATCTGTCGGCGCACATGTTCTGGATCCACAGATTCCAGCACCTCGTCCTGCATCACATCGGCCCTGTGCTCATGGTGCTTTCCGGCCCCGACCGCATCCTGCGCGCCGGTATCCCCGCCGGCCTGCGCGCGGGTGCGGATCAGCCCGTGGGTTCGTCCGTCCGATTCAGCTGGCGTTCCGCTTCGTTCAGCACCCGGTCGTCGCACCGCTCCTCTTCATCGGTATCATCTTTTTCTGGCTGACGCCGTCGATTCACTTCACGGCAATGATCGATACGCGACGCTTCATCGTGATGAACTGGAGCATGCTTGCCGATGGCCTCCTCTTCTGGTGGCTGATGCTCGCGCCGCGCCAGGTGCAGGGGCACGCAGCAATCGGCTACGGCACGCGCCTCGTCATCCTTTCGCTCGTGGCCATTCCGCAGCTCCTGCTCGGCGCGTACATCACGCTGCATACCACCGCCCTGTACGATATCTATTCCATCTGCGGTCGCGCCTGGGCCGTCAGTCCGCTCTATGACCAGCAGATCGGCGGTCTCCTCACCTGGATTCCCGCGGCGATGATGTCTCTCGTCGGCATACTGACCGTGCTGCATCACATCCTCCATGACCCCGATGCCTCCGAGGTGCGCTCGCGACGCCGTCTCGTCACTCCCGTGCAACCGGCGGGCAGCGCATGATCCGGAAGCTGCGAAAATGGGCGCCGGCCGCGCTGGTCCTCAGCGGCGCTCTAGCGGGCTGCGTCGGCAACGATCCACATTACACCCTGAAGAGCGTCAGGGGCCTCGTGTCGCCGCTCGAGTTTCAGATGACCGATCAGGATGGGCAGCCCGTCACGGCCGCCGACTATCGCAACGACCTGGTGTTGGTCTACTTCGGCTACACGCGAGTGTCCGGATCAGTGCCCGACGACGCTTGCCACGCTGGCCCGCGCCATGATAAGCTTGGACCGCAAGCGTCCCGGGTCAAAGTGCTCTTCGTCACTGTCGATCCGAGCCGCGATACCGCCGGAGTGCTCAAGCGTTACGTCAACAGCTTCGGGCCGGAGTTCGTCGGCTTGCGGCCCGATCAGGACGAGCTCATCGCGCTGAGCAAGCGCTACCGCATCGCCTACCATTACGAGAAGCCGGACAAATACGGCAATTACGAGGTCGACCACAGCAGCGCGGTTTTCATCTTCGACGGCGGCGGCCACGCGCGCCTGCTCGCCCTCGCAGATAATACCTCGCAGCAGGTGGCTTCGGACCTGCACCGCCTGCTCACCGCCAGCTGAGCGGGGCCGCGCCGATGCGATTCCTCACCGCAATCGTGGTGGTCCTCCTCGCGCTACCGCCGGCCGCCTCGTCAGCCGCGGACGCGCGGCTGGCCTCTCCGTCAGGTCTCTGGGAAGCGCTCGACCAGCCACGGCAAGCTCGGAAGGCCTGATCCGCATCTTCGAGGTTGCCGGCCTCTATTACGGCCGCATCGAGCCGAGCTCCCCGACCGACTGACCGCAACGCAAGATGCACACGCTGCACCGACTACCGGCACAACCAGCCGATCATCGGCCTCGTGTTGATGCGTCATCTACGGCCGGAGAATGGCGAGTATGTCGGCGGCGACCTCCTCGACCCTGACACAGGTCACATCTGGGGCTGCACGCTGCGCCTGGACGGACGGTGGCCGTGAGCTCATCATGCGCGGCTTCTTTGGAATCTCGCTCCTCGGCAGCTCGCAAACCTGGAAGCGGGTGGGCTAGCGCGCGCCCGCCGCCTTCTGCAGTGTCGTCGACTTGGAACCGATGACGCCCATCAGGCTGTCCCAGGAAGTGACGAAGGATTCCGCGCCATCCTGCTGCAGCTTCGCCGCCAAGGCCGAAAGGTCGATCCCCGCTTTGGTGTAGTCAGCGAGAACGGCTGCGCTGTCGCCGCCGTCGGCCCGGATCGGGTCGCCTACCTTGCCGTGATCGGCAAACGCTTTCAGTGTGTTTTCCGGCATGGTATTGACGGTGTAGGGAGCTACCAGTCCCTCGATATAGAGTGTGTCGGGCGCCTTCGGGTCCTTGGTGCCGGTGCTCGCGAAGAGCAGCCGCTGCGGCCGGGCCCCGGCATTGAATGCCCGCATCCAGCGCGGCGAAGCCAGCAGCTCGCAGTAGGCTTTGTAGGCGCTGCGCCCGACGGCGAGTCCGAGCTTGTTGCTCAGCGGCGCGGGCACCTTGCCGGCGGTCGCGACGTCCCAGCGGCTGAGGAAGATCGAAGCCACCGAGGTGACATTGGGATTCAGGCCGGCGGTGATGCGACGCTCGATGCCGCGCAACCACGCCTCCGCCGCCGCGACGTACTGCTCCGCCGAGAAGAGCAGCGTCACGTTGATCGGCACGCCGGCGAAAATTGCCGACTCGATCGCCGGCAGTCCTTCCTTGGTGCCGGGTATCTTGATGAAGAGGTTGGGCCGCGCCGCCCGCAGTGCAGGTCCCGCGCTTCGGCGAGCGTCGAGTTGGTGTCATAGGCCAGACGGGGCGAGACCTCGAGCGATACCCAACCGTCGACGCCCGCGGTGCGCTCGTGCACCGGCCGGAAGAGATCGGCCGCACGGGTCAGGTCCTCGATCGCCAGCTCGAAGAAGAGCTTCTCGTCGGCGAGGCCCTGCTGCGCCAGTTTGCGGATGTCGTCATCGTAAGCCGAGCCATGGTTCATGGCCTGATCGAAGATGGTCGGGTTCGAGGTCAGCCCGGTGACCGTCAGCTCCTCGATGTAGCGCTTCAGGGTGCCGCTCGTGAGCAGGTCGCGTGTGATGTTGTCCAGCCACAGGCTCTGGCCGGCGCGGTTGAGGTCGAGTGTCGCAGTTCATCTTCAACTCCTCAGACGGATTTCAGCGCATCGCCAACGATCCGCTGCGCCTCTTCGACGATGGTCTCGAGATGGTGCTCGCTGCGGAAGCTCTCGGCGTAAATCTTGTACAGGCTCTCGGTTCCCGAGGGCCGCGCGGCGAACCAGCCGCTCGCGGCGACGATCTTCAGGCCGCCGATCGGCGCGTCATTGCCCGGCGCACGCGTCAGCTTGCTCGTGATCGGCTCGCCTGCCAGAGTGGTGGCGCGCACCGACTCGCGGCGACAGGTTCGCGATGCGCGCCTTCTCCTCCGCCGTCGCCGGCGCATCGATGCGGGTGTACCAGGGCGTCCCGAACTCCGCGGTGAGCTCGCGGTAGTGCTCGCCTGGGTCTTTGCCGGTGCAGCGCGGTGATCTCCGCCGCGAGCAGACCCATGATGAGCCCGTCCTTGTCGGTGGTCCAGACGGTGCCGTCGCGGCGCAGGAAGCTGGCGCCGGCGCTCTCCTCGCCGCCGAAGCAGATCGAGCCCTCGAGCAGGCCCGGGCGCGAACCACTTGAAGCCGACCGGCACTTCGCGCAGCGGCCTCTCGAGACGCGCGACCACGCGATCGATGAGACCGCTGGAGACCAGCGTCTTGCCCACCGCCGCGGTGCGGCTCCAATTCGGACGGTGGGTGAGCAGATAACGTATCGCCACAGCGAGATAGTGATTGGGGTTGAGCAGGCCTGCCGAGGGCGTGACGATGCCGTGGCGGTCGGCGTCGGTATCGTTGGCGAAGGCGACGCGATAGCGATCCTTGAGCTGCAGCAGGCCGGCCATGGCGTAGGGGCTGGAGCAGTCCATGCGGATCTTGCCGTCGTGATCGACCGTCATGAAGGCGAAGGTCGGATCGACCGTTCGGATTGACGACATCGAGCCCCAGGCCGTACTTCCTGTTGATCGGCTCCCAGTAGTGCACCGCGGCGCCGCCCAGCGGATCGACGCCTATCCGCAGCCTCGCCCCGCGGATGGCTTCCATGTCGATGACATTGGCCAGGTCGTCGACATAGGGCGCGATGAAGTCTTCCGCGATGCGTCGTGGCGGCGCGCAATGCGGCCGCCGCCGCTACCCGCCGCACGCCCGCGTTGCCCTCGCGCAGCAGAGCGTTGGCGCGGTCTTGGATCCAACCCGTGACGTCGGTGTCGGCAGGTCCGCCGTTGGGCGGGTTGTACTTGAAGCCGCCGTCTTCGGGCGGATTGTGCGACGGGGTGACGACGATGCCGTCGGCGAGCGCTCCGTGCGGCCCGCGGTTGTGCACCAGAATGGCGCGCGACACGACGGGCGTCGGGGTGAACGCCGTCGTCGGGCTGGATCACCGTCTCGACGCCGTTGGCCGCGAGCACCTCGAGCGCGGCGCGCTGCGCGGGGCCCGACACCGCGTGCGTGTCGCGGCCCATGTAAAGCGGTCCGGTGATGCCCTGCCCGTTGCGGTACTCGCAGATCGCCTGGGTGATGGCGAGGATGTGCGCCTCGTTGAACGACCCCTTGAGCGGCGAGCCGCGATGGCCGCTGGTGCCGAAGCTAACCAGCTGGGCGGGATCGGCCGGATCGGGCTTGCGGTCGTAGAACTCCCGCTCGAGCCGCGCCGGATCGATCAGCAACGCCTTGGGTGCCGGCTTGCCTGCGAGAGGGGAAAGAGCCACGCTGCGATCTCCGTGGGGCGAGAGCACGCATTATATGACGATGCGCGGGCTAGGCGTTCCCGGTAAACTGCCGCGCCCATGAAACTGTACTCGTGGAACGTCAACGGCATCCGTGCCGTCGTCAAGAAGGGTGTCTTCCAGAGCTTCGTCAAGGCGCACCGGCCGGACGTGCTCTGTCTGCAGGAGACCAAGGCGGAGCGCGGCCAGATCGAGATCGATCTGCCCGGCTATCACGAGTACTGGCATTCGGCCGTCAAGAAAGGCTACTCCGGCACTGCCATCTTCTCCAGGGAGGAGCCGATCAAGGTCACCAACGGATTTCCGAGTACGTTCGCCAAGCGCTTCAAATTCGCCGATGAGCTGCAGCGCGACAGCAGCGAGGAAGGCCGCGCTCATCACCGCGGAATTCTCCAAGCTCTACGCGGTAACGGTCTATACCCCCAACGCCAAGGACGATCTCAGCCGGCTGGCGCTGCGGCACAAGCACTGGGATCCCGCGTTTCTCGCCTACGTGCAGCAGCTCGAGAAGAAAAAGCCCGTGGTCTTCTGCGGCGACATGAATGTCGCGCATACCGAGCTCGACCTCGCCAATCCCAAACCCAACCGCGGCAAGAAGGGCTTCACCGATGAGGAGCGCGAAGGCTTCCAGAACCTCATCGACGCCGGGTTCATCGACACGCTGCGCCTCTTCAAGGAAGGCAACGGGCACTACACGTTGGTGGAGCAATTTCTCCAACGCGCGCGCCCGCAACGTCGGATGGAGAATCGATTACATCCTGGTGTCGGCGGCGCTGCGCAAGTCGGTCAAGGCGGCGCAGATCCACGCCGATGTCATGGGGAGCGATCACTGCCCGGTCAGCGTGACGCTCGCCGCTGGCCGTTGACTGGCCATCTGACTGGCCGTCTGACCGCGGCGGTCGCCATCAGAAAATATCGGGCTTGCCGCCGCCCAGCGATAAACGTCTGCATCGCACGGAGCTTGCGGGCCGGTAACACGGGAACGCGGCCCTGCTGTGTCCGTGAATACCATGATCCTGCGGGTCGTGCGGCCCCATCGCCGGCCACGCGGTCATTCCCGCGCCGTTGGGATCCCCGGTTTTCACGAAGTCGACCCAGTAGCGCATCATGCGCGCCGAGATCGATCTGTCGACGGCGGTGAAGTGCCGCTCCGGGGCCGCGCTCAGAGTGCCGAAGACATATGGCAGCTCCGAGGAATGGAACATACCCCAGCGGCTCGAATGCGGACCTGGCTCCAGGTGATCAAAGAGATACCCATATGCCGGGCTGTGCGCATGAGCGCTCCAGAGTTGGCTCCAGGCATAGAGCGTGGCCAACCCGAGGTCATGGTGCAACTGCCGCGCCGAGCGCGCCCGCTGCGCGCCGGTGGCTGCGGGATAGAAGCGCCGCGAAGCGCGGCGCCAGGGCACCAAAGGTGCTCTCGAGAAGCGCCTTCCAGGCCGCCTCGAGTCATCGACTTCACGAGGTGGCCCGAGAACGGCCGAGGCTTCGTCGCCATCGATTCCGGTGAGAATCGGAACGTCGGCGAACGCGCCGGGAATCAGGAGTGTCTCGGGTGGGGCCGGCAGCAGCACTCCATCGAGGCAGGGCATGAGCGGCGGCAGCCCGTCATCCAGGGCGGCGCGTCGGCGGTCAGCTGCCGCGGTCGTCAGCGCGCGCAGTGCCGCGAGCGATGGCGCCTTGGAGCGAGCGAACCTCTCGCCGGCCTTCTCGGCCGCGGCGAGCGTGGGATGGGGCAGCGTCTCGGGAAATCCGCTGCCCGCGATGGCGCGCTGGAAGAGCCCGGTGGCGAGCGGCGAGACGATCAGGTCGTGCACCGCCATGGCACCGGCCGATTGGCCGCCGATGGTAATGGCGTCCGGATCGCCACCGAATGCGGCGATGTTGCGCTGCACCCATTGTAACGCCGCGATCATGATCCTGCAGACCCCAGTTGCCCGGTGGCTCGTGCTCGCGAGCCGCTTCGGCGGCGATCTCGGGCGTCATGAGAAAGCCGAAGAGGCCCACCCGGTAGTTGATCGTGACCACCACGATCCCCTGCGCCGCGAAGCTCGCGCCGTTGTTCACGGCCACCGATCCGGAGCCGGCGATGAAGCCGCCGCCCGGTATCCACACCAGCACCGGCATCCGATGTCTGAGGTCCGGGGCGGACGTCCAGATGTTGAGATATAGACAATCCTCGCTGGTCCGTCCTTGCGGCATGTATTCGTGACTCCACGGCCCGACACCGCCCGGGGTCATGAACTGCCAACAGCTTGCCGCGTAACGGGTCGCGTGGCGGACGCCCATCCATTGCGGCGCGGGTTGCGGCGACCGCCATCGATAGCGCCCGACGGGTGGCGCGGCGTAGGGAATTCCGAGATAAGCATCGGCCGCGCCTTGCCTGACGCCCGACAATGAACCCTGCGGGAGACGAACCACGGGTGCCGTCTGCGCCGCCCGGGAAGGTCCGGCGAGAAGCAAAGCCGACATCGCGGCGACTGCCGTTACGCCGCCAGCCCAGCCTTGCGCAGCCAGCCGGCCCGGGACCGGTCGTGCCATGGATTCCCCGATGCAGCGAGGTGATTGGCGGCGGATTATAGCGGGTGCACCGCCGCCGCAACCGGGCGCGAGGTCGCCAAGCCGCACCTGTGCACACTGCAATTGCTAGCCGGGGCGCTCCTGCCTCACCATGCCGGCGACGGATCCGTAGCGACCTTCAAAAGCGCATGCAAACCCAGCCTTCCGAATCCCTCGCGCGCCCAATCGGCTTTCGCGAGTTCCTGGTCCTTACTGCCGCGATCATGGCCTGCCAGGCGATCGCGGTGGATACCATGCTGCCGGCTCTGCCGACCATTGCGCACGACCTCGGCGTAACCAATGCGAACCGGGCGCAGTGGGTCATCACGATCTACATCGCTGGCGTCGGCATCGGACAATTGTTCTGGGGAATGCTCTCCGACCGCTTTGGCAGAAGACCGGTGCTGCTGCTCGGGTTCGCGCTCTACGTCATTGCCGCCGCAGCGGTGGGTCTGTCCGGCACCTTCGAGACTCTGCTGGCGTGGCGCTTCGCGCATGGCATCGCCGCGGCCAGCATGGTCATCTCCCGCTCCATCATCCGGGACCTGTACGGTGGTCGGCAGATGGCGCGCGTCATGTCGCTGACCTTCATCGTCTTCATCATGGTTCCGATCGTCGCGCCCAGCATCGGCCAACTCGTTCTTCTGCTTGGTCCCTGGCGCGCCCTATTCCATGTGTTCTTCGGGTTCGCCGCCGTCGTTCTGGCGTGGGTGTATTTTCGGCTGCCCGAGACGTTGCATCCCGAGTACCGCATGACGCTGACGGTGAGCCACATAACCGGTGCCGTCGGCAAAGTCGTCACCGACCGCGCGTCGCTCTGGTACACGCTCGCTGTAGCTCTGATGTTCGGCTCCGTGATCGGTTACGTGGGGATGATGCCGCAGATCTTTGGAGCCGTGTTCCACCGTCCCTCACTCATGCCCTCGGTATTCGCCGTCTGCGCGGCGTCCATGGGCGTCTCCTCTTTCCTCAATTCCCGGGTCGTAGAGCGCTTCGGCATGCGGATCATCTCGCAGGCCGGTCTGTTGGTTTTCATCGCCGCGAGCGGCCTGCACACATTGGTGGCGGCGTTGGGAGCCGAAACGTTATGGACGTTCATCGTCCTGCAGGGCGCGACAATGTGCTGCCTGGGACTGATCATGGCCAACTTCGGCGCCATGGCGATGGAGCAGATGGGATCGGTCGCGGGCATCGCGGCCTCTCTGCAGGGCTGCGTCGGCACCGGCGGCGGCGCCGTCGTGGCCGCGCTCATAGGCGCGCGGTTCAACGGCTCGACGCTGCCGCTCGCGCTCGGCGCCCTGCTCTGCGGCCTCGCGTCTCTCAGCTTCGTTCTGTTCGCCGAAGGCGGACGGCTCTTTCGGCCGCATCAGCTGGTACCGGGTGAGCCCTCCGTGGCATCCGCCGGGATGCACTGACTCGAGCTTCAGGATGCCGGCATGACGGTTGCTTGCACTCCTCTATCGGCTCACAGCTGAGCTTCAGGAGCAACGGCATGACATCCAAGGTCCAAGGTGAAGGCGATTACGAATCCGCTCGGCGCTACGACGAGGAGACCAAACGTTTCGTCGAGGAGAAGACCAAGGACGGCAAGCCTATCGAAGGCTCGGCTTCGGAGGCCTCCGATAAGCTGACGCCCGAGGAAAAGGAAGCCCTGTCGCGCGCGAAGTCCGTTGAGGAAGACCAGCGCGACGCCGATGCCTTGCGCGAAGCGGAGAAGCGGCGCAAAAACAAGTGACCGCGCGCCTCGGAGCCATGCTGGGGCGATGCATTTATCGAATCTAGATCATTAAATAGCCATAACTATTTGATTTATCGTAACTATGAGATCCTCGTCTTCTACGGAACCGCCCTGCTCGTCTACGGAGTACCCAAAATTCGTTCAATCTCGTTTGTCACTGAGGTGATTGCCCGCGTATAGGAAATGATGTCGCCACCGGCCTCACGAATGCGATCTATCTGCCAATGGAGGAAAAGCGGCATATACCACAGCAGAGAGACCAACCGACGGGGAACGTCCGCGGCCTCGTCAATCGCCAAACTCCGCAGCTTAGTCACCGTACGCTCGTGACCGATGGCATCAAACTGACCCTGACGCGCCTTCCAAAGAAAGCCCGTGTTAGGCTCCCACTCTGCCTCGATAGAGGCCAAGAAGTCCGCTGTACTCATGGTAGCGACCCGTGCGTTACAGGAGTAATCGCGCTGGCGGATACTGAATCCTGAATAACCACTTCCTTCGCATTCATTGCCCAGCGCGAGAGCATGGTATTCGGCGACATCCCAGGTATTCCCTGAGTTACTAATCAGTACATAAGTTAAAGACTATGCGCATGCTGCATAACGAGTCTCTGGGCGTAGGTGTTCCGGATCCGTCTTATCCAAGGGATCGCTGCTGACGTACGCCTAGAGGTCGAGGCTATCCTGATCATCGATCGGCTCGGCCGCATAATCCACTCGTCGAAAGAATGGCACATTTTGACGTCGATGGAGGCTGAAGCACCGAATCCCAAAGGGCTCACAACGGACCACAAGCATAAGACGAATCGCTGCGTATGGAAAAAGCATCAGTCCAAGCAGACGCCGTATCGGACCAAGTTGGCCGCGAACGGCAATCCCGCTGATAACAGCGAGAGGTACAACATGTCCAAGCCTATTCGCTCCCCACAGAAATCCCACGGCAGTCCGAAGCTCGACCGCGTTGTCCGCCAGCGCTACTAGCATTCTCCCCGAGTCCACCAACGCGGGCAAGAATGACTCTGCTGCCGAACGCTTCATCCAACGCATCGCGTCCGTCCTGTTGCCCATTTCCCAATAGGCCCAGGCAAGAACATATTGCGCATAAGGATCGCCCGCTTTGGCAGGCCCAACACAGCAACTAATGGCAGCTTCGGAATCCGGCGTCCCGCTGATAGCCCCCATAAACTCCAAGACGCCCAGCACCGCAGCCGCAGACGCAGAGCCCAACGCAGTACGACGCTTCAATTCCGCTGCGAGCCGCATAACATGACCCCTGACTAATAGGGCGGCAATGTCTGAGTCTTCCTCAGGAATGTAGATCGGATAATTCACAATTTTCCAGACCGATCGAGCCTGTATGCAGCGTTTGACCCACACAGTGCTCGGCATCAACGGTGACTATGCGTATGCCGCATAACAGGTCTCTGGGTGTTGAAAGAATGACCGAATCTTCGCTGGCGTCATTTGAAGATAACGCAATCGCGCCACGACGGCGCGCATCAAGTCTGCAGGTCCGTGTACGAGCGCACGACCGACGCCGTTGTTCTTCACGTCATTCCACACGAGTTCGTCAGGGTTGGGAAAAAGGACTGACCCGCTCACGCAGACCGGCCCTTTAGGTTACAGAACTCAGCAATACGACTCCCAATACGACGCCATTGGAAGCCGGAAAAGGCCTGAACCGAACTAAAGCATCGTTGAGCTGAGTCTTTGCGTCATCGGCTCGAGCTCGCTCCGGGCCGCTCACCAGCGCGAGCCAGTCCTGCCGGCCCACGCCTCGCAACCAGCGGTGAATTTACGGGAGTATCTCTAAAATCGAGCTAAGTGCTCGAAAGAGCAGAAAAATCGATCGCGGAGAGGGTGGGATTCGAACCCACGGTCGGGTTGCCCCGACGCCGGTTTTCAAGTTCCACCCTCCCCGACGCGCCTCGGACAGAGTCCTTACGGAATCGCCTAGATTCCCCGCGCGTTTTCGCCCCACCTGCCGCTGCGCTTGGGCCGCGGCAAACCAGCGCTTTCCGCCTCTTCCGGGCGCCGAGTGCAACGGGAAGTGTAACTACTCGGCCGCGCCGCCGGTGAACCCGGATATGCGGGGCCGGTGGAGGTGACCGGAACGCGCGCCCAACCGCGTAGGACCGGTTTGAGCGCTGGATCAGACGATCGGCCGCAACGGAGATCCGAGGCGCCCGCGCCACGCCGCTGCTGGCGGCGGATGCGTTCCGCTTGGGGTTGGACGACTCCGTTCCCACTACCTCGCTCGCTGCCGCCCTTCGCCGAAGAACCATTCAGCTCCCGCCGAGAGATTGGCTAACCTCACCTGGGACATCTCCACAAGTATCGCGTGCCCGAAGCGACGCGCAACGCTCGTCCACCGTCGGACCTTTCCGACGCTGAGTGGTTGCGTTCGGTGCGCGATGTCAACGACATTGCCTTCGGTCGGCCGAGGCCCGAGAACGTCGGCTCGATGAACAATCTCGTGCCGCCTGGCAATCAGTTCCGCTAAGGCTGGGTAGAGGCCTTTGACGCGGTCCTGCTTGATATCACTTCGCCGCAGAACCCCCTCGATGTCCGCGACGCTGTTGAAAGTGACGAAGGAGTCATAATAGTGCTGCACCGACTCCATTAGGACTTCCTCCACCGTCTTGCCACGTAACCGGGCCAATTCGCCGAGTGAGAATTTCTCGCGAGGCGCACAGCCGATCAAGGGAATCTGCCTGAGTGCCTCTTCGCCACCATCGGGAATGCGGTCCCTTGCAACCCGTCGAAGCAGGTCCTCGAGGCTGGCGTGCAGAAGAACCACTGCCGCCCTCAGTACATCTGCGCCGCCTCCTGGATAACGGCTTTTCTCCGCTGCGCGAAGTGAATCATGGATTTTTGTCAGCGTATTCACTCGGGCGATATTCTTGTCAAATGCTCCCTTTCCGAGAATAGCCATCAATTCGGCAAGACTACGTCCTCGCACTCGTTTGCGTCTGCCCACAGCAGTCACCCCTTATCTAAGTCGCCGATCGCGCGTGCTCAAACGCGTCCGACGTCGGCGCGACCGGGACGTCTTGCGTAGAGCTGCGGCACGGAAGCGGATGTAGAGTGTCAGTTTCGTCAGCCGCGGCTGCACCGCCTATACTACATTCAATCGAGATCTGGGAGATATGAGCGTGGAGACAGGTGATGCAAAGCGGTGGCCCGCAGGCTTTGAACCCAAGACATTCCTAAGCAACCAGCTCGCTGGGCGGGTGATGGCGGCGGGCGCCGAAGCAACGAGCGAGTTGGCGGATAGGTTCTCAAACTGGATGCTCGGCGGGTTCGGGGCCGCCCTAGCCCTCATCCTGGCCAACCTCGACAAGCTCTCTTCCACCATCCCCATCGCGGACGTTCGCCGCGCCGGTGAGATATACGTTGCCGCCGCCGCGCTGGGCGTCATCGAGAAGCTGCTGGCGCTGTGGGCCGGAGGAATGGCCAAGGGCTTCACGGCCGGGCTCGAACTCGGCAAGGGTGTTGACCCGAAGAACTTCGACATCGACGTCTACCACGAGAGTGCCAGGAAGGGCTTCCTCAGGATGGGGCGTTGGTTCCTAGACAGGCAAATCGCCGCGCTCGCGAGGGGTGATATAACGTTTGTGCCTCGGATGGCGCTCAAGGCGGCGCAGGCGCAGGGCGCGCTTGCGCTGATTGAGGCGGTGCTGGTGGTGATCGCCGCCGCCGTCATAATCTCCTCGCTCTAGGCGGCGAGGTGCATCGCCTTCCACGGCAGCGTAGAAGTGGCGCCCGTAGTCACCCCTGCACCCGCTCCGCGATGCGCGCGAACTTGGCGGCAAGCGCGTCGTAGGCCTGAGCCGAACTCTGGAAGATCGACCGGACGGACTCGTACTGGGGATCGACCGCCTGCCGCTCCGAGCGGCGGGCCTCGGCCCTGAGCGCGGTCGCGGCGTAGGTGAGTTCCTGGGCGGTGAGTTGCAGGCGGGGGTCGGGCATGCGGCGGACTGTAGCGCCGCGGGGGTGGTCACCAGCAAGCGCGGCGGCGTGGCACTGTGCACTTTCCGCGGCCCTAGGCTTGGACTCGCGCGCTCAAGATTCCCTATCTTCTTCTTGCTGCGGGTGGCGCGGCCAAAGCTGCCTGAGGGGAAGCGGCAGGTGGTGCTGGTGGTTGCCTGCCGCGGCTTACCCTCGCTGGCAGCACGAACAGCAGATCTGCCAACGCGTCGGCGAACTCGAGGCATCTGAGTGAATCCTCACCGGTCTTTGCCGACGCGTCGTGATCCGCGTGGCGCTCATCATTGGCGTCGAGCCGAATGTCGTGGGCCCATGCAGCCATGTCTTTAGTGAGTACGCCCTCGGTTTCGGCCTTTTCGATGCGGCCGTACAGGTTCCCGTCCTTGTAGCCGCGCTCCTTAGAGCATCGCATCGACCGCGGATGCCGACATCATGACCGAAGCAGCGGGGGATGCCATCGTCTCGCGAGCCTGGGTCAAATAACGTGCGGCGGATTGCGGAATATCCGAGCTGATCGCCGTTACCGTTGGCACGATCCACAGAGCAGGCTGATTGATTGCCACATACCTTGCGCATGCGCTATCGGCGTCGCGGCACCCACCAAACCTCCGCAGGAGGCGCAAGCGTAGACATGCCACTGTAGCCATTGGCCGCCAGGAAGCTGAAATGCCTGCTTTGAGGGTTGGATAGGGAAGATATGTCTGCGGCTGATCGAAGGGTTTGCTGTATTACAATGGGGGCATCGCTGGAGCCCGAGCTGCTCCGTAGTCCTCATTCCTGAATTGCTAGCGTCGCCGTAGGGCACGAAGCACCCCCCTTCTGCTCACCATCTCTAGCAACTCTACTCGCTGCGGACTTGTGGCGGCAAGCGCCCCTCTGGGACTCGAACTGCGGATCGGCCGCTCCGAGCGGCGGGCCCGGCCGAGCGCGGTCGCGGCGTAAGTCAGTTACTGTGCTGTGAGTTGCAAGCGGGAGTCGGGCATGGCGGCGGACTGCAGCGCCGCGGGGGTGGCCACCCGCAAGCGCCGCGCCGCGCTGCTGTACACTGGCGACCCCCAACGAACTGACACATAGCGCTTCCCATGACCATCCGCTGCACGGTCTGCGGTGCAGACGCTCCCGACGCGAACGGGCCGTGCGCCGGCTGCGGAGGGCCGATCGGCATCACGATCCAAGCGGAGGGGCTTTGAGCTGGGGATCACCGCCGGCCGCCCGGGGATGGTGAACGACCGACCACGAGGCCCCGACGAGCGCACCGTTGACTACTCATCACCGCAGGGGGCGCGCTCCACCGCGACGCTCGCCGGCGATCGCGTCGGGCTGAGCGTCGCCGGACCCGTCGACGTAGGCAAGCGCGGCGAGCGTTGAGTCATCGACTTGGTGCTGGCGACGCTCAGAGAGGCGGGATTCGCCGCCGCGGAGGCTCCCGGGCGAGACGATCGGGGCGAGGACCACGTCCTTCTCATTGGTTCTGACCGCATCGTTCTCCAGGTTGTTTCGCTGCCGCGTGACCCGGAGTTCTGGCGTGCTGTAGCGAGCGGCACCGCGTCGGCGGACGTCGCGCTGAGCCGCGCGGTCGAGTGGATCGATGAGACCATCCGCGCCAAGGCGAAGTACGGCGAGGATCTGAAGCGGACGATGCTCCTGGCGATCGACGCCGCACACGCGGGCGTGCTGGGGTCCGAGGTCTGCGTGAAGGCCTACCTCGGGGAGCACGGCGACCCGGCCGAGCGACACGGGTTCGCGGCTGTGTGGCTCGTCGGCCCAGCGGCGCAGCTCTGCGCGCGTCTCGGGAGCAGTCGGTGGTGATTAGCCTTCCTGCGGTGCTCAGCCCGCACCCGCTCCGCGATCACGCGAGCTTGCCACGTGCGTTCATCGTGCGATCCGCCTGTTCAGCTGGGCGAACGGCGCGATGAGGCGCCGGAGGCGCTCTTCGTTGCGCGCGGGCCCAGGGGGGAGGCGAGCATACTGCTGCAGCAGCGCGTTCGGCGTGTCGAACTCCATGTCGAATCCCTTGGCGCGCCGCGCGGACTCGCGGAACACGTCGGCGTCTACTCTGATCGTCCGCGATCGCCCCTGTGCCTCGCGGGTCACGGCTGCGCCTGGCGGGGGTAAGTTCCGGCGGGCGATTCTCATGTTGGACCTCTCTTGCAGATGCAGCAACCGCTCGCTCAGCCGCCAACTGCCAGCGGGAAGCCCTGCACCGGCCGCGGGCGAACGCCGACCTGCTGCGGGCAGCGAGGCTGCCACGTCGGATTGCCATTCCGTCGCCGGGCGGCCGCGAGCGCGGCGTCGTACTCCGCCTGCCATGCCTCGACGTCGCGCTCGAACGCCTGGCGCCTGAGGCTCACCGCATCCTCCGCCGCCCGCGCGGTGGCGCGCTCGGCGTCGGGGGCGGCGATCGGGACGGGCAGCGCGGCGGCCTGGGCGGGTGGTCGGCGGTGGCGGTTATACGCGACGCAGCACCCGAACACGAAGGCGGCCGCCAGCTCGCGCGGAGCATCCGCTCCGGAGCGATACCCGAGAACCTGTGACATCAGATGGTTTGCCGTGACGCTTCGGTGCGTCATCTGCCTGGCGTACGCCGTGCGCGAGAGCTTGGCGAACGTCCCGGAGTTGACCGGCGTGCGCACAGAGGCCGCGCGATCATCGAGGGAACCTGCGGGGAGGCTCTCCGACTCGATCCGCAGGAACGCAGATCGGCGGTGCCCAGGGAGTCCGACAGCTCAACGACCGGAGGCAGGAGCGCGTCGAGAGTCGCCCTCCTCCGCGTAGAGCGCCGCGCCTGTCTCCAACGGCCGCCACTCATCGCGCAGCTCGGCGAGCCGCGCGAACACTGCGCCCAGGCCCTGCGCCGAGCACGCAGCGTCCACCTCGGCGAGGTCGTAGTCGAGCGGAACGGAGTAGTGGCCATGGTGGGGAGACAGCGCCCAGTAGGCGAAGCCCACGGCGCCCCCGGGACGATCGGACAATGCCGCGGTGGCGAACACGAGCAACGGGCGGCCCTCGGATGCGCCGACGGGCTCGCCGTTGACCAGCATTCCTGGCGCGCGAAGTAGCCGCCGCTCGGCTGGTTGCGGATTAGGGGAGAGAGCGCGTAGCGCAGCGCGTCGATCAGGTGGTTGTTGGCATCGAGCGGCTCGGGCAGCGGGACGCTCGTCAGCCTGTCGGTCTTGAAGCTGTAGCTGCCGCACTCGTCCAGGAGGTGCCGGCAGGAGGGGTCGATCACGATGCGCGAGAAGGCCCGCAGGTACGCGATGCCATCGTCCACCGACCCCGGCCACTTCTCGACGCTCCTCGCGTTCGAGATGCCGTTGCGCGCGACGTAGGAAGTAGACTCCGGACGGGCGCTGTCGGCGTACACGACGTGGCGGGATATCCCGGGGATCGCCGCCTCGAGGCTCGTCGGCAGCGCGTCGATCTCGGCGCCCAAGGCCCAGAACTCGTGGGTCACGTAGAGCGTGCGGGTCTCATCGTCGACGTAACAGCGCAGCGCCGCGGAGGGGTCGCGCGCGAAGCCGTAATCCAAGCCATGATACGGGCCGGCCCACGACTGCTGCACCTCGAAGGACTCGGCGACGTACTTGCCGCGCAGGATCAGCGCATCGGAGACCTCGCGGGGGAACCCCTCCCAGACATGGCGGTAAGCGTCGGGGTCCGTCCTCTCCAACCACTGCCGCTCGGCCTCGGCTTCCGGCGACATGAAAGGGTTGTCCCGATAGCTCACCTTCCTGACGATCGCGTTGGGCGGCGTGCTCTCGACGAAGCGCTTGAGCACCGGGTCCGCCTTCGTCATCGGGTTGAAGCTATGAAGAGCCAGCTGCCGGGCTTGCGGACCGTGGGGAGCAGCGTCTCCCATGACAGCTCGCTGACCGACTGCGCCTCCTGACCTAGACGACGTCCACGCCCTCGTAGGAGCGGATCTTGGACGCGTTGTACCTGAGGCCCTCGAAGTAGAATACGGACCCGTTCCTGCCGATGATGCGGTCGGCCTGGACCTCGTAGAAGTCGTCCAGCTCCAACATGACGATCTGGTCGGCGAGCAGTCGGTACGCGGACTCCTTGATCGAGCCCTGTATCTCGCGGCAGCAGAGGACGCGCAGCGGCGCCTCGGATGCGAGCACGAGGAGCACGCGGGCGATCGACCAGCTCTTGGCGGCGGACCTGCCGCCGTAGAGGACAATGAAGCGGGCGATCTCCCAGAGCGCCTGGAAGGCCGAAGGGACCAACGTGTCGCGGGCCCTCAGCGCGTCGCCGCGGAAGGCCCTGAGCGCGGCGCGGTAGATGTCGGGCGCGTCGTCCATCAGGGCTTATGCTCCAGGGCGGGGAGCGGTCGGCCTGCCGCCTCGGTCTCGCGCGCCTCGAGCCAGGAATGTAGGGCGCGGCGAGCGTCGGGGTACAGCTTCAACTGGTGAAGGATGTCGGCGAGGAACCGCTGCACCTCGGGCGAGCCCATCATGACGTTGAGGGTGTTGTGTTGCACGAGCGGCGAGGAGGCGATCTCGCCCGTGATGCGCGCGATCGCGGAGTTCACCTCGGTAAGGCGGCCGGCGACCGAGGCGACCGTCACCCCGTCTCCCGCCTCCACGGCCGCGGTGTAGATGGAGTAGAGACCGGCGCGGGTCGCGCGGTGGTGGTCGAGCACCGACTCGCTCTCCTCCGCGCAGCGCGCGGCGAGCGCCTGCACCTGCACGGGGCCCAGCGCCAGCGCCGCCTTGCGGGCGTCGGAGACGTGTTTCCTCCAGTGGCGGGCGAGCGGGTCCGCGCACTGATCGCGAACTTTCGCGCGACCGCCGAGAAGCCGGCGCCGCCCGCGAGCAGCAGCTCGATGCGCGCGCGCTCGGGGTGTTGGCAGACCTTGCAGTGCCCGGGCGGGCGCCCCTGGGGGCGGCGGGGCTTGCCGCTGTTACGTCGGGCGGGCATCGCTCGAGCCACCGCGGCGGACGGGCTGGTCGGGTTGCTTCCCAGGCAGAGGTGGGGGGTTCAAGCGGAAGTGTTCGCGCCAGCGACGCGCCTGCCGCCTGGCCCACCCTGCGTGTCGCTTCCTCACCGCCGTGCCTCAGAGAAGGTGCCGGCCACGCGCATGCGACGCCGCCGGCTCTCGCTCTCGCCCGAGGATGAGCGGCCCGCGCGGGCGAGGAGGATGACGCGGCCATACCGGCCGCGCCGTAGAACCGCCCCGCGGGCTGCGGCCGATCTGTCCCCGCTCTGACCGCTTACGGGCCGCCGGAAAGAGATGGACCGGCGGAGATAACCGCGCATCAATGGGCGCACGCGCGGGAAAACTTCTGACCTCACTCCTTGGCATTCGGGTCCTCGAGCAGTCGCCTCGCGAGCTGGACCCACGCGTCCGAGTCCAGCGCGGCGCCGTGGAGCATGAGGTCCTTGGAGTCGTGCGCCGGGGGCGCCGGGAGCGCATCGCGCACGCGGGAGAGCAGCGCCGCGGCTGCGGCGTTGCTGCCGAAGGGGTGGATGCGACCCGACATCGCCCGCGCGAGGCCCTGCACCTCGCGGCTCGCGCCGTCGAACTCCATGGCGACGCGCTCCATGACGGCGAATTGGGCCTCCGCCTTGGCGACGAGGGCGCCGCGGACCGCCTCGTAGATATTCGACTCCGCGGCCTCCAACGCATGCCGCGCGGATTCGACGGCGCCCTCGAGCGCGGGGATCGCGTCGCGGGCGTTGGCGGCGGCGCTCTGCGCGGCGGCGGCGTGGTCGAGCAGGTCGCGGTCGGGCTCATCACATTCCTGACACCCGCGGGCGGCCCAGGCCTGGGAGGCCGCGCGGGCCGTGCGCTCGGCCTCGTCGGAGGCATGATCGGCGCTCGCCGACTCGTCGATGACCTCGAGCACCCTGCGCAGCCGCTGCTCCGCGGCGCGGAGTTCTTTGGCGGCGCGGTCGCGGGCGGAGTGCGCATCGCGGAGGCGATCGCGCGAGGTGTCGAGTAGGGCCTGGCAGTGTTGGGCGTTCATGCTGTGCGTTTGTTCAGGGATGAGGGAGCCGTCGCCGGGCTGCACCGCGTGGCGCAGGATCGAGCTGAGGATGTCCCTCATCGCCGGCTCCCCTTGGTGTTGATGCCCGTCAGGCGGCGCGTCGGCAAGGAGAAGTCGTCGAGCCACGCGTGCGGGTCGCCGTAGAAGCGGGTGATGCGGGACCCAGTCTCGGAGTCAACCTCCGTGACCTTGCGCAGCGGGCCGGTGTTGCGCTTGACGCTCTGCACCGCGTCGCCGTAGACCTGCTCCTCCGCGACACCGAGAGCGCCTGAGCGCGCGACGCCCGCGAGGCCGACGCGATCGACGCGGCGCCAGCGCTCGGAGAACCCCCTCAAGCCGTCCACCAGGCGGAGGCGGTATTCGGGCAGGCTCTCCCCCGAGAGGCGCGGCGGAGCGCCGCAACCCAACGCGTGCCGGTAGGCGCTGTCGGCTCGCGCCTGCACCTCGGTCGCGCCGCGCTCGGCAAGGATCTCGTTGTGTGTGGTACTCATTGGCTCGTGGATTCCTCGGTGTTGGAGATGGTCTTGAGCGCCTCGCTGGCGGACGGGTGCTCGAAGTTCCTGAGCCACCCCTCGAGGATCAGCCTCACGAGGCTGGAACGCGTCTGCATGAACTCCGCCGCGGCGCGGTCCAGGCGCGCGACCTGCTCGTCGGGGAGACTGAGGCCGTAGGGCCTGGTCAGCGGCTTCTCTGGCATAGCCTCTATTAAGGCGTGTTAGGCCGCGCGGGATGCGAGAGTTTGGCGGTGTCCCCTACGGCGACTGAGGGGCTGTTTGGTCCCCCCGCCCCGTGTTTGGAGCGACCGGGGGCGCCACCCGTGGCGCCATTGCGACAGGAGGGTCAGCCGGCTCGCTTGAGGACCTGCTCCGCGTTACGCACGGCCGTCGCGGTCCACCGCCTGCCGCGCGGCGTCGTGATCTCGAGGCCGTTGAGGTAGGCCGCGACCTGGCGGAGCGACGCGTGGCCGGCCTCGCGTGCAGCCCTGATCTGCGGCGCGATCTCCCTGGCGCGCTCGCGGGCCCTCTCGGTGTTAGCCTTGCGGCCGAGCGCGGACCCGCGGGCGGCGTACGCCCTGAGGTCCCGCGGGTTGCCGAGCGGCAGGCCCCGTGCACGCCGTGCAGCCAGCGCGGCCTTCGTTCGCTGCGAGATGGTCTCGCGCTCGTGTTGGGCGAGCACGGCCAGGACGCCGAGGGTGAGCGTGTTCACCTCCGGCAGGTCGAGCGCCTGGAATTTCACGCCTGCGTCGCGCAGGTTGAGGAGGAATGAGGCATTGCGGCTGAGTCTGTCGAGCTTGGCGACTAGCAGCGTGGCGTTCGTCTGCCGGCAACGGAGGAGCGCGGCTGCGAGCTGCGGCCGGCCGTCGAGCCGGCCAGACTCCACCTCAGTGAAGCTCGCGACCTCCGCGCCCCCGTGCTGGCGGAGGTGCGCCTCGACTGCGGCCTTCTGCGCCTCGAGGCCGAGGCCCGAGCGGCCCTGCCTCTGCGTGGAGACGCGGTAGTAGGTGACAAATTTCGGCTTCGAAGGCGCCATGTTTGAAAGTCCTCAACTAGCGTTGAGGGGGATTATATGGTGCCGATCGGCCCTCGCACATGCCCCTACCGGGTGTTCAAACTCCAAACTTCTAACCATGGTGGCCGCGAGGCCGCAGGCCTGGGCCCGGGAAGCACTCCCAGGCCGCATACGGAGGCCGCACCGGCCCTCCGGGGCGGGTGCCAGGCCCTCGGGCAGGGCGCGGGGCACCCGAGGGGCCTCCTGGGCGTCCGTATGCGCCCGCGGGCGGCAGTCAAAACACCTAACTGGCGTCACACGGTCCTGTTCTTGCGGAATTGCGGCGTACTAAGCTTGTGGGAGTGGCTTTCTGCGGAATCACGGGAGGAGACGCTACTGGAGGTGGCCCTCGCGGGGACATTTGGTGCGAAGCGGCCGGCGGGCCGCCGCGCCGAGGCGGGGCTGCGCGCGTGTTTCGGCCACTACCAGTGGCATCCATGGAGTGCGATACTAGTCCCAGGGCTGGGGTCCGCGGAGCTGGAACCTGATGAGCTGGAACGCCGCTGAAGAGATCGTTCGGAAACACGTCTTCAAAATCGAGACGCCAGACGGATACGGCACGGGGTTTCTGTTCGCATACAACACAAATCGTTTCGTGATCGGTATAGCAACCGCGGCTCATGTTTTGAGCAACGCGAACAAGTGGCAACAACCTATCCGCATCACGCACGCGGAATCCGGCCGCGAAGTCTGGCTTCCTCAGGGGAACCGAGTCATTTGGCCGGACGTTGCACGAGACACGGCTGCGCTAATAGTCTTCAAGACAGAAAAGCCCACTATGGAGCTGGCAGCGGCATTACCGGAGAAGACACTGCCATTGGTCGATCCAAAAAAGATGATCCGGATTGGCGTGCCTGTCGGCTGGCTCGGCTATCCGGCGATCGTGCCGGAAACGTTGTGTTTCTTTCGGGGTCACGTTAGTGCGTTTCAACCCGACGACTGATATCGGATTGACGGTGTCTCAATTAACGGCCTCAGTGGAGGTCCAGTGTTCACTCAGCACTCCAAGGAAATTGAGCTGCTTGGCAACATCACGGCCTACATTCCGAACAGGACAGCCGGAATCGCTCTTCCAGGCTTGATTCAAGCGTTTGATCTTACCGCCTTGCACAACGCCATTGCAGTGATGCGTGCATGGACGAGGCCCGCGAGAAGGCCGCCGATGCAGCGCGACAGGCGGAGGCTGCCGCGCAGGCAGCTGGCACGCCGGTACTGCCGCCAGGAGGCGCGGCGGGGGCGACGCCACCGCCCACGGCAAGCTCATAGGCGTGACCGAAGGGCCGATCGTAGGGGTACAGGGGTACAGTGGGTACAGCATTCAGTAGAACCCCTCGTAAGAGAACTACTGAACAAACTCTGCGAAAGAGCGCACCCCCTGTAACCCTTGGCGTGCGAAATGCCGTAATTTATAGTCTTTCGGAGGGGTACAGGGGGGGGGTACAGGGGGTACACCCGATGGAGTAAAAAAGGCCCACTTTTGCAGGGCTACTCCTATAAACAGAAACATTTCGCCTGTACCCCGCCGGTGGTTCAGAACTTTACGACGGCGCGCCGTTTGCCGTCCTTGGTGAGGCGCAACCCCTCCCAACCGCGGTGTTGGGTCGCCTCGACCTTCTTCTTCTTCGGCTCAAACCCGTGGGACCTCAGCGGCTCGTGGAACTGTCCCCTGACGACGGGGAACCTGACTCCGTCCTGTCGCACCAGTTCGGTGTTCGCGGTGTAGAGCGCGTCGGTCGACTCCCAGTATCCGGCGCCGCGCTCGGTCTCGTCCTCGAGGAACTGGCCGAAGCGGTCCTGCTCCTTCCGGTACTCCTCCGTGGCGTCGGTGACGACCTTGGGCTGCGCGAGCCCGACGCGCTGCCACTCGAGGCAGCCCTCGATGGCCCAGTTGAGCACGCCAGGCAGCTCTGCGGCGAGGCGGCTGCCTAAGTCGGCGATCCTTGCCTCGCCCTCGAACCTCTCCATGAAGGGGACGAAGTGCACGCGCCGCCAGAGCGCGTAGTCATTGCCCCGACATCACGGGCTTGTGGTTGGTGAAGAAGAAGAGCTTGCCCTCGGGCGTGAAGGTGGTCTGCTTGCCGTAGATCGGCCGCGCGGATATCTCGTCCTGCCCCGTCATCGTTTTGATGAACGCCTCGTCCAGCCTGAAGCCTCTGCTCGGCTCCTCGACGGCGATCATTCGCGCGCCGCGCAGCGCGAGCAGGTCCTCGCGCGTGCCGCCCGCGCGGAAGTCGGCGCGCCGCGCCCAGGTCGAGATGTCAGACTCGACGTGCAGCTCTCCGAGGAGTGCCTTGGCCAGGCGGTTGAGCGTCCCCTTGCCGTTGGAGCCGGTGCCCCAGAGGATGCAAGAAGCACTGCTCGCGCGTGCTCCCAGTGAGCGCGTAGCCGATCGCGCGCCTCATGTAACCGACCACCTCCGGGTGCCCCCTGAAGGTGCGCTCCATGAACGCGAGGAACTCGAGGGCAGCGCGCCGCCGGGTCGAACGCGACCGGTGCCTGTTTGGTGATGAGCCACTCCGGCCGTGCCGGCAGCAGCTCGCCGCTCGCGAGGTCCCAACACGCCGTTGCGCACGGCGAGGAGGAAAGGGTGCGCGTCGAGGTCGCGCGCCCTCACGGCGAGCGCCTCCATGGAGCGGGCGAGCGCCAGCGTCTTGGAGATGTTGGAACCCGACTCGGACGCCATCGCCCACTTCGCCATCGAGGCGCGGCGGTCGGCGTCGCCCTGCGCCACGGCCTCGCGGTGCAGCGCCCGCGCGTTCCGTATCGCGTACTGCGTGATTCGCTCCGTCTCGTCGGGCTGCCACCGCGAGCCGTCCCACTCGAGCCACGCGCCGAGCCCGTGGGCGTACCTGAGCCTGTCGCCGTAGAGCATCGCGAACCGCTCGGCATTGCCGGTCTCCGTGAAGTGCTCCTTGACGCGCAGCCCCCACGACTCGAACTCGGGCTCGTCGAGCGATCGGCGCGGGAGCGCCAGGAATCTGTCGATGCCCTCAGCGGCGACGTAGTCGTCGGCGCCCGTCTTGCCGTTGCTGAGGTCAGGGACGATGATGGCGCTCGCCTTGGCGCCGCGGGCCTCGAGCGCGCGGGCCAGGCGGAGCACCGCCATCTGGAGGTTGGTCTTCTCCGGCCTCACGACGTCTCGGTCCACGACGATCGTGGCCTGGCGCCCCTTCCACGCGATCTCATCGAGGTCCCCGATCTCGACCGACTCGCCGTCCGCGGTGCGACAGAGCCAATTCCACATTCCGCCGATGGCAACGAACAGGTGGCCGTGCTGCCCGACCGCCGCCGCGCGCGTCTCGCCCTCGCCGATGAACAGCTCGCGGGTCGTGTCGAGGAGCCACGCGGCAAGCTCCGGCGACGGCCAGAAGTAGAGCCTGGGCGGTGCGCCCGGCGGTTGGGTGAACTTCATCCCCTGGCCGTCGTGCATCCGCGCCGGCAGAAAGCGCTTGCGGCCGAAGTCGACGGGGCTGCCGTCGGGGCCGTGGTACTGGAACAGGAGGCCGTCGGGCTCGGAGTGGAAGCCGCCGGTCTTGAGGCTCTCCCTCTTGATCCCGCGCGCAGTGAGGTAGGCGGCGTGCTTGGGCAGGAGCTTTTCGCTTCCCCTCTTCGACCACGGGAGCGCTGCCGATTCGAACGGCGACGGGAAGCTGACGACGTTGGAATCTGCGCCGCCCTTCGGGTCTCTCTTCGTGCTCACCGCTTGGCCTCCCTGTCAGCGATAGAGCGTGACTTAACCTTGCGCAAGACGTACGTGCGCGACGGGATCTCCACGCAGTGCGAGTGCCGCGGTCCGTCGCCGTTGCCAAAGTTGGGTCCCGTCGTGCCGTGGCGGTGGGTCTCGCCGGAGAAGGGGCACGTCAACACCAAGAGGGCACCGCCGTTGCTGGTCGCTACCCTCGTGGCCTTGACGGTGGGCACCGGGCGCTCGTGCTTGGCGACCGCCAGGCCCGACTCGGCGGCCGGTGTGCCTTCCGACTGCAATTCGATAAAATGCTTCTGCATTTGAGTTCTCCTTGCGCCCCGCGCCGGTTGCCCGCCGGCTCGGGGCGATTTAATTTCAGGCCGCTGCCGCCGGTGCGCGCGATAGCCTCACGATCTCTGAGCCCGGGATGAATCGCCTGCGGCCCTCCACGATGGTGGCGATCTCGCCGGCCCGGAGACGCCTGTAGATCCCCGGGACGGAGACGCGCAGGTAACGCGCCCCCTCGTCGACCCGGTATCGTTGCAGCGGATCGAGTGGCGCGAGCGGCTCGTGCTGTGTGTCAGCCATGTCTGGTTACTCCGGGGTGTCAAGTCGATCGGATCGTAAGCCGAGTGCCGCGACCGTTCGCGAGTGTTTGGCGGTGTCCCCCACGGTCTTACGTGCTCGAAGTGGCCGCGCGCGCCGCGATCCGTGCTGCCAGTTCGATGCCGCATCCCGCGATCCCCAAGCGCGCGCTGCACGGTCTTCCGGCTCACGCCGAGAGCCTCAGCGATCGCGCTGTTGGAGAGTCCCGCGGCGTGGAGTTCCCGCACCTGCTGGGCGCATTTGGCACTCGCCTCCGCCGTGCTCCGCCTCGCGGCGGTCGTCTTCGGCGATGCCCGGCCGGCTGCTCCGCGGAACGGGACAGCGCCGTACCTGAGGAGGTATCCGAGCCGCTGCATCGCGTCAGTTTTGAATGAGGCGCGGAGTGTCTCCGAGCGTCATCTCCTTGTACCTCCGCCTCCGCCGCCGCGGCTTGTCGAGGAATTCCTTGACGATCCGCGCATCGACGGCGGCAGGTCCGCGCGGAATGGGCAGCTTGAGAGCGGCTGCCCGATTCGCACGTGCCCGCCAGGCCCACCACTCGAGATTCTCCCGCGTCAGCGTCATGTGATCGAGACCGTCGATGTTGGCCGTTGCGGTGCGCACGCGCTCGGCCTCCTCGGACGTGTCGGGCGGCCGGTCGCTCACGGTGTTAGCCGGCGCTGCCCGCCTTCGCCCTCGCAGCCTCGCCGGCCGCCCCGCCCCGCTTCTGCGCGTGCTCGGGCGCATTGGTGCGATGCTGTAGTCATCGATGACGCGCGCCGCCTTGGAGGCGAGCCACTTCGCGTAGCCGGCTGCGAAGATGATGATCCATGCCCCGGCCGCGCCAATGCGGCGCATCTCATCAGCTCGTCGATGTTCTGGCGCACGACATGCCGTGCCTTCTGCCCGTTGTACGGGTAGATATTGGCCGGCCAGTTCTCGAACGTCCAGTCATGCGGCAGCGGTTTCGTAGTCTGTATCTGCTTCGACATCTCCGAAAAGCTTCCGCCTCGATACCTAACGGAGATTTAGCGGTGTCGTAGGGACATCTCGTTAACGGAGTGTCCCGAGAGGGTGCGACTCTCGTTGCCGTCGCGTTCGGATGCCCCGTCCATCGCGGAGCGGCGCGGCAAGAGGTATCTACGTATGTCTGCAAATGTCAAAGAGGCGCGCAAGTTGGCGCCGGTCCCCAACGTTGAATCGGCACCGCCGTTGCCGTTGTTCATGGATGCGACCCGTCCGGAGCGCGAGTTTGACCGCTCCTACCTCAGCATGCAGCACCACGGCAAGATCCTGCACAGGGATTTCTCTGCGCACTTCTTCAGGTGGAGCTTCGCCCGGCGGCACATCCTGGTCGGCAGCACCGTCGTGGACGTAGGGTGCGGTCCGGAACTGCCGCTGTTCCAGGTGCTGAGCTTGTCGCCGTCATGGCTGCCGAAGAGCTACATCGGCGTTGATCTCAGCCGCTTGCCCGACGAGCCGGCGCGCACGTGGGCCCAGGTTCGCGATAGGTTCGACTTCACCACCCGCTACGGAGAACTGCCCAAGGACCGCGATGTCGCTGTTGCTTTCGAGCTGATCGAGCGCATGGAGCCCGAGTCCGGGTCGCTACTGTTGAAGGGCTGTCGCGCTGTCCTCAAGCCGGGTGGGACGCTGCTCCTCTCGACGCCGGTGTTCAATGGCAAGGCGGCGCGCAATCACATCCACGAGTACGAGATCGAGGAGCTGCAGGCGGCGATCGAGGCCGCTGGCTGTGCGGTGGAGCGGCGCTACGGGACCTTCATGAGCGCAAAGGAACTGGCGCATGTGGAGCCCAGGTACCGCGAGGTGTACGAGGAGCTTCGGGTGTGCTACGACAACGACGCGATGGCGTGCTTCCTGGCACCGCTCTACCCGGACCTGGCGCGCATAATCTGTGGGTTTGCCGTAAGGAAGGCTAGACAGACCGCTTCACCGCCCGGTCGCGGATCACTCCCGGCCGGGCGTCTTCCTTTTATCGGCATCCGCCTGTGCCGCTGCCAACATCCTGTTGATGTGCCGCTTGGAGTAGTCGCCGCCGTAGTTGTGGTGGACCAGCCGGCGGGCGTCCTCCACCGACTTGCCCATGCGGCGGTGCCTGCGGTAGGCCTCTTCGACGCCGATCGCCGTCTGGCTCGGCTGCCGGTTGGCGTTGAGCACTTTGAGATTCTTACCGCGGTTGATGCGCGTGAGATCGGCGCGGGCGTTGCGCACATCAACGGCGCGCTCATACACCCGAAGCTGTTTCAACTTGGCCGCGAACGTGTCAGCCATCTCGCCATAGCCGTCTCTGCGCAGGCAGCGCAGCATGTTGTCGACCTCGGATCGCTCCCACGCCGCCCACGAAGCCGCCGCCTCCTCGGCGCTGCGCGCGAACTCCACCTCGAGTTCGTCGGGCAGCTTGGGGGCGCCGAGGCGCCGCGGCGATCTGCGGCCCGTCTCGATCCGCTCCTCCACCCGGCGGCTCAGCTCTTCCATCGAGATGGTGCCGCCGGGGGCGGCCTTGCATCTGCGCGCCATCACCCGCCCCTGAGCTTCTCGTCGAGCGCCGAGTGCCCGGTGACGGGCGCGCCCTGCACGAGGTGCGCGTATCGCATCGTCACGGACGGGGACTTGTGGCCGAGCACGCTGCCGATCTCGAGCAGCGTCGCCCCCCTTCTGCGCGAGGAACGAGGCGCAGGAGTGCCTGAGGTCGTGCCAGCGGAAGTCGGTGAGCGCGGCAAGGTTGCGCACGACGTTCCACCAGTGGTGGAGGGTGGCCTTCCTGTAGGGCTCGCCCGCGGAATCGACGAAGCAGCGCGTCGCCGACACCACGCCCTGGCGCAGGACCGCCCTGAGCGCGTCGACCGCGACGGCGGGCAGGTGGACCGCGCCGCGACTCGCCGTTCTTGCTGAGCAGCACGCGCGCGCGATTTCGCTCGAAGTCGATGTCAGACCACGTGAGCCGCAGCAGCTCGCTCTGCCTCACGCCGGTCGCGAGCGACACGATCACCATCGCGTGCTCGGTCGGCCCGCGCGCCCTCGCCTCCTGGAGCAGGCGCGTAAGCTCCACGTCGCTCAGGTACCTGGTGCGGCCCTTGGGCTCCGTCAGCATCAGCTTGGTCGGCCATGTCCGCTCGGAGGGCACGAGGCCGGCGGCGCGGCCCCAGTTCCAGACGGCGCGCATGGCGGCGAGGTGTCTGTTGACGGTGGCGGGCGCGCGGCCGGGGATCAACTTGCCCCGCGCCTCGCGGAGCGTGAGCACGCTGAGGTCGAGGATGCGCACGGCACCGTACTGCGCAACCCACCAGTCGAGCCTATCGTGGTAGGTCTCAAAGCTCCGCAGCTCCTTAGTGACCGGATCGGCCAGGTACTCGCGGATGAGGCCGCCGACGGTGAGCTTGGGGAGATCGGGCCGCGCCTGCCCCCGTTCGCGCTCCGCGCCCAGCTCCCTCTTCGTCGCCTCCGCCCATGCGACCGCCTCGCTCGCGGTCGGGAAGGTCCTCGAGACGGGTCTGAAGCCCTTGAGCCGGACGAGCGCGAGGTACACGGCGCCGTCTTTGTTGCGGCGCCGGTAGACGCCCTTTGGGAGCTTGGCCTTGCGGCCGGTAGAATGCGTGTCAGCCATATCGACACCCCGTATCGGTTCGAGTGGGTTAGGCCCCGCTCGGCGTTGACGCGCCGTTCGGGGCCGATTCATTTCAGACGGAAGCCCTACGCAATCTCGATCTTAGCCCGATTCGCGCACCGAGTGTAACTGGCAGTGTAACTGGAGGCCTTTTTGGGCTTCGAGATTAGGTCACGGATTCGCCGCAACGTGCTGATCTCATTGGCGGAGAGGGTGGGATTCGAACCCACGGTCGGGTTGCCCCGACGCCGGTTTTCAAGACCGGTGCATTCAACCGCTCTGCCACCTCTCCGATGGGCGGGAATTCGGCGCGGCAGATGCTATCAAAATCGGCACCGGGGGGCGGCATCCTCGCCCTGACCGTGACCGTGCCGGGGTCGCGCGGCTGAGGCCGCGCAGGCAATATCGACTGCGCTCAGTCCGTCATAGATTCATGTCGACCCCAAGCGCCGCAGTGACTTCCAGGCGAGTTCCCCACAGCCCCCCGATCACGCGGAGCCGCTCACCATCGCGCTTCGTCCGCAACATCATCACGCTGCTCGCCCTGCTGCACATCTATGTCGGTGTGCGGCTGCTGCCCGCGCTGCCGATCACGCTGCTCGGCCGCATCATCGGCGTCTTGGCCCTTTGCGTCTCGTTCGCTCTGATCATCGTCGGAGCGCGGGCCCGTAGGATTCAGAGCAGCAGCCTGGCAGCGAACCTCGCCTGGTTCGGGTCGCTCGAGGGGGGATTCTTTTCCTCCCTCGCCGTCCTGACCGTGGTGCGAGATATCCTTCTTGGCCCTGCCGTGTTTTTCGCGTCGCGGCACGGCGCCGCGACACTCGAATCGACCACTGCGATCGCCGTGCCCCTGCTGGCCGTGCTCGCCACCATCCTCGGATTCATCGGCGCCCGTCGGCGACCCCGGGTCGTCGACGTCAAGGTGCCGCTGCGCGGCCTGCCGCCCGCGCTCGAGGGCTTCACCATCGCGCAGATCAGCGACGTGCACGTCGGCCCCACCATCAAACGCGACTTCGTGCGCGGCATAGTGGAGATCGTCAACTCCCTGGACGCCGACGTGGTCGCGATCACCGGCGATCTCGTGGACGGGTCTGTCGAGCAGCTCGGCCCGCACGTGGAACCGCTCTCCCATCTGAGGGCACACCACGGCGTCTACTTCGTCACCGGCAACCACGAGTACTACTCCGGCGCAAATTCCTGGATCGCGGAGCTTCGCCGGCTGGGAGTGCACGTCCTCCTCAACGAGCACGTGGTGCTGAATCATCGCGGCGCTCCGCTGCTGCTGGCGGGAGTGACCGACTACAGCGCGCACCAGTTCGATCCGGCGCAGCACAGCGATCCGCAGTCGGCCCTGGCCGGCGCCTCACCTGACCTGCGGCCCAGAGTTCTGCTCGCGCATCAGCCTCGCAGCGCCGCCGCGGCGGCGGATGCCGGCTTCGACCTGCAGCTTTCGGGTCATACGCACGGCGGTCAGTTCTGGCCCTGGAACCTGTTCGTGCGCCTGCAGCAGCCCTTTACCGCGGGACTGGATCGGCTCGCGAACCTTTGGGTCTACACCAGCCGCGGCAGCGGCTACTGGGGACCGCCCACTCGGCTCGGCGTGCCCTCGGAGATCGCGCGTATCCGGCTGGTAGCGGCTGCGTAGAGCTGAGACAATCCGTGCCGCCCGGCGCCGGCGCGGCGCGCACTGCGGCTTGCCATGCTCAACCCCGCCCCAGAGGTCGAACACCAAACCAACACGGCCTCCCTGGTCGCAGCCCTGGCCGCTTACGCCGCGGGCTTCACGATCGACAACGACGCCGCCGTCCGGACGGCGCGCCATTGTCTGATCGAGGCTCTCGGCGGCGGTCTCGAGTCGCTGCATGAACCCGGGTGCGCCGCGCTCATCGGTCCGCTCGTGCCGGGCTCGATGATGCCTGGCGGAGCGCGTGTGCCAGGTACTTCCCTGGAGCTCGATCCCGCCCAGGGCGCTTTCTGCAACACCCTGATGCTCTGCCCGACGTCGAGGCGCGACAATTGGCTGATCTCGGGTGGCGCGTTCGGCGCCGTCCTCGCGGTTGCCGACTACCAGGGACGCAAGGCCATCATGGAAGGCAAGCCGCCGCCGAAGGTGCGCGACGTGTTGGCCGCGATGATCAAGGCCGTGGAGATCGAGGGCGTGCTCGCCGCCGATGGCGCGACGCTGCGACTCGCACGCCTCGCGGTCACCACGGTCGTCACCGCGCAGCTCGGCGGCGGTCTGGGACAGATCGTTACCGCGTTGAACTACGCTTGCATGGATGGCGGCATGGAGCTGGATTCCGACGAGCGCTACGACATCTGTCGCAAGGACTGGTCGAGAGCGGACGCGATCGGCCGTGCCGTGCGTCACGCGTGTCAGGCGATGGCCGCCGGATCGAGCTACCTCACACACCCGGCCGCCGTGGATCTCGCGGACAAGCGTCTTGGCGTCAAGTCCTGGAGTCCAGGGATGTCCTTCGGCACGGCGATCATCGACCGGCTCGCCACCTCGCGCAGGCCACTGGAGATCGCGGAGCTCACGATGAGATTCCATGGCGCCGTCGACCGGCACTTCCCCGCACGTCACACCGAGCGCATCAAAACGCTCTTCGCCGCACCCGAGCGGCTCGACGAACTGCCCGTCAACGAGCTGCTCGCCGTTCTGGTAACGAACGGCGCTCAGTAACCGCGTACCGTCCTACGGAGTCAGTTTCTCGATGCCGCCGAGATAGGAGCGCAGTGCCGGCGGCACCGTCACGCTACCGTCGGCATTCTGGTAGTTCTCGAGCACCGCCACGAGAGTGCGCCCGACTGCGAGCCCGGATCCGTTCAGAGTGTGTACGGGCTCGGGCTTGCCACCCTCGGGATTGCGCCAGCGCGCCTGCATGCGCCGCGCCTGATATGCCTCGAAGTTGCTGCAAGAGGAAATCTCGCGGTAGCGGCCCTGGGAGGGCAGCCACACCTCGAGATCATAGGTCTTGGCACTGGTGGCGCTGATGTCTCCCGTGCAGAGCGCAACGGTCCGGTACGGCAGCTCGAGGCGCTTCAACACCTCCTCCGCGTGACCCGTCAACTCCTCGTGCGCCGCGTAGGAGTCCGCGGGGCGCACGATCTGCACCAGCTCCACCTTGTCGAACTGGTGGTTGCGGATCATGCCACGCGTGTCCTTGCCGGCGGCGCCCGCCTCCGAGCGGAAGCACGGCGTGTGGGAAACAAACTTCAGCGGCAGGGATTCGGCCGGCACGATCTGCTCGCGCACCAGGTTGGTGACGGGCACCTCCGCCGTTGGAATCAGATAGAACGCATGCTGCGCCGTGGCCTCGGTCGTTCCGCCCACCTTGAACAGGTTCTCCTCGAACTTGGGCAGGTTGCCGGTGCCGATCAGTGCCTGTGACTGCACGAGATACGGCACATAGACTTCCGTGTAGCCATGCTCCCGCGTATGCAGGTCGAGCATGAATTGCGCCAGCGCGCGGTGCATGCGCGACATCACGCCGCGCATCACCACGAAGCGCGCGCCTGACATGCGCGCGGCCGCCTCGAAATCGAGCCCGAGCTTCTCGCCGAGCGCCACGTGATCCTTCGGCTCGAAGCCGAGCTGGCGCGGCTCGCCCCAGCGACGCACCTCGCGGTTGTCGTCCTCGCCGCGCCCATCAGGCACCGATTCATGCAGCAGGTTGGGCAGTCCGAGCTGCCAGCCCTCGAGCTCCTGCTGCACCAGCGTGAGCTCCCGGTCAGCCGCGGTGAGCTCGCCGGTGAGCGCCTCGCCGCGCGCGAGGAGCGGCGCGACATCCCCGCCCTTGCCCTTCGCCATGCCGACCGCCTTGGCGTTGGCATTGCGTTCGGCGCGCACGCGGTCCGACTCGACTTGCGCGGACTTGCGCCTCTCCTCGAGTGCGCGCCACGCTTCGACGTCGAGCACGTATCCGCGCCGAGCCAGATTTCGGGCCACGCCTTCGGGATCGGAGCGCAGCAGCTTCGGATCGATCATTTACCTCTGTTCCTCAGTCGTTCCAGGGCTTCGCCGATCTTGATCTCGAGCCCGCGCGGTACGGGGCGGTAGTATCGCCTATCCGGCATCCCCTCAGGCAGGTAGCGCTCCCCGGCGGCAAACGCGTCCGGCTCATCGTGCGCATACCGATAACCTTGTCCATGCCCCAGGCTCTTCATGAGACGAGTCGGCGCGTTGCGTAGCTGCAGCGGCACATCCAGAGTGCCGTACTGCTCGACGTCAGCCATGGCCTCGCCCATCGCCACATAGACCGCATTGCTTTTCGGCGCGCAAGCCAGATAGACCACGGCATTCGCGATGGCCAACTCCCCCTCCGGCGAGCCGAGACGGTCATAGGCTTCCCAGGCATCCAGTGTCAGAGCGAAAGCTCTGGGGTCGGCTATTCCCACGTCCTCCATCGCCATCCGCACGACTCGCCGCGCGATGTAGAGCGGATCGCAACCGCCATCGAGCATGCGGCAGAGCCAGTAGAGCGCCGCGTCCGGGTCGGTGCCGCGCACCGCCTTGTGCAGCGCCGAGATCTGATCGTAGAACTGGTCGCCGCCCTTGTCGAAGCGCCGCCGGCCGCCGCTCGCCACCTCCTGCGCCAGAGCGATGCGTAATGAGCCGCGGTGCCGCCCTGCGAGGCCTCGGTGAGGCCGGCCGCCAGGTCCAGCATGTTGAGTGCGCGCCTGCCGTCGCCGTCGGCAGCCTTCGCGATCAGCTCCAGAGCTTGCCGGCTCGGCCGTGATCCCCTCACCGCCGAGGCCTCTCTCCGCGTCCGCCAGTGCGGCGCGCAGCATCGCCTCGATGTCAGCCACGGCCAGGGGGCGAAGCACGTACACGCGGGCCCGTGAAAGGAGCGCGCTCACCACTTCGAACGAGGGATTCTCCGTCGTCGCACCGACAAACGTCAGCGTTCCATCCTCCAGATACGGCAGGAAAGTGTCCTGCTGTGCCTTGTTGAAGCGATGCACCTCATCGAGGAAGAGCAGCGTCGGGCGGGCGCTCATCGCGCGTGCCGCGCGCGCGGTCTCCACGGCAGCGCGTATATCCTTCACTCCAGCCATCACGGCCGAGAGTTGGATGAACTGCGCCTCGGCGCGCCGCGCGATGAGCCGCGCCAGTGTGGTCTTGCCGGTGCCCGGCGGACCCCAGAGAATCATGGAGTGAAGCTGCCCCGACTCGATGGCGCGGCGCAGCGGCTTGCCGGGGGCGAGTATGTGCTGCTGGCCGACCACCTCCTCCAGCGACCGGGGTCGCATCCGGTCGGCGAGCGGCCGCGAGCAATCGGGCGCGCTCGTATCGGCCGGGCTCACTGGGCTGGCGTTCCGATCACATCCGCGCCCGCAGGCGGCGTGAAAGTCACGTCCTTGGCCGGCACCGGGACGTTGACCGCGACGTCCTGGAAAATGATGGTGACGACCTGACCCAGCTTGTCCTCGAGAATCATCCGCTGCAGCGTCCCCTTGGCATCGAAGCCGAAGAGCGCGCTCTTGAAGTCGGCCTCGGTGCTGCGCGGCTCCACATACACCCAATTGAGGTCCTGCCGCATGCCCGCGAGGCTTTCCGTGAAGTGCTCATGCACGTCTACCGTTCCGGAAAGCAACATCGCGGGAGTGGCCGAGAGCGCGGCGGTCACCGGCCGCACCGTCACCTGCTGCAGGTCGCGGTCGAGATACCAGAGGTTGCGGCCGTCGGAAACCATGAGCTGGCCGCGCCGGGTGCGGCTCGCCTGCGGCGCGGTGTGCGCGCTCTGCCCGGAACTCGTGCCCGCGGTGACGCTCTGCGGATGGATATCCCAGCTGAACTTGCCAGGCCGCTCGACGATGAGCGTGCCGGTGGAGCGGCCGACTTCAGCGCCCTGGGCGTCCGCGACCGTCTGCAGAAACGTGACGCGCAGAGTCTTGAGGTTCTTCAGATAGCGATCGAGCGGAGTCGGCCCCGAGGGCGGCTGCACGCGCGGACTGCGCCGGCGCCGCGGCCGCAGGTGGTGGCGTCGCCGCCGCGCCCGCGAGCGCTGGAACGATCCAAACCCCGGCCGCGATCGCGGCCGCGCACGCTGCTTTCTTTGACATGTTGGACTTTCTAATCTTCCGCCGGCGCGGGCGCCAGCACCTCGCGCGAGCCATTGGCCTGTAGCGGCCCGACGAGGCCCGACATCTCCATCGCCTCGAGGAGCCGGGCGGCGCGGTTGTAGCCGATCTTCAGTCGCCGCTGCACATAGGAAATGGAGGGCTTGCGCTCCGTGATGACGATCCTCACGGCCTCGTCGTAGAGCGAATCCTGCTCCGCGCTCTTCCATGGGAGCCGCACCCTCGCCCTCCTCGTTCGGCAGACCCGGTATCGGGCCCCGGGGTCCGGACAGCACCTCCTCGATGTAGTCGGGCGGCGTCGTCGTCTTCAGCCCGTCGACCACCCGGTGGACTTCCTGGTCCGACACGAAAGCGCCGTGCACGCGTGTCGGCAGGGACGTGCCCGAGGGCAGGTAGAGCATGTCGCCGTGGCCGAGCAGCGTCTCCGCCCCCATCTGATCGAGAATCGTGCGCGAGTCCACCTTGGCCGACACCTGGAAAGCGATGCGGCAGGGAATGTTCGCTTTGATGAGACCGGTGATGACGTCCACGGACGGCCGTTGCGTCGCCAACACCAGGTGAATGCCGGAGGCGCGTGCCTTCTGCGCCAGGCGCGCAATCAACTCCTCGACCTTCTTGCCGACGATCATCATCAGATCGGCGAGCTCGTCGATGACGACGACGATGTACGGCAGCGGCACGAGCGGCTTGATCTCGCGCTGGTCGATGGTCGGATCGTTGGCGGCGCGCTGCATCATCACCGGATCGAGAATCGGCTTGCCGGCCTCGTTCGCGTCCTTCACGCGACGGTTGAACCCCGCGATGTTGCGAACGCCGAGAGCCGACATGAGTTGATAGCGCCGCTCCATTTCCGCGACGCACCAGCGCAGCGCATTCGCCGCCTGCTTCATGTCCGTCACGACCGGCGCGAGCAGGTGCGGGATGCCCTCGTAGACCGAGAGCTCCAGCATCTTCGGGTCGATCATGATGAGGCGGACGTGCTCGGCCGTGGACTTGTAGAGGAGCGAGAGCACCATCGCGTTGATGGCCACCGACTTGCCCGAGCCGGTGGTGCCGGCGATGAGCAGGTGCGGCATGCGCGCCAGATCGGCGACATACGGCTGGCCGCCGATGTCCTTGCCGAGAGCGAGCGCGATCGGCGAGTGTATTTCGTCGTAGGCTTTGGAGCGGATGATCTCCCCGAGGGTCACCACCTCGCGCTTCTCGTTGGCGATCTCGAGACCCATGACGCTCTTGCCCGGGATCACTTCCACCACGCGTACGCTCAGCACCGAGAGCGCACGCGCCAGGTCCTTGGAGAGGCTGGTGATCTGGCTCGCCTTCACTCCGGGGGCGGGACGCAGCTCGAAGCGGGTCACCACCGGTCCCGGCTGGACCGCAACGACCTCCGCTTCGATGTCGAAGTCCTTCAGTTTCATCTCCACCAGGCGCGACAGGGCTTCGAGCGCTTCGGCGGAATAAAGCGGCTCGCGCGTAGGTGGGTCATCGAGGAGGGACAGCGCCGGCAGCTCCCCCGCCTTAGGTGGATCGAAGAGCGGCACCTGGCGCTCCTTCTCCACACGCTCGCTCTTCTCCACACTCGGCTTCGGCGGCTCGATCTTGGGCGGCGGGCGGGCCGCGACCCGCTTCTGCTCGGTCACGATCGTGTCGCGACGCGCTGCGCGGCGCTCCTTGCCGGCGGCCATGTCCTTGGCGCTCGCGCGCCTTTCCCGCACCCAACCTATCCCGGCCCACGCCCAGTTTCCGAGCCGGTCCATGACCGTGAACCAGGAGACCTCGAACGAAAGCGAGAGTCCCCCCATCCACGCGGCGAGCAGAAGCAGCGTCGCGCCGAGGGGCTTCAGCCCATCCGCGAGCCCGGAGCCGATCTCGCTGCCGATGATGCCGCCGGGACCCGCCGGCGGGATGTGCTGCCAGTTCACAGCCGTGAGACCGCAGCTGGCCGCGAGCAGCAGCAGAAAGCCGGCCGCGCGGACCACCGAATTGGCGCGCGAAGTGGGCTCGGCCCGCACACCTCGATGCAGTATCCAGGCGCTCAAGCCCAGCATGAGGGGAAGGAGAAATGCCGGACGGCCGACGGCGAAAAAGAGCACGTCGGCGAGCCACGCTCCGACCGGGCCGATGCGATTGTGCACGCCCTGGTTGCTCACGCTGGGACAGGCGCCCGCAACCGAGTAGCCGGAGTCGCATGGACTGTAAGTGGCGAGCGCTATGAGCAACACGATGGCGGCGACGCCAATCGCGATGACAGCACTCTCACGCAGGCCGCGAGCGACGCCGGCCGTGAAACGGATGGGTGGGCGCGCCTGCGCCCGCGATTCGGCCAATTCCTACGGCTCCGATGACTCAGTGAAGCAGTGCCGATTTTAGCGCAGTAGGCGCCTTGGTACCCTTGCTAGTATGACGCTCCACCCGCATTGATCCGGCAGGACAGCAAAAAGATCGCGATGACTACCCCTCGGCACAGCCGACTCATCATCCTGGGCTCGGGCCCCGCGGGCTACAGCGCGGCCGTCTACGCCGCGCGGGCCAATCGCGCGCCCCTGCTCATCACCGGCGTCGCCGCCGGCGGTCAGCTCATGACCACCACCGAGGTCGACAATTGGCCCGGCGATGTCGAGGGTCTGCAGGGGCCGGCGCTGATGGAGCGCATGCGGCTGCACGCGGAGCGGTTCAAGACCGAGATCGTGAGCGACCACATCCACTCGACGGATCTGTCGGCGCGGCCGTTTCGCCTGCAGGGCGACTCGCACAACTACACCTGTGATGCCCTGATCATTGCCACCGGCGCGACCGCCAAGTATCTCGGCCTTCCCTCGGAAGAGAAATTTCGCGGCCGCGGGGTATCGGCCTGCGCCACCTGCGACGGGTTCTTCTTCCGCCGGCAGCGCGTCGCGGTGATCGGAGGAGGCAACACCGCCGTCGAGGAGGCGCTCTACCTGTCGCACATCGCGGAGCACGTGACGCTGGTACATCGGCGCGACCGGCTGCGCTCGGAAAAGATCCTGCAGGATCGGCTGTTTCGCGAAGCCGAGGCCGGCAAGGTCTCGATCGTGTGGAACCACTCCGTGGACGAGGTGTTGGGCAACGATCAGGGAGTCAACGGCGTGCGCCTGAAGGCCGTGCAAGGCGGTGCGATGCGCGACCTGGCGGTGACCGGCGTCTTCATCGCCATCGGACACGAGCCGAACACAGGCATCTTCAAAGGCCAGCTCGAGATGCACAACGGCTACATCCGCGTGCGCGGCGGCGCCGATGGCGACGCCACGGCAACCAGCGTGCCGGGTGTTTTCGCGGCCGGCGATGTCGCCGATCACGTCTACCGCCAGGCGATCACCTCCGCGGGCTCGGGTTGCATGGCGGCGCTCGATGCCGACGGTTACCTCGAGGGCCTGGAGACCTCGCACTAGGGACGGGCGCGAGGACAAAGTGCGAGTCCAGAGTGCACCGCAGCATGGATGACATCGATCGCCGGGAGTGGAATGCGCTCGGCGGCACGGTGTGTCCCTTCCTGCGCCACGAGTTCCTGGCGGCCCTCGAGCACACCGGCTGTGTCGGGCCGGGAACGGGGTGGGAGCCCTGCCCGCATCACGCTGAGCGATGACCTTGGGCTCGCCGCGGCAGCGCCGGTCTACCTGAAGACTCATTCCTACGGCGAGTTCGTATTCGATTTCGCCTGGGCCCAGGCGTACTCGCGTCACGGGCGGCGCTACTACCCCAAGCTGCTCGTGGCGGTGCCCTTCACGCCGGCCACGGGGCCGCGGCTACTCGTGCGTGAAGGGCTGGACCGCGGCCTCATGGCCAGGCGCCTCCTCGAGGCGCTGCAGGATCATGCCGCCAGCCGCCGCCTATCTTCCGTTCATGCGCTCTTTCGTGGATGAGCCGGACGCGGGCGGCATGCGCAGCGCGCAGGCTGGCTGCTGCGCCGCGACTGCCAGTTCCACTGGAGCAACCACGGCTACCCGAGCTTCGAGGCCTACCTCGAGACCTTCACCGCCGACAAGCGCAAGAAGGCGCGCCGTGAGCGCCGACGCGTGGCCGAGGCTGGAATTCGCTTCGAAACCCGCTTCGGCCACGAGCTCGATGAGCGCCTGCTCGATCACATCTACGAGTTGCACCGCGAAACTTTCCTGCGGCACGGCAACGAGCCTTATCTCAGCCGCTCGTTCTTCAGCGAGATCAAACGCACTCTCGGCGAGGCACTCATGGTCAAAGTCGCTACGGCCGGAGCGTCACGCCCGGTCGCGGCAGCGATCTTCTTCTGGTCGCCGGAGGCGCTCTATGGACGCTATTGGGGCGCGGCGGCCGACTATCACAGCCTGCACTTCGAGACCTGCTATCACCAGGGCATCGAATTCTGCATCGAGCGCGGCGTGAAGCGCTTCGAGCCCGGGACCCAGGGCGAGCACAAGGTGAGCCGCGGGTTCGAGCCGACGCTCACCTGGTCAGCGCATCACATCGCCGATCCCGCCTTCCGCGACGCTATCGGCGACTACCTCGCACGCGAGGGCGGTGCCATTGACGACTACGCGGCGGAGGTCCGGGAGCACGTGCCCTACCGCAAGACACCCGCAGACGCGAAGTCGCAGTGAAAACGATCACCTGGCTGTCGCCCAAGGACGCGCCGGAATGGTTCCCGCCGCCGGAGCAGGCACTCGAAGACCCGGCCGGCCTCCTCGCCGCGGGCGGCGATCTCTCGCCGGCCAGGCTGCTCGCGGCTTACAGGCGCGGCATCTTTCCCTGGTACTCCCCGGCCAGCCGGTCCTGTGGTGGTCGCCGGACCCGCGCGAGGTGCTCTTTCCCGAGGAATTCCGGGTGAGCCGCAGTCTCGCGAAGACGCTGCGCAATGGCGGCTTCAGCGTCGCAACCGACCAGGACTTCGCCGCGATCATCGACGGCTGCGCCGCCCCCCGGCCGCACAGTCTCGGCACCTGGATCACCCCGGAGATGCGCGAGGCCTATCTCGAGCTGCACCACCGGGGTCACGCGCACAGCTTCGAGACGCGCCGCGGCGGGGAGCTGGTCGGTGGTCTCTACGGGGTGCGGCTGGGGGGCGTCTTCTTCGGGGAATCCATGTTCAGCCGCGTCCGTGATGCCTCGAAAGTTGCCCTCGCCCACCTGGTAGCGGTGTGCCGCCGCAACAGCATCGCCGTGATCGACTGCCAGCTCGCCTCGCGGCACCTGGACAGCCTCGGCGCGCGCAGCATCCCACGCGCACAGTTCCAGGCTTTGCTGCAGGAGTGGGTATCCCTCGGGCCGGCTCCGCTCGATTGATCGCTTTTGGGGCTGCCTCACTGCAAATTGCGCCCCCGCGGCCTTTATGCTCCAATGCGCGCCCCCGAGACGATAAGGGCAGTATGTCGAAAGAAGACGCGATCCAGATGGAGGGTGAGGTGGTGGAGACACTGCCCAACACCACCTTCCGCGTGAAGCTGAAGAACGGCCACGTGGTTACCGCGCACATTTCCGGCAAGATGCGGAAAAACTACATCCGTATCCTCACCGGCGACCAGGTCACGGTGGAAATGACGCCCTATGACCTCACCAAGGGTCGGATCATCTACCGCGGAAGGTAGCGGGCAACTAAGCGGTCAGCTCCGGTGTCTTGTTCGGAGCGCAATCCAGCTCCAGCTTCTCGCCGTCCGCCGCCACGAAAACCCGCACGTGGCCACCGCCCACCAGCCTGCCGAATAGCAGCTCTTCCGCCAGGGGCCGCTTGATGTGCTCCTGGATCGTGCGCGCCATCGGCCGCGCACCCATCTTCGGGTCATAGCCGCGCTGCGCGATCCAGCGCCGCGCCGCATCGTCGAGGGAGATGGTGACTCCCTTCTGCTCGAGCTGCATTTCGACTTCCACCACCAGCTTGTCGACCACCCGCTCGATCGTGATCGGGTCGAGGCTCGCAAACTGGATCACCGCGTCCAGGCGATTGCGGAACTCCGGCGTGAACGAGCGGCGGATCGCCTCCATCCCGTCGCTGGCGTGATCGGCGTGCGTGAAGCCGATCGACGGCCGCGCCATTTCCTGCGCGCCGGCATTGGTGGTCATGATGATGATGACGTGCCGGAAGTCCGCCTTGCGGCCGTTGTTGTCGGTCAGCGTGCCGTGATCCATCACCTGCAGCAGGAGATTGAACACATCCGGGTGCGCCTTCTCGATCTCATCGAGCAGCAGCACACAGTGCGGATGCTTGGCGATCGCCTCGGTGAGGAGGCCGCCCTGGTCGAACCCGACATAGCCCGGCGGCGCGCCGATGAGGCGCGAGACGGTGTGCCGCTCCATGTATTCCGACATGTCGAAGCGCAGGAACTCCACGCCCATCGCGATGGCGAGCTGGCGGGTGACTTCGGTCTTGCCGACGCCGGTGGGGCCCGCGAAGAGGAAGCTGCCGACGGGCTTGCGCTGGTCGCCCAGGCCCGAGCGGGCCATCTTGATCGCGGCCGCCAACGCATCGATGGCGCGGTCCTGCCCGAAGATGACCAGCTTGAGATTGCGCTCCAGGTTCTTCAGCACCTCGCGGTCGGAGGTCGAGACGCTCTTCGGCGGAATGCGGGCCATGCGGGCCACGACATCCTCGACGTGGCGCACCTCGATGACCGGCTCCCGCTCCCCGATCGGCTTCAGGCGCTGCCGCGCCCCGGCCTCATCGACCACGTCGATCGCCTTGTCGGGCAGGTGCCGCTCATTGATGTGGCGCGCGGCGAGCTCCGCGGCCGCCTTCATCGCCTCGGCCGCATACGTGATGCCGTGGTGCTCCTCGAAGCGCGCCTTCAGACCCATCAGGATCTCCACCGTCTCGGCGACGGAAGGCTCGGTGACGTCGATCTTCTGGAAGCGACGCGCGAGCGCGTGGTCCTTCTCGAAGATTCCGCGGTACTCCTGGTAAGTGGTCGAGCCGATGCAGCGGATCTCGCCGTTGGTGAGCACCGGCTTGATGAGATTGGAGGCATCCATGACGCCGCCCGAGGCGGCGCCGGCGCCGATCACGGTATGGATCTCATCGATGAAGAGGATGGCGCCGGGCTGCTTCTTGAGCTCCGTGATGACGCCCTTCAAACGCTTCTCGAAGTCGCCGCGGTACTTGGTGCCGGCGATGAGCGCGCCCATGTCGAGCGCGTAGATCGTGCAGTCGGCGAGCACCTCGGGGACCTTGCCTTCGACGATGAGGCGCGCCAGGCCTTCGGCGATGGCCGTCTTGCCGACACCCGCCTCGCCCACGTAAAGGGGATTGTTCTTGCGGCGGCGGCAGAGGATCTCGATGGTGCGCTCGACCTCGAGCTTGCGGCCGATCAGCGGATCGATGCGTCCTTCCTGCGCCAGGCGGTTCAGGTTGGTGGTGAACTTCTCGAGCGCGCTGCCGCCTTCCGGATCGCGCTCGGTATCGGCCTGCGTCTCCTCCTTGTCGGTCTTCTCCTCCGCGATCTTGGACAGGCCGTGGGAGATGTAGTTGACGACATCGAGCCGCGTCACGTGCTGGCGGTTGAGGAGGAACACCGCATGGCTCTGCTTCTCGCTGAAGATGGCGACCAGCACGTTGGCGACGCCGACTTCCTTCTTGCCGCTCGACTGCACATGGAACACCGCGCGCTGCAGCACGCGTTGGAAGCCGAGCGTCGGCTGCACTTCCCGCTCCTCGCCGTCCTCGACGCGGGGCGTCGACTGCTCGATGTGATCCTTGAGCTCCTGCTTGAGCTTGGTCAGATCGGCGCCGCAGGCGCGGAGGATCTCGCGAACCCGCGGCGTGTCGAGGATCGCGAGCAGCAGATGCTCGACGGTCAGGTATTCGTGACGCGCTTCCCGCGCCTGGTGGAAGGCATCGTTGAGACAGTATTCAAGCTCATTTGACAGCATAGTTAATTGGCGCAAAGTGCGGCTGCGCCGCTTTGCGCGGCCAGCCCAGTTACTGGATTCGATCTCGCCGCCCAGGGAACGGCCCTGGGCGGCTTACTGATTTGCTTTCGCACTACCAAGATAGGTTATGCCTCTTCCAGAGTGCACATCAGCGGATGCTGATTGTCCCGCGCATACGTGGTCACCTGCGCCACCTTAGTTTCAGCGATCTCGTACGTAAAGACCCCGCACACGCCCTTACCCTTGGTATGGACTTCGAGCATGATGCGCGTGGCCGTCGGCCGGTCGAGGCCGAAGAACTTTTCCAGCACGTCGACTACGAATTCCATCGGGGTATAGTCGTCATTGAGCAGCACCACCTGGTAGAGCGGCGGCTGCTTGACCTCGGGCCGCGCCTCCTCGACGAGTATTCCGGTATCGGGTCGGGTCGGATGCGGGTCGGGCATGGTGTCTTTTATAGGGGTCGCGAATCTGCAACACAAGCCTGCAATAATGGGACGCCGTTACTCTTGCAGAAACAATCGCTTGAGAGCGCAACGGAGAGCGCCTTATGATTACGCAGGCTACAGCAGCGCCGCACGGAATGCGCCGAGCCGCGGTCTATAGCGTGTTTGCCAGCGAATCCATGACTTTCCCACCTCAATGAGCACCGCTTCCTGGCTCCAGGCCGTCCCAGGGTCCGAGAAATGGCGGGCCCTGTTCTTCACCCGTGGTCCGCGGGTGGCGACGTGGCTGCTCGCCCTCGCCTTGGGCGTGCAGGCCGCGATGATTCTGACCGATCTGGCGGGTGCGGACCGTGCGCCGCCGCCCGGCGCGATCGGCAGCAGCCTCGCGGGTGCAGCAGCGGCCGACGGTCGACATCGCCGCCATCACCAGCACGCATCTTTTCGGACAGGCGCCCCTGGCGGCCAATAACGGCGCCAATGCGCCGCAGACGAACATGCCGCTGGTCCTGACGGGTGTGATCGCCGCCAATAATCCAAACGATGGGCTGGCAATACTCGGGCCGAGCGCTGCCGCGACCAAAGTGTATGCGGTCGGAGACAACATTCCGGGCGGAGCGCGGCTGCACGCCGTGCTCTCCGACCACGTGCTGCTCGAGCGTGACGGAGGTCTGGAAGCGCTGGCGCTGCCGCACCTGATCAACGGCAACGCGCCGCCGCCGAGCCTGTCGGCCGCACCTATCGCACCCGTCATCGATCGAATGCGTGAACTCGTAAGTCGCGATCCTGGCATCATCGGCGACATCATGCGCCCGGAGCCGGTGTTCGCGGGCGGCAAGCAGCAGGGTTTCCGGGTGTACCCGGGCCGCGACGCGGAGGCCTTCCTCCGCCTGGGCCTGCGGCCGGGCGATCTGGTGACGGCCATCGACGGCGCGCCGCTCGACGATCCGTCGCAGGGGGAGCAGATTCTGAGCACACTGGGTAACTCGAGTGAGGCGCACATCACGGTTCTGCGCAACGGACAGCAACAGGATCTCACTCTCGATCTGGCTGCTGTGGAACAGGAGGCGGAATCGCTCGCCGGGTCGCAAAATGGGGCTTCCGGGCCGCCCGCCGCCGCCGCCGCGAACCATGCCGTTCGCGCCGCCGCCGGGCGTGCAGTAGGTCCATGGGTCGCAGTCCCAGCAACGGGGGTCGAGGTTGGTGAAAGGCTTTCGCATATTGGTGTGCTGCCTGGCTCTGATGCCGGCGCTGGCCGTTCAGGCGCAGCAGTCGGGTGTGCAGCAGGCCGTCAGCATTACACCGAATTTCAAAGACGCGGACATCACGCAGATCGTCCAGGCGGTCGCCGCCGCGACCGGGAAGAGCTTCATCCTCGATCCGCGGGTGCGCGCGCAGGTGAACGATGTTCTCCTCGGCGCCGATGTCGCCGCCCGCCTTCTACCAGGCGTTCCTCGCCATCCTCGAGGTCTACGGCTTCATCGCCGTGCCGGCCGGCAACAACATCATGAAAGATCGTGCCGGATGCGGAAATGCGCGAGCTGCCCGGGAACGACCTGCCCTCGCAGGTGAGCTCGAGCTCGGATGAGATCGTCACCCAGGTGGTCGGCATCAAGAACGTGAGCGCCGCGGAGCTGGTGCCGATCCTGCGGCCGATGATCCCGCAGCAGGGCCATCTCGCGGCCTATCCGCCCTCCAACATCCTCATCATCACGGACCACGCCAGCAACGTGCATCGCATGTTGGCGATCATCTCGCGCATCGACCAGACCGGCAATCAGGACATCGACGTGATGCCGCTGCAGAACGCTTCGGCGTCCGACGTGGTGCACACCATCGACACGATCAATCAGGGGCAGGGAAACATACAGGAAGGCCGGTCGGCCGCCAAAGTGGTGGCCGACGACCGCACCAACAGCGTACTGATCGGCGGCGATCCGTCGCAGCGGCTGCAGATTCGCGCCCTGGTCGCGGAGCTCGACACGCCGCTCAAGTCCGGCGGCAACACCCAGGTGGTGTACCTGCACTACACCGACGCCTCGAAGCTGGCACCGAAGCTCAAGGAGCAGATGTCGGAGCTGGCGCAGATGTCCGCCGCCGCCGGCGGCGGCGCCGCCGATACCGGCGGCAAGAACCCGCAGGCGGCGGCGGACAAGAACGCTCTCGTCTGGGCCGATTCGCAGAACAACGCGCTCATCATCACGGCGCCACCCAAAGTGATGCGCACCATCCTCGATATCGTCACCGCGCTCGACCGTCGCCGGCCCGAGGTGCTGGTGCAGGCGATCATCGCCGAGCTCGACGTCTCCAAGACCGACGACCTCGGTGTCAACTGGGCCGCGTTCTCCAAGAATGACAAGGTCCCGCTCGGCGGCTACGTCCAGCCGGTCGGGGGCACCAGCCTCGTCGACCTCGTCGCCGCGGGAGAGAGCGGACTCGGCGGGCTCAGCGACTCGCTGCTCGCCGGGCACTACCATCGGGGTCGGCACGCTCACCGCCGGAGGCGAGTCCTTCGCGGCCATGGTGCGTGCCCTGCAGGACGACACCACCACCAATATCATGGCCACCCCGTCCGCCGTCACCCTGAACAATCAGGCGGCGACGCTCAAGGACGTCGACGAGGTGCCGTTCGTCACCGGTCAGTACTCGACGCCCACCACCACGACCACCGGCGCGGTCACGCCCTTCCAGACCGTGCAGCAGGAAGAGGTCGGCATCATCCTCAAGGTGACACCGACGATCTCGGCCGAGGGCAACGCAGTGATGCTGAAAATCTCCGTGGAGAGCTCGAGCTTGGTCGGCACCACGACCACGACTCTCGAGGAACCGGAGACGGCCAAGCGCAGCATAGACACCAACGTACTCATCGAGAACGGCGGCGTCGTGGTGCTCGGCGGGTTGATCCAGAACCAGCAGAACCGCGACAACAACGGTGTGCCGCTGCTCGGCGGACATCCCGCTGCTCGGCAACCTCTTCAAGGCGCGCAACGATTCCGCGACACGCAACGACCTGATGATATTCATCAAGCCGACGATCCTGCGCGACCAGTTCGAGGCGGCCGATGCGACCCGCGGCGACTACAACTACATGCTGCACCAGCAGAACTCGGTGATCCCGGAGCAGTTCCCGCAGCTGCTGCGGGGTGAGCCCGCGCCGCGGCTGCCGCCGCTGCCGCCGCCGCCGCCGCCGAGCACGCTCGCGGCACCCAACCCGCTCGCGGCACCGAATCCGCTCGCGCCGAAGTCGCAGCCGAAGAAGCCGGCAAGCCCGGACGATCTATCCGAACGGGCAGACCACGCCCGCGCAGACCGCGTCCGGCCGATGCGCAGGCCGCGCCCGCGCCGGCCCCCCAGGCCGCGCCGAGCCCGCCGACCGGAGGCCAGCCTTGAGCGCCGCGGAAGTCATGGACGAGCAGCTGCAGGCCGCCGCCGCCCCGCAGCGCAAGCTTTCCTTCGCGTTCGCGAAGCGCCATGGCGTGCTCATCAGGCACATGTCCGACGTTCGAGGCCGAGTGCGTCTATCGCGAGAACGCCTCGCCGACTCGCCCTGGCGGAGGTCCGACGGTTCGTCGGCCGGCCGGTCAGGCTCGAGCGCGTGCCCGAAGCGGAGTTCGACTTGCTGCTGCGGCGGATTTATGAGGCGGGCTCCGACGCCATGCAGGCCGTCGAGGGGCTGGACGACACCACCGACCTGGCACACCTTGCGCTGGAGCTGCCGGAGCAGGCGGACCTTCTCGACAGCGACGACGATGCGCCCATCATCCGGCTGATCAACGCCGTGCTCACTCAGGCGGTGAAGGAGAACGCCTCCGACATCCATGTGGAGCCGTTCGAGAATCGCCTGGTCGTGCGTTTCCGCGTGGACGGAGTGCTCCGCGAAGTGTTGCAGTCGAAGCGTGCGGTGGCGCCGCTGGTCGTCTCGCGCATCAAGGTCATGTCGAAGCTCGACATCGCTGAGAAGCGTCTGCCGCAGGACGGACGCATCGGCCTGAAAATCGCCGGCCGCGCGGTGGACGTCCGCGTGTCCACGATTCCATCAGGCCACGGCGAGCGGGTGGTGCTGCGTATCCTCGACAAGCAGGCGGGACGCCTGGACCTGACCGCCCTGGGGATGGATCCGCAGACCGAGTCGCTGATCGATGAGCTGATCCACAAGCCGCACGGAATTCTTCTCGTCACCGGGCCGACCGGCTCCGGCAAGACGACCACGCTCTATGCCGCTCTCGAGCGGCTGAACGACAACTCTCAGAACATCATGACGGTCGAGGATCCGATCGAGTACTACATCGACGGCATCGGCCAGACCCAGGTCAATACCAAGGTCGAGATGACCTTTGCGCGCGGCCTGAGGGCTATCCTGCGCCAGGATCCGGACGTCGTCATGATCGGCGAGATCCGCGACCTCGAGACGGCGCAGATCGCCGTGCAGGCGAGTCTGACCGGACACCTGGTGCTGTCGACCCTGCACACCAACACCGCGGCGGGCGCGGTCACCCGCCTGCGTGACATGGGCATCGAGCCATTCCTGCTCTCCTCGAGCCTGATCGGTGTGCTGGCGCAGCGCCTCGTGCGGGTCCTCAGCCCGGAGAGCAAAGAGCCCTTCGAGGCCGGCGAATACGAGCGGCGTCTCCTCAATCTGCAGCCCGAAGACCCCTCGCCCGTTCTTTATCGACCCGGCCGGGATGCCACGGGGGGCTACCGCGGCCGCTCCGGCGTCTACGAGTTGATCGTGGTGGACGACGCCATGCGCACCATGATTCATGATGGCGTGAGCGAGCAGGAGCTCGAGCGTCACGCCCGGATCACGACCCCTTCCATCCGCGACGACGGCGTCGCCAGAATCCTGCGCGGCGAGACGACCATCGAGGAAGTGCTCCGGGTCACCCGCGAGGATTGAAGAAGACCGCGCCATGGGGGCCTTCGAATACATAGCGCTCGACAACGCCGGCAAGGAACGCAAGGGCGTCCTGGAAGGCGACACCCCGCGGCACATCCGCCAGCTCCTGCGCGAGCGCCAGCTCCTGCCGGTCACCGTCAACGAGGTGGCGCAGAAGGAAGCGAACCGCCAGCAGTCGTTCAGCTTCGTCCGCCGCGTCGCTCCGGCCGATCTCTCGCTCTTCACGCGCCAGCTGGCCACCCTGGTGCGCGCCGGCCTGCCGCTCGAGGAATCGCTGCTCGCCGTCTCGCAGCAGACCGAGAAGCCGCGCATGCAGAGCATCATCCTCGGCATGCGCTCGAAGGTGATGGAAGGACATACGCTCGCCGATGGGCTCACGGAGTTCCCGCGGGTCTTTCCGGAGATCTATCGCGCCACGATCTCTGCCGGCGAACAGGCCGGGCATCTGGATAACGTGCTCGAGCGCCTCGCCGTCTATACCGAAAGCCGCGAGGAGATCCGCCAGAAGATCCTGGCGGCGATGCTGTATCCGATCGTGCTCACAGTGATGTGCTTCATCATCGTCTCGGCCCTGCTCGTCTTCGTGGTGCCGAAGGTCGTCTCGGTCTTCCAGGCGAGCAAGGCGCAGCTGCCGCTCATCACCCGCATCCTGATCGGCACCAGCTCCTTCCTCAAGTCTTACGGCATCTGGCTCATCGTCCTGGCCGTGATCGCCGCGGTGCTCTTCCAGCGCTGGCTGCGCAACCCCGCCAACCGGCGCCGCTACCATCGCCTGCAGCTTCGCATGCCGCTCGTCGGGCAAGCTCTCGCGCGGATTCAATACGGCGCGCTTCACGCGCACGTTCAGCATTCTCTCCTCGGCGTCCGTGCCCGTCCTCGAAGCCATGCGCATCGCGGGCGAGGTGGTGACGAATCTGCCGATGCGCGATGCCGTGATGGAGGCCGCCGCGCGCGTGCGCGAGGGCGCTCCCATCGGCCGTTCGCTCGCCACCAGCAGGCTCTTCCCGCCGATGACGGTCCACCTCATCTCCAGCGGCGAGTCGAGCGGCGAGCTCGATTCAATGCTGGAACAGGCCGCGGTGAGCCAGGAGCGGGAGCTCGATGGCATCCTGGCGGCCATGGTCGGCCTCCTCGGGCCCCTGCTCATCGTGGCCATGGGCCTCTTCGTCATGGGCATCGTGTTCGCCATGCTGCTGCCAATCTTTCAGATGAATGACCTGATTCACTAAAGACGGCATTGCGGATGTCACGGAATCTGATTTAAGTTTTGCGCCGTCCCCCCTGCAGGACTCCGGTGTCCCGCATGAGCGAGAAATCCGAATCGGACGAATTCGAGAACGAAGACGACGAAGAGCCTGTCATTGAGGAAGGCGACGTCGATCTCGACCAGGTGATCAAGGACCTGGACCTTGCGAAACGGCGCGGTCAGCGCGCCGGCGATCCCCCGTGGCGTCGTCTCGAGCGTCTGCTCGAGGAAAAGCACACCGCCGAGCTCACCAGTGACTTCGAGGATTACGATGTCGGCGGTGACGGCGACGAGGACGATGCCGACAAACCGCGGCGGAAGAAGAAAAAAAACTGAGGCATCGCGGTACCGGCGCACGCGTTCGAACTGGGCCTGAAACGATGGCGAGCAAAAAAGATCACGAGGATGCCCTGGAGCAAGCCCTCGAGCGATAAAACGCCCTGCGTCCCTTGCGCCGCTCACGCACCAGCCCGGCGCGCCGCAGGGCCGCCAGATGCTGTGATATCGCATAAGTCTTACTTATATGAAGCGCAAGAGCGACGGTCGCAACGCGTATCCTGCCGGCTGGACTTCGCGCCCAGAGGCATCGCCATGAGAAAGCTGATCTACGCAATCAACACCACTTTGGATGGTGTTTGCGACCACACCAGGGTGAGCCCCGATGACGGGCTCTATGACCACTATATGCGTCTCCTACGAGAGGCCGACGTACTCGTCTATGGGCGCAAGACCTACGAGCTGATGATTCCCTATTGGCCGGATATCGCGAAATCTCAATCCGCAGGCGTCAAAGAGAATGAATTTGCCCTGGCATTCGCTGCCGTCGGCAAAATCGTCGTCTTCTCACGCTCGCTCCCCGAGGCCGAGGGGAAGAAGACGAGAATCGTCCGTACGAATCCGCGCGATGAGATACTCAAACTGAAACAGCAGCCGGGCAAGAGTATTTTGCTCGGGGGCGTGGGCCTCGCCTCCCAGATCATGGCGCTCGGCCTGGTCGATGAATATCAGATTCTGGTGCAGCCGACCTTGGCGGGCGCAGGAAGACGGCTGTTGGAAGGTGTCCGCCTTCCCGAGAGCCTGAAACTGAAGCTGGTCGAGTCGAAGGTTTTGGAATCGGGAAATGTCGTGCTGCGTTACCTCAGTGAAAATCCCGTGATCGGGTGATCAGCTCTCCGAGCAGCGGCGAGCGGTCGAGCAGGCGGCGCGCCACGACATGCATGACGCCGTCCTGGCGCTGCAGCTCACCGTGGACTTCGAGCAATCGTGACTCCACCAGGGGGAGGCGGTACTCCTCGCCTATCCGCTCCCATACGATGATGTTCACCTGACCCGTCTCGTCCTCCAGCGTCAGGAAGGTGACACCGCTCGCGCTGCCCGGCCGCTGGCGCATCAGAACGATGCCTGCCGTGCGGACCGGCTTGCCATGTGGAAGACGCTCCAGCTCACGGGCGCTGAGCACCTGCTTGGATTGCAGCGACTCGCGCAACAACGCCAGCGGATGACGGCCCAGGGTAAGGCCTATGGAAGCATAGTCGGCGACGATGCGCTCTCCCTCCGTGGGAGTCCTGAGGAGCGGCGTGGGCTCGTGAATGGGCTCATCCACCGGCTCGTCAGGCACATCGGCCAGAACCGCCTCCAGCGGCAGCGGCCGCTCCGTTCCGGCCACCTCCCAGAAAGCCAGGTGCCGGTTACCGCTCAACGAGGCGAATGCGCCGGCCGCAGCCAGGGCTTCGAGGTCACCACGATCGAGCGCGGCGCGGGCAGCCAGATCCTGTACGTCTGCGAACGATTGCCGCCGGCGAGCCGCCGACGAGACGGTCCGCGCCACTCCTGGAAAGTGACTTCACCAGCCTCAAGCCCAACCGCAGCGCCGGCTGCTCGTCTTCTCTCCGCTCCAGCGTGCAATCCCACATGCTCACGCAGACATCGACCGGCCGCGTTTCCACCCCGTGCGCACGCGCATCCCGCACCAGCTGCGCCGGCGCGTAGAAGCCCATCGGCTGACTGTTGAGCAGCGCCGCCGTGAACGCCGCCGGCTCATGGCACTTGAGCCAGGCGGAGTCGTAGGCCAACAACGCGAAGCTGGCGCTGTGGGACTCGGGAAAGCCGAACTCACCGAAACCCCAACATCTGTTGGTACAAACGCTCCGCGAATTCCGCCGCGTACCTGCGCGCTTTCATGCCGCCTATCAGCTTTTCGCGGAAATGCTCGATTCCCCCGGTCCGCTTCCATGCTCCCATGGCCCGACGCAGCGCATCCGCTTCCCCGGGCGTGAAGCCCGCCGCCACGATGGCGAGCTGCATCACCTGCTCCTGGAAGATCGGCACACCGAGCGTGCGCTTCAGGACGCCGGCGACCTCCCCACTGGGATAGCTCACCGGCTCGCCGGACTTACGCCGCTTGAGATACGGATGCACCATGTCGCCCTGGATGGGGCCGGGGCGGACGATGGCGATCTCGATGACGAGGTCGTAGTAACAGCGCGGCTGCAGGCGCGGCAGCATCGCCATCTGCGCGCGCGATTCGATCTGGAAGGTACCGATGGTATCGGCGCGGCAGATCATCTCATAGACCTCAGGCGCTTCCGCCGGCAGCCCGCCGAGGGCGTGTTGCGTACCACGAAAATCGTTCACCAGATCGAATGACTTGCGCAGCGCCGTCAACATGCCCAATGCCAGCAGATCGACCTTGAGGAGGCCGAGGTCGTTGAGATCGTCCTTGTCCCACTGCACCACGGTACGGCCCGCCATGCTGGCGTTCTCGATGGGCACCAGCTCCTCGAGCGCCCCTTCCGAAATGACGAAGCCGCCGACGTGTTGGGATAGGTGCCGCGGGAACCCCGGGAAGGCGACCAGCTCCTGCGCCAGGGGCAGCAGTCGCTCGAGCACGGACCCGTCCGGATCGAAGCCCGCCTCGCGCAGCCGCTGCGCGCATCACCTCGCCCCCATCCCACCATTGAATGACTTTGGTGAGCCGTCCGCACTCCTCCGGATCGAGGCCAAAGACCTTGCCGAGATCGCGCAGCGCGCTTCTCGGCCGATACATGATCACGGTCGCGGCAATCGCGGCCCGCTCCCGGCCGTACTTCCCGTAGACGTACTGGATGACCTCCTCGCGCCGCTCGTGCTCGAAATCGATGTCGATATCGGGCGGCTCGTTGCGCTCGCGGGAAATGAAGCGCTCGAAAAGGAGCGACGCGCCGCGCAGCGGGTCGACGGAGGTCACCCCCAGGCAAAAGCAAACGCGGGAGTTGGCAGCAGAGCCCCTGCCCTGGCACAGAATGCCCTTGCTGCGTGCGAAGGCGACGATATCGTGCACGGTCAGGAAATAAGGCTCGTAACGCAGGTCCGCGATGAGGGCGAGCTCGTACTCGATGGCTTTGCGCTCTCCGTCCGGCATGCCTTGCGGCCAGCGCCACCGCGCCCCCGCTTCCGTGAGCTTGCGTAAATGACTCGCCGGAGTCTCCCCGGGAGGCACGAGCTCATGCGGGTACTCGTACCGCAGCTCCTCCAGAGAGAAGGTGCATCGTCGGGCAATGGCCACCGTCTCCTCGAGCAGCTCGCGTGGATAGAGCTTCGCGAGTCGCTCGCGCTCACGCAAATAGCGCTCGCCGTTGGGATAGAGCTTCTTCCCCGCTTCCCGGATCGGCACGTTGTGCCGGATCGCCGTGACCGCATCCTGCAGCCGGCGGCGAGCGCGCACGTGCATATGGACATCGCCGCTCGCCACCAGCGGCAAGCCGACATCACGACCGATCCGTTGCCGCGCCTCCAGGCGCTCGCGATCCATTCCATCGCGAAGCAATTCGACGGCAATCCACGCTCTGTCAGCAAAGCGTTCCTCGAGCCAGGCCGCCTCCTCGGAAGATTGCCGCCCGGTCGTCCAGAGGATGAGACAGTTCTCGAGCCCGTTCTCCTCCAGGTCCGCGCGCGTCAGGGCGTACTCGCCCTTCTCGGCCGCCCGCCGCCCGCGGGTGATGAGCCGGCAGAGCCGCCCATAACCGCTGCCGGTCGGTGGCAAGCACCACGAGCTTCATCCCACAGGTGAGGCGCAGCTCCGCGCCGATGATGAGCTTCAGCCGCTGCCCCTTGGCCGCGACGTGGGCACGCACCACCCCCGCAAGCGAAGCATTCGTCCGTGATCGCAAGCGCCTCATACCCCAACTCGACCGCCTGCTGCACCACCTCATGCGGATGCGACGCCCCCCGCAGGAAGGTGAAGTTGGTGAGGCAATGGAGCTCGGCGTATGGAATCTCTGCTGCCCGATTCAACCGAACACTCCATGAAGAAACCACCGATGCGGCGGCTCACGCTCGCGAAACAACCACAAGCGCGCCCCCCGGGCATCCACCGCCGTGTAGTAATCGCGCGCGATCTCGCCCCCATCCCACCATCCCGTCTCGATCCGCTCCGCCTCTCCCAGCAACCGCAAAGCCCCCCGCCGCCGCGGCATCCCATCCCGCTCGCTGAGCAACCGCGGCACAGGCAACAGCCACAGCGGACGGACGCGTCAACGATCCTCCCGGATTGCGGAATCATTTCGCAAGCCGCGCTGAATCGTGGACGTAGTAATGACAGGCTCTCTGACCCTCCAGGCCCCCTCCGCCCGATGATCCTCAATGACATCGAGCCCATACACCGCCTCATCCCCCAACCTCACCCGCAGCCTCTCAATGAGGTCCGGCGCCTGCGCGGCCGCACCGCCCCCATGCTCTCCGGGCCGCCACAGCCCTCCCGAAGCAAGCACCCGCGAAACCAACGCCCCCGACCGCAGCTCACAAGCCCGCACCGGCTCCGGCAACACCAGCGCACTCAGCTTCTCCCCCAACAGCGCCCCCATCTGCCCCGGATCAGCCAGCGGCGCCGCCAGCCGCAGCACACAGCGAGGTCGGCGGCACGTGCCGATGCCGCAGCCGGCATTCGAGCAGCAACACCCCGCACTGCCGCGCCTGCAGAAACTCCCCGAGCTCCGCCAGCAGCGGCGCGAGCACCCGCCAGGAGCGCCGCATGGCTTTCCAACTCATAAAGCAGCTCGCGCCGGCGGCGAAAGCGCGCGCGCACCTCGAAGCTGTGCCGCAGATCGCTCGCGCGTCCCACCAGCCGATCGAGTGCCTGCAGCTGCGCGGTACCGAAGCGCCGCGCGAACCCCGCCCGCGGCAGCCGCAGCGCCTCACCGACGGTCCGCACCCCGATGCGCGCCAGGCGAGCCAACGTATCCTGCGGCCAGCGCAGCATCGCAAGCGGCAGAGGCGATAGCCTGCCGACCAGCTGCGCCGGATCCGTGACGACCAGGACCGCGCCGGGCGAGTCAGAGACACCGAGCTTGCGCCCGGCGCGCGCCAGCACCAGGGCGGCCAGAGGTGTGGGGGCCACCGCCAGCGTGCCGTGCATCCGCAGACGCGAGCACTCCGCCGCCATTTCCCGACTCAACCCCGCCACGCCACCGAATAGATGCAGGCTGCCCTTCACCTCGAGCAGCAGGCCATCAGGCGGATCGAGACTGACGCGGGGAGTGAGCCGTTGCGCGCGAACGATCAGACGCTCGAGGTCCTGTTGTGAAGGCGATGCGCGCCAGGTACACGGCCAACCACAGCTCCGCGGCAGCCGTCGGCGCCGCATCGGCGCGACCGGCGATCGGGCGGAGTGAGTCGGCGGTTCGAGGCGCCGGCGTCTGCCGTGAGGCCGCTGCGGCCGTGCTCTCCTTGAAAGGAAGCTCGAGGGCTCTGCGGTGTCGCATGGCGCCTCAATGCAGGGAAAGCTCGATCGAGCCCCGCGTCCCGCCCCGGCTCTTCAGCAGCGTGACCCGCGCCCCCGGAGCGGTAGGCTCCACCGCGACCCGCAAAACCGCCGGCGAGGAGTCCTGCGCCGCCTCCCGTGGCCGGAACAACACCCCGAGGGTGTCACCCCGCTCCGCCGCGAGATGCAGCCGTCGGATCTGCCGCGGCAGCGCATTGCGCAGCCACCCCAATGCGATGTCGCAGGCACCGGAGCGCAGCGTCTGCTCGAAGGCCCACCCTACGTCCTTCGGACTTCGGCTGGCAGGCCACCTCTGCTGGAGGATGACCACGAGCACCCGCTCCAGTGCCACGCCGCGCGCCGCAAGCGCCGGCCCGAAAGGCTGCAGGGGCGGCGCCACCCACGCGCACCACCGCGCCTCCGGGCGCCGCGTCACGGCGGCGAGAGCAGGCAACAGGAGCGACAGCTCCCCTGCACCAAAACAGGTCGGGAGGATCTCGATCAGCCCGGCGCGCGGCCAGCCTCCCGCGGGCAAACCCTCATCGAGAGCCGCGAATCCGGTTGGCAGCGTTTTCGTTCGCGCGGCGCTGCGGCCCCGCCAGATGGCGGGATGCTCGAGAAGTCGGGAGAGATCCCGGGACATGGCAGCACCTGGGCATTACTACATCAACCGGTCATTACTACATCAACCCTGGGTTTTCCCCCGCCGCAGCACGCCAACCACGATGCCTTCGATGAGCAGCGGCTGCTCCTTGAGATCCACCTTGATCGGCTCGAAGTCGGCGTTTTCCGGCAGCAGCCAGACGACAGAGCCTTCCTGACGGTAGCGCTTCACGGTGACCTCGTTCTCCAGGCGCGCCACGACGATCTGGCGGCTGCGCACCTCCGCCGTGCGGTGCACCGCAACCAGGTCGCCATCGAGAATGCCGGCATCCTTCATGCTCATGCCGATGACCTTGAGAAGGTAGTGCGGCCGTGGCTGAAAGAGCCCCGGATCTATCTGCAGGCGGGTTTCGAAGTTCTCTTCCGAGAAGATCGGCTTGCCGGCGGCGACTCGGCCGATGAGCGGCAGGCCTATCTGCTCCCGGATGGTGTCTTTCAACTGGATGCCGCGCGAGGCGCCCGGCACGAGCGCGATGACGCCCTTGCGGGCGAGCGCGCGCAGATGGTCCTCGGCGGCATTGGGAGACCTGAAACCGAGCTCACGGGCGATCTCCGCCCGGGTGGGAGGCATGCCGGTTTCGAAGATGACGCGCTGGACCAGGCGTAAAATTTGCATCTGTCGCGGGGTAAGGTCGGACATCTTGCGCTGCCTGTTCATTTATACACTACTGCAATTATATCCAGATCAGGATCGAAGGCAAGAGCCGTCTTGTCGGAGTCTCTCCGTGGGGAATGTGCAACAGCAGAAGTCAACGCACCCTCTACCGCGTGCCGGGCCGCAGCACAACTGTCGCGACTCAAAGACAAAGTGGCGTTCGCAGTTGCATTCCCACCCCAAATTTGGTGCAGTTGCGTGCTGCGAAGGTGACGGCGCGCTTGCCCGCTGCCTTCGCATTGCGTTCTCAGGACCTTCCGAATCAACAACCCAGAAGGGGACATGTATGAAGTGCGCGAGTGTTGTCAAGGCGGCTGCTGCCGCGGCATTGGTTATCGGTCTCGTAGGCTGCCAGGACCTCAAGCCGATGCAGTCTGATATTGCGGATCTGAAGTCACAGGTCGCCCAGCTGCAATCGCAGGTGGCGGCCGCGAAGAGTTCGGCGGACCAGGCGAATAGTGCCGCCCAGTCGGCCAGCCAGGCTGCCAGCGGTGCGCAGAGCACTGCGAACCAGGCGTTGGCTGCCGCTCAGGCCGCTCAGTCGGCTGTCGATGCGACCAACGAGAAGATCAACCGCATGTTCAAGCGGTCGATCTCCAAGTAAAGAGCGGATTTCCGCTTCTTTAGAGAACGCCGCGCATCCGCGCGGCGTTTTTCTTTCTGCTCTCAGTAACGGATCAGGGCCGAGCCCCAGGTGACTCCGCCCCCGAATGCCTCCAGGAGCAGCAGGTCTCCGCGCTTGATCCGACCGTCGCGGACGCCGGTGTCGAGGGCCAGCGGGACGGAGGCTGCTGACGTATTGCCGTGGTCCTGCACCGTGGTGATCACGCGCTCCATGGGCATATCGAGCTTGCGCGCCGTCGCCTGGATGATGCGCATATTCGCCTGATGCGGCACCAGCCAGTCGATGGCCGAGCGCTCCAGCTTGTTGGCCGCGAGCGCCTCGTCGATCGCCCGGCCGAGCGTGGTCACCGCTATCTTGAACACCTCGCTGCCGGTCATGGTGATGGTGCGGCGCGCCTTGGCCGGATCGGCGTCGCTTACGCCGAGCCCGCCGCCGCAAAAGAGAAGGTCCTTGTATATGCCGTCGGCGTGCAGATGGGTCGACAGGATCCCCGGCTGATCGCTCGGCTCGAGCACCACGGCGCCCGCTCCATCGGCGAACAACACGGCCGTCGAGCGATCGTTCCAGTCCGTGATGCGTGATAGCGTCTCGGCGCCGATCACCAGCGCCCGACGGGCATCGCCGAAGCGCACGAACTTGTCCGCTATCGAGAGCGCATACATGAAGCCGCTGCAGGCGGTTTCCACACTGAACGCCGGGGCCCCACGGCAGCCGAGCCGCGCCTGCAGCAGTACGCCGCAATTGGGGAAGAACATATCCGGCGTGGTGGTGCCGAAGGCTATGAAGTCGACGTCGGCCGGCCGTACGCCGGCGGCATCCAGGGCCGCGCGCGCGGCGCGCTCCGCCAGATCCACCGTGGTCTCACCGCTCGCGGCGATGTGCCGCCGCTCTATGCCGGTACGCTCCCGAATCCATTGGTCGCTGGTGTCCATCATCTTCTCGAGATCGAAGTTCGTGAGAACTTTTTCCGGAAGGTACGACCCCGTGCCCGCGATGCGCGAATAATTCAAGTTGCAGGACCCTGTAGCGTCTCGGCTCCCTCTGCCGCGAGCGCCTGTGCAATGTGCGCGGTCAGTCCCCGACGCGCGGCGAGCACGGCGGTGAAGATGGCCCTGGCGAAGGCCATCCCGTCGGCTCTGCCATGACTTTTTACCACGACGCCGGTCAGGCCGACCATGCAGGCGCCGTTGTATTTGCGCGGATCGAGGCTGGCGCCCACCCGGCGCAGCACCGGCCGGGCGGCGAGCCCCGCCAGCCGGCTGAGCCAGGTCGCACGGAACTCCTGGCGCATGCGATCGGCGATCAGGGCCGCAGCCCCCTCCATGGTCTTCAGCGCGACGTTGCCCGTGAAGCCGTCCGTGACCACCACGTCGACGTCACCGGAGAAGATGTCGTCGCCTTCGACGAACCCGACATAGTTGAGGTGGCTGGTGGCGAGCAGGGCATGAGCGGCCTGCACCACCTCGTGCCCCTTGATGTCCTCCTCCCCGATGTTGAGGAGGCCGATCCGCGGCGCGGCGAGCCCGTAGACATCACGCGAGATGATGGCGCCCATCGCGGCGAACTGCCGCAGCTGCTCCGGAGTCGCCTTGGTGTTGGCACCGAGGTCGAGCATGTGGGTGTGGCCGTGGGCGGCCGGGATGGCCGAGATGATGGCGGCCCGCTCCACGCCCGGCAGGGTTTTCAGCACGAAATGCGCGATGGCGGTCAGCGCGCCGGTGTTGCCGGCGCTCACGCACGCGGCGGCGCGCCCGCTCTTGACGAGGTCCACCGCGACGCGCATCGAGGAGTCCTTCTTGCGGCGGATCGCCTCGCGCGCGCTTTCGCTCATCGTGACGACCTGGCTGGCCGGGGCCACCTCGATACGGGCCCGCAGCGCCGCCGGGAGCGGCGCGACCCGCGGCTCGATCAGATCGGGAGCGCCGACCAGGAGCACCCGCAGGCCCTGCGTCCTCGCGCAGTGCGGCGAGCGCGCCGGCAATGTACTCGGGCGGCGCATGATCGCCGCTCATCACGTCGATTGCGATGGGCAGCACGGTTGCGCCGGGGCGCTCGTCAGCGCTGTGGAGCTATTCCTTCTCGTCCGTCTCGGCGGGCTTCTCGATCACGCGGCGGCCGCGATAGAAGCCATCCGGCGTGATGCGATGGCGCAGGTGCGTCTCCCCCGACTGCGGGTCGGTGGACAGCGCCGGCGTCGAGAGCCCGTCGTGGGAGCGATGCATACCGCGACGGGAGGGCGTCTTGCGACTTTTCTGAACGGGCATAATGTCCTCGTGCGCCCTGGGGCGCGCGCTAACTTCAAACCAAACTACACTGACTACTTGTGTCTCAACAGCTCCGCAAGCCCCGCGAAGGGTCGCTGCGTCACCTGCTCGGCCGCCTCGTCGGCGACCAGCGGCGCGGCGGCCGGCGCCGCGCACTCACGCAACTCCTCGTGCAGCGGCACGATCGGCAGCGCGAGCAACAGCTCCTCCTCGACCAGCTCCCCGGCGCTGATGCTGCCGGAACGCGCGAGCACCGGCTCCAGCTCCTCGGGCACCCCGGCGGCGTCCGCCTCCGCAAAGATCAGCGCCACGTGGGTCGTGCTCTCGATCGGAAGCTCCATCGCCTGCATGCACCGCTGGCATTGCAGCGTGGCTTGCCGGCGAGAGCGAGCTCCGCCACGGCAACTTCCCCCTGCCGCCCGAAACGCACAGCACCACGCACGCTCCCGCCGATGCCCGGGATCCGCGCTTGCAACCGCGGCAGCTCGGCCAACGGAACGTCAAAGTCGATCTCGGCCTCGCCTCGTGCGAGCCGATCGACATCGAGCGGCTGGGACCAGGGCGGCGACATGGGGCGCGTATAATAGGTAGCGCCTGCCGGCAAGTCAAAATCCGCTGCGTGCGTTAAGTCGTTGATGCCCGAGCTGATTCTCGCCTCGACCTCGGTCTATCGCCGCTCGCTTCTCGAGCGGCTCGGCATTCCCTTCGCCGCCGTGCCCCCGGAAACTGCGGAGGACGCCATCGCCGGCGAGCTGCCCACGGACCGGGCGCTGCGGCTCGCGGTCGCCAAGGCACAGGCTATCGCCTCACGCCGGCCGGAGGCCGTGGTCATCGGCAGCGACCAGGTCGCCGCGGTGGGCAGCAAGATCCTCGATAAGCCGGGCGATGCCGCCCGCTGCCGCGCTCAGCTCGCCACCGCCAGCGGCTCGAGCGCGCGCTTCCACACCGCGTGCGCGGTCATCGCGCCACAGGGCGGGCATCCGCCTGGTGCACATCGACACCACGACCGTGTCTCTTCCGCAGCCTGAGCGGCGAGGAGATCGAGCGCTACGTGGAGCGGGAGCGCCCGTTCGACTGCGCGGGAGGCTTTCGGGCGGAGGGCCTGGGCATCTCGCTCTTCGACAGCATCGAGAGCCGCGATCCGACCGCCCTCATCGGCCTGCCACTCATCTGGCTGGCCGCCGCCTTGCGCCGCGCCGGGTTCCGGCTGCCTTGACGTTGTCGCCCATCCTATCGAGCACGGTCGCAAGCTCGGGGGCAGCGGTGCGCTCGCGCTGAAGAGCCCGCCCTGATGAGGCCAGTCGAAGCTCATGATGTGGGCGTGCAGGAACATCCGCGCGAGCCCGAGCTCGCGCATGCGCTCGTTGAATTCCGCGTCGCCGTACTTCTCGTCGCCCGCCACCGGGTGGCCGGCATAGGTCGCATGCACACGGATCTGGTGGGTGCGGCCGGTGCGCAGGCCGACCTCCATCAGGGTGGCCAATTTGCCGAAGAACTGCACCGGACGGAAATCGCTGACCGACGGCTTGCCTGAAGCATCCGCGCGCACCGTCCGCTCGCCGCCGACCCGGGTATCGGTCCGCAACGGAACATCGATCCGCTTCTGGCCAAGGTCCCACTTGCCGGCGACCAGGACCAGGTAGCGCTTGTCGCACTGGCCTTCCCGCAGCAGCGCGTGCAGTGTCCGCAGCGTCGCGGCATCGCGGGCGACCAGCAGGCAGCCGCTGGTGTCCCGGTCCAGGCGGTGTACCAGCTCGAGCGGCTCGCCCGGGCTTGAGCGCCCGCAGGGCCTCGATGATGCCGAAGCTGATGCCGCTGCCGCCATGGACAGCTATCCCGGCCGGCTTGTCGAGGACGAGCAGTCGATCCGTCTGCTGCACGATGGCGCGCGCGATGGTCTCCAGCATCCCCGAGGGGGGCCCGCGCGGCGCCCGAGTGGCGCCCTGCTCGGCCTGCTCCCAAAGAGGCGGCACGCGGACCTTGTCGTTGGTGCTCAGGCGCGCCTCCGGCCCGACCCGGCGACCGTTCACCCGCACTTCGCCGCGGCGAATGATGCGGAATATCCGCGTTCGCGGCACATCGCCAAGGTGCCGGGCCAGGTACTTGTCCAGGCGCTGACCGGCCTCCCCTTCCTCGACGTCGAAGTGCCGTACCCCATGGCCCGAGCCCCGGTTTTCCCCGGCCGGGCCGCGGCTCGCGGCGGTGGTTTCGGCCCCGGATGTCCGGGGGTGGTCCTCTGGCACGTCAACCCTCAATGTAAGGCGCTGTTTCTACAGTGATCTTTGCAGTATACTCCGCCGCGCCGTCCGTTAATCGGACGCGCCAATGGTAGGCGGCGCGCCGCGCCGCATGTTAGTTGGACCTCCCATAAGAGGCCATCGTATTGGGCCGACAAGATCGCGCAGCCGGCGTCGAACCTCCTCATCCGGGGTTCCGCGGGCCGCGGCATCGGTTGAGAGCACCGAAGCGTTTCCGGCACCCCGCCCTTCACGAGGCGGGCATCGACGCCTATATCGAGACTCGCGCGCATGCGCCGAGTGTGAGGAATCTTCGCCGCCGCGGCGCGCTCGCGCCGCAGCCTCCCGCCTGCTTGCCGGCCCTACATATAGTGATAGTAGGGGCACATGAAAAGAATGCTCGTGAATGCGACTCAGGAAGAGGAGTTGCGGGTCGCGCTCGTTGATGGACAGAAGCTGTTCGATCTCAGCATCGAGATTCCGTCCCGCGAACAGAAGAAAGCGAATGTTTACAAAGCCCGTATCTCGCGCATCGAGCCTTCCCTCGAGGCCTGTTTCGTCGACTACGGCGCCGCCAGCGCACGGCTTCCTGCCGCTGAAGGAAGTCTCGCGCGACTTCTTCCGCCAGCAGCCGCAGGGCGGCCGGATGAACATCCGTGAGCTCCTTGCCGAAGGTCAGGATCTCATCGTGCAGGTGGAGAAGGAGGAGCGGGGCAACAAGGGCGCGGCGCTCACCACGTTCGTCAGCCTCGCCGGCCGCTTTCTCGTTCTGATGCCGAACAATCCGCGCGCCGGCGGCGTCTCGCGCCGCATCGAGGGCGAGGACCGCGATCAGATGCGCGAGGTGATGAATCAGCTGAACATCCCGGACGGCATGGGTGCCATCGTGCGCACGGCCGGCGTCGGCCGCACCGTCGAAGAGCTACAGTGGGATCTCGACAACCTGAACGCACAGTGGGAGCAGATCGCCGCGGCAGCCAAGGACCGCCCTGCTCCATTCCTGGTTTACCGCGAAAGCGATGCGGTCACGCGCGCCATGCGCGATTACCTCTCCGATGACGTCGGCGAGGTGCTGATCGACGATCCCGCGGCATTCCAGAAGGCGCAGGAGTACATGCAACGCTTCATGCCGTCGGACACGCAGCGGCGCCTGAAGCTCTACACGGACGACATAGCGCTCTTTACGCGCTATCAGATCGAGAGCCAGATCGAGTCGGCCTACGCACACAAAGTGCAGCTGCCCTCGGGCGGCAGCATCGTCATCGACTACACCGAGGCGTTGGTGTCCATCGACATCAACTCGGCGCGCGCCACCAAGGGCAGCGATATCGAGACCACCGCACTCAACACGAATCTCGAGGCGGCGGATGAGGCTGCGCGCCAGTTGCGCATCCGTGACATCGGCGGTCTCATCGTGATCGATTTCATCGACATGGAGTCGACCAAGAACCAGCGCGAGGTCGAGGACCGGCTGCGCGATGCGGTGCGCATGGACCGCGCGCGGATTCAGATCGGCAAGCTGTCCCGCTTCGGATTGCTGGAGATGTCGCGTCAGCGCCTGCGGCCGTCACTCGGGGAGTCGAGCCACATCGTCTGCCCGCGGTGCGTCGGCATCGGCAGCATCCGCAGCGTCGAGTCGATGACTCTCGCGGTGCTGCGTCTGATCGGCGAAGAGCTGCGCAAGGACCGCACGACGCGCGTCATCGTCCAGCTTCCGGTGGAAGTGGCCACCTATCTCTTCAACGAGAAACGCGAGTGGCTGCGCACCCTCGAGGATCGCAGCTCCGCGGAGCTCGTGATCGTGCCGAACCCCAACATGCAGACGCCGGGTTACTCCATCAGGCGTGTCAGGGACGATGAGGTCGATCTGCCCGAGAACCGGCAGACGAGCTATCTCATGCCGACCGCGGCGGAGCCGACCGAGCCCGACGGTGCCCGCGACAAGCGGCCGCCGGCGGAGGTTCCGGCCGTGGCCGCGCTGTTGCCGAGCACACCGGCTCCGATCATGTCGCAGCCGGCTCCGCTCGCGCCTCTTCCTCCCGCGGTAACTGCCGCGCCGGACCAGAGCGCCAATGGCGGTTTGCGGGGCTGGTTCAAGAAGCTCTTCGTTGGCGAAACCGAAGCGACGGCGTCGACGCCCGCCCCCGAGGCGGTGCAGCCGGCGGCAGTGCCGGCCGGCGACGTAACACATCATCATCGTTCGTCAGGCGGCGGCGACAGACAGCGCGATGGCCGACGCGAGCATTCCCGGCAGCCCCGCCGCTCCGAAGGCGGTCAGCGGCGCGGTCACGGTGACGGCAGACGCGCCGAGGGACAGGGGCGAGGCGGCGACGGGCGTGACCGCAATCGACGCGATCACGATCGGGATCACGACAGGCGCCCACCACGCGAGCGGGACGTCAATCCGCGTCCGCCGGAAGCCGTTACGAGCGCCTCGGTGCCCTCGGCTGGAGACGATCAACGCTCCAACATCGAGGGGAGTAGCGAGCAACGTCAGGTTGCTGGCGACCGCCCCGAGCGTAGTGAGGGCGGTGAGCGGCGCGGCCGCGGCGCAGAGGCCGCCGCGGCGGTCGCCATGGTGGCAGCGGCAGACGCGAGGGCGCTCCGCGAGACCTGGCCGGCGATGTGGGAGCACCCGCTACGACACAGGAAGGCGCTGCCGGCGAATTCTCAGCCGGTGCCTCCAACGGCACAGAGCGGGAGCATCATGAGCCGGCTGCAGCGCGGGAGTCGTTTGCGCCAGCGCCGGAGCCCCGGGAACCGCGCGAGCCGCGCGAAGCATCGCACCGTCATGAGGAGCCTTCTGCTCCTCTTGGACACTTCGAGCCCTCACCGCCGACGGAAAATCACGCTCGCGAGACTAAGCCGTATGTGGTGTGGTCGTCGGCCCCGACTGATCACCCCGCCCCGAGCGGCGGTCGCGGATCGGAGGAATAACCCGGGATGGCCGGGGTTCGCCGTGGCTCGGCGAACCCCGTCAGATCGGCGCGAAACGCGCGAGGTTGCTCACGCAGCGCGGGACTGCCCGCGCAGATGTTCGACGAGCCCGCGCGCTGCGGCCTCGATCAGATCCAACACATCCTCGAACCCGTTGGGTCCGCCGTAGTACGGATCTGGAACCTCGCTGATGCCCGTCTGTGGCGCGAACTCCAGGAACAGTCGCAGACGCTCGCGGGCTTGGGCCGGCGCGCGTCGCTCCAGCGAGCGCAGGTTCTCCCGGTCCATGGCCAGGATCAGGTCGTAGTGTTCGAAATCGCGCGGCTCGACCATCCGCGCGCGCAATGTCGAGAGATCATATCCGCGCCTGGCAGCCGCCTGACACGTACGTTTGTCCGGATGCTCCCCGACGTGATAACCCGCCGTGCCCGCGGAGTCGATTTCCAACGCGATGTCGGGCGCCTCGCGGGATGCGATGACGCGAAACACCACCTCCGCCGTTGGCGAGCGACAGATGTTCCCCAGACAGACGAAGAGGATCCTCACCGGGACTATTTTACGCTATAGCCCCGGCCTTCCAGGCAGGCGCTGAGAGCGCGGCGGTAGTCGGAGGCCTGCTGACCCATCGCGGCGGCTTGCTGCTGCTGCGCTTCGCTCATCTGGATCTGATCGCTCTGTGCGCGCTGCGCATCGCTCGCGCTGCCGATCATGGCTCCGGTGAGGCCGCCGAACACGGCACCGGCGCCTCTATCCCAGCGCGGCGAAATCGCTGCTCCGATCACGGCGCCGGCAATCGCGCCTATCGCTGTGCCGGTTCCCGGCGGCGGTCCCTTCGCAACCACGCGGTATTGCGCGGGTACGGTGGGCGCGGTCGGATCGAAGCCGGTCTGTTTGACCGCCCAGACGCTGCACTCATAGCGATCGCGGTTCTGCTGGTCGGACGACTGGCCGTTCTGCGGATAAGCGAAGACAGTGGTATTCACCGGCGGCCCGGCATAGGCCACGGGTGGTGGCGGTGGTGCCGGCGGTGGGGTCGTCACGCAGCCCACCAGGCCGAGCGCCAGCACGGACAGCGCGGCAGTCCCGGCGATGCTCCGAAGGGCCGAAACCTCTTGTAACAAACTGATACGCATAGTCTTTCCGTTACGCGATTCCGCGACCTATTGCTGAACGTGGGGGCAAACCGCGGGTTGACAACCCGCTCGTTGCATTTGCCATAAGCTGGCTGAATCAGGCCTGAATCATACCGCCGCCAGCCCTGCGACACGCTCCAGGTCCGCCACGGTATTGACATCAGGCCCCGGTTTTTCCGCGGCGTCTGCGACCCGGATCACGAGTCCATTCTCCAGGGCACGCAACTGTTCGAGCTTCTCCGCCTGCTCGAGTTCCGTCGCGTCAAGCGAGGCGACACGCCGCAACGCGCCGACCCGATAGGCGTAGATGCCGATGTGGCGGCGCGCGCCGGCGAACACGCGCTGACTCGTGAGGCCCGCCGGCGCGCCATCGCGACTCCAGGGTATCGGCGCCCGACTGAAGTAGAGCGCCCTGCCCTTCGCATCGGCAACCACCTTCACCGCGTTGGGATCGAGAAACTCCGCGAGCGACTCGATCGGCGTCGCGAGCGTCGCGATCGCGGCCTGCGGGTCTGATTCCAACAGCGTGGCAACCTGGCGGATGATGGCCGGCGGAATGAGCGGTTCGTCCCCCTGCACGTTGACCACGATGTCGGCTTCAGGCCAGCGCTCGATCGCGGCGAGCTCCGCGAGGCGATCGGTGCCCGATGCATGAGCGCTGGAGGTCATGCGCGCCACCGCGCCGAAGGCACTCGCGGCGGCGGCGATCGCCGCATCGTCCGTCGCTATCAGACACGTCGCGGGCACCCGAGGCACGGGCGCGCTCATAAACCCACTGCAGCATGGGCTTGCCATGAATCGGCGCCAGCGCCTTGCCCGGGAAGCGAGTCGAGCCGTGGCGCGCGGGAATGGCGACGTGGAAAGAGCAGGTCACGCGGGATCGGGCGCCAGCGGCTCAGCGGTCGAGGAGCGGGTCGTCGGCGGCGAGCTGCCGCGCCTCCTCCTCCAGCATGATCGGGACGTCGTCGCGGATCGGATAGGCGAGGCGGTCGAGGCGACAGACGAGCGCCTGCGACTCACGCCGATAGACCAGCGATCCCTTGCAGACCGGGCAGGCCAGGATGTCGAGCAGGCGGGAGTCCATCGGGAATCTAACCTCCGGCAGGAACGTAAGAGTCGATCGCGCGCATCACGAGCCCGAGCAGCCGGTGCGAGTCGGCTTCGCTGAAGTCCGCCGCGACCGGGACATACCAGTGCCGCGGGCCCGCAGCCTGCCGGCATTTTACGGCATCCTTTTCCGTCATGAGCACCGCCAGACCGTCACCGAAATCGAGGTCGGCGGCCGACAGCGCATGGTGGTCGGGAAAAGGGTGCTCGATGAGCTCCAGGCCCCGGGCGCGCAGGTCGGCGAAAAATCGCTGCGGATTGCCGATTCCGGCCACGGCGTGCACCGGCCGACCCCGAAAAGCCTCGAGTGGCTGCTCCGGCGCGGAGCCGATCACCTGCCGTGCCTCGGCCCGCCCGCAGCCGCATCCGCAGGGCCGCCGCCGCAAGCCTCTGCGGGACACCGCGGACCGGCTCGCCCTCCGCCCCGCCATTCACGACCAGGGCATCGGCAGCCCCGGCCCGGGAGCCGCTCTCGCGCAACGGTCCCGCCGGCAGCATGCGGCCGTTGCCCAAGCCGCGGGCGCCATCCACCACGACGATCTCGCAATCGCGCCTCATGCGCAGATGTTGCAGGCCATCGTCGGCGAGGACGACCGTCGCTCCCCGTTCGACCAGCGCCTTCGCTCCGGCAACGCGGTCGCTCGCGACGAGCGTCATGCACCCGCTACGCCGATGGAGGATGAGCGGCTCATCGCCCACCTCCTGCCACGAGGAATCGGAAGCAACCATGCGCAAACCGCCCTGCTCGCGTCCGTAGCCGCGCGATACGAGGCCGACAGCATATCCGCGCTCGTCGCAGGCGTTTGGCAAGCCAGATCGTGAGCGGTGTCTTGCCCGTGCCGCCTACCGTCAGATTGCCGACGACGATTACAGGTCTGCCGACATCATGCGACTTTGCCCAGCCGAGCTCATACGCCTTGCGGCGCACCGCGATCGCAGCGCCGTAAAGCCAGGAGAGGGGCTGCAACACCGAGGCGCCGGGCGACTCTCCATACCAGAGCTTGAGCAGCCGCTGGTGCATGGGCCATTCAGTCGGCGAACTGCAATCGGTAGAGCTGCGCGTAGCGCCCGTCGTGCGCCAACAGCTCCGCGTGGGTGCCGCTCTCCACCACTTTGCCGGCCTCCATCACCACGATCCGGTCCGCCTGCTCCACGGTCGAGAGCCGGTGCGCGATCACGAAGGTCGTGCGATTGCGCACCAGTTGCGCCAGCGCCGCCTGGATGTGGCGCTCCGACTCGGTATCGAGCGCCGAGGTCGCCTCGTCGAGAATGAGGATCGGAGCGTTCTTGAGCAGCGCGCGCGCAATGGAGATGCGCTGCCGCTGCCCGCCTGACAGCAAGACGCCGCGATCGCCCACCACGGTGTCGAGCCCGATCGGCAAGCGCCGCGGTGAACTCCAGAACGTGCGCCGCTTCCGCCGCTTCCAGCATGTCACTCTCCGACACCTTGCGGCCGAAGGCGATGTTGTTCCGGATGGTGTCGTTGAACAGCGTCACGTCCTGACTGACGACGGCGATCTGCGCCCGCAGGCTGCGCACGTCGTACTCGCGGATGTCGCGGCCGTCGATGAGGATGGAGCCCGAGGTGACATCGTAGAACCTCGGCAGGAGGCTCACCAACGTCGATTTCCCGCTGCCCGACCGTCCCACGATGGCGAGGCTGGAGCCTGACGGCACGTCCAGGGAAACTTCGTGCAGACGCGGGCCGCTCTCCCCTCGGGTAGGAAAACGTGACCTCGCGAAAGCCGACGTCGCCACGAGCCCGGCCCGCGACGTAGGCCCCGCCGGTGGGCTCGGGCGGCTCGTCGATCAGCTCGAACAGGCTCTCCGCGGCCGCCACGCCCTGTTGCACCGGGTCGGCGACACTCACCAGCTCGCGCAGAGGCTGCGCGATGCTCGTGAGCGCGACGAAAAATCCGAGGAGGTCTCCGGGCGACATGCGTCCCGCGACGGTGTCGCGCAGAGCGAGCCCGAGGACGAACGCACCACCGGCCGCGGTGACCATCTGCACGGTCGGGTTGGCGAGCCCGCGGGTCAGGATCAGCCGCATGTAGGAGCGGCGGTTGTGCTCGTTCACCGCCTCGAACTGCGACTGCAGGTGCGCCTGCGCCTCGTAGACCTTCACCAGCCGCGGCGCCTCGAAACTCTCCTTGGCGATGCGCGTCACATCACCCATCGAATCCTGAATGCGCCGACCGTAGCGCCTGAAGTTCCGATTGACGACCGAGATCAGCCACGCGGCGAGCGGTCCGGTCGCGAGCGCGATCAGCGCCAGGCGCCAGTTGAACCAGAAGATGAGGACGATCGTCGCCGATCACCGTGAGCGCCGCGCGCACCATGATGACGATCGAGTCGGTCGAAGCCTGCCCCACCTGCTCGCTGTTGTAAGTGAGGCGCGACAGCAGCGTCCCGGTGGACGCGCGATCGAAGTACGCCGCCGGCAGATCGAGCACACTGCGGAAGACCTCCACCCGCAACCGCTTGACGATCTGGCGGCCGACGTACCCCATGAAGTAGGTCTGGGTGAAGGAGCCGAGGCCGCGGCCGATGAAGATGATCACCAGGGCAATCGGGATCAGAAAGACCATGCGCGGGTCCGGATGGGTGAAGGTCCCATCACCGAACTTCTTGGCGAGCCAGGCGAAGCTCGCCGTGGACGCGGCATATACGGTACCGCCGAGGATGCCGAGCGCGAAAGGTGCCTTGTGCGGCGCCAGATAGCCGAGCAACCGCCGATAGGTGACCAACACGCTCACCGGCTCGCGCGGCCGGCGGTTGCGCAACGTCGTTCAAGGAGCGCCTGCCTGCTCGTCCTTGATGGTCGCGATGTTGAGGCGGACGAAGCCGAGCTGGCCGAGCACATCCATGGCGGTGACCACCGACTGTTGGGTGGCGCGGCCGTCGGCGCGGATCGTCACGGTCAGGTCGCGATTGCCGCCCGCCTGCTTGAGGAGCGCCACGCGCAGCGTATCGGGGCTGGAGTTGATGAGCTCCCGCCCGTTGACGAGATAGCCGCCGGTCTCGGTCACCGATAGCACCAGCGGCTCACTCTGCGGGGCGGCGGCCGGCACCGCGCTCGCGTGCGGCAGCTCGACATGCAGCCGGCCCTCGTCGGTGAACCTGCTCGACAGCATGAAGAACACGACCAGGAGCAGCACCACATCGATCAGCGACACGACGTTGATCTCCGGCTCCTCGTGGCGGCGTGGGCTGAGGTTCATGGGCAGTGCGATCAGGCGGCGGCGGAGCGCCCGGCCCGGGCGCCGGCAGCCTCGACCGCATCGGCCATGCGCATCGCCTGCTTCTCCATTTCCACGACGATGCGCTCCACCCGGCCGCGAAGATAGCGATAGGCGAAGAGTGAGGGGATGGCGACGCAAAGGCCCGCCGCGGTGGCGACCAACGCCTCGGCGATGCCGCCCGAGAGCACTCGCGGATCACCCATGCCGCCCGCCTGGATGGCGTTGAACGCGCGGATGATGCCGGTCACCGTGCCGAGAAGGCCGAGGAGCGGTGTCACGCCGGCGATGGTACCGAGGGTGTTGAGGAAGCGCTCGAGCTCATACACCACGTGCCGGCCGGTGTCCTCCAGGCGCTCCATCAGGATCTCGCGCGGCCGGTGCCGATTGGCGAGGCCCGCGGCGAGCAGCCGGCCCAGGGGCGAATTCTGCTCCAGCGCGGCTATGACCTTGTCGTTGATCTGGTTGGCCTCGATGAGCTGCCAGACCTTCTGCGGCAGCTCCCGCGGCATCACCCGCCGGTCCTGCAACGTCCACAGCCGCTCGAGAACGATCGCCGCGGCGGTGATCGAGCAGAGAATGATCGGCCACATGAGCGGGCCGCCGGCCCGCACGATTTCCCACATCCAGCGACCCCGGGGGACGAAACCCACTGAAAACTGCGACGGCGCATGATACCCGAGCGCAATAAGCGCTCAAGACCCCATCTGTAGGGCCCCAGCGGGCCAGGCAAGAATTGTGCGACCTGCTTGACGCCATGCCGTCGCCAATCTGGTACAGTCGCCAGCCCTGATGCCCCGCCGCGTGCTGAAGAAGATTCTTCCATCCCCGGTCCAGCTCCAGGGGCACTGGCTGTTGCGGCATTTCGGGGAGCGGATGCTCGATCCGCGGCTCTGGGCGCTGCACCGCCGGGCCATCACCGGGGCCTTCGGCGTCGGTATCGCCATCTGCTTCATCCCCCTGCCGGTCCACCTCGTGGTCGCGCTCCTGATCGCGATCGCCTGGCGGCTCAACGTGCCGGCGATCTACGGCACCACCCTGCTGGTCAATCCGCTCACCGTGGTCCCGATGTATTACCTGGCATACCGGGTGGGGGCGGCGCTGCTCGGGGTTGCGCCGGAGAGCTTCTCCTTCCGGTTGAGCTGGGACTGGATGGAAAAAGGCCTGGGGCCCATGTGGCAGCCGTTCCTCATTGGCTGCCTGGCCTGCGCCACGGTCCTCGGCGTGCTCGGCTGGGGCTGCCTGGAGCTCGTCTGGCGCTGGCGGGTCACGTCCCGGTATAGGGCTCGGCGCGTCGCAACGGCGGCGTGAGGCGCTCCGAGAGCCTGCCTTTCTCGATCTCGTAGATCCGCTCCATCCGATCCGCCAGGCGGCTGTCGTGCGTCACCACGACCAGGCTGGTGCCGAGCTCACGATTGAGCTCGAGCATCAGCGCGAACACCGACTCCGCATTGGCGCCGTCGAGATTGCCCGTGGGCTCATCGGCCAGAATGATCTTCGGCTGCGTCACCAACGCGCGGGCGACCGCGGCGCGCTGCCGCTCACCGCCTGAAAGCTGGTGCGGCCGATGATCGAGGCGCTGGCCGAGGCCGACTCGCTCGAGCAGCCGGCGCGCGGCCTCGCGGGCCTCGGCCACCGCCACGCGGCGCACGAGGAGCGGCATGGCGACGTTCTCCAGGGCGGAGAACTCCGGCAGCAGATGATGGAACTGATAGACGAATCCGAGCGCACGGTTGCGCAGCTCCCCCCGCTCCTTCTCGGTCAGTCGGTGAATGTCGCGCCCGTCGACCATCACCTGGCCGCTGGTCGGTTGATCGAGACCGCCGAGGATCTGCAGCAGCGTCGTCTTGCCGGAGCCGGAGGCGCCGACGATCGCCACACGCTCCGCGGCCGCGATCGACAGCGCGGCGCCCCGCAGCACCTCGAGGGTCACCGGCCCCTGGCGAAAGCTCTTCGAGACCTCGCGCGCCTCCAGGACCGGATCATTGCTCGACCCATGCTGGGCCTCGCCCCCACTGCCGCGGCGGCCGACACGCTCACGCGCGTCGTCATGAATCGTTCCAGACGATTCATTCATGACGCAGCGCCTGCGCGGGAGCCGTGCGGCCGGCGCGCCACGCGGGATAGACCGTCGCCAGCGCGCAGAGGAGGAACGCCACGCCGCAAACCCGCAACACATCGACCCCCTCCACGTAGGCCGGAAGATCACTCATGTAGTACACCCGCGGATCGAGGAACTGAGTATGCAGCAGCCGCTCGAGGCCGCCGACGAGCGCCTGCAGGTTGTCGGCGACCAGGGTGCCGAGCCCCGCCCCGAGCAGCGTGCCGGCGAGGCCGATGATGATGCCCTGGATGGCGAAGATGGTGAGCACGTTGCGCGGCCCCGCGCCGAGGGTGCGCAGGATCGCGATGTCGGTCTGCTTCTCCTTGACGATCATGACGAGCGTCGCGACGATGTTGAATGCAGCAACGGCGACGATCATCGAGAGCATGACGAACATCATGCGACTTCGTGGTCTCGATGGAGCGGAAGAAGTTGGCGTGGTTGTCCGTCCAGTCGCTGACGTAGTAGCCAGGGCCGCCGAGGTCGTAGGCGACCCGACGCACCACCTTGGGCGCCTGCCAGGGGTCATCGAGCGACAGCCGCAAACCGGTGACCTCATCCGGTGCCAGGGCGAAGAGCCGCCCCGCATCCGTCAGGCTCACGAGCGCGAGCCCGCGATCGTACTCATACATGCCGGAGTGAAAGAGTCCGCGTCACCTCGAACCGGCGCATGCGCGGCTCGACTCCGGTCGGCGTCGCGACGCCTTCCGGCGCGATCAGGACAACCGAGTCTCCGACCCGCACGTGCAGAGCCTGCGCCAACGCATCACCGAGGATGACGCGATATCGACCGGGCTGCAGATCCGCCAGGCTCCCGGCAGTCAGACGCTGCCCGAGTCCGGTCGCGCGCCGCTCCTGCTGCGGCAGAATGCCGCGCACCGTGGCGCCGGTGATCTGCTGACCGTGCGTCAGCATCGCCTGCTCCTCCACGTAGGGCACGGCGACCCGCACACCGCTCTCGGTCTCGACGTGCTTCTGCAGTGCCTGCCAATCGGAGATCGTGCCGTGCAGGCCCATGAGCGTCGCATCGGAGGTGACGCTGAGAATCCGGATGCGCAGCTCCCGCCCGAAGCCGTTCATCACCGAGAGGACGACGAGCAGCGTGGCGACACCGAGCGCGAGCCCGCAGACCGACATCAGCGCGACGAACGATACGAAGCCGCGCCGATGCGTCGAGCGCAGATAGCGGGTACCGACCAGCCATTCGTACAGCGAGCGCATCGCTACTCGTATCGCAGTGCTTCGGCGGGAGCGGTACGCGAGGCGCGTACGGCCGGGTAGATGGTGGCGGCGGCCGTGAGGAGAAGTGCCGCGACGCTGATCGCCGCTACGTTGCTCCATCTGACGATGGAGGGAATGGTCGTGACGTAGTAGACGCTGGAGCTGAAGATCTGGAAGCCGAAGGTGTTCTGCAGAAACGGCACTATGGTCTCGACATTGAAGGCGAGCAACAGTCCCAGCCCCAACCCGAGCGCGACGCCCAGCCAGCCGATGACGAGCCCCTGAGTGAGGAAGACGCCCATGACGCGCCCGGGCGAGGCGCCGAAGGTGCGCAGGATGGCGATGTCGGTGCGCTTGTCCGTGACCACCATGACGAGCATGGCGACGATATTGAACGCCGCCACGGCGACGATGAGCAGCAGGATGAGCGACATCATGGTCTTCTCGATGCGGATGGCGCGGAAATAGTCCGCGTTGTCCTGCGTCCAGTCGAGCAACTGCAGCCCGCGCGGCAGCCGGGTCCGCAACGCGGCGGAAATGGCGGGCGCATCGAGCGCATCGCGATAGCGGATCCTGAGGCCCTGATCCCCCTGGGCGGAAGGCCCGAGCGCGCGCACGTCACCGATGTTGGCGAACACCAGCATGTCGTCGGCGTCCGAGAGACCGACTTCGAACACGCCAGCGACCCTGAACTGCCGCAGTCGCGGCGTGGGCACCCCGCCCGCGGTGACGGTCGGGATGAGGAGAGTCATCGAATCGCCGCGCGCCAGGCCGAGCTCCTCGGCGATCACCTCGCCGATGATGACGTTGTCGGAGCCGGCAGTCAGGTCGGCCAGCTTGCCCTGGGTGATCGCCCCGACCAGTTGCGTGACGGCGGACTCGGCCTTGGGATCGATGCCCCGCAACTGCACGGGCAGCATCTCCGGCGTTCGCACGGCGAGCGCCTGGATCTGGGCGTAGGGGGCGACACCGACGACACCGGGGGACCCGGCCATGACCTTTGCGTCCAGCTGCCACTGCCCGGGACTCGGCGTCGCGGCGGTCGGAGTATCCGCGGCCACTACGCGTGCATCGGCATCCAGAGCCAGCAGCCGTTGTCTGAGGTCACCCTCGAAGCCGTTCATCACCGACAGAATGACGATCAGGGCGGCGACGCCCACGCAGACGCCGGCCAGGGAAGTCCAGGTGATGAAGGAGACGAAGAATTTGTGGGATCGGGCGCGGACGTAGCGCAGCCCCACGAAGAGCGGCAGCGGATGGAACATCCTGATCATTTAACCATATCGGGACCGGCCGGCCGCCGAATCTTGATGCGCTTCACAGATCGGCCGCGCGCCCCGGCCTCGCGGCTTTGACAGATTCCGGCAGGGTGTATAGTCGCCGCCGGTCGTGGAGGTTCCGTATGCGCTCGACAAAACTCCTGGCACTGCTGATCGGCTGCGCAATCGCGGGAGGCGCGGCTGCCGAGACGACGATCGTCGACGGGCAGGTGCAGCTCGCGCAGTCCGCTGTCTCGCGCCCGGGGCGCGGCACCACCATGCGTGACGTCGAGGCCAAATTCGGCACGCCGGCGAAGCGTTACGCCGCCGTTGGCAAACCGCCGATCACCCGCTGGGACTATCCTTCCTTCTCAGTCTATTTCGAGTACAGCCGGGTCGTGCACTCGGTCGTGCATGACTGATTTTCAGTTCTTCGCGGCGGTGATCTCGTCCAGGTAATCGGGCGCGCCGTCGACGCGCACCAGGTGGGGATACTGCAGCCCGCCGTGGTAATCGACCGCGATGGTCCTGTAGCCACCCTGATAGTTGAGCGCCAGCCTGATCGGCTCGCCGCCATGCTCGGCGGCCAGGATCGCATCCGTCAGCACCGCGGGCGAATAGACCTGTCCGTTCACGGCCACCAGCGTCGCGCCGCTCGAGACACCGGCTTTGAAGGCGGGGCCGTTCCAGCGCACATCGTCGATCGCACCGCTGTTGGTCAGCGTCAGGCCGATGGAGTAGGTGAAGCTGATCAGGTGACGGCTGGAGGCGCCGGAGTCGTATTCCTTCTGGAATTCGCTCTCCTGATCGTTGTACACCAGCTTCCAGCCGCTCGCCTCGAGGCCAGCCAGGGGCGGCTGATGCGCGTTCAGCCGCTGCTGCAGGAAGTCCGGCCCAGTCGTACTTGACCACCCAATTCAGGGCGGCGACGACATCGTCGAACGTGTAGGTCCTGGTGACGAAGCTGCCGTTGTCGACACCGAAGAAATGCGCTGGCGAAGGTGTCGAGCGACTTCCGGTCGCCGGTGAGAGAGCGGATCTTGGCATCGACCTCCAGCCAGAGGAACTGCCCGGCGCTGTAGTACTCCTCGCTCATCTGCCAGCTACGGTAGGGCAGCGGCTGGCGGTGCGCGGCGGTCGGATCGTTGGTGGTGTCAGCAATGGTGCGCCACGCGAAACCGGGCCGGTTGCGGTCGTAGTTGGCCGCCACCAGCGCCAGCGCTTCGCGGAACTGCTCGGCGCTCCACATGCCGGAGCGCGCGGTCAGCACGTACCCCCAATACTGGGTCTGGCCCTCGTAAACCCACAGCAGCGAGTCACCCATGGGCACGTTGAAGATTGGGTGTCCACAGATCCGCCGGACGCGGAACTTGCCGTTCCAGGAGTGGTTGTACTCGTGCGCCAGCAGGTCGCGCCCGGGCGCGCTCTTGTCCCAGTCGGTGAAATAGTCGGCGCGCGTGCCGTCCTCGCTCGAGCGGTGATGCTCGAGGCCGTTGCCGGTCAGCTGGTCCGACAGCGAGAAGAGGAAGTCGTAATGATTGTAGTGATGCGAGCCGAAGAGCCTGTAGGTCTGCGTCACCAGGTTGCGATGGACCTGCAGCTGCGCGGGTGTCATCTCGAGGTACTTCGGTGCGTCGGCGACCACGTCCAGGTGAACGGGAACCGCGGCGCCCGGGTCGAGATCGACCCGCTCGAAGTAGAGACCCGCGTACATCGGCGAATCGATCAGCGTGTTGTAGGTCACCGGCTTGAAGGCCGTGGTGTCGCCGGAGCTGGGAGAGCGTATCCAGCGCCGTGCCGAACTGCCAGCCATGAGGCAGCGTCACGCTCGGCGCGAACGTGATGTCGCGTGAGTAATAGCCGGCCGGATACAGGGACACATCGTTCCATTCGCAGCGACAACATCCGGTCGGTCATCTGGATGCGCTCCAGGCCGCTGCGCCCGGAGAGATACTGGAAGTCGACATCGAGGCTGGAGACGTCCCGCGGCACATCGACATGGAAGGCGTAGACGTTATATTCGTCCCGCGTCCACTGCAGCCGTCTGCCGTTAGCCGTGATGGTGAGCCCGGCGAGCATGGCGATCGGGCCGCTCGGGGAGTGGTTACCGGGGATCCACATCGGATAGAGCAGCGTCAGCTGCGCCGCTAACTGACCGGGAGCACTTCGTGCACACGGAAGATCCCTTGCGCGGTATCGCTGGCGTCCACCGCGAGATCGAATGGTGCCCGGATACCGTGTATCCGTGGGCGGGCTGATGGATGCATCGGCCGCGGCAGCCGCCGCGAGACCCGCAGCGGTCGCGCCACAGGTGCAGAACGCGAGAGCTGCCAGCAGGGGGGCCGGGAAAGACTGTAACAATCGACTGCTTGCGCTTGACATGGGGGCGGTTCCAAAACAACTGCGCCGACGGTAATATCGTCGTTCCACGTTCGCCAGCGCGCATACCGCATGGAGCGAACCGCTCGGCGATTGTCGTCCCATGCCATCGAGCGCCGCGCTACCGGCACCGAACCGCTGGGCGCCCGGTAAACCTATGGTAACCTTCTATTTTCGCAGAAGAATATTGGCCGTAATTTTGGGGATAGACTTTGTCCGTCGATGAGTCTCTGAAGACGCACATCGAGGAGCTGGTGCGTGCGGGAGCCGTGCGCCGCAAGCTCGCCGCCGCGCAACTGGAGGCCGAGATCCGGCGGCGCGAGGAAGTCCTGCGCCGCACCTTTCGCCGCTATCTGTCGCCGCGGCTCGCCGACAAGATTCTCGAGGATGCGCAGCTGCGCGACACGCTGCTGTCGACGCAGGATCTGCGCGCGCACGCCGTCGTCCTGTTTGCGGATCTGCGCGGGTTCACTACCATTTCGGAGCGGCTGGAGCCGAGCCAGGTGGTGCCGCTTCTCAATGAATTCTTCTCACTCCTGACCGAGATCACCTTCCGCCACGACGGCACGGTATTCCACATGGCGGGAGACTGCCTGATGCTCGGCTTCGGGGTACCGGCCGAACAGTCGGACAGCCCCTGCCGGGCGGTGCGCGCGGCCAAGGAGATGCTCGAGAACTTCAAAGCGCTGGCGCACTCGTGGAAAGATCGGTACGGCGTCGATGCCGGCCTCGGTATCGGGATCAACGAGGGAGCCGTGGTCGCGGGCAACATCGGATCGACCTCGTACATGAGCTACACGCTCATCGGCGATACCGTCAACGTCGCAGCGCGGCTCTGTCAGCGCGCCCGCGCCGGCGAGATGCTGTTCTCGCGCACGGTCAAGCAATCGCTCGACTCGCGCGGGCTCGACATCGGCGCCACCCCGCTGCCGCCCATGCAGGTGCGGGGGCGCTCCGGCTCCGATAGACATCTTTTGCGTGCCCGTCGTGGAGCGCCTACAGGTCACGGGAATCCCCGTCGCGATTTGAGAGTCCTCGATCCGCCCGTTCCGAGCGCCGCCCGGCATCTGCGCTGGCACCAGCTTCACGGCAGTGCGCCCGCCCTGGCGCTTGCCGAAGCCACGCATGGCGACCAGCGGTTGTATGTCATCGTGGCCGATGCCGCCCGCGAGCTCGATCGGCTGGCGGCGGAGCTGCGCTTCTTCGCGGGCGAGCGTCTGACGCTGCTTGCTTTCCCCGACTGGGAAGTGCTGCCGTACGATCTCTTCTCGCCGCATCCGGACATCATCTCGGAGCGCCTGCGGACACTCTTCGAGCTGCCCCAGACCCGGCACGGATGTCTGATCGTCGCCGCGGACACGCTCATGCAGCGGCTGCCGGCCGAAGCATTACGTGCAGAGCCGCGCCTTCGAGCTGGTGCGCGGTCAGGCCCTGGCGCTCGAGCCCTTCCGCCAGAGGTTGACGGACGCCGGTTATGCGAGTGTCAGTCAGGTCACGAGCCCCGGCGAGTTCGCGGTCCGCGGCTCGCTGTTCGATGTCTTCCCGATGGGCGCGGCGACGCCGCTGCGCATCGATCTGTTCGATGAGGAAATCGAGGCCATTCGCCGCTTCGATCCGGAAACGCAACGCTCGCTCGATGCGCTCGACAGCGTCCGACTCCTGCCCGCGCGTGAGATGCCGCTCGATGCGGATGCGGTACGGGAGTTCAGACGGCGCTTCCGTACACGCTTCGAAGGGGACCCAAACCGCACCACCATCTACCGCGGTGTCAGTGAGGGGCTGGCACCGGCGGGTATCGAGTTCTACCTGCCGCTCTTCTTCGAGGAGACGGCGACGCTGCTCGACTACCTTCCCGCCAACGCGGTCATCGTGCACGACGCCGCCCTGCCCGCCGCGCTGGACAAGGCCTGGAGCGGGATCGCGACCCGCTACGAGGATCGACGGCACGACATCGAGCGGCCGATCCTCGCACCCGTGGAGGTCTTTGCCGAGCCGCGCGAGCTGGAAGCGAAGCTCGCAGGCTTCGCCGCCATCACCCTCGAGGCATTCAAGGTGGACACCACCCTCGGCACGGCGGTGGCGGAAGTGCGCAACTTCCCCACGGTCGAGCCGCGCGATCTGCGGGTCGACGCGCGGGCGGAGCGACCGCTCGCCGCCCTCGATGACTTTCTTGTCGAGTTCGATGGCCGGGTGTTGATAGCCGCTGACTCGCCCGGTCGGCGCGAGGTGCTGCACGACATGCTGCGCGGGCACGGACTCGCAGTCGATGCCGTACCGGGTTGGGAAGGATTTGCCGGCGGCACCGCGCCTCTGGCGCTGACGGTCGCAGCGGATCTCGGCGGCCTGACACTCACACAGCCGCGGATCGCCATCATCTCCGAGGCGCAGCTGTTCGGCGCCCGCGCCCCGCAGGAGCGCCGGCGAAAGCGCGCGGCCGTCGATCCGGAAGCCATTCTGCGCGACCTGCAGGACCTCAATCCCGGAGCTCCGGTGGTCCACGAGGAGTACGGCGTCGGGCGCTACGTCGGCCTGCAATCGATGGAGGTCGCGGAACAGCCCGGCGAATTCCTGGTCCTCGAGTATCTCGACGGCGATCGCGTGTATGTGCCGGTCCAGGCGCTGCACCTGGTCACCCGTTACACCGGCGCCGCCCCGGAGAGCGCCCCGCTGCACAAGCTCGGCACGGACCAGTGGGCGAAGGCGCGCAAGCGCGCCGCCGACCAGATCCGCGACGTCGCGGCGGAGCTGCTCGATCTCTATGCGCGCCGCAAGGCGCAGAAAGGCCTGCAGCTCACGCTGAACGAGAGCGACTATCAGACATTCGCCGATGCCTTTCCATTCGAGGAAACGGACGATCAGGCCGAAGCCATAACCAAGGTGCTCGCCGATCTCCAGAGCGACCGTCCGATGGACCGGATCGTCTGCGGCGATGTCGGCTTCGGCAAGACCGAGGTGGCGATGCGCGCGGCCTTCGTCGCGACTCAGGCCGGCAAACAGGTCGCGGTACTGGCACCGACCACGCTATTGGTGCAGCAGCACGTCGCCAACTTCCGCGACCGCTTCGCCGACTGGCCGGTGCGCGTCGAAGGGCTGTCGCGCTTCGGCAACGCCAAGGAGACTCAGGCCACGGTCGAGGGGATCGAGCGCGGCTCCGTCGACCTGGTGGTGGCCACGCACCGCCTGCTGCACACGCATGCCCGGTTCAAGGACCTCGGCCTGCTCATCGTCGATGAGGAGCACCGCTTCGGGGTGCGCGACAAGGAGCGGCTGCAGGCGCTGCGCGCCAACGTGCACGTTCTGACACTCACGGCCACGCCCATCCCGCGCACACTCAACATGGCGCTCGGCGGCCTGCGCGACCTGTCGCTGATCACCACACCGCCCGCGGAGCGGCTTGCGATCAAGACCTTCGTGATCGAATGGCACGGGCCGACGCTGCGCGAGGCGGTGCTGCGCGAGCTGCGCCGCGGCGGCCAGATCTACTTCGTGCACAACGAGATCCGCAGCATCGACAAAATCGCCGCCGAGGTGCAGGCGCTCGTCCCCGAGGCGAGCGTCAGGATCGGCCACGGCCAGATGCGGGAGCGCGATCTGGAACAGCTGATGGTGGACTTCTATCACCGCCGCTTCGACCTGCTGCTCTGCACCACCATCATCGAGAGCGGCATCGACGTCCCCACCGCCAACACCATCGTCATCAACCGGGCCGACCACATGGGTCTGGCGCAGCTCCATCAGCTGCGCGGCCGCGTCGGACGCTCGCACCATCGGGCTTATGCCTATCTCGTCGCCCCGCCGCGCAAAGCACTCGCGGGCGATGCGGCCAAGCGGCTCGAGGCGATCGAGTCGATGGAGGAGCTCGGTGCCGGCTTCGTGCTCGCGACCCACGATCTCGAGATTCGCGGCGCTGGTGAGCTCCTCGGTGAGCAGCAGAGCGGTCAGATGACGGAGATCGGGCTCGCCCTGTACCTCGATCTGCTCGAGCACGCGGTGAAGGCACTGAAGGAAGGGCGCGAGCCCGTGCTCGACAAGCCGCTGGCGGCCGCCACTGAAGTCGAGTTGCGCCTGCCGGCGTTCCTGCCGGAGACGTTCATAAGCGATGTGCACGTACGCCTCGGACTTTACAAGCGCATTGCTGCCGCCGAGAGCCCCGAGGCGCTCGATGACCTGACCGCGGAAGTTCACGATCGTTTCGGCGCCCTGCCCCCAGCGGCGCAGAGCCTCATCCGCATCGCGAAACTGAAGCTCACGGCTCGGGCGCTCGGGATCCGCCGGCTCGATCTCGGACCGCAGGGAGGTTCGGTTACATTCGAGGAGCGCAATGCGATCGAGCCGGCGACGGTGGTGCGCCTGATGCAGCACGCACCGCGCGAGTATCGGCTGGAAGGGCCACTGCGACTGCGCATCGCGCGCGCCATGCCGACGGAGGCAGCGCGCTTCGAGTTCGGCGCCAGCCTGATGAAGCGTCTGGCGGCGCGTTCCCGTTAGGTCGGGTAGACTGCCCTCATATGACACCCCGAAGCTTTGCCTGCCGGCTCGCCGTTCTCGGCGTTGCGCTGCTCGCGTCCGTGCCGGCATTTGCGCAGAGCTCGGGCACTCGAGCGCCACCGCAGGCCCGCCCTTCACCTCCCGCGGCCTCACCGCCGGGCGCAGCTGCTCAATCCGCCGTCCCACCCGCCTCAACCCAAGGCGGCCCGTCGCAAACTGCTCCCGCCCAGGCGTACAGCGGGCCGGCATACGACCTCGAGATCGTCGTGTTCCGCACCAAGACCGCCCAGGGTCAGCCTGAGAACTGGGCGGCTGAGACCACTGCCAGCAGCGCCACCGTGGCCGGCGGCGAGGCTGCGAGCGGCTCCGGCACGGCAGGCAGGCTGGTGACGGTCTTACCGGCCTCGGCCTACCGCCTGGCCGGGATCGAGGCGAGATTGCGCACCAGCGGCACCTATCAGCCCGTCGCGCACGCCGCCTGGGTGCAGACCGCGAGTGCATGGGGAACTCACTCCGGCTTCCCTCTCGAGTCCCTCGGCATCAATGTACCGGGGCTCACGGGCATCGTATCCCTGGAGCGGGGCGAGTTCCTCCACCTCGGCATGACGCTCAACTACACCATGCAGGACCCGCCCCCGGGCCTGAACGCACCTCCCGGGACAACTTTCGTGATGAACGAGACACGGCGGGTGCGCTTCTTTCAGCGCAACTACTACGACCATCCGGCGTTCGGTGTCATAGCGCTCATTACACCTGAGCGAGGTCCCCGCCCCCCGGGCCGGTGACCCCGGTGCGCAACTCACTTGCGGCGGTCGTCGCGCTCCTGCCATTGTGCGGGTCGGTCGCCAGTGCGTACGCGTCTGGCCGCGTTACCGAGACAGTCATGGCCAGCATCGTCGATGGATCGGTTCGGCCGGTCCTCGAGAAGTATCGCATTCCGGGCATGGCGGTCGGGGTAACGCTCGGCAGGCACTGCTACGTGTTCAATTACGGGATGGCGGTCGTGGCGAGCAGAAAGCCCGTCACCAACACCACGCTGTTCGAGCTTGGCTCGATCAGCAAGACCTTCACTGCGACACTCCCGCTTATGCCGAGATCAAGGGTTACCTATCCCTGTCCGACACGACCGGGAAGTATCTGCGCGTGCTGCGGGGCAGCAGGTTCGGCGAGACCACCCTTCTCGAGCTCGGCACGCATACCCCCGGTGGCCTCCCGTTACAGGTGCCGCATGACGTTCACAGCGTGGATGGGCTCCTGGCGTATTTCATGAGGTGGCATCCGAGCTGTACGCCCGGAACCTGCCGCACCTACGCCAACGCAGGAATCGGCACGCTCGGCCTCATCACCGCAAACAGTATGAACGCGAGCTTTGAGACGCTCATGGGACTTCGGCTCCTGCCGGCTCTAGGCATGAGGAACACCTATATCAGGATACCGGCGGCGCGAGCCGCGGATTATGCTGAGGGCTATGTGCGCGCCGACACACCGATTCGCATGACGCCTGGGGTTTTGGACTCAGAGACCTACGGCCTCAAGAGCACCGCTGCCGACATGGCGCGCTTCCTGCAGGAAAATATGGGTTTGGTCGCACTCGAGCCGCAGCTCGAGCGCGCCCTGGCGGCCACGCACACCGGCTACTTCCAGGCGGGCGTGATGACCCAGGATCTGATCTGGGAACAGTACCCCTATCCGGCGACCCGGCGCGACCTGTTGGCAGGGAATTCCTATGCGATGATACTCCGCGCCACTGCGGTGACCCGGCTATCACCGCCCGAGCGGCCGCGGCAGGATGTCTGGATCGACAAGACGGGCTCGACCAATGGCTTTGGCGCCTATGTGGCGTTCATCCCGGCAAAACAATTGGGCATAGTAATCCTTGCCAATCGAAACTATCCGATCGAGGCACGGGTCACTGCGGCCTACCAGATCCTCACGGCGCTCGCCCAATGAAACGGCCATCCATCGGCGCTCTCGGGTTGGCAGCCATTCCCTTCGTGGCCATGTGCTTCTCGGTCCGCTCTGGGATCGGGTCCAGCCCATGATCCTCGGCCTGCCGTTCAATCTGTTCTGGCTCATCCTGTGGACCGTGCTGACACCCTGCTGCATGTTGGGTGCGTACCGCCTGGAGACCACGGGCAGCGGCACGACTGACCGCGGCACATGACTCCCGCCGCGATCGCACTCACGCGTGATCGTCGCCATCGTGGCCGTCGGCACCGCGATCGGCTTCGTCGCGGGGGCGCGGCGGCGGATGGACCTCGAGCAATGGACGGTCGGCGGCCGGGGCTTCGGCACCGTGCTCGTGTTCCTGCTGATGGCGGGCGAGGTCTACACTACATTCGCCTTCCTCGGCATCAGCGGCTGGGCCTACAGCCGCGGCGGCCCGGCCCTGTACGCGTTGGCGTACCTCTCACTGGCCTACGTCGCGGCATTCTTCTTCCTGCCGCAACTGTGGGAGCTCGGCCGCAAGCACCACATGCAGACCCAGGCGGACTTCTTCGGGACCGTCTACCGCAACCCCTACCTCGCGGGATTCGTCTGCCTGGTGGGCATCCTGGCATTCGTGCCTTACATCCAGCTGCAGCTCGCCGGCATCGGCATCATCGTTTCCGTGGCAAGCTTCGGACACATCGGCCGCATCGCGGCCATGTCCGTTGGCACCATACTCATCGTCGCTTTCGTATTCGCCCACGGCGTGCGCGCGGTTGCATGCGGTGAGCATCGTGAAGGACCTTCTGATGCTCGATCGCGGCGATTGCCATCGGCGTCGGCATACCCCTTGCGCATTTCGGAGGTATCGGCGCGACGTTCGCAGCACTGGCGCACGCGCGGCCCGGGCATCTGGTGATGCCCGGCGCGACGTCGAATCTCGGCCATTCCTGGTACATCTCGACCGTGCTCCTGACCTCCTGCGGCTTCTACATGTGGCCGCACGCGTTCGCGGCGACCTTCACGGCGCGCAGCGCCGATACGCTGCGCCGCAATGCAGTGGTGCTGCCGATCTACAGCCTCTCGCTGGCGCTGATGTTCTTCGCGGGCTGCGCGGTGGTCCTCATCATGCCCGACTTGCGCGACGGCGATCTGGGAGTCCTGACGGTCGCCAGCCGCACCTTCCCGCCCTGGTTCCTGGGCGTGATCGGCGGCGCCGGCGCGCTGACGGCGATGGTGCCGGCGGCCATTCTCCTCCTCACGGCCGCGACGCTGTTCGCGAAGAACCTGTACCGGCCGCTATTGGCCCCGGCGATGAGCGATGACGCCGTTGCCCGGCTGGCGCGCGCCATGGTCGATCGTACTCGGAGCGATCAGCCTGGGACTGGCAATCCATGGCGCCGGCACCCTGGTCGCTCTGCTCCTGACCGGCTATGCGATGGTGACGCAGTGCTTTCCCGGGGTAGTGCTCGGGATCTACTGGAAGCGGGTGACCGGCAGCGGCGTCTTCATCGGCATGATAGCGGGCGTGGTCATCGCGGTGGCGCTGATGTCCGCTCACCTCGACCCGATAGTGGGGCTCAACGCCGGTTTCGTCGCACTCTGCATCAACTTCGTCGTCACGATCGCCGCCAGCCTGGCGACGCCGGGCGCGTGCCACCGAAGTGCTGCCCGAGCCGATCTGACGATCAGCTCTGCGGCGACGGGCTCAACCCCGGCTCAACGTCCATCACCATCCGCACCAGCTCGGCGAGCGAGGCCGCGCCGCTTTTGTCCATGACCCGCGCGCGGTGGATCTCGATCGTGCGCTGGCTGACGCCGAGCTCGTGAGCCATCACCTTGTTGGGCCTGCCACGTATCATCAGCGCCAGCACGTCGCGCTCGCGCGGCGTCAGCGACTCCAGGTTGGAGCGAATCATCTTGTGCCCCTCGAGGCCGGCGCGCGCCTCGGCGTCCTTGGCGAGCGCCCTCTGGATGCGCTCGATCAGGTCCTCGTCGCGGAACGGCTTCTGCAGGAAGTCGTGCGCGCCGTGCTGCATGGCCTCCACCGCCATCGGAATGTCGCCATGCCCGGTGATGAAGATCACCGGGATGATCGCGCCGCGCAGATTCAACTCCTGCTGCAGCTCGAGGCCGCTCATGCCGGGCATGCGCACATCGAGCACGAGACACCCCGTCTGAGCGGGATCGTACGATTCCAGGAATTCCGCGGCCGAGCCGAAGGCGCGACTCTCTATGCCGGCGGTGCGCAGCAGAAACCGCAGCGAGCTGCGCACCGACTCATCATCGTCGACCACGAAAACGACCGGGGAAAATGATTTCGCTATCATTAGCAGGGGCCTCGTGCAACCTGCAAATCTTGGTATCCAATCATCGGAGCGCGGCCCCGGCGCTGTCAACGGTCCGGCCCTAGGGATGTGCACGTAGGCAGGTGTACCTATGCCGATCATCGCGGACCGCTCGATTCCGCGCTCCGCGCCGCAAATCCGGCCTAAAAAACCGCGAACCGGGTCAACGATCCATTATCCGGGCAGATTATGCTATGCCGATGCTGCAGATCATCGGCTCCATAGTCGTGTTGGGATGCGTCGTCGGCGGATTCCTGTTCGACGGCGGCCACCTGCTGCTCCTCTGGCATCCGACCGAGGTGTTCATCATCTGCGGCGCCGCTTTCGGCGCCTTTCTGATCAGCAACCCTCTCAAGGTGGTCAAGAGCGCCTTCGCGGACGCGATCTCCCTGCCCAAGGGTCCGCGCTACAAGCGTCAGGATTACCTCACGCTGCTGAAGCTCCTGCACGATGTGCTGCAGAAGATCCGCAAGGCGGGCCTGCTCGGCAATCGAAGCCGATATCGAGAAGCCGGCCGAGAGCACGCTCTTCAAGAAATATCCGACCATAGCTCGCCGACCATCACCTGATGGAGTTCATCACCGACTGCCTGCGCCTCATGGCGGGCGGAAACATGAACCCGCACGAGCTCGAGAGCCTGCTCGAGTATGAGCTCGAGACGCACCACCGGGATGCGCACGAGCCCGCTCACGCGGTGCAGAAAGTGGCCGATGCGCTGCCGGGATTCGGCATCGTCGCCGCGGTGCTCGGCATCGTCAACACGATGGCTTCGCTCGATGGCGCCGACACCTCGACCATCGGCCGCAACGTGGCCTCGGCGCTCGTCGGCACCTTTCTCGGCATTCTGGTGTCATACGGCATCGTCGGGCCGATTTCTTCGGCCATGGAAGGATCGTGCCACGGAGGAAGGCAAGGCGTTCGAGCTCGTCAAGATGGCGCTGGTGGCCAACGTGCGCGGCTATCCTCCCGCGGTCGCGATCGAATTCGCGCGCAAGCTGCTGTTCGCCGACGTCCGCCCGTCGTTCGGTGATCTGGAGTCGCATCTGAAGGCGAAGGCGGCCTGACGGGCGCGCCATGGCGGGGACATCCGAGGACAAGCGCCCGCTGATCATCGTCAAGCGCCCCAAGCGCGCCGCGGGCGGCTCATCACGGCGGCGCGTGGAAGATCGCCTACGCGGACTTCGTCACCGCGATGATGGCCTTCTTCCTGGTCATGTGGCTGGTGGCGGCCGTGTCGAAGCAGCAGCGTGCGGCAATCTTCGAGTACTTCAAGAATCCGAGCATGGAGCAGGGCAAGAGCGTCCATGCCGGCGCCGGGAATGAACGGGCCCGGCGGCGCGAGCCTGAGCCCGATCAACCTGGGCGGCGGTCTGGATGCGCCACGCACCACGTCCGCGAGCATCATCCCTCAGATCGGGACGGGGCCGCAGAGCGCGAGCACGCAAGCCCACAGCCTCGACACGGCAACCGCAGAGCGGCACGGAGCCCACGACCACTCACACCGGGCAGCCGATCTGCGCCCGAGGCCGAAGAGCACAAGCGGCTCGAGGCGCTGCGCGACCAGCTGCGCGAGGCGGTATCGCAAGAGCCAGGCGCTCAAGCCGTTCAAGGATCAGCTGCTGATCGACATCATGCCGGAAGGTCTGCGGGTGCAGATCGTCGATGCCCAGAACCGCCCGATGTTCGACGTCGGCAGCGCCGCAGCTCAAGAGCTATACGATCACCATCCTGCGCGAGCTGGCGCCATACCTGGCGTCGGTCCCCAATCGCATCAGCATTACAGGTCACACGGACGCAACACCGTATCCGGGCACGCGCGGCTATACCAACTGGGAACTGTCGGCCGACCGGGCGAACGCCGCGCGGCGCATTCTGGTCGCATCGGGCTACCCCGAGGACAAGATCGGACGCGTCATCGGCCTCGCCCATTCGGAGCCCTGGGATCGCAAGCAGCCACTGAACCCGGTGAATCGCCGCATCAGCATCATCGTGATGACTCACGAGGTGGACGGCGGACCCGAAGGCCTCGGTCACGCCTCACCAGCGGCGCCACCGAATCAACCGGCCCAACCGCCCAAACCGTGCAATCGGCCGCAGCGCCCGGCTAGAGCGGTTGCCGCGGTCGCCGCCGCCCTCACCCTAGGCGTCTTTCCCGGCCGACAGCAGCTCGTTGATGAGCGACAGCAGCGTATTCGACCGGATCGGCTTGCTGGCGACACGCAGCCGGTCGGTGGCCGGCACGTCGCTGAGAGTCGAGGAGATGTCCCCGCTCGTGAGCACCGCCGGCAGGTCCTCGCCCGCAACCTGCCGCGCCGCGGCAATCACCTGGATCCCGGTCTCTCCCCGCTGCAGATGATAGTCGGCGATCACGAGATCGATCCGTGGATTCTCGCGCAACGCCTCGCGCGCTTCCGCGAGTGATGCGGCGCACCGCACCTCGAAACCCTCTCCTCGAAGCAACATCGCCGTCGCGTCGCGCACGCCCGTGTGGTCATCCACCAGCAGAATGCGGGCCGAACCGGTGTGCGCCTCCGACCGGTCCGCAGCGACAGCCTCGGCGGGCAGCCGTATCGAGAACGTGGCGCCGCGCGGGATGTTCGGGCGGTAGGCGAGGACGCCGCCATGGCTGCGCACGACGGTATGGCTGATCGCCAGACCGAGCCCGGTCCCTTCCGGTTTGGTGGAAAAAAAGGGATCGAACATCCGCTCGACGGTCTGGGGCGGCGAGGCCGGGCCCATTGTCGAGCACGGCGATCTCGGCTTCACCGCCCGGGGCGAGTCCTGGTGCGCAGCAACAGCTCGCGCACCGGCACGCCCGCCACCGCGGGCGCCTCGAGGCCGTTGCGGACCAGATGCAGGATCACATGTTGGATCTGAGCCGTGTCGATGGAGACCGCCGGCAGGCCGGCGCGCGAGATCGAATCGCACCTGGGCGCGATGGACGCGCGCCGTCCGCCAGGATGATGTCGCGGATGGCGTCGATCGTGGCGTTGAGATCCGCGCGCTCGCGGCGCATGGGCTGCGATTGGGCGAGGCCGCGCAGGCGACGCAGGATCTCGCCGGCGCGCACGGCCTGCGCCGCAATCTCCCGCATGGCGGTGCGCAGGTCATGGAGGTCGGGCTGCGGCCGGCTGAGCAGCCGCTCGCAGGCCTGCGCATAGTTGGCGATGGCGGTCAGCGGCTGATTGAGCTCGTGCGCGATACCGGTCGCCATCTCCCCGAGAGTGGCAAGGCGCGACACCTGCAGCATCCGTCCGGTCATTTCCGAGGATTCCCCGTCCCGGGGGGCCTCCGGGTTGGGAGGCAACCCGGGATCGGCGTGCAGGTCGCTGGAGCGCGTCATGGGCGCATTATGCCCGCAAATCAGCCACCAGCAAGAACTACTGCCAACGGCAATCGAAACGGTGCTCCGCGTCACACTGTTGCGCCCCCCGGCGCAGCTTGTGATGCAGGCACGCCGCCGTTGCGGTGACTACCGATTCGACCGTGCCCTGCCTCACCTAGATTGTTACCGAACGTACCTACAACTCGGAGACACAGCGTGGGAGCTCAGACCAACACCGCCAGGGACAGTGACAGTGACAGTGGCATGGCCGCCGCAGGCAGTTTTCGACTGCGGGCACTCATACCCGGCGTGATGCTCGTCACATTGCTGTGGCTGGCGGGAGCGACCGCCGCGCGCGCAACCGAGTGCAACCGGGCCATGGCGAGTCCGCTGGTGCATGTGATGCTGCCCGGATCGCCCTTCACGGCATTGCCGAGCGCCGACGGCTGCTGGCTGTTCGTATCGCTCACCCAGCCGCGTCCGGAAATAGCCGTGATCGCCAGAGGAAACGGCGGACTCACCCTGAAACGCATGGTGAGCCTGCCGGGATGGCCCATGGGAATGGTGCTGAGCCATGACGGCAAGGTACTTGTCGTTGCCGAGGGTGCCAATGTCGTGTTCCTCGATGTCGGGCAGCTGACGACGGGCAACAACAACGCGATCCTCGGGTATTGGGGTATCCCGGGCCGCCGACCCCCGGGATGCGTTTACGTCAGCGTCACCGCCGACGACCGGTACGTCTTCGTGAGCAACGAAGCCGTCGGGACGATCAGTGTGATCGACCTGGCGCTGACGCGCCGTTCACGCTTCGCCCAGGTGCGGGTCATCGGTTCGATCGCGGCCGGCGTCGGACCTCTCGGAATCACGTTCTCGCCGGACAAGCGCTTTCTATATGCCACGGTGCTGACCGCGCAGGGCATCGGATGGAGCAATCGCTGCAGCCCCGAAAATGTGCCTACCGCCGCGCCGGATCACCCTGAAGGGGCGATCGTGGTGGTGGACATGAAGCTCGCGGTATCCGATCCCGCGAGGTCGGTGCTGAGGCGCGTGCCGGCCGGCTGCAGCCCCGCGCGCATCGTGGTGTCCAGCGAAACCGGCCGCGTGTATGTCACCGCCCGCGGCAGCAATGAGCTGCTGACTTTCAGCGAGCATGAGCTGTCAGGTTCCGCGGCCGGTGCACACGGCGAGCGCATGGCCGTCGGCCAATCCCCGGTCGGCGTCGCGCTCGTGGACCAGGGTCGCAAGGTCGTGGTGGCGGGCTCGGATCGCTTTCATACGGGTGCAGCCGCACCGGCGCTGTACGTGATCGATGCGGCACGCGTCGGGGCTAACAGCCCGGCGGTGGGAAGCATCCCGAGCCAGGGGTTCCCCAGGGAGATCCGTGCGACGGCCGACGGCCGCACATTGTTGGTCACGAATTTCGATGGCGGCAGCCTGCAGATCGTCGACCTCGAGCGTGCGCTCTGGGCCCCCGCGCGCAAGCGGCATCGGCTGCACGCCTGAGTTGGATCCGGGGTGAGGCGCGCCTCCCGGACGCCGGCGGACGTGTCCGCGGACACTGCCGGACGGGCCGGGAGGCGCAGTCTCTTTCGTGAAAACAATGAGTTAGCACCGCAGGCCGGCTGGCATGTCGCTTGTATTGTCCTCCTCGCAGGCACAACATCGAGGAGACCTCATCATGAACAGCATTCACAAGGCAGCCGCTCTCGTCATCGCACTGACCATCACCCTCATGGGCGCGACACTCGCAACCGCACCCCTCGCCCTCGCCGGGTCGCAATCGTCGCTGCACATCATCAACCCGCCCTCGCCCCGCTCGTGGCGTGCAACACGTGCGCCGCTCCAACGCATTCAGAAAGACCGGGGACCGTCGGGGCATCAGCCCCCTGCCCTCACCCTGAACAGAATCCGATCCAGCCGTTGTCCGTTCGCATCCTCGAGGGTCAGATAGTACGCCCCGGGCCGGGGCTGCCACAGCCGTCGGGCAGCGCAGGGCCGAGCGGCCGATCGTTCAGCAGCAGCCTCATTCCGCGGCGCGCCCCACGAACGGCAATGAGCACTCTCTGATGACCTGCCGGAATGTCGGGATCGATGGCGATGATCATGCCATTGGCGGGACTTTCGATGCTCGGCCGAATCGTCGCGGGAACGACCGCCATTCCGTCCCTGCCCGGCATCGTGCCAGTCAGATACCACTCACGACGCGGCGGCTCGACCGGCGGCGAGAAACTCGTCAGGTCTGCCGTAACACCAGGCGGCGGTGCCGGCTCCTCCGACACGAGGCTGCCCTGAAGTGATGCCATGATGTCGTGCCAGATCGGAGCCGCACCCGAGACGCCGCTGACATCCCGCATGGAGTCGCCATCGTAGTTCCCAACCCACACCGCGACAGTGAACTGCCGCGAGAACCCGATGCACCAATTGTCGCGCATATCCTCGCTGGTGCCGGTCTTCACGGCGGTCCAGAAGTTGGTATCCAGGTGGCTGTCGAGTCCGAAAGTGACGCTGCGCGCCGCCGGATCACTCAGGATGTCACCCACGACAAAGGTGGCATCGGATGCAAGCAGGGGTAGAGACAGGCCATGCGCATCCTCCGGCGTGAGGGTAATGGGTGACCATTCCCCACCCCGCGCCAGTGCCCGATAAGCCTGCGCCTGCTGCCATACGGTGACCTCGGCAGAGCCGAGCGCCAGTGAGTAGCCGTAGTAGTTACCGTCTCGCGTGATTCCCCGGTAGCCGAGCGCGTGCAGCCGGTCCCGGAAGACCTCCACACCGACGAGCACCAAGGTGCGGACCGCGGGCACGTTCAGCGAGCTCGCCAGTGCGGTGCGCGCGCTCACCAGCCCCTTGAAGTCGTGGTCGTAGTCCTGCGGGATGTATACCCCGCTGACGGTGTCGAGACTGAGCGGCGAGTCGGCGAGGAGCGAGCCAGCGGTGAGATATCGGCGCTCCAGAGCGAGCTCGTACAGAAATGGCTTCAGCGTCGATCCCGCCTGCCGCGGCGCCTGCACGCCATCCACCTCGGAGCCGCGAGAATCCGGCGCGGCCGAGCTGACGTAGGCCAACACCTCACCCGTCGCATTGTCGACCACCAGTGCGGCCCCGTCGCGCACGTTGTGATTCGACAGCGCGCTGATGTGGCTGCGCACTATATCCCGAGTCATGCGTTGCACCCTGGCGTCGAGACTGGTACGCAGCCGCTGTCCTGGAACCTCGAGCAACTCGCGAGCGAGTTGCGGCGCTAGGGAATCGCTGTCCATCGCCGCATTGGACGCAAGAATCTCCTGTGCGGCCAGCCGTACGGCGCCACACTCGACGGCAGGGTTGAGCTCGCGCCCGCGCGCGCATGCACGCGCAATTATTCTTTGAGGTGCGGCGCCGGGATCGGGCAGCAGCGCTGCCAGTACGACGCTCTCCGGGACCGACAGCCCGGACGGTGTTTTGCCGGCGAGTTGGGCCGCCGCGGCGCCGATCCCCTGAAGCTCCCCCTTGTAACCGAGGAGATTGAAATAGGCCTCGAGAATCTGGGGCTTCGTCCACGATCGCTCCAGTGCCAGCGCCGCGCGTACCTGCCCGATCTTTCCACACCACTCGCCGAGCCCGCGCTCCGCCCTGCGTCCGCGCAGCAGCGTCGCGAGCTGCATCGTGATCGTGCTCGCCCCGCGCCGTTGATGACGAATCAGGCCATCGCGCACCGCTCCGGCAACGCTCCACCACTCAACGCCATGGTGGCGCCAGAAACGGCGATCCTCGCCCGCGACGATCGCGATCACGAGCGCCGGCGACACGTCGCCAAGCGGTACCCATTCGAGCCGGCGAACGTCATAGCGGATGCGCCTGGAGCCGATCACCGCGCCGTGACGATCCAGCAGCCATGCGTCCGATGGCACGTAGGCGGCCCGTACTGCGGCAAAGGCGGGCACTCGCACCGGCCAGAATAGTGTGAACGCAAGCATCCCGACCGCCAGCGCGCCCACCGCGGCGGCCACAGTAAGGGCCGCGCGAACGGCGCTGCTGCGGCGATTGGCCCTGCCGGCTGGCGTGTCGGCGCTCATCTGACTGCAACGCCCGGCAGCACGGTGACCGGCGCATTCGGCAGCTCGCCGAACATTTCCGGTGCATACATCGCCTCCACGCGTGTGGCCGGCAGTTGGAACGTCCCGGGGTTATCGAAGCGCACCGTGTATTCGACGCTCCAATGACCCTTGGGCATCAGCTCGTAATAGGCACGATAGCCGTCGAAGCGCCGCTCTTCGAAGGCCAGCCACGCCCAGCCGCCGCGCTGCTGCCCGCGTAGGAGAAGCTGCGACTGACCTCCGATCCCGCTGCCGAGGATGGTGGCTCCGGCGGGAATAGGGTCGTCGACCACCACCCAGGTCATATCCGACTGCGCCTCGAGCTCGAGATGCACTCGCGCGACATCGCCGCGCGTCCACACTCCGGGCCGGCTCTGCTCGATCGCAGTGACCGTGCGGTTGATCCTGAAACCGCTCGAAAGCGGCTGTCGCAGCGGGATCGCCGCCCGCGCCCGCACCATCACCCACGGCGCACCAGCTACCCTGATGCTGGATGTCGAGAATCCCCTTGCCGTCCTGCCAGGCAAGATCGGTGATGGCCGCACTCTGCGGGCGTGGCCAACTCAGTGCCTGCCGCTGCTCGCCGTAGCGCACGACCGTCGCGCCGGCGACCGGGGTCGACTCGAACTGCGCTGAGAATTTCTTCATGGCGAGCACACCCCACGCGTTGGCGACCGTCGTGTTCCAATGCCCCCGCAGCTGCCGGCCGAGCGCTCCGCGCACCAGTCGCGGCATGTCATCACGCCACTCGGGACGATCGAGTGCCGCGAGCACCATGCGATTGGCGTTGGAATCCGTGGAAATCATGAGCCACCAGAGCGCATCGGTGCGCCCGGTCGAGAAGCCCATGGTGGTGCCCTGGAAGTTGAGCCGTGCCCGCAGGATCCTGAAGGCCTGTGACACCTTGTCCTCCGCCTGCGGCACGTCCGGGGTCCGCTCGAGAATACCGATCCAGTCAAGCAGCGCCGAAGTCGGCATGAGATTGGGCTCCAGCGTGATGCTGTCGAGCATGTCGGGCTCCGCGGCCCCATAGCGCGCGAGTGCAGCGATCGCCTGCAGCTTGCGAATCGAGAGGTCCGCCGTGGGCAGCGCCGAGTCGCGAACGATCCGACCCTGCACGAAGCGCCGCAGCGCCTGCAGCATGCGGGCGCGATCATCGGGCTGAATCGGCCAGCCCGCCTGCGATGCGATCGCGAGCACGTAGGCCGTCAGTCCATCGTCGCCCTCGAGCTCATCGGTCGGAAAATACTTCAGCAGCCCGTCCTCATCCATGTAGGCCGGCAATATCGCCATGATACCGTTCCATTCGGGTCGGGACTGGAGCGCGACGGCTTGCGAAACACGCTGCTCGAGACACGTGTAGGGGTAAGCGCTCATGTATTCGCGCACGCCCTCGAGGCTTCCCGCAAGCCGCGGCTGCAGCGTGATCTCGAGTCCGCCGCGGCCGACGATCGCATTGTGTGGACGCTGCACCGGGATGGCCAGTGGCGCGGTGAGCTGGGCAATCGTGGCCTGGTAGGTCCGCACCCGATATGCCGGGACGGCGCTCTCGCTGACCTTCAGGTGGTCATACCCCGAGCCCCGGGTCTCGCGCACGGTAACATCCCAGTCGACCCGCGCCGCCCCAACGGGTGCCGTCGCGGGCCATGTCAGATCGCGGACCTGACCGGCTGCAAGCCGCACTGCCTGCGGCTGCATGCTCCCGACCTCGGCGTTGCTGACGGCCGCGACTGTCGCATCGATCGCATGATCGGTCGTGTTGCGAACCGTGAAGGTCGCGGCGTAACGGTCTCCTTCGCGAACCAAAGGAGGCAGTCCCGAAGTGAGGATCAGATCCTGGGTGGTGTGAATCGTGGCGCTACCCGTACCGTAGAGCTGCGCGCCGTCGTCCGCGACCGCGACGATACGGAACGCCGACAGCGAGTCATTCAGGGGGATCGTGACACTGGCATTGCCGTGCGCATCGAGCGGGATGCGGGCGTGCCAGGCGAGCAGGCTGTCGAATAGCTCGCGGGCCCGGCCCCAAGAGCGCGCGCGGCCGCCGCCGCCGCCGACCGGCACGGCCTTGCGGCCGTAATGCCGCTTGCCGACCACCTGCATCTGCGCCGTCGAGGTCCACACTTCGAGGTCTCTCTGACCCATCATCGCCTGCAGCAGCGCCCAGCTCTCATTCGACGAGAGATCGAGCAGCGCCTCGTCGACCGCCGCGACGGTGACTTCAGCGCCCGGCGGCAGCGGCTGACCATCCGCGCGACCAACGTGCAGGTGTACCGCGACTTTGTCGCGGACTTTGTAGACACTGCGGGCGGCCCGCACCTGCACGTCGAGTCGATGCGGCCTCCAGCCGACTCTGATCTGCGCAATGCCGAGACGATAAGCGGGCTTCGTCAGATCCACCAGCGCTGTCACCTCCTCCTTCTGCGACCGAGCTATCGCGGGCTCGGTGTGCGCTACCCGGCCGCGCACGGCCAACACGGCAACGAAAACATTGGGCGCGTCCGCCGGCTCGATCGGCACTTCGATGATGGGGTCCTTGCCCCGCAACGTCGTGACGAAACTGCGCATCACCCCTTCCCGCTCCACGGTCACGAGCGCTGTTGCCTTGCGGAATGGCATCCGTACCTGAAAGCGAGCGCTATCACCGGCCTCGTATTCCTTCTTCTCCGGCAAAACGTCCATGCGGTCACCGCTGGTACCTCCGAACCACCAGCCATCGCCGTCAAAGACCCACATCGAGGTCGTCGCTCCCGCGAGGTTGCCGTCAGGATCGCGTGTCTCGGCGCGCACGATGATCTGGCCCGAGCCACCGGGCGCGACGTCGCAGAGAAGTAGTCCCTGCGCATTGGTTTTACCGCGGCAGGCGGCCGCCAGCAGCTTCGTGTCGGTGATCGTCTCGTAGGCGTAGAAGCCACCGATCAGACGCTTCCGATAGGAGTAAGCGTTAGACTGATAGAGCGAAACGACGACGGCTCGTCCCGGCCGCGGCTTGCCGTCGAGCCCGAGCGCGACCACCCGAAAACGCAGCTGACCCGGGCTGCCGATCCAACTCTCGGGACGGATGCCCAGACTGATCGCCGCGGGAAGCAGCCGCACGTATCCGGCGGCGGTCATGAGCTCACCGTCGGCGTCCGCATACTCGAGCTCCGCTGTCAGACGGGATGGCTCGTGGATCGCCGGCACATGCGACAGAAGGAAGCGTTGCGAGCCGGCGCCATCCAATGTCAGCGGAATGGTGCTGGTCCTCGCCGTCTGCGCAGCCGATTGGTCCGGGTCGAAATCGAAGTCGGCAGGCCCTTGCCCGAGGGTCGTGATGCCCTCCGCGACCGGATTGCCGCCGAATACGTAGTCCGAGTACCCGGGAAACTGCATCGGCTCCGGCTCGATGAGCGTTCGCACCTTGACCGGCAAGCCCGCAGCGCCTCCGCCGGAGAGATACGCGACGTGAAGGTCCAACGGCACTTCACGCGGGGCGACCAGCGGCTGCGCCGGAACCACGACACTGCCGCGCATCGACGGCAGACGGAACTGCTCGACTTTGAATTCCGCACTCTCCTGCTCATCGATCAGAACGGCGTAGTCGCCCAGCTTTGCCTCGGGAGGGATCTTCCACTGCGACGTCGCGATTCCGTTGCCGTCGAAGACCGCCTCCCAGGTGTATTGCTGCCCGCTCCCCAGGTGCCGGACAGTGATTCCGTGTGGTCCCGAGGCGCCGGGTTGAATGGCCACGCCAGCCGACACGTGCCGGCGGAGGAAGTGCTGCATCGAGACGGTCTCACCCGCGCGAAACAGCGACCGGTCGAGCACGGTGTGATAGATGCCGGCCGAATCACCCCCGCCCGCGGGCAGGCCGAACTCATACGGCCCGATTCCCTGGTTCCAGGTCGACTCCGTGAACGTGAAATCCGCTCCGGACTTGGCGAGCACGAGCAGTGGATGATGGGGATTCCACACACAGCCCTGATATCCCGAGGGATCGCCCAACGATTCGGTCACCGTTACAGTGCCATCGCTGCCGGTGCGGCCCTGCCATAAGGTGTCGCTGTCACAGAAATCGCTGATTGCAACGGCGGCGCCGGCAACGGGCTGTCCGGTACTGAGGCGGGTGACCCAAACGAGCGAGCTCTCACGCCCCCAGAGAAAGTGCACCGCAAGGTCGGTGACCAGCGCGGATGTCGCAACGTAACGTGTCTGGCCGGCGCCTAGCGTGGCCGCACCGAGCTCCCGGCTCGAGAGCTCCACGACATAGAAGCCCGGCTGCCCGAGCGGTATGCCGACAACTTCTTCCGGCCGCCGCCCTTCCGGCTTGGTGACGGTGAAAGCCGTAGTCGTATCGGGGGAGCCGAATACCGAGACATTGCCGGTGGTATCGCGCCACACCCGACGCGGTCGGCTCACGCCCTCCCCGGCCTCGGCAAATTCCTGATCCACGAGCTTCGGCTTGAGACCTCTGGGATTGCCGACCGTGTCGGCCGTCACCCAATCGCCCGTGGGCCGTGCGGCATCCTCGACTCGTTTCAGCCAGTTCACGATCGTGCCGGTGTCGGCGTCGACGCGGAGAATCTTCCCTGGCAGCCGGGTCTTACGGGCGCTGAGAACGGGCTCGACGTCACGCAGGGTCACCGGCAGAACTCCGCCCTCGGCCGCCTCGAGAATGCCGAAAGTGCCGGAAAATTTGGCCAACGGAGGGTAAGCGTCGATGCGCACCCAGAGAGGAAAGCGCGCGGCATTCTCGAGCTTCCGTCCCACATCATCGGCGAACGCGGCCGGAAGGATTACGGTGACCACCGCTAGCTCCGGGAGCGGGGCCGGGAAGGTCACCTCCTCCACCGTCGGGACTTGCGGGTTACCCGTGGCGGTCGGCAGCAACAGCTTGCCGTCCGCGGTTCTGATACGGATGCCCATGGCCAACGCGCGCGGCACGGGCGCGGTGAACGTGAGTGAAACGGGTTGTACCGGAGCACAGCCTGCCCGAGGGTTGGTACGGGTGCATTCCACCTGCGCAATGAATGCGGGGCGTACCCGAAAGGCGAGTTGCTGATCCTCACGGGTCGCGATGCCTGACAGCGAGGCGATGCCCCTGCCCCAATGCAACAGCACGCGCGTGCCCGGCGGCAGCCTGCGCTTGCATTGCACTACGGCGAGCAGGGCTTCCCGTTGCTCCATCGCCCGATTGCGCGCGCGGATGTGCGACACCAGGCCATCCTTCCAGAGCAGCCACAGGTAGTCGTAGCCGAGCGCGCTTCGTTCCGCGAGAATCCGCTGCCGCGCCGCGCCGGTCAGTACTCGTACCGGAATACGCTCCGCGAGCCCGTCGACGGCGCAATAGGCATGCGCCGCAATCGAGGCTCGACTCGCCTGCGCGTCGAGGCGCAGGAGGAACACCTGCTCCTCATCGATCTCGGCCCAGCCGTCGTGCGGCAGCGATCCGACGATCGCCGGGCCACCGGTCTCGAAGTGAAAGCTCCTCGGGCCCGCGACGGGCGCTCCGCTCGCGGACTCGAGGCCGGGCTTCAACGTGAAGCGGCAGCGAACTCCCGCATCGAGATCCGCATCGAAATCGTAAACCCAGTCCCTGGTGTCAGCCCATCGACCCTTGCCGGTCGCCGGACAACTCACCGTGAAGGGAGCGGCAAGTCGTGGATCACCGAGCGCGACCATCGAGGCACTGAAGCTGACGACGACCTGGCGCACCTGCCGTACATACCCGTGCGGCGAGAACGACTCGACGCGCACCGTCGCACGCGGGACACGCGCGTCGCCGGCCGCAACCGAGCTCGAGGCCGCAAGATGCAGTATGACGAGAGCTCCGAGCGCCGCGAAGCTGCACCCACGAGCGAGCGGGTATCGCATGTTTCCTCCGCACCTACTATCGTGCCGTTGAGGCTCAGTTGACGCGAGGATTCTGGCGAGCGCGCAGCAGGAAAATGACGAATTCTGGCGCCCTCTCTTGACTTCGAGCGGCCAGCCGCTGACACTTATGTAAATACTTAACTAATGGAGCCGACGACGTGTCGCTGGAACTGTTTCTGCACCCTCTCTCCTCGTACTGCCACAAAGTGCTGATCGCCTTCTACGACAACGACATTCCGTTCGAGGTGAAGCGGGTCGATGACCCGGCGGTCGCCCGCGAGTGGGGAGAACTGTCGCCGCTGAGGAAATTCCCGCTGCTTCGCGACTCCAAACGGAACCAGGTCGTTCCGGAGTCGACGATCATCATCGAGTACCTGGACACCCACTACCCGGGTCGGACCAGGCTGCTGCCGCGCGATCCGGATCTGGCGTGGCAGGTACGGGCGCGGGATCGCTTCTGCGACAACTACCTGCACAATGCCGTGCAGACTTTCGCTGGCGACAGCCTCCGGCCGCAAGGCAGCAAGGACCCCTACGGAGTGGAGCAGGCGAAGGCAGCGTTCGTCAAAGCGCTCGGCGTGGTCGATGCAGAGATGGCGCACAAGACCTGGGCCATGGGCGATGCTTTCACCCTGGCCGACTGTGCGGCCGCGCCGGCGATCTATTATGGCAACCGCTTCTTCGGGCCGTTCCGGCAGACGCATCCCAGCGCCATCGCCTATCTGGACCGCCTGATGGCGCGTCCCTCCTACGCGCGTGCGTTGGAGGAGGCGAAGCCGTTCATGCACCTGTTGCCGAAGTAGCGGCGATAACGGGGCCGCGGGCTCAGGCGAAGTCGGGGGCCCCGGCGGTGACGATGCTGTTCTTGCCGGTGGATTTGGCGCGCTTCAGTGCCGCGCGGCAACCCTTGAGCAGCGCCTCGAGCGGCATGTCGCGCTCCGGCACGAGGCTCGCCACACCGGCGCTGATCGTGAGATAGCGTCCCGAGCCGTTGCGCGGATGATGGATCAGGAGATCGCGCACCCGCTGCGCAACGACCTGCGCGTATTGCGGCGCTTTCTGCGCCGCATCCCCCTGCGTGAGCGCCGCGATCGACCCGCCGTCCCAACGGCCGACCAGGTCGCCGCCACGCCGGTAGGATGCGCCGACGACACGAGCGACACGCCGGATGCAGGCATCGCCGGCATTCTTGTCGAACGTGTCGTTGTAGGTGGCAAGATCGTCGATGTCGAAGATCGTGAGCGCGATCTCGTGCGAATCGCGCTGCGCGAGCAGCCAGTCGCGCAGCAGCAGCTCCTCGAAATAGGCGCGCGAGTGCAGGCCCGTCAGCCGGTCCTCCCGCAGCCAGGAGGGCAGGCCCTGGGCGTTTTTCTCGTCCCCTTTGAGTCTCTCGCTGGCATCGCGGAAGTAGGCGACGAAATGAGTCAGCTCGCCGGAGGGATTACGCACCGGTTGCAGCACCACCTCGTTCCAGAAGAGCGACCCGTCCGGACGATAGTTGCGCATCAGCACGCGCGCGGCCTCGCCCCGCTCCACCGCCTCGCGCAGGCGGTGCCGCCCGTCCTGGTCGCGATCGCCGCCCTGGAGGATGCGCAGGTTCTTGCCCACCAGGGCATCGAGCGCATAGCCGCTCATGGCGGTGAAGGCGCGGTTGGCGTAGATGACCGGATGGTCGGCGGCCACGGCGTCGCAAACCACGACGCCCTCGGGGGAGCTGTCGAGGACCTTGCGCCAGGCATCGGCCGACCAGTTGTTCATTCTCTTTCGCTCGTCATCGTCCCGAATCCAGTTTGAGCACAGGCGCCGCGGCGCAACGCTGCAGCCACTCCTGTGCTCTCGGCCACTCCGGGCGATTCTTGAGGTCCTGCGGGTTCCAGTCGCCGCGCCCGTGAAGTCTCACGAGACGCAAGCCCGAGGCAGGCTCGGGCTCCACCGCGCAGGCGAGCCAGCAACTCGAGCACCGCGGCGCGCTGATTGCACACCGGTAACATGTCGCAACCCGCCGACAGTGCCCGGGTGGCCCGGGTCACGACGTCTCCGTAGGCAGCCGCAGCCCCTCCCATCGACAGGTCGTCGGCGAACACTACCCCCTGGAATCGCATCTCTCCGCGTAATACGTCGCGAATCCAGCGCGCCGACAGGCTGGAGGGCGCTTCGTCCACCGCGGGAAACACGATGTGGGCCACCATGACGGCCGGCAGCCCGTTGGCGATCAGCCGCCGGTAGGGAGCCAGGTCAGCCGTCATGTCAGCCAGCTCCCGCCTGTCCACAGGCAGCGTCAAATGGGAGTCGGCGACGACCGCTCCATGGCCCGGGTAGTGCTTCGCCGTCGCGGCCATCCCGGCATCCCGCATGCCGTGCGCATAAGCCGTCGCCAGCGCGCCTACCGCATCCGGATTGCTGTGGAATGCGCGATCTGTGATGAAGCTCACCCCGTAGTCGATGTCGACGCAGGGAGCGAACGAAAGGTCGACACCGCGGGCGCGCAGCTCCGCGGCCATGAGCCAACCCATGCTGCGGGCCAGCTCCAGCCCGGCGCGGGCATTGGCGTCGTACTCGTGGCCGATCCGTCGCGCTGCGGGCAGGGCGGAGAAGCCGGCGCGAAACCGCTGCACGCGCCCGCCCTCGTGATCGACCGCCACGATGAGCGGCGGGCTGCGCGCGGCATGGATTGCCGCCACCAACGCCGCGAGCTGCTCCGGATCGGTGTAATTGCGTGTGAACAGGATCACACCCCCGACCAGGGGATGGCGGAGCATCTCCCGCTCCTCGGCGGTCATGGAGGTGCCCTCCAGATCGATCATGAGAGGCCCGAGGGTCATGGCCGCTCGAGGAGCGCCATCGATTCGACGTGCGCGGTGTGGGGGAACATGTCGACGACTCCGGCTGATTCGAGGATGAATCCGTGCTCGTGTACCAGGACCGCCACATCCCGCGCCAGGCTGCCCGGATGGCACGAGACGTACAACACCCGCTCCGGGGCGAGCGCGGCAATGGCGGCGAGCATTTCGGGCGCGGCACCGACCCGCGGGGGATCGAGCAGCACGTGGGTATACGGCCCACGGAGCCAGCCCGACGGCGGCTCCGTCGGTTTGCCGAGGTCACCCACATGGAATTCCAGGTTGGAGAGCCCGTTGCGGCGTGCGTTGTGGCGGGCCCGCTCCACCAGACCGGCCGCGCCTTCCACTCCCACGACATGACCGGCGGACCTGGCGAGCGCCAGGGTGAAGTTACCGAGCCCGCAGTAGAGATCGAGCACCCGCGACTGCGCGTTGGGCCGCAAAAGCTCCAGCGCGCGTGTGACCAGCGCTCTGATTCACCGCGCCGTTCACCTGCACGAAGTCCGTAGGCGCGAAATCGAGGGTGAGATCGAAGGCCGGCAGCGCGTAGTTGAGCGCTACCGCGTCCACGCCTGCGGCAACCGCCAGCTCCTCGATGGAGTCGAGTCCGCCGCTCTGCAGAAAGAGCCGGAGCGCGTGCTGCGCCGCAAAGGCGCGCAACTTCTCCTGGTCCCGCTCGCTCGGCTGCTGCAATACACGCAGCACCAGTGCGGTGGCGTTGTCCGCCACCGCCACTTCGATCTGCGGCACCTGCTGGCGTATGTCGAGCTCACCCAGGAGCTCGGCGAGAGGCTGAACCAGGGCGCCCATGGGCGCGGCCAGCACCTCGCAGCGCTGGACATCGGCCACGTAGGGCGCCAGGCGCTCGCGAAATCCGACGACCACCTTCCCTTTCTTCGGCACGTACTTCGCTCCCAGCCGTGCCCGCCTGCGGTAACCCCACTCCGGCCCGCGCAAAGGGGGCAGCCACGTCCGGCACTGCACACGTGCGACTCTCGCCAGGTTGTCACGCAGCTCCTGCTCCTTCAGGCTCAGTTGCGCCTCCGGTGCGAGATGCTGCAGGGCACAGCCACCGCAAACTCCAAAATGCGCGCAGCGGGGTGTCACCCGCTCCGCCGCCGGCCGCAGCACTTCCAACAGCCGGCCTTCATCGTGCTGCCGATGCTTGCGCGTGCGCTCGAAGCTGACGGTCTCACCGGGGAGCGCGCCCGGCACGAAGACCGTCTTGCCGGCGCGAACGATCCCTTCGCCTTCGTGCGTCAGGCCGACGACATCAGCCGTCTCCCGCTCGCCGCGCCCTGCGACGACCCGCACCGCCGCGCGGTCGCTCAAGCGCCACCTTCCCAGACGCGCAGGAATTCCGCCAGATGCTGCTCTTTCCCGGCGCGCAGCAGCGCCTTGGCGCGCTCGATCTCCTCCGCGTACCGCTCCCGGGTCAGCCGGCCCCGCAGCAGCTCGAAGCGCAGGTACACGAGATAGGTGTTGAGCACGTCCGTCTCGCAGTAGCGCCTGATGCCGACCAGATCGCCCTCGAGGTAGGCATCCCAGACCTGCGCGCCGGAGAAACCGAGCTTGCCGGGCAGCCCCAGCAGGCAGGCCACGTTGGCCAGCGACACTCTGCCCCGCGCCTGGAAACCCGAGAGCACATCCATCAGGTCGATGTGCCGCCAGTGGAAGCGGCCGAGGTAATTGTTGTGACGGAACGCGTGATCGCCGTCACCCGTTTCCCAGTAGCGCGGCGCCTGCACGCCCGCGAGCAGCCCGCGATAGTTCAGCACCGGCAGATCGAACCCGGACCCGTTCCATGACACGAGATCCGGCGAGAACTTCTCGAGCCCATCGAAGAAGCGCTCGATGAGCTCCGCCTCCGAGGACTCCAGGTCGCCGAGGCTCCAGACCTTGAGCCCGTCGCGGCTGCGCAGCACGCAGGAAATCGCGACCACGCGGTGTTGCTCCAGCGGCAGAAACTCCCCGCCCGAATCCTGCCGCCGCAATGCGAACATCGCCTTGGCGACCTCCGCGTCCGGCAATCCCTCGAGTCCGTACAGTCGCCGCCCGAGCGCCACGTCCGGCACGGTCTCGATGTCGAACACCAGACTATTCACGATGCGGCCGCCTTCATCAGAACGGCGACGGCTACGACCAGCCCCGCCTCATCCGTCAGCGTCACATGCCCCTCTCCCACTCCCAACCCCTTCCTCACCCGCTCCCCCCGCGCCGAGAACACCACCTCCGGCTTCCCCCAGGCGTTCTGCACGACTCCCACATCCCTGATCCAAACCCCGTGCGCGAACCCCGTCCCCATCGCCTTCACGATCGCCTCCTTGGCCGCGAAGCGCATCGCGATGAAGCGCTCGCGCCGCTGCGTCCGCGCGAGCTGCGCCTGCTCCTCCGGCATCAGCAGGCGCTCGATGAAATGCTCACCGAACCGCTCCAGCGTCGTCCCTGATCCGCTTGACTTCGAGGACATCCACTCCGATTCCGAAGATCATGCGCGCGCCGCCGTCATCAGCGCCTTCATGTCCCGCACCGCCGCCGTCAGCCCGTCGAACACCGCCCGCGAGATGATCGCGTGCCCGATGTTGAGCTCCACGATCTCGCGGATCGCCGCCACCGGCTGCACGTTGTGGTAATTCAACCCGTGCCCCGCATGCACCTCGAGTCCGAGGCCCGCCCCCAGCCGCGCGCACCGCAGCAGGCGCTCCAGCTCCGTCGCCTTCGCCGCCCCCGCGGCCTCCGCGTACGCCCCCGTATGCAGCTCGATGGCCGGCGCCCCCACCCGCGCCGCCGCCTCCACCTGCCGCGGCTCCGGATCGATGAAGAGCGACACCCTGACGCCCTGCTCCACGAGCCTGCCGGTCGCTTCCTGCATCCGAGCTTCCTGCCCCGCCACATCCAACCCTCCCTCGGTGGTCACTTCCTGCCGTTTCTCCGGCACGAAGCAGCAATCCTCGGGTCGCACCTCCGCGGCAAGCCGCAACATCTCATCCGTCACGGCCATCTCGAGGTTCATGTGGGTCTTCAACAATCCCTGCAGCGTCCTGACATCGCAGTCCTGGATGTGCCGGCGGTCCTCTCTGAGGTGCAGCGTAATGCTGTCCGCTCCCGCCATTTCCGCCACCAGTGCCGCCTGCACCGGATCCGGCTCCTTCCCCCGGCGCGCCTGCCGCAGGGTAGCCACGTGATCAATGTTGATGCCGAGCGCGATGTACGAAGCAGCCACCGATCATCTCCGGTAAAGCGGGCACAATTCAGTCGGATGGTGATTCTGAGGCACTACGCCTGAGCACGCGACCCCCACGAGAGGCCACCGCACGAGCGACTCTGCGGGTGGTCAGCTCCTTCCCCTCCAGCCTCTCCGCCAGCGCCGCCTGCAGTACCTTGCGCGCATCTTCCAGCGTGCGCCCTTCCCCGAGCTCCTCCCGGGCCAGCGCGAAGAGCGAGCTGCCGGCAACTGCGTCCGCATCCCTGTCCCGCGCCGGAATCAGCCCCACGGATGCCTTGAACCGGTAGAACCCCGCCGCCTCAATCGCCTTGCCCGCCCCCGCCTCCGAGGTCAGATCGACCCCATACCCCGCCGCCTCGAGCAGCCTCTTCTCGAACACCCGCAGGACCGCCTCGACCCGGCCTGCCGCCCGCAGCCCCGAGAGCGCCCGCCGATAATCCTCGAACACCTCCGGCACCGGATCATGCCGCGCCGTGAGCTTCAGCAGCAGCTCATTGAGGTAGAACCCCGACATCAGGCTGGCCGCGGGCAGAGCCGGCGCGTTCTCCGCGGCCTCCGCAGCCGTGAGCTGCCCCGCTTCCCTTCCCGTGTGGAACGACAGCAGCAGCAAATCGAACGGCTGCAACACCCCGCCGAACCGCGGCTTCGGCCCTCGCACCCCCCGCGCGAACAGCGTCAACCGCCCATGATCGCGCGTCAGCACCTCGAGAATCCGGCTGGTATCCCGGTATGGCCGATGGTGCAGGATGTACCCCGGCGCCAGCAGAACGCGGCGGGGATGGGCCGTCATCTCGCTATTACTCCAGCCCCAACTCCCGCAGCGCCCGGGCATTGTCCGCCCAGTTCTCCCGCACTTTCACCCAGAGAGTGATGTGCAGCCGCTTGCCGAGCAGCCCGTTGAGCGCCAGCCGCGCGGAGGTGCCGACACGTTTCAACCGTTCCCCTTTCGCTCCGATGACGATCGGTTTCTGGCCCTCGCGATCCACCCAGATGGCCGCATCGACCATGAGCTGGCCGTCCTCCTCGGCGAGCTTTTCCACCTCCACGGCGATTCCGTACGGCACCTCCTGATTGAGCTCCAGGGTCAGCTTCTCGCGAATCATCTCCGCGATGCGAAACTGAATGCCGCGATCGGTGAGCTCCCCTTCGGGGAAGAGCGGTGCCGAAACCGGCAGGTGGGCCACGATCGCCTGGCGCAGGTCATCGAGATTCCTCTCCTTGAGCGCCGAGACCGGCACCAGCGCCAGGAATGCGTGGCGGCTATCGAGCTCCGCCAGATAAGGCAGCAGCCGCTCGCGCGGCTTGGCGCGATCGACCTTGTTGACCGCGACCAACACCGGCCTGCCCGAGCGCGCGATGCGGTTCAGCACCAGCTCATCCTCCGCGGTCCAGACGAGCGCCTCCACCACGAATACCACGAGATCGGCATCGTCGAGAGCCGTGGTCGCGGTCCGGTTCATCGCTTTGTTGAGCGCGCGCTTCGCCTGACTGTGGAGTCCCGGCGTATCGACGAACGCGATCTGGGCGTGCGGCAATTGCAGCAGCCCGATGATCCGATGGCGCGTCGTTTGCGGTCGGGGCGTGACGATGCTCAGCTTCTGCCCCACGAGCGCGTTGAGCAGCGTCGACTTGCCGACATTCGGGCGTCCCACGAGCGCAGCGAAACCACAGCGAAAATCGGTGGCGGGCTCAGTCACTGCAGGCGTCTCGAGTCTCTTCCATGGCCGCCAGTATGCGCTCGGCTGCCTCCTGCTCGGCACGCCGGCGGCTCGAGCCGCGGCCCGAGGCCGAGAGCTGCAGCGCCGGCACCTCGCAGGCCACCTGGAAGGTCTGGGCGTGCGCCTCCCCCTCGACGCGCTCCACTTTGTACGTCGGCAGGCTGATCCCCCGCGATTGCAGATACTCCTGCAGCCGGGTCTTCGCATCCTTGAGCTCATCCGGAGCGGGAAGCGCCGCAATCCGCGGCTCGAACAGCCGGGCTATTACCTCCTCGGCCACAACCAGCCCGCCGTCCAGGTAGAGCGCCCCACATACCGCCTCGAGCGCGTCGGCAAGAATGGATTGACGGCGAAACCCGCCCGTCTTGAGCTCGCCCGAACCGAGCTGCAGCGCTTCGCCCAGCTTGAGGGATGCGGCCACCTCCGCCAGCGGGTCGCCGCTCACGACCCGTGCCCGCAACCGGCTCAGGTCCCCCTCGTTGGCCTCGGGGAACGCCACATAGAGATGATGCGCGACGACGAGGTTGAGCACCGCGTCACCGAGAAACTCCAGCCGCTCGTTGTTGGGGCCGGGGGCGCTGCGATGAGTAAAGGCGGCGCGAAAGAGACCGGCGTCGCGCGGTTCGTAGCCGAGCTCGGCGCGTACCCAGCCGAGCGGCCAGTCCGGCCTGCTATCCACCGCCGCCCAGGGTGACCGTCTTGTCGAACTGCAGCTGCAGACTGACGTGTGCAAAGAGCGGCGCCTGGTCGTAGTAGGCGGCCTCGACCGTCCAGCCCTGGCCAACCCGGGTGATGTTGATGTCCTTGACGGCCGGATAGTCCACGCTTTCGACGTCGAAGTGCTTCTGGAGGGCCGAGCGGATGGCGTCCGGCGTCGCGCCGCCGCCCGCAAACTCGCCCGGCAGTGCGCTCAGCGAGCGCGCGACGGACATGTAATTGAGCATGACCGGCGTCAGCCGGATAGCCGGCATAGATGAGGATCGCGAACGGGGTGAGGAGTATCAGCCACCCGATCGCCGTCACGCCACGTTGCCGTGCAAACATTGTCTGAACCCCCGCTACTCGATTTTCTTGCCGATCCGGCTCCAGATAGGGCCGCCGGAGCGCTCCGGGTCCCAATTGAACCAGATGTAGGTCGCCTTGCCGACCAGATTCGCATCGGGCGTGAAGCCCCAGACACGCCCGTCATCGCTGTTGTCGCGATTGTCGCCGATCATGAGGTAATTCCCGGTCGGCACCACTTTGGTCACCACCTCGGGCTCGTCGAGAGACTGCGCGCCGGGCGGCGGCGTACCGCCGCAGACGTAGCCGCGCGCATCGCTGCGCGGGCAGCCGGGCAATGGATAAGGGGTGACCTGCAGCGGCACGGCGCAGAGCAGCGCCTGATGCGTATGGGCTCCCAGGGTGCTCCACGGCGAGCTGCATGTTGATGTAGCAGCCGTCGCTGTAGTTGCCGGTGACGTTGAACGGTATCACCTCGTCATTGATGATGAGCCGGTCGTCGCGCACCGTCACATGATCGCCCGGAAGGCCGACCGCGCGCTTGATGTAGTTCTCAGAAGGGTCGAGCGGATAGCGAAAAACCACCACATCCCCCCTCTTCGGGCCGCCCGTGTCCAGGATCTTGGTGTTGGTGACCGGCAGCCTGAGGCCATAGGAGAACTTGTCGACCAGGATGAAATCCCCGTCGAGCAGCGTCGGCATCATGGAGTCGGAGGGGATGCGGAACGGCTCGAACACGAATGCGCGCAGCAGCAGCACCGCCACGGCCACCGGAAAGAAGCTGCGCGCGTAATCCACCGTCCCGGGCTCCGGGATGGCGGCCGGGTCCTTGCCCCGCCGCTTTGGCCGCCGCCAGTCGCCACCGGCGCAGCAGCCAGACATCCGCGGCCCAGATGACGCCCGGTAACCGCCGAGATCGCGACCAGCACGGCGCTGAAATCGAGCTGCTCGGAGACCAGCAGGCGTATCACCGCCGCGCCGACGAGGATCGGCAGCGTGTGGTAGGCGAGCGACATCAGCGGCGGATCGGCCACGGGCTCCGGCGCCGCGGCGATCTGCCGCCGCGGCCGCAGGAACCAGTCATCGAGGATGCATAGCGAGCCCGACCGGCAATGCGAGCCAGGAGAGGGCCAGGATGATCTGCATGAGCAGTGGAGGGCATCGCGCCGGCGCCTACTTGCGGCCGATCTTCAGGACGGCGAGGAACGCCTCCTGGGGAATCTCGACCCGACCCAACTGTTTCATACGCTTCTTGCCTTCTTTCTGCTTCTCTAGGAGCTTGCGCTTGCGGCTGATGTCGCCGCCGTAGCATTTGGCCAGCACGTTCTTGCGCAGCGCCTTCACCGTGGCGCGCGCGATGACCGCGCTGCCGATCGCCGCCTGCACGGCGACCTCGAACATCTGCCGCGGGATGAGCTCCTGCATCTTGTCGACCAGCTCGCGACCCCGTTGGTAGGCGCTCTCGCGGTGCGCGATGATCGAGAGCGCATCGACCCGCTCGCCGTTGATGAGGATGTCGAGCTTGACGAGCGGCGCCGCCTCGAAGTGCGAGAACTCGTAGTCGAAAGAGGCGTAACCGCGGCTCACCGATTTCAGGCGGTCGAAGAAATCGAGCACCACCTCGGCGAGCGGCAGCTCGTACTGCAGCGACACCTGGCTGCCCAGGTACTGCATCTTCTTCTGCGTGCCGCGCTTGTCGTTGCAGAGCTTCAACACCGCGCCGACGTGATCGGGCGGCACCAGGATGTTGGCGATGATGATGGGCTCGCGGATCTCCTCGATCTCGTTCGAGGGCGGCAGCTTCGCCGGGTTGTCGACGTAGGCCGCGCCCCGTCGGTGCGCACCACCTCGTACACCACCGTCGGCGCGCTCGTCACGAGATCGAGCTGGTACTCGCGCTCCAGGCGCTCCTGGACGATGTCCATGTGCAGCAGCCCGAGGAACCCGCAGCGGAAGCCGAACCCGAGCGCGCCCGGAGACCTCCGGCTCGTAGTGCAGCGCCGAGTCGTTGAGCTTCAACTTCGCGAGCGCGTCGCGAAAGCTCTCGTAATCCTCGGAGTTGATGGGAAAGAGCCCGGCGAACACCCGCGGCTTGATCTGCCGGAAGCCGGGCAGCGGCGCCGCCGCCGGCCGATTCTCGAGCGTGATGGTGTCGCCCACCGGCGCGCCATCGATCTCCTTGATGCCGGCGACGATGAAGCCGACATCGCCGGTCGCCAGCATCTTCTCCACGATGGGCTTCGGCGTGAAGCGGCCGAGGCGGTCGACGGTGTGACTGCGCCCGGTCGACACGACGCGGATCTTCTCGCCGGTCCTGACGCTGCCGTTGACCACCCGCACCAGGGAGACCACGCCAACATAGTTGTCGAACCAGGAGTCGATGATGAGCGCCTGCAGCGGCGCCTCGCCGTCGCCCTTCGGCGCCGGGATGCGCCGGATGAGCGACTCGAGCAGCTCCGGCACGCCCTCGCCCGTCTTGGCGCTCACCCGCACGGCATCGTCGGCCTCGATGCCGATGATCTCCTCGATCTCGCGCATGACCCGCTCGGGATCGGCCGAGGGCAGGTCGATCTTGTTGATGACCGGCAGGACCTCGATCCCCTGCTCGATCGCCGTATAGCAGTTGGCGACGCTCTGCGCCTCCACGCCCTGGGAGGCATCGACCACCAGCAGCGCGCCGTCGCAGGCGGCGAGCGAGCGGGACACCTCGTAGGAGAAGTCCACGTGCCCGGGCGTATCGATCATGTTGAGCTGATAGCGCTCGCCGTCGTGCGCCTGGTAATAGAGCGTCACGCTCTGCGCCTTGATGGTGATGCCGCGCTCGCGCTCGAGGTCCATCGAGTCGAGCACCTGCGCCTGCATCTCGCGATCCGCGAGGCCGCCGCAGAGCTGGATGAAGCGGTCGGCGAGGGTCGACTTGCCGTGATCGACGTGGGCGATGATGGAGAAATTACGTATGAGCCGCATGAATCGGGATCTGTCGCGTTACTGCCGCGCCAGGTGATCAGCGGCCGCCGCGATTATAGCAGTCAGCCCTTGCGCAGCAGGCGCTTCAGTTCCCCGGCATCCAGCCGATGGCGGCAGACCACCGTGCCGTCGAGGAGCAGCACCGGCACATCGAGGCCGTGGCGTCGCTTCAGGGTCGGATCCCCGTCGACGTCCACGCACTTCGATCGGCGGCAGCGGCATCGTCTGCCCGAGCGCCTGCAGCTCCGCGAGCATCTGCTCACAGAGATGGCAGTCGCGCCGATGGACTACGGTGAGAACGACGCGCCTTTCAGGGTCGGGGCGAGTGCGCGAACGGCACCGCCGGAGGGGCGGCGTCATGCGCGGGCGGCGCCGGCGCGGACTCGGATGTCTTCTCCGCCTTCACCGAGTCGGCGATGAAGCGCACCGTCTGCGCCGGTACCTCACCGACCGCGGTCACTTTGTGGCCATCCACGACGGTGGAGAAGGCATACGAGGAGCCTACCCGCGCCGACTCCATGACCGGTCCCTGGCCCGGGGTTACCTCGATGTGCGTCGTCTCGACGAATACTGACACGGAGGCCAGCCCATCGGTGAATACCAGGTGATCGACCGGGCCCGGGCGATCCAGGCATGACCTGCGCGGCGCGCACAGTCATGTGAAATCCCGGCGGCAGGTGGTCCACGCTCCAGACCGTGCCGTTCGCGCCCACCGACTGCCTTGAGCGGCGGCGAGTCGTTGCGCAGCCATTGGAAGCCGGTGGTCGCGATGTCGGGGCGGAAAGCCGAGTCAGGGATGTGCGAGCGGACCTTGAGATTCGCGAACACGATCTGCTCGATGACATTTCCCTGCGCGTCGCAAAGCTGCGTCTTCAACGGCATTGCCGTCGAGTCGTCGATCCAGAGGCGATAGCCATAGCGGTATTGGTCCCGCGGCATCACCGTGATGAGATGCGTAAGGCGCCGGTTGAAGCGCATGCGCGCGACTTCCTTGATGTCGTAGAAGCGCGCGGTCTGGTCATTGAGCGCGGGAAAGCCGCTGAGGAGCGAGACTTTGGCCGGCGTGTGCTCCACCAGCACGACGCGCTTGTCGGGAAGATAACAGGTGAGGCTGGAGCCGGTGCGGATGAATTCCCGGCCGGATCCGTCGAGGGACTCCAGCCGCTCGGAGACGGTGCCGTCCGCGACGCGATGGATGATGCGCAGCATCTCCACCCTGCCGCCCTCCCAGTGGGCGAAAGTGCCATCGTAGTTGAGTGTGGTGAGCGCGTGATTCATGCGCTCCAGCCACTTGGCCGGCTCGTCGGCGTACGCCACGCCGGCGAGAGCCAGTGCGAGCGCCAGCCAGCCGATACGCTCGCTACTTCGGATTCTGGATCTGGATCGCATTGCCACGCACGCCTGGCGCTGGCTGATCCGACCTTGCGGGCGTGCTGGAGGTTCCCGGCTCACTCACCATCAGCGCCGAGAGGAGATTGCCGCGGCTGACGGGCCAGGAGAAGGCGCTGTGCGCCACCACGTAGTCGGCCAGCTCCGTGGCGGGACGACCATCATGGGCTGCTGGCTGCGCCGGCGGCACGACGAAGCTGTCGGTCGACTGGCGCTCGCGCTCTGCAGGGCCGGCTGCGCGGCGGGCGCCGCCGAGCTGGAGTTGGCGGCGACCGGTAGCCACCGTGACGTGAGAATGGCCCGGGAGCGCCTGCGACCGCAGCCAGAAAATGGAGACCGCGGCCACGCCGGCCGCGAGCCCGGCGCCGGCAAGCGGCTGCCACCAGCGGTATTGGACGCCGGCCGCCCGATCGCGCCGCATCGGCCGATCAGCGCGGGCTCGCTCGACAGGGCCGCGCTCACGCGCCCGGCCACTGGTGCCATCGAGAGTGACGCCCCGCTCCGCGCGGATGACGGCGCCGATGACGGCGTACCGGCCCCAGCGGGCCTTGAGGTCCCCATCGCGCGATAGCCGGCGCGCGAGCAGCTCGCACTCGGCGGCCGGCAGCTCGTTGTCGAACATGGCGGACAGCTGGCTGTCGAGCTCCTCGTTCATCCCAACTCCTCCGCGCGGCCGAGACCGCCTTCGAAGACTTCACGCAGGCGCCGGTCGATTGCCTCGCGCGCCCGGAAGATGCGCGAGCGGACCGTGCCCACCGGACATGCCATGGCCGCGGCGATCTCCTCGTAGGAGAGGCCCTCGAGCTCGCGCAGCACGATGGCGGTGCGCAGATCGTCGGGCAGCGAGTCGATCGCGGCATTGACGGTGGAGCGGATCTCGTCCGTCAGCACCAGCCCCTCCGGGGTCTCGGAATCCTTCATTCGGCCTTGCATATCGTAGGACTCGTCAGTGTTGCTGCGGTCGAGGTCGTATTCGACGGGGTTGCGGTCGCGCGAGACCACGGCGTTCTTGGCGGTGTTGATCGCGATGCGGTAGAGCCAGGTGTAAAAGGCGCTGTCGCCGCGGAATTGCGGCAGGGCGCGGTAGGCCTTGATGAAGGCCTCCTGGGCGATATCCTCGGCTTCGGCCGGGTTGCGGACATAACGCATGACCAGCTTGACGAGTTTGTGCTGGTACTTGAGCACCAGCGCATCAAATGCCCCCTTGTCGCCGCGCTGCACGCGGCGAACCAGGCTGAGATCGCTTGCATCGGCGCTCATACGCGCCCTCTCCTCCCAGGGGTAAGGCCGCGCCGCCGCGACCTGAATAGACCCTGAAACAATTTGAAAGTTCAGGGAAGGTGCTCCTTTCGAGCCTTGTCGATGAGGCTCCTTTTGATCATGCACGAAGTCGTGATCCGCGTCACGAGCGCCGCCATCTCGGGCTCCGCCGGTGCCTCGCCGCCCGAGGAAATACCCGGCGAGCTCCGGGTCGGGGTGCTCCAGCAGCCGGGCCAGCAGCCGCCGCTCGGCCGGCGCCGGCCTGCGGGCAGGGCGGCGGCCGCGTAGCGCTCCAGGAGCACATCGAGCTCCTTCATGCCCCGCCGGCAGCGCCAGCGGAGCGCTCGAGCCTCCGCGGTCCAGTTATGTCCGCTCGACCAGCATGCGCTTGATCTCGGCGATGGCCTTGGCCGGATTCAGGTCCTTCGGGCAGACGTCGGTGCAGTTCATGATGGTATGGCAGCGATAGAGCCGGAAGGGATCCTCGAGCTCATCCAGCCGCTCGCCGGTCGCCTCATCCCGGCTGTCGATGATCCAGCGGTAGGCGGCGAGCAGCGCCGCGGGCCGAGGAAGCGGTCGCTGTTCCACCAGTAGCTGGGGCAGGCCGTCGAGCAGCACGCGCAGAGGATGCACGCCGCGGGCCGGTCGATCTTCTCCTGCTCCTCCTTGGACTGCAGCCGCTCGCTGATCGGGCGGCGGCGGCGTATGGGTGACGAGCCACGGCTTCACCGAGGCGTACTGCGCGTAGAAGTTCGTGAGATCCGGAACCAGGTCCTTCACCACGGGCATGTGCGGCAGCGGGATAGATGCGGATGTCGCCGCCGCCGAGATCCTCCATCGCGGTGGTGCACGCCAGGCGGTTCATGCCGTCGATGTTCATGGCGCAGGAGCCGCAGATGCCCTCGCGGCAGGAGCGGCGGAAGGTGAGCGAGGAGTCGATGCTGCCTTTGATCTGGATCAGCGCATCGAGCACCATCGGCCCGCAGCCCGCCAGGTCGAGCTCGAACGTATCGACCCGCGGGGTCTCGCCCGAAGTCGGGTCGAAGCGGTAGATGCGGAAGCTGCGCACCTTGCGCGCGCCGGCGGGCGCGCGGTGAACGTGTGCCCTTGCGGATGCGGGAGTTGGCGGGAAGTCTGAAACTGGGCCATCGGAAACCTTGAGCGTCAGTAGGTGCGCGCCTTCGGCGGGATCGTCTGCGACCTCGTCGGTCAGGGTGTTGAGATGCACCGGCCGATAGTCGAAGCGCACGCGTCCGGGTCCCTCGACCCAGACCAGGGAGTGCTTGAGCCAGTGCTCGTCGTCGCGCTGCGGGAAGTCTTCGCGGGCATGGGCGCCGCGGCTCTCGGTGCGGTTGCCGGCCGAATGGATGGTCGCCGTCGCCTGCAGCAGCAGATTCTCGAGCTCCATCGTCTCGACGAGGTCGGTGTTCCAGATGAGCGAGCGGTCGGTCACCTTGACGTCGGCGAAGGACTCGAAGGTCTGCGCCAGCTTGCGGGCACCCTCCTCCAGGGACTCGCCGGTGCGAAACACCGCCGCATCGATCTGCATGATCTTCTGCATCTCGAGGCGGATGGCGGCCGTCGGGCGCGAGCCGTTGGCGTTGCGCAGCCGATCGAGGCGGGACACCGCGAGCTCCGCGCCATCCTTCGGCAGCGGCGCGTGCCGCATGCCGGGCCGGATCGAGCTCCGCGCAGCGGCGCGCGGCCTGGCGGCCGAAGACGACGAGGTCGAGCAGCGAGTTCGAGCCCAGACGGTTCGCGCCATGGACGGAGACGCAGGCCGCCTCGCCGACCGCCATCAGGCCGGGGACGACCGAGTCGGGGTCTCCCGCCTTCGGTCGCACGACTTCGCCGTGGAAGTTGCAGGGCACGCCGCCCATGTTGTAGTGGACGGTGGGCTGCACCGGAATCGGCTGCTTGGTGACATCGACCCCAGCGAAGATGCGCGCCGTCTCGGCGATGCCGGGCAGCCGCTCGTGGATCACCTCGGGTCCGAGGTGCTCGAGATGCAGGTCGATGTGGTCGTGCTCGGCGCCGACGCCGCGGCCCTCGCGGATCTCGATCGTCATGGCGCGACTCACCACATCGCGCGAGGCCAGGTCCTTGGCGTTCGGGGCATAGCGCTCCATGAAGCGCTCACCCTTGGAGTTGGTGAGATAGCCGCCCTCGCCGCGCGCGCCCTCGGTGATGAGGCAGCCGGCGCCGTAGATCCCGGTCGGATGGAACTGCACGAACTCCATGTCCTGCAGCGGCAGCCCGGCGCGCAGCACCATGGCATTGCCGTCACCGGTGCAGGAATGCGCCGATGTGCAGGAGAAGTACGCGCGGCCGTAGCCGCCGGTCGCGAGAATGGTCATGTGCGCGCGGAAGCGGTGCAGCTTCCCCTCGGTCATGTCGAGCGCGATGACGCCGCGGCAGGCGCCGTCCTCCATGATGAGATCGATCGCGAAGTACTCGACGAAGAAAGTCGCCGCGCGGCGGATCGACTGCTGATAGAGAGTGTGCAGCATCGCATGGCCGGTGCGGTCCGCGGCGGCGCAGGTGCGCTGCGCGATGCCCTTGCCGAACTGCGTGGTCATGCCGCCGAAGGGCCGCTGGTAGATGCGCCCTTCCTCCGTGCGGGAGAACGGCACGCCGTAGTGCTCGAGCTCGATCACCGCCGCGGGAGCCTCCTTGCACATGAGCTCGATCGCATCCTGGTCGCCCAGCCAGTCCGAGCCCTTGACGGTGTCGTACATGTGCCAGCGCCAGTCGTCCTGGCCCATGTTGCCGAGCGCGGCGCTGATGCCGCCCTGCGCGGCCACGGTGTGGCTGCGCGTCGGAAAGAGCTTGGTGATGCAGGCGGTGGAAAGTCCCGCCTCCGCCAGACCCAGCGTGGCGCGCAGGCCGGAGCCGCCCGCGCCGACCACGATGACATCGTAGGTGTGATCGATGAACTCGTATGTGCTCATGCGGCGCCTCCCAACGCCACCTTGAGGATCGCGAGCACGCCGGCCACCGCGACCACCACGTGAAAGAAGGTGACCAGCGCCAGCACCAACGTCTTGGCGCCGTGGCCGTGCACGTAATCCTCCACCACTACCCGCACGCCGAGCTGCGAATGCCAGGCGGCGGTGAGCACGAGCAGAATGAGGAACACCGCCGTCCAGAGCTGCCCGATCCAGGCGCTGAGAGTGGCGTGATCGAAGGAAGGCAGAGACAGCAGGGAGACGACGAACCAGACGGTGAGCGGCACCAGCGCCACCGAAGTCAGGCGCTGCAGCCACCAGTGATGCACGCCCTCTTTGGCCGACCCCTGGCCGAGAACGCGTGGCGAGTGGGCTGCGCAGGCTCATCGCGCGCGCGCTCCGCGCGTGCAGCGCCCACCAGGCCAGCGCCACGAAGAGCAGGATGGCGCAGATGACGAGCAGCGCCGCGCTGCGCTTCGCCTGCGCACGCTCGAGGCCGTGGCCCGTGTCCCAGATGAGGTGGCGGATGCCGGCGAAGAGGTGATAGGAGAACGTGGCGAGCAGAATGATGTAGACGGCCTTCAGCACGCCAAGCGAGAGCACGGCGCGCGCGCGGCTGTAGGCAGCCGGACCGCTCGCGATGGCGACCAGCCAGTAGACGAGCAGGATGAGCCCGGCCGAGAGCACGAGCCCGGTCGCGCGGTTCAGCACGGAAGTCAGCAGTGTGTACCGCGACATCCTGTACACGGACAGGTGCGGGGACAGCGGTCGTTCGGTCATAGGCGGCGGCTTCGCGGACTAGAAGTCGATGCAACGTCCTTTGCGCTCCCAGTCGCCGAAGCGCGTCGGCTCGGGACCCGACGGTCCGCCGATCTCGCGCAGGCGCAGGGCTCGAGCCGCATCTTCCGCGGGTGCGGCGGGATTTGCGCGAGAATGCTGCTCGGAGGGCGGAACGGAAGACGGCGTCGAGGAGTTCTTCTCTGGACTCATCTGCATACACGACAAGTGTGCCAGAATTAGACAATCGCGGCCACGGCATCGAGGCCGCGCCCAGGACGTGTGGTACCATGCTCGCGCTCGCCTTCAGGCCATCAGGCCAGCAGCAACTTCGATGAATGGCGGCCATCTCCAGACCGTCGAGCTCGACGATCTCGGCGCCGTGCGCGTCACGGGAGCCGATGCGGCGCGCTTTCTGCAGGGCCAACTGTCGAACGACCTCGGCCGCGTGAGCGCGCAGCGCTCGGCGTTCGCCGGCCTACACAACCCCCAGGGCCGCGCCATCGCACTGCTGCGCATCGTGCAGCTGGCGGCGGGCGATTTTCTCGCGCTGCTGCCGCGCGAGTTGGCGGCGCCGTCGCCGCCCGCCTGTCGAAATTCGTGCTGCGCGCCAAGGTCGCAGTGACCGACGATTCGCCGGGCTGGCGCCTCACGGGGCTCATCGCATGCGGCTTGAGCTACAGCGAGCCTGCCTTCGCCAAGGCTTCGGCGGGCAGCCGGCGCCGCTCGCCGGTTATCCGGCGAGCACCGAACGACCAGCGCCGTCTCGGCGACCGAACGGTGATTTGCGTGGGCGAGCAGCCGGCCAGATGGCTGTTGCTTGCTGCGGCCGCCCATGCGGACTCAGCCGACCAAGGCCAGCCGCAGGACGATATCCTGCGGCACAGCGTGCCCGTCGGGCGCGAGGTCTGGCGGCAGCTCGACATCATCTCCGGCCTGCCTCAGATCTATGCCGCGACCTCCGAAGAATTCGTGGCGCAGATGTTGAATCTCGATGTCCTCGGTGCGATCGCCTTCGACAAGGGGTGCTACACCGGACAGGAAGTCATCGCGCGCGCCCATTACCGCGGCCGCGTCAAGCGCCGGCTGCAGCGGTTCCGCTCGCGCGGACCGCTGGACCTCGGGCCCGGCGACAACGGCGAGTTGGCGGATGGACGCGCCTTCACCGTCGTCGAGGCGATGCGCCTCGGGGATGGCCGCTGCGAATTTCTGGCCGTGGCGCCGCTGCCCACTACCGAGCCGGAGCTGTCGGCCGCCGGATCGCCCGATGCGATGTTGGAACGTGTCAGTGCTCCGCTGGGCGTGCGGCCGTCTCACCCGGGGGCGGCGGCACTCGCGCGCTCCAACGTGGGCGCGCCCGCCACGGGGCGGCTCTGCATGCCGCGGTGTCCTCGGATCTCTCCGCCACCGGAGCGTTCTGGGCGCCTTTCGCAAACTCGCCAGCGGGACCGCGCCGGGCCGGCTCGGAGATGCCGTCGGGCCTCACGGAGAAGCTGCCCCACGACATCGATCGTCTCGACCTCCCCTACGCATTGCCGGGCTGAGATCGCGCCGCACGCCTAAAGGTCTATCAGCTCCACCTCGTGGGGCCGTATGGGCCGCTCCAGGAAGCGGCTGCCGATCCTGGCAAACCTGTCGGCGGCGTCCGTGGCCAGCAGGCGCAGGCGGCTCTTCCCCGCCCGGGACGCGAGATTCTGCGCCTCGAGCGTCTGTCGCACGTAACGCGCTGTCGTCTCCGCGGAGTCGACGATGGCGACCCCGGGACCGACGACGGCGCGGATGGAGTCCGCCAGCATCGGGAAGTGAGTGCAACCCAACACGAGCGTATCGGGACGCGGCACGCCCGTGGGGCTGTTGAAGATCGGCTCGAGGTAATGACGCGCCACGCTCTCGGTAATGGCTCCGCGGCAGAGCCCTTCCTCGGCAAGCGCCACGAACAACTGCGCCGGCACCGCGCTGACGCGGGCGTCGCTCCGGCGCCGAACGATCGCATCCTGGTATGCGCCGCCGCGCACCGTACCTTCGGTGGCGATGACCGCGATATGACCTGAGCGGGAAGCCAGGCATGCCGCCTCCGCGCCAGGCTCGATCACGCCGATGACGGGTCCATCACGGATGAGCCCGCTGACCGCGCTGAGCCCCACTGCGGAGGCGGTGTTGCAGGCGATGACCAGACACTTCACACCGTACCCGGCCAGAGCCTGCGCCGCTTGCCGCGCGTAACGCACGACCGTTTCGGGGCTCTTGGTGCCGTAGGGTAGGCGCGCCGTATCGCCGAGATACACGAACCGCTCGCCCGGCAGCTGCGTCACGAGTGCCTTGAGCACCGTGAGGCCGCCGACCCCTGAATCGAAGACGCCTATCGGAGCGTCCAGGCGATTCATTCGGGCCGCATGTGGGGGAAGAGTATGACGTCGCGAATGGAGGGCGAGTCGGTGAAGAACATCACCAGCCGATCGATCCCCACGCCGAGGCCAGCGGTGGGCGGCATGCCGTACTCGAGCGCGCGCACATAGTCGGCGTCGTAGAACATCGCCTCCTCGTCCCCCCGATCCTTGCGTGCGACCTGCGCGCGAAAGCGCGCCGCCTGGTCTTCCGGATCGTTGAGCTCCGAGAAGCCGTTGGCGAGCTCGCGTCCGGCGAGGAAGAACTCGAATCGATCGGTGAGGAATGGATCCGCATCGTTGGCACGGGAGAGCGGCGAGACCTCCGCCGGATAGGCGTGCACGAAAGTCGCATCGATCAAAGTGTGCTCGGCGGTCTTCTCGAAGATCTCGATCTGCAGCTTCCCGGGGCCGTCGTGCGGCTGCACCGTTATGCCGAGCCGCTCGCAGAACTTGCGCAGGTAGGTCGGATCCCGTAGCGACAGCGCGTCGAAATCCGGATTGTTCTCGAGGATCGCCTGCTCCACCGTGACCCGGTGGAAGGGCCTGGACAGATCGTACTCGCGCCCCTGATAGGTCACCCGCTGTGAGCCGTGGATCGTGTCGGCGAGCCCGCGCAGCGCCTTCTCGACCCAATCCATGATGTCGCGGTAATCGGCGTACGCGAGGTAGAGCTCGAGCATCGTGAATTCCGGGTTGTGCTGGGTCGAGAGCCCCTCGTTGCGGAAGTTGCGGTTGATCTCGTACACCCGCTCCAATCCGCCCGCCACCAGCCGCTTCAGATACAGCTCCGGCGCGATACGCAGATACATGTCGATGTCGAGCGCGTTGTGATGAGTCACGAACGGACGTGCGACCGCCCCACCGGGGATCGTCTGCATCATCGGAGTCTCGACCTCGAGAAAGTCGAGCGAATCGAGGAAGTCACGCAGGTACCGGACTATCCGCGCCCGGGTCCGAAAGACATTGCGGCTGGTCTCATTGACGATGAGATCGACGTAACGCTGGCGGTAGCGCGTCTCGACATCGGCGAGGCCGTGCCACTTGTCGGGTAGCGGCCGCAGCGACTTGACTAGCAGGCGCAGACTCTCGACCCGTACGGAGAGCTCGCCGGCATTGGTCCGGAAAAGAAGTCCCGTCGCGGCGATGATGTCACCGACATCCCAGGTCTTGAAGTCCGCGTACGCCTCCTCACCGAGCGCGTCCTTCTGCAGGAAGAGCTGGATCTGTCCGGTCCGATCGGCGATGTTGGCGAAGCTGATCTTGCCCTGGCCGCGCCTGAGGATCATGCGGCCGCCCACACCGACGGGCGTCGGGTTGGCCTCGAGCCATTCGCGATCGCGCTCGCCGAAGGCGCTTTGCAGCTCGCCGGCCAGAGCGGTGCGCCGGAAGTCGTTCGGAAAGACCGCCCCGCGCGCACGCCGGGCCGCCAGCTTGCCGCGGCGCTCCGCGATCAGCTTGTTTTCATCGGCGCCATTGCCGCCGTCACCGCAACCGCCGTCTCGCTGTTTGTCTGTCATGCCGGTTAGACGCCCGCCTTGAGCGAGGCCTCCATGAATTGATCGAGATCGCCGTCGAGCACCGCGGTGGTGTTGCCCACCTCGACGCCGGTCCGCAGGTCTTTGATGCGGGACTGGTCGAGAACGTAGGAGCGGATCTGGTTGCCCCAGCTCACATCCGACTTCGAGTCCTCGAGCACCCTTGCGGCGGCGTTGCGCTTGTTCACTTCGAGCTCGTAGAGCTTCGCCTTCAGCATCTTCATCGCGGTCGAGCGGTTCTTGTGCTGACTGCGCTCGTTCTGGCAGGCAGCCACTATGCCGGTCGGCACGTGAGTGATGCGCACGGCGGATTCCGTCTTGTTGACGTGCTGGCCGCCTGCGCCCGAGGACCGGTAGACGTCGGTCTTCAGATCCGCCGGGTTGATATCGATCGCGATGTCGTCATCGATTTCGGGCGAGACGAACACGGATGCGAACGAGGTGTGGCGCCGGTTGCCGGAGTCGAACGGGGACTTACGGACCAGGCGGTGGACACCGGTCTCGGTCCGCAGCCAGCCGTAGGCGTAGTCACCCTTGAACTCGACCGTCGCGCTCTTCACGCCCGCCACCTCCCCGGGACTGGAGTCGATCACCTCGCAGGCGAAACCACGCGCCGCGCCCCAGCGCAGGTACATGCGCAGGAGCATCTGCGCCCAGTCCTGCGCTTCGGTACCGCCGGCACCGGCCTGAATATCGAGAAAAGCGCTGTGCGAGTCCATCTCGCCGCGGAACATGCGCTTCAGCTCGAGACGGCGCACTTCCCCCTCGAGCCGCTCTGCGTCCTTACCAATGTCCTGGGCGGTGGCCTCATCGCCCTCACCCTCGGCCAGCTCCAGGAGCTCCTCGGCATCGCTGATGCCCTTGGCGGTGCGATCGATCTCCGTGACGTCGGCGCTGAGACGGGCGCGCTCCTTCCCTAGCTCCTGCGCCCGCTCCGGCTGCGACCAGACGGCAGGATCCTCCAGCTCCCTTCCTACCTCCTCGAGACGCTCTTTCTTGCGATCGTACTCAAAGAAACCCCCGAAGCGAAGCGGTGCGCTCGCCTAGGTCTTTGAGCTGTCGCTTGAGCTGGTTGAGTTCCATATTGCACTGCCGGGGAAAGTGAGCGGGACGAGCATGAAGCGGGACCTTGGGAAGCCCGGAATGCTATCAGAACCGCACTCCGATTCCGAGGCTCACGATCGGATACCACTGCAGGATGTCCGCCTTGTGGCGCAGCTTCGCCTCCTCCGATGCGAGACTGGCTTGCGCCTCGTTGCAGACGGCAGACCCCGACGGCGCCGCAGGCCCGCACTGCGCATTCAGAGAGACGCTCGGAGTGCCGCCGTAAATGGCGCCAACGTCGAAAAGGAAGTGAATGCGGCTGTCCTCGCCCGCGGGATTTCCCCAGCCGAAGCCGATATACGGCGACACCGAGTCGCCGAATTTGAGCTGACCGGTGAGGGAGCCGAGCTGCGAGCTCGAGTACGTATGGCCGCTGATCGTGTAAGTCCCCCGGCTGGGCTCTCCGGTCACGTCGAGCTTCGTATCGTTTCCCGCGACTCCGGCGGTGAGGTGAAAGCTTCCGTTGAATACATACCAGTCGAGCAACCCGGTCACCGTCGCCAGCTTCAGCCGCCCGGCATAATCGACGTCCGAGGTATCGATGTTGTGGTTGATGTCGAAGCCACCGAAGCCGACGCGTACGCCGAAGGCGGGCGAAAGCCCGAGATCCAGATCCAGCCCCACGCCCGGCGTGCCGGCGCGCACCGCCATACCAAGATCCGGGGTCGATGCCAGAGACAGGGCCGGCGCAGCGAGAGTGGCAACGGCCAAACCGGCTGCGGCGATCGCCCACCTTTGAGATATTCGAGTCATGAGAACCTCCCGGCTCCGCTGCCTGCCGCGGACCCGCGGCGGCTGCACCTTAGCGGAGCCCTGCAAGCGACACTGCGACGCCGGTCACGTGCGCGGCAAGGAGTGTGCCGCGATGGTCCCTGCGTCGCGAGTTGGCGACTCGCAACGCATAGGCGCAACGTGCACCAGGACGCCGATGGATAGGTTTTGGTCCAACGTTGATATTGGCGTCATGTGGCACGTATGGTGAGAATGTCGACGAGTCGGGCACAAACACAGAATAATTGCCGCAATTCGTACTCTTTTTATATTACAACTCTCTCGCCGTCGCTCTACACTGCACGCAACATCAGCGCGGGAAGGAGCGCTCGTCATGAACACAATCGACGAGGTCACTGGTCTGGTAGCACGGCTGCGCGAATGCGAACAGCGTGAGCTGCTCGCCTGGCTGACTGACTCGCTGGAAGATAGTTGGCGCGTCGCAGAGACCGCTCCGCGGTACGGCACGACGACGGAAGTTCAGGAGATATTCACTTTCGAGGAGTATCTCGCGCTCGAGGAGAGCAGCTCCGACCAGCACGAATACGTGGCGGGTTACATCTACGCCATGTCCGAGGCGCTGGAGCCGCACAAGGTGATCTCCGGGAACGTCTTTGCCGCATTGCACGGGCACCTGCGTGGATCTCCGTGCCGGCCTTACATTCACAACACGCGGGTGGACATCCGGACACGTGGCGAGATCTACTCCTACTACCCGGACATCCTGGTTACCTGTGGTCAGGAGAAGGATGACAAGGGGCGCTTCATTGATCACCGTCTCGTGATAGAAGTGATGTCACGCTCGACGGAGCGGATCGACCGTCGGGAGAAGGCATTCACCTACCGCGATCTGCCGTCCCTCGAGGAAATCGTGCTGATCTCGCAGAAGTCCACTCTCGTGACCCTCTTCCGCAGGAACGAGGATTGGACACCAGTGGTCCTGGCTTCGCCCGAGCAGACTTTGGAGCTCAAATCCACCGGCCTCAATCTGCCGCTGCGGCAGCTCTACGAGGGTCTGCCCTGAGCCGGCTACGGGCCGGCAGCACGTGATCGACCAGAAGCTGCAGCCGCCGCTCGCCCTGGAATTCGTTGATGTCCAGCCGATAGACCAGCTGCACCGAGCCCTCCGGCAGCTTGAACGTCGCTTCCTCCTCGATGTGATTGAAGGCGATCGCATCGAAGGAGCGCCTGCTGCGTGGGGATTCCAGCCACATCTTGAGGTGCCGCTCGCCGACGACACGGGCGCTGCGGATCGCGAACACCCCGTCGAAGCAGGGCTCCGGGAAAGCCTGGCCCCAAGGGCCACCGGCGCGCAGCGCGTGCGCCGTCTCGAGCGCGATCTCCTCCACCGTCAGCTCGCCGTCGGTCTCGATAGCATCGCTCGGACCACACTGCGCCGCCCAGGCGGCGACCTCCTCATCGAAGGCGCGCGCAAAGAAATCGAGCCGCGAGCGCTCGAGCGTCAGGCCGGCCGCCATGGCGTGACCGCCGAACTTGCCGATGAGCTGCGGATGGCGCGCGTCGAGGTTGGCGAGTACATCGCGGATGTGAATGCCCGGCATGGAGCGCGCCGAGCCGCGCAGCTGCCCCTCGCCCGCGACCGCGAAAGCGATCACGGGCCGGCGGATCCGGTCCTTGACGCGGCTCGCCACCAGCCCGACCACTCCCTGGTGCCAGCTCTCATCGAAGAGACAGACGCCACTGCGCTGCGGGGCGCTCGGTCCGGGATCGCGCAAGCAACGCACCGCGGCAAGCGCCTCCGCCTGCATGCGCGCCTCGATCGCCCGCCGCTCATGGTTGAGCTCATCGAGACGCGACGCAAGCCCGGCAGCCGCGACAATGTCGTCGGCGAGCAGGCACTGAATTCCCACGGTCATATCATCCAGGCGCCCCGCCGCATTCAGCCGTGGCGCGACGCCGAACGCGAGATCGGCGGCGATGAGGCCGTCCAGAGACCGTCCCGCAATCTCGAACAGGGCCCGAATGCCGGCGGCGCAGCGGCCGGCACGAATCCGCTTCAATCCCTGCGCTACGAGAACGCGGTTGTTGGCATCCAGCGGCACGAGATCCGCAACCGTGCCCAGGGCGACGAGGTCGAGGAATTCAGCGGCGCTCGGCGCCCCAGACGGTGTCAGCCGCTCCTGGTCGAGCCGCCGCTTCAGAGCCGCCATCACATAGAACGCCACCCCTACGCCCGCCAGCGCGCGGCTCTTGAAGAGACTGCCTGTCAGATTGGGATTGACGATGACATTGGCCGTCGGAAGATCGGCCCCCGGCAGATGATGGTCCGTGATCAGCACGTCGATGCCCCGCGAGCGCGCTTCCGTAACTCCGGCCGCGCTCGAAATCCCGTTGTCCACCGTGATGATGAGTGATGGCGAGCGCGTGGCAGCCAGCTTCACGATCTCCGGCGTGAGGCCGTAACCGAACTCGAATCTGTTGGGTACGAGGAAATCGACTGCGGCGAAGCCCCATGCCCGCAGCGCCCTGACGACGAGCGCGGTGCTGGTGGCGCCATCGGCATCGAAGTCGCCGATCACGAGCACCCGGCCGTGCGCGCGATGCTCGAGCAGCAGATCGACCGCGCCGGCGATGCTCTCCAGTGTGCTGACCGGCAACAGGCGTTCCAGCGAGAGGTCGAGGTCATCTGGCGTGCGTACGCCGCGGCCGAGATAGATCCGGCGCAGCACCGGATGAAGTCCGCCGCCGGTGAGAATCGGATGCGTCCTCTGCGCAGGCCGCGCGCCGCACGACGCGCAGATTCACGCCAGGCCCTCCAAAACCCCGCGATGCGAGCGCAGGTGCCGCCATGGACGCCAGCGGTTCGCGCGGCGAAGACTCCAGCAGCGATCATTCGCCAGCAGGACCAGCCGATCGAGCTCGCCGCGACGCAGAGCGGCCAGCGCCGGCGAGATCAGACGGCGGTCGATATCCGCCACCGCGTCGGCCAGTCGCCAGGAAGCATTCGCATGCAGCAATTCGGCAACCTCCACCACGGCCAGCGCGCGCTGCGCGCGCGGCGCGACGATCACTGCCGCCCAGTCTACCGGCATCGGCCGGGTTTCACCTCCGGCGAGCCGCAAAAGACCGCGCACATAAGGATCCGACCCGAAGCCCACGTCCATGCATCTCTGGTCGTGCAGCCGCCGCGGCGAGAGATCGCGGATGCGCCGCCGCCCCAAATCCACAGCGTTGCAACGGTGCAGAGCTCCGCGCCGTGCACGCTCCTCGTTGACAGGGTGATGCGTGCAGCCACATTTCGATTTCCGCGCTGAGTTGCCGCAGCGCACGCGCGCCTGCGCCCATCGGGAAGCGCCTCTGCTACGGAAGTCAGCAGCATCCGTGCAGGCTCGGTGGTAGTGGCGGGCGACGACATCTGCGGGCCCGATGAGCAGAAGCTCGCCGCCGCGAGCGGGCGCAGATCGAATCCCGAGCCGCGAAAGGTGTCGCGGAAACTCGTCCGCGAGCGTCTCGAGCTCCGCCTCCGGCAGTCGGAGGATGCTGCGCCTATCGAAGTGCAGGCTCGTCAGGCCCGCGATCAGATGCACGGGCGTTGCCAGCCATACGGCGCCATCGGCCGGCACATCCGGCGAGCGTCGGCCGCTGCGACACTGGCAGGGCGCCGGAGCGGCGTACTGCGGCAACCCGAGCCAGCGCGCAGTCCAGGCGCGCCACCCTTCGGGCAGCGTCCGCCTTGTCGCCGAAGCGCGCCGAGATGCTCGATTGCCGGCGCAGTCACGCCTGGGCTCGCGGCGTGATCCGATGATGAGACGGATGGAGCGTCGAGCTCCGGCTGCCAGATACAGATCCCGAATGACGATGACGATCTCGCGCACGGGCGCTATCGTAGCGTCTCATGAAGTTCACTTTGGAAAGCAGCTCGCGAGTGAACCTGGTGCGCGCCTACTCGCGGGCGGAGCTGCGGATAGGCGAAGAGCTCGTGCGCTCGAGCTGCATCGTGTCCGCCGACCGGTTGATCACCGACTGGCCGCCGGCGCGGTTCGAAGCCTTCAGGACCCGAGCACTTACAGGCGATTTTTGATCTCGAGCCTGAAGTCGTGCTGCTCGGCACCGGCGAGCGGCAGCGCTTCCCGCCGGCGGACATCAGGGCGGCGTTCGCCGCACGGCGCGTCGGGCTGGAAGTGATGGATCTGGGCGCGGCCTGCCGGACTTACAACATCCTGGTGCAGGAGGAACGGCAGCGCGGTCGCAGCGCTGTTCCTGGAGTAGCAGCAGAGAATTTCTTCCGGCGGCAGAGCCGCCGGAAGAAGACACAGGGGGAGGGGCATCAACCAACCGACCCATCATCCGAAGCTGACAGACTGCGGACGACGGACTGCTTTTTTTCTTGTGCGTCGCTCTGTTGTTGCTTTTGTTTCGGCATCCCCTCCTCCCTGTGCCCTCTTCCGGGTGCTCTGCACTTCCATCGTCTGTCGGCACTCTGCGACAGGGGCGACATGTTAAACAGGTCACACTCTGCTTACGCAACTGTATAATTACGTATTCAGATATTTCAGTAACTTAGCGATATTAAACTATAAATTGAATCCGTAGGTTCATCCAGTACCACCCAGCAGCGGCACGAATGCCACTGGCCCCAGCGACTCCCGGTCGATGCGCTGCTCGCGGCGGGTGAAACGCACCAGCTCCTGCTCGCCCTCGGGGCCCACCGGGCACCAGCAGACGCCCGCCCACCTGCAGCTGCTTGAGCAATGCCTCCGGAACGACCAGCGGCGCCGCGGCTACGAGGATGCCGTCGAACGGCGCCTGGGTCTTCCAGCCGGCGCTGCCGTCGCCGTGTCGGAACCTGACATTGCGCACACCGAGCTCCTTCAGCCGCTCCTTGGCGCGCTCGAGCAAGCGGCTCGATGCGCTCGATCGGTGCAGATGCGGTCCACGAGCGGCGCGAGCACGGCGGTCTGATAGCCGCAGCCGGTGCCGACCTCGAGCAGCTTGTGCACCGGGCCGCCCTGGAGCAGTGCCTCGGTCATGCGCGCGACGATGTAGGGCTGCGAGATCGTCTGCCCGAACCCGATGGGCAACGCGGTGTCTTCGTAGGCGCGGCTGCCGAGCGCCTCATCGACGAAGATGTGCCGCGGAACGTTGCGAATCCGCTCCAGTACGGCGAGACTCGTGATGCCTTGCTCGCGCAGGCGCTGCACCAGCCGGTCGCGCGTGCGCGCGGAAGTCATGCCGATGCCGGAAAGCCGCAGTGTCAGGCATGGATGTCCTTGCAGCCAATTCTGCAGGGCGGGGAGCGCCGCATGGCGCGTGAGATCGATCTGCAGCGGAGTCACCGAGACATAGCCCTGGGCGATGGCCTCGAAGTCGGTGCCGGGCCCGGCGTCCTGCTGCGGCCCCGCGGGTCCCACCCAATACACCGGCCGGCCACGCGGGTCGTGCGCGGGAATGATGGGCTCCGAGCGATGGCGGTATCCGAGCCGGGTACTGCGAAAGCCCTGCAGCGCGCTCAGCGGCAGGTTGGGCACGTTGACATTGAGGATGAGAGCCGCCTCGAGCGGACTCCTGACGAGCTGCGCCACCAGCTGCCGCGCGACCTGCGCGGCGGTCTCGAAATGCGCCTCCTCATTCGGCGTTGTGCACAGGGAGATCGCGATCGCGGGCAGGCCGAGAAAGCGGCCCTCGACGGCGGCCGCAACGGTGCCGGAGTAGAGCACGTCATCGCCGAGATTGGCGCCGTCATTGATGCCGGAAACCACCATGTCGTGCTCGTAGTCGAACAGGCCCGTGATCGCGAGGTGCACGCAGTCAGTGGGTGTGCCCTGGACGTAGTGCACGCCGGGCTCGGACTCGAACACCCGCAGCGGCATGTCGAGGGTCAGCGAGTTGCTGGCGCCGCTACGGTTGCGGTCCGGGGCCACGACGGTGACCTCGGCGAGGCTTGCGAGCGCCTCCCGGAGGAGGCGGATACCGCGGGAGCGGTAGCCATCATCGTTGCTGACGAGGATCTTCACGGTCCTGATGTAGGGTACTGCAAGGCTTACGCCCCTCCGCGGGCGCGTCACTATACTGGAGCAAAATGCGCGGAGGTAGCGTGAGTCCCCGTTCTCCCAAGGAGTTTTCCGGTGACCCTGTCGTCCGCAAGGAGGCGGATCCCGCCGCGGCCCGGAACGATGAGACGCAGCTCTTTCGCGAAGCGGTCCGGGACGTGAAGCCTTTGGGAGCCTGCGACGCAGGCAGCGGAGCAGCCGTCGGGCCGCCGGCGACGTCCGCGCCCGGCTGCGAAGTTCTCCCGCGCCGACCGGCTGGCCGTGCTCGAAGAGAGCCTGCGCGATGACGTCATCGATCCCGAGCTCGCCAGCGGCGAGGAGCTCGTCTTTCGCCGCGCGGGCATTCAGGCCTGCCGTGCTGCGCAAGCTCCGCCGCGGCGACTACCGCGTGCAGGGGGAAATCGATCTTCACGGCCTCAGCGTCAGCGAGGCGAAGCAGGCACTGCGCGAATTTCTGGCGCAGGCGCTGCTGCGCCAGTGGCGCTGCGTGCGCATCATCCACGGCAAGGGACTGCGCTCCGGACATCGCGGCCCGGTGCTGAAGGGCATGGTCGGCGCGACGCTGCGCAAAATCGGCCCGGTGCTCGCGTACGTCTCCGCGCGGCAGGTCGATGGCGGCACGGGAGCGGTCTACGTGCTGCTCTCGTCGTAGTCCGCGTCGAGATCGAACACCTCCCGCAGCACTACCGTTGCATAGGCGCCGCGGCTCGAGGCGGAATTCGAAGATGACCAGTCAGCGAGCGTCGGCGTCCCGCCGCCAGCTCAGATCGCGGACCGCGAGCCGCAGGCTGCGTCTCTCCTGCTCCATGCCCGCCCGCTCGACGAGCGCGCAGGCGGCCGTCAGCCCTGCAGCGACCCGCTGCTCCAGCTCCAGCACCCTGCCGCCGCTCGGCAGCGCGCCGCGTCCCCAGAGGGGGCCCGTGGGGTGGATGTCGAGGCGCGCACTGCGGCCCGCAAGCGCCTCATCGATTGCCTCGACCCGGAAATGACTGGCGCGCCCATCGAGGTTGGCGAGATCCCCCGCCTCGAGGCGCTCCCAACTCCCATCGCGCACACGCTCGGCCAGCGACGGCGTTGAAGACGAGGCTGCGCGCCGCTGAAAGAACGAAGCCGCGCTCCGGCGGCCTGAGCGCGCGCACGTCCTCGCCAATGCGCCGCAGATTGGCCCCACCCTTCCCGAACCGCTGCGGCCCGAAATAGTTCGGGACACCGCGTGTCGCGATCGCAGCGAGGCGGCTCGCGAGGGATGCGTCATCGATGGCGGTACCGCGAATGCGGATGACGAAGCGATTGCCTGCGAGCGCTCCGCGCGGCAGCTTGCGGGAGTGGCGATGTGCCTGCAGCACCTGGTACTCGCCGCTCCTGACACCGACCCAGTCCTGCGGCGAGAGCCGCGACTGCGGCACCGTGAACCATTGCGTGGCCACCGCGCGGCGATCCTTCAGGCCCGCGTAGCCCACATCGCGCTCGGGACAACCGCCGGCACGCGCGAGCTCGCGAGCGATCCACTGTGTGTTGGCGTCGCGCTTGCGGACCTTGAGGAGCACGTGCTGGCCGGCTCCCGCCGGCTCGAATCCGAGCACTTCCTCGACGAGGAAATCCTCGGGCTCGGTGCGCAGTTTTCCCGCACAGAGCGGGGCACCGTGGGCACGCGGCGGATCGAGCGCCGCCGTCAGTCGACATCGAGCAGAAGCACCACGGCCTGCGCGGCGATGCCCTCGGCCCGGCCGAGAAAGCCGAGCTTCTCGGTCGTCGTCGCCTTCACGTTCACCTGCTCGAGGCCGACCTCCAGCAGTTCTGCCACCTGGCGGCGGATGTCATCGCGTACCGGTGAGAGCTTCGGCCGCTCCGCGAGCACGGTCAGGTCGGCATTCCCAACCCGCAGTTTCCGGGCGCGCAACATATCCATCACCTCGCGCACGAAGCGTTTGCTGTCGGCGCCCTTCCATTGCGGATCGGTGTCCTTGAAGTGCTGGCCGATATCGCCGAGCCCGGCCGCGCCGAGCAGCGCATCGGTGAGCGCATGCAGCACCACGTCGCCGTCGGAGTGAGCCACGACGCCGTGCGTATGCGCGACGCGCACACCGCCCAGCATCACGAAGTCGCCAGGGCCGAAGGCGTGCACGTCGATTCCGGAGCCTATTCTCATGAGCCCGTTTCCTTCAGCAGTGCGGCCGCAATCGCGAGATCCGCGGCACTGGTGATTTTGAGATTCGCAGCGGCGCCCTCGACCACCCGCGGACGATCGCCCAGCCACTCGATCGCCTGCGCCTCGTCGGTCGGGATGCGTCCCGCCGAATGCGCGCGATCGAGTGCCTCGCAGAGGCGGCCGTAGCGGAACATCTGCGGTGTCAGCGCCCGCCAGAGGCTGGCGCGGTCCACCGTCTGCTGCACGTCACCGGATCCATCAGCGCGCTTCAGAGTATCGGCAGCGGGCGTAGCCAGCAGACCGCCTACCGGGTGGTCGGCGAGGACGGAGAGCAGCCGGTCCAGGTCCTGGCGCGGTAGACAAGGTCGCGCGGCATCGTGGACCAGAACCCAATCGTCGCGATCTGCGCGCTCCGCAGAGCGCCGCCAGGCCATTGCGGACGGACTGGCTGCGCTCCTGCCCGCCGCCGCGACCAGGCGTTGGCGGGAGCGATCGCCGGCCCAATAAGGGTCATCCTGGGCGAGCGCCACCACGGCGCCGGCACAGCGCGCATCGCGTCAGGAACGGAGCCAGCGCCCATTCGATCACAGTCCGGCCGCAGAGGGGCGCGTATTGCTTCGGGCGGTCGGCGCCGAAACGGCGGCCTATCCCTGCGGCAGGCATCACCAGCCAGTACTTCATCCGTGCAGTCTATACGATGCAGCCCGACGCGGAGATCGCCAAGGCATTCGCCTGATCTCAGTTGTCGTCCGGCTCGTCTTCACGGCCTTGGAGGCGGGCGCAGTGACGGCGTCGCGGCGGGCGGAGGCTCGACGACCTGATAGAAGGTCTCGTTGGGGCCGATCATGCCGAGGTCGCTGCGGGCGCGCTCTTCGATGGCCGCGGTACCGGACTTCAGGTCCTGTACTTCGGCGTCCAGGCGGCTGTTGCGCTGCGGTGAGCGTGGCGTTGAGCTTCTGCTGCGCGGCGACGGCGTGCTGCAGGCGCCCGACGCCGCGCATGCCGTCGTCGGAGACCCAGATCCGGTATTGCAGCAGGATCAGAGCGACAGCCAGCGCTGCGGCAAGCCATGCCTGCGCAGTCGACGGGACATCGAGGCCGTACAGGCTCGACTCGCTACCACATCTTCACCGGAAAAGCATCGCGGCCGGCGTAGCGGACCTTGCCGAGCTCGGCCTCGATGCGCAGCAGCTGGTTGTACTTGGCGACCCGGTCGGAGCGCGACAGCGAGCCGGTCTTGATCTGGGAGGACGCGGTGGCCACCGCGAGGTCGGCGATGGTGCTGTCTTCCGTCTCGCCGGAGCGGTGGGACATCACCGAGGCGTAACGGGAGCGGTCCGCCAGGTCGATGGCGGCCAGCGTCTCGGTCAGGGTGCCGATCTGATTGACCTTGATGAGGATGGCGTTCGCGACGTGCTTCTCGATGCCTTCCTTCAGGATCTTCGTGTTGGTGACGAAGATGTCGTCGCCGACGAGCTGGTGCTTCTCCCCGAGCGCGCGGGTGAGCTGCGCCCAGCCGTCCCAGTCGGCCTCGGCCATGCCGTCCTCGATGCTGATGATGGGATAGCGCCCGGCCAGGTCGGCGAGATAGCGGGTGAACTCCGCGCTCGAGTAGCGGCGCTTCTCGGCCTTGAGGTCGTAGCTGCCGTCGTGGAAGAACTCGGAGCTGGCGCAATCGAGGCCGAGGTAGATGTCGCGCCCCGCCTTGTACCCGGCCTTCTCGATGGCCTGCAGGATGACCCCGAGCGCCTCTTCGTTGGAACCCAGGTTGGGCGCGAAGCCGCCTTCATCGCCGACGGCAGTCGGAGAAGCCGCTTGTCCGCCAGGATCTTCTTGAGGTGATGAAACACCTCCGCGCCGTAGCGCAGCGCCTCGCGAAAGCTCGGCGCGCCGACCGGGAGGATCATGAATTCCTGGATGTCGAGGCTATTGTTGGCGTGCGCGCCGCCATTGATGATGTTCATCATCGGCACCGGCATCACCGGCTCGCGCCCGGCGGTGAGTGTCTGCCCGAGGTAGCGATAGAGGGGCAGCCCGGCATCGCGCGCCGCGGCGTGGGCGGCAGCGAGCGAGATGGCGAGGATGGCGTTGGCGCCGAGGCGTCCCTTGTTCTCGGTACCATCGAGCTCGATCATCTTCTGATCGATACCCTTCTGGTCGCGCGGGTCCATACCGAGCACGGCAGACTTGAGGACGGTGTTGACGTGGTCGACAGCCTTGAGCACGCCTTTGCCCAGATACCGCTTTTTGTCGCCGTCACGCAGCTCCACCGCCTCGCGCGTGCCGGTGGAGGCGCCCGAAGGTACCGCCGCGCGGCCCATCACACCGGAGTCGAGAATGACGTCGGCCTCGACGGTGGGGTTGCCGCGGGAATCGAGGATCTCGCGGCCGCGGATGTCGGCGATTCGGGTCATGTTGATCTTCCTTCTGATGCGAGCAGCGACTCCTCGAGCGGCCGCGCCTTCACGGCCTGATCGAGAGCCTTCAGGGTGACGAGCAGCGGCTCCATGCGATCGAGAGGCCACGCGTTGGGGCCGTCGGAAAGCGCATGCGCCGGATCGGGGTGGGTCTCCATGAAGAGGCCCGAAACGCCTGCCGCCACCGCCGCGCGGGCCAGGACGGGAATGAACTCGCGCTGACCTCCGGAGGCGGCGCCGAGACCGCCCGGCAACTGCACGGAGTGCGTGGCATCGAACACCACGGGGCAGCCGGTGGCGCGCATGACCGCAAGCGAGCGCATGTCGGACACGAGATTGTTGTAGCCGAAGGAAAAGCCGCGCTCACAGACGAGGATGGAGTCGTTGCCGGTCGAGCGCGCCTTGTCGACGACGTTGCCCATCTCCCAGGGAGACAGGAACTGGCCCTTCTTGATGTTGACGGCCTTGCCGCGCGAGGCGACGCCGACGATGAAGTTGGTCTGCCGGCAGAGAAAGGCCGGCGTCTGCAGCACGTCGACGACCGCCGCAACCTCATCGAGCGGCGTGTCCTCGTGCACGTCGGTGAGCACCGGTACGCCGATGGCTGCGCTCACCCCGTCCAGGATCTTCAGGCCCTGCTCCATCCCGGGCCGCGGTAGCTCTTGCGCGAGGAGCGGTTCGCCTTGTCGAAGGAGGCCTTGAAGACGAACGGGATACCGAGGCGGCCGGTGATCTCCTTGAGGCGTCCGGCAACCTGCTGTGTGAGCTCCGCGCTCTCGATCACGCAGGGGCCCGCGATGAGAAAAGCGGACGGCCGATGCCGATCTCGTGTCCCGCGAGCTTCATCGAGGCCTCACGCCCCCGCGGCTTGCGGCAGTAGCGAGGCCCGCTGGGCGCGCGCGGCGCGGATGAAGCCGGTGAAGAGCGGGTGGCCGTCGCGCGGCGTCGAGGTGAACTCCGGGTGGAACTGGGTCGCCACGAACCAGGGATGGCTCGGAATCTCGATGACCTCCACCAGCCCGTCGCGCGAGAAGCCCGAGAAGCGCATGCCCGCCGTGCGGTAGCGGTCGAGGAAATTATTGTTGAATTCGTAGCGGTGGCGGTGGCGCTCGAAGATCGAGTCCTTGCCGAAGATCTCGCGGGCGCGGGTACCGGCGCCGAGCAGCACCTCCTGCGCGCCGAGGCGCATCGTGCCGCCCTTGGCGGACTCCTCGTCGCGGGTCTGGGTGCCGCGGGCCTGGTCCTGCCATTCGCTGATGAGGGCGATCACCGGGTGCGGCGTGGCACGATTGAACTCGGTGCTGTTGGCGCCCGTGAGGCCGAGCGCGTGGCGGCCGAACTCGACGATGGCCACCTGCATCCCGAGGCAGATGCCGAGGTAGGGGACTCCCTGCTCGCGCGCGTAGCGCACCGCCTGGATCTTGCCTTCGATGCCACGCTCGCCGAAGCCGCCCGGCACCAGGATGGCGTCCATCCCCTTCAGCGCGTGGGTACCGTGCTGCTCGATTTCGGTGGACTCGACGTAGTGGATGTTGACGCGGGTGCGCGATTTCAGGCCGCCGTGCATCAGCGCTTCGTGCAGCGACAGGTAGGAGTCGCGCATCTGCACGTACTTGCCGACCATGGCGACGTCGACCTGGCCGTCGGGGTTCGCCTTGGCGCTCACCACCTGACGCCATTCCGTGAGGTCGGTCTGCGGCACCTGCAGCCGCAGCTTGTCGACGACGATCTCATCGAGCGCCTGCTCGTGCAGCAGTATCGGGATCTGGTAGATGTCATCGGCGTCGATCGCGGAGATGACCGCGCGCTCTTCGACGTTGGTGAAGAGAGCGATCTTGCGCCGCTGTTCCTCGGGAAGCGGATGCTTGCAGCGGCACAGCAGCACATCCGGCTGGATGCCGATGCCGCGCAGCTCCTTCACCGAATGTTGCGTCGGCTTGGTCTTGATCTCCCCGGAGCCGCCCACGATCGGCACCAGCGTGAGGTGCATGTACACGCAGTTGCTGCGCCCGAGCTCGACGCCGAGCTGGCGGATCGCCTCGAGGAAGGGCAGCGACTCGATGTCGCCCACGGTGCCGCCGATCTCGACCATGCAGACATCGGCGCCCTCGGCTCCGAGCTGAATGCTGCGCTTGATCTCATCGGTGATGTGCGGGATCACCTGCACGGTGGCGCCGAGATAGTCGCCGCGGCGCTCCTTGGCGATCACCCGCTCGTAGATGCGCCCGGTGGTGAAATTGCTGTTGCGGCCGGTGGTCGTGCGCACGAAGCGCTCGTAGTGGCCGAGGTCGAGATCGGTCTCGGTGCCGTCGTGGGTGACGAACACCTCCCCATGCTGGAAGGGGCTCATGGTCCCCGGATCCACATTGATGTAGGGGTCGAGCTTGACCATCGCGACCTTGAGGCCGCGGGCCTCGAGGATCGCGCCCAGGGAGGCGGCGGCGATGCCCTTGCCCAATGAGGACACGACGCCACCGGTGACGAATACGAATCGCGCCATAGTTAAATCAGGGGATGTCCCGTCGTGAGGGGTGCTGCCTGCAGCGCCCGTGAATGAGAGCTTGGACGACGGGAGAGCAGATTATCACAAAATGTGCGACTCCGGATGGACCGAATTTCCCGATCAGATTGCCTTGCAGCCAGACGAGCCGGCCGCGATGCCGCGCCCCGGGTGCCGCCCGCACCGACTCGTCGATCCAGAGATCCGCCGCCGCGATCAGTGTGCCGTCCGCGAGAACCAGCGGCAGGCGCGGCGCGCTGCGCGAGCGGTACATGAGCTTCCTGCAGCAAACTCTTGAGTGCGCGGCGCGGTCCGCCGCGCCGCACGCGCAACCGCTCGCCGCCGCGGCGCCAGGTGACGGCGAGCCGCGGCGGCAGCGCATCGAGGTCGATGGGCCCATGCCGCTCGGGCGTCAGCTCCAGAGCGCCGCCGTCCGGCAGCGCGCAGCGGCAGGACTGCCGCCATTCCCAGGCCAGCTCCGCCGCCGCCGCTCGCCGAATCCAACACCGGCGCGCAGCTCCGTCGAGCGACAGCAGGTCCGCGTGCCGCGTGACGACGATGACCCGGCGGGCGATCGCCGTTTCCCACTCGACCTGCGGATTCGCATCGGCGCGCGCATCGATGAGCGGCCCCGCGATCTCCTCCAGCCGCCGCGCGTCGGGCGGCGTGCGCCCGGTGCTCGCGATCCACAGCCGCAGCACATTGCGCCGCCGATCCGGCCGGCAGCGACCGTAGCGCCTTCACCGAGAGCGCGGCGCCGTCGCTCGCGCGCTCGAGATCGACTCGGGCCAGCGTCGCCAGCAGCCGCTGCGCCTCGGCGGCGTGACGCGCCGAGCGTGCCACCGCCGCCGCGGCTCCCGGGCCAGCGCTGGCGCACCGCCGGCAGCACACTGCGCCGCAGGTAGTTGCGATCGAAGCGCTCATCGAGGTTCGTGTCGTCCTCGACCCAGGCGAGCCCGCGTGCGCGCACCCAGGCCTCGAGCTGCAGGCGCGAGCAGCCGAGCAGCGGGCGCGCGAGCGTGCCGGGGCCGAGCGGCGCAACGGCCGGCATGGCGGCGAGCCCCGGCAGACCGCAGCCGCGGAAGAGCTGCAGCAGCACCGTCTCCAGCTGGTCGTCCTGCGTGTGCGCCGTGAGCAGCGCTTCGCCGCTGCGCAACTGCTCCGCGAAGCAGCGGTAGCGTGCAACCCGCGCCGCCTCTTCCAACGAGGCGCCGCGCTCGCGCGCGCATCTTCACCGCGAGCACTCGCAACGGAACGCCGAGCCGGCGCGCAAGCTTGCGGCAATGCGCGCTCCAGACGCTTCGCGTTGGGGTGCAGCCCGTGATTGATGTGCAGGGCGCGCAGACGCAAGGCCGTCGCAACGAGCCTCGGCGAGTGCGGCGAGCAGCGCGGTGGAATCGACGCCCGCCGCTCAGGGCGACGCAGATCGCAACGTCGGGGAATCCTGGCAGCAGCTGCGCGAGGCGCTCGCCGGAGCCAGTCCGGACCGAACGCGCCTCTGCTCCTACTCCGGGCTCTCACTGAAGACCCCGAAGGAGGCGATCCGGCGCGAGCGCGCGGCGCGCAGCTCATCGCGCGGAATCGACTCGAGCGCTCGAGGTGCTTGAGCAGCGCCGCCTTGAGACTCGCCGCCATCGCGGCCGGATCGCGGTGCGCGCCGCCGAGCGGCTCCTCGATCACCTCGTCCACCAATTCCAGCTTCGACAGGCGGTCGGCGGTCAGGTTGAGCGCCTCGGCGGCCGCTTCCTTCTTGTCCTGGCTCTTCCAGAGGATCGAGGCGCAGCCCTCGGGCGAGATCACCGAGTAGGTGCTGTACTGCAGCATGAGCAGGCGGTCGCAGACTCCGATCGCAAGCGCGCCGCCGGATCCGCCCTCGCCCGTCACCACCGTCACGATCGGCACGCTGAGCACCGACATCTCGAAAAGATTGCGCGCGATCGCCTCGCTCTGGCCGCGCTCTTCGGCGCCGACGCCAGGATAGGCGCCCTGCGTATCGATCAGTGTCACCAGCGGGCAGCCCGAAACGCTCCGCCAGGCGCATCAGACGCAGCGCCTTGCGATAGCCCTCAGGCTTCGGCATGCCGTAGTTGCGTCGCACCCGCTCCTTGGTGTCGCGCCCCTTCTGGTGGCCGATGATCATGACGGGGCGGCCATCGATGCGGCCGAGGCCGCCGACGATCGCCTGGTCATCGGCGAACATGCGATCGCCATGCAGCTCGCTGAACTCCGTGCAGATCGCGCGCGACATAATCCAGCGTGTAAGGACGGCGCGGGATGGCGGGCGAGCTGGGTGATCTGCCAGGGCGTGAGGTTCGCGAAGATGCTGGTCGTCAGCTGCCGGCTCTTCGCCTGCAGGCGCGAGATCTCCTCCTGGATGTTGACCTCGGATTCGGACGTGACATGCCGCAGCTCCTCGATCTTCGCTTCGAGCTCGGCAATGGGCTGTTCGAAATCCAGGAACGCAACGGCCATGCAGTCTTACCGCGATTTTCTCATGCTGCGCGTGAGGTTAAGGGGCGACAGCCCCGGGCGCAAGCGCCGCGGCCAGCGGCGCGTACTTGACGTCCACGGAGCCGTGGCCCAGCAACTCCTCGAGACCCTCCCGCAGCTCACTCGTGGCGCGCACGGCCCACTCCGGTCCGAGCTTGAGCACGCCGCGCGCGGCCGAGCCGGAGAATTCGATGGTGACGGTGCAGGGGCCGGGCCGGAAGGCGGCCAGCAGCGCCGCCAGGCGCGCCTGCAGCAGCGCCGTATCGGGCCGATCCTGCGGCCAGGTGAGATCGATGCGGCGCGCCTGTTGCTCGCCCGTCTTGCGCAGATCGATGATCCGCCGCGCCTGAGCCGCCAGCCATCGCTGAAATCATCGAAACGCAGCATGCCCTCGACCAGCACCAGAGCGTCCTTTCGCGATCACGTCGCGATACTTCTGGTAAACGTCCTCGAAGAGCGTCACCTCGAGTCGTCCGGTACCGTCGTCCAGCGTCACTATGAAGCGCGGCCCGCGCTTCTTGACCTCATCGACCAGGCCGCCGACCGTCACCGGCTTGCCGCCGCCGAAACGCACCGGCTCGGCGCCCGGCATGGGCCGCTCGCTCACCAGGTCCCCGATCCAATGCGAGGCGACACAGGCGAGCAGCGAGCGCGTAGCTCTTCGCCGGATGGCCGGTAAGGTAGAGGCCGAGCGTCTCCCGCTCACCGGCGAGACGTACCGCCTCCGTCCACTCCCGCAGCACCGGGCCCTCCGACACGCAACGCCGGCGAGGACGGCTGTACCGCCGGACGGCGCCGGGCCCAGCCCGAAAAGATCGTTCTGCCCGGCCTCATGCGCCTTGGAGTTCTGATCGCCGAGCTGCATCGCCGCCGGCAGGCGATGCATGAGCGTCGCGCGGTTGGGTCCGAGCGCATCGAGGCTGCCGGAGCGCAGCAGCGCCTCCAACACCCGGCGATTGATCTTCTGCAGATCGAGCCGCCGGCAGAGGTCCTCCAGGCTGGTGAAGGGCCCGCGCGCCTCGCGCTCGGCGATGAGCGCCTCCACGGCCCCCTGCCCGACGCCGCGCACCGCGCCCAGCCCGTAGCGGATGGCGCTGTCACCTTCGACGGTGAACTCGTAGAGCGAGGTGTTGATATCGGGCGGACGCACATCGAGCTTCATGGCGTCGCATTCGTGGATCAGCGTCACGACCTTGTCGGTGTGATCCATGTCCGCGGACAGCATGGCCGCCATGAAGGCCGCGGGAAAGTGCGCCTTGAGGTAGGCGGTCTGGTAGGAGAGCAGCGCGTAGGCCGCGGCGTGGCTCTTGTTGAAGCCGTAACCGGCGAACTTCTCCATCTGGTCGAAGATCGCATTGGCGATCCTGTCCCCGATGCCGCGCGCGGCAGCGCCGGCGACGAACACGCCGCGCTGCTTGGCCATCTCCTCCGGCTTCTTCTTGCCCATCGCGCGGCGCAGCAGATCGGCGCCGCCGAGGGTATATCCGGCCAGGCGCTGGGCGATCTGCATCACCTGCTCCTGGTAGACGAATACGCCGTAAGTCACGCCCAGCACCTGCTCCATGTCCGGATGCAGGTACTCCGGGCTTCTTGCCGTGTTTGCAGGCGACGTACTCCGGGATCAGCTCCATGGGTCCCGGCCGGTACAGCGCGCCCAGGGCGATGATATCCTCGAAGCGATCGGGCTTCGCGTCCTTGAGCATCCGCTGCATGCCGCCGGACTCGAACTGGAAGACGGCGACCGTCTGCGCCCGTTTGAACACCCTGTCGTAGGTGAAGGCGTCATCCAGAGGAATCTTGCGTGATGTCCAGCGCCGCCTCACCGCCCTGGACCGCGGCGCGCGTTGATCGCCTTCACCGTCCAGTCGATGACGGTGAGCGTGCGCAGGCCCAGAAAGTCGAACTTCACCAGTCCGGCCGCCTCGACGTCATCCTTGTCGAACTGCGTGACGAGGCTCCCGCCCGACTCGTCGCAATAAAGCGGCGCGAAATCCGTCAGCACGGACGGCGCGATGACGACGCCACCCGCATGCATGCCGGCGTTGCGGGTCAGTCCTTCCAGGGAGCGGGCGAGATCGATGAGGTTGTGGACTTCCTCCTCGGCTTCGTACAGGCGCTTGAGCTCGGGCTCCTTCTCCAACGCGTCATCGAGGGTGATGCCGAGCTCGAAGGGAATGAGCTTGGCGATCTTGTCGACGAAGCCATAAGTCATGCCGAGCACGCGACCGACATCGCGGACGACGGCCTTTGGCGGCCATGGTGCCGTACGTGATGATCTGCGAGACGCGCTCGCGGCCGTAGCGCCCCGCGACGTAGTCGATCACGCGGTCGCGGCCCTCCATGCAGAAATCGACGTCGAAGTCGGGCATGGAGACGCGCTCCGGATTCAGGAAGCGCTCGAAGAGCAGATCGTAGCGCAGCGGATCGAGATCCGTGATGCGCAGACTGTACGCCACCAGCGAGCCGGCGCCGGAGCCGCGTCCGGGGCCCACGGGGATGCCGTTCTCCTTGGCCCAGCGGATGAAGTCGGCGACGATGAGGAAATAGCCGGAGAAACCCATCTGGCAGATGACATCGAGCTCGCTCTGCAGGCGCTTGCGGTAGACCTCGGTGTCGATGCGCGCCGAGCTCCGTCAGCCGCACCTCGAACCCCGACTCGGCCTCCTGGCGCAGGAATTCCTCCGTCGTCATGCCGCCGGGAACCGGATAGGGCGGCAGGCGCACCTGGCCGAGTTTGAGGGCGAGGCTGGCGCGGCGCGCTATCTCGACGGAGTTGGCCAGCGCTTCCGGGATGTCGGCGAAGAGACGCGCCATCTCTTCCGGAGAGCGCAGGTACTGTTGCGCGGTGTAGCGGCGTACGCGATGGGTGTCGGCCAGCAGAGCGCCGTCATGGATGCAGACGCGCGCTTCGTGCGACTCGAAGTCGCTCGGTTTGAGGAAGCGCACATCGTTGGTGGCGACTACCGGGACGCCGCGGCGGCCGGCTAGGTTGACGGCGGCCGCGATGTAGCCCTCCTCGTCGGCGCGGCCGAGGCGCTGCAGCTCGATGTAGTAGCGTTCAGGAAGCAGCGCGAGCCAGCGATCGAGGGCGCGCCCGGCGTCCTCCTCGCGGCCGTTGACCAGTGCGCGCCCGACATCGCCCTCGGTCGCGCAGGAGAGCGCCGATCAGCCCATCGAGAGTCTCGACAGTGAGCCAGTCGCGCTCGATCAGGGGCACGCCCCGCTGCTGGCCTTCGAGATAGGCGCGGCTGACCAGCCGCGTGGCGTTGAGGTAGCCGGCCTGGTTCTGGCAGATGAGCGTGATGCGCGTCGGCTGTTGGCGCTCGCCGGCCTCACGCACCAGCAGGTCGACGCCGATGATGGGCTTGACGCCGCGCGCGAGCGCGGCACGGTAGAACTTGACCATCGCAAAGAGGTTGCTCTGGTCGGTGGCGGCGACGGCCGGCATGCCGGCGGCGGCGACCGCCTCGATGAGCTCCGGCACGCGCACGACGCTGTCGATCAGCGAATACTCGGTGTGCAGGCGCAGGTGGACGAAGCCGGCGGCCATGTCAGGACTCCGTGTCGGTGCCGGTCAGGGGCAGCTCGCACTGCGGCTCGGGCAGACAGGCCCCGAGCGCCACCTTCACCGGACTGAAGGAGCGGCGGTGCTGCGGCGAGGGCTCGCGCGCGCGCAGCGCCTCGAGATGCGCCGGAGTGCCGTAACCCTTGTGCGCGGCGAGCTCGAAGCCGGGATAGCAGGGATCGAGCGCCTCCATCATCGCATCCCGGCAGGTCTTCGCGAGAATGGAGGCGGCGCTGATCGCGCGCGATGCGCGCATCGCCCTCGATGATCGCTTCCACCGTGCATCCGAGCCGCAGATCCGCGAGCGGCGGCAGTTGGTTGCCATCGACCTGCACGTGGGTCGGACACACCGGCAGACGCAGGAGCGCGCGCCGCATCGCGAGAAACGTCGCGCCGAGAATATTCAGGGTGTCGATCTCGTCGCGGTCGGCCCACGCGACCGCCCAGGCCAGCGCCCGGCTGCGGATGATCGGCGCGAGCCGCGCCCGCTCCGGTGCGGTGAGAGCCTTGGAGTCGGCGAGTCCGGAGATGCGACGGCGCGGGTGCAGGATGACCGCGGCGGCGACGACCGGGCCGGCCAGCGGGCCACGACCCGCCTCATCGACACCGGCGACTCGCCTGAAGGTCACCCCGCTCACGGCAAACTCCCCTGCTCCCGGCCGCGTTGCAACAGCGCGAGGATCGCCTCGGCCGCGCGCGCGGCCGCGCCGCCGCGCAGCGTCTCGTGGACCTTGCAGAATTCCTGGTCGAGCTGCCGCAGATACGCGCGATCGGACAGCCGGCCGAGGAGCGCCTCGCCGAGCGCGGCACCGCTCACCTGCTCCTGCAGGAGCTCCGGCACGAGCGGCCGTCCGACGAGCAGATTGGGTTGCGAGAAGTACGGCACCTTGACCAGTCGCAGTCTGCGCAGCAGGAATGCGGTGAGCGCGCCGAGACGATACGCCACGACCATCGGGCGACGCGACAGCAGCGTCTCCAGTGTAGCGGTTCCCGAGGCGACAATGGCCGCATCACATGCGGCGAGCGCCTGCTGAGCGCTGTCCCTCGAGCAACAAAATCTTCGGTGCGGCGGGGACTTCCGCCTGCTTGCTCTCGAAGGTCTCACGAGCGCGCGCGGTCGCCATGGGCGCAATGAACTCGATCTCCGGACGGCGCTCGCGCCAGCCAGGCGGCGGCCTGCACGAAGTCCTTCCCCAACCGCTCGACCTCCCCGACACGGCTGCCCGGCAGGAGAGCGACGACGGTGGCGGCGGTATTCAAGCCGAGCGCCGCGCGTGCGCCGTCGCGGTCGACCTGCAGTGGAATCTGATCCGCGAGGGGATGACCGACGAAAGCCGCAGGAACGCCGTGGCTGGAATAGAAGGCGGTCTCGAAAGGCAACAGGCAGAGCACCAGATCGCAGGCGTGGCCGATATTGCGGACCCTGCCCTGTCGCCAGGCCCAAACCTGGGGACTCACGTACTGGACGGTCCTGAGGCCCCTCGCATGCAGGCGCCTGGCGAGTCCGAGATTGAACTCCGGCGAATCGATGCCTACGAACACGTCGGCACGCGATGCGAGAAACCGAGTGGTCAGCGCGGCCCGCAGGCGCAGCAACCGCGGCAGATGCGCCAGCACCTCGGTGAGGCCCATGACCGCGAGCTCCTCGGCGCCCGCCCAGGCCTCGCAGCCGGCGGCGATCATCTTCGGGTCCCGCGACCCCGAAGCACTGGAGATCGGGGACACGCTCGCGCAGCGCGGCGATCAGCGCCGCACCGAGTTGGTCTCCGGATGATTCTCCCGCGACGATGCCGACGCGCAGCGGCGCCGTCCGCGTCATCTGATGATGCTGCGGGTGGAGCTGCGGATGAAGTCGACGAACAGCCGCAGCGCGGGCTGCTCCCGGGCGGCGGGCTCGAGCCGCTCGAGCGCCTCGCTGAGCTTCAGATCGGAGCGGTACACGAGTGCGATAGGCCTCGCGGACGGACGCGGACCTGCTCCTCCGTGTATCCGCGGCGCTTGAGGCCCTCGGAGTTGACCATGTGCGGGGCAGCTGGGATTGCCGGCAACCATGACGTAGGGAGGAACGTCGCGAGTCACGATCGCCCCGCCTGCCAGAAATGCGTGCGCGCCGATCTTGCAGTGCTGATGGACCGCCGACAACCCGCCGAGGATGACCCAGTCGCCGATCTCGACGTGGCCGGCGAGCGAGGCGCAGTTGGCGAACACCGTGTTGCTTCCCACTACGCAGTCGTGCGCGACATGCGAGTAGGCCATGAAGAGGTTGTCGCTGCCGATGCGGGTCGACGCCCCTGTCGTGGCTCGTGCCACGATTCATGGTGCAGCTCTCGCGGAAGACGTTGCGATCGCCGATCTCGAGCCGGGTCGGCTCGCCGGCGTACTTCTTGTCCTGGGGCGCATCCCCGAGCGAGGCGAACTGATAGATGTGATTGTCGGCGCCGATCGTCGTCAGTCCGGTGATGACGGCGTGGGGACCCACGATCGTGCCCGGACCGATGCGGACACCGGGGCCGATCACGCTGAACGGACCCACGTCGACGTCCGCCGCCAGCTCCGCCTGCGGCGAGACGATGGCGTGAGGGTCGATCACTTCGCGGTCTCCGGCGCCACCATGATGTCGGCGTGCGCCACTTCGTGGTCGCCGATCAGCGCCGCGGTGGAGAAGCGCCAGATGCCCTTCAGGTAGCGCTCCACCTGGGCGGTGAGCACCAACTGGTCGCCCGGCTCCACCGGCTTTCTGAAGCGCGCCTTGTCGATGCCGACGAAGTAGAAGCGCGTCTCCGCAGTTGGGATCACGTTGGCGCTGAGGAAGGTGAGGATGCCCGCCGTCTGCGCCAGCGCCTCGATGATGATGACGCCCGGCATGACCGGCCGTCCGCGGGAAATGGCCCGGGAAGTACGGCTCGTTGTAGGTGACGTTCTTCAGCGCCCGGATGTTCTTGCCGCTGTGCCACTCGAGCACGCGGTCGACGAGCAGGAAAGGATAGCGGTGCGGCAGGTACCGCAGAATGCCTTGGATATCGAGCTGCATCGATTCAGTCATCATCCTCTTCCTGATCGGGGCCGGGGGAGGTCTTGCGCTCCAGCGCCTTCAGCCGCGTGGCCAGGGAGTCGATGCGCTTGAAGCGCGCGACCAGCCGGCGCCAGACATGGGCCTCCTCGAGCGGAATGCCGCCGGAGTATACGCCGGGGCGGGGAACGGAATGGCTGACCATCGTACATCCGGTGATGACCACATCATCGCTGATAGTGAGGTGTCCGCCGATGCCGACGTGGCCGCCGATCATGCAGCGGCGGCCGATCGTGGTGCTGCCCGAGATTCCGACGCCGGCCGCCAACGCACTGTGGGCGCCAATCCGCACGTTGTGCGCGACCATGATCAGATTGTCGAGCTTCACGCCCTCCTCGATAACCGTATCCTCGATGGCGCCGCGATCGATGGTCGTGTTGGCGCCGATCTCGACATCGGGCCCGACGCGGACGGTGCCGGTCTGGGGCACCTTGATCCAACGACCGCGCTCCTGCGCGAAACCGAAGCCGTCACCGCCAATGACGGCGCCGGGCTGGATCACGGTACGCGCGCCGATCTCCACACCGTGGCATACCGTCACGCGCGCCGTGAGGCGCACGTCCTCGCCCACCATCGCCCCTTCTTCCACGAGACACTGCGGGCCGACGAATGCGCGCGCGCCAATGACGGCGCCCTCCCCGATCACGCTGAGCGCGCCAACGTGCGCGCTGGGATCGATGCGTGCGCCCGCGGCGATCACCGCCGACGGGTGCGCGCCCGGCGGCGCCGCGGCGGTACGGGTGCAGGAGGGCGGCAATCCGGGCGTAAGTGGCATGCGGGTTGTCGCAAACCAACGCTGCGGTCGCGCAGCTTGCCGCGCTGGCCGGCATCGAGCACTACCGCGCCCGCGGCGCGTGGTCGCGACTTGCTGGCGGTAGCGCGGGTTGGCCAGAAAGGCCAGCGCAGTGCGAATCCGCGTTTGCCAGCGTGGCTACGCGGTCAACGCGCACCTCAGGGTCGCCGCGCAGCTCGCAGCCGAATCGGACCGCGAGCTCCCCGAGTGAGACGCCCATGGAGGAACGAGCCGCGCCGTCCGCGCCGGGCTCCGTTTACTTGCTGCGGCCTGGAGCGCGTCGAGCGGCCGGCGCCTGCGACTTCAACGCCGAAAGAATCGCCGGCGTGATGTCAAGCGCGGAGTTGGCGTAGATGACTCCGTCCGCCAGGACGAGGTCATACCGTTGCTGCTTGGCGTAGTTCTGCACGAGCTGCACCAGGGTGCGCTGCAGCTCCGACATCAACTCGTTGCGGCGCGTGTTGACGTCGTCCTGGATCTCGTTCTGCTTCTGCTGCAGAGCCTGAAAGCGTTCCCGCAGATCGAGCTCCGCCTGATCGCGCTGATCCTGCGTCATGGTGGCCTCGTTCTTCTTCAGCGTGTCTTCCCTGGCTTTGAGCTCGGTAGCCTCGGCCTGAAGATTGCGCTGCTTGGGCTCGAACTCCGTGCGCAGCGACGCCACCGCCGACTGCGCCTGCGGCGACTCCTGGATCAGCAGGCTGTAATTCACATAGGCGATCCTGAGGCCCGCGCTCTGCGCCTGCGCCGGCGTCGCGACGACTCCGGCCAGCACTGCCGCCAGCCCGCCCGCAACCGCCACTCTGCAAACCCCCGAGCTCAACCTGATCAAGCGCTTCACGGAAACCCACCTCTAATTGTCGTGCCGCCGTTTACCCCGGCCAAGCTCCCAATAATAGCATTCTCTTGGCCGCGCAATCGTACGGGGTTCGCCCCGCGAACCCCGTTAAGACCCGCGCGCAGCGCGTCAGAAAGCGTTGCCGACCGAGAACTGGAAGCCCTCGGTCTGATCCCCCCAGGTGCAGCTGTTGCCGGCCCCGCAGAGCGTGCTGTGCTTGGCGTTGAGCGGTACACCGAAGCTGAAGCGGAAGAGCCCGAGCGGCGCCAGCCACTGGACGGCAACGCCGACCGAGCGCTTGAGGTCGCCCCAGCCGTCCATGTGGTACGTCACCGGGGTCACCCCGTCCGGCCCGTAGAACTGGATCTTGTTGCCGGTGTAGAACACGTTGCCCATGTCGAAGAAGAGGCTCACCCGGGCACTCTGCTGCCACTTGGCCGGCATCGGCAGGATGAGCTCGTTCTGGCTGGTGATGCGGAAGTTGCCGCCGTAGGGGTTGCCGAAGTTGTCGCGCGGGCCGAGCCAGTCCTCGCGGAAGCCGCGCACCGAGTCCGGGCCGCCGCCGAAGATCTGCTGAGAAGGGCGGAATGGCCGTCGTCTTCCCGAGCGCCCCGCCGTAGTCGACGTCGTCGAATAACGACAGCGTGAGGTGGTTCGGCCAGAGCGGCACGTACTGCTGGAAGGTGAAGTTCGCCATGTAGTACTGCACCCCGCCCCCGGGTGCGGTGATGCGGCCGTTGATCGCCGTGCGGTTGCCCCGGTCGGCGAACAGCGAGCGATTGCGCGAGTCGATGCCCCAGCCGGCGACGAACAGCACGTTGTTGAAGTCGGTGCCGTAGAGCTCGTAGTCGTTGTTGGTGTAGTCCTCGTGCACCAGGCGGGTGTAGGAGTGGCCGTTCTCCAGCACCCACTCGTTCGCCTGCTGGGCGCTGCTGTAGGAGGTGGTGAGGAGCTGCGAGCTCTGATAGACCGTGCCGAACTCCAGGAACTGGAACTCGGAGATCGGATAGCTCCAGGTGGGCCCGAGGCTCAGCGTCTTCGAGGAGAAGTTCGACGACGAGGAGACGAACTGCGTGACGTCGCTGTAAGTCACCGACAGCGTCTGCCCGATCCCGTTCTCGGTGATCTACGGGTTCGTGTACGAGACGTTGTAGGTCTTGTTGTAGGCGCCGCCCTAGAGATCGACCGCGAAGCGGTTGCCGCGTGCCGAGGAAGTCGGCATCGGCGTAGTTCGCGTTCAGCATGAGCTTGTAGGTCGCCGAATAGCCGATGCCGCCCGAGAGCTGCGCGGCCGGTCCCTGGGTGATCTTGTAGTTGACGTCCACCTGGTCGGGCGAGCCGGCCACCGGCGTCGTGGAGTAACTCACGTCCTTGACGTAGGGGAGCCTCTGGATGCGCTGCTTGGAGCGCTCGAGCGCGACGTTGGAGAGCCACGCGCCCTCGAGCTGCCGCATCTCGCGGCGCAGCACCACATCGTTGATCGACGTCTCATTGGAGAAGATGATGTTGCGCACATAGACGCGATTGCCCGGGTCGATGAAGAAGGTGAGCGCGACCGTGTGGTTGGTGTCGTCGGGTGTCGGCACCGGATCGACCTTGGCGAAGGCGTAGCCGTCCTCGCCCAAACGGTCCTGGATCAGCTTCTGGGTGGCGGTGATCAGCTTGCGGTTGAAGATCTCGCCCGGCTGGATCTCGACCAGCTGCTCGAGCTCCGGCTTCGGCACGACGAAGATGCCGGCGAGCTTCACCGTGGAGATCTTGTAGACCTGCCCCTCGGTGATGTTGACATCGATGAAGATGTCGTTCTTCTCGGGCGTGATCTGCACCTGGGTGGAGTTGATCTGGAAGTTGGCGTAGCCGCGGTCCATGTAGTAATCGCGCAGCCGCTCGAGGTCGCCCTGCAGCGTCTCGCGCGAGTAGCGGTCGTCCTGCTTGTACCAGGAGAGCCAGTTCGGGGTCTTCAGCTGGAAGCTCTGCAGGACGTCCTTCTGCTTGAACTTCGTGTCGCCCACGATGTTGATGGAGCGGATCACCGCGCGGTCGCCCTCGCGGATCTTGATCGCGATCTTGACGCGGTTGTCGGTGTCCGCGGTGACGGTATTGTCGATCTCGACGCCGTACTTGCCGCGGCTGTAGTACTCGTCGGTGAGGGACTGCGTCACGTCATCGAGCACGGAGCGGTCGAAGATCTTGCCGGGCGCGAGCCCGATGTTGCGCAGCGATTTCTGCAGCTCGTCGGTCTTGATGTCCTTGTTGCCGGAGATGGTGAAGCTCTCGATCGAGGGCCGCTCCAGCACCACGACGATCAGGGTGTTGCCCTCGCGGCGCAACTCCACGTCACGGAAGAATCCGGTGGCGTAGAGGGCGCGAATGGCCTCGCGCACCCGCTGCGGCGTCAGGTGATCGCCGATGTTCACCGGCAGGTAATTGAATACCGTGCCCTCGGAGATGCGCTGCAGTCCCTCCACCTTGATGTCCCGGACGGTGAAGCTCGAGTCCGCGGACTCCACCTGGGTCTGCGCCGAGCGCGAGCGCCGAATGGACGGCCAGGGCGACCGCGGCCAGCAGCACGACGCGAGGCTTCATGTTCTGATACCCAACTTTGTCACTTTCGGGCTCTTCCGGCCCCAACTGTTGCATCGATCACGTAAAATCAACCCCCGCTCGCCGCAGCGCTGGCGCCGCGGCGGGGACGCACGGGCCTCTCGGGGTCCCGGCTATAGCTCTTCAAAGACTCAACTGAACTGGCTCAACTGAACTGGCGCGCGATGTCGTTAAAGAGCGCCACCCCCATGAGGAGGATCAGCAGCGCGATCCCCACCTGCTGCCCGAGGACCTGCGCCCGCTCCGACATCGGGCTGCCCTTCACCCACTCCACCAGCTGAAAGACGATCTGGCCGCCGTCGAGAATGGGTATGGGCAGCAGGTTCAGGAACCCGAGCGACAGCGAGATCAGCACCAGGAAGTCGAGGAACGCGCCCGCTCCCTGGCTCGCCGACTGACCGGCGTATTCCGCGATCGACACCGGCCCGCTCAGGTTCTTGAGCGACACCTCGCCGAGCATCATGCGCCAGAAGAGCGTTCCCTGCAGCGCCGTCATGTCCCATGACTCCTCGGTGGCGCGACCCAGGGCCGAGAAAGGAGACACGCTGAGATGCCGCACCATGCTGGGCGGATAGGGGATGTCCGCCGGCAGCTCGCCCTCCGCCTCGATGCGGCCGAGGTATTTCCCGTCCACCTCCTCGCTCGCAACTTCCACTTGCACCGCGTGCGTCTGGCCGTCGCGCTGGTACGTCATGCTGATGGTGCCACCCGGATGGGGAGTCACCTGCGCGATGACATCGTCGAAATCCTTCACCGGCTGCCCGTTCACGGATACGATGCGATCGCCCGCCTGCAGTCCCGCGCGCGCCGCAGGCCCATCCGGCACGACGCTGAGAGAGCACAGCGGGAATCGGCGGCTCCCAGAACTGAAAGCCCAGCCCCGTGAAAAGCTCCGGTAGCGTGGTGAGGCGCCGGCGGTTGATGGGGTTGCTCACGATGAGGTCGACGTGGCGGACATCTCCCTGACTGCCGCGCACGGTCAGGTCCGCATCGCCGCGCGAGCTCATCGCATCGAGAAGCTCGAAGATGACTCCCTGTTGCTCGCTCACCTGCGAGCCGTTGATCGCCTCGATGGTATCGCCGGAGCGCAGTCCCGCGCTGGCGGCGATCGAACCGGTCGTCACATCGCCCACCACGGGCAGGTACTGCGTGATGCCGCTGACGCACATGATGCCGGCGAGCACCACAATGGCAAACACGATGTTGAAAGCAGGTCCGGCGAGCAGCACCAGGATGCGCAGGAAGGGGTGCTTGCGTGTGAAGGAGCGCGCCAGATCCTCCGGCGGCACCGGGCCCTCGCGCTCGTCGAGCAGCTTGACGTAACCGCCCAGGGGGATGGGCGCAATGGCGATCTCCGTGCGATCCGTCCCGATCCGCCGCGACCAGAGCGGCTGTCCGAACCCGACCGAAAACCGCAGTACCTTGAAGCCGAGGCGCCGCGCGACCCAGAAATGGCCGAACTCGTGAATGGTGACCAGCACCCCGACGGCGATGACGAACCACAGCGTGTACCAGACGACACTCATGCCCGTGCGCCCTCGAGCGAGCGCCCCCCGGCCGCACACAGCCCGCCTTCGATCCGCTCCAACGCGAGCCGCCGGGCCTCTGCGTCGGCCGCCAGCACATCGTCGAGCCCGCCTATAGCCCCCGCGGGACACCGTGTGACCACTTCTTCAATGACTGCGGCGATGCCGGGAAAGTTCAATCGGCGCTCCAGAAAGGCGTGGACGGCGACCTCGTTGGCGGCGTTCAGGGCGACCGGAGTCAGCCCGCCGGCCTTCGCCGCCGACTGTGCCAGCGCCAGGCAGCGGAATTTCTGCGTATCCGGGGCGCGAAAGTCGAGCCGCGAGGTCTTCACCAGATCGAGGAATTCTACACCGGAAGCGATTCTCTCGGGCCAGGAGAGCGCGCAGGCGATCGGCGTGCGCATATCCGGTGAGCCGAGCTGCGCCAGCACCGAGCCATCGAGGTATTCGACCAGCGAATGGATGATGCTCTGCGGATGGACGACGATCTCGACTCGCTGCGGCGTCACCGCGAAGAGAAAGCACGCTTCGATGAGCTCGAGTCCCTTGTTCATCAGGGTCGCCGAGTCGACCGAGATCTTGCGCCCCATCACCCAGTTGGGATGCGCGCACGCCGCCTCGGGAGTCGCCGCGGCGATCGCATCCGCCTGCCAGTCGCGAAACGGGCCGCCGGATGCGGTGAGGAGGATGCGGCGCACGCCTGTCGGCGTGGCGCCGGCACGCGATCCCGCCGGCAGGCATTGGAAAATGGCGTTGTGCTCGCTGTCGATGGGCAACAGGGTGGCACCGCTTGCGCGCACGGCATCCATGAGCAGCGGACCGGACATGACGAGCGATTCCTTGTTCGCCAGCAGCAGGCGCTTACCGGCACGCGCGGCGGCGAGCGTGGAGCCGAGCCCCGCGGCGCCCACGATCGCGGCCATCACGCACTCTGCTTCCGGCAGCGTCGCGATTTCCGTGAGTGCGTCGGCGCCCGCAAGGATACGTGTCGGATGCGCAGCGGTGCCGAGCTGCGCAAGGAGCTCGCGCGCGGCTCCCTTGTCGGCCATTGCCGCGTACGCGGGCCGGAAACGACGGATCTGCTCCGCGAGCTTGGCGACGTTGCGGTTGGCCCCGAGCGCGACCAGGCGGAAACGGTCAGGATGGCGCGCGAGCACATCGAGCGTGCTTTCGCCGATGGAGCCGGTGGAACCCAGGACGACCACACCGATCATGGCAGTACTCCTAGAAAAGTGAGGCCGAGCAAGAGCACGGGTACGGCACCCGTGACGCTGTCGATGCGGTCCATCACGCCGCCGTGCCCCGGAAAGAGGGTACCGCTGTCCTTCATTCCAGCGAAGCGCTTCAGCAGGCTTTCGGTCAGATCACCGACGATGGAGAAGGCGACCGCCGCCAGACAGAGCACCAGGAACTGCTCGAGCGGCAGCCGGAACCAGGCGCCGCCGACGACAGCGACGATGCCGCTCGCGAGCGAGGCCCCCGAGCGCGCCCTCCCAGGTTTTCCCGGGCGAAACGGCGGGAGCGAGGCGTCGCCGGCCGAAGCGACGGCCGCAAAAATACGCCCCGATATCGGCCATCCAGACCAGTACCAGGGCAAAGAGCACCCACTGCGCCCCGTGCCGGGTGTCTAGCCGCAGGCGCGTCAGCGCGAGCCAGGCCGGCACCAGCGACATGAGCCCGGCCAGTGCCGCCGACCAGGCGCTGACCCGCCGCGGCGCGAGCAGGATCCAGGCGAGCGCGATCAGCCACCAGAGGAGCGCGAGCCCGAGCAGTGCCTCGAGGCCGCCCGGAGTGCGCGTCGCAAACCATGCGACGGGCAGCAGGACCGCGATGAGAGCGACGAATCCGGCCCGCGCCCGCGGGTCGGACCACTTGAGAAAAGCCGACCACTCCCAGGCGCCCATGAGCACCACGATGGTGAGGACGGCCACCGTGGCCACCGCGGGCAGCCAAAACAGCACCACCAGCAGCAGCGCAATGAGGACGGCGGCGGTGACAACTCGTTTGCGCAGCGACTCGCTCACGGCCCTCGTGCTTTCATCTGTCCGGTCGTCTGGCCGAAGCGCCGCTCCCGCCCCGCGAAGAAATCGAGCGCGGCGGACAGTTCCGTCTTGTCGAAATCCGGCCACAGCCGATCGCTGAAATAGAGCTCCGCGTAAGCGATGTTCCACAGTAAAAAATTGCTGATGCGCCGCTCGCCGCCGGTGCGGATCAGCAGATCCGCGTCCGGCAGACCGCCGAGCTCGAGCGCCGCGCCGAAGCGCTCCTCGTCGATATCGGTGGGCCGCAGGGCGCCGCTCGACGCACTTCGCCGCGAGCTCGCGCGCGGCCTGCACGATATCCCAACGGCCGCCATAACTCACCGCGACCTGAAGCTTCAGACCCGTGTTGGCGGCGGTGTGCTGCTCCGCGCCGGCGATCTGCGCCTGCAGCCGCACCGACAGCCGCTGCCGGTTGCCGATGAAGCGCACCCGCACGCTCTGCCGGTGCAGCTCCGCGATCTCGCGATCCACCGCTTCGAAAAACAGACCCATCAGGCTCGCCACTTCCTCCGCCGGCCGCGACCAGTTCTCACTCGAGAAGGCGAACAGCGTCAGCGCCTCCACTCCGAGCCGGCTGCACTCCTCCACACAGAGACGCACCGGTACCAGGCCCGCCTTGTGGCCCGCCGATCGCGGCAAGCCGCGCGCCGCCGCCCACCGGCCGTTGCCGTCCATCGTGATCGCGATGTGGCGGGGCACGGTATACATCACACCTGCATCACTTCCTTTTCCTTGGCCGCCAGAAGCTGCTCGATGTCGGCGATGTGCTTGTCGGTGAGCTTCTGGATCTCCCCTTCCGCGCGCCGCTCGTCATCCTGCGAGATCATCTTCTCCTTCAGCAGCTCCTTGACGTCGCTCATCACGTCGCGGCGCACGTTGCGCACCGCGACACGCGCACCCTCCGCGTCGTGCCGCAGCACCTTGGTGATCTCGCGCCGTCGCTCCTCGGTGAGGGCGGGCATCGGAATGCGGATCACCGTGCCGGCCGTCATGGGCGTCAGGCCCAGGTCCGACTTGAAGATGGCCTTCTCGATCGCCTGCACGACGGTCTTTTCCCACGGCGAGACGACGAGCGTTCGGCCCTCCTCGACGGCGATGCTCGCCACCTGCTGCAGCGGCACGTCCGAGCCGTAGTAGTCGACCTTGAGGTGCTCGATCAGACTCGGATGCGCCCGACCGGTGCGCAGCTTCTTCAGGTCCCCCTGGAAGTTCTGCACGCATTTGGCCATGCGCTCACGCGCGTCTTTCTTGATGTCTTCGAGCATTTATATCTCCGCGACGCGGCCTGGCTCACTCGCAAGTGACGGTGGTACCGACTTCCTCGCCGCGCACGATGCGCGTCAGGTCGCCGGCGTTGTTGAGATTGAAGACCCGCAACGGCAAGTTGTTATCGCGGCACATCACCACGGCGGTCGCGTCCATGACATTCAGCTTCTCGGTGAGCACCCGGTCGAAGGTGAGATGGGTGTAGCGCACCGCGGCCGGGTTGCGCATCGGATCGTCGGAGTAGACCCCGTTCACCTTGGTGGCCTTGAGGAGCACCTCGGCCTCGATCTCGATCGCCCGCAGCGCCGCGGCGGTGTCCGTCGTGAAGAACGGATTGCCGGTGCCCGCGGCGAAGATGACCACCCGGCCCTTCTCGAGGTGACGGATGGCCCGGCGGCGGATGTAGTCCTCGCAAACCTCGTTGATGCGGATGGCGGACATCACGCGCGCATACAGCCCCAGGCTCTCCAGAGCATCCTGCATCGCGAGCGCGTTCATGACCGTGGCGAGCATGCCCATGTGGTCCCCCGCCACCCGGTCCATGCCGGCGCGCGCGAGGCCCGCGCCGCGGAAGATATTGCCGCCGCCGATGACCACCGCGAGCTGCACTCCGAAGCCGACGATGTCCTGCAGCTCCCCCGCGATGCGCTTGAGGATGTCCGGATCGATGCCGTAGTCGGCGCGGCCCATCAGAGCCTCGCCCGAGAGCTTCACGAGAATGCGGGAGTAGCTGGCCTTATTGCTTTCGGTCATCCCAAATCGCCTCGTCGTGATGGAAAAAACCCCGCCTTGGGCGGGGCTTTTTCGTGAACGTCTGCCGCGGCGTCAGCGCTTGTCCGGGCCGGAGGAGCCCTTGACCTGGGCCATGACCTCCGCCACGAAGTCCTCCTGCTTCTTCTCGATGCCCGCGCCAACCTCGAAGCGCTCGAACGCAGCCACCTGCGCGCCGGCGCCTTTCAGCAGCTTCTCAACGGTCGTGTCCGGATCCTTCACGAACGGCTGGCCGAGAAGCGTGATCTCCCCGAGCGACTTGCGCAAGCGCCCCTCGACCATCTTGGCGATGATCTCCGGCGGCTTGCCCCCGCCCTCTTTCTGGGCCTGCTCGGTGAGGATCTCGCGCTCCTTGGCCATCACCTCGCTCGGCACCTCGCGCTGGGAGAGGTACCTCGGATTGCTCGCGGCAACGTGCATCGCAAGATCGTGCGCGAGCTGCGCATCGCCGCCCTGCAGTCCGACCAACGCACCGATGCGGGTGCCATGGGCATAGGCGCCAAGGTGCTGCGGAGCGGTAAGGACCGCGAAACGCCGCACGCCGATGTTCTCGCCGATCTTGGCCACTAGCGCCCGGCGGCGCTCCTCGACCGTCTCCGAGCCTTCGAGCTTCGCTTGCAGCAGAGCCTCGAGGTTCTGCGGGCGATCGGCCACCACGCGGTGGGCAACGGCCTTGGCGAAGGCACGGAAGTCCTGCTCCCGCGCGACGAAGTCCGTCTCGCAGTTGACCTCCACCATTGCGGCCGCGAGGCCGTCGGCGGAGCGCTCGATGGCAATGACGCCCTCGGCGGCGATGCGCGCCGCTTTCTTGTCCGCCTTGGCGAGGCCCTGCTTGCGCATGAGCTCCGCGGCCGCATCGAGGTCGCCCCCGGTCTCCACCAGGGCTCTCTTGCACTCCATCATGCCGGCGCCGGTGCGCTCGCGAAGCTGCTTGACCGTGTCTGCTGAGACGCTCATGAATCGTGATTCCCGTTCCCGTCAGTCCGATGTCCCGCGACCGCCGCCCTTGCGCCGGCCAGCGCCACCGCCGCTCGGACGCCGCGCCGGAGCGGCGGGCTTGTCGCCCGTACCACTGCCGCCCGAAGCGGCCAGCTCCGGCACTTCCTCGCCGTCCAGATCCTCCTCATCGCCGCCGATCTCCTCTGGGGAGCGGGGCACCGCAGCGGCACCAGCCGGGCGCCTTGACAGGCGCGGGCCGGCGGCGCGGGGGAGCCTTCTTGTTGCGCACCGTGGCGGCAGGCTTCTGGCGGCCGCGCGCGGACTTGCGGCGCGGATTGCCGGCCTCGTCGAGCTCCACGAACTCGTCCTCGCCCACGGCGACGGCAGGCACGGCTTCCTTGCCCTCGAGCACGGCGTCTGCGACGCCCGCGGCATAGAGCTGGATCGCGCGCATGGCGTCGTCATTGCCGGGAATCACGTAGTCGATCCCGTCCGGGGAGCAATTGGTGTCGACGATCGCCACCACCGGGATGCCGAGCTTCCTCGCCTCATCGACGGCGATCTTCTCGTGCCCGACGTCGACCACGAAGAGCGCATCCGGCAGCGCCGTCCATGTTCTTGATGCCGCCGAGGCTCCTTTCCAGCTTGTCCATCTCGCGGCGCAGCTGGGTCGCTTCCTTCTTGCCGCGCTTGTCGAGCGCGCCCGAAGTGGCGAGCTCGGTGATCTCGCCCAGCCGCTTGATCGACTGGCGGATGGTCTTGAAGTTCGTCAGCATGCCCCCCAGCCAGCGTTGATTGACGAACGGCTGGCTGGAACGCTAGGCTTCCTTCTGCATCGCCTCGCGGGCGGAGCGCTTCGTGCCCACGAAGAGCACCGTGCCGCCATCGGCGACCACGCCCTTGATGAACTGGGCCGCCTCGGTGTACAGCGGCTGCGTCTTCTCGAGATTGATGATGTGGATCTTGTTACGCTCGCCGAAGATGAAGGGAGCCATCTTCGGGTTCCAGAAGCGGGTCTGATGTCCAAAATGGACGCCCGCTTCCAGCATCTGTCGCATGGACACGCTGGACATGGAGAATCTCCTGTTTGGGTTGAGCCTCCGCGCATCCCCGCGGCCATCCTCATCCTGGCGAGGACACCCAGCCGGTGGGTTTAGCGATGCGCGTGTGGTGTAAGTAGTCGAGAATTGCCAAAAAAGGCGGCGCTTTATACCATGAATCGAGACACCATGCACGTGACCATCAAAACCCCCGAAGAGCAGGAAAAGATGCGCATCGCCGGCCATCTCGCCGCCGATGTGCTCGACATGATCACCGAGTACGTCGTGCCCGGGGTGACCACGGACGAGCTCGACCGCATCTGCCACGACTACATCGTCGGCGTGCAGAAATCGGTGCCGGCGAACCTGAACTACCGTGGCTTCCCCAAGACCATCTGCACCTCGGTCAATCACGTCGTCTGCCACGGCATCCCGAACGACAAGCGCCTCAAGGCGGGCGACATCGTGAACATAGATGTCACGGTGATCCGGGACGGATTTCACGGCGATACCAGCCGCATGTACTTCGTCGGCAAGCCCCCCGCGCACGCGCAGCGGCTCGCCGAAATCTGCTTCGAGGCGATGTGGCGCGGCATCCAGACCGTGCGCCCCGGCACGCGGCTGGGCGATATCGGCCACGCCATCCAGACCTTCGTGGAGCAGAACAATTACTCCGTGGTGCGTGAGTATTGCGGCCACGGCATCGGACGCATCTACCACGAGGACCCGCAGGTCCTGCACTATGGAGAGCCCGGCACGGGTTTCGAGCTCAAGGCCGGGATGACCTTCACGGTGGAGCCGATGGTCAACGCCGGCAAGCGTCACGTGCGCCTGCTGCCGGATGGCTGGACGGTGATCACCAAGGACCACTCGCTCTCCGCCCAATGGGAGCACACGGTGTTGGTCACTGATCAGGGTCACGAGGTGCTGACGCTCGGCGCTGCCGAGCGGCGGGTCCACTGAGGGCGACCATGGCCGCCGGAGACGTCGATCTCCTCGAGGAAACCCTGCCCGCCCCGTCCGCCGATCCCGGCTGGCCCTGGCTGCAGCGCCTGCCATCCCTGCTTGCCGAGGCGCAAGGCTCGAGCGCGGCATGGCGCGAGCTGCTGCGCCAGGCCAACGAGGAGCTGAAGGCCCGCTTCCTGGCCGAAGAGCCGGTCGAGACCCTGGTGCATGCCCGGGCGGCGCTGGTCGATGTGGTGCTGCGAGAATCCTGGCGCACGCACTCCATCGCCTCGATGATCTCCTGGGCGCTGGTCGCGGTGGGAGGCTATGGGCGCGGCGAGCTGCATCTCTGCTCCGACATCGACATCCTGCTGCTGGTGCCGCGCGCGCCAGATGCCCCGGAGCGCGGCGCGACCGAACGGCTGCTCGCCTTCCTTTGGGACATCGGCCTGGAGGTCGGTCATAGCGTGCGCACGGTGGAGGAATGTGAGGCGGAGAGCGTCGCCGATGTCAGCGTCATGACGACGCTGATCGAGGCGCGCCTGCTCTCCGGCAACGCAGCGCTGCTCGCCGACATGCAAACCGCGCTTGCGCCGGATCGCATCTGGCCGGTGAGGGAATTCTTCGAGGCCAAGGTGCGCGAGCAAGTCGGAGCGCCACCTGAAGGCGAACGACACCGCCTACAACCTCGAGCCCAACGTCAAGACGAGCCCCGGAGGTCTGCGCGACATCCAGACCATCGCCTGGGTCGCCAAGCGCCGCTTCGGCTCCGACACGCTCGATGGGCTGGTCACCAACGGCTTTCTCACCGCTCGCGGAGCTGCGGCGCCTCAAGCAGGCGCAGTCCTTCCTCTGGAAGGTGCGGTTCGGCCTGCACGTCATCACCGGGCGGCGCGAGGACCGCCTGCTGTTCGATCATCAGCTCAAGCTCGCGCAGACCTTCGGCTACGAGGACGCCTCCTACACGCTGGCGGTAGAGCAGTTCATGCAGCGCTACTACCGCACGGTCAAGGATGTCAGCCTGTTGAACGAGCTGCTGCTGCAGCTCTTCCGCGAGGCGGTGCAGACGCGAAAGCGGGCCGCCCCGGCCGCTGAACGCCCGCTTTCAGGTGCGTAACGGCTCGCTCGAGGCGGTCAGCGAGGATGTTTTCGCCCGCGTCCCCTCCGCGCTGCTCGAGCTCTTCGTGTTGCTGCAGCAGAATCCCGGACATCAAGGGCGTGCGCGCGGCCACCATGCGCGCCGTCGCGCGCAACCTCTGGCTCATCGACGAGGAGTTCCGCCAGAACCCGCGCCACCATCGGCTCTTCCTGGAGATCGTGCGCGCCCCGGCCGGCGTCACCCACGAGCTGCGGCGCATGAACGGCTATGGCGTACTGGGCCGTTACATCCCGGCCTTCGGCCGCATCGTCGGCCGGATGCAATACGATCTCTTCCACGCCTACACGGTGGACGCGCACACACTCTTCGTCGTGAGCAACCTCAGGCGGTTCGCGATCCCGCGGTACGATCACGAGCTGCCGGAAGCCTCGCGCATCATGCAGCAGCTGCCCCGCCCGGAGGTCGCTTACCTCGCGGCACTGTTTCACGACATCGCCAAAGGCCGCGGCGGCGATCATTCCGACCTCGGCGCGGTGGACGCGGAGGCCTTCTGCCTGGAGCAGGGACTCTCGCCCTACGACGCGCGCATGGTCGCCTGGCTGGTGCGCAGCCACCTCACCTTCTCGATCACGGCGCAGAAGCAGGACATCGGCGACCCGCAGGTCATCAACGCCTTCGCCCGCACGGTGGGCGATGAGGCGCACCTCGACTATCTCTACGTCCTCACCTGCGCGGACGTGCGCGGCACCAACCCGAAGCTGTGGAATTCATGGAAGGCCTCGCTCTTCCACGACTTCTATCACCGCGTGCGCCGGGCGCTGCGTCGCGGCCTGGAGGCGCCCATCGACCAGGAGCAGCTGGTGCGCGAGACACAGGAAGCGGCCCGGCGCCTGATGCAGGAGCGCAATCTCCCCGCGGCCGACATCGAGCGCGCCTGGACACGCTTCTCCGCCACGTATTTCCTGCAGCACTCGCCGGAGGAGGTCGCATGGCACTCGCGGCTGCTGGCCGAGCGCGACCCGACGCTCGGATGAGCCGCTGATCGCGCTCGACCCGCAGAGCCTGCGCGGCACGACCGCCGTGCTCATCTACGCGCGCGCGCGCCGGCACGGCTTCGCGCGCACCACGGCCGTGCTCGACCAGCTCGGGCTCAACATCGTCGATGCGCGGATCACGCCGACGGGTGACGGCTTCAGCCTGGATCTCTTCCATGTGCTGGAAGACGATGGGGCACCGATCACCGACCGCGACCGGGAAGAGGAAATCGAGCATGCGCTGTGGCGCTCGCTGCAGCGGCCGGAGGACACGCCGTTCGCCGTCTACCGGCGCGCGCCCCGCCAGGCGCGGATGTTCCACACGGCGACGCTGATTGCCCTGAGCGTGGATGAGCGCAACCGCCGCTCCGTGCTGGAGCTCACGGCCGGCGATCGGCCGGGGTTGCTATGCGATGTGGGCAAGGTCCTGATGGAACAGGGCGTGGAGCTGCAGGCTGCGAAGATCATGACCGTCGGCGAACGGGCTGAGGACGTCTTCTACGTCACTGACTTCGACGGGCGGCCGTTGGATGCGGCGGCGGCAGACCGGTTGCGCGAAAGTCTCACGCGGGCGCTGGATCGGCGCGACGCCGCTTGAGACATCCTGCTGTTGGTCTCATGAATCCTCGCCTGGACGCGCTGCACGCCTATCCGTTCGAGCGGCTGGCGCGCCTGAAGGCGGGCGCGAGTGCGCCGGCCGGCCTGGCGCCCATCGATATGTGGATCGGGGAGCCACGGCACGAGCCGCCTGCAAACGTGCATAGCGACGTTGCGTGACAACCTGCATCGTCTGGGCACCTATCCCGTCACCGCCGGACTCCCTGAGCTGCGCTCAGCCTGCGCACGCTGGCTCGAGAAGCGCTTTCGTCTGCGCGCCGGCAGCGTCGATCCCGCCACGATGGTTCTGCCGGTCAACGGTACCCGCGAAGCTCTCTTCTCCTTCGTGCAGGCGGCAGTGGACGCACGCCGCGATCCGCTGGTGGTGATGCCGAATCCGTTCTATCAGATATACGAAGGCGCGCGCGCTGCTCGCCGGCGCCGGCGTCCATTTTCTGGACACCACCGGCGGCCAACGACTACACCCCGGATCTCGATGCGGTCCGGAGAGCATCTGGCGCCGCTGCCAGGTGTTGTTTCTCTGCAGTCCCGGGAAATCCGACCGGCAGGGTCCTGTCGCCCGGCCTGCTGCGCCGGGCGCTCGCACTCGCCGAGCGCTACGACTTCATCGTCGCCGCCGACGAGTGCTACACCGAGATATACCGCGACGAGCGCTCGCCGCCGCCGGGGTTGCTCGAAGCCTGCATCGCCGCGGGCCACGACCGCTTCCAGCGCTGCGTGGTGTTCCACAGCCTCTCCAAGCGCTCGAGCGTGCCGGGCCTGCGGTCGGGCTTCGTCGCCGGCGATCCGGCGATACTCTCGCGCTTCCTGCTGTATCGGACCTATCACGGCAGCGCCATGCCCGTGCCGACACAGCTCGCCAGCGTGACCGCGTGGCAGGATGAGCAGTACGCGGCGCGCAACCGCGGCCTGTACCGGGAGAAATTCGAGCGGGTGCTTCCCATCCTCGCTCCTTGCTTCGATATGCCGCAGCCTGATGGCGCGTTCTACCTCTGGCCCGACGTGCGCGGGGACGATGAGCTGTTCGTGCGTGGTCTCTACGCCAGCGAGGGTGTCACGGTGCTGCCGGGCACTTACCTTGCGCGTGATGGCGCGGGTGGGAACCCGGGCGCCGGGCGCGTGCGCATCTCGCTGGTGCCGCCGGTGGAGCAGTGTGTCGAGGCCGCGGAGCGCATCCGTCAATTCGTGCAACGGAACCCATTATGAATGACCTCAAGAACCTGCAGTCCGCGATCGACGCCGCTTTCGAGTTCCGCGCCGAGATCACGCCGAACAACATCCCGACGGGCCTGGAGGGCGTGTTGGAGGAAAGCATCGCGCTGCTCGACTCGGGCAATGCGCGCGTTGCGGAGCAGAGGGACGGCATCTGGGTCGTCAATGAGTGGCTGAAGAAAGCCGTGTTGCTCTACTTTCGGATGCGCGACAACGTGGTGATGGACGCGGGGTTCACGCGGTTTTACGACAAAGTGCCGCTCAAGTACGCCGGCGCCACGGACGAGGAGCTGCGCGCCGCGGGCGCGCGAGTCGTGCCGCATGCCCTCGTTCGCAAGGGAGCATTCGTGGCATCCAACGTCGTCCTGATGCCGTCATACGTCAATATCGGGGCGTACATCGGCGCGGGCACGATGGTGGACACCTGGGCGACGGTTGGGTCCTGCGCGCAGATCGGGCGCAATGTGCATCTGTCGGGAGGCGTGGGGATCGGCGGGGTTTTGGAGCCGCTGCAGGCCAACCCGACGATCATCGAGGATGACTGCTTCATCGGCGCGCGGTCGGAGATCGTCGAGGGGGTCGTCGTCGAGGCCGGGTCGGTGATTTCGATGGGGGTGTTCATCGGTCAGAGCACGCGCATCTATGACCGTACGACGGGGCAGATACTGCAGGGTCGGATTCCGGCGGGATCGGTGGTGGTGCCGGGGACGCTGCCCGCGGCCGATGGAAAGTACGGCCTCTATTGCGCGGTGATCGTGAAGCGCGTCGATGCAAAGACGCGCGCCAAGACTTCGATCAATGAGTTGCTGCGGGCGGCGGAATAGGCCGAGTCGCAGGCGCAAGGATGTGCCCCGCCGCCGCAGGTGGCGGAGCCTCGGGCAAAAACCACGCTTTTTGACCGAGGCGCGCCGGGCCGGGCAGGAGCCCGGATCCAGCGCTTCAAACTAGCCGAAACGCCCGGTGATGTAGTCTTCCGTCAGGCGGTGCTGCGGGTTGGTGAAGACCCGGTCGGTGTCGCCTACTTCGATCAGTTGCCCCATGTAGAAGTAGGCGGTGCGCTGCGAGACGCGCGCGGCCTGCTGCATCGAGTGGGTCACGATCACTATGGCGTAGGAGGCGCGCAGCTGCTCGATCAGATCCTCGACGTGGGCGGTGGCGATGGGATCGAGGGCGGAGCACGGCTCGTCCATGAGGATGACCTCGGGTTGGACGGCCAGTGTGCGGGCGATACAGAGGCGTTGCTGCTGGCCACCGGAGAGGCCGACGGCGTGGGAGCTCAAACGGTCCTTGACCTCGTCCCAGAGTCCTGCGCGCTGCAGGCTGGTGAACACGATCTCATCGAGATCGGCGCGGCTGCGGGTGAGCTTGTGGATGCGCGGCCCGTAGGCGACGTTGTCGTAGATCGACTTCGGAAACGGATTCGGCTTCTGGAACACCATGCCGATGCGGGCGCGCAGCTGCGCCAGATCCTGGCGCTTCGAGTAGATGTCCTGGCCGTCGAGGGTGATGGTACCCGTCACGCTGGCACCGGGAATGGTGTCGTTCATGCGGTTGAGGCAGCGCAGGAAAGTCGATTTGCCGCAACCGGAGGGACCGATGGCCGCGAGCACCTGGCGGCGCGCGACGTCGATCGATACGTTCTTCAGCGCCGGCTTGCTGCCGTAGAAGACGTTCACATCGCGGCAGGAGAAGACCGCATCCGCGACGGCGATGTCGCCCAGCGGGCGTGAAGGCGATCCGCCCTCCAGGCTCTCGGGAACGTGCACGCGGCCGCTCGGCTTGAGATTCAAGCCGCCGTCGCCGAAGCGACGGCTGGCGTCCGCGCCGCCTGCGGTATTGGAGTCAGCTCGCCTGGGTTCGTGCTTCATGTCTTCGCCCGGGACGCTCACCCGAACCTGCCCGTGACGTAGTCATCGGTCCGGCGGTTCTTCGGCGAGGTGAATATTTGTCCGGTGGATCCCATCTCGATGAGCTCACCCAGGTACATGAAGGCCGTGAAGTTGGATACACGCGCGGCCTGCTGCAGGTTGTGTGTCACGATGGCGATGCAGTACTTCTCGCGCAGGCTCTGCAGCGTCTCCTCGACCCGCAGGGTCGAGATCGGATCGAGAGCCGCCGTCGGCTCGTCGAACAGGATCACTTCCGGCTCCAGCGCTATGGTACGCGCAATGCACAGCCTTTGCTGCTGGCCGCCCGAGAGGCTGCGCCCGTCCTCGTTCAGCTTGTCCTTGACCTCCTCCCACATGGCGGCATCGTGCAACGCCGCGTGCACGCGCTCACGCAGCTCCCCCCGGCCGATGCCGCGCGACAAGCGCAGGCCGAAGGCGACATTCTCGAAAATCGACATCGGGAAGGGGGTCGGCCGCTGAAACACCATGCCGACACGCAGCCGCAGGTCCGCCACGTCGACCGACGGCGCCAGGATGTTCTCCCCGTCGAGCAGGACCTCCCCCACCGCGCGGTGACCCGGATACAGGGTGTACATGCGGTTGAAGACCCGCAGCAGCGTCGACTTGCCGCATCCGGACGGGCCGATGAAGGCCGTGATGCTGCGGTCGCGCAGGGTGAGACTGACGTCCTTCAGGGCGTGCGACGACCCGTAGTAGAAGTTCAGGTGCCGGACTTCGATCTTGACGCCCGCGGCGCCCTCTTCCGGCTGCCCGGTATCCAACTGTCGCTGCGGCACGCTCATCTGCGGCCCGCCCCGGGACCCAGTCTGGCAACCACCACACGGGCGATGATGCTCAGCATCAGGATCGCGAAAGTGATGATCAGCGCACCCTCCCACGCGAGCTGCTGCCAGTTGTCGTAAGGACTCAGCGCGAACTGGAAGATCACCACCGGCAGATTCGCCATCGGCGCCTTGAGGTCCGTGCTCCAGAACTGGTTGTTGAGCGCGGTGAACAACAGCGGCGCGGTCTCGCCGCTGATGCGCGCCACCGCCAACAGCAAACCGGTCAACATGCCGCTGCGGGCGGCCGGGTAAGCGACACTCATGATGGTGCGCCACGGATAGGCGCCCATCGCCGTGGAGGCATCCTTTATTCCCTGCGGCACCAGATTCAACATGTCCTCGGTCGTGCGCACGATGACGGGCATGGCGATGATTGCCAGCGAGATGGCGCCGGAGATGGCCGAGAAATTACCCATCGGCACCACCACCAGCTCGTAAACGAAGAGGCCGATGATGATCGACGGGGCGCTCAGCAGCACATCGTTGATGAAGCGGATGACCATGCTCAGGCGCGAGTTGCGGCCGTACTCCGCCAGGTAGGTGCCCGCCAGCACGCCGATCGGGCCGCCGATCAGAATGCCGATCAGCGTCATGATGGCGCTGCCGTAGATCGCGTTCAGCAGTCCGCCCCCGGGTGTTGCCGGCGGCGGCGTCATCTTGGTGAACACGTCCGTCGAGAGATGCCCGAGCCCCTCCTTGAGCAGCGACCACAACAGCGCGCCCAGCACCAGGAGGCCGACGAGAGTCGCGACTCCCGACAGCCCGAGCGCGAGTGCATTGATGAGCTTGCGAAGGGCGCGGCGGCTCATACCGAGGAGAGCGCCCGGCGATCGAGCCGCATGAGCATGAGCCGCGCCAGAGCGATCACGGAAAATGTGATGACGAAAAGCAGAGCTCCGAGCGCGATGAGCGAGGAGGCGTAGAGCTTGGTCGTGGCCTCGGTGAACTCATTGGCGATCGCCGCGGAAATCGTGGTGCCGGGATCGAGCAGCGAGCGCGAGATCTCGTGGGCGTTGCCGATCACGAACGTCACCGCCATCGTTTCGCCGAGGGCACGCCCGAGGCCGAGCATCGTGCCGCCCACCATGCCGGTGCGCGAATAAGGCACGACGACCCGCCATATGACTTCCCAGGTGGTCGCTCCGAGGCCATATGCCGACTCCTTGAGCACATCGGGCACGGTTTCGAAGACGTCGCGCATCACGGCAGCGATGAACGGGACGACCATGATCGCGAGCACGATGCCGGCGGTCAGAATGCCGATTCCGAACGGAGCGCCGCGAAAGAGGACACCCACCCCGGGCAGCACCCCCAGCGTCCTGATGATCCACGGCTCCACACTCACCTGCAGCAGCGGGGCGAGGACGAAAAGCCCCCAGAAACCGTAAATGATGCTGGGAATCGCCGCCAGCAGCTCGATCGCGACGCCGACGGGCCTCTTGAGCCACGACGGGGCGAGCTCCGTCAGGAATACGGCGATGCCAAAGCTGACCGGAAGCGCGAGCAGCATCGCGATGATCGACGTCACTACCGTCCCGTAGACGGCCCCCAACGCACCGTACTGCTCCGAGACGGGGTCCCAGATCTCCCGGGTCAGGAAAGCGAGCTTGAAGTGCGCGACAGCGGGCCAGGCGCCATGTACGAGCGACACCGCGACCCCACCGAGCAGCACCAGCACGAGGAGCGCCGCAATGAGGGTCGTCGCATGGAAGATCCGCTCCTTGAGACGCTGGCCGGCCATGCGCTTCGCATCGATCGCCACCGCGCTGCTCATGACCACATCCGGATTGCGTGTCGCTCAGTACAGGTAACGGGAAGGCGGCTACCCCGAAGGATAGCCGCCCATTTCGAGACTACCTCAATTCGATCACCCGCGGCTGCAAGTTTCGCCGGTGATCAGCGGCTCATATACCCAGATTCTGCTTCCAGTAATTCTGGATCGCGCGCACGGCGCTGGTCGGCAACGGACCGAACGCGATCGACTTCGCCATGTCCTGCCCGTGCTCGAAGCCCCAGAGGAAGAACTTCGTCACCGGCTCGTTCACCGTCTTCGGCGCGCTCTTGCGCAGGATCTGCCACGTGCAGCCGGAAATCGGCCAGCTCTGCGCGCCGGGCTGATCGGTCAGGATCACGTAGAAGTCCTGCACCTTCGTGAAATCGACGTTGGCCGCCGCGGCCTGGAAGCCCTCGAGGCTCGGGCTCACCACCTTGCCCGCGCTGTTGACCATGCGCGCGTAGTTCATGTGGTTCTCGAGGATGTACGCATACTCCACGTAGCCGATCGATCCCTGGAGGCGCTGCACATAGCCAGCCAGGCCCTGATTGCCCTTGCCGCCGATACCGACCGGCCAGTTGATCGCGGTGTTCTCGCCGACCTTCTGCTTCCACTCCGGGCTCACCTTGGAGAGGTAGTCAGCCAGCGTGAAGGTGGTGCCGGAGCCGTCGGAGCGGTGCACCACGCTAATGGCCATGGCGGGCAGGTGCAGGCTCGGATTCAGCTTCTGCAGCGCCGGATCGTTCCACTGGGTGATCTTGCCCAGATAGATATCGGCGATCACCGGGCCGGTCAGCAGGAGCTGTCCCGACTGCACCCCGGGGATGTTATAAACGATATCCTCGCCCGCGATAGCGGTCGGGAACTGGATCAGCTGGCTCTGGCTGAGGACATCAGGGCGTGAGGGGCATGTCGCTCGCCCCGAAGGCGACCGTTCCGGCCTTGATCTGCTGGATGCCGCCACCGGAGCCGATGGGCTGGTAGTTGACCTGCACTCCGGTCTGCTGGGCATAGGTAGCCGCCCATTTGGCGACCAGCGGATAGACCCAGGTGCTGCCGGCGCCGGTGATCTGCCCGGCGGCAAAGGCGCTGGTGCTGAGAACCGTGGCGGCAGCAACCGCGATGACTCGCGTTGCCATGGACTGGCGCAACGCGCCGGGACGAAAGCGTTCATGATACCTCCACGTTGTTCTGTTTCGAGGGACGAGAGAGCTTCGGGCCCGCATTAAATGACATCAATGTGACGGCAGTGTGACACGCACCCGGCCGGCTCCCGGTCGCCTCAGCTCCTTCATAGTCTTGCCGCTGAACGTTGCGCGCATATGACAGACGGCCGCGCTGCCGCGACGAAAAGCCTTGATGCTCCAGGCCGTGCGCTTTATAAACGCGCACCGAACCCGGCGCACCCGGATGGAGACATGTCCGCCACCCTCGAGCTCACCCGCGACCTCATGAGCCGCCGCTCCGTGACCCCGACCGACGAAGGGTGCCAGGAGGTGATGACCCGGCGCCTGCAGGCGGCCGGCTTCGAAGTCGAGCCGCTGCGTTTCGGCAGCGTCGACAATTTCTGGGCGCGGCATGGCCGCGATGACGGTCCGGTGTTCTGCTTCGCGGGGCACACCGACGTGGTGCCGACGGGCCCGCTGGAAGAGTGGCGCAGCGACCCCTTCGTGCCGACGGTTCGCGACGGCATGCTCTACGGCAGAGGCGCCGCCGACATGAAGAGCGGCCTCGCCGCGATGATCACGGCCACGGAGGAATTCGTCGCCGCCCATCCCGGGCACCGGGGCGGCATCGCCTTCCTCATCACCAGCGACGAGGAAGGCCCTTCGGTCGACGGCACCAAGCGGGTGGTGAGAAACCCTGGCGGCGCGATCGCAGCGGATCGACTGGTGTCTGGTGGGCGAGCCCTCGAGCGAGGCCGCGATCGGCGACACCATCAAAATCGGCCGGCGCGGCTCCTTCAGCGGCCGGCTGACGGTCCACGGCGTGCAGGGCCACGTCGCCTACCCTCACCTGGCGGAGAATCCGGTCCATACGCTCGCCCCGGCTCTCGCCGAGCTGACCAGCCGGGTATGGGACCAGGGGACGGAGCACTTCGATCCGACGAGCTTCCAGGTCTCGAACCTCAACGCCGGCACCGGCGCGCCGAACGTCATTCCCGGGGAGCTCAAGGCACGATTCAACCTGCGGTACTCGCCCGGTGCAGACGCTCGAGGGACTGAAGGAGACGGTCGAGGGCATCCTGCGCAAGCACGGAGTGCGCTACACGCTGGAGTGGTACGTGTCCGGAGAGCCTTTCTATACGCCGGCGGGAAAACTGTCGCGAAGGCGTGCGCGCGGCGATCGAGGAAGTGACCGGACGCGCACCCAAGTTGTCGACCGGCGGTGGCACTTCGGACGGGCGATTCATCGCGCCTCTTGGGGCGCAGGTGGTGGAGCTCGGGGTCGTGAACGCATCAATCCACAAGGTGAACGAGTGCGTGCGACTCAGCGACATCGAGGCGCTCCATCGCATGTACTTCACCGTGCTGCGAAACCTGCTCGCCGTTAAAGCGCCACCTTCGCCGGCGGGGCACACCGTGTGCCTGTCAGGCGCGCCTGGCATTCGCCACCACGCCCGCGGCGCCCAGAACACGGCCCAGATCAGCACCCACGCCGCCATCGCGAGGCCGAGGAATCTCCAGTTGACGATGCCGCACTCGCCGCTGCCGCTCAGGACCTTGCGGATCACCGTGCTCAGCGGCATGAACTTCATCATCATGGAGAGCGGCGCGCCGCACGAGGGAATGGCCCCCGGCGGCAGGTGTTGGATGTAGAGCTGGCGGGTGGCTACCGCCACCGTGGCGAGGGCCGCGATCGCGATGAGGACGGCATAGACCTGCGCGCCCCAGCGACGCGGATCGTGCAGGCCGGCGAGCAGAAACACGATGCCGAGCGCCAGCGATGCCGATACGCTGGAAGATGCAGAGCGGACAGGGATCGAGTCCGAGTTTGAACTGCGCGTACAGGGCGTAGCCGAGGAGCCCGGCGCAGATGAGGAAGCCGGCGAGATTGATCGGCCGGCGTGAGACCGCGCTTGCGGACCGGCTCGCGGTCAGCGGCGCTCCACTCACGAGGCAGCCGTCGGCCGCGGCTCGCCGCCGGGACCCACCCGCTCCCGCAACTCGCGCTCGACATCATCCAGCGAGGTATGGCGGACATCCTTGCCGAACACCATATATATGACGTACTCGCTGATGTTCTTCGCGTGATCGCCGATGCGCTCCAATGCGCGGACCACCCACATGACGTCCAACGCGCGGCGAATTGTGCGCGGATCCTCCATCATGAAGGTGATGCTCTGGCGCTGGATGGCCTCGTACTCCTCATCGACCAGCCGGTCCTGGCGCGCGACGCGCAGGGCCGACTCCGCATCCATGCGGGCGAAGGCATCGAGGGCATCGTGGACCATCTCCGAAACGATGCGGCCGAGGTGCTTGATCTCGCGGTACTTGTCGGCGGGACGCTCCATGGTCGCCAGCCGCGAGGCGATATAGCCGATCTTCTCGCCCTCGTCGCCGATGCGCTCGAGATCGGTGATGGTCTTGATGATGGCCACGATGACGCGCAGGTCGCCTGCCGCCGGGGCGCGGGTCGCCAGGATCCGGCTGCATTCCTCGTCGATCGAGACCTCCATGTTGTTGACCTGATAGTCCCCGAGCGCCACCGACTCGCCGAGAGTGCTGTCGCCTTCGGTGAGCGCCGTGATGGCTTTCTGCAGCTGCTGCTCCACGAAGCCGCCCATGGCGAGCACTTTGCTGCGCACGCGCTCGAGGTCTTCGTTGAAACGACGGGAGATGTGGTGGCTGAGGTCGGCGGTTTCCATCAGGGTCTTCTCCGGCTCGGATGCGGATGATAGCTGAAACCCCGGCAGTCAGACGTGCGCGGGCATCACTTTTACACGGCGGTTGCAGCGCGAGCGGCATGCACTCGCTGCGGCGGAAAATGGCAGGAGAAAGTACTGCCCTTGCCGATCATGCTGCGTACCTCCAGCTCCGCCCCGTGTCGCTGCAGGACGTGCTTGACGATGGCGAGGCCGAGGCCCGACCCGCCCGTTGCGCGCGAGCGGCCCTGGTCCACACGATAGAAGCGCTCCGTGAGCCGCGGAATGTGCTCGGAGGGTATGCCGATCCCGGTGTCGGTCACGGAGAAGTGGCCGCCGTCCTCGTCGACCCACCAACGCATCTCGATGGAGCCGTCGGCGGGCGTGTATTTGGCGGCGTTGTCCACCAGGTTGGAGAATGCGGAGTGGATCTCGGACTCGACGCCGATCAGCACGGCGTCGGATTCGATGCGCACCCGCACTTCGCGCGGGTGTACGGGCCGGGCGAGCACATCCTTGCGCAGCAGCGCGAGCATGCGCCGGCACGTCGATCGGCTCGCCACCGACGGGCTCGCCGGTCTGCTCCAGGCGCGACAGCTCGAGCAGGTCCTCGATGATGGCCGTCATGCGCTCCGCCTGGCGGCGCATCTCCGCGACCGGTCCGGCGAGCTCCCGGTCGAGCGCCGGATCCTGGCTGAGTGTCTCGAGGTAGCCCGAGATCACGGTGAGCGGCGAGCGCAGCTCGTGCGAGGCGTTGGCGACGAAATCCCGGCGCACCGCCTCGAGGCGCATCTGCCGCGACACATCGGCCGCGAGCAGCAGCTGCTGGCCGTCGCCATAGGGCACGACCTGCAGCGACAGGTAACAGTCCTCGCGGTTCGCGCGGCGGATGGTGACCGGATTGGTGTAGTCCTGCAGCGCGAGGTAGCGCGCGAACTCCGGCTCGCGCAGCAGGTTCTCGATCCGCAGGCCGAGGTCCGCCGTGCGCCGCAGATCGAGGAGCCTGCCGGCCATGCGGTTGAACCAGACGATCTCGCGCTGCGGGTTGAGGATGACCACACCGTTGGGCAACGCCGCGGTCGAGCTCTGCAGCTGGCGCATGAGCTGCACGAAGCGCTGCTTGTGGAAGCGCTTGCGGCGGTGCAGCCGCACGATCTGCGAGATGATCTCGCCCCAGACGCCGCCGACATCGGGAGGATCCTCGAAGCTGCGGTGCCGCAGCCACCATTCCACCCTGAACAGCACGATGAGCTGCCAGGTGAGATGGATGGCGACGACGCAGGCAAGGCCGCCCCAGACGCTGCCGAGCAGGACGCCGACGATGAGTCCGGCGATGACGGTAGCGAGCAATCGCCCGGCCGCAAACCACCATGCCTGTGTTGCCGGTTGCAGCTGTGCCTCACTGCGCCTCTGTTGGAGAAACGATAGCCCGCGCTGCGCACCGTCTGAATATAGCGATCCAGACCGTACGGCTCGAGCGCCATGCGGAGCCTGCGGATGCAGACATCGATCGTCCGGTCCTCGACGCTGGTATCACTGCCCCAGAGCCGCGCAATGAGCTGCTCGCGGCTGAACACCCGCTCCGGCCGGGTCATGAAGAACTCGAGCATGCGGAACTCGGTGCGCGCGAGCGGCAGCGCCTCGTCATTGACGGTGATTCGCTGGCCCTGCTGATCCAGCATCAGGCCCTCGAACTCGATGACCTGATTGAGCCCGACCGTTCCGGCCCGGCGCAGCACCGCGCCGATCCGTGCCAGCAGCTCCCGGGGCGAGAAAGGCTTGGTGATGTAGTCGTCGGCGCCGTTCTCCAGGCCCATGACCTTGTCACCCTCCTCGGCCCGGGCGGTGAGCATGATGATGGGCAGCTCCTTGGTGAGCCGGTCCCGCTTCACGCGAGCGGGTGAGCTCGAGGCCGCTCATGTCGGGCAGCATCCAGTCGACCAGCATCAGGTCCGGCAGGCGGTCGGCCAGGGCCTCGCGCGCGGTCCGACAGTCCTCGGCCTCGCGTACCCCGTAGCCGGCGCGCTTCAGACCGAAAGCGATCATGTCGCGGATCGCGCGCTCGTCCTCCACCACTAAAATGAGTTTTCCGTGCATAGGTACGCACTTGTCCGCAACGCAAGTATTACAGACGGAGAATGTTGCAGAGTGATGACAGCATCCGCCAGTATGTTACGGTGGCGGCCGCGCGACATCATCCCGAAGATAGACCGGCACGGCGGCCTCCGGGGCGAGCAGCCGTCCGGCGGTGACCTCGGGCAGGGCAAGCCGGACCACCTCGACGGCCCGCGGCAGGAGCCGGTCCCTGTCCCCTTGCACGGCAACGCCGGCCAGCGCCCGCAGGCTTGGGTAGGCGGCGAATCCACGACCCAGACCCGCAGCATCCGTCCAGGCCGATGGCAGCTCGACACCACCCGGCGGACCCACGCGCTCCTGGCCGCGGGCGACGGCCCGGCCGTCGCTGCCGCGCTCGAAGCAGCCCCAATACACCTCTTGCATGCGTGCATCGTTGCACACGAGCGCGCGCATAACGCCACTGTCCTCATCGAAGACCCGCTGCGCGACGGCGGCGCAGATCCGAGACCGCTACCACCCCGAGACCGCTGCCGAAAGCCAGACCCTGCGCGATGCTGGCCGCCAGCCGCACGCCGGTGAAGGAGCCGGGACCGCGGCCGAACGCGATCGTCTGGACTTGCCGCAGACCGATCCCGGCCTCCCCCAGAAGCTCATCGATCATCGGTAGGATGCGCTCCGCATGGCCCCGCGCGAGCTCCGTCTCACGGGTGAGCAGACGGCCTTCGATGAGCAGCGCCGCCGAGCAGCACTCCGTAGCAGTGTCGAATGCCAGCAGTGTCACGGCGCGAGAGCCCGGTACGGCTCGGCGGCCGGCGACGCATGGCGGCGGAGAAAATCGATGGCATCCTGTCGATCGCGGGTGACGGTCATCGGCGGCAGCGCCGCCAGGAAGACTTTGCCGTAAGACCGTCCCACCAGGCGCGGATCACAGATCGCGACCGCGCCGAAATCGTCCTCGCTGCGGATGAGACGGCCGACACCCTGCTTCAGGGCGAGAGCAGCCTCTGGAAGCTGGTACTCGCGAAAAGCGCTTCTTCCCGTGAGCTCCAGGTGCTCGACGCGCGCGCGAACAAGAGGGTCGTCCGGTGATGCGAACGGCAACTTCTCGATGACGACGAGCCGCAGCGCGCTACCTTTGACATCCACTCCCTCCCAGAAGCTGGTGGTACCGAGCAGCACGGCGCTGCCGTCCGCGCGAAATTCCCTGAGCAGGCGCTCTCGCGGTCCCTCCCCCTGTACCATCAGGCGATAGCGCGCGGTCCGCGACTGTTGCTCCCGCCAGAGCGCCGCCGCGGCGGCGAGCGCGCGATGACTGGTGAAGAGTATGAACGCGCCCCCCTGCGAGGCGTCGATGAGCTCGACCGCGACCTCCATTACCGCCGGCAGGAACTGCGGCGAGGTGGGGAGTGGCATCTGCTCCGGGAGATAAAGGAGACTTTGACGCGGATAGTCGAACGGACTGTCTATCTTGAGCGTGGCGCTGCCCTCGAGTCCGAGACGGCCGGTGAAAGGGGTGAAGTCCTCACCGAGTGACAACGTGGCGGACGTAAACACCCAGGAACAAGGGTGCGCCTCGATAAAGGCCTTGAAGCGAGCCGCTATATCGAACGGCAGGAGACTGAGCGCAAAGCGCCTCCCCGAGGTCATCTCGAGCGAGCGCGCTCCTTCGATCTCACCCAGCGCGGCGATGCGCTCGAGGCTGCCCGCAAGGTCGCCCGCCCGCTCGCCGAGCGCGCGCGCGACGGTCTCCTCGCCCGCGGCACGTAGCGCCTGGGCGAGCGCCGCGACCGAATGACCCAGGTCCGCTACAGCCTCCGCGACGCGGTGAGTCCGCTTCCGTCCAGGAGATGCGGCCGACGCTGCCGGCGGCCGCAACACACAGCCCCCCGACACAGGATTGGACAACACGCAGTGCCGATACCGCGTGCGCGTGCGCCTCAGGCGCGAGGCCGCACCCCTTCGCCAGCTCCGCCTGAACATCATCCAACAAACTCTCGATGCGCCGGCTGCTCACGTGGGCGCCGAAGAATTGCGCCGCGAGGTCGGGAATCTGGTGCGCCTCATCGAGGATGATGGCGTCGGCCGCGCCCAGCAGGTCGCCGAAGCCGTCCTCCTTGAGCGCCAGGTCGGCGAGCAACAGATGATGGTTGACGATCACGATGTCGGCATCGAGCGCCTGTCGTCTGGCGAGTGCGACATGACAGCCGGAGAGGTGGGGACAGCGCGTGCCGAGACAGTTGTCCCGCGTCGAAGTGACTTGCGCCCACACGGGATCGGAGTCCGCGAGCCCGACAACTTCGGCAAGATCGCCGCTGCGCGTGGTCTGCGACCAGTTGGCGAGGCGGGCGAGCATGTCGTCCCGTCCCTGCCCCGCCGCCTGTTCCAGACGATGGCGGCACAGATAGTTGGCACGGCCCTTCAACAGGGCAACCCTGGCGGGCCGGCCGAGCGCCGCACCGACGAGCGGCAGGTCTTTGGCGTAGAGCTGATCCTGCAACGTGCGGGTACCGGTCGAGACCAGCACGCGAGCGCCGCGAAAGCAGCGCGGGTACGAGATATGCGAAAGTCTTGCCCGTGCCCGTGCCTGCCTCCACCGTCAGGATCTCACGCCGGGCCAGCGGCGGCGGCGACCCGCTCGGCCATGTGCACCTGTTGACGGCGGACGTTGAAGCCCGGCAGCGCGCGCTGCAGAGGCCCGCCCTCCCCGAAGATGTCCTCGAGCTCCAACATAATGCGACGAAGGCTGCTCCGGCGCAGCCAGGTGATTGATTTCCCGTGGATTCTGTTGTGTGCGATTATGGAACAAAAGAGAAGGTTTTATCGTACTTTATGAGGGCCGGCGGGCGTCGCGGCTATACTGGGCTGCACTCCGGGACGCGGCAGGAGCCAATGTCCCTCACGTGCGGCGAACGGCCTCGGTGAAGGCCGGGCCGCACACGACAAGAGGAACTGAGGATGGCCACTGCTGTACCCCTGCCGATCCCGATGTCCCAACTCTCCCGCGCGGTCACGGACTGGGTGGAGTCGGTTCGAGCCCTCACCCAACCGGCCGGGGTGCGCTGGTGCGAGGGCACCGAGGCGGAACAAGCCGAGCTCACCTCGAAGCTGATCCGCGAGGGTGAGCTCATCAAGCTCAACCCGGAGCACTTCCCCGGCTGCCATCTCTCCCGCTCGAGCCCGAGCGACGTCGCGCGCGTCGAGCACCTGACTTATCATCTGCACCAACTCCAAGGACGACGCCGGTCCCAACAACCACTGGATGGACCCGAAGGAGGCGCATGCCAAGATGCGCGCGCTCTTCTCCGGCTGCATGCGCGGGCGCACGCTCTACGTCATCCCGTATTGCATGGGCCCGATCGACTCGCCGCTCTCGCGCTGCGGCGTCGAGATCACCGACAGCGCCTACGTCGCCATCAACATGATGATCATGACGCGGGCGGGACGCGCCGGCCCTGGAGCGGATCGCGCGTCGACGGCAAGTTCGTGCGCGGCCTGCACTCGATCGGGGAGCTCGATCCGAACCGGCGCTTCATCATGCATTTCCCGGAGGAGCTCGCGATCGAGAGCTTCGGCTCCGGCTACGGCGGCAACGCGCTGCTCGGCAAGAAATGCCATGCGCTGCGCATCGCGAGCTGGCAGGCGCGCTCCGAGGGCTGGCTGGCCGAGCACATGCTCATCGTCGGCCTCGAGAGCCCGCAGGGCGAGACGCATTACATCGCCTGCGCCTTTCCCTCCGCCTGCGGCAAGACCAATCTCGCCATGCTGATCCCGCCGGCCTCGCTCCCGGGCTGGAAGGTTTACACGGTGGGCGATGACATCGCCTGGCTGCATCCCGGCGCCGACGGGCGGCTCTGGGCCATCAATCCCGAGGCCGGCTACTTCGGCGTCGTGCCCGGAACCAACCGCGAGACCAACCGCAACGCCTACGAGATGATCCGGCGCGACACCCTCTTCACCAACGTCGCGCTCACCGCCGACAACCAGCCCTGGTGGGAAGGCCTGCCGACCGGTATTCCGGTCACGGACTGGCAGGGCCGCCCCTACGATCCCACCAAGGGCCCCGCCGCGCATCCCAACTCACGCTTCACGGTCTCCGCCAAGCGCAATCCCAGCTACTCGCCGCACGCCGAGGACCCGCGCGGAGTGCCGATCTCGGCGCTCGTCTTCGGCGGCCGGCGCCGCGAGGTGGCGCCGCTCGTGTACGAGGCGCGCAACTGGCAGCACGGCGTGCTGGTCGGCGCCTCCGTCGCCTCGGAGACCACCGCGGCGGCCGTCGGCCAGGTGGGAGTGGTGCGCCGCGACCCGATGGCCATGCAGCCCTTCTGCGGCTACAACTTCGCCGACTACTGGCGGCATTGGCTCACAGGTCGGCTCGAAGCTCGCGCGGCCGCCGAAGATCTTCCACGTCAATTGGTTCCGGCGCGATACGCACGGCAAGTTCCTCTGGCCGGGCTACGGCGAGAACCTGCGCGTGCTCGCCTGGATGCTCGATCGCTGCAGCGGCAAGGCCGGCGCGGTGGACTCGGCCGATCGGACTGCTGCCGCGGGCGGAGGAGCTGAACATGCAGGGTCTGCGTCATCGGCCGAGGATTCGCTGCGCGGCACTGCTGTCGGTGGACCCGGCGCTGTGGCGCAAGGAGTTCGCGGATATCCGCGGCCTATCTCGAGAAATACAGCTCGCGGCTGCCGCCGGAGCTGCTCGCGGAGCTCGCCGCCGCCGAGAGCCGGCTCGGCTAGCACGACCTCGCAGGCGAAGCGGATCGTCTGCGCGGAGTCGGGCTCCGGCAGACGGCCGAGGCCGATCATGCCCTCGCCCTTGAGCTGCAGACTGTCGCGGCGGACGAACGACTCCTCGCCGCCGGCAGTCTGCACGAAGGTGCCATTGGTGCTCTGATCGATCAGCACGAGCTTGTTGCGACTGAGCTCGATGCGCGCGTGCAGACGGGAGATCAGATTCCCTTTCACGATGAGGTCGTTGTCCTCGGCGCGGCCGATGGTGACGCTGGGCCGGTGCTCATCGACGACGACTTCCTGATCGAGCCAACGCAGGCGCAGCCGCGCCGCCGCCTGGCGCCCCTTGAGGGCGATCGCCGGCACCATGCTGGTGACGTCTTCGGTCTGCCAGAGCACTTCGTAGAGAGGAACCTCGTTCCCCTGCCCCTTGATGGGTGCCGTGTCGATCAGCCTGCAGTTGGCGCGCCATTCCGGCCCGAGATGATCGACGGTCGCCGCAGTCGTGATGACCTGGCCGGCCTTGGCCTGGCTGGTCATGCGATTGGCGGTGTGCACCGTGGAGCCGAAGACATCGCGGCTCTCGAGGACTACCGGCCCGAAATGGCAGCCGATCCGGATCGCGACCGGCTGGCCGTCAACCTTGAGCTGGGCATGAGTCGAGATCTGCTGCTGCATCTGTGCCGCGGCATTCAGGGCCTCATCCGCGCTCGGGAAGGTCGCCATGACCTCATCGCCCATCGTCTTGATGACCGTGCCATGGCGCTGTTCGGTCGCGCTGCGCATGACATCGATGCAGATCGACACCATATCGCGCGCGCGCAGATCACCCATGAGCTCGTAGAGCCGGGTCGACCCGACGACGTCGGCGAACAGTATGGCGAGTTCGATATCCTTGCCCATGTAGAGTGCGCAGCTGGCCGCCCACCCTTGCCCCCACACGGCAAGGCGACGACGTTGGCCGGATGATACCAGAGAGGCCCCGGTGCGCTACCGGTCAGGTGGAGCTGGCGCCAGCGGGGCCCGCCGGAGCATGAGTCCGCCGCGCTTCCCGTGCGGCCGCCGCAGCTTCCCGCAGCAGATCCGGCCCCGCCCCCGAGGCCCGCGCGCCTTCGCTCAAGAGGCGCCGATAATCCCTGGCACCCGGCTCGCCCGCGTAGAGCCCGAGCATGTGGCGCGTGATCGCCGACAGCCGATCGCCCTGCGTGACCTGCCGCTGCGCGTATCTCGCCATCCGCTCCAGCACCGCCTCCCGGCTCGGCGCCTCGAAACCCTCCGCACCGCCGAGCGTACGCTGCAGCTCGCTGAGAACGAAGGGACGGTGATAGGCCTCACGCCCCAGCATCACGCCATCACACCAGGTCGAGCGCCGTCGAGCGCGCTCGCCGCGGTGCGGAAGCCGCCATTGACGATCATCGGCAGATCGCCGAAGTGTTGCTTGCAATCGCCGCACGACGTCGTAGCGCAGCGGCGGGATCTCCCGATTGTCCTTCGGCGACAAGCCTCCCAACACGGCCTTGCGCGCGTGGACGATCGCGACTGCGCAGCCGGCGTCACGTATCTGACTGACGAACCCGTGCAGCGCCTCGAAGTCCGATTCATCGAAGGCGGCGAGGGAATCCCGCACCTGTCGCGCGTGCCGCTGACGACGCCGATGCGCATCTTGACCGTCACCGGAATCGGCAACCGCGGCACGCATCGCCGCAACGCAATCCGCGACCCGCGCCGGCTCGCCGCATCAGGCAGGCGCCGAACGCGCCGCTCGCCACGCGATCGCTCGGACAGCCGCAATTCAAGTTGATCTCGTCATAGCCGGCCGCCTCGCCGGCACGCGCCGCGGCCGCCAGCTCCCGCGGCTCGCTGCCACCCAACTGCAGCGCAACCGGGTGCTCCTCCGGATCGAAGGCGAGGAGCCGCTGCGCATCACCGCGGACGATCGCGGCCGAGGTGATCATCTCCGTATAGAGCAGAGTCGTCGGCGAGAAGCCGCGCAGGAAGTAGCGGCAGTGCCGGTCGGTCCAGTCCATCATCGGGGCGACTGACACCTTCCGATCCAACAAAGTGCCGTGATTTCCTGAGGAAAGGCCTATTTTTTCAGGGGTTTCCGTCATCGGTATTTCTGCGGGATTGCTGCGTATTCCGGTGCATCTATGAGTTGCAGAGGTGCCATTTAGATGACAAGAATAGCCTGTCACCCGCTCGCCTGATTCGCTGGTACATCGACGAAAGGGGATATCAAATCCAGAGGTGGCGCAGTCTGCTCTTCCGAAAACCTGCTCTTCTTCATGGTCCCCTCGCTTCCCGAAGGACCATTGTCCCAAAGTATTAACTGGATCGAAAATCGACCAGCAGGTCACCATTGCACGCCCTGACCTTTCCGATCCCCTCCCCACATAAGCTGGCGCGGATCACGGCAATGGGAGTAGATCCGCCCGTTGCTCCCGCTCACGGGCGGCCACATCACGCCGACCTCTGGTCGCCTGCGGTCTCACCTGTCACCGGTGCCACCAATTGGATGTTGAACGTCCGGTATCGACAATTCGGCGGTCCGCATCTCGCGGCGCAACCCGTTGTTTCGCAGCGCTTTATCTGAGACCGGATCCCGGCCTCGCGCAAAGAAGAACCCGGCCAAGCGGCGCAAGCGGCGCAAGCGGCGCAAGCGGCGCAAGCGGCGCAAGCGTGGAGCTTAGTTCGAAGAAGCACGAACGGCATTCCCGGACGAGAATGCGCGCGCGATTCCCGACCCTGAGCACTCCTCGGATGAGGAGCGATTCGTGCTCATCGGGCTAAGCATTTCCGTGAGAGTCCTGGTAGTCGGCCTCGAATCACGTTCTCAACGGGCCGTCAAATCCTCGCGAGCATTCAGCCCAGCGTGGCCGCCGGCAGCTTTGCTCAATGGAACTCCTCCGGGCCGAGACGGTTCGGTGCTCCCGCCGCCAGTGACAGAGTCTGCTGCAGAGCGGTGTACTGCGGCTTCTGATTGAGGTTCACGTCATAAAGATCGGCGTCGCCCTCCCCGGGGAAGGTGCCCGGTACCCACGACTCCTGATCGTCGAAGCCCCAGACGGTGAACGAGATGCACGCATTCACTGCCAGGCACGATTGCAGCATCCCGTTGTACCAATCCGCTGCGGCTGGGTTCGCAGTGTGATTGGTGGTCGTATCCGTGGGTGAGACGATGGGGGTCTGGTTGCTGTCAGTCGTCTCGACGAACGTGCGCACATCCGCCTCGGTGATAGCGACCTTCAGCCCAAGGCTGGAAAATTGCCTGCAGGTCCTGGGTCATGAGGTCCGGATTGAATCCGAACTGCAGGTCTAGGTGGCCCTGGTCGCCCACGCAGTCAATCGGTACTCCCTGCGCCAGCAGGCTCTGGACCAGCGAGAACGCCGCATCGAACTTGGCATTACTGCCATCCTCGCCGGCAATGTTGTAGTCGTTGTAACAGAGCAGTGCCCGCGGGTCGGCCGCCTTCGCCCAGCGGAACGCGTCGGCGATGATGCCCGGGCCGAGGTGCGAGATCCAGAAGTCGTTCGGATTGATCTGTGACGGGTTCGAGTCGGTGAGCATCTCGTTGACGACGTCCCACTGCCAGATCCGCCCACGATAGCGGCGCACCTCGGTGGTGATGTGCTGGTGCAGCAGATCGCTCAGCTGAGAATCGCTGATCGTGCCGTTGGCGACGCCCTGCGTCAGCCAGTTCGGCAGCTGGTTGTGCCATACCAGCGTGTGGCCACGCACGCGCTCTTGATGCATCTCGGCGAAGTTGACGAGGTTGTCCGCGCCTGTCCAGTCGAAGACGCCCTGCTGTGGCTCGACGACCTGCCACTTCATCTCGTTTTCGGGGGTAAGGACCGAGAACTGCTCAGCAGTGATTTGCGAAAGGTTTGGATCGCTCAGGTCGAGCGGGGTCGCCGCCGTGCCGATACGCAGTTGCACCTGCGCACCCAGGTCGCGCAGCGACTCGTTGGCGGGGCCCGGCGCCGAAATAGCGGTCGTGGCACCCGCCAGAGCCAAGACCCCAGCCGCTCCAATGGCCAGCAAGCGGAAATTCATGACATTCATGGCAAACCTCCCGCAGTGAGGTAATTGGGGTAAGTTGGTCATTTCCGGACAGCGACGGCAGGATGCGCGCCGCTCGCAGTCAGTGCCCCGACAGGAAGATTGAGTTCATTCTGCTCTCACTCCAGCAGCACCAGAGCGGCTCGCCGCGAGCAGACCCAGGAGCGATCGGCCTAGGGTTTCCGTGTTTGACTCTGTTCACGCATGGCCGCCGTTGAACCAAGCTCATACAACAAACACCAGCCGATGGAGAAATCAGGCGGATAAATGATCGGTCTTCAGAATCAGACATCTTGTTCCCTCCCTCCATCCGACGTTGCAGTGCGGCAACATACGCACAGTGGAATCAAGATCTAAACGCCAACACCGGCCGGCCAAGTCGGCGCGGCACGCAACTGCTATGTGAGCGCTACCATTTAAATGCGAGCGGAGTGTAGGCGCAGCGGCGGCGCGAAGTCAACAGACCCTATGGTCATGAGCACGCTCGAGCTCGGTGTTGCATCGACGGTGCTGCGCGCAGGTCCATCTGCAATAGATGGTCGCATCTCGAGGAGGAGGCTCTTCCGATGGTCACGCTTACGTCCGCGTCGACGATCATCCAGTATCGAGCGCACCCGGAAATGCGCGTCGTGGACCGACTGATTTTTCAGGCGCGCTGTTGGTACTCGGCAACTGAGATTATTCGCCGCGCGCATCGGTCCCACAGAATACATTTCAACGCGCCGAGTACCCCGCGCAACTCGAGGCGGGGAACGGTAGAAAATAAATGCTGATACTCAGCGTGACACTCAGCCAGGCGGTAGTTCGGAATACTCGCCGACAAGTGGTGAATGTGATGATAGCCGATATTGAGAGTGACCCAGTTCAGCCAACGCGGTAATACCAGAAAGCTCGTGCCTTCGATCGCCCCGATGTCGAGGTCCCAGTGCTCGCCCTCGCTCGCATAGGAGTGCTCAAAATTGTGCTGCACCGTAAACAGAACGATCCCGGCTCCGCCAGCAAGCGATAGGCTGATGATGTAGATAGAGAAGAACTCGACGAATCCGCACGCGAAGCACATCAACGCCCAGAGACTCAAGAGCGCGACGTTATTCCACAGCATGTGGTGCCACTCTCTGGCGGACTTCCAGTAGCGCGTCTGATAACTCGAGGCATGCACTTGCAACGATACACCGGGCTGAGCCAACTTCTGCCTGACCGCATGGACCAACAGGCCGATACCGCCCTTCAACCAGGTAAAGCGCGGGTTGAAGATGAGGTAGATAAAACCCACGAGCGGGGCGCCGAACACGCTGCACTTGCATCGATAAATGCGCTGCTGCCTGTTGGTCAGCGCCGCATACTCCTCGACCGAAAGCGTGGTGTATGGTCCGCGGTATCTATCCCAGTTACCGTTGTGTACATGATGGTAATTATGATGTTGCGCCCATACGTACTGTGGCATCCCGGTCATGACACCCAGCAGAAACCCGACTGCTCGATTGAGCTGCCGGCTGCGAAACAGGCTGCCATGGCCGCATTCATGCATCAGCCCGAAGGCGCGCACGGTGAAAAGGATTATGAACAGCAACGGAAGTCCGGCCAGCCAGAACGATATGTGGCTGAGCCGGATCGCGGCCCACCAGAGGAGCCCGAACGGAACCAAAGTTGTGAGGACTTGCGTCACCCCCTTGGCGTCTTCGGGCTTGGTATAGCGACCGATCATGGCGCACTTCTCGCGCCTCAGGCAGTCATTCGTGCCCAAGATCAACCCCACTCATCTCGAAATCGTACTTATAAGAATGTGCCGGCTCCCTCTGAGGCGGAAATTCGGCGCCACCCTGCGTATCAGCCATCTGTTACACGGCGATCGCTTCGCGAGCATACTACGAGCGGCTTCGCAGGACCTCGGTTTCAAGTCTCATTTGTAGCTCCACGCCACTGCCGCACTGCTTCCGGCGCCCATCTTGGCGTGCGTTCGGACGGGCGCGGTCAGGCACGAATCGGGACCGGCCTGCGGTTTGTCCCGCAAAGCGGGGCGCCAGGAAGAGTATGCTGAGTCTCTCGAGCGCGCCTAGTCACCCCCTTACGCGCTGGGTGGCATAGCGCTGATCCAGGTGATTCGCAGCGAGCCGTACCTGGCGACCGGCCAAACCGCCGGGTGAGGCCGAACACGGCGCACCGCCGTCGTAAAGGCCATATCCGCTGCAGCGACTCATATCCACAGCCCCACGGCACAGGCTCACCGATCGCCACTTGTCACGTCAGCGTGGGGTGCCTGCTGTGCCAATCGGAGTGCGCCTGCAGCAGATTGGCCGCCGCCAACGCTGCCTGATCATCGAGGGCACGAGCCATGAATTGGATGCCAATGGGCATCCCGTGCTTGTCGGAGCCACAAGGGACCGTTACGGCCGGCAAGCCGCACAGGCTGGAGATGGCATCGGGTTGCAGGCTGTCGCTGGGCTCGCTGTCATCACTCGGGGCTGTTCCCCGGGGGGCTGCAGCTCATCAGCGGTGTCACCCTCCCCCGGCGCTGAGATCACATCGAACCGGTCGAACAACCTGTCCATGCTCTGCTGCAGGAAGAGTCGGACACGCTGTACGTGCAGATAGTCCTGCGCGGAAAATTCCCGACTGGCGTAGCCGTTGATGCGGCCGAGCGGGTCGACAAGCTGGGCGGCGCGGCCGGAATCGATGGTATCGGAGAAGGCCGATGCCGCTTCCATCAGGATGACCAGCTCGGCGGCCTCTTCGAACGGACCGGACGGAATCTCTGCGTCGGAGACTTGCGCTCCGTGCTGCTCCAGAACGCGTAGAGCACGGTCAGCAGCATCATGCAGCTCGCGAGCCGCCTGCGGGAAAACGTTGGTGAGCCGCGCGATGCGCAACGGTCGTCCGCTCGGCCTTATCCCGTTGTAGCCGAAGTCCGCGAGAGGCGACGGAAGCGAGCCGTGGTCCCGTGCATCACTGCCCGCGATGGCCTCGAGTACGAGCCCGCAATCGTCGGCGGTACGGCACATGGGTCCGATCTTGTCCATCGACCAGGCGATCGCCATCGCGCCATACCGGCTGACGCGGCCGAAACTCGGGCGCATCCCGCTTATCCCACAATGGGTCGAAGGGCAGATGATCGAACCGCGAGTGTCGGAGCCGAGCGCGAACGCGGCCAGCCCGGCGGCCATGATGGCTCCCGAGCCGCTGGATGAGCCACACGTCCAGTATTTCGTGTTCCACGGATTGCGGCAGGGACCGGTGAGCGATGCATAGCCGCTGTCGTATCCGAGTCCGCCGGCGAGCTCGATCATTGCCGCCTTACCGATCAACACGGCCCCGGCGCGTTGCAACCGCTCGATTACTGCAGCGTCGTAATCGAATCTCTGCGCTGCGTAAGGCGGCGCGCCCCAGGTAGTCGGATACCCCCTCGCCGCCAGCAAATCCTTCGCAGCGTAGGGAATTCCATGCAGCGGGCCGCGATAATTTCCCGCGGCAATCTCATTTTCCGCCGCGCGCGCCTGTTCCATCGCCAGCTCGCGGGTAAGGGTGACGTAGGCGTTGAGCCGCGGGTTCCACTGCTCGCTGCGGGCCAGATAGCTTTCGACCAGGTCCACCGGCGAAAGCTGCCGCGTCCGAATGCGCTCCGCCAGGTGACGAACCGGCAGGTAGAGGACACTTTCGTCGACCATCCTGGCGGTGCTCTTCAAGACCCCGCGCTGCCGCTGCCGATCAGTTTCAAAACGGCCGCGGGCGGATCGGAGTTGTGCACTTGTACCGCTCGAATACGTTCCAACATCCGCACGTGATCGGTTACCACGCCGTGCAGCATCTTGCGCTGCTGGTGCGACAGCCGGTCACCATAAAGGGCAACAATGTGGCGCACCTTGCCGTCGATCTCGGCCCGCGCTCCCGGCGAAACTTCCGACATGGCTGCCTGAACCGGGGGCGTCATCGGGCGCGGGGAATTTACACCGTCCGCGCCTGTCGCCTCACCGGGACGCAATGTAGCGACCGATGCCAGCGCCCCGGCAGCCAGTGCCAGTGCCGCTTGCTGGCTGAAATCACGTCGCGAAAGTCGTTTCGGGCGCGCGCCGATCTGTCGCATTGCCATTTCTTGTTCTCCCCTCGATACGAGGCCAAAAAGCTAACACATTCCTCGGTCGGAGCGCTATTTGTTGGTTGCCCTAGTGGCGTCAGCCGTCTCGGCCTGTACACCCGTGTGGGAATTCAATGCGCCGCGAGGGGCTGGTTACACCATCAATCTTGTGGACGTAAAGCCTTCACCGGACGCTCGGACCCAGGCGGCATCATGATCGCAAAGGCCGCTCTGAACATTGTGCCGGCCGGTGGATATGTCGAGGGCGATGGCGCGACCAAGATCATGGTCTGGAAGCTGGGCGGCAATTTTATCAGGATGCAGGGTCGAGAGTGGACCAGGACTTTCTAAAATCCAGCTCGCGCCGCCTTCGAACATCGTTCATCCTCTGAATCCCTTCGCCACCAGATAGACCTCGCGCGATTCTTTGCGCGAGGCCGCGGGCTTGCGGATGAGCACCTTCGCGAAGTGTGTCCGCAGGTCCTTCAGGTACTGATCCGACCCCGAGCCTTGAAACATCTTGGCGGCGAAGGTCGCACCGGGCTTCAAGGTCTTGCACACCGTGTCGAGCGCCAGCTCCAGGAAATAGATTGATCGCGCCTGATCGGCCGAATCGATTCCGCTGATGTTCGGCGCGATGTCGGAAATGATCAGATCGAATTTCGAGCCGCGCTAGCCAGTCGAGCACCTGCTGCACGATGGCCTCGTCGGTGAAATCGCCCTGGATGAAATCGACATTCTTCAGCTCGTCCATCGGCAGAATGTCCGTCGCGAGCACGCGTCCTTTTTCGCCGACCAGCTTGCCTGCCACCTGCGACCAACCGCCGGGCGCGGAGCCCAGGTCCATGATCCGCATACCGGGGCGGATCAGTTTGTCCTTGTCGTTGAGCTCGATCAGCTTGTAGGCCGAACGGGAACGATAACCGTCCCTCTGTGCCTGCTTGACGAATGGATCACTGAGGTGGCGGGAGAGCCAGCTGGCGCTGCTTTTCGTTCGGGGCATCTTCCCAGGGAACTACCGGTTATAATCGGCGGATTCTACTCCTCTGCCGGATTTACCGGCCAGGAAGACGCCGGTGATCCGCATTACCGAGCTGCCATTGCCGCTCGATTACACGCCTGAAGCGCTCCGCCAGGCCATTTTGCGGCGTCTCGCCATCCCCGCGGCCGAGTTGCTCGATTTCAATCTGTTCAAGCGCAGTTACGATGCGCGCAAGAAGAACAGCGCGGCATCTTCTTCATCTGCATCGTCGATGTCACGGTGCATGACGAAGCCGCGGTGCTGAAACGCCTGGCGCGGGATCGCCAGGTCGCGCGTCTCACCGGACACGAGCTATCACCCGGTTGCGCAAGCCCCGCGCAGACTCGAGGAACGGCCGCTGGTCGTCGGGTTCGGCCCCTGCGGACTATTCGCGGCGCTCCTGCTCGCGCAAATGGGCTTCAAGCCCATCGTGCTGGAACGCGGCCGCGATGTGCGACGCCGAACGCGCGACACCTGGGCGCTGTGGCGGGAGAACACGCTGACGCCGGAATCCAATGTTCAGTTTGGCGAGGGCGGCGCGGGCCTGTTTTCCGACGGCAAGCTCTACAGCCAGATCAAAGACCCGAAATTCCATGGCCGCAAGGTGATGCAGGAGTTCGTGCGTGCCGGTGCACCGGCGGAGATTCTCTATGTCAGCAAGCCGCACATCGGCACCTTTCGCCTGACCGGCGTGGTATCGAAGATGCGCGAGGAGATCATCTCGCTCGGCGGTGAAGTACGCTTCGAGAGCAAGGTCACCGATCTGCTCATCGAACGCGGACAGATCGAAGGCGTGGCACTGGCGAGCGGGGAGACTCTATGCAGCCGCCACGTAGTGCTCGCGTTGGGCCACAGCTCCCGCGATACCTTCCGCATGCTGGAGCACCGGCGCGTCTATCTCGAGGCCAAACCCTTTGCCATCGGCCTGCGTATCGAGCACCCGCAGTCGCTGATCGACGCCGCCCGCCTCGGGCGTTTTGCCGGCCATCCGCAACTGGGTGCCGCCGACTACAAACTGGTACACCACGCCCGCAATGGCCGTTCGGTCTACAGCTTCTGCATGTGTCCCGGCGGCACGGTGGTTGCCGCCACTTCCGAACCGGGGCGCGTGGTCACCAACGGCATGAGTCAGTATTCACGCAACGAGCGCAATGCCAACGCCGGCATCGTGGTCGCAATCAATCCCGAACCGGACTTCCCCGGACGGACCGCTCGCGGGCGTCGAGCTGCAGGAGGTGTGGGAAGTCCAAGGCCTACGTTTCAGGCGGCAGCGACTACTGCGCCCCGGCACAGCTGGTTGGCGATTTCCTGCGCAATGTCGGCTCGACGCAGCTCGGCGAGATCGTTCCTTCCTATACACCGGGCGTGCGGCTGGGTGATCTATCGCAGGGTCTGCCGGACTATGCAATCGACGCCATACGCGAGGCATTGCCCGCATTCGGTAAGCAGATTCCGCGGCTTCGATCAGGGACGACGCCGTGCTCACCGCCGTGGAAAGCCGCACCTCTTCTCCCGTACGCATTACGCGCGACCCTGAATCGCTGCAGAGTCTGAACGTCCGCGGGCTCTATCCTTGCGGTGAAGGTGCGGGCTATGCCGGTGGCATCCTCTCGGCTGGTGTCGATGGCATCAAGGTAGCCGAGGCGGTCGCGCGGAGCCTGTCGTGAAATTCGAAGACATCAAGAAACTGCATCAGAGGAAGTTCCGCGAGGAGTTCGGTTGTTTCCTGCTGGAAGGCGAGCATCTGGTGCAGGAGTTGCAGAAGGCCGCGGTTCACGACGCACGGCTGCGTACCAGCGAAATCTACCTGACGCGGGAATATGCGAACTGGACCAGCCAGCTCCCGATTCACGTAGTCAATTCCCGCCACATGACACAGCTCAGTGAGACGCGCTCACCGCAGGGTATTGCCGCGATCGCACCGTTGCTGTCGGCACCCGCGCCGCGGCCCGGTGAGCGCGCCATCTATCTGCATGAGATTCAGGATCCGGGTAATCTCGGCACGATCCTGCGCTCGCTCGCGTGGTTCGGTGGCTTCCGCTGCCTGCTCAGCCCCCATAGCGTGGACGTGCACAACGGCAAATCGATACGCGCCAGCATGGGAGCCATCTTTCATGTGCCGGTCGAAATCGATGTGCCGTTGCAGGCTCTCCCGGGGCGCTTCGGTCGCATCGCCAGCTCTCGATCTGCAAGGTAGGCCGATCTCTGCGCCGGAGTTTCGCGAATTCGACTGCTACATCTACGGCAATGAGGCTCGGGGTTTGCCGCGCGAGGCCCTGGGAGAGATGAATGCAACGCCGTTCACGATCGCGGGAACGGGGGCGATTGAATCGCTGAATGTTGCGACGACGGTGAACATCTGTCAGTACGAGCTGGCCCGGTCATCGTAAAGGCTTAGATCTCGGCTCATGCAAGGCCTTGATCGCTAAAGGAAAACGAGCTTTGCAGATATTCATCGAGGGTTCAGTGGAGTAGCGCCATCATGCTCTCTACGGTCCCGACATTTCTCACCGATTTTCACTGGAGGGTAAGTGCAGCGCTTGACCCGAGCAATACCGCTGATTCTCATCGCGGGATTGGCTATCGCCTTCTCGCCGCCCGGCGCCGCAAAAACGCCCATCGAGACGCGCCACAGCGAGTTACGGGGACAGCCAAGCCGGACCTGTCGGCCCAAAGGCGGCGCGGCAAGGCCTCGTTCTACGCGCGCCAATTCTTCGGCAAGACCATGGCGAATGGCGCCCGGATGAACCCGCGCGGCAACAATGCCGCCAGCCGGACTCTTCCGCTCGGGACGGTGGCAAAGGTCACCAACCTGGCCACCGGGAAGAGCGCCATCATCAAGATCGAGGATCGCGGTCCCTACATCAAAGGGCGCATCGTCGACTTATCGCCCTCCACCGCGCACAAGATCGGAATCACGAAAAGTATCGGTGTCGCAAAAGTGGTAGTGGCACCGATCGCCGTTCCCCTCCCCGACGGCCGGGTCAGACTGGCCCGGCGGGGGCCGGATCAGCGCGCGACTCCTGAAATCGCATCGACCTCCTATCACTATTCTCACGTGCCAAGTCTGGCGCTGAGCGAGTGACGCAAGGCGCGACGGCGCGCTCGTCCGGCTCGGACAGAGGAGATATATTACGATTGGCGACTAGGTAAAGCCGCGCCTCGAGCGACGCGATGACCACACACGACCCGCAACGAGACATTCGCGTCGCTCTGATCGGATTCGGCCTCGGGGGGGCGTCCTTCCATGCCCCTCTCATCCAGGCCACGCCTGGCATGAGACTGACCACCGTGATTACATCGAATGACGCCCGCGCCTCTCAGGCGCGGCGCGATAATCCCGGGGTGCACGTCGCCTGTGCGGTCGAGTGGGTGTGGGAACACGCCGATGATCACGACCTGGTGGTGGTCACAACCCCCAATCGCGTCCATGCCACGCTCGCCATGGCCGCACTGTCGGCCGGCCTTCCCGTAGTCATCGACAAGCCGTTTGCACGCACCACCTCTGAAGCACAACAAGTGATCCAGATGGCGCGTGAGAAGCGCTTAGCGGTCGTCCCCTATCACAACCGTCGCTGGGACAGTGAGCACCTCACACTGCGCCGGCTCATGGACGAAGGCGCGTTGGGGCGTATCTCTCGCTACGAGGGCCGCCTGGAGCGGTGGCGGCCCGAATTGAAGGGTGGCTGGCGCGACCGCGGCGCGGTGGAGGAAGCCGGAGGACTGCTTTACGACTTGGGAAGTCACCTGATCGATCAGGCACTGGCACTTTTTGGCCCGGTCCAGGAGGTGTACGCGGAGCTCGACCGCAGACGCGCCGGCGCTGAAACCGACGACGATGTATTTCTCGCCCTGAAACATGCGAACGGGGTACGGTCGCATCTTTGGACGAGCTATGTTGCAGCCCACCGGGGGCCGAGAATGCGGGTGCTGGGCGAGCGCGGCGCGTTCGTGAAGCAGCAGGCCGATCGCCAGGAGACCGCGCTGCGCAGCGGAGGCCGCCCCGTCAGCCCCGATTGGGGCCAGGAGCCCCCCGAATCCTGGGGGATCCTGACGGATGGCGCTCGCGAAGAACCGGTCCGGAGCGAACCCGGCGCGTATCAACGGTTTTACGGCGGTCTGGTGACGACGCTGCGCGAGGGAGCGCCGCCGCCTGTTGCACCAGAGGACGCCTTGGCTGGGCTCGAGATCATCGAGGCCGCGCAGCAGTCGGCCGTGAGGCGCAGCGTGGTAGTCCTCAGCGGGAAGTCTAGATCGGCAATGCGTGCGTCGAAAGAATTTCCTTCAGCACAATGAAGCTGCGAACCTGCCGCACGCCTGGCAGGTAGAGCAACTGCTCGGCGTGCAGCCGGTTGAAGCTATCGCCATCGCGTGTGCGCACCAGCATGAAGTAGTCGAACTCCCCCGTCACGACGTGGCACTCGACGCACCCTGAGATCCGTTGCGCGGCCTTTTCGAAGGCGGCGAACGCTTCCGGCGTCGACCGGTCGAGCACGAATCCGATCACGACCAGCATTCCCGCGCCCAGCGCCTTCGGCTCCATGCGCGCAACGGCGGCAGATGTGTTGCTCGAAACTGGCTATGCGGGGCGGGCGTACGGCCTGCCAAACGAGGGCACACTGGAAGCGATCCGACTCTGCGCCCGCCAGGAAGGGATGCTCACCGACCCGGTCTACGAGGGCAAGTCGATGCATGGCATGATCGACATGGTGCGACGCGGCAGGCTTCCGCCCGGTTCGCGCGTCCTCTATGCGCATCTTGGCGGCGTCCCCGCGCTCAATGCCTACAGTTTCATATTCCGTAACGGCTAGATGACTCTGACCGTGCCGCCATCCACCGGAATCTGCGCGCCCGTCGTTTTGGCGAATAGCGGGCCGCAGAGCTCCGCGGCCAACTCCGCGACATCCCGGCTGGTCACTTCTACCTTGAGGACGTTGTTCGTCTTGTATTCATCAACGCTCACGCCGTAAGAGGCCGCACGGGCGGAGATTACCTCCGGCGTCCAGAGGCCGGTATCAAACACCGCGTTCGGGTGGATGGCATTCACGCGGATGCGGTCCGCCCCCCACTCGAGCGCGACGACGCGTGCCAGTTGCTGCAAGGCCGCCTTGGACGCGGAGTAGGCGGCAGCTCCCGGACCGGGAGCAGGAACGTTCTTCGAGCCTATGATCACCACTCGTCCTCCCCGCGGAGAAAGCTTCAGCAGCGGGTGGCTTTCCCGCAGCAGGACGAAATTGGCATCGAGATTGATGCTCATCGTTTTCCGCCACGTGTCGCTCGAGAGAGCGCTCACGGGCGCGCTCGGCGGAAAGATGCCCGCATTCAGTACCAGCATGTCCAGCCCGCCGAAGGCGCGTACGCCCTCCTCCAGCGCGCGAGCGATCTCGGACTCGCTCGTGACATCGCAGGTCAGTCCCAAGTAGTCCTTGCGGCGGTGCAGCGAGCCGACGGTCGCGGCAAGATCCAGCGCCACCACGGCGGCACCACGCGAGAGGAGCGAAGCCACGCATGCCTTGCCGATGCCGGAAGCCGCGCCCGTAACGACTGCGACCTCGCCTGTCAGAACCGGCGGCGAGCCGCCCTTGCGGACCTTGGCCTGCTCCAGGTCCCAATACTCGACGTCGAAAACGTCCTGCGCCGGCAGAGCCTCCCAGCCGCCCAAGAGCGTGGCCTGGGAAATGATCTGCATCGTGTGGCGGTAGATATCCTCGACGATTGCCGCATCCTTCGCCGTACGGCCGATGGTGCCCAAGCCGAGCTCCGGATCGAGAATCACCCGGGGGGCCGGGTCCAGCATGGTTAGCGATGCGTTGCCGAGCTCCCGGAAGTACTGTCGATAAGCGGCTGCGTACCCTGCCACATCGCGGCCGATCAACGGGACTCGCTTGGTACGAATTACGTGATCGGGAGTTGCGGGCCCGCGCTGCGAGATTTCCCCGATATCCGCGCGGCCCGCAAACGCAAGCGCCTCAGCGTCGTCATGGATGCTCAGGATCATCGGCGAGCCGGCGGCGTCCGAGACCGCCTTGCGCAGGGCCGCGATGTCAGTGCGCAGCGTTCCGGAGCCGCGATCAGTCGCGGAATCCCGGTGCGCGCCGCACCGGATACCGTCGTGCACGCTGCTCCGCTTGGCGAGATATCCCTCGGCCAGGCTCACCAACTCGATCATGCGCTCGTAGGACTCCTTCGCCGTCTCGCCGAAGGTGAATAACCCATGCTTGAGCAGCAGCATGCCGAGCGTGCTCCGGCCGGCTTGCGCCGGGTAGAGTTCGGCACACAAGCGCGCCAGCTTGAATCCCGGCATCACATAGGGAACATAGACGAGCCGATCTCCGAAAAGCTCGCGCACCCGCTCCTCACCGCCTGGCGAGTTGGTCATCGTCAGGATGGCGTCCGCGTGCGTATGATCGACGTAACGCGGCGGGCAGGATGGCATGGAGTATCGCCTCGACGGAGGGCGCCGGTGCGCTGACGTCGGTCATGCTCTTCCTCAGCTCCGCCGCCATCTGCGGATCGGAGAGGGTTTCGAGCTTCGCCAGAGCCAGCAGCGGCTGCATGCGGCAGGGAGAGAAGCCGGCGGCCTCGATCGTCTCGAGATCCCAGCCGCTGCCCTTCACGTAGATGACGCCCTCTTCCTCGCCGAAGAGATTGGTGATGCTGCTCTTGACCGAAGTATTGCCGCCGCCATGCAGAACGAGGGACGGTTCCGCCCCGAGCAGGCGCGAGGTGTAAACCCGCAGGGCGAGATCGCCCGCGCATCGGCTCGCATCCTGATCAGACCAGCGGCTCTTCATGAACGTATACTATACCGGGAGCTCCCCCCCTAAACGAGGGGTTGCCCTGCCCCTTGCGCGCCCTAGCCTGGTCACCGTACCGAGGCTCCATGCGGTGGAAGATCTCCAATGAAAAAGACCACGCTGCCTACATCACTGCTCGCAGCTTTACTGCTCGGCACCGGATCCCTGGCGCTCGCGCAATCGAGCTTCTCCTTGCAGGGCATTGGACAGTTCGCCTCCCAGCGGGACTGGCCGGGCGCCCTCTCCTACGGAGTGAGGTGGACCCAGGCCGAACCGAACAACCCGGATGCCTGGTATGCGGTATCCCTCGCGCAAGAGAACATGGGGCAATTGCCGGGCGCGATCCGGGTGCGGCGCAAAACCTTCGCATGCTGCAAGGGGAAATTCAGGCGTGCTTCAACCGTAAGCAGATGATCCAGCACATGCAACATCGTCCCAAAGGCAGCGTGTCCGCCTACAACGCGAGTTGCAGTACGATCAGCGGAGGCCTCCCCGGCAGATGAGCAGGCGGTACGCACGGATCGCTTCGGTGCAGGCCGCCTGTCGGATAATGAATCGCCCATTACCAGGATCAACGTAAACCATGTCTCAGCCGCTCAGTGATATCGCCTTGAACCGGATCGATGGCAGCGCAACGCGCCTCGGCGAGTTTCGCGGCAAGGTTCTATTGGTCGTGAATGTCGCGTCAAAATGCGGCCTGACGCCCCAGTACGAGGGGCTGGAGCGGCTGTATGATGCGAAACGCGGGCTAGGGCTCGAGATTCTCGGCTTCCCCTGCAACGATTTCGCCGGCCAGGAGCCTAGCAGCGAGACGGAAATCGCGACCTTCTGCTCGACTCAGTACAACGTCCAATTTCCGCTCTTCTCCAAGATCACCGTCAAAGGTGACGGCAAGCACCCCCTCTATCGCTGCCTGACCGCCGCCAAGCCCACGGCCGTCGGCGACGGGCCGATGCGGGAACGGTTGCAGGGCTACGGCATCGATGTCGGACCCGTCGGTGAGATCGTGTGGAACTTCGAGAAATTCCTCCTCGATCGCCAGCTTGCCGTGATCGAGCGGTTCGCCCCCGATGTCAGTCCTGACGATCCGCGCGTCGTGTCGGCAGTGGACCGGGAGCTCGCCAGGCGCGCCTGAGTCTGCTCGCGTCCGAATGGCCTCGCGGCGGCGATGCCAGTTCGCGCACAGCGTGATCGCGCGGAATTTCGGGTACCAGCGCACGAACCATCCACTCGGGTCCTCGGCGCGCCCATGCGGAAAATCCGCCACGGCATTGCCGGAAAAGTGGCAATGATGTGGCGGCAACGCGCTCAGCTACTCTGCTCGACCAGGTGCGCCCGCGATGGCCCGGGCTGGAACGCCTGGCCAAAGTACTGCGTCTCGCAAGCCACCTTGCCGGCGCTGAATTCCATGATGCTCACGGTGTAAAACGGCACGCCGTCATAGCCGAGCACCAACTCCGTAATCCAGAGATCCCCGTTGCCGATGATCCGCTGGACGGTGAAGCGCTTCTCGCTCGGCTGTACCCTTCTGCTCTCCTGGATGTTGGCTCGCCCGCGAATATGCTCGCCCGACTGCGGATAGGAGAGCACCGCATCCTCGCGATAGATTTCGTGCTCGACCGCGAGATCGTTCGCGTCGGACGCAGCCCAGTGCCGCTGGAGCAACTCGCGCATTTCCGGCTCTCCCATTCAGGTGTTCAGATATGACGCAAATCGCTCCAGTCCGGCTTCGAGTCTCGCCGGATCCGCGGCAATGCACCAGCGCACGAAGTCCGGCAGAATGATCGCCAAATGCCGATCCGGGCGCGAGGCCCAGCCTCGCCTTCTCGACGAGACGCTTGCAGAATGAAAGGCTGTCGCTGAGGCCTCTGACACGAAAGAAGGCATACATGCCGCCCGGCGCGGGCGCGCCCAGCTCCACCTGACTCAGCGTCGACAAGCGCTCGTATAGCCGCGTCTGATTGGCCTTTATCTGCGCGACGAGGTGCGAGACGTCCGCTTCGCACTGCGTCAACGCCACGCGTGCCGCGCTCTGGACGAAGCCTGGCACGCACGAGGTGTTGTACTCGGTGAGCTTGCTGTAGTTCGGCACCATTTCCTGGGGAATGACGGACCACCCGATCCGCCACCCGGTCATTCGCCACGCCTTCGAGAAGGAATTGCACGCGATGAATCGATCAGAGGGATCGGCGATGTCCAGGAACGACGGCGCGCAGGGACGCGCCAAAGTACAACCGCTCGTAGACGTCATCCGCAATCAACCACGTCCCCACGGCCCGGCAACGAGCCAGGATGGCCTCCTGTTCCGGCCGGCTGAGCGTCCAGCCGGTCGGGTTGTTCGGGCTGTTGATGACCACGGCAGCCACGCCCGGCTGAATTGCATCCAGGAGCCGCTCGAGATCGAGCGACCACCCGCCCGCACCGAACTGCAGCGGCACCGAGACCAGCTCGGCGCCCAGGATCTTCGGTATCTCGCAAAGGTTCGGCCATACCGGCGTGACGGCAATCACTGTGCTGCCGGGGTCGACGACCGCCTGCAACGAGATCATCAGCCCCGAGACCGCCGAGCTGGTAACCGCGATGCGATCGGACGGGATCGGTCGGTGCCAGTGCGAAAGATAGGCTGCAATGTCCTGCCGCAGCCCGGGCAGGCCAAGATTCGGCGTATAGAAGGTGTCGCCCTGCGCGAGAGCGGCCGCGCCGGCGGCGCGAATGGGCTCCGGTGTCGGCAGCTCGGATTCGCCAAACCAAAAAGCCAGAACGTCATTCGGCGCCCATGGCGGCGTTGGCGACTTCCCGAATCCGCTGGTTCCGCAACGCGCAAATCTGCGGACGACCCTGCAGGTATGACATGACTCGAATTCCTTTGAAACCGCTACTCTAGCCGCGAGAAGATCCGCATTAGGGGCGCGTTTTGCGATGACCCGGATTTTGTTCGTTCAATCCGGTGAAAGTGGTCAAATTTATTACCACTTTCGCCGATTTAAACGAACAAAAAATCGGGGCCCTAAAACTCGTCCCCTCATCCTCCCTCCCTCTCGTGAGCCGCCGCCAAACCGGCCAGGGTCTCGAATCTGAAATCGTAGTGCGGCGTGGCGGCCGGCGGCCGCGTGGCGCCCCAACCCTCCGCGGTATGTCGACGATCGATCCACGCTGAAGCCAGGCCCGCCCGATTGGCCGGCGCGTGATCGTGAAGCAGACTCTGCGCGACATGCAGGACATCCGCCTTGTCGAAGCCAAAATCCTCCGCGAGTCTACGGACCAGGTATTCGAAGTTCCGGTCGCTCGGCTTGTATGAGCCGATGTCCTGGGCTGTGTAAATGGCGTCGAAGTCGACCTCGAGCCGCGCGTTGCTCGCACGGAATGACACCCGGTCGACATTCGACAGGATCACGAGTTTGTAGTGCCGCTTCAGGTACTGCAGTGCCGCCGGCGAATCCGGAAACTCAGGCCACGCCGCAATGGAGGCTCCAAAACCGACAGCCTCCTCATTGCTGATCGCAATCCCCCACGCCGCGGCCAACTGCCGATAGACGACCGCCAGCAGGTGCGAGTACGGCATTGCGGGCGTCTTCTGCTGTTGGGCAAACTCGTGGTGTCCGAACTCTTCCAGAGCCTGATCCCGCGACACGGCCCGGCGGGATCCGGCGACGAGCGCCCGCAATCCTGCGAAGAGTCCGGTTTCCCAATCTATGAGCGTGCCGTAACAGTCGAACGTCAGAACCTTGAAGTCTCTCAGCTTCACATGCTCGAGCTCAGCCGCTCGGCCGCCGCCGCTCTGGCGGCGAATGCCCTCGTGGAATGACACGTGTCCATTGCCCGCTTGTAGGCTTCGCGTCCGCTGGTGCGGGCCATATAGGCCCGTTCCGCCTCCCCGAAAGTGACGCCTCCAGCTCTCCTGGCCAGATCCAGCGCGTACGTCACCGAAATATCCGCGGCCGTGAAGCGTGTCGCCAGCAAGATAAGGCGACTGAGCAAGCCGCCGCGTCACCAATCCCAGCCGGGTGTCGAACACCTCCTGTGCCTGACGGGCGCTATAGTTCTCCCGATCAGCCTCGGGCGCAAAATTGCGCGCGCCGACGACAAAGTAGATGGAGGCCGCGAGACCGGCTTCACCAAGGTGAAGGAACTGTTGGTAGGCGGGGAATGTGGGATCGCGCGGCGTCCGGCGCGAGCGGCGTCGGCCCATAGCGCGCCATCAGATACTCCATGATCGCGATCGACTCTACCATCGTAACGTCGCCGTCCCTGATCGCGGGAATGAATCCGGCGGGGTTGATTGCCAGAAACTCGGTATCTTTCTCGACGCCGGCCAGCAGGTCCACCGGCCTCAGCCGGTACGCGAGCCCCATCTCCTCCAGCAGCCAGACGACCCGGAACCCCCTCCCCTCGCCAAACACCGTGATCATCGCCTGCCCCGCCACCTTCGTCATAACACCCGGATGATGCCCGCCATGAAGCCATCGCGGTCCGGCCCGTCGTAACTTGCGGACATGGCCCAGTGCTGCGGCATGTCGCACGGGAACACGCAGTACCAACGGAACTGACCCGCCTTCGTCGGAACGAAGGTATACGTGGTGGTGCTGGGCGCGATGGTGCCGTTGTTCCGATCGACTCCCGCCTTGATCATGATGTTGACGCCCAGCCCCGGCGCGGTGATCGAGTGCCTCATGTCGTCCAGATTGACCACGGTGAACGTGATCCGAGCTCCCTTCCGCAACACGAACCCCGACGGCACCATCGTGTCGTGATGGGCGTTGTCCGGGCCTGTGAAGCCGAGACCATTGGTGCCGGGCAGCACGTAGAGAGTGATGTGCGTCTGCGCCTTGATCCCGAGAGCGGCCGCATCGGCTGGCGCCTGAGTGCCAACCTTCCTGCCGCCCATGTTCATCCCTGGCATCGACATCCCGGACATGGAGGTACCCGGTTCGTGCGGCGCGGCCTGGGCAGCATGGCAAGCCGTCGCACCGCAGAAGGCGGTAGCGATGAGCATAACGAGCAAGGACAGCGAACGAATTCGCGGCATGATTGCTTCCATCTATCCGGGTTGAGGACGCTCGAGCTCCTTGAGTACTTCTTCAGCTGCGGCGACGCGATCTTCCGGCACCAGCAGCTGAACGCCACCGATTCCGCCAAACGCCACGTCCACGCCGACGACCGCCGCGGCTATGCCGGCGCCTTCCAAAGCGATCCTTGCCAGATCGCCTTCGAGCCGCGTCGAGTAGGTACGGATGGGTTCCATCGAAGCGCTCATTCTACATGGTAAGCTCTGCGATCCGCGGAGGTGCACCATGGCCCGGAACGTGATTTGTCTCTGGTATGACGGCACGGCCGAAGAGGCCGCCAGGTTCTATGCCCGGACATTTCCGAACAGTACCGTGGCAGCGGTCCACCATGCCCCCGGCGATTACCCGAGTGGCAAACAGGGGCAGGCGCTGACGGTCGAATTCACGGTGCTGGGCGTGCCCTGCATGGGTCTCAACGGCGGCCCTGCTTTCAAACACACCGAAGCCTTCTCGTTCCAGATCCTCACCGACGATCAGGCGGAGACCGATCGCTACTGGAACGCCATCATCGGCAACGGCGGCGCCGAGAGCGCGTGCGGATGGTGCAAGGACAAATGGGGACTGTCCTGGCAGATCACCCCACGCGCGCTGATGGAGGCCATCACCGACCCAGACCGTGCCGCCGCGAAGCGCGCGTTCGATGCGATGATGACCATGAGAAAGATCGACATCGCCACGATCGAAGCCGCGCGACGCGGGCGCTAGGGCCTGGCGCCCTCCGCCGGGTCGTACTTGCCGAGCCAGGCGGCAACTTCCTGGAAGACGTTGCGGCGCTGCTCGATCAGCACGGGAAAATGCGGCGAGCCGGGATACGTCACCATGCGGACCGTCTTGTGCCGCTCCGCCAGCAGGATGAAGAACTCCCGGCCCTGGAGCATCGGTACGCGGCGGTCGGCGTCGCCATCCAGGATCAGCACGGGAGTCGTGACCCGGTCGGCGTACATGACCGCCGAAAACTTGAGGAACGGCGTCGCGTCGCCTTCCTCATAGCGCGCATCGTAGTCGACCTGCCCGATGTCGCTCACCGGAATGAAGCTCAGCCAATCGGTAATCCCCGCGCCTTCGACCGCGGCGCGGTAGCGATTGGTCTGTGTCACCGTCCAAGCCGTCATGAAGCCGCCCGCACTCCAGCCGAATACCGCAAGTTTCTTGGGGTCCGCCCAGCCCCGTGCGATGGCATAGTCGGTCGCGCTGTCGACGTCGCTGTAGGCACGGTCGCCGAAGTGCTGGTAGATGGCATCCATGAAAGCCGAGCCGTACCCCGTCGAGCCGCGATACTCCGGCTGCATGACGACGTAACCGAGACCCGCGACGAAGCGCGCGAATATATCGAACGTGAGGGTATCGTTCGCCTCCGGGCCACCATGCGGCAGTACCAGGAAGGGCGCCGGCGTACCCGCCTTGTAATCAGCCGGGAACGTGACGATTCCCTGGAGGTGCGTACCGTCCTTGGAAGTCCAATTGACGACGCGCACTTCGCCCAGACTCAGACGCGACATGAAATCGTCCGACTGGTGTGTGATCCGCTGCAATTGACCGTCGTGCGCGACAGCCACGTTGGTTGCATGCGTCGGATCCGCCACGTTGAAGGCAGCAGCTTGCGGCGAGCTCGCGAGCATCGGGAATATGGGCTGCACCACGATCCCGTTGGCCCAGCTGTACGCGGTTGTCAGCTTGCCCTTCCGGAAGCGATCGACCTCGACGGCAACTCCCTTGTGTAGCTCCACCCACACGGTGCCGTGCGGATCGCCCACCAAGCCCACCGCCGAGCCGTCGAGATCCGGGGTATCGTCACGCGGCGTGCCGCCTGCCGCCGACACGGTCCACACATGGTCCGGCGTCAGCACCTGGGTGGTGGTGCTGGTGAATGCAAGCGTTGTGCCTCGGTCGGTCCACGCTATGCCGCTGGTAGGGACCGGCATTGTCGCGACGTGCCTCGTCCCGGAGGCATCACAGATATCGATCGTGTCGTGTACCTCGTGATGGCCGATCTTGGGCGTCTCGCTGACCACGGCCAGGCGTTTACCATCCGGCGACCATGCGAACTGCGTGACGTAGTTGAGATCGGGGCACCACCAGCCGCCATGCGTACCGGCGGCATCCATCACATACAACCGTGATTGATCGTTCTCGATGACTTCGCGCACGTCCTGCAGCGTGTCCTTGGGGCGGGGGTCGCTCAACATGGCGAGGTGGCCCCCGTCGGGAGAGATCACCGGATTGCGCATACCCGTTGGCAGAACGACGAGACGCAGGGGTTGAGTACCATCCAGCGACACGAGCGCGAGCTGCTGGTTGCCGTCGAGCTCATAAACACCGTACAGAGCATTTCCGTCGGGCAGGAAGCCCGCGGGTGTGAACTGCTCCGGCAGCGCGAGCACCCGATCGCCGTCACCAGCGAACCCTATCTCGTGCAGCTGATGTTTCTGGGAGCCCGTCGCACCGAAATAGGTGACGTCATAAAGGACATGCTTGCCGGCAGGATCGACAGCTATCCCGTGGCTGCTGCGCAAGCTCGAGAGATCGTCGATGCCGAAGGGATGCTGCGACGATGCCGACGCGGCCGCGGGTTGTGTGAGGCCGCAGGCGACGACAACGGTACTGATGAGCAACTCACGCCATCGCATGTCCGATCTCCCCTGATTCGAAGGACGTGCATTTTGCAACTCAGACGCCGCGCTCGACAAGCCCGAGCTCGCGCAGGTTGCTCTCCAGAGCGCGCATCGAGTTCCAAGCGAGAATCCTGGAATTCGCGCGCTCGTCCGGCGGGTTCGCTTCGAGCCGATCCGACCAGCCACCGCAACCCGTCAGTGGCAGGAGCGGCCGACGGTGCAACCATGCCAGACACACCTCCGAGATGGTTCCAGCGCGGCCGCCGATCACCAGGCACGCATCGCCGGCGAGGGCCATGAGAAGGTTGCGCGCATCGCCCATGCCACAGGGAATGAGGACGGTGCAAGGCCAATCCCGCAGGTTGATGTCAGCGGAGGGCACGATGCTGACGACCAGCCCGTGCGCGTCCATCGCCCTTTGCGCCGCCACGCGGGTAGCGGGGCTGCCGCAGCCGCTGACTACCGTGATTCCCAGCCGCGCGAGCAGCTCACCGGCCGCGCCCGCCATCTCGAAAGCGGCCGATCCGGGCTCGGCGCTTCCGAGAACGCACACCTGCCGCGCCCTGCGGGCATTCGTGATCGAGTTGGTCATGTGAGATCATACACAGGAGCGGCCATCCGCTCGCAAGACATCGGCGGATTCCATGGAATTTACCCGTGAAGCCATCGCCACGGTCTACGAGCGAATTCGCCCGCACCTGCGGCGCACACCCATGATGCAAGTCGATGGCGCGGACCTCGGGCTGCGGACGGCGCCGATCAGCTTCAAGTTGGAGTTGCTGCAACATGCGGGCTCCTTCAAGGCGCGCGGCGCGCTCGCGAATCTGCTGCTGCGTCCGATTCCCAAAGCAGGCGTGGTCGCGGCATCGGGCGGCAATCATGGCCTCGCGGTTGCGTTCGCGGCCAGGAAACTGCAAACCCACGCCACCATTTTCGTGCCGCGCGTCGCGGCGGCGACGAAATGCGAGCGGATCCGGGAATTCGGTGCCGAACTCATCGTTGCCGGGGAGCGCTACGCCGACGCCCTCGCGGCGAGCCGTGAGTTTGCAGCCGAATCGGGAGCGCTGGAGATCCACGCTTTCGACCAGCCCGAGACACTTCTTGGCCAAGGGCTCGCTCGCTCTGGAGGTTGAAGACGACGCGCCCCTGGACACGTTGCTGGTCGCCGTGGGCGGCGGCGGCCTCATCGGCGGAATCGCCGCATGGTTCGCCGGCAGAGTGAAGCTGGTCGCCGTGGAGCCAAGAGCAGCCCCAACGCTTTTCCGCGCGCTCGAAGCGGGACAGCCCGTCGACGCGGAGGCCGGGGGAATCGCGGCCGATTCTCTGGCGCCACGCCGGGTGGGGAATTTGATGTTCCCGCTGGCGCAACGGTATGTCGAGCGCGCGGTGCTGGTGGAAGACGAGTCCATCCGTGATGCGCAGCGGGTCCTCTGGCGCGCGATGCGCATCGCCACCGAGCCCGGTGGCGCAGCCGCGATGGCGGCCCTCCTGAGCGGTGCCTACCGCCCTCGCCCGGAAGAGCGCGTGGGCGTCGTCCTGTGCGGAGGCAACACCGACGCAGTCAGCTACTGAAGCCTCACGGCCAGGCCCACGGTAACGTCGGCTGGCGCAGGCTGGCGAAAGCCTTGCCCAAAGCGACTCGAATCCCCTAGCATCCAGCGGGTCGAAAAAGAAGGCCCCGCTCGCTGCCGCATCACCCTGAGGGCCCAATGGCTTTAGTCAAGAAATCGAAGATCGAATCCGTCCAGCAGGAGCTCGCCCGAGGCCCCGCCGCGCGGAAACCGGGCGCCGCGACACCGCCAGGAGCGGTGCGCCCGACGAAGCCGGCGGATCGCAACGAGACCGCCGCGGAACGTCTTGCTGCTGCCTCCGAGGAGCTCGCCAGCGGCCTGACGGAAGCCGCCTCGGCCACTCGCCAGCTCGCGCGCTCCATGGAGCAGATCACCCGCGGCGCCGAGACGGCGGCCGGAGCCTGCCAGGAGCAGTCGAGCGCCATCAAACGGGTCGTCGCCGATCTGACGGCGGCGCGTGATGAGGCGGATGCATCGACTCGGCGCACGGAGTCGGTCGCGGTTGCCCTGGCCGAGTCCTCGGTGCAGATCGCAGGCTCCATCAGGGCCATCGAGCAAGGAGCGCAGCGACAGGCCACGTCGGTCACCCTGCTGACGGACCTCGACGCGCGCGCGCAAGAAATCGCGGCGGTCAGTCAGACAGTCAGCCGCCTGTCGGATCAGACCAACCTCCTTGCTCTCAACGCGGCGATCGAAGCGGCGCGCGCAGGCGAGCACGGGCTTGGTTTCGCCGTCGTCGCCGATGAGGTGCGAAGTCTTGCGGAGAATCTCCGACCGGAGCGCGCGGGAAATTCAGTCTCTGAGTGCCACCATTCAGAAGGAGGTCCAGGAAGTCGGCGACCGCACTGCGAACCGCTGCGGAGCGCGCACTTCAGGAAGCCCGTGCGGCCACGCGCGTGACCGAGACTCTTCAGGCCCGGCGCAACGACATGTCCCGGATCGCGGAGGGAAGTCGCGGCATCCTGACCGCGGCTCTGGAGGCCGAGCGCTCGGCAATGGAAGCGCAGAAGGGAGCGGAACAGGTCGCGGCGTCCGCCGAGGAGCAATCATCGGCGGCGGGCGAGGCGCGCACCGCCGTCGGGCAGCAGGCCAAATCCCTCGATGAGGGACAGCTCGCCGCGCAACGGCTGGCCGCGCTCGCCGAGAAGCTGCGCACGGGCCGCAACAACGCCTCGAGCCTGGAGCAGATCGGCGCGAGTGCCGAGGAGCTCTCGGCCGCCATCCAGGAGCTATCGAGCGCCGCGACCGAAGTGATGGCCGCCGTCGAGCAGATCAACGAGGCCGCGCAGACGCAGTCCGCCGCGACCCACCAAACCGCGAGCGCCTTGAGTCAGATCGATCGCAACGCTCGATTCACGCAGGCCAATGCCAAGGCGGGCGATGAGCGCGTGGCGAGCCTCGAGGCCGCGCTGCAAGGAGGGACGGCGCTCTGTCGACAGCCTGATCGCCGGAGTCTCGAGCGCCCTCGACGACACCCGAGCAAGCCTGAGTGGGATCAGCGGTTTCGAGAGCGTGGCACGCAGGATCGAGAAGATCATCGACACCATCACCTTGGTTGCCGTGCAAATCAGCATGCTCGCCGTGAGTGGATCGGTCGAGGCCGCTCGAGCGGGAGAATCCGGACGTGGCTTCGCGGTGGTGTCGAGCGACATTCGCAATCTGGCTCGCGACGCATCGGTGAACCTCGAGCGCGCCAAGGACTCCGTCCGCGGCATCCTGGACCAGATCGGCGTTCTCAAGAGCGAGCTGCAACAGATCACTGCGACCGCGGCGGCCGAGGTCCAGAAAAATAGCTCGGTCGCTGCCGGCCTGCTGCAGCTTACCGACGATGTGACCGCGCTCGGCGCGGCCGGCAAGTCCATTCTCCAAAGCGCGGGCAACGTTTTGTCGGCGACGACGGAGATCGCGCAAGCCTCGCAGCAGATCGCCTCCGCGGCGGAGGAAGCGAGCGTGGCGGCGCGGGAAGCTGCCACGGCGGCAAGCGAGCAATCCCGCAGCGCGGAGGATCTAGCGGCCGCCATCGAAGAAATCGCCTCGCTTGCGGAGGCGATGCGACGACAGACCGTGTGACGCCGCCGTGCAGCCGCAGCCGCAATTCGATTCCGGACGATTCCTGACTTTCCACGTCGGCGGGCAGCTCTACGCCCTGAGGTCTCAGGACGTGCTCGAAGTGATCCGCATGCCGGATGTGGCCCGGGTCCCGCAAGGGCCGCCCGCTCTGCTCGGGATCGGGAACCTGCGCGGAGCGGTGCTTCCGGTCGCGGGCCTGCGGCAGCTGCTTGGAAAATCCGCCGCTGCGGACGGCGCCAGCGCCCGTGCCGTCGTCCTCGACATCGGCGCGCCGATCGCCGTCCTGGTGGATGCGGTGGCGACTCTGGAATATGCGGCGGCGGAGCAGATCGATACTCGTTCCAAGGAGGTTGGCGCGCAGGGCGCGGAGCGACTGCTCGGAGTCCTTGCCGTCGCGGGAGGCAAGGGAGTGGCGAAGATCCTCGACATCAAAGCCATGCTGGAGGCAGCCTTCTCCAGCCGCGCGCGCGCGCGCCCACGCGACGCCAGGCCCAGGGCCACGACCCGCGAACGCGACGCAAGCCTCGGCTCGCAGGAAACGGAGACCCTCGTGACATTCGATGTCGCGGGCCAGGAATTCGCGCTGCCCTTGACGGATGTGCAGGAAATCATCCCGGCTCCGGCCAGCATGACCACCCTCGCCCATTCCGATGCCGTGGTGCTCGGGCTCACCACCGTGAGAGACACGCTCCTACCGCTGCTGTCGCTGCGGGCCCTGCTCGGTTTCCCTTTGAGGCAGACGGCGCCGGATCGGGAGAAGGTCGTGATCGTCAAGGTCGCCGGCACGCGCGTTGGCCTCGTCGCCGACCGCGCGCGCGCGATCGTAGCCGCGGATACCAGGCTTCTCGATCCTGTTCCACTGGCGCTCGCGGCGCGCACGGGCGGTGAGTCGCGTATCAAATCCGTCTTTCGCGGCGAGGCCGGCCGGCGCCTGATCTCGATCCTTTCAACGCAGCAGCTCTTTCGGGATGACGTGATGCAGAAACTCGCCGCCGGGCAGCGCTCGGCCACCGGGCGCGATGAGCCCGTGGCGCTGAGCGCCCACGAGGAACTGACCTTCCTCGCCTTTCGTCTCGGGGACAACGAGTTCGGTCTCCCGATCGATGCCGTGGTCGAGGTCGCGCGGGTGCCGGAGCAGATCAGCCGCCTGCCGAAGACCCCGAAATTCCTGGAAGGCGTCGTGAATCTGCGTGGCGAGATTCTGCCGGTGATCGACCAGCGCCGGCGCTTCGAAATGCCGCCTCTGGGAAACACCGATGGACGACGGTTGATCGTCGTCAGGACCGAGCGTCATCGCGCCGGGGTCATTGTCGACAGCGTCTCGGATGTCCTGCGCTCGAGTCCGAACGCCGTGGAGCCCGCACCTGAGCTGACCGACGACACGTCTCGCCTGGTGCGCGGTGTCATCAATCTCGCGTCATCGAACCGGATCGTGCTGCTGCTCGACCCGACGGAGCTCTTGACGCGCGCGGAACGGGGGTTGCTGGACAAGTTCCAAGCCCAACAGCAGCGGACGGATGCGTGATCAAGGTTCTGGTAGTCGACGATTCGGCCCTGGTGCGCAAGCTTTTCACCCATGTTCTCGCGGAAGACTCGGATTTCGAGGTTCAGGTCGCGCGCAACGGACTCGAAGCCCTGGCTCAACTCGAGACGTTCAAGCCGAACGTCATCACTCTGGACGTGCAGATGCCGCAGATGGACGGTCTGCAATGCCTGGATCGCATCATGGTGCAGCGGCCTTGTCCCGTCCTCATGGTGTCGACCGTGACTGCCGCAGGAGCCCAGGCCACCCTGGAAGCCCTGCGCCTGGGTGCGGTGGATTTCATCTCCAAGCCCTCGGGCGCGGTGTCACTCGGGATGCGGGAATTCGCGCCCACTTTCAAGGAAAAGGTGCGGACGGCGGCGGCCGCACGGCTTTCCGCGAGCCATCGGCTGCGCGAGCGGGTTCAGTTCAAGATCGGCGGTGCGATGGTCACGCGACGCGCCGCACCTCTCCTCGAGCCGGTTGCTCGCGGTGAAACCCGCCCCAGCGGCGAGGGGCTCGTGCTCGTTGGAACCTCGACCGGTGGACCGCCCGCGCTCGAAGCGCTGCTCGCACCGTTGCCCTCGAGCTTCCCCTGGCCGATCCTCGTTGCGCAGCATATGCCGGCGGGGTTCACGGGACCGCTCGCCAGGCGCCTGACGGGGCTCTGCGAGCTACCCGTCGTGGAAGTCTCGCAACCCCTGTCCCTCGAGGCCGGTTGCGTCTACATCGGACGCGGCGATGCGGACCTGGTGGTCTCGAAGCGGCGCTCCGGGCGCGTTGCGATGAGCGTTCCTGCCGACCCCGACTACCCGTGGCACCCGAGCACGGACCGGCTGGTCCGCTCGGCGCTGCAATACCTTCCGGCCGTCCAGCTGGTCGGCGTGCTGATGACGGGCATGGGCAACGACGGCGCCAAAGCGATGGCGGTTCTGCGCGCCGAGGGCGGCGCCACGATTGCGGAAGCCGAAGAGACGGCTGTCGTATGGGGAATGCCGGGAGAGCTCGTGCGCGCCGGCGGCGCTGCCCATGTCGTGCCGCTGCCGGGCATCGCCCAATGTCTGCGGAGGCTGGTCCCGTGCCACTGATCCGTAAGCCCACTCCCTCTCCCGAACAGGCCAAACCGAGCGCCGCCGAGGTACTCAGCCGTCTCGGCAGTGCCAATGCCGACGATCGTTGGGCCGCGGCCCGTGCGGCGGCCGAGCTGCCCGACTGTGCGGCCGCCCTGGCGGCGGCGCTGCCGCAGGAGGGCGATTCCCGCGTTCGCGAAGCGATGTTCACCAGTCTGGCGCGCATCGGCACCCGCGACAGCATCGCCGGGATGTTACCGCTGTTGCGCTCCGACGACTCCGCCCTGCGCACGGGCGCTCTCGATGCGTTGAGCTCGTCGGTCGTAGCCAGGCGCGAGTTACTGCCGCAACTGTTGCGGGATCCGGATGTCGACGTGCGGATACTGAGCTGTGAGCTCGCGCGCGGCCTCCCCGGTGAGGAAGCCAACCGGATCCTCGGCGACCTGCTCGCCCGCGAGAGCGAGGTGAACGTATGCGCGGCGGCGATCGAGGTGCTGGCCGAGGTCGGCAACCCGTCGGCCCTGGCGGCGCTCAACCAATGCGCGCAACGCTTCTCGCAGATACCCTTCCTGACCTTCGCCATCAAGCTGGCCACCGACCGCATCACGGCCGCGCGCAGTTGTGGGTGAGCGGCCAACTCTGACGGAAGATGAGTTTCGACGGCTCTGCGAATACCTCTATCGACGCACCGGAATGATATTCACAGAGGCGAAGCGGTACTACGTCGAAGGGCGCGTCTGGGAGCGCATGGCGGCCACCGGCTCGACATCCTTTGCTGACTACTTCGGGCAACTGCGCACGGACACACGGGACGAGATCCAGGAGTTCGTCAATGCATTCACGGTCAACGAGACCTACTTCTACCGCGAGGATTACCAGCTGAAATGTCTCACCAGCGACCTGCTCAGGGAGCGGGTGAGCGACAAGCGTAGCGGTGATGCGCTGCGCATCTGGTCGGCCGCATGCTCGACCGGCGAGGAGCCCTATTCGATCGCCATGTGGCTGCTCGAAAACTGGCCCAGTGTCGATGAGTACCTGATCGAGATCGTGGGCTCCGACATCGACACGCAAGTCCTCGAGCGCGCACGCGATGGAACGTTCAGCAAGCGCGCCCTGATGCGTCTGCCGCCGGAGCTCGTCCGCAAATACTTCGAGGCGCTCCCCGAGGAGGCGTGGCGGATCGACCCGCGGTTGCGGGACTCCGTTTCCTTCACCACAGTGAACCTCGTGTCGCCCGAGCAGACCCGGCAGCACGGGCGGTTCGATGTCATTTTCTGTCGCAACGCCCTCATTTATTTCGACGATGCCTCGCGGCGCATCGCGGCGGAGAATCTCTACGAGAACCTGCTGCCCGGCGGGTTCATCTGCCTGGGTCATACCGAATCCATGAGTCGGATCTCCGCGCTCTTCGAGGTGCGTCGCTTCGACAATGCCATCGTCTATCAACGACCGGAAATCACGCGCTCATGACCGCCGAGTCCAAGACGATACTGGTGGTGGATGATGGCGCGCTGGTACGCGTCTACTATCGCTCTATCCTGGAAGCAGCCGGCTTTCGGGTGCAGGAGGCGCTCAACGGGCTCGAGGCGCTCGAGTACCTCCTTGCCCGGACGGTCGATCTGTTGATAGTGGATATCAACATGCCGCAAATGGATGGTCTCACGTTCCTGCGAAATCTGCGGCAGAAGGAAGGTCCGATGGCCGCCATTCCCGCGCTCGTGACCAGCACGGAAGCGGCAGCGGCGGATGTCGCGGCCGCTCGCGCCGCCGGCGCCAACTACTACCTGGTGAAGCCCGTCGATCGCGAGCAGCTGGTGGAATTCGCGCGCATCCTGTGCGGAGTTGCCGCATGAACGAGTTCCTGCAGCAGTTCGTGATCGAGTCGCGCGAGCTCGCCGATACCGCCGGCGACGGGCTGTTGGCTCTCGAGCAATCGCCCGGCGACCGGGAGCGCCTCGATGAGGTCTTCCGCGCGTTCCATACCCTGAAGGGCAGCGCCGCGATCGTCGAATTCCCGGCGATGGAAAGCTCGATGCACGCCGCGGAGGAGGTGCTCGCCGCGGCCCGCGCCGGCAGCAGCGCGCTCACGGCCGCAAACATCGGTCAGTGCCTGGCGCATCTCGATCAGGTGAGCGGGTGGCTCGACATCATCGAGCAGTCGGGGGAGCTGCCGCCGGATCCAACTGGCGCGCACGCTGCGAGCGCCGCGAGTCCCGCGCAGCGTGCTGCCGTCGTCTGGGTGGGCGAGATCGTGGGTAGACATCGCCTCGCTGCCGCGCACAGCCTCACCGCGATCCGCTTCGTGCCTGGCGCGGACAGCCTCTACCAAGGGGAAGATCCCCTGGAACGCATGACATCCCTGCCAGGCCTGGTGGCACTCGAGCTGAGCGCCCGCGAGCCCTGGGGAGCGGCGGGCGACCTCGATCCCTTCCGCTGCAACCTCATTCTGACCGCGCTCAGCAGCGCCTCAGCCGCAGAGCTGCACGCACACCTGCAAGGTCATACCGGGGACTGCGGGATCGTGCCGATTACCGGCGCCGTCGAGGATTCAGCCGGCGCCCTTCCCCCACACGTGGCGGGTGTCATCGAGGCGCAGCACGCTTTCCTCGAGGAAACCTCGGCGCGGAATTTCGCCGGCAGAGTCGGCTCCGCGGCAGCGGTGGCGGCGAATGCGTTGCGGTTCTGCGGCCGCTTGGAGCTGTCCGGGCGAATTTCCCGGGCGGCCGGGCAGAGCCTGATGGCGCTCTCGGTACAACCCCTGCGGGAAGCCCTGGCGCAACTTCTGAGCGCCGAGACCCCGGAGGAGGTCGCGGCGACCGTCGCTGCCGCGCACGCACCGGAGCTTCTGGCGCGCACGCTCAGAATCGACGCCGAACAGGTCGATGCCCTGGTCCGCCTGGCCGGCGAACTCACGGTAGTCAACAACGCCATCGGTCACGTCGCCAAGCTCGCCCGTGCCGGCGATCCGGGGGCCGCGGACCTTCTGAAGGATAGACACGGCGCGCTCGAGCACCTCGTCGCAGAGTTGCGCCGCTCCGTGCTGCGGATGCGGGTGCGGCCCCTGCGCGCGGTCCTGCAACGTTTCCCGCGCCTCGTACGCGAGATGTCAGCGAACCTGGGTAAATCGGTGAAGCTGGTCATCGAGGGGGACGAGACGGAAGCCGACAAGACCATCGTGGAGATGCTGTTCGAGCCTCTGCTGCACCTGGTGCGCAATGCGATCGACCATGGAGTGGAGCGCGCGGGCGAGCGCGCCGCCGCCGGGAAAGCCCCCACCGCCCGCCTGCGCATCAAGGCGGAGCGAGTCGCCGGTCAGGTCCTCATCGAGATCAGCGACGATGGCGCCGGCATCGACCTCGTGCGGGTGCGCCAAATCGCCGCGACACGCGGCCTGGTCACCGAGCAGCAGGTCGTCACGCTGACGGAAGCGGAAACGCTCAATTTGATCTTCGCGCCAGGGTTCACCACTGCTACGACGGTAACGGAGATATCGGGGCGCGGAGTGGGAATGGACGCCGTACGTCGGACCGTTGAAAGGGTCGGTGGCCACGTCTCCCTCGCCAGCGTCGCCGGCCAGGGGACCTCTGTAAAGCTATCGCTTCCGTTTAGCGTCATGATGACGCACGTGATGACGGTCGAGGCGGGAGGCCAGATGTTCGGACTGCCGCTAGACGCTATAATCGAGACGATTCGCATTCCGCAAGCCGCCATTTCCAAAGTCGGCGCGGCGCCGGTCGTGGTGCTGCGCAACCGCACGGTGCCGGTGCTCGATCTGGCGAGTATCCTCAGGAGCGAGCTGCAGGCGTCGGACGACGATGACGAGGCAACCCTGGTAGTTGCAGCCGCCAATGGGGAGTGCGGCGCGTTTCGGGTGGACCGGATAGTCGAGCGACTGGACCTCATATTGAAACCGCTGGAGGGCCTGCTCGCGGGCACACCGGGAATCATGGGGACGACCCTGCTCGGTGACGGACAGGTACTCCTGGTGCTCGACATCGCGGAGATGCTCCAATGACGGTCCGGATCGGCGCCGACGGTTGTATCGAGCTGGTGGGCGCCTGTTCCAGCGCGGACGCCGAGCCTTTGCTGCAGCACCTGCTCGCCGACCCGGCGGCGACCGTCGACTGGCGAGACTGCCACGGTGCCCATACGGCAGTGGTTCAAGTTCTGCTGGCGGTGCGACCCAAGCTGCTCGGTCCCCCGGCTGATGCCCGTCTCGAGGACTGGGTGGCGCCGGCTATTGGAGGAGTTTCGTGACATACAAGGTATTGATCGTCGATGACAGCAAGCTCGCCCGCATGTCCGTGTGCAAGGTGCTGAGCACGCTGCAGCCGGACTGGAAGCGAATCGAGGCCGCAAACGCCGCCGAAGCGCTGCAGCAGACCCGGGAGCTCTCGCCCGAGATCGTGCTCGTCGATTTCAACATGCCCGGCATGGACGGGGTGACGCTGGCGGCGGAGCTCCGGGCCCTCGACCCCGCCATCAGGGTCGCGGTGGTCTCGGCCAATCGCCAGGTGGAAGTGATCAAGCGCACCGAGGCCGCCGGTGCCACCTTTCTGGCCAAGCCAGTGACCGAAAGCGCGCTCGCCGACTTTCTGCGCGCCGCCGCGGGCCGAAAGGCTGATTCACCATGAGCGACCCGCTCACCACCCTGACCGACCTCCAGCTCGATGCCCTTACCGAGCTGGTGAATCTCGGCGTCAGCAGTGCGGCCACGAATCTCAGCGAGCTCGTACGCGAAGAGGTCCTGCTGTCGGTGCCCCGGGCGGCTGTCGTAACCCGCGAGCAGGCGATCGTGAACCTGCGCGAGCACGGCGCGAAACGCCTGGTCGGCATCCATCAGGATTTCGACGGTGACATCCGCGGACGGGCGCTGCTGATATTCCCCGAAGCCAGGAGCATGGAGCTCATCCGCGCCCTGGTCGGAGCGGAACTGTCGCTGGACGACATCATGGAGCTCGAGCAGGAAGCCCTGGCCGAGACCGGCAACATCCTGCTGAACAGCTGCCTCTCGACCATCGCCAACAGCCTGCAGCGCAACCTGAAGATCTCGCTTCCCGAAGTCATCCACGGCGAGGGCGTGGACTTCTTCGGCGCCCACTCCGGCGGCCACGACTCGGTGCTCTTCATCTACATCAACTTCCTGGTCAAGCAGCGCGACATCCAGGGATTTCTCGCGCTGATCCTCGATCTGCCCTCGCTCGTCGATGCTGCACAGCCTGCTCGATGCCTACATCGAGCGCTCGACCGGCCTGAGCTCAGCGGCGGACCATGTCGCATAGCCCGATATCCAGCAGCTCGATCCTCGATGCCGTCAGCGGCGGCCTCATCGTTCTCGACCGGGCCGGCCGCGTCGTGCTCTGGAACGCCTGGATACAGCTCGCGTGCGCAATCACCGCGGAGAGCGCCCGCGGCAAGCTGCTCGAGGAAATGTTTCCTCGAACCGAACTGCGGCGGCTGTCGGCAGGCGATCTCGATGGCGCTGACGTCCGGCGCCTCCACCGTAATCACTCACGCCCTGAACCCGGGCCTCCTTCCGCTGCAAACCCGCTCGCGGCAACCATTGCTGCACGACGTCACCATCTCGCCTATCGGACGGACGCCTCCTCAAGGATGCGTGATCGCCATTACCGACGTCACGGCAGCAACGCGGCGGGTGCGCTATCTGCGCGAGCAGCAGGATGCGCGTTATGACGCCGTGGTCGCCAGCGCTCCTGACATCATCATTACCGTCGATGAGGAAGGGCTCGTCCAGTTTGCGAATCCGGCAGCCGATGCGCGCTTCGGCCGGCAAGACTCCAATCTGGTGGGAGCCAATGCCGCCCAGCCTGTTCGATACCCGCAACGAATGGGCGACCCTGTGGCGCGGCGCAATCGACGGCACCGGAGCAGGTCAGTCCAAGGGACTGATCGCGGCCAACAGCGGCGGCGAGCTGCGCTATTTCGAGGCTTCCGCATCGCGCTGGAAAAGCGGCGCGCGCCTCTTCGCCACCGTGATCCTGCGCGATGTCACCGAGCGCCGCGCCATGGTCGCCGCGTTGCGGCACAGTGAAAGCGAGGCCCGCAATGCCGCGGCCGCCCTGACCGAGCTCAACCGGACGCTCGAGGAGCGGGTGCAATCGCGCACGGCGCAACTAGTCAAGGCCGAGGCGGCCCTGCGTCACAGCCAGAAAATGGAAGCCATCGGCAATCTCACGGGAAGTATCGCGCACGATTTCAACAATCTGCTGCACGTCATCAGCGGCAACCTGCACCTGCTCAAGCGCTACGTCAGCGGCAACGCGGATGCCGAGAAGCGCGTGCAGATCGCGCTGGACGGAGTCTCCCGCAGCGCCAAGCTCTCCTCGCAGCTGCTCGCCTTCGCGCGCCGACAGCCGCTCGCCCCGAAGGTGATCAATCTCGGTGATTTCATCGGCGACATGGAGGACATCATCCGCAAAGCCGTGGGCGAAGGGGTCGCGGTCGAGACCGTGATCGGCGCCGGACTGTGGAATACGCTCGTCGATCCGGGCAACCTGGAGAATGCCCTGCTCAACATGGCGATCAATGCGCGCGATGCGATGGACGGGCGATGGGCGCCTGACCATCGAGGCGAGCAATGTCGTTCTGGACTCGGACTATGAGACGGCGCATGAAACCGTCACGCGCGGCGAATACGTGATGGTCGCGGTGACCGATACCGGTACGGGTATGTCGGCGGAGGTGATCGAGCAGGCGTTCGAGCCGTTCTTCACCACCAAGCCGGAAGGCCGGGGGACGGGGCTCGGTCTCTCCATGGTCTACGGCTTCGTCAAGCAGTCGGGCGGCCACATCAACATCGAGAGCACGCTCGGCCAGGGCAGCACCATCAAGCTCTACCTGCCGCGCTCGATGCAGTCCGCGGAGCCGCTCGGTGAGGTCGATACGCTGCCAGCCTCAGGCGGCAACGAGATGATCCTCGTCGCCGAGGACGACGAGCACGTGCGTGAAACCGTGGTGGCGATGCTGAACGACCTCGGCTATCGGGTGCTCAAGGCGAAGGATGCGCAGAGCGCCCTCAGCATCATCGAGAGCGGCATGCCCATCGATCTGCTCTTCACCGATGTGATCATGCCGGGGCCGATGAAGAGCACGGAGTTGGCGCGCAAAGCGCGCGAACGCATGCCGAACCTGGCGGTACTCTTTACTTCGGGTTATACGGAGGACGCTTTCGCCGCCCCCGGATCCGTGAGCGAACCGGTCGAGCTGCTGAGCAAACCCTACTCCCGGGATGCGCTGGCCCGCAAGCTACGTCAGATGTTGGCTGAGTCAATGCAGCGGAATCTGCAGCCGTTCACATTCGAGCAGGTCGTGGACGCTCTCGGCCCGGCGCGGAGCCAGGAACGCCGTTGACTTCCGCGGGCGGGGCGCCGTCAGTGCCGCCCGCCGGACGTCAGCTTTTCCACCTCGACCTTCAGGTGCCGGACCCCGGTATCGCTCAGGAAATCGGGGTCACTCCATACCTCGCGCTCCGCAAGCAACGCCAACGTCTCCTCCAGCGTCCCGGAGCCCTTCGAGGCGTCGCGACGCCGGCGGTCTGCCGCGGGCTGCGACACTCCCGGCCAACCCGGCGTACCGACGGACTCGGGCGCATGATCGAGGCGTTCCCGCAGCAGGCAGGGAATCAGCGACGCGTCCCCGCGGGCTTCGCGTGCGCACTCAATTTCCTCATCGAGGACGGGCACGACCGCCGCCGACGCGAAACTCGAGCGGACGTGAGTGGCGACCTGCTTCGCCGATACCGGATCTGCAAAGAACCCGAGTCTCAGGAAAAAACACGAGCGCCCGCCGGTGCGGCTTTCGACGACATAGAGCGCATACGCCTTGAATATGGGGAGTGTTGGCACGCGGCTCAGGTCGATCGGGCGCGGCGACCATTGCAGTTGCAGCGCGAAGGAAACCGGCATGCCCTGAACGACTGCCTCCTTCAAGGCGCGCCGGGTACCGGTGTCGTCCGGGCGGAGCAACTGGATCGGCTCCCCGCCCTGCTCGTCACTGACCGTGCCAGCCGGGGCAGGCTGACGCGTTTCCAGGATGTTGAGGACCTGCGTGTCGGTCAGCGAGGGATTGTCGACAGGCTCGAAGCGCTGGAGGAAAGCCGGCGGTGCGGCAGTGGCAATCGCATCGGGATGTCTGCCGCGCACGGCTCGCGCCCATTTTTCCGCGTGACCCAGAGTGTCGAAAAAGCCCATGTGCAGGTACAGCTGCTCGCTGCCGTCGCGCTGACGGGCGCGACTCGTGAAGAACTTGAATGGCTTCAGGTGCGGCGACTGGGGCGGCCGAATCGAGACCGGTTGCGCCAGTCGACAGAGGGTGAGCATGAATGGGCCGGTACCGGCCCCGCCCTGATGCGCGTAGGTGCTCGAGGAGCCAGCGGAACCGGCAGGCGTCGATGTCATGGGTGCCCCCTGAGAATGAGCTATCGAGTCACTACCGGGAGGGTGCCGGATCCGATGCAGTCGAGCTTGCACGCTCACACGCGACGGTGTCGAGTGGCAACCCCGCTGTCATAAGCTTGCGCCCTTAGACCGGTAGCTTTGCGTCCCCGCCTTTCGGCGGGTTTGCCTTTGTATAAGCATGGCCCCTGAAACAGGATATGTCCAGTGGCAGATCCGTCTCCTTTTGGAGTCACGGGGCGTTCTCCGGGCCATCCCGCAGTGCCATCAGCCAGGCCGCGGGGATGCTGAGCAGCAGCGCGAGTGCCAGCGGCCAATTGAACCACTCGGCGGCGGGCCGCAGCCACTGATCGTGCTCCACGGGCGGCTCGAGCTGATTGATCCGGCGATAAACCGCCTGCAGCGCCTGCGGATTGGTGGCGCGGAAATATTCACCGCCGGTGATGCTCACGATCTGCCGCAAGAGCCCGGCATTGAGCTCGCTGTTGCCGGTGGTGAATCCCAGGAGGGACTGCTGCTCGGCCGCCCCTACTCCGATCGTGAAAATGCGCAGGCGTGTCTCGGCGGCAATCCGCGCCGCCTGGATCGGCTCGACGACGCCGGCGTCATTGCCGCCGTCGGTCAGCAGAATGAGCACCGACTGGCGCCCGGGCATTCCCCCGGTGCGCTCGCGCCGTCGCATTTCCTTGATTGCGAGTCCGATGGCATCGCCAATCGCCGTCTGCGTGCCGGCGACACCCACCATGGCGCTGTCCAGAAACTGGTGGACGGTCGCAATGTCCGCCGTGAGCGGAGCCTGCAGATAGGGGCGGGTGCCGAAGAGAATCAGGCCGATCTGGTCGCCGCGGCGCTGGTCGATGAAGCGCCCGGCGACGATCTGCGCAACTTCCAGCCGGCTCGCTCCGCCCATGTCCTGGGTAGCCATGGACCCCGAGCAGTCGATCGCCAACATGATCTCGCGGCCGCGGCTCGGGACGGGCAGCGGCTGGCCCAACCATTGCGGTCGCATGGCGGCCAGCACCAACATCGCCCAGACGGCGCTCAACAGCAGCGGCGCGTAGCGCGACCCTGTCGCGGCGGCGGCTGGAGTCGCGAGCGATGCGGCAAAGGGCAGGTAGAGCGCCGAGCCGCCGCGCTGCGCGGCGCGGCGCAAGCGGAGCATGATCCAGGGCAAGGGCAGCAGCAGCGCCATCCACGGCCACGCAAGATGGAAAATCATGGCTGCAGCCAGCGCGCCGCCAGCGGCGGCACCAGCAGCAGGCTGACGATCGTCGAGGACACCAGGCCGCCCAGGATCACCACCGCCATCGGCCCTTCGATCTCGTGGCCGGGCTGGTGCAGCTGGATCGCCACCGGCAGCAGCGCCAGCGCGGTCATGAGCGCGGTCAGCAGCACCGGCGTCAGCCGTTCCTCGGAGCCGCGCAGCGCGGTCTCCAGCCCCCAGGTCTGGCCTTCCGCCTGCACCAGGTGGTCGTAGTGCGACACCAGCAGGATGGTGTTACGAGCCGCCATGCCGAATAGCGCGACGAAGCCGACCATCGCGCCCAGGGTCAACGTCGCACCGGTCATCGCCGAGGCGGCGACGCCGCCGATCAGCGTGCTCGGCAGCACGAGCAGCACCAGCGCCACGTGCCGCGCGTGGCCGAACGCCAGCGCCATCAGCAGCACGATCAGCACCAGCGCCGCCGCGGCATGCAGGTAGAGCTGGCTGCGCCGCGGCGACCTGCGCCTCGGCCGCGCCGCCGTAGCGCAGGTACACGCCGGCAGGCAGCCTCACCTGCGCGGCGATCGCCCGGCGCGCGGCCGCGGCGAAGCCCGTTTGGTCCGCCGTGGTCGGATTCACGGTCACCACCTGGCGCCGCAGTCCGTCGTCGTGATCGATCAGGCTGCGGCCTGACTGCACCTCGAGCCTGCGCGACCGCCGACAGCGGCACCACGGCGCCCGCCGGGGCTGCGCAGCAGCAACGCGCCTACCGCCTGTGGCGATGCGCCGGCGCCGGCGATGCGCACCGCCACCGGAATGCTGCGGTCGGCCTGCGCGAGCTCACGCCGACGACGGTGCCGTGGTAAGCCGCATTGACAGCCTGCAGCACGTCGTCCGGCTGCAGTCCGTACAGCGCCAGCCGCTGCGGCCGCAGTTGCACATACAGCTCGGGCTGCACGCGGCGGGACCTCGCAGGCGCACCTCGCCGGCGTGCGGCAGCTTCTGCAGCACCGCGGCGATCTGCGCCGCGACCGCATCATCGGTATCCAGGTCATTGCCGAATACACTGACGAAGAACGGCGCCGTCTCGCCGGACAGCGTCTCGCCGATGCGCTCGGCCAGCACCGAGTAGATCTCCGTGAGCTGGTTGGGGAAGTCGTCGAACACCTCGTGGATCGGCCGCCTCGATCTGATCCGGCGTGTAGCCCTTGGCGGGATTGATCTGGATATCGAACTCGCTCTCGTTCGGCGCATCCGGGTCCTGACCATTCACGGCGCGGCCGATCTGCTCGGCGACGCTCGCAATGCCGGGAATCGCCACCAGCCGCTTGGAGATCTGCTCGCCGACCCGGGTGGTCTCCTGCAGCGAGACGCCCGGGCGCAGGCTGGCATGGGCGATCAGATAGTTCTCGCGGAAATCCGGCAGCAGCCGCTGGCCGAACAGCGGCAGCAGCAGCGCGCCGGCGAGCCCGGTGCCGAGCACCAGCGGCCAGCACCACGCGCGGGTGCCGGTAGAGCTTCTCGATCGTGCGCCGCTGGAAGCGCTTGCAGGCGAGCAGGAAGCGCGCCTCCTCGGGCGGCTTGTGCTTGCGCATCAGCACCGCGCACAGCGCGGGCGTCGCGCTCATCGCGACCACCAGCGAAATGCCGACGGCGAGCAGAAAGGCCAGCGAAAGCGGCCGGAAGAACGTTCCCTGAATGCCGGTGAGCATGAAGATCGGCAACAACGCCACCGCCACCGCCGCGGTGGCGTAGAACACCGGCAGCCGGACTTCCAGCGAGGCGCCGACAAACAGCTCGCGTGCATCCAGTTCCGCGCCAGCCGCGCCGGCGTTGCGCCGCCTGCGTGTGATGTTTTCAACGTCGATTACGGCATCATCGACAACCACTCCCAACGCTACCACCAGACCGCCGATACTCATCGTGTTCAACGACAGCCCGAACATCTCGAGGATCCAGACGGTCGCCAGCAACGATAGCGGTATGGACGAAAACGAGATGAGTGCGCCGCGCCAGTCGCGCAACGTCGTCAGCAGCAGAATGCACGACCAGCACGGCGCCGATGAGCAGCGACGCCCGCAATCTGACGAGCGCGCTCTCGACGAAGCTCGCCGGACGCAGCAGCGCCGGATGGTAGATCACTCCTTCCTCTTCCGAGCGCCGGCGCGATCTGGTTCAGCCGCTGCTCCAAGGCATGCGTGACCGTCAGAGTGTTGGCGCCGTACTGTGTCGATGTCTCGACCAGGATGCCAGGCTTGACGCCGATGATCGCATCGCCGAAGCGTGGCTCGGCAGCGTCGCGTACCGTCGCAACGTCACTCAGCCGGATCGGCAGACCATGGCGCGTCGTCAGCACCGCTTGCGACAGCGCCTGCTGGCGTCGCACCCGCCGCCTGCGCGTGCAGGATGATGCGTTGCGAAGGAGTCTCGATGTAGCCGCCGCCGATCAGCTCAGTGGCGCGCCGGGTAGCGCTGAACACATCGTCCAGCGTCAATCCGTTGGCCGCCAGCTTCCGTGTGTCGACCATCACCTGGCGCTCGCGCTCGGCGCCGCCGAACAGCTGTACATCCGCCACACCCGGGACCGCCAGGATCTGCGGTGCGATCACCCAGCGCACCAGGCCGCGCAATTGCACGGGCGTCAGCCGGTCACTGGTGAAGCCGATGTGGATCAGGTACTGCATCGACGATGACAGCGGCGACAGCAGTGGCGGCCCGGCGCCGGGCGGCAGAATGTCGGCGGACTCGCCCAGTCGCTCCGTGATCACCTGCCTCTGTCGGTACGGGTCGGCGCGGCGGTTGAACACCACCTGGATCGCCGACAGGCCCTGGCTCGATGTCGAGCGCACGGCCGCCACATCCTCGGTGCCCGCCAGCAGTCCCTCCAGTGGCCGCGTCACCAGGGCCTCGACCTGCTGCGCATCGAGCCCCGGCGCCTCCGTCTGCACCAACACGTTCGGCGGTGCGAAGTCCGGGAACACGTCGAAACGCGCATTGAGCAGCGCGCCGAAGCTCAGCGCCGCGATCAGTATCGACAGCCCGGTGACGATGCGCGGGTGCGCCAACGAGGCGCGGACGAAGGCGCTGAGCATCAGTCGGTGTCTTCGTCGGAGAGGTTGGCCAGCCCCTGAAGCGACCACAGCACACCGGCACCGCGGACGACGATGCGGTCATCGGCGTGGAGCCCCGTCACCAGCCAGCCGTCGCCGACCTGCTGCACCAGGATTACGGCCTGCGGCGCGAAGCGCGTGGCGCCATCCTTGGTTTTGCCGGACAGCACATGGTAGACGTAGGCACCCTGCTCGCCGTAGAGCAGAGCTCCCTCCGGAACCACGCTGCCGCCGACCGCCTCGCCCTCGAGCGTTACAGGCAGCTCGGCACCCGTTCCGAGCCCGCCGGGGGGATGCGGAATCTGCAGCAGCAGGCCGACGCTCTGCGTCTGCGCTGCCGCCTGCGGCAACATCCCGAGCACCCGCGCCGGCACCTCGATTCCATCGACATCGACCAGGGCCCGCTGGGGAATCGCGGCCAGGATGTGGCGGCCCGGGAGGTCGGCTCGCAGCAGCAGTTGCCGGCCGGCGGCAAGCTGCTCGACGAGACTGGCGCGCGGCGCGTCGCCGAGTTGTGCCAGCGGCCCCCAGCGCAGCAGGAACTCGGCCTGCGCCTCTCGCATCCGGACCTGCGCCTCGATCCGCGTGGCCGCCGCGGCCTGCAGCGCCTTCAGCGATGCATTGGCGCCGCGGTAAAGTCCCTGCAGCCGGGCGGTTTCCGCCGCGGCGGCCTGGGCGGCGGCGCGCGCGGAGTCGAGCCGGCCGGCATCGGCCACCAGTTGCGACGGATCGAGCACCTGGCCGAAGGCGTCACTGCGCCGGGGCAGATTTGCTGCCGGCGCCGCGGCGATGACGACACCGACCGCGCGCTGCTGCCCGGCGCTGAGCGCCGGCAGCGCGCTGCTCCGCCCGTCCGCCTCCGGAACGGAGTGTTCGTCGGCAGCCGCGTGCAGCGGCGCGGACAGCAGCAGCACGGCGCAGGCCGGCAGGAGCAGATACTTGAGCGGCGTCATCGGCGGACTCCGGTGCTGGACTCTCGGCGCTCGACGGCGCGATCACGAGGTGCGCAACTGCCAAATCCTAACAGACCAACTGCGGACATGCGTCCCGGGGCGTGCCATTACGGGACCACTGCGCGAAGAATGGAACAACATGGAGCCACTGTTCCAGCGGCCAGCGGGTGAGATCCGCGGCGCAACTTTGCAGTATAGTTCCCCGATGGTCACCCGAGCGAGGCCTATCGCGCGCGCTGCCCGCGGCTTGCTGCTACTGGCCGGCGTCGGTCAACTGGCCGCCTGCGCCCACTTTCAGCCGCGGCCCCTGTCCGCGCAGGCGAGCCTCGCGGGCTTCGAATCGCGCTCACTCGAGGCGCCAGGGCTGCGGACCTTTCTACAGGCCAACGGCCTCCCGGCGCCGGCGGCGGACACGGCGTGGAGCCTCGAGGCGTTGACGCTCACGGCGGTCTACTACCAACCTGCGCTCGCCGAGGCGCACGCGCGGCTGGTCGCGGCGCAAGCGGCTCGCGTCACGGCGGTTGAGCGACCGAACCCGTCGCTCTCGCTCACACCCGGCTACGATGCCATCGTCCCGGGCGCGGTTCATCCCTGGATCGTTCCTCTTTCGTTCGACTGGCCGCTCGAGACCGCCGGCAAGCGCGGCTACCGCCTCGCCCAGGCGCAGCATCTAGCCGCGGCGGCCCGGTGGGACGTGGTCGGCACGGTCTGGCGCGCGCGCAGCCGGGTGCGTGCCGCGCTGCTGCAGCTCTACGCGGCGCAGCGGTCCGAGTCTCTCCGCGAACGGGAGCAGTCGACCCGGCAGCGGGCCGTTCGCCTGCTCGCGAGTCAACTCACTGCCGGGAATGTCCCGAGTTACGAGGTGTCGGAGGCGCGTATCGCGTTGGATCGCGCGACGCTCGCGAAACAGGCCGCGGCCGGACAGTTGCAGCAGGCGCGCATCGCGCTCGCCGGCGCCCTCGGCGTGCCGCGCGATGCCCTCGCCGGCGCCAGATTCTCGTTCGTCGAACTGCAGACCATTCCGCTCGACCTCACGCGCCCGCAGGTGCGGCAACAGGCGTTGCTCGAGCGTGCGGACGTCCGGGCGGCCCTCGAGCGTTATGCCGCCAGCCAGTCGGCCCTGCAACTGCAGATCGCCCGGCAGTGGCCGGATATCGATCTCGGACCCGGATTCCAGTGGAACCCGCAACTGGCCGGCGATAAGGAATGGGATCTCGGGCTGTCGCTGCCCTTGCCGATCCGCAATCGCAATCAGGGTCCGATCGCCGAGGCCAAGGCCGACCGGGAAGTCGCCGCCTCTCACTTCCTGACAGTGCAAACAGCCGCCGTCACGGAGATCGATAGTGCGCTCGCCGGCTACGTGTCGGCCCGTGCGCAGCTCATGACGGCTGACTCGCTGCTCCGCCGCCTGAGGCAGCAGCTGCGCTCCATCGACGCGCAGGTCGCGGCCGGCGAGCTACAGGCGCTCGACCAGGTGAATGCCCGCCTCGCCTACGAAGCCGGCACGGACGACCAGCTCGATGCGCTGCTGCACGCACAGCAGGAGCTCGGGCAACTCGAGGACGCCATGCAGAGTCCGCTCACCCTTGCGCCCGCGACCGTGCGCGCGGCCGACCGCCCGACCAACAGGGAAGCCGCCATCCCCTGAAGGTTCACGGCCCGAGGCCTTCGGTGCTGGCAACTGCCTCCACCAACACCTCCGCGCCAGCGCCCGGACGCCGCGCGCCCTCACTCAACGTGCGCCGGAACTCGCGGGCACCGGGCTCGCCCTCGTACAGACCCTGCAGGTGACGGACGACAGCGGGCAGCCTTTCGCCGAGGGCGAGCTGGCGCTCGGTGTAGCGCCGCATGCGCGCTATGGCGCGCGCGCGCGCCACCGCATCGAGCGCCTGTTCGGTCGCATCGCCATCGGCCGAGGTCGAGCCGCCCCCGAATACGAGCGCGTCGAGCCGGGCAAGGACTACCGGACGGTGATACGCCTCGCGTCCGAGCATGATGCCGTCCAGACCGTCGAGCGCACTGAGAATGGCCCCGGGATCGCGCAGACCGCCGTTGACCACGACCTGCAGGTCGGGAAAGGCTGCCTTCACCTGACTCACGACCTGGTATTGCAACGGCGGAATTTCCCGATTGTCCTGGGCGGAGAGCCCGCCGAGCACGGCTTTGCGCGCGTGGACGATCACTGCGTTGCACCCGGCATCGCGCACGGCACCCACGAAACTGTTGAGCGCCTCTGCCTCCGCCGCATCGAAACGGCGGCTGGCTTCGATGGCCGCTTTGCCCCGGCCCGAGATGACTCCGATCCGCATCTTGACCGTCACCGGCAAGCCAACAGCCGCGCGCATCGCGGCGACGCACGCCACGACCACTTCCGGCCGCTGCATCAGGTAGGCGCCGAAGACACCGCCCGTGGCCCGGTCGCTCGGACAGCCGCAGTTCAGATTGATCTCGTCATACCCGGCGGCCTCGCCTTTTCGCGCCGCCACCGCCAGCTGCCGCGGGTCGCAGCCGCCAAGCTGCAGCGCGACGGGGTGTTCCTCGGGGTCGAATTCCAGGATTCGGGCATCATTGCCGCTCACGAGATCAGCGGCGGGAATCATCTCCGTGTAGAGGAGCGTCCGCGCGGAGAAGCCGCGCAGGAAATAGCGGCAGTGACGGTCCGTGCGCCCCATCATCGGCGCGACGCTGAGTCTCCGGTCCAACATAAGAGGCGGCCTGCCCGTCATCGTGCGCGGATATTGGCGGCACATTGCCGGGAGTTCAAGAAACTTGACTTGTGGGACTCGAGTGGTAGCCTCCGGTGCACACGTCGAGCGCCGCTGCCACGCGCCGCCACGACACCACGGGATCGAGCCATGCGACGTCTGCTCGCTTTGCAACTCTCAGTCCTGCTGCTTGCGGGGGTGGCGGCCGAAGGCCAGGTTCCCAACCCGCCGCCGGATCATTTAATCAAATGCGAGTGGAACCAGGTTGGCGTGCATACGCTGATCGACGCCGCCGAATTGAAGTTGTTGACTGCGTGCCAAGCCCGGCTGCAGGCGCAGAAGCGGACAGTGCTCAGGGCGTGCCTGCAGCCATCGCAAGACGCCAGGGCACCCATGGTCATTCACGCATGCACCGAATCGCTCGACCAGGACGACATTCCGGACGACGCGCGGTCCCTCGTGCTGGCGAGTCGTGCCGCGGCGTATTTCGCCTCCGGCAGCCTGCGGCAGGCGCGCGCCGATTACGCCGCAGCCATCAAGCTGACTCCGCGCGACGCCGGCCTCCATTACAACCGCGGCCTGGTCGCGGCGGCCCAGTCCGACGACCGCGCGGCCTTACGGGACCTCGACGCCGCCCTCGCGCTCGACTCCAATTTCGTTGCCGCGCTGCTGCAGCGCGCCAGACTCCAGACCGCTCGCGGCGACTTCGGCGACGCTCTGACGGACTATTCACGGGCGATTCTGCTGCAGCCGAAAAATGCGGCCGTATGGAGCGAGCGTGGCCAGGTGCATCTGGATCAACACAACTACCAGAGCGCCGTGGCCGACGAGGCGCAGGCGATTCAGTTTGACGGCCATCTTGCCCGGGCCTACTACCTGCGCAGCGTTGCCCGCGGCGACCTGGGTGATCAGGCAAGCGCCTTCAGCGATCTTCGCACCGCCGTCAGCCTCGATGCTTCGCTCGGCCGGTACGTGGTGATCAAGAACAAAGCCGTCCTGCTGTCCCTGCCGCCGTTGTAATTCACGCGGCGCGGCCGTCACCCCTGCGCTGCAACGCGACGGCCGCCGCGAGCCGCTCGAGCACCATCACCGTCGTGGACCAGTCGATACACCCGTCGGTGACGCTCTGGCCATAGAGCAAAGCCCGACCGGGTATCAGCTCCTGTCGTCCCGCGACCAGATTGCTCTCGATCATGACACCGCCGATGCGCCGCTCGCCCGCCTCAATCTGGGTGGCGATGTCCTCGACCACCGCCGGCTGCCGCTCCGGGCGCTTGCCGCTGTTGCCATGGCTCGCATCGATCATCAGGCGCGTGGCGACATCCGCAGCCGCCATCTCGCGGCACGCCGCCGCGACTCCCGCCGCATCGTGATTGGGCGCCCTGCCGCCCCGCAGGATGACATGGCAGTCCGTATTGCCCGCGGTCGCCGCGATCGCGCTGTGGCCCTGTTTCGTGACGGCGAGGAAGTGATGCGGCTGCGAGGCGGCCCGCACCGCATCCACCGCCACCCGCACATTGCCGTCGGTGCCGTTCTTGAAGCCGATCGGACACGACAGGCCCGAGGCAAGCTCGCGGTGGACCTGACTTTCGGTCGTGCGGGCGCCGACCGCGCCCCAGGCGACGAGGTCCGCGATGTACTGCGGCGTGATGATGTCCAGGAACTCGCATCCGGCCGGCAGCCCGAGCTCGTTGATGTCGACCAGCAGTCTGCGTGCAAGCCGCAGACCGTCGTTGATACGGAAACTACCGTCGAGGTCCGGATCGTTGATCAGACCCTTCCAGCCGACAGTGGTCCGCGGCTTCTCGAAATAGACGCGCATGACGACCTCGAGCTCGCCGCTGAGCCGGGCACGTTGGCGCGCGAGCCGATCGGCATATTCACGTGCGGCATGTACATCGTGTATGGAGCACGGTCCGATCACCACCGCGAGACGGTCGTCGCGGCCGTGCAGGATCCGCTGCACGGCCCTGCGCGCGCCGCTCACCGTGGTGGCGGCGCGATCGGTACAGGGAAGCTCGCGGATCACCTCCTCGGGTGTCGCGAGCTCGGTCATTCCGCGGATGCGGAGGTCATCGGTCTGGGAATGCATGGTCGGCTCCGGTTTGCGAGTCCCCGGGCCAAAAAAAACCGCCAGGGGACTGGCGGTTCTTGCGGTGTTGCTCGTCTCGACTACATCATGGACAACAGCCCGCCAACCGCCTGCGAACGCGGCCAATAAAATCGATAGCAGGTACGGCGGTTGGGGCGAGACTCGGGCATGGCTCTATTCATAGCATGCAGCCTGTCTGAGTGGCAATGCTCCGCCGGTGAAGTTATCCGATTTGCGACAGCGCGCCCGGCATGCTTAATGCAGGGCCGAGACCCGGGCGCGGCATTTGGAGTGCGCTCGAAGAGTGGGTGCCGTGGCCGGGAGGCGCAGCAAATGGAGTCCAATGGGAAACCGAATGATCGCGCCGTCAGGTGCGGCCGAGCCGCATTGATTCTTGTCGTGGATGACGATGCGGATACTCTTGCCACCTTGCAGGTGCTGCTGTCGGTCCTGGGATTCCAGGTCTCTGCAGCCCGCAGTGCGCACGAGGCCCTGCGCAGCATCGAGAAGCGGCGGCCCGATCTCATCATTACCGACTGCGAAATGCCGCAGATGAGCGGACTCGCGCTGTGCCGCCAGCTCCGCGACCGGGACCAGACGGCCGACATTCCCATCGTTCTCTATACCGGAAGGGAGCTGCCGGACCGGGGCCCGAAGCCGTATGACTGCCGTATTGCAAAAACTGCCAGCGCCGATGCAATTCTCGGCACCATCCGGGGCCTGCTCGGGAAGCACGCGACTTCGCTACCCTGATCGACTCCACTATCCTCCTGAAGCGATTTTACATATCATTGCGGGTAGAGACCGGTGCACGGGAAGATGGCGTGAGCGTTATTCACGTCGTGCAGCCATGGGATTGAAATGATTCGCATGCTGGTTCTCGAGGATGATGCGGCGGCGGCGGAGTCGTCCTGCCGAATACTGAAACACGCCGGCATCGACTGCTCGTTCGAGCGCGTGGGGAGCGAGGTCGAGTTTCGCGACGCGCTCGGGCGCTCCCCCGACGTCATACTCTCGGACTCGAACGTTCCGGGCTTCGACGGCCTGTCGGCACTCGCGATCGTGCAGGCGGAGTCTCCCGGCACTCCCTTCATCTTCGTTACCGGAAATCCCGATGACTCCGCGGCGGGCACGGCCAGAGAGCGCGGCGCCGCGGCGATTCGTTCCCAAAGCCGATCTCGAGCGACTCGCCGGTGTCGTCTGCTCGGCGCTCGATGAGCGCAGGGAAGCGACGGGCACGCAGCAGCCTCGAGCGCCGCAAGAGCGATGCGGACAGCCGACGCCAGCAGCACCGCCACCTATCTCATCGAGCGTCAGGCGATTCTCGATCGGGCACTGAGGCACGAAGACCGGTCGGTGCTGTCGAACGTGCTGCGGCGGCACCCGCCGGTTCCCATCGCGCTGCTGGTGCTCGAGATCGCAGGAAGTGCGCGAGCGCTTCGTGAAGTGGCTGCTGAATGCCAACATCGAAGTCGAGCCTGTCGACTCGACGACGGAGGCGCTCGCGAGCCTCGAAGCGCGCACCCATGCGCTGCTCTTCACCGACCGGCTGGAGCTCGTGCAGGCGATGCGCCAGCTCCATGCGGGCTCCGCGACTCACGTCGTTTATGTCGACGTCGACGGTACGGTGGGCAACCGCGAGGCGCTCCGCAGGGGCGCCAACGATTGCATGCCCGCCGAGGCCGGCGGCGAGGAGTTCTGGGCGCACCTGACCACCGCCCGGCGCATCGCGAGTCTCTCGGCCGCGCTCCAGCTCGCGCTCACGGACAACCGCATCCTATCGACCATCGACGAGCTCACGCGCTGCGGCAGCCGCCGCTTCTTCGAGCACGAGTTTCCACGCGAGGTGGAGCGCGCGGTGCGGCTGCGCCGCCCGCTGTCGCTGATCATGTGCGACATCGACTTCTTCAAGACCGTGAACGACTCTCACGGCCATGAGGTAGGCGATGAAGTGCTGCGCGAATTCGCCGCCCGCCTCACGCACGGGCTGCGGTTGGGCGAGGACTGGGTGGCGCGCATCGGCGGCGAGGAATTCGCGATCGTCCTGCCCGAGGTCGCGATCCCCAAGGCGCTCCTCATCGCACAGCGCCTGTGCGAGCGCATCAGGCAGACGCCGTGCCCGACCGCCACCGGGCCGCTGGTCGTCACGGCAAGCTTCGGCATCTCGGGGTTTGCGCCGCATCGGGGCGAGCAGCACTCCTCGCCGCGCACCCTCACCAGGGCCGCCGACGCCGCGCTCTATGAGAGCAAGCGCAGCGGACGCGATCGGGTGACAGTCAGTTAGGTCGGCGTCCGATCTCAGCGATTGCCGCCGAACACATCGCGCAGCACGGCGCCGGCGATACCGCCAGCGACACTGCTCTGCACGTTCTGCCTCGCCTCCCCGCCCAGGTAAGGCGCCAGGGCATGCGCCAGATTCGGTACCGTCAGGCTCTGCAACCAGACTCGGCCGGGGCCGGTCAGGCGCGCCACGAAGAGGCCATCGCCGCCAAAGATCACATTGGCGAAGCCGCGCAGGAATGTGATGTCGAAGTTGACGCTGTCCTGAAACATGCCGATGTGTCCGGGGTGCACCTGCAGCGTCTCGCCGGCGGCGAGGTCGTAGGTCACCACCTCGCCCCCGAGCTCGATCCAGGCGGTGCAGGGACCGCTCAGACGCTGCAGCAGAAAGCCGTCACCGCCGAAGATCCCGGCACCCAGGGAGCGCTGAAAGCCGGTCGCCAGCTGCAGTCCCTCCGTGCCGCAGAGAAAGCCGTGACGATGAATCAGATACGAGTGTCCGGGCGGCACGTCGACCTGCATGATCGCGCCGGGGACCTTCGCGGCGAAGGCGATGACCCCGCGACCCGCGGGCGCCGAGTACTCGGTCATGAAGAGGCCGCCGCCCGAGAACGCGCGTCCGATCGCGCCCCAGACGCCGCGCGCGCCTGCGGTATAGGCGGTGGTGCGCATTTGTACCCCGTCTGTCATCCACGAGAACTCGCCCGGCTCGGCAACGATACGATCTCCCGGCTCGAGGCCGATCTCGAGAACGGGCATGGTGGTGCCTTTGATCTGGGACTTCATACGCGCGACTCCGGGTTGGCTCGAGCGCGAGGATAGCGCAGATGCCGGGAAACTTCTCCCGCCGGCGGGCGGCGAACGGAGGTATGATGGTAGCGGTACCAATACTCTAAAACAGCCACGACTGGAGTCGCCGCATGCGCGCTCGATCGCCCCTTCTCCCGCTGCTGGCCCTGCTCATCGCACCGTTTCACGGCAGCTCCGCCCTCGGCTCGGACCTGACGCTGAAGATGACGAGCAGCGGCTACCTCGATGCGCCGGGTGTCAGCGTGATGCTGTACGATGACAACTACAGTCCCATCTTCTTCGATCAGAAGAATGCGGCCATGCAGATCATCCTGCACGGCCACCGCATCGCCACCAACGGCAGCGTGCGGCTCATGCCGACACCGGAGCAATGGGATCCGATTCCCCATCTCAGCGCGCGCCAGGCCGACGTTAAGCATGACCGACTGATCGCCTCCGAGGCCTATCCGGAATACCACCTGCTATTACCACGTCGTGGTTGCGGCCGAGCCAGGCGGAGTGCGCGTCAGCGTGAATCTCGACGAGCCGCTGCCGCCGACACTGTCGGCCGTGCCGGGTTCAACCTGGAGCTCCTGCCTTCCATATACATGGACAAGGCGTACGCGGTCGATGACCAGGCGTTCGGCGTATTCCCCCGCAGCCCCGAGAGTCGGATGACCGCGGTGCCCCCCAAGCCCGGCGACCCGAAGAGACTGTGGTACGTGGAGCAATGGCACCAGGCCAAGGGCTACACGCAGCCGCTTCCCTTCGCGACGGGGCAGCCGCATGACGCTGGCGGTGGACGATCCGCTGGATCGCATCAGCGTGACCTCGGAGACCGGGCCGCTCCTCCTCTACGACGGACGCAACGAAGCGCAGAACGGCTGGTACGTGCTGCGCACGTTGATTCCCGCGGGCAAGACGGCGGGTGCCGTGGTGTGGCACATCCGTCCGAGCTACATTCCCGATTGGACGCGGCCGCCCATGATTGCGCACAGCCAGGCCGGATATGCCGCCCGACTTCCCGAAGATCGCGGTAATGGAGCTCGATCCGCGGTTCGAGGCCCCGCGCACCGCGGCCGTGCTGCGGCTGGGGGACGATGGCGCTTATCACAAGGTTTTCACAGGGTCCGGTATCCAGCCTCAAGCCCTGGCTGCGTTACGACTACGCCACGTTCGATTTCTCGCCGGTCAAAGAGCCCGGCCTGTATGTGATCGAATATGCGGGCCAGCGGACCGATGTGTTCCCCATCGCGCGCGATTCTTACGACAACACCTGGCAAACCACGCTCGATGGCTTCCTGGCGGTCCAGATGGATCACGTGTCGGTGCGCGATGCCTACCGCGTGTGGCACGGCATCGCGCACATGACCGACGCTCTGCAGGCACCGCCTAACCTGACTCACTTCGACGGCTACTGGATGGGGCCCGACACGGAATCACCCTACAAGCCCGGACAGCACATCCCGGGCCTCAACGTCGGCGGCTGGTTCGACGCGGGCGATTTCGACAACGATGCCTTCGGTCAGTACGGAACCATTCTGAATCTGTCGCTGGCGTATGAGACGTTCCACATGAAGTGGGACGAGTTGTCCGTCAACGAGAAGGCCCGCTCGGTGGAGATGCACCGTCCGGACGGCGTCCCTGATGTCGTCGAGCAAGTTGAGCACGGCGTCCTGCAGACGCTTGGCGCAGATTCGCGCCGTCGGACATCCTTTCACGGGCATCCAATCGCCCTACCTGCAGCTGGTACACGTACATCGGCGATGGCGCCTCGCAGACCGGACGCCTATTCCAACAATCCCGACTCACGATGGGCCTGGACTATGACCTCCCCCGGCATGGAATACGGCGCCGCGGCATCGTTGGCGGCCGCCTCCCGCACGTTGCGGGGCTGGAACGACCCGCTCGCCAGGCAATGCCTGCATGCGGCCGTCAAGCTGTGGAATGATGCGCAGGCCCATCCCCGCGGCGCCCATCCGCCGGCCCATGTGGAAGGCGAGAGGGGGTACCGGGAGTTCGGCCTCGGCTCGCCGGAGTGGTCGGCCGCAGTGGAGCTGACGATCGCGACTCACGGCGCCCAACCCTACAAGGCGCGCGTCGAGAAACTCTTTCCATCGACGCCCGGGCAGATCGCGTTCGGCGGCTGGGCGGCAGTCCGAGCCCTCCCCTATCTCGAGCCGGACTACCGCACCCGGCTCGAGGCGACTGTGAAGGCCTTCGTACCGCGGTTGAACAGCTACCTGGCGGCCACGCCCTTCGGCGTGCCGCCCACGATGGGCGCCTGGGGCGGCTCGGCCGGGGTGGCGGAGTTCGGCGCGCAGATGTACTTCCTGCACGAGGCGTTTCCCGATGTCGTCGGTCCGGAATACACGCTGCGGGCCGCCAACTACCTGCTCGGTACGCACCCGGTTTCGAGCGTGTCGTACATCTCGGGCATCGGCACGTCCTCCAAGCTGCAGGCCTACGGCAACAATCGGGCCGATAACACCTTCATCCCGGGCGGCATGATTCCCGGCTACGTCGTCATCAAGCCGGACTTTCCGGAGTGCATCACCGACTTCGGGTTTCTGTGGTTCGAGGACGAATACACGGTGGATGCCGCGGCTACCTGGGTTCTCGAAGCCAATGCGGCGGCGGCAATCGTGGCGCAGGAAGCGGCCCGGCGAGGACCGCGGGCCTGAGCATTCACAACGCCGCGGCGCTCAGGTCCGCGGCTCGAAGATGGCGTACAACTTCGTGCATTCCTCGTGGACAGTCCAGGTCCCCGCGAATCCCGCGGGGACGACGAATGCATCGCCCGCCTGGAACGATTGCTGGTCTCCCGCGACGCTTTCGATGCTCACCCGGCCCGCCGTGATCACGCAGAGCTCGTTCTCCGTGTAGCGCACACGCCATTTGCCGGGGCTGGAGGACCAGCGTCCGCAGAAGAACTGACCGCTTGCATCGGTGAAGGCGTTGCAGGCGCGGTGTACAGGCTGGCCCTGCAGAATCCGGTCGGGCGCCGGTCCGCACGGTTCCCACGAAGCGGCGCCGTCCAGGCGGATGATGGATGTGCTCATGACCATGCCGATCATCTTAACTCGCCGCGGCCGTCACGGCGCACTCACCACCTCCAGCAGCGCCTTTGCCGGCCCTCGCAGGATCCTGCCGCCGCCGCTCGTGGTGAGTCGGCGCGCGCCATCGTCCCAGTGCAGATGAGTCACACGCCCACCGCCATGCTGATAGGAATAGCTCACGCCGTCATCGTCATACAGATCGAAGTCCGCGTCGTGCCCGGGATAGATCCTGATCCGCTCGATCGCCTGCGGCGTCGCCGTGCTCGGCACCACTGCGCCCAATGGCAGAATGGAGCCGGCACGCACGAACACCGGGATGCGATCGATCGGCGCATCCACAGTCACCTCTTGCCCTCCAGGCAGCCGGACGTTGGTCCAGTAGTCGTACCAGTCCGCGCCCGCAGGCAGATACACCCGCTTGCGGGTCTGCCCCTGAACCGTCACCGGCGCGACCAGGAAAGCGGGCCCGAGCATGTACTCATTGCCCATGTTCGCAACCCGCGGATCGTGCCCGAAGTCCATCCACAGCGCCCTCATGAACGGCGCCCCGCCGCGGTAGGTATGCCAGGCGAGTGAGTAGAGGTAGGGAATGAGCTGATATCGCAGGCGATCGTAGCGCGCGAGGATCGCCTCGGCCTGTGGGCCGTAGGCCCATATCTCCGTGTGCCTGCGCTCGCCGTGGATGCGCAGCGTCGGCAGGAAAGTGCCGTACTCGAACCACCGTGTGAAGAGCTCAGGGTAGTCATCGTCACGACCGACGACATCGCGCGCACCGGCGGGATCGATCAGCGGCGGCCGCGTGGCGCTCGAAGTCGGCGGCAACGGTTGCCATCCGCCGATGTCGTTGCCCCAGTAGGCAATCCCCGATGCCGTCATGTTGAGACCGGTCGGGATCTGGCGCCGCAGCGCCTCCCATGACGGATCGATGTCGGATGACCAGAATATCGCGCCGCTGCGCTGCGAGCCGAGATAGGCGGCTCGCGCCAGGATGAGCACGCGCGTGTCCGGACGGTAGCGCCGCAACCGCTGTGATACGCCATCGACGTATAGCAGCGGAAAGAGGTTGTGATAGCGATCCCCCGAGCCGAGCTTGAAGAAGAAGCCGTCGGGGACGAGGTCCGGCTCCGTCTCATCGAGCCACAAGTAATCGAAGCCGTGCGCCAGGATGTTGTCGCGCACATGGCTGAAGAACCAGTCGAGCGCCAATGGATTGGTGGCATCGATCAGGGCGCCGGCGCGATCGGAGCGGAAGGGCAGGCCGTCCTGCGTCCTGCCGTCCTTGTCCTGGAGGAAATACCCTCTGGAGTCCAGCTCGTTGAAATAGCGGGAGTCGCGCTCGAAGCGCGGCCACACGGAGATCAGCGATCTCATGCCGAGAGCGTGCAGGTCACGGTTCATCGCATCCGGGTCCGGGAATGACTCCGGATCGATGTCGAGCTGACCCATGCGGGTCCAGTAGAACCAGTCGAGCACCATGATGTCGAGCGGATAGCCCTTGCGCCGGTAGGTATGGGCGACATCGAGGACTTCCTGTTGGCTCGCATATCGGGCCTTCGATTGAATGAGCCCGAAGGCCGCCTTGGGCGGGATGGGCGTGCGGCCAGTGAGCTTCGCGTAGCCGCTGTAGAGCGCGTCTGGCACGTCACTGACAATGACGAAGAACGACACGCGCTCCCCGACCTCTGATTGCCAGAGCGTCCGTCCGTTGACACCAGGATAGACGTGCGTATCGGAGGGGTTGTCCCAGACGATGCCGTAACCGCGACTCGAGACCATGAAGGGTATGCAGACCGTCTCACCCTGCGGCGCGTCGTAGAAGTGCTTGCAATCGATCGTGCGGCCGCGCAGATCCAGAACTCCGTCCTGGTTCTGACCGAGACCGTAGAAATGCTCATCGGCCGGCGCCGAGAAAACGGCGCCAACCTGAAAAGTGCGTTCACCATTGATGGTGTGCGGAGCCATTTGCCAACCCGTCATGGCGAGCACGCTCTCCCCGCCCGCGGTCTTTATCTCGAGGGCGACGGGCGCCAGCGCCGGCGCGAAGTAACGCTGCCCCGCCGAGGGAGTGGCTGGAAGAGGCAGCGCGTCGACGTGCAATTGCAGGGCGCTCGAGCGGAAGTCATCACCACCCGCGTCCTCGGCGTGCACGAGCCCATGCGGCTCCGCGCTTGCAATGAATCCGTAGCCGGGAGGCGCCGCCGCGGTCCCGCGACTGGTGGCAATCGTGATCCGCACGATGTTCGGCCCGTAAGACTCGACCGCAACATACGCGCCGTTGCGGCTCAACACCAGCGGCGAGGCGAAGCAAGGTCCGCAGAGCGTCAGCGCAACCAGGCAGGCGATGCTGCTCGCCAATCTCACGAGGCGGCCTCCGCGGCAACGCCCGCCAACCGCGGCAGGAGCAGCGCCAGCAGCAGGGCCGGAATCAGCAGCGCGGCCGCGAGGAAGAACGACACACCGGGCACCATCAAGGTCCGGCGTGGATCGATGAAGTAGGCGAAGGACTGCGTAAACAGCGTCGGCCCGATCAGGCCCGCGATGCTCGTGATGCTGCCATTGGCGCCCTGCAGCTTGCCCTGCTCGTGCCCCGATACCCGCCGCGACATCATGCCCTGAAGCCCCGGACTGGCCAGGCCCCAGAGCGCAAACACGGGCAGCGAGGCCCACATCCAGAAAGCGGTGGGCGCGAGCGCGAAGGCGGTGAAGCCGCACATCCCGAACAGCAATCCGGCATAAACCGCGCCGCGCTCACCGAAACGCGCGACCGTCGGTTTCACCAGCAGGCCCTGCACCACGATGTTGAGAACGCCCACCATCATGAGAGTCAGACCGACGGTTCTCACGCTCCAACCGTAGCGGTAGCTGGTATAAAGCACGTACATGCTGGGCAGCACGCAATGCGCCAGCTGATACAGGAAGTTGATGACCGCGAGCCCCGTGAGGTCGGAATGCGAGCGCAGCAGACTGAGTGCGCCGACCGGGTTCGCTTTGCGCCACCGGAAGGCGTCCCGTCTATCGGCGGGCAGAGATTCCGGCAGCACGAACAGGCCGTAACACGCACTCACCAGCGCCAGCCCCGCGGCGCCCCAGAACGGCAGCCGCGGACCGATGTCACCGAGCACACCGCCGAGCGCCGGTCCCAGCACGAAGCCGACACCGAACGCCGCTCCTATCAGGCCGAAGGCGCCGGCACGCTTGTCAGGGGGAGCAACGTCGGCGATGTACGCGAATGACGTGCTGAAACTGGCGGCGCAGATCCCGGATGCGATGCGTCCAACGAGCAGCCAGCCGATACTCGGCGCCAACGCCATCACGATGTAGTCGACTCCCAGCCCGAAGCAGGAGATGAGGATCACCGGGCGGCGCCCGAAGCGGTCCGAAATGGCGCCGAGCAGCGGCGAGAAAAAGAACTGCATCAGCGCCCAGACGGTGCCGAAGAGCCCGTACATGGCCGCGCCGCGGGACGGGTCGCCGCCCATGAACTGCTGCACGAGCCGTGGCAGCACCGGGATGATGATACCGAAACCAAGCACGTCGATCACGACCGTGATTGCGATGAAGAACACCGCCGCCTGGCGCCGCCTGCTGTCGAGACCCATGTCCGCTGGCCTCAGGTGGGATGCGTGTCAACGCTCATTTTCACGATTGCAGCGTAACTTGCGGATGTCGGCTTGTGAACTCGCTTTTCGCGGTGGCGGCAATGCCGCCTGGAGGCGTAATTTCCTTGCATCACTGCAGGTTCGCTCACATTCTTCTCCGTCCGGCGGCGCCGTCGATATGGTAACTTGCCGGCGCAGTCGAGAGCGAACTCCGTGACGAACACACTAATTCACGAGAACCGACGCCTGCAGTTTCCGCTCGATACCCTGGTAGACGCCCTCATCGAGCTTGAAAGCAAGCAGGGCCACTGGCCGGCGACGGCCACCGTGGTCGGGGCCAGCATCGATAACTCAGGCGGCGACAACGACGGCATCATTCTTTCGATCCACCGGCCGGAAGGCGGTGAAGTCACCGAGCGCCGCTATTCCCTGCCGATGCTCGCGGCCGCCATCGTCAACTACTGTGTGACGGTGCGGGTTCCCATCCCGCGCAATTCCACCAAGAGCATCCAGTTGCTCGCGGACAGCGTCGCTCTGGTGCTGGAGAACACCGTCACGGTGCAAAGCCGGCACGAGGACCTCTCCACGCTGCCGGCAGGCAGCGTGCGCCCGACGGCGGACACGGCGCCGGAGAAGGCCGTCCCGCCGAGCGGGGGCGCCGCGCCAATCGGCGCCGCCTCAGCAGGCGGGGCCACGCCGCCAAACGAGACTATCCCACCGCACCAGGCCCCGCCGCCGAGCGCTGCCACCCCGTCGCCCGAAGGGCCCGGGACGGGCAGCAAGCCGGCCGGGTGACGCCAGCGCCCGACAGCGCGTATGATTCCCGGTACCCCCCACTCGGGGTATCCTGGAGACAACAATGTCAATAATTGCCTGGATCGTTCTTGGCCTCATCGCCGGCTTCGTGGGCAGCAAGATCGTCAACAAGCGCGGTGACGGCCTGCTGCGCGACATCCTGCTCGGAGTCATCGGCGCGGTCGTCGGCGGCTGGCTGTTTCATGCCTTCGGCGCCGCCGGAGTCAGCGGCCTCAATCTCTACAGCCTGCTGGTAGCGGTCATCGGCGCGATCGTCGTGCTAGTGATCTATCACGCGATCTTTGGCAAGCGCTCCTCAGGGGCCTGAGCCTTCGGCGCGAGACCCGCGGGCGGCATGATCGATGCCGGCGACGAGGTGATAGAACGCGTCCACCAACGGCAGGGGCAGCTCGAGCTGCCTCGCCTGTTGGGTGGCGTAGCCGAAGGTTTCCTCGATCTCGAGCGGCCGGCCCGCTTCGAGATCCTGAAGCGCTGACATACGGTGATCTGGCGCTCGCGAACGCATGTTCTCGCCAGCCTGCAGGACTGCCGCAACGGCATCCTGCTCTGACGCATGAATGAGCTTCCCGAGCGGTAGTGACGCCGCATTGTCGACCAACGCGATTCCTTTCGCCTGCGGCACCTGTGCGACCTCCCGAACCAGCCGTACCAGGACGCGCGCGCAGTCGGCATCGCTGAGATAACGCCAGCTCGCGCTGCGCGTGGTCACCGCCATGCACACCAGACCGAGCCAGACCGTGTACTTGCTCCACTCCAGCGACAGGATGTTGGCGACGGCGCTCGAGCGCACACCGGCGCCGTCGATCATCGCAGCAAGACGTTGCGCCCGCTCACTGATGCCGCCGGCAAGTTCCCCCAGCGGCAGATTCACGTTGCGCGTAAAGAGCACCTCACCGGAGGGCAGCAACTCACCGCTCGTGTCCGCAAGCGCGCCCAGCACACGCGCGGCACCGAAGGTTTGCGCCAGCAGCTCATCCTTCAGGACGCCATTCTGAATGGAGAGCGCCGCCCCGACCTGCACATGTCGCAGGCGCCCGAGCGCGGCTTCGGTGCCGGGTGTCTTGGTCGCCACGATCAGGATGTCGGCTGCCTGCAGTTGCGCCGGGTCAGTGATGACCTGGACGGGCAGCGAGAAGTCGCTGAGTCCCTTGATGCACAGCCCGTGCCGCGCCACCAGGCGCGCGCGCTCGCCGCGAGCCAGCACGGCGACAGAATGACCCGCACGCGCCAGGTGCGCGGCCAGGATGGAGCCGATGGCTCCAGCACCGAGAATGGCGAATTGGGCTCGAGTCACCTGGCGCTCCTGTCGCTGCGGGGACCGAACTGCGCGCGCTGGGCGGCCATGGCCGCGACGAAGCGGTCGATATCGGCGATCGAGTTGTAGCAGTGGATAGTGGCGCGGATATTGTTGTCCCGGAACGAAGTCACGATGTCCTGCTGTAGAAGCCGGGCGAAGAGTGCGGCGGTATCGCGCGCCGGCACCGCCACCATGGGACCGCGGCGCGCATCGTCGGGCGGCGTCGCGGCCGGCCAACCGATGGCGGCCAGCCCCTCCAGGCAGCGCCGCGTCAATTGCCGCACCCGCGCCTCGATCGCATCGGTGCCCGTCTCCAGGATGATCTTCAAACCCGCCTCCGTGGCGTAACTGTTGACGACGGGCGGCGTGCCGGCTTCGAAGCGCCGCGCGCTAAGCGACGGCCGGTTTGCCGTGATGTCCATGGCCGTGATGTCCTGTTGCGCGAACCAGCCGGAATTGCTCGGCACCAGCTCCGCAATCAGGTCCGAGCGCACGTAGAGAAAGCCGATGCCCGCGGTGCCGAGCAGGTACTTGAGCATGCCGCCGACCGCGAAGTCGACCCCGAGCGCCGGCGCATCGACCGTCATCGCGCCGATCGCCTGATAGCAGTCGACCATCATGCGCGCCCCGCGCTCGTGCGCCAGGCGTGCGATGCCGGCAATGTCGAGCCGAGCCCCGTTGCGGAAGCAGACCTGCGTCACCGCGACGACCCGCGTGCGCTCGTCGATCACCCGGGCGAAATTCTCGAGCGGAATGTAGCCGTCGGCCGCGGCGGGCACGTGCACCACCTCGGCGCCGCGCCGCTCCTGTGCATGCCAGATCTGCGCGTTGGTGGGAAACTCGAAGTCGCTGACGACCACCTTGCGGCGCGGACCGCTGAAGTCCAGCGCGCTGGCGAGCGCGTTGATACCGGCCGAAGCGGAGGCGGTGACCGCTATCTCGTCGGGCGTGACGCGCAACACCTGCGCCATCGCCGCCCTGACGGCCTCGTTCTTCATGACCCAGACATCCCAGTTGGCGCCGACCGCGAGGCGATCCTCCATGTAGGCGTTGAAAGCGTCGCGCACGGTATCCGCCAGCGCGCAGTACGAGCCGCTGTTGAGATAGGTCTTGCGCTCCAGCAGCGGGAATCGCCGCCGCAGCACCTCGAAGTCGCTCGTCATCGGCCGCTCTCCAATGTTTGCCGTGCTTGCCGCGCCCGCTGCACGAAATACGCCAGTGAGATGAACGCGATCCAGGGCACACCGTAGAGCCAGGAGACATCGAACGTCGGATCCAGGCCCATGGTCACGAGAATCGCCGCCAGCATGCCAAGTCCCGCGTACTGCAGCCAGGGAAACCACGGCGTGCGCACCGGCAGCGCGGCGGCGCCGTGCCGGCGTCGAAAGCTCAAATGGCTGGCGAGAACGAACATCCACACCAGAATCGCGGCGAAGAGTGAGACGCCGAAGAGGTCGGCATAGGCGTTCGGCGTGAACATCGAGGCCGCCGCGGCGATCAGGACGAAGGCGCCGGAGACGAGGATCGCCGCCACCGGGCTCCCCCGCCCGCTCAGGGTCCCGAGCGAGCGCGGCGCATGGCCGGCGCGGGACAGAGAGAAGAGCATGCGCGAGCAGAGATAGATATCGGTGTTCATCCCCGACAGCGCTGCGCTGATCACGACGAAATTCATGATGCCCGCGGCGTGCCTGATGCCCGAATGCTGGAAAACGGTGACGAACGGACTTTGCGCGACGACCTTCACCCCCGTGTCCATCCAGGGGATGATCGTCACGATGACGGTGATGGCGAGCACGTAGAAGAGAAACAGGCGCAGCAGCATCGTGCGCAGCGCCGCCGGGATGGCCACCTCGGGATTCTTCGTCTCGCCCGAGGTCACGGCGATGACCTCGATGCCGTAGAACGAAAAGATCCCGACGATCACGGCCATCCACAGCCCCGAGAAGCCTTGCGGCAGGAAGCCGCCGGGCAATCCGGTCAGGTTGTGGAACCCGACCGCAGGACGGCCGAAGCCGACGATGGCGGCGAACCCCAGGATGACGAAGAGAACGATCGCCACCACCTTGATCAGGGCGAGCCACGACTCGACGGTGCCGAAGTTGGCGACCGAGCGCGAGTTGAAATAGAGCAGCACCACGCACAAGGCGAGCGCCCAGACCCACACCGGCACGCTGGGGAACCAGTACTGCATGTAAAGGCCGGCGGCCACCGCCTCACCGCCGATGGCGATGACCTGGGCGATCCAGTAGGTATAGCGCACGACGAAACCCGCCCAGGGATTGAGATACATCTCCGCATAGGTCCCGAGCGAGCCGGCGGCCGGGTGCACGACCGCCATTTCGGAAAGGCTGAAAACCATGATGAGCGCCACGACAGCGGCGAGCGCGTAGCTCACGATGACGGCCGGTCCCGCATAACCCACCGCGAGACCGCTGCCCATGAAGAGGCCCGTGCCGATGGAACCTCCGAGCCCGATCATCACGATCTGCGCCGTGCCGAGGCTGCGCCTCAGACCGCCTTCCCGCTGCTCGCTCGCCTCAGCGCTCACGCGGCGGCTGCCTCAGTCGTAATAGGCAATGCTGGGATTGTCGCCGGGGCAGATCACACCGACGACGAGCATGCCCTCGGGCGCGGTCGCCTCGAGAGAGTGCAGCTGCTTGCGCGGCAGGAATATCGCTTCGCCCGCCTGCACCCTCGCCTTGCGCTGCTCCGTCCACAGGCAACCCTCGCCCGCGAGCACGATGATGGCCTCCTCGTAGAGGTGCCGGTGCGGCGCGGCCTTCGAGCGTGGAATGTGACCGATGAACTGAGTGATGGTGCGCGAGCCGATGCGCAGATCCACCAGCATCTGGAAGTAGCGCGGCCCCATGGCCGTGCGCTGTTGCGTATCCACCGGCACCACCCGCCGCGGGTAGTCGGCATCGAAGTTGTGCGGCATGGTGGCCGGCCACTCGAGCTCCCCCTGCGGCGAGGCCAGCGCGAACACGACCAGAGCCTCCTGCCCCGCGGGCACGAGCTGCAGGGCCTCGCCCGGCCGCACGTACAGGCCGTCATGGGGCTGCACCTCGAACTCTCTTCCGGAGACGATCGCGCGTCCGCTTCCGCTCACGACGAAAAGGATGCCGTCCCCGCTGCCGAGCGTAAGCACCGGCGAGGCGCCGCCCTCCACTTCGAGGTGGACCTGGGTCTGAAAACATGCGCCGAGCTCGCGAGTGACCAGATAACAGTAGCGCAGGTGCTCGCGTGAGGTCTGCGGCGACAGCGCCGGCGAGACGATGTAACAACCGCCATCGAGCCAGCGGCGGGGGCCGTCGGATGCGGTAACCGCGGCAATCGAGCGGTTGGCGACACTGTCGGGATCATCGAGCGGTGAGCCGCCCGGCAGGTTGGTGTGGGCGCCGTCGCAAAACGGCGCGCCGCCGGAATGCTTGCATCCGCAGAGCAGCGCCTCCTCGGTACGCGCGGCGACGAACCTGCGTGGCGTGATGCCGCTGCCGAGATGCGAGCCGTCGCAAAAGGGCTGGGTGGCGGAGCGGCCGCAGGCGCACCAGAAATACGGGCGCCCCGCCTCGAGCGTGACGAGGTACGGTTTCGGCGGCGCGCTGACGGAAGTCACCATGACTGCGATGCTAGCTCTTGCGCGAAGGCTTTTCCGTCTTCGTCGGCAAGCGCGGCCTGGTGCAGCCGCGCGAGAACCGCGGCCCCATCGGCGCGCGCGGCAAGTGTGTCGAGACGGGAGAGCAGCGCCGTGAAGCTCTTCCAGCCGCGCTCGTGCGTCTCGCCGTAGCCTTTGATGAGGCGCTGGGCGCGCGCCAGCTCCACCGCGAGATCATAGTGCAACGGAGCGAGCCGCTCGATGCGCGCCGAGCCATGCCTCGAGGCGCGCGTTCTCCTCGACGTAGCGCTGCGTTCCCCGCCGCCAGCGCTTGAGGCCACCGAGTGCGTGCAGCAGCAGGAAACCGCTGACCGTGTTGGTGCGAATCCGCTTGCTGCCCGTCAGCCGGCCGAGCCAGCGCGACAGCCGCGGCGAGGCGAGCACCCAGGCCCCCAGGGAGGCGGGCAGCGTGCCCGCGATCTCCGCCACCCGCGGCTTCATGAATTCAGTGATGCCGAAGAGCTGCCCGGGCGCCGCCCGGACCTCGGCGCGCACGCGGGTGAATCGGGCCGACGCGTGTCTTCAGGTCGGCGACCCGGATCGTGTCCTCGAAAGTCATCCAGAGGGCGAGGCTGCTGCGCGACCGCGGCGGTGAGTGCCCATTGCTCGAGAGCGCCACCGGCCGCACCATCGTGTTGCCGGCGCTCATCGAGTGCGCTGATGCGCTCCAGGCGGGTCAGGTATGAGGCGGCATAGGCCGGATCCTGGTAGTCGATGGCGCGGCGGGCGCCCTCGAGCGCCAGGTGCCGCACCGCTTTCGGCAGCCGCCGCACGCGATCGAGAAGCGGCTGCAGATGCGGCGAGCGCGCTCGTGCGGGGATGTCGGTGGCGCTACCCGACCCCTCTGCGGCCACGTTTTCCGCATCGACGCCCCCGCTTTGGGCGCGAGTGCACGCATCGGCGAAAGCGGCAAGGTTGGTGGCCACGGAGATGCCGCTCTGGCCGATCGCCGCCTCGAATGCGGCGCGGCCGAAAGGCAGCGCTCCACTGCCGCAGATCGCCCCGAGCAACACGGAGCTGACGACGCTGCGATGTTGCTCCGCGACCGCGTCCATGTCGAAAAGAATGAGCCGCTTCGCCTGATTGCGCGCCAGCTCGATCAGCCCCGCGGCGTCCGCGAGGCCCTGCCCCAGCGCGCTCTTTTCCGCGATCGAGTAGGAGCGGTGGGACGAGGCGATCAGGGTGGTCCGTTCCCGATTCACGAGGCCCCGTTGGATCGCCCGGCCAGCCTCGACCAGCTCCGAGGCGACGACACAGTCGACATCTCCCGGAACGGGCATGAGTGCCATGATCGGCTCGCGTCCGGCCCGCTCGGCCTCCTGCCGCGGGAAGAATTCCAGGTAGTAGATCGTGGCGCCCGTGCGCTGGGCGACGCCGGGCACAGACGTCGATTGCGCCAGATACCCCTCGGCCTCGGCGATCTCGATCAGCCAGTCGGTGAGCACGCCGCCACCCTGACCGCCGAGGGCCGCGATACAGAGCTTGATCGGTCGTGGCGTCACAGGGCGAAACGCAGGCGCTTGCGCTCGCTACGCCGCTGCAGCGCGCCGATGACGGCGGCGCGCACACGAGCCAACGCGCGGTCCCACCACGATGGGTTGTAGATGAGCTCCGCCCGATAGAACGAGGGACAGAGCACCGCGGCATGGGCCACTTCGCCACATACGCCGCAGCCGACGCAACTGTTATCGACGTGAGCGACGGGGTCGGTGCGCAGCGGATCGGGATTCGGCTTGACGGTGAGAGAGGGACATCCGGAGAGCCGGATGCAGGAGTGATCGCCGGTGCACGTGTCCGCGTCGACCCCGAATCGCTCCCGAACCACCCGTTTGCCCTCGTCGATCGCCTTTTTCATCAAGGGACGGACCCGCCGCTGGCGATTGAGCTGACACTCCCCCTCGGCGACGATGACCTTGGGACCGCGGAACGGCGTCGTCAGCGCCTCGCGAACCACCTTCATGGTCTGCGTCATGTCGTACGTCCGGGTGTGCCGCACCCACTTCACCCCGACGCCCCGCACTGCATCGACAATCGAGTTGTTCCCCTGCCGGTGCTCGCTCGGCCAGCGCGAGGATGGGATGTCCTGGCCACCCGTGGCCGCGGAGTAGTTGTTGTCGATGATCACCGTGAGGCCGTCGTGGCGGTTGAAGACGGCGTTGCCGATACCGCTGGTGAGTCCGTTGTGCCAGAACCCTCCATCCCCCATGATCGCGACCGGACGGCGCGCGCCTTCGGCCTGGAAGGCCGAAGCGCCGGCGGCGCCGAGACCGTATCCCATGATGCTGTTGCCCATGTTGAAAGGCGGCAACGTCGCAAAGGAGTGGCAGCCGATGTCCGCGCTGATGTGCAGCGGCCCGATCTCACGCTGCAGCAGCTTCATGGCGGCGAAGAACGGGCGCTCCGGGCAGCCGGTGCAGAGGCCCGACGGGCGCGGCGGCACGAGGTTCGCCAGCTGCGCGGCCGGCAGCAGCGGCGCCTCGCTGCGGCGACCCGCGGCCGGCTCGCTGCGAAGTCCCGGCGCCCACTGCGCGATGAATCCGGCCGAGCCCAACGCGCAGCGCATCGACGGTGTATTCGCCATGGGTTGGCAGCAGGGCCTTGCCGAAGAGCGGCGTCGACACCTCGCGCTGGCGCAGGATCTGGCTCGCCGCCTGCTCGATGAATTCCGGCTGGCCCTCCTCCACCACCAGCACCGCCCGCTTGCCGGCGCAGAACCGCACCCACTCATCCGGCACGAGCGGATAAGTCACGTTCAGCACATACAAGGGAATGCGGCTCGAGCCGAAGGTGTCGGCGCAGTCGAGGAGCTCCAGCGCGCGCAGCACGTTGTTGTACAAGCCGCCCTGCAGCACGATGCCGATGTCGCCTGCATCGCCAGCGCAGAAATCGTTCAGCCGCCGCTCCGCGACGAAGCGGACCGCGGCCGGGAAGCGCTGCTCGATCTTCTCCCGCTCCTGTGCGTACGTGGAGGGCGGCAGGATGATCCGGCCATAGTCCCGCGAAGGTGCCCGCAGCGCGTCCGCGGCCGAGAACGGCGGCCGCATGTTGTCCTTCGCGGTGAACCGCCCATAGACGTGGCAGGCGCGGATTCGAAGCATCAACATGACGGGTGTGTGAGCTGGACTCGGACAGCTCGAACCCCTGCTCCACCGCCCGCACGATCTCCGGCAGGTGCGGCCGCGGATCGAGCAGCCAGATCTGGGATTTCATCGCGAAGGCGTGGGTGCGCTCCTGCATGATGCTGGCGCCTTCGCCGTAGTCCTCGCCCACGATGATGAGCGCGCCGCCCTTGACGCCTGCGGAGGCGAGATTGGCGAGTGCATCAGAGGCGACATTGGTGCCTACAGTCGATTTCCACGTGACCGCGCCCCGTAGCGGATAGTTGATGGAGGCGGCGAGCATGGCGGCGGCGGTGGCTTCCGAGGCGCTGGCCTCGAAATGCACGCCGAGCTCCGTCAGGATGTCCTCGGCATCGGCGAGCACATCCATCAGATGCGAGATGGGCGCCCCCTGGTAGCCGCCGACATAGGCCACCCCGGACTGCAGCAGCGCCTTGGTGACGGCGAGAATGCCCTCGCCGCGGAATTCCGCGCCCGCGCCGAGCCGCAGCGACTTGACCTCTTTGGCGAAGGACCGCTCGGCCATGGCTCTCTATATCAGCATGTAGGTCATGCCGGCACGAGCGCCAGCACCCGCAGCGGGCTGCCGGAGCCGTTGACGATCTTCAGCGGCGGCGCGATCACCACGGCGCCCGTCGGCGGCAGCTGATCGAGATTGGTGAGACTCGCGAGGCCGAACCGGTTGGAGCCATGCATGAGAGTATGGCAGGGAAACATCGGCTCGAAGGTCGCCGCCTGGCCGGCGTCGGTGCCGACCGTCTCCACGCCGACGCCGAGAATATCCCGCTCTCGCGCCAGGAACGGGAACACACTGCGGATGGAAGCCCGGCGTGTGCGGGCCGTCCTTGCCGATATTGAGGAATTCCTTGGCGCGTGCGGCGCTGCGACCAGTCGGTGCGCACCAGCACCCAGGCGTGCGCGGGAATGCGCCCGTGCTCGCGCTCCCACTCCTCGACGACCTGCCTGTGTGAGCAGGAAGTCCGCATTCTCGGCCACCTGCCGCGACACATCGATCACGCAGGCCGGCCCGATGAAGCGGTCGACCGGAATGTTGTGGGTGGCGTTGTTCGGATAGTCCTTGCCGGTCACCCAGTGCACCGGAGCATCGAAGTGCGTGCCGGTGTGCTCCCCGCAGGCGATATTGTTCCAGTACCACGCGGGTCCCCGCTCGTCGTAGCGGGAGATCTCCTCGAGCGCGAAGCTCTTGGAGGGAGCGAACTGCGGCGGCAGCTGGATGGTCGGTGTCGTGGGTTCCAGCGGCACGGTCAGATCCACCACGCGGATGCCGCCGCCGGTGATGCCCGCGATCAGCTGGGCGAGAATCTGCGACTGCGCGCTGCCGGCCGATGTGTTCATGGGAATTTCCACAAGTGATACTTGACATCTCAAGTATCTCGCAATATAACACAGCCCCGATGCGAGCGATACAGCATAGGCGGCGCGCCATGAAGCGAATCGTCTGCCTGGGCGGCGGTCCCGCGGGCTTGTACACGGCCATCCTGCTGCGCAAGGCTCTTCCGGACGCCAGCATCGAGGTCTACGAGCGCAACCGGCCGGACGACACCTTCGGCTGGGGTGTCGTCTTCTCCGACCAGACGATGGGGAATTTTCGCGCCGCCGACGAGCGCTCGCACGCCGCGATCGTAGGCAACTTCCATCATTGGGACGACATCGACGTCCATTTTGCCGGCCGGCGCTTCGTGAGCGGCGGTCACGGGTTCTGCGGCATCAGCCGCAAGCGCCTCCTCTCCATTCTGCAGGAGCGGGCGGGCGAGCTCGGGGTGCAGCAGCACTTCCAGCGCGACGTCGAGTCCGAGGCGGGATTCGAGGACGCGGACCTGATCGTCGCGGCGGACGGAGCCAACAGCAAGACGCGGCTGCGACACCAGGCCGTGTTCGAGCCGGAGCTCGACCGGCGCAAGTGCCGCTACATCTGGCTCGGCACCACCCAGGCGTTCAAGGCATTCACTTTCGCGTTCGAGCGCACCGAGCACGGCTGGTTCCAGATCCACGCCTACCAGTTCAGCCGCGATCTCTCCACCGTCATCGTCGAGACGCGCGAGGAGACCTGGCAGGCGCATGGGCTCGACCGGATCGACACCGCGGGGTCCATCGCCTTCTGCGAGCGGCTCTTCGCCCGCTATCTCGACGGCCACGCGCTGCGGAGCAACGCCAACCATCTGCGCGGCTCCGCCTGGCTCAACTTCAATCGCGTGCATTGCAAGCGCTGGCACGACGGCAAGGTGGTCCTGATCGGTGATGCCGCGCACACGGCTCACTTCTCTATCGGCTCCGGCACCAAGCTCGCCATGGAGGATGCGATATCGCTCACCCGCCACGTCAGTGGACGGCTCCTCTCTCGACGCGGCGCTGCAGGCTTACCACGACGAACGCAGCCTCGAGGTGCTGAAGCTGCAGAGCGCGGCACGCAACCGCATGGAATGGTTCGAGAACGTCGAGCGCTACACGCATCTTCCTCCGGAACAATTCGCGTACAGTCTGCTCACCGGCAGTCAGCGCATCGGGCACGAGAATCTCAAGTTACGGGACGCGAAGTTCGTCGCGGGCTATGAAGGCTGGCTCGCGCGCAGCAACGGGCTGAGTGCCGGGTGCCCGCCCATGTTCCTGCCCTTCAAGCTGCGCGGCCTCACTCTCGCGAACCGTGTCGTCGTCTCACCGATGGCTCAGTACTGCGCGACGCGATGGAATGCCGGACGATTGGCACCTCGTGCACTACGGCCATCGCGCGCTCGGCGGCGCCGGCCTGGTCTACACGGAAATGACCTGCGTCTCGCCGCGAAGGCCGGATCACTCCGGGTTGCACGGGTCTCTGGAATGAGGCGCAGCGTGACGCCTGGCGCAGAATCGTGGAGTTCGTCCACTCCCGCACGCCCGCGAAGTTCTGTCTGCAGCTCGGCCACTCCGGCCGCAAGGGCTCGACCCAGCTCGGCTGGGAGCGAATGGACCACCCGTTGTCCGAGGGCAATTGGCCGATCCTCGCGCCCTCCCCGTTGCCATACCTCCCCGGCATCAGTCAGACGCCGATCGAGATGACGCGCGAGCAGATGAGCGCGGTCACCCGGGCAATTCGTGCGCGCCACCCAGCCTCGGGTCGCAGGCGGGCTTCGACATGCTCGAGCTGCACATGGCGCACGGATATCTGCTCGCATCCTTCCTGTCGCCGCTCACCAACCGCCGCGATGACGAGTTCGGCGGCGATGTTGCGGGCAGGCTGCGCTTCCCGCTCGAAGTGTTGCGGGCCGTGCGGGCGGCGTGGCCGCAGGACAAGCCACTGTCGGTGCGCATCTCCGCTACGGATTGGGCCGAGGGCGGCCTTGCGGATGCGGACCTGCTCGCCATCGTGCGCGCCTTCCGGGACGAGGGGCTCGATCTCATCGACGTCTCGACCGGTCAGACCGTCCCCTGGCAGAAACCCGTGTATGGGCGCATGTGGCAGACACCCTTTGCCGACCGCGTACGCAACGAGATCGGTATCGCCACCATGGCGGTGGGCAACATCTACGAGCCCGATCATGTCAATTCGATCATCGCCTCGGGCCGGGCCGACCTCTGCGCTCTCGCCCGGCCGCACCTCGCCAATCCTGCCTGGACGCTCGAGGCCGCGGCACGCCTCGGCTACGAGGAGCAATGGTGGCCGAAGCAATATCTCTCCGGACGGCAGCAACTCGAGCGCAACCTGCAACGCGCCGCGCAGATGCAGGCCGGCGCCGCAGCGGCGGTAAAACCGATGAGCGAATTCAATGAGTGAGACCACGGCGATACTCGCGGGCCGGCATGTTGCTAGTCACCGGCGCCAGCCGCGGCATCGGCGCCGACATCGCGGCGACACTGGCCGCCGACGGCGCGCGGGTTTCGCTGGTCGGCCGCGATGCGGCCCGGCTCGCCGCGGTGGCCACCAGGCTCGGGGGAGCGGACCGTGCCGTCCCCATCGTGGCCGACGTCACCGAGCCCGCCTCGGTCAAAGAAGCGTTCGCCGCGGCGCGCCGGCAATTCGGCCCGGTGCACATCCTGGTGAACAACGCCGGTCAGGCGGCGGCCGCCAAATTCACCGATACCGACGAGGCGCTGTGGGCGAGAATCATCGGCGTGAATCTGACCGGCACTTATCTCTGCACGCGGGCAGCCGTGCCCGACATGCTGCAGGCCGGCTTCGGCCGGATCGTCAACATCGCGAGCATTGCCGGCCTCAGAGGCGCGGCCTACATATCCGCCTATGCGAGCATCGAAGCATGCGGTCATCGGCTTGACACGCTCCCTGGCTCTGGAGTATGCGACGCGGAACATCACCGTGAATGCGGTGTGCCCGGGATACACCGATACCGACATCGTGAAGCATGCGGTCGACAACATCGTGAAGAAGACCGGCCGCAGCGCGAGTGAGGCGCTGGCGACACTCACCGCCACCAACCCGCAGGGGCGCCTCATCGCGCCGGCGGAGGTGAGCAACACCGTGCTGTGGCTCTGCCGCCCGGGCACCGAGAGCGTCACCGGCCAGAGCATCGTGATCGCCGGCGGCGAGGTGACCACCTGATGCCGCGGGACAAGGCAGCGTTGAAAGCCTTACCGGCGGCACTCGATGCCGAGACACGGGTGCACGACGACCACCACGTGTCGCTGCGCCTGTGGCTGCGGCTGCTCTCGTGCACCAACCAGATCGAGGGCCGCGTCCGCCAGAATCTGCAATCGAGCTTCAACACGACGCTGCCGCGCTTCGACCTGATGGCGCAGCTCGAGCGCGCCCCGCAGGGCCTGAAGATGAGCGAGCTCTCGCAGCGCATGATGGTGACCGGAGGCAACGTCACCGGCATCACGGACGGCCTGGAGAAGGAAGGCCTGGTCGTGCGCGAAGTCGACTCCGCCGATCGGCGCGTCTACCGCGTCAAGCTGACGGCCGAGGGCGAGCGCCAGTTCCGCCGCATGGCCGCCGAGCACGAGAGCTGGGTCATCGATCTCCTCGGCGTGCTGCCGCCGCGGCAGAAGAAGCAGCTGCTGGACCTCCTGGGTGAGCTCAAGGAGCGCCTGACATGATCACTGCAACGCCGCAATTCGATCCCGCGACCTACGCACCGTCACACTTCAAATGGCGCTTGCAGGAGCGGGTCGGCGTGTTGACGCTCGACCGACCGGAGCGCAAGAACCCGCTGACATTCGACTCTTATGCGGAGCTGCGCGATCTTTTTCATGCCCTGACCGCGGCGCCTGCGGTTCGCGCACTCGTCATCACGGGCGCCGGGGGCAACTTCTGCTCCGGCGGTGACGTGCACGAGATCATCGGGCCGCTGACGCAACGAACCCCGGAGGGTCTTCTGGAATTCACGCGGATGACGGGCGATGTCGTCAAGGCCATGCGCGCCTGTCCGCAGCCCATCGTCGCAGCGGTCGACGGCGTCTGCGCCGGAGCGGGCGCGATTCTCGCCATGGCAGCGGATTTTCGTCTGGGTACGCCCCGCGCCCGAACCGCGTTTCTCTTCACGCGCGTCGGACTTGCGGGATGTGACATGGGCGCCTGCTCCATTCTTCCCCGGATCATCGGCCAGGGACGTGCCGCGGAGCTTCTCTACACCGGCCGCTCCATGTCCGCCGAGGAAGGGCTTGCCTGGGGCTTTTTCAACCAGCTCATCGCCCCGCGAGTCCGTGCTGGCGGAGGCGATGTCGCTGGCCGCGCGGATCGCCACCGGCCCGACTTTCGCGCATGCCATGACCAAGAGGATGCTGCACGCCGAGTGGCATCTGCCCATCGACGCCGCCATTGATGCCGAAGCCGAAGCGCAGGCCCTCTGCATGCGAACCGAAGATTTCCGCCGCGCTTACCGCGCCTTCGTCGCGAAGCAACAGCCGCGGTTCGAGGGAGACTGACCCGTGGCGTCATCGAGCAGCTTCCTCGACTGGCCGTTCTTCAGCGACCGCCATCGCGAGCTCGCGAGCCGCCTGAGCGAATGGTCGGCGGCACGCCTTGCAGGCGCCGCAACGCCGGAGGATCGCGCATCCGTCGATGCCGCCTGCCGGCAGCTCGTGCATGACCTCGGTCGCGGGGGCTGGACACGACATTGTGACGCCCGGACGCCACCGACTTCGATGTGCGCTCACTGGCATTGATCCGCGAGATCCTGGCCCGTCATGACGCGCTGGCCGACTTCGCGTTTGCCATGCAAGGCCTGGGGAGCGGCGCGATATCAATCGCCGGTTCGGCGGAGCTGAAGGCGCGTTATCTGCCGCGCGTCGTCGCAGGCGATGCCATTGCCGCCTTCGCACTCTCAGAACCCGAGGCGGGCTCCGACGTAGCCGCTCTCCGCTGTCGTGCGACCCGCACTCCCGACGGATACAGGTTGGATGGCGAGAAGACGTGGATCTCAAACGGCGGCATCGCGGATTTCTACTGCGTGTTCGCGCGCACCAGCGGTCCGGACGTACGTGCCGACGGCACTACTTCCGCCGACGGAATCACCGCCGTGGTCGTGGATGCGACGACACCGGGCCTGTCGATCTCCCGGCGCATCGACACCATCTCCCCGCATCCGCTCGCAACGCTGGCCTTCAAAGACTGCAACGTGTCGCTGAGTCAGCGTCTCGGGGCCGAGGGCGAGGGTTTCAAGATCGCGATGCGGACACTCGATGTATTCCGCACTTCGGTGGCCGGCGCAGCCATCGGATTCGCGCAGCGGGCCCTGGATGAGGCGCTCGCGCATGCCGCGCATCGCGCCCTGTTCGGCAGGACGCTCGCGGATTTTCAGCTCACGCAGGCGGCGCTCGCCGACATGGCGACAGGTATCGATGCGGCGCGCCTCCTGACCTACCGCGCCGCGTGGCTGCGCGACAGCGGCCAGCGGGCAACTAGAGAGGTCGCCATGGCGAAAATGACGGCCACGGAGACGGCCCAGCAGGTCATCGATCGCGCCGTGCAATTATTCGGCGGCCGCGGCGTCACGCGCGGCGAGGTGGTCGAGCGCCTGTACCGCGACATTCGCGCGCTGCGCATCTACGAGGGGGCGACTGAAGTGCAAAAACTGATCATCGGGCGCGATCTGATCCAGAGCGCCACGGGAGTACGAAATTGAGCCTGCCCGGAGTCCTGCAACCCGAGGGCTGGCCGCGCCCGTCGGGCTTCAGCAACGGCGTACAGACGCACGGCCGCCAGGTGTTCATCGCCGGCCAGGTCGGCTGGGACCCGCGCAGCGGTAAGTTCGAGAGCACTCGGCTCGCCGATCAGGCGGCTCAGGCCCTGAAGAACGTGCTCGCCGTCCTCGCCCAGGCGAACGGCCGCCCCGAGCACATCGCGCGCATGACCTGGTACCTCACCAGCCGGACCGAGTATCTCGCCGAGCTGCGAGGAGATCGGCGCGGCCTATCGCCAGCTGATGGGCAAGCACTTCCCGGCCATGACCGCCGTCGCAGGTGACCGCCCTCATCGAGTCGCAGGCCAAAGTGGAAATTGAGGCCACGGCGGTCATACCTTAAAGTTGCGCTTGATCCGGGCTATCCCCGTACCTGGACGACATTAACCACCGGAAATCGCGAGTTGCCATGCCCTTGAATCCACTCGATCTCTACGACGTCGCCGGCGCACTCTCCGAGGAGGAGCGCATGGTGCAGGACTCCGTCGCGCGGCTGGTCGACGACAAGGTGCTGCCCATCATCCAGAAGTGCTTCGAGGAGCACCGGTTTCCGCGGGACCTCATCCCGGAGCTCGCGGGTCTCGGCCTCCTCGGCTCCTCACTCAAGGGCTACGGCTGCGCGGGGCTGAACGGCATCAGCTACGGTCTCATCTGCCAGGAGCTCGAGCGCGGGGACTCCGGCATCCGCAGCTTCGTGTCGGTGCAATCGTCGCTTTGCATGTATCCGATCCACACCTACGGCTCGGAGGAGCAGAAGCAGAAATATCTTCCCGGCATGGCACGCGGCGAGCTCATCGGCTGCTTCGGGCTCACCGAGCCGCACGGCGGCTCCGACCCCGCCAATATGAAGACCCATGCCAAGCGGCGCGGCAAGGATTGGGTGCTGAACGGCTCGAAGATGTGGATCACCAACGGCGCCATCGCCGACCTCGCCGTGGTCTGGGCGATGACCGAGGAAGGCATCCGCGGCTTCATCGTCGACAAGGGCACCGCCGGATTCGCGGCGCCCGAGATCGAGCGCAAGTTCTCCCTGCGAGCCTCGGTCACCTCCGCCCTCTTCTTCGACAACGTGGTGGTGCCGGAAAGCCAACGTGCTGCCCGGCATCGTGGGCCTCAAGGGTCCGCTTTCCTGCCTGACCCAGGCGCGCTACGGGATCGCCTGGGGCGTCATCGGCGCGGCGCAGGCGTGTCTCGCACAACTCCTGGATTACTCGAAGACCCGCATCCTCTTCGGCCGGCCGCTGGCGCAGAATCAGGCCATCCAGCTGCGCCTGGCCGACATGGCGCGCCGCATCACCACCGCGCAGCTGCTCGCGCTGCAACTCGGCCGACTCAAGGACGCGGGCAAGATGCAGCCGCTCCCACGTCTCGCTCGCCAAGTGGAACAACTGCCGCATGGCCCTCGACATCGCGCGCGACTGCCGCGACATGCTGGGCGGCGCCGGCATCAGCGCGGAGTACGTCCCCGTGCGCCACATGCTGAACCTCGAGAGCGTCATCACCTACGAGGGCACGGAGACGATTCACGAGCTCACGATCGGCCGCGAGCTGACGGGTCTCAACGCCTTCTGAAGGAAGCGGGAGGACAGGATGCCACCAAAGGGCTGATTGAGAACATAACGAACGGAGGGGGCCATCCTGAACACACCTCTCCTGGCTGTCGCAGCTGTCGGCGCCGCGATGATATTTTGCGGCGTCGCTCGTGCCTCCGGCGCGCCGGCATCCGACCCTCCTCCGGCCTGGGCTTTCCCGGTCAACCCTCCACGTAAGCATCCCGCCGGGCCACCGCCGCCCAACCTGCAGGAGCACGTTGCCGGATCGCAGGTCAGTTATACCGACCAACAGCTCCATCAGGAACTGGCATCGTTGCAACCGTAAGCGAGCCGCGACCGGTTACGTCTTGCCGACCCGTCGCGTGTTCGAGCTCCTCGCCACCCTGATCCGGGGCACCTTTTTACTCTGCTGCGACCGTCGCCGGACGGCCGGTGACCGTCGCCGCCACAGCTGCCAGCAGGTAGGAGACCCTGCCCGGGGTCTCCCAATACTCGGCGCGCTCGATGGTGACGCGGAGAATGGACAGGTGCTCATCGTCCACTCCCCGCGGATACCAGGCTCTCTGGGCCGGTACCCAGAGCTCTGCCGCGAGCGCCCGATCGCGCATGATCCGCGCCTGGCCCGTGACGGCAACATAGATTTTCTTCGATGGTTCCGAATAGCCGACGCTCACGCGTATGTCGTGCGCAACCTCATGTGCTTTCGGACTTTCGCCATCGGTGAAGAACCACAGAGTACCGTCGGCATCGCAGCGCAGCGTCTCAACAGGGCGCGTGTGCAGCGACCCGTCCAGGTCGATTGTCGTCGAGCAAACCGACCCGGATGGTGTCGATGAGCTCCTTCAGCTTCGGCAGATCGCCCCTCTCGCTCATCGAGCCGCGGCCGCGCGCAGCCGCGCGATGTCGTGATGGCGGGTTGGCGACGTCACTGCGATCGGTGGCCAGTCGCAGGTCGCGCAGCACCTCGAGTGAGCGCAGCAGGACCGGGAGCGGCGGTCCACTGGCCGTGAGGCCCTGCGACTGCTCCTCACCGAGCTTCGCGGCCGGGTTCTCGATGAAGCGCTTGACCAGCTCGTCATGGTGCTGCGCCGCCATCCGCCCAAAGAGGTCGCAGACCTCGAGGAAGGCGCGCGCATTCGTTTGAAACCAATCGCTGTCGCGATGCCGATCGAGCAGCTCCAGCAATTCATCCAGCAGGCTCCGGCGCGCCATGCAGTCCTTGAGGCGCGCCTGATCGCCAGGCAGCATGAAGAGCATCTTGTCGACGAGCAGCTGCCCGTAATACGGGTCGTTGGCGCGGCAGAGGCCGAGCAGCAGATCGAGCTCGTTGATCCCCGAGAAGTCTCCGGCGTTGGCGCCCCGATACTCCTGCCGCCCCACCCGGTAGGGCTTGTAGTAAGGGCGCACGCAATAGAAGAAGCGCTCGACGTCGAGGTTCGCCATCAGCCGGCCGTTGGCCTGGATCGCTTCCGTCAGAGCGCGCTTCGCGGCTTCGAACATCACATCCGCCACGGGACTGGATACGCCAATGTGGACGATGCTGGTGAGCGCATCCGCCGCGCGTTGCAGCGACAGAATGCCGCGGGTGTTCTCGTCGATGAAGAGAAACTCGTCCGCGAGCGACGTGAAGCTCTTGCGCAATCCGGCACGAGCCCTGTTGTGGATGGTCAGATGCGCGGTCGCGAATCTGGGTGCCATCCCGAGGGAGGCGCCGCAGTGAACAGCCAGAGACGAGGCTTCCGGAAACGGCGAGCGCTCCTCGCGCGCCGGATTCGTGAGCTCGTGCCGTCTCAGGGCCCCCAGGTACATTCCCACGTTGCCGAGAACTCCGAACGCGCTGTCGAAGCCCTCGCCCGTGTTGCCTTCAGCGCGCAAGGCGGTGACGTGGGTGTGCCCCTCATCGCGCAATGCATGCTTGATCGCATCGCCGACACCCGATTACCCGCGATCGGTCCTGCTGGGCGAAATAGAGCTCCTCGAGCTCCGTGTTCATCTGCACGAACGCCGTGCGGATCCAATGCTCGAAGGCTTCCGCGTTGTTGCTCATGGGCAGGCTCGCCCCCGACGAGATTGTTCTCGATATGCCTATGTTATAGGGATATCCGAGAACATTGTCCTCAGGGAGGCCGCCTACCGGGCCTTGCGCAGAACGTTGGCCTTTCCTCCGGCCCATGCGAGCACGAGCCGCGCTAGACCGCCTTGACCAGCGCCAGAATGATCAGGATCACCCCGATCACGACCAGCAGGTGAATGGCGCCGAAGGTGATCTTCACCGCGAGCCACAGCACCAGCCAGGCGACGATGAGCACAATGCCGAGCAGCCAGAAGACTGCATTCATCGAAGTACCCCTGATCTGCGACACCTCTGCAGAAAAGCCTCAGGTACCGATCCTGGTTCCCCGGAGCCGCGGCGGCGCCGGCTCATCCAGTACCGGCGCGCCGGGGCAACCTGCATGGACAGGAGGCGTGCGCGCTTTCTACTCTGCGCGCATGCGAGAGCTGCGTGACGTGAAGAAACTGGACGACCGCTTCGGTCAGTTTCTGGTGCGCGTGAAATGTCCGACCTGCGGTGCCTCACGCGACATCGCGGCGGAGGCGTTGGCGCGCCTCGTCGGTTGGTCGGTGAGCCTGGAGAGCCTGGCGCCGCGATTGCGCTGCTCCAAGTGCGGCGCCAAGGGCGCCGCGACGGTGACCCCCGTCGGCGTGCCGCGGCCGCGGGGGTTCACCGGCAATCCTCACTGAGCAAGACTAGCCTTCGGCGTGACGGGTGGACTCGAAGAGGAACCATACCCGCCTCTCGGTTTCATCGATCCAGTTCTCCAGCAGACTGGCGGTCGCCACGTCGCCGAGCTCGTCGCAGGTGCCGTGCAGCGATCGCATATAGCCCGCGAGCTGTTTGTTGTCTTCCCGCAGCTCCGCGAGCATGTCGCGAGGCGTGACGAAGGCGGCGTCGTTGTCCTTGATGCGCTGCAGTTTTGCGATATCTGGCCGATCGACTTCAGCGTCGTTCCGCCGATCTTGCGCGCCCGCTCGGCGATGTCATCGGTCATGTCGAAGATCTGCTCACCCTGCTCATCGAGCAGCAGGTGATAGTCGCGGAAATGCGGCCCTGACATGTGCCAGTGATAATTCTTGGTCTTGAGGTAGAGCGCGAAGGTATCGGCTAGAAGCGTGGTCAGAGCGGGAGGAAGATCCTTCACCGCCTCGGCGCTCAAGCCCGAGGGAGACTCCAGCGCTGCAGTTCGTCTGTCGTTGGCCATGGGTCGATTCACCTGCGTGGTTGGCATATTGTACCGCCGCGATGCTCATACGAGCTTCGCGTCCAGGGTGATCTCCGCCTTGAAGAGCTTCGATACCGGGCAGTTCTTCTCGGCATCGCCCGCCAGCCGGGCGAAGGAATCCGCATCGATATTCGGAATTTTGGCCCGCAACGTGAGCGCGGACTTGCTGATCTTGAATCCCTGCCCCTCGGGCTCGAGCGTGACCGCGGCCTCGGTGGAAAGCTCCGTAGGCGTATGCCCGGCGCGCTCGAGCTGGAACGCGAGCGCCATGGTGAAGCAGCCGGCGTGGGCAGCGGCGATCAGCTCCTCGGGATTCGTGCCCTTCTCGTTCTCGAAGCGGGTCTTGAACGAATACGGCGTCGCGGACAGGATGCCGGAATCACTCGACAGCTCGCCTTTGCCGGTGCGGCCGGTGCCGCGCCAGACTGCTTTGGCTTTACGGATCATGCGTTTCTCCCCTTACAGGACTGATGGAACGGAAGCTAATCCCATATTACTACGGCTCGATTGCGACGGCGTTCACCATGCCGTCGGACTATCTCTCGAAAGCACGTATGTACAAGACGGAGCATTCGCACGCAGAAAGCACGTCGGTGGAGATGCAACCTCTTTCGTCTTTATCAGCCACTTTCCGCTCATTCTTGCCGAATCCCCGCCGAGCGGTGCATTTATGCACAAACACATAACTTTCATAACTTTCAGACGCTCCCCGCGACTCGCTGCGAGCGCAAGCTGGCTCTACTCGATGGACGGATGCCTGCCGAACAGACTCGCGCTACACTGCCTCTCACCCGAGAAAACTCACATGAGCACTGCGCCAATGTCACCGTCCCGGCACCACGACACGACCTTCCGCTACGACCGTGAGGTCAAGGCGCCCCTGTACGCACGCTACGGCATTCCCGAATACTGGATAGTTGAAATCGAGCACGCGCGACTGCATTTCTTGCGCACGCCCGTGGCGGATAGTTATACCGACATAGCCGTCACGCCCATGCCAGGAGAGACCGAGATTCCCGGTCTGGGCGGAAAGAGCGTCGATCTGCGAAGGCTGCTGCAGCCCTGAGGCTCATTCCGCTGGGCGCGCGCGGCAATGCCGCTCGATGTATTGGCGATGGGTGGGGAGTGACAGCGCCGCCTGCTCCATACCGCGGCGCATGTCCGCCAGAATTTTTGCGGCATCGGCGCGGCCGCGCAGATCGACCAGCGGATGGTAGCCCTCGGGCCAGACTTCCTGTCCGAGCAGCACGGCGAGCCAGTTGTATTTCCGGAAGAGCTCGTCGGGATCGAAGACGACGCGGCCGCCGTTGCGGAAGTGATCGATCTTGAATTGCAACGTCGCCGGAATCTCCATCGACCGGGTATAGCGCCAGAGCGGCTCCTGGCGCTGCTGCGCATGATAGTGAAAGATCAGGAAGTCCCGTATCCGCTCGTATTCGTAGCGGCTCGCACGGTTGAATTCCGCCACCAGCAGCGGATTGCAGTCCCGGTCCGGAAAGAGCGCCAGCAGGCGCGTGATGGCCGACTGCATCATATGGATGGAAGTCGACTCCAGCGGCTCGAGGAAGCCCGCGGCGAGGCCCATCGCGACACAATTACGCGCCCAGAACTGGCGGCGGACGCCGGCGGTGAAGCGCAGCGGCCGCGGGTCCCCGATCGGCGGCCCACCCAGGTTCGCGAGCAGGATGGCAGCAGCCTCATCGTCGCCCATGTGCTCGCTGCAATAGACGTGGCCGTTGCCCACGCGATGCTGCAGCGGAATGCGCCACTGCCACCCGGCCGGGCGAGCCGTCGCGCAGGTGTACGGAGGCAGCTCTTCACCCAGCTCGCATGCCACTGCCATCGCGCGGTCGCACGGCAGCCAATGCTGCCAGCTCTCATATCCGACCTCGAGCGCGGACTCGATCAGGAGACCGCGGAATCCAGAGCAGTCGATGAAGAGGTCACCGGCCACGCGCTCACCGCCTTCGAGCTGCACCGCTTCGATGAAACCGTCCTCGGCCCGCAGCTTCACGTCGACGACTTTGCCGTCGATACGACGCACTCCCCGCTTCTCGGCGTAATCGCGCAGACAACCGCCATAGAGCGAGGCATCGAAGTGATAGGCGTAGTCGAAGCTCGACAGCACCATCGCGGGATCGGTGAGCGGCTGGCCGAAGCGTCCGTTGCGCGCCAACGCCCAGGCCATGGCGTAGTCCTCGAGCGGCACCGTGCTGCCGCGGGCGCGCTCGCGCAGCCAATATTGATGCAGCGATACGGAATCGAAGTCTTCGCCGATGCGGCCGAACGGGTGGAAGTAGCGATGGCCGGGCCGGATCCAGTCGACGAACGCGATGCCGAGCTTGAAAGTGCCGCGCGCGGCGGCGATGAAGGCATTCTCGTCGAGACCCAACTGCCTGTTGAAATGGCGGATCGGCGGTATGGTGGCCTCACCGACGCCGACGGTGCCGATGGCCGTGGATTCGATCACCTCGATGCGACAGCCGCCGCGTATCGAATTGGCGAGCGCCGCGGCCGCCATCCAGCCCGCCGATCCGCCGCCCAGAACGACTATGCTCCGAATGCGCCGGTCGGAGTCGCTCGTGGGTATGGGCGGTATCACTGCGACGCCGCCGTTACGAGGCGAGCAGCTCTCGCAGCGACACGCCTGCCGCTTCCGCGGCAGGTCCGACGATCACATGCACGCAGTCCGGCGCCGCGATCGCCACACCGCGCATGCCGAGCTTGCGCAGCGCCGCGCCGTCCACGGCGCTGCTGCTGGCCACTGCTATTCGCAGACGCGACGAAGCCGGATCGATGCTGAGCACGTTCTGCCGGCCGCCGAGGGCGGCCAGCAGTGCGCGCAGAACGTCCTTTGGCGGTGCCGGGGCTGCCGCGGGCGCAGGTGCCTCCAGGGGCGGCGGCGCAGGCATGGCGCACGAAGCCGAAGGCGTGACGTCCTGCGGCATCGACGCCATGACCTCACGGATCTCGCTTGCGATCTGATCCGCGATCGGACCGACCACCACCTGCAGCGCGGTGGCCGATGGCTTCACCACTCCCCGCGCCCCCAGTCGCTTCAATGCCTGGACATCGACCGTCTCCTGCGTTCTGACGATCAGCCGCAGGCGTGTCGTACAGGCTGTCACGGACTCGAGATTGCCCGCGCCTCCAAGGGCCGCGATGTACGAGCGTGCGCGCTCATCAGCGCCTCCCGCCGTCACCGCGCCTGCCACCGCCGCAGCGGCACTGTCGGCGTCCTCCCGGCCAGGTGTCTTCAGATCGAACCTGACGATGGTGAAGCGGAAGACGCCGTAATAAAGCGCGAAGTAGAGCGCTCCGACCGGGAGCAGCAGCAGCGGGTGGCTGGCAAATTTGTAGTTGAGCACGTAGTCGAACAGCCCCGCCGAGAATCCAAAGCCGAGGCGGACGTGCAGCGCTCGCATGATGACGAATGCGAAGCCCGTGAGCAGCGCGTGTACCGCGTAGAGCGCGGGCGCGAGGAACATGAAAGAGAACTCGACCGGCTCGGTCACGCCGGTGAGGAAAGCGGTCAGTGCGATCGAGGCGAGCAGGCCCGCGACCGCGCGTCGTCTGTCGGGGCAGCGCCGTGTGATACATCGCCAGGCAGGCCGCGGGCAGGCCGAACATCATCACCGGGAAAAACCCCGCCATGAACTCCCCGGCGGTCGGGTCGCCGGCGAAGAAGCGGTTCAGGTCGCCCGTGTGGCCGTGATAATTGCCCAACACGAACCAGGCGATACTGTTGATGACGTGGTGGAGACCGGTGACGATCAGGATGCGGTTGAGCACGCCGTAACCGAAGAGCCCCCAGGGGCCCGCCGCGAGCACGGCACGGCTGAGCGAATCCATGCCGAGCTCGATCCGTTGCCACTCGAGACCGAAGGCGGCCGCAAGGACCAGCGCCGCGATACCACTCAGAATGGGCACGAAGCGTCTGCCGCCGAAGAAGGCGAGGTACGCCGGCAGATTGATGCGATAAAAGCGGTTGTAGAGCGCGCCCCCCAGAAGGCCGCAGAGAATGCCGGCCGGCACCGTCAGAGTCTTGAGCTCATTTTGCTTGAATGCCTGGATGGCGAGACTCTGTGCCTGCCCGGTGAGCGCCATCGAGCTCGGCGGGCGGCGTGATGAACACCTGCGCGCCCTGGGTGGTGACGAGATAAGCGACCACGGCCGCGAGGCCCGCGGCACCGTGATTCTCGCGCGCCAGCCCGATGGCGACGCCGACCGCGAACAGCAGGCCGAGATTGTCGAAGATCGCCTGCCCTGCGGCCCCGAAGATGGGTAGATTCAACAGGTCCGGCTGGCCGAAGCGAAGCAGCAGCGCCGCCACCGGCAGCACCGCGATCGGCAGCATCAGGGCGCCGCCGATTTTCTGCAGTTGGGCGAAGAGTTGTTTCATACGGTATCGCTCTCCAGCGCCACCAACCGCAGCGCGAGCGCCCGCACCGCCGCGGCGGAGCTCTGCTCGAGCGCCTGGCGCGCGATGCCGGTGCACTCTGCGTACGTCAGCTTGCGGATGATCGCTTTCAACCGCGGGACGATCGACGGCACGGCCGAAAGCTCACGGACCCCGAGGCCGATGAGAATCGGCGCCGCCACCGGGTCGGATGCCAGGCCGCCACACACCGACACCATACGCTTACGTGGCTGCGCGGCTTCCGTCGTGCGCGCTATCAGCCGCAGTACCGCCGGATGCAACGCATCCAGGCGCGCGGCTAGCTCCGGATGTCCCCGGTCCATGGCGAGCGTGTACTGGGTGAGGTCGTTGGTACCGATCGAGAAGAAGTCGGCTTCCGCGGCAATGGACTCCGCCAGCAACGCGGACGCCGGCGTCTCGATCATGACACCGACCTCGATCGGCTCCTGCCGACCGATACCGGCCCTGAGCTCCTCCACCATGGCGCGCACGGAACGGATCTCTGCTACCTCGGTGATCATCGGCAGGAGAATGCTGCATTGGCCGTAGGGCCGCACTCCGAGTATGGCGCTCAGCTGCTGGCGCAGCAGGTCGGGCCGCCACAGGCTCGTGCGCACGCCGCGCAGGCCGAGCGCCGGATTCACCTCCGCCGGCATCGGCAGGTAAGGAATCGGCTTGTCGCCGCCGATGTCGAGGGTGCGGATGGCCAGCGGCCTGCCGCCGAGCGCCGCAGCGAGCTGTTGATACTCGGTGTGCTGCTCGGCCTCGCTCGGGGGCGTCTCCGCTCCAGGAACAGGAACTCGGTCCGCAGCAGCCCGCAGCCCTCGGCGCCGTTGCGCACGGCCGATTGCGCTTCTGCGAGCGATCCGATATTGGCAAACACCTCGATACGCACGCCATCGGCGGTGTAGCAGTCCTGCTGCGCGGCTTCCCGCTCCGCGGTGCGCCGTGCAGCCCGCCGCTCGAGCTGACGGCGTGTCGCATTCAGGCGCTCGGAGCCCGGGTCGACATGCAGCAGGCCGGCGTCGGCGTCGAGCAGGAGCGGTGTCCCGTCCGCGATGCGCCGCACTCCGGATCCGAGTGCAACCAAAGCCGGTATACCCATTGCCGCGGCCAGAATGGAGACGTGCGATGTCGCCCCGCCGGCCGCGAGGCCGATGCCCACGAGCCGGCCCGCATCGAGAGCAACGAGCTGCGATGGCAGCAACTCCTCGGCGATCACGATGGCCTCCGGCGGCAGCTCCTGGGCCGCGGCACCGGTGTTGCCGCTCAGCGAGAGCAACACCTGCCTTTCGAGGTCCAGCAGATCATCCACGCGCTCGGCCATGCGCGGGTCGCCGAGTGAGCGCAGGGCCTCGATGCTGCCGCGAATCGCCTGGCGCCACGAATATGCGGCGCTCGCACCATCGACGATGAGAGTCAGCGCGCTCTCCGTCAGCTCCGGATCATCGAGCAGCTCGAGATGCGCCTCGACGATCTCACGCGCTGTATTCGACGCCGACGCGCGCGAGGCTTCCAGTCGGGAGCGGACCTGCGCTCTCGCCTGCTCGAGCTGCGAAGTCTCGTGCGCGACTCCTGCGCCGGCCTGCGTCACTTCGATCTCGCGCACAGCAAGCCGCACGGCCTGCCCTACCGCGAGCCCGCTGCTGGCGATGACACCAGGCAGCGCCGCGCCCGCGCTCACATCCACGACAGCACTCACCGCCTGCGGCCGCGCCGAGGTTGGGCTCGGAACCTCCGCCCGCAGTTGCGAGCCACTCTCCCCGTGCCCACCGCTCAGGAAGGCCACGACTGTGTCGATTGCGCTACGGGCATCACCGCCGCTCGCGCGCACTTCAACCTCATCGCCCTTGCGAACGCCGAGCTTCATCAGAGCCACGGTGCTGCGGGCATTGGCACTGCGGCCGTGCGCCGCAATGCTGACCTGGCCGCCGCCGCCCTTGAGCGCGTTCACGATCTGTGCCGCCGGGCGGGCATGGATGCCATGCTCGAGCGCGACCCGCACTCGCCTCACTTCTGCGGTCGCAATGTGCGCGTCGTCCGCGCCGCTTCGGCGGACGCCTGCCGCGATCGCGGCAATCTCCATGAGGAGATCACCCACGGCGAGCTCGCGGTTCTCGATGCTGCGCACCACCGTGAATCCGCATCCCTCCATCACCAGGACCGGTGTCAGCAGACTCCTGGCGCGTCGGGCAATGAGATCCAGATCGAAGGTGATCAGACGCTCGCCGGCCGCGACTTTGCTGCCTTGCCGCACGTGCGCCTCGAATCCGGCGCCCCCGAGCCCGACCGTGTCGATGCCAATGTGCATGAGGATCTCGGCGCCGCCGTCGGTCCGCAGCGTGACCGCGTGCCTGGACTCCGGGAGGGCGATGATCTCGCCGTCACAGGGGGCGTGGAGCGTGTCGCCCGTGGGATCCACCGCGAGCCCATCGCCCAACATCCTGCCGGCGAAGACCGGATCGGGAATCTCCTCGAGCGGCGTGCTCCAGCCCGCAAGCGGCGCCAGGAGGAGAAGGCCGCTCTGAGGGTCCCCTTGGGGATCAGTGAGCGCGCATTTTGCGGCGAGCCTTGCGGCGCAAGGTGCGAGGCCAGCGCGTGCAACAGACCGTTCTGCGGATCGTCCTCGCCCAGCACCCAGATCATCACGCCGCGCAGCTGCTCGCGGCGAGCGAAGTCGGCCTTGATGCCGAGTGAGATGGGATCGTCGTAGCTGAAGAAGATGTGCTGCCGGGCGTTGTAGAGCCAGGGCGCCTGGGCAGTCGCGCTCCAATGGCGCACCCAGTCCGGGTCGGTGAGGAACTGCGCGCGCACGGTCTTCCAGGGCGTCTCGGGATAGACCGCCGCGTATTTGGAGTAGAGCCCCGCGTCCTGCTGCGACACGCCCGGTGAAGCCGCGCCCGTAGAAGGCCACTCCCAACATGATCTTCGCCGCGGGGACGTGCTGGGATTCGTAGTAGCGCACCGCGCTCGTGAGATTGTCGCGGGAGCGCTGCGGCTCCTGCGTGCGGTCCTGCGGGTCGGCGGCGAGCGGTGCGTTGAATGCGCTCAACGGACTGAAAATGGTGTTCATGTCATAGGTCATGACGTTCAGCCAGTCCACCGCGCGCGCGAGCGCCGCGAGATCGTAGCTGTCGCTGACCGAATAGGCGCCGCCCTGCTGCCAGGTGCCGGCCGGAGTGGCGACCGTGAGAAGATAGTGGCGATTGCCGGCGCGGCCGAGCGCGTCGAGCTGGCTGCGAAATTCCTGCGCCAGCGCGGTGGCGTCGGCCCGATCCTGCGGGCGCGAGCGGTTCATGCCGCCGTGCACCGGAAATTCCCAGTCGAGATCCACCCCATCGAACCCCTGCGCGACCAGAAAGGTGCGCACGCAGCTCGCCACGAATGCGCCGCGGGACTTGTCGGTGAGCGCGATGTCGGAGTATTGCGGCGCCGCATCCCAGCCGCCGATGGACACGATCAGGCGCAAGCCCGGATGTTGCTTGCGCAGCGCGCGCAGCGCCGCGAACGTACCTGACTGTGCGGCGGTCGGTGGCGTGCACACGCCGGCGTCGTTCGGCTCGCCAAAGGCATAGATCAGGTCGTTGATCTGCGCCGCGGGTATCTGCGATACCGGCATGCCGCCATCGTAGTACGCCGCGATCCGCGGCGTCGCCTGCGCCTGGATCGAGAACCCCAGCAGACCGATGAAGGTCGCCGACAGGATGCGTGACATCATGAGAAGTTGGTTACCCCTGCGTGCCGCGTCGGCTCCAGCTGCCGGAGCACCGGAGTCAGGGCGAATCGGGGGAGGACTCGCCCTGATCCGGCGCGCCGAGCGCAGAGACCATTTAGATGCCACTATAGTACCAATAAGTGCAAAGCGCTATGTGGTCATGCATTGGTACTACCAATCTCGTCACCTCAAGTCCGTGTCGCTTACCCCGTGCTCCCGTAGGGCGGCAACCAATGGCTCGAGGTGCGCGCGGTAGTGGCGCCAGCTCCCCGCCGAGGAACGGTAGATCGGCTGGCGAATCTGCGCCGCGCTCTGGGTGAGGCAAACCGTTGCGTTTTTCTCTACATCGAGGGCTGAGTCGAGCCATTTGAGGCCACAGGCTCGGGCGAGCGCTGCGCCTATGCGCCCCGGCTCCTGCACCAGCTCCTCGTAGTGGACCTCGTGGATCGAGGCCCCGAATGTGCCACGCCAGTGCGCCATCAACCGGGAGTAAGCAGCGTAGTACCGTGCCAGATCCTCGAACCGGTATGTGAATGGATAAGCCTCGCCGAGGAGCGTGCGGAACATCGCGAAACAACAGTCGAGCGGCGCGCGGCTCACGAGCACCAGCCGAGCCTGCGGCAATGCCCGATGGATTGCGCCGAGATGAAGATAGTTGAGCGGCAACTTCTCGATGATGACCCCGGGGGCGCCGCGCGCCGTGGCAAGCCGCGCGTAGCCTGCCGCAACGGCATCCCAGTCGGGGGCGTGCTCCGCAGGCGAACCCGCAGACGATGCGTGCTCGAAATTGTCCGTCTCACCGTTGGAGCGCACGCCCGGCAAGCCTGTCAGGATGCGATCGACGAGGGTCGTGCCCGAACGCGGCAGGCCGACGATGAAGACGAAACGGCTGGAGTCGAGCCGACCGCTGGCGGTGCGCGCGGACGAGGCCTGATCGGCCTCCATCGCGCGCTGGAGTCTGCGCTCATCGTCTGCCACATCGTAGCTGAGTTGACCGCGCCGGGCGGCCGCCGCCTGTGCAAACCATTGGAAAGCCTCCTCGTACTGCCCGAGATCATCGAGCTCCTTGCCGAGCGCATAGCCGAGGAGCACCCGGGCCGGGACCTCGAGCCCTGGGCGGCCGAGCGCACGCCGCAATTGCTCGATGTGGTTGACGGCGGCGGTCTGCTTCCGCAGCTCCGAGCGCAGCAGATACCCGCGATACTCACGCGAATCGAGCGCGATCGCACGGTCGCAGGCCGCTTCGGACTCCGCGAGCCGGCCGAGGGAACGCTCGCTCGAGGCGAGATTGAACCAGTGCCGTGAAACCTGCGGGCCGAGCTCCACGGCGCGCCGGTACAGGGCGTTGGCGCGCTCATGGCGCCCGAGAGCGACGGAGACGTGGGCCAGCGAGTTATAGGCGTCGCCGGCGCCGGGTTCGTATTGCGCCGCGCTCTCGATGACGGCATCGGCCTCCGCTGCGCGACCGAGCCGCAGCAGGATCATCGCCAGGACACCGTGGGTCGGGGAGCAGGTCGTCTTGCCGGCCACGGCCTGCTGCGCCAGCCGCAGAGCCTCGACGAGGCGTCCCGCGCGCATCAGGCGATAGGCCTCGGCATCGGCAGTGGCGGACGCGGCGCTCATCGAAAAACTATACCGCGCCGCTCGGGAATCAGGGTCAGGAAATGCAGCGGGGCGGCCACGGCGCCCCGAAGTGCGCCGCGCCGCCCCAATGGGATCTCCGGACTCAGAACTTGTAGTTGACGTTCAGGTAGTACTGTCTGCCGTTGTCATAGATCGCGACGGGCTGCGACGTGTTCACGCCGTACTCGTAGATGATCTTGTTGGTGAGGTTGCGCGCGCTGAAGGTCAGCGACAGGGCGTGGGTAATGTCGTAGTTCACCTGCGCATTCAGGTTGTACCAGTTCGCCATGTTCTGCGGCGAGCTCGCGCTGACCGCGGCGTAGTAGTGCGAGCGGTAGGTGTAGTCCATGTTCGCGCTCAGCGGTCCCTGCTGCCAGTACGCCCCGACGTTGTAGGTGAACTTCGAGTCGCCGAGCACCGGGTTGCCGTCACCCGAGGTTCCGTTGGCCAGCGTGAAGTTCGTTTGCACGCCGAAGCCGAGCGGCAGAGCCTGGATCCAGGAAATCGTGCCGCCCTTGATCTCCGCGGTCGTATTGAACGGCGAGGTGATCTCGAATTGCGAGTAGACGTTCCCGGTCTTCGACAAATTGGTGTTGAGATACGTGCCCTGGCTGGTGCCGAAATCGACATACGACGACAGGTCCATGTCGAACAGCGCGAGCTCCACCATGGACTCCGGCCCGTAGTAGTACTCCATATCGGTGCTGTATACGGCCCCCTTCACGGGTTTGAGGTTCGCGTTGCCGCCGTTGCCGGTCAGGTTCGTATCGGTGAGCTCGACGCCCGTGCCGAGCGCGCTCGGATCCGGCAGCGCCATCGTCTCGGCGGCGGAGAAGCGCAACACCAGCTGCTTCGTCAGGTCAAACTTCAGGTTCGCGCTCGGCAGAACGTTGAAGTAGCGGTTGTCGATCTCCGTCGGGGTGAACGGGCCGAAGGCCGAGTAGGTCAGCGGATTGCTGCCGCCCGACAGGTTCGCGGTCACTTCTTCCAGCGTGTTCACGATGCGTACGCCGAAATTGCCGCTCCAATCATCGCCACCGACCTCTTCCATGACATAGCCGGCGAGCTCGTTTTCCACCGTGCTGAACGAGTCCAGCCAGTAGTAACGCGAGCCATTCACGTCCGGCGTCAGCGCCGCCGCGTCGTACGCGTCGATCGCTCCCGGCGCGTACGTGAAGATGTTGCCTCCCCACGGGCTGCTGCCGATTCCCGACTGGAAGTTGCTCGGATACTCGCCACTGCCGGCGGAGGACGGCATGTTGGACCAGCAATAGGAGGTACAACCATCATCCGCCGTGAACTGGCCGTCACGCGAGTGATGGTCGAAGCGCACGCCGAACTTCAGGTCCTCGAGCGCGCCATCGTTCTGCACGAACGTGCCGTCGAGCTTGGCGTACGTCTCCTTGTCCACCGAGTCATCAACGTCGTCCCACGCCCAGCTCGTGCCTACGTTGTTAACGCCATTCACACCCGGACTGTTCGTCGCGAGCCCGGGGAAGGTCACCGTCGTCAGATGGGTGTAGCCGTTGAACTGATAGGAAGCCCCGTTGCCACCCTGCCACTCATACGCCGGTGCATAGGTCGTGCGGCCGGCACCCAGGGTCCAGCCCAACTGCGCATCGAATGTCAGATTGTCGGTGGGCTTGTAGCTGGTGTCGAAGTTGATGAACATGGAATCAGCGGTCGTACCCGGCCGCTGGATCTGGTCATACACCGCGGCGGCCGGCGCGCCAGCCTGCGTCGGCCACGAACCGGCGGTGATCGTGCCGTTCTGGACGGTGAGGGCCGTCGGCACGTAGTTCGGCTCGATGATATGGCCCCAGAACATGTAGTTGTCGTTGATGTTGGCCGCATCCATGTACGAGAAGAATCCCGTGAGGTCGAAGGAGAGCTGGTCGCTCGGCTTCGCCTGGATGTCGATCAGGCCGCCCTTCTTGTCCTGGGTCTGCTCGAAGAGAGTCTGGCCAAGGAGCGTCGGGTAGAGCGCGCCGGTGGCATCCGGCAGGCTGGGGTTCTGCTGCTGCCAACCCACGACGGCCGGGGTCGTGGAGGTGGCAGGACATCCGACCGCGACGCAGTGCGATACGGTGCCGTAGCCCAGCTCCTCCTGCGCATCGCGCCGCAGACTCTCCTTGTCGTAAAAGACCATCCCGAGCACACCGAAGGTGCCGTTGTTCCACTGCACCATCAGCTGGCCCTGCGGATCGGTCTTGCTCGCCAGGTCCGAGTACTGAGCGCCGGCGTTGGCGTAACCCGAGAATCCCTCCTTGAAGTCGAGCGGATGCCGGGTCTGGATGTCGACCGAGCCGGCAACGCCGCCCTCGATCATGCTCGCGTTCTGCGAAAGGTTGACGACCGTCTGGCCGACCATCTCGGAGGGCAGCAGGTCATAGCTGACGCTGCGTCCGACGGTCTCGTACTGATCTTCGATGAACCAGTCGCCCGCGGACACGAAATGCCCATCGATGGTCGTCTGGGTCAGGCTGTTAGGTGTGCCGCGGAGGCTGACGCGATCATTATCGGCGAAAGCCGCCCTCGCCGGCTGTCGACGACGAAGTGTCCACGCCCGGAAGGGTCTGCAGCACGTCGGCCACGTTCTTCGCGGGCAGCTTGCCGACGTCCTCGGCGGTAGCGACCTCGGTCATGTCCGTCGTTGATGCGCTTGGCCGCGATCGACGCCTTCACCGAGTAGCGGGACCGGTGACGACGACCTCCTGCAGAGTCGCCGAGCTGTCCGCATCGGACTTGCTCGCATCGCTCTGCGCTGCCGTGGTCTGTTGTGCAAAAGCCGCATTGCCGCCGAACAGTGCTATCGCGACGGCGGTGCCGACTAACGTAGACCTTGAGATTCTCATGACTCTGCTCTCACCCCGATGTTGTCGTTTACGCGAGACCGCCCCAGTCAGCGGGAGGGACCATTTGCATGCCACTATAGTACCAATACTTCCAAAATGCTATCCCAATGAAGACCAGTCATCTGGATGATATATTTCTCGGTTATATACAGTGACTTATCATTGACACCCTTGACGTGGCGGCACAAACTGGTCTTGTATTGGTAATATTGAAGATGAATAATTCGCCCATGGGAGAGTCGCCTTGACCCTGTCGCAGACGCTGGGGAAGTTGGACGAAGCCAGCTCCCTACCGCTTTACCTGCAGCTGCAGCGGACTCTGCGCCAGGCCATCGAGAGCCGGGTACTGGGTCCCGACGACGCCCTGCCTCCCGAGCGCGATCTCGCCAGCGAGTTTCACGTCTCGCGCATCACGGTGCGCAAGGCGATCGACGGCCTGATCAGTGAAGGGATGCTGGTGCGGCGCCAGGGCTCGGGCACGTTCGTTTCCGCGCGCGTCGAGAAGAACTTCTCCAAGCTGACCTCGTTCTCCGAGGACATGCGCGCCCGCGGCCGTACGCCCCGCAGCGTCTGGCTGAAGAAATCCGCCGGCAGCGTGACGCCGGAAGAAGCGCTGGCGCTGCGCTCGAGCCCGGGAACGCCCGTCTATCGTTTTCACCGCATCCGCTTCGCGGATGACTCGCCGATGTGCGTCGAGTACGCCACCGTGCTCGCCTCCTGCCTGCCTTCCTTGGATGCCGTGGAGTCGTCCCTGTACGAGGCGCTGCAGGGCGCCGGCAACCGGCCGGCGCGCGCGCTGCAGCGGCTGCGGGCGGTGCTCTTCACGGCGGAGCAGGCCGAGCTGCTGCAGGCGAAGGAGAAGGACGCGGGGCTGCTGGTGGAGCGGCTGGGATTCCTCAAGGACGGCCGCGTCGTGGAGTTCACGCAGTCCTATTTTCGCGGCGACACCTACGATTTCGTCGCGGAGCTGAGTGTGTCGTCGTGAGTGCGCGCGAGATGACGACGCGGATGCATGTCGAGGCCGGGCAGGCGGCGCAGGTCGTGCGCGACCAGCTGTTTTCCAACGCTGAGGAGATGGAGCGGCTCGGCGAGCGGCTGCGGCTGCTCGCGCCGCGAGCCGTCGTCACCTGCGCGCGCGGCAGCTCCGATCACGCGGCGACCTTCGCCAAATACCTGATCGAGACTCGCCTCGGCGTGCTCACCTCCTCCGCCGCGCCCTCCGTCAGCTCCGTTTACGACACCCGCCCCGACCTCACCAACTCGATGTGCCTGGCCATCTCCCAGTCGGGCGCGAGCCCTGACCTCCTCGCCGCGGTGGGCAAGGCACGCGAGGCGGGCGCGTTGGTCGTGGCGCTCGTCAACGCGAAGGACTCGCCGCTCGCGCAGCGCGCCGATCACGTGGTGCCGCTCTGCGCCGGTCGCCGAAACGAGCGTGGCCGCGACCAAATCCTTCATCGCCTCGCTGGCGGCGATCATCCATCTGGTGTCGTGCTGGGCCGAGGATCGCGAGCTCTCCGAGGAGATCCGCAAGGCGCCGCGGCACCTCGAGCGCGCCTGGAGCCTCGATTGGAGCGCGGCGGTCGAGCGCCTGAAGCCGGCGACCGATCTCTACGTCGTCGGCCGCGGCATGGGACTCGGCGTGGCGCAGGAAGCGGCACTCAAGCTCAAAGAGACCTGCGGACTGCATGCCGAGGCGGTGAGCGCCGCGGAGCTGCGCCACGGCCCCATGGCGCTGGTGCGGCCGGGCTTCCCCGTGCTCGTGTTCTCCCAGAACGATGAGGCCCGCGCCGGCGTCGAAGTGCTCGCCGACGAGCTCGTGGCCCGCAAGGCCGACGTCATGATCGCCGGCTCCCGCTGTCAGGGCGCCCTGCACCTCGCCTCGGAGCCCGCCCATCCGGTGATCGAGCCCATGCTGATCGCACAGACCTTCTATCGCATGGCGAACGCGCTGTCGCTCGCCCGCGGGCTCGATCCCGACCGCCCCCCGAACCTGAGAAAAGTGACCGAGACGGTTTGATGCCCATTGCGCTTCACAACGGGCGGGTGCTGCGCGGGCAGGCGCTCGTCGAAGGCCGGTGCGTGCTGCTCGAGGGCGGCCGCATTCTCGACATCGTTCCCGAGAATCATCCGAGCAGCCGCGGCGCGACCCAGGTCGACCTGCGCGGCAATCTGCTGCTGCCGGGATTCATCGACCTGCAGGTGAATGGCGGCGGCGGCGTGCTCTTCAACGACTCGCCGAACAGTCGAGGCCATCCGGCAGATCGGGCGCGCTCACCGCCGCTTCGGCACCACCGGCTTCATGCCGACGCTGATCAGCGCGGATCTCGATGTCGTCGCACGCGCGATCGCCGCTGCCCGCGGCGCTATCGAGGCACGCGTGCCGGGCGTGCTCGGCATCCACATCGAGGGCCCCTTCCTCAACGTCGAGCGCAAGGGCGTCCACGATCCCGCCAAGCTGCGCGAGCTCGACACCAGCGCCGTGGGACTGCTGACCTCCCTCGGCATCGGGCGCACCCTGGTGACGCTCGCGCCGGAGATGACCAAGCCGGAGATCATCCGGCAGCTCGAGGCCGCGGGCGTGATCGTCTCCGCCGGCCACACCAACGCCACCTACGCGCAGGTGGTTGCCGCCCTGCATCACGGCCTCACCGGCTTCACGCATCTGTTCAATGCCATGTCGCAGCTCACGGGCCGCGAGCCCGGCGTCGTGGGCGCCGCGCTGGAAAGCGTCGATAGCTGGTGCGGCATCATCGTCGACGGCCAGCACATCTCACCGGTCGTTCTGCGCCTCGCGATGCGCTGCAAGCCGTCGAACCGCTTCATGTTGGTCACCGACGCCATGCCGAGCGTCGGCACCGACGCGCGCTCCTTCAAGCTGGAGGGCCGGGAGATCACCGTCTCCGGCAACGTTTGCATCGACGAAGACGGTCGCCTGGCCGGCTCCAACATCGACATGGCGAGCTGTGTGCGCAACGCCGTGAACCTGCTCGGTGTCTCCCTGCCCGAGGCCGTGCGCATGGCGAGCCTCTATCCGGCCGAATTTCTCGGCCTGTCCGCACGAGCTGGGCCGTATCGAGCCCGGCTATCGCGCCAATCTCGTCCTGGCCGACGACAAGCTCAACGTGCTCGAGACCTGGATCGACGGCCAAGCTGCCGCCTAGCCCGCGGGCGCGCTCCTTGCTCCGCCCTCGGGGTGACAGACCCGCTAGGAGCTTGGCCGATGACTCATCTTGCAGCAGATCAAGGCGCTGCGCGAACGCGCGCGCCAGCACATCTCACAAGGGGCGATCACCCCGGACTACCAGCTCGACCGCGAGCAGTCGATTCGCATTCTCAACGAGGCGCTCGCCACCGAGATCGTGTGCGTGCTGCGCTACCAGTTTCATTACTTCATGGCGACCGGCATCCACTCCCAGGCCGTCAAAGAGGAGTTCCGGGAGCACGCGCGCGAGGAGCAGGAGCATGCCGAGCGCATCGCCGAGCGCATCAAACAGCTCGGCGGTAAGCCGTTGATGAATCCGGCGACGCTGACGGAGCTGAGCCACAGCGAATATCGCGAAGGCAACTCGCTGGCGGACATGATTCGGGAGGATCTCATCGCCGAGCGGATCGCGGTCGAGAGCTACCGGGAGATCATCCGCTACTTCGGCGAACGTGATCCGACCTCGCGCGTAATGATGGAGGAGATTCTCGCGAAAGAGGAGGAGCATGCGGACGAGATGGCCGACCTGCTGTTCGCGGTCGAGCCGGCCACGGGCGAGGGCGCGCGGCCGCTGTATTTCGCCGACGAAGTCCCCACGGCCAAGAGCGCGGGCGAAAGCAACCGCGACAGCTCATCGGGCCGCGGGGGCGGCACCAAGCAGAAGAGCTGAGCGCCGCGGCCTCAGCCGACGCGGCGCAGCGGCTCACGCCGCCCATATCGCTCGACCATTCAGAAACCTGCGCGGATCGAAGTCGGCCGGGCTGCTGCTGAGCGAGCGCCGCGCTGCGGCGGTCATGGCGAGGCGGATATCCGTATCGATGTTCACCTTGCGAACGCCGTGGCGGATGCCCGCCTGGATCTCCTCGACCGGCACACCGTAGGTCTCCGGTATATCGCCGCCATACTGGCGCAGCAGGGCCAGCCATTCCTGGGGAACGGAGGATGAGCCGTGCATCACCAGGTGGGTGTTCGGAATCGCGCGATGGATCTCCTCGATGCGGGCGATGGCCAGCACCTCCCGCGTCGGTTTGCGGGAGAACTTGTAGGCGCCGTGCGAGGTACCGATCGCGATCGCGAGCGCATCGACTGCGGTACGTTCGACGAAGTCGATGGATTGTGCCGGGTCCGTCAGCAGCTGCTCCCGGCTGAGCGTTCCCTCGGCACCGACGCCGTCTTCCTCTCCCGCCTGTCCCGACTCCAGCGAGCCCAGGCAGCCGAGCTCGCCCTCGACCGAGACGCCTACGGCATGCGCCATGTCCGCCACGCGGCCGGTCACCTCCACGTTGTACTCGTAGGGAGCGGGAGTCTTCATGTCCTCCCGCAGCGACCCGTCCATCATCACGCTGGTGAATCCTGAGCGGATGGACGCCTGGCACACCGCGGGGCTCGCACCGTGGTCCTGGTGCATGACCAGCGGTATCTGCGGCCAGGTCTCGGCCGCCGCCTGCGCGATGTGGCGCAGGAAGGGCTCTCCGGCGTAGCTGCGCGCGCCGGCGGACGCCTGCAGGATCGCCGGGCTGTCGGTCTCGGCCGCCGCCTGCATGATCGCCTGCACCTGCTCCATATTGTTGATGTTGAAAGCCGGCACGCCATAGCCGAACTCGGCGGCGTGATCGAGCAGCTGTCGCAGCGAAATGAGTGCCATGCATCTCTCCCGTGTGAGTTGTTCAACCGCTACATGCGACCCGCGGCAGAGCCGCGGCGTGAAAGATCGCTAACTGCTCGAGGCCGAGATATGGCGCGCCGATGCGCCAAGCGTCACAGGCCCCGAGCGGCGAGGCGGGGTCCGCCAGACCGGGCAGCACCAGGTCCGCGGCGGCGAAATCCTGGCCCTGGGTCCAGTCGCTCGGCGTCGCGACGGTGAGCAGTCCGGCCGCTTTCGCCGACGCCACGCCGATCGCGGAGTCCTCGAACGCGACCGCCCCCCGGGCAGTGACGCTGAGTTGGCGGAGCGCGAGCACGTATATGTCGGGAGCGGGTTTTTTGCGCGGCACGGCGTCGCCCGTGGCGATGACGCTGAAGCCGGCGAGCGCTCCGTAGCCCAACGCCCCCTCCAGAAGCGCCGACACGTTCTCCGGCGATGTCGTCGAGGCGATCGCGAGCCGCACGCCTGCGGCCCGCGCCTCGCTCATCAGCCTGCGCACGCCGGCACGAAGCGGCACTCCGCCGCGCTCGAGTCTTTCCCGGTAAAAGGACGTTTTGGTCGCGTGCAGGCGCGGGATGAGTCCGAGCAGCCGCTCACGCTCGCTCTCCGCAGCCCGGGCGCGGGCGAAGAAAGCGGCGAGCCGCTCCTTGCCGCCCGTCACCTGCAGCAGGTCGCGATAGAGCTCGCGATCCCAGCAGAACTCGAGGTCATGTGCGCGGAAGGCGTCGTTGAACGACTGGCGGTGGGCCTCCTCCGTGTCCGCGAGTGTGCCGTCGACGTCGAAAATCAGCGCCTCGATGCTCAGCCGCGGCATGTCGCTCTCCACACCTACGCGACCCGGCCGCGTTCACGCGCCAGACAATCCTTGCGCCGCTCCATCAGCCTCCAGATCATGGGCGTGAAGATGAGCTGCATCGCCAGGTCCATCTTGCCGCCCGGACAGACGATGGTGTTGGGGCGCGACATGAAGGAGTCGTGCAGCATCGACAGCAGATAGGGAAAGTCGATGCCGCGCGGATTCTGGAAGCGGATGACCAGAAATGACTCGTCCGGCGTCGGGATGAACCGCGCGATGAAGGGATTGGAGGTATCGACCACCGGGACGCGCTGGAAGTTGATGTGCGTGCGCGAGAACTGCGGGCAGATGTAGCTGACGTAGTCCGGCATCCGGCGCAGGATGATGTCGGTGACTGCCTCGGCGGAATAGCCGCGCGTCGACTTGTCGCGATGCAGCTTCTGGATCCACTCCAGGTTGATGACCGGCGTGACGCCGATCAGCAGGTCGACGTGCTGCGCGACGTCGACCTCCTCCGTCACCACCGCACCGTGCAGTCCCTCGTAGAAGAGCAGGTCGGTATCGCCCGGCACGTCGTCCCATTCGGTGAACGTGCCGGCCTTCTGACCATGGCGCGCGGCCTCCACATCGTCGTGCAGGTATTTGCGCACTTTCCCGGCGCCGGCGCGCGGCGTAGCCGCGGAAGAGCTCCTCGAGCTCCGCGAACAGGTTCGCCTCCGGCCCGAAGTGGCTGAACCGGTGATCGCCCCGCTGCAGCGCCTCCGCGAGCTGCTCCCGCATGCCCGGCGCGGTCGTAGCGGTGGAAGCTGTCGCCTTCGACGAACGCGGCCTTGATGTGCTCGCGGCGGAAGATCTGCTCGAAGGTCTTGCTCACCGAGGTGGTGCCGGCTCCCGAGGAGCCGGTGACTGCGATGATCGGATGGCGCGCGGACATGGGTATCGCCTCGGTCAGATGCGCTGGGTGAAGAGCCCGCGCGTGGCGAAGAGCGGCACGTCGAGCTCGAATTCGTTGTGGTCGCGGTGATAGCGCTCGATGCGCTCGACCTCCGAGCGCGCGCCGAATACGAAGCTGACGCGCTGGTGCAGGCTCTCGGGCACGACATCGAGGATCGGCCCGTGCCCCGTGCTCGCGCGCCCGCCGGCCTGCTCGATCAGATAGCCGATCGGGTTGGCCTCGTAGAGCAGCCGCAGGCGTCCGGGCTGCGCCGGATCCTTGCGGTCGCGCGGATACATGAACACGCCGCCGCGCATCAGGATGCGGTGCGTCTCCGCCACCAGCGAGGCGATCCAGCGCATGTTGAAGTCCGTGCCGCGCGGCCCGCTCTGTCCCGCCAGGCACTCGTTGACGTAGCGCCGGATCGCCGGCTCCCAATGGCGGGAGTTGGACGCGTTGATGGCGAACTCGGCGGTGGTCGCGGGCACGCGCAGATTCGGGTGCGTCAGCATGAATTCCCCGATCTCCTGGTCGAGCGTGAAGCCGTTGACGCCGCAGCCCGTCGACAGCACCAGCATGGTCGCCGGCCCGTAGATCGCATAGCCGGCGCATACCTGCGCGCTGCCCGGCTGCAGGAAGTCCGCCGCGGTCGGGCTCGCGCACCCCCTCCGGACACTTCAACACGGAGAAGATGCTGCCGACGGAGACGTTGACGTCGATGTTGGAGGAGCCGTCGAGCGGATCGAAGAGCAGCAGATAACGCCCGCGCGGATAGGCGCTGGGTATGGAGTACGGCTGCTCCTGCTCCTCCGACAGCATGCCCGCGAGCTGGCCGCCCCACTCGTTGGTGCGCACGAAGATCTCGTTCGCGAGCACGATCGAGCTTCATCTGCGTTTCGCCCTGGACGTTGACGCTGCCCGGCATCGCCGAGCGCGTTCGCCAGCGCCCCCTTGCCGATCAGCATCGCAATCCGCTTGCACGCCAGGCGCACGTCGTTGACGAGGGCGGTGAAGCTGCCGACCGGCCCGCTGTCGCCCGCCGCCGCATTGAGCCGCCGCTGCTCCTCGATGAGGAATCTGGTGATGGTGCCCGTGGTCATGGCTGCCGATCGCCCCCGCTCAGAGCGCCTCGCGGCAAACACTCGACTCGCCCGTATGTCGGGCTCTTCAATGGTCTCGAGCTCCTGGCGGGAGATCGCGCCGCCCTTGCGCTCGAACAGGCGGCTCGCCTGCCGCAGTCGCGCCCGATCGAGCGCGTTCCTGCATCGAGCGCGCGTTGGCGAAGTGCGGCTGCGCCCGGCGCTTCTCGATGTACTCGCGCAGCGCCTCGTCCGCCGGCGCGCTCAACCGGTACTGCATCTGCTGCAGCATCAGCCGCGCGATCGCGAGCAGCTCCGCCGCCGTGTAGTCCGGAAAGTCGATGTGGTGCGCGATCGCGCGACGACATCCCGGGATTGCTGCGGAAGAAGGTCTCCATGCGGTCCTTGTAGCCGGCCAGGATGACGACCAGGTCGTCGCGCTGGTTCTCCATGATCTGCAGCAGGATCTCGATCGCCTCCTGGCCATAGTCGCGCTCGTTCTCCGGCCGGTAGAGGTAGTACGCCTCGTCGATGAAGAGCACGCCGCCCATCGCCCGCTTCAGCACCTCGCGCGTCTTCGGCGCCGTATGTCCGATGTACTGGCCGACGAGGTCATCGCGCGTGACCGCGACGAGGTGGCCTTTGCGCACGTAGCCCAGTCGATGGAGGATCTCCGCCATGCGCATCGCCACCGTGGTCTTGCCCGTGCCGGGGTTGCCCGTGAAGGACATGTGCAGCGCCGGCGGCCCGGAGGAGAGCCCGACGGCGCGCCGCAGCTTGTCGATGAGCAGCAGCGCCGCGATGTCGCGGATGCGGCTCTTGACCGGCGCCAGCCCTACGAGCTCGCGGTCGAGGCTGTCCAGCACCTCGCCGACATGCGAGTCGCGGTAAGACCGCCTCCAGATCGAGGGCGTCTCCGTGCCGGCGGAGCGACGTTGCGGATTCACTCATCGCGTTCATGGCGCGGCGCTCAGATAGCGCTCTCCCTCCGGGACGTTCGGTCGCATAGGAGCGCGTCGTGTAGCGCACGCTGCGGCCCGGCCCTTCCTGGCGCACCAGGCGCGAATCCCGGCTCGACCGCCGGCCGGCCGACGATGAACGACAGCCGCAGCGACTCCCGCCCGCGCGTGGAATCGAACGCGTTGACCTTGATGTAGTGGTTGGGAAAGGTCCTGCGGCAGGCGTTCACCTCCGTCATGACGCCCGCCGCATCGCGGATGTCGAACATCGGTATGCCGAACATCTCCCAGTAGGTGTTGCGCGGATGCGGATCGTCGGTGTATTCGACGGACACCGCCCAGCCCTTGGCCGAGGCAGTACTCGATCTGGCTGCGCGATCTGCTCATCGGTGAGGTCGGGCAGGAAGGAGAAGGTGCCTTGGGTGACTCTCATGGATGGCTCCTCAGGCAACGGCCGGCGTCGGCACGAAATCAGGCGTGTCGGTGCTCGCGTAGTTGAAGGTCACCTCGCCCCAGACATCGAGCGCCGCCTTCAGGGGCGCGCAGTCCCTGGCGGCCGCGGCGAGGATCTGCGGCCCCTCGTTCCAGATGTCCCGGCCTTCGTTGCGCGCCAGCACCATGGCCTCGAGCGCCACGCGGTTGGCGATCGCGCCGGCGGCGATGCCCATCGGATGGCCGATGGTGCCGCCGCCGAACTGCAGCACCACGTCCTCGCCGAGATAGTGCAGCAGCTGGTGCATCTGGCCGGCGTGAATGCCGCCGGAGGCGACCGGCATGACACCATGCAGCCCGGCCCAGTCCTGCTCGAAGAAGATGCCGCGCTGCAGGTCCAGCGCGTTGTGCCCTTCGCGCAGCACGTTGTAGAAGCCCTGCACCGAGTTGGGATCGCCCTCGAGCTTGCCCACCACCGTGCCGGCATGGATGTGATCGACGCCGGCGAGGCGCATCCATTTGGAGATCACCCGGAAGGAGACGCCGTGGGTCTTCTGCCGCGTGTAGGTGGAGTGTCCGGCGCGGTGCAGGTGCAGGATCATGTCGTTGCGCCGCGCCCAGCGCGACATCGACTGGATGGCGGTGTAGCCGATCACGAGGTCGATCATGACGATGACCGAGCCGAGCTCCTTGGCGAACTCCGCCCGCTCGTACATGTCCTCCATGGTGCCGGCGGTGACGTTGAGGTAGGTCCCCTTCACCTCGCCGGTCGCGGCCTGGGCGCGGTTGACGGCTTCCATGCAGTAGAGGAAGCGGTCGCGCCAGTGCATGAACGGTTGCGAGTTGATGTTCTCGTCGTCCTTGGTGAAATCGAGGCCGCCCTTCAGCGCCTCGTAGACGACGCGGCCGTAGTTCTTGCCCGAGAGCCCGAGTTTGGGCTTGACGGTGGCGCCGAGCAGCGGCCGGCCGAACTTGTCGAGCCGCTCGCGCTCGACCACGATGCCGGTCGGCGGCCCGGCGAAGGTCTTCACGTAGGCCGCCGGAAAGCGCATGTCCTCGAGCCGCAGCGCCTTGAGCGGCTTGAAGCCGAAGACGTTGCCGATGACCGAGGCGCTCAGGTTCGCGATGGACCCGGGCTCGAAGAGGTCGAGGTCATAGGCGATATAGGCGAAATACTGGCCCGGCGAGCCCGGCACGGGCTCGACGCGGTACGCCTTCGCCCGGTATCGGTCGCAGGCGGTCAGCCGGTCCGTCCATACGACCGTCCACGTGGCCGTGGAAGACTCTCCCGCGACGGCCGCTGCCGCCTCCTCCGGCTCGACCCCGTCCTGCGGGGTTATGCGAAAGAGCGCCAGCACGTCGGTCGCAGCCGGCGAGTAGTCGGGGTTCCAGTAGCCCATCTGCGCGTATTTCAGCACTCCCGGGCGGTAGCGCGAGGCGCCGGACTTGGCGCGCTTGCTGTCATCGAGGACTCTCATGCGGGGCTCCCACGGCTGCTCGTTTGGTACGCGGAAATCCTCGGGCTTGATTTGTATTAGGTCCAGTTAGATATTATTGGCCTCCGAATAAGGTTTCCTTATAGATGCGCAACGTTACACTCAGACAAATGCGGGTCTTCGCGGCGGTGGCGCGGCATCTGTCCTTCACCCGCGCGGCGCAGGAGCTGCACCTGACACAGCCGGCGGTGTCGCAACAGGTAGGCCTCCTCGAGGCGGAAGTCGGCATGCCGCTGTTCGAGCAGAGCGGCCGCAGGATCCGCCTCGCGCCCGCCGGGTTGGAGTTGCTGCGCTACGCCACCCAGGTCACCGAGCTGCTGCGCGAGGCGGGCGAGACGCTGGCCGCGATGCGCGGCCTGAAGCGCGGTGTGCTCAAGCTCGGGGCCGTGAGCACGGCGAAGTATTTCGCGCCGACACTGCTCTCGGCCTTCACGCCCGCCTATCCGGAGGTGGCGATCAAGTTCACCGTCGCCAACCGCGAGGAGATCGTGAAGCTGCTCGGCGCGAACGAGCTCGACCTCGTCATCATGGGACGCCCGCCGCGCGAGCTCGACACCACCGCGGAGCCGTTCGCGCGCCATCCGCTGGTGATCATCGCCTGCCCCCGAGCATCCCCTCACCCGGCGCCATCGCATTGCGCTCAAATCGCTGGCGCGCGAGAGCTTCATCATCCGTGAGCAGGGCTCGGGCACGCGCGCCTCGATGGAGCATGTCTTTCGCGAGCGCGGCGTGACCTATCGCGCCTCCATGGAGGTGAGCAGCAACGAGACCATCAAACAGGCCGTGATGGCGGGGATGGGCCTGAGCTTCATCTCCTCACACACCATCGGGCTCGAGGCCGAGGCCGGCAAACTCGCGATCCTCGATGTCGTTGGACTGCCCGTCGTGCGCGACTGGTACGTGATTCACCTGCGCGAAAAGATCCTGTCGCCCATCGCCTCGGCGTTTCGCGCCTATCTGCTGGAAAACGGCGCGCGTGTCATCCAGGAGACCGTCGGCGACGTTGTACGGTCTCGCCGGCCCTGAGGCAGAGGTGCGCGACTGCAACGTCGTAACAGTTGATTGCAATCGAGGGACAATCGTTCACAAGACGCGCGCTGTTCATGTTCGGCAGCGGCTCATCGCCAGCCGGCGCATTGACCGAAGATCGCTGACGGACCCGCTTCGCTCAGCCCCGAGGCGAGCTGAACCGCCGGCCGCCGTGGGAACTGAAGCTGCGGCCGGTGGATCGCGGCTGGCGGTGGGAATGTTGCTGTGGCCGCGAGGCGCGCCCCGGCGGGGCCGCCGGGCGAGGCGCCGGACGCTGCTCCGCGGTCACCGTGAATTGCGGGGTCGCTGCCGACCGGCACCGACCGGCGCAGCAGCCGCTCGATGTCCTTCAACAGCCCGGCCTCATCCGGCGCGACGAGCGAGATGGCGCAGCCGGCGCCGCCGGCGCGAGCTGTTCGGCCGATGCGGTGCACGTAATCTTCCGGCACGTTCGGCAGCTCGTAATTGACCACGAAAGGCAGCTCTTTGATGTCCAGCCCGCGCGCTGCGACTTCGGTGGCGACGAGCGCTGTGATCTTGCCGGCCTTGAATTCCGCGAGTGCTCGGACACGCGCATTTTGGCTCTTGTTACCATGAATCGCCGCCGTCGCAATGCCGGCGCCCGCGAGCTGCTCGGCGAGACGGTTGGCGCCGTGCTTGGTGCGGGTGAAGACCAGCACCTGGTGCCAGCCGCCGTCGCGGATGAGGTGTGCCAGCAAATGCCGCTTGTGCTCCTTGGGCACACGGTAGGCGCGCTGATCGACGCGGTCGGCGGTCGCATTGCGCGGGGCGACCTCTACGGTCACCGGATCGCGCAGCAGGCGCGTCGCGAGATCGCGGATATCGTCCGAGTAAGTGGCGGAGAACATGAGGTTCTGTCGCCGCTCCGGCAGGAGCTTCAGCACCTGACGGATGGCGGGGATGAAGCCCATGTCGAGCATGCGATCCGCCTCATCGAGAACGAAGTGGCGTACCGCGCGCAGGTCGAGCGCGCGCTGTCCGGCAAGATCGAGCAGCCTGCCCGGGGTCGCGACCAGGAGGTCACAACCGGAGCGCAGCGCATCGATCTGGGGGTTGATGCCGACGCCGCCGAAGACGACGCAAATGCGAGCATTGGTGTGCCGCCCATACTGGCGGGCGCTTTCCGCGACCTGGGCGGCCAGCTCGCGGGTGGGAGTAAGAACCAGCGCGCGGGGCGCACGCCCGGCGGGCCCTTGTGCCAGCGCCTGCAATATCGGCAGCACGAAGGCGGCAGTCTTGCCGGTGCCGGTCTGCGCGCCGGCGAGCACGTCGCGGCCGGCGATCACGGCGGGAATGGCCTGCATCTGAATGGGGGTCGGCGTCTCGTAGCCTTGCTCGGCCACGGCGCGCGCCAGCTCGGGGACGAGCCCGAGTTCGGTAAAAGGCATGCTTCGGGGAACCTCTGTGTTGGCTCGCACAAGCGAGCGGCCCGCTGGGCCTGGTGGGCATCGCCACCTGAAACGGGGGCCAGGGTACGGCCGCCCAGTGGAATGCGGCGCGGACTCTACCGGCTTTCCGGTCGTACGTCGAGCCCCAAGAATGGTTAGACTACGCAGTTTTCGGGCCATGTGAACGGAATGGATGCCGGCACCTCTAACCAAGCCATACGGGTCCCGAGCGATCCGGCGATGAGGACATGCCCATTCATCCCGTGTGACAGGGGGAGCTTTTGATGATTCTCGACCGCGCTCGCGCAAGAACGGGCGCATTGGGCGCTCTGCGCCTCTGGATTTGCGGCTTCGCCGCGGCACTCACTGCGGCGCTTGCCGGCTGCAGCACCAGTACACATGTCAGCAACGGCACGCCCGTGGTGACCGTGAACGCCCAAGCGGCGCAGGGTTTCTCGACCTATGTGGTCGGGGTAAGCCTCTACAGCGCGACCCGCAGCGACGGTTACATCGCCTACCCGGCGGGTTACACGGCGGAGGAATTCGCTGATCTGACCCAGCGGGTCGACCTCACCGAGCTGCTGAACGTAGTGGGCATCCCGACGGGCACCTATACCTCGATCGTCGTCGGCGTCGACTATTCGATCCCGCTCGTCTACCTCAACGGCAACGCGACCGCGGCCACGGTCGAGAATACGGCCGGCACGCCGGATCCGGGCATCATCTATGTCACCGTCAAACTCGATCCATCGCACCCGCTGGTCATTGGATACAACAAGTCGACGCCGCTGGCGCTCGATTTCAACCTGGCGGCCAGCAACGAGATCGCCCCACTCGCGAACACCGTGATCGTCAGGCCGTTCGTCGAAGCGGCAACGCCCTCCAACGACACGCAGCCGATTCGGGCCCGCGGCCTGCTCGTGGTCTCCAATCCGGGGCAGAACAACTTCGTCGAGGACGTCAGGCCATTCGAGGACAACGTCTACTCCACCGTCGGCGCACTCACGGTCAATACCACCGCGTCCACGTACTTCAACATCGACGGCACCATTCTCACCGGCACTGCCGGATTGGACGCTCTCAACAAGGTCGCCGTCGAACACACCGATAGAGGCCTATGGCGCGCTGGGAGACTTGTCAACGCATCACACCGGCGATCAACGCGACCCAGGTGTACGCCGGCACCGTCGTCTCCAACGGAGAGTATGAGCACGTCCGCGGCACCGTCTCCGCCATAAACGGCGACAGCGTGTCGGTCATCGGCGCGACCTACCTGTATTACGAGGGGTACTGCCAGAGCAACCTGTGCTTCACGTACTACCCGAATGCCACCATCGATATCGGCCCTTCGACCGTCGTGACGCAAGACAACGTCGACGTGCCGGCTTCGAGCCTCTCCTACAAATCGATCTCGGTGGGCTCGCAGATCGATGCGATCGGCACCGGCTCGACGAACAGCTCCAACTACCTGACGCTCGATGCCTCATCCGGGCTGGTGCGGCTGCAGTCCACGCCCATCTGGGGCGACCTCGCCACCGGCACGTCGGGCTCCGCCACGATCAATCTGATCTCGATGGGAAATACGGACTTCGCGGCGAGCACCTTCAACTTTGCGGACACCGGCACCTCGAGCGCCAATCAAGCGCCCGCGGTCGGTTACATCGTCGACACCGCTGGAGCATCGCCCGGCGCCGACCAGAGCGCGACCGCCAGCGGCACGCTGGTCCGGATCGATGGCTTCCCGGCACCCGCCGGCAGTGCGCCGCCGGACTTCAACGCAACCGACGTGATCCCGGCCGCCGCGGAACCGGCGGACCTGGTCGTGCAATGGAGCAAGGGCGCCGGCACCACCGCCCCCTTCACCTCCTACGACACGACCAGTCTCGCACTCAATCTCGCCAACACCGACATCGCCCAGATTCTCATCGGGCCGGCGACCCTCGGCCTCACCGGTACGCCTGCGATCACCATCTCGGGCGCCACCCAGTTCGCGATCGGCAATTCGACCGGTGGTGTCTCGATGTACAGCACGTCGAGCGCTTTCGTCACCGACCTGGGCACGTCCCTGAACGGCTCGACGTCCGTGTTCCGCGTGGTAGCCGTGGGATCCTTCGACGCAGCAACCAACACGTTCACCGCCTCGCGGCTGGAAGTGGCGCTCGAGTAATCCGGCATGCCCTGGAAACGGCGCCCCTTCGGCGGGCGCGACAGCGCCCGCGCGCTGAACATCGCGGATCTGCGCGAGATGGCGCGACGCCGGGTGCCAGGGTTCGCTTTTGAATACGTCGAGGGCGGCGCGGAGGATGAGGCCACCCTGCGGCGCAACCGCGAGGCGTTTGCGGCACTGCGGTTCGTGCCGCAAACCCTGGTGGACACCTCGGGGAGGAGCGTGGCCACCTCGCTGTTTGGCCGGCCTTGCGCCGCCCCGCTCGTGATCGCTCCGACCGGGCTGAACGGCATGCTGCATCCGGACGGTGATCTCGGCCTGGCGCGGGCGGCAGCGAGCTTCGGAATTCCCTATACGCTGAGCACCCTGTCGACGACCCGACTGGAGGATGTTGCAGCCAAGGCGGCCGGGCGGCTGTGGATGCAGCTCTACATCATGAAAAACCGCGCGATCGCGGAAGACATCATGACGCGCGCCGCCGCTGCAGGCTACGAGGCGTTGGTATTCACATCCGATGCCAACGTCTTCGGCAGCAGGGAGTGGGACAAGCGCAATTACGCCAAGCCCGGCAAGCCGCGACTGTCGGCCGCTCTCGATTCGATGCGTCACCCGCGCTGGCTCATCGATGTGCTGCTGCGCAAGGGCATCCCGCAGTTCCACAACATCGAGGCCTTCCTGCCTCCCGGAGCCGCCAGTGCCGTCGGCGGCAGCACCATCATCCCGAAAATGTTCGAGCCCACGATCACGTGGGCGGACGTCGCCTGGATACGCCGGCATTGGCCCGGAAAACTCCTCATCAAGGGCGTCCTGAGTGTGGACGACGCGCGCCGTGCGGCCGATGCTGGCTGCGACGGCATCGTGCTCACCAACCATGGCGGGCGGCAGCTCGACTACTGTGTGGCGCCCATCGAAATGGTCGGTGAGATCGCCGCGGCGGTCGGCGACCGGCTGACGATAGTGGTCGACAGCGGCTTTCGGCGCGGTAGTGATATCGCCAAGGCTCTCGCCTTGGGCGCCCATACCGTGATGATCGGACGCGCGACGCTTTACGGACTGGCAGCCGACGGCGAGCGCGGCGTGCAGCGCGCGCTCGATATGCTCGCCGTCGAACTCGATCGCGTCCTCGGTCAGCTGGGCTGCCGTTCCGTGGCCGATCTGCAACCCTCGCTGCTGCGCCGGACCTGAACTAAGTCGCGAGCGCCCTTCGCCTTGGCGGCGTGCGTGGCAATCGCGTCCATCAGCCCGGGCGAGAGACAGTCATAGGGCTCGAGCTTCAGCTCCTTCAGCCGGCCGCGCACTTCACCCATCTTTGCCGCCGGGAATCCTGCCTCGATGATCGAGGACACGAACGCCGCGAACTCCGGAGCCGCCCAGCCCTGCTCCTTCAAGAGCTCGGGGTGCACGAAATCGAAGCCGAAGAACGGGTGGTTCTTGTTCTCGATCCGGCCGTACATGTGCACGCCGCAGCCGGTGCAGGCATGGCGCTGGATCGGCGCGTTGGCATCGACGACCTTCAGCTTCTGCTCGTTGGCGGTCACGGAGACTTTGTCTCGCGACAGCACTGCCACCAATGAGAAGAGCGCGCCCTGGGGCTTCCAGCACTTGCTGCAGCCGCAGACGTGGTTGTATGCGACGTTGCTGCCCAGGGTCACGGTCACGGGTGAGCTCGCACACTTGCAGGTGAGCGTGCCGCCCGCAAACCCCGAGTTGCCGGCCTTGACACCGTGATCGACTGCCGGATGTATCGCGATGGCCATGTGTTTATCCTCGCACGAGTTGTTTGATTTCAGAACGTCACGACGGAACGGATCGACTCACCCTTGTGCATGAGATCGAACGCGTCGTTGATCTTCTCGACCGGCATCACGTGGGTGATGAGATCGTCGATGTTGATCTTCTTGTCCATGTACCAATCGACGATCTTGGGGACGTCCGTACGCCCCCGCGCGCCGCCAAAAGCGGTGCCCTTCCACACGCGGCCGGTCACGAGCTGGAACGGCCGGGTCTTGATCTCCTGTCCCGCACCGGCAACGCCGATGATCACGGAGACGCCCCAGCCGCGGTGGCAGCATTCCAGTGCCTGGCGCATGAGGTCGACGTTGCCGACACACTCGAAGCTGTAGTCAGCGCCGCCGTCTGTGACCGCGACCAGGTGCTGCACGAGATCTCCGCCCACCTCCTTGGGGTTGACGAAGTGCGTCATGCCGAAGCGCTCGGCAAGCGCCTTGCGACGTGGGTTCAAATCGACGCCCACGATCTTATTGGCGCCGGCGAGGCGCGCTCCCTGGATGACGTTGAGGCCGATGCCTCCCAGGCCGAACACGACAACGTTGGCACCGGGCTCCACTTTCGCCGTATTGATGACGGCACCGATGCCCGTGGTCACACCACAGCCTATGTAGCAGACCTTCTCGAACGGTGCATCCTCGCGAATCTTGGCGAGAGCGATTTCCGGCAGCACGGTGTAGTTGGAGAAGGTCGAGCAGCCCATGTAGTGATGGACCATCTGGCCGCCGATGGAGAAGCGGCTGGTGCCATCGGGCATCACGCCCTTGCCCTGTGTCGCGCGGATGGCCGTGCAGAGATTGGTCTTGCGCGACAGGCAGGATTTGCATTGCCGGCACTCCGGCGTATAGAGCGGAATGACGTGATCGCCCTTCTTGAGGGAGGTCACGCCCGGCCCGACGTCGACCACGATCCCGGCGCCCTCGTGCCCGAAGATCGCCGGGAAGAGCCCCTCCGGATCGGCGCCCGAGCGCGTGAATTCGTCCGTGTGGCAGATGCCGCTAGCCTTGATCTCGACCAGCACCTCACCGGCCTTCGGGCCTTCGAGGTCGACCGTCACGACTTCGAGCGGCTTGCCCGCCGCGTACGCAATGGCAGCCTTGGTTTTCATACGTCTCCTATGAGGTTCCTCGCGCCACTAAGTTTAGCCGCGGATGCGGCGGAAACCGCGCGGGGGCGCGGCCAAAGGCACCCGCGCGATGGCTGTTGTTCCAATATAGAACAGTCGACTGCGCCGCTGTACCGCTTTCGATGCTGGGAGGGAGCGGGAGATTTCCCATGGCATAATCCCGCTCGGTTTCAGAGGGGGACTCCATGCTGCAGCCGATCGGCAGTCACGCCCGCTATATTCAGTCGGTCCTGCGAGGTACCGCTCGCGACGAGGGCTCGGGCACGCCCGATTACGTCAAGCGCTCCTGGCTGCGCTGCCTCACCCAATACCACCTCGACCCCCAGTCGCAGCGGGAGCCCTACGTGCTTCCGCGCGACGAGCGGCTGGCGCGCAAGGAGCGCAACCTGGAGCTGGTCTCCTTCGCGGACGCGGAGATGGCGCACCTCTACCATCAGCTCGCCGGGTCCGGTTATTCCATCATCCTCACGGACCGGGACGGCGTGCTCCTCGACTATTACGGGGACCTCAGCTTCCGCAACGCCGCCTTCCGCACCGGCCTGGTGCTCGGGGCGGTCTGGAGCGAGGAGCACGGCGGCACCAATGGCATGGGTACCTGCCTGTTCGAGCGGGCACCGCTCATCATCCACCGCGACCAGCATTTCTTCTCGCGCAATACCGGCCTCACCTGTTGCGCAGCGCCGATCTTCGACTACCGCGGCGATCTGGTGGCGGTACTCGATGCCTCCGGGGAATCCGACCGCGCCCAGCAGCACACGCTGGTGCTGGTCAACATGTCGGCGCAGATGATCGAGAATCGCCTCTTCCTCTACCGCTTCAAGGACGAGTTCGTGGTGCGCTTCCACAGCCGGCCGGAGCTGGTCGGCACCTGGGGCGAAGGCATCATCGCGCTCGATGCCTCCGGAGCGATCGCCGCTCTCGATCGCAATGCCCTCTTCCAGCTCGGCGTCAAGAGCGCGGCCGAGCGTCACCGGCGCACCGCTCGAGCGGGTATTCAACATCTCTCTCGCCGCACTCGTCGGCCGCAGTCAGAAGAAGTCCTTCCACTCCGTGCCGATCTACGACGCCCGGCACGGCGGCCGCTTCTTCGCCGTCGCGCAGGCGCCGCAGTCGAAGCGCGCGCTCGGCAGCAAGCAGCGGCCGACGCGCATCGAGGAGCTGCCGCTGCCTGAGCCGGGACGCAGCCCGCTCGATGAGCTGGACTTCGGCGACCCCATGATGGCGCGCAACATCCAGGCGGCGCGGCGGACACAATCACGCGAAGTGCCGATTCTCCTCCTGGGGGAGTCCGGCACCGGCAAGGAGTTCTTTGCCCGGGCCATGCACGCTTCCAGCGACCGCGCCGACAAGCCCTTCGTGTCCGTGAACTGCAGCTCCCTGCCCGAGGGCCCGCTGGAGCGGGAGCTCTTCGGCCGGCCTTCCGGGCCGCGACCTCAGCCCAGCCCGGTTGCCGCGCCACCCCCGGTGACGACCACATCCCAGGGTGATGAAGGCGCCGTCGCCGGCGAAAAGACAGAGGTGGACGAGGACGTCGGGCGCATCGTGCAGGCGAACGGCGGCACCTTATTTCTCGATGATGTCGGCGAGCTACCGCTCGAGCTGCAGGCGCGTCTGCTGCATGTGATCGAAGAGCGAGAAGTGCTGCGGCCGGACGGCGAGGCTCCGGTCCGCATCGACGTCAGAGTGGTAAGCGCGGCCCGCGGCGGCCTGCAGGAAAAGGTGCGCCGCGGCGAGTTCCGTGAAGATCTTTTCTATCGGCTACAGAGCCTCGTGCTCACGCTGCCGCCGCTGCGGGAGCGCAAGGACAAGGCCGCCCTCATCCGGCACATATTTGCTCAGGAGAGCGCTGCGACGCCCACCGTGACGTTGGGGGATGACCTTGCGGATGCCCTGCGCGCCTACGCATGGCCGGGCAACATCCGTCAGCTTCGCAACGTGCTGCGCGGAATGATCGCGATGCGCTCCGGCGACCGGCTCGATGGCAGCTGCCTGCCGGCCGATTATGGGGTCGGTGAACCCGAGTCGACGGCGGCTGACGAGTGCGAGCTGCCGCTCGAAGCCCAGGGCTTGAATCCGCTGGAAAGAGCGGAGCGCGGCGCCCTGCTCAAGGAGATAGAAGTGCACCACGGCAACATCAGCCGGGTCGCACAGAAGCTCGGAATCGGACGCAACACGCTCTACCGCAAGATGCGGCGCTTAGGCATCACCCTACCCCCGCGTCATTAGTCACTACCCTTCGTGGGTCGTGAGATAGACGTAGACGTAAGCGGTCAGGAAAAGTACGCACAGGGCGTACACAAGAAACGTCGCGCACGCGGCCGTGAGATAGACGAAGACATTTGACGGCACCCCGGCACGGCCGCCGACTCCTCCGAGGGCGTCGAACCAAGCCGTAAGCAGCGACGCCGCCGCCAGAACGAACGTCCACCGCCGCATGCACCCGGTGAGCTCGCTGCGCCGGCGCCGGTTGTGCCGGTAGGCGGCAACACGCTCCTCGCGCGTCCCGCGGTTGGCATCCTTCATCAGCCGGAAAGGCGAGAACCACCGCAGCAGTGCCTCGAGCATGCGCATTTCCGCTATCGTAGCCTGTCCGGACGATCCGGCGGAGCAGCCCATGTCACAAACCATCTTCGGCAAGATCATCAGCGGCGCCATTCCCTGCCACAAGGTCTACGAAGACGAGCGCGTCTTCGCCTTCCTGGACATCAATCCGCTCACCGCCGGCCATACCCTGGTCGTGCCGAAGGAGCCCGCCGAGACCCTGGACGCACTGTCCGATGAGTCCGCCGCCGCGCTCGGCCGGGTTCTGCCACGCATCTGCCGTGCCGTGATCGCGGTCACCGGGATCAAGGACTACAACGTCCTCGAAAACAATGGCGCGGCCGCGCACCAGACCGTCGCTCATGTGCACTTCCATGTCATCCCAAAGCCGAGTCACAGCGCGGGTCTCGGCCTCGATTGGGCCGCAGGGGGCCTGGACCAGAAAGCCGGATCAGAGCTCGCCGCCAAGCTCCGCGCCGCCCTGGAGTAGTTGCTGGCCGGGCCATCAGCAAATCGTGCGTGTTCCGGTTGCCACCCGGGAGACTCGCTTGTAGAATGCGCGGCCCTCCTGGTGCGGGGTGGAGCAGTCTGGCAGCTCGTCGGGCTCATAACCCGAAGGTCGCAGGTTCAAATCCTGCCCCCGCTACCAATTTCAACGGTTTGCACCGTCGTGCACCCAATTGCCCCGTCGGGCCGCCCTCTTCTCAGCCCACGCCCCCGACGATCGCGTGCTGCAGCCCCTCGCTACCATTTCAAACGCGGTCAGGCATGTGCGCTTTCGAGACCCAGGCTCTCTGCGGTCTCCGCGCTCAACGCATCGAGGTATCGCACGTAGCTGTAGATACGCCCGCGGGCGCGGCCTGTTGTCTCACGCACGATTCCAAGCCGTTCTAACTCCCTTAGCGCCTGTGTCACCGTGGGTGTGGTGAGACCGGTCGCTTCCGTCAATGTAGCGATAGTCGCAAGCGGTTTCGACTGTAGCGCCTCCTGCACCAGCAGCGATGTGGGCGCGAGCCTCCCGAGCTCGCGCAGCCGGATTCGATCTTCCTGAAAGACTGCAAACACCCGCTGTCCGGTCAGCGTCGCTTGCTCCGCGCTTACGCGAATCCCTGTTGCGAAAAATTCGATCCAACGTTCGAAATCGCCCGTTTCCCTTACGGCATTAAGCTGCGAATAATACTCCTGCCGATGTCGTTTAAAGTACAAACTGCAATACAGGAGCGGCTCACGCAACGTGCCTTCACGGCAAAACAGCAATGTGATCAACAATCTGCCGATCCGACCGTTTCCATCGAGAAATGGATGTATGGTTTCGAATTGCAGGTGCGCCAGCGCTGCTTTGAGCAAAGTCGGGGTGTCAGAATGAAGGAAGTGCTCCAGATCGCCCATGCAGGTGTTGATTTCCTGTGGCGGCGGCGGCACGAAGGCCGCATCGCCAGGTCGCGTGCCGCCGATCCAATTCTGCGACCGGCGAAATTCGCCCGGTGTTTTTTCTGTACCGCGCCCTGCTGCGAGGAGGATTCCATGCATCTCGCGCAGCAGCCGATTCGAGAGGGGAAATCCTCCCTTGAGACGCTCGAGGCCATGACTCATTGCCGCAACGTATCGTGACACTTCGGCAACGTCTTCGAGGGGTACACCCGGGCTCTCACCGAGCTCGTGCGTCAGCAGATCACTCAGACTCGACTGGGTGCCTTCGATCTGGGATGACAGGACAGCCTCTTTGCGCACGAACGTATAGAGGAGCAGATGTGCATCGGGCAGAGTGGCCGCTGCGCCATCGAGCCGGCCCAGGGCAAGAAGGGCCTGATCGAGCGCACCTCGCACGCCACCGGTAATCTCAAGGGCAGGAAGAGGCACGAGCGGAGCGGGCACAAAAGCGCGAACTTCCTCGCCGCCCGCAACCGAGGTAACGTAGCGCCCGGGATTGGCTCGCTTCACGGTGGGCCTTCTTAAACTCAGCTTAATAGCCTGGTCCACTATTAAAGCAAAGACTGGTTCCCTTTAATAGGTCCAAGACCGGTCCAATGCCCCCTCCCCACCGCCGGGGCAGTCGAATCATCGACTACTTTACGTGCACATCATCCCCTGGTCACAGTAGCGCTCGATCGGTTGCCTTGCCAGCCCTCACGGGCCGCGTATTCGGTGCAGATCCGGTCCAGATCGGCGATCCAGGACTCGATTTGTCCGTCCCCTCACTCCACCAAAAGACCGAATTCTCGAAGCCAACTCGTCGTGCGCTCCATGCGCGATGCGGTACCTGTCTCCAGCGTGACGACGAGAACCTTGTCGTGGACTACCAGCGCGGAGGACTTACCCGTCCGGGGTGACTGCAAGTGCGCCTGCACCTGCAACACATCTTCGAATCTCGGGTTTGCCGCAACCAGAAAGGCCGCCATGGAGCCGTCGTATGACATCTCCACGAATTGCACCTTGCCTAAATCCGCTAATGCTTCCTTGAGAGCCGGTACAGACTCCGCCAAACGCCTCTTCAAGTCGCCACCATCCTTGTCAAACCTGACCAGGACCAGATAGGGGATGAATGCTTCGGCATCTGCGCTCATTTGGGTCTCCCGGCCCGCGGCATCAAGTTGACAAATCTGCAGGATAGCGCAAAGAGCTTCGGCTTCCAGGAGCTTCTCAAGGAGAAGGCGGAATCGCTTTGATTGTTACCAACTCTACGCCGCGGTCGCGCGCTTCGCCGCAAAAAACGCTAAGCATATCGAATGCCTCTTGGCTTGATGCCGGGTGCACATATAGACTCGCTGAAGCACAGCAGTTGCACAACTGGGCCGCTCGCCTCAAAGGCGAGTGGGATCGGTTCCGGCGAAGAAAGACTCCGATTCATATCATCGCTTCCGGCTCCGCAGCACTGCAATTGAGCGCGGGCTCACGAGAGAGCCTTGCAGGACGATCACTCTGACTCATTGGACCGCGAAGTCATTGGCTGCGTCCTTCAACATGACGCCGGAAAGTGCGGCCGAGCTGATCGTCAGCCATGGCTCCTATCCAGGAGCCATCCCTTATCTGAAGGACTCAGCCCGCTGGTCCGCGTATGTCCGGGACGCCATCCTCGAGCCTGCGATCGGCCGCGACATTCTCGCGCTCGCACCTGTTCGCAAGCCTACCCTGCTCCGCGATGCTAGCGGGAACTGCGGCCACGGCGATCGAGTACGCGCTATAAAGCTCGAAGCAGCCCCCCGCTACCACATGACCCTAGGCCCTTGCAGAGCGCGCCAACGTTCTGATTCCAATGGGCCATGAGCCCGCCGTCGGGCAGCGGCTCCAAGCGGATCTTCCCGCCGAACCACTCGCGTAGGAACAGGCGCGCCTTGAGGATCGCGTCTGGGTGGCCGTCGAGGCCAAGTGCCACTTGGCGGCGGTATAGCTCTGCCGCTCAAGGCAAGATCGCAAGGGCCTTGTTGTCCGGTGAGGCCGCCCTCCCCTGTCGCTCTTGAAGCTCGCGACGCTTCTCTTCCGCTCTGTCGATGGCGGCCTGAAGCTCATCCGCCGTCATGTCCGGGTCGCCATGCTGTAGACGCTCCCGCAGCCGCTGGATACGCGCCGCGAGTTCGAGCAATTCGCGAGGCGCCTCGACCGCACGCGCTTGCGACGTCCGCGAGCGCTCAAGGTAGTGATCCTGCATTTCCTTGGCCATCCGCGCGACTCGCTCGGGCGCGAGCAAATCGTCACGGATGGGGCCGAGCAGGATGTGCTCGACACGATCACGTCTCACTCGAATCGAGTTCGAGCACGCGTGTCCGTCGTGATAGCTCGAACATCCATAGCTCACCGCGTCTGTGATCGTGTAATGCGCGTCGCACACGTCACACCGAAGCAGGCCAGAAAGCAGGTACTTCGGCTTGCCACCTGTTCGCAGACGCGTCTCGTCCTTCGCCGGCCGCGTCCGCCGTTGCGCGCGCTCCCAAAGATCATCGGAAATAATTCGCAGGGATTCATCGACGTAACTGATCCATTCCGACCGCGGCCGCATAATGCGCTTGCGTTTGCCGGTGTCGGGGTCCTTGCGCCACTCGGAAGCATTCCAGTTGACGACACCGCGGTAGCGCTCGTTGCGCACGATTACGCGAATCGCTGAGCCCATCCAGCCGGTCGCCCGACGCTCCGTACGTTTCCACGTCGCCCCCGGCGACGGAATTCGTCGCGCGTTCAAGTCAGCGGCGATCGTCCGGCAACTCGCGCCGTCTGCAAACCGCCCGAATATCTCCCGGACGATGTACGCCTCGCCCTTGTCCACCTTGCCGTCGCGATATCCGTAGGCCCGGCCACCGGTCGCCCTCTTCCCCCTCGCCCGCGATTCCAACGCCGCATACGTGCGATCCTTCACCATCTCGCGGAAAGCCTCACCAATTATTCCTGACAGACCCGCTTGCAGCTTGTGACCGCGCCGTGCGCTGTCGTAACCATCCTGCACTCCGACCACGCGAACTCCCTTGGCGACCAGCCGGTCGATCATCTTCGAGAGATCGCCCTGCGAGCGCGACAGGCGCGATAGATCAGTGACCAGAACGGCATCGACGCGGCGGGCGAATGCGGATTCCTGGAGACGGAGAACACCGGGCCGGTTTCCGAGCGCAGCGCCGCTGATCCCCTGGTCCTCGAAGTACTCGATGACTTGCCAGCCTTGCCGCTCAGCGTATTCGGCACACACGCGCACCTGGTCGGCGATCGAGCATTCATTTTGCCGATCGGTACTGAAACGGGAATAGACGGCGGCCTTCATAGCTTCTTCGCGACGGAGGCTCCAAGTAGGATGGTCTTTACCATGCTCTGAAGTCTGCCGAAATGCAACTGAGGACCTTCGAGGCCCACGTATCACCCGCTATTTAGGCGTCTTCGGTATGACCGGAGGCATCGTGGATGAATCCTGATCTTTCCGGTTCGCGCTACCTTCCTCTACAAGGCCATCCTTGGTTCGAGCCAGAAACTCCTCGACGGCCACGCGCGCGTACACGCGAGCCAACTCGTCCAGCAAATCCGATGGTGATCCCATCCGTCGGCAACTACCGTCCGAGGTACACCGCCGTTATCTGCGACCTTTCATGGCCGAGTTCGCGACTGATGATCTGCCGCGCAGCCTCGTCCAGTGCGCATTGGGCCGGCGTCAGAGCCCGCGCGGCCGGGCCGCCTGCTGTCGGAGCCTTCCAACCCGTCAGCGCCTCATATCGAGCTTGCGCGTAGCGGTGTCGCAGCCCGTGCATGTGGCTCAGACCGGCGGCTTTGCACTGCCCATCGTAGGTATGGCGCTGCTGGATGTACGTTTTGTGCGCGGGAATGAGCGAACCCGCTCCCGCGATCCGGTGCGCCTGATCGAGCGCAGCGCGCTGCTCCGGTGTCGTGATCGGTATGGCTCGGGGCCTGCCGCCTTTTGTCCAGGAGCCCTTCAGAACGAGCCGATCTCCGCGGTCCGCAAAGCTCGGATGGAACTTGATGGACTCCTCGCGTCGCAGGCCGAATGCTTCCTGCAGCAGTAGGCTCGTCCGCACATACGGATCGCTGACCCCCTCGAGGCGGTTCCCGAGCTCCCGCCCCTTGTTTTCGTTGGTGACGAATCGCCGGTCCGGGACGGCCAGCTGAGCATTGTCGGCCGGGATCAGACCGGCCTTGCCAACCTTCTCTGCCCACCAGCGTAGATGCGCCAGGCGATTCTTGAGCGTCCCTGCTGACAACCCTTCGTTCTGCCAGCGCCGAAGGAGCGCCTGGACGTGCTTACCCTTCAGCGAGCCGGCACGCATCTGCCTGAAGCCCGCTTCGCGCAACTGACGGCTTGCCAGCGTGAGCGTTCGCAGCCGGTCTGCCTGTGTGGCATGGCTGCCGTCGCGGTTGCGCCGGCAGAGCACCCGCAACGTGTACGCCAAATCATCCATCGAAATCTCCTATCGTCTTCTCAGCTCTGAGCGGAACCCGGTCAGTGTTATTGCCAACTCGCAAAGCGAGATTCCCCGAAGGGACAAGGGCCAGGTGCTCAGGACACCTGTTGCCTCGAATGAGGCGTCCGTCGTTCTCCCTGCGGGGAGATCAGACGGACCTACTGCGAAAGACGATAGGGGCTACTGATGGTCACGGACCGATAGCTGGGATAAAATACCTCCTTTCGGGGTGGGTAATATGGTGGAAAGGCAATACGCCGCACAGCCGCAGCCGATCGCTGCAGCCGAAATGGCCGGCGTTGAAGATGACTAGCGGGGCAGAAAGGGCTCTGCCTATGAGTACAAAAGGGTTCCGAACCTCATCGCTGAGGCGACGCGCGCAAGGGAACCACGGCGCGTCTGGGCTGGTTCCACCCCCTACGGGGCGAGCGCTTTCAGGAACCTGCGCTCTGGGCTGCCGAGTGGGTACGGCGTCGGCGAAAAGATCTCCGCGCGACCTAACACTTCAGTCCTGCGCCAGGATAGACCACGTTCGTCCGTTCGGCAACAGGGAACTTCAGCGCCAGGAGTCTGACATCCCATCATCACGTAAGCTGCAAACAATGCCTTTGCGCGGAAACCCGTATTGTTGCTGCAGTTGCACCGGCCGTCACTGCGGAGCGCAGTGACGGCCGGCACGCAATCGGTTATAGCAACCGGCTGCAGCACCGCAAGCATTCCGTAGCCTGCACTGGATCAGCATGGACGTCGTTGGCGCATCCCAAGGCGCCTGGCGCATGTCCGCGTTCCTTCTGATCCGGTAGCCACGACTACTTGGCCGCTATTCGTCGCGTGGCAGCTCCGGCACCAATGACCTCAAGTCCGCCAGTCGCCGCGTCAACGAGATCGTAGGCGGCTTGGAGCGCGTCCGCCATCAACTCCAGGTTACCTCCTTGGTCGAGCAACGACGCACACGCGAGACGGCAGCACGCAATGATCGACATCGCCTTGAAAAGGCGGTCGCGCTCGACATTCACATGCTGCGTCAGTGCAATTGAGGGCCTCCGCGCCCTCTTCGGCCGACGCTTTCGCTTCCCAGCGTTCATGATTCGACGCAGCTGCGCGAGCGTTCCTGCACCCGCAAGTGGCTGAAGCGTGTCGAGAGGCCGTGCGCCTTCTCAGACTGCTCCCAGACGGCCTCGCAGACTGCGTGCCGCAGGCAATCGGCGAAATCGGCGTCCTGATCGGCGTTCTGGTAGCGGAGCGCCATCTCGACGGTAACGGCCGTCCGGTAAATCACTTCGAGCCAGAGGGCCAGCAAGCGGATCTCGCGGATCAGTACCTCAGGTGCCGATGGCCCCTTTGCGGCCAACCTCCCCGCAGCAGATCGCGGCGGATGGGTTCGGGGACGATTGCCGTCCAAGCGGCCACGACGCCGCGCCCCACGGCTAGAATTGCGCGCAGCCATGTTCACCTCTAATCCAGGTGGGCAGAGTTAGGCGCTCGGGGCTGCGTCAACAGCTCCGGGCGCCGCATCAGATTACCGGACCCAGAGCATTCCCGGAATGCTAGCAGCCTGTCGGGCTTAAGCGGTCAAGATCAGCGATAATCATGACGAATTCCCGAGGTTGGTGGACTGCATGAGCAACTTCCGCCCGATCAATCGCGATACAGGATTCCTGCTGCCACCGTCGGTGGATGAGTGGCTGCCGCAGCGCCACTTGGCGCGCTTCGTGGTCGAGGTGATCGATGGGCTGGATCTGTCGGAGCTGGAGAAAGCCTACCGCGGATCGGGATCGGCCTCGTATCACCCGGCGATGCTGCTGGGGCTGCTGGTGTACGGGTATGCAACGCGGGTGTTCTCCAGCCGCGCCATCGAGCGTGCGACCCATGACTCGGTAGCGTTTCGCTTCATCGCCGGTAACGAGCACCCCGACCACGACACGATCGCCAGCTTCCGCAAGCGCTTTTTGCCGCAGATCCAGGCGCTGTTCGTGGATGTTCTGAAGCTGGCGCGAGCAATGGGGATGCTCAAGGTGGGCACGGTCGCTCTGGATGGCACGAAAATCCACGCCAATGCCAGCCGCCACAGTGCGCTCTCGTATGGGCATGCGAAGAAGATCGAGAAGCAGTTGAAGAAAGAGGTGCGGCAACTGCTGCGGCTGGCGGAACAAGCCGATGGGGTCAACACCCCAGATGGGATGTCGGTCCCGGAGGAGCTGGAGCGCCGGGAGCTGCGTCTGGCGGCGATCGCCGCGGCGAAGGCAAAGATCGAGGCGCGAGCCGAAGAGCAGTTGCAGCGCGCGCAGGGACAGTATCAAGAAAAACTGGCCGCGCGTGCCGAACATGAAAAGCTTACTGGCAAAAAGCCCCGTGGCCGACCTCCGGAGCCGCCCGCCGGTGGAGTGCAGGACAAGGACCAGGTGAATTTGACTGATGAAGACTCGCGCATTATGAAGGTCGCCGACGGCGGCTTTGACCAGTGTTACAACGCGCAAGCGGTGGTAGCCACCGGCAGTATGCTGGTGGCCACTGAGGTGACCCAGGCCCACGACAACCCAATGCTGCTGCCGATGGTCCAGAAGCTGCAACAGTTGCCTAAGGAACTCGGTCGCGCCCGGCGCCTCCTGGCAGACAAAGGCTACTTCAGCGAGCGTAACGTTCAGCAGTGCGCGGCGGCGAAGATCGAGCCGTTGATTGCAATGGGTCGCACGCGCCACCAGATCGGCTGGAAACAGCGCTTTGCCCGAGCACCGAAATCCCCGCCGCACTCGGCGGCGCCTTTGCGCAAAATGGCCTATCGGCTCAAGACCCCGGAAGGCAAAAAGCTGTACGCGTTGCGCAAACAGACACCCGAACCGGTGTTTGGCATCATCAAATCGGTGATGGGATATCGGCAATGCCTGTTGCGCGGGCTCGAAAGCGTGCGCGGCGAGTGGAGCCTGGTGACTCTGAGTTGGAACATCAGGCGAATGTTTGCCCTGCAGCCCGCATGATAGGGGCCAAGGCGTCATCCTTAGATTGAGTCCAGAAATGACCATTGATCCACGCGCTGACGCCACAAATTACCTGTCGCTCGCGAGTGTCAGTCCGACAGGCTGCTAGGAACGTGCGATATCACGTCCCGACGGCCTCAGCATTACCGCCGGTCCTACCTCGGGGTGTTGGCAAGGTAGGGGTCTCGCGCGAGCCAACTGACGAATGGTGCCCCACCCTGCACGGCAGACAGTGCCACTACCGGAATTTGGCGTCCTCGCGGGCTTGCGCCCGCCCTCCATGGCGGGCGCCTTGACCTAAGGGGGGATAGGTCACTTTTGAGCCGAACCGGGTAGGAGGTTCAGCGGCCGCTGAACTTTACCGAGATACAATCTGTCGATGGACAACAATGCCTGCGAAACGCTCCGCGCTGCGGCGCCCGCCGTGATCCTCACGGCCGTCCTGAGTTGCGGCCCAGATGCCCCTAAAGCGCCCTCCGTCGCACGCTGAGGCGAGACCGCACGTCTACCATTACGTGCATGGCAGCGAGCTACACCCGCCACACGGGAAGTGGATACGGTTCGCGACCATTCCACTAGAATCTCATGGGCGGAACTCCTCAACCTCGACGGCAACCCTGCCGTGACGCCGCTGCCGACTACCGCGGATGATGCGCTACGGGTTGCAGTGGGCGACCCTAGCGGACTTCGGTCCGGCACATGGCGCATCTGGTTTGGGCCGTACGACATCTTTGCCGGGTACCGTTCGGTCGCCCACATGCGGAAAGTATCAGTACATTACCCACGTCCAGGGCATGAAGAGACATTGCGCTACATTGGTTACACGTCTGACTACTCAGTGGAGCACGCCTTACCGAAGCACTTACCCACGAGTGGGGCTCACGTGGCCTGGATATAGTGCGCCAACGGTTACTTTGTAGAGTTCCGCATCCGAATTCCAAGGACCGAGTTACGGCGCTTTCTACTACCCGACTCGCGTGATACCCATTGGCTACCTCCGCCATCTGCCCAGAACGCTACAGAGATAACAATTGTCTCCGGGCCTCCATGGCATGAAGGCCTTGCGCCACAAATGGTTGGAGACTCACCGAGAGAGTTGCTGGCGGAATTCCGATTGCCCAACGGGCGCTATGTCTGGATCATGCACCACCACATTCCAACGCCATCAGGTGCCGAAATGCAGGCTGTTCGCGAACGGGTAAGACAGGAATGGTTAAACATGCAACGTACCGGAACCGCCGCAAGATTCTCCCCAGACGCCCGAAGGCGCCGATACGAATTGCGGAGATGGGAGCTTCGCCGAGGTGGAGCTTGCTGCCGATTTCCTGCTGAACCGGAAGAGACATACCGCGTAGAGGGCTACGACGCGATAGGGATCAACAGATGCTTGGAAAAACTCCAAGGCGGCCGTCGCACCGATAAGACATAGTCAGCGCGTACTCAAGGTCATACTGGCATTGACCGCAGCATGCCTGCTCACAGCGACGACGCAGTCAGCCGTAACCCCGCCTGCGGAATTCACCCATTCCCTAGGATCGCCTGCTCGACCTGCTCGGCACGGAACAGAGGCCGCTCGTTGTTGAGAAGTCCTCGGCGCCAGCGTCCTCTGATGTAGCTCGCGAAGACGCCGAGGCGGCCGCCCGCACACCCCACGCAGAGTGTGACAGCGTACGCCACATTAGGATTGACCGCCGTTACAGCGCTGTTGGCGATATTCACGTTCTTGCTCTGGTACGCGAACAGGAAGCTTGTCCTCGGTGCCGAGACTACGGCTGAACGTCAGGCAAGGGAAATGCAAGCCTCAATTGACGAAGCTACGCGTTCCGCGACAGCAGTCGAGCAACTCGCCGAAGCGACCAAGCGCAACGCCTCGCTGATGTCGGACATCCTTCATAAACAGATGCGCGCATACCTTGCGATACAGCCGGGCGGCGGCGTGTACCAAGACGAACACAATAGCTTCGGTTCCTATCCCGTTATTCTAAATACCGGCCTGTCTCCGGCCAGGAACGTCAGTCACAGAGTCGCCGCGGCAATACTTGATGCGAACAGCCCCGGGACTATCCCTTCCCCAACCCTCCAATGGTCTTCCAAAATGACGCGACGCTGGCTGCCCACCAATCATTCACTCTGACTGCGGTGGTACAGCAGCGATACGAGGCCGATGAAGTAGCTGCCATTATGAAGGGTGACAATCGACGGCTCTTTGTGTGGGGCATTGTCACATACGATGACGTGTTTGGTGGTCACTGGGAACTCGCTTCTGCCACCACTTTATCTTCTACAAAGTCGGCGAGGACGTGAAGGTCAACAGCTGGTACCACTCCGGTCACAACAGCACCACCTAGGGACACGTGTGGGACATTGAGACCGTACCTCCGGAGGATACTACCGAAAGGATGGGTTCAATTCTCCAGCGGGCACGAAGGCGCTGACGCACGACCGCCCCGGTGGGAGGAGCGTCAGCCTTAATCGCACCCCACCGCCGTTCCGCACGATCCGGCGATGGGGCGCAGCGCCGAATCAGTGCTTCGGCGGGGTCGGGGCTGATCCTACCGGCTGCATCATCTTGAGGGTGCCCTGCCGCTCCAGCTCTGTAATCTGCTGGCTCAACATGTCGCGCATTACGATTGCAGTACCGATAGGCATGGTCCAACGGCCGGTCGTGTGTGCTGTGATCTTAGGCGGCTGGTCACTGTCGACTGGAACGACGCGCGTCGAGCAGAGCTCGATGTGCATCACACCATCAACCACCGACATGGCTCGCACGCGGTCGCCAAATACCTCCCGCACTTCCGGTCTATCAACAAATATCGGATTCAGATTCACGGTCTTCGTCGTCATGGAAAGGGGCTCCAAATGTTCAGGAACAGCGGTTGTTGCCTGACACCGGAGCCTCCGCAAATCTGTTGAAGCATGCTGCCGGACGTGCCGGGAACAGTGCCGGTTCAATATGCTGGGCACCGCTCGGACATTCCCATTGCTGCTTTTCGCAACGCCGGCAAGAGGTGCATCAGGCTGTCCGAGCATACTGAAACTTGGCGGCACAATCACTAGATATCGTATGCAGAACCGGATTTGGAGCCTGAAAATCACAAGATATTGTGGTTTCTGACTGGATATACAGCTACATAGGCAGCATGGGACTGTTCGCCGCCGGGACACCCTAAGCGCTCCCACGCCCTGCCGCGGGTACTTGCCTGAAACCGTTATATGAGGGGAGGCAGCCAACATGCCACCGCTTGTCAATAATATTCATGTACATTATATTATTGCCAATGAGGTTCCGATGAAACCGCGTCGCTGGGATACCCTGCTTTACGACCTCGCCGAAGGACAATTGGGCTATTTCACCACCGCGCAGGCGCGCGAGGCCGGATTGCATCCAGTGCGTCTCGTGCAACTTCATCGACACGGCGACATCGAACGTCTATCGCGCGGGGTCTACCGACTGACCCGATACCCCGTCTCGCCGCTCGGCCAATACATGGAGGCGGCACTGTGGCCGCAAGTCCGCCGCCCCGGCGCACAGGCGACCGTCTCTCACGAATCCGCCTTGGCGATTTACGGACTGTCGGACGTCAGTCCTGCGAAAGTACACATCACCCTGCCCCATGCTCTTCGCATTCGTCGCACCGTACCTCGACACCTGATAATTCACTACGCGAATCTCGAGGCCCAAGACATCAAGCAAGTGGAAGGCGTACCCGTCACGACGGCCGCGCGCACCATCCGCGACGTGCATGCCGCCCATCTCGGACATGCGCTCGTCCATCAAGCAATCACGGACGGCCGCAAGACGGGCCACCTGACATTCGATGAAGCCGATCGGCTCGAACAAGAACTCCTGGGCGGGCCGGTACAATCTCGAAAAACGCCTCGCCAGGAGCGACGCGGGGCACGAGAGTGATCTCCGCACGAAAGCCGCCGAGCGGTCTCCCGCCGTCCGCGGGCGTACTCGCGAAATACGCCCAAGCGTATGCACGCGCAAGCGGCATCAGCGAAGGACGCGTTCGCACCTGGATCTCGTACATGATTACAGCCGGCGTCCTCGAACGAACCGCTGGCGACGGTCATCCGCAGTTCATCATCAAGGGAGGCGTAGCGCTTGAACTGCGGCTACGCGATCGGGCCCGAGCAACGAAGGATATCGATGTTGTGTCCCAGGACCCGGAGGCCGACCTCGCCCGCACCTTGGAGCGTGCCTTGACGGGTGACCCCTATCAGGGATTCTCCTTTCGCCGCAAGCGAGACCCGCTGGTCCTGGACAATGGCGTCGTCAACATGGAATTTGCCGTGAGTTATCGCGGCGGCATATGGGCGAGCATCACCATCGACATTGCGCGAGCCGAATCGGGCGAGTCCGAGGTCGAGTGGCTGACGGCGATTCCCCTCACAGAGGCATTCGGAGTCACGGGCCCTACCGCGCTCCCGTGCTTGCCGCTACGACTACACATTGCGCAGAAAATCCATGGCATGACGCTGCCACCCCGACCCGGCAAGCGCAACGAACGCTTTCGCGATCTGATCGACCTCTTACTCATGCAAACATTAGTTACCGACTACCAGGGCCTCCGTGAAGCCTGCGAGGCAGTATTCCGCACTCGCGCCACTCACTCATGGCCACCGCCACTGGACAACCTGCCGGCACACTGGGTCGAGCCAGTCACACGATTGGCTCAGGAACTGAACCTTCCAATCGCCGATGCTAACTCCGGAATGGCACGTGTACAGGCGTTCGTCGATCGAATTGTCCGCACATGACCGCCGTGGGTGGACCTGCGATAATGCGCTGGACATTGCCGAGACCCACAACCTTTGCGCCTGACTCCAGCAATTCTCGCTTTGGCGACTCTGATATTGAGCGTCGCGGCTTGCACGCACCGGGCAGACCCGAGGCCGGCGGCTTGTGCACACCCGACAGACTACGGACCGGCTGACACGTTAGTCAATCAGCTGCGCGACCTGCCTCCCTATCTCGATTCTGGCATAGTCATAAGACCCTGCCCGGAGCCGCCACGGTCCTGTCCCCCGCTGCCCGTTTCACCTACACAACTCAAACGGCAACGAATCTACCGCCAGCTGTTTGCGCTCGGCCACGCAAGCGTACTCGCTCTGGCGCAGGCGCTGACATGCTCGGATCGTGATTTGAGGCTCAATGCGGAGCTGGCTCTGGGCGAGCTGGCCGGGCCGCCCTGGGACCAAAACGATCACTATCGACCGAAAATGGACATCAGCGCAGCACTGCCAGCGCTGATGGACGCGCTGAATGATCCCGATCCAGGTATCCGCGCGCGTGCCGAGGAGGACATCGACGCCGTCGGACCAAATGCCGCGGAAGCCGTCCCGAAGCTCATCAATCTGCTGGCCGATCGGGAAGAGTCGGTCCGAGCGATTGCCTGCATTACGCTGAGCCATATCGGACCATCAGCGAGTCAGGCTGTGCCAGCTTTGCGCAAGACTCTCTCGGACCCGAGCCAATGGGTGCGCAAATGCGCCCGCCTGGCAATCGCGAAAATCACTCGACAGCCACCCGCGGCAGCAGCTACATGAACCGCTCCGGCATTGAGTACCTCTTTCTAACCAAGGCTCACCTTGAGAACCTTTAGAAACGAAACTCGGCTGATCTCTGTCATCCGACGGCACGGGTTGCCAATTGCGGCCATACTTTTGATGACGCTGTTCGACTTAACAGGTGCGAGCGCCGCGCGACTGCGCTGTGCTTCACATCGCCTTACACCTGCAGAGCGTGACCAGGTTTTCGCCCGCGCGCCCCGCGTCGTACCCCACGGCGGTGGGTCATTGACCCTTGGGTCGGCATGCTGGAACCCTGATTTTGCGCTTGCGTGGCTTAGAACGCCGCCAGTGATTGGTCCCGATGGCGTGTATTCGTGGTGGGCTGTACGTTGTGATCGCAAGGCAAGGTCATGGTCATGGTCATGGTCATGCGATCCGGCGACGCTAGAGCGCCGCGTCAAAGTGTCCATCGCGAATCACGCTCAGCGCTACGTCGTGGCGGGTTCGTTCCCGGATGGCATGTCGACCAGCCGGGCGAAAGCGATCATCGCAGCAGCCGCAACATTAGCGATGAGGCTCAAGATGCCTCTCCCCGAATGTTCGAGAGACAACGAGGCTGCTAGTACCTGGCACCGGGCTCACGGGAATCGCTGGAATCCGCCAGTTCCGGACCTGGAGTACCCGGCCGCGGAGGTGGACTTCTCGAGTATGGGAGCGACTGTCGACTACTCGTTCTTAAGATTCCACTTCGACAAGGATAATAAGCCAGTTTGCTGGGACGCTCTCGTGGTGGTGGACTGACCTTTGCGCATTTGCAGCACCCGCGAGCCATCCGTCGAGGCGTGTTCACCGGTCGCGTGCATCGAGTTAACCATCACTCTGCTATCCCGCGGAGCACCTCTCTCGAATCGCAACCCCAATGCACTCTCGCCCAGCTCACTTCAGGCGTGCCGACCTGGGAAGGCTAGGCACAGACAACATCCTGCCCCCGCTACCACTTGCAACGGTTTGCACCGTCGTGCACCGGATTGCCACGTCGGGCCACACTCTTCGCAGCCCACGCTCCGATCATATGTATCCGTCCGGTGAAGGCACCTTGACGCTGCCGTAGCGTCTACGCCAATCCGGTATCGCGCGTCACCCATTGGTCTATAGGCGTGAACATGTAGTTGCCCACGGGTGCGTATCGCGGATCCTCATGCACCAAAGGATTGTGGCCGAGCCATTCGACGACCACTGAGGTCGGATCAAGGAGCTTTTCTCGGTCGACCCAAGCGAGGAACTGCGGGTCGATGTCGAGGTGCGCACGCGTGTCGCCCAGCATTACCACCCGAGCCTTGGCTGAGCCGTCAGGCACGGGAACATTCACGATATCTCCGAGCGAGACTTGCGAGCCATCGGCGTACTTCATGTGGGCGCAAGCGTCCAGCAGTGTGGTAGCAGCTCCTTGAGCCGACTGGCGGGCTGGATCGGAAGCCGCTCCAAGACATCCTTGAGGTACAAGTACGGATCGTGTCCGTTGAGCTTCGCGCTCTGGACGAGCGTCATGATATTCGCGGCACGCTGGCCGGCTCGCAGCGACCCGGCGAACATCCAGTTGGATCTTCCGAGTGCCACCGGCCTGATTCGGTTCTCCAAGTGATTGTTGTCGATGGGCAGATCGCCGTCGTCGATGTAACGTGTCAACGCCGCCCAGCGACCTGTAGTGTAATCGAGGGCCTTAGCGGTGGCGGTACCATCGGCCACCTCGCGCGCTGTGCCTGACCAGCCACTGTCGTAAGCTCTCGGCGAGCGGCTTGGAACGTTGCTGACGCAACTGACGTCGTTCTTCGGCGTCCAGCTTCCGCTCGCGCGCCGTACGCTCGATGTCGTATAGGGCGGCGAACTGGCGCAAGGCCTCCTGCGGCCAGGTCGCTGCGCTTGTTTTCGTACAGCTCGTCGAACTTGCGTCGCGCATGGGCCATGCAGCCAACTTCCGTCACGCCACGACCGGCCTTGAACAGCGCCTTGTAGCCTGAGAAGTCGTCGCAGACGAGCTTGCCAGCCCAGCCGGTCAGGAACTCACGGGCATAGTGCCCGCTTCGCGGCTTCGGCAAAGTCGTAGATCACTGCTAGCAACTCGTCGTATTCGCTCGAGCTGTAGCTCCACAGAGTAGGCTCGATGCGTGCGCCCCAAGCCAGGCTTTAACATCGGTACCGGTGTCTCATCGGCATGCAGCACCGCGCGGGTCAGCAGCAGTGCTTTCATGGCATCGACCAGCGGCTGCAGCTTGACGCCGCAAGCTCCGACCCATTGCGCCAGCGTGGAGCGCGGATAGCGCAAGTCCTGCGCGGCCGAAGATCGCCTCCTGGCGGTAGAGCGGCAGATGATCGATGTACTTCGCGATCAGCACCTGCGCCAGCAAGCCCGCCGTCGGGATGCCCTTATCGATGATGTGACGGCGGCACTGGCGCCTGGATCAGCGTCTCGCAGCTGCGGCAGACCCATTTGCCGCGGATATGGCGTTCGACCGTGAAGACGCCGGGGATGTAGTCCAGCTTCTCGCTGACATCCTCGCCGATGCGTTCCAGGCTGCAGCCACAGCTGCATCGGTGTGTTCAGGTTCGTGGCGGCACGTCCCGCCGCGGGAAGGTGCCGGCAGCGCACAGCGGCGCGGTTTGTACTTCGGCGCCGACGGGAGCTCTTTCCCGAAGCGCCTCGATCTCAAGGCTGATCGCCTCGATATCTGCATCGATGCTCTCATCCAGCAGCGAGCGCTGCACGGCATCGAGCTGCTCGCTGCGCCGGCCGTACTGCCAGCGCTTGAGCGTTGCCATCTCATGCGTGAGTTGATCGATCTTTAGTTGCTTGTGTTTGAGCTCTTCGTCGCGACTTGGCCAGCTAGCGCATCGCGTGCACTGAGCTGCAGTACCGTGTTCCTGATCCGATCATCGCGCTCGGCGAGTTGCAAGATCAGCGTCGCGGCCAGATCCCGCAGCTTTTCTGCGTCCATCTGAGCCAGATCGACAGGCCTCTCCATGGACTTCGATCCTGCCACACTTGCAGCGACAGGTACATGCGCTGCAGCGATTTTTTGCTATAAAACTCGGATCTTTGTGCGTTCATCGAGTCGTTGCCATGGAAGACCCACAACGATTGCCTGCAGCTGCTCGTGCGATAACGCGAATGCACGCTCTTGCGTCATACCGGCGCGGATAAAACTGCCTTCGTAGAGTCTTCGCGCACACAACCAAAGACCGAAGCCATCATGCACCAGCACCTTCATCCGATTCGCGCGTTTGTTGACGAAGACATAGGCATGATGCGCCTGTGCCTGGCCGAACACGTTCACTACGCGGGCGAGCGCCGTATCGACGCCCGGCGCGCATGTCCAGCGCCTCGACCGCGAACCAGGCGGCATCGACGCGGATCACTTCAAGACTTCACGCAGCCACGTCGCGCACTCGTGCGCCGCTGAGCGCGGCCACTGCACGGATACACGTCATGCGGCCGCGACGCACCTCGACCGTGATCGGCATGCCGTCATCGGCAGCTTTGCTCGGCACCGGCAACGACGACGAAGCTTTCGCTTCGCTGAAGCGCTCGACGGTGCCGGCAAGAGCTCTGGGCGACGTCGCGGCGCCTTCGCCGCGCTCGGCCTCGACGACCCACCGTCGCAGGAAATTGGCGTTCATCGAGCGCTTCAGTGCTTCCGCCGATGTCGAGGCACCCGGTTTGCGGCAGGCCGCCACGGCTTCGGCCTTGAACTCGGCGCTATACGATCGCCGCCGACGGCGGCTCACTTCCTGGTCCATAGTGCATACGTGTCCACTTAAATTTAAGTGGAGACTATGCTCTTACGGTTTAAGCACGCCTGGAAGGTGAGTTCCCCGGACGCTTACGATCATATGCCGCCCGCCATCGGCTATCGGCCCGGCTGGAGAAAGGCTACCTCAGCATGTCGGTGAGTAGAGTGTTCAGCTCTGTCGTCCGAGCCGACGCTGCATGACATTCTTTGATGAGCGCGTT
>CAVSAZ010000012.1:0-270477 GCA_963726045.1 uncultured Pseudomonadota bacterium
CTCCATTGATAATTGCCCCTTGCCGGAAGTATTGCGTGCTGACGGGCGAACCGGCTTGCGTATTGTCGTGCGCGAGACAGAGCGCAGCGCCGCACCAGAGGTACGAGTGATCTGCAACCACAGTCCCACTATTGCTGTCTACCACCCGCACCAGACGGCCAAGCCCATTATAGGCAAAGGTACTGGTGGTGCCGGAGGATCCCGTGAAGCTGATCAGGCGATTGCCTCCGTCCCACGTATACGTATTCCCATTGAGTGCTGTCGGGCTGCCGTTGGCGTCATAGGTCCCGGCGGTGATCGCATTGGTCGCGGTATACGTATAGTTCTGCGTCGAGCCGTTTTGCGTGATGGAAGTAAGATTCGATGCCGAGTCGTACCCGTACTGATACTGCGGCGTTCCCGAGCCGATCAATCCCGAGAGTAGGCGATTGGTATTATCAAAGCTGTAGTCCGTCGTTTGCGAAGTCGGTGATGAGACCGAGACGCCTGTTACGTTATTGTTAGAGTTGTAGGTATAGCCGATCTGGTCAAGGGTACCGCTACCGGAGGTGGCCGTGATCTGCTCAAGCAGCTCATCGCCCTGAGGTCCATAGTAGCTCATGGCTAGCGCGGGCCCATCGGCTCGAGGAAATCCCGGTCACGCGCCGGGTCGCATCGGCGTAGCTGTACGCAAAGGTGTCGAGCGAGTTACCCTCTGAGGTAATCCGACTTGCCGCATCGTAGCCGATGGACTGCGCCGCACCGTCGACACTCATTCCTACGATTCGGTTCAGCGCGTCGTAGGAGTATACCACTGCGTCCGTGCTGGAAGTTCCTGCAACGGGGCTGGCGACTGATTCGAGCTTATTGGCGCCGAGCGACGCCACCGCGTAGTAGCTGTAGGTCGTGGTTCCAGTTCCATCGGTCATGCTGGTGAGACGCCGGTAGGCCGGATCATAAGTATAGGAAACCCCTGGGGTCGACTGGTTTGAGTAGTATCCAATCGCGGAGATGGTATCGTCCGAGTTGTATCCGTATGTCGTCGTCTGACCCATGCCGTCCGTGATCTGGGCAACCAGGCTATCACTACTCTCGTAGGCGATGTTCTCCGTGGTTCCGTCCGCGTACTGCTTGCTCGTCACCCGACTTTCGGCATCGAGCGTCCAGGTTGTGGTGTGGCTATTTTGATCCGTAAGAGAGTCGAGCTTGCCTGCCGGGTTATACCCCATCTGGACCGTATGGCTCAGGGGGTCCGTAATCTCTATCAGTTCACGGTCTGAGTCGTAGCTATATTGAGTCTCATTCCCGAGGCGATCGGTAACGCTGGCGAGATCCAGCAAGTTATACGAGCGTACGATGCTCGTTCCATCGGGATAAGTCGCGCTAACCAGGCGATCGGCCGCGTCGTAGGTGTAGCGGACGGTCGAACCGGCAGGGTCCGTTACGGCGGCAACCCGCCCCACGTTATCGTACGCATAGTTGTATTTTTGACCGGAAATTGGACCTTGAATACTCTGAAGGTGACCCATGCCGTCGTAGGTCATCGCCGTCGCGTGACCCAACGGATCCGTATCCCTCGTCATCTGGCCCGCAGCATTGTACTGATAGTGACTCGTTCGGCCGTTTGCGCCAGTGATGGTGAGGGGCTCGTGCTGACTGTTGTACGTGCGGGTCTCGAGGATTTGGTCGGCGCCGTTCGTGGTGTTTGCAGTGCTCGATAGATCAATACCGTTGGTAGCATAGGTGTAGGTGGTTTGCCGGCCGACAGCGTCTGTTCTCTGAGTCACGTTACCTTCGGCGTTGTAGTCAAATGTCTTGAGCTGTGTGGCCCCATTGTCCAGGACGCGGCCGATCGCGCTTGGTCTGTTGCTAGCACCATTTATGACGACGCCCGCATTACTGACGGGAGCGTAAATGCAGTTAGGCTGTTCCGGGTAGTTGTACCAGACGCGGTTTTCTAGCGGCTTTTTCTCGCTCTCCAAGAAATTGGAGGTTGTCGTCCCATCGCTGGTGTGCAGCCAGTGATAGACAGTCGCATCGCTGTAGTTCAGGCCCCCGCCTGCCGTAGCGAGCGCATACTGATTCGGATCAAAATAGAAGGTGTTGCGGTAATAAAGATACTCATCGCAGACGTTCATGCCCGTCGGCATAAGGCCCGGGTTTTTCAATACTCCGCCGCTGGTATCCCCCGCATCCACACCTTGATCGAACTCGATATACGTGGTGCGGCTGAGTGGGTCTACCGTTTTCAGTAACCTAGTGTCTCCGAGGCTAGTGTTGGTCGTAGAGTCGCCATAGGTAAAAGTCGTCGAGCCGTATGGAGTGGTCAGTGTGTTGATGAAGTCCGGATCAGTCCCCTGGCCATAGGTATAGCTCGATGTGATTCCTAAGACGTCCGTGATGCTCGCAAGTTGTCCGCTCGCATTGTAGGTAAATGTCGCCGATCGGCCGAAAGGGTCGGTGATCTGCGTAACCAGGAGTGGGCTACCCGAGACGCCGTAACTCAACGTCGTGGCCTGCCCCACCGCATCGGTAATGGCGGTGATGCGCATCTGGCTATCATAGGTTAGAGTCACCTTATTACCTTGTGGGTCACCGATCGCAGTCATAAAGAACTGATTGCCCACCGCCTGATTAAACTGCTCGAAAGAGCCGTCCGGGAAGGTGAGTGTGAAGCTCGTCGAGTTGCCGCCGCTCACGGTTCGGGTCAGCAAGCCCTGGCTGTACGGCCCAGGGTACGAGCTCGTTGCACTTCCGCTGCTGAAGGTAAAGGGCTCACTGCCGCCGCCACGGCCATACAGGGTGGCAGACTCGGCGCTACTGACCTCGTCGGTGATATAGCTCAGGAAGGTGAAGGTCCACTTCGGCCCGAAGTTTGTATAAGAAAAGGTGGCCGGTTGCTGTGTGTCGCGGTGGGAGTAATATAGGTCGATCTGTACTGCGGGACCGACCGGAGGGACGTAGCCTACGGGCTGATCGTGCAACTGCAACCCTACACCCTGAAGCTCTGCGCTCCAGGTCGTGCACCCGCCGCACACCTTGAGCCTCTTGGGCTTAGGAGGTGGAGGAGGGGCGTGAGCTTGACCGGTGTTACCGCGGCCCCAGACCGTACCGCCTTCGGTCGCAGAAACCGTTCGCCACCCTGCGGGTAATGGCCCAGAGGGTACCAAGAAGTATCCACTCGCCTGCGCATCGAGCGTCTCGCGACTGATACGGATCGCAGGCCCGAAGGTCGTATCCTCCAGCCGATAGCCTCCGGGCGTCTTTGCGACGAGCGCCGCATAGTGGCCGACCTTCCAATTCACCACCGCCGGCACGATCACCGCCGAGCCGGGCCTTCGGTAGGCCATCTGGTAATGCACGCCCGCTCGGGTCGCGACCCCCTCCACCATCGTGAGGGAAAGTCCATGGTCCGTCGAGCGCGCCGCGTCGAGCACTCGCATCGTCCGAGGTGATGGATCGGCGCCGTGGTATGTGAGGATCCGCTCCAAGGCGAGCGGCCCGCAGCGGAAGGAGCCACCGGGATCGTGAATCATCTCATAGAGTCCCGTACGAGAGTCCGTGAGCAGCTGCGCAGCGGTACCGCCCACCTCGCGACCCTTGATCGAGGCGAGCAGCGGCTTCAACAGCTCATCGCGCCCGAGATACGCTTCGAGCTGCGACAGTTGCGCCACCATATCATTGGCGATGAGGCGCCCGTTGCGGGTCTTTAACCCTTTGCTCTCCTGCCAACCTGCCTGCCACGTGGACAGGGCTTTAGAGAAGTGCCCCGTCTCCCGATAGATGATCCCAAGGTTCAATTGCAGCGCTGGCTTCCAGACCGACTCAGGCTGCGCTGCCAGAAAAGCCAGGAGTGGCTCAACTGCATCGGGAGCGCCGCTCTTACGGGTCGCCTCCTGATACGCCACTATGGCCCGCGCCAAGTCGCGATTCTCATCTGGCGTGCTCCCAGCCTCCGGTACCAGAGGCTCCGGGAAGAGACCCGTATGCAAAAACTCCTCGTCCTTAGGAGGAGATGAGAATCGCAGGGGCGTCGGAAGCGCAAGCTCCGGGATCTTCCGAACTATCCCGTGCGCCGCCGGGATATCCTTGGGTTGAGCGGTCGCCCTCGCAGGCTCCAGCCCCACTTCGCATAACACCATGGCTCCCATGAGCGCCATGCCAACTCGCCACAAACACCGGCGCGGCACTCGCGCTGGGCGTGATTGCACGTGAGTCGAAATCCTCATCGCCCTTCCCTCCCAGAACCCATTTCTAACGGTCTACATGTCTCTCGCTCCCGCCGCACGCACGTGCGGCAGGACGGTCACCGGCGACTGTCGCCGGGCGAAGCTCGGAATTCGCCGAATCGCATCTTTGACGGCATCAGCCGTAATCAGGCGGGTGCACTCGAACTGACGCGGCGTATTGGCATGGCGTGGACACCAGAGGAAGTCCTTGTGATCGAAGCGCACCCGCACGTCGTTCCAGCAGCTGTTGCAGGCGTGGTAGTTGATCACCCGGTAGGGGGTGCAGAACTCGTTGAGCGGGTGCGTGAACCCACTGATCAGAACGACCGGAGTACCGACCGCCCATGTGAGCCATGACAGTCCGCTTGAGAGGCCGATAAAGAAATCCGCATGCTTGAGCCAACGGGCGCGCTCGAGTAGTGGCCGGTCACCAGTCTGATCCTCAACACCGTGGGGAATGTGATTCCACACGAGCCCCGTGCCGTGCACCGGCTTCTGGTCGATGCACACCACCCGGTACCCCGAATCCTTCAAGAAGCCAACGATCTCGTGCCAGCCGCTGGGGTTCGTCCAGTACTTGCTGTGGCTGGTGCTCTGCACCGCAATACACACATACGGTTCGGCGATCGGTCGCCGATCGTCTGCGATCGCGATGTGCGGAGGGACCTCAGTGGGGTCCACCCCCAGGATGTATCCGGCCGTTCGGTGCAAGCCCACGAGCCGGAAGTCGCAGGGCTGAAAGAGACGCACATCGTCGTCGAAGAAGAGTCCAATGTTGTACGTGGCGTAGTACACCTCGGAATCGACCTGCTCATGGGTGAGGAAGCGGATCTCGGGATGCGCGTCCTGGAAAAGCGGAATGAGCCGCTCCGCCATCGCACAGGAAAGCCGGCAACCGTGCTCCTTCTGGAACTTGACAGCATAGGGAAACCAGCCAACCGTATCTCCGAGAGTGCCGACCGGAAACTGCACGATCACATCCTGTCCCCTGGCGGAATAATCGTGCCGAAACACCGGCTCACCGGCCTGTCCGGATGCCCAGACCTCAATCCGGCATCTGAGGTAATAGCGCTTCGAGCTATGGATGCGTCCCGAGCCAATATCGGTTTCGTAGAGAATGTTGCCGGTATCTAGGTCACGTAGGCGAAGGTGCCACTGCCCTTCCGGCAACACGACCCGGCAGCCGTCATTGAAATCGAATCGGATGCCATGTGCGCCGGCCTGCGTCGGCATGGGCGCCGGAGCGGGATAGGCCCGCTTCTCCGCTTTCGGCTCGGTTGAGAGTAATGCTGAAGGCGAAGCGGCACTGGATTCGACGACTTCTGCGTTCATGACAGCGGTCCTCCCTTGGTGCACCTCAGCCGTGGTAGGCGGCGTGGTGTACCCTTGCCAGCGGGGGCGACTCCTCACCCAAAGTCCCACTACTGATGTGATCGAGCGCAGTGCCCTCCCCCATGGCAGCCCCCGCATGGAAGCTCGCCATCGCCTGGATGAGGTTGGCCACCGTGGCTTCCATGGCAGGCGAAGCCGCCGCCGCTGGGGTTCGACTGCCTGGCTCGCACGGCGCCGATGACTCCTCGGGACCGAGCGACCTGAGCAGCACCTGCCAATCACTCGATGAGAGTCGCAGCGAATCGCTTCCCGTAGTCGATGCACGCGAGGCGGTACGCTCGGAGGCCGCAGCTACCGGATCATCCGCACTCGAGGGAACGCTCGGCTGCACCGCGGCAGCGTGTCGCATGGCATCCGGACTGAAGAACCCGCCCGAGGAGACAAACACCTCGCTGCCGCCACTGCTCACGGTCAGCCCGCTCACGGTGGCGCCATCGTAGATCACGATCTCCCCGCCGCTGAGCACCGTTGCGCCGCTCGCGTACCCGCCCGACTCCACGATCTCGATCCCGCCGCTCGAGACGGTGGTGCCCGTCGCAGAGCCGTACACGTCCTGCTCACCGCCACTTGAGACCACGGTGGAGGCGGCGCTGCCATAATCGCCCTGATAGCCGCCCGCGATAACCGTGCCGCTCGCCGTCCCGGCATACACGTACTGCGAGCCATCGCTCGAGATCACCGTCGCGCTCACCGCGCCATAGACATCCTGCTCGCCGTTGGCCGCTACGGTGACGGAGATGGTGTTGCCACCCGAGAGCACATCCTGGGTGAAACCACTCGTGATCGTCTCATTGCTGATCGTGGCGCCCGAGGAAACCACTTCATCGAGCTCGATGGCGCCGCTTGCGAGCGTGCCGGAGAACGTCCCGCCGTCCACCACCACTTCACCGCCACTCGCCACTGTGGCACCTGTCGCGGTACCGCCAGACTCGACGAACAGCAGCCCACCACTCGAGACCGTGGTGCCGCTCGCCACACCCTGCACATCCTGCTCGCCCCCGCTCAGCACGGTCGCACCGACCGCCGTCCCGTTGTCGTACTCATCCCCTCCGGCGGAGATCGTGGTGCTGCTCGCCACCCCACCCGCCTCGACATCCTGGTAGCCACCGCTCGAGACGGTCGCGCCCACGGTGGTACCGCCGTAGAGGGCCTGATCACCGCCCGAGAGGATCATCGCACCGCTGTCCGTTCCCGTGGAGTCGACCTCCTGATAGCCGCCACTCAGCACGGCGCCCGTCGTGGTGCCGCCGGAGACATACTGCTGGGCGCCGTTGAGGACCAGCGTGCTGCTCGCCGTTCCTCCGCTATCGACGTATTGCGTGGCGCCATTGAGGAGCGTGGTCGAAACAGTGCTCCCGCCGGAGAGCACCGTCTGAGAAAGACCGGCGGAGAAGGTCTCTCCCGACACCGAAATGCCCGAGACGAGCTCGGCGAGCTCGATACCTCCGCTCGAGAGCGTCAGACCGCTCACCGACCCACCGCTCAGCACGATCTCCCCACCGCTGAGTACCGTCGTGCCGCTCCCCGTGCCGGCATCGACGTACTCCACGCCACCACTGGAGACGACCGTGCCCGTGGTCGTGCCACCGGACACGTACTGATCGGCGCCACCCAGCACACTCGTTGAGACCGTGCTGCCACCCGAGAGTACTGTCTGCGTCAAACCGGAGGTCAGCGTCTCCCCGCTCGCGGTGCTTCCGGAGGAGACCACCTCGAATACTTCATCGCCACCGCTCGAGAGCGTGACCGCGCTCGCTGTGCCGCTCGCGATGACGAGCTCGCCACCGCTCAACACCGTCACGCCGCTTACGCTGCCACCGGAGAGGAAGAGCTCGCCACCGCTATCGATGGTGATCCCGCTCGCAGCGCCGCCCTCCACGTACTCGATCCCACCGCCAGCGAGCGTTGTCCCACTGGCACTCGCGCCCGAGAAGACGTACTCCACACCGCCGCTTGAAAGAGTCGCACCGACATCGTGCCCTCCAGAGGAAACATATGCCGTGCCGCCCAGCAGCACTGTTGTGCTATCTGCGGTCCCGCCCGCGTACACGTACTCCGCACCGCCGCTCGAGAGGGCCGTGCTACTGGCTACGCCACCCGATGACACGAACTCCTTCCCGCCGCCTGAAACCGTAGCTGCGATCACAAGGCCGCCTGAGAGAACGATTTGCGTGCCGCCAGCCAAGACGCTCGTGCCGCTGGCCGTTCCTCCTGCGGAGACGTTCAGCACTCCGAGGGCCGATATGACCGTGCCGCTCGCCACACCACTTGCATAGATATCCTCGGCGCCACTGGCGAAGATCGTCGTCCCGCTTGTCGTGCCTCCGGAAGACACGTATTGCTCGCTACCCCGCAATACGTTGGTGCCGATAGTGATCCCGCCGGAATAGACGGTCTCCGTCCCGCCGCTTAGAAGCGTCGCGCTATCGACGATACCCGCTGAAACATCGAGCACTCCTCCCAGCTCCACTTGAGCGCCGCTCACGCTTCCACCCGAGTAGACGTACTCCGTCCCACCGCTTGAGACCGTGGTGCTCTCATCCACTCCGCCCGAGGAGATGTACTCCTTCCCGCCGCTCGAGATCACCGTCCCACTCGTCACGCCCCCGGCACTGATCGCTTCCATGCCGCCGGAGGACAACGTCGTGCCGTCGGCCACTCCGCCCGAGTAGACCAACGCACTTCCTGTGTTCAGCACCCTCGTGCCGCTCGCCGTGCCGCCAGAGAGTGCCTCCTCGTTATAGCTGCCGCTGATCACCGTACCAACGGTCGTGCCGCCCCTGGAGACGACCTGGACACCATCATTCCCCTGGAGCACCGTGCCACTGGCACTGGCGCCGCTCGACACATACTGATATGCGTAATATCCGCCGCCGAACACCGTCCCCGTGGTCGTGGCGCCTCCGTCCACGTACTGCGACGTGCTGCCCCCAAGGGTCGTCGAGACCGTGCTGCCGCCAGAGAGCACCGTCTGGGAGTACCCACTGGTCAACTGCTCGCCGCTCGCCACAACACCCGAGGAAACGATCTCGAGGATCTCGCTGGCCCCGCTGGACAACGTCAGACCGCTGACAGTGCCCCCGGAGATCGCAATCGTCCCTCCGCTGAGCACGGTCACGTTGCTTGCCGTGCCACCCGAGTAGACGTACTCCGTCCCACCACTCGAGACCGTGGTGCTCTCATCCACACCGCCCGAGGAGATGTACTCCTTCCCGCTGCTCGAGATCACCGTCCCGCTCGTCACGCCTCCGGTGCTGACCACCTCCTCGCCGCCGGAAGACAACGTCGTGCCGTCGGCGATGCCACCCGAGTAGATCAACGCGCTCCCTGTACTCAGCACCGTCGTGTCGCTCGCGGTGCCGCCAGAGAGCACCTCCTCGTTGTTACTACCGCTGATCACCGTACCAACGGTCGTGCCACCACTCGAGACGAACTGGCCGCCATCCGCCCCATCGAGCACCGTGCCGCTGGCGATGGCACCGCTCGAGACATACTGATACGCGGAATACCCGTCGCCGAGCATCGTCCCCGTGGTTGTCCCGCCTCCATCGACGTACTGGTTGGTGTAGCCGAAGAGTGTCGTCGAGACCGTGCTGCCGCCGGAGAGCACCGTCTGGGAGTACGGATTGGTCACCTGTTCGCCGCTCGCCACAACACCCGAGGAAACGATCTCGAGGATCTCGTTAGCACCACTGGACAACGTCAGGCCGCTGACAATGCCCGCGGAGACGACAATCGTCCCTCCGCTGAGCACGGTCACGTTGCTTGCCGTGCCACCCGAGTAGACGTACTCCGTTCCACCGCTTGAGACCGTGGTGCTCTCATCCGCACCGCCCGAGGAGATGTACTCCTTCCCGCCGCTCGAGATCACCGCCCCGCTCGTCACGCCCCCGGCGCTGACCACCTCTTGGCCGCCGGAAGACAACGTCATGCCGTCGGCCAGGCCGCCCGAGTAAACCAGCCCGCTCCCTGTATTCAGCACCCTTGTGCCGCTCGCCGTGCCGCCAGAGAGCGCCTCCTCGTTATAACTTCCGCTGATCACCGTATCAACGGTCGTGCCACCACTGGAGACAAACTGGGCACCATCATTCCCCTCGAGCACCGTGCCACTGGCACTGGCGCCGCTCGAGACATACTGATACCCGTAATACCCGCCGCCGAGCACCGTCCCCGTGGTCGTGGCACCCCCGTCCACGTACTGGGCCGTGCTACCCTGAAGGGTCATCGAGACCGTGCTGCCGCCGGAGAGCACTGCCTGGGAGTACGGATTGGTGACCAGCTCGCCGCTCGCCACAACGCCCGAGGAAACGATCTCGAGGATCTCGTTGGCACCACTGGACAACGTCAGGCCGCTGACAGTGCCCCCGGAGACCACAATTGTCCCTCCGCTGAGCACGGTTACGCTGCTTGCCGTCGCGCCCGAGTAGACGTCCTCCACACCGCCGCTCGAGATCGTAGTGCCTTCATCGACACCGCCCGACGAGATGTACTCCTTCCCGCCGTTCGAGATCACCGTCCCGCTCGTCACGCCCCCGGCGCTGACCACCTCTTGGCCGCCGGAAGACAACGTCATGCCGTCGGCCAGGCCACCCGAGTAGACTAGCCCACTCCCTGTATTCAGCACCCTCGTGCCGCTCGCGGTGGCGCCAGAGAGCACCTCCTCGTTATAGCTGCCGCTGATCACCGTACCAACGGTCGCGCCACCACTCGAGACGAACTGCCCACCATCCGCCCCCTCGATCACTGTGCCGCTGGCAATGGCACCGCTCGAAACATACTGGGACGCGTAATACCCTCCGAGGACCGTCCCCGTGGTCGTGGCGCCTCCGTCCACGTACTGGGACGTCTGTCCCCCAAGGGTCGTCGAGACCGTGCTGCCGCCAGAGAAGACGTACTCTGCTCCGCCACCGGAAATCGTGGTACTGCTGTCTAGCCCACCGGAATAGACGTTCTCGACCCCGCCGCCAAAAATCGTTGTTCCACTTGCAGTACCGTAGTTATCCAGTACGCCGCTCAGGGAGGTGGCGTCGGCAGTTCCGCCCGCGGACACATACAGCGTTCCTCCGCTTAGGACGAGGGTGCCACTTGCATTTTGGCCGGAAGAAACGTACTCGGTCTGACCGCTGCTGACTGTCGTCATATGCGTGGTCCTGAAGTGAGCCCTTAATCACGGATGACAACCAATTCCCCAGCCGGGAGAGCAAAGACTTCCGCGGCCTAGAGCCTCGGAGTCAACCCGGAAGCGCCGTTGGTGTCTATCGGTGCCGCATGAACATTTGCTTCCCAATCCCCCGAATTCTTGACCGCCTCTCATATACAAGTACAAGGGAGAGCTACTGAAACTCAGGCGTCAGATGCATATGCTGTCACGCGACGAACAGGTGCGTTGCGGCTCCAGTTGTCGTCTTTGCGGCTTTAGTTGTGTTTCTCCCCCATCAGGGCGCAGAAGGCATCGGCTCCACCTTCGCCGGATCGAATGCGCCCAGGCGTCACTCCCGTCAAGGCCTTCACTGCCCGCTCGAACGCACGACGGTCTCGATATCCGGAGAGCCGAATGACCTCATCGACGGAATGTGTGCCGCGCTCGATGAGTAAAACGGCCCAGGAAATTCTGACGCGCCGCCGCCATCCCTGAAAACTCTCGCCGACGAATTTGTGAAATATTTTTGAGAAATGGTGCGGCTCGAGACAAGCGATCTTCGCAGCCTCCTCAAGGGTAAGCCTGATGCCACCATTCTCCGCCACCCATTGGTGCAGACGAAGCAAGCCCTCATGTCGACCCGAGAGCCTCAGCTCATACGGATTCGGCACCGCACTACCTGGCCCCTGCCCCCGGTTTGCACCAGAGAGTCGGCGGTCCTGAAACGGGGTCTTTTCGTCCATAACCTGTCGACCCTCCCTTGCCTGTTCCTGCTCTGTAGGACCTACATCAGAAATGCTGATGAACGGGCCGGGCCTGTAATCCGTAGCCATTCCGCCTGTATGCAGCGAATGCACCCGCCCGCTGACCTCTCAAGCGTTGCTTGGACGCGCACGGAACGGTCAATGGCGGCGCAACCGCTTTTCACCAACAGTGCACTGCGGGCCCGCTCTCCCATGGCGCCAAACTCCGCTGCGGTCCCTTCCTTAACTGGCTCCGCGACACCTCAGGCGCCGAGTTCGACCACGTCGACACCTCGCCAGCGGTGAGTCGTGTGCTCCCGCATGCGTTTCGCGATCGTCGAGCTGTCGATTCGAAGTGCTTAGTGCCGCGTGGAGCGATACCGCTGGGATTAGTGGTCGCTTTCCACCTGCGACAGGGCAGGACGCTGCGCCTGTGAATTCAGGCGGAACGCTGCATCGAGGAATCCATGATCCGGCTTGTGCCTTCATTGCGCCGCTTTCCCCCTGCGGCGCCTCCCTTCCTCACGTATGGCGACGCCGCACCACCACACGTGACATCAATCCGATTCCGCAGCTTAGCCTAGCACAACGCGAGTCCACTGCAATAGTCAGACTTCGACGCCGACTCGCTCCTACGAAGTCCGCAGAAGGTACAGTTGCGACGGGGTAGTTCACGAGCTGTCATCTCGCCGCCATATTTCCCTTTGTCGCCCAGTGCCTCACCGGCCGCCCGCTCATTTCCCCGCAACGACTCGGTTTGCTACTCCGTCCGCAGCACGCGAGGCTACACTCGGGATGACACCCGGGACGTAGTTCAGCTGCAGAAACGAGAGATGAGGAATCTCTACTCGGGGTATCGCCATCAACACTTACATCGACGGTTTGATGGTGATGGAAAGAGATCGATGCGCCGGATCCTAATTCCCGTCTGCCCCCTGGTTGACCTGAGGGTCGATTTTCGGTCCAGTTGATACTTAGGGATAATGGCCCGTCGGGAAGCGAGGGGACCATGAAGAAGACGAGGTTTTCGGAAGAACAGATGGTGAAGATTCTGCGCGAGGCGGACAAGGCGCCCGTGTCGGAGGTGGCCAAGAGGCACGGGGTCAGCGATGTCACGATCTATGCCTGGCGCAAGCGATTCGGGCAGCTGGAGGCGGTAGATGTGAAGCGGCTGCGCCAGCTTGAGGCTGAGAACGCCCGGCTGAAGAAGATGCTGGCCGAGCGGGTGATGGACATCGAGATTTTGAAGGAAGTCGCTGCAAAAAAATGGTGAGCGCGCCCGTGCGCCGGCAACAGATCGCCTACGTGTGCCAACGGGGTCGATCGGTCCGGCGAGCGTGCGCGCTGTTGAGCGTGGCGCGGTCCACGGTGGGTTACCAGTCGCGGCTGGTGGCCAAGGATGCACCGGCCGTGGCCGCGATGCAGGAACTGGCGGCGCAGTACCCGCGGTACGGGTATCGGCGCATTCAGATCTTCCTCGCGCGCTGTGGGCACATCATGAGCCCTGACCGTACTCATCGGCTGTGGCGGCTGCACAAGCTGCAGGTGCCGAGAAAAAGGCCACGGCGGCGTGTGGCAGCCAGCCGCCCACGCCCGTTGCCGGCAACGGGCGTGGGCCAGATGTGGGCCTATGACTTCGTGTTCGATGCTTGCGCCAACGGGCAGCAGCTCAAATGCCTGACAGTGGTCGATGAATTCAGCCGAGAATGTCTGGCCATCGAAGTGGGCGGTAGCATCCGTTCCGGACGTGTGATCGAGGTCCTGAGCAAGCTGGTCAGCGTTCACGGCAGTCCCAGGTATCTGCGATCGGACAACGGACCGGAGTTTGTGTCCAGGGCCGTACTGCGCTGGCTCCTCAAGGCGAATATCGGCACGGCGCACATCGCCCCCGGCAAGCCCTGGCAGAATGGGAACAATGAATCCTTTAACGGCAAGTTCCGTGACGAGTGCCTGAGCATGGAGTGGTTCAGAAACCGAATCGATGCGAAGATCACGATCGAACAGTTCCGCCGTCAGTACAACGAGGTGAGACCTCACTCCAGCCTCGGCAACCTGACGCCGGCAGAGTTTAAACAGCAACTGAGTGCAACAACCAACCCAGAAGCGGCCATTTCCTAAGTCACCAGTGGACCGAAGAAGGCCCTCAGGTCACCCCGCCGTACACGCTGCTCTTGGCCTCACCGAGTCCCGTTTCGATGACGCGCCCGGTATCTGCCCGTCGGCCGGCTTCGCATGTGTGCGATATGTACATACAAAGGTTACGAAGATAGCCCCATACGGTCGCGACAGGCTTCTTCGCGGCGGCGGGCGCCAAACGGCAAAAGCATCGACGACAACCGAATCTCTTGGCGCTACTAACAGAGAGGTTCTGATTTCCTGATATACCAACAGCTGCACGCATTGACAAGGGCAGTCAGCCGCGATAGCGTTCGAGTTAGTTGAACAAAAGACCCGGGGTGAACGAGCACTACCGGCCAGGAACCTGACCCGCGATATGCAAGTAACCAGGGAAGCGCGAACCAATTTGCGAAACGGAGGTCACCTCGTAGCATGCCTTCGTCATTGGGGACCAGCAACGCCAGGGACGCCTACGCCCAGCGCCACCTCACCCAACGCCCGCAGACGGCCTACAGAAGTTCCTAGCGGATAGTTGCGCGCTGACTCCCCGAATCCCAACCGGGGCAGCGCCCAATTAGCACAACCAAAAAGGAGAGTTCGAATGCGGAGGCCTCGAACCTTTCGATGGCGCAATACAGCTCAAACTCAAGGGCTGCTCTTAGTCGCGCAGAGACTCGAGGAGTTGCTGTTTGACTACACACTGGGCACGTACAAGGCTCCTTCGCTCAACACTCACACGCGCAGCCTTGAACTCATTCGGGGCATCGATGACGTTGGCTCCAAAACACTCGTTAGCAAAGCCCTTAACCCCATGGTCGAGGAACTGGCCTGGAGCATCTCGCACGATCTGGCCGCGCAGCGTCTCCTTGGTCCACTAGCCAACGACTATAGTCGGCCCGACTGGTGGGACGTCGCCAACCTCCAGCACTTGCGCTCACAGACTGACGTGCTAGAGGCACGCCTGAGAAATCGACGATATGAACGTGAAATAGTGGCAGCAATCAAGCGGCGCTTGGCAGATTCTCATCGGAAGAGTGAACTCACTTCATTGACGACCGACCTCGTTGTTGAGTGGGTCAACCGTGGATTTTCAAAGAATTTTATATTCTTTCGTACCCGAGTCTTCTTCTTTAGCCCGTCTGGTCCCGAGATAATCTCTAACGAGCAATGGGACGACTTCGCGCGAGAATTCGATCGAAGCGAACAGAAATACACCGTCGTGCTTCGCACCACTTGCTCTCCGAGTTTCAGGTCGCTACTACCAAACGAATTCGCAAAGATTTCTCCAAGCCTTCAGCCACGAACCTCATCGCCGCGCGAAAATCGATTCACCGAGATCGGATCCGAAGAGGTATTTGTCACCCTTTCCGAAATCGAAGCACTTGACGCACGGTCGGCCGCCATCTCTGCGCGACGCTTCATCGAGAATGCGGGCGCCATCGCGCTATATCACTCTCATCGCGAACAACTGAAAATTCATCCGACAACTCTAGTCTACGAGGGAAACCGCCCCATAGTACTGAAGCAGTCGACATCCGCCGTTCACAAGGAGCGAGACTGCGCTAGCTCAAGGTTTGCTAGGGAAATTCAGAGAATGGACGGCGCCTTTTTCACACGCCGTCGCGGCGGTGCAGAATCGCAGAGAAGGCTGACAGCCGCCCTCGGTTTGCACGCGTCTGCAGTGAACACTGACGATCCGACAGTGCAGCTTACTTCGCTTTGGGCAGCCGTTGAAGCGCTCTTGCCCGTCATAACCGATCAAACGAAAGTTTCCGTGATTGCCGATTACCTGGGCCCCGCCTTATGTCGATATTATCCTCTAAGGCTACTCCGACAACTCCCCTGGGATCTCGAACGGGCTTGCGGAGATCTATACCAGGAGGTCTGCGCTCAACTGCCTGGAGATTTACCCGATGGGCTGCGAGGGCCAACCTTAGTGGCGTTACCCGAGCACGAGGCACTTAGAGACAGGCTCTATGCGTCGCTCGAATCAAATCCGCTGCTCCGGTTTCGTCTTTTCACGTTGAAGCGATCGTCGGAGTCGGCTTCGGAGTTACTAACGCTTATAAGGAATCATAGGCAAAGGGTTGAGTGGCACATCCGCCGGATCTATAGATCTCGAAATCTCCTAGTGCATGCCGGTCGGAAGCTCCCATATTTAGTAGGCCTTGTCGAAAACCTTCACGCCTACGTACATGTGCTTCTCGCGAGTCTAGTTGACATTTGCGGCAGTCTTCCCGTCAATATCGACTCAGCACTCTTGGCGCTAAGGCTGGAAACCGAAGCACATGAAAAGTACCTCGCGGAAAACAAAGGCAAACCTGCAACGAAGGCAACACTTGTCGAATTATTGTGCGGACCCGTGATAGCTGCCGAATCGAAGCGGCTATCCGCCACAGCGGCGCCGGATCCCCGTAAGCCCTCCGGCATCCCCGTTCTTGCGCGCGACAGCGCGCCGGCGTAGGGGCCGCGGGGGATCGCAGACGGGCTTGGCTCAGGCGGCTCGGCGGGCGGGCGGCAGGGAGCTGCGAGCGTTCCAGGGAAGCAGCGCTTCGAGGGCCTCAACGGCGCTTGAGCTCCATCGGTCGGCTATAGACATGACGTTGCAGAAGGACTTCGAGGAGGAACACGGTGTTGCTGGCGGCCAGCATTTGAACAGGTTCTCCCTGCTGCAGGGCGGTCGCGATTCGGGTAAAGGCCTGAGGCAGTGAGTTCGCGCCGATGTGGTAGAGGAAGCGCAAGTAGTTATCGAGGACGAGCGCCGCACGCGGCAGGGCCTCAAAAAGCTAGATGAAGCAGACGACACTGACGGGTTTTGAGAAATTCGGGAAGACGACGCGGCGAGCACAGTTTTTGGCGGACATGGACAAGATCATTCCATGGAAGGAACTGGCGGCGGCGGTGCAGACGGCCTACCCGAAGGTCAACGAGAACGGCGGTCGACCGCCCATTCCGCTGGAGCGGATGTTGCGGATCTACTTCTTGCAGCTCTGGTTCAACCTGTCGGACCCGGCGGTGGAAGAAGCGTTGTACGACTCGGTCGCCATGCGCGTATTTGCTGGGATCGATCTGGGCAGCGAAGGGGTTCCGGACGAGACCACCGTGTGCAAGTTCCGGCACCTGCTGGAGCGCAACAAGCTGGGGAAGGTGCTGCTGACGGCGGTAAATGAGCACCTGCGTCGCGGCGGCATCAAGATCGCCAAGGGCACGATCGTGGACGCGACGATCATCGGGGCGCCGAGTTCGACGAAGAATCAGGAGGGCAAACGCGACCCGGAAATGCACCAGACGGCGAAGGGTCAGCAGTGGTTCTTCGGGCTGAAGGCCCACGTCGGCGTGGACAGCGGTACGAAGCTGATCCACACGGTGCTGGTGTCGGCGGCCAACGTCCACGACCGCGAGGCGCTGCCGCATCTGCTGCATGGCAAAGAGACGCGGGTCTGGGGTGACCAAGGCTACCAGGGCCAGGCGGGAGTCATTCACGCACGCGCGCCGCAAGCCAAGGACTTCACCAACAGGCGATACCGCTACAACGGCCGGATCGACGAGCTCGAGAAGGCAAAGAACCGTAACAAGTCGCGGGTACGCGCTAAGGTCGAGCACGTGTTCGGAGTGATCAAGAACATCTTCGGCTTTCGCAAGACCCGCTACCGGGGTCTCGCCAAGAATCTGCACCGACTGGAAGTCACCGCGGCGCTCACCAATCTGTACATGGTCCGGCGACAACTGCTCAGAACGTAGGAGACGTGTCGGTGGAAATCGGGAAAAGCGGGATATCGAAGCCCAAAACGTCGAACCGACGAGGGAAAGTTGCGTGTTCCGCAATCTCGACGAAAATCTGCTGTCCTCGCCAGTTCTCATGACCAGTTCTTCAGACCTTCCTTAGAAGATTCATTGCGGGGTTACTCCCATGAAAGTTCAGTGATTGCTTGGTACCAACCATTGAACCGGGTAACCCCGCTCTCTTCAAGTCGGGTGTCAGATCAAGTCGAAACTAGTACACATCAACCTGATGCGCGTGTCCCTCGAGAGTCTTCCAATGTCGCATGTTCTCCTTCCAACCTTGCGTCATGAATATCGCGGCCAGAAGCTTCCCGCCGGTCGGATGTTCCCGGTCGACCCACTCAAGCCATGGCGCTCTTTTGACCTCGGTTGCGAAGAGTTCCCACAAGTACCAGAACTGCGCGGGGTTTGACCTCCGGTCCTCCTCGACCGTAAGGCCCTGCACGATCGAATCGATCTCGTCGGCGTGGCGATCGACCGCATCAAAAATGGGACGTAGCACGCGCATGGCATCTTGAGGTGTCGCACGCATGGCGAACTGCTCAATGCGCTTTTCCGTGGCCATTTCGCTCACCAAGGCGGCGCATATTAGGACGACGGTGAGCGTTCGAGCGGCGCAGAAGAACGGCCTCACCAAGGACGCGCGTTAAAATGGGCTGACATGAGGGGGGGTGCCAGCCCTCAGCTTGCTCCCACCGTATTGGCCGTCCCGCGAGCAGGCATATGCGCCGTAAACCACCCCGCGACCCGCGCCGCATAGTCGATCGCCGCCGGGTAGTTGCGGACCCCATGCCCCTCCTCGGGATATGTGATCAGCACTGACTTCGCGCCGTTCTCCGAGAGTGCATTGTGAAACTGCACCGCCTCCGACGGAGGAGTACACCGGTCGAGTGCGCCGCAGATATTGAGTGTCGGTGTCTTCACCTTGTGGGCATGCATGATCGGTGAGCGCTCGAAGTATTTCCCGGTCGGGTTCGTGAAGCGATCGGCGAGCGAGATCGCGCAGAAATGGGGAATGTTCGAGATCAGATGCTCGGAAACCCAGTGAGTGACTGGCGCCACGGGAACCGCCGCGGCGAAGCGGCTGTCCTGCCCGATGATCCAGGAGGTCATGAACCCGCCATGGCTGCCACCGGTCACGCCGAGTCGTGCCGGATCGGCGATGCCGATCGAGACCAGGAGATCGAGCCCGGAGAGGTGATCATGCGTCTCCAATCCTCCCATGTCCCCGAATACGCGGCGCGCAAACTCCTGTCCTCGCCCAGCGCTGCCCCGCGGATTGGGCATGAGGATCGCAAAGCCGCGCTTCAGGAGCATCAAGAATGCCGCGCCACTGCGCCCGAGACAGAACGGACGGAAGTGCCAGATCGGACCGCCATGGACATGGAGCACGAGCGGATGCGGCCCCTTAGCTTTTGGCAGCAGTAGCCAGCCCTGGATCTCGAGTCCATCCGGAGCAGGCCAGCGGATCGCCTCGACACGATCGATCGCGGAGGCGAGCGCAGAGTAACCCAGATCGAAGGATCTGATCGGGCGGTACTCGCCCTGGCGGATCACGGCGAGCTCCGGCGCTCGCGTGAAGCTCTCCCCTTCCAGAACACAATCGCCGCGGTCATTCAGGCCTGCGACTGCGGCATAACGCCCGCCGCATGAGACCTCCTGGCTCGCCCAGGTTTCGGTAAACGATTGCTCCTCCAGCTCATAGACGCCCACAGCCGTCTCAAAGCCCCGATGTCCTGCGATCAACAGTGCCCCATCGGAGCGCCATTCGGTGTAGGTCACATCGATCCCGCGGGTGTCCACGCGAGAGACCTTGCCAGATGCCGTCTCGATGACCAGGAGCTCGCCCGCGACGATCCCGCGGTCGCTGCAGATCGCCTCGACGACAGCAAGGTGCCTGCCGGAAGGAGATCCCGCGGGCCAACCGAGCTGATCACGGGGCGGATAGATGAGGCAGAACTCGCCACTGCTTATGTCGAGGAGCCGTAAGGTCGCGCTGTACCACAGTCCCTCGCCAGCGCCGGGCGACACAACCGCCGCGATCCTGTCATTGCCGCACCACGATGCCTCCCAGATGTTATTTTCCGGTGCCGCGATCTGCCGCACGTTGTCAGCCTTGACGTCATAGATCCAGAGGCTGCGCCAACGGAAGGCATCATCGCCCGTCTCGAGCTGCGGCATCCAGGACGGCAGATCATTTGCGAGCTGTCGGCTCGTCACGGCTCCCTGGCCACCAGCGACATCGGCGCCGTGCCCCGCGACGCCCAGCAGAATACGATTCCCCGTGGGGGACCACTGCAGATATTCGACCCAGCCTGCGACGGCAGGGGTGGAGTGCGCCGCCTTCCTTTCAGCATCGAGAACGTACAGCTGGTATTCGCCCCTCTTGGCGCGATCGGAGAGGAATGCGATGCGCCGGCCATCGGGAGAGTACTTCGGCAGGCGATCCGCGTGCGGCCCGAACGTGAGTACCTGCGTATCCCCTGTTGCGAGATCAGTTCGGCAGATGCGCGTCGGCAAAGTGCCTTCGAGCTTGTCTGTGAGCGTGCCCGCGAATACGGCATGCCTGCCGTCCGGCGAAGCATGCACCTCTGCCACGTCACTGATCTGGCCCGTACCAGGCTGGCGGAATCGCCGATAGGTCTCCTCGGCCTCATCGTAAAGCGCAGTCGATCGAATGTCTCGTTGCATGAAATTTCCCCGATTCGGTCAATGGCTTCGGGCGAGGAAGATTCGTGAGACGCGCCTGCAGCAGCGTCTGTCGGCGCGGTGCTCTCCCGGGTCTTCACTTGAACTCCTCCGAACTCACTCAGCGGTCACCTCCGGCTGAAGGTGCTGCAGCATCCAGCTCACATATCGGGCGGTGGCATCGATCACCTCCGGGAAGGTCCGGATCCCGTGTCCAGCAGTGGGATAGGTCGCGAGTACGCTGGTCACGCCTTGCATCAGCAGTCCCCGATGAAACTCCAATGCCTGCGTCGGAGGGGTGTTTTGGTCCTGGACTCCCGTCAATTGCAGCGTCGGCGTGCGCACTTGATGAGCGAACATCACGGGACTTCGGTCGAACATCCGCCCGTGCGGCGCCGTTGGATCGGCACCGAGAAACAATGTCACAAAATCGCCAATCTGGGACGTCAGATACTCGCTGTACCAGTCGGACACGCAGGAGATGGGGGCGGCGGCCGCGAAGCGGTTATCCTGGGTGATGAGCCACGCCGACATGAATCCGCCGTAGCTGATACCGGTCACTCCGAGGCGCTTTGGATCCGCTATTCCGGCGGCGACCAGGGCGTCGATTCCGGTGAGGTAATCGTAAGTGTCCTCCCCTCCCATGTCACCTTTGACCAACCGGGCGAATTCCCGCCCTCGCCCGCTGCTGCCTCTCGGGTTCGGATAGATCGAGGCAATGCCATGCTCGGCGAGCACCTTGGCGCCGCGCAATCTGCCCTGCCAGCGATTGCGGCAGCACCAGACGGGCCCGCCGTGGATGTCCATCACGAACGGGAACGGTCCGGCGCCGGGAGGACGGATGAGCCATCCCTGCATCTGAAGTCCATCGCGAGCTCGCCAGGTGAAGGGCTCAATCTGCGCCGTGCTGAATCCCTTCTCACCGGTAGCAGGGGCCGCCAGCGACACGAGCGTACGCTGGGTTCCAGGACCGAAAAGGGTGATCGCCGGAGGCGTATCGTACGCTTCGCTTATCGCGGCCGCACCGCCGGCCGGTAACGGAGCACAGACTGGATTCCAGCCGCCGATCGTCTTCTCTTGGCTCGCCCAGTATTCGCGACCGACAGAGGGCTCGCTCGTTGCCATCTCACCGATGACGGTTTCGAGGGAACGGATCCCGGCATAAGTGAGATGGTTGTCGTCACGCCACTCGGCGTGCGTGATATCGGCTTGCTGGGTGTGGACAGTGGAAACATTGACCCGATCGAGCGACAAGACGTTGAGAGTCCCAGCGACGATCATCCGGTCGCTGCAGACCGCCTCCACAAATGCCAAGCGCTGCCCCGAAGGCGATCCGGCGAGGACGCCGATCTGATCGCTCGGTGTGAAGAGCACCTCCAGCTCACCGCTTGCGAGTTCGATACATTGGAGACGCGCCTCGTACCAGGAGCCTTCGCTATGCGAGGAGGAGGTGACCGCGGCCACCTTCCCGTTGCCGAGCCAGCACGCTTCCCAGAAATTGGTCCCGATCGGCGAGATGCGTCGCGCCGTACCCTGGACGGTGTCGAGCACGAAAAGCCTTCGCCAAAGGTTCTCCTCGGCACCGGACTCCAAGAGAGGCGTCCACGCTGGAAGCTCGCCATCGCGGCCGAGGGTCTTGTGGCCTCCTTGGCAACCGGCAAAATCCGCGCCAAACCCCGCCACTCCGAGCAGTATCGATCGTCCATCCGGAGACCACTGCAAGTACTCGACGATTCCGTCCACCTCGGGTGCTGCGAGCGGCTCCGTGGTGGCCGCGCCATCGGTGAGGTACAGCTGGAAGTTTCCGGCTTCGCGCCGATCCGACAGAAATGCCAGCCGCTTCCCATCGGGCGACCAGCGCGGCAACCTGTCGCTGCCGGTTGCGCTGCTCTGGACGTGCAGCTCGCCCGATTCGAGAGTGACCGCGCATATCCGAGTCACCGACGGCCTGTCCAGACTCCGGTAGATCGAGCCGGTGAACGCGGCGACCATGCCATCCGGTCGGACTGCGATATCCGCTGCATCGGTCACCCGATCTGTGCCCGGCGCATGGATCTGCTCATAGAATCGCGCAACCTCCCTGTAGAGGACGGTTTCTCTGATATCGCGCCGACTCGCATCATGGCCCAGAGTCATCGCGACACTCTCAGTAACCGACCGCGCGGCCGCCCATGGCGAGCCTTCGGATGGGCCCCCCATGCAGCTGACGCGTCACGGGATCATTCCCGCCGCTGGCAAGCGGCGCTGATGCCATTGGCGGACGTTGGTGAGCGGTATGCATGCAATTCGGGCTGCGCCGTTAGTCTCAGCGCATCCCATCGGCAACGGCACAGCGCCTCGGATCGGCTACGGCCGTGTACGTGCCGGAACGCTCATCGCGCCCAATGACCGAGAACGAGCCCATGTGGTAGTCATATCCCGGTGCGACTCCAACCCGCACGCCGAGCCGATGCAGATCCTCGACCACGCCCGGCGCCAGCCGGTCCTCGATCGAGATGGCTCGTGCCTCCGTCATCGGCAGCATGCGCGGCGCATCCACGGATGCATACAGATCCAGTTTGAAATCGAGCGCGTAAGTCAGCACCTGCGGCACCGTGCAGTGGACATTTCCGGGCGAGCCGGCTGAAAGGACCGGTCTGCCGCCTTTGAGCACCATCGTGTTGCCAATGATGCAGCGCGCCTTGGCCCCCTTGACGAGCGTCGCGTCCATCGGGCTCGCCAGCGCCCCGAAGGTCGAGTGGCTGCCCACCATGGGGACGCCATCGATCACCATGCCGGGAATGCCCGAGCCTTGCAGCGTGTTCATCATCTGCACCCAGTTGCCCTCGGCGTCGACGACCGCCAGCTCGCAGGAGCCGGACGGCTGCTCCGAGTGGGACTGAGTCAGCCGCGGCTTGCCGAACGCGCCGCCGAAGTTGGACATCATGTCACCCGCCATTCCTACGTCTCCCGTGAGGCGTATATGTTCGCTGAGATCCAACTTCGGCCGCGCCTTGCGTATGAGCTTCGCCAGGTGCGCGTGGTAGCCGTCGTCCAGCAGTTCATCCCGAGGCACCCCGTACACCGTATCGTCCTGGGCATATTCCCAATGGCGACCGCCCTGCCGCAGGGCATGGCCCATTGCCCAGATGTGCTCGGCCGAGCCGGGCTTCATGTCCCGGATGCCTAGATGCTTTAGCACGCCGAGAGCGATGGCGATGTATATGCCCTGCGCCTGCGGCGGCCCGAGACTAACCACTTCGTATTCCTGATGGGGTATCCGCAGGGGCTCCACCCAACGGGGCGGTGTCTCCGTCATGTGCTCGAGCGTGATCTTCCAGCCCATCTTGTTGGCCTTGGCAACGAACCGCTCGGCCCAGGGTCCCGCGATCATGTAATCAGGCCCGTGCTTCGCCACACCCTGCAGCGTCTGTGCAAGCCCCTTGGGCACGAATACCTCGCCCACGTTGGCGAAGTAGCCCTTCGGTTGATAGAAATCGCGGCCCTCTGGGAAGTAGGTGATGAACTTCTCCCCAAAAATGTTGACGCCGTACTCGAACGTCGACACCGGGTGGCCCTGCTCGGCCCAACGCACCGCGGGAGCGCAGAGATCCGCCCACGGGCGGGATCCGAACTTCTGGTGAATGGCCTTGAGCCCCGGCATGAAGCCAGGAATGATGGCCGAAGGCGGCATGGCGGCGTAAGGGCCGGTACCCGCCGGCACGGGCTTGAACGGCGGCAGGCCAGAGGGAAATGCGCCGAGACTGTCGAGCTGGTGAATCTTGCCTGTCCTGGCCTCGTAATAAAGGAAGGTCACGAGCCCGGCATGGTTCGTCATGAACGGCTCCACCGCCGCCTGCACCAGACACCCGGCAATGCCCGCATCCGCGGCATTCCCGCCCTGCTTGAGAACATCGACCATAGTTTCGGTGACGATCGCCGAATCAGTGGTCGCGGCTGCCTTGAGTCCCGTGACCGGAGCCTTGGGACCCGGATTTACGATGTAGCGCGACAGATCTTGACTCATGTTGCTTCTCCTTCGTACGACCGGATTGCATTCCCCTCTGCTTGGACGACGTCCGCGTCGACCGTGCGGATGGCGAGCAGAAAATGGACGACGCCGATAACGAATGTCACGTTGAGTATGTTCAAGCTGATTCCAAGCGACCGAATGCCGAATGAGGGGGCGAGCAGATCGCTCAGAAGGCCGGCCAGATAAGGTCCGGCGCTCAAGCCAATGACATTGATAATCAAACTTGCGACCGCGGCTGCAAATGCACGCAGCTGGGGTCCGGCCAAGTTTTGTACGACCGCATAGAACGGAGCCACCCAGAGGCCACCGAGCACGGTGGTAATGAGCGTCAGACCCATCGCAACGGTGAACTCGCGGGTGAGATAGAACGCAACGCTCAGCGGCGCGGTCAGACCGAAGGCGACAACCAGAATCCACACGGGCGCAGCATAGCGCTTGCGCCGCAGGAACCAATCGTTGAGCACCCCGCCGAGAAGGATCGACAGCAGCGTCGCGGGTCCGACCGCGACGGAGTAGTAACTTCCGACCTGCCCCGTCGAGAGGTGATAGGTCCGAATGAGAAACGCGGGGACCCATGCGGCCTGGGCGTAGGCCCCGATGCATGCGAATCCGAGTCCGATGCAGAGGTGAACGTAAGCGCGCCGCCCCGCCAGGACGCGCAACGAGGTTTTCTGGCTGATGCTCTTCGTCGCGCCTTCTGGAACCGAACCCGGGTCGATCGGCTTGGCCTCTCGGACCGTGAGCCAGAGAAGCGCAGCCAGCAGCAGCCCTGGCACCCCGGAGAGGAGGAATGCTCCGCGCCAGCCCACCCAGTCGTTGAGAAGACCACCGCCAGCGAGAGCAAAGGTGAGACCAATTCCCCCGCAGACTCCTATGACCGAGAGAGCCGTGCCGCGCCGCTCCAGCGGAAAATATTCCGCCACCAGCGCTTGAGTGGCGGGGAACGCCCCTGCCTCACCGAGAGCGACGCCGGCCCGGGCGAGCGCCATGGTCGCAAAGCTGATTGCGCGGGCCGTCACCAGGGTCATCACCGACCAAACGACGACACCTGCCGTAAGCACCCTAACCCGCCCGTATCGATCCGCCAGGCGGGCAATCGGAATGCCGCAGATGCCGTACGCGAGCGCAAATGCGATGCCGGACAGTAGCCCGATCTGCGCATCATCGAGATGCAGTCCCCGCTCGATGGGCTCGACGAGGATGCTGATCAGATTCCGGTCATAGTAGTCCAGAATCGATATGAGACCGAGCACCGTGAGCACGTAGCGTGCATAAGCGCGACCCTCCTTGGTCTGACTCACCGGTTCCACGGGTTTCAGTTGCCCCCCGCGAACACCATGACGCCCGGTACCTCGACAGTCGAAGCATCGCGAGACTTCGGATCGATGGCCGCCGTCGCCAGCGTTCCACGGAGAATCGCCGCCTGCTTCGCGGACACTTCAGCAACGGGCACTCCAAGGGACTTGAGCCTCTCTAGAAACTTTGCGTCGTAGGCGCCCGCAGGCACGGCAACCGTACGCTCGCCCAGGGGCAGCTCTTCCTGGGCGAAGTTCGCCAGCAACGGCGGCGCCCTCAAGGTTGCCGCAAGACTCTGTCCCTGTCCGATAACGGTGAGGACAGTCTTGATGGTCTCCGGGATCAGCGACGAGCCGATCGGTGCCGTCGCGAGCACCGGATGTGATCCGGCGAGCGTCAGCGTGCACGCTATCGGGTCGGGAACGCGGCTACCTGGCTTGAGAGTGGCAAGCAGTTGTTGCTGAAAGCCGCCTGAGTCCGGCAGCGGGATGCCGCCGACCACTATGCCGGTGTCGCCCCACACTACGGCATTGATCGTATGGGTCATGACGGCGATATCGCCGTCTTTGTCGACCACCACGACGGCGTTGGAGTGGTGCGGGCTGGCCGCCGGCGGCGGGACATATAGCTGGGCGAGCAGCGGCGCTACTGCCTCCGCAAAGTGCTTGCTGCGCTGCGCCGGCCGCGAGAGGTCGATCCCCTTGCTGCGCAGAAAGCGCGCCACGGCCGGAGGGAACTCCGGCGCCTCGGAAAGGAATGGATCGATGTGCGACAGGTCCTGCAATGTTACCGGATCGCTCCAGTAGGGCCCCCGCCGATCGAGCTTCAGGGCCGCGGCGATGTTGAGTCCCGTGAGCACTTGATAGACGGCCGTGCTAGGCGGTCCGCTCACATAGATCGTGTGCCCGAAGAGCGGCTCGCTGTAGGGCTTGCCCCACACGACACGGTAATTTTTCATGTCCTCCGGGGTGACCTTGCCGCCTTGCTTGCGCACGCCAGCGACGAATGCCCTGCCCCACGGCCCCGTGTACATGTAGGCCGCACCGTGCTCCGCCACATTCGTCAGAGTGTTTGCAAGCTCCTCTTGCACGAACCTGTCACCCGGCTTCGGCATCGCGGCGCCCGCCTGGCGAAGAAAAGCCCTTCCCTGCGGCGTGCTCAACAAATATTTCTGCCGCATCTTGAAGAAGCTCGCCAGGATCGGCGAGATCGTCACGCCGTGGCGGGCGTACCAGATTGCGGGCTGGAACAGGACCGGGAAGGGCAGCTTGCCGAACCGATCGTGCAGCGCTTCGATGCCGGCCATGAAACCCGGGACCAGGGTTTGACGCCCCATGGCCCCGCCTGCCGTAGGCTTGCGCCCGAAGTTGAGCGGCCCGAGATCGCCGACCGGGATGGTCTTCGGGTCCGTCTCATCTCGATAAGTGTTGTAGCCGGCGTTGAGAGAGGTGACTTGGCCGGTCTTAGCATCGTAGTAGAGCATCGTCATGATGCCCGCGTAGGACACGACCGACCCAAGTTGCCTCGTGATCTGAGTGAGCGCCACGGCGGCGGCGGCATCGGCGGCGTTACCACCACGCCGCAGGGCTTCCTCACCCGCAAGTACCGCGACGGGGGACACCAATGCGGATACGATGCCATTCGGGCTCGCGACGGTTCGCATCTTAAGCGGTGCCCATCGCTGCGCTTCGACGCGCTCCGCCTGCTCCCGCGCCTTGACCGGCCAGGTCGCAGGCGACAGATCGACCGCGAGCGCCATGCCATTCGATAGGGCGAGCGTCGCCGCGAAAAGCGCAACCTTACTCGTGATTCTCAGCCAGCCCGCAGCCATGACGTCACGCGGCGTGGCGCTCGTGTCCGGCTCATCGACAGCCGCATGCCCCTTCTCGGAAAGCGCTGCCGTAGCGAGCGCAAACCCCCGCTCGGGGCGATTTCTTCTTGCCATTTGTCTGACTCCTTGCCTCTTCCGGCTCCGCGGCAGACATGCTTGCGGGACGGATTCTGTGGAGGACGCCGGCTCGTTCCGGGCCGCTGGCTGGCCGTCGGCGGCAATCTCCCATACACCATTGTATCTGTCAATATACAGGCATGTATTTTAAGCGCCGACATAGAGCGGCGCATGCAAAAGAGCGAGGTGCTCAGAGTAGAAGGGGCCGGCCTCTCCGGACGCGACGGGGAGAGAACAGGCTAGGAGCCGTTCTTGAACCCGAAGAGAATTCTGTAATAGAGCTCGCTCAGCTCGTAGCGACGCCTGGTCGACTCACGGACGACCATGGCGTAGTACCCGACTTGGTGAAAGTACGTGATGCGCGCACGGATGAAAGCTTCCTGCTCTTCATAGCCCGCATCGAGGAACAGCCGTTTCAGCGCTTCAATCCGCTGATCGTCGACCTCGTACACCGCCTTCGCGACCTTGCGGGAAACGAGCGACCAAGCGCGAACGGCGGTGTCATAGTTGGGGTTGAATTCCTTCTCGTCGATCCAGAGCTGGAAGGCGGCGTGCAGGCGCTTGGCGGGATCTCCCGGGCTGCAAAGCGCGCCTACCAGCGGCGCGGTGTTGCTCCGGCGCCAGTCATCGAGCAGCGCGTCGTAGAGCTCAGCAGGATTCTTGAATCGCCAGTAGAACCCTCCGCGAGTCACGCCGAGCTTTTTAGCGAGGTAATTCACCTTCACGGCATCGATGCCTTTGCGGATCAGCGTCGTGCGCGCTATCTCGAGCCAGCGCTCCCGCGAGACCTTCTCGGCGCCGTTGCGCTTCTTCGTTCTTGCCATTGCCTTGGGGTCCGCGACCGGTGGCCTGACTTCCCGGCAAGGGTATCAAAGTAGCACAGCGGATTTCCACGCGGCGCGCAAGCGCGCGGCTGGATCGAGGGATTTTGACTATGCATAGGTGTATTCTGACCGTGGGGAATCAGACCGGCTGCACTTGCATCCACGACAAGCACGTCGCAAAAGCATGACTGCGGTCATATCGATCCGGGTCAGGGGCATTCGCGGCATGGCAGAGGCCCGCAGCCCGTCGGATCAGAGGCTCATAGTCAGTCCAGCGCGAAAAGGCTTTCGAGGTCGTGTCGGGAGTAGGCACGAAAGGCAATCAGGGTCTCAGTGCGAGTGATACCGTGAATTCCCCGGATCTGCTCGGCAACCAAGTCCGCGAGCCCTTCGTTCTCCTTCACCCGCGCCACTGCAACGAGGTCGTAGTTGCCGGCGACAGAATAGACCTCCGACACACCTCGCATTTCGCTCAAGATTTCCGCCACCGCCGCGGTGCGCGCCGGCTCAACGTTCATCAAAATGACTGCTATCACCATGGCATGCAAGGGACGCTGGCATCCACCCTCGTCTAGATTTCATCCTCACGGGCAGAAGCGTCCTTAGTGGCTCGGTGGCATCCCTGCCATTTTCCGTGCTCGCGCAGCTTGAAACGCTGCAGTTTTCCCGTACTCGTCCGGGGGAGCCCCCGGACATATTCGATGGCACGAGGATACTTGTAAGGCGCGATCGCCGCTTTGACAAAGTTCTGCAGCGCCAAGGTCATCTCCGGTTTTGGTGCGTGTCCGGCGCGCAAAACCACCACCGCCTTGACGATCTGTCCGCGCTGCTCATCGGGAGCGCCGATCGCGGCGCACTCGGCCACCGCAGGGTGTTTGAGCAACGCCTCCTCAACCTCCGGTCCCGAGATGTTGTAGCCCGCCGAGATGATCATGTCATCCGTGCGAGCTTCGAACCAGAAGTATCCCTCTTCGTCCATGACATAGGCGTCCCCCGTCACGTTCCACCCGCCGATCACGTAAAGCCTCTGCCGATCATCGTCCAGATATCGGCAACCTGTCGGCCCCTGAACCGCGAGCCGGCCCACCGTCCCCGGCTGTACCGGCCGCATCCGCTCATCCACGATACATGCGCGATAGCCGGGCACCACCCTTCCAGTCGAGCCCGGCCTGATATCGCCCCCGGCCGCGGAGATGAAAATGTGCGTCATTTCGGTCGCGCCGATTCCATTGACGATGCGCATTCCCGTCGCCTCGAGCCAGCCCTCGAACGTCGCGCGAGGGAGGTTCTCTCCTGCGGAAACACAGCTGCGCAATGAGGCGAGAGACTTCTCATGGAGAGTCCCGAGCATTGCCCGATAGCCTGTCGGTGCGGTGAAGAATCGCGTCACCCCAAAGCGCTCGATACCCTCGAGCAACTGCTCCGGCTTGGTTCCGCCCAGGATAGCTGTACTCGCACCCACCCGGAAGGGAAAGATGAGCTCAGCGCCGAGACCAAACGTAAAGGCCAGAGGCGGTGTCCCGGCGAATACGTCTTGTGCCTGGGGCTGCAAGAGATGGCGCGAGAAGGTATCCGCCATCGCCAGGATGTCCCTGTGAAAGTGCACCGTAGCCTTCGGCTGTCCTGTCGTGCCCGATGTGAAGGCGAGCAGGCAAGGGTCGTCCTGGGCGGTCGGCACCCCAGTGAAGGATTCCGGTTTGCGCAGCATTCGCGATTCGAGCTCGCCGTTCCACGCCACGACCCGCTTCAACGGCGAGCCGCTATCTCGAACTTCCTCCAGCTCCCTTGCCAAAGTGGCTTCGCACAGCGCAAGCCCCACCTGCCCCTTCCGCACTACCGCCTCGAGCTCGCGCGCCCGCAGCATCGGCATGGTTGCAACAACCACCGCCCCGGCCTTCGCAATGGCCAGCCACGCGATGATCATCATAGGCGAGTTCGCACCACGAAGTAGCACCCGACACCCCGGTATGATGCCGAGATCTTCCGTGAGTACTCTGCAGAGCTGATTTACCGCGCCGTATAGCCGACCATAGGACCAGTCTTCTTCCGACGCGTGGATCGCAACCGCGGCGGGCCGCTCTTTCGCATGATCGAGCAGCTCTACCGCACAATTGAGGATACCGGGATACTTGAGTTCCGGGAGCTCGAACAGGAGCCTGGGCCACAACTCGCGCGGGGGCAGATTTTGCAGCACAAACCGGTCGATGTGGGCGCTCACGTCTCCTCCGCATCCAGCCATCCGTGTTGCAGGAGGGAATTAAAGACCATCAGGGCCGGGCGGGCTCGACTGAATCGTGGCCAAGCGGGAAGAGCTTGGCCCTCAGGAGACCCGGTTTGTACGAAGTGCCCGATCGCGGCGCGAACCACGCTTGAGAGGGCCCACATGCTCTCATCGACGACGCGGAACATTTTGGCGCCTTGAAATCCCTCGAAAGAACCAAACACGAACGGAAGATCCAGGCAATGGCACGCGCCATACCCAGAGTCGGGATCGTTCCAATCGACGCGATAGAGCCAGGTCGGGCAGCCTGCATCTGCCGCAGCCAAGGCAACCCCTTGGACACTCTGTACAAACAGCTGCGTGTGTGCGTCGGTGATTATTTGCGAGGGTGTAGCGCCGGGGCGCGAGCGCCGCGCGCGTTCGATCCGAGGGGCCCAAGCCGCGCCGAAGAGTCCTTCCGCAACCTCTGGCAGCGCGTCCGCCGTCAAGGTCGCCAGCCGCGGATCAAGCGCTTGGAACAGCCGCATCTCCTCGGCCATAGTTCCCACCAACACATCCATTCCGCGAATGCCGTCTTTAAATGCGGCCTCGAGCCCCGCCCCGCTAGGGACGCCTCCGACGTCTGCGAGCATAAAGGTGGGCATTATGTTCCCCGGAACGCGCGCCGAGCTGCGAGCCACGTCGAGCTGTGCTGCCAAGATTTGCGCGACCGGCAACTGCTGCAGCCTTTGCAACGCGTCCGGACCGTCCGGATCGATCGCTAGACTCGCGCAAAAGCGATCGCAGACGTTCGCGGCCGTAGCTGCCGGCTGCAGCGGCAGGGATACTGCTCCGCCGGATAAAAACACAACTCGTTGAAACATCGCCCTCACCTTGGGCATCGCAAGCATAAGACCGGCGGTTACAGCGCCGGCGGACTGTCCCATGACCGTGATCTGGCGAGAATCGCCGCCGAACGATGCGGCGTTTGCGCTCACCCATTGCAGCGCCTGTATCTGGTCGAGAAATCCCACGTTCCCGTCCACTAGAGGCGGGCGGCATAGGAATCCCAGGGCACCCAAGCGATAATTGGGGCTCACGACGATGATGTCGTTCTCGCGCGCAAGCCGTGCTCCGTCGTACCACGAGATAGCGCCGCCGCCGCTGCACAGTGCTCCACCGTGAAGCCAAATCAGGATGGGCTTCGGACGCTGCAGCGGCAAGGGCGCCCAAATCGTTGCGACCAGGCAGTCTTCGTCCTGCTCGCCAACCACGGGGCCCAGAGCATCCATCACGCGCAGCGGCGTTTGGGGGCAAATCGGCGCGGGCCGGCTCGCATCCAGAACTTCCGAGCGCATATCCGACGGTACGGGTGCTTTGAAACGCAGAGCTCCGATCGGCGGCCGGGCGAACGGCACGCCCCGGAAGATTGCCAACTCCTCCTCGATCACACCGCGAACCGGTCCTTCGCTGGTCGTAATCTCGATCTTTGCCCCCCCCTTCGCCATAGCGCTACTCCTCATGGATTGGCTCCAATCGATATCCGCAACGTCCGCGGCTGGATAAGAACGCTCACCGCGGCAAAGCGTACATCGACTCAAAATCCTGACTCATGCGCGTCTTCCTTGGTGCGGCGGAATTGCCACGCCCTCGGCGGCGGCGGAGTCCGCCCTGACAGTGCGAATGGCGAGCAAGAAATGAATAACGCCAATCACGTATGTCACATTGAGCAGACAGAGGCTGACCGCAAGCGATCGATCGCCATAGCGCGGAACGAGGAGATCGCTCAGCACGCCGGCCAGGTAAGGTCCGGCGCTCAATCCGATCACGCTGCTGATCACGCTGACCACTGCAGCTGCCAGCGCACGTAGTTGCGGTCCCGCCAGGTTTTGAACTACCGCATAGAAAGGTGCAACCCAGACGCCACCCAACAACGTCGTTACGACGGTCAGCGCCATAGCTAGAGTAAAATCGCGGGTCAGGTAAGTCACGATGGCCGGTGGCACAATGAGACCGAATGCGGCCACCAGAATCCACACAGGCGCGGCATAGTGCTGCCGCCGCAGAAGCCAGTCGTTGAGCACGCCGCCTAGCAGAATGGAGACTAAGGTGCCCGGGCCGACCGCCGCGGAATAATAGGCTCCCACCCGCTCCGTCGAGAAATGATACGTCCGCATGAGGAACGCGGGTGTCCACGTGCTCTGCGCGTAAGCGCCAATCCCTATAAATGCGAGCCCAATACAAAGGTGAATGAAGGAACGCCGACCCGCGAGGACACTCAACGAGCGTCGCAGAGTCAGGTTCTGCGCGTCGTCTACCCCGCTCATGCCGAGGGAGGCCCGCGCCGGTTCCCGTACAGTAAACCAGAGAAGCACAGCCAGGAGCACTCCTGGGGCGCCGGATAAGAGAAATGCGCCGCGCCAGCCCAGCCAGTCGTTGAGAACCCCCCCACCTGCCAAGGCTAACGTGAGACCGATTCCGCCGCATACGCTGATGAGCGACAGCGCCGTACCCCGCCGCTCGGCCGGGAAATAGTCCGCCACCAGCGCCTGCATGGACGGGAATGCTCCTGCCTCCCCCAAAGCAACACCCGATCGGGCAAGCGCCATCGTCGTGAAACTCACCGCTCTCGCCGTGAGCACGCTCATCACCGACCATACGACCACGCAGGCCGCGAGGATCCGCACTCTCCCATATTTATCCGCCAACCGAGCCACCGGAATACAGCAGATGCCGTAAGCCAACGCGAAGGCGATGCCGGTGAGGAGCCCGATCTGAGCATCATTGAGATGCAGCCCGCGCTCGATAGGCTCGATGAGAATACTGATCAGGCTGCGGTCATAGAAGTCCAGGACCGAAACGAAGCCGAGAATCCCGAGCACGTACCACGAATACCCGCGGCGTCGACGGGGCTGCGACGTCGGTTCCGCACCATCACCGGCTTGATATCTTTCCATCCCGTGCACGATGAGTTGCCGTCAGCGGACCTTCGCCTCGATGTCAATTGCTGCCCGCAAGAGCGCCACCACTGAGCGGTCCACCGGGCATTCAGAAGCGCGCTTCGAGCGACAACTGATAGGTCCGCGGCTGAATTGGCACGCCGCTTGCGTACACCGGATCGAGCGGGTAGCCGGGGATGAGCTGAGTCAGGGAGATATTCGAGAGCGCATATCGATTCAGCAGATTGTTGACGCGGAACGTCAAGCGGTAGCGTCCCCACGCGAGCCCCGTGCGCAGGTCCACCGCAGAATACGCAGGAATCCGCGCGTCAATGTAGCTATTGACCCCGGAAAACGAGCTTTGAGAGGCCCCTTGGTAACGGTAGCTCGCGCCGACCGAGCCGACGGTTTCTCCCAGCGGCACGGAATAGTCCGCCGTGAGGGCGCCACTCCATTTCGGAGCGTTCGGAAGCGGATCACCGATTTGCGCACCCGCGGTGCTGTTGGCCGAGATCGAGTCGATCCGGCTCTCGTCGTAGGCCGCGTTGGCGCCAAACACCAGGCGCCGGATTGGTGCGAACTGGCCCTGGAACTCGATGCCCTGGCTATGGGCGTTGCCGCCGTTGCCCGTCACGGTGAGCCCATTCACGAGAGCATTCAGCTGGATGTTGCGCCAGTTCATACGATAGATGTCCGCGTCCGCCGAAAGCCGGCCGCCTAGCCAGGCGCCCTTCGCTCCCGCCTCGTAATCCCAGACTGTATCCGGTCCGAACGCCGATGGCACGCCCGGTCCGGTGGAGATCTGCGGGCCGCCAGGTCGATACCCGCTTGCCGCACGCAGGTAAGTGGTGAGGTCTTGATTGGGCCGCCACTGGAGGGTCCCGAGATAGGTCGTGTCCGAATTGCTGGAGTGAGAGAACTCGGTTCCCGCGGCGGGCGCGAGCAGGCCCGTGGCACCAGTCTCGCCGCCTTGCCGGTTGTAGCTCTCGCGAATGCCGACGGTCGCGTCCCATTGCTCCGTCAGATGCCATGTGGCATCGAGGTAGGCGGCGTATTCGCGATAATGATCCGTGATCAGGCCGGAAATGACGTTATTGAGCGGCGCGGGCAGCGGCGTCCCCGTAAGCCCATCCGCGCCGTTGATGAACGTCCGGTAGGCATCGCTTTCAGAGGTGTAAAAGAGACCACCCAGAAAGCTGAAGGCCCCAATGCGCTTCGAATTGAAGCGCAACTCCTCGGTGTACTTATTCATCTTCGGGTCGAGCTGCGCGAAAATCGCCTCGGGAGGGACGAATCCGAGGAGCGGGCCATAGATCGGCGTGTAATCGAAATTCTGCGTAGAGCTGTAGCGCGCGTAGCTCGTCGAATTCGTAATCGTGCCGGCATCCGTACGGTAAGCAGATGTCAGATTGACAATGGTGAACGGGGTATTAATGTCGGTATTGCCGTATGCCGAATACTTGTACTCGCCTTCGAGCGGCTGGAGAGTCGTCGAATTCAAATCCTCCCCGGCGACGGAGTTGTTTCGGATCTCCTGATAGGAGGCATTCAGGTCGACGTCGAGCCGATCGTTCGGCGTGAACCTCAGTGTCGCCTGTCCGCCCTTGACTCGCGCCGTGTTGACGTTGTCTTGCCCGGTCTTCACGTTGTCCACGTAGCCGGGGTCCAGGCGATCGAATCCGCCGACCCGGAGCGCGAGCTCGTTGTCGAGGAGCGGGATGTTGACCCAGGCGTGCGCGCCGTAGCCGTCCCCGCCGCCCTGTACCGCCGATCCCGAAATCGTGGCATCGCCAGAGAATTCACTGAGCGATGGTTTTTCGGTGACGATGCGAACGAGACCGCCGAGCGTGCTTGCGCCGTAGAGGGTTCCTTGCGGCCCCTTCAGCACCTCGATTCCCTGGACATCGCCGAGATCCGGATCCGGCATGACGAGGGTGCCCGGAAACCCGGCACTGCTCGGGGTGAACGGCGTCTCATCGACGTAGACACCGACCGTGGATGTCGTCTGCTCCGGTCCCGTGTACAGCCCGCGGATGATCGGAACGCCGAGACCGGCTCCGCCCTCGCTCGATATCTGAAGGCTCGGCACGTATGCCATGTAGTCGTTGAAGTCGTTGATCCCGAGTGTCCCGATCCGGCTACTCGTGATTAGGGTGAGGCCGACCGGAGTGTTCTGGACAGTCGCGCTCTCCTTGGTCGCCGTCACGACGACCTCCTCGAGCGTTACCGGCGCGTTTTGCTGTGACAGGGAGTCATCAGCGCGTGGCCCGCTCGATGGATCCTGACCAGCCGCCAGCGCCAGCGTGGATGGCATCAACAGGCACGCTACTCCCTTCAGAACGAACTGCTTCGATCGGTCCGTCAAGTGCTTCGGCATCTCGATCTCCCCCAAAGTCATCGTATCTGGCGCCGTTCAGGCGCATGCTCACCGCCCAAGTGGTGAGAGGCTGTCCGTGAGGGTAGAGTTACCCGAGGCCGCCGTGTCGGGCGTCCGTCCCGAAGAAGCGGGTTTCCGTCATTTTCTCGGTGCGCATTCCCCGCAGTGCGGAGGGAAGGACGCCGTACTCGAGCCTGAAGGCCTTGCTGAAACTCCCGGGATCTTCGTAGCCCGAAAGGCTCGCGACACTTCGGATGGGGAGGTCTGCCCGCTGCAGCAGGCGCCGCGCTCGCTCCAGTCTGACCGTACGATCGAACTCTCCGATGGTCACGCCGAACAGGCTCTTGAACCCGAACGCGAGCTTGTTGCGGTTGATACCGACGCGCCGCGCGAGCGCGCCGAGGGAGAGCATCGGTGAATTCGCGAGCAGGAAGCGCCGCGCACACTGGATCGCTTCGATGTCCCGCGAATTGAGTCTGACGGGCGGGCTCGCCGTCGTCTCGGCATCATCGCGGCCTCTGATCCGCGCCAACGCGAGACAGAGGAGCTCCACCACCTTGGCCCGCAGATAGGTACGGTGGATCTCCCGCGGCATCTTCGAGTGCATGAGTGACTGAACGGCGCTGCGCATCTCGGACGAGAGATCCCCGACGAATGCGAACTCGAATTCCTCGCCGGAGCGGAAGCGACTGAGCTCTTCCGGAAGGTTGTCACCGAGCCATTGCAGATCCCGCTCCGCGAATGCCGGCACGCGGCACACGATGGCCACCGTACGCCAGGAGTTCCCGAGCAGGTCGCGCACCCAGAAGCGCGGGCGCGACGTGGCAGAGAGAATAAAGCACTCGCGCTCGAGACGCCTGCGTCCGAGTCCGGGGATGTCCTCTTCGCTTAGCCCCTCGAGCCGGAAATGCAGATAAAGAATCCCGTGAACCTCGAGGTTGATGCGCATGGGACTGAACCCACAGAAGTCGCTCCGTACCAGCGCCAAGTCTTCGCTGAACGTATGGATCTCCTGCGATCCGCAACTGTAAAAATTCGCAGGATCCGCCACCACCGCCGTTCGCTCCACGAATCGCAAGCCCCCGCCCCCGACGAACTCCGGAACCAGTCCGAGCTCGTAGGCTTTAGCCATGCGCGGCAACTCATCGAAGGAGCAGTTGAGGGTAGGACTGAGCGGATGGCGCTCATCGGTACTTAGCAGTTCGCTCGCGCTGGACATGCCGACCCCCGAATGGCTATCGCCGTTCTGCCTGTACATCGTCACACTCAAAGCCAATGCATCCACGGATCTCACATCCGTGCGGTGAGACTTCGGTAGCCCGCTCGACGTGCCCTCGCAGCTCCGGGTGGGGTAAGGCACCCATTCCGAGCACGGATGCTTGCAACTCCCTCAAATCAAAGCCCTGCCCCAGCCACGAACGCATCCTTTCTCGCATCGGAAATCCAAGCATGCACACACTATACATGTATGTATAGTCAGGTCGCAACTTCGATAAAGACGATTCGCAAGATGAGACCCGAGCTATTTGCGTCGTAAACTATGCATATGTGTATACTCTAGTGCATCAGACCCTTCGAGCGATACTGGTGCGTTTTTCAGCATTTGCCCTTGCCCGCAACGCGGTCTCCTTCCACGAGCGCTGGCCGCAACTCTGGCGCAGCCCCGACCCACGCCCTCGCTACGATGTGATCGTGGTGGGCGGGGGAGGCCACGGCCTCGCCACTGCCTATTACCTTGCCAAGGAGCATGGCATCCACAAGGTGGCGGTGATCGAGAAGGGCTGGCTCGGAGGCGGCAACACGGGCCGCAATACCACCGTCGTGCGCTCCAATTACTTCTATCCCGAGAGCGCCCGCCTCTACGATCTGTCGCTGCGGCTCTACGAGGGCCTGTCTCGCGACATCGGCTTCAATATCATGCTCAGCCAACGCGGGATTCTCACGCTGGCCCACAACACCCATCAGATGGAGATGCTTGCCCGGTGGCTGAATGCCATGCATCTCAATGGAATCGACGGAGAGCTGCTGGCGACCGCGCGAGATCCGTGAATGGGCCCCCCTCCTCAACGACTCCCCGGCCGCGCGCTATCCCGTGAAGGGCGCGGTGCTGCAAAGGCGCGGCGGTGTCGCACGACACGATGCCGTCGCCTGGGGCTACGCCCGGGCGGCCGATGCGCTCGGAGTAGACATCATCCAGAACTGCGAGGTCGTGGGCTTCCTGCGCGAGGGCGATCGCGTCAGTCGGCATCGAGACGAACCGCGGGCATATTCGTGCGCCCAAGATCGCCCTGGCCGTCGCCGGCCACAGCAGCGTACTCGCTGCCAAAGCCGGCTTTCGGCTGCCCATAACCAGCTATTCACTGCAGGCGTTCGTCACGGAGCCCGTCAAGCCCGTTCTCTCCTGCGTAGTCGTGTCCATGGCGACTGGCGCATATGTCAGCCAGTCCGACAAGGGTGAGCTCGTCGCGGGCGGGGGTCTCGATCTTTACCCCTCCTATGCGCAGCGAGGCAATCTCCCGACTCTGCAGGGTGCGGTAGCGGGGCTCCTTGAGCTTTTCCCTTGCTTCAGCCGGCTGCGGATGCTGCGCCAATGGGCGGGCATCGTGGATGTCGTCCACGACTCCTCCCCCATCATCGATCAGGCACCGGTCAAAGGCCTTTATCTGAACTGCGGCTGGGGCACCGGAGGATTCAAGGCGATTCCGGGCGGAGGGTTCGTGTTTGCGCATCTGCTGGCGACCGATCGGACGCACCCGGCTGCTGAAGGGTTCACGCTGCAGCGATTTACCCGCGGTGCGATGATCGACGAAGGCGCCGCGGCCGGCATCTCACACTGAAGGTACCTCTCGGATGATGCACATCCCCTGTCCGTGGTGTGGCCCTCGCGATGAGCCCGAGTTCCGCTGGGGAGGCGAGGTGCCGCTCGTGCGGCCCGGTCCGCCGGAGAAGGTCTCCGATGAAGCCTGGGCGGAATATCTCTTCATGCGAGACAACCCGAAAGGCTTCGTGCGCGAGCGCTGGCTGCATGCGCTCGGCTGCCGGCAATGGTTTGTCGTGGTTCGCTGCACCGTCACGCATGAGATCCGCGCGACCGCGAAGTTCGGCAGCGCACCATCCGAGGCGCGTCAGGTGAAGGGGAATGCCTGGCGGTGCGAGAGCGGCGGCCTCATCGATCGCAGCCGTCCGCTCGCCTTCGAGTTCGACGGTGAGCGGTATTCCGGCTTTGCTGGGGACACTCTCGCCTCAGCACTCCTCGCTAACGGCGTGCGCATCGTCGGCCGAAGTTTCAAGCTCCATCGGCCACGAGGACTGGTGGGCGCCTGGTGCGAGGAGCCGAATGCCATCGTTCAGATCGAGGACAGCGGGCGCACGACCCCAAACCTCAAGGCAACCCAGGTCGAGCTGCAGACGGACTCAGGGCCCGCAGCGTCAACTGCTGGCCGAATGCGCGCGCGTGACGTCTTCGCACCGTTGCAGCTCTTCGGCCGACTGATGCCCGCGGGGTTCTACTACAAGACCTTCATGTGGCCGGGCTGGCATTCGTTCGAGCCCACGATCCGCCGCGCGGCGGGACTGGGGGTTGCCCCGAGCGGACCCGACCCCGACCGCTATGCGGAGCAGCACGAGCACTGTGACGTGCTCGTGGTCGGGGGCGGACCTGCAGGCCTCGCCGCGGCGCTTGCGGCGACGCGAGCCGGCGCGCGCGTGGTGTTGGCCGATGATCGCCCGGCGCTCGGGGGCGCGCTGCAGTGGGAAGCCAAGCGGATCGATGGCCGAACGGCGTTGGATTGGGTGGGCTGCATCGAGAGTGAATTGCGAGCCGCTGCGAATGCGCGGGTGCTTACCCGCAGGACGGCATTCGGCTGTTACGACCACAAGCTCGTCGCGCTGCTGAAAAGCTGCGCGAGCCGGCGCGGTCTGCGCGAGCGGCTCTGGCACGTGCGCGCAGCCCAGGTGGTGGTCGCGACCGGCGCGATCGAGCGCCCGATCGTATTTCCGGATAACGATCTGCCGGGCATCATGCTCGCCTCAGCGGCCATGACCTACGCTGCGCAGTATGCGGTGCGGCCGGGACGCCGCGCCGTTATGGTTACGAGCGGAGACTCCGCATACGAGGCCGCTCAGGCCTTGCAGGCGCGCGGAGTCGAGATCGCGGCCATCGTCGATACCCGCGCCGAGCCGGGGGAGGGAGCCACGAATGCCCGCCGCGTCGGAATCACGGTACTGGCCGGACATGCGCCGGTCCGGGCCCACGGCGGTCGCGCCGTCAAGGCGATAGAGGTCCGGCCCGATCGCCGGGCCGCTCGGGAACGCGCGAGAAGGTCGGCCTCGTCGACTCGAATGCGATCTCGTCTGCGTCTCGGGCGGCTGGACGCCCACCGTGCATCTTTTCTCGCAAGCGCGCGGGCAGTTGCGCTACGCGGTCGAGCGTGCCGCCCTGCTCCCGGCCGAGGGCCCAAAGGGCTTCCACTGCGCGGGCGCGGCGGCCGGAAACCTGGCCCTTCACTAATGCTTGACGGACGGATTCACGACCGGACGCGAAGCCGCCACGGCCGCCGGCGCCGCGCGGGATGCAGGCCGTGCCCCCGTCACGGACGTGGAATCGGCAGCCACCTCCGCGTTCTGGGCGACTCCCCGGGGCTCGCGGCGCAAGGCATGGGTGGACCTTCAGAACGATGTGACGCGCGGCGATCTCGAGCTGGCCGTGCGCGAGAACCTGCGCTCGGTAGAGCACGTCAAGCGCTACACCACGATCGGCATGGCGGTGGACCAGGGAAAGACGAGCAACATGAATGCGCTCGCTATTCTGGCCGAGCTCACCGCACCCCGATACCGCAGGTCGGCACCACCACATTCCGTCCCCCCTACGATCCCGTAACTCTGGGCAACCTCGCGGGCCGGCACATCGGGGCGTTCTATCATCCGCTGCGCCGAACCCCGCTCGATCGCTGGCACGCCGGACACGGAGCGGTGCTCGAGGATTTCGGCGGCTGGCTTCGCCCAGCCTGGTACGCCTCGCCGGGCAAGAACCGGGAGGATTGCATCCGGGCCGAGAAGCGCGCTGCCCGCACGGCGGTCAGCCTCTTCGACGGCTCGCCGCTCGGCAAGATCGAAGTGCGGGGTCCCGATGCGGCGGTGTTCCTGAATCGCATGTACTACAACAACATGCGAGACTCTCGCTGTCGGCCGGGCCGCTACGGCCTCATGCTGAACGAGCACGGCATCGTCATCGATGACGGGGTCTGCATGCGCCTCGCCGATGACCACTTCCTCGTGAGCACGACGAGCGGCGGGCGCGAGCCGCATTTTTGCGGGGTTCGAGGAATGGCTGCAGTGCGAGTGGCCGGATCTCAAGGTGCTCGTCACGAACGTGACCTCCGCCTGGGGCAACATCGCCGTCGCGGGACCGCGCGCGCGGGAGCTGCTGCAGCGCCTCGCCACCGACATCGATCTCGCGACCGCCGTATTCCCTCATCTTTCGATTCGCTGCGGCGAGCTAGAGGGGGTGCCGGTGCGCATCGCTCGGGTCGGATTCACCGGGGAGCTGTCCTATGAGATCAATATCCCGGCGGGCTACATGCTCGCGCTCTGGGAGATGCTGCTTGCGAAGGGCGCAGCCCTCGGGGTTCTGCCCATGGGTATCGATGCGCTCCAGGAGCTGCGTACCGAGAAAGGGTATCTGCACGTGGGCACGGATACTGACGGGCGCACGCGTCCCCGCCGACATCGGTATGGGCGAGCTCCTCGCAAAGAAGTCGGATGACTTCGTCGGCCGCCGCTCCCTCGAGCGGTCCGGACGCAAAGCGGCCGGATCGCCTGCAGTTCATAGGCATTGAGGCCCAAGACCCCGCCGTGGTACTGCCGGTCGGCGGCCATGTGATTGCGGATGCCGCCAGGCGTAGCGGCAGCCAAGGGTACGTCACCTCGAGCTGTCTGAGCGAGGCGCTCGGCCGCAGCGTCGCGCTCGGACTGGTGCAGGCGGGCCGACGCCCGGATGGGCGAAGCGGTCCACGTGTACTTCGACGGACGCAGGTTCCCGGCCCGAATCGTCTCGCCCCGTTGGTACGATCCTGAAGGTTACCGCCTCAATGCTTGAGCATCAGCACACGTTCGACTCACTGCTCCAGGGGGGCGACACCAGCTCAGTAGCCGTGCCCGCCATTAGAATGACGTGGCTTTCCGGGTCGGGATTTCTCCTCCTGCAGAGCCCATCCGAGTCCGCTCTGCAGGATGCGGTCATGAGCCACATGGGACTTCCCTTGGCGGCACCCCAAACGGCCAGCACTCGCGGCGAGTACGCCCTCCTCTGGCTCGCTCCCACGGAGTGGCTTCTCGGATCTCCTGCGAGCGAAACCGAATCCCTTCGCGCCGCTCTCACCCGGCGGCTAACTACTCGCCTTGCGGCTGTGACTGACATGAGTGACGCCTTGGCGGTGTGTGAAGTGAGCGGCACGCGTTCCGCCGACATTCTGATGAGCGGTTGCACTCTCGACCTGCGAGCCGATGCATTCCCCGCAGGTCGCAGCGCTCGCACAGGGCTTGCCGACATTTCCGCCATCGTCTGGAATCCCGGGGAGAGTCTCACCGCTTCCGCTGCATCGTCGATCGCACCCATGCGAGGCATCTGCGCGATTGGCTCGCCGACGCGGCAGGATTTTGCGGCCTTCCTCCTGCCCAATGATCTGGTCGCGGCCTCACGTCACGGCCACTGCCTGAACAGCATCCTGCACCGCTGGAGCACCGGGACACTGCCCATAAAGGTCGTTGCCGTCGTCTCCAATCACCAGGACACGTGGTCGAGTAGGATACATCGATGGTAAAGCGTGTGCGGCAGGACTGGCTCGAGATCGCGCGCGAGACGCTGATCACCGGTGGCGTCGAAGCCGTTACCGTGCAGAGCATGTCGCGCCGACTCGGCGTTACGCGCGGCGGGTTCTACGGGTATTTCGGCAGCCGCGACGCGCTCTTGAAACGCCTCCTTACCGACTGGCAGGAGGTCAACACCCGCGCCCTGCGCAGGATCGCCACCCGCGATCGCAAGGATGGGGAGGCTCAGTTCAAAGAGCTCATCGAAATGTGGGTGGAGGATGAGGATTACAGCCCAGAGTACGACTCGGCGGTTCGAGATTGGGCGCGCCGCTCAGCGAACGTCGCGCGCACGGTTCATAAAGTGGACAAGGAGCGCATCCGGCTGCTCGAGCGTATTTTTCACAATCTCGGCTATGGTGGCCTGGACGCGCACATCCGGGCCCGGGTCACGTACTACCATCAAGTGGGGTACTACGCGCTGGCGGTGCACGAGAGCCGGCAGGCCCGGCGGCGTCTGAGTCATGTATACACGTCGGCACTGGCCGGGCGAAAATTTTGAGACAGGCGGAACATATCCAGCTCTCCATCGCATATCCGATCTGCTGCAATTGCGAACACTCCGCTATCCTACATATCGGTCGACTTTCACCGGAAATGCAACGAGTCCCACCGCACCTCTGGATGTCGGAGGTTTCGTGACCTGGCGGGAGGATGACTGAATTGAGTTCACGAAAGCCGCCACCCGAGATCGGGCGTGGGGTCGTTGCGCATCTACTACGTCCGGACTGGCTGGCAAGAAGCTGAGGCGCCTGGCAGAGGCGCACCACGCCTGGTAGGTCGGGCTGATCCGGGCGAGGCGGCTTGCCTATCTAGTGGGGCCGCGAGGGAGATAAGGTACGAAGGGCCTTCGAGAACAGCACCGCCGCATGCTTCGCCTTCGATGGAACAAGGCTGGTCGGGGCCGCCCGGGCACTCAGCGACCGTGAATACCACGCGACCATCTACGACGTCGCCGTTCACCCCGAATACCAAAGTGGAGGCATCGGAACCCGGCTAATGAACGAGCTCATCGCGATGCTGCCGGTATGGCGGGTGCTTCTGATCGCTGACGGTGACGCGCGGGAGTTCTACCGGCGCCTGGGGTTCGAGCGCTTTGGGGATGTCATGGGCCGCTTCGATCATACAAAGCTGTTCGACGCCGACTGATGCGGCCGAACCGCTGCGTACGCGTATGTGGAGCGGGATCTCCGCGGCTCTAGAATGCATTTACGGATGGTCCGGGGTCGTAAGCGGCTAGCCCCAGACTTGGCGAATATGCACCATAGATTTCTCTTCTCAAAACAGCCACTTGCCAGGGCGAGGGTGCGTTTTAGTGCAGAAATGCACGAATCCACGAGCGATGAGGCGCGCGGCAAGCCGGAATCGAGGCTCGCGCTGACGCCCGGGCGAAGCGCGGTTGGATCATGGACACTTACTTGCTGAGGCGGCGTCGGTGGATGCGCCGTAACCAGTCGATCCCTTAACTATGCTGGTCGGGAAACAGGCCTGGCATCCAGCGCGATGCCAGCGCCGCCGGGAAGGCAAGTCGCACAGGCGCGCGGCTGCTCTCGGAGATCAACACCCCTCTCTCGATTAGCGCCGACACGACGCGCCGCGCCTGGCGATCCCCGGTGCCGACGATGCCGGCGGCATCTCCGCGCGGAAGCTCTCCGCGGTAGAGGACTGCTTCGAGGATGGCACCCGACTTCGGAGGCAGGCGGTCAAGGCGGATTTCCTCTTCGACCCACAGCAGGATGCGGGTACGTAGCGTGTCCGGCTGCATCAGCCCTTCCATGAAGGTGACCTGGTCGAGGCAGGTGGCCAGGAAGAACCGTGTGAACTCCGCCAGTGCCTCCTCGCTGAGATTGCCGCGGCCATCGAGATCGTTGCGACGGGTCATGTCGCAAGCGGCCAGATGAGCCTTGTAGGCCACGACATTGCGGGCCAGTCCGCGCGCGACGGACCAGACTGCGCCAGTATCGAGTGCCTCCAACAGCGTTGCATGCGACATCAGCCGCGCGACGCGGCCGTTGCCGTCAAGGAACGGGTGAATCCACGCCAGACGATGATGGGCTGCCGCCGCGGCGAGAATGGTTTCGGTCTTGCCGAGGCGGCTATAGACCTCCTCGAATCGCGCAAGGAAGCGCGGCACCGCCGGCGCACTGATGGCGACATGATCGCCCACCGCGACGTCGCGGGTGCGTAGTTCGCCCGGGATGACCCGGGTGCGTTCGTGTGTCGCCGGATCCTCAACCCACAACAGGTCCTTAGGCAGCAGCGCTTCGCAGAACCGGCGGTGAATCTCTCGGATGGAGTCCGCAGCAACAGAGCGGCACCTGAGACCGCCCTCGTCAATCCATTGCTGGACGGCGATATGCGCCTTGGCTTCGAGCTGCAGATCGCGCTTGTTCGTATCTTTGCTGTAGTCGCCCTGCAGCGCGCGCTCGATATCGACAGGGTGCGTGTCATGTCCTTCGATCAGGTTGCTGTAGTAACAGTTCATCGCGCGCACGAGCGTCGCAAACGATGCCAGCAGGCTTTCCGGCAGTGACCGGCGGAAGCCGGCGCTGCGCTGCGCGAGTTCCAGCGCGAGATCGGTCAATTCCGAACGGTGGCAGGAGCCCTCACTCAGGACAAGCGGCTCCATCAAGCTGGTCCGCTCGCCTCGGTCCTTTGCCGCTTTTATATCCGCTTTCTTGTCCGCTTTATTTCTAGCCATAACACATGATAATTCATATGTTTATGAAAGACCACCTTGGACAAATATCCCCGACAATGTCCGCTTCTAAGTCCGGTAACAGCAGCCCTTTATCCGTAAAAGGCACTAGCCCTATATCCGTAAGAATTCGAGTCGGCACCGCTAAAGCAGCCTGACCCGGTCGAGCCGCTCGCGTGCCTCCCGTAGTCCCGACAGGCCTGCTCGACTGTGTAAGTACTGTCCGTGATCCCGGATGCGTACGACTTGAACCATGCGAGCGCGGCTTCTCGCGCCCCTTCATAGTCAAAATCCAAGGTGACATCGCCGAGGACTTTGCTGTGATGACCGGTCTCATTACGCAGCTTTGCGATCCAGCGGCTTCGCGTCGCATCCACCTTGCGCAGCCCGAGACTCTTGCCCTCTCCCGGGGGCGGGCCCCAGTACGGCTCTCTGCGCGGAGCGAGTGCATCCCGAACGCGCACCTTCCAAATTTGCTGCGTATCCACTTCGGCTTCCGGGGCTGGAACCATCAACGGAGTCGGCGAAACCCGTATGGCAGCTATATGGCAGATGTCCTGCCATACAGCTGCCATACCGAGCATATCCTAACATGTACCGAGTTAGATGACCACGCGCAAGATACTGATATTGCAGCATTTTTCGGTGTATCTGCGTGGACGCTCTTGGACGTGTTATATGCTTTCACACGGCTGGGGTCCAGAAAGGATGTTTGATTTACGCTTCTCGCAACGCCGCGAGCTTTTGCTGCAAGGCCACTGGGATAAACCGCATATACGCTTTCTCGATCATTGCAATTGAAGTCCCGGTCTGCTGAGCGACCGTCAAAGGATCGACGCCATACACTTGAAGAAGCTCACTAATGCGAGCGTGCCGGTAGCTGTACGCGCTCGCACCGTCCGGAATCCGATCCTCGCGCCGTGCCGCCGCATTCACCCTAGATATTGCAGCTCGGATTGCCCGGGACCACCTTAAACGTGAGATCCGGCAGTTCTTCACCCGGCATATGATGCCAGGTAAGAGTGTCTCCAATCCGCCAACCATGCTTGCCTGCGGCGTCTGCGCTTATAAAGGCGCCGCTGACATCGACGGCCCACGCTTGGGCTTCGGTGCGAGGTAACGCTCCCGAGCCGACCACGTTGGAGATCGTGAGGAACGTAGAGGACACACCTTCAACATCCACAGGCCGCCGATCGGCCCCAAATCGCATGGTCCTGCTGCCGATTGCAGCCGCCGCCCGCACCCCGGGAAATGCACTCATCGTCGACAACAGCGCGACCGGCAGTTCGCTGGTGCCGCCTGCGGGCTCAATCAACAGCAGGTCGTTGGCGACTTGCGTCAGCCCAACCGCAAAACCGTGACGGATCGCCAGGAAAAAGCCCAGCAGCGTGAAGGCGAGCGCCGTAGATAGGCCATGAGCAAGACACCCGCCCAGCGCCGGCGCAGAGTTCCAAAGACATTACAAACCTGACCAGCCTGCTCGGGGCCACTTTCCGCTGGTACACCACAGAGCGCGACGCTGTAATTGCGGCACGATGACCGTGATGTAGCCCGAATGCAAGTTCGACAAGCACCCGATCGAGAAGATTGACGTTGTCCGGCGACTAACTGGCGCAGTTGAGCCACAAATGTTTCGGTACGACACCCACTCGTTGCCGGAAGACGACAGCATCGCCCCCAGAAGGACAACGCCAAAGGGCTGAGCCCCGTGTTCTAGCGTACCTACGTGCGCATGACGTCCCGGCTTGCAGCCAAGACTTCAGGGATTATCTCCGCCACATCCGAATCGGTGGTGCGGTGATTGACGAAGCACGCTCGCAGGGCAAAACGGCCGTTGAGCGATGCGTTCGACAGGTAGACGCGCCCGCGCTCGATGAGCCGCTTCAGGATCGCCGCGTTGAGTCGGTCCAGGTCGCCGTCGGCGATACCGGTCCGGTATCGGAAGCAGACGGCACTCAGCTCAACGGGCGCCATCATTTCCAGCTCCGCGGTGTCACCGATCATGCCGGCGAGATCTTGGGCGTGCCGCAGGTCCGAACGGATCGCACTCCGAAACGCTTCGGCGCCGTGATAACGCAAGGATAGCCAAAGCTTCAGCGCGCGGAAGCGGCGCGATAACTCGATCGACTCATCGAAGAACGAGAACGCTTCGAGGGGATCGGATCCGAGGGCGCGCGCGTATTCGCCGGTCTGCGAGAACGTGGTACGTGCGGCCGCAGGACTTTTGTAGAGCAGTGCGCTGCAGTCTACGGGCTGATACAGCCATTTGTGCGGGTCGAGCGACAGAGAGTCCGCGAGCGCGAGGCCGCGAAGGCGATCCGGGCTCGCCATCGCCGCCAGCGCTCCGTAGGCGCCATCGACATGCAGCCAGAGGTTGTGTGGTCGACTCACGGCCGCAATGGATTCGAGTGGATCGATCGCTCCTGTGTTGACTGTACCGGCCGTGGCAATCACAGCCAGGGGCGCGAATCCTGCGGCAACATCCGCTTCGATGGCAGCCTGCAACGCTCTAACGTCCATCCGCCAGGACTTGTCGACCCGCACCAATCGAAGGCTCTCGCGACCCAGTCCCAGCAACGCCACCGCCTTCGGGATCGACATGTGCACTTCGCTCGATGCGTACACGATTGCGCGAGCGCCGCTTTCAGATGGCCGCTGCTTCACCTCGCGCGCCATGGCGAGCGCCATGAGATTGGCCGCCGAAGCGCCGCCGCAGAGGCTGCCGCCGAAGCCGCTGCAGCCAACTGCCGTGGTGAGCCATTCGACCACTTGCCTTTCGATGGTGACGGCAGCCGGGGCGGAGCGCCAGGCCGTCACGTTTTGATTGAGAACGCTGGCGAGCAGATCCGCCAGAGCAGCCACCGGTTCTCCGGAGCCGAGCACATAGGCAAAGAAGCGTGGCGAGGGAGGACGGCTCATGGCCATGACATCCGCCAGCATCTCCAGTGCCGCTTCCTTCAAGCCCTTCTCCGGCAGTGGCTCCGCGAAGCGATCGCGCGTCTGCTGTCCAGAGACGCAGGGGAAGGAGGGCACTGCCGGCAGCGCCGCGAGGAAAGACGTTGCCAGGTCCGTGACTCGGGCGGCCAGAGACTGAAACTCTTCGGGGGATAGGTCGAGCGCGCTCATGATGGCTCTGGAGTGAATCATGAAGCCCGGCCGAGAAGCAACCCGGCGCAATCCCGGGCGAAATTAGCAACGTTTTGAGCACAGGCCCGCTGCGTGAAGAACTCCTTCAGGGTGCTACGAGCCTCGGCCCACCACGCTTAATTGTAAATTAGGATTCCCGCCGCGATAAAAAGCAGAAACAGAGCACCAACACCGCCGGCAACTCGGAAGCTGAAAGCGTATGACCGCCCAGCAATGATCTTCTTCTGCCAACGCGACAGGCCGCTATCCCAGCGCGCATTGCCAGAAGTCAATACCATGAGGATCGCGCGCGGTCAGGCAGCGAGGTGACTCAGCCACATCTCCCGTTCGTCAGGAGCACGACTTGCCGTGATCCGGGCGATTTCCCTGAGCACGGGCTTGTGCCGGCTCTCTTCTCCTGAAGTCAGCAATCAGGCCTTTTTAGGCAGGATGTTGGTGCACTCAGTGGCACCCTCCACCGTTCGTTCGAGCGCCAGCTCTGGCTGCATCACTTGGAGCGCGTACGACACGCTTTCGTGGCCACTGCCGCCAACATGATGCTCTCGATAACCTCCGTCTTGGCATCAGCGTATGCGTTCATATCAGGCCAATCGATCATCGCCAGGCTTCGCTTGACCTCCTCGTACCGCTGTCGGTCCCCTGCATTATTCCGCAGATGATCGCGAAAGCTGAGATTGCGTTCGATCTCGCCGCAAGCAGCAGAGTACACGTGGACATGGACATCCTTCTCGGAAGTCCTGAACATCCTGTGCTCGTTCCAATTGGGCTCCCGCACTCGCAGTACATATCCTGCCGCTTCGAGGTGGGGACAATAGGCGGACTCGTTTGCCGAGTCCGCTACCACGACGAGAATGTCGATGATCGCCTTGGCGGCGAGCCCTGGAACTGCGGTCGAGCCGATGTGCTCGATGCGCAAAACCGTTGCGCCAAGCGTCCGAGCAATAGCTCTGCGATGCATCTCGAACTTGGCAGGCCAAGCGGGGTCGTAATCCGCGAGTATGATCTCGCGCTTCTCGATGCCGCCGATGAGCTCAACCTTCGACGTCTCATTCATCGAGTCGCGCCGCTCAGTCCCCCGAATCCGGGTTCGACCCCTGCTGGTTGAAGCGATAACTGAGGCGCACGCCAATGACGCGCGGCTCGTTGGTGGTCTCGCGCAGATCGAAGTTGCCGGTGTTGCTGTAGACGATCGCATTCTTGTCGGTCAGGTTGGTACAGTAGAGCTCCGCCAGCCAGCGCTCACTGTCGGCCGGATGCATCCCGACCCGCAGGTTCATAATGGTGTACGGCGGCTGCAGGATGCGCGGCAGGCCCGAGTTCTTGTCGTCGGGATTGAGGCCATTGTACATGTCTCCCTTGTGCGCCATGTCGAACTGCAGGTAGCCGTGCAACGCGGCCGAGAGCGGATGCTCGTAGCGTGCGTTCCAGCTCCAGTTGAAATATGGCGCGAAGGGTAGCCGCTCGCCGACATACGAAGCGTAGCTGGGGCTGGCCGCCGAGATGACACTTGCGTCGGTATAGTCGGCTGAGACCTGCACCGACCAGTTCTCGTTGATCACGTAGTCGATGTTCGACTCCGCACCGTAGATGCGCGCCTGGCCGACGTTGATGTTATAGGCCGATGACGAACAGACGTTCGCGTCGTAGATGAGCGCCTGCAGGTCCTTCCAGTTCATATAGTAGGCGGCGCCGTCCCACAGCAGGCGATGCCCCAGGCTGGTCGTCTTCCATCCAAGCTCGTAGTTATTGAGCGTGTCCGGATTGTATGACTGCGTCACGCCCCCGTCATAGCAGTCGTAAGGCAGCCCGGCGTTGGAGCCTCCGGGACGAAAGCCCTGGCTCCAGTCCGCATACACCATCACCTGATGGTTGATCTTGTAGCTGGCCCCCAGCTTCTTGTCCCATTTGTGAGAGCTGGAGCTGATGTCGCTCGGGATGTTTGGAGTCATAGGCGAAACCCAGTAGCGGCGTGTCGTAGCTCTCGTTGTCGTGAAAGTGCGATATGCCTGCTTCCAAGTTGAGCTTGTCCGTCACATCGAAGTTGATGTTGGCGAATTCGGTGGTTTCCAGGACGTCCGAGGTCTCGGTATACGCGTACCAGACTCCGGGCGGCATGGTGCGCTGCGTCAGGCCGTAATATTGCAGCTCGTACTGAAACGCCTCGCCGTTATATTGCAGTCCGGGCATGTAGTACGTGCTGCCGAAATTGCGGTCGACGTTCTTCTGCCAGTAGAGACCGGCCAGCCAGTGCAGGCGCCCGCCGTCCTTGGAGACGAGCCGCACCTCGTTCGACCACTGCTGCGAGTTGTCGCGGGAGGAGAAGTACTGCAGGGCCGGATTACATCCGGAGTAAGGTGCCGGAGGCGAGCCCGGAGACAGCAGCTGGCTGTAGTACGGGTCGGTGAGGCAGGTGAATCCCTCCTGCGACCCGCCGTTGTAGTTCTGCTCGTACTGCGAATACTCATCCCACTCGCGCCGCTCCTGATTCCAGTAAGTGCTCGCCACGACCAGGTCGGCGATGCCGACGTCGCCTTCCACATGAAAATCGACCATGTTCGTCTCGAACAGGTTCGACTCCGGACCGAAGCGGGAAACCGTCCGCGGCGACAGCGTCGGATCCTCGTCCCACGCGCCGAGCGTGTGCTGGCGCTGGAAGCCATAGGTGAGCAGCGCGCTCCACTGCTGTGGCAGCTGCAGCTTGAGGGCTACGCGCCCGCCCTCGACGTTCTCCCGGTTGTAATCCTTGTGGGCCCACTGTGCGTTGTTGGAGACGGCGCCATTCACCCAGGTGCGCGTCGTCAGCTCGTTGTCGATGAAACCGCCCTCGGAGTCGCTGAAGGCCGATGCGCGCAGGCCGAGAACACCTTCGATCAGCGGGACATTGAGGAACCCCTCGTAGGTCCAGTTCTGTTGTGCGCTCTGGATCTGGCCGCCGTCGAAGTCGAGGCCGGCGCTGACAGTATGCAGGTCCGGCTTGTTGGTGATGTACCGGATGGCACCCGACATCGCTTCCGCGCCGAAGGTGGTACCTTGCGGGCCGTTCAGGATCTCGATGCGCTCGATGTCGTAGAGGTGCAGGTCCGGCTGTGCCCCCGAATCGCTCATCGACATGTCATCGACGAAGAAGCCAGTCGACGATGTGTTGGCGTAATTGGGATTACTGCCGTCCGAGACGCCGCGCATCACGAACAGCTGCGTCCCCGGACCCGTGCTGATATAGGATATGGACGGCACCTTCTGCAGGTAATCGTCCATCGTGTTGATGGCGAGGTTCTGCAGGTCCTTCTTGCTGTAGACGTCGATGTTGATCGGTACTTCCTGCAGGTTCTCCTGGCGCTTGCGGGCGGTAACCACGATTTCCTGCAGGGTATCGATGGTGGCGCCGCCACTGCCGCCCGGCACTGCGGGATCCGCATGGGCCATGGGCGCGCCGGCCGAGGCCGCGAGCACCGCGGCAACCGCGACACCGACCTTGGAAGCCGCAGCGCGTGGTGTCCGTACGGCGGCAAAGGAGGCGCCGAACGAGGTCTCGCGGTTAGCTGAACGCATCAGAGACTCCCCTCCAACGAATTCTCATACCCTGGCGCACTCGGCCGCGGGTCCTGTTGTCGTGCAATCTTCCGTCGAGCCTGCGCCCAGAGTCAACCGGTGATCATCCGCGTCGGCAGCGCGGGTGCTTACTCGAAGCGCTCCAGGCAATCCCCGAGCGCGCGTCGCAGGGGCTCCAGCTCCCGCTCGAAGTGGCGCCAATAGCCCACTGCCGAGGTATAGATGGGCTGGCGCACCTGCTCGGCGCTCGCGGTGCGCACCGCACGCTGGGTTTCATGAAAGGCGAGGCAGGCGGGCTCGAAATCGAGCGCGCAATGCTCGAGCAGGCGGCGGATACCCGCCTCTGGCGAGCGCACGAGGTCCTCGTAGCGAACGTGCAGCACCTTGCCCGGCAGCAAGGTATCCCAGTGATCCATCAGCGTCAGATAGCCGCGATAGTACCGCCCCAGGTCCTCGAGGTCGTAGCTGAAGTTCTGGCCCTCTGCGAAGTACTGCTTGAAGGTACTAAAGCAGGCATCCATGGGGTGCCGGCGCACATCGATCACGGTCGCATGGGGCAGCATCGCGTGGATGAGCCCGATGTGGCTGAAGTTATTGGGCAGCTTGTCGGTAAAGCGCTTGCGACCGAGCCGCAGCAGCGGCGCCGTCTGCTCGATGTAGCGGCGGCCGAGCTCGCTGAGGCGCTCTGCCGATGCGCCGCCGACGGCCTCTGGATACCCGGCTCGTCCCGGCGCCATGTCATCGAACTCACGGACGATGTTGAGCACGTTCAGCAGCTCCATCGTGCCCTCCACCGCGGAGTGACTCGCGAGGATCTGCTCCACCAGTGTCGAGCCCGACCGCGGTAGCCCGACGATGAAGATGGCCGCGGGGCTCGGATCACCGCCGCCGCGATGGGCAGCGAAGAACGCCGCATCGAAGAATGCGCGGATCCGCGCGCAGCGTTGTTCGAATTGCGCTATGTCGAACGGTGCCTCGCGCCGGCGCAGCGCCGCGCCCCGGGCATAGGAAGCGAACGCCTCAGGGTACTGCTGGCGCTGCTCCAGAGCTTTCCCGAGCGCGAAATCGAGCTGAGCCTCGTTCGACGGCTCGCGCGGATCGGAGTCGATCAGCCGGCGCATGGCCGCGACCTCCGCGTCGCTGAAAACGTAGTTCTTGAGATCCGCCAGGCTCCAGTACGCCTCCGCCCGCCCGGGATCCATCATGAGCGCCGCTTTGTACGAAGCCTCGCTCTCCATGCGTCGCCCGAGTGTCTTCTGCAGATGACCGATCGACATCCGCAACCCCGCTTCCTTGGGCTGCAGTTGCAGCGCACGCTCGTATGCCTCGATCGCTTCCGTCTGCCGCATCAGCCGGATCGCTACACCCGCGGCGGTCACCCAGGTCTGCGGGCTCTTGGGCTCGATCCGGGCGAGGTATCGTGTGGCTGCCTCGGCCTCCGTGAGGCGCCCGAGGCCCAAGAGCGCCGGGGCGAGTCCGCGATAGGCGAGCGGCAGGTGCTCGGACTGCCTGAGAGCATGACGCAGCAATCGCTCGGCATCACGCGGCACATCGGCCGCCAGCGACAGCGCCGCCACGCCGCATAGCGCGGCCGCATGGCTCGGGTCGCGTGTCAGCACCTCACGAAACAACTCCTCGGATCTGCGGCGCTCGCCCTCGAGAAGCGCCGCGGTGGCCGCCTCGATACGCGCCCGCTCCGGATCTGTGAGCCGCGCACGCTCGAAGGCGATCCGTGCATCATCGTACTGACCCAGATCAACCAACACATCGCCGTAGGCGAGCCAGGCGCGATGATGGTGCGGGACCTCCTCCAGCACGCGCCGCACTGCCTCGCGTGCCTGCGCAGCGCGTCCCGCGCGCCGCAGGGCGCGGGCGAGATCGACCCGCGCTTCGGTGAAGCCGGGAGCGCTCTGCAGCGCGCGCTCGAGCAGCGCGACGCTCTCCTCGATCTTCGACTGATCGAGCAGCGCCACCCCGAGCAGCCAGAGACAGTCGACCTGATCCGGAGATTCGGTCTGGAGCGCCCGCAGCACCTTCTCCGCGGAGGCTGCCTGCCCGACGCGCAGCATCGCTTGCGCCCGGCGAAGGCGCTCCTCGAAGGCGGGTCGTACATTGGGGATGGGCATGATGCATTCACACTCGAAGCGGTAGTCTGCTACGCCCGCCATGCTCACGCTACACTCCTCGGCCATTCGGCCCGATTGCGGGCCTGGAGCGAAGCCCCGATGCACCGACGCCCGCTGCAGATTCTCTCCTTCGTCACCTTCCTCATCGTCCTGCTCGCGACTCCCGCGGCACACGCCGGCCGCGCTCTCGAGCCAGGGGACTGGTACCGCTTCAAGGCAGTCTCGGACCTCGCCATTTCGCCCGATGGCGGCGCGGTCGCCTATGTCGTGACGAGCTATGACAAGGCCGCGGACGATACCCGCGGAGCACTATGGCTCGCCGCCTGGAACGGGAAAGAGAGCCTGCAGCTCACGCGCGCTGAGAGCGTGAGCACGCCCCGCTTCAGTCCCGACGGTCGCTATCTCAGCTTCCTTTCCGCGGGTACTGCAGACAGCTCGACGCAGCTCTGGCTCCTCGATCGTCGGGGAGGCGAGCCGCGCCAGCTGACGCATGTTCCGGGCGAGATCACCGACTACGCCTGGTCGCGCGACGGCAGCCGCGTGGTGCTGGTTGTGCGGGCCGCGGAGAACGCCGGCGAGAAGGCTGGCACCCATTCGCCAAAACCGTTGGTCATCGATTCCCTGCTCTTCAAGCAGGACGAGGAAGGCTATCTCACCGGCCGCTCGCGCAGCCCATCTCTACCTGCTCACGGTCGGGAGCGGGGTCTGCCAGGCTCTTACGGCGGATCCGGCGAGCGCGGACTCCCTACCCGCTTTCTCTCCGGACGGACAGACAGATCGCGTACGTCAGCCGTACGAGCGACATTCCGCAGCAACTCGGTTTCGACCAGATCGAGCTCGTGGCGGCGACTCCGGGCGCGAAGCCGCGGCGATTACTCACCACCGCATCGCCCAATCAGCAGCATCTCGAGTGGACTCCCGACGGCACGGGACTCGTCTTCCTGCAGGGTGCTGTGCCCAAGTACACCGCATACATTCTGGACGCGCTAGCAGTAGCGGAGGTGCCCTCGGGACGCGTGCGCACGCTCACCGGCCGTCTCGACCGCGCCGCTGTCTCGCCCGCATCACCACCGACGGCCGCGCAATCGAGTTCGCGGTCGAGGATGACGGTTATCAGTACGCGGCCGAGATACCCCTCGCGGGCGGCGAGATGAGGCGGCTCTCCGACCGCATCGTCGTCACCGAGCTTGCCGCGGCCGCTGGACACACTGCGGTGCTCGCCTCGAGCGATGGCTCTCCCGTCGAGGTCTATGCGCTCGAGTCGGGAAAGCTACGGCCTCTCTCCGCCCACAATCAGGCGCTGTTCGCCGAGCTGACACTCGGCACGGTGGCAGATATCGCCTTCCGCAGCAGGGACGGCACGGAGATCCACGGACAGGTGGTGAAGCCACCCGATTACGTGCCCGGCCGACGCTACCCGACGATCGTCTGGATCCACGGCGGACCCAACGGCCAGGATGACCACTCCCTCGAGCTCGAGGGCTATGGACCCCAGCTCGAGCGGCAGTTGTTCGCGACGCACGGCTACGTCGTGCTTGCCGTCAACTATCGTGGCAGCAGCGGCCGCGGCACGAAATTCGCGCGCAGCATCTTTGCCGACTGGGGTGACAAGGAGGTGCAGGACCTCGAGGCGGCCGCCGACTACGCGGTTGCGCAAGGCTGGGCCGATCCCCGGCGACTGGGCGTGGGCGGTTGGAGCTACGGAGGATTGCTCACCGACTACCTCATCGCCTCGACGACGCGTTTCAAGGCCGCCATCAGCGGCGCGGGCAGCGGCAACCAGACCGCGATGTACGGCGTCGATGAGTACGTCATGCAATACAACGCCGAGATGAAACCGCCCTGGCAGAGCACATCGCGGTGGCTGGCAGTGTCCTATCCGTTCTTCCATGCCGACCGCATCCACACCCCGACACTCTTCCTCGGCGGCGACAAGGATTTCAACGTTCCCCTCGTCGGTGGGGAGCAGATGTATGAGGCCTTGCGCACGCTGGGCGTGCCGACCGAGCTCATCATCTATCCGGGCGAATATCACGTGCTCACCCGACCGAGCTTTCTCGTCGATCGCTTCACGCGCTATCTCGATTGGATGGCGAAGTATCTGAAGACCGGTTCCTGAGGGCACTGTTTGCCCCAATTTCGTCCAACGCCACGATTGCATCCTGCGGCAAATCCAATTCGGCTACGGCAAGATTTTCCCGCAGATGCGCGAGTGGATGAGGTGCCAGGGATCAGCAGAATGTTGGGCGCGCGGCGGAGCAGCCAAGCGAGCGCAACCTGCATCGGTGTGATGCCGAGCCGCTGAGCTACATCGGATAGCGTCGAATGACTGCAGCGGGGTGAAGCCTCCAAGCGGAAAGAATGGCACATAGGCGATGCCATTGCGGGCAAGCTCATCGATCAGCGCATCGTCCGTCCCGATGCGCCACGTTGTAGTGGTTCTGCACGCAAACGATCTCGCAGATCCGGCGTCCTTCCTCGATCTGCGCGGGCGTAACATTGCTCAATCCGATGTGACGGACCAATCCCTTCCGCTGGAGCTCGGCCAGTGCGCTGAGCGGCTCCTCCATCGAGCCTTCGGCGGGCCCATGGATGCCGAACGTGCTGCGAAGGTTGACGACATCGAGCACTTCCAGGCCGAGGTTTCGCAGGTTGTCGTGCACCGCCTCGGTCAGCTCGTTCGGGGAGAACGCCGGTAGCCACGACCTGTCTGCGCCCCGCCGGGCCCCGACTTTGGTGACAATGGTCAAGATCATCGGCATACGGATGCAGGGCCTTGCGAATCAGCTGATTGGTGATGTGCGGACCGTAGAAGTCGCTGGTGTCGATGTGGTTCACACCGCTCGCCACCGCTTCGCGCAAGACGGCAAGTGCTGCCTCTGGATCCTTCGGCGGACCGAATACGCCAGGACCTGCGAGCTGCATGGCGCCGTAGCCGAGCCGCCTGACGGGGAGATCCCCGAGGGCGAATGTGCCGGACTCATCGACGGTGGACATGATCGATCTCCTCTGAGAGTGGGCGCAATGTAGCCGGTGTTCGGGTGCGCGATAATCTGGCACAATCCGCACAGGCTGTACTGTAATTCGCACAGTGAAGACCGATCTCGGTGCTCTGAACGCTTTCGTCAGCGTCGCCCGCGCGGGTGGTTTCCGCGAGGCCGCCCGTGCCACCAACACGAGCGCCTCCGGCCTCAGTGAGACGGTCCGTCGATTGGAGGCGCAGCTCGGGATCCGGCTCCTACACAGAACGACCCGAAGCGTCGTCCCCACCGAGGCCGGCACAAAGCTGCTCGAGCGACTGTCTCCGGCGCTGATCGAGGTCGCGGCGGCTCTGGATGTGGTGAACGGATTTCGCGACAAGCCCGCCGGTACACTCAGGCTCAACGTGCCCATCAGTGCCGCGCGGCTGGTTCTTCCCGGGATCGTGCCACGCTTTCTCGCGGCTTATCCGGAGATTCGTTTGGAGGTGACCGCGGAAGACAGCTTCATAGATGTGCTGGGCGCTGAGTTCGACGCCGGGATTCGTTATGACGAGCGACTGGAGCAGGACATGATCGCCGTGCCGATAGGTCCCCGTACCCAGCGCTTCGCGACTGCCGCGGCGCCCGCCTATCTCGATGACCACGGGCGTCCTCGGCATCCGCGCGAGCTCCTCGAGCACGCATGCCTGCGCGGTAGGTTCAGCAGCGGCGCGATGTCACTGTGGGAGTACGAGCGTACCGGGGAAGTGGTTCGGATCGAGCCCACGGGGCCACTCCTCGTGAGCGTCGGCACTGCGACCGACCTTGCGGTCGATGCAGCGATCGCTGGCGTCGGGATCATCTGTCTCTTCGAAGAGTGGCTGCGGCCCCATTTGGACAGCGGCGCGCTCGAGCCTGTTCTCGAGCCGTGGTGGCAGAGTTTCTCGGGGCCTTTCTTATACTACTCCGGACGGCGCCTGGTACCTGCACCGCTGCGGGCGTTCATCGATTTCGTCAGAGCACCGGCTCAGCCCGTCGCGTCGCAGACTCCGAAGCGCAAGCGCTCCCGCACTATGTCGAGGAACCCGGGCTCCGCGGCTTGATCGGCGCGAAGATCGCGAATGGCACGCCGTCAGGCAGTTCTATCTGGGCTACGCTTATGTGGCGTCCGGTCGGAAATGAAGCATCGCCCATTTCTTCTTCAGCGATCGATACCACCACATGGTGTATGCCGTGATCACCAGCACCACCGGCACGAGGCCGAGCACCACCCACAGTATCTGCACGAGCAGGCCGCCGAAGTCCCCGAAATGCACTGAATAAACGCCCAAGGAGAACCGCTCTCCCGCGGTCCAGCGCCCGCTCGATGTGTTCATGAGAACGGCGCCGGTGGCAGGGTTGAACACCACCTCGTCCTCCAGCAGCTCCATCGGAACCGACGGATTCGGCGACATGTAGATCTGGACTTCCCCTTGGGGCCGGTCAGCGTCCATGAAAGCATAGGCGAGCCCGTCGTGCGGATACATGTTTTGCGCACGACGGATGAACTCGCCGACCGGGAGAACCGGATCTCCCAGCTTCCAATCCGAAGGCAACTGTTGCAGGTCGCTCACGGCCGAGAATTTGTTTATGAGCTCATGAACGGAATCTGGAAAAATGAAATAGGCGCCCGTCACGCCCCACATGGCGATGAGCAGAAAGCACCAGAATCCGAAAGACCTGTGGACATCGAAGTTGAAGCGCGCCCATGGAGCGCGCCAGTTGATCCTGAGCGCACGCTTCCAGCTGCGGACGCCGGGCCACCACAACACCATGCCGATGACTGCCATCAGAAAGAGCAGCGCGCCGCCAATTCCATCCGCGATTGCGCCGCTGGCGCCAAGTGCGAGCTCCGTATGCAGCGCCAGTGCGGACTCCACCAGCCAGTGCTTTCGTTCCAGAACTTCCTGCGTGACCACGCGACCCGTGTACGAGTCGGTGTAGACGACGAGCGTCTCATCGCCCTTCTTCAGACCAACGGGGACGATGCGACGGTTTGCCGAACGCATGTCGATGAAGGAGAGTTTGCTCCCGGGATTGGCAGCAATCGCCACCTGAGCCATCGCTCCCCAATCCGGAGCAGCGTGCGTTGCAGCTTGTGCGAGTTGCGGTCTGTCGTTGAGCAGGTCCTGCTCGAACACCAGCACGCAGCCGGACAGGCAGATCGCGATCACATAGAGGCCAATGATCACGCCTATCCAAAGATGCACCTGAAACAAGGCCTTGCGCCACGGCAGAGTGTAGGGTTGCTGGAAATAACCCACCGCGACCCCCTCAAGCGCAACGACGGGTCAGGGTCCAGATGGCAAACGCGTAGAACAGTGCGACCTGCCTCAAGCCCTCCAGCCTGCCTGAGGAGCCGCCGTGGCCGCCCATCTCGACGCACAGCATTTTTGGGCTGTGGCTGGTGTCATTGGCGCGCAGTTTCGCGATCCACTTGGCCGGCTCCCAGAATCCGACGCGATCATCCGCCACGCTGGTCGTCGCCAGGACCGCGTGGATAGGCCCGCCGTTCGACATTGTCGTAGGGCGAGTAGCTGGCCATATAGTCGTACACATCCTTGCTCGCCAGCGGATTACCCCAATCGGGGTACGTGAGCGGCACGAGCGGATGACTGGGGTCGCTCATGGTATTCAGCATATCCACGAATGGCGCTTCTGCGATGACACCCGAGAACAGGTCGGGACGCATATTGAGCACTGCGCCCACCAGCAGGCCGCCCGCGGAGAAGCCGTTCATGACGATACGCCCCTTGCTGCAGTACCGACGCTGAATCAAAGCCTCGGCGCAGGAGACGAAATCCGTGAACGTGACTTTTTTGTGCAGCTTGCGGGCCTGAAGATACCAGCTCCATCCCACGGCGGAGCCTCCCCGCACATGCGCAATGGCGTAAACCCAGCCGCGGTTCACGAGCGAAAATATCTCCGGTGAAAATTCCGGGTCGATGAAGACACCGTAGGAACCGTATCCATACATCATCAGCGGCGCGCGGCCGTCGAGCTTGGTGTCCCGATGATGCAGCACCGTGATCGGGACCTTTGCCCCGTCGCCGGCAACGGCAAAGACGCGCTCCACGACATAGTCTTCCGGGCGGAAGCCGCCTCCTACCTCCTGCGTCTTCAATGTCACGGTGGACTTGCTCGACATATCGTACGAGATCCATTTCTGAGGCTGACTCGGTGACTGATAGACGTAGCGCAGTGCGTGCGACTCGTACTCCTGGTGGTCAGACACGTCCATGACGTATGCCGCATCCTCCCGCTCGATACGGGTTTCGGACATATCCTTGGCGTGCGTCACCACCAAACTGGGGTTCGCGTCCTTCCGCTCCAGGCGCACGAAATAATCGTGGAACGCCCACATCCCGATCGTGTATCTCTGCGACTCATAGGGAATCCAGTTACGCCAACCGGCGCGCCCGGGATTCGACTCGTTCGCCCACATCAGCTTGAAATTCGTCGCGCCGTCGGCGTTCGTGAGGATGACGAGACGTCCGTTCCAGTCCTCTACCGAGTACACCATCCCCTTTGTGCGGGGCTCGACCACGCGCGGCGCCCCGTCCGGCTTCGCACTGGAGATCAGCCGAACCTCGCTGGAGGTCGCGTTCCATGAGCGGATCATCACATAGCGGCCGGATGACGTGCCCGTGACCGTCATGAGGACATCCGGTGCAGCCTCCCGGTACACCACGGAGCTCGCGCCCGTGCGCAGGTGCCGACGCAAGACCTGCGCGGGACGGCTGTTGGCGTCCCGAAGAACCCAGAATATCCATTGCGAATCAGACGAAAATACGAAGTCGCCATAGGCATCTTCGATCGGATCGGGAAGAATTGCTCCGGTACGGAGATCCTTTACTTGGATACGATACCTCTCCGACCCCGTCGCGTCCTCCGCCCATGCGAAGAGATTCTGATCCGGGCTGAGCGTTGCATTGATGATCGAAAACGATGGGTTGGCGTGTGCGCGCGCCGATCCGTCGAGAAGCAACTCTTCGCCGGCACTGCCGTCACGGCGTTTCCGATACCAGTTTGGCTGCTGTGCGCCTGGCGGAAAGCGCTGGTAGTAGAGCCACGCTCCCACAGAGTACGGGGGTGGCGAATCGTCCCCACCCGAGCGCGCCGACATCTCGGCAAAGAGCTGCCGCTGCAGCGGTTGCGTCGACGCCAGAATCTCCGAGGCGTAGGCGTTTTCCGCATCGAGATGTGAGCGAATGACGGCGCTCAGAGCGGTCGGGTTCTTCCATACCTCCTTCCAATTGGAAGGCTTCAGCCACGCATACTCATCGACTCTGGCACGCCCCAGCTGAACGAGGCGTTCCGGCCTTTCTGGCGTAACGGGCGGCGTCGGCACCGCGCAATGGGCAGATCTGGCCCGCAGGCGCGCTGCCACCGGTGTGGCAGCCGCGAGCAGGAGGAATTGCCTGCGCTTCATGATGAGGACCGCTCCGGCCCTAGAACACCCGCGTCACCGTCAGATTGACGACCCGCTTGACGCCGTAGTAGCACGAGGCGAGATCCGAGCATTGCGCAACATAGGTCTTGTTGAGCATGTTGGACATGCTGAGATCCATGAGCCAGTGATCCCGGTAGGTGTAGTGCAGCGTAGAATCCCAGAGAGTCGCCCCCGGAGCCCTGAGGGTATTCGCGGAATCCCCATAGCTGGGTCCGATATACCGAAAGCCCAGACTGGCGCCGAGGTCGGAAAAAATACCCGACTGCACGGTGTAGTCCGCCAGAGCCGAAGCCATGAGCTTGGGCGTCACCGGCAGCTGCTTGTCCAGGGAGGGACCATTGGCCTTGGTGACCACAGGATTCATGCTGGTGATGGCGGCATTGAAGCTCCAGTGCGCCCCCACGCGCATCACGCTCTCCAGCTCGAGCCCCTTCACTTCCACCTGGCCGGTCTGCACCTCAAAGAAGGTGTGATCCGGGTCGGGGGTCAGCACGTTGTTCTGCTTCAGCTCGTATGCCGACAGCGTAGTGAACAGATGCATCTGCGACCCTACGGCCACAGGCTGGAATTTCAAGCCGGCCTCGACCTGATTGCCGGTGGTGGGCTGAAATGCGCCACCCGCGAAGGTCGCCCCGGAAGTCGGCTGAAACGACGTCGCGTACGAGACGTAAGGGGCCAGACCGTCCGGGAGGAGATAATTGAGGCCAACGTGGTAGGTGAATTTGTGATTGGTCGTCTGCGTGCCGAAGTTGCTCATGTCGAGATTGTCCTCCCGACCGCCCACCGTCAGCACCCACTTGTTCAGCTTCAACACGTCCTCGGCGTAGAGCCCGAGCTGTCTTTGTATCTGTTGCAGATACGGGGAAGACAGCGGCGGCGTGGTGATCGGCACGCCGTAGGTTGGATCGTATAGATCGATCGGCGGCGCTACGGCGAAGCCGTACTCGGCATCGTCGGCATAATGACGAAAGTCGAAGCCGATCAGCACGTTTTGCGTCAGGCCGCCGTCGCTGAATTTCCCGGAAAGACGGGAGTCGGCCTCGAGAGCGCGAATACTCTCATCGAACGGAAAGTTATACCGATTGACCGTGCGGTAATCCGTCGGCACGCCGTCGCTATCCGTGGCGAGTCCGGCGCCATAGACCTGCAGAATGTCCGTGATGTCGTCGAAGTACATCAGATTCTGCTTGAACTGCCAGTGGTCGTTGAAGGTGTGATCGACCTCGTAGCCGACTCCGTATTGGCGGCGGGAGAAGCGATTGTACTTGGTGTCCCCGAGATTGGTGCTGGGTGAAACCGGGCCCAGGGGGTTCGGCAGCAGCACGCCGTAGGCCGGCAGGAAGCCATCTCCGTCCCCGTTCACCGTGTCGTGTTGAAAATAGCTCAGCAGCGTCACGGTCGTGTCGGGCGACGCCAACCAGGTGAGCGCGGGTGCGACATAGTAACGATCGGTGCTGACGCCGTATCTCTGGCTGCCACGGTCGTAGCCCAGCACGGTGATGCGGCCCAGGAGGGTGCCCTGCTGATTGAGCGGACCGGTGGCGTCCAGGTCGGCCTGCTTGTTGTCGAAACTGCCGTACTGCAGCTGCACTTCGCCGTCAGCGACGCTCTCCGGCCGGCGGCTGGTCATGTCCACGATGCCGCCGGGAGGCGCCGACCCATAGAGCGTGGACGACGGGCCCTTCAGCACTTCGACGGTTTGAAAGCCGAATAGATCGACGCCCGTGCTCTGCACCGAGCCGATGGGCGCCTGCAGGCCGTTGATATAGACCGTGGGATTGAAGCCGCGCTGGTTCAACCAGTCGTAACGGGGGTCGGGGCCGAAGATGCCGCCGACCACACCGGCCGTATAACGCACCACCTGATCGAGGCTCTGCCAGTCGAGCAGATCCATCTGCGCACGGGATATGACGGTGACCGCCTGCGGGGTTTCCAGAAGCGGCACCTGCATTTTCGCCGCTGCGTTGGTATCGCGCGGCACGTACGCCGTGACCATGATGGTCGTGAGCGTCGGCGGCTCGGCCTGCTTGCTGTTGTCTGCCGTACTGGTGGTCGTCGTCGCCGACTGCGACGTCGAGTCCTGCTGGGCGGAATCAACCGCCACGGCGGCCCTGGATGCGACGAGCGCAATGAGCAGCGTCGCGATCAACGCGTATCGTGGGCGAGAATTGTCGGACATGCTCGTAACTCGGAAGTCACTCTTGTTCATGATTCGTCCCCCAAGACGAAGTCGTTGTGACAGATGAGGTGATCAACGCTAGCGGGAAAGTTTGCTCTGTAACCACACCGAGCCCTCCTGCAGCGCGCGTTCCGCGACGCGAGCGATCGAGACCGCCTCGAGGAAGCTGTGTGTCGTGCCCGGATAGACGACCGCCTCGGTCTCGACCCCGGCGGCGCGCAGGGCCTTCGCGAAGGCCAGGTTCTGCTCCGCCAGCACGTCGCACTCGGTGATGCCGAGAAAGACGGGCGGCAGGCCACGCAGGTCCGACCGCGTCGGGCAGGCATAGGGATCGCGGGCCTGGTCGGTGCTGACGAGATAATTGGCCCAGAACTGGCGCATCTCCTCACCCGTGAGCATGAAAGCGTCGCCGCCATATCGCTCGACCGCTGCCGGGGAGCACTCCGAATCGACGACGGCGTAGCTCATCAGGACCGCGCGCAGCAGCGTGCGCTTGCCCGCGTCGCGCAGCCTGAGCGCTGTTGCGACGGCCAGGTTTCCGCCGGCAGAGTCACCGCCGATAGCCAGCCGCGCGGAGTCGATCCCGAGCTCGCGGCCGCGGACGCTCAGCCACTCGACCACGCCGATGGTTTGCTCGAGCGCCCTGGGAAATTTCGCTTCCGGAGACAGCGCGTAATCGACGCCGACGACGGTCACGCCGGCACGCTGGGCATACTCGCGCATAACCCTGTCGTGCGTATCGAGACTGAACAGGGTCCAGCCGCCTCCGTGCAGGTAGACGAGCGCCGGTGTGAGCCCACGCGCCTGGCCCTCCGGACGATGAATTCTGACCCGGACTTCGCTGGGGCCGGTGCCGATGCGGCGATCCTCCGTGGACGCCATGACCGGGCCGCCTTGCCGCCACTGCAGACGGACGGCCTCGGCGACCGCGCGCGCTTCCGGGAAGGACAGATCGCTCAGTGGAGGATAGCGAGAGAACCCTGCCTTCATTGCGGCCATGAACGCTTGGATCTCGGGATCCAGCGCGTCTTCGGCTCCGACAATCCCCTGCATTGAATTCTTTCTCCGCCCTACCCGCGTCTGAATGGAGGCAGCTGCAAAGCCTGTCTCGGAACAGTAATATGATGTAAAGCTAGGTCTGCGAGGAGAACTCCACTGTCGCTTCGGGACCCTTCCTCGTCTCGCGCGGGCCAGAAGGCACGCAGCACCCGGGGTATCGATTACCAGGATGTTCCGCGCCCGGTATCCGCTTTGGCCGATGAATACGCATCCGGGCACATCGACCCGCCGCATCGCCACGCGCGCGCGCAGCTGATCTATTCAACGACCGGGGTCATGACCGTTACCACGGCATCCGCGAGCTATGTGGTGCCACCGCAGCGGGCGGTATGGGTCCCGGCCAGCGAGGTGCACGAGGTCCACTGCCGCGGCAAGGTTTCCTGTCGGACCCTCTACGTGCAACCGCAAACGGCGTGCGGCCTGCCGGACGCGTGCCAGGTCATCGAGGTCTCCGATCTGCTGCGTGAGCTGATCGTGGAGGCTACTCGCATCCCCATCGAATACGACGAGGCGGGGCGCGACGGGCGGCTGATCGCTCTTCTCCTCGACGAGATCCGGCGCAGCCGCACCACTCCGTTACATGTGCCGATGCCGACCGATCGCCGCCTGGTCAGGGTGTGTGCCGCCATCCTGCGGGAGCCGGCCGAGCCGGACAGGCTCGACCACTGGGCGGACGTCGCCGGCATGGGGCGCCGCACGTTCACGCGTACCTTCCGGCGGGAAACCGGAATGACTTTCGCCGGCTGGCGCCAGAACGTGAGGTTGATGGAAGCGATGTCGCGGCTGGCATTGGGACAGCCGGTCACGCGCGTCGCGCTCGATGTGGGATACAAGAGCCCGAGTGCGTTCACCGCCATGTTCCGGCGCGCTTTCGGCGTGGCGCCAACACACTACCTCGCCATCTTCGCCGAAGACGAGCCCGGTTAGCGACCGTCCTCACTCGCGAAATCCGCCATCCACGCTCGCAGCCCGTCCGCGTCGGTCGCTTCCAGCCCCCGCATGATGTCCGCGAACACATCGCGCCGCTCGTCCTGCCCGAGTTTGAATTTCGGCCTCATTTCCACGATTTTGGCTTCGAAGGCGACGATCCGCTGCGCCAGGCGGGCGTAGCGCGCACCCATGTCGTCCATGCTCCAGGCATTGGGCCGGCCGGCCTCCACCTCGCCGATGAGATCGCGCAGCACCCACTCGAGACCCGCGTCGTCCTCGATGAAGGCGATGTTGGTCAGGAACTGGACGCTGACGTAGTTCCAGGTGGGAGCCTGGGTCCGGTCCGCCATCCAGGAAGGTGAGATGTACCCGTTGGCGCCGAGAATGAGAATCGCCGCGCGCGGATCCCGTCGCAGCGCCTCGGTCTGCGCATTGGATCGGGCGATGTGGCCCCAGAGGCCGACCAGCGTGCCCGCGGGTCCGAGCTTGGGACGAAACGGCAGGCCCGTCGCACGAAAGGTCTCGCCGTGCCCGCTGATGAGCCAGCCGAAGGGTTGCTCGCGAAGCAGGCGCAGCACATCCTGATCCGATCGGGGTTGAAACAACTGACTGCTCACGGCGGTCCTCCGGCGTCCGGCATGTGGATGGGGGCAGGCGCCTGACTGGGGGCGTACACGCGGGACCTGCGCCGCCCGTAGAGCGCGTAGATGAGCGCGCCGATCGCGACATACACCCCGAGGAAGATCGCGGCCGTGGGCTGACCCAGCCAGACCTGCCTGCCAATGTCGAGTACCACCGGTGCGATCATCAGAATGCACATCAGGATTGCCGCGGCGGGCACGTAGCCCACCCACATTCCCCGAATTCGCACGCCCCCCAGCGGAACCCGGAACGGACGCTCCAGCTCCGGTCGCGTGTTGCGCAGCCAGATCAGGCTGATCGCGGCGATGATGAAGGCGGCGCCGGTGCCCAGGCTGATCAGGTCCGCCAGAAGTGACAGCGGGAAGACCGCGGCCAGCACGGCGGAAATCAGGGACAGCACTGCAATTCCCAACCACGGCGTCCGCAGCCGGCGGTGAATGTTGGCGAACAATTGCGGCAACAGACCGTCACGTGCCATGGCGAAGGTGATACGGGACTGGCCAAACGCGTTCACCAACAGCACGGAGCTCAACCCCGTCAGCGCGCCGAGTTTGACCAGCATGGCGATCTTCGGATGGCCAACGGCATCCATGGCCACTGCGATGGGATCGGGTACTCCCAGCCTGCGAAACGGCACGACGCCCGTCATGACCGCGGCCACGATGATGTAGAGGATGCCGCATACCACGAGCGAGCCCACGATACCGAACGGCACATCCTTTTGCGGATTGCGGGCTTCCGAAGCCGCGGTCGAGACTGTGTTGAAACCGAGGTATGCGAAGAACAGAATCGAGGCGGCCCGGAATACACCCGGCCAGCCGTAGCGAAACCCTCCTTCGTTGGGCGGCAGGAAGGGCACCCAATTCGACACGTGAATGGAGCTCACGCCAGCGGCGATGAAGCCGGCGAGCACCAGTATCTTGATGGTGACCAGCACGGCATTGACACGCGCCGACTCCGAGACGCCGATCATGAGGACAATCCCCACGGCAAGGATTGCCGCGACCGCCACCAGATTGAGCGCACCGACCGCGACGAACCCAGCGCCAGCAGCCTGGATCATCGAGGACGAAAACACTCCTGGGACGACGACACCGAAGTCGTGCAGGAGACTCACCAGATAGCTTGAAAATCCCACGCCGAGCAACGAGCCGGCCAGACCATACTCCAGCATGAGGAGCCACCCCAGAGCCCAGGCATAGACCTCGCCCAGCGATGCGTAACAGTATGTATAGGACGCGCCGGACACCGGCATGACCGACGCCAGCTCCGCAAAGCAAAGGGCGGTGAGCGCACAGGCGGCCCCGGCGATGACGAAGGACAGCATGACCGCCGGCCCGGCGAATTCCGCGGCCGCGGTGCCCGGCAACACGTAAATGCCCGCACCCAGGATGCATCCGATTCCCAGCAACAACAAATGGATGGGGCCCAGGGCGCGCTTGAGCCCGTCGTCTTGCGCATCGTGGCGTAAGAGCTCGATCGGCATGCGATCGAGCATGCCTCGACGTCGTATGGGACTCGCGCTCATGGTGATGGGATCCTCAGGTCGGCTCACTCCGCTTGCATGAAGGGATAGCGATAGTCGGTCGGGGGCGCGCGACTCGTTTTCACGGTGCGTGGCGAGGTCCAGCGGGCCAGATTCCAGATCGATCCGGCTTTGTCATTGGTGCCTGATGCCCTGGCGCCTCCAAATGGCTGTTGGCCCACCACCGCGCCAGTCGGCTTGTCGTTGACGTAGAAGTTGCCCGCAGCGTAACGCAGCGCCTGGCTGGATCTGGCGATCACGGTCGGATCACGTGCAAAAATGGCCCCCGTCAGACCATACGTGGTAGTCGAGTCTATCAGCCCGAGAACCCCGTCGTAGTCCCGGTCCGGATAGACGAACGCGCTGGCGATCGGCCCGAAGAACTCCTCCGTCATGAACCGGGAACGGGGATCGTCAACCTCGAGCAGCGTCGGCGCGACGAAATAGCCGTGGGTCATATCAGCGCCCTCTCCGGCCAGCAGTTTCACGCCCGGCGCCTGCCTGGCTGCCGCGATGACTGCAGCAAGCTTGCGCCAGGACTTCTCGTCGATGACGGCTCCCATGAAGTTGCGGAAGTCGCGCACATCTCCCATCCGAATGGTCGCGATCTGCGCCGCGAGCTTCTCGCGCAATCCTGGCCAGAGGCTGCCCGGAACGAACAGGCGCGAGGCGGCGGAGCACTTTTGCCCCTGGTATTCGAAAGCGCCGCGGACGACAGCGGCGACCACGGCATCGGGATCGGCGCTCGGATGCACCAGGACGAAGTTCTTGCCGCCGGTCTCGCCGACGATTCGCGGATAGTTCCGATAAGCGGTCTCGCCGGTCCGCTGCAGGATGGAATTGAACACCGAGGTCGAGCCGGTGAAGTGAACGCCCGCCAGGTCCGAATGACTCAACGCGACCGCGGAGATCTCGGCCGCATCACCGTATACCAGGTTGATTACGCCATCCGGCAGCCCCGCTTGCTGCAGCAGACGCATGATGAGGTGGGCTGAATACTTGGCCGTCGCTGAGGGCTTCCACAGGACCGTGTTTCCCATGAGCGCGGGTGCGGTCGGGAGATTCCCCGCGATGGCCGTGAAGTTGAATGGCGAGACGGCAAAGACGAAACCCTCGAGCGGCCGGTAGTCCAGGCTGTTGACCGCATCCGCGGGCGAGAGCGGCTGCTCGTCATGGATCCTGAACATGAACTCGACATTGCACCGCCAGAAGTCGATCAGCTCGGCGGCGGAATCGATCTCCGCCTGGTGTGCCGTCTTCGACTGGCCGAGCATGGTCGCCGCATTGAGTCGGTCCCGCCAGGGTCCGGAAAGCAGTTCCGCCGCCCGCAGAAATACCGCGGCCCGATCGCGCGGCGAGGCGCGCGACCAGTCCATGGAGGCACGCCTTGCTGCAGCTACAGCCGCGCTGACCTCCGCGGCGCCGCCCAGATGCGCATGAGCAAGCGTGCGTCGATGATCGTGTGGCTCAATGGCGGCCTCGCGGCACCCCGTCAGCACGTCCTTGCCGCCGATGATCAGCGGCAGCTCGGGACATTCCGTCGTCATCCGGCGCAGCTCAGCTTTCAGGGAAGCTCGTTCCCCGCTGTCGGGCCGGTACTCTCGTACCGTCTCATTGCGAGGCGGACCGGGTCTCGCGTCGTGCATGAGCTCGATCTCTTGAGTGAACTCACCTTAAGTCTCGAACTCGGCACATTGCGGCGCTGTTCAGAGAGGGCCTGCTAGGCGCGGTCCCGGGCCAGCCGACCTCGGCGCCTTCGGGCCAGATGGTGCATTGGGCGGGCCTGACCGCTTGCGGGTGAGTTTCGCCGCGCATTAGGCTGACGCCCGGTCCGCAAAACAGAGGCTGGGTGCAGTCCGTGCGACATCCGATTATTCAACGTTGCATCATCTGGGCTATCGCGAGCACTGCGATAGTCGCAGGCGCCGCAGCCGCGCGAAATACTCCGGCACCGCCTGCCGCGCCACGCGATCAGGTCGTCGACCTTCTGCACGGGGTGCGCGTTCCCGACCCCTACCGCTGGTTGGAGGACCCATCATCACCGCGCACTCGGGCCTGGATCCAATCGGAGCAGCGTTACACGCATGGCCTGCTCGATCATCAGCCGTCGCTCGATCGCGTAAAAGGCGAACTGCGTACCCTGACGGCGCTGGAGACGCCTGAAGCCGTAATCTATCGCCGGGGACGGTACGTCATCCTGAAGAAGGAGCGCAACCGTCAGATCGCCTCTCTGTATCTGCGTGACGGGATCAAGGGCCCCGAGCGGCAACTGATCGATGCGCAAGCGCTGAGCTCTGACAACAGCACGACGATCGATCTTCTGAACGTATCCGATGACGGCAACGTGATCGCATACGGCCTGCGCCGTGGCGGACAGGATGAGCTGAGCATTCACTTCTACGATGTCTCCGCCCGCCGGGCGTTGCCGGATGTTCTGCCGGAGTCGCGTTACATCTACTGGTCACTGCTCTTGTCCCCGGAAGGAAAGCAGATTTATTACATCACCTTCGATAACAAAGGACCTCGGCTCTACGCACACGAGCTCGGCACACCGATGAAGACGGACAGGATGCTGTTCGGGTCCGGCCTCGGGCCGCAAATCATCCTACAGGCGAATCTGTCCGCCGATGGCCGGCTGCTGCTGCTCGAAGCGTTGCACGGTGCGACGGGACCGACTGATCTTTACCTGCTGCCAACGAACGGCGGCGCGGCGGCGCGGACCTTGGTGACAGGCGTTGCCGCGAATTTCGTGGCGCGCGCCGCTCATGGGCACATTTTCATCGACACCGACTGGAAGGCGCCGCGGGGGCGCATCATGGAGGCCGACGTCGGCAGACCCGGTATCAAGGACTGGCGCGTGCTCGTACCCGAGCAGAAGGACTCGCTAGAGAGTTTTGCGTTGGCGGGTGACAATCTGGTGCTGCTCTACATGCACAACGCGCACTCACGACTCGAGGTCGCGAGTGCGGACGCCAAGACACACGAAGACATCCCTCTTCCGGGCATGGGCACCGTCACCGCCATCGACGGCACCTGGAACCTGCCGGTAGTGTGCTTCGCGTATTCCGCCTTTCAAACGCCGGCGACCCTTTACGCCTATTCGATAGCGGCGAAATCGGTAGCCGTGATTTCCGCGCCAAGCGCCCCGGCTTGGCTTTCCGACATCATCACCGACCAGATCTGGTATCGCTCCTCGGACGGTACCCAGGTGCCCATGTTCCTCGCGCACAAACGCGAGCTCGGGCATAACGGTGATCATCCGGTCCTTCTTTACGGATACGGCGGGTTCGACTGGGCCCAAACACCCGATTTCTCCCCTGAAGAGGCCGTTTGGATACAGCACGGGGGCATCTACGCGCTGGCCAACATCCGCGGCGGCAATGAATTCGGCGAGGCGTGGCACCGCGCCGGCGATCTCGACCACAAGCAGAACAGCTTCGATGACTTTGCCGCCGCCGCCCGCTGGCTGGTGGCCCATCACTACACGAGTCCCAGGCGACTCGGCATTCAAGGCATGAGCAATGGCGGACTGTTGGTCCTGGCCTCGATCACCCAGCATCCCGAGCTCTTTGGAGCCGCCATTGCACGCTATCCGCTCGCCGACATGCTGCGGTATGAGCGCTTCGGCATCGCGGGCTGGTGGCTGTCCGAGTACGGCTCGGTGAAGAATGCAGAGCAATTCCGCACCCTGTACGCCTACTCGCCTTATCAGCACGTCGTGAACGGCCGGGACTATCCGGCCGTCCTGCTGGTGACCGGCGCCAACGATACGCGGGTCAACCCGGCGCATTCCCTGAAAATGACCGCCGCGTTGCAGAACGCGAGCGCATCCGGCCGACCAGTCCTACTCCTCTACGATTCCAAATCCGGTCATTCGGGCACCCTCCCGGCAGGCGCCGAGGTCGATCAAACGGCGCGTGAACTGGCGTTCCTGTTCTGGCAGCTGGGGACTCCCTAGCCTAGCGCTTGGACGCCGTTGCACGCTCGTGTGTCGGGCGCTTCGCGTAGGCTGCCCGTGCCACATCCATGCGCGAGGAGTTCTCAATGACCCACTCCGCAAGTGACTGCACCGGTTTCAGAAAGTCCTTGCCGAGCTTCGTGAGCGCATATTCGACCTGAGGCGGGGTAACGGGTGTCACGGTTCGGGAGACGAAACCGTTCTCTTCGAGCTCCCGTAGCGTTGCCGCAAGGACCTTTTGGCTGATCTCGCCAACCTCCCGGCGCAACGCATTGAAGCGGCACGGGCCGCGCCCGAGCACACGCACCACGAGCAGCGTCCACTTGTCGCTGATTCGCGCGATCAGACGGCTGATGTGCTCACAGCCGGCGGTATCTCCGTGGTTACCTGGTATCGGCAAGGTGCCTTCTTGTTTCGCCACGCACACCTCTTGTAATCTGGTTACTACTGGAAACCAGCCACAAGAGGTTATCATGGATTCCAAGCCCCGAATTGCCGTGATCATCGGCTCCACCCGCCCCACCCGCTTTGCCGACGTCCCGGCGCAATGGATCCTGAAGCAGGCTCAGGCGCGAGGCGACATGGAAGTGGAGCTGGTCGATCTGCGCGCGCACCCATTGCCCTTCTTCGCTGAAAAGGCATCGAACATGTGGCTGCCGAGCGAGGACCCCGAAGCCATTCGCTGGCAGCAGACCGTTGCCCGGTACGATGGCTACATCTTCGTGGTGGCGGAATACAACCACTCCATCACCGGCGCGCTCAAGAATGCGCTCGATCAAGCCTACAAGGAGTGGACCCGCAAGCCCTTCACCGCCATCGGCTACGGCAGCGTGGGCGCGGCACGTGCGATCGAGCATCTGCGCTCGATCGGGGTCGAATTGCAGATGGTCTCGACCCATGCCGCCATTCATATCGGCGGCAGCGATCTCAGGACCGTGCACCCGCTGTTTGGGAACAAGCCCTTCAGCGAGATCGAGGCCGGCCTGCTGCCGGCGGCAAAGACCGCACTCGATGAGCTGATCTGGTGGGCCAAGGCGACAATGGCTGCAAAGGCCAGCGCAGCGGCTTGAGACTTCCGGACCGAACGCCCATTCATCTCCTGGGGTGTAACATGTGCTGAGATCTGATCGGCCTGAGGGCGTATTGCGTGGGCGACGAAGCTTCTTCCTCTCTCAATTCGCGCCGCGAATTCCTCAAGGCGGCTTCGTTGCTTGCCGTCTCCGGCTACGCACTGCCGGCCACCGCGCTGCAACGCGACTGCACACGCGCGCCGGCGCCCACGATCTACTGGAGGAATTCGGCTACGGCGACGTGCAGTCTGGCGCCGGGCCTGCCCCGCAGTCAGTTCGAGCATACCCAGGGCGTGATGCTGCGGATGGACGTCGACTCGCTGCTCAAGCCCTATCGATTGCGCGCCGGCCTGCCCGCACCGGGGCCTGGCATGGGCGGCTGGTACGACCTGGTCTCCGATGCCGTCCGGGCGCAGAACAAGGATCCCTACGGCGGACACGGTTTCGCGCCGGGGCATGCCTTCGGCCAGTGGATCTCGGCTCTCGCGCGCGGCTACGCGGCCTCGGGAAATCCCGCCGCCAGAGTCAAAGTCGAGAAAATACTGGCGGCCTACGAGCCGGCCATCTCGGGGCGCTTCTACGCCAACTTCCCTTTTCCGGCCTACAACTACGACAAGATAGTGTGCGGGCTGATCGATGCGCACTCCTACTGCGGCCTCGAGTCCGCGTTTCCGCTCCTCGACCGCACGACCGACGTTGCCGAGCCGCATCTGCCGCCGCGCGCGCTCGACCGCGGCGACCCGCAGAAGCGCTGGCGGCAGTCGATCGGCGAAAGCACGTCCGGCTGGTATCTGATGGATGAGAGCTACACGCTGGGAGAGAACCTGTTCCTCGCGTGGCAGCGCCGGGCCGGGCGGCGTTATCTGCCGCTGGCACGGCGGTTCCTGCTGGACGACACCTTCTTTGCGCCGCTGGCGGCCGGGCAGCAACGTGCTGCCCAACCACCACGCCTACAGCTATGCCAACGCGCTCAACTCCGCGGCGCAGGCCTACATATCCACCGGCAGCCCCATGCACCTCGATGCCGCGCGCAACGGCTTCGCCATGATCACCGCCCAGAGCTTCGCCACGGGCGGCTGGGGACCCGAAGAGTATTTCCGCAAGCCCGACAGCGACGATCTCTACACCACGCTCACCACGACCCACCGTGGGTTCGAGACGCCCTGCGGAAGCTACGCACACCTCAAGCTCGCCCGTTACCTGTTACGCATCACGCGCGACGGGCGCTACGGCGACAGCATGGAACAGGTCTTCCTCAACACGGTGCTGGGCGCGAAAAGGCTCGAGGACGATGGCAACGCGTTCTACTATTCGGATTACAACTTCAACGGCTCGCGCACTTACTTCCCGGATCGCTGGCCGTGCTGCTCCGGCACGTTGACCGCAGGTCACCGCGGACTACCACGTCCTGATCTACTTCCGGGATCCGCAGGGCGTGTACGTCAATCTCTACACGCCGTCCACCGGGCGCTGGACGGCGGCCGACGGCACCCGGCTCGCTCTCGTGCAGAGCGGCGACTACGTCAATGACGGCCACGTGCGCCTGGACCTCAAGTCCAGCCGCGACATGCGATTCCGCCTGCGACTGCGCATCCCGGAGTGGTCACGGCTCGATGGCAGTTCGCCGAGGTTACGGGTAAACGGCAGGCCGGTACCTGTGGAGGCACGAACCGGGTTCGCCACCATCGAACGCAAGTGGAAAGATGGTGATCGGATCGACCTGCAAGTGCCGATGCCGGTGCGACTGGTGCCGATCAACGCACATCATCCTGATGTCGTGGCGCTGGTGCGAGGGCCGCAGGTGCTGTTCGCGCTGGCACGGCAGCCGAATTTGAGCCGTAGTCAGTTATTGAGCGTGAGTCGTGCGAACGATGGGTACTGGCAGGCCGGTGGCATCCGCTTCGCGCCGTTCACGGCGATCCACGATGAACCGTATACCGCCTATATCAAGGTTGCGTAAAAGCCTCGCCGGCAGGGTCGGTGGTCTCTGGGGAGACAGGCGCCGGCTCATCTTTCCCCATTCGTTCCGACATCTCTTGCCATAGCGCCCTATAGATGGGCGTTGCCCCGCCGCTCGGCGAGAAGGCCGGCAGCGGTGCCCGCCGCTGGCTCATCCGTTCGATCTCGCTCCAATAGGGCACCGCGGTGGCGAGAACACCTGGAAACCGCTCGCGCGTGCTCGCCATCAACTCACGATGCAGGGATCTGCGGCTATCGACCATGGAGAAGAAAGGGAGCAGCGCCAGATCCTGCCATCCCTGCTCGCTGATGAAGTCCCGCAATTGGATCAACATACGCAGCGATAGCGGCGTAGGGAGTACCGGGACGATCGCGACATCCGCGGCATGCAGCACGTTTTCCGACAGCAGTGAAATGCCCGGCGGACAATCCAGAAACAGTACGTCGTACACCTCTCGCAGCGACCGGCTTATCTTCAGCAGGCGCTCCGTGGGCTTCTTGCGGGCATTGAGATGAATGTCGAATTTTCGATAGGACAGGTTCGCCGGCAGGAGGTCCAGATTCGCGTACCCGGTCTCGACGATCAGCTCGGGTACTTCATACTTGCCGGCGAGCAGTCTCTTTGCCGATACGAATTCGCGCTGGTCAGGATCGATCCCCAGGATGTAGGTCGCGCCTCCCTGCGGATCGAGATCCCACAACAGCGTTCTGCGGCCGCCGGCGGCGCACAGATACGCCAGATTGACGGCGGTGGTGGTCTTGCCCACTCCGCCTTTGATATTCGTGACGGCAATGATCTTCATACGATGCCGCCAGGATCATAGGCGACATCGGGCCTGGTGTTAAGCCTGCGGAGTACGGGATTGGAGCCGCCGGCTCGTCTTGATCAGATCGGCCTTCCGCATTGCATCCGGAACTCATCTCCATCCGTAAAGAGAGCAGCTCAGAGCCGACGCGGGGGTAGCGGCAGTGGCTGCCTCCAGAAACCTATGTGCAGAAATCTGGCCACGCTGGTTGCTCTATCCATGCCGATTGCAGCGGGAGCGGCTGCGGGGGCCAGCCCCGATCTCGTCCTGCCGCAGGTCATCATCACCGCGCAGAGTGAGGACACTCTCCTGCAGACGGTGCAGACCGCCAGCGAGGGAGCGGTGACGGACGAGCAATTGCAGCTCTTGCCGGATCTACCGGCCCGGTCAGCTGTTGGAGACCGTACCCGGGCTCATCGTTACGTTGCACAGCGGCGAGGGCAAAGCCAATCAGTATCTGATGCGCGGCTACAACCTCGACCACGGCACGGACCTCGAGACCTACGTGGACGGCATGCCGATCAACCAGCCGACGCACGCGCACGGCCAGGGTTACACGGACCTGAATTTCATGATCCCGGAGCTGGTCGATGGGCTCTCGTACACCAAGGGGCCCTACTACGCCAATGTCGGTGACTTCGGCGCCGTGGGATCGATACACCTGGACTATCGGGACACCATCGCGGATCAGATGCAAGTGACGGCCGGCTCGTTCGGCTTCCAGCGGCTATTCAGCGCCGGCTCGCAGGACTTGGGCGATGGCCACCTGTTGGAGGCCCTCGAGATCCAGCATTACGGCAGCCCGTTCGCGACCCCGGATGACGCGCGCAAGGAAAACGCGGTGCTGCGCTACAGCTCGGGCGATGCGCGCAACGGTTACTCGATCACCGGCATGCTCTATCACCAGCTATGGACCAATACGACGGATATTCCACTTCGGGCCATCACCGAAGGCCTGGTTCCGAACCGCTTCGGCTCGCTCGATCCGAGCGATGGCGGCCGCGCGTGGCGCTCGAGCCTTTCGTTCGACGATCACGTCTTCCTCGGAGATGGGCAGCTCGTCTCGAGCGCGTTCTTCATCGACAACCAGCTGCACCTCTGGAACGACTTCACCCACTACCTGATCGATCCGGTTCACGGCGATCAGGAGGAACAGTACGAAAATCGCCGCGCGCTCGGCGGACGATCGGATTTCACCGTGCCGGTTCGCCTGCGCGATATCGACAATCAGATTTTGGTCGGCGTGCTCGTGCGTGACGACATCCTGCACGTCGGGCGTAACGCAACCGAGGACAGGGCTCCGCTGCCGGTGGCAGACTCTCCTGCCTCATTTACCAACGACGACATGGTCTACATGTTCGCTGCCGCGGCGTATGTCGCAGGCAACGACTCACTGGACAGCGCGCCTTCGCAGTGTGATCGGAATTCGTGAGGACTATCAGCACGGTACGGACGACGACTTTCTCGCGGCGCTGCACGCGACGGCGGGATATACCAACGGCGGCACGGTACGGCAGGCACTGCCGCAACCCAAGGGCAGTCTCATCTACACCGTCAACGATTCCATGGAACTCTATTTGAGCGCCGGCCGCGGATTTCACAGCGCCGACCTGCGCGGCGTCAACCAGGACGGACATGCGGACCTCGCACTGCCGCATACCCCATTGCTGGCGCGGCAGGAAGGACAGGAAATCGGAGTCCGGGCAAATCCCGCCAGCACGCTCGCCATGACGTTTGCCATTTACAACCTGTGGCAGCAGTCGGAGACCACGATCAACCCCGACGTCGGCGAGGATTCGGCCGGTCCACCGAGCCGACGCTACGGCATGGAACTGACCCTGACGTATCGAATGAGCCGTTGGCTGGAACTTTACGGCAACATTTCGGGGAATCACACCCGATTCACACGCCCGTTCGATGACGGCACCGGCCACGTCGGCGAATACATTACCGATGCTCCGGTGGCGACTGGCTCGACTGGCAATGGATCTGACCGGCCTCGGGCGCTGGAGCGGCGGCCTCGAATATCGTTATCTCGGCAACTACGCCCTCTCCTCCGGCCCGTGCAACAACGCGGCGGCCGTCAAGGACTTCCCGGGAGTCGCCACCTCGTGCGCCAATGCCCCGACTGCCCCCGGTCAGGTGAACGGAAGGGGCTTTGGCGAAGTGAATCTGGATGTCCGCTACGCGTTGCCTGGAAGCTGGAGCGCGTCACTGGGGGCCTACAACCTTCTCGACACGCGCGCGCCGGCTGCGGAGTTCTGGTATGTCGATCGCCTGCAAACCGAGATCGATACCTACCCGGATGGACGCGCCGACATCCACGAGCATCCTCTCGAGCCTCTCATGGTGCGCCTCACCCTCTCGAAGGAGTTCTGAGTGGCTGACCGAATGGGGCGGCATGTGCTAACCTGTCGCGATCCAATGCCGAGGCAGCGCTGGCGATGTGGTGTTTGAGTGTCCGAGCCATCTACCGGTAGCGGCCCCGAGGGCACAACAGCCGAGGCGCTGCTGGGGCGGGTCGCACTCGGCAGCCGCGATGCCTTCGAGATGCTTTACGGTCTGACCTCCGCGAAGCTCTTCGGCATCTGCCTGCGGGTGCTGCCGGTACGCGCGGAGGCGGAAGACGTGCTGCAGGAAGTGTTCGCGGCCATTTGGCAGAAGGCAGCGCAATACGACCCAGCCGGGCGAGCGCCCTCGCATGGCTGGGGATGATCGCCCGCAACCGCGCCATAGACCGCCTGCGCACGCTGCCGACGGGGAGGCAAACCACTTCCATCGATCTGGCAGCCGAATTGACGGATCCGCAGGCAGCGCCGCACGACGATGCCGAGCGCGCCGCCGACCGCGAGCGCCTCGACAACTGCCTGCAGGAGCTCGATACCCGGCGCCGGACACTCATCCGTGCCGCTTTTTTCGATGGCTCGACCTACGAAGAGCTGGCCGTCCGCAGCGGCTCTCCACTCGGGTCCGTGAAGAGTTGGATCCGCCGCGGGCTGCTGCAGCTGCGAACCTGCCTGGAGCGGCCCTGAGCCATGAGCGCCAACGACTTCAAGTCAGGTGACGAAGACGGGCTCGAGCCACCGACCGATGAGGTGCTGGCGGGCGAGTATGTCCTCGGCGTAATGGACGCCGGGCAGCGGCGCGCCGCGCAGGCCCGCATCGCCACCGATGCGGCGTTCGCCCGCCTGGTGGCGCAATGGGAGCAGACGACTGGAATCGCTCCACGCGGACATCTCCCCCGTCGAAGTGCCGCCCCATGTGTGGCAACGAATTCGCTCACGGCTGGGTTGGGCGGCGCCGCCGGCCCGCGCCGGCCTCTGGCAGAGCATCGCCCTGTGGCGCACTGCGACGGCGATCGCTGTCGCCGCCGCGATCGTCGCATTACTGGTCGGACGCGCTCCGCCGCCTGTCCCCCGGCAACCGACCGCGGCCCTGCAACCGGCGGCCGGCCCGATCACGACCCTGGCGCGTGACAGCGGGGCGCCCGGCTGGCTGGCGTCCATCGATGTCGCGGCGGGAACGATCCTGCTGGTGCCGGTCCCCGCGCCACCCGATGCGCGCGGCCGGGTGCCGGAGCTCTGGCTGATCCCGCAAGGCAAGGCGCCGCAGTCACTGGGATTACTCTCCAACACCCGCTCGCATGCGGTCATCGTGCCCCCAGGCCTGCGCGCCGCCCTCACCAACGGCTCCCTGCTCGCGGTCACGCTCGAGCCGGCGGCCGGCGCGCCCCACCGCGCGCCAACCGGGCCCATCGTCGCCAAGGGCGCCATCCAACTCTAGCCGACCGTCGGCGCCCCGCGTCCCGCGGCGCCCGCCCGTATCCCGCGGTGACCTCGAGTCACCGCCGCTCCACCAGACATTTTGGCTGACGCGTGCATCCCCGCGCCGAGATGTTACGTAATGCCGGCAGCGACCTCCATTTTTTTCAAAAACACGGCGTCGAAAACGTCTTGGAGTTCCCCATGAAACAGCCCGCAAGAATCCTGGTGGCGCTGGCAGCGGCGCTGCCCGCGCTCAGCTTCGCGTCCAGCCACCGTGAGGCCCCATTCATCTCCGGCATGCCGCAGGTGGATGGGACCGATTTCTATATGTTCCGCAGCTATGAACCGGGACGCAGCAACTACGTCACCTTCATCGCGAACTACATTCCCTTCGAAAGTCCCTACGGCGGCCCCAACTTCTTTCCGTTGGATACCCACGCCATCTACGCCATCAAAGTCAGCAATGACGGCGGAGCAAGCGCCGACATCTCCTTCGAGTTCACCTTCACCACGATGAACAAGAATTTCGCGGTGCAGGCCGGCAACCAGAAGGTGGCGATTCCGCTGATCAATGACGGCGTCGTAGACACGAGTGGCAAGGCCCTGAACGTGCAGCAGAGCTACCGCCTCACCGTTTATCGCAACGGCAATGGTTGGGCCGCCACGAACATGAGCACCGGCGGTGAGACCTTCTACAAGCCGGCGGACAACATCGGCAACAAATCGATCCCCGACTATGCCAGCTATGCGGGCAACTTCGTCTACGAAGTCGGCATTCCCGGTTGCTCGGCTCCGGGGCGGGTTTTCGTGGGACAACGCAAGGACGGATTCGTAGTCAACCTCGGCGACATCTTCGACCTGGTGAACACCAACCCGGCCGGTCCGCGTGACGCCGAGCCGAATACGCTCACGGGCTTCAACGTCACCTCGATCGCACTCGAAGTGCCGATCAAGTGTCTCACCCATGGCAACGATCCGGTCATCGGCGCCTGGACCACTTCGAGCATGCCGCGCGATCTGAAGGTGCCCACGCAGTGGAACAGCCAGGGCACGCCGGTGAATTCGCAGCAATTCGACCGCCGGGATTACGCGCAGGTCTCCCGCCTGGGCATGCCGCTGGTAAACGAGGTCGTCATCGGGCTGCCGGACAAGGACCGCTTCAATGGCAGCCATCCTCGCGACGACGCACAGTTCCTCAAGTACGTCACCAATCCCAGCCTGCCCGTCCTCCTGAACACGCTGTTCGGCAGCGCTGCGATGGTTCCCGGCGACTCCGCGCAACGACCTGGTCACGATATTCCTGACCGGGGTCAAGGGCCTCAACCAGCCCGTCAATGTCCAACCCGCCGAAATGCTGCGACTCAATACTTCGATCGCGCCGACTGCGGCGGCCTCGCAGAATGACCTCGGTGTGCTGGGCGGCGACGACGCTGGCTTCCCCAACGGTCGCAGGCCATACGACGATGTGGTGGACATCACCCTACGGGCGGCGGAAGGCGCGCTGTGCGGTGCCGTCGGAAATTGCGGCTCGGAGAAGTCGGACCCGAACCATGGCACGCCCTACACCGATGGCGCTCGTGCCGCTGGTGCTGATGCCGCGTCAGAAGTCGTCTCCGGGGCCATAAGCCCCGCGGATACGTACCTCGATGCGTTCCCTTACCTCAACACGCCGCGTCCGGGCTCGCCGAACGGACCCAACGGCATTGCCACCACACCTCCACCCAGCACCACCACGCCCTAGAGAGCCTCGGCGATGAAGTCGATGCGCAAGCCGCAACGCTTCGAGCCTCTCGACCCGGTGAGCCTGCATCCATCCGGATGCAGGCTCACCGGCCTCCTGATCGGGCTGATCGCGCTTTTCTGCAGCGGGCTGGCCGCCGCCGGCGCCCATCTCGTTCCCTACGTACCGCCCTCACCCGAGGTAGTGCTCGAGCAGGTTCCATCGATCACGGATCCCCGGGTCCGCGCCTTCGATGCCACGCACAGCCGGCTGCAGGCCGACCCGCACAACATGGACCTTGCGGTGCAGCTCGCCAATGCCTACATCGACTATGGTCGTTCGACCGGCGATGCGCGCTACATCGGTCGCGGCATGGCGGTGGTGGCGCCTTGGCTGCAGACCAATCCTGTGCCGATTCCCGCGCTGCTCGTTCGCGCCACCGTGCTGCAGAACAGGCACCTCTTTCAGCAGTCCCGCTCGCAGCTGACAGCCCTGCTGCAACGCAGTCCGCGCAATCTGCAGGCGTGGCTGACCCTCGCCACCGTGGAGATGGTGCAGGCCGACTATGCGGCCGCCAACGGTGCCTGCGTCCGGGTCGCGCAGATCGGCGGCGACTTCATGGGCATGCTCTGCACGGCACAGCTGCGTTCCCTGACCGGGCATGCGCAGCAGGCATATGCGCTGCTGCGTCTGATCGAATATCCCGGGCCCATTGCCCCGCCCGCCATCAAGAGCTACGTCGAAGGACTGCTCGCCGACACGGCTGCACGGCTCGGCAAAAATGCCGAAGCGGATCGGCATTTCCAGGCGGCGCTTGCAGTGGACGCCCGGAGACAACTTCCTGCTGGCCGATTACGCGGATTTTCTCCTGGACCAGCATGAGCCCGCGGCAGTGAAGCGACTACTCGCGGGATACGAGGCGTCGGATACTTCCATGCTGCGCATCGTCTTCGCGGAATGCGCTCTGAACGATGCGCGCGCCAGTCATGATGTCGCCGAGATGCAAGCGCGCTTTGCCGCGATGGATCAGCGCGGCAGCCGCCTCTATGACCGTGAGCACGCCGAATTCGTGCTCTACGCGCAGCACGACCCGGCACGGGCACTCGAGCTCGCCGAGCAGAACTGGAGCGTACAGCGCTCGCCGCAGGACATGCGGATCCTCTTGCAGGCTGCGTTGGCCGCAGGAAGGCCACAGGCGGCGCAACCGGTCCTGGCAATGCTCGCCAGGAGTCACCTTCAGGACGCCGACATCGCGCGGCTCGTTGCTCGGATCCCGATTGCCTCGAGGGGGTCACGCGAAATCACGGCACGCACCGGCCCCTCATCATGAAAGCGTTGCGCTGGTACCTGACTCCCTTGCTGCTCGGCCTCATGCTGCACTCTCTGCCCGCGTCGGCGCATAAAGAGAGCGATGCCTATCTGACCTTGCGAACCGACCGGGCCGATCTCCACACTCTCGACGGGCAATGGGATATCGCCTTGCGCGATCTGGATTTCGCGCTCGGCATCGACAGCAATCACGACGGGCGGATCACCTGGGGCGAGGTGCAGGCTCATCGCCGGGAGATCGAAGACTATGCGCTAGCGCGGCTCGCGGTCAAAGGGGACGGCCTGACCTGCGCGATGCACCCCACGAGTCAGGAAATCGACGATCACACTGACGGCGCCTACGACGTAATCGAGTTCCGGACCACTTGCGACAAAGATATCCCCGCCAAACTGACGGTGGTGTATCGCCTCTTCGACAACGTCGATCCCTATCATCGCGGAATCGTGACGATTCGCGCCAACGGAATCACGACGGGGGCCGTCCTCGGCCCGGAGGCGCCGGTCACTACGCTCGACCTGCGCAGGCCCGACCGCTGGCAGGAGTTTCGCAGCTTCGTGACAGATGGTCTCTGGCACATCTGGACCGGCATGGATCATCTGCTCTTCCTGATGTCCCTGTTGCTGCCGGCGGTGATGACGCGCCGCCGCATCGACTCCCGGGGCGTCGATCAGGTCGGGGGACCCGGCGGGGGAGCGCTGCTTGCCGCCGGCGGCGGCGGCACTCTCATCGCCGTGCCGACGATGGCTCGCACCATGACCCGCTACGTGTGGGTTCCTGTTGCGAGCTGGTGGCGAGCGTTCGTCGATGTCATCAAGGTGGTCTCCGGCTTCACCCTCTCGCATTCGGTGACGCTCACCCTCGCTACTTTGGGTATCGTGAATCTGCCGAGCCGCCTGGTGGAGTCCGGAATCGCGATCTCAGTGATCGTGGCCGCGGCCAACAACCTTTATCCCATTGTCACGCGACGACTCTGGCTGATCGCCTTCGCCTTCGGGTTCGTGCACGGCCTCGGCTTTGCGAGCGCCCTCTACGGTCTGCAGCTTCCCCCGCTTTCGATGGCAGCATCACTGGGCGGCTTCAACGTCGGGGTGGAGCTCGGCCAGGAATCGATCGTGCTCCTCGTCATGCCGCTCGCCTTCCTGCTGCGGCACACACGCTTTTATCGCGACGGGGTGCTGAAGTGGGGCTCCGTCATCATCATCGCACTCGCGACCGGCTGGCTGATCCAGCGCTCCTTCAATGTCCTGATTCCCGGTTTCAGCGCGCTATTGCCGGCCTGAGGCAGCTCAGCCGTTGAGCAGGCGCTGCCCCGCCTCGGAGTACCGATCCCCCGCAGCCACTCCCGGCGGCGCGATCTTCTCGATCTGATCCAGCTCCCCGGCCGTCAGCACGATGTCAGCCGCCGCGACGTTCTCTTCGAGCCGTTTGAGGCTGCTGGTCCCGGGAATGGGAATCACATTGTCGTATCGGCTCAAGAGCCACGCCAGGGCAAGCTGCGCCGGCGTACAGCCTTTGTGCTCGGCGAGACTCACGACGTGCTCGGCGAGTTGCAGATTCCTGGCGAAATTCTCCCCCTGGAAACGGGGGTTGCCGCGCCGCCAGTCATCGGCACCCAAATCCTCGGGCTTGCGGAAGCGGCCACCGAGGAAGCCGCGGCCGAGCGGACTGTAGGCGACGAGCGCGATGCCCTCCGCCTGCAACAGCGGCAGCAGCTCGTCCTCCGGCTCCCGGCTGAACAGCGAATACTCGGTCTGGATGGCGGCGAGTGGATGCACGCGTAAAGCACGGCGGATGGTGGCGGGGGAAGGCTCGGACAAGCCGATGCTCTTCACCTTGCCCTGCTTCACCAGCTCCGCCATGGCGCCGACTGTTTCCTCGATCGGAGTCTGCGGATCGACGCGGTGCAGATAGTAGAGATCGATGTGATCGACACCGAGCCGCTCGAGTGAGGCATTGCAGGCCCGCCGGACGTATTCCGCACTGCCATTCACCAGGGGGCCTTTCGCATCGCGGCGCGCGTTCGCGCCGACACCCGTATCGAAACCGAACTTCGTCGCCAACGTGACTTCGTCGCGGCGCCCGCGCAGCGCCTTGCCGACCTGCACCTCCGAGCTGCCGTAAACGTCGGCCGTATCGAGCATGGTGATGCCGAGGGCGAGCGCGCGATGAATGAGGGCTATCCCTTCGTTCTCGCTACGCGTGCTGCTCGTGTACGTGTCTCCGAACCCGATGCTCATGCAGCCGAGTCCGAGCGCGGAAACATTCGGGCCGGTACGACCCAGCTTACGGTGTTGCATTTGAGATCTCTCCAGGGGCTCTGCCTTCATCATCATGTGTAGAAAGCGCGGGCAGGCAAATACCCACTTAGAGAGAGCCCATGCCGCTGGATACGCTCGAGCTTCAGCGTAGGGCGGCGTTCGGCTTCGCAGGTCCTATGTCATTCATGAAGACAATGACGTCGAAAGCGCTCGCCGGCACCACATCGAGCTCAGTATCGAAGTTCGCTCGAATCGGCCTTCTCTCCTCGAGCCAGCCCCAGGCGCCCGTGTCGCCCCGCGCCGCCCGCAGATCAAGGGCAAAGAGCGGCACATGCAGACGCGCGAGCTCATCCTCCACGCTGCCAGGGATCGGGTGACCGATCGGAAGACCGGGGCCATCGTGAGCGGCCAGGGCCCCAATGATCACCAACTGCCGACCCAGCCGCGCCCGCAGATGCTCACCCATCATGACTGGCGGCTTCTTGTAGACGCTCCACATTCCTCCGCGGGATCGGGCACTCATGACGTGAGCGTCATGCGCAAACACCAGCAACCGCCCGCCCGCACCCTCCTCGCCCAGCGCCCAAATCGTGTTGGTCGCCATCGCCTCTTCGCGCACATTATCCAGCAGGTAGTCCATGGGTCCGATTTTCGTGGACGTCCCCTCAGGTGCGGGCTGGAGCCTCAGATAGTCGCGTAGCTGTCGGGCTATTACGAGGTTGTGCACCGCCCAGTCATAGTCATTTCGCGAGCTCCCGCGCCGCAGCGCCGGCGCATTCAGCACCAGGTAGGCCTGTAGCGAATCGAGGACCTCATCCAGAGCCGGCTGATGACGTATTACCATCTGCCGGTAGCCCAGCCGGGCCATCAGCCGCAGCTGCGGTGCGATATTCGCCGTCACTCGCCGAGTCGGTGACACCCTGTCCAAATACTGCAAGACGCTGCGCACCGCGACCTCCGGATGCGTAAAATCTGCGTCGTCGTTCGCGCCACTCATGTCGATGCCATAGAAATGCAGCCTGCGGCCGCCGTACGCGTGCTCGTTGTAGTCGCGCATCCACCTGATCAGCTGCACGTTCTCTTCGTACCCGCCAAAGCCCCAGGTGAGGTCGCGCCGCGCGAGCGTTGCGGCGTCGCCGCTCCCTCCCCTCACGAAATCATCGATCGCTCGTGCCTCGGTGAATGAGGTCTCGAGCCCAATCGCCGTGAAACCGCAATGGGTGACCAGATATCCAAACAGCCGGTTGCGAAACTCCAGCGGCTGATGTGCCCCGTGGCCCGGCTCTCCAAGGGCCACCACGCGCGCTGTTCCGACTACCTTCGCGAATGGCGCGAGATCCGAGTCGTTGGGTACCCAGTCCGCCGTACTCAAAGAGATTTTCCCCGCGCGGGCCCAGTCCTGAAATGCCGCTACCGAGGAATCCGGATATGGTGCTGCTGCCGCGAGCGAGGCACACGCCGCGGCGAGTAGAGCGCAGCGGCCAACTCCCCTCAAGGCACCGATCCCGTGAGTTCGATTCCCACGGTTCTCGGTCTGGGGCGGGCCCCGATGCCATAGCCGACGCCCGGATCCTCGTTGCCATTGTCGTGGAGAAGATTGGTGGCAAAGAGAGCAACGCTCCAAGCGGACCACCTCACACCGACACGCGCATCCAGCATATGGATTACGTCCGATTCCACGATGATCGGCAGCCCGCCCTCACCGCGATCAGTGAGATGCTCGGGACCGACCTGGCTGTAGTCGACCCGGACGAATGCGGGGATGTCAGCCTCCGGATTGAATGTATAGATGCTTGTAAACCGTGCCGTGTATTCGGATGTGAAGTCCACCCAATCACCGACCTGCACGGTGACTTCCCCGGGGACGATGCTCACGAATCTCGAGGTGGTGACGCTGCCATTGGCGGCGAGTGACAGGTGATCGGTGGCCTGCCATTGCGTGGACCAATCCACGCCCTTGATATGAGCGCTGCCGCCGTTTTCCAATTCTCCGATGCCGTTCGGGGTGTTGACGTATATCTGGTAGTCTGCGTAGCGGGTGAAGAAGAGCGCAAGGTCGGTACTCAGGCGGCCGTCGAGCAGCGACATCTTGTTGCCGATCTCATACGATCGAACCTTCTCCGGCGCGAAAGTCGATTCGGGAACGCCGTATCCCCCGTTGAATCCGCCGCTGCGATATCCGTCTGCAACGCTCGCATAGAAGTGGACATCCGACGTCAACGCATAGGAAGCGTAGACACGCGGGTCCAACGAATGGAACGACCCCGTTCGGAACAAAACGCCGTCGTATTCCGCGCGATCGTCATGGAAATAGCGCGCCCCGGCGCCGAGGGTCAATCGATCGGTGAACGCGTAGCTGCCGTCCCCAAAGACGGAGACTGACTTGGAGCCCTCATTGTCGAGAGCGCTCCCCGAGCCGATCACGGGGCCGCCGAAGCTCTCGATATAATCCGTGGTGTAGTCGAGCTGCTCATGCTTGAAGAACGCGCCCGTCACCCAATGCAGCGGGCCGGATGCTCGGGACGTTGCGCGGATCTCCTCCGAAAAGGACGAGTCATCGCGAATGTCTGGATCATTAAGAAACTGAAAGATCGGCGTCGGCGGCAGCGCCACCGGGTATTCCAGTCCGAGCACGCCGTGCGTCTGGCTGTTGAAGTAAGTCGTGCTGCTCAGCAGATTGACCGACGACAGGTCGTAGGAAGCGACCAGGTTGTAGAGGTTGAAATCCGACGCGAAAGGTGTCGGCAGCTTTGGATCTACGGCAAGGGTGAGATTGTAGCCGCCATCGGCGCTGACCTCCGATCCATTGCCATCACTGCGGTGGACCTCGACCATCGTCTTCACCGCCAGGGCCGCACTTGGCCGCCACAGGGCTTTGACGCGAACATCGCGCAGATTCTGGTTGTTGATGTTCGCCCGACCTGCCGCCGGCTGGTCGATCCAGCCGCCGCTATTGCCATAAGTACCGACGACCCGAAGTCCGAGCGTATCCTGCAGTAACGGCGCGTTCAGGACCGTTGACACCACCTGGCTCGGCGTACCGAACTGCGTGCTGTAAAGACTGACGTCACCATACGCGCTGAAGGCAGTCAGGTTCGGGTCGTTCGTGATGTACCTGATCGTCCCGCCGGCCGAGCCGTCTCCGTACAATGTCCCCTGCGGGCCTTTCAGCACTTCGACGCGCGCAAGGTCCGTCATGTTGATGTCGAGCTGAGTATTGCCGTTGTTGGTGACGTCGGCATCGTCCAGATAAACCCCGACGAGCGAGGTCACGCCGTTGCCATTGCCGACGCCGCGGATGAAATAGCGCTGGTAACCTCCCCCGGTTTGGTCCACCACCAGGCCGGGGACGGCATAGGAGAGATCGAGGATGGAGTGGATGCCGGCCTGCTGCAGCTCCTGACCGCTCAGGGCGCTGATGCTCTCCGGGACGTCGATCAGCTTCTGTGCGCGCTTCTGCGCGGTGACGATGACTTCCTGGAGCATGGTCAGGCCGGGGCTTTGGCCGCTGTTTGCGCCCTCGGGAGGTCCGGGGTCGGCGCGAGCCGCAAGGGCCGCGCCGGGATCCGACACACCCGACCGCTCGCCCGCGCTCGCAGCTCGAAACCCGGACGGAGATGCAATGGTCACGGTGTGAGCACCGCTCCAACGGTAAACGAGACCGGTGTTTTGCAGCAGCCGGTCGAGCGCCTGGCGGATCGACATCCTGCCGGTGAGCGCCGGTGAGCTGCGCGATTTCACGAGCTGCGGATCGAGCACCAATTGCACCGCCGCTTGCTCGGCCAGCTCGAGCAACGCGGTGTCGAGTGGCTGCGCGGCGATCCTGACGGTGACCCGGCTGTCGAGTGTGGTGGCCTGGGCCGACAGGCTGATGACGCACAGCCACAGCGGAATACACCACTGCAGTCCGCGACGTGTGATGGCACGGTTGTTCAATCGATCGCCTCCCCGTATGAAATTCTTAGTCGTTGGCGCGCAGCTGGATTGCGTGCACTCAGCGTTAAGACGTCACAGGGGGGAAATGCGGAAATACTCCGCGTACTAAGGCCGACCGGCCGGCGCCGGCCGGGGGGCGACCACGAACTCCGAGCTGCGCTCGGTCACCGCGACCGGGAAGGCCTTGGCCAGGGATTGGATCCACTCCGCGATGCTGTCCTTGTACACGGCTCCAGTGAAACGCTGGGTAATCATGTCGGGATCGGTTACCACGATGCGACGGTTGCTGTAGCGGGCGACATCGTTGAGCACCTCTCGCAGCGGCTCGTCCCGGTAGATCAGCCACCCATCCCGCCATTGCGCGGCATTCCGCGGATCGATTCGCATCACCAGGGGAGATGCCAACGCGCGGCTTTCGCCCCGGCTCAGGAATGAGAACGTCTCACCGCTTGGGACGCGCACCAGCTGCATTCCTTCCCGAAGCGTCTGCGAGTTCTGGGCGAGCGCGAAGGACGGCGCGGCGGCTGTATCGGCATTGACCTGTACGACGCCTTCAGCGACCGACACCTCGATACGGTTGTTGATCGCGCGCACATCGAATTGGGTGCCGACCGCCGTCACCACGTCGTTGAGTACGTGCACTCTGAATGGCCAACCGTGATTCTTGTGCACGGAGAAGAAGGCCTCCCCCTGCTCGAGGCGAAGATTACGCGACTGCGGCGTATAGGCCACTGTCAGCCGGGAGCGGGCGCCCAGGATGGCCTGCGATCCGTCGGGCAGCGTGATCTGCATCTGCTGGCCGGTGTCGGTGGCGAAGGTCTCCGGGGACGCACCGGATCGAATGAGGGGCGAATACCGAAGTGTCAGGGCCACGACGAGCGCCGCCGCGGCGGCGGCGAGCCACAGCGATCTGCGCCGCCACGCAGGAGGAATCCGCCGTGCCGGCGGTACCGCGCCCGCGAGAGGCCTGCGGCCCTGCGCGAGCCATGCGTCCACGGAAATCGATCCGTCGTACTCGCTCTCCTGGCGCCGGCGATGAGGAGCAGGATCGGCCCTGCGCAGGCTGAAGTCGGGAATCCCTTGCCATGTCGATTCGATGCGGGCGAAGGCTCGCCGGTGGCTCTCCGATGCCTCCATCCAGCGCATCCACTCCTGCAGCAGCTCGGGTGTAGGGTCCTCGGTATCGTGGATATCGAGAAACCACCGGGCGGCCTGCAGGCGCTCTGCTTCCATGTCGCTCATGCGTGATCTCCGGAGACCCCCGAGGCTTCGTCCAGGCGCCGCCGCAAATGTTCGAGCGCACGCGCCAAATAGAGGCGGACCATCCGGTCGCCGATGCCGAGCTTCCGTCCGATTTCGCTGCGGGTCAGACCTTCGACGCGGTAGAGCAGGAGGACCCGCCGACATTTCTGGGGTAGCTCGGCGAGCGCCCTGTCCAGGACAGCTACCATCTCGACGCCTGCGCACTGGCGCTCGGGGCACAGGGCGAATTCAAAGATGTCTTCGTCGCTTACCGTCACATGCGAGGGTAAGCGCCGCCGCGCCCGCAATCGGTCAGTCGCGAGATTGGCGGCGGTCTTGAAGAGGTAGGCGCGCAGGAACCCGATCGTCTGCCGGTGATCGAGCTGCAGCAGCCTCACGTAGGCCTCCTGGGCTACCTCCCGCGCCTCGTGCTCGGACCCCAATTTGGCGGCGGCAAACCGCAGCAGCGCTGCATTGTGCTCGCGAAAGAGCCCCGCGACATCGATTGGGGATTCCTCCCGCGCCGACGGGAAATCGGCGATCGCATCGGTGAGCGGCGGTAGCTTCAGGAGATCCACGGTGCCATGGCCAAAGAGACGGGGTTGCCCTGCCCATTAGACGACGGCACCGGGAAAACCGGCAATCTCCAAAGAAGACGGCTAGCATCCGGGCGGAGATTCGAGCGAGTCGGAGCCCCTGCATGCGTCATCACGCCCCCCTTCTGGCCGCCGCCCTGCTGCTCTTCCCAGGACCGTTCTGCCTCGCACAGCGGATCGAGGTGACCGTTCCGGCGACGCGACCGCTCACGGGGCACCTGATCCTGGTCATAGCCAGGAAAGACCAGCCGGAACCGCGCTTCCAGTTGTCCGAGGACTACCTCTCCGCACAGGGCTTCGGCGTCGATGTGCAGAACCTGAAGCCGGGCACGCCGATCGTGGTGGACGCGAAAACGTTTGGGAATCCCAGGCGGTCGCTGCGTGATCTCGATGGGGGCGATTACTACGTGCAGGCAGTCTTTAACCTCTATGAGCCGTTTCACCTGGAAAGCGGTCGGACATTGTGGCTGCCGCCGGACAAAGGCGAGGGCCAGCAGTGGAACCTCAAGCCGGGCAACCCCTACGACCTGCCGCTGAAGATCCACTTCGATCCGGGAGCGAGGCAGACGATCAGGTTGACCCTCGATCGGACGATTCCGCCGATTAACGGGACCAACAATGACCCGGAAGTCCTGGCCCGGCAGTCGCCCGCCAACCAATGGCTGAAGTACATGCGCTTCCGCAGCCCGGCGCTGAGCAGATTCTGGGGGCGTGACATTTACCTCGGCGCCTGGATCCTGCTGCCGCCCGGGTTCGCGGCGCATCCGAACGCACGCTTTCCCCTGGTGGTCTATCAGGATCACTTTCATCCTGGGTTCGGGCCGGTGCCATTCGTGACCTCGCCACCCGACCCGAAAGCGCCGGATTACGGGCCGAAGATGTACGGTTACAAACTCTTCCAGGACTGGACTTCGGGGCGGCTGCCACGGGTGATCATGGTCTACGTGCAGAGCGCCACTCCTTATTATGACGATTCCTACGACGTGAACTCGGCCAACGTCGGGCCGTATGGAACCGCGATCAACAGGGAGCTGCTGCCCGCCATCGAAAAGCAGTACCGGGCGATTCCCGAGGGATGGGCTCACGCGACGTTCGGAGGATCGACGGGCGGATGGGAGGCCGTTGCAACACAGGTGTTCTATCCTGACGATTACAACGGTGCGTGGATAGCCTGCCCGGACCCTGTCGATTTTCACGCCTACCAGAACGTGAATCTCTACGCGGATGCGAATGCGTTCGAGCGGTCAGGGGATTTCGCAACTATTGCAACCGCCGGGGATCGAAAACCTGACGGCACGATCATCGCCGACATGCGTTCCGAGTACGGCTATGAGAACGTGCTGGGTACACGCGGCCGCTCCACGGAACAGTGGGAAATCTGGCAGGCCGTTTTCTCACCGGTCGGGCCTGATGGATACCCGGCCCAGGTCATTGATCCGATGTCAGGGGCGATCGACAGGAAAGTCGTCGCGTACTGGCACGATCACTACGACCTTGCGGCGATTTTGCAGCGCGACTGGCCGACACTGGGGCAGAAGCTCGAGGGCAAGCTGCACTTTGCCGCCGGCGACGGCGACACCTATTTCCTGAACAATGCGGTGCATCTGTTGCAGCAGCAGTTGGAGGCGACGCGAAATCCGCACTCGGACGCGACGTTCCAGTATGGGCCGGGAATGCCACACTGCTACACGGGCGGACCGGTGGAATATTCGATGGACGAAAACAATGCGACATGGGTGCAACGCGTGCTTCCGCAGATGGTGAAGCACATGTTGGCGACAGCGCCCAAGGGGGCGGACACGGGGTCGTGGCAGTACTGATCCTTCTAATCTATAGTAAAGACCATGGAAAAATCCTCGGACGCCACCGTGCTGCTTTTTTCCTACGGAACGCTCCAGGATAAAGCGGTACAGCTCTCGAGCTTCGGACGGGAGCTGGCCGGCGACGCTGACACGCTCCCGGGATACTCGCTGTCGCTACTCGCGATTGGCGATCAGGCGGTGGTCGCGAAGAGCGGCAAGACCCATCATGCCATCGCCGCGCGCAGCGGCAATCTCTCCGACCAGGTGCCCGGGATGGTATTCCGGATCACGCAGGAAGAGCTTGTGGCGGCGGATCGGTACGAGGTGTCGGATTACACGCGTGTACAGGTGACACTGAAGTCGGGGTTACAGGCCTGGGCGTATGTTCGTGCGTAAACGATCGGCGTGATTGGCGCCGGTGTCCACTACCGGGGCATGTGCGATGCAAGCTTCATTACTAGACACCGTAAGGGCAACCACGAATCGCGTCTACGACACCGTACGCGCGGTTTCCCGCGAGACACCGTTACTGACCTCTCCGGCACTCGACGAAGTCGCCGGATGCCAGCTGTTCGTCAAAGCCGAGTCCCTGCAATACACGGGGTCCTTCAAGCTGCGCGGGGCATTCTACCGACTGAAGCAGCTACAGGCCGCACAGCGTCAGAACGGCGTGGTCGCCTTCTCCTCCGGAAACTTCGCCCAGGGTCTGGCGCGAGCCGGCCAACTGCTGAACGTGCCCGTGACCATCGTCATGCCTCCGAACGTCCCCGAGCTCAAGATTCGTGGCACGCAACGCTACGGCGCGCGGGTGGTCATTGCCGATGCCGATGGGCGGCCCCGCGAGGTGATTGCGGCCGAGCGGGCCGCTCAACTCGCCGCCAGCGAGGGGTTGACCCTGTTGCATCCGTTCGATGACTGCGACGTGGTGCTGGGGCATTCCAGTCTCGGCACCGAGTTGCTGCGGCAACTGGACGCCATCGGCGAAGAGCAGGCACTGGATACTCTACTGGTCCCGGCGGGCGGCGGCGGCCTGGCGGCGGGCATAGCGCTCGCACTGCGCGCGCATGGATCCACGACACGGCTGGTCGCCGTGGAACCGGCGGGATATGACGACCTCGCTCGCTCACTGGCTGCCGGACAGCGCCACCGCAACGGGCCTCCTGCACCCACTCTGTGCGACGCATTGCAGGCCAACTCCCCCGGAGCCGTTCCATTCTCGGTCCTGCAGAGCACGCTCAGCGGCGCTTTGAATGTCACCGATGAGGAGGTCCGCTTCGCCATGCGCGCGGCGGTCGAGTCCCTGAAACTGGTCCTGGAGCCGAGCGGCGCGAGTGCGCTGGCCGCGGCTCTGGCAGCCAAACCTCGCGGCCTCGATCTCGGCCAGCGGGTCGGCGTGATCTGCTCCGGTGGAAATATCGCCGCGGAGGATTTCGCGAGTCTGCTGTCGCAAGCGAGACACTAACGGACGCGGCGGCCGAGGAAACCTGTCCCATCAACGATTGGAGTCCTAACTTGTCATCCGTCGAAGACGCGCTGCTGGGCGCCCAACGCAAGGCCGAGGAGTTGTTTACAGAAATCGTCGCCGCCGGTTTGATCCGCTCAGGCGTGCTCGAGAGTGAGCTCAGCGACGAGATCCACGCCATCGCCCAGAAGCACTTTGGGGTGCGCCGGCATTGGCACAAGCGCATCGTCCGCTCCGGACCGAGCACGCTCCTCGGTTATTACGATGAGGCCGCCGATCGGCGCCTCGGTGAAGATGAAACGGTGTTTCTCGACTTCGGGCCCGTCTTCGAGTCCTGGGAGGCCGACTTCGGTCGCACCTACGTTCTCGGTCACGATACCCGCAAGCACAAGCTGGTAGCGGACATGGAAGCGGCCTTTCGCAAAGGCAAACAACTGTATATGGATACCCCGGACCTGACGGCCGGTCGCCTGTACGACTTCGTCTGTGAGCTCGCGACGGAATCCGGCTGGGAATTCGGCGCACCCGCCGCCGGACACCTGATAGGTCATTTCCCTCACGAGCGCCCCCCCACGGAGCCTCAACGCTTCTCGATTCGCCACGGCAACGAACAGCGGATCCGCGAGCCGGATGCCGCCGGCGCTCCCCGGCACTGGATTCTGGAGATCCATTTCATCGATCGGCCCCATGGATTCGGCGGTTTCTTCGAGGAGCTGTTGACGATCTGACCGCGGCTCAGTTCACCCCGTGCATGAGCTTGCGCACTTTCGGGGCGGCGAGCAGATAGATGACGCTCACGAGGATCCCGGCCAGGAAGAGCCGCTCGTAGACCTGCGCATAGCTGGTGATGCCGATCTGCGCGCTCGATGTGGTCAGAATCGCAATCCGGCCTGCCAGCTGATAGGCCATGCGGTGAGCCCGTAGCTCAGCGCGACCAGCAGCAGCCCGATGCCGAACTTGCGTGGCGCGGAGGGATCCCTGCCGCGGCGGCCGAGCCACGGCCAGAGGATGGCGAGGAGCGGCGCGAAGATCAGGATGTACAGCGGGTTCGCCGATTGGATCGCGACGTCGGATGCAGCTCGCGATGAAATACAGTACGAGCAGACCCATCAGCACATACATCGCCGTGCTCAGGATCTCGGGCCGGGACAGCAGGAGCGCCGTCGGTACGAGCAGGATGGCGATTCCCGCCAGCACCGCGACTGCTCCCCGGGAACTCACTCTCGTCAACGTGAGGCAGCAGCGGTCGCAGCTTGTGATGGCGCAACTGCATCACCAACGCCGCCAGCGCCATCCCCACTGCCGCCGCAATGAATCCCATGCGATATCCGAATCGTCCTCCGATCCAGTCCGCACAGACGAAAGGCGCGACAAAACTGCCCGCGTTGACGGCCAGATAGAACAGCGTGTAGCCGCCCTCGCGCCTGGGATCGGAGGTGGCGTAGTCACGCCCGATCATGACGGAAAGCGTTACGTTGAGACCCGATGAAAGCGCGAGCGCTGCCATGCCGATCTCGAACCCGAACAGGGTCGGTAGGGCCATCAGTACGAGCCCGAGCACACTGAGCCACAGAGAAAGGAGGAGAGAAAGCGCTTCGCCGAGCACCTTGTCAGCAAGGTACCCGCCGACGATCGGAGTCGCATACATCAGTGCGAGTAACCCGCTCGCCAGCAGATCCGCGTGAGCCTGCGCTGCCGCGGCATCCAGGCCGGAGTAGAAAGTCTGCGCGATGTACGGAGCGAGAAAGGCGCGAAAGCCGTAGAACCCAAAGTTCATCGCGGCGGTGACCGCGAGCAGCATCCAGAGCTGGCGCGGGTGTCCCCACCGGTCTCCGGCCTGGTCGGACGTGGGCCCGGCCCGAGCGCGACCTCCGCGCTCATGCGCCGCCGCCCATCTCTGCCGATCGCGTTCTGCTGTCGTACCTGCTGCTCGATGAAATCACACACGCCCCCCGCCCGTGTTCGCGGGCTTAGTCTTATCCATCGACATTATCAGCGTGCTTCACGGGACGTTATAGCCACGTCCTTCCAGGCATTCAGCCTGCGCGCGTGAAAACCCGGGGTCGTTCCGCGCTGAAGCAGAACCATGAGTCGCGAGCGGATCGTAACCTGACTGGGCGACGCCAAACCGGTAACACTCGTAACGATCCACGGCCTCCTGATCCGCGCTCTGACCATTGCGCGGATGGATCGCGATCTGGGTCGGATTCCCTGGGGTCGTGGGCGCCGCCACGTCCGGGTCCGGCCGAGTGGTCAGCTCGGTCTGCGACTCATCCGCCGACGGTGCCGCTGCGGCTACCATTGTCGGTGCCGCCGAAGCAACGGCAGGCGAGGACGAATCCGATGGCGCTGCCGCGTTCTCAGAGACCTCATCCTGCGGATCGTTGACGACTTCGTAGCTGCCATCCGCTCTGGCTCGGTAGAAAACATCGTTGGCATAGAAGTATGGCTTGCCGGCAATTTCAAAATAGGTGGCACGCGCCGGAGGGCGTGGGATTACGACACCGAGCGGCGGCTCAACGACCATGTAAGCGGGCCCGAGCCGCTGGTACCAGACATCGCCGACGAACCGGTAGGAGATACCGGCGTAGTCCACATTTACGGATCCCCCTGGCAGATCACGCACGATCGCGCCGCGATCAGGATAGACGTGATCGTTGCCGTGGCGCCTATCCACGTGCGTGGAATAGGGAAGAATTTCGCTGGTCTGGGCAACCGCATGGCCGGATCCGAGACAGACAGCACACAAAGCGCTTACTGACAGCACGAGGAACCGCATGACAATCCTCCCCGCCACTAGCAAACATCCTAACGGGACGCGGGCCCGCCGGTTGACCGCACAGTTTTACGCCTGCACCACCAGCTCTTCGACCGCTGCGGCAATTGCCAGTAATCGTCGATCGGCGCCATGGGCCGCCATGAGCATCAGACCCACCGGCGCGGTGCCGGGCGCGTGACACGGTATCGAGATGGCGCAACGATCCAGAAAGTTCGCCACCGACGTATTGCGCAGCGCCAGCTGATTGATCCGCAGGTACTCTTCGTCCGAATCCAGGTCCCGCAGCAGCGGGGCAATGATCGGAGTAGTCGGCAGAAGAAGCGCGTCGAATCCCCCAAGCGCCTTGTCGATCCGGCGCTGCAGATCGGCGCGTGCACGAATCAGGTCGAGATAGTCCGCGGCACTTGCTCCCGCCCGCGCAGCAGACGAACCAGCACGCGAGGATCGTACAGCGCTCCCTGGGACTCGAGGCGCTCACGATGCAGTGCATAAGCCTCCGGACCGGAGAAGCCGCCCTTGCGATTGATGCCCGGCAGCTCGTCGAGCTCCGCCAGCGGTATCTCGCTGATCTGCGCCCCGGCGCTGCTCAATCCACGGATCGCACGCTCGAAGCTGCTCGCCACGTCGGCGTCGAGAGAGTCGAGAGCGTAATGCGTCGGAACCGCGAACCGCCGCCGAAGCAATCCCATCATGATCGAGCGTCGCAGCCGGCTCATCCGCGAGCACCGCGTCGAGCGCCGCACAGCAGGCGACGCTCGCGGCCAACGGCCCTACGGAGTCCAGAGTCTGGGAAAGAGGGAACGCCCCGGACACGGGAACCCTGCGAGCGGTCGGCTTGAAGCCCACGATGCCGCAAAACGCCGCGGGAATTCTGCACGAGCCGCCGGTATCGGTTCCCAGTGCTCCGTACGACATCTGCTCGACGATCGAAACCGCCGCGCCCGACGATGAGCCGCCCGGGCGCCCGGCCTCGCGGCCTATCGAAAGGGTTACGCGGCGTACCGTAGTGCGGGTTGAGTCCCAGTCCCGAGTAGGCGAACTCGGTCATGTTCGTGCGCCCGATGGGAATGAAGCCCGCAGCCCGCAGGCGCATTACGGCGGCGCAGTCGGCACTGGCGGGCGGCTGTCCGCGCAAAACCCTGGACCCTGCCGTGGTGACGTCTCCCGCCATATCGAACAGATCCTTGATCGATACGGGAATGCCCGCCCAAGGGCTGACTGCCACGCCCTGCGCCCGCAGGCGATCGTGATAATCCGCCGCGGTTCGCGCCGCCTCCGCATGTACTTTCAGGAACGTGCGCGGCCCTTCTCCCTTCGGGTCGGCGATCCTGGCCAGACACTCCGCCACCAGCCGGCGACTGGTGGTTGCGCCGGCTTCGAGGCGAGCGGGCGAGCTCAGCGAGGGTCTGCATTCACGCGCTCGCGGCCTCTTCGGCTCCGGTCAGTGGATCGGCCCCGCTCGATGCCAGAGACTTCACGCGATCGGCGTACGCCTGCGCGACAGCCGCGCTCGTCCCTGCCTTGAGCGCCAGGTACAGGATGATCAGGCTGAAAGCCGCGAGAATCCACATCCCGGTGAAGAAGCCGAGCTTCCCCTGGCCGCCCATGTCTGCCGGACCGAGGTAGCTCACGATCCATATGCCCGCCAGATAGGGCGCGATCCACCAGGCCTGTTGCCATCCCAGCTCCCGCCCCGCCCGCCGGCCGGCGACGAAAATACCACGCGAGGAACACCACCGCGTAGGCGAGCACCGCACCCAACATCCATTTGACCACCTCGTAACCCGTCCAATAGATGATCCAGTTGGACGTGATGAAGGTGACGGGCGCGAGCAGGCCGGCGGCGCGCAGGCGAAATGGGCGCGGTGCATTGGGAAGAGTCCGCGCAGGTGGAGCAGCGTGACGGGCGCCATGGCATAAGCCAGCACCATGATGAGGGAGTCCGCGGATACGAGCTTCTGCCATGACGGAAACGGAAAGAAGAAGACCACGCCGACGACATAGGTGACGACGAGACCCACCCATGGCACGCCGTTGCGGTTCAGTCGCACGACCTGCTCCGGGGCGCTGCCCATCTCTCCGGCAGCCATGATGATGCGTGGGCTGGCGGTGACATAGATGAATGCCGTGCCCAGGGGTGAGACGAAGGCGTCGGCATACAGCACGACCGCCCACCAGAACGCGCCCACACCGATGGCGATGGCGGCCAGGGGCCCGAACATGCCGGTGAAGCGCAGGTGCTGCCAGCCGCCGCTGATGTCGCGCGGATCGAGCGCGGTAATGAACGCGAACTGCAGGCCCACATAGATCAGCATGCCGACCAGCACCGAGCCGATGAGCGCCAGCGGTATGTAGCGGCTGGGATTGCGGGTCTCCCCGGCGAGCGAGATCGCCTGCTGGAAGCCGAGGAAACTGAAGACGATGCCCGCCGTGGCCACGGCCGTGAACACCCCGCTGATGGGTACACTGGCGGCATGCGCCACCATGTTGCCCGGGTGGAACGAATAGGCCATCAGGACGAAGATCGTTGCGATCGGGATGACCAGCTTCCACCAGGTGGCCACGCTGTTGATGGCGAGGACCCAGCGCACCGCCAGGAAATTGACGCGACGACCACCGCCAGCAGGAATATCGCCCAGACCATGCCGACTTGGTCAACAGGCCGGTGCCGGGATAAATCAGCCCGGGCAGGTAGTTGTTGGTGTAGGTGAGCACTCCGGTCACCTCTATGGGCGGCACCAACACGAAGGCGAGAAAGAGGATCCAGGCCCAGATCCTGCCGGCGAGGTCGCCATGACTCACGTGTGTCATGTGCACCATCGCCCCGGAATTCGGGAACATGGTCGCCAATTCGGCGAAGACGAAGGCCAGCAGCAGGATGGCGGCAGCCCCGATCACCCACGAGAAGACGCTCCACGGCCCCGCCAGCACGGCGGCATGCAGCGCGCCGAACAGCCAGCCGGAACCGATGATGCTGCCGAGACTCGCGTACAGGAGCCCGATCACGCCCACGTCGCGCCTGAGTTTCGCCGGTCCCGCCATCTGCCATCCCCCGTCCGCCCGAGCAACCGGGGAGAATACTATGGCGGCCCTCAGGGCTGGAAGTAATAGCTTCCCTTCAGGAAGAAGGTGCGCTGCTGCGGGCAGCAGCTGGCCGTCACTGGACTCCTGATATCCGTCGGAGCTGCCGGCGTAGAAGACCGTCCAGGGGTTGATCTGATAGCCGATCAGCCACTGCGTGGCGAGGGTGCCGGTGCGAGGGGGGGTACCGGCGGGGTATAGCGTCGTGTTGTTGCGCACGTCCTGCCCCTGTCCGATGACGTCCGCGAACAGACGCGGAGGTGAAATACCAGGCGAGTCGCAGATCGTAGACGTTCGCCGTGAAGAGCCGCGCGCCGGCCAAAGTCGAGCTGCTCGTAGTCGTCCACGACGCTGACCTTGAGATGTCTGCCAGGTTGAACATAGAGCGTGGTATTCACGGACAGCAGCCCGGCCTTGCGCACGCCGGTGTAGTCGACGCCATCGCCCCTGACGACGTCGACTTCGCCGTTCAGCCAGCTCACAGGCTGGACGGTCGTGTCCATTTCGAGCTGGTCCAGCTGGAAGAGCTTGCCCTGGTAATACTGCTCATCGTGCGTCGCATAAAGGAAGACCTGCGCCTGGTAGTCGGCGTGCAGCACAGTGTAGAGCTTGACCTTGCGATCGAGGTCTGCGCCGCCGTCCGTCGCACGCGTCCAGTTTGAAATCGTGCCGAAGCCGAAGCTCTGCCACCAGTCCGCATCCGGCGCGTAGAAGTCGTATTCGCCCAGGAAGGCACCCTGGTCGTAACCCACCTGTGGCAGATATCCCAGGTCGGCCCGGAAGCCCTCGGCGACATGGCTCAAGTTGAGCTCGACGTTGTAATTGCGTCGCGTGCGGGCGTAGTCGAGACTCCAGAGATCGCCGTCGACAGTGCCCGGGGAAATCCCGAGAGCGCTCGCCACCGTGTCCGGATAGTCGGTATTCGAGGAGCCGGCCAGAGCAGTCACCACATCGCTCGGATCGATCTGCCAGTCGCCGTCGACGGCGTAGAGACCACTGTGATAACCACCGCCGTCGCGGTCGGATGCATATAGCCCGAAGGCCGAATTGCCGACATCGTAACGATAGCGCAGCAGCTCGTCCCGGGTGCTGAAGTCGAATGATTGGCTCGTGCGAGCTCTGAGGGCCGGGGACCACGATGCTCGTGCCGGTATCCTCGGTGGCCAGCGCGCCGATCTGATTGGCGCCGACCTGGCCGACGAGCTTGGTCGCAAAGCGCGGATCGTTGATGGTGAGAGTGTCGATGAGCGTTCCCGACGGATTGAACGCGTCGGTGCTGAAACGCATGCTCGGTGTATTGAAGACCTGCGTGCCCTGCTCGAAGAACGGACGATTCTCCTGATAGAAGACCGCGAACTGCCGGTTGGCGCTGAGCTGCAGCACATCGGGAGCCACCTGGGAGAAATTGGGATCTGATGGTCGCCGACCATTCGAGATCGGGCGCAGAACCCAGCGCGCATCGAGGCTGGCCTTCAGCGTCGGCGAGCCCTGACTGCAGTCCTCCCGCACCGTCTTCCTTCGAGTCGGTGCGGATCACCGTGACCGCGGGGATCAGCTGGAAATCGGCGGGGCTCGTCTTGATGGGCGTCGCGGTGCTCAGCGGGATCATGCTGCACAGGGTGCAGCTGGTATCGTAATTCAGCGCCTGACTGAAGAGCTGGTGCCGGACGTTGCGCGGCCAGTTGCGGAAGAAGATGAATCCCCACTTGCTGTGGGTTCGGCACTGTGCGGGAATTTGATCGAGGCGAACGGTATCTTCATGATGACCTGATAGCCGTTCGCGGTACGCGAGGCATGGCAGGTCCATACCGCATCCCATGACGAGTACTCGTTGTTCTGCTGCCGGAAAGCGTCCCATTCGGTGCCGCCCGCCGTGCAGAAGAGCTCGTAGGCCCATTGCGTGTCATTGAAGGGGCTCAACATGACGCCGACGAAATCGTCGGCGTAGCTGGCCATGTCATCGTGCTCGCGGTAGCGCGCGCCGATGTCGCCGGGGTGCGGATCCTGCGCCTGGAACCGCAACCACAAGGCGTCCGCGGTATAGCCCGCATCGACCTGCGTCGATGCCGGTGCCGGAATGTTATGGCCCGGATTGATCTCGTAGGCTATGGAGAAATGCGCGGCATGCCGCCACGCCGCTCGGCGCGAGCTCTCCGTTCTTCTGCCAACCAGGGAGTGAGATCCGGAATGACCGGCGCGGCGGCTTTGGGAGGCGCCGCCGCCAGCGCCGATGCGGAGCCCGGCGACCATCATGAGGATAGCGGCCAGCACGAGGTCGAAGACACGCCGTGCCGGCGTCACGCTTGCACCATTGAGTTCACTCCCGTCCTTTACCGTATTAGACTTCCGTCCGGCGCGATCGGTTTAAAGCGTCGGTCTTCGCGACATCTCGGGGGTCTCTCATGATTCGTGCAGCAGCAGCCTTGGCGCTCGCTCTGGTCTCGGTGACGGCCGCACTCGGCGCGAACGCGGCACCGCCCGCCCGGACGCAGGTCGGCCCCGGCTACGACATCGAGATGAGCCGCATGATCCCCATGCGGGACGGAGTGAAGCTGGAAGCCTGGCTCTTCAAGCCCTCGCAGCCGAGGCGCCAGGCGCCGGCGGTTCTGGAGCTGACGCAATACGACATCGACGGCGGCCGCGATCAGGATTTCAAGACATTCGTGCAGCGGGGCTATGTGTTCGTGCAGGTGGAGGTGCGCGGGCGCGGCCGCTCCGGCGGCGAGAAGAGCGACAATATCGGCCTGCAGGTCAGCCGCGACGGCCACGATGCGGTGGAGTGGATCGCCCGTCAGCCCTGGAGCGATGGGCACGTCTTCATGTATGGCGGCTCGTTCATCGGCATGACCCAGTGGCACACGGCGACGCAGCTTCCGCCGCATCTCTCGGGCATCGCACCTTACGTGCCCATCTATCCCGGCTGGGACATACCCAATACCAACGGCATTCCGCAAGCATGGTCCGCCGTAATCATGGGATACGTCTCCGGCCGTACGCTCAACGACGATTACATCCGCAGCGACTACTGGCAGGAAAAGATGCTGCAGCATTACGCCCGCCAGCAACCGTTCAGCACGCTCGATGAGGACATCGGCATCGCGCAGGACGACTGGTGGATGGAGGACCGCACGCGGCAGGAAGCTGTCATTCATGAAGATGTGGCTCGATCACGTCGGCGACGAGACCTTCAATCTGGCCGCCGAGCCGAAGCCCCGCCGAAATCGCGCGGATGAGATTCCCGGTGCTCACGGCCACGGGCTTCTTCGATGACGATCAGCCCGGCGCGCTGCATTACTACCGGCGCTTCCTCCAATACGCCGCGCCGCAGGAGGCCGCCAACATCCTGCTCGTCATCGGACCGTGGGATCATCTGGGCACGCAGCATCCGCAGAAGACCATCGAGGGTCTGACGATTCCGGATTCAGCCGTGCTGGACATGAACCAGCTCCATGCCGACTGGTACGATTGGGTGCTCGGCCGCGGCCCCAGGCCGGCACTGCTGCGCGACCGCGTGACCTACTACATGATGGGCGCCAATGAGTGGCGCTACGCGCACTCTCTGGACGGCGCCTCATCCAGCAATGACCTGACGCTCTATCTCGACGATCCGGCCGGTACGCCTGAGAGATCTGTTTCGCTCCGGCACGCTGGCGCAGTCGAAGCCCGGCGCGGAGCCGCCGGCCACGATCGTCGACGATCCGCGCACCCTGCCGGAGCTCGCGGTTGCGCAATATGCGGCGGACGAAGACCTCCTCAGCCAGTTCCGCGCCTACGAGAAGGACGCCCTGGTGTTTCATTCCGCGCCGCTGCAACAGGCCGTGGAGGTGGCCGGGCAGATGCATTTGAATCTGGTCGTACAGTCGGATGCGCCGGATTTCGACCTGTGGGCGCAAGTGCAGATGGTCGCGCCCGACGGCTCCGCGGTGACGCTCGGGCAGGATATCCGTCGCGCGCGCTTCCGCGACGGCTTCTTCAAGCAGGAGCTGCTGCAGCCCGGTCAGGTGGTCACGATTCCCTTCACGTTCAACTGGATGGCGTGGCGTATTCCGGCCGGGGCGCGCATCAGGCTCGTTCTCATGCCCCTCAACTCGCCGGGCTACCAGAAGAACTACAACACGGGCGGTCGTATCGGCTTTGAGGACCCGCAGCGCGCGCGTGTCGCCCATATCAAGCTGTTCCACGGCGACAGCCGCGCCAGTGCTCTCCTGTTACCCCTGGCTGCTGCAGTGCGACCGCGTTAACAATTTGTAATGTCGGTGCACCGGGCTCCCCGGGCACCGTTATAGGCTGTGACACTCGCTTACAGGGGAGCTTCGCCGATGCTTCGTTCTACCAGGACACGTCTCGCCTCGATCCGTGTGATCGCGGTTGCCGCCGTTACCGCCCTCCTTGGCGCCTGCGCGGCGCAGGTGCGCGTGGCGGCGCCCGTCTATGTTCCACCCGCCGCGGTAGTCGACGTGCAGGTCGCACCGCCGGCGCTGCCTGTATACGTACAACCGCCCTGCCCGGTCGTTGGCTGGATGTGGACGCCCGGATACTGGGGATGGGCATCTGCCGGTTATTACTGGGTCCCGGGCACTTGGGTGGCTCCGCCCCGGGTGGGCGTGTTGTGGACGCCGGGATATTGGGGTTTCGCCGGCGGCGCCTACCTGTGGCATGCCGGCTATTGGGGTCCGCACGTCGGCTTCTACGGCGGAGTGCATTACGGGTTTGGCTATACGGGTGTCGGATTTGGCGGCGGTCGCTGGGTTGGTGGTGCGTTTGCCTACAACCGCAGTGTCACCAACGTCAACGTGAACATCATCCACAATACCTACAATGAGACGGTCATCAACAACGTCAATGTGACGCGGGTGAGCTACAACGGCGGTGCCGGTGGCATCAGGGCGGAACCCACTGCGCAGGAGCGCGTCGCCGAGCGGGAGCAACACTTTCAGCCGACTGACATGCAGCGCCAGCACGTGCAGATGGCGCAGCACAATCCCGGGCTGATGGCCAGCGCCAACCATGGCCATCCGGCGATCGCCGCCACTGCCAGGGCCGGTGAGTTCAAGGGACCGGGCGTGGTCCACGCCCGCGGCGCCGGCGGCGGCCCGAACCCCCGCGCCGCGATGCAGCGCCGGAACATGAATCAAAGGAATGGCGCAAATCACGGCGGCGCGCGGCGGCCGGGCGCAAAGCGCCACGGCGCACGGAAGCATGCCCCCGCGAAGCACAAACAGAAGCGCAAGCCCCAAGGGTGAACAGGGGTAAGACGGCGCCGGCGCTACCGGCTCCTCTTTAGACCAGCAGCCGGCAGCCCATCGGGGCTGCCGGTTTGTCGCATGAACGTCGGCAATCCGCGCGAGACTGTGTAGGCTACGCCCCACGGCTTCTCACGGCACCGCCACGCATGCTCCTGGAACGCATCCACTACTTCGCCGGCATCGTCTTCATTGCGGTCGCGGCGCTGCTGCCGATCATCGATCCGTTCGCCGGCGCGCCGATCTACCTCGCCATGACCTCGGACCTGTCGCGCGCGGAGCGGGCACGCACCGCGAAGCTGGTGGCGCTCAATAGCTTCGTATTGCTGCTGGCGTCGGTCCTGGTCGGCGCCTATGTTCTGGATTTCTTCGGAGTCTCCATTCCCGCCGTCCAGGTGGCCGGAGGCGCAGTGGTGTGCGCGTTCGCCTGGTCTTTGTTGAATGGGCCGGCCACGCCGGAAATCTCGACATCGAGCGGCACCGCCACCCCGGACAGCCTCACGCAGCGCGCCTTCTATCCGCTCACCATGCCCCTAACCGTCGGTCCCGGGTCCATATCGGTCGCGGTCACGCTCGGCGCCAATCCGCCGCGAGGTCTGCGCGCGCTGTTGCTCACGACGCTGGCGCACGTCGTCGGCGTGCTGATCACGGCCCTGGCGATCTACCTCTGCTATCGTTACGCGGACCGGCTGATAAGGCGCCTCGGGACGACCGGAACGGACATCATGATCCGGCTGACGGCGTTCATCCTGCTGGCCATTGGCACGCAGATCATCTGGAACGGCGCCCACACGATGCTCGCAGGGGTGCTGCATCCCCCTGCCGTTGCAACACCTAGTGCGCCGGCGCCGGCGGCACGCTAGGAGCGGACAACATGCCGCCGGGCGGCGGCAAGGCGCGCCGCGACATCTCCGTGTGGTAACTCAACTCCACACCGGCATTTTCCGCGCTACTGGACAAATCCAGATCTTCCTTGGTGGCCGCCATCGCCGCGGCGGCTGAGGAGACATCAGTCGCCATGTCGCTGAATTGGAAGTCATCCAGGTTGGTCACGGCGTAAGCGGTCACGCTGGAGCCGGTTCCCACGATGAAGAACGCCAGGCTGCCCGGACCCTGGAAGGTCCTCTCGAATCGACCTTTCAGGTTGCCCGACCCGAGCGCCGCCCGCGCCTCGGGCGTCAGCGGTGCCAGCAAAGCGGCCATCGCACTTGCATCCGACGAGCTGGCCTGTGCCTTGTACACGTGATTGCCCGCATCACTCGCTTCGGCAGGTATCCAGGAAGCGGCTGGCGTCGTATCGCATTCCAGCCAGTTCACCCCACCCGCGATTTTCTGTGGCTTGTCGGGACGTTGCGGCAGCTCTTTCCTGCACTCTTCGGCGCGAAAAAATATCTCCGACTCGACACAATGGGTCTGGCCGAACTGAGGCGCATGTTTGCCGGTGAAGTGCATACAAGCGTAAAGCACGTATAAGAGCATATCGACGCCCCGTCTCCCTTGTGGTTGCGCCATTATCAGCCATGGCGAGCACCTGAAGCCAGGGCTGGAAGCGGGGCTTGCGCTGTGTCGCCCGCTGCCCGTCGGCCGAGTCGATAGCGGCCAATCTGATCCATCATGCTGGTCGCCTGCTCGTTCAGCGCGCGCGCGGCGGCGGCGGCCTGCTTCCACCAGCGCCGCATTCTGCTGCGTGCTCGCATCCATCGAGGACACGGCCCTGTTCACCTGCTCGATTCCCGAGGCCTGCTCGCGGCTCGAGTCCGCAATCTCGGCCATGACGTCGGTGACCTTCTTCACCCGCGTCACGATCTCGCCGAGCACCTGGCCGGACTCGTCGACCAGCTTGGTTCCTTCATTCACCTTGCCCACCGAGTCCTGGATCAGCGCCTTGATCTCCTTGGCCGCGCCGGCGCTGCGCGATGCGAGATTGCGCACCTCGGCTGCGACCACCGCGAAGCCGCGCCCCTGCTCGCCGGCCCGCGCCGCCTCCACCGCCGCATTGAGCGCCAGCAGATTCGTCTGGAAGGCGATCTCATCGATCACGCCGATGATCTCCGCGATCTTGTTGCTCGCCGCACTGATCTCGCTCATCGCCGCCACGGCGGAGCCAACGACGCTGCCGCCGCGCTCGGCCTGCTCGCGCGCCGCCACCGCCAGCTGGTTGGCTTGCATCGCGTTCTCCGCGTTGTTCCTCACTCTGGAGGTCATCTGCTCCATCGAGGAGGTCGTCTCCACCAGGCTCGAGGCCTGCTCCTCGGTGCGCTTGCTCAAGTCGAGGTTGCCGCGCGAGATCTCCTCGGCCCCCGACTGCACCGCGCGACAGGTCCTCGTCAGGCCGGCAACGACGTCCCGCATGGCCTGGATCATGGAATTGACCGACGCGCCGAGCGCCTTGAAGTCGCCGGACTTGTCATCGACGTTCATTCGTGATGTGAGATCGCCCTCGACCGCGAGCCCCACGACCCGCACAGTTTCCGCGACGGTGTTCGAGACGCTGTCGATCAGTTCATTGATGCTCTGCGCCAGCAGCAGCAGATTGCCGGTCTTGCCCTGCATGGCAATGCGCCGATCGCTGGCGCCGGTGAGCACCGCCTGGATGATCTCCTGCGATTCGCGCACCGCGCCATCCAGCGCCCGTGCCGCCTCGACCCGCTGGGTGATGTCGCGCCCGATTCCCACCAGGCCGGTCACCTTGCCGCTCGCATCCCGCAAGGGCACCTTGGTCGTCTCCAGGTGCATCGATTGCCCGCCGGGTCCCGGCATTCCTCCTCGCGCGCCAGCAACGGCTTGCCGGAGCGGATCACCGCCTGCTCGTCCTCGTGATAGAGAGCCGCCAGCTCCCTGGCGTGGAAGTCGAAGTCGTTCTTGCCGAGCAGCTCGCTCGGGCTCCTCGCGCCCATGATGCGCGCGACCGCGACATTGGCCAGCAGGAAGCGCCCGTCGACATCCTTCACGTAGATCAGGTCCGGAAGATTGTCGATGAGCGTTCTGAGCATCGCCCCGTCGCCGGCTCGCCGTGATCTGCGCTCGGTGCGGCGCCGCTGCGCAAACAGGTACGCGGCGACGCCCGCGGCCGCCCCAAGCACGATGCTGGCTGCAAAGACCACGTATTCAGTCATCGGGTCACCCCGACCCCCTGGCCAAGGCACCAAGAATTCCCGATCCTGTAACAATTGACCGAGATCGCTATCACGGGAAGCGCCGGCATTGCGTGACCCAGCTCTAAAAACCCGGCGGCTCGCCGAGCAGGGCCTCGCAGGGCGTCTCAGTGCACCGCCACGACAGCAACGGACATCGGCGGCAGCCTGAAGCATCAAGCGGCCGCCTGCACTCGTACCCTGAAACGGAACTGGATCGATCGCGTTGGGATGCTCGAACGTATTGTGGGCGTCCATGGCGGCCGCGGTGAGCACTTGCCCGCGGGCGGAATGCACGCTCATGCCCGCGATCTGCGCCGACACGGTTGCAGCATGGTGTGGGTCGAGATTCACGAGCGCCAGGTGGATCGTTCCGGATGAGTCTCGGGCTGCTATTGCGTCCACGGCCGGTAACACGATGGCGCCGTAACGGTAAGACGCCGTGGCGACCTTGACCGGCAGATAGGTTGCATCCTGAAACGGCAGGTACATGTGAAAGACGTGGTAGGTCGGCGTGCGGATCATCCTGTCGCCGCGCGTCAGGATCATGGCCTGCAGGACGTTGATCATCTGCGCGATGTTGGCCATGCGCACGCGATCGGCGTGACGCGCGAAAATGTTGAGCGATATCGCCGCCACCAGCGCGTCGCGCAGGGAGTTCTGCTGATACAGGAACCCCGGGTTCGTGCCCGGCTCGGGGTCGTACCAGGTGCCCCACTCATCGACGAACAGCGCCACCCGCTTCTGCGGATCGTATTTGTCCATGATGGCCGCGTGGCGCGTGATGAACTCATCGATCCGGGAGGCGGCCTTCAGTGTCGCGGCCCACTGGTCTTCGCCGAACCCATACGCGGCTCCCTTGTGCTTCCAGTTACCGGTGGGAATTGTGTAGTAGTGTAGTGACAGCGCATCCAGGAGGTCGCCCGCGCGAGCCATGACGACGTCCGTCCAGTGGTAGTCGTCATCGTGCGGACCGCTCGCCACCAGCGTGATCCCGTCCGGGGCATGATCTCTGACGAAGGTGGCGTAGCGGCGGAATAGGTCGGCGTAGTACTCCGGCCTCATGTTGCCGCCGCATCCCCAGGCCTCATTGCCGATGCCGAAGAAGGGCAGGCGCCACGGCTCGTCGCGTCCATTCCCCCGCCGCAGCTGCGCCAGGGTGCTGTGCGAATCGGAGGTGATGTATTCGAGCCAGTCCGCCATCTCCTGCGGCGTCCCCGAGCCGACATTCCCGGTCAGGTAGGGGTCGGCACCGATCATCGCGGCGAAATCGAGAAATTCGCTGGTGCCGAAGGAGTTCGGCTCCATGACGCCGCCCCAATGCGTATTGATCCGCACCGGTCGCTGCGCGGGCGGCCCGATGCCGTCACGCCAGTGATAATCGTCGGCAAAGCAGCCGCCCGGCCAACGGATTACCGGCACATGGAGTGCTTTCAGCGCCGCGAGCACATCGTTGCGATAACCGTCGGTGTTGGGGATGGGAGAGCCCGGTCCGACCCAGATGCCGCCGTAAATGCCGCCGCCCAGGTGCTCCGCGAACTGGCCAAAGATATGGCGGTCGATCCTGGGGCCCGGCTTGGTTGCCTGGACCGTTATCGCGACCGGCGCTTCGCCTGCCGCGCTGGCCGCTGCGATGCCGCCGGTGACACACAGCAGCAGCGCCCAGGCGCTGAGCATCGTCAGCCGGCTCGACTTGCCCATCGGATCTCCCCTGGCGCGCGGATTCTATGGTAGCGCTAACTCTCGGCTGGCAGTATTGTCTTAGTTATTCGGAGTGTCAAGAAGAGGTCGCGGCGAGCAGGTCCTGAACCTCGGGATGCCGCTCCATGTAGTGCGCCACGAAGGAACAGAGCGGCACGACCTTGTCACCACGCTGGCGCACCAGCGCCAGGGTTCCTTTTACCAGCGCCGAGCCGACACCGCCGCCGCGCAGCGCGGGCGGCACTTCCGCGTGGGTCAGGAGCAATGTGCCGCCGTCGCGCCGATAATCGACGAATGCCAAGGCACCGTCCACCTCGAGCTCGAAGCGCTGGCGCGCCGGATCATCGCGGACCGTAGCTGTCATGGTGCCTCCTTTTCCAAGCGGGTCCCACGATACTCCTATCGGGACCGCCGCGGGGCCCAAAGGACCCCGCGGCGCCCATCAGACCTCACTCGCTGATCGCAACACCGCTGAATGCCGCGACTCCAATCGGGCTCGAAGCGCCCGCGGCGTCAGGTCGCCGTACTTGTCGATCGCGAAAGCGGCCACATAACCGTTGCCGTTCGCGGAGTAGATGACGGCCAGCCACTTACGATCCTTCGACACCGTGATATCGGTCGGCGCGCCTCCGAGGGCGACGGATTTGTAGAACATCCCACCCTTGCCGTCGCTGAAGAATATGGAGATCGCCTGGCCGGGACTGTTCGCCGTGTACCATACATTGCCGGGTCCCTTGGCGATCCAACACGGCGCATTCGTCGGAAAGGACGGCGTGGGCCCTGCGACCGGATAGACGTTCCGCTGCGCATCGACGATTGCGAAACTGTCGGGGCTGTGCGCCGGGTTGAATCCGAGAATGTCGCCCCAGAAGGCCGCGCCGAGCGGTGTGTTGTTGGCATCGCTCGGAAGGGCGACCGGAGCGGCGTAGCCGCTCAGCGTCCCCCAGCCGGTTAGACCCACCTGCTCGACTGATCCGGAAGTGAAGGTGACGGCACCCCAGGTCTTGCCCACCGCGACCTGTGCGGCCGAAGTATCCGACAGATGCACGACCGCTCCATCCCGTGCACCCCACGGCCACGCGTGGCTCTCGAGGCAGTTCGCGCCCACCACGAACAGCTGGTCGCGGGTCAGCGCCACCGAATCGGGCTTCATGCAACCGGGCGCAAGCCCGATCTGTCCCCTCACCTGGATGTAATCTCCCTCTCTCGCGAGCTGGCTGACACTGTTCGAGCCGAAATTCGCCACCGCTCCGAGGTCATCTCTCATTTGCAGGATGCCGGCGTTGCCGCTGGCACCGCCCTTCCCGCCCGTCGGCAGCGTCTGAACCAGGGAGAGTGCCGCGGTGCCGGCCTCCACGTGAAATACGAGTACTTGGTTGTTGCTGGAAGCGTTCGAGCTCGTGAGCACGAGGACGCCCCGCTCCGGCTCGGCGACGGCCATACTGGCCATGAGGAGCGATGCGGCGGCGGTCACAGCAGCACGCCCGGCGATTGATCGAGTCAGGTTACGCAATTGCATGAGGATCTCCGTTATTGGGATTCGTTGTGGGCGCTCGTCAGGAGGGAATCGAAAGCGAAGGGCCCACTGCCGCCGAGCACCAGCGCGGCCAGACAGGCGATGTAAAGCAGATCGGTCTCGTACCCTGGCTGGCCAAAATGCGCACCCGCAGGGGTGATGGCGAGCAGCTTGATCGAGCTGAAGCCGTTGGGAAGGTGCACGGTCAGGATTGCAACGATCAGCACGATCGTCATGGGCACGCTGACCAGCGGCACACAGGCGCCGACCAGCACCGCGAACCCGCCCATGACCTCGGTCACGATAGTGGCCCAGGCGAGAAGCGGCGCGAACGGCATGTGGAGGGCGTGTAAGATGCCGGTGAATGCCTCGGGTCCTCGGGCGAGCTTTGCATACCCGTGCTCCATGAACCCGTAGCCGACGATGGCGCGCAGGGGCAGCGCCCACCACGCCCGCCGCAGGGAGTTCGCCGGGCGCGCACACAGGCCGAGCAGCATCTTCATGCCGGCTTATTTCGTGGCGCGCCCGCGGGTGTTACAGCGCAGTCGATTTTTCTTCGTTTGTGGTTTGCGGATCGCGCGCATTACAATCCGGCCGCTCGCACGCCGCGAGCGAGTCGATCCACCAGTGCCGCAACAGGACGAGACCGAAGAGCGCCTCCGGCCGCTGATGATCCGCAGCCTCGAGGGGGATTCGGCGCGCACCGTCAGCTCCTCGGTGCACTCGGTCGCTACCTTCGTGGATATTTCGCCCGCCGCATCGGCACTGGCCGCGGCCGAGGTCGAGGATCTCGTCCAGGAGACGCTCCTCGCAGTGCATTTGAAACGCGACAGCTACGACCGATCTCTGCCGTTCACTCCCTGGGCTTATGCCCTCGCCCGCTACAAGCTCATCGATCACCTGCGCCGCCGGAGCCGGTCGATTCAGGTCCCGCTCGAGGAAGCCGACGCTCTCTTCGCCTCCGATGATGCCGAAGAGGGTGCGCTGCGTACCGATCTCGACCGGTTGTTGCAACGTTTACCCGATCGGCAGCGAAGTCTCATCGAAGACGTGAAGCTGCAGGGCCTGTCCGTGGAGGAAGCCGCGCAGAAGCGCGGTGTCACGGCCGTGTCCGCTCGCGTCATGCTGCATCGAACACTCAAATGGCTGAACCAGGCTCTACGCGATGAGAACGGCTGACCTCATAGACCTGCTGGCGCGCGACGTGCGGGCGGCCCGGCCGGGAGTTGTCAATCAGCAGGCTGCTGGCGGCTTTGGTCACGGGCGGCGCCGTAACGCTCGCACTCGTCGCGCTTGGGCTGCACTGCCAGCCGCTGCTGGCGGCTGCGCAACAGTCATGGTTCTGGATGAAGGCCTCCTACACCGGGCTGCTGACGATCGCGGGGGTCATCATCGTGAGGCGCCTGTCCGTGCCGGGTACCAGGGTCGGTATCGCGCCACTGGCGGCAACGCTGGTCGTTGTGGCAATGGTCATTCTCGGGGCGGCACAGCTCCTCTCGGCGACGCCGGCAGGCCGTCTGGCGCTGTGGCTGGGCCATACCTGGAAGGTCTGCTCGCCGCTCATAGTGCTGCTCGCCATCCCGATCTATGCCTGCCTGATCGCGGCGATTCGCGGCCTGGCGCCGACCCGGCCGGCCCTCACGGGCGCCGCTGCCGGTTTCGTGGCCGGGGCGCTGGCGGCGACACTGTATGGACTGCACTGTCCGGAGCAGGCCGCCGTTTTCGTCGTTAGCTGGTATACGCTCGGGATCGCCACTGCAACGGTCCTCGGCGCCGTCGTCGGAGGACGGCTGCTGCGCTGGTGAGCCCGATTTTTTCCGCCAGCCGTAACATTGCGCCGCGAGATGCGAAATAGTCGATGAGGTGAGACGATGCCGACCCCGACTGCCGAAGCCGTGCCCGAGAGATTAAAGCCCACGGTACGCCCGCCGCGGGAAGTGATCCGGCGGCATTCCTGGCCCGTCCGCCTGACCCATTGGATCAATGCATTGACGATCTTCATCATGGTCGGCAGCGGCCTCAACATCTTCAATGCGCACCCGCGGCTCTACTGGGGTCAGGCAGGAGCTGATTTCGACAAGCCTTTCCTCGCGCTACACCCCTGGCCGAACTGGCTGACCATCCCCGGCTATATGGACCTTGCCGATGCGCGGCACTGGCATTTCTTCTTCGCCTGGATACTGGTGATCAACGGCGCGCTATACCTGATATGGAGTTTCGCCAGCCGGCATATCCAACGTAACCTGTGGCCGACTGCGCCCGACCTGCGCGCAATTCCGCGCTCGATCGTCGATCACATCAAGCTGCAGCATCCTACAGGTGATGCGGCCAAGCGCTACAATGTCCTGCAGCGCCTCGCTTATCTCGGTCTGCTGCTACTCCTGATCGGGATGGTCGTGACCGGACTGTGCATGTCGCCGGGATTCGATGCGTTCGCGCCCTGGCTGCTGGCGGTACTGGGCGGCCGACAGAGCGCGCGCACCCTGCACTTCCTGTTCGCCTCCGCGATAGTCCTATTCATCGTGGTCCATCTCATCGAGGTGGTGCTCGCCGGACCGTTCAACGAGGTGCGCTCCATGGTCACCGGCCGTTATGCCGTTCCCGCGGGAGCACGACTGAGATGACCATCATCACCCGACGTCAGGCGCTGTTCACCGGTCTTGCAGGCAGCGGTCTGCTGCTCACGCGGCTGCAGCAAGATCTTCCATGCGGATGCTCTGACGGACAGCATGAGCTTTCAGCGCGTGCTCGCGGTCGCGCAGAGCTGGACTCTAGCGACGCAACGCTTCCTGCTCGCCGGCGGCCAGATGGCGCAGGAATACAAACCGTCCGACATCTCGCGCTCATTTCAGGGCCAACGGAACTTACAATCCTGGCGGGGCGGATTACAATCGTCACGCCGCCGAAGGGTTCGTCAACTGGCGGTTGCAAATCGACGGCATGGTCACTCATCCGCTGTCGTTGAGCGTCGCCGAGCTTCGCAGGCTGCCGGCGCGAAGTCAGATCACACGGCACGACTGCGTCGAAGGCTGGAGCGCCATTGGCGGCTGGACCGGCGTGCCGCTCGCCCTGTTGCTCAGGGCGGCCGGCGTCCGCGCCGGTGCCAAGTACGTGGTCTTCTACTGCGCCGACAATCTGGACGGCGATCCCGACAAGGGCGGCGACCAAAGCCTCGGCAGATACTACGAGAGCATCGGTCTCATCGACGCAATGCATCCACAAACGCTCATCGCCTACGACATGAACGGCAAGCCGCTGGATATCGCCCATGGTGCGCCGCTGCGGCTGCGGGTCGAGCGGCAGCTCGGCTACAAGATGGCGAAGTACGTCCGTCACATCCAGCTCGTCAGCGACTTCCGCGCACATCGCCGGCGGCCAGGGCGGCTACTGGGAGGACAACGGCTACGACTGGTACGCCGGAATCTGAAGTCCGCGAGTTGATCCCGGGCGCTGACGGTGGATCATTGGAGTGCGTCGACGCCGATCGACTCGACATTCGCGCCGCACCCATGACCATAACTCAGGCTCTCGCCGCCTTCTGTGTCGCTGCGGCGTTGCTCACGATCGCTCCCAGGACTGGACACGGCGCTGGTACTGCGAACCGCCGCGGCCGAAAGCCCGAGGGATGCGACGCTGGCGGCGCCTCGGCATAGTGCATGGGCTGCCTCACTTGGGGCGCTGCGGTGGCACTCGGCCTCGGCGCACTGCTGGCGGCCTCGCAGCTCGCCTTTACAGTGCTGAAGTGGGCCGGCGCGCTGTACCTGGTTTGGCTGGGCGTGAACATGATCCTCAGGCCGCGCTCGCGCTTCGCTCTCGAGCAGCCGAGGAAGTCTCGCCGAAAAGTCACAGTTGGCTGGGACGCGGATATCTCACCAACCTCCTGAATCCCAAGGTCGGCGTCTTCTACGTTTCCTTCCTGCCCCAGTTTCTGCCGGCCCATGTCGCCGCCGGACCCTTCATCTTTCTCCTCGCGGTACTGCACGCGTTGATGGGCGTCGTCTGGTTTGGTCTGTTGATCATCGCCACACGGCCGATCGCGCGCATTCTGAAGCGCCCGTCAGTCGTCAGGCGTCTGGATCGGCTGACCGGCGTCGTCTTCGTGAGCTTCGGAGTCAAGCTGGCGCTCGTCCGGCAGCATTAGCCTCGAGAAATACCGTCTCGTCATCGTTGACCGCGCAAAAGCCATTGAAGATCTTCGCACCGCTCATGCTGATCGTCGGCATGGCGTCCACCGCCGCCCCGTGCCATGCGCTGCAACCTGGTCAATTCACCATGACCCAGGTTCTGGGCTACCCCTTCCCGTCCGACCTGGTATCGCTGCGCTCGGGCGGCGCCTTCGCCTGGGTCACCGATGAGCGCGGCGTGCGCAACATATGGGTTGCGCGGGCCCCCGACTACAGGGCGCGCAGGGTAACCGATTACAGCGGCGACAGCGGCCAGGAGATCACCTATCTCCAGTTCTCGCATGACGGCGGGTACCTCATCTACGTCCTGGGCGGCGACCACGACGCCAACTGGGCGGAAGCTCTCCGAGCCCGACCCGGCGGCAGGTCCACAACAGCCGCAGATGCAGGTATGGGCCGTGTCGGTGGATGGCGGCGCCCCGCGCACTCTCGGCGAAGGCGACGCGCCCGTCGTTGCACCTGACGGCCACCGCGTTGCTTTCATTCATATGCCCGAAGCGAGCGTCTGGCAGGCACCGCTCGACGGCAGCAGCAAAGCAGAACGGCTCTTCTTCGACCGCGGCAAGGATTCGGACCTGCGCTGGTCGCCGGACGGCAAGTCGCTCGCCTTCGTATCCGATCGCGGCGATCACGGCTTCATCGGCATTTACCGCGATGCCAACACTCCGATCGAGTATCTGTTGCCGTCGACCTCGAAGGATGTGGAGCCCCGCTGGTCGCCGGAGGGAGGGCGAATCGCCTTTGTCCGCACGCCCGGCACCGGCGGCCCGCCGCAGTCCGTCCTGCAGTGGAATCCGATTGAGTGGTCCATATGGGTCGCGGACGTGGCGCACGACACCGGGAAGCGCGTCTGGCTCAGCCCGAACACGTTGCGCGGCTCGTATCCGGAGGATGGCTCCAACCTGCTCTGGGGGGCCGGCAACCGGCTGGTATTCATGGCAGAGAGCGACAACTGGCCGCATCTCTACGCGCTGGCCGCGGCAGGAGGCGAAGCGAAATTGCTGACGCCCGGCGCATTCATGGTTGAGGACGTCGCCATGACGCCGGACAGGCGGTACCTGATCTATAACGCCAATACCGGGTCCGCTCCTGGCGATGACGACCGCCGCCATCTCTATCGTGTCTCCGTGGAAGGCGGCGGCGCCATTGCAATTACGCACGGCGCCCACAGTGCGTGGAATCCCGTGACAACAGGCAACGGTGCGACCCTTGCGTTCATCGACGCGGGACCGAAACAGCCCCCGGGTGTGGTATGGGGAAGTCTCGCGGGCGCGACTTGGCGCAGCGCAGGCGGCGCTGCGTTGGCCGCCGAGTTTCCCACGAATCACCTGGTAGTTCCGCAGGCAGTCATCCTTCATGCGGCGGACGGGGTGACTGTCGAGGGGCAACTCTTCGTCGGCCGGGGCGGCATGGCACGAAAGCCCGGCATCATCTTCGTCCACGGCGGACCCTCGCGCCAGATGCTGCTCACGTGGCACAACATGGGCTACTACAGCAATGCCTACGCGGTGAATCAGTATCTCGCCAACCACGGGTTCGTGGTGCTGTCGCTCAACTATCGGCTTGGTATCGGCTACGGCCACGACTTCCACTATCCCGAACACTGGGGGCCCACGGGCGCCGCGGAGTATCAGGACGTCGTGGCTGGTGCAAAATGGCTGCAGCACCGGCAGGAAGTGGATCCGACGCGTATCGGCATCTGGGGAGGATCCTACGGTGGCTACCTCACGGCGCTGGCGCTCGCCCGCAATTCCGACATTTTCAAGGCGGGCGTCGATCTGCACGGCGTGCACGACTGGTCGATGTTCGTCAACGACTGGCTCGGCAACCCGCCCGATCGCTACCAGACGCCGGACCTCGCCGCCCTGAAGAAGATCTTCTGGCTATCCTCGCCGGATGCGTCCATCGGCACGTGGAGATCTCCGGTTCTCCTGATCCAGGGAGACGACGACCGCAACGTGCACTTCCACCAGATGGTCGACCTCGTGCGCCGCCTGCAGCAGCAGCACGTGGTATATCAGGAGATGGTGATCCCGGATGAGATCCACGGCTTCCTGCGATACCACTCCTGGGTGCAGGCCGATGAGGCGACCGCGGCCTTCTTCGAGAGCAAGCTCTTACGGACGCACTGAGGGACTACTGGTCCTCGAGCTGGAATCTGACGCGAAAAGCATAACAGGAGCTTACGGCGCGACCTTCCTCGGTCGTCGGGCGGTAGTGACCCGAGCCGGCTTTCGCCAACCGCAGCGCGCCCTCGTCGATCTGGCCGACGCCGGACGAAGTGACGAGGGTTGGAGCCGCGATGAGTAGTCCCCGCGGGTCGACACAGACGCTCACAACTGAGGTGCCCGACTCACCCAAGCGCCGCGGGCCCGGCGGATAGTAATCCTGCGTGTTGGGGAAGCCGGCCCCCGGACCTCCTGGCACGCGGTCGATCCGTGTCGGCGGCAGGGGGGCGACGCCACTCGGGTCGGGCAAACGAGCCACCGTAATGGCCTTCGGCGACGGCGGAAATTCGAATTTCATGTCTGGCAGCGGGACGCGGTCGACGGTCGTAGTGGCGATCGTCGGCGGCAGGATCGCCGTTCGCTGCGGAGGCTGGCGCGGCTGGACAATGTAACGCATCTTGAACGGGTCAGCCGGATTCGTGACGATCGTACGGCTGAAACCCGTCAGGTACAGATAGAAGATCCCCACGTGCAGCCCGACGATGACGATGATCGCAGTCGTGCGGCGCGAGAACCCGGAGAGATTGAAGCCGCCGTACCCAACCAACAGCCGCTCGCCCGACGTCGGGCTGCCACCCGCCGCCGCTGCCGCCACGCCAAATTCACGCGCAATGACCCGCGTCGCCCAGCAACATCCGAGGCCGAAACCAATACGGGAGAACGCTCCCCGCCGGACCATCAGGTCGGCGAGCCACTCCTCTTGCAGCCGGGCCGCCAGATCGGGCGGCGTTTTGCGCGCCGCGTAATCCACCAGATAGCGTGCCAGGGAAAGATCCCAAGGAGACTGTCCGCTCATGCCGGGACTCCTCTGCTGAAGCTCGCGAAGATTTCGCTCGCGCGCGCCAGTCCACTGGGTGTCAGACGATAAAGCCGGCGGCGTGGCCGTCCGGCGCTGACGGGATCGATCGTTTCCCAGCGGCTGACGAACCATCCGGCGGACTCCAGCCGCAGGAGAATCGGATATAGCGTTCCGGAAGCCAGCCTGCTGCGCTTCTGCACGTCCGCACCGCACAGCTCCTCGGAGGGATTCTCGAGGAAGGACTCCAGAGCCCGCAGGGTCTGGAGAGAGATTCGTACGTTACCGTCCCGCTTACCCATGATTGCAAGTCTACATAGGGGTCGGCGGGAAAGCAAGCCACGCCTGGCGAGGCCATCCGCCGCGCGCGGGAGTTACGCCAGAGAGGCGCGATACAGACCCAGCAACTTCGCCCAGGCGCGCTCGGCGTCCGGTTTGTTATAGATGGGCTTACCGTCGTGCAGAGGCATGTCAGGCACGCACCATCCGTGAATGGTGCCGGCATAAACCTCTACTTCCGCGGAGACATGAGCCGCCGCGAAAGCCTGGCGCAGCTTGTCCTTCGCATCGGGCTGCTTGTCGTCGTCGCTGGCGGCGACTGCCAGATACATGCGCGCCTTGATGCGGGGCGCAAGCAGATGCGGGCTATCAGGCTTGTCGGTGACGAGACCTCCTCCGTGGAACGTCGCGGCGGCGCCGATCCTGCCGGGGATGTGCGCCGCCGTCCTGAAGACGAGGGGTCCGCCCATGCAATAGCCGTGAGTGCCGAGCTTCTTCGTCCGATCGACCTGCGGCTGCGCCTCGAGGAAGCTCGTGTGGGCCACCGCATCCCTCTCGATCGTTCCCGCCAGCCGCGTCGATGCGCTCCACTGCTCGGCTTTCGTCCGATCCGCCGTGTTGGCGAAATCGAAGCTCGAGGCGTCGACCACGACCGGCGCCCGCGCGGTGCGATAGAAGGGATTGGGTACCAACACCGCATAGCCTTGCGCTGCGAGTCGCCTGCCGATGGTGCGAAACGCCGGCCGCAAGCCGAAGATATCGGTCCAGATGAGGACCCCGGGGTGCGTTCCCGCCGCGGGATGGAGCAATACCGCATCGCACGAGCCGTCGGGGGTCTTTATCTCCACGTTCTTCTCGATGACGTCCCGTTCCGCGCCAAGCGCCACACGGGCGGCGGCGGCGAGGCCGATAGCCGCGGAGCCGGTCACGAATTCGCGCCGCGTCGGGGCGGATGGATTGTTCGAAGGATCGCGATCGGTGCCGCTCATCTTCATTCACCTCGCTGATGACGGATTATCGGCGCACGGTCATTCGTTGGCCCGCGGCTCGCGGATGATACAGCGGAAGCCGAGGTGCGGGGTCGGGCTATCGACCGGCTGCGGGAATTTCGCGGCGGGCCGATGGCGCTGGCAGGAATTGGCGGCGCACCGGGTTTCGAGCCGCTGACTTCGCAACTCAAGGCGCGCCTCGAGGAGTTGCGGCGCGAAGCGGGGATACCTGCCAATACAAGCCGACCCGAGCGCCCCGAGCCCTGGCGCCCGAACCCCAGTTGACCCTGTTGTGGAACAACCTGGCCACTGGCCTGCTCGAGATCAGGCACGATGATTGCGTAGCCACAGGTGATGGCTGATCGCGGCACGGAATCCCTCGAACTGACGCTCAAATCCAGGCTCGCCGCAATCGTCGAGTCCTCGGATGACGCCATTGTCAGCAAAACGCTGGATGGCATCGTGACCTCGTGGAATCCGGCCGCAGCGCGCCTCTTCGGGTACGAGGCTGACGAGATCATCGGCAAGCCGATCATGACCATCATCCCGCCCGAGCTGCACGCGGAAGAGATCGAGATACTCGCGCGCTTGCGGCGCGGCGAGCGCATCGAGCACTACGAGACCGAGCGCATCGCCAGAGATGGCGGCCGTGTCGAGGTATCGCTGACGATCTCGCCCGTCAGGGACGAGAAAGGCGTGATCGTCGGCGCATCCAAAATCGCGCGCGACATCACGCAGCGCAGGCGGAACGAGCGGCTGCTGCGCGAGGCCGATCGGCAGAAGGACGAGTTCCTCGACCACACTGGCTCATGAGCTGCGCAACCCGCTGGCTCCCATCTGCGCCGCGGCGGAATTGCTCAGGCAGGCGAAGACTCTGGAACCTGAGCTGCGGGCGGCGACCACCATTCTCGAGCGGCAGGCGCGGCATCTGCGGCATCTGGTCGATGACCTCCTCGACATGTCCCGCATAACGAGCGGCCGCATCCGCCTGCAGCCCGAGCCGATCGAGATCGCCGAGCTGCTGCAGGGCGTCATCGAGAGCTTTCGGCAACCGTCCGCGGCGGCGCGACAGCAGATCACCCTCGCACCCGGCACGACCCCGGTTTACGTGAGCGGTGATCGCATCCGCATGGCCCAGATATTCACCAACATCCTGCACAACGCCGTCAAATACACCCCTCCGGGGGGGCGGATCGAGATCAGCCTCCGCACCCAGGATCGACGCGTAGTCGTCAGTGTTCGGGACAACGGCATGGGCATTCCGCCGGAGATGCTGGAGTATGTCTTCAAGCCGTTTGCGCAGCTCGACAGGTCCTTCGAGCGACCCGACGGCGGTGTAGGAATCGGGCTGGCGCTGGCCAAGAAACTCATCGAGCTCCACCGCGGAGGCATCCACGCGAGAAGCGCCGGCCGCGGCAAGGGAACGGAGCTCCTGGTACATCTGCCTCTGACCGCCGCGGCTCCCGCCAAACGCGCCCGCGCACCGGACAAGCGCCCCGACACATCGGTCAGCCGCCGCGTGCTCATCGCGGACGACAATCACGATGCGGCGGTGAGCTTGAGCATGCTGCTGCAGTCACTCGGTCACGACACTCGCGTCGTGCACGATGGCATCGAGGCGCTGGAGGAGGCGGAGCTCTTCCATCCAGAGGTTGTGTTGCTCGACATCGGTATGCCGAGGCTCGAATGGCTATGAGACCGCGCGCAGGATCGCAAACCGACCGTGGGCCGACGCCACGCAGATCGTGGCCGTGACGGGTTGGGGGCAGGAAGCGGACCGGCATCGGGCCAAGGAAGCCGGTTTCCACCGGCATCTGGTCAAGCCCGCCGATCTCGAGGCGCTGCTCGATGTCATGTCGAGCGCGCCAGAAGCTCCCGAGGTCTAGCCGAAGGTTCCAGCCGCTTCGATTGGTTCGGCCGGCGGGCGCGGGACAGGCCGCGCGCACTGCCAGCACCGCGCTGATCCATGCGGCGAAGTGCGGCTGCAAAGCCTCGAGGCGCGCCTGCCAGCTCCGGGTTGGAAAGAGATCATAGTACCCGAGGGCCGGCTTCGGGCTGGTCTGCCCCAACCTGTATGTGGTGCTGAACGACTCGCTCGTTGTCGCGCCCTTATCGTGCCGTGCCCGAACCCGGCTTGCGCACGGCCAGATAGACTGTACTCCAGAGTTGCGCCGCATTGGATTCATCGGCGTCGGCCGCGGACGAGCCAAACGGCCGCAGTTGATAATGGCCGGCCGCGTAGGCCCAGGACCACAGCTCGGCATTCTGCATGGAGCGGGTGGCATCGATCGCGGACCAGAGGACTCGCTGCGCCTTCACCAGATCGACGCGCACGTTGGCCGGAAGATCCTGTCTCTCGAGCTGACGGGCGAGGCCCGCGGCGAACAGCGCCTGCTGCCAGGACCAGACGACCGTGCCGTGATAGGCATTGCGGCTGAAGAGATTCTGTAGCGCAGGCGCGCAGAAAACCGGGTCGGCGACCACCAGGCCGGCGCCCGTCATGAGGCCCGCTGGAAAGGGTCGCATCACCGTCGTGACGATTCGATCGAGGGCACGCGGGTCCGGATCCGCGAACAGGAGCAGGAACCCCTCGTCCGAATGAATCACCGGAATCGGCTCACCGGCCGCCGACAGCGCCAGGGCGTGAAAGCGCAAGGGTCCCGCGCCCAGCGCATCCAGAGCCGGCTGCGACGGCACGCCTTGCGCATCGGCATAGATCTCGACCGCATTGGCCGCGATCGAATGGCTCAAGCTCACCTCGAAGAGCGGCGGCGCCCGCTCACGCCATATCATCGCCATCCGCCCCGCACCGGAGAAAAGCGCGCGGTCGGAGGCTGTCAGGTACCGCGACAGGAGCCCGCTGCCTGACAGCCGCGCGGCCGCATCCAACGCCGCCGGAACCAACACCGCGTTGACGTCGTAGGGATAATGGCCGCCGCCGAGGCCGGTGTTGCTGTCGCGCCATTCGCCGACGACCTGGCCCGGCTTGAGGCCGATCAGATGCGCCACCCCGGGTGCTTGCGCGAACGCTTGCGCGCTTGCAACCACGTAGCGCAGATTCTTCACCAGCGCCGCACCGCGCGTGCCGCCGCTTTCGAGCGGTCCGCCCACCGGGGCGGCAAGAAAGTCGGCCGAGCGCGCCCGGGCGCCGGAGCGCAGCAGCCACGCAGCCGCCACCGGCGCCAGCAGGTAGTCCTCATCGATCATCTTGTAGTCGTACGTCGGAGCGGCGGAGCGCGAGCCGCCCGCCTTGAGATGATCGAGCACGGCCATCTCGCCGATGTCCTCCTCGTGCGCCACCTCTCCTTGCGGCGAGAGGCGCGCGAGAACGGAGTCGAGCCCGGCCTCGACGGCGGTCGGACTGAGCGCCGGCATCAGCATGCGGAGGCTCATCAGGGTGTCGCGGCCGAAATAAGTATCGAAGCGCCAGGAGCCCGCCAGGAGCTTCTCGCGATAAGCAAGGAATGTGAGGGTCTGACGACCCGAGAGCCCCGCTCCGGACGTCCCCCCGCCGGACCCATTGCGCAGCAGATCCTGGCCGGCGAGCGGAGTGAGCGGCGTCTCGCCCGTGAGTGCCATGACCCGCAAGCCAATCGCGCCATCGGCCCCCGCGAGGATGCGGCGGCCTCGCACTCGCCCATCCACCACTTCGATGCTGAGCCGGTAGCTCACCGCCCCGTCGAGCCGCTCGCGAGACCAGCTGAGCGTGCGCCCGGTCGAAGTGGAAGCCACGGCAATCCCGGCCGGGAGAGTGCTCGCCGTCTGATAGTCACGCAGCACGCGGATACTGGAGAGCACCGCCTGATCCACGTCGAGCTCGCGATCCGCGATGGTCACGTCAGCCGAAATGCCGTGCAGCGCCCTTCCCTTGCCGTCGCGGGCGTCAACGGGTCGCGGCTGACCGCGAATCTTCCAGGGCGCATTGCTCTTCTGGTGCGCGAACCAGAGACCGACGCCGCTATTGCCAGCGGGGAAGGCGACGAGAATGCGCGGCGCCGGGCCGGAACGCAGCACGCAGGTGGGCCGCGACGGGCCCCTGCCGCAGGAAGTAATTGAGAATCCTGCCTTCGCGCACCTGAAACGTAAGCTGCGGCGGCGCCGGTCGAGCCGAAACCGGAGCGATGAGCAGCGAGAGAGGCAGACAAGCCGCTGCGGCGGACCGCACGATGAGCGAGGCTCGTGAGTGACCCATGGGCAGCAGCGTCCTCTACCGACTTGTGGCGAATCGCCGACTTATAGCCTCTTCATCCGGCGCCGTCACCCCCTCGGATGATCTGAAAATGCCCAGTTGGCGCTTGGTGAAATTTTTGTTCAACCGGGAATGGCGGAGATTGCGCCGCCAAACGTCTCCCTCAAGGATGACCTTTCGATCCGCACCGATTGCTTCGGGTAATCGCACAGCTCGGCCAGTCCTGCGACGCGAATGTTGCGGTCGAGCAACGACGGCGCTCGGATGAAGGTCATCACTTCGCCGGTCTCGCTGCCTGATCGAGGCGGCACTTCCTTATGGGGGAATTCGCATGAGAGTCAAAGCCAAGGCGTCCCGCGGGGCGCAACCGGTCCGGCAACGGGCCATCGGATCCATCCACACCGGGCCGAACAGCGTGGCTGTCGTCGTCGCCGGAATTCTCGGCGCGTGCGGCCTTGCCGTCTCCGCAGGCGCTTACGCGCAGAATGCGGCGGCGCAGGATGCGCCGGCCCAGAGCGCGCCCGCGCAGAACGCGCCCACCCTGGCGCTGCCCAACTCGCAGACCACCCAGAGCCTGCAGACCGTGGTCGTCACCGCCACGGCGACCCAGGTCAGGAAGCTGGATGCGAGCTACAACATCGTGGCAGCGTCCGCGCAGCAGATTGCAATGTCGGATCCCAGCAGCACGGCCGCAATCTTCAAGCTCTCGCCCGGCGTCTGGCCGGAAGCATCCGGCGGACCGACCGGCGTCAACGTCGACGTGGCGGGCTTCCCGCTGGGCGGCGGCGACTCTCCGTATTCCACGACCATGCTCGAGGGGCTGCCGCTCTACGGCTCGCCCTATCTGTCCTTCATGGACAATACGTCGCTGATCCGCATGGATGACACCGTCGACCGCGTCGAGATCGTGCAGGGCGGACCCAGCGCGATCTTCGGGCCCGGCCAGCCGGGCGCGACCGAGAACTTCATCCTGAAAACCGGCTCCGATCAGCAGGAAGGGGATATCGGTGCCACTTACGGCTCCGAGGGCAGCGAGCGCATCGACGCGTTCGAGAGCGGCAAGATCACCGACGGCTGGTACGGCAGCATCGGCGGCTACTACTGGCAATCCAACGGTATCCGTGATCCCCAATATACGGCCTACCAGGAACAGCAGCTGACGGCCACGTTGAAGCATGATCTCGACAATGGCTCGGTCGTATTCTGGGCCCGAACCCTGCATGCCCACGACATGTGGGTCGCCGACTTCCCCTACAGCCAATCCAGCAACGGCTCGGTCAGCCCGTATCCCGGATTCAATCAGCTCAATTCCACCTACAACAGCAAGCAGCTCGAGAATTTCCAGGTACCGGATCCGGCCTGTAACTGCTTCGAGAACGACGACATCACCAACGGTCGCGGCGCCCAGCTGAGCTATGTCGGTTCGCAGCTCAAGGAAAAATTCGGCGACGGCTGGTCGATCAGCAATGACGTCATATTCGACGGCGGGCTCGTCCCGACCAACGCGCTGGTCAACAACGGCAACCCCACGACGCTGGGGGCCTTCATTGACGGCCTGACCCTGCCTTCCAACCTCAACGCCGGGCATGGTGCAGGCGAACTACGCCAACGGCACGCCGGCGAGCCTCGGCCAGAGCGTCGTCACCGAGCAGGTCTGGGAGGTGCAGAAGAAGATTACCAGCCTCATCGATGAGTTCCGCGTGAACAAGGACCTGGGCTTCGGCAACACCCTGACCGCCGGCCTGTACGCGGCCCACTACACCATGAACGACAACTGGTCGTTGAGCTCCAACGTGCTGATGACCAATCAGCCGAACGCGGCGCCGATCATCCTGTCGGCGACCCAGGGCGGCAATATCTATCAGGTGACCAGCCCGCAGGGCATCGAGACCGCCAACGGGGGGTACTACATCCTGCAGAACGGCCGCGCCACGAATTTCGCCCCCTATATCTCCGACTCGTGGAAGCTGAACCGTTGGCTGTTCGATGCCGGAGTGCGCGTCGAGCACATCAACCTGGACCAGGAGACGACCAACACCTCGAACGTGCAGACTGGGGACACAATACGACCTGTGGGACAACTCCGTCACGCTGCCCAACGGTACCTGGTCGCACGGCCATGAAAACAACACCATACCGACATTCTCCTTGGGCGCGAACTACGAGTTCAACGACAATATGAGCGCCTATGCGCGCGTCAACAACGGCATACTTTTCGAGAACATGGACGACGTCCGTTGCAACGTCAGTAACGGCTCGAACGGCTGCCCGAACAGGACGCCGCTACAGACCGTGCGCAGCTCGAGGGCGGCTTCAAGATCCAGAACCAGTGGGCATACATCGACGCATCGGCCTACCACAAGGTTTTCTACGGAATCGCGTACCAGCCCACGAATATCCAGGATCAGAACATCGGGCCGGCCTCGGTTTATGACTCGAGCAGCACGGGTGTTCGACTCGTCGGCAGCGTGAGCCCCTTCGCGGGCAGCAGCATCCAACCGCTGAGCACCTTCAAGGTCGATGTAAACGGCCTTTACGAGCATGCCACCTACTACGGCTTCGTCGGTTGCTTCCTGTACCAAAACATCCAAGGGCAGAATGTCTGCGGCACTGCCAATGGCAATCAGCTGGCGCGCCTGCCGAACTATCAGATCCGCATCACACCGAACGACACGCAGTCCTTCGATTGGGGCACGGTGACCGAGCAGATCACTTACGAGAACATCGGCAAGCGCTTCCAGGACGACACGAACCTCACGGAGTTGCCCTCCTACTACGACCTGGCTTTCGGCGTCGATGCCATGTACGGCGAACACTGGGAGTTCCGGGTACTCGGCTCGAACCTGACGAACCAGCTCGGGTTGACCGAGGGTAATGCCCGGTTCGGCGGCAATACGATCCAGAACAACACCGGCTTCGGCCGCTCGATCGAAGGCCGCGAGGTCAATGTAACGCTGAAGTACTACTGGTAACTCGACGGCGGCGGCGCTCCCCGGAGCGCCGCCGCCCACTTTTTCAGCGCGGCGCCCGCGACCGCTGCGTGGCGGCGCGGTCCGTGCGAGAATCAGCCGCTATTCCTGCAATCCCCGGGGTACTTTTCGAGTGTCTGTTCCGGCTCCCGTCCTCGAAGCGATGCGGGCGATCAGCGCGCAGCTTCAGGCCGGCCAGTTTCGGGCCGCGCACGATCGGCTCGAGGCGGTCGTTGCCGCCAATCCCACCTTTGCCGAGGCGCGGCGCCTGCTTGCCGGCACCAAGCTTGCCCTGGGTGATCCCGCTGCGGCGGAGGCAGTCCTGCGGCAGGCGCTCGCGGTGGATCCTGCCTGGACGCCGACGCTCACGACGCTCGGTGAGCTGCTGCTCGCAAGCGGCAGAGGCCCCGAGGCGGAGGAAGTGCTGCTGCGCGCGGTGGGCGCCGGCTCGCCTGATTTGCGCGCGGTATGGGTTCTGGCCCGCCATCTACAACAGCACCGGCCGCTGTGCTCAGGCGCTTGCCGTCGTCGGCCCTTTCTGCACGCAGGGCAGAGTGGACGCGGAGCTTGCGACACAGCACGTGACGGCGCTCGCCGCGCTCGGGCGACAGGCGGAAGCCATTTCCCTCTACAGCAGACTTGCCGGGGCCGTGACGGACAATCCCGCCCCCATCCAGGCGTTGGCCATCGCGCTGAACGCGGCCGGCCGGCATACGGAGGCGGCGCAGATCGCGCACCGGGCGCTTGCCCGTGGCTTCAGGACCCCGACACTCTGTCTGACCTACGCCAGAAGCCTCCTGGCGGACGGTGCCAACGAACGCGCTGAGACCGCATTGCGCGACTGCCTGCGGCTGGACCCGCGGCTGACCGAGGCGCACAACAGCCTCGCGCAGCTCATCTGGCTGCGCACCGGTGACCTCGCCCAGGCAACCGAGCAGCTCGATGAAGCGATACGAAGGTTCGGCGGCGACGAAGCACTCCAGGCAACCAAGGCGGCCATCCTGCAGGGCGCCGGTGATGCGCGGGCCGCCTACGATTGTCTCGCCGCTCGAGCCGAGCGCCCGGAGGCCCCGCCCCAGCTGCTCGTGCGAGTGGGGGTCTCCGCGCTCGATTTCGATCCGGCCAAGGCTCTATTGCTGGCACAGCGCGCGCTGCGGGTCATCCCCGACAATGGCGCGGCGCGCAGCCTGCTCGCGGCCGCATTACTCGGGGTCGGTGATCCTGAAGCGGCATTGCGCGAATGCGAGGCGTTGCAACCTCAGGCACCGGACGACCAGTATCTGATCGCCCTGCAGACGACGGCATTGCGCCTGTTGGCCGATGAGCGCTACACCCAGCTCTGCGATTACCGACATCTCGCTCAGCCTCTGACCATAGAGCCGCCGGCGCCCTGGTCCGACCTCGCGAGCTTCCTTGCCGACCTCACCGTGAGCCTCAACCGCCTCCACGATCCCAACGGCCACGCGCTGCTCTTCCAATCGCTGCGCCACGGCACGGAGACCACCCGGGATCTGACGCGCAGCACTGACGCCGCGGTGCGCGGCCTCTTTGAGGCTTTCGCCGCGCCCATTGCCCGATATCTCGAGCACATCGGCAATGGCACCGATCCGCTGCGCCGTCGCAACAGCGGCCGCTGGCGATTCAACGGCGGTTGGTCGGTACGCCTGCGCGATCGCGGCTTCCACACGAGCCACGTCCACCCGCGCGGCTGGATTTCCTCCGCCTTCTATGTCGGGCTGCCGGACGTCATGACCAAAGGAGGCACCGATGAAGGCATTCTCAGCTTCGGCAAACCCAGCATCCTGACGACGCCGCCGCTGGAGCCCGAACACTCGGTCCGTCCGACCCCCGGCATGCTCGTGCTCTTCCCGTCTTACTTCTGGCACGGCACCAATCCCTTTCAGAGCCCCCAGCCACGCCTGACCGTAGCCTTCGACGCCGTGCCGGCGCAGTGAGCGCTATTCAGCGGGACCGAGCCGACTTCTGCTGCTCGGTGAGAAACCGCATCACCATCCTTTCGATGCGCCACGTCGCGGGAGATTCATTCTCCTTCGCCACTGCGGCCAGCGTCCTGCGCAGACTTCCATTGAGATAGCTGTCCAGCACCGCGGGATGGATGTAGCACTTGCGGCAGACCGCCGGTGTGTTGCCCAGTCGCCTGGCGACCTGCCTGATGGCTTCGAGCTGAGCTTTTTTGGTGGGCGGCGGCTCTTGATCGGCGAGCGCGAGAACCGCCAGGTTGGTCGCCGCCCAGGTGCGGAAGTCCTTGGCGGTGATCTCGCACCCGGAGATCGTGCGCAGGTAATCGTTGACGTCCGCCGAGTCGATGCAGTGCCGCTCGCCCGCCTCGTCGATGTACTGGAAGAGCTCGGAGCCCGGCAGATCGCGACAGTTCTTCACCACCCGGGCCAGTTTGCGATCGCTCACCCGGCTCACATGACGAATGCCGTGCTTGGCCCGAAAGTCGAGCTCGATCCGGCCGCCCGTGATCCGCACATGCCGATTGCGCAGTGTGGTCAACCCGAACGTGTTGTTCTGCGAGGCATACTCGGGGTTCCCCACGCGCGCCAGCGTGTCTTCCATCAGGCGAACCACCGCGGCAAGAACCTTCTCGCGCGGCAGATCGGGCAGTGCCAGGTCCGCTTCGACGCGGCGCCGTATAGCCGGCAGCGCCCGACCGAACTCGAGCATGTGCTCGTACTTGGTCTCGTCCCGGATGCGTCGCCAGCGGGCGTGATAGCGGTATTGCTTGCGGCGGCGCGCGTCCCGCCCGGTGGCCTGAAGGTGTCCGTTCTCGAGCGGACATATCCATACTTCTGTCCATGCCGGCGGTATCGCGAGTGACTTGATCCGCGCCAGCTCCGCGGCGTCCCGAATTACCTTTCCACGGGGATCCCGGTAAGCGAAGCGTCCGGCGGCGCCCCGACGGCGGATTCCGGGCCCACGATCGTTGACGTAGCGCAACTGCGCGGCCTTGGCCGCGTCCAGGCTTTCCGGCGACGGGACCGGGATATCCGGCTGTGAAGACGTGCTGTCCACCGATACGTTCAACGCTGAACAGGGGCGACGGGTCCCTGGGCTGGGCGGTCATCTCGCGAGCCCGGGATCGGTCGTGTAGGCTTATGAGCCATGGTCGCAACGCGCCCGCGCGGCGGATGGCGGTGGACGGAAATCGAGCGCATTGCGGCGCTGGGCGAGCCGTTGCTGGAGCTGCAGCCCGCGGAAGATGGCGGCGTGCGCCTCGCTTTCGGGGGCGATGTCGCGAACTCCATGATCTGCCTGTCGAGAATGCTGGGTGCGGGCGCGAAGCAGCTCGCGCTCGTCACCGCGCTCGGAGACAGCAGCTATTCAGCGTGGCTGCGCCAGCGGCTGACTGCGCGAAGAAGTCCATGTCATGGAGCCCTCGCTCGGAGGAGAGCCTGGCATCTACGGACTACCGCTCGATCCGGCTGGTAATCCCGGCTTCTCGTATTGGCGGGCGCAGTCCGCCGCGAGCATCTTCCTGCAGTCCGCGGATCTCGGGCGCTTCGAGGCTCTCCTCGGCGACACGCACCTCCTTCTCGTCACCGGAATCACGCTCGCCCTTTGTTCCGACGCCAGCTTCGGGCATCTCTGCCGTTGGGTGGACCTGCACCGTGAGGAGTGTCGCGTCGTTTTCGATTGCAACTTCCGCAAACGGCTGTGGGACAGCGAAATGCAGGCTCGCGACCGGATCGGCAGGTTCGAGCGATTGGCCTCGGTGATTGCTACGGGCGGGGACGACGAGCGCGCGCTCTGGGGCGTCGCGGACAATGCCGGAATCATCGAACGCGTCAGCAGTATGTCAGCGGAATACTTGATCCGCGGCGGCCCGGAAGGATGCTGGGTCGGCTGGGGGAGGGAATGTCAGCACGTCCCGACCGAGCCCGTGAGGGTCGTCGGCGATACCGCGGGTGCGGGAGATTCGCACCTGGCCGGCTACGTGGCCGCTAGAATGTTGGGGTATGGCAGAGCGGACGCCGCCGCCTACGCAAACAAGGCGGCCGCGGTCATCGTGAGCCAGCGCGGCTCCGTGCCCAGTGCGGCCGCAAGGTTTCCGCCACTCCCGAGTCGCGCGCAGACGTGAGCTCTGCGCTGCATTACCGAGGCTTGATGCACTGGCCTACGACACTGTTCATCGCCGCCGTCGTCATCTCCACGGCGGTGGAGCTCTGGCTCGCAGCTCGGCAGATCGGCGCGGTCGCGGCGCATCGCGATCGCCTGCCGGAGCCATTCGCCGGCCAGCTCTCGGCGGAAGATCACCGCAAGGCCGCGGACTACACGGTGGCCAAAGCCAGGCTCGGGATGGTCGGTACGGTCATCGATTCGGCAGTCACTCTGGCCCTGACAGTCGGCGGCGGCATCGCAGCCATCGACGCGCTCTGGCGGCACACCGGCTGGGGCGGAGCCTTGGCTCGGGATCGCGGTGATCGGCACAGTTGCCGCCGTGGTGGGCATCGTCGGCCTGCCGCTGTCGCTGCTGCGCACCTTTCGCTATGGAGGCAGCCTTCGGCTTCAACCGCACGACGCCCATGATCTTCCTGGCCGATCTAGGCAAGGGAATCGCACTCGGCGTGCTGATCGGCGGTCCGCTGCGTTCTCGCGGTCCTGGTGCTGATGGATCACGCCGGCCGCTGGTGGTGGCTGGCGGCCTTCGGCTGCTGGCTCGTGGTGACGCTGCTGATCACCTGGGCGTGGCCGGCATTCATTGCGCCGCTTTTCAACAAGTTCTCGCCGCTCGAGGACGCCTTCGCTCAAGGGCCGCATCGAGGCGCTCCTCGCGCGTTGCGGCTTCCGCTCCAGCGGGGTTTTCGTCGTCGACGGCTCGCGCCGGTCCGCCCACGGCAACGCCTACTTCACCGGCATCGGCCGCCAGAAGCGCATCGTGTTCTTCGATACGCTGCTGAAGCAACTCGCCGCGGCCGAAATCGAGGCGGTGCTCGCGCACGAGCTCGGCCACTTCCGCCTCCGCCACGTACGCCAGCGGCTGCTGCTGTCCTTCGTCACCATGTTGATCGGCTTCGCGGTGCTCGGCTGGCTCGCCGGCAAGCCGGACTTCTATCGGGCACTCGGCGTGCCGACTCCGTCGACCCATGCCGCGCTGATCCTGTTCGCGCTGGCGGTGCCGGTGGCGCTCTTCTTCACCACTCCGCTCAGCTCACTCTGGTCACGCCGTCATGAGTTCGCGGCCGACCACTTCGCCTCCCAGCACGCGAGCGCGCAGGAGCTCGCCTCCGCACTCGTCAAGCTCTATCGCGAAAACGCGAGCACACTCACCCCCGATCCGCTCTACACGGCCTTCTACTATTCGCACCCGCCGGCGCTCGAGCGCATTGCGCGGCTGACCGCCGGCTCGCCGGCGTCCACTTGACACAGCGGCTGATCAACGCTAGGTTGGCAACGTGAACACGACGCTGCACCAACAACAGCAAACCCGCTCCACTCTCGCGGGCTATGCGTGCGTCCGTTCCGAATCCGCGGCCTGAAGGTCGCAAACGATCCGAAACCCCAACTCCCGCAGACCCCGCCATCGGCGGGGTGCGCCTGGGCTCCGCCGCACGCGGAAGGAGCCCTGCCATGTCAAATCCTGCCAGCGACGATGAATCGAGCGCATCGCTCGAGGATTGATCGACCGCACGTTACCCAAATCCGGCTGGACGCACGCCGCGCATTTCGCCGCCGCCCTGTGGCTGCTGCGCCATCGTGGCGATGCCGCGTTTCAGGAGATGCCGCCGCTGATCCGCGCCTACAACGAAGTCGACCGGCGTTGCGAATACGGACACGCAGCGGATATCACGAGACGATCACTGTTGCCTCGCTGCGCCTGGCGCGCGCATGGCTCGCCGCCCGGCCTGACATGCCGCTGCATGCCGCGCTGGCGGAGCTGCTCGCCAGTCCTTACGGCCGCTCCGATTGGCTGCTCGCCCACTGGTCGCGGGAGCGGCTCTTCTCGGTCGATCGCGCGCCGCAGCTGGGTCGATCCGGATCTGCGGGCGTTCACGCTCTGAGCGCTCCGCAACTCAGCGCGATCGCGGCGGATAGGGCGTGCCATCCTTGTGCAGGAACGTGCGCACGCCCGCCCGGATCTGAGATCGATGTCCGGGATAATCGACGCCATCGCCCTCGGGATTGCGGCGAGCCGATCTCCAGCACACCACCTCCGCGTCGCTGCGGTTTTGCAGCTGGTGCCCATCGGCCTCGCCTGCCTTGAATCCGGCGCAATCGCCGGCCCGCAGCACCTCCTCGCCGGCGTCGGTGACGAGCACGACCTCGCCCTCCAGGACGTAGACGAACTCGTCCTCCGCGGTGTGCCAGTGACGCTGACTGGACCAGACTCCGGGCGGCAGCCGCAGCAGATTGACGCCGAACTGGGTCAGCCCGGCCGCATCCCCGAGGCGAAGACGCTGGCGTTGCCGGCAAGGCTCATCATAGGGCGCGCGGGTAGCCGCTGCCGAGCGCGGCTTTTCCCGCCGCGATATCTATTTTCTTCATCTTCCGCCTCCGACACAGGATCTGCCCGAGACCTCGCCGGGGGCCTGCCACGTCTTGACCTGATCGCAGGCCTGGGAGAAAATGACATGAAGCTATATTTCAACCCCGCTTCACCCTACGTCCGCAAAGTGTGCGTCACGGCGCACGAGCTCGGCCTCAGCGACAGGATCGAGCATGATCAGCATCACGCTGACCCCGTGAGCCCGCACGAAGGCGTGCGCGCCTGCAATCCGATCGGCAAGATCCCGACGCTGATTACTCGCGAGGGTAGCGACGCTCTACGACTCGCCGGTCATCTGCGAATATCTCGATGCGCTGGCGGGCGGCAATCGCATCTTTCCCGCGACCGGAGCCGCTCGCTGGACAGCCCTGCGCCGTCAAGCCATCGCGGACGGCATCATGGATGCCGCCGTACTGACACGGTACGAGGAAGCTGTCCGCCCCAAAGAGCTGCGCTGGCAGGAATGGGTCGACGGGCAGCTGCTGAAGGTCCGCACCGCCCTCGATGCGCTGGAGCGCGAGAATCTCGACGGCGCTGTTCGACATCGGCGCGATCTCGATCGCCTGCGCGCTGGGTTATCTCGACTTGCGCTTTCCGGGCGAGAGCTGGCGTCAGAACCGGCCACGGCTCACCGCTTGGGCCGACAGCCCTCGCCAACCGCCCCTCGCTGACGGCCACGGATGCCGCCCGCACCCTGAGCAGGCCGCGGGACGCCTGTCCTCAGGCCGCCGCGGCGCGGCCGGACGTCTGCCGGCCATCCAACTCCTGGATGCAGCTCCACGAGCAGCTTGGCCAGCTCGCCGGCCATCACGGCGAAGTCGAGGTCGAACTGCTCGGCCGGATCGACTCCTTCCTCGTCACCGCGCTCGCGGCGCGATCTCCAGGAACTCGACGCGTTTGATCTGCAGCTTTTCAGTGAGCACGAACGAGATGCGGCCGTTCCACGTCAGCCCGAGTTGAGTCGGGACGCTTGCCGGCCGGCGACATAAGCGCGAACCTCCTTGCCGTCGAGGGGATGCCGCCGGTAGCGCACGATCGATTTGGCGGGCTCGCCCGACTGCAGCTCGAGGTCCTGCTCGATGGAGAATGCACCCGATGCGTCGGCCTGCATCAGCCATGCCGCCATGCAGACGCTCGGTGAGCGCTCCGTATCGACCTTCTGCACCGCGAGACTGCCCAACGTGTCACGCAGCGTCTCGACGAGCTCCTCGGCTCTACGATCGCTTGCGGAGTCGACCACCAGCCAGCCGCCACGCGGATCGATCCACGCGCGCGTGCTGCGCCGCCTGCTGAGGGCGCGCGCACGCAACTCTTCCAACACCTGCATCTTCAGAGCGCGCATCTGACGGCGCCCGAGCGGGAAACCCTGGCTGTCGGCTTGAATGCGGGCGCGCCGCTCGGCTTCCTGCCGCACGATCGATGCGGGCAGCAGCTTCTGATCGACGCCGAGCGCGAGCAGGTGATGCTCGCCCAGCGTATGCAGAAGGCGGTCGGTCGTCGCCGGCGCGACCCAACCCATGCTGCGCATCTCGAGCGGACTGCATGGCTGCAGCGGTCGGCGCGCAAGCGCTTCCTCCAGGCTGGCGCGCGGACCAGTTCCAGTCAGCCGGAAGACGATAGACGGTGAGGTTCTTGAACCACATGCGGGTGAGCGGAAATCGGGCAAGGCGGGAGGGGCGCGCAGTATAGCGATGCGCCCTTGCGAAGTCCGCCCTGCTCCGATGGCGGGCGCGGTAATCGACGTCCTCAGGATCGGCGAAGGCGTCATCAGCGACTGCAGAGCATCGTGCGACGGCGAGTCGGCAAAGCCGTCGAAGCGCCCCTGCTCCGCCAGCACTTTCGCGGCATGCATGAATCCGCCCCACGCCGCACGCGCAAGCGCGCCACCCACGCTGATGCGCCGCACGCCGAGCGCGGCGATATCCGCGACCGAGAGCGGGCTCGCGGAGCCCGACGAGCAGATTGAAGGGCTTGGGGGCTACGCTCTCGACCACGCGCCGGATGTGCTCGGGCGAGCGAATACCCGGCGCGTAGAGGCAATCCGCGCCCGCGCTGGCGTACGCCTGCAGCCGCGAGATCGTCTCGTCGAGGTCGGGCCGGCCCACCAGGAAGCACTCCGCCCGTCCCACCAACAAGGTGTCGCCGCCGGCGCGATCGATCGCTTTGCGCGCCGCACGCATGCGCGCCACCGCTTCATCCAGCGTCGTACAGCGGCTTGGCGGCATCGGCCGTCGAATCCTCGATCGAGAGTCCCGCCACCCCTGTCTCGACCGCGCGCAGACACGCTCTCGGAGACTCCATCGGGATCGCGCGCGTGGCCGCTCTCGAAATCGGCATTGATCGGCAGATCCGTCGCTGCGACCATCGTCCGCAAGTGCTCGAGCACCGCTTCGAGCCCCAATGCGCCGTCGGCTGGCTCCCAGCGACCACGCGGAACCCGAGCTCGTCGTCGCAAGCGCCTTGAACCCGAGGATCTGCAGATAGCGTGCGCTGCCGGCGTCCCAGGGGTTCGGTATGCACGAAGCAGCCACTGCGATGCAGCTCATGGAAGCGGCGGCGCTTATCGGCAGCGCTCGGTCGGCTGGCGGACATGGCTCGATCTCCGGTGGCGGGCGGGCCATGATACTGTGATTCATCCTACGTACCGCGCGATGGGGAACTTGCAGACGTGAGCGCACGAGCATGGCTGGCCTTCGTGGGCCTCGGCATCACCTGGGGGCTGCCGTATTTCTTCATCAAGATCGCGGTCCGGGAGATCTCCCCGTTCGATGTGGCCTGGGGGCGGATCACACTGGCGGCGCTGATCCTGCTGCCCATTGCCTGGCGGCGCGGCGCGCTGCGCGCGCTGGCCCCTCACAAGGCCGCGGTTCTGGCCTTCTCGCTGGCGGAGTTCACCATACCGTTCTGCCTCATCTCCATGGGCGAGCGTTGGATCCCCTCCTCCGTCACGGCGATCCTGATTGCGACCGTGCCGCTCATCATCGCGCTCATTGCCCGCTTCTTCGGTGTCCATGAGCGGCTCGGAGCCGTGCGGCTCATCGGACTTCTGGTCGGCCTCGCGGGTGTCGTCGCACTGGTCGGATTCGGCACTCTCTCCGGGTCGCTGGCCTGGGCCGGAGTCGGGTGCGTCGTGATCTCGACCATCTGCTACGCGATCGGGGCGCTCACCATTCAGAGACACCTCCACGCCATGGATTCCATTGGCCCCATCGCCGGCAGTCTGGCGATCGCGAGCGCGCTGCTGTTCGTCCCCGCCATGCTCTCCCTGCCGCATCGCATGCCGAGCGCCCTCGCCCTCTCCTCCGTCGTGATACTGGGCCTGGTCTGCACCGCGCTGTCCATGCTGATGATGTTCTATCTGGTGAAGAGCGCCGGCGCCTCGCGTGCGGCAATCATCACCTACATCAATCCGGCAGTCGCCACGCTCCTCGGCATGGCGCTGCTCGATGAGCGCCTGGGAGCCTGGGGGTTGGCGGGGTTCGGTCTCATCCTCCTCGGCTCCTGGCTCGCTACGCGCGGCAGCGCCGCCGCAACCGAAGTTGCGGTGGCCGAGGCTTAGCCCGCCTTTACGGCCGCAGGGCGCTCGCGGGCGAGCATCTGCGCGAGCTCGCGCGCGGGCACGGCGGCACTGTGCAGGAAGCCCTTGCGAGTGGCTGCAGCGCAACGCCCGCAAGCGCCGCGAGCTGCTCCACGGTCTCGACGCCTTCCGCCACCGTTACCAGATCGAAGGCCGAGGCCAGCTCGACGATGCTCGCCACCAGGGTCACGCTGGCCACATCCTCGGGCAGGCCCTGCACGAATGAGCGATCGATCTTCAGCACATCAACGGGCAGCTTGGACAGGAGCCCGAGTGAGGAGTAGCCGGTGCCGAAGTCATCGAGCGCAACGCGAATGCCGGCTTGGCGCAGCTCGCGCAGCTTCTCGCTCGTGCCCTCCAGGTCCTGCAGCAGGGTCGTCTCGGTGATCTCGATATCGAGCCCGCAGCCGGTGAGCGGGCCGAGCCGCTCGGCGAGCCCCAACAGGCCGCGCAGGAACTCCCGCTGCTTGAGCTGCTGCGCCGACACGTTGACGCCGACGCGCATCGGCGCGCAGCCTCCCTGACACCAGCTCTCGAGATCTTCCACCGCCTTGAGCAGAGCCCAGTTGCCCAACGGCACGATCATGCCCGAGGACTCGAGAACCGTCGAGGAATCGTCCGGGCAACATCAGGCCCAGCGACGGGATCGCGCCAGCGCAGCAGAGCCTCGGCGGCGTCGATCCGGCCGGTGGCGAGATCGATCTGCGGCTGGTAGTGCAGCACGAACTGCTGCTCCTCGAGCGCCGTGCGCAGCTTGTGCTCGAACACCACGCGCCGCACCGTCTCGCGGCTCATCTCCGGGCGGTAGTCGAGGTAGTGCTCGCCGGCCTCCTTGGCGCGCTTGAGCGCCGCCTCCGCCCGCTGCAGCAGAATCGTCCCACTCGCGACGTCGGGCGCAGTGTTCCGCGGCACCGCAGCTCACCGACAGCCTGATCTGCCGACCCTCGATCTCGAACGGCTCCTCGAGCAGCGCGGCATCGAGTGCGAGCTGCGGGGCGTCCGTCACCGGATCGGCCGTGCGCTCGAGCAGCACGAACGTGCCGGCGCCGAGGTAGCCGATGCGCTCATCTCCGCCGGCGTGCCGCTTCAGCCGCTCCACGAGTCTTTGCAGCAGCAGATCGCCGACGCGCTGACCGTAAAGGGTGTTGATGCTGCCGAGTCCGCGCACGTCGAAGGCGATGACCGTCGGCACGGCGCCTGCGGGTCGACGCCGAGCTGCTGGTCCAGCCGCTCGCAGAACAGCGCTCTTCTGGCGAGCCCGGTGAGCGGATCGAAGCTGGCGAGGTATTGCGCGGCATCGGCGCTCTCGAGCGAATGCAGAGCCAACGAGAGGCTCGCGGCCATGTTCTCCAGCAGCCGCAGCAGCTCATCATCCTCGGCCGGGAGCGGCCTCGCGGGCGGTCAGCGTCAGCACCGCCACGCGCCTTCCGTCGACGATCAACGGTAGTGCGATCAGGGAGCGGATGCCGCGGGCGAGCAGGCGGTCGCGTCCCGCGACGGGCGTGTCATCGCAGGCAATATCCCTGCACACCATGACCTTGCCGGTGCGCAACGCGCGGCCCGAAAGACTGGGGTCGGGTGCCGCGCCGTCACCGATCTCGAGCCGCTGCAGCGTTTCACTGTCGCGCACTTCCTCGCCGGCGCGGCTTTTCATCCACGCCCAGCGTCCGGTGCCGTCCACGACCCAAACTACCGCGCCGAAGAAACCGCCAAGCTCGACCGCGAGCCGACACGCCTCCTGCAACAGCTCGTCGCGGTTGCGGATGCGGATCACCGCGGCGTTGATGGCGCTGTGGACGCTTACGACTTTGGCCATGCGCTGCAGCTGCTGGCGCTGCCGCTGGATCTCCGCCCGCGCGCTGTCGAGCGCGGCCGCGGGCCACATCGTGAAGCTTTCGTCCGCCGCCCTTGCCATCGTCGTGCACAGCCCCTGCAATATGTTCCGAGCCTACTACAGTCTCGGAGCCGCATGCGCGACCGGGCCCGCAAAGGAGTGCCGTCTTGCCGCGTGGGACTTCGGCGCGGCGGTGCCAATCCGTGACTCAGTTCGCGCTTTTGCCCTCCCGGAAGCCCACGATGCTGTGCGGCTCGACCTGCAGCTCGTAGCCGTACTGCTGCTGTCCGGCGATCGGCTCCCCGTCCGCCGCCGTCCCCGTCGTCAGGTTGGTGAGATGCGCGAAGCTACCGATCACCCGGACGGCGGCGGGCTGATCGCGATAGGACTCCACCACGAAAGTGCCGTTGTCGTACTCGAACAGGCTGACCTGCGACGGCCCCTCCAGCCTGACAGGCAGATCCGGGGTCAGATAGCGGCGCAGCGCGTTCAGGACCGGGGCTGGCAGCGCGTAGAGGTCGTTCATCTCCTCCGGCACCGCAAGGACATAGAGCTCGCCCTTGCCGTAGTGATCCATCAGCAGCAGCGGCACGCCCGCCTGGCTCGCGATCCCGCGCAGCACCGCCCACTCCTCGTTGGTGTAGAAATGGATGAGCGGGAACAGAATCGGCTTGCGAATGACCGAGCACCGCCCCGCCGCCGAAGCCGAATCCCTCGACATACTCGGTGGCCGGCGCGACTTCGTTGGTCACGCGCATGTCGGTGACCTGGTCGAAGCCCTTGTCCTGGATTGCGCGCAGCAGCCCCGAGGTGATGATGACGTTGTCGCCGCCGCGCAGGTGCCGCTCGATCTCCGAGACGATGTTGGGGTCCGTAGCCGCCGCCTGGGTCAGAAACACCGTCTTCGCATCCGGCCACTGCGGATACATCTCGACCGGGATGCCGACCATTCCCGCGGTCTCCGGCAGGAAGTCCTCGCCCGTCGAGTCGTAGGGCCGATAGGTTGCCAGTCCCACCGGCTGGCCGAGCGAGCCGGCGACAGCATCCACTTTGCGCAGGGCATACTCGACCGCGTCCGCAAGCAGCGGATAGCTCGCTCCCGGCGTGCCGGGGAAGACCGCCGCAGCACTGGCGCGCCATGTCGAAGTAGTCGAACGTGGTGGGCAAGACGCTCCCAGGCGTCGCGATTGCGCGGATCGGCGATGGTCAGCAGGTCCGTGTACTGGAAGAGGTTGATGGCGGGCGCCTTGGCGAGGATCGTATCCCAGAGCTGGCCGGCGTAGCGGTCGAGGTACTGCATGGCGATCGGATCGACCCAGCCGCCGCCATTGCGTCCGGGGGCGATGTTCTCGAAGTAGCGGAAGATCTCGTAGCTCTCGTAGGGTCGCAGCTGCTGGTCGGTGGTTGGCGCGTAGCGTGTCTCATCGCCCGTCCAGATCTCCGGAAAGATCTTCGGCTCGTTCTGCAGGTCGAAGCCCATCTCCTGGAAGGAGGGATAGAAGTTCGGGAACTTGATGATGACCTTGACGTTGGGATTCGCGGCCTTGGCGGGCTCGAGGATGAGGTCGCGCGACACCTCGTCCATGGTGCGCATGCGAAACTGCGCCCAGCTCTCCCTGCCCTTGGCGGCAATGTCCGAGTCGCTCTTGGTGTTGAAGAAGTAGAGGTCGTCGAGCACGAACGTGTCGAAGTGCCGCGCCAGCAGCGCTGACATGCGGCTTGCGAGCGCGCGATCGCCGGGCACCGTGTAGTCGAGGGTCTGGAACTGCGCGCTGCGTCCGGCACTCAGCATCGCCATGCCGCCGGCGACGGCGACGCCCTGGGAGACGAAGAACTGCTTCACCTGCGCGATGGCCGCATCGTCGGCGCTGACGCCGGAGCGATAGTCCTCGATGAACACCTGATCGACATGCAGCCGGCTGCTGATCGTATGCCAGCTGCGAGCGCATCCAGGCCGGATCGTGGGCCATGCGCTCCACCGCCTGCACCGGAATGTAGACGGTCACCTTGAAGCTGTGGAACGGCCGGCGGCGCGGCCTGGCAGGGGCGCGAAGCGCCGGTCAGGGCAGCGAGGACGAGGAGCGCGGCGGCAACCAGCCACTGTCTGCGTAGCGTCATTCTTCTCTCCGCGGGCAGGCTTGGATTGCGGTCCCACAATTAAGGTAGCGCTACCAAGAATACACCCGCGATCCCCTGAAGTCGATCGCGGCGGGTCGGTCAACGCGGCGGCACGTCGAGCAGCGCGGGCAACTCGGCGAAATTCTCCAGCGCGGCGCGGCAGGGAATCTCCTCCGACGCGGCCCGCGGCGGTAGCCGTGTTTCATCAGCACGAAGGGCACCCCCGCGGCATGCGCCGTCGCCGCATCGACCTCGCTGTCGCCGACCAGAAGGGCGTCTTTCGCTGCCGGCCGCGAACTCTTCCAACAGCGGCGAGCAGCACCCGCGGATCGGGCTTGCGGATACGGCAGCGAGTCGCCGCCGATCACACGCGCGAAGTATTTGCCGAGCCCGAGGCTGTCGAGAATATCGGTCGCGATGCGCGCCGGCTTGTTGGTGCACACCGCCAGCGGGATGCCGGCGGCCGACAACGCCTGCAGCGCCTGGGCGGCGCCGGGGAAAACGGTGGTCAGCGATGTCGCGGCCGACTCGTAGTGCCGCATGAAGCTTCGCTCGGCTTCCGCCGGGTCGGCCGGCCGACAGTCACTTGCGGCCAGCGCGCGCGCGATCAGCATCGCGACGCCATCTCCCACCATCCGCCGCACTTCCGCGACCGGCAGCGGTTCCCGGCCATAGCCCGCCAGCATGGCGTTGACGGCCGCCGCCAGGTCCGGGGCACTGTCGATCAGCGTGCCGTCGAGGTCGAAAATGACGAGTGCGGGGGGCATGTCGGCATTGTACCCGCGGCGACGGGGTCGGTGCGGCGCCGCGCCCTCGGCTACACTGCCTCGCGTGTTTCCCTCGCTCCTCAATGCCCGCGATCTGGGCGGCAATCCGACCACGGACGGCGCCGTCACTCGAAGCCGGTCGCTGCTGCGCGCCGACGACCTGGCGCAACTCTCACCGCAGGGGCTCACGGCGCTCGCCGACTATGGCATCGGGACGGTGCTCGACCTGCGCTGGCCGGAGGAGATCGCCGCCGCCCCGAGCCCGGTGCCGCGGCTGCTTCCCCAGGTGCGCTACCTCTCCGTCTCGCTTCTTGCGGCCGAGCCCGGCGGACTGGATCGCCCTCGGCGGTGTTTGCGCCAAGGAGCAATGGAAGTGCACCGTCCTCGAGCGGTTGCAGCCCCAGGTCAGAGAGGCATTGGCCGCGATCGCGGCGGCAGGCCCGGGTCCGCTCCTCTTCCATTGTGTGGCGGGCAAGGACCGCACCGGCGTCATTGCCGCGCTCCTGCTTTCTCTGGCGGACGTCGCTCCCGCGGCGATTGCCGCCGACTACGCGGTGAGCGCGGGGAATCTGCGGGAGGCCTACCTCAGCCGATATCCCGACGCCGATCCGGCGGCGATCATCGCGTCCCTGCGCTGTCCCGAGGAGGCCGTGCACAACATGCTGCGGTACCTCGACCGCGCCGGCGGCATCCGTGCCTATCTCGGCGGCATCGGCCTCAGTGCCGCCGAGATCACGCGCCTGCGCGCCCGATTGCGCTAGTGCGAAGCGCTGGATCCGGGCTCCTGCCCAGCTCAGCGCGGACGCTTACTGCTGCGGCTGTTGTGGCGCGAAGTCCACGCGCGTCGTCGCCTGGGCCATGCCCGGCAGGTCGGTACTGATCACCAGGTTGACGTGCGCGGTCTGCTCCTTCGTCACCAGCGTCACGGCAGCGGGCGTGCCGCAGGTGGCGTCGACCGGGAACGTGCTCGCTACGCTGACGGCCTGGGCCGCCTTGACGTCCGCCTTGTCCTGACTCACCGGCTGCACTTGCGCGCCGGTGATGTGCGCTTCCGGAGCGGTGATGATGTTGTACTGCACCGCACCCTGCCAGGAACGCGTCTTCTTGTCCGGCTTCCCGGAGGTGTCGATGCTCGCCTGCTGGGTGAGCGGGGGCGGCGTGAGCTGGATGTCCCGCGGCTGCGGCGGGAACAGCTGGTGCTTGGTTACCACACCCTGCACCCGCCAGACCGCGAGGATACTGCAGCGGAAAGCTCGCCTTGCACTTGACGGGATACATCGTCCCGAAGGTCCCGTTGGGGCCGGCCGACAGCGGCACCTGCTGCCCGTCGGCACCAACCACAAACACATAGATCGGCGTGCTCACCAGCGCGCCGCTCGTGACCTTGACCGTGAGCGGATACATGCCGATGTCCGGGTTGACCGTGAATGTGCCCGGAGTCTGGTCCTGCAACTGCACATCGCAGCCGCCCAGAGCCACCGCAACCGCCGCCAGACAGGAAAAACCGATTAGTCGCCGCATGCCGCCCCCTCATTCGTTTTCGAGCCACACGGATCAACGCGGGCAGAGTTTGACAAACTCGGGGCCGCCGTGGCAAGGGCGGGGCCGTATAAATGAAGACGGGGGCCAGCCTGTGAGGCGGGCCCCCGTCCTTACTGCGCGCAGCGCTTACTTCTTCTTACGGGCGCCGGCTCTCTTGGCCGCCCGGAAGGAAATCCCAGCCCGCATGGCCTTCTGCTGAACGGCCGCCGCGGTGCGCCCGAGCTTCTTCGCGACCTCGCTGGTCGGGGTTCCCGCTTTCGCGAGCGACTTCAAGGTCTTCAGCTCACTGGCGCTCCAGGAAGCGCCATCGTTCGGGGGACGTTTCGCCATTACTCGATACTCCAGAAAAACACCCAACTGTAGGGTACTCGGGGTCGAATCATACACGCTTTTGCGGAAAAAGGCGCGCCCAACATCACCGGATGCGATGAATCGACATGTTGTAGGGTCGAGTCAGTTGGTGACGGGAGCCACCGCTTCGGCTCGAGTCTGGTGGTTCGGGTTGATTTCTCCGGGATTATCCTCGGGATTATCGCTGGGATTTTCCGGGACTCCGCGGCGCTCGCTTTCGCGGCGGCGGATCAGACGCGGTAACTTTTGCAACACTCCAGCGACGTGTTCCGGGAAAGGGACAGGCGCATCGCCTGCTCTTACATTTGGTAGCGAGTAGTGCAAACAGGCCCTGACTCGGGCGTCCGGCGCGGCGGGCGAGCGTGCGCCGCGCGGACAATTGCTGTCGCCGAAAAGCGTCAGCTTGCGAACTTCTTCCGTGGGCCGACCCTTAACCTGATGCTCGCCGGCCGGCTTGCCCCCCTCCCGTCCTCAGTAACGATACTGATCAGACTTGTAGGGACCGGCCTTGTCGACGCCGATGTAGCGGGCCTGGGCCTCCGTGAGGGTCGTGAGCTCGGCATCGAACTTCGTGAGCTGCAGCCGGGCGACCTTCTCGTCGAGGTGCTTCGGCAAAACATACACGCCCACGGGATACTTGTCCGGGTTGCCGTAGAGCTCGATCTGCGCCAGGGTCTGGTTGGCGAAACTCGAGCTCATCACGTAGCTGGGATGACCGGTCGCACAGCCGAGGTTGACCAGCCGCCCTTCGGCCAGCAGGATGAGCCGGCGGCCGTCGGGGAAGATCACGTGATCGACCTGCGGCTTGATGTTCTCCCAGGTGTGGCGCTTGAGGCCGGCGACGTCGATCTCGTTGTCGAAGTGCCCGATGTTGCACACGATCGCGTTGTGCTTCATGCGCTGCATGTGCGCGTGGGTGATGACGTGGTAGTTACCCGTGGCAGTGACGAAGATGTCGGCCTTGTCGGCCGCATACTCCATGGTGACCACGCGATAGCCCTCCATTGCCGCCTGCAGCGCGCAGATCGGGTCGATCTCCGTCACCCAGACCTGGGCGGATAGCGCGCTCAGCGCCTGGGCGCAGCCCTTGCCCACGTCACCGTAGCCGCAGACCACGGCGATCTTGCCCGCCACCATCACGTCGGTGGCGCGCTTGATGCCGTCGACGAGGGACTCGCGGCAACCATAGAGATTGTCGAACTTGCTCTTGGTGACCGAGTCGTTCACATTGATCGCGGGGAAGGCGAGGCTGCCCTCCTTGGCCATCTGGTAGAGGCGCTTGACGCCGGTCGTCGTCTCCTCGGTCACTCCCTTGATGTGGTGGATGCGGCTGGAATACCACTTGGGGTCGGTTTTGAGCTTCGCCTGAATGGCGGCGTAGAGCGCCGCCTCTTCCTCGCTCTCGGGCTTCGCGATCACTCCCTGATCGCTTTCCGCACGGACACCGAGATGCATGAGCAGTGTCGCATCACCGCCGTCATCGAGGATCATGTTGGTGTAGCCGCCGTCCGGCCACTCGAAGATCCGGTGCGTGTAGTCCCAGTAGTCGGCCAGCGATTCGCCCTTCCAGGCGAAGACCGGGGTGCCGGCCGCGGCTATGGCCGCGGCCGCATGATCCTGGGTCGAGAAGATGTTGCAGGAAGCCCAGCGCACGCTCGCGCCCAGCGCCTGCAGCGTCTCGATGAGCACGGCGGTCTGGATGGTCATGTGCAGCGAGCCGGTGATGCGCGCGCCGGCCAGCGGCTGTGACGGGGCAAACTCCTTGCGGATGGCCATCAGTCCGGGCATCTCGGTCTCGGCGATCAGGATCTCCTTGCGGCCCCAGTCGGCGAGCGCGAGATCGGCTACCTTGCAGTCCCTCGGAGCGGGAGCGGATTTGAGTGTGGCGTTCATGGTCGAGTACTCCAATGACTTGAGCGAGCGCCGTGAAGATATCGCGCGCTTCTGAGCCTGGCAGCCGGGGCGAGCCTTGGGCTCACCGCAGGTCTGTCGCAACGCTCCTCAGAAACGACACGCCGCCGCAACGCTGCGGCGATGGATGCGTCTGATGCCCCGGCGTCGGCAGCTCCGCCGCACGCCGCCGGGGCACCGGGTGTTCAGGCCGCCTTGGCGCTCTTGGCGTCGGCGGCGAGTGCGGCCGCGCGATCGGTCCGCTCCCAGGAGAACTCCGGCTCCGTACGGCCGAAGTGGCCGTAGGCGGCGGTCTTCTGGTAGATCGGGCGCGCCAGGTCGAGCATCTCACGCAAACCGAAGGGCGTCAGATCGAAGCTCTTGCGCACCAGCAGCGTGAGCTGCTCGCGCGACAACCGGCTGGTGCCGAAGGTCTCCACCATGATGGAAGTCGGTTCGGCGACGCCAATCGCATAGGAGAGCTGCACCTCGCAGCGCTCCGCGAGGCCGGCCGCGACCAGGTTCTTCGCCACATAACGCGCCGCGTAGGCCGCGGATCGATCCACCTTGGAGGGGTCCTTGCCGGAGAAGGCTCCGCCGCCGTGGCGGGCATAGCCGCCGTAGGTATCGACGATGATCTTGCGGCCGGTCAGGCCGCAATCTCCCACCGGACCGCCGACGACGAACCGCCCCGTCGGGTTGATGTGGTATTTCGTGCGCTTGTCGATCCACTTGGCGGGCAGGACGGGCTTCAGGATCTCCTCCATCACCGCCTCGCGCAGCGCCTTGGTCGACACGTCCGGGCTGTGCTGGGTCGAGAGCACCACGGCCTCCAGTCCCACCGGGCGATCGTTCTCGTACCGCAGGGTGACCTGACTCTTGGCATCCGGGCGCAGCCAGGAGAGTTTCCCCGACTTCCTCACCTGAGCCTGGCGCTTGACCAGGCGGTGGGCCAGGGTGATCGGCGCCGGCATGAGCACGTCCGTCTCGTTGGTGGCGTAGCCGAACATCAGGCCCTGATCGCCCGCGCCCTGCTTACGCTCGTCCTTGCGGTCGACGCCCTGCGCGATATCCGGCGATTGCTTGCCGATGATGTTGAGCACCCCGCAGCTGGCGCCGTCGAACCCCATGTCAGAGGAGTCGTAACCGATATCGAGCACGGTTTTGCGGACGAGCGCCTCCACGTCTACCCAGGCGGTGGTCGTTACCTCGCCAGCGACGATTACGACACCGGTCTTGACCAGCGTCTCACAGGCCACGCGACCACGTACGTCCTCCTTGAGGATGGCATCCAGTACGGCGTCTGAAATCTGATCGGCCACCTTGTCGGGGTGCCCCTCAGAGACCGACTCGGAGGTAAAGAGAAAATCATTGGCCATGTGTAGTCGCTTCCTGGATTTGAATCGCAGTTAAGGGGTTGGTAAACGTCAGTGAACTCAACGGGCGGTCAGCGCGGCCTTGGCCGCGACAGCATCGCCGAAGTTCTCCGCCAGACGCCGTTCGATTTCGACCCGGCGTCGCGCGATGATTCTGCGTGCCGCGAGACTCGATCTTCAACGCGCCCATGACGGACCCTATTTGTCCGCAGGTCTCGTAGTCGAGGCCGTGTAACAGACCGTGCAGGAAACCCGCGCGGTAAGCATCGCCGCAACCCGTGGGGTCGACCACGGCAGCAGCCTTTGCGCAGGCGATATCGATTTGTCCATCCACCGTGTGGATGATCGAGCCCTTGTGCCCGCGCGTGACGATGATCGCCTTCACGCGTCGCGTCAGGTCACGAACGGTCAAACCCGTTTTTTGCTGCAGCAGCTGCCATTCGTAGTCGTTGAGCGCCATCCAACTGGCGTGCTCGATGAACCGGTCGAGGTCGGCGGCCTCGAACATCGGCAGTCCCTGCCCGGGATCGAAGATGAAGGGAATGTCCGCGCGGGCGAACTGTTCCGCGTGCTCGATCATGCCCTGGCGCCCGTCCGGGGCCACGATGCCGAGGACGATTTCGCTGCCGGCGTCCGCCACCTTGTTGCCGTGCGCATGCTGCATCGCGCCGGGGTGAAAGGCGGTGATCTGGTTGTCGTCGCGGTCGGTCGTGATGAACGCCTGGGCCGTGAGCTCCGACTCCATCACCCTGACGTGGCCGATCGGCAGGTCGTTGCGCCCCATCCAGTCCCGGTAAGGGGCGAAGTCCCGCCCCACCGTGGCCATGGTGACGGCGGGATCGCCGAGCAACGTCAGGTTGTAAGCGATGTTGCCGGCGCAGCCGCCGAATTCCCGCCGCAACTGCGGCACGAGGAACGCCACGTTGAGAATATGGAGCTGTTCCGGGAGTATGTGCTCACGGAAGCGGCCGTCGAACACCATGATGGTGTCGTACGCCACCGATCCGCAGATCAGCACCTTGCGCGGCCGTTCGGTCTTGGGGTTACTCATAAGAGCCCCCAATGATAATTTTTGTCCCGTCCCCTGGCTATAGAAACGCGGTTTGCGGCCTCCAAAGGGGGGTCAGGACGGCGGGGCGGCGGCCGGGGAAGGCTCCGCAGCGGCAAGCAGCCTCACTCCGTGGCGCGCCAGGTCGCTGAGGCCCGCGCCGTGGCGCTCCTGATAATAAGTAATGATCTGGCGCCGCATCCGGGGCTCCCAGTAACGCTTGAGGTGTCCCGCGACATCTTTAGCAGCCTGCTCAGCGTCGGGCTCCGATGCGAAGTAAGCGCTGATCTCGTTGGCCATTTTGACGAGCAGGTCGATGTTCATGGGGTTTCCAGACGCCAGGGATGGGTATAAACCACATGCCGATGCTTCGCGTGCAAAGGCAACCAGGGTCAGCCCGGCGCGCTCGGCCAGGCGCACCGCGAAAGCAGTCGGCGCGGAGAATGCCGCGATGAAGGCCACACCCACCGCGGCACTCTTCTGCACCAGCTCGAAGCTGGCGCGGCTGGTGAGCAGTATTACGCCCGTCGCCGGGTCCACTGCGGAGCGCACCAGGGCGCCTATCGTCTTGTCGAGCGCGTTGTGGCGGCCAACATCTTCCCGCACCACCTGGATGCCTTTCCCCGGCGCTATCCAGGCCGCCGCATGCACGCTGCCGGCGCGGGCGTTGATCGGCTGCAGGCTCGCGAGCTCCGCTATGGCCTCATGAAGCTCCACCGCGCCCAGCCGCGCCCCCGGGCCGACGGCCTTCACCTCTCGCACCGCCTGCTCGACGGTCTCCTGTCCGCACAGACCGCACCCGGTGCGCCCTGTCAGATTGCGCCTGCGATCGAGCAGCCCCGAGAAACGCTCCCAGGCAACCGTCACCCTGACTTCGGCGGACTCCTCTCCCCAAACGACCTCGACACCGCGGATCTCATCCGCACGCTCCACCAAACCCTCGCTCAACGTGAAACCGACGGCGTAGTCTTCGAGATCGGCCGGGGTCGCGAGCATCGCGACGTGCGGAACGCCGTGATACACGAGAGCAATCGGCATCTCTTCCGCGACGAAGTCTCTGTCTCTTGTGATCGTGCCCCGCTGCCAGCGTTCGACGTCGAGCTCGACGCACGCATGCCGTGAGGGCTCGCTGACGCCCGGCGGCGGAGTCTCGGCATCGGCACTCGACACGCAGGACCTGCTCGGGCGGCCCGCTCAGGCCGGTGCCGGATCGCGGGACCGCCGCCGCGCCGGCCGCGGCAGCGCACGTTCCTCGGCCGTGCGCTTGCGCCAGGCGTCCTTGTGATTGACCAGTACCACTTCGACTGCCGTCACCTTGTACTCCGGACAGTTGGTCGCCCAGTCGGAGTTCTCGGTGGTAACCACGTTGGCGTTGGTCTCAGGGAAGTGGAAAGTCGTGTAGACGACGCCGGCCGCGATGCGCTGCGACACCTTGGCGCGCAGCACCGTCTCGCCGGCCCGGCTGGTGAGCCCCACCCAGTCGCCGTCGGCAGATGCCGCGGACCTCCGCATCGTGCGGGTGGATCTCGAGCACGTCCTCCTGGTGCCACACGACGTTGTCGGTGCGGCGAGTCTGGGCGCCGACGTTGTACTGGCTGAGCACGCGGCCGGTGGTCAGGATCAGCGGGAAACGACTGGTGGAGCGCTCGCTGGTCGGCACGTACTCGGTGAGGCAGAACTTGCCCTTGCCGCGCACGAACTGGTGTACGTGCATCGTCGGCGTACCCTCGGGGGCGGCATCGTTGCACGGCCACTGGATGCTGCCCAAGCGGTCGAGCTTCTCGTAACTGACCCCGGCAAAGGTCGGCGTCAGGCGCGCGATCTCGTCCATGATCTCGGCAGGATGCCGGTAGTGCATCGGATAGCCGAGTGCCTCCGACAGCAGCATGGTCACCTGCCAGTCCTCATAGCCCGCCTTGGGCGGCATCACCTTGCGCACCCGGGAGATGCGCCGCTCGGCATTCGTGAAGGTGCCGTCCTTCTCCAGGAACGAAGAGCCCGGCAGGAACACGTGAGCGAACTTCGCGGTCTCGTTGATGAACAGGTCCTGCAGGATCACGCATTCCATCGACTCCATGGCGCGGGTGACGTGGTGCGTGTTGGGATCCGACTGGACGAAGTCCTCCCCCTGCACGTACATGGCGCGGAAGCTGCCGTCCAGCGCCGCCTCGAACATGTTCGTGATCCTGAGGCCGGGCTCCGCCTGCAGCGTGACGCCCCAGGCCTGCTCGAACAGGCGCCGCACCACCGGGTCGGAGACATGCCGATAGGCACTGAATTCGTGCGGGAACGAGCCCATGTCGCATGAGCCCTGGACGTTGTTCTGGCCGCGCAGCGGGTTGACGCCGACGCCCTCGCGGCCGAGGTTGCCGGTGACCATGGCGAGGTTGGCGAGCGCCATGACGGCGGTCGAGCCCTGGCTGTGCTCGGTGACGCCGAGCCCGTAATAGATGGCGCCGTTCGGGCCGGCGGCGTAGAGGCGCGCCGCACGACGCACGAGGTCCGCCGGAACTCCGGTCACGGCCTCCATTGCCTCCGGCGAATTGCGCTCCGCGCCGACCAGTTGCTTCCACAGCTGGTACGACTCCGGCTCGCAACGTTCGGCGACATACGCGTCCTTCGTCAGGCCTTCCGTCACGATGACGTGCGCGATGGAGTTGAGGACGGCCACGTTGGTACCCGGCGTCACGGGCAGGTGCACATCCGCCGCGATGTGCGGGCTGCGCACGAGGCCGGTGGCGCGCGGATCGAGGACGATCAGCTTCGCCCCCTGACGCAGGCGTTGCTTCATCTGCGATCCGAACACCGGATGCCCTTCGGTCGGGTTGGCGCCGACGACCATGATCACATCGGCCTTCGCCACGGACGTGAACGCCTGCGTGCCGGCCGACTCTCCTATCGTGCTCTTCAGCCCGTAGCCGGTCGGCGAGTGACACACCCGCGCGCAGGTATCGACGTTGTTGTTGCCGAAGGCCGCGCGCACCATCTTCTGCACCAGGAAGGTCTCCTCGTTGGTGCAACGGGAAGAGGTGATGCCGCCGATCGAATCACGGCCGTACTTCGCCTGGATGCGCCGCATCTCACTCGCCGCGTAGGCGATCGCCTCCTCCCACGAGACCTCCCGCCACTCATCGCGAATGGCCTTGCGAATCATGGGCTTGAGAATGCGGTCGGCGTGTGTCGCGTAGCCGTAGGCGAAGCGGCCCTTGACGCAGGCATGGCCGTGGTTTGCGTGCCCATTGCGATTGGGAACCATGCGCACCACCTCGGTAGCTGCATCGCTGCCGCGGACTTCCGCGTCGAAGCTGCAACCCACGCCACAATAGGCGCAGGTCGTGGTGACGGCGCGCTCCGGCTGGCGAGCGCATGACCGACTTCTCCATCAGGGCGGTGGTCGGACAGGCCTCGACACAGGCTCCGCAGGAGACGCACTCGGATTTCAGGAAGGACTCGTCCTGACTCGCCGCGATCTTCGATTCCAGGCCGCGACCCTGCACCGTCAGCGCGAGGGTGCCCTGCACCTCATCGCACGCGCGCACACAGCGTGAGCACACGATGCATTGCTCGGGGTCGAAGGTGAAGTAAGGATTGCTGTCGTCGCGAGGCAGCGCCGCACGCGCAGGGCGGGCGTCGTAGGTGGTCTGTGCGAGGCCGACCGTCCTGGCCACATCGTTCAGTTCCGTCCGGGCGCCGGAGGTATCGAGCGGATGCTCGGACAGGTAAAGGTCCAACACTCCGCGGCGCAGGGCGGCGAGCTTGTCCGACTGTGTCCGGATCTTCATGCCGGGCGCCACCAACGTGGTGCAGGAAGCCGGATAACCCTTGCGCCCCTCGATCTCCACCAGGCACATGCGGCACGAGCCGAAAGCCTTCAGCGTATCAGTGGCGCACAGCTTCGGCACCGCGGTACCGGCCAGGGCCGCGGCACGCATGACCGACGTACCGGGCGGCACTGTTACGGGCTTGCCGTCGATGTCCACCGTGACTGACTCTCCCGCCTCGATTGGAGCCGGGGTGCCGAGATCCTCGTAATCGATCGCGAACATGACTAACTCCGAATGCGAAAATCTTCCCTGAAATGCCGCAGTGCGCTCTGCACCGGGAACGGCGCCATGCCGCCCAGGCCGCACAGCGAACCCTGCACCATGAGGTCGCAGAGCTCCTCGAGCCGGCGCACGTTGTGCTCCGTGTCGCGGCCTTCGATGATGCGATCCATGACCTCCATGCCCCGCGCCGAGCCGATGCGGCAGGGCGTGCACTTGCCGCAGGACTCGAGCGCGCAGAACTCCATCGCGTAGCGCGCCATCCGCACCATGTCCACGGTGTCGTCGAAAGCGACGATGCCGCCGTGACCGAGCAGCGCGCCGATGCCGGCGAGCGCCTCGTAGTCCACGAGGGTATCGAATTGCGAGGCCGGAATATAAGCGCCGAGCGGGCCGCCGACCTGAACCGCGCGCAGCGGGCGGCCGGAAGCGGAGCCGCCGCCATAGTCATACAGCAGTTCCCGCAGCGTCAGCCCGAAAGCCCGTTCGACCAGACCACCGCGCTTGATGTTGCCGCCGAGCTGCACTGGCAGCGTGCCGCGGGACTTGCCCATACCGTAGCCGGCGTAAAACTCGGCGCCGCGGTGCAGTATGGTGGGTACGGTCGCCAGCGTGATCACGTTGTTGACGATGGTCGGACGGCCGAAGAGCCCCTTGATCGCCGGCAACGGCGGGCGCACTCGCACCTCGCCGCGCTTGCCCTCGAGACTCTCGAGCATCGAGGTCTCCTCGCCGCAGATGTAGGCGCCGGCTCCCAGCCGCACCTCGAGATCGAAGCGCTTGCCGCTGCCCATGACATCGGCGCCGAGATAACGCGCCTGGTAGGCGGCCGCGATGGCCTGATTCAGCGCGCGCTGCGCATGCGGATATTCCGCGCGCAGATAGATGTAAGCCCTGAGTGGCGCCGACCGCGAGACCCGCGATCGTCATGCCCTCGACGAGGCTGAGCGGGTCGCCCTCCATCAACATCCGGTCGGAGAACGTGCCCGAATCCCCTTCGTCGGCGTTGCAGGTGACATATTTCTGGCCGGCCGGCTGCTCCAGCACGGTCTTCCACTTGATGCCGGTCGGGAAGGCCGCCCCGCCACGGCCGCGCAGGCCCGAGCCGGTGATCGCAGCCACGACGGCCTCCGGGCTCATTGCGAGCGCGCGGCGCAGACCCTGATAGCCGCCGTGGATGACATAATCCGCCACGCTCGCCGGGTCGACGATGCCGACACGCGCAAAGGTCAGCCGCTGTTGGCTGGCGAGCCAGGGAATGCGCATCGGTCGAGTCCCAGCGACCAGGCGGTGGGCGCCGCCGCTCAGGAAGTCGGCATCGAAAAGCCCCGGCACATCGCCACCGTTACCGGCCCGTACGCCATGCGGCCGTGCGCCGTCGCCACCTCCAACAGCGGCTCGAGCCAGTAGGCGCCGCGCGAGCCGTTGCGGATGAGCTGCATTTCCAGGCCGCGCGCCGTCGCCTCGCGAGCGATCGCGTGCGCAACCTCCCCTGCGCCGAGCGAAAGGGCGCCGGCATCGCGGGGCACATACACGGTAGAAGTCATGCGGGAGCAGTCACCTCTTGCGGTCGGCGTCGGCAAGGAGCGTATCGAAGCGCTCCGGACTTACCCTGCCATGCAGCTGGCCATCGATCATCACCGCGGGTGAACACGCACAGTTCCCCAGGCAGTAAACGGGCTCCAGCGAGAAACGCCCGTCGGGCGTCGTCTGGTGGAAGTCTACTCCCAGGCGTTGCTGCGCGTGCGCGGCCAACGCCTCACCACCCACAGCCTGGCACGACTCCGCCCGGCACACGCTCACGGTGTGCGCGCCTGGCGGCGTGCTGCGAAAGAAGTGATAGAAGGAGACGACGCCGTGGACTTCGGCCCGCGAAAGGTTGAGCTCCGAGGCCACGAGCGGCACCGCCGCCGGCGGCACGTAGCCCAGCTCCGCCTGAATGGCATGCAGCACCTCGATCAGCGGTCCTGGCCGCCCCTTGAGGTCGCCCGCGATCCGCCGGATCAGTCTCCCCGTGCTCAGGGGACAGTGATTCCATCCCCAATTATACGTCCGGGACACCCTCATCTCCGCCTGCCCCCCGGAATGCCCCTGTCGCAGCCGGCCAAGTGTTCGGTTTCCGGCACGAAGGGGGGCGGCCCAGTGGGAACGCCATCAGGCTCCCCGAGCTGCCGGGCGTGATGCCGCAGATGGTCTTCCATGAAACTGGAGATGAAGTAGTACCCGTGGTCATATCCCTCGTGCCGGCGCAGCGTGAGCCTGAGCCCTGACTTGACGGCAGGCCTCCTCCAGCAGATGCGGATGCAGCTGCGCCTCGAGGAACTGATCCGCCAGGCCCTGATCCACCAGGATCGGCGGCCTCTGCGGCCCATCCGTCACCTGCGCCGCCAACTCCGAGGCATCGTAGGTCGCCCACTGCCCCTGATCCGCGCCCAGATAGCCGCTGAAAGCCTTCTGCCCCCAGGGGCAGCGGCGCGGCGCGCTGATGGGCGCAAAGGCCGAGACGGAGCGATACCGCCCCGGGTTGCGCAGCGCAATGGTGAGCGCCCCGTGGCCGCCCATGGAGTGGCCGAAGATTCCCGTGCGCTCCGCCTGCGCCGGGAAGTGCCCCTCTATCAGCGCGCGCAGCTCCTGAGTCACATAGGTGTACATCCGGTAGTGCCGTGACCACGGCTCCGCCGTCGCATCGAGATAGAAGCCCGCGCCCACCCCGAAGTCCCATGAATCACTGTCGCCCGTTAGCTTGACGCCGCGCGGACTGGTGTCAGGAGCGACCAGCATCAGTCCCAGCTCGGCGGCGACACGTTGCGCGCCCGCCTTGATCATGAAGGTCTCTTCGGTGCAGGTGAGGCCGGCGAGATAGTAGAGAACGGGCACCCGTGCCGATGTCGCCGCGGGCGGCGTGAAGACCGCAAAGCGCATCGCGCATGCCGTGCTCGCCGCCTCGTGACGATAGAAGCCGACGGTGCCGCCGAAGCAGCGATGCTGACTGATGACTTCGAAAGGTTGTCCGGCCATGGTGGCTCTCCCGTGAATTGCCGCTGCGTGGGCGCTCCTTATACCGGGCGCCGGCCGGCGAGTCACACGGCGCGAAGCGCCTGCCGCGGCACTGTCACGGGGCTGGAACAGGCCCGGCGCTGGCGGCGCTTTGCCAGCCGCCACCGAGGGCGCGATAGAGCTGCACGAGGTCGGACGACACGGCCGTGGTGGCATCCGCCAGCGACAACTCGTTCTGCTCCTCGGTGCGCTCCGCATCGAGGACGTCGATGAAACTCGCGACTCCACTCTGATAACGCTGCTGCGCGAGCCTACGAGCATTGCGACTCGCCGTCACCGCCATCTGCGAGCGACGCTGAGCCGCGCTTGGTCGGCGCCGTAGGCCGCCAACGCATCTTCGACCTGGTGCAGGGCGGTGAGCACGGTCTGCGCATACGACGACGGCCGCTTCCTTGGCCTTGACTTTCTGCAGCCGGACCTCCGCGTGGAGCCGCCCGCCCTCGAAGATCGGCAGCTGAATGGCCGGCCCGAACGAGGCGAAGTGGCTCGCCGTCGCGACCAGTTGGGAAAGCCCCTCCGATTGAAAGCCGCCGCCGGCAGTGAGCGTCAGCTGCGGAAAGTAGTTGGAGACCGCGACACCGATCTCGGCGGTGGCCGCATGCAGGTTGGCCTCCGCCTGGCGGACGTCCGGCCGGCGGCGAGCCAGGTCCGAGGGTAGCCCGATCGGCACCTCGGGCGGCGCGGGGGGCACCGGCTGCGCAACCCCCAGCTCGGCGCGCAGCGCCTCGGGTGGCCGCGCCATGAGCTCGCTCAACTCATTGATGTCGACCGTGATCTCCCGATCCGCGAGCGGCACCTCGGCCTGCGTCGTGCCGACTTCAGCCCTGGCGTTCTCGACGTCGAGATCGGAGGTCAGGCCTGCGTTGCGCCGGTCACGCGTGAGCTGCAGCAGATCGCGCTGCGTCGCCAGGCTGCGCTCCAGGATCCTGCGGTCGCAGCTGCGCGCCGCGCAGGTCGATATAGGTCGCAGCCACGTCACTCACCATCGATAGGACCGCCGCGTGCGCGCCCTCGACCGCGGCCTCCATCTGCGCGTTGGCGGCCTCGATCGAGCGTCGCTGGCCGCCAAAAACATCCAGGGTCCAGGCCGCGCCGAGCCCGAGCTGATACTGGTTGTACGGATTCACGAGCGTCGGCGGCAGGTCCGGGAAATGCAGGCCGAAAATGGCGCCGTTCGGGGTATTGGTGCTGAGCCGCTGGCGCGTCCACGAAGCATTGGCCGATACGTCGGGCCAGAGCCCCCCTGCCACCACCGCGGTTGCCGCCTGTGCCTCCTCGATACGCAGCACCGCCTCCTTGATGTCCAGGTTCTGGGTCGCGGACTGCTGCACCAGGGAAGTCAGCGTTGCATCGTTGAAACCGGACCACCAGGCGATCGACTGTGCGCGCTCAGAAGTCACGCGCGCGGCGCCGGTGGTGCCGTTGGCCATGCGCGGTTGGCGACCATTGCGCCGGCACGCTCGGCTTCGGCCTGACGAAGCTCGGTCCCACCATGCAGCCGGCCAGGGCGCAGGCGAGGACAGCCAACCCGACGGACCGCGCCATGACCATGTTGGAGTTTGCCATGATGTTCCTTACTGTAGACGGTGCTTGAACATCCAGGAAGCGGCGGCGAGCGTGACGGCGGCGATGGCCGCGAGCGGCCACAGGTCAGGCAGCAGAACACCGAGCCCGGCTCCCTCCAGGTACACCCGCTGTGCGATGTCGATGGCGTAGCGCAAGGGGTTGGTATAGGTGAAGTACTGCAGGGACGATGGCATGTTGCTGACCGGCGTCGTCAGGCCGGAGAGCAGCGCGAAGGGCATGATGATGACGAAGGAAAACAGCATCGCCTGCTGCATCGTATAACATAGCGCCGAGACGACGAGGCCTATGCCAACCGCCGCAAGCACGAACAGCGTGAGCCCGGCATAGAGGGTCAGGAACGATCCTTGAAACGGGATGCGGAACCAGACTTGCGCGACCAGCAGCACGCCGGTGGCCTGGATGATGCCGATCATCATGGAGGGCAATGCCTTGCCGGCCATGATCTCGGCGGGCCGGAAGGGCGTGACCAGCAGCTGATCGAAAGTCCCCTGCTCCCGCTCGCGGGCAACCGACATCGCCGTCAGCATCAACGTCTGGATCATTGTAAGGGTCCCGATGAGGCCAGGGATCATGTTCCAGCGCGTCAGCAGATCCGGGTTGTACCAGGCGCGCTCCTCGATCCTGACAGGCGGCTCTGCCTGGCCATGCTCCGCGCGCCAATCGGCGTTGAAGCCAGCCACTGCGGCCTGCGCATAACCGAGCGCCGTGGCGGCTGTATTCGAATTGCGCCCATCGGCGATGAACTGGACCTCGGCCTCACCGCCGGCCTGCAGCCGGCGCGCGAAATCGTCCGGAATTTCCACGGCGAGCAGCGCGCGCCTGTCGTTGATGTAGTCGCGAAGCTGCGCCTGGGTGCTGATATTGGCCACGCGCTCGAAGATGCCGGTGCCGTCCAGCCGGGCGATGAGATCCTGCGCTTCGACGCTGTGAGAGCGGTCGAGCACGGCGTACGGCACGTGATTGAGATCATACGTGGCGGCGTAGCCGAACAGCAGGCACTGCAGAATGGGCGGCAGCAGCAGGGCGTTGCGCGCGCGCCTGTCCTTGAGCACGGCGAGCAGCTCCTTACGGGTCAGCGCCAGGATGCGCAGCAGCGACTGCAGCATGAGGTCAGCCGATCCTCTTGTGGGTGACGGCGCGGCTGGCGTACCCGAGAAGCGCGACCATGAGCACGAGCACCGCCGCGTTGGGCAGGATCACCGGCCAGATGTCGCCCGCCAGGAAGACGGTCTGCAGCAGCGACACGTAATACCTCGCCGGCAGGAGATAAGTGATGACGCGCACGCCTGCCGGCATGCTGCGCAGATCGAACATGAATCCGGACAACATGAGCGCGGGCATGAAGGTCGCGAGCATGGTGAGCTGGCTGGCGACCAGCTGGTTCTTGAAGTACGAGGATATGAGCAGCCCAACGCCCAGAGCCACCATGACATAGAGCATCGAAGCGGCGAGCAGCACCGCGAACGAGCCGACGATCGGGACGTGGAACAGGAACCTGCCGGAGGCGACGCAGAGTAACAGCCCGAGCAGCCCGAGGCCGAAGTACGGAATCGTCTTCCCGATGAGGATCTCGCCGCTGCGCACCGGCGTGACGAACAACGCCTCGAAGGTGCCGCGCTCCCACTCACGCGCCACCACCATCGCGGTCAGGAAGGCGCCGATCAGAGTCATGACGAGGACGATCAGGCCCGGGACGAGGAAGTAATGGCTGTCGTTCGCGGAGTTGAACCACATGCGGCTCTGGATCGCCACCGGCCCCCCGCCCGGCGCCGCTCCGTGTTCCGCCGCCTGCCGCGCCGACCAGGCCCCGATGGCGCCCGCGACATAGGATTCGATGATGCGGGCGCGATTCGCATCCGTGCCGTGCACCGCGAGCTGCACGCTGGCATCGCCGGCGCTGAAGCGTCGCGCAAAGTCAGGGGGGATCGTCAGGATGCCATCGACACTTCCCGCCAACAGCAGGCGCTCGGCGGCCGGCGACGAGTACACCACCTGCGGCCGAAAATAAGGTGACAGCGCCAGCGCGGCCAGCAGATCCCCGGCCGGCGCGGAGTTTTCCTCCAGCACCACGGCGAGCGGTACGCTCTTCACATCCAGCGACAGGCCGAAACCGAAGAGGAGAATGAGAATGACCGGCAACACGATGCCGACCGCGATCGTCGCCGGATCGCGGATCATCTGCCGGGTCTCCTTCTTCACCAGCGCGAGGACACGCCGCAGTTTCGGTCGCGCCGCATCGAAATCCATCATGTCGCCACCCGTGCTCTCGCCGGCCCGAGCCGCTGCCACCACGGCGATGAAGGCATCCTCCATGGAGGCCTGCCTGCCCGCGCCCGCGCGCGCGCGCGGCGGATCTCCGCCGGCGAGCCGCGCGCCAGCACCTGGCCACTGTCCATGATGGCGATGTGATCGCAGTATTCCGCTTCCTGCATGAAGTGAGTCGTCACGATCACGGTCACACCCTGCTCGGCGAGGGCGGTGATGCGCCGCCAGAAGGCGCGACGCGCCAGCGGATCGGCGCCGCTCGTCGGCTCGTCGAGGAACAGAATGTCGGGCTCGTGCAGCAGCGCCGCGCCCATCGCGAGACGCTGCTTGAAACCGCCCGGCAGCTCGCCGCTCGGCGCGTTCTCGTGGTGCTCGAGATCGAACTGCCGCACGGCCCAGTCGATACGCTCGCGCCGCGTCGGTCCGCGCAGTCCATACGCGCTTGCAAAGAACTCGAGGTTCTCGCGCACCGTGAGCGCTCCATAGAGTGAGAATTTCTGCGCCACGTACCCGAGCCGGGTACGCGCCGCGGCACCTGCCCGGCGCACATCGACGCCGGCGACCTGCAGCACGCCGCCGCTCGGCGGCAGAAGTCCGCAGAGCATGCGGAAGGTCGTCGTCTTGCCGGCGCCGTTGGGCCCCAGCAGGCCGAAGATTTCGCCGCGATGCACCTCGAAGCTGACGTGATTCACCGCCGTGAAATCGCCGAATCGCTTGAGGAGATCCCGCACTTCCACCACCGCACCCTGCTGAGCAGCGGCGAGCGGACGCTGCAGCCGAATCTCCGCCCCGGCCTCGTGGCTTGCCGTCCCACGCAGCAACATCATGAAGCCGTCCTCGAAGCGGGGCTCGACCGCAGTAGCTTCGAGGCCTGCGATCACCTCTCCTGGCCGAAACTCCGAAGCGCATACCAACCTGACGAGGCCGCCGTCAGGCACGGCGTCGATGACCTGGGGGTCGTCGAGCAGCTTCGCCTGCAGGCTGCGCGCGCTGTTGCCCGGGCCGGGATCGAGAACGACGCTGTGGCTGGCCGCGACGCGGGTGACAGCCGCCGGCTCGCTCTGCGCGAGCGCTTTCCCTGCGTGCAGCACCAGGACCCGCGCCGCCCTCTCCGCCTCGTCGAGGTAGGAGGTGCTCATCAGCACGGTCAACCCCTGCGCCTGCACGAGCTGCTCCACTATCGCCCACAACTCCCGCCGTGACAGCGGATCGACGCCGACCGTCGGCTCATCGAGCAACAGCAGCTCCGGCGAGCGCACCAGCGTGCACGCCAGGCCGAGCTTCTGCTTCATGCCGCCCGACAGCTGCCCGGCCAGTCGGCTGGTGAATCGGCCGAGGTCCGTCATCTGCATGAGTTGCGGATAGCGTCGCGCGCGCTCCTCGGTGCCGACGCCATGCAGGTCGGCGTACAGGTCGAGGTTTTCCTGTACGCTCAGGTCCTCGTACAGGCCGAACTTCTGCGGCATGTAGCCGATGCGGTCCTGGATGCGCTGCGGCGCCGCTGCCGGGTCGATGTCCAACACGCGCAGGGTACCGCCGTCTGCCGTGAGAAGCCCCGCCATCAGGCGGATGAGTGTCGTCTTGCCGGCGCCATCGGGTCCGACCAGAGCGGTCAGCTCCCCGGCACGCACCTCGATCGAGACGCCGTCGAGGGCGCGCACCTCGCCTCCCTTGCCGGGAGCCCGGAACACCTTGCGCAGATCTCTTCCCACGACGACCGGCGGCGCCATGTCAGGTCTTCGGATTGCCCGCTGCCAGGTATACCGTCGCCGGCATTCCGAGCCGCAGCACATCGCCCGGGTCTTTCACGAACACGCGGATCTCGTATACCAGACTCGAGCGCAGCTCTTCGGTCTGCACCGTCTTCGGTGTGAATTCCGCCTCCGGCGAGATGAAGCCCACCCAGCCCTGGAAACGCCGGCCGGGAAACGAGTCGACCGCGACCGCCGCCGTCATGCCGGGCTGCACGCGCCCGAGGTCGGTCTCCGACACGTAGGCTCGGACCCACTTGGGATCGGTGATGGCGAGCGTCAGCGCGGTCTTCTGCGGCGAGGCCATGTCGCCCGGCTCCGCGATACGCGAGCGCACCACGGCATCGAGCGGCGCGCGCAGCGCCGCGTCGGCAAGCTCCTGTTTGAGGAGCGCCGCCTGCGCTTGCTCGCCGTCGAGCATCGCTTCCGCCTGCGCAATGTCCTCCTTGCGCGGTCCGATCAACGAGAGCTGAAGAGCCTTGCGGTTGACAGCGACCTTGGCGTCGGAAACATCCGCTTGCGCCTTGGCGTCATCGACCTCCTGCCGGCTGACCGCGCGCCCGCCGGAGCTGCTGAAGACGGCCTCGAGCCGCTGATAGTTGTCATGGGCCTGGCGCGCGTCCGCCTGCGCCAGCATCAGATTGGCGCGCGCCTGGGCTATTTCCTCCGGTCTGCTGCCGTGATGCAGCCGATCCACCACGGCCCGCTGCGCCGCCGCCTGCGCCTGGGCCTGGGCGAGCTGCGGCTCGAGGCGGCTGGTGTCGAGCTGCGCCAGAACCTGACCCTTGCGGACCGGATCGCCCTCGCGCACCAGCACACTTACGACGCGCTGACTGTCGTTGAAGGCCAGGTCGACCTCGCGCAGGTCGATGTTGCCGTAGAGCACGAGCTGATTGCTTGCGGCGTGCCGATGCGTGAGCCACCACGCGAGGCAGAGAGCGGCGAGCGCCACGACAGCAATGGGGATGATCCGCTTATTCATGCCGAACCGCGCTTTCAGGGGGATGAATCCGTGCGAGGTGATTTTCTATCACCCGATACAAATCGGTCAAGCTAATCTGTCGGGTGATAGAATTCCAGACGTGCGAGGCGACGATATTTTGATCGCGATCCCGTGAGAAAACGCAGCCCGGCAACCCGCAAAGCGCGCGCTTCGACGCGGGCAGACGGCGTTCGGCGCCGCCGCCACCTGGCCGGCGCTGGCTACGCCCGCGGCGAGCACACACGCCAGCGGCTCCTGGAAGCAGGAGTCGAGCTGTTCGCCGAGCTCGGGTACGAGCGCGCCTCGACCCGCACCATCGCCCGCCGCGCCGGCGTGAGCCTGCCCGCGCTGCAGTACTACTTCGGCGGCAAGGAGGGGTTGCACGTGGCCTGCGCGCAATACCTCACGGCAGACGTGCGCGCCCGACTGGGGCCGGCGCAGGAACGCGTCAGGCTCGCCCTCGGCCGCGACGATCTCACACGCTCTGAGCTCCTGGAGCTGCTGCGCGCGGTCTTCGAGCCCTTACTCGAAGCCGTCGCCGCCGAACGGCCGGAAAGCTGGGCGCTTTTCTTCGCCCGCGCCGAAGGCGAGCACACGGCGGCCTATGAGGCGCTGTTCCAACAGATCGCCAGCCCGCTGCTCGCGATCGTGAAGGAGCTCCTGGGTCGCATGCTCGGACAGTCCGCGGCGAGTCCCGAAGTGATCATCCGCGCCGTTTTCACCATCGGTCAGATCTCGCTGGTACGCCGCGGGCGGCCGCTGGTCCTGCGGGTGCTCGGCTGGCCGGACTTCCAGGGCGAGCGGCTGCAGACTCTGAAGGAAGTCCTGTGGCAGGCAATCGCCTCGGGCCTGGGTGGTTAGCGCTGGCGCAACGCTGCTTTGCACATGCGCTCGACCAACTGCGCGAAGCCGATGCCCGCCGCGCGGGCGGCCTGCGGCAACAGGCTCCCTGCCGTCATGCCGGGGAGCGAGTTGGCTTCCAGGCACCACATGCCGCCGTCCGGATCCATCCGAAAGTCGATCCGGCTGTAAGTGCCGAGCTTGAGAGCGGCGTGGGCGCGCACCGCCAAATCCTGGAGGCGCGCGGCGATATCGGGCGGCAGGTCCGCGGGGAACACTTCCCGCGCGCCGCCGACCTGGTACTTCGCCTGGTAGTCGAACACTTCGCGCGGCGCGATGATCTCCCCCACGGGCAGTGCACGGCCCTCGAGCACACCGACCGTCAGCTCGCGCCCCGGGATGAAACGCTCCACCATCACCTCGTCGTCGAAACGCTGCGCTAGCGAAAGGGCGGCAGGCACCGCGTCCGGTCCGCGCACGACGCTCAGCCCGACGGTCGAGCCCTGTTTGTTGGGCTTCACGACGACCGGCCAGCCGAGCGCGCCGGCGATCTCCTCGGCGGACACCGGCGCCATTCTCCAGTCGGCTGTCGGCACACCAGCCGCGCGAAACAGACGCTTGGAGAGATCCTTGTCCATCGCGGTCGCGCTCGCGATGTGATTGCTGCCCGTGTACGGCAGGCCGGCGAGATCGAGCACTGCCTGAATGTGGCCGTCCTCGCCGGCGCCGCCGTGCAAGGCGAGAAAGACCACATCGACGTCGCGCATGTCGGCGGTCTCCGCGGCGAGCGCGGGCGCGCCCTGCTTCATGTTCGCGAGCGCGGAGCCTGAGGGAGGCTGCGGGCCGACGCCGCTCGTCAGCAGCCGCTGCTCGGCCGGCCCGGACAGCCGGCCGGTCGCCGTGTCGACCGCCACCACTTCGTGCCCGAGGCTGCGCAATGCCGGAATCACCTGCGCGGCACTGGCGATCGATACATCCCTCTCCTCACTGGTGCCGCCGAAGAGAACCGCAATCTTCATGGCTTCTGAGTTCCGTCCGAATGTCGCGATCATTCTCACACGTCCGCGGCCGCCGAACGCTGCCGGATGACACATTCCGGCGCAGCGGGTACGATTACCGCACTCCCAGGCGCGTACCGTCCACGCACATCGTGTTGCATTCCAAATCCCCTCCCAAGAGCTCGCGGGCGTTTATCGCGCCGCGAACGCCCACGGCGATGGATCCGGATGCGGCGCTCTACCGCGGCGGCGATCCGGATTTCATGACTTCGCTGGCGCGAGGACTGCATGTCATCCGCGCATTCTCGGGCGTCGACCGGCGGCTCACCATCGCCGACGTCAGCCGCGCCACGGGACTCACGCGTGCGGTGGTGCGCCGCTGCCTCTATACCCTGCGTGAGCTCGGCTACGCCGCGACCGATGGCCGCACCTACAGCCTGCAACCCAGGATCCTGAATCTCGGTTACGCCTATCTCTCCACGGCGCCCATCCCCATCGCGGCCCAGCCGGTGCTGGAAGAACTGAGCGAGCGGGTCGGCGAAGCCACTTCGGTCGCCGTCCTCGACGATGGCGAAGTGGTCTACGTGGCGCGCGCGGCCACCCGGCGCATCGTGGCCGTCACTCTTGGCGTCGGCAGCCGAGTGCCCGCTTACTGCACAGCGCTCGGACGCGTGCTCCTCGCCGGAATGCATCCGGAGCAAGCGACGCAGGAGCTGTCGAAATTCGAGCTCGTCGCGCACACTCGTTTCACGGTGACTTCACGCCGGCGCATCGAGGAGATCATCGCCGAGAGCCGCGCCGAAGGTTTCGCCGTGAACGATCAGGAGCTCGAGATCGGACTGCGGGCGATCGCGGTGCCGGTGCGGAATGTCGTCGGTGATACCGTCGCGGCAATGAACGTCAGTGCCCAGGCATCGCGGGTCACGCGGCGCGAGCTTCTGGAGACGGCGCTGCCGCTCCTCAGGGCGGCGGCGGAGCGCCTCGGCAATCAGCTGCCGCCCTCGCGTTAGCCGGATGTTCCCGAAGCTCACGCCCGCAGTACGGGCCATCATCCTCGTCAACATCCTGGCCTATGTTCTGGAGAAGGTGGCGTGGACGCCCATGGAGACGCACCTCGCACTCTGGTCGCTCGCGACCCCCGGGGCGCCGTTCCGTCCCTGGCAGCTCGTGACCTATGGCTTCCTGCACGACCCCGCCAACATCTGGCACCTCGTCTTCAACATGTTCGCGCTCTACATGTTCGGGCCGCCGCTCGAGCAGTTTTGCGGCCCGCGGCGCTTCCTCGCGTACTACTTCGTGTGCCTCATCGCCGCGGGCGCGACGCAGCTCGCGGTGGATCATGCGACGCATGGGGCCGAGTCCATCATCGGCGCCTCCGGAGCGATCTTCGGCATCCTGCTCGCGGTCGCGATCCTCTTTCCGCGCGCCAAGCTCCTGCTGTACTTCGTCATTCCCATGCCCGTATGGCTCTTCGTGTCAGGCTACGCCGTGCTCGAGCTCTTCTTCGGCGTCACCGGCAGGGAGAGCGGCATCGGGCATTTCGCGCACCTCGGCGGCATGGTCGGCGGTGCGCTCATGATGCTCTACTGGCGCCTGCGCTTGGGTCGCGGTGCCTGGCGGCCGACGCCATGAACGGAACTTTTTACTGTTGCCTGTATCTACCGCACCCGCGGAGGTAGCCGATCCCATGATCAAAACCGAGCACTTGAGCAAACGCTACGACGCGCGTGACGGCCGTGGAGGACGTCACCTTCGAGGTCCGTCCGGGCGAGGTGCTGGGATTTCTCGGACCCAACGGAGCGGGCAAGACGACGACCATGCGCATGCTCGCGGGCTTCGTCACGCCCACGGCCGGCAAGGCCAGCATCTGCGGCTATGACGTCGAAACGGAGCCTACTCGCCGCCAAAGAGCGGCTCGGCTACCTGCCGGAGGGGGCGCCGAGCTACGGCGAAATGCGCGTCCGCCGCTTTCTGGAATTCATCGCCGATCTGCGGCGCCTCGATGACTCCCGCCGGCGTGCGCGGCTGGACTACGTCATCGAGCGGCTGCAACTCTCCTCGGTGCTCGAGCAGTCGATCGAGACCCTGTCGAAGGGCTTCCGCCGCCGCGTGGGGCTGGCGCAAGCCCTCATCCACGATCCTCCGGTGCTCATCCTGGACGAGCCCACCGATGGGCTCGATCCCAATCAGAAGTTCGAAGTCCGCGCGCTGATCAACGAAATGGCCCGCGAAAAGATCATCGTCATCTCGACTCACATCCTGGAAGAGGTCGACGCCGTCTGCAATCGCGCGATCATCATCGCGCGCGGACGCATCGTGGCCGACGATACTCCGCTGAAGCTTGCGGCCCGATCGCGCTATTACAACGCGGTATCGCTGCAGCTGGAGCGGCCGGAGCAGCTGGCCGCCGCCCGCGCCGCAGTCGCCGCGCTTCCGTCCGTGGCCGACGTAGAGGTCAGCGAGCGGGACGTACGCCTCACGGCATTGCCGCGCTCCGGCGCTGCGATACTGACGGCCGTCGCGGAGCTGGCGAGCAGCAAGGGGCTCGCGCTCAAGGAATTGCATCTCGAATCCGGGCGGCTCGACGAAGTCTTCCGCACCATCACTGCATAACGACTCACACGGGGGTGTCATGCGCAACGTGGGCATCATTCTGCGCCGCGAGCTGGCGAGTTATTTCGCGACACCGCTGGCGTATATCTTCATCCTGATCTTTCTCGTGCTCGCCAACTGGTTCACGTTCTATCTCGGCGGCTTCTACGAGCGGGGCCAGGCGGATCTCGGGCCGTTCTTCTCCTTCCATCCGTGGCTCTATCTGTTCCTCATTCCGGCGCTCTCCATGAAGCTCTGGGCGGAGGAACGCAATTCCGGCAGCATCGAGCTGCTGATGACCCAGCCCGTGAAGGTCTGGGAAGCGGTGGTCGGGAAATTCCTGGCCGCGTGGCTCTTCACCGCGCTCGCCCTGGCGCTCACCTTCCCGATCTGGATAACGGTCAACTACCTCGGCAGGCCCGACAACGGCACGATCGTGGCGGCTTATCTGGGCAGTCTCCTCCTCGCCGGCGGCTTCCTCGCCGTGGGCTCGTGCATGTCGGCGCTGACGCGCAACCAGGTGGTGGCCTTCATATTGGGCATCGTCACCTGCTTCCTGTTTCTGGTCGCGGGCTATCCGATGGTGATCAACTGGTTCCAGGGCTGGGCGCCGACGGCGCTCGTCGAGGCCGTCGCCTCAGCTGTCCTTCCTGACCCACTTCCAATCCATCACCAAAGGCGTGATCGATGCCCGCGACCTGCTCTACTTCGCGATGCTGATCGGATTCTTCCTCTTCACCACCACGGTCACCCTCGACCTGCGCAAGGCGGATTAGGAGCGCCTCATGACCAAACGCTCATCACTCGGCTGGAGCGCGGTCGCGGCGCTCGCGCTCACTTTCATCGGCCTCACCATCCTCTTCAATTATTCGCTTGCAGGCTGGCAGCTCGATCTCACCCAGAACCGCCTCTACACCATCTCGCCGGGCACGGACCGCATCCTCGCGAGCATCAAGGAGCCGATCGACCTTTACTTTTTCTATTCGGCCAAGACCGCGGAGAGCTATCCCGAGCTGCGTCCCTATGGCCAGCGTGTGCACGATCTGCTCGCGGAGCTGACCCAGCGCGCGGCCGGCAGGATCCACCTGCATGTCATCGATCCGCAGCCATTCTCGGTCGAAGAGGACCGTGCCGCGCAGCTCGGCGTCACCGGCCAGGACGTCGACGAGGCCGGCACCAAGTTCTACTTCGGACTCGCCGGCACCAACTCGACCAACGGCCAGCAGTCGATTCCCTTCTTCAACCCCGACCAGCAGCGCTTCCTCGAGTACGACGTCGCGAAGCTCATCTACCAGCTCGCGCATCCGGCGAAGCCGGTGGTCGCGTGGCTCTCCACCCTGCCGATGACGGGCGGCTTCGACCCGCAGAGCGGACAGCCGACGCAGCCCTGGATGGTCTACTCGCAGGCGCAGGAACTCTTCGACATCCACACGCTGCAGCCAAACGCGACCTCCATCGGTCCCGACGTGCGGGCGCTCGTGCTGGTCGATCCGAAAAACCTCTCGCCCGCCACGCAATTCGCCATCGACCAGTACGCGCTGCGGGGCGGACACATTCTCGCCTTCGTCGATCCGGTGGCGGAGGCCGATCAGTCGGCGGGCAACCCCATGCAGGCCTCCGCCGCCGACCGTGCCTCACACATAGAGAACCTCCTCAGCGCCTGGGGTGTCAGCTTCAACACGGGCGTGGTGGTCGCCGACCGCGGGCACGCCCTCACCGTCGCCATGCAGGAGGGCCAGCCGCCGGTCGAGCACCTCGGCTACCAGGGCCTCGACGGCTCCTCTTTGTCACCGGGCGACATCATCACCTCCGGCCTCTCCGATGTGAATGTCGAGACGCCCGGCTATCTGACTCCGGCAAAGGGCGCGACCATCAACTTCGAGCCGCTGCTGCGCTCGAGCGCCGATGCGGAGCTCATGCCCTCGCAACGGTTCCAGTTGCTGCCCGATCCGGCCAGCCTGTTGGATGGCTTCAAGCCCACGGGCCAGCGCTACGCCATTGCGGCCCGCGTCACCGGCATGGTGAGAACGGCCTTTCCCGCCGGACCGCCAAGCGGCGTGACGTTGCCGGCCGGCCAGCTCGATCTCAAGGCATCGGTGAAACCGCTCACTCTCGTGGTCGTCGCCGACTCTGACCTGCTGTCGGACTTCCTGTGGGTGCGCGAGCAGGAGCTCTTCGGCCAGCACATCGAGCAGGCAATCGCCGGCAACGGCCCATTCGTGCTCAACGCGCTCGACAACCTGACCGGCAGCTCCGACCTCATCAGCATCCGCGGCCGCGCCGGGTTCACCAGGCCGTTCGTGCGCGTCGAGGCGCTACAGCATGCCGCGGATGCCCGCTTCCATGCGCAGGAAGAGCAGCTGCAGCGGGAGCTGCAGCAGACCGAGCAGCAGCTGACGCTGCTGCAATCGAGGCGCAATGACAAGAGCGCACTGATCCTGACGCCGGCCCAGCAGGCTGAGATCGTGCACTTCGAGGCGGAGAAGCTGCAGATCCGCAAGCAGCTGCGCGCCGTGCAGGCGGGCCTGGTCAGCGACATCGACCGGCTGGGCACGGAGCTCAAGGTCATCAACATCATCGTGATGCCGGCGGTGTTCGCGCTCGGGGCGCTGCTCATCGGCGCGCTGCGCCGCCGCCGTCCCGCCGGCAGCCGCAACTAAGGACCGGCTTCCATGAGCGCACGCCGCGTTACGCTGCTCGTCGTCATCGGCCTCATCGTGATTGCATCGGCCGTATGGTTGTCGAGCCGCAATCAGACCGGTGAGGACTCCGTCGCCGGCACCAGGGTTCTGCCCGGCCTCGAAAGCTCGGTCAACGACATCACACAGGTCCGCATCACCAAAACCGGCGGCACACGGGCGACGCTGCAGCGCCATGCGACCGACTGGATCGTCGCGGAGCGGGACTATCCCGCCGATTCCGGCAAGCTGCGCAAGCTCCTGCTCGACCTCGGATCGTTGCAGGCGGTGGAGCGCAAGACAGCCATCGCGCGCAACTATCCGGTGCTCGGTGTCGAGGACGTGACCCAACCCAAGGCCACGGGCGCGCGCATCGACATCGTGTCATCCGGCAGGACCTGGTCCCTCATCGTCGGCAACCCGGTGGGCGACGACGCCTGCTATGTCAGGGTGGCCGATGCGGCGCCAAGCCTGCTCGCGAGCCCACTGATCATGGTCGATGCCGAGCCGAAACTCTGGCTCGACCCCACCATCCTCGATATCGCGCCGAGGCGGATCAGTGAGGTCGACGAGCAGCCGGCCAAACCTCCCGGGTTCAGCGTCTCACGCGACAAGAGCACCCAGGCGGACTTCACCGTCCACGGCATCCCGCGCGGCCGCAAGCTGTCCGCTGCCGATGCCGCGGACATCATGGGCAGCGCCCTTTCCGCCCTCACCCTCACCGATGCCACCAAGGCCGGCGCCCCACCCAACGGCACCGCCCTCTCTCACGCCACCTTCAAGACCTTCGACGGACTCGAGATCGACATCAGCGGTTACAAGCAGGCCGCCAACGGCTATATCGAGGTGGCGGCGCGCGGCGTCGGCAAGTCCCCCGACGCCGCGGCGCAACGGATCAACTCCCGCGTGCGGGGCTGGGACTACCAGGTTCCCGACTACCGTTACGATGAGATTTTCGAGGCGCTCGATGGGCTGTTGCAGCCGCTTCCCGCAAAGAAGGTTCGCGCCAAGGCGCACGGCAGGACGGGCGGTTAGACGCACTATCTGGCTTGGGCCAGCACGAGCAGAGTCACCGTTGCGAGCAGCGCGGTGGGCAGCCAGGCCAGTATCACCGGATTGAGATTGAAGACGATCGTGCCGCTCTCGATCAGCTTCTGCAGCAGGAAGAACCCGATCCCGATCACCAGGGCGAGGGTGGTCCGCGCGCCCGCCGCCGCCGATCGCATCGATCCCAACACGAAAGGTATGGCGAGGAGCACCGAGAAGGCGATGGCCACGGTGCGCGCGATCTTCGACCAGAACGCGAACAGATACTGGCGCGCATCGAGCGAGTTGGCGTGAAAGTAGCCGATTACCTCCCACAGGGCGCGCAGTGTCAACTGCTCCGGATCCTGCACCGCCAGCCCGAGAAAACCGGCGGTGACGTTCGACTGCAGCAGTCTGTTCCCCGACGGCGTCGTCGTCACCCGATCGTCGGTGAAGCGCGACTCGGTGTAGCCGCCGAGAAGCCAGGTGCGGTGCCCCACCGTGGTCGCGCTGGCCGCATGGCCGATCGACACCAGAGTGTGCTGCGGCGACAGCTGAAACACCTGCATTCCGACGAACTGCCGCGACCCCGACTGCCGCGCGACATTCAGGATGAGATCGCCATCGCGCACCCAGGCTCCCGTGCCGCCTCCGAATCCGATGCTGTTGAACTGACTGAACGCCTTTTGTTGGTTCGCCGCTTCCTCCAGCTGCGGCGCCATGAACTCCCCGACGGCGGCCTCGAACGCAATCAGCAGAGCGGCAGCGATGAGTGCGCTGGCCGCCAGACGCGCCACCGAGACGCCGGTGGCGCGGATCACCGTGATCTCACTGCCGCGGGCGAGCTGGCCGAAACCGATGACCGAGCCGATGAGCGCGGTGATCGGCAGCAGCTGATAGACCTGCTGCGGCAGATTGAGCAGCGTGTACCAGAGCGCATCCACCACAGTGTAGTGCCCGACCCCGATATCGCTCTGTTGGCTGATGAAGACGAAGATTCCGCCGAGGAAGAGCAGCACGAGGAGCACGAGCGCCACGGCGCCGAGCACGGTGCGCACGATGTAACGGTCGAGAATGCTCATGCCGGCCTCACGCGCCGATAGCGCAGCCATTGCGCGGCCTGCGGCGTGAGGATTACCGCGAGAGCGAGCAACATGACCGCGGCGTGGGTCCACCACAGACCGACGTCCGGCGGGATCGAGCCGCGGGCGATCCAGGCCTGACCGGCGGAGATGAGATTCCAATAGATCAGGAAGACCCCGAGCGCGGGCAACACCCGCGCGTAGCGTCCCTGGCGGGGTCGCAGCCGCGCCAACGGAACCGCCAGCAGGGTGAGCACGATGCACATCAACGGCATCGAGATGCGCCATTGCAGTTTCGCCTGGCTCTTCGGATCGGCAGAGGCGAGCAGCGCCGCGGTAGGCTTGGCATCGAGATCGGTCACGGCGCCCTGAGCCGGCGGCAGCCGCACCGGGATGGTGAGCTCGGCGAAGGCTGGCATGGAGCGAAATTGCGCGCTCCCGGGAACGCCCTCGAATCTTTGTCCATCATAGAGCTCGATGGTTTGCGCGCCGGCGTCCGGTGCGACGGTTTGGACTGCACGCTGGGCCAGCGTCACCTCCACCACGGACCCCTGATTGCGCTCCACGAAGACATCCCGCAGCGTCCCGTCCCGATCGACCTGCTCGGCATAGACGACCGCGGTGCCGCCGGCAAAGGAGCGGAACGTGCCTGCCTGCAGCGGCGCGAACTGCCCTTCCCGCACGGCCGCATTACGGAGGTGCAGCGCCTGCTCGGTCGCTCCCGGCGAGACGAACAGGGTGAGCGCGGCGAGTCCGGCCGCCAGCACCACGCCGAGTCCGATGACGCCGCCATAGAGGGTGGCAGGACGGACGCCGCAGGCAAAGGCGGCGGCGAGCTCGCTGTCGTGATAGAGCCTGCCGAGAGCGAGGACGATGCCGAGCAGGAGTCCGAAAGGCACCAGGATGCTGAGGTATTGCAGCATCCCGAGATAGATGAGCTCGAACACCACGGCCTGCGGAAACTGACTCGCGGCGGCCCGCTCGAGCACCGCCGCCACCTGATTGCCCAGCAAAATGATGAGCAGCACGCCCATCACCACGATCCAGGCCGTGATGACTTCGCGCAGAATGTACCGTCCGAGGATCTTCCCCAAGCGATGGCCTGCCGTGACTTTCCCCGCCGGACCGCCCGTGGGTTAAACTAAAATATTACGGGAAAGCAGGCGGTTGCGCGCCTATATGGTGTCCGACCGCGAATCTAAAAATAATCCGGCACTCGGTGCCGGCACTTGCGGCACTGCAGGCACGGGGAAATTGCGATGCGATTCGAGACTTGGAGCAAGGGGATAGCCGCGCTCGACGTGGACTGCGTCGTGGTCGGCGTTTTCGAGGAAGGGGAGCTCAGCGAGCAGGCGCGCGCCGTCGATACGGCCAGCGGGGGCCGGCTGAAGAAGCTGCTGAAACGGGGCGATTTTCCGGGTAAGCCAGCGGCGACGCTGCTGGTCGCGGACCTGCCCGGGCTCGAGGCCACCCGCGTGCTGCTCATCGGCTTGGGCAGTAGGAAAAAGCTGGGCCGCAAGACCTGGCGCAAGGCATGGGCGGCCGCGATCGCGGAGCTGTCCAGGACCGCCATCGAGAGCGTCGCGCTCGCGCTCGAGAGACCCGATGAAGAGCACCTCGACGATTACTATTTCGGCCGCGGGGTCGCCGAGATCGCCGCCTCGGGTCTCTACCGCATCAACGACCTCAAGAGCGGCCGGAAGCCGAAGCCTGCCCGACTGGAGCGGGTCCTGGCGGGGCCGGTGTCCAAGAGCTCTGCCGCCGCGGTCGCCCGCGGGCTCGAGCACGGCGCGGCCATCGCCGATGCCGCCAGGATCCAGCGCGACCTCGCGAACCTGCCGGGCAACGTCTGCACTCCCACCTTCCTGGCGGAAGAGGCGCGTGCGCTCGCCAAGCGCCATCGCTCGCTGCGGGTGCGCGTGCTCGATGAGCCGGCAATCCGCCGCGAGAAGATGGGCTGCCTGCTCGCGGTCTCACAGGGCAGCGCGGAGCCGCCGCGCTTCGTCGTGATCGAGCACACCGGATCCGGCAAGAAGGTCGCAGGCGCGCCCCCGGTCGTGCTGGTCGGCAAGGGCGTGACCTTCGATACCGGCGGCATCTCGCTCAAGGATCCACCGGGCATGGACGAGATGAAATTCGACATGTCCGGCGCGGCGGCGGTGATCGCCTCGCTGACTCTCGCCGCGGCGCTCGATCTGCCGCTGCGCGTCGTGGGACTCGTTGCCGCGGTGGAGAACATGCCGGGCAGCAAGGCGATCAAGCCCGGCGACATCGCCACCAGCGCCTCGGGGCTGACCGTGGAGATTCTCAACACCGACGCCGAGGGCCGGTTGATTCTCTGCGATGCGTTGCACTACGCTCGCCGCTACAAGCCGGCGGCCGTCGTGGATATCGCCACCCTGACCGGCGCCTGCGTCGTGGCGCTCGGACACCATCACTCGGGCGCCATGGGCAATGATGCGGCGCTGGTCGCGGAGCTGGTCGAGGCGGGAGTGCGCGCCGATGACCGTGCCTGGCATCTACCGGTCACGGAGGAGTACGCGGAACAGCTCAAGAGCAATTTCGCGGACTTCGCCAATGTCGGCGGTCGTGACGGCGGCGCCATCACGGCCGCGGCGTTCCTCGCCAAGTTCACAGAAGGGCTGAAATGGGCGCACCTCGACGTCGCGGGCACCGCTTACCAGGGCGGTGCGCAGAAGGGCAGTACCGGGCGTCCGACCCCTCTTCTCGCGGATTTCCTCATCCACCGCGCCGGGGTTTGACGCGCCACGGCGTGAGTCATGGCCGACAACGACGACATGTCAGCATCTGCGGCCTCGAGCGGCGCCGGATCCTCCGCGCCCGCCTCATCCGCCGTTGAGGGTCTTCGCGTTGATTTTTACGTCATCGAAGACGCCGCGCCGGCTGCCCGTCTGAAGGTGGCCTGTCGTCTCGCCGAGAAAGCCTATCTCGCCTCGCAGCGCGTGCTCATCTGGCACACCGACCGCACCGAGCTCGCAGCGCTCGATGATCTGCTCTGGGTGTTCGCCGATGGCAGCTTCGTACCCCACGAGTGGTTGACTTCCAACGCGGCCGCGGAATCCCCCGTGGTGCTCAGTGCCGGGCCTGCGCCCACCGAAGCATTCGATTTCGTCGTCAATCTCGCCGCCGAGCCGCCGCCTTTCCTGCAACTGACGCGCGCGGATCGCAGAGATCATCGACGGTGACGACGGACGGCGGCGCGCGGGACGGGCGCGCTTCAAGGCCTACCGGGAGCTGGGCATCGTCCCCGGCACGATAAATATATAGCGCTGGATCCGGGCATCCTGCCCGGCCGAGCGCGCCGCGGGCAAAAAGCGCGGCTTTTGGCCGCGGCTCCGCCACCTGCGGCGGCGGGCACATCCTTGTGCCTGGACGCCAAAGCTCTGGCGCGTCCTCCCTCTATAATGCCCGCACAATTCACTCAGGGCCCTTTACTCCATGGACAAAGCGTACGCGCCGCACGAGATCGAGCGGCGGATCTACGAGCAGTGGGAATCGCACGGCTGGTTCGCGCCGAGCGGCCGGGGGGCGCCCTTCTGCATCATGATCCCCCCGCCCAATGTGACGGGCACGCTGCACATGGGCCACGCGTTCCAGCACACGCTGATGGATGCGCTCACCCGCTATCACCGCATGCGCGGCGATGACACGCTGTGGCAGCCAGGGACCGATCACGCCGGCATCGCGACCCAGATGGTCGTCGAGCGCCTGCTCGAAGCACAGGGCCGCAAGCGCAGCGATCTGTCGCGCGAAGCCTTCATCGAGCGCGTTTGGGAGTGGAAAGCGCAATCGGGCGGCACCATCGCCTCGCAGATGCGCCGCCTGGGAGACTCCGTCGACTGGTCGCGCGATCGCTTCACGATGGACGCAGGCCTGTCGCGCGCGGTGGTGGAAGTGTTCGTGCGTCTGCACGACAAGGGTCTCATCTACCGCGGCAAGCGGCTGGTCAACTGGGACCCGGTGCTGCTCACGGCGCTGTCCGACCTCGAGGTGCAGAGCAACGAGGAGGAAGGGCACCTTTGGCACCTGCGCTATCCCTTCGAGGACGAATCGGGATCACATCGTGGTGGCCACGACCCGGCCGGAGACGATTCTGGGCGACGCCGCCGTTGCCGTGAACCCGGATGACGAGCGCTACAGGCATCTCGTCGGCAAGAGACTCCTGCTGCCGCTCGTGGAGCGCCCGATTCCCGTCATCGCCGACACGTACGTTGACGCCGCCTTCGGCACCGGCTGCGTCAAGATCACTCCGGCCCACGATTTCAACGACTATGAAGTCGGATTGCGCCATGGCCTGGAGCTGATCAACATCTTCACGCCGCGCGCCGCCCTCAACGACAATGTTCCGGCACGCTTCCGCGGCCTCGACCGCTTCGAGGCACGCCAGCGCATCGTTGCCGAGCTCGAGGCCGCCGGGCTGGTGGACAAGGTCGAGAAGCACCGGCTCGTGGTGCCGCGCGGCGATCGCAGCGGCGCGGTGCTCGAGCCCTTCCTCACCGATCAGTGGTACGTCAGGATCGCGCCGCTCGCGGCCCCCGCCATCGCGGCGGTCGAGAGCGGACGGACGCGGTTCGTGCCCGAGAACTGGGCCAAGACCTATTTCGAATGGATGCGCAACATCAAGGACTGGTGTGTCAGCCGCCAGCTCTGGTGGGGGCATCGCATCCCGGCCTGGTATGACGCCGCGGGCAACATCTACGTCGCACGCACCGAGGCGGAAGCCCGCAGCAAGCATCATCTCGGTCCCGAAATCCAACTGCATCAGGATACCGACGTACTCGACACCTGGTTCTCATCGGCGCTGTGGCCCTTCTCGACGCTCGGATGGCCGGAAAAGACACCGCAGCTGGCGAAGTTCTATCCCAGTACCGTGCTGGTGACGGGATTCGACATCATCTTCTTCTGGACCGCGCGCATGATGATGATGGGCCTGGAGTTCATGGCTGACGTCCCCTTCAAGGATGTCTATATCCACGGACTCATCCGCGACGAGCACGGCGACAAGATGTCGAAGTCCAAGGGTAATGTCATCGACCCGCTCGACATCGTCGATGGCATCGATCTCGAGACGCTGGTGGCCAAGCGCACCAGTGGCCTCATGCAGCCGCAGATGCGATCCAGGATCGAGAAGGCGACCCGCAAGCAGTACCCCGAGGGGATGGCGCCGCACGGCACGGACGCACTGCGCTTCACGTTCGCGGCCCTCGCTTCCCCGAGCCGCGACATCCGCTTCGATCTCGCGCGCGTCGCCGGCTATCGCAACTTCTGCAACAAGCTGTGGAACGCCGCGCGCTTCGTCACCATGAGCATCGGCGCCGCTTCCGCCAGCGAGACCATCGAGCTCTCCGTCGCCGATCGCTGGATCCGCTCGCGCTTCGGCAACATGGTGGCAACGGTCGAGAAATCGCTGGCCGAATACCGTTTCGACTACGCGGCCGCGGCTCTCTACGAGTTCACCTGGTACGAGTTCTGCGATTGGTACCTCGAGCTCACCAAGCCCGTGCTCCAGTCGCAGTCCGCCTCGCCCGCGGCACGCGCCGGCACCCGCCGTACCCTTCTCGAAATCCTCGAGGCGCTGCAGCGTGCACTGCATCCCTTCATGCCGTTCATCACGGAAGAAGTTTGGCAGCGCGTGGCTCCCCTGGCCGGCCGCTCCGGCCGCACGCGTGATGCTGGCGCCCTTTCCGCAGGCCGCCGACTTCCCGCGCGACGAGGCAAGCGAGCGCGAAGTCAGTTGGCTGCAGTCCTTCATCCTCGCCGTCCGCCAGATTCGCGGCGAGATGAACATCGCCCCCTCGCGCCGCATCCCCCTGCTGCTGCGTAACGCCACCGCGCGCGATCTCCAGCTCATCGAGCGCCATAGCGCCTGGCTCGAGCGCCTCGCAGGTATCGAGCCACCGCGCGCCCTGGCTGCCGCCGAGCCCGTGCCGCCCGCCGCCACCGCTCTCGTCGGCGAGCTCGCCCTCCTCGTCCCCATGGCCGGCCTGATCGACGCCACCGCCGAGGCCGAGCGCCTGAGCAAGCTCCTGGCCCGCGCGCAGGCCGATCGCGATAAAACCCGCGGCAAGCTGGCCAACGACAACTTCGTGCGCAACGCACCCGAAGCCGTCGTGGCCGCCGAGCGCCAACGTCTCGCCGAGCTCGAGCAGACCGTCGCCAGCCTGGCGAGCCAACTCGAGCGCGTGCGGGATCTGCTGCGGCCGGGAGGCGTATGAATGCTGCTGCGCAGGACCGCGATGCCGCACTCCTGCAGCGCGCGCTCGCGGCCCTCGAGACCATCGTCCTCGGCAAGCCCCGTCAGGTGCGGCTGTGTCTGACCTGCCTCCTGGCGCGCGGACACCTTCTCATCGAAGACGTTCCGGGAGTTGGTAAAACTACGCTCGCGCACGCACTGGCTCAGGTGCTCGGGCTCGCATGGCAGCGGGTGCAGTTCACCAGCGACCTGCTGCCGGCCGACATCATCGGCGTGTCGATCTTCGATCGCGCCGGCCAGCAGTTCAAATTCCGCCAGGGTCCGATCTTCACGCAGCTATTGCTCGCCGACGAGGTGAACCGGGCCAGCCCGCGTACCCAGAGCGCCCTGCTCGAGGCGATGGAGGAGCGCCAGGTCAGTGTCGATCTGACGACCTATCGGCTCTCCGAGCCATTCTTCGTGGTAGCCACACAGAATCCTCATGAGCAGCTCGGAACCTTTCCCTTGCCGGAATCGCAGCTCGACCGGTTTCTCATGCGGGTGACCCTGGGTTACCCGGATGCGGTCCACGAGCGCGAGTTGCTGAAGACCGGCGATCGCCGCGACCTGATCCCGCTTCTGCAGCCGGTGCTCGGACCCGAGTCGGTCCTGCGGGCGCAGGAACTGGTGCGGGCGACTCACGTCTCGGAGCCCCTGCTCGATTACGCCCAGGGCCTCATCGCCAGAACGCGCGAGCGGTCGGATCTGAAGCTCGGGTTGTCGCCGCGGGCAGGACAAGGGCTGATCCGCTGCGCGCAGGCGTGGGCTCGTCTCGCCGGACGCTCCGCGGTGCTTCCGGAGGACGTGCAGGCGGTGTTACCGGCCGTGGTCACCCACAGACTCGAGCGTCGCGAGACCGGGCGGCCTGACTCACCCGGCTCGCCGGCAACGACGGATCTTGCGGAAGAGCTGATCAGGACCGTGCCCGTTCCTGTCTGAGGCGGCGGGTCCTGGCATCGTGGCGTTGGTTGCGAAGCTGCGAGAACGTCTGCGACAGAGGGCCGCCGCATGGGCGCGCCGGCGCCAGGGCGCCGACACACTGCCGCTGACGCTCACGCGGCGGCGACTGTACATTCTGCCGACGCGGGCCGGAATCGCCTTCGGGGCCCTCGTGCTCACGATGCTGATAGGCGCGCTGAACTATGCCAACAGCCTGGCACTGCTGTTTGCATTCCTGCTCGCCGGCTTCGCGCTCGTGGCCATGCACGAGTGTCACCGCAACCTGCTGGGCCTGTCGCTGCTGGAGGCCGCCGCGCCGCCGCGCTTCGCAGGCTCCGCCGGCACTCTGCGGCTGACACTGCGGAACGCGTCGCGAGCTGCGCGCTATCGCGTACGAGACCGCCGTGATGGACGATCCGGCGGTGCCGGTGGATCTGCCCGCCGGCGGCCACGGCGCAGGTCGAGCTGTCGCTACGCGCGGCCACGCGCGGCCTGCAGCGGATCGATCGGCTGCGAGTCAGCAGCTCGCATCCCTTCGGCCTGTTTCGGGTCTGGACCTGGGTATACGCGCCCGATCGTCGTGATCGTCTATCCGCGGGCCGCGGGCTCGTTGCCTCTGCCTGCCGACAGCGCCATCAGCGCCGGCACCTCGCCCCGAGGCGCGGGCGGCTCCGACGAATGGTTCGGGTTGCGCCCATTCCGCGACGGCGATTCGCCACGTCAGGTGGCCTGGAAGGCATATGCGCGCGAGGCACCGCTGCTCGTCAAGGAATACAGCTCTGCGGGCTCGCCGTTGCGTACTGCTGTCGCTGGAGGCCGCCAGGCAACCCGACATCGAGTCGCGTCTGGCGCAGCTGGCGCGCTGGGTCGTGGATGCCGAGGCGGCAGGGGACCTGTACGGGCTCGAGCTGCCGGGCGAGTCGATCGCGCCGCATCGCGGACCCGATCATCGCCATCGATGCCTCACGGCACTGGCGCTATACGGCTCCCGGATGCAGCGGACGCTGCGGGGTTGCGATGAGCGCTCCGCGCGCCGTGCCGCAGACTCCGCGGCTGCCGTTGCTGTGGGTTTGCGCCGCCAGCGCCGCGGCCCTTCTGTTGCATGCGCTCCAGGTCCCCGCCTGGATCACCCTCACCGCACTCGGCCTCGTCGGCTGGCGGCTCGCCGCGCTCGTCGGCGCCATGCCGCTGCCGGGAGGCATCGTGCGCATCACGCTGGGGCTCGGCGCTGGTGGCCGCGGTGTTTGCACAGTTCCACACGCTGAACGGCCTCGTTCCCGGCACGGCGATGCTGATGTTGATGGCGGCGATCAAGCTGCTCGAGACACGCAGCCAGCGCGATCAGTACGTCGTGATCGGCGGCGCGCTGTTTCTTCTCCTGGCCGCATGTCTCTACGCTCAGGCGCTCGTATGGGTACCGCTCTACGGCGCGCAGGCGTTGCTGTGCTGCGCGGCGCTCGCAGTCGTAGCCTACGCGCCCGGAAGCGACCAGGGGCGCTCGCCGGCACCAGGTCTGCCGACGCGCGAAGCCGTCGTCGCTTGCGGGCCGCACGCTGCTTTTCGCCATACCGCTCGCCATCCCGCTGTTTCTCTTCTTTCCGCGCCTGCCAGGCCACTTCTGGGCCCTCGACTCCGGCGACGAGGCCGTCAGCGGTCTCGGCGATACGCTGACACCAGGCGGCATCACCCGCCTGACCGCCTCCTATGCCATCGCCTTCAGGGTCCGCTTCGACGGCGGCCTGCCGCCGCCCGCCGAGCGCTACTGGCGCGGCCCGGTGCTGCATGAATTCGACGGCACGACATGGAGAGCGGGCCGTTATGCGTTCGACGACACCCAACAGCTCGACTGCCTATCCGCCCCGTACCGCTATCGCCTCTACCTCGAGCCGACCTTCAGACACTGGTGGCTCGCCCTCGACACCGTCATGGGCTCGCCGAGCGCCGGCGTTCGTTACACCGACGACTACCAGCTCATCGCCGCCGAACCCGTGTCCCAGTCGCTGAGCTACGAGCGCGACTTCCTGCGCGCACGTCGCGCACGACCGCGCCGCTCTCCCCCGCGGCCCGCTGCGACGACACCCAGCTTCCCGCCGGCAGCAATCCCCGGACTCTCGCCCTGGCCACTGCAACTGCGCCGTCGCGCCGGCTCCGACGTCGCGTTCGTGCAGAGCCGTGCTCGCGTTCCTGCGCACGGGCGGATTCACCTACTCGCTCACCCCGCCCCCTCTCGGCCCCGACCCGATCGACGACTTCCTGTTCCACACCCGCACGCGGCTTCTGCGGTCATTACGCCTCGGCGTTCGTCGACATGATGAGAGCCGGCGGCGTCCCGGCGCGAGTGGTCACCGGCTACCTCGGCGGTCAGCTGAACCCCTACGACGGCACGCTCACCGTGCGCCAGTCGGACGCACACGCCTGGGCGGAAGTCTGGCTGCGCAGACCACGGCTGGACACGCGTCGATCCCACCGCAGTCGTCGCCCCCGAGAGGCTCTACCGCGGCATCCTCGACCTCCTGCCGCTCGGCGTCTCCGCCCCCGAGCGCCTCCTACACAGCCTGGCCCCTGGCTCAACACCGCCCTCGAGCGCTGGGACGCCGCTGAACGGCTGGTGGAACGACGCGCGTGGTCGGCTTCAACTACCGCTCGCAACTCGACCTGCTGGGCGCCCTCGGCTTCCACTCCCCCGAGCTCCGCGACGCCGGCTGGGTATTCGCCACCGCCCTGTTGGCCTGGCTGCGCGTGGATCTCGTGGCAGGTCGGCCGGAAACCCCCCGCGCCCCGCCACCCGACCGCCTCGGCTCGCGCCTACGCCCGCCTCTGCCGCAAACTAGCCCGCACAGGCCTGCCCCGCGCCCCGCACCACGGCCCCCTCGCCTACGCGCAACTCATCGCCAGATACCGCCCCGACCTCTCCCCGCAGGTCGGCCCGCTACTCGAGCAATACGCCGCCCTCCGCTTCGGCCCGACCTCTAACTCCGCGCACCCGTCGACCTCCGCTCCTTCGAGCGCGCCGTGGCCCGCCTCTCCAGAGCTCCCGTCGCCACCCACACGGCGGGGCAGCGATTGAAAAGATTCCGGAGGCTGAAAAACAGGATGTTTTTCCGCCAGCCTACAAGGACGTATTCACGGCGGTCCCGGAAAATCTGTTTTTCAAGCGCGCCCCGGGCCACGCACTCACACAGCGTGCTCTCGCGTCTCCCGAAACGTGATATCCGGCCACCGCTCCAAAGTCAGCTGCAGATTCACCCGCGTAGGCGCCAGGTAAACCAACGCCCCCGCATGATCCACCGCCAGATGGTCATGCGCCCTCACCCGAAACTCCTCCAGCTTCTTGCCATCCTTCGCATCCACCCAGCGCGCCGTATGCACATTCACCGGCTCGAACACACACTGCACCCCATACTCATCCTGCAGCCTGAACGCCACCACCTCGAACTGCAGCTGCCCCACGGCCCCGAGGATCAGCTCATTGTTGCGCACCGGCTTGAACAGCTGCGTCGCCCCCTCCTCGCATAGCTGCGACAACCCCTTCTGCAGCGCCTTCATCTTCAACGGATCCTTGAGCACCGCCCGCCGGAAAATCTCCGGCGCGAAGTTGGGAACCCCCGTGAAGGCCAGCTTCTCCCCCTCCGTGAACGTATCTCCGATGTTGATCGTCCCATGGTTGTGCAGCCCGATGATATCGCCCGCGTAAGCCTCCTCCGCATGCTCCCGCTCCGCCGCCATGAACGTGAGCGCATCCGCCACCCGCACCTCCTTGCCGAGCCGCGTGTGATAGAGCCGCATCCCGCGCGTGTACTTGCCCGAGCACAGCCGCAGGAACGCAATGCGATCGCGGTGCCCCGGATCCATGTTGGCCTGGATCTTGAACACGAACCCCGACAGCGCCTCCTCGAGCGGCTCCACCTGCCTTTCCCGGGTCTCGCGGGCCTGCGGACCCGGCGCGTGCGCAGTGAACGTCGCCAGCAACTCCTCCACGCCGAAGTTGCTGATCGCCGAGCCGAAGAACACCGGCGTCTGCCGGCCGGCCAGGTAGGCGCCGGGATCGAACACCGCGGTCGCGCCCCTGACGAGCTCGATCTCCTCGACCACCGCGTCCAGCTGCTCTCCGAGGAACTCGCGCGCCGCCATCGCTGCGCAATCCCTCGATGACCTGATTCTCTCCGACCCGGCCACGCTCGCCCGCCAGATACACGTAGATGCGATCCTCCAGCAGGTGATAGATGCCGCGCAGCTCCCTGCCCATCCCGATCGGCCAGGTGACGGGTGCGGTGGCAATTCCCAACACCTTCTCGATCTCATCGAGCAGCTCGATCGGCGGCCGCCCTTCGCGGTCGAGCTTGTTGATGAAAGTCATGATGGGCGTATCGCGCAGGCGGCACACTTCCATCAGCTTGATGGTGCGCTCCTCCACACCCTTGGCGCAGTCGATGACCATCAGCGCCGAGTCGACGGCGGTCAGGGTCCGGTAGGTATCCTCCGAGAAGTCCTCGTGGCCCGGCGTGTCCAGCAGGTTCACGATGCAATCCCGGTAGGGAAACTGCATCACCGACGAAGTCACCGAGATGCCGCGCTGTTGCTCGAGGCGCATCCAGTCGGAGGTGGCATGGCGCGCCGCTTTGCGCCCCTTGACGGTGCCCGCCATCTGGATGGCGCCGCCGAAGAGCAGCAGTTTCTCGGTGAGCGTGGTCTTGCCGGCGTCGGGGTGCGAGATGATCGCAAACGTCCGCCGCCGACGGATCTCGGCAGTCAGTTCGGTCATGAATCGGATCGTCTAGAGCGTGTTACGGTGGGCGCGGCGTCCGCGCAGAGTGAGCCTGAGCACTGCGGCATCCTCCCTGCCGCCGACCGCCTGGTAGTAGCCGCGGCGCATGCCCACCTGCTCGAATCCAATGGCCTGATAGAGGCGGATCGCCGCAGTGTTGGAGGGTCGCACTTCGAGAAACGCCTCGCTCATGCCGGCGGCTGCGCCGCGCTCGAGCAGATAAGCCAGCATCCGCCGGCCGAGCCCGCGGCAGCGATAGCTGTCCGAGACGCAAAGATTCAGCACGTGCGCCTCACCCGCGCCAACGCTCATGACTCCGTATCCGATGACCCGACTCTCCAGCGCGAGCACGCGGCATACGTATCCGACCCGCAGGCAATCGCGGAAGATGCCCTCGCTCCAGGGAAACTGGTACGAGGCGCGCTCGACGGCGAAGACCTCGGCCACGTCCGCTTCCGTCATCGGACGGATGCCGACCTCCGGGGTGACATCGAGCAGCTCAGGAGCGATGGCCATCTTCGGAGTACGTCAGCCGTCAGTTGCCGGAACACGCTGCGCGCGAACTTCAGGTCCTCCCACGCCTTGCGCTTGTCGGCGGGAGTGCGCAGGAGATAGGCGGGATGATACGTCACCACGAGGGGCGTGTTCAGCTCGCCGAAGCGGTGCACCCGGCCCCGCAGGCGGCTCAGGGATTCGTCGGTCCCCAGCAGGTTCTGGGCCGCGATCCGGCCCACGGCGAGCAGCAGCCGAGGACGCACCAGCTCGATCTGGCGCCGCAGATACGGCAGGCAGGCGGCGACCTCCTCGGGACGCGGATCGCGATTGTTCGGCGGCCGGCTCTTGAGCACATTGGCGATATAGACGTTCTGCGCGCGGTTGAGGCCGATTGCGCGCAGCATCGCATCGAGGAGCTGTCCGGCGCGCCCGACGAAGGGCTCACCGCGCCTGTCCTCCTCGGCCCCGGGCGCCTCGCCTATGACCATCCAATCGGCCCGCGGATTGCCCACGCCGACGACCCCCTGGGTCCGGCCGGCATGCAGGCTGCACAGCGTGCACCGCAGCACCTCCGCCCGCAGCGCCTCCCATTGCTCGGCCCAGCCCGCGCCTGGCCCCCGCTGCGCGGGTGCTGTGGACGCGACAGGATCGTCAGCCGCGATCTCGCGGCGCGGCACCCAGACGTCGATGCCGAGAGTCCGCAGGTACTCGGCGCGAAGCGCGCGGTCCATCATGCCGGAGCGCGCCGCAGGCGCCGCAGGCGCCGCACCAGCCAGGTGATCGGCGCCGAAACCGCGTACGTGCCGAAGATCGCGAGCAGCAACGTCGGAGGATCGTCGATGGCGTTCAGCACGACCGCGATCAGGACGACCACCAGGACTACCAGCAGCAGGGACACGAACCGAATGCGCCGGTCGAGCTTGAACTGCTTGAAGCTCGGATACCCGAACCGGCTGACCATCAGCGCTCCGGCTATCGCGGTCACCGCGAAGGCCGCGATGAGACCGGCGAGGCCGGGTTCGTGCCAGTGGATCGGACGCCCAAACGAAGCCCGCCACGATGGCGGCAGCCGACGGACTCGGTAGTCCCTCGAAGTAGCGTTTATCTGCCGTCGCTGCGCGCGTATTGAATTTCGCGAGGCGAAGCGCCGCGGTTACGGCATAGAAAAAACACGCCAGCCAGCCAAAACGGCCCCATTCATGGCCGAACTCCGCGATCCGCACCACGCCCCATTGGTAGGCGACGATGGCCGGGGCGAGGCCGAAGGAGACCATGTCCGCCAGGCTGTCGTATTCCTTGCCGAAGGCGCTCTCCGTGCGGGTCAGCCGCGCGATGCGCCCGTCCAGCGTATCGAAGATCATCGCAATGAACACCGCCCTGCCCGCGGCCGCGAAATGCTGGTCGATTGCTGCGACGATGGCGTAGAAGCCGGAGAAGAGGCATCCGGTAGTCAGCAGGTTCGGCAGGAGATAGATCCCCTTGCGCTGCGGCTTCACTTCATTGTCTGTATCGGGCTCCACGCTGAGGGCCTCTCGGGATCGGGCTGAGGACGTCGGGGAATTTTAACAGGTGGCCTCCTGTTAAGATGCGGCGACTGTTCAACCTGAGCAAAAGACCCGCGTACCGATGAGGCTGTCGCAGTATCCGATCAACACCGCCAAGGAAACCCCGGCGGAGGCCGAATTGCTGAGCCATCAGCTGATGCTGCGCGCCGGGCTCATCCGGCGCGAGGCGGCGGGCCTCTACAGCTGGCTGCCAATGGGCCTCAGGACCCTGCGCAAGGCCGAGCGCATCATCCGTGAGGAGATGAATCGGGCCGGGGCGCTCGAGGTCCTCATGCCGGTATTCCAGCCCGGCGAGCTCTGGCAGGAGTCCGGGCGCTGGACCGCCTATGGCCCGGAGCTGCTGCGCTTCAAGGATCGGCACGAGCGCGATTTCGTTGCCGGTCCCACGCACGAGGAAGTCATCACCGACATCGTCCGGCGCGACATCAAGAGCTATCGCCAGCTGCCGGTGAACTTCTACCAGGTACAGACTAAGTTCCGCGATGAGATCCGCCCGCGCTTCGGCGTCATGCGGGCGCGCGAGTTCATCATGAAGGACGCCTATTCCTTCCATGTCGATGCCGCGTCGTTGCAGCAGGGCTACCGCGCCATGTACGACGCCTACAGCCGCATCTTCACCCGCATGGGGCTCGATTTCCGCGCCGTGAAAGCCGACTCCGGGCCGATCGGCGGCGATGTCTCGCAGGAGTTTCACGTGCTGGCCAACTCCGGCGAGGATGCGATCGTCTTCTCCGACGAGGACGACTACGCGGCCAACCTGGAAGCGGCCGTGGCATTGCCGCCGAAGGAGCCGCGCCCCGCTCCCCGGGAAGTCATGACCAGGGTGTCCACGCCGGGCGCGCGGACCATGGACGAGCTGTCGCGCATGCTCAATGTGGAGCCGTCGCGGTGCGTGAAGACGCTGCTCGTCGAAGGCTCCGGAGAAGAAGACGTCGTGGCGCTCGTAGTGCGCGGCGATCATGACCTCAACGCCATCAAGGCACAGAATCTGCCGGGCGTTGCCAACCCCTTCCGCATGGCTGGCGCGGAGCGAATCGCCCGTGCGACCGGTGCGCAAACCGGGTACATCGGCCCCGTGGGCCTGCGCTGCCGCCTCTATGTGGATCACAGCGCCCTGGCTGTCGCCGATTTCGTGTGTGGTGCCAACGAAAAGGACATGCACCTCACGGGCGTCAACTGGGACCGGGACGTCGGTGCGGTCACCGCGGCCGACATCCGCAACGTGCGCGCGGGAGACCCGAGCCCGAGTGGCCGCGGCCACCTGAAGATGGCGCGCGGCATCGAGGTCGGGCACATCTTCCAGCTCGGAACCAAGTACAGCAAGGCGCTCAAGGCCGCGGTACTCGATGAATCGGGCAAGGAAGTCACTCTGCTCATGGGCTGCTATGGCATCGGTGTGACGCGCGTCGTGGCCGCGGCCATCGAGCAGAATCACGATGAGCGCGGCATCATCTGGCCGGAGCCGCTGGCACCCTTCCAGGTCGTGCTCGTGCCGCTCAACCTGCAGAAGTCCGCCCGGGTACGCGAAGTTGCCGACCGTCTCTACAACGAGCTCACCGCCCGAGGCATCGAGGTGCTCCTGGACGACCGCGATGCCCGGCCCGGGGTCAAGTTCGCCGATGCGGAGCTGCTGGGGATTCCGCACCGGCTGGTGGTCGGCGAGCGCGGCTTGGAAGTGGGCCGTCTGGAGTACCGCTGCCGCCGCGACACCGCAAGCAGCGAATTTCCCGCCGATGAGGCACTCGAGTTCATCACAGCGCGTCTGCGTTAGCGCGCGGGTTGGTCCATTGGCGCGCGCTGCTGCTCGCCGTGCTGGCGCTGCCCGCCCGCGCCGACCAACAGCGGGATGCGGCGCTCGGCCCGGTCGTAAAGCGCGCGATCACATCGGCACAGTGTTTCGTCGACCGCTACGATGCCGCCGTCTGGTTCACCCTCATGGAGCCGCGGCTGAAGCGCTTCGTGCCTGACTCCGCCCAGCGGCTCGCGATCCTGCAACAGGTTTATTGCGAAACACACCGCCGCGGGGAATCGAAACTGCCGCCCGGGCTCGTGATGGCCGTGATGGAGGTGGAGAGCGATTTTAACCGCTGGGCGGTATCGTCGGCGGGTGCCGTCGGCCTGATGCAGGTGATGCCCTACTGGCCGGAGCGGCTGGGAATGAAGGGTTATGAGCTGGTGCACGTGCAGCCCAATATCCGGATGGGCTGCGCCATTCTCAGGTTCTACCTGCAACATGCGCACAACGACGTGCGCCTCGCACTGGAGAGATACAACGGCAGCGTCGGTCACCCCGAATACCCCGACCGCGTGCTCACGGATTGGGAAAGGTGGTCCGGTGCAGACGACCTCGGATTCGTGAGCACCAAGACGCGGTAATACAAACGCGGGATCCGGGCTCATGCCCGGCCCAGCGGGGCACCTCCCTGTGCCTGCTTGCCCTACGCGGTATGAAAACCCGCGGGCGCGCCTTGCTCCGGTGCGTCAGCGACTTCCACGCCGCTCACCTTCGCGGCGGCGGAGCCGATCCACAGCCAGTCCACGAACGTCTGTACGGCCCCGTCCTCACCGCAGGCCAGCACTTCGACGCGGCCGTCCGGAAGATTTCGCGCGTAGCCGCGCACGCCGAGCTCGCGCGCGCGCTGCGCGGCGGCACCGCGATAAAACACTCCCTGCACGCGGCCCGAAACCAGGCATTTCTTGCAGATCACGGCGCCGAATATACCCATTTATGCCGCCGCCGACCCGAAATACCCCCTCGCCTCCAGCGCCGGCGCGACCGAGACTGCTTGCGGCCGGCGTCCCGCACGCATGGAAGGAGGCTTCGCACTGTGGCAACGTATCCGCAAACTCGACCCAGGCTGGTGCGGCCGTATGCCGTACCATGCGCGCGGCCGGGCACGGGGGACGCTTCGATGATCGAAATTCTGGTGCTCTACTACTCGCGCAACGGCTCGACCGCGGAGCTGGCCCGCCAGGCCTGCCGCGGCGTCGAGAGTGTCGCCGGCGCCGCCGCGAAACTGCGCACGGTGCCGCTCGTCAGTGCGGAAAACGAGCGCCCCGCAAAGCTGGTACCGATGACGGGCGCGCCCTACGCGACTCTCGAGGACCTGCGCCATGCACGCGGCCTCCTCCTCGGCAGCCCCACCCGCTTCGGCAACATGGCGGCATCACTCAAGTACTTCCTCGACTCGACATCGAGCCTCTGGGTCTCGGGCGCGCTCGCCGGCAAACCGGCCGGCGTATTCACCTCCACCCAGACGCTCCACGGCGGCCAGGAGGCGACGCTTCTGTCGATGATGTTGCCGCTCCTCCACCACGGCATGTATCTCGTCGGATTGCCCTATACGGAGCGGGCGCTGCATCAGACTCGCTCGGGCGGTACGCCTTACGGCGCATCGCACGTCGCCGGGGCTGAGGATGAGCCGGCGGCACTGACCGAGGACGAGCGGGCGCTGGCCCAGGCGCTGGGCAAACGCGTCGCGTCACTCGCCGTGAAGTTGGGAGAGCTTTAACACCTCGCGGATGAACGGAACCGTCAGCCGTCGCTGCGCGACCAGGGACGCTTCATCGAGGGTATCGAGAAGGCCGTAGAGCCGCCGCATGTCACGCGGGAAGCGGCGTTGCAGCCAGCGCAAGGTTTCATCGGGCAGCTCGACGCCGCGCAGCCGCGCGCGCAGCTGAAGCGCCTGCTGCTGCTGCGCCTCATCGAGCACGCGCAGCTGCAGAACCGCGGCCGCGGCGCAACGCGAGCCGAGATCGGGCAGTGCCCACTGCAGCAGCGCCGGCGGCGGCTCCGCGGCCATGATCAAAGCGCCGCCGCTATCTTCTACTTCGCGCAGCAGCCCGAAGATTGCCTGCTCCCATTCGAGGCGGCCGACGACCGCGTCCAGGTCATCCAGGCAGATACATTCGAGCTGCGGCAGTCCCTCGAGCACGCCGACTCCGAGGCGCGCGAGCTCTGCCAGGGGGAAATACCCCGCGCGGCGCGACTCGGCCGCCTGCGAGCAGACGGCCTGCAGCAAATGTGTTTTACCCGCGCTGGCCGGTCCGCAGATCCACGTCGCGCCCGCCGCTTCGCCGGCGGCGACGCGCCTGACGTGTTCGAGCGCCTCGCCGTTGCGCCCGGTCAGGAAGCTTGCGAACACGGCTCGGTCCGGTAGACGCACTCCCAGGGGAAGCTGACGCACGCGTGTGCTCCTCAGGCGGTGCGCGATGCGGTGCTGCCGCGCCGCCATCGTCGTCCAAGCCCGCCGGGTGAAGGACTGAACGTAGTGGAGACCGGAGAGAGCGGTCGTGGCGAATACGGTGAGCGCGAGCGCCCGCAGCACGAAGTGGGGCGGAAAGGCAACGGCGGCACCCAACATGATCGCCATCAGATAGAGCAGCTGCGCCGCTGTGTTGATCTTGCTGAGGATCGTCGGCCGCCCCCGGAGCGGGCCGACCCAGACCCGATAGAAGAGCGCCCCCAGCGCGATCATGACATCACGCGCGACCACCGCGGCGGTGACCCACCACGGCACCAGACCGAGCCACGTCGACTCGACGAACACCGTCACGAGCAACAGCTTGTCGGCCGCCGGATCGAGGATCTTGCCGAGCTCGGAAGTCCAGTTGAACCGCTTGGCGAGATATCCGTCCAGGCCGTCGGAGACCGCCGCCAGCATGAACAGCGCCAGCGCCAGCCCGTACCGGCCCCCATAGAGAGCCGTGGCGACCGGCCAGATGAGGGCCAGGCGCACGAGGCAGATGAGGTTGGGCAGGTGACGCACGATAGTGAGAGCGGCTGCGTCGGCGTGCGACTTCCAGCCTGCCTACCCCGGCCGGTACCGATAGACGAGCGTGCCGCCGCCTGCGGCGCCGGGGGCGCCACGCGCGTGAAGCTCGGCGAGCCCGACAAGCGCCCGATCGATGGTGGCGCCGCCGCCGCGCACCGTCAGGTCAAACAGGACGGAGTCGCCGGTGACCTGTCTGACGTTCGCCGCGCTCACTCCGGGAACGGCGCCGAGCATCAGCTCGATGTTGGCGTAGTCGGCCAGGCTCGACACTCCCTCTATCTCGACTTCAGTCTGCCCGGGCGCGTTCGCCGCGGCGGCTCCCACCGGCGGCGCGAGCACATCAACGGTGTCGTCGATCCCCGCCGTCAGCGGACCGCCCCAGCTTTGAGTCGAGAAATCAGTGTAGAGCTTCCACTGCCAGGCCGGCGGCAGTGCCGCCTGCGAGGGCATGGCAGCCGCCGCCGACGGCGCCGCTTGCGGTTGGCGCTGCGTGCGGCCGGCGTGGCTGCGGGAGCGGCGGGGGTTCCGGCGATCGCGCCGTTGGCCGGCGGCATCACGGCCGGCGGTGCAGCGGCAGGCGCAGGAGCTGCGCCCACCAGAAGCTGGTCCGCGCCGTAGCGGTGGGCCATCTCGAGCAGGGCTTCGCGCGGCAGCAGGTTGCCGCTCGCATCCGCCACGGGCAGGGGCACGATGCTGATCGGCAGACCGCGCTCCTCCGCGGCCTGCTCGAGTGCCGCCTCATCCGCGGGCTGGTCGTTCTGGTCAGGCGCCGGATAGAGCACCACCAGGGTGAACGGGCGGTTCGGATCCCAGACGCTGCGGTCGACCGCGGCGATGGCCTTCTCGACCGCCGCCGCGTTGAAGACAACCTGCAGCTCGCCGTGTGGGCCCCGATCGTAGCTCTGGACGTACTTCGGCGCATCCGCGATCAGCCCGGCGAAGACCGGATCGGTCGCCGACTCGCGCCGGCCTGTCGCACGGACCAGCGCGGCACGCATGGCCTGCTGCACGGCCGGAATCGACTGGCCCGTGACATCGACCTGGAACAGCGGCACGGGGCGCGCCGCCCACGCCACGGCCGGCAGCACAGCCCACGCCGCAAGCAGCAGCGCTTCGCGGACGAGGGCATTCGCGGTTGTGTGGCGGCGGGGCATTGGGCGTGTTTGGATCGCGCCGTGGATCGCGCAAAATGTACAATACCATACGCAAAGGCTCCGGCCTGTACACGAGGGCATTTTGGTGAGTGAAGGCCGCGGCATGACCTATCGCGATGCCGGTGTCGACATCGACGCCGGCGACGAGCTCGTCGAGCGCATCAAGCCTCTTGTAGCGCGCGTGCGACGGCCGGAAGTGCTGGCCGGCATCGGCGGCTTCGGCGCGCTCGTGGAGCTGCCGCCGGGCTACCGTCGTCCAGTTCTCGTGTCCGGCACCGACGGCGTGGGCACGAAGCTGCGCCTCGCCATCGATGCGGGGCGTCACGACACCATCGGCATCGATCTCGTCGCCATGTGCGCCAATGACATCGTCGGTGCAGGGCGCGGAACCGCTCTTCTTTCTCGATTACTACGCCACGGGGAAGCTTCAGGGTCGATGTGGCCGAAGCCGTGATCCGCGGCATCGTGGAAGGCTGCGCTCAGGCCGGTGCCGCTCTCGTTGGCGGTGAGACTGCGGAGATGCCCGGCATGTACCACGGCGAGGATTACGATCTCGCGGGCTTCTGTGTCGGCGTGGTGGAGAAGGACGAGATCATCGACGGCAGCGCGGTTCGCGCCGGGGACACCGTGATCGGTCTCGCCTCCTCCGGACCGCATTCGAACGGCTACTCCCTCATCCGCAAGCTCGTCGCACTGAGCGGCGCGGGCAATGACACCCAGCTCGACGGCAAGCCGCTGCTCGATCGGCTGCTCGCGCCGACCCGCATCTACGTCAAGCCGCTCCTCGCGCTCGCGCGGCAGCTCGAAGTGCATGCGTTGGCCCACATCACGGGCGGAGGCCTGACGGACAACATCCCGCGCGTGCTGCCCGGACGGTCTGGAAGCCGTGCTCGAGCGGCGCCGCTGGCAGCGCGATCCGGTCTTCGACTGGCTGCAGCAGATCGGGCACATCGAGGCCGACCGAGATGTACCGCACCTTCAACTGCGGCATCGGCATGATCGTCGTCGTGCCGCAGGAGCAGGCGTCGCAGGCGCTCGCACTCCTCGCAGGCGCACGGTGAATCGGCGCAGGTCATCGGAGAGATCCGCCAGGGCTCGCGCGGCGTGGTCATCAGAGTGAGCGGCAGGGACCCGCTGCGGCTCGCGATCCTGATCTCCGGGCGCGGATCCAACATGGTCGCGATCGCGCGCGCGTGCGCCGAAGGCCGGATCAACGCCCGCGTCGCGCTCGCGATTTCCGAGCGCCCCGGTGTCGCCGGTCTCGATGCCGCCCGCGCTCTGGGAATCGAGGCGCGCGTCGTCGCGTGGCCCGGCGCCGCGGAGCGCTCTGCAGTTCGAGCGCGACCTCGACGCGGCGCTCGCGGCCGCGCAGCCGGACCTCATCGTCCTCGCCGGGTTCATGCGCATCCTGTCAGAACAGTTCGTGGCGGCCCGCGCCGGCCGGATCCTCAACATTCATCCCTCGCTCCTGCCGCACTACCGCGGGCTGCACACTCACCGGCGCGTGCTCGAGGCCGGCGACGAAGTGCACGGCGCCAGCGTGCATTTCGTCACCGCGGAGCTCGACGGCGGACCGCTCATTCTCCAGTCGCGGGTCGCCGTGCGACCGGGGGACGACGCAGGACACCCTGTCAGCGCGTGTTCAGGCGACGGAACACATCATTTATCCACGCGTGATCGGCTGGCTCGCCGACGGCAGACTCGCATGGCGCGATGACCAGCCCTGGCTCGACGGCAGGCCGCTCACGGCGCCCGTGGTGGAGGATTTCCCTTGAGGGTGATGCCCGATGACGGTCCGAAGGGCTGAGCGCGCGGTCCTCGCCGTCGCGCTGGTGGCGGCGGCAGCGGCACAGGCGGCGCCGACCGGCGGCCCATCGCAGCCGACCGCGCCCGCGTCGCAGCCCGTCCCGTTCGTCGCCACCTACGCGATCACCTGGCACGGGGTCGCCGCCGGCAGCTCGACTCTCGAGCTGCGCGAAACCGCGCCACAGTCGTATCTCTATACCTCCACTGACAGCGCATACGGACTCTTCCGGCTCGCGTTTCCGCACACGCTGCAGCAGTCGAGCCGCTTCCGGGTCGCCGCCGGCGAGGTCGAGCCGCTCGCCTTCCGGGCCGCCGGCACCGGCAATGAAGTGATCGCGCAGTTCGACTGGAAGGCCGGCCAGGTGACCGGCATGGCCAAGGGGAAGCTGCTCGACCTGAAGCTGCAACCGGGAACCCAGGACCCGCTGTCGGTACAGATCGCGATCATGCTGCAAGCTGAAGGCGCGGGACGCTCCCGACGCCTTCTGGATGCTCAACACCGATGAGATCGACCGCTTCCAATACGTCCGTCACGAGGAAACGACGGTCGACACGCCGCTGGGGAAACTGCGCTACCATCCTCTACACCAGCCACCAGGCAGGCTCGGACAAGACGACGTATCTGTGGCTGGCTCCGGCGCTCGATTACATGCCGGCGCGCGCCGAGCAGCACGTGAAAGGCAGCACGCAAGTGTCACTCGCCATCCAGGCGTTCAAACACCAGTGACTGGGTCGATTCGCGGCCGGCTGTTGGTGCTCGCGCGCACGACGGCGCTGCGGGGACAGCGTCGCATCGAATCAGCGCTCAGCTCGCCTCGAGGGGCCGGAACTGCTTCGCCAGCTTGAGCTGCTGTCCCTGATAGTTCGAGGCCGCTTCGCTGCCGTAGAGCACGTCCGGCCGCTCCGCCATGCGCTCGTAGCGCAGCCAGCCGACGGTCTGGCCGTGCTCCAACAGGAACGGCACCTCGTGGGAGCGGACTTCCAACACGCCACGACTGCTGCCGGCGCGCCGCGTCTGCAGGTCCCAGCCGAACCCGGGATCGAAGAAACCGGCGTAATGCACCCGAAACTCGCCGGCCCGGGTGTCATACGGCAGCATTTCCGCGGCAAACTCCGGCGGCACCGCGATCGCCTCCTTGGTCACCAGGATGTAGAACTCATCCGGGTCGAGGATCAGGGACGACTCCTTGTGAAAGCGAATCGGCTCCCAGAAGTCCAGCGGATCGTAGTCGCGGCGCTCCAGGTCGATGCGCCGGGTGTGCTTCTTGGCGCGCCACCCGATGAGCGCATCATCGGCCCCCACGCCCCGCAGATCGATGCTGAAGGGCAGCATCCCCGTTCTCTCGCTCACCGCGGTCGAATCGGCGATGCGCCCCTCGCGTGAGCAGCGACTTCCAGTCGGCGACGGTGACGGGCTTCGGGTTCTCGCCCCGCGTGCGGCGGAAGCGCAGCTGATTGAGGCGCGTGCCCGTTCTCACCACCACACTGAAGCTGCGTGGCGCGACTTCCAGGTAAAGCTGCCCCTCATAGCCCTCTTCGACCTGATCGAACAGCGTCGCCTGATCGGCAATGAGCCGGGTCAGGATGTCCAGACGCCCGGTCGAGCTCTTGGGGTTGGCGAACGCGGCGACATCGCTCCTGAGATTGATGCTCTCCAGCAGCGGGATGACGTATACCCGTCCCTTCTCCAGGACGGCACCGCCGTCGAGGCTGATCTTGAATCGCTCGAAGCTGGAATCCAACTCCCGCATCTTGTCGAGCACCTTCATGCCCTTCCCCGGGAGAAAGCTGGCGTCGACCGGATAGGCGTAGTCGCCGAGACGCAGGTCGATGCTGGCCGGCTGAATCTGATCGGCCTCGATCTCGCCGTCCTTCAGGATGCCGACCGGGAGAATCTCCCCGGCGCCCAGCATCTCCCTGATCTTCTGGCATGGCAGGATCCCCGTGTAGACGGGTGCCCGGGCCGGCGACTCGATTGCGGAGCTCGGTTGCACCCGAGCCTCAACTCTCTTCTATGACGATCTTCGGGAACACGGCGCTGCGGTCGCGCGCGCGCAGGGCAAGCGCGGCTGCCGTGCGGCGGGCCATCTCGAAATACGCCCGCGCGCGAGGCGTGTCCGGTGCCGCGACTACCGTCGGCCTGCCTCCGTCGGCCTCCTCCCTGATGTGGGCGTCGAGCGGCAGCTCGCCGAGGAGCTTCACGCCGTACTGCTCTGCCATCCGCGCGCCGCCGCCGGCGCCGAAGATGTGCTCGGTATGCCCGCAGTTGGAGCAGATGTGCACGCTCATGTTCTCCACGATGCCGAGGACCGGTACCGAGACCTTCTCGAACATCTTGAGGCCCTTGCGGGCGTCCGCAAGCGCTATGTCCTGCGGCGTCGTGACGATCACAGCGCCCGCGACAGGCACCCGCTGAGCGAGAGTGAGCTGGATGTCACCCGTACCGGGAGGCATGTCGACCACGAGGTAGTCGAGGGCACCCCAGTGCGTGTCCGCAAGCAGTTGCGTGAGCGCCTGCGTGACCATCGGGCCGCGCCAGACCATCGGCTGCTCCGCGTCCACCAGGAAACCGATGGACATCGCCGCCACGCCATTGCTCTCCAGGGGCTGCAGATGCTTGCCGTCCGGTGCGGTCGGGCGCTGCCCCTCGAGGCCCAGCATGAGCGGCTGGCTGGGTCCGTATATGTCCGCATCGAGCATCCCGACGCGCGCTCCCTGAGCGGCCCAGGCCAGCGCCAGGTTCGCGGCAACCGTCGACTTGCCGACCCCGCCCTTGCCGGAGGCGACGGCGACGATGTTCTTGATCTCTCCAAGCGGCTTGAGGTTGCGCTGCACCGCGTGCGAGCGGATATCCGCTTCGAGCTCGATCGTGAGCGGCATACCGAGGCCCGCGGCCGCGAGATGCGCCTCGAGAGCGGCGCCGAGCTCGCGCTCGTAGCCGCCCACCGGATACCCGAGGGCGATGCGCGCCCGATAGCCGCCACCCTGCGCCACCAGGTCGCGCAGCGCGCTCGCCTCCCCCAGCGTCTCCTCGAGGTAGGGGTCAACGTACGCCTCGAGGGCGGTCCCTGACGGCGTTGAGAGTGGATTCGTCGGTCATGTGGTCGGGGTCGTTACCCGGTCGTTACAATTGAGCGAATCGAAACGAGCGATTGTAGAGCCTTTCCCCGAGCGCCCACACTCCAAGGGGTGCGGCGCGTTCGGTGCTGCGTCGTGCCGCGTCCAGGGCTATGGCATAATTTCATCGCGTTCCCGACCGGGCGCCCTGAGGCGCAGCCCGGCGGATGGGTGGGTCTGCGCCAGGGCACCGATGTCACGATGAATCAGCGTGGAGGAAAACTGGCGCGAGGGAGGCGCGCGGGAGTGCCTTTCCGGAAAGGCTGAATGAGCTTCTTCACCAATTTGCGTGCCGACCGGCTGATCACCGAGATCAGGTCCTGTACCGATCCGGCGAGCCCCGACACCCAGAAGGCCATCGAGCGCCTGAAGGATCTAGGGCCCGGCCGCCATCGAATCCGTATTCGCGGCACTGCCGGACGCCGACAAGAACGCGACCCTGGCCTTCGTCGAGGTGCTCGCCGGGCTCGTGAGCCAGAAGTCCTTCCCGCTATTCGTGCGCGGACTGGTGGAGGGCAGCCCGCGGGTCGTTGCGGGCATCGCCTGGGCGCTCACCAGCAGCCGCAATTACCCGGCCAACCTGCTCATCGAGGCGCTCGGGACGCCGGGCATCTCCAAGTCCGCGCTGCTCGAGGTGATGGCCGCCCAGAAATCGCGCTACAACGTGCGCGAGCTGCTCGAATGCCGCCTACACCCAGGAGCCGAATGAGAAAGCGGCGCTGTTCCGGATCATCGGCGATATCGCCGATGCCAACGCTGTGCCGGAGCTGATCGGCCGCGTCCAAGGCAAGGACCCGATAGCGCGCGTTCACATCATCAACATTCTGGCCCGCTTCAACACGCCGGAAGTACAGACGGCGCTCCAGGGTCTGCTCAAGGATCCCAACAAACTGATCCGCGGCGCGACTCTCTCGGCGCTGCAGCGCACGGACGGCAAGATCGAAATCGAGCGCGTCTGCGCCCTGCTCAGGGATCCCGAGATCGACGTGCAGAACAAGGCCATCGACGTCGTAATCAAGGCGAACGATCCCGAAACCATCCGCTATCTGATAGAGATCCTGAAGGACGAGAACGAGAACGCGCGCCGCGCGGCGGTCGAGGTGCTGAACGAAGTCGGCAACGCGAAGTCGGTGAAGCACCTGCTCGAGGCGCTGAAGGACAGCGACTGGTGGGTGCGTAGCCGCGCGGCCGATGCGCTCGGCAAGATCGGCGGCCCGCGGGTGATCGATGCGGTGCTCGAGCTGATCCGCGAGAAGGACGAGGACATCCGGCGGGCCGCCATCGAGATCCTCAACCAGACGAAGGACGAGCGCGCCGTCGACTCGCTGATCCAGGCGACGCGCGATCCGGACTGGTGGGTGAGCGAACGGGCGGTCGATGCGCTGGCGGAGATCGGCAGCCGACGCGCCGTACCGCGCCTGACGGAGATGCTGAAGGGTGCGCCCGTCCAAGGCGACCCCGATCGTGGTCCGCGCCCTCGGGAAGCTGGGCGACGCGCGGCTGGTCGACACCCTTTTCCCCTTCATGGCCAGACCGGAGCGGGAGCTGCGGATCGAGGCGATGCAGGCCCTGTCGAAGCTCGTCGACGAGCGCCGCGCCGAGCAGCTGCGTACCGAGCTGCAGTCGCATGCGGTCTCGCCGGATCAGACCATCGCGCGCGTGGCGAGTGCGGCGCTCGCCGAGCTCGATCACCGCCTGGCAGCCGGCTCGGCGATCACCGGCGGTACGCCGCTCCCCACGCCGATCGTGGCGCGACCGCCCCAGCCGACAGCCGCCGATGGAGTCGACCCGCGTGACCGCGCGCCGACGCGGCGGCGCAATCGCGAATCGCCGAGGGGCCGCCGCGGCTCGACATCCAGACGCTCAAGTCCGGCGACATCATCGAGGGTCGCTACAAGTACATCGACCGCATCGGCCGCGGCGCCTTCGGCACGGTGCTGCTGATGGAGGATACGGTCGTCGACGAGCGGCTGATCCTGAAGTTCCTGAATCCGAACGTCTCGGGGGACGAGGAAGTCATGAAGCGCTTCGTCCATGAGCTGCGCTACTCGCGCAAGATCACGCACAAGAACGTCATCCGTATCTACGACTTCCTCTTCATCCAGGGCAATTACGCCATCTCCATGGAGTACTTCCCCTCCCACACGCTGGGGAGCGAGATCGTCGGCGACAAGCCGATCGAGCTCAAACGGGCGCTGCAGTTCGGCTGCGACATGTGCACCGGCATGACGGTGGCGCACCAGGTCGGCATCGTGCACCGCGACCTGAAACCGGCCAACGTGCTCATCAACCAGGAGGGACTGCTCAAGATCGTGGACTTCGGCGTCGCCGCCGCGCAGCGCGAGGGCGACACCCAGCTCACCAAGACCGGGTATGTCATCGGCTCGCCGAAGTACATGGCGCCGGAGCAGATTCTCGGCAAGAAGGTCGATCGAGCGTGCCGATATCTACGCCATCGGGGTGATGCTCTATGAGATGGTCACGGGCGTGCCGCCCTATTCCCGCGGCGATCACATGTCGGTCATGTATCAACACGTGCAAGGCAAGGCGCGCCCGCCGCAGGAGCTCAACCCGGGGCTGCCGCCCGGACTTTCGGAGCTGGTCGTGAAAGCGATGGCGGTCGACAAGACCAAGCGCTTCCAGACCATGGAAGAGCTGCGCCTGGCGCTCACGAAATATTAGTGACGCGGCCGGCGGTCGGCGCCGGCGCGAGCCTCCGCCCGCCCCGAGGCGTGCGTTACGTCAAATTTTTGGCGACAACCCATTGATTTTGGCGACATAAGCGGGCAAAAGAGGCGGGCTCGACTCATCGCGGAGACCTTACTTGGCGCGTATAGACGCGTTTCTCAAGCTAGGAGCGCAGCAGGGCTGCTCGGACGTGCATCTTGCCGTCGGGGTACCGCCGATGCTGCGCATGCAGGGAGACCTCCTGCCGATCAAGTTCCGCGAGCTGCGCGCCGCGGAGCTCGAGGGCTATATCACGGAGATCATGACCCGCTACCCAGACCGAGCACTTTGCCAGCGGGCACGACGTCGACTTCTCATACGTCTCGAGCGAGGGTGGCCGCTTCCGGGTCAACGTCTTCCGCAAGGAAACCGGCATCGGCGCTACCTTTCGCGCGATTCCTTCGCAGGTGCCCTCGCTGGACAAGATGGGATTGCCGGCCATCATCACCAAGCTCTGCGACTATCACCAGGGGATGATCCTGGTCACGGGCTCGACCGGCACCGGCAAGTCGACCACTCTGGCGGCGATGATCAATCACCTCAACGAGACCCGTAAGCTCAACATCATCAGCCTCGAGGATCCGATCGAGTTCGTTCATCCCAGCAAGCACAGCCAGGTGATCCAGCGGGAGCTCGGGACGCATATTCCGAGCTTTGCGGAGGGCGTTCGCGCAGCCATGCGCGAGGATCCGGACGTCATCCTGGTCGGCGAGCTGCGCGATGCCGAGACCATCTCGATGGCAATGACGGCGGCGGAAACCGGCCACCTGGTTCTTGGGAACGCTGCACACCACCAGCGCCGTCAAGACCATCGACCGCATCATCGATGCGCTGCCGATCGAGGAGCGCGAGCAGACCAAGAGCTTCCTCGCGCAGAGTCTGCTGGCGGTCGTCACTCAGGTGCTGGTGAAGACACCGGATGCGCGCGGCCGCAGGGCCGTGTGCGAGATCCTGATGATGACCAAGGCCATCGCCAAGCTCGTGCAGACGGAGCAGACGCACCAGATCCCGAGCCAGCTGCAGATGGGGCGCGATCTCGGCATGCAGCTGCTCGACCAGGCGCTGCTTGCGGCGATCAGCGCCCGCGAGATCGACCCGGACGACGCCTATGCATACGCGAGTGACAAGCGCCCGTTCCAGAAGTACGTCACTGACACCACGCATGCTGCCCAAGGTTGACATCGATCGCAGCGCTCGCCGGTCGCCGGCTGCCTGAGGCGCGAGGCGGCGGCCATGGCCACGATCGACGCTTCCTGCTCGAAGTGCTGGAGAAGCGCGGCTCGGACCTGCATTTCATCGCGGGCGATCCCGCCGCGCATCCGCCAGTACGGCGATCTCATGGCGCTCAGGCCGGAGAAGCTCGGCGCAGGACTTCGTCAAGGACGCCCTTTACGAGATCATGCCGAAGACCGCGCTCGATCGGTTCGAGTCGAAGGACGGCGCCGACTTCGCCTATACCATCCCGGATCGCGGACGCTTCCGCGTCAACGTCATGCGTCAGTTGAACGGCATGGGCGCCGTCTTCCGCGCCATCCCGTCGAAAGCGCTGACACTGGATGAGCTGAAGCTGCCGGAGTCGGTGCGCGGGCTCTGCCGCACCAACAACGGACTGATCCTCGTCACGGGCAAGACGGGATCCGGCAAGTCGACGACCCTCGCCGCGATGATCGACGACATCAACACGCGCGTGAAGGGGCATATCCTCACCATCGAGGATCCGATCGAGTTCGTGCACCAGAGAAAGAGCTGTCTCATCAGCCAGCGCGAGATCGGCGTCCACAGCCAGAGTTTCGCCGGCGCGCTGCACTCTGCTCTGCGTGAAGACCCGGACGTCATCCTCGTCGGCGAGCTGCGCGATCTGGAGACGATGAGCATCGCGGTCACCGCCGCGGAGATGGGCATTCTCGTCATGGGGACGCTGCATACCAACGGCGCCGCTCAGACGGTGGATCGCATGGTCAACGTCTTCCCGTCGGACAAGCAATCGCACGTTCGGACGATGCTTTCGACATCGCTGCGCGGCGTCGTGTCCCAGCAGCTGCTGCAGCGGGCCGACAAGCAGGGACGTGTGGCGGCGCTGGAGATCCTGATCAACACACCCGCCGCCGCGAACCTGATCCGCCAGGGCAAGCTCGACCAGCTGGAGAACACCATGCAGTCCGGCGGCCAGTTCGGCATGCGCACCATGGACACGCGCCATCCAACAGCTGCTCGACCAGCGGATGATCACCGGCAAGGAGGCCTATCAAGAAAGCCATCAACAAGGCGAAGTTCGAGCTGGTCAAGGAAGCCGGCTGACGCCTGGCGCCTCGCCGGCGGGCCCGGCGCCGCCGCCCCGTGGACGGCCCGTGACGCTCTAGTACACTGGCGGATATGGCTGAGAAATTCTTCGTCACCACGGCGCTGCCCTACGCCAACGGCCCGTTTCACATCGGGCACATCATGGAGTACATCCAGGCGGACATCTGGGTGCGCTTCCAGCGCATGCAGGGCCATCAGGTGCATTTCGTGGGCGCGGACGATGCGCACGGCGCGCCCATCATGCTCAAGGCGGAAGCCGAGGGGATCAGCCCGCAGCAGCTGGTGGCACGGATAGCGGCGGGCCGCCCCAAGTACCTGCAGGGATTCCACCTCAGCTTCGATCACTGGCACTCGACCGACTCGCCGGAGAACGTGGCGCTGTCGCAGGACATCTACCGGCGCCTGAAGGCCGCGGGCCTGATCTACTCGAAGCCCGTCGAGCAGTTCTACGATCCCGTCAAGGGCATGTTCCTCGCCGATCGATACATCAAGGGCGAGTGTCCCAACTGCCACTCCAAGGACCAGTACGGGGATGCGTGCGAGGTCTGCAGTACGGTATACGCGCCCACGGATCTGATCGAGCCTTACTCGGCGCTCACCGGCGCGAAGCCCGTACTCAAGACCTCCGAGCACCTCTTCTTCAGGCTCTCGGACCCGCGCTGCGTCGATTTCCTGAATGGCTGGACCACCACGCCCGAACCGACTGCAGCCCCAGGTCGTCAACAAGGCGCGCGAGTGGCTCGCGGGCAAGGGCGATCAGGCGCTCGGCGACTGGGACATCTCGCGCGATGCGCCGTATTTCGGCATTCCGATTCCGGATGTCCCGGGCAAGTACTTCTATGTCTGGCTGGATGCGCCGATCGGCTATCTCGCGTCCCTGCAAGAGCTACTTCGACAGCGGCAAGGCGAAGGCGAACGGCGAGCCGCGCAGCTTCGAGGAGTTTCTGTCCGCGCCGGATACCCGGCAGATCCACTTCATCGGCAAGGACATCATCTACTTTCACACGCTCTTCTGGCCGGCGATGCTGCAGTTCGCGGGACCGCCCTACAAGGTTCCCGACAACGTGTACGTGCACGGCTTCATCACCGTTTCCGGCGAGAAGATGTCCAAGTCGCGCGGCACCGGCATCAGCCCGCTGCGCTACCTCGACATCGGCATGAATCCGGAGTGGCTGCGCTACTACATCGCCGCCAAGCTCAACGCCAACGTCGAGGACATCGACTTCAATCCGGACGACTTCGTCGCCCGGGTCAACAGCGACCTGGTCGGCAAGTACGTCAATATCGCCAGCCGTGCGGCCAACTTCATCACCCGGCACTTCGACGGCGCGCTGGCGTACGCCAACGGGACGGAAGCGCTGCGCCAGCAGGCCGCGGAGATCGCCGCACAGGTGCGCGCCAGCTATGAGGCGCGCGAATTCGGCCGGGCGATGCGGGAAATCATGGCCGTCGCCGACCGCATCAATCAGGACTTCGACGGCCGCCAGCCCTGGATCCTGGCCAAGGACCCGGCGAAGCGCGCGGAGCTGCAGGACATCTGCTCGCGCACACTGTATGGCTTCAAGCTCCTCAGCGTCCTGCTCGCGCCCGTGCTGCCCGCGGTCAGCGAGCGCGTGGCCCGCGATCTCTTCGGGCTCGACCGCGCCGTTCCGCTGGTCGGATGCGCTGCAGCCGCCGACGCGCGTCAACCCCTATCAACATCTCATGACTCGCGTCGACCCGAAGCAGCTCGACGCACTGTTCGAGACCGACGCTACCGCCGCAGCGTCCGGCGCGGCAGGCACCGCAGCCGGCGCCGCGACTTCGCCGGCGGCGGCGACGATCTCCATCGACGAATTCAAGCGGCTCGACCTGCGGGTGGCGCGCATCGTCGTCCGCCGAGCATGTCACGGGCTCCGACAAGCTCCTGAAGCTCACTCTCGACATCGGCAGCGAGACCCGCACCGTGTTCGCCGGGATCAAGTCCGCTTACGATCCGGCGGCTCTCGCGGGGCGCCTCACCATCATGGTGGCGAACCTCGCGCCGCGAAAGATGAAGTTCGGGGTCTCCGAGGGCATGGTGCTCGCCGCGAGCAACGAGTCCGGCGGTCCCTATCTGCTCTCGCCCGACAGCGGCGCCCGCCCGGCATGCGGGTGAGTTGAGCCGAGAATGGCGAGCGCCGAGGACATCGACGCGCTGCTGCCGCAAACCCAGTGCACGCGCTGCGGCTATCAGGGCTGTCGACCCTACGCCGCAGCGATCGCCGGCGGCGCGGCGCAGATCAATCAGTGTCCGCCCGGGCGGCACCGCTACGATCGCCGCTCTCGCCGCGCTGCTGCACCGCGACCCGCTGCCGCTCAACCCGGCCAACGGTGTGGAAACACCGCCGCTCGTGGCGCTCATCGACGAGGCGACGTGCATCGGCTGCGCCAAGTGCCTGCCGCCCTGCCCGGTCGATGCGATCATCGGCGCGCGCAAGCAGATGCACACCATCATCACGGCGCTCTGTACCGGCTGCGAGCTCTGTATCGCCCCCTGCCCCGTCGATTGCATCTCCATGGTGCCTCGATCCGTCCTTGCCGATGCGCCCGCGGCCCCCGATGCCGTGACCAATCGCCGGCCGCTTCCGCGCTCACAACGAGCGCATCGCCCGCCGCGGCCGCGAGCGCGACGCCCTGCTCGCCGCACGCAAGCAGATGGCCGGCCCCGGCCCGCTGCCGCGATAAACCCGAGGTCGCCCCCTTGCATCCCGCCACTCGCCGCGCGATCTTCCGCCGCCTGGCGGCCGCCAACCCCGAGCCGAAAACGGAGCTCGAGTACTCGAGTCCCTTCGAGCTGCTGGTCGCCGTCATGCTCTCCGCGCACACTACCGACAAGAGCGTCAACGCCGCAACCCGCAAGCTCTTCCCGATCGCCAACACCGCCGCAGCCATCCTCGCTCTGGGCGAGGATGGCGTGAAGCCCTATCTCAAGACCGTAGGCCTCTACAACGCCAAGTCCAAAAACCTGATCGGCCTCTGCCGCATGCTGGTCGACCTCCATGCCGGCAACGTGCCCGCCAATCGCGACGCCCTGGAGGCGCTTCCCGGCGTCGGCCGCAAGACCGCCAACGTAGTGCTCAACATCATCTTCGGCGAGTTCGAAATCGCCGTGGACACGCACATCTTCCGCGTCGCCAACCGCACCGGCCTGGCGCCCGGCAAGACTCCCCGCGCCGTCGAAGATGCCCTGAACGCCAACACCCCCGAAGAATTCAAGCGCAACGCCCACCACTGGCTGATCCTGCACGGCCGCTACGTCTGCACCGCCCGCACCCCCGCCTGTCCGAAGTGCATCATCAACGACCTCTGCGAATACCCCGATAAGACCCGACCAAAACCGGTGACGGCTCTCGCGGGCCGTTTCCCGCAAGGGCCCTGCGCGAGCGGCGCTGCCGGACGCGAAAACCCCCCAAGGCATCGCCCGAGTAAACCCGCAGTGCCCGTCTTCTCCGGCCAAAACCGCGATCAGCTGCGCCAGATGTATCGCGACGCCTGGCGCAAATACACAGCCGGCCAGCCCCTGGAGCCTCTGCAAGCCCAACTGGCGGCAGTGATCGCCGAGCACCCCGAATACGTCCCCCTGCTCGAATCCGGCCCCCAAGCCCTCGGGGCCGACTACACCCCCGAAGCGGCCGCGAGAACCCTTTCCTCCACATGGGACTGCACCTCGCCATCCGCGAGCAGGTAGCCACCGACCGCTCCGCCCGGCATCGCCCAGATCCACCAGTCGCTCGCCAGCGCCTCGGCGACCCCCACGCCGCCGAGCACACCATGCTGGAAGCGCTGGCCGAAACGCTGTGGGAATCCCAGCGCTCCGGCCGCGCGCCCGACCAGCAACGCTACCTCGAGCGCCTACGCACCTTATGAGGCCGCGCAAGCCGCCGCCAGTGCCAGCTCGAGCCCTTCCCCCGGCGCCGCCCTGAGCGTGGCCAACTCCTCACTGCTCCACTCGCGCGCAATTCGTCCATTGAGGAGCAGCGCCGCCCGGTCGGAATACCGCTCCACGACATCCAGCGCGTGCGTTGCAAGCAACACGCCACAGCGCTGCGCGGCGACACGTGTCCGCAAATGCCGCTTCAGCACCAGAGCGCTGGCGGGATCGAGCCCGTTGAACGCCTCATCCAACACGACGAGCGCCGGCTCGCCGAGCAGAGCCAACAGCACCGCCAGCTTCTGCCTCGTTCCAAGCGAATACGAGCCGACGAAGCGGTCGAGCATGGCCGAGAAGGCGAATTCCTCCGCCAGCGCGAGCACCTCGCCGTCGATCGCCGCAAGACCCTTGGCGGCAGCGTAGATCTCGAGGCACTGCCGGCCGGTCAGCAGTTCCGGCAGGCTCTCCGGCGCGCAGCCGAAGCCGAGCGCGCGCTTCGCCGGCATCGCCTCGGCGCGCAGCGAGTGCCCGCAGATGGAGATGCTGCCCGCCGTGGGGACCAGGATGCCCGCGATGCAGTGCAGCAGGGTCGTCTTGCCGCTCGCATTGGGCCCGAGAAGCGCCAGCCATTCGCCCCGCGCAAACCTCCAGGTCCACGCCCTTGAGAACGACCAACTTGTCATAGCCGGCGTGCAGGCTTCGCACCAGCAGCGCCTGAGACTCCGCGCTCCACCGATCAAACTCCCCGACCGCAGGTGCCGAGACCCGCCCGCCGGCAGGCCAATGCAGCCGGCCACGGTGATCACCGCCAGCGAGGCACAGAGGTAGAGCGCGGCGAGCGGCACGCCGACCGCGAGCGCCCACGACTGATTCAGATCGTGCCCGTCAGAAGAGCACCACCGCCAGCGCCAGGGCCTGTATGAGCACCAGCCGCCAGATGAGAGCCACGATGAATCGCCATTTGCCAACCGTGCGTCGGCGCCAGCCAGCGCGCCGCCGCGAAGGCGACCCGCACCGCCGCGACCGACAGAGAGAACACGCTGAAGAGCAGCCATGCAGACTCCGGCGACGGCCAGTGCGACCTGACCGGGACTGCCCATCGGAATGGCGATCATGGCGAGGAGCACGCATGGGGGCGGTTTTCTTCGGCCGGCTGAAGATGCGGCCCTGCGCGGCCGGCCAGTTCGCGAGCGGCGACAGCGACGGGAGCGCTCGCCCAGCGGGCGCGGGCGCGGCGCACGATGGCGTAGTGAAAGCCCGGCGCTCCGATCCCCGCGCGCGGCAGTCTGCCAGCCGCGCAAGCAAGACCCACGACCGCGCCTGCGGTGGCGGCGAGGGCGACTCGTGCAAAGTCGGAGCGGTCGATGGCGCCGACTGCCCACTCCAGCGCGGCGAACGCGACGAGCGCCGCCCAACCCTGCGGCGGCGCGCAAGATCACCTGCATTCGGACGGAACGCCGCCCGGCAGAGCGGCCAGCCAGGATGTTGCCGCCGCGATCGCGGCATGTTGTCTGCGGCGTGCGGTCGACAACGTGAAGAGGAGGCGGCGATCACGAAAGTGACCGCCCAATTCTCGCCGAGCCATCCGAGGATCGGACCGGTCGGCGGCAGCACCGCGAGCCACACCGAGCCGCGACGACGATGAGCGCCCCGGCCAGGATGCGTCCGCCCGCGTCTATCGCGGTACGCGTTTCTCCAGGCGAGCAGGCTGCTGCTCAAATGGGGATGCGCCGCCATCCATCGCGGCATGCACGCTACTTCCGCTTGGGAATGTAGAGATCGGTCAGCGTTCCCTCGACGGCCTCCGCGGCGCCGCCACCGTCTCCGACAGAGTTGGATGCGGGTGAACCGTCAGTCCGATGTCGGCAGCATCACAACCATTCTCGATCGCCAGCGCGAGCTCGCTGATGAGCTCCCCGGCATTGGTGCCCACTATCCCGGCGCCGAGCAGGCGGCGGGTCTCGGGATCGAAGAGGAGCTTGGTCATGCCCTCCTCGCGCCCGAGGGAGAGCGAGCGGCCGTTCGCCGCCCAGGGAAAGCTGCCCTTCTGGATCGCGATCCCCTTCGCCTTCGCCTCGGTCTCGGTCAGGCCCGCCCAGGCCACCTCCGGATCCGTGTAGGCGACCGAAGGAATCGCACGCACGTCGAACGCGCGCCGCTCTCCGGCCGCGACCTCCGCGGCGACTTTCGCCTCGTGCATCGCCTTGTGCGCCAACATGGGCGGACCTGCGATATCGCCAACGGCGAAGATGTGCGGCACGTTGGTCCGCAGCTGCTTGTCGACGGGAATGAAGCCGCGGTCCGACACCTTGACGCCCGCGGCTTCCGCGCCGATGAGCTTGCCGTTCGGCGAGCGGCCGACGGCCACCAGCACCCGGCCGAACACCTGCGGCGCCGGCGCCTTCTCGCCTTCGAAGGTCACCCGGATTCCTTCCTTCAGCGCCTCGACCCGCGCCACGCGCGTGCCGAGCAGGATCTGCTCGTAGCGGGAGCGGATGCGTCGCTCGAGCGGTCGCACCAGATCAGGGTCGCAGCCCGGCATGAGCTGCGATGTCAGCTCCACGACGCTCACACGGCTGCCCAGCGCATCATAGACACAGGCCATTTCCAGCCCAATGATGCCGCCGCCGATCACCAGCAGGCCGCCCGAGAACTCCGGCAGCTCGAGCGCGTCGGTCGAATCCATGATCCGCGGATCCGCGGGCAGGCCCGGCAACCGGATCGCCTCGGAGCCGGCCGCGATGATGCACTGGTCGAAGCGGATGCGCTCCGAGCCGCTGTTGCCCATCACCTCGATCACATTGCGCGCTGACGAAGCGACCCGACGCCCTGGATGACCTCGACCTTGCGCTGCTTCGCCAGCAGTGCGCAGGCCGCCGGTCAGCTTCCTGACGACCGATTCCTTCCAGCCACGCAGCTTCGACGAGATCGATCTCCGGCGCGCCGAAGGCGATGCCGCGGCTGCCCATCTCCTCGGCGTCCTCGATGACCTTGGCCGCATGCAGCAGCGCCTTGGAGGGAATGCAGCCGACATTGAGGCATACCCCGCCCAACATCGGCCAGCGCTCCACCAGCATCACCTGCATGCCGAGATCCGCGGCGCGGAACGCGGCGGTGTAGCCGCCCGGACCGGAGCCGAGCACGAGGAGCTGCGTCGAGCGGTTGAAATCGACCTCGTGCCTGCGGCGGCTTGCTCAGGTCGGGCATGCGCATGCGCACCGTGTCGCCCGCGCGACTCCGGCTTCGCGGCCGGCTGGCAGCTGGCGGCGGGTGCGGCGGCAGGTGACGGCTTGGGGGCAGGCGCGGAGCCGCCCGTGGCGGCCGGCGCGCTGGGCGTTGCCGGCGGCGAGCTGGCGCTCGCCCCGGCCTGGGCGTTGGTTTCGAGGCGTGCGATCACCGATCCCTTGGACACCTTGTCGCCCCGCTTCAGGAGCACTTCGGCGATCTTGCCCGCGGCCGTGGCAGGAACATCCATGGACGCCTTGTCGGTTTCCAGTGTGACCAGCGGGGTATCGACCTCGATATCGTCGCCGGCCTTGACGAGCACGTCGACGACCGCGACGTCGTGGAAACTTCCGAGATCCGGTACTGACCAGGTCGACCCGGCTCACGGCACTGCCTCGATCAAGGAATGCGGCTCCGCCAGCGTCTTGACGAGGAAGGTGGTGAAGCGGACGGCGCTCGCGCCATCGATGACGCGATGGTCATAGGAAAGCGACAGCGGCAGCATCAGCCGCGGCACGAACTTGCCGTCCTGGTAGACCGGCTTCATGGCGGAGCGCGACACACCGAGGATCGCGACTTCCGGGGCATTGATGATGGGCGTGAACGCCGTGCCGCCGATGCCGCCGAGGCTCGATATCGTGAAGCAGCCGCCCTGCATCTGCGCGGCGCTGAGCTTGCCGGCGCGGGCCGCCTCGGAGAGCTCGCCGAGCTTGCGGGCGACCTCGTAGACATCCTTGCGGTCCGCCTCGTGCACCACCGGGACCATGAGTCCGTTCGGCGTGTCGGCGGCGAACCCGACATTGACGTACTTCTTCAGGACGAGGTTGGCGCCCGATGGGTCGAGCGATGCGTTGAATTGTGGGAACGCCCGCAGCGCCTCCACGCAGGCGCGCAGGATGAAGGCGAGAGGCGTCAGCTTGATGCCGCGCTCCGACGCCGCATCCTTCAGCTTGCCGCGCAGTGCCTCGAGCTCGGTGATGTCCGCCTCGTCGAACTGCGTGACGTGCGGGATGTTGACCCAGCTTGCATGCAGGCGCGGGCCGGAGATGCGTTGAATGCGCGACAGCGGCTGCGTTTCGATCGGGCCGAATGCCGCGAAGTCGACCGCAGGAATGACAGGCAGGGCGCCGCCACCGCCCGGCTTGGCTTGCGCCGCGGCGCCCGGCGCCGTCATGAAGCTCTTGACGAATGCTTTCACGTCATCGTGCGTGATGCGGCCCTTGAAGCCGTGACCGCTGATGCGCGTCAGGTCGACGCCCAGCTCGCGCGCAAACCTGCGCACGCTCGGTCCCGCATGCGCCCGGGAGAAGCCGGGCTCGTTGATCGGAGGCAGATCGGTACGCAGAGCCTCGGGAAGCTCCGTGGCGGGCGCACCGGAGCCCTCCTGCGGGGTCGATGCCGCGGCTGCCGCGTCGGCCTGCTGCCGCGGCGGCGCCGGCGGCGCAGCGGCGGTCGTCTTCGCGGTTGTCGCGGCGCGCGGGCGCGCGCCTTAGCGGCTTTCGCGCCGCTGCGCGGCGCTGGCCGCGCGGGATTCGCGGGCGGTGCGGCCTCCCGAGCCGGAGCCGGAGCCGCCGCCTGCGCGCCATCGCCTGCCGGGCGCACGGTCGCGATCAGATCGCCCGCATTGACCTTGCCGCCCTTGGCAACATGGATCTTCTCGATGACTCCGCTCGCGGTCGAAGGCACATCCATGGTGGCCTTCTCCGTCTCGAGGGTGACCAACGGCGCCTCCGGCTCGATGCTCTCGCCCGGCTTGACGAGCACGTCGATCACGGCGACATCCTTGAAGTTGCCCATGTCGGGCACGCGGACTTCGACCAGGCGGACTGCCGCGTTCATCGCGATTGCGCCTTACGAAGCGCTGGATCCGGGCTCCTGCCCGGCCCAGCGCGCCTCGGTCAAAAAGCGCGGTTTTTGCCCGAGGCTCCGCCACCTGCGGCGGCGGGGCACGTCCCTGTACCTGCTGCGCGTTCGTGCCGCGTCATGACTCGGGGTTGAGGTGTCCATGAAGCCTAGACTTTCCAGGGAACGGGTTTCGCCGGATCGACGCCGAGCGCTTTCATGGCGGCGGTGACGGCAGCGGCCTCGAGCTTGCCCTCGTCGGCGAGGGCCTTCAGGGCGGCGATGGCGATGTAGTTGCGGTCGACCTCGAAATGCCGGCGCAGCGCCGCCCGGGAATCGGAGCGGCCGTAGCCGTCGGTGCCGAGGCTGACATAACGGCCCGGCACCCATTGGCGAATCTGGTCGGGCACGGTGCGCATGTAATCGGTCGCGGCGACGAACGGTCCCTGCGCATCCTTCAGGCACTGCTTCACGTAGGGTGCGCGCGCCGGCTCACCGGCGTGCAACAGGTTCCAACGGTCGCACTCGAGCGCCTCGCGGCGCAGCTCGCTGAAGCTGGTCACGGAGAAGACATCGGCGCGCACGCCGTAGTCGGCCTCGAGGATCTTCGCGGCCTCGAGACACTCCCGCAGGATGGTGCCGGAGCCGAGCAGGGTCGTGCGCAGCTTCCCCTTGCCGCCGGCGCGCAGCAGGTAGGCGCCCTTGAGAATCCCCGCCTCGCTGCCCTTCGGCAGGGCCGGCTGCGGGTAGTTCTCGTTCATCACGGTGATGTAGTAGAAGATGCTTTCCTGCTCCACGTACATGCGCCGCATGCCGTCCTGAATGATGACGGCGAGCTCGTACGCATAGGCCGGATCGTACGCCACGCAGTTGGGTACGGTGGTCGCAACCAACTGGCTGTGCCCGTCCTGGTGCTGCAGGCCTTCGCCGGCGAGCGTCGTGCGCCCGGCCGTCGCGCCGAGGAGAAAGCCGCGCGCCTGGATGTCGCCCGCGGCCCAGATGAAATCCCCCACGCGCTGGAAGCCGAACATGGAGTAGAAGATGTAGAACGGCACCATGCTCATGCCGTGATTGCTGTACGCGGTGGCGGCCGCGATCCACGAGCAGAGCGAGCCGGCCTCGTTGATGCCCTCCTCGATCATCTGACCCTTCTTGTCCTCACGGTAGGACATGAGGGTCTCCGCATCCTGCGGCGTGTAGAGCTGCCCGACGGAGGAGTAGATGCCGATCTGGCGGAAGAGTCCCTCCATGCCGAAGGTGCGCGCCTCATCCGGCACGATCGGCACGATGTACTTGCCGATCTGCTTGTCCTTGAGCAGCGTCGTCAGGATGCGGACGAACGCCATCGTCGTCGAGATCTCGCGCTCGCCGGTGCCCTCGAGCACGGCGGCGAACGCCTCGAGCGGCGGCACGGCGAGCGGCGGCGCCTGCTTGCGGCGCGCCGGCAGATAGCCGCCCAGGGACTTGCGGCGCTCGTGCAGGTAGCGGCTCTCGTCGGAGTCCGCCGCCGGCTGGCGGAAGGGAAGCTTGGCGATCTCCTCGTCCGACACCGGAATGTGGAAGCGGTCGCGGAAGGCGCGCAGATCGTCTTCCGACAGCTTCTTCTGCTGGTGCGCCACCATCTGTCCCTCGCCGCCCTTGCCGAGGCCGAAGCCCTTGACGGTCTTGGCGAGGATGACGGTCGGCTGACCCTTGTGGCTCATGGCGGCGGCGTACGCGGCATACACCTTGCGCGGATCGTGGCCGCCGCGGTTCAGGCGCCAGATCTCCTCGTCCGACATGTTGGCGACCATCGCCTTGAGCTCCGGGTACTTCCCGAAGAAATGCTCGCGGGTGTAGGCGCCGCCCTTGGCCTTGAAGTTCTGATACTCGCCGTCGACGCTTTCCTCCATCACGCGCCGCAGCAGACCCTGCGTGTCGCGCGCGAGAAGCGGATCCCAACGCGAGCCCCACAACACCTTGATGACGTTCCAACCGGCGCCGAGGAAGGCGGCCTCGAGCTCCTGGATGATCTTGCCGTTGCCGCGCACCGGTCCGTCGAGGCGCTGCAGATTGCAGTTGATGACGAAGATGAGATTGTCGAGCCCCTCGCGCACCGGCATGGTGAGCGCGCCCATCGACTCCGGCTCATCCATCTCGCCGTCACCGAGGAACGCCCAGACCTTGCGGTCGGAAGGCTTGGCGAGCCCGCGGTGCTCGAGATAGCGGAGGAAGCGTGCCTGGAAGATCGCCATCATGGGCCCGAGGCCCATGGAGACCGTCGGGAACTGCCAGAAGTCCGGCATCAGCCACGGATGCGGATAGGACGACAGGCCCATGCCCGGGGCCGCCGGCCTCCTGGCGGAAGTGGTGAAGTTGACTCTCGCTCAGGCGCCCTTCGAGATAAGCGCGCGCATAGATGCCCGGGGAGGAATGTCCCTGAATGAAGACGAGATCGCCCGGATGCTCCGCCGACGGCGCCCGCCAGAAGTGATTGAAACCCACTTCATAGAGAGTCGCGGAGGAAGCGTAGCTCGAGAGGTGTCCGCCATACTCCGAGGAGATGCGGTTGGCCTGCACCACCATCGCCATGGCGTTCCAGCGGATGTAGGCTTCGATCCGCCGCTCGAGCGCGCGATTGCCGGGATACTGCGGCTCGCGCCCGGTCGGGATGCTGTTGACGTAGGCGGTATTCGCCTTGAACGGCAGATAGGCGCCGCTGCGGCGCGTGTAATCGATCAGACGCTCGAGGAGGAAATGCGCGCGCTGCGGACCATGAGTCTTCAGCACCGAGTCGATCGACTCGAGCCATTCCTGGGTTTCAACGGGGTCGAGATCTTCCAGCTTCGGAGGTTCGGTCATTCGAGCTAATGGAGTAGGATGCGCCGGCAGCTTCCCCTGCCAAGCGAAAAGTCACCAGCATAATGAGCCGCGCAATGATCCGGGTTTCACTCCCGATGGTCAAGCAAGCGCCGGCAGCGAAGCGCAGCCGCCGGCCGCCGCGGCCTTGACGCTCCTGCCGCCCGCCGGCGGCCCCGAGATCGTGCGCTCGCGCGGCGGCGAGGTCGATGCGCTGCTCGTGGTGATGCCCGAATCCGCCGGCCCGGCAAGCCTCGCGAAGCTGCCGGAGAGCATGCGCTGGCGGGATCTGCTCGCACGCGAGCGGCCGCGCGCCGGCGCGGTGCGCACCACTTCGCTCGCCAACCGCCGCCAGACGCTCGCCGTGCTGGGTTTCCTCGGGCCCAAGGCGAGCGCTTTCGAGCGGCTCGCGCTCGCCGGCCGGATGATGAAGGAGGCTGCCGCCCGCGGCCCGCGAGACGATCGGCACTCGCTACCGCGGATTCCCGGCGGCGGCCGGCGGCGCGGCCGCCGCCCAGGCATCGCTCGAGGCGCTGCTCGCCGCTGCTCTGGCGCAGGCATTCGAGCTGCCGAGCTGCCGCGCGTCCGCGGCGGAGGAGCGGCTTATCACGCGCATCAGCTGCCGCCCGATGCGCAGCTCGATACTCGCTATGCCGCGATCAGCGCGGCCGGCACCAATCTCGCCCGTTGGCTCACGGCGCTGCCGCCTAACATTCTCGACTCGCGCGGCTACCGCACGGCGGTGACCCAACTCGCGCGCCGCAACGGCCTCGAGATGACGTGGCTGGGCGAGCAGGCGCTGCGGCGCGCCGGCGCCAACGCCTTCCTCGCCGTCGCCGCCGGCAACGCAGCCCCGGTCGCCGGTATCGCGCATCTCAGGTACCGCCCCGGGCGGCGCCGCGGCGGCGCGCCGGACCTGGCGCTCATCGGCAAAGGCATCCTCTTCGATACCGGCGGCGTCAACCTCAAGCCGCACCGGTCGATGCTCGACATGCACACCGACATGGGCGGCAGCGCGGTGGCGCTCGCAACGCTCATCGCCCTGGCGCAGCTGCGCGCGCCGATCGCCGCGGACGCGTGGCTCGCCATCACGGAGAACACATCGGGCCGCAGGCCTACCGGCCGCAGGAAGTCGTGCGCGCCGCCAACGGCGTCACCATCCAGGTGATCCACACCGATGCCGAAGGCCGCATGGTGTTGGCCGATACCCTCGCGCTCGCCGCCCGCACGAAGCCCCGACTCATGCTCGACTTCGCCACCCTGACGGGAGCCTGCGTCTACTCCCTGACGGAGCGGATGAGCGGCGTCTTCACCAACCGCCCGGCGCTCGCGCAGAAACTCATCGACGCCGGCCGCGAGAGCGGCGAGCGAGTCTGGACATTCCCGTTCGATTCCGATTTCGACTCCGACCTCGAGAGCAAGGTCGCGGACGTGCTGCAGTGCACCACGGAAGGCAAGGGTGACCACATTCTCGCCGCGCGATTTCTCAGCCGCTTCGTCCCCGAGGACATCGCCTGGGCGCACGTCGACCTGTCATCGGCGACGCGCAGCGGCGGCCTGGGCCATGTCAACACCGAGGTCACCGGCTTCGGCGTGCGCTACGCGCTCGAGCTGCATCCTCAAACAGGAGCTGCTGCAGGCCGTTGGAGGCGGCGGGTGACCGCGCTCACGATTCGCCGGCCCGACGACCTGCATCTGCATCTGCGCGACGGCGAGTTCATGCGCGCCGTGCTGCCGTTCACCGCGAGCACGCTTCGCACGCGCGCTCATCATGCCCAATCTGCGCCCGCCCGTGACTACGACCGAGCAGGCGTTGGCATACCGTCAGCGCATCCTGGATGCGTTGCCCGCCGGTATGAGCTTTCGAACCGCTGATGACGCTCTACCTGACCGATCGGACGGAACGCGGCCGAGGTGGACCGGGCCAAGGCGAGCGGCTGCATCGTCGGCTTCAAGCTCTATCCGGCCGGCGCGACGACTCACTCCGATGCCGGCGTGACCGACATCCGCCGGGTGGATGCCGTGCTCGCTCGCATGGAGGAGCACGATCTCGTGCTGGAGGTGCATGGCGAAGTCACCGATCCCAACGTCGACGTGTTCGATCGCGAAGCGCGGTTCATCGATGAGGTGCTGGCACCGCTCGCGGCACGCTTGCCGCGCCTGCGCATCGTCTTCGAGCACATCACGACGCGGGCGGCGGTCGAGTTCGTGTTGGCTCCCGCGCCGGCATCGGGGCAACCGTCACCCCGCAGCACCTGCTGATGAATCGCAACGCGCTCTTCACGGGCGGCATCCGCCCGCATCACTACTGCCTGCCGGTGCTGAAATCCGAAGACGATCGCGCGGCGCTGCTCGCTGTCATCGCGACCGGCGACCCGCGCTTCTTCCTCGGAACCGACAGCGCGCCGCACGCGCGCGGCGCGAAGGAAGCCGCCTGCGGCTGCGCCGGAATCTTCTCCGCGCACGGCGCGATCGAGCTCTATGCGGAAGCGTTCGAGTCTGCCGGGGCGCTCGATCGCCTGCAGGCCTTCGCCTCCGAGCACGGCGCGGATTTCTATCGCCTGCCGCGCAATGCCGGCCACATCACGCTGGTGAAAGCCCCGTGGGAAGTGCCGCGCTTCTATCCGTTCGGCACCGAGACGCTGGTGCCGCTGCGCGCCGGCGAGCATATCGGGTGGCATCTGTCGGAGCAAGGAATGAGCGGGCCGACCGAGTCTCCCGGCGCGGGCACGGAGCCCGAAGCGACGGCGCCGATCGCGCCTGCGCCCGGCGCGGCACTCATGGCGCGGCGGTTCCGCGCTTTCCTGCCCGTGGTGGTCGATATCGAGAGCGGCGGCTTCAATTCCGATACGGACGCCCTGCTCGAGATCGCCGCGGTTCTGATCGACATGGGCGGCGACGGGGTGTTGAGTCGCGGGCCGACGCACGCCTTCCACGTCAAGCCTTTCCAAGGCGCGAGGCTCGATCCGGCGTCACTCTCGGTGACCGGTATCGATCCGTTTCACCCGCTGCGGCCGGCGCTGCCGGAGCGCGACGCCCTGCAGCGGATCTTCCGCGAGATCCGTCACGCGGTGCGCGCATACGATTGCCGCCGCGCCATACTGGTTGGACACAACGCGGCCTTCGATCTCGGCTTCCTCAACGCCGCGGTGAAGCGGACGGACATGAAACGCAACCCGTTCCATCCGTTTTCCTGCTTCGATACCGCCACCCTCGCCGGGGCGGCGCTCGGGCAGACGGTGCTGGCGAAGGCGGTGACCGTCGCCGGGTTGGCGTGGGATTCGAGCTCCGCGCACTCGGCCGTCTACGACGCGGAGCGCACGGCGGATCTCTTTTGTCTCATCTGCAATCGCTTCCGCGACAGCTTTCTCGAGGCCGAAACGCGGGCGCGCAGCTCTGGGATGGCTCAGTGAGCCACCTGCCGAAGCCGACGAAAGCAAGTGACCGAGCGGCCCGAGCCGCTACCTTTCAGCCCTTGGCCAAGGCGCCGGCTCCGGAAAGCAGCTTCTGCAGCTCGCCGCTCTGGTACATCTGCAGGGCGATGTCACAGCCGCCGACCAGCTCGCCATTGACGTAGAGCTGCGGATAGGTCGGCCAGTTGGAATAGCGCTTCAGCGCCTCGCGCATCTCCGGCTCCTCGAAGATGTTCACGTGCTTGAATTCCGCTCCCACGGCGCGCAGCGCCGCGACCGTCTGCGCGGAGAAACCGCACTGCGGGAAATCCGGCGTGCCCTTCATGAACAGCACCACCGGGCTCGAGCCGAGCTCGGCTTTGATTCTCTCCACCACGTCCATCGATAACCTCGTTACGGCCTGCGGCCGGACATCAATTCGCGCCGCTGCTTCAGCTCGGCGACCACCCGCCACTGCTCGGCGGCGCTCATGGATGTCCACCGGCCGATCTCGTCGGCGGTTCGCAGGCACCCCACGCAGTACCCCTGCTCATCGAGGGAGCAGACCTTGGTACAAGGGGAACGGGGACGGTCCCACTCCGCCGGCGCCTTTGCTTCGGACATCCGGGAGGATTATGAGGCCGGGGCGGCAATGTTCAAACTGTCGTCAAAGCGCTGGAGCCGGGCATCTGCGCTGCGCAGTCCCTGCTGCGGCGCAAGCGCCGCGGTGTCATGATCAAGCTCCGCCCCATGGCCACCCGTGTGCCTGGGGGCGCCCATGCTAGGCTTCAGCAATGAGCCGTGACCGTGCCACCCCCATTCGAGCCTCAACCCGCCGGCGGACCTGGCGGATCAGGTGGCCGCTGCGCTGCGGGAGGACATCGGCAGCGGCGACGTCACGGCACGGCTGGTCCCGGAGGACCAGCGGGTGACCGGCCGGGTGATCACCCGCGAGGACGCGGTGCTCTGTGGCCGCCCCTGGGCGCGAGGAGACGTTTCGCCGCCTGGACGCGGGCATCCGCCTCACCTGGCGGGCCGCGGACGGCAGCGGGTCGCTGCCGGAGAGGTGATCTTCGAGATCGAAGGTCGGGCGCGGCCGATCCTCACCGGCGAGCGCACCGCCCTCAACTTCCTGCAGCTCCTCTCCGCGACCGCCACCCAGGCGAGCCGCTTCGCCGCGGCGGTCGCCGGAACCGGCTGCAAGGTCATCGACACCCGCAAGACCCTCCCGGGCCTGCGCACGGCGCAGAAGTATGCGGTGCGCTGCGGCGGCGGCAGCAATCACCGCATGGGTCTCTACGACATGGTGCTCATCAAAGAGAACCACATCGCCGCCGCGGGCTCGATCACCGCCGCCATCGCTGCCGCGCGTGCCGTCGCCCGAGGCGTCAAGGTGGAGGTGGAAGTCGAGTCACTCTCGGAGCTGGAGGAGGCACTGCTCGCCGGACCTGACATCGTGCTGCTCGATGACTTCAGCCTGGAGGATCTCGCGGCCGCGGTGGCCCGCAACCGCTCCCGCGGCCGGCCGGTTGCGCTCGAAGCATCCGGCAGCGTGAGTCTGGAGACGGTGCGCGCCATCGCCGCGACCGGAGTCGACTTCGTATCATCCGGCGGCCTGACGAAAAACGTGCGCGCCGTCGACCTGTCGATGCGGCTCGATTTCGGCTGATCAGGCAGCCGCGCCGAGTTTGCTCTCCAGATGCCGGGCGAGCTCCGCGATGGTCGGAAAATCGAACAGCTCCGTCAGGTCCACCTGGCCGGGATACTCCCGGTCGATCTGCTCGTGGATCTCGATCAGCTTGAGGGAGCTCGCTCCGAGCTCGAACAGATTGTCATTGACGTCCACGCGCTTGCCGCCGAGCGCGATGTCGCAGATGGTCCGTAGCTTCTCCTCGATCACGCTGCGCGATGCGGTCTCGGGGCCCCGCTGCGCCACGCGCAGCGCCGCCAGGGCCTGCAACTCCGCATCGAACTCGCCGTCGACATAACTCTCCTCCAGCAGATGCCGCTGGATTTTGCCGCTCGTCGTCTTCGGAATGCGCTTGACCGGCACGACCTGCGCAACCTCGAGGCCCGTCTGCTCGTTGATGAGCCGCGCCACCTGGGTGGCGAGCGGCAGGAAATCCTCGACCTCGCCGCGGTGCAGGATGAAGAGCATCAGCTGCTCGATCTCCGCGCCGCGGCGGCCGTACTCCCGCCGCGACCACCTTGCCGAGCTCCAGTCCCGCGATGCGCTGCGCGATCGCCTCGAGATCGTGCGGGTAGTAGTTCTGGCCGTTGACGAAGATGATCTCCTTCGCCCGCCCGGAGACATAGAGGTCCCCCTGATGAATGAGCGCCAGATCGCCGGTACGCAGCCACCCATCGGCGGTGAAGGTCGCGGCGTTCACCTCGGGGCTCTCGTAGTAGCCGCGAGTGACGTTGTCGCCGCGCAAGTGCAGATGTCCGATCCGCCCCTCCGGCAGCGGCCGGTCTTCATCGTCGACGATGCGCACGCGGCAATACGGAATCGCGCGGCCCTCCGACACGAGCTGCACCGCATCGCGCGAGCCCTCGTCGATGGGCTCCACCGGGCTGCCCACACCGAGGCGGTGACGGTTGAGCGTGATCGTCCGCATCGGCGCGCCGAGAGGCGGGAAAGCTCACGGCCAGCGAGGCCTCCGCGAGCCCATACACCGGATACATGCTGTTGCGCGGCAGCCGGGCGGGCGCGAGCCGGGTGAGGAACTCCTCGCAGAGCTCCACGGAGATCGGCTCCGCGCCGTTGAAGATGAGCCTTGACGCCGCGACAGATCCAGACCCTCGAGCGGCCGGTCGCCGAGCACCTTGAGGTAATGCTTGTAGCCGAAGTTCGGCGAGCAAAGGATGGTGGCGCGGATGCGGCTCGCAAATGTCAGCCACAGGAGCGGCCGCCGGATGAAGAGCTCCGTCGGCATGAGGTGGGCGTGGATCCTGCCTGTAGAACATGATGAGGTGAAAGCCGATCAGCCCCATGTCATGGGTGAGCGGCATCCAGGACGAGGCTGACGTCATCCGGCGAGGAGCTCGGCGGCCTCGATCACGCCGCGCGCATTGGCGATGATGTTGCCGTGCGTCAGCACCACGCCTTTCGGCTCGCTGGTCGAGCCGGAGGAGAACTGGATGAACGCGACATCGTCCGGCCGCGCCTGATGAGGCTGGCCCGCGCGCGAGATGTCGCTCAGGTCATCGACCAGGAAAGCGCGCGCGCGCAAGCCCTCGAAGGTCTCCTGCCTCACCCGCCTGGGCGGCGAAAGCGCCGATCCGCTCGAGCGAGCGCCGCTCGGTGTAGATGAAGGGCTTGCCGAGCTTGCGGGCGATGCGCAGCAGCTTGTGCCGGTGCTCGTCGCTGATGCCGAGCGCCACCGGCACCGGGACGATGCCGCCGAGCAGCGCAGCCCAGAACGCGTCGATGAACTGCTCGTTGCTCGCCGAGGAAGAGGATCAGCTTGTCGCCGCGACGGGCGCCGAGGCGCTGCAGGTGATAGAGGATGCCGAGCGCGCGCGCGTAGCAGCTCCTCGATAGCTCACGTCGCGAGCGTCGTGCTCGCCCTCGAGATAGGTGATCTTGCCCGGATGGCTTGCGGTTGGCCGCGATGAGCTCGGTCAGGGTCGTCGGATTCGTCGTGGAATTCGGCATCAGCGGCGTTCCAGCCTCATGTGCAGGGGATAACGGGTGCGCAGATTGATCTGCGCCTCGAGCTCGATCGGCTTGTCGGGCACGTGGACCAGGCGGAAGTGGCGCGCGACTGCGTGCAGATGCAGCAGCATCTCGTAGAGCGCGAAAGTCTCGCCGATGCAGTGGCGCGGACCGGCCGCGAACGGCATGTAGGCAAAGCGCGGGCGCTCGGCGTCGTGATCCGGCGCGAAGCGCTCCGGCAGGAAAGTATCCGGGTCCTGCCAGTACCGCGGGTGGCGATGCAGCAGATAGAGGGGCAGCAGCACATTGGCGCCCGCCGGTATCTCATAGCCGGAAAGCACATCGGGCTGCACGCGTGCGCCGCGACAGCAGCCACCCCGGCGGATAGAGGCGCAGCGCCTCGTTGACGACCTGTTGGGTGTAAGCCAGCTGCTCCATCTGCGCCAGGCTCGGCGCCGGACTGATCCGGCACGGCATCGAGCTCCGCGTGCAGCCGGGCCTCGGCGTCGGGATGTTGGGACAGCAGGTACCAGGTCCAGTTGAGGCCGCTCGCCGTGGTCTCGTGGCCCGCCACCACCAGCGTCAGCACCTCATCGATGAGCTGGCGCTCGGCCATCGGCTCGCCGCTGTCCTTGTCGCGGGCGCTCATGAGCATCGCGATGTAATCGAAGTGCTCTTCGCTGCTCACGGCGGCGCCGCTCGAGGAGCCCGGCAACGAGCTTGGTGAGCGAGCGGAACTTGTAGGCGAACTGCAGGTTGCGGCCCTGCTCCTTGGTGACCACGTCGAACGGATTGCCGCCGAGCTCCGCGCGACATGCGCTCGAGGTCGCGGCCGAATATGGAGCGCAGCACGATCTCCAGGGTGAGGGAGCTCATCTCGTCGGTGAGGTTCACCGGCTCGCCGCGCGCGGGCGAGCCCGTCCCAGCGGGTGAGGAGCTGCGAGTTCGCCGCACCGATGACCTCCGCGAACTGGGTGATGACGCGCCGGTGGAAGAACGGCTGCATCATGTAGCGCTGGCGGGTCCAGAGCTCCCCTTCGCTGGTCATGAGGCCCTTGCCGAGCAGGATCCTCACCCGATCGAGGCCGAGTCCCTTCGTGTAGTTGCGGTGGTTCGAGACCAGCACCCGCTTCACGTCGTCCGGATGGTGGATGACGTAGGTATGGGTCTGCCGCGCCGGGACATAGACCCGGTAGATATCGCCATGCCGGGCGAAGAGCTCGATCATCCGCTCCAGCGAGTCGTCCGTGGAGCCGATATCGAATTGAAGCTCGGCCTCGGGCGGCTGGGCCTGCATCGTTGCGGGTCTGTTCATGGGAGCCGCGGATTATATTAAATTGATCGATTCCATCATCGGAGCGGTTCAAGAGTGACATCCGAGCCGGACGACGGCGGCCTGCGAAATACCTTTTATCGCAAGGTCACCCGCTCGGGCCGCACCATGACGCCCGTGCGGCGGCTGCTCTATCGGGTGGCCGTACCGCTCGCCATCGGCATCATCCGCGGCTGGTGGCGCGCTGTCCGAGTGGTCACGGTACGGGGCGCGCAGCATCTCGATGCGGCGCTGGCGAAGGCGCCCTCGCTCGTCCCCTGCTACTGGCACCAGCATCAGCTCTATCTGCGCGAAGTACCTCCTCGAGCAGCGCGCGCGCCTCAAGGTCGGCTGGCTGATCAGCCCGTCGGTGGATGGTGAGCTCGGCGCCATGATGGCGCGGCGGGCCGGCGGCCACGTCATCCGCGGCTCATCCAGCCATACCGGCGCGCGCGCCTTGCGCGACTACTACCAGGCCCTGGTGAAGGAGGACATCTCACCGGTCATCACGCCTGATGGCCCGAAGGGACCGCGGTTCAAGTTCAAGCCCGGCGCCATCCTGCTCGCGCAGATGTCCGGCCGCCCGATCCTGCCCATGGCCTACGCCGCTTCGCGCGCCTGGCGGATCAAATGGGACCGGTTCGTGATACCCCTACCCCTGTCGCGGATCGTCATCGCCATCGGACCGCCCCGCTACGTGCCACGCGTGATGGATGCCGCGACACTCGCGAGCGCTGCAGGGGGAGATGGAATTGGAGCTGCGGCGTCTCTTCGAGGAGGCCCAGGCGGCTTTGACATAGAACCGCGTCACATCCCGGCGTTTTAGTTCCAGATTCTGTTAAGTCGCGAACCCCTGGACGAACAGCGCGTTAGCTTGTGTTCCTGAGCAAGTGTGCGAGAATCGCACGTAACTCGTTAGAAGATCGCAGCCGGAAACGGTCCACAAGCTGGATACCGGCAGCCCGCGGGTGCGTCGCCGTGGGGTAGGCTGCGCGACTAACGATCGGGAGAGGTCACCGGTTTCATGTCGAGTTTGCCGCCGGATAAGCCTGCGGATTTCACCGCTTCGGACATTCTCTCGGCGGACGCCTGGAACGGCGACAAAGTGCCGCGGGCGGCCATTGGCGTCGATGTCGCCTGCACTAAGATCGCCGTCGATTTCCAGAACATGCGCAAGGAAGGCGTTGCCGACTGTCTGCGCCGCAATCTCGAGCTCCTGCGCGAAGCCACCGTCACCGATTGCGCCTTCCTGATGGTGCTGCGGCCGGACGAGCCGGTCATCGAGGAGGTGCAGGTCGCCCGCGGGGCCTTTGCGCAATGCCGCCCGGAGGCCATTCAGGGCGCCAGCCTCGACTCCTTCCCCTGGCTCAAGGCGCGCATGGATCATCTGCGGCTCTCGGAGCTGCGCGATACCGCGCGCGCCGCGCCGGGAGCAGAGCCGCCGAGGCGCAGCGCTTCTGCCGAGCTGCAGATGGGCTCGGTGCTGCTGGTCGCCCTGCGCGTACAGGGCAAGCCCGCGGGCTTCCTCGGCTCTCGCGCAGACCCTGCCGCGCGGCGCCTGGGACGTGAATCTGCAGCTGCTGATGAAACTCATCGGCACCAGCCTCGCCACCGGGCTCGAGCGCGTGCGCGTCGAGGCACGGCTCGCCAAACTCGAAGAGCGCACCAAGCTCTCGCAGGCGTCGGCCAATGACGGTCTCTGGGACTTCGACGTCGAGAGTAACGAGGTTTACTTCTCCCCCCGCTGGAAAGCCATGCTCGGCTACGGCGATGAGGACATGCGCGGCTCGCCCGACTGGAGCAGCCTGGTCCATCCGGACGATCTTGCGCGCGTGCAGTCGGCCATCCGCGATCATGTGGACGGCAAGACTCCCATCTTCGAGAGCACCCATCGCATGCGCCATCGCAACGGCGAGTGGCGCTGGGTCATCAGCCGCGCGACGGCGCGCGTGGACAAGCACGGCCGGCTGCTGCGCCTCGTCGGTGTGGAGCTCGACATCACGGAGCGCAAGCTCTACGAGGAGGCTCTCTTCCGCGAGAAGGAGAGCGCACAGATCACTCTGCAGTCGATCGGCGACGGCGTCGTCACCACCGACGCCAACTCCGTCATCGACTACATCAACCCGGTGGCGGAGTCGCTGACCGGCTGGCGGCTGGAAGATGCCATGGGCCGCCCCGTGGAGGAGATCTTCCGCGCCTTCCACGAGGAGACCTGCGAGCCGCTCGAGAATCCGCTCACCGTCTCCATCCGTCGCATCCGGCCGATCAAGTCGGTGCGGCCAATGCTCCTCATCCGCCGCGATGGCAACGAGCTCTATGTCGAGAGCACCGCCGCGCCCATCCGCGACGGCGCCGGCCGCGTCTCGGGCGGCGTGTTGGTTTTCCACGATGTCACCGAGGCGCGCGAGCTCAACCGACGCCTCTCCTACCACGCCAGCCACGACCTCCTCACCGGGCTGGTCAATCGCCGCGAGTTCGAGAGCCGGATGGAGCGGGCGCTGAAGAGCGCCAAGGCGCGGGAGGCGTCCTACGCGCTCTGTTATCTCGATATCGACCAGTTCAAGATCGTCAACGATACCTGCGGCCACAGCGCCGGCGATGCGCTCCTCGGCCAGGTCGGCGCGCTGCTGAAATCGAAGGTCCGCTGGCGCGACACGCTGTCGCGCCTGGGCGGCGATGAGTTCGGAATTCTCCTCGAGGCCTGCTCGCTCGATGAAGCGATGCGCACGGCGGAAACGTTGCGCGAGAGCGTACGCAACTTCCGCTTTACCTGGGAAGACCGGGTATTCCGTCTGGGCGCGAGCGTCGGCGTGGTCCCGATCACCGCCGACAACGAGGACGTCGCCTCCATACTCTCAGCCGCCGACAGCGCCTGCGGAGCGGCGAAGGAAGGCGGCCGCAACCGGGTACACAGCTTCGCCGAGAACGACATGGAGCTGATGCGCCGGCGCCGCGAGATGCAGTGGGCCGCGCGCATCAACGCCGCTCTGGAGGAAGGCCGTTTCGAGATCCATCGGATGGTGATCCAGCCGCTGCAGCGGGTCGACTTGGGCGCGCACTACGAGCTGCTGCTTCGCCTGAAGGACGAGAACGGCCGTATCGTTTCCCCGAACGACTTCATCGCCGCGGCGGAGCGCTACGGCATCACACCGGCGATCGACCGCTGGGTGATCGAGAACGCGTTCCGCTGGCTCGTGTCCGAGGCCGACGAGCGCGAGAAGCTCGCGCTCTGCTCGATCAACCTCTCCGGCCAGAGCCTCGGCGACGACAAGTTCCTGCCGTTCGTCATCGAGCAGTTCCACAGGAGCGGCCTCGACGGCGGCAAGATCTGCTTCGAGATCACGGAGACCGCGGCTGTCGCGAGCTTCTCGCAGGCAAACCGCTTCATCCAGTCGCTGAAGGAGCTCGGCTGCAAGTTCGCGCTCGATGACTTCGGCACCGGCCTCTCCTCCTTCGGCTACCTCAAGCACTTCCCGGTCGACTACCTCAAGATCGACGGCAGCTTCGTGCGCGAGATCCTGCGCGACCCGATCGACCGCGAGATGGTCCGCTCGATCAACGAGATCGGCCACCTCACCGGCAAGCAGACCATCGCCGAGTTCGCCGAGAACGCCGAGATCATCCAGATGCTCACCAGCCTGGGCGTCGACTTCGCCCAAGGCTACGGCGTGGCGCCAGCCGCAGCGGGTGCTCAAGGCCGCGGTTGCCTAGCTGAAGCGCTGGATCCGGCCGATCCTGGCCGGCCCAGCGCGCCTCAGGCAGAAAGCGTGGTTTTTGCCTGAGGCTCCGCCACCTGCGGCGGCGGGGCACATACCTGTGCCTGCACCAAGGGTCTGGCGCTTCGTGATGGGGCGATCAGCGGCCGATTTAGGCGCTATAATGATGGGTATGGACTCGAACGGAGCCCTGGCTTCTGAACCTGCGGCGGTAGCGCTGCGAGCAGCGCCTGAGCGATTGCGGCATCCGGCCCACCGCCCAGCGCGTGCGCATCGCCTCCCTGCTGCTCTCTGCCCCGCAGCACCTCTCGGCGGAGCAGATCCTCGCGAATCTGCGCTCTTCCGGGGCGCGGGTCTCGAAGGCGACGGTGTACAACACCCTGAATCTCTTCGCCTCCCATGGCCTGATCCGCCTGCTCTCGGTCGACGGCACCCGCGCCTGGTTCGACTCGAACGTGGCCGCCCACTACCACTTCCACGACACCTCGAGCGGCGCCCTGATCGATGTCCCCGTGCCCGAGGTCGAATTCAGCCGCCTGCCCCCCGCTCCGCCCGGGACGGAGGTGGCCGGGATAGACCTGGTCATCCGCCTGCGCAGGAAGGCGTCCTAGGTCCCACCCCGGGTGACCGCGGCAGCGGCACCCTATACAATTCGCCGCCCCGGCGCCGGGATAGCTCAGCTGGTAGAGCAGCGCATTCGTAATGCGCGGGTCGTAGGTTCGAATCCTATTCCCGGCACCATCCTCACTCGGTCGGTTGCGACCACATCGATAACCGATATCTGTGGCCCGATCCGCTTGATCGAATCGGACCGGCCTCACGGTCCGTCATCCGACGCGCAGGTACCATTGGCGGGCACCTCACCCATTGAGACGAACGCCCGACATGCCGCAAACAAGAACCGCGAAATTTCGCGAGCAGCACAACGAGCTGCTGGCGATGGCCAGGGAGTTGGACGCACTTCTGAACGAGACCAGCCTGTCCAAGAGCGGCGCTGAAGCCCGCTCGTGCTCGAGTCGTCTGATGGGCAAGCTGGTCATGCACCTCACCGTCGAAGACAACGTGTTGTACCCTGAGTTGCAAGCCAGCAGGGACCCGGCGGTTTCCGGGCTGGCGCAGCGCGCCGCGGCCGAGATGGCGAAGATCACCCAGACGGTTTCCGTCTATAACGCCAAGTGGCGGACAGCCACCTCGATCCAGTCGCATCCCGCGGAGTTCATCGCTGAGTCCAAGCTGGTGATTTTCCAGTTGGGCAAGCGCATAAAGTGGGAGAATCAGGAGCTCTACGCGGCATGCGATCGCATGGAAGGAAAGGCGCTCGCGTGACGCGGTAAAGTCCGCGGCGGTGCCGGCCGCGCCCGTGGTTCAGCGGGATCCCGCAGCGGCCGTCCGTGCCGCGCGCTTCATGTCCGCGCGGTACCGGTATACCGTCAACACGATTCCCACCAGCAGAAATACGCCGGCGAGAAGGAGATCACCCCGTTGGAACTGGCGGTACGCGAGTACCAACCAGAAGAGAAGCAGCACAAAAGTGACCGGTACGGGCATGCCTGAACCCCCGAATGATCTTGCGGAAGATCATCCCCCCGGCAGGCCCCCGTATCTGTGACCTCGACCCCAGATACATGACCTGCTGCAGGCGGCGGCCTGCAACTCGTGACGAGCTGGTCATATTTGCCGTTAAATAGAACCGTCCCGCTCAGTGCGCCAACCGTTCAGCCGGCGGTTGCCACGACGCTGCGCATGAACTGCGCGATATTATCGTGCAGCTGTCCCAGCGCCCCAGGTGTCATGTAGATCATGTGTCCGGTTGGATAGAAGCGGAACTCGATGTTCTTTTGCAGCGCTTGCGGGATCGGTAGCTGCTGCATTTGATACACGGCAGCGTAATAGGGAGTGTCGAGGTCGAAATATCCGGCGTTGACCATCACCCTGAGACGCGGATTTTCGGCCATCTCGACCGCCAGGTCCGGCATGACGTTGGTCGCCGTGTAGGCAGGGCTCCCCTGGGCGGGCGGCGTGTGCAGCCAATCCCAGGCATTTGCGATATCCGGAGCGTAGAACACGTACTTGTCCACGCCGCCAAATCTCAGTGTTCCGCGCACATAGTCGTTTACCGCCGCGGTATAAGCCCAAGTCAGGTAGCCGAGCTGCGAATCGTACTCGGCGTACTCCGAGAGCGGGTCCGTCATTCGCCCCGCGAATCTCGCATCCAGGCTGCTCGTGGTTTGCCCCTTTGCCGACAGCAGCTCGTGCTCGAACTCAGGCGCGGTGACTCGCAGGTTCGCATTCAGGATGTAGCTCTCGGGCAGGCCCGTATAACGGCTCATCGTCGCCGCGATGCGCGCTACGTCGGCTTGGGGGAGCGTGGCCCCCCTGTCCAGAGCGTCGAGATAAGGTCCCATCGCCCAGGCCTGTACCTCTTCCAGCCATGCGCTCAGGTTTTGCCGCCCTCGTGGCAGCACGTTGTGATACCACGCTGCTGCCGCGTAGGTCGGCAACGCAAGCGCATAGGGCAGATTCATTCCTGGATTGAGGTTGGGCTGACCTGCACTGGTGTCGACGTCGAGATCCGTCCCCATCAGGACGAGACCATTGAGCGGAATCATTTCGTCCTGCTCCAAGGCGTAAGCCAGCGCCGCCGAACGGGTCGAGCCGTAGCTTTGGCCGAGAAGGAATTTGGGGGAGTTCCAACGGCCATACTTGGACAAAAACTGCTCGATGAACTCCGCGAAGGATTTGACGTCGGGATCGACGCCATAAAACATCTTGGGTGTTCCGACGCCACCCGCGTCCTTGCCGAGAATCCGGCTGAAGCCCGTCCCCGCGGCGTCCACGAACACAAGGTCGCTGGCATCCAGCAGACTGTGCGCGTTGCTGATCAGCTTATAGGGCGCAGCGTCGCCGCCGCTGCTCGTGACCACCAGCTCCGGGCCGAAAGCACCCATGAGCAGCAGCGATGAGGACGAACCCGGGCCGCCGTTGAAGAGAAAGGTGATTGGACGCTGTGCCGCGTTGACGCCGCTTTCGAAGTACGCGGCATAGAACATCGCGCCGGTCGGCTCATCGTCCTGATCGTGGAGAATCAAAGTACCCGCATCCGCGGTGTAGGGGATGCGGTCCCCGCCTATGGTCACCTCTCCTTGGGTGGTGACCGTGCGCGGCGTTGCCCAATAACGTGCCGAGTGCATCGGCGCTGCTGCCGTCGCCCGAGCGCTCGTTCCCGGCTGACTGGCAACGGCGGCACACGAGATCCCGAGCAGCGCGAAAGACAGTGGCCGTAGCAAGCTGGCCCCCCTTCCGACAAAATGCCGCCAACAGCGGCACGGTCCGATGCTACCGCAACCCCGGCCTCACCGCCCACGCTCAAGTGCGCGACGATTCGCGGAACGGTTCCGCCCCCGCCCGCATTTAGCTCTGGTCCATGACCCAGAGCAAAGCCATCTCCCGCACAGTCAAAGCCGTCGGAATCGGCATCGGCGTCCTGATCATCGCGCTGGTGCTGATCATTGCTTTCTTCCCGTGGAACAGGCTGCGCCGCCCGGTAGCGCGGATTTTGTCCACCGACCTCGGGCGCCCGGTTGGCATCGCTGCGCTGCACGGATCATTGTTCGGACATCCTCACGTGCAGGTGAGCGGATTCACCATCGGCAATCCGGCATGGGCCGGCGGCGGGCAGATGGTCTCCATCCAACGCATCGACCTGGAGCTGCGCTTCTGGCCGCTGCTGTGGGGCCAGATCGTGCTGCCGCGAGTAGAGCTGCTGCGGCCGGACGTGCGTCTCTTCCGCGCTGCCGACGGGCGGGCGAATTGGGTGTTCAGCGCTCACCCCGAGAGTCCGCAAGCGAAACGGCAGTCGAGCCAGCCGATGCATCTGCCGCTGGTGCACGTGTTGGTGATCCGGTCCGGGAAGCTGAGCGCCCACGATGAGATGCACAGGGTCACCTTCGACGGTACGGTAGATGCCGGCGAGGCAAGCGGGGTCTCTGCCGGTATGCCGTCGCGCACGGCCAAGGCCGTCAAGGCCGAGGCAATGAGCCATGGTGCCAATGCCAGTGGTGCCGAACAGCGGGCCAGCAGCGTGGCGGCCGATACCGGCACGGGTTTCAAACTTCTCGGCAAGGGCGAGCTCAACGAGAAGCCCTTCACCCTGACGGTGAGCGGTGGCCCCCTGGTTTGGGCGGAGACTCACAAGCCCTATCCTTTCGACGTGCGCATGATCGCTGCCGACATCCGCTTCACTGCCCGCGGTGTCGTGCCCCATCCTTTCGATCTCGGACAGCTGGAGATGACGCTCTCGCTGTCCGGCAACGATCTCGCCGACGGCTATTATCTCACCGGCTTGGCGCTGCCCAACACGCCGCCCTATGCGATCTCCGGACACCTGCACAGCGCGGGCACGAAATTCAAGTTCACTGACCTGCGGGGCACGCTCGGGGGCAGCGACATCAATGGCGTCGTGACGGCGCAGCTCTCTTCACCTCATCCGGTCGTCGATGCCGACCTGACCTCGCATGTGCTCAATCTGGCGGATCTGGGACCGACGTTCGGCGGCAAGGCTCCGAGTGCCACGGAAGAACAGCAGGAGCGGCACGGGAGCGGGCACCCGACCCAGGCAAAGGCAACCCAGGCGCTCGCCAAGGGGGTGGCGCGCGGCATTACCGGAAAAACCGCCGCAACGGCTCCGCGGTCAGTTTCTGCTGCCAACAGCGAAACTACAGGTCGCCCGTCTGCGCGGCATGGATGCGACGCTCCGCTACCACGCCGACGAGATCAAGGCGCAGAACCTGCCGCTGCAGAAAGTGGACCTGCACCTGCGTCTGCGGGACGATGTCCTGAATATCGATCCCTTTGCCTTCACCCTCCCCCAGGGCACGGTGGGCGGCACCGCGGTGATCGACGTTCACGGCCAAGTGCCGACCGATCAGATCGACATACGCCTGACCCATGTGCAGCTGGCGCAGTTCCATACCAAAGGAAGTCTCAAACCGCCATTCGAGGGCACCCTGGTCGGACGCTTGCGCCTGAATGGCACCGGCGACTCCATCCACGACTTCGCCTCGACCGCCGATGGCACGCTCTCCATCGTGGTTCCGCATGGTGAGATCCAGCAGGCATTCGCCGAGTTTGCCGGCATAGACGTCGCGCGCGGGCTGGGGCTCATGCTCAAGAAGAACCAGAAGCAAACCGACCTCCGCTGCGGCATCGCGGACTTCGACGCCAACCACGGCATTGCGAAAGTCAGGCAGATTGTGTTCGATACCGAGGTAGTCCTCATCACCGGCAACGGCGACGTCGACCTGCGCAACGAGGCGCTGCATCTGCAACTCACCGGCGCCCCAAGAAATTCCGCATCGGCGTGCTCCATACACCGATCGAGATCAAGGGCACACTGCTTCACCCGGCTGTCGGCGTGAAGGGCAGCAAGCTTGCCGCCCAGGGAGCCGCCGCGGCGGTGCTCGGAGTCATCGGCACCCCGCTCGCCGCCATCGCCGCTTTCGTCGACCCCGGGCTCAACAAGAACGCCGACTGCCAGGCGCTGCTCGCCGATGCGAAAGCCATGGGCGCCCCGGTGCATGGCCCGGCGACGAAGCCGCAGCGCTGAGAAAATCCGCCGCTACGAATTGAGTTTCAAACCTGCGGCGACGTTGGCGTGTCTTAATCTGGTACCACCGCGCCACGACAAGTGGTTCTTTACAGCGCATCTGGCCCATTCGATGATCATTCCTCGTTGGATCGTCACGGCTCGACCAGAGCGAAATGCCGAAGCAAGGGACAACCGCGCCGTTCGTTTTGCGGCCTCGCAACGCGGGCATGACGCTCCATTCATGGCTGTTAGAGGAAATTCGCGGCGCGATTCTCCAGGGCCGGCTCGCGCCCGGATCGAAACTGCCGGCGAGAAAGGCGCTGGCGCGCCAGTGCCGCGTTTCGATCGGGACCGTCACCGAAGTCTACGAAAAGCTGGTCAAGCTCGGCTATCTGGATGCCAGAGAAGGCAGCGGCACGTATGTCAGAGCGGCCCTTCCAGACACGACACCGGATGACAGCGGGGCGGCACCGGGACCCGCCCGCGGACCCCGGCGAGCTCTTTCCAGGCGGGGACGGCTCCTTGCGGCGCAGCGCTTTCCCAAGCTCTTCTGCAACCGCTCAGTCGAGGCCTTCAGGCTCGACCGCCAGGCACTCGATCTGTTTCCGCTCGACACCTGGAATCGGCTGGCCACGCAACGCGGCCGCCGCGGGCGGAGTCTGGAACTGCTCGCCCACGGTGATCCCCTGGGCCTCCCGGTGCTGCGCGCGGCGCTCGCCGAGCATGTCAGCCGAGCGCGCGGAGTGCACTGCGACGCGGCTCAGGTAGTCATTACTTCCGGCACCCAGCATTCGCTCGACCTCGTCGCGAGACTCCTGCTCGACCCGGACGACGAAGTCTGGATGGAAGATCCGGGCTATGCGCCCGTTACCTCGCTGTTGCGCGCGCATGGTGCAAGGGTGCGCGGCATACCGGTGGACGGCCAGGGACTCGACTGTACCGCGGGCCGGTTGCTGGCTCCACTTGCGCGTCTCGCGTACGTCACACCTGGCTGCCAATTCCCGCTCGGCATGCCGATGTCGCACGAGCGGCGCCTGCTGCTCCTCGATTGGGCGCACCAGGCCGGAGCATGGGTATTCGAAGACGATTACGACGGCCTGTTGCGAGGGGACGGCCGGCACCAACCGGCTCTCCAGGGCCTCGACCGCGCCGGCTGTGTGATTTACTCCACGAGCTTGAACAGGATGCTGTTTTCGTCGCTGCGGCTCGGCTTCCTGATCCTTCCGCCCGCCTTCATCGAGCCCGCGGCTGCCGCGCTCTCGATTACCCAACGGTACCAGCCGACGATGCACCAGGCCACGCTGGCGGATTTCATCACCCAAGGACACCTCGATCGCCACCTGCGGCGAATGGGCGAGCTCTACACCGAACGGCAAGCAGCGTTGATCGCGGCCGGAAGAGCGGAGCTCGACGGGCTCGTGGACTTCTCCGACCCGCAGCTCGGCGCGCAGGTCATCGGCTGGCTCGCCGCGGGCGTCAGCGAGGCAGAGCTGTGGCGGCGAGCCGCGGCACGCGCCATCGACACGGTCGCGCTCGCGAGTCTGACAATCGAGCGATCGATGCCTCCGGCGCTGGTATTCGGCATCGGCTCGGCGGACGTGCGCGCCATCCGCACGGCAATCAAACGCTTCGGCAGAGTGCTGCGGGTGTTCGCCTGGCAGACACATGGGGCCGGAGGCATTCCGAACAAGGTACCAGTTGGTCGTGAAGACCAGGTACCACAGCAAACACCTTCCCCGATCGAGCGGCGCCCCCGCTCCGATCAACGCGGCTCCGGAAGCGCACTCACGCGCGGTCCGCAGCCAGCGCCAACAGCCACTTCCCGCTAGCGTTAGGCTCTCGCGCGTGAACGGCGCGCGGCCGTGCTCGCGCCGTTTCGTCGCTCTGACGCGCCATAGCAACGCAACCAAATTAGTGTGTCTGACATTCGCCACATCGTGGTCGCAGCGGCGCTGGCATCAATAAACGGCTGATGCCTGGCACTTTCAGGGGCCAAGTCGTGGCTGTAGGGTACGTTCAACGCGCCCAAACACGCTCCACCCGTTCCGGATCTCGAGAAAACACGGTGACGACGGCGACACATTTGTGTCGTTTATACGACGCACGCAAGCGTGCTCGTGTTCGTTCAGACACAGAGCCGGCAACAGGTGAGGCGAAAACGGCGATACGAACTACTAAAGCAATCGGGCACGACAGCGAGCTCTGAGCGCTGTCAAGAGGAGAGCTCCTACCATGACCGTCAGCCACACTGTGAGAGATTCCGTCAGACGCGCCCTTGCGAGCGGCGCCATTGCGCTATTCGGCGCAGGGGGAATGGCCGTTTACGGGCAGCAGGCAAGCACGGCGCAAACGACTACCACAGAGACGCCTGCCGCAAAGACATCCACTGCCAAGGCACCCGCCGCCAGGAAAGGGACCGCGAATGCCCCCATAGTGCTTGCGCAGACGACTGCGTCGCCACCCGCCAACCCCTTGCCGCCGCCGGTGCTTCAAACAGTGGTGGTCACGGGAACCCTGATCGCGAGACCGGCGGCCGAAACCGCGGAGGCGATTTCGATCATCTCGGCCACGACGCTCCAGAACCAGGGAATCGTGAACGTCGAGCAGGCGCTGAACACCCTCACCTCGAACAACCCGACGATCAACGTCTCCGCGTCCGTAGGGTCATTTTCCGGAGGCGGTACCTACGCCAACCTGCGTGATCTGGGAAGTGCCCGCACGCTGGTGCTGCTCGATGGCCAGCGCCTCGCCGGCAATGCCTTCAACGGCGGACCCAGCGGCGATGCGGTCGATCTGAGCGGTATTCCGTTCTCGGCGATCCAAAGCGTCCAGGTGCTGCGGGAAGGCGCCTCGGCGCTGTACGGCTCCGATGCTATCGCGGGTGTGATCAACTTCATCACCAAGAAGAGTTACCAGGGGGCGGAATTCGACGCCAGCCTCGATCACCCGCAGAGCCCGGGCGGCGGCTCCGGTAACGTCAATTTCACCTTCGGTCATGGCGACCTGGTCAGCGACGGCTATAACGTCATGATCACGGCAAGCTACAGCGGGCAGCAGGAACTGACGGCGACGCAGCGGCCCTTTACCGCGGAGGGCTTCTATCCGGCGCAGGGCATCGCCAGCACGAACAATCCCGGAACGTGGCCGGGAACGATAGAGAGCAATCCCGACTCTACGGGCACCATGACCGAGTACTGGCAGCCCGGCTATCCGGGCTGTGCCGGCAACAACTATCTGACCACGTATTTCAATGCGTGCTCGTACCGCTACTCCGCCGCCACGGATCTGATCCCCAAGTCGGACGAAGCCTCGGGCATGGTGTCCCTCACCAAGGCACTGCCCGCGAACAATCAGCTGGCAGTGCAGTACTTCTACACCCAGTCTAAAGATACCGGCTGGTCCGGTCCCATGTTCTATTAATTCGAGATGGCCCCGGCCGAGCCAGCCTATTTCCCGAAGTCGGGCGCAGGGCTGACATGCGAGACATACGCGACGAACTGCACCGCACCGATAGACCTCACCGATCCCATCAATGCAGTGTGGACCGACCCCAATAACGCCCGCTACAGCGATAACATCAATACCGAACAGCGCGCTCTGGTGACGTTCTCCGGAACCAACGCCGGTTGGGATTACGCGCTCAATCTCAACTACAGCGTAAACAAGAACACGGATGGCATGGACCGGAGGAATTCCCAATGAGGCGGTGCTGGCGCCCACCACCGACCCAATACCGGCGCCTCGATCCTCAGCAATCTGATCAACCCCTTCGGCCCGCAGAGCTGCGGCCGGGCAGGCCCTGATCAACAGCAGCTATATCAGCGGCGACTACCAGGCCGGCCAGATGAAGCGGTGGAGCGTCGACGGCCATGCCAGCCACGAGCTGGGCGACACGTTCAGCGCCGGCACCCCGGCGACCGTGGCGCTGGGCTTCAGTGTGGAAGGCGAGACGTTCACGAGCCGCCACCACGCCCTATAACACGCTGATATTCGCCGCCACCGGACTTACGCGACGTGCGGTCGAGGGCAGCCGCAACGTACAGGCGGCGTTCATGGAGCTGGACGTGCCGATCTCGAAGAGCCTCGATCTCGACATATCGGATCGCCAGGACCGGTACAGCGATTTCGGTACGACCAACAATGGCAAGGTGACGTTGCGCTACCAGCCTGCCGAATTCCTAACCTTCCGGGGAACGGCCTCCACCGGGTTCCGCGCGCCGACGCTCTTCAATCTGTACTCGCCGGATTCCCTGGCGGCCTCGACCAGCGGCACCATGGGAAGCGGCAATCCATACTGCACGGCCGGCAACTACAACGCGGAATGGACCCAGGCGACCTGTAACACGCAGGGACTGGGGCTTACCGGCGGCAACAGGAGCTGACGCCGGAAACGTCGCAGAACTTCGACCTCGGTGTCGTCCTCTCGCCGATCAGGAACATGGGCATCACGCTGGACTATTACCGTATCCTGCTCAAGAACACGATCGGGAAGATTCCGGCCGCGGCCATCTACGAGAATCCCACCACATTCGCGAATTACATCGTGACGAACAACAACGGGACGCTCACTCCCTCGATCGAGGAGGCCACATATTGCAATCCTTACACGGCACCGACCTGCGGCTACATCCCGTGACCGATCAGAATACGGGCCAGATCACGACCGACGGCCTCGACATGAGCATCCAATACCTGCAGCACACGCCGATCGGGGTGTTCCACGAGGATCTGGAAGGGACCGCGATCACGCAGTATCTGCTGCAGCAGTACAACGGCGGCCCGCTCCTGAACCTGGTGGGCTGGTACAACGCGGCGACTTGTTCAGCCGGCGATGCCGGTGGGAGCATAACCTGCGGGTCGACTGGACGAGCCCGCGGGGCAGTGGGGCGGCGGAGCTGTGCAACCGCTTCTACTCGACCTACATCGACGAGTTCGGCACCGGACGGCGACCAATGACGGTCCGCAAAATCGTAGGCAGCTATTCGACCTGGGATGCTTACTGAGCCTACAAGCCGATCCAGAGCCTCACCGTGTCTGTTGGGCATTCAAGAACATGCTCAACAGGGATCCGCCGTTCAGCAATGCTTCACAGAATAACTTTGCGTCGGGCTACGACGCGCTGTACGCGAACCCCGTCGGGCGCAACTTCTACGTCAATCTGAAGTACGTCTCCTCTGAGTCTTCTCGGGAATGTTCGACTTGAAAGCCCCGCCTCGCGCGGGGCTTTTTTTCAGCTGCGACTTCTGGCTGCGCCCGCGCCGGCGCGGACCGCCCGTCTGCCGCGGCTCTCTTCCTCGAGCTCGCCGAGGCAGTCACCGAGCATCTCGGCCGCCCGAGTGAGTGCGTCCGGCGGACAGTCCCGCATAGCCCAGCATCAATCCGGGCGCTCCGGAGGATTGCGATAGAAGGGATGCATCGGGTAGAGCCCGAGGCCGCGCGCGATGCCGATCTCGATCAGGCGCGCAACCTGTGAGTATTCGACGCTCTGCAGCCAGACGACGATGTGCGTGCCCGCGCGCGTATCGTTTATCTTGATGCGCTCGCCGCAATGGCGCCGCAACGAGTCCATGAATACCGTGCGGGCGTGCTGCAGCGCGGCGACCGTCCAGCGCAGATACTTCTCGAACTGGCGGCTGCGCATGAATGCCGCGAGCGCCGCCTGCTCCACCGATGGACTGCCGAGATCGTCCAGCCGCTTGACCTTGCAGAGATCTTCGCGAATGCCCGGCGGGCACACGATGTATCCCAGCCGCAGCGCCGGGAAGAGCGTCTTGGAGAATGTTCCCACGTAGATCACGCGGCCGGAGAAATCCAGCGAGCGCAGCGCCGCGATCGGTCGCTCGCGGAAATGAAACTCGCTGTTGTAGTCATCCTCGAAGATCCAGCTGCCCTGGCGCGAGGCGATGTCGAGCAGCTCCACCCGACGCTCGAGACTCATGACCACACCGGATGGAAACTGGTCCGACGGTGAGACGCAGATCAGCCGCGCCTTGTGCCGGGCGAGCTCCGAGGTCACCATTCCGCTCTCGTCCGTGCGCACGCTGACGACACGCGCGCCATGCGAGACCAGCGCCTGCATCAGATAGAGATAATGTGGATCCTCGATCGCGACCGTGTCGCCTTCATCGAGCACCGCGCGCGCGGCAATCGTGATGGCCTGCTGTGTCCCCCCGACGATGAGGACGTCACTTTCGGCACACACCACGCCGCGCCGCCGTGCGAGGTAGTCGGCAATGGCGAGGCGCAGCGGCTGGAAGCCCTGAGAATCGGGATAGTGGGCTCCCGCAACACGCGAAGCGGCTGCGAGCTTGCGGCTCCAGGAGCGCATCATATGGCTGACGAACGGCGGGTCGGCGTGCAGGTTGTAGCGCACTTCCTCTCTTATCCGAGCCAGGCTCTGCGTTCCCAGCTTGCGCAACCGCGCCGCGTAGCGCGACTGCGGCGGCGCGGCTGCCGGCGGCGTGGTGAACCCGGGCGGCAGCGAGATTTCCGCCACCCGGGTGCCGGATCTCTCGTTGGAAACCGTGAGCTGCTCGGCCCGTAGGATCTCGTAGGCGGTCAGTACGGTGTTGCGCGACAGATTGAGTGTCTGTGCCAGAGCACGCGTGGCCGGTAGGCGCTCGCCGGGGTGGAAATGGCCTTCGACGATCGCGCGTTTCAGCACGCGCGCGAGCTGCTCGTACAGTGCACCGCGACCATCGAGAGGGAATTTCGCTAGTAGCATTCTGGCACCATGAATCGTACAAAATCTGGCACTTTTAGGTGCCAGCCAGGGGAGTACGCTATCACAGGGAAGCGGCCCCTGCGCCTGACATTGCGCGCTATGAAGACCATCCTGCGGGTCATATGCGTATTGACGCTGTTGCCTGCCATTGGGTTGACAGGCAACGCGCTCGGTCCGGTCGCGAAGCCGGATCCCTCCGAGTTGTTGTTCGCGTCCCCGACCAGTTTGGATCGGGTCGGACGGATCGTGGTTCCCGTATCGATCGACGGCAAGGGACCGTTCCGCTTCCTGGTCGACACCGGCGCCGACGGCTCACTCGTTTCCGCCACGCTCGTCAGCGCGCTCGGCCTCGTGCCGAACCAGCTGAGTAATGAGCGGGTCGAAGGCACTACTGGGACCGAACAGCTGCCGTGCGTGATCATCGACACCCTGCGCATCGGCTCCATCGTCAGACACGACATTCGAATGCCCGTCAGTCACAGCCCCGTGATGAACGGGCTCGACGGCATCCTGGGCATGGCGGGTTTTGGAGCGGTCCGGGTCGTAGTCGACTTTCACCGCAACATCGTCGAGATCGTCCACTCGAACCGCGGCTTGCCGCAAAACTATCTCGACATCCAGGCGCGTCTGACGCCAGGCGGCCTCCTCGTCATTCCCGCACGCGTCGGCGACGTTCCGGTTGAAGCCGTCATCGACACCGGGGCCACGGAGACGCTCGGCAACGCTGCGCTGCGGCGAGTTCTGCTGCGGGAGGCCGCCGCAAAAGCCGCAGCTACGCAGATCTACGGCGTGACCAGGCAGGTCTCAACGGGCGGCATCGCGGTCTCGCCGACGGTCTATCTCGGTCCTGCCCAAATCGAAAACCTGGGGGTCGTGTATTCGGACATTCCCATTTTCAGGATCTGGCACCTCGATTCGCAGCCCGCCGTCATCATCGGCATGGACGCGCTCGGTGTCGTCGACGCGCTGGTGCTCGACTATCCCCGCGCCCAGGTCTACCTGGAGCCGGAGCCGCAGCCGGGAGTCGAAATATCGCTGGTGGACAAGATGCAGCAGTGACGGTGCCCTGTGCACCGCATCGCCCCCGCTTCAGGGTGTCACCCAGCGATCACATTGCGGTCACACTCCGGTCACGTTGAGCCGGTAACGTTCGTCGGCAACCTATTTGCTGCGGACCGGCATTGCGGCATCTGACGAAACTGAGCGAGCGGGTGGATGAGCGGTTGTTCCGCTCCCTTTACTCGCGATCCCTCGTTTACAACACCTGCTGGGAAGACCCCGCGGTCGATCGCCGGGCGCTGCGGCCTCACGCGCGACGATGTGGTGCTGGTCATCACCAGCGCCGGGTGCAATGCGCTCGACTATGCTCTGCTGGCGCCGCGCAAGATCCACGCCGTCGATGCGAATCCCCGACAGAACGCACTCCTCGAGCTGAAGCTCGCAGGCGTACGCGCGCTCGACTTCGACGATTTCTTTCGCCTGTTCGGCGAGGGATTCCACCCCGATGTCCAGGGCCTCTACGAGCGCAGGCTGCGTGCCCACGCTGTCGCCGTTCGCGCGCGAATACTGGGACCGCAATCACGCGTGGTTCGCGAGCCAGCGAGGCAGCTTCTATTTCCACGGCCTGTCGGGCCTGGTGGCGTGCGGGTTCAAGGCGTATCTCGCCGTGCGCCCGTACCTCGCCTCCTGCATCCGCGCGCTCTTCGGCGCCGGCTCGCTCGATGAGCAGCGTGAGATCTATGCGCAGAACGTGGCGCCGCTCATGTGGGGCCCGGGTATGCGCTGGGCGCTGTCGCGGCAACTCACGCTGAGCCTGCTCGGAGTACCTCGTCCGCAGCGCCGCGAGATGGAGGCGGAGCACGCGGGTGGTGTTGCCGCCTATGTGCGCGACTCGGTGGAGTACGTCCTCTGCCAGCTGCCCTTGGCGACGAATTACTTCTGGCGCCTCTATCTCAACGGCCGGTACACCCGCTCGTGCTGTCCGGAGTACCTCAAGGCCGACAACTTCGCGCGCCTCAAGGGAGGTCTTGCGGACTGCATCGAGCCGCATACGACCACCGTAACGGAGTTCCTGCGCGGCGCCACCGAGCCGATCTCCAAGTTCATCCTGCTCGATCACATGGACTGGATGGCGAGCCATGCCCCGGAGGCGCTGGCCGAGGAATGGCACGAGATCTTCCGCCATGCGACGCCGGCCGCACGGCTGATCTTCCGCAGTGCTCATCGGCGGCCGCGCTATCTCGCAGGCGGTACGGATCGGCGGCGTGAGTCTGATGGATCGACTTGCCTTTCACGAGCAGATCGCTCAGGAGCTCTCGCGCGAGGATCGCGTCCATACCTACGCCGGCTTCCATATTTGCGATGTCGCCGCCTGAGCTGCTCGCCGACTCGCGCGTCCTCTGGCGGATGGTGCGCGGGTTGCCGCGCAACGGCAGCGCTGCGCAGCGGCTGCAGGCTTTCTACGCACCCCAGGCAGGTCGTTACGACGCGTTCCGCAAGCGACTGCTACATGGCCGTGAAGAGCTCATAGAGCGACTGCCCGCGGGAGCCGGCGATGTCGTCGTGGAGCTCGGCTGCGGCACCGGTGAAAACCTGGAGCGGTTCGGCGACCGGCTGGCGGAACTGCGCCAGCTCACTCTGGTCGATCTCTGCCCCGCGCTCCTCGAGCCGGCACGGGCGCGCGCGCTCTCGATTCTCCAACGTCGAGGTCGTCGAAGCTGACATCACCCGCTATCAGCCGCCGCAGCCGGTCGACTGCGTATATCTCTCCTACGCACTCACCATGGTGGAGGACTGGCGGGCCACCATCGCCAACGCCGTGGCAATGCTCCGGCCGGGCGGGACATTGGGCGTGGTGGACTTCTATGTCTCATCCGCGCGGCCCGCAGTGGGTCGCGTCCGTCATCCGGCATGGGAGCGCTGGCTGTGGCGCCGGTGGTTCGGCCACGACGGTGTCAGGCTCGATCCCGACCACATGGCGCAGCTCGCGACCGCGCTACCGGACTGCCGGATCATCGAGGGGCGGGGCACGGTCCCGTATCTGCCCGGGCTGGCCGCGCCCTACTACCTCTTCATCGGTCGCAAGCGCTAAGGGGACGAGGCGGCTTCGAGAGCTTCGAGCCTCGGCCCCTCGAGGCGGCCGATCTTCATCGAGCCTGCGTACAGCACGACCCCGAATGCGACCAGGGCGATCAGCAGTGCGATCGAAGCCCTGAGATGGCGGGACTCGAAGCGGCGGATGTTGGACGCGAATGCGATGAGGCCGAGCAGTGCGGCGACGATCACGATCGCATCGATGCTCGCCCGCTGCCAATAACTGCCGCCGAGATGCAACCACATGCCGAACTCATCGAAGGTCAGCGCCAGGGCAACGCCGTAGGCGAGAGCGGCGGCGCCCAGTGCCTTGCCCGCGCGGCCGGCGAGAAGCAGATAGGCGGCGACGGCCGCGAGCAGGAAGATGCCGTAGTTGAGATGATGGACGTGCGTGCCGCGCAGGAAGAAATACATGTTCGGTATGCGGCGCGCCATGATGAGCAACACCAGGATGCGCGCGCGCGATGAAGGTGAGAATGAATGCGAACAGGACGCGGCGGGCGAGCCAGGCACGCACCGACAGGCGGGCTGCGGAGTTGGTTCGGCGCTCATCGTGGGCTAGCGGCCAGCCCGCGCAGCGCCCTGAAGGCGATATCGGCGGTGCGGCCGTACACGGCCGCCTGCCACGCCGCGGTGTCGGTATAAAAGGCGTCGCGCATCTGCCGGCGGATCTGCGGTGCCGCCGCCGGGTCACCGCCGCCGTGACTGTGCAGCCAGTGATCGGCGCGCAGCGCCGTCAGCACCTCCATGACCGGCCGGGTGCCGAACTCCAGCCCGATGAGGGTCAGCTCCAACTCCGGCCGCACCCGCTCGATGCCGCGGGCCATGGTCCCCGTGAGCCGCGCGGACACGGACTCGCCGGCCGAGAGGTCGCGCACGTCCGCGCCGTACCAGCGTAGCGCGCGCTCGCGCGCCTTCGGATCGGCGGCATCGAGTATCAGCTCACCATAGGCCGGCGGGCCCAAGCCCCGTATGCAGGTCGAGCACCGACGAGCCTGCGCACCGTGGGCGGCAACACCTCGCGCAGGACGTCCGCAGCAACATCTGCGCCGACCATGTCTCACGCACTCCACCGTAGAAGAGTCCACCTGGCCGCGTGTACTGGCCGCTGCTGACCGCAGCCTGCAGAGCGCCATGCCGTGCTGCTGCGCGTGCGCGCCCAGCGCCGCATCCGCTGCCTGCCGGACCTCGCCCTGCCACGCCTGCGGTACCAGCCAATCGTGCAATGGCTCGTAGGCCTGCGACGACGGCAGCGGCTGCGAGAAATCGACGAAGTTGCGGTTGAGGTCGACACCGTCCTCGGTGACACGCCGCAGCCAGGCGAAGCCGTAAGGGTTGATCGCATGCAGCAGCACTAGGCAGCTATCCGGCGGCAGCGCCTCGTGCAGGCGATCCTCGAGCAGACCGACGACACAACCCGAGCCCGCAAGGCCTTCGACGCCGTGAGTGCCGGCGATGACGAGCAATGCGCTCTGCGCGTCCGCGGCGCCAAGCCGCGCGATGTCGAGGCTCAGCGTCTCGCCGGCCGGACCGCGATGATCGGGCAGCACATAGCTCAGCGTCGCCGCCTGCCGCGCCTGCCGCGGCGGCCGAAAGCGCTCGCGTGCCGAGGCGTAGTCGGGGCTGAAGTACTCCGCAACGGACATGGAGGCCTCCACGCGCCAGGCCGGGCTGGCGGCCGCATCCTGCCATAGGTACCCTGCGCGCACCATGCTGCGCCCAGTCCCCAGCCGAGCCCCGGGCCACCATCCGCGCCCACTGCCCCGCTCCGCATGGTGGGTACGGCTGCTGTCGCACGTGCCGATTCGCGGCGCTTTATGCTGCTCGCCGACCTCATCGGCTGGCTCGCTTTCCGGCGTTTTTCCCCATCGCGACGACGTGGTGCGCACGAATCTCTCGCTGTGCTTTCCGGAGCTCGACGCGGCCCGAATGACCGACATTCGCCGCCGTTACTACGCCGGCTTCGCCGACGTCCTCGTCGAGGTCATAAAGTCCGCAACCATTCCCGCGGAAGAGATCCGCCGGCGGGTGCGCATCGTCGGCATGGAGCAGGCCCGGGCGCTGCTCGCAGCAGGGTCAGTCGGTGCTGCTCGCCGCGGCGCACCAGTGCAACTGGGAGTGGATGCTGCTCGCCCTGTCGCTCGAGCTGGGTTTCCCGCTCGATGCCGCCTACAAGCCGCTGGTCGACAGTTGGGCGGAGCGCGAGATGAAGAAGGTGCGCAGCCGCTTCGGCAGCCGCCTGGTACCGGCCAAGGAGTTGCTCGCCGACATCATCAAGCGCGGCAAGGTGGTGCGCGCCATCGCCATGGTCGCCGACCAGGAGCCGACGACCAGCGAGCACAAGCACTGGACGCGGTTTCTCAACCGCGACACCGCCTTCTACATGGGGCCCGAGGAGATCGCGCGCGTCACGCGCTTCCCCGTGTTCTTCATCGGCATGAAGCGCACGGCACGCGGATTCTATGAGATGCGCTTCACACCGCTCTCCTCGCCCGGAGAGTCATTGAAGTCCGGCGAATTGACGGAGCGCTACGTGCGCCTGGTCGAGCAGCAGATCCGCGACGCGCCTGCCGGATTGGCCCTGGTCGCACAAGCGCTGGAAGCTGAAGAAATCCCTCTATGTGCGTTGATTGGCTGACAAAATCGCCTGGAGCGATTCTGGACGGCGTAGCCGGAGCGGCCCTGGCCGGCTCAACTGCGTTCAGCACCCACCTCTTCGGCGGGACCCGCGCGCCGCAGCTCGCGCGGCAGCCCGAAAGTGACGCGCTCCTCGCGTCCGACGACCTCGCGCGGCACCTGCTGCTCCCCAGTCGCCAAGCTGCTCGAGAACGCGCCGCACCAGGACCTCCGGCGCGGATGCCCCGGCGGTGACGCCGATCGAGCTGCTTGCCGTCGAACCACTCCCGCCTCAGATCCTCCGGACCGTCGACGAGATAACCCGGGATGCCGGCCCGATCGGCAAGCTCCCGCAGGCGGTTGGAATTCGAGCTCGACTTGCGAGCCCACCACCACCAGCAGGTCGCACTCCGCAAGCAGCTTCTTGACGGCATCCTGCCGGTTCTGCGTGGCGTAGCAGATGTCCTCCTTGCGCGGCGTCGCGAGCAGCGGAAAGCGCCGGCGCAATGCGGCGACGATCTCCGCGGTGTCATCGACGGAAAGCGTGGTTTGGGTGACGAACGCGAGGTTGCGCGGGATCGCGGACCTCGAGCGTGCGTACGTCGCCCTCGTTGCCGACCAGATACATGCGGCCGCCGAAGGACGTGTCGAATCGTCCCATCGTGCCCTCGACCTCGGGATGGCCGGCGTGACCGATGAGAATCACCTCACGCCCCTCGCGCGCGTAGCGCTGCACTTCCATGTGGACCTTGGTGACGAGCGGACAGGTGGCATCGAACACCGTGAGGCCGCGCGTCCTTCGCCTCATCCTCCACGGCATGCGAGACGCCATGCGCGGAGAAGATCACCGTGGCGCCGGCAGGCACCTCGCTTCAACTCCTCGACGAAGACGGCGCCGAGATCGCGCAGCCGGTCGACGACGTGACGGTTGTGGACCACCTCGTGACGCACGTAGATCGGGGCGCCGAAGAGCGCGATCGCCCGCTCGACGATCTCGATGGCGCGATCCACTCCGGCGCAGAAGCCGCGGGGGTTGGCGAGAAGCACCTGCATCAAACTCTCTCCTTCTTCGGGCCGCGGGACTCGAGCCACGCATCGATCAGCAGCAACGTCGCGCCCACGGTGATGGCCGAGTCCGCGACGTTGAACGCCCACGGAAAGTACACGCTGTGCCAATGGGCGATGATGAAGTCGACCACGTGACCAATGCGCAATCGGTCGCTCAGATTCCCGAGCGCACCGCCCATGATCAGCGTCAGGCTGAGGCACAGCAGCCACTGAGTACGTCCATTGAGACGCCTGAGCCAGTGCACTATGGCCGCAGCCACGACCACGGCCAGGCCCGCGAACAGCCACTTCTGCCAGCCCGAAGCCTCCGCGAGGAAGCTGAAGGCCGCGCCCCTATTGTACGTCAAGGTGATATCGAGCACCGGCAGGAGGCGCAGCGTGCCGGTAGAGGGCCAGATGAGCGACGATCCACAGCTTGACGACCTGATCGAGAGCGATCACCGCTACCGTAACCGGCAGCCAGCGCAGGCCGCTGGGCTGGCGCGCGGCAGCGTCCGCCTGCACCCGCTGCGCCACCCCCGTCTCCTGTCCGTTGGCGCACGTTCATACGAAACGGCGCACTTCGCCCGGCCCCTCGATGTTGCTGACGCAGCGGCCGCATATCTCCGGGTGCTCGGGGTTCGACCCGACGTCCGGACGGCGCTGCCAGCAGCGGACACACTTCGGGTCCGAAGTAGGCTTCACCGCGATCCAGACGCCGCTGCGACCGGTGTTGGTGGCGGGAGCGGCATCGCCCGGCGGTGCGCCTTCGATGCGCGCGAACGCGTGCATGGGAGGTGATGAAGAAGAAGCGCAGCTCATCTCCCAGGGCGCCGAAGCGCGCATACTCGTCCGGCATGCAGTAAACATCGACCTCGGCATCGAGCGGCGCACCGATGGAGCCGGCATCGCGCAGCTTCTCGAGCTCGCGCGTGACATCGCCGCGCAGCTGCAACAGGGCCGGCCATTCGATGTCGGCGGCAGCGACCTCGGGAGCCCGATGCCACGTCTCGAGAAACACCGACTCCGAGCGCTCGCCGGGCAGGAACTGCCAGATCTCCTCGGCGGTGAAGGAGAGGATCGGCGCCAGCCAGCGCACCATGCATTCCGCGATGTGATGCATCACGGTCTGTGCGGAACGGCGTGCCCGACCCTCCGTCGGCGTGGTGTACATCCGATCCTTGAGCACATCGAGATAGAACCCGCCGAGGTCCACGCTGCAGAAGTTGTGCACCTTCTGGTAGATCAGATGAAAAGCGTAACGCCGGTAAGCCTCGATGATCTCCGCCTGCAAGGCGTCGGTCCGCGCGAGCGCCCAGCGATCGAGCGCCAGCAGATCCCCGGTCGCCACCGCATCGCGCTTCGGATCGAAGCCATGCAGATTGCCCAGGAGGTAACGCACGGTGTTGCGGATGCGCCGATAGGAGTCGGCCATGCGCTTCAGGATCTCATCCGACACGCTCATCTCATTGGCGTAATCGGTGGCGGAGACCCAGAGGCGCAGCACATCCGCCCCCAGGGTGCTCATCACCTTCTGCGGCGCGACCACGTTGCCGAGCGACTTCGACTGCTTGCGGCCTTTGTCGTCGACCGTGAAGCCGTGAGTCAGGACGCCGCGATACGGGGCGCGCTCGTAGAGCGCCTCCGACATGAGAAGCGAGCTGTGGAACCAGCCGCGGTGCTGGTCGGAGCCTTCGAGGTAAAGATCGACCGGCGCGGTGATCTCGGGCCGCTCCGCGCCGACACACTCGAACGACAGGCCGGAGTCGGCCCAGACATCCATGACATCCTTGGCCTTTTCATAGTTCGCGGCCTCGGGGCCGAGAAGCTCGGCCGGGTCCAGCGAGAACCAGGCCTCGATGCCGTCACGCTCGACGCGCTCGGCCACTTGCTCTATCAGTTGTTGCGTACGCGGATGCAGCTCGCCCGTCTGCGCGTGCACGAAGAGCGGAATGGGCACGCCCCACGTGCGCTGGCGGGAAATGCACCAGTCGGGCCGGTTCTCGATCATGCCGGTGATGCGCTGCTCACCCCAATCGGGGGTCCACTGCACTTTCCTGATGTCGCGCAACGCGTGTTGCCGCAACCCTTTGCGTTCCATGCTGATGAACCACTGCGGCGTGGCGCGGAAAATGACCGGCGTCTTGTGTCGCCAGCAATGCGGGTAGCTGTGGACGAACGGCTGGTGATGCACCAGCCGGCCGCGCTGCCGCAGCGCATCGATGAGAACGCCATTGGCTTCCTCCACCTTCAGTCCCGCGACCAGCGGTGTGTCGGGCAGGAAGCGGCCGTCGTTGCCGACCGGATTGACCACGGGCAGGCCGTAGCGCTGGCCGACGGCGAAGTCCTCGTGACCGTGTCCGGGAGCCGTATGGACCGCGCCGGTACCGGCATCGAGCGTCACGTGCTCGCCGAGAATGACCGGCACCTGCCGGTTCTCCAACGGGTGTTGCAGCTTCAGTCCCTCGAGATCGCGGCCCGCCGCCTCCGCCAACACCTCGAGCCGCACCATACGGAAGCGTTGCAGACACGAGTCGAGGAGCTCCGCGGCGAGGATGAGGCGCGAGCGCTCGCCCGCGCGTTCCGCCTCCACCAACACATAGCGGAACTCCTCGCGCAGAGCGACGGCCTGGTTCGCAGGCAGCGTCCAGGGGGTGGTCGTCCAGATGACTAGATCGGCCGGCGCATCGTCGAGTCGCCCGGCGGCGAGGCCCATCCGGCGTTCGAGGTCGGCGGAATCCACCACACGGAAAGCAACATCTACCGCGGGAGAAGTCCTCTCCTCATACTCGACCTCCGCCTCGGCCAGCGCGGAACGGCAGTCGAGACACCAGTGCACCGGCTTCACGCCCTTGTACAGATGGCCGTTCTCGATGACGCGACCGAAGGCGCGCAGCTGTTGCGCCTCGTACCGCGGCGCCATGGTGAGGTAGGGCCGATTCCAGTCCCCGAGCACTCCCAGGCGTTTGAAGTCGAGCCGCTGCTGATTGACCTGTTCCTGCGCGAAGGCCCGGCAGGCGGCCCTGAAGGCCGCCGCATCGAGCTTTTGGCCCGGGCGGCCGTGCTTCTTCTCCACCTGCTGCTCGATCGGCAGCCCATGACAGTCCCAGCCCGGGATGTAGGGTGCATCGAACCCATCGAGGAACCGCGACTTGACGATGATGTCCTTGAGGATCTTGTTGAGAGCGTGACCGATGTGAATGGCGCCGTTGGCGTACGGCGGCCCGTCGTGCAATACGAACCGCGGGCGGCCGCCGGCGACCCGGCGTTGTTTGCCATAGATGTCGCGCTCTTCCCAGGCGGCGACCATCGCCGGCTCGCGCCGGGATAGGTCCGCCTTCATCGGAAAGGCGGTCTCGGGCAGGTTGATGGTGCTCTTGTAGTCGGTCATTCGAGAATATCGGCCATTCAAAATCTGTCGCGTAATATCTGTCTGGCTTGCGCCGCGTCCTTGTGCATCTGGACGACCAGCGCGTCGAGGGACGGCGAAACGCTCCTCCTCGCGCAGCTTGGCCACGAATTCCACCTCGATCTCGCGGCCATAGAGATCACCGGAAAAATCGAACACGTGCGCCTCGAGAAGCGTGTGCCCGCCGTCCACCGTCGGACGCGTTCCGAGGCTCGCTACGCCGGGCAATGCTCCGTCCGCGGCGCCACGCACCCGGACGGCGAATATGCCCTGCAGCGGCGGTCGCCTCCGCTCTATCTGGAGGTTCGCCGTCGGGAAACCCAGACTGCGCCCCAGACGGTTGCCCGCCACCACGCGGCCGGTCATGGAGTACGGACGGCCGAGCCAGCGGCGCACTTGCTCGAAAGTCCGCCTTGGCGAGCGCATCGCGCACGCCGCTGCTGCTGACGCGCTCGCCGTCCACGGTGACCGGCGGGACGACATCGACCTCGAAGCCCAGCCGCTCGCCCGCCCCCGAGAGCATCGCCGCGGTCGCCTCGCCATTACGGCCGAAGCGAAAATCGTGTCCCACGACGACCAGCGGCGTCCGCAGCTCCTGCCCCAGGAGCCCCGCGAACGCCTCGCCCGAGAGGCTGCGCAGGGACGGCCCGAAGCGCAGCAGCCACAGGAAATCGCATCCCAGGCGCTCGAGGATGCGCCAGCGCTCCCGGCACGAGGTCAGGCGTGCCGGCGCCCGGTCCTCGCCCATCAGAAATTCCCGCGGCATGGGCTCGAACGTCAGCACCATGACCGGCCGGGACAGCCGGCTGCCATGCTCCTTCAGTCGCGCGAGCAGCGCCTGGTGACCCACGTGCATGCCGTCAAAGGTCCCGATTGTGACGACGGAGCCCCGCTGGCGGTCGTTCAGGCCATTGAGTCCGCGAATGAGCTCCATGGGGGCCGCTAAGCCGCTGATGTCAAAAGGTTAAGGTTACAGAATACAGGATTCATGCCGGTGCTTGGCGGCCAGTTCTGTAAACGCTGGACCCGGGCATCCTGCCCGGCCCAGCGTGCCTCGGGCAAAAAGCGTGGTTTTTGCCCGAGGCTCCGCCACCTGCGGCGGCGGGGCACAGTCCCTCTGCCTGGGGGCATCGGCTTGACCGCGGGTGGATGGATAGCGCGCCAGCGCCGTGTGGGCGGTTACGCTGCCAACGTACCGTTAGGACGCTTCCACCTTATGTGATAAGGAGACGTCCTGATCTGCCTACGTTCTCGTTTAGCGTTGACAACGTCCGGCCACCTGAGCAGACTAGCGACCCCCGCGAGCAGGGGGAAGGTTCTTTTTTTCCTAACGGAGAGCATGTGGCCAACACCAAGTCCGCCGAGAAGGCGGCTCGCCAAGCCGAGAAACACCGCGCACGCAATGTCGCTTTGCGCTCGCGAATGCGTACAGCCGTGCGCGATGTGACGGCGGCGATTACCGGAGGGAACAAGGAGACGGCCCAGGCCACCTACAAGGAAGCTGTCCCGGTCATCGACACTCTGGTTAACAAGCAGATCATCCACCGAAACAAGGCGGCGCGACACAAGAGCCGGCTCGCGGCTCGGATTCGCGCAATGGCCTGAGGCCGACTGCGATGAATGGTCAAGAGAAGCTCCGCTGGACTGCCCCGCCGACTTCGGCTCCGATCCCGCTCAAGCTGAAGCCGGCTGCTCGTCGACAGTTCCTCCTGCAGGTGATGCGAGGCCGCGTGCCGCGCGATCCTGCTCCTCCAAAAAACCCATAACTGCCTCGCACAACTCCTTGGTTCCGCGGCCGGTAGCCGCGGACACGAGGAAATGAGGACCGCGGAACCGTAGGCCGCGGACGATGGCGCGCGCACGTTTCTGCGCCTCTGCGTCGGGCAGAAGGTCGCTCTTATTGATCACCAGCCAGCGCGGCTTCGCCGCCAGCTCCTTGCTGAATTTCTTCAGCTCCTGGACGATCGCCCGGGCATCCTTCACCGGGTCGGCTTCCGGGTCCGGCGGCGCCATGTCGACCAGGTGCAGCAGCACCCTCGTCCGCTGCAGATGCCTCAGGAAACGGATTCCGAGCCCCGCTCCTTCCGCCGCGCCCTCGATGAGCCCAGGAATATCGGCCATCACGAAGCTGCGGTGCTCCCCCACGTAGACGACCCCGAGGTTGGGGTGCAGCGTGGTGAACGGGTAGTCGGCGACCTTGGGCCGTGCAGCGGAAACGGCACGGATGAGGGTGGATTTTCCGGCGTTCGGCAGACCCAGGAGACCCACATCGGCGATTACCTTGAGCTCGAGCTCGAGCGCGCGCTTCTCACCGGGTAGCCCTGGACCGAACTGGCGCGGCGAGCGGTTCGTGCTCGATTTGAAGCGCTGGTTGCCCCAGCCGCCCTTGCCGCCGCGAGCCACCGCCAGCACGTCTCCTTCACGGGTCAGATCGCCCAGCTGCTCACTCGGTCTCCGCATCGCGCACGATGGTGCCCACCGGCACGGGGACGTAGAGGTCATCACCGCTGCGGCCCGTGCAATCATTCGCGCTGCCCGGCTCTCCATGCTGGGCTTTCCAGGTGCGCTCGATGCGAAAGTCCGCCAGGGTGTTGATCCCGGGTGCGGCACGCAGAAAGACGCTGCCCCCATGGCCACCGTCACCGCCGTCGGGGCCCCCGAAGGGCACGAACTTCTCGCGACGGAAGCTCGTGCTGCCGCGACCTCCGTTTCCGGCCTGCACTTTGAGCTTGGCTTCGTCGACGAATTTCATGCGGGTGACCTAAGACGAAAACCCCGGCGCGAGGCCGGGGGTTTCCTGGAGCATTGGCAGCTCGCGGTAGCGGGTCTCAGGGAGTGCGAGACTGCCGCACTCTCACTGGTTCCGGAATTTATGCGGCTTCGGTGGTCTCGGCCGGAGTCTCCGTCACGCCGATCTCCGGCACGACATTGACGTACAGCCGCTGCTCCGCGCCGCGGCGCTGGAACTCCACCTTGCCCGATACTTTGGCGAACAGCGTGTGATCGACGCCGATACCGACATTGGAGCCGGCCGCACGGGCGTGCCCCGCTGGCGGATGAGGATGTTGCCGGCGAGCACCTGCTCGCCGCCGAAGCGCTTCACACCGAGTCGCTTGGAGTGGGAATCGCGGCCGTTCTTGGTACTGCCGCCTGCTTTTTTATGTGCCATGCTCTGCCTCAGCCCGCGCTGATGTCCGTCACCTTGATCTCGGTGAACGGCTGGCGGTGGTTCTTCTGCCGCAGGTAGTGCTGCGCGGCGCTTGAACTTCACGACCGATACCTTGGCGCCCTTACCGTGGCGAACCACGGTGGCGACCACCTTGCCCCCCGAGAGCAGCGGATTGCCGAGCTTCACGTTGGCGCCCTCGCCGACGAGCAGAACCTGGCCAAACTCGACCGTGGCGCCGGCCTCGGCGTCGAGCTTCTCGATGCGCAGTACGCCGTCTTTGGTGACACGATACTGCTTTCCGCCGGTGGCGATCACTGCGTACATAGGCTTGCAGGCGAGCGGGGGTCTGGAGAAAGGCCGCGCATTCTACTGGCGCCCTCCCGGCGGGTCAAACGGCCTGTTCCACGGGCTGGAAAACGCCGCAATCCGTGCGCTTTCGACGCGCTTTTGGACCATTTACGGCCCCCCGGGCGCGCCGCGTCCATTCTCCGCGGCCCCCGCGTCGGCTACGATGTGGGGCTGTACTCAAGGTCCGCCTGCTAATGACATTGGAAAACATCCGCGCGCTCGTCCACTCGGACCTCGAGTCCGTGGACCAGGTGATCCGCGCGCGCCTGAAGAGCGCCGTCCCGCTCGTGGACCAGATCGCCGAGCACATCATTTCCGGGGGCGGCAAGCGGCTGCGCCCGCTGCTCGTGGTATTGGCCGGCCGTGCCTGCGGCCACCGGCCGCACGCGCACATCGAGGCGGCGGCATTCATCGAATTCATTCATACCGCCACGCTGCTGCACGACGATGTGGTCGACGGCTCCTCGCTCCGCCGGGGCCGGGATACCGCCAATCAGGTCTTCGGCAACCAGGCCAGCGTACTGGTCGGCGACTTCGTCTACTCGCGCGCCTTCCAGATGATGGCCTCGCTGACGTCCCAGCCGGTCATGGAGATCATGGCGGACGCCACCAACGTGATCGCCGAGGGCGAGGTCATGCAGCTGATGAATGCGCATGACCCCGACACCACCGAGCAGCGCTATCTCGAGGTCATCTACCGCAAGACCGCGAAGCTCTTCGAGGCCGGCGCGGAGGTTGCGGCGGTGCTCGCGGGCAGCCCGGAGCAGGTGCGCAAGGCGCTGGCGGCCTACGGCCGTCATCTCGGCACGGCCTATCAGCTGGTGGACGACGTGCTCGACTACCGCTCGAATCCCGCCGAGCGCGGCAAGAATCTGGGCGACGACCTCGCCGAGGGCAAGCCCACCCTGCCTCTCATTTATGCGCTGCGCAACGGCACCGAGCCGCAGCGCGCCGCCATCCGCGTCGCCATCGAGAAGGGCGGCCTCGCCCAGCTCGAGCCCATCATCGCCGCCATCGAGTCGACCGGCGGCCTGGAGTACTCCGCGCGGCTGGCGAAGGAATCGGCCGAGCAGGCCCTGCTCTCACTGAAGCCGCTGCCGGACAGCGTCTATAAGGAGGGGCTCGCGGCGCTCGCGCGCTTCGCGGTGGAGCATACGACCTGACTCAACGGCCGCCGGACCCGCTGGGGGTCTGGGGCCACGGTGAGAAAGCGAGCAAGCTGCCATACCACGGATTGTGCGACTCATAGCGCGCGAGCCGCTGCTCGAGAGGCCCAAGATCCCAAGATAGAGCGCGGGCAGCGCGTATCGCTTTCTCCTCGCTGCGAATCGCCTGCTCGAAGTCCCCGAGGTCGGCCTGCGCGGCGGCCCGTGTCTCGAACACCGCCGGATCATTCGACTCCTCCTGCAGTCCCTTGAGCAACTCGACCGCGCGAGTTGGGTCGCGCAGCTCGGGCTGCGGCGCGGCCACGAGTATCGCCGCCAGAAAAAGTTTCGCATCGCCATTACCGCTGGCGGCGGCTCGATCCAGCCAGGTTTTTGCGGCGGCCAGAGCCTGGTCCCCCGACCCGACGCTCAACGCCCGCATCGCGAGCGTTATACCCTACCATCCGGCATGATGGTGAAATCCACCAGGACGATTCCATCGAACCCCCGCTCACGGGCCTCCAATGGAAAACGCGGCTGATACCACTTCACCAGCTTGCACGGAGGAAAAGGCCCGCGATGCTCGAGGTCCGGCAATAAACTCTTCTCGAGCGCCGTCGGAGTGTAGGCGGCCGTCACCCAACCGGCGATGCGCTCCGACCCGGGAGCCAGCTGCGGCCGAATGGCATCGGCCATCTCCTTCCCCTTCGTCTCGCCGTTCTCGGCGGCAAGCGTTGCCCAGGCATAGGCGTGGATATCGCTCGCTTCGGCCACGCCCCGCCCTGCCTGGTACATGACAGCCACACTGAGTTGCGCGACTGGCTGCCCCAGCTCAGCGAGCGCCAGGAAGTCCTCAAAGGCACGCGGGTAATCTTGCGCCAGATATTCCCGCTGCGCGGTGGCGAGATCCGCGCGGGCGGGTCGTGACGGCCCCAGGGTGCCCAGGAACACTAGGAGCACCCCAGCGAGCCACCTGCATGTCCCCGATTTCATCCTCGTGAGCGGCATCATGCGCTCCCTTGTTCTTAGAGGGCGAGGATACCCAAAGCGGCGGCCGGGCGGTAAGGCTTCCCGGAAGGGGCGCCGGGGCCAAAAATCCACCCTGGGCGCATTGAAGCCCGGGAGTCGCTTGAGTAAACTGCGCCGCCCGCTCTCCCTGCCGCCTCGAGGCCACAGGGTCCGCGGAGCCCGCCATCTCGGGGTGTAGCTCAGCCTGGTAGAGCACTACGTTCGGGACGTAGGTGTCGCAGGTTCAAATCCTGTCACCCCGACCATTGATTTCATTGGACTTTTTTTCTCGCGAACGCCATTGGTTCCAGGTCCAAAATAACAATTGGTTCCAGTTTTGGTTCCACTTTTTGCGGGTGGTCGGGTATTGCCATGGGCAGACGCGTGCGAACGGGTCCTGGATCCAGACCAACGGAGAAGCCCCGCCGTCTTAGGTGCGATCCGCAGTTTCAACCCTGCGCAACCGAGCCGGGCGACGAGCTCTACCCCAACGGCATCTTCGAGTTCAACATCTCGCGCCTCATTACGTTTATCTCTGCCCACCCAGAACAATTTCCCATGGAGATCGTCGAGCTCTCCGAGATCCCGGATTACGGGAGCAGCGATCGGCTCGATGACGCCGCTATCCAGGCGGCCGACCTATCTCGGCCGGTAGTCCTGGCTGAGATCGCACCGGCACGTTTCAACCTGATCGATGGACATCACCGAGTGGCGAAGGCTCGACGAATGCTGTCGAACACGATTACAGCGCATCGGGTGAGATGCCCAGACCACATCAGCTTTCTCACGTCCGCGGACGCCTACGAGAAATACTTGCAGTACTGGAACTCAAAGCTTCCTTGACCAGGCCATTGCGGAGATCGGTGGTCTTGCTGGTTGACGAGCAGCGCTGTGCGAACCCCGTGGCGGTGAAAGAAGCGTGGTTAGCCGTTACCGGCTTGGCTTGACAATCTCGTAGCTGCCACCGCTCTTCTCGACCTCCTGTGCCTTTGCCGGATTCCGGCTGAGATCGGCCATAGAGTCGAGTACCCGCTGGAGATAATCACTCACGGGCTTCTTATGCTGCGGGGGTGCGTCGCCACTCACTGTTCGGCGCGTGAACTTATCCGTACTTGACATATTGCGCTCCACCTTCGCCGTACCCTCTATATATGCGCTTACCGGCCCCTTCGCAAGAGCTTACGAAGCAGTCCTGCGATCAGAAGCCTATGCGGGGCCGTTACGAGGCACGAAGAACTGAACACCGCGGCCCCGCAGCATCTGCGGCTTACTGGAATGAATGTTCACAACCCCCAACGGGTCCGTTACCTCCCCAGGTTCCGACGGTTGTTCCAAGGGAATAGACACGAAGCTACGGATCGTCTGTCCGGCCCCCTCCGTAAAGTAGCGCTCGATTTGATCGCCGACGCTCTGCCGCAGCGCTCGCTGAGTGCGACATTGATTCCCCATCTCTCGTGCATCGTGGAGAAAGACGTAGGCCCGATCGCAGAACGCATCCGGCGCCCCCGGCAGCACCGCCTTTCGACCACGATCCATCCGAAACTCACTGCGCGGTATCTCCAGAATGATTGCCGAGAGTCGCTCTGGATCTGCCACCGCTTCATCTCCTCTCAAGAAGACAGCGAGTTCAGGAGCGAGTTCGAGCACGCCGCTCCACGCTGTCGCGCCGGTACCTTGGCGCTCGGTAAACAAAGCACCTTGCTCATATTCCCGAACCTGGGCTGCGTCCAATCCGTGGAAATCGCGATATATCATCACGTTCGCCGAGTACTCGGTATCTGATCCGCCCCCATCGAAAAATTTTGCGGTGTACGCCAGGCTGGAAAGGACGCTGACGATTCCCTCAGTTATCTCCTCCCGGCCCGCCTCTTCCCCTAGCGCACGGACAGCCGCTGGATAGCAGCGGTAGAGATATGCAGCAAAATTCTCGAGGAAATCATGGGGCGGCAAGGTTCGTACGAGATCGATTAAAGACTGTGACGTCTCATGAACTGCTGAAACGCCATCTTTGAGCTCGTGGGTACTCGCCTTCAGCGACGAAATCTGACGGTCAGTTGCGTTGCTCTGTGCCCAGAAATTCGCGCCAAACATCCAGCCGAACAGAATTACGAGGCCCCAAAACGCAACAGCGTGAAATTGGATGTGTCCCGCCCCCCAGAAAAACGGGAATGCCTCTTTGATCTGATCAGCGTACAGCGCGCCCAACAGCCCGGCGATGGCTCCGGCGATTGCCGTAGCTCCAGAAAACCAGGGTCTTACCGCATGCCTTTCTACATGCTTACGGATGAGGTAGCGTATTCCCTGTTCTTGATTGCCGTTGTTCATCGACTCCCCGGCACGCTATAGCCTGAGCCCTTCTTGAGCAGAACTGATGCTGGTTCGAATCTCTGATTCCATCAGAACTCCACTCCCGACTCACTACTTCACAGTTGGAAGCATCCCGCGTCTATGAATGCAAGTCAACTCGGACAACCAGGTGTCACATGAAATGCCCATGAGCGTGATGTCAATAAAACAGGTCGCTAAATGACGCCTCATTTCACTGCTCGGAAAAGCGTCCGCGCACAGCGGTGCGGGTGGTGGTATCAATCGGACGTTGGCCTCAGCGCGCAGGCGTCATCGCCGATGGCTCATTGCGGGTCTCGGCCACATCGAAGATGCCGACAGACGTACAGCGCGACCTGAGGCGCAAGAAACTGACTGACGTCCGGGATCGGCGGGAAGTTACCGCCCCGGCCGTTCACAAGGCAGGGGTCACTGGTTCGATCCCAGTATCGCCAACCAAGGCTGGTACTCGCGTGCCCGCCCTACAGGGCTATAGGTCGAAGGTTGCGGAAATTCCGAATCGCGCCAAGATGTCGGCGCGGCGGTGCACCAAGCCCATTCGATTAGCCATTCCTCCCAACCCTTGCGGCTTCGCCTGATAGCGCGGGGCGCAGGAACCGGCCGCATGGTCTCGATGATATGCGTCCGTCTCTACTGGGTGGCTGGGGGGCGGGACGCGATAAGGGCGGCGAACGGATATAGCTTCGAATTCCGAGGACACTGTTCGCTACTCCGCGTCCGGGTCAGGCGTGAAGAGTGGCCATCAATACTGAAATGGAAACGGCGTGCCGAACCGGCACCCGCAAAAACTGGCTCTGCCGCCGCGGCGGCCGGCCCGGTCGCCGGGGCCGGGGGTAGCGTCCAGCGGCGGCCGGTTTCCCACCTCTACGCTGCGGTATCTCCGTTCCCAACGACCTCGACTCGGACTGTGCGCTCCCCAGAAGCGGCGGCGGTGAGTTCCTTGATCAATGTTTGCATGGCTTGCGTCGCGGCCTCCGTTGAAGGCAATCGTGCGACGTCAATCTTTACAGCGCCATCTCCGCTTAGAAGCTTGACGAGCTGCTTGCGGATAACCTCCTGGTCGCTATCAATATCCGCGTGAGCCCTCGGCCAGTACGACCCCGTTTTCAGTTGAACTTTGTCAAACCGAAATCTCAGATCGCGAGCCATACAACCCAACAGATCAGTAAATAGATCGTCCCCGCGGACACCCCAAAGGACCACCTGATCCTGGTCATACTTTGTGGTGAGATGGTTGAGGTACTCATGCCACTTGTCGAGCACATTCTGCTCGGACTTCGTGCGGCTCCGGTACACCCCTAAGATTCGATGTCCGTCGAATCCAAGATCTATCATGTTGAGGGCTCGGACGTGATCCGGCGACGTCCGCGCCTGGCGAGTTCCCATCAGGGTGGTAAATACCCAATTCTTGCGATTGCGCCTTTCCCGCAATGCTTCGACCGATTTCTGAGCCTGCACCGCCAGGATAGGCCCCACCATCGTAGCGAAAATGATCGCCCAGTCTTTGAATTCCACAGAAGCCCCCTGTTACTAACGCCTCCGTAGCGGAAGCCGCTAGTGCCTATACCTCTGGCTTCGGTTCCAGTCGTAGGAACCTATAGTCATTCCAACGGAGCAGATTGGCCGTAATTTTCAACGAGAACGGAACCTTGAACATGTCACAGCCCGGCCTATCAGTCGCTCGACACAGCTCGTTGTGGCAAAGTACATCGAGCGCACGATATGCCTGTGGCTCATCCGCTTCGATCTGCAACCGGCGGCGCTCGGCGCTTGCCAGGACCTTTTCATCATACAACTCTGCGCCAGTCATGTCGGCCTGTAGCAAAATGAATCGCCGCCGTAGGTTCCGATGCATATCAGCACGCCGCGCGTATCCAATCACTAGATCCCACGCGGTGAAGAACGCTCCTAGGCCCGCGAGCACTCGAAGTGCCAGATAACTCGGGCTTCCAAGCAGCTCAGACAAAACGACGCCAGCAAGCAAGATAGTCAGGAAGTCAGTGGCGCGGTGCAGCCGCTCATAGAAGGTAAGGCGGCGCTCGTGATAACGAATGGACCGCGGCACACCAAACAGGAGGTCGTCCTGACGTCTCGCTAATTCCTCATCCGTCATTGATAGCGATTCTCTCGATTCGCTTGCGTCTATTCTTCGGCTGCGGTGGCGGCGGTAAAGTGGTCGACACCGTTGTAGGCTGCGGACGCGGCAGCGGCAGGTTCCTTCCTGGGATGCTGTCCTGCCTCACGCCGTCGTCCGTCGGCTTGCGCGGTGGCGTCAGCGGTAGCGGCTGACCGCCGCCCTTGCTCTTGTCGTTCATTCGTGTGCTCTCGTTCCGGCTTCCCTGTTCTGGCCTATTTCGTTCGCTTGGGTTGTGGCGGCGGTGGCACAGTGTTCGATATGTCCGGCGGCATTGAGTCCCCAATGGGACCCGAGGGCGATCGCCTGCCCGGAACCGCCGGAGGCCGCGGTGGCGGCGGTGGAGGTGGCCTCTTTGGGGGCTGCCCGCCCGTCTTCTTATCGCTCATCTGTGCACCCCTACCTCAGCTTCTTCGGAGGGGGTGGCACGGTGTTCGACACTCTGAAAACCCCTCCTTTTCGTTTTGCGGCTCGATGAGCCGGCATTCTCTTGCTGTGAGTCTTCGACCGCCGTGCCTTGGATGGCAATGGCTTACCCCGCCCACCCCTCTTTCCTTTGCTCATGTGGGAATTTCTCGTTCCAGTGCGAGCGGTGGGAGGCATTCTGCTCCCATCAGGCGAAACCGCGCAAATAGCGACGGGGCCTAATCCGCCGGTCGCTTCGGGTGTACCCGGCGGCCAGCACCGAGCGCGCGGCTTGCCTTGCCCCATTTCGCACCCGCAGGATCTTGTCTAGCTCGCAGAGCGAATGCTCGACGTCGCGCATTAAGCCGGCACACCTTCCAGGCCGTCCTTCTATGAATGCGGGGCACAAAATTTCTCGAGCCGCTGATCCATGAAACTGTCAAAGGCAACGCCGGCGCGGCCTGTTGTGGTACTGAATGCGCCCCGGCGCTGGAGCAGCCCGGCCCCGGAGCTAGCGGCAGCGGGGCAGTGAGCGCGCCGGGCTGCCGGCCGCACCCTAAGCCCGACCACTATCCTGACTCGACGCCGCCGTAAGGCGTTCCGGCTTTTGACCATCCTGCGGCGATTTCACCCGTGACTCCCCGAGGGCGCACCTAAATCCTCCAGAAACTCCGACACCGGCTCGACCCCCGAAACATGCAGGTCATCCCTCGCCCGCGTGCAGGCGACATAGAGCAGGTGCCTCTCGGAGTCGTAGACGTCCTGTAAATCGCCATCCTCGCCGACCTGCTCAATCCGCTCCTGAAGTGGCAGCACTTCGTCGTCACAGGCCATGACAGCCACCGCGCGGAACTCCAATCCCTTGGCCAGGTGCATTACGCCAATCGCCGCGAAACCGCTGGTGACCTCCAGCTGGGCGCTGAGCTCCCGACACGCGATCCCGGCCAGCTCCATCGCCCGGCGTGCGCGCTCGACTTGCGACTCCGAGCGGACAAATACCCCTATTTCGTGAGGCTCTAGCCCTTCCACAGCCCGCTCGCGAAGCCAGGTGCCCACGGCCCTCCTCCTCCTCGTCTGCGGTTGCAAAGGCTTTAACCTGCGGTACCGGCCCATTGAAAACCGAGACGGTGTCGGTACGCTCCTCGCGCACTCCGTCCATGTCCGTGATTTCCGGATCGAGCAGGCGATCCGCCTGCTGCCGGATCTGATGCGAGGTCCGGTAGTTGACGCGTAGTGTTCGCGAGCGTCCGCGCACATCGACGCCCTGTGAAAGCCACGAGAACGGTTGCTGGAAAATCCGTTGACCGAGGTCTCCGGCGAAAAACAGCGCATTGGGACGGCCTCCACCCAGGGCTGCCAGGAAGCCAAGCTGGGACGGCCCCAGGTCCTGGCACTCATCGATTACCGCGAATTCATACGGAGCGTGCCGCGCTTGTGCCAGCTTTCCGGCCAGTGCGACATACATGGCCGCCACCGTCGTCGACCCCCGTTCGCCGAGCACTGCCCAGACGCGACCGAAGATGTCCCACAGCTGTACCCGTTGCGGCTCTTTCAGCCTGGTCTTACGGCCCAAGCGGATCACGTCCCGATAGGCCTCCCAAGTGCGCAGTTGCCGGGCATCCACGATATGCGTCCATTCGGATAGGAGGAACGAGTGGCTGAATCGATGCCCCGCTACCGCGGCTGATGCCTCTCGCACGACTGCTCGCAATGTCTGCTCTGAGGTCAACGTCACCGGGCCGATTAGCGATTTGTGCAGACGAACCGCCACCGCGTCCAGGGCGCCTACGTCAATCCGTTCCGCCAGCCGGGGCTCGTGGCTAACCAATCGGCGCAGCTGAATTTGCAGCGCGCGGGCCAGGGGTTCCGAGAACGTGGCCAGGAGGACTCGTCCATCCGGATTGACGCGCGCCAGATGCGCTGCGCGATGCAGCGCAACGATGGTCTTGCCCGTACCCGCCGAGCCGGAAACGCGGGCAGGTCCACTGAAGCTTCGCTCCACGATCTGTCGCTGCTCAGGATGCAGGAAGACGCTCCAGCGGTCCCACGGATATTCCAAAGCACGCGTTAGCTCCTCCACATTGTTCATCACCCGAAAGCGACGCTGGGCGTCCGGATGATCGAAGGGCGATGCTGCCGGGGGAAGCGCCTGCGGTGGGCGTGGTGTGCCTCCGGTGGCTAGTTCCAGCAGCGCCTCGGCCGCCTCGCCGGGTAGATGATCGGCAAGAACCAGGAGACCGTCTTCGTCCGCGGCGCGCACATCGGCCAGCCATTCCGGCGGCACGCCGTAGCCCAGGAGCTCGTCATCGGAGCGCTGGTCGAACAGCTTGGGTCTGCTCTGGGTCGCCGACGCCACGGGAGCGGACTGTACCGGCGCAAACACCGGTGTCACGATTTCCTGCACGCGCTCTCGCAGCTCCACCAGCTGCGCGGCGCCGGTCTTGGGATGCGTCTCGAGCTTCCGGCGCTCGGCCCAGCCGTAGGCCCTGTCGTGGTGATCGACGTAGCACAGCAACAGGCTGCCCGTCGTACGATGCACGATGATGCGGATGTCCGCGCTCACCCGGGCAGACCAGAAGTTGGGATCACGGGCATGATCCAGCTTGTGCATCTGGATACCGGGACTGACCGGATGGGTCTGCAGATCGAAGGTGGTGACCTTGACCGCCTTCTGCTCGGCCGTCGTCAGACGCGCCAGACTGGCCGTAAAGGTATCCGCGATCAGGAACTCCACGGCCTACACCCGGAACACCTTCATCACCTCATCGCCCAGGTGATTGATGACCTTCACCGCAATACGGCCGGACTTCGGCTTCGGGAAGGGGCGCGAGGTATCGCTGTTCAGGCTGGCCCAGGCCTCTTCGTCGATCTCGGCCTTCAGCGTCGTCTTCAGCGCCTTGTAGGGGTCGTTCTGGCCCAGGAAGTAGGCGTGGCGGACGAAGAAGCTCTCGCCGTTGTAATCGGTGTCGACGAACCAGCAGGCGATCTTGTCGGTGTCATCGCTGCGCACCTCCCCGGTGGAGGGGTCGAACACGTCCACACCGTGTACTTTGACGCAGATCTGCGACTTCGCCAGATCCAGGATCTCGATGTCCGGCTCTCCGAAGATGACGAACAGGTTGCCCTTGCCGGTGGCCTTGAGGTCCGCAGCCATGTGCAGGTCGGCGTTCATGCGCGCCTTGAGCACCGGGATGCGACCGAGCTTGTGGAACTCGTTGGCGTGCGCCTCATAGTTGAAGGCACAGGCGATCAGCACGTCAAAACCGGCATCACCCGCTTCCCGCGCCGCCTCCACGAGGTCGGGGCGCGACACGGTACCGAATTCCGGACCGATGAAAACACCCGCGCGCTTCTCCGTCTCGCCTTCCTGGTAGTGCCCCTCGGCACAGATATAGCTGCCCGGCCAGCCGGTCAGCGCCGTGAAGCGGATCCGATCCTCCTTGTGCGCCTGCTGGACGCCGGCGACCTTTAGGTTCTCCAGGATCATCTGCTCGAAGCTGGCGCCGACGCGCACGCCGCTGGGACCAGGCGTCAGGGGATCGATCAGCTCGTCATTCTCATCGACACCCAGCATCCGGTGGGGGCTGAGGGATTCCACCGTGAACGGACCGGCCACACGCACAGTCTTATTGTCTGTGTAAGGCTTGTCGTATAGGTATTCGTACTCGGCCTTGGCGGCGATGGATGCGTCAATCTCTTTCTGTCGCTCGATGCGCGCTTGCCACCAGTCCGCGTGCAGCCTTCTCGTGGAGGCGGGCCAGTTGGCCTCGGCCTCGCGCGGAATCTCCCACTCCTGCCACGACTTTCTTAGCGCCGCGTTCAGTTGCTCGTGAAGCGACTCGAGCGTCTTCTGCCAAGTCTCCCAGATAACGTCGATTTCAGCGTTGTTGGCTATTGATCCTAAAGTAACGTGTGGCAACCGTTCACAAACGAAACCGTGGCGAATGTTACCGTAGGCGGGCTGCGAACTCGGCGCGGTGTGCGTAACTTCGGCTTCCTTGATCTGACCGTCGCGCGAATCGGACAGCAGATAGAACGGGTAGCGCGCACCCATGATGCGGGCGCGAGCCAGGGCAAGCGCGACGCGGGAGGTATCGATAGTGATCCAGCGACGACCCCATTGCTCGGCGGCATAGCTGGTTGTCCCAGAGCCGCAGGTCGGATCAATCACTAGGTCGCCGGGGTCCGTGGCCATCAAAATGCAACGAGCGGCAATCTTCGCTGTAGTCTGCACTACGTAAAGTTTGTCATCTCCGAATCCGCCCGTTCCAGTATCTGTCCAAAGCGCCTTGATTGGGATGGCTGCGAAATCATCAAGAAATCGGACGTATGACAGCGTTGAACCAGATACTTGCAGGCGCTGGCATTTTGTAAGCCGATCAAGACCCTGCTGTGTTGTCTTCCAGCACTTATCCGTGCCCGGATGATAAGTTTTGCCCCTGAACTCGTAATTGATTGTGGTATTTGGGCGAAATGCGCCCGAGGTTAGATTGTCAATACGATATAACTTCGCGCCAACCTCCAGCTCCGTTGCTCCGGCTTTTTCTTCTCGGGTAGCTGCGCGGCGAATGCCGTTTGGTAGATCGATCCACGTGTATTGTTCGGCACCCTTCTCGCCAGCGGCTTTCGATGCGAGAACGGGACGATACTTGAGGTCCCCTTTGCTTCTGGCATACCAGAGCAAATAATCACAGACGATTGGAAGACCAGAGGCTCCGAGTCCAGCTGTCTTTACAAACGGAATCAGAGCAACCGAATTCTCATCTCCGAATATCTCATCCAGCAACGCTCGGACACGATGAATATTCTCATCGCCAATTTGCACAAACACCGAACCGGATACCGCCAAGAGATCTCGAGCGACTACAAGTCGGTCCCTCAAATAGGCCAAATAACTATGGAGACCATCCCGCCACGTATCTCGGAATGCCTTCACCTGCTCCGGCTCCCGCGTGATGTGATCGGCCTTTCCGTCCTTCACATCCCGGCTGGTGGTCGACCACTGGAAGTTGCTGTTGAACTTGATCCCATACGGAGGATCGAGGTAAATACACTGCACCTTGCCACGCAGCCCCTCGCGCTCTGCGAGGCTTGCCATCACCTGCAGTGAGTCGCCGAGGATCATCCGGTTCGTCCAGTTCTGGTCGTGCTGGTAGAACTCGGTCTTGTCTATGCCCTTGGGGATGCCGTTGAAGTCGGCGAACAGGTCGGCGGTGATCTGCCCTGCTTCGTGCTGGCTCTCGTGGGTCTGGCGCAGGAGGTCGTCGATGAGCGCCTTGGGGTGGACCTTCTCCTGGATATAGATGGGCGGCGCGTGGACGACGAGGTCCTGTGCGTCCTGCTCGTCCTTGCCACGCCAGACGAGCTGCGGGTCCAGGTCGGTGTTGCGCGGGTAGCGCAGCACCTTGGGCGCCTGCTGCGCCTTATCCTGCACCGACTGGTATTCGGCGGTCGGGATGTTGCGGCGCTTGGCTTCTCCGTGCTTCAAGTCTTCGACCTGTTTGGGCTGCGCGGGTTTACGGGCCATGATCAGACGCTCCCCGGTGCGACCGTGGCGGCGCTGATCAGATGGTTGAATTGAGCTTCGAGCTTGGCCTTGAAGTCCTTCTCCATCGCGTAGACGTCGTCGAACTCCGCAAAGGCCCAGCGGCCGTAAGTCTGAAGCTGGTTCACGCCCGGAATCCAGTAGCTATTTATGGTCAATTTCTTCATTTTTGCGTCTTCCCGGCGGTAGCCCTTGATCTCCACGACCAGGTTGAGCAGGTCGTCGGGTCCTCGGCCATCGTCCACGCGCAGGATGAAGTCCGGCAGGTAACGGCGCGACTCGGACTCATGCCGGTATGGCACCTCGAGCCCTAAGTTGTGGTTCTTGGTATAGGCCACGACCTTCGGGTGCGCCTCCGCAATGCGGCAGAACTCCGCCTCCCAATCGCTGTCGAGCATGACCCAGTTCACGTGATTCTTCGGCGGCGGCCCGCAGGTGTCCCAGCGCTCGGGGCGGGAGGTGTTGAAGCGCACGTGCGCGGTGGCGCCGGTAGGGTTGTACGGATCGAGCAGCGCATTGACGACCTTGCCCTCCCCGGCCGCGGAATGATGCCGGCGTGGATGCGCTCGCAGGCCTGGTCCGCGAGCTGCTGGTACATCAGCATGGCTGGATAGGTGTCGCCCTTACAGACCAGGCAAGTGTCCAGCCATTGCTTGACGATGCGCTTCAGCTGGCCGAACAGGTGCAACTTGGGCTCCTCGCCCGGGTCGCGCCACTTGCTGTAGAGCAGATGGCGCGTCAGGTTCATCAGCAACGTAGAGGGGCGCACTTCGCGAGGTGCTCGAACGTCGATTTCGGCCTGCTCGCCGATGATGCCGGAATTGTCGTGGTGGTCGGGCCGACGGTGTCCGGCGTCAGCACGTACCTGGAATCCTCGTCGAACACGGCGGTCGAGCCGTTCCTCGGGCAGCTCGACACGGTAGCCCTCGACGCGCGGGAAGCGGATCTCCAGGAAGTCGCGCTCGGGTCGCACGGCTTTGACTTGCACGGTCTCACGCGGGGGCTGGGGCGGTGACACGACGGGCTTGGCCGTGAAGTCGAAGGGCACTCCAAAAATGTCGGCATATTCGGCGTTGAACCGGCCCTCGTCGTTCAGGTCGTAGCTCTGGCGGCGCAGCGCACGGCCGATGACCTGCTCGCACAGCAGTTGGGTGCCGAAGGCGCGGATGCCGAGGATATGCGTGACGTTGTTGGCATCCCAGCCTTCGGTCAGCATGGCCACGGAGACGACGCAGCGGATCTGCGCGCCGAGCTGCCCTCCCTTGCCCACCGTGTTCATGACCTCTCGTAGCAGGTCCTGGTCGGTGAGGTTGTCGGCGGCGTGCGGATCGCCGGTGCGCTCCACGATCTCGCGTCGGAACCGCTCGATTTCATCGGCGGCGATGGCGCGGAAGTCTTCGTCCAGCTTCTCGCCGGATTCCAGCTGCTCGGAGTCGATCAGCAGCGTGTTCGGCCGCGGTAGCGGACTCGGTGTCACGGGTCGAAGTTCTGGAACAGCGCCAGGCGGCCGTTGTGCTGAGTGGCCGTGCCATCCGGATTCGTACGCGTGAAGCCGGACACGTAGTCGTACACCAGCTTCGAGATGGCCGTGTTCTGGCAGACGATGATGAAGCATGGCGGCACGGCGATGCCTCGTTGCTGCCAGAGCTCAAAGGTCTTCTCATAGTGGCCGTAGAGCGCCTGCAGCGCGGTCTGCAGTTTGATGGGCAGCTTTTCCGGGTCCAGCTCCTCGCCCTGGCGGCGTCCCTTCTTCGGCATGTCGTTGCGGATGTTCTCCCACAGATTCCGGTACAGCGGCATCTCGTCGCCCGGAATGTTCTCCGCCACCGGCACACGAGGAAGCTTGACGATGCCGCACTCGATGGCGTCCATCAGCGAGAAATCGCTCATCGTCCACGGGAAGAGCGTCCCCTCGGCGTAGCCGGAGCCGGCGAGGAAGAACGGCGTCGCCGAGAGATCAAACACGCGCGCGATGCTTGCCTCCCGAGCTTGCGGCTCACGGCCTCGAGTCCCGAGATCCAGAGCCGCGCCGCCTTGCTGTTGCGCTCGGCCTCCTGCCTGCTCCTCGCCCTTGAGCTCTTCGTCATCGGCCTCGGGCGGCTTCTCGCGATAGCAATGATGCGCCTCGTCGTTGAGCACGAGGATGTGCCGGAAGCCCATCAGCTCGGGCACACGCGCTGAATCATCTGGCCTTCGGTCTCGGTCGTGACCAGCTCCTCGCCGGTGCGTCCCTGAAGGAGGGCGCGGCCACCGGCCGAGAGTTCCATGCGCTCACGCAGGCGGAAGGCGTGGTAATTCGTGATGACGATGCGCGCGTGCTGCATCTCGGCCAGCAGGTCGTTGGGCACCAGCTCGCGCTCGCGGTAGTAGCTCTCCGGATCGTTCGGCTGCAGCACGCGCAGGCGGTCCTTGACGGTGAGACCCGGCGCCATGATCAAAAAGCCCCGCGTGAAGTGGCGGCTCCCCGGACCGGCGCACGGCATTCAAGGTCTGCCAAGCGATCAGCATGGCCATGACGGTGGTCTTGCCAGCGCCGGTGGCGAGCTTTAGCGCCAGCCGATTGAGCTCAGGATTGGCGTCGCGGTTGGCGCCGGCCAAATGTTCGAGCAGCACCTTGCCGGCACTGATATTGGGCGCTACCTCGGTCAGCCAGATGGCAGTTTCAACCGCTTCCACCTGGCAGAAAAACGGCCGCACGCCGCCGAAATCGTGATGGCGCCAATGCTTTAGGAGCCGCGCGGTTTCTGGCGTAACAGCCCAGGACCCCTCGGGGAGCTTGCGCCAGGCATCCACCGCCCCACGCACCTGGTTGATGATGGACGTGAGGTCGTACTGCTGACTTGCGGTCGACAGTCCCTGATCATCTTCGAGCCGCAGCTCACCCTGGCCGGCCTTGCGTTTCTTGGGCTTGGGGATGGGCGTGATGAAATCCGCCCGGCGCCGACTGGGCGCTATGTTTTGCGTCGGCTGTCCAGCCGAATCCAGCTCCCAATGCCTCGATGGATAGTCGTAGGGCGAATTGAGTATGGGCTGCCTGAAGAAGTCCTCGGACATGCTGTGGCCTATTCCCCCCTGGCGCTACTTTCGCTATTACGGCCAAGTTTGCCGCAATTGCCTATGCATCGCCATGACTGGAAATGCGCCCGTCGCCCACTGCCTTACGTGGCAGTGGGCCCGTAGACCCGGACATCGACTCCCGGCAAATGCTCAAAAGCCGCGGCAATGGCCGGCGGGCCTGTGCCCCAATCCAGACCACAGAGGCGACAGCCCAGCGGCGGGGTGGCGTCCTGCCGAGCGGGCGGGCGGGTGGCAAGGTTGCGAATCTGTTCATCCAGTGTGCATCCCAATGGCGGCCTGCGCTTCCGGGCTTTCAAAGCCTATTCCGGCCGCTAGTCGACTCACGGCAGATGATCGTAAAACCTTCTGGACTGCCGCGTAAGCCTGCTCAAAATCCGGCAACTCGCTCACGATCTCCGCCTGCAGGTGCGCATAGTCCTTTTCTGATCGGCGCCGCACTTCGGGGTCCGCGATGGACTGCCGGTTCACCCCTAGACTCCGCCCCGCGGACTTGGCCTGCAGCGCCTGCAACACCGTCGCCCGAAATGTGCCGTCCCGCACCTCGGGGCCTGGAAAGCAACCGATACAGGTCATACACGTCCTGCCGGCGATTACGATGCCGCGACGGACTGCTGCAGGCGTCGCGACGGCGCATGCTTCGGCACTGTGGACTACGGGGATATCTGTAGGCTTACCGGGGAGATTCGCCGGAAAATAGGACTTTCGAGCGGTTAAGCCAGTCTGGGTCGGAGCGTGAGCGAGGAGAAGACACAATCCCAAATATTATGCACCTAATGCAGCCATGGCGAGAGGACGGCGAGGCGGGTCCAAAGCGGTCGAAAGCGGTCCGGTCCAATCGTCTGATCGGCGTCCAAGTGGAAAGTCTGTCAACTCACGCAGACCAGTTGCGAATCGCGCATTCTGCACGCTTGACAGCAGAGCACGGGAGCACGGCGATGTCGTCGAGCTCTCCGAGCACCCAGTTATCCACAGGAAAACCGCTACTTCTGGCTCGTTTCGGTAAAAGCGCCTAGGTACCCGCTACCCTGATACCCCCTGCGGATTGATGCGAATGATGCGCACGTTCTGCGGGCATCGTGTGGCGACCCCGAGGACTTGGCGATATTTGGAGGGCAGTCCGTCGAGTTGACTCGAGAGATCCCAGCCGGCAACAGCACCGGCGTAGTGGTCCGGAACCCTGGTCATGCGGTCGAACCAGGCCCTATCAGTACACAGGTCCGGCGGATTTACACCCAGGAAAGGGCCTGCGCTGCCTTTTTCGATTTCCTGCCAGTACTCCGACAAAGCGATTGCTAGGGCGATGTAGGCAAAACCACCGTAGGCTTCAACAAGTTTGTCGCGATCCGAAAACCACGCGAAGCGATCCACTTTTGTGCGCCGACCGAGCTGCTGCGCGATGTAAGCGGCCATCGTCGATACGAGCAGGATGTCCCCGAGAAGTAGAAAGTTGAAGTTCTTCGCCCGAGCCTTTTGCTGCAAAGCCAGGAATTGTTCATAGCTTGCCGCGTGGCCCTGGATATCCAGGGTCCGCCCGAGGCTGTGTAGAGCCGCCTCTATGTACGCGCGAGCGTCATTCACGGTGGAGAACTGAGGCAGGTCATCCTGGAAAGCAACGAAGCAGAAGGTGTAGAGCCGGCCGTCAGCCAGCAGCTCGAGCATCTCGTGGCTTACGGTGCTTACGTCCTTGAAATCCGCCCGGGCGGCGGAGATCACCGCCCTGGTACTCGGTTCAAAGTAGTTGCCGCCGGGCACGAGGGTGAAGGCGATGGTGCTCGTTTTCCTTTGCTTCTGCCGCAGCACGTAATCGGAGAAAAGAAGCCACCGATCGGTCCCATGGTTTCTGACGTAAGCATCCAGATCCGGACTCATGACGTCAAATGGTGGCCCCAGGTGGGCAGCCACTTGCATCGGCATGGTGCGAGGAGCATTCGATGCTATCGACGATTGTATGGTTTGACCTGAGGGTCGATTTTCGGTCCAGTTGATACTTAGGGATAATGGCCCGTCGGGAAGCGAGGGGACCATGAAGAAGACGAGGTTTTCGGAAGAACAGATGGTGAAGATTCTGCGCGAGGCGGACAAGGCGCCCGTGTCGGAGGTGGCCAAGAGGCACGGGGTCAGCGATGTCACGATCTATGCCTGGCGCAAGCGATTCGGGCAGCTGGAGGCGGTAGATGTGAAGCGGCTGCGCCAGCTTGAGGCTGAGAACGCCCGGCTGAAGAAGATGCTGGCCGAGCGGGTGATGGACATCGAGATTTTGAAGGAAGTCGCTGCAAAAAAATGGTGAGCGCGCCCGTGCGCCGGCAACAGATCGCCTACGTGTGCCAACGGGGTCGATCGGTCCGGCGAGCGTGCGCGCTGTTGAGCGTGGCGCGGTCCACGGTGGGTTACCAGTCGCGGCTGGTGGCCAAGGATGCACCGGCCGTGGCCGCGATGCAGGAACTGGCGGCACAGTACCCGCGGTACGGGTATCGGCGCATTCAGATCTTCCTCGCGCGCTGTGGGCACATCATGAGCCCTGACCGTACTCATCGGCTGTGGCGGCTGCACAAGCTGCAGGTGCCGAGAAAAAGGCCACGGCGGCGTGTGGCAGCCAGCCGCCCACGCCCGTTGCCGGCAACGGGCGTGGGCCAGATGTGGGCCTATGACTTCGTGTTCGATGCTTGCGCCAACGGGCAGCAGCTCAAATGCCTGACAGTGGTCGATGAATTCAGCCGAGAATGTCTGGCCATCGAAGTGGGCGGTAGCATCCGTTCCGGACGTGTGATCGAGGTCCTGAGCAAGCTGGTCAGCGTTCACGGCAGTCCCAGGTATCTGCGATCGGACAACGGACCGGAGTTTGTGTCCAGGGCCGTACTGCGCTGGCTCCTCAAGGCGAATATCGGCACGGCGCACATCGCCCCCGGCAAGCCCTGGCAGAATGGGAACAATGAATCCTTTAACGGCAAGTTCCGTGACGAGTGCCTGAGCATGGAGTGGTTCAGAAACCGAATCGATGCGAAGATCACGATCGAACAGTTCCGCCGTCAGTACAACGAGGTGAGACCTCACTCCAGCCTCGGCAACCTGACGCCGGCAGAGTTTAAACAGCAACTGAGTGCAACAACCAACCCAGAAGCGGCCATTTCCTAAGTCACCAGTGGACCGAAGAAGGCCCTCAGGTCACTGGGGTCAAGCATGTCATGTGACAATTCAGTTGATGCACAGGTACCCGGTTAGACTGCGGTATTGCGGTTCGGATCGCGCGGTATGGGCGCGGCGCGCAAAGTTGCTCCTGCCGTCGAACGTCGCTACGAGAGGTATTCAGCGGAACAGCTTGCGGATTTCAACGAGATCGGAACCTTTTCGTTCCAAGGGTTCCGGTTCCAGGGCACGCTGACCGCCGAGGGACGTGCGCTTGTGAGTCGTGCGCGCCGCATAGCGATGTCGAGTGTTAGCGCACCTGAGAGCCGCGGCGCTGCCTCCTGGCTTCGTGTCGTGATTCCCGCGGACGTGGCGTTCTTTCCGTTGCGCCTCGACGACAAACTGTATGTCGCCTCGACGACTGGCGGCGCAGATCCAACGAGTCTTATACGCTGGATTGTGCCGCACGCGAAGCGGTATCTCGGCGCAGTCGGGCCCGAACATAGGTTCGCTGCTTGTAGTGTATCAAGCGCCGCGCGCCGGCAGCCATCAGTTGGTTCCGCTGGCCGTATTAACCATGAATTCGCCAACGAGCGGTGTAAAGTCGATTCAAGCAGGTGATGACTACGCGCCGTGACGCGCTGTGAAGCGGGTTCGTTTCCATTCCGCAGCCGGCTGGCGACGACATCGGGCCCACCAGCCGCCGTTCGGACGGACCGCTCAGGGCCGGCATGTGCCTCTCGGCTGCTGATGGGCGGGGTGCGGCCACAACCTGCCACTCAGCCCACTCAAGTAGCCTTACTCAAAGCCGACGTTCGTATCTGAGGACGGGCCCACGGGTCGGGTGAGGCGGGTCGGCCCTTCCGTCAGATCGACCTCACCTGCCGCGTGTTGCTCCAGACGACCTGCGCAATGCCGACGAGGGCAAGGATCGCACCGTAGAGCACCCAGCGCCGCTGCCCAACCATGAATCCCACGCGGAAGGCGAGATCGAGCCCCTGCAGGATCCAGACGATCCCCACCGCGACCATCGCAAGTCCGATGAGGCTGCTCACGATTCGCATCAACAAATTGAACGCGCCGCGCATCCGAGGCTCCCGTTCTTCTGAGTTTCGTGCCCCATGAGTATAGCGCGTTGGGACGCATCAACCACACTCGAAAGGAGACGACGTATGCCAGG
>CAVSAZ010000013.1:0-8978 GCA_963726045.1 uncultured Pseudomonadota bacterium
CGCCGGGTACGAGCGGACGCTGAGCGTGCTCGCTCATGCGAAGCAACACCAAGCCGCCGTGTTGACCAAGAGCAGCCTGATGCTCGGCCTCGGTGAAACGGACGCGGAGGTCGAAGAGACGCTGGCGGATCTGCGCGCCGCCGGGGTCGACATCGTCACTCTCGGGCAATACCTGCGCCCGACCGTGAACCACCTGCCCGTTGAACGCTACGTCACCCCCGCGGAGTTCGATCGCTACCGCGAGATTGCTCTGTCGCGGGGCTTCCTCGAGTGCGTTTCCGGACCCCTGGTTCGCTCCAGCTATCGCGCCGAGCAGGCGCTCAATCGAAACAACGCCGGCCTCGACAATAGCCGCCTTTCCGGGAAGAAGGCCGTTTGAGCGTGGAGCAAGGCGATGTGACCGCAGCAGTGCGGGCTGTCGCGCGGTCCGTCCCTTCCCATATCGTGCGCAACCTCGGGCTCGTGGAGTACGAGCCTACCTGGCGCGCCATGCAGCGCTTCACCGATCAGCGCGGACCGGACGCCGCCGATGAGATCTGGTTTCTCGAGCATCCGCCGGTGTTCACGCTGGGCATGAACGCGAGCCGCGATCATGTCCTCGCCGCCGGCGATATCCCCGTGGTGCAGATCGATCGCGGAGGCCAGGTCACTTATCACGGGCCAGGCCAACTCGTCGTCTACCCCCTGGTGGATCTGCGGCGTGCGGGTTTGGGAGTTCGTGACATCGTCACCGCGCTCGAGCGCAGCGTCATCGACTACGCGGCGGAGCTCGGCGTCGTGGCCGAGGCCCGCAAGAAAGCACCGGGGGTCTACGTCGACGCCCGAAAGCTGGCGAGCGTCGGCATCCGCGTGCGCCGCGGCGCCAGCTACCACGGCATCGCCATTAACATAAGTACCGATCTCGAGCCGTTCCGCCGCATCAATCCCTGCGGTTACCCGGACCTGCGGATGACCCGGCTGGCTGACCTGAGCGCGGTCGATGCCGTGGCCGATGCGGCAGCAGGGCTGCAGCCGCACCTGCTGCGCCACCTGTATGGACATTCATAACCGATCTGTCACCTTCCTCCGACTGACGGCGTAACTGCGCTCGCTCCAACATTGCCAGTTACTCACAGAGGACAGGCAATGCAGGTTACCCACAAGAAGCTCTTCCGGGACGGCGTGCTCTTCATCGCCGCTCTCCTCTTCGGCATCGTCTCGGGCTGCTCCCGCCCGGCCGCATCCGGCGTGACACTTCTGAATGCATCGTATTCGCCGACGCGCGAGCTCTATGGCGACTACAACGCCGCCTTCGAGAAGTACTGGAAGGCCAAGAGCGGCCAGACCGTCAAGGTGAGCATGTCCTACGGCGGCTCGGAGCTGCAGGCGCGCTCGGTGGCCGAAGGCCTCGGGGCGGACGTGGTCACCCTGGCGCTCGCGGCGGACATCGACGTCATCGCACAGCAGGGCAAGCTGCTGCCGCTCAACTGGCAGACACGATTGGCTGACGACAGCTCCCCCTACACCTCGACGATCGTATTCCTGGTGCGCAAAGGCAACCCGAAGAACATCCATGACTGGAGCGATCTGATCAAGCCGGGTGTCTCGGTGGTCACGCCCAATCCGAAGACTTCGGGCGGTGCCCGCTGGAACTTCCTGGCCGCGTGGGCCTGGGCCCTGAAACAGCCCGGCGGCGGTGATGCCGGCGCCAGGACCTACCTGCATGAGCTGTTCCAACACGTTCCCGTGCTCGATACGAGTGCTCGCGCCGCCACCACGACCTTCGTGGAGCACGGACTGGGCGATGTCCTGATCGGTTGGGAAAACGAGGCGATGCTCGCGATCCGCGAGAAGCCGAATGACGGACTCACCATCGTCTACCCGTCGGTCAGCGTGCTCGCGGAGCCGCCGGTGGCCGTGGTCGACCAGTACGCACTCCAGCATGGCCAGAGGCCGCTCGCCACCGCCTACCTGCAATATCTCTACAGCAGGGAAGGGCAGGAGATCATCGCGCGCAATTTCTACCGTCCGCGCGACCCGGGGGTCGCGGCTGAGTTTGCCAAGCAGTACCCGCAGATGAATCTCGCCACCATCACCGACTTCGGCGGCTGGTCCAGCGTGCAGCAGAAGTTTTTCGCGGACGGCGGCGTCTTCGACCAGATCTATTCCAAGGGTCAGTAACGCGCCGCGCCGGCGGCTGCCACGCCGAGGGCACGGCGCCAACGATCGGATCCCCGGTCCTGGCGCTGCCGGCCTTGGAGCGCTGTGCCAGCGAGCCGCTCGGCAAGTCGCTGGGCATGCCCCCGCAGCTCCGGTACCGCAGTGGTTTCCCAATCCCGCGCGCGCAGCCATGGGCCGATGTAATACAGCCCCTGCACCACACGGCCGTCGGCGCCCACGACTTCGCCGGCGGCAGTCGTCCGCAGGAATCTCCGCCTCTCGCGGCTGCCGAGGCCCGCCCAAAGCTCCGGCGCGATCTGCCGCACCGTGTTGATTGCCTGACGCCAACGCCGCCCGCGGCAGCGACCTCGCACGAGAGCGCGCGCACGGTTCGCACTAGCTCGCAAATCGATCCGCCCGCGGCGCGGATGGTGGCAAGCGCATCAGGACGAACTTGGGGAAGCGCCACCAGATCTGCGCCAAGTCAGGTTTCGCCTCCGAGCCTTGCTGCTGCCAGCGCGTGGTAGCGATTACCGACAGCACGAGTGCCCACACGCCTATCCAGATGTCGCGGCCGATGACTTTCATCAGCGTGAAGGCGAAGAGCGACTGTTCGGGAGTGCCTGCAATCCCGGGCACACTGCCTGCCAGGTGGCCGTACGCGTCGGCGGCAGCGAGCCCGGCCGCGTCGGCGAATTCCGAGGTGCCGATCCACGCTCCCGCGACCCCCGAGGACAGATGCAACAGCCGGGCAACGAGCGGCAGCGCGAAAATCATCGCCACCGCCCACAGGATCACCGTTGCGATCGCGACGGACGCGTCCTGCTTGCGCGCACCGACGGCACCGGCTATCGCAATGGACGCGGAGACACCACAGACCGAGCCTCCGGCGCCGAGGACCGCCGCGAATCGCGGATCGAGTCCCAGACGACGGCTGGTCGTGAAGATCACCAGAAACGTGACCAACGAGACGATCGAGGCCTGCAGCAGCGCGACCGGGCCGGCCCAGGCGATCAGTGTGAAGGGCAGAGTGGCACCCAGGAGCACTATCCCCGTCTTGACGTAAAACTCCACGCGGAAGCCCGCGTCAAGCCACTTGGGCAAGCCGATCACATTGGAGATCAGGAGCCCGAGTGCGAGCGCCACGAGCGGCGGCTCGAGGTTGTATCGATTGGCCTCGCTCCACTGGCCCAGCGTGAAGATGAGGACGGCGAAAAGATAGATCAGCAGGAATGAAGACAGGAACTGACGCACCTGGAAGCCAAGCGCGTGCAGCGCAACCGAGAACAGCGCCGCCCAAAGTGCGAACTGCGCGACGTAGCGCGGCCAGTTCGCGGCGAACTGGTTGCCGAGGTCGGGCCAACTCGACCACTTCGTGGGGCTCACGGCCACCCACTCCAGACTGAGTCCGCGTACGAACAGTGCGTACGCGAGCAATACTATGCCGAGCCCGAGCCAGACCGCCCACCAGTCCTCCTTCAGCCAGAGCTCACGCCAGCCGGAGGGCTGGGCGTCGTAGTGTGGGATCGAGGCTGAGGTCGCGGGAGTGTTCATGAGAGGGCCTGCTTGACTCGGCGATCCCGTGCGGGCGACTCGTGACCGAGTGTGTTGGTTGTGCCCAGAATGTAGAGGAAGGACGGTTAGAAGTCTGTCGTCGGTGCGTATCGGAACGGTGACGCCTCACGTTCCACGCCTAACCGCTCCGTCACCTTGATGTCATTGACTTTCCAACCGCCCGTCGCCCAGCATACGTGGACGTTCCATGGAGCTGAAGTGGGAGGCGGGATGTTACGCGCTATCAGAGAAACGCTGTCGCGGCCGTTTCAGGGACGGCAGAAGCCGGAGCAGGACCACCGCGAGAGCTGGAGCTCAGCGACGTTGCAGCGGCTGGTGAAGGATGAGCTCGGCTCCCCGCAAGTGATCGTCGTGTCCAATCGCGAACCCTACGTGCACGATCGCCGCGCGGACGGTAGTCGCCAGGTGGAGGTTCCCGCAAGCGGCATGGTGACGGCGCTCGAACCGATCGTGCGCGCCTGCGGCGGGATCTGGGTGGCGCATGGGAGCGGTGCGGCCGACTGCGAGGTCGTCGACCTGCACGATCGGATTCGTGTGCCGCCGGAAGATCCTGCCTACACCCTCAGGCGCGTGTGGCTACGCCCCGAGGAAGAGCAAGGCTACTACTACGGTTTTTCGAACGAGGGCTTATGGCCGCTGTGCCACCTCGCCTACGTCAGGCCGGCCTTTCGCGAGGCCGATTGGGACGCATACCGGTCGGTGAATGAGCGGTTCGCGGCCGCCGTGGCGCGCGAGGCGCGCCAATCCGATCCGGTCATCCTGATCCAGGACTATCATCTGGCGCTGCTGCCGCGTCTGATACGCCAGCGCAAGCCAGCCGCGACCGTGGCGCTCTTCTGGCACATTCCGTGGCCCAGTCCAGAGACATTCGGCGTCTGCCCGTGGAAGGACGAAATCATACGGCACCTGTTGGACGCCGATGTCGTCGGCTTCCACACGCGTCAGCACTGTCTCAATTTCCTCGCCACCGCGGAGCAACTTCTGGAGTGCCGTGTGGATTACGAGAGAATGACGGTCACTGTGGAAGGCCATGTCTGCCGGGTGAGCGCTCATCCGATCTCCATAGAGTGGCCGCCACCACAGCTCGAAGGCCTGCCCTCGGTTTCCGCTTCACGCAGTCGGATCCGCCGCCGCCACGGAATTGGCTCGGGCGTGCACTTGGGCGTTGGCGTCGAGCGTTGGGACTTCACGAAAGGAATCGTGGAACGATTCCACGCTCTGGAGGCACTTCTCGCCCGGCGTCCGGATCTGCGCGGCCGCCTCACGTTACTGCAGGTTGCGGCACCCTCGCGAGCCAAGCTCCCGGCCTACCAGGCCCTGCAACGTGAAACCCTGGCGGAGACGGAGCGGATCAACGCGAGATTCGCTACGCCGCCCTGGAAACCCATCGTGCTCGTGGACCGGCAGCAGTCCGCGCAACAGGTGTTGGAGCTATTCCGCGCCGCGGATTTCTGTCTGGTCAACAGCCTGCACGACGGCATGAACCTGGTATCCAAGGAGTTCGTCGCCGCGCGTGATGACGAGGACGGTGTGCTGATTCTGAGCGCGTTCACCGGCGCCTCGCGCGAGCTGGTCGAGGCCCTGCTGGTCAACCCGTTCTGCATCTCCGAGACGGCGGCCGCGATCGAGGCGGCGATCACGATGCCGCGGGAAGAGCGCCGGGAGCGCATGCGGCTGATGCGCCGCACGGTCATGGAAAATAACGTGTACCGGTGGGCTGGGCGCATGCTGCTCGACATCGCGCAGGTGCGGCGGCGGCAAAATCTGCCAGCGGATTGGCGAGCCTCCGAGCTACGCCAGCCGGGCGAACGTGCGGCGGTCCGCAAGGCCTGAGCGGCTGCTCAGCCGATTCCGGGAAGTGCCGGCGTCAGCTGATTCAGGTTGAGCGCGTGCGTTCGCCAGATTTCCCAGCACTGCGCGACTTCGTCCCGAGCCGCTTCCTTTTGGCGATATACATCTATGGTCAGGGGGACGTAGTGAGCGTCGTCGTTGCTCGCCAGCGTCAGCTCGCCGTCTTGCAGGTTGCTCCTTATCAGGCTGTACGGCAGCCAGGCGAGCCCCAGGCCGGTGAGCGCGCCGGCCCGCAGTGTTTCCGCGTGGGCGCTCCGTGCGTGCGCCACCAGCCTGGCGGCAATGTGCACGAAGGCCGCATGGCCGTGTAACAACTTGCCGAGATGCGATTCTTCCGTGTACCCCAAATAAGGCAATGGACGTGCGGCGGCGCGCGTGATCGCATAATAGGGCTCGCCGCCGCGTTCGGCGGGAATGCTGACCGGAACCAGGTAGTCGGTCCCGAGTGTGAGTTTCGAGTGCTCGTCGTGATCGAGCGCGACACTGCGGACCGGGCTGTCATAACACAGAAGGTAATCGCACTCGGCACGCTCGTAGCGTGATAGCGCCTCGCCAAAGTTGTTGGCGGCGACGTGCAGGCACACCGTCTGGTTGCTGAGGTTCTCATGCAGCAGTTTCGACAGCGCCGGCACGAATGTGGCGGACAGCGAATGCGTGGATGAGACGTAGATGTTCTTGGTGTCGATCCGCGCCCCGGGGCGGCGCGACGGGCGCAGTTCAGCAGCGCGATGACCTGCGATGCCGTCTCTTTGAAGGACAAACCGGCGGCGGTGATGCCCATCGGATTCGTGGATCGGTCGAGCAGCGTTCCCGCACCCAGCCAGACCTCCAGCGCCTGCATGTGCTTGCTGAGGGCCGATTGGCTCTGGAAGCGCCTCCATGCAGCCTCGGTGAAGCTGCGCGTCTCACAGAGAGCGACGAAGTCCTCCAGCCATTTCAGGTTCATGCAAGCTCACACCGGCCCGGGTGAGCGCATAGTGTCCGCGGGCCGGCGGTAGCAAGTCAGTCGAGCGCGGGTCTGGTAGCGGTTAAATCCTGCAGCTGGTGAGTTACTTCTGATACGGATAGAAGCGGAAGGAGGCCATGCCGACGAAGATATTGGCTTCCGGAGCGCCGCCGACGCCGGTGAACGCTTGGCGCTGCAGATACTCGCCCTGGACGCCGAACTGCAGGTTGCCGAGCCGGCCCTGGTAGTATTTCCACCAGAAGCCGCCGGTTACGTCATCCACTTCCTTCGTGTTACCGGTGCAGGTGCCGCTGAGGCCATAGCATCCAGAGTTGGTGAACTCGGGCGCTCCGTACCCGTAGGCGGGGGTACCGACGGTGTAGTAAGTCGCGCTTTCCTTCTCCCGACCACCGTACACGTAGATGCTGAGACGATCGTTCGGGGTCAGAGTGAGTCCGGCGAGAGCCTCGTACTCCTTGATCGGGCTGAGCGCGCCCGTCGGTTTCATCGTGACGTCCGGTAACTGTGCGGAGCCGTATCGGCCGATGCCCTTGCCGGCAAGGCCGCTCAGCTGAAACGTCAGCATCTTCGGCAGGATGGGCAGGATCATGCCGGCGCCGACGCCGCCGCCGGCAGTGGTGCTGCTCGAGCGGTCGATGCTGGAGCGGAATTCGCGGCCGAGGCCATAGACCTCGTAATGCCCGAAGCCGGGGTCGAATGCCGCTTTGATGATTACATCGGGCGCGACATCATCCGTGTAAGTCGTGGAGTTGTTCTCGAGTCCCGCCGAGTCGCCCGAGTTCTGGTAATTGGTGGTCGAGGCAGGGAAGGTGGTGCCGGACGGCAGGCCGGTGGAATTGATACCGTTCGAAGTCACCGTCTGCGGACTCTCGATCGACGCACCCAGCGAGAAGGCCTTGCTGAAGTGCTCGACGACGCGCAGCCGCGGATCGCGGGTCCAATCAATCTGTGATGTACTGGGCATCTATGGTCGAGGGATGTTTTCGTCGCGCACGTAGAGACCGTCCTTGTAGAGCGTCGCGAGGCTCCAGCTCTGGCCCGCGATGACGTCGAGCCCGTAATCCGTCTGAATGCGCCCGTAGAAGTTACGCATCCGCAGGGTATAGCTATTGCTCTCGCGGGAATTCGAGGTCGTTCCGGGGCCCCAGAAGTCCTTCTCCTATAGGCTTCCGGCTTCAGCCCGTCGAAATCCTCGCCCTGGGCCAGCGGCAGAACCGGCTCTGCCGAGCGCTCTCGCGAAACTCCGAAATCTGGCTGTTCGGACTGTCAAAGAACGGAACGCCGGAATTGAAGTCGGAGCCGACATCCGAGGATTCATTGCGGTCGCGATAGACGTCGAGCTCGGTGAAGCCGCCGAACGTGAACGTCAGCGGGCCCGCGTCGATGGCGGGGCCGGGGCGGTTGTGGTCTGCGAAGGCCGGCGCCGTGGCCGCCGCGAGAAGAAGACCGCGACGGCTGGTTATCGCGTAAGGATGCGAGCGGGGACTTGGTGCGAACGAAAGAGGTCGATGCTCGGGCGCGTCATTTCAGGCTCTTGATTTTTGGTGGGATTGATGGCCTATCCGCGCGGTCATCGGGCATGTTCAAAAGTCCCAATGGCGCTTCCGCCGTCGTCGGCCGCGCAGCCGGGGCGTACTGTGCGGCCTTGTCGAGAAACGGATTTCAGAACATTACGGTTCCGTTACGGCACGCCACCGGTCAAGGTCAAGACCCTGGAAATCAGGAAGATGTATGGCGTTCGAACATAAGAAAAGCGGCATCTCGGCCTGACGCAGCCGTATCCTCGCTGCCACAGCCGACCGAGCGCCACCGGGCCTGCGAGGGTCACGCGCCGCAGCTGGCGGCGCTGCCTGCCGGAATCGGCAATCGCCCGATGCTGCGTGGCGCGGTTGTCCCAGATGGCCACATCGCCAACCTGCCAGTGCCAGCGCACCGTGTTCTCCGGCCGCGTGATGTGCTCCTGGAGAATGGCCAGCAGCCGCTGCGAGTCGGCGCTGCTCAGACCGACAAAGCCCTTCACGAAATACCCGGCGAGCAGCGAGCGCTCGCCCGATTCCGGGTGGACCCGAACCACCGGATGCTCCGTCTCGTCGACGGTGGACGATGTGAACACGGAGTCGCGCTGCTCCTGTGACCCGCTCCCGGCATCGCCGGCAGGATCGCGGCGATTGCTGTGAACAGCCCGCAGGGTGCCCACCAGCCCTTTGAGGGGTTCTGGAAGCTCCTGGTAAGCCGATACCGTATGCGCCCACAGCGTGTCGCCCCCGGCAGTGGGAATTTCGACGCCGCGTAGGATCGAGGCCTCCGGATAGTCGGGCAGGAAGTCGCCGTCCGTATGCCAGGCGGACGGGGGCGCCATGGCGCAAGTGCCGCGCCGAGCACGAAGCGCGAACCTGCGGCAGCCGGCACCGTCGGATGCGCGCCCGGCGTACCGAGGCGCGCCGCG
>CAVSAZ010000014.1:0-6907 GCA_963726045.1 uncultured Pseudomonadota bacterium
TGCCGGATACGACCGGAGCTGAGCGTGCTCGCTCATGCGAAGCAACACCGGGCCGCCGTGTTGACCAAGAGCAGTCTCATGCTCGGTCTCGGTGAAACCGACACGGAAGTCGAACAGACGTGGAGGATCTGCGCGCGGCCGGGTCGACAGCGTCACTCTCGGGCAATATCTGCGTCCGACCGTGAACCACCTGCCCGTTGAACGCTACGTCAGCCCGGCGGAGTTCGATCGCTACCGCGAGAGTGCTCTGGCGCAGGGCTTCCTCGAGTGCGTTTCCGGCCCCCTGGTTCGCTCCAGCTATCGCGCCGAGCAGGCGCTCAATCGAAACAACGCCGGTCTCGACAATAGCCGTCTGCCCGGGAAGAAGGCCGTTTGAGCGCGGAGCAAGGCGAGGTGAGCGCCGCCGTGCGGGCTGTCGCGCGCTCCGTCCCTGCCCCTGTAGTGCGCAACCTCGGGCTGGTGGAGTACGAGCCTACGTGGCGCGCCATGCAGCGCTTCACCGATCAGCGCGGACCGGATACCGCCGATGAGATCTGGTTTCTCGAGCATCCGCCGGTGTTCACCCTGGGCATGAACGCGAGCCGCGATCATGTCCTCGCCGCCGGCGACATCCCCGTCGTGCAGATCGATCGTGGCGGCCAGGTCACTTATCACGGCCCCGGCCAGCTGGTCGTCTACCCCCTGGTGGACCTGCGGCGAGCGGGTCTGGGAGTTCGTGACATCGTCACCGCGCTCGAGCGCAGCGTCATCGATTATGCGGCGGAGCTCGGCGTCGTGGCCGCGGCCCGCAGGAAAGCGCCGGGGGTCTACGTCCACGGCCGAAAACTGGCGAGCGTGGGCATCCGCGTGCGCCGCGGCGCCAGCTACCACGGCGTCGCTATTAACATAAGTGCCGATCTCGAGCCGTTTCGCCGCATCAATCCCTGCGGTTATCCGGACCTGGAGATGACCCGCCTGGCGGACTTGAGCGCGGTCGATGCCGTGGCCGATGCGGCAGCAGGGCTGCAGCCGCACCTGCTGCGACACCTGTATGGACATTCATAACCGATCTGTCACCTTCCTCCGACTGACGGCATAACTGCGCTCGCTCCAACATCGCCAGTGACTCACAGAGGACTGGCAATGCAGGTTACCCACAAGAAGCTCTTCCGGGCCGGCGCGCTCTTCATCGCCGGCCTCCTCATCGGCATCGTCTCGGGCTGCTCCCGCCCGACCGCATCCGGCGTCACACTTCTCAATGCGTCGTACTCACCGACGCGCGAGCTCTATGGCGACTACAACGCCGCCTTCGAGAAGTACTGGAAGGCCAAGACCGGCCAGACCGTGAAGGTGAGCATGTCCTACGGCGGCTCGGAGCTGCAGGCGCGCTCAGTGGCTGAGGGCCTCGGGGCGGATGTGGTCACGCTGGCACTCGCGGCGGACATCGACGTCATCGCACAGCAAGGCAAGCTGCTGCCGCTCAACTGGCAGACACGATTGGCGGACGACAGCTCCCCCTACACCTCTACGATCGTATTCCTGGTGCGCAAAGGCAACCCGAAGAACATCCATGACTGGAGCGATCTGATCAAACCGGGAGTCGCGGTGGTCACGCCGAATCCGAAGACCTCGGGTGGTGCCCGCTGGAACTTCCTGGCCGCGTGGGCCTGGGCCCTGAAACAACCCGGCGGCAATGATGCCGGCGCCAGGACCTACCTGCACTCGTTATTCCAACACGTGCCCGTGCTCGATACCAGCGCGCGCGCGGCCACCACGACCTTCGTGGAGCACGGACTGGGCGATGTCCTGATCGGTTGGGAAAACGAGGCGATGCTCGCGATCCGCGAGAAACCGAATGACGAACTCGCCATCGTCTACCCGTCGGTCAGCGTGCTCGCGGAGCCGCCGGTGGCCGTCGTGGACCAGTATGCGCTGCAGCATGGCCAGAGGCCGCTCGCCACCGCCTACCTGCAGTATCTCTACAGCCGGGAGGGGCAGGAGATCATCGCGCGCAATTTCTACCGTCCGCGCGATCCGGATGTCGCGGCCGAGTTCGCCAGGCAGTACCCGAAGATGAATTTAGCGACCATCACCGACTTCGGCGGCTGGTCCAGCGTGCAGCAGAAATTTTTCGCGGACGGCGGCGTATTCGACCAGATCTATTCCAGGGGCCAATAACGCTGGACGTTCCACGGAGCTGAAGTGGGAGGCGGAATGTTACGCGCTATCAGAGAGACGCTGGTGCGACCGTTTCAGGGACGGCAGAAGCCCGAAAACGACCACCGCGAGAGCTGGAGCTCAGCGACGTTGCAGCGGTTGGTCAAGGATGAGCTCGGCTCCCCGCAGGTGATCGTGGTGTCCAATCGCGAGCCCTACGTGCACGAGCGTCGCGCGGACGGCAGTCGCCAGGTGGAGGTGCCCGCAAGCGGCATGGTGACGGCGCTCGAACCGATCGTGCGCGCCTGCGGCGGGATCTGGGTGGCGCATGGGAGCGGTGCGGCCGACCGCGAGGTCGTCAACCTGCACGATCGGATCCGTGTGCCGCCGCAAGATCCTGCCTACACCCTCAGGCGAGTATGGCTGCGCCCCGAGGAAGAGCAAGGCTACTACTATGGTTTTTCGAATGAGGGTCTATGGCCGCTGTGCCACCTCGTCTACGTCAGGCCGGCCTTTCGCGAGGCCGATTGGGACGCATACCGATTGGTGAACCAGCGGTTCGCGGCCGCGGTGACGCGTGAGGCGCGCCAACCCAATCCGGTCATCCTGATCCAGGACTATCATCTGGCACTGCTGCCGCGTCTGATCCGCCAGCGCAATCCCGCCGCGACGGTGGCGCTCTTCTGGCACATCCCCTGGCCCAGCGCGGAGACATTCGGCGTCTGTCCATGGAAGGACGAGATCGTACGGCACTTGTTGGACGCCGATGTCGTCGGCTTCCACACGCGTCAATACTGTCTCAATTTCCTCGCCACCGCGGAGCAGCTTCTGGAGTGCCGCGTCGATCACGAGAGGATGACTGTCACCGTCGAAGGCCACGTCTGCCGCGTGAGTGCCAACCCGATTTCCATAGAGTGGCCGCCACCGCAGCTCGAAGGCCTGCCCGCGGTTGCCGCGTCACGCAGTCGGATCCGCCGGCACTACGGAATTGGCTCAGGCGTGCACTTGGGTGTCGGCGTCGAGCGCTGGGACTTCACGAAAGGAATCGTGGAACGATTCCACGCTCTCGAGGCGCTTCTCGCCCGGCGTCCGGAGCTGCGCGGCCGCCTCGCCTTAATACAGGTTGCAGCACCCTCGCGAGCCAAGCTCCCGGCCTATCAGGCCCTGCAACGTGACACCCTGGCGGAGACGGAGCGGATCAACGCGAGATTCGCCACTCCGTCCTGGAAACCCATCGTGCTCGTCGATCGGCAGCAGTCCGCGCAACAGGTGTCGGAGCTATTCCGCGCCGCGGACTTCTGTCTGGTCAACAGCCTGCACGACGGCATGAACCTGGTATCCAAGGAGTTCGTCGCCGCGCGTGATGACGAGGACGGCGTCCTGATTCTGAGCGCGTTCACCGGCGCTGCGCGCGAGTTGGTCGAGGCGCTGCTGGTCAACCCGTTCTGCGTCTCCGAGACGGCGGCCGCGATCGAGGCGGCGATCACGATGCCGCCGCAGGAGCGCCGGGAGCGCATGCGACTGATGCGCCGGACGGTCATGGAAAACAACGTCTACCGTTGGGCGGGGCGCACGCTGCTCGACATCGCGCAGGTCCGGCGGCGGCAAAACCTGCCACCGGATTGGCGAACGTCCGAGCTGCGCCAGGCGGGCGAACGTACGGTGGCCGGCAAGGCCTGACCGGCTGCTCTGCGTCAGGCGATTCCGGGAAGGGCCGGCGTCAGGTGATTCAGGTTGAGCGCGTGCGTTCGCCAGATCTCCCAGCACTGCGCGACTTCGTCGCGAGCCGCTTCCTTTTGACGATACACATCTATGGTGAGGGGAACGTAGTGAGCCTCATCGTTGCTCGCCAGCGTCAGCTCGCCGTCTTCCAGGTTGCCCCTGATCAGGCTGTACGGCAGCCAGGCGAGCCCCAGGCCGGTGAGCGCGCCGGCCCGCAATGTTTCCGCATGGGCGCTGCGTGCGTGCGCCACCAGCCTGGCGGCAATGTGCGCGAAAGCCGGATGGCCGTGCAGCAACTTGCCGAGATGCGATTCTTCCGTGTACCCCAAGTAAGGCAATGGGCGCACGGCGGCGCGCGTGATCGCATAGTAGGGCTGGCCGCGTTCGGCGGCAATGCTGACCGGCACCAGGTAGTCGGTCCCTAATGTGAGTTTCGAGTGCTCGTCGTGATCGAGCGCGACACTGCGGTCCGGGCTGTCATAGCACAGAAAGTAGTCGCACTCGGCGCGCTCGTAACGGGAGAGCGCCTCGCCGAAGTTGTTGGCGGCGACGTGCAGGCACACCGTCTGGTTGCCGAGATTCTCGTGCAGCAGTTTCGACAGCGCCGGCACGAAAGTGGCGGACAGCGAGTGCGTGGATGAGACGTAGATGTTCTTGGTGTCGATCCCGCGGCTCGGGGCGGCGCGGCGGGCGCAGTTCAGCAACGCGATGACCTGCGATGCCGTCTCTTTGAAGGACAGCCCGGCGGCGGTGATGCCCACCGGATTCGTGGACCGGTCGAGCAGCGTTCCCGCCCCCAGCCAGACTTCCAGCGCCTGCATGTGCTTGCTGAGAGCCGATTGGCTCTGGAAGCGCCGCGACGCAGCCGCGGTGAAACTGCGCGTCTCACAGAGCGCGACGAAGTCCTCCAGCCATTTCAGGTTCATGCAAGCTCACACCGGCCCGGGTGAACTCATAGTTTCCGCGGGCCGACGGTAGCAAGTCAGTCGAGCGCGGGTCTGGTAGCGGTTACGGCGGAGCGCAGCCGCGGCGGGATTGGAGCCGAAAGTGAAATCCTGCGCCCGGAGAGCCCCCAACGGGGGCCTCCGAGTGCAGGCGGCCGGTGAGTTACTTCTGATACGGATAGAAGCGGAAGGAGGCCATGCCGACGAAAATATTGGCTTCCGGAGCTCCGCCGACGCCGGTGAATGCCTGGCGCTGCAGATATTCGCCCTGGACGCCGAACTGCAGGTTGCCGAGCCGGCCCTGGTAGTATTTCCACCAGAAGCCGCCGGTTACGTCATCCACTTCTTTCGTGTTACCGGTGCAGGTACCGCTGAGCCCATAGCATCCCGAGTTGGTGAACTCGGGCGCTCCGTACCCGTAGGTGGCGGTACCGACGGTGTAGTAAGTCGCGCTTTCCTTCTCCCGACCACCGTACACGTAGATGCTGAGCCGATCGTTCGGGGTCAGTGTGAGTCCGGCGAGAGCCTCGTATTCCTTGATGGGGCTGAGCGCGCCCGTAGGTTTCATCGTGACGTCAGGCAACTGTGCCGAGCCGTATCGGCCGATGCCCTTGCCGGCAAGGCCGCTCAGCTGAAACGTCAGCATCTTCGGGAGGATGGGGAGGATCATGCCGGCGCCGAAGCCGCCGCCGGAGGTGGTGCTGCTCGAGCGGTCGATGCTGGAGCGGAATTCGCGGCCGAGGCCGTAGACCTCGTAATGACCGAAGCCGGGATCGAACGCCGCTTTGATGATCACATCGGGCGCGACATCATCCGTGTAAGTCGTGGAGTTGTTCTCGAGTCCCGCCGAGTCGCCCGAGTTCTGGTAATTGGTGGTCGAGGCAGGGAAGGTGGTGCCGGACGGCAGGCCGGTGGAATTGATACCGTTCGAAGTCACCGTCTGGGGGCTCTCGATCGATGCGCCCAGCGAGAAGGCCTTGCTGAAGTGCTCGACCACCCGCAGCTGCGGATTGCGGGTCCAGTTGAATCCCGCGACGTACTGGGCATCGATGGTTGCCGGGACGTTTTCGTCGCGCACGTAGAGACCATCCTTGTAGAGCGTCGCGAGGCTCCAGCTCTGGCCCGCGATGACGTCGAGCCCGTAATCCGTCTGAATGCGCCCGTAGAAGTTACGCATCCGCAGGGTGTAGCTATTGCTCTCGCGGGAATTCGAGGTCGTTCCGGAGCTCAGGAAGTCCGTCTCCATATAGGCTTCCGGCTTCAGCCCATCGAAATCCTCGCCCTGGGCGAGCAGCGAGAACCGGCTCTGGCGAGCGCTCTCGCGAAACTCCGAAATCTGGCTGTTCGTATTGTCAAAGAACGGAATGCCGGTATTGAAGTCGGAGCCGACATCCGAGGATTCATTGCGGTTGCGATAGATGGTCGCGAGCTCGGTGAAGCCCCCGAACGTGAGCGTCACGGGCCCGCGTCGATGGCCGGGCCGGGGCGGTTGCGGTCTGCGCAAGAGCCGGCACCGAGACCGCCGCGAGAGAGACCGCGACGGCAGCGGCTATCGCGTAGCAACGCGAGCGGGAAACTGGGTGCGAACGAAAGAGGTCGATGCTCGGGCGCGTCATCTTCAGGCTCCTGATTTTTGGTGGGATTTGATGGCCTATGCGCGCGGTCATCGGGCATCCTCGAAAGTCCCAGTGGCGCTTCCGCCGTCGTCGGCCGCGCAGCCGGGCGTACTGTGCGGCCTTTGTGCGACACCCGTATTTCAGAAGTATTACGATTTCGTTACGACACGCCACCGCTCGAGGCCAAGACCCTGGAAATCAGGAAGATGTACGGCGGCTTAGACATAAGAAAAGTGGCACTTGGCCTTCCGCGCCCGTATCCCCGCTGCCACATCCGCCGGGAAATGGATGCCGGATGCGTTCCTGGTCAGGCTGTAATAAGCGAGAACCGGCTCCGGCTGCTGCGTCAGCAGTCTGCTCGGCCGACCCGATCCCCAGCGCCACCCGTGCCGGCCAGGGTGAGGCGCCGCAGCTGGCAGGCCAGGCGGTCGGGGGGCGCCAGCGCGCAAGTCCAGCACGAGCACGAAACGCGAACCGCGGCCGCCGGCA
>CAVSAZ010000015.1:0-15273 GCA_963726045.1 uncultured Pseudomonadota bacterium
CGAGGTGCAGAAGGTCGAGACCGCAATCGAGCCGCAGTTCCAGGGCCACTTCGTCGAGGCCATGGGCATTCCCCATTCGACCGCGCAGTATCCGCAGCTTCGCAAAGCGGTCACGCTGCCGCAGCCGAAGGCGCCGGCTCCCCGGGCCGGTACCCGGGGCGCGAGGCGCCGCCCCACGGGCACTAAATGAGCTGATTGCGCCGCTACCTCGACTGCGCCATGCTGCCCGCATGACGCCGGGCGACGACCTCTCACAGGCAACACTCGAGCACTTCCGCCGCGAGGCGGCAGGCCAACATCCGATGCCCGCGGGCGTCGCCATCGCAGCTGTCTCGGCCGGCTTTGCCCTTGGCCTGGCCGCTAAGGTGCTCCGCGTCAGCGGCCGTCAGAACCCACTCCCGGCGGATGCCTCCAGGGTGGAGCTGCTCGCTGCCGCGGCGCAGTCGGCATCACAACGCCTGTTGCAACTGGCAAACGCTGACATCGCGGCATTCGGAGCCTACCTCAGCGCCAGGCGGCTGCCACATTCGATGCAGGCCGAAAGTCAGGCGCGCCTGCAGGCAATCGATAGCGCCGTCCGCCGCACAGTCGATATACCGCTCGCCGCCGCGCACGAAGCTGCAGCGGGCTTGCGGCTCTGTGAGGAGTTGTCCGCCTTCACCCCTGCTGCGCTGCTCGCCGATCTCGGCGTCATCGCGTCTCTTCTTGCAAGCGCCCTACGCGGGTTCCTGCTATGCGCGCAGTCCAACGTCCGCAATCTGGCGCCGGACACCGTTTCGCTGCGCGAGAGAGTGGCGACCGAGGCGCAGAGCCATGCGGCGGCATTCGGGATCGCGGCGGCGGTGCTCGAGCGTACCCGCGCGGCTTTGGAAATCGCCTGAGCGCAACGGCGGCAAAGTTTCAAAGCTCCCCCGCCGGCACGACGATACGCAACATGCGCAGGTCGAGCAGCGCGTTTGGCGCGGGGACGCCGGCGCGAATGCGGGCGCCGGTCTGCTCCGCCGGTTGCGACACCGTGCCGTTGCGGAAGTCGACGGCGCTCGACGGCCCCACGCGCGTGATTCGTATGCCATCGGCGCTGAGCGGCGCGCCGGGGCGCAGAACGTCGGGTTTGAGCGTCGAGCGCACCAGCCACGCGCTGCCGGCGGAGCCGCCCGCCAGCCGGCCGGTCCCCTTGGCATCGATCAAGAGCGCGGAACGTTCGTCGATACCGACGCCGATGACCTTGAGATCCTGCCGCTGAGCGTCCAGGCGGGCGACGAATACGATCAGGCGCCCAAGACGGCTGCGCTGGGAGAAATGGGAGTCGGTGATCACGTCATCGAGGAAACGAAGATGCAGGAATTCGCTTTCGAGCGTCACGGCGCCGCTGTAGGGATCGGGCAACGCCTCCTTGGACTCGAGGCTGCCGCCATCGAGAGCGGTGTAGCTGTAGCGTCCCAGGATGGCGAGCCCCGCGCTGCTGCCGCCCAAGGGACGGTTCGCGCGCACATGCTCATTCAGCGCCCACTGCACCGGAGTGCCCTTCCAATAGCGGATGTAGTTGGCCTGGTCGCCGCCCGCCAGGAAAATGCCGTCGGCATGGGCAAGCACCGCCAGCACCCGCGGATCGTAGCTGGCCCGGCGGTTGCGAAACACGATGGTTTCGGCCGATGCGACCGGTCCCCACTCCGCCCGGAACGAGCGGCCGTAGTCGCCCGCGTCGGGATCGAAGCTGTCGTCGTGGACCGCGCGCAGAATCACCAGGTGTCCTCCCCCGGCAGCTCGAGCCAGGGCGATGAAGGCGCTGTTGACCGAGCCGCCGCCCCCCATCAGCGCCAGGGTGAAATAGGGCTTGGCGTTGCCGGGCGCTGACGGATCGCCGGCGACGAAATAGTCGAAGTTCGGATCGCGGTAGTCGTGCGCGCCGCCCGCCGGCGCAGCCGCCGCGAACAGCCAGCCGGGCAGCATCGTGAGCAAAGCCAGCGCGGCGGCAGGCGCTGCGCGTAGCCATCTGTGCATCAGGTGAACCTTTCAACTCCCGCCCGCACGGGTTGTCACGCTCACAGGCAGTCAAGGCGCCTGCGCTGCTCGACAAGCGGCTAAAAGGGTATCATAGTTGAACAACTGACCAGTAAGTATCCTGTTTGATTGATGCCTGAGAGCTGGGCCCGGGTCTCGCGGTTTCATCGGGCCGAAGCCAGGTGGCAACGACAGGCGCGAAGGGGGATGTGTGCGATCAGGCATAGGGGCGGCGCTTGCACTGAGTCTGACATTCGTGGTGCCGGCGGCGGCTCAGAATTCATCCGGCTCGCCGGCCCAGGGCCCGCAACCTCCGGGCGCCGACCAGCAACAGCTCGAGACCGTGGTCGTCACGGGCTCACGCATTCCCCGGCCGGTGGGGCTCGATACCGGCCCGGCGCCCGTGGTGACCATCACCGGCGCGGACATTCTGCAGAAGGGCTTCACCGACACGTCCGATGTCATGCGCAACCTCAATCAGAATTTGGGCGCGCTCGACAACAATACCAATACGGACGGTTTCTCCCCCGGCGCTCAGGCGGTCGATCTGCGCGGCATGGGTCCGAATCATACCCTGGTCCTGGTGAACGGCAGGCGAATCGCCGACTACCCTCAGGCTTACCAAGGCAACAGCAACTTCACCGACATCTCCAATATCCCGACCACGATGATCGATCACATCGATATCCTGAGCGGCAGCGATTCGGCCGTGTACGGCTCGGATGCCATCGCCGGCGTGATCAATTTCGTGCTCAAGAAACGGGCCGACGGGACCACTGTGGATTACCGGGAGGGGGAGACGCAGCTGGGCGGCGGCTCCTCGCAACGCTTCACGCTCACCAGCGGCTACTCGAACGAGCGCTTCGACTCGATTTTCACCCTGCAGCTTCTCAACCAGCAGCCGGTGTGGGCTTTCCGGCGCAGCTTCTCCGACTCCACTCTGGATGCCCCCGGGGGACCCTCCAACAATTTTGCCGACCCGGTGTTTGGGCGGCTCGACATGAACGGCAACTACATCGCCCCGTCACCGGCTACCTGCAATGCGCTGTCCGCCCTCGATGGCGGATCTGTTTTCTATGCCTCGCGGCCCGACTACGGTCCCACGGGCGGCCCCGGGTATTACTGCGGCAGCAACAACGACGCCGGCTATGGAACGCTCGAGAACGGCCGCAAGTCGGCCAACCTCTACGGCTCCGCAAGCTATGACCTCACGGACCATGCGAGCCTGTTCCTCGATCTGCAGGCGGGCTACACGCATCAGGACAGCTACAACTCCCCACTGCAATGGGAGAACAGTGTGGCCATGGACGGCGGTTCGGTCCCGGTGCCGTTCTACGATTCGGCGACCGGCCAGATCGAGCAATGGCAGCGCCAGTACTTCACGCCCAACGAGGAGGGCGGCTTCGAGGCGGGGGAGATTCACAATTTCGACACCACGATCTCGGTGAACGCCGGGATCAAGGGCTCATTCGGAAGCAACTGGACTTATGAGGGATTCTTCGGCCACTCGCAGAACAGGCTCGTGGACGAGACGCCGGCACTGCTCGACGCAAAGGCGGCGGCGCTTTATCTCGGCCCCTCACTGGGCATCGATCCGGCGAGCGGCTTCAACATCTATTATGCGCCGCCGAGCCGGCTTTACACCCCGCTCACCGTGGCACAGTTCCGCTCGATCACCAATCTCTCGACCGACTTCGATCAGACCCATACCGATAGCCTGAATTTCTCAGTCGCCACCACGGAGCTGATACACCTGCCCGCGGGACCGGTCGGATTCGCGGCCGTCGCCGAGGCGGGGCACGATGCCATCACACAGAACGTCGACCCGCTGTCGCTCACCGGCGCTTACTATGATTACCACAATTCAGGGGCGACCGGCTCGCGCAAGCGCTATGGATTGGGCGGCGAGTTCAACATCCCGATCTTCCCCATGCTCACCGCCACCGCCGCAACGCGCTTCGACAACTACAGCTATGGAGGCACGACCTCAGGCAAGGTCACCTACAACGCGGGGCTCGAATTCCGCCCCATTCAGAGCCTGCTCATCCGCGGCACGTATGGCACCGGGTTCCGCGCCCCCGATCTGTCTTATCTCTACGCCGGACCCAGCGGCTCGAGCTCCAGCGGCATCGATTACTATCTGTGCCGCCTGCAACAGCCCGCGACCGCGCCCTCGTTCGAGAATTGCACGTTCAACGATATTTATTTCGACGGCGCCAGTCACGGCAGTACGGCGCTCAAGGACGAGACCAGCACATCCGTCACCTATGGCGTGGTGTTCTCGCCCCTGCGCACCCTGCAGCTCTCGGCGGACTACTACCTCATTACGCTCAAAAACGAAGTGACCTATCAGTCAAGCGACTTGCTGTTGCGCGAGGAGGCCGACTGCCGCCTGGGGTCGACACCCACCGGCCAGCCGGTCGACGGGAGCTCGGTTGAGTGTCAGCAGATCATCAGCCAGGTCGCGCGCGAGCCGGCGAGCTTCACGTTCAACCCTCTTGGGGTAATCTCGGTGGACAGCCTTCCCGTCAACGCCGCCGAGGATCGCACCTCCGGCTTCGACGTGAACGGCCGGTATCAGCTGGACCTGGGCCGCATCGGCAGCCTCGACTTCAGCCTGGGGCTCACCAGCGTGCTGACTCACACCATTACCTATCCGGGAACGCCGACGGACAATGAGCTGGAGGATCTGTACGTCTACGTCATCCCGCGCTACAAGGCGAGCGCCTCCATCGGCTGGACGCTCGGACCGGTCACGACGATGTTCTATGGCCAGAAGATCGGCGGGCTGCCCAACTATGCCGGTACGGAACGGCTGCCGCCGACCTACGTGTACAACGCCTCGCTGGCGTACCACTGGGGCCAGCGGCTCGAGGTTTCGCTGGCCTGCGACAACGTCTTCAACACGCTGCCGCAATACGATCCGACGTGGATCACGTATCCGTACTTTAACAATACCTGGTTCAACCCGGTGGGCCGCTCCTTCCTCGCCGAGGTCAGCTATCGGCTCGATTGGCCGAGGAAGTGATGTTCTCGCGCTGAGATATGCCTGTGACTCAAAGGGACCCTAAGACAGACCGATTACGCGCCCTGTCTCCGGGTCGAGATCAATGTCATAGTAAGCCGGTCGTGTCGGCAGGCCCGGCATGGTGCTCATCGTTCCGAGCAGCGGGTACAGGAAGCCCGCCCCGACGCTGGCGCGAACGTCCCGGACCGGAACGATAAAACCGGTCGGCGCGCCCTTGAGGTTCGGGTCGTGGCTGACGCTGAGATGAGTCTTGGCCATGCAGAGGGGGAGCCTGCCGAATCCCAGCCGCTCATAGAGCGCGATCTTCCGCTCCGCCTCCGGCAGATACTCGACGCCGCTGCCACCGTAGACTTCGCGCACGATCGTCTCGATCTTCGACTTGATACCGGCATCGAGCGGATAAAGGAACCGGAAGCTCGCAGGCTGCTCGCAGGCGGCGATCACCGCTCTACCGAGGTCCGTCGCGCCGGCGCCGCCTTCGGCCCAATGGTTCGAGGGGACGGCATCGTGGGCGCCGGCCTGGACCGCGATCCTGCGCACGAGCTCGATTTCCGCCGGGGTATCGTGGGCGAAGCGGTTGACGGCGACGACCACCGGAACCCCGAACAGCCGCGCGCTGCGGATCATCCTGATGAGATTGGAGCAGCCTTTCTCCACCAGCTCGAGCTGCTCCATGGTGTAGTCGGGGTGAAGCGGCTGCCCGGCGGTGACTTTCGGACCGCCGCCGTGCATCTTCAGGGCGCGGATGGTGGCGACTAGCACCACGCAGTTCGGTATCAGGCCGCTGTAGCGGCACTTGATGTCGAAGAACTTCTCCATCCCCATGTCGGCGCCGAATCCCGACTCCGTCAGCACGTAGCCGTCCGGCCCGACGAGCTTCAGGGCGATCTGGTCCGCTATGATCGAGGAGTTGCCGTGCGCGATGTTACCGAACGGCCCCGCGTGCACGAATGCCGGTGTTCCCTCCAGCGTCTGCAGCAGATTCGGCATGACGGTGTCCTTCATGAGCACGGTCAGCGCGCCCCCCACACCGAGATCGTCCGCGGTGATTGCATCGCCCGCCCGGTTGGTGCCGACCACGATACGACCCAGCCGCTCGCGCATGTCGGTGAGGTCCGTCGTCAGCGCCAGGATCGCCATGATTTCGCTGGCGGCGGTGATGTCGAACCCGGTGACGCGTGTCAGTCCCTTCTCCTCGGGCCCCTGCCCCACCGTGATCTGACGCAGCACGCGGTCGCTCGCATCGATCACCCGCCGCCAGGTGATCGAAGCCGGGTCGATATCGAGGCGCGCGAATCGGCTGCGCTGCGCGGGCGTCAGGCCGTTGGGATCGGTGACGGCGATGCCGAGCTTGCGCAGCCGCCGCAACATCACCGGCGAAAACCGCCTGCCGCCGTCCTTCGCCGGCGGACAGAGCCGCTCGAACAGCGCCTCGTCGCTCTGCGCGCACTCGTGCAACAGCCGCGCATCGAGCGCCGCCGCCAGCAGGTTGTTGGCCGCAGTGACCGCGTGGAGGTCGCCGGTGAGATGGAGATTGAATTCCTCCATCGGAATGATCTGACTGTAGCCGCCGCCGGCCGCCCCGCCCTTGATGCCGAACGTCGGTCCCTGGCTCGGCTGGCGGATGCAGGTGAAGACCTTCTTCTTCAGGTGCGCACCGATTGCCTGGCTCAGCCCCACCGTCGTCGTCGTCTTGCCTTCACCCAGCGGCGTCGGCGTGATCGCCGTGACGACGATGTATTTGCCGTTCGGCGCGTCCTCGAGCCGCTGCCGCACCGAGAGGCGCACCTTCGCCTTGTAACGCCCGTACAGCTCGAGCTCCTCGGCAAGGATGCCGGCCTTCGTCGCGAGCTCACCTATCGGCAGCGGCGTGGCAGCTTGAGCGATCTCGATATCGCTCGGCACGCGTACAGAGGATTCCCCAGGCCCAACTGCGGTCTTTGCCATCGCGGAGCTCCACCCTCGGGAGGTGACAGCCCTAGTGTGCTGGCCCTGGCCGCTATCGTGCAACCTGACCGGTCGCAGGCCGACCGGTCGCCCGCGAGCGCACCGTGGCTTCCGCCAGGTAGTCATCGCCGGACCCCGCGGCGCGGCGCTCGGTGACCACGGTTTCCACATGAGGATCCATCGCCCCGGCGCGCCTGGCCGCGGCGAGCGCGAGCTCGCGCGAGACCTCCTGCGCGGCCGCGATGGCAGCCTCCGCCTCGGGAAAATCCCGCATTCCGGCGGGGTCGTGCACCCGAAACACCTTCCAGGCCGCTTGATTGACCAGGACGTCGACACTCTCCGACACCACGCCGACGACGGCGCCCACCGCATTGCACACCGCGGCATGCTCCGGGACGACCAGCCGGGCGCCGAGGCGCCGCGCCACCTCCGGATAGAAGGCCCCGGCCGGGGCGCCGATGGCGACCAGCGGGATCAGGAGGCGCGGCTGCGCATCCAGCAGCCGCGACACTGGACGGCCTTCCACGGTGCGCTCGACCAGAACTCCGAGCGGCCCCCAGCGGCCGTTGTGCGGCTCGACTCCCGGATCCTGCGCCAGCGCGCTTTCCAACACCACGCGCGCCGCCTGCCGCACGACGAGCTCATACACGCGCTCGGACAACGTCTCGGGACTGTCCTTGGACTTGCGCGCAGTCACGTTACGTTCCTCGGTCGCCAGGATGCCGGCGCCGAGCCGGGCCGCAGCGCGGCTCCAGCCGTGCTGGCGGCCGAGCACGTGCAGGGCATCGCTCGGGGTGAATCCGGAAAGGGTAGCGAGCCCACGGTCCACCAGCCGACGCAACGCCTCGACCCCCTGCGGGGTATGAGCCGCCAGGTCGAGCCGCTTCGGGGTTGTGGCCAATGCCTCCCACACCCGCAGCTCCAGGCGATCGAGATCCGCGGGCGCCTCGCGCCCGGGATTGCGATGGCCGAACTGGCCGGCAAACAGCGGCAGGCGCTGGGCGTCGGCGAGCCGGGTGAGCTCTCCCAGCACTTCGGGGAAACCCTGGGCGAGCAGGCTGAGCGGCATCACGCGCCGCGGCCCCACCTTGAGCCGCGCTTCCCGATCGAACTGTACTTCGCTGTCGCCGCCGAGACCGCTGGTGTGAACGTCGATCGCCTGGACCATGGTGCGCCAGCCACCTATCACGGCGCCGTCGGCTCGCACCACCGGCCGCTCATCGACGATGATCGCCACGTCGGTGGTGGTCCCGCCCATGTCAGCAACCGCAAAGTCCTTGAGACCCGTGAGGAACGCGGCGCCGACGACGCTCGCCGCCGGCCCTGAGAGCACTGTTTCGATCGGATACTCCAGAGCGACACTCGCCCGCATGAGGGTGCCGTCACCCTTCACGACCATCAACGGAGCGACGATCCCTTCGCGTGCGAGCGTCTGGCCCACCGCCTCGAGCAGATGCCGGATGTGAGGCACCAGCCGCGCGTTGAGGGCGGCAGTGAGCGCCCGCTTGGGCGCGTTCAACTGGGCACTCAGCTCATGGCTGCAGGTGACCGGCCTGCCGCATAGGGCTCGGATACGCTCGCGCACACGCAGCTCGTGCTCGGGGTTGCGCACCGAGAATTGGGCCGCGACGGCGAAAGCCTCGACGCGCGAGCCGACGTCCTCGACCGCCGCCTCGATCGCCGCCTCATCGAGCGGCTGGTCTTCCACGCCGGTCGGGTCATGTCCGCCACGCGCGCGCACGACGAGGCCCCCGAGTTGCTTCTCGATGCCCGTCTCCGCGGCCATGCGGTCATTGAAGCCGACGAGGATGGCGCAGATCGGACTGAAGCGGTTCTCGACGACGGCGTTGGTCGCAAGCGTCGTCGAAACGGAAACCAGGGAAATGTGCTGCCGCGCGCCGCCGGGGAGCGCGCTCAGAACGGAATGCAGCGCCTCTCCGAGTCCCACCGCGAGGTCCCAGTGTGTCGTCAGCGCCTTGGCGCTGGCAATGACGCGCTGACCGCCCTCCAACGCGACCGCATCCGTGTAGGTGCCGCCCGTGTCGAGCCCGATCCAGAGCTCCTTCACCGGCCCCGGAACTCCACTCTGCGGGCCGCGGCCTCCACCACGTTCGACAGCACCATGGCGATGGTCATGGGACCCAAGCCTCCCGGCACGGGAGTGATCCACCCGGCCCGCTCGAAGGCGCGATCATACTCGACGTCGCCCACCATCCTGCCGGTGGCATCTCGGTTGATGCCAACGTCGAAGACCGCAGCCCCGGGTTTGATCCAGTCACCCGGGACGAAGTGCGCCTTGCCCACCGCAGCCACCACTACATCTGCGCGCTCCACTTCGGCCCGCACGTCGCGGGTACCTGTATGGCAGACCGTCACGGTCGCCCCCGCCAGCAGCAGCTCGAGCGCCATCGGTCGGCCGACGATGTTCGATGCGCCGACCACGGTGGCCCTCAGTCCCCGCAGCGCGATGTTGTATTCCGCTGCGAGCCGGATGACGCCGCGGGGCGTGCACGGGCGCAGCGCCGGGCGCTTCTGTGCCAGCAGGCCCGTATTGGTCGGATGGAAGCCGTCGACATCCTTGCCCGGATCGACCGCATCCATGACACGGGTGGCATCGAGCCCGCCGGGGAGCGGCAGTTGTACCAGAATGCCGTCAACGGTCTCATCGTGGTTCAGCAGATCGATCAGGGCGAGCAGGTCCGATGCGCCGGTCGTCGCCGGCAGGTCATAGGCGAACGAGGCGATCCCGGCCTCGGCGGCGGCCTTGCGCTTGTTGCGCACGTAGATGCTGGAAGCGGATCCGCTCCCACCTGGACGACGGCAAGCCCGGGTGCGCGACCCAACCGCCCGGCGAGCCGCCTCGCGCGTTCCGCCACCTCGGCGCGCACTTTCGCGGCGACGGCTTTGCCGTCGAGGATGATCGCCGCGCCGCTCACGTCAGTCATTGTGCACATCGACTCCGAATCACGAAACGGCACGAGCGCGTGGCAGGTACAGGGATGTGCCCCGCCGCCGCAGGTGGCGGAGCCGCGGGCAAAAAACCGCGCTTTTTGCCCGCGGCGCGCTGGGACGGGCAGGATGCCCGGATCCAGCCCTTATACATTAGAATCCGGGAACGAGGCCTTGCGCCGGCTCATGTAGTCGAGGAGCGCCTCATCGAGCGCGGGGTCGAGCGGCGGCGCCTCGTACTCCGCCAGCTGCTTCTTCCACAGCACGTTGGCACGCTGCGCCATGTCGGTGGCGCCTTCGGCGTCCCATTGCTCGAAGCTGTTGTTGTCGGCGAGCGGCGAGCGATAGAAAGCGGTCTCGAAGTTCGCCTGGGTGTGGGCGCAGCCGAGGAAATGCTTGCCCGGGCCGACCTCGCGGATCGCATCCATCGCCTGGCCGTTGTCGCTCAGATCGACGCCCTGCAGCAGGGTATGCATCATCCCCGCCTGATCGGCATCCATGACGAACTTCTCGTAACCCATGGAGAGCCCACCCTCGAGCCAGCCCGCCGTGTGCAGCACGAAGTTGACTCCGCCGAGGCAGGTCGGGATCAGGGTGTTGGCGGACTCGAAGGCCGCCTGAGCGTCGGGGATCTTCGAGGCGCACAGGCCGCCACCGGAGCGGAACGGCACGCCGAGGCGGCGCGCCAGAGCAGCCATCACGTAGAGCACCAGCGCCGGCTCGGGAGTTCCGAACGTGGGCGCTCCGGATTGCATCGACAGCGAGGATGCGAAGCTGCCGAGCACCACGGGTGCGCCGGGATTCACCAGCTGCGCGACCGTCATACCGGCCAAGGACTCGGCAAGCGTTTGCGCCACGGTGCCGGCGACCGTCACGGGAGACATCGCGCCTGCGAGAATGAACGGCGTGACGATCGTTGCCTGATTGGCGCGCGCATAAACCTTCAGCGCCCCGAGCATGGTCGCATCCCAGGTCATCGGCGAATTGGCGTTGATCAGGCTGATGACGCAGGTCTTCGGCTTGCCGGTGGCCGGATCGAGGTACTGGTCCCCGAACAGGATCCGGGTCATCTCGACGGTATCGGCCGCGCGCTCCGACATCGTCACCGAGCCCATGTACGGCTTGTCGCTGTACTTCATGTGGCTGTAGACCATGTCGAAATGCCGCTTATTGACCGGCAGGTCGACCGGCTCGCAGATCGTGCCGCCGGAGTGATGGAGCGAGTTCGACACGTAGGCGAGCTTGACGAAGTTGCGGAAATCCTCGATGCGCGCGTAGCGCCTGCCTTCATCGATGTTGCGGATGAAGGGGGATCCGTAGGCGGGCGCAAAAACGGTGCGATTGCCGCCGATCACGACGCTGCGCGCCGGGTTACGCGCGTGCTGCACGAATTCCTTGGGGGCCGAGCGGGTGACGATGGTGCGACACATCCCGCGGGGAAAGCGCACGCGCTCACCCTTGACGTCAGCGCCTGCGTCACCAAGGATCTGCAGCGTCTCCGGGTCATCGCGGAAGTCGATGCCGATCTCTTCGAGGATCGTGTCCGCATTGTGCTCGAGCAGCTCGAGGCCCTCGGTGCCGAGGACCTCGTAATACGGGATGTTGCGCGTTATGTAAGGGACGGAGGCGTGGCTGCGCGCCGTGCGCGCGGCACGTTTGGCGTCCCGGCCGCTAGGACGGCGAGAGCGAAGGGTCTGGGCTGGCTGCTCGTCCATGGGAACTCCGCGTCTTAGGGTTTGCCGTGGCGGCGCTCCCCAAAGTATGGCCGTCGGCCATTACCGGCGGCTAATCGAATTACGCCATCCACTTGCCGAGATACGTCTCACGTTTAGCGCTGGATCCGGCTCCTGCCCGGCCCAGCGCGTCTCGGGCAAAAAGCGTGGTTTTTGCCCGAGACTCGACCACCTGCAGCGTCCGGGCACGTCCCTTTGCCTGCACGCTGTCGTGTCGGGGCACGCTCGTGTCGAAAATCCACCGACTGGCGCGGCCAGCCGCCAGTACCATGCTCTGAAATGGCCACAGCCTCGAGCACCCAATGCCCACAGCCACCGACGAATTGACGGCCGCGCCTGCATCTACCGCCGCCCCGGTACAGCGCAGCACCGGCGCTCCGACCCTTTATATCGTCACCACCCGGTGCCCGGATACGACGGGGATCGTGGCTGGGATCGCGGGATTCCTGGCCGCACACAATGGGACCATCGCCGAGGCGCAGCACTACGACGACCCCTACACCGGGACCTCGTTCATGCGCACCGTATTCCACGATAACGGCCAGGGAATGCCGTCCATCGAGGAGCTCGATCGCAAGTTCGCCGAGGCCGTCGGCAAGCGGTTCCAGATGGAGTGGAAGTTCAACCAGGTACGCCGCTGCCGGGCGCTGATTGCCGTCTCACGCCAGGGACATTGCCTCAACAGCATTCTGCACCGCTGGAGCACGGCGACGCTGCCCATCGAGGTGGTGGCCGTGGTATCGAACCACCAGGACATGCGCAGCCTCGCCGAGTGGCATGGGGTGCCCTACCACTATCTACCGATCATCGATGGCCGCAAGCAGGAGCAGGAGCGGCGGCTGATGGAGCTGTTCGAGCGGGTGGAGGCCGAGATCCTCGTTCTCGCCCGCTACATGCAGGTCCTCACTCCGGAGGCGTGCCGCTATTTCGAGGGCCGGGCCATCAACATCCATCACTCCTTCCTGCCGGGCTTCAAGGGAGCCAAGCCCTACCACCAGGCGCACACCCGAGGCGTGAAGCTGATAGGGGCCACGGCACACTATGTAACGACCGACCTCGACGAAGGTCCGATCATCGAGCAAGAGGTCTCGCGGGTGGATCACACCCAGTCGCCCGATGACCTGACGATCGTCGGTAGCGAGCTAGAGACGGTAGCGCTCAATCGCGCCATCAAGTGGCACGCCGAGCGCCGCGTCTTTCGTAATGGCAGCAGGACCGTCGTCCTGAAGTAGCGCCTGCCCCGAGCTCCCTACTCTCCTCCGATCCGCAATGTGGCGGTGAGGCCGATCGTGCGCGGCCGGAAGGTGTAATCGTTCTCCTCCACCGACGCGGGCGCCGCCGGGTTGAAGTAGTCCGCGGCGCTCAGCTGATAGTTCACCACCGTGTGAGAGTTGAGCAGGTTTTCCACGTAGGCTGACAGCAGCCAGTCGCCGAGACTGACGCCGGCGCGCATGGAGGTCTGGGTCGTGGACGACAGCGTGTACGTGTAAGGGTAGTACTGCGTTGTGTTGGGATCCTGCAGCACCGAGGGCCAGGGATTACGGCTCTGGTACTCCCAATCGGCGCGTACGAATTCCGTGTGCGAGAACATGTTGAGGTTGTACTGCGCTCCCACGGAGACGGTCCACGGCGCCGACAGTCCCGGCGCGTAGTCGATGGCGGCCTGCCCGGAGATCGCATCGCCTATGTCGGCCAGGCCCGCATGGGACGAATTACGGGTATAGCGTGCGTTGGTATAACCCGCCGCCAGATCGACCTCCAGCGCTCCGAGTGCGAGCTCCCCTTGCAGATCGAAGCCTTTCGCCACCGCGGTGCCGAGGTTGTCGGTGAACTGCAACCCGCAGTTGCCGCTGACATAAACGCTCTGCTGGATGTCGTTCCACTTGATGTAGTAGATGCTGCTGGCGACCCGCAGGATATGGGCGATCACGTTCTTGGAGCCCACCTCGTAGTCCTGCGTCGAATCCGAGTCGTACTTGAGCGGCGCCCCGTTGTTATACCCCTCCTGCGCCAGAGGCTGATCGCAGTACGGCGGCAGCAGCGGATTGCCGCCGCCCTCGCGGAAGCCCTTGGCGTAATTGGCGTAGAAAAGGTTGGCATCATCCATCTGGAAGGAGAGTCCGGCCTTGGGCGTATTGGGCGTTTCATGCTCATCGGCCTGCCCGGAGCTCGGTCCGTAGTTCTCGAGACCGTCCGCATAGTTGTTCAGGGAGAAGGAGGTGCGCGAGATGCGCTCGCCGAGCGTCAGCGTGAGCCTGCGGGTGAGCTTGATATCCGCCTGACCGTAAGCGGCGATCTGCCGATCGTAGGTCTTGTTGCTGTTGTAGTAGATGTCGCAGGCCGGGATCGACGGATAGGCCGAGTGGTCGGGGCAACTGTAAAAGTCGCCGAATACGTCGGTGGCATTGACGCCGTAGAGCGCCTGGAAGAACTGGTTGACCTGAGGATCCTTCAGTTCCTCGATGCTGCCTTCCTTGGCAAGGCTCCAGAACACGCCGACGGTCCACTTGACCCGTGAATCCGGCTGGTTGGACTGCCACCGCACCTCCTGCGTGTAGCTGTCCTGTGTATTGGTCATGACGTTGGGCGTCTGGTAGTTCTCGAAGCCCGCCGGCAGGTGGATACCGTTGCCGTCGAGCAGCGGGTACCACGAGCAGGGCGGCGTCGCGGTCGTGGAGGCGGAGCCGCACCCGAGGCCGCCCGTTGCCGGGTTGTCGGCCCAGCCGAGCCCCTGAAAGAGACTCAGGTCGTAGACCGTCCCCTGATAGCCGGACAGCTCGTGGCGGTGGTAGTAGGAAGTATCGGCGATGAGGCTGGTGGTGGCGAAGTCCTTTTCGATCTTGAGGGCGCCGATGTAGTACTGATCCGGCACCCGCATCAGCTCCGGCGTCGCGGTGTTGAATTGCCCGGCGGAGGGGTTGGAGTACGCCGGCCAGTAGGTGTCCTCGTCATGCTTCTGCGAGCTCTGATAGATGATGCTCGGCTGACCTGCAGCGACTCCATCGGCTGCCACACCGCTGCCGTGCGCAGCACCATGACCTGACCGTGGTTCACATTCGGCGATAGCGCACCTGTCGTGGATCCACCTCATCGTCCAGCCACCGATGCTCTGATACCAGACGCTTGCGCGGATGCCGAGGACGCCGGGATGATCGGCTGTCCGCGGGCGATACCGGCTTCATAGGCTCGCCATCCTCCTTATAAGAGAGTCGGCGCGGCGAGGTGCTCGCGTCGGTGACTGGGCTGCGCGAGGATATAGCGCACGGTCCCACCCTCGGAGCCGGCGCCGACAGGTCCCTCCGGCCGCGCGGCACCTCGACTCTATCGAGTCGAAGGTTCTCCGGAGCGTGTCATCAGGTGAAGCCATCGTCACGCATCTGGATCGGGCGTCGTCGATATAGATGCCGGTGTACCGGCACCGGCGGAGGACGAGATCCCCCGATGGAGATCGCTTCGTCCCGGATGTGTCGATGAACGCCGGGCATGACTTGACCAGGTCCTGGATCTGCCTTAATGCCGAGCTCGATCCATCTCGTCCTGACTGACCGCATTGATACTGAGCGGCACCTTGCTCAGCGGCTCGCTGTGCCGGGTGGCCGTGACCACGATCTCCTG
>CAVSAZ010000016.1:0-9268 GCA_963726045.1 uncultured Pseudomonadota bacterium
AGATCGGCCGACGCAGCGCCGATGGCCGACCCGCAAGTCCCCGCAACCTCAAGGGAGATCAGCAACGGCGATCAGCAAGCGCCAGCAGGAGCTCGCGATACTCCTCCAGTCGTCGGGTCGTGAGGCCCGCCACCTTGCCGCGATCGTCACAACGCCGAACGACCACCGCGTCGCGGTAACCCGGCTCGGCCTCGAAGCCGGCGACTTCGTCGGCTGAGAGCAGTCCGCCCTGCAACTTCAAAGTAATGACGGATGCGGGACTGAGCTGCGAGAAATAGGTCGGGTCGGTCGTGCAGAGATACCGCTTCGCCCTGACATGCAATCGCACGGGGTCGGCGACGTCGGGCCCAAACCACTCGCCCAGCCAGCGCGCGCCGGTGGCTTCATGGCGTGCATCGATAGTCCAGTCGGCGATGTCATCGGGCACCGTTGCGATCAGGTGACCGATGTCGTGCAGCAACGCGGCCGCGACGACGGTTCCGGATGCACCCGCCAGCTCGGCAAAGTGCGCTGCCTGCAGCCCATGCTCGGTCATCGACACGGCCTCGCCGAAATAGGCCGCCGAGCCGCGAGCGGCGTAGAGAGAGAAAATCTCGTCGATGACGCTCATCTGCCCGTCGCATCGGCCAGCAGCGCCGCGCGACTGAAGACGCTGTCGCGGGTGAGGTAGCACCCCTGCAGGTGCCGCGGATACCGGGCCGACGCGAAGCCCGTGCGGCCATGCAGAATCCGCTGGTTGTCGAACACGATGAGATCGCCCGCGCGCATCATGTATCGCAGCATGAAGCGCGGCTCCCGCAGCAGCATGGCGAAGCGGCGATAGGCGCGGTAGTACCGTTCCGCCGCCTCGGCGGCGAACGGCAATGGCTGGATGGAGCGGTTGTTGTAGTGGACGGCGACGACTTCCCCGCTGCCGGACAGCTGGATCAGCGGCCTCTCGGCGCGTAAAGTGCCGCGTTCCTGGAGCGATAGGCGAAAGGCACCGGCGTGCGCGCGAGGACCTCGAACACGCCTGGGTCCTCCTGCCGCAGATGTTCCGCGAGCGCGAAGCCGTCCGCGAGCAGACTCTCGCCGCCATCCGGTGCCGCGACCAGCACGTGCAGCGCCTGGAAGCCCGGCACCGGCTCCCGGTAGGGGTTGTCGGTATGGAGTCCGAGCCCACGATCCGAATAAGCGAGGTTCTCGGGCTCGGGAACCGCACGCACGTCGAACAGCAGCCCATAGTTGGTCTCCGCCACCTGCCCCACGAGCCGCATGGTCTCGAGGATGGCCCCTGACTCGCACGGAACGGCCGCCAGGAACGCAAGACCATCGGTGACCAGGCGCCCGAGCCAGATCGCCTGCAACCCGATATCATCGCGCGCCGCCGCCGCCGGCGCCCAGGCGAAGTCGCGAGTCGCATCGAGCCGTCCGCCGTCGAGCCAAAGCCGCGGGCGATGCAACGGGCGCGCACCGCCGATCGCCGCCGCCTGCGCCGCGAGCCATTCGAGATCGAACGAGGCGCCGCCCGCCTCCTCCTCCCACTCGATCAGAACGGACTCGCCCTGAACGGCGGCATGCCGGATTCTCGGCGCCACGGGAAGATCCGCGACATCGACCAGGCGTTGACCATTCCCGGAGTCGCGATCTGCGCGCAGGTTATCGCGCAGCCATACACTCGCCAGCTCGACCCGATCACCGTCGGCCCACTCCAACGTCAACACCGACGGCGTCCACCGCATGTCCCTGATTGACCGCATCGCTTTCACAGCCCGAGCCCTCCCCGCTTGTGTCATGAGCTCACGGCGGCCGCGGCGCCACGTGCCGCGATCGCACGCCGCTCCATGGCGTAGAGCAACCCCGCGCCGATCGCCCCGACCGTTCCGATGACGGCGAGCGTGGCGAACACCCCCCTCCAACCAAAGGTCACGGCCAGCTTGGCGCCGCCGACTCCGGCAAACACGCCGCCGAGATAGCCGATGCCATCGATGATACCCGAGGCCACGGCGCCCGCCGACTTGCCGCCGAAATCCAGCGCCATCGCGCCTCCAAGGTAGGCGTACGGCCCGAGGAGACAGAAAGCGACGACGCCGATCAGAGCGATGGGCAAGGCGGCGTTGGTTGCGCCACGATGGATCATGGTCAAGAGAAACAGAGCGACGGCAGTGGCCGTCAGGCCCACGAACAGGATCTGCGGTCGGCCGTTGGCCCCGAGGCGATCGCCCAGCCATCCGGTCAGGAGCACGGAAATCGCGCCCACCCCCGGGAAAATCGCGCTCAGCCTGGCCGCATCGCTCATGCTGAGATGCACGAAATCCCTCATGTAAAGCGGCGTCCAATCATTGAACGTCTCGCGCACGACCGTGCAGACGAGCGACAGCACGCAGACCATCAGGAACGCCGGGCTCCTGATCAGCGGTCCGAGGCGCTCTCTGACGGTCATCGGGGCGCGCTTGCGAGCGACCGAACACATTGAGCGGATTCGCGACCGTATCGCCATGGCCGGCCGCGACCCGCGACTCGCGCAGGAAAATGAAATTGGCGATCAGCATCGTGCCGGCGACCGCCGCCGCCAGGGCAAACAGGCTCCGCCAGCCGTAGCCCTGTGCGATCAGCCGCCCCATCCATTCGCGCGCGACCGCATCGCCTATCAGGTAACTCAGGCTCAGTACGCCGATGATGGCGCCGTGCGAGGAGTAGTCGAACCAGCGGGACGACACCTTGAGCAGGCCGGCCCACGCGCCCGATTGCCCCAGGCGATTCAGGAACCAGGTAAGCGTGAAGAGCGGTAGCGCGCCGGAGAGGGCAAAGAGCACCGTGCAGAGCGTCGCGGCGGCCAGTCCGACGAGGAAGTTGACGCGGCCGCCCCAGTAATCGCCAAGGCCGCCGATGAACGGCTTGCCGAGCGCGTAGGCGAGGATGCCGAGGGAGGTGATTCCGCCGATGCGCACCAGTGCATCGTCATAGGAAAGGCCGCGCCCGACGAGCTCTTTCGCGAGCAGCGGCGTAGCGACAGAGAGGTCGGCGCGGCAGAAGTAAAGCGACGCATAGCCGCCAAAGAGAAGCGCGATGACGATCGCCTGTCGGACCCTGAGCGAGCGCGCGCTTGCCGCGGCGCTTGCGGCCGGCGTCGTCATCTGCTGCCGGGCGCAGGCCTGAGCCTCCTGCTGAGCGTGCGATACAGACTCCTGGGGCCGTCGAGGTCGATGTAACATCCCTGCAGATGCCGGCGCCCTTCGTTCGGGTCGTAAGCCGTGCGTCCGTGCAATATGCGGCTGTTGTTGAACATCATGAGCTCGCCGGCCCGCAGCGGAAACCGCAACTCGAAGCGCGGGTCGGCGAAGAGCTCGCTCAATCGCCGCCGCGCCCGCTGAAAGCGCCGCGTGGTGTCGGCATCGAGCAGCGGCAGGTAGTCGAGTCGCGGACTGTAATGCACGCCCGTCATCCTGCCGCTGGCATCCGCGCTGCACGATGGGCCGGTGCTCGATGAGCTCCTCATTGGCATCGATGAAACGGAACCGCACCGGTGTCGAGCCCAGGAGCCGCATGCCCTCGGGATCCTCCTGCTGCAGCGCCTGCGCGACGGACAGGCTGTCCACCAGTGTCGACCATCCGCCCGAGGTCTCGTTCACCAGACAGTGCAGCAGCTGAATGCCCGGCACCGGTTCGCGGTACGGGATTGTCGGTGTGCGCCCCCAGGGGAACGGGGCGGTACGCGAGATCATTCGAGCCCGGCCGTGAATAAACTTCGAACAGGCGTCCGAAGTTGGTTTCCCGCACATGGCCGAAACGGTGCGCGACTTCCAGAATGCTCTCGGGCTCGCGCGGCAGGTTGCGGATGATGACGACCCCATGAGTGAGGAATGTCCGCACCGACCGCAGGCGCAGCTTCCTCACTGTCGAGCGTACGCCCATCCACGCTCACTGTATCCAGCACCAGGTCGGCACGCCACGGAATCTCCGGCGGCAGACCGTCCTCCAGATCGAGGTCGGCGGCCAGGCTGCTCAACTCATACTCACCGGAATAGCCGTCGCTGAAAGCGAGCCAGGCGCGGTTCTCACCGCTCGGCTCGACGTGGAGCAGCGTGAGATCATCGGGCAGCCGGTGGGGGTCGAAGAGGCGCTGCTGGGTCTGAGGATCGAGATGGACCGGATCCTGGCACCGCTCGCGCAGCCAGAGCGCCGGCAGCTCCACGGAGCCGCCGTCGCTCTCGACCATGATCCGCGGCGGATCCGCTTCGAGCCGCAGGCGCACGCCAACCATCATGCGCCTCTTCCGGAAATCTGCTTCCGGCGGTACGATGTTGGCACGTGCGAGTCTCTCCGCGCGCTCGGCGTCGCCGGCGCAGATGCTCTCCACGAGCTCGCGGTGGGACTCGCAGATCTCGCGCGCGTCGACCTCCCGGTTGGAGAGCGCAATGTAGACCCGGAACTGATTTTCCACGCGAACATAGTGCTGCAGCAGCCGCTCGTGGCCGGAAAGCGTCGGATGATGAGCTTGTGCAGCTCGCGGTCCAGCCGATCCGCCAGCTCATGATCCCCGACTGCGCCGCCGCCATCAATTGCGCGAATGCCGCGCGCAGCTGCCTGATGCCGTGCTCGTCGATCCGCAGCGCCGCCAGGCGCGTGCCGAGACTCTCGAGCGCCCCCGCAGGGTGTAGAGCTCCCACAGATCGTGATCGCTGAAGTCGATGACCTGGTAACCCGTGTAGGGGACGTGGCAGACCAGCCCCTCCTCGATCAGGCGGCGCAGCGCCGCCCGGATGGTGCCGCGTGACAACCCGTAGCGTTCCGCGAGCGGGCGTCTCGAGCAATCGCTCGCCGGCGCGCAATTCGCCGCGCAGGATCTGCCGGCGCAGCAGATCGGCCGCCTGAGCCTCGAGACTCTGCCTGTTGATCGTCTCCGACACTCTGTCTGTGGCCGCGCTCATCAGCTCTCCCTCGCGGACACGTAGCGGGTCTCGGCGGGGATGACTTCCTGACCGATCTCCTCGGGCTCCAGGTCCACGAGCTGCGGTGGAAATCCGGGCGCGCGCACCTGGATGCGGCAGTGGTCCTCCAGTCGCTGAATGATGCGCGGTGACAGAGCGCGCGGGCCGTATCGCGACTGCGTGTCGCGAAACATGTCCGTCACGGTGTCGGCAACCTCGGTCGGCACGCCGTGGCGGCGCGCCACCTCGAGAAACAAGCCGATGTCCTTCAATGCCAGCTCGACCGTGAAGTTGATATCGTAGCTGCCGTTCAGAATGACCTGACTCTCGGTCTCGTGTACGAACGAATTGCCCGGATGAGGCTTTGATGGCTTCGTAGGTCGTCTTCGGATCCAGTCCCGCCTTGCCCGCGACTATCCACGCCTCGCTTAAGGCGGCCAGATGGACGAACGCCAGGTAGTTGGTGATCACCTTGAGGACCGAAGCGCTCCCCAGGGGGCCGATATGAATGATGCGGCGGCCCATGATCCGCAACACCGGCAGCGCCTGCTCGAACGCATCGCGCTCGCCGCCGACGAAAATGGAGATGTTTCCCGATGCGGCCCGGTGACAGCCGCCCGACACCGGCGCATCGAACGCTTTGGCGCCCGTGCGCATGACCCGCTCGCCGAGGCGCCTGACTTCGCCCTCCTCCGTCGTGCTCATCTCCAGCCACAGCTTGTTGGCCGACAGGCCTTCGAGCACGCCCTCAGGCTGCTCGAGGACCTGGGCGCTGACGGCCGGTGAAGGCAGGCACGTGATGACCAGATCCGAGCGACGCGCGAGCTCCTTGGGCGTCGCTGCCCATTGCGCGCCGCCATCGAGCAGCGGCCTTGCGGCGGTCTGGTCGAGATCGTGGACGATGAGCTCACGTCCGTTGCGCACCAGCGTCGCCGCCAATTTGGAGCCCAGGTTCCCCAGGCCGATGAAGCCGATGATCATTGCGCTCGCCTCAGAGTGGTGCGGCCGACGACTGCGGGGTCGAATGCCCGGCGAGAGAAGATCCTGCGCACCAGCGGCTCGAAATGCTCCAGTGCTCGGGTCGGAGTAGTCCGGATCGAACGCCGCCTGATCCCATCGCTCGCAGAACCGGACGCAGCTCTCGTAGTACGGGTGGTCCCGATAGGCCGCGCGCTGCTCGGGGTCCTCGACCCAGGAAATGAGCGTAGTAGACCATCTGGAACAGGCCGTGATGCTCCACCACCCAGGTCACCTCGGCCCTGACATAGGGCCGGATGATCTCGGCGGCAAAATTGGAGTGATTTTCGGGCGCCGAGACTGTCGCCCAGGTCATGGATGAGCGCGCCGACGATCATCTCTTCGTCGGCGCCGTCAGCCTCCGCGCGGGTGGCCGTCTGCAGGGAATGCGCGAGGCGCGTGACCCGATAGCCGCTCAGTCCGTCGTCCATGGCACGCAACGCGTAGCAGGATGCGATCGGGCAAGTCGCGCGATGTGGTCGCGCTCCAGGCGGCCGAGGAACAGGTACTCCGCCTTCGTACCATCCTTCATCTGCCGGAAGCTGACTGTGTGCATGGCTGCCTGGATGAGCTCTTTTCGCCAGATTCAAGCAGCCTGATTGTTAATTGTCAACAATCCTCCAGTCGTCGGGCGCGGAGTCTCCCGGCCATTGCGGCAGTCCGTCCGCGATCTCGTAATAGTCGCCCTTCTCGGCGACAAAGATGTGCATCGACGGCTTCAGGCCCGTCGGCGCTATCCAGCGTGCCGGCCCAGATGCTCGTGTGGCCGCCATGGGCGGGCTCCCAGAAGAGCTGCGAGCCGCAGGTGCCGCAAAAAGCCCGCCGAGCGATCTCGGAGGATTGATACCAGCGCAGCGACTGCGCGGACAGCAGACGCAGGTGCTCGGGCGCGCAGGCGGTGGCGGCGTCGAAATGGCCGCCCGAGCGGCGGCACATGGTGCAGTGGCAGTAGATGATCGGCCGCAGGGGGCCGTGGACCTCGAACCGCACTCCTCCACAGAGGCAACCGCCGCGCGCAACCGGTGATTCAGACATAGCCACCTCTCTCGCGCTCCATGCCGCGAAATTCGACGAATGAAGTCATCCGCCTCCAGAGAAAATCGCCATACTCGAAAGGCGCGAACAGGTCCGGCCGATCGAGCGGCAATGGCGCAATGGTCGCATCCGCGCGCGCCTCGTAAAAGAAGGGAATGGAGCAAGCGCTCGCGGCCCGAGCCCAACACCCGGTGCTCGGTCGCCCGAATTCGGCCGGCCGACCACTGCTCGAGCACCTGGCCGAAGTTGACCACCAGCGTGCCCTCGAGCGGCGGCACATCGACCCATTGGCCGTCCCGCGACCGCGCCTGGAGCCCTGCAACACCGTCCTGCGCCAGAAGCGTGACGAAGCCCGAGTCCGTATGCGGCGCGCCGACGAGATACCGCCGCGTCCCCTGCGAACTCGACCCAAACCGCCGGGTCCTTCACCGACGCGAGCTCCGCGGCAAGTCGCGCGGTGGATAGCGGATCAGCCGCAATGTCGATAGTCCGCGGCCGAACGAGTCGTCGAAGTAGTCCGGGCGCAGGCCGAGGCTGCGCGCCAGGGAGCGCATCAGCAGCTGTGCCACCTGCTCCATCGACCGGTAATGAGGCGGCAACTGACTCGCGCCAGCCCGGCAACTGGTCCTCGTCCGGCAGCGGACTCGGCTCGCGCAGCGGATCGCCGGGCACGACGATGGCCGACCCGTGGACCAGGTCGCCACCGATGTCGATACCCTCCTTGGAAGTCAGGTTACCCGGCTGCAGGGGAAACCAGCCGCGATAGACGTTGGGGTTTTCCGGCGCGAACTTGCGCCGATAGAGACGGCGCTTGCCGGTCTCGTCTCAGCCCGAAGATGGCGAGCAGGCGCGCTCTTGCGGCTGGCCCGGGCGCCGCCTCGCCCGGCAAGTCCGCGCTATGCACACAAAGCCAATATCCCGAGCCGCCGCCGCGAGCGCGCGGTCAGGGACCTGCCAGTCCGTCCGCTCCGTGTCGAAGAGCGGCGCGACGTCAACTACCGGAATCGAGCCCATCACGTCTCGGTCTCAATCGAATGGCTGCAGACTCTCCACCGCGCGAATGGTCTCCGGACCTGCATCGGACCTGGCCCTCTCTCCGGGAGCAAGCTGCAGCGCTTTCGCAATCACCATCGAGACGAGACCGTTCGGATAGAGGATCACTTCGCTTTCGCCCGCGCCCCACATGGTGGGCAGATAGTACCGCTTGCCGCGGGCACCGACGTAGGGCTCTGAAGTGGAACCCCATCTTGTAGAGCTCGCCGTCGGCGCCATCGCCGCGCTTTGGAAGCGCTTCCCGTGCGGCGAGCAGTTCCTCGGTGAGAGCCCGATGCAATATCTGCTCGCCACCGTACGCGCCCCGGCTCTGATAGAGCAAGGCGATCTTTGCGAGGTCATCGAGCGTCGGGTAATAACCTGCGTTGAACCAGGGGATGCCGCGACGGTTTCTGGCCTCTCGTGTTCGAACGACGAGGAGCGTGCGCGATACCGATCGGCTCAAACACCTCGGCCGCAGCATGTCCCAGACATCGGCGCCCGGTCCTCGCAGCGGCTTTGACGAAGCGATCGATGGCGACACCGAGGAGATAGAAATCCTGGTCGCGATAGCGCATCACCATTCCCGGCTCCCAGGGATACGGGCGCAGCGATCGTCTGATCTGCCTCAATTTCTCGCGGTGGGAGCGCGCGGTGTACCAGGCGTCATAGTTGCCTTCGAGGTAACCGTCAAACGGATCGTTCGGGTGCGTCTTCCACGTTCCCATGCCACCAAAACCCGTGGCCATGTTGGCGGCATCGAGGAAGCGAATCGCGCGATACTTCGGATCCAGTCCCGGGACGAAATCGCCGATCTTCGAGCGTGAGAACGTACGGCCCGCATGTCTGCGCGAGTCGCAACAGCGCGAGCGGCGCGCCGATGCTCTTCATGACGGAACGGACGCCGAACCGCATCTCGAGCGGATACGGATAGTTGCCGCACGGCGTCGACGAGTCCTGATAATAGATCGACGCCATCCCGGACCAGGGCCGAGAGAACCCGCCACTGCTCCCGCACCGGGCCGCCGAACCCTTGCAGCGACTGGGCTGCTGTCTCCCGGACTGAGATCCGCCCAGGGCCGGTACGGCAGGCGCCGCGCGAGCTCCGCCCGAGCCGACTCGCGATGCTGTACCGCCTCGCGAGCCGCCAGCGGCGCAGAGCTTCATTCGGGCGCGGCCCCAGGCGACGAAATGCTGCCGCAGCAGATAGGGCGCGGTCTGTTGCACGAACTGAAACTCGAGCCCGCCGACCTCGCGTCCCTGGGGTATGGAAA
>CAVSAZ010000017.1:0-3447 GCA_963726045.1 uncultured Pseudomonadota bacterium
AGAGCGACGCGCAGCCGATTCGCGCCCGAGTTGCTGCAAACCGAGTTCGCCCGCGAAATTTGGGCGCTCTACGAACAGGGCGAGCTGCATGCGGGCAGTCGCATCACGGGGATTGTCGTTCGTGAAGAGTTCCGGCCGATCCGGCCGCCGTCATCCAGGTGATCGAGGACGCACGGGAAGAAGCCAACCGCCGGCGCCTCGGCCGCGAAGAACCCGTCGGATAACCCATATGAGCGATGAGCAGCGATTACCCGGCTTCGGCGATCTCGGTCTAGCGCACCGATCCTCGAAGCGCTGGCGGCCGTAGGCTATGAAACGCCCTCGCCGATCCAGGCGCAGACCATTCCTTTGCTCCTCTCCGGCTCCCGACCTGCTGGGACAGGCGCAGACCGGTACCGGCAAGACGGCGGCGTTCGCGCTGCCGCTCCTCGCGCAGATCGATTTGACGCAGGCGAGCCCGCAGGCCCTGGTGCTGGTGCCGACTCGTGAGCTCGCCATCCAGGTTGCGGAAGCCTTTCAGCGCTACGCCGCTCGTTTGAAGGGTTTCCACGTGTTGCCGATCTACGGCGGCCAGAGCTATGTCCCGCAGCTGAAAGGGACTCAAGCGCGGCGTGCACGTAGTCGTCGGCACGCCCGGACGCGTGATGGACCACATGAAGCAGGGCGCGCTGAAACTTGACACCATCCGCTTCATCGTGCTCGATGAAGGCGACGAGATGCTGCAAATGGGCTTCGTCGACGCGATCGAATGGATACTGCAGAGGCGCCGCCGCAGCGCCAGATCGCGCTGTTCTCCGCCACTCTCCCCCCGGCCGTCCGGCGAATCGCGCAGACGCACATGCGCGAGCCGGCGCAAATCACTATCCAGAACCGCGCCGGCAGCGACGCCGAAGATTCGCCAGCGGTACTGGCTGGTCAGCGGCCTGCACAAGCTGGATGCGCTCACGCGGGTCCTGGAAGTGGAGCGCTTCGAGGCAATGCTCGTATTCGTGCGCACCAAACTCGAAACGACGGAGCTCGCCGAGCGGCTCGAGGCGCGCGGCTTCGATGTTGACGCCTTGCACGGCGATATCCCGCAACAGCAGCGCGAACGCACGATCGCCCGCCTGAAGGCCGGACAAGTCGACATAGTGGTGGCGACTGACGTCGCCGCGCGCGGCCCGGATGTGGAGCGGATCTCCCACGTCGTCAACTACGACATTCCGTACGATTCGCAGACGTATGTTCACCGGATCGGCCGCACGGGCCGCGCCGGCCGCAACGGCGAGGCGATCCTCTTCGTTGCACCGCGCGAGCGGAACATGTTGCGCATCATCGAGCGGGCGACCAGGCAGCCCATCGAGCAGATGCAGCTGCCCAGCGTCGCGGACGTCAATGAGCAGCGTGTTCTCAAATTCAAGGAGACCCTGGCGAACTCGGTGCGAAGCGGTGAAGGCAAGGTATTCCAACCGCTCATCGAGGCGATCGAGCGCGAGCAGAACCTGCCGGGCTATCGAAATCGCGGCCGCGCTGGCCAGCCTGCTCCAGGGGCCGACTCCATTCCTACTGACGGCCAAAAGCGGTGCGCCGCACGCGGCCTCTCCGCCTGACCGCTACCCCCAGGAAGAACCGGCAAGCGGGGCGGATGCCATCGCAGGTGATGCCAAGCCAGCGTCCAAAGCCGCGGTCGGCACCACAAGTCGAACAAGGGCCCGCCGCTGGAAACGTACCGCATCGAAGTCGGTCATGCGCACGGCGTCCAACCCGGAAATATCGTCGGCGCCATCGCGAACGAGGCGGACCTGGATGGCCGATTCATCGGACACATCGACATCCACGAGGATCACACTTTCGTGGACCTTCCGGAGGGTATGCCGGATGAGACTTTCGACAGCCTCAAGACCGTTCGGGTGCGCGGAGTCGAATTGCGAATCAGCCGCGTCGGCTCGAAACCGGAGCGTCCCGGGCGGCGGCCAGGCCCGCACGACTCTCGCCGCGGCGCGAAACGCAAAGGCGTGGCGCCGCGGCATGGGCACTCACCGCAACCTCGCGGGAAGCCTCCTCGCAGGTGAAGGCAGAGGTCGTGACATCACCAGCTTGACCTTCAGGTCAGAAAATTGCTCATCTTCCGCCTGCGGGTCACTCGCTGTCGTCTCCTCCGTCCACTCTCTAGAGGGTCTCCATGAACGTCCATCTCCACCTGATGCTCGGCCCCCTCGTCGCCCTGATCGCCGGCATCCTGATCCTGGTGGCGCCGCGACTGCTCAATTACATCGTCGCGATCTACCTCATCATCATCGGTATCGTGGGACTTTTCGGTACTGGCGGCATGCACATCTGACACTCATCAATAGTGGGGCGGCCGCTCCTCTTCCGGCGGGCGCTCGGTGGTCTCCGATTGCGCGGCGTCGATGCGGGCGGCCAGCCCGGCGATCTGCGCCCGCAGAGTCTCGATGTCCTGGTGCTGCCGAAACACGACGTCACTCAATTCGGCATTGGCACGCTCCAGGAACGCGATCTTGATCTCTAGCTGCTCGAGTGTGTGGGCATTCATGGATCGATATCGAAGTGCATGACGTCCTCGCGGTTGCCGAGTTTCTCATATAGGGCGATGGCCGGCGCATCGCCATAGTCGGCCTGCACGTAAATGACCCACGAGCCGCGCTCAGTCGCGATCTCGCGCAGGAGCTCAATGAGAGCGGTCGCGATGCCCTGACGGCGATGTGTTGGGGCAACCGCGAGGTCATAGATGTACATCTCGCGCCGTGCCCGCTCGAACTTGTCGAGCTCGTACGCTACGAGTCCTCCGATTACCTTCTGGCGCGAAAGCGCCACGAGGGTCACGATGTGCTCCCTCGCCAGCAAGCCAGTCAGATAGGCATCGCCGGGCGGCGGCTCAGCGCCGGATGTCTCGGCACTCGCGAAAGGCCTCTCCAAACAGCACATTCAGCTCACGGAGAAGGGCGACGTCGCCAGCCGCTAATTGACGGACACTAAAGTGCATGGCCCGGCCTCCGAGTGCAGAAATTGTGGGAAGGAAACAGCGGCGAAGTAGCCACAATTGTCGCTAAAAAGACAGATCGCCGCTGGCGAACGGCCTCAAAGCACAGTTGAAGTTCTGGGTGGCTATGGTTCGCTGCGTCCATTGTCACGGGCATCTGCGGCAGATCGCGGCTGCGGCTGGGCGGGAACGGTCTCAGCCCGTCGCGAACTCGAGCCTGCCCCGGCCCGCCTGCTTGGCGCGGTAGCAAGCCGAATCCGCTGCCTTGAGCCATTCCTCGGGGCTCGGCGTCTGCGGCCGAATCGGCGCGATTCCGATGCTTGCCCCGACCGTGGAGGATTTATCGCCCTGCTCGAGCACCAGAGGATTCAGCGCCCGCAACAGTTGCTCGCCGATCAGTGTTTTAGCGCTTCGTTGGCGGCGGCAACGTCGCCTTGCAGGCGGGGAACTGCCGCCGCCGCATCAGC
>CAVSAZ010000018.1:0-8950 GCA_963726045.1 uncultured Pseudomonadota bacterium
AGGGCTACACTCGGCCGCTTCGCGCCTGAGTTGCTGCAAACCGAGTTCGCCCGCGAGATATGGGCGCTCTACGAACAGGGCGAGCTGCATGCCGGCAGCGCATCACGGGAGTCGTCGTTCGTGAAGAGGCGGCGGCGGATCCGGCCAGTGTCATCCAGGTGATCGAGGACGCCAGGGAAGAAGCGATCCGCCGGCGCCTCGGCCGGGAAGAGCAAGTCGGGTAACCATATGGGCGATGAGCAGCGACTGCCCGGCTTCGGCGAGCTTGGCCTCAGCGCACCGATTCTGGAAGCGTTGGCGGCAGTGGGTTATGAAACGCCATCGCCCATCCAGGCGCGGACCATTCCTTTGCTCCTGTCCGGCGCCGACCTGCTGGGGCAGGCGCAGACCGGCACCGGCAAGACGGCAGCCTTCGCGCTGCCGATGCTCGCGCAGATCGATCTGTCGCGAGCCAGCCCGCAGGCGCTCGTGCTCGTGCCGACCCGTGAGCTCGCGATTCAGGTCGCGGAGGCCTTTCAGCGCTACGCCGCGCATCTGCCGGGCTTCCACGTGCTGCCGATCTATGGCGGCCAGAGCTACGGCCCGCAGCTCAAGGGCCTCAAACGAGGCGCGCACGTCATCGTCGGCACACCCGGGCGCGTCATGGACCACATGAAGCGGGGCGCGTTGAAGCTCGACACCGTTCGCTTCATCGTGCTCGATGAGGGCGACGAGATGCTGCAGATGGGATTCGTCGATGCGATCGAATGGATACTCGAGCAGGCGCCCCCGCAGCGGCAGATCGCGCTGTTCTCCGCCACCCTGCCGCCGGCGATCCGCCGCATCGCGCAGACAGCACATGCGCGAGCCGGTGCAGATCACGATCCAGAATCGCGCCAGCACGACGCCGAAGATCCGCCAGCGCTACTGGCTGGTCAGCGGGCTGCACAAGCTGGATGCGCTCACGCGGGTGCTGGAGGTGGAGCGCTTCGAGGCCATGCTTGTATTCGTCCGCACGAAGCTCGAGACGACGGAGCTCGCCGAACGGCTCGAGGCGCGCGGCTTCAACGTTGCCGCGTTGCAACGGCGACATTCCCCAGCAGCAGCGCGAACGCACGATAGGCCGCCTCAAGGCGGGACAAGTCGACATAGTGGTCGCCACTGATGTCGCCGCGCGAGGCCTCGACGTGGAGCGGATCTCTCACGTCGTGAACTACGACATCCCGTACGACTCGCAGACCTATGTTCACCGGATCGGCCGTACCGGCCGGGCGGGACGCAATGGCGAGGCCATTTTGTTCGTCGCGCCGCGCGAAAGGAACATGCTGCGCATCATCGAGCGCGCGACCAAACAGCCCCTCGAGCAGATGCAACTACCCAGCGTCGCGGACGTCAACGAGCAGCGCATTCTCAAATTCAAGGAGACCTTGGCGAACGCGGTGCGAGGCGGTGAAGGCAGGGAATTCCAGGCGCTCATCGAGGAGATCGAGCGCGAGCAGAATCTGCCGGCGCTCGAAATCGCCGCGGCGCTGGCCGGCCTGCTTCAGGGGCCGACTCCATTTCTACTGGCGGCCAAGCCCGGCTTGTCCCACGAGAGCTCTCCGCCCGACACCTCGCGCGAGGAGCCGGCAAGCGAATGGGTCACCACTGCAAAGGATTACGAGCGCCCTTCTGAGTCACGGGCGCGTCGCGGGCCCGGAAAGGGCCCGCGACTCGAAACGTATCGCATCGAAGTCGGCCATGCCCACGGCGTCCAACCTGGGAATATCGTCGGCGCGATCGCGAACGAGGCGGACCTGGACGGCCGATTGATCGGGCACATCGACATCCACGAGCATCACTAGCTCGTGGATCTGCCAGAGGGCATGCCGGAAGAGACTTGCGACAGCCTCCAGACCGTCCGGGTGCGCGGAGTCGAGCTGCGAATCAGCCGCGACTCGAGACCCGGGCGTGCCGAGCGGCGTCCACGCCGCCACGACTCTGGCCGCGGCCCGAAGCGCAAAGGCGCGGCACCGCGGCACGGACACTCACCGAAACCTCGCGGCAAGCCTCCTCGCCGATAGCCGGAGAGTTCGCATTTGTACGAACCCGGGCGATGCGATCGAGCACTGCTTCATAGATCCAGCAGTCGCAACGCTTCCGGCAGCGACGAGGTGCGGGTAGCTTCCGGGCTCACTACGAAGATCGACGCCAACCGAGTGACCGCAGCGAGCCGTATAAGCCACTGCATACGCGAACGCGGCGGCACAGACTCGGCGCTCCTCGCGCGTGAAGGGCTGCCCTCGCGCCGCCTCGTAATCCTCCACGAAGGCATGAGCTTCCGCAAGCGTAGGCGCCTGCGCGATGTCTTCCCGGGACCAGTCGGCGCAGAACATGTGAGCGGTGATGCCGAGAATCACGGGTTCTTCAGCCCTGCAGAGGCTATCCCAATCGAAGGCTACGACTGCTCCATCGCCCTCGAACCTGACGTGCTCGGCGCGCCAGTCGCCATGGCAGATCACGGTGCGTCCCACGCTTCGGATGCGCTCGCGGGCCGCTCGCGCGACACGGTCGAGTATTCGGCTCCCTGCCGGTCTGTTTCGAAGTCGAACAGCTTGCTGTGCGGCCTCGGCCACAGCGCGTTCGCAGGCAGCGATGCCAGCGGATGAGGGCGCAATTCGACCGAGGGCACGAAGCCGTCCAGGCACGATATCAACCGGGGCAGCTCGCCGGCCAGTCGCGCGCGAATTGTGGCGTCGTGCGCGTCGCGATTGACGCCTCGCTCGACGAACTCCTCGACAACGGCCAGCCCGTTGCCCAAGGGAGCAGGGCCCGCGAGCACATCGGGTGCGACTCCGCAGCTCGATGCGACGTGACGCTGGAGTGTCACAATGGCCCGCAGGTGCTCCTCGGACCAGTCCGGCTGATGCGCCTTGATCACGGCCCGACGGCCATCAGCCAACCCGACCCCCGCGACCGCGCCGACGCTGGATTGGTAGAAAAGACCATCCTGGACAGGCGACCCTAGGGCGGCCCGGGAGAATCGATCGATGGTCCGGGCAATCAGGCGGGGATCGTCGCTGCCATAGATGGCAAGCTCGACATGAGCTCTCTCCCAGGTGGCCAAATGATCAGCTATCTTGGATTCGAGTGTCGCGGGCATCCCCAGCTTGACCTTCAGGACGAGAAATTGCTTCCATTGCGCCTATCGTCCTCACCCCCCCAGCCTACTGCAAGAGGGTATCCATGAATCTCCATGTCCATCTGATGCTCGGGCCCCTCGTCGCGCTGATCGCCGGCATCCTGATCCTGGTGGCGCCGCGACTGCTCAATTACATCGTCGCGATCTATCTCATCATCATCGGTTTGGTGGGTATTTTCGGCACTGGTGGCATGCACATCTAACTTAGTAGTGGGGCGGCCGCTCCTCTTCCGGCGTGCGCACGGCGGTGTCCGATTGCGCCGCGTCGATGCGGGCGGCCAACCCGGCGATCTGCGCCCGCAGGGTCTCGATGTCCTGGTGCTGCCGAAACACGACGTCACTCAACTCGGCATTGGCACGCTCCAGGAACGCGATCTTGGTCTCCAATTGCTCGAGTGTATGGGCATTCATGGGTCAATATCGAAGTGCATCACGTCCTCGCGGGTCCCGAGTTTCTCATACAGGGCGATCGCCGGCGCATCGCCATAATCGGCCTGCACGTAAATGACCCATGAGCCCCGCTCAGTCGCGATCTCGCGCAGCAGCTCGATGAGAGCGGTCGCGATGCCCTGACGGCGATGTGTTGCGGCAACCGCGAGATCATAGATATACAGCTCGCGTCGCGCGCGCTCGAACTTGTCGAGCTCGTACGCCACCAGTCCACCCACAACCTTGTCCCGTGACAGGGCCACGAGGGTCACGATGTGGTCCCTCGCCAGCAAGCCCGTCAGATAGGTGTCGCTGGGTGGGTCGGCGCAGTACGTTGCAGCGTCCTTGAACGCTTCCCCAAACAGCACATTCAGCTCACGGAAAAGCGCGACGTCGCCAGACGCCAGTTGACGGACACTAAAGTGCATGGCTCGATCCTCCGTAGTGCGGAAATTATGAGAGGTAGCGGCCGTCGAAAGTAGCCAAATTGTCGCCAGGAAGACCGGTCGAGGGGACGCATTGACCTTCATGCATGGCTTACGCTCACGGTACGTATGATTCGCTGCGTCTATTGGCTACCATTGTTAAATGAAAGCGGCACCAAGGGAGGCGGGCAGCGAAGGCAGTTTTGCGGAACGCCTTCAGGGCGATCTGCTGGAGGGGAAGTATCGTCCGGGCGAATGGCTGAAACAGATCGATCTCGAGTCCGCTTATCGCGTCAATCGCTTCGAAGTGCGGATCGTGCTTTCGGAGCTGGCGGCCCGACATCTGCTCGATCACTCGCCGAACCGCGGCTACCGCGTTGCCAACCCAAACCACCGCGAGCGCGAAGAGGTGCTCGAGGTACTCACTTTCCTCGAGACTGGGGCGTCGCAAACCGCCGTGATGCGCGCGACGGCTGCTGACGTGGACCGGTTCGAGGAACTGGTGCGGGAGTTCGACCACGAGGTGCGGCTCGGTAACTTGCCGAAGTTGCCGCAGATCAACGGCAGGCTGCACGATGCGTTGTACGCCAGCTGCGGCAATGAGCTACTGGCACCCAGATCCGCGAGCTGCGCGCCCGCGGCACTCCCCGTACCCCCGGAACTTGGGACACACTGGCCAGCGTCACGGCGGGGAACGAGGATCATCTCGCCATGCTCGAGGCGCTGAAGCGTCGCGACGCCGAGGGGCTTGGCCTAATTGTCTACAACCACCTCAATCGGTGGCGGAACCCTTCCAAGCCCTTTCCGGAATGAGGCCGCCGATATGGCTGCGCTGCAAAGGTCTCAGGTCGTCGCGAACTCGAGCACTCCGCGACCCGCCTGCTTGGCGCGATAGCAAGCCGAGTCCGCCGCCCTGAGCCATTCCTCCGGGCTCGGAGTCTGCGCGTCAATCGGGACGATTCCAATGCTCGCCCCGACGGTGAAGTGCTTGTCGCCCTGCTCGAGCGCTAGGGGATTCAGCGCCCGCAACAGCTGCTCGCCGATCGCCTGCGCGCGCTCGATCGGACAGTTATCCAGGATGATGGCGAATTCATCGCCGCCCAACCGCGCGACGGTGTCCGAGTTGCGCACTTGCCTGCGACAGGTCTCAGCCACCTTCTTCAGCATCGCATCGCCGACCGCGTGTCCGCCGGTGTCATTCACGGCCTTGAAACGGTCCAGATCGATTGCCACCAGCGCCGCGGGACCGCCGAGGTGCCGCGCGCGGTCGAAGCACTTGCGCAGGCGCAGCTCGAATTCGGATCGATTGACGAGCCCGGTCACGCGATCCTGCCGCGCGCGCGTCTCGAGATCGCGCGTTCGCTCCACCTCACCGGTTGCATCGTGCAGCACCATGACGAGGCCCATCACCTGCCCCGCCTCGTCCAACACCGGCGAAATCGAGTCGATGATGTAGCTGATCGTTCCGTCCGATCGGTGCAGCTGGCAGGGCTGGTCGCGGCGCACGGTCGTGCCGTGCATGGTGCTGCGCAACGTGAGACTGGAAGCTGTGCGCTGCGTCTCCGGATTGACCAGATGAATCACCTCGTCAATGACGCGACCGAGTGCCGCCTGCCCGGGGATGCCGAGCAAACGCTCCGCGGCCGGATTGACGTACTGAATTTGAGAATCCATGTCCGTCGTGACCACGGCATCGGCAATCGCGCACAGCGTGACCCGCAGTCTTTCGCGTTCCGCGGCCAGTTTGGCCTCCGCCGACCTGCGCTCATCGAGGCTCTCAATCTGCGCGATCAGGTTGAGCGGCTGCTCCCGCTCGTCGCGCAGGAGAGAAACCGCGACGTGCGTCCAGATCCAGTGCCCGTCCTTGTGCCGAAAGCGCCGATCGATCTGATAACTCGGTATCTCACCGCTCAAGAGGCGGCGCCACCTGACTTCACTCCCTTGCCACTCCTTAGGGTCCGAAGGACCACCCGGCGGGAGCGTGCGCAGCTCAGCCTCCGAGTAGCCGAGCATCGTCTGCAGAACACGATTGCTATGAGTCCAGCGGCCATCGAGCTCGGCAATGAGCGTGCCGATGGGAGAGTTCTCCATCGATTCGCGAAAGTGCCGCTCACTCGCCTGGAGCGCCCGCGCCGCAGCGCGGCGCGCATCGTTACCGATACCGACCGCGATCGGCGGCATGAGCGTGGCGAGGAACGCGATGACCGGCAGACCCACGAGGGTACCGGTTATCGGCACATGCTCCAGCCCCAGCGGGCGCATGCCCAGCGCCCAGAGGTTTCCTATGAGGAGGCCGAGGGCGAGACTGCACACAGAGGTTCCAAAGCCCCCCAATCGGAACGCCGCCAACAGCAGGAACAGGCTGATGGTGACGAAGGGAAAGCGGACGTAGCGGATGCAGAGGTATGCGCCCATCAGACCCAACACGAGAGTCAGGACGTTTTCAACGAGAAAGCGTGCCTGCATCAGCCGGCGCAGCCGCTCGGTACTCACCAGAATGAGCGGTGGTCCGAGCAGGCATGCCCCCATCGCATGGGACGACCACACCTGCAGTACGACGACCGATGACGGCGATTTGAAGAAGACGTGCATGACCAGAGCGCCCAACAGGGCGCTCAACCCCGGCGCCGCGATGCCGAGCACGCCCGTCATCACGGCGGCCTGCCCGATCGAGATGTCAGGGTAGGGGTAGGCCCACAGGAAGCGGAATGCGCCCACCATCAGCGCCGCTTCCGTCAGATTGAGGAATGCAAAGGCAAAAGACAATGCGGGCGCCCGATGCACCGCCAGCATGTTGGCGAGCCACACCGCAACCAATAGAGTGAGTGCGGCAGCGCCCCAGCGCACCCGCGGCCAGCGGATGAGCGCGCAGGCGGCGATCGCGCAACCCGGCCAAAACAGCGCGACCCCACTCGCGGCGCGGGTAGGAAGAAAGCGATGCAATCGACGAGAAATACCCCGCAGCTCCAGGGCGAGCTCGAACCGGCACGGTCAAGGCGATTGATCGCGGGAGTGAGGCGGACGTCTCGGTCACGGGGCCAGATCCAAAGGACTCGGAGGGCCACTATCCTGTGCCCAGCAGCATCCCGTGCGTAGCTTATGGCAGCGACCACTTTAAGGCTGCTCTGCCCCCTCTCCCAGGATGGATTTCTCATCGCGCCAAAAAGTGCACTTTGCACGGCAACGACCGGCTGCGCCCCGGGACCGCTCCCCAGGTAGTCAAGGCGCAGCCGCGGCGAGTTCCCCCGCGCGCTTGTCAGGCATGGCGATATCCGCGCCCAGACTTTGCACTACAGAGCTCGAATAGAGCAGCGCATTGAAGATAGGGCGATTCCGGGAGCGAAAGTCGCTCAGGGTGGCCAGACTCCGAGCCAGGCAAACCCGATGACGGACTCGACCAGGTCTCCCACGTTGTGACCGATGCTCGGCGCCAGCACGCTGCGCGATTTCTCGAGCCAATACGCGTAGAGGACGCCCAGAGCAAACGCGTACAGCTGCTGGCCCAGGGCCGCCGCCCAGGCGCGCGTCGCGAAGTTCGTGGCATGCAGAAGCGCGAACATCACCGCCACGATGATCCCTGCCCAGCTCATCTCGAAGCGGCCGAGCCGCAACTTCCCCGGCATGGTGGCCATCAGATAAGTGACCAGCAGGGCGCGGAACGGGATCTCCTCGGTAGGCCCGACGTAGATTCCCTCGAAGACCATCCATCCCCAGAAGTTGGCAGTGGATGGCGCGGCATGAGGAGTCGCGACCGCGTGTGCGAGAATCCGCGGCGCGTAATCCACCACCGTCATCAACGCACCGAAGATCACCCCCCAGAGTATCGCCGGCCAGAGATAAGTCTGTCACGCGGCCGGTGCAGGCCGTAATCGGCCGGCACCAGCCGGTACTTGAGGACCGCGATCACCAGCAGCGCCACGATGAGCTGGCCGGCGTGCTGCAGGTAGAGCCACGGTAGTCGCACCCATCTGGATGCCAGATGCAGCAGCCGGGCCACCCCAGCCGCGATGAACCCGCCAGCGGCCGGCACGCCGACCGCAAGCAGGATGGTGACGATGAGCGGAATGGGCTTCAGCCGCAGGCGCGGTGCGCGCCCGGGGAGTTCATGAGCTGCTGTCATGACCGCGATTTAGGCTTACGAGGCGCTTTCGGTCTTGTACGATTTTGACCTGCGCCAGCTTCCCGGAGGGGCCCCGGTCAGGGCGCGGACGGCGCGGGACATGTGCGCCTGGTAAGTGAAGCCGGTCGTGGCAGCGACTGCGGCCAGCGACTGGCCGCTTCCGATGATCAATCTGAAGGCATCCCGCGCCCGCGCGCCCAGGCGGAATGCGGCCGGCGTCACCCCGAAGACCGCGCGAAAGCCACGCGAGACGGTCGCTGGAGCAAGAGCGCGCCTTCGCGCCCAAGCGTCAGCCGCCAGGCGGGATCGCTCAGCAAATCATCCGCCAGCATATCCGGCCAGTCGGTAGTGCACGGCCGGCTTGCGGCGAATCTCTGCGAGCGAGAGAGCGCCCGCCGCGACCGCGTCGCGCTCCGCGATCCGGACCATCGCGTCCGCATCGCTCACATGAGCGATGCTGATTGCCGCCGGACACGCCTCGATTTCCAGGCTGAATATCCGTGCGCCGCCGCTCTCGAATCGATCCAGATGGACATCGAAGGCCTCATCGGAGCAGTACATCTCCGGGGCATACCCGGAAGCGCCCGCGGCTGCCACTCTCTTCGTACGAGCCGGCAAGGACCAGCGCCGCATACGCGCGGTGATGGCGATGAAGCGGAATGTAAGCGCGCGAATCCCGATGCTCATGACCGCTCGGGGTTGGCGCAAAGCTCAGCTCATCACGATGCCCCATGGGATGAAGGCTCAGTGTTTCAGCACTCCGTTGGCGGCCGCAACGTCGGCCTGCAGGCGGGAAACCCCCGCCGCCGCATCGGC
>CAVSAZ010000019.1:0-5920 GCA_963726045.1 uncultured Pseudomonadota bacterium
CGGCGCCGAGCCCGGCACCTGCGGCCCCCGCCCCAGAACAACTGCGGCGCCGCCGACCGTTACGCCTCCACCGCAATAAGAGAAAAGTCCAACAGTCGGGAGCCGGTCCGACCTACAGTGCACCTATGCTGCCCATCGTCGCTCTCGTAGGCCGGCCGAACGTCGGCAAGTCGACCCTGTTCAACGTGCTCACCGGCACTCGCGACGCTATCGTCGCGGATGTTCCCGGGACTGACGCGCGACCGCCAGTATGGCTTTGGCCGCGTGGGGCCCATGCCGTTCGTTGTCGTGGATACGGGCGGCCTGGTGGAGAACCCCAAGGGAATCGAGGCCCAGATGCGGGCGCAGACGGAGCGCGCAGTAGCCGAGGCCGATCGGCTCATTCTGCTGGTGGATGGCCGCGCGGGCCTCACTCCGCAGGACGACTTCGTCGCGCGCGAGATCCGCAAATCGGGCAAGCCGACGACGCTCGCCGTCAACAAGGCGGAGGGCCTCGATCTCGATGTGGTGGCGGGCGATTTCCACGCGCTCGGCCTGGGCGAGCCGCTCGGCATCGCGGCCGCCCACGGGCAGGGCTGCGCGGACCTGATGGCGCAGGCACTCGCCGGGTATCGAGGCGACTCCCGAGTTGGAGGTCACGGATCCGGCCGCGGCGGGTGTGCGCATCGCCATCATCGGCCGGCCAATGTCGGTAAGTCAACGCTGGTCAACCGCCTGATCGGGGAGGAGCGGGTGATCGCGAGCGATCAGCCCGGCACTACCCGCGACAGTATTCTGGTGCCGTTCGAGCGCGATGGACGGCAATTCCAACTGATCGACACCGCCGGTATGCGCCGCCGCTCCAGGGTGGAGGACGTGATCGAGCGTGCGAGTGTTGCCAAGACCCTGCAGGCGATCGACGAAGCGCATGTCGTGATCCTGGTGCGTCGACGCCCATGACACCGTCGGCGGAGCAGGATGCGAGCGTGCTCGGTGTTGCCCTCAACCGCGGCCGCGCGCTCATCATCGCCGTCAACAAATGGGATGGAATTCCGGTGGAGCAGCGCGAGGAGATTCATCGGCAGCTGGCGCTGAAGCTGGATTTCGTGCCATTCGTGCCGCTGCATTTCATTTCGGCGCGACACGGGACCGGGGTCGGCGAGCTGATGCAGTCGACCGTGCGCGCCTACGACGCGGCGATGCGCGAGATGCCCACCAAGGAGCTGACGAGGACGCTGGAGGAGGCGTTGACGGTCCATCAGCCGCCGCTCGTACACGGCCGGCGGATCAAGCTGCGCTACGCGCACCAGGGCGGCCGCAATCCGCCGCGAATCGTCATCCATGGGAATCAGACCGCGTCCGTTCCGGATGCCTACACGCGGTACCTGATGAATGTCTTCCGCAAGAAGTTCGACCTGTTTCGCGACCCCGTCGTGATCGAGTACCGCACGGATGCAAATCCCTACAAAAGGCCCGGAAGGGTACGTCGCGACCCGCGCCCGAAGAGGCGTTGAGCGTGTCGCCGCAGGCGCTGCCCGGCTCTCTTCATCAGCGCACCCGCCTCCGGTCAGGGCAAGACGACCGTGACTGCCGCCGCGCGGTTGTTCCAGCCGCGTCCGCGGTAAACTGGCCGCCATGTCGGCCCGACCGGATTCCGCAGGCGATTCGAGAGCTGCACGTGACGCCGCGCTCATCGCCATCCTGGGCATCGGTACCTGGGGCTGTGTGGAATCTTCAACGTCACGGAGCACCTGCGCCACCTGACCGCACCCTATGAGCGGTATCAGCTCGATGAGCTGCCGTCGGTGCTGCTCGTGCTGGGGTTGGGTCTCACATGGTTCGCGACGCGGCGCTATGGCGAAGCCAGGCAGGAGATTACGCGTCGCAAGCTGGCCGAGGCCAGCTCGCCGCGGCGCTGGCCGACAACCGGCGCCTGGCGCAGCAGTACGTCGCGCTGCAGGAGGCTGAGCGCAAAGTCCTGGCCCGTGAGCTGCATGACGAGCTCGGCCAGTACCTGAACGTGATCAAGCTCGATGCCGTGGGCTGTTGCGTGATGATCAGCGTTCGTCATCGGCAGCGATACACCAACGGGCGAGCGCGATCGTCGAGAACTGCAATCACATTCACGGCGCGCTGGCGACTCTGATCCGCGAGTTGCGGCCGGCGGGCCTGGATGAGCTCGGACTGGCGGCCGCGGTGGAGCACTGCGTGCAGACGTGGCGTACGCGCCTGCCGGATCTGGCGCTGGAGCTGTCCATCAGCGGCGACTTCACGACCCTGCCGGAGACCATCGCAGTGACTCTCTACCGCCTGGTGCAGGAGGCGCTGACCAACGTTGCCAAGCACGCGGCTGCGCGCCACGTCGACATCCGCCTCGAGCGGGTGACGATCGGCGGCGCCGGCGGAGATGGAATCGAAGTGACCGTCGCCGACGATGGAGTCGGCACCGCGGCCGCGCCCGACCCTCGGACTCGGCCTGATCGGGATGCGCGAGCGGGTCATGGCCCTGCATGGCAAGCTTGCATTCACCAGCACTCCGGGGCACGGTTTCGAGCTCTCAGCGCGGATCCCGGTGCCCTTCGACACAGGACGACAATCATGACGGCTGCGACGAAGATTCTGCTCGTGGACGATCACGCCATCGTGCGCGAAGGATATCGCCGCCTGCTCGAGGAGGAGCCGAGCATCCGCATCGTGGGGGAGGCGAGCGATGCCTCGCAGGCATGCCAGAGCGCGCACACACTCAACCCCAACGTCGTCGTGATGGATATCGCCTTACCCGGTACCAGCGGCATCGAAGCGACGCGCCGCATGCTGAAGGACCAGCCGCAGCTGCGCATATTGATGTTCAGCATGTACGACGATGCGATCTATGCATCACGCGCGCTGGAGGCAGGTGCCCTGGGTTATATCAGCAAGGCGAGCGCGCCCGAGGTCCTCGTGCAGGCAATCTACGCAGTCTCCCGCGGCGAGTGCTACGTGAGTCCCGATGTGGCGGCCAACCTGGCGCGTGCGGCGGCACAGCCCGGAAAATCGCAGCTCGATGCGCTCACGGCACGCGAATTCGAGGTGCTGCGGCTGCTGGTGCAGGGCGAGACGGTGAGGAGCATCGGCGAGAAGCTCGGCCTGTCGGAGAAGACCGTCGCCAACCATCAGTCGGCCATCCGCGAGAAGCTCGGCGCGCGCAACAGCGCGCAGCTCGCCCGCTTTGCCGCGCAAGTCGGGTTGAGCACCGCCTCCGCGTGAGCGGTTGCCGTTACTTCCCGACCGCGACCGCGGGATCGAGTCGCGTTCGCTGCAGCACGCCCAGGTAGTAGAGCACGTAGTAACCGGCCAGCATCCCGTACACTGCGAGCGTGAGAGGGCTGCCCTGCAGAGCGGTCGCGAATCCCTGACGCGCGGCAGCGGCTGGTACGGTACCGTCATAGACGGCAAGGAAGCGATATAACACCCTGCCGACGAACAGCGCGGCTACGACAGCACCGATATATGCGTGCGGGGTGTAGAAGCGGCCAGCGGGCGTCACTTCGAACTTCGTATGCCGGAGTCCGACATAGGCGAGCGCCGCGCCGCAGGCGAGGCCGGCGAGCAGCGCTCCAAGGGCGGTGACCTCGTGTGCCGTGATCACGGCAAGATAGACGGCAAGCACGCTCAGGATGCCGACCCTGAACCACATGAAGCCTTCGCGCACCCGCTGGCGGCCGAAAGAGCGTCGCAAGCGCCGATAGAGACCCCACACCACTATGGCAACTATCAGGTATGGCGTGACGAGTCGTGGATCCATGGGTCACCTCGGTCCGAACGGCACGAGCATCGGCACCCTGCGGCGGTAGGCATCGTAGGCGCCCGGGTCGAGCTCATTGCGCAGCCAGCCTTCCTCCAGCCTCGCCTTCATCCATATTCCCACTGTGATGATGAGCGCGCCGAGGAGGCCGAGTATCGTACCTTTGGCCGCGGCAGTCGCATAGACGGCGAGCAGTATTCCGGTGTAGATCGGATGGCGCACGATGCGGTAAGGGCCGGTATCGATGACACGGTGATCGGCCTTGCGTGTGATCCAACCGCTCCAGAGCGTACCCAGATGGATGCGTGCCCACCAGGCGAAGGCGAACCCAATGGCCATCAGCGCGGCGCAGAGCCAGGCCTCGTCCAAAGTGAGCATCCAGAGCCGCATCGGCCCGTGATAGCCGTGTGCGCGCGGCAGGAAAACGAGTGCGCCCACGATGAGCACGATGCGATACGCCAGCTGGCCCTTGACGCTGACGCGCCGCTCCGCGGGGGTGCTCCAGCCCGCGGCGAGCAGCCACGAGACCCAGAACGCCACCCACAGCGCGACGATCACGAACCCTGGTCGTAACACTCAGCCTCCTACGCGTCGTCTTCGCTTGCCGCGGGCCCAGGCTCGCCCCAACCGGCCATCTCGGTGAGCGCCGCGAGTGCCATCCGCGTCTGCTGCACACACTCCAGCCCAACTTTGCCGAGCAGCGCTTCATCGACGCGCTCACGTGCCCCGGCCTGCGTTGCAGCGGCGGCCCGCCCGCGTTCGGTGAGCGTGACGACCAGCCTGCGGCGGTCCTGCTCATCGACGGCACGAGCCAGATAGCCACGGCTGACGAGCGTATCGACCAGTTTCCGGCCGCCTGTTTCGAGATGCGCAGGTCGCGGATGAGCGCCGCAAGCGGCACATCGCCCAGGCCCAGAGCCAGGCCGCCAATGACGTAGAGGCCGTTCTTGGGGATGTCGTCGTAGCCGGCGTCTTCCAGGGCGCGGCGCATGGCAAGGCCGTAGGCCGTGCGGGCATGGCGCAGCAGCGCGGGCAGGGGGATGGCGGCGAGTTGTGGGTCCAGAGCAACCATTGCCATAGCCTAGTCCATGTGGCGCATGAAAGTAAATAAAATGTACTGTATTGTTTATTGACAGAATGTAATCGTAATGGATTAAATATACTTGATCAAAATGGCTAATTCGATAATATATATGTGAATGGCTAAGAATGCTCAGCACTCAGTACCCTCCCGCCGTTGGCGTCGCAAGCGCTGCGCGGATTGGGCGAGAACCTGGCAATTGCCCGGCTGCGACGCCGGGAGTCGCAGCGCGAGTGGGCGGGTCGTCTCGGCTGTTCGGTACCGACTCTGATTCGCCTGGAACGCGGCGATCCTGGGGTTGCAGTTGGACTCTACGTGACCGCACTTTGGTTGGTTGGCAAGGTAAGCGGTCTGCCGGCGCTCGCAGCACCGGCAGAAGACCGAGGAGCGCTCGAAGGAGATGTTCGCGCGGCGCTCGAACGGCGCGCTGCGCGCTCCGCGGCCTCGGCACGGGCGCGTCTTGCAAGAGGGCGAGCGGCGAGGTCGCCGGAATGAGTGCTACGGCAGCTGGGTCCGCGATCTCCCCCTACCAGCCAGTGGATCGTCTCTACCTCTGGTCGCTCCTGGATCCGGCACAGCCGGTGGTCGTAGGCGAGCTCAGCCTGGTGCGCTCGAATCAGGGCGTCTCCTTGAGGTATCTCCCCCAATGGCTGGAGCAGGGATTCGATCTCAGCGAAGACTTGCCGCTGATCGAGCAGGAACGGGCACGCGGTCGCGATCAGTCGCTTCGATCGCGCGGGCACAGGCCGTCGCCACTGCGTTTCCGCGGCGGTGGCTCTGCGCGCCGCCGGCGAGCAATTCGGCTATCCGGAGCTCGCACAACTGCTGCGGCGCAAGGGCGTCGCGCAGGGGAACAGGTACGCGGACGACATGCGGGAGCTATTTCGCCGGATGGTATTCAACATCCTGATGGACAATACGGACGATCACGAGAAGAACCACGCATTCATTGTGCAGGATGGGCAGCAGTACGAGCAGCGTGAGGCGGCGGAGCGCCGGCAATGCTGATACGACTGCTCCGCGAGCATTTGCGTCCCTATCTGCGTGGCCTCCTTGCCGTCGCAGTGCTGCAGTTG
>CAVSAZ010000020.1:0-99927 GCA_963726045.1 uncultured Pseudomonadota bacterium
ACCCCGATCTGGTCAGCCTGAAAGAGGCCATCGAAACAGGACTCGAAAGTGAGGGCACCACAGTCGTTGGCGACTCGGGAGATGGCCCGAGCGGGGGCTCAGCCGCCGACAACGTCGCCGTTCTCAGTGCCCTCCTCGCTGCTGCAAGTGACAGGGCCGGCCGGCTGAGTTATCTGACGCTTTGTGACGCCGAAGCGGCACGGCGTGTGCCAAGGCCGGAGTGGCGCAACGCTGACCTTGGATGTGGGCCACAAGGTGTCGCGAAACGACGGCAAGCCCGGTGCGCATCAGCTGCCGCGTGACACGCGATCAGTGACGGATCGTTCGTAATGCTGGGCCGGGAGCACGGGGAATCCGCCTGGAGCAGGGACTGACTGCAGTGGTGTCGATCGGCGACGTTCGCCTCGTCCTGCGCTCTCTGCCAGCGATGGAGTGGGACATTGGAATCTATACTGCCTTCGGCTTGCGCGCTCGAAGAGGCCGCGCTGGTGTTCGTGAAGTCACCGTCGCACTCCGGGTATCCTTCGAACCCCACGCCAGCCGCACCCTCATCGCCGATACGCCGGGACCCACCTGTCCCAACATGCGTCGCCTGGTTCTGCAGCGGGTAACCCGGCCGCTCTACCCGCTCGACCATGCGCACTGGAGCGCGCGCTAGCAGCTACCAGATGGTCCAGCCGCCGTCGACGACCATGCACTGGCCTATGAGAGCGAGGAGCCTGGCGATGCCAGGTAAACGATCGCCGCGCGCAGATCGTCGTCGTTTCCCACTCGCTTCACCGGCGTGCGGGCCTCCAGACCGGCCACGAGGTCACCCGCGTTGGCCGCATTCTGCTCGGTATTGGGAAACATGCCGGGACACAAAGCGTTCACCGTGACCCCGGAATTCCCCAGCGTCACCGCCAGGTGCTTGGTGAGGCCGATGAGGCCATGCTTGCTGGCGACATACGACGCCAGATCCACACCCCACTCCCCATACAACGCCGGATCGCCTGCAATGAGGCCGTAGATCGATGACACGTTGATCAGGCGCCCCCACTTTTCGGGCCAGCATCGACGGAACGAATATCTGCGCCAGCCTGAAGGGCGCCTCGAGATTCAGAGTCAGGATTGCGCGCCACTCCTCCAGCGTAACCGTCAGCCAGGGCTTGCGCTCACCCAGAGCCGCATTGTTGACGAGGATGTCGACGCCTACCGTCTCCGCGCGCAGCCGCTGCCGATCGGACTCGTCGGTGACATCGGCGACCACGTACCGTGCGTCACCGCCCGCGGCCGTGATCGCCGCACACACTTTCTCCAGGGGCGGCTCCCGTCGCCCGCATCGTCACCCGCGCTCCGGCCTCGGCCAGAGCCTCGGTGATGCACCGCCCGAGACCGGTGCCTCCGCCGGTGATGAGGGCGTGCTTGCCCGATAAATCCAGGCCGTTTCTGCCCATCGGGCGCGGCGGCAAGTTGCTCACAGTTCCCCCTCATCGGCTCATTTTGGGCGGGCTGTCCAGTCGATCCCGGGGACTCTTCTGGTGCCGTCATGGAAGGTGCCAAAGAGCCTGTCGAGGGGGATCAGCAGCGTATCGCCAAAATTAACGCGGAAGAACTTGTGATGCAGATAGTGGTAGTAGCCGTCGGTCGTAAGGCTCGATTTGCCCAGCACCATCCTGCCGAATCCGCAGTGACCCTCCGCCGGGGCGAGCGCGACCAGAGTGACAAAATACAAAACATGCAGCGGGGTCGCCGGAATGACCCACAACAGCAGTGCTCCCGAGAAGTAAAACAGGTGCTCCACCGGGTGCATTGCGAGCCCGGACCACGGGCCGCGGGTTGACGTTCTGGTGATGGAGATAGTGAACTGTCCGGTAGAGCGGCTTGAAGTGCAGCAGACGATGAAAAACGTAGAAGTGCACGGCGTGAAAGAACACCAGCGCGAGCAGCAGCGCCGTGCAATACACGGGCGAGCTCTGCCAGGTGGTCACCGGTGCAATGCCGATCGCCTGCGCCCACAGAGTGAGGATCATGTATGCGGATGCGATCGGTACACCGGATCCCAGAGTCCAGAATACGTTGGAGCGCGTTTGTTGCGCAAAGAGAAACCTGTCATCGCGCTCCCGCGGCCAAGTCGGGTTATATTTGAACTGTGCACGCTGCGCACGCCGCGCGTAGAGCAGGTAGTGCCAGGCGCCGTAGAAGGCCGTCGCGATCAGCTCGTTGCAGGCAAGGAGCAGCAGCGCCCATCCGGCCAGGAGGTGTGAGAAATCAGCGTGCACCAGCCGCAGCAGCCCCCACAATCCCAGCGCGATGAGCGCGTAGAGAGTGAGCCATGGAAAGTACAAGCCGGGGAAGCCGAACAGGTACCTAGCACCTTCACGGGACGCGGCGGCCAAAGCAGCGGCGCGGGAAGAGTGATCGGCACGTCGGGGTGCCACCCGGCGCCCTGCGGATTCAGGGATATCGTCTGGCGAGCTCATATGCAGCGTCATCTTACGCCGCCATATCCCATCTGCAAGAACCGTTGTTCCACAGGGTGGTCTTGACTGCGAGAGCAGAAGGCTCATCGCACGATCCGCCAAAGCCATGGTCGGTGCGTTCGTGTTCGCGCTCACGATGTTCGGCATCACGGATGCGTCAATCACCCGCAGACCCTGGACGCCAAAGACACGCAGGTAAGGGTCGACCACGCTCATCGGCTCATTGCTGCGACCCATGCGGCAGGTACCCACGGGATGCCAGTCGGTTCTCAGCGTTCTGCGAATGTACGCCGCCAGCGCGGCATCGGTTTGCGCCCCGCCTCCTGGCAGCAGCTCTCCTGAGAGAGCCTGACGCAGCGGCTCCGCGGCGGCGATCTCCCGCGCCACCCTCATTCCACCCAAAAGCTGCTGCAGGTCCGCAGGTATCGCCGAGATAGTTGGGATCGACCAGAGGTGTGTCGGCCGGGTCCGCGGAGCGCAGCAGCACTGAGCCGCGCGAATGGGGCCGCAACAAGGTTACGTGCAGTTTGATACCGTCGACGGACGGGACGGCGTCGGTTCCTGTATTGGCATAACCGAGAGTCGGTACACAATAGATCTGCACCGTGGCAGCGCCTGACGATGCGCCCACCACGTGAAACGAGGTCGCCTCGCCGCCCACAGTGGTCAGCCGGCCGCGGCGGAACATCCCGTACTCGAGGAGATTCCATGCGAGGCGCCAACCGCGGTCCTGGCGGAAATAACCATTTCCGCGCGCATTGCCCCGCAGAACCAGCGGCGAGCCGCAATGATCCTGAAGATTCTGCCCGACGCCGCCCAGATCGACCCGCACCGGGATTTGCAGTCGGCGCAGATGCTCTGCAGGGCCGATGCCGGAGAGCATCAGCAGCTTCGGCGAGCCGAACGCGCCCGCGGCGAGCAATACCTCGGCATCGCATCGGAGCGTATGCAGCTGCCCAGCGTGCATGTACTCGACGCCCACTGCCCGCTGCTGCTCGAACACGATCCTATTGACCTGCGCGCCCGTGACGACACGCAGTCGCGAGCTGCCTCGGACCTGACGCAGGAATGCGTCCACGGCACTGCAGCGGCGTCCTCCCCTTGCAGTGAACTGAAGGTACCCGGTGCCGCTGGGCGCCCCGATGTTGAAATCTGCGGTGAACGGCAGCCCCAGAGACTGAGCCGCCTTGACGTACAGTTGACTGTATTCGCAGATGAACCCGGGATCGGCTACCTGCAAGGGCCCCTCGGCTGCCGTGGAGCTCGCCCGCCAAGCTTCTGATTCCCCTCCAGCCTGCGGAAATGGGGCAGCAGCGCATTCCAGGACCACAGGTCGCTGCCGGCGGCAATGCCCCACTGGTCGTAGTCACTGCGGTAGCCGCGCATGTATACCTGCGCGTTGACACTGCTGCCGCCGCCAAGCACGCGCCCGGTCGCGATCTCGAGAACTCTGCCTTCGAGATGCGCCTGGGGAACGTGCGATGCAGCGTACAGTGAATTCCCTTCGGCACGAGCCGGGAAAATCCGGGGCTGAGCTTCAGGAATGGCCCGCGGTAATCGTCACCGAGCTCCAGCAGAACGACACGCGCGCCTGTTTCGGCGATCAATCGCCACGCCGCGACGCAGCCCGCGGACCCGCCGCCGACGATGATGTAGTCGCAGCCCGAATCACCCAAAGTGCCTCCCACGGTACGGAACTACTATCTCATAATCCGTAGCGATGCTAGCCTGCCGCCATGCCGCCGTAAACAACCCGGCAATCGGGCCCCCACCCGGGAGTGGTATCTCTTGAAGATCAATGCGCTCGAAACCATCCGGCTGGGCGAGTTTCCCAATCTGCTCTGGACCCGGATCTTCACCGACGAGGGCTGCACGGGCATCGGCGAAACTTTTTATGGCGCTGAGGCCGTCGAAGCTCACATCCACGAGACACTGGCGCCCCGGCTGCTCGGGCAGGACCCGCTACGGATTGAATATCTCAATGCCTCGATGACTGCCCTGCCGATCGCGCAGGCGTCCACCGGCGTCGAATACCGCGCGGCTTCGGCTCTCGACCTCGCACTCTGGGACTTGTTCGGAAAATATTGCGACCAGCCTGTTCATCAGCTCCTCGGGGGGCGCTGTTTCGATCGCCTACGCGTCTACAACACCTGCGCCGGGTACCGCTACGTGCGCGCCGGTGATTTCAGGGCGCAGGCGAACTGGACGCCGAACCACGCTGCGGGACCGTACGAGGATCTGGATGCCTTTACCCACCGCGCCGACGCGCTTGCAGAAAGTCTGCTCGAGAGCGGCATCACGGCCATGAAGATCTGGCCGTTCGACACCGCAGCGCGCGAGACGGGCGGCCGCTACATCACGAGTGAGCAGTTGCGGGTCGGACTCGAGCCCTTCGAAAAGATACGCAAGCGCGTCGGCGATCGCATGGACATCATGGTTGAGTTCCATAGCCTGTGGAATCTTCCGACTGCGCTGCGGATCGCGCGCGAGCTGGAGCCTTACAAGCCGCTCTGGTTCGAGGACCCGATCGCCATGAATTCCCCGCAGGCTCTGGCGGAATACGCGCGCTCGACCCGGGTGTGGGTATGCGCGAGCGAAACGCTGGGCAGCCGCTGGGCTTACAAGGAGTATCTGGACCGCGATGCCCTGCACGTCGCGATGGTCGATCTCTCATGGACGGGTGGACTCACCGAGGGCCGCAAGATCGCCAGCATGGCGGCGACCTATCATCGCCCGTTTGCGCCCCATGACTGCATCGGGCCGGTCAGCTTTGCGGCCGCGATTCATGCCGGCTTCAGTCAGCCGAACACCCTGATACAGGAGACGGTTCGAGCCTTCTACACCGGCTACTATCGGGAGCTCGTGACCGTGGTACCCGAAGTCAGCGACGGCTTCATCCGGCCGATGGAAGGCCCGGGGCTCGGGACGGAGTTGCTTCCCGAGGTCTACGAGAGAACCGATGTCTCGAGGCGTCGCACCGCTTTGTGACGTGCTCAGCGCCACACGGCTGCCGCCCATGATGCTGCGAACGGCATCGGCGTCGTAGCCCCTCTGCGACAGAGTCGCTCAGCACGGTGCTTACGATGTGGCCGGTTACGGCCAAGTCAAGGCGCGTGGAGCCTGACCCAGGACACGCGGGCGGCCTGACCGACCAGGCCGCCTGCGTTCCAGCAGGGAACCCTACTGCGGGCCGACGCTCGTCGGCGGCGCCAGCGGCGGCAGCTTCGGGTGGTAGTTGAGCCACGGCGCCCGCTGATACTGCGGCAGCGGATTGGCCGCCAGCTGCTGCAGCGCGATCTGCACCGCCCGCTCGAGCTGCGGATCGTGCCCCGCGCGCATCGAGCTTGGGGTCCTGCCACACCGTCACGTCGGGACTGACGCCATGATTCTCCACGGGGAAGGTGTTATCGAGCCCCTCGACCGCAATCCGGGGTGAGGTGATGGAGCCGCCGTCCATGAGCGGCGGGTAGCCGTAAATGCCCACCAGGCCGCCCCAGGTGCGCTCGCCCACGAGCGTGCCTACGTGATCCATCTTGAAGTACCAGGGCAGCGCGTCGCCGCCCGAGCCTGCGTACTGGTTGATGACCATGACCTTGGGGCCGAAGATCGCTTCCGGCGGCTCGAGCTGCGGGTGTCCCCAGCGCGAGACGACCATGGACATCGGCCGACGCTCCAGATAGTCGATGATGTAATCCGACAGCGCGCCGCCATGGTTGAAGCGCTCGTCGATCACGACGCCCTGCCGGTCGACCTGCGAGAAGAAATAGCGGTTGAAGTTGACGAAACCGCCGGCGCCGGTGTCCGGGAGGTAGACGTACCCGAGCTTGCCGCCGCTCAGCCGGCTCACCAGCTCGATGTTGTGCTCGATCCAGGCGGCGTGGCGCAGTCCGGCCTCGTTCGGGATCGTCTTGACGATCACGCTGTGCGAGCCTTCCACGGTGGGATTCGGGCCCACGGTGAGCGTGACGGTTTTGCCCGCCAGGTCCTCGAACGCCTGGTAGATCTCCATGCTGGCATCGATCGGATTGCCGTTGACGGCGAGCAGGTAGTCGCCCTGCTTCACCTTCAGCCCCGGCTGCGCCAGCGGCGCATAAAGCTCGGGGTTCCACGGGCCGCCGGTGTAGATGCGCGTGATCCGGTAGTGGCCATTCTCGATGCGGTAATCGGCGCCGAGCAGCCCGACCGTGACCTGCTGCATGGTCGGCACATAGCCGCCGCGGATGAACATGTGTCCGACGGAGATGTAACTCATCATCTCCTGGAACAAGAATGTCAGACCGTCCCGGCTGGCGATACCGGGCAGGAAGGTCGCGAATTCCTTCTCCGCCGCGGTGATGTCGAGTCCATCGAAGGTCGGGTTGTAGAAGAATGCCCGCTGGATGCGCCAGGCATCGCGGTACATCTGCGCCCACTCCTCGTGCGGCACGACGCGCACGCGCATGTCACCCAGGTCGAGGTGGTCCGGCTTGGCATGGGGCTGCGCAGTCGGCGATGAACCAGTCATCGCCCCTGGAGTACAGGAGCTTCTTGCCGTTGCTGGAGAAAGCAGCGGCATTGATGCCATCGACAACGTCCTGCGTCTGCCGCGTCTTCAGGTCGAACTGCAGTATGTCGGCGGGCGGCCCGTTCCGACTTCCTCCTGTCGCCGGCATGATGACGACGGCCAACCTGGCGAGATAGAGCGTGCCGCGGCTCCCCGGGCTCGAGGTCGATGTAATTCGCCGCCGGCAGCGGCAGAGGCACGGCGCGGGCTCTGCAGCCCCTGAAAGTCGATGGCGACCGTCGATGCCCCTGCCGGCTGTGGCCGCTGAGTGTTTGCCCTCTTTGGCCGCCTGCAGGCTTGGCCGCGTGCGGTGTGGGGCTCTCGAAGCCGCCGCGCGGCGCCAGCGGTGAAGCCGCGGCCGCCTGCAGTGTCGCGGCGTACACGACTCGGGTGAGCGGCCGCTCCATCGAGGTCATATCGAGCCAGCCGTAGGCGAGGCCCGTATCGGTGCTGGAGGTGAAGTACAGGTACTTGCCGCCGGCATCGAACCCCGGGTACATGCAGTCGCTGCTGGCGTCGGTGACCTGGTGAGTGGAGCCATCGCTCAGGGAATAAATGAAGATCGCATGCAGGTAGTTCGGCATGAGCTTCGTGTAGACGACCCAGCGGCTGTCCGGGGACCAGCGCGGATCGAACTCGTGCAGCGGGATGTCGTAGTTGTCGGTCGCAATCTTTTTGGCATGCGCGTCGGCGCCGCTCACATCGACATACCAGAGATTCAGCTTCTGATCGCTGAAGAGGACCTTCTTGCTGTCGGGCGACCATCTCAAGTCATAGTAGAAGGCATCGTCCTGCGCCGAGGGCGATCCGTCGCACGGCACCGGTGCCGTCCTGATGGCGGATGTAGAGGTCGTACTCCCCCGCGCCATCCGAGAAATAGGCGATGGACTGGCCGTCGGGCGACCATGCCGGATCGCGATCCATCACGCCGGGGCTGTGGGTGAGGTTCTCGGTGCTGCCGTGCTTCGCCGGCACCGTCAGAATATCGCCATGAGCCTCGAACACGGCGCGCACGCCGTTCGGCGAGATGCCGATTCCTTGGATGTCGTGCGCAGCATCCTCGAAGTACGGACGGCGCTGCGGCAGATCGCCCGCCACCGTTACCGGTACGGCGCGCGTCGTGCCGCGTCGCGAAGTCGTAGATGTGGAGGTCGCCGAACTGCGAGTAGACGATGCCGCCGGGCCCGGCGGACGCCGAAGTGATGTCGAATCCCTTGTTGTCGATCAGCCGCTTCACCTGGCGGGTATCGGTGTCGTAGGCGTATAGCGTCGCCGGACCGTCGCGGTCGGACAGGAAGTAGACCTTGTGGCCGACCCACATGGGGTCGCCCTCGTTGGAGTCGAGATTCGGGATCCGCACCGTGCTCGAGTCCGAGAGCCGCGCGAGATAGATCTCGGTGTGCTGGCCGCCCTTGTAGCCTTTCCAGAAGGGCTCCCACTGAAAGCCCGGAACATAGGCAATTTGGCTGCCGTCAGCGGAATACGATCCCATTTCTCCGCTCGGCAGCGGCAGCTCGGTCGGGAACCCGCCGCTGACGGGCACCGTAAAGAGCATATCGGGGTCGGAGTAGCTGTAACGATGGGAGCTGAAGAGGATGCTCTTGCCATCCGGCGTCCAGCCGAGAGCGATGTCGGGATCCGGATGATATGTCAGGCGGCGCGGTTGTCCGCCGCTGGCAGGAATGACGTAGACGTCCATGTTGTTGTCGTACATCCCGGTGAAGGCGATCTGCGACCCATCCGGTGAGAAGATCGGGCTGGTACAGGAGGTCCATGCCGCTCGCGAGCACGTGCGCCTGGCCGCCGGTACGCGGCACGCTCCAGAGCTCACCGCCATACTCGAAGACGATCTGCGTCTGCGACATAGCCGGGTGGTCCAGCAATACCCGGTCCATCTGCGCCGCTCCTGCGGTGGAGATGCACGTGAGGACGAGCGTCGTTGCCAGCCATCTCAGCATGACAGTCCCCTCCACTCCCCAGGCGGGGCGTTAGGCGGGGTAGCATACGCCGAGGCTCAACCGTCGGGCACGCTCTTCTCGCTCACCATCGTCAGCACGTCGTAGGCGGCAACCGCCTCGCCATCCTGGTTGGTGATGAGCGCATCCCAGCGAACCTCGCCGTAGCCCTGTCCCGCGCGCAGCGACTTCTCCTTGCAGCTGATGCGGACCTTGATACGATCGCCGGGCTTCACCGGCTTGGTGAAGCGCAGAGAATCGATGCCGTAGTTGGCGAGCACCGGCCCGAGCGGCGGATCGACGAAGAGACCCGCCGCGGCGGCGATGAGGAAGTAGCCGTGAGCGACGCGGCCGCCGAAGATCGGGTTGCGGCGCGCCGCGGCCTCATCCATGTGGGCGTAGAAGTGATCGCCCGAGAGATCCGCGAAGCGCTCGATATCCGCCACCGTCACCGCGCGCTCCCCGGAGTTGAAAGTATCGCCGATGACGAGCGCACCGAACGGAATCCGGAAGGGATGCGCAGCCGGGGTCGCGCTCGCGGGAGCCCTTGATCCAGCGGCCGGTGACGGCAGTCAGAACATCGGGCGTGCCCTGAACGGCCGTGCGCTGCATGTAGTGCAGGACGCCGCGGATGCCGCCCATCTCCTCTCCGCCGCCCGCGCGGCCCGGTCCGCCGTGAACCAGATGAGGCAGCGGCGAGCCATGTCCCGTGGACTCCTTGGCGCAATGGCGGTTGACGACGAGGATGCGCCCGTGAAAGGGAGCGAGCCCGGCCACGAGCCGCGCCGCGATGCTGTCGTCAGCGGTGAAGACGGAGCCGACGAGACTGCCGGCGCCGCGCCTGGCGAGTGTGATGGCGGAATCCAACCCCTCGTACGGCACGACCGTGCAGACCGGGCCGAAAGCCTCGATCTCATGGATGGCCGCGGCGCGCGCGGCATCTCTGCAGTAGAGCAGCGTGGGCGCGATGAAGGCGCCGCGATCGCCATCGGCGCCGGTGAGCTCGAGCTGCCGCGGGTTGCCGTGGACGACCTCGGCTTCGCGCTCCAGCTTCGCGAGTTGACCCAGCACTTCGCGCCGCTGCGCCAGCGAGGCCACCGGCCCCATGCGCACCTGCTCCAGTCGCGGGTCGCCCACGACCACTTTGCCGAGAGCCGCCTGCAGCGCCGCCACCACGTCCGGCGCGATTGCGGCCGGAACGATCGCTTTGCGGATGGCCGTGCACTTCTGTCCGGCTTTGGCCGTCATCTCGCGCACCACCTCGCGCACGAAGAGGTCGAACTCCGGGAGTTCCCGGCACCGCATCCGGCCCGAGCACCGAGGAGTTGAGCGAGTCGGTCTCCGCCGTGAATCGTACGGAATGATCGATCACGGCGGCATGCGTCCGCAGCTTGCGCGCCGTCGATGCCGAGCCGGTGAAGGCAACGACGTCCTGACAGGTGAGATGCTCGAACAGATTGCCAACACTGCCGCAGATGAGCTGCAGCGCGCCTTCCGGGAGAATGCCCGACTCCACGATGCGGCGCACCGCCAGCTCCGTGAGATAAGAGGTGGCAGTGGCGGGCTTGACGATCGTGGGTACGCCGGCGAGGAAAGTCGGTGCCAGCTTCTCCAGCATGCCCCAGACAGGGAAGTTGAAGGCGTTGATGTGCACCGCCGCGCCTTCGAGCGGCACGCAGATGTGCTGACCGGCGAAGCCGCCGGATTTCGACAGGTTTTCGGTAGCGCCGTCGAGGTAGACGCGAGCGTCGGGCAGCTCGCGCATGCCCTTGCTCGCATAGACGAAGAGAGTGGCGATACCGCCGTCGATGTCGATCCAGGAATCGGACTCTGGTGGCGCCGGTCGCGGAGGAAAGGGCGTAGAGCTCCTCCTTCCTGTCGCTGATGTGCTTTGCCAGCGCCTTGAGGAGAGCGGCACGATCGTGGAAGGTGAGCCGCCGCAGGTTGGCGCCACCCACCTCACGGGCGTGAGTCAGGCTGGTGGAGATATCGAGCCCGTCGGAGGAGGCGCTGGCGATCACCTCGCCCGTGGTCGCATCGCGCAGCGCGATCGGCGTGCCGGTGCCGGCCTGCCAGCGGCCGGCGATGAAGCTCTGCAGCTGCGCGGCCATCTCAGCGACCCTTGAAGCGGGCGGCGCGCTTCTCCATGAAAGCGGCGACGCCTTCGGCGTAATCGGCGGAGTGGCCCAGCTCCTGTTGGTAGTCGCGCTCGATGTCGAGCTGCTGCTCCAAGGTGTGGCCCCAGCTTTCCAGCATGGCCTGCTTGGTCCGCGCCAGGCCCCGGGTGGGAGCGGCCGCGAGCTGATGCGCGATCGCCTCGACTTCCTCGCCGAGCTGACCGTCATCCACACAGCGCCAGATGAGACCCCACTGCACCGCCTGCTCGGCGGGGACCTTGTCGCCGAGGAGCGCGAGACCCATGGCGCGGGCGTGACCCACGAGCCGCGGCAGGAACCACGTGCCTCCCGAGTCCGGGATCAGGCCGATCTTCGAGAAGGCCTGGATGAAGTTCGCGGAGCGCGCGGCAATCACGAGGTCGCAGGCCAGCGCGATGTTGGCGCCGGCGCCAGCGGCCACGCCGTTGACGGCGGCGATGACGGGCAGCGGCAGCCGGCGCAGCGCGAGGATCAGCGGCTTGTAGCCGTTCTCGATGGAGCGGCCGAGGTCGGGCGGTGCGCCGCCGGGAGCCACCACGCGGTCGCCCAGGTCCTGGCCGGCGCAGAAGCCGCGCCCGGCGCCCGTCAGGACGAGAACGCGCGCCGAGTCATCCTGCCGTATGGTGTCCAGCGCGTTCTTTACTTCGGCGAGCATGACGGTGTTGAAACTGTTCAGACGCTCCGGCCGATTGAGAGTGAGCCGCGCAATTCCGTCCGACACTTCGAAAACAATGGTCTGATAGCTCATGGTGGCAAAGCCTCAACGCTCGTCGTAGTCGAGCTCGAGCACGGGGGTCTTGACCTTCGACTGGCAGGCGAGCACATAGCCCTGTTCGAGCTCCCAATCCTCGAGCGCATAGTTCTGCTGCATGGCCACCTCGCCGCGTACTACTTTGGTGCGGCAGGTCGAGCAGACGCCCGCGCGGCAGGAGAACGGTAAGTCCAGACCGGCCCGTGCGGCGCCGTCTAATACGCTCTCGCCGTTCATTGGCATGGTGAAGGAGCGTCGGCGGCCGTCCATGATGACAGTGACCTCGGCTGATTTTGAAGCGCTGGACCCGGGCTTCCTGCCCGGCCCAGCGCGCAGGAGCAAAAAGCGTGGTTTTTGCTCCTGGCTCCGCCACCTGCGGCGGCGGGGCACTTCCGTGTGCCTGCGTTACCGTGTCGTGCCGGGCCGTCGCGACTGTGAAGTGCTCCGCTCTGATGCGATCGGGCGGCGCGCCGAGCTCGCGCAGGGTGTGCGAGACGGTGTCGATCATGTCGCCGGGCCCGCAGACGAAGTACTCGGCGACTTCGGCGGGCAGCGAAGAACGAGGCGCCGAGCTGGCGGACATGCTCGGCATCCAGCTTGCCGTTGTAGATCTCGGCCTCCTGCGGCTCGCGGCTCATCAGAAAGTGCAGCGACAGGCGCTCGAGGTGGCGGTCCTTCAGGGCGAGCAACTCCTCGAGGCACATCGCCCGCGCCATCTCGCGATTGCCGTAGAAGAGGATGGCGCGACCGGTCGGCCTGGCTTCGAGCCAGCCGCGCAAAATCGCGACTATGGGCGTGATGCCGCAGCCGGACGCAAAGGCCACGCAGGTCCCGCTGCTGCCGTCGCCGTCGTATGGGCCGTGAAGCTGCCGTTCGGCGGTAACACGTCCAGCACGATCACCGGGGCGCACGTGTTGCGCCAGATGAGTGCGAGAGCCGACCCTCGGAGTGGATACGCGCGACGATGCGCAGCAGCGCGCTCACCGGGTGCACTGACCAGCAGAGTACGTGCGCCTCACCTCTTCGCCCGCGAGCGTGGCACGCAAAACGACGTGCTGGCCGGCGATGCCGCGGTATTCGGCGGCGAGCTCCGCGGGAACTTCCAGAGCCAATGCGATGGCGTCCTCGGCCTGCGGTTGGGCCTGTGCTACGCGCAACGAATGGAATTTCAACATGGGATCAGATGCACTTGAAGACGTCGAAGGGCTCGAGGCAGTCGCGGCAGCGATAGTGTGCTTTGCACGGAGTCGAGCCGAACTCGCTCAACCGTTGCACTTCATGGCTGCCACAGCGGGGGCAGGCTACATTGGCGGCCGAGCGCGCAGTGGGCGCTGCAATGCCGAACGCTTCCAGCTTCCGCCTCCCCTCCTCGCTCAGCCACTCGCTGGTCCACGGCGGCGACAGCACCGTCTCGACCGTCACGTCATCGAGCTCCTCGCGCGCGAGCGCTTCGCGTATCGACTGTTGAATGACTTCCGTGGCGGGGCAGCCGGAGTACGTCGGCGTGATTCCAACGTGCAGACCGGCTCCGTCGGCACGCACGTACCTCACGACACCCAGGTCGACCACACTCAGTACCGGGATTTCCGGGTCCATGACGGACCGCAGAACCTGCCATACCTGCTCGCTCACCACGTCACACCCGGAAAGGTGCGCGGCAGGTGTTGCATCTCGGCCAGCATGTGACCGAGGTGCTCCGTGTGCACGCCGCGCTTGCCGTGCCAGAGATACGACGCGGCCGCCGGGCGCTTGCAGAGTGGCCTCCTCCAATACCGGCGCCGACCCGCTCCTCCCATCGGACTCGAGCTCGGCCAGGGATGGCGCGATGCCGGCCGCGGCCATTTCCTCATCGAGCGCATCGGGCGTGAGCAGCTCGTCGGTGAAGCGCCAGAGCGCCGTCGAGCGCCTGCCGCCACTCGCGCATGACTCTCCGCGGTGCCGTCGCCGAGCCGCACCAGCCAGCCGGCGCTGAAGCGCACGTGATAGCGCGTCTCCTTGACCGCCTTGGCGGCTATCTCCGCGAGGCGCGCATCGGTCGAAGCGGCCAGGGCCTCGTAGAGCTCGAGCTGCCAGGCATCGAGCAGGAACTGACGCACGATGGTATGGCCGAAATCGCCGTTCGGCTGCTCCGCCAGCGAGACATTGCAGAATTCGGGGGCATCGCGCAGGAAGGCGAGCGCGTCCTCATCGCGCCCGCGGCCCTCGATCTCGCCCGCATAGGTGAGGAGGAGCCGCGCCTGCCCGATCAGGTCGAGCGCGATGTTGGCGAGCGCCAGATCCTCCTCCAGCGCCGGCGCATGGCCGACCCACTCGCCGAGCCGCTGGCCGAGCACCAGGCTCGTGTCGGCGAGCCGCAGCACGTAGTGGAACTTCGCCGCGGCGGTCACAGGTTCTTGACCTCGTCGGGAATCTCGTAGAACGTCGGGTGGCGATATACCTTGTCGCGCGCGGGCTCGAAGAGCGCTTCGGCCTCCTCCGGATCGGATGCGATGATCTCGCTGGAGCGCACCACCCAGATGCTGACTCCTTCCTGGCGCCGCGTATAGACGTCGCGCGCATGCTCGATGGCCATGCGCGCATCGGCCGCGTGCAGGCTCCCGACATGCTTGTGCTCCAGGCCCGAGCGGGCGCGGATGAAGACTTCGAACAGCGGCCAGTCCTCACTCATGCGTGCGGCTCCTTCGTGTTTGGCCGCGTGAGCGGCGGCGGCTTCCCGGACCCAGCGACCGTCCTCGTGCGCCTTGCGGCGCGCCTGCACCCGCTCCTGATTGCACGGTCCGTTGCCCTGCAGCACCGCCTTGAACTCGCTCCAGTCGATGGGACCGGTGAGGTAGTGCTGGTTGGCCTCGTCCCAACGCAGCGCCGGGTCGGGAATGGTGAGCCCGAGGAACTCGGCCTGCGGCACCGTGACGTCGATGAACTTCTGCCGCAGCTCGTCGTTGGTGAAGCGCTTGATGCGCCAGCGCATCGACTGCGCGGTGTGAGTGGAGTTGGCATCGCTCGGACCGAACATCATGATCGACGGCCACCACCAGCGGTTGAGCGCATCCTGCGCCATCGCGCGCTGCTCCGCGGTGCCGCGCGCGAGCGCCAGCATGATCTCGAAGCCCTGGCGCTGATGGAAGCTCTCCTCCTTGCAGATGCGCACCATGGCCCGGGCGTACGGGCCGTAGGAGCAGCGGCAGATCGGGATCTGATTCATGATGGCGGCGCCGTCGACCAGCCAGCCGATCGCACCGACATCCGCCCAGGTGAGCGTCGGGTAGTTGAAGATGCTCGAGTACTTGGCGCGGCCGTCGAGGAGCTGCTCGAGCAGCTCCGCGCGCGCGATGCCGAGGGTTTCCGCGGCGCTGTAGAGATACATGCCGTGGCCGCCCTCGTCCTGCACTTTGGCGATGAGGACCGCCTTGCGCCGCAGTGACGGCGCGCGCGTGATCCAGTTGCCTTCCGGCAGCATGCCGACGATCTCGGAGTGAGCGTGCTGGGAGATCTGCCGCACCAGGGTCTGCCGGTACGCCTCCGGCATCCAGTCCTTGGGCTCGATCTTCTCATCGCGGTCGACGCGCTCGTCGAAGCGGCGCTCGCAGCGCCGCTGGGTCGGGCCGCCGGTCGCGGACTCGGGATTGGGGGAATCGAGGGCCTGGGTGTACATGGCTCGGTGCTGCCGCTCCGCAACGTGACACAGGAATATCGTACCACTATCAGTTTCTGTGTCACGTTATTTCGTGCCAGAATATGGCCGTGCCACCGCTCACGAAACCCCTCGAGGCGCTGCTGCGCCGCTTTCACGGCCAGCGCCCGCTGCGCGGCGGGTCGCTGCTCATCACGATCTTCGGCGATGCCATCGCGCCCCGCGGCGGCGCCGTCACCCTGGGGAGCCTCATCGATGTCACGCGCCCGTTCGGTCTCGCCGAGCGGCTGGTGCGCACTGCCGTCGCGCGCCTCGCCGCCGAGGGCTGGCTCGCCGCCACACGCCACGGCAGGCGCAGCGAGTACCGCCTGACCGAGAGCGGCCGCAAGCTCTTCGCCGAGGCGACCCGGCGCATCTATGGCGTCAACCCCTCGAGCTGGGACGGCCAGTGGACGCTCGCCGTGCTGCCGCCGGCAGGCGGCAATGCGCGCGGCAACATTCGCGAGGAGCTGCGCTGGCTCGGCTTCGGACAGCTGAGCCCCGGCGTGTACGCGCACCCCGCATGCGCGCTGGAGGAAGCTCGTGGCTGGCTGGTCACGCTCGGTTGCGCCAACCGGTGTTGGCTCTTCAAGAGCACGACCGAGGGGTTGGCCGCCGATCGACGCCTGGCCGCAGAGGGGTGGAATCTGGCGGAGATCGGCCGCCGTTACCGGCGGTTTCGCGACACGTTCGCGCCGCTGCTGGCGGCCCTGCGTGACTCGGACGCGCTGGCGCCGCAGGCGGCTTTCCTGGTGCGCACGCTCCTCATCCACGAGTACCGGAAGATCCACCTGCAGGATCCGTTGCTGCCGCCCGCGCTATTGCCCGCGGAATGGGTCGGTACCGAAGCCTACGAGCTCACCGCCACTCTTTACGCGCGCGGTGTTCAGCGCCGCGGAGCGGTTCCTCACGCGAGACCGCCGCAACGATCGCCGGCCCGCTGCCGCCGGCGGGCGCCGAAGTGCAACGCGCTTCGGCAGCACGCGCTTCCGGCTGTTACCAGGTATCCGGCTCCCAGTTCGACCTGGCTGCCGTCGGCAAGCTGCCCCGCGACGAGGGTCGTGGCGTCCTTGTAGTAGTGCGGCGGCACGGGCAGGTTGAGCGGTGCAGGCGAGCCGTCCATGACGCGCGCCGAAAGATCGTAGCGGGAGCCATGGCAGGGGCAGAAGAAACCGCCCGGCCAGCCCGCGGGCAGGTCCGCCGCATTCAGCTGCGGCCGGTACTTCGGGATGCATCCCAGGTGAGTGCAGATGCCGACCACGACCAGGTACTTCGGATTGACGGACCGCTGTACCGGATTCCAGCCCGGCAGGTTCGGCGGCTGCTGATCCTCCTTGGACAGGGGGTCCTTCAGCTGGCTCGTTGAGCTTCGGCAGCTCGGCGAGCTGCTCATCGGTGCGGTGCAGGATCCACACCGGTCGCTGGCGCCACTCGGCGCTCATCATCTCGCCCGGTGCGAGCCTCGAGATGTCGATGGTCACCGGCTCGCCCAGGGCGCGCGCCGTCTCGCTGGGCTCCATCGTCTCGATGAACGGCACCGCGGTCAGGGCCACACCGACGGCTCCTACGGCCGCCGTAGTGGTAGTCAGCATCCGCCGTCGGTCGAGATCGGGCTCGTCCTCGGTCGGTTTGCCAGGCATCGCGGGTGCGTTCTCGGCCATGCTCACGTCCTCCGCCAAAGAGCGAGATTGAATGACAGCAATCCGCGAATAGTAGCGGCACCGCAGGTCCCGAGTCACCTGCGGCTCAGTCCTTCCAGCCGGAAAGCCGCTCGGTGAAGCTCTGCAGGAAAAGATTTGCGCGGCTGCCGTCCATCACTCGGTGATCGATCGTCAAGGTGGCATAGCAGCGCGAGCGCGCCACGATCTCGTCATCGATCACCACCGCGCGCTTCTCGAGCTTGCCCAGACCGAGGATCGCCGACTGCGGCTGCGGGATGATGATGGGCGCCGCGAGCAGACTGCCGCTGACGCCGTGATTGGAGAGCGTGAACGTGCCGCCGCGAACGTCCGCCGGAGTGAGCGCGCCGTCGCGCGCCCGACTCACCAGCTCCTCGAGACGGCGCGCGGTCGCAAGCAGATCCAGCGACTCGATGCCGTGCAGCACGGGAACCACCAGACCGCCTGCCGCGGCCGTGGCGATGCCGAGATTGATGGTGTCGTAGATTTCCAGCTCCGCATCCAGCCAGCGGCTGTTCGCCTCCGGCACCTCGTGGATGGCGGTTACCGCGGCCTGCGCAAAGTAGGCCGTGAGAGTCAGAGCAACGCCCTGACGTGCAAATTCCTCGCGATGCCGCTGACGGTGAGCGAGCACCTCGCCCATATCAACCTCGAATACCGTCGTGACGTGCGGCGCGGTGTGAAGCAGGCTTGCGACCATTCGAGCTGCAATGCGCTTGCGGACGGGAGAGTGGACTTCACGGTGCGACGCAACACTCTCGGTGCTACCGGAGTCAGCGCCGCGTCCGAGGCGCTCCGTCGGCGTGGCGCATCACGTCCGCAACGGTGATCCGACCACCCTCGCCCGTACCCCGAACGGACGCCGCGTCCAACGAATGCTCAGCAAGCAGGCGGCGAACGGCCGGACTCAGCTGCCGGGCGGCCGCGCCGCCGGCTGAACCCGAACGAGGCGCCTGGGCCAACGACGCCGCGGCAGCATCGCGTGCCGGCGAGGCGGTATGGCTCGCGCTCTTCGCGGCGCTGGACGGGGCGGCCGCCGCAACCGCCGCGCCGATCCTGCCCAGCAACTCGCCCGGCGCAACCTCCTCCTGCTCCTGCTTCAGGATCTCGGTCAGCACGCCGGCTCCCGGCGAAGCCACCTCGACGGTCACCTTGTCGGTCTCGAGCTCGATCAGCGGCTCGTGCTCCGCCACCGCCTCACCGACGCTCTTCAGCCAGCGCAGCACCTGTGAGCGCGTGCCCTCTTCCTGTCCGGCCGGAGCCCTGATCTCCATGTCAAACGCTCGCGATCTGCTGGATGGCCTGCGTGATCGATTCCACGCCGGGAACGGCCGCCTCGAGCAGCGCCGGACTGTGCGGGCTCGGAATGTCGGGCATAGCAAGCCTCTCGATCGGAGCATCAAGGCTGAAGAAGGCCTCCTTGGCGACGCAAGCGGCGATTTCGGCTCCGAAGCCCGCGGTCATGTTGTCCTCGTGCACGATGAGGCAGCGATGTGTCTTTTCCACGGAGGCTAGCACGGCCTGCTTGTCCCACGGGGACAGCGTCCGCAGATCGAGGATCTCGACATCCACACCCGATGGCGCCGCGGCGCGCTCACAGCGCTCCACCATCGCGCCCCAGGTCACGATGCTGAGCTCGCTACCCTCGCGGATGCGGCGCGCCAGACCAAACGGCACGACGTAATCGTCCCCCGGATACGGACGGCGGGCCCAAGCGCCATCCAACAGCGCGCGATGCTCGAAGAACAATGTCGGATCGTTGCCGCGCAATGCCGAGCGCAGCAACCCGGTGGCATCCTCCGCGTTGGACGGCACCGCCACTCGCCAACCGATGCCGTGCACGAAGGCGACTTCGTTGGTCTGGCTGTGCCACGGATCGCCGCACTTGAAGAACCCGCCCGGAATCCTTACCACCATCGGCGCGGCGAAGCGATTGCCGGTGCGCCAGCGCATCGTGCCGCAGTCGTTGAGCTGCTCGGTGGCCGGATCGGCGTACTTGCGGAACTGAATCTCCGGCACGGGCAGCAGGCCGGTGAGCGCAAGCCCGATGGCGCGGCCGATGATGCCCTCCTCCGACAGGCTGGTATCGAACACACGTGCCGTACCATGCTTGTCCTGCAATCCAAGCGTCGCTCCATGCACGCCGCCTTTGGGACCGACGTCCTCACCGAAGACCATCATCCGCGGGTTCAGGGTCAGCTCCACATCGAGTGTGCGCCGGATCGCCGTCAGCATGTTGATGCGCGCGGGCTCCGGCCGCGGCTCGTGCAGCGGCGGCGGAAATTCGTAACCTGTCGCGGCGAGTCCGCCCTGCGCCTGCACGTCGGACTCCGAGAATACGTGACGGGTGAGCTCTTTCGGATCCGGATGCGGGCGCGCCAATGCGCGCTCGACGGCTTGCTCGACGTCGCGATGCGCATCACTCGCCAGGCGCGTCCAATCCTGCTCCGACAGGACACGAGGCACGAGAAAACGTTGCAGCCGCTGAAGGGGATCGCGCGCCTGTTCGAGGGAGATCGTCTCCGCCGATTTGTAGGCCTGAGTATCCTGACCGGAGTGCCCGGAGAGTCGCGGTACCGTCAGACGGAGAAGCAGCGGTCCCCGGTCCTCGCGCACGCGCCGCACCGCGTCCGCCACGAGTTGGGATGCCGGTAACGGATCGGCGCCGTCTCCTTCGAGAACGGTGAGACCGGAGAAGGAGCGCAGGTTTGCCGCAATGTTGCCTCCCGGCGTCTGTAACACCGAGGGCACCGAGATACCGAATCCATTGTCCTCGATATAGAACAACATGGGCAGACGCAAAGTCGTGGCCATCGTGAGCGCCGACCAGAATCCGCCGGTAGCAACCGAAGCGTCGCCGCCCAGGACGACGGCGATACTGCGTTCATACGACCCGTCCTGCATGGCTTCGCGGTGATAACGGATGGCCTGCGCCCAACCGGCCGCTGGCGTGTACTGCGCGCCGACACCGCCGCAGGCGGGCAATACGGTCGCATCGTCCCGGCCCGGCTTGTTGAAAACGACACCAATGTCACGGCCGCCACTGAAGGAGCCGGTGCGGGCGAGCGGCCCCGCGGCGGCGTCCTCGAGGTCCACACCCAGCGCCAGCATCACCGGACGGGAGCGGTAGTACACGGTGACACCGTCGTGCGGGTCGGTGAGCTGCAGGCCGAGGAGGATTTGCGCGAAGTCGTGCCCGCGCGCCGAGAACTGATACAGCACCTGCCGTTGCGGCAGCAGACGGGACTCCTCGAGGTCGTCCAGGGCGCGGGAGGCGTGCAGCAGGTAAGTCACCCGGCGCCAATCGGGGTCGCGGCTCGGCAGGGAGGCAGGCCCGCTCGGGCGGGGGACCGGGGATGCGGCGGCGGACATGGTGCTCTCCTGGCGCGGGGACCTGGGGCGTGGATCAGCCGGGTACTCTAGGGCGGCGCTTGGGAAATGAGCTTGCGTTCATTGCGCCCTGGAAGGCATCCCTGGCAATATTATTTCTCCTGATGCCTGTCTTTATACAAGTTAATGCCAAAATCACTCGATCGGCTCGATCGCCGCATTCTCGATGAGCTGCAAGCGGACGCCCGGATCTCGAACCAGGAGCTGGCAAAGCGCGTCGGTCTCTCGGCCGCGCCCTGCTGGCGACGGCTACGCCGTCTGGAAGAAGAAGGGTTCATCGCGGGGTACGCCACCCTGCTGTCGGCGCCCGCCATCGGCCTGCCCATCCAGGCCTATGCGCTGGTCTCGCTCGAGAATCATCACCCGCAAACGGTGCGGCAGTTCGACCAACTGGTACGCGACCGGCCGGAGGTGCTCGAGTGCCATTCCATGAGCGGGCCGAACGATTATCTGCTGCGCATCGTCGCGGCCAGCATGAATGCCTACGAGCAGTTCCTCTCCACCCGCGTACTGCAGCTGTCCGGCGTGCGCTCCGTCAACACCAGCTTCGTGTTGCGCACGAAGAAGTTCACGACGCGGTTGCCGGTGCCGGAAAGCGGCGGCACGTCCTGACCTGTCAGCGCAGGTCCTGCATGTCCTGCGGCGTCAGGCGCGCCGAAGCAGCCGCGACGTTCTCTTCGAGATGCGTCGATCGAGCCGGTTCCCGGAATAGGCAACATCACGCGCGAGCGCGCGAGCAGCCATGCGATCGAAGCCTGGCCGACCGTGACGCCATGGCGCTCCGCGACCTTCGCCAGCGCCCGCAGCGAGCCGGAGCCGCGCGCGTGCCGGCCCGAGCCGAGCGGCGCCCAGGGCAGGAAGGCGATCGCCTTGCTCTCGCAATAGGCGAGCACTTCGTCGGAGTCGCGATCCTCCAGGTTGTAACGATTCTGCACCGAAACGATCGCTGTCAGCCGCTCGCAGCGCTTCAGCTCCGCGACGCTGACGTTGGAGACGCCGATGTGCCGGATCTTGCCCTCGCTCTGCAGCCGCACCAGCTCGCCGATCGAGTCTTCCAGCGGCACCTTCGGATCCGGCGCGTGCAGTTGATAGATATCGATGCGCTCGCGGCGCAGACGCCGCAGACTCGCCTCGCATGCCTGGCGCAGATGCTCCGGGCGGGCATCGCGATCCCAATGGTCGGGTCCGGGACGCACCAGTCCGCCTTTGGTGGCGATGACGACAGCGGGTGCGTACGGATGCAGCGCCTGGGCGATCAGGCTCTCGCTGTTCCCCGGTCCATACGAATCCGCCGTGTCGATGAAATTCACACCGAGAGCGACGGCGCGCTGCAGGACCGCCACTGCGGTCGCTACATCCGGCGGATCGCCCCAGACACCGCGGCCGGTGATGCGCATCGCGCCGAAGCCGAGGCGATTTACTTCGAGATCGGTACCGAGGGTGAGCTGCCCGGCTGCCGAGGCATGCATGTTGGCGACGTTCATCGATATCTCCTTGGCCGGGCGTCAGCGGACGGGCAGCGCCACGGCGCGGGTGACGGTGCGCATGGCAAAGCTCGACTGCACGCTGACGACACTCGGCAGACGTGTCAGATGTTGGCTGTGCACCCGCTCGAAGTCCGCGAGATCCGCCACGACGAGCCGCAGCAGATAATCGTGCTCCCCGGTCATGAGGTAGCACTCCATGACCTCGGGAATCTTGCGCACCGCCGTCTCGAAGGCGGTGAGGCCCGACTGGCTCTGGCGATCGAGCGTAATGCTCACGAATACATTGACAGGATAGCCGGCCTTCTGCTGATTGATGAGAGTGGTATAGCCCTCGATCAGCCCCGACTCCTCCAGCGCCCGCACCCGGCGCAGGCAGGCGGACTCGGACAGGCTCACCTCGGCCGCGAGCCGGGCGTTCGTGGTGCGGGCATCCTGCTGCAGCAGGCGCAGGATGGCGCGATCGTAGCGGTCGAGCTCCATGGGAGCATGATTCTGCCATGGAACGACCATTCTGTCGCAGATTCTGCCGTATCCGGGGTTTCGAGTGGCCAGTTCGCAAGCTCCCACCGGCCCCCGCGACCTAATCTTGCCGCAGGCGTTCACTTTCGGGGGTCGGGTCATGCGTATCGGCGTTCCGCGCGAAATCAAAGTCCACGAGTATCGGGTCGGTCTGGTTCCCGCTGGAGTCCGCGAGCTCACCGCGGCCGGCCACGAAGTGCTGATCGAGACGGGTGCGGGAGAGGGGATCGGCCTCGCCGATACGGAGTACCGCGCCGCCGGTGCGGCCATTGCCTCCAACGCGGCCGATGTTTTCGCCAGAGCACAGCTCATCGTGAAAGTGAAGGAGCCGCAGCAGGCCGAGTACCAGATGCTGCGCTCAGGGCAGGTCCTCTTCACCTACCTGCATCTGGCGGCGGATGCCGCGCAGGCGCATGGCCTGATGGCCTGCGGCGCGACGGCAATCGCCTATGAGACCGTCACACGCAACGGCGCGCTGCCGCTGCTCACACCGATGAGCGAAGTAGCGGGCCGGATGTCGATCCAGGTCGGCGCCGCGTGTCTGCAGAAGGCCAACGGCGGCCGCGGCGTGCTCCTCGGCGGTGTGCCGGGCGTTCCCCCCGCCAAGGTGGTGATCCTGGGCGGCGGTGTCTCCGGCACCCACGCAGCGGAGATGGCGGTCGGATTGCGCGCCGATGTCACCGTGGTTGATCGCTCCGTCGATCGCCTGCGGGAGCTCTCGAGCCTGTTCGGCGCATCCCTGCGCACGGCCTACTCCACTGCGGCGACGATCGAGCGCCTGGTGCGTGAGGCCGATCTGGTCATCGGCGCAGTGCTGATTGCCGGCGCCGCGGCGCCGAAGCTGGTGACGCGCGCCATGGTCGCGACGATGCAACCGGGCTCCGTGTTGGTCGACATCTCGATCGATCAGGGCGGCTGCTTCGAGACCAGCCACGCGACCACACACGCGCAGCCGACCTTCGTGGTCGATGGCGTCGTGCACTATTGCGTGGCCAACATGCCGGGCGCCGTCGCGCGTACTTCCACTTTTGCGCTGACCAACGCCACTCTGCCCTATGTCAGGATGCTGGCCGACCACGGCTGGCAGGCCGCCCTGAAGCGCGACGCCGGTTTCGCGGCCGGGCTCAATGTGCACGCCGGTCAGATCACGCACGAGGCGGTGGCACAGGCCCTCGACCTGAAGGCGCACCCGCTGAGCTCCGCGGCGGCGTAACGGAGGTTGCGAATGTCAGCGATCAGGCTCGCCCTGCCGGCGCTGTTGTTGGCGGCCTACGCCGGCACCGCGTTGGCCAAGCCCGTCACCTTCGTGTGCGATCCGGCGCATACCCACCCGAGCTTCGAGGCCGATCACCTCGGCGGCCTGTCGGTGTGGCGCGGTGTATTCGGCAAATCCTCCTGTACCATCGTGCTCGATCAGGAGCGGCAGACGGGCACGGTGCTGGTGACGGTCGACACCACGTCGGTGGATTTCGGACTGCCGAAACTCAACGAGGACGTGAGCGCGGGGCCCCATCTCCTGGACGCCGCCCAATATCCCACCGCGACCTACAAGGGCAGGCTGACCGGTTTCATCGGCGGCAGGCCCACGAAGGTGGTGGGCGACTTCACCCTGCACGGGGTAACCCATCCCTTGACGCTGACGGTCGACTCCTTCGCGTGCCGGCAGGTGATGAACCAGTACCGCTGCGGCGCGGACGCCAAAGGGAGTTTCGACCGCGATCAGTACGGCGTGGATATGGGCAAGCAGTTCGGCTTCCTCATGTGGGTGCGTCTGCGCATCCAGGTGGAAGCTCTGCAGCAGGGCTGAGCACATTCCCAAGAGATCTGAGAACCGCTGAGCGGTACTCGGCCCGCGGCCGGGGCATTGTGTAGACTGCGGTCTGACCCCTAACGAGTATCGATGCCTGTGCCCCCAGCCCTCCCAGATGATGCGCTGATCGACGCCCTGCTCGCCGCCGCCGTGCTGGCCGGTCGGGCTGCCCTCGATGTCTACCATGCCGATTTCACCGTCACCCAGAAGGCCGACCAATCGCCCGTGACGGCTGCCGACCATGCTGCGGAAAAGATCATTCTCGAGCACCTGGCGCAGCTCGTGCCGGCCGTGCCTGTCGTCGCCGAAGAGTCGGTCGCCGCCGGTTCCATTCCCCGGGTCGGCGACGAGTTTTTCCTGGTGGATCCGCTGGACGGCACCAAGGAGTTCATCCATCGGCGGGGGGAATTCACCGTCAATATCGCGCTGATCCGGCACGGTACGCCCGCGCTCGGTGTGGTCTACGCTCCTGTGGGCGGGATGCTCTACGCCGGGAACGTCGGCAGTGGACGCGCGTTTCGATGCTCTTACCCAGCAGATGCTACAACCTCTGGTCCCCGTGAAACACTACGCGTCCGCCCCGTACCTGCCGCGGGAATTACGGCAGTGGTATCGCGCTCGCACTCCACACCGGAGACCGACGCTTATCTGCGACATTACACCGTGAGCAACCGGGTCTCTGTCGGCTCGTCGTTGAAATTCTGCCTGGTTGCCGCGGGCGAGGCGGACCTGTATCCGCGCCTGGGCCCGACGATGGAGTGGGATACGGCTGCCGGACACGCCGTGTTGGCGGCTGCGGGCGGCAAGGTCCTCGCGCCGGGCGGCAGCCCGCTCGCCTACGGCAAGCCGGACTTCCGCAACACCTTCTTCATAGCGAGCGGGGCCCTGACCCCGGTGCCGCTGGCGGCCTGATGTGATGTCGCAGATGTTTCAGCACCTGAAGCGCCTCGAGGCGGAATCCATCGGCATCATCCGCGAGGTCGCGGCCGAGTTCCGCAACCCGGTGATGCTCTACTCGATCGGCAAGGACTCCGGGGTGATGCTGCACCTCGCGCTCAAGGCCTTCTATCCTTCGAAGCCGCCCTTCCCGCTGCTGCACGTCGACACCAAATGGAAATTCCGCGACATGATCAGCCACCGCGATGAGATCGCGGCGCGTTATGGCCTCAAGCTGCTGGTGTACACCAATCCGGAGGGCCTCGCGCGCGGCATCAATCCGATCGCTTCCGGCTCGCAGCTGCATACCCAGGTGATGAAGACCGAGGCGCTGAAGCAGGCGCTCGACAAATGGGAGTTCGATGCGGCCTTCGGCGGCGCGCGTCGCGACGAGGAGAAGAGCCGCGCCAAGGAGCGCATCTTCTCGTTCCGCTCCGCCGGTCACGTCTGGGACCCGCGCAATCAGCGGCCGGAGCTGTGGCATCTCTACAACACGCGCATCAGCAAGGGCGAGACCATCCGCGTCTTTCCGCTTTCCAACTGGACCGAGCTCGATATCTGGCAGTACACCCGCGCCGAACAGATTCCGGTCGTGCCGCTGTACTTCGCCGCGCCGCGGCCGGTGGTGGAGCGCGACGGCCTGCTGATCATGCGCGATGACGAGCGCATGCCGCTTTGCCCGGTGAGGTCGAGGAGGTGCGCATGGTGCGGTTCCGCTCCCTCGGGTGCTATCCGCTCTCGGCGGCCATCGAGAGCCAGGCCGCCACTCTCGATGACATCATCGAGGAGATGCTGGTCGCGCGCACTTCGGAGCGCTCGGGACGGCTCATCGACAGCGACGAGGCCGCCTCGATGGAGAAGAAGAAGCGCGAGGGGTATTTCTGATGGACCAGGAGACCGCGAGACCGGAGAAAGGGCTGCTGCGCTTCCTCACCTGCGGCTCGGTGGACGACGGCAAGTCGACGCTCATCGGGCGCCTGCTCTACGACACCAAGCTGATTCTCGAGGACCAGCTGGCGGCCCTGAAGCGCGACAGCCGCAAGCACGGCACGACCGGCGATGACATCGATTTCGCGCTGCTGGTCGACGGCCTCGAGGCCGAGCGCGAGCAGGGCATCACCATCGATGTGGCCTACCGGTTCTTCTCGACGCCGCGCCGCGCCTTCATCGTCGCCGACACGCCCGGGCACGAGCAGTACACGCGCAACATGGCGACGGGCGCCTCGAACTCCGACGCCGCGGTCATTCTGATCGATGCGCGCAAGGGCGTGCTCACCCAGACCCGCCGCCACAGCTACATCTGCTCGCTCCTCGGCATCCGGCACGTGGTGCTCGCGGTCAACAAGATCGACCTGGTCGACTTCTCGGGCGAGCGCTTCCACCACATCGTGGGCGACTACCTCGGTTTCGCGCAGGCGCTCGCCTTCGCTTCGATCACGCCGATTCCGGTGTCGGCCCGCTTCGGCGACAACGTCACCACGCGCTCGCAGCGCATGAGCTGGTATGACGGGCCGACTCTGCTCGAGCATCTCGAGGAGCTCGATGCGACCGAGGGCGCTCGAGGACAAGCCGTTCCGCTTCCCGGTGCAGTGGGTCAACCGCCCCAACCTCGACTTCCGCGGTTTCTCCGGCACGGTGGCCTCCGGCGTGCGTCACGCCCGGCGACGCGTGGTGGTCGCCGCCTCGGGACGGCAGACGACCGTCGCGCGCATCGTCACGGCCGACGGCGATCTGCCCGAGGCGCGGCCGGCGATGCGGTCACGCTCACCCTGGCCGATGAGGTCGACGTCGCCCGCGGCGACATGCTCGCGCGACGTCCGAGGCCCGGCCGGAGGTCGTCGACCAGTTCGCCGCGCACGTGCTGTGGATGATCGAGGAGCCGATGCTGCCCGGGCCGCTCCTACCTCATGCGCATCGGCACCAAATACGTGCCGGCGCGGGTGACGAGCCTCAAGCACAAGATCGACGTCAACACGCTGGAGCACATCGCCGCGAAGACCCTCGGCCTCAACGAGATCGGTCTGTGCAATCTCTCGACCGCCGACGCCGGTCGCGTTCGATCCCTACGCGGAGAACCGCGAGACCGGCGCCTTCATCCTGATCGACCGCTTCACCAACGCCACCGCCGGCGCCGGCATGATCACCTTCGGCCTGCGGCGCGCCACCAACATCCACCGGCAGGCGCTGCTGGTCGACAAGGCGGCGCGCGATGCGGCTGAACGGCCACCGTGCCGCCATCCTGTGGTTCACCGGCCTCTCCGGCTCCGGCAAGAGCACCATCGCCAACATCGTGGAGCGCGAGCTGCACGCCCATGGCGCGCATACCTACATGCTGGACGGCGACAACGTGCGCCACGGCTTGAACCGCGACCTCGGCTTCACCGACGCCGATCGGGTGGAGAACATCCGCCGCGTGGGCGAGGTCGCCCGGCTGTTCGTCGACGCCGGCGCCGTCGTGCTCTGCTCCTTCATCTCGCCGTTCCGCGCCGAGCGGCGGATGGTGCGCGAGCTGGTCGGCGGCGGCGAGTTCATCGAGATCTTCGTCGATACGCCGCTCGAGGACTGCAAGCAGCGCGACCCGAAGGGACTCTATGCCCGGGCGCATGGCGGGCAAGATCAAGAACTTCACCGGCATCGACTCGCCTTACGAGCCGCCGGAGAACGCCGAGATCATCGTCGATACCAGCAAGGGCTCGGCGGAGGATGTCGCCGCGCGCATCGTGGCGGCGCTGCGCGAAAGACTGATCATTTCGTGAGCAGCACGATCTTGCCGATGTGCGTGCCGGACTCCATCAGCTGATGGGCACGCGCGGCCTCGCGCAGCGGGAAGCGCGCCTGAATCAGCGGCCGCAGCGATCCTGACTCGAACCGAGGCCAGACCTCCCGGCGCAGCGCGGCGGCGATGGCACCTTTGCTGGCCACACTCTGCGCGCGCAGTGTCGAGCCGCCGAGCATGAGGCGTTTGCGCATCAGTGTGGCCAGATCGAGCTCCGCCTTGGTGCCGTGCTGAGTCGCAATGACGGCGATGCGGCCGTTGACGGCGGCCGCGGCCAGGTTGCGCGCCAGATATTCGCCGCCGACCATGTCGAGTACGACCTCGGCGCCCTGCCCGTCGGTCGCCTCCAGCGTTCTGGCCACGAAGTCTTCCTGGTGGTAGTCGATCGCCACGTCGGCGCCCAACTTGCGGCATGCCGCGCACTTTTCTGCCGTTCCCGCCGTGACAATGACGCGGGCGCCGAAGGCTTTGGCGAGCATGATGGCGGTCGTACCAATCCCGCTGGAGCCGCCGTGGATCAGCAACGTCTCGCCAGGTCGCAGCTGCGAGCGCATGAAGACGTTGTAGTAAACGGTGAAAAAGGTCTCCGGCATCGCGCCGGCCTCTTCTTCTGACAGTGCTTTGGGAATAGGAAGGCATTGCACCGCGGGGGCGGCTACGTACTCCGCATACCCGCCGCCAGCCACGAGTGCGCAGACGCGGGCACCAACCGCAGGGTCCGTCACGCCAACGCCTGCCTGCACCACCTCACCTGCCACCTCGAGGCCCGGAATGTCGGTGACACCCGTCGGGGGCGGGTACACGCCTTTTCGCTGCAGCACATCCGGACGGTTGATTCCCGCCGCCGCCACGCGGATCAGGACTTCGCCCGGCCCAGGCTCGGGCACCGGCCGCGAGACGGGCCGCAGGCTCTCCGGCGGCCCCGGCGTGGCGATCTCGATCGCGGTCATGGCGACGGGGTGGCTCACAGCTGATGATTCTCGCCCGAATGCTCCGCTCGGTGCCAGCCGCAATGACGTCCGTACTTCTCTCGCAGACGCTCACGCTCTTCGGGCGTCAGGCTCTCCCAGCGCCCGCGCCAGCCGCGGTGTCGCCACGGTCCGTGCCGCAAGCCGCCGAGCAGTATGCGGCTCAGCACTAGCAGCCCTGCCGCCTGCAGGTAGTGCAGCGGTCGCACGCCAAACAGACCCGGCAGCAACGCGTTCCACAGCAGCATCACGATCCAGCTCAGGACGGCCAGCGCCATGACGGCCAATCCTACGAATGCCAGTCCCTTCCAAACCCAACGACGGCCTCTCACAAATCTCTCCTCATCTGGTAATCACTTTCAAGAATCCCGCAACCACTCCTCATAAGTCCCCCTGAGCCGCTCCCGCAGGCGCAGCACCGCATAGCGCTTGCGCGACAGCAGCGTGTTGATTCCGACGCCCCAGCGCGCCGACAGCTCCCTGAAGCTCGCCCCCTCGAGCTCCTGCGCGACGAACACCTCGCGCTGCTCGCGTGGCAGCTCCGCCAGCGCCTGCTCGAGCGCCTCCAGCAGCAGCTCACGCACCAGAGCCGCATCGGGACCGTCCTCGATGGGCGGCAGCAGCTTTTCCAGCGCGGCGTCCGGGTCCTCGTGGTCCGACGCGATATCCCCGAGCAGCTGCGGCCGCCGCTTACGGAACCGATCGATGATGCGGTTGCGCGCCACACGCATGAGCCAGGCGCCCGCCTGCTCGACCGGCTGCATCAGGCGGTAAGCCGCAACCAGCTCGTAGAACGCCTCCTGCAGCACGTCCTCCGCCTCAGCGGCGTCCGCGACCCGTTTGCGGATGAATGACAGCAGGCGACCGCGCTCGCGCCGCACGACGGAGGCGATCTCGGAATCCTGCGAGGCGGCGCTCGGAGGCTTGGTCAGTGCTGCATCCATCCCGTAGAGACAGACGGCCGGGGGGTGCCCGATATTTTAAGCCCAGCTAGGACGCCAGGGCGTCCTCGGGCGCGAACAGTCTTTCCAGGGGCTGTGGCCGGCCAAACAGGTATCCCTGGTAACGGGTGCAGCCGCACTCCCGCAGTACCTCGAGCTGCTCCTTCGTTTCCACACCCTCGGCCATGACGTCGAGCCCGAGCTGACCGGCGATGGCGATGATCGTAGAGACGATCGCTCTACCATTCGGGTCGGACGCAATGTCATGGACGAACGATCTGTCGATCTTCAGCTGATCCAGCGGCAGCCGTTTGAGGTACTGCAGCGAGGAGTAGCCGGTGCCGAAGTCATCCAGCGCGAACTGCACTCCCTCAGCCTTCAGCAGGTTCATGGTGTTCACCGTTCGCTCCAGATCCCCCTGCAGCAGGGTCTCGGTCAATTCCAGCTCGAGCCTGCGGGGGTCGATGCCGTGGCGGCGGATGCAGCCGAGCACATGCACCGCGAACTCCGGCTGCTGAAACTGCAGTGAGCTGACGTTGACCGCCAGCGACAGCTCGCGGGTGCGGCTGTCGCGCCTCCAGATCGCCAGCCTGGCACAGGCGGCATCCATGACCCATTCTCCGATCGGCACGATGAGATGCGTTTCCTCGGCGAGCGCAATGAATTCGCCAGGCAACACGACACCGCGTTCCGGATGATTCCAGCGCAACAGCGCCTCGGCGCCGAGCTCGCGGCCGCTCACATCCACCTGCAGCTGGTAGAAGAGCTCGAACTGCGAGGCGGCGATGGCGTGGCGCAGCTCCCCCTCCAGCGCCGCGCGCGCGCTGACGCTCTCCTGCATGCGGGGATCGAAGAAACGCAAGGCGTTGTGGCCGGATTTTTTCGCCTGATGCAGCGCTATGTTGGTCTGCTTGATCAGATCCTGCATCGTCTGGCGGTGGCCGGCGAGAATCGTCGCGCCAACGCTGCAACTGACGTGGATGGTGCCAGCAGGCAACTCGTAGGAGCCCGATAGTGCAGCCATCATTTCCAGGCCCAGCGCCTTGGCCCGGCCGGCCGCCGCCAGCGGCTGGGGCGCGAGATCTTCCAGCAGGACCACGAACTCGTCGCCATCACCGCGGGCGAGCGTATCACCCGCCCGCACTTCGGCCGACAGCCTCGCGGCCGCCTGCTGCAGCAGGGCATCACCGGCCGGGTGCCCGAGCGTGTCGTTGACGCTCTTGAAATTGTCCAGGTTGAGCAACAGCAGCGCGCCGTAGCGGCCGCTGCGCGCGCTGGTCGACAGCGCCTGGTTGATCCGGTCCTGCAACAGCTCCCGGTTCGGCAGCCGCGTCAGTTGATCGAAGAACGCCAGGTGACGGATGCGCTCCTCGGCCTGCTTGCGCTCGGTGAAGTCCATCAGGAACGACATCGTCAGCGAGCCGTCCGCGAGCTCGATGCGTTTGGCCGAGACGAACATCGGGAACTCGCTCCCGTCCCTGCGCAGACCCACGGTCTCGTAGCTCATCGGCGCGGGCAGGCCCGCCCGGCGCCGCTCGATCAGCTGCTGCATCTGCGCGCGGTGACTGGGTGCGATCCGCTGCAGCAGCGGCGTCCCACATACCTCACTGGCACTCGCATAGCCGAACATGTCGAGATAATGCTCATTGACCTCGAGGGTGAGCCCCTCGCGGCTGAATGATATCGCCAGCGGCGATTGCCCGATCAGCGTGCGCAGCCGCATCTCGCTCTCGCGCAACCGGTCCTGCGCGAGCTTGCGCTCGGTGATATCGCTGAAGCAGGCTATGAGCCGCAGGACCCTGCCGCTGCCGTCCTTCAAGGCGGAGGCCGCGTAGCGCGTGATGAGAATGCGGCCATCCTTGTGCACCAGCCGCTGTTCGCTGACCTGCTGTCGGTCGGCGCGTCCGTAGGAGAGATCGGCGATGCCGCGCATCGCCACGGACGTGTCCTCTGCGACGGCAAGATCGATCAGGTTCATGCCGGCGAGCTCGCGGCTGGTATACCCGGACAGCTCGACCGCCACGCTGTTGGTCTCCAGGATGCGGCCGGTGCCGGGCTCGACCACCGCCATCGCAAAGGGCGAGTGCTCGAACAGCACCCGGAAGTACTCTTCCGAGTCGAGCAGGCGCCGCTTCGTTGCCTGCGTGAGTGTCGCACCCGTGACGGCGACCACGACCAGGATTCCGACCGGACCGGCCGCGAAGCCGTGGAGAATGGACAGGCGCACCAGCGCGCCTTCGATCGCGAACGGCGTCAGGACCGCGAGCGCGGCGAGCATCCACAGCGCCGAGCGATCACGCGCGCGCCGATACAGGCGCGCCAGCACTACCGCGGCGTACGGGACCACTCCTACCACCGCCGCCACTCCGACATAGGCTGTGGGACCGCCGCGACCGATGCCCTGCGCAATGATCTCGTGCCACGGCAGGGTCAGATGCCTGATTCCATCGAAGCGGGCGTATTGCAGGCCGTAAGGCCGCGCCGCATTCGCGACGATGAGAACCAGACACACCGCGGCGTAAGCGGCGAAGGCAATCCGTGAGGTGCGCCCGTTGATTCTCGCATACCGCGCGATGAACACGGAGTACGCCAGCGACGTCAGCAGCAGACAGTCGAGGTTGTATCGCAGCGCCCGCAGGAATTGAGCCGCGCTCGCGGCCTGCAGCACGCGAGCAGCGAAGAGCGCGACCAGTGCCGCGAACAGACACGTAACGGCGAACGCGCGCAACGTGGAGGCATCGCGCCGACCGGCGGGTGCAACCAGGGTGGACAGCATCGCATAAGCGATTGCTCCCGCCAGAATGTAGAGACTGGGAACAAGCACGGACACTGGCTCCGCTCGCACGACGCCCGGACGCCCCCCCTGGCGAGCCGTAACAGTATATGTCCGGCAGCCGGGCAGGTGCGACGACCGTCACAACCTAATGCGCGAGAGCCGGGCCCTGCAAGGCAAGCGCGCCGGATCTGCCCGCGACGGCGCCCGCTACGATCGGGCACCTGGGCAGCCGCGCGGGGTCGAGCGCCGTCACGTACGAGCGCAGGTCCGTGAGGTCGAACCCGCGGGCGCGCCACGCACCGAGCAGCCGCTCGAATCCCGCCAGGTACGCTCCCCCCTCCAGCTCCGCGTGCAGCGTGAACACCTGATCCTTGCCTTCCTGGGTGATGGCGAGCAGATGTTCGATCGGATCGACTCCTCCGAGATCCTCGCGCCCGATCAGCTCATCGAGCGTCGGTAGCGTCGTAGGCATCTGCGGCACCGGGACCTCATTGCCGTCGACGACCGGTACGAAAGGAGACACTCCCCTGGTATCCGAGGCATACCAAAACCCCAACTCCCGCTCCAAGGCCGGTACGCCGCCATTCACCTGCCAACCGGCCGCGCCATGCACCTGCGGCGCCCGATCGAAAACCCGGATGAACTCATCGCGTGCCAGCACCAGCTGGCGCCGCGTCCACGGCTCACTTGCCAACGCCACGCCGTCCTGCCACTTGATGTGATCGTAGGTGTGAACGCCCACCTCGAATCCGCGCCGCGCCATCTCGCGCATGACCTCCGCGCAGCGGCGCCCGATATGCGGCCCCGGGAGGAGCACCCCGTAGAGCAGGGTTTTGACGCCGTAGTGTTGGGTCACCGAGGTCCGGCGCACCTTGCCGAGGAACCCGCGGCGAAAGACACGCTTGATCGCCCTGCCCGTGTGATCGGGCCCGAGGCTGAAGAGAAAAGTCGCGTGCGCCCCGGCGCGCTCCAGCGCCGCCGCGAGCCGCGGCACGCCTTCGCGCGTGCCCCGATAGGTATCCACGTCGATCTTGAGGGCGATGGTGGCCATCAGCCCAACGTCGCCGGGCTCGCCTCGAGCTCCGCGGCGAGCTGCGCGAGATCCGCCGGGCCCTCTGCGGTAGCAGCCGCGAGGATTCGCAGCACGCCGCCATCCCTACAGGCGGCGTAACAGCCGCCCTGCGCACCGAAGAGTCGTGCCCGATCGGGCGGCGCGCTGAGCTTCGACTCGAGGCGGGTGCGGTGAATCCACCACTGGCGTCCGTCGACCTCGGTGAATGCCCCTGGAAAGGGCGGCGCCACCGCGCGCACGAGATCGTGAATGCGCACCGCCGGCTGGCTCCAGTCGATGCGGCCATCCTCCGCCCTGCGCCTGCCGAAATATTGTCCGGGCTCGATGAGTTGCGGCCGGCGCGGCGCATCACCCGCGACCAGGCCCGGCAGTGAGCGCGCCAGCACGATCTCAGCCGCGACGGTGACCTTGTCGAACACTTCCCGCGCATCGTCATCCGCCAGTATCGGCACGGCGAGCTGATCGACGATGTCGCCGGCATCGGCCCGCTCCACCATGTAGTGCAGCGTAGCGCCGGTCTCCCGCTCCCCGTTGAGGATCGCCCAATTGACCGGTGCGCGACCACGATACTTCGGCAGCAGGGAGCCGTGGATATTCAACGCGCCGCGGCGCGCGCTCCGCAGCAGAGGCGCGCCCAGCATCGAGCGGTAGTAGAAGGAGAAGATGAAGTCAGGCTGCAGCCGGGCGACCCGATCAGCGAACTGCGCGCCGTTGGCATCGTCCGGCATCACCACCGGCAGCCCATACTCGCGCGCGGTCTCCGCCACGCTGGCAAACCATCGATTCTCCCTGGGATCGTCCCTGACGGTCACCACCAGGGAGACTTCGACCCGCCCCGACAGGAGCGTCTTCAGGCAGCGGACCCCTGGATCGTGGTAGGCGAAGACGACCGCCCGGACGGCACTCACTCGGTCGTGCCGCGCACCCGCTCGGCGCGCAGCATCTCCGTGTGATCCAGCTCCGGGTGCAGTCCCCGGCGGACTTCCGGCAGGGCTCGGCGCTCCGCCCTAAGCGGCTCGCCCTCCTCCAACACCGCCCCAACGGTATACCTCGGCCTCTGTCGCACCTGCTCATAGATGCGTCCGACGTACTCGCCGACGACGCCGAGTCCGACGAGCAGCACCCCGATCAGGAAGAATACGATGCCGAACAACGTGAATACGCCCTCGACTTCCGATCCGATGAAGAGGCGCCGTACGGCCAGCACGAGGACGAAGAAGAACGACAGCAGCGCCAGCGCCATTCCCGCCATGGTGAAGAACTGCAGCGGCACGACCGAGAAGCCGGTCATGAGGTCGAAGTTGAGCCGGATGAGTCGATAGACGGAATACTTGGACTGCCCGGCGGTCCGCTCCGCGTGCGCCACCTCGATCTCGACCGGGCGGCGGGCAAACGTATAACCCAACGCCGGAACGAACGTGCTGACCTCGACGCAGCGGTTTATCGCCTCGACGATACTGCGGTGGTAGCCGCGCAGCATGCAACCCTGATCGGTGATGCTGATTTGCGTCGTGCGCTCGCGAATGCGGTTCATCATGCGCGATGCGACCTTGCGCCAGTAGACATCGTGGCGCCGTGCGCGCACGGTCCCGACGTAATCGGCACCCTGATCCATGGCGGCGACGATCTTGCCGATCTCCTCCGGAGGATTCTGCAGATCGGCGTCCAGCGTGATCACGTAGTTGCCGCGTGAATTGGCAAACCCCGCGAGAATGGCCATGTGCTGGCCTGCATTGCGGGTGAGTAGGACCACTCGCGTGCTATCCGGACGACGTTCGAACTGTCCGCGCAGGACTGCCGCTGAGCGGTCGCTGCTGCCGTCATCGACGAATATCACCTCGTAAGGGCGCTCCAACTGATCCAACGCCGGATAGAGTCGCGCGAAGAGACTCTCGAGGGCCGCTTCCTCGTTGTACACGGGGATGACGATCGAGAGCGTCGCGGTCATTGCGCCGCTCTCCTCAATATATCGTTCGTCGCCTCGACCACGCGGTCCACGTCGGACAGCTCCATCGCCGGAAAGAGCGGCAGCGTCACGGTCTCCCGGCCGATGCGCTCCGCATTCGGGAACTGGCCTTCACGGTAGCCGAACGCGCGATAGGCCGTAAAGAGGTGGATGGCGGAAGCGTAATGAACGCCCACGCCGATACCCTGCTCCGCCATCTGCTCGATGAACTGCAGCCGCGAGATGCGCAGTCGCTCGAGCGGCAGCAGCGGCGCGAACATGTGCCAGTTGTGCCCCTCATCGCCGCGGGCCGGCAGGCGCAGCGGTGCGTCCCGGTCCCACAGACTGAAGTAGCGCGCCGCGAGCTCCCTGCGGCGCGCGTTGAATCGCTCGAGCGAGGCGAGCTGTCCCAGGCCCACCCGCGCCGCCACGTCCGACAGGTTGGCCTTCCCGGCTGCGAACAGCGTGTCGACCTCATCCGCCGCCAGCCTCTTTTGCCCATGGAAGCGGTGCAGCTCGAGTTCATTCACCTCCTCCGGCGAGCCGCCGACGACACAGCCGCCCTCGATGGTGGTGAGGTTCTTGTTGGGGTGGAAGCTGAAGCAGACGAGGTCGCCGAAGCTGCCGATTCGCCGGCCTCGCCACGAGGAGCCGATCGCCTGCGCGGCATCCTCGATGACACGCAGCCGGTGGCGCTCGGCAATCGCGTACAACCGCTCCATGTCTACGGCCAAGCCCGCGAAATGTACCGGTAGGAGCGCGCGGGTGCGCGGCGTGATGGCGGCCTCCACCTGATCGAAGTCGATGTTGCGGCTGTCGAGACCGACATCGACGAACACCGGCCGTGCGCCCGCGCGCACGATGACGTTGGCGGTGGCAACGAAGCTCATGGCCGGGGTGATGACTTCATCGCCCGCGCCGATACCGGCGATGAGGAGCGCGTGCTCGAGGCTCGCCGTGGCGTGCATCTGGGTGCGCACCGGGCGGCCGCCACAGTACTCCGAGAGCGCCGCCTCGAGCTTCTTCACGTTCGGTCCTGATGCGAGCCATCCCGAGCGCAGCACCTCGGCCACGCCCTGGATCGTCTCCTCATCGATCGTCGGCCGGGTGAAGGGCAGGAACGGCTTGCTCGTTCCAGACGACTTTGTCATGACTTCGCCACCAGAACCACTCCAAACACGATGACCGCGATCCCGGCCACCCGCATCACGTTGGGCGTCTCCCCCAGCAGCCACCAGGCGAGTCCGACGTTGAGCACGTAGCCGAGCGAGAGCAGCGGGTAGGCCTGACTCACCGGCACGCGCGACAGTCCCACCAGCCAGACGATGACACTCAAGCCGTAACAGCCGAGGGCCAGCCACAGCCACGGCACCGTGAGGATCTCGAGCGAGCGGCGCAGCATCGCCTCGTTCCCGGCCGCCAACGGCCCGGTCCGCTCGGTCGCGGCCTTCAGGCCGAGCTGCGCCAGCGCGTTGAGCAGCACCCCGCAGCAGAGGAAGGAGAGGGCCGTCAGTTTCATGAGCGGCTCACCGCGACCGTGGAGCTGTCCTGTGCAATGACATGCCCCGGCAGCCCCTGTTGCCGGTAATGATCCCACACGCGCGGATCGAAGAACGCAATGGCATCGCTGCTGGCGTCCCAGGCGTGGACGAACTGTTCGATCGAGGCGGTCTGCCGGCCGGGCTCACTCGCCTCGCCGAAATCGAGCTCGCCCGATCCCTTGAAGTCGACGAGGACCAGGGTCCTGCCGAGATAGGGTGGAATGGTCTGACGATACTCGCCGACGCTGTAGAGGGCAGTTTTCGGATTCACGTCCGGAGCGACGGCCTGAACCAGCGCGTATGCCGAGCGCGATGGCGGGATGACCGTGTACTCGCAGAGCAACGCCTGCCAGATGAATATGAAGAGCAGCGCCACCATCACCGGGCGCGCCTTCCAGGCCGCCGCCGCGGCGCCGAGCGCGGCAAACCCGGCCGCGATCGCCCATTGCGCTGCCGCTTGCGGAATCATCCCATCGCGGTGCTGCGAATAGACGAGAAGCCCCCCCGCGACGATGACAGCGAGGCCGGCGGCGACCCCCGTGGAGCGGAACAGGAATCCACTCCGCCCGCTGACGGCGACAGCGGTGAAGGTCGCCAGCAACGGGAACATCGGCAGGATGTAAGTCGCCAGCTTCGAGCCCGAGATGGAGAAGAACACCAGCGTCACGATGGAAAATAATAGCAGAAATTTCAGTGGCTTAAAATGAGAATTTAAACTCGATTCGCGCCACGCCGCCAGGGCCGCGCGCCCCAGCGACAGCAGCCACGGCAGCGCCCCCAGCAGCAGCAGCGCCAGGAAATACCACCATGGCTCGACCCGTTGCGCCTCCTTGGTGAGAAAGCGCTGGAAGTGCTCGTGAACGAAGAAAAACGACGCGAAGTCCGAGTTGCGCCGCGAGACCAGCACGAACCAGGGCGCGGCCAGCGCGAGGAAGAGCGGCACGCCGAGAGCCAGCGTGCATTCGCCGCCAGGGTCGTAAGTCGCGCTCCACCGCGCTGTAGGCGATGAGCGTCCCCCCGGCGAGCACGAACACCACGATGCCCTTGGTCAGCACTGCGAGCGCCGCTGCGGTCCAACAGGCGAGCATCCAGCCGCGCTCTTCGCCCGAGCCCTGCGCGTGCGCTCTGCGCCAACGTGAACGCCAGCACTGTGGCGCACATCCAGAAGGTGAAGCTGGCATCGAGGAGATCCAGATGGGCGATGATGCCGAAGTATGGACTCAGCGCGAGGAGCGCCACCGCCGCGAGGGCGGCGCGCCTGTCATAGAGTCGCGCCAGCCAGCCATAGATGAGCGGCAGGCAGGCGAAGCCGAGGCCGACAGTCCACAGGCGCGAGCTCCAGTTGCTCAACCCCACGACCGAATAGAGCGCTGCCGTCGCCCAGTACTGCAACACCGGCTTCTCGAAGTACTTCAGCCCATCGAGCCGCGGGGTGACCCAGTCGCCGCTCGTCACCATCTCGCGGGGAATCTCCGCGTAGCGCCCCTCGTCGGGATCGAGCATCGGGCGGATCTGAATGGTGATGAGCCACACCGCCGCCAGCGCGACCCAACCCCACCACCTCATCAGTTGCCCGCCAGGGCGGCGGCGCGGGCGCTGAAGTTCTCCTGCTTGACGTAGAACTCGATGGTGCGGCGGATGGCCGTGTCGAGGTCGGTGGTGGGACGCCAGCCGAGATCACGCTCGGCCGCGTGGATGGCGGGCACCCTCACCTGGATGTCCTGGTAGTACTTGCCGTAATACTCGCCGGCCGAGACGTCGACGATCTCCGTGCCGCGCGCGCTGTCGCGCAGCACCGGAAACTCCTGCGCGATGCGGATGGTGCGCTCGGCGAGGTCGCGGATCGAGACGCAGTTGTTCGGATTGCCGATGTTGAAGATGCGGCGCGAGGCGCGCCCCTGGGAGTTCTCCAGGATGGTGAGCAGACACTCGATCGCATCGTCGATGTAGGTGAAGGAGCGCTTCTGGCTGGCCGCCGTCGACCAGCTTGATCGGCCGGCGGTAGAGCACGTTCGACAGGAACTGGGTGAAGACGCGCGAGCTGCCCTCCTTCGGCTCCTCGACGTTGTCGAGGTTCGGTCCGATGAAGTTGAAGGGCCGGAACAGGGTGTAATCGAGGTTGTCGCGTACCCCGTAGGCGTAGATGACGCGGTCGAGCAGCTGCTTCGAGGCCGCGTAGATCCAGCGCTGCTTCTCGATCGGGCCGTACACCAGCGAGCTCGTCTCCTCATCGAGCACGGCATCGGGCGACATGCCGTAGATCTCCGAAGTGGAGGGGAAGATCAGCCGCTTGCCATACTTGACGCAGTGGCGCACCACCGCGAGATTGGCTTCGAAGTCGAGCTCGAAGACTCTGAGGGGATGGGTGACGTACTGCGCCGGGTTGGCGATTGCGACCAGGGGAACGACCACGTCGCACTTCTTGACGTGATACTCCACCCACTCCCTGTTGATGGTGATATCGCCTTCGACGAAATGAAACCGCTTGTCAGCGGGCAGCGAGCCGAGCTTGTTGTCGGAGAGATCGATGCCGTATACCTCCCAGTCCCGCTCGCGCAGAATGGCGCTCGTCAGGGCGCTGCCGATGAAGCCGTTCGCTCCTAGGATCATGATCTTGAGTGACATGGGAAGTCCTTGAGTCGTAGCGGAATTCTGACCCGCTTGAGCTAAAAACCGGCAATTCTAGCAGCAGCGGGTGATGCCGCTCCACTTGCGCTCTTCCCGCTCCGCGGTAGAACGCCGGTCGGGTCAAAGGGGGGCCGGCGTGGGCCCGCGCGTGATGTGTCAGATACCTCTCGTAGGCGTCATCGCCGGAGAGCCCGCGCAGCCAGCCGGCGGCCCCGGCCAGGGCCAGCCGCAGGGCCCGCCTGATTCCGGCAGGCCTCACGTTCCCCCCTCCTGGTGCAGCGGGCCGCCGAGGACCAGCGCCTGCGGGCGCGCCGGCTGATACGGCGCCTCGCAGCTTGCGGCGACCGGCAGCCCGCGCAGCTTGCGTGCGCAGACCCGGGCCATGTCCAGGATGACGAGCCAGAGAATGACGGTGAAGATGACCGTCAGCCAGGCATCGAGCCGCTGATTGAAGATGAGCTGCGGCGCCACCGCCGCGGCCGGCGCCGGCAACGCGCCCGCGGCAAGCTGTGCGGCCAGGGCCGCGCGCCGCGGCGAAGGAGCCCGATGTGCGGATCGGGACTCGCGATCTTCTGCCACGCCGCGACCGTGGTCACGATCGCGAGCCACGCCAGCGGTCCGAGGGTCACCCAGGAATACGCGCTTGGCCCGACTTCACCAGGATCCCGGTCGCGACCGAGAGCGCGATGGCCGCGAGCATCTGGTTGGCGATGCCGAACAGCGGCCAGAGGATGTTGATGCCGCCGTTGGGATCGATGACACCGACGTAGAGGAAGTAGCCCCAGCCCGCCACGATCAGCGTGCTCGAGAGCAGCACGGAGGGGTACCAGGAGGTGCGGCCGAGCGGCGCCCAGACATGGCCGAGCAGGTCCTGCAGCATGAAGCGGCCGACCCGCGTCCCCGCATCGAGCGTGGTGAGGATGAATACCGCCTCGAACATGATGGCGAAGTGATACCAGACGCTGAGGAGGCCCCGGCCGAAGGTGTTGCCGAATATGCTGGCCATGCCGACCGCCAGCGACGGCGCGCCGCCGGTACGCGCGAAGAGCGTGCGCCTCGCCCATCTGGTGCGCCAGTGTCTGCATCTGGTGCACCGTGACGGGAAATCCCCAGCCCGAGATGGTGTGCACGGCCGCGGCGAGCGGTGCTGCCGACCACGCCCGCGCCGGTGTTGATCGCGAAGTACACGCCCGGGATCGAGCAGCGTCGCGGCGATGATGGCCATGATGGCGACGAACGACTCCAGCATCATGCTGCCATAGCCGATCAGGCGCACGTCCGCCTCGCTGGCGATGAGCTTGGGCGTCGTGCCGCTGGCGACCAGCGCATGAAAGCCCGACACCGCCCCACAGGCGATGGTGATGAAGACGAACGGAAATATCTTGCCGCCGAAGATCGGCCCGTGGCCGTCGACGAACGGTGTCAGCGCCGGCATCTTGATCTGCGGATGCATCAGCACGATCGAGATCGGCAAGCAGCGCCACCGTGCCGAGCTTCAGGAAGGTGGACAGATAGTCGCGCGGCGCGAGCAGCAGCCACACCGGCATGATGGCCGCGATCCAGCCATACCCGATCACGAAGCCGGCGAGCGGCAGGCTCGACCAGTCGAACAGGCCGCGCAACACCGGATGGCCATCGATCCAGCCGCCGCCCGCACACGGCGAGCAGCAGCAGTGCCACGCCGATGAGCGAGAGCCTCGAGGATGCGCCCGGGGCGCAGGCGGCGCATGTGCAGCCCGACGAGGATCGCCACCGGCATGGTGGCGAAGACGGTCGCCGTCGACCAGGGGCTGTCCTTCATGGCATTCACGACCACCAGCGCCGAGCACCGCGATGAGCAGGATCATGATGAGGAGCGTGCCGATGAGCGCGGCGAAGCCGCCGAAGGGGCCCAGCTCCTCGCGCGCCATCTGCCCGAGGCTGCGTCCGTCGCGGCGGGTGGAAAGCAACAGGATGGTCATGTCCTGCACGCAGCCGCCGAGCACCGAGCCGACCAGTATCCACAGCGTTCCCGGCAGATAGCCGAACTGTGCCGCCAGCGTCGGTCCGACGAGCGGGCCCGGACCCGCGATGGCCGCGAAGTGATGGCCGAACGCTATCCAGCGATGCGTCGGCACGAAGTCGCGGCCGTTGTCGTAGCGCTCAGCGGGCGTGGCACGCGTGGGGTCGACGGCGAGTACGCGCGCGGCGACCCATGCGCGCGTAGAAGCGATAGCCGAGCGCGTAGACGCATACGGCGGCCGTCACGATCCACAGCGCGTTGATCGGCTCGTGACGGTGCAGAGCGATGCCCGCCAGGGCGACCGCCCCGATGACCGCCAGGAGGACTCCGGCGATCTTGTTCATGTCGTACCTTCCCCTCGAGGATGCTCAGGCAAGCAGTGTCTTCATCGCCCGCCGATAGCGCGTAACGATGGCCTCACGCTCGCGATGGCGTCCACCGCTCACGACCTTCTCCCCCGCGCGCCATACACAGTCGATGACGTCGCGGCCGGCAGCAAAAATCCAGCTGTCGAGAATCTCATCCTCGTGGCGCTCGATGAGCGCGGGATGGCTCGCATCGAGGCTCACCAGATCGAGCGGCGCCTCGCCGCCAGGCCGACTGGGTTCCCGTCGCGCCGCCGCGCCACCGAGCGCCTGCGATCCCGCCCGCGAGCGCGGCATCGAAGAGGCTGCGGCCGGTCGAGTGGCCGCTCTCGCCCGCCAGCACGTTGCGGGCGCGTCGGCTCAGGCGCTGCGAGTACTCGAGCAGCCGCAGCTCCGCGGCGGCATCGAGCAGCACATTGGAGTCGGTGCCGATGCCGAATCGGCCGGCGAGAGCGCGGAATTCCAGCGCCGGAAAGACCCCGTCGCCGAGGCTCGCCTCGGTCATCGGGCAGAGCCCCACCACCGCGCCTGCCGCCGCGATGCGCTCGAGCTCTGCTCCGGTCGCGTGAGTGGCATGCACCAGGCACCACTTGTCATCGACCGCAGCCAACTCGAACAGGCGCTCGATCGGACGCCGCCCGCAGCAGGCGATGCAGTCCTCGACCTCGCGCATCTGCTCGGCAACATGGATGTGGATGGGGCCTGCCGCCGCCGAGCGCCACGACAGCCGGCAGCTCTTCCGGCGTCACGGCCCGCAGACTGTGCGGCGCCACGCCCACGGTGCCGCCCGGGAGCCTGCGGCCGCTTTGCGGCTCGACTCCACGATGCGCGCGAAACGCTCGAGATCGGTCACGAAGCGGCGTCTGGCGCGCGCTGGGCTCGGCGCCGCCGAAACCGCCGTGTGCATAAAAGGTCGGCAGGAGCGTGAGCGCGATGCCGGTCTCTGCCGCCGCGGCCGCGACGCGCCCGGCGAGCTCGCCGGGATCGGCGAACGGCACGCCTGCTTTGTCCTGGTGCAGGTAGTGAAACTCGCCGACGCGCGTGAAGCCCGCCTCCAGCATCTCCGCGAACGCGAGCGCCGTGATCGCCTCGAGCTGCTCGGGATCGATCCGCGCGACGAACCGGTACATCAGCTCGCGCCAGGTCCAGAAGCTGTCTTCCGTGGGCCCGCGGCGCTCCGTCAGGCCCGCGATGGCGCGCTGAAAGGCGTGACTGTGCAGATTGGGCAGTCCGGGGATGCCGACTGCGTGGCGCTCATCGTCCTCGGCCGGCTCGACCGTCCGTCTCGATGGTGCCGATGATGCCGTCGCGCCCGGTGACGCGACACGCGATGCGCCCACCCGCCGGGCAGCAGGGCCGACTCGAACCAGAGTTTCAGCGACCCCTCGCTCATGAGGCACCGCCGGCGCGCGCGCAGCCGGCGCTGCACCGCGTGCGCGATGTCCTGCATCTCGCGGATGCGAAGCACGGTCGCGCAGACGAGGAATGCGCCGGCCCCGACGACGATGACGCCGGCGAGCGAGCCCGCCTTCGGCCAGAAGCGCTGCACCGCCCAGCCGGCGAGGAGGTAGTGATTGCCGAGCCAGCAGATGCCGGCGAGCACGGCGCAGGCCAGCGAGAGGCGCGCGAGGAGCCAGAGCATGGCGTGCGACTCGAGCCGTCCCAGATGCCGGTGCATCAGCACGTAGAGCAACAGGAAGTTGGTGGTCGCGATGCAGGCGGTCGAGAACGCGAGTCCCTGATGTCCCCAGCCCAGCCGCACGGTGAACAGCCAGTTGAGGAGGAGATTGAGCGCCGACCGCGCCGAAGCTCACGAACATCGGCGTCTTGCGCCGGTCGATGGCATAGAAGGCGGGGACGAGAACCTTGAGAGCGGCATAACCGCAGAGGCCGATCGCATAGAACCGCAATGCCGCCGCCGCCTCGAAGACCTCGTGCGCGTTGAAGCGCCCGTGTTGGAACAGAACCGACATGATCGGCTGCGCCAGGAGGATGAGCCCGATGGCTCGCCGGGATGGTCAGGAGGAAGGCGAGCCGCATGCCGCGCGCCAGCTCGGTGCGAAATCCGACGATGTTGCCGCCGGCGGCCATGCGCGCGAGCAGCGGCAGCGATACCGTGCCGAGCGCGACGCCGAATATCCCGAGCGGCAGCTGCATCAGGCGGAACGAGTAGGCCAGCCAGGTGACCGGACCGTTGCCGAGATGCGAGGCGAACATCGAATTGACGAGCACGTTCACCTGGGTGGAGCTCGCCGCGATCACCGACGGGACCATGAGCCGCAGGATGGCCTTCACGCCCCGGTCCCGCCAATGGAAGTCGGGCCGGAAGCGATAGCCCAGGCGCTGCAGCGATGGCAGCTGCACCCCGAGCTGCATCGCCCCGCCGATGAGTGTTCCGAGCGCGAGCCCCATGGTCGCGCGCACGCCGAAATGCGGATCGATCAGCCAGCCGATGCCGGCACCGGCGATGATGGAGCCCAGGTTGAAGAAGCTCGAGGCGGTCGCGGGAATGCCGAACACGTTCTTCGCGTTCAGCATTCCCATCACCAGCGCCGCCAGCGACACGAGCAGGATGAACGGGAACATGACCCGCGTCAGCGTCACGGTCAGCGCCGCCTTCTCCGGAGGGAAACCGCCCGCGATCACCGCGACGATCCATGGGGCGCAGAGAATGCCGATCACGGTCAGGCCGCTGACGATCACCGCCGCGGCGGTCGCCACCTTGTTCGCCAGCTCCCAGGCGGCGCGGTCGCCTTCGGTCGCGGTGGTCTTCGCGAAGACGGTGATGAAGGCGGTCGACAGCGCTCCTTCCGCAAACAGGTCCCGCAGCAGGTTCGGGATGCGGAAAGCCATCTGGAAGGCGTCCATGATCTCGCCGCCGCCGAAGATCGAGCCGAAGATCTGGTCGCGCACCAGGCCGAGGACGCGGCTGCAGAGCACCGCCAGGGCGACGACGCTCGCGGCCCGGGTGTTCAGCTTCTCGTGGCGGGGGGCCGCGGCGGCGGCGCTCGGCCGCCGCGGCGGGGAGATCGGTTTGTGGCATGCGGGCGCCACGGTAACATATCGACCCTCGATGAACCGTCGAACCCTACATCGCCGGCGACTGGGGCACATCGCGGCTGCGGCTCTCGCTTTGCCGCGGCGACCGGGTGCTCGAGACCCGCCACGGGCCGGGCATCGGCGCCCTGCGCGAGCCGGCCGGCGAGGCCCTGCGGCCGCTGATCGCCGGCTGGCGGGACAGCTCACGGACCGCTGCCGCTCCTCCTCTGCGGCATGGCGGGCTCGCGCAACGGCTGGCGTGAGAGCCCCCTATCTGCCCTGCCCGGCGGACCTGCGCGCGCTCGGCGCGGCTGCCGCTGCGCTTCGAGGCGGACGAGGCACCGGTGGCCATCGCCCCGGGACTCTCCTGCACGCAGCCGGCTCGGCTGCCGCGGATGTGATGCGCGGCGAGGAGACGCAGATCGCCGGTGCGCTCGCCCTTCATCCCGAGCCTCGGCACCGGCCGCCATCTGCTCTGCCTGCCGGGCACCCACACCAAATGGGCGTGCCTGGAGGATGGGCAAGTGCGCGACTTCCTGACGGCCCTCACCGGAGAGCTGTTCGCGCTGCTGCGCGATGGCAGCACGCTGCTGCGCGCCGCACGCCGCGATGCGAGCCGGCAGGTCCAGGGCCCGCCAGCGGCTTCGCAGATGCCGCGGAGGGTTCGAGCGCGGCCTCGAGGCAGCCGCGGCGCTCGGTGATCAAGCCTGCTGCACGCGCTCTTCGCCGTGCGCAGCCGGCAGCTCATCGACGGCCGCTCCGCGCGAATGGGCGCCTCGTCCTATCTCTCGGGACTGCTGATCGGTGCCGATGTGCGCGGCGCGCTGCCGCTCTTCGCCGCCGCGACAGGAGGTGGTGCTCATCGGCGACGGCGCTCTCAACGAGCGTTACGCGTAGGCCTGGCAGCGCGAAGGGATCGCAGCCTCCTGCCTCGACGGCGAGCAGTGCGCGCTCGCGGGACTACGGACTCTATGGCAACCATGAATCCCACCAGCCACAGAGTTGGCCCGAGGGCATCCTGCCGCTCGTTGCGATCCTGCGTGGCATCCGCCCGGAGGAAGTGCTCGAGGTCGGCGCCGCGCTCCACGAGGCCGGCATCGGCGCGATCGAGGTGCCGCTCAATTCACCCGCGCCGCTCGAGAGCGTGGCGCGCCTCGCCGGCGAAATTCGGCGACCGCTGTCTCTGCGGCGCGGGTACCGTGCTGCGCGCCGCCGATGTCGATGCGGTGCATGCCGCGGGCGGCCGCCTGATCGTAACACCCAACACGGTGCCGGCCGTGATCGAGCGCGCCGTGACGCTCGGACTGACGGTGATGCCGGGATTTGCGACCGCGACCGAGGCATTTGCCGCGCTCAGCGCCGGCGCGAACCTGCTGAAGCTCTTTCCGGCGGCGAGCTACGGCCCGGCACACCTCAAGGCGCTGCGCGATGTGTTGCCGCCGGCCGTCCCTGTGTTTGCCGTCGGCGGCGTCGGCGCAGCCAACCTGGCGCCGTGGCGTCAGGCGGGCTGCGCGGGGCTGGGTGTCGGCGGCGATCTTTACCGCCCCGGCTACCCCGCGGGCGAGGTGCACCGGCGCGCCCTCGCCCTGGTCGCGGCCTGGCGCGCGGCTCAGTGACCCGCGGCCTGCGGCATGCAGCCGGCGGACCACGGCCCATGACGGCCGTCGGCGGACGACTTCCACCGCCACCGGCTCGGAGAGCTTCCACGGCCGGGGTAGCGCATATTTGCGCGCAATTCTTACAAAGGCCTGCGCAACGGGATCGTCGGCAGGTACTTTCTCGTCGGTGGCCGTCCAGCGGCGTACCCAGTTCGCCTGCACGATGAGGTGCTCGCGCAACAGCTCCACGTAGGAGGCGCCATCGTCGGCGCCGCGCCGGCACGCCGTGCGGCGCTGGTCCGCCTCGCGCGCCAGTTCCTCGATGCAACCGTCGGTGAGGCGGATGCGGACTTTGAGTGACGTTGAGCTCGTCCCGCAGCCAGCGCGCCGCGGTGCCCTGCGCAAGGAGAAGGACGCGGATCCCCGAATTTAACCATGTCATGATCAACCCCTGTTATGAGCCGCAACGCCACGGGCCATATGCACGGCGTATGCCAAGCAATCAGAGGCGGGATCGGCATAGGCTCAGGCTGCGCGCAGTGTCTCGGCGCAAGAGCGGCGATGCGACATAAATCGCCGCTTCGACTCAGAGATCGCCGCCGATGCGCACCACATATCGGCCGCGAGCTGCGCCCGCGATCAGCTCCTCGCAGGCGCGCGGCACATCCTCCAGTCCGATGACCGCGCGCACGATGAGCCGCCCGATGCCGTGCGGCTTCCAGTCGCCGGCGAGCTTCTCCCAGACAGCCAGCCGCCAGGCGCGCGGCATCTCACCCGAGTGTATGCCGAGCAGACTCACCCCGCGCAGGATCAGCGGCATGACCGTGGTGTTGAGAGTTGCGGATTGAGCGAGACCGATACAGGCGATGTTGCCCCAGGGCCGCACGCTGCGTGTCAGGTAGGCGAGTGTCTCGCCGCCCAGGCTGTCGACCGCGCCACCCCACAGCGCCGTCTCCAGCGGTTTGCCGGCACTGACGAGCGAGTCCCGCGCCACCACTTCGTCGGCGCCGAGCTCGCGCAGATATGAGGCCGCGTCCGGTTTGCCGGTGATGGCGGCGGTGGTGAAGCCCGCGCGCTGGAGCAGCCCGAGCGCGATACCGCCAACACCGCCGGTGCGCACCGGTGACCGCGATGGGCCCGAGCGCGGGAGCCTGGTGATTCTCGAGCATCCGCCGCAGCGCGAGTGCGGCCGTGAAGCCCGCGGTGCCGAGCGCCATGGCCTCGAGAAGGCTCAATCCCTCCGGCAGGGGCACCAAAGCGGCGGCCGGCACGCGCGCCCGCTCCGCGAGACCGCCATCGAGCGATTCGCCGATGCCCGCCCCGGTGACGAGCACACGATCGCCTGGCCGGTAAGCGGAGTCGGCGCTCGTCTCGACGACGCCCGAGAGGTCTATTCCGGCCGTCCGTGGGTAAGCACGGACGATGGAGCCTTTGCCGGTAACTGCCAGGGCGTCCTTGTAGTTGAGGGAGGAGTATGCGACCCGCACCACCACATCCCCTGGCGTGAGCTCATCCAGGGTAATGGACTGCAGGCGCGCAAAGCGCCCGCCCGGCCCCTGCTGCACGCGTAACGCCTTGAAGCTCGACATAGACCGACTCGCTCGCCACGATCAGGTTGCCAGACCAAACCGCGCCGCGACGTTCCGCCTCGTCGCGCATCTGCTGCCAGAGCGCCCCGACGTGCTCGTGCTCCGTGGCCTCGACCCCGAACGAGACTCGCACCATCCAGCGATCCGCGAGCATGGCGGGAGTCAGATAGGCGCGGCCCGACTCGTTGATGCGGCGCACCCAGGCGACTGTATGGGCATCGAGAGCTTCGCCTGTCAGGCCCGGCGGCACATGACGCACGCATACCGTCTGGAAGGGCACGGGCGCAAGACGTTGCCAACCGGGTGCGCCATCGACCTGTTCGGCGAGCCAGCGGGCATGCTCCAGGTCGCGGCGCAGGCGCGTGCGCAGGCCCTGCACGCCCTGCTCGCGGATGAGGAGCCAGAGCTTGAGCGCCCGGAAGCGGCGGCCGAGCGGAATGCCCCAGTCGCGGAAGTTCCTGACCTTGGTATCGGCCGCGGTGCGCAGGTAGCTGGGGTTGGTCGACATCACGCGCACGAGATGCTGCGCGTCGCGCACGAAGTAGGTGGAGCAGTCGAAGGAGGCGCCGAGCCATTTGTGCGGATTCAACACCAGCGAGTCCGCCTGCTCGATCCCCTGCCAGAGCGGCGCGGCACTCCGGGAGAATCATCGCGGAGCCCGCCATCGCGGCATCGACGTGCAGCCAGAGGCCGTGTGCGCGTGCGACGTCCGCGAGCGCCTCGAGAGGGTCGATCGCGGTGGTGGCGGTGGATCCAACCGTGGCGACGATCGCGCAGGGTGCGTGCCCGCGCGCCTGCATCCTCCGCCACGGCCTTGCGCAGGGCTTCCGCGCTCATCCCGTAGCGATCGTCGACCGCAACGATACGAACGTTCTCGCGCCCGAAGCCGGCAAGGAGCGCGGCCTTCTCCACCGAGCTGTGACTCTGACGCGGAAGCGTAGACGACCAGCGGCCGCTCGCTCGACTGCAGGCCCGCCGCGCGCGGCCGCAGTGGTCGCTGGTGCGCTCCCGGGCGCAGATCAGGGCGACCAGCGTGGCGGTGGAAGCCGTGTCCTGAATCACGCCGCTCCAGGCGCTGCAGAGACCCAACATCTGCCGCAGCCAGTCGGTGGTCAGCTCCTCGAGCTCGGTGAGCGCCGGGCTCGCCTGCCAGTTGAGGCCGAGCTGCGCCAGCCCGGTGCTGAGGAAGTCTCCGAGCACCGCGGCCAGGGAGCTGTTGGAAGGAAAGTAGGCGAAGAAGCGCGGGTCCTGCCAATGGGTGCAGCCGGGCAGTATCACGCGCGTCAGCTCATCGAGCGACGCCGTCGAGGGATTCGGCTTCCAGGGGCGGTGAGGCGGGCAGTCCAGCCCGGACGTCCCCGGGGCCCACGCGCGACATGACGGGAAACTCGCCGCGCGTGGTCCGCGCCCGATAGTCCGCGATCCAGTCGACGACCTCGTGGCCCAGCCGGCGGAACTCCTCGCTGTCCATGGCGCCGCGGCCGCGGATCAGGCGCGCATGACGCGGACCCGCAGCTCGGCGAGATCCGTGCCGTTGGCGGTCATGAGGTCGGCGAGACCCACCGCGGCGACGCCGGCGGGCGTGCCCGTGAAGATGAGATCGCCGGGCTTGAGCTCCCAGGCGGCCGAAAGATGCGCGATGATCTCCGGAATCTTCCAGATCAGGTCGGCCACCCTGCCCTGTTGGCGGCGCACGCCGTTCACGTCCAGGGTGATCTCGACTTTCGAGATAGTCCTCGATCCACGCCGCGGGCGTGATGCCGCCGATCGGGCGCCGAGCGGTCGAAGCCCTTGGCGATGCACCACGGCCGGCCGTGCTTCTTCGCCTCGCTCTGCAGATCGCGGCGCGTCATGTCGAGACCCACCGCATAGCCGTAGATGCAGCGCTCCGCATCGTCGGTGGTGAGGTTGGCGCCGCCCTCGCGCATGGCGACCACCAGCTCGACCTCATGGTGCAGCTCCTGGGTGAGGCCGGGGTAACGCAGCACGCCGGTCTCGCCCTCCGCGACCGAGAGGACGGCATCGGCAGGCTTCATGAAGAAGAAGGGCGGCTCGCGCCCGGTGGCGCCCATCTCCTGCGCATGGTCGGCGTAATTGCGGCCGACGCAGTAAATACGATGCACGGGAAACCAGCCGGTCGATCCGACGATCCGCACGGCCGCATGCGGCGGCGGAGCGAAAACGTAGCGCATGCGCCCGTACTATAGCGAATAGTCAAGCCGACGTCCTGGCCTCTCACATGGTCAGGACGACGCGGAACTCGGCTTTGCCGCTCATCATCCGTGCATAGGCTTCCGCGGCTTTCGCGAGCGGATAGGTCTCGATCATCGGGCGCACACCGGAGAGCTCCGCGAAGCGCAGCGTATCCTCCGAGTCCGCCGGCGTGCCCGAAGCCCAGCCCTGAATCGATCGCGGATCCCGTGATGAGCTGCACGGGCGTGACCTCTATCGGCTGCGGGCGCGGCGCCGAGCACCATCAGCTTGCCGTTGGGCCCCAGCCCGTCGATCGCTTCGGACATGGCCTTCGAGCTCGGCGCCGTCGCCAGAATCACCTGCGCGCCGCCCTGCCGGCGCAGCGCCTCCGCCGGGCGCTCCGCCCTGCTATCGATGTAGAAGCTGGCACCGAGCTTCTTCGCCAGCGGCGCATCTTCGGAGCCGCGGCCGATGGCCGCCACCTTGATAGCCGAACTTGCTCGCAAACTGGATGCCGAGGTGCCCGAGGCCGCCGACACCCAGCACCGCCACCAGATCGCCCGGCTGCGCGCCGCTGTGCCGCAGGGCATTGTAGGTGGTGATGCCGGCGCAAAGGAGCGGCGCCGCCTCGGCGGCGTTCAGGCTCTCCGGCATGGCGGCAAGCGCCTCCACCGGCGCGATCATGTATTCCTGGTAGCCGCCATCGTAGCTGATGCCGGCGATCTGCTGGTTCTGGCAGTTGATGAAGTCGCCGCGGCGGCACTGCGGGCAGGTGTTGTCGTGGCCGCCGTGCCAGCCGACGCCGACGCGCTGCCCTTGCCGCCAGGCGGAAACACCGGCGCCCAACGCATCGATCACGCCCGCCACCTCATGGCCCGGAACGCGCGGGTAGCGGATGCCCGGCCAGTGGCCCTCCTTCGTCAGCTCATCGCTGTGACAGACGCCGCAGGCCTGCACCTTGATCCGCACCTGGCCCGCGCCCGGCTCCGGAATCTCACGCTCGATGAGCTGAAAGTCCGCGCCCGCCGCGGGAACCTGCACCACCTTCATGGTCGTGGTGGAACGTTGGGTAGTTGCCATGGATAACCGCCTCCCGATGCCCTCGCATCGCGCTGGCGCTGATGGTTCGGACTCGCAGGATTCTACGCCCGGGCGCGTTTCCTGCTGGATGATTTCCATGGCACGTTACGGCAAGAAAGCCCAGAGCAAAGTGAAGCGCGCGATGCACGAGCGCAAGCAGGGCACGCTGCGCAGCGGGCGCTCCGGGCGCAAGGTCACGAGCCGCAAGCAGGCGATCGCCATCGGACTCTCGGAGGCGCGCCGCGCCGGCGGCAAAGTGCCGGCGAAGAAGACAGGCGGCAGGAGCCGCAAGAAGAAATAGGCGCGCCAGGGGCCTCGATAGCTTGGGCACAGCGATTGCTGCGTCCGGCCCCAGCCCGAGGTACGGCAGTGCCTCGGCGGTAAAACAAAGTGCGGGAGGGGTAGCCGCCATCCATGAATGAATCGGGCATGCGACCGACGAGGGTCCTGTTGATCGGGCCCTACGATCCGCACTGTGGCGAGTACACATTTCTCGCGCCGCCGCTCGGCGTGTGGCGCCTCGCCGGCGTGCTGGAGGCCGCCGGCGCGCACGTCAAGGTCTTCGATCCGAACTGCTGCGGGCTGCCGCCGCAGCGCGCGCTCGAGCGCGAGATGCTGCACTCGCCCTGGGACGTGATCGGCGTGTCGACCACCGGCATGACGCTGCGGTTCGATCTGGAGCTGGCTTACATCGCGCGCCGTCTCGCGCCCGCGGCGCTGCATCGTCGCCGGCGGCATGGAGGCGACCTTCCGGCCGGAGCTGATGTTCGAGCTCGGCCCGTTCGATCTCGTGGTGCTCGGCGAAGGCGAGCGTCCGCTGACGGAGATCGTCCGCCGCCTGCGCAGCGGCGAGCCGCTCGGCGGCATTGCCGGGACCGCCATGAAGGTGAACGGCGCGATGGTCAAGCTGCACGCAGCGCGCGCTCGAGCCGCGAGGAGCTGCGCGCGGCGATCTTCAACATCCCCTACGCGAGAATGCCCTACTCCGCCTACTGGAGCCGTCTCGAGCAGGCCTACCGCGTCGGCGCGCTGCCGAGCAAGGCGGCGCGCGAGGCGCGCCTCGCGGAGATCCGCTCGGTGCGGCTGATCACGCTCAACTACTGCCCGATGGGCTGCACCTTCTGCTCCGCGACCAACTTCCTGCACGAAGTCGCAGGGCCGCGTCGCCGCGGTCGCGCGCCTGGAGGCCGATGAGTGTCTGGCGATGATCCAGCGCATCGTCGCCGCCCATCCCGGCGTGCGCACCATCATCTTCCAGGACGACATCTTCGCCTTCACCCAGGATCGGCGCGTGCTGCCGCTCTGCGAGGGCATCGTCGCCGCCAAGGAGCGCGGCGAGCTGCCGCGCGGCGCTGCAGTTCATCAGCACGAACCGCATCGATGCCATGACCGTCGAGCGGCTCGACGGCCATGCGCCGCGCCGGCTTTCGCGTGCTCGGCTTCGGCATCGAGAGCTTCTCGCCGCGCACTCTCGCGGAGTTCAACAAAGGCGCAGATCCACCGCCACATCGAGCCGGTGCTGAGCGCGGCGCTCGAGCTCGGCATCACGCCCTTCCTCGATCTGATCCTGAGCTCGCCGCGCTCCAGCCTGGAGGATCTCGCCGAGACGCTGCGCGAGGCCTATCGCTGGCTGCTGCGCGGCTGCGAGATCGGGATCTATCCCTACGTCATTCCGTTCTCCGGCGCGGCCTTCGCGCGCGACAGCTCCCTCGCGCCGCATACGATCCACGAGCGCCGGCGGGTCGCCGGCACCGACGTGGAGTGGGAACAGCCGGCGAAGATCCTGCCGATCGACCCGCAGGTGCGAGAGGCGGTGCTGCGCATCGAGAGCGACTTCGAGCGCAGGCTCGCGGCCATCGAAGACGGGGTGCACACCTGCCCTCGCGGGTGCGCTCGCTGGTGTGGATCCTGAGCTCGCTCGCCGTCCTCGCCGATTACGGCATCGGCGCCGGCGATGCGCGCGCGGTGCAGGCGGAGCTCGTGGCGCGCCTGCCGCGGCTGCAGGGAGCGGCGACGGACCGGCGTGCCGTCGTGACCGCATGACCACGCGCCGCTTCGTCAGCCTCGCAGCGCCGCTCGCCGTATGCGGGCTGCTCGGCGCCTGGATCGCCCTGTCGGCGGCGAATGCCGAGGCCGCGAGCTTCTCGATGCTGGTGTATGCGCTCGCGAATTTCATCGTCTACACCGATGCGCTCGATTTCGCGCTGCGGCTCTACATGAAGCGGCGGCACACCGCGACCGGCGCGCGGCACCGGCCGCGAGCGCGAGCTGTCGATCGATCTCGACCACGCGCGCTGCCCGCGGGAGCGCCGCCGGTCGTGCCCGTCGAGCCGTACGCCATCATCGCCTCGGTCTTCAATCTCGAGGCGCAGATGGAGGAGTTCATCGCCGACTATGCGCCTTACCGCGACCGCATGTGGCTCATCAGCGACGGCTCCACCGACCACACCGCTGTTGCGGCTGCGCCAGGCCGGCTGGCGCTGCTTCGATGACGGCGTCAACCGCCGCAAGCCCGCCGCACTGCGGCGCCTGCTCGAGACGCTGCCGGAGTACATCGAGACCGTGCTGGTGATCGATCCGGACATCCGCATTCTCGAGGCCGGAGCCGGCAGCGAGATCGATCTCGAGCAGTTCATCGGCGAGTTTCAGCAGTCGGGCGCCGCCGCGGCCTGCCCGCGCGTGATGATCGAGCCCGACGGCTTTCTGGCGCGCTTCCAGTCGTTCGAGTACGCGTTGGCATTCCGCGTCGGACGGCAGAGCCTGGCCGACTTCAGCATCACCTCCGGCGTCTCGCTCTACCGCCGCGATGCCCTGGCGCGCGCCCTGAGGGAGCACTCGCTGTCGGTATACGCGGAGGACTTCGAGAACGCGGTGATCCTGCTCGACCGCGGCGAGCGGATCTACTACGACGGCCGCCTGGTCGTCGGCACCGAGGGTCCCGGCGTCTTCACGCGCTGGTTCTCGCAGCGCGTGGGCTGGTATCACGGGCTCATCAAGGTCTACATCGAGCGCCTCGGCGCGATCTGGCGCATCGCCGAAGCGCACTCCATTCGCGCTCTACCACTACCTGCTCTACATGGGCGGCCTCACGATCTGCCTGCACCTGGTGAAGGTCGTGAGCGCGCTGCTGCTGCTGGGCAGCTTCGTCAGCGGCATCGACAATCTCTTCTTCGCGCACTCGCAGTCGCAGCTCGACGGCTGGACGAATCCGGCCTACTTCATGGCCGCGATCGGCAGCTATCTGGTCCTCGGCGTCGTCGCGCTCTTCACGGTGGTGCCGAAGAGCGAGCGCGCCTACGCCGCGCCGATCGTGCCGCTCTATCTCTTCTACGCGCTGGTGCACATCGCTCCCATGACAGTGGGCTATGCGAACTGGGTCGCCCTCAGGCTCATCGGCCGGCGACTCTATCGCGACCACTATGAGCCGGAGCCGGGCGAGCGAGCCCGCGGAAGCGCGGCGCGGCGGCATACACACTTGCAACGAGGAGGTTGAGGTGAGCGCTCCGCGCAGCGGTCGCGGTGCCGGGCTACCGCCCTGCCGAATACTGGGAAGCGCGTGCGCAGCGCTTTGCCGTCGCGGGCGACGGCCTGGCCGCGGTGTGCTCCTACGGGATGCCTGCGCTTCTACAACAGGCTCATCCACTTCTGTCAGCGGCGCGCACTCGAGCCGTGGCTGCAAGTCGCACCCGGGCACGCGAGTGCTCGATGTCGGCTGTGGCATCGGCCGCTGGAGCCGATTGCTCGCCGCGCGCGGCGCCGTGGTCACCGGCGTCGATCTCAGTCCCACCATGATCGCGGAGGCCAGAGCGCAGGGCGGCAGGCCAGCGGGCTCGCGAGCCAATGCCGCTTCATCGTGCAGGACTCGGCGGCGCTGGAGATCGAAGCGGACCTTCGACCTGATCGTGTGCGTCACGGTGCTGCAGCACATTCTCGACGTGGGCGCGATGCGCTCTGCGCTGCAGCGCATGGCGCAGCACCTTGCGCCCGGCGGCCGCCTCGTCTGCTCGAGGCGGCGCCCGCTCGCATCGCGACTCGCTGCAACTCAGCGTGTTCACGGCGCGCCACCGCGCCGTCTACCTCAGGCTCTTCCGTGCGTGCGGACTTCGGCTCCGAGCTATCTCCGGCGTCGATCCGGCGCCGTTCAAGATGTGGCTCCTGCCCCATTTGCCGCGCCTGCCCGCGCACGCTCTCGCTCGCCGCGCTCGCGCTGGTCACGGCCCTCTCGGCACCCATCGACGCTCTCTGCGGGCCGCCGCTTCGACCGAGCGCTCCTGGCACGCCGTGTTCGTCCTGCAGCGCGACTCTGGAGGTTGACCGTGCGCTTGAGCGGCCGCTCCGATGCATCGCGATCGCCGTGTTCCTCGGCGTTGCCGCCCTCATCTTCGCCGGCCGCTCGTATGAGGCCCGGCGCGCGCCAGCGCATCGTTCTCCAACACCATCACCGTGAGCGTCACGAACGGCGCCGATCGCGGCGCCGGCACGTTGCGCGAGGCGCTGTTCCTGGTGGCGACCGCGCCCGGACCGGCGCGCATCATCGCTGCGAAGTGCCGAAGATATCGCTGCTGACCGCCCTGCCGCCGATCGTCAACTCGCACGGAGTCCGCATCGTGGCGCGCCAGGGCGGCAGCGAGATCGACGCCGGCGCGGCTTGGGCGGCGGCGGTCCGGTCCTCGACGTGGCGGCGCCCAATGTCTCGATCGACGGCCTCACCTTCGCGCAACTGCGCCAACGCCGGCATTCTGGTGCGGGCGGTCGCGGTTCAGTCTGCAGAACGCGACCGCTCGAGGCATGCGACGTCGGGGTCGACGTCGCCGAGAATGCGCACGATCTGCTGCTCGAAGGCAACCACTTCATCAATGACCGCGTCGGCGTGCGGTTCGCGGGCTCGAGCCCCGATACAACGGTCGCCGCCAACGAGTTTTCCGGCGAGAAGGACGCGGGCGTGTGGGCGGTGCGCGGCGAGCCGGACTGGCGCGCAACGGCCATCAACGTGCACGACAATCGCTTCGACAACGACCACTCCGGCGTCGTCGCCGGCAACCTCGGCATCCTGATCGAGCAGAATGAGATCACGGGCGCGCAGTCGACGGCCATCGATCTGGTGGGCGCCGGAGCGGTGGTTCGTGGCAATCACGTGAGCGGCGGCGCCGGCATGGGCATCATCGCCGATGGCGCGCGTGCCGCCGTGATCGAGCACAACGAGCTCAATGGGCTTGGCGGCATACGGCATCATGATCCGCGGCTCGAGCAGCGCCCTGGTACGCGCCAATCGCCTGTACGACTGCGCCTACGGTATGGCATTCGTGCTGGGCGACGCCCGTAATCCCAGCACTGCGGTTGACAACGTCATCATCGAGCCGCAGTACGACGGCATCGATGTCATGGGAGATGCTCCGATTCTGCGCGGCAACCAGGTCGTGCAGCCGCACGCCTTCGCACTGCGCGTGGCGGACTTCCGCGTCCCGACGGCCCAGAGGTAGTGAGCGCGCCGTTCCTCGACCACAACTCTTCGGTCCCGCCGCCCGCGAAAATCGCGGTGGCCGCGCTCCGGTGGCCGCGCATTACGCTCAGTGAGAGCGGCGATGAAATCCCTCGACAGCACCCAGCTCCTGCCGCTGCCCACGTGGAACGATCCGCGTGTGCACCTGCTCGATGATCTCTGGCTGCTCCGATCTTCGCCATCCTGTTCGCCGCCGGCGTGCCCTGGCTGCGTGAGCTCGCTTCGACATCCAGGTCGGCGCGGCGCTCCTCGGCCTGCTGGCCTCGCGGCGATCCACGTCGGGTTCACGATGCTCACCGCGCCGGCGCCGGGTATCAACCACTGGCGCAAGCGCGCGCTCACCGCTCCTGCACGCGATCGGCGTCGTCGTGGTCGCCCTCATGTGGCACTACGTGGGCGGAATTCACAATCCCGCGTTCCTGCTGGTATTCGTCCTGCCGGTCGTCGGCGCGATCTTCCTCTCGCGCTGGCAGCCCTATGCCATTGCCATTCTCGCCATCGCTGGCGGTGCGGCAGTCGCGCTCGAGCGAATCGCCGGAGCTGCGCTGGTACGCCAGCGGACTCGTGCCGCAGGCCGCGTGGCTCACCGGCCTGTTCGGCACGCGCAAGCGCCTCCACCACGCCCTTTCCCGGGTTCTACGCGCCGCCCGGCTACTTCCTCGTACTGCTGGAGGTATTCGCCGTCCTGATGCTCGGCTGCGCGTTCGCCGCCGAATACCTCGGCACCGTCTTCGACCGGCTCCACACGGACCTCGCTGCCGCGCGCGCCGGAGACCGGGCGCGGTCAGCGAGCTGTGGACGAGTCTCATCGAGGAGCTGCCGCTGCCGGCGGTGCTCGTCGATTCGCCGCACGCTCCAGGTCGTGTCGGAGAGCGCTGAGCTCAGCGCTGTGACGCGTGGATGGCGCGCCCGCGAGCGGCCGCAAGTTGACCGAGGCGATTCAGTTCTAGCTATCCGGAAGTCGTCGAGGAGCTGGTGAATGGGATCGGGCGGCACGGCGCAGCACGTCGTCATGCACCGCGGCGAGAATCTCATCCTGTCGCGCGCTACGCGCGCTGCACATCCCGTACAAAGGGCGGCGCCTGGCTCTGGTCCTGGTCGAGGAGATGACGGAAGCGTTTGCCGTCCGGGCCGCGCTCGATGTCGCGGAGCAGGCGATCGTGATCGTCGACTCGCGCGACCGCGTGCTCGCTTTCAACAGACCGGCGCTGGCGCTCTTTTCCGCGACGCGGGTCGGAGCGGATGCCGCGACACTGCTGTCGCAGCCCGAGGTGCCGCCGCGATGGTGGGAGCCCGGACTGAGCGGCCGGCGCAAGATGCACCTGCGGATCTCGCCGCGCGTCTTCCAGGTGACCAGCACGGCCGTGGCGTTGCCCGGAGAGCAGGAAAAGCTCTGTGTGGTTGCATTCCTGCCGATCGCACGGGCGGAGACGTCTGGATGCCCCCATCCTGGGCGCTCGCCTGCCGGGCGCCTCACTGCCGAGGACACGATGAGACTGTTGCGATACTCACCGCTCGTCGCTCTCGCAGCGGCCTGTGCTCGCGCAGCTGCCGTCTGCGCAGTCGACTCCTCCCGCGACCGCGCCGCCGCCGCCTGGCCCTCCGCCGGACAGCTCTGGCTCTTCAGCGCCAACGGCTCGACCCTGACGGACGCAGGCCGGGGGCGGTGGCGGCTCGCTCAGCTGGTTGCACGATTTCAGCTCCGGCGTCCTCGGAGTCGGCGGCGAATACCAGCGATTCGGCCGACATCGCATTGGGCATTCGGCTCATTCACCGGCTCGGTCAGTACCGGCAACCCGAGCGCCAAGTGGACCTTCTCCGGCGATGCGCATTCGGCAGCGGCGAATTACCGGCAATCCAGGGGCTGCACCGCTTCGATTATCAGGTGGAGGCGCCGGCGTGGCCGGCACGTTCGGCGGCAAGCTGATCTGTGCAGCTCGACGGCGCAACAGTACGACGTCGACACGACGCACGGCACGCTGCCAAAGGCGGGCTTGGGCGTTCCTCTGGACCCCGCACTGGCAGACGACGGTTTCGTACGCGCGCTCGGTCACCGGCAATCTCGGCACAGAGCTCGAGACGGCGCGCCTCGATCACTACGGGCCACGCGTGAACTGGCTGTTGGGCGGCGCCAGCGGACACGTGGCGCCGCCGTCGTCAATCTCTACACGCGGCATCGACCGGCCGGCGCCGCAGCTGCGCGAAGGTTATCTCGGCATCTCGAAATCGTTCGCGCGCAGCGACTGGTCCATCGTCGGTGACTACATGAAGGTGGCCGGCGAGAGGCGTATCACCCTGACCCTGGTCTGCACCCTGCATTCGGCGAGGTCGGGTAGCTTGAGGCGCGGCCTTCCGCCAGATCCTCAGAAGTCACACGAGCTGGCTGCCGGCGGTCCTGGTGTTTGCGACGGTCGCCGCCGCCGGTTCGCGACTGGTCGTTCCTGAGCGTACAGCAGCGCGCCCAGGCGGCCCGCAGCGCCGCGCAGGGCAGCGGCACGCAGCGCCCGCCATCAGCTGCAGCTCGATCGAGCTGGCAACGCTTGCATCCAGCGCTCGCGAATCGGGCGTCACCCTCATCAGCGCACGCAAGCACGGTCACGCATCCGGCCCGATATCACAGTGTTCGAATGGTCGGCCGACGGCAGCTGTGCTGGCCCTGGGCCAGGTCCGATGCCGCGGCCCTGGCCAAGGCCATAGTGAGTGAGTGGCAGGCGTGCCGCCCGGCGCGGGCAGCGCCGGCCAGCGGCGCTGCTCGGTCCCATGCGCGAGGGCAGCGAGTGGTTCATCGCCGCACGCGCACCGATCGCGCGCCCGGCCACCTCGGAGCAGGCTCGACCGCGGGCTGGACGGTCGCCTACGCGGATCTCGATCGCCTGTTGGCGCGCGCGCGGCTGGTACGCGCGAGATGGGCGGCGGCAACGATTTCGCGCTGGTGCGGATCGATCGGGCGAAGGCGGCTATCCGCAGGCATTCGTCGCTTCCGGCAACGGCGCGCTGCGCGACCCCGCGTCAGTGTGATTCACGCGCCGGCGGGATTCGCCTTCATGTCACCCGGCACGCTGACGGTTCGAGATTCGGCCGCATGTGGGCTGGTATCCGACGCGCACGCTCGCCACCGACATCGGCCTGCTCGCCCTGATGGCATGGCTCCTGACCTTCATCGCCCACGACGTCACTCACCGCACGGCCTGCGACTGCGCATGCTCGCTTGCGACCACCCGCCGGCAGCTGCACTCCGCCCAGCAGCGGCTCGTGCAGGAGATCGAAGAGCGCGAGACCCTGCAGCAGAGCGTCGATCGCGCCCGCTTTCACGATGCCTTCACCGGTCTGCCGAACCGCTATTACTTCATGGATCAGCTCGATCGTGTCGCTGCGCGAGCTGCGGCGCGCCGCGGTCGGCGCTCGTGTGTCTTCCTGATCGCCATCGACCGCTTCCAGGTGATCAACGAGACGCTCGGCCACACGGCCGGCGACGAGCTGATGGTCCAGGCCGGCCGTCGCTTCCAGAGAGCGGTGCCGCTCCTCCATCCGTGTTGGCCCGCTGGGGCGGCGATCAGTTCGCGCTGCTGGTGCGGGATCTGGGCTCGACAGAGGGCGCGCCACGAGCTCGCCAGCGGAGCTGCTGGCGGTGCTTGCAGGAGCCATTCGAGTTGCGCCGGCACCGGCTGGGCATCACGGCCCGCATCGGGATGACCTGCCTGGAAAGCTGGCCGCAGCGCGCGGAACAGCTCATGCGGGAAGCGGAAGTCGCGCTTTCGGTGGCGAAGCGGCAGGAGGAGATCGCCTGCCGTCATGTACTCGCCCTCGCATGGGCGGAGACGCGGCGAGCCTCGTCAGCCTGGAGGCGGATCTCCACGTCGCCCTCGAGCGCCACGAGCTGAAGCTCCTCTTCCAGCCGATCGTCGACCTGCGCGGCCGCCGCGCAGTTGGCGCCGAGGCGCTGCTGCGCTGGCTGCACCCCATCGAGGGCGTGCTCGGCGCCGGACCGGTTCCTGCCGATCGCGGAGGAAACCGGAATCATCGTGCCGATCACGCGCTGGACCATCCGCGCGGTCGTGCACGCTCGCGAGCCAGTGGCGCCGTCGACTGCCGGTCGGAACCGACTTCTATCTGACCGTCAATCTTTCGGCCGCCGGCGCTGCGCGATCCGGAGCTGAGCGACTACGTCGCCACCACGCTCGGCGAGAGCCGGCGTCCCGCCGCAAACCCTCAAATTCGAGCTGACCGAAGGCGGCCTCATCAGCAACGTGGTCGCCGCGCGCGAGACGCTCGAGCGCCTGCGCCAGACCGGAGTGGAGCTGATGCTCGATGACTTCGGCACCGGCTACTCCTCGCTCAATCATCTGCAGCTCTTCCCGTTCGCCTACGTCAAGATCGACCGGCCCTGGGTCGGCGCCAACACCCCGCCGCATGGCGGCACCAGCCTCGCCTCCGCGATGGTGCAGCTCGCCTCCAGCCTGGGCCTCACGCCCATAGCCGAAGTGGTCGAGACTCAGGCCACCGCCGATGCCCTGGAGGAGATGGGCTGTCACTTCGGCCAGGGAAACTTCTTCTGCGCGCCCGTCGAGGCCGAGGATGCCCTGCAGTGCCTGGCCGCGGAATACGGCGGTGTGCTGCCTGCGGGCGAGGACGAGGAAGATGACTCGCCGACCCTGATCCTGCCGGCGGGCATGATCACCGAAGACAGCGACCGAGTCCTGATACTCAATTGTTGTTCTAGCCCAGCACCACGCGCAGGAAAGTAAAACGACACCGTCCAGTTCGGCACGTCGACGATTTCGCTGATGCGCAGATCCCCGCAAACGCTGCACAGCAGGTAAGCGTCGATTGGCGGCATCCCGCGCTCGCGCGTGAGCCAATCGATCGCCGACCGAACCGCCCCTCGCGCCGCCTCCATCAGATCCGGCCCAATGCCCGTAGTCACCACATAGCCGCGCTCATCCAGATGCCGCGTGACCGGCCCCGGCGTGATTAGTCGTGGGAAAGCCAGCGGACTCTGCTTCACCAGATCGAACCGCAGCGCCACGCGCATCGGACTTTCCAACGCCGTGCCGCAAACCTCGCCGTCGCCCTGCGCCGCATGCGTGTCCCCGACGGAAAAGAGCGCGCCGGCAACTTCGACAGGCAGGTGCAGCTCGCAGCCCGCCGCGATGTCCCGCAGATCCATGTTGCCCCCCACCCGACGCGGCGGCACGATGCTGTGGCATCCGGCCTCCGCAGGAGCGACCCCAATCGTGCCCGCAAACGGCTTCAACGGCACTTTGCCCCATGAGCCGAACGCCGCCGGCGCCAGTGCCCGCTGTCGTAGCGCCACACATGCAGCGCCGGCTCCTTGAATTCCTCCGCCAGCAGCCCGAAGCCCGGGATGTTCGCCGTCCAGCCCCATCCGGATGGCGCGAACGACAGCACCGTCACCTTGAGAATGTCTCCGGGCTCCGCCCCATCGACGTACACCGGACCCGAGACCGGATTGATCCGCCCGAAGTCGAGCCGACCCACGTCGGCCACGGTCGATGCTGGCGAGAGCTGACCCGCCGGAGGCATCCGCCACCTCGAATTCGAGCGTTTCCCCTGGAGCGATGCGTACCGCCGGCGCGAGACTGTTGTCCCAACCGAAGTGATGCTGATGGATCGTGCGTATGGCCATGAACGCCAGCCGGCGGCCACTTACCACGGACCCTTCGCTGCCTAGAACTCGCCAGCATGTCACTCGAGCAATTCGGCTACGAGGATCAGCTCGATCGCGCGCTCACGCTGACCGACCTGGTCGTCTACGGCATGATTTTCATGGTGCCGATCGCGCCGTTCGCGGTCTTCGGCTTCGCGTGGCAGGACGCCAAGGGCATGGTGGCGCTCGCCTATCTCATCGGCATGGTGGGAATGCTCTTCACCGCGCTCAGCTACGCCGCCATGTCGCGGGCCTTCCCGCTGGCAGGGTCGTGTATACGCTTACGTGCAGCGCGGCCTGCACGAGGCTGCGGGCTTTCTCGCCGGCTGGCTCATCCTGCTCGATTACATCCTGATTCCCGCTCTGCTCTATCTCTTTTCGGCGCCGTCGCCCTGCAGCCGCTCCTGCCCGCAGGTCCCCGACTGGGTGTGGCTGGTGGCTTTCGTCTCGTTCAATGCCGCGGCCAACCTGATCGGCGTGCGCTTCACGGCGCGGGTCAACAAGGCTCTGCTGGCTCTCGAGCTGCTGACACTGGCTCTGTTCGTGATCTGCGGCGCGCTGGCGCTGCACCGCGGCGCGGGAGCCGGCGGGCTGACGCTCGCGCCGCTCTACGACCCGCACAACTTCTCGCTCGCCACCGTGGCGGGCGCGACATCGATCGCCGTCCTGTCCTTTCTCGGTTTCGATGGCATCTCCACCCTCGCGGAGGAGAGCGCGGGCGCGCGCAATGCCGTCGGCCAGGGCGACGGTGCTCGCGCTGGTGCTGATCGGTGCGCTTTTCATGCTGCAGACCTGGATCGCCGCCGATCTCGGCCGCGGCATGCGCTTCGACGACTCCTCGACGGCCTTCTATGACATTGCCGCCCGCGCCGGCGGTGCTCCGCTGCGCCTCATCGCAATCATTGCGATCGCGGTCTCATTCGGAATCGCGAACGCGATGGCGGCGCAGGCTGCGGTCTCGCGCGTGCTCTTCGCCATGGCGCGCGACCGCAAGCTGCCCGCGATACTCGCGGCCGTGCATCCGCGCTTCAAGACGCCCTACGTCGGCACCCTGTTGGTGGCCGGCGTGTCGCTGATCGTCGGACTTTTCTTCGCCAGCCGCATCGACGACCTGACGCGCGTGGTCAATTTCGGCGCCCTGACGAGCTTCGCGCTGCTGCATCTGGCGGTCGTCTACCATTACTTCTTCCGGCAGCGCAGCGGCGCCTGGCTGCGGCATCTGCTCTTTCCGCTCGCCGGCTTCGTGGTGATTCTCTATGTACTCTACGGCATGGATCGCACGGCCAAGATTCTCGGCGGTTGCTGGCTCGCCGCGGGCGTCCTGTATTACCTCGTTCTCGCCGGGCGGGCGCGCGGTCGTCCCGGGGCGCTGAGCTTCCCGCCGGCCTGATCAACTTGGAAGCGATCCGTGATCGCAATCAGCTCCTCGACCTGCTGTGGAGCTCGCGTAACCAGACGGACCCAGCCTGGACGTCCGAACGACTGCGCATCGCGCACTTTGATTCCTGACGCGCGCAACGCCGCATGCCACGCACGCTGTGACGGGCGCGGCACCGGCGGTTGCCACAACCCGAAATGCATCTCGCTCACTCGCGGCTTCCAGCCCTGCGCCGCCAGGCGCTGATCCTGAAGTTTCTTCCATGCCCGCAGCGCCGGCGCCGTCTCGTCCAGGAACCGCATCGCCTCGCGCTGCGTGTGACCGGCCAGCAGCGCGACACCGTCCGCGCCGAGCGGCCAGCTGGGTGCGAGAGCCTCCAGTTGGGCCCGGTCCAGCCGTGGGCAGCTTGCCGGTAGAATCAGATACGCCGCTCTGACACCGGTCAGTCCGTGGAGCTTGTTTGGCGACCAGAGCTGCACCACCGCATCGCTCCAGGGAGCATCCAACTGCAGACATGACTTGGCGCCGAGCAGCCGCCGGAATGGCCAGTACGCGAGATCCGCGACGACGACGCCCCGAGAGCCACGGGAATTCGACATGCGCTGCACCGCTGCGGCGATCTCGTCATCGCGTATCGCCCCGCTCGGATTGTCAGGATTGCAGCACCAGAGCAGAAGCGCTCCGGCCGCACTGCCTGTGCCGGGCTGCACGGGCAGTCCAGTCGCGCGCGCCGCGCGCAGGTATTCCCCGAAGGTGCGATGGCTCGTGACCGCCGCCCCGCGCCCAAGCGCGCGCCAGGCCCGGGTCAGACGCCAGATGAGCTCGCTGGCGCTGGCGCCGATCACCACACGCTCTGGTGCGACCAGATGAAATTGCCCGATGGATTCGCGCAGGGCCGCATACCCCGGGTCGGGATAACGGGTCCGGTCGGCGCGCCTGATGCGCTCATCGACCCAGGGGTTGGGTCCCATCGGGTGCGCGTTCGTCGAGAAATCGACAGCGATCGGTGGACCGCTGTCGGGGCCGCCATGAACCGGTGTGCTCATTCCGCTCACCCGTGCCAAACGAAGAGAGCGAGCACGGTCGCGCTGATTGCAACAGCGAGTCCGGCCGCTCGGCCACAGATCCCGATCGCGCGTGCGGTGTCCCCGGCACAAGGTTCCGGGCCGTCAGCATTCAACGCGTAAACACCCGGCTTACGCAGACGCACGCCCAGAATGAGCGCAAGCATTCCCATCGGCCAGCCACCGTTGGGCGATGGCGTCACGCGCGCCACCGCCCTCAGACCGCGCGGTGAGCGGCGTCCCGCCAACGCCAACAGCAGTGCCGTCAGTCGCGCCGGAATGTATGACAGCAGATCGTCAGCCCGCGCGGCCCACTTGCCCGCCCATTCCCAGCGATCGCGGTAACCCCACATCGCATCGGCGGTATTCGCGAAACGATACAGCGCCGCCGCCGGCAAGCCGCCGAGGCTGAACCAGAAGAGCGGCGCCACCAGCGAGTCGTTGAGATTCTCCGCCAGACTCTCGAGCGCGCTCTCTCGAATCTCACCTTCGCTGAGCCGCCGCGTGTCACGACTCACCAGGCGGCTCAGCCGCTGCCGCCCTGCCTCCAGTCCCGTGGCGAGCGCGCTTTCAACGGCCGCCACCTCGTCGCACAGCATGCGCCAGGCGAGCAACGGTTTGAGCAGGACTCCCAGCAGCAGCGCCTGCGCGAGCAGGGTCCACGGCCAATGTTGCTGCAGCTTGTGCAGCACCGACATGGCGAGAGCCGCGACGGCAACGACGGCGCCACTGCCGGCCATCCAGGCGACAGCGCCGCAGAGAAACTGGCCGAATGGCGGCAGGCGCGGCCACGGCGCCCCGATTGCGCCGAGCGCTTTGCCCATCCAGACGACGGGGTGCAGGCGGGCCGGCGGCTCACCGAACAGCCCGTCGAGCACGAACGCGACGACGACCGCGCCCGCCCGCAGCGATGCGTCCGTCATCGCCAGTTGACTCCGCCGCGGCGTTCAGGCACCTTTTCGGCGCGCGACAAGTTCCCCCTCGAGGGGATTAAAACGGGAACTCGGGTAAAGGCCCGGGCTGCCCCCGCAACTGTGAGCGGTGTGCCACGCATCGAAGACCACTGGACGAAAGTCCGGGAAGGTGATGCGCGGATTCTAGCCGCAAGCCAGGAGACCTGCTTGTCGCGGTCGCCCAATCGAGCAGCCGGGGTGCGCTGCGCGAGCGGAACCAACCGAGTGGCGACACGGACCGCGTGACAGGACGTGGCGTTCGGCCGCGCTCGCGAGAGTTGCATCGGCCGGCGTCCTCACACGCGATCCGCCCGGATACGCTACTTGGGGAGTTCCGCCGTGAGATCACGCATCGCTCTATTGTCTGCCTCCGTCCCGTTCATCCTCTTTGGGACACGAGCCTCCGCTCAACCCAGCCCTGATCCGGCTACCACGCTCGAGGAAGTCGTGGTGGTGGCCAATCGCACGCCCGTACCGCTGTCGAAGGTGGGCAACTCGGTGACGGTGCTCACCGCGCAGGACATCAAACAGAGTCAGGCTGCGACGGCCGCCGATCTGTTGCAGCAGACACCGGGCATCACGGTGGCACGCACGGGCGGCGTCGGCGAGCCGACTTCGGTATTCATCCGCGGTGCCGAGAGCGACCAGACGGTGGTCGTGATCGATGGCGTCAAGCTGACCGACCCGTCGCTGCCCGGCGGCGGCTTCGATTTCCAGGATCTGCTCATCGGCGACATCTCGCGCATCGAGATTCTGCAGGGCGCGCAGTCGACACTGTACGGCAGCGATGCGATCGGCGGTGTCATCGACATCGAGACCGCGGACCCCACCACTCGGACCGAGGGCAGCGCCAGCCTCGAGGGCGGCTCGCACGACACGGGCTATGGCACCGCGAACATCGGAGGCGTGTCCGACGCGCTCATGTGGCGCGCCGCCGGCAGCTATTACGGCACCGGCGGCATCCCCTGCTTCGACCAATACCTCGGCGGGCGGCGCGATTGCGCCAGTCAGATCGGCGATGGCGCCGGCCAGATACGCTATGACCTGACCCCCGATGTGCAGCTGGATGTGCGCGGCTACATGGTCTCGGCGCGCACCGATTTCGATGGTTATGACACGCCCGCCTGCGCAACTTCCTTCATCTGTAATTTTGGCGATGACAGCGAGTACGGCAAGACGCAACAGGGTATCGGCTACGCGGGACTCAACTGGTGGTCACCCGACCACGCGTTGAGCCACCGACTGTCGGTGCAGTACACCGGCTCGGAGACCCGCGATTACGATCCGAACGCGCCCGCGAACTACGGCGATCCCACGGCCGAGACGTTCTACGGGTTCGGGCGCAATATCCGCGAGGAGTACCAGGGCACCTGGAAGTTCTCCGATGCCGGACAGGTCGTCTTTGGAGCTCAGAACGAGCATTCCACCATCGCCACGGTCAGTCCCTTCTCACCCTTCATCGGAGCCGGAACGATCCTCGACAGCGGTTACGTGCAGGGGCAGTACGAAGTCCTCCCGGGCCTGACGCTGACTGCCGGCGGCCGTTACGATCATCACAGCGTCTATGGCGGACACGGCACCGGCCAGTTTGCCGCCGCCTGGGCGCTGCCGGATCAGGCAACCGTCGTGCGGGCAAGCTTCGGACAGGGATTCAAGGCGCCGTCCCTCTATCAGCTCTACAGCAATTACGGCAATCAGGCGCTGCGGCCGGAGACCGCGAACAGCTGGGACGCCGGCGTCGAGCACCATGCGCTGGAAAACCGGCTCGTGGCCTCGGCCACTTACTTCCAGCGCAGCAGCCACGATCTGATCAACTTCTTCGACTGCACCACCCCGAGCCCGCTCTGCGCCACCGAGCCGTACGGCTACTACGCGAATATAGCCCGCTCATTCGCGCGCGGCATCGAGCTCGACGGCTCCTTCAAGGCGACCGCGCAGCTGTCGATTACCGCCAACTACACCTGGACGGACACCGAGGACATCTCGCCGGGATCATCGACTTATGGCGACGAGCTGCCGCGTCGCCCCGCCGATGCCGGCAATGTGGACCTCAGCTACATTTGGCCCTTCCGGCTGAACACGGCTCTCGCCATGCGCTATTCCGGGCCGAGCTTCGATGATGCGGCGAACACCATCAGGCTGGGTGGCTACGTCCTGCTGGACCTCCGGACCTCATACCCCATCAATGATCACCTGGAAATGTACGCGCGGGTCGAAAACCTGACCGACCGTCACTACGAGGTGGCATATCAGTACGGGACTCTCGGCCGCTCGGCCTACATCGGGGCGCGAACCACCTTCTGACGTAGTAAAATTCGGTGGTCCACCAGGCAGCAGGCTCACCATGGCGTACGACTACCGCAAGTTCTATATCGACGGTCGCTGGGTCGGCCCGGTCGAGCCGAGGGATTTCCAGGTCATCAATCCGGCCACCGAGGCGCCCGCCGGGGTCATCTCCCTGGGTTCCGCCAAAGACGTGGACCGCGCCGTGGCGGCCGCCCGCCGTGCCTTCGAGACCTTCGCGCTGAGCTCGCGGGAGGAGCGACGTGCGCTCCTCGAGAAGGTTCTCGTGATCTACAAGAAGCGTTACCAGGACATCGCGGACGCCATCCGGGACGAGATGGGCGCTCCGAATACCCTGGCGAAGGGGTCCCAAGCCGGCATCGGCGTCGGGCACATCTCGGCGATGATCGATCTGCTCCAGACGTTCGAGTTCGAGGAGCGCCGCGGCTCGAGCCGGCTGGTCCTGGAGCCGGTCGGCGTGTGCGCCCTGATCACCCCCTGGAACTGGCCGATGAATCAGGTGGCGGCGAAGGTCGTTCCCGCGCTCGCGGCCGGCTGCACCATGGTGCTGAAGCCTTCCGAGTTCTCCCCTTTCAGCGCGGCGGTCTGGGCCGAGGTCATGGACGAAGCCGGAGTTCCGGCGGGCGTGTTCAATCTCATCAACGGGACCGGTCCCGAGGTCGGTGCCACGCTGGCTGCACATCCCGACGTCGACATGGTCTCATTCACCGGCTCCACCCGCGCCGGCACCGAGGTCGCCAGAATCGCCGCCGCGACCGTCAAGCGGGTGCACCAGGAGCTCGGGGGCAAGTCACCCAACATCCTGTTGGACGATGCCGACTTCGAGAAGGCCGTGAAGGCCAGTGTGCGCCATGTAATGGAGAATTCCGGACAGTCCTGCAATGCGCCAACCCGGCTCCTCGTGCCCGCCGCCCGCATGGCGGAGGTCGAGGCGCTCGCGAAGAAGACGGCGGAAGCGGTTGTCGTCGGGGATCCGAAATCGGAGAAGACCGTAATAGGGCCGGTGGTGTCGAAGATCCAATTCGACCGCGTCCAGGGGCACATCACCGCAGGGATCAAGGAGGGTGCGAGGCTCATCGCCGGCGGCGAGGGACGCCCCCCCGGGCTGGAGAAGGGTTACTACGTCCGGCCCACGATCTTCTCGGACGTACGCAACGACATGCACATCGCGCGTGAGGAGATCTTCGGGCCCGTCCTGGCCATCCTCCCCTACCGCGATGAGGAAGAGGCGATCCGCATCGCCAACGACACCCCTTACGGCCTGCAGGCGTACATCTGGTCGAAGGACCTGACGCGCGCCAGTCGCGTCGGCCGCAGAATCCGCGCCGGGCGAGTGACCATCAACGGTACGCCCGGCGACATGAGCATTCCGTTCGGCGGCTTCAAGCGATCCGGCAACGGCCGCGAATGGGGCGAGTACGGACTGCGCGATTTCCTCGAGGTAAAGGCGCTGCTCGGCGCCGAGGCACAGGCCTGAACGCGCCGGCGAGCACGGGAGCGGAGGCTCCCGCGCCGAACGGGATTCCGGAGCTCAGCCGCTCGCTGCGTCCGCGGCACGTCACCATGATCAGTCTCGGCGGCATCATCGGTGCCGGGCTGTTCGTGGGCAGCAGCGTCGCCATCAATGCGACCGGCCCGATGGTGATCATCACCTACGCGCTCACCGGGTTGATGGTCCTCATAGTCATGCGCTGTCTGGGCGAGATGGCGGTATCGCGACCCGACATCCGCTCCTTCACCGAGTTCGCCCGCGCCGGCCTGGGCAACTGGGCGGGCTTCACCGTCGGCTGGCTGTACTGGTATTTCTGGATCATCGTGATCCCGGTGGAAGCCATCGCCGGGGCGGTGATCCTGCAGCAATGGTTTCCCGCAGTCCCGAAGATCGTCATCGGCACGGGGCTGATGGCGGCGATGACCGCCGTCAACCTGATGTCGACCCGCTCCTACGGCGAGTTCGAGTTCTGGTTCGCCTCCATCAAGGTGGCCGCCATCCTCGTATTCATGGCGGTCTGCGCCGCATTCCTGTTCGGGCACGATGGGACCTCATCAGGGCACGCTGCAGATGTGGACGGCGCATGGAGGACTCTTCCCCAAGGGCCGGTTTGCCGTCATCACCGCGGTAACGACGGTCTTCTTCTCGATGATGGGATCCGAAATCGCGACCATTGCGGCCGTCGAGTCGCCGGATCCCGCCCGCGCGGTCGCGCGCATGGTCTCGTCGGTGGTGGGACGGATTCTCCTCTTCTACCTGGGGTCCATCGCCTTCATCGTCTGCATCGTGCCGTGGGACCAGATACCGCCGCGCGTTTCACCCTTCGTGATCGCGCTCGACTCGATCAAGGTGCCGTACGCGTCGCTGATCATGACCGGCATCGTCCTGACCGCGGTGCTGTCGTGCCTCAACTCGTCGTACTACGTCGTGTCCCGGGTGATGTTCGTGCTGGCGTCGCGTGGCGATGCGCCCCGCGCTCTGGTACACCTCAACTCGCGACAGGTGCCGGCACGCTCGGTCCTCATCGGCAGCGTGGCCGGGCTCATCGGTATCATCGCCCACGATGCCGCCCCCTCGGCTGTGTTCGCCTTTCTGGTGAACGCGTCGGGCGCGCTGATCGTCGTGATCTACGGGTTGACCTGCGCCGCCCAGATCAGATTGCGGAACGAGCGCGCAGCGCGCCGGCCTCGGAGCCCCGGAGCTGCAAGGTGTGGCTCTTCCCGTGGGTCAGCTATGCGGCGATCGTCGCGATGATCCTGGTGCTCGTCGCGATGGCCCTCGACAAGGACATGGCGAGCGAGTTCTGGGCCAGCGCGATCTCCATCGCGGTGGCCTTCGCGGCCTACTTACTCTTCCGACGCCGCAAGAGTGTGTGAGGCCAGCGTGCCGATGTGACGGTGGCCCTTGATGGCGTACCACCAGAGGCCCGCTCCGAAAATGACCGCGATGTAGACGAAAGCACCCCAGGTGTTGTACCAGGGCGTGCCGTAAACGGCCTCTCGCGGCCACGCCAGGTTGAGCGCCATCCCTGCGCCCCACAGCACCGCGACGATGTTGACGAGCATTCCCCATCTGCCCATGTTGAAGTAGCCGCCCGCGGCGAGATCCGCGGGGGGCCATTGCCCGGCCAGGCGCTTCTTCAGCATCGGGAGCGTCACCAGCAGGTACGCCAGGTAGATCATGATGACGGCGATCGAGGTCAGGACCGTGAAGATCTTCGGTTGCCCGATGTTGAGAACCAGGATCAGCTCCGCGATCACGCCGATGGCGATGGCGGGGACGATGGGGGTTTGCGTGTGCGAATTCACCCGGGCCAACCTCGCGCCGAAAGGCAGCGCATTGTCGCGCGCCATTGCGAAGGTCAGGCGGATCGCGGCCGTATGCACGGCCAGAGAGCACACCGTGACCGCGACCACGATGCAGACCAGGAAGATCCTGCCGAGCGGACCCCACATCACCTGCTCGACGATGTACTGCAGGCCGCCGTTGCTGCTGCCGATCTCGGGATCGTGCAGATTGGGCGCCGCCATGACGGCAAACACGAGTATCGCGCCACCGATGACGAACGAGGCCAGGATGGCCCGTAGAATCGCCCGCGGCGCGGTGCGGCGGGGCTCCAGCGTCTCCTCACCGAGGGAGCTGGCGGTGTCGAAACCATACATGACGTAGCCGGAAGCCAGCGACGCCACAAGGAAACTGCTCAGGTAACCCCAGCTCGTACCGGCGCCGTAGCCATGAGCGGAGAAGAAGACTTCGGGCCCGCGCCTGATGTTGATCGCGAGGAAAAGCGCGATCAGGCAGGCGGCGATCAGCTCGATGAAGACACCGGCGCTGTTGATCATCGTCATCAGCCGCACGCCGAGCGCATTGACGACCGTGGTGAAGACGATCAGGACCGTGCCGAGGACCACCGCATTGGCGGCGAAATCGTACGGTGCCGCTGCCGTTACCTATGATCTGGAAGCCGCTCCACAGCCGCGGCAGGTTGAGTTGCAACGCCAGCACGACGGCGGACAGCGTGACGATCGAGGCGGTGAGCATCAGCCAGCCCGAGGACCAGCCGACGAGCGGGCTGCCCAGGATCTTCGACCAGTTGTAGACCGAGCCGCAGATGGGGTACTTGGCCGCCAGCTCCATGAAGCAGAGGGCCACGGCCAGCTGGCCCACCAGCACCATGGGCCAGGACCAGAGATAGGCCGGGCCGGCCGTGCCGAACCCGAAGTAGAAGAGCTGGAAGGTGCCGGTCAGTATGGAGATGTAACTGACGCCGGCCGCGAAGCTGCCGAACGAGCCGATACTGCGGGCAAGCGACTCCTTATATCCGAAGTGCTCCATCCCGCTATCCGCTGCGGCTGGGGCTTTGTGCTGAGTCATTGGCCGGCAATCCTACCTCCGGGCCGTGGCCCGGGCCAGCATCGAATCGTCGTGAGCGGTGACTCAGACCGACATGGCGGCCCTTGATCGCCGGGCCGATTGATGCTGTCATCGCGGCCGAATGACCGCACCGCTCACGCGCTTCGGGTTTCTCACCCTGCGCCACTTCTCGATGATCGCCTTCACCAATGCGATCGAGCCGTTGCGCATGGCCAACTATCTCGCCCGGGAAGACATCTACCGCTGGTCGGTGTATTCCTTGGACGGCGACCCCGTGGAGGCTAGCAACGGCCTCACGGTGGCTCCGACGTCCAGGATCGGGGACGCAGCGCCGCTGGACGTCCTGTTCGTGTGCGGCGGCATCGACGTGCCGCATGCCGTCGATGAGCGGCTCATCCTGCTGCTGCGCCGCCTGGCCCGCGAGCGCATGAACCTGGGGGCCCTCTGCACGGGCGCCTACGCGCTCGCCAAGGCGGGCCTCCTCGACGGGTACCGCTGCGCCATCCACTGGGAGAACCTCTGGGGCCTGCGGGAGACCTTTCCGCGCATCGTCTTCACTCCCGACCTGTTCGTGGTCGACCGCGACCGCTGTACCTGCACCGGCGGGATCGCGCCCCTCGACATGATCCTGCACCTCATCACCCCGCGAATCGGCCGGACGCTGGCCGCAGGGATCTCCGAGCAGTTCATCGTGGAGCGCATCCGCGACAGCAAGGATCGCCAGCGCATTCCCATCGCGGCGCGCCTCGGCGGCTGTCATCCGGCGATCACCCAGGCGGCCGCGCTGATGGAAGCCAACATCGAGGAGCCGCTGACGCTCGAGGAGCTGGCGCGCATGACGGAAGTCTCGCAGCGCCAGTTGCAGCGGCTCTTCCACCGCAGCCTCGGTCTGACGCCGGCGCAGTACTACGTCACTTTGCGCCTGGGTCGCGGCCGCGAGCTGCTGCAGCAGACGGCCATGCCGATCACCAGCATCGCGGTCGCCTGCGGGTTTCGCTCCCCGGCGCACTTCAGCAAGTCCTATCGGGCCGTCTTCGCGCACCCGCCCAGCCAGGAGCGGCGACCCCCCGAGGACGGCGGACCCGTGCGCGCCTCCGGGCGTCCAGGGCGCCTGGCGGCACCCTCCTCTAAATGATCGTTCAACGCGCGGCTTCCGGGCGTCCGATCGGAGCCACTCGTCCAGAATATCGTAACTCTATGTTCTCAATGATATTTAAACATCAATTAGAACTTGTCCTTGCATACCGCCAACAGTTGGCGGAAGATACTGCCAAGAGTAGCGCCAGTCCGTTGAGTGGCTGTTCAATGCCGCACTCCTTGGGGTCACAAAAGTTGTCGATACCGCCGGAGCGGGCCACCCGCCCGCCGTTGCGAGTCGGAATCATCCTGGCCGAGCACTTCACGCTGTCGGCCTTCGCAGTCTTCATCGATCACCTGCGCCTCGCCGCCGATGAAGGCGACCGCAGCCGCCCACTGCACGTGCAATGGTCGATCATGTCCTGCCGGCGTGACCCGGTCCGGGCGAGCTGCGGCGTAACGCTGCAGCCCACCAGCGCGCTCCTCTGCGCCGCCACCCTCGACTATGTCGTGGTCGTCGGCGGCATCCTCCACGCCGGGCCGCAGATCGACGAGGCGACCATGCGCTATCTGCGCGAGGTCGGCGCCAGCCGCACCCCGCTCATCGGCATCTGCACCGGCAGCTTCGTTCTGTGCCGCGCCGGTCTGATGGAAGGCCGCCGCTCCTGCGTCAATTGGTATCACTATCAGGACTTCCGCGAGGCCTTTCCCGGACATGACGTCGTCGCCGACCGCCTGTTCATCGCCGACGGCCCGCGGATCACCTGCGCCGGCGGCGCCGGCAGCGCCGCGTTGGCGACCCACCTGATCGAGCAGCACCTCGGCCGGGCACAGGCGCAGAAGGCGACGCAGGTGCTGCTCTTCGACCGGCCGCGCCAGGGGAGCGACGCGCAACCGCATCCGCCCCTGTCGGAAGGGATCAGCGAGCCGCGGGTGCGCCGCGCGCTGCTGTTGATGGAACAGAACCTGACACGACCCATCTCGATCGTGGCGATCGCCGGGGAGCTCGGAGTGTCGACGCGGCAGCTGGAGCGGCTGTGTCGCGACAATGTCAGCATGGGGCCGGCCTCCCTCTACCGGCAACTGCGCATGCGCTATGCCAGCTGGCTGATCCAGAATACCGATCGCTCGATGACCGACATCGCCATCGAGACCGGGTTCGCCGATTGCGCGCACTTCTCGCGCCAGTTCAAGGATGCCTACGGGATTTCCCCGTCGACGCACCGTCTGCAACCCAATCGCGGCGCTAACTCCGACGCCGCGCGTTCGCGCGTGTTCGATTGATTTTGCCCCGTCGGCGCGCTCGGCCGCGAGCGTGCCATTGACGGCTACATAACATGATGATGGCGCTTCCGTTCAAGCCCGCGCCGAGGTCGTCGGCTCTAATCGACGAAAGCAGGAGGGTCGATCATGAAATCGAGTGTTCCGTACGCCGTCGCGGCGATACTGGCCGGCGCAGCATTCCAGGCGTTCGCCGCGACGCCCGCCGATTCCCCCACCCCGCTGGCCGATGGCGCCACGAGCAGCGGCGCCGCGCAGGCGGCGACCGGCACCACGACTGCAGCCACCAGTACCGCGGCTGCTGACACCAGCCAGCTCGCCACGATCATCGTCACCGCGCAGCGGCGCAGCGAGAACATCCAGGACGTGCCGATCTCGATGCAGGCGCTGACCGGGCAGACGATGCAGCAGCTCAACGTGCAGACGTTCGACGATTACGTGAAGTACCTGCCGAACGTGACGGCGGCGAACAACGGCCCGGGGCAAAACGAGATCTTCATGCGCGGCGTCAGCGCCGGCTCGCAGGCCAGCCAGGGCAGCGGCTCGACGGGTCTGTGGCCAAACGTCGCCGTGTACCTGGACGATCAGTCGGTGCAGCTGCCGAATCGCAACCTCGACGTGTATGCGGCCGACCTGGAGCGCATCGAGGTCCTGGAAGGACCGCAGGGCACGCTCTTCGGCGCCGGCGCCCAGGCGGGCGTCATCCGCTACATCACCAACAAGCCGCAGCTGGATGTCACCTCCGGAAGCGTCGAGGCGGGGTATGGAACCACTGCTCACGGCGACAACAACTCGGATGTGACGGCGGTTTTGAACCTGCCGGTGATCGATGGTCACATGGCGGTGCGTGGGGTCATCTATGACGCGCGGCGCGGCGGCTACATCAACAATGTACCCGCTACCTTCGCGCGCGAAGACTCGGATATCGGCATCCACTACGCCGGCTATCCGGCGGTGAACGGGCAGTGCCCGGACGGGGGCGTCAACAGCGGCTATTGTGTGCCGCCCGGCAGCCCCACCGTCAACAATTCCAAGATTGCGGCCAACGCCATCAACCCGGTCGAGTACCAGGGAATCCGTGTCGAGGCGCTTTACAAGATCAACGACGAGTGGGACGTATTGCTCACGCAGTCCTACCAGGACCTCCACTCGCAGGGCGTCTTCTACCAGCAGCCAAACGCGTCGGACGGTGCGTCACTGACGCCGCTCGAGGTGACGTTATTCAACAACGCCTACGACAAGGACAAGTTCTCGAATACCGCCTGGACGGTGCACGGCAAGATCAGCGCCCTGGATTTCGTCTACACCGGCGGCTATCTCGACCGCAACGTGGAGCAGGTCGGTGATTACACCAACTATGCGCGCGGCGTCTACGCCGACTACTACCAGTGCTACGGGCCCAACTCCGCCGCCAACACACTGGCTCCGACCTGCTACTCGCCGAGCGCCAGCTGGCACTCTGTGGAGCGCAACGTGCACGAGCAGCACGAGATGCGCCTCAGCACCCCCGATGACTGGCGCCTGCGCGGCATCGTCGGTCTGTATTACGAGGGCAACGCGCTCTACGACCAGACCGGCTGGCAATACAAGACCATTCCCAACTGCACCGCGAACGGCGCGCCGGGCACGCCGGGTAACATCGGGTGCCTGTCCGATGTCGGCACCTTCCCCGGGACCACGGTGCAGAATCCCGGAGTGCAGAGCGACAACACCTCGTTCTACCAGGACCAGCTGCGATACACCCGGCAGATCGCCGAGTATTTCTCCACCAGCTACGACATCATGCCGCACGTCCTGACCCTCACGGCTGGTCTGCGGCACTTCATGTTCCTCAATTCGGAGGCGGGCAGCGTGCTCGCGAGCTTCGACTGCCTCGAGGGGGGCACGCCGGCCGGCGGCTGCATGGGGGCCGACAGTACCAACCTCAACGCCAAGCACCTGGCCGACACCGAGACCGGCAACAAGGTGCGGGCGAACCTCACCTGGCACATCCGGCCGAACATGATGGTGTACTACACCTTTTCGCAGGGCTTCCGTCCCGGCGGCTTCAACCAGAACGGTGGCGCCCCGCACGGCCTGAATGCTGCCGGTGTAGCCCAGTACCTGGTGCCGAGCTCATACGGCTCCGACAACCTGACGAACAATGAGATCGGCTGGAAGACCGAGCTGCTCGACAACCGGTTGCAGTGGAACGGCGCCGTGTACTACGACAACTGGAGCAACGTGCAGATCGAGTTCTTCAACCCGGGCGTGGTCGGCAACATATTCTACGATACCAACGGCCAGGACTTCCTCATCAAGGGCATCGAAACCTCGTTCGTCGCCCGCGTCATCGCCGGACTCACGGTGCAGGGCGCGGCGGACTGGAACAAGAGCGCCCAGACCAACTCCCCGTCCCTCATCGACAACAATCCGGCGGACACGGCGAATTACGGCAAGCCGATCAGTCAGGTATGCAGCGGCGGCTCATGCTACTCGGTGGGCAACCCCTTCGGCCCGACCGGCGCCCCGAGCGCCAACGCGCCGCCCATGCAGTTCAGTCTGCGCGCACGCTATGACTGGCTGGTGGGCGACTACATCCCATACGCCCAGATCGGAATCAGGCACACGGACATTTCGTACTCCCAGGCGGGCGCGAATCCCTCGATCGGTGTCGGCGGAGCGGTCACCACCTCCCGCGGACGCTTCGAGAACCCCTCCTATACGACTCTCGATGCCGCGATCGGCGTCTCCAAGGGCGACTGGCACGTCGATCTGCACGGCGAGAACCTGACCAATTCCAACGCCAGCACGTTCACCAGCACCGATCAGTTCATCGTCGAGCAGACACCGCTGCGGCCGCGGGTCATCGAGCTCTCGTTCGGCTACAGTTTCCAGTAGTCGCACGGGCTCCGGAGAGGGGCCATGGTGGAGCGTGAAGTCGAGCGGATACGCGAGCTGCTGAAGCAGCAGCAGCTCGCGCCGGCCCTGCGCGCGGCGGCGGAGCTGCGCCGCACCGTGCCGGAGAATCGTGACGTCCTTTATCTGCAGGCCGTGGCGCAGCGTCTTTCAGGTGACATCGCCACGGCGCTCGGCACGCTCGCCGAGCTGGAGCAGCTGCACCCGCGATTCAGCGGCCTCCACCAGGAGCGCGGCCACTGCCACGTGGCGCGCAGGGAGGCGCCCGCGGCGATCCAGTCCTTTCTGCGCGCCGTCAATATCAACCCGGCGTTGCCGGCGAGCTGGCGCCTGCTCGAGAGCCTGTACCGCATGGCCGGGCAGGACCGGGAGGCAGCGCAGGCCGCAGAGCACGTCGCCATGCTGCGGCAACTGCCGCCGGAGGTCGTCACGGCGACCGCCCTCTTCTCGGACGGGGAGATCGCGCCGGCCGAGCAACTGATTCGAGCGTACCTTGAGACTCATCGCGATCACGTCGAAGCAATGCGCCTGCTGGCCCGCATCGGTATGCAACGCGACGTGCTCGATGATGCGCAGGTGCTGCTCGAAAGGGTCCTCGAGCTCGCGCCGGACTACCATCCGGCGCGCTTCGAGTATGCGCAGGTCCTCGCCCGGCGCCATCAATACCTCGAGGCGCGCGGCCAGGCGGAGCAGTTGCTCGGATCGGAGCCCGCGAGCCGCAACTACCGGACACTTTATGCGCTGACGCTGGTGGGGCTCGGGCAGCACGAGCAGGCCCTGGCGCTCTATCGTGAGTTGCTGCTCGGCGCGACGCAGCCGGCGGAGCTGCATCTGTCGATCGCCCATTCGCTCAAAACGCTGGGCGCCACGTCGGCCGCCATTGCGGAGTACCGGGCGGCCGCGGCCTCTCGCCCGGGCTATGGCGAAGCCTATTGGAGTCTCGCGAACCTCAAGACCTATCGCTTCAGCGACGGGGAGATCGGCAGCATGGAAGCCGCGGCGGCGAGTTTCACGACCTCGGACGCTGACAGCTATCACCTGTGCTTCGCTCTCGGCAAGGCGCTCGAGGATCGCGGCAGATACCAGCAATCATTCGAGTACTACAAGCGCGGCAACGCGCTCAAACGGGCTGTCAGCGGTTACCGGCCGGAGACCCTCGAGACCGGCGCCAGGCAGCAGGTAGAGGTGTGCACTGTGGCGCTGTTCGCCCGACATGCGGCCGCCGGCGCCCCCGCCGCTGACCCGATCTTCATCGTGGGGTTGCCCCGTTCAGGCTCCACACTCATCGAGCAGATCCTGGCGTCGCACTCCGCAGTCGAGGGTACGCAGGAGCTGGCGGATATCCCGCGCATCGTCGCGGGGCTGCAGGGCCGTAGCGCGCCCGGCGATCCTCCGGCCTATCCGCAAGCGTTGCTTCGCCTGACCAGCGCCGACCTGCGCCGCCTCGGAGAGCAATACCTGCGCGATACGCGCGCTTATCGAGCCACCGGCCGGCCGCGCTTCATCGACAAGATGCCGAACAACTTCCGTCACCTCGGTCTCATCCATCTGATCCTGCCCAATGCCAGGATCATCGATGTGCGGCGCGAGCCGATGGCCTGCTGCTTCAGCAACTACAAGCAGCTCTTCGCCCATGGGCAGACATTCACCTACGGGCTCGAAGACATCGCGCGCTATTACCGCACCTATCTCGAGCTCATGCAACACTGGGACGAGGTGCTTCCCGGACGCGTGCTGCGCGTTCACTACGAGGATGTGGTGGCTGACCTTGACGGGAAGCGTGCGGCGGCTGCTGGATCATTGCGGCCTCGGCCTCGAACCCGCATGCCTCGCTTTCCATGAGACCGAGCGCAGCGTCAGGACCGCGAGCTCCGAACAGGTGCGCCAGCCGATCTATCGCCACGGGCTCGAGCAGTGGCGCCACTACCGGCAGTGGCTCGGACCGCTGCGCGCTGCGCTCGGGGACGCGGTGGAAAATTACCGCTGCGAGGTCTCCCAGTTGGGGGCGACGTAGAAGGGAGCATTCTCGGGCGGTAACAGAGGTATGCCGCGAATGTGGTCCGCCGCCTTCTCCGCCAGCATCAGCGTCGGAGCGTTGAGGTTGCCGGTGGTGATCGACGGCATGATCGAGGAGTCGACCACGCGCAATCCCTCCAATCCGATCACCCGTGTCTCCGGATCGACGACGGCCCGGGGGTCATCGCGGCTCCCCATCCTGCAGGAGCACGAAGGGTGATAAGCGCTCTCGACGTGCCTGCGAACGAACTCATCGATCTGCTCGTCCGTCTGCACGCCCGGCCCCGGCTGGATCTCGCGACCCCGGTACGGCGCGAACGCCGGTTGCGCGAAGATCTCGCGGGTGAGGCGCACGCAGGCGCGCATTTCCTCCCGGTCCTGCGGTTGCGACAGGTAGTTGAAGAACACCTTGGGCTTCTCGCTCCGGCGCGGCGGAGGCGAGCCGCACCCAGCCCCGGCTCTGCGAGCGCATGGGCCCGACGTGGGCCTGGAAGCCGTGCTCCATCGCGATCGAGGAGCCGTCGTAGCTGATGGCGATGGGCAGGAAGTGATATTGAATGTTCGGGTAGCGGATACCGGCGCGGCTGCGGATGAAACCGCCCGCCTCGAAGTGATTGCTCGCTCCGAGCCCGTCCTTGGTGAGCAGCCAGCGCATGCCGATCAGCGCCTTGCGAAAGGGAGTCGTCTGCGGGTAGAGGCTGACGGGCTGGGTACATGCCATCTGAAAATAAAACTCCAGATGGTCCTGGAGATTCTCGCCGACGCCGGCCAGGTCGTGTACCACCTGGATGCCATGTTGCTCGAGCTCACTCGCCGGCCCGACGCCGGAGAGCTTGAGGAGCTTCGGGGATTGAATGGGTCCAGCGCTGACGATCACTTCGCGGCGGGCGCGCGCGATGTGCTCCTCGTTCCCGCGCTTATACGCTCACGCCGACCGCGCGGCGCCCCTCGAAGAGGATGCGGGTAGCGAGCGCATGAGTGTGCACGGCGAGGTTCGGGCGGCGCATTGCCGGCCGCAGATAGGCATTGGCGGCGCTCGCGCGGCGCCCGTGGGCCACCGTCATGTCCATGCGGGCGATACCTTCCTGTTGGAAGCCGTTCATGTCCTGGGAATAGGGATAGCCCGCCTGCGGGCCGGCCTCGAGCCAGGCCCGATTCAGCGGGTTGTCGAGCTGGCCGTAGCAGGTGCCCACCTGCCCTTTGTCGCCGCGATAGGCATCCCCTCCTTCCTGGCGCCGCTCGGTCCGCTTGAAATAAGGCAACACGTCGCGGTACGCCCAGCCGCTCGCGCCTTCCGCCGCCCAACGCTCGAAATCGAGCGGATTGCCCCTGACATAGACCATCCCGTTGATGGAGGACGACCCGCCCAGCACCTTGCCGCGCGGGGTATGGAGACTGCGGCCGCCGAGATGGGGCTCCGGCTCGGTATGGAAGAACCAGTTGTACCGCGGCATGTTCATCGGGATGGACAGCGCCGTCGGCATCTGGATGAAGATCGATCGATCCGAGCCGCCGTACTCCAGCAGCAGCACCGAATGCTCACCGCTCCCGGTCAGCCGGTCCGCCAGCACGCAGCCCGCGGAGCCCGCGCCGACGATCACGTAGTCGAAGGTTTCCTCGGCCATGGCGCTCAGTACGGCGCCTCCACGCGGCCCATGGCACGTAGACACTCTTGAGCTGCGTGTAGTGCTCGATCGCGGCGCGGCCATTCTCGCGCCCGAGCCCGGACAGCTTCACGCCGCCGAACGGCAGCTCGATCGGCGTGACGTTGTAATGGTTGATCCAGCAGGTGCCCGCCTGCAGGCGGGCGATGACGCGATGCGCCCGTGTCAGATCGTTGGTGAAGACGCCCGCGGCGAGACCGAACTCGGTCGCATTGGCGCGCGCGATCACCTCCTCCTCATCCTCGAACTCCAGGACCGCCATCACCGGTCCGAAAATCTCCTCGCGCACGATCGCCATGTCGTCCCGGCATGCGTCGAAGACCGTTGGCGCGACGAAGAAGCCGTTCGCGAGGTCGCCGGTCGTGACCCGATGGCCGCCCGTGACCAGCCGCGCCCCCTCGGCCTTGCCGCGGCGCGATGTAGCCCAGCACCTTTGCCATGTGATCCTCCGAGATCAGGGCGCCGACCTGGGTCGCCGGATCCATGGGATCGCCGATGCGCATGGCGCCGCACCCGCGCCGCGAGCCGCTCGAGGAAGGCCGCCCGGATGGCGCGATGGACGAACACGCGCGTGCCGTTCGAGCACACTTCGCCGGCCGAATAGAAGTTGGCGAGCAGCGCGCCGCCGACGGCATCGTCGAGAACGGCGTCGTCGAAGATGATGAGCGGCGACTTGCCCCCCAGCTCGAGGGTCACCTGTTTGAGCGAGGCGGCCGCATCCGCCATCACCGCCTTGCCCGTTCCGACCTCGCCGGTCAGCGACACCTTGCGGATCTGCGGGTGGCCGGTGAGCAGGCGGCCGGTGTCCGCCATGCCCTGAACGACCTGAAACACGCCTTCCGGCAGCCCCGCCTCGGTAAATACCTCGCGCAACTTCATGGCCGTGAGCGGCGTCAGCTCGGCGGGCTTGAAGATCATGGCGTTGCCGCAGGCGAGCGCCGGCGCTGATTTCCAACAGGCGATCTGCAGCGGATAGTTCCAGGCGCCGATGCCGGCGACGACGCCGAGCGGCTCGCGCCGCGTGTAGCCGAATGCCTGCGGCCCGAGGTCGAGGTGCTCGCCGGCAATGGTCGCGGCGAGCCCGGCATAGTATTCCAGGCAGTCGGCGCCGGAGATGACATCGACCGCGCTCGTCTCCTGGATCGGCTTGCCGGTGTCGCGCGTCTCGAGCTCCGCCAGCTCGGCGTTGCGGGCCCGCAGAATGTCGGCGGCGCGGCGCAGGATGCGGCCGCGTGCGACGCCCGGCAGGCTCGCCCATTCCTTTTGCGCCTCCGACGCTCTGGCGACCGCGGCGGCGACTTCCGCGGCACCGTCGATCTTGATCTCGGCCAACACGTCGCCGGTCGCGGGGTTGATGGTCTTGAAGGAGCCCGGTGCTGCGCGGCCGGCAGGTACGGTCGTGCGGCCTTGCTGCGGCGGCAGCCGGCGGCACCTGCTCCTCGTGGATCGGCCCAGGCTTCTTCAAGCGACTGTCGACGAATGCCGTGAGCAGCGCACGCGCGCTCTCGCTGTCGGCTTCCTGCCATCGCGACAGCGCCGCGCGCAGCCAGACACCGTCGATCATTGCCGCGATCATGGCGGCGAGACTGCGCGCCTCGTCACCCGGCAACAGCTTGCGCAGCGGGTGCCGCAGGTTCGACAGCATGCGGCGCTGATACACCGTCTGCACGCGCCTCAGACCCTTCACGTGCAGGACCTGTCCCCAGAAGGCGAGCCAGGCCGTGCCGGTGCGCTGATCGAACTCCTCCGGCGCGAGGTTGATATCGATCACCGCCTGCACGCGGCCGCGCGGCGTGCGGGCGAGCCTGATCCGCTCCCGCATACGCTCGCCGATCCGCCGCGCCAGAGTCCTGAAGGTGGCCTCGAGGAGGCCATCCTTGTCGTCGAAATAGTGAGCAACCAATCCGGGCGAGACGCCTGCCCGTTGCGCGATCTGCGCCAGCGTGCTGCCGACGTACCCCACCGCGGCCAGACTGTCGATCGTGACCTCGATGAGCTGCTGGCGACGTGCCTCCTCGGGCTCGTCGCGCGCCCCCGCGCCGTCGGTCGGATCGTTCCGCCGAGAGCTTGATTGTCTGTTCAACTCAGTGCTTCGGAAGATCGGTTTCTTGAACAAGCGTTCAAGCTCGACTGATGATGAAGTGACCGCGGGACGACGTCAAGTGGCCTCGCGGCCGTGTCGCATTCGTTCAAGAAGCGGACGCCCGGATGCTCGTAACCAGCGGCCGCGCCCGGCATGATTCACCGCCGACTCACACCGCCCTGTACCAACGGATCAGACGATGCAGCGCTTCTCAGGCTTCTCGCTCCTCAAGCGAGGCCTGTCCGGTCACCGTGACTGGCAGCCGCAGTGGCGCAAGGCGGAGCCAAAGGCCGCCTATGACGCCGTCATCGTCGGCGGCGGCGGTCATGGGCTCGGCGCCGCCTATTACCTGGCCAAGGAGCACGGCCTGACCAATGTGGCCGTCCTCGAGAAGGGCTGGATCGGCGGCGGCAACACCGGGCGCAATACCACCATCATCCGCTCCAACTACCTGCGCGATGAGAGCGCCGCCCTCTACGATCACGCCCTGAAGATGTGGCCGGGCCTCTCCCAGGACCTCAACTACAACGTCATGTTCTCGCCGCGCGGCGTCATGATGCTGGCGCACACGGTCCATGACGTGCAGGTATTCAAGCGGCACGTGCACGCGAATCGCGCCAACGGGGTGGACAACGAATGGTTGACGCCCGAAGAGGCGCGCGCTGTCTGTCCGTTGCTGCAGCTCGAGGACATCCGCTACCCGGTGCTCGGGGCGCGCTTTCCAGAAAAGCGGCGGCACTGCGCGCCACGATGCGGTCGCGTGGGGCTATGCCCGCGCGGCGGATGCGCTCGGCGTCGACATCATCGAGAATTGCGAGGTCACCGGCATCCGCCGCGATACGCGCGGCGCGGTGCAGGCGCTCGAGACGACCCGCGGCCTCATCCAGGCGCGCAAGGTGGGAGTCTCCGCTGCGGGCCACTCCAGCGTCATCCTGAAGATGGCGGGTGTGCAGTTGCCGCTCGAGAGCTACCCGCTGCAGGCGCTGGTCTCCGAGCCGGTCAAGCCGATCTTTCCCTGCGTGGTCATGTCCAACACCATCCACGCCTACATCAGCCAGTCCGACAAGGGCGAGCTCGTGATCGGCGCGGGTACCGACGCCTACACTTCGTATACCCAGCGTGGCGGCCTGCACATCACCAGCCATGCGCTCGAGGCCATCTGCGAGCTCTTCCCCATGTTCCGGCGCATGCGGATGCTGCGCAGCTGGGGCGGTATCGTCGATGTCAGCCCGGATCGCTCGCCGATGCATCGCCAGGACGCCGGTACGGGGCCTGTACGTGAACTGCGGCTGGGGTACCGGTGGCTTCAAGGCGACGCCGGGAGCCGCGCATCTGTTTGCCTGGACGATCGCCCGGGACAGCCCGCATCCCATCAACGCCCCGTTCACGATCGAGCGCTTCAGCGAGGGGCGGCTCATCGACGAGGCGGCGGCGGCCGCCGTGGCGCATTGAGAGACCCGCTGTCATGTTGCTGATCGATTGTCCCTATTGCGGGGTGCGTCCCGAGCTCGAGTTCGCCTACGGCGGACAGGCGCATGTCGCGCGGCCGCACGACCCGGCGAAGTGCAGCGACGAACAGTGGGCCGATTTCCTCTACTGGCGTGAGAACAACAAGGGCGTTCATGCCGAGCGCTGGCGCCATACCAACGGCTGCGGCCGGTTCTTCAACGCTCTGCGCGACACCACCAACGACTGCTTCGTCGCAACCTATCGGGTCGGCGAGAAGCCGCCGGGGCCGCGGTCATGAGCGGCGAATTCCGCGCGGCGCAGGGCGGGCGCATCGACCGCAGCCGGCCGCTCAATTTCAGATTCGACGACCGCGATTACACCGGGCTTCGCCGGCGATACGCTCGCGTCGGCGCTGATCGCCAACGGCGTGCATCTCTTCGGGCGCTCCTTCAAATACCATCGGCCGCGAGGCGTCCTCGGCGCCGGGCTCGGAAGAGCCGAATGCGCTCGTTACCGTGCGCCGGGACTCCGCCCGGATGACTCCCAACCTGCGTGCCACCCAGGTCGAGCTCTACGACGGGCTGCAGGCCTACAGCCAGAACCGCTGGCCCAGCCTGCGGCTCGACGTCGGCGCGGTGAGTGGGCTGCTGTCGCCGTTCATTCCCGCGGGGTTCTACTACAAGACATTCATGTGGCCGCGGGACGCCTGGCGGCGGCTCTACGAGCCGAAGATCCGCGCCGCGGCGGGTCTCGGACGCGCGCCCGAAGCAGGCGGATCCCGATACCTATGCCAATCGGTACGCGCACTGCGACGTGCTGGTCGTCGGCGCCGGGCCGGCCGGGCTCGCTGCTGCCGCGGCGGCTGCGGCCAGCGGGGCGCGGGTCATCCTCTGCGACGAGCAATCGGAGGCAGGCGGGTCGCTGCTGGCGGAGTCCGCCGGCCACTGCGAACTGCGATCGAGGGCGAGCCGGCCGACCAATGGTTGGCAAGCACGCTGCGGACGCTGGCAGCGAATCCGCGGGTGACATTGCTGCCGCGCACGACGGCCTTCGGCTACTTCCCTCACAATCTGATTGGGCTGAATCAGCGTCTGACCGATCACCTGGCGCGGCCGGATCATAACCAACCGCGGGAGCGCCAATGGCAGGTGCGTGCCAGGGAAGTCGTGCTCGCAAATGGCGCCATCGAGCGCCCGCTCGTCTTCCCGGGTAACGACCGGCCGGGAATCCTGCTCGCCGAAGGCGGCCCGGACCTACCTCAATCGCTACGGCACGCTTCCCGGATCAAGGGTCGTCCTGGTGACCGCATGCGATGGGGCCTATCAGGCTGCTCTCGATCTGCATCGCGCCGGTGCCGCCATAGAGGCAATCGTGGACGTTCGTACAGGCGCGACCGACGGCCCACTGTTCGAAACCGCAAGGCGCGCTGGCCTGCCCATCGCGACGCAGAGCACTGTGATCGGTACGTCCGGCCGGCTCCGCGTCCGCGCGATACGCGTGCAGAAGTTGGATGCGTCCGGCGATCCGGTCGGGCCGGTGAGGCGCATGCGCTGCGACCTGGTTCTGATGTCGGGGGGTCTGACCCCGAGCGTGCACCTCTTCTCGCAGTCGCGTGGAAAGTTGGCCTGGGACGAGAGCCTGAATGCCTTCCTGCCCGGCGCAGCCCGCCGAGCGAGTGCGCTGCGCGGGTGCATGCCGCGGGGTCTTTTCACTCGCGGCGGCGGTCCGTGGACGGCACCCATGCGGGGCTCGCCGCCGCAGAGAGCGCCGGGCTCGCAATCACCGGCGCCAAGCCGGAAATGCCGGCTCCGGAGAGCTCCGCGGCCGGCGTTCCGGGCGCGCTGCCGCAACCGCCCGGGGTCGATCCGCAGAAGGCTTTCGTCGACTGGCAGAACGACGTCACCGTCGCGCGATCTCGCGCTCGCGGCCCGGGAGGGCTTCCGCTCCATCGAGCACGTGAAGCGCTACACGACCACCGGAATGGCCACCGATCAGGGAAAGACGTCCAACATCAACGCGCTCGCAATCGTTGCGCGGGACCTCGACAAGGCGATTCCTCAGGTCGGGCTGACGACCTTCCGGATGCCCTACACGCCCGTGAGCTTCGGTAGCTTCGCCGGCTTCGCGCGGGGCGAGCTGTTCGATCCGGTGCGCACGACACCGACGCACGACTGGGCGACTCGCAACGGCGCGGTGTTCGAGGATGTGGGCCTCTGGAAGCGCGCCCGCTACTTTCCCGCGGCACGGGGAGAACATGCATGCCGCCGTAGCGCGCGAATGCGTCGCGGTACGCACTCATTGCGGAATCTTCGACGGCTCCACGCTCGGCAAAATCGAGGTGGTGGGAAAAGATGCGGCGGCTTTCATGAACCGCATGTATGTCAACGCCTGGTCGAGTCTCGCCGTCGGCCGCTGCCGCTACGGCATCCTGCTACGGGATGACGGGTTCATCTATGACGACGGCGTCGTCGCCCGCCTGGCCGATGATCGCTTCCACGTCACGACGACCACCGGCGGCGCCGCCGGCGTGCTGGGCTTGATGGAAGACTATCGTCAGACGGAGTGGCCGGACCTTGAGGTATGGCTGACTTCCACCACCGAGCAGTGGGCCGTGATCGCGGTTCAGGGTCCGAACGCCCGGCAGGTACTGCAGCCGCTGCTGGAAGACATCGACATCTCGGCTGCCGCCATGCCGCATATGAGTGTCGGCCGCGGGCGGATCTGCGGCATTCCCATGCTTCTCATGCGCGTCAGCTTCACCGGTGAGCTGGGGTTCGAGATCAACGTCCCTGCCGATTTCGGCCAGGCAGTGTGGGAGGCGGTCCAGGGTGCGGGCCAGAAGCACGGCATCACCCCATACGGCACCGAAACGATGCACGTGCTGCGGGCGGAGAAGGGCTACATCATCATCGGCCAGGACACCGACGGCACGGTGACTCCCGATGACGCGGGCCTGTCGTGGTCCGTAGGCAAGAACAAACCCGACTTCCTCGGCAAACGTGCGCTGCAGCGTCCCGCCATGTTCTCCCCGTACAGGAAGCAGCTCGTGGGCCTGCTGACACGCGATCCGGAGCGCGTACTCGAGGAAGGCGCGCAGATCGTCCCGACCCGGCAGCGCACTGCGCCGGCGGCCGCCATCGGCCACGTGACCTCCTCTTACCACAGCCCCAGCGTCGGCCGCTCCATCGCGCTCGCCCTGCTGACCAGCGGCCGCTCGCGCCTCGGCGAAACGCTTTACGTTGCGATGCCCGAAGGCGATGTCCCCGTGGAGGTCGCTTCGCCGGTCTTTTATGACCCCAAGGGGGGACGCCTCAATGGTTGACCTCTCCGCGGCGCGACGGCAGCAGACTGTCGCTTCGAGCCCTCTGATTCGACAGTTGCCGCCGGCTTCGAGGTTCGTGCTGCGGGGCGGTCGAAGGCGTTGGCCGCCGCCGCTGGCGCGCTTCGCCTGCCCCACAGCGAGACGGCCTGCCGTGCCGTGCACAATGACGTGATTGCGGCGCTTTGGCTGGGGCCCGACGAGCGTCTGTTGATTGGCCCTGCAGACGCCGCCGCGGAGATGAATGACCTCTTGCAACAGGCGCTGGCGGGACTGCCGCACTCCGTGGTCGAAACCAGTCACGCGCAGCTCGCCTTCGAGGTTGACGGCGCGCGCGGTCCGGCCGCCATCAACACGGGCTGTCCGCTCGATCTCGACCCGGAATCGTTCCCGGTGCACATGTGCACCCGCACGGTTTTTGCCAAGGCGCAGATCGTGCTGTGGCGCACCGCGCCCGACATGTTCCGCGTGGAGGTCGCGCGCTCATTCGCCCCCTACGTGACGAAGATCCTCGCGCTATTGGTCTAGCGTGTACTTTTCCCGCAGCTGGTTGATGAGGCCCATCCGCGCCGCCATCCTGATGCGCTCGCGCCAGATCCACACTTCCATCACCACCACGTAGATGAGGAAGAGCAGCGCGATTGCCAGTTCGGTGCCGAGCGTATAACCGCGAAACTGAATGAAGCTCTGTCCCGTCGTCGTCGTATAGCGCAGCACCACCGCGGCAACGGCCACCACCGCCCCGGCCACAAAGCGCTTCACCTGCCAGGAGCCATCGAGATACAGCTCGTAAACCACGCGCAGCTGCTCGACATGAAAGAACTCCCGGGCCTTGCTGTAGATCTGCATGGATTTGAGGAACTCACTGCGCATCACGACTTTGGACAGATAGATCCAGGCGGCGATATTGACCACATGAAAGAGCAACAGGCTGTAGGCGAAGGCGGTGCTGGTGTAGGTCAGGCACAGGAGCACGAACACCAGGAACAGCGATAGCGCGATGATCGAGGTGCCCGTGTACGTATGCAATTTGTTCGGCTCTGCGACGTACACGAGCTCCTGTTGATCCGTGTCGCTGTAGAGACCCCGTACCCAGCAGATTACGAAGAGCGCCATGGTCGTATGGAAGACCAGCGCCGCCGTGACGTCCGCCGCCACGGGACGAAAATCCGCGTTCGACAACTTGAGCCACGCGAATCCGATGCCTAGAGCGGACGCGACGTACTTGATGAGTGTCCGAATGTGCCGGGCACCCTGTAACACCGCGGGTTTGTCTGCCAGCGCGCTATCGGATTTCCTGAAAGCTCTACCGGGGACCGCCATTTATCAGCTCCTATTGTTATTGGCGCCGCACAGAAATGCCGGAAATCAGACGATTGCTTCGTTACCTGAAGAGATACACGATCGCCAGGAGGAAAAGAAGCGCTGATCCGGCTCGGATCGTCTTGCAAAGGGGTGCCCGCTCCAGGTTCCCTGCGCGAGCATCCTGGTAGATCTGGGCAGGTGTCTTCCGCAGCCCGCGAAAACCATCGAGCCACATGCCGACGATTCCCCACGTCGCCGCGACCCGGGCAATGTCTCGCGACGCGTGATTTGTGCCAAGGGCCACCGCGACAACGCCCCACGCGGCCGATACCGCGCAGATGGCGACCGCCGCTCCGGGGCGCCATCTGCCCTCACCCAATGCAGTCTCGGCTGTCATCGTGGTCGATCGTACCACCTGGATGCCTTTCGAATGCCCTCCTGACCTAAGGGCGGTGAGTGGCCGGAGCCGAGGGATGTGACGATGTGCCCTGGCAGGCCGAGTGCGATAAGTGCGTCTAATTCGGGCGAAGTGGTAATATCTTTACCACTTTCTCCGAACTAAACATACTTTTAGTTGACCCCCCCTTTGCACCCCCCCTCATCCTCAGTCTTCTTCGCTTCCACACCGGTGTTCGGACGTGCCGAGTTCGCCCACGCTTGCGGCCGACGCCCGGGTGATCGGGCGGTCACCGAGTTGCTCAAATATCACCTGCGAGCTGGCAACATTCGGCGGATTGCGCGAGGTGCGTTCGCGTCCGTTGCGAAAGGGGCCTCTCCGGCAACGACAACCGTTGATCGAATCCTGGCCGCATCCCGCCTGCGCACTGGAGCAGTCATCGCCTACCGGTCGGCGCTCGAATTGCACGGCTGCGCCGCAACGCGGCTCAATGAAATTCAGCTCATTGCCCGGGGCGAGCCCGGAGTTCTCGAGAAGGTCGATTTCACTTGCCGCTTCGTCAGCCCGCCGCGCAATCATCTGTCGAGTCGGGAGGTGACGACCATCGAGCGCCAGGGCCTCGCCGTCGATGTAACGACGTTGGAACGGACGCTGGTGGACCTCTTCGACCGCTACGATCTGGCGGGCGGCGCTGAAGACTTGTTCCGCTCCTTGGATCTCATCCTGGAGCGGGACACCCCTTTGGACATCGATGCCCTGACGAGCTCCGCGAGGCATTTGAGTAGCGCGGCCGCGGTCGGAGCACTGGGCTTCTGGCTAAATCAGGAGAGTTGTCGTCTCGGTGTGGACGATGCGGTCCTCGAGGATCTGCGACTGCTTGCGCCCCGCCACTCCCGTTATGCTCTGGGTGCGATACCTGGCAGCGGACGCGCCGCCACCGGTTGGAACGTGATCCTCCCGAGCGACATCGTCGAGCGGTACTTCGAGGACTGATCAGGACTTCGGACGTTCGTTGGCCGGATCGTAGAGCGCCCGCTGCCCCACTCCCGCCACGCGTACAGGATAGTGCTCGCCGAAGTATTCCATCAGGAGCCCACGCCCCTCCTGCGCATACTTCTCAGGAAGATAACCGAGCGCGATGTTTTTCCCGATCGACGGACCGTAGGCAATGCTGGTCGTCGATGAGCGTCGACCGGCCTCATCCATCAGTACTTCGCGGCTGTCCGGATCCAAAATGGGCCATTGCCCGACCGGAAAACGGACCACCCCCGCCGCATCGGTGTTGCTTCCATCGTGAGGGTACAAAGGTACGCCCGCTGTCGCGCCCGCTCCCGCTGGGCGACATAGGCCGCCTTGCCGTTGAACCCGTCGCCCTTGACCTTGGCGCGCGCAAGGCCTGCCTCGTAGAGGTTGTATTCCGTGAGCAGGTCCGCGTTCTGCAGTCGCAGGCTCTTCTCCATCCGCCGCGTGTTGGCGTACGTCTCGATGCCGGTCGGTACGACGCCCTGCTCATAAAGCATGTCCCACAGGCCCAGTCCATAACTCGGCGACACGTAGAGCTCCCACCCCTGCTCCCCGACATACGAAATGCGAAATGCCCATACCGGCAGGCCCCGCACCCGTATCAACCGTGCCGACGCGAACGGGAAGTTCTCGTGCTGTCAGCGCCTCAGGATCGTCGGCCACAGCCTGCAGAGTGCGCCGCGCGTTGGGACCCCACAGCCCCAACGTGACTATGTCGTCCGACCGATCAGCAATCTGCACCTTGAACCCGCGCGACTCGCGGACAGTCCGCATCCACATGAGGTCGCGAGGTCCGGTACTGCCGCCGCATACGACGCGATATTCAGAGGCGCTCAAGCGGATGATCGTCAGATCCGAATGCACTCCCCCCGCCTCGTCGAGAAAGTGCGTGTACACGCCCTGTCCCAACGCCGTGCCGCCGCCGACCTTCGCGACCGAGAGGTACTCGAGGAACGCCTCCGCATCGGTGCCCGAGACATCGTAGATGGCGAAATGCGACAGATTGACCATGCCGACGTTGTCGCTCATCGCCAGCTGTTCGGCATTCGATACCGGCCAGAACCAGCGCGCATCCCACTCATTGCGCCGCTCCGGCACGCGATCGCCATACTTCTCGAGCAGCACCCTCTCATTGGCGGCATAGCCGTGGGCGCGCTCCCAGCCGGCGGCCTCCATGAAGTAGCCGCCGAGCTCCTTCTCCCGCGGCCAGAAGGGACCGCGGCGCAGGTCGCGACCCGTGAGGTACGGCTCGCGCGGATGCACAGCCGGGTTGTAAACCTTTTTCGCCGTCTCGAAGCAGCGGCCAAAGGCGTATGCCTGAGTCTTCTGCACCGGATAGAAACGCGCGATGTCGATGCTGCAGGTGTCCCATTCCGACCGCCCGGTCGTCATCCAGTCGGCCAGCACCTTGGCGACGCCGGGGGCATCCTTGACCCACACCGCCTCGGCGTACCACAGTCCGCCGACTTCCGGAGACTCACCAACCAGCGGCGAGCCGTCGGCGGTGATGGACATCAGGCCGTTGAACGAGCGCTTCGCATCCCATCCCAACTCCCCGAGCAGCGGCACCAGCTCCATGGCGCGCTCATAGCCCTGCATCACCTGTTCGATGTCCATGTCGCGCATGGACGGCGACAGGCTGGCCTCGCCGGGCTCGGCGATGTCCCGCGGCATAGACCAGGCGCGGCTCGGTCTGCTCGTAATAACCCCATTCGAGCTGGCCGCCCTCGGTGGTCTTGGGGTCGCCCGTATCGCGCATGTACGAGGAATTACCCTGGTCACGCAGCAACGGGTAGCCGATCTCCTTGCCCGTGCCGGCGAACGCGTCGAAAGGTCCGAAAAAGAGCAGCGGATGCTCGAATGGCATGAGCGGCAGCGGTGAGCCCATGCGCGCGGCAAGCAGCGGGCCCCAGATGCCGCACGTGAAAATGACGATGGACGTCTTGATGTAGCCCTTTCGGGTCTCCACACCGCGGATGCGGCCGTCCTGGATGTCCACTGACAACGCCGGTGTGTTGGCAAACGTCTGCAGACGGCCGCTCGCGACAGCGCGCTCGAGCAGAACGCCCGCGACCCGTTGCGACCGGGGAACCACCAGCCCCGCGTCAGGGTCCCAGAGCGCGCCCTGGATCGCCTGCTCCTCCAGCAGCGGGAACAGCTCCTTCGCGCGGGCCGACGAGATCATCTCCACCCGTGTCCCGAAGGCCTTGCCTGAGCCCACCTTGCGCTTCAGCTCCTCCATGCGCTCGTCGTCGCCAACCCGCGCGACCTCGAGTCCGCCGACGCGGGCGTAGTGCCCGAGACCCTCGTAGAACTCGCGGCTGTAGAGTGTGGTGTAGACCGACATCCTGTCGTGGCTCGTCATGTAGCAGAAGTCCGAGGCATGGGCGGTCGAGCCGATATCGGTCGGAACAGCCGACTTGTCGATGCCGACCAGGTTGTCCCAGCCGCGCTCGATCAGGTGATGCGCGATCGAAGCGCCGACGATCCCACCCTGGCCGATGATCACAGCCGACGCCTCCTGCGGCAGCCGCCTCTCGCCCGTGCTCTGACTGTTCATCCGGGCTAGTATGGCTCTGCGGCCCGGGCTGCGCCTGCTCGATTTCCGTCATCGGCTTGTCGAGATGCGTCCACCCTCTCCAGGCCGTGACCGCAGGGCCCGGACTCACGCCGCCAGAGCAGCACCACCGAAACGAAGGCGACGAGGCTCAGCAGGCCGAAATACCACAGCATGCCGTCATAGCCGGACGGATGCGCGCGGTCCGGCGTGCCCCCGGTCGGCAAGCCAGCCCGCCGCGAGATTGCTCGCCGCCAGCAAGCAGGTTCTGCAGCAGGTTGATGAGCCCGAGAGCGGTCCCGAGCCGCCGCGGCTCAACGAGCATGGTCGTCGCGGGCCAGATGACCGCCGGCACCACCGAGAAGCTGATTCCCATCAGGGCCGTGGAGATCCACAGGCTCCAGTCAGTGGTCCCCAGGATGAGGAACACGAGTGGCATCAGCAGCGTCGCGATCATCATCATGAGCGAGCGCCTGCCGAATCTGTCGGCCAGGAACCCGAACACGCGGCGTCGCGAAGATGGCCGCAAAGAACACCCAGCTGTTGGCGAGCCCGGCCTGCTGCAGCGTCAGGCCCTTGGCGTCCTGGAAGTACTCGATGGCGAAGGTGCTGCGGAAGGGAAAGAACACGGCTGCGAACAGCACGTTCAGCCCGAGGATGTACCAGTAGGAAAGATCGAAGCTCGACGAGATCGGACCAGGTGATCCGCTCCGGGGCCGATGCCGCGCGGCAGCCTTCCGGAGGCGCGGGCACGGCCATCGAAGAGCCGATAGGCCAGCGCCGCGACGAAGCTCGCCGCCGTTGCCGCCGCCGCGAGCCACAGCGGCAGCTGCCAGCCGTGAGCGTAGAGCGCGTGCGCCCAGCCGGGCGAGGTGTCGGCGGCGTAGGAGCCGATGCGCGCGAAACTGAAGAACAGCGCCATCGCGAGCGCCGTGCCGCCGCTCGGGAACCACTGCGCCAGCGCCGCGAGCAGCGCGATGAAGAGCGCCTCCTCGGCGACGCCGAATATCAGGCGCCCCGTCACCATCACGGCATAGGGCGAGCCGACCGCCGTCAGCACGGCGCCGACGAGACACAAGCGCCGCCGTCCAGGTCGCAACGCGAGCAGGCCCGTAACGGTCGATCAGCACACCGCCGAGCAGGGCGAGCAGGATGTTGGGCAGGCTGAATACCGCATTCAGCATCCCGATCTGCGCCTGCGTGAAGCCGCGCTCGGCGCGCAGGAAATCGGCGATCGGCGCGATCGCGTCGTATTCGTAGTAGCTGCCGGCGATCGCGAGGCTGAGCAGCGCCAGCACGCACCAGCGCGTCCGCGCCCGATCGCGCCAGCCCCGGGCCTGATGCCGGATGCCGCCCCGCCGCTAATGGATGCGGGCTCCCTGACGCACGAGCTCCTGTTGGACGGCGCGCACGTCGAGCTTGTCGAACGATTCGCCCGGTGCGCAGCGAGATCGCGGCGGCGACGCCCGCGCCCTGTCCGCTGACGGCGCAGCACATCATGTTGCGTACCGCGGCATGCGAGATCCGGTCGCCGCCGATCGAGCGGCCCGCGACCAGCAGGTTGCCGACACCCTTGGGAACCAGCGACCGGTAGGGAACGTGGAAATAGCGCCCGGTGGTCGGCAGGATGAGGAGCCCGTAGCCGTCGATGAATTCCGGAAAGATGCCGATCGCATCCTCGAAGCGGCCCTGCTCGCGCACGTCCGCCGCGGTGAGGTTGTAGAGCGCATCGATCTTGCGCGTGTCCCGCACGCCGAGCGTCATGCCGAAATTGCGCAGCTTCGCCTGCTCACAGCCCGGCATGAAGCGCTTCAATGCCTCGATCGCATGAATCGCCTGGCGGCGGCCCTCGATCTCCGCCGCCGTCAGGTCGTTGGCGTCGGTGCCGTCGGTGTTGGGAAGAGAGATGAGATTGAGGTAGGTGAGATCGCCCTGATCGCTGACGCTCCCCCAGGTTCCGGCGATGGTGCTCAGGCTCGCCGGAATGACGCCGGCCTCGACGGCCTGCTTGAAGGGCTTGCGCAGAAACGGCGAGAACATGGCGTCTTCCTTGCCGGTGGTCTCGATGTTCCATTCGCCGTTGCCGGCCCAGTCGCGATAGGTCTGCGGGTCGGCGCGCACCTGCTCGAGAAAACGCGCCTTGTTGACGCCGGTCATGGAGAACATGACGGAGGCGGCCATGAGCTGCTCGCGCGGCGCCTTGTGCACGGGCGCCCCCGCGCGCGCCGCCACGTCGGCATCACCCGTCGCATCGATGACGCGCCGCGCCAGGAAAGCCTCGCGGCCCGACTTGCTCTCCGTGATCACGCCACGGATCGAGCCACCCTCGAGCACGGGCGCGACGCATAGCCGATGCAGGAACGGAGTAATGCCCGCCTCCTTGACGAGGACGTCGGCGACGTACTTGAACATCTCCGCATCGAGCGCGTGGCTCAGGGACTGCGGCTCCGGCATCGCCGCACCCATCGCCGTGGCACGCTGCTCGAACTCGATGCCGATTCCCTCGCAGTCGACCGTTCGCTCGTGCCGGTACCAGGCGAACCCCTCGACTCCGACCTGAGTGATGTTGCCGCCGAAGCAGCCATAGCGCTCGAGCAGGGTCGTGCGCGCGCCGGCGCGCGCCGCGGCGAGCGCGGCGGCCAGGCCCCCGGGTCCGCTGCCGACCACCAGCACGTCGGTCTCGTGAACGACGTCCACCGAGCGCGCGGGCTCAGGAATCGTCTTTTCTGCATTGGCGGCGATTATCCCAGCCCAACGGGCTTGCCGGCCATCTCGAGATGCAGTGCCGCGCCCGAGTAGGGATGCGCCGCGGCAACGGCCTCGTCGAGCTCGACGCCGAGGCCCGGCTCGGTCGGCGGGATGACGTAGCCGTCCTCCCAGCGGATCGGCTTGCGCAGCAGCTGCGCATGCAGGCCCTGCCAGCGCTCGATGCCCTCGAGGATGAGGAAATTCGGGATGCACGTGGCGAGCTGAATGTTCGCGGCGCCCACCACCGGGCCGCAGTACAGGTGCGGCGCGATCTGCGCGTGCTGCACCTCCGCGAGCGCCGCGATCTTCTTCGCCTCCAGCAGGCCCCCCACCCGACCGAGGTTCGGCTGCAGGATGGCCGCGCCGCCGGCCGTGCAGCAGCCGCGCAAAGTCGTACTTGGTGGCGAGGCGCTCGCCGGCCGCGATCGGCACGCTGCAGTCGCGCGCGCCACCTTCGCCCATTTCCTCGGGCGCATCCGGTGGCACCGGCTCCTCGAACCAGAGCGGCTCGTACGGCTCGATGCGACGCGCCAGCCGGATGGCTCCGGCCGCAGTCATCTGGCCGTGGGTGCCGAAGAGAAGATCGGCCTTCGAGCCCACCGCCGCCCGCAACTGGCGCATGAAGCGCTCGCAGCGATCGAGCGCGGCGAGGGAGGGTTGCCGGCCATCGAAGGCCGAATAAGGCCCGAACGGATCGAACTTCAACGCCGTGAAGCCCTGCGCGAGATATTCGGCTGCCCGCTCCGCCGCCAGGTCGGGATCCTGATAGACGTCGGTGCGATCCCCGGGCCTGGCATAAATGTAGGTATAGGTGCGCAGCCGCTCGTGCACACGGCCGCCGAGGAGCTTGTACACCGGCTGCCCCGCCGCCTTGCCGATGATGTCCCAACAGGCCATCTCGAGCGCGCTGAGCACGCCCATGACCGTCAGGTCGGGATGCTGCGAATAGCCGGACGGAGTAGACGCGCCGCCAGATTCGCTCGATGTCGTGCGGGTCTTCGCCTTCCAGATAACGCGCCGAACACGTCCTCGATCAGCTTCGCGCAACGTGATGCGGATCGAACGGAACGCCATACGCCTCACCGACGCCGGTATATGCCATCGGCGGTAGTCAGCTTGGCGAAGATGAAGTACCGCCCGCCGTTGTGCGGCGGCGGATTGCCGACGACGAAGGTGCGGATATCCTGCAGCTTCATGAGCGCATCCGCAGCGCCGCCGGAGTCGTAGGCGCACGCGGCGAGCCGCTCCGCCGGCCGCCGCTCGCCGATGATCTCGATCTCGAAGTCCCGCGCTCGCCGTCGGCGAGCGCCGCCGGGACATAGCCCAGGGCGAGCGAGCGCCCTACCCGATGTCCGTAAGCGCCGGAAGTGACCCAGCCGACCACCCGGCCGTCGTGCCAGATGGGCTCATCGCCGATCGCATCGGCATCGGCCGCATCGACCGCGAATGCGACGAGGCGCATCTCCCCGCCATTCGCCCGCTCGCTTCAGCGCGGCCGCGGACCGGCCGACGAAATCGCCTTTCTCGAGAGCGACGAACCGTCCGAGACCGGCCTCGTAGGGACCGTAGATCGGGCGGAACTCCCGCGCCCAGTTGCCGAAGCCCTTCTCGATACGCATGGCGTTGAGCGCGCGGCCGCCGAAGGGCTTCAGGCCCTCCCGGCCCGCGTCGACGAGCAGGTCGTAGAGCGCGCGCTGATAGTCGGGCGACACCCAGATCTCATAGCCGAGCTCGCCGGTGAAGGAGATCCTGCCCACCAGCGCCGGGATCATGCCGATGTCGACCCGGCGGAAGGTCAGGAACGGGAATGCAGCGTTCGAAAGATCATCACGCACCAGTCTCTGCAACAGCGCCCGCGAGCCGGGTCCGGCCACCGACAGGCCGACGTGCTCCATCGCGCAAGCTCGGACGTGCACTCCGGATGGCGGCAGATGGCGCTCGAACCAACGAAGGTAATACGTTTCCGCCGCCAGAGTCCCGATGAGCAACACGCGGTCGGCGGCGAGCCGGCACATCGTGAAATCGCCGATCAGCTTGCCGCGCTCGTTCAGCATCGGGGTCAGCGCGATGCGTCCGACGCGGCGGCACGCGGTTGGCCATCACTCGCGACAGCCATTCCTCCGCTCCCGGGACCGGACGATCTCGATCTTGCCGTAGTTGGATGTCTCGAGCAGGCCGACCCGCTCCTGCACCGCCCGGCACTCCTCGGCCACATGGGCATGTGCGTTGGAGCGGTGGAAAGTGACATCCTCGCGGGCGTCCGCCTGCGGTAGGCGCAAACCAGAGCGGATGCTCGAGCCCGCAGTACTCGCCGAAGACCGCGTGCGCCTCGCGCAGCCGATCGTAGATCGGTGTCGTGCGCAGCGGCCGCGCCGCGCGGGCAGCTCCTCGTTGGGGAAGCGGATTCTGAACCGGCGCGAGTAGTTCTCGCGCACCTTGGCGTTGGTGTAGGCCAGCGTCGCCCAGTCGCCGTAGCGCGCGACATCCATCGCCCAGATGTCGGAGCCGGGATCGCCGTTCACCATCCACTGCGAGAGCGCGAGGCCGACGCCGCCGCCCTGACTGAAGCCCGCCATGACCCCGCACGCCACCCAGAAATTGCGCAGGCCCTTGATGGGCCCGACGAGCGGATTGCCATCCGGCGCGAACGTGAAGGGCCCGTTGACCACCTTGCGTACGCCGACTTCGCCGAGCGCCGGAAAGTGCTCGAACGCCACCTCGAGGCTCGGCGCGATGCGATCGAGGTCGTTGGGCAGCAGGCTCTGGGCGAAATCCCACGGCGTCGCGGCCGGCGACCAGGGAACGCCCGCGCGCTCGTACGTACCGAGCAACATCCCGTCCGCGCTCTTCGCGCAGGTAGAGCTCACCCTCGAAGTCGATGCAGTGCAGCTGCTCGGGCAGGCCCGCGATCTGCGGTACCTCCTCGGTGATCAGGTATTGATGCTCCATCGCGAGGATCGGCAGCTCGAGGCCCACCATCCTGCCGACTTCCCGCGCCCAGAGTCC
>CAVSAZ010000021.1:0-33261 GCA_963726045.1 uncultured Pseudomonadota bacterium
GGCGGCCAGCTCATCGACCTTGCGCTCCTGCGCCAGTCGCATGGTCTGCCGGACATCGGCGTGGGCCATGAGAATCCGCGGGGTGAGGCCCCTCTCGAGGTGTGCCGTCACCAACGAGCGGTAATAGAACACTGCCGCGCCCACTCCAAGTCCGGCGACGAGGCCGAGCACGGGAGGGGCTGCTCTGTTCAAGTCTTGCGCCCGGGCGCTGAGGCTTCGACGCTCGTCCAGCCGTCGGCCACGCGCAGGGCTCGGGCTTCGCGTTCCAGCTTGAGCAGGTGCGCCAGGAGGGAGCGTTCTGCGATGGGAAGGAGTTGTGGGGATATGTCGTTGTAGACGCTACGATTCAGGGTAGGGAGGTCGGCCGGATGCTGGCGTGGGAGGCATGCCAGTACTTTGGCTTCGCGGCGCAGGCGGTGTTGGATCAGCTCTTGAATCGCGGCCCGAGGGTCGGGGATCAAAGTGCCGTGGCCCGGGGCCAGGTGGTCCAGGGGCTCGCGCAGGAGGGACTCGAGGGAGTTGAGGTAGGCGGTCATGTCACCGTCGGGAGGGTCGATGACTGCCGTCGAGCCTTGGATGATGTGGTCGCCTGTGAAGAGGATGCGCTCCTCTTCCAGGAGGAAGCAGAGGTGGTTGCTGGCGTGGCCGGGAGTATGGATGACGCGAAGTGTCGCGCCGCCGCCCACCGTCACGCGGTCGTCGTGACGGAGCTCGCGGTCGGGGGCGAACGTGGGATGTTGCCAGTGCGGGTGGGTCGTCGTTCGGCCCAGGAGGGGCGCTCCGGTGGCGGACCTCAGCGGGGTGGCGCCGGGCGAGTGATCCGTGTGGGTGTGCGTGACCAGGATTTGATGAATCTTCCCGGGAGCGGCGGCGATCAGCGCGCCGATGTGCCTGTCATCTGCGGGACCTGGGTCGATGATCGTCCAGTCGTTCGCAGCGCCCACGAGATAGCTGTTGGTGCCGGGTCCGGTCATGGGGCCACGGTTGCCCGCGGTGAGGCGCCAGACATGCTCGGAGAGGCGGATGGCGACACCGGGTCTGATTCCGGGGTCGCGAGGAGGGCCGCTCCAGTCGCCTTGCGTCGCGCTCATCTGCTCATGCTAGCCGGGCCTCGGTCAGAACATGCCGAGAGCGAGGCCGGCTGCGAGCGTTGCGCCGAGCTCTTCGCAGCGCGCGAGTTCTTGCGCTGCTATCTGTTTCGGACGCAGGATTTCTTCGGGCGTCTGTGCGTGGGTGCACACGATGAGCGGCGGCGCGATGTCGCGCAACCGCCAGCCCGTGGCGATGCGCTCGATCTGCCGCGCGGCGTTGGTGCCGTCGCTGCCGGCGCAGATGAGGGTGGCGTAGGCGCGACCTTGAATGCGGTCCAGCACCGCATAGTAGGTGCGGTCGAAGAAGTCCTTCATGACACCCGACATGGCGGCGAGATTCTCGGGGCAGGCGAAGATATAGCCGTCGGCGTCGAGCAACGCCTCGGCGCCGGCGCCAGCAGCGGCCTCCAGCTGCACCGTTACCCCTGCCTCGTGCCGTGCCCCGGTCGCGGCAGCCTCCGCCATCTGAAGCGTGCCGCCGGTGGTGGAGTGATAGACGATGAGGACGCTCTTCACGGCCGGCCGTTCAGCCTTTGGCTTGCGCGCGCATTCCGTCTTTTTCGGCTTCCGCTTCCCCGGTGCCGAAAGTCGGATAGTCCGTGTAGCCCGAGGCGCCGCCTCGATAGAAAGTATCCGTGACCGGCGCGTTGAGAGGTGCTCCGGACAGAAACCGCACGGGCAGTCGGGGTTGGCGATGAAGAGCTTGCCGAAGGCGACGGCGTCGGCTCTGCCGGTGTCCAGCGCTTGCTGGGCGCTCTCGTGGGTGAATCCCTCGTTGACGATGTAGACGCCACCGAAGGCCGCCTTGAGCTGCGGGCCGATGCTGTCCGGGCCTACGCGCTCGCGGGCACAGATGAAAGCAATCTTGCGACGGGCGAGCTCGCGGGCGACATAGCCGAAGGTTGCCGTCCGATTCGAGTCGCCCATGGAATGCGAGTCGCCGCGAGGGGCGAGATGCACGCCGACACGGCCGGGTCCCCATACGGATACGGCGGCGTCAGTGACCTCCAGCAGTAGTCGCGCGCGATTCTCCACAGGGCCGCCGTAGTCATCATCGCGTTGATTGGAGCTGTCCTGCAGAAACTGATCGAGGAGGTAACCGTTCGCCCCGTGCAGCTCGACGCCGTCGAAACCGGCGAGCTCGGCGTTCTGCGCGCCGCGGGTGAAGGCGGCCACGATGTCCGGAATCTCGTCGCGATCCAGCGGCCGCGGGGTGACGAAGGGGGTTGCGGGACGCAGCAGGCTGACGTTGCCGCCCGGCGCGACAGCGCTGGGAGCCACAGGCAGCTCACCGCCGAGGAAAACGGGATGCGAGATCCGGCCGACGTGCCAGAGCTGCAGAAACATCCGGCCGCCGGCGGCGTGGACGGCCTCCGTGACCTGTCTCCAGCCCGCCACCTGCTCGGGCGACCAGATCCCGGGTGTGTCCGCGTATCCGATCCCCATCGGGGTCACGACCGTGGCTTCCGAGAAGATGAGCCCGGCCGAAGCCCGCTGCGAGTAGTAGTCCGCCATCAGGGCGTTCGGCGTGCGGGTCACGCCCGCGCGGCTGCGGGTCAGGGGCGCCATGAGGACGCGGTTCGGCAGCAGCAGGTCGCCTACTTTGAGCGGGTCGAATAGCGAGGGCATCGCGCGGGCTCCGGGTCGATCAGATTCGGGATATCGCAACACGGAACCTCGAGCTCAGACATTCCCTTGACGTGCGGTGTTTCTCTCTCCCGGAAGGGAGGGGGCGGGCCTCTATGGTCGTCCGTGCGAAATTTTAGCAGGAGCGTGGCGCTGGCAGGCGGTGGGCTGTCGCGGGTCGCCGGGGTCGGCGGCTGCCGAGTGGCAGTGGCAGTCTCTCAGTAGCCGGCGCCGCTTATGGGCGACGCCGGTGGACTGAACGTGACACAAAAAGAATTGCTTCATTGGTATTCGTGTGTCAGATTCGATCGCCATGAAAAACGCCTATCTCTGCGATGCCGTGCGCACGCCCATCGGCCGCTACGGCGGGGCACTGTCCGGGGTGCGGGCCGATGATCTGGCTGCCATTCCGATCCGTGCGCTGTTTCGCGGCAGCCGAAGGTCGACTGGGGCGCCGTGGATGATGTCGTTTTCGGCTGCGCCAATCAGGCCGGCGAGGACAATCGCAACGTCGCGCGCATGGCGCTGCTGCTCGCGGGTCTGCCGCAGTCGGTGCCGGGCGCACGGTCAATCGCCTCTGCGGCTCGGGCCTCGAGGCCGTTGCCATCGCGGCGCGCGCGATCGCGGCCGGCGAGGCGGAGTCGATGGTCGCCGGCGGCGTCGAGAGCATGAGCCGCGCGCCGTTCGTGATGTCCAAAGCGCAGACTGCGCTTTCGCGCGCGACATGGAGTCTACGACACCACGATCGGCTGGCGCTTCGTCAACCGCATGCTCAAGGAGCAGTACGGCATCGACTCGATGCCGGAGACGGCGGAGAACGTCGCCGAGCGAGTACCGGGTCGCCGCGCGGACCAGGACGCCTTCGCGCTGCGCAGCCAGCAGCGCGCCGCGGCGCGCGCAGGCCAACGGAATCTTGCGCGAGGAGATCGTGCCGGTGACCTTGCCGCGAAGAAGGGCGATCCCACGATCGTCGACCGGGATGAGCACCCGCGCGCGCACGACGCCTCGAGGCGTTGGCGAAGCTCGGCACCCGTTCCGTCGCGGCGGCACGGTCACGGCGGGCAACGCCTCCGGCGTCAACGACGGCGCGTGCGCGCTGCTCGCTGGCGAGCGAGGCGGCGGTCGCGGCGCACGGCCTCACGCCGCGGCCCGTGTCGTCGGGATGGCCGCGGCCGGCGTCGCGCCGCGTATCATGGGATCGGGCCCGTTCCGGCGACGCGCAAGCTGCTGGCGCGGCTGCGGCTCGCATCAGCGAGTTCGACGTGATCGAGCTCAACGAGGCCTTCGCCGCGCAAGCGCTGGCGGTGCTGCGCGAGCTCGGCATCGCGGACGATGCCGCGCACGTCAATCCGAACGGCGGCGCGATCGCGCTCGGGCATCCGCTCGGCATGAGCGGCGCGCGGCTCGTCACGACCGCGATGTACCAGCTGCAGCGCTCGGCAGGCGCGGCGGGCGCTGTGCACGATGTGCATCGGCGTCGGCCAGGGCATCGCGCTCGCAATGGAGAAGGTGTGACGTAAGCACTCTGCGGCCCCTGGAAGCCCGGGGTCGGATAAGTTATACCTTTATAGGTAGGATAGATGACAGTATATTAAGTGGTATGACTGTACCCGTCATGACACCCCAGCAGCTCGCCGCGCTGTCGGCGCTGGCGTCTGCGCCAGCGCGCAAGGCGAAGACTTCCGTGACGCTCTCGAGCAATCTGCTGCAGGTCATCGACCGCCTCGCCGGATCCAACCAGCGGTCTGCGTGGATCGAAATCGCCGTTCGTTCCTACGCCAAGCGAGAACTCAGACGCGAGCGACGCTCCCGCGAGCTCGAATTGCTCAATCGTCACGCGGGCGCCTTGAACGCCGAGGGCGACGAAAGCGCGCTGTACCAGGCTCCCTGGGACGCCGAGTAAGCATCATGACCAGGCCGTTGCGGCGGGGCCAGGTCTACCGCGTTCGCCAGCCCCAGCATGGCGATCCCAGGAAGTCACGCTGCTCTCTCATCGTGGCGCCTGCAGGAGTTGGTTGACTCGAGGGCCAATCGCTTACTCTGCGCGCCGGTGAATTCGGAGGGATTCGGGCTCGCGACCGAAGTTTCAGTGGCCGAATCGGAAGGACTGAAGCACCCATCGGTGATCAACGGCTGTGATCAGCTGACCCGTCTGGAAAAGAGCCTGCTCACCGACTACATCGGTAAACTCTCCGCGGCAAAGCTGTTGCTGCTCAAAACTGCTCTACGCATTGCGTCAGGCCTGGAATGAGGCCGGCGGGCGAGGCTTACGACATGATCGGATCAAGAGCGAGCGACCCCGCCAAGGTGGCATCCGACAATCTGCCGGTTACGTTTGCGGATGTCGAGGCGGCGGCCGCGAGGATCGAGGGTATTGCACATCGCACGCCGGTGACGACCTCCGCGACCGCGGATGCCAGGGCCGCCGCCAGGCTCTTTTTCAAATGCGAGAACCTGCAACGCGGTGGTGCGTTCAAATTTCGCGGCGCGTACAACACGATTGCGACGCTGACCGCGGAGCAACGCCGGCAAGGAGTCGTTGCGTACTCGTCGGGAAATCACGCCCAGGCGGTGGCATTTGCCGGGCGGCTGCAGGGCGTGGCGACCACCATCGTGATGCCGAAGGATGCGCCTGCCGCGAAGGTGAGCGCGACGCGGGAGTATGGCGGCGAGGTCATCTTCTACGACCGCTACAAGGAAAGCCGCGAGGAGATCTGTGCGGCGCTCGCGGCCGAACGCGGGCTGACGGTGATCTCACCGGACGACGATCCTCAGGTGATCGCGGGGCAGGGAACGGCCGCCCGCGAGCTGTTGCAACAGGTCGGCGAGCTCGATGTGCTGCTGGTGTGCTTCGGAGGAGGGGGCCTGCTCGCCGGCAGCGCGCTCGCCGCCCGGGCGCTGAGCCCGCGCTGCCGCGTCATCGGGTGGAGCCAGAAGCGGGCAACGATGGCCAGCAGTCCTTCCGCGCGGGCCAAGGTCATTCGCATTCCCGTGCCGCATTCCATCGCCGATGGTGCGCTCACCACGTTCGTCGGTGAGCACAATTTTCCCATCATCCGTGCGCTCGTCCATGACGTCGTCACGGTGACCGATCCGATGTTGATCGAGACCATGAAGTTCTTCGCCGAGCGCATGAAGATGATCGTGGAGCCGACCGGCTGCCTGGCCGCCGCCGCCGCGCTCTCGAAACAGTTTCATCGGCCGGGCGAGCGCGTCGGCGTTCTCATCAGCGGCGGCAACATCGATTTGCCGCGCTTCGCGGAGCTCGTGGGCTGAGAGACAGGCCGCCGCGCAGCACATTTGCCGGCAGCTGATGATAGCGCTACCATCAGTGCCCATGAGATCCGCCCCAACAATCGGGCTCGCCGTCATGGCCTGGGCGCTCGCGTTTGCGGCGCCGACCGCGCTGGCTGCCGGGACGGACGCGGAGCCGCCGGTCGTCCTCACGGCGGAGCACGATCACAGCAACATGATGCGGCAGCTCGGCATCCAGGCCCTGCGGCCCGGCGCCAGCGGCGATGAGAACGATCCGGATCATGCCAACTACGATGAGCTGCTGGCCAACCCGTACCCGACGCTGCCGGACCCCCTGCGGCTCGATCATGGTGCGAAGGTCACGAGCGCGAGCATGTGGTGGCAGCTGCGCCGGCCGCAGATCGTCTCGGCCCTGGAGAATGATGTCTACGGGCGCATCCCCGGGAATGTACCGCAGGTCGCGTGGCATGTGACCGATCGAGGCAAGGGTAGCCTGGGTGGCTACCCGATCGCTTATGCGCGTCTCAACGGTCATGTCGACAACAGCGCATATCCTGCAATCAAAGTCGATATCCCCGTGACGCTGGTACTTCCCGCTGCGGCGAAGGGGAGAGTGCCGGTTCTCATCATGTTCTGGTTCGGGCCGACTCCGGTGCCGCCGACGGAGCCGAGCGATGCCGAGCTCGGCGAGATCAACGGCGCATTGCGCTCGGCGCTGGAGCACGCGGATCCCTCACTGAAGGGCGCGTTGGGCTATCACGCCGCTGCGCCTCTCATCTCACGGTCGCCGTTTTCCCCGCTGCAGCGCAATGCCGACGGCGATCCGCCCTCCATCGAGGAGCTGATCGCCTCCGGGTGGGGCTTCGCGGTGCTGGACCCGACGATCGTGCAAGCCGATAACGGTGCCGGCCTCACCCGCGGCATCATCGGCCTCACCAACAAGGGGCGGCCGCGGACTCCCGAGCAATGGGGCGCATTGCGCGCCTGGGGTTGGGCGGCGAGCCGAACGCTCGATTACCTGCAGACCGATCCAGCCGTCGATGCACGCCATGTCGGAATCGAAGGGGTCTCGCGTTACGGCAAGGCGGCGCTCGTGACCCTGGCCTTCGACCAGCGTTTCGCGATGGGCCTCATCGGCTCCTCGGGTCGCGGCGGCGCCGCGCTGCTGCGCCGCAATTTCGGGGAGACACTGGCGAACCTGGCCGGCAGCGGCGAATACCACTGGATGGCGGGCAACTTCCTCAAATATGCCGCTGCCGAAGCCGTATTCGGGGCGCGCAACCCCGGTGATCTGCCCGTCGATGCCCACGATCTGATCGCGCTCTGCGCACCGCGCCTGGTCTTCATCAGCTACGGCGTGCCGGCGATGGGAGATGCCACCTGGGTGGATCAGCGCGGCGGCTTCATGGCGGCCGTCGCGGCAACTCCCGTTTACGACCTGCTCGGAGCGCGGGGGTTGAATGTCGCGGGGAGCTATCTCACCGCGCAGATGCCACCCGTCAACCAAGGGCTGTTGGACGGTCAGCTGGCGTGGCGTCAGGACGACGGGGGCCACACGGATGCACCCAACATGAAGTATTTCATCGGCTGGGCGGACGGATTCATGCACTATTCCACTTCACGGGAGTCGGCGACGAGATGAGCAACAAGCCGAGCACAATCGTTGTGTGCGCCGCACTCTTCACCTGCCTGTTGGCATCCTTTGCAACCGCAGCCGTGGCGGATGAGTCGAAGCTCGTGTTCACACCCTTCCACGCTGATGGAATCTATGCCATCGGCGAGAAGATCGGTTGGACCGTGGCGCTCGCGCCGGACGTCGTGCTGCCCAAGGGCCGTTTCACCTACACCATCCGGAGTAACGACCTGGACTTGGTCAAAACCGGCAGCTTCGACCTGAGTTCCGGCACGGCGACCATCGAGACCACCTTCGGTCGAGCCGCGATGTTGTATGTAGAGGTCGACTATCGGGCCGGAATCCCGCCCGCGCTCTCTGCCGCCGAATATTCGGAAGTGAACAGTGATCTGCAGGCGTTGCTCGAGAAGAGCGATCCGGCGCTGCACGGGCTGCTCGCGAAATATCCCGGGTATCAGCTGCTGCACCCGGAATTCTCCTTCCGTGCGTTCGAGGAAAATCGGGTCGCTACGCTCGGTGCGGCGGTGGCACCGACGCTTCTCAAGCCGTGCATTGCCGCGCCTGCCGACTTCGATTCATTCTGGGCGGCACAGCTGGCGCGGCTGCACCGGGTTGCGATCGATCCGGTGCTGACGCCGATGCCGACGAGCCAGCCGGGCGTGAAGCTCTTTCGGGTGCGGCTCGACAGCGTGGGCTCGCATGTACAGGGGTATCTCGCGATCCCGGACCGGCGCGGCAGATTCCCGGCGCTCATCATCTATCAGTGGGCGGGTGTCTACGCTCTCGACCCGCAGTGGGCCACGGATCGCGCGGCGGAGGGCTGGTTGACATTCGATGTCGACTCGCACGATCTGCCGCCTGAGTGGAAAACCGGGGTGCCGGTCGATTATCAGACGATCGGCGACCACAGCCGTGACACATCGTACTTCCTCGACATGTACCTGCGCGACACACGCGCTCTACAGTACATCCGCAGCTCACCGCGTTGGGATGGCAGGACGGTCGTGATGACCGGGACCAGCATGGGCGGCCAGCAGAGCCTGGTGACCGCGGGGCTCAATCCCGGCAAGGTCACCGCGGTGCTGGTCAATGAGCCGGCGGGTGCGGACTCGAACGGCGACCTGCACGGCCGCCGTGCCGGTTACCCCAACTGGAGCTCCGGCGCGCCGCAGGTCATGAGGACCGCGCTCTATTTCGATACCGTCAATTTCACCCCGCGCATCACGGCCCCGACGCTCATCGCGATGGGCTTCATCGACACCACGGCGCCGCCCGTCGGTATCTGGACGGAGCTGAATGAGATTCCGGCGCCCAAGGAGGCTGTGCCGATGATCGAATCCGCGCACAACAACATCACGCCGGACAAGCAGGACGCCTGGCTGCAGCGCTCCGAGGAGGTACTCGCGACGATCGTGCACGGCGGCCACTTCGTTCCCTACCAGGGACTGACCCGGCCCGTGCCAGGGGCGTCTTCGCCCGGCGGCCCCTGAGCGGCACGGGCGGCCCGAAATCCGATTGCGACCAGCCGGCGGGGTAGCGGCTGGCGAGAATCGCCCCCGCACGCTACCGTGCGGCGATGAGCTATCTGGCCGTTGCTAGGGATCGTCGTCCTCGTGATCGGCTTCGCCGCCGGCGTCAATCCGCTGCTCGCCATCGTGGCGGCGGCCCTCACCACAGGAATTGCCGCCGGCCTCTCACCGCTGCACATCATCGCCGCGCTGGGCAAGGCTTATAACGACAACCGCTACGTCTCGATCGTGTGGCTGATATTGCCCGTGATCGGCCTCCTGGAGCGTGCCGGGCTGCAGGAGCGCGCGCGCATGCTCATCGTGCGTGTGCGTGTCGCCACGGTTGGTCGGCTGCTCATCACTTATCTCGCGCTGCGCCAGCTCAGCGTAGCGCTGGGCCTGACGACGCTCTGCGGCCAGGCGCAGACCGTGCGTCCGCTGATTGCGCCGATGGCCGAGGCCGCCGCGGAGGTCGGGCTCGGGCCGATCTCGCGAGCCCCGCTATCTCATCCGCGCTTACGCCGCTTCCGCGGACAACGTCGGGGCGTTCTTCGGCGAGGACATCTTCATCGCGGTCAGCTCTATCCTCCTCATCAAGGGGTTCCTGCAGCAGAGCGGCTTCGATCGTCCAGCTCGCTCTCCCTATGGGCGATCCCGACGGCGTTAACGGCGTTCGCAATCCATGGCTTGCGCCTCTTGGCGACTCGATGCGCGGCTCGAGCGCCTGGGAGAGACGGCCCTGATCGGGTTGGAACAGGTCTACTGGCTCGCGGGTGCGATGTTCGCCGGCATCGCGGTGCGCAGGCTCGGCGATCGAGCCAACCGCAAGCGCTTCGGCAATGCCGCCTTCTGGGGCCTGCTCGCCGTGAGCTTTCTCTTCGGCTCGAAGTCTGGGCGATCTGGCCAACGGGATACTCGTACTGGCGCTGACTGTCCTGGGTGCCACCGCCATCGGACTGGGATCGCCCAGGACCACCTCCGTCGGGGAGCGCGAGGCGAGGCGCCGGAGCAAAGGCAATGCCGTCTTCACGCCGGCCCTCATCATTCCCATCGTCGCCATCGCCGGTACCCTGACACTCGGCAGGGTCGGCGATCCGCGGTGTGCCCTCGCGGACCCGAAACAAGTGACCCTGATCGCGCTGGCCCTCGGCATCATCATTGCGCTGGCCGTCGCGGTGCTGCGATTCAGGCCGCCGGCGCTCGCACCCGTGGAGGAGGGCAGGCGCCTCGCCGACGCCATCGGCTGGGCGATCATCCTGCCGCAGCTCCTGGCCTCGCTCGGCGCGGTGTTTGCGCTGCCGGGGTCGGGGCGGCGGTCGGGCGTGTCGCGACACCTGGCTCCCGCTCGGCCATCCCTTGGCGGCCGTCATCGCCTATTGCATCGGCATGGCGCTCTTCACCGTGGTGATGGGCAATGCCTTCGCCGCATTTCCCGTCATGACGGCGGCCATCGGCGTGCCGCTCATCGTGCACCGCTTCGGCGGCGATCCTGCCATCATGGGGGCGGTCGGCATGCTCGCCGGATACTGCGGCACGCTCATCACGCCGATGGCCGCCAACTACAACATCGTGCCGGCGGCGCTGCTCGAGCTTCCCGACCGCAACGGGGTCATCCGGGCGCAGGTCGCGACCGCGATCCCGCTGCTCATCTGCAACATCGTGCTGATGTATCTGCTGGTATTTCGATTCTGAGGGGAGGCAAGCCGTGTCACCAACGCTCACCGCGGAAATCGCCACGCGCTTTGCCGCCATCACCCTCGGACACCTCGGCCGTGAATATCCCAACAAGCTCGATCACGTGCTCACCGGCCCGCAGGACCTGAGGAGCCCGCGGGAGCTGCATCCCATCTTCTTCGGCAGCTTCGACTGGCACTCCTGCGTGCACGGACACTGGCTTCTCGCCCGCCTGCAGCGCCGCTTCCCGCAGTCGGCGCAGGCCGGTCCGATCCGAGCGCTGCTCGATGCGCAATTCACCGCCGAGAAAGTGGCCGGCGAGCTGCGCTATCTCGCCGCGCCGGCGACGCGCGGCTTCGAGCGGCCCTATGGGTGGGCCTGGGCGCTCATGCTGCAGGCCGAACTGCTGCGGCACGAGGGCGCCGAAGGGCGGCGCTGGGCCGCGACCCTGGCGCCGCTCGCCAAGGAATTCGTGCGCCGCTTCGAGGCGTACCTGCCGCTCGCCACCTACCCGATGCGCGCGGGCGTGCATTCCAACACCGCGTTCGCGCTGCTGCTGGCGCGCGAGTACGCGGTCGCGGCCCGTAACTCCAGCTTCGCCGGACTGTGCGCCGCCGCGGCCTTGCGCTGGTACCGCGCCGACCGGGGCTGTCCCGCGTGGGAGCCGTCGCAGGACGAATTCCTGTCGCCGGCACTCATCGAAGCCGCGCTCATGGCCGATGTCATGCCGCGAGAGGATTTTGCCGCCTGGCTGGCCGCTTTCCTGCCCCAGGCCGCGCGCGGTGAGCCGGCGACGCTCTTCACGCCGGCGACGGTCAGCGATCGCACCGACGGCAAGATCACTCATCTCGATGGCTTGAATCTGTCGCGCGCCTGGTGCTGGCGGCGCATCGTCGCCGAGCTGCCGCCGGCCGATCCGTTGCGGCAGCGGGCGCAGGCGGCAGTCGACTCCCATCTCGCCAGCGCGCTCGGCCACATCGCCGGGGATTACATGGGCGAGCACTGGCTCGCCAGCTTCGCACTGCTCGCGCTCGACGATCCGCCCGGCGGCTGAGCCCCCGGGCCGGTCGGTTGAACCGCACGAGGTCCGCGGGGAACTCATTGGCACCTTGTCAGCCCTCCCGCGCGAACCCGAGACGCTGCGGCGCCTGCCGCTCGTGACGCTGTACCTCAGCGAGCGCTGCAATTCCCGCTGCAGGACCTGCGATTACTGGCGCAACGGCCGCGCCGATCTGGACCTCGCCGCCGTCTCCCGGCTGCTGCCGAGCCTGCGCCGGCTCGGCACGCGCATGGTGATGCTCTCGGGCGGCGAGCCGCTCCTCAACCGGCAGTGGGAGGCGATCGCCGCATTGCTCGGGGACGAGGGTCTCGAGGTGTGGCTGCTGACCTCCGGTCTGTCGCTCGCCAAGTACTCGCGGCGCGTCGCCGCACTCTTCAGTACGGTCACAGTCTCCCTCGACGGCACCGACGCCGAGACCTATGCCTCGATCCGCGGCGTCGATGCCTTCGATGTCGTATGCAAAGGGATCCGTGCGGCCTCGGATAACGGCGCGCGGGTCACCGTGCGGGTGACATTGCAGCGTGCCAACTTCTGGCAGCTCACTTCCTTCGTGGACCTCGCCCGGCGCCTCGGGGCTCTGCAGGTTTCCTTTCTGGCCGTAGATGTCGCCAATCCGCATGCGTTCGCGCGTGACGAGGGCTTCGAGTCGGACCTGGCGCTGCGTCCGGTGGAGCTCGGGCACTTCGAGCAACTGATTCGCGAACTGGAGCGGGAGCGGCCCGAGGCGTTCCGCTCCGGATTCATTGCCGAGAGTCCGGCCAAACTGCAGCGCATCCATCAGTACTTCGCCGCGGTGTGCGGCGCGGCCCCTTATCCCGCGGTGCGTTGCAACGCGCCGCAGTTCTCGGCCGTCGTCGATGCGCGGGGCCAGGTCAGCCCGTGTTTCTTCATCCCGGGGCCGAGCGGCGCGCGGCTGCGCAGCGGGCTCGATGAGGTCCTCAATCGGGCCGACATGGCGGCGCTGCGCGCCTCGATCCGTGTTGGCGGCCGGCGCGAGTGCACCACCTGCGTCTGCTCCATGTGGCGGGAGCACGCGTGAGCGCGCGCTGAGCGAGCGGGTGAACCGCAGCACGTGCCTGGGAGGACTCACCCGCCATGAAGCTCGCGCTGGTTGTGCCCGGGGGCGTCGATCGGAGCGGCGAATACCGCGTCATACCGGTCATTCTCGCCTTCATCGAGCGTCTGGCGGCGCATCATGAAGTACACGTGTTCGCCTTGCATCAGGAGCCGGACCCCGCGACCTGGAGCCTGCTCGGAGCGCGCGTCCACAACATAGGGCGCGGCGCGACGCGGCTGCGCGCTGTGCGGGCGATCCTGCGGGAGAATCGCAAGGCGCCTTTCAACCTCGTGCATTCGTTTTTTTCCGGAGCCTGCGGCCTCATTGCAGTATCGGCGGCCCATCTGCTCGGAATTCCAAGCGTCGTGCACGTGGCTGGCGGCGAGCCCGTGCGGCTGCCCGACATTCGCTTCGGCGGACGGCTCACCTGGCGGGGCCGATGCCAGGAGCGGGTGGTCTTATGCGCTGCGAGCACGCTGACGGCCGCCAGCGCACGACAGATCGAGCTCCTCGCGGCGCTTGGCGCTGCCGCACGGCGGGTGCCGCTCGGTATCGATTGCATCCAGGCCTGGCCCGCACGAGCCCCGCTGCAGCGCCAGGCGGACGAGCCGGCTCGCCTGATTCACGTCGCAAGTCTCAATCGGGTGAAGGACCAGCCGACACTGCTGCGGGCCGTTGCCCAACTCGCACAGGTACCGCTCGATTTCCAGCTGGACATCATCGGCGAGGACCTGCTCGCAGGGGAGATGCAACGACTCGCGAGCGAGCTCGGTCTGGCCGGCAAGGTGCGTTTTCACGGCTTCATGACGCAGCGGCAGCTCGTACCGCTGATGCAGTCGGCTCACGTCCTCGTGGTCTCATCCCGCCACGAGGCAGGTCCGGTCGCGGTCCTCGAGGCCGCGGCACTCGGGGTGCCGACCGTCGGTACGGCCGTCGGGCACGTTGCGGAATGGGCGCCCGACGCCGCGCTCGCCGTGCCGGTCTGCGACCCGCAGTCGCTCGCTGCTGCGCTCCGGCAGGTGCTGACTGACGAGGATCTGCGCCTGCGCCTGGCACAGAGTGCATGGACGCGGGCCGTCTGGGAGGACGCCGATTACACCGCACGTTGCTTCGAGGCCCTGTATGAGGAGCTGACCCCCATCCGCCGGCGGGGATCGCCCCTGGCTGCCGCGCGCCGGTGAACCGTGCGGCCCGTTTCGGGAACTCAATCAAGCGATGCCATGCCATCCCGAATCGTCGCTGCCGGTAGGCGGGCTGCTGCGCAAGCCGCGCCTGAAGGTACTGCTTTATAACCCTTGCGCCGTCTTTTTCACCATGCCTCTCGCCCTGCTGGCGATCGGCTCTCACCTCGATCCGAGCCGCTACGAGGTAGTGATCATCGACGGTCGCCTGGAGGCGGACGCGGAGCAAGCCGTTCTCGCGCAGCTCGAGGGTGCCTTGTGTCTGGGAGTGACGGTTCTCACCGGCGCGCCAATTCTGGATGCGTTGCGAATATCGCGCGCGGCGAAGCGGGCGCGGCCGGAACTGCCGGTGGTATGGGGAGGCTGGCATCCGTCGATGTTCGGTCGCGAATGCCTGGCGGAGTCCGCCGTCGATGTGACCGTGCAGGGGCAGGGCGAGGAGACGTTCGAGGAGATCGTCCAGCGGCTCGCCGAGGGCCGCGACCTGGACGACTGCGCCGGCTGCACGGTCAAGCTGGCGGACGGCTCGATCCGGGAAAATCCGCGCCGACCGTTGGCGCCGATCGATCGCTTCCGCGCTCACGACTACGACCTGATTCCCGTGACCCGCTATTTCGATTTGAAGGGCAAGCGGCAGCTCGACTACATCTCCTCGCAAGGCTGCAATTTTCGCTGCGCCTTCTGTTCCGACCCCTTCGTCTACGGCCGCCGCTGGGTCGGCCTCGAGCCGACCCGCATGGCGCTGCGGCTGAAGGAGCTGTGGGACCGATATCACTTCGATGACGTCAATTTTCAGGACGAGACCTTCTTCACGAAGCGTGAGCGCGTGCGGGCACTCGCAGAGCAGATGATCGCCAGTGGGTTGCGCGTGACGTGGGCGGCGACCATGCGCGCGGATCAGGGCGTGCGGCTGCCGGACGACATCTGGGTGCTGTGCAAGCAGTCCGGGTGCCGGCGTCTGCTCGTCGGGGTGGAGTCCGGCTCCAACGAGATGCTCAAGCACATCCGCAAAGACATCACCATCGAGCAGGTATTTCACACCGCGGACAAGATGCTGCAACACGACATCGCCGGACATTTCCCCTTCATCGTCGGCTTTCCGGATGAGAGCGCGGCAAGCATCCAGGCGAGCCTGGATGTTGCCAAGAAGCTGCGCTCGATGAGCCCGCAGTTTCTGACGCCGATCTTCTACTTCAAGCCCTATCCGGGCAGCGAGCTGGTCATCGAGGCGGTGCGGCGGGGATACCGCCTCCCGGAGACTCTGGAGGCCTGGGCGGTATTCGACTATGTAGCCGGCGAACCCGGTCCATGGGTCTCGAGGGAGAAATTCCGCCTGATAGAGCGCTTCAAGTTCTTTCACGAGCTCGCCTGGATGCCGGCCAACGGCGTCAAGCGGCTGCTGCAACGACTCGCGCGCTACCGCTGCAGCAAGGACGCCTATCACTGGCCGCTCGAGATGCTCTTCAGCCGTGCGCTCGTGCCTGTGAAGAAGCTCTCCTGATGACATCGTGCAATCCTGGGAGCGCGCGGCAATGAGCGAAGATGTTGGGGTGGAGCGTACGCCGAGCGAGGCGTCCGTTCCGAGCTTTTCCGCGGTTACTCGCGCGTTCGTCAAGCTTCTGCACCTCTTCCACCACCTGCGTGGCTTCGACCGTTACGATGAGTTCATCGTCGAGCACGTACATGGTGTTCCGATACTCGTGACGCCCAGCGTCTTCAATCCGAAGCGGATGCGGACCGGCGAGTTCCTTGTCTCCCAACTCGACTCGAGTCGGATCGGGCCGGAGGCGGAAGTGCTGGACATGGGCACCGGCTCGGGCGTCTGTGCGGTGTTCGCCGCGAGGCACGCCCGCCGGGTCGTCGCGATCGACATCAACGCGGCCGCCGTGCGTTGCGCGCGGATCAATGCGATGCTCAATCGTGCCGAAGGCACGGTGGACGTGCGCCATGGCGATCTCTTCGAGCCGGTCGCCGGGGAGCGCTTCGACCTCATATTGTTCAACCCACCGTTCAAGGCCGGCGAGGCACGCAACGACCGGGACCGGGCCTGGCGGGCGAATGGCCTCGGGGAGCGCTTCGCCGCGGGGTTGCAGCGGCATCTCAAGCCAGGTGGCGCGGCGCTGTTGCTGTTGTCGAACTTTCGGCGATGCGCGGATATTCCTCGAGCCACTGCGCCGCGGCGGCTATGGCGTATCGTCGCTGGCGCAACGCCGCTACTTCGGCGAGCAGCTCACGCTGTACGGCCTCACTGCCGGTGCCACCGCAGGAGAGAGGTGATGGCCTCCGATCCGGGTACGGTGCTGCTGCTCAACCCGACGATTACCAAACAGCGCAATGCGCGTTGGCCTCTCGCCGTGCTGAGCCTCGCTGCGTCACTCGAGGGCCGATATCCATGGCGGATTCTCGACGGCAACGTGGATCGGGATTTCATTGCGACCGCACTGCGAATCATGGCGGAAAAGCCCATACGTGCCGTCGGCCTCACCGTCATGGGCGGCCCGCAGCTGCGGTCGGCGATCGCGGCTTCCAAGGCCATTCGCGAGAGGTTCCCGGCCGTGCCGATCGTCTGGGGCGGGGCATTCCCCACGAACTGTCCACAGGCGGCATTGAACGCTCCCTATGTCGACTACGTCGTGCGCGCGCAGGGTGAGCAGACCTTCATTGATCTACTCGAGTGTCTGGGCGAAGCTGGCGACAGCCACTCGCCGCGCTACCCGGACTCAGCTGGCGGCGCGATGGAACGATCGTGCACAACGAGCGGCGGCCGTTCACGGCGGCGAGTCTCGCCTCGAGGCTCCCTTATGAACTGCTCGGCGAGCCGACACAGTATCTGCCGCGCAGTTACCTCGGTCGCCGCACCGCAGGCTACCAGGCAGCCCTCGGATGCCGCTACCGCTGCACCTTCTGTGGCGTCGCGGGGATGTTTCGCGGCAAGACGGCGCTGCCGACGCCGGCGCGGCTCGAGCGAAGACCTGCGGTTCCTGACCGGGCAGCTCGGCGTCGACGATCCAGTTCTACGATCACAACTTCTTCGATCGGGAGGTGGACATGGCGCCGCTGCTCGAGATTCTCGCCAAACTCGAGGTGTCCTGGTGGTGCTACGCGCGCTCCGACGCCATGTTGAATCTGTCGGAGCGCTCCTGGGCGCTGATCAGGAAGAGCCGGATGCGGATGGCCTACATCGGTGCGGAGTCGCCGAGCGACTGGCTGCTGCACGACATCCGCAAGGGAACACGTCCCGACCAGACCCTCGCCGCGATCGAAGCATGTCTCGGTCACGGCGTCATCCCGGAACTCTCGTTCATGGTGGCGCCGCCGCGGGATCCGGAAGGGGAGACGGAGAAGACGTTCGAATTCATACGGCTGATCAAGCGCCGTTATCCTGAGACGGAAGTGATGATTTACATCTACACGCCGCTTCCCCCGCCGCCTGACAGAACCAAGCCGGCCGTAGCGCGCTGCGTGGCGAAATGCGCGATAGCAGCGGGCAGCCCGTGGTGTTTCCGAGCAGCGCGGACGAGTGGGCCGAGCCTCATTGGCACTCGTACTGGTGTCATTCGGGCGCGCCGTGGCTCTCCGAGCGTCTTCACACGCGAATACGCGACTTCACGACGGTGCTGGGATGCAGGTTCCCGACGGTCATGGATGTACGTGCCCCTCCGTGGGGAAAGGCCGCTCTGCGAGGACTCGCTTCGTGGCGCTATCGCTATGGCAAGTACGATCATCCGTGGGAGTTGGATCTCTGGAAGAGGCTGGTACGGCTGAGGGACCCCCGCGTAATGAGCCTCTGAGCGCGACCCCGATGCATACGACGGCACTCGTCCCCGCCAAAATAGGCTCTACGCCGCGAGACTCGGGGCGGGACGTCGCGCTGCACATCGCGCAGATCGGCTGTCTCAGCGATCCACGGCGACGCCTGCCGGAACAGCTCCTGGACGCGTGGCCCAGTCTCGTCGATGTGGCGGAGAGCGTCGCGGGATGCGGGGCTCGCGTGTCAGTCATCCAGGCATCGGAGCACTCAAGGTGCATCGACCGAAACGGCGTGAGCTATCATTTTGTGCCATTCGGTGGCCCGTCATCGCCGCTTGGCGCACAAAGCGCGGCCGGCAAATTGATTCGACAGCTTGCACCCGATGCTTTCCATGTGCATGGTCTCGGCTTTCCACGGCACGTACTTGCCTTGACGGGGCTCGCACCGGGCGTGCCCATTCTCTTACAGGATCACGCCAACAGGCTGCCGCGACTCTGGCAACGGGCGGCGTGGAGGCGCTGCGCCCCGGTCGTCGCCGGGGTCGCCTTTTGCTCGCGAGACCAGGCACGACCGTTCCTGAATGCCGGCTTGTGACATTCGCAAACGCCGGTGTATGAGATTCCGGAGTCCACCAGCCGCTTCACGCCCGGCAGCCGGGAAGTGGCCCGTCGCGCCCTGGGCCTGTCGGGCGATCCGCTGCTGCTGTGGGTCGGACACCTGAATGAAAACAAGGATCCTCTGACGGTGCTCGCCGGCGTCAGCGAGGCGGCGCGTGAGTTGCCGGACCTGGAGCTCTGGTGTTGCTTTGGCACGGCGCCGCTGCTGCGGCACGTTCAGCGCCGCGTCCAGGCCGACCCCGCGCTGCGCGGCCGCGTTCACCTGCTGGGACGCGTGCCCCATGAGCGCGTGGAGCAGCTCATGCGCGCGGCGGATGCTTTCGTGCTCGGAAGTCATCGCGAAGGCAGTGGCTACTCGCTCATCGAGGCGCTTGCCTGCGGCCTGCCGCCGGTCGTCACGAATATACCGTCCTTTCGGGCACTGACGGGGGCGGGAGCCGTGGGAATGCTGTGGGAGCCGGGCAATCCCCGCTCGCTGTGCGCCGCGCTGTTGGCGCTTCGCGCGCGCGCCGACGCAGGGCCGCGCATGGGCGTGCGCGCGCATTTCGATCCGAGCTGTCCTTCGGCGCCTTGGGCCGCAAGCTCGGAGCCGCCTACGAAGGTTTGGTGGCGCGAAATCGGGCGCAGGCAATGCGGTCGCATGAGCCTCGTCAGCGACATCTGGAGCATCCTGGGCCGGCGCAGAAGCGGCAGGTCGTCGCGGCGCAGGTCATTTCGCTGCTGATGGCCCTCTCGACGGTCACCGGGGTCGCGGCGATCGCGCCCTTTTTTGCCGTGCTCGGCAATCCGCAACTGATCGATCGCTACCGGTTGCTGCATTGGCTCTATCTTCATGGCGGCTTCCCGGGCAAGCGCACCTTCGTGATGGCTCTGGGTATCGCCTTCATCGCCGCCGTATTGCTGTCGAATCTGATCAATGCCCTCGGCTCCATGGCCATGACCCGCCTCGCCTCTGCGAATCGGCGATCAGCTGCAAGCGAGCCTTTTTGACGAGTACCTGTCGCGGCCGTACGCCTTCCACGCGCGTACCCACACTGCAACGCTGTTCAATAACATCGTCTGGGAGACGCGCGCGCCTCGGTAATGTGATCCTGGAAAGCATCTTTCTGATCGTGACCAACATCGCCACCGGGGCGCTCATCATCCTTTCCGTTCTGCTCCTGAACCCGGCGATCTCGATCACGATGCTCGTGGGGCTCGCCGGCGGCTATGCCGCAATCTATTTCCGTGTGCGCAAGCGCCTGCTGGACCTCGGCCGGAGGCACTCGCGCGCCTGCACCGAGCAGGCCAAGGTCGTCAACGAGACTCTCGGAGCGATCAAGGAGGTCCTGCTGCTGCAGGACCGGGGGTCCTTTCCCGGGGACTCGAGCAGACGACTCGGGGTGTCTCGGAGACCGCGTGTCATATTCATCACCTCGGACAGGTTCCGAAACACATCATGGAGTGCCTGGCGGTCACGGCTCTGGTCGGGATTGCTCTGCTGTTGAATGCAGGCGATATGGGGGCCGGCGCGTGGCTGGGGGGGTTGACGTTCGTGGCATTCGCGGCATATCGGCTGCTGCCGATCATGCAGCAGGTCTATCTCGCCGCGGTGAAAATCGGCGCCGCTCGGGCGGATTTGCGCTGATTGCGCCCGATCTGCGGCTTGCGCGGGCGACGGCGGCAAATGCGGCGCGAACAGCCCCGCGGCGGCGCAAGCCGGTGGCAGGAGCGTCCCGCGAGAGGAGATCCTGCTCAAGGGGCTGTCATTTCAGTACGCGAATGACCGCCCCCCGGCGCTCGAAGGCGTCAATTTGCGCATTCCCGCCGGAGCCATAGTGGGCCTGGTCGGCACAAACGGCTCGGGAAAGACCACCTTGTTCGATTTGGTCGCGGGGCTTCTGACGCCGACGGCGGGCAAGGTGCAAATCGACGGCATCGAGATCAATGATGCCAATCGAGCGGCTTGGCGGGCCCGGATCGCCTACGTCCCGCAGAACATCTTTCTACTGGATGCGAGCGTCGCTCAGAACATCGCGTTCGGTATCCCCCCTGACGCCATCGACACACAACGGCTGATCGAGGCGGCGCGCATGGCGCAGCTCGAGACCCTAATCGAAGTGCCGGGAGGATTCAACCATAGAGTCGGCGAGCGTGGAGTGGCGTTGAGCGGCGGACAACGTCAGAGGATCGGTATCGCGCGTGCGCTGTACCGGGATCGGGCAGTATTGCTGCTCGACGAAGCGACGAGCGCACTCGATGAAGACGAGCGAGACGGAGCTCATGGCAGCGCTCGGCGGGCTGCGCGGGCGGTACACGGTCATTCTGATTGCCCACGGGCCGCGAGTCGCGCGCTCGTGCGATGTTGTTTTCGAGCTCGAGAACGGGAAGGTCCGTGGCTACGGATCTCCTCGAGCTCTGACTGCCGCTGGATAGGCGGCAGTGAGCCCGCCGGCGATGCGTCCGTTACCAAGCGCCCGCGGGTCGAGCGGTCATGAGCGCCTGCGGGGTCAGCACGCCATTGGGATAGGGTGTGAGCAGCGACGCAGGGTCGTTCTCCGCGCACTGTCTCGCCGAAACCCAAGACCTGACCGTGGTCGTTGATGGCCGCCGCCTGTGCAAAACAATAACCGTCTGGTGTCAGGTCAAAAGCTCCAGAATTCGCGCTCCATATGAAGAGACGTCGGGAGCCGGACCCGGCGGGGCGGTAGAATCCGGCGACGTCCGCGACAGAATTGATTCCCACCGCGGCGCTGGGCAATGTCAGGATGGCCGTCGCGATGCCGTTGTTGAATACGGCTGCCATCGCTGCATCGTCCGCGGGCGAGCCACCGGCCGCCTGGCCGAGGTCGTTTATCGCATGGACGAATCCATTCAGATGCAGGGCCGCGCCCTGGCTCAGTACGTAACCGCGCTGGCCGGTGCAATGGAATTGGCCCGGGAGGAGACGGCGGAAGAACCCGAGAGTGCGGTTGCCGACGATGGCGCCACTGGAATTGATGCCGAAGGCAACAACGTTGGTGCCGGATATTGGCAGGCTGGAGTAGGTGCCATCGGCCCAAAGCCACGCTCTCGTTCTGTTATGCGCGATGTGGCGGTATCCGACCACCTGTCCGCGGCTGTTGATGCCGATTGCGGCGCCGCCAAGATCGGTCGGGTTCACCAGAGGCAGGACCGTGAAGCGTTCGCGGTCGTACACAAACGGACGCGACGGCAGGTCGCCGGCCGCGGTGTGAACTGGTGCCGACGATCGTGCCGGAGGCGCTCATGCCGAACACCCTCGGCCTGTTGAAGTCGCCGCTCGGAAGGCCGGGCGGGCCGCCCAGGTCGGTCAGCCGGCCTTGGAACCATTGCGCAAGCGAGACGGACCCATCGGAGTTGCGCATGCCGCCGACGACTGCGCCAGTGTTACTCAGCGCCTCGCCGCCCGTGCCGGAGAAAGGGATGAAGGGAAGAGGGGCGACGTCGTAGCGTTGCAGTGCAAAACCAGCGTACATTGTCAGGTCGATGAATGATTGTGTGCAGGCGTGGCGGATTCAGCGTGGGTGACGAAAATCCGCGCAATAGTTCAAGCGGCGCGCCGGCGCAGGCGTTCGTAAGGGCCCACGACGTGCAGCAGAAACTTCCACAGGCCATGCTCGCCGTTCACGAGTACCCGCGGCAAGCGCAGCCGATCGTGCGATGCCCGCGCAATCCCCGGTTGGACGGTCACCGCCGAGGCGTAGCCGGCGCGCCGGACGCACTCGACGATATCGGCGCTGAAGGCTCCGAACGGGTAGGCAAAATGCTCGATCGGGACGCCCAGCAGACTGCGCAGCGCCGCCCGGCTCTCGGCGATTTCGTGCCGCGCCACCTCGTGCGGCACTTCGTGCAGTCGCGGATGCGACAGCGAGTGCGAGCCGACCTCCATGCCGGCAGCCAGCCACTGGTCGAGCTGCTCGCGGCTCATCAGCGGCTTCCTTTCACGCACGACATCCGCGTCCCAGCGATTGTACGCACCGAGCGCGCCGCTCACGATGTAACAGGTGGCCCTGACCCCATACTGTTTCAGAAGCGGCGCTGCCGTTGTAATCGTATCGGCATAGCCGTCGTCGAACGTGAGCACGACACAGCCGCGCGAATTCGCAGTGCCCAGCCGCGCAATGCCTTCGCTCATCGAAACGCCCTGCAAGCCCAGACGCCGCAACGCCCACAGCTGCCGCTCGAATTTGTCAGGGCTTACGTACAGCAGCTTGAAGGGCGCCTCCCGGGGCGCCTCGGCGACGTTGTGATAACATAGAATAGGAAGCCGCGACATGATCCGTAGCATATTACAGGCGTCCTTGCTAAGCACGGGTGGCCGCCGCGCCGATGGCCTGTTGCAGCCCGCGGAGACCTGGGAAGCGCAGTATGCCGCGGGGCGTTGGGACTTCCTGGCGCAGCTGCCCGAACTCGCGCGCTTCAGTGTACTGGCCGGCTACATCCAGCATCTCAAGGCGGGCGGGGCGGTGCTGGACACGGGGTGTGGGCAGGGCGTTCTGTTAGGTAGACTTTCGAGCACCTGCTATTCGCGGTATGTCGGGATCGACGTGTCGGCCAGCGCAATTGCCGTGGCGCAGCGGCGGCAGAGCGAGCGCAGCAGCTTCCTCGTGGCGGACTGCGAGCAGTATTCTCCTGTCGGGCATTTCGACGTCATCGTCTTCAACGAAGTATTGTGTTGCCTGCGTGAGCCACTGCGCACCGTCGAGCGATATGCGCGTTCCCTGAATCCCGATGGCCTTCTGTTGGTGTCGCTCTGCAAGGCCGCGCGCGGCAGTGCCGCGATACTCCGGCGGCTCAAGGGTGTATATGAAACCGCTGGATGAGGTCGAGGTGGTCCACGGCGGCAGGAAGATCTCCTGGGCGTGTGCTGCCTTGCGCGCCACTGCTGCCGGCGCTGCGGGTGACGCATGACGTATCCCTGCCAGACCGGTGGCCCGCAATAGGCGTCGTGCCATCATGGCGGCAGCTGTCGTGTCGGTGGTGCTCCCGACTTTCAATCGACTGAGATTTCTCCGGCCGGCAATCGAATCCCTGTACGCGCAGACCTTTACCGATTGGGAGCTGATCGTCGCTGACGACGGCTCGGGTCTCGAGACCAGCGCAGTATCTGCGACGACTCGAGAGTTGCCCGCGCGTCACGGTCGTGTGGCTGGCGCACACCGGTACACCCGCGATCGTCCGCAACGCGGCGCTGCGCAGGGCGGCCGGCGAATACGTCGCCTTCCTGGACTCCGATGATTTCTGGGCGCCCACCAAGCTGCAGCGGCAGATCGAGACATTGCGTGCCCGAGCCGACTGTCGTTGGAGCTATACGGGATTCCTGCGGGTCGACGCGTACGGCACCCCCCTGCCGGAGGAGGCCCGGCGGACGTGGTGGGTACCCTACGAGGGCGACATTTTCGAGCAGGTGGCGACCGCCCGCGCGGCGATCAGAACTCCCAGCGTGCTGGCAACGCGCCGGCTGCTCGCGCAGGCAGGCGGGTTCGATGAGGCGATGCGTTCCGCGGAGGACTATGACCTGTGGCTGCGGCTGGCCCTGCACAGCAAAGTTGCAATCGTCGACGAGCAGCTGGTGTATGTGCGCTATCACGATGAGAATCACAGCCGCGAGTGGCAGAGCGCCTTCGTCGGCCGCGATCGCTCGCTCAGTGTGCGCCAGCAGTTGGTGGACTCCGCGCAGCGCTCACTATTGCGCCGTGAGCGCATGAGGAATGCGCTCAAGCTCGCTGCGACCCATGCAGGGCTCGGCGCCCGAGGTCGCGTGGCGCGCGCACTGTGGGAGAGCCTGCCGTTCTGTTGGACTTATCCGCAATGGTGGCTGGGTGCCTCGAAGGCAGTCCTGCGCCCCTACCTGCCGCGCCGCCTGCTCGGGTCTCACCGCAAACGACGGCGCACCGCGTGATGTCGCGCGTGGCTCCGTTCTTCATCGTCGGCTCCGGCCGGTCCGGATCGACACTGCTGCGCCTGATGCTGGCCTCGCATTCGCGTATCGCCATACCTGCGGAAACCTGGTACCTCAGCGCCCTGCTCGAGAAGTTTCCCCGCCACCGGCCGCTTCAGGTGAATGAAATAGATGCGGCCGTTGCGATGATGACGTGCCATGACAGGTGGCCCGACATGGGGCTTGACGCCGCGGAATTTCGCCAGCGGACAACCTGTTTGAGCGCAGTACGGCTACGCGATCTCGTGGAAATGGTCTATCGATGGCACATGGAGGCCGAGGGCAAGAGTCGGTGGGGAGACAAGACGCCGGTTTACATCGAGATAGTCCCGGCCCTGGCCGCCATGTTCGACGATGCGAAGTTCATTCATCTGATTCGCGACGGACGCGATGTGGCGAAGTCATTTCAGAGGCAGGGTTGGCGCGGGCCCTGGATGCACGGCTATGCCGGGGAGTGGCTGCGAGCAGTCGAGTTGGATCTCGAGCTCGGCAAGACGCCGCTGAATGGACGAATTCTCCGCGTTCGTTACGAAGATCTGGTGCTGCATCCGCGGGCGACGTTGCGCGGCATTTGTAGCTTCATCGACGAAGAATTCGAGGAGCAGATGCTCACCTGGCGCGGCAAGGTGGCCCAGGCGATACCAGGCTGGGAGAAGCGCGTTCATTCGAATTTGGACAGAGACATGAGCCCCGCGGACGTCGGTCGCTGGAAGCGGGAAATGACTTCTCGAGAAGTCTTTCTTGCGGAGGCGCTCATGGGAGCCCAACTGAGCCATTTCGGCTACGAACGGCGCTACCGCGGCACTCTCTGGCGGCCACTGTTCGCGGCAACGCGGATTTATTGTCGGAGCGTATTGCCGGTCGTGGGACTGCCATGCAGAGTCTACGCCTGGGCCGCGCGTCGGCTCCAGCGTGCGGTTCGCCCAATAGCCCGGGTCAGGGCGCAGCCTCGCCGGTGATCAGAGTGAAGGTCTGAATGAAGTGGAAATCGCGGCGATGCGGCGCGAATGACGGCTGGGTCGGATCGCAGAGTCGGCAGAGCTCGGCGTAATCCTCACTCGTGAGATACGGCCGCAAGCGCTCGCCCCAGGTCCCGCGATAGATTGCCTCGAGGAGATAAGCCTCGTCCGCCGGTCGCAAAGGAGCCGTGCGCTCGATGATGGACGTACGGGCGGTAATATGGGCGAGGCCGGCCTGTTGCATCCATCCCAGAAGATCTCGAACTCCGCGCAGGTCCGATTCCGTCAGGCCATAGCGGGTTTCGTAGTAGCGGCGCACCGCCTCGTTGGTCAGGCGCTCCAGGCGCGCGTCCCAGACGAAGTGCTGATCGGGAAGCAGCGAGCTCTGGCCGATCGCGATGCGACCGCCGGGGCGCAGCAGTCCTGCGAGGGTGTCGAGGCCCGCGGGCGGGTCGCGCAGGTGATTGATGGTGTTGACCGACCAGATGAGATCGAAGCTCCCCGGCGCGAGGCGGGTCAGCATCAAGTCCTCCTGCAGCACCTGAACCGAGTCCGGTGCCGCGGCACGCGCCACCCGTACGTGTGCCGCCGAGAGATCGATGCCGACGACGCTGCCGGTGGGTCGCACCGCATCATGAAGCCACTCGAGCGCCGCGCCGGTGCCGCAGCCGGCATCCAGAACGCGCATGCCCGGCGTGAGCGCGAGGCCGGCGACGGCGAGCCGCAGCTCCGGTTCGGCGAACGCATTGAAGAGCTGCAGTTTGCGCGAGTAGTCGCGCTCAGGTGTATCACCCAGAAGTCCGCATGGATGGGCCGGATCAGTGGCGGCCACCATGTTGAACAGAGTCCGGCAAGCGATCGTTCATACAGCGGTATCATGCAAGGCGGCGGCGCTCTTCGCAGATGCGTCCCGAGTTGTAAGTGATATATTCACCCGCACACCCGAGGGTCGCCGATATGACACCGCCCACTCACGCCGCCATGCCTGATATATCCGCTGACCCCTTCCGCGAGCGCCGGCGAGGGGTGCGGCGCGCGACATTCCAGCTTCTGGGTGCCCGGCTCGTGTTCGAAAGCGAGAGCGCGGAGCTCATGCGTCTGGTTGACTGGGCGTATGCAGGCCTGCCGCGGCACACGCTGTCGGCGCGTGTGCCGCGCCTCGCGGTCAGACTCGTGCTGGGCGGCAACGCCGGCTCGCGGAAATCGGCTGCGCCGGCGCCGCTTGCCACGTCGTCCGGGGTTGGAATTCTCTGCGGCGCGAGTCCGAAGACCAGCATGGCCGCGGTCTGCCCGGCGGGACGTTCCGCGCTGGTCGTCGTCGAGCGCGAGCTGCTGCGGTTTCCGTATCACCTGCGCTATGAGCTCATCGAGTTTGCGGTGTTCACCCTGGTGGCGCGCGCGCAGAATCTGATGCCTTTGCATGCGGCCTGTGTCGGGAGCGGCGGACGCGGTCTGCTCCTCCTCGGAGCGAGCGGCGCGGGTAAGTCCACCGCAATGCTGCACTGTGCGCTCGCAGGCATGCATATGATCTCGGAAGACAGCCTCTTCGTGACGCCGGATACGCTGCGCGCCACCGGTGTGGCCGAACTTTCTGCACATTCGCCGCGAGTCGCTTCGCTTCCTGCCGGCGCGGCAGGCCGCCGAGCTGCGTCGCTCCCCGATCATACGCCGCCGCAGCGGCGTGGAGAAATTGGAAATCGACCTCAGGCAACCGCGTTTTCGTCTCGCGCGCCGACCGGTCGAGCTGGCCGGCGTGGTGGAGCTGCGCTCGCGGAGTGCCGGAGCAGGAGCGTCTCTGACCACGTTGAAATCGCGCCAGCTCCTTGCCCGTCTGCAGGACACCCAGCCGTATGCCGCAGGCCTGCGGGGCTGGCGGCCGTTCTCGCGGGCGGTCGACGTACCTTGCCGGCCTTTGAGCTGAGCCGCGGCCGACATCCCAACGAGACCGTGCAGGTCTTGCGGCAACTCCTGCGGGATCTCGCGCGCGGCGGCAGCTGACCCGCCGGTCGCTGTCGATGACATGGGAGTAGGTGCCGCCGCAGCACGCTGATGGTTCACTTTGAACCGGAGGCCCTGGTGCCCGCGACTCACGCGGGATCGAAACGAGGAGAGACCATGATCCTTCCGCGAAGATTCTTTGCGGGGCTGCTGCTGCTGGCAGTTCTCTGCGGCTCGCGTGCCTACGCGGAACCCTATCTCGCAGTCCGCATGGGCCTCAAGTGCGAGGCCTGCCACGTCAATCCAACCGGCGGTGGCCTGCGTGGTCCAACTTCGGTGACGTGTTCGCGCAGACCACGCTTCCAGCGCACCCGATCCCAGGGGGACTGGGGCCCTCTGGACTGGAGAGATCAACAAGTTCCTGCGGGTGGGCGGGGACCTGCGCTACGACGCTACGGCCACACAGACGCCAGGAGCGAAGACCGTTGATCAATTCGAGATGCAGCAGACTCGCGCGTATCTCGAGGCGCAGGTCATCCCGAATCGTCTCCTTTTCTACGTGGATGAGCAGGTCGCTCCGGGCGCCGCCGTCAATCGCGAGGGCACCGGCCTCTACTGGTCGGCCGCACACGACTGGTATGTCAAGGCGGGACGGATGTATCTGCCGTTCGGATTCCGATTCGAGGACCAGAGCGCCTTCAGGTACGATGTCACCGGCACTTCCATGTATGAGCCCGATGATGGCGCCGAGTTCGGCTGGCTTCGAGGCCACTGGGATGCGCAGCTCGACGTGAGCAATGGGTTCTTCGCCGGACCGGCCACGGGCCAGGGCAAGGAGTACGGCCTGCAGGTAAGCTATGTCGAGTCGGCGTGGCGCTTCGGTGTTGCCGCCAGTGATGATGATGATCCGCAAAACAGAAGGCGCATCTATGGGGTTTTCGCCGGAACTCGCACCGGTCCGGTCGTGTGGCTCGGCGAGGTGGACGCGGTCGAGAACGAATTCGCATCCCAGGAGGGGCAAGCGCGGGCGGCCGGGCTCCTCGAAGGCGACTGGCTCATCGCGCGCGGTAACAATCTCAAGCTCACCTTCAAGCCCTTGGATCCCGACCGGGGCGTGCCTGGCAATGGTCGCAGTCGATGGAGCCTGGTGTACGAGCTGACGCCGGTGCAGTTCATGCAGATACGAGCCGGCGTGCGCGATTGCGAGGGACCGCGTGGCCTCGCCGCCGAGAACCAGAGCCTCGCGTTCGTGCAGCTGCGCGTCTCTTTCTAGCGTTTCGCCATCACGATGAGGAAGTGATCGCCGAGGCCTCTGAGGATGGGCCAACCGCCGCAGCGTTGGTCCCAACGCCACAGCCGCTCGAACCATGCCGGATGGCGGTCTTTGACCCAGGTCAAGATGGGGGCGGCGCGAAGAGACACAGTGCCCGGCAATGAACGAGCCTGAAGTCCTGCGCAAACTCGCGGTAGAGTTCCGGGGGACTCCAGTAGCGCGTCCATACCGTATAACCGTCCGTATTGACGGGCGTCATACCGTGCGCGAAGCGCACGCCGATGCGACTCCACTTCGCGCGGGAAGCGTAGTAAGCGATCTCCCATGGACACCAGCGGCCGATCACCGTGAAAACGAGGTGCCCGCCGGGCTTGACGAGGCGCGCGCACTAGTGGGAGACCGGCCCCAACTCCGGCAGACAGTTGAGCGGACCCAGATTGGAGTAGACGCCATCGAAGATCGAGTCGCCTTCCAGCCGCTCGAGCTCATGGGCGCCGAGTGCGGCCGTGCGAACTCTATCGCCCAACCCTGCACTTGCGGCGCGTCCGTGGGTTCTTTCGACCATGCGGGGTGACCAGTCGGTCGCCATGACCCGGTGGCCGCGCTCCGCCATGCGCACCGCGTCGAGCCCGGTGCCGCAACCGAGGTCGAGCAATTCGCTTGCAGGCGGGAAGCTCGCATCGAGCCAGCGCCACATCTCGCGGCGCATGTCCTGGATCAGAGCGTTGTTGCCCCTGGGACCGTCGTAGTCGGCCGCGACACTGTCGAAAGCGATGCGCGTATCGTCCAGGGCATCCATCATTGACGACACATCAACATGCCCGCGACAGCGCTGCGCGGACCGGCTGTAGACTCTCCGTCCGAGGATGAGACACGAGCACGATTCTGCAGGATGCGTCGAACCTGCGATTGCCGATGCCAGCGCGGCTCCCCCGACAAGGGTCCGCTCCCTCGACGCCACCTCCATCTGGACTCGCTGCTGCCGTCCGGGAAAGACCCCGTCCGCCGATATACCGCAGCGCTTGTGCGGGCGAGCGTGTCCAGATGATTCCCGGTATGGGGTCAATGTAGAGGTGCGAATAGGAGAAGTCGGACAATGTCCGCCGGCGCACGCTCCGGCGCAGCACCCAAGGACAGTCACGCTCGAGGTGCGCGAGTGGGGCCGGGGGATTGTCTGCGGAAAGTAGCGGGCCGTGAGCATGAGGGGCGCCGCAGCCCACCACAGGCGGCGGTTGCCGCCGTGCAAGCGCAGCAGATCCTCCCAGTCCGCAGCGCTCATGTGGCACGCCAGGCGGGCGATGTCACAGAGTTGAATCAGCCGCAACCCACGGCTGGTCATGCTCCCTGCTGCATGCGCCAACACGTGGACCATCAACGCGGCAGCGCAGGGATAGACGTTGATGCCGGGGTGGGCATGCGGCGGGAAGACGATGTCCGTCAGGTCAGTCAGGGGGAGCGGCAGGCGTTCGCTGATACGGTGGTGCAGGTCGATCTTGATGGGATTGTCGGCGTGCTCGCCGAACCGCGCGGCGGCTCCCCGCCCGGCTGGCTCGAAGCCCTGATGCTTCCAGGTCGTTCCGGCGTCGAGTAACTCAGGGCGAGCAGCACGGCAACCGCGGATTCGCGCATCCGCCGGGTGCGCCAGCAGATCCAGGTCCGCCATCGGCCGCTCGCCCGCGGCATAGATGCCGGCGCGTGCAGCGCCGCCCCTTTCAGGGCGACGATTGCGATTCCCGCGCTGCGCGCGCGATCGTCGATCGGTGCCAGAAGCTCGCCGATGCGCTGTTGGCGCAGCAGGGTATGGCGGCGCTGCTCGACGAGAAAGCTCGCCAATGCGGTGGCCCTTGCCAGCTCAGCGGGTCGCAAGCAGCGGCGAGATGCCGTGAATCGCCGCTACCGCCGGCGCGAGCCGCCATTCGATCTCGCTCCACGCCGGGGGGCTCGGCACCGGCGGTCGCCGGCAGTCGGCGAGCGACTCGGTCACACGATGCAGAGCCGCCTGCACCAGGGTGATCGGCGGCATGCGGTTCGATCGATTGATATGCTGCTCTCATGGCCGGCCGACCGCCGGCGCTGCGACATTGGGGCAGGCGCCGGCGTCGTGTTGAGAAGGCTTTCTGGCTTCCAGGAGGCGATGCCAGCGCGCCGTGTGCAGCGCGCTGCGTCCGGACGCGCGAGGCTGGACGGACCGCACCTCGTCGTGCAGCAGGTCGCGCACGGCCCGATAGAATCCGAGGTGTAGGTTCCGGGAACATCATGGCCAGGTCGCCGCTGTCCTGCCAGTGGGTCTCTTCCCCCAGCTGCGCTTTGACAGCTCGTGGAATGCGGTGCCGGGCAGCGGATACGCACACTGACGCCGATATCGTCCGGACGGGCCGTTCGATGAGCTCGCGAGTGGCGAGGATGTCCTCCAGCTGCTCGCCGAGATAGCCCAGCTGGATGAAGAACCCGACGCGGATGCCTGCGGCCTTCAGTCGCGCACGCGCCTGTGGATCTCGCCACCTGCATGCCCTTGTTCATGGCATCGAGCACGCGCTGACTGCCGCTTTCCGCGCCCAGCCATGCCTCCTGGCAGCCCGCCTCGCGCAGCGCGGCCGCCATGCGGTCGCTCATCAGATCCGCGCGTGACTGGATGGTGAATGGACGGGCGCCGCCGGCACGGGCGCTTGCGCGAATGCGTGCACCCAGTCGGTGCGGAAGCCGAAGATGTCGTCGGCAAACCAGATGTGGTCGGGCGCGAAATGGCGCTTGATCGGATCATCTCCGCCGCGACTTCGCTGCCGGGCGCTGCAGATAGCGATTGCCCCAGATCGGCTTGGCGCACCAGGCGCAGCGGAAGGAGCAGCCGCGGGAGGAGGCCATGTTGAGACTGAAGTACCCGTGCGCCGCGCGCCAGGCGCGGCGGTAACGTTCCATGTCGACGAGGTCCCAGGCGGGCGGCGGGGCTGACGTCCGCGGATCACCGCGCGCGGCGTGCCGGAGTCCCGTCGATTCGGCAGTGGTCACGCCTCGACCAGCAGCTCGCGGCTCTGATGCGCTCGATTCGCATCCAGCCGCTGCACCAGGGCGCCAGCGCCGCCAGGCCCTCGCCGGCGAGACGGCATCGGCTCCGGCGTCAAGGTAGGCCCGGCGCATCGGTGGCATCGGAGCCGGCCACGATGACGCGCGCGCCGCGTGCGCGTGCCGCACGGATCATGCGGCACGCGGCCTCGCGCATCGCGCCCAGGCACATCTTGCTCAGAAAATTGTAGTTGTCCTCGTAGACGAGGAGGAGCTGCGGGGCTTGCGTCTGCAGGTGGCGCTCATATCCTCCAGGCCCTCGGCGAGCATGGCGTCGAAGAGCGCACCCGATGCCCAAAGCGCGCAGCAGCGCCGCCACCTGCAGCGTCGCGAGCGGGGATAAGGCTTGGCACGCTGGAATTGCTTGGGATCGAGGCGCAGAAAGTAGGAATGACCGACCAGAATGGACAGCATGGTGCGTGTGATGTGCTCCGGTCGTGGGATCCGGTTCAGGTTGAACCGACCGGCCGGCGGGAGCTGCCGGCGGAGCCCTGCTTACGGGCCGGCGTGAGCGAGCACGATAGCGCCGCGAGGATCCGGTGGGGGGGAAAGAGCGTTTTGTCGTCCAGCTTCACTGCTTCTTCTGACCGAGTCGCGGGGGATCGCTCACCTCGCAGCCTGTTCGTGACAGCGCGTCTGCTACGGCTGCGCAGGCGTCAACCGAGGTGAATACGCCCGTGGGTGTGGTGAGCTGGCGGGAACTGCGAGTGAGGATCTGTTCGACTCTTGCCGCGGGCATTCGCCGGCCGTCAGCGAGAAGCAACGCCACGATTCCCGTTACTTCCGCCGTCGCGAGCGAGCTACCGGAGGCGAAGTCATAGTGACCACCGGGCACCAGCGTCAGGATGCCGTGACCGGGAGCGAGTAAGTGCCGCGAGGCGCTGACCGCGTCCTCGGCGGATTGCACGCCGAGCACTCCGGGTATCTGAACTGGAAAGGCGTTGGTGAGTCCGATGCGCGGCGGCGGGACGGCACCGACGTAGATGATTCCATGCTGCATGCCGTAACGGATCAGGCGTGCGAGCAGCGGATCGGGTGGACCGGCGAGGCTCAGGTTGACGACATCGGCGTGGGCGCTGATTTGGCGGCCTGTCCCGCATGAGCGAGCGTGAAGCTGTCACACGCCGCCTCCGCGGTATTCTGCGGCAGCGGCCAGCAGGCCTTGAGGGCGATCAGACGCGATTTTGGGGCAACCCCCAGCACACCCGCACCACCGTCTGCGGTGGCTGCGATCACGCCGGCAACCTCCGTGCCGTGCCGGTCACCCGTGAATTCGCTGCCGCCGGCAACGAAGTCGCTGAGGGCTATGATGCGCCCCTGAAGGTCGGGATGGCGGTAATCCACGCCGGTGTCGATGAGCGCGATACGAACGGCGGCGCCCTGCGACAGCCTGTGCGCCTCCACTACCTGGAGCTCTCTCAGAAGGTTAGCTTGCAGGGCCCGGTACTGCCGTTTGTCCGCTGGGGGTTGGGGTGACTCGAAGCGCGCGCTGGCGTTGGGCCCGGGCTCCGCGTTGACTTGCGTTTCCGCGGTGAATTCGTTGAGTGGCTGCACGGACTCGACACGCGAATGCGCACGACTGCGCGATCAGAGTCGCACGTGGGGTGAGATTCGGCAGCCGCACCACGATGCAATGC
>CAVSAZ010000022.1:0-82002 GCA_963726045.1 uncultured Pseudomonadota bacterium
GCTTCGGCGGCTCCAACTGCGCTCTGGTGCTGGGGCGCGCGACGTGAGCCCGCTGCCTGCAGAGCCGGCGTTGCTGTCGGCATACGTGCTGGGGGTCGGCCTCATCGGACCCGGCCTCAGCGACTGGCAAAGCGGTGCCCGGATCATTGCCGGCGAGCAGGCTTACTCGCCCCGTCCGACAACGGTCCCGGTGCCGGACGGACTGCCGCCGGCGGAGCGCCGCAGAACGGGCGCCACCGTGAAGCTCGCCCTCGCCGCGGCGCAGCAGGCGATTGCCGCCGCGGGCGTGGCTGCGGCCGGCCTGCCGGCGGTATTCACCTCCTCCGGCGGCGACGGCCTCATCTGTCACGAGATCTGCGAGACCCTCGCCGCAGCCGACCGGCAAGTGTCACCGACACGATTTCACAACTCCGTGCACAACGCCGCGGCGGGTTACTGGAGTCTCGCCACCGGCGCAACCCCGATGTCAACCGCGCTTTGCGCGTACGATTGGAGCTTCGCCGCGGGCCTGCTCGAAGCGCTCGCGCTGGTGACGGTGGATCGCACTCCTGTGTTGCTGAGCGCCTACGAGACGACGTATCCGGAGCCTCTGCACTCCAAGCGGCCGCTGCCGGACTCCTTCGCCGTTGCGCTGGTCCTGACACCTGAAACGACGCCCGGCGCGTGCGCGCGAATCAGCGCCAGCCTGCACGATGTCGCGGCTGCCGCCGCCGACCGGCTCGAAGAGCCGCAGCTCGAGACGCTGCGGACCGCGCTGCCTGCGGCGAGGAGTTTGCCACTGCTGCGGCTTCTAGCGCGCGCCGAGCCCGGGGAAGTAGTGCTCGAATATATCGGCGGCGCAGCGCATCTCCGTGGAGGTGAGCGCGTGTCGCTAGGTACAACACCGTGCAATCGCCTGCCGGATGGCACGCCGCTCGATCGCGCCTGGATCGCGAGTCACATACCGCATCAGGGGCGCATGTGTCTGCTCGAAGAGGTGTTGAGCTGGGATGCGGTTCGCATCAGGTGCCGTGCGGGCAGTCATCGGCTTGCGGATAATCCGCTGCGCGCCCACGGGCGGCTCGGGGCCGCTTGCGGGGTGGAATACGCCGCACAGGCCATGGCGGTGCATGGCGCCATCATGGCACAGGTCGCGGGCACCAGGGCCCGCGACGGGCCTGCTGACGAGCATCAGGAATCTCGCGCTGCGGGTGACCCGCCTCGAGCGACATCGACACCGATCTGATCGCGAGCGCGACGCGGCTGGCGGGCGATGAGAGCAGCACACTGTACGAATTCACATTGGCGAGCGGCGGGCAGGAGCTTCTCAGCGGCCGCGCCAGCATCGTGTTTGCACCGGAGTGATCATGAGCGAGACGGCCAAGCGGGCATTGGTCACGGGCGGCAGCGGCGGCATAGGCGCCGCGATTTGCCGGCGTCTAGCGCGTGACGGACACCACGTTTACGTGCATGCCAGACAAGGTGTCGATGCCGCGGAAAGAGTCGTGGATGAGATCATCGCCGCTGGCGGCAGCGCCGCGGCGCTGCACTTCGACGTGACGGACAATGAGAACACCCGCAAGACGCTCGAGTCGGCGCTGAGCGCTGGCCCCATCCAGATCCTGGTGAACAACGCGGGCGTTCATGACGATGCCGTACTGCCCGGCATGCGGCCGGAGCAGTGGCACCGGGTGATCGGCGTGGCCGTCGATGGCTTCTTCAACGTCACCCAGCCGCTGCTGCTGCCGATGATCCGCACCCGTTGGGGACGGATCATCAACATCTCCTCGGTCTCGGCCCTCATCGGCAACAAGGGCCAGGTCAACTACGCCGCCGCCAAAGGCGCGCTCAACTCCGCCACCAAGGCGCTGGCACTCGAGGTCGCGACCCGCGGTATAACCGTGAACGCCGTAGCCCCGGGAATCATCGATACGCCCATGAGCGCCGGCCTGTTCGATGCCAAAGCCATCGAGCGCCTGGTGCCCATGAACCGCGCCGGACTGCCGGCGGAGGTGGCGGCGGTGGTCGCATTCCTCGCCACGGCTGAGGCTTCCTTCGTCACCGCTCAAATCATCTCGGTGAGCGGCGGTATGGCCTGAACCGCTAACGTCATACCAACGTCCGGGCGAAACACACCATACGGACGAACATTTCTCTGAGATCGTTGGCAGACAGACCGAAATCTCGCAAAATTGCCGCAAGTAGCCGATTACTCAGGCTGGCGAGGACCTGCTCTCCCTGGTGGAATGAATGGCAGGCGCAATTCACGGAGAGCGGCAATGGCGGTGGCAGCAGTGGCAGAGACAGATCAAATCCTGGAAACCCGTGTCACACGGGTCGAATCAGACGTGGCGCATATCCGCTCCGATATCGGGGAAATAAAGCTCGACATTCGCGAGCTGCGTAAGGAGATGGCTGAGCTGCGGGATAGACTGACCCGCGGCCTGGCCGCGAACCGCATCTGGATGCTGCTGCAGAGCGCGGCGCTCCTCGGGGTGATGGCGCGGGGATTCAAGTGGCTGTAGCGGCGCGCGCTGTTACAATGGAGGCATGAAAGCTTCCATGGTCGCCGCCCTCATCCTGATTGCGGCAGGCATCTTCCTCATCCTCCGGCCGCCGCACTACGCCAGCGAGCAGAGCGTTTTGAAGCTCGGTAACCTGGAGGCGAAAATGCAGCAGGAGCGCACGCTTCCCGACTGGGTGGGCGGTTTGGTGCTCGGCGCCGGCATCGGGTTGCTCGGCGCCGGTCTCTTCAAGCGCTACTAGGCGAGACCGTCGAAGAACTCGACCTCGCCCGTCTCCAGCGAGTACTCCGCGCCAACGACCGCCAGTCCTTCGTTGCGGATCAGCTTCTCGAGCACGTCGGAGCCATATCGCAGGTGGCTCACGGATACCCCGACATTGGCGCGCACCGCGTGCCGTACTAGCGCCGCCTCATCGTGGCGCAGGTCGGTCTTGAGCAAAACCTCCACCGAAGGGCGCACGCGATCGACGATGGAACGGATGTTGCGCGATTGATTCTCCGCCGGCTGGCGCAGCTCCTCCAGGGTCGCACGGATGGCTCCGCACTGGGAGTGGCCGAGCACGACAACCAACCGCGTGCCGAAACGCGACGCCGCGAACTCGACGCTGCCGATCTGTGAGGGCGAGACGATGTTGCCGGCGACGCGGATGACGAAAAGATCGCCAAGCCCCTGATCGAAGACGATCTCCGCGGGCACGCGCGCATCCGAGCAGCCGAGCACGATGGCCAGCGGCTCCTGGGTCTGAGTGAGCTCGAGCCGGGTCGCGGCATCGAGCAGGGGCTCGCGCTTGCGCACCCGATCGACGAAGCGGCGGTTGCCTTCTTTGAGACGCTTGAGCGCCTCCGCTGCGGTAATCATGCGCGCAAGAGTAACATGCTGCGCTGGGCAGCAACCACGCAGGCGCTGCGGTTCATGGCGCCAGTCGGCTTGCTAGAATGCCCGCCCCCTGCAGCAGGCGATCCGGAGGAGCGACCATGGCGATTCGCGAGCGACTGATCGAGTACCGCGACGGCCCGACCCGCTCGAGGGCTTCTACTGCCACGACGACTCGCGTGCGGGCCCGCTGCCCGCGGTGCTGATCGCGCACGAGTGGGGCGGCCGGGGCGAGTTCGTGGAGCGCAAGGCGCGCCGCCTCGCCTGGCATGGGTTCGCAACCTTCGCCCTCGACATGTTCGGCAAGGGCAAGCGCGGCACCAGCAACGCAGAATGCTCTGCGCTGATCACGCCTTTGGTCCAGGACCGGGCGCTGCTCGCACGTCGCGTCACCGCGGCGCTGACTGCCGCGAAGGAGCTGTCGGAGGTCGACGCGCGCCGCATCGCTGCCATCGGATTCTGCTTCGGTGGCATGTGTGTGTTGGATCTGGCCCGAAGCGGCGCGGACGTGCGCGGCGTCGTCAGCCTGCACGCGCTGTTGAAGCCAACCGGGCTGCCGGCGCAGGGCGAGATTCGCGCGAAGGTCCTGATGCTGCAGGGATATCGCGGATCCGCTTGCCCCGCCGGAGGATCTGCTCGCCATTGCGCAGGAGCTCACCGCGGCCGGCGCCGATTGGCAGCTCCACGCCTACGGCAACACCCGCCATTCCTTCACCAATCCGCGGGCCAATGACCCCGCAAACGGGATGGTCTACGACGAAGCGGCGGACCGCCGTGCCTGGCACGCGCTGCTGCAATTCCTCGATGAGGTACTGCGATGACCCCGGTGGCGTTCGCCGCCACGATCCTGTATAAAAGTGGCCCTATCGGCTGCTGCGGCCCCTCATAACAATAATGCACTCCAGCGGGAAAGGCTGGCTCCATGGACTCCTCGTTGGTCAGCGTCGTCATACCGACCTACAATCGGGCTGATTGCCTGGCTCAGACGCTCAGCTCGGTATTCGCGCAGACCCATCGCGAGATCGAAATTTTACTGGTCGATGACGGCTCGACGGACGGTACGCGGGCCCTGGTGGAGCGCTGCTGGAGCGGTGACTCCCGGCTGCGGTACATCCAGCAGCCCAATGGTGGCGTCTCCGCGGCACGCAACCGCGGTATGCGGGAGGCACGGGGCGCCTATATCGCGCTGCTGGACTCCGACGACAGCTGGATGCCCTGGAAGCTCGGGCACAGCTCGCCTGTATGGCGGCTTTCCCCGGGGCAGGAATGGTCTGGACGGACATGGAGGCAGTGGATTCCGAGGATAAGGTGATCGACCCCCGGTTTCTGCGGGCCATGTACGACGCGTATCGCTGGTTCTCGGACGAGCAGCTGTTCGCCGTGGCGCGTCCTCTGGCGGAGATCCTCGCGCCGGTGCCGGAACCCCTCGCCCATGCCGTCGTCCGCTACGGTGACATATTCTCGCCCATGCTAATGGGCAACCTCGTCCACACGTCGACCGTCCTGCTGCGCCGCGAGCGCTATGAACAGGTCGGCGGCTTCGATGAGTCGATGAAAACCGGCGAAGATTACGGCTTCCATCTGCGCACCTGCCGTGCGGGGCCGGTGGCGCTGCTGGATGCTGCCTCCATCCGCTACCGCTGCGGGCGCGCAGACCAACTGTCGCGCGACGACCTGTTGATCGATATCGCGCGCAATTTCCTGCGCACCGTCGAGCCCTTCATCGAGCGGGACCGCGAGCGCATCACATTGCCCGCCTGGATGCTCAAGCGCTCGCTCTCGAGCGGCCATGGGTGGCTGGGAGAGGCTGCTCTGTCGGCCGGCCAGCATGCGGAAGCGCGGGAGCATCTCAGCGCGAGCCTGCGCCTCAATCCGTGGCAGCCCAGGGCCGCGATTCTGCTCGCGAGCACGCTGCCGCCGGCGGGGGTGGGCCGGGTACTGCGTACGGCGGCACGACAGGTACGGCGCACCCTGCGCGCCTCCGGGTCCTGAGAATCATGCCCACCAGCTCAATGCAAAGCTTGGGCTTTGCCGCTGCTGATCCGGACGCACTCCAGGACGCCGGGGCTGCGGTTACGGTCGAGCTCGAGCCTCTGCCAGCGAGCGCGCAGCTGGCGAGCGAGTGGCGCAGCCTGGAAAAGCGCTCCGACGGCTCGTTCTTCATCAGCTGGTCCTGGATCGGCTGCTGGATCGAAGCGCTGCGCAGCGACGCCGAACTGCTGCTGCTGCGGGCCCGCCTGGACGGCCGCACCGTGGGACTGGCCGTGTTTGCCAATCACCTCGAGCGCCGGCACCGCGTGATCACCTCGCGCACGCTGCGGCTGCATGCCACCGGCAGGCCGGAGCACGACATTCTCATGGTCGAGTGCAACGGGTTTCTCATCGATCGCGATTTTCATCCGTCGGTGTACCGGCGGATGCTGGCTCACCTGCTGCAGCGGGAGAGCGTCTGGGACGAGTTGGTCCTCGACGGACTCCGGGACACGACTGCACTGCCGTTTTCCAACCGGCAGGTCGCCGTGCGTAGCGCAAACTATGCCAACCACTACGTCGACCTCGCCGCGGTGCGGTCGGCGCCTGGTGGCTACCTGTCTCTGCTCGGCGCGAAAACGCGTTCACGCATCCGACGCAGCTGCAGGGAGTACGAGAGCCTGGGCGAGCTCTCCATCCAGTGCGCCGCCAACACCGCCCAGGCACTGGAGTTCCTCGAAGGGCTCAAGGCGCTGCATCAGCGATACTGGGCGGCGCGGGGCGAGCCGGGCGCCTTCGCCAACCCGTTCTTCGACCGGTTTCATCAGCAGTTGGTGCGCAACGTCTTCGGCCGCGGCGAGATCCAGCTGCTCGCGGTCGATGCCGGTGCGAAGCGGATCGGCTACATGTACAACTTCGTGCAGCGTGGTCATGTTTACAACTATCAGTCCGGCCTCGACTACCACATCTGTGAGAAGCAGAACCGGCCGGGCCTGGTGGTCCACAAGCTGGCGGTGGAGCTGCAATGCGCACGCCGGGCATCGCATGTATGACTACCTGGCGGGTGACTCGGAGTACAAGCAGGCGCTCGGCACCGCCGTCGGTGCCATGTCCTGGGTGACCCTTCAGCGCAGTCGCATGCGCTTCCGCCTGGAGGGGGCGGCGCGGATGGTGCTCAATCGGGCTCGCCGCCTGCGGCAGGCGGCGTCACGGCGGGACGCCAAGAAAATCACCACTCCGTCGCAAGCGCCTCAGTAATCCGGCTGAGCGCATCAACGTCCTTGATGCTGCTGGTCTCGACAGGAGAGTGCGAGTACACAGCGGGCCATCCCAGCGCGACGTCCACCGCCCCGTAGCGGGTAAACGCAGCTCCATCGTTGCCACCTCCCGTGGCGCCCCATTGCACCGCGAATATCATGATCGTGCGCCATCCGGATGAGGCGTGCGACATCGGCTGGCGGATCGATGTTGGAATCGTCGACCGCGCGCACCACGAATCCCTGTCCCGATCACAGCATCCGCAAAGCGTTGCGTCTCCAGTGGTCGAGTCGCTGCTGACGAAAGTGTCGATTGCAAACACGACATCCGGAAAGTGTCCTTGCTTCGCCATGCTCGCCGCATAAGCCGCGCGCCGTCCAGCCCTACCTCCTCGCCTGTCGTCCAGATGAACGTCACCCGGCGACCGGGCCACTTGCTCGCGAAATCCGGACCCAGTGCGCGGACCGCGCCACCAGGGCCATATCTCCGACGCGGTCATCGAGACTCCGAACCGCGGCCATGGAGCCGACGAGCGGATGATAGGCCTTGGGGATGGTCAGGTAGTCGTGCTACGTGGATCCCGAGCCTTCCGGTTTCCGCCTCGCTCGCCGTACCGACATAGACATAAGCGGGTTGCCGGAGGTGCGGAAGGGCGGCGGCCACTTGAAGTCGGGCCGGTCCCAGCCCGGAGGCGGCTCCAGCACTCCGCCGACATCGCGGCCAACGCCGGTATGCACCAACATCGCGTGACCGAGGTAATACCGGTCGTAGAAGCCGCCGATCTCCTTCACCTGCAGGCGGCCGTCGCTCTCGATATGCGTGACTTCGTAGCCGATCTCATCCATGTGGGCATCGAAAACCAGATCCGGGCCATGGCCGCCGCGCGCCGAGCCGCCGAGGGACAGCACCAGATTGCCCCCTGAGTCGGTTTCGTCTGGCGGCGGGCCCAGGCGGGAACTGCGCGAGGACCGCCTGGCGCACGCCCTCCTCGTGACCGCTCGCGCCGTAAGCCAGCGTGAGCGCCTTCAATGGAGACGACCTGCGCGTCGGCGCGGCGCCTGCCGGGCTCGCTGGAGTCCGCGGCGTGTGCCGCTCGGATGCGTGCGGACGCCGCGGCCGCATCGAAGGGATCGTCTGCCGCACTCATCCGCACGGCAGGTTCCTTGAGATACGCCTCCAGCAGCCGCAGTGAGCCCGCGCAGATCGGCGCGCGAGAAAGTCTCGGCGGGAGTCACGGGCAGCAGGTCGCCACGCCGAGCTCCGCCAGGCGTGCGGCAGCGCGGGAGGCTATCAAAGCCCGCCATGCGCGGCGGCGCCGACGCAACCGCGTGATACGGAATGTGTTGTGACCCGCAGCGACGCAGAGTCGCGGCTAGATCGCCGCGGAGCTCCATCGCCCTGAGCCGCCGACCAACACGCCGTCACCCGGTTGGCGCCGCGCCTCGCCCGTGTTGCGGACCGATGTCTGCGGACTGATCCGTCCGACGAAGATCATCTCGTCCGCGGGCGACTCCGTCAAAAGACGGATCAGGCCACGTCCTCCGAGCCATTGTTGGGTGACGAAGGCGACCGTCGTCGTGCCCGAGGCGTGAGACCGGCGAAGTCCGCGGCTGGCTTCGAGCAGCGCCTCCCATCCGAACCGATCGCCAGCGCCGGCACCGGCCTCATCGTCCGCGCCGACAGTGATCGGTGGCTTGCGCGAGGCTGACCGGGTCGAGAAAATCTGCGCCGGCCGCATGCGCCTCGTCCGCCGAGCGCGCGCCGATGTCCAGGTAGAGCTCATCGATGTGAGTCATGTCGGGAGGATTCAGCCGGTCCGGCGATAGATGAATGTTGAGCCCGGCAAATGAGGCATTGAGCATCGGCTTGCGGTCGCGTACCCACACCGGCTGCGCAAAGCTCAGCGTATCGAACACGGCGTTCGGCTCTGGCTGCGGCAGCCGCTCCACCCGCAGATATCCCTGCGGCGTGATGCCACTGACCACGTATCCGGGCTGATCGATTGCGGCGACGACCAGGCGATGCGGTGAGCCGCTGCCGACCGTCACCCAGACGTCGTCGAAGTTGTCCGTGCTCGGATTCAGCCCCATGCTCGCCGAGATCGCGCTGGATCGCGCTCGCGAGGGGTTGCTCATAACCGGAGACGGCGGGGATGCGGCTGAGCGCGGCGAGATCAGGCGCCCGCCCCGGCCGCCATCGCGGTGGCGGAGCAGAGCACGCCCGCGAGCACCCCGGGACCGATCGCATGAGTGAGTCTCCCATCGAAGCTCCCGTCCCGGGCCGTTCTTGTTGCTTCGGGAGGCGACCCAGGGCATCGAGCATCCCTGGGAAGGCCCGCATGATAGCCACGCCCGTCCCGCACGGCACCATGGCCGCGACGGGACGAGCGCTTTCTGGCGCTCAGTGCCAGTTGTTGCGGGTCTGGAAGTCCTTCGCGCCTGGCGCTCCGCTTCCTCGCGCGCGAGGCCGTATCGCTCCTGCAATTTGCCCGCGAGCTTCTCGCTGTTGCCCTCGAGCTGGGTGATCTCATCGTCCGTGAGCTTGCCCCATTGCTCCTTGATACTGCCCTTGATCTGCTTCCACTGGCCCGCCGTGCGGTCGCTGTTTCATGGTCTCGATCCTCGGTATTGTGTGATGGATACCGCGAGGAGCATCGAGCAAGCAGCAGACCTCGCCAAGCTCAGGCCGGCACGAGCATCAGGGTGACCGTGTTGGATTCGGGATCGAAGAGGATGCGGGCCTGCCCACGCTCGAGCTGCGCGCGTACGTGCGCGACCTTCTCCTCCAGGGAATACTCGCGCGCGCCGTAGTCGGTGCCTTCACGCAGCACGAAGGACTCGATCACCCCCCGCAGCGCCTCGGCGGAGAGCTCCGCGTGGGGGATGAGGATGGGCTCGGTCAGTTGCGGCGCGTCAGGGCGAGGAGGCGCAGCATCTCCAGGTAGAGCCATACCAGGGCGACCATCAGGCCGAAGGCGCAGTACCACTCCATGTACTTCGGCGCCCCGCCGGCGACGCCACGCTCGATGAGGTCGAAAGTCAGCACGAGATTGAGCGCGGCGATGCCGACGATCACCAGCGAAATGCCGATGCCGAGCGGGGTGGGCGCGAAGAGCGCCTGCACCGAGAAATGGAAGAAGCCGAGAATCGATGGTCGCGAGGTAGAAAAGCATGATGCCGAAGGTGGCGGCGACCACCATGGCCCGGAACCGATCCGTGACCCTGATCAGGCGCGTCCGGTAGGCGATCAGCAGCACGCGCCAGCACCCCGAAGGTCAAGCCCACGGCCTGGATGGCGATGCCATGGTAGCGCTGCTCCAGCACGGCCGAGATGCCGCCGAGGAACAGGCCTTCCAGCGCCGCATACGGAATCGCGAGGTAGCGGTGCCGGTGGTCGGCTTGAAACTGACGATCATGGCGAGGATGAAGCCGCCGAAGGCGCCGAGCATGGTGATGCCCGAGACCGCCTGGACGTCCCCGCCCGCCATCTGCGACCAGGGCCAGAGCGCGGCCGCCATGAGCACGATGAGCAGCAGGAACGACTTGTCGATCGTCCCTTTGAGGGTCATCCCCTCGACCCCGATCCCGACCCGCGGCAGGCTCGCCGAAGGTCTTATCGTTCAGCATGGGATTGCCGGTACGGCGCACTGGAAGGGGCATCTAGGGTCTCCTTTGGATACGAAGGCCCTATTTTAGCAGGTTGGGGCCCGCCACCGACCCTCCGTGGCCGCGGGCTCCGCGGCCCGCGGCGATCAGGTCTCAGGCCCGCCGGGCGGCTCGTCCTCGGGGCGCCCTCGGGGCGCGCCCCGGGGCGGCTTCCTCGCGCTCCCGGTGGATCCGCTCGTAGATCTCCTCCCGATGCACGGCGATCTCCTTCGGCGCGTTGATGCCGCAGCGCACCTGGTTGCCTTTGACGCCGAGGACCGTGAAAGTCACCGTGTCGCCGACCATGATGGTCTCGCCTACTCGTCGCGTGAGGATAAGCATACTCTCCGTGCTCCTTGTTATTTCGACCCTAGGCGCGTTGTTGCGCCGGTAACATCCTACAACATCCGGCCGGCGCGCCGCAGCCTCAGGTGCCCGCGCGGTTGTCGCGCCACACCCGCTCGAAGGGCAGGCGCCAGGCGTGGGGCGCGATGAGCTGGTGCATGGAGTTCGGGCCCCAGGATCCGGGCGCGTAGAGGCGGACGGGGGGCGGTGCTTCCAACAGCGGCGTCGACACCTCCCACAGCCGCTCGATGCCCTCGGCGTTGGTGAACAGCGTGCGGTCGCCCCGCATCGCATCCAGGATCAGCCGCTCGTAGGCCTCGAGCACGTCGCCGACGAGCCCGGTGTCGTTCATGGCGAACTGCAGACTCAACTTGTCGAGCCGCATGCCCGGGCCCGGCCGCTTGCCATAGAAGGAAAGCGACATCTTGGAGACGTCCGCGAGATCGAACGTCAGGTGGTCCGGTCCCTGCGCGCCGACGCCGGAATCGGCCGGAAACATGCTCTTCGGCGGCTCGCGGAAGGCGATGGAGATGATGCGCTGCCCCTCGGCGAGGCGCTTGCCGGTGCGCAGATAGAAAGGCACGCCCGCCCAGCGCCAGTTGTCGATGCTAGCACTTGAGGGCGATGAAGGTCTCGGTGTCCGACTCCGGGCTGACGCCTTCCTCGCTGCGATAGCCGGTGTATTGTCCGCGCACCACGTGCGCTCGGCTCGATCGGCAGCATGCTGCGGAAGACCTTGTATTTCTCCTCGCCGATGGAGGCCGGCTCGAGCGCCGTCGGCGGCTCCATCGCCATGAAGGCGAGGATCTGGAAGAGGTGTGTCACCACCATGTCGCGGAAGGCGCCGATGTGGTCGTAGAACGCCGCCCGCTTGCCGAGCCCGAGCGTCTCCGGAACGTCGATCTGCACGTGATCGATGAAGTTGCGGTTCCAGATCGGCTCGAACAGGCCGTTGGCGAAGCGGAAGGCGAGGATGTTCTGCGCCGGCTCCTTGCCGAGGAAGTGGTCGATGCGGAAGATCTGCTCCTCCGCGAACACTTCGTGCAGCTTGGCGTTGAGCGAGACCGGCGCTCGCGAAGTCGGTGCCGAAGGGCTTCTCCATGATGATGCGCGAGCGCTCGACGAGGCCCGCCTCGCCGAGCATGCGCACGGCCGAGAGTGCCGCGCTCGGCGGCACGCTGAGATAATGCAGACGCCGGCTCTCCGCCGCCTAACGCCTTCTCCGCGCGCTCCACCGCGGCCCGCAGCGCAGCCGCGCCGCCGCCGAGCGGGACGTAGTCCAGGCACTCGGCGAATGAGGTCCAATCAGCCTCGGATGACCTTGCGTGTGGAGAACTCGTCGAGAGCACCGCGCGCGATCTTACGGAAGCCGTCCGCGTCGATGTCGTCGAGCGAGACTCCGATGATGCGGCAGCCCGGGATGAATCCGACGCCGGCGAGATGGAACAGCCCGGGAAGGAGCTTGCGCCGGGCAAGATCGCCCGTGGCGCCCACCAGAACGACGACCTGCGGAAACCGCGGACCCACTCCAGGAGGTACTTTGGCCACCCTGCTCCACCTTTCGCCTTGACCTGGAACCAAAGCGGAAGGATAGCCGGCCGCTACGGGCTATTCCATGCGGCGCGCACGGTTTTAGCGGCGCTACGGTGGCGGGCGAGCGGACGGACCGACCGCCGGCGCGGACGAGCGGAGAGATCCTCCGCCCGCCGCAGATCATCAGACGGTGGGTGAGACGGCCACGCCGACTGCGGGCCGGCCCCGGCCCCGTTGCAGCAGCCAGCGGTGCAGGGCGCCGGTGGCATCGATCAGCCACTGCAGGGCCTGCGGCCTGCGCCCGAAATGCGCGGCGAATTCGCGGTTGATCTCGAGCGGCCGCCAGTAGGCGGTCTGCCACTCGCGGAAGCAGCCGGCGAATTCCCGCTCCTGCTCCGGGCGCACGGCGAGCAGCACGCAATTGCAGGCGGCGCGGATCTCGACCCGGTCTTCCGAGCCGACACGGAAGCTGTGCCAGCTGCGCACGTGGCACAGCCAGCCGCCGGAGAGCTCGAACTCTTCGGGGGTGTTGCGTAAGGCGGTGATGAGGGGGGCGACATCGAGATATGACATGGACTTGGTCTCCATTACGTCCGCTGTAGTGGAATCGCGAGCTATCGCGAGGCCTTCGGCGGCGGTCGCGGAAGGCGGGCCGTCCAGGGAAGGCTTAGCGTTGAACCGCCCGCCTGCGGGAAAGTTCCACCGCATTTTCCCGGCGTCGCGTGGTGATGACGAGCACGCTGAGCAGCACCAGCAAAGTCCCAGAACCGTGGCGCGTCCAACACTTCACCGCCGAGGAAATGGCCGAGACCACCGCCACCACCGGGTTGACGTAAGCGTAGGTGCCGACCTTGGTCGGGCGACTGATGATGAATGAGCCATGTGTAGGCGGTGAAGCCGACGATCGAGCCCGCGACGATGAGGTACGCGAGCGCGACCCAGGCCGCGGCCGAGACGGCTGCCGGGATGAAAGCCGCGCTCCTCGCCCGCGGCCGCCGCGACGATGCAAAGCAGTACGCCGCCCGACCAGCATCTGCGCCGCGGCACTCATGACCTTGGATGCAGGCATGGGCATCCTCTTGGAGAGCACGGAGGCGCCGGACCAGGCGCCGCGCTCATCAGCAGAGCCGCGGCGCCCAGGACGATAGACCGGCGCGCCCGACATGCCGAGCGCCGGATCGACCAGCACCACGACGCCTCCGAGCCCGATGAGCAGCGCCGTCCCGAGGCGCAGCGTCAGCCGCTCCGTGCGCAGAAGGATGATCTCCGCGAGCGCCATGAAGGCCGGAATCGGTGGCCAGGATCACCGCCGCCGTGCCCGAGGGCACGCGCTTCTCCGCCCAGAAGAGGATGCCGTAGTCCACCACGAAGATGAAGAAGGCCACGAACGTAACGGCGGCCCACTCGCGCCGGCTCGGCAGGCCTCTCGCCCTTCGCTACTGCCCAGATGAACAGGACAACGCCCGCGATGGTGAAGCGCATCGCGGCGTAGCAGCAGCGGCGGCACTTCGTGGACGCCGACGCGGATAGCGTAGAACGTGGATCCCCAGACGAAGTAGATGATCGCGAACGCGAGCAGAGTCTTCCATCGGGGCGGCTGGGCGCTGTGCACGGAACGGAACCTTTGCCTGAAGCGGGTCGCGCATTCTGCCGCCACGCGGCGACATTCTCAAAGAAGCGCACGCCGCTATGCCTCCTCACGGTCCAGCCTCTGGGCACGCTATGTGCAGAGTTGCAGTCGGGCCGCGCTTGCGCGCCCGCAAGGAAACCACACGGGGGAGGTGGTGAAATGAGATCGATGATCGTGATTCTCGCGGCGCTCGCATGCGCCTCATGCGGAGGCGGCGGTTCCTCCGGCTCCATGGCAGACCCCGCAGCATCGGCTTCCGCGACGGCGATGCCCTCTACGACCACCTCGGTCAAATCGAGCAGCTCTACGACGACGACGCCTCCGACGGCGAGCGCGCCCTCTTCCGGCAGCTCTTCACCGCCGCCAACCACACCGAGTCCGCCCACATCTCCGGCGCCACCCGCCACTCCGCCAGGGCCGCGCTTTTACAAAATAGTTGAAATTCCCCGCCTCGATGCGACCGGCTCGATCACTGCGACCGGCGTCAACGATCAGGGCTTCGTCGTCGGCGAGCAGGAGACCGCGACCGCGGGCGAGTGTGGGAGTACGAGCAGAGCACTGGCGCGCTCAATCGAGCTCACATTCGCCACGACGGAAAGCGGCGCCTACGTGGGCGGCATCACCGATAGCGGCGTGATCGCCGGCGCCGAAGTACCGAACGGGCCGCCGGAGCCGGGCTTCTGGACGGTCACTGGTGGCGCGATGTTGCTGATGGGCCAGTACCAATCGTATGCCGAAGCGGTCGCCGCCAATAACAACGGCACTCATCATCGGCAACTACGGTCAGTCAGGGACGGTCTCTGGCCTGCCCCTGGTCTGGACCGCGCCCGGATACGCGGAGACCAGTCTGCCCGAACTCAGTGCGACAACTGCAATCGATTCAACGCGAACGCGAATGCCATCAACGACGGCGGAGTGATCGTCGGCAGCAGCACGTTCTCGTTTTCCGCTACCGGAGCCACCGGCATGCACGCGGTCGAGTGGCAAAACGCGTCATCACGGATCTGGGCGGCCTGAACAACGCCTACTACAGCAGTGCAGACTCAATAAACACTGCGGGTGACGTGGTCGGGTCATCCCGGACGGATCAGACCGACGGAGCACCGTCACACGCCTTCCTGATCCATGCGGGTGTGATGATGGATCTCGGCACGCTCAGCGGCGACACCAACAGCTCCGCCAGCTCCATCAACGACACCGGGCAGATCGTCGGCTCCTCGCAAAGCGATACGACGACTCGTGCCTTCCTCTACGAGGGCGGCCAGATGTACGACCTCAACACGCTGATCGACCCCACGAGTCCGCTCGGGACCGTGAGTCTCGGGGGATGCGGTCGCCGTCAGCTCGAACGGCTGGATAGCGGTCAACGGTACCGACGCCAATGATCCAGGCTGGCAGCGGGCGTTCCTGCTGATTCCCTCGAGCTGATCCTGGGTCACGCGCCGGCGCTTAGCGCAAAGGCGCCTTCGTGCGCAGGTCGTCGGTGGACGCCATCCCCTACGAACATCCCTGCACTACTGGGCGGGCTTCGTCGTCCTCGAGCTGCGAGCTGCCGCTCGCAGTCAGCGGCCAATGAGCGTCGTCGCGACTGGCTTCCACCACGGGCTGACATACAGCCAAATTGCGATGAACTCGAGGCCCAGCCCCCAGACGGCTCCGAACACGTAAGCACCATAGAGGCGTCCGCGGGTGAAGAGGTCGTAGGCGCCCAGCAGCGCGACGAGCAGGAAGTCGCTGAGGTACAGCTTGAGCGAATTCCCCCAGTAGCCATTGCCAGCGTATTTCTCCATGTGCGGCGCCAACCAGCGCGAGAACCCGGCATCGGCAATGCAGATGGTGGCGAGAATGATCAGACGCTTATGGGCGTCGGAGCTCTTGCGCCACGCAATGGCGAGGCCTCCGAGCACCGCGAAGCCGCCATGCCGCGAGCTGAATGCTCGAGGAAAGAGGGATCGTACTGTCGGGGTGCCAAACAGCGATAGTCCACCACGACCGACGTCGACGATGCCCAGTACCAGCATCGCGCCGTAGAGCGCCGTGCCGGCCATCCCCAACTCGCGATGCAGATCCACCCTGCGCGACCGAATCGAGCAGAACCTGCGCCGTCGAGGAGGCTGAGCCAGCTGACGAATACGACCGCGTGGAAATGGACTACGGCCGGGAACACCTCGTGCGCCTTGTTATGACGGATGATGTCCGGCATGAATCCCGATGAGGATTCCGAGCCAGAGCAGCGCCACCATGAACAGGAAGAAATTGCTGTCCAGACGCCGCAGGTCGGTGAAAGCGCGGCGACACGCGCACACCTTGCGGCGGCGCAATTGCCTCAGTCGATGACATATGTCCCCCCGGGGACTCGTTCTATGGGCTCTAAATAGTACGCTAACGGCGACTCAGCCTAGCCCTCTTCGAGGGTTGCAAGACGCGCACTCACGTCGCGACTGCAGTCACGACGACATAACGGGTCCGGGTCCGAAGCCACATCTCCCTATGCTGAGGCGCGGGCCGACGTGAGGCTCTTCCACGACCTCCGAACCTTCAGGCCGCGCGCCGCTTCACGGCAGCATCGAAAAATCATTCCACCTGGAACGAGAGTACGACGCCATGCGCGACCGGCGCAGCATCTGCATTGACCAGGTCGGGGTGTTGCTCGCCTCGTCCGATGCGTGCAGCTGCAGGACCAGCCGACCGGCGGCACCATATCCGATCGTAGAAGTCGCGATGGCTGTCTATCGGGAAGAGAATCGGCTCCGAGCAGCTCGCCGTACGAGCCGACTGCTGGCCTGACATCACGCACTGCTATGAGAGGTTGCGCCTCGATCATTCGTTGTCCCGCCAAAGCTCACCAGGTCGTGCGAATTACCCCGAATCTTGTTTTCATTGGCGTCCCCGACGGGATTCGAACCCGTGTTACCGCCGTGAAAGGGCGATGTCCTGGGCCTCTAGACGACGGGGACGCGACGGGCGCGCAAGATTACACGTGCGGCGCCCCGGGGACAATGTCTCAGGGCTAGGCTGGTGCGATTCAGCGCCGCCGAGGACTTCGCCCCAGCGGCGGCGTACCGCCGTTTGCCACGGCGCGGCCCTGAGCGGACGGCGAAGGCAGGCGGGCCAGAAGGTCGGTCAGCGTCTCGAGGTCGAGCGGCTTCACCAGGTGCGAGTCGAAGCCGGCCTCGCGCGAGCGGCGCCGGTCGGAGTCCTGGCCCCAGCCGGTCAGCGCGACCAGCGTGATCCGCTGGCCCCAGGGCTGGGCCCGGATGCGCCTCGCCACCTCATAGCCGTCGAGCAGCGGCATGCCGATGTCGAGCAGCACGACCTCCGGTAGGTGCCGCTCGGCGCTTCTGCAGCGCGGTGCCGCCATTGTCGCGCGTGAAGACCTCGTGTCCGCTGAGCTGCAGCAGCGTCGCCAGGCTCTCCAGCGCGTCGTTGTTGTCGTCAGCGATCAGAATTCGGCGACGCCATGCGCGCTGCGCTCGCCGTAACCAGCGGCGTCACGACGGACGTCACCTCGGCCTGCCGATCGGCAATCCGCGATCAGCTCGGCGTTGCCTCGACCGGCTCGTCTTCTCGCGCAGCAGCGGCAGCCGGATCACGAACTCGCTGCCCTTGCCCGGCCCCTCGCTCGCCGCCGAGACTCTGCCGCCATGCATCTGCACCAGCCGCTGCACCAGCGCGAGCCCGATGCCGAGGCCGCCCTGCGGCCGGCCGTCGCCGCGATCGAGTTGCGTGAAGAGCTCGAAGACGTGCGGCAGCAGCTCCGGCCGGATGCCGATGCCGTTGTCGCGGACGCGAGATCTCGACGTCGCGCCGCCTGGCACCGCGCGCACAGCGCGATCTGGCCGCCTTTGTCCGTGTACTTCGCCGCGTTGCCGAGCACGTTGGCGATGGCCTGCGTCAGGCGCAGTGGGATCGCCGAAGACGTCCACGCCCGGCTCCGGCAGCTCGACGCGTGAGCTGATGGCCGCGCTCGTCGAAAAGCGGGTGCACCGTCTCGACCGCGCGCGAGAGCGCTTCGGAGCTCGACGCCTGCGCGCGTCAGGTTGATCTTGCCGCGCGTGATGCGCGACACATCGAGCAGATCGTCGACCAGACGCGTGAGGCTGGTCAGCTGCCGCGCGATGACATCGCGCGCCCAGTTGAGCTGCGGATCGTCGAGCGGCTTCATGCGCATCAGCTCGACCGCGTTGTGGATCGGTGCCAGCGGATTGCGCAGCTCGTGCGCGAGCATCGCCAGGAACTCGTCCTTGTGGCGGTCGGCCTCCTTCAGCGCCTGCTCCACGCGTGTGCGCTCGCGCGATCTCGGCTCTGCAGCGTGCGGTTGGCGCGCCTCGAGCTCTGCGTTCGCGCGCTGCAGGCTGCGGTTGAGCGCCTCGAGCTCGCGCGTCTTCTCCGCCTGCAGGGCGGTGTTGGCCGCGGCGAGCGCTCATTGGCGCACGCCAGGTGCGGTTCAGCTCGCGCAGCTCGCGCCGCTTGCAATAGAGCTCGACCAGCACCGAGACCTTGCTGCGCAGGATCTCCGGCACGACCGGCACCGACACGTAATCGACCGCGCCGAGCTTGTAGCCCTTCAGGCGGTCGAGCTCGTTGAAGTGCACGCCGGTGACGAAGATGATCGGCGTGCGCTCGAAGCGCGGATGCTCGTGGATCAGCCTCGCGGCCTCGAAGCCGTCCATGTCCGGCATGCTGACATCGAGCAGCACGACCGCGAACTCCTCGCGCATCAGCTTGCTCGAGCGCCTCGAGTCCGGAGCGGGCGCTGACCAGATTCTGGTCCGAGATCGGCCAGGATCGACTGATAGGCGAGCAGCCGCGCCGGCTGGTCATCGACCAGCAGGATGTTGACTTTCTCCTCCGGCTGCGGCCTGCCGTGCGCAAGCCCTCGCGCCGCCGGTGCATCTAGCGGTGCAGCCACATGCGCACCAGCGACAGCAGCTGATCGGTGTTCACCGGCTTGGCGACGTAGTCCGAGGCGCCGGCCTCCAGGCACTTCTCGCGATCGCCCTTCATCGCCTTGGCCGTCAGCGCGATGATCGGCAGCATGCGGAACTGCGGCTTGCTGCGGATGCGGCGCATGGTCTCGTAGCCGTCCATCTCCGGCATCATGACGTCCATCAGCACGAGCGACAGATCATCGGTGCTCTCCACCAGATTGATCGCCTCCTGGCCGTTGTTGGCGTTGATGACCTGCATGTCGTGCCGCTCGAGCAGGCTGTTCAGCGCGAAGATGTTGCGGATGTCATCGTCGACGACGAGCACCTTGCGGCCGCGCAGCGCCTCGTCGCTCTCGTGCAGCGACTGCGATCATGTGCCTGCTTCGCGGCCGGCAGATCGGCGACCACGCGATGCAGGAACAGCGCGGTCTCATCGAGCAGGCGCTCCGGCGAGCGCACGCCCTTGAGCACGATGCTCTTGGCCTGCTGCGCAGCTCGGCTTCTTCGGCACCGAGAGCTCGCGTCCGGTGAAGACGACGATGGGCATGTCGCGCAGCGCGGCATCCTTCTGGACCTCGCGCGAGCAGCTCGAAGCCGGACATGTCGGGCAGGCGCAGGTCGAGCACGACGCAATCGAAGCTCGCTCCCGCGCATGAGCTCGAGCGCCTCCGCGCCGGTCGGCGGCGGTGGCGATCTCGACATCGTCGTGACCCGAGCAGCTCCGACGCTCATGCGCTCCGCCGCATCGTCCTCGACCACCAGCAACCGGCGCAGGCGCGCGGCGGTGAAACTCTTCAGCCGGTCGAGCGCCGCATCCAGGCTCCTCGGTGGTGATCGTCTTGGTGACGAACGAGAAGGCGCCGCGCTCCAGCCCGTACTGGCGCTCGTCCTCGACCGTGAGGATCTGCACCGGGATGTGGCGCGTCTCGCGGGTTGCGCTTGAGCTGATTCGAGCACGGTCCAGCCGAGCATGTCGGGCAGGAAGACATCGAGCGAGATCGGCGGTCGGCCTGTACTTGCGCGCGAGCGACAGCGCCGCGCGCCGGTGCCGGCCACCAGCACCTTGAAGCCCGTGTCGCGCGCAAGGTCGAGGAGGATCCGCGCATAGTGCGGGTCGTCCTCGACGACCAGCAGCACGGCATCGCCCGGCGCAGGTCATCGCGATCGTCAGCGATCTCCTCCATGCGCGCGACCGGCAGCACGCACCGGCTGAAGGCCGGCTGCCTGCCGGCGCAGCAACGGAGGCCGGCGCCTTGCGATGGCCCGGCTAAAGCGCGGCCCGGTAGTGCAGCGGCAGATAGAGGGTGAACGTGCTGCCGCTGCCCGGGGACGCTGGTCAGGCGGATCTCACCGCCGAGCAGCTGCGCCAGCTCGCGGCTGATCGCGAGGCCGAGGCCGGTGCCGCCGTACTTGCGCGCCGTGCCGGCGTCGGCCTGCTGGAACGCCTCGAAGATGATGCGCTGCTTCTCCGGCGGGATGCCGATGCCGGTATCGCTGACCGAGAACTCGATGACCGTGCCGGTCCTGGCTCAGCGTCGGATGATCGAGCGCTCCAGCCGCCGGTGGCGACGCCGACGTGCAGCCGACACCGCCGCGCTCGGTGAATTTGAAGGCGTTCGACAGCAGGTTCTTCAGGATCTGCAGCAGGCGCTTGGAGTCGGTGGTCATCGAACGCGCGAGCCGCGTGATCGAAGTCCAGCGTGAAGGCGAGCTTGCGCTTCTCGGCCTCGTGCCGGAAGTTGCGCTCGACGGTCTCTCGCAGGTGCGTGAAGCGGAGCTCCTCGTACTCCACCGTAACCGTGCCGGACTCGATCTTCGACAGATCCAGGATGTCGCTGATCAGGGTCAGCAGGTCCGTGCCCGCCGAATGAATGGTCGCGCGTACTCGACCTGGCGGTTGCTGAGATTGCCCTCGCTGTTCTCCGACAGCTGCTGGCCAGGATGAGGATGCTGTTGAGCGGCGTGCGCAGCTCATGCGACATGTTGGCCAGGAACTCGGACTTGTAGCGCGAGGTCAGCGCCAGCTCCGCCGCCTTCTCCTCGAGCGCCTTGCGGGCGAGCTCGATCTCGGTGTTCTTGCTCTCGACCTCGACGTTCTGGTCGGCGAGCAGGCGCGCCTTGGTGGCGAGCTCCTCGTTGGTCTGCTGCAGCTCGCGCTGCTGCGTCTGCAGCTCGCCAGCGAGCTGCTGCGACTGCTTCAGCAGCTCCTCGGTGCGCATCGTCGCCTCGATGGTGTTGAGCACGACGCCGATGCTGTCGGTGAGCTGCTCGAGGAAGGCGAGCTGCGAGGGGGTGAAATCGTGGAGCGAGGCGAGCTCGATGACCGCCTTCACCTCGCCCTCGTACAGCACCGGCAGCACGATGACGCTGCGCGGAGCCGCGGCCGACCAGCCCGGCGCGCACCTCGATCGAGTGCGGTCGAGATCGGTGATCAGCAGGCGCCTGCGGTCGGCGGCCGCCTGGCCGACGAGCCCCTCGCCGATAGCGAAGAACCGCGGATCGCGGCATCTCGTGCGCGCCGTCGGCGTAGCTCGCCAGCTCCTTGAGGCGCGGAGCCGCCGTTGACCGCGTCCATGACGTACATGATGCCCTGCTGCGCGTTGACCAGCGGCGCGAGCTCCGAGAGCAGCAGCTGGCCGACCGTCACCAGGTCGCGCTGGCCCTGCAGCATGCGGCTGAACTTCGCGAGGTTGGTCTTGAGCCAGTCCTGCTCGGTGTTGCGCTCCGTCGTGCCGCGCAGGTTGCCGATCATGGCATTGATGTTGTCCTTGAGCTCCGACACCTCGCCGCGCGCATCGACCTGAATCGAGCGTGTCAGGTCGCCCTGGGTCACGGCGGTCGCCACCTCCGCGATCGCGCGCACCTGGGTCGTGAGGTTGGCGGCGAGCAGGTTCACGTTGGCGGTCAGGTCCTTCCAGGTGCCGGCGGCGCCCGGCACGTGCGCCTGGCCGCCGAGGCGGCCTTCCACACCGACCTCGCGCGCCACGCTGGTCACCTGGTCGGCGAAGATCGCGAGCGTGTCGGTCATGCTGTTGATGGTGTCGGCGAGCGCCGCCGACCTCGCCCTTGGATTCCACCGTCAGCCTCTGCCTGCAGGTCACCGTTGGCCACCGCGGTCACCACCTTCGCGATGCCGCGCACCTGGTTGGTGAGGTTGTTCGCCATCACGTTGACGTTGTCGGTGAGGTCCTTCCAGGTGCCGGCGACGCCCGGCACCTCGGCCTGGCCGCCGAGCTTGCCCTCGGTGCCCACCTCGCGCGCCACGCGCGTCACCTCGGCGGCGAAGCCGTTCAGCTGGTCCACCATCGTGTTGATGGTGTTCTTCAGCTCCAGGATCTCGCCCCGCACGTCCACCGTGATCTTGCGCGACAGGTCGCCGCGCGCCACGGCGGTCGTCACCTCGGCGATGTTGCGCACCTGGCCGGTGAGGTTGCGCGCCATGGAGTTGACGTTGTCGGTGAGGTCCTTCCAGGTGCCCGCGACGCCCGGCACCACGGCCTGGCCGCCGAGCTTGCCCTCGGTGCCCACCTCGCGCGCCACGCGCGTCACCTCCGAGGCGAAGCCGTTCAGCTGGTCGACCATCGTGTTGATGGTCTCCTTCAGCTGCAGGATCTCGCCGCGCACGTCCACCGTGATCTTGCGCGACAGGTCGCCGCTGGCGACCGCGGTCGTGACCTCGGCGATGTTGCGCACCTGGCCGGTGAGGTTGCCCGCCATGGAGTTGACGTTGTCGGTGAGGTCCTTCCAGACGCCGCTCACGCCCTGCACCTCGGCCTGGCCGCCGAGCTTGCCCTCGGTGCCCACCTCGCGCGCCACGCGCGTCACCTCCGCGGCGAAGCCGTTGAGCTGGTCCACCATCGTGTTGATGGTGTTCTTCAGCTCCAGGATCTCGCCCTTCACGTCCACCGTGATCTTGCGCGACAGGTCGCCGCTGGCGACGGCGGTCGTGACCTCGGCGATGTTGCGCACCTGGCCGGTGAGGTTGGCCGCCATCGAGTTGACGTTGTCGGTGAGGTCCTTCCAGGTGCCCGCCACGCCCGGCACCAGCGCCTGGCCGCCGAGCTTGCCCTCGGTGCCCACCTCGCGCGCCACGCGCGTCACCTCGGAGGCGAAGGAGCGCAGCTGGTCCACCATCGTGTTGATGGCTTCCTTCAACTGCAGGATCTCCCCGCGCACGTCCACCGTGATCTTGCGCGACAGGTCGCCCTTGGCGACCGCGATCGTGACCTCGGCGATGTTGCGCACCTGGCCGGTGAGGTTGCCGGCCATGGAATTGACGTTGTCGGTGAGGTCCTTCCAGGTGCCCGCGACGCCCGGCACCGCGGCCTGGCCGCCGAGCTTGCCCTCGGTGCCCACCTCGCGCGCCACGCGCGTCACCTCGGCCGCGAAGCCGTTGAGCTGATCCACCATCGTGTTGATGGTGTTCTTCAGCTCCAGGATCTCGCCCTTCACGTCCACCGTGATCTTGCGCGACAGGTCGCCGCGCGCCACGGCCGTGGTCACCTCGGCGATGTTGCGCACCTGGCCGGTGAGGTTGGTGGCCATCGCGTTGACGTTGTCGGTGAGGTCCTTCCAGGTGCCGGCCACGCCCGGCACGATCGCCTGGCCGCCGAGCTTGCCCTCGGTGCCCACCTCGCGCGCGACGCGCGTCACCTCGGAGGCGAAGGAGCGCAGCTGATCCACCATCGTGTTGATGGCTTCCTTCAGCTGCAGGATCTCGCCGCGCACGTCCACCGTGATCTTGCGCGACAGGTCGCCGCTGGCGACCGCGATGGTGACCTCGGAGATGTTGCGCACCTGGCCGGTGAGGTTGCTGGCCATGGAGTTGACGCTGTCGGTGAGGTCCTTCCAGGTACCGGCCACGCCCGCGCACGGCCGCCTGGCCGCCGAGCTTGCCTTCGGTGCCCACCTCGCGCGCGACGCGCGTCACCTCCGAGGTGAAGGCGCTCATCTGCTCGATCATGGCGTTGACGATGCTCGCCGAGCGCAGGAATTCGCCCTGCAGCGGCCGGCCGTCGACCTCGAGGCGCATGGTCTGCGACAGATCGCCCTTGGCGACCGCCGCGATCGCGCGGGTCACTTCCGTGGTCGGCCAGAGCAGATCGTCGATCAGCGTGTTGACGGAGCCTTCCATCGCGCCCCAGGAGCCGGAGCGGCGGTCCAGCCCGACGCGATGTCGCGTGCGGCCTTCTTTGCCGACGATGCGGCCGGCGTGCTCGAGCTCGCTGCGCCAGGCGCTCGTTCGAGCCCACGATCTCGTTGAAGGTATCGGCGACTTTGCCGGCGAGGCCGGCCTGGTCGCCGGGCAGGCGGACGGAGAAGTCGCCGTCCCGCACCGACTGCAGGGCACGCAGGATTTCACGAAGGTCGAGAGCATCGGCTTCGGTACGGGCGTGGGCACCGTTCGTCTTGCGGCGCTTGGGCTCGGAACCTTGCTCTGGCGATTGCATGTAGTTCTCCAGCGTGATGACCTGGCCACGCGCGTGGTGGCGCGAGCCTCGCAAGGGTAATGGGCTGCGACCGGTCGATGCCGGCAAAGGCTGGTCGCCGGTGCACGCGGCACCGGGAGGCGTGTTCTGCCTTGCGATGGCGACGTGTCCAGTCGCCGCTTCGCCGGCAGTCCGCTGTTCACCACGGAATCTCCCGCAAGCTGCGTCCGGATTTCCGTGCGACTCAAAGCCCCGACAGAAAGATTCTAGTAATGAGTGCCGGCTGGCCTTTCACAGGCTGACCGGCCGACGGAACCATAGCGGAATGCTGCCAGCGTGGCAAAGAGTATTCAAGGAGCGACGCGGCACGCGCAGACACGGTACGGATAGGGCCGCCAGCGCTTTCACAGCCGACTTTGCGTGCCGAATCGTGCGGCGCTAGTTTCGGGTCGCGGAAGGGACGTGATACAGTGAAAAGGCGGTAAGCTTGTGTCCGAGTCGCACGCCCGGCCACCCGCGGGTCGGGCAGGACGTCAGCAAATGATTGGGTCGCAACCGGATGGGCGCAACGAGCCCGTACCGGAGCAACGGTCGAGAAGGCTCTCGGTAGCGGCCTTGCGCAGTGCCGTGCCCGGGCGGATGTGGGGCGGCAAGGGTTGCGGCGCACCCTGCGATTTCTGCCGCGTCCTCGTGAGCGCCGATGAGATCGAGTACGAGGTCGAAGCCCGGCTCGATGACCGACACTCTCATCCTGCACTTCCATCCCCGATGCTATGACACCTGGCGGGCCAGCCGCGAGGCCGCATCCGACCAGCCCCGCACCGGCAGCCGCATAACCTGGGGCCGTCCGCCAGCTCGACTCGAGCTAGGCGCCTCAGATGCACCAGCCCCCGTCGATGACGTGGATCTGCCCGGTGGTATAGACCGGCGCCGGCCAGATACACCACCAGGTCCGCGATCTCCTCCGGCCGCCCGATGCGCCCGATCGGCTGGCGCGCGATGAATGCCGCGCGCGCCTTCTCATAGCCCTCCGTCGGTCTTTCCCTGGGTCTTGAGGCGACCCTCGAGCGATGGGGTCTCGACGGTGCCGGGACAAATGGCGTTGCAGCGGATGCCGCGGCCGACGAAATCCGCGGCCACCGACTTGGTGAGCCCGATGACCGCCGCCTTGGTGGTGCCGTAGACGCAGCGCACCGGGACTCCTTTGACGCTGCTCGCCACCGACGCCATGTTGATGATGGAGCCGGCGCCCTTGGCCAGCATGCCCGGCAGCACCGCCCGGATCGTGCGCACCATGGCCTTTGACATTCAGGTCGTACGCGAAGTCCAGCTCCTCATCCGTGCAATCGAGCACCGTGCCGTGATGCACGAACCCTGCGCAATTGAAGAGGACGTCGACGATGCCTGCGAGCGCGACCGCAGACGCCACGCTGGATGTGTCGCACACGTCCATGCGGCAGACCTCGATTCCAGCGTTCTCCTCCCGCAACGTGGCGAGCTTGCGCGTCATCGATATCAGTCGCGATGACGCGCGCACCCGCTGCGGCGAGCGCCAGCTGCGCTCGAGCGTCCGATTCCCTGCGCGGCGGCGGTAACCAGCGCTGTCTTGCCTTGCAGATCCGGCGATGTAGTCATTGTCTGTAGCAGCCCTCAGGTCAGTTGGGACGGAGGCGGGCCAGTCTCTCGCGTATGTAGTCCATCGCCAGCGCGGGGCTCGAGAGCACGGGCGCGGTGAGCGCCTCGGGAGGCAGCCGGTCGACCACACGCGCCATGGATGCCTGCGCCAACACGATGACATCGACGTCGCCCAATTTGTTGATCATGGCCTTGGACACCAGCGCGTCATGCGTCTCCGTATCGCCGGCGATGACCGCGTCGAATGCGCCCTCGCAGAGGCACTCGACAGCTCCACTTCCTTCCCCGCCTCCTTTGCCTTGCGGAGCAGGAGCTCCGATGTCGGCTCGAGCGTCGTGCGCAGCGTCGCCGCGACGCCGATCTTCGGCCCCTGGCCACGGCCGCCTCGGCCATCGGCTCGTCGACCCGCAGCACCGGCTTCTGGAACCGGCTCTGGATGAGGTCCACCGCCGGCCCGATGGAGGAGCAGGTGACCATCACGAGCTCCGTTCCCATCTTGAAACATGCGTCGGCGAAAGTGATGAGCGCATCGATCGTCGGCTGGCGGACCCTGCCCGCCTCGATCGTGTCCTTGATCATCGACTCATTGATGATCTGAGTGACCTTGACGTCGGGCAGCCGGTCGCGGCAGAGCGGCGTGAAGAGCTGCACCATCAGAGGCGCGGTGTGGATGAGGCAAATCCTGCCGGGGCGTCATGCGTCTCCTCTGCCTCGAGGCATCCGGGTTCAGGTGCGCCGCCAGGCGATGACGGTCTGGCGCTGCTCGCCGAGCTTGGCGATGCCGAGGCGAATGGTGTCGCCGGGCGCGAGATAGACCGGCTCGGGCTTCCGGCCCATGCCTACTCCCGGAGGCGTGCCGGTCGTGATGATGTCGCCCGGCTCCAGCGTCATGAACTGACTGACATAGCTGACGATCTTGGCGACGGTGAAGATCATCGTACGGGTGTTACCGGTCTGCGTTCGTTGACCATTGACGTCGAGCCACATGTCGAGGTTCTGCACGTCGCCGACTTCGTCGCGGGTCACGAGCCAGGGCCCGACGGGTCCGAACGTGTCGCAGCCCTTGCCCTTGTCCCAGGTGCCGCCGCGCTCGATCTGGTACTCCCGCTCGGAAACGTCGTTGACGACGGTGTAGCCGGCGACATATTCCAACGCGTCGCGCTCCTCGACATAGCGGGCGCGTAGTGCCGATCACGACGCCCAGCTCGACTTCCCAGTCGGTTTTCTTCGAGCCCTTGGGGATCATGACCTCGTCATTCGGTCCCTGCAGGCAGCTCACCGCCTTGGTGAACACCACCGGCTCGGTGGGGATCGGCAGGTTCGATTCGGCCGCGTGGTCGGCATAGTTGAGGCCGATGGCAATGAACTTGCGGGTGCCGGCAAACGGCACACCGAGCCGGGGTTGCCGGATCGCGACGGGAGCGACGCCGGATCGATGGCGCGCGAGTCGCGCGAGACCGCCGGCGAGAGATGCTGCGCTGAGCAGCTCGGGAAGCGTGCCGGTGAGGGAGCGGATCCGGCCGTGAGAGTCGAGGAGTCCGGGCTGTTCGTGACCGGCGGGACCGTAGCGCAGCAGTTTCATGATGGTATCGGGGCCTTTCAGTGCGTGTTGGCTGACTGTTCGGAGGACCCAGCGGCAGGTTGCGATCGGTTTTGTCCATAGGATAATGAGGATACCAAATAATGAGAAGCACGCGCTGCCGAACCACGTTAGGGGGTCCGGACGCGGGCGTTAAGCCATCCCGTCGCTCGAACTTCTAGATGGCCCGGCGATGGTCGCGGAGACCGCCGCGAAGGCCGAGGCGACGAATGAAACTGCTCCTGCGGCTCAACGCGGTGTTCCTCATCACCTTCGCGGTGGTGGGATGGTTTGCGTACGCAGTCTGTGCCTCGCTGCAGCAGGCGGATGCGCGCGGGAGGTGCTGGCCACGGCAGGGCTCATGCTCGACAGCGCGCTCGCCAGCCGCGCCTACACGGCCGATGAGATCGACCCGCTACTCGTCAATCACATGCAGGACGGCTTTCCGCCGCAAAGCATCCCGTTCTATGCGGCAACCCAGACCTTCGCCTCGCTGCGCAAGCTGCACCCGGACTTCACCTACAAGGAAGCGACGCTCAACCCGACCAATCCTCGCGATCGCGCGACCGATTGGGAGGCGGACATCATCGATCAGTTCCGCAACCATCTCGAGCTCGCAGCAGATCCAGGGCGAGCGCGCCACGCCCATGGGGCGCTCGCTGTATCTCGCGCGCCCCATCCGCGCGCAGCCGGAATGCCTCTCGTGTCACGGGCTGGCGACCGCCGCGCCGGCCACGCTCATCACCCGCTACGGCCACGACAACGGCTTCGGCTGGCAGGCCAACGAGGTCATTGGCGCGCAGATCGTCTCGGTGCCGTTCGCCGATGCCGTCGAGGGCGCCCGGCGTCTCTTCTCCGGTGTCAACGGCCGTGATCGTGGTGGTGCTGGTGGCGCTGCTGGTCATGCATCAATCGTCACGCTATACTGGGTGATAGTGCGTCCCTACAGTCGGATGACACGGCAGGCTGACGAGGTGAGCCTCGGACAGGCGAGCGGGGTGACCTTCGCGAGCGAGCGAACGATGAGATCGGGGCACTCGGCAGAAGCGTTCGAGCGCATGCGCAAGAGCCTCGAAAGGCAATGAAGATTGCTCGGGGGCGGAACGCGTGGCGCGTGACATTTTCATCAGCTACTCGCAGCCGGACCGCGACTGTGCCTTCGAGCTGACGGATCATCTGGAGGCGAAAGGGCTTCAGCGTCTGGATCGCACCCCGGGATGTATCGCCGGCGGCGGAGTGGGCCGCGGAGATCATCGACGCGATATCCGCCGCGCGAGGTGATGGTTCTCGTGTTCTCCGCGAGCAGCAACGACTCGCCGCAGGTGCGGCGCGAGGTCGAGCGCGCCGTGCACAAGGACCTGCGCATCCTGCCGTTTCGACTCGAGGACGTGTTGCCCTCGCACAGTCTGGAGTACTTCCTCAGCACCCAGCACTGGCTCGATGGCTTTCCCGGGCCGCGGGACCGCACTACGAGCGGCTGTGCGGTCACCTTCGCCAGTGGCTGCCGCAGACGCGCGGCGGAGCCTGTCCCGGCCTGAGACCACCGGCGAGACCCCAACACGCGCTTCGCCTGGTCGCCGAGCGGCCGCGCCAATGGCAGCGTGCACGCAGCCCGCTCGGGTCTCCGCCGAGGAGCTGCGCGAGGTCGAGAAGCGGCTGGCGCGCATCGTGGGACCGATCGCCGGCGATCCTGGTTGCCCGCGCTGCGCCGGGTGCCGGCGATTACGGCGAGCTCGAGCGCCTGGTCGCCGCGCGAGATCGACTCGGCCGAAGATCGGCGGCGGTTTCTCCAGCCCCGATCGTGAGCGCCGCCACCGCAACGGAAAGCGCCGCAGCTCTGGCGCCGGCTGCAGCAGCCGTGCCAGATGGACGGCTGCCGATCGTCATCGGCGTGACGGGGCACCGCCACCTGCGCGCCGCCGACCTGCCACAGCATCGCGAGCACATGCGCGGGCTCTTCGCCCATCTACGCCGGCGTTATCCCGCTACGCCCCTGCGGATCGTGACCGCCCTCGCCGAAGGCGCCGACCGCCTGGTCGCCGAAGTGGCGCTGGAAGACGGTCACGAGCTTCCTCGTACCTCTGCCGCTCGAGCTGGCGGACTACGAGCGTGACTTTCCCGAGAGCGTTGCCGAATTTCATGCGCTCCTGCAGCGAGTGCCGCCGGAACGGGTGTTCGTTTTGCCGCGCGATGCGGCCGCGGAGCACGGACTGACGCCTGAGGACTACCGCGAGAAGCGTTACCGTGCGGTGGGCTTGTTCCTCGCCCAACAGTGTCATCTGCTGCTTGCGCTCTGGGACGGGCGGCCGACGGCTTCAGACGCGGGAACTGCTGCCGTGGTGCGCATGACGCTCGAGGGACCGTCCGGCCTACCCGAAGCCGGCCTGCGGCCCCTCGATGCGGAGGATGGCGGTCCGGTCTACCACGTTCACACGCCGCGCGCCGGCGATACCACGCGCACGCTGAAAAAGCCGGAGTGGCTGCTGCCACAGGAGGGGGACGAAGCACTGTTCCATACTCTCTGCAGCCGGCTCGATCGCTTCAACGGCGAGCCCCTGCGCCACTCAGTCGGCGATCGCCTGCCGCAAGCAGCCGCAACGCTGCTGCCGGACATCGCATCCCGTTCTGTGAGCGAGCGAACCCTCGCCACGGCATTCGCCGCCGCGGACCTCTACGCGCGTCATTACCAGCGGACGACTCGTCTGGTACTGCGGCTGACGCTGCTTTTTGCAGCGCTGCTCGCCCTCACCTTCGAGCTCTACGCGGAAGTGCTGCCCTGGCGGGCGCTGCCCATGAGCTATCTCGCCGCGTTCGCCTCCCTGACCGTGATCCTGCTCTGGCAACGAAAACGCGACGTGCAGGGACGCTACCTCGACTATCGTGCGCTCGCCGAAGGCCTGCGCGTGCAGTTCTACTGGCGATTGGCAGGCCTTCCCGACAGCGCCTCCTCCTCTTACCTGCGCAAGCAGCTCGATGAGCTGCGCTGGATCCGCGAGGCGCTGCGGGCTGCCGCGGCGCTGCCGCCGCCGCAGGCCGCGCATCCGGAGCTGGCCCTCAAATACTGGGTAGGCGGCCAGGCGACCTACTATGCGGATCGCGCCCGCTCGCAGCGCCACCGCATGCACCTCTTCGAGCGCAGCTCGCAGCTCTTCCTCGGCGCGGGCCTGCTCGCCACCGCCATTCTGGTTCTCTTCTCGGGCAGGCTCGAGAGCCTGCCGCTCTGGCACCGCTGGCTGGTGGTGCTCATGGGCTTCGCGCCCATCGGCGCCGCCCTCTGGGAGACCTATGGCGAGCGCGCTGGGCCTGCGGACGCAGGTGAATCAGTACGTGCGCTTCGCGGGCATCTTCCGCCGCGCCAGCCGCTTCGCCGAGCAGCTGGAGCGCAATCCTTCCCGGCACGACAAGCACCACGCCCTGGTCGCCCTGCTGCGCGAGCTCGGACGGGAGGCGCTGATGGAAAACGGCGATTGGGTGCTGCTGCTGCGGGAGCGGCCGATCGTGCTGCCCAAGGGCTGATCGGACGCCGCCACGGGCGGCAAGCCCAGGCTGGAGCCCTACTAAAGCGGGCCACCGCGGGACGCACATCGGTCCCTCAGAGCAGCCGAGCGGGCGACGACCCGGGAGCCCCCCGGGATGTCCCGTTGGCCTGAGGTTGCCAGTAACACCCAACGGTAGCAAGATCAAACCCTAAGCGGCACACGCCGACAGGCTCCCTTACGGGTTCACCGTATGAATGGGCTAAGAAAGATAATCTCCCTCAGCCGCGAGCGAAATGTCGGCAACGTCGCGCGTCGCGTAGGACTTGGTGTTTCCGAGCGCCTCTATGATCGGTGGTTCGGCATCCATACGCGTCTGCAGATAGAGCTGACGCACACTGGGTATTCATGATCCGGACGCAGTCGTCTGCTCTCCCGTGCCATACGCCGCGTTCTTTCGGGCAATGCGATTCGTCGGCGCAGATTACGCAAACTGTGGGTTCATCGACTACGGATGCGGCCTTGGACGGCCGGTATGCTGTGCGGCAACACTCCCGTTCAAACGTGTCATAGGTATCGAGTTGGCACCTCAGATTGCGCAACAAGCTCGTGAAAATGTCCAGCGTGCGCGGGGACGCTTTCGATGCTCGGACGTACAGAATAGTGACTGGGAACGCGGCGGAGTGGCGCGTGCCGGACGACGCGGCCGTATTCCATTTCTACAATCCATTCATGGGCAGAACGCTCAGAACCGTATTCAAAAGAAATCGCAAGGTCCATGCGGGAGAATCAACGTCTGGCGTGGATCATGGCCGCCGAGCCATGGCAGGTAGCTGGCCTCATGCGCATCGGAAAAATCATTCCGCATTCATGGCAGATCGAAGAACACACCGTAAGCTACCCATACTTCCAGGACACGGGTCTGCACGACCCGGACAAAAATCGATATCGCGTGTTTATGCTCAACTCCTGGACCGATCGGGTCGATGTCGAGGATTGAGGGAGGATCGCGACCGCGGGACCGAGCCCGTGGGCGTGGGCACGATGCATTGGGAATGCGGGGATACCCCGCGTCCTAGTTACGCGGGGCCACGGGAAAGCCGGTCCCGGCAGGGCCGGTCCGATGGCTTTCCCGGACAGCGGCCAGATCCGGACGCCGAATACCACGAAATATGCAGTTTCACTGTGGAGCCAGGCGGGATCGAACCGCCGACCTCTTGCATGCCATGCGGGCGCTCTCTCGAACCTAACGCGCTGATTTTCGAGCGAATTGACAGGCTCTACTCGTCCAGAATCGATGTTAGATCAGCCTCGCTAAGCCTCTGTTTTGTCGGGAACAGCAGGTCCGATTCTGGACGCTATTCGATCGTACTTCCGCGCGAGTTCGTCGTAGGCCTTAGCCGCGCCCGCGAACACTTCCCGCGACGCATGGAATGTCGGGTCCGCAGCCTGGGCCGCGGCCTGGCGGCCGAGCACCCGAAGCCCGCGGGCGGCGTAGGCGAGGTCCTGGGCAGTGAGGTCGCGGCGCGGATCCGGCTTGCGGGCGACTCTACCGCCGGCGCGCGGTCCCTCAGCAAGCGCGGGAGCCCCGCACTGGATGCGGCACGGCCGCTGCTGCGCCTGACGGTATGCCCGTCCCGGACATCCAGGCGATCTTCCGATTGCACCTCGAGGGCATGGCGAAGCTGCGCGAGCTCCTCGAGGAATGCAGGCGTTAGCACGAAGCGGGCCAGCCCGCGATGGCGCGTCGGGTGTTCCGGCGAGCCGAATCGATCAGGCGACGACTCGAAGCGCTCGAGAAGGATGTTGGGCGGTCAGGCGTTGCCAAACACAAACAACGGTAGCAATATCCAACCCGCAAGCGGCGGCGGCCGCAGGGTGGAAATACAAAGAAGAATCGAGCGAGCGGCGCTCGGAAGGGGTCGGGCATGAGTGATTACCGAGAGAGCCATCTCGGACGGGGCGCGGACTATGATGCGGCGCTCCATCTTGAGCCATTCGACAACTACATGGCCAAGCGAGAGGACGCCCTGCTGCGACGGATCGCTGCCAAGTACTTCCGCGGCAAGATTCCCCGTTATCTCGACTTCGCTTGCGGCACCGGACGCATCACGGCGCTCATGGAGACGTATGCAGCCGAAGCGTACGCAGTCGATGTCTCCCCCTCGATGGTCGCGATCGCGCGCGGCAAGTGCGCCCGCACGAGCTTTCATCTCGCAGACATCACACGCTCAAACATAGAACTGCCTGAGATGGACCTCATTACGGCTTTTCGATTCTTCGGCAACGCCCAGCAGGAACTCAGGAGCGAGGTGCTCAGGAATCTCGCCTCTCGCCTAGCGCCGCGAGGCTATCTCGTTTTCAACAATCATCGCAATCCAAGCTCCCTCCTCGGCGTTCTGTCACGCATGGCAGGCGATGCGGAGCCGCTCGATTTTCTCCCGCGCCAATATGCTCGGGCTCCTGCGCGAGAGCGGCCTCGTACCGGTGCGCATATACGGCATCGGCGGCTGGATCTTTCGACACAGGCTCGCGATGAATGACAGGCTACTGAGATCCGGCATCGCGAGGCTTATTGAGCCGATCTCGCTTCTACCCGGCGTAGGGCCTTTCTGTCCCGATATGATCGTCGTGGCGCAGCGCGCCAAGGATGGACGCTGATGGACAGCACCGACATTCCGTTCGCATCGAACGAAGAAGTCATCTACGACATCCTGGTACCGACCGGTCGCAATGCGGTCGTCATCCGCGTTGACGGAGGGAAGCCCGTCGAGATTGTAAAAACGGGAATCGCGGCGCCGAAAGACAGTCTGATGTTGCTCGTGAGCAGAAGTCTCGTGCGCGCGCTTTTTGAGCGTCTGGTCATGCTGCGGCTATTTGGCCTGAAGACGTGCGGGATCTACGTCGTCATGCCATCGACCGATGAGCCCAGGTTCGTTGTGCCCTGGCGCGGCAAAGCATCGAGGGCATTCTTTCGCAGCGAAGCGACATCTCCGTACAACTCAAAGATGAGGTACGCCGCAAAGTGGGTGCTCGCGAGCCTGGGGCTCGCGCCATTTTTGCAGCATTGCTTCGTCCTCGTGTGCGGCCGTGATTGAGGCCGCGCTCGAGGCGCTGAGAACTGCCGGTCTCATCGAGGCCGGGCAGCGCGCCCACGCGTCCACGGTGATCGGGCGATCGCTAAATGTGCAGGTGTTCCCCGCGGACTGCGAGGATTTCTACAACGTGAAGCTCTCGCGCTTCGACCTCGAGCCAGAATATCGCGCGCTGATCGAAGTCCGCAATCTGATGCCGGATGCGGTTCCAGACGCCATTGCGCTCCAGCGGACCGCGGACCTCAATGCACTCATTACCCGCGGGTTCGCCTCGAAGTCGCTGCGCACGTGGCCGAACTCCCTTACGGAGTTCATCTGGCGCTACCAGGCGATCCAACTCAAAGAGCTGCCGTTTTCCCTGGAGCGCCGATTCGTCGAGCGCGAAGCGCTCGCAAGGATGATCGACATCGAGGCGATGGGCGAGCTTAGGCGGCCGATGAGCGCATCGGCTGCAATCAGACGCAAGCGGATTTCTCGACGAGCTGCCGGGTGTGCTGCAGCACGGCGATTTCGCGCTGACGAACATCGCGGCCACGAGGCAGCGGCTATGTGATCTATGACTGGGAGGATTTCGGGAAGGTCGGGCTTCCAGGCTTTGATGTTTGTGTTTTTCTGCTGGATGCCACCGGGGCGCTCGATAGGAACGCAGGATTGACGGCGGTCCTGGCGTATTCAGATCCGATGGTCGCAACGCTTCGAGGGCGACTCCTCGAAGGCCTGGGGCTGAGAGCGGACGCCTTTCCGCACCTGGTGCTCGCCTCTCTTGCTGGCTTCCTGGTACCTGAAGTCGGTGATGCAGTACGGCGCGCCCATCATCGAAATGACGAAACAATTGATCGCGCAAATGCTTGAGGGAGACGGCGTAACCAAATAGGTTGCGAGTGGTGAACCACAAAGGTTACACTCAGTCCCCATGATAAAGAGCTTCAGCCACAAAGGCCTTTTGGAGCTGTTCGAGACCGGCAAGAGCCGCCGAGTGCAGCCGAAGCACCCTGAAGCGCCTGGGGCTCATCCTCACCGCCCTCAATGCCGCGACGAAGGCCGGCCAGATGGCGATGCCTGGAATGCGGTATCACCCTTTGAAGGGCGACCGACATTCGGTCTGGGTGGACGAGAATTACCGCGTGACCTTCCGCTTCGAGGGTGGCCACGCTTACGAGGTGGATTATGAAGACTACCATTGAGAGCGGCGGCCGCATGCACAGCCCCGCGCATCCCGGAGCGATCCTCGCTGCGATGTATATGGAGCCGCTCAAGGTGAGTGTGACCGAGACGGCGAAGGCGCTCGGCGTCAGCCGCAAGCACGTCTCTGCGATCGTGAATGGTCGCTCGCCGGTCACGCCTGATATGGCAGCGAGGTTGGCGGGAGTGTTCGGGACTGAGCCCGATATCTGGATCAACCTGCAGGCGCAGTATGATCTTTGGGAGGTACGGCAGCGGGCGCGCCCGAAGGTGAAGAGACTGGCGGCGGCGTAGCGCGGACAGCCTGCGCGGCCCCTGCCGCTTCGGGTCGGTCCTGAAGCCTACCGGCACCACAACGGCTGGATCGCCGGCCGCAACGATCATCTGACGATCACCGATACGGCGCGGCCGCCCTCGGCTCCTGGAAGCCGCTGCCGACCGGCGACGAGCTGATCGAATACTGGCGCCGCAAGCTCGGCGATTCGGGCAAGCGCGCGATCTTCGATGTCGTCGTAGAGGCGCATCCGCGCGCGATCGCGCAGGAGATCGTCTCCGAGCGCACCAACATCGCGATCGCCGGCGGCACGTGGCGGACCTACATGGCGGAACTCCGGGGCCTCGGGCTCATCGAGGGCCGCGGCGAGCTTCGCGCAAGCGAGGATCTCTTCGGGTGAGGTGAGGTATGACGACCCAGGAACAAGTCGCCGCCGCGATCCTGAAGCTACCGCTTCGCCTGCGGCAAGTCCTCGTCATGCGCCGGAATCTGCACATGCCGCGCGCGGACGTGGCTGCGGCGCTTCACATCTCGGAGCGGCGCGTCGATCGGCGCATGGCGAAGGCATCGGCGGCGCTGCGTCGCAGCCTCGACGGGGCGCTCATTTGCGATGAGACGACATGTTCCTGAGTCCAGCCGAGATCGAGCGACTCACCGGGAAGAAGCCGGGCGCTTGCGCTGCCTCCCGACATCCCCAAGGGCTTTCTGCTGCGCACGCGCTGCGGCGATCCATATACGCCGTCGGGCTTCGGTGCGATGTGGCAGCGCCTGATGGTGAAGGCTACCTCACCGGGCCCGAACGGCGAGCCGCCGGCGCTCGCGCGGCGCTTCAAGTTCCATGACCTGCGGGCAAAGGCGGCCGAGGATCTCGCGGAAGAGGCGGGCGAGGAGGAAGCGCAGAAGCTGCTCGGTCACGAGAATCTGCGCACGACTCGCCGCAATTACCTCAATCGGCGCCGGAAGGAAAAGCCTATCCTTGCGAGGCCGGTCCGATGATTTTTCTGGACAATCGGCCGGATAATGGACAGCGCGACCCGCAGGGCGATGCGCAAATCATTGAAATGGTTGTGGAGCCAGGCGGGATCGAACCGCCGACCTCTTGCATGCCATGCAAGCGCTCTCCCAGCTGAGCTATGGCCCCACGGGAGGCCGGCGAAGGTACGTAAGCCCCGGCAGCCTGTCAAGGAGAAGCGTTCCGGGCCCCCAGCCGGCCTTGGGGCGATTCCGGCCGCCACCCGTCCCGCCCTTCTCGGCTCCCGCCCGCCTGCCCGTGCGATGGGATTCCCAGAACCGCCGCCACAGGTGAGCGTCACCGATCTGCGTACCCGTTACCGCGGGCGGTAGCACACCCTCAGGCCGCACACAAGCAGCCTCGCCACGCTAGCGGAATTCCGGTCCGCGGCGTCGCAAATCACAAACACGCTGTCTCCAACCTCGCACGTCTGTCGTGCGAGACATTTGCGCGAAGCGCCTCCAACACTCTAACTTACGGTTCAAGGGCAAACCCGCCGCGAGGCGGGGACGCAAAGCCACCGGTCTCCACGGCGCATCACGGCCTGACGAGACAGCGGGGTTGCCGGCAGCGCGATGGAGCGCATCTGTCGTCATCCGATCCGCGCTGCGGGAAGACTCGCGCGGATGTCCGCTACGGTTCGCCGCCCTTGACTGTTTCATACATCATCGTCGGGGCGATCGAACATGCAACATTCCAACATCCTTCACCCGGGTCGCCTGGCCGGTCATACGGCGTGCGCGCGGCAATTCACGATCCTTGCCTGTGCGCTAGCCGCAGCACTCGCAGGCGGCACGGCGCACGCCCGCACCCGTTGGCAGGTAAGGCCGGTGATCTCCGGGACGCCCGCGACCACCGATACCGCCGGAACAGCTTATAGCTTCAGACCAACCGCGAGCGGCCCGAGCGGCCTCAGACTCCGGTTCGCCATCTACGGCAAGCCTTCCTGGGCGAGCTTCAACAGCACCACCGGGCAACTCTCCGGCACCCCTACGAGCGCTAACGCCGGCACCTCTCGGAGCATCGTAATCAGCGTCAGCGACGGTTTCGCCGCTGCATCGCTCGCCCCTTTCACCATCAAAGTGTCAGCCGCGACCGCCGCTGCGCCCCCTCCGGTCAGTGCCCCGCCTAGCATCACGGGCACACCCGCCACGACGGACACCGTCGGCACCGCATACGCCTTCACGCCGCAAGCGAGTGACGCAGGCGCCGCACTCTCCTTCAGCGTCCAGAACATGCCGGCCTGGGCGACCTTCAGCATTGCAACGGGCACGCTATCCGGCACGCCTACTGCTGCCGGGACGTATTCGAATATTGTGATCTCGGTTAGCAACGGATCGGCAAGCGCGGCGCTGGCTCCATTCGCGATCACCGTGAATCAGCCGCCCCCAACCTCTGGGTCCGCCACGCTCACCTGGACGACACCCGTTGACAATACCAACGGCTCCGCCCTGACGAATCTTGCGGGTTATCACATCTACTACGGCACCTCGGCCTCCGGTATGTCGACGGTGGTCGACGTGGCGAGTCCCGGAACGACTTCCTACACGGTCAGCAATCTGGCGAGCGGCACCTGGTACTTCGCGGTCAACGCCTACACCACCAGCGGAACAGAGAGCTCCCTCTCCAACACCGGCAGCAAATCCATTCCCTGATCGGAGCGCGTCGCAGAACACATACGCTGTGCATGCGTACGTCTGCCGCTTGAGACAATTGCGCGCGGCCCGCCTTTCCCTTTAAGTTAACTCCGAAGGGTACCCCGACGCATGCGGGGACGTAACAGCGGAGCTTTCGGGGAGGTCGCGGCCGATGCATCATTCCAACTTCAAGGGTGCGCCGCGCGCGCGCCAGCTTTTGATCTCGGGCGGCGCTGTCGTCGCCCTGTTTGCGGCGGCCGCAGCCAGCGCCAGGACTCCGCCGCCCACTATCAGCGGTACGCCGCCCACGACCGCAACCGTGGGTATTCTCTACACCTTCACACCGACGGCGAAGGAAGCGAGCGGGAGCTCGGTGTCGTTCAGCGTGAGGAACAAGCCGTCCTGGGCCGCGTTCAGCAACGCTACGGGCATGCTCTCAGGAACGCCCGTGGCCGCCAGTGTTGGGACGGACTCCGACATCGTGATTTCGGCGAGCAGCAGGCGTGCCAGTGCCTCGCTCGCGCCGTTCGCGATCACGGTCGCCGCCGCGGGCTCGGGTTCCGGCAGCACCGGTTCCGCTACCCTGCACTGGACGACTCCCACCGAGAATACGAACGGCTCGGCATTGACGGACCTTGCGGGCTACCACGTCTACTACGGCGCGTCGCCCTCTTCAATGACGAGCTCAGTTACCGTTGCCAATGCCGGAACGACGAGTTACACCGTCGGTAATCTGCCGGTCGGCACCTGGTATTTCGCGGTGAACGCCTATACCACGAGCGACCAGGACAGCGCACTCTCCAACACTGCCAGCAAGGCGGTGCCTTGAGGATGGCTGCGGCGGCGGCAGGCAAGACGTGCGGGCGACGCGATTCAGGCAGCAGGTGTGCCGCTTAGTGCCGCATCGATTCGCGCGAGCGAGCGGGCACGGCCTAACAGCTCCAGCGTCGCATCGATAGGCGGCGACACCGCGGTGCCGGTGACGGCGACCCGCACCGGCTGCGCGATCTTGCCGAGGCCGGTGCCCAACGCGGTTGCGAGATCGTTGAGCGCCCCATTGATGCCCACGGCGCTCCAGTCGGGCAGCGCGCCCAACCGCTCGCGCACCTTGGCAAGCGTCTCGAGGCCGCCGCCTGCGAGGTGTTTGGCCGCGGCCTTGGAATCGATCTCCACGACATCGGTGAAGAAGAAGCGGCTGTTGAGCGCCATCTCCTTCAGGGTCTTCGCCCGCTCCCGCTGCGCGAGGACCACTCCCTCGAGCAGGCGCTGATCGTCGCAATCCAGCCCCAGACGGCGCAGCTGTGAGCGCAGGTACGGCACGACGGCGGCCGGCTGCGCCCGCATCATGTGCTGCTGATTCAGCCACAGCAGCTTCTCGGGGTTGAACGCGGATGCCGCCCTGTTGACGTTGTGGATGTCGAAGGCGGCGATCATCTCCTCACGCGTGAACACTTCCTGGTCACCGTGCGACCAGCCGAGGCGCACGAGGTAATTGAGCAGCGCATCCGGCAGATAGCCTTCCTCGTCGTACTGCAGCACGCTCACTGCGCCGTGCCGCTTCGACAGCTTCGCACCGTCGGCGCCAAGGATCATCGGCACATGAGCGTATGCGGGCGGCATCGCGCCCAGCGCCCGCAGCATGTTTATCTGGCGCGGCGTATTGTTGAGATGATCGTCCCCGCGGATCACGTGCGTGATCCCCATGTCCCGATCGTCGACCACCACGCAGAAGTTATAGGTGGGCGTGCCATCGGAGCGGGCAATGATGAGGTCGTCGAGCTCCGCGTTCTGAAACGTGACCGGCCCGTGAATCAGGTCCTCGACGATGACTGCGCCCTCGAGCGGGTTGCGGAAGCGCACGACCGGCTTCACGCCCGGACGCGGCTCCTTACTGTCGCGGCAGCGTCCGGTGTATCGGGGCTTCTCCTTGCGCGCGAGCTGCTCCTCGCGCATCGCATCGAGCTCCTCCTTGGTGCAGTAGCAATGATAGGCATTGCCCGCTGCGAGCATCTCCGCGATCACGGCCCGGTAGCGATCGAAGCGGTGCGACTGGTAGTACGGGCCCTCATCGGGGTCGAGTCCGAGCCATGCCATCCCCTCGAGGATTACGCGCACGGCCTCCTCCGTCGAGCGCTCGCGATCGGTGTCCTCCACGCGCAGGATGAACTTGCCGCCCATGCGGCGCGCATAGAGCCAGCAGTAAAGGGCGGTCCGTACGCCTCCCACATGGAGCATGCCGGTGGGGCTCGGGGCAAATCGGGTGACTACGGTCATGGGTCGCAGCAGCGTCGGCAGTCAGGGGTCGCGCATGGTAGCAAAGCGCTGGCCACGCGGCTCCCTGCGGTCGCAGCGTAGCACCGCTGCGGTACAGTAGAGGCCCCGCCACCGGCCGCTGGAGAGCTGCCTTTGTGACCGAGCTGACCTTCCATCCGGCCCTTGCCCTGGCGGAGCTGCCGCGGGGACGCATGCGCTGCCTCACCGTAGCGGGCCGGGATGTGCTGCTCTGCCACACGCGGGAAGGCGTGTTCGCTCTCGATAACATCTGCACCCACGCCTTCGCCAGAATGGACGAGGGTCGCCTGAAGGGGGTCCGCCTGATCTGTCCTCTGCACGGCGCTTCCTTCGATGCCCGCGACGGCCGGGTGCTGGGACCACCCGCGACCCAACCGCTGCCGCGATATACGGTGCGGGTCGTGGCTGGAACGATCGAGGTCGCACTGCCGAATGAGCCCGCTGGGACGAGCACGAGCGAATCCGCGCCGACGACGGGATGCGCCTCCTCGGACTGAGGGAATTGCCAGCGGGCGAGCCGGCAAAATGCCAGCTGCTACACTCCGATGGCACTGAGGAGGTTCTCGAGTTGAAGCAGCTCCGCATTCCTGCCGTCTACATGCGCGGCGGCACCAGCAAAGGTGTGTTTTTCCTTGCCGACGATCTGCCGTCTGAGAGCGAGGCGCGCGATCAGATACTGCTACGCGTCATCGGTAGCCCCGACCCCTACGGCAAGCAGATCGACGGCATGGGCGGGGCGACCTCCAGCACGAGCAAGGTCGTGATCATCTCCAAGTCGCAGCGACCCGACTGCAACGTCGACTATCTCTTCGGCCAGGTGGCGATCGATGCGCCATTCATCGACTGGTCCGGGAATTGCGGCAACCTGACCGCCGCCGTCGGACCGTTTGCAATCGGCGCCGGGCTGCTCGATGCACCACCTGACGGGACGGCGCCGGTACGCATCTGGCAGGCCAACATCGGGAAGAAGATCATCGCCCACGTGCCGATGCACGCCGGCGAGGTGCTGGAGAGCGGAAGCTTCCAGCTCGATGGAATCGCATTTCCCGGCGCGGAGCTGAAACTGGAATTCATCGATCCCGCGGGCGAGGACGGCGAGCCCGGTGCGGGCGCGACCTTCCCAACAGGTCATCAAAGCGATCAGCTCGAAATACCCGGGCTCGGCGCGATCGAGGCGACGCTGATCAACGCCGGTAATCCGACGATCTTTGTTGCGGCGGCATCGCTCGGGCTCAAAGGCACAGAGCTGCAGCAGGAACGTCAACGGCAACAAGGAGCTGCTCGACCTGGCGGAGGCATTGCGCGCACGAGGCGCGGTGGCCATGGGACTGGCGACGACCCCTGCCGAGGCCACGAGCAAACGGCCCAGCACCCCCAAGCTCGCATTCGTCGCAAAGCCGACCGCGTACACCACCTCCGACGGCAGGCGCATCGACCCGCAGTCGATCGACCTTCTGGCGCGGATCTTCTCCATGGGCAAACTGCACCATGCGATGACAGGCACGGGCGCCGTGGCCATCGCTGCCGCAGCGGCGATTCCCGGAACCATCGTGCACCGCGTTGCGCCTCTCTCCGCGGCAGGCAGCGTGCGATTCGGGCATCCCTCAGGCACCCTCAGCGTCGGTGCGGAGGCGGTCCAGCAGGACAGCGAATGGGTCATCAAAAAGGTGATCGTGAGCCGCTCAGCGCGGCGGCTGATGGAAGGGTGGGTCCGGGTGCCGGGCTGACCCACCCGCCTCCCCTTGCCATTGCCTCCGGCCTGGCCGGCCGATAGACTTGCTCCCCCTTCAGGGATGGGCGGTTAGCTCAGCGGTAGAGCACTGCTTTCACACGGCAGGGGCCACTGGTTCGATCCCAGTACCGCCCACCAATCAAAACAAAGCCCTGGCACGACTTCCTGAGGATTTACTCAGTGAATTTGGGACAGTTGGGTCTCACCAGCTCAGTGAGTAGCAGCTAAGCTCGTCGCAGAGGAGTCTTGCAGGGATGGTTGATCAATTACCCTCAGATCCACCTTTGACTTCGGAACAGGCGCTCCTAGCCGCGTCGCTCGGTCCCGCCGCCGGAGCACTCAAGGCCTGGGCTGCCTGCGTAAATACGATGCGCTCGGCTGAGGAACTCCGGGGTGCCCTCAACGACTCTTTGAAGGAAGAAGCCGCCTACAAGGGGCGCTGCTTTAAGAGCGGCCGCAAAGCCATCCGATGGCTCGAGACCTCCCGATAACGCCTCGTGGCGAGAGCCTGACGTATACCATAGTTGACATGCCCGTATCCTATAGGATACAGTTTTGCTGTATACGAGATCCGCCGCTCGACCACGTTCGACACGTGGCTTACGAATCTCAACGATTCGAACGCCCGGGCGCGTATAGGCGCACGGATCGATCGACTTGCATTGGGCAATCCAGGCGATGTGAAGCCCGTCGGGACCGGCGTAAGTGAGATGCGAATCGACTACGGTCCGGGATACCGCGTGTACTACGCGCGATCGGAACGGGTGGTCTTCCTGCTCCTCTGCGGCGGGACAAAGGCCACTCAGGATGCGGATATCAAACGTGCAATTGAAATGAATACTGCAAGAACCCAACAGGCCTCGGCGGCCCGACGGCAAAAGCCGAGAAAGGGGAAATGACCCATGGCAACTCGAAATAGGAAATCAGAGAAGTTTGCTCGCTACGATTCCGCCGATTACCTCAAGACTCCGGAGGATGTGGCCGAGTATCTCGTGGCAGCCTTCGAGGAAGGAGGTGACGACGCTGCGTACATGGCTCACGTCATCGGCATCGCCGCGCGAGCGCATGGCGGCATGACGAAACTAGCCAAGGATACCGGCATGACGCGCGCCGGACTTTATAAAGCGCTCTCGAAAGACGGGAATCCGAGCTTCGAGACCATTGTCAAAGCGATGCGTGTGCTCGGAGTGCGCTTGGTCCCACAGCTGGCACCGTCTCGGTAAACTTAATCCCGAAGTAGGCAACACGGTTTGGATACGTCCTCTAGCAGGGCGAGGTGCGCCGCGCTGATCGCCTGCGCGGTGATTGTACCCACTGTCGCATTTTCTGTATTCATCGCCCTTGCGCGCAGCTTCGCCATTGGAAGCGCATCGCTGGATTACGCTGCTGTAGCCGTCTCGGAAGAGTACGGCAGCGCCGCTTGCCTGCCGGGTGCGGCTGCCTAACTCCTGAGGGAAGAGATTTGTCGTCTCCTAGAGGCTCTTTCGACTCCGATCCGTTTTAGCCATGGGTCGCATTTCTGGATATTCGCGCCAGAAATGCAGACTTCCCCCGCTGCTCGCCGAGTCACAGTATGCACCCACGATTCCCCACAGCACACTCAGCCTGTGATGGTGTAAACCCAAGCGTTCGGTTACCATCATGCCGACCATTCTTCGCTTTCGCGGGCTGCGGGTGGTGATCTACGTGAACGACCATCACCCGCCGCATGTTCACGTCATCGGCCTGGCCGCGAGGCGAGGATTGCGCTTGGAGACGAGCGTGAGCACCCTTGGTTAATCACGAACGAGGGGCTATCTCGCCGGCAAGTAGCGGCGGCCCTCCTGAAGATCAGCGAAAACCGTGACCTCCTGATTCAGCGGTGGAGAGAGATTCATGGCGATGCCTGATTGGATCAATAAAGAGATGCGTTCGAACTTTGCGCGAGCCTCTCGTGCCGGGCGCCAGGCGGCGAAAATGGAGCCGCGAGCAGCCCGCGCAACGTATCGCGCCAGGGATAACTCGCTGCTGATCGAGTTGACCAATGGGGCGGCGATCACGATCCCTGTAAAGCTGATCCCGGGCCTCAAGCGGGCCACGGCCAGCGACGTGCGCTCAGTCGAAGTGCTCGGCCGGGGCGGCAGACTCCACTGGGAAACCCTGGATCTCGACCTCAGTGTCCCTGCGCTGGTTTCCTCGGTATTCGCGGGACCCGAATGGATGGCAGAGCTGGGCCGGAGCGGCGGGACACGATCATCCGCCGCCAAAGCCGCCGCCGCACGCAAGAATGGCCGGAAAGGCGGGCGCCCCCGCAATCGATCATCAGTCGGCGCGAGCGCTTAACAATGGGACCTAATGTCGTTTACGTCGACGTTGACGACACTCTGGTACGGAGTGCGGGGACTAAACGCATCCCAATCCCCGCATCCATTGCCAAAGTCCGGGCTCTGCATACCTCCGGCGCTACGATGTACCTCTGGAGCGCTGGGGGCGCCAACTATGCGCGAGCTGCGGCAATGGAGCTTGGCATTGCTAATTGCTTTTCGGCCGTCCTGCCTAAGCCGACGGTGATTATTGATGACCAGCACATCACAGAATCCCTCCTCTTGCGAGATCCGGGGCTCTCCAGGGCAATCCGTCTCTACGAAAACGGTGGGGTGGAAATCCTGGCTGGCTCACCAAATGTCATTGCACCAGGCCCAGCTGGCAGACCAGTCGATGACGAGGGAAATCTCGGACGATGAATGGGCGCGTACAGGCGAACTGGACGCAGGGCGAAGCTGGAAGGACTGCCTGGCCCGCTCAAGCCGCGGAGCCAGTCTCCTCGAAAGGATTGAACAGTTTGATCCCGGGGCGCCGAAAGTCCTTCTCGTTCCCGGTCGCGACTGTCAGGTTATGCCGAATCGCGATCGCAGCGATGTAGCTGTCTTCTACCGGCATCGGCTGGCCGATTTCTTCTAGTCTGTGCTGCTGCTCCGCCCAGACATGCGCCACGGAGACGTTAAAGCCAAGAATGCGTCCGTGCAGCGCCTCGATCAGTCGGGTAAGCCAGGCCTGCAGAGCCTCACGCTGTTTACCTCGCTTGCTGCGGGCCCAGTAAGCGAGTTGTGCGATCACGATCGCACTCGTATAGCAGTTGTCCTTCTCCTGCTCGAGCCACGCAATGACGCCTGCGTGACCGTTCTTCTTGGCAGGTTGGCTCAGTACGTCGGCGTCGAGCAGCCAGCTCACAGCCTGCGACGCTTCGGGAGTTGACGGCTGCGCTGCGGTACGTCATCCATTTCCACTGGGCACGCCCTGAGAACCGCTAACCAGTCGGCTCGCCTCGCAAGCCGGCGAAAGACAATCGCATCCTCTTCCGGATCGAATTCCGCAATGAAGTGATCACCCGGCTCGGCAGGGGCTAGGTTTGCGGGGACTGTGAGGCGTCGCTTTGCATCAAGGGTGAGAATCATGGTGGGATTATCCCACCACGCCCAATCGGTGTCAAACCGAGGGTCCGGCCGTCCGCCGCCGGCCAATTTCGGACATTTGCATCCCGAACCGGCTCGCCCGATACCGGTCATTCAAAAAACAGTAAAATGCGTTGCCGGCACGTCATGCTGACGGACGAGAAGTTATGACTCTGCGCAACGCCTCGTGACACCGGCTAACCTTCTTCACGGCATTTGCCTGCTAGACTAAATCATCTTGAATGGCGGCAACAATCACTCCGGGACTTCCTTCAATGCCCAATGCAGACCAATCTTCGGTAAAAAGTGCGCAAGGATACAAGGCCGATGATCGAAATCAGAACATCCTTGTCTACGTCAATGGAGAATTTTCTTCCCGAGATGCTGCCTGTGTCTCCATCTTCGATAGTGGCTTTGTATGTGGAGACGGTGTTTGGGAAGGCCTCAGGCTTGTAAATGGCAGATTGATCGAGCTCGATGAGCATCTGGATAGACTCTATTCGGGAGCAAAATTCATTAACCTCGATATCGGCTTATCCAAGCAGGAGTTGGAACAAGTAATCTGGCAAACGCTTCAGAAAAACAAAATGAACGACGGCGTTCATATCCGCTTGATGATCACAAGAGGAAGAAAAGCCACACCGAATCAAGACCCCAGATTCGTAATCGGCGGCCCGACCATCGTGATCGTTCCGGAGTATAAGGTCCGCGATCCGCTTTCGTTCACCCGGGGGATATCGCTACATACGTCGACCTTCCGCTGCAGCACACCAGACGTATTCGATCTCCAGATCAATTCGCACAGCAGGCTAAATCTGATTCAAGCACTCGTACAAGCCATCGCAGCAGGCGCGGATGAAGCTCTGATGCTCGATCCAAATGGCTTTGTCGCAAGCTGCAATTCCACCAATTTCTTTGTTGTTCGCCGCGGCGAGCTCTGGACTTCGAGCGGCCGCTACAGCTTCAAGGGAATCACCCAGAAGACCATCATGAGAATTGCGAAAGAGGCCGGGATAACAGTTTTTGCCGGTGATTTTACCTTGAGTCAAGCCTATTCGGCCGACGAGGCATTCGTTACTGGCACATTGGGAGGCATTACACCTGTCTCAACCATTGATGGCAGAACCATTGGTGATGGGGAATCAGGGGCCATGACAAAAACGTTACTCCGACTTTATGAGAAGTTTTTGCAGGGGACGTAAGCGGATTTTCCCCACACTGCGAACACTCTGAGCACCAAAACTCGAGGTTCCCTTTGTGAAGCATGGCGAGTGTGAGCTGACCAACTGCCGATGAATGAACGTCAGATAGAGCGGATATTAGATCGAATCGGGCCAAGCCGCGTTTTCAGGCTACTCCTGCTAACGGCATGCCTTGGCTATCTTCTAGATGCATTCGACAACAGCTTGATGGGCTATGCGGTACCCTCACTCGCAAAAGACTTCCAGCTGACAGATGTGACAAAAGGCTACATCCTCTCCGCTGGCCTATGGGGAGGTGTCATAGGACAGTTCGCCTGGGGTCGTTTCGCCGAGATACGAGGGCGGCTCTACGCGTTTCGCGGAACCGTGCTGATGTTTGCCGGCTTTACCGGCTTAACAGCACTTGCGTGGTCACCATTGGCTCTGTTCTCGACACGCTTCCTTACAGGTGTAGGACTCGCAGGGTTCACTCCGATAGATACGGCGATGGTATCGGAGTTCTCCGCGACCAATCGACGCGGCCGTTACACTGGCCTGATTGCCGTCCTCTGGCCGGTGGGAGCAATGCTCGGGTTGGCGGTTTCGCTGCTCATTTTGCCGAGAGCAAGCTGGCGGTGGCTATTTGTAGTTGGTGCTTTGCCGGCAATTCTCTTATGGAATATGAGAAGAAAAATTCCGGAGTCACCGCGCTGGCTGCTGACTCAGAATCGCCCGATGGAAGCGGTTCAAAGCCTACGACAGCTAGGTGCGACCAAGCTGATTTTAGATGAAGAATTGGACGGCGCTTCACCCCAAGTTCCGATCGCATCGAATAGGCCGCCATCCGCGATCGATGCGCCGCCACGCCACCTGATAATGCATGTATTCATTGCGTGGTGCATGTGGTTTGCTAACTTGTATGCCAGCATGAGTCTAATCGTCTGGCTCCCCTCGATAGTGAACCAGGTATACCACTACTCTCTAATCAACAGCCTCAAGTACACATTGGTGATAACAGCCTTCGGCTTTTTCGGCCGGCTGATAGGAGTCTACCTTCTCGACAAGACCGGCCGTAAATTCTCGCTTGGCTATGCTTTATTTCTCGCTGGGGTCTGCATGTTCGCGTTGGGCTACACCGCAAATATTCACGTGGCGATGATCCTAGCGATGTCGTTTTATTTCTTTAATGAGCAGGCCGGGATATCGCAGATGGCCTATATTCCGGAGCTATTTCCAACACAAATTCGCGTCAAGGGCACTGCATGGTGCTCAGCATCAGCGCGAATTGTGGCCGCAACCTCTCCTATACTAGTCGGGTACTTACTGTCGGCCGGGCACTACCGCTCCATCGCAATAAGTCTATCGATGAGTCTTTTGGTTCCATGGATCGTCTTTGTGATATGGGCCCCGGAGATGAGAGGAAAGGGATTAGCAGAGCAAATTGCATGAGCAAATGCGCAGATGCACCCCTCCTCAGTCGTCTGCCGAGTCCTCAATTGATTGCGGCTTGGGCGCGTTCTTATCGATGCCCAGCCGCAAGTCCTTGTAGTTGAACATCGCGTTATACAACATCCGGAATTCCCCGAAGTTCTGCCAGCGGTAAATTGGGTTCGTGGCGAACATTATGACCTGACCCGCGCCCAACGGGACCGCCACCACAGCGGGACGGTCCTTGATCTCATCCGCCCCCGCCATGAGGCCGCTCAGCACGTTCTTCGGGCCGCCGGAAAACTCCATCAGCACGTCATTTTCATACTGCAACGGGACCGAGAGCAGCTCGTTGGCTGACCATCGTACCGGCATCGTCTCCGCGGTGTACCCATAGAAAATCGGGTTGGCGCCAACCAGGACCTTGGCGTTCACGATCGGTCCTGGAGCATAGAACGCCTTGGAGGGATGATCGACATTGATGTCCGGGAGAAGTCCGAATTCGGGCGGTACCGCGCTCGCATCACCCAGGGTAATGAGTGTGCCGCCTGCTACGACGAATTTGCGCAACTCTTCCAGCCCGGCAAGACCCATACCGCCGCGGATGTCCGCCGATGAGCCGTAGTCGCCGAGGTACTTGAATCGCGCGGTCTTGGTGTAGGGAAGTGGCTTGCCATGCATTGGAATGTCGAAAACGATGCTCTTAGCGGTCGCGCCCTGGCTGGGGATGATGATGACGTCATAAAGGCGCTTCAGGCTCCCTTTCTTAACGTCATCCTTGAAGATAAGCGAGTAAGGCGTCTTGTACTGATCAAAGGCGTACCGCACCCAACCCACGTTTTGCGTCGCGCCCCATGTGCTGTAAACCGCCACCCTGGGCATAGCGGCCTCGTGCATCGCTACGCTCGGCTTGTCGGCGAGGCCGACGGCGGTTAGACCGAGCGGTTCGACCGCCTGTTTGAGCCGCGCGTAAGCTCGCCCGGGAACAATGAACGAGCCGGCCGGGATGGTATGTCCGCCGTCCATAAAGCTCTTCTCGGCCACGAGAATCGCGACATCCTTCAAACGGTAGCGCAGCGTCGCGAAGTTAATAGAGCCAAAATCCAAAACCGCGTAGGTCGCGGCACCCACGCGATCCACAGAGCCTACTGAGCCAAAGCTATCGGCCGGCTGTACCGGGACGTCCAAAGCAGCAAGATCGGAGCTACCGATCACCTTCACGTGAGCCATCAATCCCATGGTCCAGCCGGTGTCGTCGTAGCTCCTAAGTGGCGGGGCACCCTTCGGTGAGTTCGGGTAATTCTGCTTCTCCAACAGAATCTTCGCGAGGCGCCCGTACGGCTGGTTGCGTTTGATGATGAAAGACCCAGCGGGAAAATTGCCATCCTTCAGCTTCACAGGCCCGACCGCACGCCCGATCTCGATTCCCTGCATATGAAGCAGGTTCAGTACCAGGGTCGCGCGCGTCATGTCGGGCTGCCCGGCGGGAATGATATAGGCGTAGGGCGCCTGAGTGCTGCCGGCCTCGATGGAGTCGCGGGTTTTCTTGTAGAAGTTCTCGAGAATCACCTGCGGAAACTCGAGACGTCAGCTGCAAACCGCTGAGCACCCCTGTCTCCATAAAGTTAGTGTTATCTCGCATCGACCATACGACCGTGGGATACGGCGGCGAGGGCCTGAACCACTGGCGCGTGGTCTCATCCTCGCCACGGTAGTTGACGCCCTTGACAGGCTTGATGTGCCGCAGTTCCGTGGTTGCGCCCCCGTTGCCAAGCGTCTCGTAGAAACGCGCCAGGCCATTATGGTTGGAGGACATAAAGGCAACATAGCCGGGCGACCAGGCATCTACATAGCCGTGAGTCCAGACACCGGGCATGCCGTATTTGGTCAGCTGCGACATCTCGAAGTTGGCAAACCAGGGCAGCTCGCCAAAGACGATCGGATCGATGTTTGGGTTCCTGCGGAGCCTGACCACTGATAGATGTACATAAACGGAACTGGCTCGTGCAGGTCGTGCATGATCGGCGGATGCCAGTGCAGGTAGAAATTCAGCAGGTTTCGCGCGCTGTAGCCCGTAGAAGTTGATATCCCGGTTGTTGTCGTGGAAGATGTATTTGCCCCAATACGGCGCACCGGGCACCGGATCCAGATCGTTGGTGTCGTCGATCTTGTTGCGGTAATACCAATCGGTGTACCGGTCGCGGCCATCCGGATCGGTCGCCGGATTGATGCCGACGATCACGTTGTCGCGGATTTTACGCACCAGGGCCGAATTCTCGGTCACCAGCCGATAGGCTAATTCGGCCAGCATTTCAGGCGGCCCGGTCTCTGCGCTGTGCAGCCCCCCCATCAGGAGATACAGCGGCTTCGTTTGGGCGATAATCGTATGCGCTTCGGCGTCCGTGAGGCCACGTGGATCGGCCAGTTTGGCCAGATTCTGACGATTCGTCTCGAGGGCGGCGATGTTCCTCTCTGAGGAGATGAATACGACGACCGTCGGCCGGCCCTCCTCCGTGCGTCCCGTTTCGATGATCTTCACTCGCTGCGATTTCGACGCCAGCGCCTGGTAGTACCTGAGGAGGCCTTCGTAGTAGTCGAGCGTGCGCGGCTCACCAATATCGTGTCCGAGAATATCGCGCGGCGAGGGGACGGTGGTCGACGATGGCAAATGATCCACCAGAGGACTGCTGAATTCCGGTCTCGTTGTCCATTCCTTCACGTGTTGAGCGAACGTCGGATCCATCGGCTGGGCGGCGTTTCCGGGCTGGCCAGGGGCGGACTGGGCGAGCACCAGCGGCGATCCGAGCATTGCGAGGACAAGGGCAACTTTGAGCAAACGCATGGACTTCAAACTCCTGGTTCCCCGCGCCGCGGCGGATCAGAATGAGGCGATCGAGAGGAGAATAGCATTCCTGTTGAAGAGATTATCGGCGTATGGGATATTGCAAAGGTTTTATGATGACCTCAATGTGAACTGGAAGTCACCCGTGTTCCGCCGCTTTGTTGCAAAGCAGGCGATGAAACATCGCGACCGCCACGGGTGACCGCTTCGGTCGCTAGCGCGCGGGCGACGCGGCACATAATCCACACCGTACCCCTACGGGATTCTTATGCGGCTTTCGAACCGAACTGCACTCATCACCGGCAGCGCTCGCGGCATCGGCCTCGCCGTCGCCGAGCGCCTCATTGCCGAGGGTGCACGGGTGATGCTTTCCGACATCGATGCTGCCACTCTTAAGGACGCGGGCGGTCGGCTCAACTGTCCAACGAAGGTCGCGGACGTCGCCCAATCATCAGAGATCCGCGATCTCATTGGGGCGGCGGTCGCAGAGCTCGGGCGCATAGATATCCTAGTCAATAATGCCGGGGTCGTTCACACCGCTGACTTCCTGGATCTTGCCGAGGCTGACTTCGACCGCGTACTCAGCATCAATCTGAAATCCGCGTTCATTGCGAGCCAGGCGGTCGCACGGCATATGGTGCCCCGCGGCACCGGCGCGATCATCAATATGTCCTCAGTCAATGCCATCCTCACGATCCCCAACCAGATCCCGTATGCCATCTCCAAGGGTGGCCTGAACCAGCTGACCAAGGTCGCCGCCATAGCGCTGGCGCCGTACGGCATACGCGTAAATGGTATCGGTCCTGGGACGATCAAGACCAAACTCGCAGAGGTGGTCGCCTCGGACGACGCACAAGTACGTAAAATGCTGTCGCGGACGCCGCTCCGGCGCTTCGGCGAAACTTCCGAGGTGGCATCGATAGCGGCATTCCTCGCGAGCGACGACGCGTCGTACATCACCGGCCAGACTATTTATCCGGATGGTGGGCGTCTCGCGCTCAACTACACGGTCGAGGTGCCGTAGTCCTCAGTCCAATGACCCTTCGCGGCTCCCCGCAGGCTGATCCGGAAACAAACCCGGCATCCAACGCGATGCTAGCGCCGCCGGGAAAGCGAGCCGCAGTGGCGCGCGGCTGCTTTCGGAGATCAGCACGCCTCTTTCGATCAGCGCCGACACGACGCGCCGCGCCTGACGGTCCCCGGTGCCAACGATGCCGGCAGAATCGCCTCGCGGTAGCTCACCGCGATAGAGCACAGCTTCGAGGATTGCACCGGACTTCGGCGGCAGACGGTTGAGGCGGACATCCTCCTCGGCCCACAGCAGGATGCGGGTGCGCAGGGAGTCCGGCTGCATCAGTTCCTCCATGAAGGTGACCTGGTCGAGGCAGGTGGCCAGGAAGAACCTCGTGAATTCCGCCAAGGCCTCCTCGCTGAGGTTGCCGCGACCGTCAAGGTCGTTGCGACGGGTCATGTCGCAAGCGGCGAGATGTCCCTTGTAGGCGCTTACGTTGCGCGCCAGGCCACGCGCGACGGACCAAACCGCACCGGTGTCGAGCGCGTCCAGCAACGTTGCATGCGACATCAGCCGCGCGACCCGGCCATTGCCGTCAAGGAACGGGTGAATCCACGCCAGACGGTGATGAGCCGCCGCCGTGGCAAGAATGGTTTCGGTCTTGCCTAGGCGGCCATAGACCTCCTCAAAGCGCCCGAGGAATCGTGGCACCGCTGGCGCGCTGATAGCGATGTGACCGCCCACCGCGACGTTGCGAGTGCGTAGTTCGCCTGGGATGACCCGGATGCGCTCGTGTGTAGCCGGATCCTCAACCCACAGTAGATCGTCGGGCAGCGCTTCGCAGAAGCGGCGGTGAATCTCGCGGACGGAATCCGCGGCAACCGAGCGGCCCATGAGACCGCCTTCGTCAATCCATTGCTGGACGGCGATATGCGCCTTAGCTTCGAGCTGCAGATCGCGCTTCTTAGTGTCTTTGCTGTAGTCACCCTGCAAGGCGCGCTCGATCTCGACAGGGTGCGTGTCGTGCCCTTCAATCAGGTTGCTGTAGTAACAGTTCATCGCGCGCACGAGCGTCGCCAGTGACGACACCAGGCTTTCTGGGAGGGAGTGGCGGAAGCCAGCGCTGCGCTGCACCAGTTCCAGCGCAAGGTCAGTCAATTCCGGGCGGTGACGGGAGCCCTCGCTCAGGACGAGGGGCTCCATCAAGCCCGTCCCCTCCTCCCGATCGAGGGCCGCCTTTATGTCCGCTTTTATGTCCGCTTTGATTTTTGTCATAAAGTAATGTAATACAAATAGTTATCAAAGACTACTAGCGCAGGATATCCTCTATAAAGTCCGGTTTAGAGTCCGTGCTGCCCTGGTCAGAGGCTGAGCGCAGCTCTTGCCAGCGGTGAGGACAGCAAGCCATGTCTCCGGTATCGTGCGGGCAATTCCTGCAGGGGCCTCCATGCAAGATTCGACCGGAGAGCCATCGGCCCGTCTCGATGCTGAGTTGGATCGCCTGCTCGACCTGCCGCTCGAGCAGCGCGAATACGCTCTGCAGCACGACTATCAAGACCAGCCCGAGCTGAGTGCGGAGCTGGAGAGCTTGCTCCGCTCTGCCGCAGCCATGGGGAGCTTCCTCGCCCAACCCGCCCAGCCTGCCGCGGAGCACGCCGCACAGGACGTTACGCCGGGCGTCCTGCAGGTCGGCCCCTGGCAACTCGGTCGCCGTATCGGAAGCGGTGGCATGGGGGAGGTTTTCGAGGCGCGGCGCGGCGACGGCAGCTTCGAGCAATGTGCCGCCATCAAGCTCCTGCACGGTGGACGCTGCCCAACACGAGCGCTTCGACAGCCGAGCGCCGCATCCTGGCGCGTCTCGAGCATCCTGGCATCTCCCGGCTTCTCGACGGCGGCGTCACCGATGACGGCCGGCCGTGGATGGCGATGGAGTTCGTCGCGGGCGTACCGATCACCGCTTACTGCCTGCAGACCCGCGCGACACTCGACGAGCGGCTGCGCCTCTTTGAGCAGGTCTGCGACGCCGTGGCCTACGCGCACCGCCACTTGGTGGTCCATCGGGATCTGAAGCCCGCCAACATCCTGGTCGATGCCGACGGTCGCGTCAGATTGCTCGACTTCGGCATCGCCAAACTGCTCGATGAGGACGCCGCCGTGCTCACGCGCACCGCTTCCGTCCTGCTGACGCCGGCTTATTCGGCCCCCGAGCAGATCGCGGGCGGCCCGATCACCACGGCCGCCGATGTCTACGCGCTGGGTCTGTTGCTATTCGAGCTGCTGGCCGGCTGCCGGCCCTGGCCTGACACCGGCTCATCCGTTGCCCAGACACTGCGCGCCGTTCTGGAAAAGCCGGTGCCGGCGCTAAGTGCGATTGCGGCCGGCAATCCTGACGCTCCCCTGCCTTCCCGCGCCTTGCATGGAGATCTCGATGCCGTGGTCGCCAAGGCGGTGCGCAGGGAGCCCGGCACAGCGGTACGCCACGGTCGATGCGCTCAAGCTGGACATCGTGCGCGTACTGAGCGGTCAGCCGGTGGCGGCGCGGGAGGGCGCGCGGCTGTACCGCGTCGGCCACTTCCTCCGCCGACACCGCTGGTCGCTCGCGGCGGTCGCGGCAGTGTTCGTGTCGCTGGCCGGCGGGCTCGGCGCCACCGCGTGGCAGGCGCACCGCGCGGAGGTCCAACGCGACATCGCGCGCCGCGACCTCGCACGCGAAGAGGCGCTCCGTTACGAGCTGACGAGCATGTTCCGCAAGCGTGCTCGCCGAGAACAGTGAGCACCCGCTCAATGCCAAAGGCATGCTCGATGCCAGCACGCAGCATTTGCTGCGCGCCTATCGCGAGCGCCCAAAGCTTGCCGGCCCGCTCGTCATCACGCTGGCGGACCTCTACGACGCGCTGGAGGACGTAGAGGGAGGCGCCGCGCTGCTGGAAGGTTATCTGGCCCAGGCCGGGTCTGACGCGGATTCCGCGTCGGTCGCTGACGCGCGCCAGAAACTAGCCAATCTGGAGCTGCTGCGCGGTAACGTCGATCGCGCCGGCAAACTGCTGGACCAGGCCCAGGCGTACTGGGCGCAGACACCGAATCGCTATGACGAAGAGCGGCTCGAGGGACTCGGGATCCGCGCCCGGCTGCAGCGCAGCCGCGGCGATCTCGCAGGGCGCCATCGCGACCGAGCGGGAGGCGATCCGACAGCGAATCGCCGTGTCCGGCCGCGTTCATCGCGAGACCGCGCTCCTCTACAACTCCCTCGCGATCACGCTGGCCGACCGCGAACCGGCTCGACGAGGCGCTCGCCGCCTACCGCGAGACGAGCGCGATCTACGGCGCATTGGGATTGGGTGACGGCCTGGATGCGCAGATCGTGCTCGGCAACACCGGCACACTGGAGCTGCGCACCGGGCATCTGCGCGAGGCCGAGCCGCTGCTGAGAAACGCCTTCGAGCGGGAACGCGCGCTGGCAGGCGACTCCGCCGCCGTCGCCGCAGCAATGGGCTATTACGGCAAGCTGCTTGACCATCACCAACCGCGGCCCCCAGGCAGTGGCCACTCTGCGGGAGGCTGCCACACTCGGCGAGCGCTATGCCGGCGGGAGCAGCCCGCTGGCGCTGCAGAACCGGCTGTTCCTCGGCGAAGCACAGCTCGCAGCGGGCGATACTCCCGGCGCGCAGTGCGACGCTCGAAGCCAGCTACGGTGCCGCACTCAAGCAATATGGCCCGTCGCACGTGCTGACCCAGCGTGCCGCCCTGGCATTGGCGCGTGTCGACCTGCCCGAGGGGCATCGCGGATGCGGCCCGAGCCCAGTTGCTGCAAGTCGGTGGCGGCACTGCGGCAACTCGGTCCGCAGGCCGAAGCCAACCTGAGCGAGGCGCTGGTCGCGCTGGGGGAAACGGAGCTGACTCGAGGTCAGCCGCAGGAAGCGCGCGCGCCGCTTGCGGAGGCGGTCGCTGCTGCGCGAGAAAAACGGCCCCCAGAGCTGGGATCTGGCGGAGGCACGCGAGCGGCTGGGCGAGGCGCTCGCCGCCATGGGGGACGGCGGCGCCCGGGTCCTGCTCCAACAGGCTGCCGAGCACCCTGGAGAGCGCAGCTCGGCGCAAATCACCCGCAGACGCTGCGGGCGCGGCGCGCGCTGCAGGCCATCGGCGCCTAGGCCGCCCGGCTCAGCCCGGCTCAGCCCGGCTCAATTCCCGGAACAGCCACGCACGCGCCTTCAGCCAGTCGCGCTGGACGGTGCGCAGAGAGACGCCCAGTGCCGCGGCGGTGTCCTCCTCGCCATATCCGGCAAAGAAGCGGCATTCCACGATCTCGGCCAGGCGCGGGGTGGCGCGCGCCAGGCGCTGTAGGGCTTCGTTCAGGGAAAGCAGGCCCTCGTCGGTCTCGATGGCCAGATCGACCGCGTGAGAGAGCGTCACATGGCTGGGCGCCCCCGCCGCGCTTTGCGGCGAGGCGCTCCGCGGCATGATTGATGAGCGCGTGACGCATGGCCAGAGCGGCCGCCCGCAGAAAGTGAGCCTCATCGGCATAGCCACGCGAGCCGCGCATGCGCAGATAGGCCTCGTGCGCGAGCTCGGTCGTCTGCAGGGTCACTGCCCCGAGGCGGTTGCGCTCCCGCCGGGCAATGCGCTTGACCTGCCGATAGAAGGGCGGAAGGAGCTCCGCGGCCGTACGCCGCACGTCCGGTGAAGCGCCACAGTCCGCCAGCGCCTCTATACCGGCATCGCCACCGCCATCGGCAGCGCCCCCGCTCATGTCCGAATTCTAGCGCCGATCCGATGGCGGGTTCGGGGCGGATTTCCGGTTCTCTTGAGAGTAGTCAATCCTTCACCCATCGGAGACCCTGCTCATGAAACCGACCCCCTCTACCCTCTTCGCCGCCCTCGCGTGCGCAGCGCCCTGCTCGCCCATCGACCGGCCAGCGCACAGGACACGATGCCCTCGCAGCTGGATCAGCTGAGCGGGTTCCTCGGTGAAGGGACCTGCACCGGCAATTTCATGGTCGGCGAAGTCGACCGCGCGCGACGAGCGCCAGATACCACGGCGAGAAGGCTCTCGGCGATCACTGGGTCGTCGATCCGGTACGACGAGGAGACCACGCTCGTCGAACTCGAGGCCGTACCACGTCGCCCAGTACTTCAGCTACGACCCAAAGGCCGGGCACTTCGTCGATGTCGTCCTCGACAACTCCGGCGAGAGCTACGGCGCGGGTAACAGCAGCGGCTGGCAGGGCGATGCCATCACCTTCGAGAACACCGACTTCACGAGCGGCAGCCACGCGCTGTTCCGCGACGTATTCACGCGACAAGGCGCAAGTGGTCATGTCGCATACGGGTTACATGCGCGACAAGAGCGGCAAGTGGATCAAGATCGACGAGGAGGTTTGCAAGAGGATGTGAAGACGGCCGCTCGCGCTCGCGTTTGCAGCGCAGTCACTCCGCCTCACTGACAGTCGGGGTGGTCGGCATCGTCGTCGCTGCCGACCACCCAGGATCGCATTGAGTGGGGGAAATTCCGGTTCACGGACTATTGTTCAGAGCTTAATCCCCTGCAGATGTGCCGCGCGGAGCTGTGCGTCGAGCCGCTCGAGGTCGCCGGCCTTGAAGTTGCCCCATGCAGCGAGGGTAGCCGCGGCAGTCTTCTCGGTTTTGTCGACACCGGTGACCAAGGCTTGCTGCGGAGCACCCATCCCTCCCTGTTGACCGGCCGTGGACATCGCGGTGAGCGTTGCATCCAATCCCTTCAGACTGTTGTACATTGGCGACGCACCACCTTCACCGGAAGTATCCGGGTCTGGCGGTGCCGCATAGCCGTCAATATCTCTCGCCTTCTTCGCCGCGGTCCTGATCGAGCGTGCCACCGAGCCCCGAGTCCGTGCTGTGAGTGACCCGAGCTGCTCTTGCACCTGGTCGGCCTCATGCTCCGCCACTGCAACCTTCGTCTGTAACGCTTGAATGCGGTCGAGCATCTGGACCTGACCTTCCATATTGGCCTGGCTGTATCTCACGTCCGTCGGCACATTTACCGTTAGCTGCTGATCGTATGTTGTCCCGTCCACGGTGAGCCGTACCGTGTACTGTCCCGGCAGTGCCGCGTGCCCGCTGCCGCCAAAGGACGCTGCCCTGCCGGTTGCTTTGGGAGCGCCGAGGGGAATATCGCGGAGGTCCCAAGCGAATCTATGCATCCCGGCCGTTGCCAGCAGCGCTGCGGGCGTTGCACGCCATACCGCAGGCACATCCATTTTCTTGGGATCCTGCTCGGGGAACTTTGTGGCACTTGAATACTGACGAACCACCTTCCCGGTAGCGTCCAGTATGGAGAGCGTAACCGGGCTGGACGCCTCCGATTTCAGGTAATAGTCGATGATCGCCCCTTTCGTGAGGGGCTCGCCGGACCAAACTTCAATGGGATCCATGTCCGTGGCCGCCGCCAACCCGGTCCCACGATCGAAACCGCGCCCGCCCTCCCGAAGCGTTGCAGGCTCGGGCTTGAACAGATGGGCGGGCGAATCCGCCATCTGCTCATCTATTTGACGCAGCGAGTCCAGGTTATCGAGTAACCACAAGCTACGGCCAAATGTCGCAATGGCCACCGAGTTGCCGTGGAAAGCAAAGTCACGGATTTCCACCAGCGGCATATTGAGCCGCAGTGACTGCCAGTGATCGCCCTGGTCGAATGACACATACACGCCAACTGAGGTACCGGCCCATAGCATCCCCTTGCGGATGGGATCCTCCTTGATCGCCTGGACGTACGCATCCGCAGGCAGCCCCTCGTCCATCTCCTGCCAGGTTTTGCCGTCGTCACGGGTACGCAGCACGTGCGGTGTGTAGTCGTTCAAACGGTGACGGTCGATGGCGGCATATGCGGTGTTCGGGTCAAAGTGCGAAGCATCCACCATGATGACCTTGCTCCATGACGTCACGGACTTCGGCGTGACGTTGCGCCAGCGCTTTCCATCATTGTGCGTTACCCAAATCAGCCCATCGTCAGTACCCACCCAAAGAGTGTCGGCCTGTAACGGGGAAGGCGCGATGGTGTAAATCACCCCCCAGCGCGGGCCGGCCGTCTGCTGGTCGTAGGTAGTGTCCGCCGCCGTAGTCGGATCCAGATTGGACGGAATACCGGGGTGTTCGCGGCCCAGATCGGGACTGACTTTCTCCCACGTCTCTCCGCCATCGGTGGTCTGCCACAGATACTGGTTGGCGAAATAAAACGCATGCTTGTTCGCCAGGGAAAACGCAACGGGCGTCGTCCAATCGTGGCGGAACACTTCGTCCGGGTAGGCCAGGAGGGGCGAGATGCTTTCGCTCGCGCCGGTGATCATGTTGCACCGGGTGGGGCCGCCGCCGAAGCCGAGTCCGTACAACTCCGAGTCACGCAATGGATCGGCTGCCACATCGTTGCTCTCGCCACCAGTGCAGGTGTGTTCCCAGTACTGGTAGGTGACCCGCCCGCTCATCACATCACTGGCCGCCGAATGGCCGCCACTGTCCTGCATGGGACCGTGCACCCAGGATGGGTTCTGATTGTCGATGGTGACGCCGTAGTACTGACCTGTCGGCTGATTGTTCCAGGAGCTTCCAGCTTCGGGCACCATCCACACTCACGATCGTTCCCTGATCGCTGCTCAATACCATACGCTCCGGATCGTTGGGGTTGACCCACAATTCATGGTAGTCGTCGCCGCCGGGCGCCCCTTTGATTGCATCGAAGCTCTTACCGCCGTCGCTGGAGCGGTACGTCGAAGTATTCATTACATAGAGTCGATCTTCATTCTTCGGATCTACTGTCACGTGGTCGAAGTACCAGCCCCGCCCCCAGATACGGGCTTCGCTGTCCATCAGCTTCCAGGTGGCACCCGCGTCTTCGGATCGATACAGCCCGCCTTTTTTGGCATCGACGATTGCATACACACGATTCGGATCACTGGGCGCCACCGCAATGCCGATATTGCCCACCCCCTGAGTCGGCAGTCCTTGCTTCAGCTGCGTCCAAGTCGTGCCACCGTCCGTGGATTTGAAAATGCCAGCCCCCGGACCGTTGGAAGGCGGATACACGCTCCAGGGCGGGCGGCGGGTCGCCCAGAGCGTCGCATAAACGATCTGCGCGTTGTGCGGATCAAATGCCAACCCGATGGCGCCGACGTTGGCGCCCTTGTACAGCACTTTCTGCCAGGTGTGGCCGCCATCCAGCGAACGGAACACGCCCCGTTCGGGATTCGCCGCATAAAGATTGCCGAGCGCGGCCACAAAAACGCGGTTCGGGTTCTGCGGATCCACGATAACCGTGCCAATGTGCAGGCTCTTGTCCAGCCCGATCTGTGTCCACGTCTTGCCCGCATCGGCAGACTTGTACATGCCATTGCCGTAGGATATCTGTGACCGGGGATCACCCTCCCCGGTGCCCACATAGACAATGTTGGGATCGGAGGCGGCGACCGCGATTGCGCCTATGGAGGCAATGGGCTCGTCGTCGAATATCGGCTTCCAGTTCCACCCTGCATCCACGGTCTTCCATACCCCCCCGTCCACAGCCCCGAAGTAGAAGACATTGGGTTGGCTGGGAATACCCGCCACGGCCACCGATCGGCCAGCCCGATACGGCCCGATGCTCCGCCAATGCATCCCGGAGTAGAGCGCGGGATTGATCGGCCCCGCATGGACCGGGCTCACGTTGGACAAGATGCCCAGCGCGCCAACAGTGGTTCCGTATGCCAACGACCGCCACATAGGAACTGCCTTATAGGTGGTGAAAGTCACGATAGATTGCCCTCTCCGGTCGTGCCGGAAGGGAAGCCCTTCCGGCAAATGCGTGTCGAACTCACTGCTGCGGCCATTCCGGAATTGTTCCTGGCGTCCACGGCGCGCCGGCATCCTGCATGGCTTTCTGCAAATTCGCGAGATCGACCTGCAGCAAATTCCGCAATTGCGCCAGCGCCTGAGCAAATTCCTGTGACGCGATTTCGTAATCCTGGCGGTCGGTGCCGCTCGGCAGTGAAGACGACATGCGTTCGTTTTCCATGATCGTCTGGACGCGCTCTTCGATAGCTTCGGGAACCGCTGCGCCCGTTGCCCGCATCACGTTGTCTCCGCGCAATGTTCGCAGAAGTTCGTAGTTCTTCTCCGCAGCGCATCCGCTTGTGCCATCAGCTTGGAATAAGCCCCGGGCGTTTCTTCGAGCGCGCGCGTGATTACGCCGAGCCGAGTGTTTAGGTCGTTTGCTGTCTCTAGAGAGCCATAGACCGCGCTATAGAGGCGCGCGACCTTTTGCTGAAATTCCGCGAGCGCCGCGTGATCCTCCGGCCTCATCGCGCCCGCGCCGAGCGCGTAAACCTCAAAAGATTGCGGCCCGGCAATCTGTGATACCACTCCATCCACTTGCCGCGACAACGTCACCGTATAGGTTCCCGGCATTACCAGCGGCCCGCGATACGCGCCGGGCGAAAAAATTGCCTCTTCCGGATTGGGCGCCTGCTCGGGCACGGCCGTCGCCGGGTACCGCAGGTCCCAAGCTACGCGATGAATGCCCGGGGCGTTCGTCGCCGCGATTTGGCGCACGGCTTTGCCAGATGCGTCAGTGATCGTGAAGAAAAGCGAAGGCGGGGGCTCTTCAGCCTCTGCGCGAAATTCCGCCGCGCTGGGATATGGCACAGTCTGGCCCTCTTTTTCGGCGGCTTTCTCGGCCTTCTCGCGCTCCTCTTTTTTCGTGAGCAGCCTGCTCTTCCGGTAGTACGTAAACGTCGCGCCAAACGGCGGATTCGGATCGGTGAAGAACGCCGAGCCCTGGAAACCGTTGCCGCGCAGGCCAACACGCATCGATTCGATATACATCGGCGTCTTGCGCACCGGAAAAAGCTCACTGTTCTTGTCGAGGTCTTCCGGCTTCAAACTGCGCAGCGCGGTAATGTCGTCGAGGATGTAAAAACCGCGGCCAAAACTCGCAACCACAAGATCGTTTTCTCTTTTCTGTATCTGTAAATCGTGAACGGAAATAACCGGAAAATCGCCGGTAAGCTGTATCCACTTCTCGCCGCCGTTCACGCTGAAATAAAGGCCAAACTCCGTCCCGGCAAACAACAAATTCGCGTCCACCGGGTCTTCCGCGAAAGCCAGCACCGCTCCGTTCTCGGGCAGATTCGCCGAGATCGAACTCCACGTGTCGCCCTGGTTTGTGCTCTTCAGCAAATACGGATGGAAATCGCCGCTCTTGTGATTATCGAACGCGGCATAAACAGTATTCACATCGTGGCTGGACGCAACCACGCGCGAAACAAATGTGCGCTGCGGCACACCGGGAAACGTCTCGTGCCTCTTCCACGTTGTTCCGCCGTCGGGTGTAAATTGGATTAAGCCGTCGTCGGTGCCCACATAGATTTCGCCTTCTTTGACTGGCGATTCTGAAATGCGACACACTTTCACCGTAGGTCGAAGTGGATGAATTTTTCGCCACGGCATCCGGCCCCCACACTTTGCCCATCACCGGCAGCGTGTTGGGATCAATTTGCCGGCTGAAATCCGGACTGATTGCTTTCCAATTGTCGCCGCGATCGTCGCTGCGAAATAAAATGTTCCCGCCGAAATAAAGTCGCGTATGGGAAAACGGGCTGACGATAATCGGCGAATCCCACCACCATCGGAGAGGCGGAGCGCCGGCGGCCTCTTGCGGCTTGATTCCCTTTTGCTGACCGGTGGCACGATCGTAACGCACCAGTCCGCCGAATTGCGACTCCGCGTACACCGTGTTCGGATCCTGCGGGTCTGCTTGCGAATGGAAACCGTCGCCGCCCGTACGTCACGAACCAATCCTCATTTGTGATTCCTGAGGCGCTCACCGTGCGCGAAGGGCCGCCCACCGAAAAATTGTCCTGCGTGCCGCCGTAAACGAAAGTAGAACGGCTCCGCATTGTCCACTGACACGTCATAAAACTGCGCCAGCGGCAGATTTGCCTTCCACGTCCAATTTTTCGCCCTGTCGTAACTCTCGTACAGTCCGCCGTCGCAGCCCACCAGCATGTAATTCGGTATCGTTTGGGTCGATCCACATCACGTGATTGTCCACGTGTTTCCATTTTTCGCCGAGTGGACGCACCGTCTTCCCACCGTCGTCTGAAACCATCAGTATCACGTTCATGATGTAGAGCCGGTCGACGTTCTTCGGGTCCGCCGTCAGTTGCCCGTAGTACATGCCCTGCGCGCTGAACGGCGTCTGGCGCTCCCACGTCGCGCCGCGATCCATCGAGCGAAAAATCCCTCCCTTTCGGTCCGCCGCTTCGATCTCGGCGTAAACAACGTTGTGATCCGCCGGAGAAATCGCGAATCCGATGCGTCCCATGTCAACCGAAGGAAGGCCGCGAGTCAATTTGTTCCAGGTCTTCCCCGCATCCGTGGATTTGTAGATGGCGCTGCCGGGACCGCCGTCGATCATCGTGTACTGCCTTCTCTCGCGCTGCCACGTTGCCGCATACAGAACGCCGGGATCCTCCGGGTCCATGGCAACGTCGCCGACGCCCGTGTACTCATCGACGGAAAGAATCTTGTTCCACGTTTTTCCTGCGTCCGTAGTCTTGTAAAGCCCGCGATCTCCACCACTGCTCCACAGCGGCCCCGCTGCAGCGACGTAAACTGTGTTTGTATCTTTCGGGTCAATGAGGATTCGGCCGATATGCTCCGAGGATTTCAGTCCCACATTTTTCCAGCTCACTCCGCCGTCGTCAGAACGATAGACTCCATCGCCATAAGCGACGCTGCGCTGGCTGTTCGCTTCGCCGGTGCCCGCCCACACCACCGAAGGATTTTGCAGGTCGATCGCGAGCGCGCCAATGGAGTACGAGCCCTCGTGGTCGAATACCGGCGTCCACGTGCCGCCATCATTTTTCGTTTCCCAAACTCCCCCGGACGCCGCGCCGACGTAATAGTGCCCGCGGTCCGTTGGATCGACGGCGATTGCCACGATCCGGCCAGAAATCAGCGCGGGCCCAATCGGCCGCAGCGTTAATCCCGCAAACGTCGCAGACGACATTTTGTTCGCAGGCGGCTTCGCATCCGCTGCCACGGATGTTCCCCGCAACATCGGGACACAAAGCAGAGCTGTAATCAATAGAGCGGTGGCTTGCCTCGATTTCACGACACTAACCCCGGCTGTTTTAGTATGAGGAGTTGTTCCGCGAGCCCGGCGGGATGAGCAGGAGCGAGAGTATGCCGCGCTCGCCGCCCAGGCCAAGCGTCCATTCTCCCCATGGGGCGATGGTCGGCAATCAAAAAGAGTCCAGCCGTTCGTCTCCTGCGCTCACTTACGGTGACCCTAGCGACCGCGCGTCTAAAGCCTGATCAATCCGGGCGTTCGTCGGCGTGAACCCTGCGGTGTCGAAGTAGAGCTGTCGAGATCATCTGCGAAATCTACGTGCAACCACTCACATTGCCGGTTGCGAGCCTCTGTGGCGCAAACTGAGAGCATCTGCGTTGCTATGCCGAGGCGCTGATAGCGGCTCGTCACCATCGTGTCCAGGATGAACGCGTGACTCGCACCGTCCCAGGCAACATTGACGAATCCCACCAGCTCTCCTGGCGTCCTTGCTGCGCCGAAAGCGTATACCATCCCCACTGATACCAAAGAGTGCGTCTGTTTATCCCGTTGGTTCCGGACGGACTTGTCAAAACAACCGGAGAGGTGACGATAAGATATCCCATTAACCGAGAGTGATTAGGCCGTATAGACAGGACGGACACTAATGCTAGGCACTGGCAGCGCTCAAAGTTCGTGGCGTAGGGTGCTGAACTCTGATGGCCAGTACCAGGGCTGCCGCCCCCAGGTAAGTAATTGCGATGAATCCGAATCCAAGGGTGAGTGAGTGCGTCTTCTCGTTGAGAACGCCGATGACGTACGGCCCCAGGATGCCTCCGAGCTGCGACACCGAAACAATCAACCCGAATGAAGCGGCTGCGGCCGTGTCGCTCAATATCATGGTGGGCAGAGACCAGAAAACGGGATAGAACGAGTACAGAACTCCGCTACCCAGTAGCAAGAACGAAATCGCCAATGTGATATTGAATTTAAAGGCTATCACGCAGAAATACATCATTGCTGCAGCTAGAAGAGGTACTGCAGTGTGCCAGCGGCGCTCCGAGGTCTTGTCTGAATGCCAACCGTTAATCAGCGTCAACAGAAGACCGAGGCATGCGGGAATCATGAGAAGAGATGTCACCGATGTGATGGATGCGCCGGAAAGGCGCTTCACAAAAGTCGGAATCCAGTAGACAGTGGCCAGGGCGCCGGTAACCGCCAGGAAATATACCCCCGTGAGCATCAGAACTCGCCGATCACGGAATGCGTCGAGGATTGTGTAGTCTCGGACGCTCTTCTTGGCTTGGAGCAGCGGCGAGCCTCTTCGGCAATCCACTGCTGCTCATCCGTACGAAGCCAGCGCGCTCTGTTTGGATGGTCGGTCAGGTAAATGAGCGTGATGACCCCGAATACGACCGCTGGGACCCCTTCCAGGATGAAAAGCCAGCGCCAGCCGGCAAGGCCTGCCCACCGAACCCCCAGCAACATGCCCGCGAGCGGCGACCCGATCAATGAAGCCACGGGCAGCGCGGCGAACAGGCACGCAATGGCCCGACTTCGATCACGCAGCGAGAACCAACGGGTCAGATACACGAGCACTGCCGGCACAAAGCTGGCTTCAGCCGCGCCGAGGAGAAATCGAGCCGCGAAGAACTGCCCCGTGTTGTGGATAAATCCCATCAGGGACGTCACCACCCCCCACGAGATCATGATTCGCGCAATCCATTTCTGCGGGCTCCATCGTTGAGCGATGATCGCGCCAGGGATTTCGAGCAGGATGTAGCTGAGGTAGAACGCGCCTACTCCGAGGCCGTATACACGATCGCCTATGCCCAGATCGGCGCTCATCCTGAGATTGGCGAAAGAAACGTTTATCCGATCGACGTAAGCAATTACGTACAGCAGGAAGACAAAAGGTAGAAGCTGGAGCGCAATCCGCCGCCGTGCACGAATCGCCACTTCCGAAGTGTCGAATGGCGAGTTCATGGGTCGAGGTGAGTCCTGGAAGGTGACAATGTAGTCCTGTCTTGCACCTCGTAGTTTGCCGACGAGTATATTATATCCTTACACCGTGCGACACCTGGATGAGGTTACTATGGAGAAGGTTCGAGTGGCCGTCCTCAGCATCGCTTTGGCATTCACAGCCTCAATCCCGGCCAGAGCGATGGTCTTCGGAACTGATCGTCGCGTCGACTACGACCAGGTTTCCGGCTCTGAGATGCGCTCGCTCGGCAAGGCGGTTTTCACCTTCGTCCTCAAACAGGATTTAGTGAGCACCTCAGACGGCCGCTGCGAATTCGCCAAACATCGTCCGCTGCAGAAGGTGCTCAATCTCTGCACCGGCGAGCGATTTGGGGACCAGACCTCGGTTCCGACACGATGCTCTGGGTTTTTGATTTCGCCTGACTTTGGCGTGACGGCCGGACATTGCGTAAGCCCTTCGCAGATCAAGGACTTCTGCAAGAACTACTACATCGTCTTCGACTACGACATGCATTCCAGCGGCCCACGCCGCTCACTCTGAGTAAATCGTCGGTCTACGAATGCGACAGGATCGCAGCCCTGGCGTTCGATCCAAATGGCCGCACGGACGATTATGCGGTTCTCCATTTCTCGCGCCCCGTGAGACATCATCCTTCGCTGAAATATCGAAAGACGGGCAAGATTACGATCAGGCAGGCGTCTTCATGATCGGGTACCCCAGAGGACTGCCCGAGAAATTCTCGCTTCATCGCAAAGTAGCGAATAATTCCGATTCGTCCTATTTTTCTGCCGATCTCGACTGCTTCCATGGCAACTCCGGCAGCCCGGTGTTCAATTCAAAGACCCTGGAGGTTGAAGGTATCTTCGTGCGCGGCGAAGGGGACTTCCCCGGAGAAAATGCTTCCGACCTGGAGATGATGGGCGACTTCGTCTACAACGGCGCGCGAAAGTGCTATCGGACCCTGGTATGCCACAGGAAGGGCGGTTGCACGGCCACGATGGACTCAACCCGAATCACGCGAGTTCCGCTGCAGAAGTTGCTGCACCGAAACTCCCGTCACGCCTCCGCGGGGAGGTCGGGCGCCCGACGAGCGCCCCGCTAGTCCGGGCTGCGACTCATACAGGTCAGACTCGCAGCCTTCGAACCGGCCTTTTTTCCGGCTACCTGCCTCCGCAACGACAGCCAGGCTGCCAACGTGGCGTTGTAGTCTCTGCACAGATCCGAATAAGTACTGTACAGCGACGGCACCGGAGCCTGATCGCTAGTGGCTTCGACCATCTCCAGCAGCGCCGAAGCCTGCCCATTGATTCTGCTGAAGTCGGTGACGCCCTTGACGGGCGGCACGGCATAGGAACCACCGGAAAGACCGATTGAGGCGTCTTTGGCGGTACCGGTGAGTTTCGCGATTCGCTGCCGCAGCTTCTTTGCCGCTTTGCTCGACATGCCTGCGTCCGGCGATGTCAATTTCGCACTCAGCCCGGTTCCCTCTTCATAGGCGTTCTTGCTGGCCGATATGAGCGTGCCAATTTGCTGCGCAAGAGCCAATTGCCGGCGCATGCCATCCATTGCCTCGGGAGAGTCATCGAGCCTCGGGTCCTGCTGCAGCGATGCCGGCTGACTATAGGAAACCCCATCGACAGTCAGCTTGACGGTATAGTCACCGGGAAGCGCCGTTGGCCCCTCCGGGATGTATGGCGTCTCTTCCGGCATCGCCGCCATGGATTGATCGAAGAACAACGCAGGGGGCGTCGTATAGCGCATGTTCCAGGTCACGCGGTGCTCGCCCTCGGTCGTGGGCAATGCCTGCGACGACTGTGCCCAAAAGGCGGGCGTGGGCGGAAGCGGCTGCTCGAGCGGCGCCATCGGAGTGCTCGAATACGAACGCACCAGGCTCTCTTTGGCGTCGAGAATCTCCAACTGCACTTTCTGCGCGGGCCCCCGTAGGTAGTAGTCGACTACGACCCCTGCAGGCGGGTTCTTCCCATGCGGAACCTCCGGCGGAAACGGCGTGTCCTGGTTGATATTCTCCTGGACGCGGATCGCGGTCTCCGGCCGGAACAAGTGTGCCTGCTGATCGACAAGAGCTGCCGTCAATTGCTCGAGCGGAGATACGTCGTCCAGAATCCATATCCCACGCCCATATGTTGCGGCAATCAGATCGCCGCCGTGCATTTCAAGGTCATAGACCGAGGTCGTGGGCAGGTTCAGTCGCAGCGATTGCCAGTGATCGCCGTCGTCGAACGATACGTAGACGGAAGTCTCCGTAGCCGCAAACAACAATCCGGCTTTGTGGCTGTCTTCGCGCACTACCCGCACGAAACTTCCGGTCGGCTCACCATTGGGCAGGCCCGTAAGTATTAGTTGCCACGTCTTGCCGAAATCGCGCGTGCGATAGACATGCGGCGAGTAATCTCCGATTGCGTCATTCCGCACCGCCGCATAGGCCTCGGATGGATTGAAATGCGACGCCTGAATGGCGATCTCGCCATGTATCGAAGTGTTCGGTGGAGTTACGTCCTGCCAGCTCTTGCCGGCGTCTTCCGTTACATAGGCCACGCCGTTGTTGCTTCCGGTCCAGATGACGCCGGCTTGCACTGTGGAAGGTGATATTGCCACCAGTGCATCACCATGATGAACTCCTGCCGGATTTGGCAATGGTGGCTTTCCTGGATGGGCGGTCAGATCCGGACTGGTCTTTCGCCAATGATCGCCACCGTCCTCGCTCTCCCAGACGTTTTGCGTGCCGTAGTACAGCACGCTTGGCTGCTGGGGCGAGAAGACGATAGGCGCAGAAACCGCCCGCCGAAACTTCGTATCGCTGACCGCACTGATGGCGCCGACGCCAAAATCGACGGATTGCGCTCCCCAGGTCTTGCGATTCACTTTCTGCAGGAAGCCCCAAGGGCCATTCGTGAAAATGATGTCCGGATTCGCGGGGTCGATCGTAACCGTCCCGGACTCCCACCCCGGCAGCGGGAACCAATCGAGGTCGGTGATCTCTCCCACCAGGCCACCACTGGCGATGGCAAACGTACCGCTGTCCTGTTTGCTCCCGTAGATCCAGTATGGATAACGGTTATCAGTGGTTATATCGTAGACCTCAGCCGTTTTCTGGTTGTACCAGGTGCTCCAGGTTTGGCCGCCATCCAGGCTGATCGACGCTCCTTGATCGCCGCCATACACGATATGACTCGGGTTACTGGGATCGATCCACCACTGATTCGGGTCGTCACCCCCCGGCGCCCCTTTGAAAGCAACCAAAGTCCGGCCACCATCGGTGGATCGGTATACGCAGGTCCCCATCGTATAGATGACATTCGGATCATGCGGGTCCACCAGAATCTGCTTGCTGGATGTATATATCGTCTTGGTCGCCAGCGACCAACTTGAGCCTCCGTCATCGGATCGATAGAGACCGGTGCTGTTCAGTAGATACAGGCGCTGGGAGTGGGTGCCGCCCGCGACCGCAGTCTCGGCGATCACTTTAGGCTGATCGCGACCCTTCAGGCTCGTCCAGGTCAGACCCTCGTCCGTGGACTTGTAGAGACTCGTTGGCCCCGGATGCCGGGATAGTGAGCGAGTCGAGGCACCGGGTGCGACATAGGTCTGGGCTACCGTGGCGAGAATTACCCGCGGGTCATCACTCGCCCAGGACATATAGGTTGCACCGGACAGGGGCTGCGCATTCAGCACCTGATTCCACGTCGCTCCTCCGTCGGTGCTCCGAAATACGCCGCGCGCTCCCCCTTTGAGGTGATCGATGCCACGGGCCGCCGCCAGCACCAGCTCAGGATTGTGCGGGTCCACCAGCAGCCAGGAAATCTCGCCGGCATTTTCCAGGCCGGCACGCCGCCAGTGCTGCCCCCATCCGTGGATTTCCATACGCCACTGTTGTAGTGGGAGCCGAATATGCTCCCGGTCCCCGCATAGATAGTGGCCGGTTCTGACTGAGCCACCGCAATGGCGGTCAGGCCGCGGATGTCATGCTCTGCATCGGTGACCGGAAACCAGGTGGTGCCGGCGTTTTCCGTCTTCCAGACCCCGCCATTGTCAGTGCCCACATAAGCGATCGCCGGTTGCCCGGCCACTCCCGCTACCGCATCAACCTTTCCCGCGATGAAGGGGCCGATGTTGCGCCACTGCATACCTTGAAAGAGAGCGGGGCTGACCTGCGCTTGTGCCGTGCCCGCTATGGACAACGCTGCAGCGGCGACCGTAGCCAACGCGCATCCCAGCGTGTGCGCGCGCGTAGTTATGACCCGTGAAGTCATGGTGGACCCCCAACCTTCCCGTTTGGATAGCGACATGGATTTAGCTGGCAGATTACCGGATTTGAGGTCGGGATGCCGGGAGTCGCCCGCCACGCGCTAGAACCACATATCGCGTACGCACCGGCCGTCGCTGGGAAGATCGTTGAACGACTCCAGCCCATCGAAATGGTCGATCCGAAGATCCGCAACTGCCTCAGGAGGAGCGAGTCGAATATTTACGCCCATGCGTCTGCGGCCGTCTTTCTGCAGAGATAATCCACGCCAGCAGAGCACGCACGCGCACGTTGGACAGAAGTGAAATTCCAATTCGGGAGCCGCTTTGCCCCGGCGTGTATAGACAGCGGTGGGCCCGGATATACGAATGCGCTCGCCTTCGTAATCATAGGCCCAGAGCGTGCCGTACCGGCGACAGACCGTACAGTTGCAGGCGGTTATCGAGCCTGGATCGCCTTCCAGGGTCCAACCCGATGCGCCGCAGTGGCATGTTCCTGTCAGCATCGTCACTCTCTCCCTCGTCCGCGTCAGTGGGATAAGCTCAATCCCAGGAACTGCGCGACATGCTCATTGATGAACTTCCCATCCGCCGGTGAGGCGCCCGCTCCCGCGGGATGTCCCCACAACGACGGAATCGGCACCAGCTGACAATGCGGAATGAAGGCGGCCTCATAGCGGGCGTCGGTCAGCGGAAAGTACAGGTCGGTGGCGGAGGGCATGTAGAGGACCGGCACCTTGATGGAGCGGAGCGCGGCTTCCACATTGCCGTCGAACGGCGGGGTGTTGCCGACGTCGTTGCTCTCCCAGGTGCGCATCTGCAGGATGAGATTATTGGCGTCCGCGCCCGGTATGAAGTGCGTCCTGAAATGCTCGATGACCTGCTGGAAGGTGCGTGCCGAGCGAAGGATCGGAGCGCCACAGCTCACTGCCGCCACCATTCCTGCGAGAACAGCCACCCCGTCCAGACCAGGGAGAATGCCTGGATGCCCTTCTGCCGGCTCGGCCTTGTAGTCACCGCCGGCAAAGGCGGGGTCGGTGGTCAGGGCGGCGATCTGGCCTTCCAGGCGGACGATGCCGTGGCCGTAGGTTTTTGCCGTGCCCGAGGTGGCGACGATGCGGTCCATGAAATCCGGATAGCTGACTGCCCATTGAAAGGCCTGCTGCGCTCCCATCGAGAAGCCGATGACGGCGCGCAGATGATGACGTGCAGCTCCTCGGTGAGCAGCTGGTGTACCGCCTTTACGTTGTCGCGGATGGTCATGACCGGGAAGCGGGGTCCGTGGAACGGCTCGGGCGTGTTGCTCGGCGAGGAGGAGCGGCCGTTGCCGAACAGCTCGCTCGTGATCAGGAACAGCTTGCCGGGGTCGAGCGCCTTGCCGGGGCCGATGAGCCACCCGTAGCCATGCATGTTGGCCATGTAATGTGAAGGCAGCAGGATGGCGTTGTCGCCCGCCGCATCCAGATGGCCGTAGGTGCCGTAGACGATGCGCGCCTCTGGCAGCTCGACGCCGCCTTCCGTCTTGAAATGACGAATGCGGTAGTCGTGCTGGACCGGTTGCGGCTGTGACTCCGGACCAGACCGGCGCGCTGCCGGCCAGGAGAACGATTGCGCCAAGCGCTGCGCAGATGAAACCACCGAGCGGCAATCGTGACATGTCATGACCCTCCCCGTCTTTTCCGCTTTACCAGTCAGAACCACCAGCGCGATGCCGCCTATGATCGCCACCGACGCCACGAGCAGGCGCGGCGTCAGCGACTCACCCAGAAAGAAGACACCGCCCAGCGCGGCAAGAATGGGGACGCTCAGTTGCACGGTCGCGGCGGTGGTCGATTTGAGTGCGGGCAGTGCCGTATACCAGATGGCATAGCCCACGCCCGAAGTCACCGCACCCGAGAGAAACGCATAAGCGAGACCCCTCGCGATCAAGCGAAGTGTGGGCTGCGAGCAGCAGGCTCAGAGCCAGAGCCATGGGCACTGTCCGTGCAAAGTTGCCCGCGGTGACTTTCAGAGAGTCCCCGCCCCGCGGCCGCGCAGGGAATAGATACCCCAGGCAGCGCCCGCGCCGAGCATCAGCAGCGCGCCCATCAATGGCGGCGCCGACAATCCGGGCAACAGCAGCCCGATGAGCCCGCCGCACGCCAGTACCAGGCCGGCTGTCTGCAGCGACGCGCATGCGCTCGCCGGACCAGATGCCGTAGCCGATCATGGTGGTCTGCACCGCGCCGAAGAGCAGCAAGCGCCGGCCGCCGCGGTCAGGTGCAGATAGGAAAAGGAAAAGCCGGCGGCATAGGCGAACAGGGCCAGCGCCGATAGCCAATTGCCGCGGCCGGCGCGATATCTCGCGCTGGAGGGCAGGTGGGGAGAAGCTCTCGGTGTGGCTGTCCTGGGCAGCCTCTTGATCCGTGCCATCGAGAATGTCCTCTATCCGGTGCTGGTGAAAGGCGGGCTGAACCTTCACCCGGTAAGTATTTTCATCGCGCTTCTGGGCGGACTGCTCCTCTTTGGCTTGAGCGGGCTGGTGCTCGGGCCGGTGGCCCTCGCCCGTCACGACCGCTCTCCTCGAAATCTGCGCCACCCCGCATGCGTGAGCCACAGGCGGGGGTTCGGCAGCCCCGGACCGACCGAGGCCCGAGTTCCTTAACGCCGACCGAGGCCGGTGCAGGCGCGGTAAGCAGCGTCGTTGTGAGAACACCCGCCGCCACCAGCGCGCCTAAGATTAACGCGAAAACGAATTTCCAGGAGCTGGCTTCTTTTGAGCGCGGCTACCGGCGAGGTGCAGTTTTTCGAACGGGCGAACAGGGCCAGCCTCCTCCCGGCTGAGTCAGTGAGTTGGTGAATCGGATTCTTTGGCAGTAGTACGGTTTTTCGGGCGTCCGATTTTATGACCCCGGCGGCAACTGGCAGCCCATTGCACAAAACGCTGTGGAGCAAGCTGTTAAGCATCTGCTCGGCGGTTGGCACAGGCTTTGCATCAGAGTCTGGTGATGTGGAACAAGACCGAAAACATGAACACCCAAAACGGCGCGCTGCCCGTTATCCCAGCCGCGGATTTCAAAGCGGAAGTCCTGGAGTCGAAGCAGCCGGTCCTGGTTGAGTTCTGGGCTCCCTGGAGCCGCCCGTGCCAGGTGTTCGAAACAATACTGGCGGAACTTGCCAGCGCCTTGGCAGGCAAAGTCAAATTCGCCAAGGTCAACGCCGACGACAGTCTCAACCTAAGCCTCTGGTACAATATTCAGTCCGTTCCAACCCTGCTTTGTTTTGTGCAGGGAACTCCGCGCTTACGCCTCATCGGCACCGCCAGCAAAGAGGCCCTTTTGACCAAACTCGAACCGTTCTTTCAATGAACTCACTCGTTGACCATCAACAGCATGCAGCGCAATTCACCGGCGCTGTTCCCGCGAAATGCCTTGTTTGCGGCAACCCGATTGGGGAGCAGTGCTTTTGCAGAATCCAACGCGAAGCCGGAGATCCCATAACGCTCTGCAATCCCAACTGCACGATGCAATACTTGGACTCGGCGCGCCCGCCCGCCGACGAGCACGAGCAGGCGCTCCGGGCCTATGAGAAGACCGTTCATCTGTTTATCGGAGAGGACAAAGCATGGCTATGAACTGCATCCTGCTTCCTCCGTCAGAAGCCGCCTGCGCTTATGCTCACTCCCATCTTCGGCACTGTGGTCCTAGCCTTGTTCTACGGCCTCTTTTGGCACAACCAACCTGCCCGAGGTCAAGGACGTCCAGATGCCTGCTCGGCGGCGTTGCCTACCAGACCTCTGGGGCAAAGGCCCGGCACTAAGAACCAGTAGAAAGACCAAAAGACCAACCATGTTCAAACCCCAACCCTCCCGAAGCGCCCTCACGCTAAACACCGGGTTGCCACAGCTCCCGGAGAAAACCCGTCGAATGCTTGACGTGGCCTGCGCCGCCTACGGGGGCACTGAACGCATGAGTTTGAGCCAGTGGCGTGATGTGGAGCAACAACTCAAACGAAGACTCGAAAATGAATATCCCCAACCTCACCGATAATAGGAGTCCCCTTACGGCCTCCGCTGGGGAACCGCCGCGCTAAAGCTGGCTTTTCCGCTACCGCCCCGTCTAACCTGTCCATAACACGGATGCCTGTACGGCCTATATGAATCGCCATGTCCTTTTGGCAAGTCTGACATTATTGGGGCTGGGTCTCTTGGGCTCGAGGGCTCACGAGACCGAGCGGCTCTGGGGCACCACGGCCCTCACTTTAAAACCGGCCCGCGCCGGCTCGCCATCCCTGAGCACGCTCCTGGCCGACCACCAGTATACGGTTTCATTGCCCCGCTTTTACCGCGCGGGCGGCGACCCGCAGCCGGCGTACGCCCACCGAATGTCGCATCGCGTACAACGCGCAGACCTTGTTCGTGGTGTTCCGTTGCACCGAACCCAATCCCGCCTTTGCCGCCCGGGACCACGGTGTGGACTGGTATGCCACGTCGGCGAGCGAGGTGGATGGCGCCTTCCCCGACAAAGTGGAACTGTTCCTCGCCCCGGACCTGAGCCGTTCGGGCTATTACCAGTTTGCCGTTACCCGGGCAGGATTGAAGTTCGGCAGCCGACACGGTGCCCGGCTCGAGTCGCCACCGCCATCCGAGGAGCCGAGCGATGGCGCTGCCCGCACCTCCGGTCGCATTACCGCCTTCGAGGCCACGTTAACCCAGGGAGAAAAGGAGTGGACCGTCTTGCTGCAGATTCCCTGGCAGACCATTGGCGGCAAACCGGCCTCGTGTTTTGGCCTCCTGCCCATGCGCACGCGCTGGCGCGACGGTGAAGTGAGTAGTCCGGTGGCGCTGGATTTTGCCGAGCGCCCGGCCTCCAACCTCTTCATCGAAACCTGGTTCTCGCCCCAGGCTACACGCTCCAGACTGTCCCCCGTCCAACCGGGGACGTTGCTGCAACTGCCCTCCGGCACACTCCGTTGGCAAAGGCCCGCCCGGCTTTCCTACCCTGAGCCCGATACGCTCCAGGAGCTCCGGCAGTTGCAGCAGTCCCTCGCCGAGCCGACCAGCCAAAGCAATCTGGCCTGCCGGGTTGCGCTCACGCAACGCTGGGTCGATTTGTTGGTGCTGGAGGGCTTCAATTTCCGGCCCACCTCGGGCTCGATTGCCCCGGAAGACCTGCTGCCGCTACGGCGCGGCGCCAGGTCAACGCCGCCTTGCGCACCGGTACGGTGGAACGGGCCTGCCAGGCGCTGGATGCTTACCTGCACAAACTCGATGCGGTCTCCCGCCAGTGGTTTGCCGACGGCTCGCCGGGCGATGTGGCGAGCGCCGAGTGGCACCCGCTTTCGGCTCTTCTGGGCATCGAGACCAACGGGCCGGTCCTGGTGCTGCATTGCCTGGCTGGCGACAAGCCGGTGGACCTGCACGTGGCGGCGCCCAAATCGGGTGGCCTCCGCCTGTATGGCGACCATGAAGGCTACTTCAAACCCACCAGTCTGCTGCCTCCGAAGCAGTTGCCGAAAGCCGTAGGCATGCAGTTGGGGGCTCACGTCTTCGAGTGCATAGATACGGCCGAAGGCACGATTCGCGTGGAAGCCAAACCCATGCGCATCTCGGTGGGCGATGCTGCCTGCCTGCGGGTGTTTCAAATCAACCTGTCCGACCTCGCCTTTCGCTTCGGACCGGACGGCCAGGTGCTGGCAAGCGACTTCCAGCACTCGCTACAGCGCGGCGAGGCCATCTTCGGCTTCGGGGAGAAGTACGACCGCTGCAACCAAAACGGCAATGTGCTGACCCTTTGGGGCGTGGACGATTGGACTGGACTGACCGTTGGGCTGAGGAATCAATCCTACAAACCGGTCCCGCTTTTTCACAGCTCGCAGGGCTACACGGTCTTCGTCAATTCCTCCTACCGGCTCCGGGCTGATGTGGGCAAGACGCGTCCGATCGCACTCGGTTGACCCAGCACGGGCCGGTCTTCGATTATTATATTTGGGTCGGCTCCCCGGAACGGGCGCTGCAATCCTACACGGGAGCGACCGGCAAGCCGTGCCTGCCGCCCAAGTGGGCCTTCGAGCCCTGGATGGGCCGGACCGGACGCGGCTGGGCCAAGAATCCCCAGCATGACCCGGTGGCGGAACAGGAGCGAGTGGTCTCCCGGTTCGCGGAGTTGGACATTCCCCACGCCGCTCTCTATGCGGAGGGCTCCGGGGCCGACTCGCCGGCGCTCTACGCCTTCCTGGCCGCCCGAGGCATTAAGGTCTTGTCCGGCATTACCGAGCCATTGGTGCGGCGCAACAGAAGTCGCTGCTACCGGAAGTGCCCGCGGCGGAACTGCCCCTGTTGAACACCACCAGCAACCGCATCTTCTCAGCCGAACTGAGCTATGTGGATTTCACCCATACGAACGCCCTGGAGTTGTGCCGCCGCTGGTGGGCGCGACGCTTGAGCCTGGGACTGGCCGGGGGAGCATGGTGGATTTTGGCGACCGCGTGCCGGAAGAGGCCCTGTTCTTCAACCAGCAGCGGGGCGAGGAACTGCACAATTTCTACGCCTACGATTATCACCGCACCTACCAGGAGGTCTTCCGGGAAAAGCGCGGCGAGGATTTCATTCTCTTCGGCCGGGCGGCGGCGCCGGGCACGCAGCGCTGGGTCGCTGGTCGGCAGTGGGGTGACCACCCGGCCAACTTCCGCGGCCTGCAGGACGTCCTGCGGGGCGCCCTCAACCTGAGCGCCTGCGGGTTTTCCACCTGGGGGAGCGACCTGGGCGGCTTTCTAGGTTGGCCAGAGCCGGAGGTGTATATGCGGTGGACCCAATTTGCCTGCTTTAGCCCGCTGATGCGCGCCCACGGCCGGACCCCGCGCGAGCCCTGGGAGTATGGGGAGAGCGCCGTGAGCAACTACAAGCGCTATGCCTGGCTCCGGGAAAATCTCCTCGACTACATTTACCAGTCCGCCATGACGGCCCATCAAACCGGCGTGCCGTTGATGCGCTCGATGGCCGTGGCCTTTCCGCGCGAGCACGCCCTGGCCGGCATCGACGACCAATATCTGTTCGGCCCCGGCCTGCTCGTCGCCCCGGTCGTCAGCGAAGGCACTGAGCGAACCATCGTCTTTCCGCCCGGCAAATGGACCAGCTTGTGGGACGGCACGGTCACCGCCGGCCTCTCTCGGCGGAAGGTCCAGGTGCCCTTGGACCAGATCCCGGTCTTCCTGCGGTCCGGCGTGGTGGTGCCGGTCCAGTTGGACAAGGATTTGCACCTGGGTGAGAGCATGACTGGCGGAAGGACCAACGCCCTGCTCGTCACCGCGCCGGAGCCGCCAGGGAAAGGCGCGCGGCCGAGCGCTGCGAGCCACCCGCCAGTGGCACTGTCTCTCTCGACGCGGGCGGCTTTGCCGTGGCTTTAAATCCCTCGCAGCAGACCCGCTACCTGCTCCTCTACTCGACGTCGGTAGCGGCAATTAAAGTCGACGGCCTGGCATTGCCGCAGTCGCAGGCAGAGGAGATCCTTTCCGGCCAGCCCGGCTGGCACGTGGACTCGGCGCAGCAGCGCACGCTGGTGTGTCTGCCGGCCGGGGCGGCGAGAAACATCGGCGTGGCCCTCTCGCGGCACCGGTAGGAGGACGAAACGCGAAAGGAGAGATGGGTGGCCTGGACGCGCCGTTAGCGTCTCTTTTTCCTATCGTGCACCATTGGCGGGCGCGCCACTGATGCGCAGCGTTCAAAAGGGTCAGTCTACCTCGTCCGTGCCGGGGAACAGCTCTTCCCGCGAGCGCATTCCATGAAAGCGGACGTAACGCCGGACCCAGTCACAATACGCCTGCTCGGTCCGCAGCGCATAGTGCTTGACCCGCAACACCTCCCGCACCTGGTCCAGCAATTTGAGTTTGGGGTTGGGAATCACCAGTTCCCGGCCTTTAGCCGCCCCCGCCCGCAGAACCTTGGCTTTTTCTGCTTGCTTGCCATGCTCCATGGACCTAATTTTGCCCCATGGTCAAGGCACCGTCAAGCATTCCGTGTTTCTGGGCCAATACCGGCTTAGGCCGAAAACTTTCGGCACAAACAAATAGTTACGCATCACGTCGCCTATGAAAGTTTCAAATCGCACCCTCACGGCCCTTATACTGGCGCTCATCGTTGCGCTCGGGTATGGCGCCTTCATGACCTTCCAGGTTTTTGCATCGCAAGCTCGGGTTGATAAATTGCAGGCGTCTGAGCAGAAGCTGCAACTGAAAGAGGTCCTGAATCTGCGAACCGTTACTGTGCTGGCGGCCACGCATCCTGACAACGGCTCCGGTACGGACATCATCATGGCACCTGAAACTCCAACAACTAACCGGCCTGCAAAGCTGGTGCAGTGGAGCACGAGCGTAAACGCCGTCCCCGAGAGCCTTGATAAATGAGCATCAGCCAGCGTAACTATCGCGCTGCACTCGACGCCGCGACGGCACTCCGTTTCCATATCGGGCGTCAGCGGCGCGGCGCGAGTGAGCGCGGGCGTTCGACGTCATTGCCACGTCGTTTGTTAGTTCGTTGCCCCAGGTTTCCCAGCCCGGATGCTTCGGCCACATTTCGGTCTATGGGCGTGCGAACATTTCCAGTTTCCGTTCGCCCGGATACCACTTGGCTATCAGGTCGCGCACTCGGTCAGGCTTGCTGCTGTGCGAGCCACGAGGGGAGCGTATCACCCAGCCGATGCGGTCAGGTTGCCGGCGGCGACATTTTGCCCCGCGTTGCCACCATCAGAAATTCATGCTGCCCGAAACCAATAACCGCTCGCAGGGATTTTCTTGTCCCACATTCCGCTCGTCTTGTAGCTGTATCCCCACGCCGATATTACTTCCACCGCTCGAGCAGTTTTTGCGTGATTGCCCACAGATAACAGGACCCAGTCTTTCGCGCCGGGGACTTTCAGCGCGCAGAGTTCATCGATGCTCATGGTTGGATATTTGTTCTCGATTGCCCGATTGTCCGTCTCGGCGAAGTCGTAGCGCCACGGAGGGTCGCAGTAGATGACGCCGAACAAATCGCTGCACCCGCAATGACTACCGCGTCTACGATTTCAGCGAGTTCGGGAGTCGTGGGCGCGGTAGTCATGGGGTGAGCTTGTCGTTATGATTCTTCGGATTCATAGGGGTCTCTCAGGTCGAGTTCATCGCAGAGCCCGCCGGCCATCAGCCCGTCGCAGGGGCGCAGGTGCTGCGGCTGGCAGGTGCATTGCTTGGCGAGTTCCTCCACCATCTTTTGATACTCGGGGTCGTCTTGCGGGTCATAACCAGCCGCTTGAGACGACGGCGGGTTAGCCGTGCTGTTTGTGTCTTTCTCGATGCTCATAGTCAGTGGTGTTCGCCGCCGCGTCTCAGCTTGTCGTTCGCCATAAGTCTATGCACCCGCTCAGATTGATTCGCTCTGTTGCGCTGGTTGTAGCCTGGGAGTTCTACCCGCGTGCCGCACAACCCCGTTGAACAAGCAGGAGGCTGCCGACTGCTATGGGAGATACAGCTCGATGGTCCGCTGGGTGGGTTATCAAGGCTCGGACGAGCAATTCCACCATTACATCGCCAGGGTCATGGACGACTGGAATTTCATCCATATTCGTAGGGACGAGCTGAAGGTGGACGATGTGAGGCCCTTTTCCAGAGCTTCGAGTGCTCCGCTATATTATTATCTCGTGGACCCGAGCCGGGACTATCAGAAGATTGCTGTGAAAAAGAGTGGCGAACCAGACGGTTCAGCCAACCGGAGCCAGCCGGTTGGCCGGGAGACGAATCGAACGTCATCGGCGGCTGGCTCCGGTGGCTGACCTTCACGTTAGGCATCCACGGTCATATCCTATGAAGATCGCATTCATTTCACTCTTGCTCCTCCTCTCACTCGCAGGCTTGGTGTTCGCGCAGGGTTGGGTGTTCAATGCCCCGGGACCGCCGTATGATCCCAAGCGGCCACCGGCGACTTCATTGCCTGAGGTGTACGCGATTGCAGTCGCCGATATGGGCGCTGCCACGAATCGATTTTATTGTGTCAGTGCAACATGTCTTGAGAAGCACCACTATGCTGGCTGGACCTTCTCGTTCTCAAACACCAACGGGCAGACCGCGCACGTGGTTGTCTTTTTTGGCGCGAAGAGGACTTTTATACCGGACGCCGATAGCGCTGCACTGCTTAATCGCGACGATGCCTATGAACAAAGATAGCATTGAGCGGAGCGCGCCGGGGACGCTGGGGCACAACCAGGGGTGTAATCGCGCGGAGCCTCAATGCTATCAAGGGTTGAACGAGCCCGTCGCACCGCCTTTGTCTTTTGCTTTTGGGGTCTCCCGTGACTTGGAGAGCCTAGGAAGGTGGGATTTTTCCGGATGGGAAGCGCTCGTCGCGGCGACTGGGAGGAGTGGACTGCTCTCCGGGGTGGTCGAGTCGTGGGGGGCAGGACCAGTCGGTGGAGCTACTGAGGCTGCTTCGGGGCATCGCGCGGAGCCTGGGGTGCAAAGGGTGGCGCACAGTCCGCTGGACTGTTTGGCTGGAGTGCGGGATAAGCGCTGGACTGGGGACTTTCATGGTCAACGGGGCGGGGGAGCGCGCGGAAGCTGGCCGATGAGGGCCATGGGCTTTTTGCAGCACGGGCACACGGGCACGGGCGAGGGAGGCGGGAGGATGAGCGGCGAGGGGTGCCAGTCCAGCAGGGCCAGGATGCGTTGCCATCGGACCTTGGCGGCGGCGCTGAGCCAGCCGAATAGCGCACGCGCTGGAAGCCCTCGGCAGCACGTGCTGCAGGAAACGACGAATGAATCGTCGGGCGGCAAGGCGTTAAAGTGTTCGTTGGCCGTCCATTATCCTTGTATGTAAAGGTAATCCCCTGGCCGTCGTCAGCGACGAATGCGCTGCGGAGCCCAGGGCGGTGCGAGAACTAAGCCGAAGGTACGTGAGGGCCGCTTCGCCGGTGCCGACGGGCTGGACATCGACCACCCAATTGGGCGCCAGACTGCGCAGGGATCAGGGCCGAACAGCTGCCGGATGAGCGGGGCGCAAAGCGGCTTTGAGCCGGGTGCGGAAGCGCACCGCCAGGACGGCTGCGGCAGGAAGAAGCCTTCGCGACCTGGGTTGACCCAGCGCAGGCGGTCGGCGCGCAGCCCGCCGGCGGGCACGACACAGTGGACGTGGGGATGGAAGGGAGTTGGCGTCCAGGTGTGCAGCACGGCCAGCAGGCCCAATTGGGCGCCGAGGTCTTTGTCCGGCGGGCCACATCGTGCACGTAGCGGCACTCTCCCTGAGCAGTAGGGGGTAACCAGCTGCTGGTAGGAGCGAAGCCATGGCGCAACCCTTCGGGCACGGTAAAGGTAACCAGGTAATAGGGCACGGGCAGCAGCTTGCGCCGCTGGCGGGGAGCCACTCGGGTGGCATCGGCATGGCCGCATTGGGGGCAGGCCCGATGATTGCAGGAGTGATAGGCAAAGTGCTCCTGGCCGCAGTCGCACCGGTAAACCTCACCTCCCAGCGCGGGGGTGCGGCAGGACAAGATGGCTGAGACGGCCCGGCGATGGGAAGGAGCAGTTGCGCACCAATTCCGTTCATACGCCGGCCAATGCCCGCGCAGGACTTCGGCCAGCGGGATCAAGGGCCCGGCTTTAGGACTTGAGGGCTGGTGAAGTTTGGCCAGAGCTGCTCGCGTGCGGGCCTCGCTGACGGCCGTCAGGTGGGCGTAGATGACGGTCGTGTCGAGCGATTCGTGGCCCAGATAGGAGCTGATCTGGCGCAGGGAGACTCCTTCTTCCAGGAGATGGGTGGCATAGCTGTGGCGCTTA
>CAVSAZ010000023.1:0-52725 GCA_963726045.1 uncultured Pseudomonadota bacterium
TCGGCAGGTGATCGCCGGTGCTGCGATTGAATCCGCCAGGCCTGAATCCCTGCGAGTAGGTGTAATACACCAGGATATCCGGCGTGACGTGGTACTCCAGGTCCGCGCGGCCGCGCGAGCCGGACTCCGTCAACGTGTGCGGATTCAGCTGCGCAAAATCCGTGCCATCGGGAGACTTGGCGCCGTCGGGCACCCCGTTCGTTCCGCAAGGCGCGTAGCTGCCGTCCACCGTCGGATAGCCGCTCAGTTGCACTGGCGCTGAAGATCTTGCAGTAGAAGCTGCCGACATCTCCGCCAAGCTGGGAGGTGTACATGTGGAAGTAGCGTATGCCACCCGTGATCGTCAGCTTGTGCGGAATGATGTCGAAGGACTCGGAGGTGTACGCGGCCTTCTGAATGAAGGTGCGCTGGAAGTCATCGAAGAAGCCGTCCTGGGGCTGCACTCCGGGATTGTTCGTCGGATCGTCCTGCCAGGGCTGGGTCGGCAGGAAGCAGTTGCTCTGTGGCGCCGACGGGCGAGCAGTTGGGCACGCTCTTGTACAGCCACTGCGTGTCGTCGTAGATCTTGTAGTCCTCGTAGAAGAGGCCCGACCAGGCCGCGCAGCCGCCAGTCATCCGGCGTGCTCAGGCGCAGCTCCTGGCTGACGTGCGTATCGCGCTCCTTATCCTGCCACACCGAGCTCGGCGAATAGCAGGTGGCGTTGGCGTTGCCCTTCTTCGAGCTGTAGGAGACGCCCGTGCACTGATAGTAGTAGCCGTAACGGCCGCGCGCGTAGTTGGTGTAATCCATCTGCTGCTCGATGTTGCGATCGAGATACGCGCCCGAGTAGACGAGCTTCAGCGGTCCCGACCTTGCCGTCGACCGTGAGCGCGGTATTGTTGAACTTGTCCTTGTCGTAGGACGGATTGAACATGTTCACCGAATATGCCGGCAGCGGCTGGCCGCCGATCGGCACGCCACCCGGGTTCGTCAGTCCCGCGCCCTCGGTGCCATAGGGCATCTCGAAAAACACGCCCTCCGCATCCATGTTCTGGTACATCTCACTGAAGAGCACGCTCCAGTCGTCGGTGACCTGGTAGAGAATCTCACCGCGGATGCCGTTGTAGGTCACCGGGTTGATGGCGTTGGCGACGATCTGGTTGTTGTTGATGACTACGCTATTGGTCGGTACCACGCCGCCGTTCTCGTCGGCGAGCCCGAGATCCTGGCTGCCGCGGGCGAAAGTCGCCGGCAGGTTATTGATGTAGCCGCCGCGCCGATCGTTGAATATCACGAGGCGCGCCGCCAGCTTGTCCTCGATGAGCGGCAGATTCAGAGTGGCATTGACGTTGGTGTTGGGATCGCCGCCGGAGGTCATGCCGTAGCCGCCCTCGACGTTGACCGAAAAGGTGTTGAGCTGCGGCTTGTTGGTGATGAACCGCACCACGCCCGCCTGGGCGCCGGCGCCGAACAGCGTTCCCTGCGGACCCTCGAGGACCTCGATGCGCTCCAGGTCGACCGAGTAGACATCGAGGTCGCGGCCGGGCAGCAGCTCCGACTGATCATCGAGGTATACCGCGACGTTCGGGAAGAGGCCAACCGAGCCCTGTCCCTGGGTGCCGAGGACGCCGGTGGAGAGGCCGCGCATGAAGAGGGTTCCCATGCCCGGGCCCTGCGAGCCCGTGCTGACGTTCGGCAGATACTTCACGTAGTCCGCAAACGTCTGCACGTTCAAATTCTGCAGCGTCTGGCCGGTCATGGCCTGGATGGTGATCGGCACGTCCTGGACGTTCTGCGCCCGGCGCTGCGCGGTGACGATCACTTCCGCCAGAGTCCCGGTGCCATTGGCGTCGGCCGCCGGAGTTGCGCTCGCGGACGTCGCCGCGTCAGCCGCCTGCGGCGTATCGGCACTGGTTGGGCCGGCGTCCGCGGCCAGAATGGCGTGCGCGGCTGAAGCACTGAGGATTGCGGCGAGTAGGAATCGTGCGCGACAGCTTATGGTTCGATTTCATTCGGTGACCTCTGCGGGTTACGAACTTGTTGTCTTCCCTGCGGTAAGCCAGCCCCCTGGCCCCAGCCGGAGGCCCCTCGCTCCGGCTCAATCAGTCGATGCTCCCGTAATCGCGCCGTCACGGCTTGTGAGTACGCGACGCACGGGTTGCGGATTTACGACACACCGCAGATCAGTCCGGACTGAGGTTTCCACACGGCTCCCCTGCGCGAAAGACGAGAATTTCTATGGACCCATCGGAAAAAGGCATGCCGCCTCGGGTCCGCTCCGCTCTGCGCCGAGCTATGCTGCCATGATCGATGGGGGAATTCGACTACATCATCGTCGGGGCGGGCTCCGCCGGCTGCGTGCTCGCCAACCGGCTGACCGAGAGCGGCGAGCACAGCGTGCTGCTCCTCGAGGCCGGCGGCAGTGACTTCAGCCCCTGGATCCGCGTACCGATCGGCTATGCCCGCACGTTCACCGATCCGCGTTATAACTGGATGTATACGACAGAGCCCGAGCCCCAGCTGGACAATCGCAGTGCATTCTGGCCGCGCGGCAAGGTGTTGGGCGGCTCGAGCTCCATCAACGCCATGGTGTTCGTCCGCGGGCAGCCCTCGGACTATGAGGACTGGCGCAGCGCCGGAAATCCCGGCTGGGGATGGGAGGATGTGCTGCCGTACTTCCGCAAGCTCGAGGACCACGCCTGGGGTGCATCGAAGTATCACGGCGCCGGCGGTCCGGTGCACGTTCACGATCCCTCCGCCACGGTGCACCCGCTCTGCACGACCTTCCTCGAGGCCTGCGCCGCGACCGGAATCGGTATCAGCCGCGATCTCAATGGCTCCGAGAGCGAAGGCGCGGGCCTCTGGCAGGTCACGATCCGCAAAGGCGTACGCGTCTCGAGCGCAAGCGCCTATCTGCGCCCCGCGTTGCGCCGGCGCAACCTCGAGGTGGTGACCGGGACGCGTGCCACCCGCGTGCTCTTCTCCGGCGCATCGGCCTCAGGAGTGGAATACCTGCATGGCGGCTCGCGGCTGACCGCAACCGCGCGCCGTGAAGTGCTGCTGTCGGCCGGAGCGATCGGCTCGCCCCAGCTTCTCGAGCTCTCCGGCATAGGTGATCCGGAGCTGCTGCGGCGGCTCGAGATCCCGCTGATCGCCCCCCTCGCCCGCGGTGGGCCGCGGGCTGCAGGATCACGTTTGCGTATCCTATTTCTATCGCTCCAGGGTGCCGACGCTCAATGACGAGCTCGCGCCCTTTCTCGGCAAGGCGCGCGCGGCCTTGCGCTATGCCCTGCTCCGGGACGGTCCGCTCTCGATGAGCGTCAACCAGGCCGGCGCCTTCGTGCGCAGCCGCGCGCAGCTCAGCCGCCCCAACCTGCACATCTACTTCAATCCGGCGAGCTACAGCACCACGGCCAGCGGCCCGAAGCGCCGGCTGCTCAATCCCGATCCGTTTCCGGGCTTTCTGATGTCGTTCAACACCTGCCGGCCCACGAGCCGCGGCAGCGTGCACCTGCGCAGCAGCGATCCGCTTTCGAGCCCGGTGATCACGCCGAACAGTCTGTCGACACCGGAGGACATCGCGGATGTCTACGAAGGGGCGCGCGTCCTTCGCCGGATCTCCGCCGCCGGGCCGCTCGCAGCCGTGATCGAATCGGAGCTGACGCCCGGCGAGGGCGTGCGCTCCGACGCGGACGTGCTGCAGGACTTCCGCCGGCGCGCGGGCTCGGTGTTCCACCCGTGCGGTACCTGCGCGATGGGTCCGGACGCGAACAGCTCCGTCGTCGATCCTCGTCTGCGGGTACACGGGGTGGCCAACCTTCGAGTCGTCGATGCCTCGACTTTCCCCGCGGTCACCTCGGGCAATATCAATGCGCCGACGCTGATGTTGGCCGAGAAGGCCGCCGATCTCATTCTCGAGGATGCCAAAGCGTGAGCGAGCTACGCGCCGACATCGGATCCGAAACGCCAGCCTGATGAGCGCCGCGCACCGGGCGATACGCGCAGCTCGCTCGTGGAGCGATGGTATGTCGCGATCACGATGTGCATCGTCTACACGCTCAGCATCTGCGACCGCTACTCAATCTCGACCGTGCTGGAGCCGATCCGCAAGGAGCTGCACCTCTCCGACGCCAACATTGCCTTCCTGACCGGGGTATCGCTTGCGATCTTCTACGTCATCTTCGGCTTTCCGCTCTCCTGGCTGATCGACCGCAAGAGCCGCCGCGCCATCATCGGCGCCTGTCTCATCGCCTGGTCGGCGCTCACGGTCGCGACCGGACTGGCGCGCAATTACTGGCAGCTTCTGTGCGCGCGCATCGGCGTCGGGGTCGGCGAGGCGGGCGGCACGCCCGGGGCCAACTCGATGCTGTCGGATTATTTCCCGGCAGCGCGCCGCCCGATGGCGCTGCAGGTGTTCTCGCTCGGCGCGCCGATCGGCGCCTGGCTCGGCTCGCAGATCGCGGGGTCGATCGCCTATCACTTCGGCTGGCGCACCATGTTCCTCGCGCTCGGCATGCCGGGGATGCTGATCGGCGCCCTGGTGCTGCTCACGATCCGCGAGCCGACCCGCGGCTGCCTCGATCGCGGCAAGGACTGTCAGGCCGCGACGCCGTTCCTGGAGACGATGCGCTATCATGTTGCGCCAGCCTTCCGCGGTGCATCTGATCATCGGCAGCTCCGTGGTCGCACTGTGGGGCTGGGGCCTCATGTGGTGGACGCCTGCTTTCCTGATGCGCAGCTACGGACTCAACGTCGATGAAGCCGGCGCCATGCTCGGCCCGATCCACCTGATCGGCGGCAGTCTGGCGATGGTCGGGAGCACATGGCTGCTCTCGCAGGCCGTGGTTGTCGAGCCAGCAGCGGATCCTGCGCCTTCTGGGTGTCAACGTCGCGCTCGCCACGGTGGTGACGGCGATCATCTACTCCACCCACTCGCTCGCCCTCACCCGAGTGCTCTTCTGGTTCTACATCCCGTCCATCTATGTCTACATCGGCCCGGGCTTCGGCATCCTGAACAACCTGGCGCGGCCGGGCATGCGGGCCGTGTACTGCGCCACCGTGCTCTTCACGGCCAACGTCGGCAACCTGATCATCGCGCCGCAGATGGTTGGAATTCTGAGCGATGTGTTCGCGCCCCACCACGTCTCCAATGCCGAGTCCCTGCGGCTCGCGATGCTCTGCCTGGTGCCGACGGGATTCTGGGCGGCCTGGCACTACTTCCTTTCGGCCCGCCACGTGCTCGAGGACGAGCGCCGAGTAGCAGCAGAGACTCAGTAGTTGCCCAGGCACAGGGATGTGCCCCGCCGCCGCAGGTCGCTATGTAAAGGTGGCGCGCCGCCCTCGGCGGTACGTTTCGCGATGAATTCATCGACAGCCTCGGTGCAGGCAACCGCAGTGGGCGGAGCGGCGAATTCGGCGAGGACCTGCTTCCATTTGGCGTGCGCCCGGTCGGTGGAGGTGAGCGCGCCGCGCTCGGTCCAGGTGCCGAAATTCGACCAGTCCGCGATCATCGGCTCGTGGAATGCGGTGCGGTAGCGCGCCATGGTGTGCGCCGCCGCGAAGAAATGGCCGCCCGGCTGCACTTCGGCGATCGCGCCATACCCCAACGCATCCTCGTCCGCATCCGGCGGCGTGCAGAGCTCGGCGAGCATCTGCAGCATCTCCACGTCGGTCACGCACTTCTCGTAAGAATTGGTGAGTCCGCCCTCCATCCAGCCCGCGGCGTGCAGACACACGGTCGCGCCCGCGAGCACGGTGGCCCACAGGGAGAACTGAGTCTCGAGGGCCGCTTGTGCATCCACCACGTTGGCCGCGGTGCCGGCGCCGGCGCGCCAGGGCAGTCCGATGTGACGCGCGAGCTGGCCGGCCCCGAGCGTCGCCTGCAGGTGGGTGGGCGTGCCAAATGCGGGCGATCCCGATTTCATGTCGACGTTGGATAGAAAGCTGCCGTAGAGGAGCGGCGCGCCGCGGGACGCGAGCTGCGCGAGCGCGATACCAGCCAGCGCCTCCGCATGTTGCAGCGTCAGCGCGCCGGCGATGGTGATCGGCGCCATCGCGCCGGCAAGGCAGAACGGGGTCATGATCACCGGCTGGCCGTAGCGCGCGAAATCGATGATGCCCTGCGCCATCGAGCGGTCGAGCACGCGCGGCGAGTTGCTGTTGATCACCGTGTAGGTGTTGACCTGCCTGCGGAAGTCCTCCTCCGACTGGCCGCGCGCCACGCGGATCATCGCAAAGCAGTCCTCGACCTGGGCGGTGCCGCGCGCCATCACGATCGGCATCTTGTCGGAAAGCGTCAACTGCGCCCGCGTCATGGCGTAGTGACGCAGATGCACCGGCACGTCCTGCGGCTCCGTGTGATTGCCCAGTACGTGCAGCACGTCGAAGTGCTGGCTGATCTTGATGAGCTCGATGAAGTCGGCGAGCGAGCCTGGACGGCGCCCGCGGTCCAGGTCACTCACGTTCGGGCAGCTCGAGCCGCCGATGAAGACGAGCGAGCCGGCGGCGAACTCGACGGTGCGACCCGGATCGCCGCCGAACCCTTCGAATGAGCGTGGACAGCTCTCGAGGGTCGCCGCGATGATGTCCCGGCCGATCTTCACGATCTCGGTGCTCTCGTCGACCAGGGCGCCTGCGCCCGCATAAAGGGCGCGCGCTTCCGGCAGCAGCACTTTGATGCCGAGCGTCTCGAGCACCTGCAAGGCGTTCTCGTGCAGCGACGCCACGGCGTCGTCCGAAAACACGCCTTGCGGTGTGAAGGGATTACGCAATCGCCGGTACGCGGTCGCGCGAGCGTGGCCGGGAGACCGTGTCCCCTGACCGGATTGACGTCGGTTCTGCCGCATGGCCGCCACTATAGCCAACCGCGCGCGCATGCGCCGATCGCAAAAACTCATACGCTGATCGCGCCGGCGCATTCCAGTAGACTCCAACAATGGGCGCAATCGCAGCCACCTGGCAACTGCTTCTCGGCATGGGCATCCTGATGCTCGGCGCGGGGCTGCAGGGCACCGAGATCAGCCTGCGCGCGACGCTCGAGGGGTGGCCCGCACCGCTCACCGGCGCGGTGATGTCGTGCTACTACGTCGGCTACATGTTCGGCACCGCGCTCGCCCCGCGTCTGGTGCGGCGGGTGGGCCATATCCGGGTGTTCGCCGCGATGGCGGCGATCGCCTCGACCGCAATCCTGGCGCAGGGCCTGTTCATCGCCGCGCTGCCGTGGGCGCTGCTGCGCGGACTCTCCGGGCTCGCCTTCGCCGGAATCTACGTCGTGGCCGAGAGCTGGCTCAACGACAGCTCGAGCCGCGCCACCCGCGGCAGCCTGCTGGCCGTCTACATGGTGGTGCTCTACATCGGGCTCGGCAGCTCGCAGTTCCTGCTGATCCCCGACCGATCCGCGCACCACGACGCCATTCATGCTGGTGGCGATCCTGATCTCGCTCGCCATCGTGCCCATCGTCGTCGCGGCGCAACATGCGCCCGAGATCGCGCTTGCCGCAGAAGGTCAGATACCGCGATCTCTACCGCGACTCGCCGCTCGGCGTGGTGGCGGTGACGGTTGCGGGCATGGTGACGGCGAATGTCTACTCGATGGGCCCGGTGTACGCCAGGCTGAGCGGCCTCGACACCTCGGGCGTCGCCACATTCATGGGCGTCAGCGTACTTTCAGCCGTGGTCATGCAACTGCCGGTCGGCCGCCTCTCCGACCGCATCGACCGTCGCACGGTGATCGCCGGGATTTGCATCCTGGCGACGCTGTGCGCAGCAGTGCCGGCCGTCTTCCGTCACCTGCCTCATGGGCTCGTTCTGGTGGTCGCCGCGGTGTTCAGCGGTCTCGCATTCACGCTCTACTCGCTTGAGTGTGTCCCATGTCAACGATCACCTGGAGCCGGCGCAGATGGTGGCCGCGAGCAGCGCGCTGCTCAGACTCAACGGCATCGGCGCGGCGTTGAGCCCGGTTCTGGTCGGTGGCCTGATCGCGCGCTTCGGGCCGCCGGCCTATTTCGGCAGCCTCGCCGGGCTCACCGGCCTGCTCTGCATCTACGACCAGTGGCGCAAGATGCGCCGCCGGCCGCCGCCGCCGGAGCGCAAGCAGCCGTTCGGGCCAGCGCAAGAGCATCGCTTAGGCGCCGCTATCTCGTATTGGCATAATGCCGGGCAATTTCGCATGGCGCGGCGCAGCGCCTGTCGCCTGCGGACATGCGGGCGTCGCAAATTCACCCCATTGCGACGCCACCCCTCGGCTACCATTTTTCTCGCGGGCGTACGCCCCGGATCCGAGGACCGAGCATGCCAGAGCAGTCCGAGTTCAACCTGCGCGATTTGAACGACCAGGAGCTCACCGAGCAGGTTCACGATGACCTTTACAACGGGTTGCGCGACGAGGTCGTGGAGGCGACGAACATCTTCCTCGAGCGCGGCTGGGGCGCCGACAAAGTACTGAACGACGCGCTCGTCGAGGGCATGAGAATCGTCGGCATCGACTTCCGCGACGGCATCCTCTTCGTCCCCGAAGTGCTGCTCGCCGCCAACTCGATGAAGGCGGGAATGGAGATCCTGCGGCCGCTGCTCGCGGAGACGGGCGCGGAGCCGATCGGCAAGGTCGTCATCGGCACCGTCAAGGGCGACATCCACGACATCGGCAAGAACCTGGTGTCGATGATGCTCGAGGGCGCGGGCTTCGAGGTGATCGACCTCGGCATCAACAACTCGGTGGAGAAGTACCTCGACGCGCTCGAGAAGCACAAGCCCGACATCCTCGGCATGTCGGCGCTGCTCACGACCACCATGCCCTACATGAAGGTCGTCATCGACAAGCTGCGCGAGGAGAACCTGCGCGACAAGTACATCGTCCTGGTCGGCGGCGCGCCGCTCAACGAGGAGTTCGGCAAGGCCGTCGGCGCCGACGCGTATTGCCGCGACGCGGCGGTCGCGGTCGAGACGGCGAAGAGCCTGATCGCCACGCGCCGGTCCGCCGCCCACGCCGCCTGAGATCATCGGAGCGGATGCGTGGCGACGAAGCCGCGGCACTCTGATCATCGCCTGCGGCGCGCTGGCGCACGAGATCACGGCGCTGCGCCGGGCGAATGACTGGACGGCCATCGATGTCTGTTGTCTGCCGCCCGAGCTGCACAATCGTCCGGAGCGGATCGCCCCGGCGGTGCAGGCAGAAGATCCGCGAGCAGCGTGGCGAGTACCACAGCATCTTCGTGGCCTACGGCGATTGCGGCACCGGCGGCAAGTTGGATGAGGTGCTCGCGGAGGAAGGCGTCGAGCGGCTACCGGGCGCCCACTGTTATGAGTTCTTCGCCGGCGCAGCGCGCCTTCGCGGAGCTGGCGGAAGCGGAGCCGGGCACTTTCTATCTGACTGACTTCCTCACGCGCCACTTCGAGCGGCTGGTGGTGCGGGGGCTCGGCATCGATCGCCATCCGCAGCTCGCGCAGGAGTATTTCCGCAACTACCGCAAGGTGGTCTACCTGGCGCAGATCCGCTCCGCGCCGCTTCTCGAGCAGGCGCGGCGGATCGCCGCGTGATCTGGGCCTCGCGTTCGAGCATCGCCACACCGGCTACGGGGAGCTCGGGACGCTCACCTCGCTGCCCTCGTGAGCGCCGACCGCACGCTCATCATGGCAACCCTGATCATCATCTCCTGGCGCGACATCCCGGCGCAGGTGTCGGCCGCAAGGGCCGCGAGACCGCCAAGGTGCCGTTGTCAGCGCGATTCCAGGAGGCGGTGGACCGCGCGGCCATGCGCGCCGGCCGAGGAAGCTCCGATGCCTACCTCGCGGACTGGAAGCGCAGCCCTCCCCGGCCCTGCGGCGAGGACGTCGCGGCCGAGGTCGCCGCGGAAGCCGCGCGGATCGAGGCGAGCTATACCGACGAGCACCTCGAGCGGCTGATCAAGTCCAAGGGTGTCGATCCGGACGTGGCCGCGGATGGTGCCGCAGTCGACGGAACCGGGCGGTGCCTGATGTACAGCGTACGCCTGTGGTCGGTACGTCATGCGCGCGGTCTCAACAGCTTCTACCGCGGCTTTGAGCGCGCGCTGACGCGCGCTCCATCCTCTTTTCAAACGCATCGGCTACCAGCGACTCGAGCGTCCCGTGGCGGCATTCGAGCACTCGGTCAAGGGACTGCTGTTCGATTGCCGGATGTGTGGCCAGTGCATCTTGAGCTCGACCGGCATGTCCTGCCCCATGAACTGTCCGAAGAACCTGCGCAATGGACCCTGCGGCGGCGTACGCGCCAACGGCAACTGCGAGGTGCGTCCGGACATGAAGTGCGTCTGGAATCTGGCTGTTGCCGGCAGCCACCGTATTCCCGGCGGCACCGAGGCGCTCAGCCACGTGCAGGGGGCGCTCGACCGGCGCCTCAGCGGAAAATCCTCCTGGCTACGCGTGGCGCGCGAGCGCGCCGGAGACAGCGCTTGATCTTCGAGGACGAGCCGGTACCCGGGTATCCGCTGCCGATCCTGCCCGGCCACACCTCCCCCGGCCGCCTGGAGCGGGTCCTGCGCGCCAAGCAGTTCGCGGTGACCACGGAGATGGCACCGCCGGACTCCGCCGACCCCGAAGAGGTGTACCGCCGCGCGCGCATCTTCGATGGTTACGTCGATGCCATCAACGCTACTGACGGCAGCGGTGCCAACTGCCACATGTCGAGCGTCGCTGTCTGCGCGCTGCTGACACGGGTGGGATATGCCCCCGTCATGCAGATCTCCTGCCGTGACAAGAACCGCATCGCGATCCAGGGCGACATCCTGGGCGGCGCCGCGATGGGGGTGTGCAACATCCTCTGCCTGACGGGCGATGGCGTGCAGGCGGGCGATCATCCGCAGGCGTTGCCGGTGTTCGACCTCGACTCCCTGTCGCTGCTCGAGACCGCGCGCAGCATGCGCGATGAGCACCGGTTCCTCAGCGGACGCAAGCTGACACACTCGCCGCGAGTGCTGCTCGGCGCGGCCGAGAATCCTTTCACTCACCCGACGCAATGGCGCGCCGACCGGCTCGCGAAAAAAGTGGCTGCCGGCGCGCAGTTCATCCAAACCCAGTACTGCTACGACGTGCCGCTGCTCAAGTCCTTCATCCGCCGCGTCGAGGATCTCGGCCTGCTCGAGAAGGTTTTCATCATGGTCGGGGTGGGTCCGCTGCGCTCCGCCAGGACGGCCGAATGGATGCGCACCCACGTCCCGGGCCTGCACATTCCCGATGCGGTCGTCGCACGCCTCGCGGGCGCTCCCGATGGCGCGCGCGAAGGGCGCAACCTCTGCATCGAGCTCATCCAGGAGATCCGCTCGCTCCCCGGCGTGAGCGGCGTCCATGTGATGGCCTATCGGCAGGAAGAGGGCGTGCCCGAAATCATCGATCGCGCCGGAGCGCTCGACGGGCGTGTCCCGTGGTATCCCGGCCGCGACCCGCAACGCAACCCCAACAGGCTGGCCTCATGACCGACACCCTCATCAGCTCCGCAACCCGCGAAATCATCATCGGCTTCGAGCGCCCGTTCGTCATGATCGGCGAGCGCATCAATCCGACCGGGCGCAAGATCCTGGCCGCGGAGATGGCCGCCGGCGACTTCAGCCGGGTCGAAGCCGACGCGCGGGCGCAGGTTGCCGCGGGCGCCCAGATGCTCGACGTCAATGCCGGCATCCCGCTCGCGGATGAGCCGGCGATCCTCGCGAAGGCCGTGCAGCTGGTGCAATCGATCACCGACGTGCCGCTCTCGATCGACTCCTCGATCGTCGCCGCCCTCGCCGCGGGCCTTGCCGTCTACAAGGGCAAGCCGCTGGTCAATTCGGTCACGGGCGAGGAAGAGCGTCTGGAGTCGGTGCTGCCGCTGGTGAAGAAATATGGCGCCGCCGTGGTTGCCATCTCCAACGACGAGACCGGGATTTCCGAGGACCCGGACGTGCGCTTCGAGGTGGCGAAAAAGATCGTGCACCGCGCGGCGGATTACGGCATTCCCGCATCCGATGTGGTGGTTGATCCGCTCGTCATGCCGGTCGGTGCGATCAACAGGGCGTGCGTCCAGGTGACGCATCTGCTCAGGCGCCTGAAGCACGAGCTGAAAGTGAATACGACCTGCGGCGCCTCCAACATCAGCTTCGGGCTGCCGGCGCGCGAGGGCATCACCTCGGCATTCCTGATCTCGGCGATCGGCGCCGGCATGACCTCCGCCATCATGAACCCGCTGCACATCGAAACGGTACGGGCCGTCATGGGGGCGGATGTCATGATGGGTCACGATCCGGACTGCGCGCGCTGGATCCGCAGGTTCCGCGAGGTGCCGCCGGCACCGGCGTCTGGAGCGGCGGGAGCCGCGCCCGGCGAGGGCGCCGCGCGCGGTCGGCGTGAAGGGGGCCATCGCCGCCGTGTCAGCTGAGCCGGACGCCCTCGTAGTCTTCACGCCTTCGGGAAAGCGCGGGCGCTTCCCTGTCGGCACACCGCTCCTGCAGGCCGCGCGCTCGTTGGGCGTGGATGTCGACTCCGTTTGCGGCGGCCGCGCCATCTGCGGACGCTGCGAGGTGCTCGTCATGGAGGGCGAGTTCGCCAAGCACGGCGTCGTCTCCCGGCCGGAAAACCTGTCGGCGCCCAGCGCGGCCGAGGAAAATCCCGGCGGCCGCCGGCCTCTGCCGGCCGGCCACCGCCTCTCCTGTCAGGCGCGCATCCAGGGCGACCTGGTCGTGGACGTGCCGCCGACCAGCCAGGTGCACCGGCAGGTCATCCGCAAGGAGGCCGAGGCGCGAGCCATCACACTGGATCCGGTCGCGCGCCTGCATTACGTCGAGGTGCGCGAGCCCGATATGCACGATCCCTCGGGCGACCTGCAGCGCCTGCAGGAAGCCCTGCGAGCGCGAGTGGCAGCTGACGGGCTTGAGCTGCGACCTGCACATGCTGCAGCGGCTGCAGCCGGCGCTGCGCAAGGGAGACTGGAAGGTGACGGTCGCCGTGCACGGCGGCGAGCGGATCATCGGCGTGTGGCCGGGCTTTCATGAGCTGGCGCTCGGGCTCGCCGTGGACATCGGCTCCACCACCATCGCCGCCCACCTCTGCAATCTCGAGTCCGGCGAGGTGCTCGCCTCGAGCGGCGTCATGAACCCGCAGATCCGCTTCGGCGAGGATCTGATGAGCCGCGTCTCCTATTCCATGATGCACCCGGGGGGCGACAAGCAGATGACCGCCGCGGTGCGTGAAGCACTGAACAAGCTCGCCGCCGACGTTGCGCGCCAGGCGAAGGCGCACACCGACAACATTCTCGAGGTGACGCTGGTCGGTAACCCGATCATGCACCACCTGCTGCTCGGCATCGACCCGGTGGAGCTCGGCGGCGCGCCGTTCGCGCTCGCGACCGACGAGGCCTTGGAGTTTTGGACCACGGAGATCGGCCTGCACCTGCATCGCGGCGCGCGGGCATACACACTGCCCTGTATAGCCGGTCACGTCGGCGCCGACGCGGCGGGCATGGTCCTGGCCGAGCGACCCGACCTCGGCGAGGCCGTGACGCTTCTGGTCGATGTCGGCACCAACGCCGAGATCGTGTTGGGAAACAAGGAGCGTCTGCTCGCCTGCTCGAGCCCGACCGGCCCGGCGTTCGAGGGCGCGCAGATCAGCTGCGGCCAGCGTGCCGCGCCCGGGGCGATCGAGCGGGTACGGATCGATCCGGCGACGCTCGAAGCGCGATTCAAGGTCATCGGCTCGGACCTGTGGTCCGACCAGCCGGGATTCGAAGAGGCCGTCAAGGACAGCGGCGTCACGGGCATCTGCGGCTCGGGCATCATCGAGGTCATCGCCGAGATGTTCCTGGCGGGCATCATCAGTCAGGACGGCGTGATCGATGGCGAGCTCGCCGCGCGCAGCCCGCGGGTCGTGCCGCAGGGCCGCACGTTCAGTTACGTCGTCTACCAGGGCGCACAAACACTCACGGTGACCCAGAACGACGTACGCGCCATTCAACTCGCCAAGGCGGCGCTCTACGCCGGCATCCGCCTGTTGATGGACCGCTTCGGCACCGATCACGTCGATCGCATCCGGCTGGCGGGCGCGTTCGGATCGCACATCGACGTCAAATACGCCATGGTGCTCGGGATGATCCCGGACTGCGACCTGTCGCAGGTCTCGTCCGCGGGCAATGCGGCCGGGACCGGCGCGCGTATCGCCCTGCTCGACTTCGGCGTCGCGCAAGACCATCGAGACACTGGTGCACGAGGTGCAGAAGGTCGAGACCGCCATCGAGCCGCAATTCCAGGCCCACTTCGTCGAGGCCATGGGCATTCCCCACTCGACCGCGCAGTACGTGCATCTGCGCAAAGTGGTGCAGTTGCCGGCGCCGAAGGCCGCCGCTCCGCGCGGGCGCGGCGGGCGCCGGCCCGCCCGCGCCGGGAGTAGGATAGCGAGGTTGGAGGCATTCCCGTGACGACGCGAGTCTCCGATTACACCCTCGAGCACTTCGCCGCGAGGCTGACGGATCGACATCCGATGCCGGCAGGGGTCGCCAGTCGCCGCCGTCTCGGCAGCCTCGCACTCGGCCTGCTCGCGAAAGTGCTCGCTGTCACCGGCCGCCGCAAGTCCGCCGCAGGCTGACCCGCCAGACTCGAATCGCTGGCCGCGGCGGCGGCAGCGTCATCGCGCCGCATATTGCAACTGGCTGGGGACGACGTCGCAGCGTTCGAGGCGTACCTGGCCGCCAATGGCGCGCCCTCCTCGACGGAGCAGCGAGCGTGAGGAGCGTCGGCGGGCTATCGATTCCGCGCTCGCCCGGACGATCGAAGTGCCGCTCGCGGCCGCGCAGGAAACGGCGGTGGGGTTGGAGCTCTGTACCGACGCATTGCCTCTCGTACCGCGTGAGCTTACCGCCGACTGGGCGTGACGACTGCGCTCCTCGAAGGTGCGCGCCGCAGCTTTCTACTGTGTGCGGATTCCAATTCCCAGCAGCCAAGGCCGCCGCGGCCACTCCGGCAGCCAGTGCATAGTGCCTTCACGACAGACCGATGCACGCGCCCGGTTTCCGGGTCCAGGTCGATGTCATAGAAGCCGGGCGGGTCGGCAGACCGGGCATGGTGCTCATCGTTCCCAGCAGCGGATACAGGAACCCCGCCCCGACGCTGGCGCGAATATCCCGGACCGGGACGATGAAACCGGTGGGCGCACCTTTCAGGTTCGGGTCGTGGCTGAGGCTGAGATGCGTCTTGGCCATGCAGATCGGCAGCTTGTCGAAGCCCAGCCGCGTGTAGAGCTCGATCTTCTTCTCCGCTTCCGGCAGATATTCGACGCCGTCGCCGCCATAGATCTCGCGCACGATCGTCTCGATCTTGGCCTTGATGCTCGGTCTCGAGCGGATAGAGGAAATGGAAGTTGGCCGGCTGCTCGCAGGCCGCGACCACCGCCTTACCGAGATCGCCGCGCCCGCGCCGCCTTCGGCCCAATGGTTGGACATGACGGCATCGTCGGCGCCGGCCTGCGACCGCGATCTTGCGCACCAACTCGATTTCGGCGTCGGTATCGTTCGCGAAGCGGTTGACCGCGACCACCACCGGAACGCCGAACAGGCGCGCGTTGCGGATCATGCTGGACCAGATTGGCGCAGCCCTTCTCCAGCAGCTCCAGATTCTCCTCGGTGTAACCGGGGTGCAGCGGCTGTCCGGCCGCGACCTTCGGGCCGCCGCCGTGCATCTTCAGCGCGCGCACGGTGGCGACCAGCACCACGCAATTCGGGATCAGGCCCGCTGTAGCGGCACTTGATATCGAAGAACTTCTCCATGCCCATGTCGGCGCCGAATCCGGCTTCCGTCACCACGTAGCCATCCGGCCCGACGAGCTTCAGCGCGATCTGGTCGGCCACGATGGAGGAGTTGCCGTGCGCGATGTTGGCGAACGGCCCGGCATGCACGAAGGCCGGCGTGCCCTCGAGCGTCTGCATCAGATTCGGCATGATGGCGTCCTTCATCAGCACGGTCAGCGCGCCGGCGACGCCCAGATCGTCCGCGGTGAGGGCTCGCCGCGCGTGATCGGCCGATCACCATGCGGCCCAGCCGCTCGCGCATGTCGCTAGGCTGGTGGCCAGCGCCAGGATCGCCATGATCTCGCTGGCGACGGTGATGTCGAAGCCGGTGCACGCGTGTGTGCCCTTTTCTTCCGGGCCCTGGCCGATGGTGATCTGGCGCAGCATGCGGTCGTTGGTGTCGATGACGCGCCGCCAGGTGATCGTGGCCGGGATCGATATCGAGGCGGGCGAAGCGGCTGCGCTCTTCCGGCGTCAGCTCGTTGGGATCGGTCTTGTCGATGCCGAGCTTGCGCAGCCGGCGCAGCATGACCGGCGAGAACGGCGGCTGCCCTCCTTTCCGCCGGGCAGAGGCGGTCGAACGAGCTGTCGTCGGTCTGCGTCGGCCTCGTGCAACATGCGCGCATCGATGGCCGCCGCCAGCAGGTTGTTGGCCGCGGTGATGGCGTGGATGTCGCCGGTCAGGTGGAGATTGAACTCCTCCATCGGGATGATCTGGCTGTAGCCGCCGCCGGCCGCGCCGCCTTTGATGCCGAAGGTCGGGCCCTGGCTGGGCTGGCGGATGCAGGTGAAGACTTTCTTGTCCGAGGTGGGCGCCCAGCGCCTGGCTCAGGCCGACGGTGGTGGTGGTCTTGCCTTCGCCCAGCGGGGTCGGGGTGATGGCGGTCACGACGATGTACTTGCCGTTCGGCGCGTCCTTGAGACGGTCGCGAACCGCCAGGCTCACTTTGGCCTTGTAGCGCCCGTAAAGTTCCAGCTCCTCCGGCAGGATGCCGGCTTCGGCCGCGATCTTCCCGATCGGGCAACGGGGTCGCGCGCTGCGCGATCTCGATGTCGCGCGGCACTCGTGCGAAGGATCCCCCAGGCCCAACGTCGGTCTTAGCCATCGCGGAGCTCCAGCAAGCGGAAGCCGAGAGCCCTAGTGTGCTGGCCGCGATGGCTAGCGCGCAACTCCCCGGTCGCCGGGCCGGCCCGGTCGCGCGGGCACGAACCGTGGCCTCCCCGAGATAGGTCGTCGCCGGAACCGGAGCTCGACGATGCGCGGCGCTCGGTGACGATCGGTCTCCACATGAGGGTCGGTCGCCCCGGCGCGGCGCGCGCCTCGCTCGAGCGCCAGCTCGCGCGCGACTTCCTTCGCCGCCGCGATCGCCTCCTTCCGCCTCGGCGAAACTCGCGGATGCCCGCCGGGTCGTGCACCCGAAACACCTTCCATTGGAGGCCTGATTGACCAGAATGTCGACTCGTCTCCGACACCACACCGACGACGGCACCCACCGCGTTGCATACCGCGGCATGTTCGGGGACGACCAGCTGAGCGCCGAGGCGGCGTGCCACCTCGGGATAAAACGCCTCCGCGGGAGCGCCAATCGCGACCAGAGGGGTCGCCAGCCGCGGCTGCGCATCCAGGAGTCGCGACACCTGGACGACCTTCGACCATGCGATCGATAGGACGCCGAGCGGCCCCCAACGGCCGTTGTGCGGCTCGACTCCCGGGTCCTGCGCCAGTGCGCTCTCCAACACCACGCGCGCCGCCTGGCGGAGACCAGCTCGTAGGCCCGCTCGGACAGTGCTCCGGGCTGTCCTGCTCCGGCGCGCGGTCGCGTTGCGCTCCTCGGTGGCGAGGATGGCGGCCCCCAGGCGGGCCGCTTCCCGGCTCCAGCCGTCTGGCGGCCGAGCACGTGCAGGGCATCGCTCGGAGTGAATCCCGCCAGGGTCGCAAGCCCGCGGTCCACCAGCCGGCGCAGCGCCTCGACACCCTGCGGGGTGTGCGCCACTGGTCGAGCCGCTCGGGGCCCGACCCAGGGCCTCCCACACCCGCAGCTCCAGCCGATCGAGATCCGGCCCGCCTCGCGGCCGGGGTTGCGATGCCGAACTGCCCGGCGAACAGCGGCAGGCGCTGGGCGTCGGCGAGCCGGGTGAGCTCTGCCAGGACCTCGAGGAAACTGCTGCGCCAGCAGGCTGAGGGGCATCACCCGGCGCGGCCCGACCTTCAGCCGCGCTTCCCGATCGAATGCACCTCGCTGTCCCCGCCGAGACCGCTGGTGTGAACATCGATGGCCTGGACCATCGTCCGCCAACCGCCGATCACGGCGCCGTCGGCTCGCACCACGGGACGCCCGTCGACGATGATCGCCACGTCGGTGGTCGTACCTCCCATATCGGCGACCGCGAAGTCCTCGAGATCAGTGAGGAAGGCTGCTCCGACGACGCTCGCCGCCGGCCCGGAGAGCACCGTCTCGATCGGATAGTCCAGGGCGACGCTCGCCCGCATAAGGGTTCCATCGCCTTTCACGACCATCAGCGGAGCGACATCGCCTCGCGCTCGAGCGTCTGGCCCACCGCCTCGAGCAGATGCCGAATGTGCGGTACCAGGCGGGCATTGAGGCGGCGGTCAGCGCCCGCTTGGGCGCGTTCAACTGCGCGCTCAGCTCGTGGCTGCAGGTGACCGGCTTGCCGCACAGGGCGCGAATGCGCTCGCGCACCCGCAGCTCGTGCTCCGGGTTGCGAACCGAGAATTGCGCCGCGACTGCGAAAGCGTCGACTCGCGAGCCGAGTCCGCGACCGCCGCCTCGATCGCCGTCTCATCGAGCGGCTGGTCTTCCACCCGGTCGGGTCATGTCCGCCGCGCACCCGCACGACCAGCCCTCCGAGCTGCTTCTCGATGCCCGTCTCCGCTGCCATGCGGTCATTGAAGCCGACGAGGATGGCGCAGATCGGACTGAAGCGGTTCTCGACGACCGCGTTTGTCGCGAGCGTCGTCGAAACGGAAACCAGGGAAATGTGCTGCCGGCGCCGTCGGGAAGCGCGCTCAGAACGGAACGAAGCGCCGCTCCGAGTCCGACCGAGAGGTCCCAGTGTGTCGTCAGCGCCTTGGCGGTGGCAATGACGCGCTGACCGTCCTCCAACGCGACCGCATCCGTGTAGGTGCCGCCCGTGTCGAGCCCGATCCAGAGCTCCTTCACCGGCCCCGGAACTCCACTCTGCGGGCCGCGGCCTCCACCGCGTTCGACAGCACCATGGCGATGGTCATGGGACCCAGGCCTCCCGGCACCGGAGTGATCCAGCCGGCGCGCTCGAAGGCGCGCGCGTATTCGACGTCGCCCACCATCTTGCCCGCATCGTCGCGATTGATGCCGACGTCGAAAACCGCAGCCCCCGGTTTGATCCAGTCACCGGGCACGAAGTGCGCCTTGCCCACCGCGGCCACCACCAGGTCCGCGCGCTCCACCTCGGCCCGCACGTCGCGGGTACCTGTATGGCAGACCGTCACGGTCGCCCCCGCCAGCAGCAGCTCGAGCGCCATCGGGCGTCCGACGATGTTCGAGGCGCCAACCACCGTCGCCTTCAGTCCCCGCAGCGCGATGTTGTATTCCGCTGCAAGCCGAATGACACCATGCGGCGTGCACGGGCGCAGCCCCGGGCGCTTCTGCGCCAGCAGGCCGGTGTTGACCGGATGAAAGCCATCGACATCCTTGCCCGGATCGACTGCATCCATGACACGGGTCGCATCGAGACCGGCGGGCAGCGGCAGCTGCACCAGAATGCCGTCCACGGTCTCGTCGTGGTTGAGCAGATCGATCAGCGCCAGCAGGTCCGCTGGCTGGTCGTTGCCGGCAGGTCATAGGCGAAAGAGGCGATGCCGGCCTCGGCGGCCGCCTTGCGTTTGTTGCGCACGTAAACGCTGGAGGCGGGATCCGCTCCACCTGCACGACGGCGAGCCCGGGCGCGCGACCCAACCGGCCAGTGAGCCGCGTCGCGCGCTCCGCCACCTCGGCGCGCACCTTCGCGGCGACCGCTTTGCCATCCAGGATGATCGCCACGCCGCCCTTATTAGTCATCACTCACTTCCACCCCGAATCATTGAGCGGCTCGAGCGCGTGGCAGGCACAGGGATGTGCCCGGCCGCCGCCGGTGGCCGAGTCTCGGGCAAAAACCACGTTTTTTGCCCGAGACAGCGCTGGGCCGGGCAGGATGCCCGGATCCAGCGCTCAAACATTAGAGTCCGGGAAGGAGGCTTTGCGCCGGCTCATGTAGTCGAGGAGTGCCTCATCGGCCGCGGGGTCGAGCGGCGGCGCCTCGTACTCCGCCAACTGCTTCTTCCACAGCACGTTGGCACGCTGCGCCATGTCGGTGGCGCCTTCGGCGTCCCATTGCTCGAAGCTGTTGTTGTCGGCGAGCGGCGAGCGGTAGAAGGCGGTCTCGAAGTTGGCCTGGGTGTGGGCGCAGCCGAGGAAATGCTTGCCCGGGCCGACCTCGCGGATCGCATCCATCGCCTGGCCGTTCTCGCTCAGATCGACGCCCTGCAGCAGCGTATGCATCATGCCGGCCTGATCCGCATCCATGACGAACTTCTCGTAACCCATGGCGAGGCCGCCTTCGAGCCAGCCCGCGGTGTGCAGCACGAAATTGACTCCGCCCAGGCAGGTCGGGATCAGGGTGTTGGCGGACTCGAAAGCTGCCTGAGCATCGGCGATCTTTGAGGCGCACAGGCCGCCGCCGGAGCGGAACGGCACGCCCGAGACGCCGCGCCAGAGCAGCCATCACGTAGAGGACCAGCGCCGGCTCGGGAGTTCCGAACGTGGGCGCTCCCGACTGCATCGAGAGCGAGGATGCGAAGCTGCCGAGGACGACGGGCGCGCCGGATTCACGAGCTGGGCGACCGTCATGCCGGCCAGTGACTCGGCCAGAGTCTGCAGCCACCGTACCTGCGACCGTCACGGGTGACATCGCGCCCGCCAGAATGAACGGAGTGACGATGGTCGCCTGATTGGCGCGCGCATAGACCTTCAGGGCCCCGAGCATCGTCGCATCCCACGTCATGGGTGAATTGGCGTTGATCAGGCTGATGACGCAGGTCTTCGGCTTGCCAGTGGCCGGATCCAGATACTGGTCGCCGAACAGGATCCGCGTCATTTCGACGGTATCCGCTGCCCGCTCCGCCATGGTCACCGAGCCCATGTACGGCTTGTCGCTGTACTTCATGTGGCTGTAGACCATGTCGAAATGCCGCTTGTTGACCGGCAGGTCGACCGGCTCGCAGATCGTGCCGCCGGAGTGATGCAGCGAGTTCGACACGTAGGCGAGCTTCACGAAGTTACGGAAATCCTCGATGCGCGCGTAACGCCTGCCTTCATCGATGTTGCGGATGAAGGGCGACCCGTAGGCGGGCGCAAAAACGGTGCGATTGCCGCCGATCACGACGCTGCGCGCAGGGTTGCGTGCGTGCTGCACGAATTCCTTGGGAGCCGAGCGGGTGACGATGGTGCGGCACATCCCGCGGGGAAAGCGCACGCGCTCGCCCTTGACGTCGGCGCCTGCGTCACCCAGGATCTTCAGCGTCTCGGGGTCATCGCGGAAGTCGATGCCGATCTCTTCGAGGATCGTGTCCGCATTGTGCTCGAGCAGCTCGAGACCCTCGGTGCCCAGCACCTCGTAATACGGGATGTTGCGCGTTATGTAAGGGACGGAGGCGTGGCTGCGCGCAGTGCGCGCGGCACGCTTGGCGTCCCGGCCGCTAGGACGGCGAGAGCGAAGGGTCTGGGCTGGCTGCTCGTCCATGGGAACTCCGCGTCATAGGGTTTGCCGTGGCGGCGCTCCCCAAAGTATGGCCGCCGGCCCTAGCCGGTGGCTAATCGAATTACGCCATCCACTTGCCGAGATACGTCCATACCGCCGACTTGTCGCGTCCGGGCACGCTGGTGTCGAAAATGCACCGACTGCGCGCCGCGGCCGCCATTACCATGATCTGAAATGGCCAGCCTCGAGCTCCCATGCCAAAGACCACCGACGAATTGACCGCCCCGCCCGCGCATACCGCCGCCCCGGTACAGCGTAGCACCGGCGCTCCGACGCTCTACATCGTCACCACCCGGTGCCCGGATACGACGGGGATCGTGGCGGGGATCGCGGGATTCCTGGCCGCCCACAATGCGACGATCGCCGAGGCGCAGCACTACGACGACCCGTACACCGGGACCTCGTTCATGCGCACGGTATTCCAGGATAACGGCCAGGGGATGCCGTCCATCGAGGAGCTCGACCGCAAGTTCGCCGAGGCCGTCGGCCGAGCGGTTCCAGATGGAGTGGCAGTTCAACGAGGTACGCCGCTGCCGGGCGCTGATCGCCGTCTCACGCCAGGGACATTGCCTCAACAGCATCCTGCACCGCTGGAGCACCCGTACGCTGCCCATCGAGGTGGTGGCCGTGGTATCGAACCACCAGGACATGCGCAGCCTCGCCGAGTGGCACGGAGTGCCCTATCACTATCTGCCGATCATCGATGGCCGCAAGCAGGAGCAGGAGCGGCGGCTGATGGAGCTGTTCGAGCGGGTGGAAGCCGAGATCCTGGTGCTCGCCCGCTACATGCAGGTCCTCACGCCGGAGGCGTGCCGCTACTTCGAGGGCCGCGCCATCAACATCCATCACTCCTTCCTGCCGGGCTTCAAGGGCGCCAAGCCCTACCACCAGGCGCACACCCGAGGCGTGAAGCTGATCGGAGCCACGGCGCACTATGTGACGACCGACCTCGACGAAGGTCCGATCATCGAGCAGGAGGTCTCGCGGGTCGATCACACCCAGTCGCCCGATGACCTGACGATCGTCGGTAGCGAGCTCGAGACGGTAGTGCTCAATCGCGCCATCAAGTGGCACGCCGAGCGCCGCGTCTTTCGTAACGGCAGCAGGACCGTCGTCCTGAAATACGCCGCCGAGCTCCCTACTCTCCTCCGATCCGCAACGTGGCGGTGAGGCCGATCGTGCGCGGCCGGAAGGTGTAATCGTTCTCCTCCACCGACGCGGGCGCCGCCGGATTGAAGTAGTCCGCGGCGCTCAGCTGATAGTTCACCACCGTGTGGGAGTTGAGCAGGTTTTCCACGTAGGCTGACAGCAGCCAGTCGCCGAGACTGACGCCGGCGCGCATGGAGGTCTGGGTCGTGGACGACAGCGTGTACGTGTAAGGGTAGTACTGCGTTGTGTTGGGATCCTGCAGCACCGAGGGCCAGGGATTACGGCTCTGGTACTCCCAATCGGCGCGTACGAATTCCGTGTGCGAGAACATGTTGAGGTTGTACTGCGCTCCCACGGAGACGGTCCACGGCGCCGACAGTCCCGGCGCGTAGTCGATGGCGGCCTGCCCGGAGATCGCATCGCCTATGTCGGCCAGGCCCGCATGGGACGAATTACGGGTATAGCGTGCGTTGGTATAACCCGCCGCCAGATCGACCTCCAGCGCTCCGAGTGCGAGCTCCCCTTGCAGATCGAAGCCTTTCGCCACCGCGGTGCCGAGGTTGTCGGTGAACTGCAACCCGCAGTTGCCGCTGACATAAACGCTCTGCTGGATGTCGTTCCACTTGATGTAGTAGATGCTGCTGGCGACCCGCAGGACATGGGCGATCACGTTCTTGGAGCCCACCTCGTAGTCCTGCGTCGAATCCGAGTCGTACTTGAGCGGCGCCCCGTTGTTATACCCCTCCTGCGCCAGAGGCTGATCGCAGTACGGCGGCAGCAGCGGATTGCCGCCGCCCTCGCGGAAGCCCTTGGCGTAATTGGCGTAGAAAAGGTTGGCATCATCCATCTGGAAGGAGAGTCCGGCCTTGGGCGTATTGGGCGTTTCATGCTCATCGGCCTGCCCGGAGCTCGGTCCGTAGTTCTCGAGACCGTCCGCATAGTTGTTCAGGGAGAAGGAGGTGCGCGAGATGCGCTCGCCGAGCGTCAGCGTGAGCCTGCGGGTGAGCTTGATATCCGCCTGGCCGTAAGCGGCGATCTGCCGATCGTAGGTCTTGTTGCTGTTGTAGTAGATGTCGCAGGCCGGGATCGACGGATAGGCCGAGTGGTCGGGGCAACTGTAGAAGTCGCCGAATACGTCGGTGGCATTGACGCCGTAGAGCGCCTGGAAGAACTGGTTGACCTGAGGATCCTTCAGTTCCTCGATGCTGCCTTCCTTGGCAAGGCTCCAGAACACGCCGACGGTCCATTTGACCCGTGAATCCGGCTGGTTGGACTGCCACCGCACCTCCTGCGTGTAGCTGTCCTGTGTATTGGTCATGACGTTGGGCGTCTGGTAGTTCTCGAAGCCCGCCGGCAGGTGGATACCGTTGCCGTCGAGCAGCGGGTACCACGAGCAGGGCGGCGTCGCGGTCGTGGAGGCGGAGCCGCATCCCAGGCCGCCCGTTGCCGGGTTGTCGGCCCAGCCGAGCCCCTGGAAGAGGCTCAGGTCGTAGACCGTCCCCTGATAGCCGGACAGCTCGTGGCGGTGGTAGTAGGAAGTATCGGCGATGAGGCTGGTGGTGGCGAAGTCCTTTTCGATCTTGAGGGCGCCGATGTAGTACTGATCCGGCACCCGCATCAGCTCCGGCGTCGCGGTGTTGAATTGCCCGGCGGAGGGGTTGGAGTACGCCGGCCAGTAGGTGTCCTCGTCATGCTTCTGCGAGCTCTGATAGATGATGCTCGGCGTGACCTGCAGCGACTCCATCGGCTGCCACACCGCTGCCGTGCGCAGCACCATGACCTGACCGTGGTTCACATTCGGCGAGATCAGCGCACCTGTCGTCGGATCCACCTGATTGATCCAGCCGCCGATGCTCTGATACCAGACGCTCGCGCGGATGCCGAGGACGCCGGGGATGATCGGCTGTCCGCGGGCGATACCGGCTTCATAGCTCGGCTCGCCATCCTCGGTATAGGAGAGTCGGCGCGGGCATAAGTGCTGGCCTGGGTGAGACTGGGCTGCGTGAGGATATAGCGCACGGTCCCGCCCTCGGAGCCGGCGCCGAACAGGGTTCCCTGCGGGCCGCGCAGCACCTCGACCCTCTCGAGATCGAAGGTTCGCGGCAGCGTATCATCGGGGTTGAAGCCATCATCGCGCATCTGGATCGGGGTGTCGTCGATATAGATGCCGGTCGTGCCGGCACCGGCGGAGGATGAGATGCCCCGAATGGAGATGGCGTTGGTCCCGGATGTATCGATGGAAACGCCGGGCATGTACTTGACCAGGTCCTGGATGTCCTTGATGCCGAGCTGATCCATCTGATCCTGAGTCACGGCCGTGATGCTGAGCGGCACCTTGCTCAACGGCTCGCTGTGCCGGGTGGCCGTGACCACGATCTCCTGCAGTGACGGGTTCGCGCTCGGACGTCGCCGCGGCAGCGCGGCGGTCGAGGATCATCTCGTCGGTGCCGCCAGGACGCGCCGGCGCGGCGAGTCCCAGAAGTACCGACGTCAGGACCGGAAACCCGTACCCCGCGCAACGCGTTCGATATGCGCTCATCTCGCTCCACCCCATCGGCCGCGCAGTCGCGGCCCGTTTTTATCGACGCTATGACTGCAGAATGACCGCGGCGTCCGCCTGCCAGCTCATGTATACCTCGTCGCTCCAGTCGATCGACCACTCGGAGGTGCGCCGCTCGTTCTGGGCCTGCACCGTGACGAGCTTGCCACTCGCCATCTTGATCCGGTAGGTCGAGCGGTTGCCGAGATAGCCGAGCTCCCACACCACGCCGCGCAACAGGTTGACCCGGCCGCCCGCGGGCGGCTCCTTGCTCAGGCGGATCTTCTCCGGCCGCAGCGCCACCCAGACGCGCTGTCCGGGCGAGAAGCGCCCGAGATCATCGATCATGAGATCGCATGCCGTCTCGGCGCACTGCACCGTGACCACGCCAGGCTCGCCGCCCGTCACCGTGCCTTCGAACAGATTGGTCGTGCCGACGAAGTCGGCGACGAAACGGCTGCGCGGGAAATTCGTAGATCTCCGACGGCATGCCGACCTGCAACACTTTGCCGCGGTCCATGACCGCGATGCGAGTGGCGAGCGCCATCGCCTCATCCTGGTCGTGAGTGACCACGATGAAGGTGATCCCGACCCGGTACTGCAGGTCGATGAGCTCGAACTGCGTCTTCTCACGCAGTTTCTTGTCGAGAGCGGACAGCGGCTCATCGAGCAGCAGCACCTTGGGGCGGCGGATCAGAGCGCGGGCGAGCGCGACGCGCTGGCGCTGGCCGCCGGAGAGCTGGTGCGGCTTGCGCTTGGCGAGATGTCCGAGCTGCACCATCTCGAGCGCCTGGGCGATACGCTGCTCGCGCTCGGCGCGCTCGATGGGGAGCCGGCGGATGCCGTAGCCGACGTTGCCCTCCACCGTCATGTGCGGAAAGAGCGCGTACGACTGGAACATCATATTGACCGGGCGCTCGTGGGGCGGCACGTCGCTCATCTCGACACCGTCGATGACGATGCGGCCGCTGTTCTGGCGCGCGAAGCCCGCCAGCATGCGCAGCAGCGTGGTCTTGCCGCAGCCGGATGCGCCCACGAGGGCGAACATCTCGCCCTGAAAGATGTTGAGGCTGACGTTGTCCACCGCGGTGTAGTCGCCGAACGCCTTGGTGACGCCTTCGATGGTGATTTGCGGCCTTGCGGCCGGATCCATCCACGGTCGCTCGCTCACGCTCTTGACCGCGGTGGTGATCACGTCAGAAGTCCCCCGGAGGCACGGCGCGACGCCGCGCCGGTGCGAAGAACGGCCGCTCGACAACCCGGGCGCGCACCATGCGCCGCTCCCACGTGAGCTCCCGGTTCAGGTAGATCTCGGCCCACACCTGCTGCCCGATCTCGAAGTGCGGCGCGGCCACCATGGCGAGCGCGATGTTGCGCTTGCAGGTGGGTGACCACGCGGCCGACGTGACGCTGCCGATCTCCCGGCGGCCGCCCCGGTCGGAGTACAGGAGCGCGTTGTGGGCGGGCTTGGTGCCCGCGACATCCAGCCCGACGAGCCGCCGCCGCGGCGCTCAGCCTTCTCCTCGAGGAGCGCACGTCGTCCGGTGAAGTGTCCCTTACCGAAGTCGACACACCAGCCGAGCCCCAACTCCAGCGGCGAGCGCGCGGTGCCGTTGCGCAGCGTGTGCGCGCTCGAGACGAAATCCATGTTCGGCAGCAGGAAGCCCGCCTCGAGCCGCGCGATGTTGAGCGCGCGCGAGCCCACCGGTCTGATGGTACGGACACGGCCCGCCTCCATCAGCGCATCCCACAGGCGCTCCGCGTCGACCGGATCGACCCATAACTCGTAGCCGAGATCGCCGGTGAACCCGGTCCGGGAGACCATGACCGCCGCCCCGGCGGCGGCCACGCTGACCGGCAGGTTGAAGGAGCGGTGCTCGAAGGGCGCGAGTGTCTCGACTCCCTCGAGGCCGAGAGTCTTCAGGACCCAACAGGAGCAGGGACCCTGCAGCGCCAGCGCGGCGATCTCGGCGGTGACCTCGGTCACTGCGACATCGAAGCCGACGCTGGAGTCGAGCAGCCAATCGAGCTGCCGCTCGCCCGTGCAGAGCCGGTATTCCTGCTCCGCCAGGCGAAAGACGGTGCCGTCATCGATGAGACGTCCGGCATCGTCGCACCAGACCGCGTAGGCCACCCTGCCCGGCCGCACCTTCGCGATGCTGCGCGTCACCAGTCGATCGAGATAAGCGCGTCGCATCCGGGCCCGTGATCCGGTATTTCACCATCGGGGTCAGGTCGTAGAGCGAGGCGCCGTTACGGATCGCGAAGTATTCCTGGTCGACGGTGCTGAAGACATCGACCGTGCTGTAGCCGGACCAGGGAATGAAGCTGTCGACCTGGCTGAACGCCCGCATGCGCTCGTGGAAAGGCGTGCGCAGCAGCGGCTGGCGGAAGTGCGGCTCGGTCTCGGTGAGCATGTCAGGCCGCCCGCGCGAGAATCTGGCGGGCAGCGTTGTGGCCCGCGAGCCCCATCACGCCTCCGCCCGGATGGCAGCCCGCGCCGCAGAGGAACAGTCCCTTGAGCGGTGCGCGATACTGTGCGGCGCCCGCGACCGGGCGGACCATGAAGAACTGATCGAGCGCCAGCTCCGCGTGATGCCAATGGCCGCCGCTGATGCGAAACTGCGTCTCGATATCTTGTGGCGTGAGCAGCTCCGCTGCGCGTACTGATTCGCGCAGCCCCGGCGCGTGCGCCTCGAGCGTCTGCAGGATCGTATCCAGGAACTGCTCACGCTGTCCGTCCCATCCCCCGGCAACCCTGTAGGGAGCATACTGCACCACGGCGGAGAGCACATGCTGTCCACTCGGTGCGAGGCTGGGATCGACCACGGTCGGCACTATGGCCTCCAGCAACGGAGTCGCGGAGAACTTGCCGTACTTGGCATCGTTGAACGCCAGCTCCACCGCCCGTGGTGAGGGCGCGAGCACCAGGCGACCCGCAGGCGTGGCGCCGGCGAGCGCGGTGAATTGTGGCATGCGCCCCAATGCGAGATGCAGCTTCGCTGTCATGCCCTGCGTGCGCAAGTGGGTAACACGGCGTACGAACCCGGCGTCGAGATGCTCCGCGCCGAGCAGGCGCAGGAACGTGGTGCTCGGGTCCGCGCTGGAGACCACGCAGTCCGCCTCCAGCTTCTCGCCTGATTCCAGCACCACCCCCGCCGCACTGTCCTGCGTGACGATCACTCGTGCCACGGGCGCCGCGCAGCCGCAGCTCGGCGCCGGCACTCTGCGCCGCGCGGGCGAGCGCCTCGGTGAGCGCGCCGAGACCGCCCACGGGTTGCGCCAGCGAGGACGCCCCGCCACTCGCGGCGGCCAGGCGATACAGCAGCGTGAACACACTGCCCGGCGACCGCGGCCCGAGGTTGGTGCCGAGCACGGCATCGAAGGCGAGCGCGCCCTTGAGCAGCGGGCTCTCGAAGTGCTCATCGAGCAGGTCCTGCACACACATGCCGGCGATGCGCAGCAGCTCGCGCATGTCGGCGCGCCCGAGCAGCCGCAGTTTCACTCCCAGAGCCGAGCAGCGTCAGCCGGTCGCGCCAGGCGCGTGAGCCGAGCCGCGGTGGCACCGCCTCGAGCAGCGGTCGCAGCGCTCGGGCGAGACGCCGCATCCTGGCATCGTATTCGCGCAGCGCATGCGCATCGGCGTCACCGAGATTCTGCGCGGTCGAGTCCGGATCGAGCGGGATCCGCAGCGCGCCGGTCGCAGACAAGGCGATGGTCGGCATCCGCTCCGCCGCCATTTTGAGACCGTGACGCGCGAGTCCGAGCTCCGCGAGCAGCCAGCCGGGCATCAGGTGCAGCAGATGAGCGCAGCTCGACACCCGATAGCCGGGCGCGAACTCCCGCGTGGCCGCCGCCCCTCCCGGCCGCTCGGCCGCCTCCAACACCAACACCCGGCGTCCGGCCCGCGCCAGGTAGGCGGCGCAGGTGAGCCCGTTGTGACCGGCGCCGATGACGATGCAGTCGTATCGCGAGGCGCTCACCGCCGCAGGTCTCCGAGGATCGCCGTGGCCGCATTGGCGCCCGGCGCGCCCATCACACCGCCTCCCGGGTGGGTGCTCGAGCCGCACATGTAGAGGCCTTTGATCGGCGAGCGGTACTGCGCATACCCGGGAACCGGCCGGTTGAACAGCAGCTGGTCGAATGTCAGCTCACCCTGGAAGATATTGCCCTCCGTGAGGCCGACCTCGCGCTCGATGTCCCACGGCGTGCGGATCTCCGCGTGCAGGATGAGGTCGCGAAACCCCGGGCTGTGCTCGGCGATGGAATCGATCACCGTGCGGCCGAAGCTGGCGCGCTTCTCATCCGTCCATGGGCCGTCCGCCAGCGCATACGGACAGTACTGCACGAACACCGACATATAGTGCTTGCCGGTGGGCGCCATGGTGGGGTCGATCTGCGTCGGGATCAGCATGTCGAGATACGGGCGCTGCGACCAGCGGCCTTCCTTCCAGTCGTCGTAGGCCCGCTCCAGCATGTCGATGGAGTCGGTGACGTGCAGGTCGCCGCGTATGCAGGGCGAGCCGGCCGGAATCGCCGGGAAGCGCGGCAGGGCATCGAGCGCGATGTTGAGCTTGCCGGAGGAGCCGCGGATCTTGAACTGGCGCACCCGCTGCAGGAACTCCGGCGGCAGCTCCGCCGGGTCCACGGACTTGAGGAACGTGCGCCGCACGTCCATGTTGGATACGACGAGCTTCGCCGCGATCTCCTCACCGCCCTCGAGCACGACGCCGGTGGCGCGGCCGTTGCGGGTCAGGATGCGCTCGACCGGCGCGTCGCAGCGGATCTCGCCGCCGCTCGCGGTGAGCGCGGCGGCGAGCGCCTGCGTGATCGCGCCCATGCCGCCGCGGGCGAAGCCCCACGCCCCGACCGTGCCGTCGATGCTGCCCATGTAGTGGTGCAGCAGCACATAGGCCGTGCCCGGCGAGCGCGGGCCCGAGCGCCGTGCCGATGATGGAGCTGCCGGCGAGGTGCGCCTTGACGATCTCACTCTCGAAGTACTCATCGAGCAAGATCCGCGCACGACAGCGTCCAGAACCGCAGCGTCTCGTACATCCGCTCCTCGCCGAGGCCGCTGAAATGCCGCCCGAGATACAGCAGCTCGCCGAGGTCGCGGGGCTTGAAGGAGGTCGGGTCGGGGGGCGCGCGCAGCAGCAGCGGCTTGATGAACTTGCAGTGCCGCAGCATGTCACGGGCGAAGCGGTCATAGGCTTCGGCATCGCGGCGGGAGTGCCGGGCAATCTCGCGCCGCAGCGCATCGTGGTTGTCGTAGAGCGCGAGGTGGCCGCCGTTGCGCATCAGCGTGCAGCCGCCTTCGTAGGGGATGATCTGCAGGCCGTGGCCGGGCAGATCGAGCGCGCGGATGATCTCCGTGCGCAGCAGGCTGCAGACGTACGAGCAGTTGGAATACGTGAAGCCATCGTACAGCCGCCGGCTCACCGCCGCGCCGCCGATGTAGGGATTGCGCTCCAGCACCAGCACCTTGAGACCGGCGCGCGCCAGGAAGCAGGCCGCCACCAGGCCGTTGTGCCCGGCGCCGACCACGAGCGCATCCGGCCGGCCGTGGCCGCTACGCTGCTGGGCCACGATTACCCGCCGGCCTGGCGCCGTTCGCCGAGCGTGCCCAGGGTCTTGTCGATCGCCAACTCGAAGGCGGCGAGCGTCTGCTTCAGGCAGGCATCGTCATGTGCCGCGCTCACGAACCACGGCTCGCGGGAGTCGGGCTCGCAGAGCACCCGCTCATCGTGCAGCACTTTCGCCGCCGCGTCGTAGAAGGTGTAGTCGCTGCCCTTCCAGTCGCGATAGTTGCGCGGCGGGTCGTGCGCGAAGTAGAGGCCGCTCATCGAGGGGTGGCCGACGAAGCTGTGCGCGATGCCGCGCGACTTGAGGATCGCGGTCATCCCCTGACGCAGCGCCGTCCCGTAGCCGGCGATCCGCTCGAGCGCATCGGTCTCATCGAGTATCTGCAGCGTCCGCTCCGCCGCGGCCAGCGACACGGAGTGCGCCGTGTAAGTGCCCCCGTGAGCGACACCGCGTCCCAGCTTGCGCATGATCTCCTCGCGCCCGGCGAGCACCGAGATCGGGTAGCCGTTGCCCATGGCCTTGGCGAAAGTGCAGAGGTCGGCCTGGACTCCGTACAGCTCCTGTACGCCGCCGCGCGCCACGCGAAATCCCGTCTTCACCTCATCGATGATGAGGAGCACGCCATAACGGCTGCACAAGCTCCCGCGCGGCGCGCAGGTAGGCGGGATCGGCCGCAATGCCGAGGCAGTTGCCCATGATGGGCTCGATGAGCAGGCACGCAACTTTGCCGGCGTGGCGCTTGAGCACATCCTCGAGCTGGTTGGCATCGTTCGCCTGCACGAAGTGCGCGAAGCTGCGCGTGCTGAGCGGGATGCCCTCGCTGTAGGGATAGACCACCGGGTCGCCGACCTGCGTCCACTTGTCCATCGGGCGTGTACCACATCGCGGCATCGAACAGGCCGTGATAGCTGCCCTCCAGGATGACGTAGTCGTCCTTGCCGGTGTAGGCGCGAGCGAGCCGCAGCGCCGCCATCACCGCCTCGGTGCCGGAGTTGGAGAAGCGCACCAGCTCCGCCGCGGGGACCATCTTCGAGATGCGCTGCGCGACGTGGTACTCCCGCTCCGTCGAAAGCGCGAACACGCCGCCGACCTTCATGCCCTCGCGGGCGGCCTCGTCCACGCGCGGATCGGCGTGCCCGAGGATCGCCGGCCCGTAGCCCATGCGATAGTCGATGTACTCGTTGTCGTCGATGTCGACGATCCGCGCGCCGCGGCCGTACTTCACGTAGATCGTGCGCTCTTCGCCCCAGAAGCGGAAATTCGAGGCGACGCCGAGCGGCAGCTTGGTGAGCGCCCGCCGGTAGTGGGCGTGGCTCTTGTCGAGGACTCGGGACATACCCCCTCCTGCGCTTGCGGTTGAAGCGTCTGGTCTGGAGCGCAACGGTAGCATCAGATCGCGCACTAGTCTATATGCTCATATAAATTTTTGCGGTATAATTGTACGGCCATATAAATTCAGCGCGAGAGTCGTGCCATGACCTCATCCGCCGCAGTTCTGCCCGTCGCCCCCCGCCGCTGCCGCGCGCCCTGCCCGCCTGGACCTACCAGCACGCCGAGATGACCCGCCTCGAGATCGAGCGAATCCTCACGCCGAGCTGGCAGATCGTCTGCCACGTCAACGCCATCCCGCAGCCGGGCGACTTCGTGACGTTCGATCTGGGAACGCAACGGCGTGGTCGCGCTGCGCGACTCGCAGGGTGAGATCCGCGCGTTCCACAACGTCTGCCGCCACCGCGGCGCGCGGATTCTCGATGGCATCGGGCATTGTCCCGGGGCGATCACCTGCCCGTATCACGGCTGGTCCTACCGCTTGAGCGGCGAGCTGCGCGCGCGTCACCGAGCGCGACACCTTCCCCGGCCTCGAGCGCTCGCAGTGGGGGCTGAAGCCGGTGCGCTCGCAGGTGGCGTTCGGCTTCGTGTTCGTCTGCCTCGCAGGGCGAGCCGCCGCCGGTGGAGGAAGTCTGGGGCGAGCTCGCGCGTGAGCTGGCGCCTTATCGCATCGCGGAGATGCAGCCGCTCGGCCCGATGTACATCGAGCACTGGGACTGCGACTGGAAGATCGCGATGGACAACTACCTGGAGTCCTATCACGTGCCCATCGGCCATCCGGGGCTCTTCCGCATGTTCTCGCCCGACTATGAGGATCAGGTGCTGTTGCCCGGTGGCGTGGCGCGCGGCATCAGCTACCTGCGCGATCAGCCCTCGAGCCGCTGGAGCGAGCGGTTCTACCAGAGCCTGGTGGTGCCGACCGCCGCGGAGCTCGCAGGAAGCAGAGCGCAGGCGCTGGAGCTTCTACAGCATGCTGCCCAACATCGGCATCGACATCTTTCCCGAGCAGATGGATTTCTTCCAGGTGCTGCCGCGCGGCCCCGGCAAGTGCACGATCCGCGGCGGCTGCTTCGCGCATCCGGACTCGCGGCGCGAGATGCGCGTGCTGCGTTATCTCGGCTCGACGCATCAACCGGCAGGTGCAGCGGGAGGACGAGTTTCTCTGCGCGCGGGTGCAGCGCGGCCTCGGCTCGCGCTCCTACGAGCCCGGACCGCTGTCGAGTCTCGAGAGCTGCATGCTGCAGTTCCACGACATGCTGCGCAGCCGGATCCCCGAGGTGCGCGAGCCGCGCGCGCCCGCGCGTTTCGCCTAACGCCGCGCCCACCTCGTCTGCGCGAGAAGCGGCAGCAGAGTGGCGACCGAGCGCCTGAACTCCGCCAGCGCGGCTGGAACGGCGGCGCTGCCTTCGCCTGCGGGCGCGCCGCCTCGAGATTCCGCTGGGTCGACTCCGCCAGCGCGATCTGCCGGCTGAGCGGCAGGCTGGCGCGCGGCAGAGCGGCTCCGGCCGCCGCTGCCGGCTGCAGCTCGAAGCACACGCGGCGGGAGCGGTCCGGCGCCTCCGGCACCACCTGCAGGAGCTGCGCGCTTCCCGCGGTGAGGTCGAGCAGTTGATTCGGCGCCAGAAAATGGCGTCGCGGCGTATCGCTCTCGAGCCATTGCTCGACCACGATCTTCCAGTTCGCCGCGACGGCAGCTCCGCACCCGTCCCGGCCGCAGGTCGGGCCACTCCGTGGGCCAGCCTGCAGCCGCGGCCGAGCGCGCCTCGCCGGCCGACTGACGCGGCCGCGCCAGCAACAGCGGGCCCGTGCGCTCGATCTCGAGCGAAGTCGGTTGCCGGGAGCCGTGCCCTCGAGTGTCTGCCGAGATCGTGCACCAGGTCGGGCCTGCCTGGCGATTGGCGTCCAGGCCGTGTGTAGCCCACCACCTGCCAGCGCGGGTCGCAGCAGATGCTCGCGCTCGAGCGCGAGCAGAGGCTCGCTCGCAGTAGGCCCAGGCGGGCAGCCGCGCATCCGCGACCGGCGCGCGGCCCGCTGCGAAGCTGCCCGGGAACACCGAGCGCAGATAGGCGAGCGAGCGCTCGCGCGCGGCGGCGCGGTCGATGCTCTCTTCGCTCTGAAACGCGAATCCCTGCCACAGCACCTCGAGCACGCCGATGAGGCCGAGCGCGACGCCATCGGCATCGAGATGCCGCGCGCCGGTCTCGGCGATCAGCCGCTCCATGAGCTGGCGCACCAGCACGGCGAAGTCCTCGTCCTTCTTGCCGCAGATGTCGAGGTACTCCTGGCGCGAGCTCGCCTCGCCCCAGAACGAGTACCACACCGAGACCTTGCGGGTGCTCGCGATCTCCGGATCGAGATAGAGATCCACCAGCAGCTCGAGCGCCCGCGCCGGGGAATCCTTGAGGCGCCCCACCGGCACGAGCACCCGCTCCTCGAACTCCGCCGCCAGGTAGCCGAGGGAGGCGAGCAGCATCGCGTCCTTGGAATCGAAGTAGAAGCGCACGATGCCCGGGCGAGAGATCGGCGATGGCGACGACCTTCTCCACCGTCGTGCGCGAGGGCCCATAGAGGTGCAGCGCGGCGATGCATGCATCGATCAGCCGCTGTCGCTGGCGGGAGCCGCGCGCACGGCCGGCGCCCGGCTCGTTGCCGCCGGCGGCGCGGTGCCGGCTTCACGTTGGGTTGACACGCTGTGCAGTTTAGCCTGCAATATGCTGCAAGGGGGCGACGATTAGTACGAACACACCGCACCGATCGGGAACCGCGTGGCGCTGGCTCATCATCCTGCCGCCGCTCCTCTTCCTGCTGGTCTTCTTCCTGGTGCCGTTCTTCTTCACCCTGAAGATCAGCTTCGCCGACTCGGTGATCCGCATCCCGCCGTTCACCGACATCGTGACGCGTACGCGCGGACCATCACCTGCGGCTCACCTTGAGCCTCACGAGCTTCCGCTACCTCTTCACCGACGAGCTCTACGGGCTCGCCTACCTCTTCTCGCTGCGCACCGCGTTCCTCTCGACGCTGGTCTGCCTGCTGCATCGGTTATCCGATGGCCTACGCGATCGCGCGGGCGCCGCGCGCTACGCAGAACATCCTGCTGCTCGTCGTCATCCTGCCCTTCTGGACGTCCTTCCTGCTGCGCGTGTATGCGCTCGAGGCGATCATCGACAACAATGGCCTGCTCAACACGGTGTTGCTGCGCCTCGGGCTCATCTCGCACCCGCTCGCTCATCATGCGCACCAATCTCGCGATCTACATCGGCATCGTCTATTCGTACCTGCCGTTCATGGTGTTGCCGCTGTTCGCCACGCTGGAGAAGCTGGACCGGACCCTGCTCGAGGCGGCCGCCGATCTCGGCAGCGCGCCCGTGGCGCGCCTTCCTCGAGATCACCCTGCCGCTTTCCGTGCCGGGGATCATCGCCGGCTCACTGCTGGTATTCATTCCGGCGGTCGGCGAGTTCGTCATCCCATCGCTCCTCGGCGGCCCCGGCAACCTCATGATCGGCCGCGTGATGTGGGATGAGTTCTTCGGCAATCACGACTGGCCGACCGCCTCGGCGGTGGCGATCGCCTTCCTCGTGCTGCTGGTGGGTCCGATCGCGATCTACCAGCATGTGAGCGGGCGGCAGCTCGAGGGCTGAGCGTCATGGAAGAGCGCTACCCGCCGCTTCTCGTCTCGGTGCTGTGCATCGGCTTCGCGGTGTTGTACCTGCCGATCCTGGTGCTCATCGGCTACTCGTTCAACGCCTCGCCGCTCGTCAGCGTCTGGGGCGGCCTGTCGACCGCCTGGTATGTGCAGCTCCTGCACAACCGTCAGCTGCTCGATGCCGGCCTGCTGTCGCTCGAGGTGGCGCTCTCGGCCTCCACGGCCGCGGTGGTTTTCGGCACGCTCGCCGCGATCGCACTGGTGCGCTTCGTCAGATTCCCGGGAAGGCTGCTGCTCAGCGGCATGGTGACCGCGCCGCTCGTCATGCCGGAGGTCATCACCGGCATCACCCAGCTCATGCTCTTCGTCTCGCTGCTGCAGACTTTCTCCTGGCCGCACCGGGGCTTTCTCACCCTGGTCATCGCCCACGTCACCTTCTGCATCGCGTACGTGACGGTCACGGTGCAATCGCGCCTGCAGGGCGCCGACCGCTCGCTCGAAGAGGCGGCGCAGGACCTCGGCGCCGGACCGGGCCGGGCGTTCCTCGAGATCACTCTGCCGATCATCTCGCCGGCCATCGTCTCGAGCTGGCTGCTCTCCTTCACTCTCTCGCTCGATGATCTCGTCATCTCGAGCTTCGTCACCGGCCCGGGGGCAACGACGCTGCCGATGCTGATCTACTCCAAAGTGAAGCTCGGCGTGAGCCCGGACATCAACGCGCTCGCCAGCCTGATCATTGCCGTGGTCGGCAGTTGTGTCATCTTCGCCGGCTGGCTGATGCGCCGCACCGAGCAGCGGCGCGAGCTGGAGATGCGGATGGCCGAGCATGCGGACGACGGCCCCGTGGGCGCCGCGCCGGCGGTCAGATCCCCGTCTTGACCTTCATCCAGACACGCGTACGCAGACGCTCGAGCGGCGCCGAGACTTCCTTGGAGCCGTAAAGCCGCGCCTCGACTGCGGGCGTCGGGATAAATGGCGGCGTTGTGCAGGATTTCGGGATCCACGTAGGGATCGGACGCGACGTTGTCGTTGCCGTACTCGATTTGGTTGGTGACAGCGGCGATGACCTTGGGTTCCATCAGGTAGTTCAGCCACTCCATCGCAGCCTCGCGATGGGGCGCGTCCGCGGGTATCAGCCAGGCGTCGAAGGACAGACCCGCGCCTTCTCGCGGAACGGTGAAGGCCAGATTGACGTGCTGGCCCACGGCGCGGGCACGCGCCTCAGCCACCGCGTAGTCGCCCGACCAGGACATGGAGATGCAGAAGTCACCGTTGATGAGTCCGTTCATGTATTCCTCGGAGTCGAAGGCGCGGATGTAGGGACGCACCGCGAGGAGCAGCTTCTCCGCTTTGAGGTAGTCCTCGGGACGGGTGGTGTTCGGGTCGATGTGCAGGTAGTTGAGAGCCAGCTGCAGCACATCCTCGTCCGAATCGAGGAATGAGACGCCGCAGCCTGCGAAGCGGGAGATCACCTTGCGGATTGAAGATCATGTCCAGGCTGTCGACGGGGGCGTCGGGCATGCGGGCGCGGATGGCATCGACGTTGTAGGCGAAGCCGTTCACGTGGCGCATGTAGGGGACGGCGTAGCGGTTGCCGGGGTCGGCCCAGGCCATCATGGCCAGCACGTGGGGATCGAGGTTGCTCCAGTTGGTGAGCTTGGCTGCGGTCGAGCGGCTGATAGACGCCGGCCTGGATCTGGCGGGCGAAGAAGTCGGACGAGGTGGTGACGGCGTCGTATCCGGAATCGCCGGCCAGCAGTTTCGCTTCCAGGCCTTCATCGGAGTCGTAGGTGTCGTAGACGACTCTGATGCCGGTTTCGGCTTCGAAGTTCTTTACCGTGTCTTTGCCGATGTAGTCGGCCCAGTTGTAGAGGTAGAGGACCCGCTCCTGCTTCGAGGCTGGGTGGCCGCAGGCCGCTCAAAGTGAGCGCAGCTGCAACCAGTACCGTGGCGACTCGGCTCATCTGCTGCGCCTACAGCTTGATCATGATGTGGCGCGCGACGGTGTAATCATCCAGGGCGAAGACGGACAGGTCCTTGCCGTAGCCGGAACGCTTGAAGCCGCCGTGGGGCATTTCGCTGATGGTCGAGAAGTGGGTGTTGATCCAGGTGACGCCGTACTGCAGGCGTGCGGCGACCTGCATGGCGCGGGAGATGTCACGCGTCCAGATCGAGGAGGCCAGGCCGTATTCGGAATCGTTGGCCCAGGTGATGGCTTCTTCGGGGTCGGTGAAGCGGGTGATGGAGATGACGGGGCCGAAGACTTCGCGTTGCACGATCTCATCCGACTGGCGGGCGCCGGCGATGATGGTGGGCTCGTAGAAGAAGCCGCTGCCGGGGCGGCGGCGGCCGCCGGTCGTGATCTCGATGTGCGCTTGCGCGGCGGCGCGGTCGACGAAGCCGGACTACCCGGTCGCGCTGGGAAGAGGAGATCAACGGGCCCATTTCCACACCGGGCTCGCGCTGCGAGCCGACTTTGATGCCGCGCACGGCGCATCGGTCAGATCGGCAACCAGGCGATCGTGGATGCCGGCACCGGCATAGAGGCGGCAGGCGGCGGTGCAGTCCTGGCCGGCGTTGTAGTAGCCGAAAGTGCGGATACCGGCGATGACGCTTTCGAGATCGGCGTCATCGAAGACGAGACCGGCGCCTTGCCGCCCAGCTCGAGGTGGGTCCGCTTGAGGTTGCACGGCTGCCAGCGCCAGCACTTTCTGGCCTGTCGACACATCACCGGTCAGGGACACCATCCGCACCCGGGGATGTGAGACCAGTATCCTGCCGACGGGCTCGCCGCGAGCCGCAGATGACGTTGACCACGCCGCGGGGCAGGAGCTCCTGCCAGCGCCTCGCCGAGCTTCAAAGCGGTGAGCGGCGTTTGCTCGGAGGGCTTCAGCACCACGGTATTGCCTGCTGCGATGGCTGGCGCGAGCTTCCACGCCGCCATCATCAACGGATAGTTCCAGGGCGCGATCGAGGCCACGACGCCGACGGGATCGCGGCGAATGAGGCTGGTGTTGCCGGGCAGGTACTCGCCCGCCAGGGGGCCGATCGACCGTGCGGCACGCGCCGGCATAGAAGCGAAACACGTCGGCGATGGCCGGGATCTCATCGGCCAGTACCGCCGTGAGCGGCTTGCCGGTGTTCTGCGATTCGAGCGTGGCATATTCGGCTGCATCGCTTTCGAGGTGATCGGCGATACGCAGCAGCGCGGCGGCACGGTCCTTCGGAGCCGTGGCCGCCCATCCGGCGAAGGCGCGCTCGGCGGCCAGGCACCGCGCGCGTTCACCTGCTCGGGGCTCGCCGCGGCAACGGCGGCGAGCCGCGCTCCCGTCGCCGGATCCAGGATGTCTTCCTGCGGCCCCTCGCCGCTCACCAGCCGGCCATCGATCAACATCTGCGTTTGCATGATCGCCTCCGCCCATTTGTACCGCCGCCGCGCGGACATTCGCTTGCGGCGGCTACCGGATTATTTTATTATTACGCTCATAATATCAAAACGCGCTGCGAGCAGACATATGAATTCCGACGTCATCATCACGTGCGCGGTCACCGGGGATGATACCAAGGTCACGCGCAATCCCCACTGCCCCATCAGCCCGGAGCAGATCGCCGAGTCGGCGCTCGCGGCGGCCCGGGCCGGCGCCGCCATCGTACACATTCATGTACGTGATCCGGAGACGGGTGCATTCAGCATGGCCACCCGCCACTATCGCGAGGTCGTCAAGCGAATCCGCGACAGCGGCGTCGATGTCATCGTCAATCTCACCTGCGGCATGGGCGGCTACATCTGCGTCGGCGAGCACGGACTCGAGGATACCCCCGCTCCGGGCACGGACTTCGTCAGCCAGGAAGAGCGGATGCGGCACGTCATCGAGCTCTGCCAGGAAGGGCTCTACCGCCCCGATATCGCCACCCTCGACTGCGGCAGCCTCAATTTCGGCGACGACAACCGGGCCTACGTCTCGACGCCCAACTACCTGCGCCGCGGCTGCGGCATCCTGCGCGACCTCGGGGTCAAAGCGGAGCTCGAGGTCTTCGACACCGGCAATCTCTGGTTCGTCAGGCAGCTCATCAAAGAGGACCTGATTCCGGCGCCGGCGCTCATCCAGCTCTGCACCGGCATACCCTACGGCGTGCCGGCCGATACCGGCCATCTGCTCGCAATGGTGAACACCCTGCCGGCGGAGTGCGTGTGGACGTCCTTCGCGATCGGGCGCATGCAGATGCCCTGGGTCGCACAGTCCGATATTGCTCGGCGGCAACGTCCGTGTCGGCTTGGAGGACAATCTCTACTTGAGCCGCGGCGTCTACGCGAGCAACGCGCAGCTCGTCGAGAAGGCGCGTACGATCATCGAGGCGATGGGCGCGCGGATCATGCCTGCGGCCCAGGTGCGGGAGCGCCTCAAGCTGCGCTGAGCGCGCCACAGAAATCGACGGGAGGGGTCGTGAGCGGACAGGCAATTTATCGCACGCCGATCGCGCCGGAGTGGATCGACTATAACGGTCACGTCCGCGACGCCTACTATGGGCTGATCGTCAGCTATGCCGCTCGATGCCATGATGGACCAGCTCGGGATGGACGCGGCCTACCGGAAGCAGTCCGACTGCTCGCTCTACACGGTGGAAACACATACGCACTTTCTGCGCGAAATCAGCGCCAAGGACAACGTCGAGGTGAGAGCCAGGGTCCTGGGTGCCGACGATGTGCGGCTGCACGCCGCTCTGGAGTTGGTTTGCGACGGCAAGCGAGAAGCCGGCCGCCACCTGCGAGGTGATGCTGGTGCACGTCTCTCAGACTCCAACCGTGCGCATCTCGCCTTTCCCGAAGCAGGTTGCCGCCGCGATCGCCGCAGCTGCAGCAGGCGACCGCGGCCATGCACCGCTTCCGGACCGGGCTCCCGCCGCATGGAAGTGATCAGCCGCTAGCGTATGCCGGACGACGACCCGAAGGGCGCCGCAAGTCTGCAGCGGCTGCTGGCGCCGCGGCACATTGCTCTCATCGGCGGTCAATGGGCGGATGCCGCCGCGAGCGCGGCGCAAGCCATCGGTTACAGCGGTGAAGTCTGGCGCGTTCATCCCAAGCGTCCCTCGAGCGCCACCAGCCGCTATTTTCGTTCCGTCGATGAGCTCCCGGAGCCGCCGGATGCGGCGTTCATCGCCGCCCCGAACCACGAGGTGCCGGCGATCGCCGGCGCTCTGGCACGTCGCGGCGCCGGCGGCTTCGTCTGCTTTGCGGCCGGCTTCTCCGAGACCGACACGGCCGAGGGTCGGCGCCTCACCAGCCGAGCTCGAGCGCGCCGCCGGCGCACTGCCCTACTTCGGCCCCAATTGCTACGGCTTCATCAACCTCTTCGACGGCGCGGCGTTGTGGCCCGACCAGGTCGTGGGTGAGCGGCTGACGCGCGGCGTCGCGCTCATCTGCCAGAGCGGCACCATCGCGCTCAATCTGCTCTTCAACCAGCGCTCGCTCCCGATCGGCTATGTCATCACCATCGGCAATCAGACACGGCTCGCCATCGAGGATGTGATCGACAGGCTGGTGGACGATCCCCGGGTCAGCGCGTTCGGCCTCTACATCGAAGGCATCAAGGATGCGGCGGCCTTTGCGCGCGCGGCCGCCAGGGCGCGCGCCGCGGGCAAGCCGATCGCGCTGGTCAAGGCGGGCCGCACGGAAGCGGCGGCGCGCACGGCTCGCAGCCATACGGGGTCACTCGCCGGCGCGGACGGAGCGTTCGATGCCTTCTGTCGACAAGCCGGGATCGCCCGTTGCGATTCGCTGGCAACCCTCTGCGAGACGCTGAAAGTGTTGCATACCGGCGGACCCGCTGCGCGGACGGCGAATGCTCATCATGGGCGCATCCGGCGGCGACATGGCCATGACGGCCGATGCCGCGAGGCATCTGACGCTCGAGTTCCCGGCGTTCTCGCCGCAGACGACCGCGCGCCTGGCGGATCTGCTGTCGGAGCGGGTGACGCTCTCCAACCCTTTCGATTTCCATACCCATATCTGGTTCGACATGCCGCGCCTGCACTCTCTCTTCTCGATCGTGCACGGCGCCGGCTACGACTCGGTCGGCCTGATGGTCGACAGCCCGCCGGAGGATCAGGCGGATCCGGCGAGCTATGTTGCCGTCATCGAACGAGTTCATCGCCGCTTATCCGGGGCCACCCGCGCGCGCCGCGGTTCTCAGCTCCCTGCCGGAGTCTGTTGCCGCCGGCACCCGCGCCCGGTGCCTCGCGGCCGGTGTCACGCCCCTGCAGGGACAGCGGGAGGCCCTGGAGGCACTCGATCACGCCGCGAAGATCGGGTCGGCCTGGGCTCGCGGCGCGAGCAGTGGAGCTTTGCCGACCGCGAGCCACTCGTACCGGTGCCAGCACGATGGCTACAACGCTGCCCGAGCATGAAGGCAAAGCGGCCCTCGCCGCGTATGGCGTGCCGGTCCCGCGCTCACGCAGCGTGACACCGGACGAAGCCGCGAGCGCCGCGATCGCTATCGGATTTCCCGTGGTCATCAAGGCGGCCGGGGCAATCGAGCACAAGTCCGACATCGGCGGCGTGATCCTCGATGTACGCTCGGCCGCCGCCGCCACTGCCGCCGCCGAGCGGCTGTCGCGGATCTCGGGCACGCTGCTGGTCGAGGAAATGGTGACCGATGCGGTCGCGGAAGTCCTCGTCGGCATCACGGTCGATCCGCAGTTCGGAGTGCTGCTCGTGTTGGGCGCGGGCGGCGTGCTCGCCGAGCTGCTGCAGGACACCGCGACTCTGCTGCCTCCCTTCACCGCCACCGCCGTCGAGGCGGCGCTCGACGGGCTCGGCATCGGCAGACTCCTCGGCGGCTACCGCGGCCGGCCGCCGGGAGACCTGCCCGGCGCTGGTGCGTGCCGTGTTGGCCTGCGCGCGCTACGCGGAGGAGAATGTGGATCGATTGCTGGAGCTGGATCTGAATCCCGTCATCGTCCGTCCCGCCGGCCGCGGCGTCGTGGCGGTCGATGCATTGGTTCGCCTTGCCGAGGAGACATGAGCATGACCGAAGTCAGCGAGCGCGCCGGAATCCGTACCCACGCCTCGGGCGCCATCCTCGAGGTGACGCTCGATCGGCCCAAGGCGAACGCCATCGATCTGGCCGCGAGCCGGCGGCTGAACGAGGTATTCACCGCCTTTCGCGACGATCCGGCGCTGCGCGTCTGCATCGTCACGGGCGCGGGCGAGCGCTTCTTCTCTCCCGGCTGGGACCTCAAGGCGGCGGCGGCCGGCGAGAAATCCGATGAGGATTGGGGAGTTGGCGGCTTCGGCGGTCTCAATCACCCGCGCAACCTCGACAAGCCGCTGATAGCCGCCGTCAACGGCATCGCCTGCGGCGGTGGCTTCGAGCTCGTGCTCGGCTGCGACATCATCGTGATGGAGGAGCACGCGCGCTTCGCTCTGCCGGAGATCAACGTCGGCGTGCTGGCCGACGCCGGCACCATCAAGCTGCGGCGGCGTATCCCTTACCACGTGGCGGTGGAATTCCTCATGACCGGTCGCTGGATGGACGCGGCCGAGGCGAAGCACTGGGGACTCGCCAACCATGTCGTGCCTCAGGGTCAGGCCCTCGCCAAGGCGCGCGAGATCGCGGCGCAACTCGCCGCCGGTCCACCCCTGCTCTTTCCGGCGATCAAACAGCTCATGCGCCATACGGAAATGGTTCCCGAGAACCCGGCCTTCGAGCTGCACGACAGTCTGGATGCCGTGCGACGCGTCATCCAGTCGGAAGATCTGAAGGAAGGTGCGCGTGCCTTCGCGGAGAAGCGCAAGCCGGAATGGAAAGGGCGGTAGCGTCCTAAACCTGCGGCTCCAGCCCCGAATCGGCCAGCGCGGCAGCCTGCCGATCGGCCTTAAGATCGATCGAACGGCAGGCCGTGAGATAAATTCCGGCGGCAACGGGCAATCCGACCAACATGGATAAATCGATGCCACCGAGGGCCCGGGCCACGGGCCCGGCGTAGAGGTCGGTACTGAAGAAAGGGATCATCGCCGCGAAACCACCGCCATACGCCAGCAGACCCCGCCACTGCCAACGGCCGTACATCCCATGCGGATTGAAAATCTCGCGTACCGAATACTTCCCCTTGCGCACCACATAGAAGTCCACGAGGTTCACAGCCGTCCAAGGCGTGAAGAGGTACAAAAGCAAGGACAGCAGATCGGAAAAGTGCGCCATGAAATGGCTCGAAGACGCGATGGCGATCCACGGTCGAGGCAACGGCGGCGACCGCCAGGGTGACGGCACGCCCACTGACGCCGCTTTTGACGCTCTTGAAGGTGTCGAGCACGCTGAGCAGGGTGAGCGAGCTGCCGTAGAAGTTGAGTGAGGCGATGGTGACGAGGCCGAACAGCGATCCGATCAGCAACACCCGACCGAATCCCGGCACGATACCGTCGGCGGCGTGCTCGAGAGCGGCGGGCACATCGAGCCCCGGCGCGGTCGCCGCAGCAATGCTCCCCACCAGCATCATCCACGAGCCTCCCACCATTGCCCCGAGATAGGTCCACCAGAAAGATGCGCGCACGCTCACTTCGCGGGGCAGATAACGGGAATAGTCGGAAACATAGATCGACCAGCTCAACTGATAGGAGGCGGCGGCAAGCAGCTCCGTGAGAAAAGGCAAAGTGCGAAAGCCCGCCGGAGCCCACTCTGCAGCGGGAATGTCGAGGACCCCGACGCCCGCTGAGAACACTGTCAGCAGCACGATCATCAGGAAGGCGACTCCGCGCTGCGCCGCATGGATGAAATCGTAACCGACGAATGCGAGGCCGGCGGCAAGAAGCGCGAAACCAATCATCACGGCGCGCGCGTGCAGCGCCAGCGGCCCGTCCAGCTGCTGCAGCGCCTGCGCTGCCAGCACCTGATTGAATGAGTTGTAGCCGATGTAGGTCACCAGGGCCACTCCCCAGACGAGCAACGCGCCGAGATAACCAAACTGCGGTCGCGACTGGATCATCTGCGGCAGGCCGAGCTGCGGCCCCTGGGCCGAGTGGAATGCCATGAAGAAAGTGCCGATGGCGCATCCCACGATGATGGCGATCGCCGTCCAAAGGAGATTGCCGCCGAGAGAAATGCCGAGGACGCCGACCGCCAGTGTCGCCAGATGGGCGTCGCCGGCGAACCATACCGGCCATAGGTGCCACACCTTGCCGTGCCTCTCGGCGAGCGGCACGTAATCGATCGAGCGCTTTTCCAGGAAAATCGCGCCGGCCACGGTGTCAGTATGCGCTACGGCACGATGGCGCCGCCAAGGACAAGGCGGGCGAGGTATGCAGTTGCCCGTGGGTCACCGAGACTTGCCGCGTGTCCGGGCCGCCACCGCGACCCCACCAATCGGATTGTGCAAACACGTCGTATCCGCTCACCTCGGCGGCAAGACTCGCGCCGCCGACGATGCAATTTCCCCCGGGACTGCCGGCTCGTTTACCGCCGAGATCTATATCCGCGTGCTGCGTGGACCCGTCCTGGTCAATCGCGACGACGGCGGCTCCCCTGGCGCCACTCAGGCGGCTGTGTTCGACCCTGATCTCGACGTCCGACAGAGCCGCATGATTGGCGAAGTGAAAGGCATACTGCCGCGTTCCTTCGATGCTGCTGCTCTCAACGTCGATCGAAATGGCGTCGCCCACGCCGTCGCCAAGATCCATGCTGCCGGACTTGGCCTCAGGACCGCTGTATGTATAGGCGCCACCGGTGACATCCGAGCCGATCCCATCACCGTAACAATCGGAAAAGCGGCTGTCGATCACCCGTAGATTATTGACGTTCCGGTGCCCCCACGAGTACTGATCCATGCAGCGCCCGAGATTGTCCATGTACTGGACATTGGTGAACTTCGGCTCGGCAGCCAGCGGCCGCGGAAAGGACGTATGACTGACCGAGACATCCTCGAGCGTGAGACTCATGACGGAGCCGGTGCCGCCGCCATTGTCCTCCTCGATCATATCGCCGGGGTCGTATTCGAAGGTACTGTGTCCGATGTACAGGTTCGTCGTCGCGGTTCCCGTGCCGGTGAAAAACTCCGCGCCGTTGCAGGAACCGCCGCCGATGCCATGCGCAAATGTGTTGTGGTCGATGTTCCAGGTCAGTGAGCCGCCGGACTGATTGGCGAACAAGCCCTCGCAGTCAGCTTTGGGACTGCCGATGTAAGTCTCCGAATTGTAATCGGACTCCACCGACAGCAGCGCGGTATCCCTGGTTTGCATCCCTATCGCCAGCACGGAGCGCAACCCGCGCCCCTGTGCCAGCCGGGTGATGCGATTCTCACTGACACGTGCCGCCACCTGCGCCCGGCCGGTCGCGCGGATATCGATGCCGTCGCTGCAGGCGCCGTCATGAACGTAATTCTGCCTGATGGCGAGCCAGGCCGTGCCGCGGTCCTCATCGATCATGATGGCCGCCCAGCCGTTGGCGAGCAGCGGCTGCTGTACGGGGAAGTAGACCCAAAGGCCCGGGGTGCAGGCTGTGTTCGTTCCGGACAGGTCGTTGCCCAGGACTTGCACGCCACTGACATTCCGCCCGTAGATCCCGCCGCGCGCGGAATTGACGATGACCAGATTGCTGACCTGCGCATAGTCCGCCAACACGACCGCATCCCCCGAATTCGCCGCGGCGCTGCTGTTGGTGATGCGTGGAGCCAGGCGCAGCGGGCGGCGACTGCCCACCGGCGGCCCACCACCGATGAGTCGCTGCCCGGCCTTGAGTGCAATGCCGCCATCCAGCGGCGGCTCACTCAGCGGCGCCGGCATCACGATGATCTCGTCTCCCGCCTGCGACGCACTCGCAACGGCTGCGAGCGATCCGAAGGGATGTGCTTCGGAGCCGTTACCGCCGACAGCCGCCCCGGCGCGCACAAAAAGCGATTTCGCGCCGGCCGGCCCGACGACCGCCGCGGCGAGCACCAGCGCGAACCCCGCGGTTACTGCCCAATGGCGGCTGCAATTATGGCTTCTCATGGCGCGCGCCGCGGCAGCGGCCGCTCAGAAACTTCTCCGGTACTGCAGCTCCACAGTGGTGGTCGGTAGCGTCCCCACATTGGGGATCACCGCTCCGCTGCTGCTGAACTGCGCATAGCCCACATAACCGATGTCGCCGAGATTCGGCTTCGCATTGGTCAGGTTGTGAAGGTTGAGCGAAATCTCCGACTTCCCCATATCGACACCGAGCCGCAAATTCGCCAGCGAATATCCCGGACGGGTCGCCTCGGCGCCGCCACCGCTGACGACCGGGGCTACCGCGTTGCCGGTGTAACTGTAATCGGCCGAGAGGAACCCGTCGATGCTGTCGCTGAGCTCACGCGTATAGACCGCACCCACGGTGCCGTTGAATGCCGGCACTCCCGGCAGCCGTGATCCGGGCTGGACGCCGCCGTAGAAAAGCGCGCCGGGTTGACTCATGTCGGTCTTCTCGTAGCCGGCGCCCACGCGAACGGTAAGCCCTGGTGCCAGGTGACCGGAAACATCGAGCTCGGCGCCGTCGACCGTGGCTTTCTTGCCATTGACCTGAAAGTAGTCGCCGCAGGGAAGTCCTACTTCCTGCTGCGGATTGTCCCAGTCGATGTGAAAGCCGTCGACGGAAACGAGCAGCCCCGGATCCGGAATCTGCACTTTGGCGCCCGCCTCATAGCTCCACACGGTGTCGGCCTTGAGGTTCTCGATGTCGGAAGCGGTCAGGCCCGGTTCCGAGCAGATGAGCGACACCGGGCCGCTGGTGTTACCTGCTCTGAATCCTTCCGATGCGGACGCGTACAGCATCGTATTCCCGGTCACCTGATAGGACAACGCGACTTTCGGATCGGTCCCGGACTCGCTGTTGCTCGTCGGCGGGGTGGTGTTCAACAGGCTGAAATCCTGAAATCCGCCGGCGTCGCCATTGGCGCGCTGCGTCAGCCAGTAGTGCCGCGCGCCGAGGGTGAGCGTGAGGCTGTGGAACGTGTAATAGAACTGCCCAAAGATCGAAGTATCTCTCTGCTTGAAGTACCCGTCCGAAAACCAGAGGATATCATTAGGCCACGGGCCAACCAGGGTATTGTCGGCTGTCGCGGCCACAAGTCCGATGGCGGAAATCGGCGGGATACTGAAAAGACTGCGTGCGGTCGAGTAAAATACTCCGAACGTGCCGCTGAAATTGTCCACCGGAGCGAGCGACGCACGCAGCTCTTCGGTCACCTGATTGGTGTAATGCTCGCCCTTCCACAGGAAGGGCTGGGCGGCGAGACAGCAGACCTGATAGAACCCCTGCATGACCTGCTGGGTCCCGTAGGTGGAGTCTTCCACATCCTGTGTGTCCCGATGGAAATAAGCGGTCGATGAAGTGACCTGCCAGGCCCCCGTGTGATATCGCAGCTCCAGCGATGGCAGCGACCAGGCGTCATTGGCGTGCGGCTGCACGTTGAAAGCACGATCGATGGTGTAATCGGGCGTGAATGCCGGCAGCGGCGCCGGCGCCGCCTGAAAACCGTTATCGCCGGTCCGCTGCATCATGAAGCGCAGCGTGGCGTCGAAATCAGCCGTGACCTTCAAGAGCGCCGTCACCGAGCCGCCAAAGCTGGTATCGGCACCCTGGTCATTGACGCTGCTGCGGGGCACATCGAGGAACGGATCGCCGGTACCGGCACTGTTCGGATCCGTGGGATAGGTCCGGGTGAGGTAACCCGCGTCGTGGTTGAAGAAGAGCACCGTTCTCACCGCCAGCCGGTCCGGGGCCAACACCAGGTTGTCGATCAGATCGCCGCCCCCATCGGGACTGCCACCACCGGAGGTGATCCCGGTTTCAGCCATGTACGAACCCTCATTTCGTGTCAGGTTCGGCTGATTGGTGACCAAGCGGACGTTGCCGCCGAGCGAGCCTTCGCCGAACAGCGTGCCTTGCGGCCCCTTCAGTACTTCAATGTTACTGATGTCGAGCACACGCGGATCGATGGAGGCGGGAACCGGCGTGTCGTCGATATAAAATCCGGTCGCACCGCTGGTCGCGCCGAGATTCTGGCCGGTGATGCCACGAATGCTGACGGTCCTGGCATCGGCGATGCCGGTCGCGCCGGCGCCGTAGGTGAAGGCGAGGTTCGGGGTCTTGGTGGCGTAGTCGTCGAAGGACTTTATGTTGAAATCCTGCAGGTTTTGCGCGGTGAACACCGTGATGCTCAGCGGCACCTTGGCGACCGACTGCGCGCGTCGCTGCGCCGTGACGATCACTGTCTGCAGCGAGCTGGCGGTGGCATCGGAAGCGGCGACCGCAGGATTCTGCGCCGTCTGCGCGAGTGTGTCGGCGGCGCGCAGCGCCAACACGCATGACAGGAGCAGCCACAGCAGCGGTACTCGCATCCTGGGAGCAGTCCGTTGCTGCGGGACAAACACCGCGACCAGGCGCGATACCATCAGACAGCCCCTCTGATGTATTATCGTCAGCATAATATAACGTCTCCCAAGATGACTACCAGGATGAGATGAGCTGACTGGCTGTTATCCCCCTCCCCTCAATGCGTGGGCGCCGTGGCGCGGGCGCCGGTTCTAGATATTATCGATACCATAATATATCAATGCCGCGCTTGCAACAGCGCGGCGGCCGCTTGCGGCCTCAGCCGCCGAGCGGGCGCAGCAGTGACCGGGAAATGATGTGGCGCTGCACCTCGCTGGTGCCGTCCCAAATGCGCTCGATGCGCGCGTCGCGCCAGATACGCTCGAGCGGCAGCTCCGTCATGAGTCCCATGCCGCCGTGGATCTGCAGTGCCTCATCGGCGACCATGGCCAGCATCTCCGTCGCCTTCAGTTTCGCCAAGGCCATGTCCATATCCGTGGCACTGCCCGCACCCAGCTTCCAGGCGGCTTCGAGCGTCAGCAGCTCGGCCGCGCGCAGCTCCATCGCCATGTCCGCCAGCTTGAACGCCACTCCCTGGAACTTGCCGATCTGCTGCCCGAACTGCGTGCGGTCTACCGCCCACTGCTTGGCGAGCTCGAGCGCCCGCTCGGCGCGCCCGAGGCAGTTCGCCGCAACCTGCAGGCGCGTGGCGCCGAGCCAGGTATTGGCGACCTCGAAGCCCTGGTGGATCTCGCCCAGCACCGCTGACTTGGGCAGTCGACAGTCGCTGAAGCGGAGAATGCTGTTGGTGTAGCCGCGATGGGAAACGTTGCTGTATCCCGGCAGCACCTCGAAGCCGGGCGTTCCCTTGTCGACGAGAAACGCAGTCATGAGCCGCCGGCTCCCACGCGGTGTGCTCTCCTCGCCCGAAGCGGCGAACAGGATGGCGAAATCGGCGTGGTCGGCGTGACTGATGAAATGCTTGGTTCCGTTGACGACGAAGTCCCCGTCCTGCAGCACCGCCGTGGTCTTCATGCCGCGTAGATCGGAGCCGGCCTGCGGCTCGGTCATCGCGAGGCATTCGACGCGCTCGCCACGTACCGTCGGCAACAGATACCGCTCACGCTGCTCACCCGTGCAGGCGAGCAGGATATTCGACGGCCGCGCGACGCAGGAATAGTGCAGCACGTAGCTGGTGTGGCCGAGCTCCTTCTCATAGAGCACCCAGGTGACGGGATCGAGCCCCGCGCCCCCCACCTCCGCGGGCATATTGGCGGCGTAGAGACCCGCGTCGATCGCCTTCGCCCGCAGCTCCCGCAGCAACTCCTCGCGCAGGTGCCCCGTCGACTCCACCTCCTGTTCATGCGGCAGCAGCTCCCGCCGTACGAAATCACGGGTGGTCTTTACGATGAGCTGCTGCTCTTCGGTGAGTGAGAATTGCATGATCAGCCCTCAGCCGCTCGCCGCCCGCTCCTTGCGCGGCTTCACGGGCAGGGCTGCGGCGGCCTGCGACGCCCAGTCGCGCAAGAGGGTAACCTGCAGGCGCATCTGCTCCACCTGCTTCCCCGCCGGCCAGTCACCCCGGTTCGCAACAGCCCCTGCCGTCAGGCCATTGATGAACGTGCTGACCGAGCGCCGCACACCATCGCGCGTCTCCGTCGACCAACCGGGCCATTCCGGCCAGGCGCGGGAGAGGCACCGCTCGTAGAGGCGCTGATACTCCCGATGTACCCAGGCGTTGATGCGCTTGAGACGCTTATCGGTCGTGACCTGGCCCCAGAAAGCGGTCCAGAAGGCGCATTCGATGTAGCGCTCCTCATCGACCGGCAACATCTCAGTGAGCAATGCCAGCAGATCCGGCCGTTCGCCCTCGCTGTTGCGCTGCAGCCGCTCATCGATGCGCCGCAGCATGAGTCGCAACGCGGCGATGATGATGTCCTGCTTGGTGTCGAAGTAATGCGCCACCATGCCGGTGGTGTAGCCGGCCTCGCGCGCGATGCGCACGATGGTCGCCTGGTCGAAGCCGCCCTCGGCGACGACGCGGCAGGCAACCATCGCGATCTCGTCGCGGCGTTTCTCGTGGTCGACGATCTTGGGCATGTGAAATCTCAGCCCGCCGGCGCCGCATGCGCGCCACGCAGCCGCTCGAGCTTCGCATGCACCGGCTTCTCGAAAGGCGCCGCGTGTTTAGCCTTGGTGTCCACGTGCACGTAGAGCTGCATGGCGGTGGCAATCACGGCCTCGTCCCGCCGGCGGTGCAGTGCATGCTGCAACCGGACCCGCTTCGCGTCGAGCTCGAGGACTTGCGTGGTGACGTAGATCGGCTCCAGCGCCTTCGCTTCCGCAACATGCTTGACGTGCGATTCCACCGTGTACATCGCCCTGCCCGCCTGCCTGTAGGCATCGTCGATCCCGGCCCAGCGAAACAGCGCATCCATCGCGTCACCGAAGACCTGCAGATAGCGCGAGTCGGTCATGTGGCCATTGTAGTCGATCCATTCCGGGCGCACGTAGGTGTCCAACATGCGCACCGGACCGGTGGCGCCCGCCTGCAGGGCAGCGTCCACGCCCGCGGCCGCGCTGCGGCCGCTGCGCGCATAGAGTCTTTCCTCGAGCGCACGCAGCGTGGCGCCCGCGCCGAGATCGAACTGCTTCAGCACCTGTTGGACGGCAAGGAGATATTCGTCGCGCAGGCGCTCCAGCTCCCGGATCGAGCGGCCGTCAGCCTGGGCTTGCGTGCCCTCGACCATCCGATCGATGAGCGTCTCGGTGAGCTCCGGCGCCTCGAGCTTGGTCCATGGCCACTTCAGGCACGGACCGAACTGACGCAGCATGTGGCGCATTCCGGTCTCACCGCCCGCAAGGTGATAGATGAGGTTGGTTCCCATTCCTGCCCAACGCAATCCGGGCCCATAGACGATGGCATCATCCAACTCCCCGGTGGTTGCCACGCCGTCATTGACGAGGTGCAGGATCTCGCGCCACAGTGCTTCCTGCAGGCGATCCGTCAGATGCCCCGGCACCTCCCGCCGGACACGCAAGGGATGCATGCCGATCTCGGTATAGAACCGGGCCGCCGCATCCAGCGCCGCGGTGGAGGTCGCCTTGCCTCCGACCAGCTCCACCAGCGGCAACAGATAGACCGGATTGAACGGGTGCCCGACCAGGAAACGCTCCGGTGCCCGCATGTCGCGCTGCAGGTCGCTCGGCAGCAGTCCCGACGTGCTCGAGGCGATCACGACATCTGCGGGCGCCACGTGGCTCGCCTGCGCCAGGATGCGCTGCTTCAACTCGAGCTGCTCGGGTATGTTCTCCTGAATGAAATCCGACCTGACGAGCCATTACCTCGAGGTCGGTGGTGAACGTCAGCTTGCCTTCGGGCGGCAGCGGTGCGAGCGTCAGACGTGACAGCGCCGCGCGCGCGTTGTCGACCGCGCCGCGAATCCATGCTCCATCTCTGGCTTCGAGTCCATCGCCACGACGTCGATGCCCAGATGCAGAGCGCGCGCCGCCCAGCCGCCGCCAATGACACCGGTACCCAGAAGACCCAGTACTTTGACCTGTCGCATCGTCGGTTTTATATCATGGTCATAATAATATAACA
>CAVSAZ010000024.1:0-30912 GCA_963726045.1 uncultured Pseudomonadota bacterium
ACGCGGCGAGGCGTCGACTTTGCGCTCCTGCGCCAGTCTCATGGTCTGCCGGACATCGGCGTGGGTCATGAGAATCCGCGGCGAGAGGCCCCTGTCGAGGTGTGCGGTCACCAACGAGCGGTAGTAGAACACGCCGCGCCCACTCCGAGTCCAGCCACCAGACCGAACGCGGGAGGGGCCGGTCTGCGGGTCGTTGCGCCCGGATGAGATATCGACACTGGTCCAGCCCTCGGCAGTGCGGCGGGCGCGGCCCTCGGCCTCGAGCTTCAGCAGATGGGCGAGGAGGGAGCGCTCCGCGAGGGCATGCAGCTGCAATGAAACATCGTCGTAGGCGCGCCGGACCAGGGTGGGCAGGTCCTCCGGGTGTTGGCCGGAAGGGAGGCCAGCACCTTCGCTTCACGCCACCGCCGGTGTTTGATCAGGGTCTGGATCACGGTTGGGGGTCGGGCATGAGGGTGCCGTGACCGGGGGCCAGGTGGTCCAGCGGCTCGCGGAGCAGGGACTCCAGGGAGCGGATGTAGGCGGCCATCTCGCCGTCGGGAGGGTCGATGACCGGGGTCGTGCCTGCATGATGTGATCGCCTGTGAAGAGGATCCGTTCTTCTTCCAGGAGGAAGCAGACATGGTTGCTGGCGTGGCCGGGCGTATGAATGACACGCAAGGTCGCGCCGCCACCGCGCTGTCACACGGTCATCGTGGTGCAGCTCGCGGTCGGGCGCGAACGTGGTCCTGCCAGTGGCGGTGGGGCTCGTTCGGCCGAGGAGGCGGGGCTCCGGTAGCGGATTTGAGCGGCGTGGCGCCGGGCGAGTGATCCTCATGAGTATGCGTGACCAGGATTGTCCACCTTGCCGGCGGTGGCGGCGATCAGCGCGCATGCCGGTCATCGCCGGGTCCGGGGTCGATGATCACCAGTCATTGCCCGCGCCTACGAGATAACTGTTGGTGCCGGGGCCGGTCATGCGGCCAGGGTTTCCTGCGGTAAGGCGCCACACGTACTTCGAGAGGCGAACCGCAGCACCCGGTTTGATTCCGGGGTCGTGAGGGGGACCGCTCCAGTCGCGTTGCATCTCGCTCATGCGTCCATGCTAGCACGGGCTCCGGTCAGAAGATGCCGAGAGCGAGTCCGGCTGCGAGCGTCGCGCCGAGCTCTTCACAACGCGCGAGGTCTTCTGCTCCTATCCGCTTCGGACGCAGGATTTCCTCGGGCGTCTGCGAGTGGGTGCACACGATGAGCGGCGCCGCAATGTCGCGCAACCTCCAACCCGTGGCGATGCGCTCGATCTGCCGCGCGGCGTTGCTGCCGTCGCTGCCGGCGCAGATCAGTGTCGCGTAGGCGCGGCCTTGCATGCGGTCCAGCACCCCATAGTAGGTGCGATCGAAGAAGTCTTTCATGACACCCGACATGGCGGCGAGATTCTCGGGGCACGCAAAGATATATCCGTCCGCCTCGAGCAGCGACTGGGGGCCTGCCGCGGCGGCGGTCTCCAGCCGTATGGTCACTCCGGTTTCGCGCCTCGCCCCCGTAGCGGCAGCCTTCGCCATCTGCAGCGTGCCGCCGGTGGTGGAGTGATAGACGATCAGGAGGCTCTTCACGGCGCGACGATAGGGCAGGCGTGCCCAAATGGCCAGCCTTCGAGATCCGAGGCTGACTCAGCCCGTGGTTTGCGTGCGCGCTCCGTTTGTCGTGCCCCCCACTCCCGTACCACCGAGAGTTGGGTAGTCCGTATAACCCGAGGCGCCGCCGCGATAGAACGTGTCCGTGACCGGTGCGTTGAGGGAGCGCTCCGGGAGGAAGCGAGCGGGCAGGTCGGGATTGGCGATGAAGAGCTTGCCGAAGGCGACCGCATCGGCTCGGCCAGTGTCGAGCGCTTGCTGGGCGCTCTCGCGGGTGAAACCCTCGTTGGCGATGTAGACGCCACCGAAGGCGGCCTTGAGCTGCGGGCCGATGCTGTCGGGGCCTACGTGCTCGCGCGCACAGATGAAGGCGATTTTGCGACGGGCGAGCTCGCGCGCGACATAGCCGAACGTGGCGGCGCGATTCGAGTCCCCCATGGAATGCGCAGTCACCGCGAGGGGCGAGGTGCACGCCGACACGCCCGGGCCCCCATACGGATATCGGCGGCGTCCGTAACCTCCAGCATCAATCGCGCGCGATTCTCCACCGGGCCGCCGTAGTCGTCATCGCGGTGATTGCTAGCTGTCCTGGAGAAACTGATCGAGAAGATAGCCGTTCGCCCCATGCAGCTCGACGCCATCGAAGCCGGCGAGCTCAGCGTTCTGCGCGCCACGGGCGAAGGCAGCCACGATCTCCGGAATCTCGCTGCGCTCGAGCGGGCGCGGCACGACGAAGGGCGTCGTCGGGCGCAGCAGGCTGACATTGCCGTCAGGCGCGAGGGCGCTGGGAGCGACAGGCAGCTCGCCGTCGAGAAAGGCGGGGTGCGAGATGCGGCCGACGTGCCATAGCTGCAGCAACATGCGGCCGCCAGCGGCGTGGACCGCCGCGGTGACCTGCTTCCAGCCTGCGACCTGCTCGGCCGACCAGATGCCGGGGGTGTCCGCATAGCCGATGCCCATCGGGCTCACGACGGTGGCCTCCGAGAAGATCAGCCCGGCTGAGGCGCGCTGTGCGTAGTACTCCGCCATCAGGGCGTTCGGCATGCGGGTCACGCCAGCGCGGCTGCGCGTCAGAGGCGCCATGAGGACGCGATTCGGCAGCAGCAGGTCGCCTACCTTGAGCGGATCGAAAAGCGACGGCATCTCTTTAGTCACCCATGCCGCAGGCGCCGGTGCCGTCCAGGCGGCCATAGGTGTCGCAGCGAAATCGTAGCTGGCACCGTCAGTTCCGCTTGGCGGGCGCGGGCCTTCATGGCCACTGCCAGGCCGCGGAAAATATAGCAGCCGCCCGCCGGGCGAAGCTCCGGACGTGACACAAAAAGCATTGCTTCAGGATATTCGTGTGTCAGATTATCCGATGAAAAACGCTTATCTCTGCGATGCCGTGCGCACTCCCATCGGCCGCTACGGCGGGGTTCTGTCGGGGGTGCGGACCGATGATCTGGCAGCCATTCCGCATCCGGGCGCTGCTCTCGCGGCAACCGAAGGTGGATTGGGGCGCGCTCGATGACGTCGTTTACGGATGCGCCAATCAGGCGGGCGAGGACAATCGCAATGTGGCGCGCATGGCTCTGCTGCTTGCCGGCTTGCCGCAGGAGGTGCCGGGCGCGACCGTCAATCGCTTGTGCGGCTCGGGGCTGGACGCGGTCGCCATCGCGGCGCGCGCGATCGCCGCCGGCGAGGCGGAGCTGATGATCGCCGGTGGCGTCGAGAGCATGAGCCGGGCGCCGTTCGTGGTTTCCAAAGCGCAGACGCCTTTCGCGCGCGACATGGAGTTCCACGACACCACCATCGGGTGGCGCTTCGTCAATCCCGATCCTCAAGGAGCAGTACGGCATCGACTCCATGCCGGAGACGGCGGAGAACGTCGCCGAACAGTGCCGGATCAGCCGTGCAGACCAGGATGCCTTTGCGCTGCGCAGCCAGCAGCGCGCAGCGGCGGCTCAGGCCAACGGTAACCTGGCGCAGGAGATCATGCCGGTTTCCATTCCCGCGAAGAAAGGCGACCCCACCGTCGTCGATCGCGACGAGCATCCGCGGGCAACCAGCCTCGAGGCGCTCGCCAAGCTCGGTACGCCATTCCGTCGCGGCGGGACGGTGACTGCGGGTAATGCCTCGGGCGTCAATGACGGCGCGTGTGCGTTGCTGCTGGCCAGCGAGGCGGCGGTCGCGCGCTATGGGCTCACTCCGCGCGCACGTGTTCTCGGATCCGCGGCGGCCGGCGTTGCGCCCCGGGTCATGGGACTCGGGCCCATTCCGGCGACGCGGCGACTGCTTGAGCGACTGCGGCTCAGCGATCACCGATTTCGATCTGATCGAGCTCAACGAGGCCTTTGCCGCGCAGGCGCTCGCGGTTCTGCGCGAGCTCGGAATCGCCGATGACGCCGCGCAAGTCAATCCGCAGGGCGGCGCCATCGCGCTCGGGCATCCGCTCGGCATGAGCGGCGCGCGTCTCGCCACGACCGCGATGTATCAGTTGCAGCGCTCGGGAGGGCGACGGGCGTTGTGCACGATGTGCATCGGGGTCGGCCAGGGCATCGCGCTGGCGATGGAGAAAGTCTGACGGCAAGCACTCTTGGCCCCTGGGTGCGCTCGAGTAGGATGAGTCATACCTTTGCAGGTAGGATAAATTGTAGTATACAAGTCGGTATGACTGCGCCCGTCATGACACCCCAGCAGCTTGCCGCGCTGTCGGCTCTGGCGTCGACGCCCGCGCGCAAGGCAAAGACTTCCGTGACGCTTTCAAGCAATCTCCTGAAGGTCATCGACCGTCTCGCCGGGTCCAATCAGCGGTCTGCGTGGATCGAAATCGCTGTTCGTGCCTACGCCAAGCGAGAACTCAGACGCGAGCGGCGCGCCCGCGAGCTCGAATTGCTCAATCGCCATGCGGGCGCGCTGAATGCCGAGGGCGACGCAAGCGCGATGTACCAGGCTCCCTGGGACGCCGAGTCATCATCATGACCAGGCCGTTGCGGCGGGGCGAGGTCTACCGCGTTCGCCAGCCCCAGCATGGCGATCCCAAGAAGTCGCGTTGTTTCGTCATCGTGAGCCGTCAGGAGTTGGTCGACTCGAAGGCCAATCGCCTACTCTGTGCGCCGGTGAATTCGGAGGGATTCGGGCTCGCGACCGAAGTTTCAGTCGGCCGAAGCGGAAGGACTGAAGCATCCATTGGTGATCAACTGTGACCAGCTGACCCGTCTGGAAAAGAGCTTGCTCACCGACTACATCGGTAAACTTTCCGCGGCGAAACTGTTGCTGCTCAAAACTGCTCTAAGAATCGCATTGGGCCTCGAATGAGGCTGACTGGCGAGGTTTACAACATGACCGGCTCAGCGAGTGACCCCGCCAAAGTGGTATCTGACAATCTGCCGGTTACGTTTGCGGATGTCGAAGCGGCGGCGGCACGGATCGAGGGTATTGCGCATCGCACGCCGGTGATGACCTCGCGCGACCGCGGACGCCAGGGCCGACGCCAGGATCTTTTTCAAATGCGAGAATCTGCAACGTGGTGGCGCGTTCAAGTTTCGCGGCGCGTACAACACGATTGCGACACTGACGGCGGAGCAACGCCGCCATGGAGTCGTTGCCTACTCGTCGGGCAACCATGCTCAGGCGGTGGCATATGCGGGACGGCTGCAGCGCGTGGCGACGACCATCGTGATGCCGAAGGATGCGCCTGCCGCGAAGGTCAGCGCGACCCGGGAATATGGCGGTGAGGTCATCTTCTACGACCGCTACAAGGAAAGCCGCGAGGAGATCTGTGCGGCGCTTGCGGCCGAACGGGGGCTGACGGTCATCTCACCGTATGACCATCCTCAGGTGATCGCGGGGCAGGGAACTGCCGCCCGCGAGCTGTTGCAACAGGTCGGCGAGCTCGACGTCCTCCTGGTGTGCTTCGGAGGAGGGGGCCTGCTCGCCGGCAGCGCGCTCGCTGCGCATGCGCTGAGCCCGCGTTGCCGCGTCATCGGGGTGGAGCCGGAAGCGGGCAACGATGGCCAGCAGTCCTTCCGCGCCGGCAAGGTCATTCGCATTGCCGTGCCGCATTCCATCGCCGATGGGGCGCTCACCACGTTCGTCGGCGAACACAATTTTCCCATCATCCGTGCGCTCGTCCATGACGTCGTCACGGTGACCGATCCGATGTTGATCGAGACCATGAAGTTCTTCGCCGAGCGCATGAAGTTGATCGTGGAGCCGACCGGCTGCCTGGGCGCAGCCGCCGCGCTGTCGAAGCAGTTTCATCGGCCGGGCGAGCGTGTCGGCGTCCTGATCAGCGGCGGCAACATCGATCTGCTGCGCTTCGCGGAGCTCGTGGGCTGAGAGACAGCGCCGCTGCGATAACCATACTTGCCGGTAGCGAATGATAGCGCTACCATTGATGTCCATGAGATCCGCTACGGCAACCGGGCTCGCCGTCATGACCTGCGCGCTCGCGTTTGCGGCGCCGGCCGCGCCGGCTGGCGAGACGGACGTAGGTCCGCCGGTCGTCTTCACGGCGGAACAGGATCACAGCAACATGATGGGGCAGCTCGGCATCCAGGCCCTGCGGCCCGGCGCCAGCGGCGATGAGAATGATCCGGATCATGCCAACTACGATGAGCTGCTGGCCAACCCGTACCCGGCGCTGCCGGCCCCGCTGCGGCTCGATGATGGTGCGAGAGTCACGAGCGCGGGCATGTGGTGGCAGCTGCGCCGGCCGCAGATCGTCTCGGCCCTGGAGAATGATGTCTACGGGCGCATCCCCAGGGCTGTACCGAAGGTCACGTGGCAGGTGGCCGCTCGAGGCGGCGGCAGCCTCGGTGGGTACCCGATTGCTTACATGCGTCTCAACGGCCACGTCGACAACAGTGCTTACCCTGCAATCAAAGTCGATATCCCCGTGACGCTGGTACTTCCCGCTTCGGCAAAGGGGAAGGTACCGGTTCTCATCATGTTCTGGTTCGGGCCGACTCCGGTACCGCCGACGGAGCCGAGCGATGCTGAGCTTGGCAAGATCAACGGCGCGTTGCGCTCGGCACTCGAGCACGCGGATCCAGCACTGAAGGGCGCACTGGGCTATCACGCGGCTACGCCTCTCATTACACGGTCGCCGTTTTCCCCGCTGCAGCGCAATGCGGACGGCGATCCGCCCTCGATCGAGGAGCTGATTGCCTCCGGGTGGGGTTTCGCTGTGCTCGACCCGACGATCGTGCAGGCCGATAACGGGGCCGCCCTGACCCGCGGCATCATCGGCCTGACCAACAGGGGGCGGCCGCGAACTCCCGATCAATGGGGTGCGTTGCGCGCCTGGGGTTGGGCGGCGAGCCGTACGCTCGATTATCTGCAGACCGATCCGGCCGTCGACGGCCGCCATGTCGGGATCGAAGGCGTTTCGCGTTACGGCAAGGCGGCGCTGGTGACATTGGCCTTCGACCAGCGCTTCGCGATGGGCCTCATCGGCTCCTCGGGTCGCGGCGGAGCCGCGCTGCTGCGCCGCAATTTCGGGGAGACATTGGAGAACCTGGCCGGAAGCGGCGAATACCACTGGATGGCGGGCAACTTCCTGAAATATGCCGCCGCCGCAGCCGTGTTCGGTGCGCGCAATCCCGGTGATCTACCCGTCGATGCCCACGATCTGATCGCGCTCTGCGCACCGCGCCTGGCCTTCATCAGCTACGGCGTGCCGGCGATGGGAGATGCCACGTGGGTGGATCAGCGCGGCGGCTTCATGGCGGCAGTCGCCGCAACTCCCGTTTACGAGTTGCTCGGAGCGAGAGGGTTGAATGTCGCGGGGAGCTATCTCACCGCGCAGATGCCACCCGTCAACCAAGGGCTGTTGCACGGTCAGCTCGCGTGGCGTCAGGACGACGGGGGCCACACGGACGCGCCCAACATGAAGTATTTCATCGGCTGGGCGGACGGATTCATGCATTATTCCAATTCGCGGGAGTCGGCGACGAGATGATCAGCAAGCCCAGCAGAATCGTTTTGTGCGCCGCGCTCCTCAGCTGCCTATTGGCGCCCTTTGCAACCGCCGCCGTGGCGGCTGCGCCGAAGCTCGTCTTCACACCCTTCCACGCCGACGGAATCTATGCCCGCGGCGACAAGATCGGCTGGATCGTGACCCTCGCGCCGGACGTCGTGCTGCCCAAGGGCCGTTTCAGTTACACCATCAGGAGCAACGACCTCGACCTGGTCAAAACCGGCAGTTTCGATCTGAGCTCCGGGGCGGCGACCATCGAGACCACCTGCGCTCGAGCCGCCATGTTGTATGTGGAGGTCGACTATCAGGCCGGAATCCCGCCCGCGCTCTCCGCCGCCGAATATGCGGAGGTGAACAGTGATCTGCAGGCGTTGCTCGAGAAGAGCGATCCGGCGCTGCAGGGGCTGCTCGCGAAATATCCCGGGTATCAGCTGTTGCACCCGGAATTCTCGTTCAGTGCATTCGAGGAAAATCCGGTCGCTACGCTCGGCGCGGCGGTGGCGCCGACGTTACTCAAGCCGTCCATTGCTGCGCCTGCCGACTTCGATTCATTCTGGGCGGCACAGCTTGCGCGGCTGCGCCGGGTTCCGATCGATCCGGTGCTCACGCCGATGCCGACGAGCCAGCCGGGTGTGAAGCTCTTCCGGGTACGGCTCGACAGCGTGGGCTCGCATGTACAGGGGTATCTCGCGATCCCGGACCGGCACGGCAAATTTCCGGCGCTCATCATCTATCAGTGGGCGGGTGTCTACGCTCTGGACCCGCAGTGGGCCGCGGATCGCGCGGCGGAGGGCTGGCTGACATTCGATGTCGACTCGCACGATCTGCCGCCCGATTGGAAAACCGGGGTGCCCGTCGATTATCAGGCGATCGGCGATCACAGCCGTGACACATCGTATTTCCTCGACATGTACCTGCGCGACACGCGCGCTTTGCAGTACATCCGCAGCTCGCCGCGTTGGGATGGCCGGACGGTCGTGATGACCGGGACCAGCATGGGCGGCCAGCAGAGCCTGGTGACGGCGGGGCTGAATCCCGGCAAGGTCACGGCGGTGCTGGTCAATGAGCCGGCGGGTGCCGACTCGAACGGCGACCTTCACGGCCGCCGCGCCGGTTATCCCAACTGGGACTCCGGCGCTGCGCAGGTCATGAGGACGGCGCTGTATTTCGATACGGTCAATTTCACGCCGCGTATCACGGCCCCCACGCTCATCGCCATGGGCTTCATCGACACGACGGCGCCGCCTGCCGGCATCTGGACGGAGCTCGATGAGATCCCAGCGCCCAAGGAGGCGGTGCCGATGATCCAATCCGCGCACAACAACATCACGCCGGACGAGCAGGACGCGTGGCTGAAGCGCTCCGAGGAGGTGCTCGCCACGATCGTGCACGGCGGCCGGTTCGTTCCCTACGAAGGACTGACCCGGCCCGTGCCGCCGGCGGCGTCTTCGCCCGGCGACCCCTGAGCGGCACGGGGCGGCCCGAAATCCGATTGCGACCAGCCGGCCGCGCGGCGGCTGGCGCGAATCACCCCCGCACGCTACCGTGCGGCGATGAGCTTCTGGCCGTTGCTAGGGATCCTCGTCCTCGTGATCGGCTTCGCCGCCGGCCTCAATCCCCTGCTCGCCATCGTGGCGGCCGCCCTCACGACGGGAATTGCCGCCGGCCTCTCACCGCTGCACATCATCGCCGCGCTGGGCAAGGCTTATAATGACAACCGCTACGTATCGATCGTGTGGCTGATATTGCCCGTGATCGGCCTCCTGGAGCGCGCGGGACTGCAGGAGCGCGCGCGCATGCTGATCGTGCGTGTGCGTGTCGCCACGGTTGGACGGCTCCTCATCGCTTATCTCGCACTGCGCCAGCTCAGTGTGGCGCTGGGACTGACCACGCTCTGCGGCCAGGCGCAGACCGTGCGTCCGCTGGTTGCACCCATGGCTGAAGCCGCCGCGGAGGTCGGGCTCGGACCGATATCGGCACCCACCCGCTATCTCATCCGCGCCTATGCTGCATCCGCGGACAACGTCGGGGCATTCTTCGGCGAGGACATCTTCATCGCGGTCAGCTCCATCCTCCTCATCAAAGGGTTCCTTCAGCAGAGCGGCTTCGACATTGCACCGCTACGACTTTCCCTATGGGCCATTCCGACGGCAGTAGCGGCGTTTGCAATCCATGGCTTTCGCCTCTGGCGGCTCGATGGCCGGCTCGCACGCCTGGCGGCGGAGAGACGGCCCTGATCGGGTTGGAACAGGTCTACTGGCTCGCGGGTGCGATGTTCGCCGGCATCGCGGCGCGCAGTCTCGGCGACCGAGCCAACCGCAAGCGCTACGGCAATGCCGCCTTCTGGGGTTTGCTCGCCGTGAGCTTTCTCTTCGGCTCGGAGTTGGGAGACCTGGCGAACGGCATACTGGTGCTGACACTGACTGCCCTGGGTGCCACCGCCATGGGTGTGGGATCACCCAGGACCACCTCCGTCGGGGAGCGTGAGGCGAGTGCCCGGAGCAAAGGAAACACCGTCTTCACGCCGGCCCTCATCATTCCCATCATCGCCCTCGCCGGCACATTGACGCTCGGCAGGTTGAGCGTTCACGGTGTGCCGCTAGCGGATCCAAAGCAAGTAACCCTGATTGCGCTGGCCCTCGGCATCATCATCGCGCTGGTCGTCGCCGTCGTGCGATTCAGGCCGCCGCCGCTCGCGCCGGTGGAGGAGGGCCGGCGCCTCGCCGACGCCATCGGTTGGGCGATCATCCTGCCGCAGCTCCTGGCCTCGCTCGGCGCGGTGTTTGCCATTGCGGGCGTCGGGGCGGCGGTCGGGCGCGTCGCGACCACCTGGCTCCCGCTCGGTCATCCCCTGGCTGCCGTGCTCGCGTACTGCATCGGCATGGCGCTCTTCACCGTGGTGATGGGCAATGCCTTCGCCGCATTCCCCGTCATGACGGCGGCCATCGGCCTGCCGCTCATCGTGCACCGCTTTGGCGGTGATCCTGCCATCATGGGGGCGGTGGGCATGCTCGCCGGATACTGCGGCACGCTGGTCACGCCGATGGCCGCCAACTACAACATCGTGCCGGCGGCGCTGCTCGAGCTGCCCGACCGCAACGGCGTCATCCGGGTGCAGATCGCGACGGCGATCCCGCTGCTCGTCTGCAACATCGTCCTGATGTATCTCCTGGTCTTTCGATTCTGAGGGGAGGCCGCCCGTGTCACCAACGCTCACCGCGGAACTCGCGACGCGCTTTGCCAGCATCGCGCTCGGACACCTCAGCCGCGAATATCCCAACAAGCTCGATCACGTGCTCGCCGGCCCGCAGGACCTGAGGAGCCCGCGGGAGCTGCATCCCATCTTCTACGGCAGTTTCGATTGGCACTCCTGCGTGCACGGACACTGGCTTCTCGCCCGGCTCCTGCGCCGCTTCCCGCAGTCGCCGCAGGCTGGACCGATCCGGGCGCTGCTCGATGCGCAATTCAGCGACGAGAAAGTGGGCGGCGAGCTGCATTATCTGGCCGAGCCGGCGTCGCGCGGCTTCGAGCGGCCCTATGGTTGGGCCTGGGCGCTCATGCTGCAGGCTGAGTTGCTGCAGCACGAGGGCGCGGACGGGCGGCGCTGGGGCGTGGCCCTGGCGCCGCTCGCCAGGGAATTCGTGCGTCGCTTCGAGGCGTACCTGCCGCTCGCCACCTACCCGATGCGGGCGGGCGTGCATTCCAACACCGCGTTCGCGCTGCTGCTGGCGCGCGAGTACGCGGTCGCGGCGCGCAACTCCAGCTTCGCCGGACTCTGTGCCGCCGCGGCGCTGCGCTGGTACCGCGCCGACCGCGGCTGTCCCGCGTGGGAGCCGTCGCAGGACGAATTCCTGTCGCCGGCACTCATCGAAGCCGCGCTCATGGCCGATGTCATGCCGCGAGAGGATTTCGCCGCGTGGCTGGCCGCTTTCCTGCCGCAGGCGGCGCGCGGTGAGCCGGCGACACTCTTCACGCCGGCGACGGTCAGCGATCGCACCGACGGCAAGATTGCTCATCTCGATGGCTTGAATCTCTCGCGCGCCTGGTGCTGGCGGCGCATCATCGCCGAACTGCCGCCGGCCGATCCGCTGCGGCAGCGGGCGCAGGCGGCGGTCGACGCCCATCTCACGAGCGCTCTCGGCCACGTCGCCGGGGATTACATGGGCGAGCACTGGCTCGCCAGCTACGCGCTGCTGGCGCTCGACGATCCGCCCGGCGGCTGAGTCCCGGTCCGGCCGGTTGAACCGCGGGAGGGCCGCGGGGAACTCAATGGCACCTTGTCAGCCCTCCCGCGCGAACCCGAGACGCTGCGGCGCCTGCCGCTCGTGACGCTGTACCTCAGCGAGCGCTGCAATTCCCGCTGCAGGACGTGCGATTACTGGCGCAATGGCCGCGCCGATCTCGACCTCGCCGCCGTCTCCCGGCTCCTGCCGAGCCTGCGCCGGCTCGGCACCCGCACGGTAATGCTCTCGGGCGGCGAGCCGCTCCTCAATCGGCAGTGGGAGGCGATCGCCGCCTTGCTCGGGGACGAGGGGTTCGAGGTGTGGCTGCTGACCTCGGGTCTGTCGCTCGCCAAGTATTCACTGCGGGTCGCTGCACTCTTCAGTACCGTCACAGTTTCTCTCGACGGCACCGACGCAGAGACGTATGCCTCGATCCGCGGCGTCGATGCCTTCGATGTCGTATGCAAAGGTATCCGTGCGGCCTCGGAGAACGGCGCGCGGGTCACGGTGCGTGTGACGTTGCAGCGTGCCAACTTTTGGCAGCTCACTTCCTTCGTGGACCTCGCCCGGAGCCTCGGGGCGCTGCAGGTGTCTTTTCTGGCGGTGGATGTCGCCAATCCGCATGCGTTCGCGCGCCACGAGGGCTTCGAATCGGACCTGGCGCTGCGCCCGGTGGAGCTCGGACACTTCGAACAGCTGATTCGCGCTCTGGAGCGGGACCGGCCCGAGGCGTTCAGCTCCGGATTCATTGCCGAGAGCCCGGCGAAAATGCAGCGCATCCATCAGTACTTCGCCGCGGTGGCCGGTGCGGCGGCTTATCCGGCCGTGCGTTGCAACGCGCCGCAGTTCTCGGCCGTCGTCGATGCGCGGGGCCAGGTCAGCCCGTGCTTCTTCATCCCGGGGCCGAGCGGCGCCCGGTTGCGCAGCGGGCTCGATGAGGTCCTCAATCGCGCCGACATGGCGGCGCTGCGCGCCTCGATCCGTGTTGGCGGCCGGCGCGAGTGCACGACCTGTGTCTGCTCGATGTGGCGGGATTACGCGTGAAGCTCGCGCTGATCGTCCCCGGCGGTGTGGATCGGAGCGGAGAATACCGCGTCATACCGGTGCTCCTTGCGCTCATCGAGCGTCTGTCGCTGCATCACGAGCTGCACGTTTTCGCGCTGCATCAGGAACCGGACCCCGCCAGTTGGGTTCTTCTCGGAGCGCGAGTCCACAATATCGGCCGCGGTGGCACGCGAGTGCGCGCCCTGCGAGCGATCATGAGGGAGCATCGCAAGGCTCCGTTTGCACTGGTGCAGGCATTCTTCTCCGGTGCCTGTGGCCTCATCGCAATATCGGCCGCGCACCTGCTCGGGATTCCGAGCGCCGTGCACGTCGCCGGCGGTGAGCCCGTGCGGCTTGCCGACATTGCCTTCGGCGGGCGCCTCACCTGGCGCGGCAGGCTGCAGGAGCGTGTCGTCCTGGCGGCAGCGAGCGCGCTCACGGCGGCGAGTGCACCGCAGCTCGAGCTGCTCGCCGGGCTCGGTGCCGCCGCCCGGCGGATACCGCTCGGCATCGATTGCGTGCAGGCCTGGCCGGCAAGGGCTCCGGTGCCGCGTGCGGCGGATGAGCCGGCGAGGTTGCTGCACGTGGCGAGTCTCAACCGGGTGAAGGACCAGGCGACACTGCTACGGGCTCTGGCGCAGCTCGAGCAGCGGCGGTATCCCTTCCAGATGGACATCGTCGGCGAGGACACGCTCGGCGGCGCGATACAGCGCCTCGCGCACGAGCTCGGACTGGCCGACAGGCTCCGTTTCCACGGCTTCATGACGCAGCGGGAGCTGCTGCCGCTGATGCAGGCGGCGCATGTGCTGGTCATGTCCTCGCGGCACGAGGCGGGTCCGGTGGCCGTCCTCGAGGCCGCCGCGGTCGGAGTACCGACCGTGGGCACCGCCGTCGGGCACATCGCGGAATGGGCTCCGGGAGCGGCGCTCGCGGTACCGATCGGCGACTGGCAGTCGCTCGCGGCCGCGCTGCATCGGGTGCTGACGGACGAGGAGTTCCGCCTGGAGCTCGCCCGGGCGGCGTGGACTCACGCCGTCTGGCAGGACGCCGACTATACCGCCGGGTGTTTCGAGGGGCTCTATGCCGAGCTGGTACCAGGGGACCAGGAGCGACAGTCGCGGATCTCCATGAACCGTGGAGCGCGCTCGGGGCACTCAATAGGGTGATGCCGTGCCATCTGCAAAGGTAGCCCATGGGGTATTCAAGCGCGGGGCGCTCGCCGCGAGGTGCGGCCGCCGTCACCTTTTCTCCGGGTACTCGCGCCCTCGTCAAGCTTCTCTATCTCAGCCGCCGGCTGCGCGGCCTGCACCGCTATGATGACTTCGTAGTGGAGCGGGTACATGGTGTGCCCATTCTCGTGATGCCGAGCGTTTTCAACCCGAAGCGGCTGCGCACCGGAGAGTTTTTCGCTTCAGTTCTCGACGCCACCCTCATCGGACCCGAGGCCGAGGTGCTCGATCTCGGCACCGGCTCCGGCGTCTGCGCGGTGTTTGCCGCGAGACATGCGCGTCGGGTCGTCGCCGTCGATATCAACGCCGCCGCGGCTCGCTGCGCGAGCATCAATGCCCAGCTCAACCGCCTCGAGGACAGGATCGAAGCGCATCACGGCGATCTCTTCCAGACGGTTGCCGAACAGCGCTTCGATTTCATTCTCTTCAATCCGCCCTTCGTGCTGGGTGAGCCCCGCAGCGACCGCGATCGGGCCTGGCGCTCGGTCGGGGTGGCCGAGCGCTTCGCCGAAGAGCTCGATCATCACCTCAAGCCATCCGGGTGCGCGCTGCTCCTGCTATCAACTTACGCCGACCCGTCGATATTTCTGTCGCCGCTCGAGGAGCGTGGACATCAGGTGTCGGTGCTCACGGAGGGCCACTACTTCGGCGAGCGGTTGACTCTGCACCGCATCGCGCCGCTCGAGCACACCGGGGCGATCTGATGCGAGCGCAGGCCGGTACCGTCCTCCTGGTCAATCCGACGATCACCTCGCGCCGCAGCGCCCGCTTTCCGCTCGCCGCGCTCAGTCTGGCGGCCGCGCTCGACGGGCGTTACACCTGGAGCATTCTGGACGGCAACGTGGACCGCGACTTCGTGTCCACGGCGCTGCCGCTGATCGGTCCGGAATGAGGTCTGCGCGGTCGGCGTCAGCGTCATGGGCGGTCCGCAGCTGCGCTACCGCCATCGCACGCCTGCAGGCGATGCGCGCGCGTTTCCCGCCGATTCCGATCATCTGGGGCGGGCGCTTTCCGACCAACTGCGCCGCCGCCTGTCTGGCCGAAACTCCGTATTGTCGACTACGCCATCCGCGGCCAGGGTGAGGAAACCTTCACTCGAGCTGCTCGATGCGCTGTTCGAGCGCCGCATGGAGCCGCTGCCGAGTACATCGCCGGGACTGGCTGGCGGCGGGCGGGCAGATCGTCCATAACAGCAATCGCGCCTTCCCGGCGGCGAGTCTCGCCGCGCGAGCTGCCCTACGAGCGGCTGGGGAACCCACGCCGCTACCTGCCGGCGACCTATCTGGGGCGGCGCACCGCCGGGTACCAGGCGGCGCTGGGCTGCCGCTTTCGCTGCACGTTCTGCGGCGTGGCGGCGATGTTCCGCGGGCAAGCACGGCGCTGCCACCGGCGCAGCGGCTGGAGCGGGATCTGCGTTACCTGCCGAGCGAGCTGGGCGTCGACTCCGTCCAGTTCTACGATCACAACTTCTTCGACCGCGAAACGGACACGCTGCCGCTGCTCGAGATGCTCGGCGAAGCTTCAGATGCCCTGGTGGTGCTTCGCGCGCTCGGACGCCTTGCTGAACCTCTCGGCGCCGCTCTGGGCGATGGTGCGCAAGAGCCGGCTGAGCATGGCGTACATCGGCGCCGAATCGCCGAGCGACTGGCTGCTGCACGACATCCGCAAGGGTACCAAGGCCGACCAGACCCTGGACGGCGGTGGAGAGGTGTCGCGGCAATGGCGTCATGCCGGAGCTGTCCTTCATGCTGGCGCCGCCGCAGGATCCGGAGGGCGAAACCGAGCGGACGTTCGAATTCATCCGCCGGATCAAGCGTCGTTACTCCGCGCACGGAGATCATGCTCTACATCTACACGCCGCTGCCGCCGCCGCCCGGGGCCGTCCATCCCTCGGTCGCCCGCGGTATCGCGGAGCTGCGGGACTGCGACGGCGGGCCGGTCAGCTTCCCCGACACGGCGGACGAGTGGGCCGAGCCGCAATGGCACGGCTACTGGTGTCATTCGCGGGCGCCGTGGCTGTCGGAGCGGCTGCACGCCCGTATCCGCGATTTCACGACGGTGCTCGGCTGCCGTTTTCCGACGGTGATGGACGTGCGTGCCTCGCGTTGGGGGAAAGTGGCCCTCAAGAGTCTCGCGTCGTGGCGCTTTCGTTACGGCCGATATGGGCAACCGTGGGAGTTGGATCTGTGCAAGCGCGTGGTGGGGTTGAAGGATCCGCGGGTCCTCAGTCTTTGACTTCCGCTTCCGGCCTGCTCGGCGACACGGCCGCGCGGGACTACTCCGGCAAACTCCGCCTGTTCACCGAGTTCGCGGCCCGGGAGCTCGGTCTCGCCATCGCCAGCCTCGAGCTGCGGCCAGGCATGCGAGTGCTCGATGCGGGCTGCGGCAGCGGTGGGGTGTTGCGGTGGCTGGATGAGGCCGTGGGCCCTGGGGGCATGGCCGTCGGAATCGATCCGTCGGCGGCCCTTGCGCGGGCGGCGCGCGCGGCGCTGCCGGCGCGGGCCGCGGTGCTGCAGGCCGATCTGCTTCGCGCCTGCATCCTCCCCGGAACGTTCGATCTCATCTGGACGCTGAACACCGTCAACCATGTGCGCGATCCGGTCATGGGGCTCGAGGCGCTGGCGCAACTGTCGCGGCCGGGCGGGAGGATCGCGCTCGCACAGAGCGCTCTGCTGCCGGAGATGTACTTCGCGTGGGACTCGCGGCTCGAGCGCCTGACGCGCGAGGCCCTGCGCCGCCACTATCAGGCGCGTTACGCTCTCGATGAGCGGGATCTTGGCGGCGTGCGCAACATCATCGGTTGGATGCAGCGAGCGGGTCTGCGCAACATCACCGTCCGTACCCTGGTCATCGAGCGGGTGAGCCCGTTAGGCAAAGCGGATGAGGACTACCTTCTCGAGGCCATCTTTCGCGCCACCTTCGGCATGCGCTTGCGACCCTACCTGGCAGCGCAGGACTACCAGTCGCTGGTTGCACTGTGCGATCCGCAACATCCCGACTTCGCGTTGCGCCGCCCTGATTTTCATTTCCTCCAGACCCTGACTCTGGCCAGCGGTGAGACGCCGTCATGACCGCGGCGCATACGGGAGCGGAGTACGTTACTGCCATCACCGCGCGGCAGTCGGACCGGCGGGCTCGTGAGGCATTCCGCGAGCTCGTTCTCAGCCTGGCCCCGCCCGGGGGTACCCTGTTCGACTTCGGTGCCGGCGCGGGACTCGATGCGAGGTATTTCGCCGAGCGCGGCCTCACGGTCATCGCCTATGACAATGACCCGCGGATGTGCGGGTTTTTCGCGGAACATTGTCGCGACCTCATCGACAGCGGCCGCGTCAGTCTCGAGACGGGAAAATACGCCGACTTTCTCGCGCGCCGCCCGCCGGGCAAGGATCATCGCGCCGATGTCGTGGTGGCGAATTTCGCGCCGCTCAACCTGATCGCGGACCTGAGCCCGCTGTTTGCCAGGTTCGACACCCTCATCACCCCCGAAGGCAGGGTGGTCGCGAGCGTGCTCAGCCCCTACTACATCGGTGACATGCGCTATGCCTGGTGGTGGCGGAATCTGCCGCGGCTCTACCGTCGGGGACGCTATGCGGTGCGCGGCGCGAGCGGGGAGATCGTGCGGCGCAGTCCTGCGGACCTGGCCGCCCAGTGCGCGCCCTCGTTCATGCTGGAGCAGATCTTCAGGCGCGGCAGCCGCTTCATGTTCGCGGTGTTTCGCCGGAGTCGCTAGGGACTCTGGAAGAGCGTCGCCCTGATGCCCACGGAGGCGTCCTTCGACCGGAACCTGCGGCGCAGTGCCAGATTCACCGGCTCCTCATAGAACGTGAAGAGGCCGATGGCGAGCGCCCACGTCAGCGCGAACGTCAGCAGTACCACAGTGGTGCGGTAGGCCGGAAAGTGCACGAGCACCGGCGTACTGAGGTACAGAACGATCGGCATGTGGAGCAGGTAGAAGGCGTAGGAGCTCCTGCCGAGGAGTCCGGCGAGGCGGCTCGAGAGCGCGCGCGACAGCAGCGTGCGCTCACGGATGAGCCCCCAGTAAAGCAGAGCGATCGGCCAGGGGATGAGGAAGTTGTTGATGAGGACGACGGGCCGGTAAGCGAGCGGTCCCGGCCGGGAGTAGATCACGAGCATGGCGATGGTCAGCAACGAGACGGCGGCCAGGCCCGCGGCGGTGCGACGGCTCCCGGGCTGCAGCAGCGTGCCCGCCGCTTCCGTTCTGCTCACGGCGAGCGCCAGAAAGACACCGGCGAAGAATTCGACGAAGTGTCCGAAGAAGGTCGTGGTCAGTACGAACGTCGGGGTCTGCAGGAATCCGATATCGAGCCGCGACACGACGAGGGCGGCCGCGAACAGCGCCCAACCGAGCGAGAACGCCGCGGCGAAGCCCCAGCGCCGCGCCGCGATCATGAAGAGCGGCGCCAGGGCATAGAAGCATTCCTCCACCGTGAGCGACCAGCTCGGCGGGATGATCAGCCGCGTGTGATAGAAGAGGGCGTGCGTCAACGTGTAGTTCTTGAGCAGCATCCACGGGTTGAAGTCGTGCTGCAGGCACAGTGTCAGCGTCAGAAGCAGCAGGTATAGCGGATAGATACGGGCAAACCGGTTGAGGAAATACTTCGCCAGCCAGGTGAGCGTGAGCTGCGCCTGCTCGTAGTAGATGCGCACGATGAGAAAGCCGCTCAGGGCATAGAAGAACGCCATCACGTTGATGACGATGTGCCGCTCCGTCCATACCGGGAAATGATCGAAGAAGACGGCGATGGCGCCGAAGGCGCGAATGCCCGTGAGCGCGGGATAACGCTCCTTGCCGTGGGTCGCTGCCGACAGCACGCTCACGGCACACCCAGTCTGGCGGCGACACGCAACACCGTCCGCCGCCAGACCGGCAGCGGCGCGATCTCGTAGCCGACTCGTGCGGCGGCATCGCCCAAAAGCGCGCTGAAGCGCTCGCGCGCCGCGCGGCCGAGCCCTTCGATGCGCAGCTGCGCGGGTTGCGGCTCGATGCGGCCGGGGATCGCATCCTCATGGAAGGAGCTGTTGCTTGCGGCAGGCAGGCCGGCGACGGTGGGCGACAGCAGGACGGGCAGGCAGTCGATGCCGAGAAAGCCCGCCAGGCGCTCGACCGCTGCCCGGGGCGCGGTGAGCAGATCCTCGTACCGCAGGAGCAGGTAGCGGGGGTCGGAGGCGTCATGGGCCTGGCGGGCGGCAATCCGGTAGGAGCGCTCGAGGTCGCGCGCGATCCGCCACAGCGGCACGCCAGGCTCGCCCAGGTTGGTCGCCTCCCGCAGGCGCGAAGCGAGCACCGCCAGCGGATGGCGGATGACGTGAATGACACGTCCGCGTGGAAATTCCGCGATCAGCGTGCCCAGAAAGCGCTCGTTGGTCGGCGACTTCTCGGCCCACTGCGTATTGCACGGGGGATCGCACAGTCCATGCGTACAGTGGGCGTATGCCAGAGCAACGGCCGCGAGCGGCCAGGAGGATGCCGTCACGCCGAGCCGGCTGCCCGCAATGGGCCACCAGGCCATCAGGCAACGTGCGAAGTAAACGTACGGGGAGTAATCATGCGAGGAGCGTCCGAGCACCCAATAAGGCGCCTGATGGATGGGGTTGGCGAGCCGGCGCACCCATTCACAGCCGAGCAACTGCAGCCGTCGCCCGGGCGCTCGCCGCCGCAAGGCTCGCCGCGAGCTCGTGAAGAACGTTCCTTCAGAGGGCAGCACCGCGAGCGCCGGATGATCATCGAGCAGATCCCGCACCAGCGTCGTGCCGCTGCGGTGCGTGCCGCAAATGAATATCGGCTGGCGCGCAACATCGAGGCCCCGCGAGACCTCCGCCCGCCCCAGCCTGACCGGGCCCTCGGCCACTGCCGCGTCCCAGACCGCTTGCGACCATCGGGCCGCGGCAACGGGAAGTGCCCGATAGCTCTCCGGGCTCACCCGCGGGTGCCCGAAGTGAGTATCGAGGCTACATTCGAGCGCGATGACGCTCTGGTACATCGGAGTCGACGCCTTCCAGTCGTCCCTCTTTCAGCTCCAGGACCAGGTCGCAGGCCTGCAGGGCTCCGGGCCGGTGTGTGATGAGCACGACGGTGCAGGTGCCGCGCAGTCGCTCCAGGGTGAGCATCAGCTCCGCCTCGGTGAGGCCATCGAGCGCGCTCGTTGCCTCATCCAGCAGGAGCACGGCCGCGCGGCGATAGAGGGCGCGCGCGATCCCGATCCGCTGCCGCTCGCCGCCGCTCAGGGTCACGCCGCGCTCCCCGACACGATGCTCATAACCCTGGGGTAACCGCGCCAGCAGATTCTCGAGTTGCGCCGCACGCGCCGCCTCCTCCAGGCGGGAGCGATCAATCTGCGCCGGCGGCTCTCCAAATGCAATGTTCCGCGCGATACTGGTATCGAGCAGCACGACGTTCTGCGGCACGTAGGCAACACCCCGCTGCCACAGACCAACGTTGGTGGGATCGAGAGCCACGCCGTCGATTCGTACCTCGCCGAGCGTCGGCGCGAGCAGGCCCGCGATGAGATCCAACAGAGTCGACTTGCCCGAGCCGTTGGGCCCGGTGATGGCGATCGTGGATCGGGCCGCAAGGCGCACGCTGAGCCCCGAGAGGGCGAGATGGCGATCACCGTCGTAGCGGAAGGAGACATCCTGCAGCGAGATCTCCCCGCAGGGGCGATCGCGCCACCAGGCGATCGCCTCCGCCGCGGCCTCGATGGGCGGCAACGAGCGCGCGGCGCGCGCGCGACGCAGGTCCGGTGCGATCTGTTCCAGGCCCGGGCGCTCGGCGCGTAACTTCACGGCGGCGGCGAACACCTGCTGCAGAATGGGCATCAGCCGATAGGCGGCGAAGGCGGCGAAGGTGAGTGGCCCGAGCGAGCCGGCCATGCCCCCGGGCCGGCCGCCGAGGACGAGCGCCGCGCCCACCAGCGCCGCGACGCCCAGACACTCCATGATGTACTTCGGCAGCTGGGCGGCGAGCTGAATGTAGGCGGCGGTACGCGCCGCCGCCTCGCTCGCCCGGTCAAAGCTCTGCAGGAAGGAGCGGCGATCCGCCAGCAGCAGGATCTCCTTGATCAGGCTGAAGCTCTCACCGGCGAGGCGGGAGCGCTCCGACCAGGCCTCCCCGTGAGTCTTGCCGAGACGATGCAGGCGCCCCCGCAGGGCGGTGAAGAAGATGAGATAACCGCCAGAGAGGGCAAGCAGCATCGCCACCGCGGCCGCGGGATCGAGCAACGACACGGTGACGATGATGAGACAGCCGGTGATCAGCTGGGTGATGAGGATGAAGCCGTTCTGCAGGATGCCGTTGTTGAGGCGTCCGACCTCATACACCACGTTGTTCACCAGCGTCGCGCTGTTGGTCGCAGTGTGAAAGAGATAGGGTCGGTCCATGTATTCCGCGAACAGCGCCGACTGCAGCTCGTTGCCGATGCCGAGGGCGATCCGACTCAACACCAGGAGGCCCACGGCGTTGATCGCATCGGCGAGCAGCACCACGGCGATGAAGGCGACACCGAGGGCGATCTCGAACTCGCGCGGGCCGGTGAAGCCGGCGGCTGCGTAGAGCCAGTGCAGCTGCCGATGCGAGTCGATGAGACGGGGATTGCCCAGAACCGCGAAGAAGGGCGCGATGGAGGAAATACCGACGAGGGTCGAGAGCGCCATGACGAGCGAGACCGCCTGCGCTGCGAGCACGCGTCGGCGCTGACCCGGCGAGAGGATGCTCCAGACTTCACGAACGAGGCTCATGGCGATGCGCCCATTCGCCGCTCGAGCACATCGCCATAGGCGGCCACGAGCTTGCGTCCGAGCGCTTCTTGCGACAGCTCTCTGTCGAAGTGAGCGCGTACCGCGGCACGCGCGCTCGTATCCGTGCGGGCAGGTAGATCGAGCAGCGCGGCGCAGAGCGAGGCGGGGTCGCCGGCCTTCCAGAGGCGACCGACCGCGCCCTCGCCGGTCAACGTCCGGAAGGAGGGAATGTCGGTGACGACCGGCGGCAGTCCGCAGGCGAGAGCTTCGATGAGCGCGTACCCGCTTCCCTCGCGATGACTGCCGGAGACCAAGACGTCGGCCGCCCGCAGCAGCTGCTCGACCTCGTCGTGGCGCACCTGTCCGAGCAGGTGTATGCGCCCTTCGAGGAGCGGGTCGGACCGTATCCGCTCGCGCACCCGGCGCAACAGTTGCCCTTTTCCGAAGCAACACCAGAGCTGCAGCCCGGGCAGCCTGCGGGCGGCTTGCCCGACCCCCGCGAGCACGGTCAACGGATCCTTGTTGGCATCGAGGTGTCCCACCCACAGCAGCAGCGGCTCGCCCCGGACCCGGGCGTTGGCCCGCGCCTGGGCCGCATCGCCCGGCTGGAACCGGCTGGTCGCCTCGGGGATCTCGTACACCCCGGTGCCGCGCGCGATGAGGCCGCTCTCCAGGAAAGGACGGGCCTGCTGCCGCGAGCAGAAGGCAACGCCCGCGACCACCGGAGCGCACCGCCTGAAGGCTCCTCGCCGCCACCAGCGCGGCAGGCGATCGGCGTGATCCTGCAACATGATGGGAATCCCCGGTGCGGCCGCGGCCATGTGCCGCACCTGGCGCGGGAATCCGAGTCCATGGACGTGCAGCACCTGGGGATCGAGGGCCGCGAGCAGGTCCGGGAGATCGGAGCCTGCGCGCAACCGCTGGCGGCGGTCGGTGAGCGGCAAAAAGTGATAGTCGATGCCGTTTCTATGGATGTGGCGCGAGTGACCGGACGCTTGAATGACCGACACGCGGGCTCCGGTAGTGGCGACGCTTTCCGCGACATCGACCAGTGTTGGCCACGCCGCGAGCAGCTCCTCGGGGGCCCGATCCCCGGGATCCCGGTAAAAGCCGACGTGCGCGATCCGCACGTCAGCGTCTCGACATGATGATGAGGAAGTGATCCCCCATGGCGCGGATGAGCGGCCAGCCGCAAATGCGCCGATCCCATGACCAGAGCGAGTCGTGCCATTGCGGATGCCGATCCCTGATCCATGTCAGATACGGTGGCGGGACGAGCACGCACAGGCCGCGGTGGTGCACGCGCGCGAACTGCTCCGCAAAGGGCCGATAGAGCTCGCGTGGGGTCCAATAGCGAGTCCACACGGTGTGTCCATTCATGCGGACGGGAACCACCCCGCGCGCGAAGCGGATTGCGAGCCGGGCCCAGTCACGACGTCGCGCGTAGTAGCCGATCTCCCACGGGCACCACCGGCCGATGACGGCGAAGATCATTCGGCCCCCCGGTTTGATGAGTCGCCCACATTCGCGCGCGAGACCCTGCAGGTCGGGCAGGCAGTTGAGCGCGCCGAGGTTCGAGTAGGCGCCGTCGTAGAGCGCGTGTCCCTCGAGCCGATCGAGCTCGTGAGCGCCGAGCACTCGCGCCTCGACCCGGTCACCGATCAGCGCGCGCTCGGCCCGCGCCCGCGTTCTTGCGGCCATGAGCGGCGACCAGTCGGTCGCCGTGATGCGATGGCCGCGTTCCGCCATGCGCACGGCATCGAGGCCGGTGCCGCAACCGAGCTCGAGCAGACGGCTCGGCCGCGAAAAGGTGGCATCGAGCCAATGCCACATCTCCTGGCGCATGTCCTGAACGAGCGGGTTGTTGCCGCGCGGCCCGTCGTAATCCGCTGCCACGCTATCGAAGGCCTCGCGCGTGGCGAGCAATGCGGCGGCTGCCGAGGTGTGCGTCGGCGAAGACATCAGTGAGCCTGGCCCAACGGATGAGCCAGGGCGGCGCGAACCGGCAACAGGGTTTCCGTGCGCGTAGGCCGTGAGGAGAGCCACTGCAGAACACGGCGCGCCTGGGACTGTGCGTGCCAGCGCGGATCGTCGGCCAGGGGTCCGGCCTTCGCCGCCACCTGCATCTGCGCGAGCTGCGCCTGACCGGGCAGGACCCGGTGCATGAGGTAGCGGATCGCCTGGGCGGGCGAGCGCGCCCAGATCACCCCGGGCAGCGGATCGACGTAGAGGTGAGAGTTGGAGAAGGCCGCGAGAGTCCTCCGGGCGGCGACTGTCCGCAGCAGCCAGGGGCAGTCGCGGCTGAGAAGCGCGAGCATCTCGCGCGGGATCGACCCGGCGAAATAACGTTGAGTCAGGATCAGAGGCGGCGCTGCCCACCACAGGCGCCGATCCCGGCCGTGCAGGCGCATCAGGTCATCCCAGTCCGCAGCCGTCATCTTGCGCGCCAGCCGCGCGATGTCGCAGAGCTGAATCAGCCTGAGGCCGCGGTGGGTCATGCTACCCGCCGCATGGGCCAGTACGTGCGCCATCAACGCGGCAGCGCAGGGGTATGCGTTGACCCCGGCTTGGGCATGTGGCGGGTAGATGACGTCGGTCAGATCCGTGGGTGTGAGCGGCAAACGCTCACAGATCCGATGGTGCAGGTCGATCTTGATGGGATTGTCGGCGTGTTCGCCGAGGGCGGCGCGCCGTTCGGCGTGCGGCGGCTCGAAACCCTGGTGCTTCCACGTGGTGCCGGCATCGCAATAGCTCAGAGCGAGCAGGATGGCCACAGCCGTGTCGCCATCCGCCGGGTGTATCAGCAGGTCGATGTCGGCCATCGGCCGCTCGCCGGCGGCATAGACACCGGCCGCCTGTAGCGCCGTGCCCTTGAGCGCCACCACGGCGATACCGGCGCTACGCGCATGCTCGTCGATGCGCGTCAGCAGGTCCGCAATGCGTTCCTGTCGCAGCAGGGTGTGCCGGCGCTGCTCGGCCAGGAATTCGCGCCAGGGCGGCGGTCCCTGCCAGCGGAGCGCCTCCGCGAGCAGCGGCGAGATGCCGTGGATGGCGGCCACCGCGGGCGCGAGCCGCCATTCGAGGTCGCTCCACCGCGGCGGCTCCGCCGGGCTCTCGCTGAGCGCGGCGGCGAGCGACTCGGTGATGCGATACAACGCCGACTGCACTGCGGCCAGCGGCGGCATGTGGTCGGAATCACGGGCCATGGCGTGTCCTCATGGAAAGCCGGGCGCCGGCGCCGCGGCGTCCGCCACTGTGGGCGAAGTCGAGTTGCGATAGCTTTCCTGGCGCTGGAGGAGGCGGTCCCAACGCCGCCGCAGCGAGCTGCGCGCGCCGTCAGGGGCGCCGGCGGTGCTCGCAATGCGCACCTCCTCGTGCAGCAGATCCCGCACCATGCGATAGAACGCGCTCGTATAGGTGCCGGGGAACATCATCGCGAGCTCACCACTCGCCTGCCAGCGGTTCTTGGCGCCGAGCTGCGCGCTCACCAGATCGTGGAACTTCGTCCCCGGCAGGGGATAGGCGACACTGACGCCGACATCGTCGGGACAGGCGCTCTCGATGAGCTCGCGGGTTGCCAGGATGTCGGACAGCCCCTCGCCGAGGTAGCCGAGCTGGATGAAGAATCCCACGCGAATGCCGGCCGCCGCGAGCCGGCGGCGTGCGGTGTAAATCTCTTCCACGCGGATGCCTTTGTTCATGGCATCGAGCACCCGCTGGCTGCCGCTCTCGGCGCCGAGCCAGGCTTCCCGGCAGCCTGCCGCGTGCAGGGCCGCCGCCATGCGCTCGCTGATGAGATCGGCGCGTGTCTGGATGGTGAATGGAATGGATCCGTCCGCGGCGGTGACGGCGGCCGCGAACTCGCTCACCCAATCGACCCGGAAGCCGAAGATGTCGTCGGCGAACCATATGTGATCCGGCGCGAGCTCGCGCTTGAGGCGCGTCATTTCCGCGGCGACCTCGTTCGCCGGGCGCTGCAGGTATTGATTGCCCCAGATCGGCTTGGCGCACCAGGCGCAACGGAAGGAGCAGCCGCGGGAAGCCGCCATGTTGAGGCTGAAATGATCGTGCGCGCGGCGCCAGACGCGGCGGTAACGTTCGACGTCGACGAGATCCCAGGCTGGCGGCGGTAGCTCGCCACGCGCGGGTGGGATGCGCGTGCGCTCCGAGCGTACATCGCTCTCACCGCGATCATGCACCGTCACACCGCTGATACCACGGGCGAGCTCCGCGCTGCTCGCGGAGACATCCTCATCGAGGCGCTGCAGGAGCACCTCGAGCGCCTCGATGCCTTCGCCGGCGAGAACGACGTCGGCGCCCGCCGTCAGATAGGCCCGCGGCACGTCGGTGGCGTCCGAGCCTGCCACTATCACCCGGGCCGCCTCGCTTCGTGCCGCCGCGATCATGCGGCCAGCCGCCGCGCGCATCCGTGCCAGGCACATCTTGGTCAGATAATTGTAGTTGTCCTCATAGAGCAGCACGACCTGCGGCCGCACCCGATGGAGCTGGCGCTCATATTCCCGGACGCCGTCGGCCAGCATCGCATCGAAGAGGTGCACCTCGTGCCCGAGGTCGCGAAGCCGGGCGGCCACCTGCAGGGTGGCGAGCGGGGGATAGGGTTTCGCGCGCCGCCACTGTTTGGGGTCGAGGCGCAGGAAATAGGAATGGCCCACCAGTATCGACAGCATGGTCCGCGTGTGTGCTGTTCGAGCGGCTTCAGGTTCATCTTGAACCTGTCCCGGCGTTGCGGGCACCCAAGCAGACCACGACGCCGGGAGCCCCATGAACAGTGAAGTCAAGTTCGCGAGCCTGCTCGTGCTGGTGGCGCTTCTCTTCGGAGGGCACGCTTTCGCCGAGCCGTATCTGGCGGTTCGCATGGGGCTCAAATGCCAGGCCTGCCATGTCAATCCCACCGGCGGCGGACTGCGCAGCGACTTCGGTGACGTGTTCGCGCAGACCGTGTTGCCGGCGCGACCCATCCGGGGGGACTGGGGGTTGTGGACGGGGGAGGTGGCCAAGATGCTGCGGGTGGGCGGCGATCTGCGCTACGATTTCAACGTCACCCAGACACCCCATGCGAAGACGACGGATCAGCTCGAAGTCCAGCAGGGACGGGTGTATGTCGAGGCCGAGCCCATTCCGGACCGGCTCATCCTCTACGTCGATGAGCAGGTGGCGCCCGGCGCCGCGGTCAATCATGAGGCGTATGCCCTCTACTGGTCGGCCAACCACGATTGGTACGTGAAGGCGGGGCAGATGTACCTGCCGTTCGGCTTCCGCTTCGAGGATCAGACGGCGTTCGTATACGACGTCAGCAGCATCACCATGTATTCGCCGGACGACGCAGTGGAATTCGGCTGGATGCGCGGCCATTGGGATACACAGGTTACCGCGAGTGAGGGGACCGACGCCGGCGGCGCGCCTTCGAGCTCCGGTAAGGAATACGGTCTGCAGGCGAGTTACGTCGAAAGGGGCTGGCGATTCGGCGTCGCCGCCAATGACGACGATTCGCCCTACGCGCGGCGAAAAATCATCGGCGTCTTCGGGGGCCTGCACACCGGGCCGGTCGACTGGCTCGGGGAACTCGACAGCGTCGAGAACGAGTACGCCCCGGTCGCGGGCGTGACGGAAGCAGCGGCGCTGCTCGAGGCCGATTGGCTGATCCGCCCCGGAAACAATCTCAAGCTCACCCTGGAGCGATACGATCCCGACCGGGACGTGCACGCCAACACCCAGTCGCGGCTGAGCCTGGTGTACGAGCTGACGCCGATACAGTTCCTGCAGCTGCGCACCGGGATCCGCGACTACTACGGCCCGAACCCGATCCCAGCGGAGCGATCGCGGCTCTTCTTCATCCAACTTCACGCATTCTTCTGAGCGGGTGCTGCGGCAGCCACGCGCGCACGCCGGTGCGCAACGCCAGCCAGAATTCGAGATAGGTGCCGAGGAAGTACTCCCGCAGTGCGCCGCGCAGCGTGTCGTGGCGGTTGAAGGGATTGTCCTCGAGGCCGAGTGGTATGGTGAGCGGGTCGATCTGCGGGGCGCAGGCGACGTAGGTGCCGAACAGTCGGTCCCAGACGACCAGGTCGAAACTGAAATTCCTGTCATGGTAGGCCGGCAATCTCGCGTGGTGCAGCCGATGCATCCGCGGTGAGACCAGCAGCCAGCGCCCGAGCCACCCGTAACCCGTCCTCAGGTTGGAGTGACAGAAGTAGCCGTTGACGCTGACGACCGTGATGTAGGCGAAGTAGATTGCGGCGAGCGCGAATGCCGGACTGCGGAGCGCGGGCATCGGGGCCGAGGCGCCCGCCAGCAGGGCGGCCGGGACGAACACCAGACCCGCCTCGAACCCCTTGGCGAGCTGGGAGCTACGTGCTGAGGTGAGGAGCGACATGCTCTCCGCGGAGTGATGAAACTTGTGCAGCGCCCAGAGCGCCGGAATCGCATGCTCGAGCCGGTGCATCCAGTATTGGAGCAGTGACTGGAACGATACGAAGCAGAGAGTCTGCAGACCCCAGGTCGGCAACAGCCGCGTCAGCGAGAGCTGATGCAGCTGCGGCGTGCAGCGATCGATGGCATAGAGCAGCCCGAAGGAGAGAATATAGCCGAGATACCTGTGTGGCAGCAGGAACTGCATGACGATGGCCACGATGTCCGCTCTGACAGTGGCTGCGGGTTTCCACAGCATCCGCAGCGAGGAGTTGGGCCAGCCCACGAGCAGGAGCTCGAGCAGGTACGCTCCCGCGAGAGCGAGGAATCTGGCGGGAATGGCGAGCGCAACGGCCAGTAAAAAGTAGAGCGCCAGTTCGCGGTGGTGGCCGACATGCCGCAGCTGTGTCTGCCACAACGCGAGCACGATCAGCAGGGAGGCGAACACGAAGGCGAGGGCCCAGCCGGATGCCTTCAGGACTCTCATCCCAATGAACCTTCGGGTGCCGCACCGGAACTCATCTGGTGCGCCGCAGTACCGACATCGCAGCCGATCCGTTCCAGGAGCGCCGTGGCGGTTTGCCGCGCCTCAGGTGTCAGGTGCTCGGTGCCGCCTTCGAGTTCGTCACCGCGAGCCGGCAGCTGCTGAAGATCGTGCACTCGGCCTATCACGGCCTGCCCCGGCACCGGTTGCCGGCATCGCCGCCGCGAATGCGAGTCAGGCTGGTGCTGAGTGAGCCGGCGGACGGTAAGCGGCGTACGGACCGCCGCGGGGAGCCGCCGCCCTTCGCCATGCTCTCCGCGCCGGGACTGCTCTGCGGCGCCAGTCCTGCCGCGGCGATCGCCGTCATGTCGGCGCAGGAGCGCAGTGCGCTCATCGTCGTTCCGCGCGAGCTGCTGCGGTTTCCCTACCACGTGCGCTACGAGCTCATCGAGCTCGCGGTGTTCACGCTGGCCGCCCGCGTGCAGCAGCTGATGCCGCTGCATGCGGCCTGCGTCGGCCGCGGGCGGCGGGGTGTGCTCCTCATCGGGGACAGCGGCGCCGGCAAGTCGACCGCGGTGTTGCATTGCGCCCTGCGGGGCCTCACGGTCGTGTCCGAGGACAGTCTCTTCGTGGCGCCGCAATCGCTGCTCGCGACCGGTGTCCCCAACTTCCTGCACGTCCAGCGGGAATCGCTGCGCTTCGTCCCTGCCGCGGACGCACGCTTGCTTCGCCGTGCCCCGAGTATCCGCCGCCGCAGCGGCGTACGGAAGCTCGAGGTGGATTTGCGCCAGGCTCGCTTTCGACTCGCGCCGCGGCCACCCGAGATCCGTGCCCTGGTCGTCCTCAGCAGCCGTGGCGCCGGCCATGAGCCGCAGCTCGTGCCGCTGCCGCAGGCGCAGGCACTCGCGCGGCTGCGACAGAGTCAACCGTATGCCGCGTCCCAGCCCGGCTGGGCGGTTTTTACGGAGCGCATGCGTGGCGTGCCGTCGTTCGAGCTGCGCCGCGGCACTCACCCGCAGGAGTCGGCGGCGGTGCTTGCAGAGTTGTTGGCGGCTCTCGCTGAGCTGTCGGACGGTCAATTCCCGCGACGGAGCCGATGAGGTCATCGAGCGCTTGTCGATAGCTCACGAAGCGCGGGGACGGTTTTTTCCGACCGGGTGGAGAGCGGGTCGTCGTGAGTGCCGCCGGTTGCCTCATCGAGGACCCGACAGTCATCGCGGTCCAGGGCGTCGGCAACCGCCGCGCAGGCGTTGACGGAGGTGAGCACGCCGGCAGGCGTGGTGAACTGCCTCGAGCTATGGGTGAGAATCTGTTCGATCTTCGGCTCGGCAAGCCGCCTGCCATCGGCCAGGAGAAGTGCCACGATGCCGGTGACTTCGGCGGTCGCGAGCGAGCTGCCGGAGGCGAAGTCATAACGGCCTCCGGGCACCAGTGTCAGGATGCCGTGCCCGGGGGCAAGCAGATGCCGGTTCCCGTCGCCGGCATCCTCCGCCGATTGCACCGCGAGCACTCCGGGGATGTCGGCCGGGAAAGCCTGCGTCAGTCCACTGCCCGGTGGCGGCACCGCGCCGACGTAGATGATGCCTTGGCGCATGCCGTAACGGATGAGGCGCTGCAGCAACGGGTCGGGAGGTCCCGCCAGACTCAGGTTTACGATATCGGGGTGGGCGGCGTTCGCCGCCTCGAGGGCCTGGGCGAGGGTGAAGCTGTCACAGGCGGCCCGCGCAGCGTCCTGCCGCAGCGGCCAGCAAGCCTTCAGCACGATCAGGCGCGATTCGGGTGCGACTCCCAACAGACCGTGGCCGCCCTCGGCGGTTGCCGCGATGACCCCCGCGATCTGGGTGCCGTGCCGGTCCGCGGCGAACTGCTCGCCATCGTGACCGACGAAGTCGAGCCGCGTGATGACTCGGCCACGAAGATCGGGATGGCGGTAGTCAACGCCTGTATCGATGACCGCGATCCTGACGGCGGCGCCTTGCGACAGCCGCTGCGCCTGCAGCACACCGAGCTCCCGCAGGTTGCCCTGCAGCGGCAGGTAGGTGCGGCCGCTGGCGCCGGTTTCCGTGGTGAATTCCCCGAGCGGCTCGACCGATTCGATCCGCGAGTCGTGCTCGAGCCGGGAGATCATCGTGTCGCGGGGAGTGCGCTCGGGCACGCGAGCGACGATGCAGTT